>JAENYK010000004.1 GCA_016841825.1 Halothermothrix sp. | reverse complement strand
AATTGAATTTCTAGAACTCAGATTATTGTTTTTTAGCTAGATGAATAATTCGGGAGTAGGTATAGTTCAAAAATTTGTTTCACCAGGGAGGTGAAAGGATGAAAGAGAGGGAATTGTTTTTAAATTTTGTTGATGAGGGAAAAGAGATTCTTGATGCAGCTGAAACTGATCTTTTATCATTACAGATAGCTCCTAATGATAATGACCTGATTAACAAACTTTTTCGTGGAATACATACTTTGAAGGGAAGTGCTGGACTGGTCGGGGCGCAGGAAGTAGTGGAAGTTTCCCATCTCTTTGAAGATCTGCTGGATAGAGTTCGTCATGGTGAAATCCAGATAACTAAAGAAGTTTTAGATGTATCATTAACATCTTGTGACCTATTAAAAAGATTACTGGAATTACTGCAAGATTCTACCCGGCAAATTGAATTGCCTGAAATCCCACTAGTCAAAAAAATGATCAGCAAAATACTTGATCAAAAGACGAAGATATACCAGATCACCCTGAAATTTAAAAAAAATATTTTTGAAACTGGTACTGATCCTTTAAATTTGCTAAGAGAGTTAGAAGAATTAGTTACGTTTAAGAAAATTGACATTAGCACGTCTGAACTGCCTTTGCTGGAAGATTTAAATCCCTATGAATGGTATCTGGAATGGCAAATTGTTGCCGAAACAGCAACTTCTAAAGAGGTGATAGAAGATATATTTGTTTTCGTTTGTGATGACAATCAGATAGAAATAATTGAACTGGATAAAAGCAGTGAAGTTCCATCCAATTCTGTAAAAGTTGGCCAGATAAGTAATGTTGATTGGGAGACAAATACAATAAGAATTAATACAGAAAAAGTTGAAAAAATAATGAATTCTCTGGCCCAATTAGTTATTGACCAGGCCCGGGTTAAGGATGCCGTTTATCGGTTTATTGACGGAAGTACTCAAATTGGGGATGCCTTAGAATATGTAGATAAAACTATTCGCAATTTGCAGGATGAGATAATGAAGATAAGAATGATTCCCATTGGTAGTACATTTATCAGATATCGAAGATTAGTCTATGAACTGGCAAATGAATTAGGTAAAAAGGTGAATTTTGAAATCTCTGGAGAACAGACAGAATTGGACAAGTATCTGATTGAAAAGATAGCTGATCCGATTAAACACATGTTACGAAATGCGATAGGACATGGAATTGAACCGCCAGCTCATAGAATTGCCCAGGGCAAACCAGAGCATGGAACAATCTGGTTACGGGCTTTCCATCAACAGGGATTTGTAATCATTCAGATCGAAGATGATGGCTGTGGTTTAGATCCTGAAAAGATCAAAAACAAAGCAATTAAAAATGGTCTATTACTCTCAAATCAAAAATTAAGTGATGAAGAGATATATAATTTAATTTTTCTTCCTGGTCTTTCAACTTCCGAGGAGATTACTGATCTGTCGGGACGCGGGGTTGGTCTGGATGTAGTGAAAAATAATATAAACAGCCTACGGGGCAGTGTTAGTGTTCTCAATCGACCCGGTGAAGGATTAATCTTTACGATCAAATTACCCCTGACACTGGCGATTATGGATGGTATGCTGATTAGAGTCGGTAGAGAAAAAATGATCTTACCACTCTCTTCTATCATACAATTTTTACGACCTGAGAACGGAATGATTAAAAGAGTGGCAGGAGCTAATTCGATAGTTGAAATCCGTGGAGAGTATTTACCTTTAATTTACCTTGGAAAAGTGTTGAAATTAGATGAAGACAATCGGAATGCTAAAGGAATTTTGGTGTTAGTTGAAGAGATGGGGGAAAAAGCCTGTCTGTATGTCGATGAGATCATCAATCAACAGCAAGTTGTGATTAAAAATTTGAAAGAAAATTATCGGAGTATAGATGGTTTTGGCGGAGGGACCATTCTGGGTGATGGCTCTGTAGCGTTAATTGTTGATGTGGGTTCAATCATTAAAATGACACAGAATAAATCAAAGGGGGAATTGAATAATGAAAATTCGTTTAACAGTTAGGAGTAAAATGATTCTGTTTATTTTGGTTCCAACTATCCTGATGATAGCCCTGGGGGTTTTCTATTCGAATAGTGTTCTTAATAAGGATTTAGCAGAACAAGTCAGGGAGACTAACTCTAAACAGGTTACATTATATGCTCAAATGACCGATGAATGGATGGATAATACAGTCGAACAGGTTGAAATTTTGTCTGGAAGTGTAAGCCCAGATAGCCTGATTCAAGAAGATGAAGAACTTATTCAATTGCGGTTGGATCTATTTGAAGAGAGCAATCAATCCCAACTAGGAGGTTTATTTGACAATATTTTCATTTCCACGATTACAGGTAAAGCATGGGAATTAAGTTCTGACGAAGTTTCAACTATTAGCGATGAAAATTATTATAATCAAATAATCAAAACTAAAGCTTTAGCATTAAGTGATGTACGAGAGTCTGAAGTAACTGGAGAAAAGGTTTTGGTCATAGTCGTACCAATATGCGATGAAGAAGACCAGATGATTGGGATGTTAGGTGCATCTGTGAAAATGAGTCATTTTCAAAATAGGATAGCAGAATTTACACCAGATTATAAGGGACAAGTATACGTAACAGATCATACAGGTCTACTGATTGCCCATCCAGAGTATGCTTTTCAAGTAAATATTACAGATATGACTAGCCAAATAGTTACTGCTGAATTAGCTGCTATGGGAAAAAAGATGATAAATGGTGAAACAGGTTATGGAGACTATGTTTATGAAGGTGTGAAACAATTAAGCTTTTATCATCCATTAAAATATAATAATTGGTCCTTAGGAATCAGAATTCCGTATACAGAATTTCAAAGATTGAGTCTCAAGATACGCGACCAGCAGATAATTACTTTTGGAATATTAATAGTAATCCTGGCTGTGATTATAATTTTCTTTACCAGATATTTAGGAAATATATTAGAGAAAGTCAGTTTTATCCTGAAAAGATTAGCTGAAGGTGATTTGCGGGAGAAAGCTAAGGTAAAGAGTAATGATGAATTTGGACAGATGTCAGAGAATCTTAATGAGACGATTAATGTTTTGACAGACATTCTAACTCAGATTCAAGATAGTTCCAAATTGGTAGCCAAATCAACTCAGGAGATTGCTGCCGGAAATGAAGATTTGAGTCAACGTACTCAGGAACAGGCTTCATCTCTGGAAGAGATATCTGCAACCATTGAGGAATTCAATGCTTCGATAGAAGAGATAACCGGGAACTCAAAAGAGGCAAGTAAAGTCAGTAATAGTACTCTGAAAGTTGTCCAGGAAGGAGAATCGGTGCTTACTCAGACTATTCAGGCTATGGATGATATCTCCCAGAGTAGTAAACAGATTGAAGATATTATTGGTACAGTAAATGATATAGCTTTTCAGACCAACCTGCTTGCTTTAAATGCTGCTGTCGAGGCTGCCCGTGCCGGAGAACAGGGAAGAGGTTTTGCAGTGGTAGCATCTGAAGTCAGAAATCTGGCTAGCAGAACATCTCAATCTGCAAAAGAGATTGCCAATCTGATTAAAGATAGTGTTGAGAAGATAGTCAGAGGGAATGATTTAGTACAGCGTATAGGCCATATTTTGCAGAGTATAGCAGAAAATGCCCAGACTACGAATACAGTTGTTGGTGAAATATCAACTACTTTATCAGAACAAGCTTCTTCTTCTCAACAGATTCAGAGTTCTATCGAGATATTAAACGATGTTACCCAGGAGAATGCTGCTTTAGTTGAAGAGATAACCAGTGCCAGTGAAGGTATGCATAGACAGGCTATTGAGTTACAGTCATTATTAGAAGGCTTCACTTTGAACCGTAAAAGTGTTCAGGGGAAATTAGAAAAGTCGGGAGAAGTGCAAAGTGTTGTTAAATCATCTGTCAAATCGGAAAATAATTTTATGGTGGATGACAATGACTTTCAAAAGTTTTAAGTCTATAGGGGGTGAATCTAGTGGCAGATATTTTTAATATGAATATCGTGGAAAAAAGTAGTGAAAATCACTATATAGTTTTTGGTGTAGCAGAAGAGGAGTATGGAGTTGAGGTTTTGAAAGTTCAGGAGATTATTCGATATATTGCACCGACTAGATTACCAGGTACTCCAAAGCGAGTTAAGGGAGTTATTAATTTTCGAGGTAAGATTATACCGGTTATTGATATGAGAGTAGCTCTGAATTTGCCAGAAAGGCCTTATGATGAGTTTACGGTGGTTATTGTGATGGATATATTGTCAAAAAGAATAGGAATTATCGTTGACCAGGTTACCGATCTTGCAACATTTACTTCCGGTGATCTGCAAAAAGATTTAGATTTTGAATCTCATCTGAGTTCCCAATTTATTAATGGATTGGGAACTCTAAATGGAAAATTAATTATTCTATTGAATATGGATCAGGTTTTATCGGAGAGTGAGATGGAATTTCTGGACAAGCAGCTGACAGATTTTCAGGAGCAGGAGTTGACTTGAGGAAAATATCTGATCTGAATAATTATAGGGGAGATTGTGGTACTGATGAATTTATATTTTAGCAAAAAATATAACCGTGAAATATGTGAACTATACACGGGAGATTATTATGTATCCAAACGAGATGATTTAATAATGGCCACAGTTTTAGGTTCGTGCATAGCTGTTTGTTTATTTGATAGTCAAAATCAGATCTTTGGAATGAATCATTTTATGTTACCAGAAGGTAGAGATCTCAACCAGAATGCCAGATATGGAACCTTTGCTATGGAACTGTTAATTAATGAGATGATGAAGTTAAAGGCCAAACGCAGTTTGTTAAAAGCCAAAGTTTTTGGAGGAGGTAATATTTCCGGTGGTAGTTTAGGAAAGGTAGCTGAAACTAATATAAAATTCATCTTATCATACTTAGAATACGAGGGAATTCCAATAATCTCCCAGGATCTCGGTGGAAGGACAGGTAGAAAAGTATACTTTGTCCCTCCACTGGGTGATGTTTATATAAAAAAGCTAAATACTGTTGACGAAAACAATAAGGAAGAAAAAGAATATCGTGGTCGAATCACCAGATTACAAACTTTTGGAGGTAACTTTACATTATTTGATTGAGCTCAGGAGCATTTACGAGATACATTTTATAATACTCTTCCTTTGCATATTTCTGCGGCTAAACAGCTA
This sequence comes from Halothermothrix sp., assembly GCA_016841825.1. GTDB lineage: Bacteria > Bacillota > Halanaerobiia > DY22613 > DY22613 > JAENYK01. The sequence goes on along the minus strand of JAENYK010000004.1, from coordinate 380,703 downwards.
CACAGCAGAAATTTTTTGAATTATTAATTGCTGTCACTCTGCATATTCAGTCCATGAATGAAAAATCTGTAGTGGTATCAACTTAGTATCTTGTCAGTCAAAGGAGATATTATTTTATCATGGTGGAGATGGGGTCATGGTTAAGGTGGAGAATTAGGAGAGTGAAAATATGTATGACATAAAACCAGGACAACCTTTTAAAACAAGAATATTGATTATTGCACTTTGTTTATTGCTGCCTATTTCTATAATCTTTATGGTAATCGATCATAAAAATACTGTTTCTTTATATAATGACTATATAATTTCATGTCATAATGAGGTTGTTTTAAAACTTTTGAGCTCGATTAATTTTTTTGAAAAATATGCGGATCAAGATATAGAATTAATTCTCCAAAACGCTAGTCCCAGGATGAATGATATTTTAGAAATTATAGAATCAATTTATATCTATCCGGGTGATGGGTCTGGGAAAAAGAATCTATATGGGAGTCCTCTGCCCAATTCCAAAATCAATATTCAGTTAAAAATTGGAGGGGGTTTGTTGGAGATATTTTTTGATGAGAAAGCTCTTGTGAAAGATAGAGTCAGAGATCATCTTTTGATTCTTGATCCTGATGACAAATTGATCTTGGGCAACCCAGAAGTATTATTGATGATAAAAAAAATTCGACAAAATTATATATTCAGAACGAAAGTTAAAGAATATTTTACGATTATCACTGTTGAAGCAACCCTGACTGGAGGGTATCCAGGCTATTTAATTAATGTTCATAGTTTAGTATATTTTATAATGGGTATTTTTGCTTTAATTTTAATTTATTTATGGAATAAAAATGTTAATAAAACAATAGAATTTTTGGCTAATTATATGGGAAATATTATGAAAGAAGATAAGAATTATTTAAAAAAATGGCTTAACAAAAAAAATGAAATTGGACAACTTGCTAATCAAATTTATATGCTACAAAATAAGATGGAAAAAGTGTCAGGGGCAATTATCGATCTGAATTTTTTGGAGATGGATTCAGATTATATCGCCAAAGCCTTAAAGACCATTACAAAATTTATTAAATTATCACAAATAGGTTTATATGTCTATAGAGGTGAGACGTTAAGTTTGATTGAAAATTTAGATCAACAAAATTGCACTTTTCTCAAGATAAGAGATGAATACGAAAGTTTTTTGAGATCAATTGATTATGCTGTGGTCGAAAAAGAAGTTCAATTTTTCGCTGAAACAGGATGCATTTGGACATATCCATTGATTTATAAGAAAAAAATCTATGGATTTTTTTATATTCAGTATGATGAAGATGGGATCTCAGAAGTCGATTTGAATATAGTCGAGTATGTCAGAGATAAATTTTTGAATACCCTTGTTAATATAGAAATGTTTGAAAAGTTAAATGAAAAGAAAGAGGAGCTATTTGTAAATAACATTTGGCTGGAGATTCTTCTGCTAAAAGCTAATGAGTTAAGAGATTTAAAAAATTTAGATGAATTATACTCGAATGTATGTTCAACTATCTGTCATACTTTTGGTTTTGATAAAGCTTTCTTTCTTCGATATAATAAGAAAGAAGATAGTTTTTGGTGTCAAAGTTTTTTTTCCTGGGAGAAGAACAAAAAACTCAAGCAGCATTTAATTGAATGCAAACCTTTGAATAAAGTATTACATCAGGTTTGCCAAAAAAATCAGGTACTAATTTATACGGAAGCAAAAAAGATAATTACTCAGTTCTATAAAAATGACTATCTGAAATTAATTGGGGAATCTTATCCGGAAGAGATAATCCTTTTACCAATTTATCAAAATAGTCTTGTTGCAGGAATTCTTGCTTTAGACAGCACCAATATAAAAGTAAATAAATTTTTTTTGGGACATTTGAAACTTTATGTACAGGTTATTGGGCAGGAGATCGAGCGGATCGAACTGCTGGAAAAATTGGAGCTGAATGTAACAGAATTGAATACTGAACGCTTGCGACTAAAGGAGAGTTTAGAGGAGTTAGATAGAACTAAAGAAGCACTTGCTGTTGAAAAGTTTAAACATTATAAAGATGATTTAATCACCGAATTATCCCATGATATGAGATCACCATTAACTGTTCTGGCAGGTTATCTGGATCTCTTGAAAAACTATACAACTTTTGACCAGGATAAGGCTGACGAAATTATAGCTATTATGCAGGGAGAGACCAATACCCTAATTCAAATGATAGAAAATCTTTTGGAGTCCTCCAAGATTCTATCGGTGGATAAAAATATGATTATTAAGACTAATTTTAATTTAAATAGTTGGTTAAATGATGAGCACTTTTTTATGTCTGAGAAAAGGGTCAAGAAGTATGTTGCTGAAGACTTGATGATAGTGACTGATCAGATCAAATTAGAGAAGATATTGTTTAACCTTATTGATAACGCTTTAAAGTATTCTAAGGATATTGTTAAAGTTATAGCTAAAAAGATTAACGATGAAATCGTTATTATTGTAAAGGACTATGGAATAGGGATCGACTCGAAAAATTTTGACTTTATCTTTAAACGATTTTATCGGATAAAGAATGCAACTACTAGGACGATACGTGGAAGTGGGTTGGGTCTACATATTGCTTATGTCTATACACAACAAATGGGAGGGCGGTTGGAATTATATAGTTCGTTAGATAAAGGATCAACATTTGTTTTGCGTTTAAAAGATGCGACCGGTTAATACGTTTGAGGATTAAAAAGCTATAGATATGGGGAATATAGCAAAACTAATTGGAAATATACGGAGGATAATTTACAGATAATAGGAATTGGAAATTTGTTTTTATAACAAAACAGTTTCAAATGTGTTAAAATATAGTGGCATAGTACTTTAGGAGTAGAGGAGAGTAGGGATTTCGAAATTAAAGTGTACTTTTAGTAAAGAGAAGGAATTAGATAGGAGGTAAGATAGATGAGCAATTCAGTATTGATCGTTGACGATGATCCAAAAATCCTGGAGCTTTTAGAGCTCAGTTTTCATTTAGGAGGATTTACTACTCATTTGGCAGCCGACGGCGAGAAGGCATTGGTTATCTTAGAGAAAGAACGTATAGATGTTGTTATCCTGGATATTGCGCTGGAGGGGCTAGATGGTTATGAGGTATGTCGTCAAATAAAAAGTAATCCTGAAACAAATAAGATCCCGGTTATTTTTTTGACATCCAGAGCACAGGAGGCTGATCTATTAAAAGGGGAAGAAGCTGGCGGTGATTATTATCTTAGTAAACCATTCTTAGTTGACGAACTATTAACTATTACAACTGTTGCATTAAATACTATGAATAACTGAGTATTGGAGAGGAAGGTATGTATATTAATTGGTTGGAGGCTCTGGGTGAGGAAATTTTGATTGGATTTGCGTTTTTAACTATAGAATGGGAAATTCTTTATGCAAACAAAATTTTCTGTGATTTATTTGATCTTACTGATACAGTAGGCAAAAATTTAAATGATTTAAAAATATTAGAGATTAATAATACTTTTTCTTCCAATAATAAACCAATTTCCCGGGTAATTACAGCTAAAGAGAAAAGGTATCTACTGACTGTGAAAAAAATTCAAGCGAAGGAATTAACGAACTTTATGATCTGTTTATTTCCTGTAGCCAACGATCTTATTAGAAATACGTATCAGCAGTACACTAAGCTGAAGTCTAAACTTGATAATTATGAAAAATTTCATGAGAGTACAGCAAAATACTATCTGGATAATATCATTGGGATCAGTCCATGGATAATACAGCTGAAAGAAAAAATATCTAAAGTCAGTCAGTTTGATTCATCCGTGTTAATTTTGGGAGAGACCGGAACAGGCAAAGAATTGGTTGCTCATGCTATTCACAGTACGAGTCTCAGAAATAAAAAACCATTTATAGTAATTAATTGTGCAGCTATTCCAGATGATCTGTTAGAAGCAGAACTATTTGGTTATGAAGAAGGAAGTTTTACGGGAGCGCAAAGGGGTGGTAAGATAGGTAAGTTTGAAGCTGCCGATGGGGGAACTGTTTTTCTCGATGAGATTGGGGAACTTTCACCATATTTACAGGCGAAACTTCTTCGATTACTTCAGGAAAAAGAGGTGCAGCGGGTCGGAAGTCACGAAATTAAAGAGATTGATGTCCGAATTATCGCTGCTACAAATCAGGATCTTGGTTTATTAATTGAAAAAGGTAAATTTCGCGAAGATCTATTTTATCGAATTCAAGTTGTTCCGATCATTCTTCAACCTTTAAGATCCCGCAGAGTGGATATCCCTTTATTGGCCGAATACCAATTAAATAGATTAAATAGGAAATATTTGATGGAAAAAAGAATCAGTGGTGATGCCTATGAGTTTCTTGCAGAATTAGATTGGCCGGGAAATGTTCGCCAATTATTGAATACAATTGAATTGGCCTTTGTTCTCTATTCTGATGAAATTACGGCAGCCGAATTTAAAATGGTGGTAAATAATTATAAGATTGCCAGAAAAAATGTTCCCAGTGATTTACCATCACAGGTAGAACACCTGGAAAGAGAATTGATAATTGATGCCCTGAATCAGACAGAAAATAACAAAATAAAAGCTGCAGAAATTCTCGGTATTAATCGGACGACCTTGTATCAGAAATTAAAAAAGTATGGTCTCTTTTAGTCTTTCATGGCTGCAATAACTATTTATGACGGAAAAATTTAAGTTTGTACGGGTTTAGGCTGTTGTCAGATGTGATAACAGCTTTTTCATTTGTGATTCTTCAGTAAGGGAAAATCATATACTTTAATTAGGTAAATTAGGTAGATTAAGTGATTGAAGTTCTGCTTAAGCGCATATGACTATTAATGGTCGCAAAATTTGTCTGAATATTTTATATTTGCACTAAAAAGCAGGATTAAATCAAGGGATGTAGAAATAATGTATTTGAGCTTTTACAGTTTTACGGTTTCGTTTACATAGGATACTGGGTATAATAAAATAATAGTTAAGATGCCATCCCTGGCGAATGGTATTTTTTTTTAAGGAGAGATTATACTATGAAAAGTAAGGATTTACAACAAATTCTTCGTCTGCTAGCCATGATCTCTCAGGTGGGGTTGATGATTGCTACTTCCATTGGGATTGGCTTTTTTATAGGATATTTCTTAGATAAATTGTTAGGATTTTGGTTTATCTTTACTCCGATCTTTATTTTGTTGGGAATAGGGGCAGGTTTCTGGTCAGTCTTTAAGATGTTTCGGCAAATTATAAGTGACACTAAAAAGGATGAGTAAAGTGAATAAAAATACTCCGATTGAAAGACAAATCTTAAATGTAGTGGTAAGAACCGCAGGATTTTTGGTTATACTTATAGTGTTATCTGGAGATATTCGTATCTTGTGGAGTTATCTTTTTGGCCTTACTATTGGTATTCTGATGTTTATCAGGATGGCCAGTACTGCCAAGAAAGCTTTAGGGTTGTCTAAGGATAAAGTAAAACGGTATCGGGTTGGTCAATATCTGATTCGCTATATAGTGTATGGTGCTGCCCTCTGGGCAGCTTATACTAGAGAATATTTTAGTTTTGGAGGGGCAGTTTTAGGCTTGTTGACTATTAAAATTGGGTTGGTTGGTTGGGCTCTCTGGAGGACAGTGAATAATTTTTATGTCTCCAAATTTAAGCCTTATCTAGAACCTGATAAATCTGAAAAAAAGGGAGGTGAAGAGCTTTGAATGGAGGGGGATTACAAATAAGTCTGGGACCGAAGGTTGTATTTGAGATAGCCGGTATACCCTTCACTAATACTCTAATTACCGGCTTTGTTATTTCTCTGATTATTGTTGGCGTTGGAATTTTAATTTCACGTCGAGCAACTGTGGTTCCGGGTCGTTTGCAGGCTTTGGCAGAGATGTTTATCGTCGGCGTAGTTGGTCTTATTGATGGAATTATGCCTAATCAGGGTCGGCGTTATCTTCCGATGATTGGGACTATCTTTTTGTTTATTGGTTTTTCCAATCTAATTGGAACTGTTCCCTTTATGGTTAGTCCAACATCTGATATTAATGTAACTGTCAGTTATGCTATAGTAGTGTTTTTGGTCAGTCAATATGTTGGGGTGAAAAGCAAAGGTATATGGCCCTATATTAAGGCTTATTTTCAGCCGGTCTTTGTTATGGCACCATTAAACATTATCAGCGAACTAGCAAAACCTGTTTCCCATGCTTTCCGTCTTTTTGGAAACATGCTAGCTGGAGCCATAATTATAGCTATTGCTATGTATTTCATTCCCTGGGTGATTCCAGTTGCACTAATGGGATGGTTTAACCTCTTCTCGGGGTTTATCCAGGCCTTTATCTTTGGTATTTTGGCAATTGTTTATATTAGTGTTCAAGAGGATTAAATAGACCTCTAACTATTAGTATCAAAAAAACATTAAAAAGAAGTAAGGGGGAATTACAGATGACACCTGAATTAATTCAACAATGGGGTGAAATCATTATCAGAGCCGCTGCTTTATTAGGCGCAGGTATTGCTATGGTTGCGGGTATTGGTCCTGGTATCGGTGAAGGTTTTGTTGGTGGTAAAGCTGTTGAAGCTGTTGCTCGTCAACCAGAAGCTAAGAGTGACATTTATACCACTCTGATTCTTGGCGATGCTATCGCAGAGTCAACTGGTATTTATGCATTGGTTATTGCTTTGCTCTTAATCTTTACTACCTAACGATTTCCAAGTTTCTATTTCTGGTAAAGCCAGGTGTCATTATGGCATTAATGGCTGTAGGTAGATTATTGTGTTTATACTCGATTGAGATACAACCAGGAAAGGGGGAGGCTTGGGTACCATGATGTCATTTCTGGGAAATACGATTTTTTGGACTATTGTGAATTTCCTGGTATTGATCTATCTTCTGGGAAGATATCTGTATAAGCCACTGCTCAAAATAATTGATCAGCGGAGAGAAAAAATCGAAACTGACCTGGCCAATGCAGCTGAAGATAAAAAGAAAGCTCAAGAATTGGCTGATAAGTATCAGGCTCGCATCGAGAAGGCCAGGGTAGAGGCTAATGGGATTATAGCTCAGGCAGAAAAGCGGGGCAATGAACGGCGTGAAGAGATCATCGCCGATGCTCATGAGGAAGCCCGCAAGATTAAAGAGAGAGCTGCAGAAGAGATCAAACAGGCCAAGCGTCAGGCATTAAGCCAACTTCGAGATGAAGTCTCGAATATTAGTTTGTTGATTGCTCAGAAATTTCTTCAGGAATCTGTGGATAAAAAACGTCATCAGAATTTAGTTGAAGAGTTTATTGACCAATTAGATCAGGACAAGTTAGGTGATATCAGATGATTAAAGGTGGAGCCGTCGAAAGATACGGCAAGGCTCTCTTTGAATTAGCTGTCGAAGAATCTCAGTTAGATAGATTTGTCGCTGAACTCAAAGAGATTTATAAGTTACTGGAGAATCATACTGACCTGGTCAAATTACTTAATCATCCACGGATTCAAGAGGGAGATAAAAAAGATTTGATGAAGAGAATTTTGGATAATCAAGTTTCGCCGCTTATATTGAATTTTATCATGTTACTTATTGATAAAGGTCGCGAGTCATTACTAAAAGATATAATCAAATTTTTTCAACGCCTGGCGAAAGAAGCCAGGGGGATTTTGGAAGTCCAGGTGCTTACTGCTTTAGAACTTACCTCTGATAATCAAGCAAAACTTAGTGCCAAATTGCAGGAATTTACTGGCAAAGTAGTGGATTTACAGGTAACTGTTGATCCTACTCTTATTGGCGGTCTTAGATTGCGGATTGGAGATCAGGTGATTGACGGAAGTGTTCAGCGGCATCTGGAACGTATAAAAGAAAATCTGGCTCAAATCCAGGTTAGTCAGGTGGAGGTGAGTTAACAGTGAATTTAAGACCTGAAGAGATTAGTTCCATAATCAAAGAGCAGATAAAAAATTATGAAGCCCAACTTGAAACTGTAGGTGTTGGTACGGTACTCAATGTTGGTGATGGAATTGCTCAGGTCTTTGGTCTTGAGGATGCTATGTCTGGAGAGTTGTTAGAATTTCCTAACGGTGTTTTCGGCATGGCGTTTAACTTAGAAGAGAACAGTGTAGGTTGTGTTCTGTTAGGTGATCAGACCAAAGTTGAAGAAGGAGATACTGTTAAGCGTACCGGACGGGTTGTTGAAGTGCCAGTTGGTGAGGCACTTATTGGGCGAGTTGTCAATGCTCTGGGACAACCCATTGATGGACGTGGACCAATCGAAAATGAAGGTTATCGGGCAATCGAATCACCGGCTCCCGGGGTAATCGATCGGATGCCTGTTAATACACCATTACAAACAGGTATCAAAGCTATAGATGCTTTGACTCCTATCGGTCGTGGACAGCGGGAATTAATTATTGGTGACCGTCAGACTGGTAAGACTGCGATTGGAATAGATACTATTTTAAACCAGAAAGGTAAAGGAGTAATCTGTATTTATGTAGCGATCGGTCAAAAAGCTTCTACAGTTGCTCAAATTGTTGAAAGACTAAAAGAGAATGATGCAATGGATTACTCAATAATTGTAAGTGCTACAGCCAGTGAGAGTGCACCACTTCAATATATATCTCCATATACTGGTTGTGCGATCGGTGAACATTTTATGCATCAAGGTAAAGATGTATTAGTAATCTATGATGATTTGTCTAAACATGCTGTAGCCTATCGTGCTATGTCATTGCTCTTAAGACGACCACCTGGACGGGAAGCTTATCCCGGTGACGTGTTCTATCTACATAGTCGTCTGTTAGAAAGGGCAGCTCGATTGAATGAGGAACTGGGTGGTGGTTCTTTAACTGCTCTTCCAATTATTGAAACTCAGGCAGGTGACCTATCTGCTTATATTCCAACTAATGTTATCTCGATTACTGATGGACAGATCTTTTTGGAGAATGAACTGTTCTTTGCCGGCGTTCGACCTGCCATTAATGTAGGTATCTCTGTATCCCGTGTAGGTGGTAACGCTCAGATCAAAGCTATGAAATCCGTAGCTGGTTCGCTGAGAATGGATCTATCTCAGTTTAGGGAGTTGGAAGCGTTTGCTCAGTTCGGTTCTGATCTGGATAAAGCTACTCAGAGAAGACTGGCTCGTGGTAACAGACTTGTTGAACTGTTAAAACAACCTCAGTATTCTCCGTTAGAAGTAGAAGATCAGGTTATGTCTATCTATACTGCTGTTAGAGGTCATTTAGATGACATTCCTCTTGAGGATACTCAGCGCTTTGAAACCGAATTTTTGCAGTTTATGCATAACCACTATCCAAATGTAGGGAAAACTATTCAGGAAAGTGGTAAATTGGAGTCAGCTACTGAAGATAAATTAGTTGAGGCGATTAAAGATTTTCAAAGCAAATTCCAATTAAGTAGTAACCAGGTCGAGATTTTCCCGGAAGATGAAGAAGGCGGCTTAGAAGCAGCTGTTGAAGATTTGGCATAAGGGATAATCTGGGCAGGTGATAGAGATGATTCATATAGAACGCATTGTCTGGAGTATGCATGGAAGTGAGGTGAGTCCGCGATGCAGTCCATGCGTGATATTAAACGTCGGATAAGGAGTGTGCAGAACACTCAGAAGATCACCAGAGCTATGAAGATGGTAGCAGCTGCAAAACTGAAAAAAGCTCAGGAGAGAGCTGAGGGGGCCAGAACTTTTTTTGAGAAAACCAGGTCCATCTTTCACAATGTGGTTGGTGCTGCTACAGACTTGACTCATCCTTTATTGGTCAATAGAGGTGGAGAGAATGTAGGGTATATTATTGTCACAGCTGATCGGGGTCTGGCCGGCGGTTACAACGTTAGGATGATTAATGAAGTTGTCCAACATATTGAAGATAAAGATAATACCAGCCTGATAACCATTGGACGTAAAGGTCGGGATTATTTTAGTCGGAGAAAGTATAATATTGTTTCTGAATATATTGGAATTGAGGATAATCCAGAGTTCACTACTGCTCAGAAGATTAGTCAGGAAGTGATTCAACTTCATGAAACAGCGGTATTTGATCGGGTGTATTTATGTTATATGCGTTTTCAATCAGCATTGACTCAGATTCCGACAATTGTACCATTGCTTCCGATTGAACCTGAAGAAACAGAGCATGAGGGGCGAAAAGTTGAATATATTTATGAGCCTTCTGCTGGTGAGGTATTGGACTGGATTGTACCAAAATATATGGAAAATATCATTTACAGTGCTTTATTAGAAGCCAAAGCCAGTGAATTTGGCGCGCGGATGACAGCTATGGATTCAGCAACAGAAAATGCTGAAGAGATAGTTGACAAACTAACGCTCAAATATAATCGGGCACGACAGGCTGCAATTACCACTGAGATCTCTGAGATCATTGGTGGAGCAGAAGCACTGAAGTAATAGAAGAAGGGGGTTTAAGACGATGAGCGCCAATAACGGTCAAAATTTTGGTAGAGTGGTTCAAGTGACAGGGCCAGTTGTTGACGTAGAATTTGCGTCAGGCCAACTACCAGAGATATATCATTCCCTGCGGATCGTTGATGAGCGCCGTGAGAGCCCAAAAGGTGGACCAATGAGCGAGGTGACCGGTCAACCCATTAATCTGGTTGTAGAGGTTATGCACCACTTAGGGGATAACCGGGTACGCTGTGTTGCTATGTCCTCCACTGATGGTTTGAGAAGAGGAATGAAGGCCATTAATCTGGGCCAGCCTATCTCTGTACCAGTAGGCGAAGCGGTATTGGGACGGATTTTCAACGTAATCGGCGAACCTGTAGATAAGGGTGACGAAGTTCAAGATGTCACAAGAATGCCTATCCATCGTCCTGCGCCAGCCTTTGAAGAGCAAGAGACAGCAACTGAGATCTTTGAGACAGGGATCAAAGTTGTGGACTTGTTAGCTCCATATGCAAAGGGTGGTAAAGTAGGTCTATTCGGTGGTGCTGGTGTAGGTAAGACTGTTTTAATTCAGGAGTTAATCAATAATATTGCTATCGAGCATGGTGGTTACTCTGTTTTCTGTGGTGTAGGTGAGCGTACCCGTGAAGGTAATGACTTATGGATAGAGATGAACGATTCTGGAGTTATTGATAAAGTTGCCATGGTTTATGGCCAGATGAACGAACCTCCCGGAGCACGGATGCGGGTAGCTTTAAGTGGTCTGACTATGGCCGAGAACTTCCGGGATATGGGCAAAGATGTGCTACTCTTTATTGACAATATCTTCCGGTTTATTCAGGCGGGTTCTGAAGTATCTGCTCTGCTAGGTCGGATGCCATCTGCAGTAGGGTATCAGCCCACTCTGGCAACTGACTTAGGTGAATTGCAGGAGAGGATTACATCTACGAAGACTGGTTCAATTACATCTGTTCAGGCTATCTATGTGCCTGCTGATGACTTGACTGACCCTGCACCAGCAACCACCTTTGCTCACTTAGATGCTACTACAGTTCTTTCCCGGGCTATTGTAGAGAAAGGGATCTTTCCGGCAGTAGATCCATTGGATAGTACATCTCGAATTTTGGATCCAAGAGTAATTGGTGAGGAGCACTACAAAGTAGCTCGCGGTGTTCAGGAAGTATTGCAAAGATATAAAGAGCTTCAGGATATTATTGCTATTTTGGGTATGGATGAGCTTACAGAGGAAGATAAGATTATTGTAACCCGTGCCCGTCGGATTGAGCGTTTCTTATCTCAGCCGATGTTTGTTGCTGAACAGTTTACTGGTAAAGAAGGTAAATACGTTCCTCTAAAAGAGTCAGTTCGTGGATTTAAAGAGATTCTGGAAGGTAAATATGATGACTTACCAGAAGAAGCATTCTACATGGTTGGCGGTATCGAAGAAGTTATAGCCAGAGCCAAAGGTTTAGAGGAGGAAGAATAAGATGGCACGGACTATTGCCATGGATATAATTACTCCTGAGCGAACCGTCTTCCGTGATGAAGTCGAAATCGTCATCGTTCCTGCACAAGATGGTTATTTGGGTGTTTTACCAGGCCATGCTCCACTGGTCACTGGTATTAAGATTGGTGTTGTAAAGATTAGAAGAGATGGAGAAGAATTTTTCATCTCCACCAGTGGTGGAATGATGGAGGTAAGGCCAGATCAGGTGAATCTGGTGGTGACCAGTGCAGAACTTCCAGACGAGATTGATGTAGAGAGAGCTAAGAATGCTAAGAAACGGGCTGAGGAACGCCTGGCAACTCAAACACAGCATATTGATGAAGCTCGGGCCAGAGCTGCCCTTGAGCGAGCCATTGCTCGTTTGAAGGTTACTGGACATTTTCATGACTAAGATAAGATTGTGATATTGAAAAGGTAGGGACCCTGGAGGTCTCTGCCTTTTTTGTTGTCTAAGAAAGCAATTTGTTTATACAAGCAATTTGTTTATGTTTCAAAAAAGTTTTTCACAATGGGTCTTAACTTTTTTGGAAAGGAGAAAAACATTTTCCTCGAATGTAAAGGTGGTCATTGAAAGAATTTGTGCAAAATAATATCTGTGAAGTGTATCAAAAGATACATTTTAATATTAATAAAAGAAACAAAGAGGATAATTGGAAAAAACAAAGAATAATACTTTATAAAAACAAAATATTAAAAATTAAAGTGGAGGTGGAGGGATAAAGCGATGAAGCTGCCATCGCTGTTTTTGATACAGTCTTGTGCAAATCTATCGTTCTTATCTTATAAATATTAGGAGAGTTAGTTCAATTTCTCACTGGGGTCAAAAGTTCCAAAGTGGATTTTGTTACCAGCAAAAAAGAAACCCGCTTGAGTTATCGCCGGAATTAAGGGTTTGTGCAAGGATGGAAATAAATTTTTGAGGAGGAAATCAGATGAGTGAAAAAAGATTGGAAAAAGTGGGCCAGGTAACTCTTGAAGAACGCGATCAGATCCAGACTTTATTTAATCGTAAAAACGCTTTAAATGAATTGGTGATGATATTAAAAAATAGTACTCAAAATGGTGAGGTGGACGATCTCTTATATGAGAAGGTAATTAAAGATATTGGCGAAACAGGTGCAAAGTTTCAGAATTGGTGGGACATGATGGGTGAGAAATATCAATGGAAAAGTCATTCACAGGGTAGTTGGAGAATTAATTTTCAAACTTGTGAAATATTTTTAGAGTACTAAGCGGGGAGGGTGAACTGATGACAGAAAATTACTTGATGGGTAGTAAAATGGACACCTGGAAGGAAAGTGATGTTAAAAACATTACTTTTGTTGTTACAGAAGACTGTAATCTGCTCTGCAAATACTGTTACATCACCGGTAAAAACAAAGATCACAAGATGACTTTTGAGACTGCCAAAAAAGCTGTTGATTATATCCTTAATAACCAGGAAGAGTTTCCTCAAAGCAGTGTAATCTGGGAGTTTATTGGTGGTGAGCCTTTCCTGGCGATCGAATTAATCGATCAGATCACAGATTATATCAAAAAAGAGATGTTTAGATTAGATCACAAATGGTTTGATTCATATCGTTTCAATATGGCTACCAATGGTGTGCTGTATGCTGATCCGAAGGTACAGCAATACATCAAAAAAAATCTTAACAATTTGAGTATTGGTATCAGTATCGATGGCAACAAGACTAAACATGATTTACAGAGGGTCAAAGCTGATGGTTCCGGTTCTTATGATGATGTGGTTAAAAATGTACCACTCTGGTTAGAACAATATCCCAATTCTGGTACCAAAGCAACTTTTGCTCATGATGACTTAATTCACTTGAAAGATAGTGTATTAAGTTTATACGGGTTAGGTATTAAGAATATTCCTGCCAACGTTATTTTTGAGGACGATTGGCAAGAAGGTGATGATCTAATTTTAGAAAATCAACTGAGAGAATTAGCTGATCACATTATAGACAATGGTCTATGGAACGAGTTTAACTGTACTATGTTTTCGGACTCTATTGGATCTCCTTTAAACGAAGATAATCTGAAGCATAACTGGTGTGGTGCTGGAAAAATGTTAGCTGTTGATTATCAGGGTAAGTTTTATCCGTGTGTGCGTTTTATAGGTTATTCTTTAAACAAACGTGAAGGATATGTTGTTGGTGATATTGATAATGGTTATGATCATGATAAATTGAGGCCATTTTTGGTATTGAATCTGGAAAAACAGAGCCCTCAGAAGTGCATTGACTGTCAGGTAGCTACTGGTTGTGCATGGTGTCAAGGTTTGAATTATGATGAGGCTAGAATTGATACTATTTATGAAAGAGCTACATATATTTGTGATATGCACAAAGCAAGAGTAAGAGCCAATGATTATTATTGGGCTAAACTAAAACGAGTAGCAGGCATTGAAAGGAAGAATTCTGGAATCAGGAAAGATCACCTGTATTTGATGTTATCCAATAAAGCTACCCGTCACTGTACTTATACTCCTGATGATAGTAAAGAAATTAAGATGGATCTGGATATTTTAAAAAAGGGATTGGAGTATGCCAGATATAATTTCTACACACCAGTATTAATGGTTCCTGCTGAGGGATTAACTGTTGAACAAAAAGAATTGATTAAAGATTTAGATGTGCTTCAGATTCATTCAGGTGGAGATATTGACCAGACAAAGGAGAGTATTTTGGTCTATGATAACAGAGTTGAAGAGATTTTGGAGGGCGATATTGGATTGATGTTGGTTAAGCCCAAAAATTTTCAGGGTCTGGCTAAAAATTTGCAAAAACTTTTTGGTAAATACCCCAGGGTCAATTTAGTAGTTGAGGAAGCGAACAAAATAACCAATGAAGATTTAGCGATTTATGAGGAAGAGTTAATCAAGATGGCTGAGTATTTGACAGATAAACTGAGTGAAGGTGTATATTTAGAGTTAAATGTATTGTCAGATATGTTTAATCTGGATAAGATGGCCAATTGTAATGCTGGAGTAGATAGCTATACTCTGGCTCCAAATGGAGAATTTTTTATCTGCCCTGCATTCTACTATGATAATAGTGAAGCTATAGGGACAATAGAAGATGGAGTTACCTTTGACTATCAGGATTTCTTAAGGTTGGACAAGTCACCAATCTGTACAGCGTGTGATGCGTACCATTGTCGACGCTGTGTTTATCTGAACAAAAAGCAGACTAAAGAATTTTTGATACCCGGTAAAACTCAATGTGTCATTAGTCATGTTGAGCGAAAAGTAGGACGGAAATATGCTGGGATGCTGGATGAAAAGAATATCTTAAAACAGATTACTTCCCGGACAATTGATCAGATATTCCCGGAAATTGATTATTATGATCCGTTTGAAAGGGTAGTGATTAATTTAAAATAGGTTTAAGCAAAAAGTATTCTAAGCAGGTATGAACCTCATAAACGAGAGCGGGAGCAACTTATCTGCTCCTGCTCTCGAAATTTTAAAAAAGTAGGTAGTCAAGATGACAGAAAAGAAAAATAGATTTATCTATCTATCAAAAGACGATCTAAAATTACTTAAACGAGCTTTCAGTTATGTAAAACCTCATATGCTACTTTTTGTAGCAACTTTTGTCGCTATATTGGCCGGAATGATCTTAGAGCTTTTTCAACCATTGGTCTATGGTGGGGTTATTGACCATATTATTAGCAAGAATTTGAAATTGGTCTGGCACTCTATATTTTTAATTCTGGGATTGATCGTTGGTAATGGTGTAATTAGTCTAGTGGAGACATACCTATCTGATCTATTAGGTAACAAGATTATTCTTGATATTAAGCGGGATCTATACGCTCAGATTCTAAATCTACCGGTTAAAGCCTATGATGAACTTCGGGTGGGAGAGATTATCTCTCGATTGGAAGGTGACGTGGGCACACTAAGTAATATAATTACTTTTCAGGCAATGAGAATCATTTTGGACATAGCCCGAATCATAGGAATTGGTTTTATGATCTTTACGATTAGTACGACTTTATCCTGGATTGTGATATTAGCATTTCCGATAACGTATGTGGTGATGGGTTGGTTTGGGAAGATATTACGGCGAAAAAATAAGGATATGCGGGTATTGAATGATAACTATTATAGTTTCCTTGCTGAATCCTTCGGTGGGGTGCGGGAGATTAAAGCTCTAAACATTGAAAAAATGATTAAAAGTAAATTTATGACCTGGACGAGAAATATATTTCATTTGCGGATTAATATAGATGTAATTGGTGCATTGTCGGGATTATCGACTATGTGGTTGAATGGGATTACCAGTTTAGTAATTATGGGAGTAGGTGCTTATTTAATAATCGGTGGTTTTTTGACTTTGGGTACTTATGTAGCATTTAATAATTATGCAGGTCAGTTTAGTGGTGCTCTGGGTAGAATAGCCAGTTTGAATTCCAGTATTCAGCAAGCGATGGTAGCTTTAGAAAGGATCTTTACCCTTCTGGATAATTTTATGTTGCCGCCCGAAAAGAGAGATGGAATAATTCCTGAGCAGACTGTGGGTAAGATTGAGTTCAATCAGGTTAGTTTTAGATATGATGAAGATAAATCTGTATTGGAAGAGGTTAGTTTTACAGCACTTCCGAACCAGATGACAGCTCTGGTAGGAGCCAGCGGTAGTGGGAAGACGACTCTTTTCAATCTGGCTTTAAGATTTTATCAGCCAGATAAAGGAGAGATTTTGTTTGATGGGCATTCCATTAGAGATCTACATCTAGATTATCTTCGGAGACAGATCGCTATAGTTCCCCAGGAGCCATTCTTATTTAATCTTTCGATTAAGGAGAATCTTCTTCTGGCGAAGAATGGGGCATCTTTTGCAGAGATTCAGGAAGCGGCGCGAAAAGCATATATCCATCATTTTATCGAAACTCTGCCCGAGGGATATGATACCATAATAGGTGAGCGGGGTACACGTTTATCGGGTGGTCAAAAACAGAGATTAGCTATTGCTAGAGCTTTGTTAAAAGGTTCAAAGATATTGCTATTAGATGAAGCTACATCAGCTTTAGATGGAGAATCAGAAGAATATATTCAGAAAATGCTGCATAATCTGATTCCAGACCACTCCATTATCGTCATCGCCCATCGCTTATCCACAATAATTAATGCTCAACAGATTATCGTTATTGATAAAGGGCAGGTGGTGGGGAGAGGAAGTCATCAAAAGTTAATCAAAGGCAATCCAACATATCAGAGATTGTATCATTCTCAATGGAGTAGCTATAACAAAGCAAATGAACTACAGGATGGTTCACTCACTAGCTGATCATATTTCAATGGAAAGTCGAATTGATTATAGAAATCAGCTTTCTCCGGGGAAAATAAAAAATTATTGTAAAGGAGGTGTTAAAAGATGTATTTAAAGTCGAAAATCGTGAAACAAGATAAACAACTTGCGCCAGTTGGAATCTGCATGGCTGCAACCTGTGAATCAGGCTGTTATACAGCAAGTTGTTCAATTGGTTGCAAGGGTACTTGCACCATGGCTTGTGCTCTGAATTGTGCGGTAAATATTGGTATGCAAACATTCTAACTCATATTGCAATATATAATAATATTTCTCCCAGTGATTGTATCTACTAATTTAATAATTATTCTTTAAAAAAGTCCGACTCTATCTAAGGAGTCGGACTTTTATGTAATCATTAGCCTAAAAAACTGAACAATCCCAACAATTTAGCCGCCATAGTCAGTACTGCCACTACTAAAATAATCCGTATCCATTTATCTCCTTTAGCAACTGCGAAGTTACTACCCAAATAGGCTCCCAGAGAGTTTCCTACAGCCAGAGTCAATCCTAATATCCAATTAACTTTTCCACTGACTATAAAAACCATTAGTGATGAAAACATATACATTGCGACGACGAATACTTTCAGGCTATTAATTTTGACCAGAGATAACCCGGTGATTACTGAAAGGGTGGCGATAATGATAAAACCCACACCCGCCTGGATAAATCCTCCGTAGAAGCCAACAAAGAAAAACGCAATCATCGCACCAAGCTGATGCTTAGTGGAGAGTTGTACTTTCCCGGATTCATTTTTTTTAGATTTCCCTGGATTCCAGATAATTAAAGCGAGAACTATGACCATAACTACAGCAAGAATTTTATTAAAAATCTCATCAGGTAGCCCAACGGCGAATCTGGAACCAATAATCGAGCCCAATACTGCCGGAATACCTAATTTTAAGCTGAATTGGAGGTCAAAGAAACCTTTACGTTTAAAGTTAGTAATAGCAACTAGGTTTTGCGTCATCAGGGCAATTCGGTTAGTTCCATTAGCTACAGCGGAAGGAAGTCCAAGAAAAATTAATACTGGCATGGCGATTAGAGAACCTCCACCAGCTATAGTGTTCAAAAATCCCGCTGCAGTCCCTGTTACTAAGATTAAGACGATTTTTACGATTGACATGTACTGGTCCCTCCCCATATAATATACTTACTTAATCATATCATGAAATAAAGAGAGATGGAAGTCTCTCTGAGAAAATATTTTTGTATGCGAAGAAATTTTTATATCTAAGTTATAGGACTCTCACTTCTATAAGTGGGAGCTGTCTTGTTCTAATTCAGGTGGGATTGATCCCTATCTGAAGCCCCGAGGCTCAGTTTTAGCTGAATGAGTTCACTTTATCGAGAAGGATTTAGTTAAACGATTTGCAAAAGAATTAATATACTATATTATATTAACCCTGGATACTTAGAATAAATTGGAATATTGTGGGCATAATATTAATAAACTTTGGGTACGCATGTCCTTATAGGAGGAGTAGGGTATGGATCAAAAGAAGACTGAATTAGAGAAAAGGGTTGAGCAAGGAATATATGGCTCCCCAGAATTGAAACAAGAAGAACGATCCAATTATTTGGGTGAATTCCGAGAACGAATTTTAAAAGCTTTGACCAAAAACCAGGTAGAAGAACCTGGAGTATATTCAGAGATTATGGGAGCATTACGAGATCCGCAGGCCAGTAAATTAGTTATGCGCCGGGATGTAGATTTAGATAGAGCCAGGGATTATCTAGAATTAGCCCAAAACGAAAAAGTAGCCTTCAAACGGGTTGATTCTCCGAAACTTAAGGGAGATATTGGTTTAGTAGTTGCTAGTTCTAGAGCTGTGGATGTAGAGAATATTTTAGTTCCTGAGAGAAAGCATAGATTAAAAGATTTAGGATTTTCAGACAGACTAATTCAGGGCGTAGGTGGAAAATTATGTTCAGCCTGTTGGCAAGATTTAGAGTCCAAATACCCAGAGGAATTAGTTAATTATCGCCGAATAAGATGGGTAGATCGACTTATAGGTATTGAATGTATTGGCTGTTCTAAAAAAAAGTAAATTATGTATATCCGATATTGACAAAGGATTTATGGTGGTAGTGGCGAATTTTTTAGTGGATGCATATATTAAATATGAGATTTTTCGTTGTCGTGTCTATATATGCCATTGATAAAATGATTGATTTATTTGAGGAGGCCTTGATAATGGAAAGATTTTTGATTACTGGTGGTGAAAAGTTAAAAGGAGAGATTGCGGTAAATGGGGCCAAAAATGCTGCTTTACCAATCATTTGTGCCACATTAATGGTTGACGGGGAGAGCGTTTTAAAAGATATTCCCCAATTAAGGGATGTATATAATTTGAAAGATATTTTAGAGTCCCTGGGTGCTAAAGTGACTTTTAAAAATAATGAGATGAGGGTGGATCCGACTAAAGTTACAACTTTTGAGGCGCCATATGATCTGGTTCGTAAATTAAGAGCTTCCTATTATGTTTTGGGTGCTTTATTACCCCGTCTTGGGCAGGCAAGATGTGCATTACCAGGTGGATGTCAGATTGGCAATCGTCCCATTGATTTACACTTGAAAGGTTTTCGGGCAATGGGTGCGGAGGTCTTTATGGATCATGGTACAGTTGAGGTGAAGGCTAAAAAACTGCGTGGCACCAAAATATATTTGGATTATCCCAGTGTCGGAGCAACGATAAACATTTTGCTTGCTGCGACAATGGCTGAAGGTCAGACTGTGATTGAGAATGCTGCCCGGGAACCAGAGATAATTGATCTGGCAAATTATTTGAATTTTGCTGGAGCCCACATTCGGGGTGTAGGTACAGATGTCATCAAGATTGAAGGCGTTGAACGGCTTCATGGTGTTGAACACCGAATTATTCCTGACCGTATTGAAGCGGGCACCTATATGATTGCAGGAGCCATTAGTGGAGGAGATATTTTTGTCCGTAATGTATTGAATGAACATCTCAAATCTTTGACTGCAAAGTTAAAAGAGATGGGTGTAGATATTGTAGAAGACCTGGAGGGTGTTCGTGTATCTGTCAAACAGTCATTAAAAGGTGTAGATATCAAAACTTTGCCTCATCCGGGATTTCCAACTGATTTGCAGGCACAGGTAATGGCTCTATTAACCCAGGTAACCGGACCCAGCCTGGTAATTGAAACAGTATGGGAAAATCGTTTTATGCATGTAGATGAACTGATCAGAATGGGAGCAGATATTAAGTTGGATGGCCGTACAGCATTGATTAAGCCTACTGGTTTAACCGGAGCGAAGGTTACTGCCACCGATTTACGTGCTGGAGCAGCTCTGATTTTGGCAGGTCTGGCTGCTCAAGGCGAGACTGAAGTAGGCGATATCTATCATGTGCAGCGGGGTTATGAGAATATAGAGAATAAACTAAAAGGTATCGGGGCCAGAATTGCTCGCATTACTGCTTAGTTAGGAAATATTAGCGAAAATAGAAACCATGGAATGGAAATTGCCCAACCGTGGTTTTTTAATATTAAAATATCTGTGTGGACTGATCAACAGAATTGTTGATTGTATTCTTCATTGATACTTGAGGTGTGTACCTGACCTTGCAAGGTCTAAACTCTTCCTATTTCGAATAGAGATAATTAATAGCAAATTGAAATTGGGGAGGGGTCAAGGTGCGTACTTTCCTGGCAACAATGTTAGTAGTGATCTCAGTGATCGTAATCGTCATCCCCACTTTATTGGTTCGGGGGTGTACTATAGGAGATTCTGAGTTGAAGAATCCACGTGGTTCCGTGATTAAAGTATTTAACCATCATGCACAACAGGTTCAAGATATGGATTTGGAAGAATATATAAAAGGTGTAGTAGCAGCAGAGATGCCGGCTAGTTTCGAGATGGAAGCTTTAAAAGCGCAGGCAGTACTGGCCCGTACATATGTATTGCGCCGTGTCCTTAAGGGGCAGAAATTAGATACCCATCCCCAGGCGGTGATTAGTACAGATCCTCAGAATGCACAGGCCTGGTCATCAAAAGAAGATCTCCAGGAAAAATGGGGGTTAGTTAACTATCTATTTAACTGGAATAAAATATCCAGAGCAGTAGAGGCGACTGCAGGTCAGGTTCTTACCTATAATAATGAGTTGATAGAAGCACTATACCATGCCAATGCTGGAGGTATGACAGAAGATGCAGCAAATGTTTGGGGGAACAGTGTACCTTATTTGAAATCTGTTATAAGCGAGTATGACACAGAAGATAAGAAATATCGTCAGGAGTTTAAATTTACCTGGGTTGAATTAGATCAGAGATTGGGGACTAATTTACAGAATATGATTAAACAGGCTCCTGCGGATAATGAAATAACTATGGCGGAAACTGATGAAGGGTTAATTGAAATTTTGGAGTTTAGCTCTACCGGGCGAATCCTGCAGTTGCGAATAGATGGGTGTATCTTCGCTGGAACAGATTTACGAACCAGATTAGGTTTACCTTCAACAAAGTTAGAGATTACTGCAACTACCGGGGGGGTTGAGTTTGTTAGTTTTGGTAATGGTCATGGTGTAGGAATGAGTCAGTATGGTGCTAATGGAATGGCACAGCAGGGAAAAAGCTACTCAGATATCTTGCTTTATTATTATTCTGGAGTTAAGGTCAGCCGGATAACGCGAATACAAAATTAGATTTTGCTGAACACCGAATTGAGATTCGGTGTTTTTCTATAATTATAAAACTATGATATATAAACCTTTAGGTATATATAGCCAGAAAATGGTGAGAATAATCATGGAGGTGATTATTTTGGCCAAAAAATCAAACAAAAAAGATCGTTTACCATACCATATTGTTAAAGATAGTCAAAATTTGTTAAAATTGAAGTTGAAAGAGACTATTGATGGGGTGACCAAGCGGTATGGGATACCCAAAAAAATTTTATCTTCGGGGATCATTGTTGTCAGTATAATGGTAATTGTTTTGGTAGCATTGTTTATTGGCAGCAACCCTGATTCAAAATTAAGTGATTCGTTGGATACGTCCCCCAGATCAGGGTTGGTAGATGTGGTAATTGATGAAAATAATCAACTTCAGGTTCAGGTTCCGCAGATAACAGATATTAGTTTAAATGGTGACCTGAATTTGAGGTCAGCAAACCCTGATTCTGAAGTAGAGGATGTGCAAACAGAATCATCTCAAACGGCAGTGAAGATCGTATCTGAGCCTCAGATCGCCGCCGGTAATTCTGGCACACAAGTGCCAACAATGAAACCGGAGGAGATATCAACAAATCTGGAGATTATTTATCCTTTGCGCAGACAGGCAGGAGTAATTACTGAATATGGATGGTATTTTCATCCTGTTTTGGAGAAATGGCGTTATCATCCAGGAGTTGATTTACGTTGTCAGAAAGCTGAGATTGTTATGGCAGCATCTTCCGGAGAGGTAGTGGATATTACTGAAAATTATCACGAAATTCTCCTGGTAACTCTGGATCATGGTAATGGGTGGACGACTGTCTATGGCCAATTGGATAAACTATCTGTAAATGTGGGAGACAAAGTCGTTAAAGGACAGCAGATTGGTACCATTGGTCAGAGTGAAACGGCTATTGAACCCCATCTGCATTTTGAGATTAGAAAAAATGGTGAAACCGAAAATCCAGAGAAATTACTTTAAAAGATACATAGGTTATTGAAATGCAGAATGAATAGAATATTCCCCTCTACCCACTCATATATATAGAGTAGATTTGAAGTCGGGTAGGGGGGAATTTTTGTGAAAGAATATATACGAAAACGTGTACTGGAGGTGGCAAATTACATATTTCAGACACGAGCAACCGTAAGACAGGCAGCGAAGATTTTCGGGGTGAGCAAAAGTACCATCCATAAGGATGTAACGGAACGATTGGCTGAAATTGATGATAGTTTGTCACAGAGGGTCAAAGGGGTATTGGAGTTTAATAAAGCAGAAAGACATATAAGAGGTGGTGAGGCTACGAAACGTAAATATTTACGTGATAAAGATGAATAAATTACTTTAGTCCTGCGAAAAAAAGAAGGAAATATATGAATAAATCTAGAATTAGTAATTGTACTATTATAACCAAATTTAGTTCTGTAAAGATAGAAATATTGGCACTTGCCGAAGGAGGACTGAAATGTTTGGGTTAACTAAGAAGATAGGAATAGACCTGGGAACAGCAACAATATTGGTTTATGAAAAGGGGAAAGGGATCATTTTAAAAGAACCTTCTGTTGTAGCCATCGAAAAAGGAACAAAGAAAGTTCTGGCTGTTGGCGAGGAAGCTAGAAGGATGTTAGGACGTACACCCGGCAATATAGTCGCGATACGTCCTTTACGTGAAGGAGTAATTGCCGATTTTGAAATTACCGAGATTATGCTCAAGCATTTTATTTCGAAAGTATGTGGTAGGTATTCTTTTGCTAAGCCGCTAATTATGGTTTGTGTTCCGGTAAATGTCACTGGTGTTGAACAACGGGCGGTTATTGAAGCTGCTATGCAGGTTGGAGCTAAAAAGGCATTTTTGATTGAAGAACCTCTGGCTGCAGCTATTGGAGCAGGTTTGCCGATTCATGAGCCATGCGGTAGTATGGTAGTTGATATTGGTGGTGGAACTTGTGATATTGCGGTTATTTCTCTGGGTGGTATTGTTGTGAGTGAATCCCTGCGTATTGCAGGTGACAAATTTGATGAAGCTATTATTCGATTTGTAAAATCTAAGTATAACTTGATGATTGGTGAGCGAACAGCAGAAGAAGTGAAGATCGCCATTGGTACAGCTCATTTGGATGTTAAAGAAGATTTTACATATGATGTACGTGGTAGAGATATTATGAGCGGTCTACCTAAGAATATTAGTATTACTCCTGAAGAGACATATGAGGCTCTATACGAACCAGTACGGTCGATTTTATCTTCCGTAAAACGGGTTTTAGAGCAGACTCCACCTGAATTAGCTTCAGATATTATTGATAAAGGTTTAGTCTTAACAGGTGGTGGAGCTATGCTTAGAGGTCTAGATCGTCTATTAAGTGAGGAGACCGGGATTCCGGTAGTACTGGCTGAAGATGCCATGTCCTGTGTTGCTCTGGGAACAGGTATGGCTCTTGAAAATCTAGATTATTTACATGATAGTCTGATCTCTAACCATCGTTCTTTAGGAAGAGGATATTAGGGAATAAGCGGCATTTAGTGGCGCGGATCGAGAGGATGGGATTTTGTGAAAAGAAGTACTGCTATACTGGTCATAGCCTTAATCTTTCTAACTTTTATGCAAATTACTACACCCAAAGTTTTGGCTGATACTCAAATTATGCCTGCGACTGAGATTGTCAACGGGATGAAAGGAGTTGGCAAAACAGTTGTAAATGGTGTAAAAGTTGAAGAATTTGCGGTAGAAGTTCTGGGAATTTTACAGGATAGTAATCAGGAATTGATTCTAGTAAAAGTTAGCGGACCTGTAATTGATCAGACTGGCGGCATAGCAGCTGGAATGAGTGGAAGCCCTGTATATATAGATGGTATGTTAATTGGTGCTATAGGTTATGGTTGGTCATTAACTGATCATCGAGTTGGACTAATTACACCTATCGAGAGTATGTTGAAGATTCTTGATTTGAACAGAGAATCAGGTAAAGCCAAAAGATCTTTTCAGATAGATTTTGACAGTTTTCAATCCGACTCGTCAGCTGCCTTTAAGGGAGTAGAGGAGCGGATTGTCTTTTCTGAACCAGTTAATTTTGAAAATAGGGTGGTTGACCAGATTTATTTTTGTGAATCTTATCAGAGTGCTGTACAGCTAACAACTAATGATTCTGTATTGAAAGCATATCCTGTGAAAACACCGTTATTGATTAATGGTATAAAAGGGCGTGCTTTAGATAGATTGATGCGAGGTTTAACAGATTTTGATGTAATTCCAATCCAGACTGGTTCAAGCAATAATTCCAAAGAGGTTCAACTACCAGTATTAGAACCCGGGAGTGGGATTTCAGTTCAATTGGTTCAGGGAGATATTGAAGTTTCTTCTATTGGTACTTTGACCTATATTCAGGATGAAGAGATATTAGCTTTTGGGCATCCTTTTATGAATCAGGGTCAAGTTGAATATTTTCTTTCTGGAGCTAAGATATTAGCAGTTGTGGATAATCTGGATATGCCATTTAAATTGGGAGTTCCTACAGGAGTGGTTGGAACTATTACTCAGGATCGAAGTTCTGGAATTGCAGGTAAAGTTGGAATGAATCCGAAAATTATTCCTGTCAATGTATTGGTTGAAGACTTTGACCTTCAAAGTCAACAGGAGTTTCAATTTCAAGTGATTCGCAATGAAGAGCTGGTGATGTCACTGGTAATTCCTGCTATCTTGCAGACCATAGATACTGCTATTGATCGGCAGGGCTATGGGACGTCTAAACTTAGGATGGAGATTGTGGGAGATAAGCTGCCTAATCAATTATTTTCTTATGAGAACATGTATTATAGCAGTATAGATATAGCTGCTGATTCTTTAAATGACCTGTATAATATTCTGACCTATATTATCACTAATCCATTTGTTCAGGTTAACATAGGTAGTATTGATATTAGTTTACAGGTTGAACAGATTAGACAATATGCCTTAATTGAGGAAGTAAAACTTTTAAATGACCAGTTGTGTCCGGGTGATACAGCTCAGATCCAGGTTACTCTCCAACCATATAGAACTAACCCTTATAAACTGACTTATGAGGTGCAGATTCCTGAGAATATTCAGACTGGCCCAGCTTCTTTAACAGTAGCCAGTGGAATTTATGGTTCATATGTTATGCCTGAAGAATATCAGGATGAAGAACGGGTTCAGGATACTAATCATGTAGAGGGTGAGCATTATAAAAGTTTAGAAGAGATTCTGAAAATGTATTCTGTAGAACCTAAGAACAATGATCTAGTAATCGAAATTATGCCATATTATGTTGATGTTATGGTTGATGATGAATCTGGGATGGAGACGGAACCGGTAATGGCAGAACCTAATGAAGCTCATACTTCGACTGGAACCAAAAATAATGAAGCCCAGAATTCTGAAAAAGACGCCAAAGGTAATGTGAAAGATGACTATGCTGGATCTGATAGTGTCGCTCAAACAGTCAAAAAATATTTTCCGACGGAGTACGTGTTAGATGGAAGTTTGACTATGGAGATCACAATTTTGGAAAAGGGTGATCCGGGTATAGAAGTTTTTACAGAAGAGCGCAAATTGGGAAATACACGAGTTCTTGAGTCGGGTGCACAGATATAATCATGGGTTGACTTTGTTATAATAGAGCACAGGGGGTTACCTTGTGCTCTTTGTTTAGCTAATATCCATAAATTGCATTGAAAAGTTTTGCTGAAATTGGCTGCTCTTTTCTTGCATAAATTTAATAAATGTAATATTATTAAGAGTAGTTAATTATATGGGGGAATAGAGATGAAATTGATTCTAAAGACGGGAAAAAAGCTAATACCTCTATTTTTCTTGTTGATTTTTGGCCTGGTTTGTTTACTGGTCTTTTTTAATACAGACCAGATTACTGAGAGGGCGAAAACTGTCCTTATTCAGGTATTGGAGGAGCAATTAGATGAAAAGGTTGAGATTGGTAGTGTTACCCTATTTCCCTTAAATCGAGTGACACTTCATCAGGTGACAGTTGGGACAGGTTCAGAGCCGTTGGCTCAGGCTGAGCGAGTTGTTGTTTCCTTCTATCTCCATAATCTGGTTAAGGGAGTTGATGGATTGGTTGAAGGGATCAGGGAGATTCAACTTGTTAAGCCCCAGGTGAATTTGATCAAAACTGATACTGGGTATGGTTTTGAAAAATTTTTATCCAGTAGTCAGAGTAGTCCGGGTAATAAGAGTCTTAAACTAACCCCTGTGATCCGTATTATTGATGGTAATGTAGCTTATCGGGATGACAAACTAAATGAAGAAGTTCACATTCAAAATGGAAGCATTGAATTAAAAGAATCAGGTGTTAACCTTAATTTGAAAGCAGAAGTGGCAAGCTTATCTCAGGCACAATTTAATGTAAAAGGATCTCTCACCCCCGAGATGAATTTGGAGATTGATTATACAGATGTGTCGCTAACTGTGTTACAACAATATGGTATACAGATTCCTGAAGTTACAGAACTAACAGGTATTGCTGACGGATCAATTGCAGTAAAATTATCTAAAGACGGAGAACTTGATTATATGGGGCAAGTGTCTATAGATAATGGTACAGTGAGATTAATTGATCCAGCATTGGTCATTGAGCATTTACAGACCCAGGTTTCTTTCAACAAAGACTTTGCAGTCATCCAAAACCTGGAGGGCGAGACCTCTGCTGGTAATTTTACACTTAAGGGACAGGTGACTGATTTTGCCAATCCGGGGATTTCTTTGACCATTAATACTGACGGATTGCAGTTAGCTCCGATTGAGGCCCTTTTGGAGGATTTGGAACTGATAGATCCAGATCAATTTAAAAAAGTGACTGGTTCGATCAAAGGTAGAACCGAGATTGTTGGTAAGTTAGATAAACTGACAATTAAAGCTAATGTGAATTTCCCTGAACTGACCTATGGAGATTTACAGCTGCAAAATCTTACTTTGAATGGGCGGTTTCAAGACTCTCTGATAACAATACAACAATTAACAGGCAAAATTGATGAAGGAAAATTTGAGGTGTATAGCGGTTATTTTGATTTAAAAGATTTGGACAAGATTAGTTATTCTACGACTTTGGATATAAAAGATTTACAATTACAGCGAATTTTATCGGTGATGGATTTAGGATTACAAGATGTTCCGGAGGGTAAGTTGAATGGTAGATGTTACCTTTCGGGAGAAGGCTTTGATTATGATCAGGTGACAGCTATTGGTTCTTTAGAGGTATTGGATGGTAAATATCAGCAGATGCCTTTTGATAAATTTAAGACCAGTTTCTGGTTATCTGCGGGAGATTTGGGCTTGAGTAAAGTTGAATTGAGTACACCCTATTTGACTACTGAGCTATCTGGTAATATAGACCTTGATGGTGAGATGTATCTTACTATTGAGCCATCTTTTATTAATCTGGGATGGTTTAGTGAATTATTTGATCTTCCGGCGAATGGGGAAGGTCAGATTAGTGGGCAGGTCGGTGGTACCATTCAAAATCCTTATTTCCAGGGCCAGGTCTCGATGAATCAAGGTCATCTCTGGAATCAGCAATTTGATTCGATGTCTGGAGGAATCAGGATAGACAAAGAAGAACTTGTCTTAACCGATGCCCTGGTAAGCAAAGGTGACAATGTCCTTGAGATAACGGGAAAAGTAGGATTTGCCAGAGAAAATTTAGATCTTAAACTGAATGTTTCAAAGTCATCTCTGGAAGACTTGAAAGAGATGTTGGACTTTATGGATATTCCGTTTGAGATTACAGGTGATATAACTGGTCAGATTGCTTTAGAAGGAACCTGGACAGACCTACAGGTTAAGGGAGATTTGATGGCTAATAATGGTACTGCAGCAAAACAACCATATAACAGTGCTGAACTGTCCTTTACCTGGGATGATAATGATATTTTCTTTGAAAACTTTAAAGTCAGTTATCAGAATACTATTTTACAAGCATCGGGTATGTTAGACGATTATAAAAATCTGGATATTGAGATGGTTGGTCAAAACTTTGATCTTAATGATATTCAACAGATGCGTGATCACTTACCTCAGATTAAAGGTAGAGCTAATTTTAGGGGTAAATTGACTGGTGAGTTGTCCTCCCCTTCATTCTGGGGAACTATATCCTCAGATTCGATCACCTATAATGATATACCTGTGGAACAGTTATCGGCTCTCTTGAATTTCGAAGATGGAGTTTTGAATATTAAACCGATGAAAGTAATGAATGCAGGAAGTGAATATACTTTAATTGGTGAGATTTGTTTTGATGATAAGACAATGGAGATGAATATTCAAAATAAAGGTTCTCAGGTTAGTGACTTATTACGGTATACAGGTCTACCTGTTAAACAGATGGACTATATTCTGGGAGGTGAGATCTGGGTTAGAGGTGACTTAAACAGACCTGTCTTTGATTTAGATGTCACTTTAGCAGATGGCAAAGATGGTGTTCTGGCTCTAACCGGTATTTATGATTTAGATCAAGGAATGAATTTTCAAATTGAGGGAACTAATTTTGATCTTTCATCGTCTAAAGTATATCTGGGGTTAGATAAATTTAATTATACCCTTAATGGAAGTGGAACTCTCAAAGGCAAGTTTGAAGAGATCACTGCTGATATGGATATCCAGCTTCAGGACCCTGAAGGAGGACAACTTCTGGTTACAGGGGTCTATGGGTTGAAGGATGGAATGAATCTAACTTTAGATGGCAAGATGTTAGACATGGTTCAACTAAAAGCAATGATTCCGGTTGAATTAGACTATACTGGTAAACTTAATATTAATGGTACGCTTAATGGACAACTGGACAGACTAAATGCTTCGCTGCGGGTAGGTATTGAGAAAGGTACTATTAATGATTATCCTCTCAAATATCTTGGTGGTTCTATTCAACTATCTGAGGGGTCTAGAGTCCTTCTCGATCAAAAGTTAGAATTACTGGATGGTAGTACCCTTACAGTTAATGGGCATCTTCCACTAAAAGACTTTGGACAGACCATTGATTTGAATGTCGATATGCCCAGGGGTAATCTGGTTATTTTGCCGGTTTTACTACCTGGTGTAGAGAAAGCAGGCGGTCAAGGTAAAGCCCACTTTAAACTGACAGGTGTATTGGCTAAACCATTGATTGAAGGTGAGGTTGACATTAATTCTGGTTTTGTGGACTACACGGGTTTAGAGATGCTGCAGGAGATTAATGGTAAGATATTATTAAGTAAAGATCGGATCATGGTGAATAATCTCAATGCTAAATATGGTGATGGAACTGTTGAAGTCACCGGTCGAATTATTTTGGATGGACTAATACCTGATGAACTATTATTGACTGCCAAGACGCACAATGTTCACTTTGCCTATGGTTCAGTTGATGCTAATGGAGATGGAACGTTGAGCGTAAGGGGTAAATTGATGCAGCCAGAAATTCGGGGTAAGCTTACTGTTCATGATACTACAGTCAAAGTATTACCATCTTTTGATTGGCCTGCGTCAGATGAACCCAGTGAATTTGCTCCAACCTTCTATCTGGAGTTATATCCTGGAGAGAATGTTCGGGTAACGGGTGAAAGTCCGTTGAATATGAATCTGACATTACTCAAAAATCCTGAACAGGCTCTGGTTATTGATTCGACTGGAGAAGAGTTAATTATCACTGGTGATTTAGCATCTAGAAGTGGTACCTTTAACATTTATAATTCTAACTTTAGGGTTTCTCAGGCTTCAGCATCTTTTGTTGAGTTCAATAAATATATTCCGATTCTCAATATCAATGCCTATACCACTATTAATGATTATCGAATTTATGTCGTCTTAGATGGTCTGCCTACAGATAGTGAGAATTTTAACTGGAATCTGACATCTGATCCACCCTTAAGTCAAGAACAGATAACTACTCTTTTGGCAGGACAAGGTGGACTGGGTGGATTTCTGGATGGTAGTAGAGATGTGACGGCGCTGATTACTGATGAGATGTGGAGATATATTAATCAGGGCTTGAGAAGTGAATTCTTAAATAAACTGGAAGAATCTGTTGAGAAGGCTTTTAACCTGGACTCTTTCTATATTGATCCTGTACTTTTTGGAGATGCGAAGATTAATATTCAGGTAGGGAAATATTTAAATGATAACTTTTATGTAGTATATAAAAGAACATTTGCTCAAGATCCAGAACAATCTTTTGGTTTTGAGTATGAGATTCGCTCTAATATTAGCCTTGAAGGAGTTTACAAAGATGAAGGTGATTATCAGATAAGCCTAAAAGCTGATTTTCCTTTTTAATAAAAGTTAAATGCAATGCTCATGATCGGGAGAAACTCAACCAGGAAGTTGGTGTAAATAATGCTTGACCGTTATTTGCAAGAATTGAATAAAGTCCAACTTCTCTCTGAAGATAAGGAAAAGGCACTTTGGAACTCATATAAAAATAATGGTGACCGTAATGCCCGTCAGGAGATAATTACTGCTTACCAGCCACTGGTTTATAAACTGGTGGCTGGTCTTGCGGTGAGTAAAGAGATCATGATGGATCTGATTCAGGAAGGAATTATTGGTCTGATCGAATCTGCAGAGAATTATGACCTTGAGAAAAATGTTCGATTTAGCACTTACGCTAAATATCGAATTCGCGGTCGGATTCTGAATTATCTTAAGCGTGATTTAAAACTAGACCTGGATCTGGTCTCATTGGACTATTCTCTGGATGATGATGGGACTACCTTACTGGAGAAGTTGGCAGAAGAAGGATTAAGCCTGGAAGGGCAGGTAGAGGAAAGGTTTTTGAAGCAAGAAGTTTTAAACGCAATGGAGCGACTTTCTATAAAGGAACGGGAAGCAATTAGAGCATTATTATATGCTGGTGAGGATGCAAAGGAAGTAGCAAAAAAATTGCAAATATCACCAGGTCATCTATATCGACTTCAGAGAAAAGCAGTTAAGCGAATCAGGGGTATGCTCTCAGGATTGATGAAAGATATTAAAGAGGCATGATTAGTGTGATCTGTTCCTGAAGCTTAAAATCTGCTGAAGGAATGTAGACGGATGTTAGTTTTGCCTTGATGATAATTTAAGGTCGGAGAAGTTGTTCTTCGGCCTTTTCCTTACATATGCTTGTAAATATTTCGTAAAAGATATTAAAAAATAAAAGTGAGATGAAACTTATGATTAAAAAAGTCGTATATTAAAGAGGAGGGACACTAAATTTACATATATCATTTATCAGAAAAGAGGAAGGTAGTTAATAAAATATCGGTAGGAATCTGTTTATAGAAGAGGAGGTTAGTCATGAATAGTATAGAAGTATCAGGTTTGAAAAAATACTATGGTTCGGTAAAAGCAGTAGATGGTATTAGTTTTCAGGTAAAAGTAGGAAATATTTTTGGTATGTTAGGTCCAAATGGGGCAGGAAAGAGTACGACTATTGAGACTCTTGTAGGCTTAAATAAGCGTACCGGGGGAGAGATTAGAGTTTTGGATCTTGATCCGGGTAAAGAGTTTGATCGATTAAAACCACAGATTGGTGTTCAGTTGCAGAATCCATCACTTTTTCCCAGGTTAACAGTTAGAGAGATTGTCAGACTTTTTGCCAGTCTATATCCAGATCCACTATCAATAGAAGAGGTTATCTCTCTGGTTGGTTTAGAAAGTAAAGAGAAAGTACAGACAAAAGCACTATCAGGTGGACAACGGCATCGATTGGCGATAGCATTGGCTATGGTTAGCAATGGTAGTGTAATCTTTTTAGATGAACCGACTACAGGATTGGACCCTCAAGCTCGTCGTCACTTATGGGATGTGATCCTACTTTTAAAATCCAGGGGGGTTACCGTATTTCTGACCACTCACTATATGGATGAAGCTGAGAAATTGTGTGATGATCTGGTAATAATTGATCAGGGCAAAATTATTGCTCAGGGATCACCGAAGGATTTAATCAACCAATATTTTGTTGAAAGAGCAATTGAATTTGTTGATCCAGGTTTTACTGAGGAAGAAAGAAATGGAATCAATGACCTGCAAATTGCCAGCCGGGTGATTTTCGAAAATGAAGAGAGTCATATCATTCTGTATACCGATGATATAGCCCGAAGTTTAACGTCTCTAATGGATTATGCTGGTGGCTTAAGTAAACCAATTGCTGATGTTATCGTACGTCAGGCTACCCTGGAAGATGTCTTCCTGAAGCTTACTGGAAGGGGGATTAGAGAATGACGATATTCAAAGAAATGTTTATTGCTAATGTTAAGGAATTAATCCGGGATAGAGACGGACTTTTCTGGTTGTTGGCTTTCCCGGTTATCTTTATTTTCATCTTTGGAATTGTCTTTTCGGGAACCGATGAGAGTACCTTTAATATTGGAATTGTAACTCAATCAGAGAACATAATGATTAAACAGATGATTGAAGGAATCAGTGACATCCAGACTTTTAATGTTACCCAGGGTACAGAAGAAGATGAATTGCAGGCTCTGGAAAGAGGTGACCGAAGTCTGGTATTAATGGTTCCTGATATAGATTTTAATAAGGTCAGTCAGGGACAGCCTATAGAGATTCCTGTTTATTATGATGCCAGTCAGAGTACTACTAATCAGGTACTCCTACCGGTGATTGGACAGATCTTTTCTCAAATGGAAGATATGATTACAGGGCAGGTTAGAATATTTGAGATTCAACCACAACCAATGCAGACTAAAGAACTGACTGATTTTGATTATATTTTACCGGGTATTCTGGCAATGTCTTTGATGCAATTAGGTCTGTTTGGATCATTACAATTTATGAATCTTCGGGAGCAGAAGATTATCCGCGGTCTGGGAGTTACTCCATTACCCCGGAGTACGATTTTAAGTAGTGAGATCTTACTTCGGGTAATCGTATCCCTTGTCCAGACGTTTATAATTGTTGCCATTGGTAAATTAGTCTTTGGTGTCACTATTGTTGGGAATATCCTGGTTTTATGTGGAATTGTCATCTTAGGAGCCTTAACTTTTACCGCTTTAGGATACATGCTGATTGCCTTTAGTAAGACATCGGAGGCGGGGAGAGGGATTATTCAGGTTGTACAATTTCCGATGATGTTCTTATCCGGAACATTTTTCCCGATTACAATGATGCCAAAATATATTCAACCAGTGGTTAAGGCAATTCCCTTGACCTATTTGGGAGATGCTTTGCGTCATGTTATGGTAGGTGCAACTGCCAGTTATAATTTATTAACTGATCTGGGAATTTTAACTGCCTGGTTAGTAGTGACACTGGTTCTGGCCATTAGATTCTGGAAGTGGGAATAATACTTAACAAGCACAGCGTAGTGGTAATTTAATCACTGCGCTTTTTTTGTCTAGTGAGATTAAGCATTTTGGGTAATGGTGGTATAGAGATTATTTAGTTCTAATTAACTGATCTGTAAAATTCATAAGATTTTTTAAAAGGATATTCAATAAAAATAAGCGAAATGGAATATTGAGCAAAATAATATTGGCTATTTGAATGACGTAATTTATGGCTTTAGAATGAAAGGAGATGTACAAATGAATATAGGTGATCGGGAAAATTTACTAGAATTTCAATACAGGAACACTGAGATGCTTGATATTAGAATATTATTGCATCAAAATTTTAGTACAAACAAATATGGCTGGCATAACTGGGTGTTTGACCAATTGTCGGAAATCGACCCTAATAGTAAAATTCTTGAGCTGGGAAGTGGTAATGGTCAGTATGGATGAAGAATATACAGCGGATTAACGAAAGTTGGGATGTAACTCTATCTGATTTTTCTCCAGGAATGCTTGGCAAATTAAAAAAATGTTTAGAAAATCAGACGAGTTTTCAATTTGAGATTATAAATGCCCAGATGATACCTTTTTCAGCAAATAGTTTTGATGTAGTAATAGCTAATCACATGCTTTACCATGTGCCAAATCTCGAAAAAGTACTTTTGGAGGTCAGGCGAATTCTTCGTTCGGATGGTGTATTTTTTGCGACAACCATGGGACTCAGAAATATGTTAGAACTCCGAAAATTGGTAAATGAATTTGATTCATCTATTGAGTTTCCTCTGGGAACTGCCTCCAAAATATTTGGCCTGGAAAATGGAGAAGCAAAACTCAAACCATATTTTGAAAATATTGAGATTCGATATTATGAAGACTCTTTGAAGATTCCGGAAGTTGAACCATTAGTAAATTATATTTTAACTTTTACAGGGATTGGTAACGTTGTGGAAGTTATTAAAGGTGAAAAACTAGAGCAGTTTAAAAATTTTGTTCAGAGCAGAATGGACGAAGATGGTTATATTAACATTTCGAAATCTGCGGGGATATTTATTGCCCGTTAACCAGCACTATAAAAATCTAGCTAAAGTTAATAATAATTTGACAGAGAAGCTTGACTTTAACGTAATGTCAAGGTTTATAATTAGATTAGAAAACCATAGCGCTATGAGTAATTTTGGAGGGGAGAAGATGATGAAACAGATCACTATTGGTAAACTTTCGAAGATTTCGGGAGTATCACCCCGGACAATTCGACATTATGGAGATATTGGTCTGCTACAATGTGCGGCAAAAACTGAGACGAACTATCGTCTGTATGGGGAAGAAGAGGTTCGTCGATTAGAGAAGATTCTGCTGTTTAAAAACCTGGGTTTTTCTCTGGATGATATTTATACAATTCTGTTTACTGAGGAAAACCAACAGGTTGGAGAACTTTTTGAGAAAAGATTAGAAGATTTCGAAAGGCAGATGTCTGAGATTAGTCGTTATCAAGAGTTGTTAAAAGGAATTATCAATATATACAGGTCATACGGCCTGGAATATGTGGATAATTATCATTTGATTAAGGAGCTGGTTGGAATGAATAATCTTTTTGTAAAAACTTTCAATAGGCTTGATCTCGAATTACAGATAAATGTCCTGAAGGAGATTTATCATACAGGAAGTCTGACTCCACTGACTTTGAACGAGATAGGTGTAGAGTCGGGGTCGCAGTTACTGAGAGAGTTACATCTGATTGTAGTAAAAGTTTTACTCAACAAGGTTGATCGAAATATTGAAAGAGATATTATTTTATCCCTGGAAAAGGATGATCCAGAGTTCGCTGCAGAGGTCAAAAAAGCGATGTTTACTTTTGAAGATATCATTATCTTACCCGATAGTACCATTGAAAAATGGTTAGTCAGGTGTGATGATGCTCAATTAGAAGTGGCTTTAAGTGGATGCGGGAGATATGTTCGCAATCGAATACTGAACATCATGTCTGTAGAACGGTCAGAGAAGATTATCAGAAATATGAAAGCTGTTGACACACCATCTTTAGATCAAGTTTATGTAGCGATGATGAATTTAGTTGATATTTTACGTCAGATGGAGATGTCTGGTGAGATAAAAATTGAAAAATTTGCTTGATATAGTTAGAGACTCCTGAATGGGAGTCTTTTTTATGTATAGGCAATCTTATTTTAAGAAAAATTATTATATATAAGTTGAAGTTTAAAACCATAAGAATCGTGGTTATACCACTATGCGGACCCGTAACGAAAAATGGGTTGTTAAGTCCAATATAAATAATATTAATATTTGATATTAAAAATATTTATATAAATAGCTTTTTTTATAAAATAATTGCAGAATTCGTCATAATCATGATTGACATATAATCATGATTATGATATTATATCATTAAGAATTTTCTGAAACTAATGATCAAATTAAAACCATGGAGGTGGAAAAAATGCTGGAAGGAAAGAAGATCGCAATCCTTGGTGATCGCGATGGTATTCCAGGTCCTGCCATTGAAGAGTGTATTAAGACAACTCAAGCAGAAGTGGTTTTTAGTACTACTGAGTGTTTTGTCTGAACTGCCGCAGGTGCAATGGATCTGGAAAATCAAAAGAGGATTAAGGAGATGGCGGAGAGATTTAGCGCTGACAATGTAGTAGTTATCCTTGGCGGAGCAGAGGCAGAAGCTTCTGGTCTGGCTGCAGAGACTGTTACAAATGGTGATCCTACTTTTGCAGGTCCATTAGCAGGAGTCCAGTTAGGACTCAGAGTGTATCACATTTTTGAATCTGAGATTAAAGATGAAGTCGACCCGGATGTGTATGAAGAACAGGTTGGCATGATGGAGATGGTCTTAGATGTAGATGAGATCGTCAAAGAGGTAAGTTTATATAGAAACCAGTACTGTAAGTTTGTTTAAACGGCTTACAGTTACATTTAAGATGGCTTGTTCAAAAATTCACTAACTTTTCGTTAATAAAGAAAGGGGTGTAAAAAATGCGTTTAGAGATGGGAAATTTCCCAGTTAAAGATGTTATCTTTGGAGATAAGTCTGTTTATCAGGATGGCATTTTGACGATTAACAAAGAGGAAGCCCTGGCAGTGGTTAGAGAAGATGAGCATATTACCGATGCCGATATTGTCATCGCCAGACCCGGAGAAAAGAAGCGCATTGTTCCAGTAAAGGAAGCTATTGAGCCTAGATATAAGGTAGATGGAGGTTCTAACTTTCCTGGTGTGATTGATAAAGTTGAAAGAGTGGGCGAAGGTCTCACTTATGCTTTAAAAGGATGTAGTGTTTTAGCAGTTGGTAAACATTGGGGTAGCTTCGGTGATGGTCTGATTGACATGAGTGGTGAAGGGGCAAATTATAGCTATTTCTCTAAATTAATTAACATCTGTCTGGTGGCTGATACTGATGAAGAATTCGAAAGATATGAGCAGCAAAAGAAGAATCGTGCCATCAGATGGGCTGCCCATAGGTTAGCTGTCTATATTGGTTCAATTGTCAGAGATCTGACTCCCGAGCAAGAGAATCAGGAAGTATTTGAATTAGAACCGATTACCAGACGCTCGAAAGCGGTAAATGATCTGCCGTCTGTGGTATATGTCATGCAAGCCCAGTCTCAGATGGAAGAGATAGGTTATAATGACCTGGTTTATGGCTGGGATATGAATAAATTCGTTCCAACTTTTATGCATCCCAATGAGATTTTAGATGGAGCCCTGATCTCTGGTAGTTTTATGCCCTGTTCATCAAAATGGTCAACATATGATTTTCAGAACGCTCCGATGATTAGAAAACTATATCAAGAACATGGTAAGAGTATCAACTTTTTAGGTGTGATTATGTCTAATCTGAACGTTCAGTTGGAGCAGAAGAAAAGATCAGCAATTTTTGTTGCCCAAATGGCCAAATCTTTAGGTGCTGATGGTGCTATCTTAACTGAAGAGGGTTATGGTAACCCGGATGCTGATTTTATCGAGTGCTTTGTAGCACTTGAAGATGTTGGTGTTAAGACTGTTGGTCTGACCAATGAATGTACTGGTCGAGATGGGCAATCTCAACCATTGGTAACATTGGATGAGAAAGCAAATGCGATCGTTAGTACTGGTAATGTATCTGAACTGATTAAATTACCTCCAATGGAGACAGTAATTGGTGAATTACAGGCTTTAGCCCGCGACGGGCTATCTGGTGGTTGGGCAGATGATGAAAAATTAGGACCTTCGGTAAAAGAAGATGGTTCGATTATTCTGGAGAACAACTCCATGTTTTGCGGAGACCAGATTATTGGTTGGTCACCGAAAATGATGAAAGAATTTTAATCAAAAGGAGGTGCACTGAGAATGAAAAAGGCTATTTTGTATATCAATCAGTTTTTTGCTGGAATTGGCGGAGAAGATAAAGCCGATTATACGCCAGAGATTAGAGCAGAATTAGTTGGCCCTGCAATGCTGCTAAATCAACTGTTGGATGCAGAAGTAACCCATACCATCATCTGTGGTGATAATTATATGGGTTCTAATGAAGAAGAGGCTGTCAAAACTATTCTGGGTTTTTTAGCTGATATAGAATTCGATATTTTCATCGCAGGGCCAGCCTTCCAGGCAGGGCGTTATGGTAATGCCTGCGGTGTAATCGGTAAAGCTGTAAAAGAGAAGTTCAATGTACCTGTGGTCAGTTCGATGAATCCCGAAAATCCCGGTGTAGATATGTTTAAAAAAGATATCTATATCTTCCCGGGGGGTAAAAGTGCAGCCAAGATGAGAACTGACATGAAACAGATAGCAGAATTTGCAAATAAGATTCTCCGTGGGGAGAGATTAGGTTCTGCTTCTGATGAAGGTTATTATGTTAGAGGTATCAGACATATGGTCTGGCGTGAAGATGAACAACCTGCATCTGAGCGTGCAATGGCAATGTTATTAAAGAAATTAAAAGGTGAAGAGTTTGTATCTGAACTACCGATTCCCAAGATTGATCGGGTGCCTGTTGCTGCACCGGTTGCAGACTTGAGTAAAGCTACCATTGCTTTAGTCACTTCCGGAGGCATTGTGCCAGTGGATAATCCAGATCGGATTCAATCTGCATCTGCTACCAGATGGGGCAGATACAATATTGAGGGAGTGGATAAGCTGGGAAACCGGGAAGAAGGTCAATTTAAGACCATTCATGCTGGCTATGATCCGGCAGCAGCTGATACTAATCCGAACCGGGTTGTACCTCTAGATGCTCTTAGAGCATATGAAAAAGAGGGTAGAATCGGTAAGATTCATGAATATTTCTATACGACAGTGGGCACTGGTACTACTGAAGCTGAAGCGGCTAGAATGGGTAAGGAGATGGTGGAATATCTGCACAATGAAGGTGTAGATGCGGTAATCCTGACATCTACTTGAGGCACCTGCACTCGTTGCGGTGCAACGATAGTTAAAGAGATTGAAAAAACTGGATTGCCAATAGTTCAAATGGCTAATCTGATTCCAGTAGCCAAAACTGTAGGTGCTAACAGAATGGTTCCAACGATTTCTATCCCCTATCCTTTAGGCGACCCATCTACCCCGGAGAAAGAACAGTGGAAACTACGTTACCACAGAGTGGGAGTAGCCTTGACTGCTCTGGAGACTCCAATTGAAGAACAGACAGTTTTTGAGGTAAGGATCTAAGTGATCTTTCAGATTACACTACCAGGTCAAGAATAGTCTGATCTTGTTTTGTAAACTATGCAGGAGCATCCTACGCTGCTCTTAATTTAACGGGCAGCGTAGGCCAAATAATAATCCTAGGAGGGATAGAATGAAAGAAAGGAAGACTTCCAATCAAGTATTTTATATCTCACTGGTTGTAGTGTTTGCCATAGTTGTCTGGGGGTTAGCAGCACCAGGTAATTTTGGTAAACAGGCACAAGGGCTTTTTGATTTTCTGGTAGGGAATTTTGGCTGGTTTTACATGCTCTCCATGTCGGTTTTTGTTGTTTTTTCAATCTGGATTGCTTTTAGTAAGTTTGGGAAGATTAGGCTGGGTAAAGATGATGAAAAACCTGAATACAGTACGATCTCCTGGTTTGCTATGTTATTTAGCGCGGGTATGGGTGTAGGCTTGGTTTTCTGGGGTGTGGCTGAACCTTTGAACCATTTTGTCAACCCTCTGGCTATGGAAGGTGGCACTGCAGCTGCAGCCAATTTTGCGATCAAAAAATCTTTTTTCCACTGGGGATTACATCCGTGGGCGAACTATGCAATCCTGGCTCTGGCATTGGCCTATA
The DNA here is from genome assembly GCA_016841825.1 of Halothermothrix sp. Classification (GTDB taxonomy): domain Bacteria; phylum Bacillota; class Halanaerobiia; order DY22613; family DY22613; genus JAENYK01. Next base: position 340,245 of record JAENYK010000004.1, on the reverse strand, counting down.
TGCAGTTTAGGAAGGATAAACCGGGTTTGATTAGCAGTATCTTCATTCCTCTGTTGGGTGAAGAAAGAGCTGCTGGACCAATCGGCAAATTTATTGATATTTTGGCTATATTTGCAACAGTTGCCGGTGTTGCCACATCTCTGGGGATGGCTACATTGCAGATGACTAGTGGATTTAATTTCCTTTTTGGTACTCCCGAGACAAATCTGATTCGGATTATCATTATTGGGGTGATCACTATTTTATTTATGATCTCTGCAGTAACCGGACTCGATAAAGGAATAAAATTCTTATCCAATGTTAATATCAGTTTGTGTGGCATTTTGATGGTTTTGGGACTAATTATTGGTCCGACAGTTTTGATTATTAATCATTTAACTAATGGTCTGGGAATGTATTTAAGTTCACTGGTGGGTGATAGTTTACGAATTACTTCTGAGCCCTGGTATGGTTCATGGACTATCTTCTACTGGGCATGGTGGATTGCCTGGGCTCCTTTTGTGGGAACATTTATCGCCCGGATCTCCAGAGGAAGAACTATTAAAGAATTTATTAGTGGTGTACTTCTGGCGCCAACTTTAGCTTCTTTTGTCTGGTTTGCCATTTTTGGGGTTATGGGTATCAACACCGGATTAGATGTAGCAACTGAAGCTATTAAGACTACTTCAACAGCATTCTTTGTGGTCATGCAGCAGTATCCTATCGGGAGTATCATCTCCTTTGTAGCAGTTATTTTGCTTACTACCTTTTTTGTAACTTCTGCAGATTCAGCGACTTTTGTCCTGGGAATGATGTCATCTAATGGTAAATTAAATCCTTCTACTGGAAGAAAGATCACCTGGGGTATTATCCAATCCGGTCTAGCTATTGCATTAATGTTAGCGGGAGGTCTGGAAATGCTGCAGACAGCATCCATTGCAGCCGCCTTCCCCTTTGCTTTTGTCATGATTTTTGCTATGATATCGTTGGTGAAAGCGTTAAGAAAGGATTTAAAAACTAACTTTTAGATTTTAGAATATTAGAAATATCTTACCTGTATTAAAGGGGCGGAACATTTCGTTACTGGACGAAGGGTTTCGTTTCCTTTAGAACAAAAAATAATCATGATTATAACTTAAACAATGATTATTTCACCCTATCAAATTGCAAATTATAATTCCGATGAATTATTAACATAGAGCTGATCTGGTTTTCAGTTTGTGAATTAGAATAATAGGAGGGGTGTAAAATGTACAAAGAATATGATGTATTGATTATTGGTGGAGGTCCGGCGGGATTGGCGGCAGGTTTGTATGCCTCCCGATCTAAGTTAAAGACAGCGATTATTGAAGAAAGAAGAAAGCCGGGTGGGCAGGCAGCCACAACTATGGAGATGGAGAACTACCCTGGTTATCCGGAAGCGACTGGCCCTGAATTGATGAGAATTTTCGCTGGGCATGCAGAGAAATTTGGCTGTGAGTTTATTAAAGGTGCGGTTAAAGAAATGGATCTGCAGAATTCTCCAAAGATAGTGAAGACAAAAGATGGTGAATATAGAGCCAAAGCAATTATTCTGGCTACAGGTGCAGAGCCCAGAACTCTGGGACTTAAAGGTGAAGGTCAATTTAGGGGGCGCGGTGTGTCCTATTGTGCAACCTGTGATGCTGATTTTTATACAGACCTGGATGTAATAGTTCTGGGTAATGGTGATGCCGCTGTTGAAGAAGCGATTTATCTGACAAAATTTGTCAATAAAGTAACCATAGTAGTTATTCATGATGAAGGTAAGATGGATGCGGCAAAGGTAATTCAGGAACGGGCTTATGCTAATCCAAAAATTAATTTTATCTGGAACTCAGTGATTGAAGAGATCCAGGGTGATGAATTGGTAACTGGTGTGATAGTGAAAAATATCAAAACAGGAGAAATGACTGAAGTTAGTGCAGATGGTGTATTTATCTTTGTAGGCACAGTTCCCAGAAGTGAATTAGTCAGAGATTTGGTTGAGACAACAGATCGCGGCTATATTAAGGTTGACAAAACCATGGAGACATCTCTCCCGGGAATTTTTGCAGCCGGTGATGTGACAGATAAGTATTTACGTCAGGTTGTCACTGCCTGTGCAGATGGGGCGATCGCGGCGACTGCTGCTGAGAAATATATTGAAGAAGAAGAGGGTTTTCATCGGGATGTAGTTGAATCATCCATGGAAAAACCAGTTGTCGTAACTTTCTGGAGTCCTGCTGTTGAAGAAAGTATGCAGATTATTTCTTTATTGGAGAAATATCATGCAGATAAGGATCTGAAGTTGGTCAGTATTGATGTTTATAAAAATTATCGAATCTCTAGTCGCCATGCAATTAAAGAGATTCCTACTGTCACTGTGTTTATCAGAGGTGAAGTAACCCAGCGGATAGATCAGCCGGGTGAAGTGGAGATCAAAGATCTCTTCTCAAAAAATAATTAAAGGAGGCTATTGCGATGTTGAAGTTTGATAAGGGGAATTTTGAAGCCGAAGTATTACAGGGAGAAGGTGTTGTCTTAGTAGATTTTTACAGCCCCAAGTGTGAACCATGTCAGGAATTATTGCCTCAGGTAGAGGCTCTGGCGGAAAAGTATGGAGATAAGATTAAGTTTGGCAAATTGGATATCAGTGAAAATCGTCGTCTGGCAATCGGTCAGCGGGTAATGGGTCTACCAACTATTCTGCTCTATAAAGATGGCGAAAAATTAGTCACTTTGACAGGGGATGACTTGACAGCAGAAGAGATTGAAGTGGAGGTTAAGAAATTAGTTTAAATAACTTATTCCCTATTATATCTAAATTTTATGACTTCCACTTCTATAAGTGAGAGCTGGCTTGTTCTACTTCAGGTGGGGTTGAATCCTCATCTGAAGTCTCGAGGTTCAGCTTTAGTTGAACGGGTTCACTCAGGGGTTTCGGGGGGGATACTCTTACCGGAACCCCTAACAAAAATAATTTTTGGAGGTGTTTATAATGACTTCACCTGTTATCAAAGCAACAAGTTATATTCTGGTGCATACTCCAAACACTTTGATTTACCATGGCGCTACTCAGACTATGGAAAGACAAAAAAACTCTGAGAGTGAATATCTACAGAAATTGCCTCAATTTTTAAGGTCTTTTGCAGAAACTTTAACTTATCCAGCTAATCAGGCATATATTGGCAATATTTCTGTAGAAGAGTTACGGGCAATAGATCAGCCCTGGTATGAGAATTCTCCGGAAAATGCAGCCCGATTTAGTGATTGGGGAGAGATTATGCCTGAAGATGAGTTCTATGGAATTTTGCAGATTGTGGATGCTTTTGATCTGGTCAAATTAAGTGAGAATTTTGCACAGCAGGTTAAGGAAAAATTAACGGTACATCCATTGATTACTGCAGGTGAACTGGAGAAGATCAAAGGAACAGAAGTTGAGAATATAAATAGTCTGGTAAAAGGTCATCTGGCTGAACCTTTGTATCTGGGCGAGGAGTTGGTAGGCTGCATTAAGCAGGCTCATGATACTGATGTTAATTTGAATGCGCATGTTATGTTAGAGAATATGATGGCCAAAGCTTCTGGAGTTCTGGCATTAAAACATCTGGTCAAACAGGAAGGTATTGCAGTGGGTGATGTTGATTATATTATCGAAGTATCGGAAGAAGCATGTGGTGATATTAATCAGCGTGGTGGTGGTAATTTTGCCAAATCTGTTGCGGAAGCTGCAGGTTGTGTCAATGCCACAGGTTCTGATACCCGTTCTTTCTGTGCAGGACCTACCCATGGTTTAATTAATGCTACTGCCTTAGTTAAAGCGGGTATCTATGACAATGTGGTAGTAGTCGCTGGTGGAGCTACAGCCAAGTTGGGAATGAATGGTAAGGACCATCTGGCTAAAAATATGCCTTTACTGGAAGATTGTCTGGGAGGGTTTGCTATTCTGGTTAGTAAAAATGATGGAATCAACCCTATTGTCCGGACTGATGCTATTGGTAGACATACAGTAGGTACTGGATCTTCACCGCAGGCGGTTATCTCTGCGCTGGTGACTAATCCTTTAGACAAATTAGGTTTAAAGATAACCGATATTGATAAATATTCTGTAGAGATGCAAAATCCGGAGATCACGAGACCTGCCGGAGCCGGTGATGTGCCGACAGCGAATTATAAGATGATCGCAGCTTTAGGGGTTAAGCGGGGAGATCTGGAGAGAAATGATATTGCGAGATTTGTAGAGGTTCATGGTATGCCAGGTTTTGCACCAACCCAGGGTCATATTCCTTCCGGAGTACCTTTCATTGGGCATGCGCGCCGGTTGATGTTGAATGGTCAGATCAGAAGTTCGATGATTATCGGCAAAGGCAGTCTGTTTCTCGGACGGATGACCAATCTTTTTGATGGAGTATCTTTCATTATAGAACAGAATAGTGGACAGGTTGAGACTGATAATGGTGTGAATGAAGATATGCTGAAAAAGATTGTCGGTCAGGCAATGAGAGAACTGGCCCGGTCATTGCTAAAAGAGGAAGCTTAGACTATTTTTAGTCAGGAGGTGCAAAGATGGCTGGAATTAATGAACGGTTGGCAGGAATCTTTAATCAGATTGCCAATGTCATTGAAACAGGACAATATGGAGAGAAGATCAAAGTCGGAATCACTACTCTCGGTAGTGAACATGGTGTATTCGAGGTAATCAGAGGTGCAGAGATAGCAGCCAAACGGAATAAAGATATTGAAGTATTCTTAATCGGTCCACAGGTGAAGACAGAACTACCAATTATCTGTAAGACTGACTGTGAAAAGACTGCCCATGAGCATATGGAGGATTTATTGGAAAACGGAGTTTTAGATGCCTGTGTAACGATGCATTACAACTTTCCAATTGGAGTCTCAACAGTGGGTAGAGTTCTTACTCCGGGTCTGGGTAGAGAACTAATTATTGCTACCACTACAGGTACTTCGGGCACTCATCGGGTTAGTTCCATGTTGCGAAACGTCCTCCATGGAGTCGTTACTGCCAGGACATTGGGAATTAAAACGCCAACTGTTGGTATCTTAAATGTTGATGGAGCTCGCCAGGTGGAGAAAGCATTAAAAGAGCTGGTAGAGAGGGGATATGGAATTAACTTTGCTGAATCGGTACGGGCTGATGGTGGTTGTCTGATGCGCGGCAATGACTTACTCCAGGCTACGGCGGATGTCATAGTTACTGATACTTTGACAGGTAATCTATTAATCAAGATCTTCTCTTCCTTTACAACAGGTGGTAGTTATGAAGGATTAGGTTACGGTTATGGGCCAGGAGTGGGAGAAAATTATGATAAAATAATTAATATTATCTCCAGAGCATCAGGAGCTCCTGTAATTGCGGGAGCTATCAGATATGCGGCTGATGCAGCCAGAGGAAAACTTATCGATGTGACAAAAGAGGAGTACCAAACTGCCAAGAGAGCTGGGTTGGATGAGGTTATCGCTTCATTAGAAGAGATTAGCGGAGAAGATACAAAGGATAAAGTGACAGCACCTTCAGCTAAACCTGTAACCGAAGAGATTGTCGGAATTGACATTCTGGTTTTGGAAGATGCGGTTCAGAGTTTGTGGAGAAATAACATATATGCTGAGAGTGGTATGGGTTGTGCAGGTCCAGTTGTTCTAATCTCTCCTGAAGATGGGCAAGCAGCTTTAAAAATATTAGAAACTAATGGTTTTATTGCTTAAATTAGCTATATTAAAAAAGTTAATCAGTATATGCAGGGAGACAGTACTGGAGGTGAGCTGTCTCTTTTTTTGTTTTGTAGGGAGTTGCTTAAAAGAGAAATTACAGTTAATAAATTAGTGAGCGGTTGGGCAAATTAAGTCAAATATCTGGACAGGTCTTAGATTTTTTGATAATATTAATATGACCAAAAATTTGAAATCAGCAAACTAGTATGTGGTTAGAGGAGTGTTTCAAAGAAGGGTGGGTTATTAGATGATTGTTGTAGATAGTCGAGATATTAAAAAGATTCGCATGCTAAAATATTTTATTGACGCAGCGCATCAGATTATAATTAAGGAAGGTATTGATAGTGTAACCATTAGAAAGGTTGCGGAGATTGCAGGATATAATAGTGCGACAATTTATAATTACTTTGAGAACCGCAACGAACTTGTCTCTTTTGCATCCATGAAGTTTATCGGGGATTATGTGCGGGCACTACCCGCTTATATGGATAAGAGTCAAGATATAGTTGAGCGTTTCCTGTTGATGTGGGAGTGTTTTTGTCAATATTCGTTTAATGATCCTGAGATATATTATGCAGTTTTCACTGAAGATATTGGTGAAAAACCTGAGAGTATTTTTAAAATATATTTTTCTCTTTTCCCGGAGGAGTTGGGAAAACCACCGGTTGAACTGATTCCAATGATTATGGAATCAGACTTGACCAAACGTGCTAATCTGGCTATTGAACCATTAGTTAAGGAAGGTTATCTGACTTCTGAGTTAGCAAGAGAGGTTGACGAGATGATTATGCTTATGTATCAGGGAATGTTGTCTTTACGAATCAATAAGCGCCTTGCCTGTTCTGTAGACGAAGCAGTTCAGCGGATTATGAAGTATATTCGAAAATTAGTTGAGAGTATGATTACATTTTTTTAAATGCATATATTTTATAATAATTACCTCATTTTACAATTGCTACTTCTTGTACCTATCCAGACTAGATGATATAATAATACGCTGTAAGGTAATCTGGTTTTATGACTCCCATTTCTATCAGTGAGAGCTGCCTTGTTTCTACTTCAGGTGGAGTTGAATCCCCATCTGAAAACCCGGAGTTCAGCTTTTGCTGAAAAAGGGAGAAAATTAGTTGACAGCAGGCGAAAAAGAGAGATAAACCATTACCATTAGCACAGATACCCGTAAATCACCCCAAATAGCATGTCAAAATATCCCCTAATCGGGGATATTATTAATGTAAGTAGTGAGGATGTGAATTTATATAGAGTTCATAGGGGGTGAAGGAGATCAATCTGAAAAACAAGGTTTTAGATCATATCGACAATGTACGTGATTGGCTGGATCGTGCAGAGATGGATTATCAGAATGGAGCTGGTTGGCAAGGGGAGTTGAATCTGAATCTGGCTCAGGCGGAGTTAAGGAAAGCCTGGGAAGAGAGTCGAAGACTTAACTCAACCGAGAATTTGGTTCCAATCCCTGCCCGTCAGATCGATTATAGACTAGTTGAGAAGAAACGATGGGCCAGATATCGCAAGTTGAGCAGAGGCTGGGCTGGTTTGGCAGCCGCAATTCTGATTGTGATATTGGTAAGTCTGACACCATTTTATTCAGGTGGATTGAACCAGAATAATCGATCGGTTGTTGATACAGCAGCAGGTCAGAATGTGGGGATGCAAACTGATTCAGTAGATCAGGAAGTATCGATGGCAATGCTTGCCCCGAATGAACAATCAGATCAGGTTCAGTTTGTCGCCCATGACTCACATCAGATCAATCGTGAGGCTTATACTCAGATATCCTTCTCCTTAGATGAGAAAGAGGCTATTTATAATCCATTTAAGGAGGTGACAGCAGAAAAAAGATCTGAAATAGAGCTACCTGCAATTAAAATAAAATCTCAACCAGTACAGTTAGTATCCAGCGAGATCACAAGATCTAAATCAATGGAGAAGGAGCAGGCTTTTAATGAGGGGTTGTTCGTTAACCAGAGTGCTGGATCTGCTACCAATTCACTGCAATACGATCTGGATACGCTGATTCAATTGGCTGAAGATGTTTTATATGTTAAAAAATAAATGCTGTAACTAGGAAGAAAAGGAGGAATTAGTTTGAGAAAAGGTCTAATAATATTACTTGTTATCAGTGTGTTGGGTGTGTTGGTTAGTGGGATAGTTTCTGCTGCCACCTCTCAGGAATCAATTAATTTGGTTACTGCAATAGAGGTTAAGGGGAATAATTCAGTACCTTCTGAAGAGATTTTGAATGTGATCAAGACTAAAGTAGGTCAGAAGATTAATAATGAACAACTCCAGGCAGATTTACAGGCGATATATGATCTGGGGTACTTTTATGATCTGAGAATTGATCCAGAGAACTATCTGGGTGGAGTAAAACTGATCTTTAATGTTGTCGAACATCCACGGATTAATGGGATAGAGATTAATGGTACAGAAGTTATCTCAGCTGATGTCTTACAAGAGATGATGAATGTAAAACCTGGTCAACTCTTAAATACCAATATTTTAGATCAGGATTTACGAACCATTGAGGAATATTATCGTGATCAGGGATTGGTGTTAGCTTATGTATCTGATGTTTCAATAAGCCCCGTTAACACTTTGCAGATTACTATTAATGAAGGTTTTTTGAATGAGATTTTGATTAAAGGTAACGAAAAAACCAGAGATTATGTCATTAGAAGAGAACTGGACATCACACCAGGTGAGGTATTTGACTTGAATAAAGTTCAGAAAAATTTAAGAGACATCTATAATCTTGGTTTATTTGATTCTATCAATCAGAAGATTGAATTAGCTGATGCTGATGCGGAGACAAAATCTAACAAGGTTAATCTAATAATTGAAGTTGATGAGAAGAAGACCGGTCAGCTCCAATTAGGTGGTGCCTATAGTTCTGCAGATGGCTGGTTTGGTTATATAGATGCTTCTGAACAGAATCTCTTCGGTCGGGGTCAGAAGCTTGGATTTAAGTGGGAATTTGGTCAGATGACTAACTATGAACTTAATTTTTATGATCCATGGGCTTTCGGTCAGGAATTCTCCTTTGGGGTAAGTTTGTATAACACAACCTCCAGAAATCTGAAAGACTCTGAAAAAGGTAAATACACCAGAAATTCCAAAGGTGGAAGTATCCAGATTGGTAAGCCTCTGGCTGAAGATATTACTGGTTCTTTGAAGTTCAAATATGAAAATACACTTAATACCTTTGAAGAGGAACCATATGGTGAAGAAAGAGGTAATACGGGTAGTCTGACACTATCTGCAGTCAAAGATACTACCGATGATCCGTATAATCCAGGTACAGGTGGCAGAGACATGGCATCTGTAGAATATGCAGGTCATCTTCTGGGTGGAGATTATGATTTTACCAAGCTTAATTTAGAGATGCGTCGTTATTATCCAGGATTTAAAGAAGACCATACCTGGGCATTTCGCTTAAAAGGTGGTCTAAGTTTAGGTGATTTGCCATCTCATGAAAAGTTCCGTATAGGAGGTAGTGAGACTATTCGTGGTTACGATCAGGGCGAGTTTAATGGTGACAAGACGGCTCTGTTCAATGTTGAATATCGTTTCCCAGTGGTGAAAAACCTGCAGGGTGCGGTCTTCACAGATGTGGGTAACTCCTGGAATAATGATCAAGTGCTTAATTTAGAGGAGTTCAATATGTCTATAGGTGCAGGTGTGAGAATGAATACACCTCTTGGTCAGATTCGCTTAGACTATGCCTTTGGTTCAAATGGTGGTCAACCACACTTTAGTATCGGTCAAACCTTCTAGGAGGGATTTTGATGAATAAGCTAAAGGGATGCTTATGGGTGGTCGTGATCATTTTATTGACTACCATAAGCCCCCTGGCTTATGGTAGTTCAAATCTTTCCGCTGAGGATGGCAATAAAATAGTCAGTTTAGTAGATGTCAGGCTAGAATTTCCTGAGAAGAAAGAGATCTACTCAGATATTGAAGAAAGAATCGCCAACAGTATTCAAAAAGTAGCCAGGACGATTCTGGTCGGTCAAAAGGTTTCTCTAATTAAACAGAACAGGAATGAGATCACCCATGTAATGAAAGCAGTCTTCGATAAAGTTCTCTGGGGTTATCAGGTTACGGATATAGATCTGATAGTAGGCGAAAAGACCTATATTCTGGTAGAATTAGCACCCACCAGTATTTTAATTGAAAAGGTTAAGGTGGATTTGCAAATCCAGGGAGTCAATGATAAAATAGTTGAAGTTGTTAATGAAGAATTGGAGATGGTCAGTAACGAGATTACAGAGGTGATGTTAGGACTTCCGGTAGATTCTTTGCACTGGTCCAGTGATGTGATCAAACCTATTCTTTATCATCTAGTTAAATGGCAACTTCCTGGATTTGAGCCAACTATTGATTTAGGAATTGGAAAAGAGATAACAGTAGATTTGAAACTTGTGCCAACAGGTGAACTAATCAAAGATATACAGATAGATATTGTCACCCAATCCTTACCCCGAATATTTTCTAATGCTTTGGAGAAACGAATAGAATTAGAGTTGAAGATTTTCGAGGGATTACCAGTAGCCCTTTTAGATAAATATCAGGATAAGGTTATTGAGATAGTTGATCAGGCGATATATAATAATGGACGCAATGAATTTGTCTATCTTAATGACAGACCACAGATGGATGTTGGTTCTGTAACTAATTTGACTATTGATGTGGACTGGATTGATTATAAGATGGAATTTCTCGGTGAAGTTAGTGTAGGGGTTAACGCACCTGGCCCTGCTTTATATCTTTCTCTGGGAAAAAGGCTGGGTACAGATACAGTGTTACAATTGCAAAATAAGATTACTCTGGACAGATTGTTAGGAACCGTTAGTATAGATCTGGAGCATAATTTTGGTGCTAACTTTGTAGCTAATGTAGGTTATAATCTGAATGATTCCAAAATTAATGCCAGACTGGATTGGCGGAAAGGAAAATTTGGAGCTACTTTAAACCAGACCTATCCGGGTGACTTTAGAGACTCCAGAATATCTATTAATTATTATCTCAGACCCTATACTAAACTTTCTCTAACTCATCAAAATAAAAATATTTGGTTATCAATTCAGCAATCTTTATAGAATAGATGTGGCATGATCGGTATTTAATTGAATGATATCTCAGAAAGGGGAAAACCAATGAATAAATATGTTAAAGTGGTGATTTTGGCCGGATTAATGTTAGTTATAGTTGGGGCAGTAGTTTTTCTGGGCGATTTAGGCACGATTCAGGCAGAGACCAAATCTCAAGCAGATACAGTAATTGCTTATGTGGATGTGATGGAAGTTTTTGATAATCATCCTCAAACAGCTGCTGCTAAAGCAGAGTTACAGGATAAAGCTAGTGAATTGCAACAGCAATTATCTGTTGAGCTTAAAGATAAAGATCAGGATGAGCGGCAGAAGATCATTGATGAGTATGAAGCTCAATTGTCTCAACGTGAACAGGAACTAACCGAACAGGTTATTGCTTCTATTGATGAAGCTGTTAGGGAAGTAGCCGATGAAGTGGGAGTGAAGGTTGTGTTGGATAAGCAAAATGTGATTTACGGCGGTCAGGATTTAACTGAACAGGTAAAAGCTCGAATTGCAGAAAAAAACATTAATGACTAAAATGGAAGCAGGTGATGGACCATGAAGCAGAAAACCAGATTCTGGGTAGCAATTCTTCTGATCCTGCTTCTGGTTGGACTTATTCTAGGTTATAAATATCTTCAGAAAGTTAAAGAAGAGGCCGTTGACGAGCAGGTAACGGTTGGGAAACCCGGTGAACAACCCACAGAAGTCCTTCCTCAGCAGAATGCACCTACAACAGATCTGGAATCAGAGGATGTGTTATTGGAAAATGTGACTGTTGGTACTGTAGATTTTGAATTATTGTATAATGCACATCCAAAGATGGAAGCGTATTATCAATTGGAGGAAGAGATTCAGGGTTATCTCCAGGAATTGGACAGACATAGTGATGAATATAAGCTGGCTCAGGAGCAAGTGGATATTCAAAACTCTGATCTAAACACTCAATATAATACCCAGTTAGCGAGTATTAAAGAGAAGTATCAAAAAGAGATTGACCTGAAGACTAAAGCTCTGCAAGATCAATTAGCAGCCTACGAAGAACAGATCTGGCAGGGAATTTTAGCAGAGATTGAACGGAAGAGAGATGATCTGCAGGACTTAGCTCAGGATATGATTGCTAATTATCGGGAGAAACAGACAGTAGAGTTGCAAAAATTGCAGGAGGAGTTAGATACCCAGGACACTTCTAAGATTCTCAATCTAAGATTAAAACTCCAATTGGTTCAGTTAAATGAAGAAGAACAGCAGAAATATAAAGATGAGCTGACCGAAATTCAACTCGAACATCAGAAACAGATTGAAGAAAAGAGTCAGGTTTTAGAAGAAGAGTTGAATCAGTTTATTGAAGATAAACAGACAGAATTGGATAATGAACTGCGGGAATACCAGAAGACAAAACAACAGGAAGCGGAAGCAGCACTGTTGGCGAAACAGAATGAATTGGATAAAGTTCTCAAAGATTTTATTGCTGAGAAGGAACAAGCGATGTATAATGAGTTTCAGGAAAGACAGACTAAATTAGAAGAGCAAGCTAAAACCAGTCTTTTAAGAACGCAAAGTGAGATTCAGCAAGAGATTCAGGAGAAAGAACGGATCTTACAGGAAAATCTACAGAGAGCCAGAGATGAACAACAGGTTATTCTGGAAGAGATTGATCAAGATCTGCGTTCTATTGTTTCCGAAATCGCTCAGACTGAAGAGATTGATCTGGTTTTAACCAATGTACGAGTCAGTGTTGATGCTATTGATTTGACAGAAAAAGTTTTGCAAAAGTTAAAACAGTAAAGGTAAGGAGTTGATTGTATGAGATTGTCTTTTAAAAAATTGCTGGCCCCTGTGCTTGTTTTGTCATTGGCAATGCTGTTGATTGCTGGTTGTACCACTGGTATTGAGAAAAAAATGGGTGTTATTGATATGAATAAAGTTATCAAACAAAGCCCTAAAGCTCAGGAATATCAAAACCAGTTAGATGAAAAAGCAACCGAGATACAGGCGGAGTATGAGACTATTGATAAGAATGCAGACCTCAGTGATGAGGAAAAAGAAAAACAGAAGTCTACTGTTTTGCAGAAATTTGTGGATCTGAAAGCTGATCTGGAAGATAAGTTAAATAAAGATATTCAAAAGGCAGTAGATGAAGTAGCCGAAGATAAGGATTTAGATATTATCTTCCAAAAACAAAGTGTTCAATATGGTGGAGTTGATGTTACTGATGAGGTTATCGAAAAACTAAAATAAATCTTCAAATAGTCTTGAACATTTGCGTTCTATACTATAAGGAGTAGTTTGCATTTGATGTTGAAACTACTCCTTATAGACTTTACTTAAGATGAGTTGATCTACTGAGTTGGATTTGGAGGAGGAAGGTATATTGAAAACCCTTGGTCAATTGGCAGAAATTGTTGGTGGTATTGTGATAGGAAATAATGATATGATGATTATAGGAGTGGGTAGTGTCAAGGATGGTGCAAAACCTGGTAGTATAACCTTTGCTGAATCAGAAGAGCTACATACTGCGGCTGAAATGACTGATGTAGCAGCGGTTATTGTCCCAAAATCAATTACTAAGTCGAGTAAAAATTTGCTACAAGTAGACAATCCCCGATTAGCTTATGCCCGTATTGCCCATGAATTTATGCCAGAACCACTTAAGACAGGTGAGATTCATTCGACCAGTGTTATTCACGCGCAAGCTCAAATCGCTTCAGATGTGTCCATTCATCCATATGTTGTGATTGATAAAGGTGCTATCATTGGTGAAGGAACAGTAATCGGACCCGGAGTGTACATTGGACAGGGTGTTCATGTTGGCATGAATTGTGAAATTCATGCTAATGTGGTGGTGGAATATGGGACACAGATTGGTGATCGGGTGATCATTCATGCTGGGGCGGTCATCGGATCAGATGGTTATGGTTTTGTAACTACCAATGATGGTCATTATAAGCTGCCTCAGCTGGGAGATGTAATTATCGAAGATGATGTTGAGATTGGTGCCAATGTCACTATTGACCGTGGAGCTATTGATTCAACCAGAGTTGGCAGAGGTTCTAAATTGGATAACCTGGTTCATCTGGGACATAATGTCACTACTGGCCCGGAGTGCTTAATCGTTGCTCAAAGCGGAATTGCCGGAAGTACGAAATTGGGTAAACGTGTCACCCTGGCAGGTCAGTCAGGAGCATTTGGGCATTTGACGATAGGAGATCACGTGACCCTGGCAGCCAGAGGCTTAATCACTAATGATGTAGAAGACAGAATGTTTTTGTCGGGAGCTCCTGCTCAGGAGCATCGTAAAGATTATCGGATCAAGGCTTCTGTAAGAAAATTACCTGAATTAATGAAGCAGATCAGAAATTTGGAAAAAAAATTAGTCGAGTTAGAGGAAAAATTGAAAGATTAAAAGAATAAGTAAAGGGAGGTATTCGATTTATAATGAAAAAAATGACTTTTATAATTACATTTGCCCTTGTGTTTATCATGGTTATCCCCGCATCTGCAACCTCTTTACAGGGAATGAAGGGTTTGATTAAGACCCCAATTGCGGATACTCCGGCTGAAGGTAAGTATGGTTTGAATTTTCAGGTTATCGGTGGAGATGAAAGTACTTTGAGTTTTAACTATGGTATTTGGGAGAATTTTGAGATTTTTGTTAGTTTAGATAATCAAAATAATTTTGCTGAATCAGAGGTTCATGGTGGGGTTAAAGCCAGAGTAGTTCGGGAGATGCAAATTCAGCCTTCTATAGCCCTGGGTTTAAGAAATCGTGATTTGTTTGTAGTTGCCAGTAAGACTATAGACTATAAATCTAATCTTAGAGGGCATTTGGGATTTGGCACCGGTGCTTTTGATGGCCTTTATTTTGGACTTAACAAAACTTTTAATCCGGTTACCATTAGCAGTAGTGGTAGCAGTGCTTTAATTCCGGTTACTAACTGTAAATTAGAATTTTTGCAGAATGAAATTAATCTTGGAGCAGATTTTCTGTTTAATGAGCATTTTGTTCTAAACCTGGGTGTTATTAATTTTGGGGAGTTTACCTACGGAATTGGTTATTCCAGTGCTTTTTAATGTAACGAATCATTTGTTAACATAATCCTTTAATAAATCTATGCTGTAAACAAATGTAGCTTGATTACATTTGACTTAAGTAGTTGGAGGAGATCTAAGTGAGGAATAACAGCAAGGGGATTTTTCCGATACTTTCAAAATATCTGTTTGGAGAGCTGCTCTATCCTGTAATCTTTTGTGCAGTTGGAATAACGGTAATATTTCTAGGAAACACTCTTTTTGAGTTGACAGACTTAATTGTTACCAAACGGGTAGCAGTGATTGAAGTTGTCAAGATCCTTGTTTACCGTTTGCCTGAGATTTTTGTTATGGCTTTACCAATGGGTACTCTTTTTGCTACCTTTTATTCCCTGGGGCGTTTGGCAAAAGATAATGAAATAACTATTATGAGAATTAGTGGTTTTGGAATTCATCGGATTCTCATACCGATATTGATCCTGGGAATATTGATTTCTTTGACAGTGTTCTGGCTCAATGAAGAGGTAGCACCATGGGCAAACCATCGGGCATTAAATATCTTACGGGAGTTGATAGTTAAAGATGTTACTCCGACGATTAAAGAAAATACTTTTCTTTCGGGACCTGATGATCGACAGTTCTACGTTCGTCAGGTAGACCGAACTCACCAACTACTTTATGATGTGATCATTTATGAGATGGCATATGATGGCAAAAAAAGTTCTTTCCCAAGAGTGATAGTAGCTAAAAAGGGTAGGTTTGATGAATCGGTCTGGGAGTTGGAAGATGGCGTTATTCATGAGTTTGACGAAGCGGGATTTATCATTAAGGAAGGGACTTTTACTAAGATGGAAGTTCCCGTTAGTGATGGACTAGAGTTTTTATCTCGAAATCAGAAAACGACATCTGAAATGACCAGAGATGAGTTATATGACGATATCCAGCTCTTTTTAAAAAGTGGAATTAAAATGGACTCCTATCTGGTAGACTATCATCGAAAATTGTCTTCTTCTTTTGTACCATTTATCTTTGTACTGATAGGTGCTCCTTTGAGTATTCGAAATCATAGAGGTTGGGTGATTGGGGTTATCATCGCTTTAGTGATTACCTTCGCCTTTTTTGTTGTTGATTCTTTGTTTCGGTCTTTAGGTAGTGCGGGAGCCATTGATGCATATTGGGCTGCCTGGTTACCCTTATGGATTTTCGGAGCACTGGGAGTTATCCTAATCATTAAGGAGGAATTTTTCTTTTAGGTGAGGTGAAAGGCGTGTTTTGCAATGATTGAAGATCATACAAAGCTTGAGGATGGACGATGAGGCCACTGTACTGCAAAGAATGCTACAGTGGTCTAATTGTATTCAAAAAGATTTTAGGGGTATTATGGACTTAATCAGGGGATTTTATCAGCTTTGCTGAGAAATTGTCTATTCTTGAAGACAAGAAAGGTGGTGTTGTCAGTGAGAACGCTGGACACCACCACCCTGGTTAGTTATGAACTGTTCAATTCTTTAAAATTAATGAGAGTCTCTATTAATATTTTTAGATATCTAATTATTGAACATTAAAGTAATAAGTATCGGAGGTTACCTGTTGGTCGGAAACCATATAACCGATCAATTCATACTGAGCGGGAGTTAGGATTAACTCATCGGGTAAAGTAAAGGTATATACCTTGGATTCATTTGGTTCAAATTCCAGATTACTTAAGGCCGTAGTGAACATTTTACCTTTGCTGTACCGCCAGATTTCCCGACCCTGATAGGATAACCGGGCATCAAAGATCTGACTGGTTCTGAAAGGAACAGTAATTCTGGATGACGATGTGTTCTTCAGGATCATAGTGACAACAACCTGTTGACCAAAGTTATAATAGTTCTTATTGGTCATCATAAATATATCAATGACTTCTGAGTAGCTGCCAATAGGTTTAATCACGATGGCTGAAGAGGAACTTGGATTCCATCTAAAGTTGATATTCAACATCTTTTCCAGGAATTCAATGGGAATCATGATATGTCCATTAATCTTAACCACTGGGTTATTTAAAATTTCCCGTTTTTTATTAAGTTCAGCGACCTTACTATTTAGAACCAGAGTAAAGTTGTTTTTATCCCATCTTCCATTGATCTCATTATCGTGAGAGTCATAATTATAGTAGATTCCATAAAAATGAGCTATCGGATCTAAAGGCAAATAATCCATTTGGCTCTCCGAAGAAGGGGCTAAAGAAAAGTCGACACCTAACTGATTTACATATTGATCATGGGCTGCAAACACCAAACCTGTGAAAAGACAGATAAAGATACTACTGAGTAATAATAAAGTAGCTTTTTTCATAACAACACTCCTTTCAAAAATTTATTATTTATATTATGATCTACTACCATAATCCAGGGTGAAAGTCAATCGTCTTCAGGTGTTATAATTCTTAAGCATCAACGATCACTTTAATACCATGTTCTAAGCTGTAAGTCTATTCTCTGTTGATCCCCTTCATCCAGATAAACATGTTCTTCAGCATAATAGTCGTAATATGATAATCTGCCATCAGCATCCCGATCAACCCAGGCATAAACCCAATGCCAGCCCGGCGGCACTGTGGAGATCTGATACATATTCTTGCCAGATTGAATATAGGTATAGGTTGATTCTTCACTTTCATAGCGGAAGTAATTGCTCTCCTCATGACCTACGAAGACCGCAATGCGTCCATGTTCAATGTTGGTAATGGCTCTATAGGCATCGACTAATCCGGGATTACTTATATCATCGTAAGGAAATTGTAATGATGTATCAGTTAACCGATACCGCATCTCGGCTGGAGATAGATATGGGCTACTGGCTTTTAATAGAGCAGCTACACCGGCTACATGGGCACTGGCTATAGAAGTACCCTGAGCCCACCCTTCTAAGGTTTTGATCGTGTTATACTGACTGGCAGGGTAGAGGTAGTAGTCTCCCCCTGGAGCGTAGATGTCAACACCCCGGTTAGTGTAGGATGCTGGTTGTAGTGTCGGCCCGACAGCACCTACAGATAGCACCCTGGAGTGGGAAGCCGGGTAAACGGGGGTGGAATCCCCATCATTTCCGGCAGCTGCCACAATTAAGACGCCGCTACGTTCAGCAAGATCAATCATCTCATTAACCGCCTGACTATCGGAGTAGATGGGTATATCCATAGCGATACTTAGATTGATGATATCCACACCCATATTAATCGCATGCTCCATACCCAGAAGAAGATCAGTGGTTTTGCCATAAACACCATCATTATTGACCGAATTTAAAATTCTAATCGGGACGATACTCACCTGTTGGTTGACTCCATCAATTCCATAGCCATTGTCGGGTCGAGCTCCAATAATTGAAGCTACCTGAGTTCCGTGAGTCTCCCACCAGACACTGGGATCGTCATCGTTATCAACAAAATCATAACCCAGCTCCCAGTCTATATTATACTCTAAATCGGAAAGATTGCGCTCAATGCCAGTATCCAAAACTGCTACGGTTACACTACGACTCCCCGTCTCTTCATGCGTCCAGGTTAAGGGGACATTAATCGCTTCCAGATTCCATGTATAGTTCGATACATACCCACTGGGAGTGATTTGATCAGTCTCAACACTCAAAGGATAGATATAGTAATTAGGTTCTGCATATTCAACATCAGGTCTTTCTTTTAAAGATTGGATAGTCTGATCCATATCTCCTGCTGCTCTGACAGTAAAAATGTTCATTTTGGAGAATTTTTTTACTACCTCCAAGTTCATATTAGCAGAAAGAGTATTAATTCCCTGAGTTTGAACACTATCTTTAAACTTAACAATAATTTCTCCTTCGGGATAAGGCAGATTTGGTCTGGTTGGTAATTCAACCTGTTCAGTGTTCATGGGCTGCATACTTTGATCAAAAAAGTTACCAGTCACTTCTCCATAAATTAAAGCTTTAACTCGCTGCAAGGTAACTTTTCCCATATTTCGATCTTCATCAGGTTCGATTCTGATAGATCTGGTAGAAGTTTCGAATCCTAATTTAGAGCCTTCAAAGGTGATATTAACATCTGTTGGGTAATCTACGCTTTCGATTGTGAAAGAAAAACGACCAGAACTATCTGTTCTATCTGTTGAACCTTTACAGATGACGTTAATTCCCTCCACCAGACGTCCATTCTGGTCAACTATCTGACCGGTGATATGTACTCTGGGACCAAAACAAGCTGTCAGTAATAATGTTAAGAGCAAAAAACTTATTGGCAGAATATATTTTTTGTTCATTAAGATCACTTCCTTATTCGTAAAATTTGTTTTCTAAAGGTGTTTTTTAGAAAAAAAGTCTTTAATAAAAATTTGGTTATTCATCTGTGAAGGAGATTTAGGTATATATCGAGAATTTGTTTTGATATAGTTTGTGACGCTTAGGGACTTAAAAAGTTCCATTTTTGTAGGTTAAAATGAAAAATTTATTGCAAAGGAAGTGTGGTGCTATGTGGTCTAATAAATGCAGAGGTATCTTATATTCGCTATTGATTATATTAATTATCACGATACCTATCAATGCTGAAAAGATTGTCAAAGTGTATGGAGACAAAATGCAGTATTTAGAATCTGACGATTTACTCAATATTTATGGTAACGCTAAAGTAGTTACAGATGATGTAATTATTTCTGGAGAGACGATCCAGGCTCTTTTTCAAAAAGGTGAGGTTATTGAAATTAAAGCAATGGGTGGTGTGACTATTCAAAAAGGTGATGATACTTATTCTGGTCAGGAGTTAACATATCACATAAAAGATGAAAAAGGTTTAATTCTGGATATCGAAGCTCAGACATCACTAGAGGACACCGATGAGTTAGCTTACCTTAGCGGAAGGGAAGCAACTTATACTGATGATTTAATCGACATTTTAGATGGACATTTTACCACATGTGATTTAGACCACCCCCACTATCTCTTTAAAGCAAAAAGGATAAAGATCTATCCAGAGGATAAGATTCAGGCCTATCATGTAACATTTTGGGAGTTTAATGGTACGATACCACTTTTTTATTGGCCTTATTATTCTAAATCTTTGAAAGATGAGAAGAATAAATTTACTCCAAGTGTAGGTTATTCTGCGACGACAGGTTGGTTTATCAAAACCTTATATAGTTTTTACAGTAAAGATGAAAATGATGATAAGCATGGTGAATTATATCTAGACTATTACCAGAAGTTAGGATTTGGCGGTGGAGCCAAGTATTTTTATATGGATGAAAAGGATAAGCAAGGATATGCCTCTATATATATGCAGCAGACTGGAGATAATACATCCATCTCATATCTGGATTTAGAACATTTTCAGACTTATAAATGGGAAAACTTGGATTTCAGTACTAGTTCCAATCTTTTACAATCTAAGAGTCGGAATTATGGAACCAATGTAACAAAATTAAGCTATGCCAATGGAACAAATAAAGCAAGCTGGGAGTCTAACTTTACTGGGTATGATTATTTGTCCAGTAACATCCCGAGCTACTCCTGGAAAAATGTTCTATCATCTACTTTTAAGGTTTACGGAGTCAATTTTTCTGGGAAATATACCCTGGATCAACAACTTGACTCTCCAGATAGGAATTACTGGAATGGTGATGTTAAATTAAATTCTAGATTTGGGATTATAGATTGGACTCTTTTAGCCAGGAAAGCTGCTACGTCCAGTAATAAGACAACATATATTTATACATTACCTGAATTGGAACTCAGGGTATATTATAGTAGGCTGACAAATAAGATCCTCAGACCTTATATATCTCCTTTGAGCCATATAATGAAAGCAGGGCATTATATTCAAAATAGTACTGAGACTGATGCATATAAATTATATAATAAGTTAACTTATCAAAAACAGATCAAGCTATGGGGACCTATTTCGATAACTCCGAGAAGTTCTTTTACGTATAATATATATTCGACATCGGATTATAGTTATAACTATGACCCATCAATAGAGTTAAGAATTTCGCAAAGGGAAGGTCTTTTTAGTACAATAAAATACTTGTATCAAAAAGGTGATGGAACCAGTCCATTTACTTTTGATAAACCACTGGTTACTGATACTCAGAATGTTACCGCTTCTGTAGGTTATACTAAATCTGGATTTACTGTCAGTTCAGGTGCTACCTATAATATAAAGTCGAGGTATTTCACTATATTAAACAATAAAGCTGTCTATAAAGTTGATAATAATACTTTTGAATTGATTTTGCCCTATAATTTGCAGACGAATAAATTTAA
Organism: Halothermothrix sp.; assembly: GCA_016841825.1. Lineage (GTDB taxonomy): Bacteria > Bacillota > Halanaerobiia > DY22613 > DY22613 > JAENYK01. The sequence continues at coordinate 319,117 of JAENYK010000004.1, read as the reverse complement.
TGAGATTACTGCAAAGGCTAACTTAAAATATACAGATTTCAAATTAGATTTGAATGCTCGATTTGATCCTCTGAACATGGAATTTAAAGAGCTAGAATCTGATTTAGACTGGCAGATCAACGAGGATTGGCATATACAATCGGAAATTGGTTTTGATCCTTCTAAAGGGTTTGATCTAACCGATTCGGAGACGAAAGCTACTGTAGAATTGGTTCGAAACCTACATTGTCGGGAAATAAGTGTCAACTATGATTTTGTGCAAAAAGAGATCTGGTTCCAGTATAATATTATTGCATTCCCGAAAGAAAAGGTAAGAATAGGCTCGAGTCCCGATGAGCCAATTCAGGTAGATTTAAACCTGGGGGGGATGAGGATTGGCAAATAAAATAATAAAAATATTTTTGATTGTTTTGTTGATAAGTTTAATTTTCCTTCCGAAAATATTTGAGGAAAATGAAGAAGAGAGTGGTAGTGGAGACTACGAGATGACCTATACCCTATCACAGGTTACCTTATCCGGTCATGAGGATGGAGATAAACAGTGGATGATGCAGGTGAATAGTGTGTTGGATAAAGGTAATGATCGAACTGAGTTGTGTAAAATAGACTATGGTGAGATTTATGATGAAGAAGGAGTAGCCAAGTATTTTTTGACAGCTGATAGTGGAGAATATTCCCGGAGGACTGATCTTTTTACTTTACAAGATAATATCCTGGTCACTACAACTGATGGAGAGGTTATGAAAACCGATGTGCTGGAATATGATCAGACCAGCAAATTTTTGACAACAGGTACGATTGAGATTAAGAAAAAGGATATGATCTTAAATGCCAGTGAGATGCAGTTAGATGTGGATGAAGAGATTTATGATTTCTCAGGTGATGTGATGGTAGAGTTTGATATTGAAGATGCAGACGAAAAGAATCAGGAAGAAAATGGGGGTGTTGCGGAATGAGAGATCTGGCAAAAAGTAAGTCGAACAGCTATAGAATGATTAGAATTCTCGGAATCAGTCTGTTAATCTTAATAATTGGAGTAATTTTTGTGGGTGAGGCATATGCGGAAAAAGGGACAGTTTATACAACTAATGGCCGTTATTTTAAGAAAGAAGGGTATTTTCTATTCAAAGATAGTGCCCGAATGGTTTATAAGGATTATGTGATAACAGCAGATACTATTGAGTATTATGAGGATGAGGAACGAGCCAATTTTTCCGGTAATGTTGTGGTATTACAGGGTGAGACCAAAATAACCTCTATCGAGATGGAAGCTGATCTTAAGAAGGATGAATTTCTTTTTGAGCAGCAGGTAGACATTTATTATGTAAGGAAAAAGAAAGAGACTTCGGAAGAAAAGACTGAAAATGATATTATCACCATTAAAGCGGATAAGGTTAATTATAAGAGTGGGGATACAGATCATCTGGTAGCTAATGGTCAGGTAATTATGGATGTGGATGAGGATCACATCACAGGTGATTATCTGGAATATATCGAAGCCGAGGACAAGGTAATTGCCAGAGGAGATGTTCTGGTAATCGGTAAAGATGATGAGAAGATCAATTGTGAAGAGTTCGTCTCCATACTAGAAGGTGAAGAAGAGGGCTTCATTATCACTGACAATGCAGTCTTGGAGTTCACTATTGACGATGACGAAGAGGAGGAATCCAGCAATACTGATGCAGCAGAAGAGCCTGATACTGATTCGGAGAATGCTGCAAATGCAGATCAGAAAGACGGTGCTCAGGCTGAACCGGAAGCTGAAGCTAATTCTCAGGATAGTATTCCGATAGAAGAGACAGAGCAGACAGTTGATGCTCCTGTAGAAGCGGATGATTAAAGGTCGATCAGGCTTAATACCACCCAGGTATGTGAGATGTATTGGGAGTGGGTGTGGTTAGAAAGCTCATGGTTAACATAGGTTAGATACCCGGGATGGGATGATAACATTCTTCTCCCCGGGTGATAGCCGGGATATGTTGACCATGAGCTTTTTTGCTGTCTAGAAGCTTAGTGATCAATGGGGAAGGACTGTCTCCTGCTTAAAGAGAAAAGTTTTTAAACTATAGGTTTTGCTATTTTTATAAAAGTAAATTAGATACATAAATCCAATATAAATAAATATATTTAAAAAAATTATCAAAATGCAGGATAAACTATTTTTCTGGTGAATATATTTATAAACAAAATTCATGGGGGGTGTTGCTTTATTAACATCATGTTAATTTAATTATTTCAGAAAAAGCAATTGTTTATGATGGGAAATTTGAGTTTTAACAAATAGTTTTGGAAGGGATAGTTAGTTTAGAAAAGAGAGGGATGGATTAACATATGCATTTTGAAAAATGTGAGATAGAGGAGAGATGATTAGTGTTAATATACTTGTTTTAAATAACATGAAAGGACGCTGAAGAAATGGATAGTTTAATTCAATTACTCTTATATCGATATCAATACGGGGTTTTAACTCACACATTATTTACCTATGTTCATCCAGATTTCTGGATACCCAAATTCCAATCTTATTTTCCTGACAAAACAGTTCATAGCCATACAGATTTTAATTATGACAAGTGTTTTACAATATGGATAAATCTCTCTGATACGGATGCTGATCTGACTGAACAAAAATTTGATGACTTTTTAAACCTGAATGGGACCTTCTATATTTTGAAAATCTTGATCTCGGTTTTGGGTCCCTATGCTATGGTTATATTTGCGAAATACTACAGGGAAAATGGTGAAACGAAGCTGGAAATTAGCAATCAGCCATTTTTAGAGGAGCATAAAGTCTATCAGCTGAGATTAGCTGAGTTAATTAAAAATGAGAATTTAAACGTCTTTGATGATGATACTTTAGATATAATCATTCCGGGGATGGTATTAGAGCTGACTGATAATGAAGCGAGTGTTTACAACTGTCTTTTTCAGGATAGGCATTTTCCATAAGCAAAAATATCTGTTTGAAAAGAGGTGTAAGGAGATGAAAGCTCTTGAGTATGTCCATAAATTTTATCAGGGCTGGGATATCAAAGATCTCCTAATTAATTATGTCGACAGGGATTTTTGGACTGAAAAAATTAATGAATTTTTTTCTGGTGATTGGCTATATAACAGGACAGATTTTACTAATTCAAAATGTTTTAAGTTTTTTATCGACTTATCCCGCTGTGGTTTGTATGAAGAAAACAATAATATTGAAGATCTTCTAAAGAATAAGGAATTTGTCTATAGCCTGGAAATACAAATATCTACGATTGATTCTTATATTTGCTGTGCATTCAAAAGACATTTTTTGATTGACGATCTAGTACAGTCCGATAAGGCCGAATCACCATGGTTTCAGGAAGATGAGATATATTTAGAGAAATTGTCCGGTTTCGCTGAATCAATTTCTCATCAAATTCTAAGCCGTGATGATTTAATCCGCAGACTTCCTGGGGTGAGATTGGATTCTGCCAAAAACGATGCGACCATATATGAATTTTTGTTTGCAGATGATCTTATATCAGAGTGATTTTTGCAAATGATCTTGATAAGCTTTTGTAAGTTATATAGAAAATACTTCCTTTAATTTAGGATATTTAGCTATAATTAAACCAAAACAGTTTTCACTAAATTTAATCTCTAAATCAAAATGGTTGCCTTAAAAATGAGGTAGTCATTTTGATTTATTAATCTGTATCTCCGAAATTTATTGCGCCATTTGCCCCTCGAAGTATGTGGCTCCTACAGGATTCTCGGGAGCATGGACTGCCACTTGGTTTAGTAGCACCTGGTGGTTATGTGGTGTAGATGGAATCTTACCTATTGGAGATTTAGTCTATGCTGGAACAGGCGTTTTAATTGGATCAGGAGAGTTCTTAATAACTTATGTTGACAAAATACCTGGATTCATTGACGCTATATCAAATAATGCAGATAAAGTTAGTGACGGGAATAATGATTCTTCGAATAACATTAATAATACTAATAATGGTAACAATGGTCCAGAGAAAAAATGAAATTATGGAGACCACAAATCTGCAAATAAATGGCAGAATCAAATGAATCAAAGGGGGTGGACAGAAAATCAGATTACAGAAGCGATTGGTTATGGGGAGAGCATTGCAGCACCTAATTTTGTTAATCCTCTTAATGGTGCAACAAGATTTGTGCACCCCGTAACGGGTCGCTCAATAGTTATTGATAATATAACTAAGCAACTGTTACATGTTGGGGGTGATGGTTTTGGGTATTAAAGAGGAAATATACGTGCCATTAATGAATGAAGGTACTCAAGTTTGGCGTCCTACGATGGGGGAGAAGCTTGGTCATCTAATTTACAGAGTTATGCCAATAAATGGTTATATCCCGGCAGATGAGGAATGGAAGTTCTTGCCTGGAACTGTAGTTGTTTGCAAAGAATCAATGAGGTGGGGAAAAAAGGCGTTAATTGCAGTAGATTATTACGATATATAAAAAACTTATTATTCTATTTATGATATGCATTACACAGATATCTTTTATCTTTAACAAGTTATCTACACCTATCTCTATATCTATCTGAATTAAGTGTTAGGATTATGCTGAAGTAGTAAAACACAAGAACATTTTGCCAAATAGGATAAAATATTATTAGTTATTTATTTTAAAATCGGGTATTTCCAAATTGAATATATAGAAAACTTAAATGAAAGAGATGCTGCAAAATGGATGGCTAAAGACTGCATCTGGATTTAAACAATCAAAAATATTACTTTTTTAATGGGGATACTTTTAGCAGATTAGAGAACCCATTTGATTTTTTATATAACTTAGCATTAAAGGGTTCTTTCTTTTTAAGAATACTATACCCGCTTTATTCATGAAAAAACAAATAAACCAGTTTGCGTAATTGCTATACCAGCGATTATAGCTAGTCTTCCTTTTCACCTAACAGGTGAAAGTATTAATTAAGTCTAAACGCTGAAAAATCAAAACCCGTACGGAGTTGCTCCTATTTTTGTAAATAAAGCGGGGGTTATTATGTGGTATTTGTAAATGATAATATGAAACTAAAATACGAAAAACTACAGTCGCACGCTGAGGAGATTGACTGGATTGATGATACAACGCTAAAGATCTTGTTTACCGGAAAAGATTTAGTAGAATATCTAACTGACCCATTCAAATAAATGCATTTTATGTTTAGGGGGCTGTTTCGAGATGAAGCAACCCCTTTTGGTTATTATCTGTGGGTTTTCTGTTCGTTGGTTTTCTGAAACTAATGTGTATGTCTTCGACTATTATTGACTGTCGGAAGGTAACTTTTTTGGATCATCATAGTTAACCACCGTCTATGAAACTCTAAAAATCTAAAAACCAGGATGCATATTATTTAACTAATGATTATATAAACAGGATTATTGATTTATTAAGTATTGGAGGTGTAAATAGTGAAAAAATGGTGTAAAAACGTAACAATTAGAGATATTGAAAAGTTGGAAGGTATAGAATATGACGGTTATGACTTTGAGTCTTCATTGACAGTATGGTACGATAAAGTCCGGACAAAAAAATTAATTGAACTAATAGATGGAGATATTGCACGATTTATACGTCAAAGAATTTTTCTTGATTACATAGTTTGTGAAGCTCTTGACCGCATCAAATTAGATCCTCTTATTGGGGAAATGTTTGAAGGTGAAGTACTAATAAATTTAGCTGAGATAGAAAGTGATTTTTGGGAAAATAATAGGGAAGTATCAAATATTGCAAAAACTATTCTTGAAAATATTGATATTAAAAAAAGTGAAAGCTATGAGTTTTTATTTGAAAAAGATATAATAGAATTGAGAGAAGCTTTGTTGTTATTTAGATCAAAGGTTATGTAAACTGGCAAAAGGATTGGATAGAATATGAAGCACAAATAATAGTCAATGACATAGTTGTTTTTCCTATTAATCATAGTTTATATACTATGTATAAGGATGACATAAAATGTCTTTTTGTTTTTCTCCAGAGTGTGATTAACGGAAAAAATATTGATAGATGGTTTTCAACAGAAATGGATACTATCGGGTTTATGTCATTTCGAAATCCAGAATTGAATGAGAATATTTATGAAATATGGTTATTAGAAAATAAATTTGCATGGGGATTCCGGGGTGCCTGTATTCTTGCTGAAAAACCTAAACTTGAATCATTTTTCAAAGAAATTCAACTAGAAGCGAAAAACAAATTAAACCAGGAGTGATTTTAAATGGCAAAAAAGTTGAATTTTTTTAATGAATCAAAGTTGGTTGAGTATTTAAAGATACAGAGACCAATTGGAGGAATTTCAAAGAGTGCTGGGTATTGACAAGGTTGATATCTGGTAACCTGGAAAGCGATTGAAGAATAGTTCCTGACTATTTTAGAAGGGTTATCTCAAAATGGTTTGTGAAAAATCATTTTGAGATAACTCCATAGTTATGCAACTGACATAGATAAATAATGATGATACTTTAAAGGAGTCACAGATTTAAAGTGCTTCTGGTATAGGTATGATTCCAGGCAGTAACCAAAGTTAACATGGAAGGAGTATTTTATTAATTGATCTAAAATATTCTTTAGATCATTTACAATTTATCTTATCTATTTAAATGAAGGTTAAAAATTACAGTAATCTTATGAAAATAGGCATTGTCTTTAGAACAGAATATATTTTTCTATGTACAATTAAAAATAACTATAAATGTAATTATCGTTAAATTATTATTGATTTACCCATCATTATATGATATAATTGGTAAAAACTATTAGTTTGAAGATAGTCCGTACTATAAAAAGACAGGAGGATGGCATGGAATGAGTGGGACTACTATTGTTTCAGCTGAGAAGTACTTTGTAGAAGCAGAGAGGATGTTAGAACAGAAGGATTCTATGGCTTTTATGGAAAATATTAGTTATGCATCATTATTATCTAGTAATGAAACGAAACTTTATTCAAAGGTTATTTTTTTTAAAGCTAAAGGTTTATTTTTGCTTAGAGAATATGATAAAGCACTAAATGTTATCGAAGAAGCCCTTAGATATAATAACGGTGATGATAGGATTCGCCTTCTGAAATATAGAGGTTTAATCGCTACCTATCGTGGATTATTTAAGGAAGCAATAAATATTTATGAGAGAGTATTAGTAGAAACTGATAATATTGAGTTGCAAACAGAGATATACATTAATTTATCTGCTACTTATTTGGCAATGTATCGTACATATGAAGAAGATAAAAAATATTTAGATGAAGCTTCAAAATGGTTAAAGGCAACTGATACATATTTTGAACTACTTAAGAAAGACGTGAATAAAAAGTTGATCTGTATAAACTATGGCGAATATTACTATCTATTCGGTAATATTGATAAAGCAATAGAGATGCAAGAACAGGCTATCCAGTATTGTCAAGAAGGAGAATTACCGGAAGTATATAATAACTTAGCTGAATTATATGTGATGATCGAATGTTTATCAAAGGCAGAAGAATATTTACGGGAAGTTGAATTATTAGGAGAAAAATATCATAATAATTTAGAAATAGCAAAAGGTTTTTATACTACTTCAAAAATATATTTATTGAATGAAGAATATTTAAGGGCTGTAGATTCACTGTACATGGCATTAGATTTCTTTATAGATGCAGAAGCACTACCATATGCTTTTAAATGTTTCTGCAAGATATTAGAGGTATCCAAACAGTTTGACAATATGTGTGTCAATTCATTGCAGAAGGGAATTAAAGGGTATTTTAAAAATACTCTATTTTATGAAAAAATGTAAAAAGGAGGGGGAGCGCTTTCATGAAAAAATTATTAGTGGGTATTTTGGTAGTATCAATTCTTTTACTAAGTAGTGGTATTATTTTTGCTGCTGAATCTATTGATTCTGTTCAGACGGATACTGACCCTATAGTGACGACATCTAACTGGCCCGGGTTTAGTGAGGATTAATGTTTTTCCTAAAAAATTTTTTGCCAGTATAATCTAACTGACCTGGGTTTGATAAGAACTAAAATCGTATAGGTATAAGTAAAATCTCTGTAATAGGCTTCTACAGTTTAGTAGGGTCTATTTTTTTTATTGTGCCAGTAAGTTATGCATTTTGCTATCCTGGCTAAACTTACCTTCGAAAATGCTAACGATTCATGATATAATGACAATTAATTATGACATCTAGCGTAAATTAGTATCTATTATGCCATGATTTACATCAACGCATTATATTTACTGATAATAGAAAAAATGTTATACTAAGTATTGGAGAAACGGAGGGATTAAAGGATGCTATATCTATTCAGAGCAAAATTTCGCAAAGATTTGATTATCCATTTGCTAGTAGTAGTGCTCGTTGGATCAGCGTTATCTATGACTGCGGGTTATCTGGCAGACAATTACTTCGGTAAGACAGTATCTGGGCTGATCGGAGACTACGGTGAATTTGATCTCCTAATTACAGTAAATCGTGAGGTACGAAGTTCAGCTCTTTCTCAAATTAGAGATATTTTACGGGTAAAATTACCTGGTTCAACGGTAGAGCAGGGTGTGACCGTTGCGGGTAAAACTAATTTTTTTGTTCAGCTAGATCAAAAATATCGAACACGAGAATATTTTATGCAGGTTGACAACTATTTTGTCAATGTTACTGGTTTAAATGGTGTAACTATGATGGCAGAGCCGCGGGTAACGATTCGTGGGATTCCTGCTGGATTGGTCGAAAAAATGGAGCAAGATATGGCGACGATTGATGGAGTAAAGTTCACTTATCCGGCCGGGAGCACAGGTATTGACCTGATGTTAAATAATGCTAAAGAGTTTAATCATGTATCAGCAGAGGTTGATAAAATATTGAACAAATACAGGGTTTTAGAAGTGCGTTTTCCGATAGATAATGGCCCTGTAGATGCAGTATCTTTAGGTGATACCCTGGCTCAAAAGCTTAAAAAAGAATACAACCTGGAGTATGCTGAGAACCTGACGACCAACGATATGGGTGATCAGCAGTATTTGATTAACACCATGTTGGAGATGAAGAAATTCTTGCTTCAGTATGCTACTGTTATCAGTATTCCTATTCCCGAGGATAGTGAGATTGTAGTTCATCGGGATGATTATCTGCTTATGCCTGGCCCTGGTCGTTTTGATCTTCAGGTAGGTGAAGAGATTACCCCAATGGATATGAAATTACAGGTTATTGAGGTCACAGACGAAGAGATCAAAGCCTTGATAGTAGAAGGTAATGTAACAGATATTCAGAGTAATGAAATTTATAGTTTTGATGAGGATAAAATCACAGCTTTTCTGGGTACAGGTGCGGTGCTAAGTCCCCGTGAGGATTTAAAATATGCCGCTGATGAATTGGCAAAAATCTTACCCGATCTTGATAGAATATTTACCAATCTGTACGGTATGACAGATGAGGCGATTACAGCTATTGAGATGTATAGTGACACTATGGTAGAGGTTGAAGATGTACAGCAAGCCTTACAGGAGGGACAGGCCAAAGTTGAGGAGGTTAGAGCCAAATTAACAGAGGTAGACTTGACCAAGATTCAAGATTTTGTTGGTAGTTTGTTAAGTGTAGTTTCCACTGCCGAGGAGATTACCAGCAAAATGGACTGGGCTAAACAGGAATTGTTGCAAATTGACAATGAATTGGGTCAGTTTCAAGGTCAGGTAGATGTGGTCAAAAATGAATTTGGTGTAAGTGAGACTTACTCCAAACAGTTAGATAATGCTGTAGATATGGCAAAAGATTTGCAGAATGCACTACAGAATAATACTACCGAGATTCTGGAAAAAATCAGTGGATATAATCCTATCTTAAAAAACATTGCTGGATGGAAACAGGATTTAGAAAAATTACAACAGATGGTGGCTAGTGGCGATCTGTTAAGTGAAGATACTGGTGCAGTTACAGAAGTTCTGGATAAATTAATCACCGGTAGTTCGTCAACGATGGAATACCTGGGAAAACTAGATGATGAGAAGATGAATGAGCAGATTCATGGTTTCAAAGAGAGTCTGGAAAAGGTTCAACAATCTGATGTTAGTGCGATTATCAAAGAGTTAGAATATATCAGTGATACTTTACCAGGTTTACGAGATGAGGAAGTGACAAGAACTATTAGATTGATCGAGAATTATATGTCTGGTCAGATTATTCCTGGTGAACAGATCTTGATCATGGTTCCAAATAATCTAAATATCTCAAAAACTAAGCCGTTTGTTATGGAAGCGGTAGGTCAATCTACTATCTCTGTATTTAATATGGATGCTGGTGTTGTCCAACCTAATGTGCGCGGTGAATTCCTGCGAATTATCTCTGAAGTTAGAGAGACAATAACTGCTTTGGTGGCAGTGGTATTAGTAATGTTAGTTCTGCTACTTGATCTAACCGGTGTTATGTCTGTGATTAAAGAATTGAGGAAGAAAAAGAATGGATCTTTAATCTGGAATTTAATCAATTCAGAATATGTAGTGGGTATTTTGTTCGGTAGTATTAGTCTAGAGATTATATTTAGCCTAACTAATGGTCAAGTACCCTATTTAGATAATCATCCAGGTTTCTGGATTGGTCTTGTCATGGGATTGATTATAGCTCTACTAACTGATCGGATTAATCCAGTGAATAAAAATGAATATATGGCAGGTGAAGCGTTAGGTTTTAATTTAACGGAAATACTAAGAGAGATTGTTATTCCTGCCGGGAAACCTGGTTTATTGCTAATTTTGAATAGAAGAAATCTGGATTTTAAATAATTGTTGGAGAACAGGTAAAAATACTCTTAGAAGAGAATATAGAGAGTGGGAGTGCTATGCTAAAAGTGTCTGATCTAAAAAAATCATATGGATCACATGAAGTCCTAAAAGGTATTAATTTGAATGTAGCTACAGGTGAAACGGTTGTCATTATGGGTCCGAGTGGATGTGGGAAATCCACTCTGATCCGCTGTATTAACCGTTTAACAGAGCCTGATTCTGGTAAAATTATATATAAAGGGATTGAAATTGATCAATTGAAAGAGAAAGAACTCTTAGAATTGAGGAAAAATATGGGTTTTGTCTTTCAGAATTTTAACCTGATTCATCGGTTAACCGTATTACAGAACGTAATGCTCGGACTGGTAAAATGGGGTTGGGATAGAGAACAGGCTGAAACCAGGGCTTTAAAAGTTCTAGAACAGGTAGAACTTAGGGATTTTGTCCATGCCCGACCAGCTGATTTGAGTGGTGGTCAGATGCAGCGAGTAGCGATAGCCCGCGCTTTGGCTATAAATCCCGACCTCATGTTATTGGATGAACCTACAGCTTCTTTAGATCCGATTTTGGTAGGAGAAGTGTTAAAGGTTATGGAAGAGTTGACAGTTCAAAAGGATAAATCTCTGTTAATTGTAACCCATGAAGTTGCGTTTGCCAGAAGAGTTGCCAACAGGATTGTTTTGATGGATCAAGGGGTTATTGTTGAAGAAGGATCACCACAGAATATTTTTGAAAATCCCCAATCCTGGGTAGGGAGACGCTATAAAGAAATGATTGAATATCATTAATTCACTAAAAGGTAAAAATATATGTCAAAAATATTGTAGTATTAGCAGGAAATAGGTATAAAATTATTGAATAATATTATGTCAATTTGATTTTTATTCGGAGAGGGGGGGATTAAGTGGAGTTGGAATTACAGAAGACAATTGCTCAACCAATTAGCTATATTGGAATTGGATTACACACTGGCCAAGATGCTACTATAACCTGTTTACCCGCTCCAGAAAATTCAGGAATACTCTTTTGCCGGGTTGATTTACCTGGCAAACCATTACTTAGAGTGCACGCAAATAATATAGTCTCAACCAGGAGGTGTACCTCTATCGGTTGTACCGAAGAACAATGGTCTATCCATACCATTGAACATTTGATGGCAGCGATTTCTATGGCGGGGATAGATAATTTAATTATTGAGCTTGATTCGGAAGAACCTCCTGTAACCGATGGTAGTGCGATTATTTTTCTTGACCTGTTTAAAAAAGCCGGTTTACAGAAGCAGGCTGAAACCAGGCAATATATTAAAATCTCTAGACCTATTTATGTACGGGAAAAGGATGCTACTTTGATTGCTTTGCCTTATGATGGTTTTCGGATCACCTATACTTTATCTTATGACCATCCGGTAATCAGAACACAGTATGCAGATTACGAGATAACAGAAGATTTATTTTATGCAGAGATTGCCAGGGCCAGAACATTTGGCTTTGCCTGCGAGATTGAAGTTTTACATAAACGCGGATTAGCTTTGGGTGGCAGCCTTGATAATGCTGTGTTGATTCACGATAAAGGTACAGTTAACCCGTTGAGATATCCGGATGAATTTGTTCGACATAAAGTTTTAGATATGGTCGGTGACTTAGCCGTAAATGGACGAGTTTTGGGACATTTTATTGGAATCAAATCAGGCCATAGTTTGAATGCGCAACTTTCGAAAAAAATTGTTTCATTACAGGAGGAAGAAAAATGTTAGATATTAAGCAGATTTTGAATTCACTACCTCATCGCTATCCATTTTTATTAGTTGATAGAATTATTGAATTGGAAAAAGGTGTGAAAGTCGTTGGGATTAAGTGTGTGACCATGAATGAACCATTTTTCCTGGGACATTATCCTAATCACCCAGTGATGCCGGGAGTGATGATTGTTGAATCTATGGCTCAAGTATGTGGTTTTATGTTTTTAGATGAGAATAGCACTGACAAGGTACCCTATTTTACTGGGATTGATAATGTTAGATTTCGTAAACCGGTCATACCTGGAGATCAACTACGAATTGAAGGAGAGATGATCAAATTCAGGAGGAATGTCGCGAAAGTAAACTGTCGTGCCCTGGTTAATGATGAAGTTGTATCTCAGGGAGAACTAATGTTTACAGTTGTGGATAAATAATTATATCGATATATAGATTAAACATATTCTAGTTCATATACGAGGGGGAAGCAGAATGAAAAAAGTACAGACGAAAGATAATATCGTTCATCTTGCCAAAGTTCATGATACAGCGATTGTCTATCCTGGTGCCAAGCTTGGTAGAAATGTTGAAGTTGGTCCTTATTCTATAATCGGCCCTAATGTAGAGATTAAAGATAATACAACTATTGGCCCACATGTTGTGATTGATGGATGGACTACTATAGGTAATAATAATAAAATATTTAATGGAGCTTCAATCGGATTGGAACCACAGGATTTAAAATATCATGGTGAAAAATCATTCCTGTTTATTGGAGATAATAATACTATTAGAGAGTATGTTACTATTAATAGAGGTACTGAAGGTGGAGGTGGCGAAACCCGGATCGGAAATAATAATATGCTAATGGCATATTGTCATATTGCCCATGATTGTCAGTTGAGTAATTATATTATTATGTCCAATGCTGCTAATCTGGCGGGCCATGTTATTGTAGAAGACCATGCTGTGATTGCCGGCTTAACAGGAGTTCACCAATTTGTTCGAATCGGAAAGATGGCTATGGTTGGGGCACACACTAAAGTTGTCAAAGATGTTCCTCCATACATTATTGTTGACGGACATCCAGCACGGGTGGCCGGGATTAATGTTGTCGGTTTACGACGTAATGGGCTGTCTCCGGAAGTGAGACAGGAGATTAAGCGAGCTTACAAAATATTATACCGCTCTGAGCTTAATATTTCTCAGGCTATTGACAAGATGGATCAGGAACTGGTAACAAGTCCTGAGATTGAACATTTCTTGCGGTTTTTGCGGAATGCCACCCGCGGTATTGTCCGCTAGGAGGGGTTAAATGAGACGTATTGGTTTGATTGCCGGAGAAGGTATGCTGCCTGTGGTTTGGGCTGAATGTGCTTTTAAACAGGGTGTACAGGTTGAAACGATTGCTCTAACTCCTGCTACAGAAGTAGATTTATTAAGCGAATTCTCCCATTCGATTCATCAGATAAGTGTAGGTGAACTAAATAGGATTATTGAAACCTTGAAAGCTGAGACAATCACTGAGGTTGTGATGATGGGAAAGGTTCAGAAGACTCAATTGTTTCTGGGATTACAGATTGATCAACGTTTGCAGAATCTTTTGCAAGGCTTGCCGGAGAAGAATGATGATGCTATTTTGCTGGCGATTGTTAATGAGATGGCCAGAGAAGGTATCACTTTTATTGAGCAGACTACTTTTATGAATGAATATATGGCTTTAGAAGGTCAGTTAATTTCAGATCAACAGCCTGGATCTGAGATTTTAGATGACATGAAATATGGTTTTAAGATGGCTAAAGAGATTGGACGTCTGGATATTGGTCAAACAGTGATTGTCAAAGATGGAACCATAATCGCGGTTGAAGCCATTGAAGGGACAGATCAGACAATATTGCGGGGGGGAGAACTGGCCCAGGGGGTCATTGTTGCAAAGGTTAGTAAACCTCAGCAGGATTTGCGTTTTGATATCCCTACGATAGGATTGACTACTATGCAAAATATGGTGAGTGTCGGAGCCAGGGGATTGGTCGTTGAAGCTGATAAGACTTTTTTTATTCAACAAGATGAAGTTTTGAGACTGGCCAGAGAGATGGGAATAGTTGTTATTGCGATGAGGTGAGTGAAATGCCAAAAATCATGGTTGTTGCTGGAGAAGTATCTGGCGATATGCAGGCTGCCCGGGTGATTAAGGAGATTCAAAAATTGTATAATACCCGTTCTTTAGAGGAGGGAGAAGAGGTCGTCTTTTTTGGAATGGGTGGAGCAGAGATGCGTAAAGCTGGGGTAGAGATACTTTATGATCCTACCCAGATTAGTACTATTGGCTTTGTAGAGGCAATAAAACATTTGCGTCATTTTTATCAATTATTGGATATGTTGACAGAAGAAATTGATGAACGTAAGCCAGATGTATTATTTTTAGTAGATTATTCTGGTTTTAATATGAAGATGGCTAAAATTGGTCAAAAGAAGGGTGTTCCGGTAGTTAATTATTTTAGCCCTTCCGCCTGGGTATGGGGTAAATGGCGGGCAAAGAAGATGGCTCAATATGAAGCCAGAATTGCTGCCGTTTTTCCAATGGAAGTTGCAGTCTATGAGCAGGCAGGGGCCAATGTTACCTTTGTTGGTCATCCATTATTGGATTTTGTGTCACCTGTCTTAACTGAAGAAGAGTTTCGCAAAAAGTTGGGACTTTCAGTAGAACAGCCAATTATTGGTTTGTTACCCGGAAGTAGGAGGGGTGAGATTACTTCTCTATTGCCCCCCATGTTGGAAGCTGCCCAGATAATTCATCGAGAACGACCGGAGTTTAGCTATCTGCTGCCGATAGCTTCTCCTGCCTTAAAAGATCTGGTAGTATCAATATTACAGAATAAAGGTCGGGGGCTTCCTATCAAATTGGTTGATGGACAGGCTTATGAGATTATGGATTCTTCAGAAATGATTTTGTGTGCTTCTGGAACCGCAACTCTAGAGGCGGCTTGTCTTAATGTGCCGATGGTAATTGCTTATAAAACATCATGGAGTACTTATAGGTTGGGTAAACTATTAGTGAAGGTCAAATATGTTGGTCTGCCCAACATTATTGCTGGTACTGAGATTGTACCTGAACTTTTACAAAAAGAGGTTACGGGAGAGAATCTGGCTAAAGAAGGGCTGAAGATTCTCAACGACTCTGATTATTGTGGTCAGATGACTCAACACCTGGCAGCGGTTCGCCAGGCTCTGGGTTCCACAGGGGCTGTCAAGCGTGTGGCTGAGATGATTTTAGATGTGCTGGCCCGGAGGAGGAAGTGAGGAAGACGTGTCTATGGATATAATCTTAACTACCAATAGTCCTGGAGAAGTCTCTGCCTGGGTTAAACCAATGGTCAAAGCTTTGCATAGGGAATGGCCTGATTCCAGAATAACTGTGTTTATACCTCCATGTACTTTTGCCAGTGGGCGAGAGACTCCTGTTGTAGAGAGTTTTACTGAGGTCAACCAGGTTATAGGTCCCAGGGCATACATTAAGTATGCTGTTTTTCGTCGTAAACCCAGAGAGTTTTGTCCTGGGAAAAATGGTTTTGTTCTGTTTTTGGGGGGAGATTTAGGTCATGCAGTTCTTTTGGGTAAGAGACTGAACTATCCTGTATATGCCTATAGTGAACGGGCAGCAGGACATGCCAAATCTATTCGCCTTTTTTTTGTACCTGATACTCAGGTAACTGAAAGATTGCACCGTAAGGGGATTCCCCGGAAACTTATTCGACAGGTTGGCGATTTGATGATAGATGCTATTAATCCAGATATCACTGCTGCAGCTATGAGAGAAAAATTACAGCTAGATACGGATAATTTTGTTTTAAATATTTTCCCGGGAAGTAGGCCCTATGAGGTTAGAGAGACATTGCCTTTTTTTTTAAAAGCTTTATTGTTGATTTTATCAGAACGAAAATTAACACCTATCATAACTTTGGCTCCATTTATTACTCTTGAGTACCTACAGGACATACTTTATAAAGTTAAAGAATTTGATTGGGAGATTGTTGAGAGTGAGCATCGAGATCTGTTTAAACTTAAGTTAAATGAATGGATTGTCTGGATATATAAAGGTCTTTCCTATAATACAATGCAGATTAGCGATCTGGTACTGGCTTTACCTGGAACTAATAATGTGGAACTGGCAGTGATGAAGATTCCTACATTGGTAGTTTTGCCATTAAATTGGCCAGAATTAATCCCCTTACCTGGCATAGTTGGGATAATTGGGGCGATACCGGGTTTGGGTGGTTGGTTAAAACGTAAAGTTGTGATACCGAGAATTCTACCAAAGTTCAAATATGTTTCCCCGGTTAATCGGCATCAGAATGAAGAAATTTTACCTGAACTTATTGGAGTGTTAACTCCGAACCAAGTATTTACTCAGGTTTTACATGTCATGAACGGAGAGATCTATCAGATAAAAGAGAAGTTACAAAACTTTAATAAATCAGAAAAAGTTGCAGAATTGATTATTGAACAGATTAATACAGATATTGAACAGACCGGAGAGAATAACGACTAAGGCTATTATTTGGAAAGTATCTGTAGGAGATAATTTAATAGTCAATTGGACAAAATTATCATCAGCTATCATAAATTAATCAAGAGAACATAATGGTCAGGTAAGATAAGATGCCTCAAAAAGATTACTCTACCTGGTGTTCAACACCTGATCAAATGGTATTTATAAAGGAGGTCTGGTAATGCCAGAAGTTTGTTCAATTTTATTCCTTAGTAATGGTCATGGTGAAGATATAATTGGAGCTTCCCTGGTAAGAGAATTATTTGTTAAAGAACGTAATTTATGGATTAGGGTATTGCCAATTGTTGGAGAAGGTAATGCATATCGCAATTTACCTGTAAAACTTTTAGGCCCACTAAGGAGACTGCCGTCTGGTGGATTTATGCGCCTAAGTTTGGGGAATTTTATAAAAGATTTGCAGGGTGGAATATTGGGTCAGACTTATGATCAGATCAAGGTTTTACGTCAGGTAAGAAAAGAAATTGATGTCGTAATCTGTGTTGGAGATGTATTATTGGTAATCCTGGCCGGATTGTTTGTTCGTAAACCAATTATTTTTGTCCCTACTGCTAAATCCGAGTATATTAGTGGACATTATGCTATTGAGAAAAGGATTATGCGTAAACATACCAGTTTGGTTTTACCAAGAGATGAAAAAACCAGTCAAGTATTATTAGCTGCGAAAATTCCTGCTATCTTTGTGGGTAATGCCATGATGGATAGTTTTGAAATAATGGGTAAAAATTTTGGAATCAGTGAAGATGTCAGGGTAGTGGGTATTCTTCCGGGAAGTAGAGAAGGTGCTTATGATGAGATGCCGACAATCTTGAAGGTAGTGGAATATCTAGAAGGATTAAAGGTGGAAGAGATGGCATATCTTTTATCTTTAGCGCCTCAGTTATCTTTAGAACATTTGGAACGAAGGATTAATGAAGTAGGTTGGATGATGAATTACACTCCCGATCTGGAAGAGATAGGAGTTAACGCAATTTTAACATCTCCTACTGGAGTGCAAATTAAGGTCAGTAGGAAATGTTTTGGAGATATTTTAGCTAGAAGTGATATATTTATTGGATTGGCTGGAACAGCCAATGAACAGGCAGTGGGGCTGGGTAAACCAGTAGTGACGTTTCGGGGAGCGGGGCCACAGGTTCAAAAGAGTTTTATAAAGGCTCAGAAGAAACTTTTAGATGACAGTATATCAGTAGTTGAACCGATTCCTGAGAAGATAGCCACTGAGATTCTGGTTATTCTGCATGATATTGAAAGGTATCAGAAGATGGGCCAGATTGGTAAAGAGCGAATGGGTCCGCGGGGAGCTATTGAACGAATGGTCGAGACAATTCTAGAAGAGCTAAAAGGAGGATTTTCCCGGGAGATGCCGAAATCTTAATAAAAAGTACTGGATTTAAAGGAGGACTAGAAGATGCAAATCAAGAATGCAGTCATTCCTGCTGCAGGTTTTGGGACCAGGATGTTGCCGGCTACAAAGTCACAGCCCAAGGAGATGCTTCCTATTGTTGATAAACCAACTATACAGTATGTGATTGAAGAGGCGGTTGCTTCAGGGATAGAGGATATAATTTTAATAGTAGGTCGGGATAAGAGAGCTATTGAAGATCATTTTGATTATTCTTTTGAATTAGAATATACTCTTGAAAAAACGGGTAAGTTAGACTTATTAAAAGAAGTTAGACAGATTTCTGATATGGTGAGAATTCATTATGTGCGGCAAAAAGAACCTTTGGGTTTGGGGCATGCTATCTATTGTGCTAAGATGCACGTGGGTAATGCACCTTTTGCAGTTCTCTTGCCAGATGACTTAATCATTAGTGACAAACCAGCGATTAGACAGATGATTGATGTTTATGATGAATCAAAAGGTGCTGTTCTGGCGGTGAAAAGAGTTGCTGAACAACAAGTTTCCAGTTATGGTATTTTAGATGCTGAAGAGATTGATAAACAGCTTTTTATGGTGCGAGATATGGTAGAGAAACCATCTCCCGCAGAAGCTCCATCTAATCTGGCAGTAATGGGACGGTATATCTTATCACCGGAGATTTTCTCGATTTTAGAGAATTTGCCACCTGGGAAGAATAATGAAATTCAGTTGACTGATGCAATTAGAGTGTTGAATAAGACCAGACAGGTTTATGGATATGCTTATGAGGGTCAGCGTTATGATGTTGGAAATAAAGAAGGATTTTTAAGAGCTACTGTCGAACTTGCACTTAAACGTCCGGAATTGCAGGAATCTTTTCGTAGATATATTAAAGATTTGGCAGTAAAGCTGTAAAGGATTGTTAGATTTTTGACCCCGTTTTTGTTTGAAACGGGGTCTTTTCAAAGATTATTTTTTCCAACCTCTCCAATGTTTGCTTAAAGGATATCTATGATTCAAAGAGAATAAAAGAATAGGAGAGGAGGGCTCTATTTTGAACTCCAAATTTTTATTATTTTTGCTAATAATCTTAGTTTTGGGTGGATTTATTCTCTGGGGAAAGACGATGATATCAGAACCAGAAGAACCTGAAACAATTGATCAGGCAATACCTGTAGAAGAGATTCCCGAAAATCGTTTTGAAAATGTACAAATTAGCTATTTTGGCAAAGAGAATAGATTCAAATTTGAAAGCGATTTTGAGGAGATTGTACAACAGACTGATATTGAGTTGAATTATAAAGGGCTCAACGCTCTGCTAAAAGATCAGGGTAGAGTTGTACAAAAACTTTCAACACCAGAGGGCTGGCTGATAACCGACAAAGGAATGATTCAATTGGTTGGGCCAGTCACAATGATGAATGAAGATTTAGAACTATTTTTGAATAGAGTAGATATTGACCTTAATCAAGGTAATTTTGTCGCTTCAGGGTCGGTGGAGATCACTGCCGATGATTATCAGATTCAAGCTGAAAGAATGTCATCTGATCTTGATTTGAAACAGATACACTTAAGCGGACGCCCCAGGCTGACCCTAAAAAAGGATGGTTAAGATGATGAGAAAAAGTAAAACTATTATTATGCTCATGGCGTTAATTTTTGTATTGGCTGCTCAGGTAATGGCAGAACCAGTAGCAGAGAAAGTAGCGTTAGATATTCAGGGTGATGATCTGTTTATCGACACTGATAAACAGATTATTGAATTTACGGGAAATGTCCTTGCTTTATATGAAGATATGACGATCATCAGTCACAGATTACTGTGGGATAGAGCAGATGACAGTTTGGATATTTCCGGAGATGTGCAGCTTACTGGAGGGAAATTAGAGGGAACTGCCCAGAAGGTCTTTATAGATTTGCAGAAAAAACTGGTTACCCTGACGGGTGATGTTCAGATGAATTGGGATGGTCAACTTATTAAGGGATCAGTGGTAACTTATGATCTGGAGACCAAAATTCTAAAGGCAACCAATGCTAATGTAAAAATAAAGGAGATTGGTAAGTAAGGAGTAGATGTTTAATGACTATTTTAGCTACTAATCTAGTAAAGCGATACGGGAAAAAAGCGGTTGTAAAAAATGTGGATTTTGAGGTAGCCCGTGGTGAGATTGTCGGTCTTTTGGGACCTAATGGAGCGGGAAAGACTACTACTTTTTATATGATTGTTGGGTTAATTAAGGCCAATCAAGGTAAGGTTTATCTTGATGATAAAGATATTACTAATTTACCGATGCATCGTCGGGCCAGGTTGGGAATTGGTTATCTGGCTCAGGAAGCTTCCGTTTTTCGTCGGATGACCGTTGAGGAGAATATATTATCTATTTTAGAGATCACCGGGTGTCCAAAAGCTGAACAACATGATCGATTAGAGAATCTTTTGAGAGAGTTTCGTATTGAGCATGTTCGTAAACAGAAGGGAGCAAGTCTTTCTGGGGGTGAACGGCGTCGGGTGGAGATTGCCAGATCTATAGCTACAGAACCTTCATTTATTCTTTTAGATGAGCCTTTTGCAGGTGTTGACCCGATAGCTGTGAGTGATATTCAGGATATTATTGCTCATCTGAAGGAGAAGAGGCTTGGAGTATTGATTACAGATCATAATGTACGGGAGACGTTGACCATTACTGATCGGGCATATATTATGCATGAGGGGAAGATATTGATCTCTGGTACTTCCGAAGAGATAGCTAATGATGAGATGGCCCGGAAGTTTTATCTTGGAGAAAGGTTTTCCATGTGAGGTGGGTTATGAAGAGATTAGACTCATATATTCTAGTTGAACTTCTTGGACCCTTTTTGTTCGGCGTGGCAGCTTTTTCGAGTATTATGATTGGTTCTAATCTCTTATTTCAGTTGGCACGCTATCTGGTTGAGCTGAGTATGCCATTACACCTGGCATTAAAGATTTTTTCTTTCGAATTACCCGGGATAATTGTATTGACATTTCCTATGTCCACACTGTTGTCAACTTTATTAGCTTTTGGTAGACTGTCAGGTAATAGTGAAATTATAGCTTTTCAGGCAAGTGGGGTAAGTTTTCTTCGTCTGGTTGTACCTGTATTAATTGTAGGTCTACTAGTTAGTTTTTTTACTATATATGTTAATGAGGGAATTGTACCAGTTGCTAAATTTGAATCCAGAAGATTGGTTTATGAGTTTACTCATAATTCTAAGATTCCGGCTACTCAGGAGCATCTGAAGATTAGTCAATTGACCAAAAGCGGTGAAACAGACTATCTTTTGTATGCTGAAAAGTTTGATGGTGAACAATTAGCATTATATGACGTTTTGTATGTGGATTACGAGGATGGTAGATATGTTTCTTTGACTCATGCTGAAAAAGCAAACTGGTTAGACAACCAATGGATCTTTCTGAATGGAGAAACTCAGCATTTTCCTGAAGGAGATGAGCCGATTGTTACCGTTAAATTTGCTCAGCATGAAATGAAGGACATTACCCGTTCTCCTCAGATGTTGACATTAAGCTCCAGTCAAAAGACGACAGAAGAATTGACTTTACAGGAACTTAGGACACTGATTAAAGACCGTGAGGAGCAGGGACGGGATGTTAACAAGCTTCTGGTTAATTATTATCAGCGATTTGCTATTCCTTTTTCCTGTTTAATCTTTGCCTTAATCGGTGCTCCTTTAGGATTACAACCTAATAGGTCTGGTTCGTCGATTGGGCTGGGTTTGAGTATTATAGTAATTTTTATTTATTATATTGTGCTGACTATCGGAGGTGCTATTGGTCAAACCGGTCTTATTCCTCCATTGTTAGCAGCCTGGTTACCGAATTTGATCTTTGGGATAGTTGGGTTGGGTTTGAACTATAAAGTTTCCAATTAATATTTACGGAAGGTGGTGAATACCTGGATGCTTCTCTTTTTAATATTTGCTCTTATTGTGGTCAGTGGCCTGATTGCTTATCTTGGTGATCAGATAGGAATGAAAATTGGTAAGAAGCGTTTATCCATTTTTGGTATTCGCCCAAAATATACTTCCATCATTATTACCATTTTAACTGGAGTCTTTATTGCAACAATTTCGATCACATTATTGATGATAGCTTCTGAAGATGTAAGAATGGCTGTCTTTGATATGCAGGGTCTGTTAATTAAGTTGAATCATTTAAATCAACAAGTTATGGAAAAAGACAGTTTATTGAAACATACAACCGAGAACTACAATAACAAAGTAAAAGAGATGGAGGTTGAGATTGCTCAAACTACTGTTGAATTAAATAATATCTTGCTTGAGAGAGACTCTTTAAAAAATGACTTGAACGAAACAAAAGATGAGTATAACAAGTTGAAAGATCTCCTTGATGAGACAAAAGACCAATATCAGACCGTGGCTCAGACGAAAGTGGAATTAGAGGATAATATACTCTCTTTACAAGATAAGGTCACTGAGTTAGAGTCTCAAAAGCAGGTCTTAGAAACTGAGAGATTGGCTTTGCAGGATGATAAGCAATCTTTGGAAGAAGATATTAAAACTATGCAAAAAGAGATTGACCAACTCACAGATAAGATGACAGATGTTATTGTCAAATCAAATGCTTTGGTTCTCGGTTCTCAACTTGTTATGGATAATAAAGACGTTGTTTACCGCAAAGGTGATCTTGTGTATATTGAGTCACTAGATACCATTCCGGGAGGTACCAGAAAAGATGGAGAACTGATTGTTGACGAGTTTTTAGCTCGCGCTAATCAATATGTATATAAGTTGAATTTGCGCAAAGAGCAGAATAATGGCCGGAGCATTCAGTTCGAAAATCGTGAGGATCTATTAACTATTGCCCAGGAATTAGTTACTTCAGAGAATGAAAAAATATTAGTGGCGGTATTTGCCTCGAAAAATATCTGGGTTGGAGAATTTCTGGATGCTATAATCACAACAGAGCCTAATTACAGGGTTTTTACAAAAGATGAGATTATTTGTGAGAAAATGATTGATTCTAATCAAAATCCATCTGTAATTGAAAAAGAGATTACAGATATTTTAGATGTGGTCAGTGAGCAGGCTCGTGAAAAGAATATACTGGTGACCTCGGCCGGATCTGTAGGAACTATAGCTTTTGGAGATTTCTTTAAAATAATTGAAACAATTAAAGATCAGTCAGGAAAGATACGGGTAACGGTAAAGGCTTCAAAAGATATCTGGCGAGAGGATACTTTGTCCAGCGATAACCTTACCTTTAATATCTCCAGGGTAGGTGATCTGCCATGATTCTTTCAATAGATCCGGGTAGAGATAAAATAGGTGTAGCGATTTATGATTCAGAGCAAAAGACAGTAATAGACCATCAGGTGGTATTAACACAGGACTTTCTCCGGAAAATTATGGACTGGTATAGAAAATATCAGATTAGTAGAGTGATTCTGGGAGATGGGACCCTATCTAAGAAGTTTTTGAAGCGACTTACTGAAGAACTACCAGGATGTCATATAGAGATGGTAAATGAAGCTTACTCCACTCTGGAAGCCAGAAATCTATATTATGAATTGAATCCTCCAAAAGGTTTGAAGAGATTGTTGCCTCTTGGTCTGCAGACACCTGATCGACCTGTCGATGATCTGGTAGCGATTATTTTGTTAAAACGCTATCTGGGAGATATGCCGAAAATATGTAAATAAAAATCACA
Source organism: Halothermothrix sp. (assembly GCA_016841825.1). Classification (GTDB taxonomy): domain Bacteria; phylum Bacillota; class Halanaerobiia; order DY22613; family DY22613; genus JAENYK01. Next base: position 294,988 of record JAENYK010000004.1, on the reverse strand, counting down.
AAAATAAGCAGGAGTTTATAGAGGTATAGCGAATTAATATAAGTACCTTCAAAGAGTATGTCTTTTGGATATATGGGAATGATTCAATTCTAATCTCATATTTGGATGGGAAATAGTACCTTCCTTACTTTTGAAGGAATTCAAAAAGATTTATAGAATATAAAAAGAGTGTTAAAAACAATAATTTATTTATAAGACTTTGAGCGAATTAGCAAAAAGTGACTGAAGAAAATGAAGGAATTCAAAAAGCTTTGACGAATAAGTTATAAGTGTGATATTTAGTCACTCGTTCCTTAAAGGATTCCTCTAGAAAACGCATATTTGATGACCAGGGACATGCTGAAGCAATAGGAAGATAGCTCATGTGGGGAAGTTGCCTCAGTTAGGTCTAAATTACTAAAAAGAGGAATAAATATTATTGTGAGACAGGCAGGAGTTTTCAAAGGGGAAAGAGAATATTATAATTTAGTCTGTCTGATACTAACTCAATTTAGTTTTTAAAGTTTATCATTTACCAAAGGTTTCACGGGAGGAAGGAGGTGCCCTGAGATTGCCGTTAGAGACTTTGAAAGGGTGAATGATAAGTTAACTAATAAACTGGTTCATTGACAATTGAATAGAGCTGAATGTAATGGATGAGGAAACATGGCAACTCATTCATAAATTTCCGCTTGAAAGGTTGATTAACGAACTATAGTTTATTAACCTATGATAACACAAAAATTTCAAAAACAATCAAGGGGGAAATTTATAATGAAGAAGATCGTTTTATTAGTTGCTCTGGCAGTTATTTTTGCCGTAGCTGCGCCTGTTATGGCAGGCCCTTATAGTGACGTACCTGCTAGCCACTGGGCATATGATGCTGTAAACACATTGTCCGCTACTGGTATTATCACTGGTTTCCCAGATGGCACCTTTAAAGGTAATGATACTTTGACTCGTTACCAAATTGCTGTTCTGGTTGGTCGTGTATTGGATGCAGTAGAAGCTGAAACTGCACTTCTGAACGAGAAAGTTGAAGCTGTTGAGAATGGTTTAACTGCAGGTCAGGCAGAAGATGTTATCGCTATCTTCAAGAGCCTGTTAGCTAAGTATTCTCCTGAAGCTGATATGCCAGAAAACTTAACTGCTATTCAGGCAGAAGAAGTTGCCGGTATCGTTGAAGCATTGTCCTTAGAGTTTAAATTTGAACTGGAAGCTATGGGCAAAGACGTTGATGGTCTGTTAGAGCGCATGGCTGCTGCAGAAGGACGTCTGGATGCATTGGAAGTAGTTACTTTCGGTGGTGAATATGGTCTTAACTTAACCAAAACTACAATCGAAGGCACTGCTTACACTGATCCATTTGACCTGAGTTCTGACGAGTTTACTACTGATGATGATGTCTTTAGACATACTTTAGGTCTAAACGTAGCTGTTAACAAAGCACCTATTGTTTTAGATGTTAACATGACCCTGGGTAAAGATGTATTTGGTACCTGGAGTGTAGATGAAAATACTGAGGATTATGGAAATGATATTGCTGAAGACAGTGGTTTTGATGACACTTTAGGCTTCGATTTCGATGACTTCAATGCTACTATTACTACTGATGCATTGACTGCTACTATCGATAATGAACAAGCAGTTTCCATGAATGATTATCTGCTGGGCGATCCTGATTTAACTTATGATGGCGTTGTTGTTAACGCTGGCGAGAGCATCTATGTATTAGCTCGCAACAAGACTGCTAACGAAGATACTGAGCAGTTATTGATGGATGAAGATACTAAAGATGCAGCTGAACAGGCATTACTTGCCGCTGGTTTTACTAATGCTGCTAACTTCTTTATCTTAAAAGTAGTTGATGGTGAGAACTATTACTATGTAGATCAGGATGAAAAACTTGCCTTAACTGAGGCTGATTATAATGATTTAGAAACAGAGAACTATTCGGTGTATAAGAGTATTGAAGTTTATGATGACGGCACTTACGGTTTAATCCCAGCGGGTACTGAAGATGTAGCCAAAGATTACACTGTAAAAGACGTATTGGCCGTTCAACAAGACTTAGGTCTGTTAGGTTCCAAACTGTTTGTTGGTGTTGACAATATCTTTGATGAAGCTTTTGTAGCTGGTATCGACTCCGAATTTAACGTTCTGGGTACTGATATTAATACTACAGTAGCTGTTAGTGACAAAGATGTAGCTGAGAACAAACTGGTTAGACTTGCTGTTAGCCGTAACTTAGGTCCTATTGAGTTGGCTGCTGGCTACAGAATCATTGATGAGAACTTTGTTGGTCTATATGACGAAGGTGACTATGGTGACTCAGGTTATGATGTAAGTGCTAGCCTGCCTGTTGGTCCTTTGACCGTTAATGGTAGTTACACTTCCGTAACTGATGATGAGGATATTATTAACGCTGGTGTTACTTTAGATGAACTGAACCTGCTCGGTTTCGGTTTAACTGGTAGCTTTGAGCAAGACCTGCGTAACAGAGATGCTGACACTAAAGCTGATCGTCAAAAACGCAATGTTGAATTGAGCAAAGACCTGTTCGGTATTGAATTAGCTGCAGGTTACAAGTATGATCAATATACCGACTATGCTGACGATCCAGTTTATGGCGAAGAGGAAACTGTTTATGATATCACTACAGGTACTGATGATGTAGATCGTTATCAATATGATATCTTTGACAACAAGCTAGAGATTGATGAATGGGAAGCTGATGATCTGTATAACAATATTTACGCTAACATGAACTGGGATACCTTTGTTCCTGGTCTGAGTGTAAATGCTGCTTATGACTACAGTTTAGCTGACAAAGAGAACGAAGAACTGAACTTTGGTGCCGATTTAACTATGGGTATCCTGAGTCTTGGTGCAAGTCATGATGTTGTAGATGAAGAGACAGTATTGAGTGCAGGTGCTGAGTACAGTATTTTTGCTGTTGATTTTGAACAAGTATTAGATGGCGACCGCACTATCACCGCTTCTGTTGACCCAGATGCTTACAACGTATTTGGTGTAGATGTTGATACAGCTGTTGACTTCAAGATGCTGAATGACATGATGAACTATGGTGGTAAAGTTGACCTGAGTAAGAGCTACGATGCTTTAACTCTGAATACTGGTTACGCATATGCTAACCATGAGATTGATGAAGAATCTGATGAGTATATCGTAGGTCAAGTAGCTACTTTATCTGCTGGTCTGGACTATGCAGTAACTGAAGATATTGCTGCTACCCTGTCTTACCAGAACAAGAAAGTATTCGGCGATGCTTACACCTATGAAGAGGACCATGACATTGTTGATCAAATGAATAAAGTTGAAGGTTATGACTCTCATGTTCAACAGGTTAAAGCTGGTCTGAGCTTCAGTTTCTAATCTAAGCTATCCAAAAACCTCCGGGATTACCCGGAGGTTTTTTACATAATAGGTAAATCTTTCGAGAAGGATTTTTATATACTGACATAGAATTATATATAGAGACAATATACTTATAGTAATCCACTGAAAGGAGGGAGTGTTGATGAGACGAAAGAGGCAGACTGTGTTTACCTGGATAATGATTCTAATGACTTTTATGCTTATTTCTGTCTCGCCACACCTCCAGGCTGATTTTGGTGTCTTTGGAGTATCTGAAGATTATGCTCAGGTTACTGAAGCTGATGTTGAAGCAGTAGATGAGATATCCAATGATGCTAGTTCACAGGCCGTTGATACGCTACAAAGTTATTTATATGCTTTACAGCCAGATATGAAGGTTTCAGACCTGATGAATTTGGACTATGATCTATTTAACTCATATTTATCGGGTAATTTGGATTCATTGATGGATACGGAGAAGGGGAAAATCGTTGGGCAGTATGATCTTTTACCTTCGGAATTGATGGAATTGGTATTATATGAGATACAGGATACCGATACTCAGGGAGTTTTTGGACTTCAGTCTATGGGTGACAGTGAACAAGATAATCAACATCCGGCCAACTATACTATAGAAGCGCAGAGTAAACTATTGGAAGGTTTGAAAGTATTTTATGGGTTTGATACAGCAGAGAAACTTGACTTATCAGATAGTCTATTGCTCACTGACAAATCCCAATTTGTTACTCAAAATGCCGGAATTGAATTAAATTTGTTACCCGGGATGCTTTTAAATGCTGATTACAAAAGGACTTTAGAGGGAGAAGATTCCAGTAGTAAAGCCCACAAGACGTTTCAGTTAGCTTACAATCCATTCTCTTTTGCCAGTTTTAATGCAGGGTATGGAATAATCTCCAGTGAAGTGCCTACTATAGATCCTGAGTCAGTGCCTGTTTGGTTGGCCGATGCCGCTCAGAATGAGGTAAGACCTGAAATAAATGATCTTGATGATATAATTATTAAACAATTAGGGTTAGCAGTGCGGCCTACTAATTCTTCTTCACTTTTTGCTGACTATGTATCAGTTAAAGGTAATGATGAGCAGATTAATAAAGCTGTGTTTGGACTAAAGCTAGGTGATAATGGAAAAGCGATGAATGCAACCTATCAGTTGGAGAATCAGAAATCTCAAATTACTACTTCGGCTGGTTTAGAGTTGGGCTTGGTTGATCAGGCTACTTTGAAAGCGGTATATAGTACCACCCAGGATCAGCAAGTATCTGAAGATATTTTGGAGACTATGATAGATTTAGGATTGAATTTTAATATCGCAGAGTCTTCGGTCTTAAGTTTTCAGTATAAATGGATCTTGCCTGAAGAGTATGATCCGGAGGATGAGACTACTGCGGAAGCCAAGTTGGAAGTTAAGTTTTAAAGATAAAGCTGAGATGGTGAATCATCTCAGCTTTTTTACGAATAAAATATGTTTTTTCAGGATGATAGTGGATATATGGTGTTGGTTATGGTATCAATTACATGGAGGTAATCTGTAATTTATCGCGAATTAATTAAATACTTTTATAGTTAAGGAGATTACAAATATGAGACATAGATCTTGTCTGTTGATACTAAGCGTCTTGATGTTATTATTTTTTTCTGTACCTGCGGTTGCCGAAGATGGGGAGATTATTCTGGAAGCTAAATATCTTGAATGGGGGAACGGGTATCTCGAAGCTTCTCAAGAATTTGATCTATGGTATTATGGTAAACATCTTACTGGTGATACTCTTTCTATAGATATATTGAATGAACTATATAGTCTTAACCAAGTGTCTTTCACTGCCTGTAAGAAATCACCTCCGCATTATCAAATATTAGCCAAACGGGTTACGATTTATGAAAAAGAGAAGATAATATTTTCTGGAGCCAGAATAAAAATAGGTAGCATTATTGTGCCAATGCCCTTTGACTTAACATTAGAATACCATGATGGACATTATGATTTTCCAGAGTGGTTACCTGAATTATTCATTTCATTGGAGGATGGTATTGGAGTCCGATACACTATGGCCAGGACCTTTTTTAATAAATTAGATACTACAACCACTGTTTTTGCAACCACTTCGGGTAAATATCAATTAGCTTTAAATTTGGATTATCTGTTAGCTAAAAATTTAAACCTTTCTAGTGAATTAATATTTGACCAGGGATGGGATAGTGAAATAGAATTGAGATGGGAAAATAAGGGAGGCTCCCTTGGAGGAAAGGTGGGATGGGAAAAACAAGAAGATGAAACTGAAAAAACTAATCTAGTAATAGATTATCTCAATAATGGTTGGTCCACAAAGCTAACTTTTGAAAAAGAATTATTCTCAAAATTCATTCCTGACGTGCAGCTAAGTACTCCGATGTATAATTTGGAGGGAATTAACTTAATGGTAACATCAGGAGTGGCGTTGGAAAAAGATAGGCAAATATATCATAATAAGGTATATACAACACTTGTTCTTAAAGACCAGTATAATTTTGGAGAAAGGGTTGATTTGGGTTGGAAGCTAGAGCCAGGATATGTCTGGGTTGAAGATTATAGTGATGCTTACAATTTAAAATCGGCTATCTGGATGCAAGCTAATATAATGCCTTCTTTAGATTTGAACGTGGAGTATGGTAGGAGAGATATTTGGGGGAGTTTACCGACTAATCTGACCGAGTGGAGTCTTGAGGAGTATGTTAACGGGGGAATATCCTATTCAAGCAGAAATACTTTAGATGAAGGATGGGATCTGGATGTATTGGCTAAGTATAATCTCCGTAATAGAAAATTTAGCGAAATCGAGGCCTCAATAACGAGAGCATTTGATTGTTATAATCTGGAATTTAACATTGATATCTTACACCCTACTATGCAAATGGGAATTAATTTAAAATATTAATATTATATTTAACTTTTTACGAAAAATTAACCCATGTTGGATAGGTCTATTTTTAGCGGATAATGACAATTAATCTGAAATCCCAGGAAGGACATTTGCTCTCTTTAGCGAATTATAAAGAATATATCTGAATTAGTAAAGATAAAATTGTTGAACGGAGTGAAGTGCATGTTAAAATTTAGAAAGAATATATTATTAATATTGCTGTTTATTATAATTTTTTCTTGTACGGTTTTTGCAGATGAATCGAGATATGTCTTGGGTACAGATGATGTTATTGAGATCGCAGTGTGGAATAATCCCGATTTAACAAAAATAATAACCATTAGAGATGATGGATATATTTCGTTTCCGTTAATTAATGAAGTAAAAGCTGAAGGACTGACACCTATAGAGTTGCAGAATGAGATCAGCCAACGCCTGGAGAAATATATTAAGAATCCAACAGTAACAGTAATGGTTAGGGAGTTTAAGAAGATAACGGTTAGCGTTATTGGGTCAGTGCAAAATCAGGGAATATTTCAAATAAAACCTGGAACTAGATTGTTAGAAGTTCTGGCAATGGCTGGTCTTAACGAAGATGCTGCTCTCTTAGAAGAAGCAACATTAACCCGGGAAGAATCCAATCTTCAGGTAAATGTAGACAGACTTTTAAATCAGGGTGGTCACCAAAATTATGTCTTAAATAATGGAGATGTTATTTATATCCCCTATGTAAAACGTGAGGTTTATATCTTGGGGGAAGTTAGAAATCCTGGTAATTATCCATTAGATAAGAATACAACTCCTGCTGATATTTTAGCAATGGCAGGAGGACCGACTGACAGAGCCAATTTAACAAAGGTGAAAATAAGTCATAAAGCAGAAATTCACGAGGCGGAGATTATAAACCTTGAAGATTATCTGGAAAATGATAATACTGGTTCACTTTTGTATTTGCAAGATGGCGATATTATTCAGATAGAAGAGGTTAAGAATATCAACTGGGAGAAGATATTCACTTATGCAGCTGGGATTAAGATTATTCATGATTTGATTGTAAATTGGTAGGGGGTACTTCTAATGAATGAATGGAATAACATAGCATACTCAGACACAGAGATGGAGATCGAGTTACAAGATTTAATCAAGATTTTATGGAAGAGAAAATTACTAATTATAGGGATATTTTTTATAGCGATAGTGTGTGCTTATCTATATGTTCAGTCGGTTACCCCGATCTATCAGACGACCACTACGATTTTAGTTCAGGATAATGAACGGATGCAGAGTTTATTTACCGGTGATGCATTTTCAATGGGAAGTAGTAAAGTAGATACCTATAATAAGATTCTAAAATCGAGAAATTTGCTGCACGAAGTAATTCAGAGATTGGATCTTCGAGATAAAAATAATGAAGTAATTGAACCAACTACACTGGGTAAAATGTTGTCAGTGCAATCAGTTGGCAGCACTGATTTAATTGAAATTACGATAGAACATACTGAACCATTAAAGGCACAACAAATACTTAATACTCTTGTTGAAGAGTTTCAAGAATTAAATGTGCAAATGAATAAAAGTTCTTTGAGCAATGCGATAAAATTTGTTGAAGCTCAAAAAGTATCAATTGAAAAAGAACTTCAAGATGCTGAAGAAAGATTGTTGGAATATAAAGAATCTAATCAGATTGTTTCTCCAAAAGAAGAAGCAGTGAATAGTTTAGAAACTTTGGTAAAACTTGAAAGTTCAAGATCAATGCTTGAAATAGAAGTAGAATCTCTAAATAAGAGTATGGACGAGCTTAATGATAGACTTATTGAACAACCAGAGACTATTGTTGCAAACAGAGTGGTTAGTAATAATCCACTGATAAAACAATATAAAGGACAATTAACTGATCTAGAGGTAGCTTTAGTGGCAGCTGAATCGAAATATACATCAAATCATCCAGAAGTTATCGAAATACGTACAAAACGGGAAACATTGATGAATTCTTTGCAGAAAGAAGTGGAAAGAGAACTAACCTCTGAAACAACGAGTATAAATCCAATTTATCAAACATTAGTTCAACAGCTATTAAATCTGGAAGTTAGTTACCAGGCGAATATGGCCAAAATAGAAGGTTATAATCGGTTAATAAGTCAATATGAGAAAGAGCTAGATAGATTACCGAAAAAGGAATTAGACCTTCTCAGGCTTGAACGAGATGCAAAAGTAACAGAAGAGATTTATACACTTTTAATGACTAGATTAGAGGAGATAAAGATTTCTGAAGCGATGGAGACGTCGGAAGTTTTTCTCGTCGATAATGCTTATACTCCTATAAAACCAATAAAGCCTAACAAAAAGACTACTGTAATTTTAGCAGGAATTATGGGAATTATTGTGGGTATTGGTTTAGCTTTTCTTCTTGCATATTTAGATAGAACTATTAAAACAGCCTCAGAGGTCGAGAAATTACTTAATATACCGGTAATTGGCTCGATTCCGGATATGAATAAGATAAAGAAAAATAAATAGAACTTTAGTGGAGGATTAAGATAGATTGGAGGATTTAATATGAATCGAGAATCGGGTTTGATAACAAATTTAGGTACCAAATCACCTATTAGTGAAGCCTATCGAACTCTCAGAACAAATTTAGAGTTCATGAGTCCAGATGAACCTTTGAAAACGATTTTATTTACTAGTACAGGTCCGGGGGAAGGGAAATCAACTACCGCAACTAATACAGCGATATCGATGGCTCAATTAGGAAAAAAAGTTTTATTGATTGACTGCGATTTACGAAAACCTGTTCAGCATAAAATGTTTAACTTATCTAACATGGAAGGACTCACAAATGCGTTAGTTGATTATTCTATTGATGTAGATAAATTTATTCAAAATACAATTGTTAATAATTTTGATATCCTTACGAGTGGGCCAATTCCTCCAAACCCTGCAGAATTATTAGGGTCTCAAAGGATGTCGAAACTTTTACAAAGTGTATTAGTTAAATATGATTTGATAATTCTGGATACACCACCAATTATTTCTGTTACTGATGCTGCAATTTTGACCACTATAACAGACGGTGTTATTTTGGTTGTGGGGGCAAAGATAGTTGATCGTGATATGCTGAAAAAGGCGAAAGAACTCTTAGTTAAAGTAAAGGCGAGGATCCTTGGAGTTGTTTTAAATCGTATTGAGATTGAAAAAAATCAAGAGTACTATTATTATTATGAATCACAAGGTGATAGCTATGCGGGGTAGATTTATTGATATTCATTGTCACATATTACCTGAAATAGATGACGGATCACGTTCCTGGGAAGAATCAATATTGATGATAGAACAGGCTGTTGTTCAAGGGGTTACTGATGTTATAGCCACTCCACATTATATTCCCGGGGAGATTGAGTATGATAGTAATGTGGTTTTACAAAGAATTCGGATATTACAAGAGAAAATAAATAGTTTGGGATTAAGTTGTATTGTTCATTCGGGCATGGAATTGTTCTTACATCCAAAATTGATTAGGGATATTGACGAAGGAAAAATACTTTCTTTAGCAGATAGTAAATATCTTCTAGTAGAATTTCCCGGTGGGTCAATGCCATTAAATCTTATTAATTTACTTTACGAGATTCGTATTCGAGGTTTCCTACCAATTATAGCTCATCCAGAAAGAAATGGACAAGTTTTAGAGAATCCATTGATTATAAATGATTTAATAGAGCAAAAGGTTTTACTACAAGTTAATGCTTCGAGTTTGATTGGCAGAAATGGAAAAACAATTCAAAAAATGTCTCATGAATTAGTTAGTCAAGGTCTTGTTAGTTTTGTCGCTTCAGATGGACATTCTCCTAATAAGCGAGCTATTCATTTAAAAGAAGCTTCAAAAAGTGTTAGTGAGATAACAAATAACACTATAGTTTCGGAATTATTTTATAATAATGCTAAAACACTAATCAATCATGGTAAATTACCAGAAAAGAGAATACGTTTTAAGAAACGTAGATCTAATATGTTAAATATAATCAAAAAAGTAGTAGGAGCAAATTAAATGATCTAGAGTTTAGTTGGAATTTATGATCTTTAAAATTAAAATAAATTGATAGATTAAAATATTAAGGTATATTACAAATGAGGTGACGACATGAATGTTCTTGTTACAGGTGGTGCTGGTTATATTGGAAGTCATGTTGTAAAAGAATTTGAGTTGAGTGAGCACACACCAATAGTTTATGATAATCTTCAAAAAGGTCATCAGCAGTCAGTGCCAGATGTATCATTTGTAAAAGGAGATTTGAGTGACAAAATAAAACTCAATCAGATATGTAATAAATATAAAGTTCAGGCTATTATGCACTTCGCTGCAGATAGTTTAGTTGGCGAATCAATGAAAGATCCCGCAAAATATTACGAAAATAATCTAAGGAATACCATTAACCTTCTCGAGGTAATGTTAGATAATAACATTAAATATATTGTGTTTTCATCAACTGCAGCTGTTTATGGAGAACCGAACGAGGTTCCTATCACAGAAGATCTATTACCTAAACCTACAAATGTATATGGTAGAACCAAATATATGATTGAAGAGATGTTCAAAGATTATGATATAGCCTATAACTTAAAATATATTTCTCTTAGATATTTTAACGCATGTGGTGCCGACCTATCAGGCACAATCGGCGAAGACCATAATCCTGAAACGCATCTGATTCCTCTGGTATTAGAAGCGGCTTTAGGTCAGCGAGAGTCTCTTAATATTTTTGGTATTGACTATCCCACCGATGATGGAACCTGTGTCAGAGACTATATCCATGTAACCGATTTAGCTAAAGCACATATGCTTGCTTTAGAAGCACTTATCAAAGGTTCCCAAAGTAAGGTCTATAATTTAGGGAATGGTACTGGATATTCTGTCAAAGAAGTAATTGATATGGCAAAAAAGGTAACAGGTATAGATTTCAAAGTGACAGAATCAGTAAGACGTGCTGGTGATCCTGCTATTTTGATTGCAAGCTCAAAAAAAGCTACTACTGAGTTAGGTTGGCGACCTCAATTCAGCGGTCTGCGAACAATTATTCAATCAGCCTGGACATGGCATCAAAATAATCCTAATGGATATTCACAGACCTGAATTGGGTCTGTTTTTATTCGGCTTTTCTATAATGGGAGAATGATTTAGGTTAAGAATATGAAAATTAACCAAATGAAAAAGGTTTTTGTTGTAAAAGATAGAATAATTGTATGATAGGTATACTAATAGTGGATGAATATAATGATTGGAGGTACCTGTTATGATTAGAGTAATGACAGTATTTGGTACGAGGCCTGAGGCTATCAAAATGGCACCATTAGTTAATGGACTTAGTCAAGATGATCGTTTCCAATCAATAGTTTGTGTTACTGCACAGCATAGAGAAATGTTAGATGCTGTTCTAGAGCTATTTTCTATCATTCCGGATTATGATTTGAATATTATGAAGCATGGACAAACTTTAGGTGAAATAACGACAAAGGTAATATCCGGAATTGATACAATTATAAGAGAAGCTCAACCAGATATTGTTCTGGTTCATGGAGATACTACTACTACTTTTGCAGCTTCTCTAGCCGCTTTCTATAACCAGATACCAGTAGGACATGTTGAAGCAGGCCTTAGAAGTGGCAACATATATTCACCATATCCTGAAGAGATGAATCGAAGACTCACGGGCATATTGGCCAATATTCATTTTGCTCCAACCAAAGGTAATAAGGAAAACCTTTTGAAAGAAGGTAAACCTGAAGAAAATATTATTGTTACGGGAAACACTGTCATAGATGCATTGTTTCAAGTAATTGAAGAAGATTATAAGTTCGCAGATCCAGTTTTAAATAAAATTGATTTTCAGAATAAAAGAATTATTGTTCTAACAGCTCATCGACGTGAAAACTGGGGTCAACCGATGGTGAATATTTTTAATGCAGTTGACGACATTGTTGCTAGACGTAATGATGTGGAAGTGGTTTTTCCTATGCATCTCAATCCGAAGATTAGAGAGTATGCTGTCGAAATATTAGGTGGTAAAGATAGAATTCATTTAATTGAACCGTTAAGCTATAAACCTTTTGCAAACCTTTTAAATAAGAGTTATCTGATGTTGACTGATTCTGGAGGTATTCAGGAAGAGGCACCAGCATTTGGGAAACCTGTGTTAGTATTAAGGACAGAAACTGAGCGCCCTGAAGCTGTTGAAGCCGGAACGGTTAAGGTTGTGGGAGTTAATCGAGGAGAGATATATACACGTACTGGTGAGTTATTGGATGATTCAGCAAAATACTTTGCGATGGCTAATGCAGTTAATCCCTATGGTGATGGGAAGGCGACAGGGAGAATTCTGAATGTTTTATTTGAACGGTATGGTTCTAGATGATATTTTTCCTCATTTGCTGGGGCCTAATCACAAAATATAATTTTTAATTAATTGGCATTTTAGGTTGAGTTTAATAGGAGAGGATAAAACATGCAAAAGAAGTTGAGGGGTTTACTGTTACTCTGTTTTGATGTTATTTCGATTAATATTTCTTTTCTTATAGCTTTTATGTTAAGGTTTGATTGGCATATCCCAGCAAAATACCTAAACGTGTATTTAGATAATTTTGTTATTATATCGTGTTTGAAAATATTTTTATTGATTTTCTTTAAAATGTATAGAAATTTATGGCGTTATGCCAGTATAGATGAGGCAACTCAAATAATATCAGCTGTTTTAGCTGCAAATGGAACAATTCTTTCTTTTTTTATTTTCAAAGGTGTAGTTATACCCTCAAGCGTATATCTGATTATGACTTTATTGGATATTACTTTCCTTGGTGGAGTAAGATTTAGTTATAGAGTAACCAGAACATATTTTAGGGCACACTTTGGTTTAGGATTAATAAAAAAGAGAATAATGGTTGTTGGTGCTGGTACTGCTGGTTCCATAGTGATTAAAGAGTTTAAAAATCATCCAGAATTGGAAAGCAATCCGGTTGCTTTGATTGATGATAATAATTTAAAAATTGGCCGTAGAATTAATGGTGTTCCCGTATTGGGTGTTAGAGAAGATATACCCAAAATTGCTGTTAGGCGAAAAATTGATGAAATTATAATTGCGATTCCCTCTGCAAGCAAAGCTGAAATTAAGAAAATTGTAGAAGAATGTAAAAAAACTAAATGTAAAGTTCGTATCTTGCCTGGTATATTTGAACTAATTGAAGGTAAAGTTAGTGTGAAACAGTTGAGAGATGTAGATATCCTGGATTTACTCGGCCGTGAACCTATAAAACTGAATAATGACGAGATTAATGTTTACTTGAAAGGGAAAACAATTTTGGTAACTGGTGGTGGAGGTTCAATAGGTTCTGAGTTAGCTAGACAAATTGCGGAGTTTGTTCCCAAAGAGATTATCTTATTGGATATCTATGAGAATAATGTTTATGATGTTGAAAATGAACTTAAAAAGAAATTTTCATTTAGAAATATTGGGAAAGGCACTAAATTGAATTTGACTGTTATCATCGCATCTGTAAGAGACAAAATTAGAATTGATGAGGTCATGAAAAAGCATAAACCCGATGTAGTTTTTCATGCTGCTGCCCATAAACATGTACCATTAATGGAGAGTAATCCTAAAGAAGCGGTTAAGAACAATGTGTTAGGTACTTTAAATGTAGTACAATCAGCTGCCAAATATGGAGTTAAAAAATTTGTTTTAATTTCTACTGATAAAGCTGTTAATCCGACCAATATAATGGGAGCAACTAAGCGAATCTGTGAAATGATTGTCCAGGGATTTGATCGTTTAAGCAGTACAGATTTTGTAGCTGTTAGATTTGGTAATGTTTTAGGTAGTAATGGAAGTGTTATACCGATTTTTAAAAAACAGATTGAAGAGGGGGGGCCAGTTACAGTCACACATCCCGATATCACCAGATATTTTATGACAATTCCTGAAGCTGCACAATTAGTTATTCAAGCTGGTGCAATGGCAAAAGGTGGTGAAATATTTATTTTAGATATGGATGAACCTGTCAAAATTATTGACTTAGCTGTAGATTTGATTAAATTATCTGGTTTTGAGCCAAATGTTGATATTCCTATAGAGTTTGTGGGATTAAGACCTGGGGAAAAATTGTATGAAGAATTACTCATGAGTGAAGAGGGAATGAAATCAACTACCCATGCAAAGATATTCATTGGAAAACCGATGGAAGTAAACTATCCCAAATTATTAAAACAAATTCAAGAATTGTCTATCATTATAAATAACTGTGATGATTCTGACGTAAAGAACTATATTAGGGAGATTGTTTCCACATATCGAGATCCAGATGAGGTTAACGCTCTTAAAGAAGTTGCTGCATCTTCTGTTTAATGATTAATTGTATGACATATTAATGTTTTTTAGAGAGAACAGAGGAATTTAGAAGTTGAAGGTGTATTATTATAAAAGTAAGTGGAATGCTTGGTTGAAAGGGGAATGAATTGTGGAAAAATATGAAACAATGGAGACTTATGAGATTGATTTATGGAGATATTTTCAATTTCTTTTTAAGAATAAGTATTTAATTATTGGTATTATGATTTTTTCCATTATTTTAAGTTACTGTGTAAGTGAATTTGTTATAGAAAAAGAATATCGAACTGAGTTATGGATTAAAGTTCCCGGAAACTATATTTCAACATCTGAAAATTTGATAGATTATTTAAAATCTTATTTTTTCTATCCTGAAGTATTAGATGAACTTGATAAAAATAAAACGCTAAATTTTTTATCAAAAGAAAAACTAAAATTAGAACGATTTGGTAATCTCGTCCAATTTTCGTATGACCATCCCCGGTTAGACAACGGAAAAGAGTTATTTACCACCTGGGTGAATTTGACTAAGAAGAAAATGATTTTGGATTCCTCCAGTGAAATTATGTCTGCAATTAATAGTGCTTTAAAATCTGTTAGTTTCAATCTGAACAAAAAAGAAGAACGCTATCAGGCTATCCAGACAGGGTTAGATAAGGAAAGTCCGGTTATTGAACTTGAAGTTTTATTTATGGAACCTTCCATTGTTAGCCCCGCTGTGATTCAGGAGTTAAATCCTATTTACACAAAACTTAAAACTGAAGCTGAACTGATTAAGTTAGAGATAGAAGACCTGAGAAAGCAAGCAGAATTTTTTAGCAGTCTGTATGATGCCTTTCAAGCAACTTTTTTAGAACTTAACCAACAAGATGCTGCAAACCTGGAGAGAAGTTTTGAAGTTTATAGGACACTCGAATCTGATTGGGATAGTTATTTTAATGAAAGCAATGGTGAGAAAAATGTTTCTTTAGTTCCATTTGAATTAATATCTGCTGCACAGGGATCCAAAAAACCGATAAAACCGAACACACTGTTTAATATGTTAATTGCTTCTATGTTTAGTTTGCTATTTATATTAATTATTGCTTATTTGTTAGTATTTATCCAGGATAACAAACAGCAGATGGAAGATATCTAGAATTTTTTAAAAGTGATGTATGTAAAGGCCCCGTTACAGCGGGCTTTTTATATGTAATATATTCAATGACAGATTTTGCTTTTTCTAAAACAGTATAAGACATGAATTCATATTCTAATTGATGGAGGGATTTAGATGGATAAACGGAGAATGGAACGATTTACTGGTTTAACTCTGGGTATAAATCCATTATTTACACTGGTAGGACTTATATATATGACCTTTGCTAAAACTAAAGGTATTTTTGGGAAGATTCGTTCTGATAAGGTAAACCTATGGTTTTGGGGACTTCTGGCTATATCTGGAGTTATTAGTATAATAGTTGCTGTTCATCTGCCAACAGCTATAGGAAGTTTTCTTATTCCTTTTATTTTTATTTGGCTGTATATTTTAGGTAGATGGTGTATTGATTTCCCAGACATTTTTTTTCAGGATTTTTTAAGGGGAGTGGGATTTTTAGCTTTGATAGCCACTCTTGCTAAGATTTTTGGATGGGAGTGGTCAGTTGGGAATATTAGAATTCTTGGCAAGTTTGCTCATTCATGGCAGAGAGGGGAAATATTCTATATTGCTGATAATAGTTTAGGACTTATTTTCCAGGCAGGAATAATTGGGGCTTTTGGGAGTATTGGTTTATATTGGAGAGAGAAAAAGTATATTATAGAGAATCTGATTATTTTTATTTTGAGCTGCTGTGGATTGCTTATTTCAGGTTCCAGAGGAGCGATGGTGGGAGTTTTTATTGGATTCTTATTTCTGGTATTACAATATGCTATCCTGGGAGTCTTAGGCATTGGGTCAATGGCGGGTCTATTTGCTTTTTTTTCTAGTCAACGATTCAAAAATGTGTTCAATATGCAATCTCATAGTGTACGGTTGAAGATATGGGAAAGTTCTATACGGATTATTAAGGAACATCCCTGGTTCGGTGTGGGTCCTGGAAATTTTGGACAAGTGATTGATAGATATCGTGTTGAGTCTTTAAAGGGTTCCATTACGTGTGCTCACAGTAATTATCTAAATATTATTATCGGTTGGGGGATTATCGGTGGAGTAATTTTTTGGGGATGGCATATTTTTGTTTTAGTGAGAGCTATCTTACGAGGTTTATCCCCTCTTCAGAGGATCATTATGGCTATTTTTATCTCATATCTTGCTCATGTTGCTATCAATGATCTTTTTACTGCATATGCTGGTTTCTTTATGGGTATGATTGATCATCCTATTTTTATGCAATCAGAACAGACAAGAGTTGATCTGGTTGTAGCTCAAGGTACACCAGAATCTTGAGGTAAATTACCTTTTATTTTATAGATTCAAGTATATTTAAGTTCTATGACTCCCACTTCTATAAGTGGGAGCTGCCTTGTTTTACTTCAGGTGGGATTGAATCCCCAGCTGAAGCCCCGAAGTTCAGCTTTAGCTGAACGAGTTCACGTAAATTGCTGGAGGTGAGCGATAATGAAAAAAATTTTGTTAGTACTGTTTTTAATTGTTATTCAAACTGGTTTTGTAAATGCTTTTTCGTTAGATAGTACACTGAATTTTCATATAAATACTACTCCTCATAGTGACCTCTTATATAAGGAGTGGGAAGGAACTTTTGGGTTTGTGTGGCCGAATTTTGAAATTTTAGTTGGAAAGACGAGATATATTTGGGGTGCTGGAAGTGACAGTTCTTTAAGTCTGTCAAAATATTCACCAAGTCTTCCTAGTATTAGTTATCGGTTTAAATTAAATAATATTTATAATATTACAATTCCTGAAATTCGCTATATGCATTTTTTGAGTATGCTAGAGAACGATACCAACCGCTGGCTTTTTGGGCACCGATTAGAGATGGATATTTTACCAAATCTTCAGTTTGGAGCCTGGGAATTGATGTTATGCAGTGAAGAGGTTTTTTGGGGGTATTATGTTCCTGTCCCTTTAATCCCTCTTTATGCAAAACAGCATATTGCATATAAGTTATCTGATGGAATTTATGATTATAACAGTAACGTGATGTTAGGATTTGATTTCAAATATTCCTGGGATGACTCAAATGATATATATGCCGAAGTACTGATTGACGATTTCCCCCAAAGAGCTATATATAATAATCCCCGGAAGATTGGTGGTTTAGTGGGCATGAGAAAACAATTATTCTCAAATTTAGGTGTATGGACAGAATATGTTAGAATTAATAACTTTGTCTATACGCATAAGAATCCGCTTAATAGATATCTCTATTATGCAAAGCCATTCGGGCATTGGTTGGGAATGGATGGAGATTTATGGACTTTAGGCACAAAATACGACTTTGATCAGAAAAATAGCTTAACACTTCAATTTAATCGGATTCAAAAGGGGGAAGGGGATTATGATGATAATTGGGAGCAAGATTATGGAAGAAATTATGAATTTTTAACAGGTGTTATTGAAAGATTTAATGAATTAGCAATAGGTATTACTCATGATTTTGATGATAATATTTGCCTTTCGTCTGGAGTAACTTTTGGCTTTAATCAAAATGCAGAACATATACTTAATAATGATCGTGGATACTTTAAACTGAATTTTGGTCTAGATCTTAGTTTTGATTATAAACTATCATTAGGATACAATTAAATTTTATAAATATCAGATGGGTTTATTAATTTATGTTTTTAAAATAAGTCTGTTTTTGATTAAAGAGAATAATATTTATTGAAAGGATTATTTAAAAGGGGGTAAGGAAGTGGACTACACTAATGGAGAATGGCGGCAGAGTATGCGTATCAAACTGGATGTGAATAATATGTTTGCCGACAATGTGGGAATTGAGCATGGCATAACAAGAACGAGAGTTAATGAATGGATAGAAAAAGCTAATGATGCCCATACGGCACTGGTTAGAAATCGTGAAAAAGGTAATTGGGGTTTTATGGAGTTACCATACACTCAAAAGGAAGTTATTGCAGAAATCATACGCTATGTTGATGATAATAAAAATCGTTTTGAGAATATCGTAGTACTGGGAATAGGTGGATCCGCTTTGGGAATGATTGCTTTACAACGAGCATTAAATCCATTTTATTACAATGATAACGTTGAGCTTAGAAATGGTTTTCCCAAGCTATACGTTCTGGACAATGTAGATCCTGAGTGGTTTGGGGAATTTTTAGAACATATAGATTTGCATAGAACCTTATTTAATGTTATTTCAAAATCGGGTGGAACTGCTGAAACCATGTCTCAGTTTATGATTGTTTATAACATCCTAAAAGAAGAGTTGGGCGAAGATGTTAAGAATAATCTGGTATTTACTACTAGCGAGGATAAAGGGAATCTTATAAAGATTGCCGAAATAGAAGATATATATACCTTTGTCATCCCGGAAAACGTCGGTGGTCGTTTTTCTGTATTAAGTCCAGTTGGATTGTTACCCGCAGCTTTTGTCGGGATAAATATTTCGGAATTGTTGGCAGGAGCTAAATATATGGATCAGATTTGCCAGAAACAAGATATCTGGAGGAATCCAGCCTATTTGAATGCTTTGTTACAATTTTTAGCCTATAATGATGGTAAGATGATTAGTGTAATGATACCATACTCATCGGCATTAAAAGATATAGCTGACTGGTATGCTCAGTTATGGGCTGAATCTTTAGGGAAGAAAGCGGATCGGAATGGCCGGGAAGTATTTGTCGGCCCAACACCAGTCAAATCTGTAGGGGCAACCGACCAACATTCTCAGGTACAGTTATACATAGAAGGACCTTTTGATAAGGTTATTACCTTTATTGAGGTCGAGGAATTTCGAAAAACTATAGAGATTCCAAATGTCTTCTCATCTATTGAAGGATTGGAATATTTAGGTGGTCATACAATGAATGAATTGATTGCTGTGGAGAAACAGGCGACTGAGTTAGCTCTGACAGATAATCATAGATTAAACTGTACCATAAAAATGCCTGAGATTAATGCTTTCACAATTGGACAACTAATTCAATTTTTTGAGATTCAGACCGCTTTCACGGGTGAACTATTTGATGTTAATGCCTTTGATCAACCTGGTGTGGAATTAGGAAAAGAATTTACCTATGGTATTCTGGGGCGGGAAAAATACAAAAATATGAAAGAAAGATTTGAAAACCGAATGGAGAAAGATTCTTCATTGATAATTTGATAGGTTTATTTTTATTGAATTTTTGATCCTATGTTATTGTTAGGAGGGCATTAATGATAGAATTATTATTGTGGGAATAGGCAATATGGTTTATTCAATGTAGCTAGAACATATCTAGTACATGATGAAAATTAAATTATATTTTCAAATGTGAATAAATAACTAAAAATCTGGAATAAGTCTAAATTTTCGACTATATTTGGGGTTTCCATGCACGCAAGCATCAAAAATAGCTCTTATTTTATAATTAATGAGGAGTTATTTTTGATGCTTATGCTTTTTTTATGTAAAAAAATTGTTACAATATTATTTAAAATATTGGTGAGCCTTGTCAATCTTAACTTTGGACTATTGGAAAAATAAATGAATTTACGATATTATACAATAAAAAGGTAAAGGACTTTTGCTAAGAATCTAGAATAAATTTATATAAATAGTTATATTCTAAAAATGTTGTTTATTGAAAAGACGTTCATAAGATTTTAAGTTTCAAGTCGTAATAGTTTTTTAATGGTGAAAAGGTAAATATGACATTAAATATCTGTAGAGTTTCCTGGTTATAAACCCAAACATAAAAGGAGCGAGCAAGATGACCTTTAATAAGAAAATATTTTTTTGTATATTTGGAGATGTGATATTGATCCTACTTACTTTTGGATTAAGTTTTTATCTACGTTTTGAAGGAGCACTTCCTCAAAATTTTAAAATGTACACTCCCTTAATATTGCCTCTGGTATTTTTAAAAGTGGGGTCATTTATTTTAAATAATTTATATAAAAAAGCATGGCGGTATGCTAATGTGAATGAGTTAATAACTATAGTCCAATCACTTACGATTGCTACTGTCTTATTTATGTGTTATATCTTCTTTTTTAGACTCTCTTTTCCAAGAAGTGTAATAATATTGGATTGGATGGCCAGTATAATATTGATTAGCGGATCAAGATTTTTTTATAGGGCTTTATCTGAATTTAAAACTCCTGTTCCCAATCGAAATGCAAAAAAAGTATTGATTGTAGGAGCGGGAGATGCAGGGGAATTGGTTTTAAAAGAATTCAATAAGCATAAAGAACTAAATACTAGAATTGTAGGGTTTGTTGACGATGATTCTTCCAAACATAATATGGAGATTCATGGGATTAAAGTATTGGGTAATCGTACAAGCATACCAGCTTTAGTTGATAAATATAATATCTCTGAAGTAATTATTGCTATCCCTTCTGCATCCGGAAAAGAGATAAAAGAAATTCATCAATTATGTAATAGCACTGCTGTTTGTGTTAAGATTTTACCAGGGGTATATGAAATAATAAATGGAGATGTTAGTTTGAGTCAGATCCGGGAAGTTCAAGTGGAAGATCTGTTAGGACGTGAACCAGTTCACGTTAATATGAATGAGATTGCTGCTTACCTTACCAGTAACAGAATTTTAATTACCGGTGGGGGAGGATCAATTGGATCAGAAATTTGTCGGCAAGTAGCTAAATTTGAACCTGAACAACTAATCATATTTGATATAAGTGAAAATAATGTTTATGAGATAGATCTAGAGTTAAAAAATAAGTTTAAGGAATTAAATATAGTATCAATCATTGGCAGTGTTCGTGATTCCTTAAAGCTCGAACAGGTATTTCGCAAGTATCGGCCTGATGTAGTTTTTCATGCTGCTGCTCATAAACATGTACCGTTAATGGAATATAACCCGGAAGAAGCGATCAAAAACAATGTATTTGGTACAAAAAATGTGGCAGAGATAGCAGCTAAGTATGGTGTTGAGCGATTTGTGATGATATCTACTGATAAAGCAGTGAATCCGACAAATATTATGGGTGCTTCGAAAAGAGTCGCTGAGATGATTGTTCAGGATTTAGCCAAAAAAAGCAAAACTAAATTTGTTGCAGTTCGTTTTGGGAATGTTTTAGCCAGCAGAGGAAGCGTTATTCCTTTATTTAGAAATCAGATTCTTGCTGGAGGACCTGTTACAGTCACTCATCCTGAGATTACTCGTTATTTTATGACTATTCCAGAAGCGAGTCAACTTGTAATTCAGGCTGGAGCTATTGGAAAGGGTGGGGAAGTATTTGTTTTAGATATGGGTAGACCGGTCAAAATTATTGATTTAGCTCGAGATTTAATTGAGTTATCGGGTCTGAAAGTTGGAGAAGACATTGAGATAAAGATCTCTGGTTTAAGGCCTGGGGAAAAATTATATGAAGAATTATTGTCTGATAAAGAGAATACTGTAGCTACTAAACATAAGCGAATTATGGTTGCTAAACTGGACGAAGTTAATAGCGATCTATTAAACAAGAGTTTGGAACATATGAAACATCTATTAAACTCATCAATGAGTCATCATATTGTTAAAGTACTGGTTTCTCTTGTTGTGACTTATAAGCCTGCTGACCTTCATTTATCAGTTTTAAAAGAGGAAAAGTCCATTAGTTAACTTATAGGTAGCTGTTAAAATGATATTTTATAAAATACCACATAGTTTATTTTATATTATTTTGAAAAACGAAGGATTTTGGTCAGTTATGTAGTAATATTAAGGAGGAATGAGTTTAAATTCTTGAAGAATAGTTAGACATTACGAGATTAAATGAATAGGTTCATAGGGGCTGATTTAAAAGATCCCGAATTTGGTGAATAATTAGAAGATGTGGTGAACGACTTCTGGATTTATCTTGTTTACCTACTTAATTTGGTTATATTTGTTGGTTAAAAGTTATTCAAAAGTCTGAAGTTGTTCAAGATTTTTTCTTAAAATAGATTAAGTGCTAATGTGTTAAAATTATTGATTTTCATAGTTTAACTATGCCTATGTAGTTATTTTGCACTAGTTGATAGTGAAAATTATATAATTTAGATAAATGTTAGAAGGAGGAAGAGTATGATAAGAAAGTTTTCCGGTATTATGTTCGTGTGTCTTATACTTTTTTCGACGATTACTTATGCGAAATCTTCTGGTGAGGTTTTGCAAGAATATGGATTTGTGCCTGCTGAAGAGATTGTTTCTTCCAAAGATCAATTAATAAATATTATAGAGAAATTAGAGCCTTTTTCTAAGGAATCTGATTCTATTTTTTTAGATTTGATCAATACTTTAAAGCAATACAGCCAGGAGCAAGACTTTGGCTGGCAGAGAGATGATCTTCATAAAATCGCCTGGGCGATTAAAGAATTGGATCAAAAAGTCAATGAACAAAATGATTTTAGATTTGATCATCGTTTTGAAACAGGATATGAGTTAGAAGTAATTCATAACCATGGAGATGAAAAACCTGGAACTTATCTTTATCAGAACCCTTTTAAACATGATCTAGATGAAGATGGACAGATTGATTTATTTGAACAAGATGAATATATGCGTCAATATCTGGATGTTCATTCAGTGGTTTCGGGTCCACAGATGGATGGCGCAATTAATGTGAAAATGGGATTGAATTATTTTGGAGTTGGCTATCTCCAGAATGGAAATAATTATGAACGCCAGTATGACTTAACTTTACCTCGAATAGATGATTTTACTTTTAGTCTATATGGTCCTAATTTTTCTGCGACTGTTGGTAAGGAACAGATTTTAGGTTTTTGCGATTATCTATACTATGATGACCCTGAGAATTCTAAGGATTATAACTTGACTGGACTTACTTTTCAGGCTCCTTATGGGGTTTTCTTCGGTCTGGGCCAGGAGACCTGGAATTCACCAGGACTCTATGAGCAACCTCATGATGTACGCTGGATTGCGGTCGGAACTGAAGGATTGGGTTATTTGCCAGTCAACTTGTATATCGGCGAACGGGAGATTCAGAATCCTTCTTTTAAGAAGGTTGGGCGTAATGTAATCTTTGCTCTAACTACTGATTTGGAATATGAGAAATATTATCTAAATAGTGATCTGGCCGTAAATGATGCGGGTGATGGTTACTATACTCAGTTAACCCTTGGAGGACAGATTGGCAGAATAAGTTTACATAGTAAGGCTGAATTGGCAGAACATTTCACGCCCATTCAGGCTAAAACGGAGTTTGTCAATACTGTTTATGTACGTAAATTACTGGATGGTAAATCTTTAGAATTTCCCGCCAGGACTCAGAAAGGATTTGAATTACTGGCAGATTATCAGATTAACTCAGATATCAAAGTGAATAGCAGTTTAGAGAATTATTTGGATACTGGAGTTGTAAAAATAGGATTGGATTATCAACCAGTTTCGGATTTAATTGTGACCACTTCTGGTGAATATGATTATTATTCAGGAGGAGATTTAGCTGCAGTTATTGAATCTAATTATCGACATCCATATGCTAATATATCTGTGAAAAAAATTTTTGGTGGTACAGAAGATATTCAAGTAACAGCAGAACCTGTTTATACTAACGATGCTGTGACTCTCAAAGGATTATTGGGGTATGGGGTCAGGCCGATTGAAAATTTGAAAAATAGCCAGATTGGGATAGAAGTTACTTATCATCCAACTGAGGATTTTACTTTTCATGCAAAATATACTATGGAAGATATGATGTATGGTGTGGACTTACCAGGTTTGAATTTTACTAGATTTGGGGAGATAGAATATCAATTCAATGATTGGGTAAGTGCTAGTGTGGCATTTAAAAATATTGATTTTCGAGATCCTGACAATGGTTATGTAGTTGAACACTCTCTGGCTGGGATCAAAGCTAAGTTTTAAATCTGATTATAGGCTCATAAGGGAAGGGTGATCAAAACCTTCCCTTATTCTTGAATGTAGCATATACTATTGTTGATTGCATAATAAAGAATAGTTCTTTGAGAAAAGTTAGAGGAAGTGATAAGTATGATTTATCCATTTCGCTGTAAACCTATCTATAAGGAGAAAATCTGGGGTGGTCGTTGGTTTGAAGAAGGACTCGCAAGGAAGCTGCCTGACAATAAATTGATTGGTGAGAGTTGGGAGTTAAGTTGTCGCCCGGATGAGATGAGTGAAGTTTTGAATGGGTCATTAGCTGGTAAGACTATTGCTGAATTGATTCATCTCCATCCTGAAGATTTGCTGGGTGATAGGGTTATCTCTCAGGGGATAGATCCTTTTCCACTATTAATTAAATTTCTCGATGCTAAAGAGAGATTATCGGTTCAGGTTCATCCCAATAATGCTTATATGACTGCTAAAGGAACAGATGATCTGGGTAAGAGTGAGCTGTGGTATGTTCTGAGTGCAGAACCTGATGCCAGATTGGTTATTGGAGTTAAAGAAGGGGTAACCCCTGAAATCTTTGAACAGGGGATTCTTCATGGTAATCTTGATGAATATTTGACAGAAGTGACAGTCAAGCCGGGCGATACTTTCTATATACCTGCCGGGACTGTGCATGCTATAATGGAAGGAGTAAGGATTGCAGAGATTCAGCAGAATTCTGATACTACATTTCGCATCTATGATTGGAATCGTTTGGGATTAGATGGAAGACCACGGGATCTACACATTAAGGAAGCTCTGGAAATGATTGATTTTAACTGTAATGATGCCATTTGTCATGAAGGAATTTTGATCTCTGGAAATGGATGGCAGCGTCATTTAATTACGATTTGTGAATATTTTGCTGTAGAAGAACTGCTAGTGGAGAATTATGGTGGAAAAGTTAATCCCGAACGTTTTGAGGTATGGATGGTGGTTGAAGGTAGTGGTGAGTTGGTTGTGCAGGGTGAAAAATATCAGTTATCTCTGGGTGAAACCTGGTTTATTCCGGCTGTTTTAGGGAGTTATCATCTGACTGGAGAGATTAAAATATTACGCAGTTATATACCTGATATATTTTCTGAAATCGTTAAACCTTTATTGGAAATGGGGTATACTATCAAAGATTTGTGGAAAATAGGTGGTTTTGAAGGGTTAAAGTTAAATGAGAAAGGGGTCCAAAGGTGATGGGATATCGTTGGATTCTACCTGGAGTTTTCTGTATTTTGCTTATGGGAACAATTCCTACATTGGCGGCGAAGGATGAGTTAAATGTATTAGTTTTGGGCCAGTATCAGGGGCAATTTGAAACTGTAATGGTTAATATGTATAGTTTTGGTTCATATTCATCGCAGATTATCTCTATTCATCCTGGATCTGTCTTTTTAGATGGAGCACTGACTATTAGAACGGAGACCATCCATCATTCTCTGCAAAAGAGGGGTATTGAACCTGTGCAGAAGGCATTAAGTGAATACCTGAAGATGGATATACCTAATTACCTTATCGTCGATTACGAAGGAGCTCAGGCGGTTGTGGATGCGATGGGGGGAGTATCTTTTGACCTTCCTTATGAGATTCAGCTTGCTGCAACAGAAACAGAAGAAGCTTTGAATTTAAAATCTGGAATGCAGTTATTTGATGGGCGAACAGCAAGGCGTTTTTTGCGTTATCGGAGTAATAATTTGAATGGTCCTGAAGAGCTTAAAGTAATTGAACTCCAACAATTGTTTTTGAATACAATGATTCAGCAGATGGCTAGAGAGAAATGGAAAATTATTCCTGTTGCATTAAAACTACCCAAGATGATTAAAACTAATCTGGGAGTTCGAAGATTTCTCGATCTAGCTGTGGATGCTATAAATTTAGATCCCGATAATCTGGAGGTTAATTTTGGGATTATTCCGGGGAAGTTTACTCAGGTTAATGGTGACTATCAATATCAAATTCAGGGAATGAAAGGTTTTCGGGTAGTACAGAATTGAAGTCACATTAACAACAAACTGTTAAATATCCTAAGTTTAATGACTTCAGAGGGGGATTTGTGTAAACACCATTCAGTTATTTATATTCCATATGTAGAGGCTGGAAGACTCTCTTCTGAAATGATGATAAAGATAGTTTTTAAAGGTCTAAGATTACTGGATTTAAGGTTAAGGAGGAGTAATGATGCAATATCTACAGAGATATAATGAATGGCTTAACAGTGAGTTTATTGATTCTACAACTAAAGAAGAACTTTTGCAGATTAAAGACAATGAAGCAGAGATCAAGGAGAGATTCTTCTGCGACCTGGAGTTTGGAACCGGAGGTTTGCGGGGGATTATTGGTGCTGGAACTAACAGAATGAATATTTATACAGTGAGGAATGCTACTCAGGGAATAGCCAATTATATTAAGAAATTTGGGCAAGAAGCAATGGATAGCGGAGTTGCTATAGCTTATGATTCCCGACATTTTTCTAAAGAATTTGCTGAAGCAGCAGCTCTGATTTTTAATGGGAATGGAATTAAAAGTTACATATTCGATGAACTAACTCCAACTCCCATGCTTTCTTATGCAGTTCGGGATTTGCAAGCTATTGCCGGAATAGTGATTACTGCCTCTCATAATCCGCCTGAATATAATGGATATAAAGTTTATTGGGCTGATGGTGGTCAGGTAGTACCGGAAGTGGCAAATGCTATTATTGAGGAAGCCAAAAAGATTCAGAATTTTGATCAGGTGAAGACTATTTCCAGAAAGGAAGCAGAACAGACAGGTTTATTTAATATAATTAGCCCCGATCTGGTAACTCGATTTGTGGAGAATGTAAAAAAGCAATCATTGATAGATGATAGTTTTCGCAAATATGTTACTGATCTGAAGGTTATTTATACACCATTACATGGTACTGGTAATATCCCAGTTAGGCGGGTTTTACGAGAATTGGGATTTACTGATGTTAAAGTAGTTGTTGAACAGGAATTACCGGATTCCAAATTTAGTACAGTTAAATCGCCAAACCCGGAAGACAAAGATGCTTTTGGTCTGGCTATTGATCTGGCGAAACAGGAGAAACCAGATCTGATTTTGGGAACCGATCCTGACTGTGATAGAATAGGTGTTCTAGAGCAGATTGGTGATGGAGAATTCATGGTTCTTACAGGTAACCAGGTAGGAGTACTGTTATCTGAATATATCCTTGCCAGACGCTCTGAGTTAAACCAACTTCCTGCGAATGGTGTTATTATTAAAACTATTGTTACAACTGATATGGTCAATGAGATAGCAGCTGATTATAGAATTAAAGTTCTGGATACTCTGACAGGGTTCAAATTTATTGGTGAAAAGATGAGAGAGTTTGAAAAGACTGGAGAATATCAATTCTTGCTAGGCTTTGAGGAGAGCTATGGTTATCTAATAGGAACCCATGCAAGAGATAAAGATGCAGTAGTAGCTGCAGCTTTAATCTGTGAAATGGCAGCATATTATAAATCTAAGGGGCGTACCCTTTATGAACAGTTATTGAGCCTGATGGATAAGTATGGTTATTATATCGAAGATCTTAAATCGATTAGGTTAGAAGGTCTTGTTGGTCAGGAGAAGATCAAACAAATAATGAAAGATTTGCGTTCATTAAAACCAGAGTGGGTAGGTCTAAATCAGGTTGTGATGATTGAAGATTATTTGGCCAGAGAAAGATATGACCTCATAACTGGTAAGACTACACCATTGGATTTACCCAAATCTAATGTATTAAAGTTTTTCTTTGCTGATAAGAGTAGTTTTGCCATCCGGCCTTCGGGCACTGAACCAAAAATCAAGATATACCTCTCTGTTGTGGGAGAAACCATGGTTGATGGTAAGGAGAAAGTTCAGAAATTAAAAGATGATGTAGTTAATCTGTTGAACTGTTAAGACAGAGAGAAGGGGAGAGATGGAATGAGAAGGTATGGATTTATTTTATGTTCTCTGCTAGTGATATTGGTGCTCTCTCCAGTGAGGATCAACGCTGATAGTGTTGACTTGCTATTGAGTGGCAGTCAAGTATTTTTTGCAAATGCTGAACAGACTGGTCAGTGGTGGAAAGCCAGGTTAGCTCTTTTAGAAAGTCAGGGAATGTATCTGGAATATTTGAAAATAGAGGATTATTATGCTCAAGTGGGGGCAGGATTTGAGATAATCCTGCTCAACTACCCCATTGGACAGCTCTGGGGTGTGGCAGGCGGAGAAGAATATTTAATTCATGAGACTAAAAATGAGTTTTTTAGAACTGGCTTACGTCTGGAACTTCCTCTAGCGTTTGGGGAATTAGAGATGACCACCGATGTCTTTTTTGATGATCTGACAGGAATTTTCCCCAGATATTACACAGAACTGAAGTTGAGTAAGTGGTGGCTAAAAGGAAATTTAGGAGTAGGTAACCTTTTGGGCAGCAATGATGGTTATGCTTTTTGGGTTGGGTTTGAAATATAAGAAGAGGTGGATTCATGAAAAAGATAAAAAAATTTTGGTGTTTGATGATGATCTTATTTATATTTATTACTGGCTGTACTACATCTGGAATTCATCTTTTTACAGTGAAGCTTACTGGTGAGATCAGGGATAATTCGATTTTAAATCAACCTATAAAAGGTGTACAGATTGTCGATTATACGGGTAAAATGTTAGGTGTAACTGATGCTGCTGGACAGTTTTTAGTAGAAGCGACGACTGATAAAGGTGTGATCAATTTATCTTTTCAGCATGTAGATTTTGAAACCCATTCCCTGGAGTTAGTGGTTGATGGTAAATCTACCCATTCGATTCAGGTTCCCACCCTTTATTTAAAACCTGCCGGAGAGAAGATTAGTGGTCGGATTTATCGTCAATTGATCACTCCGGAGGTGGTTTTTCAAACAACATACGCAACCTCTGCGCAAAAGCAAATGACTCTCTTTGACAGTCAGGTAGTTCAGGGTGAGTATAATCTGGTCATCCATGAGGATAAGAAGTGGTTAATTGAACTGTTGAGGGATAGGGGTAAGATTATTTATGATTCACATAAAGGTTTCTATACTATTCGTTTGAACCCCGATGTAGATAGTTTTGAATTGGTTAATGAGTTGGAAAAATCGGATGTTGTGGAGTTTATTACCCCTAACTATCTGGTAGAGACTCAGGGGAATGTGGCTGAACCTGAAAATGAATTGGATCTGTGGAATATGCAGATGTTGGACATGCCTACAGTTTGGGAGTATTCTACTGGTATCGGTGTAACAGTAGCAGTATTAGATTCATTGCATACTTCTGCTCATCCCGAGTTGGTTAATATGCTTCCTCCTCCGGTTGATATAACAGGAGAGGGAGAAAATCTTTATTTAAATGGACATGGATTACATGTAGCTGGTATTATTGCTGCTGTTAGAAATAATGTTGGAGTTGTTGGCGTAGCGCCGGATGTATCAATCTTACCAATACGGGTATTTGATAGGACTGAGATTGCTTCTATCAGTTCTGTCGTTCAGGGTATTTATCAGGCGATTGAGGCTGGAGTTGATGTAATAAATATGAGTTTAGGTGCTATAAGATTGGGAGATCCAGCTTATGATTTTCCAGATCTGCACACTGCCATAAAAGATGCATATGAGGCTGGGATTGTTTTGGTTGCAGCAGCAGGGAATTCCGTTTATGGTAATCTGCTCTATCCAGCTGCTTATCCGGAGGTAATCGCCGTTGGAGCAGTCAATATCTATGGAGAACGTGCTGAGTATTCAAATTATGGTCCAGGAATAGAATTGATGGCTCCGGGAGGTGACGATCAGACAGCACCTATAGTTAGTACTGGGTGGGATAAAACGGAGAAATATGGATATGCTGCCAAATATGGTACGTCGATGGCTGCTCCTCATGTTTCAGGGGTCGCGGCCTTACTGATCTCCAGTGGTATCACAGACCCTGATTATATCAGACTGATCTTACGGGAGACAGCAATTGATATGGACTATCCAGGATATGATTTGAAAACTGGGTATGGGTTGGTCAATCCTTTTGCGGTTTTACATCGATTTGAACACAGCTATGTCTTCTTTGGATCAGTAGAAGCAGGATTTGCTCAAGTGAGAAGTCAGGTTATTCAGGTGGAAGTTAACGGAAGTTATGAGTTATTTGGAGTTCGTCCAGGTCCAGGTAGGGTTGTGGGGTGGATAGATATGAATGCTAATCTCCTAATCGATAGTGGTGATTATTTGGGAGAATCGACAGAATTGGAGGTTATTTCTGGGAATATGTTGACAGATGTAGATGTTGAATTAAATCTAGTACCTGGTGAATTCTGTGCTATCGATATAGGTGTAATTATCTGGGAACAAGATTAATTGATGATATCAGGAAGACTGTCCGCTGTGGCAGTCTTTTTCATTCTTGTTGAATAGCAGGTGAAGGAAAAATCTACTTTTTGACGAACGGAACTCATCATCACAACTATCGTCTACAGTATAAGAACACAAAATAATGGGAGGTATTTAGAAAATGAAACGAGGCTTAATGATGGTGACAATGATGGCAGTTATCGTAGTAGGTTCTATAGTACCGACTCTGGCTATGGTGGGAGTGGAAAAACCAGAAGACCCTGATATGTTGGTGATTACTGCCATTGAAGCACCTATTGAGAGGGTACAGGTTGCTCCAGTTGATGAGGTTAAGGTCCCGGGAGAATGGGTAACTTTACCAGCACCTGTGGCAGAAGATGAGAAATTAGAGCAACCTGACGGTGAAAAGATATTGATCTGTCCAACTGGAATAGAACAGACATATTCTGTAACTAAAGGTGATACATTGTGGAAGATTAGTGCGAGATTACAGAATACCACTGATCCGATACAGATTGTTTTTGGAGTGGAAGAGATGGTGTTTATGAATGAATTAAGTAATCCTGATGTGATTAATTTAGGGGATAGTCTTAAGGTGCCATATAGTTTTCAAGTGTAGATCAGAATTTAATTTTCAGTAATGACTTTAAACATCAAAGCCGCTACCTTTCCCCTGGTAGCGGCTATTTTATTACCAATATATATCCACATTTTGATCATACAGATAATATAACCGATCTTCTCCAGATACAACCTGAGTTTTCAAACCGGCAGCACCACTCTCCCAGAGTATAGCACCAAACTCAGGATCAAGAATTCTGATTCCCTGCCAGGTGTTGAGGACAATCAGATCTTTACTGGCTCCAGCAACTTCGATCACTGTCTCATCCATATCTTTTGTCCAATAGCGGTGACCAGTTTTGGCATCTAACAGATAAACCCGACTATGGTTACCATGAATGAATATTCCAAGAATCTTATCATTGAAAAGATAAGGTGGTATTACAGAGGAAGTTTTCGCCACATCTCCAATAAAACTCCAGATCGTCTCTCCGCTTACAGAATCAAGAGCACTTATCGTATCATTACCATCATTCCACGCTAGATACGTAAAGATACTGGTAGGAGTAGGGGCTGTAGCGTATAACTTTGGATTAATTAATCTTTTAAAAACTCGACTCTTTCGTGCAATATCTAGTACATGGAGATAACCTTGACTATCGGTGAAATAAGCTCTCTCCCCAGCAATAGCAGGAGCAGATATGAAATAACTTTGACTATTGTACTTCCAGATCAGATCACCTTTATTAAGCCCTAGAACATAGAGGTTACCTTTTTGTGTAGTCACATAGAGGTTGCCATTATATGTCACTGGTTTCTGATTAACCGACTCTTTTAGATCGTAACTCCACTTAATCCAACCATACAACAGGTTAAGTACAGTAATCTCTCGATCAGTTACAGCGACAATCCATTCACCATCAGTAACCAGTGGTGTTGTCAATTTTGAGTTTAAATTTTTGCGCCAGACTACCTGTAAGCTCTCAGTATGTACTGCCATCAAAGCATATGTTTCACCTTTTACCGGGATAACCAACACTTTATCTTTGCTTAAGCCACCCGGTGAAACCTGATCATCTAGCACATAACTCTGTTGTAAAGTCAGATCTTTGACATGCAGACTGTTAACACTTAGCGAACCCTCAAATTCAGCCCACCAACGGGCATCAGAACTGACTTCCGCGGTTAATTGAATATAATACTTATCTTTTGATTGATATTCTTTGGTGATTTTGTAAGAGAGAATGTGTCCCCACGTCTGGCTAATCACTACATCGGAAGTAATGGTCAATCCCTCCATGGTAGTAGCAGTAGTAACCCGTGCCCCCAGAGCTTTCTCCAACGCAGCCCGAAATGCATCTTTTAAAGCTCTATCTCTCGCTTTACTTATATCTGATTCGAAATTCGTCTGGCCTAATACTTCAACTTTAATTCGCTCATCTAGATCTTCTTTCTGATCTGCTGCCACTCTGGATTGAGGGAGTAGAATGAGAAGACAGATAATTAATACTAACCAGTCAAACCGGCGTCTTTTTGTAATCATCATTTAGAACCTCCAATTATCACAGCAATTTTTGATAAGAGAAAAACATCAGTATCCTGTAAAACATTCAAGATCAGTTGCCCATCTTGTGGACTAACCAGTAATATGGAATCTTTGAACCTAATACAACTGATCATTAATGGATTGTTACCAGCTAGACTCCCCTGTAAAGCCTGTTCCTGTGAATTAAAGAAGAGGCTTTTCTCTGGATAGTACAGAGCTCTGGTAGAGGAATAAATTAACTTTCCTTCTGTATCACGAATCTCCCATGGTTCAGTGAGTACGCCATTAACTTGATTTGCTTCAATGATCAACCCTGTAACCGGGTATTTTTCCTCAGAAACTGAAGATTCTTTAGCAGTTGGATAGACTACGGGAGTAAGTGTTTTGATCCGAATCTCCATTTTTAAGCGATAAATTCCATCTTTAAAAGATTCACTTTCGGAGATAATTTTCATGTTTTTTATAATACCATCTATTTGGGTTTTGAGAATGTCCTGTTCTCTATAGTTAGTCTCAGAAACCTGACTATCAAGCCTGAGATTGGCAATAATTTTTAGCAGATTACGCTGAGCGTCCAACTTCGCTGCCAGGCGTGCCAGATAAAATTTGTCAGTATCTAAAACATTTTTTGGAGGCAAACCTACCCCTTCTACGACTATGTAACCTCTCTCCAGGTCGATTTCGGGTACGGGAATCACTTCATTCATAGCAGCTATGCTAAGCGGTGCAAAAATTAGGAACAATGTTATAGCAATAATCTTTACGGCTTTCACAAAATTAAGAAGCCTCCTTCCATTAAGAAGATGTGCAGTTGTTTATGATAAGATTCGTCAACTTTCCTTTATTATCCTTCCGATAGGTCCTAGAATTTATTTTCATCAATTAAGATAAGTCAAAGTCACATTAACAGCAAACTGTTAATGTCCTAAGTTTAACGACTTCAGAAGGGGATTTGTATATACAATGAAATAAACACTATTTAGTTATTTACCTATAAAGACTGGGAGACTTTCCTTCTGAAGTGTCGTTAAATTTTAGGGTAGTTTTTCTTACTAACTTGTAAAAACTAAAGGGAGATGATAAAATATATTAGATATTTAATCGTGTGCGTTAATACTTGTTTTGGAGGGATTAATCGATATGCAAAAATCAGTGGTAATTGGAATTTCGGGTGGTTCAGGTTCTGGTAAAACTACTGTAGCAGAAAACCTACTTAAACTCATTGGAGATGATCATATTCTCCTGATCAAACAGGATTATTATTATAAAGCCAATGATCATCTTTCTCTAGAAGAACGGTCTAAACTTAACTATGATTGTCCAACAGCCTTTGACACAGAATTGTTAATTGAACAGATTCAGCATTTACGGAATGGTCAAACAATTGAACAGCCCCAATATGATTTTACCATGCATAATCGGAAAAAGGAACGAATGATAGTAGAACCGAGACATATTATTCTGCTAGAGGGAATTCTAATTTTACATGACCCAACTTTACGAGATTTGTTGGATATCAAGGTTTTTGTCGATGCAGAATCTGATATTCGGTTACTCAGACGAGTACTCAGAGACTCACAGGAAAGAGGTCGTACACTGGAGTCTATTACCGAACAATATCTGGGGACTGTACGTCCAATGTATGAAAAGTATATCCATCCTACCAAAAAATACGCAGATATTATTATTCCTAAAGGTGGATTTAATCAGGTAGCTATCGATATTTTAGTAGCCAAAATCAAATGTTATTTGGATGAGCTAAATATGATAGAAGCATGAAGTAGAGTCAAAAAAGGTTGATCAATCAGGAAATTAGTCCTATATAATTACCTTTAAGCAGGGAATGCATAAAAAAGAGAGAAATTTAATAATACCTAGATGAAATCCCGTAGAGGGGAACGGAGGGAAGATAGATGCAATTGAAGAATTGTACAGAGTGTGGAAGAGTATTTGTTCACCCATCGCGCGAGATTTGTCCAGCATGTTATGAAGCAGAGGAACAAGATTTTCAGAAGGTAAAAGAATTCCTGCGGGATAAAGCCCATAGTTCTGTAGATGATGTTAGTGATAAGACAGGTGTAGCTAAGAAGCGAGTAATTAAATTTGTTCGCCAGGGACGCCTTACTGCAGAAGGTTTGGATATTGAGTTATTTTTATCCTGTGAGGGATGTGGGGAACCGATTTCGGAAGGTCGTTATTGTAAAGAATGTCGCGATAAGTTGGTCAAGGGTTTGACAGAAGAGATGACCAAGACTACCAGGGAAGAACCTCAGCCAAAGAAAGAGGATATAACTGGAAAGATGCATTTACAGCATAGGCGAAGATAAATTAAGCTATAAAATGCAGAATAAATGAGATACAGATAGATATCCTGACTTAATTATTAGTCAGGGTTTTTTATCATAATTAAAAAAACATCTGTTGTTGCCGATAATATAGATAAGATTAGGATTATTTAAATGGTGGTGATGATGATGAAGATTACAGGGAGTCAATTTCAACAGATTGCAAAGATGTATCAGAAGAAGAATGCTCAGTTTAAAGACAGTACAGAATCTATTAGGAATAGTGACAAAGTGAACCTTTCTCAGGTTGGCCATGAACTTAAGCGAATTCATGATATCTTGAGTCAAACTCCCAACATTCGTACTGATAAAGTTAACCAACTGAAGATGGCTATACAAGCAGGAACATATGAAGTTAAAGGTGAAAAGATCGCAGAAAAGATGATAGAAGGACATCTTATAGACAAGATTATTGGATAATCTTGTCTCATTAGGAGGATGAACAGGATGGATTATTTAAAAGAACTGATCCGGGTATTGGGTATTGAGAAAAAATTATATTTGGAATTGACAGATATGGCTAAGGAGAAGCAGAAAGTTATTATTAACAATAATATCGAACAACTGGCGAATTATTTGACTCAAGAACAGGATTTGATTGCTGATATTGAAAATGTAGAAAAAGAACGTCGCCAGGCAGTGATCGGTCTCTGTACAGAATTGGACATGCCTGATAAGGAACTGTCCTTTACTAAGTTACGGGAATTATTAGATGAATCAGCTAAATCTAAACTTGATCAGTTCAAAGAAAGTCTCTTAGAAGTTTTAGAAGAATTACATTCAGTAAATGAAACTAATCGAATTTTAATTGAGGAAGCTATGAGAATTAATGATTTTACACTACGACTTTTAACTCAGGCAGCGATGCCATCAACTAAACCCACTTACACAAAAACCGGAGTGGATAAAGAAAAGTCGCAGCATTTGATTGATAAACGGGCATAATTAAGGAGGTTAATTATATGAGTGGAATGATGGGTTTTAACATAGGAGTTAGAGCTTTGAAAGCTCAACAGCGGGCTCTGGACGTAATTGCACATAATATCGCTAATGCAAATACACCGGGATATTCTCGTCAACGGGCGGAGTTAGTTACTACAACGCCCTTTACTTACCCATCCATATTTAGTAGTGCCCAGGCAGGGCAGATTGGAACTGGTGTAGAAGTAGAAGCGATTACTCGAATCCGGGACACTTTTATTGATGGACGTTTTCGTGATGAGAATTCTTTATTAGGTGAATGGGAGCAGCGTGCTAATATATTACATGAGATTGAATTAATTTTTGGTGAACCATCTGAATCGGGGCTGCGAAGTGCACTAAGTGAATTCTGGAGTTCCATTCAAAATTTAAGTAGTGACGCTGGTAATGGTTCCATACGTTCTACCGTTCGTCAGAGTGGTGCTGCGATGGCTGATTTATTGAACTCATTACATGATCAGTTAAAAGACTACCGGAGATCTGTAGATAGTTATATCAAAAACAAAGTATCTGAAATAAATGGTATATCACAAAGAATAGCGGATTTGAATAAACAGATTTCCCAAATTGTTGGTAAAGATGATAATCCCAATGATTTATTGGATAGGCGAGATTTATTAATCGATCAACTCTCCAAAATTGTCGATATTGAGACTAGCTATGATTCACGTGGAAAGGCTAATGTTACCATTGGTGGATTTAGTCTGGTTGTTGGGGATTCGATACAGGAATTAGCTGTAGTTGAAGATTATTATAATAATGGGCTAGTTGATATAAAATGGGTTAGCACTAACAAAGAAGTGAAGATTACTGGTGGTGAGATAGCGGGCCTTATGGAGGCCAGAGATGAAACTATAGTTAAGTATATGAACGAGTTAGATACAATGGCTAAAACTTTTATCAACGATTTTAACGAAATTCATCGCCAAGGTTATGGTCTAGATAATAGTCATGGTATAGATTTTTTTACAGGAATAGATGCTTCTTCTATCAGGGTTAGTGACGAAATTATGGATGAGGTTGATGGGTTGAATAGAATCGCCGCAGCTACAGCGCCTGATAGTCGAAGTGACGGGGACAATGCGATCAAATTGAGTGAAGTTATGAAACTAGGTATCTTAAGTGGTGATAAAGTGACTATGGCAGATTATTGGGGAGGAATAGTCTCTGCTTTAGGTGTTGAGACTCAAAGAGCGTTCCAAATGGTTGAAAATGAGGAGAACTTAATAGCCCAGATAGATACTCAGCGTCAATCGGTCTGTGGCGTACAATTAGACGAAGAATACGCTAACTTGATTAAATTTCAACAGGCATATAATGCTGCTGCAAAGGTCATAAAGACCCAATCTGAAATGTTGGATACTCTAGTGAATGGTATTTTGACTTAAGGAGGGATATGTAGATGCGCTTAACCAACTCGATGATGATAAGTAATTTTATGAGGGATTTACAAAGTAACCTAAAAAGGGTTGATCGTTTAAATAATCAATTATCAACAGGTAAAAAGATTATTCAGCCGTCGGATGACCCGGTCGGTGCGTTAAGGAGTATGCAATTGCAAACGATCATCAAAGAGAATGAACAATATGTTGATAATATTGACCAGGCTCTGGATTGGATCGATATCTCAGAGATGGCTTTCGACCATCTGGATCAATCTTTGAGTAGGATTAGAGAGCTTGCCATTTATGGGGCTAATGATAGCTTAGAGCCTTCGCAAAGAGAGTCTATTGCTGATGAAGTTACTGAATTGGGTAATTATTTGGTTCAGGTTGCCAATACGACTATTGGGAATCGTTATGTATTCTCTGGATATCAAACAGATACTAAACCTTATGAAGATTATACTCAAACATATCAGGGTGATGGCGAAGACCTGAAAGTAGAGATTAGTAAGAGTGTGAAAATCGAATATAGTGTACCGGGGAACAAAATATTTGATGATGTCTTTGCCGTTGTTCAGGCCGTAATTACTGATCTCAATGATCCTAATGGTGCAGAAAATCTGTCAAATGTCACTCTGGGTGATATAGATAAAGTTATTGATGATAGTTTGTCTATCCGTGCAGAGTTGGGTGCTAAACAGAATCGTCTGGAGCTGGCAAAGAATAGGTTTGAAGATGCTACGATCAAACATACTCAATTACTCTCCGAAATTGAAGACATAGATATTGCGGAGACCATCATGAATTTGCGGATGCAGGAGAACGTCTATCGGGCTTCTTTGGCTACTGGTGCTAGAATTCTGCAGCCGACATTAATAGATTTTTTTAGTTAGGTGAAGAATATGAGTATACGTATAACTAATCAACCTGCATTGATAGGATTAGATATAACCTTTCCGGAGACTACTTTAGAGCAGAGGATGCCCAGAATGCTTATGTCTCAGGAACGGCAAGCGAAGTTCGAGCTAAAAGTTGATGTGGGACAGGTAGTGGTTGATAATAAACCTGCTCTCCAATCTATTGGTTATTATGATCCGGTGATCCTTGCGCGTAGATTTTCTCAGCGCGGGTTGCAGGAAGGCTTGACAGGTATTAAACGACGGGTCCAGGAAGGTTTTGAGATGTCTGACATTCATCAAAACGGTTTTGTCCTGGGGAAGATTGGGAGGAGAGAGGCCTGGGAACGATATTTACAGGTTGAAGTGGATTGTAAAAAACCTGCAGAAGTCAGTTATCAGCCGGGTTATCTTGAGATGGACTGGACAATTCGAAATAACCGCTACACTACGGTTCTTGGGGAAGTAGAGTCGAATTTTGATTGGGGTAAGATTAACCTTTATTTGAGACAAAAAGATTACATTAAGATTGACTGGATTGGTAATAGATTAGATCTTGTTTGCTAATAAAAGGTGGCGGATATGTATGAGAATAAATACACTGCGTTTTGGTGATTTGGAATATGGGTTGGAAGATCTATTCCGTTTTCCTGATGGTATTAAAGGTCTCTCACGGGAGGACAGATTTATTTTACTCAAAGATAAAATCCAGGAACCGTTCATGTGGTTACAATCTCTTAATTCAACTGATCTGGCATTTGTAGTATTAGATCCCTGGTTGGTTGAACCAGGGTATCAAATAGAGATAACAGAAGATGTTAAACAGAGACTGCAGATTCAATGTGAAGATCAGGTGATGGTTCTGGGAATTGTCGTTATTCCTGGGGAGATGGAAAAGATGACGATTAATTTAAGAGCTCCATTGATATTAAATCTAGAATCCCGGTTAGGTGAGCAGATAATTTTAACAGATGAAGGGTATGATCTGCGTCACCCACTATTCCATAGTTGAGATAGGAGGTCAACCCTTTGCTGATTTTATCGAGAAAAAAGGACGAAAGTATCTTAATTGGTGATAATATCAAAATAACTATCGTTGATTTCAGAAATAATCTTGTCAGAGTAGGGATTGAAGCTCCAAAAGATCTAACTATTTTGCGAGAAGAATTAGTCGGCGAAGTGGCTCAGGAGAATTTGAAAGCTCTGGATATTGATGTTGATCTGATCTCCCGGCTGCCTAAACTGTTTACAGATCTACAAAAAAAAGATGAGAGCGAGGGCTAAAACCCCGAATTATCGAGTATTCTTTGGATAAATTAGCTTCAGCGACTTAAATCACCATTTTTAACCGTTATCTTTTTTGAGTAAACTGTCGATATATAAAGTATAGTGACTGTCATTAGTAGGTATTTAACATTGATTACTGGATTTAAGCTGTAAATTCAGTAATGACTGTTAAACTCACTTGGGATAACGGCCGGTCCTTAAGAGTGAGTGGGCAGTACTAATTAAAATCTTAGTTGGCAAGGATGCCGACAAATTAAATCTAAGGAGGGTTTTTTAATGAGAATTAATCACAATCTTTCAGCTTTAAACGCCTGGAAAACTTTAAGAAGTACAGATGACATGATGGGTAAATCTTTGGAGAAATTGTCCTCCGGTTTGCGGATTAACCGTGCCGCCGATGATGCTGCTGGTCTGTCCATCTCTGAGAAGATGAGATCTCAAATTAATGGTTTAAATCAGGCTATCCGTAATGCTCAGGACGGTATCTCGATGATTCAGACCTCTGAAGGTGCGTTGAATGAGACCCACTCCATCTTACAACGGATGAGAGAACTGGCTGTTCAGGCTTCTACTGATACTAACTCAGCAGATGAACGTACTAAGATTCAGGAAGAGTTGACTGAGTTACAGGCAGAATTAGTTAGAATTGCTGATACTACTGAGTTTAATGGTAAAACATTGCTAGATGGTAGCTTTAGTGCTAATGGCATGAAATTGCATATTGGGGCTAACGCTAGTCAAAATATCACTATTAATATTGAAAATATGGGTGCTAGTGCTCTAGGTATTACCTCAGCTGCAATAACAATTTCGACTGGTAGTGCTGCTGCTCAACAGAGTGCTGCTAATGCTCTGATTGATACTCTGGACACAGCGATCTCTAATGTATCCTCTCAACGTTCTAAGTTAGGTGCATACCAGAATCGTTTAGAACACACTATTGCTAACCTGGAAGCAGCCGCTGAAAACTTAACAGCTGCAGAATCCCGGGTAAGAGACGTTGATATGGCTTCTGAAATGATGAACTTCACCAAATCTCAAATTCTGATGCAGGCTGGTACTGCGATGTTAGCTCAGGCTAATCAGAAACCTCAGTCTGTCTTACAGCTCTTAGGTTAATCACGACAATAGTCAACATGACCGACTGGGTAAAACCGGTCGGTCATAACTTTACCTGTTAAGATCTGAATGAAAGAAATTTTTTTTTATTCAAATCTTAATAGCATAAAGAGGTGAAAAAAGATGAACATTAAAAATGTTTCCCCTAATTTTCCTAATACCACTTCCTATAAGAATCACGAAAACCTAAAGAACGAACAGATTATCAGATTGAAGGAATCAATCAATGCTGAGAACTCTTCAAATCAAACTACTTTGCTCCGGGATACTGATAAAACTAAGAATACAATAGAGAAGATAGCTGATGAAATGAATAAGATGGTCAAAGTATTTAATCGAAAACTGGACTTTGTGGTTCATGATGACACTCAGCGGATGATGGTCAAAGTAGTGGATACTGAAAATGATAAAGTAATTCGGGAGATTCCTCCGGAGGAATTATTAGATCTGGTCGCCAGGATGCAAGAGACTTTTAGCTTTTTTATTGATGTTCGTATATAATTATCGTTAGGAGGTGTAATTGATGAGTATGCTTAGATTAGGTGGACTGACCTCGGGCATGGAAACCCAGACAATTGTTGAGCAGTTGATGGTAATAGAGCGCAAACCTCTGGAACAGCTGCAAAAAAGACAACTGCAGATTGAGCTTAAAAAGGGATTATTTTCTGAGATCAATTCCAGTCTATCTGCATTGAGTTCAAAGCTAGAAACTCTGTTTAAGACTTCAACTTTCAATCCGATGAAGGTGACTTCAACAGATGAGAGTGTGATTTCTGTTACTTCAGATGACGATGCTTTTTTGGGAACCTATGGTATCAAGGTTAATTCTCTGGCTTCTCCAAGTACAGCTATCAGTTCCACGGCACTGGATCTTGCTCCTGACACAGCTGCATTAATAACCAGTTCTGGAGAGGTTAATTCTCAATCTGACCAGGGGATTGACACTTCTCAAACTTTTGCTGCTGCTAACTGGGATGCTGGGTTCACTCTCGGCAGTGGAACTATTACAATTAATGAAGTAAATTTTACAATTAATTCTGAGGTAACTACCATTGATCAGTTTATGCAGTTGGTTAATTCTAATGCTGATGTAGGTGTGAATATATCTTATGATGATGAGGCAGATCAATTTATTCTCAAATCCCGGGGAGTCGGAAGTTCAGCGATCATTG
Organism: Halothermothrix sp.; assembly: GCA_016841825.1. GTDB lineage: Bacteria > Bacillota > Halanaerobiia > DY22613 > DY22613 > JAENYK01. The sequence goes on along the minus strand of JAENYK010000004.1, from coordinate 252,706 downwards.
AGATTGAAGATGAGACTGGTTTTCTCCAGGCTGCGAAACTGAGTGAGACTGATACCCTTACCGTTAAAGGTGCAGGCACCATTGATCCGGAGACTAAGCTGATAGATTCGGGATTAATGGGACTAAATGCCGTTGATAATGTTATCTCGTTTACGCTTAATGATGTGAATTTTAGCTTTGACGTGACTGAAGACAGTTTGAATGACGTTATTCGAGAGATTAATCAATCAACGGCTGGAGTGACCGCATTTTATGACAGTGATCAGGATAAGGTCTTCTTCTCGAGTAGAGATACTGCTTCTGGAGATATTGAATTTACTGATACTGTAGGAACTTTTAAAGATGCACTAAAGATAACCGAGATTAACTCCGCAACAGCAGCCAGTTTTGAATTAAACGGGATAGCAATGACCAAAAATTCTAATGAATTTGAAATAAATGGGGTAACTTTTAATCTGCTTAAACCTGGTACGTCTACTGTTACGGTGAAAAAGGATGAAGATGCTGTTTATAATTCCATTAAAGAATTTGTCGATCAGTATAATTCAACGATTACTCTACTCAATACTCGACTATCTGAAGCGAGGGTAGAAGAGCCAACTACTGAAGCGGCGATGAAAAAGGGGCTTTTAAGAGCCGATTCAACCTTGATTTCCATCCGTAATCAGCTAAGAAGTGTCTCTTATGAGAGCGTTGAAGGTCTTTCTAATACCTTCACCTCCTTGAGAGCGATTGGAATAACGACCTCAGATGAGGATTACGGTAAAACTGGTAAACTGGAAATTGATGAAGATAAGTTAAGAGAGGCAATTAAAAACAATCCTGATGCGGTGAAGAATTTATTCTTGAAGGATACTGATCAGGATGATAAGGTAGATGATGGGGAGTTGGGTGTTGCCGCAAAGATGTATAACATATTAGATTCTTATACCAGTACATCGAATAGAAAATATGCTGGAAAAGTATATAAGACAGGGATTATCCCAATGAGAATTGATTCATTGGAAGACCAGGTTAAGAGTTATGAGACTCAGATTGAAGATTATGAAACGAGGTTAGAATTGGTCGAAGAACGCTACTGGAATCAGTTTAATGCTATGGAGAGTGCACTGGCTAAACTGAATAATCAGTCAAGCTGGTTTATGAGTCAGGTGGAGACATTACCGACAGGACTGTTTTAATAGGGTACCGGAAAAATGAGTGATTTTGTATCACTCATTTTTACCATTATAGATAATTTAGAAAAATTATGTGGAGGTTTAAGATGAAAGTATTCGTTAATGGTCAACAACAGAATCAGATAGTATCTGTGGAGTCTTTAAAAGATTTGATTGAAGAATTGCGTCTGGATTGTAAGAAAACCAAAAAAGTTATAGAAGTGATAATTAATGATCGATATATTGATGATCTTAATCTAATACCTTTAGATCCATCTGTTGAGGTCAAAATTAATATTAAATCTTCTCTGGAGACTGTTATCGAAAGCATGGTTGAGAGTGTGAGCTATTTGTCTGCACTTTGCGAAAGTTTGGAGTATTCTGCTAACTTTATTCAACAGGGGAGTATGGAAAAAGGAATTAACCTATTCACTCAATGTATTGATGGTTTAGATTGGGTTAATCATTTACTAACCGGGATAAGAATATATATTCTGGAGAAAGATGATCTGATAATTGATACTGCTGAATACTTAACCAGCATAATACAGTTTAATCCAATTGTTAAAGAGTTGTTAGCTGCCTGGTCTAGCGAAGATTATGTATTGGTTAGTGATCTGATTGAATATGAATTGATCCCTTTTCTTCGCTTATGGCATAAGAACATAACCACTATATTGGATAGGTTGGCTGAGGTGAAAGACTAAAATAAGGACAAGATTTGTGATTTGACTAAATGCAGATCGGATTTTTTAATAATACAATGAGTGGCAGGTATTCGAGGAATTCAAAGTGTTATATTAAAAGCTGGTACAGTTAACCAACAAATTATCGATAATAATATATTTTGTTAATTTATGTCAACAGATGGAGGTTAATTATGTCTTATCTAACTAAAAATTTAAAAGAATTAGAGAAGTATGATACTCAACTTCATTCAAGGATCCAGAGATATCTTAATCAGAAGAATTTATCCACTAAATTTTTTGTCTGTAAAGCCCGCAATGGGGATTTGACAATTAAATATACAGCAGAGACCCTGGAGAAATATGTATTGAGTTCGTATAATCCGCTACAGGAAGCTGAACGGTGGGTAGAAAATCAGAAAATCTGCTCTAAATATATTATTTTCGGTTTGGGTCTAGGTTATCACATCCGAAGACTATTAATTAAAGAAGGAGTGGACAAAATTTTGGTCGTTGAACCCTCCATGGAGATTTTTGCATTGGCTCTGGTAAATGTTGATTTGGAGTGGTTATTTACAAATGATAATCTCATCCTTTCTATTGAGGATAAGCCAAAGGTTTTGAATCAGAAAATATATAGGATAGTTACAACTGGTTTAATGTCAAATATGGAAATTATAGGTTTTAATAGCTATAGCACGTTGTTTTTGGATGAGTATTATCAGTTGGAGAAAGCAACTAATGAGCTAATTAGTACTTATTTAGTTAACTTTAATACCATGAAGAAATTTTCCAAAACATGGGCCGAAAATTATTTTTGCAATTTGTGTTATGCAGTTAAAAGCCCTAAAATAATTGATTTATTCAAAAAATTTAGTGGAATTCCAATAATTATTATTGCTGCGGGTCCTTCTTTAAGTAAGAATGTCCATCTGCTAAAGGCTTTAAAGGGAAAAGCAGTATTGCTCTGTGTGGGAACTGCCTATAAAGCATTAAAACCATATGGAATTAAACCAGATTTCATCGTCTCGTTTGATGGGGCTCCAATCAACTATCAACATTTTCAAGGGATAGTAGCTGACGATATTCCACTACTCTTTGATGCTCAGATTTATCCACAAATTGTCCAGAAATATCCAGGACCATTGATAGTAATGAATGCTGAAAATGTCTTTATTGGAATGTTAGAAAGTGGGTTGAATCTTAAATTTGGACAGATTAAGATTGGGGGATCGGTCGCCAATGTTTCTTTTGATATTGCCCTTAAATTTGATGGGAATCCTATCATCTTTGTCGGACAAGATCTGGCATATACTGAGGGAAAAACTCATGCGGCTGGTACGATTTATGAAGAAGATCGTTTGAATGATACTGATAGCGATGTTGTTTTCGTTGATGATATTTATGGTAAAAAGGTTGCTACTACTAGAGGCTGGTTAGCTTTCTTACGCTGGTTTGAAGATAGAATTGATGAGACATCTGATAAGATTATTATTGACGCTACCGAAGGCGGTGCCAGAATTAAGGGAACGGTAATTATGACTCTTCAGGAAGTGTTAGATACTTATTGTACGCAAAAACAGCCCATTGCCGAGATTATTGACAGCTTTTTTAACAGTTATATAGAACCTGATGTAGACTTATATCGAAAAGTTGTTGATCTATTAAATAACCTCGCATTAGAAGTGGAGGGTATGGAGAAAGATTCTAAAAGAGCTCATAATTTGATTGAGGAACTGGAAATTCATTTACAACATTATCATTTATATCAAAAAGAGATTAAAAGAGATTTAAGAAAATTAGATAAGGTTGATCAAAAAATTATGGATTTGCAGGATGGAAAAACTTTTGTTCAGGCTATTCTTCAACCATTATTTTTGCCAATTATCCACGGACCAGATAGTAAGGCACAACCGAATGAAACAGAAGAAGAAGCTCATAGTAGAATTATTCGATTATCGACTAGACTTTATTCCGGAATCAATTATATTGCTCAAATATTGGAGGAGATGATCAAAAAATCTCGAAAAGATATAGAAAAAGAGATTGAACGGATTGAAGGAGGGGTTTGAGATGTTAAATAACAATCCTTATCAAACATATCAAAAGACAGGAGTAGCAACTGCCAGCCAGGGTAGATTAATCTTAATGCTTTTTGATGGAGCGATTAAATTTTGTCGAACAGCTTTACAGGCGATGGAAGTTAAAGATTATCAAGCCTCTAATGAGAGTATTGTCAAAGCCCAGGCGATTATTCAGGAACTGATGATTACATTGGATATTGATAAAGGAGGAGAGATAGCTCAAAATCTTTATTTACTCTACGACTATCTTTATTGGAGATTAATTAACGCTAATGTTAAGAAAAATCCAGAGATTCTTCAAGAGGTATTAGAGAAAGTTACAGATCTACGTCAGACCTGGGAAGAGGTTATTAAGATTAGTCGGGGTGCAGTAAATTCTTCGAACAATGGAGTGGATACAGAGGCTTGAGGAGATGACTTATAATGCAAAAGTGTTTAAATTTGTAGAAGGTAGTTAATTTTCTTGAAGCGTATAAATCAATTTGCACTAATAGGCAATATTGTTCTCTATATGAGGTAGGAGCTTTTTGAAAGGGATGATTATAAATGGGCGTTAATTTAAAAGAGGTTTATCTGGAACAAAAGTTAGATTTAGTTGAAAGATTGTTTCAAATAACTCAGAAAATATGGGATATGGTAAGTGCTGGACAGTTAGATGAGTTAACCGAATTCATGGACAATCGGGAGAGGACCATTTTTGAGATCGATAATCTAGATCGGGTGTATAAAGATAAATGCAATCTTCATAAGGGCCTGTCCGCCAACCTGGATGCAAAAGTGCAAAAAATGAAAAAATACTTATTAGATACTCAAAAACTCGATAGTGATTTAATGCAAAAGATTCAAAATTTGATGGTTGAAAGAACAAAAGAATTTAAAAAGGTTAAACAGGTGCGAAAAGTACAGAATGCTTATAACAGTGGTGTTAACTCTGGGAACTTTATAGATCGACAGCGCTAGTTAGATAAAGATGGGCTTATTAGTATTTACTATTTGTTGATTTATTTATAATTAACTCAGTTTGTGAGAAATTGAAAATCAATAATGAACACTTTTCACCATCCCTTCAAGGATAAAGTTTATACTATAAGTTATTTAGTAGGGATTAGGAGAGGTATACTAAATAAGGGAAAGTGATGGTATGCTTTTCCTTATTTCATTTTGAGTATGTTATTGGTTTTATGAAGCGTAATTTTTTGTGACACTGGAAAGGAGTTTAGCGATGGATAAAGTGTTAGTTACAGGTGCAGATGGCTTTATTGGGAGTCATTTAGTAGAAGAATTAGTAAAGGGAGGCTATAAAGTAAAAGCTTTTGCATATTATAATTCATTTAACTCCTGGGGATGGCTAGATAGTTTACCACACCATATTATAAATGAAGTGGAGGTATTTATTGGCGATATTCGTGATCCTAACGGTGTTAGAGAAGCAATGAAAGGAATTGACGAGGTTTATCACTTGGCTGCATTAATTGCTATTCCATTTAGCTACTATTCACCAGATTCATATGTAGATACAAATATTAAGGGTACATTAAATGTTTTACAAGCCGCGAGAGATTATAATACTAATCGTATTTTGATTACATCTACATCCGAGGTTTATGGCACTGCACAATATGTTCCAATTGATGAAAGACATCCATATCAGGGCCAATCACCGTATTCAGCAACCAAGATTGGAGCTGATCGTTTAGCAGAATCTTTCTATAAGAGTTTTAATTTGCCAATTACAATAGTAAGACCATTTAACACTTATGGTCCACGACAGTCGACAAGAGCTGTTATACCTACGATTATTACACAGCTTTTGGCGGGCAAAGAAGAAATTGAGTTAGGTTCTCTAACACCAACTCGAGATTTCAATTATGTAAAAGATACGGCCAATGGATTTATTGAGATCGCTAAATCCAATAAGACGATTGGTGAAGAGATTAATATAGCGACTCAGCGGGAAATCTCAATTGGTCAACTGGCTGAAGAACTGATAAAGCAAATAAATCCAGATGCCAGGATTGTTTGTGATGAGCAAAGACTGAGACCAGAGAAAAGTGAAGTGAATAGACTTCTAGGATCAAATGAAAAGATAATGAGGCTTACAAATTGGAAACCAAACTATACTTTTGAACAGGGTTTAGCAGAGACTATTATATTTTTTAAGAATAACCTGGATCATTACAAGACAGATATTTATAATATTTAATCGGGGAGGTTGTTTTAAATGAATCAAAAGTTTATACCTCTATCAGTTCCTAACTTCCATGGAAAAGAACTTGAGTATGTGACGCATGCTGTTGAGACAGAGTGGGTTTCAACTGGTGGATCTTATGTTAACGAATTTGAAGCAAAAGTTGCAGAGTATGCTAATTGTAAAGGGGCTGTTTCCTGTCAAAATGGAACATCAGGACTTCACATTGCTCTACAAGTATGCGGAGTTACTAAAGATGACGAAGTTATCGTTCCGACTCTCACATTCATTGCTGCTGTAAACCCTGTCAGGTATATTGGTGCAGAACCAATATTTATGGACTGTGATAATTCGTTTACAATGGATATAGTTAAATTAGAAGAATTTTGTGAGAATGAGTGCACTTTTACTGGAAAGGGGCTTATAAATAACAGAACGAATAAACGGATAATAGCATTATTAGTGGTCCATGTTTTTGGTAATATGGCAGATATGGAAGGTATCATCAGAATTGCAGAGAAGTACAACTTAAAGGTCATAGAAGATGCCACCGAAGCTATTGGTACTTATTATACAGAAGGAAAATATAAAAACAAATATGCAGGTACTATAGGTGACATAGGTGTATATTCTTTTAATGGAAATAAAATTATAACTACCGGTGGTGGTGGAATGATTGTTTCTAATAACGAAGGACTGTTAAAAAAAGCTAAGCATCTCACAACCCAGGCAAAGAGTGATGAACTTTATTACACTCATGATGAGATTGGTTATAATTATCGTCTGACTAATCTGCAAGCAGCATTAGGTCTTGCTCAACTAGAACAGCTAGAAAGTTTCATTCAAACAAAAAAAGAAAATTTTGAGTTTTATCAAAGAGAAATTGATAAAATTCCCGGGTTGAGGCTTTTGAAGTTCAAAGTAAACATAAGGCCAAATTATTGGTTTTATGCTGTATATATTGAGGAAAATTATAAAATAAACCGAGATCAAGTCATTCAATATCTGGCTGCAAAGAAAGTGCAGGCAAGGCCAATATGGGGATTGATCAGTGAACAAAAACCTTATGAAGGAAGCCAGACATATAAAATTGAGCAGGCTAAAAAATATTTAGAACATGTGGTTAACATTCCATGTAGCTCTAATCTTAGTAAAGAAGATGCTACTTATGTAATTGAATGTTTGAAGCAACCAGAGGTGGTTTGAGTCGTTTTTAAAAAGAGGTGAAAGAATGGATGTTATAGATTTTTTAATAGATGAAAACACAACAATGCTTGAAGCTATGAAGCAGCTTGATAAAGTAGCAAAGAAAGTTCTTTTCGTTGTCAGGGAAGGTCACTTTGTTGCAGCAATTACTGACGGTGATATAAGGCGTTGGATCCTTAAAAAAGGGAATTTAGATGCCAGAGTCAAAGATATTGCTAATTATAGTCCCAAATCACTTTTTGAGGTAGACAAGAATAAAGCTAAAGAATTTATGAAAAAGTATTCGATTGAGGCTTTGCCCATACTGGATAGAGAAAATAATATTCTATCGGTCGTGCTATGGAATGATGAAGAAATAGAACCAAAGCGAAACTTAAATGTTCCCGTAGTAATAATGGCAGGAGGGCTTGGAACTAGATTGTATCCTTATACAAAAATTCTCCCGAAACCATTAATTCCAATAGGTGAAATTCCAATTGTAGAACATATAATGAATCGATTTAATCAATATGGAAGCGAACAGTTTTATTTAGTTGTAAATCATAAGAAAAATATGATTAAGGCGTATTTTAATGAGATAGAGAAAAGTTATATTGTTGATTATGTAGATGAAGATAAACCTTTAGGAACTGGTGGAGGTTTGAGTCTTTTGAAAGGAAAGATTCATTCTACATTTATATTATCAAATTGTGATATCTTGGTAGAGGAAAATTATGAAAAAATATACAATTACCACAGGAGAGAAAATAACCTGATTACGATGGTCTGCTCTTTAAAAAATGTTAAAATTCCATATGGGGTTATAGAAATTAGTGAAACAGGTGAAATTGAGAATATGAAGGAAAAACCCGTTCTTTCATTTTTCACCAATACGGGTGTGTATATAGTAGAGCCTAAGGTTATTGAAGAACTTGATGAGAATCCTATTGGATTTCCAGATATTATTGAAAAATACAAGTCTATTGGTGAAAAAATAGGTATATATCCAATAAGTGAGAATAACTGGCTGGATATGGGACAATTCGATAAAATGGAAGAGATGAGAAGAAGGTTGGAAAGAGATGAGTAAAAAAATATTATTAATAGGTGGCGGTGGTCATTGTAAATCTGTTCTAGATAGTCTTCTAGAGTTGAATGAGTATGTAGAGATTGGGGTTATTGATAGAAAAGAAAGTATAGGGAATACCATTATGGGGATTCCTATAGTTGGATGTGATGATAATCTTTCAGAATTGCATAATGATGGTTATCATTATGCTTTTATCACGGTAGGTAGTATTGGCAATCCTGCTCTGCGGATAAAGCTTTTAAGTTTAATTTGTCAAATTGGATATTCTATTCCAAATATCATTGATCTATCATCTAAAGTCAGTAGGCACGCTAAGATTGGTAAAGGTGTTTTCATTGGTAAACAGGCTATTGTAAATGCTGGTGCTGTAATCAATAGAGGTGCAATTATTAACTCGGGAGCAATAGTTGAACATAACTGCCAAATCGGGGAATTCGTACATCTAGCTCCAGGAGTGGTTTTGGGTGGAGAAGTGATAATAGGAAACTATTCTCACATAGGCTTGAATGCCACTGTTAAGCAGCATGTCCATATCGGTTCCAATACAATTATTGGAATGGGAAGTATCGTTACAAAGAACATAGACAATAATATTGTAGCGTACGGAAATCCTTGTAGAGAGGTGAAGAAACTTTGAGTATATTTGTGATTGCAGAGGCAGGCGTAAACCATAATGGTAGTTTGGAATTGGCGAAAAAACTAGTAGATACAGCAAAAGACTCTGGTGCTGATTGTGTCAAATTTCAGACCTTCATTTCAAAAAATATTGTTTCAAAGAATGCTGTAAAAGCTGACTACCAAAAAAAGCAAACGAAAACTGAAGAATCTCAACAAGATATGCTAAAGAAACTAGAGCTTTCTTTTGATGACTTTGTTGAGTTAAATCAATACTGTTCAGAGAAAAATATCGAGTTTCTTTCTACGGCATTCGATTTTGATAGTATTGATTTTTTGAACAGCTTAGGCATAAGTAGATGGAAAATTCCTTCTGGTGAGATTACAAATCTTCCTTATTTGATAAAAATTGCTCAGTTGAACAAGCCAGTAATTTTATCAACAGGTATGAGTACAATGAATGACATTAAAAAGGCGATCTTTGCGTTAAAAGAAAATGGTTCTGGAGAAATTACAGTTTTGCACTGTACAACGGAATATCCAACACCATTTAATGAAGTGAATCTAAAAGCAATGCTGTCTATAAACAAAGAGTTTGGTGTAAAGGTTGGTTATTCCGATCATACCAGAGGAATAGAAGTGCCAATTGCTGCGGTTGCATTGGGAGCTACAGTAATCGAAAAACATTTTACTTTAAATCGAAATATGGAGGGGCCTGATCACAGGGCCAGTTTAGAACCAGGTGAACTGAAAGCAATGGTAGATTCAATCAGAAATATTGAGTCTGCTTTGGGAGATGGTATTAAACAACCTACAGAATCTGAGAAAAAGAACATGATTGTTGCTCGTAAAAGTATAATAGCTAAAAGAGATATAAAAAAAGGTGAAACTCTTACTGAAGACAATTTAACTGTAAAGCGACCTGGAGATGGGATCAGTCCAATGGAATGGTTTGATGTATTAGGAACAGTAGCTATAAGATATTTTCAAGAAGATGAGTTGATTGAACTATGAAGAAAAGAATTAGTATCCTTACAGCTACAAGAGCTGAATATGGTCTGCTGAAACCAATTATTGCTAAATTAAAAATGATAGAAGAATTTGATGTACGTATTGTAGCAACTGGAGCACATCTATCCCCAGAATTTGGGCTAACCTATAAGGAGGTTGAAAGGGATGGATTCCTAATTGATGAGAAAATAGAAATTCTATTAAGCGCAGATACCCCATCCTCGATTTCCAAATCTATGGGGCTTGCTATGATAGGATTTGCCGATTATTTTGAAAAACTTAATCCTGATTTATTAATTGTTTTAGGTGATAGATATGAAACCCTTGCAGTAGCCATGGCTGGAATGAATAAAAAAGTACCTATAGCTCATCTTTACGGTGGAGAGACTACTGAAGGGGCTATAGATGAGTCTATTCGTCATGCAATAACGAAGTTAAGTTATCTTCATTTTACAAGTACCGAGAATTATCGTAGAAGGGTTATCCAATTAGGAGAGCATCCAGATCGAGTTTTCAATGTTGGAGCGATTGGAATAGAGAATATTTTAAATGAAAACTTAATACCAAAAGAAAAATTAGGAAATGAATTGAAGATTAACTTGACTAAGCGATATGCGGTAGTTACATTCCATCCAGTAACATTAGAAAATGAAAGCCCGAAGACACAGATAGAGTCCCTTTTGGATGTTTGTAAAATATATAAAGATATAAATTTCATATTCACTAAAGCAAATGCGGATTCAAAAGGGCGCGTCATAAATCAACTTATTGATGAGTATACAAAGGTGAATGATAATATTATTGCTTTTACGTCACTTGGTATGATAAAGTATCTGAGTGCCCTGAAATATTGTTCTATGGTGATAGGTAATTCTTCAAGTGGTCTGTTAGAAGCTCCAAGTTTTGGTGTCCCAACGATAAATATTGGAAATAGACAAAAAGGAAGACTGCAAGCCAGTAGTGTTATCAATTGTAGCCCAGCTCAAGAAGAAATTAAACAGGCAATAGATCTTGCATTAAGTGATTCATTTATAAAACAGGCAAAGATGACTGTTAATCCGTATGGAAATGGGGATACTTCCAGAAAGGTAGTAGAGACAGTAAAAGAATACTTGTTAAATAGAAAAATTGATCTAAAGAAAAAATTTTATGATTGTGAGGTGTAATAGATGAATGTCGTTGTTGTCGGTTTAGGATCAATGGGAAGAAGGCGAATTCGGTTAATAAAGAAATACGATAACTCAGTAAATATAATTGGCATCGATACGAATGCTGAACGTAGAAGTATGTCAGAGAGAAAATACAACATCAAGACTAGTGAAAATCTTGAGGATGTATTGCATTCTAATTATATTGACTGTGCATTTATTTGCACTTCACCATTATCCCATAATAAGCTTATTAATATTTGTTTAATAAACAATCTACATGTTTTTACAGAGCTAAATTTAGTTACCGATGGATACGAAGAAAATGTGAATTTGGCAAATGTAAAAGGAAGAATTCTCTTCTTGTCTTCAACTTTTTTGTATAGAGCTGAAATAAAAAAAATAAAAGAATTTGTTGAAAAACAAATAAAAAACTTAAATTATGTTTACCATGTAGGTCAATACTTACCAGATTGGCATCCCTGGGAGAATTTTGAGGATTTTTTTGTAGTGGATAAAAAAACAAACGGTTGTAGAGAGATTTTTGCTATAGAGTTGCCCTGGATTATTGAAACATTTGGTCAAATTAAAAATATGATTGCCAAAAAAAATAAAATTAGTTCATTGCACTTAGATTATAATGATAATTACATTGTAATAATCGAACATATATCAGGGCATAAAGGAGTATTTGTGGTTGATGTTGTTTCGAGAAAGCCCGTTAGAAATTTAGAAATTTTTGGCGAAGACTTATTTATTTCATGGGATGGCTCCGCAGAAGGTTTAAAAATACTTAACTTAGAAAACAAACAAGAAGTTAATATTCAGCTATACGACGAAGTAGATCAACTAGATCAATATAGTAAGTTTGTAGTTGAAAATGCATATTTTGATGAAATAGTATCTTTTTTTGAATCAATAAAACATAGTTGTGATCCTATTTACGATTTTCAACGAGACAAGAAAATTTTAGAAATAATCGATCAAATTGAGGCGTAATAATGGATGAAAAATATAAAATCGCAATGATAGGGTTAGGATCAATTGGTAAAAGACATCTTCGAAATGTTGATAAGGTTTTGAAAGGTAGAGGAGTTAAATATTCAATAGATCTAATTAGAAGAAAAAATAGTCATGATATTGAAGAATCTTTAAAGGAATTTATATCTACTATTTACACTGATTATGATAATGTTCCAGATGGTTATGATATAATATTTATTACAAATCCTACCCATTTACACTACGATTCAATAAAAAAATACAACAACAAAACGCGACATATGTTTATAGAAAAACCTGTTTTTAGTGAGAGTGTTGTAGAATTATCTGATTTATCTTTAGATAATAATGGCGTTTATTATGTTGCATGTCCCTTAAGATATACAGATGTTATTCAATATGTAAAAAGAAATATTAGATTAGATAAAGTTTATAGTGCACGAGTGATTTGCTCTAGTTATTTACCTGATTGGAGACCTGAGGTTGATTATCGAACAACTTATAGTGCCTATATTGATAAAGGTGGAGGGGTATCGATAGATCTTATTCATGAATGGGATTATTTAATATATTTATTTGGAAAACCAGATTGCGTAAAAAACTTTAGAGGAAAGATTTCACACTTAGAAATAGATAGTGATGATCTTTCTATTTATATTGCGAAATATAAAAATATGATGGTTGAAGTTCATTTAGATTATTTCGGAAAAAAGGCTATACGTGAATTACAACTTTTTACTCCGGATGATACAATAATTGTTGACATCCTAAATAATGAGATCAGATATTTAAACGGGAATGAAGTTGTTAAGTTTAACACGGATAGAAATGCATTTTACATCAAGGAGATAGAAAATTTCTTTGATATTTTAGAAGGATATAAGAGTAATGAAAATGATATTTATATGGCGTTAACAACGCTTAGAATTGCAAAGGAAGGAAAATTATCATGAAAATATTGTTTACAATATGTGGGAGATCTGGATCTAAAGGAGTAAAGAATAAGAATTTAAAAAAATTTCTTGGATATCCACTTTCATTTTATACTGTTTCAATAATTGATATGTTTATTAAGAATAATAGTCAACACGACTGTGACATTGTGTTAAATACAGATAGTGTTGACTTGATGAAATTATTCGGAGATAACTTAAAATTACCAATTGAAATAATTGAAAGACAACCCGAACTCGCAGAGGATAATACTCCTAAGATCTTGGTGATAAGAAACAGTTACAAAGTTATGCGGGAAAGGAATGGAACTGATTACGATATGGTAATTGATTTGGATATAACTTCACCTCTTAGAACATTAGATGATTTAGAGTCTTTGGTTGAAAAAAAGCTCATCTTAGATGCAGACGTAGTTTTTTCAGTTACTGACTCACGCAGAAATCCATATTTTAATATGGTAAAAAGAACTGAAAACGGTTATGAACGAGTTATTAAATCAAATTTCAATACGCGGCAAGAAGCCCCAGAAATATTTGATATGAATGCATCAATGTATGCTTATTCTCCGAGTTTTCTCAAAAGTGGAAAAGGGATTTTTCAGGGAAAATGTGAAGTGATCAAAATGATGGATACAGCAGTATTAGATATTGATAATGAGAATGATTTTGAATTTATGGAAGTTATAGCAGATTACTTAGTCAAAAAAAATCGTAACTTTAAAAGAGTATGGAATAATTTAAATTTGATTATTACCAATTAAACGAATAAACGCAGCACTAGTGATTAGATAATAATCGTGCACTGATAGTTGCTTATTTCAATGAACTAGAGTCATATGCTGGAGTGATCATGATAATATTGTGGATGACAAGACAGAGAAGAACTGTGTACATTTGACGAACTATCTGAGTGACAGATGAATTTATAATTGCTATAATACTAAACTAGTACGATAAAAACTAAATGGCCTAGTCCCAATAAAACTCTGGGTTCTGGCCACTTAGATCTTTTTTGTTATTTACATTGTCTACGGGGCTGCAGGCAGCTTATACTTCAGAAGTCCTTAATCTCTTCAATTCTCGCTATACCCGTTCAATTTATCTCTGAGAGTGAGGGTTTCATTAATATCGACCATTAAAGCCTTAAATTGATCTGGAGTAAGTTGTTGATCACTATCACTTAGTGCATCGCAAGGTGATGGATGAACTTCAATCATTAGTCCATCACACCCGGCCATGACTGCACTTAGCGTCATTGGGCGGATCAACTCTACGCGACCTGTAGCATGAGATGGATCGACTATTACCGGAAGGTGTGTTAGATTTTTTGCTACAGCGACAGCACTTAGATCCAGAGTATTTCTTGTATATGTTTCCATAGTTCGAATACCACGTTCACACAGAATAACATTTGGGTTTCCTGCTTTCATAATATACTCTGCACAATTGAGCCATTCTTCAATGGTGGCATTCATACCTTTTTTCAATAGAACAGGTTTCCTAACTTTTCCGACTTCAACAAGCAAAGAATAATTTTGCATATTCCGGGCTCCGATCTGAAGTACATCAGCATATTCACTAATCAGATAAACATCTCTTGTATCAACCACTTCTGTTATAATCGGAAGTCCAGTTTCCAGTCCTGCTTTACTAAGATACTGAAGGCCTAGCCTTCCCAGACCCTGGAAAGAATAAGGAGAAGTTCTCGGCTTATATGCACCACCCCGTAACATATTTGCACCTGCAGCTTTAACAGCCTTAGCAACTTTCATGATCTGTTCTTCAGATTCAATGCTACATGGACCTGCAATCATCAAAAAATCTTTACCTATGGTAAGATCTCCGATCTTGATTTCAGTCTTTGTCGAATTAGCCTTTTTATCTTGTGTAATAACCAGTTTAAGATTTTTCATTACTCATCATCTTTCTTTCTACTAACTTTATTAGCCCGCCTACAATTTTAAAAGATGGATCGATTACTTCTTGATCAGTAAATTGAATTCCAAACTGATCTTCAATCTCAATTACGAATTGGATGATACCAAGTGAATCTACATAACCATTCTCTACATAGTTCAGAGTGTCAATATCAATATTCTTATCAATTGTATATTTCTTTTGAAGTCTGTTCAGTATGAAATCTGATACATTCATTGTATTACCCCCATTTGTCTTTTATTATTCGTTCAAACAATTAAGCCTTACATATTCCATCAATTTAAATTTAACCAATTTACCCATTGCATTCTTTGGCAACTCATCTACAAAGAAAATTTTGTGTGGTTGTTGGAAGTCTGCTAAATTTCTTGCACATTGTACTTGAATGGTTCGTTTATTTAAGGTACAGTTTTCTTTAATTACGACGGCCACTGCGACTACTTCTCCAAGTCGCTCATCTGGATAGGCAAATGCGGCACACTCACTTACCTCAGGAATTTTTGATACGCAGTTTTCTACATCAAAAGGATATATATTAATCCCACCAGTTATAATTAGTTCCTTCTTACGACCTGAAAAATACAAAAATCCATCCTCATCAAGGTAACCCATGTCACCCGTTTTGAAATAACCATCCTTTAATGCTTTGTCAAATATTTCTGGCATACCATAATAACCATTACACATCAGGCTAGTCCTACATGCAATTTCACCAATTTCATTTGTTTTGGCCAATTCACCGTTCTTTCTTAGAATTCGTAGATCTGCTTCAGGAAGTGGCCTGCCTACCGATTGCTTTTGGTTTAAAGATTGTTTAAAGTTAATATTAGTTACAGTAGATGTTTCAGAAGTCCCATACATTTCGTGGAAATCACATTTTAATTTTTCTATCAATTCACTTTTTACATGTGGTTCAAGTAAAGCCGAAGAAGATACAACAGATCTTAAACTATGAATCTTAGGTATAAATGGACTTGAAAGTAATTCAGCGATCTGACTAAGTTGGGCTGATACGGCAATAGTAAATGTAACCTGAAAATCTTTTACACAATTTAGCCAAATATTTGGCGAAAATCTTGGTAACAAGACACTTGTTCCGCCAATTAGCAATGGAATTAAGACAAGTCTTTCAGCCAGTGAATGATATAGAGGAGTAGCAGCAAGAATATTATCTTCTTTTGTTATATTGTACAAACTTATATGAGCCATAGCTCGTTGATATTTGTTATTTTGTGTTAAATCAATCGGTTTTGGAGAACCCGTAGAACCCGAAGTCATGGTGATGATCAATGTTTCATCTCCACTAACTTCCGAAATGATCGGTCGCTCGGTAGACATTTTCAAAGCATCAGCCAAAGGGAGTGTACTCTCATATTCATAATCTAAGCAAAATTTCCGACCATCAACATTTAGTCCACCTAATCGCTCACATTCTTCAAAAAATATACGCCGTGCCATTAAATGTTTGACATCACCAAATGCAAAAGCTGTTTTAATAGCATCCAGTGGTAAAGTTGGGTTAATTGGAACCAGTGCTACTCCAAGGTTGGCTGCTGTCAGAATCAGTGCTACTGATTCAATACTATTGTTCATTGGAATACCAATATGATCACGGTAAGCGATACCATGAGCCAAAAGATAATTTGAATATTGACTTATTAAGTCAGCTAATTCGCTATAAGTAATAGATTCATTGTCACACCATATTGCTGTTTTGTCAGGATATAAGACAGCATTTTCGAAGAACAAGTTTGCTAATGTGTTCATATAAACTTCTCCTTATATAATAATTTTACCTCAGATCCCAGGGTGAAGCTAAAATTTCACTCTTTGACCCAGTTCAGCAGACATATATGCTGCATAGGTAATTTTTATCGTATCATATGCAAGTTTAAAACCAGACTTGGGTTCTCGATCATAATAGATCGACTCCATAAAGTCTTGCATTTGATCAGTATATCCACGAATGATTTCATCAGCTATAAAAGGCTTGTTCCACCCCTTTTTTGACGGGAGCATCTCTGAAAGATATACATCGTCTAATCCTTGCTCATCCAGGAAATAAGTTGACATGGTATCGTTCATAGTTAATGTACAATTAATAGTTGCATCGTTACAGTATAACTCAATATAATTTTTACTTCCTCCAAGGCAAGTGTCAGAGGCAATGATTAAGGCCTTTGATTGATCAGTAAAGGTCAGAATAGCAGTACCATTATCTTCAACATCAACAGGATGTGCTTTAATATGTCTATGTTCAAAATCAGATAATGTAGGCGTAACTCTTCCCATATCAGCAAGAACACTTTCAACAGCAATCTCAATATTACGAGTCTGGGCTTCTTGTTGTTTTAACCAGAGCAAAGCTGATAGTGGATGTGTTCCTGTTCGAATAAAAGTGCCTCCACCTGTCTTGCTCCAATGCCCAGCGACAGGAGAACTGGATCCTTTTAAGCTCTCTTCACCTTTCATATATAGAATCCGGCTCTTTTTTGCGGAGATGATTTCTGCAGCTTTAACTATTGCTGGTGCATAAATAAAGTTCTCAGCGTACATAAATTTACCGTCTGATGACTCAATGACGTTTTTCACTCGTATAAGTGATTCAAGAAGCTTTTCATACATGATTTTCTTGGGTACTGTTAAACCAATGGGTGTCTTATCCTTTTCTTCACCAAAATAGCCTGCGAGTGGTTTTTCACAAATCACATGTTTCCCAGATCGCATTGCTTTAATGATCATCTCTTCATGAACATAAGGAGGTGTGCAGATGTCAATCACATCTATTTCGGGATCGTTTAACAAATCATCGTACTCATAAGATGCGTGTTCAAATCCATAATGTTTTTTAGCTGGTAATAACTGTTCGCTACGACGGGCAATTATTGTTTTAAAACGCAATGGAATATGACTTACACGGTGAAGTGCATGCATATGTAACTCGGTAGCCCGGCCGGCTCCAGCCATTCCAATGACAATTTCACTCATGTACTACCTCCTTTAGTTATTTATTGGTAATGCTATTTTATTCTTTCTTTTGGAATTGTATAATGTACAGTCTCATGATTAAACAAGTCTTTATAGTAGTGAGTGAATAATAGATAATTCTTTGATATCCAAATATTCGTTGGCAATTATGATATAACTAATTACGATATAACTATTGAAATTCTTTTAAAACGATTGAACTATTTAATTAGGTGACAAAATTAAAAAAATTGTTTTTTTCTTACTTTTCCTTAGAACTATCTGCATAATACTTAATACTACTGGTAGCGTCACATCTATATAAAAAACATACACCATTTGATTCACATGACTTGTTCCCAGATTACCACATACAATAGCTATCTTCATTTTTTCAGTGTGTTTCTGGTATTTACATCATACTAATCTTCTGTATTATTTTTTTCAATAGAAATAGATTTGCCATCTTCTCTAAACCCCCTCAATTATGATTTTTTTAATTGGTTTGGCCGATCCTGATCACCATCTGCTTTAAAGAATAAAGTACCATCAAGTTTATAATGAGCCCAAATGTCAACATTTTTTTGAAGAAAGGGTTCAAAGTAATTTGGAATTACATTTGGATCATCATCTGTTCTAAGTTTAAATCCAGCTTTAAAGATAGATTCTTCATCAAAACCATAAGTATAAAAATCTATATACTCAAAGTCTTTCCTTTTTAATAAGTTAGCAAATTGTTTAGCTAGTCCGGCAAATAATTTATGATCTCCAATATAGTCGACAATGCGAAATACTTTACTATCATTACATTCAAGAATCCGTGCCATCATTAAAGCACCGACTTTTCCCGTTTGATCTGCCAATCCAAAAATATTATATTTATAGTATGGATGACAAAAATAACGCTTATTAACATACCAATTATCTTTATACGGAATTGCATTAACACTTTCAACGTCAAATTGTTTTTTTACTTCATCAATAGAATGAAATTCTAATAAGATTGTTTCTTCTTCGAAAAATTTAGTAACACCGTTACCCTTGTGTTCTATTTTTGCAATTTTGTAGTCATCAATGGATGAATTGAGTAAATAATATTGCTTCATTTTAACAACTTTGTCACCAAAAAATAATCTTCTTAACGGGATTGTTGTGTTAAGATTTGCACCATTTCCAATGTGGGTACGACAATCAGTCAGGGTAAATATTCTTTTTGCAAGTTCAATACCAAGAAAGGGAATATTATCATGGGTATCATTTACTTTCCACATACTACCCCAAATATCTTTTTTGTTAGTATCCTGTATATGTGAACATAATATAAAGCCAAATATTGCTTCAATTAGATTCGTATTTTTGTCAATGGCCAAAATAAAATTCAAATTATCACCATCTGCATACTCATATTTAAATAATTCCTTGTCTTGTGCCATAATATGCCCTTTACTCCAGTATTCATCAATGAAATGCATGATGTTATCAGTATCTGAACTTTTTGCTAAACGAATGTCATATCTTGCGTCGAATTTATTCATTGTGCAAACTCCCTTTCTGTAATTTCTCATACCTAGTGCTTTTTGGTGGAAAATCATTTGTATCGAAACGCGGCAACTTAAAGGGATCACAAATTTTTAGATTTACTATTCCTACATCTGTTGAAAGCCCTAGTACGCTACCCCTAGATTTTACATAATCGATTACATCAGCACTGTAAGAACCGTATGGATAATTAATCACCCAGCAATTGGAATCAATCAGTTCATCCATACACGTCAATGCTTTTGTGATATCATGCTGTAATTGTTCAGGACTTAACTTATTCATCCAATAATGCCCATAACCGTGAATTCCAAAGAACATACCATTTTTTTTCATGCATTTTATCTGATCGTAACTTAAATAAAGTTCTCGTGCAAAAATTTCTTCCTTTATACCAACATATTCTTCAAACATCTCACTGGAGATTTTAGAACGGAGCTTTTCTGGTAGAACTACCTGAAGAATTCTCTTAATAAAAATAACCTCTTTGCAATCAAATCGATTGGCGATCGCATACTCTGCTAAAAGATCTTCATTAGAAGGATAGTCAAACTCCTGACCACGATAATAATTCAATTTTTTCAATAAGTTAGGCAATAGAATCTGAAAATCGGAACTAGCCAAAATGAAGTGTACCTTATTAACATTTAACAAAATGCGTTCTACAAAAGTCTTTCCTGGCACAAAGAAGGATCCTTGTATTCCATATTCTTTAAGCAGCGGCATTACATATAAATAGTGATCAATATAACCGTCATCAAATGTCAAAAGCAGTGCATTTTCTGGAAGATCATAACCTTCCTGAACAGCAGCAATAACTTCTTCCATTGTTACTATGTGGAATTTACATAAAAAGAATTCCAACTGTTTTTTAAACAAATGATAATCCAATCCCTTGATCTTTGGGTATCGACTATTTTTTATTTCACGAACATAATGATACATAGAGATAAACAATTTTGATGACATAAAACTAGCCTCCAATACTCTCCCTAACTTCAATCAGATGATCGAACATTCGATTACATCAAAGCTTTTTTAATGTCTTTAATAATTATTGTTTTTCTACAAAACTTTCTAATTTTCCTGCCGAAATAACCAGAAAAACGTACTGTTAAATTGCATATGGGTTATATATTTTACAGTCTGTCCCTTTATTGACTGACCCCTATTAAGTAGATACAGTAAAAAAGTGTCCGAAATAAGTGCGAGTTCTCTATAGCTCAAAAAAAAGGCAATACTAGGCTGGGAATTCATACTTCATTTACAATTTTGTTGGGCAGGGAAGAAAAATTTGCGCAGCAGATTAATTTTTTTTAGGTTAAAAGGATAGTTTAGCAGATGTTAACAATAAAATAACATAGCTAACAAATAGTAATCATGTTGGGAGGCTAGTTAGCTGAGACTAGCTATTTTTTTAGGCCTTAAGCCTCAATCATCTAAGATTAATGCTGGTATTGAATAATTTATTGAAGGAAATCGGGTGAGTGTGTAGAATATACAATTTAAGTAAATGAAGATTGGCGAAATATATATAAAAATCCTGTCGACTTATGTTAACTTTTAAGAAAAAGTCTTTATACCTATAAAAAAGGCCTACTTTCCTCGTGTTAACCCACCTGGAGATTAGGTTTTAAACCATAAGGGGGTGTAACATTGTGTGGGATGTATGGGATAGTACTTTAAAGATTCTTTCAACAGGACTAGATGGGGCAGAATTGAGGCATAAGATTATAGCTAACAATGCCGCTAATGTAAGTACTCCGGATTTTAAACGACAAGATGTAAATTTTCAATCACAACTCAAGTCCATGATGGGAGAGGGTAATGTACAGGGAGTTGGAATGACCAGGACTAATGAGAAGCATTTAGATGGTCGAAGTAAAACGCAGAGTACGGGTTTTCAGATTATCAATACGGACAGTCGTGTTCGGGAAGATGGGAATAATGTAAACATAGATGTGGAGATGGCTAAGATGGCTGAGAATATTATTTATTATAATACCGTTGCTAGTGCTGTGGCTAATAAGTATAAACTTATTGATAGCGCGATTAAGGGAGGTGAGCGGTAATGTTTAACGCATTTAATGTAAGTGCATCTGGTTTGACAGCTCAAAGGTTAAGGATGGATGTTATATCAAATAACCTGGCTAATGTAGAAACTACCAGGACTGCTGAAGGTGGTCCATATCGTAGACAGATGCCAGTTTTCGCTGAGAGTAAACCTCGATTTGTTTTACCAACCGATTCAGGAGCACAGGGACAAGTAGGTCAAGGTGTCAAGGTAGTGGGAATTATAAAGGATACTGCACCTCCAAAATTAGTTTATAATCCAGAACATCCTGATGCTAATGAGGATGGATATGTCGCTATGCCAAATATTAATTTAGTCTCCGAGATGGTGGATATGATTGATGCGAGTAGAGCCTATGAGGCTAATGTAACTGCGTTGAATACAGCCAAAAGTATGGCTATGAAAGCATTGGAGATTGGTCGTGGTTAATAATTGAAGGAGGGTGCACTAATGCGAATTGATAATATACAGCCCATCACAACTTTACTCCAAAATGAAGTTAGAGGGGCCGAAACTGAAGATTCGGGATTTGTTGACATACTTAAAAAAGCTGTTCAGGATGTGAATCAGACACAAAAAGCTGCTGACATAATTGCAGAAAAGTTTACTATAGGGGAGATTGATAATGCTCACCAAGTGACCATTGCTGCAGAACAGGCTAAACTGGCATTGGATTTGACAGTTGCTATCAGGAACAAGGTTGTGGATGCATACAAAGAAATTATGAGAATGCAGTTCTAAGTCGCGTAAGGGAAGGTTGGAATATATATGGAATGGTTAAAACAACTTAGAGATAAGTTCCTGAATCTGTGGAAAGGTTTTGATTCTCAGACTAAGATCCTGCTTGGTACATTATTTTTTGCAATTATCATTGGTATGATTTTTTTGGCTACCTGGGCAGGAAGACCACAGTTCGAAGTTCTTTACAGCAACTTGTCAGAAAAAGAAGCTAGTACTATAGTCAACTGGTTGGATGAATCTAATATTCCCTACAAAATAGAAGCAGGTGGTAGTAGAATTTTAGTTCCCCGTGAACACAAATATCAAGCCAGAATTGACATAGCAGGAGCTAACTTGTCTCCTACAGGGGGGACAGTTGGCTTTGAATTATTTGACCAGACAAAGTTGGGTATGACTGAGAGTGAACAGCGGGTTCGTTACATACGAGCGGTTTCTGGTGAGATGGAGCGGTCGATTCAATTATTGGATAATGTTGAACTGGCAGTAGTCAAAATATCTCTTCCAGAGAGTAGTCTTTTTATTGAAGAAGAGAAGCCGGCTACCGCTTCTGTTTTGGTTAAACTGTTACCGGGAACTAAGTTAAACCAGAAAAACGTCACTGCTATCAGCCAATTGTTGGCAGGTGGTGTAGAGGGGCTCAATCCTGATAAAGTCACCATTGTGGATACTTCTGGTTATTCATATACAGATGCTTATCAGGATAGTGATAGTTATGAGCAGTTAACTTCTCAACAACAACAGGCACAAAAAGAATTAGAAGATAGAATTCAACAGAAATTGGAGACTGCCCTTAGTAGAATGTATGGCCCTGGCAATGTAGTTGTTACAGTTGTTGCAGAGATGAATTTTGACCGTCGGGAGATATTTGAAAAGAATTATTCTCCAATTGTCGGTGATGAGGGGCTTATTCGCAGTTCTCAGCAATATTCTGAAGAATATGAAGGTAGTGGATCTCAACCAATTGGTGTTCCGGGTACTGAGACAAATATACCCGAATATCAGGAGGCTGGTGATTCTGGCTCTTCAACCTTTAATAAAGAAGATAGCACTATTAACTATGAACTGAATGAACGGCAAGTGCAGCAGGTTATTGCAAATAATGAGACCAAATCTCTAAATGTATCAGTACTTATTAATAAAGAAATGGATCAAACAGAACAAGATACAATTTATAATTTTGTTGCGTCATCAATCGGTCACCATCCAGATAGAGGAGATCAATTGACTGTATTAGGCATGTCCTTTGATAACTCACTTGAACAAACTCTTCTGGAAGCGTTAGCTAATCGTCAAGGGCCTGATATGCGTCAATTAGCTCTCTATGGAATTGTTGGTCTGGTTGTATTGGTTATTTTATGGACAATCTTTCGGCGTTCACGAAAAAAAGATAATAGCATTCCTGTTGGTGGTAGATTAGATGCAGTAGTGGGAGATGCCATGGGTGAGGTTGCAGCAACTTTGAATCACCATGAATTGACTCCTGAAGAGAAGGCGAGACGCGAGATGCGTAAAGAGATATCTGATCTTATTTCGAAAAAACCTGAAGATGTGGCACAGTTATTAAAGACATGGTTAATGGAGGATTAATAGAGGTGGGTGAAACCGATGTATAATCGAGAGAAACTGTCAGGCAGAAAAAAAGCAGCAGTTCTTATAATGACTTTAGGGCCAGAAACGGCTTCTAAAATATTTAAACATCTCTCTGATGAAGAGATCGAACAATTAACCTTAGAAATTGCAAATATGAATAAGGTTTCCCCTGAGTTGAAAGATGAAGTAATGAATGAATTCCATGAGATGGCGTTGGCTCAGGATTATATTAGTCGTGGTGGTATTCAGTATGCTAAGGAGATCTTGGAGAAGGCTTTAGGTCCTCAAAAAGCTGCAGCGATAATCAACAGATTGACTGCTTCTTTACAAGTAAGACCTTTTGACGCTATTCGCAAAACTGATCCATCTCAGCTATTGAACTTTATCCAGGGTGAGCATCCGCAGACTATCGCTCTTATTATTGCATATTTGCAACCCAATCAAGCTGCGGCAGTACTATCAGGGTTAAAACCTGATTTGCAGGCAGATGTTGCTAAACGAGTGGCTACTATGGATAGAACTTCACCTGAAGTGATTAAAGATGTTGAACGAATTTTGGAACAGAAGATGTCTACATTGGTTATTAATGAATATGCTACAGCCGGTGGTATTGATTCAATTGTTAATATTCTTAATATGGTTGATAGAGGAACTGAGAAGACGATTATGGATGAGTTGGATGAAGGTGACCCAGAATTGGCAGATGAGATCAGAAAACGGATGTTTGTTTTCGAGGATATCGTTCTTCTGGATGCCAGAGCTATTCAGCAATTGAACCGGGTTATCGACATGAAAGATATGGCACTGGCTTTAAAGACAGCCAGCGAAGACGTAAAGAATGTTATCTTTACAAACCTTTCCAAGCGTGCTGCTGAGATGTTAAAAGAAGATATCGAATTTTTGGGACCTGTCCGTCTGCGTGAAGTTGAAGAGGCTCAACAGCGGATTGTTAATGAGATTCGTCGTTTAGAAGATGCAGGCGAAATCGTGATTGCACGTGGTGGAGAAGGTGATATAATTGTCTAAAATAATAAAAGCTTCCCAGATTCGTCAAGAGGAGAAATTACGTCAATTATTTGCAGAAAAGATTGAAATTAAATCCCAGTCTAACGAGCCAGAAATCGAAATTATTGATGAGGAGCTTAATGCTGCTCATGAAGAAGCAGCTGTCCTTATTGAACAGGCGATAACTGAGTCCAGAGAATTACGCAGACAGGCTGAGGCTGAGATTGAGCAGCAAAAAGAGGCCGGATATCAAGAAGGTTTTCGTCAGGGAGTTGAAGAGGGGAATCAAGTTGGTTATGAGCAAGTTATCTCTGAGATGCAGAACTTGCTGCAGAATATGCAGCAAAATCTTAAGCGGGAGCTGGATAAAGCTCAATTAGTTATGGATAGTCAGGTTCAGGGGCTGGCGGCTCATCTAATTAAATTGAGTACAGAAATTGCCAGTAAAGTTATTCACCGTCAGGTTAAGTTAGACCCTGAGATTATTATTGATCAAGTGGAGAATATTTTGCAGAATTTAAGTCGGGTAAAGAGCCTGGCGATTCGTGTCAATCCTGGTGATATTCAAATGGTTAAATCTGCTGAGGAACGTTTTCTTCAGTTAACTCAGGGGATTGACGAGATAGAGTTTGTAATCGACCACTCTCTTGAGCCAGGAGGTTGTATCATTGAGACCAATTCAGGTGGTGTTGATGCAACCATTCAGACCCAAATTGAGATTATCACCTCTATTCTGATGGAAGGGAATGGAGACGAAGATGCTTGATTTTAATAAATTGGAACAGAAGTTGACTGTGGCTAGTCCAGTATTGCGTTTTGGGAAAATCACTCAGGTCATTGGCTTAATTATTGAATCAGAGGGTCCTGATGTTAGCTTGGGAGAAGTCTGCATTATTGAAAATAAAGCAGGCAAAACATTAACCCATGCTGAAGTAGTTGGATTTAGAGAAAATCAGGTATTATTAATGCCTTTTGGTGAGATGACAGGAATTAATCCTACCTGTCGTGTTATTCCAACTCAGAAAAGTTTACATGTTAAAATTGGTCCGGAATTATTAGGCAGTATTCTGGATGGTCTGGGTAATCCGTTAATGGGTGAAGAACTGGATTTAAATTTAGAATACTCAGTTCAAAATCAACCTCCTAATCCCTTAACGAGAAAACTAGTTTCAGATCCCATTACTTTAGGTATTCGGGCTATTGATGGGATGGTCACTGTAGGTATGGGTCAGCGTGTTGGAATATTTGCTGGTAGTGGTGTAGGTAAAAGTACTCTTTTGGGGATGATTGCCCGCAATACTAATGCAGATATTAATGTAATTGGTTTAATCGGTGAGCGGGGGCGTGAAGTCAGAGAGTTTATTGAGAGAGATCTGGGACCAGAGGGTTTAGCTAGATCAGTAGTCGTGGTGGCAACTTCCGATCAACCTGCGTTGATCAGAATGAAAGGGGCTCTTGTAACTACTGCCATTGCAGAATATTTTCGGGATCAGGGTTTAAATGTTTTACTAATGATGGATTCAGTAACCAGAATCGCTACAGCGTTAAGAGAAGTAGGTCTTGCCGTAGGAGAACCTCCTGCCACTAGAGGTTATACACCTTCCGTGTTCGCCACTTTACCAAAATTGCTGGAAAGAACTGGGAATAATGATAAAGGAACCTGTACTGCTTTATATGCAGTATTAGTCGAAGGTGATGATTTTAATGAACCAGTGACTGATACTGTGCGCGGAATTTTAGATGGTCATATTCTTTTATCACGTGACTTAGCAGCACGTCATCACTTTCCTGCCATAGATATTTTGGGTAGTATCAGTAGGGTTATGCCAGAATTAGTTGATGAAGAACATCTGGCTGCATCGGGTAAACTCAAACGTTTAATGGCAGTCTACCGTGAAGCAGAAGATTTGATCAATATTGGTGCATATCAACAGGGAAGTAATCCTGAAATAGACGAAGCCATTCGGAAAATGAATAGGATTAATCAGTTTTTGACTCAGGGTTTGACAGAAAGATCTAGCTTTGAGGAGACCAGATCAATGATGATGGACCTGGTGTTCAGTTAAGGAGTTGAAGCCGATTGAAAAAATTCAATTACAAATTCGAATCTATTTTGAAGGTTAAAGAAAGTGAAGAACGCCAACTCCAGGAAGAGTATGTTATTTTGAAAAAAGCTCATCAAAATGCAGTAGATATCTTGAAAACATTAGAGAAAACTCGTGAGAATCAATTGGACGAGATGCAAAATAATGAAGGTCTGGGTTTAGTAGATATTAATAATGCACTTTTATATCGAGATTATTTGACTCATTTAAAACGAGAGATTGCCGTAAGCCAGGAAGAGGAGTGCCGATGTCGTGAAGATATGGATGCTGGATTTGACCGCATGATAGAAAAAACTAAAGAGCGCAAGATATTTGAAAAGCTCAAAGAGAGGCATAAAGCCAGTTTTGTCTTCGAGCAGTTAAGGAACATGCAAAATGAACTTGATGACCTGGCTCAGGGGCGTTTCAATCATCAGAAGAAAAGCTTGAATTTGGAGGCAGACTAATGAAGAACTTTTTTGCTATATTAATGATTTTTATATTGATGGTATCATTATTTCTTACTATTCTTCATGTGACAGGTAAATTTCAAATTGATGAATATCTCTTATCTAAAGCTAAGGAAAATCCAAGATTTTCTGAGTGGTTCCAAACCCATGATGATGTTGTGGCTTTGAGTACACAGATAAATAATCTCTCAGGAACGGTTACACAAAAAGATACAGAACTGACTGAACTCACTGATAAAATAAAGAAGTTAGAACAAGATTTAGAGGAACGCAACGGGGAGATTACTCAACTGAATGGTCAGATTGCTGAACTGCAAAAACAGGCTACTGAGCATAATGTGAGTGTTAAAGAGATGGCAGATATTTATAGTCAGATGGATGCACAGAAAGCCGCCCAGATATTAGAAGATCTTGAAAACGAGTTAATCATTCAGCTTTTGAAGATTTTTAAAAAAGATATTGCTGCTGAGATTTTATCTTTCTTCTCAACAGAGAGAGCTGCGGAGATTAGTAAAGAGTACACTCTCTGGGAGAAGAGATAATATAGTTTGCCTAACTGGCAGATATTTGATGAAAGGGGGTGAAAATATAGATGAGAGGTGTTGCGGGTTTACCGGAGTTTTTATTACCTCAGGTTAAATCATCCGGAGCAAAATTTAATAACCAGACCTCGGGGGATAAGGTGGCTTTTGGTAACTTTTTTCAGCGTTGGATAACTGATGGCTCAGGAGGTAACAGTAAACAGGTTACTGGTCAAAAAGAAGAGAATCTTTTGCAAAAAAGTCTGGAAAAGCTAATTAATTTTAGTCTATTATTAGCTAAAGGTGGTCAAGGATTTAATCCATCTGAGACTAGTTTGAAAGATATTCTGAATAAGATTGGTGCCGATTTGGAGTTTTTTGCCAGCCTACCAGAACATTTAAAAGAACTGTTTGGTAAGTTGCAAAATCAAAATTTAAAGCTTTCAGCTAAAGATATTGAGGCTAAAGAGGATCTCATCAAAAGATGGCAAAAACATCAGGAAGAGAAACAGAAAGATCTTCTGACAGAGATTCAAGGTCTGATTGCGGTGATTCAGGAAAAACTTATGCTGAATGCTGGAGATGCCAAATCACAAGCCGAACTTAGGGCTATGAGATTGCAGGAGATTGAGGCTCTGCAACTTAAGACAGGTTTTAAGGAATCCCAACAAATAGCTCATGATGAGAATATTTCAGCGGTTAAGGCAAAAATTGATCAGTATACAGCACAGAAGGGAGAGAGTTTGACTGTCTCTCAACGATTAGCGATGGTTGGCTTTCCGGAATCCAGAAAAGAAGTTACCACAACTTCTTTATTGGGTCAAATATCAGATTTTATTAAGAAAGCTGAAAATACAGCTGAAAGATTGGGATTCAAACATTCTCTTTCCGATTTACAACAGGAGTTACACTCATATCTGGATAAAGGACGTCAAGCTCAGATCTATAGAGAAGAACTATTAGGTCGTAGTCAGTATATAGCCTTGAGAGAAACTAGTATTGGTCAAAATGATTCCCAAAGCAGTGCTTTCTCTAACCTGACAAAGGAAAACTTGACTGGAGATGCAGAATCCAGACTTTTGTCACAAGGTGAAAAGAAAGAGGAAGGTGTGTTTGAAACTAAAGGAGCTAATTTTGATCTAATGATGGCTGGTGATCTGCAAAAGGATAATTCGAAGATTGCTCACTCAACAGGAGAAAGATCACAACTATTCTATCAATCCCAGGCTGACCAGATTTTTCAACAGATGGTGGAGAGATTCAAACTGGACATCCGACAGGGAGTCTCCCAATTGGAGATGAGGCTCTATCCTGAAGAACTAGGTCGTTTAGCGTTAAAGTTGACCATGGAAGAGGGTATTGTTAATGCTAGAATTGTCACTGAAACTCTTCAGGCGAAAGAATTGATTGAACAGAATCTACCACAACTCAGAGAGACGATGGCTAAAGAGGGGATCCGCTGGGATGAAGTAACCGTCGATGTCAGTCATGATGGTCTATCAGAAAATCCTTTTGCTTATCAAGATGGCAGACAACTTCAGGATAATCGCCATGCTTATTCTGATGAGGCGGGAGATTTTGAAGGTGAATTAGATGAGCTCAATTTGCTGGAAGAAGAGACAGAGCGGGTAGTCAGAGATCCAAACAGATTGATTGATTATTTAGTCTAAGGAGGTAAGAAAATGATTGTAAATAATGTCAACAGCACGGGGTCAGGGTATGGCACAAACAATGTACAGCTGACTAAAGGGAATAGTGATTTAGGTAAAGATGAGTTTCTCAAATTGTTGGTTACTCAATTAAAATATCAGGATCCCTTAAATCCAATGGAGGATAAAGAGTTTATTGCTCAAACTGCTCAATTTACTGCTCTTGAGCAGATGACCAATATTAATCAGAATTTTAGTCAGTTCATGCGGATGCAGGCTATCTCTAATACAGCGGCATTAATCGGTAAAGAAGTAAGTTATATGATAATAGATGATGAGTCTGAGGAGATTCAAACTTTATCGGGTATTGTCACAGAGGTTACATTTGCTGATGGTACTGCATATTTGAGTATTAATGGAGAAGATGTTCCAATTGAGATGATGGTCAGTGTTAAAGAGGGTACCCCTGAGACTGAAGATGGTTCATCAGATGGAGAAGATGATTCCACTGGTGAGGATGATTCGTCTGAGGTAGATGGTACATCGGGTGAATAGTATTTTTGCGACTAGAAGGAATTGAATCGGAAAAGAAGGTGGTGAGGAGATGGATCAACGTATTTATATGAATCACATTCAACCTCTACACCAGATTAATAAGTCATCACAGCAGAAAAATAAAACTGGTGAACAAACTGCGATCCCCTTTAAGGATATTTTAAAACAGCAGCATGAAGCAATTTCGATTAATTTTTCGAAACACGCAGAAAAAAGGCTAGCTTCCAGGAATATCAAACTAGATACTGTCAGATTAGAGCGTTTAAATCGGGCAATTAATCAGGCCGCAGCTAAGGGAGCAAAAGAGTCGCTGGTCCTGATGGATGATGTGGCATATGTGGTGAGTGTAAAAAACAGAATGGTGATTACTGCTGTGGATGATGGAAGTATGGAGGATAATGTGTTTACTAATATTGATAGTGCGGTTATTGTTAGATAATTAGTCCAAGAGCTGGACCTTCTAAAGGAAGCTCGATACTGTGGAATGATGGAAGCAGTATAGACTAAATAATGAATTTTTAGATAGGAGGTTGATTATTAAATGTTACGTTCGATGTATGCTGGTGTATCAGGTTTGAAAGCACACCAGGTTAAATTGGATGTTGTGGGTAATAATATTGCCAATGTTAATACTCCTGGTTTTAAATCCAGTCGGGTGACCTTTAAGGAGATGTTAACTCAAACCATGCGCAGTTCTTCCCGATCTACGGCAAGTCGTGGTGGTTTAAATCCAATGCAGATTGGGCTGGGTGTGGGATTAGGCAGTATAGATGGTGATTTTACCCAGGGGAATCTACAACCCACCGGAAAGTCGACTGATATAGCTATAGAAGGTAATGGTTTCTTTGTTGTAAGTGATGGTTCGAAGAATCTTTTCTCAAGGGCTGGTTCCTTTTATTTTGACCTGGACGGTAATATGGTTCATTCGACTACCGGGTTTAGGGCAATGGGCTGGATGGCAGATGAACAGGGGATTATGAATATCAATCCTTCAACGATGACCCCTCTCTCTTTAGGAGATCTGAGTATGACTCCGAAGGCCTCTACTTATATCGAATATAAAGGTAATCTTGACTCTAATAAGGAGATAGTAGATCTAAGTTACAGCCCATCCAAAATGACCATCTCTGACATGGATGGCAGGTCTGCCCAACTCTATATTGAACTCACTAAAGAGACTGGAACAGGAACTGCTGATCGGACAGATGATAAGTGGAGATGGACAGCCTATCTCGAAAAAGCTGTTAATGATTCGCTAACTTTAGGAGGAACTATTCCAGTAATCTTGCCTACAGTACAAGCGTTGTCAACGCCGCCGGATAATAAATTTGAATATATTGTCGAAGGTACTGTAGTCGTTACTAATTCTGCGGATGATACAGTGTACGTTGAAGGTGTCGACTATACTGTCGATTATACAACAGGTGAGATAACCAGAATTGACACTGGTAATATTTCCTCAACTGGAACTAATATAGATGTTCGATATACTTGCAGAAGTGAAGAGGAGAATAATCTGGTAGGATTAGACACCACCGGCAAAGTTTTGACTAATGGTGGCATGAATAAGTTTACGATTGAAATCACCATGAGTACTGGTGATAATCCTGTACCTGTAGAAATTCTAGCTCCCCAAGTGGGAGATGAGATGGGTGGTTCTTTCACTGTCGACACTGCTACTAACCCTGGTATCAACTCGGGGATAATCAAAGGATCTTACGGACCATCAAAAGCAACTTCTTACTCTGTCTTTGACTCTAAAGGTAATGAACATACCATTAATTTAACGTTTGTCAAAACAGCTTCGAACACCTGGGATTGGTTTGCAGAAGGACCATTGGATCCAGATGGAAATGCATATACCCTTACTGGTAATTCTGGTACCATAATATTTGATGCTACAGGTAAAATTGTAGGAACTCCGACCGGCGGACCAATCTCTTTTCAGCCTGTTGATGCTGAACGGATGAGTATTACTCCCGATTTTAGTCAGATCACTCAGTTTACCGGAGACGACACTGCGAAGGCTAATAGTGCTGATGGATTTGAAGCAGGTGATTTAGATACTTATGAGATTGATGCTACAGGTACCATCATTGGTTATTACACTAACGGTTTATATCAGCCAATTGCTAAATTAGCCATTGCTACCTTCTCCAATGCTGCCGGTTTAAACAGATCAGGAAATACAATCTTTACTGAGTCAAATAACTCGGGTACTCCAGATTATGGACTTCCCGGTACTGGCGGTAGGGGAGTAGTCAGTCCCGGTTCATTAGAGATGTCTAATGTTGACCTGGCAGAACAATTTACTGAGATGATCACGGCTCAGAGAGGTTTTCAGGCTAGTTCAAAGATTATTTCTACTGCTGATCAGATTCTTCAGGATCTTGTTAATCTGAAGAGATAATTTTTGATGATTGTACATTTACTACCGAAATGGGATGGCTTATAACCAGCCATCTCGTTTCTGGTAGATTAAATTGACTGGAGAGAGGCGAGAACTGTGATAAAATTAACTCGGATGAATGGTTCCAATTTTACCCTTAATGCAGAGTTGATTATCACCATAGAGGAGTGTCCTGATACAGTAATTAGTTTGACCAGTGGACAGAAGATGATAGTAAAAGAATCAGAGAAGGAGATTGTCGAGAAGATTATCGACTATAAAAGGCAGATAACTTATATTAATCGGGAATTTTCTTGATTGGAAAGAGGTGAAGTCAATTGGATCTATCGACTATATTTGGTCTGGCTGTAGGATTAGCATTAATAGTGGGTTCTATTGTAATGGGTGGCAGTGGTCTGATATTTCTCAGTCTGGACTCTGCGATGATTGTGTTGGGTGGAACCCTGGCGGGAACGGTAGTAAACTACTCGCTTTCCAGGTTGTTTGAATTGCTGAAATATACGCAAAGAGCATTTGCCAAGAGTACGTATAACCCAACTGATGTTATTGAGATTATGGTTGGGTTTGCCGAAAAAGCCAGACGGGAAGGTTTGCTGGCCTTAGAAGATGAAGCCGCTGAATTAGAGAATGAATTCCTGAAAAAGGGTATTCAACTGGTTGTAGATGGTACTGATCCAGAATTAGTTAAAAATATTATGGTTACCAGATTGAGTTTTCTGGAGTCAAATGACAAGAAGTATCAGGATATGTATAAGACTATGGCAACCCTTGCACCTGCCTTTGGTATGATTGGTACACTGATTGGTTTAATAAAAATGTTAACTACTCTGGACAATCCCGATTCGATTGCGGGTGGTATGGCAACAGCTTTGATTACCACTCTCTATGGTTCGTTTTTAGCAAATTATCTGTTTATTCCTCTTACTGGTAAACTACAATTGAGAAGTTCTGAAGAGACTGTGTTGAAAGAATTAATGATTGAAGGACTTTTATCAATTCAGGCAGGAGAAAACCCACGTATTGTTGAAGAAAAACTAAGAGCATTCTTAGATCCTGCTCAAGAGAAAACTGCTAAGCAAGAAGAAGAGGAAGATATAGACATGGCGGTGGCTAGAAATGTTTAGAGATAAACGTAAAGAAGAGGAAGATAAAGAGCTGAGTTCGCCTGCGTGGATGGTAACATATGGGGATATGATGACGTTAATCCTCTGTTTCTTTGTTTTACTTTTCTCCTTTTCAAGTGTTGATACAGCACGTTTTCAAGAGGTTATGGAAGCCCTTCAGGCGAGGATGGGTATCTTGGATGGTGGTCGAACTTTTACCCCAGCACCAGTGATTGATAGTGGTTTACATAGTGAACTTTATAGTAGGAATCACTATGATACTCATGAGTTTAGAGGGATTATTCTTGAATTAGAGAAATATATCTCGGCTGAACATCTGGAAAGCGAAATTTCCGTATCAGAAGATGAACGTGGGCTGACTATTCGCATGACTGGGAAGGTTCTTTACGATATTGGGAAAGCAGATTTAAAACCTGCAGGAATTGATGCTTTAACGAAAATTGCAAGTTTTTTAGAAAATATTAATAATGACATTAATGTTGAAGGACACACCGATAATTGGCCAATTAGTAATGAAGAATTTCCAAACAACTGGGTTCTATCGACAGTTCGTGCCACCAATGTGATTCAATTCTTTGAGCAGAGCACAAAGATATCCCCACAAAGGTTATCTGCATCCGGTTATGCTGAACATAGACCATTGGTGCCTAATGATACAATAGAAAATCGAGCTTTAAATCGAAGAGTAGATATAGTTGTTTTGCGAACTGTATTATATGAGGAAGCTGAGGGGGTGGAATATAATGAGTGATAAATCTAAGGGAGTTAGTTGGCCTCTTATTCTGGTAGTCATTGTGATTGTCATGATTATGACTGCCGGGACATCTTTTTTAATGGTCTATTTTTTCAATGATTCTAAACCTGTCGATGGAGCAGATAAAGTTATTGAAACTGAGAAAAAAGTAGATACCAAGATGGGACCTCAATATTCTTTAGGTGACTTTGTTGTAAACCTGGCAGATGCACGGGCTTTTCAGTACGTTAAAACGGCTGTGTATCTTGAGGTAAATGAAGAGGAACAACTGAAAGAACTTGAGGAGAGGCGAGTTCAGCTTAGAGATGCTGTAATTATGCTGTTAAGGTCTAAGACCTACGAAGAAGTTAAAGGAGATATCACTCCTATAAAGACAGAGATTACTGAAAAACTTAACAGTTTTCTCTCCAGTGGGAAAATCAAGAATATTTATGTTGATGAATTTGTATTTCAATAGTAAGGAGGTGGTCAGAGGTGGCTGAAGTATTGACCCAAGGTGAGATAGATGCTCTATTAGCTGCCCTTTCATCTGGTAGTGTGGATGTTGATGAGATTAAGGTTGAAGAGAAGAAAGAAAAGGTTAAAACTTACGATTTTAGAACTCCTAATAAACTTTCAAAAGATCAGCTAAGAACTCTACAGATGCTTCATGATAACTTCTGCCGTTTATTAACTACTACCCTTTCAGCTCAGATTAGAAGTCTCGTGGAGATTCAGGTTGGTTCTATAGAACAGTTAGCATATGACGAGTTTATTCGCTCTCTTCCAGAACCTACAATCCTGTCAATCGTTGATATGGCACCGCTAGATGGACAGATTCTTGTAGAAATAGCACCCGAAATTGGTTTTGCCATTATTGACCGTCTCTTTGGTGGAAGAGGAGCTCCTGTTGGTCAAAATAGACCTTTTAGCGACATAGAAGAGATTGTTTTGGAAAAAGTTATTAATTGGTTTTTAGGTTGTATCCCAGAAGCCTGGGAAAATGTGGTTAAATTGAAACCAAACTTAAATGAAATTGAATCTAATCCACAGTTTGTACAGATTATTCCCCATAATGATGTGGTGATTCTAATCACATTAGAGGCAAAAGTTGCCAAGGCAGATGGATTAATTAATATTTGTATTCCTTATATTACTATCGAACCTATCGTTAATAAACTGAATGCACAGTTTTGGTTTTCCAGCATTCGTAAAGAACAGACTGTGCAGAACATTAATGCATTGAGACGACGGATTGGAGTTGCTGAATTATTGGTTCAGGCTATTCTTGGAACTACCACAATTACTGTCAGAGACCTGGTTAATCTTAGCGTGGGTGATGTAGTTCCATTGGTTGAGAAGACAACCGATCCATTAACGGTTAAGATAGGTAAGAAGCAAAAGTTTACTGCAAAACCGGGGACCCGGAATAATCGTATAGCTATACAGATATTAGATACCATCAATGGAGAGGAGGAAGACGATGAGTAGTCGGGACATTTTATCTCAAGAAGAAGTAGATGCATTGCTTAATTTTAAGGATACTAGTGATGAAACTGAAGATAACACTACTGGCTCCGGGTTCGAGTTGAGCGCACAGGATAAGGATGTAATAGGTGAGATTGGCAACATATCTATGGGAACTGCAGCTACCGCCCTTTTCACCATTTTAAATAAAAAAGTAGAAATTACTGCACCGGTTGTTTCGATGACTACCTTTAGTCAATTGGTTAGTGAGTTTGATCGTCCATGTATCCTTGTAGAAGTAGAATATATCTCTGGGGTTGAAGGCAGAAATGTTCTGATCATCAAACAACAAGATGCATCAATAATTGCTGATTTGATGATGGGTGGTGATGGACTGAATCCGCCACAGGAATTGGATGAACTTCATTTGAGTGCTGTAGGAGAAGCGATGAATCAGATGATGGGTTCTGCATCCACTTCTCTGGCTAATATTATTAATCGTTCAGTGAATATATCACCTCCAATAACTGAACTTCTGACATTAAATGCGGATGTAATTAAAAAGCGTAATTTTGATCCGGATGATCCAGTTGCAAAAATCTCATTTAGAATGAAGATAGAAAATCTTGTGGATAGTCATATTATGCAGCTAGCCCCTATTTCTTTTGTTAAAGATCTGGTATCAACTCTTATGGGGGGGGAAACTGCTTCAACTACAGAAACTGTGGAAGAAGATTGGATGCCCGAGATGGAAACAGAAGAACCAAAGGTCGCCGATCAGAGCCAACCTGGGCCGCAGCAAATCCAGCAGCAATATCCCAATTCTCAACAGATGCCTATGGGGCAACCGGGTTATGGACAACAGCCACCTTATGCACAGCCATGGGGTTATCCGCAACAATATCCACAGCAACAACAGGCTAATAAATCGGTGGAAAAGGCTGTTTTTCCGGAATTCGGAAATGCCTTTGAAGCTAATGCTTTAAATTCCAGCATCTCACTGATTGAAGATGTGCCGTTACAGGTTTCTGTTCAATTAGGTAAAACCCAGATGCCAATAAAGGATATTCTGGAGTTGGGTAGTGGATCAATTATTGAATTGGATAAACTTGCTGGTGAACCCGTTGACCTGTTTGTTAATGGCAAACTGGTTGCGAAAGGTGAAGTTGTGGTTATTGATGAAAATTTTGGATTTAGAGTTAAAGATATCGTTAGTCCTTTAGAGAGGCTCAAGCAAGCATAAAAATTTGAAGAGGGAGAGCCAATATGGAAACAACTACAACACTTAATTATTCCTGGGAAGTCATTAAAATCTTCTTTTATCTGGGAGTAGTAATTCTCTTAATCTATCTGTTAAATCATTTTTTACGAAATTACCGTAAATACTTTAGGCGAGAAGGTACTGTTTTGAAAGTTATTGACAGAGGATTTTTGACTCAAAATGCTCAAGTGGCTATCATTCAGGTGAAGGGGAAATATTACTTAATCGGAATTACAGATGAAAAGATTACTGTCATTGATACGTTTGATACCCTTGATGATATTGAGCCCACACAACAGCGTCCGAAGAAGATGTCTCCCTTGAATTTTGCAGAGATTTTGAAAGGAGCTTTTAGAAAGAAGGATGGTGGCGATGAATAGAAAAATCATAATCCTGGTACTGACTTTCGTCGTCACATTGGCGTTTACAGCACAGGTTTTAGCTATTGAGATTCCAAATATTAATCTGCAGATTGGCGAGTCAGATGAAGCTAATGATCTAATCTTAACTTTACAGATTCTTTTGATCTTGACTCTTTTGACTCTGGCTCCGTCGGCATTAATTCTGATGACTTCGTTTACCAGAATTATTATCGTTTTATCTCTGGTAAGGAATGCTTTAGCTATTCAGCGAATTCCACCTAATCAGGTGATAATTGGATTAGCTTTGTTTATGACGATCTTTATAATGTTACCTACCTTTGATGTGATTAATCAGGAAGCACTCCAGCCGTATATGGCTGGAGAGATTACTGAAGATGTAGCACTAGATAGGGCTTTAGAGCCTATCCGTGAATTTATGTTTAAACATACTCATGAAAAAGATTTAGGTTTATTTTTGGAAGTATCGGGGGCTGAACGCCCGCGAAATACGGACGATGTTTCTACATTTGTCCTTATTCCAGCTTTTGTGATTAGTGAACTGAAGACAGCTTTTATTATTGGTTTTATGATTTATATTCCCTTTTTAATCATCGACATGTTTGTAGCTTCTACCTTAATGTCTCTTGGAATGATGATGTTGCCGCCTGTAATGATCTCTTTACCTTTTAAGATACTGTTGTTTGTTCTTGTTGATGGTTGGTATCTGGTTATCAAATCATTACTAGAGACTTTTCAATAGGAGGGTTACAAATGACTCAAGATACAATTATTTATCTGGCAAAAGAGGCTATGTATATTATGCTGTTGATTGGTGGACCGGTCCTTGGAGTTGGGTTGTTGGTAGGTCTGTTAGTCAGTATATTTCAGGCTACAACTCACATTCAGGAACAGACACTGGTATTTATTCCGAAAATTGTTGCTGTTTTTGCAATGTTAGTATTGCTTGGTCCGTGGATTCTAAAGATTTTGGTGGATTATGTTACCAGATTATTCAATAATATACCAACATTTATCGGCTAGACAGGGAGGAATCACGGATGGATGTAGCATTGATCAATACTGTATATTCTTTTATCCTAATCACCATCCGCTTTGGTAGTTTATTTATGATAACACCGATGTTTTCCAGTATGGTTATTCCGACTGAAGTGAAGGCTGGGCTGTCTTTGTTGTGTAGTATTATACTTTATCCGATTGTTTTCGCTCAGGGAGTTCAACCTTTTCCAGATTCGCTTTTGCGGGTGGTATTTCAGGCTGGCAATGAGGCATTGGTAGGGTTAATTCTGGGGTTTGTGACCTATTTAACTTTTTCGACAATTCACCTTGCTGGACAGTTTATGGATTTGCGGATGGGTTTTGCAATGGTGAATGTGGTTGATCCCTTTACAGGTAGTGATGCACCTTTGATGGGACAGTTTAAGAACATACTGGCATTATTACTTTTGTTAACTATTAACGGACATCATCAGATTTTACTGGCATTGACTAAGAGTTTTGATATTTTGCCAATAGGAGTTCCTGTTTTGAGCAAACCGATAATTGGTTATGTTCTCCGGATTGGGGGAGATATATTTTTGATCGGCTTTCGCCTGGCTTTGCCGGTAATAGCTGTTTTATTTATCGTAGATGTTATCTTTGGCTTTCTGGCCCGAACAGTACCGCAGATGAATGTTTTTATTCTGGGTTTTCCAATAAAGATATTACTGGGGTTTTTAGTATTATTTTTAGCAATGCCATTTATGGTAAGATTCCTTGTGGATATTCTTGAGTTAATTAATCAGCAGGTGGTTCAGGCTTTGCAGTTGATGAGATAGCAGTTGATAATAAGGAGAGGTGACCATGTCTCAGGAAAAAACTGAAAAGGCGACGCCTAAGCGACGAAAGAAGGCCCGGGATGAAGGTCAGGTGGCGAAAAGCAATGAGTTAAATACTGCCTTAACTCTATTTGGCGGAATGTTGATGATGAACTTTATGATGGGAGTAGTTTTCTCAAACTTACAAGGTATGTTGAAGACTACGTTATCATTAGAGCATGGTTTTTATCTTAATGATGATAAGATTGTTGCTTTATTAGCCCATTATCTATTGCAAATATTTTTTATGGTCGCCCCTTTTTTGGGGGTAACAGCAGTAATTGGAGCGTTGGTATCCTTTTTACAGGTAGGTGCATATTTTAATTTAAAACTTATCATGCCTAAGTTTAACAAGATTAATCCCCTTAAAGGGTTTAAAAATTTGTTTAGCTTACGTTCTTTTGTCGAAATGTTGAAAGCTTTATTTAAGATAGTGGTAATTGCTTTTGTAGCTTATATAGTTATTAAAGGAGACCTGGATAGTTTTTATACTTATCCGTTTATTCCATTAGCAGAAGTATTAAGTTTATTTGGTAATTTGCTCTTACGCTTGGGTCTAACTATTAGTTTAGTATTGTTATTCCTGGGAGTTGTTGACTATATCTATCAGAAATATGAGTTTGAGAAAAATATCAAAATGAGTAAACAGGATATAAAACAGGAATTCAAAGAAATGGAAGGAGATCCCCAGCTGGTTGGGAGACGTAAGGAACGTATGCGTCAGTTAGCAATGAATCGGATGATTCAAGCTGTTCCTCAGGCTGATGTAATTATTACTAACCCTACTCATATAGCTGTTGCTATCAAATATGATATTGATTCTATGGAAGCACCAATGGTGTTGGCTATGGGTGAAGATAGAATTGCTGAAAAGATTCGAGAGGTTGCTAAAGAGAACAAAATTGAGATTGTTGAGAACAAACCACTGGCTAGAACTCTTTATGAGACGGCGGAAATTGGACAGACCATACCAGTAGATTTATATCAAGCTGTAGCAGAAGTACTGGCATTTGTTTATCGACTGCAGAATAGAAAAATTTAGGAGTTGTAATCTATGGCAAATATTAATGTTGCAACACCACAGTTTATAACTAAATATAGTGATATCCTATTTGCTCTGGCAATAGTTGTTGTTGTAGTCATGTTTGTAATACCATTACCAACTTTTCTTTTGGACTTATTTTTAACTATTAATATTTCCTTTGCATTGACGGTACTTCTGGTATCTATTTATACAACTGAACCACTTCAGTTTTCTGTATTTCCATCAATGCTTTTATTTGCTACTTTATTTAGATTGGCACTTAACGTGTCGTCAACCCGTTTAATTTTGGGCCAGGGCTATGCAGGCCAGATTATTTTGGGATTTGGCAATTTTGTCGTCGGAGGTAACTATATTGTTGGTTTTATAATTTTTCTAATTTTAGTTATTATTCAGTTTGTGGTTATTACTAAAGGTTCTGAAAGGGTTGCAGAAGTGG
Source organism: Halothermothrix sp. (assembly GCA_016841825.1). Classification (GTDB taxonomy): domain Bacteria; phylum Bacillota; class Halanaerobiia; order DY22613; family DY22613; genus JAENYK01. The sequence goes on along the minus strand of JAENYK010000004.1, from coordinate 211,742 downwards.
CAGCGCGTTTTACTCTGGACGCGATGCCGGGAAAGCAGATGAGTATTGATGCTGATCTGGGGTCTGGTTTAATAACTGAAGAAGAGGCACGAGCTCAAAGGAAGAAGATTAGACAGGAAGCAGATTTTTATGGGGCGATGGATGGAGCCAGTAAATTTGTTAAAGGTGATGCTATCGCAGGTATTATCATCACTGCTATCAACATTGTTGCGGGTTTGATTATCGGTGTCGCCCAGCAGGGAATGGGGCTTGCTGAAGCTGCTGAAACATACTCTCTGTTAACTGTAGGTGATGGGCTGGTTAGCCAGATTCCTGCTCTATTGATCTCAACAGCTACAGGTATGGTAGTTACCCGGGCAGCTTCTGATAATAACCTGGGTCAGGATTTGGTGGCACAGATGTCTGGTCAACCCCGTTCTCTAGCTATTGTGGCTGGTGTTTTGTTGTTATTTGCTTTCGTACAAGGTCTTCCCGCTGTCCCGTTTCTGATCTTAGCTGTGATATTAGGTGGATTTGCCTTTTTGCTCTGGCAAGGTAAGAAGAAGCAGAAGACTTTGGAATTTGCGGCTGAAGAAGAGATTCCTGAACTTCCAATGCCTGGTAGGGTTGAGGACATTGTAGATCTTTTACAGGTCGATCCGATGGAAGTAGAAGTGGGGTATAACTTAATTCCTCTGGTCTTACCAGAACAGGGTGGAGATTTTCTGGATCGTGTGGCGATGATTAGACGCCAGTGTGCGATTGAATTGGGAATGATAATTCCGCCAATACGAATTATAGATAATCTTCAGATTGACCCCAACTCTTATAGAATTAAGATGAGGGGAATTGAGATAGACAACTATGAGATTAAGCCCAACCACTTTATGGCAATGGATGCAGGATTTTCGACAAAAGAGATTAAAGGTATTCCGACCAATGAACCAGCCTTTAGCCTTCCGGCTATCTGGATCACGGAGAATATCAGGGAGGATGCAGAGTTGAATGGCTATACTGTAGTAGATCCACCATCAGTAATGGCTACTCATCTAACTGAGATTATCAAAAGAGTAGCCCATGAACTGTTAGGACGACAGGAGGTCAAGGAGCTAATTGATGGTCTGAAGGACAAATATCCAGCTGTTATTAATGAGTTAATTCCAGACCATTTGACTATTGGGCAGATTCAGAAGGTTTTGCAGAATCTTTTACGTGAAGGGATAGCGATTCGTGATATGGTAACTATTCTGGAGACTCTGGCTGATTATGCACCACAGACCAGTGATTTGCAGATTCTGACCGAATATGTTCGTCAAGGACTGGCACGACAGATTACAGCTGCTTTTAGTGAGAATAACACTATTTATGTAATCACACTTTCGCCGAAGATCGAAGATTTGATCAGTCAATCAGTTGAACAGACAGATCAAGGTTCATATCTGGCAATAGAACCCAAACAGGCTCAGCAGATATTTCAAAATCTGAGTGAGACAATTCAAAATGTAATGCAAAAAGGATACCAGCCAATCATCTTAACAGCACCTATGATTAGACATCATTTTAAAAGTTTAACATCACGAGTTGCACCTGATTTGACTGTATTATCCTTTAATGAATTAGAACCCACTCTTAATATTCAGAGTGTAGGGATGGTGAAATATTGATGAAAGTTAAAAGATATATTGGTGAGACAATGCAGGATGCAATATTTAAGGTTAAAGCTGATCTTGGAGCAGAAGCAATTATTCTGCATACCCGAAAAATTCGTGAAGGTGGCTTTCTGGGGTTTTTCAGTAAAAAGTTGATTGAAGTCATTGCCACTGTTGAAGAAGACAGGGATAAGCAGGTTACCAAAGAACTCCGTCAGGAATTGTCTGGACTTCGGGAGAGAATTCAGGAACTGACTCAGACCAGACAAAAACAGAATAGACATTTTGGGGATTATCCTTCACAGATGGCTCAGCTTTTGTATCCTGGAAAATTACAGGATTATGCTGAAAGAATGGTTAATACGGGAGTTATGTTTGATATTATTAATGATCTATGTCAGGAAGTAATGAACCGTCTAGAAGTTCATCAATTCCATAATGAGGAGATGGTCTATCAGGCATTAGTAAAAGAGATTGTTGAGCTAGTTAATATAGCTAAACCTTTTTCTGTATATCAGAGCAGAAAGACCATAGCCTTTGTTGGACCGACCGGGGTGGGTAAAACTACTACCATAGCCAAATTAGCCGCTCAGATTGCTTTAGAGGGTGAAAAGAAGGTTGGCCTGATAACAGCTGATACTTACCGAATTGCTGCTGTTGAACAGTTAAAGACATATAGTGATATCATCAATATTCCATTACGAGTAATTTATAGTAGTGAAGATTTAGAACAGGCATTATCTGATCTCCGCTATTGTGATCTAATTTTTATTGATACTGCTGGTCGTAGTCAGAAAGATTATCATCAAATGGAACAGTTAAAAGAATTATTGCCTAAAGGTATAGTTGATGAGATTCATCTGGTAGTGGCCATGAATACCTGTTATGAAGATATGATGGAATCTGTTAATAAATTTGGTGAACTGTACTTAACCAGTTTGATCTTTACCAAACAGGATGAATCCAGCAAGCGTGGAGTTCTGCTAAATATATTGAAAAAGACAAGTTATCAAACTTCTTATATCGCTTTTGGCCAGGATGTACCAGAAGATATTGATGAAGCCGATCCAGAAAGAATTGCTGAGATGATTTTAAAGGGGTAGTGAATATGAGAGACCAGGCAGAACGTCTAAGACAGTTGGCGCAACGTTCTTTTGAGACAAAAGGTGAGGGAGGAAATTCCCATATCATTGCCATAACCAGTGGAAAAGGGGGGGTTGGAAAGACTAATTTTACTGTTAATCTGGCACTTGCTTTACAGGAATCAGGAAAGAGGGCTTTGGTTTTCGATGCTGATTTGGGGATGGCTAATATAGATGTGGTATTAGGAGTTGTTCCAACTTATACATTATCTCATGTAATTCGGGGGCAGAAGAGACTGCAAGATATAATGTTAGAAGGTCCGAATGGAATTAAGATTTTGCCTGGGAGTTCTGGATCTGCTGAGTTGAGTTCTTTGAGTGAACAACAGATTCAAAATTTGGTGAATCAATGGAGAATTCTCGATGAAAGTTTTGATTATATTTTGGTGGATACAGGAGCAGGCATTCATAAGGATGTATTGAGTTTCCTGCAGGCTGCTGATGATATTGTGGTTATTTTAACTCCTGAACCTCCATCTATTACTGATTCTTATGGTTTGATCAAAGTATTATCACAAAAACAGATGACTTCATCTCTGTATTTAGTAATCAATCAGGCTGAGAATGATGAGGAAGGTAACAAGATATATAGGCGAGTATCTAATGTAATTCAGGAGTTTTTGGGAATTGAGGTTAAGTTGTTAGGTTATATTTTTCGTGATGAGAAGGTTAGTGCTTCAGTAAAAAGACAGAAACCTTTTCTTTTGGAATACCCTAATTCTGAAGCTGCAAAGGGGATCAAGCAGATAGTACAAAAACTTTTAGACCTTCCGGAGATTAATGGGTCAGCTGGAGGTATGAAAAAGTTTTTGACGAAGATGTTGAAGTATTTTAGTAGTTAGGGGGGGGAAGGTATGGATAAGTTAAAAGGCTTTGAGGTCAATACGAAGATTGAAATTGATGTAGATGATCCTGATCATGGAGGTAAATTTTTATCCCGGGTGATGGATTTTGACCAGAAAGAGATTAAAATAATGGCCCCCACTGATCATGGGATTCTGGTATTATTTCGGAATAAGACACCCATTTCAGTTTTCTATATTGGTGATCGAGCTTTATATTGTTTTAACTCAATAGTCACAGGGCATTTTAAAGAACCGATCCCTGGTTTTTCAATAAAATATCCTTCAAAAGTGGAGAGAATTCAACGAAGGGAATTTGTTCGCCTGGACATTAAAGAACATCTTCGCTATCGAATAATTGATGAAAAAGACGAATTAGGAATTAATGTTGAAAAGTTTCAAGATACTTATACCATTGATATAAGCGGTGGTGGACTTTGTTTTCACTCCAGTGACCCCCAGGAGATTGGTACCAGTTTGGAAATCATTGTTAGGACGAAAGAACTGAAAACAGAGAGTATTATTGGTAAAGTTGTTCGTGTTAAAAGGACTGATGAAGGTAATTTATATGAAGTTGGTGTGGCATTTGAGGCAGTATCGCCAGTTGTTCAGGATAAGATAATCAGTTGGATATTTGATAAACAGCGGGATTTAAGACGAAGAGGACTTGCTTAAAAGGGTGATTTCAATGTTAAATAATTTTCGATCAGAATTGGCTAAAATATTATTTATCACATCAACTGGATTAGTGTTGCTGGTTGGCTTTATTTTTCGAGTTCCATTGGAAATAATATTGATTCGAGTGTTAATTGGTGGAACTATTTTTACATCAATTGGATTTTTATTAGGCATGGTGTTAGATAAAGAACAGGAAAAAGTTGAGATTACAGAGCAGAAAAAGAGATTGAAAGCTCAGTTACAGGATAGATATAAAGATGCATTGGCAGAAAAGACTTCTTCTGAAGAGGGATTTGAACCATTGGATATGGAAAATTTAACAAAAATCGTTGTAGATTCTTTGGAAAATAATACTATGTGATAAAATATTATAAAAATGTTAAACCGGGGGGTGAGAGAGATGAATCTTAACCAGAGTGAAAAAATTTTATGGAAATCATTAAAAAAGGGTGATCGGGAAGCCAGAAATACTTTAATTGAGAAATATACACCTTTGGTTAAATATGTTGCTGGAAGGGTTAAGATGATAGTTCCCCCTCAAATAGAGTTTGACGATTTGGTTAGTTTTGGTATTTTGGGGTTAATTCAAGCTATAGATCGTTTTAATCTGGATCAGGGAATAAAGTTTTCTACTTTTGCATCTGTTCGGATTAGAGGCTCTATTATAGATGGTTTGAGATCACAGGATTGGATCTCTCGATCTGGTCGGGATAAGGCAAAAAAGTTAAATGCAGTCTATCGCAAATTGGAGCAGAGTTTATGTAGAACACCTGAAGATGAAGAGTTGGCAAGGGAATTGGGGTTAAATATGGAAGAGTATTACCAATTTGTTTTGAATTCAAACATTCCTGACCTTACTTCCCTGGACATATTCGTAGATCATGAATCAGATATTCAACTAATTGATATGATTCCAGATCAAACAGATGGTCCTGAGCAGATCCTTTCTGATAAAGAACTTAAAGATGTGCTTGCTAAGGCTATTGATCGCTTAAACCAACAGGAACAGTTTGTTTTAGCTCTATATTACTATGAAGAATTAACCCAAATGGAGATTGCTGAGGTAATGGATGTTTCGCCTGCACGTGTTTCTCAGATTCATAGTAGAGCTGTTTTGAGGTTACGTGGAATGTTGAGCAGGAAGAAAGCCTTGTTTTTATAAAAAACTTCGGGGGTGAGTGAGATGAGAAGAGAGATTGCAATTACTGCCAAAGATGAAGCAACCGCCGTAGCCGAAGCCATTCGTTTTTTCTCCAAAGAATTAAATAGAGAAGTGAGTGAAAGCGAAGTTGTGCTAGATGAAAAGAGTGAGAAATCAGGTTTTTTGGGGTTTGGTAAGAAAAAACAGTATCATTTTGAGTTGGTTAGTGAAGGGAAGACAGATGGATTGGAAAATGAATATACAGAAGAGGAGTTTATTGATACTCCTAATCTGGATGGTTATTTTGACCTTAAGGTTAAGAATTCGGGGATCTTTCTCAGGATTATTGCTCCACAGGGTAATGGTAAAATGGCCAATATGAATGCTATCAAAAAATTGATCGAAGAAAAAGAGTTAGTTGAAGTCAATTACGAGCTGGTAGAAAAAACATATTCTGAAGCAGCCGGAGCATATGTTAAGATAGCTGAGCGTAGACCTGAATTGGATAGAGATGCTGATCTATTAGTGGAGATTGCACCTGATGGAATGACTGCTTATTGTACATATATTCCACCATTGGGCGGAAGAAAGATTAGTTTGCGCGAAGGTATCCAAAAGCTAAACAAAAAAGGTGTTCTTTTTGGCATTGATGATAAAAAACTACAATGGTTGTTGGACGAAAATATTGAGCAGGAGAGCATCATCGCCAAAGGCGTACCTGCTATTCCTGGTGAACCGGCTGAATTACGCTATCATTTTCAACTACCTGAAGAACAGAAACATGTCAAAGAATTAGAAGATGGGAAAGTGGATTTTCGAAATCTGGATCTGGTAATTAATGTCCGTCGGGGCGACTTATTGATCACTAAACATCCTCCAACACCGGGAACTCCAGGTAGATCTGTAACAGATAAAGAGCTTAAGGCTATGCCTGGTAAAGATTTGCGGCTTCCTAAAGGTAAAAATGTGGAGATTGGTGCAGATGAGATGAGTCTATTTGCCAGTATCGATGGTCAGGTTTTTATCGAAGGGGATAAGGTTAGTGTGCTTCCTGTTTTTACTGTTGAGGGTGATGTTGATCTGGAGACTGGTAATATTGATTTTATCGGAAATGTTATTATAAAAGGAAATGTTCAGGAAGGTTTTAGTGTAAAAGCAGATGGCGATATTGAGATTATGGGTAATGTAGGTGGAGCATTTTTAGAAGCGGGCGGTAAGGCTATTGTGCATAAAGGATTTCAGGGTAAGCAGAAGGGCTATATTAAAGCTGCCAGTGATATTCACACATCTTTTATTGAAAATGGTCAAATTTTTACCCGCGGTAGTTTGTTTGTTAATGGGGCAATTATGCATAGTACAATAGTTGCAAAAATCGATGTAGTAGTTGAAGGTCGAGGTCTAATTGTTGGAGGTTCAGTCCAGGCAGGCAATGATATTACGGCCAAGACTATAGGCTCTCATCTGGCTACACCGACTGAGATTATGGCAGGTTGTGACCCAGAGATTCGACAAAGTCTTGATCAGATTAGTATTGAGATAGAAAATGCTACCGAGAATTTAGATAAAGTTGTGAAGGGGATTGAATTACTTAGAAAAGCGGAAAAACAATTAGGTAAATTACCTTCTGATAAGTATGCAGTCTTAAATCAGTTTGATACCACAAGAAGTCATCTCGAGGGTCAAATGAATGGTTTGCTTCAACAAAAAGAAATCTTGTCAAAACAGTTAAAGGAACAGAAGAATGGTCGAATTAAAGTAACTGACAGAATTCATCCAGGTGTACGGATTAATATCGGACAAGCTGGTTATCGAGTGAAAGATGCTATGGCGCGAACAGCTTTTATTTATGAGGATGGTGAGGTTAGAACAAGACCATTATAAGGTGGTGATAGTAGATGACCCAACCCATCAGTGGACGGGATATGATGCCCAAATCGTTGGAAGTTAGTAGACTGGAACAGTTACGTTCTACCGCTGAACATCAGCAACAGCAGCAATTAGCTATTAAACAGGATAAACAGCGAGAGGATAAGCAGCGTCAGGTAAATAAGTCAAATCAGTCAGAGAGTAATCGTGTTCGTTCTGATCAAGAATCTGGTAGAAAAAAGAGACAGTTTAAACAAAGGAAAAAGCCTGCAGATGACGAAAAAGATACTAAGGAAGAAGAAACATTATTGGCTGATAGAAGAGGGAATATTATAGACTTTCGAGTATAAGGGAGGTACCCGTTTTGATTGCATATCTGGTACTTGGAATAGGAATCTTGTTAGTTTTAGTATCTGTTATATATACTTATAGTGTTGATCGTAAAGTTAGCAAAATTCCAGATAATCTGGAGAATATTTCTGTTAGTCAGTTATACGACGATGGGCAAGATCGAAACAGAAATAAGACTGCACCAGAACCTGAAGATCAGCAGCTTAAAAATAGTATTAATACTATTGGCGGAGAATTGGATGAATTGATTCAGGAATTAAGGGGTAAAGAACAAGAAATTAAAAATATTGTTAATAAGGCAAGAAAATGGAATTTTGAACTTTCAGATCCAATATTTGCTGAGTTATTAGAGAAGAAAATGAATTATCAAGAATCAAATCATTTTGTTCAACGTTTATATAAAGAGCAGGCTGCTGTATCCAGCGAACTTCAGGCAAAAGAAAAGCTTTTAGAGTCGGAGACTGAACTGGAAACAGAGATTGAATCAAAAGAAGATTCAGTTCAAAATATTACGCCAGGTAAATACGATAAGATTAAAGAACTGACTGAACAGGGTTTAGCTATTGCAGAGATTGCCAGACAATTGAGCATGGGTTACCGGGAAGTTGAGTTAGTTGTGAAAATGAGCAAAAAGGGGGCCACGCCCGATGCATAAAAGATTGTATTGGACTCAGTTGCTGACCGGAATAGGGATTGGATTAATTATTGCTTCATTGATCTGGATCTTTTTTCCGGACATTTTCTCTAATCTGGCTCCCTTAAATGAATCTGGGAATGAGGTAGTATATTATGATGTCTCTGGATATGACTTTGATGTACCCCGACTGACTATTCCTGAAGAACTTTTAGAAATTAAGAATTCAGAAAGCTCGGTTGATAAGGAATTTTTGATAGGGAAGATTACCGAAATGGATGATATAAATGATGCAGATTTGATAGCAGAAATGAAGAATGTGTTAAAAAATAGTGATCAAGCATCTAATAACAAAGAATTTGATAATAGTGTAATGATTGAATTTGTTGTGGAGCCTGGTGACTCAGCAGATATTATTGCTTTAAATTTGCAAAAACGGGGTATCATTGAGAATGCGGAAGAATTTTTGCAGATTGTTCGCCTGGGAAGATTAGATCGTAGGTTAAGAGCCGGCAGTTATCTATGGCATAAAGGAATGGATATAACTGAATTCGTTAATCAACTAATTAAGTGAGGAGGTGAATTAATGTTAAATGGAATTTATACTTTGACCCGTGGAATGATTGCTACTGAGAGAGGTAAAGACATTTTGACTAATAATCTGGCCAATAGTAGCACTGTTGGATTTAAAGCTGACCAGGCTGTTTATCAATCTTTCCCCGAGATTTTGATGAGTCGTCTCGATGAAAAAGGAGAGCAGGTTATTGGAAGTAAGGGAACAGGTAGTAAATTAGTAGATAGTTACACTGATTTCCGACCAGGAAGTTTGCAGCAGACCGATAATCCATTAGATGTGGCACTTGAAGGATCAGGCTTCTTTGTTGTTCAGGCTCCCTGGGGGTTAGCTTATACGAGAGATGGACATTTCACCCAGGATACTTTTGGGCGTATTGTTAATCATGAAGGGTATCCGGTACTGGGCCAGGGGGGATTCATTGAAACAGATGGAAGACGGGTCGCAATTGGCGAAGATGGTGTAGTTTTGATTGATGGTGAAGAGATTAATGTCTTACAAATAGTTGACTTTGCTGACCCTCAACAATTAGAGAAGGTTGGGGACAGTTTATATCGAGCAGCAGAGGGAATTGAAGAGATTGATGCAGACGCAATAGTACGACAAGGCTTTGTTGAAACATCTAATGTGAATATTATTTTAGGTATGACTCAATTAATTACTGCTTCTCGACTGTATGAAATTAATCAGAAGGCTATTCAATCTCAGGATGATACCTTATCGAAGGCAGTGAATGAGGTTGGTAGAGTGGGTGGATAACGGAGAAGGAATTCTCCGGCTGGACCTTAATAGGAGGCTGGAGTGCACATCTGAGTATTTTGATGTGGCAGAGAATAATGTATGGGTAATACATACAATGTTGTAGGATGTAGATTAGGTAAAGTACATCAAGATGTGCAGCAATATCACTGACTGATAGATGTGATATTTAAAATAAAACATTAAATCATATAGGAGGTATAGATAATGATTAGATCTTTATGGTCAGCTGCTTCTGGGATGCAGGCACAGCAGATGAATATTGATAATATTGCAAATAACCTGGCTAACGTTAATACTGCTGGTTTTAAGAAAAGTCGCGTAAACTTTCAAGATTTGATGTATGAGACCATTAAAGCCGCAGGAACTCCCAATGCTCAAGGCTCTATCTCACCTAATGGTATTCAAATTGGTAATGGGGTAAGACCAGGTTCTGTACAGCGTCTTTTTAGTCAAGGTAATTTTCAGGAGACCAGTAATCCTCTGGATATGGTTATTGAAGGAGATGGATTTTTCCAGGTACAATTACCCGATGGATCAATTGCTTATACAAGAGACGGTTCTTTCAAATTAGATGGCACTGGTCGGATTGTAACATCTGATGGTTATCCGCTTTTTCCTGAGATTTATGTACCTGAAGAGGCTACTGATATTAACTTTAATGCTGACGGTACTGTATCCGTACTGATGGCAGGTCAGGATGAGCCAGAAGAGATTGGAATGATGGAATTAGCTCGTTTTGCTAATGCCGCTGGCCTTAGTGGTGAGGGACGTAATCTTTTCAGAGCTACTGTAGCTTCAGGAGCGGCGATTATTGGTAATCCTGCAGTTGAAGGTTTTGGAACAATTGGTCAAGGTTATCTGGAGATGTCAAATGTGCAGGTAGTTGAGGAGATGGTTAATATGATCACTGCTCAACGGGCATATGAGATTAATTCTAAGACTATCCAGGCATCAGAAGAGATGTTGAGAACTGTTAGCGGCTTGAAGAGATAGGTGATATTCTGATGAGATTTCGCAACTGGAAAAACTATTTGATTGTGGTTCTCCTGGTTCTTCTAACATCTCTGATGGTTGGAAATACAGTTTTTGCCAGTAAGAAGGTGACAGTGTACTTTTCTTCAGAGGTACAGATTCTTGAAGAAAGAATTTATTTGGGAAAAATTGCCAGAATAGAAGGTGATAAGGCACTTGTTGAACAATTAAAAATTGTTGATTTAGGGCCTTCTCCTCTGCCTGGAGGAAGTTTTTCTCTGGCACGCGAGTTAATCTTATCGGTATTATCATATCAAGGTTATAATCTGGAGGAGATGGACTTACAAGGTCTAGATTCTAAAGGGGTTGTGGTGATCAGGGAATCACAATTAGTGAACCAGGAACTGGTAAAACAGCAAGTATATAATTATATTTATGATCAGTTTACGGAATATACTGGTGATCTGGAGATCAATTTACGCAGAGATATTCCAGAGATTAAACTTCCTATTGGTGACTATCAAATAGAGGTCGGCTCTGCCTATAGTTCCAGATTAGTAGGTAATATTACTGTTCCAGTGACGATTATTGTTGGTGGTGAAGATTATACTAGAATACCAGTAAGTCTGGAAGTAAAGCTTTTTACTGAAGTTTTTGTGGCAGATAAAACTATTACTAGATTGAATGTTATTAGTCCTGATATGGTGCAGCGGAGATGGATGGAAGTTACTCAACTTAATGGTGATTTGGTCTTATCCAGTGAAGAAGTGATAGGAAAACAGGCCAATCGAACGATTAGGGAAGACACAATTCTTATTAAGGAGTATCTAACAGAACCTATATTAATTAAGCGTAATGATCAGATAACCATTCAGGTTAAGTATAGAGGAGTTCTTATTCAGGCTTCAGCTAAAGCATTAGATTCTGGAGCGAAAGGTGAATGGATCTGGGTTGAGAATCTCAACTCAGGTCAAAAGGTACAGGCACAGGTTATAGATGTGGGACTGGCTCAGATAATGGTGAATTGAAAGTGGGTGTTAAGATGAATAATTCAAGGACTCAGGGATTAGCACGTGTGCTGGCATTGCTGATTATAATGATGATATTTTTGCTTAATGTTCCTGCTCTGGCGACCAGTTTGTGGGTAGATCAGGCAGCGGATATATATAAAAGTAAAGTTGCGTCAGAGATAGGTGATCTGATAACAATCATAATCCAGGAAGAGTCTACTGCGACTCAAAGAGCCAGTACTGAGACCTCTCAAGATTCATCGATTGGTGGAGGGCCTGGATTGGGAATTTTTGATTTTGTGCAAAATTTTCAGGTAGACTATGATGACCAAAACTCTGCAGATGGTTCTACTACCCGTCAAGGTACTCTGGAAGCGAGAGTAACTGCACAGATTATTGCTGTTCAACCTAACGGAAATCTAGTACTGCGGGGTTATAAATCAATCAATATTAACGGAGAAAATCAGGAGATGGAGATTACTGGAGTTATTCGTCGAGATGACATATCTGCGGATAACACCATTGAATCAACATATATGACAGACGTTGAGATTAATTTTTCTGGTACAGGAGTAGTAGGAGACAAGCAAAAGGCTGGCCTGTTAGAGCAGCTATTCAACTGGCTCTTTTAAAAGATGGGGATGATGATAATGAATAGATTAATTATACCTGGATTGAAAATTCTTCTGGTAGCAGTGTTAATCATCGGATTTATGCTGATCCCCCATTTCGCAATGCGGGTACAGGCAGCCACTGTAGAAGATCCCCTGGTTTTAATTCAGGATCTAACCAGAATAGATGGAATTCGCGAAAATCAGTTATCAGGTTATGGTTTGGTAATAGGTTTGAATGGAACTGGTGACAGTAGATTTAGTCCAACCTTTCAGATGTTAGCAAATTTAATGAATAATTATGGAGTTGTAACAGAAGATATGGTTCAAGCAAAAAATGTAGCGGCAGTGATTGTTACGGCTACTTTGCCACCTTTCTCCAGAAGCGGTGACCGTCTGGATGTTACGGTATCTTCTTATGGTGATTCTAAGAGTCTGCAAGGTGGAGTATTGCTCTCAACTGCCTTAAGAGCACCAAATGGGCAGATATTTGCCGTTGCCCAGGGATCAATATCTGTTGGCGGTTTTGCGGCCTCTGGAGGCGGTTCAGGAGTACAAAGAAACCATCTTCAGGTGGGTAATCTCCCCAATGGTGCTTTGATTGAACAGACTTTAGAGCCTGACTTTAGAGGTAAAACAGAATTAGATTTTTTGCTAAATAGTGCAAATGCTGAGACTGCAACTCTAATCGTTCAGACGATCAATGATCATTTTAAGTATGTTTCTAGCAGTGGAGATATAGCTGAAGCAGTTAATTCTGGGAGGGTCAAGGTAAAAATTCCCGAGATTTACGGAGATAATGTTGTTGGATTTATTGCACAAATTCAGGGATTATATGTTCGGGCTTCGGCACCTGCCAGAATAGTGATCAATGAACGGACTGGGACTATTGTTTTTGGCCATAAGACCCGGATTTCAACTGTAGCAGTAGCTCACGGTAATTTGACAGTGGTGATCTCAACTCAGGTAAATACTTCTGAAACTAGCGATTCGGATGGTAACACGACTACGGATACTTCCGTCAATACTCAATTAGGTGTTTATGAAGAAGAGAATCGTTTGCTCCAGTTAGATACTGGGACTACTATTGAAGATCTGGTTGCAGCATTAAATGCTATTGGGGCAACTCCCCGGGATATAATAAACATTCTTCAATCTTTGAAGAAAGCCGGGGCTATATATGCTGATTTAGTATTAGAATAGATGGGATGTGAAAATAGATGACTAACAAAATCTATGGAAATTCATACCAACCTGGAACTTATAGTCTGGAAAAGATGCAAAACAGGGCTTCTCAATTACAAAAGAGCATGAACAGTCAGACTGACGATAAAGATAAACAGTTGTATAAAGCTTGTGAAGAGTTTGAAGCTATGTTTTTCCAGATGGTATTAAAAGAGATGCGTAAAACGGTTCATAAATCTGAGCTGACAGATGGTGGTTTTGCAGAGGAAATCTTTGAGTCTATGTTAGATGAAGAGATTGCAAAGTCAGCAGCCAAAAAGGAAGGTAGTCTGGCTAATTTGTTGTATCAGCAGCTTAGATTACAATTGGATGGGGATCAATAAAGATTAACCCTCTTAGACCAAATATCGGTCCTGGAGGGTTTTTGTTATTGAGGTTTATGTAACAAAAGTGTATATTAAAGAGATTAGTGTGCTGAATCATGTAAAAATGAAAATAAGAAAAAAAAGAACCAGCTCCTTAGCTGGTTAAAAAATATGTAATAATTTATTAATAAAGCAGATAGGATAGGAGAACCAACACTTGGGGAAAGGTGAGGATTTAGGTCCTCCTATGTAGGGGATAGGATGTTAGAGTGAGAAAAAACTCTAAAAATTTATAAACTTTATTTTTTAAGCTCATTTTCGATAAATTCCATAATGAGCTCAATACTCGAATCTTTTAGTCCCAGACTAGTACACATCTCACGGATTCGCTCCAAGTTGTTTTCAACTCCCTTGAAAAGCCGATCTTTCTTGATGTCTAAAGCACCTGCGACTTTTTCAATCTCTTCAGGTGTAAGGTTCTCAGTACCATTTTCCACCTGACCAAGCTTGAAGAAGGACACGCCTGATAGCTCATAAACTTCATGAATGCTCAATCCTTTATTTTCACGAATATTTCTGAGTTCTGTACCAATGTTGAACTCTTCCTCTTTTTCATTCAGAAGTTCAGCCAGGGAAATATCAAAAGCGTCAACGATTCGAGAGAGTATTTCCAGAGAAGGCTTACGTTTATTTTTTTCAATCTGGCTTATATAACTCCCGGAAACGCCCGTCTTATTTCCAAATTCGGCATATGTCAGATTATGTGCTTTTCGTAATTCTTTTATCTTTAAACCAATCTTCTCAATGTTTAAAGTCATAATCTTTCCTCCCCGCATTTTCATTATAACTTACATGCTTGAAATTGTCAACAGTTGCTTTAAAAAAAATAAAAAAAATTGAACAATTGCTTGACACAATATAAGCTATGTAGTACAATAGGATTGAAAAATAAGAAATTTTGTCAATACCATAGACTCATTACCAACTTTAGAACTGAAAAATTTACAATATGTTCAGACATGTGTGCAAAAAGGGGTGAAAATTGTGACTTATATTCTCTACTATTCCCGTGGAGGCAGACAGGAGCTTGATAACGTAGCAGAAGTATATGAGAATAAGACGCAAATAAGGTTTGTATTTGCTGATGGTTTAGAAGTTAATGTGATTAAAAAATATCTACTTCATTATGAACAATTAAAGCAGCAGGCATTTGAAGTTAAGGAATCTGTGCAGGAATTATTCAACCGATTTGATGATTTCGTTGATAAATTTGTTTGTAAGGTTGAAGAGACTGTGAATAACCAATCGAGGTATTCCATAACCGTTGGTGAGATCAAACAATTTCAAAACATAATTAATAACTACAAAAACACTAGTATTGTGGAAGCAATTAACATGAAACCTTAAGTGATCATACTTGAGGTTTTTCTTTTGTCCAGATACTGTTATAGCATAAATTCAGTAAATGTGTATATAGTTTAGGTGCTAAAACTGTTGAAAATGAGTCAATGATCGGGGTTAGTTTATGAACCTAAAAATATCTTATGTGCAGGAGAACATTTATAAAGCAATTGCTCATAAACAATCTGTTGAATCTACCGCAAGCGTTGTGTGCTCTATGTTTAAGACAGTTTGAAGAGTTAATTACAAAAATTATAAGTAATGCTGAGTAACGGAAAAAAGTAGTATGCTCTAAATCTAATGTCTAAAACAGTTTACAAATAATTAATAATATATTGACAATTAAACAACATATAATTTATAATATAATCTAACACTACTCTACGCTGAGTGTGAGAACACTGTTAAGGCTGATTAAGGAGGAAGGACTAATGAGAAAGTGTTTGATTGTATTGTTAATTGGTTTGTTGAGTTTATTTATGGTAGATAAGGTTCAGGCTGTGAATACTAGACCAGTGATTTCCGGTAATTATCAACAGGGTGAAAGAATTTACACTGAAGAAGAGGGAACAGGTGATAATTATCTTTTTCGAGAAGGTTGGTTTAAGTATAAACAAAATCTATCTACTGCACATTATTATTACCTAAAAGTTAGTTTTGCTGAGAATGATTACAGATCTAGAGATCAATATGATAGTCTTACTTATGACCTGTTGGGCAACTATACATATCAATTGATGAAACCTCTCCGATTGAAGACAGAGATAAATCTGCGGAATAAAAGATATCCTTTAGCTGAAACAAAGAATTATCAGGCCGTAGGCACAGATTTGGAAGTTTCATATAAATTTTATGCTAATCAGTTGATCTGTTCATTTAATGCACAGCAGGAATTTCATCAATCGAATGATCGAGATAATCTGCTTACAGGAATTAGTGTAAGATTAAATCGGAAGATGTGGACTGGATTTAAAGTTCACGGAATATATAAATTGTCAGGAACAGTTTATTATTCCCCAAATGGGCTACAAGATAGGGTAAAACAATCCATCTCCATAGGCTTTGAATATCAAATATAGCAGGAAAATGCTGATATTATCTCGAATACGTATTTAGGATAGAAATAATTTCGCTAGAGGAGGTTTATTGATGAATACACAAAAACTTATGGAGATGGCTTTAGAATTAGCAGGATTAGAATCTGTTCCGGAGGATTCTGGAGTTATTGTTGAAGGTGAGGGTATTAAGAAGATTTTATTTGGTGTTGATATAGAGACAGCGGAACTCTTGTTAGGTAATCATTTAGATGTTGACTGTGTTATTACACATCACCCAAAAGCTGGCGATCCGAGAATCAATCTGTATCAAGTTATGAGTAATCAGATTCAACGGATGGTTGTAGCTGGAGTACCAATTAATAAAGCTCAGAAAGCACTAAAAAAGACTAAAGACCAGGTTGAACGTCGATTACATCCCGCAAACTATGACCAGGTAGCTTCGGCTGCCAGATTATTAAATATGCCTTTCATGGCTATGCATACTCCTTGCGATATTTTGGCTGAAAATACTGTCCAGGGTCATTTAGACGCCAGGTTGGCAGCAAAACCCGAGGCCAAACTGCAAGACGTAATTGATGCCCTGTTAGAGTTATCCGAATATCAGAACACAAAAGCCAGACCAGTAATTCGTGTTGGCGGTAAAGAGGATTATGCAGGTAAAGTATTTGTTACTATGGCTGGTGGTACTGGTGGAGGCCCAGATGTAGCAAAAGCGTATTTTGAAGCAGGAGTTGGGACTCTGATCGTTATGCATATGCCCGAGGATACTTTACAGGCGATAAAAGATCAAAATATCGGTAATGTTATTGTTGCTGGACACATGGCCAGTGATTCTGTTGGAATCAATAAAGTTATTGCCAAGTTTGAAGAAGTGGGTCTTGAAGTGATCCGTTGTAGTGGTGTAGTTGACCCAACAGTGAAATAAAGCTGATGGAGGAGAGAAAGATGAATAAGAAAATACTCTTGCTGGTTATTTTCCTCGTTATTTTTGTAACTGGTCATTCTTTTGCTATAGGTAATGGTGAAATACGACCGGGGTTATTGTCGGTTATTTATAATGTTAACATGACAAATGAAATAAAGGCTATTGTCCTGGAAGGTGAGATGGGATTAACTTCTACTTTAGCAGCTGATGGTAGATATGTATACTCTTCAGGATTAGATTTATTAGATCTGGCTTTGAAGTTTAAGTTATATGAGAATTCAGATTTGAAGATTGCTGGCAGGGTGGGGGTTAGTAGCGATTTTACTAAAAATACTCCTGTGCACAAGACTTTGGGTTTTGCGTTTACCAAAAATCATAATAGTTTTATTGCGATTAATGGAGGTTGTGACTATTCTTTGACTAATGGCGAGATTGGATTTTTTGGCGGAATAGACTATCAACTTGCTTCCAGAGCATTTCTTCAGCTAGGTTATCAAAAATTTATCGGGCAGAGCCATACACAGGGTCTGGTTTTGGGATTGAGGACAGACCTGTAGTATTGGGTAATATTGGACAAAGGGAGGTGTATGTTATTCTTAGCATACACCTTTACTCTCAAAGGAAAGACTGATATTGATTGATCGTATATCTAAGTTCTATAACTCTAACTTTTATAAGTGGGAGCTGCCCTGTTCTACTTTAGGTGGGGTTGAATCCATCCGAAATCCCGAAGTTCAGCTTTAGCTGAACGAGTTCACTTTTTATATTATTTCGTCAGGAGTATTAGAGTTAGGAAGGTTTGTTATTCAAAGAGATAGGAAATAATGTTACTAGAGATAGGTGAAAGAGATGTTTAAACGAAAAAAAGGGGATGCTGCAGAACTAAAAGGAAAGATTGAAGAGAAAGACGGTGAATTTAAAGATTTTAACATTTTTGAATATAATCTTTTTTGGATTTTAAATTTGTTGATAGTGTTGTTTATTATTGCATATTTGGGGGGGAATGTCCAGAATTGTCTGGAGAGATTTTTCCAGATGATTAATCCAGCTAATTGGTTTTAACACGAAAAGTACGGAATTGCATTCCATTTAGTTGCATTTTTGCTCAACATTAGATATAATATTTAGCATAACTAACGATATTTGATTGATCTAAGTAGGGGACAAGATTAAGAGAAAGGAGTGAAGTAGATGGATGATAAACTTAAGCGTACAGCGATAGAGATTGAAGATTTGATTCGTCAGTTTGCCCGGATTATGAATAAACGTCTTCGTGATAGTTTGAAAGATTCTTTTATTACCACACCACAAATGTTTGCTATAATCCGCATTTATCGCGAAGAAGGATTGACCATTGGCGATCTGTGTGATAGAATGCTCCTGGCTTGCAGCACAGTTTCCGGTTTAATCGACCGACTGGAAAAAGTGGAATTGGTTGAACGTTATCGAGATGATGAAGATCGTCGGGTTGTAAGGCTGAGATTGACAGATAAGGGACGGGAAGTCACTGAGGATCTTCTGGCTAAGCGACAGGAGAAGTTTCAAAGGGATCTAAAGATGATCAGTATTGATCGACGAGAGGAACTGATTAATAACTTGAATTTACTAATAAATATCATGAAAAATTCTGAGATTGATTGTAAACATAATGGATGAAGGATTTGGTATGAACACATTTATATAGGTGAGTGAATAACACTAATAAGCCAGGATTATCTGGCTTTTTGAATTAGATAGGAGATCTTTCGTGTTGAGAAATAAACGATTTTTTTTGAAATAGTTACCTCTCTGCAACTTGACAATTTATAGTAAAAAGGGTATAATATAAAGGTGTTGCAAAGCTTAAAAAATAGAAATATGTTTGTCTGTAACGAACATTTCTTAGAGTTATCAAATTTAAAGATCTTGCAATATTATTTTTCTGGACAAAATATTAAATTGCGTCAGAAAATCCTATAAAGGGTGGTGATAATACTTTTTTCGACATTGTTGTGGAGGGTTTTGCTAGCGCTAAAGCGCGTATTTAGTCTGAGGGGGAAATACCAAAGATAAAGGTGGGGATTAAATGGGCAAATCCAGCAACAAGAAAGCTAATAGGTTTGAGACAATGACTGAGGATGAATTGATTGTATTAGCTCAAAGTGGTGATGCAGAAGCTGAAGAATACTTAATCAGGTCAAATATGGATATTGTCTATTCTAAATCCAGAATGTTTTATATTAAGGGTTTAGATAAAGAAGATGTTATACAAGAGGGATTAGTTGGACTTTATAAAGCTATCCGAGATTATAAAATCATGCGAGAAGCGTCTTTTCGGGGTTTTGCACACCTTTGTGTTAATCGCCAGTTAATTTCAGCAATAAAGATGGCTAATCGACAAAAACATCTCCCATTGAATACTTCGACTTCCATTGATCGACGCCTTAATTATGCGAAAGATGAGGGTGGTCGCGGACGGACATTATTAGATATATTGTCTGATGAGAATATGAATCCTGAAAGAGATTTGATAAATCGGGAATTCATAGAAGAGATTACCCAGGAGTTAAAAAAAGTTTTAACCCCTCTGGAATGGAAAGTGTTCACTAGTTATTTAGAATCTAAGTCTTACAAAGAGATATCAGAAGAGTTAGATAGAACTATCAAGACTGTGGACAATGCTCTACAGCGATCAAGACGCAAAATTCACCAGATAAAGTATAAACTTGAATCTGAAGTCGCAAATTATTAAGCGTAAAGATAAAAAGCTGTCCCTGACTTATGTCAGAGACAGCTAATTTATTTTAAGGGGTAAGATGGTAAAGTATTGTAGTAATATTACAGGAGAGTTATAACTTAATAAAGTATTCTGAGAGTTGGAAAGAAAGGAGATATAGCGTTAATGAAATGTTGTCAGGTTCAGGTATATCTTGCCGGAAGATTGAAAAATGGACAATATCAGGTCAAAGCAGCCATGAGTTATAATTTGACATGGGAGATTGAGGAATTGGCGTCCATGGGATATGAGTGGTTCTGGGTGCTTACTGAAGAGATGAGACTTCATTTAGCATATCTATTGATTCAGCGTTTACATGCTCTCCCCTGGGCCAGATGGTCGCCAAACTGGCAGACTGATCCCCGAATCAAAAAGATCACTTCTTGGTTACATAAAGAGAGGTTGCTCAAAGAGAATAAAATTCAGATCTTACCCCAAAAAAGACCTATAGCTATTTTCCCCGAAGGGTTAAAATTAATTGATGAAAGTTTTCAGATTATTTCCGCCATGCTCAGGGGGAGGAATCTCTTCTTTTCTGAGATAGTCAATGGTTTACAGGAGATGGGTCTAAGCCATTATTCGCCGCAAGTTGTACAGAAAAATCTGTTACAGGCTATTGTTCATAATAAGGTAGAGTTAATTCCGGCGGTCTCTCCTGAACAGGGAGAATGTTTTCGCTGTGGACATGTTGGACTTCAACTTAGTCAGTGTGGGATCTGTGGGGAGAGGGTCTGGTTTTGTCCAGAATGTTCAAATATGGGGGAGAGTCTCAGTTGTAGGCCACTTTTTAGACGGGCTGATAAGGGAGTTATTGCAGAGTTGGCGCAGGGAGTATGTATTAACGCTAATCTTTCGGATACGTCTCCTCAACAGACCAACAAAGGTTTAAACGGAGTTGGTAGTCTAGACTATCGATCCTATTTAGCAGATAAATTTAAACCTCGCTATAATTTTTCTTTATCTCCGTATCAAAAGGAGATATCTGAGCGATTGGCGGAGATGTTAGATACAGATCGAGTTCGCAGATGGTTACTCTGGGCAGTCTGCGGAGCCGGAAAGACAGAGACCACTTTTGAATTGATTTCCAGGGTTCTGCAGAGGGCTGGGCGGGTATTATTTACATCTCCCAGACGAGAAGTTATTCGTCAAATGGTTGAAAGATTACAGGAAGCTTTTAGCGACGTGAAAATTGTCGGACTATACGGTGGTTCTAAAATTAAATTTTCTCAAGCTCAGATAACGGTGGCTACAGTACATCAGTTGGTTAGATTTTATCAGGCTTTTGATCTGGTGATCTTTGATGAAGTTGATGCATATCCTTATCAGGGAGATCGGCGTCTGGTAAATCTACTACAGCGGAGTTTAAAAAAAGATGGAAGAATGGTTCTTCTTAGTGCTACCCCCAGTGATGAGCTATTAAAAGAAGCAAAAGATGGGGAATTACGGGTTCTAACTCTTCCGGCCAGATTTCATCGTAAAGGTGTGCCAGTTCCTGAACTATACTCTTTGAGACTTCCAATATTACCAGAATATACATTAATGCCGCAAAAAGTGAAGAAGTGGATAATTCAGAGTTTAGAAAAGGACCTGGCCCAATTGTATATATTTCTTCCCAGTAGGAAGATGGTAGAGATCTTTGGTGAATCTTTACAAAAGTATTATCAGAAAAAAGGTTTAGCTGACTGGGTACAATACACCCATAGTCAGGATAAGAAACGTTCTCAGAAGGTACAGGAGTTTTTGCGGGGAACTTATCCTATCCTGGTGACGACCACTATTTTAGAAAGGGGGGTTACGGTTCCCAAAAGTAATGTGTTGGTATTATATGCTGATCATGTGGATATTTTTAACCATCAGAGTCTGATTCAGATGGCAGGACGTGGTGGACGCTCTCTGTATGCTCCTTTTGCTCATGTCTGGTTTGCAGGGAACAGGATTAGTAAGGAGATGAAAATAGCCGTTAACTGGATTGCAGTGATGAATCGACTGGCCCATGAAAGGGGGTTATTAGATGCAAAAAGCGATAAATTTAATTGACAAGTTGGTCAATTTGCTTTACCCCCGAAGAGTAGAATGTGTGAACTGTCAACAGGAGTTGGTAGGTTTTGAAGTTGAGTTAGGATTATGTTCTACCTGTCTGGAAGGTTTATATTTGATAGCGGAGGACCATTATACTGGGAAACGATCTTTTTTAGCTGGTGAAAAGTTTTTTGATCTAGGTTTTAGTGCTATTTTGTATGAGGGATTGATAAAAGATTTAATCTATAGATTTAAGTATTATGGTGAACGTAGGTTAATGTATTCTCTGGTGGAGATAATGTATAAACAGATGCCTATTATTTTACAAAAGATTAAATGGGATGGGCTAATTCCGGTTCCCATGCATAGTGAACGTTTAAAACAGCGGGGGTTTAATCAGGCTCTGTTATTAGCAGAGGGATTGGCATTTTATCTTAATTTATCCTGTTGTGACTGGGTGGTCAGGGTAACAGCAACGGAACCTCAGAATAAGTTGGGACTGGAAGAGCGTCATCAAAATTTAGAGGGGGTTTTTGGACTTAAGCACAACCAACAGATCAAAGGAGGCAAATGGTTGATTATTGATGATATTTTGACTACTGGTACAACCGTAAATCAGGTAGCCAGAGTTTTACGGGCAGAAGGTGCGAATTTTATAGGTATTTATACCCTTGCTTCCGGAAGCCTGGATGCATTTTTATAAAATATGAGCAGTAGGTAGAGGATTTAAGCAATTTATTACTTTTTCCACAGCTTAAACCCTGGAGTGTTGGGAAGTATGGTGAGTTTTCCACATTTTCCACAGCTTATTTACATATATAGTTAAAATGTATCCACATGAACTTTATAGTATTCTCAGGTTGTACACAAAGTTATCCACATTATCCACAGATTTTTCACTTTCCTTGTGGAAAAGTTGTGAGTGAAGTACTTGTATAAGTATAAAGGATGATGTATAATTATGATACGGAAGGGATAATCTAAAGAAGGCAACTACCTGACAGACCAATTTCCATGGTCGAAACTAATTTTTATAAGAACATAATCTACCAACTGGTAGTATTTAATCAGCATCCAGGTCCGCTAGAAAATGTTAAGAGAATATGTTTTCATAAAAATATTGGTAACATAATTATAATTGGGCAGGAATTAATTACTAATTTGTCGAATAAATTAACTACATATAAAGGCGAGAGGAGTGGTGTGCTGATGAAAATTACTGTACGTGGTAAGAATTTCGAATTAACAAATTCTCTGAAAAACTATGTGGAAGACAAGGTTGGAAAGATCGAAAAATACTTCAATGATGCTTTCATCGAAGCACAGGTAGGTTTAGAAGTTGAGAAGGATCGCCATATCGTCGAAGTCACCATAATGGTTGATGGTTTGCTGCTGCGTGGTGAGGAAAGTTCAGGTGATATGTATGCGTCTATCGATGGAGTCATTGAAAAGTTAGAGCGTCAAGTACGTAAGCATAAGACCCGTATTGGTCGTAAAATCCGTGAAAAGAAAAAGGAATTTAATCTTCAATTTGTTAACGGAGTTAGCGATACTGAAGAGGAAGAGCCCAGGATTGTCAGAACAAAGCGTTTTGCCATCAAGCCAATGCCAGTCGAAGAGGCTATTATGCAGATGGATTTGATTGGTCATGATTTTTTTGTATTTCAGAATGCGGATACCGATGAAGTTAACGTGGTTTATAAACGGAAAAATGGTCAATATGGATTGATTGAGCCAGAATTTTAAAATTATATTTAAGAAGATAACAACCCGATTGAGTGATCAATCGGGTTTTCTGTTTTCAATCAAGATTTGTTTTGATAACTATACTAGTTTAGAATATTTTATAGTTTTTTATTATAAATATATATTTTTACTTATAAAAAATAAGTTTTTTATGGCTTGTCGTCTGGCTAGCTAAAGTTTATGTGCAAGGCGAAAGGCTCTTTTTATACTAGCATGATGCACACTTTTTAGGTTTTTTTATAGTATTTTTGATTATTTCTGATTGATTTAATTAGATGTGGCATAAAAATTAAAATGTATATAAATTGACAAAATATACAATATGGGTTATAATAGAGGCAAATATTAGGATGGGAGGTGAAATTATGTTTAACGATTTAAATCCAATTATTGCTCCTATTGTGATTGATCCTATTATTAAGCCTATCGAGCCAGTTTCTTCTTTAGTCGCTCCAGATCTGCCAATGCCTTACTAATTTCAGGAATTGTTGTTCGGAAGTATCTGTGTCAATATTGTAAAAGGAGGTGACCAGAATGTTAAAATTTAATGATTTAAATCCTACTATTGCTGTTAGTTATATCGGTTTTGAGCCACCAATTGGCCCAACATCTTCACTGTATGCTTACGATACTATGAAATAATTTTTTTTACACTATAGTTTACATTTTGTAGAATATACTCCATAAGATGAAGTTGGTTGGTATCTTTGACTAACTTCTCATTTGAGATGTATTTATGTTGTTAGTTGCAAAGGAGGTGAACTCTATGTTGAATTTCACTGATTTGAATCCTACTATCACAGCTATCGAGATTGGTTTTATTAAGCCTATCGGTCCAACTCCATCCCTTCCAGCTTATGACATTCTCGACTAATAGGGAGTTTAGAAAGCTTTAAAACAATCAAGAGGTGGTGATTTAGATGTTAAATTTTAACGATTTAAATCCTACTATTGCTGCTGTAGAGATAAGCGAAGAGCCAATAATAGCACCTATTATTTCATATCCGGGTATTGATTATTAAGTAACACCTAAACTATGTATATTTGATGCTTAAGCCTCATCTGAGACAACTTACTATTTATCAGATTGAGGTTAGGTTATTGGCTATTGGAGAAGCGGGTTAAGGAGTTTGGGCTTGTTAACCCGCTTTTACATAATTATTGTTAGGAGAAATATTATTGGCTGTTCTGCCTTAACCATTTTTGAGGAGGGGAGAGGTATTAATGAAAAATCTATTTTTTAATCGGGATTATATCTGTATTCATCGAGGTGAAAAGTATTATTTAATGAATCGGAAGACTTTGCAAAAATTTGACTTGAATGGGGATAGTTTTGAAATTATCAGGTATATTCATGATAATGGACTTTCAAAAGAAGATTTACAGGGATTGAATTCTAATCTTTTAAGTTTCGTTAACTATCTACAGGAAAATCAGATTTTGGTTGGAGATGAAAGTAAGCGTGGGCTTTATCATATTAAAGATTTACGGACAAGACCTCATCTATTGAAGATTTTTCTGGAATTGACCCATAGATGTAACCTTAAATGTAAACATTGTTATACCTCTTCAGGTATGCAAGGCTCAGATGAGAATGAACTGACCACAGAAGAGATCAAAAAAATGGTTGATGAAGCACATGAACTGGGGATCTGGCATTTTGACCTGACCGGAGGTGAACCTTTTGTCCGGGATGATATTTATGAAATTCTTGAGTATATGGGTGAAAAAGGAATGATTGTTAATATTTTTACTAATCTTACCCTGCTTGATGAGGAAAAGATAGAGAGATTGAGGGATTTACCTGTATCTCAGTACAATGTGAGTTTTGACTCCCATATTGGACACATCCAGGATGAGTTTAGAGGTGTCAAAGGTGCTCATCAGAAAACTGTAGAGAACATAAAACTTATGAGAGATAGAGGTTTGACTGTTCAATTAAACATGGTCATCGGCGATCATAATTTTGATACTTTAGATGAGATGGTCAGTTATATTCAGGATGAACTGGGTGTACATTTTACTGCTGATGTTATTACTCCGGCTGGGCGGGGAAGAGAATACTATGACGAATACAAATATGCCAAAACGATTGCTTATGTAAATTCCTTACATTTCAGTGAGAATAAAAGATGTTTAGTCAAAGAGATGGGTGATTTTGAAGCTCCGCAACAGACTCATTGTGGAGTCGGAGACAATTTTATTTTTGTTACCGCAAATGGTAATGCTAATCTTTGCCCGAGTTTAACCTATCGGGAGAGCCCTGAATTATGTGTTGGTAATCTTAGAGAATCTAGTATTTTAGAAATTTGGGGAAAATTAATAGATAAATTTGGCGGTGTAGATTGTGAGGTTCATGATGATTGTCCAGAGAAAGAGAAATGTGCTGGCGGATGTCGATCCAGAGCTTTTGCAGTTACAGGTTCAGTAAATGCGCCTGATATGTCATACTGTATTCAGTATGGTGTTGATAGTAAGTGTATAGATTGAGGTGATAAAAATGATAGATACCCGATTTACGGATTTAGAATACCCGCTGGTTGAGTTTAATGTAGATGATAGATTTACTGAAAAAAGACTGGGTGAGTTAGTCAAAAATTGTCTCAAAGAGTTGGAAAATTTGAATATTTTTAATATAGCTTTTGATGTTAAGACCGGGGAGAGTCTGGAGAAATATATAGGCTCTTTACCCACTGGTTTAACTGAGAAAGTGAATGGTCTATTGAGGTTTAATCTCAATCTGCTAAAGCGTTTTAATACATTAAGTTTAGATCTGGTGAAAGGATATTCTGATGTAATTGTCAATATTGAACAGGCACAATTGACAGAATATGAGAAGATGGAAGAATTGAAAAATTGCGGAATAGCACCAATTCTTCGAATTACTTATACTAGTACCTGGGAAGGTACGCAGCAGTTGTACAAAACCCTTGATTATCTTGAGGATTTTTCAATTATCAAATATATTATTGTAAATCCAGATTATCGGACTGAGTTTGATTTTAAGGCATTTATTGACTTACAACAATTGAATGTTAGATCAAAAAGAAGGATTCGAGCCTTTTTTGATCGGGGTAGTTTACCGGCTTCAATTTTGCGAGCACATCCCTGTAATGCCTATATATTAAGTTGTTCTAACTGTCATTATGGCAAGAAAGATATTCCAAGATCTTTCGTAATTGATTGTGATGGATCTATTTATCCAGAGGGTTTGAATGAGAGATTTGCCAATTTCCTGGTGGGTAATATTTATGAGGAAAGTCTGCCCCAGGTGTTAAGCGATTATTGGCTAGGGGCAAATCATCAGGTTTTTAAAGATGCCTGTGAACGGGTATATCATAATTATGTTCTGGATATTCCTTTCGGTCTAGTTCCCTGGCGTCATTTATTTTATAAAGAAGCACAAGAAATTTTAGCTGAAGTAGGTATAAGTGGATAGGTCTAATAATAAAGGGGTGATTTGCTGTGATTTCCAATATAGCTTTTATGATTACCAACAGGTGTAATAGTAAATGCCGCTATTGTTATGTGAATGCTGCAGAACAAACTTTGAGGACAGAGGTAGATCCTGAATTGGTGATGGGGTTTTTGGATAAGTATAAAGAGGCTGGCGGGAGGTCAATCTTGCTTACGGGTGGTGAAGTTCTGTTATATCCCGGGATTGAGGATGTTATTAAATATGCTAAAGATTTGGAATTGGAATTGGCTGTGTTTACTAATGGGTTGGCTCTGGATGAGGAAAAATTATTGGAGTTAAGAGAAAATGTCCAAAGTTTTAGCATTAGCCTGGATGGTCCCGCGGAGATTCATGATTATAATCGTGGAATTAAGGGAGCTTATGAGCAGACAATAGGCGTTTTGCATTTGTTTAAAAAGCATCAGGTTCCTTTTTCTATTCAGATGACTATTGGGAAGTCCAATTTAGACTCTATAGATTATGTTGGGAAGATTGCTCACGAATATGGTGCTCATAGTGTTAGTCTGGTAAAGATGCTTGATCAGGGTAGGGGAAAAGAATGCAGTGATAAATTGGAAGTTGAAGATCTGTATAAGATTAAGGCAAAGGCAGTGGAGCTATCAAAACAGTATAAGTATCGTCCCTACTTTATGACTCACATCTATCTTGAGAAAGAGATTCAGACTTATTTTAAGAGTGACATTCTTGTGCCGATTTATTGGATAGATTCACTGGGAGATATTTGTTTATACTCAACAGAGAATAAAAATAGTTTTAAGTTATGTAATATTGTAGATTACCCTGAAGGAATTAGAGAGGAAGTTTGGCTAAATAGTGATAAACTGGCTATAGAATTCTCTTCCAGGGTTAAAGATAAAAAAATTATCAGTTTTGATGAAGAGTTGGAAGAGGCAGTAGGCAAGATAAAGTGTGTACATGCATAAATATCTGTGGAACTAAGTAAGCCTGACTGAATGACAGTCAGGTTTTTATTTTGCTGCAAAAATTTTTCTTCTGGTTGCGAAATTTTTTTGTATCGTCACAGGAAAATGCATACTTCCCGCAGAAGATAGAATGGTCATATTTAAGAGATTTCAGAAAGGAGGTCTTTCAGCCTCTGTAGGTAGGAGTATAAATAACTAAAGAGTGTTTACTTTGGAAGGAGCAAATCTCCTTCTGATGTTGTTAAACTTAAGGCATTAACAGCTTATTGTTAATCCGACTTTTATTAAGGGAGGTCTGTAGATACTAATGCATGTTAAATATAACTATTACAAATGGTTTGTCTGGTCATTATTGTCATCATCTTTTATAATTGTCTTCATTCACCGTTTTGGGACTGCGGTAATTGCTGATGACCTGGCTAGAGCTTTACACTTGACAGGCACTCAATTAAGTAATCTTGCCGGGATGAATTTATATGCTTATGCTGTGATGCAGATTCCTTCAGGAGTGATGGTTGATTACATCGGTCCAAGAAAGACTGCTGCAGGTGGAATGCTCTTGGCTGGATTTGGTTCACTCTGGTTTAGCAATTCGACAACTATTGTAGCCGCTTTTATGGGACGATTAATTGTGGGACTTGGAGTGTCTGTTATCTTCGTCTCATTGATGAAAATTCAATCTGAATGGTTTAAACCTACTGAGTTTTCTACCATCTCTGGATTGACTTCTTTGGTAGGTAATCTGGGCTCAATTATTGCAACTACTCCATTGGCTTTACTGGCATTGTGGATTGGCTGGCGTCAATCTTTTAGATACCTGGGATATATTTCGTTGGTGGCGTGTGTATTTATATTTTTACTGGTGAGAAATAAACCTTCCGAGTTGGGGTTTGTCAATCCCCATGGAGAGCTAGAGTTGGATGATGATATTCCATTATGGGAGGGTGTGAGAAAGGTTTTGAAAAATCGTTATACCTGGCCCAGTTTTTTTACTCTGGGTGGTTTTGTAGCTCCAGTGATGACATTTTTGGGGGTCTGGGGTATAAGTTATCTGATGCAGGTTCATAACTTAAGTAAAGAGGCAGCTTCAGGTTATACTTTCAATATCGCATTAGGGATTATGATAGGTGGGCCTGTTATCGGTCGCATTTCAGATAAGTTGGGAATGAAGCGGAATCTCCTGTTGGGTAGTGCGGTTATCTATACGGCAATCTGGATTGTTGTGGTCTGTTGGGGAGAGTATATATCCCTGATTTTATATCCGATTATTTTTTTCGCGATTGGATTTTTGAACATTGTTCATCTATTGGCTTTCACGAACGTGAAGGAGGTCAACCATCCAAGACTAACCGGGATTGCTACCAGTGTGATTAATGCAGGGGAGTTTACTTTAGCTGCGATAGTTAATCTTCTGACAGGGGTGATTTTAGATCTATTCTGGCAGGGAGAGATGATTGAGGGAGTGAGGTTCTATAGTGTGGGCACTTATAAAATTGGTTTTAGTTTATTTATTCTCTGTGGTTTTATGGCCATAGTTTCAGCGTATTTGATGAAGGAGAAAAAAGATATAGTCTTAGCCAATGAACGAAAATAGGAGGAATGATGATGAATCAGTCGCAGAATGAGCTGAAAATCTGGCAAGTTATTATTCCAATCGTTACGATGACAGTTTTGATCTTATTGGCCCTATTAAAATGGGAAGTGCCCATTCATCTGGCAGTCTTGTTTGAAATTGTAATTACCAGTGTTCTTGCACTTATCTGGGGGTTTTCCTGGAAAGAAATTGAAGGAAAGATGATTGAAGGATTTGGTGGTGTGGGTCGGGTTATCATTATTTTGTTATTGATTGGGGTCTTAATTGGAATTTGGATTGGTGCAGGAACAGTACCTTCGATGATCTATTATGGTTTGCAGATTGTTTCGCCTAAATTTTTTGTTTTGACAACTTTTTTGTTATGTAGTTTTATTTCTCTGGCGATAGGAACTGCTATTGGAACGGTAAGTACCATTGGATTGGCTATGGTTAGTATTGGAATTGGTTTAAAGATGCCTCTGCCATTGATAGCGGGTGCTGTAATCTCTGGAGCATACTTTGGTGATAGAATGTCTCCTGTATCCTCAATAGCGATTATGACAGCTCATAGTGCAGATGTGGACTTGTATGATATGGTTAAACATATGATTTATACTGTGATTCCACCTTTTATTATCTCAGGTATAGTCTATACATTTTTAGGTTTTAAGTATTCTCAGGGGATAGGTTCGACAGGGGAGATAAATATTTTACTGACTAACTTTGCTGAGAATTTTGAAATATCATATCTGTTACTGATACCACCGCTATTGATTATTGTTCTTGCAATTAAGCGCCTTCCGACTATACCCAATCTGGTAGTAAGTATCATCTCCACTTTGATTTTGGGTATGTTATTCTTGGGTAAGGGATGGACCTTTTTACTCAATACTATGTTCTACGGTTTTGAGAGCCAAACTGGTGTAAAGGTTATCGATCAGTTACTGAGTCGGGGGGGTCTGGTTTCAATGCTGGAGTTGGTTGCTTTAATTATTATGACCAGCATGCTGGGGGGACTTTTTGAAGGGCTGGGAATTTTACGGGTTTTGTTAGCCAGATTAATGAGTTCTGTGAGAACTACAGGGCAATTAATCTTTGCTACTATGGTTTCCAGTGTATTAACAGCTATGTTGGGATGTAATCAGCTTTTGGCGGTGTATTTGCCCGGTAAAATGATGGCAAGTAAATTTGATGAGCTGGGAGTATCGCGTAAGGATCTGGCCCGGGCATTAGGAGATTCGGGGTTAATTCTCTCACCAATGATACCGTGGAATATTAATGGCTTAATGATGGCAGGGATTTTGGGTGTTTCGGTGTTAGAGTTTATCCCTTATGCGTTTTTACCAATGTTACTACCTATCTTTTCTTTACTGTATGGATTCACAGGGTTTACGATAAAAGTCAGGCAGCGAGAAGATTGTCTAAGAGATGAATAGATTTTAAATCTGATAAACGTCACCCGTTGTGACGTTTTTTTAGCAATAAATGTGTTATTCTCGCTTTATGAGGGCAAGATATGTTTGCGATGGTATATGCCTAAAATTTTTAAAAAGTATAGTTTACAAGAACGGTAACTCCCCATTGAGAAGTTACCGTACATTGAACTGAACCTAAAATCGAATACTGTATTCAATAACATTTCCCCTGATAATCAGATTTTTATAGTTCAGGGTACTTTGTCCAATTATGTACCCCAAAACAGCGCCGACTAGTACATCACTTGGGTAATGGACACCAGTATAAATTCGTGAGAGTCCGACGAGAGAAGCATAAGTATAGAAATATGGCGTATATTTGGGATATTGGTCACTGAGAACGGTGGCTACCGCAAAAGCTCCAGTCGTGTGTCCAGAGGGAAAGCTTCTATTATCTTTGATCTGATAATTCCCAACAAAATTCACATCATCATGGGTTGCACCTGGTCTTGGACGACCAACTACGTATTTAAGTAGTGCAGTTGTCCACCAGGTTTTGGCTAGAGCTGAGGTCAGAAGATACGCGGTATCTGTTTCACCTGTAAGATACAATCCTCCAATTGCTAATCCCTGAGCCAGTCCGTCACCTAAGTAAGTGGTTACTAGCATGGGGGTATCCAAATAAGGGGAGTTGAGGTCATGATTGATTAGAAAGAAAATCTGCTCATCGAGATTGTCTGCTCTAACACCATATGTCGAGATGAGTAAGATGAATGATACTACTAATAACACCTTCAGATTTAGATGATAATTACTAAACATTAATACCCTCCTTTGTGTTACTAATATATACTATTATAGCTAAAATATTCAGAGAGTACAAGTCTTAATCTGAGTAAAGTGGATCCAAACTACTTTGCTAGTAAATGTTTTAATCTGGAATTTTACCCATCTGGATGTTGTTAAACTTATGGGTAACATAGGCAGGAGAATTATCGTCAAGAGAAGAATATGTAAAATGTATAAATAAAATGTAAATAGGGAGTTGAAAGCGTGCGTAGATTAAAATCTCATCCCGTAACAGCAGAAAAGAATTCCTTACACCAGTGGTGGAGAGCAAAAAATCCATTAGTTGTGGTCTGGCAATTTTTAATCATCACTGTATGTCGCTTTTTACCTTCGCTTCAATTAAAAATCTTATTATATCGTCTCATTGGAGCAAAGGTAGGGAAAAATACATCATTTGGCTTAATGTCAATGATAGATATCTTCTTTCCTGAGATGGTTAATATCGGTGAGAATTGTATTATTGGTTTTGATACAGTTATTCTGGGTCATGAATTTTTGATCACAGAGTATAGAACAGGGCCAGTTGAGATTGGAAACAATGTGATGATTGGGGCTAATTGTACGATTTTAGCAGGCGTAGTAATTGGAGATGGTGCAGTTATAGGAGCCGGAACTGTGGTTAGTAGAGATGTTCCACCGGGGAGTTTTGTTGTAGGTACACAGATGCTGGAAGTAAAAAAGCAGAATAGCCATATTTGTGAAACCAGAGTAGTTAATAAAGAAATTGTGCAAAAGGTGGAGGAATTCTCATATGAAAAAAACTAGTGGTTTTGGAGATATATTATACAGGATACAGCGAACAGTAGTTAGTAACTCATTTCTTTTTTATCTGGTGGTTATCATCAATTTAATTGGTGTAGTTTACGGTTTTTTCTGGTATCGAACGCAGTTATCAATGACCCCGGTATATTTTTGGATATTTACCCCGGATTGCCCGGGTGCAGCGCTGCTTTTTGTGATCTGGATTTTATTGGTGGCCCGGAAGAAACCTCATGAAATATTTAAAGTAATCGCGATAACTGCACTGATCAAATATGGAATTTGGACAGTATCAGTGATCGGTCTGTTATGGATTGAGCATGGCATTCACTATTGGGAGAATGTGTTGTTGTTTGTCAGTCACATCGGAATGATGGTCGAAGGAGTTGTTTTTGCTGTCAGAATGAAGATAAGTCGTCACGCTTTATGGATCACCTCATTATGGTTAGTCTTAAATGACTTTGTTGATTATTATTTTAAGGTTCACCCCTGGTTACCTGATAGTCAGCGTTTGCCTGAGATCCGGGTAGGTACATTTATTCTATCGGGATTGGTTATCGTCTGGATGGTCTGGATCAATCTGAGAACCAGGGATACTAAAGTATGTGAGGATACTGGAATATAGGCAGGTGAAGGATATGTCTAAAAAATATACCGATCTGGTTGAAGAGAAGATCCAACAGGCGATGAAAGAGGGAGCTTTTAAAGATTTATCCGGGAAGGGTAAACCTTTAAATTTTGCTGATTTTATGGGGAGTACTTCTGAGAACTGGACAGCCAATAAAATTTTAAAAAATGCCAATTACCTTCCACCATGGTTGGAATTAGATAAAGAGATTCGTCAGCATAAGGAGGAATTGGAGGTAATCCTTCAAAACCATCTTATCTGGTTAAAAGTACAGCAGGAGTTGTTGTTAACAGATAAGAGCGGTGAAAGAGGGGTATTGTTAAAGAAGTTGGAAAAAACCCATCAATCTGTTTATCAACGATATATGGAGTTAGTTATGGGATTAAATCCGAAGATTAGAAAAATGAATCTTAACGTTCCTATGGCGTTATTTCAGAAAAATGTGATTGATGAGGCTGAATGGATTGAAAAATTTGATCTATGTAATAGGCTGTATCTGGAGATAATAAGTCAACCCTCCACGGAAAAGAAAGAAGCTGATTATAAGAATATCTGGGGCAAAATTGGGCATCTGATGACAAAAATATTTAAGAAAGGAGGTTGCTCTTGATGGACAATCAAAAGAAGGTTGAAAACAAATACCCAATTAAAGATTATCTATCATGTTATTGGGGATTTATCAGACCATATTTGGGTAAACAGATTGGTGCTTTTGTTTCGATCATTATTTCGACTCTGTTAGGGTTGACTTCTCCATTGTTGATGGGGTTATTAATTGACCATGCCTTGACAAATAGAGATATGCGGTTAGTTTATATTATTTTGGCTATTTCTCTAACAGTATTGGTTCTTGAATCTAGTTTTATGGCCTTACAAGATTATTTGATGGGCTATATCCGGAGTCGTCTCGCCTATGATTTGAGAATTGCTCTTTTTAAAAGAGTGGTCAAACGTGATATCTTTTTCTTCCAGAAGAAAAATGTAGGTGAGTTGATGTCACGAATAATCAATGAGATCAGGGATGTACTGTCGCTTTTTTCTTCAACAATGTTGATGATTTTGACTCAATTTATCACTCTGGCAGGTACGATGGGTATTATGTTCTATCTTAATTGGAAGTTGGCCAGTATTGCTATTCTGGCTATTCCTCTGGTTGTGTTGGTGATGAGGTATTTTAATCCCCGTTTACGAAAAGGTAATCGGAAAGTTATGGAAGACTATGCTCAATCCTCTACGGTGTTACAGGAGAATTTGCAGGGGATAGCAATTTTCAAAAATTTCCGTAAAGAGTGGTTTGGTGTGTTAAGATTTTCCAAGGCGTTACATGCGTTGATTAACTCTCAAATGAAGATGGTGTTTGTCCGAATCATCAATTCGCAATTATTATCTTATATTTATGCTATTGCACCGGCAGCTTTGATTATTTTTGGAGGTAAGATGGTAATAGAGGGGCATATGACAATAGGTGCATTTGTTTCATTTTATGGATATCTGGGTCGATTATATCAACCGGTGCGCAGTCTGGCAAATATTAATGTGGAATTACAGCAGACTGTAGTAGCATTTCAGCGTTTTTATGATCTACTGCATTCTTTTGATGGGGAGGATGATGGTGAAAGCAAATTTGATCTTATGAAGGTTGAAAAGCAGATTGAGATGAAGGGAATTACCTTTAAATATGACGCGGAACAAGAACTCCTGTTGGATGAGTTCTCCCTGAGTTTACAGCCGGGAGAGATGATAGGTATTGTTGGGCGCAATGGCATCGGGAAATCAACTTTATTTGGTTTGCTAACAGGTCTATATCAGCCTCTTAAAGGTTCAGTAGAGATTGATGGTTTACCTGTTTCGATGGTAAAGAAAGGTTCTCTTCAGGGATTATACGGCATCGTACCCCAGGATACATATCTTTTTAATATGAGTATATTGGATAATATAGCATTAGGTCGACGTAATCTGTCTTTAGAGAAGATTGATCAGTTGGCTGATATGTTGAATTTGAAAGATTTTATTGATACATTGCCTGATAAATACGAAACTGTGGCAGAGAAGAATGGCGAGAATTTCTCAGGTGGTCAGAGACAAAAAGTTGGAATTATCCGGGCGTTGGTCAATGATCCCCAAATAGTTCTTCTGGATGAAGCAACATCTGCAATTGACGTAGAGACAGAAGATGCATTTTTCAAATGGTTAGCAGAGAATAAAAAGGATAAGATTATTATTTACATAAGTCATAAGCCGCATTTGCTTCAGTATGCCGATCGAATTGTTCGTTTTGAGAGTTTAAACAATATTACGATTGAAGAATCTTGCGAGATGATTTCTTAATCATCTCGTTTTTTATATCCAGTGTATTATGCATTTTGTGGAAGGGAAGTAAATAAGTTATTTTGTTTCTGCCCAATCTGATAGGAAGAGAAATTCAGGATTTTAGGATCTGGAGTGGGAGGAAGATTTGAAAAGTTGCTGAATAAATAAATTATGAAAGAGAAATAGTGATGACAATCAGACATATTCAGCATCATATCGGTTATTGTAATAGTACATGGAAACATCAGGGAGTAAAAACTGTTGAGTGAGTGGGTACGGAAAGGTAACTATGGATAGAAATGTTGTCTTACCAGGTTCCCACATATTTTGGAATGGCTGCAGCTACATATGAGAGATAGCTGGCATCTGGGGAGGGAGTCGATTTATGGATAGTCTGGTGAGTGATTTTGTGCAGGATTATCTGGATTTGTGGAATAAGAGCAAAAAGTCCTATTCAGATTCGAGTAAAGAATGTTGGTTTTGGGTAAGATTGCTTAATCAAAGAAGGACGTCTAGTTTTAGTAAAAATTTATATAATCAATTAGAGGAAATTATTAATCTAAATAAGGTAACAAAGGCGCAGGAAAGTAGAATTCTTGCTTTGTTAAGACATTTTGCTCAAAAGACATTGGGTTATGTCGCTGAAGAGATTGATATCGTTATCTCAAAAGATTATTTCAATGTTACTAAATCTTTTATCAGCAGAGTTAAAGATAGCTATCCTGGTTTTGCGAGAGATGATATCTTTCAGGCTTTGAGGAATGTATGGATAATGAGTAATATTCAATGTTTGTTGAATCGGAAGGTAGAGTTAACTCCATCGGTATTTGCATATAGTATGCTTTATCCTTTTAGCGATAATTATCTTGATGATACTTCGATATCAATTAGTGAAAAAAAGGAGTTCAATAATAGATTTGGCTGTAGGTTGGCCGGGGATAGTATAGAAGCAAGGAATGACTATGAGGAGAATATTTTTGCTTTAATCAAGATGATAGAAGGGGAATATGCGAGAGATAGATTCCCGGAGGTGTTTCAGAGTTTGCTGGCTATCCATCAGGCACAAGAAAATAGTCTGTTACAACAGAAGAAGATGTTGTCAGAACAGTATATTTTAGAGCTTTCTATAAGTAAAGGTGGA
Source organism: Halothermothrix sp. (assembly GCA_016841825.1). Lineage (GTDB taxonomy): Bacteria > Bacillota > Halanaerobiia > DY22613 > DY22613 > JAENYK01. Next base: position 175,001 of record JAENYK010000004.1, on the reverse strand, counting down.
ACATCGGTTTTGGCAGATGCCTATCTTGTAAATGGAGCTTTAGTAAAAAAGTATGCCTATTTTTTCTTTGGATATGGTGTTCTCCTGCAATTGATGGATGATCTGCAGGATGCCAAAAATGATCTGGATAATGGGCATCAGACAATATTTTCTAAGGGAATAACAGAGGGATATCTGGATGATTTGACCGATCAACTTCTTTGTTTTATGACAGAGGTTATCAATCAGTTATATGATTTTGAGATAGATATAGCTGATAATTTTGCCAGAATTATTGATAGAAGTTGTTTTTATCTTATTTTAGATTCAATAGCACAAAATAAGAATTTTTATAGCAAAAATTATCTAAGAAGCATAGAAAAATATTCGAAATTATATTTTATTTATCAAAACAAACTTAGGAGAAAGATTAAAGAGCAATATTCACGGTTGAGTATCAGTTAACTCTGATTATCTCCGTGAGTGAATTTTAGAGATTATAGATGAAAGGATGATGATAATGATCTTTTTATATATTGTTACACTTATAGCTTGTATCTTTTCCGTAATTGCAGATAGAGAAAAAAGTATCAAAGCCCTAAAGGTCGCCGTAAAAAAATTTTTAAATATTTTACCAGGTTTTCTCCAGATGTTGATTATGGTTTCGGTTATCCTTTATCTAATTCCGGACCAGATTATTGCCAAATATTTGGGAGAGAGCTCAAAATTGAGTGGGACGATTTTCGGACTCATTTTTGGTTCGATTACGTTAATGCCTGGATTTATTGCCTTCCCATTGGGCGGAATATTGCTTACTAAAGGAGTCGGATATATGAGTATTGCGGCATTTACTACTACATTGATGAATGTAGGTATTCTTACATATCCGGTGGAGAAGGAATATTTTGGTGTCATGCCTGCTATTCTTAGAAATATAATCAGTTTTTTAATCGCAGTCATTGTCACCATTGTAATTGGAATATTCTATGGGGAGGTATTTTAGGATGAAGAAAAAGCAGCGTAGTAGCTTAATTGTATTTGTGATTTTTGTTTGCCTGATCGTATTCTCCTGGATCTTCAAATTTACTCCCGGGGTTAGTATTGGGGATAATTTTGTTGAATTTGCTAAAGGTATGATTCAAGTGCTGCCCTGTGCTTTTATTCTAATCGGGCTTTTTGAGGTATGGGTTCCCCAAAAGGTTGTTGAGCAAAATTTTGGGCATAGTTCAGGAATTAAAGGGTATATCTGGGCCATATTATTGGCCAGTACAACAGTTGGTGGAGCATATGTCGCTTTTCCGGTTGCCTATTCATTATATAAAAAAGGAGCAAAGTTTGGTACGATTCTTACATATGTTGGTTCTGCTGCGTTGGTTCGCATACCTATGACTTTATTTGAAGCATCATTTTTGGGAATAAAGTTTACTCTAATCAGGTTGTTGACTTCGGTGCCGTTGATTGTAATTAGTTCTGCCCTGTTAGGGAAGTATTTGGAGAAAAAGAAGGTCGTTTTTCCAGAACAAATTTAGCAAATAGTCGGAAGAAGACTGTTTTATCGAGTTGATGAACCCGCCTGAAAAGCAATTGGTGGGTTTTTTACTAACGATATTTCAGGTCGAAATTTCCCGGGAAATATTAGTTGTTGTCTAATGGAGAAGAAAGTAAGAGAAAAGTTAGCCTTTTTGTAAGCTATAGAGATATAGTATTGAGAAATTGTTAAGTGACATAATTTCGACAATATAATTCTTTTGAGGATGACTGAAAGGAAATTGGTACAAGCTAAAATCTGGATTGACAATCTCAGACTACAAAGGAATGAGAAGAATGACTGTTGAGGAACGAATAAAAACATATGCTAAGGAGATCGGTGTAGATCTTATTGGAATCACTACTGCTGAACCTTTTGAGGAGGCTTATCGCAGATTAATAAAGCTGGAAAGGAAAGGCTATCTTTCTCCATGGGCAGAAAAGAATTTGCAAAAACGATGTCAACCACAGATGTTGATGGAAGATGCCCAATCTTTGATTGCTGTGGGGATTTCATATTTGCAGGCTGAGGCTCATATAGATGGTAAGTTTCGGGGGAAGCTGGCGAGATTTGCCCAGCTGAAGGATTATCATTTGGTTCTTAAAGAAAAGATGAAAAAGTTAGTTAGTTTTATTAGGAAAGAATATCCAGAAGCTAAAGCTGAGATCTTTGTCGATACTGGTCCCTTAATCGATAGAGAGATAGCTCATCGTGCAGGTTTAGGTTTCTTCGGGAAAAATTCAGCATTGATTAATCCGGAGTATGGCTCCTTTATTTCTCTGGGGGAGATATTACTAAACATTTATTTAAAACCTGATAGTCCATTGAAAATAGGGTGTGGAGAATGTGACCTATGTTTGCAGGCTTGCCCTCAACAGGCGATAAAATCTCCGGGGGAGATTCTGTCCACAGAATGTCTTGCCCATTATACTCAGGAAAAAGGTCTTTTATCGGATAGTGTGAGCAAAAGTCTTGGTACGAGACTCTGGGGCTGTGATACCTGTCAGGATATCTGTCCATACAATCGTCAGGCGATAACGGGGAGTGGCCTGTTCGAGCCCCATAGTCTGGGCTTTATGCCTGATCTGGAGCAGATTGTGAATCTTTCAAATAGTCAGTTTCGCGATTTGGTAGAAGATACGGTCATGGGGTGGCGGGGGAAAACTACTTTACAACGCAATGCCCTGATAATTCTTGGAAATCTAAAAGATCCCGATTCTTTACCAATTTTAAAAACGGCTCTTCAGGATCAACGTCCAGTTATTCGTGGCACAGCAGCCTGGGCTCTAGGACAAATCGCTGGCCCGGAAACGATAAATATCTTACAGGAAGTTAAAAATTTTGAGAAAGACCCCCGGGTATTGCAGGTGATTAGAACTGTTTTGACGAAAAAAAGTAATTGATAAAGTATTTTTATATCATGGAGCAGTGAAATGATCACTCTAATCAAAAAGTTACTGACTTTATGATAAATATTTATTAAATCCTGGAGGTGTTGTCTAATGAAAAAAATATTATTAACCGGATTTGAACCTTTTGGTGGTGAGACCATTAACCCTTCTTTAGAACTGATCAAACGTTTACAAAATGATGATTGGAGTACTGCTGAAGAAGGCAGAGAATTTGAACTCCACCTGCTGCAATTGCCCGTTGTTTTCGGTAAATCTGTTGCCAGGTTAAAAACTTTGATTAACGAATTAAATCCAGATATTGTGATCGGTATCGGACAGGCTGGAAGTAGAACAGCTTTGTCTATAGAGCGGGTTGCAATTAACGTGGATGATGCCAGAATTGCTGATAATGAGGGAGATCAGCCAATTGATAGGGCGATAAATCCTGCTGGCCCGGCAGCTTATTTTAGTACTTTACCTATTAAAAGAATGATGAAAGCAGCTCAGGATGCAGGTGTTCCAACAATTATTTCTAATAGTGCAGGAACTTATGTCTGTAACCATCTGATGTATGGAATTTTAGATATTTTAGCTGGTACGGAGAAAATAGGTGGATTCATTCATATTCCATTTCTTCCTGAACAGGTAGTGAATAAAGCAAATTATGCCAGCATGGATTTAGAGGTTATGCTTAAAGGATTAAAAATGATCGTTAAAGCGGCGGTTACTGGTGAAGAGGATGTGAAGGTTGTCGGAGGTACTCTGGATTAACAGAATGGGGGAGATGCAAATGATAAAAGATCTGGTTATTCAGGCGAAAAACTTTTCATATCATTGTTTTGAATATATAGAGTTGGAAGAATTGCACCCACTGTTAATCATTGATGAAAAAGAATATCTGTTGTTTGTACAACCTGAGAAGCATAGACTTAATCTATACTGGGGTGCAGATTCCAGTAGAGCAGTGGGGGAAGGTTTGACAAAAGTAATAACTCACCCTGTGATTCAGGCAGAAAAACCGAAACCACTATATATAGAATTTGTACCCTGTGAATTTCCGGCAGTTTTTGAGGAGGCTGGATTTGTCATTGACAGTGAGTTTTGTGATTATTGGTTGACAAATCTCCCACAAATACATTTTGCAGAACCAGATAATAAAATTAGAAGAATGGAGGAAAATGAGTATTCACAGGTAGGAGCAATCACCCGGAAATGTAGAGAATTTTCAAGAGGATTTCATGGAGAGACTGATGAGTATGTTAAGGAATGGTTCAATACTGAGAATAGTCAAATTTTGATTGCTGAAGTAGATGATAAAGTCGTAGGAGCTTGTTTTATGAATCTATATGGTTTTGATAGCCTTAACGGGCCGATAGCATGGCTTAGGGAATTGGCAGTAGACCCAGATTATCAAAGTAAAGGTATCGGTCGAGCGTTGGCTATAACTGGCCTTAAATGGGGTCAGGGGATGCAGGCTCAAAAAAGTTTTCTGTCTTGCGATGTTGAAAACTATCGTGCGAGCAGATTATACGAAACCCTGGGTTATCAAAAAAAAGCAGGTCGAGGTCAGATCAATATGCTTAAAACCTGGTAATAGATGTGTTCCGTAGTATGATAAGTAAAAGTTACCAAAATATTAATAAAGATTGCAGCTATTCTATCGGCTTAACTGATAACAATTTAGAACATTTGGAGATCCTTAATTATCTGTTGAGATGGTTTTTGGATGGCTGTTTTTTTCATAAAAGATTTATTTATCATAACCGGTCAATAGATCTGAAATATGAACCTTCTGTAACTCCGCTAACATACTGAGATAAGCCTTTTGGAAAGCTTGATGAATGAGGCAATTCTTGCCAAATTGACATCCTCGTTTTGTATCCATGCAATTATAGAACTGATCTTCTTCTTCAAAAAGTGCTACAATCTGAGCAAAAGATATCTCTTCTGGAGAGGTAGCCAGAGAATATCCACCTTTAAATCCTTTGCTGGATTGTACTAACTCAGCTCCGGCTAATTTTTGCATAACTTTAGCCAGATAAGTCCGGGATATTTCCTGCATGGAAGCCAATTCTTCAACACTCATCTCTTCACCATTATTAAACGCCAAAATCATCAAAGAATGAATGGCATATTCGCTTTTACGGGATATTTGCATAAGGTAAAACCTCCTGGGATAAAAAGATACATATTGGATGAATCAAACAGAATAATCTACATATTGTAAAAAGTTGGATTATATAAATTATATCATAAGAAAAACTCCATTGACAACTGATAAATAAAGTAAAATTAATTACATTGGCTTATAGGCTGCGGTTTTATAGAAAGACTTTTTCTGCAATAAATAGTTCCCTTTCTTCAGTAATTTCTGCATAAATGATCTGTTGGGGATTAAAATGACCTAATTTTCGCATATGTTCGTGTAACCATTCATCATCTACGCCTGCCAAATGTAAATTTTCAGCTAAAACTATACCATCAATGATTAGTGGTATTGGTAATGATGTTGGCTTGGGAGCCAGGTTTAAATCTTTCAAAGTGGGATTTCGAAATTCAGGTTTTTTGATTACTGTGAGTTTGCCGTCAGTCTCTAATATAGCATAATCGACTTCTGCTAGACTACAATTACTTTTTTCTCTAACCATCATCAAAAGCTGATTTAAATGAAGTTGGCTTTTTTTCAACTCATTAATATCAATCTTGCCATCCCGAATAACAACATTGGGTTTACTCTCAAGAATAGGTCGCATGGTGAGAAATTTGAGGGAAATTTTTTCAAAGGCTAATTTTAAAAATACCCAGATCACCATATTCATTACCATAAACCATACACCAACTTCTGGATCGTAAAGTGCATTACCGATAATCTCACCCAGAACCATCGCTGAGATGAAATCGAATGAGGATATCTGGGAAATTTGCTCTTTGCCAAGTAATTTAGTCGCCAGGAATAATAAAATAAAACCGATAACGATTTCTAGAGCTGAATGAAAGAATTCCATTTTTTCCTCCCTAATTTTATATAAGTATGTGGCTGTATAGGAAGTAGTATTTCTAAAAACCTGGTTTTCAACTCATTCAATAATAAAAATAAAGTGGTATTTTTATAAAAAAACCAGCAATAGATTTAACTATGCTGGTTCTCAGAAAACTTATCAATTAAATTGCGACTATTGTTCTCATTTATAGGGAATATATTTTTGAATAATATATCTTTTTTTTGAAATAACTCTAAAGCTGTGTCCAGATCTGAACTGAGAATTCTAATTCCCAACCCGCAATCTCTGGAAATCTCCCGGGGTATCGGATATACCATACACTTAATTGCTGCCTGTTGTAATACTTTATCGGCTTTAATAGTATGATGGGGAGATTCAAAGGAGATTAGTGTATAACTCATTAGAAATTAACCACCTTTGGTGAATTGGAGAGTGTAGTTAAAATATCTTTCATATTTGAAACCATTTCACTTTTAACCTGATCCTTTAATTGATAATAGTCCAGGCAGGTCCCGCAGCCTAAAATTCTGGTACCTGTTTCTTTAAGAATCTGAATGTTTTCCAGGACATCTTCTTTTACCAATAGTTTAACCCCAGAATTTAAGAAAACAATAGCTTCCGGTGTAGGCTCAACACTAATCAAAGTGCGGAACATCCCCCGGGTGAGAACTTCTCCCAGTTCTTCTGAACCTTGTCCAATAGTATCAGATGAAAAAACATAAACTGGTTTTTGAATCATTATGACCAACTCCCTAAATGTTTTATTAATATAAATTATATATTCGATAACTTTATTTAATACCCTCCCTCGAATTTTTAATCTTTTTGAGTGAAGTTGAGTGGAGACAGAATGTCTATAAGACAAATCTTTACAAGGTGTTATTACACATAGTATAATATGAATACAAAATAATATTTATATCAGAAGTTAGTGTAATTTTCTGAGAGGAGGTTTAGTATGACTATATTAGTAAGTGCTTGTTTGTTAGGGATTGATTGTAAATATTCGGGGGGAAATAATTGCAATTCCAGGGTAGTTAAATATTTGGAAGGAAAGCAGTGGATCCCGATCTGTCCAGAACAATTGGGAGGTTTAACCACTCCACGGACACCGGCGGAGATCGACCTTGGGGATGGAAACCTTGTTCTGGAAGGAAAAGCCAGAGTGATGACAAAAGATGGAAGAGATGTAACCCGGGCTTTCATAAAAGGTGCAGAAGAGTCACTGAAATTCGCTCAATTATCTGAGGCTGATACAGCTATTTTAAAAGCTAGGAGCCCTTCATGCGGACATGGGCAGATTTATGATGGAAGTTTTCAGAGACAGCCAAAACCCGGTTCAGGAGTGACAGCAGCACTTTTGCAAAAACATGGTTTAAAACTCTTGACTGAGGTTGATTTATAAAGCTGCTATCTGGTATTTTAATATGTTTTGGTAGACAATTATTATTGGAAATTTTATAAGGAAAAAATTCCTGTGTATAGCTTTCTTTTTTGTCGGTGAAAATTATAGACAAAAAGGAGAGTGAGCTACCATTAAAGAGACTCATATAGTTGATTTAGGAGATAACATTGATCGGAATGATGAACAACGCCTCACGGATATTTTGGCTGCAGTACAGCCTGGTGAGAAGTTAATACTATCAATGAATCGGGCTGATGCCAATGAGGCAGATGAGTTGATTAGCTATTTGGAGAAAAGAGGTTTTCAGGTTTTGCCAAAAGGTGGGGATGAAGAGGAATATTACTTACATTGTTGGAGACGAGAAGATGAATAATTGAGAACCAGGCCGCTGATATCTGGAGCATCAGTGGCTTTTTTGCCTATAACTCTTGTAGGATAAACTCTGGCAGTGTTATAATAAGTATTAGAAAAATGTGTAAGAGGGAAGGTGGGGGAGTACCGATGGTAATTGGAGTTTGTGAGCTCGAATTGCGGATGGGGCATGTTAATTCTCTAAAGGAGAAAAGAAGTATTATTAAGAGTATAATAAACCGTACTCAGACCAAATTCAATGTCTCGATTGCAGAGGTTGGGAACTTAGATGTACATAAACTATCCCAAATTGGAATCGCTTATGTCAGTAATGACTCAGCTCAGGCCCATCGTGTTTTAGAAAATATAGTCAGTTATATTGAGAATAATTTTGCAGCCGAGTTGGTGGATTACTCTATTGAGATGATCTAAAGCAAATAATCAGATATCAAAGTTCTACCCAGGATATGTCTAAACAGAGTTTTAGGCATATTTTTTTGTTTTGAACAATTAATTTTCCAGAGATTTTATTTTTAATGGATTAATCAAACGGAAAATGAGCAATATATTGATAAATGAAGTTATGGCGCTAGCGCCGCTAGATAAACTTAAAGGAGGTTATGTTAGCATACCATGAAGTACAAAGTTGCGGTAATTATTTTACTCACAATCTGTTTAATGGGAATTTCTTTCTGGGAGTCAGCTCAGATTGATGCAGGGGTTAAACGTACTCTGTACTGGGGAAATCGTGGTTCAGATGTCTCTTTGGTGCAGAGGCGTCTACAGTCATGGGGTTATTACAAAGGTTCTGTTGACGGTATTTATGGTGCATCCACCTTTGTAGCAGTAAAAGAATTTCAGCGAAAAAATGGGTTACGAGTGGATGGGATTTGTGGGGCTAATACCTGGTCAGCTTTGGGATTGGGATGGACAAATACTGGCTCTGCCAAAACCACTGCCAATGCTGGAGTAAAAGGTATTACAAATAATAATGATGTACAAATGTTAGCACGTCTTATTCACGCAGAAGCCCGGGCAGAACCTTATATCGGACAGGTTGCTGTTGGAGCAGTAATCTTAAATCGGGTAAGAAGTAGTAAGTTTCCCAATACTCTGGCTGGTGTAATCTATCAACCATTGGCTTTTGAATCGGTGGCCAATGGACAGTTTAACCTTGCACCAGTGGAGGAAAACTATAAAGCGGCAAGGGATGCCATTAATGGTTGGGATCCTTCATATGGCTGCACATTTTTCTGGAATCCATCGAAACCGGTAAGTAAATGGATCTGGTCTCGACAAATTATCGTCCAATATGGAGATCATGTATTTGCGAAATAGGAGGTGATTAAAATTGAAATACACCTGGGTTTTACCAGTCGCGGTAGTTGCTTTTTTGCTGGTAGCAGTGGGCTTTTGGGGATATAATCAGTATGAAGAACGGCAGCAAATGCAGGTCTATTTAGGGAACCAGTATAATGAGTCTTTTTACAAACTTGTTGAGCAAATAGAAGATGTGACAGCATTATTAGGAAAAGGTGTAGTTGCTACTGGGCAGACACAATTTGTTACCCTGCTTTCAGATTGTTGGCGGCAGGCTATGGCAGCACAGGAATCGTTAAATAATCTGCCAATCTCTAATGCAACTCTTGTAGATACATCCAAGTTTTTGACTCAGGTTGGAGATTATTCCATGGTATTAGCCAGACAGAATCTCCAGCAAAGAACTGTAACTGAGGAAGAAAAAGATAGGCTTAAATCTCTTCGGGCGAAGTCAGCAGAACTTTCTGAAACTTTACATAATATAGCAGCAAGTGTCAATCAGGGTGATATAAATTGGTGGGAAGTAGTAACCAAAACAAGTAGAGCAATTGAACGAGAAGATGAAACATATACACCGGAGAGTTTTACACCTCTTGTTGAACCTAACGAACCTTTCCCCACTTTGATTTATGATGGCCCATTCTCTGATCACATTGATGCGGAAAATCCTAAAGGGTTGACTGGAGAGGTGGTAAATAAAGATCGAGCCAGAGAGGTTGCTTCAAGTTTTCCGGATTATCCGGAGAACCAAAATTTGGTGGTCAAAGATTTTGAAGAAGATATTAAAGGGAAGATCGAAGCCTACATCTTCAGTGTACAACCGGATGATAATGAAGAGAATCATTCTTTGATTCAGGTTACTAAAAAAGGTGGACATGTAATCATGTATATGAATCCACGGAATATAGGTCAAAGGAAAATCTCAAGAGTTGATGCCATTAATAAAGGAGATCAATTTTTGAAATCCCGTAAACTTACCAATATGGTACCAACTTATTCCTGGATTGAAGACGATGTTCTGACTGTTTCCTATGCTTACAAACAGGATGATGTAATTATCTATCCTGACTTAATTAAATTAAAGATTGCAATGGATAATGGTCAGATCATCGGTTATGATGCATTAGGTTTTCTTATGTCACATACTCAACGAGACCTGCAAGAGCCTGAAGTTAACGAAGAGGAAGTCAAAAGTTATCTTGATGCTAAATTCCAGGTAGAGGTAGTAAGGTTGGCGGTCATTCCAACTTCTGCTTTAAAAGAAATATTTACCTGGGAAGCACGGGTTAGTTATGAAGAAGAAACATATCTATTCTATTATGATGTGAGTACAGGAGAAGAGGTAAATATTCTCAGGGTTATCGATACACCTGAAGGAACTTTTGCTGAATAGAGAACTTAAGTTAAAAACAAGTTAAGCTATTTGACTTAACCATAATTTAGTTAAGTTCTGGGGCTTAACTTGTTGATTTTTTGAAAGTAAAATTTTAGAATGAAATTTTAAAACAAAATATTAATTTTTATATATTAATGTAATTAAAGTTTTGAATAAAATGAATCTTTTGCGAAAGAAATCACTCTTCTTTAGGGTATACAATATACTGTTGGTAAAATGAATATACAACAGTAAACCCATATCTAAATTTAAATAGTAGTAGTTTTTCGCTAAAAAAATCAGTTTTTTCAAGGAATTTGAGATTTTTTTTAAAAAAGTGCTTGACTTTTCTCTGGAATTTGCTAAAATTAATTTGTTAATTGGAGGATTCAACCTCAATATCTCTTATCCCCATAAGAAAGGAATGAGGCTTATGCAGGGTCAATTAGGAGGTGCTTTGGGGCGCCATGTACTGCTTGAGGCTTATGGCTGCAAAGCAGAAGTGTTGGATAGTGTAAAAGGTGTAGAAAAGACAATGATTGATGCGGCACTGGCAGCAGGTGCAGAAATTCGTGAAGTTGCATTTCACAAGTTCAGTCCGCAGGGCGTGAGTGGTGTTGTTGTGATCTCTGAATCGCACCTGGCGATTCACACTTGGCCTGAATTAGGTTATGCGGCGATTGATGTATTTACTTGTGGAGAGAGTGTTAATCCATGGGATGCAGTAAATTACCTAATCGAGATGTTTGGCGCCGAATCAGTTACTGCGAATGAAGTAAAAAGAGGAATCTTCCAGGGAGATATGACGGTAAAGGTATCATAATTCAAGGAAGGGGTTAATCTTTTTTATGAGTTCCAAACCAGGTACCAGATTGTAAAACCCTATGATATTTACTAAACAATAAGTATCATAGGGTTTTAATCTGCCTAATATTTACTTGAAACTAGCTATTTTTATTATGAAGAATTTCCCAATATAAATAAGTCATGAAGGAGGTTGTAAGGAAAATGTTACCAACACCGAAGAAGTTTACTATTTGTGCCGGGGCGGCAGAAGGGGCTCACGAGTTAAATGCTTTTGACAATGCTTTGTTAAATGCAGGTATTGGCAATTTGAACTTACTAAGAGTATCCAGTATTTTGCCACCAGCTGCGGAGTATGTTGAGAAGTTAGAGGTTGCACCAGGTTCACTGACGCCAACCGCTTATGGATATATTGTCAGTGAGGAGCCTGGTGAATTGATTGCGGCAAGTGTTGGTATTGGTTTTTCTGAAGACTCTTTTGGTGTTATTATGGAGTTTTCTGGAGAATGTTCAGCTAAAGAGGCAGAGGCAGCGGTCCGGGAGATGGTTGAAGAAGCTTTTAAGACCCGGAATATGAAATTAGCTAAAGTTATGATTAAAGCTGTCGAACATCGTGTTGAAACATGTGGATGTGCTTTTGCATCTGTGGCTCTTTGGTATTAAATGAGGGGGGTTGTTTAGATGGAACTTTGGTATACAGAATTTCAGACGAAAAACTTTGGTATCACTGCTAAAATTAAAGAAACATTACACACTGAACAGACTGAATTTCAACAATTGGACGTTATTGAGACCGCTCAATTTGGGACGATGTTGGTCCTGGATGGTATGGTTATGACCACTGATAAAGATGAATTTGTTTATCATGAGATGATTAGTCATATCCCGATGATCACCCATCCGAATCCGAAAAAAGTTGCTGTTGTGGGTGGTGGTGATGGTGGAGCGATCAGAGAAATCATTAAACATCCTTCTGTAGAAGAAGCTCACTTAATTGAGATTGATGGTCAGGTTATCGAGTATAGTAAACGATACCTGCCGCAGATTGCAGCCGGGTTGGCTGATCCAAAGGTAAGTGTCTTTGTGGCTGATGGTATTCAGCATATTAAAGATAATAAGAACACATATGATGTTATTCTGGTGGATTCTACAGAGCCTGTTGGTCCTGCTGTTGGTCTTTTCTCCAAAGATTTTTATCAAGACATTTATAATGCTTTAAAAGAAGATGGTCTGTTTGCGGCTCAGACCGAGTCTCCATTCTTTAATCAGGATTTGATTAAAGATACTAATCAGGCGATCAGTGAACTATTTCCGATTACCAGGCTATATCTGGCCAGTATTCCAACATATCCCAGTGGTTTGTGGAGTTTTACCATTGGCTCAAAGAAATATAGACCAGAAGACGCTGATCTGGCCCGGGCTGAGGTTATTAGTAAACAGACTAAATATTATAATCAAGATGTTCATCGTTCTGCTTTTATGCTGCCAAACTTTGTTCGGGAATTAACAGTTAACAAATAGTCTTTTGTTGACCTGCTAGCTTAAAGGAGGCGTATTATATTGGACAGGTTGGCTGAAATGACAGCAACATTGCGTTTTTTAGGTAGTCAAGAGACTCCGGAAGGTGCAAAAATTATTATCGTAGGTGCACCTATGGATTTTACGGTAAGTTATCGTCCTGGATCCCGTTTTGGACCAGAAGGTATTCGAAATATTTCTTATGGATTAGAGGAGTTCAGTTTCGAATTGGAGAAGACTTTAGATGATGTGCGATTTTTTGACGCAGGTGATCTGGAAGTACCTTATGGTAATGTTCAAAGGTCTTTGGATATGATTGAAGAAGCTGCTGAGATTATTTTAAAAGCTGGCAAGAAGCCGATCTTTCTCGGTGGAGAGCATCTGATCTCCTGGCCAGTCATTAAGGCTGTGCATCGCCAATATCCAGATCTATCAGTGATTCACTTTGACGCCCATGCTGATTTACGGGAAGAGTATTGGGGTGAGACTAATTCACACGCTACTGTTATTGGACATGCCGCCCGGTTATTGGGAGGGAAGAATATCTACCAGTTAGGTATTCGCTCTGGTTCTGTAGAAGAATTAGCCTGGGCTCGTGAGAATACCAATCTGTATCGGGCAAAAGTAATCGAGGCTCTACCCGAGGTAATTGAAGCAGTAGGTAATCGTCCAGTTTATATAACCATTGATATTGATGTTCTGGATCCGGCGTTTGCTCCAGGGACTGGAACTCCAGAAGCTGGTGGAATCTCATCCAGAGAGATGATGGAATCGCTATATATGATGAAAGATCTTAATATAGTCGGTTTTGATATTGTCGAAGTGGCACCAGATTATGATATTGGCAAGACAACCGCCTTTGTCGCTGGCAAACTTTTACGAGAAGCATTATTGATTATGAACAAATAGTTTCTGATATGATCAGAAAATAACATTAGGCAGTGACAAAAACCTGCTAAAATAGGTCAATCCTCACTTTTAGTAGGTTTTTTGTTACTTTTAAACCGAATAAATAGAGGAAAATTGAGGATATAAAGCGAATTATTAATATTGTGTAAATAGATTGGGGTTATTTTTATTTTAATGCAGGTAAAGTTTTTTTAGGGTTTAAAATTAATTGAACATATATCTGTAATCAGTTGTAGAAAGAGGAGGTATAGGTGATGCGGATTCGCCTGAAATTAAAGACCGTGGAGGAGCAGTTAATTGACTATAATTACAATGCTGATCTGAATAATCTGGTCTATGAGATTACCCAGGATGCTAATCCTGAACTTGCCAGTGCTCTATTTCATGAAGGGATGATTGTTGGTGATACACCAATCAAACCCTACACTTTTTCCAGGTTATTATTTGAAAATTACCGGGCTACTCGTGATGGACTACTGGTTAAAGGGGATGGAGAATGGTTAATCTCCACACCTGTTGATGAATTGGCTGAGAATTTTATTAATGGTTTAATCGGGCGTTATCAGGTAAAGATAGGTCACAACAGATTTACTGTGGAGCGACATCAGATGATCAAAGATCCTGAATTAACCGAGGAGATGGACTGCTTTATGTTAGGTCCTGTGGTAACTTCTGTTCTGCGGGAAGATGGACGTGAAGTGTTTTGTCATCCTCTGCAGAGTGAATTCTATGATTTACTGCGTCAGGATCTGGCTTTTAAAGTCAAACAGATTTATCGTGAGGTCATTGACCCGGCAGACATTCAGATTACAATCATTAATCCTGAGAAGTTTGATCTCGAACGATCAGCTAATCTGATTCATTATCAAGGCAAGAATATTAAATGTTATCTGTTCAAATTTAAAATTACTGGACCGGGTAAAGCATTGCAGCTGGCTTTCAACTGGGGGTTGGGTTCTTTTAATCATCAAGGTTTTGGGATGGTTGACTTTTTGAAATAAATTAGTCATGCAAATCAAGATATGTGTTATCCAGTTAACGATTAAGGTATTTGACATAACAAAGAGGGTAGGTACACAGGTACCGAGAAGAAGGTGAGCGTATGAGTACTGACAGAAACATGATTACTTTAACTGATAGTCCTGGACTTCATCTGGTAGCTTACTATTGTTGTAATGAACATCTCTTATTAAAATTTGCTGACTTTATTAAGCAAGGTATAGAGTTGGGGGAAAAATGTTACTATTGCCTTGAACCTGATAAAGTCATCCTGTTGCATAAGGTTTTACAACAGTTAGGATTAGACGTGGAGGCAGCTGTATTTACAGGCAATCTTGAAGCCTTACCTTTTGAGGATATTTATTATAAATACCGATCAGAGGGATTTGATTTCCTGAAGACTTATGTTTTTGAGATGTTACAGCAAGCTATAGAAGAAGGGTTTACAGGAATGCGCTGGGTTGGAGATTCTCAGTATGGAATTATGCGACTCGATCAGAAGAATTATCAGAATTGGGAGAATGATCTGGAGAACCTTTTGCGGGAAGTACCTTTTATCAACCTTTGTTTGTATAATGTGGAGGATTTATTTACAGACAACAGACAGATTACAGATCAGATAATTGTAGGAACTATGCAGAATCATAAATATTTTTATTATGGGAATTTGTTGATAAGAACAGAATCTATACGGGCTAAAATGGGAACATGAATCAAATTTGTCTAGACTAGGATTGAATATAAAACAGCTATTATTAAATTGCCCTGGTTGCATTTAATAATAGCTGTTTTATATTCTGGAGAGAGGGGCTAGATTGGGAGATGGATTAATTTTTTGGTTACACTTTGATGAGACCAGCAGTGCGTTTTTTCTCAATGACAAACAAAATGGGCGGCTGATTAATTTGATTAATAAATTGATATTTAAGGACATCAAATGTATTTTGATTGATCTGATAAAGAAATTCTTCCAGATAGGATAATTCTTCTTGACCACCCGGGTGTCCGTGATAAGCGACAATAGTAATAATTCCCCGATCAAGAAGATGATTCATGGTAATCTGAATGGCTTTCAGGGTTGTTTCAGGTTTGGTAATGATAGTATGATCTCCTCCCGGTAAATAACCCAGATTAAAAGTTGCAGCTCTGATACCTTTACTGGCAGGAATATCCTGTTCCATGGTCTCATGTCCACGTTGGAATAACTGTACCCTGTCAACAAGACCCTCTTTTTCCAGCCTTATACGGGTCAGGTTAAGAGCAAATTCTTGAATGTCATAACTAATGACTAAACCAGTCTTACCCACCAGTTGAGCAAGCAGGAGGGTATCATGCCCTTTACCGGCGGTAGCATCTATGGCCAGATCTCCAGGTTGAACTTTAGAGGTGATTAACTGATGTGAATATTGTAAAGCATTGTACATATTGATGGCTCCTCTCAAAATGAATAATCCTTACCCTATTATAACATATTAAAAAAGGAAATTTGCATCGAATGGCAAATAACTGAGTATAGGGAAAGTTTTCTTAGAGGCGAGGTGAGTAGATTGATTGGAGTATTGTCAGATACCCATATTCCTCGACGGGCAAAAAAATTGCCCCGGGAGGTAATTGAGGGCTTTCAGGGAGTTGATTTGATCTTACATGCAGGAGATATAATGGATGAATCGGTATTGACAGAATTAGAAGAGATTGCTCCAGTGTATGCTGTCCATGGTAATTGCGATCCACCAGATTTAAGAGAGAGATTACCTGGCTGGAGAATTGTTGAATATCAAGGTTTTAAGATTGGCCTGATCCATGGCCATGGTCCTTCCGGGACAACTTTAGGAAGAATTTTGGAATCTTTTGCAGAGGATCAGGTTGATGCGATTGTATATGGTCACAGCCATAAACCACATAATGATCGGATTAATGGAGTTTTGATCTTCAATCCAGGTTCACCTATTGATAAACGTTTTGAAGTTTATTATTCATATGGTCTAATCATTCCACAGGAGACTAGACTGATTGGTAAGGTAAAATATTTTAAATAAACAAGGAGGGAATAATTATGTCAGTTTATGATCAGGCTCATGCCCTGGCACAAGAGTTAAAGAATTCACCTGAATATCAGGAATATTTGAAAGTTAAAAAACAGGTCGAAGCAGATGGAGTTACCAAAAAGATGTTACTGGATTTTCAACGTAAACAATATCAACTTCAGGCTAAGCAGATGATGGGTCAAAAACTATCGGAAGAAGAGGTTGAGAAATTCCAGAAACTTGTGGAAGTGGTTCAGATGAATCACACTATTGGGCGTTATTTGGAATTAGAGCAACGTTTAGCTATCATGTTGAATGATATACAGAAGATTATCTCTGGAGATCTGGAGGTAGGATTCAAAGAACTGTTAGAAGAACTGGGTCAGATGAACCCAGAGTTAAGTAACTAGTCTTAATTTGAAAACTAATATTGCTAAAGGGAGAATTAAGAGTGAAGATTACAACTATTTTATTTGATTTAGATGGAACACTTTTGCCGATGGATTTGGACATATTTCTGGATAGATATTTCAAAGCTCTGACCAGACGCTTTGCACCGAAAATGAACCCAGAACAGTTTGCCAGGGGTCTTTATGCATCCACTATGGAGATGATAAAAAATACTGATCCCACAAAGACAAATGAACAGGTATTTGTGGAAGATTTTTTTAAGCGGGTGCCCTTAGATCGGGATGAGTCCTTACTTCAATTTGACGATTTTTATAGTAGGGAATTCCCTGGGTTGAAAGATGAGATTGATCTTAAATTAGACGGCTGGAAAGCCAGGGAGTTGATGGAGGCGGTTTTTGATGCTGGCTATCAGGTAGTTATCGCTACAAATCCTCTTTTTCCTATGTTGGCTATTCAAGAGCGGTTAAGATGGATAGGACTGGATGAATTCCCATACAAATTAATCACCTCTTATGAGAAGATGCATTTTTGCAAACCTAATCCCCAATACTTTGTAGAAATCTGTGCTAAGATTGGAGTTAGTCCAGAAGAGTGTATGATGGTGGGTAATGATCTAGAAGAAGATTTACCATCATCAACTCTGGGAATGAAAACTTTTATTGTGGAAGACTTTATTATTGATCGGGGAACAGGTAAATTCACTCCAGACGGGAGAGGTAGTTTAGAAGATTTGTATAATCAAATTAGAGCGGGGAGATTGGTTTGATATTTAAAAGGGGGTAATAGCATTGAGAGTAACTTTTTTAGGTCATGCTGCTTGTCTGATCGAAGCAGACGGGAAGAAGTTGGTCATTGATCCATGGTTAACCGGGAATCCTCTGGCAACCGTTAAACCTGAAGATTTGCAGGTCGATGCTGTACTGGTGACCCATGCCCATGGAGATCATCTGGGAGATGCCTTTCAGATAGCTAAGAATTCGGATGCGCTATTGATCGGCATTTTTGAATTGGTCAATTATGCTCAGTTTAATGGTTTGAATAGAGTTCACGGGATGAGTATAGGTGGAGGATATAATTTTGATTTTGGTCGGGTAAAAATGGTGCCGGCAATGCATAGTTCCGGGTTAATAACTGAAGATCAACAGATTATCTATCTGGGTGAACCATGTGGTTATGTTATCCAGATTGGTGACAAAACAGTGTATCACGCCGGAGACACAGGACTTTTTGGCGATATGGCATTGATTGGGGAACAGTTTAATCTGAATCTGGCTATCTTACCAATTGGTGATAATTATGTGATGGGTCCTGATGATGCTATCTATGCAGCTCAGCTATTACAGCCGGAGCAGGTTCTGCCAATCCATTATAATACTTTCCCGGCAATTGAGCAGGATGTACAGAACTTTAAACTGCGCCTGGAAGAGGAGACCTCTGCTGAATGTGTAATTTTGAGCTCTGGAGAGAGCGTAGAACTTTAGGATAAAGATAAGCACCCTGAATATGGGGTGCTTTTTCAATTTATTAGAGAATAGTTTTGTGAATAAGTCATATTTTCTTATTATATCTCTTACAGTTGTATTAAATCTGTGTTTATTTGGAAAAAAGTGAGTTGACTAATTATAAATAACATGTTAAAATTACTAAAAGAAAGAAAAAATCACACAGAAAGGATTGGGGAGAATGAAGGTAAGAACAGTACTGACAACAACGATAGTTGTTTTACTTGTCGCCCTATTGGGGATAGGGTATTGGGTATTAACGACCCAGAAAAATGATATTAGTACAGTTGTAGCCGGGAGCGAAAAACCACCAATTCCTCCATTACCACCTGAAGAAGAACAGTCGGAGGTGGCATTTTCGACAAAGATGGCAGAAGATTTTAGTTATCGCCTGGTTAGTTTTCCGATAGGTGAACAGGTTTTTGAAATGGAATTAATAGATCATACAGGTGTTAAGTTTAATTTACATAAATATTTTGGGAAGAAGTTGTTGTTATATTTTGATGTTGAAGCCTGTGAGAGTTGTTTTGCATATTATTCTATTTTAGAAGATTGGGCTCAACGGTACAGGAATGATTTACAGATTGTGATGCTCTTTAAACACGGAATTCGTGGTGGTTTTGAAGCTGATTTGGTGAAGGCAGGAATTAGATTAGTGCCGGAAGCAGTTGAAGCGATGGAGAAGTTTGATTTAAGATATACTAATAATTATCTGGTGGATAGTTCAGGTATTGTGCAATATTATTTCGATTTTGATTATCTGGAGTGGACTAAGGTAGATCATACAGTAGACAGTTTTGTGAGAACAGGAACTTTACTAGAGGGTGTTCTGAATAGAGGTTATCTGCAGAAGGGTGAAAGTGTTCCAAAGATAGACCTGGGTTTTGACATTTATGATGAAAATGAACTGGATAGCTCAAAACTTTTGGGTAAACCTTCACTGATATTTATGAGTGATCAAATCAGCAGGTTTAGTGAAGCTGCCTATCCATTGATGAACAGTCTGTACGATAAGTATAAAGATAAAGCTAATATTATCCTGTTAATTAACGGTTTGCGAACTAATGAATCTTATGAGATAGCTGCGGAGTTTTATAAGAAATACGATCTTCCATTGCCGGGAATTTATAATAACTCCTTTGCTGACAATCCATTCCAACAATACATTGAAGAGAAAGGTCTCAAACTACCTACATATCCTGCACTGGTATCAGCCATGAGTAGATGGGGAATTATGGAGACTCCCGGAGTAGTTGTTCTGGATAATAAAGGCGTGGTCAAGCACTATTTGGTTTTTGAAAGTCAACGATCTGAGCAGAACTTGCTTGCTGAGGAGTTTTTGAGTGATGAATTGGAGAAACTTTTGGAGTAATTGAATTTATAAAATATGGGAAATGCGAAATTAATATAAAAAACTCTAATAATAAAATTAAATAAGTATATTATGGAAAAAATAAGTACATAAAACAAAAATGATGAATATTGTCCACTAACTTAATTAAATTTAGATAAAAATTTGACAGGCTAGCTAAATAATGCTATACTGTGGAATGGGCAAGATAATTCTATCCCCGTCCTTGCCTTATTTAGAAAAGTGCGGAGTGATCAGGAATTTTACCTGAACACTCTCATTTTTCTCTAACCCCATGAGACAGAAAAGCCTTTGTAAAGAAAACTTTACAAAGGCTTTTTTTTATCCTTCAACGCTTTTGACTTCTGGAATCTCTGCCTTTAACAGACGTTCAATTCCATTCTTTAAGGTCATCTGGGACATAGGACACCCTGCGCATGCACCTTTCAGTTTAACTTTTACCACGCCATCGTCAGTAACGTTGATTAACTCCACGTCACCACCATCAGCTTGCAGACTGGGTCTAATTCTATTTAAAACCTCCTGTACCTTCTCTTTCATGATGACACCTCCTTACTTGATTAAAATTGAACTTAATGACAGGATATAAGAGTTTAAGAAATTCTTATGCTGTCAGTACTAGTCTTTGATAGGTTTTCTGCATTTATCCCGAAATTCCTCCCCAGTTGAGGAAATTAATAGTTGGGGAAGGTTTAATTGAGTTTTGATGATAAAATTAATTTATCTCAATGCTGCAAATTTTAAACTAATAATCCAATACCTGCTGATAAAAATAGTTTAACCATCAGGTGGTCTTATTTTTGCCCAGAAAGGCTTGAGACATGGGAGTTCCGTGTTTTCGTTTCTCCTAAGTCCAACACGCTAAAGATGGCCGTGAGGAACTAATCACTAAAGACATTCCCGGTAAATGGTTAGCATAAGCAACAAAGGTAAAAAATGATTTTGTTAAGAAAATCAACTTGACAATAATGTTTTTATATGTTAATTTAGTAACATAAGTTAGCTTACATTGTTATCAAAGTTGGGAATAGGTATTTTACGGGTTACTAGAGGTGCTATTTTTTTTAACGATTAAGTTAGAAGAGTCTAACTTTAAGAGAATAAATAATGTTTCAAAAGATAAATCTTTTTAATTTAAGTAAAGTGTTATTGGTTTAGGTTTATGTTAGCCTGAGACAACTTACATTGATTTTAAATTATGCGAGGGGGTCAAAAAATGATAAATGCATTGTTTGTTGAAAAGTGGCTGATTAGTAAAATTTCTGGAGTTACGGGTATGCCTATTGATGAGATTGATAGAACAAAGCCTCTGCGGGAAATGGGGATATATGCAAAAACGATGGAACATATTCTTTTAGAACTCGGTGAACTGTTGGGCAGAAAATTGCCAGCAACTCTAGCTTTTGATTTCCCAACGGTTGAGACGATAGTAACTTATTTGTTCCAGGAAGACAATGAAGATGGAACGGATCAAGAAAATATCGTTGATTTCGAACCGATAGCGATAGTTGGAATTGGCTGCCGTTTCCCGGGCGGCTGTAATAGTCCTGAAGCTTTCTGGAAAGCTCTAATTGAGGGGGAGGATTTAATCTCAATAGTTCCGGAAGATCGCTGGAATGTTGATGAACTATACGACGCGAATCCCAGTGTTCCGGGGAAAATGACAACAAAATTTGGTGGATTTATTGAGGATATTGGCATGTTTGATGCAGCACATTTTGGCATCACTCCACGGGAAGCACAGAGCATGGATGTGCAGCAGCGTTTAGCTCTTGAAGTAACGTGGGAGGCACTGGAGGCGGCGGGAGAATTGGGACCTTCTTTGTCTGGTAGTAATACAGGTGTATTTATGGGCGCTGGTGGAAGTGACTATACCAGACGTTATTTTGAAGATATTGAGAATATTGATTTTTATTGTGCTACGGGTAGTTATACTAGCATTGTATCAAATCGTATATCATATGTTTTAGGTCTTCAGGGGCCCAGTATTTCAATGGACACAGGATGCTCGTCTTCATTGGTAAGTATTCATCTTGCCTGCCGGAGTCTGGTGGCCCGGGAGTGTAACCTGGCGGTTGCCGGTGGTGTAAATTCAATTGTATCACCTGAAATAACCGTTGCCCTTTCTAAAGCAAAAATGATGGCTCCGGATGGAAAATGCAAAACCTTTGATGCATCTGCCAATGGATATGTGAGGTCTGAAGGCTGCGGGGTGGTCATATTAAAAAGATTAGAGGATGCAGTGCGGGATAATAATAATATTATCTGCGTAATCAAGGGTTCTAGTGTTAACCATGTGGGGAGAAGTAATGGAATTTCAGCACCCAGTGGAACTTCACAAAAGCGACTCATCAAACAGGCATTAAAAAGTGCCAGGGTAAAGGCGTCAGAAATACAGTATATAGAAGCACATGGAACCGGAACCTTAGTAGGGGACCCTATTGAAGTTGAGGCATTGGGAACAGTGATGGGTGAGGGGCGTACTGCTGCAAATCCGCTGATTATAGGCTCTGTAAAGACGAACATCGGGCACACAGAGCTTGCCGCGGGAGCTGCCGGATTAATCAAGGTTGCTTTAGCGATGAAAAATGAAGCAATTCCCCGGCATTTACACTTTTCTGAACTTAATCCGCGCATTTCTCTTAACAGTATTCCGGCAATTATTCCGACAGAGACAATAAGTTGGAAAAAAGGCTGCCGTCAGCGGCGTTTGGCGGGAATTAGTTCATTTGGATTTGGAGGGGTTAATGCACATATTATACTGGAAGACTATGAAGATAACAGATTGCCTCAGACCAGGGGTGATAAGACGGCAGTTTTTATGATATCTGCAAAAAATGCAAGTGCTCTAAGCAATATAGAAGATAACCTTATCGAGTATTTTGATACATGCGAATCGGACTATAACGATAACTGTTATACTGCTAACGTAGGGCGTGCCCGAATGGCAAACCGTCTAGCAATTATAGCCAGCAATAATAATCAGGCGAAGCATATATTAGTACAACACAGACAAGGTGTTGAACAGAATAGGTTATTTCGTGCTGTTAGAAAGCCTATTGAGGATAAAAAGATCGCCTTTCTTTTTACGGGACAAGGTTCTCAATATTCTAAGATGGGTAAATATCTTTATGAGGAAGAAGCTGTTTTTCGTAATGCCCTTAACAGATGTGATGAGATATTAAGGCAATATATTGACTGTTCTATTATTGAGCTAATTTATAATGACAATAATGAAGAATTATTAAGTCAAACTCAATATACTCAACCGATACTCTTTTCTTTTGAGTACGCGCTGGCTCTGCTGTGGAAGTCGTGGGGAGTGATACCGACAGTTGTCGCTGGGCATAGTGTTGGTGAATATGCAGCCGCCTGCATCAGTGGAGTATTCACCCTGCCTGATGCATTGAAATTGGTTGCTATGCGCGGAAGATTAATCTATTCTCTGCCCAAAGATGGTTCCATGCTGGCAGTTAGCATGCCTTTGAAACGGATAAAAAATCTGCTCGATAACTATGAAGATAATTTTGTGTCGATTGCAGCTATAAATAGTCCCCAAAATATTGTGCTTAGTGGAAAAACGGCTAACATAAGTTTAATCTCCAAAGACATAGAGAAGGTGGGAGGAACCTATAAACCTCTTCTGGTTTCCCATGCTTTTCATTCATCTCTGCTGGAACCGATTGTTGAAGCATACAGAGAAGTTCTGGGAACGGTTTCGTTTGCCGAACCCGATATCCCAATTATCTCAAATGTTACTGGGGATTACTTGTCAGTTGAGGAGATTTGTAGTTCAGATTACTGGTGCAGGCATATTTTGGAGTCTGTACAATTCATGGAGAGTATTCAAACAATATACGATAGCGGAATCACTTTTTATTTAGAAGTGGGACCTCATCCTGTTTTAAACTCATTTGTGAAGCTAATATTAAGAGATAAATCAATAGTATGTTTGACATCTCAAAAAAGAGATGACAATAACTATTGTATTCATGAAAGCATTGCTGGGTTGTTTGTTAATGGTTGGGATTTCGATTTACCAATTTACAATGGTAGTATAGTTCCGCTGCCGACTTATCCATTTCAAAAGAAAAAGTATTGGTATCCGGGTACAAAGAAACAGAGCATAAGGGTTCAGGATTTCTCTCCTGAAAAGCCGTTAATGATTGATAATCCATTCGATAAGGGGGTATACGAGTTTCGCTGTCCATATTCTTCCGCTTTTTTACAGGATCACAAAATAAAGGGCCAGGCGGTTTTCCCGGCAGCGGTGATGATTACAATGGTGTTGGCATGTGTTTCAAAACAGTGCGAACCAGCTTCTTTTTGGCTTGAAGATATGCATATTGAAAAACCTCTGATTGTGCAGGATGGGGAAACTGCCGTTATCCAGTTTTATTTATCAGATGAAAATGGGAAAATATGTTACGAAATGTATTCTCGAGTGATCGCGGGTACAGATAATGAGAATACTTCTGCAACCTGGGAAAAGCATTTGAAAGGATACGCGGTTCAGGGAATCTATAGTCGGGAAGAAATAAGTGAAGACATCTGGGATTTCGATTTACAGGAATGGCAGAAAGATGGGATTATTGGTGGAGAGGAATTTTATAACTCTTTAAGAAAAGACGGTCTTGAATATGGTCAGTTGTTCCGGGTGATTCAAAGGATAGATCCAACCGCCCAGGGGATTTATGCCTTTATGGAATGTAATAAAGCCGGTGCTGAATATATGGTTCATCCGGGTATATTGGATGCGTGTTCGCAGTTACTCCTGCTTGAGGAAAAGGTCAAAGAGGGTACGTATGTATTCGCAGGGTTTGACCGTTTATTCGTCAAACAGGGTTCGACTGAACGGATGTATTGCAGATCAGAACTCAATTATGTCTCTGATGATGGTCGCGATGTGACAGGGATGTTCCGTTTAGTTGATAAAAATGGCAGCCTGTCTATAGCTGCAGAAGGAATTCATCTGGTGAAGATCGATCTGGGACGGGAATTATCCCTTGCTAAACAGGTAGAGGATAATCTAATCATCAAATATACCTGGAATCCTGTGGAGTTTATCGAAAAGGAAGATTTTGAACAGCAGAAATGGTTATTATTCATTGACCAACGTGGAATAGGAGAGGCAGCTGCTCAGTTAATCAGAACAAAAGGGCATGAGTGTACGTTAGTTTTCCCTGGAAAAACGTATAGAGAAAAAGGGTCGTCTTATTATATACGTCCCGGATATGCAGAGGATTTGGAGAATATGATAAATTCTCTATCACAGCAGGCAAAAAAAATTGACACGATTGTGAATATCTGGCCTATCGACATGGGAGAAATTGATGAGAGTAAATCTCTTGACTTGGATAACCACCAATATAGCTATGGAACAGGTTTATATTTGATTCAGGCATTATTAAAGGCGGGTTGGAATTCGTGCAAGATCTGGTCTGTCACAGAATGTGCTAATGACGTAAATTCTAATAAGGTCAAAATTAATTTTGAACAGGCCTCTATCTGGGGATTTGGAAAAGTTGTTGCTGCTGAAACGCCGGATTTATTCGGGGGAATTATCGATATTGACGGGAAAACTGCAGTCGAGCAACTATGTGGGATATTGCTGAAACAGTATCCTGGTACACCATTTTATGCTATTCGTGACAATCAGGTATATTGTGAAAAGCTAATTACTTCCGCTTTTAAAAATGATTTTGCGGGGGAACTGAATTTCCGTGAGGATAGTTGTTATGTCATCACTGGCGGAACTGGAGGTTTGGGGCGTATCCTGACATCCTGGCTGATAGAACAGGGTGCTAAAAAAATAGCGGTTATCAGTCGTTCAGCTTCAAAGGCTAATTTCTCTCAAATTAATTTGCCTTCAGGAACAGACGTTGAATTGTATTCTTGTGACATTACTGATGAGCAAGAACTGAGGACAGTCTTTAAAAAAATAGATAGTCAACTGGCTCCGGTCAAAGGGATTTTTCATCTGGCGGGGGTTTTGCGAGATGGTCCGGTATATAAGCAGACCTGGGAAAATTATCTTGCCGTTTATGCTCCGAAGATTTGCGGGGCATGGAACTTACATAAAATATTTGCAGGGCAGACACTGGATTATTTTGTCCTGTTCTCTTCAGTTGCCTCAATGATCGGTACTGCTGGACAATCCAATTATGCTGCCGCAAATGCAGTATCTGACGCCTTTGCGCAGTGGAGGTCGCAGTCAGGATATCCTACTGTTGCTGTGAGCTGGGGGCTGTGGAGAGCAAAGGGTATGGCAGAACAGATGGGAGAACAGGTACGTACTCGACTTTTGTCCAGGGGAATTGGTCTGGTTGAATCAGAGCAAGCCTTACAGGCTTTAAGAAAATTTATCCTTGAGCGGGTAACTCATGTGGGATATGCATCCTACAATTCCCGGCAATTTGTCAGGATGGTCGATGAACGCCTAAAGTCGTATTACGGGGGAGACAGTGGCATAGTCGGTAGTGAAGATCAAAAGTGGGTGAAGAACCAATCAGAGGTAGCGAGCCATGTGGTTGATTGTGGTTCAGTTACAGATATTATTTCAAAAATCCAGAAATATGTGGGTGAAATGATCTGGATTACGGAATTTGAACGTATCGACATTGATGAAAATCTACTGGACTTAGGTCTGGATTCATTAGTTATCCTCAATCTTAGAAACATATTAAAAAAAGAGTTTGGTAGTGATATACCGTATAAAGGATTTTTAGAATGTCGAACCATCAGAAATTTAGCCAACTTGGTTGTAAAAAGCAGTGATAATCTTAGCAATAGCAAAACTGTGGCGAGTTCACATAATTATGATAAGCACATGACTGAACAACAACCTGTGTTGGCAGAAACATCTTATAATACCCAGCAGGACATCGTAGCTATAATTCAAAAGCATGTAGGTACGGCGGCCTGGATTGAAGACTATCAGCAAATTGATATTGACGAAAATCTGTTAGATTTAGGATTGGACTCTCTGGTAATCCTGAATTTACGTAATTCATTAAAAAAAGAATTCGCAATTGATATACCTTTTAAGGAGTTTTTGAACTGCCGCACTATTAGGAAGCTGGCAGATTATATTAGCAATACACGATATAACCAGGAAATAGCTGTTGTTGTCGATAGAGAATTAACTGAATCGGGAGTGAATACTGAATCTGATGATTTCCCTTTAACAGAGGTGCAGCATGCGTACTGGATTGGACGCAAGAATCAATTGGTTCTGGGAAATGTATCATGTCATCTATACCTGGAAGTAAACGTTGGCAATATTGATATTGCTATGCTTAACGCTGCGCTTAATCAGCTAATTGCACGACATGGGATGCTCCGTGCATCCGTTTTGCCTGAAGGACGACAAAAGATTAATCCTCATGCCCATGCCCATCAGATCGGATTTAAAGATTGCCGCCAAATGGATGAATTTACGCTTAAGCAGTGTCTGTTGGCAAGTAGAGATGAATTATCACATATTGTGCATAATTCTGAAACAGGACCGCTATTTGCTATTCGGGCATTTCAGCTAACTGAGTGTATAACACAGCTGCATATTAGTCTGGATATGTTAATCGCCGATGGATATAGTTTTAATATTTTACTTAGAGATCTGTATGCATATTATTCCGGAGGTGAAAAAGAGCTGCCAGAGCTTTCCTATACCTTCCGGGACTATGTTATGCAGGATACTCAGCGTCAGCAGACTGCTGAATATCAGAAAGCCCTTGAATATTGGAATGAGAAAATAGGCAGAATGCCAGCAGCACCCCAGCTTCCTTTAGCAGTCTCTCCTGAAAAGATTCAAAACCCTGTATTTATCAGGAACAAAGCAAAAATAGCTGAAGAAAAATGGAGAAAGATAAAAAAAATAGCCGCCAACAGTGGTCTAACTCCTTCCGGAATATTGCTGGCTGTCTTTGCATACACACTGCGTAAATGGTGTAATCGGAATAGCTTCTCGATCATGATGACTTTATTTAATCGTCAACCATTTCACCCGCAAGTCAATGATATTGTTGGCGATTTTACTTCATTGATTGTGTTAAGTATTGATATTGACGGTTCAGCCAGTTTTCTGGAAAATGCACAAAATATTCAAAATGAATTCTGGGACAATATGGAGAATAGCTCTGTTTCAGGTCTGGAAGTTCTCCGGATGAAGGCGAAAAAAGAAGGGAAAAATAGTGAAGTTATCCCCGTAGTCTTTACTAGCGTAATTCCATATAGTTCACCATCAGGTAATTCAGGGTCAACTATCGAACTCCCGGCAGGAGTGGATGCAGATATTGTTTACAGTATATCACAAACACCTCAGGTGTGGCTGGACTTTCAAATATTTGAAAGTAACGGGATGCTTACTTATAATTGGGACACAGTTCAGGGTTTGTTTGATCAAACAGTATTGAGTGATATGTTTTCTGCGTATCATAATTTGCTGCTGGAGTTGGCAGAGAACACCAATAAGTGGGAGGCTGCTGAACCGATAGGACTTCCTGAACGGCAAATATTAAAACATCAAAAGTTAAATCAGACAGCACATCCTGTCTCAGATAAATTGATCCATGAATTGTTTCTGCAGAAGGTGGCGAAAAACCCCGATGGTCTTGCCTTGATTCAGGAGGAGAGGACAATCTCGTATAAACAGCTGGCAAGTTTGGCTATAGGAGTCAAGGAACAGCTTCTTCAGATGGGAATAAACAGAGGAGATATCATTAGCGTTCTTCTTCCCAAGGGACCCGAACAGGTGGTCGCTGTCCTGGGGGTTTTGATCTCAGGGGCAGTCTATCTGCCATTAGATGTTGCTTTCCCGAAGAGCAGAGTTAAAGGGATAATCAGGGCGAGTGGATCTAAATGTGTCATCTGTGATTCGAATAATGTTTCATTAATACCTGATGACGTAAAAATGTTGTTGATTGAAAGCTGCAGCGAAGGAAAAAGCAGTGACCATTCTCCTGTGCAGCAAAGCTCTGATGAACTGGCCTATGTTATTTATACATCCGGTTCGACCGGGACACCCAAAGGAGTAATGATCTCACATCAGGGAGCGGTAAATACCATCCTTGACATAAACGAGCGGTTTGGAGTTAGAACAGGAGATAAAATCCTGGCACTCTCTCAGCTTAATTTCGATTTATCTGTGTACGATATATTTGGTATGTTGGCCGGTGGAGGAACAGTCATTTTTCCGACAGAGGAGACCCTAAAAGATCCGATTGAATGGAACAGGCTGATAAAAGAACATAGCATCTCGCTATGGAATACTGTTCCTGCCTTAATGGAAATGCTGGTGGTTTATCTACATGGAAAAGGAGAGAAGCTCCCCTCATCTCTTCGTCTAGTTCTGATGAGTGGTGATTGGATACCCCTTGGCCTTGCTAAAGACTTGCTTATAGACCTTCCACATGCGGAGATTATTAGCCTGGGTGGTGCTACAGAAGCCTCCATCTGGTCGATTTTATATCCAATTAAGTATGTAGCGGACAGTTGGCATAGTATTCCCTATGGTCTCCCCATGCGAAACCAGAAATTTTACGTATTAAATGAAAATATGGAAGATTGTCCAGATATGGTCGCTGGAGAGCTATATATCGGGGGATCTGGTGTTGCTCTGGGATATTTAAACGATGTAGAGAAAAGTGCGACAAGCTTTATCATTCATCCCAGAACAGGGGAAAGGCTTTACCGAACAGGTGATTATGGAAGATATTTAACCGACGGGCTTATCGAATTTCTTGGAAGAAAAGATCAACAGGTCAAGATACATGGGCATCGCATTGAACTGGGTGAGATTGAATCTGTTCTCTGCAGGCATCCTGAAGTTATGAATGCTGTGGCAGTTATCCCGAAGGGTGCTGGAGAGAAGCAGATTGTGGGGTATATAATTCCAGAAAAGAAAAATCTGCCGCAGGTGGAAACAGAGGTCACTTCAGCACTTATCAGTTCACTGACAGATATAGTTAACAGTCAAATTAGTGATTTTCCCATGGCACTTATTGAAGATTGTAATGCTGAAATGAATGCTTTTGCGTTAAGGATAATGATGAATATTTTGCGGAAATATGGCTTCTATCAAACGCCAGGTGAATCTCAGCAAATTATGAATATTATGCAGCAAGCAGGTATTGATCCCCGTTATGAACAGCTTATTCAGCTGTGGCTGCAAACCCTTACCCAGAAGGGAATTCTGGTCCAAAATAAGCGGCAGGAATACCTGTTAAATTCTGATATTTTACCAGAGAAGATCACGGTAAACGATTCATTTATTGAATTAAAGGAAAAAATTAAGCAGTTGTCTGAAAATATTCCTGCTATTCTGTCCGGAGAAAAAGAGCCTTTTGAAATCTTCTATGGGAATGATGAGTCCAATGATACACCTGAAACTTTAGTAACACAACTACCTGGAACAAGGTTAATCTATGATGTTACCATCAGGTGTGTTCAGGAACTCGTTTCAAAAGTTGATAAACCACGAATTCTGGAAATTGGTGCCAGAACAGGTGTATTTGCCAGTGAAATACTACATCATCTTCAAGAGGCGTCTGTGTCTGTTGAGTACACTGCTGCGGATTCGTCATTGTATTTTCTGGATCAGGCACGCCTAACATTGAACGGATATAATCAGGTTACTTATGAATTAATTGATTTAGACAGCAGTTTAAATCCGCAAAAGGATTTAAGTATGCAATATGATCTGATAATATTGGCTAATTCGCTGCATCGCTGCTCCGATCTTCGGCATGCATTAATGCAGATTCATTGTTTTCTTAAAAAGGATGGCTTAATGGTTCTGATGGAGAACACAGAGAATACCAGTCTGCAGTTAATCACAGCAGCAGTTGCCGGGGAAGGCTTCAGTCGATTGACAGACCAGCGCAATAATAAAAATGGAGCTTTGCTTTCAGCAGAGGACTGGAATAAGCTATTGCAGAAAACTTGCTATTTGCCGTTTTCACTTATCTCTGATCAGAGTATAGAAAGCAGACTGGGAGCAACCTCTATCGTAGCAAAGAGCATACTGGTTCAGCCTGATGAGACAGAGCTGATTCAGTTTGCGAAAAAACATTTGCCTGATTATATGATACCAAAAAGAGTGTTTGCACTGGGAGATTTCCCGCTTACTCCGAATGGTAAAATTGATCGAAATTTACTACAGAGTAATGGGGTTGATAAAAAAAGTGAAAACAGGAGTGTAGTTCCACCTAAAACTCACTCCGAAATTGAGTTGGTTAACATCTGGGGAGAACTTCTTAAATGCAGCCCAATTAGTATTCTGGATAACTTTTTCGAACTGGGAGGGGATTCTTTACTGGGAATTACAATGATTTCAAAAATAAGGAATAGCTTGGGCGTTGAAATATTGCTTCGAGATATTTTTAATCAACCAACAGTGGCGCAATTGGCAGAGTATATTGATGGTTCTGTACACTCTGCAGCACCAAAACTTCCGATAATTCATCCAGACCAGGCAAACCGATATCAGCCATTTTCGCTGACAGAAGTGCAGCAAGCATATTGGCTTGGCAGATCAGGAGCTTTTGAACTGGGAAGTGTTTCGACCCATAGTTATTTTGAGATTGAGCGAAAAGGTCTGGAAATAAGAAGGCTGGAAGAAGCATGGAATCGGTTAATAATCAGGCATGATATGATGAGAGTCGTTATCAATGGTCAAAAACAAGTCGTCAGGGAAGAAGTTGAAGAATACAAGATACTAATCATTGATTTAAGAGATGAAGATCCGCTTACTGCCCGGAACAAACTTATGGAAATACGTGAAACCATGTCACATCAGGTCTTATCACTGGATGAGTGGCCGCCGTTTCAAATCAGAATAGTCATTTATGGTGATGACCTAGTTCGGCTAATGGTCAGCTTTGATAATTTAATCTTCGATGGGAGTTCTATGCTGTTTTTATTTGACGAATGGGCCAGGTTATATGACAATCCGGGAATAGAAATGAAACCACTTAATCTTTTGTTTAGAGATTATGTTATTGCTAATAAGAGCCTGGAAGACAGCCAGCAATATAAAATAGATCGGGAATACTGGTTGAAAAGAGTGGAAACACTTCCGGGGGCACCTGAATTACCCATTCTGAAGAGATCTAAAAATAATATGTCCAATCGGTTTGAGCGGCTCGATACAGTCATCTCACGGGAGCATTGGGCAAGCTTGAAAGCACAGGCAAAATCATTGTCGATCACACCCGCAGCGTTATTATTGACTACCTTTTCAACGGTTTTGGGTAAATGGAGCAAATCCAGACATTTTACGATTAATCTGACACTGTTTAACCGTCTTGAGATGCATCCGGAAGTATTTGAGATAATTGGAGACTTCACTTCTTTGACATTACTGGAGGTTGATATTCGTACAGATAATACTTTTCAATATCAAGTACAACAGGTGCAGGATCAATTGTGGTCGGATTTGAGTCATGCTACTTTTGGGGGAGTTTCTGTTATCCGCGAATATGCTCGAATAAATGGTGTTATTCCCGGTAGTGCAGTTATGCCAGTTGTTTTTACCAGTGCATTGGGATTGGGAGCAAATGTTCAGGATGGTTCAGGAATAACCCGGATGGGAGAGCTTATTTATAATATAACTCAGACACCGCAGGTGTGGCTTGATCATCAGGTGTATGAGAATAATGGGTGTCTTGTGCTAAATTGGGATTATGTTCGAGATTTATTTCCGGAAGGTTTAATGGATACTATTTTTGGAACTTACTG
This sequence comes from Halothermothrix sp., assembly GCA_016841825.1. Lineage (GTDB taxonomy): Bacteria > Bacillota > Halanaerobiia > DY22613 > DY22613 > JAENYK01. The sequence continues at coordinate 142,373 of JAENYK010000004.1, read as the reverse complement.
TGGATTGTTAGAGAAATTGGCTGTATCCCCGGGAATGTGGAATTCTAAAATCCAGATACCGCTGCCGATAGAGCAGAAAAAGATTAGAATGTCACTGGAAGAGAGTAATCCTGTTCCAACTATGATGCTGCATGAACTGGTCAGCAAACAGGTTATGTTAACTCCAGACAATATAGCTGTTTATTCAGACAGGAAATCGTTAACTTACAGGCAGTTGTACGATCATGTCTCAGCGTTGGCAAATGAATTAGTTCTGGAAGGAGCAGAACCTAATACGTTAATTGCAATAGTTATGAACAGGGGATGGCAACAGGTGGTTGGCGTATTGGCTATCCTGTTTTCCGGAGCAGCCTATCTGCCAATTGACCCTAATCTTCCTGAGGCAAGAATGGACTATATTCTTAGTAATGGTGATGTTCAGATTGTTTTAACCCAACCTGAGCTTGCTGGAAAAGAGTCTTTTGGGAAAGGAATCAGAGTCATGTCAGTGCAGGAGCGGGATGTTGATCATCCAGAATTGGTCTTTGAATCTCGTCAAAGAATTGATGATTTAGCTTATGTTATTTATACGTCGGGGTCCACGGGTGAACCCAAAGGAGTAATGATTAACCATAAGAGTGTTGTCAATACACTTTTGGATATCAATCACAAGTTTGCGGTTAAGCAGACAGACCGAACTATAGCCATCTCAAACTTAACCTTTGACCTGTCTATCTATGATATCTTTGGGCCGCTTATTGCAGGAGGTGCTGTTGTAATGCTTGATCCGGATAAGGAGAAAGAACCTTCACATTGGTTGGATCTATTGGCAAAATATAATGTTACCATCTGGAATTCAGTACCCGCACTGATGCAGGTATTGACAGAGCGTGCTAAAATGCTGCCGCAAAGCTTGCGGGTGATTATGCTCAGCGGAGATTGGATACCCCTGGGGTTAGCTGATGCAATCAGGAAACTGTGTTCACCTGAAATTCAGATTATCAGTCTGGGTGGTGCTACGGAAGCCTCAATCTGGTCTATCTATTTTCCAATTACTTCTGTCAAGGAAGAATGGAGCAGCGTTCCATATGGGTATCCATTAATCAATCAAACAATTAGAATCCTCAATGACCAATTGGAGGATGTGCCGGATCATGTCATCGGACAGATTTGTATTGGTGGTACAGGATTGGCTCAGGGTTACTGGAAAGATAAAGAAAAAACTCAAAAGAGTTTTTTTGTGGATTCGCAGACAGGAGAAAGATTTTATCGTACTGGAGATCTGGGAAAATATCTGGCGGATGGAGTGGTAGAAATTTTAGGACGTGAAGATGGTCAAATCAAAATACGAGGCTACAGAGTCGAGTTGGGTGAAATTTCTGCCGTAATTAATGCTTATCCGGGGGTCGTTCAATCAGTTGTTATGGCACTGGGTGAAGGTGAAAAAAGGAGTCTTGCCGCCTTTATTGTTCGGGATAAAGAAACAGTAATCGACAGTACACAGATAGTGGAGATGCTTAGTAGTAAATTGCCGAAGTATATGATTCCTGCACATATTCGTTTTATTGACCAAATGCCATTAACAGCCAACGGCAAGATAGATCGGAAAAAATTAGCTAGAATAGAGATGAAAGCAGAACCGATCTTGGGGCTGCCAGAAGGTGATTTAACGGATTCACAGCAGGAGCTTGCAGAGCTACTCCGGGAGATATTAGCTATCCCGGATATAGGTATTGCGGATGACTTTTTTAATCTGGGTGCAAATTCTCTGCATATTATGAGCTTACAGAATAAAATTGAGCGTAAATTCGGCATAGAGGTAGATATAACAACTTTATTAGCACATACAACGATTCAAAAGTTGGATAAATACCTAACTTCAATACTTCACGAGGAGTTTGTTTACTGAAGAAACCGGGCGATTTAGATAGTCAATAGTCACGAGGTTTTATTTCAATATCAAATGAGGTGATAACTTGTCAGAGCGATTACAAAGGTATGTCCGTCAAATGACCATTGATGGGTGGGCGGATGACGGTCAGGAAAAACTCAGTATGGCAACAGTTTTTGTAGCAGGTGCCGGGGGGCTTGGTTCTCCTGTCCTACTATATTTAGCTGCAGCAGGGGTAGGTAACATCGTGGTATGTGATATGGATGTAGTGGATATTAGCAATTTAAACAGACAAATTTTGCATGGAGATTCACGTCTTCATATTGATAAAGCTGTATCCGCAAAAATAACTCTCCATTATATCAACCCTGAAATACAAGTTAAGATTATTCAGGAAGAAATAACCAGGAATAATGTTCATCAGCTAACGGCTGAGGCAAAGATAATTGTGGATTGCCTTGATAATTTTGCAGCAAGATATTTGCTTATGGAGGAGGCAATACGCAGAGATATCCCCCTTGTCCATGGAAGCGTCTGGGGAATGGAAGGACGGGTTTCTTTGTTTCATGTTCCTGAGACACCATGTTTGAAGTGTGTTTTTCCTGCTGCACCCCCTAAAGAACAATTTCCGATTGTTGGAGCGACGGTGGGAGTGATAGGTTCGTTGCAGGCGTTGGAAGTAATTAAATTCCTGACCCAGACAGGTGACTTAATGAAAAACACGCTGTTGGTCTGGGATGGCAGCAATAATTCCTTTAATAAATTTAAAATTTATGCACGAAAGGATTGTCCTATTTGCGGATATCTACACAAAAAATAATGACAGGAGGTCTAGATAAGTGCAAAATTCGATTGGACAACAAGAAAAGGTCTATTCAGATATTATTGAGCTATCAGCCTGGGAATTTTGTGAAGATTCACTTTTGCCCGGTCCGCTGCTCTTACATGCAAGCAATATGCAGATTAAAGCGTTTGCTCACTTTTATTGGGATATGTTTAACCGCGTAAAAGACAAAAAAGTGACTTTCGAAGTTCCGCTAATTAATGTACGAATTTTTGATCAACAGATTGATTTTTTGACTGAAAGACGTCTTCTTTTTCAGACAAAAATTAATACGGTATATGATAATGCCATGCTGCAAGTTCAAACAAGTGTGTATAAATCGGCAGAGCTATTTGCACCTGTTGCGCAATGCATCTGGAATGGTGTTGAATGTGTTCATTCGGACGATAGAGACTGGACGTTAGGAGCTTTTGAAGAATCGCCGCAAATTAATTCAGAACTGGCATCATTGATGGTCCCCACAGAAGAGATGTTAGTAGAAAACCCAGGTTTACTCTTAAACAGACTAAATACTGCCGGTGAATGGGGGGGAATGGTTTCTGTAACCCATCGGATCCTTCATCCTTACTGTGAATATGGATTTATGGGAGCATTTATGAACTATACTGCTCCGGTACTGAGTATGGGGAGAGATGCTCTAATCAGACAGGCGCCGGATAATGATCTGGAAATTCCATTATATCTTCAGAAAAAGACGGATTATCGTAATTGGAAAATGTGGTATTCAATCAAGAAAGCGTTTTTCTATGATGATACTATTGAAGTAATCAGCTCTTATCTAAATTATAATGGGCATGATTATATAAAGCATGAACTATATTCAAAAGCACCTAAACTATTACGCAGTATCATTATTGAAGAATATAAGCCAATTGGCGGAAAGGAATAAATCATGAGCATAAATGTTAGTATTGCCTCACCGCTGCGAAAGAACACAAATGGAAAAGGTATTATTTTAACTGAAGCTAATACGGTACTTGAGTTACTGCAAAAACTCAGTAATTCATATCCTGATCTGATTCGGACGATCTGCAATGAGGACTTTTCAATAAAACCTCTGGTAACGATCTATCTTGGAGATGAAGATATTAATCATCTGAATGGTCTGGATACAGAGTTGGTGGAAAGTCAGATTGTATATATTATTCCCACAATAGCAGGAGGATAAGAGATTACCTATGATGGATAGTTTAAATTTAAAAAAATGGTTTCCCTTTGAAAGCCAACAATCTGAGCATCATTATTTGGATACTGTGTTTTGCTTTCACCATGCCGGTGGTATTGCTGCTACATACAGAAAATGGACAATAGAAAGTGCTCCGGTTAAATTTGTCTGTATTGAATTACCAGGGAAGGGTGTTAGAAGAAAAGAAGAGTTCGTTGATGATTTTAACCTGCTGTTTGATCCTTTATGTGAGGTTATATTGAAAAAAGTCGGAGATGGAAGGTTTGTTTTATACGGACATAGCATGGGGGCAGCAGCAGCTTTTTATACCGCTCATCGTCTGGCTGAAAAGTATCAGCAAAAGCCGTTGAAGTTGATTGTATCGGGAAGGCAGGCACCCAATGAAGAAGACTTAATTGGGTTTAAGACCTACATGTCTGATGATGCATTAGTCAGGGAATTAAAAATGCATAAAGGGACTCCCCCGGAAGTATTTGCTAACAGAGAATTTTTGGAAGTCATTATTGCTGAGCTTCGTAAAGATTATAAATTGAATGAAAGCTTTGTTTATCGGGATGAACAGATCGACATTCCCATCATTGCCCACGCAGCCAAACAGGATTATGGGGCTACTGCTGAGATCATGGCAAAATGGGCGAATATGACGACCAACTCTTTTGTTATAGAGGAGTTTGCAGGTGAACATTTCTTTGTTCTGGAGGAAGAGTACAGAGATAGAGTGATTGAAGCTGTTTTGCGTGAATGAGCCAGAGTCCAATAACCACGAAAGGAGTGAGTGGATGATAAGAATAGTTGAATTAGAAGAGAGTATTTCCGAAAGGCTTGCTAAGCAATCGGATGGATATGGATTGAATCCCCGGACAATTATTAAATGTATCGGACTGCAGTTGTACAAAACCTGGTATCCGTATGATGAAAAAGAAGAAAAAATCCAATCATGGCGGGAATTTTGCAGACAGATAGAGCAGACCTATGGTTCACAAAGCAGATTTGAAGATGATGCCTTTACTTTTTCTGTAGATTCACCGGATCGACGTTTTCGGTTACTTATTGAAAACACAACTGCTGACAATCAGATACTGGATGCCATGGAAGCAGCAATGCATCAGTTGGCAGACTATTTAGCGGACAATTCCTGGGAGAATAAGATATCATGTATAATTCCCGAAGAACAGTTAAGGGTTAGAGAGCAGGTAAATAGTACAGATAAGGATATACCTTCCAACTGCCTACATGCAGAGTTCTTTCGGAATGCTGATAGATACCCTGATACTCCTGCGCTTGCAGAAACGGAAATAGATGAACAGAAAATCATTACGTATGGTCAATTGAGAGAGCGTGCATTGAGGGTTTCAGCTTTATTACAAAAACAGGGTGTGCAAAAAGGAACTTCTGTTGCAGTGGTACTACCGAAAGGAGCACAGCAGATTGTAGCTGTACTGGGAATCCTTTCCGTTGGAGGTGTTTATGTTCCAATTGGGATTGGACAGCCCTTTGATAGAGTTAAAAAAATTCTTGAAACCGCTCAAATACGATATATACTCACGGATAGATTGCATGTAGAGACGTATCAATATTTTAGTCAGACTAATCGGATCTGTATTGATGATCAACCAACGGCTTCTGATGGAATACAGCCAATATTCTCTGATCCCAGGGATACAGCATACATTATCTTTACCTCTGGATCAACGGGCGACCCCAAAGGTGTGGAGATTTCTCATGAGTCGGCCTACAATACCATCGCCGATATTAACAAAAGATTTGGAGTCGATGAAAAAGATTGTCTGCTGGCGATATCCGAGCTTGACTTTGATCTCTCTGTTTATGATATATTTGGACTTTTAGCAGCAGGTGGCAAAATAGTGGTATTATCAGAAAAGAGTAAAAAGGAGCCTGCTGTATGGAAAGAAGCAATTAAAAAGAATGATATAACTATTTGGAACAGTGTACCAATGTTTTTTGAGATGCTGTTGACAATATGGGAATTGACAGAAAAAAAATTACCCTTGCGTTTAGTAATGCTATCGGGTGATTGGATAAAATTAGAATTGTATCACAGAGTAAAAGAGACAACAGAGCATTGTAGATTTGTTGCGTTGGGAGGTGCTACAGAAGCTTCGATCTGGTCTAACTATTTTGAAGTTCAGAATATTCCTACGTCCTGGAAATCGATACCATATGGAGTCCCGCTGAGCAATCAAAAAATGAGGATTTTGGACAGCCGGGGGTTTGATTGTCCCGACTATGTGGCGGGAGAATTATGGATTGGCGGTAAAGGTGTTGCAAAAGGCTATGTTAATCGAGAAGATTTAACAGAGGACAGCTTTCAAAATATTGACGGAATTTCCTGGTACCGTACTGGTGATTTAGCAAGATATTGGTCGGATGGCACTATCGAGTTCCTCGGTAGAATTGATAATCAGGTGAAAATAAATGGTTTCAGGATTGAACTGGGCGAAATAGAAAATATAGCTAAACAGCATCCTGACGTTGAGGATGCGATTGCTGTAGCAATTGAGGCCAAAGGGTCAAAAAAACTTGCTTTAGCTGTCATTCCCCGTCAAGACAGAAATAACGTTTTCCAATGTGAAGTTACAGAAGATGATGTAAGTGATTGGTCTGATGATATGTTATCTGTGCGGACAGAATTGGTTGAATCTTTTTTGCTGGAGCTATGCCAATTAAGCGATATAGCTTTAAAATCGTATGATACAGCGTATTGTGAACGGACAAAAACACTTTTTGATTACTGGTGTCATTGGTTACAAAGGCGCAGAGTCATCAATATAGATCATTCAAAAATCAGACCTGGAGAAAGGTACGATTCTGTATTGTCCAGGAACAGTATAGAGCGAGATGAATTGGCTTTAAAGCTGGCGGGAGCAAAGGATTTATTTAAGAGGATTCTTCAAGGTGATGAGTCGGCAGTTCAAATTTTGGATGTGCAAGGACTGTCACCGGAAGAACTATCTATGGAGGGAGATGACACTAAGCACTGTATAAGAATTATTACTGGAATGCTAGAGGAAAGGGGAAAAGATTCTTTAAAGATAGCGATGCTGGGGGCGAGAACCGGTCTTGGTGCGTATGCACTTTATCAGGAAGTAGAAAATCCTTATATTCAAATGACCTTGTTTGATTCATCTCCCATCATGCTTAATAAGGCCAGAACACGTTTCAAAAATAATGAAAATATTAAGTTTGAAATACTAACAGAGGAGTTCATTCCCCGGGAACATCTACATGCTTATGACTATGTCATTGCAATAAATTTATTGCATCAGTATATTGATGCCCGACGAGGCATTGGCATAGCGTACACATTGTTGAAAGAAGAGGGACATTTATTCGCAATCGAATACGAAAAATTAGATCCCATAGCAGTTGTAGTATCAGGCGCAATCGAAAATGGTTTTATTAATTTTTCAAATACCAGGGAGACGGAAGATAAACCTTTGCTTACTAAAAAAGAATGGCAAGATGTTTTTGATGAATCACAGTTTGCTAAGCTTAAAATCATTTCCCGGTACAGATCTTCTGCAATGCTAATTGATGCAGCACTGGAAAAAGCTCAGTTTAATTCGCCTGCTGTGCTTAAGGAATATTTGCAATTGGGGCTGGCTGAGTATATGCTTCCAGACGCTATTTGCTTTTTTCTGAGTTTTCCAATTAATAAAAATGGGAAGGTTGATCGCAAGAAAATGGTAAGATTAATTACTGGCCCTGGTGGACAAGCAAAGGGAAAAATAGAATACGTCGGGTTGGAAGGGGAAATTGCCCACATCTGGAAAACACTTATCGGCTGTGACCAGATAACAGGAGTGCAGAGCTTTTTTGAAATAGGTGGTGACAGCCTGTCAGCGACCAGATTTATTACTATTCTCAAACAAAGAATGGGTGTAGATTATTCGCTTCGTGAACTGTTTGATCGACCAGGGTTATCTGAAGTAGCGTTTCTTGTCCAGAAGAAAATAGATGAGCTGAAGAGCATGGTGGAGGGAGAATTATGATCGGAATTATCGGTGGTAGTGGGAATGTGGGTAGGCATGTCGTCAGTATTTTAGAGCGGGAACAGACTGAGCCTTTACGTGTAGGTAGTAGAAATACCTCAAGATCCGATAATTCGCAGGGGCAGCTGAATATCAGAGATGTGATGGCGGTGGATATTGATGATATTTCCAGTATTAAAGCATTCATTACCGACTGTAAGATCGTTATCAACTGTGCAAAAGTACCCACTGATTCGGAAGAGCTAACCTGGGTTGTCGCCAATAACGGGTCTGATTATATAGATGTTGGGATGATAGACCGGTCGAAAATAGCCAGTGATATTCCCGATAATTGTTCTGTTATTTACGGAGCAGGGTCTACGCCGGGATTGTCAGGAATACTGCCTCGTTGGTTTGCCAATGACTTCGCTAAGGTGAAAAATCTGAAGTCTTACTATGCAGCTCTTGGTAGATTTACAAAAACAGCAGCCAGAGATTATCTGGATGGATTATTCCATGAAACAAATAAATCAATGATGATCTGGAAAAACGGTCAAGTGGCTCCCTATGTGACTGACGGAAATCCTGGCAGAGTTAGACTTTTTAATCGTGAGTTAAAGTCATTCCCCTATTTTGATAATGAATCACTATATGTGGCTAAGGAATTAGATCTTAAAAACGGTGAATGGTATATGACCCTTGACGGTGAATGTACATTGAAGGTATTGGAAACGGCAAAATATCATTATCCAAACAATCCGGCGCAGACTATCCAAAGCCTTCATGATGCAACAAAAGCAGATTGTGCCGGAGATAAAGAATATGCCGGGTTTGTAATTCAAATTGATGGAGAAATAAAAAGAAGGGAACTGAGTAGAACACTAAGCTTTCTTTATGACAGCCCGGCTGAATTAACAGGTTTAACGGCTGCAGTCACCGTAATTGCTGTCAAGGAGCAAAGAATTCCACCAGGTGTCTATCCGTTAGGAGAGTGTGGAAATGCCCGGGCTTTTATGCAAATACTGCAAAGGATTAAAACCTCCGGCAGATTGGAGGTTCATAAAGGACCTATATGTGAGCTATATCAGGAAATAGAAGGTGAAATATAATGAATAAAAAACTCAAAGTAATTGTTTGCGGAACAACATTTGGTCAGTATTATCTGGCAGCTCTTAAACTGCTGAAAGAAGAGTTTGAAATTGTCGGTTTGCTTGCAAATGGAAGTGAACGTTCAAAAGTGTGTGCAGAGAAATACAATATTCCCCTCTTTACATCTACATCCGGGCTGCCTGCTGACGTCAATTTAGCATGTGTTGTTATTCGCTCAGGAGCGATAGGTGGAAGTGGAACAGAAATTGCACTCGAATTGTTAGAACATAAAATTAATGTTATTCAGGAGCAGCCCATCCACCCCCGGGATTTGGAATCTTGCTACAGGGCAGCCCGAAAAAATAAAGTACACTTTATGACAGGAGATTTATATCCTAATATGACGGAAGTGCGGCGATTTATTAATTGTGCCTGTGAACTTAATAAACTTGACTCTCCTGTATATATTAATGCATCGTTTTGTCCACAGGTATCATATCCGGCGATGGATATACTTATGCGTGCACTTCCTTCCATCCGGACCTGGGAAATAGAAGCACTAAATCAGAATATAGGTCCCTTTGACATACTTACTGCAAAACTCGGTGGCATACCTGTCACAATTGAGTATAATAATCAGATTAATCCGCATGATCCGGACAACTATATGCATTTGCTGCACAATCTAGTTATCGTTTACGAAAGTGGACGCTTGACTCTGGAGGATACTTTTGGACCAGTTATCTGGAAGCCGCGTATGCATATTCCAACCTCGCTGTATAATCCGAATAGTGAACAGAATATTACTCCTGCACATTTACTCGAAAATTCCATCGAAATATTGGGTGACTATCGGGAAAGAAGCTTTGATACAGTTATCACAAAGGAATGGCCAATCGCTATAGCACGAGATCTGTTAAGTGTACGGGATCTGATTCTTGATGGAGCAAATGCCAACCGGAAAGCTCAACAGGAAGTACTATGCTCCAAACAATGGTCTGAGATGACGAAGATCTTCGGTTATGCCCGATTTCTGAGTGAAAATAAAACTAGGCATCATCATATTTCATTTGATTCGATCAGGTCTTTTGCAGATAATATCTAAATAGAAAGGAGTATATGAAAATGAAATTTAATACAGTGAAAGAAATTGTAGATTATTTTTCAGAGCAAGATATATCACTTTGGAGTGAAAATGGGAAGCTGCGATACAAAGCACCATCTGCTGCGATATCTGATCAAAGATTAAAAATATTGAAAGAAAATAAAGCTGAGATTATTGAATATCTATCAAATACGAAGCATGAAACAGAAATATATTCTGCTGAAGAGTCCAGATACGAACCCTTTCCTCTGACTGATATACAATCTGCGTATCTGTTGGGCAGGAAAGATGCATTTCAATATGGAGGGGTTTCTTGTCATGTTTATCTTGAAATCAGATATGATACTCTTGACAGAAAGAGAGTCCAACAGGTATGGCAAACGCTCATCACAAGACATGATATGCTCAGGGCGATTGTCAATGAAAATGGTTTTCAGCAGGTTTTACAGGAAGTACCACAACTTAATGTAGAATATTACAACTTTGATTCGGAATTCAATAGTCTGCAGCATATCAGAGAAGAGATGGGGCATCGCATCTATCCGCCTGGGAAATGGCCGATGTTTGGGATTGCTGTGTCTGAACAGGTGAATGGGCAGATTATGCATTTTTCCATGGAATTTCTCATTGCCGATTGGACAAGTATCTTACTGCTGTTCTCAGAATTTGAAAAGTTATATTTTTCGAAGAATGCAAAGCTGCCGGAGATTAATCTTGCTTTCCGTGATTGCGTACTGGCGGAGCGACGTTTAAAGAATAGCTCAACTTATCAAAAAGATAAGCAATACTGGATAAACCGGCTGCCTACGCTGCCATTAGCACCTCAACTTCCAACAAAGCGCAAACAGTCAGTCAGCGTAAAACCTGAGTTTGCAAGGTATATGCTGCGTTTAGGTACACAGCAGTGGGCAGCATTTAAGAATCATTCGCAAAATTCAGGAATCACACCAACTGTAGCTGTATTAACGGCTTATGCTGATGCTGTGCACCGTTGGAGTCAGAACAGTGATTTTTGCCTTAATCTGACTGTTCTGAACCGCCTCCCGTTATTTAAAGAAATTAATTATGTGGTTGGGGATTTCACTTCAATTAATCTATTGGAAGTAAAAAACAGCGCTAAAAACACGTTTCTGCAGAGAGCCAGGAGTATTAATCAAACATTGTTTGCGGATTTGGATCACAGACTTTTTTCTGGTGTGGAACTGATCCGTGAGATTTCAAGAACATACGGAAAAGAAGCATCACTAATGCCTGTTGTCTATACCAGTGCCATTGGTTTAACTGACCCAGGTACACAAAGAATTGGGCAGTTTGCAGAGTTTGGGATCACCCAGACTCCGCAGGTGTTTATTGATTGTCAGGCTATGGATGGTGATTTCGGACTGCAGGTTAATTGGGACGTCAGAAAAGGTGTTTTTCCCGATGGAATGATTGCAGATATGTTTCAGAAATTCAATAACCAATTGATCTATCTTGCCGAATCGCAGGAGAACTGGAAGCAGAGTCTTCATATTCCCCTACCTCAATGGCAGAAAGCAGAGAGAGAAGAAGTCAACAATACGCGGCGTGAACTCCCCGAGGGATTGTTGTATGAAAAGTTTTTGGAGCAGGTGGAGAAGTATCCGGAACAGCTGGCTATAGATGATGGCATAGGTGTCCTGACTTATCGGGAACTGGACTGTCTGGCAAAAAAAATTGCTGGAGAGCTTGTTCGCTCAGGTGGCAAAAAGCGGGATAATATAGCTATTGTGATGAAAAAAGGACGTTATCAGGTGGCAGCAGTGTTAGGTATTCTATATATGGGCGGTGTTTATGTTCCGGTGGATGCTAATCAGGCAGAATTAAGAAGAAGGAAAATTTTACAAAATGTTAACTGTACTCTTATTTTGACCGACTCAAATTCGAAAATAGATAATAGTTATAAAGAGCAGATGAGGGTAATTATCGTAGATATGATTAAGGAGGACATCGATAGATTTGAACCTGCTGCAAACGAACCCGAGAATCCTGCATACATCATTTATACTTCTGGTTCAACAGGTGAACCTAAAGGAGTTGTGATTACGCACACTGCTGCACGCAATACAATTGAGGATATTATCCACAGATATGAATTCGATCAGCATGACCGGGTGTTTGGTATTTCACAGCTTAATTTTGATCTGTCGGTATTTGATATTTTTGGTCTTCTTTCTGTGGGAGGCGCAATTATCTATCCCGAAGAACAGTACTATATGGATCCCGCACATTGGATAACGGTAATAAATAAGCATCAAGTGACTATCTGGAATAGCGTACCGGCATTAATGCGGATATTATTAACTCACTTACAGACTAAAGCTGATATCCAAATCCCGCTGCGCTTAGCGATGCTCTCAGGCGACTGGATTCCATTGGAGATGCCCGAGCAGCTGCACAAGTTTATTCCGGGGATGAGAATTGTTTCGCTGGGTGGAGCTACAGAAGCTTCGATCTGGTCAATTTATCATGAATACCAATTGCTAAACCGGGATTGGATTAGCATTCCTTATGGAAAGCCCCTTGCTAATCAGAGATTTATGATTCTGGATGAGCAGTTACGTGACTGCCCAGTCTGGAAACCCGGTTATCTGTACATTGCCGGAATAGGATTATCTACAGGATATTATGGGGATGATTCATTAACAGAGGCTAAATTTATCTACCATCCCGATAGTAATGAAAGAATCTACAATACAGGAGACATGGGACGATATCTACCTGGCGGAGAGATAGAGTTCCTGGGACGAACAGATAATCAGGTAAAAATCAGGGGTAACAGAATTGAACTGGGAGAGATTGAAAATGCACTAAATGAGGCTGCATCTATATCTTCAGCTGTGGCAATTGTTGATCCGGGAAGAAATGAGATAATTGCTCTGACAGAAGTTGAACAAATCAGAGATTATTGTAATCTGAAAGCAGACAATGAATTTCTTTCACTTGCTGCTGAAATTGACGAGAGAATCGCTAAAGAGACCCACGAAATAATCAGTGCCGATATTGATAAGGCTATCCACAGTAGAAATGATGCGGCACTTTATGCAATTTATCTGGCCCTTCAGGAGTTGGAGTTCTCTAACAATAGTACTGCAGAAATCTGTTCTAAGTATCAGTGGCTTATGACTTATTGGGAAAAACATTTAAGAAAAAAAGGCTACATACAGGGGAAAGAAATATCGGAGTTCTCAAGGGATATCTCTTCCGGGGGATTGCAGGAAAAATGGAATATCGCCTATGCTGCCTGGAGTAATGGATTAGGATCTGTAGAAATTTTGAATTATATCAAACTGAATGCGGATAATCTTGTGGAATTACTGAAGGGCAATATTGATCCTATCAGCTTGCTCTATCCGGAAGGTGATACCCGGTTTGCCAGAGCACTATACGTAGACAATCCCCTTTCTGCTTATCTAAATCAGTATATTGGGATGTTTGTTGAAAAGATTGCACATCAGAGACCAGATAGAAGATTAAAGATTATGGAAATCGGAGCTGGAACAGGTGCCACTACAGAATATGTTATCAATGCTTTAAAAGGCTCAAAATATCAGTATTACTTTACCGATGTCACAAAATACTTCTTCCCGTCAGCAAAAGAGAAATTTGACGGAACGGAGATGATATTTAAGACCTTTGATCTGGATATTGACTGCGAAGAACAGGGATTTGCTCCCAATACCTTTGATATTATTATCTGTGCATATGTGCTAAACAATGCTGTGGACATTCGAAAAGCCTTGTCACGGATAGAAAGTTTAATTGCTCCCCAGGGCTATCTGTTATTTTCCGAGCCAGTTAATGAAGAACCCTGGCTGTTAGCATCGCAGGCACTGATGATGAATCCTCCTGAAGATATCTTGCGTCAGGACTCTTTGTTCTGCAGCAGAGAAACCTGGTTGGAAGTATTGGATCAGTGTGAAGAAGACTCAGTAACTAAGATAGTGCCTGACCATTCTTTTGATTTGTCTAAACTGGGTGCAGCTCTGTTTATCAAACAGTTTAAAAGAAATCGAAGACAAATTGATCTTGATTTGATTACTTCTCAATTAAATTCCCGACTGCCAAAGTATATGGTTCCTGCAGATATCTACTTTGTTGACCAGATTCCTCTGAGCACAAATGGGAAAATAGACCGTAAGCAAGTAAGGGTATGGGTAGAGAAGATAGCAAAAGCCAACCCAAATGATATGCTGATCGAAATGCCCGAAAGTAAGCTGGAAGAGGAAATTAGTAAATTGTGGATGGAACAGCTGAATCTAGATTCGCTGGGGAAGAATCAGAATTTTTATGATTTTGGGGCAGATTCGTTGATTATGGCTCAGGTTGCAACAAAAATACGAAACATCCTGAATGTTTCTACTCCCTTTGATGCAATTTTACGACAGATGCTCAATCATCCTACAGTGCAGGAAACGGCAGAATTTGTTGCACTGGAAGAACAAAGATCTGAAAGTGAACTTACCATTACTGAAAAGCTGCCATCCAGAGATGAATTTGCCTATGTTAAACATTATGGTGGGGACTTAAATAAAAGGATTCGTCTATTGATTCATGGTGTACTGGGCTCAGCAGATCCTTACCGTCATCTAGCAGGTGAATTGGTCAAACAGGATCAGGGAGGGGTCATTGCTGTGGAAATTGCCGACACTGAACAGTATTGTGCCATTGCGCCAAATGATGCAATTGAATTTTTGGCTGACCAGTACGCCAATATTCTATTAAGTATGAACGTATCCAGAGCGCAAATTATTGGATATAGTTTTAGTGGCGTTATTGCTATCGAAGTTGCGAAACGTTTATTAGAACAGGGTATTGAGGTGGATGACGTATCTGTCATTGACGGTGGTTCGATGCCAATCCAATTGCAGAATGAGTTGATGTATGAAATTCTGTTTATTGATAATATTCATGTATCACTAATGAATTTAGGTATAAGTGATCAAAAGTTACTTGAACGTGCATTTTCCAAAGCAGTAGAGATCCAATTAAACGTTTTGAAACTCATTGAGATTGCAGCTGAGGATCAGGATCGAAATGTAATTGATGCCTTGCAGAAAATGAGTCAGGCAGAGCGTTTTAACCTATATGCAAAGATTAGTGAAGAGAATACAGGAAGGCAAATTTCTTCGGAGGTCATCACAAAGCTTTATTATGTATTTAAGCAATCTTTTCAAGCTCTACGGTTTATCCCGGACCCTTATTTTGGCGATATTCGATACTTCTCATCAATCGAAAAGGAAGGGTCATTCAAATACTTTGATATGTTGTTAAACGATTGGGAAGATATTTGTTTAGGTGAGTTTGCTAAGATTGAGATAAAGGGAAATCATTATTCATGCCTGGAGGAAAAAGAAAATGCGGTACAGTTGGCAGTTAAGCTAGGTGAGGTGTTAAACAATGAGTGATGTTAGGATTACTGACGTGCAACTATGTGAAAGGATCATCCAGCACTGTCAGGCATTAAACATTCAGCTGTGGGTAGAGACTGGAAAACTTAGATATCGAGCACCTCATGGCGCATTACGGGGTGATTTATTGGTCCAATTAAAAGCAGCAAAAGAAAAACTGATTCAATACCTGATGATCCAAAATGAAATGTATTGCGATGATGAGAACTCTATACCATTAACTCCAATTCAAAAGGCATACTATATTGGAAGAAACTCTGATTATGAACTTGGTTCTGTAAGTGCCCATTATTATCTTGAACTTATGTGCACTGATATTAATCTGGAACGCTTCCAAAAAGCAGTAAACATAATAATCCAAAAATTTGATGCACTTAGAAATGTGATTCTCCCCAACGGACGTCAGAAATTCAAAGATAAGGTATCGGAATATATTATCCGCACTTCTGATTTCCATAGTGAAGATCAAAGAACTCAACTTCGTAAAGAATTGTCTCATTATATATTTCCCTATGGTATTTGGCCAATGTTTGACATTCAAGTGAGTTCTTTAAAAGGAGAAGACTTTCGGTTACACATCAGTTTTGATTGTCTGATCCTTGATGCATGGAGCGCGAAAATGATGGTCACCAATCTGTTTCAAGTTTATCAGTGCAGCGAGATAGAATGGCCCAATTATACTTTTCAAGAGTATTGTTTAGCTGAAAAAATATACCGTCAGGAACATGCAGAGCAATACAAAGAGGCCGATGAATATTGGGAAAAACGTGTCTTAACATTACCGGAAGCACCGCAATTGAAGGTGTACACTGACTTCAGTCAGATTAGGATTAACCGCTTTGAAAGATTAAGCAGTTATTTATCAGAAGACGAAACAAAATGTCTGTATGAAAAATCCAGAAAATATCGTCTGACACCTGCAGCAGTTATCTGTACTGCGTATATGAAGACCTTATCAGGGTATAGCCGAAGTCATGATTTAACAATTAACATAACATTATATAATAGACTTCCCCTGAATGAAGATGTGCAGAGGATATTGGGCGATTTTACCAATAATGGTCTTGTAACCTATGAAAGCTATGGAAAAAAATTTCTTCAGGAGGTTCAAAGTACGCAGAAGCAGATGTGGGATCTGGTTAAATACAGAAATTATCCAGGTGTTGATATTTTGAAGAAACTGGCAAAAAAACAGCCAGGTAAGGCGATTATGCCAGTCGTCTTTACGGGAGTATTACAGGGCCAAACAGCGAATTTAGACTATTTGCCGCAGGATATGTGTGAACTATATGCGATAAGTCAAACACCCCAGGTGGCATTGGATTATCAAGTTACAGATTTTACAGGAAATATATCTATTAACTGGGATTATGTCGCAGAGGCATTCATAAATCAGGATCTTAAGCCAGTGTACCAATCTCATATTGAGCTGTTAAAGACCATCATCAAGGCAGAGACATGGGACACTGAAATAAACATATCAAATTAACAGGCTGAAAATACTTTGCCTACCTGGATATTTTCGCAAGGGGCAGATTAAGACAATTTAAGGAAAGGATGACATAAAACTATGGAGTGCTTTAAAATTTTGGTTTGTGGAGATACTTCATGCCAGATAACCCTGGATGCACTGCAGGGCTTAAAGGGAGAATTTGAAATTGTTGGATTATTGGCCAGGGAGACCAAAGTTAATCAACAATGTGCACAGTATTACAAGATCAAATTGTATTCAAATGTAGCAGAGCTCCCAAATGATATTCAGCTGGCAATGATAACATCTAGTGTAATAAATACACCACCGGAAGCGTCTGCGGAATTGGTCGAAAAGCTATTGGAACATGGATTGCATGTCCTGCAGGAACAGCCTGTTAATTATGAAGATATTATTAGGTGGATGAAAATCGCCAGGAAAAATCATCTTTGTTATGCAGTGGGAAATCCCCTTGTGTATCTGAGTTCCCTGGCTGCTTTTGGTAATTGCATGGCGATGCTTACTAAACAAACAAAAATTACCCATATTGATATTGATTTGGATATTGGTATTGTTTATTCTATTATCCATTTATTAATTGATAGTTTACCTCAGACAAGGATGTTTACGATAAAATCTCAGACATCTGTATCAAATGAAAACTCTATAGTAAATGGTGAGCTTGGTGGAATTCCCTTTCTGTTTAGGATACGGAGTAGATGTTCTCCAGAGTCTGGATTGTTGTTTCCGCAACTGCACCGTCTGACTATAGGCACTTGTAATGGAAATCTTTCTGTTACAGGTCTTGCTGGTACGATTGCTTGGGAACAATATATGATAATGCCATATGATAACACACCTTTTCAAAAAAGCGAACAATACAGCTATTCTTTTGATTCTCCATGTACGACTATTAGGAACAGTAAAAAGATGAACTTTCGTGAGTTTATTTCTCAGGAATGGGCAGAGGCAATAAAAACTGAACTATCAAAAATGCGGGAAAAGATCTTTACCAACAGACAGGATGCAGCATCCGCGCAGAGAGAAATTTTATGTGCAAAAAATTGGAATCTGCTTGCTCAGGAGATAAATACCACTGAAACAACTAAAAAAGTGATTTATCGAGCCTGTAATCCATATTACTTAAAACAGGCAGTCCAGCAATTTATTTCGGAGGACAGTCGCCAGGAGATTACAATCAAGGATTATTGTGAAACCCTGGATAAGGAATACTTGTTACATTGTTTGGAGAAAAGAGATCAAACCATCTTGCAGACAATGCTCCATGTGTTTCAACAGAATGGCCTATTTTTATCAAACGAAGCAGAGCATGATACTGCTGAGATACTTACGGCATTGAAGGCAGCGCCAGAGCAGGTTCATGTTATTCTGCGTTGGTTAAAGGTGCTTTGTCAGCGGAGGTATTTAAAAAATGCAGATGGAAAATACATCGGCACCCAGAGGATCTCTGAAGAACAGTTGAAATCGAAATGGGATCAGGTAACCTATTTGTGGAATTACCGCCTGGGCTCACCTTTGACAACTGAATATCTATTAAACAACATCAACAGTCTGCCAGAGCTGATTAGTGGGCAGCAGAAGGCAACTTTGCTTTTATTTCCTGAAGGTCGTACCGATTATGCTAATAGTCTTTATAAAGAAACGTTGATCCTCAAATATTTTAACTATATTATCGCAAAAAAAGTGATTTCTATCGGCAAGCAAAAAGGAGTTTTTCAAAAGTCAGCACAGCAAAAACTAAATATACTTGAAATTGGAGCGGGCACGGGAGCAACTACTGAAACGGTTTTTTACCATTTATCACAGACCCCGTATCTTAACTGTGTTACATACATGTTTACAGATCTCTCAACGTTTTTTTTGCGAGAGGCGAAAAGACAGTTTTCGGCTAATTTACCGATATCGTATCAGCTGGTCAATATTGATCGTAGCTTATCAAAACAGGGAATTGAAAGTGGAAGCGCGGATATCATCATTGCCGTCGGAGTCTTGAATAACGCCCAAAATACAGACAGTACGGTTGCGGACCTTCTTGATACGTTAGCAGATAATGGATGGCTGTTCGTAGTGGAGACAGTGACGGAAGTGCTGGATATGCTTGTCTCACAGGCGTTTATGATGGAGCATCGGGAAGATGTTAGAAAGGATGATAATACAACTTTTCTTTCCACGCGGCAGTGGCGAACTGTTTTTCAGACAGCTGGAGCAAAAGAAATCGTCATGGAATATCCCAAAGATAATCATCCATTAAATTTGTTAGGACAAAAACTCTTTATAGTCAAAAAATAGGAGGTTTATATGACACTTGAAGTTATTGAGTATGATAATAATTACTTAAATAATATTGTGTTTCTTCATGGGGCGGGACATGCAGCCTGGTGTTGGGATGTACATTTTCTTCCGTATCTTCATCAGCAAGAGTATAATCTGTATGCCCTTAGTTATCGTAACCATGGAAATAGTGATAGTGTTTCAAATGTCCACGCAATTACCATTGATGATTATGTTGACGATCTGCACTGGCTAATCTCAGTTCTTCCTGCCAAACCAATTATAGTCGCTCATTCACTAAGTAGTAAAGTAGTTCAGCTTTATTTATCAAAATATAAAAACAACCTTTCAGCATTGGTTTTATTAGCACCTATGCCTGTAAAACACATTCTATTTGAATTAATCAAGATTCGTATCTGGCAGACCTCGAAAAATCAATCAGAAACTTTTTATTCCAATCGGCTTTCTGAAGCTGAAACGCAAAAATATTTGCAGCAGCTGCAAACTGAATCCAAAAAAGTTGAAATGGCTACCATGCAAAATTTTGTGCCGAAGAACCGTGAGATAAATTTCCCCTGCCTGGTTATGGGTTCTTTGAACGATCAATGTGTTCCGGTGAGTGTAGTAATCAATAATGGAATATTTTTCAAAGCAAAAACAGTTATACTGAGGGATTTATGTCATAACATGATGTTGGATCCAAATTGGAAAAAAGCAGCGGATGAAATCTGTAGTTTTCTTAAAGAGATACTATAGCATAGAATTAATAATATAGGGCTTATTTTTGTTACTGTTTAGGAGATTATGGTTTTAGCAATTTATCTAAATGATACCGCAATAATTTAATCCGTTAATATTGTCCTATGACAAAATATTAAATTATATGAAATTATGCTAAATAAATCTTGCCAATTAAATCCTTTAATGATATTATAGTTATATATCTAAGTTCTATGACTCTCACTTCTATAAGTGAGAGCTGCCTTGTTCTACTTCAGGTGGGGTTGAATCTCCATCTGAAGCCCCGAGGTTCAGCTTTAGCTGAACGAGTTCACTGATAGGCAGGATATGTTTTGACTTCCCTACTTTTTACCATCACGAGATACCCCGACTGTAATAACTCATCTTGACGAAATAACCTTCTTAGAACTCCCTCTTGACCTACGAAGTCCTTATCTTACAATGCTAACTTAACTAAACCAACCACCTTATTTCTTATAAGGGGGTATAAACAGATGGTGAATAATAGTTCAGCAGGTACTTATACCGATTATGACAGGATGTTCAAGCAGTTGATGGGTGATTTTTTGTTAGAGTTCATGGATTTATGTTTTGCAGATATCGCCTTGCTGATTGAGCAGGATAGTATTAAGGAGGAGAACTGTGAATTACGGCTGAGGGGTGATGTAAGAACCAAAATTGCGGACCTTGTCTATCGACTGCGGATGCGAGGTGAGGAAGAAGAGGTTATCTTGCATATTGAAGGGCAAGAACAGCGGATTAAGGATTATAATCGTCAGATGTTCAGTTACTTCATCCGGCTGCATGAAAAGTATCCGCTGATGAAGATTCTCTCTGTAGTGGTCTTTTCATCGGGGGTGAAGATTCGGGAGACGGATGAATACAGAATGGAGTTTCCTTTTTTAAAAACCTTAAGGTTCAAGTTTTTGAAGGTTCAGTTAAAAAAGCAGGACTGGAGAGCTTATCGAGATTGTCTAAATCCCGTTGCTGCTGCTATGTTAAGCCGAATGAAGTATAGTCCTGCGGAGCGGATAGATGTCAAGTTAGCTCACTTAAGAATTATAGCTAATCTTGAGCTGCCAGCAGAGAAGGTGGAATTGATTATAGCTTATTTCGATTCTGGGATGACACTTACTGAGCAAGAAGAACTGATCATTGAGAGACGATTAGAGGCTGAGTTTGGTCGAAAGGAGAGTGAGAAGGTAATGGGTTTTGTTACTTCCTATCAGTTAAGAGGACGGAAAGAGGGTAGGATTGAGGGTAGAAGAGAAGGTATAATAGAGGGAAAAAAAGAGGGGATACAGGAAGGTAAACTAGATATTGCCAGGAGAATGATTGAGGATGGGATATCTGTCAGCAAGATAGTTAAGTTTACCGATTTATCCGCAGAAGAGATATCAAAAATGGCTGAGCAGTTAGGGTGTCCTCTGGGAGAGTAATATCTGCCCAGAGGACCACAATTACAGGTGAACTCTACATTCATTAAGTTATAACATTGAGAGATTTTAATAAAATAACATTGCAGGAATATCAAAAATCTGTCCTATAAGTTGTGAAGAGATCTTGTGTAATCGATTGACAACGATGCTCTTTTTATGTTAGTTTTCGGATTAAGGGTTAGATCAAAAGATATTGAAAAATGGAATAAAAGCTTGAAAGGAGCTGTCCTTCAATGGTTTTTCACAAACCATTGAAGGACAGCTCCTTCTTTTCATCCTTCAATACTTTTGTACTTTAAAATTTCTGCTATTAGTAGATGCTCAATTCCATTTTTTAAGATCATCTGCGATATTGGACATTGGTGTGTACAGCTTGCAATTTGATCTTGACTACTCCAATGTCAATAACGCCAATTTTGTTTTTTGGCATTTCTCCGAAATTCTCCCTAGTTGAAAAAAATAATGTGCATGTATTGCCTGGCTTTTGATCAAAAATTTAGCTTTAATTGAGAGCTGTTGTTTTAAAGTGGAATGGTCAAAGGAAAGACGATGCAAAAAATTAAAAGGTGAATATTTCTAATCCAACGGAAGATTTTTCTAAACCAGAATTTAGTTATAAAGGGTAATTTGGGTTTTTTTACTGTTCATCTAAAATAAATTTAAGATCAGTTGGTGCTATGTGGACATAATATCAAAAATGTAAGTTAAATTATAAAAAAGGCAAATTATATATTGAATTTAACTTACATGAGTGATATAATAAATAGTAATTAATGTATGTATTTAGAAAAATATAAAATGGAGGTAACAGGATGATAGATATTATGGTGTCCACTGAAAAGTTTTACGAAGATGCAAAACTATGTCTAGAAAAGAAGGATTTGTTAGATTTTATGTCGAACATAGGTAAGGCAGAGTTATTAGCAATGAGTGAAACAGAATTTTTACCGGATGTTTTATTTTTAAAGGTTCGAGGTCTATATAAACTATACCAATATTCAAAGGCACTTGAATTTGTGAATGATGCAGAGATACATAACTCCGGAAATCTAGAAAAACTAATTTATCTGAATAATTTTAAGGGTGTGATGATCGGTTATCGAGGGGGATTAGTTGATGCCAGATCTATATTTAAGAAGTATTTGAGTCAGATTGAAGATGTTAATTTGTTAGTAGAAACGTATTTGAATGTAATTTGGGCTAATTTAGCTTTGTATAAAATCGAAAGGAAAGAAAAGTATTTTAAAGAAATAAAACTATTTTTAGATTCTAGTATGAAAAATTTCAGTGAAGTAAGAAATGACTTAAAAGGTTTGATTCTGGATAATCAAAGTGTTTATTATTTTTATCTTGGAGAGATTGATAAAGCTATTGATATTGCCAAAGAGGCTGTACAATACTTTGAAGAAAAAGACCTGCCCAAAATATACAATAATTTAGCTTCAATATGTTTGAAGTTTAATAGAGACGTTGATGTATTGGATGAAGTTAGAGGATATACTCGAAAAGCTGAAATTATTGCCACTAAATATAATGATAACTTAGAGCTAGGATGGGCATTTTATAATCAAGCAATGGCAGAATTACGAGCAGATCAGGTGTTTACTGCATTGGATACCCTCTATTTAGCATTTGAGTCTCTGAAAAAAGCAGAAGCAATGAACCTGGCATTTGATTGTCTAATAAAAATAAATGAGATTGTAAATGAATATAAAATAGATAGATTAAAATCTTTGAAAGATACTTTAAAAGAGGATTTTAGAGGTACAGAGTTATATAAAAGGCTTTAAAGGGGGGATATGGAATGAAAAAATTAATTAGTCTGATTGTTCTGCTGGCGATTCTTGTAATCGGTGGGGGGAGTGCTTTCGCAGATCCAAATGGGCATCCGGGAACTCAGGGATCTCCTACAAGTATTATTATTGATATAACTGGATAGTCACATGAAGAGACTCCACTCAAGGAGTCTCTTTTATTTCATCTGTTTATGAACGATAAAAATGTATTTTTAATTGACAACATTTTGGCATTAAGTTTTCGGGTTTATAACCTCCGGAACACTTTATTTAGATTTAAGTCATCAAACATCATTTTAACGTGAAAAAATTTTATGAATTAAGTCAATAGGTTGTAATCAACCAAAGTAACTACAACTTGAATAAATATACCAACAGTAAAAATATTCTAGGCAAATATTCAAAGGAGGAAACATTTATGGATATTAGTAGTTTTAAAGTGTTTTTTTGCTTTTTAGTTTTGTTATTACTAGGAATATCAGTGCTTTTATATAGCAGTTCTGAAGCTGCTAGCAAATTAGTGTGGAAAGAATTTTCTAATAAATATTTTAAAATTAAATATCCAGAAGAGTGGAATCTAGTTCAGGTTGGTAACAGAGTGGGATTTGCTCCAATTAGTGGTGATTATTTTGGATTTGATATTGAAATTGATGATTCAAAAGATGTTTCTACATTGGAACTATTTGAAAATAGAATATACAGTCAGACTAAAATCCTACGTAGTGATGCTTCTGATATTAAAATGGAAAGAATTAAGATTGATAGTCAATCTGCTTATAAAATAATTGCGACTAATTCATTGTATCAAGGAAAAGTTATTATAATTTGTGTGTATCAAGATAAGACAGCTTTTGAATTAACTTTTACTGGAACCGAAAATGAGCATTTGAAAAATTCCAAAATTGTCGAGGAAATAATTAGTTCATTCCGATTTAATGATTTTAAGACTGAAGATACAAAAAAGGAAACTAAATTAGTACAGGGTAGAAAATTAACTTTAGAAGAAGCTTTAGCAGATGCACAGTATTTGTTTGAACAATTGGAAGAAGTGCATCCAAATCTATATAATCACTATAGTAAAGAAGAAGCACATAAATATTATCATCAAATCATCGAAGAAATAAGCCAAAAAACAGAAATTTCTACATTAGAATTATATCAACTATTAGCTCCGTATGTTGCTAGTTTTAAAGATGGTCATACATCTTTGGAGATTTATAAAGAATATACTAATTATCCGAAACAAGTCGGGAAGATATTTCCTTTAGATGTGATCATTAAGGGGGATCAATTATTTGTTGCGAATAATTTTGGTGAAACCAGGATTTCTGTGGGTACAGAAATTTTTAGTATTAATGGAGTTAGTGTTGTTGGAGTTGATGTAGATCCATTAAAATTGACTTTGGGTGAAGATCAGGTGCTGGATGCAGTGTTAGAGATTATTAAAAACAGGTGATGACTTTATTTCCCTGCATTGGAGTAGATCATATTAATTTTTTCTGAAAAAATTAAGTTTGGAATATCAGAAAAGTCGAGTAAGATAGATTATTGACTCACTCGACTTCTTTTGTCAATGAGTTTGTTGTTTAGTTTAGGATGTATATCTAAGTTCTATGACTCTCCCTTCTATAAGTGGGAGCTGCCTTGTTCTACTCCAGGTGGGGTTGAATCCCCATCCGAAGTCCCGAGGTTTAGCTTTAGCTGAACGAGTTCACTCACTCCTCTTCCACCAGTCGATTCTTATTCTGTTTCTCTGCTCTGACTATAAAGGTCAGCTCATCATCAACGATAATCGTCTCAACTGCCAAAATAAAGGCATCTTCTCCCAGGATTACGCTGCGCTCATGAAGAATATCTCGCAGAATGGTAGTGTCCAGTTGATTTATCTCCAGACCAACTAGACCTGTTAACAGTTCTTTGATCTTCTCCTCTAAATCTGTTTCGGTATGGATATCTTCTTTGGTGAATAGTTTGAGGACAACTTTTTTAACTATCGGTGTACCATTGGTATCTTTCTCAAGTTGTTTTAGTCGTTGTTTATCTTCTTCTAGTTGAATGAGTAAGGTCTGGTTGGTCAAGAGTAGTTCATCATAACGTTTGCCCATCAGTATATTGGTACTGATTCCTCCCAGAAGGATTCCCAATAGGAGACACGCAATCATGCGAATCAAATCTTCTTTACTGATAACGAGAAACTTCATCAATACCCACCTGTCAAACCTTTGATGATGAAGACTCCAATATTGGCTCCAATAAAACCGATTAGTAATACTAACGCCTGTTGAAAAACAACAGATAATTCTCCCTGAAAAATACTACCTTCCAGTAACCGTAAATTTTTAAAGGTCCCCCCAATAGAACTGACGACAGCATATAGTTTGATTCGTTGTGAGATGTCGTCCATCATCTTAATAGGTGACTCTTTGGTAATAAAAGCAGCTAAACCTCCAATAAAAGTACCTCCGATCACTACACCTAAAGCGATAAAGAAAACTGTTACCATCCTGTTGATCATAAAAACCACTCCCATAATGATATCATTATAAGATATGGTGGAAACTATAGGAATATAACACTCATGGAGCTAGATAGCAGGAATTTAAGCCTTGATAAAGGAATAAATATAGTATATTCTTAATAGATAAATGTTGTTTTTTTGATAAACCGGAGGAGGTGAGGGGATGAGTAATTTTGTTCATCTGCATTTACATTCAGAGTATAGCCTTTTAGACGGGGCGGTGAGAATAGAGAGATTAATCCAGCGTGTAAAAGAATATGGTATGCCGGCTGTGGCGATTACAGATCATGGTGTAATGCATGGGACGGTTAAGTTCTATCGTCAAGCTGTGGCAGCGGGAATTAAGCCCCTCATCGGTTGTGAAGTTTACGTGGCTGCCCGTACCAGATTTGACAAACAGGCCAGGATAGATGAACATTCTTTTCACTTAACACTCCTGGCAGAGAATAACCAGGGGTATCAAAACCTGCTGACTCTGGTTTCGAAAGCGTCGGTAGAAGGATTCTATTATCGTCCCCGGGTTGATTTGGAGTTACTTCAGGAGCATAGTGCTGGCCTGATAGCTCTCAGTGGCTGTCTGGCAGGTCAGATACCGACCAGTCTGCTACATAATCAGTTAGAACAGGCCGAATATACGTTAAAAACAATGGTTGAGATCTTTGGTAAGGAGAATTTCTTTGTTGAGATTCAAAACCACGGTATGGAAGAACAGCGTCAGATTAATCCGAAACTGATCCAACTGGCCCGAAAATGGGATCTTCCGCTGGTAGCGACTAATGATGTTCATTATTTAGATGAAGAGGATGCCAATGTACATGATATCTTGCTCTGTATCCAGACCGGAAAGACGGTATCTGATCCCGATCGCTTACGTTTTGCTACAGATCAGTTTTACTTAAAAACTGCTGAACAGATGGCTGAATTATTTTACAATCTACCAGAGGCGATTGAAAATACTTTAAAGATAGCTGAGAGATGTAATGTGACTTTTGATTTTGATACATTTCACTTACCGGATTTTTCTGTACCTACTGGGGAAAATCCGAAAGATTATCTGTACAGACTTTGCTTTGAAGGAGCCACTAACAGATATGATGAATTGAATTCGGAGATTAGTGAACGAATAGAGTATGAACTGCAGACTATTGAAAAGATGGGATTCACGGCATATTTTCTGATTGTACATGACTTTGTAGATTATGCCAGAAAACGGAATATTCCTGTAGGACCCGGTAGAGGTTCTGCTGCCGGCAGTCTGGTTGCCTACACTCTGGGGATCACTGACATAGATCCGCTAAAATATGATCTGTTATTTGAACGATTTTTAAATCCTGAGAGGATTACCATGCCTGATATTGATATAGATTTTTGTTATGTCAGGCGGGATGAAGTGATAAATTATGTGACCTCTAAATATGGGGAAGACCATGTTGCTCAGATTATTACTTTCGGTACAATGGCTGCCAGAGCTGTTGTCCGTGATGTAGGTCGGGTTTTGGAACTTCCATACTCTAAAGTAGATAAGATCGCCAAATTAATCCCCAGAGGACCGGGAGTCACCATTGAGAAGGCTTTGCAATACTCTCCAGAGTTGAAAAAACTGTCGGTAGAAGATTCGGAAACTCAGGAAGTGTTGCGAATCGGACAAAAACTGGAAGGGTTACCCCGGCATGTCTCAACCCATGCAGCCGGAGTGGTAATCTCTCAGAAATCCCTTGATGTTTATACACCTATTCAAAAGAATAAGGACGAAGTGATCACCCAATATGATATGGAAGATTTGGAGGTTATCGGTCTTTTGAAGATGGATTTTCTGGGATTGCGAACCTTAACTGTGATTAACGATACTATCCAGATGTTGAATAAACGTAATGTTCAAATAGATATTACTAATATTCCCCTGGATGACCCCAGACCATACCAATTGTTACGGGAGATCAAAACTGCGGGGATCTTTCAGATGGAGTCAAGACTGTACCAGAGATTGTGTAAAGATCTTCAACCAGAGAATTTTGAAGATATTATTGCCATGATGGCTCTAGGTAGACCGGGAGCTCTTCAGAGTGGTATGGTAGAAGATTATATGCTTTGTCGACATGGGGAGAAGAAAGTGGAATATATCCATCCAACTCTGGAGTCAATTGTGAAAGAAACTTATGGTGTGATTCTGTACCAGGAACAGGTTATGCAGATTGCCAGTCAATTGGCGGGGTACACGCTGGGAGAAGCAGATATTCTGCGGCGGGGTATGGGAAAGAAGAAGGAAGAGTTAATTCAAAGTCATCGTCAACGTTTTGTAGATGGGGCAGTTCGGAATAAGATACCGCTAAATATAGCCAATCGACTTTTCGATCTGATGGAATACTTTGGTGGTTATGGATTCAACAAAAGTCATAGTGCTGCTTATGCTCTGATAGCTTATCAGACCGCTTATTTCAAGGCATACTATCCTGTAGAGTTTATGGCTGCTACTCTGACCAGTGTGATGGGCTCCAGTGGTAAGGTAGCCTATTATATTGAGGAGTGTCGGCAAATGGGGATAGAAGTACTCCCACCTGATATCAATCAGAGTGGTTTTGATTTTACTGTGGTGAGTTCTAATCAGATACGATTCGGTCTGGCTGCAGTTAAAAATGTGGGGACAGGAGCGATTGCTGAGATTATCCAGGGTCGAGAGAAAGAGCCGTACCATTCATTAACTGATCTGTGTCAACGGATTGATGTCAGTAAAGTTAATGTCAGGGTATTAGAAAGTCTTATCCGCTGTGGCGCATTGGATTCTTTTGTGGGTTATCGCTCTCAGTATCTAAATATATTGGAACATGTAGTCCAGAGAGCTCAATATGTTCAACGTCAGGAAGTTAAGGGCCAGATTTCACTGGTGGAAAATATAGAAGGTTATGCGGAAAATCATCTGAAAGATCAACTGCCAGATCTGGATGAATATGTTCCTGAAGAGATCCTCAGGATGGAGAAAGAGCTCCTGGGACTTTATCTGACAGGGCATCCTTTAGACCCCTATCGTCAACGCTATGCACAATGGATTCAGGATAAAATAGTGGATCTACCAGAGATTGAAGATGGGAATCAGGTTATGGTTGGTGGGATTATTAGTGACTTCAAAAAACACACCACTAAAAAAGGTCAGTTGATGGCTTTTATCACGATAGAAGATTGGTCTGGCTCTGTTGACGGCGTAATTTTCCCGGCTCAATATGCCAGATATCAATACCTCTTACGTAAAGATCAACCGATAATCATTATTGGAAAAGTTGATCAAAGGGAGGAAGATATTAGTCTGATTATTGAACAGATTATTCCGTTAGATCAGGAATTTGTAGTCATTTCTCTGAATGAAGAAGAATATAAATCCAACACAATGCAGGAATTAGAACAGGGTTTCCAGAAGTATAATGGTCATTTACCTGTTATCTTGCAGGTGATTAATCGGGGTAAAAAAATTGTTATCATCACTGATGAGAAATATTGGTTGCGGAAAGATGAAGTTGCGCTGGATTTTTTGCAAAAAGTACTGGGGAGAGAAAATTTTTATCTAGCTTAAAACATAATAAGAGTAGGGAGGAGTTTGGGATGTTAAGAGACGTAGTTATTGATTTACTTAAAGAACGGGGTGTCGAATTGTCTGAGATTGCAGATATTGTGTATACACTTCAGAGTCCATTTAATCCTGATTTGACCATGGCTGAATGTTTAGAAAGCGTGGAAAGGGTAATGGATAAGCGTGAAGTTCACCATACTGTTTTGACAGGAATCGCATTGGATGTAGCAGCTGAGAATGATGCTCTTCCAGAACCATTACTGAGTATTATTAAAACCGATGAACCACTTTATGGGGTTGATGAATCGCTGGCTGTATCTATTGCCAGCATGTATGGAACTATTGGGTTTACCAGTTTTGGCTATCTGGACAAAAATAAGATGGGATTGATGGCTCGCTTAGATGATAAATCTACGGGTGAAGTCCATTGTTTTCTGGATGATCTGGTGGCAGGTATTGCTTCGGCTGCTTCTGCCAGGCTGGCCCATGGCAGAAAAAAAGACTAATATCTTGCCGGAACTTTAACGCGATTTTAACGGGTATTAGGGCGGAAATTTTCAAAGATACTTTAGTGCTGTGCAGGAATAATGAGTGTACGTGTCAAATCTTATGAGATGGTAAAAAAATGGTCTTTTGCTGATAAGGGAGGACTAAAAATGCAATGGAGAAGGGAATATGATTCTCTGGGAGAGATGAAAGTTCCGATTGAAGCTTATTACGGGATACAAAGTCTGCGGGCCAGAGGGAATTTTCCAATAACTAGTTATAGTATTCATTCAGAGTTAATTAGTGCCCTGGCAATGGTTAAGAAGGCTTCCACTGAGGCCAATATGCGGGTTGGGCTTATGGGTCAGAAGATTGGGGATGTAATTTTACAGGCTTGCGATGAATTGGTTGTTGGAGATTTTCATGATCAGATTATTGTTGATCCGATTCAAGGTGGAGCTGGTACTTCGATTAATATGAATATCAATGAAGTTATCACAAATCGGGCTTTAGAACTTCTGGGTGAAGAGAAAGGCGATTATCGTCTGATTCATCCCAATAATCATGTTAACATGGGCCAGTCAACCAATGATGTAGTGCCCACTGGTATTAGAATTGCTGTAATCAATATCTTGAATAAAGCATTAGTAGAATTCAAAAACCTGCAGATAGCCTTACAGAAAAAGGCAGAGGAGTTTGACCAGATCTTGAAGATTGGGCGTACTCATCTTCAGGATGCTATTCCGATCAGGTTAGGGCAGGAGTTTGCTGGCTATGCTGCTGTAGTTCAGCGAGATATTGGACGGCTCAGTCAGACTCTTGACCATCTGCGAGTGATTAATCTGGGAGCTACAGCTATAGGCACAGGTCTAAATGCTGATCAGGAATATGTGGAGATCGTGACTCAGACTTTGAGTAGGGTCTCTGATCTGGATTTGATACAGGCAGAAGATCTGGTGGATGCTACTCAGAATATTGATGTTCTGCTGGAGGTTTCAGGCGCTTTAAAGGGGAGTGCAGTCAACCTTTCCAAGATTGCCAATGATCTGAGATTAATGGCTTCAGGACCAAGATGTGGCTTTGGAGAGATCGAACTACCAGCAATGCAGCCTGGTTCTTCAATTATGCCGGGGAAGGTTAACCCGGTGATGGCAGAATTGGTTAATCAGGTAGCGTTTCAGGTAATTGGAAATGATCTGACAATTACTTTGGCCGCTGAAGCGGGTCAGTTAGAGTTGAATGTTATGGGGCCGGTAATTGTCTTCAACCTGCTTCAGTCGATAGATATCTTAAAAAATGTTTTGACAGCTTTTACGGAGAAATGTGTTAAAGGTATTAGAGCCAACGTAGAACGTTGTTCATCATTGGTGGAGAATAGTGTTGGAATAATCACAGCAATTAATCCTCATGTAGGTTATGAAAAGGCATCTCAAATAGCGAAAAAAGCTATCGAGACAGGGCGACCTGTTCGGGAGATTGTTCTGCAGGAAGGAGTTTTAACAGGGGAAGAATTAGATGTTATCCTGAATGCAAATGAGATGACCCAACCAGGTATTGCTGGTAAGCAACTTTTTCAAATTAAAGACCCTGCCATTAAAGGTGGAGGTAGTTAGTGAGGTAAAGAGATGCAAGATTTTATATTTGATCTGTTTAATCAGTATTTTTCAAAGGAATTGGCAGTTCTGTTGACCGCTGCTTTTCCCATTGTAGAATTAAGGGCAGCTATACCTCTGGCAATGGCTCTGGGGATGTCGGCTGGTAAGGCATTCGTTCTGGGGATTGTGGGCAATTTAATACCTATTGCTCCCCTATTATTGTTACTTCAGCCAGTATCTGAATTTTTGACCCGTCATTTTAAGATTTTTGCCAGATTCTTTGATTGGTTACACCGAAGAACTTTACGCAGAAGTGATAAAGTGGAAAGATACGGTTCTTTAGGATTGGTGATCTTTACGGCTGTTCCGCTCCCGACAACAGGAGCCTGGACCGCATGTGTTGCCGCAATTTTGTTTCAAATTCCTTTTCGAAAGGCTTTCCCTGCAATTACTTTAGGAGTTTTGATTGCAGGTCTTGTGATGACCCTTATCTCCAGTGGGGTGTTTTAAATCATGTTTATCGCTGTAATTTTAATTATTGCTGCTCTGGCGTTTTTTATGGAGATCGGTGCAATTATTTTGAAAATGACAGGCCTGGAGATAGAAAAAGCCAGATTCCAGGCACTGTCTGCCCTTACCAGCACGGGTTATACAACTCGTGAAGCTGAATCGATAATGAATCATCCATTACGGCGTAAAGTGATCATGACTTTGATGATTATTGGTAATGCTGGTCTTGTATCCATCATCTTCACTATTGTGACAACCAGTAGGAGGGAGTTGACCTTTGTTCAAATTGCTGTCTCGCTGGTTCTTCTGGTAGCATTAATTAGATTGATAACTGATCGGTGGTTAATTGGTGCTCTGGATAAGAGAATTGAGGCTACTATAGAAAAACACCAGCTTTTGATTAGAAAGAAGACGGTTGAAGAGGTTTTACATCTGGGCGATACATATGGAATCGCGGAGATTACTATTGATGAGAATTCGGATCTTTATCAATTGACTCTGGCTCAGGCTGGCCTGACCGAGAAGAATATTTTAGTATTAGCCATTGAGCGGGATGGGCATTTTATACATATGCCAAGAAGTTTTGACCGAATTCTTGATGGTGATGTACTTTTAGTATATGGTGATTTGGAGAGTTTACGACAATTAACCGGATAGGAGGAGAGAGTATGGATGAACTGTTAGCTGAATACGTGGTAATCAAGGCTCTGGAGGATGGTGTGACAATTATTGGACTCACCCGGGGGGATGCAACCCGTTTTCATCATTCTGAAAAATTGGACAAGGGTGAAGTTATGATTGCTCAATTCACCAGTAACACTTCTGCGATTAAAGTTCGCGGTAAAGCAGACATTCAGACAAGGCATGGTGTTATTAAGAGTGGTAAAGAATAAACCTGGAATGTAATATTCTCTTTAGTGAATACTTAATACTAAAGAGAAGTATCTAAAGGAAGGTGTTTAGCTTTGTGGCAGGTTGTGTTTATTACAGCGAACAAAAGACAAGCCGAGAAAATGAAGAACATCCTCACAGACGAAGGTTTTTTAGTTAAAATAGAGCCAATGGGGTCAAAGGAGAATGATGGATATCAATTACTGGTTCCTGAAGGAGAAGCTCTGGAGGTTGCTGAGTTCTTAAATCAGGGATATGACTTTATATAAGATAGGACCCTAAGGGAGGTTAGATATGTTTAGAGAACTTTTTAGAAGCAAAAATAAATATGTTACTGTTAATCGCGATCCACAATATTCTGATAGGTCAGAGCATGAAACCGAAAAAGTTCCCGAGATAAGAGAAAGGGTAAAGGTAGAAAAAGAGGGAGATCATCTGTGGACAAAGTGTAAATCATGCCAGGAGATTATTTATAATAAAAAACTGGCAGAAAACCAGATGGTCTGCCCTGTCTGTGATTATCATTTTAGAATTTCAGCCAGGGATCGAATAAACTCTCTGCTGGATGAGGATTCTTTTATAGAACTTTTTTCTGAGGTTACTTCAACCAATCCTTTGAATTTTAAGGGATATGCAGAACAGTTGGAGAAAAATCAGAAAAAAACTAATCTACGGGATGCAGTTATCACTGGAAGAGGTAAATTATGTGGGACTCCTGTTGCCCTGGGAGTTATGGATTTCGGTTTCGCCGGAGGTAGTATGGGATCTGCGGTAGGGGAAAAGTTAACTTCTCTGATCGAATATGCCGCGAGCAAACGTTTGCCTTTGGTGATTATTTCCACAGCTGGAGGTGCCAGGATGCAGGAGGGGATGTTATCTCTAATGCAAATGGCCAAAACCAGTGCGGCTCTTGCCAGATATGCGAAAGCGGGGCTATTATATATCTCTGTCTTAACAGATCCGACCAGTGGCGGCGTTACTGCCAGTTATGCTATGTTGGGTGATATAAATATTGCAGAACCTGGAGCGTTAATCGCTTTTGCTGGCCCCCGGGTAATTAAGCAGACGATTAGTCAGGAGTTACCAGAGGGATTTCAAACTGCAGAATTTTTACTTGAGCATGGAATGGTTGATCGGGTTGTTCATCGTCATGAGCTGCAGGACGAACTATCCAGAATATTACGTATACACAGAATGGTAGGTGAAGTTAGTTGAATCTAAACATTTTAGATTTTGAACGACCTATTTATGAATTGGAGAGTAAGATTGAAGAGTTAAAAAACTTTATGAAAGAACAGAATATTGATTTGACTGAAGAGATCCAGTTATTAGAAGATAAGATGGTCAAAGTAAGTGAAACCATCTATCAAAAGCTGCATCCATGGCAAATTTTGCAGATAGCCCGTCACCCCGAGAGACCTTTGACCTCTGATTATATCCAGCTGATCTGTGATGATTTTTTGGAATTACATGGCGATCGGCACTATGGAGATGACCAGGCGATTCTGGGAGGTATTGGATTGATTGAAGGTAATCCTGTGACAATTATTGGTCATCAAAAGGGTACAACTACCCGGGAGAATTTGCAGCGTAATTTCGGGATGGCTCATCCAGAAGGTTATCGGAAGGCTTTACGGCTGATGAAACAGGCTGAAAAGTTTAATCGTCCAATCATAACCTTTATCAATACTCCAGGTGCTTACCCAGGTATCGGTGCCGAAGAAAGAGGACAGGCTGAAGCGATAGCCAGGAATTTGCTGGAGATGTCTGAGTTGACTGTACCGATTCTCGTCTATGTTATCGGAGAAGGGGGCAGTGGTGGTGCTCTGGGCATCGGAGTTGGTGATCGAATCATCATGTTTCAGTTTAGTTATTATTCTGTCTGTACACCGGAAGCATGTGCTACTATTCTCTGGCATGATACTCAGGAAGCCAAAAATGCCTCGGAAGCTTTACGGATAACTGCTAAAGATCTGTTGGAAATTGGAATTGTAGATGATGTTTTACAGGAACCAAGAGGTGGTGCCCATCGGAATCCTGTAGCGATGGCTAAAAATTTGAAACAGTCTATTTTGCAAAATCTAGTACATTTAAAAACTCTGTCCAAAGAAGAACTGATAGCCCAAAGATATTCTAAATTTAGAAATACGGGTCAATATCTGGACATTCAAATAAACCAAAGTAATCAAATTTGATGTATAGGGTGGTGTATTGTATGAAAAAAATTGGTGTTTTGACAAGTGGTGGGGATTCTCCAGGGATGAATGCGGCTGTTCGGGCTGTTGTTAGAACCGCAATCTATCATGAGCTAGAAGTCATTGGTATCCGTCATGGGTATGCTGGCTTAATGCAGGGAGACTTCCTGTTAATGGATCGCAGTTCTGTAGCCGATATTATTCATCGTGGTGGGACAATTTTGTTATCGGCCAGAAGTCAGGAGTTTCGTACTCCTGAAGGACGTCAGAGAGCGTACCTGCAGATGAAAAAAGTTGGTATAGACGGTTTAATAGTTATCGGTGGAGATGGTTCCTTTAGAGGAGCACAAAAGCTCGTTGAAGAGTTTGAATTCCCGGTTATTGGTGTTCCGGGGACCATTGATAACGATATTGCCTGTACAGATTATTCTATCGGTTATGATACTGCGATGAATACGATTATTGATGCGATTAACAAAGTGAGAGATACAGCAACCAGTCATGAGCGGACCTTTGTAGTAGAGACTATGGGACGCAATGCTGGATTTTTGACCTTGATGTCGGGACTAGCTGGTGGAGCAGAGTCGATCTTAATTCCCGAAAAACCTACTGCTGTTGAGGATATTATTGCTAAATTAAAACATGGTTTTTCCAGGGGTAAGCTGCACAGTATTATTTTGGTCGCTGAAGGAATTGGAACAGAATTTAAAACTAATCGAGATGTTCATGAGAGTCCGGCCTTTTCTTTGAGTAAACGAATTCAGGACGAGACGGGATTGGAAACAAGAGTAATTATACTGGGACATTTACAGCGTGGCGGGTCACCAACAGCCCTCGATAGAATTCTGGCCAGTCGACTGGGGGCGAATGCTGTCGAACTTTTAATTCAAGGTGAGGCCGGTAAGATGGTGGGGATGGTTCATGATGATGTAGTCGCAGTTGATATTGAATATGCTTTGAGCCAGAAGAAAGAATTAAATGAGGACATTTACAATCTGGCTAATATACTATCATTATAAATGTTGGGAGGGTATTTTATGAGAAGGACTAAGATTGTTTGTACTATAGGACCAACCAGTGAATCTGTTGAGATTTTGAAAGAGTTGTTGAAAAATGGAATGAATGTAGCTCGCCTGAATTTCTCTCACGGCAATCATGAGGAACATGGGAACAGAATCGCCAATATCCGACAGGCTTCAGCTGAAACAGGGATAGATGTAGCAATTATGCTAGATACTAAAGGCCCAGAGATTCGTATTGGCGTGATGAAAGAGAAGGTAGAGTTGCAGAAAGGTCAGAAATTTATTTTGACAACTGAAGATATTGAGGGAGATATTGAAAGAGTAAGTGTAACATATAAAGAGCTGCCTGAAGATTTACATGTAGGCGCCAGGATTTTGATTGATGATGGTCTGATTGAACTGTCTGTAGAAAAGGTTTGTGATAATCAAATTCATACAGTAGTCCTGAATGGTGGACCGCTGAGTTCTAGAAAAAGCGTTAATTTGCCGGGGATTAAAGTTAACTTACCTGCAGTAACTGAAAAAGATTTGAGTGACTTCAAATTTGGTATCGAGCAGGGAGTGGACTTTATCGCTGCGTCTTTTGTACGTAAACCAGAAGATGTATTGGAAATTCGCAAAGTATTGGAAGAAGCCAGGGCAGACATTCATATCATCTCCAAAATTGAAAATGCCGAGGGTGTAGAAAATATTGATGCAATTATTGAAGTTTCTGATGGCATTATGGTTGCCAGAGGGGACTTAGGTGTGGAGATACCTGCTGAACAGGTTCCAATTGAGCAGAAGATGATGATCCGCAAATGTAATAAAGAAGGAAAACCTGTGATTACTGCTACTCAGATGTTGGATTCGATGATCCGTAATCCACGTCCTACCAGGGCAGAAGCCAGTGACGTAGCTAATGCTATCTTTGATGGCACAGATGCTACCATGCTCTCTGGTGAGACGGCTAACGGTTCTTATCCAGTGGAAGCTGTTAAGATGATGGCCAAGATTGCTGAAAATACCGAGGATTGTCTGAGCTTTCGGGAGATTTTAGCTAAATTCGATGCACCTGAAGCTAATACTACTGATGCTATTAGTCATGCTACCTGTAATATTGCTTTGGAGTTAAAAGCGGCAGCGATCTTAACTGCAACGCGTTCAGGTTATACAGCACGGGCGGTATCCAAATATCGTCCACAGGCACCGATCATTGCTGCGACTCCATTAAAATCAGTGTTGCGAAAATTATTATTATCTTTTGGTGTATTCCCAATTATTGTCGGTGAGTCAAATAATACTGATGAAATGATTGAAGTTTCTGTTGCCAGTGCTTTGAATAAAGGTTTAATCCAGTCCGGTGATCTGGTTGTTATCACTGCCGGAACCCCTGTAGGAGTACGTGGTACTACTAATCTGTTAAAGGTTCATGTAGCTGGTAAAGTCTTATTAAGAGGTACTGGGATTGGCAAGATAGCCAAAACAGGAAAAGTCGTATTGGCTACCAGCGCTGCTGAAGCTGAAGAGAAGATGAAAACAGGCGATATTTTGGTGACATATGAGACCGACAAAGAATGGCTGCCTGCTATGGAAAAGGCAAGTGCGATTATCACTGAACATGGCGGTTTGACTTCTCATGCAGCTATTGTTGGATTAAATAAGAATATTCCGGTTGTCGTAGGAGTGGAAGATGCCCTATCAATTTTGGAGGAAAATTCTGTTGTAACAGTTGACGCTCTCCGTGGTCAAATCTACCAGGGTAAAGCTAGAGTCCTATAAATTTTTATTTTGCCCTCCTCTAATTCGGGGAGGGCTGCTTTTGCATCTATCTGAGAAATTAACTAATATTCTATCTGAATGAACAGCTGCATAAAATGGGATGAAAAGGTTAGTTTGGGAAGGAGGGGTGAGTTGTGTTTCTTCGACTAATATTGATTTTTTCAATCGTACCATTGATTGAACTGGCTTTATTGATCAAAATTGGGGAATATTTAGGCGTGTTACCGACGATTATTCTGGTTGCCGGGACAGGGATTATAGGTATATCTTTAGCAAGACAATATGGATTTCAACTATTTAAAGAGGTGAAAAAAACCCTGGAAAATGGTCAAATTCCGGCAGACCATTTGATTGAAGGTCTGTTAATTTTGGTCGGAGCGGTCATGCTGTTAACACCTGGATTGTTGACTGATACTGCAGGATTCCTGCTGATTATACCTGTTTCCCGTCATATGGTAGCCCGGATAGCTAAAAATCGAATTAAGCAGTGGATTGATCGTGGTAAGTTCCATGTCAGTTATGGAGAATATCGTGACCAATCCAGAAGTCATGATCAAAAGCATAAAAGTAATGGTGGAAATGGGTCCATAGATGTGGATTTTGAAGATATACAGGATTAGTTTAAGCTTTAAATTTGATGAAAAATCCCACCATTACAAAAAATGGTGGGATTTTTCATGTGTTAATTTTATTTATCCAAAAGGAGGCGAAAAATGAGATATATTGTAAACGTGGAGTATGCACTAAAGTTATTTAGGAGATCTTTGCTCTAGAGACTTGCTTAATCTTAAATTCAAAACCGCAGGTTCCAATTGAAACATTGGCTTTGGTAAAACGGGCATTAACTGTATCAAATCCCAGCTTAAAGGGGATATTCAGACAGTCAATAACCTTTCCACCCGGAGTATTAGTCCCTTTGATAACCATTGAGCCAAGTTTATCTTTACGGGATAAGCCCATCTTTTTAAGTAGTGTTCTGTCTTCTAATGGACGTATCTCCAGGTCTGTAACACATACGGTGAAATCAGATAAGATAAGTCCTTCTTTTTTGATCTGTATTTGAATCCACTTTCCTTTGAATGAATAATATAGTTGGTCAAAAACCTCATCGAAAGTTTTGGTTATAATCATTTTACTCACCTCTTATAAATTTATATTCACCAAACTAGCAATTTATTCGGTAGGAAAACTGCCAGCCTGGTCAATGTCTCTGATATAAGTATCACCTCTCCAGGATGTGTTTAAACATGTCCTGGGAAATTTTTTAAAAGTTTTTCGTTAAGGGCTAAGGTAATAGGATGTAAATTAACCTTCAGTTAAAGTTTTATAAATTCTTATACTCTGGAAAGGGATATAGAATTGAATTCTTTGTCTATTGTCAAAAAAGTAGAAAGCTCATAAAATTATTTCTATATTCATGCAGGAAACCAAAAAAATATATTTAATATTATGATTGTATAGAGAGAATATAGGGGAGGTCACACAGATGAGATGGGATGCGTATCGGTTAGAATTTGCTGATGATCCAGATGTGGGAAATTTATCAAAAATCAAAACTTTATTATATCGGCATTTGGAACACAAATCTAATCCACAACTTATTGGTAGGTTATATTTGAACCAGAGTCAGATATACCAGAAGATTAAAAATTATCCACTGGCTTATGATGCGTTGGAAAAGGCAATGAAATATTTTAATGATGTAAAAGATTCTTTAGATCTGTCACTTTCTTATTATTATCAGGGGATCTTGTTGATTGAGGAGGGAAAATTACTCAAGGCCAGAGAGAAGTTTGAGGAAGCATTATCTTTAATATTTGAGGATAGGGATGAAGAGATTCAACTTAAATGTCAGATTTATTATCAGCTTGGGGTGTGTTTGCGCGGGTTAGATAAAGAAGATCTGGCCAGATTTTATCTGGAAGAAGGTATGATGAAAGCTAGATCTAGTGGCTTTATCTATCAAGAGACCTTAAGTATGCAAGCGTTAGCTCAGATGTATTTACAGATGGGTGAATTAAATAAAGCGAAAGAGAACTATTACCAAACCCTGCCTAAATGGCGGCATTTAAAAGAAGAGCTTCAGGTTGGACTGGTTCTGGATGATCTGGGTTATCTGCACTACAAACTGGGAGATGAACAGCGAGCGATTAGTGCTTTTACATATAGTTGTCAGATTCAACGCAAATATAATACAGATAAGTTGCCCGGTACTCTATATCAATTAGGTAAGATTTATCTGAAAGTTGATCTGGAGAAGAGTAGGAGATTATGCAAAGAAGCGATTGAACTTTTGTTAGAAGGGTTGGCTTATCGGTTTAATCTGGGGAAAGAAAAACAACTGTCCCAACTATTCTTTCTGATGGGCCAGTATTCTCAAGAGAAGAATGATCGCAAAAATATGTTGTTGTTTTTGAAGGAGAGTTTGAAGATTTATAAGAAATACCGAATGGAAGACCACTGGAATGAAGTGTATTCATACTTCCAAAAATATTGTCAACCTGAAGAGGAGATGAATTTTAATGAGACCACTGAATTAGTTAAGGGATTAAGACAGAATGGCAAATTTAACTTAAAGAAGATCGTCGGTCAGATTAGTTAAGTTTTTAGAATTATCTGCTTGACAGATGATACTTCAGTCGGGTGTTCCTCTGATTCCGACGGTTGGAGAGGGTTAATTAAATTAGAAACAGCCCAGCTAAGAATCTGTTGGGCTGTTTTTTGCTGTTAAGCTTATATCTAAGTTCTATGACTCCCACTTCTATAAGTGGGAGCTGCCTCGTTTTACTTCAGGTGGGGTTGAATCCCCATCTGAAGTCCCGGGGTTTAGCTTTAGTTGAACGAGTTCACTCCATAGGTATTAGTCACTGGGTCTTTGAATATCTCCAGATGTGGTGGATAATAAGTAAATAGTGAATAGACCATAACGATGCTAATTAATAAAACAGCAGTGGTCAGATTTTCTGGAGGAATAATACTATTTTTCATAATTTGATAACTGATCCATTGAGCCAGGGCTATGGCAATGACAAAAATTAGAATGTCGAGAAACAGTATATGTTTGCCAAGAATTGCTGTGTACAGGTAGTAAAAAATCGGAATGGCTAGAGAGAGAAAGTAAAAACTAAAGGTTTTGGCAAACCAGAAGTTATCGGGGCGATGAGCTAGCAATAAAAACTCACCGAGTGCATAAATAAAGGCAGGCCAAAAAGCAATCTTCATATGTTCCCAGACACTTTCATTTACTGCACAGAATAGGGCTGCTGGCTGCCAATGACCACTCCATTCAAAACAAAAGTGAAGCAGTGAGCCGACAATAGTGATTACCAAAATTCCTACCAATTCCCATAATAATAATCTATCTATTGGCATAATAATCCTCCTCTTATTTTTTCCAATAATAGTTATTCCAATAGGTAATATATTATACTCAAATATCAGGGGAAAATATTTTTCTTCTGACTGAATTATCGTATCTAGGTTCTATGATTCCCACTTTTATAAGTGGGAATCGCCCTGTTCTACTTCAGATAGGGTTGAATCCCCATCTGAAGCTGCGAGGTTCAGCTTTTGCTGAACGAGTTCACTAGAAATAAACAAACAGCCACCGGGAAATATGTGTTAATAGATTTAGTAGGGTAACCTATTAACACATATTTTCCGGTGGCTGTTTATTGGATTTATGATTTTTTGTTATAGTTCTATAAGGTCATTTACAGATACTTCAACAAGATTATTTGATGTACTGGGCATCTTGACCTGGGCTTTATTGTTTGTTGTATCTACATTGGTGATCCAGATAGGTGTTCCCTGATAGGTTACTTCAATCTCCTGAGATGAATTCAAGATCTCCTGTGCTCTGTTAGCTTGCAACTAGATCAACTCCTTTGTTCTTTTGTTAGTTAGGCTTTTCAAATTCAATCAAAATAATTCATGGATTTAGGGAGAAATAATTATCGTTAATAACTCTGAGCTATTAAAATCTATTATTTACCAGTAGAGTACTGGAGGGAATTCTCTCCCTGTCGGCGAATTGGTATTTATTAAATGGAGGTGATTAAGAATGCTGCGTGAATTGGTCACGGCTTTGTTAATGATAGTTATGGTGGTTTTTACCAGTCCTACTGGTGAAATGGCAGATAACCCTGTGGTAAAAATTAATCAACCGAGCCTGTCACAGGGACAGACATTGATTGTTAAGATAGAGAATGCTGCAAGTCGACCTGAAGGGACT
This sequence comes from Halothermothrix sp., assembly GCA_016841825.1. GTDB lineage: Bacteria > Bacillota > Halanaerobiia > DY22613 > DY22613 > JAENYK01. The sequence goes on along the minus strand of JAENYK010000004.1, from coordinate 100,348 downwards.
TTTTTGGATCAAAGTTTGAAATTTAGTAAATATCAAAATGGTTGGCTAGTCTTTTTTGGTATATCCTATTGGACAGAACCCGGTGAATATCCAATAAACATTAAATTTGTCAATGGAACTGAGATTTCACAAACTATTAACATAACTAAAGGTAATTTTAAAGAGAGTTATCTGACAGTTACTGAAGAGCAGCAGAAGATTGTGCAGCCTACTGAAGCTGATCAGGAGATTATTCAACGCAAGGAGGCAGATAATGAGCTGATTGCCCAGGCTTATAGTCAAAGTGAACCAGTACCTTTGTGGAGCGAACCTTTCATTCGCCCTGTTGAAGGTCATGTGACCACAGGTTATGGGTTTACTAGATATGTGAATGGAAAGGTAAATAATCGGCATTCTGGGCTGGATATAGCTAATGCAGCAGGCACTCCTATTTATGCAGTTAATAATGGTATTGTACGATTGGCAGAAAACCTGTTGGTAACTGGTAACACTACTATTATCGATCATGGTGGGGGAGTTTTTTCCAGTTATGCTCATCAAAGTGAGCTGTTGGTGCAGGCAGGGGATGTTGTTCAGAAAGGACAACTCATTGGAAAGATGGGGAGTACTGGATTTTCAACAGGAAGTCATCTGCATTGGGTAATGAGGATTGGCAGCGCATACTTAAATCCTGATTACTTTGTCGGTAGAGATCTGATACATGATGCAGAGATAGTAATCCCCTAAAGGGTATGTATGGTAGCAACTTATGTGGATGATATAAATTTAAACTTAATAAATTACAAATATTTGGTTAAAAGCTGAAGGCTACGTTCCCCTTCAGCTTTTAGTTATCATATTGAGTCGGAAAAAAAGAGAATTAGGATGAGGCAGGAATTTAGGTAGAAAATACAGAATAAGAGCAGGAACTGGGAAGAATTAAACTATGGTTAGTAAGGATAAATCAATCATTGTATGGTAAGGTTGTCCTTTGGGGCAATGTGTATAATTCTCCTGGTATGAATGAAGACTATGGCTGAGAGATTTATTGATATTTGGGAGGTTTGAAGATGCTCACATTGATTCATCTAAGCTCATTATTTATCACATTAGGTATTATAATTATTTTGGGCTGGTTGAGTACGAGAAGGGTCAAAAATAGTAGTGACTTTATGGTCGGGAATCATCAGGCAGGTGCTTTAACGGTAACGGGAATTTTGACTGGTACTTTGATTGGTGGAGTTGCAACTATCGGAACAACTCAGTTGGGATTTCTCTATGGCATTAGTGCATTCTGGTTTACTCTGATTTTGGGTAGTGCAGTATTAGTTTTAGGAGTGTTATCCAGATTATTGAAAGATGTTCCTTATAACACTGTCTCTGAGATTCTCGGAAGAAGATATGGGGAGAAGATTATTCCTCTGGCTTCACTTTTTGTGGTTGCCGGAATGGCTATAAATGTAGCTTCAAATTTGCTGGCGGCCAGGTCTCTTTTGGAGACGATGACCCGGATTACACCTAACTTGTTGACAGCAGGTGCTGGACTGATTATGATCTTTTATATAATATTTGGGGGAATCTGGAGCGGTAGTTGGATTGGGTTGTTCAAAACTGCTCTGATCTACTCGTTAATTTTTATCTCTATCGGATTTGTGATGATTGCCGCTGGTGGTTTTGGGGGAATGGTGGAGATGGTAAAAGTTGGGGGAGGTTTGAATCCTGTTGGACGGGGAGTTGGTAAAGAGTTAGCCGGAGGGATATCTTTGATAATCGGAGTACTTTCAACTCAGACTTATCTGCAGGCTATCTTTTCAGGGAAAGATGTCAAAACTTCCAGGAATGGAGCTTTTTTAGCAGGTTTTTTGATAATTCCTGTGGGGTTGATGGGTTTTCTGGTTGGAATCTATATGAGACTACATCATCCGGATATTGCTTCTGCCCAGGCTTTGCCAATGTTTACCTACCGCCCTGGGTTGGTGGGGTGATGTTTGCAGGATTGTTATTGTCAGTAGTTGGTGGAGGTGCCGGGCTGACTTTGGGGATTAGCACAGTTATTAGTAATGATCTGTATGTCAGAATGGTGCATCCCCGGGCATCGGAAAAGAGGAAGCTCTGGGTTACCCGAATAACCATTATAATGATTATTGGGTTGTCAGTTTACGCACTGCTTGGTGAACAAAAGGTTTTGATGAATGAACTTACATATTTGTCCATGGGTCTCAGGGGAGCGGCTATCTTTATGCCATTAATGGGTGCACTCTTCTTTAATAGATGGATTAAGCCCTGGTTAGGTTTTGGTCTGTTGGTAGTCGGGGCAGGAACTAGTATATTGTGGTTTATCTTTGGAGATAAGGGAATTGATCCTGTCTTTCCAGCCCTGGTGGCGGAACTTGTTTTGGCGTTGATAGGAGTGTTCATAGTTGGAAAGAGGAAGGTCAATAGACTCAATTAGAGCAGAAGAGTTGATATTTCATTTGTCAAATAGTCGTTCACTATCTAATTTGGATATGATGAAATTCCCAACAAATGCAATAAAGGCCAAGGCAGTAACTGAGATGATTAGCATCATTGATACGCTTTTGATCTGTAAACTGTTGATTACATACCAGCAGATCATGGCAAGAAAGAAATGAACCAACACAGATACTAAGATTTTGGACATAAAATCCCCTCCCATACGCAGATATTGTGTAAATAGTATATGCAGAGTATGGGATTTTATTTTTTATTAAGACAACTTTGCATATAATATGTTTTGAGAGAGGTTTTATTTTGCTGGTATAGAACTAGTAAGTATTGTTTATAAAAAGAAGACAGGAGAAAGATGATTATCCGGTTTTGGAAAGGAGTCGGGTTATGGATTTATTAGATATGGGAGTAAAGATGTTAAGTGGGGGGGTCACAGGGTATTTGACCAATAATTTGGCCATAAAAATGCTTTTTAAGAAGTATGGTCCTTTTGGTGGAGTAATCTTGAAGACCAGAGAGGAGTTTATTCATAATACGAGTGTTCTGGTAGAGAGAGATATTATTAACCACCAAACCATTGAACAGGAATTAATCAGACCGGAATTTAGAGAAGTTTTTCAAAAAATAGTTTCAGATATATTGGATTCCTTCCTTTATCAGAATACAGGCGAGATAACCATTGGAGACATCCCGGGTATGGGAGACTCATTAGATAATTTTGCTGAATTCTATGCCCAACATAGAGATACATATGTAAAAGACGTTTTACATCTATTATTACCAAATGTCTCAATTAAAGATATTCTCAGTGATGGTCAGATTAATTATCTTACTAACCAGTTCTTTGATTTATTTATAGAGATGCTTGAGGATACAGAGATACTGGAACAATTTATGCTTAATGGTGTTTTGGAGAATGGGGAACATAATGTCACAGATTTTGTCTCTAGAACAATTTGGGATAAATTACACCATAATCTGCTGGTGGTTACTGAGGATTTTCATCTTAAGTTAGAGTCATTTGAGGCTGAGATAGATCAGGCTTTTAAAAATATTTATTCGGAGTTAAAGATTAGGAAAATTATTAAAGAATTCGAGTCAAAGGTTAAGAGCAGATCCCTGGCAGAGATTTTAGGTGAGCAGAAAGGTAAAGATATTAGTAATAAGTTGTGGCGGAGATTTGTAGGTTTTTTACGGACAGGCGAAGGAAGAGATTTAATTTTATTTTTCTTAAACGATATTTTACTAATGCTTAAAGATGTTGATATATTATTAATAGAGTTGCTTGACTCTGGTTTGCAGAAAAATTTGGAGGATTTTATTGAAGACAGATTGCCCCAGGTTTTGACGGGAATTATTCAGTGGATTGAAGAAAACAGATCAGAACTTGAGACTCTTCTGGAAGAGGCTATTGAGGATACACTGGGTGAAGAGTCTGCAGGGTTTTTCGCCGGAAAACTAAAAAAGTATCTGTATGATATGTTTTTAAAAGGGAAAGCGGTCAGTGCCTTTAAAATTATTTCAAAAATCATTGAAGGACTGGAAGAGAAGGCTGATATCCAGACTTTGAGTAAAGAAATATCTCAGGAGATATTATTTTTCCTCAAGACCAGACAGGTTGGAGAGATGATAGAAATCCTGGAGGACAACGGAATTATCAATGTCAGGGAACTATCTAAACTAATCGGGAGAAATCTGAACTATTTAGTGAATAATGTTGATCTGTCAGCTGGAGATAATTATTTTGCTAACAGGATTGGAGAGATCGTGGATTTTGATCTTACTCAATACTTTGAAAATCACCTGAAAGACAGTTTATTTCACAAGTTACAGACAGAGTTTATTTATTCAGGCGATTTGACAGAGCTGCTACATAGGGAATTAACTGATAAATTTATGAAACTGGTGCAGTCTAAAGTGTTTGAACTAGTGAAAGAAGAGGATATATTGGCTAACCGTGAATCATTTAAAGTGGGGATTAAAGCGCAGCTAAAAACACATCAACAGTTCCTGGTAGAGAAAATTTCTCATTCTATCAGTGAATTTTTGGAAGGCAAACAGTTAGTCGATATTATTGATCAAGATTTACAGGGGAAGATGGTGAAGAGTCTGGGGGATGGCAGTCTGACTCTGGTTCAATTCTGGAGTGAGGAGTTTAAAAAATCCAGAGTGAACATGTATTATGATCTGCTTAACGATCAGGAAAATGTAGCTGAAGATATTAGCAATATTATTTTACAGTTGGTTCAGCAGAATTTGCATATTCTTCTGGAAGGCAGAATTCAGGAGGTTGTGGAGAATAATCTGTCTCAACTGGCTGATGAAGATGTTCTGTCACTGGTTGAAGATTTTATGGGGAGAGAACTTAAGCCAATTACATATTTTGGGGGTCTTTTGGGACTTGTGGCTGCGGTAGTTTTTTACTTGTCTCAAGGTCTTCTTGGTGAGAATCAACTTCTCAAGATTCCGCTATCAATTTTTACATATGGGTTTGTTGGTTATATCACTAATGTGATTGCTTTAAAAATGATTTTCAGGCCTTATGGGGAGAAGAAATTTTTGGGAATGAAGATTCCCTTTACTCCCGGAGTAGTTGCCAGGGAGAAACCACGTTTTGCTCAAGCTATGGGCAAATTTGTCGATGAAAGTCTTTTAAACAAGGAAACTGTTGAAGAGATCTTTAAGACAAATCGGCAGGTGATTCATAATAATTTCTATCAGGCTGTAGCGGTAGACGATTATCAGCGAATTGAAGAATTCTTGTTACGTGATTCAAACCTGGATTTTATTTCAGATAAAGCCTATGAAGGTCTGGTCAATCTCACTCCCCAAACCAAGGTCAGTTTGATTCAGAGATTGGTTAATCAATTTCAGAATATAGATCTATCAAAATTGGATTCAGGAGGATTGGAGTCAAAAATTAAGGCTGCAGGGGAGAAGACTTTTTTGAATTTACCTGTATATCTGGAAAATTCAGTGGATGAATTGTTAAGAAGTGAACATATTTTGAGTAATCTAATTCCTGATCTGTTTCTGCAAAAGATCTACCAGGTCTTAGATCAAGGTATCGGGTATAAGATAGCTGATCTGATTGAAATGTTGAAAGATGAACAGAGAATTGTTGATCTGTTAGAGAATTTGCAACCGCAATTTGCTAATTTTCAGAATAAAAAGATTGCCGAACTGATCTCTGATGCTCAGAGAGATAAGTTGAGAAGAGAGATACCGGAATTGATTATCGAAAAAATAAGATCAGTTCAGGTTACTGAAAAAATTTTGGATTTTATTGAGGACAAGTTGTTAATCGAGTTAGATCCGGATAAAACCATTGGGGAATTGTTCAATGGAATGTTGATCGGAACCTTACGGGATAATTCTGAGAATATGATCGGTAAGTTGCTTGACAAGATATTGGAGTATCTTGGTGGTGAAAGAGAAAGAATAGTTCAGGGAGTACTGGAAGCAGCCCAAAAAGAGGGAGGAATCTTGTTTACTCTGGGAAAATTTCTGAAAGTAGATGCGACTATTACGGGAGTTATAAATAAATTGATTGATGAGAAAGTTCCTACCTATCTAGAATTGAAAAGAGATGAACTTCAGGGGGTTGTACAAGAATTTATTGGCACTATAGAAAGAAGTAAGGTAGGAGATCTGGGGATAGATTTGAGTCGAGAGGGACTGGGTCAAGTTGTGGAAAGGTTGTTGAACAATCCAGTTGTCGAAACAAGTTTAACCAAATTGGTGGAAGGGATTCTGAATTCGATTTTGCAGGTCCGTTTTGGAGTGTTTATGGAGATTCTCGAGTTAAATGAGTTAGAGAAAATTTGGGCTATCTTTGCGGAAGAGATTGCTGAGACCCAGACTAGTTTTTATACATCTTTAGCTGCCGGGCAAGACATGGTTAGTACTGAGACTTCCCGGGTAATCAGAAAAATTATAGATGAACTAATTTTGACTTTACCTGTTAAAGATTTATTGGCTGGTATAAATTCTACACATATCTTGCAATCCTTATCGAAGAGTGTAAAGATTATTCAACAGGCCGGGGCTTTTGATACTATTTTGATTTCAGGGATCGGAGAATTGGGTAAACGGGTTAAAGATAAAAAATTTGTAGAGATAGTCAATCTACAGAATCTACAGGTGGATTTGCTGATGACCTTTGATTATTTATTGAAGGATGTTCAGATTCAGATCGAGTTAGGCGAAGTACTCGGTGAAGTGGTAGTTCAGGTATTACAAAATCTGAAGGAAATTGTTGATGTCAGGACGAAAGATTATCTGCTGACATTGGTTATCGGGAGTGCTCTCGACTCAGTTGAAGGTAATTTTATGGACCTGGTTAACAGTGTGAATATTAAAGATGTGACTGAGAGAGAGATCAATAGTATGGGGGCAGAGAAGATAGAAGAACTTTTTGAATCTTTTGCTGGACGGTATTTCCGGAAACTAGAGTCATATGGTTGGGTGGGGAGTGTCTTTGGTTTAATTGAGTTATTACGATTGGTGTTGAAAATTTGAATAAGCAATCTAAGGGAGTTAGCTATTATTTAGTAACTCTTTTTTTTAAAATAATATTGAAAAGCTTGACATGCAACCTCGTTTGTTATATACTTAATTACAATAGTAATTAACCCCTTAACTAACTAACAGGTGAGGTGATGATATGTTATTATCTAATGACAGCACAAAGCCGATATATCTTCAGATTGCAGAAGGCATAGAAGATGAAATTTTGAAAGGGAATATTGAGGAAGAAGAACAGGTTCTCTCAACTAATCAACTGGCAAAACTTTATAATATTAATCCAGCTACTGCCGGTAAAGGGGTCAATATTCTAGTAGATGCAGGGGTATTATATAAAAAACGTGGTGTAGGCATGTTTGTTGCTAAAGGTGCATTGACTTATATTAAGAAGAAACGCAAAAAGAAATTTTTTGAGGATTATATATTAGAAACGGTTAGTGAAGGGGAAAAATTAAATATCTCAAAAGAAGAGATTATCGAGATGATTAACAGTATGGAGGGATTAGAATGAACTCAGTAATAAGCTGTCAAAACATCGTGAAAGAGTTTGATGGGATCAGGGTGCTGGATGGAGTAAGTTTTGAAGTAACTGAGAATAGTATTTATGGTCTCTTGGGGCGTAATGGAGCAGGTAAAACTACATTATTGAAAATCATAACTGATCAGATGTTTTTAACAGAGGGAACTGTTGAGGTATATGGTGAAAATCCTCATGAAAATGAGAGAGTTTTAAAAGAGGTTTGTTTTGTGAGGGAGAATGTTTTTTGTCCCAAAGGATTTAAAGTAAGTGAGGTTTTAAATCTGGGAAGATCATTTTATTCCAATTGGAATGAAACAATGGCAAAACAACTGATAGGATATTTTGAGTTGGATATCAATAAAAAATTTTATCAACTTTCTAAAGGTATGCAGTCAACAGTGGCTATTATTATCGGTTTAGCCAGTAGGGCTCCGATTACAATTTATGATGAAGCATATCTAGGTCTGGATGCTCCAAAAAGGGAGCTGTTTTATGAGATTGTATTGAAAGATTATGATGAACATCCTCGAACTATTATATTTTCGAGTCATTTGATTGATGAATGCAGCAGTCTTCTGGAGAAAGTAATCATTCTGAATAAAGGGAAAGTTCTATTAACTGAAGATGCAGATCTGTTAAGAGAACGTGCTTTTTTAATTGCCGGGAGAAAAGATAAACTGGCAGCATATTTGCAGGACAAAAGGGTTCTGCATAAAGAGGAGATTGGAAAAGTAGTTTCGGTAGCTGTGTTTGGTCAGATTAGTTTGGAAGAACAGAGAAAAATGACCAGAGATGAGATTGAGCTACAATCATTACCCTTGCAAAAGTTGTTTATTTATTTGACTTCAAACCAGGGAGGTGACTATCATGAATTTAATGCAGCTGCAGTTTAGTACATATGTACGGAATTTTAAACGGGTCTTTGTCTGGGTGCCATTAGTCTTGTTTATGAGTATCGTATTTCTGGTGATCAGGATGAATGGGCATGGATCTTATCATTATTCAGATTTTAATACTCCGTTAATTCTTGTATTAGGTTTTGCTTTTATTTCATTGATAGCTATACCTATCTCAAATTTCAAAATGCTATCACCATTTATGAGTTTTGGAATCACGAGGAAGGAGTTTATCTTCAACTGTGTTGTGTTTAATCTGGTGATGAGTCTGGTCATGTCTATAATTGTGAACTTGACTTATTTTGGGCAGAATCTTCTATATGGGTTTAAGATGCAGCATTTATATTATTGTGGAATTGCTTCTCTCGATCATAGATTTGGAACAATATCTGTGTCAATCTTATTGTATTTTGGTATTTTCGCTATTTTATCTTCCCTTACATTGTTAATTTGTGCAGTACGTCATACTGCTGGTATGTATTACGGTCTATCAATAATTTTATTGGTGATTAGTTCTTTATTGTTGTTTTTCAGTAGAATAGTTGGGTTTATACGCTGGGGTGCTCTGACTTCCGGAATTTTCATCAGTATGTTTTTAATAATTGTGATAGTTAATGGTTTATCCTGGTTATTTACTTTGAGATTTGAGATCTTGGAATAAGGAGTGATTGATGATGAGAAAAGGAGTTGGATTTTTCATTTTATCCCTGTTGATCTTTATCTATGCGGTGACTCAAGTTTTTAATACACCGCCCCAGGGAGTGAGCAGTTTTTCGAATACTAATATGTTTGATGATCTTTACGAGGAAAAAGAGACGAAACCGATTGTAATTAATGAAGATACTGAATTGAAGTTAAAGATAGCTTCATATGTGAAAGAAGGTAGTTTGATTTTCAGGTTGATTTCTCCTGATAATATTGTGGTATATGAGAAAGCGGGAAAGAAGGTTTATGATCTGGTCACAATTCCGGTTACCAGAGGAGAGTGGGCATTAAAGGTCGAATCAGATCATGCGAAGAAGGGTAACTTTTCGCTGCTGGCTGTGGTGCAGTACGAGTAAGCTTGTCCAGTATTGTTAGCGAATTTTGTGAACCACTGAGCAGAATTTTATCTTTAAACTAAAAAATGAGTATCAGGGCTACTTCCGGAGAATTACTCTGGAGATAGCCCTTTTTTACATTTTCGAATTATTCTCTTCTCAATTAATCAATGTCATTAAAAACGCTATCAATTTTGTCTTTAATAACAGAAGTGGGGAAGATTAGTGGTTTCTCTAATAATGTAATCTGTCCAATAGCTGTTTTGGGATCGTAGTGATATTTGACTTTAACGCCGATGAAATGGGTTATTCCAGCATTTCCGGTTACACTAAAGCCATATTTCTCCTGACAAATTTGTTGAATATTTTGCCATTTAGTTGGAGAAACATTGGTGTATGTCCAGATTGTTCGATCTTCTTTCATTGCAGCACCTCCTTATACTATAGGTTATGTTTTATAATTGATCAGAATGAATACGTAATTATTTACAAATTATTTTATTACATTGTCGGTAGTTATGTGACACCAAATTGGCGAAATAATGATTAATATACTGGATATTAAATGCAATTTACGGTTGACAAACCTCTATTTAGCATATATAATTTTGATTAGATAAATATAAAAATAAATTTTAAAAAAGCAATTAGATAATTATCAAAAATACATACAACGATAATTTGGGAGTTGAATATGGAGGTGGGAATTAATGGATGTGGAAAGATTACAGAATATTTTTAAAGTCCTGGGTAATGAGTCTAGATTGAGAATATTACAGTTATTGTTGGAGAAGAGTTACTGTGGTGAAGAACTGGCCCGGATGATGAACTTGACTTCAGCTACTATATCCCATCATATGAAAAAATTGGATGAAACGGGGATTATATTTTCAAAAAAGGAGCAATATTACACTAATTATTATGTGAATGAAGATATTCTATCTAACATTTTGCAGGCAGATATCTTTTATAGTCAGACGAGACGGGATGATGAACGGGCCAGAGAAGCTGTAGATCGTTATGTTAAGTATCAGCAGAAGATTATCAAAGATTTTTTTGACCAACAGGGGAATTTGAGGTCTATTCCCAGTCAGCGTAAGAAGCGAAAGGTTATATTACAGAAGATAGCTGAATCTTTTGAACCAGGACGTCAATATTCGGAGATGGAAGTAAATTTGATCCTGGCTGGTTTTCATGAGGATTTTTGTACACTGAGAAGAGAGATGGTAGGCTATCAGTTAATGAGACGAAAAGATGGATATTATAGGAGGGTGAATAATGAGATGAATAAAAAAAGGGAAGAATTCAATCTGAAAGATCTTTTAGAGGTAATGATGGCTGAAATTAGTCGATTAAAACCCGAAGAGAAGGTGCGAGAGATAGCTAAATATCATCGAATCCAGAACTCACCTGGAATTGATCAGGCTATTAATCAGATGGCTAATCAGCTTCTGGCAGCAGGGATTAGTACTAGTGTTGAATGTTTCAAATCTGATGACTATACCTATTATCAGGATTATCTGACACCGGGTGGTTGGGTAGCCCGGAAGGGGCAGCTTCGATTAGTGGAGACTGGTCAGATATTAGCAGATCATCTGATAGATCCGATTCAACTCCTGCAGCGAAGTTGTTCTACTGAAGGAGTGGAGAGATTAGAAGTATTTGTTGTTGAAGATATAGAAGAGTTATTGGCGGAGAAACCTGATCTGACCGGGAAGATTCTGTTAACAGATCAAAATGTCCACAAGATCAAGGATCTGGTTCATGACCCCTGTAATGCCCGGGGGATTATCTTTGACGGTCTGCGAAAAGTCATCGGACGGGACTTGTCAGAGATGAAAACAGCCAGACAATATACATCTTTCTGGTGGAGAGAGGATGATACTCCGACCTTTGGTTTTGTCATTACCCCGGAGATGGGACGTCAGATTCGTCAACAGATTCAGCAGGGTGATAAAGTAGTGGTTGATTGTGAAGTTGAGGCAGAATTTATCGACAATCCATTGAAGGTTCTGCGTGCCAGAATCCCCGGCAAATCTGCAGAGAATCTGTTAATGGTTGCACATATCTGTCACCCCTATTCATCGGTTAATGATAATGCTTCCGGTGCAGCAGCAGGTGTTGAGGTCTTACTGTTTTTACAAGAGTTAATTCAAAAGAATATTTTGCCGCAGCCAGAACGGGGGATTGAGCTGATTCTAGTACCTGAATATAGTGGAACTTTTGCTTTTCTCGATAGGTATTTGGCCAATAGTAAGTATCTGGCAGGAATTAATTTGGATATGGTTGGGGAGGATCAGGCTATCTGTGGCAGCATATTGCAGATTATCTCTCCACCTTTGAGTATGATTGGATTAACCGGTGATCTGATCTATTACATTCTAAAGCAGGTGATGGCTGAGCATAATTTCCGATTGTCTAAAGTACCCTTTATGGGTGGTAGCGATCATGCTATTTTGTCAGATCCGGCGGTAGGGATACCCTGTGCGATGTTAAACCAGGAACCTGATAAATTTTATCATACAGATCAGGATACGATTGATAAGCTTGATCCGGTGATATTAAAAGATGTAACTTTGGGAACGGCAGTCTACCTCTATTATCTGGCAAATGCTCATCTTTCAGAGATTGAGGAGATACTCGATATCTATCTGCAGGGCTTTGCTGAAATGGTTAAAGATCAGATTGCAGAAGTGATGAAACGTTCAGCTAAAGATGATCTACCCAATAATGTACTGGCATATTGTAACCGTTGGGTAGTAAGAGTGTCAGATCGCTATGTACGGGTTATGGAGTATTTTAAAAAATTTATTCAACCTGAAGAGTTGACTTATTTCCAGAGAGTATCTACCGAGTGGCAAAGACGCTGTCAGGAAGAGAGAAGTCAACTGATGAAGGAGATGAATGAAGCTTTACGAAAGTTGATCAAGGTCAAACCTGACCTAAGTACCTCGGGCCCCCGGATTTTAAATCAAATGGATCGGGAATTGTCTAACATGATTCCGAAACGTAAATATTGGGGGTTTAGTTCACTAAATGCAGGTCGTTTCCACCTGGGTCGAGATAATCTTCAGGAAGTATGGCGATTAATTGAGGCTGAAGGGGATGTTACTGTCCTGGCTCAATTTTGGGTAGATGGTAAACGGAATCTCTTTGAGATTATGGAATTGGTTGAGATGGAGACAGGGGTACGGGATGCAGAACTTCTGAGAGATTATTTTAGATTATTAAAGGAAATAGGGTCAATTGAAATGCATGAAAAGAAGGTGTAAGGGATTTGATATGATGAGAGGAGATATACTTGATGGTCAAAAAGGAGAAGCTGATTAAGACATTTTGTCAATTGAATGATCAAGAAAGACGACAGATTTACGAATTCGTTACTGAATTGTCTGACAAAAATCCTTTTTTTGACAACTATGAAGAATTTATTGAAAACTATACTGCCCCTGTGTTTGCCCATGGGAATGAGTATTTTTCAAGTTGGGTAGGCGGAGAAGTAGTGGCGACACTGGCCTGTATTACTAAAGATGTCAAGCAAACAGATCATGCTTATATTACAGCCCTTTATAGTTCTGAGTCTAATCTTGATAGTTTTGAGAATTTATTAACTTACGGCATAGAGGTCTGCAGTCAATACTGTCCCGAGACTATCAGAATGGGTGTGCGGGCTGCAAATTCTTATCTAGTATCTGTGGTTCAACAATGTGGGTTTAGTTTATGTGATCAGGCGATTAGGATGAGATATGTCAATGACTTAGGAACATTTCAAGCTCAGCAAAGAGATGAGATAAGTTTTGTTCCATTATCTTTAACCAATCGGGATGACTTTTTGGAGATTCATAATCGTGCATTCTGTAACTCACCTAATGGTGGGCAGATGACTGAAGAGGAGATGGATAATTTTCTGACGGAGAGAAAAGATGATCCTCTGGTAGGTATTTGTTATTATCAGGGCCAGCCTGCAGCGATGTATGAATTAGAGGTTAGAGAGGAAGCATCACGTAAGATAGGGTGGATTGAAGGGTTAGGGGTACATCCCGATTTTCAGGGAAAAGGTCTGGCCCGTATGGTCTTAGATCACTGCATAGAACAATTGAGTGTTGAGGAGATTGATGATTTAAAATTAATCGTCATTGGCTCTAATGAACGGGCATATGGACTATATCTACGATATGGATTTGTGGTGGAAGAAATTATTTCTACAATCTTTGAATATCATGTGGCAAAATAACGTTAGTATTAATATCACAAATAACACATGTAACCCCTGATCTGAAAAGGTTGGGGGTTATTTTGCAATAAAAAATTAACTTTCTCAAAGAAAAACTTTGGTCAATGCTCATCAGGGGAGCTTGACTAGTTTTTGGTTGATGAAGTATACTTATTATAGTTAATTTCCTTATGGTTGAACGAAAAATCGGACAGAAATGGGGAATTTTCATGTTTAAGATTTTGGTTGTTGAAGATGATGTGAAGATTAGAGAGATTATCCTGGAAAATTTAGAAAAATGGGGCTATACTGGACTGGTTGTTGATGATTTTACTCAGGTATTTCAGAGTTTTATGGAATATCAGCCTCATCTGGTCTTGTTAGACATCAATCTTCCCACCTTTGATGGTTTTTATTGGTGTGGTAAGATTAGAGAAGTGTCTAAAGTACCTATTCTCTTTATCTCATCACGGAATACTAATATGGATCTGATTATGGCAATTAATCTTGGAGGTGATGATTTTATTCAAAAACCTTTCTCTTTAGAGGTATTGATGGCCAAGATTAATGCGTTGATTCGGCGGGTGTATTCTTATGTCACTATTGATATGGATATTATTGAACATCAAGGTGTTATTTTGAATTTGAAAGATAATGAATTAATCTATCAGGATGGGAAGATATATTTATCGAGGAATGAATTTAAAATATTGCATATTCTTATGAGACACTGTGGTCAGATAGTTAGTCGGGATAAGCTTATGGAAAACCTGTGGAAAGATGAAAGTTTTGTTGATGATAATACACTAACAGTTAATATCAACCGTTTACGCAAAAAATTGGCTGATAGTGGTCTGGATGATTTGATTAAAACCAAACGGGGACAGGGGTATATTATCCAATGAAATTCAGTGAATTTATCCGCGATAAAAAATATATGTTCTTGTTTTATCTGGTTCTGATGAGCTTGATCTCGTTAATACTCTATTTAGATCCTACTAGACGGATTGATGTCCAGAATCTTATTTATCTAAACTTTATATCTCTGGTTTTGTTGTTGATTTATCTGGTTGGAGAATACCTGATACATAGGCGCTTTTACCAGACTATCGAGTATATAGCAGATGAGATAGAGAAAGATCAAATCTATAGTTTGCCCCAGCCGAATAATTGTGAACAGAAATTGTATCTTCGGCTGTTAGAAAAAATCTGGGATGGACAAAATCAGCAATTGGAGGGATTGTATCAGGATAAGCGGGATAATCTAGATTTTGTGACATCATGGGTGCATGAGATCAAGACACCTATCGCAGCATCCAGACTGGTTATTGAAAATAATACTGGAAAGCCGATGGTTAATATTTTAGAAAGTCTGGAAGAAGAGTTAGATAAGATCGAGGTCCATGTAGAAAGGGCACTATATTACGCCAGGATTGACGCTTTTCACAAAGATTACTTTATCAGTGAAGTCTGTCTAGAACAGGTGGTCAAAACAGCTGTTAAAAAGAATGCCAAAACTTTTGTTCATAAAAAGATTGGTTTAGATTTAGAAGATCTCGACTTAAATGTGCTAACTGATAGAAAATGGTTACTGTTTATAATTGATCAGATCTTGATTAATTCGTTGAAGTACACTGCTTACGCTGGTAGAATTAAGGTGTACACTAAACTGGAGACCAATGAAAAACAGTTAATCATTGAAGATAATGGGATAGGGATTAAATTTGAGGATCTGGCCCGGGTGTTTGATAAGGGGTTTACAGGGTATACTGGGAGAGAGGATTACAAATCAACAGGTTTGGGTTTATATCTGGCCAGGATGCTTGCGCAAAAGTTAAAACATGATATTAGCATTGAATCTGTCTTTGGTGAGTACACTAAAGTAATTATTCACTTCCCTAAATTGAACGATTACATGAATGTGACATAAATGTAAGGTTTGAAACGGATTTTGTTAGCTAATCAAATGGTTATCTTCGTAATTTGTCTGTATAATAAGGTTGAAAGCTCCTGGAGATCAAGAGTTTTCAACCTTATTTAAATTAATTGCTGAAATTAAAAGGAGGTAGAGCAATGAGTGTGGTTTTAACAACGAAAAATGTAAAGAAAGTATATGGATCGAGAGGTAATAATTATCTGGCTCTTGAAGATATTAGTTTTGAAATCAAAGAGGGAGAGTTTGTGGGAATTATGGGTCCATCTGGAGCTGGAAAAACGACACTTTTAAATGTGATCTCAACAATTGACAAACCGACAGCTGGCACAGTTATTATTGATGGTGATGATGTGGTCAAGATGAAAGATAACAAGTTGTCTGCTTTTCGCAGGGATAAACTGGGATTTTTATTTCAAGATTTTAATCTTTTAGATACATTGACTATTAAAGAGAATATTATTTTACCTTTAGCATTGGCCAGGGTGTCGCATACTGAGATTGAGAATAGAGTCAAACAGATAGCTGTCAATCTGGGAATATTGGAGATGTTGAATAAATATCCTTACGAAGTATCTGGAGGGCAAAAACAGCGGGCAGCGGCTGGTAGAGCTATTATTCACAAGCCTAAACTTATTCTGGCAGATGAGCCTACAGGTGCACTGGATTCCAAATCATCTTCCGAACTACTGCAGTGTTTAAGTGATCTTAACGAGAAGGACAAGGCGACGATTATGATGGTTACCCATGATCCTTTTGCAGCCAGTTATTGTAAACGGATAATCTTTATTAAAGATGGAAGATTATTTACTGAGCTGGTCAGAGGGGGGAATCGTAAAGAATTCTTCCAGAAGATCATGGATGTCCTGGCTACCATGGGGGGTGAGAGAAATGACCTTATTTAGTGTCGCCTGGAAGAATGTCAAGCGAAACTTTTATAGTTATTTTCTCTATCTGGTCTCAATGGTCTTTAGTATAATGATTTATTATATGTTTACTTCACTCAAATATAATCAACAGGTCTTAAATTTAGCTAATGTGAAAGAAGAGATTAAAATAGGTTTTACGATGGCTTCGACAGTAATTGCACTTTTTGCTGCTATCTTTATCTGGTATTCTAATTCTTTTTTTACCCGTAAACGTAAGAAGGAGGTAGGATTATACTCTTTGATGGGTGTGAAAAAGAGACAGATCGGGGCTATGTTATTTTACGAGAATCTTTTGATGGGATTGTGTGCTTTGATCATTGGTATCTTACTGGGAAACATCTTTTCAAAATTATCTGTTATGTTACTATTGAAATTAATGGGCTTTACTGTCAACGTTAAATTTGTTCTTATCCCGCGGGCAATTTTGGATACAGTGATTACCTTTGCAATACTCTTTGTGATCACTTCAATTCATGGATATATGATCATTTATCGATATAAATTGATCGATTTATTTCAAGCTGATCAGCAGGGAGAAAAAGAGCCCAGGGCATCAATAATTTCGGCTATTTTGGGGGTTTTACTGATCGGTAGCGGTTATTTTTATTATGTAACAGCTAAAATATATTCTCTGCACTCTTTATTATATACTCTGATTACGGTTGTAGTGGGGACCTATTTTCTTTTCTCCTCTGTTACTATATATCTAATTAAAATGTCCAGAAAGAATAAAAAACGCTACTATTCTGGGGTTAACATGATTGGAACTTCACATCTGTTGTATCGGATCAAACGACATGCCCGAACTTTGGCGACAATTGCTGTTCTCTCGGCAACTACAATTACTGCTATGGGGATTTGTTTCAGTTTTTATTATGATTTTCAGACCAAATTTGATAGTCAGCATCCCTTCTCTTATGTTTATAGAGTTCCGGATAAAAGTGTAGATCAGCGGATGGAAGAGATTTTTGCTAGACACCCGGAGAACGAAATAACCGATTCTCTGGAGATTGATTTTATTCAGACCAAAGGTCGATTTTCTGTTAAGTCCGGCTTTAAGGCAGATAGAGAAACCTATGTAAATCTGATCTCTCAGAGCAAATATAATCAGCTGGTAGCTGTTACCAAAGAGATGGAGCCTGTTACTTTGACTGGTTCAGATGAGGCGATGATTGTTGACGAATTCTTTTCGGCAGCTTTAGATGAAAGCTATATTGGTAAAACTGTAGATCTTTCTCTACCCGGAGAATCAAAGAGTCTGACATTTGTTGATTATCGAACCAGACCGTTGGTGAATAGCTATATGCTGTTTAACATTATCGTGATAAGTGACGAGCTATTTGCAGAGGTAACCGGGGGAGAGGTTATCAAAATGAAAGCCGTTGTTGTCAAAGATGAGAAAAGGAGTGAGGGATTGTCTAAAGAACTGGAAGGGTTAGTTACCGAACTGCGTGAGGGTGGAACGTATGAGAGCTTAGGATTCTCTTCTTATTATTTAGAACGCAGTGATGGCTTAATAGCCAATGGATTAGTAATCTTTATCGGTACTTTTTTGGGTCTGGTCTTCCTATTATCTACAGGGAGTATTATCTTTTTTAAGCAACTTTCAGAAGCCAGTGATGATGTAAGCAGATATCGAATCCTGAAAAATATCGGTATTAACAGGCGGGAGGTCAGGGTCACAATCTCCAGACAATTATTCTTCGTCTTTGCTCTTCCTCTGGGGGTAGGAGTTGTTCATAGTCTGGTGGCACTTTCGATGTTGAATAAGCTTTTGGATACTAATCTGCTGGTTCCGGTAACTGTAACAGTTGCAGTTTATTCACTGATCTATGGTGTTTATTATTATCTGACAGTAAACTCGTACACCAGGATTGTGAATTCGTCTGTGTGAAAGATCAAAAGAAGGCCAGGGAGTGATCTCTGGTCTTTTTAAATAAGGCAGATTGTATACTCCTCAGAGTAAACGGGCTATCTTTTGGGCCAGATCGAAAAAAATTTAGTAATATGTACTAACTACCTATTGACAGGGAGCATCACTTGCTATATAATAATAAAAATAATATTTACCTGAATGATTATGCAAAAACGATGACGAGAAGAGTAGATTTAGGATGAAATATTAGCGAGCTGGTGAGGGTGAGAGACCAGTATGGAAGCCTATTTTGAAGAACATCTCTGAGTTGCTAACCGAAAACCCTAAATGGGAGAGTAGATTTAGACGGGGTCAGACCGTTACCTCTGAAGAGTATCGAATGAATTCCATTAGGACAGTCATTCCGTACTTATGAGCAGAGCAGATTAATGCTAACTTGGGTGGTACCGCGGAAGCAAAGCCTTTCGTCCCAGATCTAAAAGATCGGGATGGAAGGCTTTTTTATTTTCTTTGTTAACATGGCCATGGATAAACAAAGAGTAGTCCAGAAGATCTAAACTTCAAAGGAGGAATAATCTGATGAAAACATTAACAGACAAAAGTATGGATAGTGGAGTAGAGGTTGGTAGTGAAGAAGTAAAACTAGATAAATTAACGATTCCATCAGGGTATCAGCCAGCTTTGAGTATCCGGGAGACAGAGATTGCGATTAAAAAGGTCAAAGATTTTTTTGAGAAGAAGCTGGCAGAGGTTCTAAACCTTACCAGAGTGTCTGCACCACTTTTTGTTTCATCTCAGACAGGGGTAAATGATAACCTGAATGGAATTGAAAGACCGATAAGTTTTGATGTAAAAGGTATAGGTGGCGAACAGGTAGAGATAGTCCATTCTCTGGCCAAATGGAAAAGGTTGGCTTTATCTAAATATGACTTTAGTACTGGTGAAGGTTTATATACAGATATGAATGCTATTAGGCGGGATGAGGAGTTGGACAATCTGCATTCGATCTATGTTGACCAATGGGATTGGGAGAAGGTTATTGAGAAAAAGGAGAGAACCTGTGAATATCTTAAAGCTATTGTACAAGAGATCTATCAGGTTTTTAAGGCAGCTGAAAAGCTAGTTTTCGATCTCTATGGATTAGAACCAACTCTTCCAGAAGAGATTCAATTTATCACTACTCAGGAGTTGGAAGATCGGTATCCACAATTGACACCCAAAGAAAGGGAAGATGCTATCACCAGAGAGTTGAAAGCAGTGTTTTTGATGCAGATTGGTGGGGCTTTAGAGTCGGGAATCAGCCATGATGGACGTTCACCGGATTATGATGATTGGACACTTAATGGAGATATCATTTTCTGGAGTCCAGTACTGCAGAGTGCCTTTGAACTCTCCTCTATGGGAATTCGGGTAGATGAAGATGCATTGCAAAAACAACTGCAGATAGCAGGTTGTGAAGAACGGAAGCAGCTTGAGTTTCATCGACTTTTGCTGGATCAGCAGTTACCCTATACTATCGGTGGAGGAATTGGTCAATCCAGGATTTGTATGTTCTTTCTGCGAAAAGCCCATATTGGTGAGGTTCAGGCAGCTATCTGGCCTGCTGAGATGGTTACTGCTTGCCAACGGGTAGGGATACAGCTGTTATAATAGGCTGAGCATAGAGTGAATCTTTCGAAAAAATAGTTGAATATGCAGGACTTTCTATTTTTAGGAAGAAAAAGGGAATAACAGTGATTGACTATAGGGTTGATCAATAGTAATTTTGTAAAACAGAATCTGTCTTTTGTTCATGTCTAGCAAATTGGCAGTATGTCAGGAAGCTGACATACTATTAGTAAAGTATGTGTTTGGCGGAAAGGTAATATGAAAAATTTGTAGAAAACTTTTATTTCCTTTCCGCCAAAAGAATGATTTTAGATGTTTGATTTGAAGTTAAAAATGAAAAGAGGTCGATCGCCATATTCGCCAAAAAGCGCATCAAGTCAAATATGCTTTTTTGCAGAGCATCGGGAACAATTGGATCAAATATTTGATCAATTGGTTCAAATTCGGACACGAATGGCACATAAACTGGGATATACTAACTTTGTGGAATTAGGCTATCGTCGAATGAAAAGAACCGATTATGATGCTGAGATGGTGGCTAATTTTAGAAAACAGATTAAGCAATACATTGTACCCCTGGTTGTGAAACTCAAAGATCGGCAGCGGCTCAGGCTGGGATTAGAGAATCTCAGTTACTATGATGATAAGTGTCTGTTTTCCGGGGGGAATGCAGCTCCTGGAGGAGATGAAGCCTGGATAGTTGAACAGGGTAAAGTAATGTTTACCCAGATGTCTCCGCAAACAAACAGGTTCTTTGACTTTATGTGTGAGAATCATCTGATGGATTTGTCCAGTAAGCCAGGTAAGGTTGGTGGAGCTTATTCTAAATATTTTAGTAAGTATAAGTCACCGTTTATCTTTGCGAATTTTAATGGAACAGCTGCAGATATTCAGGACTTTATCCATGAAGCAGGACACGCTTTTGAAAAATATTTGATTGAAAATTATCAGATCCCCGAATACAACTATGCTCCAACTGAACTGATGGAAGTTCATGCCATGTCCATGGAATATTTTTCCTGGCCCTGGTTAAAATTATTCTTTGGACAGGGTGCAGAGAAATATCAATTTTCTAAGCTGATTGAGATGATGGCTTATCTTCCTTACTTTGCAATGGTAGATGAATTTCAGCACTGGGTTTATCAGAATCCGCAAAATTCAATTGCTGAGAGAAAGGCACTCTGGCGTAAATTAGAGAAAGAATATCTGCCATATTTGGATTATCGGGATAATCAGTATCTGGAAGAGGGAAACTACTGGCATCAGCAGGAGCATATCTTTGAGTTACCTTTTTATTATATCGATTATGCACTGGCTGAAATTTGTGCTTTACAGTTCTGGACACGTCTTCAGACTAATTGGGAATCTGCATGGCAAAATTATCTAAAACTCTGTCAACTTGGTGGAAGTGTTTCCTTCACAGAGGGAATAATGATGGCCAATCTAATCTCACCTTTTGATGATGGCTGTATTCAATCAATTATTGGGGAGATTGAGCATTGGTTAGAGCAGGTGGATGATTCCAAATTTTAGATGATCTGGCAGAAGGTTTGCTCAATTTGAGTGATATAGATATTGTTTTATCTTACTGAATATAGTGGCTGATAAAAATTTATGGTGAGATTTGTCTGATTAGAGGCCTCTTTTACAAACAGAAGAAAAGGTTATCCTTCAATGATTTATCTTGAGAAATCATTCGAGGATAACCTTTTTTGCACTGTATGGTTCCAATACTCTATTCTGCTTTAAAAGAGCGGTGTCCCAGACCAATGACCACATCGTTGAGGTGAACCAGTCCAATTCCAAAGAATACAGCCACACTCAGGTGTTCACCCGAAAAAGTAATGGCGACTTTACCACCCACATTAAACCCTTCAGCTTTGGGGCTGACCTGGGCCAGTGCTTCCTTGGTTGCACCGGCGACCGCACCTTCTCCCAGATGGGTCTCGGGGATTACACCTTCCCGTTTGGCGGCAACAATGGCCCGTTCGATAATTTTTCTAATTGAACTTATGTAATCTCCACCGAAATCAACGGCAGCAGCCTTAATCCCAAGATTTTTAAAATCAGCCTTCAAGATGTTCTCTTCATCCCTGGAAGAGAGGGCCAGTCTTATCGCAGCTTTTGCAACATCCAGACTTTGTACAGCCATAAATAGCACTTCCTTTCAGACTTTTTTTCATTATAATCTAGTTCGGTAAAAACTGTCAAGCAGAAAGTAGATTTTGCCAGGACTGAAAGAATGATAGAATTAAGGTAGAATTACTGGTTACGGATAATGAGATGACAGAAAAATATTCGCTGGTAGACGTTGAAAATCTGAATTTTTGAAATTAGCGATAAAAGGAATATTAATTTTCAAATCAATTAGCATAAATGGTTTCTCCTATCACAAACTAAAAAAGAAAGGAGAGATGAAACATTGTCACTTTATCAATCACTCATATTTGCATTAATCGATCTATGTGATGAATTTGGAATGGAATGGCACTGGTTAGATGAAGGCAATGGGATTCAGGTTGATTTGACCTCAACAGATGAATTCAGTCGGCGGCGGTTTATGAAAGAAACGAAAAAACTTAGAGATCACATTATGCGACTGCACTAGCACTTATTCTGATTGTTACTCATGTAATAATGTAATAAAAATTTTACCGTTCACTGTCTTGACACCTGTAACATATTATGGCATAATGAGAAGAAGTTAAGTTATGCGATTGTGTGATTTATGTAAACTTAGTTAAGTGAGTGATGAGCTTACTTAATTGGTAAAGGCATTGATGGAGAGAGTAGACTTCTCATTAGCATTATGCCTCCGATAGCGAGCCAGGGATGGTGGAAGCCTGGTGGAGATTGAGGGTTGAAGATCACTCCTGAGCTGGACACTGAAAGATTAGTAAGTGTACCCGGGATGGCTATCGTTAATAGGCCTAATGAGTGGGGAAGTATTTTAAAAATATTCCCAATCAGGGTGGTACCACGTGAGCTTATAGTCTCTCGTCCCTTTGTGTGGATGAGAGACTTTTTTATTTATCAAAAATTTTTAAAGCTAATTTGAGAGGAGGAAGAACTATGTCAAAGTTCAAAGAAGTAAATACTAAAAGTTCTGTCAGTGAGCGGGAAGATTTGATTCTGCAGTCCTGGCGAAAGAAAGATGTTGTTACCAGAAGTGTGACGACCAGAGATGGAAAACCTGAATTTGTTTTCTTTGAGGGTCCACCTACTGCCAATGGTAAACCGGGAATTCACCATATACTGGCCCGAACATTAAAGGACTCAGTCTGTCGCTATAAGACCATGGAAGGATTTCAGGTCAAACGGAAGGCAGGTTGGGATACTCATGGCTTACCTGTGGAGATTGAGGTAGAGAAACAACTGGGTCTCTCTTCAAAGCAGCAGATTGAGGAGTATGGACTTAAAGAATTTAATGAAAAATGCCGTGAATCTGTCTGGACCTATGAAGGTCTATGGCGGGAGATGACAGAGAGAATAGCTTATTGGATGGATTTAGATAATCCATATATCACTCTGGATAATAATTATATTGAATCTGTCTGGTGGATTTTAAAGAGATTTTTCGATGAAGGTCTGATCTATGAAGGGCATAAGATCATGCCTTACTGTCCACGCTGTGGAACTCCGCTGGCATCTCATGAGGTATCTCAAGGTTATAAAGATGAGACAATTGATTCCATCTATGTGAAGATGAAGCTTAAAGGCAAAGATAATGAGTATCTCCTTGTCTGGACGACAACTCCCTGGACACTGCCGTCTAATGTGGCTTTATGTGTCAATCCTGAATTTACCTATGTCAAAGCCAAAGTTACACTTAAAGAAGATTCTGAAGAGTACTATATTCTGGTCAAAGAGCGGGTTGGTGCTCTGTTAGGAGATCCGGAAAACTATGAGATTGTTGCGGAGATGAAGGGGACAGATCTGGAAGGAACTGAATATGAGCAGCTACTACCTTTCGTCACTGTAGATAAAAAAGCCTGGTTTGTGGTTGGTGGCGACTTTGTCTCCACTGATGATGGTACCGGTATTGTGCATATTGCACCGGCATTTGGTGAGGATGATTACCAGATAGGCCAGAAATATGACCTACCATTACGTCAGCCTGTTGACAAAGAGGGTAAATTTACCGAAGAGATTACTCCCTGGGCAGGTTTATTTGTGAAAGAGGCAGACCCACAGATCGTCCGGTATTTGAAAGAACAGGGTTCTCTCTTCTTAAAAGAGCGAATGACCCACTCTTATCCCCACTGTTGGAGATGTTCGACGCCACTTTTATACTATGCACGGAAATCCTGGTATATCAAGACTACAGCCTATAAAGATAGGATGATTGCAGCTAATAAGAAGATTAACTGGTATCCTGCATATGTAGGTGAAGGTCGCTTTGGTAACTGGCTGGAGAACATGGTTGACTGGTCATTATCCCGGGATCGTTACTGGGGTACACCATTAAATATCTGGAAATGTGAAGAATGTGGGGAGTTGACATCAATCGGTTCCCGTGAGGAACTAGCTGAGTTGGCGATTGAAGAGGTTGATCCTACAACTATCGAACTTCATCGCCCCTATGTGGATGATCTACATCTTAAGTGTAAGTGTGGTCATACAATGACCAGAACTCCGGAAGTGATCGATTGTTGGTTTGATTCTGGTTCGATGCCTTATGCTCAATGGCATTATCCATTTGAGAACAAAGACACCTTTGATAAATTATTCCCGGCAGATTTTATCTGTGAAGGAATTGATCAGACCAGAGGATGGTTCTATTCATTACTGGCTATCTCAACTTTTCTGTTTGATGAACCTGCTTATAAAAATGTTATGGTAAATGATATGATTTTAGATAAGCATGGTCAAAAAATGTCTAAATCGAAAGGTAATATAGTAGACCCCTGGAAAATGTTAGCCAATTATGGTGCAGATGCTACCCGGTGGTATTTATTAGCGGTCTCACCAGCCTGGACACCCACAAAATTCGATGAAGATGGGGTTAAGGAAGTTTTCCTGAAATTTTTTGGCACACTGCAAAATGTGGTCTCTTTCTTCACTATGTATGCCAATATTGACGATATTGATCCGGTTGAATTTGAGATGGCAGTGGATGCAAGGGAAGAGATAGATCAATGGGTCATCTCCAGATTAAACACTTTGGTTAAGTATGTCAAAGAAAATATGGCTGAATTTGAACTGACTAAGGTAGTTCGGGCGATTCAGGACTTTGTTGTTGACGAAGTCTCTAACTGGTATGTCCGCCGCTGTCGGGAAAGGTTCTGGGCTCCGGAGATGACTGATGATAAGAAAGCTGTATATCGGACTCTGTATGAAGTTCTCTTAACAGTGGTCAAACTGATGGCTCCATTTGCACCATTTATATCAGAAGAGATTTATCTAAATCTGACCCATGAGATGAAAGCAGAGTCAGTGCACTTTGTAGATTATCCAGTTTATGATGCTTCAATGGTTAATCGGGAGTTAGAAGAACACATGGCATTGGTTATGAGTATAGTATCTCTGGGTCGTGCCTGTCGGAATAAAGTTCAGATCAAGGTTCGTCAGCCTTTAAATGAAATTATGGTTGATGGTCAGAGACGGGAAATGTTAGAACCTATGGAGAATCTGGTCAAAGAGGAGTTGAACATCAAAAATGTTCACTATATCGAAAACCTTGACCAGTATGTGAATTATCAGGTCAAACCTAACTTTCCCGTTCTTGGTCCAAAATATGGCAAGATGATGAAATCTATCTCCGGTGCGCTGGCCAAAGCAAATCCTGGTGAAGTTGTGCGGACTATTCGCAGCCAGGGTGTACTAAACCTGCAGGTCGATGATCAGGAACTTCCACTGACCGGGCAGGATTTAGATATCAGAATTCAGGAAAGGGAAGGTTTTACTGTTGAGATGGATAATGATAACTTTGTGATCCTGGATACCGAGTTAACTGCAGAACTGGTTAAAGAGGGGCTGGCCCGGGAGATGATCTCCAAGATTCAGACAATGCGGAAGAATGCAGATTTTGAGATCATGGATCAGATCAAGATCAAATATGTCAGTGATGTAGATGTAGTTGAAGCTGTGAATGTTTTTAGAGAATATATCAAAGATGAGACTCTGGCTATTGAGATCAAACATCATGTTGAGCCAGGTGTTGATTTTGAAGAATGGGATATTAATGGTCATCAGGCATTTATCAAAGTTGAAAGAGTTTAAGCTGAATATGGTTATTCAAAGAGATCCGTTGCGGATCTCTTTTTTTATGTCTGGAGAATCTTTTGCGAAAGGAAGGATGCGATAGATCAATATGTTCTGTTTAAAAAATAGATAGTTTTAATATTAAACTAAAATAAGGAAAATGTTCAATAAAATGTAGATGTTATAGGCTATTTCAAATAGATTATTAATTTGAATGGGTATTCAGCAGACTATAATTAAAAATATTTATAATGTTATTAAATAAATTAATATTTCTATTGACATTATTAATTTGGACAGTTATAATATAGATATTACATGACAAAAGGAAGTGATTTACATGTCCCAAGCTTTAATTATTGAAGGATTAAGCAAAGAATTTCCCCGTCGTCAAAAAATAGGAATTAAAGAGAGGTTTAACAATATACTACATAGAAATCAACCTTCTAAAAGCGATCAGAGTAAGGAAGAGCGGGTCATTAATGGAGGTAAGACTTTTGTAGCAGTAGATGGTGTAAATTTTTCCATACAGCAGGGAGAGATTTTCGGTCTGTTGGGTCCTAATGGTGCAGGTAAGACGACTACAATTAAGATGATCTCTACACTACTGGAACCAACCAGGGGTAAAATATTGGTTAATGGAATGGATGCGGTCAAAGATGCGAGAAGGGTTCGTCAGACATTGGGAACAGTATTATCCGGTGAACGGAGTATTTACTGGAAATTGACTGGACGTGAGAACTTAGAATATTTTGGAGCCCTTTATGGAATGAGTCGAGAGAAGGCGAAAGTTAGGGCAGCAGATCTGTTAGAGAGGTTAGAGTTGAGTAAACGTGGAGATGAGTTAGTGGAGAGTTACTCATCAGGGATGAAGCAGAGGATTGCCCTGGGCAAGGCATTGATGGCCAATCCTCAGATCTTACTTCTGGATGAGCCTACAGTTGGTCTTGATCCCCAGGCAGCGAGAAGGCTTCGGGAGATCATTTTGGAGTTAAAAGGGGAAGGTAGAACGGTTCTTTTGACAACACATTATATGGAAGAAGCAGACATTCTTTCAGATAGGATAGCCATCATCGATCAGGGGAAGATAATTGCTCTGGCTTCACCTACAGAACTTAAGGCTGAACTATCCGAAGAGCGGATAATTCAACTGACAGTACGGGGTTTTACCGAGGCGATTAAAGAAAAGATTGCAGCTATAGGTAATATCCAAAAGGTATTGACTTACTATGATGATAGCCATGAGACCTGGCAGATTACTATTCATTCATCAAATGGTGAGGAGACTATTGCCGAGATTATCCAGGTGTTAACCAGTGAGAAAATACAAATTCAGAATGTTAATGTCAAAGACCCCAGTTTAGAGGATGTATTTATTCATTTGACAGGCAAATCCTTACGTGAGAAGTGATCAATGGAAATAAAGGAGGATATGAGATGAGTGAACGTTTTCTGGCAAGTGAACAGTCTGGTCTAGCAGCAGATTCGCAGAGTGAAAGGAGAGTTATTCTTCAGGAGTATGGTTTGATCTGTAAATTACGTTCTTTGTGGGCGGTAATTAGAAAAGAGGTCACTATTTTTATCAGATATCCCTCATGGGTAGTAGCAGTGGTAATCTGGCCAGTCTTATTTCCTCTGGTTTATATTTTTAATGGTAAAGCCTTTGCCGGTCCAGATAATGCCGGGGTGAGTACTTTTGCTAATTTAACAGGGACCGGAGATTATATCGGGTTTATGGCACTGGGGTCATTGCTCTATATGTGGATTAATATGGTTTTATGGAGCTTTGGGAACTTTTTGCGGAATGAGCAATTGCGGGGGACTCTGGAATCCACCTGGTTGACCCCGATGCCCAGGATTATAATGTTAATCGGAGCGGGAATTGGAGACTGTCTACAACAGTGCGCAGTTTTTAGTATCAGTTTGCTGGAATTTTATTTGATTTTGAATATCAGATTAGTAGGTGATCCTTTATTGGTATTGGCGGTTATCTTGCTAACTATTCCGACCATCTATGGAGTTGGTTTTCTTTTCGCCAGTTTGGTAGTCTGGGCCAAAGAAGTGAATGTAATGGTCTTTTTGGTCAGGGGAATGGTGATGATTTTTTGTGGGATCTCCTATCCTTTAGCAGTCCTACCAGATTGGATGCAGTCGATATCCAGGTTTATTCCGATGACTTATGCTATTAGAGCGTTTCGTAACGCGTATCTAACAGATGGTGGACTGGGAGCTATAAAAGATGATCTCTTGATTCTGGCTGCCTTTGGAATTGGACTCTTTACCATTGGATATTTCGCTTTTATCATGGTAGAAAAGTCAGTAAGAGGTAAAGGTAATCTGGGAGTATATTAATGGTAAGGGGTGAATAGAATGTTTGATTTTCTGCGACATCAATTGCGAGCAATGGCAGGCATTTTCAAACGAGATTTTAAGATTTTTCTGCGTTATCCATTGAATGCATTATTTCGGATTATTGAACCAGTCCTCTGGTTTGCTCCTGTATTTTTTATGGGAAAGGGATTTGCGGTAGATGGTCAAAATGTTGGTTTTCAGGCTTATACAGGGACAGGTGATTTTGTTTCATTCCTCCTGTTAGGAACTATTCTTTCCAGTTACGTTAGCTCAGTCTTTTGGGGAATAGGGTTTTCGTTGAAGAATCAGATGACTACAGGAGTATTAGAGTCTAACTGGTTGACCCCGATTCCCCGAATAACTCACTTGGTTGGTCAGACTTTATTTAATGTACTAATAACTACTTTTAATTCTATAGGGGTATTTGTGATAATGATGGTTTTCTTTGGGGTTAACTTTGATCTAACCAGTATTGGTGCGGCGATATTGACTATTGTGCCTATGTTGATTTCAATATATGGATTTGGATTTGCTTTTGCAGCACTGGTAATGTTAATGAGAGAGGCCAATACATTGGTGGATGCCGGTAACTTTATCGTAAATACGTTGACAGGGGCGAATTTCCCCGTTACAGTTTTTCCCCGTTTTTTAATGGTGATCTCTTTGAGTCTTCCATTAACCTATGGTTATGATGCGGTAAGAGGTTTACTATTGGGAACCAGGACTCTTTTACCTTTACATCAGGAACAACTAATCTTAGTGATTTTTATGGTGGTTATGGTTGTTTTCGGTGCCTGGGTATTCATCTGGTTGGAGCGTTATTGCCGCCGCTTAGGAACAACAGGTATGCATTAATTCATACGATGGCTTGAAGATTTGCCAATATTATTTTCGGAACAATTTTTTCGTAAAACCACTGGAGACTTTTGACTCAAGTGGTTTTTGCATGTTTGAATTAACTTTTGTGAAATGGTAGAGCTAAAAGCCTTCCTTTCATCCTGCCATTCTGGCTCTACTCGCTGTCAATAGATCATTTCATTCAAGAGGTAGATGCAGACTTCTGATCTTGACCGTAATAATTTTGTAATACATTTTTGTTATAATTAGATATAATAGATTTGTACTTATTTAATGACATTTCGGAAGGGAAGCTTCCTGGCTTTTACATGTGGGGATAATAATTACTAAATGGCAGTGGAGGTACAAACTCCTTCTGAAGTTGTTAAACTAAAGAATTAACAGCTCGCTGTTAATTCGACTTTAATAAAGGGGGCTATTATCATGAAAATTCTCGTTGTCGATGATGATCCTGGTATTCGTCAACTACTCCAGATAACTTTACAGGTCGAGGGCTATGAGGTTATTCTTGCAGAAGATGGTAAGAAGGCTCTGGAGATAGAGGCTGCTCATCCAATAGATCTGGTGATTTTGGATTTGATGTTACCCGGGATAGATGGATGGCAGGTGTGTAAACAGATTAGAGCCAAAAGTAACTTGCCGATCATTATGTTAACTGCCAAGGATGATGAGATAGACACCATCATGGGCTTGAAGATCGGAGCTGATGATTACATTAGTAAACCCTTCAGTCCCCGGGAACTAGTTGCCAGAATAGAAGCCGTTCTCAGGCGAACCAATCGTCAAAGCGAAGACTCCAATGCTCTACTTACTTTCCCCGGATTAATAATCGATCAAACGAGGAGAATTGTGACAGTGGGAGGTCAAGAGATAGAGATCTCACCAACAGAGTTTGACCTGCTCTGGGAACTGGCTCATCGACCTGGTCAAGTTTATAATCGGGATGTATTATTGGATAGGGTCTGGGGATTAGATTATATTGGAACTACCCGAACCGTAGATGTTCATATTAAACGATTGCGTTCCAAACTGGAAAAGGATCAGACCAGATATAGCTATGTTCAGACAGTTTGGGGTGTAGGTTACAAATTTGAGGTGATACCGATTGACTAAGACTTTATTTGGGAAAATTTTGTTAGTGACTCTGGTTATCATTTTGCTAGTCTCCGGAGTAAGTGGAGTTTTTACTAATTATTTTCTTAAGAAATATTTTCTGCAGAGTAAAACACAGGAGATGATTCGTCAGGGAGAGCGAATAGTTCAGACCATTGTCCGTCAAAGTCAGATGGTTGAAAGAAACGTATTATGGTTTATCCCTATTAGGGGGATGATTAAACAATTAGAGGAGGTCTTAGGAGCAAGAATCTGGACGATGGATCGGGAAGGTCGGATTTACCTGGAAGCCAATCCGGTTCGACAGTTAACCGATAATGAGTTGGAACAATTGTTACAAGGAAAAATAATTACCAAATATAATTGGGGTGATGAACTGAACAGACCTATTCTGGCTGTGGTTCTTCCTGTAAAAGTCAATCAGCAGGTATTGGGAGGCCTATTAATAATCACTCCGATGGAAGATATATATCTAGTTCAATCTCGACTCAGGAGAATAATTATCACTTCTGCCTGGATCGGTGCAGCAGTAGCTGTGATCATGGCTTACTTATTTTCTCGAAAATTAACTAGACCAATTCAGGCGATGCAGATGATGATTGCCAGAATGCGTCGTGGAGATTTTACTGGACAGATAGAGATTTCCAGTGGTGATGAATTAGGAGCACTGGCTCAACATTTTAACAAATTAAGTCTGGATTTAGATGAGACGATCGATCTCTTACAAGCAGAGAAAGAGCAGACTAGACGAATTATTAACAGTATGTCTGAGGGTGTTATCTCCTTAAATGAATTTGGAGAAGTTCTGGTACTTAATCCTGCTGCCAGACACCTTCTGCATCTGACTAATGATCATCAAGATATTGGTAGTGTTCTGGGAACATTACCAGGTATGCAGGATCAGATCAATCAGGTGATGGAGAAAGAAAGACCTCTGATTAGGGAGATAGAGCATGATGGGAAAATTTTGTTATCTATTGTCTCGCCGATCTCAACAGGAGAAGACCAGCTGGCAGGGGTGGTAATCGTCTTACAGGATATAACCAACCGTTGGCGTCTGGTTCAGTTACAGAAAGAATTGGTAGCAAATGTTTCTCATGAATTCAAGACACCTCTAACTTCAATAAAAGGTTTTGCAGAACTAATGTTAGATAATAAGATAAAGGATGAAAAAGTGGTTAAAAGTTCATTAGAAGTGATCTATCAGGAAACTGCACGTTTGATTAGGATGGTCGAAGGACTATTAAGGATGGCCAGAATAGAGTCCAAACGTTTACACAAAGAACCGGTTGATTTACAGAGCTTGATTGAAAAAGTGGTGGAAGGACTGTCTTTAAAACTTCAGGAAGCAGAAGTGGGAGTTTGCCTGGATATCTCACTTCCGGACAAACTAATCATCGATTCAGACCGGATGGAACAGGTTTTTTATAATCTGTTGGATAACGGTATTCGGTTTTCTCCAGCGGGTAGCCAGATACAAGTTACAGCATGTCTGCAAAAAGGAGAGGAGACTAAAGTGGAGATTCAGGTTAGGGATCAGGGCCCGGGTATTCCAATTAATGAGCATGAGATGATCTTTGATCGGTTTTATAAAATTGAAAAAGCCCGTTCTACTAACGATTCTGGAACCGGTCTGGGTCTTGCTATTGTTAAAAGTATTATTGAAGAGCATGACGGTCAAATCTGGGTGACAAATCATTCCGGGGGTGGTGCGTTATTTACTATTCAGCTTCCAGTATAATATTTTCATTCTGTAATAAAAATGTAATAATTATTTGTTAAGATTAACTTGAACAATATTAAACAGGAGGTTATCTGGATGAATAAACGGGTTTGGCTAAGCATGTTGGTAGTTGGATTGATTGTGATTTGTTTAGCTGGTACAGTGATTGCAGCAATAGATGAAAAACAGTTGGAGAGAGAAGTGCTGGTTCTCGAATATCTGACAAAACTTGACCTGACTAATGATCAGTTGGATAGCATGATCTCTACTTTTAAAGAAATTCAGAATATATATGCACAAACGGATTCAGAATATAGAGACCTGCTCATCAAGCAGAAAGAACTACTTTTAGCAGGTAAAGCAGAAGAAGCTGGGAATATTCGTGCTGAGAAACGGGTATTAATCGAAAAGGCTAATTTACAGGCGATGACCATTCTTATCGATCTGCAGTTAATTTTGACTCCGGAACAGAAAGAGATGATTGGTAATTTTACTGAAGGTTCGGGCTTGATGAGAATTGGGATGGGTATGCGACTTCAGAGTGGAAAAAAAGATGAGGTTTATTTACATAATAAACCTGGAGTAAGAAAAATTGTTGCTGGCAAGATAAATACAGAACTGGGAGGACAATTGTTAGCAGAGGCCAGAGAAAAAATTGAGCAGCTGGTTCAAAAACGTCAGGAGTTACTGGAAGAGCTGCAGACTGCTGAAGAAGCAGAACAGACTGAAATTCTCCAGAATCTGGAAGAATTAGATGCACAGATTAAAGATTATAACACAGGATTAGGTCAAAAGTTCCGGGAAAAAGGTCAACAGGCAGTAGCTATAATTGGGAATATAAGTCAAAGGCATTTCATCTTTCCTGCAGGTTTTAGACTATCTGATAGACAAACCGATCTGACTTTTATAATTACAATTCTAGAAGAGATGAGAGAAGCTAGATAGTTTACCAGAGAAAGCCGTTGAAGATACTGTCAGCGGCTTTCTTGGTTCGATAGAGATCCGATCCGACTGTCATGCTGTTTTCTCACAGTACTCTAAGATAAACGTCCTGATATCATTGAAATTGTCCATGCGATAGATATTGTCAGTCAGTTCAACGCCTTGATTATAACTGGTATTCATCAATAGAACGGGCATAACGGTTGAGATCTCCAGGGCATTACTAACTGTGTCTTCCACAAAGAGTTGAAGATTATTGGCTACGCATGGGTCTAATTTATCGTGTTGATTAATTAACAGATCGTATGGTATATTATTATTTTTTAACCATCTGGGAGTTTCGGGACTTATGGTTCTGGCGGTAATCAGAATAACTGTATAGCCAATCTCTTTTAGCTCTTGTAAAAGGGTATTAGCTCCTGGACGCATAATTAGCTGGGGGAAAACAAAATGGGAGCGATTTTCGAAAAAGGTGTTCATCTCATCATTACTTATATTATAGCGAACTTTCATTGGTTCGTTGTTAACATTTGTTTCAGGTTTCAGATCAAAGTAGGCAATTAGCTCTTCTTCCCAGATTGTTCCGTCACCATCAGTCAATACACCATCAATATCAAAACCGATCACTTTGTTCATAACTGGAAATCCTCCTTAATAATTGTGAAGCTAGAATCTTATTTGTAAAACTATTATATCAGAAATAAAAATAGTTCGCTAGTCTAAATATTTTTAAGGTAATATTTCCCAGTATATAAAATCTAAAATATTTAAAAAAATAGGTAAAATTTCTTTTAAATTAAAATTTAAAATGAAAAGGATATTCTCAAAATATCTAGAATAACATTGAAGAGTATTATAATATTATCGAAGAGGAGGTTACTATTTATGAGAAAAGTTTCATTATTTTGTCTGGTTTTTGCTATGCTTGTCCTTATCTCTGTGCCTACCTATGCACTGAATACTCCAATGGTCACTGAGGGGCATGGAGTAATTTTGGGAATGTTTGTTGGTGGCAATAATATCATGCTTGGTGGAGAATTTGGTTTTACTCCTGATATTGGATTCACTGGCAGAGTTGGTGCTAATGGACTTAAATTGGCGGGTAAGTATGAGATAAACCCTTCTTCAGGAGTATTAGCCGGTTTTTATAATAGTGTACCTTTCGTTGGGGTTAATGGCGCGGCATCACTTGCCAATAATGTCACCGGAATTTACGAATTGGATGTAACTATGCAAGGAGCTGGTCTGGGTATCATCTATGAAGTAGGTGCCAGGTATAAGTTGTCCCAGCTGGTTGACATTCGCGGTGGTCTTATCGGTTCAATTAATTCTTCGGTTGGAGTACCAGCAGTGGAATTAGGTCTTGGTTATCATTTCTAAAATTATACAGAAACCGATCCTGGGGGATCGGTTTCTGTATTTGCAAAAAGAGAAGCGGTAAGGATAATAAAGGAAAACTATTCAATAATGCAGAATATCAATAGAGGGAGAAGTCGGCAAGAGGAGGGATGTAATGATAGACCAAATTACAGGTGGTTTCTATGGATTGGCTATAGGTGATGCATTAGGTGCACCTCTTGAATTTATGACCGCAGAAGAGATAGAGGAACAGTATGGACAGGTAGAGACAATGATTGGTGGAGGATGGTTGAATCTGAAACCCGGTCAGATTACTGATGATACGAACATGTCATTATGTATTGCCAGAGGAATTGTACGTAATCCTGCCGATCCAATAGCTGAGATCGGTCGAGAATTTGTCAAATGGTATGAAACAGATCCACCTGATATAGGGAATAGTTGTCGTGAGAGCATTAGATTATATGTGGAGAAAGGAGACTGGTTTTCTGCCAGTAAAGAAGCTGATATTCTGTTGGGTAAAAGCGGTGGTAATGGGAGTCTAATGCGCACTCTGCCTATCGCTTTAGCGTATCGCTCAAAATTAGAGCTCATGCTAAAGATAACCTCTTCTGTCAGCAAGATGACTCACTGGGATGAATTGGCAGATCATGCCTGTCAGGTGTATAATATTTTAATTTTGGCCTATCTTAAGGGTCAGAGGGATAAAGAAAATCTGATTCAACAGGTGTTAGCTCTATATCCTGATCTCTCAGATTTATTAGATTTGAAGAATATACCTCCCTCGGGTTATGTTCGGGATAGTCTATATCACGCACTGATGAGTTTTATTCTAACTGAGAACTTTGCGGATTGTCTTATTAGGGCAGTTAACCTGGGAGGAGATGCTGATTCGATTGGTGCCATTGCCGGTGGGCTTGCCGGAGTCTATTACGGACTGACAAATATTCCCGGGGAATGGTTAACCTCTATAGAGAAAGGAGTTCAGGAAGAGATTGAGTATTTATCTGGGGAGTTTTGGGACTTACTTTTATAGTTGATTACAATATTACAGTCAAGAATGTTGAATTTTTTTATTTTGTACATACAAATTTCTGATTTTATGATATTATATACTCAGACGATAGATGCAAAATGGATATAGGAGGTAATATTATGTCAAAGATCGCTCAACGGGGACGGGAATTATTTGAAGCAGGTTATAGTTGTTCAGAATCTACCTGGTTAGCATTAAATGAAGATTTGCCAGAGGAGATGCTCAATTTTGGATTACATCTGGCAGGAGGTTTTAGTGGTGGACTGGCTTCAGGAAAACTCTGTGGAGCCATCTCCGGGATTGTATTAAGTTTGGGTCGTAAATATGGGCGTAACATGGGTGAAGAGAGATCAGAACTCTTACGGGAAAAGGTTAAGATGTTGGTTAATTATGCTGAAGAAGTGTATAATTCCAGCAATTGTGATGAGATGCGTCCCGCAGAAGATTATCGTCCATTCTGTGCCAATCTGGTAGAATTGCTTTTGGAGTACGCTGAGACTTTGATGAATTAAGAAAGGGGGCAATTGCAATTATTTTGCGATTGCCCCTTAATTGTTTATGTTATAATAGCCATCCCCAGAGAATAACCGTGATAGTCAACATGCTGAGTACAGTGGTGAATAGAGTTACTGCAGAAACCTGGTCAGGGGCAGCACCAAATTCAATGGAATACAGCGTAGCTGTAACTGCTGTTGGGGTAGAGGCGGCCAGAATCATTATTTTTGCTGTAACTCCCTGTGCACCCAGAAGATATACTAGTCCACAGGCTAATAGTGGTGATATGACTAACCTGATCATACTGGCTGCGCTGATAAATCCAAGATGACTTCCCAGTTTAGTTCTGCTTAACTGAATTCCCAGAGCCAGGAGGAACAATGGAACAACTCCTTGACCTAAAAGAGATAGAGCGTTAAATAATGGTTCGGGGATTTCGATCTGTAAGCCCCGGAGGAGAAATGCGGCGGTAACTGCATAAAAAGGTGGAAGCTGAAAGATCTTTTTCAGGGCTAACTTCCAATTCAGTTGACTGGCAGAAGCAAAATATACTCCCAATGTACTAACCAGGAGATTTTGAAAGACTAGCATTAATATTTCCCGTTCCATTCCGGCATTTCCAAAAGCGAATAGAGCTATCGGAATTCCAAAATTACCTGCATTTAAAAAGATGGTGGATAAATAGAGGCCATTCTGTTCTGGTCGAGATAAGTTCATAATTCGTCCTGTTAACCATGAGACTACGAAGATAGCTCCGGTTAGTATCAGAGTAAAGATAAACATAGTACCTGCATCGGCTGCGGTAACAGTAGTGTTGAGTAAAGAGGTAAAGATCAAAGCGGGAGATAGAATATATATTGTAGTTTTAGAAAGAGTTTTGATATCCAATTCACTGATAAATC
This sequence comes from Halothermothrix sp., assembly GCA_016841825.1. Taxonomy (GTDB): domain Bacteria; phylum Bacillota; class Halanaerobiia; order DY22613; family DY22613; genus JAENYK01. Next base: position 63,374 of record JAENYK010000004.1, on the reverse strand, counting down.
GACCTACCAGATAACCCAGACCAATAATAAAGATCACTGGAAAGATTATTTCGAAAAAAACCATAATATCCTCCTATATCTAAGTTCTATTACTTCTACTTCAGGTGGAGTTGAATCCCCATCCGAAGCCCCGAGGTTCAGCTTTAGCTGAACGAGTTCACCTGGTCGCGTTAACTTAACACGACTAATCTAATTTGATAAAAGCTAGATCATCTTTATTTGGCAAATCCTGTGCCAGTGCAGCCAGGAGCTTATAAGCAGCCTCAGCGTCATTGAGATTCGCCATCTCTACAGGAGAATGGGAATAACGTCGGGGAATGGTTATAGCTCCGGTTGGGATTCCGTCTTGTTCTAAATGAATAGCAGAAGCATCGGAAGTACCACCGACAAAGATAGAGACCTGGTATGGTAAGTTATTGGTTTCAGCTTTTTGTTTTAATAGATTAAGCACACTCTGATGCATGACGTTACCCCTTACTCCACCACCACTGATGATCGGGAAGACTGGCCCTTGGCCCAGATAGATGGGTAATTCGATAGCTGTTCTGGTCTCGGGAGTGTCACCTGCAGGGATGGTATCCAGGGCGATTGCCAGGTCGGGATTTAACTTATGGGCAGCTATTCTGGCTCCACGTAAACCGACCTCTTCCTGAACAGTAAAGACACCCCAGATAGAACCGGCGATCTGTGATCTAATCTCTGGTTGGGCTAATTTTTCTAAGAGGGCAAAGAGGATGGCACAACCCAATCTGTTATCAACTGCAGGGCCAGCCACCAGGTCGTCATTGGCGAACTCGTCAATTCCCTCCGCATAAGTAATCGGAGTTCCGATATCAACCCCCAAATCTAAAACTTCTTGCTTACTATTTACTCCAAGGTCGATGTATAGTTCATTCATATCTTTGACCTGGGTTTTCTCTTCAGGTTTTTGAATATGACCTGCTTTTACGCCAACAACCCCCAGATAACCATTAACCAGCACTTTTCTACCAATCGTCAGGGAAGGAATTACCCCACCTTGACCATGAAACCAGATATAACCATGTTCATCAATACTTTTAACTACATATCCGATCTGATCACTATGGGCAGCAATCATTAAGTTGATACCTGGTTTACCACCATCAATTCTGGCATAGACATTTCCGGCATGGTCGATCTCCAGATGATCTGTCAAACCTTTGAGACGATCTGCTATCTCTTTGACAATAGGTTGTTCAAAACCAGAAACACCTGGAATTGGAGCAAACTCTTGCAGCAGAGCTTTTAGTTTTGCTTTCATTTATATCACCTCAGATAGAATTTATTTCGTATTAAAAAATAATTCTCTGTCGCTGGCCCGGTTTCCTCTAACATTTTTCAACTTTTCTTATCCTTTAGTACAATTATCTGTATTAATTCTCCTTTCTATAAATTGGACTTTATTTATAAACTTTCCCGGGATTTTATTGTGGTAACCCAAACAATTATTGCCGATACTCTAATTTTTTTAATTTCAAAGAAAAAAATTGGAGTCATTTTGACGAAAAAGCAGGATTTTTCATTGTTATATGGAAATATTAGATAGTGAAAGAAGTAAATGGGGTATATTCCATAACAAACGCTGCTCTTTGACAAAAGTTAATAAATTAATTGAATTGAGCCATTTTCCTATACTTTTGTCAATTAATTGAAAGGGGGAGATGAAATTGAAAAAGATCAGTACAATTTTAGATTTTTTCGTTATTACATAAAGTTTATCAAGGTAAATCGTAGGAGAAGGGAGAATTAATTGATGAATAATAAAACAAAAACAGATCACTTTATGAGGAAAGTGAATCTGGCTGTGATTATTTTTGCATGGATAGTTACTATACTCGCTATACTAGTTAATATATCGGTCAAGATGCCTTTCACGCAACTTTTAGTTGTAGCCGGAATATTGGTATTGGTCTCACTACTGCCAACTATCACCTATGTAATGAAGGTGCGGGATGTCATTACTAAGTGGTATCTAATCTTTGGAATAACTTTATATGTTTATTATAATCTTTATGCTGCGAGAGGGTTTGGAACTTTTAGAGGAATGTTTATTATGTTTGTCGCACTGATTTTAGTGTCTTTATATCTGGATGTACGGACACTAATCGGTTATGCTATTGGGCTTTTAGCTATTACAGGTATTCTGTATTTTACTGCTTATGAAGTTTTCTTTGATCCTGTGGATATGCAGACTTTGATGCAATTTGCCGTAATGCTAATTGGAGGTTCTGTCTTGTTGTATTTTTCTAATTTATGGGGTGTTGAGGCTAAGGAGAGGGCAGAACGAAGTGAGGAACTTTCAAAACAAAAATTAGATAATAATGTAGAGGTTATAAAACAAAAATCTGCAATATTAAACCTCTCTCTTGATGAGATTATAAGTTTTTTGAGCCAGGCTAAAGATGATAATAATCAGATCAAGACTTCCATTGAAGAGGTAGCTGATGTGACAGGTCATCAAGCTGAACGAGCCGGGATTAATCGAAACTCGATTAAAGATGTAAAAAAATCGGTGGAAGCTGTCAAAAATAGGATTGAGTTGGTAGCTGATAAGGTCACCAATATGGGCAATGCAGCAAATCAGGGACGGCAAGAGATTAAACGTTTAGAGGATTATATGGCGCAGGTGGACACAAGCTCTGATCAATCTGTTAACAATATTGAGCATTTAGAAAAACAATCTGAAGAGATTAGTTCTATCGTTGAAATTATTACCGGTATTGTCACTCAAACTAATCTTCTGGCTCTTAATGCTTCCATTGAGGCAGCCAGAGCAGGTGAGGTTGGACGCGGTTTTGCTGTAGTTGCCAGTGAAATCAGAGATCTGGCCGAAGAAGCGGGGAATGCTGCCAGTAAAATCAAGAATATCTTAGGTGAATTGCGTACATATACATCTCAGGCAGTGGGAAGTGTTACCGAAGGCAGTAAAATCGTTAAAAATGGTAGACAGGTGACATTAACGACAACCAGTTCTTTGCAGCACATACTTGGGGATGTAGAGACAATATCTGGCGAAGTGGGTAACATTAATTTAGATATTGATCTGGTGAATAATTCAATCGTCAATCTTGAAGGTAGTACAGAAGAACTGGCTTCTACAGCTGAAGAATCTTCTGCTTCTGCAGAACAGGTTTCAGCCAGTTCAGATGAGCAATTTTCAAAAATAAATATTATTTTTGAGAAGATTGAAGAACTTCGTAAATTGGCTAGAGAATTAGATGGTTTGACAAAAAAAATTTGACAGTTCTAAATGACTTGTGTTATTATAATTTATCCGTATTAAAGTCGCATTAACAGCCAACTTTAATGCCATAAGTTCAACGACTTTAAAAGAGTATTTGTGTCTCCTTTGAAGTAATCATCATTTAGCGATTTATGGCCTCACCTTAGAGGATGGGAGACTTCCCTTTTGAGATGTTGTTAAATGGTTATTTGGTTGCGATTCAGGATGAACCCGTTTGTATAGCAATGGATATAATAAATATGGGAGATGAGATAAGATGAGAATGCACGGAACTATGGAACTTAATAGCAAAGGTCATTTAGTTATTGGCGGCTGTGATACTACTGAATTGATTAAAGAGTTTGGTTCACCTTTATTAATTATTGATGAAGCAGAAGTACGCAGGCGCTGTAAAGAATACTCTCTTGCTTTTCAGGGTATGGGTTTGAATGTCGAGACTATCTATGCTTCTAAAGCTTTGTTAAATACAACTCTCTGTAGAATTATTGAAGATGAGGGGTTGGGATTGGATGTAGTGTCTGGTGGTGAGTTACATATTGCTCAGACCGCGGATTTTCCTATGGAAAAGGTTTATTTTCATGGTAACAACAAGACTTCCGGGGAGTTGGAAAAGGCGCTGGATGCCAGAATAGGACGTTTTGTTGTCGATAACCTGCAGGAGTTAGAACTGTTAAATTATCTAGCTATGGAGCGTGGGGTAGTAGCTGATATTCTCTTTCGGGTTACTCCGGGAATTGAAGCTCATACCCATCAATATATCCAGACAGGTCAGATTGATTCTAAATTTGGTCTGGGAGTATCCAATGGTATAGCTTTAAAAGTAATTGGTTCTGCTATTGACTTATCAGGGGTTAGAGTTCGTGGACTTCATTGCCATATTGGGTCACAGATATTTAATTTAGAATCCTTTGCCCGGGCAGTAGAAGTACTGATGAATTTTTGTGGTCAGATAAGAGATGAGTTAGGGTTGGTGATTGAGGAGTTAGATCTGGGTGGGGGAATTGGTGTTCCCTATTTACAGGGAGATAAGGAAGTATCTTTACCTGAGTACGCCCGGATTGTCGCAGATACCCTTGGTGTCAAATCAAGAGAATTGGGTTTACCCATCCCAAAGGTGATTAATGAACCGGGACGCTATATTGTGGCAACATCCGGAACTACTGTCTATACTGTTGGCAATATTAAGGAGATCCCGGGTGTTAGAACCTATGTGTCTGTCGATGGTGGTATAACAGATAATATTCGTCCTGCTTTGTATAATGCAGAGTATGAAGCGATCATTGCAAATAAAGCCAATGCCTACCCTGTTCAGACGGTCACGGTTGCCGGGCGGTGTTGTGAGTCAGGAGATATATTGATCGACGAGTTACAGATACCAGCAGTTGAAATAGGTGATCTATTAGCAGTTAGTTGTACAGGTGCATATACAACTTCTATGGGAAGTAATTATAATGGTTTGCCTCGACTGGCTTTGGTTATGGTGAAAGATGGAAGAGCTGATCTGATCATTAGAAGGGAGACCTATGATGACCTTGTTCGTCGTGATCAGATTCCGGAAAGGTTATCTAAAAAGTCAAGAGTTTAATCTGTGAAGAAAACAGAAAGTTTTGCATTTAAAGATAGCGGGTTTTCAAATACAAGGTACACTGTGTGTGCATTGTATTTGAAGACCCGCTATGTTTTTGGAGCAGTTATGTATTTTAATCAACGATGTTGTGGATATATTCTAAAACGTTCTCTAGCTGATCTTCATTAAAACCCAAATCTAATAAAGTAGTTTTTATCAGATTGATTTTAACTTCAGTAGAATTAAGCCAATCATTTTGATCTAAATCTAAAACTGTAGCAATAGCCTGGTACTCATCCGGAGTGGGAATAGTATTACCTTTGGTAATATCCATTAATCTCAAAGTAGGAATGTGAACCTTCTCAGTCAGTTGCTCAAAGGTCAGATTAAATTGAGTCAAACCTTCCTCAATCTTTTCTGCAATATCCTGGCCAACAATGTCTTTCGAAGGAATAAATAAAGAAAATAATGGTATCTTCATATAACGTGATAGGCGAAGTAGAAATTTTAAGGAAGGGCTGGTCTCCATGTTAACGACCCTGTGTACGTGACTTTTATCTACCCCTATCGATTCTGCAATCTGTTGATAAGTGAGGTGATTCTTCTTTTTAAAATCAGCTATTTTCTGAGTTAAAGCCTTAAATTCACAATAGGCATCTTTATTATCAGTAATCATCTTCCATCCTCCTATACGTATTCATCCCGAAGTAGGGTTCTACTAACAACATTATATAATTTTATAGGAAAATAATCAACATTAAAAAGCACTTTAATCCAATAAATTTATGTAAAAATTGAGTTAATTAAAAATATATAGATACATATTGACTAAAAAGCAACAAAGTTATATAATTAAGAAAAGATTTAGCACGGGAGTGGCTCAGATTTCTACCGTCTGGAAGGTTTTAGAATGCTGTTTATTCCCCCATCTTCTAAATTAATTCTGAGCCACTCTTATATTATGGGTTTTTCGGTGGACTGTTAATTATGATAAATTCTTCAATATCTATGTGTTCTCTTTGACATAGTTTAAAGATACCGTCATAGACTTTTTTTCCAGCATTTCTTTTACCACGCAATAGTCGATATAGATAGGAATAATCAATTCCCAATTCATTTGCTAACATCGGTTCACTCCACCCCTTTGATTTCATGAGATTCTCTAATCTGGAAATGTTGATCATGTCAATCTACCTCCTATAGTCTTGCCATTCGTGCAAGATTATATCACTCTTTTGACAAAATATCAACACCGTCAATTTTAATATATTACATAATTGGCAATAATAAAATGCTATTTTTCATAAAGACAATAAACTATTTTAAAAATGATTTTTTAAAAATAATTATAAAAATTTCTGCCATATTTAGTGATACCCTAAATCGAGGAGGTGTAAGCTATAACTATGTACCCTATAATATGGTAGAATATATATTAAATGAGAATAAATTGTTAAATTAAGGAGGTACATCGGAATGAAAAGAATTTTCGGAATACTGCTGCTGTTTTTTTGTCTAAGTTTATTGGTTGGGTGTTGGGGTAAACCAGCAGAATTGACTGAACTGGCTACATTGACGATTAAGTGTGAGTTATTTCAAGATCTGAATATTGTTTCAGGTGAATGGCGCTTAGTGGAGTTTCAAAGTATGACAGAAAAGACGGGTCAGGTGGTAATTGGTGAGGTGGGTGTCGCAGTGGTAGAAGATTTACAGCCAGGTCAATGGCAGGTATATGTTAATTTATATAATGTCGATGGGACAATTGTAGAATCTGGTGCAGCTATGGTAGATGTTACAGTTGAACCGACAATTGAACTAGAGTTAGAGATGGTACGGTACGATGAACTCAGTTCTGTGTCAGGTTATGCCAAATATCTGGATGGCAATATTCATGATGGAATTATTGTAGAGGTCCAGATTCCGATTGAAGGGCAGATGCAGTGCTATCAGACTGAAACAGATGAAAGGGGATATTTTTGTCTTAGAGCATTACCGGTTAATCAGGAGACAAAGATGTCGGAATACTTATTCACAGCCTATAGTATTACAGACTCACGCTATTGTTCTGATAGTAGAATCATTGAAGTAACTGGTGGAGAAGAGACCAGGTTGACTTCGGATCTGCTGCTCAGATATGCTGGAATAGAATTAATGCTGTTTTTGGATGTTCCACCCTGGTGGACTGAATCTCTGGATGAGATGCTTCAACAGGTGAATGTTCCATTTCAGGTATATAATTCTGTTGAGATGGGTAGTGTCAGTTTAGCAAATGACCAAGTGGTCTGGGTTGTGAACGATCAGGATTGGAATTTCTATAATAATTACTTTCAAAACCAGAGTAAATTTAATGAGTTCGTCGCCAATGGAGGGACATTGATCTTTGGGGCGGCACAGGGATACAATTTTGGTTCGCTAATGGATGTGGGAGGAACTCTACCGGCGGATGTGACTACTGAATTGTCATCTGCGTCAACTAATTTTAATCTGCTTCCAACCCATCCACTGATGTACGGGATTCCTGAGATATTGACAGGTGACAATGCTTCAAATAATTGGTTTGACAATTTGCCCACAGAGAGGCTGATTATTCTGGAAGATGATCAACATAATCCGACTCTGGTAGAATATCGGTACAATTTAGGAAGAGTAATTGCCGTAGGACAACCTCTGGAATACAGTTGGGCAGAAGGAGAAGATGCTAAACTAATCTTACTCAATCTGGTAAAATATACGTTTAGCATGCTGCCTTTAGGAGATGAATAAATTGCGTTAAGGAAGGTTACTAATATTTTGTTGTAAATTTAGCGTTTTAAAAAGGTTTTTTTCTGTAAACGTGTAATACTAATAGGTGGAGATTGAGCCTGATAATTTTTTGTTGAAAGTTGATGCCTTTCCGGGTTATCTATAAACGAGGCATGAATTCTTTAGTGTCTTGTTTATAGATACAACTGTGTTACATAATAGGAATTACATACTTGAATATGATTTAGATGGTCAATGGGAAGACTAAGTAGTAGCCAAAATGTTATTTTTCCAGTCTGGGAAGGAGTATTTTGCATGGAATTATTTATTGATAATGTAATAGATTATTTGAACAATTTTCCTGTATGGGTTATGTATCTTTTTTTCTTTACTTCTGGAGCATTGCAGATTATCTTTGTCCCTTATCCCGGAGATTCGGTCTTACTGTTGGGAGGGTATCTTGGAAGTAGGGGATTATATGGTGGATTTGTACCACTCTTTTTTTCTTATTGGTCTGCCACATTAATATTTAGTTTTCTACTATTTGAGATCGGTTATTGGCAAGGTAAGACGGTTCTTAATTTAAAAATAGTTCAAAAACATTTTTCTGATCAGGACCAGAAAAGAGTGCAAAAATTCATCATTAGATATGGAGTATTTGTCTATCTTGTGGGTAAATTCTTTCCGGGAACGGGATTTTTAACTCTGTTGATTGGGGGCATACTGCGTCATAAGAGAAGATGGGCTTATCCCGGAATCTTATGTGCCTCGTTTCTACACAATCTTCTGCTATATCTGGTTGGTAGAAAAGTTGGCGATAGTTGGGAGAATATTAGTGCCTTTCTCAAGAATTACAATAAAGTTTTGATTGTTACTGCTATTATAGCTATCCTGGGTTATGGCGTATGGTATTTTTTCAAGAAGAGCAAAGTGAAGAGTTATGAGTAGAGTATGGTTATATTTGCACTTTATAATATATAAAACTCCAACAGTTTAAAGGAGGAAGCCGGGCATAAAAGATTATTGACAACTTAAAAAACTGCCTTATAGGGCAGTTTTTATAGATTAGCTTATCTGTTTTGTTTTTTGTAATTCTTCTTTGGCTTTAGCTAATTCTTCAGGTTTAAATATTAGATCCAGTGTGGTCATAGCTAAGGTTTTGGCTGCTATTTTGAGAGTATTGAGCCCCTGTTGACTGATAGTGGCCCTGGCAAACTCACGAGAATGGGTTCGAGCCTCTTTACCACATATGGCTAGATATGCATGAATAGCCGGAACAACTTGACTAACATTACCCATATCTGTGGAACCACCACCTTTGTTACGGGGTAGAAGATTAGTAACTCCAATATCGCGTAGATTACCTTCAAAAAGTCTTCCAATAACTTCGTTGGAGATCAGATTATCATTAGAATTTTCGAAATTATGTATGTCATAGGTGGCACCAGTCATCAAGCTGGCACCTTCACAGATTTTTTTGAATTTGGCTACTACTTCGTTTAGATACTTTCTATCCCGGGCCCGAAGATAGAATCTGGCCTGGGCGAGGTCTGGAACTACATTAGGTGCTTTGCCACCTTCAGTAATAATCCCATGAATTCTGACATCTTCAGTTAGATGTTGACGGAGAGCGTTTATACCATTGAATACTTGAATCACAGCATCAAGAGCATTGATTCCGAGATGAGGAGAACCGGCAGCATGGGCAGTTCTTCCATGAAAGGTAATTTCCAGTGCATCAATAGCCAGCGAACTGGAGAGGACGCGATTCTCAATGCTGGGGTGGAACATCATTGCAGCATCGACATTGGCAAAATATTCATTATTGACGATAATTACTTTACCACCATCAGTCTCTTCTCCGGGACAACCGAAGACAATGATAGTTCCAGGTAAGTCTCCGTTCAGTTGAGCTAAAGCAGACCCTGCCCAGACACTGGCTGTACCGATTAGGTTATGACCACAGCCATGTCCAATATCGGGAAGAGCATCATATTCACATAAAAGAGCTATTATTGGATGGGAAGTGGTTCCGGAGAGAGTGGCTCGAAAAGCGGTCTTAAGTCCGGCAATTCCTTTTTCCACGGCATATCCATTATTGGTCAAAGTTTCAGACAACCACTGGGCAGCCTTTTCTTCTGCAAATCCTAACTCCGGATCTTCATACATTTTTCGGGCGAGACCAGTGAATTGCTCATCGGTGTGCTCTATCCATTCACAAACACGTTTTTTAGCAGTGGATAATTGATCAATCATTCTACTTACCTCCTCGACTTTTTTTAACTAATGTAAACTTCCACTCAATAATAAAAAAACCCTCTTCTTAAAAAGATTTTTTGTTAAGCTTACAGTCCGGAGCAAAGAATAATATCCACTGGTTAAGCCAAACTAAAGACAAATAAATTTTGAGGAGAGTGATCTGATGCGGAAGATTAGTATCATAATGCTGATTTTCGTGGTAAGTGTTACACTTTTAGCTGCCTGTGGTGGGGGAGGAAACACTAATGAAGGAAAAAAAGAAGAACAGGTTTCATATAAGGATGGTACCTGGGAAGGTCAATCGGCTAAAGATGAAAGAGGCGCATATGGTTCGATATCTTTAGCAATTAAAGATAACAAAATTACAACTGCTGATTTTGAAGAGATTCAGGAAGATGGCACTCCTAAGGGATCCGATTATCAGTATCAGACTTCTGTAGAAGCTCAACCCAAATATGAACAGGAATTAATCGAAAAACAAAACCCAGATGAAGTAGATAGTGTCTCCGGAGCAACTGCTACCTGGAACAAGTTTAAAGAAGCAGCAAAAGCTGCTCTAGATAAAGCAAAAAAATAATGATTTAGATCCAAGTCCTCTGAGATCAGGGGACTAATTTTCTGTCGAAATAGTAGTTTTGTTCAGATCTATGCTTTTGTTGAAGTTAATAAATTGAAACACAGTTTAGATTTATGTCAATATCCTGGCAGACAAAAACCATCTGAAATATTTGAATATCAGATGGTGGTTATTAACAATCTATGGGATGACAGTTTACAGAACCTTGCTGATATCTACATCTCTCTCTCTGGAGAGGTCAACAAGTGCATTTCCGATCTTGACAATTGGACGTGCCAGATCATTAGAATTAATAAATACGATCTGACCAATCTCACCAGTAGTTAACTCCACCCATTCCATGTGATAATATGATGCTAATTGTTTTAAGAATGCAGAAATAAAGTTAATATCAAACTTGTCGTATTGAATTCTCTCCAAAATTTTAATTACTGCAAAAGGATTGATATCCCTTCTGGTACTTCCTGAGAAGGTAAGGTGGTCATAATAGTCAGCGATAGCAATTATCTTACCAAACTCGTGAATTTGACTCCATTTAGCACCAATGGGAAAACCTGTTCCCTGTTCAGTCTCATGGTGCATCAGAACACCAAGGCAGATGTCTTTAGAGAGTCCCCTATCCAGTAAAATTCGATAGCTTAGGGTAGGATGCTTTGCATACTTTTTCATGATATCTGAATCTAATTTATCCATATTCAGTGTATTGTATTTGATATCTAAGTCTAATTCAGCTTTGCCGATATCATGGAGCATACCTGCTAAAACTAGTTCCTGCTTTTTCTTCTGCGGATATTCGAGAAGTGTAGCGAACAGGTCACAGAGAATGGAGACATTCAAACTGTGAGTGTAAATAGATGGGGATGTCTTTTTCATGTGGCTTATGTACTTAAATAGTTCTTTTTGATCACCAACGGTGGCAATAATTTCATCGGTAATATCAGTGAGTTGATCTGTATCAACGTCGGTCTGATCATCTGTGTCTGAGACGTGAGTAAAGATATTTTTGACATTATCAGTCTTCTCAGTATAGGTCTCTGTTAGATCTTCTAAAATCTCCTCACTAAAAGATTTAGAAATTTCAGAAACTATAGAAGAAATATCCCTGGTCTCAGATTCATCAATTATTTTAACAAATTTAACATTATGCAATCTGAGCTTCTCCAATGAACGTTCATCTAGACGATCACCAGCATTAACTAGAACACTGCCGTATGTAGAAAAAATATCTTCCTCTACTAACATTCCAATTCTTAGATTTTCAATTCGGATTAAGGGCATTCTCTGTCACCTCAAAATATTTATTCCTTATTATTAATATTTTCTACAAAATTTAAATTTCCTGCTGAGTTATTAGAAAAGTTATGGTTTTAGAGAATTAATTTTAAAAAAAGGTTAATTGCAAGGAACATAAATCCTTTTTTGGTATAGATTATATAATAATAATGATTATAAATTAAACAAAATTGTCTGGAATTGGTCAACCCGGCTTATTGTAAATATCAAACGAAAATTAATGTCAATTCAACAATAAATTAATATTGACAATATTGTGTGTTATACAGTATAATTGATTTTGAGGTGATAAAATGCCAGAAAAAGAGCAATTTCAGAGCTTTATAACAGAACTTCGTCGGGGCATTTTGACACTGACTGTTCTGGGATGTTTGAAGCAATCACACTATGGTTATGCGTTGTTACAGACCATGCAGGAAAAGAACATAGAGATTGAGGCCAACACACTGTATCCACTTTTGCGTCGTCTTGAAAGTCAAGGTTTGTTGATAAGTGATTGGAATACAAGTGAGAGCAGACCGAGAAAATATTATACTATTAACGAAAAAGGATGGGCTGTATATAACGAACTGATGACAGAATGGGAAAAAATGCAGAAAAGCGTTGAGATTATCTGTGGAAAGGATGGGGACGATGAAGAGTCTGATTGAACGTTATGTATATGATGTTACACGCCGTCTTCCAGCAGAAGAGCGGGCTGAAGTGAGTAAAGAGTTGAAATCCAACATTTATGATATGCTGCCAGATAATGCGGATGAAGATGAAGTAAAAGCAGTTTTTTATAAGCTGGGTCCACCCGCTATATTAGCTGAGAGATATCGACAAAAACCTCGATACCTGATATCGCCTGGTATTTATGATGAATACGTCCGTGTATTGAAATGGGTTTTGCCTCTAGTCGGAGTTACAGTTCTGGTTATTGGTATGCTTTATGGTGCTATTGATGCCATTAAAGACGATATGGTTGATTTGGTTTATGTAATAAGTAATACTCTGACAAAGGGTATTGCTTTTGGGGTATCTGCGACTATACAGGCTCTTGTCTGGATAACGATTGGTTTTGTGATTGCTGAGCGAACCAGTACTAGAGTATCTGAGAGTAAAGAACAGGAATGGAAAATCGAAGATCTACCAGAAGTGTTGCCTGATGATAATAAAAGAATTCCCCTTTCCGATAGTATTGTAGAGCTGGTGGTAACGGTTGTATTTTCAGTAGTAGCGATTTTAATGTGTAATGGGAAAGTACCTATTGCATTTATTCTTCAAAATGATGATATGCAAGTACGCACTCTTTTTAACTCCCGTTTTTTGATAAGTTGCATCCCTGCTATTATAGTCATGGCTTTGTTTGGAATTAGTGAATGTCTTGCTAAAATCAAAGATCGTCGGTGGACACCTCTGGTCTGTGGTACTGTTATAGCAAGCAGCATTGTTAACATGGGTCTCATACTTTACTTAATAAATCAACCTAACTTATTAAGCGAGGAGTTTATAACCTTTATACAGAATGTTGATTGGAGTGGACTTGATCTGCTGAACTCTATTGGAGGAACGGGTGCCATAACCCCAATTATTAGTACTGTTATCTCTGTTGTTGTCGTGGTTTGCTCTCTGGTAAACTGCTGCAGAGCAGTTTATAAAACTGCTAAAACCTGAACACAAAATATGTAAGAAAGTCAGAGGATGTCATTCAATCAAAGGCATCCTCTATTCTTTTAAAAAAAACAAATCCGAACCCATTACCAATCGAAAAAGATCGATTAGTGGTTCGGATGATTTGCGTATTGGTGCAGAAGGCGGGATTTGAACCCGCACAGGCATTCCGCCCGCTAGCCCCTCAAGCTAGTGTGTCTGCCGTTCCACCACTTCTGCAGAATGGTGCCGAAGGTGGGACTCGAACCCACACCTGGGAAAACCAGACTGGATTTTGAATCCAGCGCGTCTGCCAATTCCACCACTTCGGCTTAAATTATCGAACACTGCCTATTAATTTTAGCAGGGTTAGAATCAAAAGTCAAGGGTCCATTACTCATTAAATCTTAAAAATGATATCACATATAGCTACTGGTGCAGAAGGCGGAGTTTGAAGCCGCGAAGACAATCTGTCCGCTCGTCTTAAGCCAGTGTGTCTGTCATTCCACTACTTCTGCAAAAAAAAATGGTGCCGAAGGTGGGACTCGAACCCACACCTGGGAAAACCAGACTGGATTTTGAATCCAGCGCGTCTGCCAATTCCACCACTTCGGCTTTTAGCTAAACCGTTATTTACGGCTCGTTTATTATATTAACATATCCGTAATAGAAATGCAAGAGATTTTTCGGGGGAAGTAGATAAAAAATGTGAAATCTGTTTAAGCCTTTTTCTACTATAAAATACTGTGAAACACTTCAAATCTTTTCAAAGAGAAATTATTAACTGTCAGGGTTTTAGAAGGGGAGACGTTTTTTTAAGTTGGGTTTATAATGTTTTGTCCTCTTAATGTTTCTGGTTCTAAATCTTGACTATTGGGTAAATTTTGTTTATCTACATTATAGTATAAGGGAACTGTGTTTTCGGATTGTTTGGTATCTTCTTTGTCTAATAAATCCAATGCCATCTCTGCTTGAGTGTATCTAACCATATTGGCGACTAATTCTCCATAGCGACCAGTGCTAACATTAGCATTGCCCTTTATCTTCCGTTCTGATGATATATCTTCTATAGTACTCAAAGCTTTTTTGCGTTGTTCTTGATTATATTTCCTTTCATCTCCCATCACATCACCTCCTTTTTTCTTTCTTTGCTATCTATAGTGTGTCAAAGATGGGCTGATAGTATTTTGACACATATTTCGTAGATAGGTAGGTCGATGAATAGTTCTCAGCATGTGTGTAAAACTATCTATAAGACTAATTTATTGATGGAGGTATGTGATGCAATTCAAACATTTTAGATTTAGTCTAACAGTAACTTCTATTTTTATTTTGATGCTGATTAGTTTTTGGATGTTTTTTGTCCAACATCCAACTGATATTCCTCCAGAAGGTGAGATTTGGCCAGCTCCAACAGCAGGAAGAGTGGAAGAGAACCCTGAAATAATAACCGAACTGAAAAAGGAATCTTCCGAAAAACAGATGGAGTTCAAGACAGTAGCTAATCTAAACGATCTACAGAAAGCCAGTAGTTTGTCATTTCCCTTTATTCATCAGGTGTCAAATGGTCTTGAATGGATAAAAAATGAATTGGAAGAGTATTTGGTGTTAAAATATCAGACTCCAATGTTACAAAATGATGATATAAAGGGTATCCAGCAGATTTTAAAAAATCAAAATTTATATCGGGGTAGGATTGATGGGATATATGGACTAGTAACTCAGGCTGCAGTAAAAAGATTTCAGGAGAAATATGGCTTAACACCTACTGGCATTATAGATCTTGATGATTATCATCTATTGGCGGAGACCTATGATGAAGAGAATGTTGCAACTTTGAGTAAAGCTAAACCTAAAGGTAAAATCACTTTATTAATAGTCCTGGATGAAAGAGTTCTGTATGTATTGGAAGATGGAAAAGTTTATCATAAATTTCCTGTAGCTATTGGCAAACAAAATACTCCGAGCCCTATTGGTAACTGGAAGATTATCAGTAAAGATAATTGGGGGGGTGGATTTGGAACTCGCTGGTTAGGTCTCAGTGTTCCCTATGGTCGCTACGGAATTCATGGAACCAACAAACCCTGGAGTATTAGTGGGGCAGAGAGTCACGGATGTTTTCGGATGTATAATCGGGATGTAGAGACATTGTATGAATGGGTAACCTGGGGAACTAAAGTATATGTCGTCGGTGGAGAATTTCCCTATAATCTGCCCTGGCGAGTAATCGACGATGGTGACCATGGCTCTGATGTATGGATGGTGCAGAATCGATTGAAAGAGTTGGGTTATTATTCATATAATCCGGATGGAGTTTTTGGTTGGGGGACGAGGAGTGCAGTAATGAGATTTCAAAAGGATTATGGTCTGGAAGCAGATGGTAAGGTTAGTTGGGGAACTTTAGACAAATTAGGACTATATCTTTTCCAATAAAAAGGAATATTTTCCTCTAGTATAGTTAATTATAGTGTTAAGCTGGATAGAAGCTCTGGTGAACTAGTATTTTTTGGAGGAGAAACGATGCATAGATGGGTTAGAATAATTATTGGTCTGCTCTGCTTTTGTGGTTTATCCGCTCAGGCAGCAGAGATCACAGTACAGGTTAATATTCCTGAATGTAAAATGAGAGTAAATTATGATGATCACCTTTTATATGAGGCCCCAGTGGGGATTGGTAGATCAGATAGCCAGACACCTATTGGGAATTTTATGATTATTAACAAGGTTATTGATCCTACATGGTATCCTGAAGGGCGGGAACCGATATTGCCTGGCCCCAATAATCCTATAGGAAAATATTGGTTGGGCTTAAGCAAAAAAGGATATGGGCTGCATGGTAATATAAACTCTTCTTCCATCGGTAATCCTGTCTCATCGGGATGTGTTAGAATGGATAACGAAGATGTAGAAATTTTGTTCTATCTGGTGGATATCGGAACAAAAGTGGAGATCGTCTATCAAACATTATTTCTGATGGAAGATGAGAATGGACCGAAGTTAGGATTAATTCCGGATATTTATCAGTATGGAAGCAATTCGATCTCTGCTTTTTGGAATCTGGTTAAAGACAAACATTTGAAACAACAAATTTTTGTTCCATATCTAATGCACTTGATTGAGGAAGAGGAAGCGGGAATTTATTCGATACCGTTGAAGGTGACAGTTTATTATGGGTGTCAACCATACTATAATCTGGCATTTAAATTAGATTCAATTATTTATCTAGATCCACGAGGTATTCCCGAATTAATTGAAGAGGAATCAAAATTAAGAGAGTTTTTAAAAGATTATCCTGATAAATATGTATCTTATGAGGATTTTCAGCAAAATTTATCCAGAGAAAGAATGCTCTATCTAGTGGAAGATGTCCTCTATATTCAAAATTCTCGCCCACATTTACAGAATATAATCGGGAGAGAATAAAGGAAATTAACTTTTATTGCCGAATTATTTTAAAGAATTATTTATTTTAGGTACTGCAGACAAAAAAAGAAGCTCACATTTCTGTGAGCTTTCTCAGTGTTTGATCAGTTTAGGAGAAGAGTCCAGAACCTACCATACCCTGTACTAGTCGTTGAATCGCTTCAACTTGAGCCAGAGCTTTTACTTGCTCCCAATCCTGATCCATTACTGCTGTCACCATATCTAATGGAAGACCTGTCTCTAAAGCAATTGCTTCCCCAAGACGAACTTTGCCATGGCCTTCAAGGGTATTCCAATCTTGAGCCAACAGAGATTCGATCTCTTCAGGTTCAAGTCCGGCATCTAATAGACGCACTCGAATCTCGGTTAATAGTTTTGGTTTTAGGATGTCGAAATCACCTCTTGCCAGTGCCTCAACTTCATATGGCGATACGACATAGTTTGTCATTTGACTTACCTGTTCAGTCAGGTCTTCTTTAGTAACTAGACCAAATGCTTTTACATAACGGGCTTTATCATTTTCATCAGTTAGAATAAATAATTTATCTGTTTTTAAGAAATCTGTGATTGTAACTAGTCTGTTATTCCGACCAATCAGAGCAGTATCTTCAAGACTTAATACTACACGCTCACCATCTAAAGTGGTAACAGATACTTTGTTAGATGCAGGATATACATCAGCAACAAAACCACTTACTTTGTTGTAGTTTTTGAAGATACTAACCATCTTTGCTGCTTCTGCACGGGTAGTAATATTGTTTGGACGGAAAGTACCATCTGGATATCCATTTAGAATGTCCAGTTCAGTGGCGTATTTAACATAACCATTTGCCCAATGTTCCTCGGTCATATCTAGAAAAGAGGCGAAAGTGTGCATATTAATCTGATTAGTACCTTCTTCTAGACCTAGTGCCCGGGTTAACATGGTAACTACTTGAGCTCTGGTCAGGTTCTCTTGCGGACGAAAAGTCTTATCTGGAAAACCAGTAACGACTCCATCCTTTACCAGGGCAGCGATATAACCTCTGGCTGATGAGGAATCAATGTCGGTTAACTCAGTAGTATCAGTTTGTTCCAGAAATAGTGCTTTAGCTAAAGCTTCAGCAAATTCCTCTCTGGTAATCGCCTGATTGGGTTTAAACTGACCATCTGAGTAGGTTTTCATGATGTTTTGGTTAATTAATGTGATAATTTGATCTTCAGCCCAATGTCCTTGAATATCCCATGGAGCAGCCAGTACAGTTGAAGAGAATGCGAATGCTACAACGAAAACTAATGCGATTAGTGTTATGAGTTTTTTCAATGTGGATACTCCTTTCTTTCCAGTTGTTTGGATTAATTACAAATACCTACTTATAAAACCATGGCTGTATTTGATAATATCACATTTTCCTGCATAGTTCTAGCTGAAAAGTGGATGTAAATTATGGTTATTAGATTTTGGGATCTTTTTATTATCCGGGAACAAATTAATTAGACTTGCGTCTAAAGGTGTAGAAAGGGGTGAAAAGAGTGGCGGTGTCTGATCTGGAGCTGATTGAAAAGTTTAAAATGGGAGATGAAGGAGTCTTTGAAGAAATTGTGCGACGTTATCAAAAAAAAGTGTATAACTCCACTTATAGGATGATGGGTAATCATGAAGATGCGTGGGATTTGGCTCAGGAAGCTTTTTTAAGAGTTTATCGTAATCTTAATCGTTTTCAGGGGAGATCAAGTTTTTCAACATGGTTATTTACCATAACTACTAATATATGCAGAGATGAGTTACGTAAACGGCAACGTCAGATCAAAGCTCATAGTCTGTCTGAACCAATTAGGGTAAAGGATGGAGAGATTGAGCGAGATATTGTCGATGATAGCATGATACCTGAAGATATTTCACTTCAGAGAGAATTGCGAGATGAGATTCAGGAAGTTATAAATAATTTACCAGAAGAACAAAAGGAAGTAATTGTTTTAAGAGAGATTCAGGGATTTAGTTATGAAGAGATTGCCGAGATAGTCGGAGTGGCAATTGGAACTGTAAAATCGAGAATCAGTCGTGGTAGGCGAAATTTGCGGCAAGAGTTGGACAGTTTGATCTCATCTTTAAACTATTGAAAAAGGGGGGAAAAAGAATGAAACACGAACAATTGAAAGAGATTTTACCGCTGTATATTGATGGCGGTTTAGATAAAGATGAAGCAGAGATGATCGAAGCCCACCTGGCCGAATGTGAACAATGTCGTGGAAATCTGGCTAAATATCAAAATAACTATGATTTTTTATCAGCAATGGATGATGTTGAAGTAGATGAAGGTTTCCTCTTATCTGTAATGGAACGAATCCGTGAAGAGAAATCGACTACTCAGATTCAAGAACAGATTATATCAAAAAATAAAGGTGAAAACAATGGTAAAAATTGGTTAGAGTGGTTGAGAGAAATGTTTAGGTTCAGATTGAGGGTTCCACTAGGTGCTTTGGGAGTTGGCCTGGCAGTTATTCTGCTTATAGTTATTATTAATCCTTTTAAGGGTGTTCAATACGAAGATGGAAGACTTCAGAATGATCTTCCACGAACCTATCAATCAGAGATTAATAATCAAGTTCAACTTAAAGGACGTCAGTTACAATCACCTGAAATGGACAATATGCAGTTTGTTCAGGAACAGGCTAACGATCTGGGTGGGGGGCAAACTGTACCGGAAACTATAGAACGTAAAATTATCCAGACAGCAGATTTAAGAGTTGAAGTCAAAGACATTCAATCAGCAGATGGAGAGATTATTAATTTGATTTATGAGATAGATGGATTTATCAGTAATTCAAGAAGATGGGAAGTAAGTAACCAACGCCAATATAGCAGTTATACTTTGAGAATTCCAGCAGATAAGTTTACTGAGGCTTTGAGTAAGGTGGAGAGTCTGGGTAAAGTTAAGGATCGCTCTTCTTATGGTCAAGATGTTACTGAGGAGTATATTGATGTAGAGTCCAGGTTAAAAAACCTAACATTACAGGAAGAAAGGTATCGGGAACTATTAGATAGAGCGACTGTTGTTGAAGATATTTTGAAGATAGAACAGGAACTAGAGCGGGTTCGCAGTTCTATTGAAAGTCTGCAGGGAAGAATGAACTATCTGAATGATCAGATTGATTTGAGTACCATTTATGTGGAATTGATGGAGCCAGAACCAATCACTTCTTCAGATGTTGGGATTGTTAATGCATTGCGCCAGGCTTTACGAAGTATGGTCGATACTTTCTATGATCTGATCGTTCGGCTGGGAATTATTATTCCTTACCTGATATTAATCGTTTTAGCATATCTAATTTATCGGATATTTAGAAAGAAGAGAAAATAAAAGATTGGAAAAGGTCAGCTTTAGGGCTGACCTTTTTTGTTTTTTGGAGTTATTTGGAATTACAAATATATATAAAATCTTTGCTATATTCTTGACAATGAATGCTGTAAATATATATAATATAGATATACAATAGTATATATGATAATATTTATATTAAAACTATACTATATATAAAAATTTGGGGAATTATAGTTGAAAGATAAATTTGTTGTTACAATAATTAATTATCCATTAGGAGGAGGAACTAGATAGGAATGAAGAGAAGAATTGTTTTGTTGTTAGTTGCAACTATGCTATTAGGTGTAACTGGAGTGGTGGGGGCTAGTCGGGACTCTGCATCAACTAATTTAACGATGAGAGTTGAGATCCTTAGCCCGATTGAATTGTCTTTACTTAATGGTTTGGATTTTGGTAAAGTGTTTAAAGGGGATATGGAAGTGATCGTAGATCCGTCTGCTCCTGCAGTTGGGACAACTCCTGCGGCTTTTCAGGTAAGTGGGGAAGGTAACACTGGATTTAAAGTAAAGTTACCGTCTACTGCCACTGTTCGTAATGGTAACGCATCACTGAATGTGAAAAACTTTATCAGCAATTTGACCAATGAGGGAGGAGTATTGGATTCATCTGGGCTGGCCAGCTTTAAAGTTGGTGCTACGCTGGCCCAGGTTCCTGCCACTGCAGCTTCTGGTGTGTATAATGGTGCTGCTACGGTGACTGTTGTATATTCTTACTAAAAAAACTAATGAGGACACAGAGGATAGATCTGCTTTTGCAGATCTACCTTTGTTTATAGGCTAATAATTTTTTGTACAAATTTGTTGGGGGTGGTTATTATTAGACGTTGGATGTTAATCATATTATCTGTTCTGTTAATTATCTGTGCAGCATCGATGGTAGTTTTATCCTGGTCGTGGAATAAACCAGAGAATCTCAAAGTCAAAGTCATGAGAGATATGAATTTTGGTTATTTATACCCAGGTGCTTCAGCAGTTACTGTCAGAGCTGATGCGCCACTCTCTGGTACTGTTCCGGCACAATTTCTGGTTACAGGTAGCCCCTGGATGGAGTATAAAGTTATTCTACCAGACCGGATATGGATTAATAGAGGAAATTCCCGAATATCTGTTAGTGGTTTTTCTACAGATCTACGGGATAATCGTGGTCGGCTGAACCAATTTGGTGAGAGTATCTTCCAGATGGGAGCAACTATTGGTCCGATACCATTTTGGATTAGAGATGGGTCGTATTCTGGAAGAGCAAGAATTACTATTTATTATGCTTATTAATAAGGAGGTAAATCGGTGAAGCTAAAGTTGGTAATTATGTTCGTAACACTATATATAGTAATGTCATTTAGTCAAGTTGGTTTAGCGATGGCATTGAAAGTCGCACCTCAGAGATTGGTTTTTCGAATAGATGATCCTGAGACAACTACTCAGGTTGTGATTGTCACTAATACTTCGGATAAACCGATTAGGGTGAAAGTTTATCCTGAGATGGCTCCAGAACAGAAACAGGAGGAGTATCTTGGTGATTGGATTGTAGTCTATCCCCGATTGTTAAGTTTACAGCCGGGAGAGAAGAAGTATGCCAGATTTACGGTTCGGACACCAGAAGAGATTCAGGATGGGGAATACCGGGCATTATTGTTTTTTGAAGAGATTTACCAACAGCCAGAGAATCAGGAAGAGGCAGAAGGTATCGAGTTGGATTTTCAACTTCTGACCAAACTGGGGATCAATATTTATGGTCAATATGGTCAAATTTTGCATCGGGGCAGTTTAGAAGAGGTTGAGTTGCTGATGGAAGATGGTCAATTATTGATAAGAGGTAATTTTGTTAATCGGGGTAATGCACATCTGTTGATGGATGCCGGAGTTATAGTGACAGATGAGCAGGGTAAGATTGTGGCTGAATCCCAGGTGCCATTTTTTGCGGTCCATCGAAGTGTTTTCAGAACTTTTGAAGATCAACTGGCTGTTTCGGGTAGCGGTTCATATCAGTTAAGGATCATTTTTAAACAGGAAGATGTGATTATTGATGAATACACTGGAGAATTTGAGATTCCTTCCAGGATTGATTAGTATAATCCTGCTGAGCTTACTTATCGTCTGGGGGAGTCAACCTGTCGCTGCTGAGGTGGTTTTGGGAGATGAGTTAGTGATGGAAGTCGGATATATTCAGTTGAATGTGAAAAATGTGCATATAGATTCTTTTTTCCAGGTATTACTTGATCAGAATGAAAATATTTATTTACCCCTGAGTAGGGTTTTGCAGCAGATGGAATTATATTTATTTAATTTTAATTGGCAGGATCGGTATATTTCTGGAGTGATTCCTCCAGAAGCTGACTATTATTATTTTAATTTGCAAAATGGGTTAATCGAAAAAACAGGAGAGCAATCTTTTATCCCCAAGGATTTATTCTTCATTCGAGATCAGGAAGTCTACATCCATTACCGGGCTCTGGGTGAATGGTTACCGATTGAGGTAAGTTGGGATTCATATTTATTTGAGCTTTATATCTATCCAAATTATGAACTGGTCTCCGAAGTTTTTAATCAGAGAGAAGCAGTAAGAGAACAGTTGGATTCAGCTGAGATTAAAACAGAAGAGACTAAGGATATCATCAGAGTATCACCGACTTTATTCACTCCCGGGGTTGTTAACTATCAGTTAAAGGTTTTGGGTAATGAGCAGCTGATTTATCCTGGTGTCTCTATGAGTTATGTTGGGCAACTGTTGTATGGTGATTATTCTGGCCAGTTGGAGTATTACTCTGATGGGAAGTTAAAATTCAGTAGTACGCAACTCAAATATTGGGATGTACTGGGGTTAAAAAGTCTGGTTTTGGGAGACAATCTGTTGGAATTCTCACCATTGGTTGCCAGTACTGTCAAAGTTAAAGGTGTGACTGTGGAAAGTGATGCAGATCGATTCAAATTTGGTGTGAGTTCGCTGAGTGGATATGTTCCACCAGGTAGCGATGTAGAACTCTACTATTTGGGACTGTTGGTAGACTATCAAAGTGCTCCTGATGGAATATATCATTTCGAGGATATTCCACTAAATAATTCATTTAATGAATACAAAGTAATGGTATATACCAAAGAAGGTAGAATCTATAGTGAGGATAAAAGTATTCTGTCGCAAGAACAATTGCTACTAGATGGCAGATATGCTTATGTTGGTGGATTTGGTTTAGGTTCAGACGGAGTTGTTGGAGCGGGAGAGGTGTATTATGGTCTTAATTCCAGGCTAACGGTTGGTGGAATGATAGATCTTTATCAGGGCCAGGAGATGGTGGAAAAGTATCTGGGAGGAGTACTCCTCTCACAAATTAATCCTGATATTTTTTTGTATCTGAATACAACTATGGGGATTGAACCATCTGGTTTTGGTTATCTGGGTGAAATAACAACTATTCCGGATGATTGGATGATTAAAGGTAGAATTAAGGGTTATCATGGAATCACTCCGCCATCGCGTGAACATATTGTTGCCAATAATCGGTTTCACTATCTGGACCAGGAGTTGTCGGTAGAGGTGAAAAAAGGTTTTGGGAGAAGCAATCTGGGATTGGAATATGACCTTGCCAACTTTTTTGGAGTCTGGCGGCAGAAGATAAATACAAGATTTACCCAACAGATTAGTCTGCAGACAATGTTAGAACTGGAGAATTCTCTGATGATGATGACAGGAGTTGAACCGACAATTTCTCTGAAAGGTGAGATATCCTATTCTGGATGGTCGGTGGTGGATTTACAGGCTGATAGTCAGCTAATTTTTAATAAGCTATCATTAAGTAGTTATAATCTGACTACGCGTCTAACCAATAAGAAGGATGCTAACAACCCGTTAAGCTATTCACTAGGATTAACATTGGGAGATGGTATGGTGAATCTGGTTGGTTCAGCTCAATACAATCTCTCAGATCAACTATTTATCAAAGGGACTGCCAGTATGGGTGGATTTAGTTTGGGTCTGACTTTACAGGATACGAGGTCTTTACAATCGCCATTCAAAAAGATCAGTAGTGATGCTTTTGGAACCGGTTATGTGAAAGGTAGAGTATATCTTGATTATAATGGGAATGGTCGGTTTGATCAGGATGAGAAGACTTTTTCTAAAGCGAGGATATTAGTTGACGAGTATCCGGGAGCTAAAACAGATGAGAATGGAGATTATCGGTTGGAAGGTTTAAATGTTTATCAGCCGATAAAGGTGGCCTTAGATGTGACCAGTATTGATGCTCTGTATATCCCGATACAGGAAGAGTATTGGGTAGAACTCAGACCGGGAACAGGTTTGAATCTGGATTTTGGTCTTGTACCCTGCTCTGGGTTGAGTGGAACCATCAGGGGGTTGAATCAGAATGGAGTGGACAATGTAGAGTTAATTATGCAAGATACTGCAGGTGAGATAGTTTATAGGTCTCTTCCTGAGTATGATGGATTTTTCTTAATTGAGAGAATTGAGCCGCGGAGTTACACTTTGCAGGTTAACATACCAGAAGATGCAGGGTATTCTGTGAATCCAGATGCTATTCCAGTGGAGATTCCCTTTGGCGAGATGCCTATGTGGTTTGATGAGCTTGAATTTTCGATCGTCAGATAGTGAGTGATCTAAGCCTATGAGTTAATGTGACTCGTGGGCTTTTTTGTGTAGTTTTCTTTAACGAGTTATTATGAATAAATGTGGCAAAACAGGAGGCAAAGATAATTTGCTAGATATGCAGGAGATTGAGTTATGGTAGGAGAATAATGGCATTTAATAGTGTTATCTGTTTTTAGATTGGGATTGATGGAGGCTGGCATTGGTTATGTTTTTAACTGCAAATATTACGGTTAAGGATATGCTACTGAAAGTTGCAAAAAGCTACTGGAATATGGTTAAAAGTCAGGAAGAATAGCAGCGATGTGCACCTTTTCCTGGAGGCTATTAGAAAGATTGCAGATAAGAAAAGAGGGACATTTTGCGTTATCCATTATGGAATTCTTTACGAAATCAGGAAGAATAAGTAGAGATACGTGAAATTCCTTACAGTACAGAAATTTTTTAATTGGATATTTAAGGGGAGTTGAATAATGAATAATGTAGAGATAAGCAGACCCCGAATTACAGATATCGAAGAATTAGGTAAGTTTTTTAGGATAGTAATAATGGATACATTCGCAAGAGAAGGTTTAGAGGAGAAACTTGATGATATAGAAAATGAGATTGAAGAAAAGAAAAAATATTTGAAAAGTGATTTAGATAGTAGTGGGCAGAATAAGTACTTCTTAATTGCTTTAAGTCAAAATATAATTATCGGTTCAATTGAATATGGCCTTGTTAGTGAGTTGATTATTAACTGTACAGATGGTCAATTAGCAGAGCTGGTCGAGATAGGGACAGTTTTTGTTCATCCTAACTATCAAGGGCAAGGAATAGGCAATCTACTTTTAAATTTAATGTACCTTACCTTACAAAATAGGGGTATAAAGGAATTTTGCTTAGATAGTGGTTATACTAATGCCCAGAAGATCTGGAAGAAGAAATTTGGAGAACCTGATTACGTAATAAAAGATTATTGGGGAGTTGGGTATGACCATATGATATGGAGGAAAAGTATTAATGAAATAACAATAAAATTTAACTTATAAGCCTGAGCTAAAGAATCTCTAGTAAAACCTCAAAAATGTAGGAAGGGTGGATTCCAAAACAGTTTATTAAAATATCAGGTCAGTATGGTGTAATGCAAGAAAATTATACAGCCAGAGAATTAACGATCAATGTAGGAGAGAGGGTAAGAGGAATACGAGAATTAAATGGATGGGTATGGTGTGTAGATTTACACGGTCGAGAGGGTTGGATTCCGAAAATGAATCTGGAACGGTTATAAAAATGTGTGATCTTGGTTAAAAAAATAAATTCAGGAGAGAGATTATGGAGTTCACGAAATTTATAGCTAAAGATTTTAGTGGTGTGATATCAGTGACACAGAATAGGGGAAATATATATCAAAAAGCTTTTGGGTATGCAGATTTAGCAAATAAACTGTTAAACGAAATTGATACAAAATTTGCAACTGCATCTGCGGGAAAAGTTTTTGTCGCTGTGGCTATTTTACACCTTATTGAACAAAGACGATTATCTTTTAATAGTTATATTGGTGATATATTGGATTTTGATTTAAAAGAGATAGACCCTCGGATTACAATTAGACAATTACTTAATCATACTTCCGGAATACCGGATTATTTTGATGAATCTACAATGAACAATTATGGTGATTTATGGACGGATTACCCAAATTATAAAATAAGAATGTCGTCAGATTTATTACCACTTTTCATTAATAAGTCCATGCTGTATCCTGCCGGGGATAGGTTTCAGTATAATAACACCGGATTTGTTGTTCTTGGTCTGATTATTGAGGCAATTACTGGCTTGAGGTTTGATGAATATTTAGACAAAAATGTATTTAGTCCGTGTGGAATGATGAATACTGGATATTATGAATTGGATAGATTGCCAGCAAAATGTGCAAATGCGTACATATATGATGATGCTGCAAAAGAATTTTATACAAATATTTATAGTGTGGATGTTAAAGGAACAGGAGCGGGTGGAGCTTTCACAACTGCTGCTGATGTTGAAAAGTTCTGGGATCATCTTATGGATTATAAGTTGCTATCAAAGGAGATGCTGAAGGAAATGTTAACTCCACAGGTGGATGAGAATTGCTATGGATATGGCATATGGTTAGATGAAAAAGAGGACGGTCTTTATAGTTATCACTTTGAAGGGTGTGACCCAGGTGTTAGTTTTTTTACTTCATATGACCAGCAAGAAGATTTGCTGATAACCCTGGTAAGCAATTTTGGATGTAATGTATGGCAACTTTATCGAAATGTTAAAAATTCATTAATAGTTCCAAATTCGTAACTACAGCGTCCTTTAAACTGGATAAAATTTTGAGGAGGGAATATAGATGATAGTTACACCTAATTTGCATTTTCAAGGGAATTGTCAGGATGCACTTAAAGTATATGAGAAAGCATTTGCTGGTAAATTAACAGTGCTGTTACATTATTCTGACGCAAATCCATCAGACTTTTCAACGGTACATCTGTCAGATAAGGAAAAGAATTTTATTTACCATGCGGAGATGATAATTGGTGATCAAAGGTTCATGTTTTCTGATGCTATGGATGAGATACCACAGGGTCAAAATCTGTCTATTGTTATTACTTTTGATACTGCTGAAGAAGTAAAAAATGCTTACAAAGCTTTATCTGAAGGTAGTTCTGTTATTTATCCACTAACAGAGACTACATATAGTAGTTGTTTTGTATCACTAGTAGATAAGTTTGGAATAAGATGGGAACTCATGACAGAGGATAATTCCTGAAATAGTTAAATTTTCATTGTTTAAAAATACCATTAGGTAAAAATATATTTTTATATACATTACAGTGTCAGGGAGGATAATATGAAAAAAATAATTATTATTACGATGCTACTCATGTTGCAAAGTGTATTAGCTATACCGGCTTTTTCTCAAGACCTGGAGCTTTTTCATCAAGATGCACATTTTGATTTTTATCGGGAAGATCAAATGGATTATCCTTTATATTTAGAAGCATTTAATGATTCATATTATGAGTTGTGTGATTTTTTTGACCTGGAAAAGAATCACACAATAAAAGTGATTGTGTTTCAAAATCAAAAACAATTCATTGAAGAAATTTGGGGATACTATGAACCACGCATTACCAGTGTTGGAATGGGGAGAAAGGAAGAGAACACTATTTTTATAACTTCCTATCATGACGATACAACAGGAAGGGATATAGAAGAGTACTTAAAAGTCGCTAAACATGAATTAACTCATATATTGTTCAGTAATGAAAAAGCCTGGTTAAATGAAGGTATTGCTTTGTATTTAGCTAATCAATACAGAGAAATACTTGAATATCCAAAGAACGTTGAAGACCTCGAAGTATATATTGATTGTAATATTTATAACAAAGAGGCTTATGGGATTTATTGTTGGTTAACCAGATTCATAATAAATAAAGCTGGTCTTGATACATATATAGATTTTTATCTGGATGATGATAATTGGGATATTATAGGATATGCAAATAAAAAAGAGTTTTGTATAGACGCATATAATACATTGATATCTTCAACTGGCGGCCAATAATAGAACTATTTTTTATGGTAGAATTACTTCAATCGAAACATGTTTATTTTTAATCATCCAGCGTGTAGAAAAGAATACTTCTATGTTGGAAATTAGAATTAAAACAATTCATAGGGGAGAAATTAGGAGGGATCAAATGAAATTACAACCCAATATCGCGAGTTATAATGCAAACTATTATAAAATGAAAACTAAACTGACAGATGAATACATTGATATAATTTATGGAATAGCAACTGGTTCTGCTAATGCTAATGATATAAAAGATGAGGTAATCAATGATCTTATTGATATGCATATCGTAAAGAAAGATGGAAGTAGCATAAAACTCAATACAGCAGTATTCTTGGCAGATGATATTAGGAAAATATATGATCTCGTATCCGATCTGGGTTCAGAATTAGCTCGAAAACTTGTTGAAAATAGGTCTATTTTGAACAATGTTTCCCCAGAAATAAAGAATTTTCTTGGAGGAATAGTAGGTGTTACCCAGGGTCTTTCAAGATA
The DNA here is from genome assembly GCA_016841825.1 of Halothermothrix sp. GTDB lineage: Bacteria > Bacillota > Halanaerobiia > DY22613 > DY22613 > JAENYK01. Next base: position 34,571 of record JAENYK010000004.1, on the reverse strand, counting down.
TAATTATGAGAACAACATTGCGATTGAATGGAAGAACTACACAGGACAGTATGCAAAGACAAAAGTTGATTTTGATGAGTTTTGTGACTTGTCTAACTCCATAGGGGAACATTTATTCAATAAAACAATTTTAGTTGGCGAAAAATATACTGCGGTTTTCATTGGACCTGGCGGAAATAATTATAGTCACCTTTTCAGTTCTCTATACTCTCTGGAGGGATCCAGAAACTATATAGATAATGTATTAAGATATTTAACAGATTCCTATGCGATGCTGCTTGAAAGTAAGATTAGGAATGAACATTTAAGACAGAGTGCTGAACAGGTTAATATTTTTGAAGGTGGTAGACCGAAAGATATTTTAATCAGCAGAGAGTTATTTCAAGAGTACTCATCTTCGGTAAACCAAATAACTGAAATATCATGTGAATATTATTCCAGTAAATTAGGTCTAATATTCGAAGTTTTACGGACTACAACAGCAGGACGCCAGGGGGTCTCTCCCGAGAATATGTTGATGCACTTTTGGCGTTATTTCAGTAAAATTTTAGCAAAAAAGCTATATGAGTATAATTTTTTAACAGATAATATTTCACAGATAGGTTCTATTACGGTATTTTTTGACAATGAAATTGATGAGTTAAGTAAGTTATTTAGTTAAGTGCTGACCCAATTTGATTCAAAAGCTATATCAAACTTTTGATTTGGAAGGTTCGGTGTTTCTGGATCATCCAAATCCAGCGAAAATGGGGGATAGGTGATTTTTTATGAGATATACAATATATTCGTGAAGTAGGGGAAAAGAGGTAAATTGATGACGATATCTGAAGTGAAAACAATGATTTCGGAAGAAATTTTGCTTGGAGAGGATATTATAGTTTTTGAAGTAACTAAAGGATGGTCAAAAGACAAGAAATATTATATTGAAGATGAGAAAGGTGCAAAATTTTTTCTGAGAATTAGGTCTATAGAAAATTTAGATAACACAACAAAAGAGTACAGAATAATGCGAGATGTATATAATTTAGGGATAAATATGTCAAAACCAATTGGCTTTGGAAGATGCAGCCATGGAAAAAGTGTATATATATTATTATCCTGGATTGAAGGGACTGCATTGGAAGAACAGATAACTATGATTTCTGAAGATAAGCAGTATAATCTGGGAATTGAAGCCGGAAAAATTCTAAGAAAGTTTCATTCTATTTCCGCTCCGGAGGGACAGGAAGATTGGGAACAGCGAATGTTAAAAAAATTTGACTCTCATCTGGAAAAATATATAGCTTGTGGTATAAAAATAAGGAATGATGATAAGGCAGTTAATTACGTTAAAGATAATTTGCACTTATTAAAAAATCGTCCTCAGACTTTTCATCATGGTGATTTTCATGTCGGAAATCTTATCTTAACTCCCAATAACGATCTTGGAGTTATTGATTTTAACAGATGGGATTATGGTGACCCGTACGAGGATTTTTACAAGATGATGCTATTCAGTAAAGACAGAAGTATTCCATTTGCAAAAGGACAGATTGCTGGATATTTTGTTAATCAGGTTCCAAAAGATTTTTTTGAGATACTTGCATTGTATCTGGCTGATGTAATTTTATATTCTGTTGTCTGGGCTGTTCCTTTTGGTGAGGAAGAAGTCAAGACGATGTTAAGGCTGGCAGATATGGTCTTCTCTGATTATGATTATTTTGATTCAGTTGTGCCAAAATGGTTTCAATAAAATGAAAGTTGGTCAATTTAATATTAGTTGCAGGGCAAAAACGAGTGTGATCTCAATGATGAGGTCACATTTTTTTTGTGAATATTTATATTTTCCACATTTAAAGTGGAAGAAGATATAAATAAATAGCAAAAGGTCAAATAATATATAAAATAGAATAATAATAATAATATGGAAATATGAACAATATCAGCAGACAAAAGAGGTGGTTATATTGTGAAAATTAGCCGGGGAGTTAGAAAATGGACAAAGACTTTGATTATAATATTGGTTTACGTTATAGTGGTCAATGCTTTAGTCGCAGTATATATAGGTTATATTAATAATCAACTAACCTTTGATTTAAAGGACATCAGCAATTATATAAAGGAAAAGATATTCGTCTCTACTCCAGATTTAAATGTGGGTATGCAAGCAGAGAATTTTCTTCAGCAGACATCCTATACCTGCGGGCCAGCAGCTTTGCGCTATCTGTTATACTCCCGCTTTAAAGTAGAGGTGACTGAAGAAAAATTAGCCGGGTTAATGGAGACTACTCCAGAGGGGACGAGTTTAGCCGGGATGATGTTTGCTTTAGAGCAATTAGGTTTACAGGGGAGAGGTAGTCGGGTTAATTATTCTATGCTCGATAAAATTCCCAAACCAGTGATCGCTTTCATCAACGATTTTCACTACATAGTCATAATAAAAACTGAAGACCAATATGTATATGCTTTTGACCCTAATCCTGGTTATGGACATATGAAAGCGGCTAAAGATAATTTTCTAAAAGTATGGGATGGAATAATCTTACAGGTGACTGCTCAGGAATTAACCAGCAAGCAAGGAGGTGATGGGAAAGGTGGAACATTTCAAAAAAATAGTTCTCTGCTTAATTAGTATCAGCTTGTTTACTCTCAGTATTCCTCCGTTTCACTGGAACTTTCTGGGGTGGATTGCATTTGTTCCTTTTTATATTGTCATTGTGAAAAGTAAACATAGGGTCAGCGATGGATTACTCTATGGCTTAATATTTGGCATGATTCTATATGGTCTGGCATATGTGGGGATTTATAAAAGTTTGCCTCTGAGAATTATGGGTATTACGGTGATAATTCTTTTTCAGAGTTTCTTCTATGCCAGTCACAGTTACTTTGTTGGATTAATTTTAAAACTGGTCAGCAAAAAGTACAATCAGTATCTGATGATTCTTTTAAATTGGGTGGTCTTGGAGTTTCTAAGCAACAAAATATTTTTTGGGTTTAGTATGTATGCGTCCATGTCTCAATATGAAAACTATTCTTTACTCTATCTGGCTCAGTATATGGGTATGTTTGGGATCTCATTTCTGGTAATAACAGTCAATTTATTGATTGCTCATGGATATCTAATGTTGAGAGAAGAGAAATGGAACACTAATGGAATTGTCAAAATAGGTGTGATATTTATGGCTCTGATCTTTATCCTGATTGGTTTTGAAGTGAATAATCAAAGAATTGCATCTAAGCAGATCGAAACTAGTAGGCAGATTAATGTAGCTCTACTTCAGGGGAATGTGAGTGATCTGGATTATAAACTGGGTGATCGCAATTTTAGTTACTCAGATCAGTTATTTGCAAAATATCTTCGTTTGTCTGCGCAAAGTTTAGAATCATCTGAGGTCGACCTAATTATCTGGCCTGAGACGTCAATTCATCGCTATATGTTACGCTTATCTGAGTATAGAAACCGATTATTGCAATTTGCCAGAGACAATCAGGTTGCTATGTTGGTCGGGAGTCAGGATTTTGATGAAATGGGGAATCAGTATAATTCTGTATTTTTAATATCTTCAGAAGGTAGTCTTGAGGGAAAGTATGATAAAACCAGATTATTTCCGTTTACCGAAAAGGCTTATACTGCTGCGCGAGGTGAACTGGAATTATTGGAATGGCAGGAACTTAAATTAGGAATAAATATCTGCTTTGAGAGTAATTTTCCCGAGCACTCAGCCCAATTAGTTCGACAAGGTGCGGATCTGTTGTGTGTTCTCAGTAATAATGGGGCTTTTGGCCTGACAAGAATTCCGTATTTTACATCTGCTTTTTCTATTTTCCGTGCAGTTGAGAATCGAAAATATCTCATCCAGGTCATGAATACAGGCATATCGCAGATTATTACCCCTATGGGGGTTAGCCTTAAGAGAACTAAACTCTTTACCGAAGAAGTGGTGCATTTTCAATTACCACTAAAGGCTTCTGGGTCAACGTTTTACAGCTTATATGGGGAATTTGTCTGGTGGATATTAACGATAGTATTTATTTTAATTACCGTTTCTCTGTGGTTTAGAATTAAGCAGAACAGAAGAATAGATACTCTTGTCAATTTTCTGAGAACAAGTAAAGGAGAGGATAATTTTGTATAAAAGAAATTTGTTTAGATTAGTTGGTATTGTGATGTTAATAGTGCTGTTTGTACAGGTGGTTCGGGCAGAAGATCTTATAACAATTGATGAGATCTTTGAGATAAGTTTGACCGGTCTTGATTATACTCCGATTCAATCAGTCAGAAAAGATAATTTACAACAATATTACTCTTATTTACCCTTTTTGACGATAGATGATGATGGTGCTTGTCAGATTACTCTGGGAGGAAGTGTAACAAATTTATTTCGCAATCGCAATCAAGAGATTAAATTCTTCTGGGAAGGACAGGTCTTTCAGGAGTATGATAAACGTGTTCAGTTAATCCAGGTTGCAGCTCATTTATATAATCGGGCAGTCTATTACAAACATGAACAGGAATTATATAAAAGCTTTATTGAGCAGGTGATTCCTTTATATCACCAACTGGAAGCAGAAGGGACAGATTATAAAAAATTAGCTGAGTTCAGAGTGGAGATTGAGTTAAAACAATATGCTTTAGTTGGCAAAATAAAGTCACTGCAAGAACTGGTACTGTCACTGAATGATGTAACCGGAAAAGAGGTTAAGTTAACTCAAATTTCGGACAGCTATCCAGAAAAGATCATGCAGTCTTTCAAAATGGATTATGCCAATCTATTAGCAATTGAGTTACGTCGTCTGGATTATTCCATTGAGCAGATGGAAATGCAGATCAAGTCAATTAAAAGAAGCAAATATCCTGATGTAAATGTGAGATATTCCTGTTCCTTTGGTCCAGACTATGATGAGCTAGATCATAGATTGGAGGTTAATCTTTCTGATTTCTTTAATCTAACCAATTATGGAGAAATCGATTATAACAGTTCTTACAGAGTAAATATGGCTCAAGGTTCGGATGGAAACGATCCCTGGGTGACCAATTATGATGATAGTGCACAACTTACTCTATATCCATATCCCAGATATCGTGATGCTAATGCTGGTCTTAAAGATCTGGAGAAAGAATTGGACAAAATGAAATCACAGAGAGAATCGTCTGAATTCCAGAAAGAGCAGAGCATCCTTAGTGAGCTAGATAAGATCAGTCATTTTTACACAATGTATCATATTAATCTGGGCAAAGAAGTAGTTTTTGAGGATATTCAGCAGTTAAGTCTGGAAAAGCAGATTGAAATTCTAATTGCCAGATTAGATTATCAGTTGGAGCAAGAGGAGTACTATTTTAACTTCTCGTATCTGCATAGTTTCTTCAAGCGTAACAATCAGGAAGGTGAAATGCTTTTACAATTGTTTTCTACTGACCAATAGTAAGTAAGCATTAAGAATCTCAAATTAATGCAGAGGAGGGGTATGCAAAAAGGCAGGAGATTCTTAATTAAAAAATAACTAAAGGGGGAAATTATGAAAAAAGTATGTACATGTCTATTGCTGGTTCTGTTGATCGGTTTCACAGTCTTTAATTTTGCTGCTGCGAAACAGATAGCGGAAGAGAGGGTATTAAGTCAGGTTGAATTGGAAGCTATAGTTGGTACAGGTGGTGGAGGGGGAGGAGATCCTATTCCAGTAGGGGAATTTGCCAATCGTGATTGGGAAACTTATCAAGATATCAAGATGACTTACACAAATGATAACTATGCAGTAAAATATCCAAAATTTTTGGGTGAAGCTCATACAATAAAGGATGTAGTTACTCCATATTATAACGGTGGGAGTAATACAGTAACCAGATCTTTTTCTGAAAGTAATAGTCAAACATATACAGCTGGTACTACCGTATCAGTAAGTTACAATGTGGGTTTCTCATTTGAAGGTTTTTCGTCTGGATTTGAAATCTCTGCCTCTCAATCTACATCTTATGAGACCAGCACAGCTACAACCAGTGGAATTAGTGCTCCGGTAAGCCCAGGTAACACATTATATATTTATGTAGAAGGTGTATATAATGTAGAGAGTGGTGAGATGGTTGTCTACGACAGGACCGGTGGCGATGCCAATACCTGGCGTGAGTATCGTCCTTACGTAGTCTCTATTCCCAAAGGTGCTTTAGTGGGTACAGATGAAGTTGCTGGAAGTCACTACGAGCCTTATTGGGAATATTTGGCAAACTCCAGTAATTTGTGGGGAGACCGCATCTGGCCAGATGGGTCTAAGTATTATAATTATTTAGGTGGTTGGAGTAAAAATTATTACAATTTGACCAAAAATTTTGTCTGGTCTGCCCCCCATAATACCGATGGAGATGTGAGTAGTGGAGTCTATTTGCTGGGCATTGGATATGATTGGAATCTGCCAGGTATTTATGGTACTCCATCCGAATTAGTAAATTGGATGAATAAATGGGATGGCTTCCCACAAGAGGTCTGGAATGAATCCGCATATAAATTGGATTAATTCGTAGTACTGTTTAAAGAAATCGATCTTCAAAGCAATAATTAAATTCACTTGAATAATGCTTAATTCTTCAGCCTCCGGGGAGTATCAATCTTCGGGGGCTGAATCATTTTTATGTTAAAAAACCAAATAAAGCATAAAATATATATAAATGTAATTTATTTAACATACATGTGTTTGTAATTATGATATTCTAAAATGTTGCGTTATTATCGGAGCTATTGACTGTATTTTTTATTGATAGATAACTAAAGGGGGAAAGCTACATGTTACATTTTTTCAAAAAAAGGCAGTTCATAATTATCTCTAATTTATTGGAGGCAAAGAGACCAATGACAATCACAAAAATTGCCAAAATATGCAAAGTATCTGCACGGACGATCAGGACTGATTTGAATGAAATTAATGACGAATTAAAGAAAGCGAAGATTACATTGATTAGGAAACCTGGAGTTGGAGTCTGGCTAGAAGCTAAATTATGGCAGTTAATGGAGTTAAAAGATAGCTTATATAGTCAAACTGTGGATTATGAACCGTTTTCGATAGAGGAGAGAAGAATTATATTGTCTAAGAAGTTGTTACTGAAGAACAAATACACCATGGCCAGTCTGAGTAATGACTTATATGTCAGCAAATCTACAGTTTATAATGACCTGTGGGTAGTTGAAAAATGGTTAAACAAATTTAATCTATCTTTACTCAGAAAACAAAAATATGGTATTAAACTTATCGGAAGTGAACAGAGTATCAGAGAGGCAATGGTTCAGATATTATTTGAGCTGATGAAAGATTATGAATCAGAGAAAATTATTAATTTGTTAAAGAATAATGCAGATGTTTATGTTGCTGATTATCCAGTTTTGTGTGATTTTTGTGAGGATATCAATCTGGGATTCATCAAAGAATTAATTGATTATATTGAAAGGGAACGAAAAATTCTGTTTTCTAGAGAATCTATACTGTATCTTAGTTTGTACACAGCGGTCTGCATCAAACGGATTAAAGCAGGTAAATTAGTGAAAGATATCGAGATGGATATGAGTTTTACTGAAGATAATAGTTACGAATTGGTGAAGGTGATTGCTGGGCGTGTTTCGGAAAAATATGGAATAATTTTACCAGATGAAGAGGTCAAAGTGAACACTTTGCAGGTGTTGAGTTCAAGATTATACAAAGACTATCGTCTGGAAAATAGATTGGAAGCCTACGATGGAATCACAAAGGAAATCTTACCGGTGGTTGTTGATCTAATCTTTCTTTGGGAGTCTCAATTAAATCTCTGTCTGAGAGAAAATAGTCTCGTCATGGATCTGACATTATATTTGAGACATTTACTGATATGTTTTAGATCTGGTATTAAAAAAGAATATTTTACATCCAAATTTAAAGATAATTTTGTTTTAGATGAATTAAAAAAAAGAAACTCTCATATTTTTGAAATCATCCAGACCTCTACGCAGATGGTTAAAAACAGGTTAGGTTTTATATTAAATAATAGAGATATTAATTATATTGCCATATTAGTGTTGTCAGATATTGAGCGAAAAACGATAATTTTGAATAAGAAAAAATGTTTGCTTATCACAGATAAAGAAAGCCCTTTTGGAAAATTATTGATTAATCGAATGAACCAGATATTAGATATAGAGATTGTTGATGTGATATGTTATCACGAAATTAATAGTCAATTAATTCTTTCCGCTGACATAATTATCAGTGATAAGGCCATCGACAAATATCCAGATCTTGTGGTTGTTAGTCCACTGGTAACCAGAAATGAGATAAATCTAATAAATGAACGGGTGGCTTTTGGTAATAATTTTAACTGATTCTTTAGGGGGTTGATAGAGTTGGTATTGAGAAGACAGAGTAATTTCTCTGATAAATTTATAAGTTTTTTATAATGATCTTTTGAATAAGATGATAATTTAGCAGTTTAGAAAAGGTCTTAACAAAATTATGGGGAAATTATATCATGGGCATTTCTTTTTGTTGTTAACAGCATGAGTATGCAGAATGGAGGATAAAAATGGAAATTATACATAAATGGCCATCAAGTATACAGGAATATTTAAAAAAATCATTTGGGACCCCATTTGGAGTAAAGAAACTGAATGGCATAAAATCGGAAGGTGGCTGTTATCGGATTAAATTTAGTAATATTTCTGTGATTGTAAAACAGATGATAGAACCTCAGGAATATTTATTCTATACTCAGTGTACGAAATTTATGAACAAAGTGAATAATAATATTCCCAATTTATATTATTATCATCAAAATGCCAAAAGCTATTGGATTGTGCTTGAGGACATTCCCAATCCCCTTCCCAAAGAAAGGTGGAATGCTGATCCACAGGTAGTAAAAGTATTGTTCGATCTTCATAGTGAAATGTGGGGGGAAAAATTATCAATTTCAAACTACTATCTACCCCATTGGGATGATGGATTAACGACCAGGGTACTGGGATTGTTCTCTACAGAAATAGGTAAACAGATAAAACCGCTACTTTGTGAAATTCAGCAAAAATCTCAGCAATTATTTGAACCTTACTGTTGGATAAACGCAGACACCAATCCGACAAACTGGGGAATTAGAAATGATGGTACAGTGGTACTTTTTGATTGGGAGAGAGTTACTTGCGGGTCACCTGCTATAGATCTTTCTATTACTATATCCGGCTTAGGTACATCCGATAATTCTACTGAATTATCAATTGTACATCAGTATTTGTCATTGTGGTCACAGCTATCTACGGATTTTCCACTTTCAGAACAGGAGTTATTTCAACAGGTAAAACTCGCTAAATTTTGGAGTGCTGCCGAATTCCTGGGCAATAATTCGAATATCCTTGATTTTAAGACTCTTCAGGATATCTTAAGAAAATTTACTGACAAAGCATCTGAGTTAATTGAGATGTTAAATGAATAGTAGTTAGATGTTAGAGACGGTTAAATATTTATTATGTGGAAACGCTAGAGATACTATGGCGAAATAGCTATGTTTTAGAAGTATGATTATTTAGAAGAACATAAGTGTAAACACTTGACAGGAAAAAGAAAGGGGTATAAAATAAGATTATAATGAAAATGAGAGTTATTATCAATTGGTTTAAAAAAGTCAGATAAATGTTAAGTAGAGTGAATTTAGGATTCTATGGATACAACAGATTTTTATACTGCAGTGAGTGGGGTATTTAGTGGGATATAATAAGAGCAAAGAGAGATTACGTGAAAAAGTGAAGAGAAAAATTTTTATCTATTACATGAGAATGATAATCAATTTCATGTAATAGCTGATTTGATGAATGCCATCTTTTATAACATAAGGTACATTCAGGTTTAACAAATCTAATGTATTTGAGGAATAGATAAATTATTTAACGACATTTAGGAGGAAGTCTCCCGATCTCCATAGGTGGGGTAAAATAACTAAAAGACTTACTTCAATGGAGGTACAAATTCCCTTCTGAACTTGTTAAAACTGAGAATTAACAGCTTACTGGTAGAGTGACTATAACGAATGGTGGTGACTATCTGCAAATTGCGTCCTGAGAATTGAAAGACAAAACAATATTTTGTATAGAAAAGAGGTTTAAGATATGAAAAAGAAAAGTTCCAATACTGTACAGCACAAAGAAGGGGTTGCAAGACTTTTAGAGCTTGCAGCTACAAAAAAATCATTGGTAATAGGTTCGGTGATCCTATCGGCATTGGCGTCTATTGCCTCTTTTGTACCTTTTATTGCGATCTACTTCGTAGTACGGGAAGTAATGGGTGTGTATCCAGATTTTACAGCTCTTGATGTGCAGAAGACAATTGGATTTGGTTGGCTTGCTTTTGGAGGAGTTTTCGGAAATATTTTGCTATATTTCGGAGCTTTAATGTGTTCTCATCTGGCAGCGTTCGGAACATTATATGAATTGAAGTTAAATTTTGCTTCTCATATTGCCAGATTACCTCTTGGTTTTCATCTGAACTATGGTAGTGGTAAATTACGTAAGGTCATGGATGAAAATATTGAGAAGATAGAAGGCTTTATTGCCCATCAGCTTCCGGATATTGTCGCTTCTATAGTCGCTCCGGTAGTGATGTTGGTAATTTTGCTTGCAGTCGACTGGCGTTTTGGATTAGCGGCTCTGGTAGGTATCATATTGGCATTTATAGTAGAAATCAAAGCCTATGGTAACGATGGAGCAAAAAAGATGATGGACAAATATCAATCTACGCTGGAAGAGATGAATAATGCATCGGTAGAATATATTCGAGGTATTTCGGTTGTCAAAGCCTTTAAACAGACAGTCTATTCTTTTCGTAGATTACATCAGACTATTAAGGAATATACCGATTTCGTTCTCCCTTTTACTTTAAGTTGGGAGAATTATTTGTCATTATTTTCAACAATAATTAATAACATATATCTGTTCGTAATTCCAGTAGGCATATTGATCGGTGTAAACAGCACTGACTATACAGCATATGCTATGACGTTTATTTTTTATCTTGTATTTGTTCCATCTATTTCTTCGGTGATGATGAAAATTATGTATGTTTCCAGTAATGGTATGCAGATATCTGGGGGTATTGAGCGTATGGATAAAGTTTTATATACAAAAACACTGCCCGAAGCTAGTATGCCAAAAACTTCTAAAGGGAGTGAGGTGGAGTTTAAAAATGTTTCATTCTGCTATGATGGGGAGAATGAAACACCTGCTCTATCAGAAGTGTCATTCCGGGCGAACCAGGGTGAGGTTACTGCTATTGTTGGACCTTCTGGTAGTGGAAAAAGTACTATAGCTCATTTGATACCCAGATTTTTTGATGTAACTGAAGGCAGTATCCAAATAGGTGGGGTTGATATTCGAGATATGGCTCTGGATTATCTTATGGAGAAGGTCAGTTTTGTCTTTCAGGACGTGTTTTTATTCAAACAGAGTATTATGGATAATATCCGAATTGGTAATCAAGAAGCAACTGATGAGCAGATTTTTTCTGCAGCAAAAGCTGCACAGTGTCACGAATTTGTTGAAAGACTACCCTCCGGTTATCATACGGTCATCGGTACCCGGGGAGTGCATCTGTCGGGTGGTGAACGTCAGCGGATTGCAATTGCCAGAGCCATTGTTAAGGATGCACCGATAATTGTGCTGGATGAGGCTACTGCTTTTGCAGACCCGGAAAATGAGCATCTAATCCAAAAAGCTTTTGAACAGTTAATAAAAAATAAAACAGTTATCATTATTGCTCACCGTCTGTCTACTGTCCGCAGTGCCAATAAAATTATTGTTATGGATAATGGACGGATAGTTGAAGAGGGTACACATCAGCAGTTGATGAGTTTGAATGGTAAATACAACACCATGTGGGAGATGTACACGAAAGCACTGGATTGGAAGATAAATACCGGAAAGGGGATTGTATACAATGTTTAATTTAAAAAAACAGTTATTGTTGACTGAGAAAGGATACTCAGATTTGAAGAAAGCTATCTCAGCTTGCACTCTTACTAATCTATCTTTAATGCTCCCCTTTGGTATTACAATTCAAATATTTGCTGAGTTGTTAAAACCATTAATGGGTGAAGATATTTCCTGGACAAAAATGTGGATCTTTTTTGGAGTTGGTATTATAGCGGCGGTTCTTGTGTTTTTTGCAAACAAAAATGATTATAAAAAATCATATGTAGCTTCTTACATGGAATCGGAAGTTACCAGGATTCGGGTTGCGGAACATATCAGAAAATTGCCAATGAGTTTTTTCAACAGCAAAAATTTATCAGAAATTACTACTAATATTATGGGAGATTGTACAACAATTGAACATGTGTTAAGCCATATTATCCCACAACTAATTGCAAATGCTATCTCTCTGACTATCATTTGTTTGATGCTTGCCATTTTTGATTGGAGACTTGCTTTAACAACTTTTTGCACAGTACCTATTGCTTTTTTAATTATTGTTCTTAGCAGAAGAATACAGGAAAAATTTAGTGAAGAACATGTTGAATCCAAATTGAGAGCCTCTGATCAGGTGCAAGAATACCTGGAAGGCATTAAAGTGATTAAGGCCTGTGGTTTAGATGGAGCTAAATTTTCCGCCTTAGATAAGGCTTTTCGATTAATGAGGCAGATGGCGATTAAGCTGGAATTTGGAGCGGGGATTTTTGTTACAGGTGCACAGATTATTTTGCAGGCCGGGATTGGGCTGACAGTTTTTCTGGGCACCTATCTATTGACAGGTGGGAAGATTGAACTAATCCCACTGCTAATGTTCTTTTTGATTGTGGTGAGGATTTATGGACCGATAATTACTGAGCTTACTCTACTGCCAGAATTATTGTATTTGCAGACTTCCACCAGGCGAATGCGAACTCTCTTTACTACGCCTATTATGGAGGGAGACACTCAAAAAGAAATTAAGGACTATAATATAGATTTTAAAAATGTTTCCTTTAGTTATTCCGGCAAACTATCTAATAGGGATACAGTCATTAAAGATTTGAGTATTTCTATTCCCGCTGATAGTATCACTGCATTAGTCGGACCATCCGGTAGCGGAAAGAGTACTTTGACCAGACTGATTGCTAGATTTTGGGATGTGAAAAAAGGCGCAGTTAAGATCGGCGGAATTGATGTCAGGACAATGGAACCAGAACACTTAATGAGTTATATGTCCTTTGTCTTTCAGGATGTGGTATTATTCAATGATACTATCTATAATAACATTAAAATAGGGAAAATGGATGCCACAGAAGAAGAGGTAATGGCAGCTGCTAAAGCGGCTTGTTGCGATGAATTTGTCAGCAGTTTACCTGCCGGTTATCAGACAGTTCTTGGTGAAAATGGAAGCACCCTTTCGGGAGGGGAGAGACAGAGGATATCTATTGCCCGTGCTCTTTTAAAAAATGCACCGATTGTACTTCTGGATGAGGCAACAGCTTCTCTAGACCCTGAGAATGAAGTTTTTATTCAACAGGCAATTTCAAAATTAATAGCCGGAAAAACAGTTATCGTTATCGCTCATAGATTGAGAACAGTAGTTGGTGCCGATAAAATAATTGTACTCGATAAAGGAATGGTCGTGGAGGAAGGCACCCATGATGAGTTGGTTCAACGAAAAGGGTTATACGAGAAACTCTATAGCATTCAACAGGAAAGTCTGGGGTGGAGTGTTTAAAGGAAGTATACAGAGTTGGGCATATCCTGAGTTAATAGAATTTTAAATTAGGAGGTTTGAATTATGACAACAAATTATGGCCTGGGGATTGAGTAACTTTGCTATTTTTACGGCACTTTATCATACTATTTTCTTTGTAGGTGCAATCAGGCTATATACTGATTTTGTTTATCCTGCTTCTGTTGTGTTTATAGGATTTATATTATTACGAAGAGGGGTAGCTTACGAATGATTGAATTGAAAAATGTTTCTTTTTCATATTCTGAGGATCAGACGGAAAATGGACTGCACAATATTAATCTACTGATTCGACGGGGAGAAGTTGTTCTGCTATGCGGTGAATCTGGCTGTGGGAAAACTACGTTTACACGGTTAATTAATGGGTTAATACCTCACTATTATAATGGTTCTCTGACAGGAGAGGTATTGATCGATGGCCGTGAAGTTCATAACTTGCCTCTTTACGAGACATCCAGAATGGTGGGCTCCGTTTTTCAGAATCCGCGTTCACAATTTTTTAATGTGGATACTACAAGTGAACTGGCCTTCGGTTGTGAAAATATGGGTTTACCTGTTGGAGAAATTGAAAGACGCATAGCGAATACGGTTGTTGAATTTAAGATAGAAAATCTTGTAGGCAGAAGTATTTTTCAGTTGTCTGGTGGAGAAAAACAAAAGATTGCCTGTGCTTCCGTTTCAACAAATAGCCCAGATATCTTTGTACTCGATGAGCCATCCTCCAACCTGGACATAACAGCAACTGAAGATCTGCGGCGGCTAATTGGAATATGGAAAAGTCAAGGTAAAACTATAATCATTGCCGAGCACCGACTGTATTATTTGCGTGACCTTGCTGATCGCATTCTGTATATGAGAAATGGTAAAGTAGAGAGAGAATTAAATACTGAACAAATGAAGAAGATGGAGATAGAAGAGCTTTCAATTATGGGGCTCAGGACACCCTTCCTGGAGAGTCTGACGGGAGATGATAGATCGGTTGTACCAGAATCAGAAGACTTATCGCTGACCAATTTTGTGTTTTCGTATAAGAGGGAATGCCCTGCCATTAATATAAATCAGCTATCAGTGCCAAAAGGTGGTATTATTGCTGTAATTGGTTATAACGGATCTGGGAAAACCACATTTGCACGATGCCTTTGTGGGTTGGAGAAAAGTTGTCGGGGAACCCTCTCGCTTTGCGGAAAGATATGTAAGAGGAGAGAACGCTTAAAGCAGTGCTATATGGTTATGCAGGATGTCAATCATCAGCTTTTTACTGAAAGTGTTCTGGATGAGATTTTGTTGAGCATGGATGAAGCAGATATAGCAAAAGCGGAGAGCATTTTGGCCAGTCTTGATCTTTTACCACTGAAAGATCTACATCCTATGTCATTATCTGGGGGACAAAAGCAGAGAGTGGCAATAGCAAGTGCCATTGCTTCACAGAAAGAGATTATAATATTTGATGAACCCACCAGTGGATTGGATGTACGGCATATGAGAGAAGTGTCCTGTAATTTAAAACAACTTCAGCAAATGGGAAAAACTTTATTTATCATCTCTCATGATCTGGAACTGATACTTGAGTGCTGCACCCATGTTCTACATCTTGAAGAAGGTAAGGTAATCGCTAAATACCCTCTTGATGATAGCGGTGAAAAGAAGATTGTATCGTTTTTTACATCACTTTCATAAAGTTGAGAGAAAAATACCTTGTCTTGCTCTCTAAACGGCATAAATTCAATAATTATAGTTGATAAATTATTTGTTTAACAAAAAGCAAAATATAGTTGAAAATTGACGGAATAAAAATTTGGATTACGATTAATATTATCAAAAAAATGAAATATATTTAGTAGTAGATAATTAAGTTGGTCTATCAGGATATAACTCCTTATATTTGATGTATAATTGAGGTGTTTTGTTTCCATGCTCTTTATTCAGTTATGGGAGGGCAAATCTAGCGATTTTATATCTAAGTTCTATAACTCCCACTTCTATAAGTGGGAGTTGCCTTGTTCTACTTCAGGTGGAGTTGAATCCCCATCTGAAGCCCCGGGTTTCAGCTTTAGCTGAACGAGATCACTATCTGAAGGGGAGGTCATAATTTGCCCTGGGTGATGAGTTATTTGTGCTCAAATGCAACAATTTTTATATTAATTTTAGATATATCCACTATAATGGGAATTGATAGAATATTAATGCCAATATTACTACCAGATACATTGAAGAATAAAATAATGTCGGAATAGCAGTTGAACGGGCAAATCAATGAATTGGAGGTGATTTAATATAAGTTCAAGGTATCTTCAAAGTAACTTTTATCAGTAGTAATATTATGTTAGCTTTTTAGCACAAATTAGGTAGATAGTTGTTGAGAGTGACAATTAAACTAAAAGAGAGTTCAATTTTTGAAATCAGTCATTAGATATTATTGTTCTGAAATACAAAAAGGAACTCAAAGAGGAGGACAAAATATGAGTAATCTTAAAGAAACTTTAAATAAGGCATCATGTCAAATCGGTAATAATGTAGAGATCGAAAAGTTGTTAAGAAAGGAAGGACGTCTTGCTAAAGGAGCTGTAGCAACAGCAGAAGAGGTTCTGGGCTTTGATTATTTGGTAGAGTATGATGGCAAATGTTTTGAATTTTATGCAGCTAACCCACCATTAATTGGTATGACACAACCAGTTCCAGTTCAGCGACCATTAGGTATTGCTGCATTTACCGATTATAAGATTGATTATAAAAAAGCTATTGATATTTTCCATACAGGAAACTGGGGAGATAAGTTTACTGATATCGTATTAGCAAAACCATTGACTCCGGAAGTCACAGAACCATACTGGTATATTCGCTCTTATTTAGGAATTGAAGTTGTGATCGGTGCTAATACTGGGACTATTCACTCTTCTTAAATAGAATTTAATATTTTAAATCTTTTATAAAAGTCCTGGAGCTAGTTCTGTTAACTTCAGGACTTTTATCATTCAACAGAGTACAGTTTCTGTTTTTTGTAAGGATAAAAAAGCTGTGATTGAGATTTTTTAATTCTCTGTTAAAATGCTATTGCCTTAACTAATACCTTATGCTATAATAGAAATGTTAACAGGTGCGGATGTAGCTCAGTTGGTAGAGCATTAGCTTCCCAAGCTAAGGGCCGCGGGTTCGAATCCCGTCATCCGCTCCAATTTTATTTTGTGAGTTTGTACTAAGATATTAACAAGTATACTAAACCCAGAACATTACTCAATAATCGGGAGTAATATTCTGGGTTTTTATTTTTTGATAAACAACTTTGATTCCATTACATATATTGATATTAGTTATAACTGCTAAAAGGTTATGCATTTGATTATGGGATTTCACCCTGGTTAAGATACTAAAATTGCACTGTTCATATTAACGATAGTTTTATCACTCATAGGGTGCAGCTGACCGATTACTGTAAGACAGAAGATGTAGTTTTAATGACAGGAAGTGGAGATTCCCGAAGAGACAGTTACTAAGATGAGATATGAAGAAGAAGGGCCAGAGCGTCAGTTAACAATGAGATTGGATGGAACGATAAAGAGTCTTCCGGGGGAATTTTTTAATTTCGGGTTATGGTTACTCCCATGGGTGTAACTACTTTATTGGTCGCAGGGTCAATATAGCAGATCCAGTAACCCATAGCACCTGGTTTTTCTTTCATTCCATAATAGGGATGCCAGTAGAGATAACCTGAGCGTCCAAAGTCTGGTTGGTTATTTTTTGAGAGTCGGCCGGGAACCCCGTGAACCAGATATTTTAGATTACCATCATTATCGCTCAGAATACCAATAATTTTGGGTAAGTCAAATTTATCATCTTGATTGTTGGGAGGCCAACAATAACGCTGCCAATATGGACAGAATTGACAATTTTCCTGAGTAGAGTTTGTTCCTGATTTTTCTTCAATCTTCCACCACTTATGCAAAGGTAATGGTGAACTGAACGGTTCAAATCGTTCCATGGGATGAGTGGTTGATTGGGATAGATATCCAATCAGTAGTATCTCACCAGAAGGTATGTTGGAGTTTTCTGGTTCATATGTAATGGTCAGTTCAGAGAAACCATCTTCTAACGTCAAAGAAATATTATTAAGTCTGTATAATCCATCATTATTGGAATCGGTCAAAGTCCCAAGCGGTCTGATTTCTTCAGTTTTAAGATTATGCAGCCAGGCTTTATAACAATCATACTGCAGATCTTTCGCAGAAAATAGATTTGGTGCAGGTAGATTGGAGATGTTAAGGGAGATAGTGCTGCTGTCCTGGGAGTATTGCGCTGTTCCAACAGTTTCAGGTGAAATTCCTTTAATAAGACATGTGGGAAATAGGGGAATTTTTTTGGTTTCCTGCATTTTTTCAACCTCCTTTCAGAGAAATATCTTCGTTTATATCATATGTATAAAATATATAAGGAATGACTCACATTTGATAGATTAGCCTCATAAAATAGTTTAGACCCTATTGTATAGGGATAATTTTTTAGGGAAGGGATGATAAGGATGCCAGAAAGGTTGTGGAATATGTTGAAGCTTGTTCCAGGTATCTCAGCCAGTCGAAAGAGTTCGCTGATTACCGGCCTGGCACGAATTGATGAGAACACGGATGAACTTATCTTATCAGTATATCATTTACCAGAACCGACTGAGTTTCTGGATGATAAGAAAGCTACATATTACGCATGGTACTATAATCAGGAGACCGAAGCCTGGGGCAAAATTGGTGAATTGCAGGCCAGAAATAATCTGACTTACAGTTTGAAAAAACGGGGAGTATCCGATGGAAGTGGAATATTTATCACGGTTGAGGCTACAGGCAGAGAACCGCTAAATCCCGGTGAAGTAATAATCTCCAGTGATCCTGAACTGTTTTACAAAAATTTGGGTGAGGTCAAGTCAGTAGAATTCGGAACTTTTAAAACTCAACCTATTATTGATGATGTACGTTCAGCTATTACAGATGAGGATACTCTTGAAGTATCGGTGGATGAGATTCCTGATGAAGAGCGCGTTGAGCCAGATTATGATCTCGCTATGGAAAAAGATGAACTGGCTATGAATCTAAATATTGACTCTATGGAGAGAGATTTTGAGGTTACATCCTGGATTGAAGAGACAATACAACCTGAAACTGTTAAAATAAAACCTGTTACCAGGGTTGACGAAAAACCAGTTATGAATAAAGGTATTGGAGAGAGATTTGCGGAACTGTCAACAGAATTGCATTTAGATGATATGGTGGGCATGTTTAAAGATAATTATGCTATGGTTAAGCATGAGGTGAATCTGCAGCATTATTGGGATAAAATAAAAGACTATGCTGCTGATTTATACGAAGATTTAGAGTTAGATGGAATTTATGAAGATGTCAAAGAAGATTTTGAGGATTTGATGAAAAGGATTGATTTCGAATGTTTTTGGAATAAGGTTGAAGATCTGGCTAAAGATTTAGTTGAAATATCAGATCTTAAAGGATGGGTTTATAAGGCAAAATGTTGGTTAGACGAATTGGATATGGAAGATTGGTACCGCAAAACCAGAGCTTATGTGGATGCGATTTTAGAAGTGGTAGATATCGAGAAATCATGGCCTAAAGTCAAGCATTGGCTTGTTAATTTGTTGGAATCGGTAGATATTGATCATGCTATGGTCTGGGTTGAGAGCAAGACTCATCAGATGAGAGATATGAATACCCATGAGTTAAAGGCAGAGTTTGTTGACCTGGTAAGAAAATTCTTTAATGAAGTAAAAATGCCCGAAGTTCAGATGGCAATTGCGAAAGTGGTTGTTAAAGAAAAGGTTGATCGTGTAGGTAATTTCTTTAGAGAAATTACAAATCGGGTTCAGTTAAGTGGGCCAGCTGATCGTGAGCAGAAATCTCCCATATCTGAAATGAACAGAAGACCTGTAGCCGCTGCTCCGGTAACCGCAAACCCAACAATGACTGTTAATTATGGTCATACGTCGAACAGAAAGCAGTTGGCATACGTGAATCAAAATCAACCACCGTTCGCCAGTCCGTTCATGCCAGCACCTAAACATCCTACTCAAAAAGCAGGTTATAAAGGTAAAAATCAGCAGGTACATACAGCTAAACCTAAACCCAGACCTAATTACCACTCTAATATGAATAATTCATATCTATATAATCCATATATCTTCTTGCCAACTGTTGATTATTCAAATGGTCAAAAAATGAACCCGGAAACTGGGCATTATGGTGTGCAACAGCCGGGCTATGGATATGGACATACGAACTATTATGGCTGCCCATGCAGACAGTATATGCAGTATTATCAGGAAAATTTCCAGGTAGATAAGGACGTCATGGGAAATCCGCGTTATATTTATGGAGAAGATGATAAATATTATTTTATTACCCCGGATGGGGAACTGGTCAGGAAATCTTAAATGGGAGGAATCGGTCTTATGGGAAGAAGTGATAGATCTGCTTTAAAGCGGATTGCATGTCCAGAAAAACTGCTTGAGTTTTTTGATCTGGAAATTCGCAATATAGACTACACAAGTCGATATTTAGACCTGGACACTTCTAAAGGAAAACTTCAGCTGATTCCCACAGACCAGGATGAAAGATCTCTAGTCTTTCTCTATCGTGTGCAGCTACATTTGAAGGCCAATGGATTTAAGAATATTAGTGTATTCTATCAATCCAGAGAAGCCGATCCGTTCATAAAATATCGTCGTAAACTGATGATATTGGTAGATCAGGTAGATGGTGAAGAGTTTATTTATACCCGTGAGAATATTGTCAAGGCTATGCAAACCCTGGCAGAATTCCACAATGCTGCCAGGGGTTTGGATCCTGTACCCGGAAGCGAATTTAAGGTATCATGGGGTAAATGGCCTGAGCGCTGTTTTCAGGAAATAAATGATCTGATCAAGCAAAAATTGTTGATGAAAGAGCAGCGAGGTTACAGATTTGATGATATTTTTGTGGAACAGGTAGATCGCTTAATTGAGCGAGGATTAAAAGCCTGGCAGCGGTTTAATCATGAGAATTACCGCCAGATTTTGGAGCAGGAGATGGAAGACAGAGCTTTTAATTTACACAGTTATAAAGCTGATAAACTGACAATTACGAATGGTCAGATACAGATTAAAGATATGCAGTGGGTTCGTTATGAATTACAGGTTTATGATCTGGCTTATTTTTTAAATGAAATTTTGAAAGAGACTGTTCTGCCTGTAGATGAAGTGGTAGGTTTTATAGATGAATATACCAAAATACGACAGTTACCTGCCAGAGAAAGGGAAGCTTTATTGGCGTTTCTCCTATACCCAAAAGATCTCTATCGACTTATCAGACACAATTATCGAAATCAGAAGCTCAGGGATGATATTCAAGGATTCGGGCAGTTAATTAATTTGATGAATCGAGAGGAAGAATTAATCACCCACCTTGAGAGATATAGCTAAGAAAGGGTGATAGACGAGATGGGTAAAGATAATCGTGTAGGTGTAAATTTGTATCAGGCTGCGACAACTAATTATCCGCTTACTTTTAAAACAGCGAGTCCTATTAAAGAAGATCTATTACTAAAGGGTGATCAGGAGAAATATTACCTTTTGAAAAAATTTGATGGAAAGGAAAATGAATTAGCATCTTCCATAGAAGCAGAAGAATATTTACAGAATAAAGGATTTAAATGGATAACTCCCACAGTCCCTATGAAGGATGGACGAAAAGGGTTAGAATATGAAGGCCAAAATTATTATTTGCAGGGTTGGCAGCCAGAGTTGGAAATACCTCTCCGTTGGCAGTGGCAATTGGGGAGTCAACTGCTGGCCCGGGTGCATCTATTAGGGGAAAATTTCCAGCCTCAAATTATAGAAGGATGGGGCTGGCCTGATTGGATTCAACTTTTTGAAATGGCCAGAGATACAGCGAGTGAATTACATACTATTATGGTAAATGAAAAGAAGGGGAGATTGATCAGGGATTTTGATCGAACTGTCGGAAATGCAATAAAGTCTACAGAGGAAGCCATCGAGCACCTAACAAAAGTAGGTTATTTTGAGCAGAGAGCTGAAGCTATGCAACAAGGTTATATCAGCTTGAGTCAGATTCCAGGTGCTGGCCCGGGGTTAAAATATGACCTGGTGGGTTATATTACACCAGATATTCCTGCCTGTGGACTGGGAGCTTTTCTGGGGCAGAATCTGGATTGGAGCAGCGATCTGGTAATTAATGATGTGGTGGACTTAATTACTATGTATAATAAAATTCGCCTGCTCTCAGGTGATGAGATTGCCATAATCAAAGGATTTCTCAAGTTTCCATGGAATTTTTGGTGGACTACAGAAGAGATTTTTGTCAAAAATAAGGTTAAGGAGAAGGACAAAAGTTATGCTGACAAGTTGAAAGCAGTTATCACTAGTATGGATGACAAAATTCGGATAGCTCTTCAGGAGTTGTGATCTAAACGTGGGATTATGCGCTTAATCTGGGTCTTTGTCAATGAGAGGAAGGGCGGTACGATAAGTCAATATGCTCCAGGATTTTCAAATAAAGAAAGTCTTCTTAAAGGAGACTTTCTTTATTTGGAATATTTGTTTTGGCAAGATAAGCTGCTGTCGATGCTGATGCAGCTTATTATATCAGAGAATGGTCAATCATAAATGCTGGGTATTCTTGCTCATATTAATCCAATATTTGGTATTTATGAACGTATCCACCAACGATATCCAATAGATAGAGTATTTGATTGTGGATCAGAAAATCCTGGATAAAGAAATATTCTGCGCCTGTGGGATTTAATTGCATAAGATCAATTACATCCAGTAGTATCCCTGTCTTGTTGTAAACTTTTAGTTTACAATAGAACTCATTCCCGATAGAATTGCGATCGAGGATAAAAAGTCTTCCGGCAGCATCAAAGTTTAGCGTACAGGGGTTGATAAATTGCCAATCTTCTAACCCAGTCTCACCCCATTGGCGGAGCAGTTCACCTTGTTGATCGATAACTTTAATCTGATCATTGGCTGTATCGGCAATGTAGATATAACCATCAGAGTTTAATGCTATGCTAAAAGGTGACCATAAATCAAGGTCTTCAAAGGATTTTTCTATCTCTCCATCCTGATTAATTAGCATTATCTTATTATTGTCTGCGAGATAGAATGTATCTTCTGCGATAAGATTCAGGTCTAGTACCCATGAAAAAGCAACATCATCCCATTTGCGAATCAGCTCTCCATTCGGAGAGTATTTTACTACTAGCTGCTCATTTTCAAAAGTCAGGTAATAATTACTCTGATCATCTCCGGTAACAGTTATATACTCTCTGTTATCAACCCCTTCGGGCAGCTGAACTCTCCATAATCCGATGTACTGTTCATCGGCATCAAATAGATGGATATTCAGATCTTTGTCGATCAGGATATAATGGTTATCCGGGGTACGGGTTAGCTGGTAAGGTAATTGCATATCCTGGTTACCGAAATTACCCAGGTAGTTCAGTTCGATTGCATAAATTGGTATTGTTGCTATAATGCAAATGCACAGGGTAAAAATTAAAAGTTGGTATTTTTTCATCACAAATCCCTCCGAAATTGTAATAATATAATTTACTTCAACATAATAAAAAAAAAACCTTCAAAGGAAGGTAAAAAAATGCAAATGGAGAATTAATAAGCATATTGACGAATTTTGGAGGGAATGTGTATGAAGAAAGTATGGGTTTTTTTGTATATTAGTTTAATGCTAGTACTGACAAGCACAGCAGTTTTCGGCGCGACTTATTCTGGTAAAAGTTATAATGGTCTAACAATTACCAGTAATTCCAGTTTGACAGGAGGTAATTACAATATTACAGGAGATTTTGTAGTTAATTCAGGAGTTGAAGTAACGATAAAGGCAACAACGAATATAAACGCAACAGGGGACATTATTATTAATGGGAAAATCAAAACTGATCCCACTGAACTAACTTTGAGATTGATCAGTACAGGGGGAGATATTACAATTAATAATCAGATATTGATCTATAGTAAACAGGGAAATACAGGTTCCAGTGGAAGTCCAACCCAGAATGGTCATAAAGGCTATAATGGGAATTCATCACATTTATATATTAAAGCTACGACGGGAGATGTGATAATTAAAGGGTTGCTTACCAATACGGGCGGTACTGGCGGGACAGGAGGTGCCGGCGGTCGCAGTGACGGGTGGTCCGATGGAGGTCGAGGCGGAGAAGGCGGTAAAGGTGGCAATGGCGGAAATATTGGTATATTCTCCTACAAAGGACAGATTAAGATATATAAGAGTATAAAATCCCTTGGGGGAACAGGCGGTAAAGGTGGCAAGGGGGGTAATGATAATAGTATCGTTGGTGGTCCTGGTGCTGGTGGTGATGGTGGACAGGGTGGTGATGGTGGTCTGATGGCAATTGTCGGACAGGATATTAGATTCTATTCTGGCTCGGGTTTTACTGCTTCCCGGGGGAGTGGAGGCGCTGGAGGAGCTGGTGGAAATGCAGGAGATATAGGGGGTTCTGGAAGATCTGGAGATACGGGAAGGGTTGGCCAATCTCAAGGCAAAGTGCAGTTGGCCGGAGGGAAATTATATTATGGTACATCACTTGCTCAGAATGCACCTGGTTTAGGTAGCGTACAATTTTCAAGTGTAAGTATATGCTTTGTACGAGATAATGAAGCACCGTATAAACCTGGTGATGTTAAATTTCCTTATTATTATAACGCTCAGGCTGATATCTACTATACAAATGTTACCAATCCTGAGATTATGATTAAAGCTCCCCAGGATGCTGGTGTAGATTATTCGCCAACTACTCCCGGAGTTACTGTTTTTTTTAGTGAATATGCTGATTCAGGTGAGCTATGTAGTGGGATTAAGCAGTTGACCTTTGAAGGTAATAATTATCTCCAGAATATTGCTTATGACTCATCCAGAGTAAGTGGAGGATACTATAGGATTCCCCTGAACATTAACCGGGTCAATACGCTTACTTCACTAGTGTTGAGTATGGAAGACTATTATGGAAATAAGGGAACCTGGTCGTCAGCAGATTATCCTAATCAGTTAAATATATATATAGATACTATTAAGCCTGGGTTACCTGAGATCACAGGACTAACTCTCACCGGAACCAACTTAACCGATATTCAGATTAATTGGGCTACTTTATCGGATGTAAGTGGGATAGCCAATTATGATCTGTATGTAAATGGAACCCGGGTAGAGAGTCAATTGGCAGAGAGAAATTATCTCTATCATAGTACCTATAACCAGAAGCTAGATATCACTGTTCTGGCCAGAGATAGGGCTGGTAATCTCTCTTCTATGCCTGCACAACCCATGGTGACCGAATATACGGCATCAAAAGGGACAACTATTACCGGTGTCACTCCCGGTGGTACGAAAAATAATGGCTATTATGCAGATGTAAAGTTCAAATCTGTTGGTAATAAAGCGAAAAAATATAAGATTACTTATTACAAAGTTGGAACCGATGGTCAAAAGATTGGATCTGACCAATATTCTATAGTTGAGAATATAAGTACAACTGAAGGTCAGAATTATACTCATCGGATTGGTGGTTTAGAAGCCCATGGGAGATATCATTTTGAAATCAGTACAGGTAACAGTGATCCCCTGACATTGTACACAGATAGTATAGATTATAGCCCACAGGTAGTGATACCGAATAATCCCCCAACAGTTCCCGGATTGCTGACACCTGTTGATGGTGACTATATTAATGCTGTTGAGGCAGAGGATTTTGAACTGGCTGCTTCACCGGGCACCGATGCTGATGGTGATTTATTAACCTATACTTTTTATATTGATGGGAGGGGATATTCACCAGATACCATCGAATCGGGAAAAGTTTCATATCGACCAGCTATCGTTAACACTACCTTTGAATGGTATGTTACTGTGACTGATAATCGGGGAGGTACTGCTCAATCTCCAACCAGGACGGTGACGATAGATACGATCGCTCCAGCACAGCCCAGTTTCGGCTTACAAGAAGAGTTTGTTTCCGATAATCAGGCTAAGCTGATTAACATTGCAGCAGATGGGGCTGTAAAATTGAGAATCGGTCCTGATCGTAATGGTCAGGAAGTGGAGGTTGATCAGACTGACCATTACACATTAATTATTCCAAATGTTGAAGGTAAGTATAGAATTACCTTGAAATCAATTGATTTGGCCGGGAATGTCAGCTCTGAGTATGCGCAAAATATTTGTTATGACCATACAGCACCGCAAAATCCAACCTCTTTAACTTTGACTGGGGGCATAAATTCTCTGGCGGTCAGTTGGTCTTCCGGGTTAGATCCTTCTCCTACAGCAGGAGTTGAGGTCAGTGGAGTTGCAAAATATCAGTTAAAGTATCGCAAAGTCGATACTGATACATGGATTGAGACTGTTCCATTTAGTGGAGCCAATTATACGATTAGTACCCTGAATGGTCTTCCATTAGAGGACAATTCCGAATATCAGGTATTGATTAAAACTTTCGACAATGCCGGAAACTCGTCTGCCTATACTACAGAGATATATAAAAGATATACCAAACCCTCTCTGGGAAGTCTGAACAATCCGGAGCAGAACTTTGAACCTGATCAGGCAGGTGGTTATCTGCATTTTGTTGATTTTGTAGTCAATCCGGGGAAATGTCAGGACTATAGGATTTATCGTGAAGATAAAGCAGAACCTTCGGAGTGGATTGATTCTGTAGAAACCGATTATCGTGACTATGTGCAGCCAAATCATACATATCGTTATAAGATAGAGACCCGTAATCAGGATGGACTAACCAGAGCTTCCGGGTGGCAGACGCTAGTAATGGAGAATAATCAACCATCGGTACCAACTGGTTTGACTGTAAGTGGTTTTGTCAATTCTCTACAGCCAGTACTGGGTTGTAGCCCGGTTATCGACCCTGACGGTACGGATACGATCACCTATTATTATAAGATCAATAGGCTGAATAGTGAGGGAGAAGCGGAGACAATTATCAAATGGGCTGCAGCCAATGATGGCATTAACTATCAACTGACTCTTGAGTTGGAGGATGGCTATAGATATAACTATTATGTTGGAGTGGATGACGGACATACCAGAGTTCATGATGACGAAGGAGATCTGGTTCCAATCATAATCTCTGAGCCCAATATTTTTACCATAGATTGTACTCCTCCGGAGGTTTTGATAACTGTACCTGATGACATCTCTGAGAAGGTTGCCAATGGGGAGTTTATTATCTCCGGGACAGTTAAGGTTTTTGCCACAGATAATCCTGTTATTAGCGGCGGCGGCAGTAGTGGTTTAAAATCGCTCTATTATTACTGGAATGATGCCAGTAATGATCGCCATTATATATCATCCGGAGATTCCATAACTTTAATATCTGGTGTTAATACCTTAAAAGTTGTGGCAGAGGATTATCGCAATAACCTCAGTCAACCTGAGACAATGCTCTTTAAGGTGGATGGAGATTTACCGATAATTTCTGATCTGGGAATCATCGGGACTAAAGTGAATCAGACTATTTACACCGCGAACTCCAGTGTTTTAAATCTCTTCTTTACAGTCTCTGATTTTGATTCAGGTGTTAAAGAAGCGTATTATGCAGTAATCACCGATGAAGACCTGACAGAGCCAGTAGATTTGCCAGACACTCAGTGGAAATCTCTTGCTTTGGGCACAGGTGTTGAGCAGACTTTTAACTTCTTTGAATCGATAAGTTTGGTCAATGGTGAGACTTATTATCTGGTAGTTAAAGCTATAGATAATGTGGGAAGAGAATCTGTGGGGACTTCGATGCCGGTAACTGTTGACCATGGGAAGCCAATAGTAACCTTCACCGATACCAATGGAATGATTCCCGGGAAATATCTAATCTCTTCAGTGGGTGATTTGAGCCTCCAGGTGAGTGTTGATGATACTATTTCTGGAGTGAAGACTGTAGAATATGGCTTATCAGAAACCATGTCAGAAAGTGGAGTTAGCGACTGGCATGACAGAATTGCTGAGATTTCTGATGGAGAGTTAACTGATGGGAAAGAGTATTATCTGGTGACCAGAGTTACGGATCATGCAGGTAATCTGACAGTTGCCTATAGTGTCCCAATCTATTTTGACTCGACTGCTCCTGTGTTTAGATCATTGATTGGTGGAGAGCGAGATCCGCTGACAGATCAATTTACAGACCAGTGGAATAATAGTTACCTGAAAGTTCAATGGCAGATTGAGGACCAGAGTAATCTGGCTGCTGTTAGATATAAGGTGGGGACAGTATCAGGAGGTAATGATATTTCCAGTAATTGGCCAGATAATGACAATGGGTGGATAACTGTAAATGACCTGGCAAATGAGAAGACATTAATTATTGAGGAACTTGATCTGGTGACAGATGATTACTATATAACAGTCGAGGCTACCAATGATGTTGGATTATCTACTATCCGGACTGCAAACGCCATCTCGATTGACACTGCTTTGACACCTTGCCCGACTGTCGAGGATGATGGAATCTATACGAATATGAAAGATATTCATTTTACTGTTAGATTCCCTAATGAAGAATCCAAAGATTATCAATACTATTATCAGGTTATTGATGATGCCGGAAATACAGTAATTGCAGAAACTCTGCTGTCCAATACTGCGAAGGCTGATACGGTAAGTCTCACTATATCCGAATCAGAGGATATGAGTCTAGCCAATGGTTCTACCTACTACCTGCTGTTAGGTCAGATTGTTAGTGGAGAATTCACTCGGGTTAGTAATAGTGACGGCATAACCCTTGACGTAACTAATCCTGTTTTTAGCAGTTTAAACGATGGTGAATATTTTGCAAAGAATAATGTGACTATCTCGTGGAATGCAGATGATACCGAATCAAGTATTACCCAATATTATTATAAGATTGGTACAAGTCGTTATGGTGATGAATTGACACCTGATTGGATTTCTGTTGGCAGCATGCTTTCGGTTGTACTACCTGATCCCGGATTTGAGCATAACACATTGTATTACATCTCGATCAAAGCAGTCAACGGAGCAGGTGGAGAGACGATTGCCGCAGGTGATGGTTTTACCATTGATGCGACGCCACCTCCGGTACCGGCGATTTTGACCGGAAGTAATTACATAAACGTGACCGATAGATTATCTGCCAGTTGGACCTGGACAGAGGAAGAAGATTGTTCAGAGGTTCTTGCTTACTACTATGACATTCTGCAGGAACCAGATATAAATCTGGCGGTCTGGAAACCAGTAGTGAGTGTTACTGGTGATCCACAGTCAACAGTGCTGACTGTGACTGACCTGGCCCTGGAGAATAATCACACCTATTATTTTGCAGTCAAAGCTGTTAATGCTGCGGGAATGGAATCATCACAGTTGAGTTTAGGGGTTACTATTGATCTTGATGCACCGACTATTCCTGAGATTACAGACGAAGGCTACAGTACAAGGAGTAACACCAGTCTTACTGCCAATTTCTCCTCAGATGATTCGGGGTCTGGATTGTCGATTTTTGAGTATGCTGTCGGTGATAGGGAAGTTGCAGATAGTATTAAGAGTTGGAGTAGTATAGGTGCGACTGAAGTTACTGATACTGGCTTGAATTTGACCAACGGTGAAGTCTATTATTTTACAGCGAAGGCTGTTGATCAGGCTAATAATCGTTCCTATGAGAGTATAAGTGATGGGATTCTAGTTGATTCCAACAGTCCAGTGGTCAGTAATCTGATCAGTGAAGGTGAGTACAGTTTGAAGAAGGATGAGTTATTCTTTACCTGGGAGTGTACCCCATCTTTCGCGGCAATTGATCGTTATGAGTATTATCTGACAGATGATCCTGATTACATCCCGGTGGATAGTGATTGGAAATCTCATAATCGTACTCAACTATTGGTAAAAGCAATTGATGAGATAGGTTTGCCTGAATTTGAGGATAACGCGACATATTATCTATATGTGCGGGCAGTTGATAAGGCGGATAAAGTTTCCAATGTTGAACATACAGGTGTTAATATTGATACTACTGCTCCCACAAAACCAGTAATTGAAAGTATCGGGGAATATCAATCTCAAAACCTTAAGTTAAAGTGGAGCAGCAGCGATACTGGTAGTGGAATTAAGGGTTATGAATATGGGATCGGTACGATTCGCGGTTCGGTAGATGTCACTGAAGGTTGGATTCCGGTCGATCAGGCTGCAGAATTGATCGAGATTCAGAAAAATGATCTGGTTCTGGAACATAATCAACGCTACTATCTGACAGTCAGAGCTCAGAACAATGCTGGTCAGTGGTCAGAGCCATCTTCAGATAATGGTTTTCTGGTGGATCTGTATCCACCTACTGTGACCAGTGTAGAGGGGCCAGCTGTGATCATCAGTACCAGTGATCCTTCTACTGTAACCTTTAGTGCGCTGGAAGAAGAAGTTCCAATTAAGGCCTATCGCTATGGAATTATACTTACAGAAGATAAGGAGAACATTACAGAATTGACCGGAGCAGGTATCCTGATTCCGGAAGATGATGGTACTTATAGCAAAGAAGTGACACGTTCCTTTACGATAGAGCGAGAAGATGTGTCTGATGGTACTTATTGCATCGGAGTTCAGGTACAGAGCATTCTGGATGAATGGTCTGAGATTGGCTATTCAGCACCATTAACTGTAGATAAAACCTTACCTACAGTAAACTTTGTGGATGTGAGCACTAAGATTGTTACCAATGAGGAGAGCCTGACAGTGGGATTCATCCCCGGAGAAATAGGAACAGTCCACTATCGGGTGAAAAAGCCTGACGGTAGTTATATTCCAGAGATTGGCTATTTTGAGCAAGGGATAGCAACAACCGATATAGCCCAGATAGATGTTCAGCTAACTGATTATGGAAGATATGAGTTGCACATATTTATGGTCGATTCATTGGGGAATATTGGTCCTGAACTGAGTAAGCAGATTAGACATAATGCTCCACCAATTATAGATGTTGGTGCAGAGAAAACTATTTATAAAGGGCGTTTGTTGACGATTACGACCAGTGATCTCTATGTATCTGATACTGGCCCGGATCAGGATGGAGATGGGTATAACCTGGCTTTGACCTGGGATTTTGGCGATGGAAAACCGCTTGAGACCAGTAATGAAGTATTTATAACCCATACTTATGACCAGGTGGGGGTTTTTGATATCACCCTTACTGCAATTGATGATGATAATGGAGTGACTACTGCTCAACTACGGGTCATTGTAACCAATACCCTTGGTGGTGAACTGGAGTTAGATGAGACCTGGAGTGGGACAGTTAGACTTCTGGGAGGCATCGTAGTACCTGAAGATAAAGTATTGACGATTGAAGCCGATAGCATGATTATAGTTCCCCAAAATGAAGAGATTGTAATTAAAGGAACGATTGTCTGTAATGGTGAGGATGGTCAGATCAAATTCACTCCATTATTGGAGGATGGTGAGACTGGATGTGCCAATCTCTGGAGGGGTATCTATCTGGATAGTACATCTGTTAATTCCATCCTGGACAATGTAGTAATTGAGTTTGCTGAACGTGGTTTGACTCTAAATCGTCAGACTGTAGCCATCCTGAACTCTAACTTTGTACAGAATGGAATCGGAATCCATCTGGAGAGTTCAACTGTTACAATACAGAACTCTATCTTTAACACTAACTTATATTACGGGATTAAGGATGAAGGCAATTCACTGGTTGAAGTTAATAATACCAGGTTTATTGATAATGGAGTAGCACCATATTATGATGCTGAAAAGACTATAATGGATCTGAACGAGATTAATGCTGAATTAGGTTCAGGGAACCTGGATCAGTAAAGTTAAGGGGGATATCCATGAAAAAGAACATATTACTTATCTGGCTCTTAGCATGTTTGGTGGTTGGCATTGGACAGATGGCTCTTGCCTCAACTTTACCAACGGGGTTACTTGTACCTACGGAGATTTATGAAGAAGGGCAGACTGAGCAGCTGTCTGCCCTCTCCGATCAGGATATATTGACTGAACCTGAATTATCAGAGGGAACTCTGACATATATTGATTTTGTATTTACCGAGGGAATAGAATTGGATAAGGTTAAATTGTATCTACAGCAGCCAACTGGCAACTCTTTTGGATTAGAGTATCAGAGTGTGGATGGAGCCTGGTTGACAGTTGATGGATTGAATTATCTTGCTGGTCAGCAGATGCAGATTGGTTGGAATATGTTCAAGATTCATCTGCCTGAGACTGTGACCAGACTGCGTTTGCGGGTAGATAAATATGATACTGAGATGAGGTGTGGTCTGAGTGAGATTGAATTCTGGGGTTTAAGTAACTCTGTTTTTCCTTCGGCGATCAGGGAATTCTGGATGGTTGGAGAAGAGGTATTGGAATTTAAAGGCGGGAAAGATAAAGATCAGCCCCAGAGTGTGACTATTGAGATTGAGCAATCATTAAAATATGTTAAAAAAGTTGAACTGATCTATGATATCTACGATTTGAGATCTTACGTCGAAGGTGTCTGGGAGATTAATGGTCATGGGTATCATTATCTAACTTCATCAGGTCAGCGAAAAACATGGAGTACTACCATTGAAGAGATAGACCCATCTCTTTTAGTGGAAGGCATAAATACTGTTTCTTTTAAAATAGGTGATAAAAGAAGGAATGGATTTCAGATAACCAATGTTCACCTGAAGGTGTATTATGATAATGGGTATAGAGAAATCTCAGCGGTTGAAGGTTCACATGCCATAGAGCTGTTGCCAAACCTTATAGATGGAGATCTGGCCACTTATTGGGAGACCGATTGGCAAGTTTATGATCAGGCATCTCTGATCTTTCACTCAGCGGAAAAGATCGGCTTAGAGTATATCTCCTGGTATCAGGAGAGTGAATTTGTAGATCAGCTTCGTATAGAGTGCCTTGCAGCTGGTGAGTGGGAGTTAATAGAGGAATTGGCTGGAGACGAGCTCAGTACAGGATGGAATACAGTTACTGTAGACCGGATCATTGAAACCGATCAGCTCAGAATTACTTTATTCAACCCATTAGCCAGGCAGATGATTGGTTCGATCAGCGAAGTACAGTTTTGGGGTAGTCAGATCAAATCTGTTACCGCTACACCTGAAGTGGTTATTACCTACCCGATAGAGGGTGAGGTTGTCAATAATCATTGTTTGATCAGAGGATTTGTTAAGGGTAATTGTGATCAAATCAGGGTTAATGATACAGTAGTTCCTGTAGAGAATAATTATTTTGAGATCGTAATGAATTTGGATTGGAATGGTTATCCCGAGATTTTTATAAGAACCATAACTGTAGATGGATACCGTAATAGAGAAAAAGTGGCTACAGATAGTATTACGGTTTATTTGCTGCCAGCTCCCGGAGTCACTATTACATCTCCTGTTGATGGGTTTTTGACCGCTGCGGAAGAAGTCGAGATTCGAGGTGAGACCGATCATCCATTAATTAATCTTTATCTGAATGGTAGATGGTTTTTACTAGGTAGTAGAGAATTTAGTGTAAACTATTCACTGCAGGAAGGACTTAATAAGGTAGAAATCACTGCTGTTGGTCTATCTCAGTTGTCTTCGACTGATACTATCTATGTTCGCCGCGATAGTCAACCACCTGTGGTTCATTTTGACAAAAATTATGAGTATCTGATTATAAATGAGGATGATGCACACTATACAATTGATGGCTATATAGAGGATTATAGTGCCTGTCAGATGTTTGTCAACGATATGGCAGTCAATCTACAGGGTGAACATTTCTCTCATCCGGTGGAATTAGAGCCAGGGTATAACTATTTTTCTATCAGAGTCGTGGATGAAGTTGGGCATGAGAGTACTCTGGAGATATGTCTGATTCTGGACTCTACTCCACCGATACCCTTCACTCCAACAGCGGATCCTATGGATTGGAGTAGTGTAACCCAGCCAGTAATCAGTTTTGGTACTGTTGATGACCAGGTCGGTATCAGTCACTATGAATTGAAGATTGACGATGGTCAGTATAGTCGTGTTGAAAGTCCATATACTTTACCCGTATTGTCTGATGGTATTCATCTTGTTACGGTTAAAGCTATTGATAATATAGAATTGTGGACAGAAGGCATAGTAGAGGTATATGTGGATACAACAGCTCCGGAAAATCTCACACTGCAGATGGAACCGACAGGCTGGAGTAGTAATAATAGACCGATTATCAGCTTTGCAGCAGATGATCGGGCAGCGGGAATCAATCACTATGAATTAAAGATTGATGATGGAGAGTTCAGTGAAGTTTTGAGTCCATATACTCTACTGGCTTTAACCGAGGGAGTTCACACAGCTTGTGTGAAAGCAATCGATAATGTAGGATTGACTACTGTGGAGATGGTGGAAATCTTTGTGGATATGACAGTGCCGGAAGCTTTTGAGGTTCAGGTAGATCAGCCAGGTTGGAGTCAGAATGCTACTCCACAAATCAGTTTTGCTACCAGTGATCAATTGTCGGGAATCAACCATTATGAAGTAAAGATTGATAATGGAGAGTTCAATGAAGTAGAAAGTCCTTACACGTTAGCTCCTTTACCGGATGGAATACATACTGTATCTGTTAAAGCGATCGACAATGCAGGGTTATTTACTGTAGAAACAATAGAAATTTCTGTGGATACGACAGTTCCTGAGAATTTTGAGGTACTGGTGGAACCGACAGGTTGGAGTCAGAATCCCAGACCGATTATTACTTTCGCTACTGTTGATCAGTCCTCGGGAATTAGTCATTATCAAGTGAAGATTGATGATGGAGAGTTCAATGAAGTAGAAAGTCCTTACACTTTGCCAACTTTAACGGATGGAGAGCACACTATAT
>JAENYK010000036.1 GCA_016841825.1 Halothermothrix sp. | reverse complement strand
TGACAGATATCCCATCCTCAATCATTCTCCTGGCAATATCTAGTTTACCTTCTCTTCTACCCTCTTTTCTTCCCTCTTTTTTTCCCTCTATTATGCCTTCTCTTCTACCCT
Organism: Halothermothrix sp.; assembly: GCA_016841825.1. Classification (GTDB taxonomy): domain Bacteria; phylum Bacillota; class Halanaerobiia; order DY22613; family DY22613; genus JAENYK01. The sequence continues at coordinate 7,640 of JAENYK010000036.1, read as the reverse complement.
CAATCCTACCCTCTTTCCGTCCTCTTAACTGATAGGAAGTAACAAAACCCATTACCTTCTCACTCTCCTTTCGACCAAACTCAGCCTCTAATCGTCTCTCAATGATCAGTTCTTCTTGCTCAGTAAGTGTCATCCCAGAATCGAAATAAGCTATAATCAATTCCACCTTCTCTGCTGGCAGCTCAAGATTAGCTATAATTCTTAAGTGAGCTAACTTGACATCTATCCGCTCCGCAGGACTATACTTCATTCGGCTTAACATAGCAGCAGCAACGGGATTTAGACAATCTCGATAAGCTCTCCAGTCCTGCTTTTTTAACTGAACCTTCAAAAACTTGAACCTTAAGGTTTTTAAAAAAGGAAACTCCATTCTGTATTCATCCGTCTCCCGAATCTTCACCCCCGATGAAAAGACCACTACAGAGAGAATCTTCATCAGCGGATACTTTTCATGCAGCCGGATGAAGTAACTGAACATCTGACGATTATAATCCTTAATCCGCTGTTCTTGCCCTTCAATATGCAAGATAACCTCTTCTTCCTCACCTCGCATCCGCAGTCGATAGACAAGGTCCGCAATTTTGGTTCTTACATCACCCCTCAGCCGTAATTCACAGTTCTCCTCCTTAATACTATCCTGCTCAATCAGCAAGGCGATATCTGCAAAACATAAATCCATGAACTCTAACAAAAAATCACCCATCAACTGCTTGAACATCCTGTCATAATCGGTATAAGTACCTGCTGAACTATTATTCACCATCTGTTTATACCCCCTTATAAGAAATAAGGTGGTTGGTTTAGTTAAGTTAGCATTGTAAGATAAGGACTTCGTAGGTCAAGAGGGAGTTCTAAGAAGGTTATTTCGTCAAGATGAGTTATTACAGTCGGGGTATCTCGTGATGGTAAAAAGTAGGGAAGTCAAAACATATCCTGCCTATCAGTGAACTCGTTCAGCTAAAGCTGAACCTCGGGGCTTCAGATGGAGATTCAACCCCACCTGAAGTAGAACAAGGCAGCTCTCACTTATAGAAGTGAGAGTCATAGAACTTAGATATATAACTATAATATCATTAAAGGATTTAATTGGCAAGAGTTTTTTGGCATAGTTTCATAAAATTTAATATTTTGTCATAGGACAATATTAACAGATTAAATTATTGCTACATCATTTAGATAAATTGCTAAATCTATAATTGTTTCCACGAATCAATCTTTCTTCTGTTTATGATTCAATTATACAATCACAATCCGGTGTCCGTCAAAGCGAGAATGAGTCATTCCCATTTTTTACGCTTTACTCATTAATAATGGTCTCCTTCATCGTTTGAGACTATTATATCTTGATTTTAGGTTAGTTTAAATGTGCAAAGTATTTAACGCTTACGTATCTTTCCAAAAGATAATACAGATTTTCTAATCTACTCAATTGGAAGTTTTAATATTTAATTTCCAACCAATCGCTTCCTTACGTCCTAATACAAAGTCTGCGTAAATTCCTTTTTCTTTAATCAGTGCATCATGTCTACCCTGCTGGACAATTTTCCCTTCATTTAAGACAAGAATTTGATCTGCGTTACGTACTGTTTTTAGTCTGTGAGCAATCATGATAATTGTTTTATCTTTTGTCAGGGCTTCAATAGCAGCCTGGAGCAAGTTTTCGTTCTCCGGGTCCACATTAGCCGTTGCTTCATCAAATATAATAATAGGAGCATTTTTTAATATAGCACGGGCAATTGAAATCCTCTGCTTTTCTCCACCAGAAAGGGTGGCGCCGCCTTCACCGATCACGGTATCATACCCATTTGGCAAAGCGGAGATAAAATCATCGCAGCATGCTTTTTTAGCCGCTAAAACTACATTTTCATGAGTAGCTTCAGGCTTACCAAATTTAATATTATTTTCAATCGTATCCGCAAACAAATATACATTTTGAAAAACCATACTTACATTTGCCAGCAAACTATCCAGAGAATAATCCCTGACATCCCTGCCGCCAATTGCCACAGAACCGGCACTTACATCCCAGAATCGTGCAATCAGATTGCACAATGTCGTCTTTCCGGAACCGGAGGGACCTACAATTGCAGTCATAGTTCTTTCAGGGATTGAAAAACTTATCCCCTCAAGAATCCTTCTCTTCTTATAGGCAAAACTGACATCATCGAATCGAATAGCACAGTTATCGGGTACAATTGCATTGCCTTTTTCATCCATAACGGGAACTGCATCCATTTCATTAGCTCGATTAATCGACATTTCTGTCAACCGAAGCACTGCGGTACTGCTGCCGGCAGCTTTAAGCTGCTCAAATATAATAAATGAAGCAATTACCATCATTAAGCAATAGACCAACTCCATCGAACCATTCAGATAAAAATAGATAGAAGCCAGGATAATAATAACACTAAACAGATTAAGCACAATTTGCTGTAATGCGATATAGGGGATCATTGCCTTTTCCAGGGCAGTATTCTTATTACAACTCTCTTCGACTGCCTGGTCGACACGCTTATTTTTCTTATCATCAAGATTAAAAGCTTTTACGACACTCATCCCCTGTAAAGTTTCCAGAACTGCCCCAACTAACGACATCTGAGCTTCCTGACGTTTTGGTGCGTCATCTCTTGACTTTTTCTCCATCAGAGAAGTAACCCACAGAAAAATAAGCATACCCAAAATAACAATCAGGCCGATTCGCCAGTCAAATATTGTAATCATCAGGGCAAAAACTACAGCATTAATGAATCCACCTAAAGTTGTAACCAATACTATGGGTGCTGTATTTTCCACATCACTTAAAATACTGGTCGCTACAGCTGTGATATTTCCAAGACTGTATTCATTGAAAAATCCCATGGGTACAGATTTTAATTTGTCACCCAATTGTATTCTCTTATTGGCTACCATGAAATAACCAGCATGTGTTCTCTGCAATTGTGAATAATACCGGGTCACAATTTCACCACCAATACTTAAAAGTATGATTCCCAATGCCATGACCGCTGTTACAGTATTTTTTTCACCGGCAACTAAAGCTAATAAAATAACAAAAATAGCCAAAAACTGCAATGAATGAAAGACGGCATTAATAAATCCCAATATAATTGATTTCCGAATATTGTGTTGTTCTGAGTCAGAAAATCTCCATATCTTTTTAAATACATTAATCATACTTCAACACCATCCCTTGTTCCAGTATACGCCAGCCACATTTCCTGATAAAGAGTCGAATTGTCAAGCAGTTCTTCATGTGAGCCTATTGCATTAATCCGGCCATCTTTTACAACAACAATCTGATCAGAGTTCGTAATGGTGGAAAGCCGATGGGCAATTACTATCAGCGTCTTTCCTGCTACTAACCTGCCAACCGCTCTTTGAATTACTGCTTCGTTTTCCGGATCTATATAGGCTGTTGCCTCATCCAATATAACAATAGGAGCATTTTTCAGCATTGCACGAGCAATAGCAATCCGTTGACGTTCACCACCGGAAAGATGTTCACCTGCTCCACCAACTTTAGTCTCATATCCATTTTCAAGATTGCAGATAAAAGTATCACATCCTGATGCCTTCGCCACTTGCTCCACCTCTTCATCAGTAGCTCCTTTATGTCCCATTCTAATATTTTCCCGGATTGTATCATCGAACAGATAATTGTCTTGAGATACATAAGCAATTTGCTCTGCCAATTGACTCAGTGGCATCTCCCGAACGTCAATACCTCCAATTGTGATCGCCCCGGATACAACATCCCAAAACCCTGCTATCAACCTGGCAATTGTTGACTTACCACTACCAGAGGGTCCCACCAATGCCGTAACAGTCCCGGGATTAACCGTCAGATTGATATCCTTCAATACTTTTTCTGAACCATCCAACTGATAAGAAAAGGATACATCATGAAGTTCAATTGTCAAATTCTGCAACTGTACTTTTTTCTTTGGGCGTACTAATTCAGGAGAATTCAATATGGCTTCAACCTGATCCAAGACTGTACCTGTCATGGAAAGACCCTCAGTAAAACCGGTAGCTGCAAGAATTGGTCCCACGATACTTAGCGACAAAATAATAATTGTCATAAATTCAGATACACTTAAGCTGCCACTCATATAAAAAAGAAATCCAAAAGGAAGAACCGTTAGAAGAACTGCAGGACAGATTGCAGTATAAGCAGCTGTTGGCCATTGACAGCTTTTCATCCAATTGTAGAAATAAGCAGCATTATTTTTGACTGCATCAGTATATTTTTGATATGAATTTGCACTTTGATTAAAAGCTTTAATTACTTCAATCCCATTTACGTATTCTACAACAGCATTATTCATTTTTTTGCTTGTTTCAATGGAACCGGCATATTGTTCGGGATATGTTTTCATAATTTTCATCATAAAAATCATTCCTGCTGGCATTGTAACGAGTGAAAGCAGTGCCATCCGCCAATCCAAAACAAATAAGTAAACAATCATTGCTATCGGAATCAGAATATTTGCAGTCATCTCCGGAAGCAAATGTGCAAGTGGTGTTTCCATACTTTCTACACGCTCCACTAGTATATCTTTATATTGTCCAGATGGGGTATTCAATAAAATTCCCATCGGCAGACGGGACAGCTTTGAAATTAATTTTTTGCGGACATCCCGTAACAACTTAAAAGTTGCCCGATGTGATATAGACGTCGACCAACTGGTTAAAAAGACTTTCGATACGTATCCAACTGCTGCAACTCCACACCAGAATATGTAAAAAGAAAAATCCCTTCTGCCTTCCATGAGATTGAGCAGCATTTCCGCCACCGCAAAATATGGAATAATTCCACATCCTACGCCAACCACTGAAAGAAAAATTGATATGCTAAATTTATTTTGATAGGGCTTGGCAAAAATCCCCAGACGTTCTAAAGGGCTTTTTTTTAGCTGTTCCATAATAGCTTTCATTCCTTTCTCTTTGCTGATAAAAATCAAAAAAGCAAACCTATGAATAGTATCATCGTAATAATTAAAAACACTACATCAAACAGTCCGAAACCAATTTTTGCAATACTTGTTCTTGGTACAGGGCTGCCCAAACCTCGCGTCAGTGCAGCTGCGGATAATTCATCACCTATTTTTACAACTGAAGTAATAAGTGGAATAATTCGATATTCCAAAAACGACAGGGGATTCACCCAGAAACGTTTTGTTCCAAATTGGATATCTCGGATACACATGGCATGTTTTATGGATACCGATTCCTCCCGGATAGTAGGAAGGAATCGGAACATCACACATAAAGGAATTACAATCACCTTACTTACGTGCATTCGCTCCATGGAAGCAACAAATTCGGACACTGTGGTTGACGTCACTATGTATGCTCCCATCATAAACATTGGAAATAATCGGAGTACTAAACTGGATAACAGTACAAATAAGGCATTTGCTATTTGATTTACCTGAACTGCATTTTGCAATGTATATGTGTAAACCGCTAATAGAAATAATCCACAGTATATTACAGATAACTTGTATTGCTGGTTATTTACCAGCAATACAAGCGGAACAACAGCAAGGCCAAAGAAAAAAATCGTAATATCGTATTCAAACATAACAGAGCTCACCATTACCATGATGAGTAATTTTGTCCTTGGGTCAAGCCTGAAAGCTCTCTTTTTTCGCTCATCTGTAGAAAGAAAAACCTCCATTAGACAATACCTGCCTTAATAAAGTGCTTTTTAAGCATCTTACTTCCCAACAATGCACCCAAAATACCACCGACAAATAGCAGCGCCAATCCTGCAAATGCCATCCAACCCGGCATATAAGTCAATAACCCATCTGCATACTGATCACCCACACTTTGACGAATGCCAGCTATGTACGTGTCACCTATTACCCATATTGGCAGAGCAAAAGTAATAATCCAAAAACTGAACACACTATAAGAAAGTGCTATATATTTAAACTTCTTATAGTCCCCTGCTTTCAGAAAAAATTCCGCCAATAGTCCGCTAATTGAGCAAGCAGCAATTGCCATCCAGCTATAACCAAATACAAAACAAATCAGTCCGATGAGAATAGCCATAATGAACACCATTCCCGGCTTTTGTGCCTTGGTCAAAAATAGCATGAATGGAATTCCCCCTACAATTGGCCATATAAGGAACAATATTGGATAAAGAATCGGAATAGTATTAAGCATACCTACGACAAAAATAATGACAAAATAGATAGCAAGATAAATACCTATGTTAATTAAATCCTTTGTATTAATTCGAGTTGATCGTTCCATTGTTTCTTACCTTCCTTCACTTTAATTTTTTTTGTATTCTGCCAGTTGACAGATTATCTAGATACTTCCGACCATAAAATGAATACCCGTTTCCCCCTCCAGGTTTGATCATGCACAGCAATGAAAATATGCAATCTGTTTTCTACGTTTTTATGTTCATACTCTCACCTCCAGTTAGAATACTCTAACTTTTATAGTAAAAAAAGGGGTGTTAAATCCCCAATATTTCCTTCCATCCGGCATTAAAAAAACGTACCAAAATCTTAGAATGCTTTATAGCAGCCTTCTTAGGGTAATCATGCACGACAAATTCAGCTAATGAAGAAAAATATGAATTGATCAAAATATGCAATGCTTCTTCTTCTATAACATTAACACAAATTCCCTGCTGCTGGGCAAAACGAAAAAACTCAGTTGCCTGTTTTACTTCGAATTCTACAGCCCGATTCAAAAAGTCGCTATGAGATGTGCCATCCGCGCATGTCAGAAGTAATTTAAATACTTCAAAATGGTCATATATATAATCAAGAAAAATATGGACGGTTCGCTCATTGGTTTCCCATAGTTGTGTTATATCTTTACTGTTTATCGAGGTATACGATTCTCCAGAAGCTGAATTGTACATCTCTATCATATCTGTAATAACAGGAGATACGAGTGCTGCAAAAAGGGAATCTTTATCTTCAAAATGGCGATAAAACGCACCCGTAGTTATATTCGCCTCCGAACATATCTTTCTTAAATTAGATCTCTCATACCCATCTTGAAGAAAACTATTTTTTGCACTTTCTAAAAGTTTTTCATGTGTTTTTTGATAATCACGGCCCATAAAATACCTTCTCCCAACTTTGGTAACAAAGTAATCTAACTTATTCATAATATTAACATAAAAAAGCACCGTTGTCAATCTATTACGCAAGAGTCTCTTCACAGCTTAAAGTAATTTAGATTTCAAATATTCCGCAATCTTATTTTATTTAATCTTTCAATATATATCACTGCACCCCTGCACTCCTCATATTCTTTTGTGTATTAGCATAGAAATCATGGTTTGGAGATCGCTTTTCTCATGTTCATGATTTATACTTACAACTGGCAGTAAAAACAAGGTCCAGCAACCTCTTCCCGGTCTAATCAGTAATTTGTCTCCTTAAACAATAGTCAAGGGATTTTTGTTCCTAAATAAAATTATTGCAGTGGAAGAGATTGACTTCCTTGTTATCTTGTTATAGTGAATGAATGCAAAGTTCACCTATGATTGTGACCCACCAGACAGATATTAATCTCCCAAAGAACACCCTAACTACTCAGTCATTTTTAATATCTCTTCTGCAGATAAATCAGTAAACTTAACTATCTTGTTGACAGAT
>JAENYK010000003.1 GCA_016841825.1 Halothermothrix sp. | reverse complement strand
GTTTTGTATGTTGGTTTCTCCTAAAAAAATATGGTGTTAAAGTCTAAAGACGGGTTTATAGAGCTGAATCGGGAGTTACAGGATACCAAAAATGCTCTTAAAGCAAGGAAATACATTGAACGAGCTAAAGGCATCCTGATGGATACTTTGAACATCAATGAAGATGAAGCGATGAAGAGATTGCAGAAGAAGAGTCGGGATAATAACAAAAAATTACTCGTGATTGCCAAAGAAATTATCAAAGCTCATCAAATATTGAGTAAATAGTATTATTGTGGAGAGATAGGGAGTTAAATTGAGTGAAAATTTTTTGAATTGGAACTAGTGATGAAAATCAGACTTGACTTTGACGGCAAAAGCTTTTATAATTAGGACATAACTTAATAAGCTAATAGATTCTGTGCTCAGGGTTGGTACGGAATTGATATCAAGGTTATGAGTGCCTTGCATTTGATTATTATCCAGGATTTTAGTGCTGGTTAATAATCAAGTGCAAGGTATTTTTATTTTTATCCTGTAAAAAATTTCCACAGGGAGGTGGCGCATTCAGAGAAGATTTGAACAAGGTGTGTGAAGGTTTATTTGCTCAAAATTAAAACTTTATTAGGAGGTACAGTATGAAGAAGATCATTGTTATCGCGATTTTGGTTCTTTCTATCGGTTTGATTAGTGGAGTAGGTTTTGCAAAAGATGATGGTGAATTAGTGATTGGTATGGCTTTTCAGGAGATGAATAATCAGTATTTTATTGTCATGAAAGAAGCATTACTGGAAGCTGCTGATTCAATTGGAGCAAAAGTGTACTATACAGATGCCCGACATGATGTAATTAAGCAGATCAGTGACATTGAAGATATGATCCAGAAAGGAATTGATATCCTATTACTTAACCCAGCTGATTCTGTAGGTATTGAAACAGCTGTTATTGAAGCGAAAGAGGCAGGCGTAATTGTTGTAGCAATTGATGCCCAGGCTAATGGCCCATTGGATTCTTTCGTTGGTTCTAAAAACTATGATGCTGGTTTTAAAGCTGGCGAACAGATGGCTAAAGATCTTGATGGTAAAGGTAAAGTTGCGATTTTAGATGGTATTCCAGTAGTACCTATTTTGGAGAGAGTTAGAGGCTTTAAAGCAGCTGTGGCTGAATATTCAGGAATCGAAATTGTTGATATTCAAAATGGCCGCCAGGAAAGAGACAAGGCAATGGCAGTAACAGAGAATATGTTACAGGCTAATTCTAATCTAGACGCTATCTTTAGTGTAAATGATACTGGTTCTTTAGGTGCATTAGCAGCAATCCAGGGTTCTGGTAGAGATGTAAAACTATATAGTGTTGATGGTCATCCAGAAGCTGTTGAAGCAATTTTGACTACAGACATCTTTAAAGCAACCAGTGCGCAGTTCCCAAGAGACCAGGTAAGAATTGGTTTGGGAATCGCTCTGGCAAAATATTGGGGAGCAGAAAAGGTTCCAACTACTGTTCCTGTAGAGGTAAAACTGTTAACTAAAGACAACTCTGAAGGTTTTAGCTGGTAAAGTTAGTTAATCCAATAATTCTAACCTATCCTGTTCATTCGCTGGACAGGGTAGGTTAGCTAATAAGGAGGTGGTGGCCTTGGAAAAAATTCTTGAGATTAAGAATATTACGAAGAGATTTCCGGGAGTATTGGCGTTAAATGATGTTAGCTTTGATATCCATCGTGGTGAGGTGCATATTCTGATTGGTGAGAATGGAGCAGGCAAATCTACACTGATGAAGATATTGTCTGGTGTTTATCAACCAGATGAGGGAAAAATAATCTTAAATAGCGAAGCAGTTAGTTTCAAAAATCCGAAAGAGGCCCAGGAGGCAGGAGTAAGTATTATTCATCAAGAGTTTAGTTTAATTCCTTATTTGAATGCCGTGGAGAATATCTTTCTGGGTCGAGAGATGAAAAAGAAGAATGGTCTGTTAGATAAAAAGAAGATGAAAGTAAAAGCTCAAGATTTGTTAGATATGTTGGGTGTTGAGATAAATTTAGAACGACCTGTCCAGAGATTGAGTGTGGCAGAACAGCAGTTTATTGAGATTGCAAAGGCTGTCGCAGTTAATGATAGAATCTTAATTCTTGATGAACCAACAGCCACATTGACTAAACGGGAGGTTAAGATTCTTTTTCAATTGATCCAGAATTTGAAGAACAAAGGCGTAACTATGATTTATATCTCCCATCACTTAGAAGAAGCTTTTGAGATCGGCGATCGGCTAACCTGTCTGCGAGATGGAACATGGATCAATACTCGACCGGTTAAGGAATTAACCCAGGATGAGATTATTCGTATGATGGTAGGTAGAAGCATCGATAATATCTATCCAAAGCGTACCACAAAACTTGGTGATGAAGAACTTTTACAGGTGAGGAATCTGAAACAGGTTGATAGTGATTTCAAAATTGATTTCTCGGTGAAAAAGGGAGAGGTTCTGGGGATTGCCGGACTCGTGGGTTCAGGTCGTACAGAGTTAGTTCGAGCTCTGATCGGAGCTGATCAAACAGATAGCAAAGAAATTTATATCTCTGGGGAAAAGGTTGAGACCAAATCTCCTGAGCAGGCATTAAAAGCGGGAATTGGTTTGATTCCAGAAAATCGAAAATCTCAGGGGCTTGTTCTGGATATGAGTGTGAAGAATAATATTTCTCTGGCCAGTTTGAGTAAAGTTTTGAACTCATTTCTTTTCCTGGACAAACTTAAAGAAAAGAATAGTGTGACTCGATTGATTGATGATTTGAATATTAAAACCCCCCATATGTATCAGGAAGTAAAAAATCTGAGTGGCGGGAACCAACAGAAGGTTGTTCTGGCTAAATGGTTGAGAACAGATTGTAAAGTCTTAATTTTTGACGAGCCAACCAGAGGGATTGATGTGGGAGCTAAAGTTGAAATTTATAAATTAATGAATGAACTAGTAGGGTCTGGGCTTTCAATTATTATGGTTTCTTCAGAATTACCTGAAATTTTGGGAATGAGTGATCGGATATTGGTCATGCATCAGGGACGGATCGCAGCAGAACTTATGAATTGTGATCAGGTTACCCAGGAAAAAATTATGTTTTATGCAACTGGAGGTGCCAATAATGGCAGAGTTAACTAAGAATAAGTCGAAGAAGCGTTGGAATTTTAAAGAGTTGCTAAAGGTTCCCGAATTTATCACATTCATGGGTTTTCTGGTTTTATGTTTGGCAATGATCTTATTTACTGATAGATTTTTATCAAGTACAAATTTAATTAATGTTGCAAGACAAATTTCGATTAACGCAATTATAGCAGTTGGCATGACCTTTGTAATCTTAACATCAGGAATTGACCTGTCTGTGGGTGCGGTAATGGCTTTTTCCGGGACAGTAATGGCTGCTGCTATGGCCAATTGGGGTTGGAATCCGTTTTTTGCAGTTTTGATCGGTCTTGCTCTTGGAATGTTGATCGGTTTAGTCAATGGTTCTTTGGTTTCTTTTGCCAAAATGCCTCCAATTATTGTTACCCTGGCAATGATGGAGATTCCCCGCGGTCTGGCATTATTGTATACTGGTGGTTATCCTTTATCTGGTTTACCGGCAAGCTTTTCCTTTTTGGGACGGGGATATTTGTTTAACGTGATTCCAATTCCGGTAGTTGTGATGCTAATAGTCTATATTATCGCCTATATCTTATTAAATCATCTGCCTTTAGGGCGTTATATTTATGCAATTGGGGGTAATGAAGAAGCTGTTCGTTTATCGGGAATTAAAGTTAAAAAATATAAAATTATTGCTTATGTTGTTAGTGGATTTACCGCTGCAATCAGTAGTATCATTTTGACTTCAAGATTAATGTCAGGTCAGCCGAATGCAGGAGTTGGTTTTGAGCTAGATGCCATCGCTGCAGTAGTTTTGGGTGGTACAGATATTGCCGGTGGTCGAGGGAGTATTATCGGTACTTTGATTGGTGCACTAATCATGGGTGTTTTAAACAATGGTCTTAACTTAATTGGAGTTTCACCATATGTACAACGGGTATTCAAAGGTTTGATTATTATTGTAGCAATTTATTTCAGTTCCAAAAAGAAAAATTCGTAATCGTGTGAAGGAGGAATTATCAATGAGTAATCTACCAGAAAAAATGAAGGCAGTGGTTAGTTATGGCCCAGAAGACTATCGAATCGAGGAAGTAGATCGACCAAAGGCAAGAAGTGGTGAGATTATTATTAAGGTTGAAGCGTGTGGAATCTGTGGTAGCGACATTAAAGCATATCACGGTTCAGATATGTATTGGGCTGGAGAAAATCCCTGGTTAAAGGCACCAGTAATTCCGGGTCATGAGTTCTACGGAACTGTTGTAGAATTGGGTGAAGGCGCTGCAGAGAAGTTCAAAGTTGCCATTGGAGATCGAGTTACAGCAGATCAGATCGTACCTTGTGACGAATGCTATTTTTGCCAGCATGGTCAATATTGGATGTGTGAAGTTCATAATATCTATGGTTTCCAAAAAGATGTGGCTGAAGGTGCGATGGCTGACTATATGCGTTTGGGTTCAACATCCCGGGTGCATAAGATTCCGGAAAGCTTATCTTTTGAGGAATGTAGCATTATTGAACCTATGGCCTGTGCGGTTCATACTGTTCAACGGGCTGGAATAGAATTTGAAGATGTAGTAGTTTTAGCAGGTGCCGGAACTTTAGGTCTGTCGATGGTGCAGCTGATAAAACTGAAAACACCAAAAAAATTGATTGTTTTAGATATTAATGAAAAAAGATTGGAGAAAGCTAAGAAGTTCGGTGCTGACCTTTGTTTGAATCCGAAAGAGATTGATGTAATTCAGAAAGTGAAAAATTTAACAGGTGGCTATGGTTGTGATGTTTATATCGAGGCTACTGGTTCCCCTGTTGGTGTAACTCAAGGTTTAGAGATGATTAGAAAATTAGGCAGATTTGTTGAGTTTAGTGTGTTTGGTAGCGAGACTACCACTGATTGGAGTGTAATTGGAGACAGAAAAGAACTGGATATTCGCGGTTCTCACTTAGGACCGTACACATATCCAGTAGCCATAGATCTTTTTGAGCGGGGATTGGTTAGTGCAGAAGGAATGATTAGTGCTACTTATTCAATAGATCAGTTCCATGAAGCTCTCGATACAGCTCAGGGGACTAATGTCATTAAGGTTTTAATTAAACCATAAATATAACTCCCACAAAAGGAGGATAACAGAATGAATTATTTGATTGGTGTAGATATCGGCACTCAGGGAACTAAAGCTGTATTGATAAATGATGCAGGGAAGATTTTGGCTCACAGCTATCGTGGTTATGATGTAGAGACCCCTAAACCTTCCTGGGCAGAGCAATGGCCAGATGTCTGGGTTGATGCAACCTTTACAACTATTAAAGAGGCAGTAGAGAAGGCTAATGTAAATGTTGAAAGCATTAAAGGTGTCGCTATTAGTAGTCTATACGGAGGTTCTGGAATTCCGGTTGATCAGGAGATTAAGCCCCTGGCTCCCTGTTTGATCTGGATGGATCGTCGGGCAGAGAATGAGGTAGACTGGGTTAAGAATAATATTGACCTGGAAAGGTTATTTGAAGTCACCGGCAATTCAGTAAACTCTTATTTTGGTTTTACCAAGATTCTCTGGATGAAAAACAATTGGCCTGAGATCTGGAGTAAGATTAAATACTTTATCCCACCGGCAAACTATGTAGTATATAAGTTGACCAATGAGGTTGCTGTCGATTATTCTTCAGCAGGTAATATTGGAGGCGTTTTCGATCTTAAGGCAAGAACATGGTCAGCTGAGATGATGAACAATCTGGGGATTCCTGTTGAGTTTATGCCTGAAAGGTTAGTTACTTCAACTGAAGTTGTAGGTGGAGTATCTGTAGAAGTTGCAGAAAAAGTTGGATTAAAACCTGGGACTCCAGTAATTGCCGGGGGTGTAGATGCTCCAGTAGCGACAGTTAGCGCCGGTGCCTTTAATGAAGGTAACCATGTGGCGATGACGGGGACGTCTATGTGTTGGGGATTTGTTACCGAAACTCCTAACCTGTCTCCAGATTTAGTGAGTATGCCGCATTCTATTGATGCGATGGATAAGATTTATACTTTTGGTGGTTCCAGTACTGCCGGTGCAGTGGTCAGGTGGTTTAGAGACCTCTTCGGTGGTCAGGAGATGTTGGCAGAAAAATTGGTTGACATTGATGCCTATACACTGTTAGAGCTGCAATCCAGGAATATACCTGCAGGGTCAGAAGGTATCCTGGTTCTGCCGTATTTCATGGGTGAAAGAAGTCCCATCTGGGATAGCAATGCTCGAGGGACAATTATTGGTTTGAGCCTATACCACAAAAAAGAGCACTTGTATAAGGCATTTATGGAAGGTGTGGCTTATGCTTTACGCCATAACATGGAGTTGGTGGGTAATACTGAAACTAAATTGGACCGAGAGATTATTATTGTTGGTGGTGTAGCTAAATCAATGGTCTGGCCACAAATTTTTGCAGATGTGACTGGTTTTCCGGTACGGATTATCAAAAATGATGTTGAAGCACCATTGGGGGATGCTTTGCTGGCTGGATTGGCGACTGGAGTCTTCACTGATCCGAAAGTGATTATAGATTGGTTAGAATATGCTGAGACTATTCAGCCTAATCTGGCGAATACCCAGATATATGATCAATATTTTCAACAGTACAAGCAAGCGTATTTGAATCTAAAAGAAACCATGGCTACTTTAAATAATATAAAGTAAACTATTGAATTGGGGGAAGATAACTTCCTCCAATTCTCTCTAAAGGGAGGTTAAATCCAGTGTTAGAAGAACTCAAAAGCCGGGTATTAGAAGCTAATAAATTATTGACTAAATATAATCTTGTTCATTTCACCTGGGGAAATGTGAGTGGAATTGATCGTTCTTCAGGGCTTGTAGTTATCAAACCCAGTGGTGTCTCATATGAGATAATGACTGTTCAAGATATGGTGGTAGTCGATCTTGAAGGTAAACAAGTAGAAGGTGAGTTACGACCTTCATCAGATACTCCAACTCATCTTGTGCTTTATCAGAATTTCCCACAGATTGGTGGTGTGGTTCATACCCATTCTGAATGGTCTACAATTTGGTCTCAATCTGGTCTGTCGATTCCGATTCTGGGTACTACTCATGCAGATCATTTCTATGGTGAGATTCCGTGCACGCGTCGTTTAACAGATGGAGAGATTCATATAGATTATGAGAAAAAAACCGGGGAATTAATTGTTGAGACTTTTTCTGATCTAGATTATCGATCAATACCGGGAGTTCTGGTGAATAATCATGGTCCATTTTGTTGGGGAAAAGATGCTGTCGACTCAGTAAAAAATGCTGCTATTTTAGAAAATATTGCAAAAATGGCCTATTATACTACAGTTTTTAGTAATGGGGTTCAGCCTATCAGTAAAGAACTGCTGGATAGACATTATCTACGTAAGCACGGCAAGAATGCCTACTATGGTCAGTAGAGTGATTAGAGGTGTGAATGAATGACACGAACATTGGTAGCTATCGACCTTGATGGAACACTGTTAAATAGCAAGCATCAGATTACCTATCGTACTGAACAGATCATCCGTAAGCTGCAGAAACAGGGTTATCTGTTTACTTTAGCTAGTGGGCGACCTTTTCTTTCGATTTTGCCTTATGCTAAACAATTAGAGATTAGTCTTCCACTGATAACAGCTAATGGTTCTTTACTTAGAACTACCAACCTGGAGACAGTGTTTAAAAATGGAATTCCCTGTGAGTTAGCACAGAAAGTAATTGATTTTGGAGTAAAGACTGATTTAGCGATTAGTATTTATTATGAAGAAAAGGTTGTTACATTTGACGATAAACTGATAAAAATGCACGATGATCTAGAAGGTCTTGATGCCTATCTCTCTGACGAATGGTCGGTAAAAGAATCCCCTTTAAAGATACTTTATACTGGTAAACCCTCAATAATCAATGAGATTTTAACTCCTTGTCAGAATATGTTTGGGGCAGATCTATATCTGACACAATCTGAAGAGTACTTTTTGGAATTTATGAATATTGGGGTTTCTAAAGGAGAGGCTTTGAAGATGGTGATTGAACAAATGACTGCTTCGGTAGTGAAAGTCTTCGCCATTGGTAATAACTTTAATGATCTGTCTATGTTTGATCTGGCTGATTTCTCTATCGCAATGGCTAATTCTCCTCAAAGGGTAAAAGATTTGGCAGACTATGTAACTGACTCTAACGATAATGATGGAGTAGCCCGTTTTTTAGAGATTTTGGATAATAGAACACTAAAAAAGTGATATAACAATACGAATACTAGGGGACTGCTGGTCATTGGATTAGCAGTTTTTTTATTATCAGAGAGGTATTTTAAATTCGATTAAATATAGACAAAATAGTTGCTTTACCTTTAAAATTTTTACTTAGTTCAGCAGGATTTAGAAGTTTATTTTAGAATATAATACAAAAGGGAAAAATATAACAAAGTTGGGAGTGAAGCGATTGGGAAAATATTTGAAAGAGATCTTCAAAAGACTTTATCATAATTTCCTGGCCTGGTTCATTCTGTTAGGTGCCTGGATTATTTACATTGGGCATCTCACTCTGGTCAATCTTATCCTCGGTCTGATTATCAGTGCTGCACCGATAATCATCTTTCCAGAACTGTTCACAAAGATTATAACTCCAAAGGCTTATAAAAGATTACCCTTTCTGTTAGTATTTTTACTTTATTTATTAATTGAAGTTTTTCTGGCATGTTATCGTATGGCTTATTTTACAGTTAATACTAAGATTAACTTAAAGTCATCGATCTATATTTACGAATATGGTTTGACTAATAGTACTGCCATCTTCTTTTTGGCAACTGTGATTACTCTAACCCCTGGTACTTTAGTTTTAGATATTGCCAGAACGGAAGATAAACTGTATATTCATGCTCTTGATCAATTTTCTAAAGATAAAGGTGCAGTTATGGCAAATATTGAGTTAATGGAGAAATGGTTAAGGAGGATATTTGAATGATCTATATTCCACTCTTTATAATTATGTGTTCAATTATTTTAACGTTTTATCGTGTTGTTAAAGGTCCAACGATTCCGGATAGGATAACTGCGGCAGATTCGATTGGCACACAGTTCTTTGCAGTAATTATTATGTTAGCTTTTCTATTTAAAGCTGATTTCTTTTTAGATATTGCTATGGTTTACGCGGTTTTGCTTTTTGTAGATATCCTGGTAATGGCAAAATACCTGGAAAGTAAGAGGGTGAGTGATAATGATTAGTCAGTTGTTAAGTTTGTATTTTATGATTAGTGGGGTCATTTTTTTCATAACAACCGGGATTGCCATGATTAGATTTTCAGATTTCTATTCCCGATTACATGCCAGCTCAAAATCGTTAACAGGGGGGGCTCTTTCAATCTTATTAGCCTATATGGTTCAATCGGATAAGGTGGCAGTTATCTTAAAGTTGATATTAATGACTCTATTTTTATTGATCACCAGTCCGATTGCTGCACAAGCATTGGCGAGAACTGCTTACCGACAGCGATGTGATCGAAATTCTATCCATTATGATGAATATGAGTTAGATTCATCTGATGAGTTATCTTAAGGAGTTGGATACAGATGATTAACATATTTCTGGTTGTTTTACTGCTCTTTTTAGTAGTTGTAGGAGTTTACGCGATCCTTACCCGATCGCTAATTGCCTCTGTTATAGCACTATCTGTTTTTAGCACAACTCTCACAGTGATTTTTCTTATATTACAGGCTGTCGATGTGGCAATGACGGAAGCAGTTATCGGGGCAGGGCTTGTAACTTCATTTTTTGTCGTTACGATAAATAAGACAGAGGAGAATTAAGATGTTATACTCCAGGACAGTTATCATAATTATGTTGAGTGGTCTTTTCCTGTTGGCACTATTAACTTTTGCAGAATTACCACCCATATTTTATGATTTTGCAGATAAAACAAGTGTCTATATTCAGGAAGGAGTTGTGGATACCGGAGTTACCAATCAGGTCACAGCTATCCTATTTGACTATCGGGGTTTTGATACTCTGGGTGAGGCGACGGTGATATTTGCTGCAGCTCTAATTATTAGTTATTTTGCTCCCCGAAAGAAAGCTCCAATGCTCGGGGTTCGTCTGGGAGTGTTAGTTCGCTATGGAGTAGCATCAATTTTACCCTTTATCCTTATTTTTGGGATGTATATAATTTTTTTTGGTCACATCTCACCCGGAGGGGGTTTTACTGGAGGTGTAGTTCTGGCGTCTATAGTAATTATCTTTGATATTACATTTGGATTCGGGCAGGGAAGGGTGCACCTATTAAGTCGTGATACCAAGAAATCTATTGAAAGTATTGGACTGGTAATGTTCATTTTGATTGGTATCTGGGGTGTCTTTTTCGAAGGTGCTTTTTTAGCAAACAGTTCAACACTTGTTGAAAAAGGAACTTTGGGGGAATTTGTCAGTGGTGGAATGATTCCGATTTTGAATATTGCCAGTGGTTTAAAGGTAGGGGCGGGATTAGCCATCATCTTTAATAACTTAGTAAAGGAGAATTAATATGGAGCTGATTATTAATTCTACAATTATTATCTTATTTATCCTGGGTCTCTATGGTCTTTTGACACAGAGAAATATAATCAAATTAGCGATCTGTTTTAACATTATGGAAGCTTCAATTTTGATATTTTTCCTTACAGTTGGATACAAACCAGAGGGAAGCTATCCAATCATCCGTCCTGAAGTAGATAGTTATGTGCAGCCTTTACCACAGGCACTGGCGCTCACTGCTATCGTAATTGGGGCTAGTACTACTGCCTTGATGTTGGCTTTTGCAATCAAATTATATAAGCGGTATCATACTCTGGATATTGATAAGCTAAGGAGGTTACGCGGGTGAACCATATCTTAATCTGGTTAATTGTCTCACCAATCTTTTTGGCGGCGGTAACTCATTTTATAAAAAAATATCTGGTTAATTTTGGTTTTCTGATTTTTCTATCTGTTTCTATTGTCAATACATGTTTGAGTCTGTTAGTCTTTCTGGAGAGTGGTTCTGATATTCTGGTTTATAGAGTGGGTAATTGGTCAATTTATAAGGGGATTATTCTGGTCGCTGATAAGATGTCACTATTTTTTTTGCTGTTTATGCAGATTATTTTCTTCTTTTCATTGCTTTTCTCCAAAGGGTATGTCAAAAATGATCACGGCACTTTTTTTAGTCTGTTTTATCTTTTACAAGCTGGCTTAACCGGGATGCTGCTCACTGGTGATCTGTTTAATCTGTATGTATTTTTGGAGATTGTTTCGATTGTTGCCTATGCTCTGGTGGCATACGATAAAACTGATCATGGTTTAGAGGCAGGTTTTAAATACTTAGTGTTAGGTTCGGTAGCCAGTCTAATCATTCTTTGGGGAATTGGGATTATCTATGCAACTACCGGTAACTTGAATCTTGCTATTGTTGCAGGTCTTATGCAAAATCTGACTCCCTTAATTAAAGGTGGGGTATTCATATTTTTCTTTATTGGCTTTGGTATCAAATTTGCTCTTTTCCCATTCCATCCATGGTTAGCTGACGCTCATGCTTCTGCACCTTCACCGATTAGTGCTTTGCTTTCGGGAGTTATGATAAAGATTCAGCTCTATAGTTTGATTCGGATTGTTACTGTTCTTTATGGGATTGATTATATTCATGATTTAAAACTAAATATTGTGTTCATGAGTTTAGGAGTTGGAAGTGTTCTTATAGGGCATTTAATGGCTTTGAAGCAGACAAATCTGAAAAGGATGTTGGCGTATTCGAGTATTGCTCATATAGGTTATATAGTAATTGGTTTGGGGAGTATCTCACCTCAGGGTGTGGTAGGAGCATTTTATCATATGCTAAATCATGGGGTATTAAAGATCGGACTTTTTTATTTCGCGGGTACGCTTATCTATCATCTGAACCTCAAGCAGATAAAGGATTTGAAGAGTCTTTTTTGGAGAAATCCCTTCCTGAGTATCATGTTTTGTATTTTTGCTTTAGGGATGATTGGAATTCCACCGCTGAATGGATTCTTCAGCAAATGGCTAATCATTATGGGTGTAGCTGATGCCGGGTATGTAATTCCTGCTGTAATTATTGCTATTGGTAGTTTTCTTTCTTTGATATATTATTTGCGTGTAGTGGTTATTATGTTTGAACCAGCTAGAAAATTAGAAGAACGGTTTAGGATAGATCCGTTTTTCGCGATTCCGATTGGAGCGATGGTGGTATGTAGTATATTGCTGGTTGTATTTGGCAGCCAGATCCATCTAATTTTGCATGAGATTATGCTCTTTATTCGGGATAATAGTACATATATTCAGGCGGTATTATATAGTTAGATCTTTGATTGATAACTGATGGGAGGTAATGAGATGACTTTATCAGCCGGTATATTGATCTTAATTTTGTCTCCAGGAGTTATATTATGTAAAAAGAGATGGTCGAAGATCTACCCCATCTTGCTATCACTGTTGGGGTTAATTTATCATCATTTCTTATCCGTTGAGAGTAGTTTTGTGGTTAAATTTTTTGGTTTTAAATTAAATCTATTCTCATACCGCCTGTCGGGAGATATTCTGACCTATGCTTTTTTGATTTTTGGACTATGTGTGTATATCTTTCTCTGGTCTAAAGAAAAAGATAGATTCTATTATATGTTTACTTTATGGCAGGTTGGAGCAGCGGCGGCAATTCTGTTTGTTGGCGATTTTTTGAGTTTTTTTATCTTCTGGGAGGTAATTAGTCTGTCATCTGTCTGTATTTTGTTTCGTGAGGCCGGTCTTAGCTTAACAGGTAGATATTTTATCTATCAGATGTTTGGAACAGTCTCGCTTTTGATTGGGATTGGATTAAATTATGCTCATACAGGTGGCATGGATCTGCAGGTTAATACAGGGCAATTGTTCTTCTGGTTGGCGATTATGGTTAAAGGTGGAGTTATACCTTTTCATTATTGGTTGACCTCAATCTATCCTGAGATCAGGCTAGAGACTACTGTTTTCCTGTCGGCATACACTACTAAAGTAGGTATTTATTCTCTGGCTATACTTCTACCGTTGATGGATTTGCAGATCTTCGGGGGGTTAATTGCTGTAATTGGAGTTATTTATGCGTTAAAACAGCATCGGATGAGTCGGTTGCTGGCGTTTCATCTGATCAGTCAGATGGGTTACGTTATAGCCAGCATCAATAGTCAGATTATGTATGGTCAAATTGGGGCGATCTATCATCTGATCAATAATATTTTTTATAAAGGTTTATTGTTCATGGTGGCTGCACTGTTGATGGATCTTTTCCAGACCGATGATCTGATGATAATCAGGGGAAGGGGAAGGAGATATTTGCCATTGTTTATCATTACTTTAATTGCTGCAGGTTCTATAGTGGGTTTACCGGGATTGAATGGATTTATCAGCAAAAGTCTGATTAAAAAAGGTCTGACCAATTCTTTGACAGCTAATCTACTGACGATTGCCGGAATTGGAACAGCTTTATCTTTCATCAAAGTACTATATTACGGTTTTCTATGCGTTAATGATCAGAAGCAGAGTAGTAATAGTTTGCGGGTGAAATGGCACCAATATGTTTCAATGAGTATTATAGGTCTGGTCTGCTGCCTGATTGGACTCTTTCCATTCTTAGTCATTTCCAGATTTGACCTTACTGTGAACTTGTTTAATTGGACAGATCTGTGGAAGGGGATCTGGCCGATAATTCTGGCTGTGATTTTGTTTATAACCTGTTTTCCACAGCTCAATAAATTAATTTTACAGATTACACCGGATCTGGAAGGTGTTTTTGTTAATGCCAGAAGAATAATCCTGGTGCAGATTAATCTGGGTTTAAAGCATCTTCAGAGACTCCATTCCGGGAATGTTCAACATTATCTTGTGTGGATTGTGCTTACGATCTTAATTTTGTGGACATATATTGCTATAATGGTTTAGTACAGGAAGGTTAGCTTTTAACATAAACAAGGATGGACAAATCATGCCAGTTTGATGGTGATTATCTGCCATCCTTGTTTGGTAATTCAAAGGGGAAAAGTTTTAAGACTCTACCTTTAGAGTTAATTAATTTGGCAGTCAGTTTTATTCTGAAACATATGGCAGCATATCAAACCCTGTTTCGAGATCACTCAAATCATTATTATACAGTTCTCCAATCTGATCTGAATTCTTGTAGTTTGTTGTTTTGGCAATCTCATCTGCATTTTCAGTGTCTCCGGTGTAATACTCCCCGAAACCTTCAAAAAAATCTAAGTTGGAAGGATATTCAAAGTCATCTCCATCTACTATGTCAGGTCTGCGTGAATCACTCATAGAATTACCTCCTTTGGACTTGTTTGATAGTATAGTACCAACCTGGTGTTGCGATATGTTTAGTTTTTGATTATTTGATAATAGCTATACCTGTAGGTCTGAGATTTGAATAATTAAAATGAAAAAGAGGAATCCAAAAATTATGGATTCCTCAAAAATTTTATGCAAAAAAATAAAAAAAGACTTGTATTAATGGTAAAAGTATGTTATACTCAATAAGCTAGTGCAAAATTATTAATAAAAATAACTCTTACCCAATTATATTATATCACATAACAAGTAGCCTGTCAATAGAGCAGAGTTAATTTTTCTAAATATTTTGTCAGGTCACAGTTTATTGAGGCTCAGATGACCTTATTTCAGTGAAGGTAATTTACTTAAAAATGTTTATGTAAGAGAAGAAAATTTCTGAATTGACCAGACTTGATTAGATTTATTTAGGGGGGATTTGTTTGTCAAAGAATCTCAATGAAGTTGTAGATTGTCTGCTGAATCATAGATCGATTCGTCAATTTGAGGATCGAGAGATACCTGCTGATATAGTGGAGACTTTGTTAAACGCTGGTGTCAGAGCTGCGACTGGTGGAAATCTTCAGACTTATTCTTTGTTCGTAGTTGATGATCGGGAGACCAGAGACCAACTTAATATAGTGGACGAATATCATGATCTTAGTAAGATCCCTTTAATCATTATTTCGCTGATAGATACTTATCGACTTCAAAGGTGGTTTCAGGCTAACAATGCTGAAAAAGCTTATACCAATGAGGCAACTGGATTTTTTATCGGCTTTTGGGATGCAATTATTGCTTTACATAACATTACAATAGCTGCTGAGAGTATGGGGTTGGGTGCCTTTTATGATGGTAATGTTCTTTTATTCAATCTGCAGGAGTTATTTGATACTCCTGAAGGTACTTTCCCTGCAGGGATGGTCTGCATTGGTTATCCTCATCCTGATGTGAATCCACGATTGAGTACCCGATTACCGTTAGAAGCGGTAGTTCATCGAAAGCGATATACATTTATGAGTGATGAGCAAATTAAAGAACTATACAAAGAAAGGGAAGTTATCTGGAATAGAGTTAGTGATGAGAAGAAGTCAAAATTAGCTGATGATAATATTTTTAATCTTCCCCAGGCTATTGCTAAGCAGAAGTTTTCAAAAGACTTTGTTGTCGGGAGAAGTAAATTATTATCTGAGAATTTAAGGAGATCAGGATTTAACTTTTTTTACCCTGATGAAGAGGAATAGTTCCTGATTTGTGTTTTTATAATTTGTGAGTGAGAAGTAAGATCAATTATGTTAGCTCAATCTATCTTTGAGGCAGATCAATATATCTGGAGTAACCCGGGAACGAACATCCCGGGTATTTTTTTTGCCAGAAAATTTTTAGTTAAAAAAACTATATTATAAAGGAAAATAGCTTTATGTGTGTAATTAATAATGTACACCTATCTTTGTAGGGTATTTCGATCAAGATCAATATTATTGGGGTCTGGGACTTAACTTGTTGAGTGTCTCAGACTATTTTTTTGAAAAAGGATACGCTTCGGATAAGTTGTGAAGATAGTAAGGTTGAAAGTGGTTGATACAAAATTTGTTTGAGTAAAAAGGTGTTTTGTATTATCAGGGTGAATATCATAAAATTAAATATTAAAACTCGAGGGAGGCATTCTAAATGAAGAATAATCTGAAAATTCTGTTGTTATGTCTGTTACTCCTGGTGGTTTCATCAATTACTACTTATGGGTGCAGCAGTTTTGCGGTTTATTCTAATAGGACTCTATACGGAATGAATCTGGATTATTATCCAGTGGAGCTCAGGTTTATGATTAGCGATGGCTATGCGGGAAGGAAAGTATTTAGTCAGAATTTTTTTTATTCAGGTAATTGGGTATATACTAATGGGATGAATGACCGGGGAGTATTTTCAAATTATCAAGAGGTCATTGATAAACCATATACAGGTGAAGCTGCAGATATTCCAACACTTTATCTTTATTCAGTTGTAGAGAGTCTAGGCCAGGTGGATGATCTACAGGCTGTGGAAAAGATTATAACCGGGAAAAGATTAGTTCACAATCCGGGTTTTCCACTGCATAGTATGATTGCATCTAAAGATGGACAGTGCTTAATTGTCGAAATTCAATCAGATGGTACTCATCTGATCAAAAACGACCAGAATTTTATGGTAATGACCAATTTTTACAATAGCGACCACTTAGGAGAGAGTTGGGACCAGATTGTTGATGTAAGCTCTATACGTTATCAGCTGGTATATCAGGGGATCGAAGAGAATATGGGTAATTTTGATATTATGACAGGATTTAAAGTCTTGCAATCCGCTCTTCAGAAGATTACCCTTTCTACTCTTATATTTGATCCCGAAAACCTGGATATATATATCGCTTTAGAGGGCGATTTTGAGCATATCTATAAGGTTTCCATGAATGAAGAAACTATTGAGACATATCTAGGTTTTGCTGAGGAGAAAAGAGTGAAGATTGGTTATAGTGGCATTCTGGTTTCTGAATTGAAGACCTGGATATAGGTGAAGAGATCTGTGAATTAAGGAGTAAGTTCGAATAATAATTGTGCCTTCAGATTAAACACAAAATTAAGTGCAATGTACAATCAAAACTCCTAATAACTCAAAAGCCACCAGACTTTGCTCTGATGGCTCTTTCTACTTTAATACAGTTCTATCGTAAAATCTGTTCGGTAATCCCCATTAAGATTAACTCCAAAGGTTAATGTTGGAGCAGTAATGACTGCCCACCCCATACCCAATTCTAATTTTAATTCACCACCAACAGTGGTTAGCAAAGGATCAAGACTGGTAGATTCGGTAAATAGGGTTCCATACAGATCAGATACAAATAGGGTTGAATTCCAGAAACCTTTGTTTACTTCCAGTAGTCTGTGTGTATAATCAGCACTGAATGCTACTCCTAAATTTTGGTCAGTATTGATTGGAAGTGGACTTCTGGTCATAATGGATCTATTCAATTTATTGAAAACAGTGCCCTCTAATTGCAGATTAGAGTCGTTGAATTTATATCTGTAGCTCAGATTTCCATTCAGACCACCATCTTGATTACCAAAGATGCTGAAGGTAATGTTTTGGCGTGGGAAGCCAAATCCTGCCGTGATAGTGCCAGAATGAGTCGTAAAATTAGTAGAACCAGTCAGATATACAGATCTTAATCCATACTGACGGGAGAGATATACAGGGTAACCTATAGCGATATCTGTAATTCTTCGCCCGGTTTCATCAACTACATAATTGGATAGGGACATCTCTAAAGGCATAAAAAGTTTGGTCTGGAATGCAAAATCAAAATCCCAATAATCAGAATAGTCCACACTATATGCGAAAAGATTAAGTCCATCTTCGCCTGTCAAAAATGTTGGTATGAATCTACCAGCAGGTTTGAAGATATAGGACAAATTTGTCTCGAAAGCAGATATCTCTCTTAAACTTTGTGCAAATTCTGCAATTGGTTTTTTCTGTTCTATTTCGCTTCTGGTGAGAGCATATGGGATGGGTGTAATTATTTTTTTGAAAATACCATCCCCATCTGCAGTAATTGCTTTAAAATACAGTTGGTCATTGACTGGTACTCCATTATGAGCGTATCCGCCCTGGGTTAGCCTGGTAACAGAACCAGTGGTGAAAGAATATTTATAAATTCCATATTCATGATTATAGTTAGCTGTATAGTAAAGGTCGGTATTATCAATAAAAATAGAGCTCTCATTCCAGGGTGTATTGAGTAATGGTTCGATACTTAGATCAGATAAGGTTAGACTATTGATATTCCAGGAGCCGACCTGTGGTCTGCTAACAATGATAATGTTATCGCCATGAATATCTATTTCTGCAATGATTTGTTCGATCTCTCCTAACTGAACCTTTTCTCCATTCCTATATTTCCAGATTTCACTACCGAACTTTCCTTTCTTATTCTTCGAGTAGATGATCTCACCAGAATCCAGAACTGTAAAGGCTTTCGCCTCGTCTTGAAAGAGTTTGACAGTTGCTCCTGAGTTAAGATCATAATATTTAAGAAGCCCGGTAGAGCCAAAGGCTAAATCATCAACGTTGGCATAGCCCCAGGCATTTTCAGGAGTAAGATAATAAATTCGATTATTCCAGATATGAATGTTTCCCAAAACTGAAGGAATCGCAGCCAAATATCGTTGGGTTCTGGTATTGGGATCATATTCTACTAATTTTGTTAATCCTTCAGTTGTATCGGGGGAAGGCGATATAGTCTGCAGTTGAACATAATAGAGTTTATTATTATAAGAATTGAGATAGCTTATATATCCTTTATCTAGATAAGTAATCTGTTCTCCATCAATTATCCAATCTTGATGTTCTTTCTTCTCGGCTTCTTGCCATTCATCATAGAGATGATTCAATGGTTTGCCAAAAACCTTTTTTGCTGCAATGTCAATACCGATATCGGGAGAGAGGGCTCCCAGAATACCAAAGGGATGTTGACCGTGAATCTCAAAAAATTGAGTCAGTTTATCTTCACCATAGGTTTCGGCCAGATATCTTAAAAATACTCCACCGTAAAGATACCACTGACCTGTTGGATAATGGTCATGTTGATAATTAGCTTCCAGTATATTGGGCAATTTATCAGCCTTTGCTTTGGCAGCAATTATTGCATCAAAATAACCGTCATTTAATCTGCCTTCATATTTACTAACACTGGATTCGGAATAAACGGCTATGCCTTCGATCTCCCAGAGTGGAACAAAGTTGTTGCCGGAGAAAATATTTCCGAAAATCTTTGGAAGAATAGCGCCAAATTTAGAGTAATTATTCATATGTTTTATATGAGTTAATTCATGACCACTAACTATTCTTAACCAATTGTCGTAGCTGGCCAGACTACTATCTGGTAAGGGATTATTGGTAAAGAGAGTAATCTTGTTATTCCATGGCTGAGCAAAACCATTAGAGTCTAAACCAACATCCTGTAAGACGATTCTGATCTTAAAATCACGTTCGTTTCCGGTTAATTTTTCTATTCTGGAGACATTTTGTTCCAGATAGTATAGGGTCTCCTGAGCCAGACTCTCATATCCCTCATAGTAAAAAAGAATGAAATGTTCAGAATCATAGGCCTTCCACATAAAAGCGGGAAAAGAAATACTGGCATGAGTGGTGACTGACAGTATACAGAGTATCATCAAGATACACCAGATAGAATAAGTTAATTTTTTCATCAAAGCACCTCCAAATAGATGATAAGCGACAGCATAATAGTTATACGTTTATTGTTCTGCATGATCAGAAAAAATCCTTGTGATAAAGCAGAAATTGGAAGAGGCAGGAGGTAATTTGTTACTTTTAAGTTATCTTTGAATCATTTTTCTGAGATAAATGTGTACTACAAAGACAGTTGGAGGAGTAAGTTGAAAAACAATCATAGAAAGGAGTTACAAGGAATTTGTGGAAATATTTTCTTGAAAAAAATATGAAAATAAATTATAATAGAAAATAAGGGAATAGTTATAAGATTAAACAGTCCGATTTCGAGCCAAATAATTAAAGTTATCTAAATAACGACAATCAAACGTTCGAATTCAAAGGTCAGATTTCAAAATTTTTACCGGATGCAATGTTATAAAAATATACAAAAAATAATGAAAGGGGGAGAAATTAAAGTGTCTGTTAATTTGGTGTGGGATAAAAACTATATGGAGGGGGAATTTAGGCGGTTGGTAGATCAATGTAGAGAGATGATGAATAAAAGATTTCAATATTCCCAGGCCTATGATTTAGCGGTTCAAGCCAAATATATTGCAGAACAATTGTTAGAAAATGAAAAATACGTAATTGAAAGTGAACTACTTAGGGGATTAGCCCAATTAGGAATTGATAAGATCGGTGGCCATGAGATTCTCAATAATCTTTATTGTGAAAATATGACAAAGATTGAAGATATCAATCTGGAGATCAGACTAAAAAATTCACTGGGTATTGCTAAGAGGCAGATTGAAGAATATGAAGAAGCGATCTCTTTATTATGCGAGGTATTAAATTTAGGACAGAAACAGGTGGAAAACCTTTCAGAACAGGGGCTTCCCACAGAAAAATCACTCTTAGGAATAGTGTATTGTTTAAATAATATCACTATCTCGTTGATCTACATGAGTAGACAGAAACATTATCCACAAATTACAAGACTAAATGAAAAGCGACTTAAAGAGATGGGATTAGACAGTATAGACGAAATCAAAAAAGAATTAAATAATAGAATCTCTAACAGGAATACAATGGAATTAGCTGAAGCTGAAAGATATATTCAGGAAGCGCTGGAGATGTGTGATGAAATGCAATTAACTGATTTGAAATATTATAGTCTACTCAATTATGCCTGTGTTCTCAGTGAAGAAGAGGAATATAGAGAATCTCTAAAAATTCTTGAAAGTATAGTTCAGGAAGAGTATGTGATCAAAAATATGTTGGGCTATGTTTTGAATGAAATGGCAATAGATTATATTAGATTGAATGATCTTGAAGAGGGATTTGAATTACTTACCAGAGCCTGGGGTTGGCTGACAAAAAGGAATGATATTAATGAATTGAATCGCAATCTCTATGCGACCGCCCTTTACTACTATTTAAAAAATAATCTGGATATGGCTTATGCTTTTGCGGAAATCGCTTATAGCAGAGATTTTAACATCTGCTGCTTAAGATTACTGTATAAAGTATCTTATCTCAAATATCTTGAGGCTAGAAAATATGGAAATGACTCGGAATATGCTTTATACCGTAGTGAGTATGAGAAATATAAAGAAAAACTGGAAAGGAGGGTATAGCATGAAAAAAATCTTTATTACATCTATTCTGGTCATATCAGCAATCTGGATGTCTATAGGTGTAATTGCTAGTCCAACTATTCCGATCACAGATCCATGGACCACTCCAATTAGTGCTATTTTCTAGTATTAGTTAAATTAAAAATTATTCTTTTAGTTGCAGAGTAGCACTGGTTGGACAAACGGTTAGGAAAATCTTCAAATGTTCGACTGAAAAGAATGGTGTTGTTCATCCCCGGGACGACACTATTCTTTTGTTAAATACTCTTTTTCAAAAAAATACAAAAATTCTCTGAAAACAGGGAGGAATTATCTGAAAAATGGAGAATATAATATATTAAATACCGAAACCGCTTTCGGAAATAAAAAATATTCTTAGCATAAAACAGTAATATATGAGGAATCTTGCTAAAAAATATAGTTTGCAAGATATTTTTTAGACAAATTTCCGAAACCGTTTTCGTAAGAAATGAGGCAAATAACCATGACGACGATAAAAGATATTGCAAAAAAAGCAGGAGTTTCTGTAACCACTGTTTCCAGGGTAATTAACAACTATACTGATGTCAGCGAGAAGACTAAAGAAAAGGTTATATCAATCATGAAAGCAGAGAATTATCAGCCCAGTGCAGTAGCTCGCAGTCTATCAACTAATAAGTCGTATTCAGTAGGAGTCTTCTTTACAGATCATCTGAACACAGGCTTACGTCATCCCTTCTTTAGAGAGGTAATCTATGGTTTAGAAAAGACATTCAGTGAAAATGGTTATGATTTAATCTTTTTTGCCCATGCCAAATGGGGTAGTAGTTATAGCTACACTGAGAAATGTAAAAATAGACATGTGGATGGTACAGTACTTATGGGTATGCCCAGAACTGACCCTAATCTGGATAATCTGATCAATTCTAATATTCCTACGACGTTTGTTGATTTAGACATTGTGGGTAAGAATGCCTCTTACGTTATTTCTGATAACGTTCAGGGAGCTTCAATAGCTGTGGAATATTTTCATCAGCTAGGTCATAAGCGAATTGGAATGATTATGGGCCAGAGCATTACTCGACCGGCTCAGGATCGTTTGATCGGTTTTCAGAAATCAATTAGAAAAGTTGGTCTGGAATATCGCTCAGATTGGATTATTGATGGTGAATTCAGTGAAGAAGGTGGTTATGAATCGATGAAGGGGATACTGGCTCTTGATCGGAAGCCTACCGGGATCTTTTGTCAGAGTGATGAGATGGCCATTGGAGCGATGAGAGCCATTGAAGAAGCGGGTTATAAGGTTCCAGATGACTTTTCGATAATTGGTTTTGATGACATTGAGATCAGCAGGTATGTAAGACCAACATTGACAACTGTACAGCAGGATAAATTTTCACTTGGACAAAAGGCTGCTGAATTGTTACTACAGATGATCAATAGTCCAGAGATGAATCATTCTCCGATATTTTTGCCGACAAAATTGGTTGTTCGTGAATCATGTAAGGCTTTAGATGGGTAGCAGGTGAATAATGGATGGTTAAAATATGCCCCATGAGTATCATCAGATATAGTTGTAGATTTGCTGGATTAAACTATAGGAAGGTTAATCGAGCACTGGTTAGATCAATATGTTTATGGAATGGTTGTCATCGGGACGAAAATAATAGGGGTGGTGAGTTGAATGTGAATACTGTAAGAGAAAAACTTTCACACATGGTTATGAAGAGGGGTTCAAAAAAGATGTCAAAAAGATTTACACCATATATGTTGATTTTGCCGGCAGTTTTGGGGATGTTGTTTGTGCATTTTATTCCAATGCTCTGGGGATTTATCATTAGTTTTATGGATCTTAATATTTATACAGTAATGGATTGGATTAAGGCTCCATTTATCGGTCTGAGTAATTATGTTGAAGGCTTTTCCAGTGTAACAACTCTGGGGCAGAGATTTTTTCGCAGTATCTTCAATGTAGCATATTATAGTGCTTTTACTATTACTCTGGGTTATTTTATTGGGTTGGGGGCAGCTTTATTATTAAACAAAAAATTCGTTGGTAGAACTTTGGTCAGGGGTTTAATCTTGCTCCCCTATATTACTCCAGATTCTGTTGCTTATAATCTGTGGAGGTTTATCTTTCAGGCGAGAATTGGAATTTTAAATAAAGTTTTGTTAGATGTGGGCTTAATATCTGATCAGGTTATCTGGTTAGTGGGAAATAAGACAATATACGCAGTTATTGTAGCTTCTGTCTGGAAGGGCTGGCCGTTTACAGCATTGATTTTGTTGGCCGGACTCCAGTCTATTGATCCTGAGTTGTACCAGGCAGCAAAGATTGATGGTGCCAATGCGTGGCAAAGGTTTAAGTATATTACTTTACCACATCTGCGACCTGTTACACGTACTTTGATAGTTCTGAATATTCTGTGGAATTTCAATGCTTATAATCAGTTTGCTGTAATGTTGGGGACTGATCCCGGTAAGTATGCAGAAGTACCATCTACTTTGATCATGCGCCAGGCTTTTCATCACCTGGAGTATGGAATAGGTGCTGCTTTGTCAATAGTTTTGATGTTAATAATGCTATTAATTACCATAGGTTATTTCTACTATTTCCGCATTAGGGCAGAAAGGAAGGGAGAATGATGAAGAGAAAACATGTCAAGATTATTCAACAGGTTTTGTTTTACCTGGCAGTTCTCTTACTGGTGGCAGTAGTATTAGTTCCCTATCTGTGGATGTTCTCCAGTTCTTTCAAAAGTACTTTAGAGATTCAGGGAATGGAACCGCGCTGGATTCCTCATAATTTTACTATAGAGAATTATCGGCTGGTTAACGAAATTGTTCCAATTTTTGACTATTTTAAAAATAGTTTGATTATCTCTTTTGGCACAATGATTGGCACGATTATTCTGGCTACTTTTGCAGCTTATGCCATCTCTCGTTTCAGATTTAGGGGAAGGAATTTTTATACCGTGACGCTTTTTTCTACACAGATGCTGCCGGGGATATTGTTCTTGATCCCATATTTTGTAATGTTTATCTGGGTGCAGCGGACTTTTGGTCTGCAAATGAGGAATACATATCATGGAATGATTTTTACGTATATATCTTTTTCGTTACCATTTGCAATTTTGATGTTGAGAAATTATCTTGATTCCATACCACAGGAGATAGACGAACAGGCAATGATCGATGGTTGTTCCAGGGTTAGAGCTTTGTTTAGAATTATCTTACCACTGGCTAAACCGGGAATCGCTGCAGTGGGAATTTATTCGTTTATTATGGCCTGGAATGAGATTTTGTTTGCAACAATTTTAACAGGGACACAGACCAAAACTGTGGCATTAGGTCTGCTTC
Organism: Halothermothrix sp.; assembly: GCA_016841825.1. Lineage (GTDB taxonomy): Bacteria > Bacillota > Halanaerobiia > DY22613 > DY22613 > JAENYK01. Next base: position 385,625 of record JAENYK010000003.1, on the reverse strand, counting down.
AATATATTGGAGCACAACAGTCACGGTGGGGAAGTATGATGGCTGCCTGTATTTTGACAACTATTCCGATTTTGATTCTCTTTACAACTATGCAGAAACATATTGTTGAAGGGCTCGTCTCTGGTGCAACGAAGGGTTAACAAACATAGATTTTGTCAGGAGGTGATTGAGTTTTTGGGATAGTGGCATGGAGGATTTTCAAGATTTAATACTACTATGGCTTTTTATTTAAATTTAAAAAGGAGGGTTTTGTATTATGAGTAAAGTGTGGGTAAGGGTAGTTTTAACTGTATTATTAGTTTTGACGGTAGCATCTCTGGCGATGGCGAAGCAAACACAGATAACATTCTGGGCGATGAACAATGCTCCTTCTGAGGTTAATATCCCCTGGATGGAAGAAATGGCCAGGGAATTTGAGGCTGAGACCGGTATTAAAGTTATATTTGAAGAGATCGGCTGGGATAATGCATGGCAAAAGATAACCACTGCTATCACAACGGGAGAAGGTGCTCAGGTCTTTCAGGTGGGTACTACCTGGACTCCGTTTTTTGCTGCTACAGGTGGTCTGGCTGAGATGAATGTTAAAGATTATGGTGGCTCAAAAGCTTTTATGGAGGCAAACTATATCTCTACTACCTTAAATGGTAAGTGTTATGGTATCCCCTGGATTGCTGAAACCAGAGCACTCTTCTACAATACTGAGATGTTTGAGGCAGCCGGGGTTACTCCTCCTCAAACCTGGGAAGAGTTGATCACTGTGGGCCATAAGATTACTAATGTATATGGTGAAGGAACAGCGATTGCGGTAGCTGGTACCAATGCCTGGGATTTGATTCATAACTGGGCAATTATGCTCTGGTCTCGCGGTGGTGACATGCTAAATGCAGATAATACTGAGGCTATCTTCAATCAGACACCTGGAGTTCAGGGTATGGAATATTACGTTAGCCTGGTAAAAGAAGGCCTGGCAGCTAAGGCTTGCGCTGAGTATAATCAACCCCAGGCAGACTCCGCATTCATCAATGGGGATGTGGCAATGGTATTTATGGGACCATGGAATATTTCCGGTATCGAAAATGATAATCCAACTCTGCCATATGCGATTGCGGAACCTCCAATGGGTCCAAATGGCAGAGCTTCTTTCTCTGGCGGTAGTAACCTTGTCGTTCGTTCCAATGCTCCCAAAGCTGAGATTGATGCTGCTATTAAATGGGTTGAATTCTTAATGCGTAAAGAAAATCTAGTAGATTATACCAAAAACCTGTCTCATATGCTTCCTGCAAAATTGGATGCCTTTGAAGATCCATATTATAATCAGGGTGTCTGGAAGGTATTTAAAGATACTTTGAGCTATGCTACTGCTTATCCACCATTGGTTGAATGGGGTACTATTGAAGGGATTATTGACACTAACTTCAAAAATATCCTTGGTGAATATATCAATGGTGACTATGATACAGCTGTAGTTAAGAAATATATGGATTCAGCGGTAACTGAGATTAATCATCTTTTGGAAAAATAGAGTAAAGATATAAGATCAGGCAGAAAAACAGGGGTAGGTTTTAGAGCCTACTCCTGTTTTATACCCAGGAACGGCCTGTTCTCTGGTACTCGGAAGAGAAAGGAGTGAATAGATTTGTCCCAATTTGGATATTTTGATCATACTAATCAAGAATATGTAATTCAGACCCCCAAGACACCTCTTCCCTGGATCAATTACCTGGGGTCACAGGATTTCTTTGGACTTATTTCTAATACTGCTGGTGGTTATTGTTTTTATAAAGATCCCCGGGAGAGACGAATCTTGCGTTATCGATATAACAATAGTGAATATGATTGTGGTGGCAGATATCTATATCTGCGGGATGAGGAGACTGGTCTGTTCTGGTCACCTACGTGGCAGCCAGTAAAACGGGATCTGGATAATTATGAATGTCGTCATGGATTGGGCTATACCAGGATTAAAGGTTCGTTGGCTGAAATAAAGAGTGAACTCGTCTATTTTGTTCCCGTCAATGAAACTATGGAAGTCTGGTCTTTGACTATAACCAATCAAGGGAAGGAAAGACGTAAACTAAAACTGTTCTCATATGTAGAGTTTTGTTTGTGGAATGCTTTTGATGATATGACTAATTTTCAACGCAATCTGAATCTGGCTGAAGTAGAGATTGCAGATGGGGTTATCTATCATAAGACTGAATATCGGGAAAGACGCAATCATTATGCTTATTTTGCATGTAATCAACAGGTCAACGGTTATGACACTCAAAGAGAAGCTTTTTTGGGAGCTTATGGTCAGGTTAGTCATCCATTGGCTGTAGTGCAGGGTTATTCGGCAAATTCGGTCGCCTATGGCTGGTCACCTATCGGTTCTCATCAGATCGAACTCACTCTGGAACCGGCTGAAAGTAGAGAGATTATCTTTCTTCTGGGTTATGGAGAGAATTCTCGGGAAGCCAAGTTCGATCCTGATGGGACTTTAAATAAATCTATTGCCCGGGAAAAGATTAAGGAGTATTTCAAACCCGGGCTGGTTGAGCAGAAGTTTGTGGAACTGGGCCAGTATTGGGCAGATCTTTTAAATAAATTTACTGTTAAGACCCCAGATCCTAAAGTAGATCTGATGGTCAACGTCTGGAATCAGTATCAATGTATGACTACTTTTAATTTATCCCGTTCAGCATCTTACTTTGAATCGGGTATTGGTAGAGGTTTGGGATTTAGAGATAGTAATCAGGATATTTTAGGTTTTGTTCATCAGATTCCAGAAAGGGTTAAAGAAAGACTTTTCGATCTGGCATCAACTCAGTTCAAAGCCGGGAATGCCTATCATCAGTATTCACCTCTAACTAAGCGGGGAAATCATGATATTGGTAGTGGGTATAATGATGATCCTCTGTGGTTGGTAATCGCTGTTGCAGAATACGTTAAAGAGACTGGCGATTGGAAGTTTTTGGCGTCTCCGACACCCTTTGAGAATGACTCTACTCTGGCTGAACCGCTGTATAATCATATTCGCCAGAGTATTCAATTCGTTTTAGATAATCTTGGCTCCCATGGACTGCCATTGATTGGATATGCAGATTGGAATGACTGCTTGAATCTGAACTGGTTTACTGAGAATGACAGCAAAGTAGCCGAATCAGTGATGATTGCCGAAATGTTTATTTATGCTGCTAAGGAGTTGCAAACTATCGCTAAGTATCTGGGTAATAATGAAGATGTACAGTGGTTAGCGGGGGTAATTCAGGAGATGACGGATAATCTGAATCAATCTGCCTGGGATGGAGAATGGTATCTGCGGGCATTTGATGATCAGGGTGAGCGGGTTGGCTCAACTGGATGTTTAGCTGGCAAAATTTATCTGGAAACTCAACCCTGGGCTGTGATGGCGGGAGGGGCTTCTGAGGAACGGGCAAGACAGTGTATGGATTCGGTTTATAAACATTTATATTCTGATCATGGAATAATTCTTTTGCAGCCAGCCTACGAGAAGTATTCTGAGCATCTGGGTGAAATCAGTACATATCCCCCCGGAGTTAAAGAGAATGCAGGTATTTTCTGTCATCCTAATCCCTGGGCAATAATTGCTGAATGTATTTTGGGGCGAGGGGATCGAGCTTTTATGTATTATAAGACGATCTGCCCCACCTATCGGGAAGTGATCTCAGAGATTCATCGGGCAGAGCCTTATGTCTATTCTCAGATGATTGCTGGCCCAGACCATGCTAATTTTGGCGAGGCTAAGAATTCCTGGTTGACCGGGACTGCTTCCTGGAATTTTGTTGCAATATCCAGGTGGATCCTGGGAATCAGGCCAGATTATGATGGATTAATTGTTGATCCATGTGTTCCAGCAGAGTGGGAAGGTTTTAAGGTAATTCGTAGGTTTCGGGGAGCTACTTATGAGATAAATGTAAATAATCCTTATCGATTGCATAAAGGAGTGAATGAACTGATTGTCAATGGCGAGAGAATTGCCGGTAAACGTATTCCAATACTGTCTACAGGGAGTTATAATCAGGTAGAAGTAACTTTAGAAAGACGGTGAGATAGTTGGTAATTTCTCAAAAGGAGTACAAGGGTTTGAGGGCGGTAATAATGGAGTCGGAACATCTGGCAGCAGTCTTCTTACCTGAACTGGGAAGCAAGCTGGTCTCATTGAAAGATAAGGAGACAGGCAGAGAGTTGTTTTTTCAGCGAAAGGTTGAGCAATTGGTTCTTCCTGAACCGCGGGATTCATTTCTCAATTACGATGTTAGTGGTTTTGATGAGATGTTTCCAACGATTGATCCCTGTATTTATCCGGTGTCAGGAGTATATCAGGGAAGGCAATTACCAGATCATGGTGAGGTCTGGTATCTTCCATGGGATGTTCTAATTATGGGGGAAGAAGTAAGATTAAGAGTAGAGGGTGAGTTGTTACCATATACTTTGGAAAAGAGGATAAGCTTTAAAGATTCACACACTTTGCGAATAGATTATCTATTGACTAATCTGGGTGAAGAAGAGTTCTCTTATATCTGGGCGATGCATGGTTTAGTTCAATGTGAACCAAATCTGGAATTAATGCTTCCTGCCGACGTCACTCAGGTGGTAAATGTGTTTGAGAGTAAAGTTTTGGGAGTACGGGGAGCAGTGCATCCTTATCCGCTAACTCTGGATTTGCAGGGTAACCCATATAGGTTAGATCGTATTCAGCCTGAAACTGCCAGAAAGGTAGAGAAATGGTATGTAGTCGATAGGTTAATCTCCGGAAGGGTCGGCGTATATTATCCGGGCAGTGGGCTGCTCTATCAGGTAGAATATCCAGTAGAGAAGATCCCCTATCTCGGATTTTATGTTACTGAGGGTGGTGGAGGAATTGGTGCAGACTATAACTGTGCTCTTGAACCCTGTACAGGATATTATGATTCATTAGAACTGGCTTACCAAAATAAACAGGTGAGTTCTCTTTTGTCACGGGAGTCAGAAGAGTGGTATCTGGAGATTTTTTGGGGTCAGAAGAGTTTAAGGGAGTGAATGAAGTGAAGATTACTTATGGGCAGGTGAAGCGGGAGGTAGCCAGAGATTGCAAGATGCGGCCTGTTGATATGTTGAAAAATATTTTTTCCGAAGTACTCGCAGAGGAAGAGATCTGTGATGGAAGTTTTACCGATGTTTTTAATCTGCGGGTTATCGGAGTTGCGGGATTGCCTTTTTACGCACCTATTTCTATGGTTATGTTGGGTATTCAGGTAGTCAGGGAATTCTGCCTGGATTGTGTTAGACAAGGTTTGTCAATTTTATTTGTTAATCGAAATGATGAGATGGAATTATATTTTGCTGATGGTCAAAGATGCTGGAAAGAAAAATCTATAAATGAAGAAGGTAAACTGGTGTGTAAAACAGTGATTAACCTGATTGATCAGGTCTCCTCCTGGCCTGGAGAGATTAATGGGTGTGGAGAACATCGGTTTGATCCACGGGTGATCTCTCCAGGTTCACATTATTTTGTTAATCTGCTTTTGGGTAATCGATTGGGTTATTCCCGACCTTTACAGACGATGCCCAAAAGTGTGGTCGATGGTCTGGGTAGAGGTAGTTTTCGCTCTCATGCGGGAACTCAGGTTCTGGCTTCCCGCTGGGATTTACGACCCGAGGAGAATGGATTTCCGGCAAATCGCCAATTTTATCTGATGGAAGAAAGTAAATTGTTGTTCTATTCGGCAAATCCTTTTGATCCAGAGGTTATACGTGTTGAAACTGTACATGGGGTTGATAATACTGTTATTACTTATGATTTGCGTTCAGGCTTACGAGTTGTCAGAGAGATTTTCTTACTTCCCCAGAGAACTGGTGAACCTTTAGCGGTGGAAGTACAAAGAGTTCGCTTATTCAGTTCGGGATTGGGGGAAAGAAAGATCAGGTTGATAGCTACAGGAATGTTTGGTAGTGCTAAAGCCAGTGAACTGTCAGTGGATGTGATATATACTACATTGATCTCCCAGTCTTTAATCTTAAAGACTGGTCAGGATGGGGTTGTAGCCATTGGTGCTGATTATCAATCACCTGATCTGCAGGAAGATTTCCGGTTTTTTAGTATGCTGATTCACCGGGAAGAAGAGATCAGTTTTCCGGAGGAGTTTGCTACAGATTATAATCGTTTTATTGGTAGAGGTAGTCTGGCGAGACCAGAGGGATTGGGGTTATTGGATAATCAGCTTAGTCGTAGAGGGCCAGATTTTTTTGCTTTAGCAACCGATTTTAATCTGACTGGCGGGACTGAAGTAATAGTTGATTGTTTTACTGGGCTGGTTTCAGCTAAAGGGAACCCAATTTTTGCTGGATGGGAGAGTTATCAGCGGGAGATTGTAAATCTTTTGCAGGTTAACCTAAACTCGCAGGTTTTGGAGCAGATTAGAGAAGAGAAAAAGGCTTTTTTGGAGCAATATCGAAGTTTTATTCAGGTGAATAGTGGCGATTATCTGGTCGATGGACATTTTAACTATAATCTGCCATTCCAGATTTTGTATCAGAGCTTTGTATCCCGTTCTTTTGCCTGGACTCAGAAGGGCTATCGGGAGATTGGTTTTCGGGAGATCCAGGATATCTTTGCCTCCATGTATTTCTTTATCTCTATGGGGGAAGATGATTTTGTTAAGTCTCTGCTCAAGGAATGGGGAAGTATGATCTTTGAATTGGGTTATGCTTATCATAATTTTTTCTGGAGAGGTAAAGAACCTGGTCGCTGGTCTGATGATGCTTTGTGGTTCGTCCAGGCAGTAGACCGATATCTAAAGTTGACTGATGATTTTTCTTTTCTGGAAGAAGTGGTTCCGATAGCCGAAACTGAGCCGATTCGGAAGAGAAGCATCTATCAGGCGGTTCAGGCAGTAGTCTGTTATTCATCCCGGATATCAATTGGTAAACATGGTTTACCATTATTGGATTATGCCGATTGGAATGATTGTCTCAAACTTGATCCAGATCATATAGATGGATGTGAAAAGGAACGGTTATATCGGAAACAATTGGAGAAAACAGGTGCTTCTCCGGGAGAACAACCATTTGCCAGTGAGTATACTGAGAGTGTGCTGAATGGATTTCTCTTAAAGGTGGCTCTGGATGCAGTATGTGATTGGGCTGAGGTCAAAAAAGATACAGAATATGCACTACAGATGAAGGATTGGCGGAGTGAATTGGTGAATAATCTACAGCGTTATGCCTGGCGAGGTGACTTTTTTGCGAGAACTCTTTTTAATCGCCCTCTGGCTGGAGGTTATAGTTTTCTGGGTGCCGGGGGAGATGGATTGTCGCTGGATTCAGAGATTGATGGGACATATTTTCTCAATTCCTTTAGTTGGTCGGTCTTAGCAGGAGTCGCTACCGAAGAACAGATCAGAATTATGTTGAATGTGATTATAGCTTATTTGAAGACCCCATATGGGCTTAAATTATGCACACCAGTAAATTATGGCAAGATTAGTGATAATGTGCCTTCTGCTCAGTATTTTCTGGGTGATCGGGAGAATGGGGGAGTGTTTAAACATGCCTGTATGATGGCAGTAGCTGCTCTGTTAAAATCCGCAAGGGAAGTTAAGGATCGTGAACTGGCTGAACAATTATGGGCATTAGCCTATGAGGTGATCGATCAGGTTAGACCATATCATACTCTGAAAGATCCATATAGGATCTGTGGTAATCCCCGTTTTTGCACACAGTATAACAATGGCGAGACTGGTGAAAATATGGGACCGATTTTGAGTGGCACTGCTACCTGGTTTTGGTTATCAATGGTATCAGCATTGGGGATTGAGTTCACCGGAGAAGGACTGCAGTTAGATCCAATATTGGAAGGTAAATTGACCAGAGTTAAGGTGCTGCTCCGAACCGGGAGTGCCAGGTACGAGATTGAGATAACAAAACCTGAAGGCTTTTCGCGAATTATGGATCAGTCGGTGGAGATATGGCTCGATGGTGCAGTTTGTCAGAATTCAAAAATCCCCTTATTTATGGATGGAAAGATTCATCATGTTCAAGTAAGATTTCTTTAGATTCCAAAAGAAATATCTACAAAATTCCAGACTGATTCTGGAACTTTGTAGTATGGGAGGGAATTGAAGAAGCTTCTCCGTATAGGTACTTACTACAGTGTGATTTATCTGATGTATGTTCACGATAACTTAAGTTGACAAAGTGTCCTATCTGTACTATAATAAGCAGTACAGATAGGACACTTTTAATATGGGGGAATAATTATGTTTTTGGAGATTGAACTGGAATCAGAGCAGCCGATCTATGTACAGATCTACAATCAAATTGTTAAAGGAATTAGTAGGGGAGATCTACAGTCAGGAGAGGAGTTACCATCTGTTCGACAATTATCCTCAGATATTGGGGTCGATAAAAACACTGTGGTCAAAGCATATAATTTACTCAAACAGCAGGGAATAATCAATGTTCATCGTCGCAAAGGCGTGGTTATAGCTGATGAGGACAAGCGAATTATGTCACCGGAGCTGGTTGAGAAGCTCAGAGATGATCTGGAGATTCTGGTGGCCAGTGGATTGTGTTTCCATCTATCGAAGGAAGATTTGCGGGAGATGTTTGCTGAGATTTTGGAAAACTATTAGCGATAATGGATTGGAGTTGGAGGTTAGGTTACCAGGATCGATATTGGGTAATTAAAAAGGAGGAGATGCGTAATGGATGTTATATTAATGCTTTTATTATTAGGTATATTATCTTTTACACCTTATTATAGCAAACAGGATATTTTATTCGGTTATCGGGTTGGGCAGAGATTGGGTAATAGTCCAGAAGCCAGGCAGCTGAAGCGGCAGTATACTTTAAATACCTCTGTTAGCCTGATAATAATTACACTTCTTAGCTGGCTGTTCATAGCTGGCTCTGTGAGTCGAGTAGGAATTATACCTGTGCTGTATATTGTGGTTAGTTATCTGAATTTTTATTATACGCGTCGCAAGGCAAGACAATTCTTTGAAAGTCATAAGCAGGAGATAAGTCCAGAAAATAGAGTGATTGTCTCCATTGATACTCAAAATAGTGGGGTGTCAGTGTTGTGGTTTTTAATTCCTGTGTTGTTTATCATCGCTTCTGGAGTTCTGCTCTATGTGAGATATGATCAATTACCCGATCAGATACCAATGAGATATGACCTACAGGGAAATGTAACAGGTTATGAGGAGAAGAATCTGAAAAATTTAGCACTACTTCCCGGAATTAATCTGATGACTACAATTATAATGTTCTATGTGTTTATGACTATTCATCGGGCGAAACAAGAACTGAGTGGTTCGGATTTACGGGAAGCAAAGATCAGGAATGAAAAGTTCAAAAAAGGGGTTAGTCAGATAGTAGTTTATCTGGCGATTGTATTAAATGTATTATTTTTCTTTCAGTTATTAACCATTACGTTGGTCATACCTCAGAACGCTCTTACTATTTTAGTAAATGTCATTTTCGTACCAGTGGTGATTATCCCACCTATTGTGTTGGCAGTTAAAATGGGGCAAGGCGGCAGTCGAATAAAAGTAGATGATAGAATTAAAGAACAAAGTCACTCAGGGCAGCAAGCTCAGAAAGAACTGGTTAGAGATGACAACAAATATTGGAAATTTGGATTGTTCTATTGCAACCCCCAGGATTCTTCGGTCTGGGTTGAGAAACGTTTTGGTGTAGGTTACACATTGAATTTTGCGAAGCCCCATGCCTGGCTGTTCTTCGGGGGAATTGTAATTTTACTTGTGGGGTTGTTTCTGATAGTTTAGGATTATTCTGTGTTGTTAAGATGAACATCGAACATGAATATTGGCAGTGAAGAATATATATGAGAAGAGTTTACTATAAGTGAGGAAGTGAATAAAATGAGATCTAAAAAACTCTTTAGTGTCGTATGTTTATTATTGGTTTTAATCTTTGGAACAGCTGTCGGATCTGCATCCGATAAAGTGCCAGCAGAGGAACGGGAGATTATATTCGTTAGTAATGACGGATATACTTTGTATGGAACTCTGAATATTCCCGAGCATAGGAAAGATGAAAAACTTCCGGCAATGCTTTTGGTACATGGTTCTGGTCCAAATGATCGCGATGAGACTTTGCAGACCGGTGGTCTTACCTTAAAGCCTTTCAAAGAATTGGCTGAATCTTTATTAAAGAAAGGTTATATTGTTTTGAGATATGACAAGAGAAGTTATACCATGCTGCAGAATGGCTATAATAAGGAAGAATTTGATAAAGTAATGCCTGCTTATTTTATTAATGATGCTAGAGCGGCTATTGACTATTTAAAATCAGTTCCTGAAGTTGATCAAAATCATGTAATTTTAGTTGGACACAGTCAGGGTGCTTCTTTTGGACCCATTATCGCAAAAGAGAAAAATCTGGCAGGAGCAGTGCTTCTGGCGCCAGGTTTGCTGCCGATTAGAGAACAGACGACCTTTCAGTTAGAGTATCAGATTGAGTATTATCAGAAATATAATCAACTAGGTCAATTTACTGATACCATAAACCAAACGAAAGAGATGTTAGAGCAGATTCGTACAGCTTTTGCGATGGCTGACAATGGCACTTTCCCTGAAGACGGTAGTATCTTGGGAGCATCACTGCCATTTATGGAACGCTGGCAGGAATTGACGATAGATGTTCCCAAACAGATCATTGAGATGGACACCCCTGTTTTGATCGTGAATGGTACCACAGATATGCTTTGCCCTGCGGAAATTTTGCAGGAGGAAAGTTCTTATCTGAAGGAGCATAAAAAAGATCTGCAGATTGTTTACGTAAATAACATGATTCATCAACTGTATTATGTTGGTGGAGTTATTTTTGCTCAGGCAGTACCAGATGAGATTGATAAGTGGGTACAGGGATTGGCTGGGTTTGAGAATTAGTTTGGGTAGTTTTGTGACAATTTAGCTCAGGAGATAATTGAGAGGGATTATTATCACTTGCCATCATACTTCTCGTCTCCAGAAATTTTACTTTTGTAAAGTTTCTGGAGATCTGCTGAATTATCAGGATCTGTAGCGGTATCGGAAATGCTGGCTATCTATAAAGGATAATTCTTCTAAAGAGGATAACGGGTTTCTTTATCAAACGTTTTTTGATATAATAACAGTAGAAGAATTCTTTTTGGAGGTGAGGTATGATTAGGTTTAAATCTTCTGTACTTATTAGCATGGTTATGATGGTGTTTTTAATCTCTTTTACAGTATCGGCGATGGATTTTCAGGAGTTTTATGAACTTTGCAAAACGGGAACTGCTGAAGAGATAAATGCTGTAATCCAAATAGGTGTGGATATTAACCAAACAGTATCCGGGATGACCCCCTTAATGGTTGCAGCAAAGGAGAACACTAATTATGGTGTCATTACAGCATTAGTAAACGGTGGGGCGTATCTAAACAAGACCGATTATGATGATTGGACCGCTTTGATGCATGGAGTGGTCGCAGACAACTATCAGGCAGTTGAAGAGTTAATCTATCTGGGTGCCAACTTAAATGCGAGGAACGATAATGGTAACACTGCACTGATGTTGGCTTTACTGAGTAAGAACGGAACACTTTTATCAAAACTTTTATATGCTGGCGCTAACATTAACGTTCAAAACAAACATGGTGAGACTGTATTAATGATTGCGATCCAGAACGGATTTCGTCCAAATTTAATCAAATCCCTGGTTAATGCGGGTTCTAATGTTAATATTCGAAATAAGAAGGGTATCACTCCACTGATGTTGGAAATGATGACGAATTATCGGAACATGGAGGTAGTAGAAATCTTACTGAGGGCAGGAGCCGACGTGGATATTAGAGATGACAATGGTTGGACTGCTTTGATGTATTCAGTAGAGAAACCTGACCTGAAATTAATGAAGAAACTAATTAGAGCAGGTGCTGGTGTGGATATTGCAAACAGTGATGGTCAATCAGTCTTAATGGTAGCATTGGATAATCAAGCTGAACTTGATGAGGTAACAATTCTTATACACAATGGTGCGAAAGTGAATCAAACAGATAAAAAAGGGATGACTCCATTAATCTATGCAGTAAATAATTTAGATGATTTAATGATAATTAGGTATCTTGTAGAATTAGGTGCTGAGTTAGACGCTGCTGATAATATAGGGATGACTGCTCTTAGCTATGGGGTAAAAGCTGATAAAGAGAAAACGGTTCTGGAGTTATTAGATTATGGGGTTGATCCTAACCAAGCAGATATTCTTGGCTTAACACCCTTAATGATCGCCGGTAAATATTCTAATAACTCAATGATTTTTCAGGGGTTGATCGAAAAAGGTGCACGTGTTAATGAGCAACACCCTGTAACCGGGAAAACAGCACTAATGTATACGGTTGAGAATACTAAGAATGCGGATGTGATTAACCTTCTCTTAGATTTAGGAGCTAACCCAATGATTAGAGATTTTGTCGGGAAGCGAGTCGTTGATTATCTGGAAACTAATGATGATCTATGGAATACAGAAATTTATTGGACTTTGAATTACTTAGAGCCAGATAGGATTCGAAAAGAGATTTTAGACATGAAATCCGAAGGTGAGGCGATGTTGTGGGCAGCGGTGATTCCTTCAGCAGGGCATATTTATGCTGAAAATTGGTGGCCTAAAGGTTTTGGTTTTCTGGCTGGTGAAGGAGTTCTATTGGCACTAGCTTTAATTAACCCTGAAGATGGAATAATTCAGGTCTTGCCATGGGTCTTACTCGGTGGATTAAAAATTTGGGAAATTTACGATGCTGGATATGAGGTCGATAAATTCAATGATGAAGCGACTGATTATAATAAAAAAGTTCGTGTTTTCAATAAAACGATTGACAGATGAAGTTTGAAAAGTAAAGTTGGGTAAAAAACTGTGAGATCGAAATCAAAATGAAAAACACTTCTTCAAAAGCTGCCAAAAATTGTGCAGCTAGGTGTCGCTAATTTCATTTTGTTTTTGATCTCACTTTTTTTGAATAGTCATAAGCTGGGGATGCCTTTATTTTGAGAGGACTTTTTTTCTATTCTATTAGGAATTTATGCTTTTTGCCGGATGTGGATAACTATTTGAAGAATGACGGTCACTGGATTTAATCGTACACATCCGTAGCGGTTTGTCAACAAAATCCTTCTCTCCACAAAGGAAAAATACTCTGCACCGAGAAGTATAAATTAAATAGAGAGAATAACTATATATGATAGTAGAATCTATCCAGGGAGGAATTGACGATGAGAATTTCCCGCTTAGAGACCTTTGTTAAATTGGCCGAACTGAATAGTTTTTCACTGGTAGCAGAGGAGTTGGAGTTAACCCAACCTGCAGTAAGCATTCAGGTTAAAAATTTGGAAGAGTACTTTGGTGTGCAGTTGGTTGAACGGGGTTCGGATGGTGTCTTCTTGACTGCTGAGGGTAAATTATTGTATAGAGATGCCCGAGAGATTATCCGTGTCTGGAAGAATATTGAACATAAGATCAATCAGTTACAGGATATAGTCAAAGGAGAACTGACTATCGGAGCCAGTACGATTCCGGCTGAGTATATTTTACCTCAGATGATTGTAGAATTCTGCAATACTTATCCACTGGTAGAGGTAAAAATGGAAGTAAATGATTCTGAAGCTATCATCAATGATCTGTTGAAAAAACGTTGTGATCTGGGAATTGTAGGGAGCAAACCTGATAAAACGGAGCTGTTATCTATACCGATTGCATCCGATCGTTTAGTTCTGATTGTACCCAGAGATCATCCTCTAGCTGCACAGGGAATTGTCACTAAAAGAGATCTATTAAGGCAGAGATTTATCATGAGAGAAGAGGGATCAGGCACCAGAAAAGCTATGGGTGATGGTCTGAATCAGATTGGGATATCCTTACAGGATTTGCAGATCGCAGCCCAGATGGGGAGTACGGAAGCGGTTATAGCTGCCGTAGAAGCAGGTCTAGGAATCTCTGTTATATCCAGTCTGGCTGTGCGCCGTGCAGAAAAAATTGGTCTGATCAAAGTAGCGGATATTGAAGGATTTCAGGTGCAGAGACAGTTCTATTTGGCTTACTCCAAAGACTTATATGATCAAAATTTGGTCCGCAGGTTTGTGGATTCGCTTAAATAAAGTTGAAATTACTTCGGTAACGGGAAAGGAATTCAATTGAGAGACTGGATTTCTTTCCTGTTTATATTTTATCCATTTTTCAGAAACATGCCTGTCCGGTCGTTAATTACTTTTCTATTGTTGACAGGACAGGTGTTCTTTTATAAAATGGATTCAGATAAGTTAATTAAGAAATTAACCCCTAACTTCCGGGTGAGGGGGTAAACATGGGGGATATTCAAATGAATTTAGAACAAGTTTTAGATCAGTTAAGAAATTCAGAGGAATTCTGTGCTAATATAACTGCGTGGAAGACCATTCCTGCACGAAAAGCTCAATATGCTGACTTTCCTGAGTCACTGGATGACCGTTTAGGCCAGGTACTCCGAAAGCGGGGTATTAATCAACTCTATAGCCATCAGGCCAGCGCCTTTAATAGAATAATTGAAAAGGAAAATATAGTTGTGGTCACTCCAACTGCCTCTGGTAAGACATTGTGTTATAATTTGCCGGTTTTGAACGAGATTTTGAAAGATCCTGAAACCAGAGCATTATATATTTTCCCAACGAAAGCTCTATCTCAGGATCAAATGAAAGAATTGCATGAATTGATTTCCTTGTTGGGTGAGGATATTAAAACCTATACATATGATGGTGACACGCCGGCTAATGCCAGAAAGCTGATTCGTTCTGCAGGGCATATAGTGGTTACCAATCCAGACATGCTGCACACAGGCGTTCTGCCCCATCATACCAAATGGGTTAAACTATTTGAGAATCTCAAATATATTGTGATTGATGAAGTTCATCATTATCGGGGAGTATTTGGTAGTCATGTAGCCAATGTTATGCGGAGATTGAAGCGAATTTGTAATTTTTATGGATCAGACCCCCAGTTTATCTGTGCGTCAGCCACTATCGCCAATCCTGTGGACCTGACCAGTAAATTAACAGGTGTTGAGATTGAATTAGTGAATAACAATGGGGCACCTTCCGGAATTAAAGAGTTTGTCTTTCTTAATCCTCCTGTAGTGAATCGTGAATTGGGAATTAGGCGCAGTTATGTTTTAGAAGCCAGACGCCTGGCCAGACACTTTTTGAAGAACAAGATACAGACCATTGTTTTCGCCAGAAGTAGACTGAGAACGGAGATTTTGGTTAGTTATCTGAAGGAATTGTGTCAGGGGATTGGTCAAAATCCTAATAGTATCAGAGGCTATCGCGGCGGATATCTTCCTGCTCAAAGAAGGCAGATTGAAGCAGGTTTGCGTAATGGTGAGGTATTAGGTGTAGTTAGTACTAATGCGCTGGAGTTGGGGATTGACATAGGTCAACTGGAAGTTTGCATTATGGCAGGTTATCCAGGTTCCATTGCCAGTACCTGGCAGCAGGCTGGGCGAGCCGGACGTCGTTCGGGTATCTCGGCAGCCGTCGTCATTGGTAGCAGTAATCCTCTGGATCAATATGTGATGACCCATCCAGATTATTTTTTTACCCATCCAACAGAGCATGGTTTAATCAATCCGAATAATCTGGTTATTCTGGTTAGTCATCTCAAATGTGCAGCCTTTGAACTTCCCTTTGTAGATGGTGAAGATTATGGAGTAGAGACAACGGAAGAGATTCTGGACTATTTAGCGGAAGAGAAGATCCTTCGCCATGTTGGTGGACGTTGGTATTGGATGAGTGATAGTTATCCTGCTGATGAGATCAGCTTGCGTAGTGCTTCTTCCGATAATTTTGTCATTGTTGATACCACAGAACCCGATCATCGGGTAATTGGTGAGATGGATCGGTTTAGTGTTCTGACCATGTTACACAAAGATGCTATTTATATTCACGAGAGTCAGCAATATCATGTTGATCAATTAGATTATGCAGAACAGAAAGCCTATGTTCGCGCAGTGGATGCTGATTATTATACAGATGCCAATCTGGCAGTAGCTATCAAAGTTATAGATCAATTTCGCAATCAAGAGGTTAGCGGTGGAGATAAGTCTCATGGAGAGGTTCTGGTCTCTGCTAAAGCAACTATGTTCAAGAAGATTAAGTTTAATACCCATGAAAATGTTGGTTATGGGGATATTCATTTACCGGAACAGCAGATGCATACGACAGCTTATTGGTTGACTATTGCTCCCGAGGTGATGGCACAATTTAGTAAAGAGGATCTACAGTGTGGATTATTGGGTTTAGCGAATCTAATGGTGAATGTGGCTCCGATTTATCTGATGTGTGACCCCAGTGATATTAAGGTGGTAGCCCAGATTAGAGCGCCGTTTACCAATCTCCCAACCTTATATCTATATGATAGTTACCCTGGCGGAGTGGGTTTTAGTGAAAAGTTATTTGCCATTCACCAGGATCTGTTAAAGATGGCAGCTGAATTGATTACTGGTTGTGAGTGTGAACTGGGCTGTCCTTCCTGTGTTGGTCCAATTAATGAAGTGGGTTTAAGGGGTAAAGCTACTGCTCTGCGTCTGTTAAAATCAATACAGTGATATTGCTTATCCTATCTAGTATTACGGTTTTAGGTGAGATAAGCTCTTTTGAGTTTATATTACACAGCTGATTAATGCTCTCATTCCCGGAAGTGAGGTTTTAGTTTTTTGAAAATGTTGTTAAAGGGGGTTCTTTAAGTGGATCTGAAAGCCAAATTAGGTCTTTATTTAAAAAAGCAAAATCACCAAATTGATGAAAAATCCCAGACAGAGCTGAATGATTTGATCTATGAGCCGCTAAATCATGCATATCACCTGAGTCGTTATTTACCAGGTAAAGTGGTTGAGAGTGAATATGGTGAATATTTTTTGGCAGAGTACCGTTATCCTTTACAGTATTTTCATGGCCAGATTCATCTGGGAGCTTTACAGGAAGGAAATCTGGATGCACTGACAGGACTCCTGAAGAATCCTGATTTAGTCTGTCCAGATGGATTAGAGAATCTGGTCTTTCTGGATACAGAGACTACAGGATTAGCCGGTGGTTCGGGCACGTATGCTTTTCTGGTAGGTGTAGGTTTTTTTGAGGATGGCGAATTCGTCTTGCATCAATATTTGATGGAAGACTATCATCAGGAGTTGGCAATGTTAAAGGGATTGTATGAGACTTTACAGAGATTCACCCATCTGGTTACTTTTAATGGTAAGTCCTTTGATTGGCCATTAATGATCAGTAGATTTACTTTTAACAGGATGCGGGAGATCATTCAACCTGTCCACATTGATCTGCTTCATCCGGCCAGGAGGTATTATAAAAAACGTTTAGAAAGTTGTAGTCTTGGTTCATTAGAGGGAGAGATATTGGGATTCCTACGGGAGAATGACATTTCTGGAGCTGAGGTTCCGGCTCTGTTCTTTAGTTATTTGCAGGAAAAAGATGGTCGTCTCTTGCTCCCGGTAATGCAGCATAACCATTGGGATATCTTGTCATTGGTTACTCTGATGTCCCATCTGTTACAAGCGTATCTAAATCCAGAAGAGATCTTAGAAGAAGCAGAAGATTTATTTTCAGCCGGCAAAATTTATGAAGATTTGACCCAATATGATCAGGCTATACGATGCTATTGTCAGAGTCTGGAACAAAATCTACCTACTGGCTTGAATCATGAGATTTTAACCCGTCTTTCTTTTTTATATAAACGGCTAGGTATGATGGAAGATGCCTGCAATATCTGGCGAAGGTTTATTGCTTCAGAGAGTAATCTGAAACATTTTCCCTACATCGAGATGGCCAAATATTTTGAGCATAAAGTCAAAGATTATCATCAAGCTCTGGAGATGACCAGACAGGCCAGAGAACTTCTACTGACCCAACGCAGGTTTTATCGTAATCTCAAATTTACGGAATTATTAGCTGAAGTGGATCATCGGGAGACAAGACTGTTGAAAAAGTTGGGAGTATTAGATCATCAGGAATTACCTTTGATTGAGTAACTATTTTCTGAATTTTTCAGCGGGAATGTTTTAGATTAGATTAAGATAACCAGGATAAAGTATTTGAGTGATAGGATAATCGGGCAAAAATGTAAATTTTAAATTATTAATAACAAAATGCAATAAAATTCATTTTTTACAAGGAGTGTGCTATATGTTAGAAATTTATCTAATTAGACATGGTTTAACCTCATGGAATAAGGAAAAACGTTTTCAGGGAAGTCAAGACATTCCTCTGGCGAAAGAAGGTATTATCCAGGCTGAGAAAACTAAAAATCGAGTCAAAAATCTGGATTTTACTGCAGTCTATTCAAGTGACCTTCAAAGAGCATATCAGACTGCCAGGATTATTGCGGATTCTCAGGGTTTGGCTGTAACATCTCTTCCGGAGATTAGAGAGATCTGTATGGGTGATTGGGAAGGAATGATCTGGGATGAGATTGAGCAGGAATACTCAGAAATCTTACAAGTCTGGAAAACTACTCCCAGTAAAGCTGAAGTACCTAATGGGGAGAGGTTAGAAGAAGTAGGAAGACGGGCTTACCGGACTCTGTGGGACTTGGCACAAAAACATAAAGATGATCAGCGAATTCTGCTGGTCAGTCATGGGGTTGTGATTGGTACTATTCTTTGCCAGATTACAGGTCTGTCTCTGGATGAATGGTATCGGAGTTATAGTCAGGGGAATACAGCAGTTAATGTTATTCAGTTTGACGGGGAGATGTTTCACCCGGTTTTGATTAACTGCACCCGCCATTGTTCATAATATATTACATCATGAAGTTGAAATGAAGAATATTTTATTGGAATAGGCAGATTGGATCTTTTGTTTTTAGTAAGCTATTATAAGAATTTAGAATATGAAATAAAATTATATGCGATACATTTGCATCTTGGATATTTATTCCCTTCTTCGAGGTGATTATTTGTGCTCAAATCAATTATGAATACTGCTTTCTGTCCACCTCATTTTAATGAAAAAGTACTAAAAAGAGCGAAATGTTTTCAAAAATTCATAAATAATCTGCATAAGAGATTGGTTTTTATCAAAGCTGGAGCGGGTTTTGGTAAAACTATTCTTATGGGTGAGTTCTATCAGCAACTTAAGAAGAAAAAGCTCTGGTTTTCCATTCCTGAGCTATATTTTACTTTAGATAAATTCTTTATTTATCTCTTCTATCGGACTCTGGAACTGTTAGAGTCTGATCAAAAGTTACATTGGGAAGTTGATTTGGAACAGGTGCTGCTGGGATTTTTGGAGACTGATAAGGTTGTTTCATATTTAATTAATCTTTTTGAGGAGATTTCTCAAGACCTGTATATATTTATTGATGACCTGCAGTTTGTCTCTTTTAAAGATCAGGAGAGGGATCAGAGAATGCTTCAGATGTTTTTTAGGTTTGTACCTACTAACGTCCATTTTGTGATTTCATCTCGTGAAGAATTTCCCATTCCCCTAAACAAATTTCGTCTGGAAAAACAGATCTTACTACTGAAAAAGGAAGATCTAATCCTGGAACCGGATGAGTTAGTGGAGTTTTTGCATCTTAATGAAATATCTTTGATTGAAGAGCAATTCAACTGGCTTTATCAAAGTACAGAGGGATGGATAGCTGGAGTGTGTTTGAGTTTACATCATTTTCAGGAGTTGGGTGAAGTAAATCCACAGATGACTCTGGAGGATTATCTGACAGAGATTATTGCCGATGCAGCAGAAGATTTGCGGATATTTTTAAAAAAAACTAGCGTAATCGTAGGAATTATTGATCCAGAAGTCTGTAACGAATTTTTGGGAATTCAAAATAGTGAATTACTTTTGGACCAATTGACCGAATCATACTTCTTAACTCAGAGATACGATGAAGCGGGGAAAGTTTTTTATCGCTATCATCAACTGCTTAAGGAGTTCTTTATAAAACAACTTGATGAAGAAATGATTCAGAATTATAATCTGGAACTCGCTGCGATTTATCGAGATCAACAACTGGTTGAGTTGGAGATTATTCATTTGATCAGGGCGGGTCAGGATTTGCAGGCTACTGAGTTATTAAAAAAAGATTCCAGAAGAATCCTGGCCTCTTCAGATATCAATTTGCTGATGGAATGGTTAGATTCATATAAAAAAGAAGAGGTCGATCCATTATTGGAAATCTATCGGGGGCTGTTGAGAGAACTAAAATGGTGCCACGATGAAGCTTTACCATATTATAAGCGGGCAGAACTCATTTTGAGAGATACTGAAAATGTCCTTGATTGGGTAAAAGTCAATATTTGTATAGCCGGTATATATCGATTTAAAGCTGAAAATCAGAAAAGTTTGCAGATCTGTGAGATGGTCTTACCCCATGTTCCAGAAGGTGAATCTGCAGTATTAGCAGATCTGTACAGAACAATGGGTAATGCATACCTGGGAGTTAATCTGCGTTCAAAGGCTCTGGAATATTATAAAACTGCTCTGGAATTATCTTGTAGAATTGGTGATTTGGACAAGGAGAGTATTTTGCTTAATAATATAGCTTTAGAAGAATATCTACCTGACGGTAAGATTAAAAAAGCTAAAGATGCTCTTAATCAGGCGATGCAGAACTTCAAAAAACATAAGAATACCACAGGTGTTGGATTTATTTTATGTAATCTGGCTTATTTACTATTTGTGGTTAATGAACTGGATACCGCCATGCCACTATTGGCACAGTCAGAAGAGATTTTTTTAAAGGGAGTCTGTTCAAATAATATTCGGATGATCTGGTTTTTACAGGCTCGAGTTGCTTTGAAACAGGGTGACTTGCAAAAGGCCGAAGAAAGATTAGCGAGAGTAGAAAAAAGTCTGGATTCCTGTGAGAACCCCCAATATTTGGCTCATTATGCTCTATGTAAGGGTATCTTATTTTACAAATTGGGGGATTTTGCTCAGGCTGAGGAATGGTTTAATAAGGCAGATCAATTTGTTCTTCTTTTAGGAAAGGGTAATTTTATCTATTATGAGTTTAAGATTCAAAGAATCATCTTTTTTCTGTTGAGTGAGAGGTATCAGGAGGTTATTGATCTGGGAGAAGAGATTTTGGGCGATATCAGAAAAGAGACCCTGGAACTGGTGAGACTGGAGACCAATCTGTTACTGGCTATTGCATCTAAAAAACTAAACAGGACAGTTTCAAATGAAATAACAATGGCTCTGAACAAACTGGAGTGTGAAACTTTTAAATTTTTAAAACAGAAATATCAAGAATTTTTAGAACCTTTATCTAAGCAACTTTTTACTGACAAAAGTGAATGTCCTGAAATCACAGATATCGTATCTCCGATTCAGGTAATATTTTTTGGAAATTTCCGTATCTATTACTCTGGTGAATGGATTACAGAAAAGGATTGGACGAACCGCAAGGCTCTCGACGTATTGAAATATCTGATCATCCACCATGACCGTTGGGTAAGACAGGAGGAATTATTAGATAATTTTTGGCCCGATAGTGATATAGAGAAAGCTAAACAGACTTTATATGTAGCTTTGTACACGATTAGAAGGCAGTGGGAGCCTGAACTTCAGAAAAGCACAGAATCTCAATTTCTCGAGACTAAAAGAGGATTGTGCAAATTTTATCTGCCAGAACCTTATTGGATTGATCTAGAGAATTTTGGTGATTTTGCCAATGAAGGACTAAAACTTTATCAGGAGAGGCGGTTTTTAAAAGCCCAGGAATTTTTAAGAGAAGCCAAAAAACTTTATCAGAATGACCTGTTGGTTGAAAATATTTATGATGAATGGACCCAGACTTTGCGGGATAAGTATTTGGAAAAATATCTGGAAGTTTTAATCACTCTTTCAGGTATCGAAGGTGAGATTGGTAACTTTTCAGTTGCAATTGAATTGTTGTATGAAGCTTTAAATAAAAATCCCTTTTTGGATCAGGTACATGAACTAATCATGCAATTTATGATTCAATCGGGTAATCCCAACAACATGATTCAGCATTATCAGGAATATAGTCAGATTTATCTGAAGGAATTGGGTGTAGAGATGCCTAAAGTGATTCAACATATTTATTGGCGAGGCAAAGGTTAGGGGAGCCCTGAAAAGTAAAAATTTTATAGATATTGGATGAAAAATAAGTCAGATATCCGTTTATGAGATGTCTGACTTATTTTGTTATATAAATTAGGAGATAATACCTAGGGACAATTTGTTGACAATTTATATGGAATTAAGTTATATTATACTATAGCGGCGTATTCATAGGAAAAGTGGTTCTAATTATGAAACACTAACAGTCGAGTAGGTCTGTGACCAAAAAGCAAAGAGAAGAGAGTAAACTGATCACAGAAAAGGAGGAAACATGAAATGGGCAAGAATAAAGGTGAGTTTGGATCACGATTTGGTTTCATCATGGCAGCGATTGGTTCGGCAGTAGGTTTGGGAAATATCTGGCGTTTTAGTTATGTAGCTTATGAAAATGGTGGGGGAGCATTTCTGATCCCTTATTTTGTGGCATTGTTGGTAATCGGGATTCCTTTGTTGATCCTGGAGATTGGTTTTGGTTTACGCCAGAGAGGATCTGCAGCTTTATCTTATGCACGTTTGAATAGAAAATGGGAATGGCTTGGTTGGTGGGCTCCGATTGTTTCATTCGTTCTGATGACCTATTATACGGTAATAATTGGTTGGACCCTTAACTATGTAGTATATTCTTTTGGACAAAGCTGGGGCAGTGATCCAGACGCCTTCTTTTACGGTAAACATCTGGGACTAACTTCAGGAATTTGGGATATTGGTAATATCCAATTGGGTGTATTAATTGCAGTATTTCTGGTCTGGGCGATTAATTTTATCATTATCTATAAAGGCGTTCAGAGTGGAGTAGAGAAGGCAAGTAAGATCTTTATGCCGTTATTATTTGTATTAATGGCATTAGTTACTTTACGAGGTATTACTTTGCCGGGTGCAATGATTGGTGTAAACAAATTCTTAACACCTGATTTCTCAAAATTGGCTGATGCCCGGGTATGGTTAGCTGCCTTTGGGCAGATTTTCTTCTCTTTGAGTTTAGGTTTTGGAGTAATGATCACTTATGCCAGTTATCTACCGAAAAAATCCGATGTTGTAAATAATGCGTTTATTACTGGTTTGGGTAATAGTGCATTTAGTTTTATGGTAGGTTTAGGGGTGTTTGGTGTACTGGGCTATATGGCTCATTCCACTGGTTTACCGATCGAAAATGTAGTAACCCAGAGTATCGGTTTAGCCTTTGTGGCTTTCCCACAGGCGATAAATCTGATGCCTGGATTTAATACTCTGTTTAGTCTAATCTTTTTTGGCGCGTTAGCGATTGCCGGTCTTTCTTCCAGTATCTCACTGGTGGAGGCTGTAGTATCAAACATGATGGACAAGTTTAACATGGAACGTAATAAGGCTGTATTCGTTGTCTGTGGAATCGGTTTTCTGGGTAGTCTGATCTTCACCACAGGTGCCGGTTTATACTTCCTGGATTTGATCGATCACTTTAACATGCAGTTCGGTGCAGCTCTGGTAGGTATTCTCGAATGTGCTGCCATTGCATGGGTTTTCAAAGCAAGCAAATTACGCCAATGGATGAATCCCATCTCCGATTTTGGTGTTGGCAGATGGTGGGATAGTATTGTTAGGTATGTGATACCATTTCTGTTAGGCTATTCTGTTTTGAGTTCTGCAATAACTGAGTTAGCTGAGCCATACGGTGGTTATCCATTATCTGCTCAGATTATGGGCTGGTTGATAGCGGTAATGTTGATTCTGATCGGTAAAGCTATTGGATCTATGAACTGGTCTGACCAACAGTTACTTTGTCAGGAGGTGGAATAGATGAATCCAGGTGCAATTGTGATGCTGGTCTTTGGAGCAACTGTTCTGTATGGTGGAATAGGAGTTTGTCTGAGTATCGCGCTGAAGAAGGGTAAAGAATAAATGAAATTGGGGCTGTCTCAAAAAACAGCCCCAATTTTGGTAAAAAAGTGCAAGGGGCGGGTTTCAAAAACCTACTTTTTCTAAATCCTAATAATCTTATCCTCTTGACAAAAATTGTATCAGATAGTATTATAAAAAGTAAATTGGATATTTTCTTTTAACAAAAGTGATGATCGAGAGGAGTAGATCAGGGAACACTTCAGAGAGGAGGCTCATAGGCTGGGAGGTCTCTAGTGGGAAGTGATTGAAGGTCGTTCGGGAGCTGTGAGATTGAAGATAGTAGATCTCATCGGTCGGATAGCCGTTACATATCTATGAGGGCTGAGTCAAGATTGGTAATGACTGATTTTGAAGCAGAATTAAGGTGGTACCGCGGAAGATAAATTCTCTTTCGTCCTGATTATTGAGGATGAAGGGGAATTTTTTATTTTTTAAATTGACATCAAACACTGGAGGAGGTGTATTAGGATGGGTAAAATTAAAACTAAAGATTATACTTTGAAAGATGGTCTCAGGTGTAACATTGCAGAGTTGACAGCTGAGGATGCTGCAGAGATGGTAGAATATATGAAACAGGTCACTGGGGAGACAGATAAGCTTGCTTATGGTCCGGAAGAATTCACGATGACAGTGGAGCAAGAAACTGAATTTCTGGAGAGTCAGGTCCAGAGTAAGCATAGTGTGATGATAGCTGCCAGGGTAGAAGGTAAGATTGTTGGTTGTCTGGGGTTTCAGGGTAGTAATCGCAAGAGGACAGAACATACCGGAATTTTTGGAATTTCGGTAATGAAGGAGTATTGGGGAATAGGTATTGGGAAACTATTATTGGAATCTTTGATCTCTTTTGCTGAGGATACCGGAGTTACCAAGATTAATTTGAAAGTCAGGACTGATAATATCCAGGCTATTGCGCTTTATGAAAAGATGGGCTTCCAGATCGAGGGAAGGGAACGTTGGGGAATCAAAATAGATGGTGTATACTATGATTTTTATCTAATGGGGTTAATTGTGGATTAGGGTTGAACTGTGATAAGTATAAAATTAGGAGGTTTTGATGATGGTAAAGGAATTAAGCAAAACTTATGATCCAGCTCAGGCTGAGGAAAAATGGTATCAATATTGGATAGACAAAGGTTTATTTAAAGCAGAAGTAGATCAGAGTCGAAAACCATATACAATCATGATGCCGCCACCCAACATTACTGGTCAGTTACATATGGGTCATGCTCTGGATAATACTTTACAGGATATTTTGATTAGATGGCGGCGAATGCAGGGTTATAGTGCACTCTGGCTGCCGGGTACAGACCATGCCAGTATTGCTACAGAAGTCAAGGTTGTAGAGCATGTGAAAGAGAGTGAAGGAATTATCAAGGACGAGTTGGGTCGGGAAGAGTTTTTAAAACGAGCCTGGGAGTGGAAGAAGGAATATGGTGGGCGGATAACTAATCAGTTAAAAAAACTGGGTTCATCATGTGATTGGAGTCGGGAAAGGTTCACTATGGATGAAGGTTGTAATGAAGCGGTTCGTGAAGTATTTGTCCGTTTATATGATCAAGGTCTAATTTATCAGGGTGATTATATTGTTAACTGGTGTCCAGAATGTATGACAACTTTATCTGATGTTGAGGTAGAGCATGAAGAAAAAGGAGGTAATTTCTGGCATATTCGGTATCCTGTTAAAGATAGTGATGAATTTGTGGTCGTTGCCACCACTCGACCTGAGACTATGTTAGGGGACACCGGAGTAGCTGTCCATCCTGATGATGAACGATATCAACATCTTATTGGTAAGACTTTGATCTTACCTATCATGAATAGAGAGATTCCGGTTGTTGCCGACGAGCATGTTGATAAAGAATTTGGTACTGGATGCGTGAAAGTTACTCCAGCCCATGACCCCAATGATTTTGAGATAGGAGTCAGACACAACTTGCCCAGAATTAAAGTTATTGATGATGATGCAACAATGACAGAAAATGCAGAGAAATTCTATGGTATGGATCGCTATGAATGTCGTCAAGAGTTGGTCAAAGAACTTCAGGCTCTGGATTATCTCGTAAAGGTAGAAGATCATACCCATTCTGTTGGTCATTGTTATCGATGTGGCACTGTTGTGGAACCTTTGATCTCTAAACAATGGTTTGTCAAGATGCAGCCACTGGCTGAACCCGCGATTCAGGCAGTATTAGACGGTAAAACCCAATTTGTTCCCGAGCGGTTTACTAAAACCTATCTAAATTGGATGGAAAATATTCGGGATTGGTGTATCTCTCGTCAACTCTGGTGGGGTCATCGGATTCCTGTCTGGTATTGTCAGAATTGTGGAGAGGTAATTGTTAGTAAAGAAGAACCAACTGAATGTAATAAATGTGGCTCGACTAATTTGCAGCAGGATGAAGATGTACTGGATACCTGGTTTAGCTCTGCATTGTGGCCTTTCTCCACTTTAGGCTGGCCTAATGACACTGATGATCTGGCTTATTTCTATCCAACAGATGTATTGGTAACCGGGAGAGATATTATCTTTTTCTGGGTTGCGCGGATGATCTTTTCAGGTATTTCGCAGATGGATCAGACTCCATTCCACACTGTCTTTATTCATGGTCTGGTGCGGGATGCTGAAGGTCGGAAGATGAGTAAATCACTGGGGAATGGTGTTGACCCGCTGGAGGTAATTGATCAATTTGGTGCAGATACACTGCGTTTTACTCTGATTACTGGTAATGCTCCCGGGAATGATATGCGCTGGCGTCAGGAGAAGGTTGAAGCCAGTCGTAACTTCTCCAACAAGATCTGGAATGCTTCCCGATTTGTGTTGATGAATCTGGGTGATGAGGATTTTGGTGATTTGAGAGAAGAAGACCTGAAATTGGAGTTGGTAGATAAGTGGATTATTAGCCGCTTGAATCGGACTATAGATAATGTTAATCAGAATTTAGAGAAGTATCTCTTTGGAGAAGCTGGTGCGGCACTTTATGATTATATCTGGAGTGAGTTTTGCGATTGGTATATTGAGTTGATCAAACCCAGATTGTATCAGGATGAAGATCCACAGGCTAAACGGACAGTTCTGTATGTGGTTACAACTGTCCTGGAGAAAACTTTACGTCTGCTCCATCCATTCATGCCTTTTATCACTGAAGAGATCTGGCAAGCTCTGCCCCATGAGGGAGATAGTATTATGGTAACCAGGTGGCCAGAAGTTTGTACAGCAGAACTCAGCGATGAGATTGAAGAAGAGATGACTGTACTAATTGATGTGATCAGGACTATCCGCAACATTCGTAATGAGATGAAAGTTAATCCTGGAAAACGAATTAAGGCAATACTTCATCCGTTGGAAGAGAGTCGCCTGGCTATTGTGAAGAAAGGTGTTGCCTTTATTCAGGATCTGGCCCGTCTTGAAGATGCTCAGATTGTAGCACAATTGGCAGAGAAACCTGCCAAATCTTCAGCTGCTGTGGTAAATGGTGTGGAGATTATCCTGCCTCTGGCCGGAATGATTGATCTGGAAAAAGAGATTGAGCGTCTGGAGAAGGAGATAGAGAAGACACAGGGTGAGATTGAGCGGGCGAACAATAAATTAAATAATCCCGGGTTTGTGAATAAGGCACCGGAACATCTGGTTAATGCAGAAAAGGAGAAAGTTGAAAAATATCACACTCAACTGAAAGCCTTAGAAGATCTGTTGGCTGAGTTGAAAGGATAATAATTTGATAAATTAATAAAACCCTCCAATTATTGACGTCCACAAGGCAGTAGTTGGAGGGTTCTAGACAAAGGGAACAATAGAGGAGTGAGTATATTGGAGATTAGGTATGTTGAAAATGGAGAGATAACAACTGTGAGAGTGATTTAAAGAGGGGTTCACCAAAAAATTAGGTGACCCCTTTTACATCTGTCTCCTTATACGTTAAGGTATAACACTTCAACAAAAACAAGAGCTACCTAAAAATATTTTAAGGTAGCTCTATAGTGGGTTCGATTAGTCAGTTAAGAAGTCGAAAATATTGCTTAAAGTGCTGCTATCGCCTTCTTTATATAACTCTGTGTAGCGGCAGTTAGTACAGGTGATAGCAATAAATCTTTTGTTTTGAACATCAAACATTTTGGCAAGACCTGCACCGGTTGCTCTAATCTTATCAGATTCATAAGAAGTATTCCCACACTTAGGACATTGATATTGTTTAGCCATGTTGTTCACCTCGCTATTAGTTTACATGTGTTTATAGTTCGTCATTTATCAAAAGTTTCCTCTTTTAAATTTTACAAATCAACTTCAGCGTATAGGTGATATCCTGGAAAGTAGAAAGAATTAGTTTAGATTTTTACTACTTCAGGCTTTTCATTGAATGGATATACGATTATCATCTCCAGAAAAGAACTAAATATCTACAGTAATTTTTTCTCAAAAGGTCTTAACAAAATTCTACGAACTGCCGATAAATATAATAAGTGCAATTTTATAATGTCTGGGGGTGTTAGTAAATGGAGATTCTAGGTAGTAGAATTAAAATGCAGGCAACCCACAGTAAGATAACCAGTAATAAAAGAGAAGAGTCTTTGAGGTTTTGGGTCGGCGATCGACGTCCAGATTTTGAGAATCTGGGAGCGGGTTCAAATCGGGCCAATGTTTTTGGAGACTCACTTCAACTTTCAGAAGATGCAAGAAGACTTATAGCAGAAAAGAATACACAGCCTGTGGAGAATGCTTCTGCGAAAGAGATCATAGAAGGACTGAAAAAAGAAGATAAAGAACTGATCTGGCTGCTGGAAGCGTTTTTATCACAGTTAACAGGTAAGAAGGTAAAGTTAGATATTGCTGAAGATGTGACCTTACCATCTCGCGAATCAACTGATCTGGGGTATAGTGCTGGACAACCTCAGCAGTCAGTAGAGCCTGCAGGGTGGGGGTTGGAGTATGAATATCACGAAACCCAGTATGAATCTGAGAAGATGACTTTTACAGCAGAAGGAGTTATTCAGGGTAATCAGGGGCAGAAGATTAATTTTTCGATTGAGATGAATATGAGTCGGCAATTCTACTCACGAACAGATTTTAGTTTGCGGGCCGGGGATGCGAAGTTAGTAGATCCATTAGTGATTAACTTTAATGGTAATCTTCCGGATTTGACAGATCTGAAATTCAAGTTTGATCTGGACGCAGATGGGAATGAAGATCAAATATCTTTTCTCAAACCGGGAAGTGGTTTTCTTGCCTTTGATAAGAATGAGGATGGACAGATTAATAATGGTAGCGAATTATTTGGCCCAACAACCGGGAATGGCTTTGACGAACTATCGGCATATGATGAAGATCAGAATGGATGGATTGATGAACAGGATTCTATCTTTGATAAGCTCTGGGTCTGGAGTAAAGACCACTCTGGTAATGACAAATTAATCGCACTTAGCGAAGCCGGAGTTGGGGCAATTTATCTGGGGCATTTGGATACCCCGTTTGATTTTAAAGATGGTAACAACAATCTACAGGGGATGGCTCAAAGAACCGGAATCTATGTTAATAATGATGATACTGTTGGAACTATCCAGCAAATTGATCTAACAGTATAGATCTGACTGATAGTGGAAGTAACTTTAATAGATGAAAGTTATATTGGCCGGAGTATAGTTTTCTCAGGAACTGTACTCCGGTTTTTATTGTGTAGGTCTTTAGTTATTTCGGACTATAACTAAGGTCTCAATTTCTATTTACCTGGCTTAATCGTCGGAAAATAGTTGTCTCTTCAAACTATGGAGAGAGGAATAAATAATTCTAAGGAGAATAAGATAATTATGGATAAAAATAAAGGACGTGCTCTTTATAACTACTATAATTGGGAGGTTCAGTGATGGAGTATTTAATAAAGAATGATCAGTGTATTTATAATATGAATTCCGATAATGAACCAGTTCTTAAAGTACCTTCCGGTAGTCAGGTCATTTTTGAAACCTCTGACTGTTTTCAGGGTCAGATTAGAGACGAGAAACAGTCTATCGATGCTTTGGACTGGGAGAGGATTAACCCGGCGACTGGCCCGTTGTATATTGAAGGTGCAGAGCCTGGAGATGTTCTTAAGGTTGAGATTTTAGAGATTGAAGTGAATAAACATGGTATAATGGCTGCCATACCTGATGCTGGTCTTTTGGGAGAACAGGTAGAGCATTCACTGATAAAGATTATTCCTGTAAAAGATGGACAGATAATCTTTAATGAACAGATTCACCTACCATTGAACCCTATGATTGGAGTTATTGGTGTAGCGCCCAGAGAAGGTTCCATCCCCTGTGGAACCCCTGATCATCATGGCGGCAATATGGATAATTCCAGAATAAAACAGGGATCAACTCTATATCTACCAGTAATGGTTCCGGGTGCACTGCTGGCTATGGGAGATCTGCATGCTCTGATGGGTGATGGTGAGATCATGGTGACCGGAGTGGAGATAGGTGGTAAAGTCAGAGTGCTGGTTGAGGTGATTGGAGCAGCTGTCTGGGGAAGGATTAGTCTTACTAATCCTCTGTTAGAAGACTCTGATTATCTATATACTATTGCTTCTGATGCAGATTTATTGTCCGCGATAAAAGTTGCGACAGCAGATATGCAAAAGATAATCATTGAGAGACGAGGACTATCCTTTAATGAAGCAGGAATGCTATTAAGTGCGGTAGGGGATGTGCAGATCTGTCAGGTGGTAGATCCGAAGTTGACAGTACGACTTGCTTTTCCCAAAAAATATCTTTAGCCTAAATTTATGAAGAGATTGATGCCTGGAATTAGAGACTTTTCCCCGGGGAGAACCTGGGGATTATCAAAATGGTAGAGGAGGAAGAAAAATGGCTGATCAAAGAGTTGTCAACCTGGCAAAACTATTAGTGAACTATTCTTTAAAAATAAAAAAAGGTGATTATCTGTGTGTCGAAGCTTCAGACATCGCCCAACCTCTGGTTAAAGAGGTCTATCGTGAGGCGATAAAACAGGGAGCATATGTTGATACTTTTATAGCTATCCCTGGTCTTTCGGAGATTTTTCTGAAAGAAGCTAGTGATGAACAGTTGGTATATAAAAGTCCATTGCAGAGATTTAAATCAGACAACTATGATGCTCTTTTGACTATCTGGGGTGGATACAATGAGAAAGCTTTTTCCAATGTTGACCCTAAGTTAATCCAGAAAAGAAGGGCAGCGTTACGGGATCTTTCAATCAAATTCAGTAATAGGATGGCAGATGGAAGTCTTAGATGGTGTGGAACTCAATTTCCAACTCATGCCAGTGCACAGGAGGCCAGTATGAGTTTGGAAGAATATGAAGATTTCGTGTATGGAGCCGGTTTATTAAATCTGGAAGATCCGGTTGAAGAATGGATGAAGATCTCCAAAAAGCAGCAGAAAATCTGCGATTTTTTAAACACTAAAAAGAGTTTACATATCATTTCTAAAGATACTGATCTGAAGCTGAGTACTGCAGGTAGAACCTGGATTAATTGTGATGGTCGAGAGAATTTTCCGGATGGTGAAGTATTTACCTGTCCGGTTGAAGATTCTGTAGAAGGACATATTCAATTTAGCTTTCCGGGGATTTATGCAGGTAAGGAGATTGAAGACATTTATTTGGAGTTCCACCAGGGTAAAGTGGTCAAAGCTGCCGCTGCCAAAGGTGAAGATCTTTTGTTAGCTCTATTGGATACTGATGAAGGTTCACGCGTTTTGGGAGAGATTGCCATCGGTACAAACTATGGGATACAGAAGTTTACTAAAAATATGTTGTTTGATGAGAAGATTGGGGGAACAGTACATGCTGCCCTGGGAGATGCCCCGAAAGAGTCTGGCGGCAAGAATGAATCAGGTATCCATTGGGATATGCTATGTAATATGAAAAACGGTGGCAAAATCTACGCAGAAGATGAGTTAATATACGAAAATGGTGAATTTTTATTGACATTTCAGAAGTGAAGTCTCTCAGCTTCTATAGGTAGAGTGAATAACTAAATGGTGTTTATTTGGGTGGGGGTAAATTCTCTGTTGAAGTCATTAAATTCAAACATTAACAGCTTGCAGTTAATGTGATTTTGATTAGCTAAATATATGAATATGGTATAATTCCTATAAATTTGTGGGAGAATTATAGAGAAAATTATATGCAAAATTTTATTGAAAGGAGGCGTTTGAATATGAAAAAGGCTATACTCGTCATCCTTATGACCGCACTATATATAAGTTTTGCGATCTCAGTGTTTGCAGAACAAGCTGCTGAAAATCCAGTAAACTTTTTTGATGTCAACAGTTGTACTCTTAGTTTAAATGGCCAAAAGGCTGAAATTGGGTATCTGTACATCAATGAGGAAGCTTATCTAAACCTTCGAGATACTATTCAGACTCTTGAAGGAAGAGTATACTGGTATGATATTAAAAAACAGATCTGTATAGTCTTGGGCAATGTAAAAGTTTTTATCGATTTACGTGAAGGTCTTTATATGCGTAACGGTATAGAATTTACTTTAGATCAAGGCTTAAAATTAATTAAAGGTCAAAATTATCTGTCAGCCACTGATCTGATAAACATGATGGCAGCCCACTAAGCTAAAACCTCCACATGCCTGTGGAGGTTTTAGCTTGTGTACTATAATTTTGCGATAATCAAAGGTGAAATCTGATTCTTAAAAGGGAGAAAGACCGTGTAGGTAGAACTAAAGATATAAGGATAATTCTTCGGATGAAGATGAAGTTGTAAAGTTACTGAAACGGGTTGAGTTAAATGAATGTTTAATAGTAAAGTAGGTGTGATATCTATGGAAAGAATTTATATCGGTCCAACCGGATCTGGTAAAACAAGTATTCTGATGGAGAAATATCTGGAGATTGGTGAGCGGGAGAAGACTCCCGAGAGATGTCTGGTTCTGGTTAAGAATGCTACCAGTGTAACTGATTGGCGTTCGAAGACCAATTTACAACACATGGGTCCACTACAGATATATACTTATTTCGGTTTTATTCAGAATGACATTAGAGAATACTGGCCCTGGATAGAAGCCAATTTGCAGGGTGATCTTCGAACAATCGAACCAGTTTTTATGAATGTTGAGACCTCCCATTATCTGATGAGTAAACTGGTGGAGGAAGCCCGTGGGAGGGAGGGAGCGTTTGCTTCGATTAACGCTACTGCTCAACAGATTGGTGTCCAGTTAATTGATAACCTTAATCATGGTTCGATGAATCGATTGTCTTTGGCTGAGATGCAGCGACGCCTGATTCACTGGGCCAGAGGTGATGCGGATAAAATTACCGTCTATCATGATTCCATCAGGGTGATGAAGCAATTTCGTGAACGTTGTCTAGAGACCAGAGCATTGGACTATTCTCTGATTACTGATTTATACAATCAACACCTCCTGAGTGATGCCAGATACCAAAAAGAGCTTTGTGCCAGGTATCGTTATCTGATTGTAGATAATCTTGAGAAAACAATCCCTTCGGCTCAGGATTTGATTTTGCAGATTATGCAAAATGCTGCAGAGACATATCTGAGTTTTAATCCTGAAGGTGGATTTACCCTCTTCTTTGGAGGTAATCCTCAACTGGCTGAAGATACCTTTTTCCCGATCTGTGAGCTGGTGGAGTTAGATACTTCCTACACTTCTTCCGGGACAGCGCGAAAATTGGCCAGAGACATTGCTGATAAGGTTTTCCATGGAAAGCCGCTGTTGAAGACAGATTTTATTATGGCCGATATTCAGAAAGATCTTCGGGGAGACATGCTTCTTCAGGTCGCAGCAGAAGTAGTCCAATTATTGGAGATAGGGGTTCAACCCGGT
Source organism: Halothermothrix sp. (assembly GCA_016841825.1). Taxonomy (GTDB): domain Bacteria; phylum Bacillota; class Halanaerobiia; order DY22613; family DY22613; genus JAENYK01. Next base: position 351,840 of record JAENYK010000003.1, on the reverse strand, counting down.
GAGATAGCTCTGATCGCTCCGTTAATCGATAAAGTTATGGATTTTACACTTGATCGGTATTTTGAAAAACATGGCTATTCGATCGCTAACCTTACCCGTAATAAACGGCTGCTTGATGAACCTTTTGCTCAGGCTTTGATTACTCTGGCGATTCTGGTGAACCCTGAATGGAGATTCGAGTTGAACTTTTCTTCGCTTAGCCAGACTTTAAGTTTAATCTTAGATTATGACCCTATTAGAAGTGCTCTGGTAGCAGAAGAGATCTTTAAAAATCAGATGAATTTACCCGATCTGGATCAGATTCAACTTCGACCCAGATTGGGATTTGACAACTCAGATAAATATGATCATTTTCGTGACTGGATACTGGAGAAACAGACGACTGAATTAGAGATGGAACATTTCTTCCAGATTGTCTTTGGAGAATTGTTGGCACCACTCAAACCCTCCGAAAAAGATATCCTTGCTTGCCGACAAATAATTAATTCGATAACGAAATTCAAAAAAGTCATGCACAGATTTGGAGTATTGTCTGAAGCAAAGCTTGGAGAAAATTTTATCGAAATGGTTCTGAATGGAACATTGGCAGCAGAAGTGCTTTTTAGACCACCATCTAATGATAAACAGATAATACTTGCTACACCTTATACTTTCTTATTCTCGCCGTATATTAAAAATGTTCGTTATTTATTCTGGTTAGATATTGCCAGTGAGAACTGGTTTCAGAGTACTACGAAGGAATTGACTAATCCATATTTTTTCTCACGTCAATGGCGTGAAGATGAAGAATGGACAGATGAATTGGATCAAAGATTGCGTAAAGAACAGCTGATTAACTATTTACAAAGTTTGCTTAGTAAATGCAGTGATGGATTGTATCTGGCCAATAGTTATCTGAGCAGTAGGGGCTGGGAACAGGAAGGTAAACTGTTAGATTGGCTGCAAAATGATGATTATTCAATGGAGATTGAGGTGAATACAGATGATCCTTCTACGACCTGGACAGATTGAAGTTGCCCAATATCGAAAAGGCTTTATGGCAGTGCCTGCAGTACCTGGTGCAGGTAAGACTACAGTTTTGGCTTACCTTGCTTCAGATTTGATCGCTGAAGGTCATACGCGTCCCGGGAAGATCTTAATTGTTACAGTGATGAACTCGGCAGTATCTAATTTTCGGGCACGGGTTGGTAATTTTCTGGAAGAAAGAGATCTTTCACGAAATCGGGGATTTGAAGTCAAGACACTTCACTCTCTGGCGATGAGTATTTTAAAGGAGAAACCGGAATTTCTGTTGATAAATAATGAATTTCAGATTATTGATGAATCTCTTCAATGGGATCTGATCTCTAGACTCACCTGGCAGTGGATTGATCAAAATGAAGCACTATGGAAAAGTCCACTGGGGGTAAAAGAAGATACCAAATGGTATGATAAAGCCGTTGAAAAATGGACTCAGAATAATCTTCCGAGATTTATGAAAGAGATGATCAGTTATCTCAAATCTCAAGGTTTGACGGTAGATGAGGTGCAAAAGTTGAGAACCAATATTGATGAATACTCTTACCTTTCCTGGGCGATCGAGATCTTTGAAGAGTATTCCAGATGGTTGTATCGGAATGGGATGTTGGATTTTGATGATCTGATACTTCAGGCACTGCGTCTTCTACAAAAAGATGAAGAACTGTGTCAACGCCTTAGAAAACGTTGGACTTATATCTTTGAAGATGAAGCCCAGGATTCTAACCCGCTGCAAGAGCAGATTCTTCACCTTCTGGCAGGAGATGAAGGAAATCTGGTCAGGGTTGGCGATTCCAATCAGGCGATTATGGGAACTTTTACTTCCGCAGAACCCGAAATTTTTAGGCGCTTTTCTAAACGGCAAGATGTGATTCAAAGGTCAATTTTGTCCTCCAGCCGCAGCACAAAAGAGATAATTAACCTGGCAAATTTTCTGGTTAAGTGGTCGCGGAGTCAGCATCCTGAAAGTGCATGCCGGGATGCGTTAGAAGATCAGATGATCAATCCGGTGAGGCCGGATGATCCATTTCCCAATCCCACAACCGATAATTATACGATTGCAGCTAAAGCTTTTGAAGACTCTAAAGTTGAGATCGCTCAGGTGGTTAAATTGGCAGTTCGTCATGCCAATACAAATCCTGAAAATACTATAGCGATTATTGTTCCCAATCGCTATGTGCAGGAAGAGGCAGCTGAAGAATTGAAAAAGTTGGAAGTGGACTTTGAAGAGGTGGGAAGGATTAATAGTGAACAGGCTAAAACAATTTTTGATCTGAAAATGGTGATTCAATATTTAGCTGAACCCCATAAGATTGATTATCTTCTCAAATTATTGCGGAGAGTAATGTTGGTTGATTTTCCCACTGAAGCCCTGGATTCTATGGAACTGTTATTTAAACGTTATACTCTGGAAGAGTTGATCTATCCTATTGGTGGTGAACAACCCTGGTTGAGTTATCCCGATGAATTATTCGACCCTGACTTATTCTCAGCTTTTAATCATGCTATCAAAAAGCTGCAATATTGGCTAGACGCCAGTGTAGCAGTTCCCCCAGATGAGTTGATTCTGTTTCTGGCTGAGCAGATGGAATTGGCGGGAGAACCATTGGCAGTGGCTCAAAATATTGCTTTACAGATTAAATCAGAGCTAGATATTCATCCAACCTGGAAATTATTAGATATTGCTACTGAGTTACCCAGATTGGAGCCTGCTTTTCGAAGATTTGTTAAGGTGTTATATGAACAGAAAGGTTTTGAGCCTACTCCGGGAAAAATTTCTCTAATCACAGCGCATAAATCTAAAGGTTTAGAATGGGATACTGTCTATCTTACTTCAGTCACTGCTGCTGAATATCCCTCAACTATGGAGGATAATTTTCGCAGTGAGTTCTGGTATTTAGTAGAGGATCGCTGTAACCCGGGAGCAATTGCCAGGGCAGAGCTAAAATATCTTCTGGGAAAAGGATGGAAAGAAGATCCTCTTCAACGGGCTAAAATTGATGAGATTAGCGAAAGATTGCGCCTTTTATATGTAGCTATTACCAGAGCTAAGAAGAATCTGTTAATTAGCTGTCATAAGAAAACTATCTTTAATGAGAACTTTCAAAAAGAGATAGCGATTAGTCGTCCATTGGTTGCTCTGGAGAAATTTATTGCTAAGGAGAGGGATAATTATGTTGTCGAGAAATCTGGATGATCTGTATTTTAGTCAATCAGCTTTAGTGGCCTATCAGAACTGTCCCTTAAAGTTTCGGCGGCGTTATTTAGACGGACTTTTCTGGCCTGCCGATTGGGGCGGCGATGCAGATCAGCGGAAGGCTGTAGAGTTGGGGAACATCTTTCATCTGTTGGCTCAACGGTATTTTTTTAGAGGTGAGATAGGGCGGGGGGATTCCGAGCTGGTCAATAATTGGTTTGCCAGACTCAGAGAGTTTCGACCATATAATCAGAGTGGTCGATTTCTTCCTGAACATGAATTGAGATTGAATGAAGCTGGAATAAGATTAGTAGCCAAGTATGATCTGTTATACATCACCCCACGGGGAAAGATGATTATTTATGATTGGAAGACTAATACTACTTTACCAAAGATCAATTATTGGAGAAAGCATCTGCAAACTATCGTCTATAGATATGTTTTGTCAAAAGTGGGAGGAGTCTATTCACCACAGGGCGTAGTTCATCCAGATGACGTAACTATGATCTATTGGAATCCACGCTATCCCGGGGTTATAGAACCTCTGAGTTATAACTATAATGAATTTTTGCGGGATGAGGCATTTTTACAGGATTTGATTTCGGTTATTAAAGATAAGGATTATGAGGAGTTCATGGCGACCGGAGATCAAAAACGTTGTGCTTATTGTGAATATTGTCCGATCTGCCACGGTAAACGGGCGGTTCAATTAGAATTGGGTGAAGAAGATATGGACTTTGATCTTGATTGGGAAAATATTGATGAGATTCAATTTTAGACGGGAGTAAAGATATGAGACTGAAAATTAACTATCCCGAAAAGGTTCTGGTTCCCGACTGGATGCGTAAGGTTTTGCGGGACAATCAACTTCTGGGCCAGATTCTTATTCAGCGGGGAATTGATACTTTAGACAGTTTACAGGAGTTTTTAGATCCTGATTGTTACACCCCCACTGATCCTGGTGAATTTCCTGATATGCAGAAAGCGGTTGAACTCGTCTTGACTGCTGCAGCTCAGGACCAGAAGATCTGTATCTATGGTGATTACGATGTAGATGGGGTAACTTCTACTACTATTCTGCTGGAGTTGTGTAAAAAGCTGCAGACAGAGGTGATTTATCATGTTCCCAACCGTTTTACTGAGGGGTATGGAATGAATCTGGGAGTAATCCATCAGCTGGCCCGGGAGGGTGTAAATTTGATTATCACCTGTGATTGTGGTATCTCTAATCATCGGGAGATTTTGTTAGCTCAAAAGTTGGGGATGACTGTCCTGGTTACAGACCATCATCATCTACCAGAAGAACTCCCCCCGGCAGAGGTGATTCTTTCTCCCAGATTGCTGCCGGTCGAACATCCGGCCCATAATCTGCCCGGGGCGGGAATGGCTTATTTTTTGGCATTAGGCGTATTGCAGCAAATCAAAAGGATAGAGGACGGTATGGAGTTTCTGGATCTGGTAGCTTTGGCGATAGTGGCTGACGTGGTATCACTTCATGGAGAGAATCGTTATCTGTTACAGAAAGGTCTTCCGCTATTGCCAGAGACCAGCAGGCCAGGTTTGCAGGAATTATTTAAAATTTGTGGTTTAGACAATCGGGAGATCTCTGAAGAAGCGATTGGGTTTCAGTTGGCTCCACGGCTAAACGCCGCAGGTAGGATGAAATCAGCCGCTCTGGCAGTAGAATTGTTACTGATGGAAGATGAAGTTATTGCCAGAAATCTGGCCAGAGATTTAGATCAAATCAATACCTGTCGTAAAGAGATCGGGGATCAGATGTATGAAGAAGCTAAAGCTCAGTTAGAAAGAGATTTTGCCGGTAAGCCAATCATTCTCTATCGTCCCCATTGGCATGAGGGAATTTTGGGGATTACAGCCAGTAAATTATGTGAAGAGTATTATGTCCCTGTTCTTCTGATGGGACTCAAAGAAGATAAAAAGACTATCACAGGATCGGCCCGTTCCATACCGGGTATTCATCTGTATGATGCTTTAAAACAATGTGAACAGGGTCTGACCAAATTCGGGGGCCATGCTGGAGCTGCCGGTTTTTCTCTAACCCATGAGAAGCTGGTTCTATTCGAGAAAAGCATTGAGAAGATCTTAACAGAAGAATTGGATCTGCAGGAGGGGATCAGGGAGGTTCAAGTTGATGGAGTATTTCCTTTAAGTCAGATTACTAATCAGACTTATCTGGAGTTAAAAAAACTGGCTCCTTTCGGTGAAGGTAATCCTATTCCAACTTTTCTTTGTCCAGATACTGATGTTATCTATCACCGACCGACCAGTGACAATCGTCATCTCCGTCTAATTGTCAAACAGGACAGCGCTCAATATCCGGCAATCTGGTGGTGGGGTGGTGGAAATGACCTATCCCGTACGATAGACCTGGTTTATTCTATAGGGTTGAATAGATGGCAGGGTAGGGAAGAAGTACAACTGATAGTAAACCATGTAATAACCAAAGATAAGCTTAGTCCGAGTCAATTAACTGAGGATGAAAGGCTGGAGTTTGAGATTATTGATCATCGTAATTGGAGTGAATTAGGTCGGGAGCTGCCCAACTATGCAGAAGCAATTTATTATTTGGAAGGTATTAGAAAAGAGGATGATTTACAATTATCTGACCAGTTGACTATTAACCGTTACCAGATCATCCATGGTAAGACTCTGGTTTTATTGTCTATTCCTCCTGGACTTAGGGTTTTGCGGGAGTTGATCTATGCGCATCGTCCTGAGAAGGTGGTTCTGGCTTATTCCCAGAAGGATATCTTATCCTGGGATCTATTTGTCAAGAAACTGATGGGTTTGCTTAAAAGTGTAGTCAAAGACAAACAGAGCAGAACAGATATCTATCAACTGGCTGTTTTGACAATTGAGATGGAGAATACTGTTCTTGTTGGTTTGAATTATCTGGAAGAACGTGGATTTATCGAAACAGAGTTTTTGACACCTGATAGTGTTCATCTCAAAAAAGGTCATGGTCAGGCGACCAGGCAGGTAAAACTTAAAGAAAAAAAGTTGAAGCATCTGTTAACTGAAAGTAGGGCTTTTCGCCAATATTTATTGACTGCTGATACAGAAAATATCAAAAAATATATTAATTAAAAAAGGATATTATGGGAAACATGTAGAAAAAATAAATATTGTGGTTTAGTTATCAGAAGTGAGTGCAATATTAATAATTTTTATCTACCAGGATTAGCAGAAAATATCGCTGTCACCTTGAGAATTAACGAAAGGCGAGGGTGATATGAAGAGAAAGGTTTTTGATTTTGTTGGTCAGATTATAATCCCCTGTGCTGTACTTAGTTTTACTATTATCTATCTGTTGTTGACCAGGAAGGTGGTTCAGGAAGTTGCTGCTACACCTGACTCATCTACTCAATCTTCTGGTTTTTTCCAGGCTATCTTTGATTCACTGGAGATTGTCTCAATGTTCAAAATCACCATTTTTTATTCTGTTCCAATCTTTGTGTTTATGATTTTTTTGTATCTTCTCTTTGCCAAAATCCATCGAGTAACTATTAGTCTGGGTAATTATAAGATAGACATGGAGCAGGATATTGCCAGTAATACATCATCAGAGGCAGTTGAACATTATCGAATTCAGATGGCGCGAATAGCAGAACAGGTCAAAGATGAGTCTCAGGAGATCCTCGAACATGCCAATGACAAATTTGAAGAGTTGTTCGTCGAACAGAATGAAGCTTTTGAGAAGATTATGGATCAACAGAGTTATTATCTGGAGAAATTACAGGAGTTCGGCAAGGCTTTAAGCGAACGGGAGTTAGACTTTCCCAAAGCCTTTAAGCATCTTTTGATCTATTTTAAGGAATTATTGTGTTATAAGCCTGCAAATATTCGTTATGCATTTTATTTTATAATTGAGGGGAGGGCTTATGGTTATGATCTGCTGGGGATGAGTCCAGTTGACACTTTAAAAGTCAGAGAATTTTTAGCTGACCTCAATACTCTTAAAAAATCTGGATTCTTTAATGATCTGGAGCAGCAGTATGCTAATATAGTCACAGAATTTGAGAGTGATGTCATTCATAGTATCATTGGTTCTCCGATAGTGTTAATGAATGGTGAAATACTCGGAATCATCCTGGCATATACTAGGGATGAAAGACCAGTTTTTTCAGGAATGGACCTTAATATTTTGGGTTTACTCTGTCAATATTTTGGTGTTGCTCTGGCACGGATGAACCTCAAGGATATTTTGATAGGTATGTATAATCTTGAGGGTTTTCCATTAAAACCACCCGCAGATTTGAGTTTATGATACTTTAAAGGAGGGTTAAAGATGGCAGTTTTTTTCCCGCTACCAGAACGTGATAAGGCTCGCGGTGATGTAAGCCCCCAGGTTTCAGGAAGTAATTCATCAGTTTCTAAAAAAAATTTATCAATACCTAAAGTAAAAGTAAATACATCTCTTTTTGAGAAGAAGATTGATATGCTAAAAGAAGATACGATCAAAAACTTTGAAGATAATATTCACCGTGATATCCAGAAGATTGTCCGCAATGTTCTGGATGAATATGAGCGAAAGACACAAAGGTGAGTCTATGGCCCTACCAATTCCAGGTTAGGGTCATTTTTGTGTAAATTTCTTTAGATTCAAAGGTTAACTAAAGCGAAAACATTATCAGAAATTGGAGGATAACTGCAAAAAGTGTGGAAGTTAATCTTAGTAATAGGAAAGTATTGCTTGTGATTAGGATACAAGCTAATTGCTCAGAAATAATATTCTAATTAGGGAAAGGAAGGATTAAAGATGTCAATCCAATTAAAAACAGTCAATGTCGGCATTATTCTATCATTACTATTTATTCTAATATTGGGTGCTGTGCCGGTAAATGGAGCAATTCTTACCACTTACGTTAAGGAAGCAGAATTCCTGACTCAATTGCAGGTTTTATCTACAGGGATGGATTTAAACAAAGAGGTGACATCTCTACAATTTGTTACATATTTAGAAGATCTGGTCAATGGGAGAGGAAGTGATGTTCTGGTTAATCTGACCAGCCAGGTGACATTACCTGAGACGCCGATTAGTTACCAGGAGGCTTTAACTATTGCGGGAATCTTTATGGGTTATAGTAGGGATTCCAGTTATTCTAAGGTCAGAGACTTAACTCCAGATTTGACTAAGAAAGATCAGGACCATCTAACCGGGTATGAGATGACCTACATCTGTTATCAATTATTGCATACCCGCAGAGAAGGTCAACAGGTACTTCTTTTAGAGGAGAGATACATAGTTGGCAGTAATCCGAAAATAGTGGATAAAGCCATAGATATAAAGGATAGCCAACTCATCTTAGATGAAAATGGTGGTATTTTTCATCTGGCGAAAGATGTACAGGCTTTTGTTCTCAGCGGAGAAGAGATTCAACCGGTTAGTCTATCCAGGATTGTTCTTGGGATGGCTGAGGTCAAATTATTCTTTGATCAAACAGGGCAAGTGAAAACCGTTGTTTCGACTGCCGGGTACTCTCCATCCCGGATTCGGGTGCTTTTAAGCCAGGAACTGGATCAATTGGGTGGTAGTAAATCCTATGACTTTTCAGAGATTCAGATTAAAGCGACTCAACCTTTTAAGATTGTTGTCTTCAAGGACGGAGTGGAAGAGACAGAACTGGTAGCTGAAAAGAACGAAGTTATCACCTTCACAAATCAGGATGGTCAGGTCAGATTCATTACTCAGAATGGAAAGGTTACCAGATTAATCGCTGGTAGGGTCTATTTAAAATCTTATTATAGTCACACAATTTGCTTTGATCCCCTTCTGAGTTCACCACGAAGAGGAAATGTACCGGTCTATGCCGGGGTTTTGGAGATCTTCCCATCTGAGAAGACCGGTTATCTCAATCTGGTTAATGAGCTGCCGTTGGAGATGTATCTGCGTAAAGTTGTTCCCGGTCAGATTCCCTCCAGTTGGCCTAAAGAGACCTTCAAGGTTCAAGCTATTGCTGCCCGTTCTTATGCCATTACTCAGATAAATAGGGGAAAATTTAAAGACTACTCTGCCCATGTGGATGATAGTACCGCATCCCAGATTTATAATAATATTGTTGAAGTTCCAGAAATCAATGAAGCTATTGCTGAGACTGAGGGTGTTGTTGCTTTACATAGTGGTCAGGTTATTGATGCTGTGTATTTCTCCACATCACCCGGTTTTACCGCTAATAATGAAGAAGTCTGGCATAGTTATCTCGATAATCATTTTCCGGGTATTAGTGTTCCTTACTTGCGCTCAATTTCATTGGTTCCATATAACCCTACTTTAAATTTGGACACTGAAGCTAAAGCCCTGGCTTTTTTCAAAAATCAATCTACCGGGGGGTATGATTCCAGTTCACCATATTACCGTTGGATGATTGAATTGACCAGGGAGGAGTTAGAGAATACGATTAATCAGAACCTGCCTTTGCGAAAGAAAGCCGATACTATTCAGGGAACAGATTTTGTCAGATGTCTGCAGGGTTATAATCTCAATCCAGATGATACAGGTTTCACCATTGGTCAACTGCAGGATTTACGAGTAGTACAACGTGGAGCTGGAGGAAACATAATGATTTTGGATATTGTAGGAAGCTATGGAACGTATCGGGTAATGAAAGAATATAACATTCGATATGTGCTCAGACCTAACCAGGAAGAGACAGGTTCGACAGATGAGGTTATTATTCAGACCCATGATGGAGGAGAAGTGATCAATTATCCAATTCTCCCCAGTGCCTTTGCTGCTTTTGAGATTATTCGTAATCTACAAAATGAGATCGAAAAGGTCAAAATTTACGGTGGTGGTATGGGACATGGTGTGGGTCTGAGTCAATGGGGAATGAAGGGTCTGGCTTTAGAGGGGAGTACTTATGAGGAGATATTAAAACACTTCTATCAAGGGATCACTCTTGAAAAGATTTATTAATAAAACACAGTGAGGATCTAATGTTGATAAACGTTATTTGAGGAGGTGAGTAAAGTGAAAAAGCAATTTAACCTGGTAATCTTATCAATATTCCTGATATTTTTGATTACCGGCTGTTCTAGACCTACTCCGGACGAAACTGTGCAGACATTTCTCAATTATCTCTCGGCTGGGCAATATGCTGAGATGTATCAGTTGTTAACTGTGGAAGCAAAACAGCGGATCAGTGAACAGGATTTTGCTGCTATATATCAGGATATCTATCAAAAGGTTGGTAATCTAAAGTTGGAGTTGGAGATGCAGACTTTAGCTGAAGGCGAAGAATGGCCGGTTGAAGATAATCGGGTTGACATTCCAATTAATGGTAGCATGTTAACCTGGACAGTGGACGAAATTGGAATGAATCAGACATTACAGATGGTATATGAAGAGAAAGCCTGGCGAGTTGATTGGCAGCCGACTAATATTTTGCCTCAGTTAACCGATCTCTCTTACCAGGTGGAGGTAAGTAGAACTTCAGCTAATCGAGGGAATATCTTTGATCGAGGTGGAAAGCAGTTGGCTGGCCCCGGGAAGATTTATCAGATCGGATTGGTTCCGGGTAAGATGTTAAATTGGGATGAGACAATTTATCTGATGGCAAATCTGTTGGGACTTTCTTCCCAAAGGATAGAGCAGGAGTTACATCAAAAATGGGTACAACCCAATTTATTTGTGCCTTTACGTTCAATTACCGCAGAAGAATGGTCAGCGAAGAAGAACGATTTTATGAGCATTCCCGGTATGTTAGCTTCCAGTCAGGAAGGTAGGATCTATACCACACCTGTGAGCCTGGCACCGACTATTGGGTATCTGGGTGAGATTAACAGTAAGGAATTAGCCCAGTGGAAGACTGATGGTTATGTCGTGGGAGATCTAATAGGACGTACTGGTTTAGAAAAAAGAGAGGAAAATTATCTGGCAGGAAAACCAGGATATATGATCCGAATTGTTGATCAGTCAGATAACGAGCAAGCTTTAGTTAAATTTACCAGACCAATGCACGGTGGAGATGTCTTTTTGACGATAGATAGTACGTTACAGAAGATTATTGAGAGAGCTATGGGGGATCGTCAGGGTATAGCGGTAGCTATGGTTCCAAATACTGGAGAAGTATTGGCTCTGGCGAGTTTTCCGGGATTTGATGCCAATGAATTTACTCTGGGGAGTTCTTCGCAAAAGATTAATCAATTGTTAAATGATCCGGGTAATCCGCTGATTAATCGTCCTATCCAGAGCAGATATATTCCGGGTTCAATATTTAAGCCAATCACTGCCTTAACCGCTCTGGAACTGTATCCAGAATATGATCCAACGAATAAAGTTTCTATTCCGGAAGATACCTGGCGAGCTGAAGCCGGGTGGGGAAGTTATAGTGTTCGCAGGGTCTCTCGACCGGAAGGGCCTGTAGATTTATCCGCTGCTATGAAATGGTCTGATAACATTTATTTTGCTCAACTGGCTTATCAAATGGGGAGTGAACCATTATTTACAATGGCGAAGAGATTAGGTTTTTCTGAGCCGATTCCTTTTACTTTAGAAGTGGAGCTATCTCAGTTAGCGACAAAACAATTTATCCCCAATGCGATTACATTGGCTGATACCGGTTATGGGCAGGGTCAGGTTTTGGTTACTCCACTGCATATGGCTATGATCTATTCAGCTCTGGCTACAGATGGTAAACTTCGTCAACCCGTTCTCTTGACCAGTGAAGAGCGGGGGGTGATCTGGAAGGATAATATTGCTACAATAGAACATTTTGGTTTGCTTAAAGATATTCTGGCTTTGACTATTCAGGATCCGGAAGCTTTTGCTCATAGTGCAGCTATTTCAGGTCTGGAATTGGCTGGAAAGACGGGTACGGCCCAGGTAGGTAATGATCAGGAGACAGGATGGTTTGTCTGTTATACTCCAGTAAGCGATCCGACATTTCTACTTTTAATAGGAATCGAAAATTCAAGTAAAGGTAGCAAAGAAGCCATTGAAGTGGCCAGAGAGATTTTAATTAATTATTATCAGTTGGAAGAGGTAACAATAGAGACTCTGACACCAGAAGTTGCAGAGGATTTTGCTAACCCTATCTTTGGTAATTAGGTTAATATGATAGATTTTTAAAATGAAGGAAAAAATTTCTGTCAAAAGGCAGGAATATGTCAGTGATATATAAAAGTATACATGTTAGTAAAACTAAATCGGTAATCAAGGAGGAACCAAAATGAGTGAAAAGATTAAAGTAACCAGTTCTAATGCTCCAGCAGCTATTGGTCCATATTCTCAGGCTGTCAGATATGACAATATGGTATATACCAGTGGTCAGATTCCATTTACCAAAGATGGAAATTTGATCAGCGATGATGTTCAGCAGCAGACTCGCCAATGTCTGGAGAATTTAAAAAGTATTCTGGAAGAAGCGGGATCATCTCTAAAAAAGGTCATTAAATGTACTATTTTCATTAAGGATATGAACGATTTTTCAAAAATTAATGAGATCTATGCTGAATTTTTAGAAGGAACATTTCCTGCCCGTTCTTGTGTCGAAGTAGCACGTTTACCTAAAGATGTGTTAATTGAGATTGAAGCTATTGCGTATTGTTAACCAATTCTTATGCATGTTTTAAAGCCCTGCTGTTCAGTGGGGCTTTTTTTCAATTATGGGTGACATTTTTTAAAAAAATTTCGTATAACGAAGGAATTTCCCCATTATATGGTGAAATACACTATAAACGATTAAAACAATTTTATGAGGAGGGGAGTTCTATGAAGGAACGGTTAAGTGCTGGCTTTACCAATACAGGATATCAGGATGTACGGTTTGAAGAATTGCAGAGTAGCTTAATTATGTATCAGGGAGAGCAGCTGATCGATATCTCTGTGAACAAAAAAGTAGGTGGTCATGCCAGAGGTTTTTATCAGGGCGCATGGGGTCACTTTTCTTTTAATGATCTAAATGAGTTGGAGTTGGCAGTAAGTAAAGCCGTCAAGAGTGCCAGGATAGCAAGCCAATATCGGAATCAGGTCTATGAGTTGGCCAAGGCTCCAGTAGTGGAAGACAAAATTGTTATTAGTCCAAAGATGGATCCAAGAACTATCTCTTTAGAAGAGAAGCGGGAATTATTAAACAAATATAACAGATTGGCCTTGAGTCAGGATGGAATCGTAACAACTCAGGCCAAGTATTATGAAGTGTCCAGCCACAAGTATTTTGCAAATAATGAAGGAACATTTATTGACCAGGAAGAGTTGATCTGTGGAATCAATCTGGCTGTGTTCGTCAAAGGTGAAGGTGGTACTCAGAGAGTTAGTCTGGCTCTGGGAGGAACTCATGGATATGAAAGTCTTTTAGATAAAGAAGATAAGGTTTTGGAAACTGTAGAAAAAGCTTTGATCCTGTCCAAGGCAGAACCAATTAAAGCAGGTAATTATCCGGTTATTTTTGATCCAGGAGCTGCCGGTGTATTTATTCATGAGGCGTTTGGCCATCTCAGTGAAGCTGATGGTGTTGCAGATAGCCCTCAATTGAGGGAGACTATGAAATTGGGTCGGGTTTTTGGAAAACCGATTCTCAATGTAATTGATGATGGTGGTTTAGTTGGTCATCCTGGTTCCATTATCTATGATGATGAAGGGGTTAAGGCAGAGAAAACATGCCTGATTACAGATGGGATTCTTACTGGAAGATTACATTCACGGGAGACTGCAGGTAAAATGGATGAAGAACTGTCTGGAAATTGTCGGGCTAAAGACTATTCTTTTGCTCCGGTAGTTCGGATGTCTAATATCTATATAGAACAGGGTGAATCTACTTTTGATGAGATGGTGGCATCAATTAAAGATGGCCTATATCTGGTAGGAGCGGCTGGAGGACAGACTTCAGGTAATTCCTTTACATTAGCAGCGCAATATGGTTATCGGATTAAAGATGGTCAGATTAAAGAGATGGTTAGAGATTTAGTGATTAACTGCAATCTTTTTGAGACTTTAGCCAATATCAGTGCTATTGGTAACGACCTTACTTTCTCCAGAACTGGAGGTTGTGGTAAGGCTGGGCAGATTCTAAACACATCAGGTCATGGTGCTCCCCACATTAAGATTGATAATATCACCATAGGAGGTAAGTAAACTATGGAAAAATTATTAAAAGATGTTTTGACTCAGGTACAGCAGGCGGAAATTTATCGGATAGAAGAAGAGGCTTTACCTGTTCAGTTTAGTAACGATCAGGTGATGCGGGTAAATGCAAAGAAAACTGTTGGCTATAGTTTACGAATTATTGATAATGATGGACGTCTGGGATTTGCAACATCTACCAGTCTGGAACGGGAAGATTTGATAGAACGGGCACTACTTTCTGCTAAATATGGTGATCGGACAGAGATTTGTTTTCCTGGGGAGACTGGCCCGGAAGTTGAGTGTTGTGATCCGCTAGTTGTTAAATTGACAGTAGAAGATATAGTAAAACAGGGTTGGGAGATGGTTGAGATACTCAAGAAACTTGATCCAGCTCTCAACTATGACTTAAATCTGGGCAAAGAGATTCAAAGAGTTAAAATTTTAAACTCCTCTGGTCTGGATGTTGGCTATGATCGGACTAACTTTACCATTGGCATAACCAGTCGTGCAGAAGATGGTTTTAGGGAATTCAGTGATTGGGATACGTATAGTAAACATTTTAGTTTTGATCAAGCCAGATTAGAAAGATTTGTCAAATTTCATCAGCTCTCTCAAAAGAAGATCAAAGTTAAGACTGGCAAGATGGACATCATCTTCAATTCAGGTGCATCCTGGCCACTATTGATGAGATTGGCTGTGGGAGTTAATGGTCAGACCATAAATCGGGGACTGTCACCATTAAATGATCGGCTTGGTGAAGAGATCTTTAATCCACAAGTGACCATAGTGGATGACCCGACTTATCCCTGGGGTTTTGCATCTGCTCCATATGATGATGAAGGTAGTGTGTCCAGAAGAAAATCAATTGTGGAAAAAGGTGTTCTCAAGAATTATCTTTTTGGTTTAGATGACGCAATCATCTATGGAGAAGGTGCGGTAGCCGGCAATGGTATGAAGAAGACTCTTTTTGAAAAGGGCATAGACATTAAACCCGCTACCTATGTGAGTAATTGCATTCTTTTGCCGGGCGAAGATACCTTTGAACAGATGGTTAAAAATGTCAAGCGGGGTATCATTGTCAATGGAATTATGGGTGGTCATACTGGTAATACCATAGCTGGTGAATTTGGATTAAATATTGGCAGCGGCTTTTTGGTAGAAGATGGGGAAATTAAAGGCAAAGTAGTCGATGCTATGGTCTCTGGTAACATTTATGATGTGTTTAAACGGGTAACTATGATCGGAAATGAGTTACACGCGACTCAGGCTGTATTCTATGGATATGGATATGCACCAGCGATTCTGGTTCCAGAACTTACAGTTGCAGGAAGTCAGGATTAATTCAATATATGCTATAAAGAAACCAGATTTGTGATTTATCGCAAATCTGGTTTCTTTTTGAAATACTAAGTATTGCGCTCAAAGATTTAGCAGGATATTCGACTAGAATGTAGAATTATTATCTAATAAGTAAAAGGTAGAAGCTTCTAAAAAGATAGAAAAATGCATAATTATCTGTGGAAAGATTATAAATTGAAATGAGGGGTGAGTGAAATGAAAAAGCTTTTTCTGGTCTTGATGATTGTGGTGTTGAGTGTTACCCTGGCAGGTTGTGGTGCTGGAATGGATATTACAATTGAACCGAATCCGATGAATTTTTACAGTGGTAATGATCAAATTGATGGTACGATTACTGTTTCAGTTACCGGAATGGGTGCTTTGACTATTAATCGTGTTCTGGTAGAGATTACTGGAGAGCTGGATTCTGGGGAGATTGCTACTCTGTATAGTTTTGATTCTGATGATTATCGGGATGAATTAGATGATACTTTCCCAATTTCTATACCTTTTGCATTCCAGGGTATTCCTTCCCAAACTTTTGATATTCAAGCTGACCTAATAGGTGACTACACAATTAATGATATGATTGAAGAGTTGAACGATACTCCTAATAACTATGATATTACCAGTTACGCCGATTTAGAAGGTAAGTCGTTTGAAATGAAAGTCACTATTGATGGCACACCATCTACTTCCTGTGTCGTAGATGTTCATTTTAATTCTGCTAATTAAATTAAAGTCGCATTAACAGCAAGCTGTTAATGCTTAGGTTTAACGACTTCAGAAGGGGATTTGTACCTCAACTGAAGTAACCCGATTTAGTTATTTATACTCCTACTTATAGAGGCTGGGAGATTTTCCTTCTGAAATATGTTTAAATAGTTTTTTCACAAGCACCTTTGAATGAGGTGCTTTTTTTATTTAAATACCAAAAATAGAAAGGAAGTAACTCAAAAATATCGAATATTGTAAGTGGTTTTGGTAAATATTCATTCATCTGGACAGACTAAGAGTAAACAGGTTTGTAGAAAGGATGGATGGACTATGTGGGATAAAGTAAAGACATTTGCTGAGATAATTAAAATTGAACATACTCTTTTTTCGTTACCTTTTGCCTATGTAGGAGGTATTTTAGCTGCCCGGGGGATGCCAACTTTGCGTCAATGGATTCTGATTACTTTTGCGATTTTTGGAGCCAGAAGTGCTGGTATGGCTTTTAATCGATTAGTAGATCGTTACATAGATGCCAAAAATCCTCGTTCAGCACATAGGGCTCTACCCCAGGGTAGAACGACAGAATTGGAGGTTGTTCTGGGAATAATAGTTTCGTTATTTATCTTTATTCTTGCCAGTTGGTCACTTAATCCTTTGTGTTTGATGTTACTTCCGATTGCTGTAAGTATTATCTTTTTTTATTCTTACACCAAGCGTTTTACCTGGTTCTCACATATAATTTTGGGAATGTGTTTGGGGATGGCCCCTATTGGAAGTTGGGTTGGTATCAGAGGAGATATACAAATGGCACCGATCTTATTAGGGTTGGGAGTGACTTTCTGGACTGCCGGGTTTGATATAATTTATTCTACGATGGACTATGAGTTTGACTTAAAAGAAGGATTATATTCTATTCCTGTAAGATTTGGTCTGGATAAAGCTTTACAGACCAGTGTTCTATTGCATATGATATCTTTTTTACTGTTTATCACTTTAAAATTTGTTGCTGGATTAGGTTGGTATTATTTGAGTGCTCTCTGGGTAGTAGGCTTTTTATTATTTCGAGAGAATTCTATGGTTTCTCCTCATGATTTATCCAAAGCAAATCTGGTTTTTTTTAGAATCAATAGTCTTGTAAGTTTGACATTGTTAATATTTATGATTTTGGAATTCAGGTTTTAAAAATTTAACTGTGTGTGGGAGGCGACATGAAGAGATTTATTGTTGGAATTACCGGAGCAACAGGTTCGATTTATGGGATCAGGTTGATCGAAGAATTGATCAAAAAAGATTATCAAGTATTTGTAACTGTTACCAATGCCGGAAAAGAGGTGATTGAGGAAGAACTGGGTATTCGATTAAAATCGGGCCCTAAAATGGAGGTAACAGAAGATCTTATTCAGTATTTTGCGGATAGCTTACCGCTGAACAGAGATGAACTGAATAGGCGTATTGAGTATCTTCCAATTCAGCAGATTGGGGCATCTATAGCCAGTGGTTCTTTTTTAACTGAAGGAATGGCTGTGGTACCTTGTTCTATGTCCACACTTTCGGGAATTGCTCAGGGGCGTTCACAGAATCTTTTGGAACGGGCAGCTGATGTGATGATAAAAGAAGGGCGTCCTTTATTGCTATCACCACGTGAGATGCCTTTGAATTCCATCCATCTGGAGAATATGTTGACATTAAGTAAGCTTGGGGTGATGATCGTACCACCTATGCCAGGTTTTTACCATCATCCTCAAAGTATTGATGACCTGATTGATTTTGTCATAGGAAAGATTTTAGATCGTTTACGAATTTCACATCAATTGTTCCAACGGTGGCAAGGTTAATTTTGTCTGGAGGTGGTTCAGGAATGTTATTTTATAATGGGAGAATCTTAAAGTCTGCAAATGATTTAGAAGTTCAGGATGTGGGTTCTTTATCAGTACGGGAAGGTAAGATCAGCCAATCAGGATTAGATCCAGAAAACCAGATCAGGATTGATCTTCAAGGACAGACATTGCTTCCCGGTTTTATTGACACACACATGCATTTACTGAATTATGGACTATATCTTAAATCAGTAGATGTAGCTGGTTGTGATTCGATTACTGAATTAGTTCAACGTTTACAGGTCAGAGTGCAGCAAACAGAGCCAGGTGTTCTAATTGTGGGACGCGGTTGGGATGAGAATCGCTATGGCGGAATTTTACCTACTAGAGCTGACTTAGATAAGGTCTCACCGGATAATCCGGTAGTACTTAGTCGGGTTTGTGGACATTTGATAGTTGTTAACTCTAAAACACTGGAGATGATGAGTATTGAGGATTCAACACCCTGTCCGGAAGGTGGAGCCATAGATTTCGATGAATTGGGTCATCTAACCGGTGTTTTTCGGGAGAATGCTATGGCATTGATTTTTGATAATCTGCCTGAGAGTACTCTGGAAGATGTTGAAGAAGCTTTAATTGCTGGCGGTCGGGGAGTATTATCTCAGGGAATTACTACTGTCCATACTGATGATTTGGGAGGATATGATGATATTCAACCAATGATCCAATTATATCGTCGTTTATATTTAGAAGGTAAGCTTCCCAAGACTCATATGCATATCAAACCGGAACAACTAAAACAGGCTGTTGAGTTGGGGTATAAAACGGGTACAAAATTAGATGGGATTACCATTGGAGCAGTTAAGATATTTACCGATGGTTCTCTGGGTGCCAGAACAGCAGCCTTATGTGAGGAGTATAGTGATGCAGCCGGGCAGAAAGGTATTCTATGTTATAGCGATACAGAGCTCTATAAGATAATCAAAGAAGCTCATGGAGCTGATTTTGCGGTAGCCATTCATGGGATTGGTGATGCTGCGACAGCACAGGCTGTACGAATAATTGCCCGGGTTCAAGAAGAGAATCCGAAGTACTATTTAAGACATTGTTTGATTCATGCTCAGATATTAACTGAAGAGATTATGGAGACAATGCTCAAATATGGGATTCTTGCTGAGATTCAACCGATCTTTATTAATACAGATTTGCATTGGGCGGAAAGTAGAGTTGGTCAACGGATAAAAACATCTTATAACTGGCAGACTTTGTGGGAAAAGGGAATTAAGATCTCGGGTAGTTCCGACTGTCCTGTTGAGCCTGTGAATCCACTTTGGGGCATCTATTCGGCAGTAACCCGCAAAGATTTAGCAGGGAATCCGCCGGGAGGTTGGTATCCAGAAGAAGCTTTAACTTTCAACCAGGCTTTGCAATTATTCACAGTCTGCGGTGCATATGCCGGTGCGGAAGAGAATGAAAAGGGGATTATCGCAGAGGGTATGAGTGCAGACCTGGTAGTTTTAGATCGTCCAATTGATAGTATATCTGCAGATGAGATAAAAGATATCCAGATTGTAATGACTATTATCAATGGCAAGATTGTTTATCAAAAATAAGAAAAATATCTATTGATGATGGAGTGAAAGATTATGAATTGTATGGAGTATATAGATAGTTTCGCAAAGTTTAGATCTAATGGAGGTTTTAAGCCCGGTCTTCAAAGAGTTACCACTGCTTTGGAGCTGTTAGGTAATCCCGAAAAAGAGATTAAGATTATTCATGTGGCAGGAACCAATGGTAAAGGTTCAACTTCTGCAATGATTTCCTCTGTATTAAAGCAGGCTGATTATCAGGTGGGATTGTATTCGTCACCACATCTCCAGAGTTTTACTGAACGATTTCGCTTAAATGGTAAACCGATAAATATTGAGGATCTGGAGCTAGTAACGGAAAAGATTAAACCCATCATTGAGGAGATTTCCAGAGATTCTAGTCTGGGCCGTCCCAGTTTTTTTGAAATGATTACTATTTTAGCCTTTGTTTATTATGCATATAAAAAAGTGGATGCTCTGGTTCTGGAAGTTGGATTGGGGGGGCGCCTGGATGCTACCAATGTAGTTCATCCTCTGGTTTCTGTGATAACTAGCATTGGTTTTGATCATACTGAATATCTGGGTACTACTTTGAGTCAGATCGCTTATGAGAAGGCGGGAATTATTAAAGAGTGTACGCCGGTTGTGATCGGAGTTAGAGATCAAGATGCTATTGATGCGATTATTGAACAGGCAGATTTAAAAAAAGCTCCTCTATCTGCGCCACTTTCTGTCACTAGTTGGGAGAAAGTGAATGAAGATTTGCATAAACAGACTGTTGATCTGATCATTGAATCAGACCGTTATAGACAGTTAGAGATCGGTTTAGTAGGCGATCACCAGGTTCGGAATGCGGTTGTTGCTATCAAAACTCTCAAAGTTATTCAGGAGCATTTCCCCAAAGTTAATAATAGTTCTATCCGTGAAGGTTTAAAAGAGGTAAGATGGCCTGGACGTCTGGAACTGGTTAGGGAGAATCCTCCTGTTCTGATAGACGGGGCTCACAATATTGAGGGAATAGAGGCATTGGTAGATTATTTAAACCGAATACACAATGAGTATCAGAACTTATATTTGGTTATGAGTATATTGAAAGATAAGGATGTCAAACAGATGTTGGAAAGAGTAGTCCCATTAGCTTCTGGTATCGTCTTTACCCAGAATCATAATTTTCGAGCCAATACAGCTGAAGATTTGGCCAAATTATTGGAGGATACGCAGGTGGATTTTAAAGTCATTTCTGAATTTGACGAGGCTATCAGATACGGGATTAGTCAGGCCAGTAGTGATGATTTAGTGTGTATTACAGGATCATTGTATACTATAGCGGAAGCCCGTGAGATTTTATTACCCGGGGAAGAGGTAGTTACTTAAGCAGAATATTTTAAATATGGTGGATATTTTTGTTAAAGATGATAGTTGTAACGACTATCATCTTTTTTATTATCAGTAAAGAGTAATTTCATTCTGGTAATTTTCTTAATTAAAAAAGTTATATTACCCTCTTTAAGTGCATATATATTTCTCAGGATTAACTCTTAAAAAAGGAAGTGGTGACATGAACCACAGACATTACAACAACAAAAATGTATCATTAATACTAGGAGTCATCGTCATGGGAGTTATGGCTGTAGTAGGAGGTTATTTTATCGGGAATGCCTTGCTTAATTTTGCTGGCGGGGCAGAGATTAATCAAGTGAGTTCTGAACCTCAGGAAAATGAATTTATCATCACAAATATTGAGGATACCGAAGAGCCGCAAGTGATCGATATTCCTGAGAACGATTATACTCCCGAATCAAGGAGTGGCAGCCTATTTGTAGTCCAATTAGGTGCTTTTAACAACCGTGTTAACGCCGAACGTTTGCAAGAGGAGTTATTGGAAAAAGGGTATCCTAGTGTGATAATCACTGAAGGACCTCCTTATAAGGTACAACTGAGAGCTTCTCAGACTGAAGAAGAAGCTGAACAATTAAAGAAGCAGGTAAAAAATGATGGTTATGTAGATGTATTTATTGTCCACTGAAAAGTGGATAATTTTTTTGGATAGATTTATATATTTTTGGGTGAAAACCTGTAACTAATTAGGAAGAGATTGATTTTAAACATTAGATATAATATAATGAAATTGAGTTAGTGATAAATTTCGCAAACTATCGAATAATCTAGACGCATCAGTAAATCGCATTAGGAAAAATTGGTAGTGTCAAAAGATCTATGAAAAATAGAAATTTAAGATGCTCCAGAGGAAATTATTGAGGGTATCCACCGCTATCGTCCTTGACAAACACCACCCAAATGGTGCAGAAGGGTTACCGAGGGCGAAGGGAACGGATAAAAAGGCAAGACAAAGTAGCCAGCCCTCGAAAACTGATTGTACCATTTGGTTGGTTCGGTTTGTCAAGGATTCGCTTCGCCGATAGCTGGTTATGTGGTTATTGTCTCAGGCTCTGCTAAAAGGATATAAAGATTATTCTGTCTGCTGTAGATCAACAAGATAATCTTCAGCCATCTTAAGCAGTGTTGCCCATCGAGCAGGCATATTAGGTAAGTTACCCAGCTCAGGTAAAGCTACCGGAACAGATTTTTCCAGAGAAGAATGTGGTCTCAGGAAATTGAAGTATGCAGTGAATAGAGTAGTGAAGGCAATAGAGCCATCAGGACTTTTAAACCCAAAGGTTGTTCTGTAACTGCGTTTGTAAGTCCTGTTAAGTCGCTCAATGATCTGTTTAAACGGTCTGTACTCTTTAGAGACCGGGTCTTCATTGGTTAATCCAATGACCTGATTAACGTCAAAATGAAAACCATGTTGAGCGAAGTAATGTTGGGCCAGGACATAAATTGGATTGCCATCAACAACAAAAGACAGATCATCTGGAATCTCTTTAAGCCTGGATAGAACATCATCCATAGCTTTGATTGCAGATAGAGTGTCTCTATTGGGAGATATTCTGTTGGCAAGGATGATCTTTTTGACTGCATCAAAGAAAAAGAAGACATACTGCCACTTACCGTTAACCTTGATGTATGTTTCATCACCACAGAAAGAGTTAGAAAGATCGTAAGGGTAGTTATCAATAAAGGGCTTAATGATAGTGGCTACCGCCTCAGCGTAGTTTAAAACTGTCTGGTGTGAGATCTTCACACCATGAACATCCTGCATAATAGAAGCAGTGTTTCTGGATGACAAACCAAAATTAACATGGTAAGTAAGGATCAAGCTTAAGGTATGTGTGGGAGCATAGATCCTGGAAAGATCGACGTTAGGCACTACAGGGCCAGTCTTACTCAAAGGCTTAAAATCAAAGTTAAACTGTCTATGGATATAGCGAACTTTAAACTCATGAGGTGCTACTTTAAAGCACTCTTTATCAGATTTAGACATAGTAGCGAGATTGTGTAGATAAAGTGAGCAATGATCATTGATGCACTTGAAGATGTGAAAATCTTTACGCTCTTTCTTCTTTGTGAGTAGTCTAGAGCAATAGGGACATTTGAGAATAGCAGCCTTAGAGTAATAGTTTTTAAAGTTAAATAGACACCCACAGATCTTACACTTGAATTGTCCACGACCTCCAGTGTTATCGTAAAGATAATTATGGGGTGCACCACATTTAGGGCAGGTAAGGGTATTGGGAACACGGGCATTACTATTCTTATGTGGCTTAACAGGTTTGAGTGGTTTACCTTTAGTAGTTTCGTAATCAATGAGTAGTTGCTTAAAGTCGAGTTTTTCAAGTGTTTCAATGATGGGTAGTTTGTCAACCTGAAGTTTTCGATAGGGTTTGTTAATTGGTTCATCGTAAATTTTCCGAGTGATATGCTTACCTATCAGCGATCCAATAAGATATACAATGATTCTTTGTTGAAGTTGAATGTATGAGAATAAGATGGTAATTATTTTGTTCAAGGTTTGCTCCTCCTTTTCTCCTTTTTTGGGATTTTGGGTGGTGATAACTTTAAAATACCTCAAAATGAGGGGGGGGGAGCAAGTTTTTTATAAAAAAAGTTAATAGTATTAATGGTTTAGGGTTAAAAGTTGTTAAAAACTTTTGACAATACGGAAAAATTTAGGAGGGTTAATTACATGAAATTAGGAGATATCGCAAAATTATTAGACGCGAAGGTTATAGTAGGTGATACCACGGCACTGGAAATGGAGATTAAAATCGCCTGTGGTGCAGATTTAATGAGTGATGTTTTAGCATATACCAAAGAGAAAACCTTACTTTTGACAGGTTTAACTCAGAGTCAGGTTATCCGTACTGCTGAGTTAATGGATCTCAATGCGGTGATTTTTGTTCGCGGTAAGAAACCTGATCAGAATGCGATTCGATTAGCTAAAGAGAAGGATATTCCTTTATTAATGACCGATCTTCCATTATTTGAGTCCTGTGGACTTCTTTTTGGTCAAGGTGTACGAGGTTGTATAGAATGGAGGGACAGGGATGATTGACGACCGGGATATTTATCCAATAGATTCACCACTAATTGCTGAATTAGCCAGTGAATTAAAAGCTAAAGATGTAATGACTTATAATGTAATAACACTTTATCCTCAGCAGAAAGTGATTCAGGCGAAAGAGATTATGCGGCTAAAAAAAATCTCAGGTATTCCAATTGTAGATAATGAAAATAGAATTGAAGGTATTATCAGTATTGACGACATTATTCATTATCTGGAGATACGGGATTTGGAAGCTGCGATTAGTAAGTATATGACTCGTAAAGTAGTAACAGTCTTAGAAGATCAATCAATTATTGAAGTATTAAAACAGTTTAAACGGAATAAATATGGACGATTTCCTGTTGTTGATAAAGATAGGGTATTAAAGGGAATAATTACACCTGGGGACATTCTGGTTCGTTTGTTGCAAATTTTAGAGAATCATATGGTTCAGCAGCAGACTGAACGAACAGTGAGAAAAGTCAAAGGTTTTGAGAATGATGTTAACATTGATGAAAGCAAAGCATTCGTGTTAAATTTTGTGATTGAAGGTGGCGATGTTAGTCAGGCTGGTGAAGCATCCAGTAATTTGAAACGAACATTGGCAGATACTGGACGTTATTCCCCAATCTTTTTACGCAAAGTGGCTGTGGTCAGTTATGAGGCTGAAGTGAATGTGGTGATTCATGCTTATCGTGGGACAATGACAGTACTGGTTACTCCTGATTTTGTTAAAATAATTATTGTCGATGAAGGGCCAGGCATCTGTGATATTGATCTGGCACTGGAACCTGGCTGGTCGACTGCTTCCGAACACGTACGGGAGTTGGGTTTTGGTGCCGGAATGGGATTATATAATATGAAACGTTGGTCTGATGAACTGATGATTGAATCCATTCCCGGAGAGGGTACTACAGTGACAGCTATCATTAATATTAATTAAGGGTGGGTGATACGGATGAGATTAAGCGAGATCATAGAATCTGTTCCACTAAAGGTCGAGGTGGACT
This sequence comes from Halothermothrix sp., assembly GCA_016841825.1. Classification (GTDB taxonomy): domain Bacteria; phylum Bacillota; class Halanaerobiia; order DY22613; family DY22613; genus JAENYK01. Next base: position 326,622 of record JAENYK010000003.1, on the reverse strand, counting down.
CTGATTTGGAACGGGAAGTTACTGGTGGTTATATTGGTGATCTGTTAAGCCAGGTGATGGCTCAGGCGAAAAACGGTAATATCTGGATCACGATCCAGGGTCATCAGAATATCATCGCCGTGGCAGCATTGTTAAATTTATCTGGAATCATTATCGCCAGCGGGGTAGCACCAGCACAAAATATGTTGGAGAAAGCCAGGGAGGAAGGGATTAATATCTTTACTTCTAAAGCCAATAGTTATCAATTGGCATGTCAGTTACACTCAGCGGGAGTCAAATAGTTCTACACTATAGGAGGGGCTTATAATGCGTGAACTGTCTTTACATATACTGGATATAGTTCAGAACTCAACGCGAGCCAGAGCTAGTGAGGTGCAGATCATGATCGAGATTTGCACAGAACGAGATGAATTGAGTATTACTATTGAGGATAATGGTGAGGGGATGTCAAAACAGATGACTCAGGATGTCTTAGATCCTTTTGTTACCACCAGGACAACCCGTCGGGTGGGCTTAGGTTTACCTCTGTTTAAAGATGCTGCAGAGCGGGCTGAGGGTGGTTTTATTCTAAAGTCGGAAGAAGGTAAGGGGACAGTGGTGACCGCCAGTTTCAAACTCAGTCATATAGATAGGACTCCGATGGGTGATCTCATCTCAACCATGATTACTTTGATTCAGGGGAATCCCGATGTAGATTTTCTATTCACCTATAGATGTGATAATGGTGAATATGGACTGTCCACCAGATATATCCGTGAGGAATTAGCAGGTGTGCCGCTGAATCATCCAATGGTTCTGGAGGCGATTCAAAATGATCTAATAGAGGGATTGGAAGGTAAGTTGATTGATTAATTTAATCTTACTCAATTTGTTGTTAACAGCTTTGTAAAAGAGTTTAGGTGAAAGATAGGTGTTGAAAAATTAGTAGGCGGCTCTTTTGTTATTTAAGTGAATCTGTTATAATAGGAAGTAGAATATTTGAGAGGAAGAGGAGTGGGGCAGATGCCAAGACCACCAAAAGAGAGAAGAGTAGAATTTATTCCTGCAGTCAAATATTTTAAACCGGCAGCAGTACCGATGTGTGAATTAGAAGAGGTGGTTTTGACCATCGAAGAAGTCGAGGCTATTCGCCTAAAAGATCGGGAGGGATTGATGCAGGAGGAATGTGCTGAGAAGATGCAGGTATCGAGAGCTACTTTTCAGCGGATTTTGCAGGAAGCCAGAAGTAAAATCTCTGATGCTTTGATCTGTGGGAAAGCGATTCGTTTTCAAGGTGGAGATTTTTATCTGGGACACCGCAGAAAACGCTGTCGCCACTGTGATGAGGTTTATGAAGAGTCTAATGTGACCGGAGATCAAGAAGAGATCACTGATTGCCCTGAATGTGGGCATCCTTTAGAAGAGATCGAACCGTCCTGATTAAAAAGGATCTAGATCGAAGAGGTGAAAAGAATATATTGTGAATCAGAGACTGTTACTAATAGTGAACTTCCAACTATCCCTACTATAGGGGGAATATATCAAATTAGTGGCGGTTTTTTTGTTTATCCTCTTATTGGAAAAAAGTCCTCCATTCTCTATAGGTGGGAGTATAAATAACTATATAGTGTTTTTACTTCAGTGAAAATACAAATCACCTTCTGAAATTGTAAAAGTTAATCTGACTTTAAATTATGATGAAGATAGTCCTCATTTTTGCAGAATTTTTCTGCAAAAATCGCAATTTTTTCTCCATAGGTTATTGACATATGCCCAAAATAATTTTATAATAGTAATGGGCATATGCTCAAAATATATTATAAGGAGGCCAAACAAATGCCAGGTTATGATGGAACTGGACCTATGGGGCAGGGGGCAATGACAGGAAGAGGAAGAGGTTTTTGTATTCAACCATATCAAGGAAATATGGGAAGATTTTCTGGTTGTAGAGGTCTGAGGAATGGATTTAGAAATCGTGGTTATGGAAGAGGAGCTAATTTTTCTGCTGAGATGGATAATTACGAGTTAGAAGAGTTAACAAAACAGGTGAATAGTCTTAAAGAACAGGTAAATGGTCTAACTGGAATTCTGGAGCGGATTGCAGATAAATCTGATGATAAGGAAGGGAAAGAAGCATGAAGATTGTTATAACAGCTCAAGATAATTCTCTAAATTCGGAAGTTGATCCTCGGTTTGGCAGATGCAAGTATTTTGCTCTGGTTGATTCTACAACCAACGATGTTGAATTTATCGAAAACACAGGGGTAAATGCAGATTCTGGTGCTGGAGTGCAGAGTGCACAGAAGGTGGTAGATCTTCAGGCAGAAGCTGTCTTGACAGGACGTGTAGGACCAAAGGCTATGCGTGGATTAGAGACGGGCAAAGTACGGGTCTATGAAGGAATTACCGGTACAATAGCAACCGTTATCGAGAAGTTTAATCATGGTCAAATGGGAAAGGAAGATGGGAGTGAATAGTAATCTGACAATAGTTGTGGCCAGTGGAAAAGGAGGTACAGGAAAGACGACTATTGCTACCAATCTGGCCCGAGCTTTGTCCAGAGAAGATGGAGATTTGAGGATTCCCCAGGAGATGATTCAACTTATCGATTGTGATGTCGAAGAGCCAAATTCTCACCTTTTCCTCAGACCTGAGTTATTAGAGCGTAAAGAGGTATATATTAGTATTCCGGAAGTTGATGGAGAAAAATGTATCCAGTGTGCCAGATGTAGTGAATTTTGTGTTTATAATGCTCTGGCCTATATCAAAGGAAGTATTTTGATCTTTCCGGAACTCTGTCATGGTTGCGGAGGATGTAGTTTTATCTGTCCAGCCCATGCTATCTCTGAATCTCAGCGGATTATTGGTTGGATTGATCAAGGAAAGATAGGCAAGATGGAGTTTTTGCAGGGTGAACTAAAAATTGGAACACCTTTAGCACCTCCGATTATTAAACAATTAAAAGAAGCAATTGACCAGGATAAATTAACAATCATTGATGCTCCTCCGGGAACCTCTTGCTCAGTTGTCTCTAGTCTTTACGGAGCAGATTATGTTATTCTGGTCACTGAGCCAACACCTTTTGGTTTAAATGACTTAAAATTAGCATATGAGGTTGTGCAAAAAATGCAGATTCCCTGTGGGGTGGTGATTAATCGGGCAGATTTGCTTTCTTCCGGAGGGGATATTTCTGTGGAAGATTTTTGTCGGGAGATGGATATTCCTATATTATTGCGGATCCCATTTAACAGAGAGTATGCCAGTTGTTATGCCAGGGGTGATTTATTGGTGGATCAATTCCCCGATCTGCAGAAAGCCTTTATTCAACTATTTATGGCGGTCTGTGCAAATAAGGAAGGGATGAACTGATGAAGCAGCTATTAGTGATTAGTGGTAAGGGTGGGACCGGCAAAACGTCTCTGACAGCTTCGTTGGCAGCTATGAGCAAAGAAATAATTCTGGCCGATTGTGATGTAGATGCTGCCGATCTACATCTGGTTGTGAATCCTGATGTCCTGGAAGTGCATGATTTTTATGGTGGAAAGGTGGCGAAAATTAATCCTTCAAAATGTAGTCAGTGTCATCAATGCGTCACTCACTGCCGTTTTCAAGCTATCCAGGTTGAACTGGATTCTTTATTCTGGGATACCCAAGTAAAGATTGATCCAATGCTCTGTGAAGGGTGTACTCTGTGTAGATATGTGTGTCCTACGGGAGCAATTGATATTGATAACAATCTTTGTGGAGAATGGTTTGTTTCTGATACCCGATTTGGGCCATTGATTCATGCGAAATTAGGAATAGGTGAAGAAAATTCGGGTAAATTAGTGACCAAAGTCTTGACCACAGCCAGAGAGATCGGTGAAAGAGAAGAACGTCAACTGCTAATTGTGGACGGACCTCCGGGTATAGGTTGTCCAGTCATCTCTTCTTTCTCTGGAACAGATCTGGCCCTTACCGTAACTGAGCCTACTGTTTCCGGTTTGCATGATCTGGAACGGGTTTTAGATCTGGCTAAACATTTCACGGTAAATTGTGTGGTCTGTATCAATAAGGCAGATCTTAATCGGGAGATGACACAAAAAATTATCATTTATTGCCAGAAAAATGAGGTAGAAGTGGTAGGACAGATTCCATTCGATAAACGGGTTACAGAAGCAATCTGCCTGGAGATGACTCTCTGGGAATTATTGAATCAGGGAGATGGAGAAGATCGAACTTTACAGGCATTAAAAGAGATATATCGGAAGGTAATCTCTCTGATAGAATAAATGTTTTGACCGGTTTTGGATAAACTAGGATAGTTAACTGGAAAAAGACAAATAAATCATTCGAAATGACACAGTTTAGGAGGAAAGATAATGGAAAAGGAAAAGTTGAACGATTTAAGTGAGATAAAAAAAGTTATCGCAGTGATGAGTGGCAAAGGAGGAGTGGGTAAATCTACTGTATCTGCTCTTCTGGCTGTAACCTTAAATCGATTGGGTTACAAAGTAGGCTTAATGGATGCTGATATTACAGGGCCAAGTATTCCGAAGATGTTTGGGATTCAGGGACATCCTGAACAGACTGATCTGGGACTGTTTCCTTTACGTACCAAAACAGGGATAGGAGTTATGTCGGTAAACCTCTTGCTGGAGAGTGAAGATGATCCAATCATCTGGCGTGGTCCATTAATGGGAGGAACTGTACGTCAGTTCTGGTCAGATGTGGTCTGGAATCAACTGGACTATCTGGTTTTAGATCTTCCTCCCGGAACAGGAGATGTTCCTTTGACAGTTATGCAGTCTATTCCTGTAGATGGTATTGTTCTGGTGTCATCACCGCAGGATTTGGTCTATATGGAGGTCAAAAAATCTGTAAAGATGGCAAAAATGTTAGAGATTCCGATTTTGGGTCTGGTGGAGAATATGAGCTATCTTATCTGTCCTCACTGTGAAAACAAAATTGAGATTTTTGGGAAAGGAAAAGGAGAATCTATAGCTAACGAGATAGAGATTCCTTTCTTGACCAGGTTACCCATTGATCCAGAAATGACTAAATTGACGGATCTTGGATTGATCGAAGAGTATAAAATGTCGAATGATGACTGGGTTAAAACAATTATAGAAAATTGGATTGAGATAAAACATTAGGAGCAGCTTTCTGCTCCTTTGTTATTTTAGAGAAAATTCTAGCTTTGATATTAAAGATTAATAATTTTGAAAACTCCCAAAAGTCCAACTATTTTCCCTGAAAGGTCTGGATAACATTAAATATGTGAAATAAGACACTTATTAATGTTACAAGTATTTTACAGACAATGGCGGTAAAAACCAAAGCTTTATACGCAATAATTGTATGAATATTCAGAGACTAAGTGAAATAATTCACTAAATAATATCCAAAATTTACATTTGTTATTTCGGTTATACAGCTTCATATCCAAAAATATCTTTGTTATAATTGAAATATCGCCAGCTTAATAGAGGATTTTCGTCATAAATCCCGAATATGTTAAGGTGGCAAATCAACTGTTAAAATGTATTTTTATTAATTTTATTTAAAGGGGTGAAATTTATATGCATGTCAAGACATTTAAGCAGGGTATTCATCCAGCATACAACAAAGAGTTGACATCTGGAAAAGAATTAAAATTAGCTCAAAATCCAGCACAGGTCGTTATTCCGATGCGTCAACACATGGGTGCTCCCTGTGATCCACTTGTTCAAAAGGGTGATACTGTTAAAGTGGGTCAAAAAATCGGCGATAGCCAGAGTTTTGTTTCTGCCCCAATCCATGCGAGTGTCTCTGGAGTAGTAAAAGATGTTAGAGAAGTAGAGATAGGTGCAGGCGGAAAGAGTCTTGCGGTGATCATCGAGTCAGATGGTCAAAATACCTTACACGAAGATGTGCGACCTAAAGGTGATCTTAGTTCTTTATCTGCAGAGGATATTCGAATGATTATCCGTGAAGCAGGTATAGTTGGTATGGGCGGTGCAACCTTCCCAACTCAGGTCAAATTATCTATTCCTGAGGGCAAGACAGTTGATACGATGATTTTAAACGGAGCCGAATGTGAACCTTATCTTACAGTTGACCACAGAGTAATGCTGGAGCAGGCAGAAGAAGTGGTCTATGGTTTGAAAGCACTGATGAAAGCCATCGGTGTGACCAAAGGTTATATCGGTATCGAAGATAATAAAACCAATGCTATCAAAGTTTTAACTGAAGCCTGTACGGGTGAAGCTGGTATTGAGGTAGTACCTTTGCATACCAAATACCCACAGGGTGGTGAGAAGATGTTGATCACTGCCATTACTGGCAGAGAAGTACCTTCTGGCGGATTACCTGCAGATGCTGGTTGTGTTGTTAACAATGTGACTACTGCTGTAGCAGTGACCAAAGCTATTCGAGAAGGTATGCCATTGATTGAGAGACCTGTAACTATTACTGGTCACGGGATTAAGAATCCACAAAATTTGATTGTGAAGATTGGTACTTCTGTCTCTGAATTGATTGAGCAAGCTGGTGGCTTTAATGGAACCCCTGGTAAGGTTATTCTGGGTGGTCCGATGATGGGTCCTTCTGCTCACAATATAGATGTACCAGTCCAAAAAGGTACTTCTGGTGTTCTGGTATTGACTGTTAATGATGCTCAAGACTTTGAACCCCAACCCTGTATCCGGTGTGCACGTTGTGTTGATGTTTGTCCAGTCTTCTTAATGCCGATTACTCTGGCTAATCAAAGTCAACACAAGATGTATGCTGAGATGGAGAATTACAATGTCCTGGATTGTATCGAGTGCGGTTCTTGTTCTTATATCTGTCCCGCCAAGCGACCGCTAGTTCATTATATCCGTCTGGGTAAAGCTGAAGTGCTGGCTCAACGTCGGAAGAAAAAATAAAGTTGAGGGGGGATAAAAGAAGATGAGTAATCCAAAATTAATTGTGACTTCATCACCACATGTTCGTGATGTAGACACTATACCACGTATTATGCATACTGTGAATCTTTCTTTGATTCCAGCAGCATTAATGGCAGTTTATTTCTTTGGAATAAAGGCTTTTTTAATTATATTAACCTGTGTTGTGACAAGTGTCTTGACTGAGTGGGTCTGGCAGAAGGTGAGAGGTAAGAAGATTACTATCATGGATGGTAGTGCTATTTTGACTGGATTGTTGTTAGCATTGACTCTACCCCCACGCTTACCTCTGTGGATGGCTGCTCTGGGGTCGATTGTAGCTATTTCTTTAGGTAAGCAGATCTTTGGCGGTTTAGGTTATAACCCATTCAACCCTGCGCTGGTAGGTCGTGCATTCTTAGTTGCTGCATTTTCGGTTGAGATGACTTCCTGGTATTTACCAGGTGGTGCTGATGCAGTTGCTTCAGCAACTCCACTGGCAGCAATGAAGATGAGTGGTATTGCTACTGACTATTGGAGTCTTTTTATTGGTAATATTGGCGGTTCTCTGGGTGAAACCTGTGCTCTGGCTATTATTCTTGGTGGTATCTATTTAATCTATAAAGGATATGTAGATTATCGGATTCCTGTAGGTTATTTGGGTACTGTAGCTATTTTATCTGCAGTTTTTGGTAGAGATCCTATCTTCCACCTGCTGGCTGGCGGTTTGATGTTGGGTGGCTTTTATATGTTGACTGATATGGTAACAAGCCCGATTACTAAGAGAGGTCGTTGGATCTTTGGTATTGGCGCTGGTTTGATTCTAACGATGATTCGTCTATTTGGTGGTTATCCCGAGGGTGTACTTTACTCCATTCTGTTAATGAATATGGCGACCCCCTTGATTAACCGTTATACTCGTCCTCGAACTTATGGGGAGGTGAAGCGATAATGAAAGAGACGCCAAGACTGATTATTGTATTAACTGCTATTGCGATTATTTCTGGTCTGGTATTAGCTTTTACCTATAATGTGACCATTGAGAAAATACAACAAAATGCAGAATTAAAGAAGCAGCAAGCTATCGCTGAAGTACTTCCTGGTCTGGAATCATATGAGCTTCAACAAAAAGGAGATTTAAAATATTATCAAGGTTATGATGCCAATGGTCTTCCTATTGGGGTAGCTGTGGAAGCTAACGGAGGTGGATTCCAGGGTGAGATTAAGATGATGATTGGTTTTAATACAGCTGAGAAAAAGATTAATTCAATTATGGTTTTGAGTCATACAGAGACCCCTGGTTTAGGCGCCCGAATTACCGAAGACGGGTTTAAGTCCAATTATAATAATAAGCCTTTTGGGGACTACACAGTAGTCAAGCGTCCGGTAAACAATGATCTGGAAGTAGAAGCTATCGCCGGTGCTACTATCTCCTCCGCTGCGGTTACTACGATAGTAGAGAATACGTTAAAAGATTTGCAAACTGCTTTTGGAGGTGAACTGTAATGTCTCATGGTCGTGATTTTGTTAATGGTTTATGGAATGAAAACCCGGTTTTTCGCCTGGTTTTAGGTATGTGTCCCACTTTAGCGGTAACTAATGCAGGCATTAACGGTCTGGCAATGGGGTTAGCTACTTCTTTCGTTTTGATTTTTTCTGAGATTATTATATCTTTAGCCAAGAAAATAATTCCATCTAAAGTACGGATTCCTAGTTATATAATCGTTATTGCAACTTTTGTAACTATTGCTGACTATGTTTTAAAGGCATTTTTCCCAGATATTGCAGAAGTGTTAGGTCTGTTTATCCCTCTAATCGTGGTAAACTGTCTTATTCTTGGTCGGAGCGAAGCTTTTGCTTCCAAACAGCCAGTAAGTAATTCTATTATGGATGCTTTTGGTATGGGGCTTGGTTTTACCTGGGCACTAACTTTCTTAGGAATTATTCGGGAAGTTATTGGTATGGGAACTTTCTTTGGTTTAAGCATCCCATTCTTCACAACCTGGTGGAAACCCTGGACTATCATGGTTCTGCCTGCAGGAGCTTTCTTAACTTTAGGTATTCTGTTGGCTCTGATGAATCATCTGACTAGAGAGAAATAGAAAGGAGGGGGAACAAATGGAATTTATCACTGATCTGCTGTTGATTTTTGTTGCGTCAGTATTGGTTAATAACTTTGTACTATCCAGATTTTTAGGTATTTGTCCCTTCCTGGGTGTTTCCAAACAGGTTGAGACTGCGTTCAGTATGGGCATGGCTACTACATTTGTTATGGCTTTAACAGCTATGTCTGCCTATCTGATTCAGAATTTTATCCTGGAACCATTGAATCTGATCTTTTTGCAATATGTTGCTTTTATTCTGGTAATTGCTTCATTGGTACAATTGGTCGAGATGTTTGTTAAGAAAGCGAGTCCTGTATTGTATAAGGCTCTGGGTATCTTCTTACCATTGATCACTACTAACTGTGCAATTTTGGGTCTGGCTCTCTTGATTCCAATGAAAGGTTATGGTTTTATCCAGAGTACGATCTTTGGTATTGGAGCTGGTGTAGGTTTTACTTTAGCCATTGTTCTTATGGCTGGAATTCGGGAGACTTTACAGTTCGCAGATGTACCTGAAGCTGTCAAAGGTGTACCCATTGCCCTGATTATTGCTGGCCTGATGGCTATGGCGTTTATGGGTTTCTCCGGCCTGATTCCAATGTAAGTTCATTTAACTATAATAGGAGGTGACCCAAAGTGGCTAATTTATATATTTCGGCTCTGGTAAGTATGGGTGCATTAGGTGCCTTTTTTGCTACCGGACTGGCGATTGCATCAAAGAAATTTGCTGTAGAGGTTGATCCACGGATTGAAGAGATTGAAGCCTGTTTACCAGGTGCAAACTGTGGCGGTTGTGGTTTTCCGGGTTGTAGTAGTTTTGCTAATGCTGTAGTAGAAGGTAATGTTGAGTGTGGCGGCTGCCCAGTAAATAGTACTGAAGGTGCAGCAAAAATTGCCGAGATCATGGGTGTTAGCTGTGCAACTGGAGAGAGAATGATTGCTCAGGTTATGTGCAAAGGTGGTAGTTCTGCAGCCACTCAACGTTCTGAATATCGGGGTATTCAAACCTGTAAAGCTGCTACTGCTGTAGGTGGTGGTAGCAAGGGATGTGAATATGGATGCTTAGGATTTGGTGATTGTAGTGATGTCTGTCCATTTGGTGCGATCAAGATGAGTGATGATAATCTGCCGATAGTTGACCCTGAACTGTGTACCGGTTGTGGTAAATGTGTAGAAGCCTGTCCAAAGGCGATTATCTCTCTGGTTGGTGAAACTCGCAAAAACCATATTCGCTGTTCGGCATATCTGAACGGTAAAGAAGTGCGTCAGGTATGTAAAGTGGGTTGTATCGGCTGTGGAATCTGTGCCAAAAACTGCCCAGTGGGTGCGATTGAGATGAAAGATAATCTGGCGATTATGCTGTATGATAAGTGTATTAATTGTGGCCTCTGTGCAGAGAAGTGCCCAATGGGGACGATTGACTTCGATGGTGCCAAAATTGAAGAGATTAAAATTAATGATAACTGTATCGGATGTACTTTATGTGCAAAAGTCTGTCCTGTTGATGCGATTAAGGGTGAAGTTAAGAAGATGCATGAGATAGATCCGGAGATCTGTATCAAGTGTGGCATCTGCTATACTAAGTGTAAGAAAGATGCGATAGATGTTAAATATAAGGATTAAACTTTTGAGGTGCTGGCCATAGGTCAGCACCCTTTTTGTTTCAGGGTTGTGTATTTTGTGGATCATTGAATACTTTTCTGTTAAATCTAGAGCTGTCGATGGACAATTTCATCTACAAGGTTGGTGTAAAAATTTTTTTGGTGGAAGGATAGTTCAAAAAACGGTGAAAAACTTTTGAATTTATCTGATTGTTAAGTATTATATTTTTTTTGAGCATGATACTATACATAATGATGTTTTTCTCAGTAATCAAAAAGGAGGCTACTGTGAAAACTAAAGAAAAAGCTATTCAAAAAATGTTTGATTCGATCGCCAATTATTATGATCTTGCCAATTCTGTGTTATCTGTGGGAAGAGATAGATATTGGCGTAATTTTACTGCACAAATCGTGAAAACTTATCATCCACAGGAGATTTTAGATATCTGTGTAGGTACCGGCATGTTATCTTTGGCTATTGCCCGGGCAATAAAAGATTGCCAAATAGTCGGAATTGATTTTAGTGAAATGATGTTAAAAAAAGGTGAGAAGAGATTGGCTCGCTTCCCCGAGAGAGACTTTATCTCTCTTAAATATGGAAATGCTATGGATATAGATTTCGCAGAAGATAGTTTTGACTGTACTACTCTGGCTTTTAGCTTACGAAATGTACCTGATATTCTGCACGTTCTGGATGAAATGAAACGGGTTGTCCGTCCGGGCGGGGCAGTTATCTCTTTAGAATTATCCAAACCAGAGAACACTTTGTTCCGAAATATCTATTATCTGTATTTTTATAGACTTGTTCCTTTGCTTGGGAAGTTAATCTCTGGTAGAAAACAAGCCTATAGATATTTACCTAATTCTCTGACCAATTTTCCAGACCGCTCAGAGTTAGAAGTAATGTTTAAACAAGTGGGATTAGTAAATGTCAGAAGTTATCCCTTGACAGGAGGGATTGTGGCTGTTCATGTTGGAGAAAAACCATTAGAATAAAGTGTTGGAGTTAGTAGCAATAGTCGATATCGAATTTGTGCTTTTTCTTAATTAATTGTATTCTAGTGTGGAAAAATTATACTTGATATGGTATGATAGTTTTTAGACAGTTTTACTCTGATGGTAATATGCAAAATATTTGTCTGTAGTTTCTAAGTGTTTTGTGATGCTAATTTTGTTATGGAGGTGTTAATCATGGATTTTTCCCATTCACAGGAGGCCTTTGTCCAGGGAAAAAGATTTATCCCTGATGGGCTTCTTAGATTAGGACAGGATCGTCCTTTTTATATTGATAGGGCAAAAGGAGCCAGGTTGTATGATATTGACGGCAATGAATTTATTGACTATACCAATGCCAGAGGAAGGCTAATTACAGGTCATCTTCATTCTGATATCCTGGCAGCATTGGAGGAGTTAATGATGCTGGGAACAAATATTGGATTACCTACAAATTTAGAATTAATGCTAGCTGAGATGGTGGTCAATGCTTACTCTGGGGTAGAGATGGTTAGATTTTGCAATACAGAATCGGAAGCCATTCTGGACTCAATCCGTGTAGCGCGTTTTGTCACTGGAAGAGAAATAGTGGTTATGCCAGAAGCTTTTGCTACAACAGAAATGCAATTTTATAGTGAATTGGTAGAAGATGTTCAATTTATTACTGATAATAGCATTGATGCCTTGCGACAGATATTTGATCAGCGGGGTGAAGAGATTGCAGCAGTTATTTTGGAGCCAATTAGTACTAGACATGGTTTGGTTTTACATGAAAAAGAATACTTACAGGAGTTCAGAAGGTTAACCAGGAATAATGGTTCTCTGCTTATTTTTGATGAGATAACCTCAGGTTTTCGAATAGCTTATGGTGGTGCTCAGGAAGTTTATGGTATTGAAGCAGATTTGACCTGTCTGGGTAAGATTTTGGGAGGAGGTTTCCCTTTAGCTGCTCTGGGTGGGAAAAGCAACATTATGTCTCAAATGTCTTCTGCGAATCAGTATAATTTTGGGCAAATTCTGGCCATTGGTTCAGGGATTGCAACATTACGCCTATTGCAGAATCCAGGTGTTTATGATCATTTATGGTTATTGGGGAAAAGGCTGGCTGATGGTATAAATCAAAATTTACAGGAGTTAGAGATTCCCTGTAAATATGTCAGTATAGGTTCCATGTTTAATTTGTATTTTATTGAAGAGAATCTATCAAGTTTTAGAGATATTAAAGAATCCGAAGTACAAAAGTATTTCCTCTATTATCAGGCTATGTTAGAGAAACATATCTGTTTGCCATCTATTCAGGATGAAGTGGGATTTTTCTCTCTGGCTCACACTGAATCTGAGATTGATCAGACTATAGAGACTAATTTTCAGGTTTTACAGCAGATATTTTATAAATAATTAATCACACAATCGGTTTAGAATCTTCAACTTAAAAAAAATTTTAAGTCTTTCCGAAAATTAAATAGAATACTGGAGGAGAATCTATTGGATTATTGAATTTAAATAAGAGTAGGTATTGTGTTAATATGGCAGACTCTTAATCATTGGAGAATTTTTTTGTCCTTAGATGAAAATGGAAATTAAAATGATGTAGCTTAAACATCATTTTGTGTTATAATATATTAAGAAGTATTGGGGGATAAAAAAGATGAAAAAACTGATTTTAGCATCGGGCTCTCCCCGGCGGAGAGACTTACTCCAACAGATTGGTTTAAAATTTCAAATTAATCCCAGTAGAGTAGATGAAGAGATAGCAGAGTCAGATCCCATTAAAATGGTTAAAGAGTTAGCTTTGTTAAAAGCAGCAGAAGTAGCGAGTAGGTTAAAAGAGAACGCTGTGTCAGCGGGTGAAGAAGACGGAATTGTGATTGGTGCAGATACCCTTGTAGTAGATGGACAGACTGTATTAGGAAAACCTATCTTTGAAGAAGAAGCAGTACAGATGCTAGAAAGGTTGAGTGGACGTCAGCATCAAGTAATGACTGGAATCGCAGTGATTGATACTGTGACTGAGCAAAAGTGGGTTGACGTGGAGATTACTCAAGTATTTTTCCGCAGGTTAAGTACTGCAGAGATTTCGAAATATGTGGCCAGTGGCGAACCTATGGATAAAGCGGGTGCCTATGCAATTCAGGGAAAAGCGGGTCTTTTTGTAGAAAAGATTGAAGGCTGCTTTTTCAATGTCGTGGGTTTACCACTGTTAAAAACTGTACAATTGCTAGAGAAGGCCGGGTATAATATTTTAAATAGTTAAAGAGGTGAAATGATGGTTGATAACCTTCGTTTCCGGATCAAAGACCTTCCCATAGATGAGCGACCCAGGGAGAAATTAAGTAAACTTGGAGCTGAATCTCTTTCTAATGCAGAATTAATCGCGATTATTTTGAGAACTGGTGCACGAAACCGGACAGCTATTCGTCTGGCTGAAGAACTCTTGAGCTACGTAAATGGTTTACAGGGGCTGCTGGATGTGAGTGTAGAAGAGTTGAAAGATATTCCGGGAATTGGTCAGGTTAAAGCTGGACAATTACTTGCTCTCGGGGAGTTGACTAAAAGAATACATGCTGCATTGTATTCTAAAAAAACCATCAATTCTGCAGAAGAATTGGTGGAAATTCTTATGCCACAGATGAGATTTTTGCAGAGAGAGGTATTCTGGATTATTGTGCTTAACTGTCAGAACCAGATAATTACTATTCAGGAGATTTCCCGTGGAAGTCTGACTGAGACAATAGTTCATCCTAGAGAAGTATTCCGAGAAGCGATCCGTCGTAGTGGGTCGGCGCTAATTTTGGCTCATAATCACCCTGGTGGTAATCCTGAACCCAGTGTAGAGGATTTGGAGATTACACAGAGATTAGTGAAAGGTAGCCATATTTTGGGAATTGAGATTTTAGATCATTTAATTATTGGAGATGGTCAGTATATTAGTTTGAAAAAACGTGGTATTATCTAATGTTTGTATATATTATTTTGATTATTCTCTAGTTTGCCGCTAAGTGGCATTACATTGTGCATCAGTGCGGTGTACATCAATTTAATAAAGTTGGAAAGGTGGAAAATAAGATGTTTAAATTTATAAGTGCTCCATTTTCCCGGGATATGGGTATTGATCTTGGGACTGCTAATACATTGGTTTATCTTAAAGGAAAAGGAATTACAATTCGGGAACCATCTGTTGTTGCAAAACAGCAAGACACTGGCGATATCCTGGCTGTTGGCGAAGAAGCGAAACGGATGATTGGTAGAACTCCTGGTAACATTGTCGCAATTAGGCCGATGAAAGATGGTGTAATTGCGGATTTTGATATTACTGAAGCAATGTTGCGTCATTTTATTAAAAAAGCTCATAAGAGAATTAGATTGGTCCATCCCCGGATCGTTATCTGTGTGCCTTCCGGAGTAACGGAGGTAGAAAAACGTGCTGTTCATGATGCTGCCATTCATGCTGGCGCAAGAGAAGCATATTTGATTGAAGAACCGATGGCAGCCGCAATTGGTGCCGGGCTGCCTGTTCATGAACCGGCTGGTAACATGGTTGTAGATATTGGTGGCGGAACTACTGAGGTGGCTATCATCTCTTTGGGAGGGATAGTGACCAGTGATTCCATCAGGATCGGTGGCGATGAGATGGATGCTGCTATTGTTCAATATATCAAACGTAGTTTTAATTTGATGATTGGTGATCGGACTGCTGAAGAGGTGAAAGTAGATATTGGTGCAGCAATTGTTGAGCTTGATGATAATCAAAATCGTGAAGTACGGGGTCGTGACCTGGTAACTGGTCTCCCAAAAACTGTGGAAGTCACTGCTGAAGAGATTAGAACTGCTTTAAAAGAACCTATCGCGAGAATTGTCAGTGCTGTTAAACGGACATTAGAACAGACCCCACCTGAATTGGCATCAGATGTTATGGATAAAGGTATCATTATGACTGGCGGTGGTGCTTTGCTGAAAGGTTTAGACCGTTTACTCAGTGATGAGACCGGTATGCCTGTTCATATTGCGGAAAATCCACTGGATTGTGTGGCATTAGGCACTGGTAAGGTGTTGGATGAACTCCATATTTTACGGAGGGTGTTGATTACTCCGAAAAAGTTATCTTAATAACGTATAACAGCTAAAAAAGGGTTGTTAGATGGGGAAAAGGTGGGATTTTATGAGACTTCCAGGTGAAAGGAGATTTTGGGTAATCATTGGTGTGATTATTCTGGTTATAACTCTGGGGGCTTTTAGCCTGCAGGGTATAAAAGTAAAAGAGATGCATTTTTTGGAGAGCGTCCTTTACCAGATATTGCGTCCGTTTCAAAAAATAGTTACTAACGTCAATCAGTCAATAAATGATTACTGGACTCTGGTGACTAACTTGAAAAAAGTGAAACTTGAAAATCAGGATTTGAAAAAACGGGTTGATCAATTGGAGTTACAATTGGTGGATTATAACAAAATCACTCTGGAAAATCAACGTTTACGAAAGCTTTTGGCATTCAAAGAACTTGTTCCCTATAAAACAGTAGGCGCCCATGTTATTGGGACAACCCCCAATAACTGGGTGCATAATCTGATTATTGATCGGGGAACCACAGATGGTATTAGTGCGAAAATGCCTGTTATCACCTACAATGGGGCTCTGGTTGGTCATATTGCTGAAGCTACTGCCAATACTTCTAGAGTAGTTTTGATCACAGATGTGAATTTTGCAGTCAGCGGTAGGGTACAAAAGGCTGAATCCCGTGCTGTTGGAGTTGTCAGAGGAGAAGCAGAAGATCAGGATATAGTATTGATGGATCTGATTCCCTGGGATGCAGAGATTGAAGAGGATGATCTAATTGTGACATCTGGTCTTTCAGAAAATTTTCCGATGGATATCCCTATAGGTAAAGTGATTCTGGTTATTGAGAAGGATTTTGGCCTTACTCAGCAAGCAGAGATTAGACCATTTATGAGTCTTGCTCCTATTGAAGAGGTATTGATTATTACTGATTTTTAAAGGAGACGAATTATAATTATGCGTAAGCTAATTTATGCTGGGATTTTATTTATTGCATTATTAATGCAATCAACTTTGCTGATTCATTATCAACCTTTGGGAGTTATTCCGGATCTGCTAATGATTGTAGTGATTTGTGGGGCTTTGTTAAAAGGCTCTAAATTTGGTATACAATTGGGCTTAACAGCAGGTTTTTTGCAGGATATTATCCTGGGTGGTTTTGGAACAAATATTGTGATAAAGATCTTTGTTGGATATCTTGTAGGTAATCTGGAAGGGAAGATTTTTAAACAGCAGGTTTTGATCCCGGTACTTGTTGTTTTTGTGATGACTTTTGTTCATGAGTTTTTATTTTTGCTTTTATCTGAACAGTTGATCTTTTCTATATCGCCACTGTGGGCTTTACAGACTGTCATCTTACCTTTAGCAGTGGTCAATGCTATATTTACATTGGTGATCTATCCAGTATTGCATGTTTTAGAGAGAAGATTGTACTATTAACTGTATTAGTTTCGAACTATAAAGTATTAGCTATTTTTTGGGAAAGAAGTCAATATCTCTGGTTTAGAGATATAGTATAAAAAAGGTGGTGATGACCTGTGGCTATTTCACAAAAAATTGAAAAGAGGACACTATCCTTTGCAGTAATTGTGATTCTGATCTTTATTGTTCTTATTTTGCGCCTGGCATATTTGCAGTTAATTAAAGGAGATAAATTTTTTAGTATGGCAGAAAATAACCGGATTGAATATCAGACTATTGGAGCACCACGGGGAAAGATTTACACCACTGATGGAGAGATTTTGGTTACCAACAAATTGGCTTATTCAGCTTCAATCAGGAGTAATGCTTTACACACGGAAGAAAGTGTTACAAAGATTACAAATGAATTAAGTAGGATTCTGGATCTGGATCGTCAAGAATTATTGGAGAGTCTGCTGCGTAATGTAGTAGATGGCAAAGTAATTTTATTAAATGATTTAACATCAGCAGATAAAGAGACTTTGACAGCTAATCTGGAGAATATGCCAGGTACGTCTATAGAGCAGATGGTTGATGAGAATGGTCAGATAATTAAAGAGTATTTTCAAATTAATATTCAACGTGTGAGTATGCAAAATTTATTGAAAACCAGTAAAAAATTCAGTGAGCTTTTTCCTATAGAATATGATCAGTTACTGGTCAAGCTTATTGCTAATGGGGATAAAAATTCTAAGGTTCCCAGTATTCGAGTCAAACGTAATCTGACTCAGGAAGAGATGGTTATTCTTGAAGAGAATCTTAACGATCTTCCTGGAGTTACTGTTGATAAGCTAAGCATTCGTGACTATGTTAATGGCTTGACTTTGGCTCATACCCTGGGATATATGGGTTCTATTAGTATTGATGAGTTACAGTATTTTAGTGACCAGGGTTATCGTGGTGATGATCTTATTGGTAAGACAGGTCTTGAGAGATATTATGAGTCTTATCTTAGAGGTGAAGATGGCCGAGAGCAGATTGAAGTTAACAGTAAACGTGAAAAAATGAGAACTCTGGGGGTTAATGAACCATTACCTGGAGCAAATCTTTTTATTAATATTGATTTAGGATTGCAGAAAAAAGTTGAACAACTTCTGGATGAGACCTTAACTCAACTGCGGGAAGAAGCCAAAGATGACCCCAAGTTGAAGGGGGGACCCACTGGTGGGGCAGTAGTTGTAATGAACCCACAGAATGGAAAGATTTTGACCCTTGTTAGTAACCCTGCTTTTGATCCTAATTTATTTGCTGAAGGAATTAGTAATATAGATTTTAATAGCTTACAGAATGATCCTTATAAGCCTTTTACCAATAGAGTAATCGGCGTTGCACCACCACCTGGTTCTATTTTCAAATTGGTATCTGCTGCAACCTATCTGGAAGAAAAGTTTATAGATGAAAATACAATTGTAAATGATGTCAATGGCAGGTATACCATTGGAGAATGGACCTTTGATAACTGGGCCAGAACTTCCCGTGGTGGTATTGGTGAATTGAATATTAGGGGAGCTATTGCTAATTCGAATAACATCTTTTTTTATACAATAGCCCATCAAATATATAATCAAGGTCGAGGTGGAGAAGTACTGCCTGAGTATGCTAAAAAATTTGGCCTGGGTCAATTGACTGGTATAGATTTAACCGGTGAGAAAGAGGGTCTTGTTCCTGATAAAGAATATAAGCGAGAGAAATATGGAGAGATCTGGCTTCCGGGTAATTCACTGCATCTTTCGATTGGTCAGTGGGACTTAAGTACAACTCCTATTCAACTGCTCAGATATGTTAGTGCTATTGGAAATGGCGGCACATTGTATCGGCCAGCTATTGTTGACCGAATTGAAAACTATGATGGTATGTTAATTAAAAAATTTGAACCTGAAGTAGTCGGGCATTTGCCAGTTAGTCCAAAGAATTTGGAAATTCTCAAAGATGGCATGGTGGGTGTAACCACTGTTGGTACAGCTCAAAAATCCTTTGAAGACTTGCCAATTAAGGTAGCCGGTAAGACCGGTACAGCACAGACTACATCCAGTTATGCCAACCATGGGTGGTTTGCCGGGTTTGCACCTGCTGAGAAGCCAGAGATTGCTATTCTGGTATTTATTGAGCAAGGTGTTTCCAGTTCCAACACGTTACCAATTGTCAGAGAAATATTAAAATATTATTTTGATATTGAAGATCCTGTTCCGGAAGTTAGTGAAACACCGGAGAATGAATTATCAGATGAACAGTTAGCTGAAGATGAAGTTGGGATGATTAACGAACCAGAACCCACGCTATCGGAAAAATTGAAAAAATTCTTTGATGAGACCTTTTCTACGCCGTGATTATAATTTTCCAATTTGATGCAGGGATTTTCTTAACTTGTGCCGAAATAATAAAGTATAGTTGTTTTTTGTAGTTGGGAGGAAGATAGATGATTCGGCAGGGGGTTTTAATTAGAGGTACAAATGAGGGGATTACTGTTTATTTACACGAAGAGTGTGAATTTGTGGTAATCCTCAGTGAACTTCGGGATAAATTTACTAATGCCCATGATTTTTTTCGGGGAGCCTCCATCTCTATCAACTCAGGTGAACGTTCTATTACTCCAGAAGAAAAGATGGCTTTAATTGACCTTTGTCAAGATTACGAGCTTTCTGGGGTTGAATTTGTTACTCGACCTGAAGTTCAAAATGTTAGTCAGAAAGATCCGTGGATAACAGAGGGTGAGACCTTGATTTTGAAAAAGACTCTTCGCTCCGGGCAAAGGGTTACTTATAAAGGTAATATAATAATTATTGGTGATGTCAATCCCGGAGCTCAAGTAATTGCAGTGGGGGATGTGGCGGTGATGGGGAATTTGCGCGGTGTAGTCCACGCAGGTGCTCAGGGAAATACCGATGCTGAAGTCTTTGCGCTGGCTCTACAACCCACTCAATTAAGGATAGCACATTGTATTGCCCGTTCACCTGACGGGTTTTCTGTCAAGAAGAAGAGGAGAATGGAACCCGAAAAGGCATCCATAAAAGAGGGAATTATTGTTATTGAAGGTATTGAAGATTAAGAAGAGGGGGTTTAGGCATGAACGGAAAAGTTATCGTAATTACTTCCGGCAAAGGCGGAGTAGGAAAAACAACAGCCACTGCCAATATTGGAACAGCTCTGGCGATGGATGGTAATAAAGTTGTACTGATTGATGCTGACATAGGTTTGCGAAATCTGGATGTGGTAATGGGGTTAGAAAATCGAATTGTTTATGATATTGTGGATGTAGTGGAGGAAGCCTGTCGGTTGGAGCAGGCTTTAATAAAGGATAAACGTACCAAAAATTTACATTTATTACCTGCTGCACAGACTAGAGATAAGAATGCTGTTAATCCTGCTCAAATGCGAAATTTAGCTAATGAGTTAAGAAAAGAGTTTGACTATGTGCTGGTAGACTGTCCTGCAGGTATTGAACAGGGCTTCAAAAATGCCATTGCCGGAGCAGATGATGCTGTCATTATTACCACACCAGAAGTATCTGCTGTTAGAGATGCAGATCGGATCATTGGTCTGTTAGAGGTGGAAGGTTTAAAAGAACCGCGGGTTGTAGTCAATCGAATTAGAATGGAGATGGTCAGGCGGGGAGATATGATGGATTTGGAGGACATGATCGAGATTTTGGCCATTGGTCTCCTGGGTGTTGTTCCTGAAGATGAAGATATTGTAGTCTCTACAAATAGAGGAGAACCTGTGGTTCTGGATCCAGAGTCCCGGGCTGGCATGGCTTTTCATAACATAGCACAGCGTATTCAAGGTAAAGATGTACCATTATTGAATCTAGAGAAAGAGAAACTTATGGATCGGGTTAAGCGGATTATTGGGTTATCATGAGAGGAGGGTGCCAGGTGAATATTATTAAAAAGCTATCATTCAAGGAGAATAGTAGCAAAAACGTCGCCAAAGAACGTCTTCAATTTATCCTCATTCATGATCGTATTAAACTCTCTCCTCGGGAATTGGCGGAGATGAAAAAAGATATTATTAGTGTTGTCTCCAAATATGTGGATGTCGACGAAAATGAATTGGAGATGAGTTTACAGCGAACTGAAAGCAATATGGCTCTACAGGCTAATATACCGATACGAAGTCGTCGCAACTAGTTTGGATATAGCCCGAAAAGCAGGATTTTTTTGAAATCCTGCTTTCTTAATGTCTGAACTAATCTCTACCCCTAGACTTGTTATTGTAGATATTGTATAATAGATTCTGGAGGGATAATAACGATGATAGATTTTAATCGTAAACTAGCCAGAAATATTGATGTCTCAGTGTTAATCATAGCGTTAATTTTAACGGTAATCGGACTGACTGTCATAGCCAGTGTGACCTATGAACGTTTTGGACTGAGTTATATAAAAACTCAGGTGGTGGCCACTGTCCTGGGATTACTAGTAATTATGGGAATTATGGCTATTGATTATCGGTGGTTTAAGGAATATTCTGGGGTTATCTATATTGGTACGCTTGTGATGTTATTTGCCACCCTGATATATGGACGAACAATTTCCGGGTCTAAGAGTTGGATACTCTTTGGCCCTGCTCGTATTCAACCATCTGAGTTGGCAAAACTGGCGATGATTTTGGTTCTGGCAGCATATATCGCTGAACGGGAAGAAGAGATGAAGTATATTTCCGGGATGCTCAAAGCCTGTGTTGTCATTGGAATTCCAATACTTTTGATTTTGGCCCAAAATGATCTGGGAACTGCTCTGGTATTTGTCGCTATTTTGATCGGGATGCTCTTTGTTGGTGGTGGTAATGCCAGATTGATGGGTATTGTGATTCTGGTAGGAGTCATGTTAGTTATGGGACTGGTATATTTTAGTATGTATCATGAATTTGATTTTCCATTTCTAAAATCATATCAGCTACTCAGATTACAGGTGTTGTTAGACCCTTATATAGATCCGCAGGGAGCTGGATATAATATTATTCAATCAGAGATTTCGATTGGTTCGGGCAAACTTGTGGGTAAAGGGTTATTCCAGGGTACGCAAAATAAATTGCAGTTTTTACCTGTAAGGCATACTGATTTTATTTTTCCGGTTATTGGTGAAGAATTGGGATTTATTGGATCTACTGTGGTTTTGTTGATCTATTTAGCCCTGGTTTTACGCTGTGTATTTATTGCGCGATCAGCCCGCGATTCATATGGGACTTTGATTGTGGTTGGGATCGCTTCTATGTGGATGTTTCATATTTTAGAGAATGCAGGGATGACCATGGGAGTTATGCCAATTACTGGAATCCCTCTTCCTTTTATTAGTTATGGAGGTAGTTCGATGGTAACCAACCTGGTCGCTGTGGGGATTGTAATGAATATTAGAATGAGAAAGCAGAAGATTCTTTTTTAAGTTATGTTACACATAATTACCCCCTATCCCTAATATATTAATAAAAAGAGATAGGGGGGGTTTTATGTCTAGTAGAGTTATTATGCGACAGGTTGCGCTAGCGATCTGTATCTTTGTGTGTATAGCGGTTGTCAATACACTAGAAACTCCCTGGAGTAATGATGTGCAAGATTTTATCATATATACTCTATCAGATGATTCCGGGTGGAACCTGGAGACTCTGGGTAGTTTGTCTATCCTTCAAATGGATCTGGGTATAGATGTGAACACATTAAAAGAGGATGTGGCAAGCTCGGTTAAAGATCAATTACATAATCTGTCGACTAATTTTCGAGAACAGATCAATAACCTGCTTTCGAGGTGGGGAGAATGACGGTTCTTAGGTTATGGGGAGTAAGTGTTAAGATTAATTGGCTCTTTTTAGTGGTGATTATTCTCTTTGCCCTGGTCGGGGAACTGGCCCGGGCATTGACTGCTTTTACAGTTGTTTTTCTGCATGAATTGGGTCATGTGTTAGCGGCGAGTTTTAACGGTTTAAAGATTAAAGAGATTGAGTTATTACCTTTTGGAGGAGTAGCTGTATTTGATGATACCCTTGAGATTGATTATCGGATTGAAAGGATTGTAGCTCTGGCAGGGCCAATGGTTAATTTTGGTCTGGTAGTGCTTGCCACAGTCTTAACCCGTTATGGTTATCTTAATCTGGAGTTAGCAATTTTTTTCATCAGTTATAACCTTACCATAGGTATTTTTAATCTGATACCGGCACTTCCTCTGGATGGCGGGAGAATTCTAAGAGCATCACTGGTACCATGGTATGGTTTTTGGAAGTCCACTCACTACGTTTTGCAGATTACCCGACTGGTTGCTATCTGGATCGCTGGATGGGCGTTTTATATGTGGATATTTAGAAATTGTGGATTGTTTTCACTTTTAGGAGCTTTTTTTGTCTATTTTGCTGCTTTAAAAGAAGCGGAGTCTTCATTATATATTTTGTATAAGTACTTATCCCGGAAAAAGTCACGGATTCTGCAGATGGGAATAATACCAGGAGAACAATATCTGGTTCTTGCTGATACTATGATATCCAATGTCTTAAAAACTGTCAGTCCGCGGACATTTACTCGATTTTTGATTTATGATAAAGAATATCATTTTTTGGGCATACTAACTGAGATTGAGGTAATAGAAGCCTTTTTTGAACAGGGGCAAAATGTCCCAATCTATAAACTATTATCTTCTAAATAAATTATATAAAAAGGAATTTAGCTACATCTGTAGAATTTTTAATAGAATGATTGGCTAATAAGGAGGCAGATTATGGATAAGGAATTATTGCTCTCAATTCTACCAGAAGTATCAAAACCAACCCGTTATATCGGAAATGAATGGAATTCAGTTCATAAAGACCATGCACAGGCTTCATTAAAGGTAGCTTTTGCTTTTCCTGATACATATGAGGTTGGAATGTCACATATTGGACTAAAGATTTTGTATCATTTAGTTAATCGAAATGAAAAGTGGTTAGCAGAGAGAGTCTTTGCACCCTGGACTGATATGGAGGATTTGATGCGTAAGCACAATCTTCCTCTTTTCGCTCTGGAGAGTCAAAGACCGATTAAAGAATTTGATCTGATTGGTTTTACTCTGCAGTATGAGTTATCGTATACTAATATTTTAAATATGTTAGATCTGGCAGAGATTTCAGTACTGCGGAGTGAACGCAGTGAGAGTGATCCATTAATTATTGCCGGAGGACCTTGTGGGTATAATCCTGAACCTTTAGCTGACTTTATCGATTTATTTTATATTGGTGAGGCTGAAGAGATGATGGATTCATTGTTAGAGATTATAGAAAAGGCAAAACAGCAGAGGTGGTCAAAGAGAGATCTGCTTGTACATCTGGCTAAGATGGATGGAATCTATGTGCCTTCGCTATATGATGTTATATATGACGATCTGGGTAAGGTTGTTCAGATCAAGCCAAATGAATCTGGAGTACCTGAAAAGGTACGCAAACAGGTTGTAGCTAATCTGGATGCAGCTTTTTATCCTGAGAAATTTATTGTACCTTTTATGGAAGTGGTTCATGAGAGAGTTGTTCTGGAGATTGCCAGAGGCTGCACTCGGGGCTGTCGTTTTTGTCAGGCGGGAATGATTTACCGACCAGTTCGAGAACGGAGTTTAGCGACTCTACAGAAACAGGCGAGAAAATTATTAAATAGTACCGGGTATGATGAGATATCTCTATCTTCTCTAAGTACCAGTGATTACAGTGGAATTAAGAGATTGGCAGAAAAGTTGGTCGATGAGTATCAGGAGTTAGGTGTAGGTATTTCTCTACCCTCATTGAGGATTGATAGTTTTTCCGTGGGTCTGGCTAAAGAAGTGCAGCGTGTTCGCAAGACCGGATTAACTTTTGCACCTGAAGCTGGAACTCAAAGGATGCGAGATGTGATTAATAAGGGGGTTACCGAAGATAATTTGATTGAAGCTGCTTCTTCAGCTGTTGAAGAAGGCTGGTCTTCAATTAAACTGTATTTTATGTTGGGTCTACCTACCGAGAAAGATGAGGATCTGGTGGGAATTGCTGAACTGGCTAAAAATGTGTCCAGAGTCTGTGATCAGATTAGACGACGCAATCAGACTAAACCGGTTAATATAACGGTCAGTGTCTCCAATTTTGTTCCCAAATCCCACACTCCCTTTCAATGGTGGTCAATGGATTCTTATCAGGAGATTATTCGTAAACAGGATATTTTAAAGAAAGAAGTTAAAGGTAGAGGACTATCACTAAATTGGCATAATGCCAAAACCAGTATTCTGGAGGGTGTGTTTGCAAGAGGCGATCGCAGATTGGGTCAGGTATTATATCAGGCCTGGCGAAATGGTGCTAAGTTTGATGGTTGGTCGGAACACTTTAATTATGATCTGTGGCTAAAGACCTTCGAAGACTGTGGTCTTGACTATCAGTTTTATCTGACCTTCCCATACGAAAAAGATGATATTCTCCCCTGGGATCATATCCATACTGGAGTTAGTACCGATTATTTGTGGAGAGAATATCAGAAATCGATTAATGAAGAGAATACAATAGACTGTCGATTTGAACATTGTACCCAATGCGACTGTTGTGATAATCTAAATGTAGCAATTCAACTTTTAGGGGCTGATTAAGATGACACGAATGAGAATTCAGTTTGATAAGATGGATCAAATCAGGTTTATCTCTCATCTAGATCTGATGAGATGTATATCGAGGGCAATTAGACGGGGAAAGGTTCCTGTGGCTTTGTCACAAGGCTTTAATCCTCATCATCTGATCTCAATGGGATCTGCTTTACCTGTTGGAATGACCAGTTCAGGGGAGTATATGGATATCGATTTTGCTAAAGAGATTAGCTTTGATGAATTTAAGACAGAGATGAATCCTGTTTTACCTGCAGGCTTGGAGTTGATCAAAGGAGAATTAATCTCCAGAGAGATTGATTCTCTGATGGCTCAGATAAATATTGCAGTCTATTTGGTGAGACTCAAAACAAAACTTGATAAAGGAGGAGTTGAGTTATTAGTCCATAACTTTCTTAAGCAAGATCAAATCTTGATTAAACGTGAGCGTAAAAAGAAGATTAGAGAAGTTGATTTACGACCAATGATTCGAAAATTACAGGCCTTAGAGGTTGACGGTCAACCTGGCTTAAAGATGAAGGTCCAAACTGGTAGTAAGGGGAATGCTCGTCCTGAAGAAATCATGGCGGCATTGGCAGAGTATGATGGAGGTATTTCGGAAGTGCCATTAACCTGGATGCATCGACAGGGGCTTTATGTTGAGCAGAAAGGTCGACTCCTTACTCCATTTGAAATTGCAAGAATATGAAGCTTAAGCGGTTGGGAGTTGAGTAGGAATGGTTAAAGAGATTATTGTTAATATTGAAAGAAAAGAGACGAGAATTGCTGTTCTGGAGGATCGAAAATTAGAAGAGATTTATTATGAACGGGATGACAGTTCCCGGATTGTTGGCAATATCTATAAGGGGCGGGTTGCTGATGTATTACCCGGTATGCAGGCTGCTTTTGTAGATATAGGTTTGGATAAGAATGTGTTTCTCCATGTCAGTGATGCTCTATCTCTGTTACAGGAACCTCCCAGAAGTGAACCAGCCATCAATCAGGTTGTACAGCCTGGACAGGAGATTATGGTTCAGATTATCAAAGAACCTCTGGGGGGAAAAGGGGCGAGAGCCACTTGTGATATTACTTTGCCCGGACGATATCTGGTATTAATGACTAAGGTAGAACATATCGGGATTTCACGTAGGGTTGAGACCGAAGAGGAGCGTAGTCGATTGAAAATCCTGGCAGAAGAGATCTGCCCTTCGGGGAAAGGTTTAATTATTCGCACAGTGGCAGATGGCAAAAGTGATGAGGAGATCAAAGATGATCTGGATTTTTTGAAAAAACTGTGGGTTACTATACAGCAGCATTTTGTGACTGCACCTGCAGCCAGTTTGATTCATTCTGATCTTAATCTTACGCAGAGGATGGTAAGAGATCTATTAACTCCAGAGGTCACGAAAGTAGTAATCGATTCGGAAAAAGAGTACAGATCAGTAATGGAGTTGGTGAATATATTGGTTCCTCAGTTCAAATCAAGGGTTTATCTTTACGATCGTCCTGAACCAATTTATGACTTCTACGATATTGAAGTCGAGATTGACAAAGCTTTACAGCGAAAAGTTTGGTTAGATTGTGGGGGGTATATAGTTTTTGATCCTACTGAAGCTTTGACGTCTATTGATGTAAATACTGGTAAATTTGTCGGTAAGACCAATTTGAAAGATACGGTTTTAAAGACCAATCTGGAAGCGGTTAAAGAGATAGCTCGTCAGTTGAGGTTACGGGATATAGGTGGAATTATCATTATAGACTTTATTGATATGGACAATCAGGAAGATCAAAAATTGGTCATTAAGATGTTGGAAGAGGAATTAAAAAAAGATAAAACTCGTTCCACCATCCTGGGGATGACTCATTTAGGGTTGATCGAGATGACCAGAAAGAAAGTAAAACAGGGATTGGGAGAATATTTACAGTCAAAATGTCCGTATTGCTGCAGTAAAGGGAAGATTCTCTCAGAAGAGACTGTGGCTATGAAAGTAGTCAGGATGATCAAGAAACTGATGGCCGAAAAAGAATTTGAAGCTGTTTTGGTGGGGGTTCATCCCGACGTAGCATCACTGCTAATTGGGGTTAGTGGTCAGAATTTGGCTGAATTAGAACAGGAGTTGAAGAAAGAGATTTATATTAAAGGTTGTTTGAGTCTTCATCGGGAGGATATTGAGATCATTAAAGTCGGCACCAAACAGGAGTTAGTCAAAATGGCGGTTCCTGTTGTGGAAGGCCAGGAGATGTTCGTAGAGATTGAAGAGGCTCATGTCAATAATCCAGATGATGGCATTGCCCGAATCGAAGGATATGTTTTGGATATTCAGCATGGAGGTAAGTTAGTGAATCACAAGGTAAAGATACGTGTTGAAAATGTTTACCGAACTTATGCACGTGCCAGAGTTATTTCTTGACTTAGGGAATAATCTGTGTTAAAATCAATAGTTGTAGATAGCGAAATAGGTTGCTCTCTACACCGAAACCGCTCAAAATAGGCTTTTAAATGTCAGCTTTGGCTGCCTGATTTTGGCGAGTCTGAGGTAAGGAGGTGGATTTGTAATGTACGCGATCATTAAGACTGGTGGTAAACAGTACCGTGTTGAAGAGGGTCAGATTATCAAAATCGAGAAGTTGGACGTAGAGGAAGGCTCTAATGTCGAATTTTCTGAAGTGATGATGGTCTCAACTGATGACGGTTTAACTGTAGGTACCCCTGTAGTTGAAGGTGCTAAAGTGACTGGTAAAGTTATCGATCATGGTAAGAATAAGAAGATTATCGTCTTTAAGTATAAAGCTAAGAAGCGTTATAGAAAGAAAACTGGTCACCGCCAACCATATACAAGAGTATTGGTTGAGAAGATTGATGCTTAATTATGATTACTATATTGATTAAACGTAATCATGATGGACAGGTTCTTACTTTTAATGGTAGCGGTCATTCGGAAGCTGATGACTTTGGTTCAGATATTGTCTGTGCCGGGATTTCGGCAGTTATGCAGACGACCTTATTGGGCCTTGGTGAATATCTCGGTCTAGAGGATCGACTAACTTACAATATTGATGATGATGGCTGGCTATACTGTGCACTTCCTCAAGATTTGACGGCGGTGGAACGGGTAAGAGCTGATGCAATTATTGAGACAATGATTTTAGGGATCAAAGCGATCCAGTCCGAATATGCAGAATTTATTTCGGTTGAAGAGGAGGTGGAATGAATGTTTAAGATGAATCTTCAACTTTTTGCCCATAAAAAAGGATTAGGTAGTACTAAGAACGGTCGTGACAGTGAATCTAAACGTCTGGGCTGCAAGCGTTTCGATGGTCAATTAGTTACTGCCGGTAGCATTCTTGTTCGTCAAAGAGGTACCAAAATTCACCCAGGTTCTAATGTAGGTCGCGGTGGAGATGATACTCTCTTTGCTCTGATTGAAGGATTTGTTAAATATGAGAGAACTGGTAAGAACAAGCGCCAGGTGAGTATTTATCCTACTCATGATGAGTATTTGGCGATTGTGAATGCTAACTAATCATAGAGTTAAACCCAATGCTGTCTAATCAGTGTTGGGTTTTTTGTTGTTTAAAACCTTTTGATTATTTTATTAATCTGGGTTTGTAACGACTAAACTAACGAATACTAGTTGTTTGGATGGATGAATTACAGGAAACGAGGTAAACTAAGCATGAATGTGCTTAAGTATTTAAATGAAAAAGCTAGACGAAAGACCTGGAGATGGTTTAGCCATTGTCTTGCAGGGGACGATAAAGAGTGATATAATAAAGAAATGATTGGTAAAAAAATCGAGTAGGTGACAGAAATGTTTGTAGATCGCGCAATAATTCAGATTAAGTCTGGAGACGGTGGAAATGGAATGACCAGTTTCCGAAGAGAAAAATATGTACCCATGGGTGGCCCGGATGGTGGTGATGGGGGTAAAGGTGGGGACATTATATTTAAAGTAGATGAAGGATTAAATACTTTGCTCGACTTCAAATATAATCGTCAGTTTAAGGCTGAACGTGGTGAAAATGGAAAACCTAAGAATATGTATGGTAGAAAGGGAGCAGATACTTATATTTTGGTTCCACCCGGGACGATGATTTATGATACAGAAACTGAACAGTTGTTAACAGATTTGACTTATAAGGATGAGGAGTTTGTCGCAGCTAAAGGTGGACGAGGTGGTAGAGGAAATGTCAGGTTTAAGACTAATCAGGATAAAGCACCACGATTTTCTGAAATGGGTGAACCTGGTGTCTCTAAAGAACTGCGTCTGGAGTTGAAGCTTCTGGCTGATGTGGGTTTGGTAGGTTATCCTAACGTGGGTAAATCTACACTTATTTCCAGGGTATCTGAAGCAAAACCCAAGATTGCTAATTATCACTTTACTACTTTAACTCCTAATCTGGGTGTTGTTAGAGTGGGAGAAGATCAGAGTTTTGTTATGGCAGATATTCCTGGTCTGATTGAAGGTGCTCATCAGGGTGTTGGTTTAGGAGATGAGTTTCTCCGCCATATTGAACGTACCAGAGTTATCTTGCACGTATTAGATACCGGAGGGTCAGAAGGGCGGGAGCCGATTGAGGATTTTTATAAGATTAATCATGAGTTAAAGAATTATAGTGAGAAATTAACAGAAAGAGTTCAGATTATTGCTGCTAATAAGATAGATATTCCTGATGCTAAAGCGAACCTGGAAAGGTTGCAGACTGAGTTGGGAGATCAATATGAGATCTACCCTATCTCAGCTGTCACTGGCGATGGAATAAAACCTTTGATGTTTAGATTAGCGGAGATGTTAAAAGAGTTACCCCATCCAATTCTTGTTGAACCGGAAGAGGAGCAAGTGGTTATCCGACCAGACTTTATGATAGAGCAAGAACTGGTTATTAATAGAGATGATGATGGAGCGTATGTGGTTGAGGGAAGTAAAGTTGAGGAGAAGTTAGTTAGAACAGATTTGAATAATGAAGTAGCGGTGTCACGTTTTCTACGTTATTTGAGGGGCATGGGTTTGTATGACCTTCTGCGGGAGAAGGGGATTCAGGAAGAAGATATTGTTCGCATTGGCCCCCTGGAATTTGAATTTATTGAAGATGGTAAAATTTAGAATAGAGGTGAAGATGATGCTAAACAGCAAACAGAGAGCATATTTGAGGAGTAAAGCCAATCCTATGGAACCGATCTTACAGGTGGGTAAAGGGGGGATTGGAGATACCTTGATTAAACAGGTAGATGATGCCTTAACAGCCAGAGAGTTGATCAAAGGAAAGGTTTTGAATAACTCTGACCTGGTAGCAAAAGAAGCTGCGGGTGAACTGGCACGATCCTGTCAGGCTGATGTGGTTCAGGTTATAGGTAACAAGTTTGTTCTTTATCGTGCCAATACTGAGGAGCCTATTTATATACTGCCATAATTAGTGGAAAAACCATCATCTTGATTGTTGAGGTGAAGGGTGCAATACATATGATGACAATATGAAGGAGGTTGAGGTTTTTGAAGATTCTGATTTCTGCTGATATGGAAGGGATTACCGGAGTAGTAGCCAGTGATCATGTGAGTAGA
Organism: Halothermothrix sp.; assembly: GCA_016841825.1. Taxonomy (GTDB): domain Bacteria; phylum Bacillota; class Halanaerobiia; order DY22613; family DY22613; genus JAENYK01. The sequence continues at coordinate 295,438 of JAENYK010000003.1, read as the reverse complement.
GATGGTAAAGATTACGAAAGAGCTAGACTCTGGATGACTCATGAGGTGAATGCAGCAATTCGGGGCGCTTTTGCTGGAGGTGCAGCTGAGGTTATTGTCAATGATTCTCATGCATCTATGAAGAACATCCTTGTGGATGAACTTCACCCTGATGCTCAGTTAATTACTGGTTCTCCCAAACCTTTAAGCATGATGGAAGGTATGGACGAGACTGTGAATGCTGTATTTTTTGTGGGTTATCACGCTCGAAAAGGTACTGCCTTTGGTGTACTGGATCATACATATTCAGGCACTGATGTGGTCAGATACCTGGTTAATGATGTGGAATTGGGTGAAACAGGTCAGAATGCTTTAATTGCCGGAGCTTTTGGAGTACCAGTGGTCCTGGTTACAGGAGATACTAGAGTTACAGTCGAAGCTAGAGAATTATTAGGTAACATTGAAACTGTGGCAGTGAAAGATGGGATTAGTCGATATGCTGCGAAAACTCTTCATCCTTCCAAAGCTCATGCTTTGATTGAAGAAGCGGCGATGAAGGCGGTCCAGAGAATTGGTGAGATTAAACCACTAACTATGGTCGGGCCATACTCGCTGGAGATTGAACTGGCTCAATCTAGCATGGCAGATATGGCTGAATTGATTCCTGGTGTGGAGAGGATTGCGGCTAGAGTGGTTAGATTTACTCATGCTGATTATATTACTGCCTATAAATGTTTCAGAGCTATCATTGCTATGTCCTAAGATATATATTTCTGTATAGATTACGATAGATACAAAATATTTGCTCAAAAGCCATTCCAATTTACAGTTGGAATGGCTTTTTGATTGTCAAAGCTTCTGGGGTTTGAATATGTTAATAGTAAAAGAGGGAGGCGAAAGGGTGATCTCTATTGACAAAAGATAAGCTAACATTAATAGGTATAATTGGTAAACGGGTTATCTGGGTAATCTTCTTATTTATTATAGGATTAGCTGGATATTATGGGGTTTATGGTAAATATCAGGTTATATATGATGAGAATTTGACAGTAAATAAAGAACTGATATATATTGAACATCTGCCTCAGTGGTTCATTCAGATGGAAAAAGATGACCTGGAGTTTGTATATGGATTTAAAAGAGAATTTCGATCAAATGGCATGCTTAACGAACATAGTCAGGAAGAATCTGAAATGCAGAGTATGAACGCTCCCGTCACTGAGGAGGTAGTGGTGACAAACGGTGAAGTACCAAAGATACAAAAGACCATGGTTAGTTCTGGAGAAAAGTTAGAGGTAGTTGACAGCGGATATGAAAACAGTTATGAAAATCTACAGGATAGATTTATCCAGAAGGTTAAAAGTATGTCAATCTACGATTTTTTTCAATCAGTAAAAAGAGTGGTAGATGATTGTGTCAAATATATCATTATCCACCCGTTAGAAGTATTATATAATCTGATAATTTTCTTTTTTGGATTTTATATTTTATACATGTGGCCTGAATTAAAATTCGAAAAAGAATCAAAAGAGAAAGCGCAATCTGTGATAGATTATGAACTATTACACAATAGAATTCTACAGGAGATAGAAGCATATTTACATACTGCTGCAGCCGAAGGTTTGACTAAATTACATGGTATCCTTATTGGGTTAGCACAGGAAGTAGCAAATACTATTATTGATGAGGTAAAAAGAAGTGATGAAGGTGGGTCGGAAACGAAAAATCCAGCAGACTAATCCGGGATTTTTTCTGTTCTTTGTGGTATAATGAATAATGTTACATAACAAATGATCAGGAATTTGTTTAGAAGGAGAGGTTAACACGATATGAGGAATATTCTTGTACGCGCATCCGGTGCTCAGGGGCAGGTGCGTGTTTTTGTTGGTATTACTACGGATTTGGTTGAAGATGCGAGGCAAAGGCACTACACATCTCCGGTTGCCTCGGCGGCGCTTGGACGTGCTCTAACTGGAGGGGCATTAATGGGAATGATGTTAAAAGAAGGTCAGCAAATTAGTCTGCAATTTTTGGGTGATGGTCCTTTGGGTGGAGTTTTTGTAATTGCTGATGCTGAGGGAAGTGTTAGAGGTTATGTCCGTCATCCTGAAGTTGAATTAGACCTAAACTCACAGGGTAAGCTGGATGTAGCTAAAGGAATTGGTACAGGAACTCTTTATGTGATTAAGGATTTAGGTTTAAAAGAACCTTATCGTGGAAGTGTCCCTTTGACCTCTGGAGAGGTTGGAGAAGATCTTACATATTATTTTACCAAATCTGAACAGACTCCATCTGCAGTTGGTCTGGGAGTTTTAGTTGATACAGACTTTTCAGTAAAAGCAGCTGGTGGTTTTATTCTTCAGCTGCTACCTGATGCTAAAGAAGAGGTGATTCAGAGATTGGAATCCAATCTGGAAGTCTTTTCTGGGGGAGTGACGGGTTTAATTACTGAAGGTAAATCAGTACAGGATTTGATAGCTCTATTGTTAGATGGAATAGAGTATCAGATTACCGAAGAACGGGAAGTTCATTTTCGGTGCAAATGTAATCGGGAGAAATTAGAGCAGATCGTAATTAGTCTTGGAGAACAAGAAGCCAGAGAGATTCTGGAAACTGAAAAGCAGCTGGAATTAACCTGTCATTTTTGTAATGAGAAATATCAGTTTACTTCAGAAGATTTACATCACCTCTTTCGACAGGCAAAAAAAGAAGAGTAAGTGATGTTTAACTGGGGATTTCCCTGAAGATTAAAAAGTTTTTTAGAAATAGAGGGAATTAACAGACAATAGAGAAGATTTAGTATTAGTAAGAGAAGAGTTGAGGGTGCGAGTTCCAGATGAGCTGAGGTCAGTCAAATTATATTTATTAGGAGGTATCAGTATGACTGAACTTACACGTATGCCAGAACCGTATAAGATGAAGGTTGTGGAACCCATCCGGTTAATTCCACGCGAAGATCGGGAGAAAGCAATTAAAGAGGCAGGTTTGAATCAATTTTTATTACAGGCAGAAGATGTATTTATCGATCTTTTGACAGATAGTGGAACCGGTGCAATGAGTCAAGATCAATGGGCAGGCATGATGATTGGTGATGAATCATATGCTGGTAGTCGTAATTTTTACAACTTACAGAGATCAGTTGAAGATGTATTGGGGTATAAGTATTTTGTTCCTACTCATCAGGGTCGAGGGGCAGAGAATGTGCTCTTTCCATTGATTATCAAGCCAGGACAGTACATTCTTGGTAACTATCATTTTGACACCACTAAAGCTCATATTGAGTTGAAGGGTGGACGGGCGATAAATCTGATTCATCAGAGAGCTTATGATACAGCAAGTGCACACCCCTTTAAAGGTGATATCGATTTAGAAAAGTTAGAAGCTTTTATTAATGAAAAGGGTGTTGAACAGATTGCTTTCATTTTGATGACTGTTACCTGTAATAGTGTTGGTGGTCAACCAGTATCTATGGCAAATCTCCGCAGTGCCTATGAGATGGCTCAAAAATATAATCTGCCAATATTCTTAGATGCAGCTAGATTTGCGGAGAATGCATATTTTATCAAACAACGTGAGTCAGGTTATGAGAATAAGAGTATTGCCGAGATTGTTTTAGAGACATTCTCCTATAGTGATGGCTGTACGATGAGTGCTAAAAAAGATGGACTGGTTAATATGGGTGGAATGATTGGCATCAGGGATAATGAGGAACTATTTAAGAAAGTTCGTCAAAATGTTGTCCCAATTGAAGGATTCCCAACTTATGGAGGTCTTTCGGGTCGTGATATGGAAGCACTGGCCCGGGGATTGCGGGAAGTCATAGAAGAGGATTACCTGGCCAGTCGGATTAATCAGGTTCAATACTTAGGCGAACGTTTAAAAGCTGCAGGCATTCCTATCCAGGAACCTGTTGGTGGGCATGCAGTATTTATTGATGCGAAGAGGTTTTTGCCACATATTCCTCAGTCTGAGTATCCTGCACAGGCTTTGTGTGTTGAGTTATATTTAGAGTCTGGTGTTCGGGCAGTAGAAGTTGGTACACTATTGGCAGGGCGCGACCCTGAAACTGGTGAAGAGATTTATCCTGAGCTGGATCTGTTAAGATTGACTATTCCTCGCCGGGTATACACCTACAATCATATGGACTGGATCGTCGATGGATTGAAAAGAATTGCTACCCGTAAGGATCAGATTGTGGGCTTAAAGATGGTTTACGAACCAGAGATTTTGCGACATTTTACAGCTCGATTTGCCTGGGTAAAATAAATAGAATTGATCTAAAGATGCTCTTTCACGGGAGCATCTTTTTTTTTGCACTAACCTCTCCCGACTAGTCAGTAAACAAAGTATAATCTCTTCAAAAAATGGTAAAACTATGACTATTCGACCGAATCTGAGGTGAGAACAGTGAAACTATCTGATTTAGCTATCAAGAGACCTATCGCCACCTTAATGGTGGTTTTACTTATTCTACTATTGGGTTTAGTTTCCTTATCTCGATTGAGTATGGATCTATTACCCAATATGTCTTTTCCAATAGCAGCGGTGATAACTAGCTATGAAGGAGTGGGACCAGAAGAGATTGAAAATATAGTTACTAAACCGTTGGAAAATGTGTTAGGTACTGTTACTAACTTAAAAAGTATCTCCTCAATCTCTCAAACAGGACAGTCCTTAATTATTCTAGAGTTTAATTGGGGAACTAACATGGATTTTATTACTTTGGAGATAAGAGAAAAACTGGATCTGATTAAACAGATGCTTCCCGGAAATATAACTTCTCCAATGGTTTTCAAATTTGATCCCACCATGTTACCTATTGGTCAGTTTGGATTGACTGGGATTCAGGATCTGGTAGAATTGAAAAACCTGGCTGAAAATGAACTAATCCCTCGCCTGGAGCGGATAGATGGTGTAGCTTCTGCTGAATTAACTGGTGGGCTTACAAGAGAGATTCGGATTGAAGTAGATCAACAGAAGATGGCATTTTATGGTTTAGATCTAAGCACAGTTAATGGTATATTGCAGATGGAGAATCTAACCTTACCTGCTGGTCGGATAACAGAGGGTAAACATGAGTATCTTGTGAGAACAACAGGTGAGTTGAAGAGTGTTCAGGAGATTGCTCAGATACTGCTTCCCTCGAGGAGAACGGGATTGATTCCCCTTGCTGCTATTGCAGAAGTTCGTGACTCATACAAAGAGATTCGAGAGATGGCTAGAATGAATGGTCAACCCAGTGTGGGAATTACGATTCAAAAACAAGCAGATGCTAATACAGTACTGGTGATGAGAAAAGTATTGGAGGAAATAGAGAATTTTGAAAAAGAAAGCTCTGAATTGAAGATAATTCCGATAATGAATCAGTCAGAGTATATAGAAGAATCAATTGGCAATGTTGGGATAAATGGGATCTTTGGAGGAATATTAGCAGTATTAATCTTATTTTTTTTCTTGCGGAATGTGAGAAGTACATTGATTATTGGTACAGCTATTCCGATTTCTGTAATCGCAACATTTATTATGGTTTATTTTAGTGGATTATCGGTGAATTTAATGACCCTGGGGGGGTTGGCTCTGGGGATTGGGATGTTGGTTGATAACTCTATAGTGGTATTGGAAAATATTTTCCGTTTTCGACAGCAGGGTTTAGATAGGATTGATGCTGCAAAAAAGGGAACCGGAGAAGTGGCTATGGCTATCATAGCTTCAACTTTGACAACAATCATTGTGTTTTTGCCTGTGGTGTTTGTTGAGGGTATTGCTTCGCAATTGTTTAGTGAATTAGCTCTGACTGTGACTTTTTCTTTGCTGGCTTCATTGACTATTGCTCTAACTTTTATTCCTATGCTCTCAGCCCAGATTTTAACAGTACCCAGATATTTAATGAGAAGAGAAGAGCATGAAGGGCGGATTATTGGATATTTTAAAGGTGTTTATCAGAAGCTATTGGCCTGGAGTGTTCAACATCCCTGGTTGGTATTGGGATTGGCAGTTGCTGTATTTGCTTTAAGTATGAGTATCTTGCCTTTGATTGGAACAGAATTTATTCCCGATATGGATAGTGGTGCGATCCGTATCTCGGTTGAACTGCCTTCAGGAACAGTGTTGAGTGAGACAGAAAAAGTAATTAGTCAGATCGAAGAACAGGTTTTGGATTTGGAAGATGTAGAATCTGTTTTTGCCAGTGTGGGTGCTGCCAGTAATTCGATGATCCAGAGTGCAACCCAACCGGAAGTAGGGGAAGTTTTGATTAAACTAAAACCTGTAGGAGAAGGAAAGAAAACTACTACTCAGATCATGGAGGAACTGCGGAAGAGTCTAAAATTTATTACTGGTGTTGATCTGGAAGTAGCTTCTCAAGGAGTAATTGGTGGAGGGATGTTTGATCAGCCTATTGTGATTAAGATAACTGGCCCCGATCTGAATGTTTTAAAAAAGTTAGCGGAAGATGTAATCGCACAGATTCAGAATGTTAAAGGGGTTAGAAATCCTGAACATTCGATGAAAGAAGGTAGACCGGAATTACAGATTATCATAGATCGGGGGAAAGCTGCCCAGATGGGTTTGCAAATTGCCCAGGTTGGCATAGCTGTTCAGCAGGCTGTTCAGGGAAATCTATCAACCAGATATAAAGATGATGGGCGAGAATATGATTTGAGAGTGCAGTTAAGATGGGATGATCGAAATGAGATATCTGATTTAGAAAAAATATTAATACCTTCACCATTGGGAACCCAGATCCCCCTTGGCTCTATTGCACATATGAAGGTGACGGCTGGTCCAGGCTTAATTCAGAGAACTAATGGAACCAGGATGATTGAAGTTACTGCTAACCTGTTTAATCGAGATTTGGGAAGTGTCAATAATGAGATTGAGAAAAAGTTAGCTCAAAATATTGCCTTACCCGAGCAATATAACATTAACTTTGGTGGTCAGTATCGGGAGATGTGGTCTGCTTTTTATAGTCTTGGATTTGCTCTGATTCTGGCTGTAATTTTGGTATATATGATATTGGCAGCTCAATTTGAATCACTTTTTCACCCTTTAACTATAATGATTACTGTGCCTTTAGCATTGACAGGAGCAGTGGTTGCACTATATGTTTCAGGGTATACGATTTCAGTGTTATCTATTATTGGGATGATCATGTTGGCAGGGATTGTTGTAAATAATGCTATTGTCCTGGTGGATTATATTAATTCCTTAAGAGAGGAGGGTAAAGGTTTAAAAGAAGCTATTCTGGAGGCAGGACCAGTCCGATTACGTCCTATTCTAATGACCAGTTTGACCACAGTTCTGGGGCTGTTACCTCTGGCTCTGGGAATAGGTGAAGGTTCAGAAACTCAAGGACCATTAGCGGTTGTGGTAATTGGTGGTTTAACTTTTTCCACTTTTTTGACATTATTAGTAGTTCCCAACATCTATATAATATTTGATACGCTGAGTTTAAAATTGCACAGGATCTATGCTCGTCTACAGAGAGATTAATTAAGTGTAAACTTTGCTTAACTCAATACCTGTCAGGAGTAAAGAGACCAGAAAGGAAAGATACTGGTCTTTTTGTGTGTATAGTTTTTTGATATGATTCTTTAAAATTGATAGCGAAATTCTTTCGGGATGATTATAATGAATATAACAAAAGAATGAGAAAACCTTTCCGGGGAATGTTTAATCTGGGGACTTTGTTAAGACTTAACTAAATTAGTGTGATGATTATCAGAGATTAGTGTAAGGGAGTTGAGAACATGGATTGGATTTTTACCTTTGTAAGTTCATATTTGATTGGTTCATTCTCTACAGCATTTTTTGTTGGTAAAATGTTTTTAGGAAAAGATTTAAGCCAGGAGGGTAGCGGCAATCTGGGGGCGATGAATTCTCTCAAAACCAGTGGATTGATCTTCGGTATAATAGTGTTCTCCATTGACGTGATCAAAGGGGGAGGGATAATTATATTGAACAAAGCTTTATATGGTGAGACAATATTACTCTACTTAGCAGCTCTGGCGGTGATTGTGGGTCATAACTATTCTGTTTTTATTGGTTTTCGTGGTGGAAAAGGTCTGGCATCATTAGTGGGAATAATGGCTGTTTTAAATCCAAACCTGTTAGTGATAGAGGTAATTCTTGCAATTATTTTTTTTGTTTTAACCAGACATGCTGGAGTTGCCGCTATATTAGCCATAGCTCCCTACTCAGTGATTTTTCTGTTGACTAATGGAGACTGGAGGTCGGTTCCTTTTTCCATCTTACAGACGATTGTGATTTTGACCAAACACAGACCTGAAGAATATAGAGAACTGTTCAAATTCTTACATATCGAGAATGGTTCAAGACCTGACTAGATATTCAGTCAGGTCTTTTGAGGAAAATTTCTGATTTATTGCTATAAATTACAACAATTACTGAAAAATCTTTGCTATATGCGACAATAGTCACAGAGGAATATGCCATCGGATGCAGAATAACCTCAGTATATGTATATATTTGGTGCTATGTTTGAACTCATTCTACGAAAATTTTTGCCGATTACAGTAATTTTTTGAACAGTGGGATCATTTGATCTAGACTATTATGAAGTCGTTCGAACAATAGTCCGACTACAAACCAGGCAGGAGCATAGTCTAATCTAATAAAACCATTAATTGAAAATGAATTATAGCTATAATCCCAGGGGCAAAGACCTGTGATTTGTTTGATGAGCCAACCAGTTGTATATTCAACTAAGAATATTAATATTGTATAGATCACCCCTCTTAAAATAACTGGTTTGTCTCGAAGATGATGGTGAATTGGTTCTAAGAAGACTGCCATCCCATAGATGGGAAACATCCAGAGATAGGTTTTTGCCCGTAATGTGGGATCTCCTTTGAGTAAAGAACCCAGACCTGTCCAAAAAATTTCTACACACCAACCAACTAAACCGTAAATAAGAAAGCGTATTTTCATGTTTTTATTTTTCCCAATTGTTCACAAAAATATTTTATCCCCTGATACTATTTTCCCATGAGATAATAGGAGGAAATAGTACGATGGATGTCGAAAAAATTAATTAAGCATATTTTTGACTTTATTTTAGAATTATCGACTTTACCTGATCTCTGAAATAAATATACCCGATATTTTGACTTAGCAAACTAGGAGGGGTAATTGGAATGAAGAAATATTATACTCTGTGGATGTTATTATTTTTATTAATTTTTGGTTATGGAGTTGATGAACCAGAAGTATTGGCAGCAGTTCAAAATGAGGTTAACGAACCCCAAATTCCGAACAATGGGCAATACTACTGGAATGATTTTATGGATACGGCTGATATTGGACACGATTATCGTGAAGTAGAATTGGAATTTTTCACGAAAATCATGGAACAGAATGCAGGTCAGACAGTTAATAATGGGATGAATACGGAGTTGGATTTTTATTTTGGAATCTTTAAAAATGCAGAATTACATAGTTACTTATACTCTGAAGATAATTATACTAACATTGTTGGTGAATATGAACATCGGATCATTGATGGCTCCAGTTTTGATGTATCATTTAAGGGAAGACTATTTTATTTGGAGGATCAATTTACCACACCCAGCATAAAAGTTTTGACCAATAAATCTTTTGGTGATAATCTTGTATTTTATAATAATTTACAAATATATATCTGGAACAGTGGATTGATCGGTAAACGGATTGAGAATGGTGTCAGCTATACTATTAATCCTCAGAATATAGTGCAGGCCAGATTGAAGACATTTTTTGATACAGATATTACTGAGGGAACTTTTGATTTTAGAATGGCCTACAAGAATATTATAAATGAGCAGACTAATTTGATTCTCTATGGATATTATGAGACCGATAATGTGCATCTGGAGAGTATTGTTCAATTTTGGCCGATAGATCCTTTAGCGATCGAGGTAAATGCCATCATTAACACCAGAGAAGCGGAGAGTAATCTGGTTGTGATCAGAGGTGAATATAGTTTTAATGATAATTGGATGATCGAGAGTGAATTTAGAAAAGAATTAGTGCAGGACGGATATCGGTATGTCAAGAGTGGCTTTACATTCAATCTATAGGAAAGGTAATAGTAACTTTTGAGTGTTATAGATTATTTAGTGGGGTGCGGGAGGGATTAGCGCACAAAAGCGTACCCTTTACCACCCTCTTTTAAATCATAATGGATTTAAAATATGGTAGTATTTTGTAGAATATAATTTTGGGAGGTGAGACTGAGAATCTATTATTAATCCAGTATGATCTGCGATAATTCCCGGATTGATATTCCGGGTATATATATGAGGTGTATCCTGATAATGTTTGGGTATATAAAGGGGGGAGACGATTAATATGAAAGTTAGGAAGCTAATCTTCTTGATAATTCTTGTACTATTTATGACATCTTTCACCGGATGTTCTGTTAATGATACTGATGAATTTTTACGATTTAAGTTAGATATCGTGAAAGAAGGTGATGGTGAAGTTGAGGTTGATCCTACTAGATCCAGTTATAGAAGTGGTGATGAAGTAACTTTAAAAGCGACTGCTAATCCTGGCTGGGAGTTTGTGCAATGGGATGGTCGGGTGACAGGAACTGAAAATCCCATCACTATTACTCTGAAGAACGATCAACTCCCGATAATTGCCATATTTAGTGATAAAAACGCTACTTATACTCTGGATGTTGAGCGATCTGGAGCTGGCGAGGTCAAGATTTCGCCGGAACAGGAGAATTATCTCAATGGAACCGAGGTGACTTTGGAAGCAGTAGCTGCTGAAGATTGGCAGTTTATCAGATGGGATGGTGATCTGCAGGGTACTGACAATCTGGCTACCATTACAATGAAGGGCAATAAACAAGTTACCGCCGTTTTCTGGAAGATGGGAGAATCAGGTATTGAGTTTGCCGATCCTCATCTGGAACAGGCAGTACGCTCTGCTATTGGAAAGGCGACCGGACCAATTACACTCGAGGATGCTCAGCTGGTCAATACGATAGATCTCAATTCTCTACTGCTCACCTCTTTAGAAGGAATTCAATATCTCACTGCGTTGAATTGGTTGAATCTCAGTGAGACAGGTACGACTGATATTAGTCTGATGTCTTCTCTGGCCCAGATGCAGAACTTATATCTGGCTGATAATGAGATCAGTGATATAGGTGTGCTCTCGGGAATGTTAAATCTGGTAGAATTGGATCTGAATCAGAATCAGATCGAAGATATCTCACCTCTCAAATGGTTATGGAAAAAGAACTTACAGGTACTTAGATTAGGTGATAACAAGATTACGGACATTGCTGTTTTGAGTAATTTATCATCTTTAGAAGTTCTGGAATTGCAAAATAATCGGATTTCGAGTATTGAGGATCTGGCCCAGCTGGAGATGCTGCGGGAGCTAAATTTGGCGGGTAATCGAATTGAAGATATATTTCCGATCATTGGTGACGTATCTTCGCTAGACACTTTAGAGATATTGAATTTGAGTGATAATCAGATTACTGAGATTGATAATTTGAACTGGTTATGGGAGAATGGCAGTTTACGAGAACTGTATCTTGGGAGCAATCAGATAACCGAGATTCGTTCTATCTACGGTCTGGAGAATTTAGAAGTACTGGATCTTAGTAATAATGATATTATCGACATGGGTGTTTTTAAAGGAATTACGAACAATATACGTGAGCTAAAACTTAATGGGAATCGAATTACAGATATTGATAATCTGGAGGAGATGACTTCACTGGAGAAGTTGTATTTACACGATAATCAGATCATTAATATCACGATTTTGTTGGAGTTGAATAATTTACAGGAAGTTTCACTAATGAACAACCCACCACTGGATACATCTCCCGGTACAGATACCTGGGATGTTATCCAGGAACTGCGATCCAGGGGTGTAATCGTTCTGTATAGTGATTCCTCAGAGGTGAATTGATATGAGTAAACCTAATTTGAAAAAATTGTATGTGATCATTTTGGGCCTGGTGCTGCTGCTTAATGGCTGTAGTCTGTTCGGTGGGTATTCTATCTCTGGAACTCTCACTGATTCCAGTGATGGTGATCCTATAGGTGGAATTAGGATTCAGTACACTGGGAAAGCTGCTGGAAAAGTTACCAGTGGTAAAGATGGTAAGTTTGTCATTCCCCGGGCCAGGGGAATAACTACCATTAAACCTATATCCACAGATTACTCCTTTGAACCGAAGGAATACACGGTAAAACAGGCCACTACTGGATTGAAATTCCGGGGGACTTCACAACTTGTTCTAAACATAGTAGAACAGGGTGCCGGTAAAGTGAATCCCTATCCTGAAAAGCAAAGATATGACTATGGAGAGAAGGTAACCCTGACTCCCGAACCCGACAATGCTGGTGCATCATTCAGTCACTGGACAGGGAGTGTTGATGGTGACGAGGATCCCCTGATCATAACGATGAATGCCAGTAAGAGTATTACCGCACATTTTATCGAAACTGATCAGGCTGTCACTTTTGCCGATACTAATCTGGAATTGGCGGTGCGGGATGCTCTGGGCAAGCCTTCTGGTCTGATAACCACCGAAGATGTGAAGAGTATTACAACTCTGGATGCTTCGATTAGACCGATTGAGAGTCTTGAGGGTTTAGAATATCTTGCTAATTTGACCAGCCTGAATTTGGAAGTTACAGATATTGAAGATATTCAGCCGATTGCTGATCTGACTCAACTAGAGGAGTTGAATCTGGGCTTTAATAGTATTACCAGTATAGATGCATTAACCAATTTGACCAGTCTTAATCAGCTAAGACTTAATGATAACAAATTGAATGATATTGACAGTCTATTCTGGTCTTCAGTTAAGAATCTGCAAGTCCTTGATCTGAGTAATAACCAGTTGAGGAAGATTGACAATTTATACAAATTAAAAAAATTGACTACTTTAAACCTGAGCAAGAATCAGATTAATGACATCTCTCCGCTTGCACAAATGACTACTTTGCGGGAATTGAATCTGAGTTCTAATCAGATTGTTAATCTGGATGAAAACTTAAAAAGCCTCACTAATCTGGAGGTTCTCGATCTCCAGAAGAATAAGATTACTGATATTAGTGAGATGACGTGGTTGTGGTCTACAGGTCTTAGAGAGCTCAATCTTAGTCATAACACGATCACAGATCTCCAGCCATTATCTAATATGGAAAATCTGGAAAGGTTATTTTTAAAAGATATTGAAGTGACAGATGTCTCTGATCTGAGGTTTCTTCCAAAAATTCTGGAATTGGATCTCAGTCATAATCTGATTGATGATCTGACTGGTATCGGTGAATTAACGACTTTAGAGATGCTGTACTTGCATAACAACCTGCTTACGACCATCAGTCCATTGATAAATTTGACTAATCTTGAGAAGATTACACTAATGAGTAATGACGATCTGAATCTCTCTCAGGGTTCACCGGCAGATACTATTATAAAAGCACTTATTGCAAATGGCTGCTCTGTACTATACGATTATTATCAAAATGATGCTCCGATTCTGGAGGAGATCGGACCAAAAACTATATACGAATGTGATCATTTGATTATCCCATTAAAAGCAAGGGATCCCAATGGTGATGAGTTAACCTATTGGGTCGAAGGAGATCAGGAAGTGTTAGATTTCTTTGATCCGGCTACTGCTATCTTTGATTGGGAGACAGGATATGAGGATGCAGGTAGCTATGATATCTACTTCTTTGTCAGTGATGGTGATATTGAGATTTCAGAAGAAGTACTTATTGATGTGATCAATGTCAATAGACCTCCGCGATTTACTAATTTGACAGACATGTCTGTTGATGAGAATAGTACTATAGAGTTTACTTTAGAAGCTGTTGATGATGATGGACAGGAAATGACTTTTGGTGCTGATTTGCCTGAACTGTCACAGTTTGAATCTCCACCGACCTTTACTGCGGAAACAGGGGAGTTTAGTTGGACTCCTGGCTATGAAGATTCGGGAGTTTATGAGTTTACCTTTATGGTAGATGATAGTGAAGATACTGTTAGTCAGATGATTACTATCACTGTTAATCATATTAATCGTGCTCCAATTCTTGAGGAGATAGCTGAGCAGGTTGTAATGGAGACTCAAACAGTTGAATTTACTATTGAGGCGACTGAGCTTGATGTTGAAGACACATTAGCTTACAGTATCTCCAGCACTACAGAATGGTTAGAATCTTTCTTCGATCCAGATACATTAGAGTTTAGTTGGACGACAGATTATGATGATGCGGGTAATTATGTGGTAACAGTTATCGTGGATGATGGTACTACTACTGTGACCCAGGATGTAAGTATTATTGTCGAAGATTCTGATCGTCCGCCTGTTTTGGATATGATTGAGGACAAGACTGTTGATGAATATGATGAACTCACCTTTACAATTAATGCAACAGATCCTGATGGGGATCATATCACATATAGTATGAATCCACCATTAGATGGTGCTACTTTAGATCCAGAAACTGGTCTATTTAGTTGGATTCCGGATATTGATGACAAAGATGATAGTCCTCATTATGTGACTTTTACCGCCACTTCTCAAAGTCTTACCGATACTCAGGAAGTGCAAATTGTAATTAGGAATGTTGAGTTTGCACCTGAGTTACCTGTTATCGGGCCGCAGGTTGTGGACGAAAATCAACAGGTATTGATTGAATTAAATGCAATTGATAAAGATCGTGATGAGCTGGATTATTCAGCGACCAGTGATACGCTTGGTCTGACAGACAAATGGGATTCCAATACCCATATCTTTGAGTGGACGCCTGGTTATGATGATTCGGGAATCTATCGTGTGACCTTTACCGTGACCGATAATAAAGAAACTCCTGTATCGGAAGAAGTAGTCATTACGGTCAATCACGTTAATCGACCACCTGTACTTGATCCAATAGGTGAACAGACGATTGAGGAAGAGAGTACTTTAGAATTCACGGTGTCGGCAACTGAACTGGATGTTCAGGATACTTTGACCTATTGGGTAACAAGCGAGACCCCTGGTCTCAGTAATTTCTTTGATCCTGATACCCAAACCTTTAGCTGGCCGACTACCTATGATGATGAAGGAGTTTATACTGTAAACTTTGTGGTAAGTGATGGAACAGTTGAGGTTAGTGAACAGGTTCAGATTACAGTTACCAAACTAGATAGACCACCGGTACTTGCGGAAATCGGTTCACAGGAAGCTTATGATAATGAACTCTTAACCTTCAATATCTCTGCAACTGATCTGGATGACGATCCGATAACTTATTCGATGTCACCAATTATTGATGGTGCCACCTTAGATCCGGAAACTGGAGAGTTTGATTGGACACCTACTAATGCACAAATTTCAGGTAGTCCGTACGAGGTTGTGTTTACTGCTGCAGCTGATGGTGTTACCGATACTGAGACTGTAGAGATTACCGTTGTGGACATCAACCATCCACCTGTGATTACAGTTACCGGTACTACTCGAATCTTTGAAGGGCAAACATTAAATCTACAGGTTAGCTATACTGATGTGGATGAAGATGTTTTGAACGTTGTGATAAATGGTACTCTGGCCAGTCATTATAATGATGATTCAGAAGCAGGAGTTAAGGGGTTTGTCTGGGAGACTGGCTATACTGATCATGGGATATATTGGGCAGATATTCGGGTAAATGATGGCGCAATCACTGAAGATGTTGTTCACAATCTGGAAGTTGAAGTAATTGATGTGGATGCTGCACCAGTTATCAATCCATTATCGGATTTAGACTATGATCGGGATTTGATAGAAGATCCAATCTCATTTATGGTGGAAGCGACAGACCCTGATGGAGATATTGTTTCTCTTAGTGTTGCTGGTTTACCGTCAGGGGTACTCCCGGGAGATGTATTTAACCCTGATACTGGGGTCTTTAATTGGAGACCACAGTCTAGTCATATTGGCAGACATACTCTTAACTTTATTGCCATTGCTAACGGTAAACAGACCACTGAACAGGTTGTAATTACCGTTTATGGACCTAAACTAGTACTAACCAATATCAATATCTCTGCAAATCAAATTGAACTGGGAATTGGTGATGAATCATTACTAACTGTCAGAGTCGATGTGCAAAATTTGGGGAACAAGGCAGCTCCGGGAGATACTGCTGTTGTCTGGGGTATTTATACCAGAACCGATGAATTTATAGGTACAGCATATTCCTCAACCTTAGGAAGTGATCTGACTCCTTCCGGAACTCGGAGATTAGTACTCACTATACCAGATACTAGTGTGCTGCCTAATGTACCTAATATTGATGATATATTTAGTAATTTTGGCGGCTCCTATTCCTACGGGGATTACAAGGTAGGTCTTGAGATAACTGATGAAAAGGTTGGCGGTCCGCTGTACACTGGAATTGACTTTACCCTGATTCCTGAGCAGCTTGAGTTGACAGTCAACATCGTTGGAGATAGTGGGGCTTCCGGTACAGTTAGCAGATCACCTGATCAGGAGACCTATGATGTTAATTCAGATGTTATCTTAACTGCTGAGCCAGACGAAGGTTGTGTATTTGATGGATGGGAAGATGGTGGTGGACAGTTCTCTACCGATCCTCAGATAACTGTATCGTTAACAACTGATAGGACGATTGTCGCCAGGTTTAAACGATTACCATTCCCAACTGGCAGTAGATTGGCTTTTATCTCAACCAGAGATAATACCTATGGAGAGATCTATACCATGGAAAGAGACGGGACGATCAACAGGTTAACTACCAACACTATCAAGGAACGTAATCTTAGATGGTCGCCTAATGGACAGAAGATTGTTTTTGAAGGCGAATCAGCCGGTAAAAAATATGTCTATGTGGTTGATGTGATGACCAAGGTAGTTAGTCGATTGACTACAATCTATGCTGATGAGGAGGCACCATCCTGGTCTCCGGACGGAAGCCAGATAGTCTTCTCTTCAGAGAAATATGGTAATAAAGATATTTTTAAAATTGATGCCAATGGTACTAATTTAGCCGAGTTGACCAAATATAATAGTCTGGATGAGACTCAGCCGATCTGGTATGATAACAAGATAGTCTTTGTCTGCGAAGGTAACTTATTCATTACTGATACCAACGGGGGTTCCAGAGACCAGATGACTTCGGGAATATTTGTCTCAAACCCAAGATGGTCTGCAGATGGAGATAAGATAGCTTTGGATGGACAGGATGGTAATATTCATATAGTTGACTTCACAGGGCCTTCAGAAAATCCTTATGTTAGTTGGGACTTTTATAGCCTGAGTGGAAGTGGTGGAATGGATAAATCGGCAGCCTGGAATCCTGACACTGGTGAACTGGCCTTCGTCTCACTCCAGGGAGGCACAGGTGAGATCTATCTCGGAGATGTTTCCGGTTTTGTTACCCGACTGACTGTTAATGGATCTGACGATATAGAGCCTTCATGGAATGGCACAGGTACGATTATTGCTTTTACTTCTGATCGGGACGGGAATAAGGAGCTCTATGCTCTGGATCTGTCTAATGATCCACCTGTTCTGTACAGATTGACTAAAAACGGAGCTTCCGATTCAGAACCAGTCTGGGCTCCATAATTTGGAGTATTCAACTGGTAGAAAGCAGATTGATAGAGAGATGGTCTAGAGAGATCATCTCTCTTTTTTTGGAAATATATTTCGATAAAGATAAGAATAACTTGACACATAAAAATTTGCTGGCTATAATTAGTTTGATGATTATTAAAATGAATTAGAGAACACCAGACGGAGAATTATACTGAACGGGGAAATAAATTTGGGTTTGATACGCATGTGTTTAGATTATTGGACGAGATTTGGTGGTGAGAGAGGGCTATGAAACGAAGGAATGGGATATAAAGATCCGTAATACTCATAATGGGGTGATAGTCAATGGATTTGCACATAAGTAAGCAGAAACAACTGAAGGGGGAAGTCAGCATACCTGGGGATAAATCTATCTCTCATCGTTCGATAATCTTAGGATCTCTCGCTAAAGGTCGAACGAGGGTTCAAGGTTTTCTGGAAAGTGAAGATTGTCTAAACACATTGAGAGCCTTTCGACAGATGGGAGTTGAGATTAGAAAAGTGCAGCCGACAGAATATCTGATCACTGGATCTGGATTATATGGCTTAAAAGAACCAGATCAGGTTATCGATTGTGGAAATTCGGGAACCAGCATGCGGTTATTAACCGGGTTATTGGCAGCTCAAAAATTCTATTCAGTTCTGACAGGTGATGATTCTCTGAGGAATCGTCCAATGGATAGAGTGATTGAACCGTTATCCAGAATGGGTGCTCAAATTTGGGGACGGAGTGGATATTATGCACCTTTGAGCATCAGAGGAACAGGTTTAAATGGGCTGACCTATACTCTTCCTGTTGCCAGTGCTCAGGTCAAATCGGCTATCTTACTGGCTGGTCTCTATGCAGATGGTGATATTCAGATCAGTGAACCTGGATATTCCAGGGATCATACAGAGAGAATGCTCAAAGGTTTTGGCATTGAATTAAAGAAGGAAAGAACACAGATTCTTATGCCTTATGAGAAGGAACGGGTATTGGAGGCACAGGATATCTGTGTACCGGGAGATATCTCCTCAGCAGCTTTTTTTATTGCTGCAGGTTTGATCGTTCCAGGGAGTGAGATTTATATTAAGAATGTGGGAATCAATAGTACGCGAAGTGGTATTCTGGAAGTTATTAAACGGATGGGTGGTAATTTAAAAATATTGAATCAACATTTGGAAGGTGGGGAACCGGTCGCTGACATTCTGGTTAAGAGTAGTCAGCTGCGGGGGGTTACTATAGCTGGGGAAATTATCCCGACTTTAATAGATGAATTACCTATAATTGCGCTTTTAGCTTCTCAGGCAGAGGGAGAGACAGTCATCAGCGATGCTGGAGAATTGAGAGTTAAAGAGACAGATAGGATTAAGGCTATGGTAATGGAATTGACTAAACTGGGAGTAGAGATTATTGAAAAACCTGATGGGATGATTATTCACGGGCCAGCAACTTTAACCGGTGGTTGTATGGTTGACAGTCACGGCGATCATCGGATTGCTATGACCATGGGAATTGCTGAATTACTTACCAGGGAAGGCTTAACAATGAAAGATCGTCAATCAATTAATACATCCTTTCCGCAATTTTATGAATTGCTAAGATCATTGATGTAGACTGTGTAAAAGTATTCTGTCAGTTTATCTGTAATTAACTATAAAAAATCTGAACGAAAAAAGGGAATTTTATTTATAAAAGCGAAATAAGTATAAAAGGTAAATGAAAATTTTGGGGAGGGGATTATGGTGAAGCTAACAGATGACAAATTGACAAAAATTCCTAGAAAGTATTTTAGTGAAGATTTTGATATCACACAATGGGATTTGGTTGAAAGAGAGTTAAAGGGTTTATTAGCTATGGAGATTAACTCCAGTAACGATCTGCTAATAATGATTAAAAAATTTAGTGAACTTAAAAAAATTATCAGAAATGAATCATCATGGCGGTATATTGACATGACCCGATATGCTGATCAGGATGAGTACGCGCAAGCGTATAATGACTTTTATGCAAATATTATCTCCAGATCTTCAACTTATGATTTTAAATTATCAAAAAAGTTTTACGATAGTGAATATCGTAAAGAGTTACCCGAAAAAGAATATGGCCATCTAAATCGAATTATCTCTAATGGTATTGAACTTTTTAGAGAAGAGAATATTCCCTTAATGGTTGAGGAACAAGAATTGGCTAACAAGTATGGTTCTATTGCTTCCAAAATGACTGTTATCTACAATGGAGAAGAGAAGACGCTTTCCCAGATGTCTGTTTATTTAAGGGATAATGATCGGAAAGTACGTGAAGAAGCATTTATTTTGATTATGAATAGATTAGAGGAAGATGCTGAAGAGTTGGATAAACTATTTGATGAGATGAAGGCTATTAGAATTAAGATTGCCAGAAATGCCGATTTTGAAAACTATCGGGATTTTGTGCATCAAGCCAAAGGACGTTTTGCCTATACTCCTGAAGATATCTATAAATTCCATGAATCAGTAGAAAAGGTAGTTATCCCTTTTCTGACAGAATTAAATCAAGAGCGGCAGAAGATTCTCGGAGTAGATAGTTTACGACCATGGGATTTAGAAGTGGAGATTGATGGTAACCAACTCAAACCTTTTGCAGATGTGGATGAATTTGTTGATAAAGCGATTGCAGTTCTTCACAATGTAAGATCTGAATTTGGTTTAAGGTTGAATAAGATGAAGAACTCTGGCTTCCTTGATTTAGATAATCGGAAGGGTAAAGCCCCTGGGGGATATTGTACTACTGTCGATGAATATGGAGCATCCTTTATTTTTATGAATGCTGTGGGGCTTCAAGATGATGTTAATACTTTGGTTCATGAGTCAGGTCATGCTATGCATGCTTTTTCTCTGGTCGACCAACCAATCTCACATTATGCGACTAATCCGATGGAGATTGCAGAATTAGCGTCTATGTCGATGGAGTTTTTGACAATGGATCATTGGCATATATATTACCCTAATGCTGAAGATTTAAGGAAAGCCAAAAAGGAACAATTGGTGAATACTCTAAAATTCCTACCATGGTGTATGATTGTCGATGCATTTCAGCAGTGGATTTATACTAACCCTGAGCATACTGCAGAGGAGAGGTCTGATTATTTTGCAGCTCTGGTAGAACGATTCAATCCAGGAGTAGACTGGAGTGGTCTGGATGAAGCGAAACGAGTTCGTTGGATGCGGCAACTGCATATCTTTGAAGTACCATTCTACTACATTGAGTATGGGATTGCCCAATTGGGAGCTCTGGCAGTGTATAAGAATTATAAGGAAGACAAAGTCAGAACTGTTGAAAAATATGAGAAGTTTTTGAAGTTGGGTTACTCTAAACCAATGAATGAGATTTATCAAGCTGCTGGTATAAGATTTGACTTTTCAATTGATTATCTCAAAGAGATCGTCGAATTTGTCAAAGATGAAATAAATTCACTGTAATAATTAAATCAACTAATGTGCGGAAAGTAATTCGGGGATCTAATCCCTGAATTACTTTTTCTTTATTATTGAGCTGTACACCTGAAAAATTTATCTAGATTCTGTAAAGCGCCTGGTTTACGTTTTGTCATACTTTTTTGTCTCAAAAGCTATGGATAATCGTAAAAGGAGTTAACTTACATTGGTGGATAAGTTTAGAGAGACACTTTTGAGGAATCTGCCTAAATGCAGCCTTTGTTGAGAATAGTTGTGTGTCTGTTTCAGTATAGTTGGAGAGAGTATCTTTTCAAAAACGGGATAGACTAGAGAATAAGAATTAGACTAAGGGAGGTCTATCTTGTGCGAATTAGGGATGACAGGAGTTATTTACAGCGGGAGAATAAGAATATTTTCCCTGGAGAGATCTATCGACAGGTAGTTTTAGAGCCATTATTTGTGGATGCCAGAAATGAGCTCTTCGAAAGCCTGATGAAGATTCATCAGGCCCATGGAGTGATGTTGGCAGAGGAGAAAATCATCTCAGAAGAGGATATTGGAATGATTTTTAAGGTCCTGGGCGATCTGGAAAAAGAGATTAATTGGCATGAAGTCCAATATGACCCCCGGTTTGAAGACCTCTTTTTTCATTTAGAGAATGAGATAATTGGACGGGTAGGGGAAAAGATAGCAGGTCAACTACATACTGGTAGGAGTAGAAATGATATAGATGCGACATTATTTCGGATGGTGTTGCGAGAGAAATTGTTGGCATTAGCAGATCAATTGTTGGATTTTCGTCAGGCAATTTTGAGATTGGCAGAAGAGAATGTAAACACCCTGGTATTAGGGTATACTCATACTCAACCGGCACAACCAACGACATTGGCTCATTATCTGTTGGGTGTATTAAACTTTCTTGAGCGGGATTTTCAAAGATTACAAGAATTCTATACTCGTCTAAACATGTCACCAATGGGTGCTGGAGCATTGACTACAACAAGCTTTAGAATTAATCGTGAGAGTGTTGCCAGGTATCTCGGGTTTGATCAGGTGTTGGAAAACTCTTATGATTGTGTAGGAGGTTCAGACCATTTGGTAGAGGGAAGTGGACTATTAGTCGTGATGATGACGAGTCTGAGCAGATTGTTATATGATTTTTTGCTCTATGTGATGGAAGAGTTTAATTATTTAAGATTGGGAGATGCTTATGTTCAGATTAGTAGTATCATGCCTCAAAAAAGAAATCCAGTATCTTTGGAGCATAGTCGGGCACTGGCAACCGGAATATTGGGACAGGCTCAGATTATTCCAACGATGTTAACCAATACTCCATATGGCGATATTGTGGATAAGGAACAGGAATTGCAGCGACACCTCTGGCAGGCATGGGATCGGGCGATAGAATTGTATAAATTATTGACAGTAATTTTCAATGGAGTGGAGGTGAATAGAGAGCGATTGATTCAACGGACACGGGAGAGTTTTGCAGTAGTTACTCAGTTGGCTGATTCGCTGGTTCAATATACTGACCTGTCTTTTCGGTCGGCACATCGCATAGTCAGTCAGCTTGTCAAAGAGGCACTGATAAAAGGGATAAAAGTGTGGGAGATTGATGGGCAGATGGTAAATCGAATAAGTGAAGCTGTAATCGGTCAATCACTGGAATTTACTGATGAGATGGTCACAGAAGCGTTAGATCCAGTGAAATTTGTGAAGATTCGAACTAGACCAGGTGGCCCTGCTCCACAAGTGGTGACTCAACAGCTTCAGAATAGTAAATCGATGTTGGCAAATGATGAGAATTGGTTGTCCGGTAAATGGAGGCAGGTCGAGAAGAGTGAAAAAATATTAGATGCCCGGGTAGAAGAGTTAATTAGAGGTAATATTATGGTCTAACCAGGCATTCCTAGTTTAAAAGCCAGGATGTTGTTCTTTTTGGTTCTGCGTTTTGGTTCAATGAGAGCAGTATTGTTTAGAAAATCAAGAGTTTCAATAAATTCCTGTTCACATTGATAGTTTTGAAAAATCTCCATACTTTCTTTAAAATAATAGCGAGCCATTTCTGGTTTACATATTAACTTATAGTATAGACCCATTACTACATAGGAGCGTCCAAGAATGATCTCGGATTGGCGTTTAGAATGAACTGAAATCTGGGTGGATAAAAGATCTGTAGCCTGTCCACATAATTCCCTGCCTTTTTCCGGATCAATCTGTAGATATAAACGGGCAAGATGAGTTAAAGTGCAAGCTTGATGAATCTGGTCATCGGTATATTCAAAAAGGTAGTAAGCCAATTTTAAGGCATTGATGGCGCGATAGAATTCTTTTGCCTTCGAATAGATCTGACCCAGCGTATGTAAAGATAAAGCAATTCCCTGGGTGTTCCCAAGGTTGTTAAAGAATTTGAAAGCTTTTAATAGAATCTTTCGACCATGATCAAACCTTTGTTTTTGAAAAAAGTATGTCCCCAGACCAAGAAGTGCTTCAGCGTGTAACTCGATGCTATTGATACGCTTTGCAATAAATAGACACCGACTAAAGTGTTTTTGTTGATTGGTTATGTCTAAAAGGTTCTGGGCGATCAATCCTAACGATAAATGAACCTGCGCCTGTAACTGTTTTTCATGGTGAGATTTGGGGTTACTGGGCAAAGTTGATAAGGCTTTGTGATAAAATTTAATAGCTTCCGGGTATTGGCTTGTCTGGCAGGCAATATGTCCCAGCAGCTCATAAACCTGAGCAGCTTCAAATAAACGATTATAAACTCCCAGGTATTCTAATGCCTGTTCGCTAACTTTGCGGGCATCTCTGAATTTAACCATGGCAAAGTAAGTCTTGGCCATTAAAAGATAGAGATGACCTTTTAACGGTGATTGATGATCTTCCAGGTTATCTAAAGCATTTTGTAACAGATCTAAAGTCCTGGAATATTTTTTTGATATAAAGTTTGCCTGTGCTTTTTCGAATAAAGACTCTGAAAGGTAGTTCACTTTCATGGATGCATAACCTCCTGCATAAAAACATGCTAGATATCTTTTAAATTCGCTAAAAAGAGCTGAATACCTTCATTAAAATGAAAAAAAGTAAAATACTAGACAGTAAGAATGATAATGTAAGTTGTAACCGATATATTTATTTTAGATTTTCGGTTAAAAAGTTTTAACAAAGGGTTGAATATTATATTCATATTAGTTATAATAACAATGTGCTATACCTTTGGGAGTAGATGGATGACTGGTGTTGCCCCTGGACTTCAAATCCAGACGGCGGGCGTGGGACGTCCGCGGTGGGTTCGATTCCCACATACTCCCGCCATCTGCTAATATGGTTAACTTTAATGACACTTTACCAAGTGTCTTTTTTCATGCATAAAAACGCTCAGAAAATTGGATACCATCTAATACGAATTATTTCTGAAAATAAACAGATAGCCATACTTAGAATTCATGATTCTATCTTTTAGGTCTTTGTACAGCTTCATTATCAACTTAGTGCATCAGAATGATGTAAGTATCGGTAGTGATAACATTCATTGAAGGGCAAAATTTATGAGTAGGCTTGATGGATGACCATCTGTGAAAAGATGAGTAGGGTGATGTGAAAATTATATCTAAGTTCTAACAATTCCCGATTACCTTTATGTGAAAATTTTGGGATAGCTACACTTATGTATTTCTATGTGGAAGACGATATTCCTCTTATATCTTGCGGATAAAAGAATAAAGTGAGTAACGCAATAACAGTGGAATCAATAAAGCAATTAGTAATACAAATTTTTCGGTGCTTGCTTGTTGTATAGAAATAGTTTCTAGAGGCTCACTATTTTCTCTCTATTTTGATTAATTAGCTCTTTTAATTAGTAGAACTTTATTCTGAAGATAAAGAAAAAAGTAAAAAATCAATAAAAATATTGAAAATTGACAACAAATATGTTATAATAATTGTGTAATACATACACAAAATAACAAAAACGAGGAGTGGAGGAGGCGATTTTTCATAGAGATCGAAGGTTTTTGATATACCGGAAATAAATTTGCAGCAAAGGAGGGAAACTGGATGTCGAGTGAGGTTTTAAATTATGTAACTAAAGCTCAGGAATATGTACCCGTGGATTATGAAAAGTTTATGTATTATATCTCGATTGCCCATCATTATGCAGAAGGAGATAATTCTCAGATAACTAATGTGTTAGTTGAGTTAGCTAATGGATATTATGCATTCAAAAAATATGAAAAATGTATTGAATTAATTGATTCAATATTTTTGGAAAATCTGGCTTGTGGGGATGCAAAATTTGATTTAATGAGGTTACAGGGAATTTCATTGGGTAATATTGGCAAGTTAAAAGAAGCTATTGGTATATTTGAAAGTCTGGCCCGGGAAGATTCAGTAGAAGTTAAAATTATGGGATTAGGTAATCTCGGTTGGATATATAATTTACTCGTAATGGATGGTGAGAAAGACGAGTATGTTGGTAAAGTTATTACATGCTGTAAAGAAGCACTAAGATTGATTAATCCGGAAACTCATTCGAAGTTATGGAGTGACATATCAATTAATCTGGGAACTGCTTATTGGTATGGAACACGGTCTGAGAAAGCATTGGAAATATTTTTAGAAGCTGAGAAGGTTATGCCGGAGTATCCCAAATTGTTGAATAATATAGCTTCACTGTATGTTGGTTTAAATAACAATGAAATGGCCCAGGAATATTTGAAGCGTTCTGAGAAGATTGCTGAAAGACAAAATGATCTGTGTACTATGGGGCATATTAATCGAATACAGGGATGGCTGGCTGAGACATTGATTGAAGATTATATGATGGCAAAAGAGTACTATCTGATTGCTCATGATTATTTCTTAAGTATTGACGCACTATTTGAAGCTAGTACATGTTTTGCAAAAAATCTAGAGTTAAATGAGTTGATAAATAAAGAATCTCTCTGTTTGCTCTCGCAAAAGTTAAAAACAAAATATAATATGCAGTCAGTCAGTATGGTGTTAGGGGAGGTGGTTATAGCGTAGGGATGATCTATTTATAGAGGTTGGTTACTGAAAATCAGAGTATGAAGGAGGAATGAAAATGAAAAAGTTTGTTCAGATTATTCTGGTATTTGTTATGGTAATAGTGGTAACTGTTCCAAGCTTTGCAATCCCATGGCCAACACCTGTTGGAGATGACTCTCTGACGATCATTCAACCTGACCCTTTACATGAATTAGGGGGAGAGTAGTGAATGTAATTCCAGGTAAAGGACAAGGGACTATCTCACTTGAGATGGCCCCTTGTCTCACTTTTTCCTTAAGCGGCCTTTTCGGAAAATTGACTAATTCACTTTAAGATACTTTAAAGAATTCTATAGCCGTTTGCAGTTTTTCGCTCATATCTGCTAAAAATTGCGCAGATTCACTAATTTCTTCGAAACTACTATTTTGCTGCACTAGAGTTTCATTAATCATTGCTAAATTGGTACTATTTTCTATAATAGCTTGCGAAATACTGTGGATTCTGCCATTAGTTATTTCGACCTTTTCTAATTGGGAATTTATGGAACCCGTAATAGATTGAATCGAATTATTTGCAATTCCAATGGCTTCTTTTATTCCACTCATCTGGGAATTAAGTCCCCCCACTGCATCCGCGCCTTTCTCGATTTCCATAACTTCATCTGTTACTACTTTGGTCGTCGATTGAACCAGTTTTCGGATGTTATTTAAAATTCCCGCAATCTGATTAGCTGCCCTGGCACTTTCTCCTGCCAGACTATTTACTTCATTGGCGACAACAGCAAATCCCTGGCCGTGCTCACCAGCACGGGCAGCTTCAATTTGAGCGTTAAGTGCTAACATGTTAGTCTGGTTTGCGATATTGGAGATGGCGTTTATAATCGTCTGAATTTCTTCAGTAGCTTTCTGGAGTTCCAAAATATCTCGATGAACTTCCTGGGTAATATTAATAATGTCTACCATCTTCTCTTCAGTCGCAATTGCAGTTGTCTTGCCCGTGTCTGCTTGTTGGTTAATCTCAGTTCCTTTGTCTCGGATATTTACAGCATCATTAGCAGTTACATGGAAAGATTCGGTTATTTGCGTGATCTGGTTAGTAGCATCTTCAACTTCTGCAGAGATCTCCTGAGTAGAGGCATTGAGTTCTTCAGTGGTAGCAGATAATTCTTCTAAAGCTGCATTTGCTTCTTCTAGAGCTGTCGAGAGATTTTGTGAGGTGGTAGTTACCTCAGCACTTGTTAGATTGACAAGTTTGACAGTCTCTAACTGAGTGTATAACATATTGTTAAAACTTTCACCTAATTGTTGTAGTTCATCCCCACAATTTATTTTAAAAAGTTTACATTGTGCACATTTTTTTAGTTTGCTTTCCATTGTTCCCTGAATTTCATTATCACAGTGAGTTCCAGTAATCTGCCAGCAGCGCAGATTAGCATTGTTATAGGCAGGACAGTCATTAATTTTACAATCCATAATTTCCCAACATTTATACAATTTCTGATTTTTGACTTGCTGAGTTAGATCACCTTGTTCAGCATGTTTCATTGCAACCTGAATTTTTTTAATCCTATCGGTCAAGTTTGTTGTGACAAAATATAATAAAATGGCTAAGATTGCGGCAGACAAAATAATAAAGATAGTCGAAGTTTTTTCAAATTGTTTAATTGGTTCATTTATTTCATTTACCGGAACGGTGGTTGCCAGATACCAATCTGTATGGGGGATTGGAGTATAGGCTTGTGCTTTTTTTTCTCCTTCGAAATCATATTCAATGTAGCCTTCTTTTTTGACAAACATTTTATCCAAAACTTCAGAAAATATTTTATTTTGAGTTATAATATCTTTGTTAAGTATGTATTCATTAATCGGATGATAGATAAATATTTTCTCATTATTTACGAGATATGCGTAACCTGTTTCTCCAATTTTTGTGTCTTCTAATAGAGCACCGATAGCTGATAAAGGAATGGTGACAATCAATACTCTGGTTAGGTCATCATTTTCGGTTAGGAGCGGGACGGTCAAGGAGATTACCCAGTTACCTGTTATTTTTGAAATAATCGGATCAGAAATCTGAGGTTGTTTTTCTTGCAATGTCTTCTGAAAGTAATCTCGATCGCTTACATTACCTTCAGTCCAGGATTTGTCAATATAATTCCCATCTGTCTTGGCTATAAAAATTGTTTCATAGTCACTATTATGGATTTGAATGTTCTGTAAATAAATCGGTAGCATAGTATCTTCCACTATGCTTAATTCGTTTTCTTTTGCTAATCTTTCTAAATTCGTAAAGTGATTGTCAAACCAGGCAGTTAATTTGTCTGATAAATTTTTTGCTGTAATATATTCAATCTGTTCTAAATTAACATGCAGTAATTCTCTTGTTTTTGATACTAAAGTTGCAGACAAAATCCCCAAAGACAATAAAGAAAATAGCAATAAGATAGAAATTAGTTTGATTCGCAAAGACCCTTTAAATTGATACACAAAATGTTTAATTATATTCATATAGCACACTCCTCCTCTAAAAAAATATAAATAGATTCCAGATTATATTTATTCGACAAATACGATCGGAATCCTCTGAATTTAGATAAATTTTTCTAAAAGAAGATTATATTTATGATTTTTAGCATATTCAGCAGACTAAAGTGAAATGTCTACATAATACAAAAAATAAATATTAAATAATTACTCTTCCAGATATCAGAAAATAGTCAATTTTAATGAAGTGCCTCTGTGTTTAGATTATTCCATCTTCAGGAAAAGTAATTCATATAATGATTTGAGAAGATAAGGAGATTCTGCTGGCATAATTTGGATATACAGCCAAAGTTGCTGGTTGAGGTTATCATTGTGGAGTCTGGTAAAATCACATCTGCGGTTAGTTACCTGACTATTTTCTTAAAAGTGGCATTGTGATACAGCGAAATGAACCACCAGATTTAATTATTTCAGAAATGTCAACTTCAATTACTTGATAACCTCTTGAGCGTAATTCCCGATTGACTTTACGGTTTTGCGGTAGACTGATTATTTTTTTATTTCCAATTGATAGTACATTTGTTCCAAGAGTAAATTGTTCTCTGGGTGATATTCGAATTAAGTTATAGCGTTTGGTTAAAATTTCTATTTCAGCTTCTTTAAAGGCAGGAGAGAATATTAAGCCTTCTTCTGGAGAGATAAGGTTAAACACACAGTCCAGGTGTAGGTAATCTCCGTCAAATGGAAGACCAATAACTTCAATATCGGGTAATAGATGTTGAAGTTCTTCGATAGCTGCCTGAGATGTTCGAAAACTATGACCGATCCAGATGGTGGTATTATCTATAATTACATCACCACCTTCTTTTGAACCAGATTGAATTTGGTCATAAGGAATATCTTTTTCTTCTAACCATTTTTTCAAAAATGTTTCTTCGCCTTTTCTAATTGTTCGATCCAGTTGTCCAATGATGATTTTATTTCCAAAGGTAAAGGCTAGATCTCTAGTAAAAACTTGTTCCGGAAATTTTTTGTCTGCTTGCAAGAGTATCACTTCTATATTTTCTTGTTCTAAAGTATTAATAAGTGTGCTATGTTGTTTCACAGCAAGGGATGGATTAATGTTATCTTTAGCAAAATGAACCTGTGTTTCATTAATAATCTCTCTAATTTTCATATATTTAGGGGAACATAAGATTACTTTTCGTAAAGGGTCAAATTCATTATAACAGGATATTTGATTAACTTTTGTCTGTTGACTCATAGCAGTAAATTCCCTCCTGATAATGATATTGTCTTATTTTTCCCTAATTCATTCTAATAAATCCTAGTATTTTAAGTAAATTAATATTTGATTATATTTAGCGTTGCTTTTTGACGAAAATATATTGATAATTTCTTCATTATTATATATAAGCACATATCGAAAGTATTGAACATAATATATATTATTCCTTTACACTATGCAATACATCCACCTATAATAATTTTTGCTTACTTCACAGATCGTATTCGTCAACTACAAATTATTTTTGAAGGGGGTAAGATGATGTCTAACAGCAGTTTTTTTAACTTCTTCGGTGAAGAAAACATTTGGATATGGATTATTTTAATAATACTATTCGTTTGTTTATGTTGTTTTAACTAAATATAATTTATTACTTGAATTAGTATAGCAGCCTCTCTGATGTAACCAGAGAGGTGCTTTTATAATGTGCAATTTTTTTATAAAAAGATTAAATTCGAAAAAAATAAAAACATTTGATATATATATTAACGCTTTTTGAGTATATAACATAATATATATTAATCCAAGATGATTAGGGTTTGCACTATAAAGTTCTTATATACACGAAAGGGGGATTTGGAAAATGCCTAATGGTTTCTTCGGTGAGAGTGGGTGTTGTTTGTTATTACTTTTGGTAGTTATAATTATCTGTTGCTGTGAGTTTTAATTGATAATAGGCGACAACAGGTGTACCTAGTGCACCTGTTTTTTATTTCTATTCATCATATTAACTAACTAAAAATGCCTTTTATTTCTATTTTTAATTTGTGATTAATGTTTAAAAAGATAGATATACTAGTAACAAAATAAGTATTGGAGGAGATATGATGAATAAGAAATTGTACAAACTTCTAGTTTTATGTATGACGATCTTTCTGTTAGGGGCATGTGGTAATTCAAATCCTGATAGTGTAGTATCTCCCAAAGAATCATCAATATATCAGGTTGCAGAAGTTGAAGATTGTCGAATCACTAAGGATAATACTGCAGTAAAATCAGGTGCTGGGGAAAATAATGACACGATCTCTAATCTGAATAAAGGAGATGAGGTTAAAGTTTTAGGGAAAATTGAAGATTGGTATGTTATTCAATTAGATAATTATCAAGTTGGTTGTATAAATACAGCTAATACCACACCAATTGTTAAAGAAAATCAACAGCCCGAAGAACCAATTACTCAGAATCCTCCTCAAACAAATCAGCCACAAACTAATCAACCTGAAGCATCAAATCCACCAACAGAATCGGCAGTCAGTGGCCTTACTGATTTAGAGGCTGAGATGCTGCGGTTAATTAACGCAGAAAGAGCTAAAAATAGCATCCAGGCTTTAGAAGCTGACCTGGAGTTAACCAGGGTAGCAAGAATAAAATCTCAAGATATGATTGATAATAACTATTTTAGTCATTATTCACCTAATTATGGAAGTCCATTTGAGATGATGAGGAGCTTTGGAATCGATTACCTTTATGCAGGAGAAAATATAGCAGCTAATTCCACAGTTCAAAAAGCACATGATGCCTTAATGAATTCCAGTGGTCACAGAAAAAACATATTGAATCCAAATTATACTCATATTGGATTAGGTATAAAATCTAACGATAGGACAGGATATATGTTTACGCAGATGTTTATTGGTAAACCTCAATAATCAAGGAGATTATCAAAAATGATTCTAATCCCTCAGATTCTTTGGGGGATTTTTTGTGGAAAAATAGAAATATTACTTTATATATAATCACCAGATAAAAATCAATAACATAATATATATCAAACTTTAAAAAGGGGGATTACTAATGGGTTGTAGTTTTGGCTTTGGGGATAATGCTTGTTGTTTACTATTATTGTTGGTGGTTATCATTGTCTGCTGCTGTGACTTCTAAATTATTTCTTTAAAATACCTTAGTGCTGACTAATAAAATTGTCAATATGTCTCATAGTCATGTTGAATTACTAAGTGTTTTAGTAGGATAATATAATACTCAGAATTAACAAAGGGGCTACAAAATAGCCCCTTTATTAATTCTATTATAAAGTAATTGAAAACATTGACTGAATCTATTCAAAACAAAAAATGATGATTACAACTAACATGAGCAGCAGAGTACCTGCTCGCCTACTTAATGCCATTGGACTCCCTCCTTTAGTTGTTTATATATATTACGTTGTAAATTCAATAAGCGTGATAATATAGAATATATCATGTATTAATATAGATGCACACATATTACTATAATATATCATAGTATATACTAAATACAAATGAAGGGGGCTTACAAATGGGTTTATTCGGTGAAAATGGTGCTTGCTTATTGCTTTTATTAGTTGTAATCATTATTTGTTGCTGTGAATTTTAGTAATAAATTTGTAACAGTTTGAACTTAAGACAATATAGATTATCAACAAAGGAATAACTTAAAACAGGCTGGCTATAGAACTTAGTGTATTAAAGCCAGCCTTTACGTTTTTTTGACTAAATATTCAATTAAAATATAATGAATTGTGAGCCAAACAGTCAAAATATAGTGATTACAACCAGTTGATCTGTAGAAGATGATTTTTTCATCATCAGTAAGAGAAAATTAATGAAACTTCAATCTAGATGTCCAGTAAGGAGGATTTCTTTCTTTGTTAATAGTACTATATTAATAAGGTATTTGTTGAGATTAATTTAAGGATAAGGAGGATATGTAGTGATCAATATTACAATATCATCTGAATTAAAAGCAGTCTGTCCAATGTTAACCCTGGGGTGTATTACTGCAGAGGTTGAAGTACAAGATTACATACCTGAGCTTTGGAAAGAGATTGAGAGAACCTGTATTAAGATTAAAGACACTTACGAATTACGAGATATATCACAGTTACCAAGAATTCGGGATGCCAGGAAAGTTTATCGAACTCTGGGAAAGGATCCGACTAGATACAGATTATCATCGGAATCTCTAGTAAGAAGAATTCTCAAAGGCCAGAATCTTTATCAGGTTAATAATATTGTAGATATTAATAATTTAATATCTTTGTCTTCATTATTTTCTTTGGGTTCTTATGACCGGGCACGAATTGGAGATAAGATTAATTGTTGTATTGGTAAGGCGGATGAGAAATATATTGGAATTGGTAGAGGAGTTTTGAATATAGAAAATCTTCCAGTATTAGCAGATGAGGTGGGTAGTTTTGGTAGTCCAACCAGTGATTCTGAGCGAGGAATGATAACTGACCAGGTTAAGAATATTCTTATGAATATCATCTCTTTTAGTGGAGACGATGGTGTTGAGGAGAACCTGGATTATGCAAAAAGATTACTAGAAACATATGCTAAAGCGAAAAGGGTTGAGTATAGAATTGTTCACTAATCAAAAGAACTCTCGGGAATTTGAGTTGACATAGACGGGAGGATAATGGTATAATGACGGTGAAATAAAAATACTAATTTTGGGGTGTATTTTGTGAAAGTGAGTTTATTAATCGGGTAACTTCATATTCCACTCTTTAGTATGATCAGTTTTGAAAGATCTGCAAAAGTCCCGGGGAGGAGTCTGTCGATAGAGTTTTATTCCAAATGCTCTCTGACTGTGCCGGGAGAGTAGTTAATTCACTGATTACCTGACTTTGGAGTGGTTACCTTTGATTAATAAACTCTTATAAGAACACCTGATGAGTTAATTATCTTTTTTTGGGAGATAAAGCCATGGGTTTATTAACCTGTGGCTTTTTTATTTTGCCCAATACCCCAGAATTAGTTGATATTGTTTATAAAAGGAAGGTTGATGCTAATGATTGATCGAGAATTAACTGTGGATAAAAAATTTATGGAAGACAAAAATGAAAGGGGCAGTTAAGATGATGTTAGAACAATTAGGTTGGAAACCATTTTTTGCAGATCATTTTGCAGCATATCTCAGTGAAGGATATAGTGTAGGCAGAATTGCTGTTGAACATAAGAATATGTATCGGATATATTCAGAGTATGGTGATCTATTGGCAGAAGTTTCTGGGAAAATGCATTATACGGCTGCTGGAACTCAGGACTATCCCGCTGTGGGCGATTGGGTAGTAATCAGTCCACGGCTTGAAGAGAAAAGAGCGACAATTCATGCGATATTACCCAGGTTAAGCAAATTTTCGCGAAAAGCTGCAGGTAAGCGAGCAGATGAACAAGTGGTAGCAGCCAATGTAGATACAGTATTTTTGGTCACTGCTTTAAATCATGATTTTAATCCAAGACGAATAGAACGATATCTAACTCTTATCTGGAATAGTGGATCGAGTCCGGTAATTATTCTTAGTAAGGCAGATCTCTGTGATGATATTGCTGAAAAAGTTGCTGAAGTTGAAAATGTAGCTTATGGTATACCTATTCATGTAATTAGCGCTGTACAAGAAGAGGGAATAGATGAGTTAGAGAAGTATTTGCGAGTTGGGCAGACGGTAGCATTTATCGGTTCTTCTGGTGTTGGTAAATCTACATTGATTAATAGAATTCTTGGTGAAGAGAGGCTAAAAACTAGAGAGATTCGTCAAGGTGATGATAGAGGTAAGCATACAACTACTCATAGAGAGTTAATTGTTTTACCTGAAAGTGGAGTGGTCATTGATACTCCAGGCATGCGAGAGATTCAATTATGGGATGCCAGTGAAGGAGTTAGTGAAACTTTTAACGATATTGAAGAGTTGGCTCTACAATGTAAATTTAGAGATTGTCAGCATAACTCTGAGCCTGGATGTGCAGTGAGAAAGGCTTTGGAAGAG
Organism: Halothermothrix sp.; assembly: GCA_016841825.1. Taxonomy (GTDB): domain Bacteria; phylum Bacillota; class Halanaerobiia; order DY22613; family DY22613; genus JAENYK01. Next base: position 260,900 of record JAENYK010000003.1, on the reverse strand, counting down.
GGAACTCTTGCTAAAGATAGATTTGATAGTTATCTTAAATTGCAAAAAGAGGCTGAATTTGTGGAGATGCGAGCTAGTATGAGCTTGAATGCCATTGAGAGAGCTAAATGGAAAGAGATTACCAAATATGTAAAAAATAAAAATGGAGGAATTCGATAATGCAAAATCTTAAATTTTCAGTAGTAAACACTGGGGAAGAACTGAAAAGTGTTCAGAAATTGTGCTGTAATGTATTTGGTGAAAATGAAGCTGAAATGTTAGTAGACTTTTTCGATAGATCTCCAAGAAAGGATAAGAATCTAATCTATTATGCTTATGATTGTGAGCAAGAAAAATGTGTAGGAACTATATCATATCTTGATCTCCTTTTTGAATATGAAGGTATCTCATTAAAAACTGCAGAATATGCTGTAGCTGCTACCGATTCGGCTTATCGTGGGCAGAGAATCAATACCAGATTGACTCAGATGTTATTTAAAACATGTTATGAGAGGGGAACTAACCTGGTGATTCTGGAAGGTATCCCTTATTTCTATCGAAATTATGGATTCAACTATGCAGTACCAATGTGCAAAGAGATGTTTGATTTGGACAGAAAGGATCTGGCTAAAGCTGAAAGAATTAGTATTCGAAATGCTAATTTGGAAGATGCAGCATTTATTTATGAAAAATACCTGCTGGCGACGGAGAAAGTTGACATATGCAAAATTAAAGAAAGAGCAATTATTGAAGCACAGATTGGGGTCTATCAAAGTGATAATAATCATAAGGGATATTATATTGTCGAAGATTCAGATCTGACTGATCCTCAGAGGATAGGGTATTTTGCTCTTGACACTACTTCAGCTGAACTGATTATATCTGATATTGCAGATAATCTGTCCTTCGATGTTTACGAAAGTATACTGAAATTCTTGCAGGAAGAGGTACTGCCAACAAAAGAAAAAACAGTTCTCTTTGCCAGTGTACCTGATAAGAATAAATTTATCGCTTATCTTCGGATGAAAGGTTCTAGACGGGTAGGTAAATATGCCTGGCAGATCAAGATTTTCGATGATTATAAATTTTTTATGGATATATTGCCATTGTTGGAGAAACGAGTTCAGAATTCTATATATCATGACGAAAAGATTGAATTCTACTACAATAACTATAAAAAGTTGATCCATTTTAGCATCGATCATGGCAAAATTACTCTCTGTCAAGAGACATGGAAACCTAAATGGGAAGTTAACCTTACTTCTCAAGGGGCAGTAAAATTGTTTTTTGGTCATAATTCATTGGGAGAGATATTAGATTTTTTGCCAGATTGTATGGTGACTGAACATCTTCGGGATATAGTAGAAGTATTATTTCCAAAGGTGAATGTTCATTTTTATATGAATTATTAGTTTTGAGAGTGGTGATTGAAGCATCTTAGATTTAGAAGTTGATATTAAGCTCAGATCTATTATAGGTCTGAGCTTTGTGTTTGTGAAAAAATGTGAACTTTCTCAGTATAAGTGAAAAAGTTAATACAGTATTGGGTATTTTATACTCAATTTAGGGATGACGTGATTACAAAAATATAAAAAAATAAAAGAAGGAGTTTCAAAATTTTCGCAGAATAAATTATTAAAATGGATTTATATTGCAAAAAAATAAGCTATATACTTTTTTATAAAAAATAAATATATACGTTCAGACAGTAACAATAATAAAAATGTTTAGGATATAGTTAATAAAAATGTTAATTTATAACCTTTATGTAGAAATAATAATTGTTTCTTTAATAAAAGTCGTATTAACCGCAAACTGTTAGTGTTTTAAGCTTCAGATTTCAGAAGGGGATATATCCTGATATTGAATTAAACATTATTTGGTTATTTATAGTCTCACCTATAGAGGTTGGGAGGTTTTCTTGCAGAAAGGTTGTTAAAAGTTAAGTTCAATATTTTAATGTAGAAAAGGAGAGGGGTATAAGATGGAAAATGACAAATTGATAGACACGCATAACTACTATCCTTTAACTCATCCCCAAAAGAGGATTTGGTACATAGAAAAATACTACCCCAATACACCTTTGCACAATATCGGAGGTCCCGCAAAAGTTAAAGGCATTGTAAATTTTGCTTTATTAGAGAGATCAATTAACATATTTATTCAGAAAAACGAAGGAATTCGTCTTCAACTTGCGGAGCAAGCTGGTGATGTCAAACAATATGTTAACGAACATAAATATGAAAAATTGGACTTTTTTGATTTTCGCTCATTTGAGAATTCAGAGAAGGCATTTACTGAATGGGGAAAAGCGGTCATCGAAGAACCTTTCGATCTATATAATAATAAATTGTTTTATTTTGCATTATTTCAGATTGATGAAGAGTTCACTGGATATTTTGTTAAATTTCATCATATTGTCGCGGATGGTTGGACAATAAATCTGATGGCAGAACAGATTTGTGATTCATACGAAAAACTGGTACAGGGTGCAGAAATTAATATTGAACCTAAAAATTCATATCTAAATTATATAAAATTGGAAAAAAGGTATCTTACATCTGAGAAATTTTTGAAAAATAAGGTCTTTTGGAATGAAAAATACAAGGAGTTACCTGACTATTTCCTGAGTTCCAGTTCTCAAAATATTAGAGGGAAAAGGGAAAGATATTATCTAAATGAAGAAAAGTCTAATCAAATAAAACAATTTGTTAAGGAAAATAAAGGTTCGGTCAACACCTTTTTTGTAACTGTATTTTTAGTGTATTTATGTTTGACCACTCAAAATAAAGATATTATAATCGGTACCCCGGTTTTAAATAGAAAAGGGGCAGCGGAAAAAAATATGGTTGGTATGTTTACCAGCACCATGCCATTTCGCTACAAAATTGATATCAATGATCATGGTCTAAATTTATTTAAAGGTATAAACTCAGAATTATTGACCTGTTATTTTAATCAGAAATATCCTTATGACCTTCTGGTTAAAGATTTGGAGCTTAAGCAGAGAGGTTATGAGAGGTTATTTGATGTATGTGTCAATTATTATAATACTAAGCCCAGCACGACTTTAGACAATCTTTCGATAGTTAATGAAGAATTTTATAATGGTAATCAAATTTATTCACTTCAAATGATGATTAAAGATTGGTCTGATTCTGGGGTTTTATCTTTAGAATATGATTATAAAATATTTGATTATACAGATAAGGAAATTGATTATCTGAACCATCATCTAAAACAAATTATTGACCAGATATTATTAGACCCCACTGAAAAGCTATGTAGATATAATCTTTTATCAGTGGAGGAAAAAGGAAGGTTGATTACTGATTTTAATCATACTAGATCTACTTACCCACTGAGCAAAACCATCCACCAACTCTTTGAAGATCAGGTGGAAAAAACACCTGATTACATTGCTGTTACTGATGATCATCATAGTTTGACCTATCGGGAATTGAATGGGAAGGCAAACCAACTGGCGAGACTATTACGTACCAAAAATGTTGGAGATAATGTGATTGTAGGTCTGTTAACAGTTCATTCAACTGAGACAATTGTCGGAATTTTTGCAGTATTAAAAGCCGGTGGAGCATATTTGCCGATTGATCCAGGTTATCCAGTGGAAAGAATCAACTATATTATTGAAGACTCAAATATTGGAATTATCTTAACAAATGAGGGAGTAGATAGGAACTTTGCCTTTCGGGGAGAGATAATAAATATTTCCAATCAGGATCTTTATGTCGGAGACACTGCTAACCTTGAGTTAAAATATAATTCAAATAATTTAGTGTACTTAATTTATACTTCTGGTTCAACAGGAAGACCGAAGGGTATTATGATCGAACACCAATCATTAGTAAATTATATCTGGTGGGCAATTCAGATGTATCTTGCCTCTAGTCAGAGGGAAGTTTTTCCATTATACTCATCATTAGCTTTTGATTTAACTGTAACTTCGATATATACTCCTTTACTTAGCGGAAATAAAATAATTGTGTATCAGGCAAACGATGCGGAGTTTGTTTTACATCAAATAGTAAGGGATAACAAAGCTACCATCATTAAATTAACTCCTTCGCACCTGGCGCTATTAAAAGATATGAAATTTGAAAAATCTTCTGTAAAAAGATTAATTGTTGGTGGTGAAGAATTAAAAGTTAGTCTTGCCAAACATATTAGTGAAAACTTTGCTGATAGTATTGAAATTTATAATGAATATGGTCCAACTGAAACCGTAGTTGGCTGTATGATTCACAAATTTAATCCTGTCAGTGACCTTCGGGTAACTGTTCCCATCGGAAAACCTATTCATAATGTACAGGTATATATTCTGGACGAAAATCTCAATCCTGTCGCTGTGAATATGATTGGAGAATTATATGTTTCTGGAGATGGGGTTGGCCGGGGATATATTAACAGACCGGAACTAACCCGGGAAAGATTTATAGCCAACCCTTTTATAAAGGAAAAACAAATGTATCGGACAGGAGATTTGGCCAAATTTCGGGGAGATGGCAAGATTGAGTATATAGGACGAGTTGACCAGCAGGTGAAAATTCGCGGCTATCGTATCGAATTAGGGGAGATTGAGAATTATTTGTTGGATTATGACCCTATACAGGAGGCAGTCGTATTGGCTTTAGATCATCAAAATAAGTCCAAATTTTTGTGTGCCTATATTGTATCGGGGACTAAAATAACCAATATGGAATTAGATAAGTATCTAAGAAAATTCTTGCCTACCTATATGATTCCACAATACTATTGTTATTTAGATCAAATTCCATTGACAGCTAATGGGAAAATAAACAAGCAATTACTGCCTGATCCGGTAATTGAGAGTCTGGATTCAGAGTTTATTGCCTACAGGACGGAGTTTGAAGGGAATCTGGTCAAAGCTGTAAGCGAAATTTTAAATATAGAAACGGTAAGTGTAAAAGCTAACTTTTATCAGTTGGGAGGTGACTCAATTAAGGCGATTCAGATAGCTGCTAAGCTAAACGAGAAAAATTTAAAACTTAATGTAAAAGATATTTTGGAGCATCCAGTTATTGAAGAAATGGCTGGTTATATTGAAGAGAAAGAGAAAATTATTCAAGAAGAGGAGTTCTGTCAGGGTATTATTCCAGGGATGCCTATCTTTGATTGGTTTTTTTCGCAAAATCTCACTAATCCTCACCTGTATAATCAATCAATTTTTTTGGAGCTAAAAGTAGATTTGAGTGTAGATATGCTAAATATTATCTTTGACCATTTGGTTAGACATCATGATTCACTGAGGATTAATTACTGTTTACAAAAGAAGGAGTTATATTATAATCAAAAATATTTAGAGAATCCCAATACTATTTGGGAATACGATTTATCCAAATCCTCAGAGCCTTTTATCCAGATGAGAGAACTGAGTAATATTTTAAAAAATAGTTTTAATTTAGAAGACGGGATTTTGATTAAAGGGGGTTTATTTAAACTGAAAGATGAGCATAAAGTGTTATTTATCACTGCCCATCATTTGGTGATTGATGGTATATCCTGGAACATTATTTTGAATGACATTGTTCTGATGCTGAAACAGATTACCGCCGATGAAAAAGTAAAACTCCCCGAGAAGACTAATTCATTAAAACAATGGGCGAATTTTTTGGCAACCCAACGCATATCTGAAGTTTTATCAGAGACAGATTATTGGCATGATGTATTACTAAAAAAACAGAAATTTTTGCTAGATTACGAGGAAAATGAATCTGTCGGCCAGATTAAAACACTGACCAGAGATATGGTTTTAAAAGGTGGCAATTATACGATGACAAAAGCTAACTATGCTTATAACACTGAGACTCAGGAACTATTAATCGCCTCACTTATCCTATCTTTAATAGAATTTACTGGAAGTAAGGAGATTATAATCGAACTTGAAGGTCATGGAAGAGAGGGTGAACTGGATTTGTCCAGGACAGTTGGTTGGTTTACCTGTATGTATCCTGTATATTTTAAGATTGAGCGAACTGATCTACCATCTGTGATTCGCGAAGTAAAGGAACAGTTCAGGAGTATCCCTAACAACGGAATTGGGTTTGGTATATTAAAATATTTATCACAGACACTAGTAAATAATAATGAGAAATACATTAGATTTAATTATTTGGGAGATTTTAGCTCTGGATTTGATAATGAATTCTTTCGGCTTTCAACTCCCGATTTAGTGGTTGATACCGATGTAAACAACCGGCTTTCAGCTCTTATGGATTGTAATTGTTTTATCATTAATCAACGACTTCACTTTGCAATGACTTATGAAAGTCAGCAATTTTCTTCTGGTACTATTGAGAGATTGATTAATCTATATATCGAAAATTTGCAGACAATACTTGAGCATTGTTGTCAAAGAGACGAAGTAGCTTTTTCACCATCGGATTTTAGTGCAGCCATTTCTCAAAAGGAATTGGATAGTCTTTTTGAGGACTGATGATTAATCAGCAAAGAAAGTATCTTTACCAAGGAGGTTATTATGAAAAAATATTGTACGAATTGTTTATTAAATACTCAAATTCCGGGAGTTACCATTAATGATGATGGTGTCTGTACTTTTTGTGCATCATATGAAGAGAATAAAAAATATGAAAAAAGGTTGAACAGGATTGTTTTAAAAAAAATGGAGCATTTATTTGAGGATGTGAAAAAACAGTCTCATCTATATGATGCAGTCGTTCTTTTCAGTGGAGGTAAGGATAGTACATATTTGTTGAAGTTGGCTGCAGAAGAGTACAAATTACGGGTTCTGGCGATCTCGATTATTCATCCTCTGGTAAATGCAGTGGCAGCAAATAATATGGAGGTTGTGACCAAAAAATTGGGGATCGACCTGTTAAAGTTCCAAGTTCCAGAGAATATCTATAAAAAAGTTATGCGTAAAGGTATTTATGAAAATGAGCAGTACGGCTTAGATGAGTTTTTTGGCTGTTCGATCTGCAGTTTTTTACATTACTGGATTCCTATACGAGTCGCAATTGGCATGGACATTCCGATTATTTTAGAGGGAAGTGACCTGGGCCAGACGGGTGCTCCAATGTTTGTTGAAGGGGAGTCGATGAAACAAAGGATTTTACAGGGTGAGAAACCGTATGGTCGGATACATGATCTCATTAAGGATGCTTTAGGTGAAGAATATGAAAACTCGATTTATAGTTACAATCAGGATGAGTTGTTGGGTCAGAAGAATTATCCAACTATATTATCTCCGTTTACTATTCTGGATTATGATTACAAAAAATCGCTCAAAGAAATCGATACAATGGGCTTTGACAAAAAGGCTTTCAGTAAAATATTTACTAACTGTTCGCTGATACCATTCCTCTCGTATTTTACAATCCAAAAATATGATTGTATTCCCTATATCAAACAATATGCCAACTCTGTAAGGCGTCAATATCCGGTATTGCAGCAACTTAGTTTACAATCTCCGGATGATGCTGGAGATTTTAATAGAACAGAGATTGCCGAACTAATTGAAGAGTATAAAAAAGTAATACTCTATGTTGTAGAAAACAAATTGACAAGAGAGCAAATTTTAGCAGATGCAATTGAAACTATAGAAAGCATGGCACCAACATATCTCAGGCTTTTTGGTAAGGAAGTGGGTCAGGAGTTGATTAGGGATGTCGCAATGATTCCATACTATTCCGAATATTTTGGTGTTAATATCTAAGTTCTATGACTCTCATTTCTATGAGTGAGAACTGCCTTGTTTCAACTTCAAGTGGGGTTGAATACCCATCTGAAACCCCGAGGTTCAGCTGTAGCTGAACGAGTTTACTTACGATTAAGGGAAAATGAATGAAAGGAGTTATCAAAGATGCGTGTAAACAGTTCGATTAACTACGATGCAAATAGGTTTTTAATGTTCGAATTGGATCAGCTGGCTAATGAATATGAGAATGATGGTCAGGAAACAATCCGGATGACCTTAGGTAAGACGGAACTTCCTGTTCATCCAGATATTAATCATGCTATGATAGATGCTCTCCAGGATTTTAAGAAAAGTAGTCTGGTTTTTCCAGCGGGATTACCTGAACTGCGTGAGAAAATTGCTGAACATTATCAGATATATAGAAATACAAAGATCAGTCCCCGGAACATAATTATTAGTACAGGAACGAGCACGATTTTTCGGAATTTATTTTATCTGCTTCTTCAGGAAGGGGTAGATGAAGTCCTTCTACCATTACCTTATTATTCTCTGTATCATTTTTCTGCATTATTAACGAAAAGTAAGGTTAGATACTATAAGATTGATTTGGATACACTGCAGCTAGATAGAGAATCTTTTATGAACAATTTTACCGATAAAACCAAAATTGTGGTGATTAATACTCCCGGAAACCCACTGGGTAATATTCTAAGCAAAGATGATTTATACTTTATGGATTCTGTTGTTCAGGGAAGAGCTGCGATTATTAATGATGAGATTTATAGTAATATGTTTTTTGATGAACAAAGCCCATCTGTCATGGAATTAGATAATACTCAGTCTGTTTTTATCACCACAAATAGCTTTTCCAAAGGATATAGAATGTACAGTAGACGGGTTGGATACTGTATAGTACCTGATGAACTCGTCTTACCTTTAACAGTAATCCAACATCATACATTATTAACAACAGATCCTACAGTTCAATTTGGAGCGATGGCTGCATTAGCTCATCAAGAGGAAGTAGAGTATATCCGACAATTATACAGATCAAGGAGAGATTATACTCTGGAGAGATTTAAGAGTGTTGACACTGTACAGGCGTTGGAGTCGAAAGGGAGTTTTTATTTGACTTTAGAGTGCTCCGAGTACCTGAGAAAACATAATATTGAGAGTAGTCTAGATTTGGCTACAAGAATTATGGAAGCGAAGAATGTCGCTACTGTTCCTGGTTCCGATTTTGGTTTACCACAAACTTTGAGATTGTCTTATACGTGTGCTAAATATTCTGAGGGTATTGATCGATTAGTGGATTTCTTTAACGACTCCCAATAAAGGAGATGGAAAGAATGGTAACAAAAATCGAAAAAAATAATGTTGAAGATATTGTAAACCTGACAGCTATGCAGGAGGGGTTACTGTTATACCATATCGGCAATCCCCGGTCCCAACAATATTTTGATCAGCTGATCATGAATATTTCTGGCACTTTGGATATAGGAATTATGAAAAAAGCCTGGCAGTCTGTTTGTAAGAATAATGAAGTATTACGCTCTGTATTTAGATGGAGTAATTTAGAAAAACCTGTGCAGATCTTTTTAAAACATAAAGATATACCAATCAATGTTCTGAACTTAGTAGGACGGGAAGATAGAGAAAAATTAGTGGAATCTGCAAAGCAGGAGGCCCGACATAGACTAAGTCTAACTGATAACCCCTTTAGTATTTCTGTTTGTCAATTAACAGAGCATCAAGGGTTATTAATTATCAGTGCTCACCGTATTTTGTTTGATGGTTGGAGCAATGGCATTATCTTAAAAGAATTTTTATATATTTATAATCAATTGCTGGAAGGCAAGCAAAGTGAATTTATTCCGAAGAGGAAATATCGGGAGTTTATCAAATGGTATGAAGATCAAGATCAAGAAAAAATGGTGGATTTTTGGAATGGATATTTGGCTGACTTTGATACCAAAACTACCTTACCTTTTAGTAAAAAGGTTAACAAAAATTATGATTCAACTATCTATAAATTGGTCATTCCCGGGGAGATTGGTTCTCAGATAGAGTTTTATTTGAAGGAGAATAACAGTACTTTTGCTTCATTTATCTATGCTGTCTGGGGAATTTTATTACAGCAGTTTAGTAATTTGGACGATGTAGTTTTTGGAACTACAGTATCGGGCAGACCTTCTGAATTAAAAGGTATTGAAAGCATGGTTGGGTTGTTTTTCAATACGGTTCCTTTGAGGTTAAAATTTGCTCAGAACCAAAGCATTTTAGAGGTTTTGCACTCAGTCACTGAACAGGCGAATATCCGAATTGGTAACGAGCAATGTCCGTTGGCTTTAATCAAAAACGAAGCATCTGTTGATCCAAAGGAGAATCTATTTGATTCAATCATCGTGATTGAAAATTATCCTCTTGATCGAATGTTAAATGGTCACGGTCATCTACAGATCGAATCATATAGTAGTTTAGAGACTACTAATTTTGATTTATCTATTCAGGTTATCACTCTGGAGAATGTTCAACTACAGTTTGATTATAATCAGAGTGTCTTTAAAGAAAATGATATTAAGCGGCTCGGTGAATATTGGAAAAATTTAATAATGTTGATGCTCAATAATCCACTCCAGAAGATATCTGAGATCGATCTATTGGCAGAAGAAGAGAAAGAGAAAATTCTCAGGGTATTTAACAATAATCATCTGGAATGTTCAGATTCCAGAGTTATTCCTTACATTTTTGAAGACCAGGTAGCTAAATGGTCAGATAATCAGGCGATTCAATTTGCGGGAAATTCTTTGACCTATGAAGAGTTGAACGAAAGAGTAAATCAATTGGCTTATTTGCTTTTAGAGGAAGGGGTTAGCCATGGGGATAAGGTCGTCTTAATGTTCCCCCGATCAATGGAAATAATTATTAGTATGCTGGCTATATTAAAGATTGGGGGAATATGTACTGCACTGGATATGCAGCATCCAGCGGAAAGGATAAATTTTATCATCAAAGATTGTGAGACAAAATTCATTCTCAGAGCAGAGGACGTGAAACCTGATTTTCCTGCTAATCTGAAAGATATAGTCTATGAAGAGGCCAGGTTAGCTAGTTATGCAAAAGTAAATCCCGGTATCACGATTACCGAAGATGATTTAGCGTTTATCATTTATACATCAGGGTCTACAGGAAATCCCAAAGGGGCTCTGTTAAATCATGGAGGAATCGTTAGTCATGTTTTCACAAAAATAGATGTCTTTGCGATTGACGAAACAGATATAGTAGCTAATAATTTTAGCCAAAATGTAATTGCTGCAATTTGGCAAATTTTCTCTCCACTATTTAGGGGAGGCAAGGTTGTAGTGTACACTGATGACGTGGAAACAGATCCTTATGAACAGTTTCGTCTGGCTGCCAGGGATCAGATTACTGTAATGGAGTTAATTCCTTCGATACTTACTGCATATCTGTTTTTGCTAGAAGAAGGGAAAGAGAAAATAGAATTAGCTCATCTAAAAAAGATTGGTCTGACTTCTGAGGAAACAAAACCTACTCTGGTCAACAAATTTTATCGAGAGTATGCCATACCGTTGGTAAATTGTTACGGGCAGACTGAATGCTCCGATGATGTGTTACATTATCAGATTCCATTTAATACCCAAACGGAATTAGTACCTATCGGAAAACCAGCTTATAATACACAGATATTTATTTTGAATCATTTTAATCAACTACAGCCGATTGGAGCTCCCGGTGAGATATGTGTCTCTGGTGATAGTGTAGGGATTGGTTATTGGAATAGACCGGAATTAACCGATAGTAAGTTTGTCTCTAATCCCATCTTTCCGGAAAAGATTATGTATAGAACAGGCGATATCGGACGCTGGTTGGAGGATGGTTGCGTAGAATATCTGGGAAGAATAGATCATCAAGTAAAAATTCGGGGAAATAGAATCGAGTTACGGGAAGTTGAAAACCATTTACTTAGATATCCCGGAGTAAAGAATGTCTCGGTAATAGTTCAACAGAACAGAGATGATGAAAAACAATTATCTGCTTTTTTGGTTGCAAATAATGAGATAACTACAAAAGAGATTCGAACTTTTTTAAGTAAAAGTCTTCCCGATTATATGATTCCGGGGAATTTTATAAAGTTAGATAAATTCCCTCTAACACCAAATGGGAAAATTGACAAAAAAGAACTACATAAGATTGAGGGGAGTCTGCATATTGGGAATGAATATCTGGCTCCACGAAATAAAGTCGAGGTGAGTATTCAGGAGATCTGGAAAGATTTACTGGGGAGAAGCAAGATTGGGGTGCATGATAATTTCTTTGATCTGGGCGGGCATTCATTATTGATGATACAGTTGAAAGCGAGATTGGAAAAAGCTTTTGGTCAGGAGGTCCCAATCATAGAGATGTTCAATTTGCCCACAATCAGCGATCTGGCTAAATATATCACAGGTCAGAAATCAGAGATATTGGTTGATAAAACAGAATCGGAGAGGAAAGGAATCAACGATTCTTCCGGAGATATAGCGATAATTGGAATAGCAATGCAAGTTCCGGGAGCCAAAAATTCAGACCAATTCTGGCAAAATCTGATCAACAAAACAGAGTCGATTACTTTTTTCAGAGAAGATGCAGCGGAACGGGTAAATGTTTACGAAGTAGAAGATAACCACCCTAACTTTATTGGAGCTGGTGGAATTTTAGGAGATATAGATCTGTTTGATTCTGAATTTTTTAATATTAGTCCAAAAGAAGCCGATATCATGGATCCACAACATCGGGTATTTCTCGAGCATTGTTGGATGGCTTTAGAAGATGCAGGTTATAATCCTGAAACATATCCAGGTGGTATTGGTGTATTTGCCGGAGCTGGATTAAACACATATTTGTTGAATAATGTGATTTCCAATTCAGAAATTATCAACTCTCTGGGTGATTTTCAGACTAATATTTGTAATGACAAAGATTTTTTGGTGACCCGAGTATCTTATAAACTCAATCTTAAGGGACCAGGTGTTGATGTTCAAACAGCCTGTTCAACATCACTTGTGGCGGTACATTTGGCCAAACAATCTCTTTTAAGTGATGATTGTGATATGGCATTGGCGGGAGGAATTTGTATTCATGTACCTGAAAAAACGGGATATGTTTATGCTGAAGGAAGTATCTTCTCCCCGACTGGACACTGTTGTCCATTTGATGAGCAAGCAAAAGGTACAGTTTTTAGTAATGGTGTTGGAATCGTTGTCTTGAAAAGATTGGCCGCTGCCAAAAGAGATAGAGATCATATCTATGCGGTGATCAAAGGTTCAGCTATTAATAACGATGGACGCCAGAAAGTGGGTTATACTGGGCCCAGTGAAGCAGGTCAATTGAAAGTAATCAAAAAAGCGTTAGTTGATGCTAATCTGGCCAAAGAGTCTGTGGAATATATTGAAACTCACGGAACCGGGACATCTTTAGGTGATCCTGTGGAGTTTGCTGCTTTGACTAAAGGTTATCAATCAGATAGGCGGCAGTACTGTGCCCTCGGTTCTGTCAAGTCAAATATTGGTCATCTGGATGCTGCAGCCGGGGTAACGGGCTTGATTAAAGCCGTCTTATCTTTGCATAACAAGATGATTGTTCCAAATATTAATTTTGACAGTCCCAATCCGCTATTGAATTTTGAAAATAGTCCATTTTTTATAGCTACATCTCCACTAGAATGGACGACAGATGGTACAAGAAGAAGGGCTGCGGTTAGTAGTTTTGGCATTGGGGGGACTAATGCCCATGTAATCTTGGAAGAAGCTGAGTTAGTCCAGGTTCCACCTTCTGCGAAACAATGGTATCTTATTGTCTTATCTGCCCGTTCTGAATCAGCTGTATATAGAATGGCAGCTAATCTGGCCAATTTCCTGGAAAAAAATAGAGGGTTAAACCTGGCTGATCTAGCTTATACTCTACAGGTCGGACGAAAAAGATTTGACTATGGATTGGCCTTTGGCTGCAGAGACATAGATGAATGTCTTTATACACTAAACACCCTGGATCGGGAGCATGTTGTAGCTGTCAGGAAGAAAGATATTCAACAACAGATTGATCTTACGGAGCTCACTTCGTTAGATGAATATAGCAAAAATGTTAGACTGGGCGAGATGTGGTTAGCTGGTGTTGAAATAGATTGGGAGAAGATTTATTGGGAAGAGAAAAGAGTACGCGTGCCGTTGCCTACATATCCCTTTGAGAGAAGAAGGCATTGGATTGAACCAAAAATTGTTCAAAACTTAACATCTTCTGCTGAGGCTGCAGTTAAAAACGAATTAATTGAGGATTGGTTCTACTTACCTGTCTGGAAACAATCTTTCCCGGCTGGTTCGGTAGGGGATGGTTATCAATCTTCATTCTTACTATTTGTTGATGATGCTGGTTGGGGAATGCGCCTGGCTGATCTGCTGATTAAGAGTAATAATTCTGTTACTATAGTCAAAAAAGGTGATAATTATCAAAAAATAGATGAGCGAACGTATCTTATTGATCCCTGTAAATTAGAAGATTATATTACTCTTGTTCAGGATTTAAAAACCTATAATCATCCTGTTGATCAGGTGGTTCATCTATGGAGTCTGGAGCAGACAAAAGATATTAATGTTGTAGATTCAATCCGGGAGATTATCGATCAAAGTGTCTATAGTCTGTTATTACTGATTAAAGGGTTAGCTAGTCAGCAGATTTTTGAGCAGCTTAGAGTCTGGGTTGTATCTGATAATATTTACAGAATTGAGAGTGGAGATCGGAGTAATCCGGCTAAAGCAGCAATTTCGGCAGCTTGTAAGGTGATCTCCCAGGAATATCCTCAGATTATCTGCCGCAGTATTGACCTTGGTAATCCTGGCTCGATTTATTATGATCAAGAAGTGGTTTTATCTCTGCTGGTTGAGGAAGTCAATAGTGTTACTGAAGATCATATTATTGCCTATCGGAATGGAGTACGCTGGGCCAGATTTTATGAACACCAGAAGTTTGTCTTTAGTAATTATTCAACCGGTTTAAGAGATCGGGGGGTATATGTGATTACAGGAGGTCTGGGGAAGATCGGGCTATCAATTGCCAGATTTTTAGCAGAATCGGTTACAGCAAAATTGGTCTTAATTAATCGCTCTCAGTTTCCAGCAAAGGAAAAGTGGCCCTATCTGGATACAGCGGATACTCTGACCTGTGGCAAAGTTGATCAACTAAGGCAAATGGAAAGATTGGGTTCACAAATTTTGATCTTTCAGGCCGACTGTGGTAATGAAAAGGAGATGCACGAGGTTTTTGAAACGGTAGTTAGAGAACTTGGCAATATTGATGGAGTGATTCATGCTGCCGGAATTACAGATATTGATAGTTTTAAAGTGATTTCTGATCTGGGGATCGAAGACTGTGAGAAACATTTTCAAGCCAAGCTAACCGGGACTCTGGTTCTGGATAGATTACTGGCTAATCGTCAGTATGATTTTTGCATATTATTCTCTTCGCTAGCTTCATTCTTGGGTGGACTTGGTTTCTATGCCTATAGTTTGGCAAATTCATTTCTGGATGGATTTGTTGATTATCAAAAGAATCCCCGCTGGCTCAGTATTAACTGGGGAGTCTGGAAATTTGACGACGAACAGCATAGGCAATCTGGCATTAGGATCTCACAGCTGACAATGGAAGCCAGAGAAGGGATTAAAGCTCTACAATATGCATTATCTCTGGTTGGTAGGGTAAGCCAGGTGATTATTTCGCCAACCAATGTTAATCAGCAGGAACCGGTGGTATCACAGGTAAAGCCATCGGAGATATCCAGGAAGTTACCTGACTATCCAATCAAAGAAAATGAAAAGACGTTGGTCTTCTTATGGCAGGAGTTATTGGGAGTAGAGTCTGTGGGCATTAACGATAATTTCTTTGAATTAGGAGGTCATTCACTCCTGGCAACAAAAATAGTCTCCAGAATTAGAGATATTTTTAAAATCGATTTTTCTCTGAAGTATTTTTTTGAGAAGCCGACAATCAAAGACATCTCTTTGAAGATCGAAGATATCTGGGGAGATTCAGAATTGGTAGAAGAGATAGCAAAAATTTATAATGATTTAGAATAATCTATTCAGGAGAAGTTGTATTGGGTTTCCATTTGTCCAGATGTACTACAGAGTGTTGAGTGTGCATTTTTGAAAACTTAACCGGGATTACACAGAATGAAAAATGGGAGAGGATTGTACTATTATGAAAGATAAAATTATTTCAAATCAGAGGGAGATTAAGAGTAAAGTCAAAGATTATTTTGCCCGTTCACTGGTTGGTATTGAGCTGGGAGATGAGGACGACATTTTTGAATTAGGTCTAGTTCATTCACTCTTTGCAATGCAGTTAATCCTATTTATTGAAAAAGAATTTGGCATTGAATTGGAAGATGATGAAATTGATTTGGAGCGAATCAAGACGCTTAATCAAATTACCTCATTAATATTGAGAAAGTTGGAATTACAATGCTGATAAAAATAAGTGAACAAGCGAAAAAATTGCAGACTGATGTCAGATTGTTTGTTGAGCGGGAGATTATTCCCCAGGTGCAATCTATCGAAAATGATGGTAGGATATCTGAGGAGATCGTCAGCAAACTTGCCGGGAATCATCTATTGGGTATGATGATTCCTGAAGAGTATGGAGGTCAGAATATTGATCCACTCTCTTTAGCACTGCTTCATGAAGAGCTGGGCCAGGGGCATACTTCTGTAGAGAATATGCTTACCGTTGTTGGAATGGTTGTTAAAGCCATTACATCAGCCGGAGATGAAGAGCAAAAAAAGAGATGGCTTCCCGGAATTGCTGCAGGGAGCGTGATTCCCGCCTTTGCTATGTCGGAATCCAACATTGGTAGTGATATCAAAGGAATGGAGACTGTAGCTGTTAAAGGTGACGGACATTTTATGCTTAAGGGGAATAAGAAATGGATAACCCTGGGGCAGATTGCTGATCTTTTTATAGTTTTTGCGAAATGTGATAATCGAGGTGCCGCTTTTCTGGTGGAGAGAGATACACCGGGATTGAGCGTCGTTCCTATGTCTCCCACCTTTGGCCTCCGTGGTAATATGTTAGCTGAACTCCATTTTGATGACTGTCAGATCCCGGAAGCAAACTTACTGGGTAGGATAGGGTCTGGATTTAATCGAGTTGCAGCTTTTGCATTAGATGAAGGGAGATATACTACCGCCTGTGGCTGTGTGGGATTGGGAAAAGCCTGTCTAAATGCCAGTCTAAAGTATGTTAATCAACGTAAGCAATTTGATGTCTATTTAAAAGAACACCAGCTTGTACAGAAAATGATTACAGAGATGATTGTTAACATTCAGACTGCTAAACTACTGTGCTATCAGGCAGGTACGCTGCGGGAGATGAAAGATCCTACTTCCATTAGTTATACTCTGATGGCAAAATATCATGCTTCAAAGATGGCAAATCTTGCTGCCGATTATGCGATTCAAATTCATGGTGCTGTAGGCTGTAGTACAGAATACGCAGTGGAAAGATACTATCGTGATGCAAAGATTATGGAAATTATAGAAGGCAGCACCCAATTATATGAGATGCAAATTGCAAAGAACCCAGTTATTTGAGAAATGAGGAGATTTAGATGACTCAGAAGATTGCTTTAGTATTTCCCGGCTCTGGTTCTCAATATGTCGGAATGGGAAAAGTAATTTACGATAATTTTGGGGTGGCCCATCAAACTTTTGAAGAGGCGAATGATGTACTGGGCTATGATCTAAGCAAGATCTGTTTTGAGGGTAGTATCATCAAATTAAATAGAATTGAAAACCTGTTAGTATCTATACTGGTTGTGAGTGTAGCTGCTTTTCGAGTGTATATGGAACAGATCGGTATACCTCCAATCTTTTTAGCAGGTCATAGTTTGGGTGAATATACTGCACTATGTTGTAGTGAAGCGATTAGTTTTCATGACGTGCTGCTAATTGTTCAAAAAAGGGCTATCCTTGCTGAGAGAGTGAGAAAGCAGACAGAGGGTACGATGACGGTGGTAAAAAATATCTCTCCAGCTCTGGTAGAAGAAATTTGTCAAAATCTATCTGCAGAGCAGCAAAATGTGAGCATAGCCAGCTATAATTCGCCAGAACAGGTTCTAATCTCTGGCCATGAGAAGTTAGTACTGGCAGCAGAGAAAGCGGCCTTGCAAAATGGTGGAGAAGTTGTTCCCTTTATCAGTAGCCCTCCTTATCACAATAGTTTAATGCAGACAATTGTGGCTGATTTGAGGACTGAGTTAACCCGATATGAATGGACAAATTTAAGATATCCAATTATTGCTAACACTACAGCTTTACCTTATAGTAGCGGGGATGAGATTATTAATAATTTATTGAGCCAGATGTATCGACCAGTACTCTGGAAACAAACTATGGATTATTGCTTAGATCAAGGAATTGAGGTAGTAGTGGAAGTAGGGCCTCAGACAGTGTTAAAAAGTCTAGTTCAGGAAAATGGTCAGAAAATGTTGGGGTTATCGATGGATAATCGAGATGATTATACACTTCTGGAAAAGATCAGGGAAAACAAGGACTATGAGGCTGGTACTTCAGATGATCTGAATTTAAGATGTAAAGTAATACCAATGAGTCTGGGAATCGCGGTTGCAACCAGAAATAACAACCCCGATCTGGCTGCACACAATAATTTTGTTACTGCATATAAAAAAATTCTTTCGATTAAAGAAGACTTAGAGAAAAATGGTACGATTCCTTCGGATGAGCACCTCCTGGCGGTGTTAAAACTGTTGAAAGTTATTTTCGAGAGTCGAAATACTCCGGCAGCAGAACAACAGATAAGATATCGCCAACTTGGCGAAAAAACCGGAATCAATCATCTTTTGCAGGAATTTGAGGTGGGAGGTGAACACAATTAAAGGTAATACTGTATCGTATTCATATAACAAGACTATAGTGGAGTTGTTCGAAGAGCAGGTTAGGAGAACTCCAGAGAATATAGCTATTCTGACTAACGAAGGAAAACTCACGTATAGAGAGTTGAATCTGATATCCAATCAAATCGGTCATTGGCTGCGAAAACAGGGAGTAAAAAACAATTCTATCATCGGAGTAAAGGTTGAACGATCTCCGGAGATGATTATTCTAATCTATGGAATTCTCAAAGCCGGTGGTGCTTATCTACCTATTGACACTACTTATCCCTTAGCGCGTATCCAGAGTATTGTAGAAGACTGTGATCCTGATTTTGTTATAATTGACGATGCAGCTGCTGATAATCTACCAACCGATGTTCGGTTGATTGATCTGACAAAAGTTGATCTTTCCAGAGAAGCAAATCGAAATCTTTCTAAGATAAACTGCCCCCATGATCTTGTCTATGTGATCTATACTTCCGGAACGACCGGCAGACCCAAAGGGGTACTTATCGAACACCATTCACTGATCAACAGGATAGAATGGATGCAAAGGGCGTATCCGATTACTGAGAAAGATGTACTTATCCAGAAGACTATCTATACCTTTGATGTGTCTGTCTGGGAGATTTTTTGGTGGGCTATTCGGGGTGCCGGGATATTTTTGTTAGAGCCTAAAACAGAGCATAATCCCAGAGCTTTCACCAGGATTATCCAACAACAGCAGATTTCAGTTATCCATTTTGTTCCCACGATGTTAAGGTTGTTTCTTGACTATGTTGAGATTAAGCAAAATCAACAGAGTCTGGTTAGTTTGAGATTAGTCTTTGTCAGTGGAGAAAAGCTTAATTCCGGTCTTGTGAAAAGATTTTATCAAATATTTGCTGAGTTACCAGAGATTAGATTAATCAATCTTTATGGCCCAACAGAAGCAACTATTGATGTTACATATTATGAGTGTTTGCGGGGATATGATTACCAGGAAGTGCCAATAGGAAAACCAATTGATAATATTGGGATATATATAGTTGATGAAAATGATGAATTGGCAGCAGAAGGGGAGCCAGGAGAACTGTGCATTGGTGGTGTGGGACTGGCCAGAGGGTATTTGAACAGAGAGGAATTAACCAATGAAAAGTTTCCGACTCTGAAATTTGGAAGAGTCTATCGAACCGGAGATCTGGCAAAGTATTCTTCTGAGGGAAATGTAGTTTTTGTAGGTAGAAAAGATAATCAGGTAAAACTGAGAGGTCTGAGAGTTGAATTAGAGGAGATTGAATTTCATCTAGTTAAACATCAATTTGTGAAAGAGGCAGTTGTCTGTGTAAAAAACAGTGGAATTGAAAATCAGTATCTGGCCGCTTATTTAGTTGTAACCCAACCAGTTTCGAGTTCAGAGTTGAAAACATATCTGTCAAATATACTGCCTGAATATATGGTACCTTCACTTTTTAAGATTTTAAAGAAGTTCCCACTAAAACCCAATGGCAAAATAGATCGTTCTTCACTGCCTGATCCGTTTTAAACTATACTAAATTCTGTGAGGTTAGACCAATGGATAAACAGAAAAGATTTGATGAAATCTTAAGGAAAAAGGGTATACTGCAATCTGTTAAGCGGCAGAAAGTAAGTCTGGAAGGTAGACATCTGTTATCTTTTTCTCAACAAAGAATCTATTTTTTACAGCAGTTTCAACCTGACAGTACAGCGTATAACGATATTACTACATTACATCTTGAAGGAGATTTGAATCTGGAACTTCTGGAGATAGCTTTTTCGACTATTATTCAGCGTCAGACAATTTTGCAGATGCATTTTCTCCTTGTGGACGGAAGACCAGTCCAGGTTTTTGAGAATAGAAAGAACTTTCATATTCCCGTTGTTCACATTGAACCTTCAGATAATCTGGATTCTCAAAAAATTGCCGAAAGGTATGTCAATGACCACTTTAATAAACCTTTTGATCTTGCTAAAGATCACTTAATTGATGTTGTCTTATTAAAATTGGCTGCTGATGATTTTATATTGTTGATAAAAATTCACCATATTATCTTTGATGGGTGGTCGAAAGGTCTGTTATTAAAGGAGTTAAAGCTAATATATGAAAGCTATCTGAATAAAGAAATAGACGTATCAAATAAATTACCCGAAGAGCCGGAATATCAATATCTGGATTATGTTTATTGGCAGAGAGATTGGATTCAACAGGAGAACTATCAGAAACAATTAAATTATTGGGAGAATAAGTTAAAAGACTCTCCCCCGGTACTGGATTTGGCGATGGGTAGAACCAGACCGTCAATTCAGAGTGGCAAGGGGTCTTTTCAGATGCTGGAGATTCCTGATACTCTCTTTCAGGCAATTGTAATACTGGCAAAAAATAAAACGGTATCCCTGTACATGCTATTGTTGGCGGTATTTAAAATATTGCTATTACGTTATACGGGAGAGACTGATATTACAGTTGGTTCTCCGGTAGCAGCCAGAAAAGAAACTATTTTTGAAAATATGATCGGTCTTTTTGTCAATACCATTGTTCTGCGGACTGATCTGAAGAATGATCCATCTTTCAGTGAAGTACTAAAACAGGTTGAGAAGGAAGTAGTAGAAGCTTTTGACAATCAGGATTTACCTTTCGAAAAATTGATTGAAAGATTGAATCCCCAGCGCAACCTTAGTTATTCACCATTGTTTCAGGTTATGTTTACCCTGCAAAATATATATATGCCTTCGATGAAGATGGCTGATCTACGAGTAACCCCTCTGACCATTGATTATGGTTTTTCTCAGGCAGATTTATCATTAACTGTCTGGGAAGAAGCAGATCTTCTGCGCTGTAGTTTTGAGTATAACACAGATATATTTACCGCAAAAATGATTGAGCGTTTAAAGGGTCATTACCGAAATTTGTTGGAACAAATATGTTGGAATCCGGAAAAACGTTTATCTCAGTATCAGATCTTATCTGAGGGAGAAAAAGATATATTGATAAATCACTGGAATAATACGGAAGCCGATGACCTGACAGATACCAGTATAGTGAGTTTATTTGAAAGGCAAGCGGAAATTACCCCAGATTCGACGGCAGTATATCATAATGAGCGGCGAATCTCCTATCGGGAGCTAGATGAGAAAGCAAATCAGGTTGGAAGATTATTGTGCAAAAACCGTGTTAGACCTGAAATGCCGGTAGGAATATGTACCACTAACAGTATAGAGTTTCTGGTGGGAGTACTTGGAGTCTTAAAAGCGGGTGGTTGCTTTATTCCCATTGACCCTGAATATCCGGTTGAGAGAATAATGATGATGGTAGATGATTCTCAGCTTGACGTACTCCTCACAGTAACTATCTGCGGTCACAAATTTGCCGGATATGGTGGAAGAATCATTTTCCTGGATTCTGATTGGGAATTGATCAATGAAGAGAGCTGTAGTCAGATCAATGATCTGTATTCGGATAATAACCTATCATGTGTAATTTATACATCGGGAACCACAGGTAAACCCAAAGGGGTTATGCTAGAGAATAGAAGTATAGTGAATCTACTATATTCCTTTATTGAATCTTATAATCCGGGAGAGGATGATCGAATTTTACCTCTGTCATCAATCGCTTCAGCCAGTTTTGTTGGTGAGATATTACCTTTGTTGATTGTTGGAGGAGCAGTGATTTTAATAGACAGGACTGATTTTCTTGATATTCAAAAGATCGCCCGAACTATTACGCAGACTAAGGTTACTATCCTGAGTACTGTTCCATCAATGGTCTCACGCTTAAATGTATATCTTGACGAGTTTCAACCGATTCGACTTATTTTGAGTGGAGGAGAGACATTATACTATCATAACTTTAATCAGTTGAGTGACAAAGTAAGCATTGTGAATGGGTATGGGTTAACGGAGACTTCAATCTGTTCAACCTATTATCTGCTTGATGAGCTTAATATACACGATGATTTAGCTGTTCCTGTAGGCAAACCGATTCGCAATACCAGGATATATATTCTGGATAAGTATTTGAATCTGCTGCCTATTGGATGTGCCGGTGAGATGTATATTGCCGGAGCCGGTGTCTCACGAGGATATTTACATGATCCTGATTTGACCAGAGAACGTTATCTTGAAGATCCCTTTGTTGGCGGGGAACGCATGTTTAGAACTAAAGATTATGGACTCTGGACAGAGGATGGGAATCTTCGCTTTATCAAACGGGTTGACCGTCAGGTGCAAATTCATGGTTTTCGAGTTGAACTTGAGGAGATCGAGAAGCATTTAAGTTCACATCCAGAGATTCAGGATGTAGCAGTGATTGGTTATGAATTAAGTCAGAATGACAGCAGAGTGGTTGCGTATTATGTAACCAAATCCGGAGAGGTTATAGCTAGTGGACAGTTACGGGAATGGTTATTCAACAAACTACCGGAACAGATGATTCCATCCTTCTTTGAATGGGTAGAGGTGTTACCGATGAACTTCAATGGTAAAGTTGATGTTAAACAACTCCCCAGACCAAAGATGGAGCGTCCGACATTGGATGTTGAATATGAAACTCCGTCAACCGATACTGAGAAAAAGATTGCTTCAGTATGGGAAAAAAATTTGAGCATCAAAAAAGTAGGAATTAAAGATAATTTCTTTGATATAGGTGGTCACTCATTGCTTTTAATGCAGGTCTGTAATGATTTGAAGATTCTTTTTGACAAAGATATCAGTATTGTGGACATGTTTAAGTACCCGACCATACACTCCCTGGCAAACTATTTAACTGAAGATGATCAAGAGCAAAATAGTACAGTTAATAATCAGATAATCAATCGGGCACATAAACAGAGAGAAATTCTTTTTGGAAGAAAAATAAAGAGCTAAAGGGTGAGCGAGATGGATATTAACTCTAATGAACTGAATGGTATTGCGGTTATTGGTATGGCGGGGCAATTTCCTAAAGCTAAGGATATCTATCAGTTTTGGGAAAATATTAAAAATGGTAGAAATTGTATAACATATTTTACCGATCAGGAGATTGCAGAAGCAGGGATTGATAAGGATCTGGCACAGAATCCTAACTATGTAAAAGCTAAGGGTGTGTTAGAGAATATTGATCTTTTTGATGCCGGTTTTTTTGGAATAAATCCCAGAGAAGCAGAGCTTACCGATCCTCAGCATAGACTTTTGTTGGAATGTGCCTGGGAAGCTCTGGAACACGCTGGTTATGCCTGTTATAAATACCAGGGTTCGATTGGTGTATTTGCAGGTTCGGCAATGAACTCTTATATGCTGTTAAATGTTTATCCACATATTAAGAAGGAAGTCTGTGCAGGAACTTTAATTGCAGCTATTGGTAATGATAAGGATAGTCTGACAACATTGATCTCCTATCATCTGAATCTAAAAGGCCCTGCCATAACCATCCAATCCTCGTCTTCGACTTCATTGGTAGCAGTTAGTACTGCCTGTCAAAGTCTGTTGACATATCAATGTGATATGGCTCTTGCTGGAGGAATAGCAGTCGGACCTCCCGTCAATGGTGGATATTTGTATGAAGAAGGTGGTATTTTGTCTCCCAATGGGCGCTGCTGCACCTTTGATAGTAAAGCAAAAGGTTTTGTTCCGGGAATGGGCATGGGATTGGTGGTTTTAAAGCGATTACCGGAAGCCATTCGGGATCGGGATCATATCTGGGCAGTAATTAGAGGTTTTGCTGTCAACAATGATGGTTCAAAAAAGGTTAGTTATTCCGCTCCCAGTGTTGATGGACAGGCAGAAGTGATTCTGGAAGCCCAGGAGGTAGGTGATGTTGACCCGGAAACAATCACCTATATTGAGGCACATGGAACAGGGACACCTTTAGGTGACCCGGTAGAAGTAGCTGCATTAACCCAGGCTTTTCGGAGAAAAACAGATAAAAAACAGTATTGTGCACTTGGTTCAGTCAAAACAAATATTGGACATCTGGATACAGCTGCAGGTGTTGCTGGATTAATCAAAACCTGTTTGGCCCTTAAACAGCGCACATTACCGGCTTTAATTAACTATACAACACCCAATCCCCAGATTGATTTTGAAAATAGTCCTTTTTATGTAAACACAGAGCTAAAAGATTGGCAGACTGATGGGTTACCCAGGCGTGCCGGCATTTCTTCGATTGGTATGGGAGGAACAAACGCACATGTGGTTTTGGAAGAGTTGGATGATCGAATGCGAGTTACTAAGAAAGGCAATAAAGGTTATCAGATTATCAATTTTTCTGCTAAAACATTAAAGGCACTGGAGAATTATACTCAAAAAATAGTTGATTTTTTAAAAAATAATCAAAATTTCGATCTTTCAGATGTCGCTTATACCTTCTCTGTGGGGAGGAATGAATTCCCTTATCGGCGAGCCATCGTCTGCCGAAATACTGCAGAGTTAGTAGCGGGAGTTGAGAATCAGTTTGAAAAAATATATACAAATTTGAGTAACACCAATAAAACAGTAGCATTTATGTTTACTGGTCAGGGTTCCCAAAAAATAAATATGGGTTATGAACTGTATCGACAGGAGAAGACGTTCAGGGAAGTATTTGACAGGTGTGCTGCAATCTATCAGTCACAATCGGGCTATGATATTAAAAAAATTATCTTCAGCGATCAGCAGGATGGTGAAGATGTTTTAAAACAGACTCAATTTGCTCAACCGGCACTATTTATTTTTGAATATGCTCTGGCAAAATTATTGATCTCCTGGGGAATCAAACCGTCGCTGATGATTGGTCATAGTCTCGGTGAATATGTTGCTGCCTGTTTATCGGAAGTACTATCTCTGGAGTCTGCGATAAAAATAATTATTGTTAGATCAAGTTTAATGCAGCAGCAAAAGTCTGGATCAATGCTGGCAGTATGGTCTGACGAAATAAATGTTCAGAACCTAATTACAAGATTTGCTATAAAAGATCTGTCCATCTCAGCGGTTAATACTCCTGAATTATGTGTGGTATCTGGTGAAACCGATAAGATTCATCATCTGAAAACAGCTCTGGATGAAGAGGATATCTTCTGCAAACTGCTAAAGACATCTCATGCGTTCCATTCAAAAATGATGGAGCCAATGTTAGAACATTTTGCTGAGGCTATAAAAGAGGTAATCTTTGAAAAACCTCAGCTGCCGTTTATATCTTCTACTTCCGGCATCTGGATTACTGAAGAAGAAGCTACAAATTATCTTTATTGGGTGAAACAAGTTAGAGAGCCTGTTCGTTTTTCTGAGGGTGTTAAAGAACTTTTAAAAACGGAAAATATTGTGCTATTAGAGATTGGGCCTGACGATGTTTTAGCTTCTCTGGCTAAGTATCATTTAAAAGAAGATTCTAATCAGATTGCTCTGGCTGCAATTACGTCAGCAGAAAAAGAGGGTTCAGCTGAAAATTCTATCTATACCATGATCGCCAATCTATGGGTGAATGGGGTCTCAGTTGATTGGGATAGTTATTATAGTGACGGTGAGTACTGTAGAGTTCCCTTGCCCACTTATCCCTTTGAGAGGAAAAGCTATTGGTACGGAGATGAAAAGCGAGTTGAGCAGCCAATATCTGAAGAGAGTCCTAAAGAAACAGTAAGTTTTCAGCCAAGACCTGATTTAGATAATCCATATGCGCCACCAATTAATGAGTTGGAGAAAGAGATAATCGAGATCTGGCAGAGTCTTCTGGGGATTAATCCAATTGGTAGAGAAGATGATTTCTTCGATTTAGGTGGTCATTCTCTATTAGCCACTCAGATATTGTCGCGTATTGAATATAAATATAGAGTCAGGATCCCATTAAAAGAAATATTTGGAGACTTTACTGTGAGAAATGTGGCTAATATACTGCAGGACAAAATAAATAACGGATAAAAGAAGGAGGACTAAATTTTCGTCTTCCTCTTCAGAAGATTGTCGATGCTTATTAATTAGATGGATTGGACCCAAAGGGGATAAATCATTAAAATATTGCTTTACAATTTGATAAATTGATCTATCAATTTTAAAAAAAACTAAAAGAAACTAACAAAGGGGAAAAAATATGAAAAATCAATATCTTATTGAAAAAGAAGATAGAAAAAAGACGAGTGGCAAGATGTTTCCTCTTTCTTTTGGCCAGAGGAGATTATGGTTTATTGAACAGTATGAAGCTAATAGTACTGTCTATAATTTGATTAATGCCACTCGAATTAAGGGTTTTTTTGATCAGCATATTTTAGCAGAGAGTATCAATCTGTTGGTTGAAAGACATGAGATCTTTAAAACTGTCTTTCAACAAGTCAATGGTGAGCCAGTGCAGCTAATTATTCCAGATATGAAGATTGCACCGGAAGTCATTGACCTTTCAAATAACAGTACTCAGGATAAAGCGGGCAAGGTACAGGAGTATATTGATCGGGAAAATAATCTAGTCTACGATCTGGAGAAGGGGCCTCTGTTGAGAGTAACTCTGCTGAAAGTACAGCAAGACGAACATGTATTTATTCTCAGTATGCATCATATCATCGCTGATGGATGGACAATTCGATTGTTCATGAAAGAGGTAGTTGAGTGTTATGATGCCATCCTTAAAGGTAGGGCAGTTCAATTAACTCCTGTACAATGGACATACGCAGATTTTACATTATGGCAGATCCAGAGTTATGAAAATGGTCTGTTTGATGCTGATCTGGACTATTGGATAAGTAAACTCAAAGATGTATCTGGATTTTTACGGTTACCTACCGATCTCCCTCGACCGAATGTTCAACAGTTTTCTGGAAATACGATTAGTTTTGAGATAAGCCAACAGACAAAGAATAAATTAGTAAAATTGGCCAGAGATGAAAAAGCTACATTATATATGCTGTTGATTGCATGTTTTAAAATTCTTTTATATCGCTATACAGGTGAAGAAGAGATTGTAGTCGGTACTCCTATTGCTGGCCGGAATCTGCTGCAAACAGAATTAATTATGGGATATTTTTCGAACACTTTGGTTCTGCATACTCAAATTGATAATCAGCTTACGTTTCAACAGTTCCTAAAATTGGTTGTTGATGAGACTCTTGATGCTTATGAGCATCAGAATTGCCCATTTGAGAAGATCATAGAGATCCTAAATCCTGAAAGACACTTAAATTATTCACCCCTATTCCAGGTTTTTTTCAGTTTTCAAAATCGTTCTCTGGAAAAACACTATCCAGATGGATTAAGTTTTGAAATGATCTCTGTAAAGAAGAATTCTGCAAAATTCGACTTATCTTTCGAATTTGAAGAAGCGGAAGATCGCCTCTTTTTGAATATGGAGTATAACACCAGTCTGTTTTATGGAACTACAATCGAGCGATTATTTAACTATTATCGAAATATTATGGATCAGGTTACTGCAAATCCGGGTATTTTGATCTCCAGAATTGATATGTTAACAGCTAACGACAAAGAATTATTTGAGATGATAAATGATACTGAGATGGAATATCCTCAAAACTGTTGTGTTCATGAATTATTTGAAAATAGAGTAGAACAGCTGGCAGATAAGACAGCTTTAATATATAATTCGCTGAGTTTGACCTATAATGAGTTAAATACAAGAGCAAATCAGTTAGCCCACTATCTCTTAAAACATTTTGTGAAGAGTGGTCAACGAATCGGAATCTCTATGGATTCTGGAATTGAGACGATTAGTTCTATTTTGGGTATCTGGAAAGCAGGATGCTCATATATCCCTCTAGATCCTTTGTATCCTGAAAAGCGAATGGATTTTATTCTTCAGGATGCCGGAATAAAATTATTATTAGTCGATAGTGATAGGTTTGAATCAACTGATTTTACTGATCTAAAAATAGTTAATCTGACTGCAGACTGGGATCAGATTAAAGAGGAATCTATCTCTAATCCGACAGATAGAACTTCTGCAGATAATCTGGCTTATATTATGTACACATCTGGCAGCACTGGTAAGCCAAAGGGGGTTAAGATTGGTCATAGATCAGTAACCAATTTTTTGTCCTCGATGATGATGGAACCGGGAATTAATCAGAGTGATCTAGTTCTTTCTTTGACAAATTATACATTTGATATATCAGTATTGGAGATGTTTTTACCTTTAATCAGTGGTGCCAGTGTCATAGTGGTTAATCGTGAAGATCGTTACGATGCGTTTAGTCTGGGACAGCAGATAAAAGATCATCGACCCACATTCATTCAGGCGACACCTGCCACCTGGAAAATGTTAATTGAAGCAAAATGGGAAGGTGATCCAGATAGATTAAAGATTCTCTGCGGAGGAGAAGCTCTGCCTCCAGATCTGGCAAAGGAGTTAGTTAAGAGAGGAACTGAAGTCTGGAATATGTATGGGCCTACTGAAACAACTATTTGGTCGCTTATTTATAGAGTAGAGGAGGTAGAATTGGCTCAGGATATCCCTATCGGAAGACCTATAGCTAATACATATGTATATATTCTGGATAAATCTATGAATCCTGTTCCCCCTGGCAGTAGTGGCGACATCTATATTGGAGGAATTGGTGTCACTCAGGGATATATTAATCTACCGGAAGAGAATTTGAAAAAATTGATTGATAATCAATGGGGTAAAAGTGGTAAGGTTTATTTAACAGGGGATAAAGGTAAGTTTATGCCAGATGGGCTGGTTTACTTTCTGGGTCGTGATGATCATCAATCAAAGATAAGAGGTTATCGGGTTGAAGCCGGAGAGATTGAACGGGTGATCAACAGATTTGCCGGAGTGGCAGAATCAATAGTCTCCGCATTTCGCGATGAAACTGGTGAAAATAGTTTAGCAGCATATTTGAGGGTTGAGAGCGGCAGTGATAACAATTTTGACACTAATGCTTTGTTTGACTTTTTACAATTGGAACTACCAGGATATATGGTACCGGCGTATTACACCATTATGGATAAATTCCCTCTAAATTCTCATGGAAAAATAGATCATCAAAACTTGCCGTCACCCACACAGTTAAACAGAGATCCGAATGATGAGCATGATCTTCCCCGGGATGAGTTTGAAAAAAGGATGCTAGCTATCTGGAAAAAAGTCTTGCGGATCGAGAATCTTGGAGTTAATGATAACTTCTTTAGAATCGGTGGACACTCAATTCTGGCGGTAGAGTTATTGAATGAGATAAACGGGGAATTTAATGCTGTAATTACTTTGAAAGATTTGTTTCATCAGCCAGTTCTAAAATATTTGTCTGATTACATTAAACAGCAGGATTGTTCAGAACAGGCAGTAGTAAATTATCTGATAGAGCATAATGTAAAAGATTTATCTGAACCATTTCCATTAACTGATATTCAGTTGGCTTACTGGTTAGGCCGAAACAGTAGTATTGGTCTCGGGAATACTGCCAGTCATCTGTATCAGGAGATTGAGATTATGGATTTAGATGTTCAGCGATTCAATGATTGTTTATGCAAACTGATTGAACGCCATGATTTACTGAGGGCAGTAGTCTTGTCGGATGGTCAGCAGGTTATTCTGCAAGATGTAGCTCAATATCAGATCGAAATTACAGATTTGAGGGATAAACCATCTGAGGAATCAGCTGAGATATTGAAAAAGATCCGTTCTGAATTATCTCACCAGGTATTACCTGCAGATAGGTGGCCATTATTTGATATTAGAGTATCTATTTTACAGGATAAATTGTTTATTTTACATATTAGTTTTGATTTTTTAATAGCTGATGCCTGGAGTTTTAGAATATTGCTTAAGGAGATAGGGATGTTATATGAGAATCCTCAGACTGAACTTCCGGTACTGGATATTTCATTTAGGGATTATGTTTTAGCTTTAAAGCAGATTGAAAAGACCAGCAAATATGAAGATTCTCAAGACTACTGGCTCAGTCGACTTGACAGTATCCCGGGAGGCCCCGAACTTCCGTTGACCATAGATCCAGGTTCAATTTCTAAACCAATGTTCAAGCGATTGGCAGGAACTATTGATAGAGAGCGTTGGCAAAGATTGAAGGAACAGGCGATGGATAATCAGCTTACTCCTACTGGACTACTTTTAGCTGTATTCTCCGAAGTTTTGAGTAAATGGGCGAAGGAACGACATTTTACTTTGAATGTTACATTATTTCAACGGTTACCTTTGCATCGCGATATCAATAATATCGTTGGAGATTTTACGTCACTACTTTTACTGGAAGTTGATCAAAATAGTGCCGGAAACTTTCTGGAGAGAGCCAGACATATTCAACAAAGGTTATGGAATGATATTGATCATAATCTTTACTCTGGTTCCCGGGTAATGAATCAGTTAATCAAACAGGGATATTCTCAGGGAGTAATGCCTGTTGTCTTCACAAGTCTTCTGGGTTTTGCTGATTCAGAGAATTATTTGGAAAAGGTATTCACTATCCAGAAGCCAACATCTCAATCTGCCGGGATCTCTCAGACTCCACAAATTTGGTTGGATCATCAGGTCTCGGAAGTAAATGGAGCTTTAGAATTTAACTGGGATTACGTTAAGGATATTTTCCCGACAGGAATGATTGAGGAGATGTTTGCCGCTTACTGTAAATTATTGGACAGGCTGGTGCTGGAGAATGTCTGGAAGGAATCTGATTCTCTCTTTTTTGAATTAATTCATCCAAAAGTATTGAGCCCAAATAATCAGATTGAACCTGCAAAAGAACTGCTGCATACACTTTTTAGCAATCGGGCAGCAAAATCTCCAGGCTCTCAGGCAGTTATATCATTTGATCGGACATTAACCTATGAAGAACTGGAGCGGAGTTCTAACACTCTGGCTGCTCAATTGACTAATAGATTTGGTCAACAAAAAGCTATTATGGCGGTATTTATGGAAAAAGGTTGGGAACAGGTTGTTGCTGTGTTAGGTATAGTCAAAGCAGGGTGTGCATATCTTCCGATTGATACAGATTTACCAGAAGAGCGAATTCGCTATTTGTTAGCAAAAGGGAATGTGCAGGCTGTTATTGCCCAGAAACAGACCAGATTAAAGATAGTAGATTATACAGATATAGAGATAATCACCATTGATGCGGATATATTTGAGCAAACTAATGACTATCAGCTGTCTGCAGTCCAATCTCCTGCTGATCTGGCATACGTCATCTTTACTTCAGGTTCTACCGGGTTACCGAAAGGAGTTATGATAGATCATGCAGGAGTAGTAAATACGATAATGGATATAAACTGTCGTTTCGCAATTAATTCCAGTGATCGGATTTTGGCGGTTTCAGCCTTATCTTTCGATCTCTCAGTGTATGATATATTTGGAATTTTGGCTGCCGGTGGCGCGATTGTTATACCCGACCCCCGGGAAGTGCGACATTTTGAGAACCTGGCAAGATTGGTTAAAGAACAGTCAGTGACTATCTGGAATACAGTTCCTGCATTCATGAAGTTATTGCTGCAATCTAAAATCTCTGATCTGGACGATCTATTGGGTGATTTAAGGCTGGTATTATTAAGTGGGGATTGGATACCCCTTAATTTGCCTCTAGAAATCAAAGAGCTTAATCCACAGATTCAGGTTGTCAGTCTTGGAGGTGCCACTGAAGGTTCAATCTGGTCAATTATTTATCCGATTGAAACTGTTGATCCGGAGTGGAAGAGTATCCCCTATGGGAGAGCTTTGACGAACCAAAGTGTATATGTTTTTGATCAGGATCTGTGTTTGTGTCCAACCTGGGTCGTTGGTGAACTGTATATCGGTGGAATTGGTGTGGCATTAGGATACCTGGGAGATGCAGACAAAACAGAGTATAGTTTTAGGGTTCACCCAAAAACGGGTGAGAGATTGTATCGTACAGGAGATTTAGGTCGTTATCTTCCCGATGGAAATATCGAGTTTTTGGGTAGAGAGGATACCCAGGTAAAGATACAGGGTTTTCGAATTGAACTGGGAGAAATTGAAGCAGCGATCAAAGAAAGTGTTTTGATCAAAGATGCAGTTGTCATCGCCAGGGGAGAAAAACTGGGCGATAAAAAATTGGCTGCCTATGTTATCCCTGATTATGATGAAATTAATAATTCACAGATCAGTTCGTCAGCTGCTGGGGTTATTCTGGATTCTCCACAACGATTAGATTTTAAATTAAAAGAACATGGGATTCGGAAAGATTTAGGGGGCTATTCTATTGATTTAAACAGTCCTTCTCTATTGCCTGGCGAGCAGATGTTTGTGGAGCGCCGCAGTTATCGAAAGTTCTCCAGAGATAGATTAGCATTTGAGGAATTTGCTAAATTTATTAATTGTCTTGCACAAATCTCACTTGAAGGAATCTATTTTCCCAAATATCTCTACGGCTCCAGTGGTGGGTTATACCCGGTACAGGTTTATGTATACATTAAAAACAGTTCTATTTCTGATATTCAGGGTGGTATCTATTATTATAATCCCGGGATAAGAAAGCTAGTCTCGATTACCAATATTGAGATCGATGCTTCCATTCATGTACCAGAGAATCAATCAATCTTCGAAGAATCCGCCTTTTCTCTGTTTCTTGTGGGGCAGCTGGATGCAATTATACCAATGTATGGAAAAGAACGCAGTGAAAAATATTGTTTACTGGAGGCAGGAGCCATATCTCAATTATTGGAAACAAATGCTCCTCAGCATAACATTGGTCTATGTCAGATTGGACGATTAAATTTTGATGTAATTAGAGATTTCTTCAATTTAAATGAGAATAGTGCCTATCTACATTGTCTGGTTGGGGGTCTAATTAATCATGAACAGAGAACTCAGATGGGAATGGTTACTGAATGGCAAGAATATCAACAATCAAAAAAATCAACCACATTCAGGAAAACTGCTGACGATTATCTGGAAGTATTGCGAGAACATTTGGTAAACAAAATACCATATTATATGATTCCTTCTTCGTTTAATATCCTTAAAGAATTCCCGTTGACGGCAAATGGAAAGGTTGATCGAAAAGCTCTCTCCGCTCTGAACCAGAATAAAGCTGAGGAACAGAATATGAATGAGAAGAATAATGCTGATTGGCAAAAAATAGATCAGGATTCTTTAAATGATACTGAAAAAATATTAATCGAAATCTGGGAGAGGGTATTGGAGAAAAACAAGATTGCAAAAAATGATAATTTCTTTAATCTTGGTGGCGACTCTCTATTAATCACCAGAGTTCATCGGGAGATAGAAAGGGAGCTGGAGATAGAAGTTCAAATAGTAGATTTATTTAAATATCCTACTATATCTTCCCTGGCACAATATCTAATCGGGCAAAGGGTTACTGATGAGCATAAAAGTGGTGTCAATCGCGCTGAGCTAAGATTATCACAAAGACAGTCGAGACGTAGAGGAAGAGTTTAGCGATATTTCAGAGGGAAGTCTCCCGACTCCTTCGGTGGGAGTATAGATGACTAAATAGTGTTTTACTTCAGTGAAGGTTCAAATTTTCTTCTGAAGTCGTTAAACTAAAGAATTAACAACCTGCTGTTAATGCGGCTTTAAAAAAGGACAAATCATAATGGAAATTGGGGTTGGAAGCTATGAGTGAAAAAAAATGGGATGAAAATCTGTATATCAATGACATAGCGATAATTGGGATGAATGTACGGCTTCCCGGAGTAAAAGATTTGAGCGATTTTTGGAATGCTATCCTTAGTGGGAAAGAATTAATCGCTTCATCTGATGAGAACACTCCGGAATTGGGAAATCAGAAGTCAGATCGCTCTGAGATCAGGGTAAATACACAGCTTGCTGGAATTGAGTTGTTTGATGAAAAATTTTTCGGTTTTACTAAACGGGAAGCCGAGTTGATGGATCCTCAGCATCGTTTATTTATGGAATCGGTATGGGAATCTTTGGAGATATCGGGATATAATTCTCAGACATATGAAGGTGTTATTGGACTCTATGCTGGTACTAATGCCAGTACATATTTGATCAATAATCTGCTGCCAAATCAGGATCTACTGCAAAATATCAATGAAATTCAGATTATGATAGGTAATGACAAAGATCATCTGACCTCACAAATTGCCTATCGGCTGGATCTGAAAGGACCCTGTATTACGGTGCAGACAGCCTGTTCTACTTCGTTGGTAGCAGTTCATCTGGCATGTGAAAGCCTTTTGAATGGTGAATGTGATCTGGCTTTAGCCGGTGGGGTTACGATAAAGATTCCACAGTTAGGCAGCTACCGGTATAATACAGGAGGATTAGTCTCGCTAGATGGACACTGCCGAACCTTTGATACCAGAGCGACCGGTACTGTTTACAGTAATGGTATTGGGGTTGTTGTTTTAAAACGCCTAAATGATGCTCTGCAGGATGGAGATCATATTCATGCGGTGATCAAAGGGTCTGCAGTAAATAGTGATGGCTCTGATCGGGTGGGATACACTGCCCCCGGTGTCAATGGACAAATCTCCGTAATAACTGAGGCTTTAGAAGTAGCCAGAATAGATCCAGTTACCATTGGGTATGTGGAGTCACATGGAACAGGTACTCCACTGGGAGATGTTATTGAATTTAAGGCACTGGCTGAAGTATATAGTTCCTATACCGATAACAAGGGATTCTGTGCTTTGAGTTCGATAAAACCTAATATCGGTCATACCGAGATGGCGGCAGGTGTTATTGGATTGATTAAAGCGGCTCTGTCTGTGGAACATGCTCTGATTCCACCGGAAATTAATTTTGAAGAACCTAATCCGAACATAGATTGGTATCATAGTCCCTTCTATATTAACACTCTATTAGCTAAATGGGAGAATACTGAGTTTCCAAGAAGAGCTGGGGTTAGTGCTTTTGGTTTGGGCGGTACCAATGCACACGTTGTGATTGAAGAGGCTCCTCAAATATATACACCAGATCCGGATCGCCAGTGGGATTCACTGCTTATTTCTGCAAGAACAGAGTCAGCCCTAAAAAATTACCGAGAGAAGTTAGCTAACTATTTGAACGAACATCGTCATATTTCACTGTCCGATGTAGCTTATACGTTAAAAATGGGTAGGAGAGTATTTAAGCATAAATGTGCCATTCCCTTTAAGAATAGAACTCAATGTGTGGAAGGATTGCTTAATCTGAATGATGCTGAATTCTACCGTCAAGGTAATGAGTTAGATCTACCCACAATCTTTGTTTTCAATGACAGACTTCTGATGGAGGAGAACTTTATTCGGGATATGTATCAACAATCGTCAATATTTAAATATAATATGGATCAATGTTGTCAACTGATTAGGGTTAATGATCAAAGTGTGCTGGATTGGATCTGGTCGAACAATTATGAAGATTTAGAAGACGAGAGGCGTCAGAAGCTGCTATTGACCGTTCAATATGTGATGGCCCAGGTTTGGATGGATTCAGGGGTTATTCCTTCTGGAGTATATGGTATCGGAGTAGGGCATCTGGCTGCAGCGGCTATCTCCAATACGCTCAGTCTCGATAGCTGTTTTCAAATCCTTTCCGGGGTACAGTTGGGAAGAAATGTCCAGTTGACAATAGTGGAAGAGAGATCCAGAATACCATTTTACTCTGCTGCAGAACATGGAGAGTTGACAGACGAGATGATTGTTAATTGGTCGTTCTGGAAAGATAGATTGACAGATGATCATCGTATATCAGAATTAGCAGGTAGTATATCAGAGAAGATGTTACTGCTAGATGTGGTTACTTTGCGAGATTTTCAACAGCAAAGAGACCAGGGTAACCACAAGATTGTTAAATATCAACAGACTGAGGGAGCAAAAGCATATATTACTGATCGATTAAATGCTTGTTGGCTTTCAGGTGGCAGCATTGATTGGAAAAGACATTATTCAGAGGAACAGCGCTTACGAGTATCATTACCAACATATCCTTTTGATCGAGAGCGGCATTGGATTGAATCCCCCAGAAAACCGAATACAGATTCAAATAATATTCTGTCGAAGGAATTTCTAAACCAATTTTCCAGAGAAGGATTATCCAGTGAATATCTACCTCCTTCCAATGAGATTGAGAAAAAGATCACTGCTATCTGGGAAGTTCAGTTGGGAATCTCACCTATTGGAATGAATGATAACTTTTTTGAGTTGGGTGGATATTCTTTATTGGGAACTTCATTAGTTACTCGAATTAACAGTACATTTTCATTGGATCTCTATCTACGTGATCTGTTTGAAAATCCAACAGTTTCTCAGTTAGCAGAATGTATAATGACAAAGATGCTGTTTGGTCTTGATGATGATGAATTCAATCAGCTTTTACAGGATATTGAATAATAAATATTCTTATGGTGAGGAGAGTATTATGGATAACTTATATTTTAAAATAACAAAACAAAAAAATATTGACAATTGCTATCCTTTATCTTTTGGGCAAGAGCGGTTATGGCTGATTGACCAGTTAGGTTCTGGAAGCCCGCAATATAATTTGGTAAATCTAACGCTAATCACAGGAGATTTTAAGAAAAAGCTATTGGAGGATACCCTTGCTCTGCTTATTGAAAAACATGAAAGTTTACGGACAATTTTTGTTTTCCAAAATGAAAGAACTGAGCAGGTCATTCTACCTACAGTAAAGTTATCGTTAGAATATGTTGACTTACGCAAATTGAATCAGGTTGAGCAAAGACGGCAGATAGACCTGATAGTTGAGAAGGAAAATAGACATATTTTCGATCTGGCGAGCGGTCCTTTACTAAAAACGATATTATTGCATCTGGGAGAAAGGGAATATATCTTTCTCCTAAATATCCATCACATTATTGCAGATGCCTGGTCAATACAGTTATTATTGCAGGAAATCATCAAAGGTTACATGGCTTTACGTCTAGATCCAAAGACAAATTTAGCACCTCTCAATATCCAATTTAAAGATTACGCTGTCTGGCAACGCAAATGTTTTGCAGAGGGATTATTTGCTGCTGAAATCGAGTATTGGCAGAGACAGTTAATGGATTCGCCAGCTTTGTTACAACTGCCAACAGATTTTTCACGCCCAAAAGTCCAGAGCTTTGATGGAAGTGTCTATCGGTTTGAACTGAAAGCAGAATTAGTATCCAGTATCGTTCGTTTATGCCATCAGAAAAAAGTAACAATGTTTATGATTTTATTGACCTGTTTTAAAATATTGCTGCACCGTTATACACAAGAGGAGGACATCCTGGTGGGAGTTCCTATATCTGGTAGAAATAATTATGATTTAGAATCATTGATTGGGGTTTTTACAAATACTTTAGTCTTACGAACTGACCTTTCTGGCAATCCAACTTTTGAGGATCTGCTGAAAAAAATGGTAGACGTAACAATGGATGCATACGATCATCAAAATCTTCCTTTTGAGAAATTGATCGAGATAATAAATCCCCAACGGGAGACTAGTTATTCGCCATTATTTCAAGTATTTTTTAGTTTTTTTTCCAGGCAGATTGACGATTTTCGCCTGGAAGATCTGCTAATTGAACCACTCTCCGGTAAACGTTATACATCTAAATTTGATCTTAGTTTTGAGATCGAAGAATGTAAAGGGAGAGTGGATATTGGGATAGAGTATTGTGTTGATCTCTTCACAGAGCAGACCATTGGAGAGATGGCCAGATATTATCAAAGTATTCTATCTACAGTCCTGGATAATCCGGAGATTCAGATATCTGCTATTCCCATGTTAACAGATCGAGAGATCGAAGAGATAATTTACATTCGTAATCAGACAGATGTGGAATATCCTGAAAATCTGTGTATTCATCAGCTATTTGAAAGGCAGGTCCGAAAGCATCCAACAAGAACAGCCATTGAGTATCAGGATAAGTCAATAACTTATGGGGAACTAGATTGGCAGGCAGATCTGGTGGCCAATGGTCTTAGACAATTAGGTGTGCTGCCAGAAGAACCGATTGCAATCTGTCTGCAGCCAGGTATTGATCTGATTACAGCCATATTGGGAGTTTTTAAGGCTGGCTGCTGCTATGTACCACTGGATCCTGATTTTCCATTAAGTAGAGTAAAGACGATAGTAAAAGATGCTGCGATAAGTGTTATGCTGACGATTAGTTCACAGGAAGAGAAGTTACCTCAATCAATGGGATTGACGTTTATCTGCGTCGATGGTGATCGGGATAATCCATCTCCGGAGATGATTGATGATTATTCAAAAGTAGCTTCGACAAACCTGGCTTACATAATTTATACTTCAGGGAGCACTGGTGTGCCAAAAGGAGTAGAGATTGAACATAAATCTGTGGTGAATTTTCTTACTGCTATGAAGCTCGAGTCGATTATCGAGTCAGAAGACACGTTGCTTTCAGTGACCAGTTTTACATTTGATATATCTGTATTGGAGATGTTTTTACCTTTAGTCAGTGGAGCAAAAGTAATCTTGCTTGACCGTGATGATTGTCAGGATGGTCTGAGATTAAAGCAAAAAATTGAGGATTATCAACCAAAAATTATTCAGGCAACCCCTTCGACCTGGAGACTGTTGTTAAAAGCTGATTGGCAGGGAGATGCCAGGTCGTTAAAAATTCTCTCTGGAGGAGAGGTTTTGACCAGACAATTGGCGGCTGAACTGATCAAACGGGGTAAGACAGTGTGGAATCTATACGGGCCGACCGAGACAACAATCTGGTCAACGATCCACAAAGTTACGGGTGATGAAAATGAGATTCCAATTGGCAAACCACTGGCCAATACCAAGGTTTATGTTCTGGATAAAAATTTAAATCCTCTTCCCCCGGGAGTAGTTGGTGATATCTATATCAGTGGGGATGGAGTTGCCCGGGGTTACAGAAATCGACCTGAAGAGACAGCTAGAAGATTTCTGGATGATAAGTTTTCACCTGGATTGTCAATGTATGCTACCGGAGATCAGGGAAGGTATGATCGGGATGGACTAATTTATTTCTCGGGAAGAAAAGATTCTCAGTTTAAAATTCGTGGGTATCGGATAGAGGCAGAAGAGATAGAGAGTCAGATCCGGAAATTCCCCAATATAACTAACTGTATAGTTTTGAGTAAAGTTGATCATACCGGAGAACAGAATATAGTGGCCTATATTGAGGGTAAACACGGTACAAACATAGATGTTGAGGAAGTAAGAGGTTTTGTCAAAACAGGACTGCCTGAATATATGATCCCCAGGTATTATG
This sequence comes from Halothermothrix sp., assembly GCA_016841825.1. Classification (GTDB taxonomy): domain Bacteria; phylum Bacillota; class Halanaerobiia; order DY22613; family DY22613; genus JAENYK01. The sequence continues at coordinate 221,197 of JAENYK010000003.1, read as the reverse complement.
TGGTACTGGATAAATTTCCTCTGATGATAAATGGAAAAGTTAATCGTCAACAATTACCTCTCCCCGAGGTCAAAGCAGAGAATTCGTATGTAGCTCCGACAGATGAGTTTGAAAAACAGATGGTGGAGATCTGGGAGAAAACCTTAAATATCCAACCTATAGGTATCTATGATGATTTTTTTGCTCTGGGTGGGAATTCCCTGATGGGTACGGTGATTATCTCCCGAATTAAGGATGTTTTTCATGTTGATATACCATTAAAAACTATATTTGAGGAGCGGAATGTGTCACAGTTGATCCAGATAGTAGTTAATCTACAATTAAAATCGCTCAGCGATGATGATTTAGAAGAGATGTTAAATGAAATAGAGTAATCGAATACATAAAGGAGGTGATGGCATTAGCAATAGCTGAAATCTGTTTATATTGGTACAGTAAGAATTGGTTTATTAAAAATTGCGGAGGTGTTAATCCATGAAAATATGTTTTCTTGAACCCCCATTACCATTTTCGAAACCTGAATATATCTCGTATCCGGGAACCCCTTATCTGTTTCCCAGTATAGGAATGGGATATACAGCTTCTGTGCTTGAGGAGGCTGGCTATCAAGTTGATATTCTCGAATGTCCAGGTCAAGATATAAATTTAAAGGAATTGTATGCTATTGTGGAACGGGAACAGTATGACATAATCGGTCTGTCGACCTGGTATTTTGATTATGCGGTAGCTCTTGTCTCATTGCCGAGAATGTTAAATGCGATTAAACGACGGTCTCCATCGACATATATAGCTGCAGGAGGATTTCTGGCAACGCTAAACTATGATTTATTGTTAGAGAATATTGAACAGATTGATTGCTGTGTGATTGGAGAGACGGAAGTAACGTTTTTAGAGTTTGTAAAAACTTTGGAGAACGGGGGAGATCTACGCAAAGTTAATGGTCTAGCCTTTCGGGATGGGGAACAGATAATTAAGACAGATATTAGACAGTATATTCCTGATCTAGATGTTCTTCCAATTCCAAAGAGAGTTTTTGTCAATGATGAGATTAAATCAGTGGGGCTGGTTACCACTCGCGGCTGCTATGGTACATGTGTATTTTGTGTAGACAACGAAGTCTGGAGGAAAAATAACTGTTTCGCTCCGCGCCAGAGAAGTGTAGCAAGTGTAATGGAAGAGATTAAATATCTCAAAGAGAATTTTGAATTTGAGAAGATATATATTTACGATACTAACTTTTTAGCAGCTTCAAAAAAACGAAAAATATGGTTAGAAGAATTCTATCAGCAGATGAAAGCAAACAATTTCTTTTTCCCATTTCGGATCGAAACCCGGGCCAATGATGTCATTGGAAATGCAGAACTCATGAAAAAAATGTGTGAGGTTGGTTTATGGCGGATATTTATCGGAATTGAGAGTTTTCTCCAGAGACAGCTAGACTTTTTCGACAAGAAGACTACTGTTGCACAGAATATTGAAGCTCTAGAGATATGTCGTGATCTCGGTTTAATGCCCGAATATGGTTTTTTGGTATTAGAACCCTTTGTAACTTTAGATGAAGTTTTGGAAAGTGTCAAAATAATGAAGGATCTAAAAATTCATGAGTTCTCATATCCCTGTCAGGAACTATTGTCGATCTCATCGAGGCGATTAGTTGCACCTCCAGGAGTTAAAGCTAATGATACTGTACAGGAAGCATCTACAGCTGCGGAAAATTATTTTGGCTATGATTTTGTTAACAGTGATGTAGATCTATACTTTAATATCACTAAAGTATGGGAAAAACGGGTAAAAAATTATTTTCCATATTATTATCTCTTTAATCATGTTGGAGACGAGCAAAGTGATCTGGCCAAAAAAATAATTGAGGGGAATGCCCAGATGAAAAGACTGGATATAGATATTGTGGAAATATTATGCCAGAAGATTAAAAATAACGAAATCCGGCAGTTGGAAGATGCCATGGGGTTATTAGATGAGTGGGAAAAAGAGATGCAGCAGATTTTTGCCCCGTATCAGGAATTCAAAAAAATAATTTATGGTAATTAAGAGGGTGATTGGATGAATGCTGAAGATAAACTGAACTTAATCAAAAATCTTTCTGAAGAAAAACGCCTGGCTTTCTACCGGAAACTTCAACAACGGTTAGCCCAAAATAGTGATCTTACTCAACAGATTCGTAAATATGAGCGTGATGATCGAATTCCTTTGTCTGCCATTCAGGAACAGATCTGGTTTTATGAGCAGATCACAGAGAATAGTAATGCTTATAATGTTCCGATGGCGATGCATCTGATTGGGCAAATTGATCTGGGGATTTTGACAAAGGTATTGAATAATCTGGTCTGTAGACATGAGATTTTGCGGGTCTATTTTGCTACAGTTGAGGGGAAACCATTTCAATTTATTCAGGATGAATTGGATGTCAATATTGAGATTATTGATATTCAGAATGCAAATGTTGTTGATAAGGTGGAATATGGGAAGGAAATAGCAGCAAAACTATCCCGGGAACATTTTGATTTGAGCCAGTCTCCTTTATTTAGAGTATCTTTGATCAATATAGAGGAAAACAACAATATTTTGGTTTTCGTAATCCATCATCTATTATGTGATAACTGGTCACTGCGCTTATTGATTAATGAAGTAATAACGCTCTATACAGCTTATGTGAATAACCAGCCGATTCAGTTGAAGACTCCTCAAATCCAATATGTTGATTATTGTTATTGGGAGCAAGAGCTGCTAGGTAGCGAGCAGTTTGAAAAACAGACTGAGTTTTTGAAGAAGAAATTACAGGGGAAGATTAATCAATTAGAGCTGCCCTTTGATCGTAAAAGAGTTAATTGGGATAATCGTGAAGCGAAGAGCCAACGTTTTTATCTTAATCCAACCCAATTTATAAAAATCAAAGAATTTTGTAAGGAGAATAGTCTGACTACCTTTATCGTATTATTTTCTATCTTTAATGCTCTTCTTTATAGATATACAAAAGCAAACGATATAATTGTGGGTACATCTTTTATAAATCGTCCCAATGTTGATAGTGAGTTTGTTCTTGGCCCGTTCATCAATATTCTGATTATTTGTACAAGTTTTGATCGGGAAAATCTTACCTTTAGGCAGTTAATGAATGAAGTTAAAGAAAATATTTTGAGTTATCATGCCTACAAACATGTACCTATGTACAAAATTATCAAAGAATTAAAAATCAGGCGAAATGTTAATACTCTCTCGCTTTTTCAAGTGTTCTTTGATTTCTTGAATTTTAACATGGAAGAATGGAATGTTGAAGCACCATCGGGGATTGATGTAGATTTTATGATTCAATATGATATCCTGGTACATCACAATACCCCTAAGTTTGACATTGACTTAACAATGGCGGAGACTGAAAAGGATATCGGAGGAAATATTGAATATGCCTGTGATGTGTTTAATGATCAGACTATCTTGCAAATAATTGAGCATTTCCTACTTTTCGTGGATTCGTTTTTAGAAGATCCTGACGAACAGATAATTAATGTACCGTTATTTGAGCAGCAAAATGACCAATATGAGAAACTGCTTAATCTGACTGCCTTTAGTTTTTGACGATATTACAGAGAGGAAATCTCCTGGTCTTTGTAGGTGGTATAAATAACTAAATAGTGTGGAGGGATAGATCCCCTTCCAAAGTCTTTAAACTAAAGAATTAACAGCTTGCTGTTGATGTGACTTTAAACTAAATTTTGTCTGGATGTGGATAAAAAATGTGTTTGTTAAAGGAGAGTTAGCTGATGAGTTTAAGACCGGATGAGAAAAGTGTTTTTAATCAAAAGCTTTATTGGCGTGAAAAATTATATGACAATTTGATCGAAACCAGTATTTTACCTGACTATCAACGGCCGGCTCAATGGAGTAGTAGTGAGATAAAATTTCTGCAATTTGAAATTCCAGAAATCGTGTATTCACAGCTTGATGCCATGACCAATAACTCTGATTTAACATTATTTTGTGCCTTATCTGCTGTTGTCACAGTTTTCTTGCATAAGTACACTAAAAGCAGTCAACTCATCTTTGGAATTCCTGCATATGATCTTGAGCAAGGAAAGTTTGCACAATTAATTCCGTTACTGATCCAACTAAGTGACGATTGTTCTTTTAAAGAGATACTACTCCTTAGCCGCAGTCAGATCTGTGAAGCATATAGTAATCAACAGATTTCGTATTCAGAGATTGTTGAGCTGGTCAATGCTCCGAAATATGATAACCGATGCTCTATTTTTGATATCTATACTGCATTAACCAATATTCACGGCAGGATTAATCAGGCAGAGTATAAAGCTGATTTGGGATTTATCTTTACCAGAACTGAAGGCTTAATCACAGGGCAGATCAGTTATAATGCTGCATTATATTCAGAAACTTTAATTGAGTATTATATCCGACATCTCAACACGCTATTTGTCGGCATCATCCAGGATATAAATGCAAAAATTGATTCAGTCAGTCTGCTTGATGAAGCAGGATATAGTAAAATATTTGACAACTTCAATAGAAAACAAATTTTTCCTTCCAGGAATAAGACTATAGTTAGCATCTTTGAAGAGCAGGTAGCGGCAAATAGAGTGCAGATTGCAGTAGAACATAATGGTGTTACAGCAACCTATCAGGAACTAAATCAGGAGGCCAATAAATTAGCCAGACTCCTGGCTTCACTTGGGATAAAAAAAGGAAAATATGTAGCAATTTTGGAGGAACGAAGTATTAATTTTCTGGTCGCCATGTTAGCGGTTTTGAAAACAGGTGCAGCTTTTATTCCCGTAGATCCAATTTATCCGGAAAATCGGATACACTATATGATCTGCAACAGTGAAGTCACTGAGATCATAACCAGTAGTGGTTTTTTGCAAAATGTTCAGCGGGCAATAGCGGATACTGATGCAATACCACGGACAATTATCTGTTTTGATGAACTGGAAAGTGATGAAAAAGCAGTGTTTAAGGGAAAAAATTTGAATATAGTCGATAAGGCAGAACTGGCAATAGTCTCAGGTGAAAATCCAGGTTACCAACTGGCTCCCGATAACCCTGCATATATGATTTATACTTCAGGTTCTACTGGTTTGCCCAAAGGAGCAATCAATAGACATGATGGGGTATTAAATCACATTGCTGCAGAACTGTATAATATGCAGCTAGAAAGTTCAATTAATTTTCTACAAAGTGCTCCGACATCTACTGATATATCAATCTGGCAGTTTTTCACCGGGATCTTAGTTGGTGGACAGACAACTATTATTGATTACAATGATTTTTGTAGCCCAGATATTCTGTTTGAGTTTTTAGAAATTAATAAGATTACTGTATTCGAGATTGTTCCATCTTTGTTAAAGATATTTATAGATTATTTAAAAGAAATACCGGAAGAGAGGTTAAAATTGTCGTTTTTGAAATGTTTGATCGTGACAGGTGAAGTTGTTCCTGTTCCTCTGGTCAATCAATGGTTGGCTTTATTTCCAGAGATAAAATTAGCAAATACTTATGGACCAACAGAAGCTTCAGATGATATTACTCTTCAGATCTTTGATAAGCCATTGAATGATAGAATGTTACGTGTTCCGATTGGTAGACCTTTAGAAAATCTTACCCTTTATGTTTTTGATGCCGGAATGAACTTAATGCCTATTGGTATTCCGGGAGAAATCGGAGTATCGGGTATTGGCGTCGGTGATGGATATTGGAAGAATGAAGAGAAGACGCAGATCAGTTTTATTCCTAATCCTTTTTTGCCCGAACGGGGGGCAACAATATATCGAACTGGTGATGTTGGAAGATGGTTACCTGACGGAACTATCGATTTTCTGGGCAGAAAGGATCATCAAGTCAAGATCCGTGGATATAGGATTGAGTTGGAAGAGGTTAGATTCCAGTTACTCCAGTGTGAGAATATTCAGGATGCAGTCGCAGCAGATAGAGAAGGTCCCAATGGTGAAAGATGTTTATGTGCTTATGTTATCTTCAAGGATCGAACCGCGGAGGATCAGTTCAGTAGTTTTGATCTGAAAAAAACTTTACGAACCAAATTGCCAGATTATATGATTCCTCAATATATAATGCAAATTGATGAGATTCCATTGACTCCCAATGGGAAAGTTGATCGAAAGAGTTTACCGGCTCCGCAGATCGAGATGACCCGGGAGATTGTCAAGCCCGGAAATGAGATTGAGGAGAAGTTAATCAGTATTTGGTCTGAGGCACTAAATATAGATTCGCAATTGATCGGAGTTGAAACTAATTTTTTTGATTTAGGAGGTAACTCAATTAGTATTATTGTCGTGAAATCGAAGATCATGAAAGAGTTCGCCAGAAATATTTCAGTTATTGATATGTTCAGGTTAGTTTGTATTAGAGATATTGCAGCTTACTTAACCCAGGAAATAGATCATTCACAAATTCTAAGCGAAGAGATGTTTGCTGATTCAATTAATGTTCTGGATGAAACTTTAAGTTTGCTAGAGGAGGATTAGGATGAAAAAAGACACAGGCAATGCTAACTATACAGGTTTAGAGATAGCAGTAATTGGAATGGCCTGTCGATTCCCTCAGGCAAAAAATGTCCAGGAGTTCTGGAGACTGCTGTGTAATGGTGAAGAGACAGTCAGACGAATCTCAGATGGGGAGCTAAGCAAAAGTGGAGTTGACAAAAAGTTATTGAACAATAGTTTATATGTAAAATATGGTAACTGTCTTGCGGAGAAGGAGTATTTTGATTCGAAATTCTTTAATTACTTACCTGACGAAGCCAGACTCATGGATCCCCAAATGAGATTTTTTCACGAATGTGTTTGGGAGTCTTTAGAAGATGCAGGTTATAATCCTGAAGAATATGAAGGCTTGATTGGATTATACGCTGGGGCAGGAGCAAATTTTAATTGGCAAACACTATCACTAATTGAGAATGAAACCAACCAGGTGGATGAATTTAGTGCTCAACATTTAAACAACAGGGATTTTATGCCGACTAAAGTAGCTTATAAATTAAATTTAAAGGGGCCAGCAGTTCTTGTACAGACAGCCTGTTCAACGTCATTGGTTGCTATTCATCTGGCCTGTAGAAGTATATTGATGGGTGAGTGTAATCTGGCAGTGGCTGGTGGTGTTACAATATTGAGCACGCCAGATATGGGTTATTTATACACTCCGGGAATGATTTTGTCCCCGGATGGTCATTGTAGAACTTTTGATGCTGCAGCCCAGGGGACTATTTTTGGAGAGGGAGTAGGGACAGTAGTCTTAAAGCGATTAAAAAATGCACTTGCTGATGGAGATAATATCCATGCCATAATTAAGGGGTCAGCGATTAACAATGATGGTTTTAGAAAAGTCGGGTATACTGCTCCCAGCATTGACGGACAGGTTGAGGTAATAAAAATGGCGCAAAAAGTAGCCAGAGTCGAGCCTGAAACAATAGGTTATATCGAAGCCCATGGTACGGGGACTACACTGGGTGATCCGATTGAAATTGAAGCTCTCCGACTAGCTTTTGGAGATAAAAAGAAGCAATACTGTGGTATCGGTTCAGTCAAAACCAATATTGGACATCTTGATACTGCGGCAGGTGTAGCCTCTTTTATCAAAGTTGTCCTGTCACTGAAAAATAGAATGCTGCCGCCAACTGTTAATTTTGAAGAACCTAATCCTAAAATTGATTTTTGTGATTCACCTTTCTTTGTTATTACTAGATTAGAGACATGGGAGAGACAGGATAGTCCATTACGGGCTGGAGTTAATTCTCTGGGAATTGGGGGAACTAATTCCCACATAATTCTTGAAGAAGCTCCCCAAATGGAATTAATGGAAGATAGTCATTCAGATCAGCTGCTATTGCTTTCGGCGAAGAGTAAAGAAGCTTTACAGTCGTCGATAGCAAATCTAAAAGAGTACTTGCTGGGAAACGAAAAAGTTAAGATTGGTGATGTTGCATATACCTTACATAAGGGAAGAAAACATTTTCCCTATCGCAAATATGTTGTGTGTAAAAATCATGAAGAGGCTATCAAAAAGTTAGAGAACCAGGAGAATCGGGAGATTTATGATAGTGTTAAACCATTTAACCAATCAGTTATTTTTGTGATTCCCGGTCAGGGATTGGAATATGCGAAGATGGGGACAGGTCTCTATGGGCAAAATAGGATGTTCCAGACAGAATTAGATAAAGTCTATGAGAGATTATCGCAGGTTACTGATATTGACAGTAATCTGCTAAATACGGCGACAACCGGAATAGAAAAAATTGATCATCTGCGAAATGATCCCAGATATACAAAACTCTCGGTTGTGGTTTTTGAATATGCTTTAAGTCAACTACTGTTAAGAATGGGTTTGAAGCCCGATGTAATTATTGGCTTTGGATTAGGAGAATTTGTTGCTGCATCTATTAGTGGTTTACTTACATTTGAAGAGGTGCTGCAAATATTAATCTCCAGAGAAAAGAGTTCTAAATCTAATTTTGAAGATATATTAGCAAAAATTGATTTTCGATCTCCTCGCATTCCTTATTATTCCAGTACTACTGGTAAACTGATTGAAAGAAATAATCTATCTGTGGATTATTGGCTGCAAATCGCCAATCAATCTGCCGGGGATATTACTGAAATGAAAGCTTTGTTTGAACAGCGAAAAGCTATGTTTATTGAAGTGGGGTCTGGAAAACGGATTAGTTCTATTATTCAGCAGTCCGACTCAGTTGAGTTTGATATTCGGGAGAAATATTCGATTATTAATTTGTTAAGACCCGAAAATGAAGATATAGGTGAATATGATTATTTTTTGAATCAGGTCGGTCAAATCTGGTTAACTGGACTATCCCTGGACTGGAGAGGTTTATATAGTCAGGGAGAGCAGAAGATTGTATCCTTACCTACATATCCATTTGAAAAAATTAAATATCCAGCAGTCGGAAATCCTCTGGCAATTATCTCCGAAAGGATGAAAGTAAGACCTGAAGGAAGGAATCCAGATATTAATCAATGGTTCTACATAATGTCATGGGAACAAAAGCCGTTGGTATTGAAAAAGAAGAATTCCCCAAAACGAAGTTATCTGATTTTTGGAGAGGAATCTGCGTTTACTGATAGTTTGATCAGCAAACTTAATCTTGATGCTGAACTGATAATCAAGCTCTTAGTCGGTGATAGCTATCAAAAGTTGTCTGAAGTCTGTTATACAATTAATCCAGCGGAGTCTGCTGATTATTCAAAATTACTCAATAGTTTACAATCAACAGATTGTGTTCCTGATACGATTCTTCATCTATCCAATATGAAAAAAACTGCCGGGATGGCAGCAGCCAGATTACAGGACAGAATGGCCGAAAGTTTTTATTCACTTGTTAGACTTGTCCAGACTATGGCTAAAAAACAGGTGTTAGGTGGTAAAGAGGTTATCGTAGTGACAAATGATTTACATAGTGTTCTGGGAGATGAACAGCTAGTACCAGAAAAAGGTGCTATATTGGGATTTTTAAAGGTATTACCTCAAGAATTTCCTTCAGTAAAAACTTATTGTATTGATATCTCTTTATCTGACTCCGGGGATAGTATGATTAACAATATCTATGATGAGATTCAACAGAACAGTAGTGCTAAGCTAGTTGCATATCGACAAAACCGGAGGTGGGTACAGAAGTACACTTCTCTTAATCTACAGGGGGATTTTGCCCAAATAAGAGAGATCAAAGAAGGTGCTGTATATCTGATAGTTGGGGGATTAGGGAATCTGGGCTTTGTTCTGGCTAAACATTTATTAATCAAATATAGGGCCAGAGTGGTTTTGTTTGGGAGAACAGATTTTTCTGCAGTGACCGATGAACTGGCTGTTAAAGCAGATTATCTTGAGAAAAAGAGACGAATGGATGAACTAAAAGAGATATCCAATGCAGATGTACTGTATCATGTAGGTGATAGTGGGCGATTGGAGGATATTGAAAACTGTGTAAAAATGATCGAGGATAGATATGGTGAACTTAATGGAGTAATTTACTCTGCCGGGATATTAGCGGGAGATTCCTTTCTCAGCATAGATTCAATCACTGAAAAGGGTTTTGAAGAACAGTTTGCTGCAAAAGTATATGGTTTATTGAATTTGCACAAAGTTTTGGGACAGAGAGAGTTGGATTTCTGTCTGGTAATATCTTCTCTGGCCTCTGTTTTAGGGGGATTGGGATATGGGGCTTATGCCTCTGCCAACTCATTTATTGATTATTATCTGTATTTTTTAAACCAGAATTCCTGGATAGCCGTTAATCTGGACGGCTTACAGTTTGATGAGAACCAGTATAATAGCCATGCTTATTTAATCGATCCTGGAGAGTTGGTGGAGATTTTTGATAAGATAGTGCACTATATTGAAACCCCGCAGGTAATTGTCTCCACAGGAGATATCCAGGCGAGGTTGAGAAAATGGGTTCAGCAAGATTCTTTAGAGTCACCGAGCGAAAAGCAGCCAATGATTAGTCTTGATCGATCGCAATTATCTACTGAGTATGCTGCACCAGTAACTGATATGGAACGAGATTTAATAAAAATCTGGCAAGAGTTTTTTGGGGTTAAAGAGGTTGGAATTGAAGATAGCTTTTTTGAACTGGGAGGTGATTCGCTCAAAGCGCTAACTCTTTCTAAGAGAATATTTCAGGAGTTCAATATTCAAATATCGTTGGGAGACTTCTTTAATAAAAATACTGTCAGAGAGTTGGCTGATTATCTGGATAATTGGCAGCCAGAGCCAGCAGAGAAAAACAGTGAAAAAATAGTATCATATTTTGCTGAATCTGACGAAGCAATTATTAATCAGCTAAAGCAGGAAGATTCCAATATTGAAGCAATTTATCCTCTGTCTGCAATGCAGTTAGCGGCATTAAATTATAATCTGATGTTTTCCAGAAGTAAACATAATATTCAGGTAGTTAGATGTGTTCTGGAAGATGTAGATATCGGAAGGTTTAAAGATGCCTGGGAGAAGGTTATCCAACGTCATTCAATATTAAGGACTGAATTCAAATGGCGGAAATTCAAGACTCCTATTCAACTCATCTATAGAAATGCTGCAGTTCCCTTTGCAGTTCTCGACTGGGGGTCAGTACCTACTGAGCACCGACCTGAGATGATTAAAAATCATATTGAGGATATTAGACACAATAATTTGAAGAAAGCACCATTAATGCATGTATCATTAATTCGAGAGAATGAGCGACAATTCCAGTTGGTCTGGTGCTATCAAAATTTATTATTTGATGGTTGGAGTGCTGAAATAATACTCAATGATGTTATTACCTATTATACTACACAGAGTATCGTGGAATCAGAAGCTAGTCCAGGATTTACAGATTATATAGAATGGCTTTATCAGAGGGATCGGGAGCAAGTACAGCAGTTTTGGCGGCAGGAGTTTGAAAACTTTGATTCTGGTTCGTTAGCGCTATCTAGTATTGAAGCGGTAGATGCCATCCAGGAACCAGCTCAGAATTACCTTACTTTGACTGAAGATGAAAAGATAAAGATCAAGGATTTTGCAAAGAAAAATAATCTGTCATTAAATACAATCATTGTAGGTTGTTGGTCAATACTGTTGAGCAAAGTGTTAAAAGAGAATGATCTTATAATTGGAGTTTTAACTTCAGGACGTCCATTAACCCTGGAAGGTGTAGAACTGATCGCTGGTATGTTCACCAACATTTTGCCTGTACGAATTATTCTCCCGGACAGTCCAATAACTCTTGACTGGTTCAGAAAATTACAGCAAAAATTATATAAGTGTAAGGAATATGAATTTGTATCTTTAGCAGAGATTTCTAAGTGGTGTAATCTGGTATACAGTAAACTACAAAGGGCTATTTATGAAAGAACTGTTGTTTATGTTGATTTTCCGACAGATGAAACGCTTAATGTAGCAGGGGTCTCAGATTATGCTTCTCATGGTGGCCTGGTGGTACCTCTAAGGTTGATCACTGGACCTGAACTAACTTTATGCATTAAATATGATCAAAGAAAATTTGTGGAGAGTGGAATCGAATCAATGTTAAGCGAGATAAAAAATATTTTGTTAAGTTTGTCTGATGAATTCTTTGACAAAAATAATCTTTAAGGGAGATGATATTGATGTTAACAATCGAACAGAAACTGAGAGATATTTTAAAAAATAATTTTGAAGATCCAGAGGTAGTGGACAATATTAGTTTGGATGATAACTTAACTACCTATCAATTAAATTCCGTGTCTTTCATTAAAATTATCGTTGAGATAGAGAATGAATTCGATATCGAATTTGATGATGAGGAGATCAGTATTGAAACTTTTGAAACTTTAGAAGACGTAATTCATTGCATTGAGCGAAAAGTTGATGCTGCAGCTGAATAATCAATTCCTGTAAGAACTTATAGTTGCATTTAAGCTTACGGTAAAGTACAGTTTTTGAACTAATTAAAAGGGAGGTGACAATAATGAAAAAATCCTCCATTCTTTATTAATCTGATATAGTTTTGGGTTAAAGGTTCATTGTATTATTGTAATCGATATCAACTGCTGTATTTTACCGTATTTTATTAACATCTTGGAGATCTATTTTGATGATTGAAATCAAATGAAGGAGTTGAGTAGAGTTGAGTCTACAGAAATATTATTTATTAGACTTAGAAGAATATTTTAATGCTGATGGGATTAGTTACGACAGTAATCCCCAGGATGGACTTTTTTCACTGTCTGCCTGTTATCCTGCGGAAGAATTACCGGAATCTAATTCAGTAGTAGATATTGATAATATACCAATAAAGTTTCCTTCAAAAGAAGATGGTGATAAAAATAATATCGAATGTTATAATCAAATCTTACCTGTTCAACCAGGTCTATATAAAAGGCTTTTTGTTCTTGGTAGTTGTGATAATGGAAATTTTGAAGAGAAGATCGAGCTGATTTATGATCGAAAAGTGGAGGTCCAAAAATTATATCTCAGTGACTGGATTACCGAAAAGCCTTTTACTGAAAAACTGGCCTTCCGCTGTGAACATGCCCATTCCAGGGATGGTGATATTTGCTTTTATAGGGCAAACATGTGGATGCAAACTGTGGAAGTTGATTGTACCTGTCAACTACATAAGCTAAACCTTCCCGATAATCCCTGTTTTCATGTATTTGCAATAACATTAGAAAGAGGTGAGAACTAATGGAATGTCTCTATAGTTTAGAAATTGAGAATTCTTCAGACCTGCTGCAATGTATAAATGGTCCTCTGACAGCAATTTTTAATTACTATCAATATGGCGAATTGGCTGATTATGTTGGCAGAGAATTATTCTTTTGTTATTGTCAAAAAGATGAGGAGACACCTATTATAATTAGAAAAAGAAAGGAAGTATTTGATGAACTAGAGGAGTTAAATTTTAATGTTCAGATTAACACTTTTACCCGCCAGGATAAAGCGTGGGCATTTCTCTATGATTCTTTGTCAAAAGGAATTATTAGTTTAATCATTGTTGACTCATATTTCATTCCTTATTCACTTTTATATCAAAAGCAGCATGATTGGCATAGTGTGGCTGTTAATGGAGTTCATAAAAATGGTGATCTATATGTGTTTGATCATGGATATAGAAAATACAATATAACAGTACCCCAGATTGAGCTAAATAAAGCCTGGCAGTCTCATAATTATAAGATATTTCAGGTATTGAAGGATGCGCAGACTAAAGATGTAGATTATATAACTTTTAAACAGGTAATCGATAACAATATTAAATTGATGCTTAATCCAACCATCGATTATAGTTCAATCGAGGAGTTTGATCAAAAGATTGACCTGGATAGTATGACAATTAAGCAGGGGTTGGATGGAATCACAGCATTGGCAGAAGATATTAGAAATATTAAGGAAAGGAAAAACCCTGATAATTATTTGACTAATCTGTATAAAGCAATTCATTTCGGGGCTGAACAATGTCAGCTGCATTCAGGGTTCTTGAAAAATGCGGCAGTAAAATTCAATATTCCGGAAATTCAATCTATCTCTGAAGAAGTAAAGTATATCTCGCAGGAATGGATGGTTGCCAGGAACATGATCATCAAAAGTCTGTTCACAGAGAAAGCAGGCTTTGTGGAGAGGTGTGCCGCGAAGGTAGATAAGATAAGATTACAGGAAGAGAAATATATAGAAGAGATCGGTAAAGTTATCTAGTTAATTGATACAACACTGGTTAATGTAGAAGAAGCAGTTAATCTAATGTTAAAGAGTGTACTATTACGTATTTAGCTTTTAAAAATAATCTGCAAAGAAAATTAATTAGGTAGCAGGAATAATTGTCGCCGACGCAGAAGTTATTAACGTAAAAAAAGAGTTATTTTGCCACTTTACGATATTATTACACTGCAGGCATGGGGTTCAAATTTTACTTTGATTAGCCAATATTTTTGTAGTCTTAAGTTTGTTTATTAATAAAGTTATTAACCTGGAAAGTGAGGTATCTTTGATGACAAAAGAAAAAGAGATGATCGGATTTTGCGGGTATAACTGTGACCTTTGTGCAGCTCGCTCTGATGACCCAGCGATTAGACAAAAACTTGTGGACGGGTGGAGAAAATTCTTTGGTCATGAGATGTACACTGTAGACAACGTAAAATGCGGAGGGTGTAAGGGTGAAGAGAAGATCGCAGACACTCAATGCCCGGTTCGTCCCTGTGCGATGGAAAAAGGATTGACGACTACCTGTGTTGAATGTGACGATTTCCCCTGTCAAAATGTTAGTAAATTACTTTGTACACAGGATGGAATGCTTTTCCGCTGTTGTTCAAAGACGGATCATCTAACAGAAGAAGAGTTTGAAATAAGTATGAAACAATTTGTTAGTGTACCGAATTTGATCAGAGAAATGATTGCTAATGGCAAATTGCCAGATTGGGTTCAAAAATATTATGAGTGAAAATTGTATGAGAGAGGTTTTAAAAGCAGAGATTAGCTTCTCTGTTTTTTCTTTTAGTATAACTGAATGTTGTAAAACCGGGGGATTCAATTGGAAATAATATTGTATATCAACATAATTTATGATATAATTGGATTGTGTTAATAAAAAAGTATTATAATTCCATAGAATAATGGATGGTAAATTAAATAATATTTTCGGACAACTATGACTGATATGGAATTATGGGAAAGGATGATTAAGATGAAAACTGAATTCGCAAGTATCGATCCTAATCTAAAAATTGGAAGTGATTGTGGATTAATGAATGTATCAGGAATATTAGAATTGAATAATTGTCTCTCCTATGCATTGACCTACACTGATTTTGATTTTTTATATAGTTTTGAACACTATTTTAACTATAAAAATCCCAAAAGACCAAAGAAGTATATCTCCAAAGATAATGATTTAGTGATTGTAGGTGGGATTGATTTAGTTTTTCACGATGATTACAAATTTTACAATGAAGAGATCTATAAAGCGTATGGACTATTCTATCCTGAAGCAGTATATCGGGGGAATAAAAGAAATACCGTTAATGTCGAGATGAAATATTTAGCAAAAGGGATTCCGTTGATCGTCTCATGTGATCACTATTACCTCCATCAATCTTATGTTAAAGAAAAGCCTACTATGATGCACTATCATACAAGTTCTCATTCGCTGGTGGTATTAGATATTGATCAGAATAAGCAGACGTGTACTGTATTGGATAAATTTTTTGGGGTACTGATGGAAGTGCCACTGGAAAGGTATCTTAATGCCAAGATGTCAGAAACCCTTAATAAGAATTATATAGTGCTCTTAAATATTAAAGAGATGGATCTGCCTGAAAGTGAACGAATTCGGAGATTACTAAAAGATAATCTTAATCAGACATTATTAGATCAAATAACGATAAATGGAAGAACATATATTAAAAATTTGAAAGGACTGAAAAACCTAATCGATGAATGGCCTCAATTTGTCAAAAAAATGGCGGAGTTAAAGGGAAAATACGCTCCTCAATTTACCACCAGAGTCTTTCGACCATTTATCTTACAAAAGCTTAGTTTTAAGAACTTAATGGTTTATGTGAGTGAAGAGGTGACAGAATTAAAGGCGGTGAGTGAGCAGTTTGCTGAAGCAGTGGAGTTATGGAACCGAATTGATCTGCTATGTGATAAGTGTTATATTAAAAATCATAATATCTTAGACTATATTGAGAGATTTGCAAATGTCTGGAGAGATATTTATGAGGTAGAGAGTCAGATTTTCGAAACGTTATCCCAAATAGAACAATCTTTATAAGAAAGCAGTTTTAAATTTAAAAATAGCTGTTGACTCCCCAGATCAACAGCTATTTTTGAAACTAACAGATCTCAAACTAACTATCTATTAACCTACAGTTTCTCCACGATTGTAGTAACTCCCATACCGCCACCAACACATAGAGAAGCCAGACCAGTTTTCACATTTTCACGTTTAGCCATCTCATGAAGCAGAGTTACCAGAATTCGACAACCACTGGCACCAATAGGATGACCTAAAGCGATCGCACCCCCATTAACATTTACGATACTACGATTGAAAGGTAAATCTTTGAGTACAGCTAGAGATTGAGCAGCAAAAGCTTCATTCAATTCCGCCAGATCGATATCTTCCAACTTCAGATCAACTTTGGCTAATGCCCGTTTGATAGCAGGAACCGGACCGATGCCCATAATGGAAGGGTCAACAGCAGCAGAAGCAAAGGATACAATCTTGACCATTGGCTGTAATCCCAGCTCTTTAGCTTTTTCTGCGGCCATTACGATAACTGCAGCTGCACCATCATTGATTCCAGAAGCATTACCGGCAGTTACAGTGCCATCTTTCTTAAAGGCAGGTCTTAGCTTCCCTAGACCCTCAATAGTCGCACCTTTACGTGGATATTCGTCGGTATCAAAAACTATGGGATCACCTTTACGCTGTGGGATTACTACTGGGACGATCTCATCTTTAAATCGGCCAGTTTCGATGGCAACCATAGCTTTATTTTGACTGGCTTCAGCAAATTTATCCTGTTCTTCGCGGGTCAGATTATATTGCTCAGCGAGATTTTCTGCTGTGATCCCCATATGATAGTTGTTGACGGCACAGGTTAAACCATCGATGATCATACTGTCGATGATCTGACCGTCTCCCATTCGATAACCATACCGGGCATTTTGTAGTAAATAAGGAGCCTGAGTCATGCTTTCCATCCCACCGGCGATTACTACATCAGCTTCACCTAACATTATCTGTTGAGCAGCCAGGTTAACGGCTTTCAGACCAGAACCACATAATTTGTTGATTGACATTGTCGGAACATTTACATCCAGACCTGCTTTAAGGGCTGATTGACGACTTGGATTTTGACCTTGACCGGCCTGTAGAACAACACCCATGATGACTTCATCAACTTCCTGTGGATTCAGATTAATCCGCTCCAATGCACCTTTGATCACGGTTGTCCCAAGATCTACCACAGAAACATCTTTTAAAGAGCCACCAAAACTTCCGATGGCAGTTCTTACTGCACTTACAATTACTACTTCTCTCAAAAAAATCTCCTCCCCATACCCAATTTTTAAATTTATCTTAATTTTAACGCAATTCTGTTACTAATAAGTTACATACTGGTTTCATAAGTTAATATAAAAGGTTTTTTTGTTTTAGAATAAATTTAATAAAGGATTTTGAGAAAATGTAAAGAATTTAAACGTATAACACTGTAAACTTATGCACCTGATACGGTAATTTATAATTAATAATGGAGGTGGGAAAGGTTGTGTTTGGAAACATAGTTCTTCGTACCAAATTTATCCCTCCTGTTCTGAAGACGACTTTTTTTCAGCGTAAGAATCTATTGAAATTATTCCAGAGTATTTCTCAATATCCTGTGACTATATTACAGGCTGGCCCGGGCTATGGTAAAAGTACATCCCTGGCATCATACTTTCAGGATAAGGAGGTCTTCTGGTATAGTGTAGGTAAAGGAGATGGGGACATTCTAACTTTTTTACTCCATCTTGTCTATGCTTTTAATACTATCAATTCGGAAGTTGGCGAAAAGACTTTGAACTACATCCGTGAGAAGGGGGAGAATAATCAGGTCTGGATGCCTATCCTGAATTCACTCATCAATGAGATTTGGGATCAATATCGTCTGGAAGAGATGTATTTGATCATTGATGATTATCATCTGCTCCAGGATCATCCGCAGATTAACGAATTGGTGGAACATCTAATCGAACACCGCCCCCCCAACCTGCATCTGGTGATTTCAACTCGGGTCACACCGGTTCTTCCTTCCTTACCGGTCTGGCGAGTGAAGGATCAGGTTTTGGAGATAGGTGAAGAGAATTTACGTTTGCAGGAGGAAGAGATTCGACAATTCTTTACGGATCAATATAATTATATTCTATCAGATGAAGAGACGTCTTTAATTTATAATCATACTGAAGGTTGGATTATTGCTCTGGAGATGATCTGGCAGGGTTTGAAGCAGGGAGGTAATCTGCAGAATATAAAAAAACAACCAATGACTTCTCTGGAACATCTCTTCAAATATCTGGCATTAGAGGTTTTGGAAAAGCAAAAGTCTGAGATCAAAGACTTTCTGGTCAAAACATCACTTCTCAGAGTATTGACACCTGAAGTTTGTAACTTTTTACGAAAAGCCCAAAACAGTGAGGAGATTTTAAAATATCTGTTGGAGAATGGACTTTTTACATTTCAACTGGATCATGGTCAATATCGCTATCATCATCTATTTCATGATTTTCTCAGTGGTAAAGCTAAAGAAGAATTAACTAATCTGGACGTGCTGCATAAAGAGGTGGCAGACTTTTTCCTCAATCGGGATGATTTTGAGGAAGCTATCTATCATGGGATGAAAGGTGGCGATTTTTATACTGCTGCCCGAATTTTGTCCAAAGATGCTCCCCGTTTACTGCAGGGTGGCCGTTTTTCCACATTTATTGAATGGTTTGATTTTTTACCTGAACGGATTAGAGAGAGTTTTCCACATCTTTATCTTTACTATGGGGATATCTGTCGGTTTACCTCTAACTTTAAAGATGCTTTAGAGTGGTATAGTGAGGGACGGCGAATTTTTATAGAGAAGAAGGATAATATCGGTTTGAGTCTGGCTTTTCAGAAGATTGCGATGATCTATCTTGATACAGTTCAACCATCGAAAGCTGATAAGTATTTACGCAAAGCATTGGCTCTCAGAGAGAAAGAGAATAATTGGGAGGAGATCACCCTTGTTCGTTTATTGGCTGAGAACTTACTCAATCTGGGTCAGATGGATGAGGCCCGCCAGATGCAGCAGAAGATTTATGAGCTCAGTGAAGAGAATACCAGTTTGATCTTGGATTCGCGAGTCAAGATTAGAACGGGACGTCTGGGTGAAGCGGCAACAATTCTGGAAAAAGCTCTTCTAAAAGAAGGTAACCAGCGAAAAGAGCAGGTAGGACGGGCTCATCGGGAGACATATTTACTTTTGGCTCTAATTGCTGCTTTTAAAGGAGAAGCTGAAAAAGCCCTCCACTATGCACGTCTGGGTTTAGAGCAGGGAGAGAAGTTAGGTTCTGAATTCACCAGAGCGGTTGCCTATATGCGTTTAGGTCATGCTTATCAGGTGAGTGGTCGAAGTGATCTGGGAAGAGCGATTCAAAGCTATGAAGAAGCTCTGAAGATCGTGGATGAGATGGATGTGCCCCGTGGCAATGCTGAAGCTCTCTGGGGTCTTACTCATGTTTATGGTCAACTGGGCAAAGAAGCTCAAATGAAGAAGTATGGCCTGGAAGGGATCAGTATCTGTGAAGAAGCTGGTGATGAGTGGTTAGGTGCTCTGATTAAACTGGCGATGGGTATCGGTTATGTTCACTTTAAGGATCCCAAAAATGCTACACGTTGGTTGTCAGAGGCAGTGAAGTGTTTTGATCACTGTTATGATGCTTTTGGTAAATTAATGGGTCAAATTTGGCTGACATTGCTAGATCTTAGAGAGGGCAGAAAAAAAGATTTTAAGAACCGTTTGGAAAATTTGATTCCGACGATAGAAGAATATAATTATTCTTTCATCTTTAAATCGATAACTTTACAGGGAACCAGAGATTTAACTACACTAGTGCCTATATTGACAGAAGGTTATAATTTGCAGGTATCACAGGAGTTTTGTGGGAGAATGTTGGAAGAGCTGGGGATTGAACCGGGCGTTTGTCATCCGGGTTATACCTTACGAATTCAAACACTTGGCAAATTTAGGGTCTTACGTGGTAGAGAAGAGGTGGAGGCCAGTGAATGGAAACGGGCTAAAGCCCGCACTCTTTTCCAGATATTTTTGACTCATCAGAGTGAATTATTGCCTAAAGAGCTGTTGGCAGAGTTATTGACTCCTGAGAAGGATGAGGAATCTGCACTGCGGGATTTTAAAGTTGCGTTAAACGCTTTGAATAATGCTCTGGAACCTGATCGGGAAGCCAGAGCCACACCATTTTTTATCACAAAACGCGGATCGCGCTATGGTTTGAATACTGCTTCCAGTTATGAGATTGATACTAATCAGTTTCAACGATTGATTAAAAGTGGGCTGGCCCACGATAAAGATGGCAACACGTTGCAAGCTATGGAAGATTTGAGTGATGGGATTCAGATCTACCAGGGGGTATTTTTGCCAGATGCGATCTATGAAGATTGGTCAAGAGAAGAGAGAGAACGTTTGAAAAATATTTTCTTACATGGAGCAGAAGCTCTGGCTAATCTGTACTACAAGACAAGTCAATACTCATTGGCAGTACAGGTAGCTGAGAGACTTCTGAGTGAAGAACCGACTCTCGAAGAGGGATATCAGTTATTGATGACAGCTTTGGCTCAACTGGGTAAACGTTCCCGGGCGATTCAAATTTATAAAAAATGCTGTGAAGTTTTAGATAATGAATTGGGAGTAGAACCTACGCAGAAAACAAAACAAATTTTTGAACAGATTAAAAATGCAACAGATTTGTAACTCCTTTTGTAACTGGAGTGTAACCTATTTGTAATACAATTAAATATGAAGCGGGGAAACCAAAAAGGGACGGTCGATTAGTGGATTCTGTCCCTTTCTTTTATCTCTGATTCTATTTCATAATTTTTTGAGTTACATCGTAAAGCAATAAGATTTTTCAGAAAATATTAAATATTTTTAAAATGTAACCCCCTTGCAACGATTAAGTAACTGATGACTGTTACAATTGAGTTAATTCATGACAGGGGGTGACAAAATTGAAATCTACTGTAGGGATATTAAGTACTGGAATATATATTCCCGATACTTATATGACAAGTGAAGAATTAGCGCAAAAGACGGGTATTCCCTTGGAGGTAGTGGAGAACAAACTAGGCGTTTTGAAAAAACCCATCCCAGGGCCAGAAGATCACTGTGTATCCATGGCAGTAAAAGCTTCCAGAAAAGCCATTGAAAAAGCTGGTATTGATCCACAAGCTATCGATATGGTTATCTGGGCAGGAGATGAATACAAGGAATATTACATCTGGACTGCTTCGATTAAGCTACAGCATGAAGTGGGAGCAGATAAAGCCTGGGCATTTGATATCTCACTACGTTGTGGAACCATGATTATGGCGATGAAAGTCGCCAAAGATATGATGTTATCTAACGATCATCTTAATACAGTCCTGATAGCTTCTGGTTATCGTAATGGTGATTGGATTGATTATCAAAATCCACGGGTTTCATTTATGTACAATCTGGGAGCAGGGGGAGCAGCAATAGTCTTACAAAAAGATCTGGGACGAAATAACATTTTGGAGGCGGCTTCTATTACTGATGGCTCACTATCTGAATGTGTTATTATCCCGGCTGGTGGTACTAAGGAGTCGATTAATCCAGAAGGTTTAGCTAAGAAACGGAATTATCTTGATGTTTTTAACTCTGATTTTATGAAAGAGCGATTAAATGAAGTCTCGATTCCAAACTTTGTGGGTGTCGTTAAAGAATCGGTTGCCAACAGTGGATATGCTACAGAAGATATTGATTATCTGGCTATTCTTCATATGAAATTTTCAGCACATAAATTCATGTTAGAGCAATTGGGTTTGACGGAAGAACAAAGCATTTATTTAAATGAATATGGACATATTGGTCAAAATGATCAGATTCTTTCATTAGAACTGGCTTTAGAGCAAGAAAAAATTAAGGATGGGGATATTGTTGTATTTGTGAGTGCGGGGATCGGTTATGCGTGGAATGCGATTACAATCAGATGGGGTGTTTAACAAATAGAGGAGGTTTTTACAAATGAGATTAAAAGAAAAAGTTGCAATTATAACTGGTGCTGGTAGCGGTTTAGGTAAGGCAGGTGCGTTCACTTTTGCCCGTGAAGGAGCGAAGGTTGTTGTTGCAGATTATAATGCTGAAGCAGGTCAGGCAGTTGCCGATCAGATTAAAGCAAATGGTGGAGAGGCGATTTTTGTTCAAGTTGATGTTTCAAACTGGGAACAGGTTCAGGCTATGGTTAAGCAGATAGTAGAAGTTTTTGGTACGGTTGATATCCTGGTGAACAATGCAGGGGTTACTGCAGACTCATTCTTAGTAAAAATGACTCATGAGATGTGGGATAAAGTTATCAATATTAACCTGAAAGGTGTTTTCAACTGTACTAAAGCTGTGGCACCAATAATGGTGGAAAAAGGCTGCGGAAAGATTATCAATACTTCTTCTGTGGTTGGGGAGCAAGGTAACTTAGGTCAGACTAACTATTCTGCGACTAAAGCCGGAGTAATTGGGATGACTTTGACCTGGGCAAAAGAGTTAGGCTTTAAAGGGATTAATGTAAACGCAGTCGCTCCAGGTTACATTATGACTGAGATGGTTGCTGCTGTACCTGAGAAGGTATTAGATAGAATTAGAGAAAAGGTTCCTTTTAGAAGATTAGGTGAACCAGATGATATTGCCAATGCATATCTGTTCTTAGCTTCTGAAGAATCTGCATACTGCAATGGAACTGTGCTTGATGTTAATGGGGGAATTAGTCTGTAATTAAAATAACAGCCAGATAGGAGTTGTCACAGATGGAAGTAAAAGAATTATATAAACAAAAATTGATCTCCATCGAAGAAGCTGTAGGTATGGTCAAATCTAACCAGAAAATCTGTGTGGCAATGGCTGGATCAGAACCCCGGGGTCTGTTAAGTGCCCTGGGTGAACGTAAAAATGAGCTGACTGATGTCCACATTATGAGCTGCCTTGTTATGGGTGATTATGATGTATTTAAGCCCGAAATGAAGGGACATTTCTTTAATGAATCATGGTTTTATGGTGCTTTTGATCGGAAAAATCATCCACATGGGATTGTCAGCTATATTCCTAACAACTTACATGAAGCAGGACCAGCCAAGATCAAAAATGATACTATCAATATTTTCTGGGGAACAGCGACTCCAATGGATCGTCATGGTTTTTTTTCTCTCGCTTTAGGAATTACTTATGAAAAAGATATGATTGAAAATGCTGACCTGATAATCTTAGAAGTTAATGAGAATCTGCCCTGGACTCTGGGTGATACTCAAGTTCATATTAGTGAGATTAATTATGTGGTAGAAAATACTGCTCCGCTTTTTGAATTACCACTCGTTGAACCTACAGATACCGAAAAAATGATTGGATCAAATATTGCAGCATTGGTAGAAGATGGTTCTACTGTACAGCTGGGTATAGGAGGAATACCTAATGCTATCACGAAATATTTATACGATAAGAAAGATTTAGGTGTCCACACTGAGATGTTGACCGATGGTATGGTAGACCTGTTCAAAGCAGGGGTGATTACCAATCGTTCCAAGTCTATTCACAGGGGCAAAATGATCGCTACTTTTGCTCTGGGTACGCAAAAACTTTACGATTTTATTGACAGTAATCTGGGAGTTGAACTGAAAAGAGGTCCTTATACCAATGATCCGTTTGTTATTGGTCAGAACTACAAAATGGTGAGTATTAATACTACACTGCAGGTTGATTTGACTGGACAATGTTGTTCTGAAGCTCTGGGTAGTCGTCAATATACGGGAACTGGTGGTCAGGCAGATACTCATCGTGGAGCACAGCGTTCTGTAGGTGGTAAGGGGATTATCGCTTTAGAGTCCACTACCAAAGGAGGACAAATCTCCAAGATAGTTGCCGAGCTTCCCCAGGGATCCAGGGTAACATTAGGAAGAAATGATGTTGATTATATTGTGACAGAGTTTGGTGTAGCTCATCTGAAAGGGAAGAATGTTAAAGAGAGAGTTAAGGCTTTGATCAACATTGCTCATCCAGATTTTCGTGAAGATTTGCGTCAAGAGGCTGAAAAAATCTTGTTGTGGTAAAAGCACACCGGATATGGAGGTTATGATATGGTATTTTCATTCGCTAATTTGAGTCAACAGGTGATTAGCGGTCTGGCAACGGGTAGTATTTATGCTCTGGGTGCTTTTGGTCTTGTATTGATCTTCAAGACTATGGATACAGTTAACTTTGCCCAGGGTAAGATGGCGATGGTGACAGCTTTTGTGGCATGGACTTGTATGAACAGATTCCACATGCCCTATTATCTTGCTTTCATCGTAGCGGTGGCTTTCGGTGCTCTTTTGGGGATCTTCATTGAACGGGTGTTTTTACGTCCGGTTCAGGGATCATCGCCATTGACGTTAATCATTATAACATTGGGGTTGGTTATGATTTTGGAGGGGGTAGCTGGTTGGATCTTCGGTTTTGATACTAAAAATTATCCAGTTGCTGTTAAGGGAGATCCTTTAACAGTTCTGACAGCTAAAATCAGTCCTCACAATCTGTTAATTATTATCGTAACATTGGTGATTATGGCTGGAATTTATCTCTTTTTCAAATATACAATGGCTGGTATTGCTATTCGGGCAACTGCGCAGGATATTACCACATCTTATTTGATGGGAATCAATGTTAGTCGAATATTTTCGACGACCTGGGCTGTGAGTGCCATTCTGGGAGCCATTGCAGGAATACTAATCGCTCCGGTATCTTTCTTGAGTACAACTATGATGGATGAGGTCCAATTAAAGGCTTTTTCTGCAGCAGTTTTAGGCGGATTTACCAGTCTAGGGGGAGCTGTAGTTGGTGGTCTTTTGTTGGGAGTGTTAGAAAATCTGGTGGCTGGATATATCTCTCCAGAGTTTAAAACTTCCTTTGCTTTTGGCTTAATCATTCTGGTACTCTGGGTTAAACCATCAGGCCTTCTGGGCACTGTTCAGAGAAAGAAGGTGTAGCTGATGAGTAATTTGAAGAAATTAACGGATCAACACAAAAAAATGCTAATTATCGGAATATTATGTATATTGTTACCGCCGATTCTGACATCCCTAGGTTTATTGCAAGGTTATTTTCAATATATCATTAATATTACTGGGGTATATATGATCGTAGCTGTGGGATTGAACTTATTATTAGGCTATACAGGTCAAATTTCTATTGGTCATGCTGCTTTTCTGGCAATCGGAGCCTTTACCTCGGCATTACTAGTGATGAAATTGGGTATCAATTTTTGGATAGCAGTTCCTCTGGCTGGATTGGTCTCAGCCGTGATCGGGATGATTTTAGGATTACCTGCTCTCAGATTACACGGTCATTATCTGGCTATTGCAACCCTGGGTTTTGGAGTAGCAATCACTCAGATCATGTCTAACATGGAGTTATTTGGAGGTTATTCCGGATTAATGCCTCCTGGACCAACGGTTTTTGGTCAAGAAGTCTGGTTGGATTATAATCTTTTTGGTCATTTTATATCCGGTGATCTGGTGAAATACTATGTTGTTTTAATTTTTGTCGGTTTGACATTTTTGGTTGCCGCTAATATTATCAAAACCCGAACCGGTCGTGCTTTTATGGCTATTCGGGATAGTGAGATTGCAGCTATGGCTATGGGAGTAAATATCTCTAAATATAAGGTGATCTCTTTTGGTCTCAGTGCTTTCTTCACTGGGATTGCTGGTGGTCTGTTTGGACATATAGTAGGTTTTATCAGCCCTACAGATTTTCATTTAGGTCTATCGCTAAACTTTTTTGCAATGATCGTAATTGGTGGAATGGGTTCTCTTAGGGGTGCTGTTTACGGAGCTATCTTTATGAACATAATTCCCGAGTTATTCAGTGGTGTTCAGCATTTACCAACAGTATTGATGGGGGCAGCTATAATTCTGGTAACTTTATTCTTACCAGGTGGTATTGTGACTCTTGAATCCAAAACATTGATGATATTCCGTAAGCTCAAAGGGCAATTGAGCAAAAGGAGTGTGGGCTGATGGGAAATTTAAAGATAGATAAGTTGACGAAACGTTTTGGAGGATTAGTAGCGATTGATAGCTTAGACTTTGAAGTTGAAGAGGGTCAGGTATATGGATTGATTGGCCCTAATGGTGCAGGAAAGAGTACTGTGTTTAACTGTGTAAGTGGTTTTTATCAACTAGATGCAGGAGAGATTACTTTTGACAATAACAGATTAACTACCCTGAAGTCTCATGAGATAATCAGAAAGGGTATTGCCAGAACATTTCAAAATGTTGAATTATTTAAAAATATGACAATTTTGGAGAATCTGATGGTTGGGCAGCACATTAATTTTAAAACTGGGCTCTTCCGTCATGCATTACGTACTAAAAAGGTGCGCCTGGAAGAAGATGAAGCCAGAGCAAAAGCCAGTGCTACTTTAGAACTTCTGGGGATAGGTGGTATTGAAAATACTTACTATGCTTCACATCCATATGGGGTACAGAAAAAGGTTGAGATGGCCCGTGCTCTGGTATCTAATCCCAAACTACTGCTTCTGGATGAACCCGCTGCGGGAATGAACCCTCAGGAGACAAAAGAGATTGCAGAATTAATCAAATGGTTGAATGAGGAGAAAGGAATTACTGTTCTTCTGGTTGAACATGATATGTCTCTGGTTATGGGGATCTGTGATCAGATTACAGTAATTAATTTTGGGAAGAAGATTGCTGAAGGAACTCCCCGGGAGATTCAGAATAATCCAGTAGTTATTGAAGCTTATCTGGGGAAGGAGGAGGCTAATGCTTAGGTTAGAAAATATTTCTGCAGCATATCATGCCAGCAATGTTTTGGAGGGTATTAGCTTTGAAGTTCCTGAAGGTTCGATTGTGACATTACTGGGTAGTAATGGAGCCGGAAAATCTACAACTTTAAAGGTTATCTCTGGTCTTTTACGACCAAATCAGGGGAAAGTCTATCTGAATGATAGTGAGATAACTCAACGAAGACCTGAGAAGATTGTAGCGTATGGGCTTGTTCATGTACCTGAGGGTCGGAGAATCTTTCCGGAGCTGACAGTGTTGGAGAATTTAAAAATTGGGAGTTATACTCGTCAAGATAAAACTACTGTAGAAAAAGATTTAGATAAGATGTATGAGTATTTTCCTGTACTCAAAGACCGTAAAGCTCAGATAGCTGGAACTTTGAGTGGTGGTGAACAACAGATGTTAGCTATTGCCAGAGGATTGATGTCTAATCCTAAAGTGTTACTTCTAGATGAGCCTTCTCTGGGTCTGGCACCGATAATTGTGCAGGAGATTTTTGAGATGATTAAGTTGATTAGAGAAGAGGGGACAACAATTCTTTTGGTAGAACAAAATGCTTTTCAGGCTTTGAGTATAGCTGATTATGGTTATATATTAGAAAATGGCAGAATTGTGCTTCAAGGGCCATGCTCTGAACTAAAGGAGAATGAGGAGGTGAAGCGTTCATACTTAGGATAATATCAGGTGTGTAATGTTTGAAGGCGCACAGTCGCCATCTTATTTCCAACCATATTAAGGAGGAGATTAAATTTATGAAAAAGACTATGATGTCAATCATGCTGGTAGTTGCTTTACTGGTAACCATGAGTCTGAGTGCTTTTGCTGAAGTTGGTGTCAAAGATGATGAGATTGTCATCGGTTCCTTTATGGCTCTGTCTGGAGCTGTTGCAGGTATTGGCACTCCCCTGGCAGACGGCATGAAAGCTTATTTTGCTGAACTAAATGCTAATGGTGGCGTGAATGGTCGTCAAATCACTTTATTGGCTGAAGATGATGGTTACGTTCCTTCCAAAACTGTTTCTGTAGTGCGGAAACTGGTTGAGAAAGACAAAGTATTTGCCATCGTTGGTGGTTTAGGTTCCAACAACTGTCTGGCAATAATGGATTATCTGGAAAAAACTGATATCCCGTTTGTCTATCCTGCCAGTGGTGCAACTGCTTTAGGTTTTCCTGCAAAAGATAAAATCTTTGTAGTCCAGCCTAACTATCGGACTGAAGGTAAGGTAATTGCTAAATTCATCTATGATAAATTTGCTGATAAGAAAATCGCGTTTATTCATGATGATACTGAAATCGGTAAAGAAGGTCAAAAGTACACAAATGCAAACTTAGAGATTTATAACATTAAGGCTGTAGCTGACATTACTTTCCCGGCCAGTAATATGGACTTTAGTTCATATGTTCTGAAGTTAAAGGATGCAGGTGCTGAGTTTGTAGTCTATCATGGTACAACATCCGCAGCTGCACAAATCCGTGCAGAAGGCGCAAAGATTGGTTATGATTTTGAGATGATCGTGAACTATGCACTGGCTGACCCAATTATGTATACTTTAGCTGGCGATGCCTGGGAAGGCGTGTTCTCTACTGCCTGGTTACCACCTCTTGCTCCAGATGCACCTGGTGTTAGCCACTTTTATGAAATTTATCAGAAGTATTACCCAGAAGGTGGCGGTTTTGCTTACGCTGCAGCCGGTTGGGTAGCAGCAGAAGTATTTACTGAAGCAGTTCGTCGTGCAGGCAGAGATCTAACTCATGAATCTCTGGTTGAGGCACTGGAATCCATGGAAAATTGGAACGGGGACCTTGCACGCAATATTGGTTATTCTCCAGGTGTTAGAAGTGGTGTTGAAGATATGATGATTCTACAGGCTCAAGATGGCGGTTATGTCGCTGTATCTGATTGGTATGACGGAAGTTATTAATCTCTAGAAATCTAATAGATGCAGTAAGCACCAGGGGGAGTTGAGGAAGGGGCCTCTGCTCCCTTTGGCTATTTAGAAAAGATGATGAAAAAGGAGAGAATTAGATATGAGTGTTAAACTAATTGGGACTGGTAGTTATGCTCCTGAGCAAGTTTTTACAGTAAAAGATATGAGTGCAGCTGTGGGTAAAGATCTCTCTGAATACATGCAGGGGTTAGGCATTGATAATCGTCACCAGACTCGTGATGATGAGAGTAGCACAAAGTTGGCTGTTGAAGCCGCAAAAGTTGCTCTTGCAGATGCCAAAATCTCTGCAGAAGATATCGATCTGATGATCTTATCTACCGACACACCTGATATTATTTCGCCGCCAACTTCTTCATCAATAGCCAATGGTATTGGTATGCGGGATGGAGCGATCTTCTTTGATATGAATGTCTCCTGTACTGGTTTCATTTTTGCTTCTGAGACAGCGAAAAATTGGATTATGGGGAATCCTGATTTTAAGACAGTGATGGTTATTTCTGTATATAATATGACCAAGTTTGCACCAATGGAAAAAGGTAAATTTTTCTGTGTGTTCTCTGATGGTGCTGGTGCGGCAATTTATCAGAGAGATGAAAGCGATTCAGAAGGGTATATTGATTCCCAATTAATCGGTAATGGTTCTGAATGGGAGACTCTGGGTATTTATGTTGGAGGTACACGCTTCCCGGCAACTGTGGATATTTTAGAAGGTAATGCTGATATTAAGCCAGGTCTGACCTTCTGGAATGGTGAGTTGATGAACCGAAATCCTGATCTCTGGCCTGTAATCATTAATAAAATGCTGAAGAAGACTGAATACAAGCTTGATGATGTAGATAAATTTATCTTTACGCAAATTAATAAGTCAGCTATTGTGAAGACCTGTGGGAATCTGGGTATTAGTATGGATAAAACCCATAACATCATGGGGAGTTATGGTTATACAGGTAATGCCTGTATCATCATGGCTCTTCATGATGGATTGAAAAGTGGAGTCATTAAGAAAGGTGACCTGGTATGTCTGACTGCTTCAGGGGTCGGTTATACTATGGGGACAATGTTGATTCGGGTGTAAATTGATAGGTGAACTAATCAGCCTCAGAGAGCTTTCTCTGGGGTTTTTATTTGCAAGATAATTGTCCCAATCCTGAATACATTAGTAAAATTAACAATGCACAATGTAGGAAAAATCCATTTTTAGGTTAGGTGATTGCGAAAAACGTAAACTTTTTATTAAAAAATTTGTATTTCTTTTGACAATTAGAAAAAATGACGGCATTAACTACTCTAAAATGTCTTTTAATGTACTTACAACCTTCTTTATCCCCATAAAAAAACTAAAAAGAAACACTTATAGAATAAAATATTTATTGCTATTGGGCAAAATTATGGTTTTCTATGTACAATTAAAAATTACTATATATATAATAAAAGTAAAAAACTATTGATCTACATCTCTCAATGTGATATAATTAGGTAAATTGTTGAATTGGAAACAATGGATACATAAAAGATAGGGGGATGACATATAAATGAGTACAGTTGTGGCATTTTCACCAGGTAAGTATTATGAAGATGCACAAAAGATGTTAGAGAAAAAAGACTTATTAGGCTTTGTGTCGAAGATTGGTATTGCTGTAGAGGCGTCAATGAACGATCCTGAGATGAAGGCCAGGGCTACATATCTGGAGTCAAAAGGATTGATGGAATTCTATCAACATACTAAAGCTATAGAGAGTATTGATGAAGCATTAAAATATAACACTGGAGCCGAGGCTTTTGAATTGAGAAAATTACAGGCTACTGCAAGAGGTTTTTTGGGTAAATTCAATCAAGCTCTTAATACTTATAAGGTTCTTTTAGATGAAGCAAATGATAACATTGCTGTAGTAAGAATCTGTATCAATCTATCATGGGCATATTTGATGTTAAATAGAGAGAATCCAGAGGAATTAAATTTTGAAGAGATTAAAAAATATTTAGATCAGGCGAATCAATATTTTAACGAAATACCTGATTTTTTGAAAGTAAAACTTCTCAATAATCTAAGTGTATTTCATTTTTACAAAGGCGATTTTGATAAATCTATTTCAGTACTTAAGGAAGCAGTTAACTACGCTGAGGAAAAAGACATACCAAGGTTATATAATAACCTGGCAGAAGTATATTTAGAATATAGAGAGCAATGTGGTATTGAGATAACTTCAATAAGTGATTATTTAGATAAATCTGAAACAATTGCTTCTAAATATGATGATAAACTTGCAATGGCAGTTTCCTTCTTTATTAAAGGAAAGCTAGAATTAATGGATGATCAGATGTTCACAGCCCTAGATACGTTATTTTTAGCCTTCACTCATTTTACTGAAGAAGAAGCGTATTCATATTCATTAGAGGTATTATTAAAAATAAATGAAGTAGTAAGCAACCATAAAGCTGAATGTATGCGGATAATGCAAAAAAAACTAAATAACAAAGCAAGATCTAATCCATATTACGAGAAAATTTTTAAAAAATAAGAATAAGGGGGAATATTGTTATGAAGAAATTTTTTTGTGTATTATGTTTAGTGGGTATAATGTTGCTGGGAGGTATTAATGTATTTTCTGGACCATTTCCTTATCCTGACGGACCATATTCTGCTCAGATCATATTAATTGAGGAAGAATAGATTACTACAACAGATGGTGGGAACTTGCTTAACAGGGTAGCCATGAGAATGGTTACCCTATAGTAATTCCTATATGGAAGTTTAATGATAAAAATGAAACACTATTTATTAGAA
Source organism: Halothermothrix sp. (assembly GCA_016841825.1). Classification (GTDB taxonomy): domain Bacteria; phylum Bacillota; class Halanaerobiia; order DY22613; family DY22613; genus JAENYK01. Next base: position 189,354 of record JAENYK010000003.1, on the reverse strand, counting down.
TAAATGCCTTAAGTGGAGAAATTCTTCGGCTAGGATATATCATGAGAGAGGATGATAAGTATATAAAGTATTTTAGAAAATAGGGAGTTGAGATAATGGTTGCATATTTATCATTAATTTTGAAAATTTTCACACTTTACTTATATCCTCTCAGAGATCTTCTTTCTGAGATTTTTTATTTTCTAAAATTGTTGTTAGAGTAAACTGAAGATGGTTATATTATGTTTAAATGCTAAAATAGAAATAGTTGATTAAGATATCGAACAGTATTTTATGTTGCTACAAGGTTAATAAAATTATGTTTTGGGGAAAATTGTTGAGGAAAAATATAAAATATAGTATAATGGAGAGGATGAATTTTATTTGATAGGAGGACTGACATGAGGAAACGTAATCTGGTGTTATTGGTGATGGCATTTTTAGTTTTGTCCATAATTGGATTGAGTGGCTGTGCAAAAAAAGAAGATGAACAGACTTATTCTGGGACAACCATTCGGGTTTTAGTCTGGGCAGACGCCCATACCGAAGCTGTCAAAGCTTTGATTCCCGAATTTGAAGAAGAGACAGGAATTAAAGTGGTTTTCGAAGACTTACCATCGTCTAATCTGACTGAGAAGATAGCAATGAATCTGGTCGGAAAGACAGGAACTTATGACTTGGTGGCTATTGACGAGCCTTTTATGCCTAAATTTGCTGAATATTTTGTTCCATATACTGAATGGTCTGAACCAAAGGTTCTGGATAAGAAGATTGACCTTGACGAATTAGTAGAAGCTGCGGTTCAAGGTGCGACCTGGAAGGATACAGTTTATGGGTTGCCAGTTAATGGTAATATCTATATGATGATCTATCGGAAAGATTTATTTGAGAATCCAACCCATCAACAGGCGTTTAAGGAAAAATATGGCTATGACTTGAAACAACCTGAGACTCTAGAGCAACTGTTAGATGTGTCAGAGTATTTTTATCAGCCGGAAAATGGTCTTTATGGTTGGGGTCCTTTCACTTTGACCTCTGAAGGTGTGACTGTTGAGACTATGTGGGTCTTAAGAAGTTTTGGTACCCGTATTCTGAGTGATGATCTGCAGCCTGTGTTAGATAAAGAGAAAGCTGTTCAGGCTTTCGAATATTATAAGCAGTTATTAAATACCAGTCCTGCCGGTAAGTTAGCCTTTGGTCACCCAGAGCGGATTCAAGCGATGAATGTTGGTAATCTAACTATAATGCTTCAATGGCCTGGTATTATCCCAGACCATGAGAATGAAGAAGAATCTATGGTAGCAGGTAAGGTTGGATATATGCAAAATCCTGCTGGCCCAGGTGGAAGAGCTGCCATAACAGGAGTCTGGGCTTTAGCGATTCCAAAAGATGCTGAGAATAAAGCCGCAGCTGCAGAGTTCGCTTATTGGTGGGCTAGCAAAGAAGCGGGTGAAAAATTAGTCAAAAAAGGTATGAGCCCGGTTCGCAAAGATCTGCTAACAGATCCAGATTTACAGAAGGAATACCCCTGGTATCAGGCACAGCTGGAGAACTTTGAGATCGGTGTTAACCGTCCAAGATTCCCCGAGTACAGCGAGATCTCTGATGTTGTCCGCACTTATTTTGCCAATGCACTTAGTGGAGAGATGACTTCAGAACAAGCAGTTAATGAGATGGATCAGAAGATTAAGGAGATCCTTGAGCAAAATGGATACCTTAAGTAAAAAGATAATTGAGTGGAGTAATGGTATTTCCCAACATGGGAAATACCATTATTTCCGTAAAAAGATTACTCCATTTGCCTTTGTTGGTCCAGCTCTGCTACTATTGGGGATTGTACTTTTATATCCATTACTCTATTCACTGAAGATATCTCTTCATCAATGGAATATGTTAGAACAGAGTGAACCAATCTGGATAGGTCTTGGGAATTATCTACGGATACTGGGGTTTGAAGAGTTCTGGAGTGCTCTGGGTTTACAACTCTCTTTCGTTGTAATAGCTGTTATATTTGAATTGATCATCGGTTTTGCTGTGGCTATCTTATTCAATCGAGAGTTTTGGGGAAGTCAAGTGGCAAGGGCTTTGTTATTATTACCAATCTTTGTCTTGCCAGTGGTCTCTGGGATGACCTTTAGATTTATCTTCAACCCTCAATATGGTGCGGCTAATTTCTTTTTGGAGAAGTTGGGATTAGGGGCGATTGAATGGTTAAGTCATCCGAAAACTGCATTTATGGCGATTATTATCCAGGATATCTGGAGAATGTGGCCATTTATGTTTATTATACTGTATGCAGGGTTATCTGGATTGCCAAAAGAGACATTTGAAGCTGCTTATCTGGATGGAGCTTCCAAATGGAATACTCTGGTTCATATCACTATTCCATTGTTGAAACCGACGATTCTTATTGCGATAATCTTGCGAACTGTGGATGCATTAAAGGCATTTCCCGAGATATTTGTTATGACTGGAGGAGGGCCAGGTACTTCAACCACCTTACTCTCAGTCCATATCTATAAATACGCCTTTAATTTCTGGGATATGGGTTATGCTTCAGCAGCTTCATATATACTAGTGTTTATCGCATTAATCTTTACAACATTTCTGGTTAAAAATATGTATCGTGAATAGGGGTTGGTAGGAATGTTCGGTTTTAAAGAATGGAGTGTCTGGAAAAAAGTATTGTTTTATCTTGTTGTTCTGGCAATTTTGGTAGTAGAACTTTTTCCAATTTATATGGTGGTCTCAACCAGTCTAAAACCTAAGATTAAGATCTGGACATCCATCTCACCTTTCGAATCTTTCAAACCAACATTGACTAATTATCAGAATATCTTGTTTGAAAGATCATTTTTAGATTATCTGAAAAACAGTGGAATTATTGCGATTGTGACTACTATAATCTCACTTGGGCTTGGATCATTGGCTGCCTATGGTTTTGCCAGATTCAAGTTTAGAGGTAGTGGTACTCTTAGTTTAGGGGTTCTGGTTAGTCGGATGATTCCGCCGATTACTTTGAGCTTGCCCATCTTTTTGTTGGTCTCCAGAATGGGTTTATTGGACACGTATGGGGCATTGATTTTGGCTCATACAAGCTTTAGTCTCCCATATGTGATCTGGTTATTGATTCCCTTTTTTAAAGGAGTTCCGGGTGCTTTTGAGGAAGCAGCGATGTTGGATGGAGCAGGACGCCTGCGGGTATTTATTTCAATTTTTCTGCCGCTGGTTGCACCTGGGTTGGTAGTGGCGGCGATTTTTTCTTTTATCATGTCATGGAATGATTTTCTCTATGCTTTGGTTTTAACTAGTTCAACTATTAAAACTGCACCGGTGGCTGTTAGTGGATTTATGGGGCAGTTTGGGCCTGATTGGGGAATGATGACTGCTGCCGGAACCATCATCCTGTTACCAGTATTTTTACTGGCACTATTATTGCAGAAATATATCATTCAGGGTTTAACCTTTGGTGGTGAAAAATAATTTATTCTAGTTAAGGAAGTGATCATAATGAAGAAACCTCCAATTCAATTTAGGGTTGCCCGTAAACTAGTGGATCGATTATTCAAATCAGCACTAAATATCAAAGTAGATGGTAAAGAAAATATTCCAAAAACAGGTCCTTATATTTTAATCTCTAATCATTTAAATTGGTCTGATCCTTTTTATTATTATACAATCTTACCTGCTCAACCCAGATTGATGTTTGTGGCTGAGTATGATGGAATATATGATAAATGGTGGAATCGAACCTTTATTAACTTTATGGACAAACCAATCGTGCCAATTCATCGCGATGATCCTAGTTCCCGGGTCAAGACGATGAAAAGTATGTTGACGGTGATTAAACAAGGTCATGTTCTGGGGATCTTTCCGGAAGGGCGGATTGCCCATGGTGAAGGAAAGCAATTTCCATTTCATGTAGGAGCTTTTAGTGTAGCCCGAAAGTTACAGGTTCCGATTTTGCCTGCTGCTATCGCAGGGAGTCATCAATTATCCTATCAGAAGCCGGTTCATATCCGATTTGGTGAACCACTGTTCTGTGCTTCGGAGGAGACAGATGAGGATTTTGCCCGGCGAATGGCTCTGGTGGTCAAAGATCTGACTCCAACTTATCCCGGGGATGGCCCACATCCCGATAAGATGAATTGGATGACTAATCTATGTCAGGGGGCTTTACGCCCATTTGATGGTGAATGGGATTTGATTATTCGAAATCGGAAAGATAGAAATGTTTGATGTGAGCCTTTCATCCTGAGTATATTTTCTCGGATGAAAGGCTTTTTGTGTCTGGCAAACTATGCATCTGTAGAAGGGTAAGTGCAAGAAAGTGAAGAAAACTTTTCTTTATCTTGCCTGGCGCTCGTACTGCTAACTCGAAACGGTTAGTGAAGATAGTTTCTTAGTTTTGGAAATAGATTAACCATGTAATTCCTCATTACTGATCCGTGGTGTTCGAATAGATATCTCAGTACCTTTGATTAATTTTACTACATTTTCACGATGACGATAAATGACCAGAAGACTAATGGCAAAGAGTACTGTTAAAGATTTAATGGTAAATGTAGGGTCCAAATAGTGGTTATAGACCTGTACCAGAGGAGACAGAATTACTACTGTAAAAGTTCCAATAGTAATATATTTACTGATTAGCACAGTCAGGGTGAAGATAACGAACAAAATTATTGATATTTTGGGAAAAAGAAAAATAGTGACACCACAAAAAGTTGCAAAACCTTTGCCACCTTTAAGTCTGAGGAAGATACTGGCACAATGGCCTAAGACGGCAGAGAAGGCGGTTAATAAGAGAAGAAATTGAGGATCAGCAACTGATGGAGCGAAAAGTTGACTAACTATCCAGAGTGGAGCAATACCCTTAAAGGCATCAACGAGCAAAACAATCGCACCGGCTTTGACTCCTAACACATACACAGTATTACATGTTCCGGGATTGTTACTACCATAAGCCCGTAAATCACGTCTGTAGATATATTTACCCAAAAGTACGCTTGGGCTAATAGAGCCAAAGAAATAAGCTAACAGTACAGAAAAGATATAATATTGCAAATTAATTCTCTCCCTTCGGATGGATATAAGACGAAATGATTGTATAACTAGATTTTATCATAAACCATAGAAGCTGGCTAGTTTTTTCTCAATATCTCCTTCATATTCTAGCAAAATTCTTTTTTCAGGCAGGTACTAACCTTCATCTGATCGAACTAAAATAAAGGATGTCTTTAAAGTTGAAAATTCAGCTTTACTGCACTTTTTTCTTCATCTGTAACAATTTCGTGAAAAATCTGAGCTAAAATTATTTTGATAAAATCGAATTAAAAGTTAAGGGAGTGTTAGAAGTGGACTATCAAGTTACTGCGATTCAAGAACTGGTACAGAACAAAAGTCAAGTGATCATTCGATTGAAAGAACAGATTGGTAGAGTTGTTGTTGGGCAAAAGGATCTGGTCGATAGACTGATAGTGGGACTTTTGGCTAATGGTCATATTCTATTAGAAGGTGTACCCGGTCTAGCCAAGTCACTATCAGTAGAGACCCTGGCCTCGGCGATTGCTGCTAAATATCAACGAATTCAGTTCACTCCAGATCTTCTACCAGCTGATTTAGTTGGTACACTGGTATATAATCCGCAAAGAGGTGATTTTGTCACCAAGAAGGGACCAATTTTTGCTAATATTATTCTGGCTGATGAGATTAATCGGGCACCAGCCAAAGTGCAAAGTGCTCTGTTAGAGGCAATGCAGGAAAAGCAAGTCACTATTGGTGAGGAAACTTTCTTCTTATCCAGACCTTTTTTGGTATTAGCTACTCAAAACCCATTAGAACAACAGGGAACCTATCCTTTACCAGAGGCCCAATTAGATCGTTTTATGCTGAAAGTTAAGATTACCTATCCGAAAATAGATGAAGAAAAAGAAATTTTAAATCGTATGGCCTTCACAAAACGTGACAACTCTGTTGATCAGGTGATCACTCCTGAAGAGATTATGGATTTGCGTAGTGTTGTAGATCAGATTTATCTGGATGAGAAGATTAAAGATTACATTATTGATCTGGTTTTTGCTTCCCGTAATCCTGAAGAATATGGACTGCAAGAACTGATCAATCTAATAGAATATGGAGCATCTCCCAGAGCCACCATTAACCTTTGTCTGGCTGCCAAAGCTTTTGCTTTCATTCAGGGAAGAGGATATGTCATTCCTCATGACGTAAAAACTATTGGGATGGATGTTTTACGTCATCGGATTGCTGTAACTTATGAGGCTGAGGCAGAAGGACTGACTTCTGAGGATCTGATTCAGAAAATCTTTGACGAGATTCCAGTACCTTAAACCAGGAAGGATGATTGTTTATGATTAATGAAGAGATTCTAAAAAAGGTACGTAAAATTCAGATCAAGACTAATCGGCTGGCGGATAATATGTTGGCAGGGATGTATGCCAGTGCTTTCAAAGGTGTAGGAATTGAATTTAGTGAAGTCCGTCAATATCTGCCCGGTGATGAGATTCGTTCAATTGATTGGAATGTAACTGCCCGTATGGGTCAGCCATATGTCAAAGAGTTTGAAGAAGAGCGGGAACAGACTATTATGTTACTGGTTGATGCCAGTTCATCATTTCACTTCGGCACAGTCAATAACTTAAAAAACGAACTAACAGCAGAATTGTGTGCTTTACTGGCTTTTTCTGCCATTGAAAATAATGATAAAGTGGGTTTGATTATCTTTTCAGATAAGATTGAAAAACACATTCCTCCCCGTAAAGGAAGGAAACATGTATTGCGGGTCATTCGTGAGCTGTTGTATTTTACACCTGAACATTATGGCACTGATCTAACCGGTGTTTTGGAGTATGTGACTAAGGTTACTAAACAGAGTACTATCTGCTTTCTGATTTCTGATTTTATAGATAGTGGTTATGAAAAAGCCATTCAGATTGCCAGTAAACGCCATGACTTGATCCCAATCACAATCACTGATCCAGTAGAAGAAGAACTCCCTCCTATTGGTTTGATCAGTTTTCAGGATGCTGAGACTGGGACTGAGATTGTATTGGATAGTTCCAATCCCCGGATTCGAGGGGAATATCGGCAAAAATTTGAGGGCAATCAGGAACAGCGAAAACGTATCTTTACTTCCGCTGGCCTCAAATCCATTGATATTAGAACAGACCGGGAGTATCTTGATATTTTGATAAGATATTTCAAGGCCCGAAAGAACCGGATGTAACAAGGAGTGGGGATTATGAGATTATCTAAAAAACTAGGGATAATGGGGATAGTTATTATTGTACTTGCAGTGATTGGTGTGGGTATCTGGTACATTCAGACTAAACCTGAATTTACTGGACCTGTAGAGATTAATATAGATTTTTCGCAAGATATTTACCATATAGGAGATCAGATGATTTTAAACCTTACCGTGCTGACAGAACCAGGATATTCTATCCAATTACCAGAGATTGTACCACCTGAAAAAGTTGAACAGGTAATGGTTGGAGACGCACAGGTTAATAAAAGATGGGGGATTGTGCAGCATACTATCAGCTATCATTTTACTACATTTGAACCAGGGGAGTATATCTTCCCGGAAATTAGTATTCCCTATACCACCCCTGATGGGGAAAAAGCTGAATGGAAAACGGAACCATCGATTCTGCTTGTGGAAAGCCTATTAAACAGTCAGGACAGTGATATTAGAGATCTAAAACCATTGGCTGAGGTACCGTCTGATTATATGTTATATTATCTTCTAGTTGGTCTAATTATGTTGATTGTGATAGGAGTTTTGATCTGGCATTATTTCAAAAAGAGACAACATAATGTAGAAACCTTATCTACACCTTTGCCCGCGCATGTCGTTGCGTATCAACGACTGGCCGCTTTAGAAACTTCCGATCTTCTGGAAGAAGGTCAGATTGATAAATATTTTACTATTCTTTCTGAAATAGTCAGGGAATACATTGAGAATCGATATACTGTTAAAGCCCGGGAGATGACAACTCAGGAGTTTTTAGAACAGGCTTTGCTGAGATTAAAACTGTCCCAACAGCATCAGGAGTTATTAAAAGATTTTCTTCAGCATGCAGATCTGGTCAAATATGCCCGTCATATTCCGGAGTATGAACAGATTCATCAGGCTTTTATTAAAGCGAGAAATTTTGTAGATGAGACTAAGATAGTGGAAATAGAGGAAGGGGGAGAGGAAGTTGTATAAAAACTTGATCTTGAAAGATTCCCTTTTTCTGCTTCTAATCCTATTAATTCCGGTAATATTATATTTTAAATATATCAGAGGTAGGAAGGTCAGCATTCGTTATCCGTCAGTAAGCCATCTGACAGGATTGTCGGGCTCCTGGCGAGTGCGTTTACAGCCCCTTATCCCACTTTTACGGACACTGGCTCTGTTGTTATTGATTATAGCACTGGCCAGACCTCAATTGGGGGTTCGGAAAGAAAGAGTGGTCGAAGAGGGTATTGATATTGTGTTAGCTGTCGATATATCCACGAGTATGTTGGCAGAAGATTTTACCATCGGAGGAAAAAGGCATAATAGATTAGATATTGTCAAACAGGTATTGGAAGATTTTGTTCCCCGGAGAGTGAATGACCGTCTGGGGATGGTGATCTTTGCGGGGAGACCGTATACAGTGGCTCCTTTGACCTGGGATCAGGAATGGCTGGTTCAACGGATGGCAGAGATTGAGATTGGAATGGTTGAGGATGGTACAGCCATTGGTTCTGCCATTATGGCTTCTCTTGATAGGTTGAAAGATAGTGACGCCAAAAGTAAAGTTTTGATCTTGTTAACAGATGGTAATAATAATCAGGGTGAGATTACTCCGGAAGTGGCTGCTGAGGCTGCAAAAGCTTTGGGAATCAAAATATATACTATTGGGGCAGGAAGTCGCGATTTGGTTCCATATCCAGTGACTACTCCTTTTGGCACCAAAGTCTATCAAAATGTCCGGATAGATATCGATGACCAGTTATTAACCGAGGTAGCTGAAAAGACCGGCGGTCGCTATTATCGGGCAACAGATACAGAGGAATTGTATCATATTTATGATGAGATAGATAAATTGGAAAAAACAGAGATTGAGATGAATCAATTCTATCAATATAAAGAAATATTTGGTTATTTTATTATTTTGGGTCTGCTTAGTCTTTGTTTAGAGATTGTCTTACAAAATACTGTAATGAGGCGATTACCATGAGATTCGAAAATCTACATTACCTTTATACATTTTGCCTGATTCCAATTCTACTGATTTTCTATATCTGGAGCAATAAGATTCGTCAGCGGGATCTGGCCAGATTGATCGATTCCAGTCTTTTATCCCAACTGTTGAATAACTACAACCCTACTGAGAAAAGATTAAAGATTGGTCTGTTATTAACAGGTGTATCTTTTGTCCTTGTGGCTCTCTTAGGTCCCCAATGGGGTTTTCGCTGGGAGACGGTGACACATCGGGGAGTGGATGTTATCATTGCAATGGATGCTTCCAAGAGTATGTTGGCAGAAGACGTTAAACCGAGTCGTCTACAGCGGGGAAAGTTAATCATTCAGGATATGGTTGATCAATTACAGGGTGATCGGGTGGGTTTAATTACTTTTGCCGGAACCAGTTTTCTACAGGTTCCTTTAACTGTTGATTATAATGCGTTTATGCAGGGTGTTGAATCACTGAATCCAGAGATCATGCCGCAAGGTGGCACCGCTATTGGAGAGGCTATCGAGGGTGCGATGAGAGCTTTTGAAAATGTAGCTGCAGAAAATAAGGTCTTGATTCTTATCACTGATGGTGAAAATCATCTAAGTGACCCAGTAAAGATTGTCAGAGATGCAGCAGAGGCAGGTATTCAGGTATTAGTAATCGGTATGGGTACGACCAGTGGTGAATTGATCCCGGTAGTGGAAGATGGACACCGTCAGTTCTTAAAAGATGAAAATGGAAATGTGGTCAAATCAAATTTAGATGAAAGTTTACTAAAGGACATTGCTCTTAGTGCCTCCGGTGCATATATCTCCGGTAGCGATATAGCCAGCCTGGAATCAATGTATAATCAATTTATTGATAAATTAAAAAAGAATGAATATACGACTACCCGAAAGAAAAATTATCATCAACGGTATCAAATATTTTTACTGATTGGAATTACACTGATCTGTGCTGAAATGCTTATTGGGAAGAAAAAGGGGGTGCAGTCATGAGGCGGTTTTATGTTATCCTTGTGACAGTCCTGTTATTGATTGTAACAACAGGTTTTACCTTCAAAAGTTGGCTTAATCAGATGGCAGAAGGTAATGGCCATTATACAGCCGAAGAATATGATCAAGCTGTTCAGGCTTTTAATCAGGCACTGATTGATGCTCCTGATGAACCGGATATTCATTATAATCTGGGTAATGCACTGTATGCTCAGGGGAAATATCAGGAGGCTGTAAATCAATATAATCGGACGTTAGAGCTAAGTCAGGATGAGGAACTGAGTGAGAATGTAAAATATAATCTGGGCAATATAGAATATCGTCAGGGAGAATCTTTGGTTCAACAGAATCCACAACAGGCTATAAATCAATTTGAGGTCGCCTTACAGCACTATCAGCAGGTGATCCAAAATGATCCTACTGATGAAGATGCTAAATACAATTATGAATTTGTTAAGAAGAAGCTGGATGATTTGAAAAAACAGCTGGAAGAACAGCAGAATGATTCTCAAAACTCAGAAGATCAGCAAAATAATCAACAGGATACTCAAAATGGAGATAACCGGACTGATAGTCAGGATCAACAGGGCGAAAATGATCAACAGCAGCAAGACCAACAAAAGCAGACGCAGGAGAATCAGGAAGAACAGCAAAGTTCCGAAGAAGAATTACAGGCTGAAGAGAGTTCGGCAGCTGGGGAGAAAGAAGATGAGCAGACAGACGCTGCCAAAGATGTACAGGCTCTGCAATTAACAATGGACGAAGCTCTACAGCTTTTAGAGCAGTTTAAGGAGCAGAATGGTCAATTTATTCCAATGCAGCCCAGAACTGATCATCAACCTGATGACTTTAAGGACTGGTAAAGGAGTTGATGTTATGAGCAAATTTTTAACTATACTCAATGTTTTTCTTCTGCTGATATTTTTAAGTATCCCTGCTCTTGCTGAGGAGATTGAAGTCAAAGCATATGTGAATAACACTGAGGTAAGATTAGGTCAATCTGTGACCCTGACGGTTGAGATAAATGGTAGTATTGATGTTGCTGAACCGTATTTTGATATAGATAATGCCAGAGTGCAATATTATGGTCCAAGTACTGAGGTTAGAATAATAAATGGTAAACAGTCAAAAACATTGCGTCATATTTATTCACTAACTCCAACTCAAACAGGTACAATAAATATTCCTGCGATAAAGATTAATTATAATGATAAAAATTATAGTACTAAACCTATTACGCTAAATGTTTCAAATACTACAGGTTCTCAAAATCAAACGCTGGAAGAACAGATTAAACAATATGTATTCTTGGAGATAGAGGTACCGAAAAATCAAGTATACGTGAATGAGAAATTTCCTCTGACAGTAAAGCTGTATTACCATCAGAGTGTAGATCTACAGAACATCCATTTTCCAGAAATGAATGTAGACAGTTTTGTAGCTGAAAATTTTCCGAAACCAGCACAGGATATGGAGTTGCGAAACGGAAAGTATTATCATGTAATACCGTTTAAGACCAATGTTCAGGCTATTTCTAAAGGTAAATATAACCTGTCGTCGATAATGGTTCAGGCAGAACTGATTGTTCCCCGGCAGAATAATCAGGGTAATAGTATGTTTGATAGTTTTTTTGAACCCAACTATGATCTGATTCCCATAGAACTAACTGCTGATGATTTAACTATTGAGGTACTGGATTTACCCCAGGTAGATAGACCGATAGATTTTAATGGAGCGGTCGGTAATTTTGATTTAGATCTAACCATAAGTCCTAAACAGGTAAAACCAGGAGAACCGATCACTATTAGAAGCAAAATTACAGGGAAAGGTAATTTCAATACTGTGACTGGCCCTGTTATTGCCAGGGAGCCTCAATTTAAATATTATGAAGCGCAGACAGTAGCTACAGATACAAAAAATCAGAATCAACAGAGACAGGAAAAGATATTTGAACAAGTGATTATTCCTCTGGAGAAAACTGACTCTTTGCCAGCTATTAGTTTTAGTTATTTTAATCCCGATGAAGAACAATATCATACTATTCATGAAGATGCCATTCCTATTCAGGTAATCGGTAGTGAGACTACAACAAGTTCACCAGTTGATTATCGTCAGGCTAACAATGCAGAACAGATTTTGGGTGAAGATATCCTGTATATCAAAGGTGGCGTAGGAAGGTTAGTACCAATAGGTCAAATAGCTGCACCTGCATATAAAATATTTAATCTAATCTTGGGAGGTATCTTTCTTTGTGGATTGGGATTGAGATGGTTGTTAAATCGGGAAAACCCTTTGCTTAAGAGACGTAAGGAATTTACGCTAAGAACTCAACAAATTCTCAAGAATTCTGGGAGTCTGATCAAAACAGGGGAAAATATACAATTTTATAATCAGCTTTATCAGACTATCCAGAATTATTTAAAAGAATATTATCAGATCACGATCACCGGTATCTCTCAATATGAGACAGAGCATCTTTTAAAGGCGGGGATGCCGGTAGTGGTGTTGGAGAAGATCAAAGAATTTTTTGCAGATATTGATGAAAAACGTTTCGCAGGCTATTATAGTACCAATAAGGATATGGAATTGATTTTAGACAAAGCCAGAGAGATTGTAACCCTGATTAGCAAAGGGGAGGTGGCATAATGTGTTCTTTAAGAAAGTTTAGCTGGTATATGATATTTTTACTGGTGATCTTTATCTTTGCTCAGACTCCACTTGTGCATGCCGGGGAAGTACAAAATGTTGAATCACTATTTTATCAGGCCAATAGCTTTTATGAACAGGGTAAATATTTAGAAGCGGTGGAGACTTATAAAGAGATTTTGCAGAATGGTTATACCAGTGGGACAGTTTTGTATAATCTGGCTAACTCTTATTATCGTATAGGAGATAAAGGACGTGCTCTGGTTAATTATCTAAGAGCCAGTAAGTTGATTCCCCGGGATCCAGATTTAAAGTCTAATATGGAACTTTTGGTTAAAGATTTACAGATTGATCAGGTGATTGGTTTTTGGGAGAGAGTGAGTGAATATTTGACACTTAATGAACTAATTATGCTAACTACCGTAATCTCTGCAGTGGTGGTTCTGTTAGTCATGCTATTGTTGTATCTTCCCAGATACAGTTATTTATTTAAGATACCGAGCGTATTGAGTGCTGTAGGACTAATTATTCTTTTGTCGGGACTGGGGATTGGTCTTTATCATAATTATGCGTCTAATCCAGCTATTGTGGTTATAGAAGAAGCAGTAGTGCGGTTTGAGCCAAACGAAACAGGTGAAGTACACTATCTAACAAAATTAGGTAACAGATTGGAGATAGAGTCAGTTCGCCAGGATTGGGTTGCAGTTCACAGACAGGATGGTAAAAAAGGTTGGATTAGTAGAGAGGATATTGTTTCAGTTAATCTGGACAATGCCCTGAATGGATTATAAAGAGAGATTATCCGATATGAGGAGTAAAATATAATCAGAAAAAAGCCTGAGCAGACATTGGTTCAGGCTTTTTTAGTTGTAGACTAATACTGCGTTCTTTTCTGAAAAATCTACATACTTAGCAAAATGCTTACACTCCCGATTAGCCACGCCAGAGAGGTAAGGGTCTGGTTGAAAAGAATTGGTTTGGCAGCATCTTCAGCCAGAAAAGTGAAGGACAGTTTATATGGAATATGTTCAAAATATTTTTTATCCAGATAGGTAACATAGTAGATAATGCTATAAATAGCAGATCAACTTCCCTTCAGGCAGAGTATGATACAACCCCTTTTTTCTGTGGAATGAGCATTTTGGTAAATGAAATTATGTGCTTATAAATAATTTTAATTATTTCACTGGTCAAAATAACGATTTGCAACAGATAAATTAATATTTCAAATAAATATATCAAAAAAATTAAGTTTTTCTTTTAAAAACTCTTGACAGAAAGTCATAGAGATAGTATAATACAGTTAAGAAAATTAATATACATATTAAAATTATTAATTTTATTGATATTAATATCAAGTAAATAATTATCATTTGAGAATAAAATAAATTTGAGGTGTAAAGATGATTCATTATTATCTGGTTCAAGATATGAAGATCAAAAGTGTTATCCGCTGTAACTGGCTGCTGTTAAGTGAAAACAAAGGAGGTAATCCAAGATGAATTATGATTTAGTGCTGAATTTAGAGTGGGAACTCAATCGAAACTTAAGAAAATTGGATGGATCAAATGGTAGAAAGAATAAGAAAAGATTAAAAAGGAGGGGTAGTAATAATGACTTACGACCTCGTGGTAATCGCAGAGTATGAGCTGAAACGAAGTTTGAAAGAGTCTTACAACAGGGATAATTTAAAAAAATAAATGTAATGTGCTGGCCTCTGTTATGAATAAACTAACAGGGGTTTTCTTTGTTTAGGGATAACTAACCAACTGATCGTAAATAATTTTTAAACTATTGATTTTATCTATTATCTTTCCATTTTAAATACCAGATTCACTGCACAGGATGTTAACAAATTCGTCTATTCGAAAAAGTGATAAAAATCACAGCCGGTCGTGATATTTGTCATCGTGAACTGAGTTGGATATAGGTTATAATCAAGATGCGAAAGGGAGTTACCCCTGAAAATGCACAGAATAAAAATCAAAATATAAGGAGGCGTTGTTGGATGTTTTGTTATCAATGTGAACAGACCCCAAAGGGTGGATGTACAAAGATTGGTGTATGTGGTAAGAATGAGGATATTGCAAGTCTGCAAGATACTATTATCTTTGGATTAAAAGGTGTTGCAGCTTATGCTACCCATGCACGTCAGTTAGGTTATATTGATTCAGAGGTGGATGGAATTACTCAAGAAGGACTGTATACTACATTGACTAATGTTAATTTTAATCTGGCAGATCATATCGCGATGGCCTTAAAAGTAGGTCAGGCGACTGTAAAGATCATGGATGTGTTGGATAAAGCTCACACTGCAAAACTGGGTATACCATCTCCGGTTACAGTCAGTGAAGATAAGGTTGAAGGTCATTGCATCCTGGTAACAGGTCATAACCTATATGCTCTAGAGGAATTATTAAAGCAGACCGAAGGCAAAGGAATTAATATTTATACTCATTCTGAGATGTTACCTGCTCATGGTTATCCCGAATTGCGCAAATATAAGCATTTGAAAGGTAATGTAGGTAAAGCCTGGTTTGACCAACGTAAAGTATTTGAAGAGTTTCCGGGAGCTATCCTGGGGACCACTAACTGTGTTATGCCAATTAATGGAAGTTATTTTGATCGTTTTTTCTCTTATGAAATTACCGGTTTAGAGGGTGTCCAAAAGATTGAAAACGATGATTTTACTCCCATGATTAAAAAAGCTCTTGCTTTACCAGAAGCAAATGTTGATTCTGATAAGACCCTAATTACAGGTTATCATCACGAAACAGTCCTGTCTATCGCTCCAGAGATTATTCAGGCGGTGAAGGATGGCAAAATTCGTAAGTTTTTCGTGATAGCTGGCTGTGATGCTCCTGGTAAAGGTGGTGAATATTACAGAGAATTGGCTACTTCTCTTCCTAAAGACTGTGTAATTCTGACTACTTCTTGTGGTAAGTTTAGGTTTAATGATGTAGATTATGGTACAGTACCGGGAACTAGTATACCACGATATATAGATCTGGGTCAATGCAACAACTCAGGTTCTGCTGTGAAGATTGCTGTTGCTTTAGCAGAAGCTTTTGATTGTGGTGTAAATGATCTACCATTGAACATTGTTCTCTCCTGGTTTGAGCAAAAAGCAGTTGCCATTCTTTTAGGTCTCTTCAGTTTAGGCGTAAAGAATGTTTATATTGGTCCGAAAGCTCCAGAATTTTTGACCTCTGGTGTTGTTGACGCCTTAGTTCAGAATTTTGGTTTACAGCTGACTGGCGATGCCCAGGAAGATTTACAAAAGATGCTAGGTTAATACTATTTCAAAAAGAGCTGCCTCAATGAGGTGGCTCTTTAAATTTAAAAAAGCAGATATATACTTTTGAATACATGATAGTCTGGAGTTTTGAAATAAATTATAAATTTTCGGTACGTGAAAAAAGGGAGATTTTCCAATAAAATTTTACCAAATTTTATAGTGGCAAATTTGGGACGGTTAGAAGTAATCCTGAATTTTGAGTGTTATCAATTAATCTGATAAAGAATTAATATATTACATAATAAACAAGTTAATATTTGAATAAAGTAAAGTTGTCTTATGACAAATAGACCAAATTAATGAAAATTTATTAATTTGATCTTGCTAAAGAAGGATTTTAATGATATTATAATAATAGATATATCAAATTGAGATTATAAGGTTCCAACTCACCATATATCTTTAGTTCCCCCAGGTTAATTGCCCACCCGATTTATGTTTTCCTTTAAAATAATTAACTCGATCTTGAAATCTTTTTTGTAGTGAAGAGACATATTAGATTTGCCACCTTATTTAAAAATAAGGGGGTAGTGAAGTATGGTGAATAGTGATTACACAGATTATGACAAGCTGTTCAAACTGTTAGTTGATACTTTTTTATTGGAATTTCTGGAGTTATATTTTGCGGAGATTGCCTATTTGATCAAAGGAGATAGCATTAGTGAAGAAAACTGTGAATTACTTGATCTGGGTGAATTACGCACAAAGATTGCCGATCTCGTCTTTCGTGTGCAAATGAGAGATGAAAGTTCAAGGATTATCCTCCACATAGAAGGGCAAGAACAACGGGTTAGGGATTATAATCGTCAGATGTTTAGTTACTTTGTTCGGCTACATGAGAAGTATCCTTTTGATAAGATTTTACCTATTGTGGTCTTTTCATCAGGTACGAAAATAGAGGAAATGGATGAGTATATTCTGGAATTTACTTTTTTGCAGGTTTTAAAATTCAAATTTTTGAAAGTTCAGCTAAAGCAGATAGATTGGAAGGAGTATAAGGATTATCTCAATCCTGTAGCTGCTGCCATGCTAAGTAGGATGAAGTATAGTTCTTCAGATAAGATAGACGTCAAATTAGCTCATACACGGATGATAGCAGATCTTAATCTGCCAACTGACCAAGTAGAGTTAGTTATTGCCTACTTTGATTCAGGTCTTTCTCTCACTGCAGAGGAAAAGGTTATTTATCAACAGCGTTTAGTAGAGGAATTTGGTCAAAAGGAGCGTGAAAAAATTATGAGATTGGTTACATCTTATCATTTGGAAGGATTTGCCGAAGGAATGAGAAAGGTTGTCAAGAATATGCTTGAGGATAAAATGCCTCTGGAGAGGATAATCAGATTAACCGGATTGCCAGAAGCTGAAGTGGTCAGGTTAACTCAAGAGTTCTATTGTTCTTGAACAAGACGATATTCCCTAACTAAAAGGGGTTCCTCAAACGAGGGACCCCTTTAGATATTTAGATGATCTATTATATTCCCATACCAGTTAACGAGATTGAGTGGAACAAAGCGTTTTGGATAATCTTACTTCTATCAAAGGATTTTGTCTGTGATCTGGTTGTTGAGACATATTTACCGATTTTCGTTCCGGTATGAATCCGCTGAAAAGGGTTGATACTATACAGAGTGTAGTCTAGTGTATTGGAGCTGCTTGATACACGCTTAGTAATTAGTGTACTTTTGCCTAAATTGATTTTAAATTCTAAGGTATAAGAAATATCTGAAAAATTAGCAATTAGTAAGTAATCAAAGTTATTCCTCTCTGCTAATTCTTTCAGAGATGCCTCATCGGGTATTTTTTGATCTAATATGGTCACAGCCATATTATCTAATCTTTTGACTATTCTTTCTGCAATTTTTTCAGTAAAATTTGTAAAATCATTGATTTTAATCTTAGAATCAGTTGACATCTGATAATTAAGGATTATACCTATCCGCTTGCCATCAAATTCTTCCTTTTGTAACATTCCACATCCTGTTACCATGAGCAAGATTGATAAAAGACAAAATAAAATAGATAATCTTTTAAAAGTCTTCATAAAAATCCCCCATAACTATATTAGTTTAGTAAAGTTTGTTTTAACGACATTTCAGAAGGGAAGTCTCCCAGCCTCTATAGGTGGGAGTATAAATAACTAAATAGTGTTTACTTTAGTGGAGGTACAGATCCCCTTCTGAAGTCGTTAAACTTAAGGCATTAAAAGCCTGCTGTTAATGCGACTTTAATATCATTGTCTTATTAAGTGATTATTTCTCCAACGGGCACCCGCCACCACAGCTAGTAAAGTTTTCACATTGGCGGCAAGATTCTTGTACCCACTGTCTCTCTCTAAGTTGGATAGCCAGGGGATGGTTCCAGATCTTTTCAAAGGAGTCATAGCGGGCATCTCCCAACCCTTCAAAATAAGATTGACAGGGTATCACCCGTCCAGTAGGTTCAATGGTTAGAACAATTGATGCTGCACTACAACTCTTAACGCCTAACTCTAATGAGATAGGGTTTAGCTCTTGATAGCAGGTAGGCGTGAACCAGATCATTTCGGTTCCTTGCTTTTGACAGAGTGTTAGAACTTTTGAGAGGAGTTCTTTCATCTCTCCGTAATCAATTCCATCTGTTTTTTTGCCCCGGTGTGCCCGTATAATCCCATTGATGCCAACTCTACTCACGCCAATCTTCATCAGATACTCTAGTGTCTGCAATAGGGTATCGGCATTAGATTGAGTGATAGTAGTGTTTGTTGTCACCCGTAAAGGAGAATTCAGGGCTTTTTGTACACCCATAAGGGTTTCCTCCAGAGCATCAGCACCTACCATCTGATTATGAACGTCAGGTTTAATTGATTCAACAGTTATCTGGACGAAGTCTAATCCAGACTTCACCAGGTTCGTTACTCGTTCAGAGGTTAACAATCGACCATTGGTGATTAGTCCAGTAATCATGTTATGGTTTTTCGCATGGTTTACCAGAATTTCTAAGTCGGGACGTAATAGACTTTCTCCGCCGGTGAAGATTACCTGGGGAACTCCAATCTGATGTAATTTATCAATGATATCTTGCCATTCTCGAGTAGATAATTCCTCTGTTTGTCGGTTACCACCGGCATAGCAGTGAGTACAGTCATTATTACAGTTATATGTTAAGGCTAAATCTACTCGTAGAGGAGTGGAGAAGGGTTGAGCATAATTTAGAACCTGTATTCCGGTTCCTTCACAACATCCGTCTGAAGCCTGTATCAGGTCAGCGTATAGTTTGTTCCAGTCCTGTCTGGCCCTTCTCGGTGAGATACCTAGATGAAAAGCTGATTTCCACACTGTTCGCCTGACATTTTGTTTTAAACTAAGGTAAGTATGGAGATAAAAATAAGCAGAGGGGTTGAGGTAGATGACCTTAACCCCGTTAATTATCAGTATTCCTGCTACTTTAGAATCCTGTTTCTCAGGGCGTAGATGCCAGTTAAAGCTATCCACAGCTCCGTAAATCGGAGAGAATCGAGTTTTAGGCATTATGTACAACCTCCACTACTGGCACAGGCGCAGGCACAAGCACAGGCACAACCAGGGCCAGAGTTTCCTCCACCACCAGTAGCACCGGGGAACACATGACTATACTGTTTGTGATTTTCTTGTGCCAAAGAAGAATTGATTACAGTCATGTAGAAAAGAGGCATGTAAGCATTAAGATATGCAGGAGTATAGCTGCTGATTCGTTCTTTATTATCAGGTTTTTCAAAAGTACCCTTAGCTAATTGTTCCTGCAAAATTGCCCAACGGGGATCTTCATTCTCGGAGAAATCCTCTTTTTTTAGCAGATTGTTATAGTAGGACATGGTCTGCTGACCGCAATAACCTTTGATCTTTTCATAGAAATGACTGACCATTTCGGAGAAATTCTTTTTCCATTTTTCGGGAATGATCTCTACATTTTGATCAACACTGTCCAGAAAGAGTTCTTCATACCAATTAAGCGATTCCAGAGTCGCAGATCTCTGCAATCGGTTATCCTTAAATTGAACAACTCTCTTTTCCATTAAACCAACGATAATTAATTTACTAATAAAATCGGTCGATAAATTATAGAAGAGAGCAGTTTCAATAGGGTCAAAAGAGGTATATGCTTTATCTCCCTTCATATACATTATCGGTGTTTGGTAACGTCGATTTTTGACTGAATAAACAATCAATATAGTTATTCCCAGGACGATGACGAGGATGAATACAGTAATCAGAATTATTGTAGAAGTCGACATCCAGGTCTGTTTTGGTGTAAAATTTGCAGCAAAATAATCTCGTGGAAGAGTGATTGCATGGTGTAATTTCTCATTTGGATTGACATTAGAGTATTTCCAGACAAGTTGTAGACCACCATTAACAATCTGGGTAGATGTAGGGTTATTAGTTATGGTCAATTCCTCAAGATTTATCCTCTGGGGCAAGTTCATCGTTAACTCCAGATTTTTCACAGTTCCTTTTTCCCACCAGGCAGGGATATAGGATATAGAGACCAGCTGATCTTCAGGGGCTTTATCCAGTTGTTTTTTGTCAAGCCAATATACCAGATCAGGAATTTTTGCAGTAAAGGTGAACTCACCCGTCTGCCCAGGTTTGATGGCTGGGAATCTGGTGAAAGATACAAAGTATTGATCATTGTCATCTTCAACATCATATGTAGGAGTGGAGCTTTGACCATTAAGTGAGTAAGAGGCTTCACTTACTCTTGTTCCATCAGTAGGAAGACCTACCCAGACTTCTGTGCCATCTTCAGTTGATGAAGGCAGAACGTGAAAAGCAAACTCCTTGTGGAGTAAAATAGTACCATCTTCATCCACTGTCAAAAATTCTTTTTGATAGGGGATTTCATAATAGAATGAGGCAAAAGTACCTGTACTGATAATTAGTAATAACAAGATTGTCGTCAAGGTGACTTTTAGTTTATGCAATTCTATCACTCCTTTCATTTGTATATTATTCTCTTTCTCCCTTATTTATATTGGGTATTCCACAAGATTATTTTTAATCCTGCATGCTTTGGAGAATTTTGTGTTATAGATTAACGAGTGAGAAGATTTTTAAGATATTTTCAGTAAAAATAAAAATTCCTCTTGACAGAAGTGTAAATTCTGTTTATACTGTGTATATAATGTATACACAGTATAAACACTTTGAGATTTATTGGGGGCTTAGTGGTATAATAAGGAAAATTAGTGGTTCGCAGAGGGAGAGGAGGAATAGTTTGAAATCATTAATATTCAAAGATTTACAGGCTTTTTGGAAGACTTTGGTACTAATATTATTGTTGTCTATATTGTTCAATTTTTTGACAGAGATACCTGGAGATGCTTATCTGATTGTAGGAATTTTTATGTTTGCAATGCAAATAGCATATTTAGAAGAGAAAAATAACACTTTTGTTTTGTTTAAAACACTGCCGTTAAGTGTTTCTACCTTCGTATTCAGTAAATATGTATCTACTTTAATTGTGACAGTGATCTTTTTAATCTTCGGGGTTATTCAAAAATTAATTGGAACTCAGATACCTATTCAACCTACACAGGTATTAGAATTTATTTTGGTTATGTCAGTTATGGTAATGTTGATGGGTATATTCTTTATTCTCTTTTTCTATAAAGGTTATCAGAAAGCATACACTAGTTTTATTGTGATCTATTTGATTGCATTTTTTGTACTGGTGTTTCCTATGTTTAAGTCTCCATTTGCGTTGAGGAATTCTCTGGGAAACCTGAATATAGGATGGGGTTGGATGAGTTTAATTAGTATTCTATTAGTTGGTTTATATCTGCTCACCTCTTTATTTTCAATCTATTTCTTTAAAAAGAAAGAAATTAATTAGCACAGAATAGTAGTCTATTATCCAGGCCCCAATAAGAAAGGAGGGCACGGTTTGTTAATCACATTATCTCAGAAGAGTGATAAACCACTATATCAACAGGTAGTGGATCAGATTAAGGTACAGATATTACACGGTCAGTTGTCTGGTGGAGAGGCATTACCCTCAATCAGGAGTCTGGCTCAGGAGTTGACTACCAGCGTAATAACAATAAAAAGAGCTTATGCAGAGTTAGAACAGGAAGGCTATATTTACACGCGACAGGGTTTAGGGAGTTTTGTCAGCGAATTGAACAAGAAGGAGATCCAGGAGGTTCAACTAAAAGAGGTGGATACTATGTTGGAACAGGGGATAAAAAGAGCGATTGATCTGGGTTTAGATCTGAATCAAATAACTCAGATGGTAAAAAATATATACAATAGGAGGGACAAATAATGAGTGAGTTAATATTACAGGTTCGAAATTTGTCGAAAAGTTATCCTCAATTTAAATTAAATGATATAAATTTAGAATTGCCAAGAGGATATATCATGGGTTTTATTGGTCAAAATGGTGCCGGCAAGACTACGACGATCAAAGCAATTCTGGATCTGATTCATCGGGATACAGGAGAGATCAAACTCTTTGGTCAGATGATGAAAGAGGATGAGATGGGTATTAAAGATAAGATTGGTTTTGTAGGTGAAAATCAATATTTTTATGAAGAAATGAGTGTTGGTTGGACTGTTAACTTTTTTAAAAACATTTACAGTACCTGGAATGATCAGTATTGCACTGAATTATTGAATAAGTTTAAGATTAGCAAATCCAAAAAAGTTAAGCAATTATCAAAAGGAATGCGAGTCAAACTGTCATTTGTTCTGGCGCTAGCACATCAACCAGAACTATTGATTTTGGATGAACCCACATCTGGTCTTGATCCAGCGGCCAGGTATGACGTTTTACAGGGAATTCTTGAATTGATTAAAGATGAAAACAAATCAGTCTTTTTCTCATCTCACATCACTCAGGATATAGAAAAAGTGGCTGATTATATTACTTTTATTGATGATGGCAAAATAATTTTTTCTGAAGAAAAAGAGTTAGTATTAGAAAATTATAAAAAAGTTATGTTTACTTTAGAAAACGCTGAGCAGATTGACCATATCTCTCATGAGTTTATTAGTTTTCGTAATGTAGGTTCTCAATGTGTGGGAATTATTAATAGTCTGGATAGATTAAAGGCGTATCATCTGCGGTTAAAAGGTGAGATGGAGATTAATGATGTGGGTTTAGAGGAGATTTTTATTGCCTATGTTAGGGGGGAAGTATGATGATAGAATTGATCGTCAAAGATATTTCATCTCAGATTAAGTACGTGGGTTTCTTCGGTGTTCTTTATCTGGTATTTTGCATTATTCCAAATTTTCCAGGAGAGACTTTTTTAAGTGTTGGAATTGTTATGACATCATTGAGGTTAGCCTATGTAGAGGAGAAGAATAACACGTTATTTCTTTTAAAGACAATGCCTTTAAAAACATCGACAATTGTAGTAAGCAAATATCTTTCAGAGTTAGTTATTGCACTAGTCTTCGCTGCTGTGGCTGTTACTCTAAACATCCTGGGATTGGGAGCTGGAGAGCAAGGATTACTCGTTATTTCAATAGTTTTACCGATAATGTTGGTCTTTGTAGGGGCGTATTTTGCTATGTTCTTTAAAATCGGTTATATCAAAGCCAGCAATTATCTGCGTTTGCTTTTCTTCGTGGTATTTATCCCATTGTTGATACCCCAGGTAGGAAAATTTTTTAATCGATTATTGGGTCCATTGGACAATATCGACGAATTTACTTTATCTCATGGGTTTATGATTGCAGTAATTTTATTAATAGTATATTTTGCGACCTCACTTCTGGCTATCTGGTTTTTCAACAGCAGAGAGGATTTCTGATAGTTAGTGGAGTAATTTAGTATAAGCTAGATTAATAGATAGTGAATACAAAAACTAGAACGTTAAAATTAGATTAAAAAGTATTCTTAAAATATCTGTTATTGAATAAAATGATAACAGATATTTTAAGAATATTTATTGGTAAAAATTGGGTAAAACTTAGATATTAGGCAACAAAGATACTCAAAGTTAAAATATATGAAAAATAAATGTAAAAATTTTACAATATAATTTGAAATACCCTGACAAATGTGATATAATATAAGTTGAGGCTTATGCCTGATTTAGCTGTCCCTGGGGGACAAATATAAAAAATTTTTATAGATTTGGAAGGAGGAGTTATGAAGGGAAGAGGAAGAGAGATATCTTTAAAGAGGGCTGATGTTTTGAAGTCGAAGATTCAGGATTATTTAGATGTGAGGGATAGTATACCTGATGGTTTTCAGCGGCAAGAGATGATTGAAGTCCAGAAAGCCAAAATTCTCAAAATTCTGGGAGGAACAGAAGAGGATTGGAATAATTGGCATTGGCAACTGGCAAATCGGATCAGTGACGTGGAGGTTTTGTCCAGGGTATTAAACCTTACACCAGAAGAAAAAGCGGAAATTAAGGCGGTAGGTGTTGAATATCGGTGGGCGATCTCACCCTATTATCTGAGTTTAATCGATCCGGCCGATAATCGTGGTCCAATTTACCTATTAGCGGTTCCGCAGAGGGTAGAGGTTTTAGATACCCTGGGAGATTTAGATCCTATGGGTGAGGAGTTTACTAACCCGGCTGGATCAATTACTAGACGTTATCCAGATAGATTGATCATCAATGTCACCAACGAATGTGCGATGTACTGTCGATTCTGTCAAAGACGACGCAATATAGGCCAGACTGATCGGCATAGACCGAAAGATGTTCTGGAAGAGTCGATTCAGTATATCCGCGACAATCAAGAGATTCGGGATGTTCTGATTACCGGAGGTGACCCATTAACTTTATCTGATAAGATGATTGATTGGTTATTAAGCGAACTGACTTCGATTCCCCATGTAGAATATGTTCGCATTGGAACCCGAACTTTAGTTACCATGCCTCAACGAATCACTCCGGAACTGTGTGATATTTTGAAAAAATATCATCCTATCTATATTAACACTCATTTTAATCATCCCGCAGAGATTACTGAAGAAGCCAAAGTAGCTGCTGAGCGTTTGAGTTCTGCTGGTGTCCCTTTGGGTAATCAAACTGTGTTATTGAATGGAGTAAATAATGACAAGTTTATAATGCGGAAATTGAATCATTTACTTTTGACTATTCGTGTACGCCCCTATTATATCTTCCATCCGAAACATGTACGGGGAACTGAACATTTTGTCTGCTCAATTGATGAAGGCATTGAAATTATGGAATATTTACGGGGTTATACTTCTGGGATGGCTATTCCTGCATATATTATTAATGCTCCTGGGGGCAAAGGGAAGACACCTATTCTGCCAACCTATTTGATCTCGAGAGGTAAGGATTATGTTACCATTAGAACATGGGAAGGTGAGATTATAAAATATCCAAATCATATTCAGGTCCAATATGTGGACCAGTAGGAGAGATACCGAAGGACGAAAAAGGTGCTGTTTTCAGTTACAGCTAAATGAAATATGGGCACATAAAAACCCTGACAACCAAACATTGGTTAGTCAGGGTTTTTAGCATTTATGGGATACCTGGTCATTGTTCACTTTCAATCTTATCCTGATCTTTAGTCTGAGGTTCTTCTGTTTCGTCATATTCTTCCTTATATCCGGTTGTTTCTCGCATTATGTTCTTAAGAACCGTGACTAGCAGAAAGATGGTATCTTCAGAAAGGCCATCAACAGCCCTTAACAGTTCTTTTTTGCCTTCCGTCAACGAGACAAATAGATCTTTAGTCTCTTCATCTTCAATCCAGAGATTTTCTGCCTGTTTAGTCAAATATCCTGCTTTTACCATCAATTCGGTATAGCCAATACCTAAATGAGGAGCCATTCTCTTGAGAATATCAGGTTTAGGAGCACGGCGACCCCCATTCTCTATTCTGGAGATATAAGAAGGGCTGACGCGAGATAATTTGGCAAGTTGAGTAATACTGATATCTCTAAGTTCCCGGAGATATTTTAAATATTCACCGAAGTTTTCTTTATTTAGATTAGACATAGTAAACACTTCCTTTTTTAGCCTTATAATATTATTGTAACCTATTAATTGACTCCTGGCAATAGGTTTTTGAAAAAAATTTAGTCAATTTTGTAAATTATATTGACAAAAGTAACAATAGAAATTATAATATTGACATAGGTAAAAAACAGAAAGGAGATTGACTTATGAGGCTAAATCTGGAAAAAACCAAAAAGTTAATGGAAGATCGCGGCTGGAGTGAGGTGATGCTGGCTCGTAAATTGAATCTGGATTATTCTTATATTTATCGAGTTTTGCGTAATGATCGTGGTGTAGGTAAGAAGTTCTTAAAGGGTCTAATGATTCTTTGTGAACGGGAAGGATTAAATTTTAAAGAATACATTATATTAGAAGATGATAAAGAAACAGAATATACAAAATAGTTGTCTATTGAAGGAGTGACGACCTGGAAATCGCTTTCAATTTAGCTCTTTTATTAGGATGTATTTGAGTAAATTTACGAGTAATATTTGAATAATTCTTAACGATAGATACGATCTAAAGAGCGATATTGAATCGCTTCAGCTATATCTTGTAATTGAATAATTGTTGACTGTCGAAGATCTGCCAGAGTGCGAGCAATCTTGATGATCTGGTGGTATCCCCGTGCAGAAAGCTGTAATTGTTCTAAAGCCTGAGTTAGGCTTTGTCTGGCTTGGGAGGTTAGAGGACAGTATTGCGCTAATCTGGCAGGGCTAATCTGACTATTCAGCTTGAATCTTTCACTAACAAATCGTATTCTTTGTATCTCCCGGGCTAGTTCCACTCTGTTTTGCACCTCACCAGAAGACTCACTTCGATGTTGTGATAAGAGCTCTTTCCCACTAACTCTGCTGACCTGAATCTGTAGATCAATCCGATCCAGAAGAGGACCTGAGATATGTTGAAAATACTTTTTAACTTCCTTTGGAGAGCAGATACAGGGAGTGATAGGATCACCATAATATCCACATTTACAGGGATTGGCAGCACCTACTAGAATAAATTGTGTGGGAAAAGTTAATCGATAACGATTACGCGTGATAATTACCTGGCCATTCTCCAGAGGTTGGCGCAGTTGATCTAACATGTTTCGTCGAAACTCTGTCATCTCATCTAAAAATAAGATACCGTTATGAGCCAGACTAACCTCTCCGGGGACTGGTATTCGCCCACCACCAATTAATGCAGCTGGGGTTATACTATGATGAGGTTGGCGAAAAGGTGGTTGGGTGAACAGGGTAGAATGATGACTAATCTGTCCCGCTATGCTGTGAATTCTGGTCACTTCAAGGGCTTCTTCTTCGGTTAGTGGAGGTAGAATTGAAGGGAGAGCTTTAGCCAAAAGTGTTTTTCCAGAGCCAGGTGGACCGATTAATAGTAGGTTGTGCCCACCAGCCGCAGCGATCTCCAGACCCCGTCGGGCAAAATGCTGACCTCTTATATCCTTCAAATCAATGTCGCAAGGTTCTGCAGGTTCAGGAGGAGAGATAGTATCAGGTCTCTTATATTGATGGGTCTGAACAAAATCTACTACTTCTTTTAGATTGGAGACCGGTATTAATTCAATCTGTTGAACCGTGATGACTTCTTGATAGTTCTCCCGGGGGAGAATTAATCCTTTCAGGTTTAGATCGCGAACAGTAAGAGCCATCGCTAATGCACCTTTAATAGGTTTGATATTCCCATCTAAAGATAATTCACCCACAAAGGCATATTCATTCAGAGAGTGAGTGGGAATTACGTTTTGAGCAGCCAGAATTCCAATAGCGATCGGTAAATCAAAATAAGAACCTTGTTTAGGAATGTCAGCAGGAGCCAGGTTAGTGGTTATACGTTGTGGTGGGAAAGGATAAGGACTATTCTTTAAAGCTGTTCGAACCCGTTCTTTAGCTTCTCTGATAGCTGTATTAGGTAGACCTACTAGTTCGAAAGCAGGAAGTCCTGAAGAGATGTCTACTTCTACCGTTACGGGATAACCTTCTACTCCCAGGTATGAAGTACTGAGAATTTTTGCCAGCATAGATTACACCTCCTGAGAGAAAGCATGGGGAATGTGGTGGAGTTTAGGTTTATCATTATCCAGATAGATTGCTATTACGTCAAAACGAAGATTTTGGGAATAGAGATAATGATGGGCACAGAATTGTAAAGCCAGTCTAATTAAGCGTTCACGTTTGACTCTGGTGATACTCTCTTCGGGTGTACCAAAGGATAGGGTGCGTCGGGTTCGGACTTCTACAAAGATAATGGTCTCATCTTTACTGACAACCAGATCAATCTCACCGAAAGCTGTGCGATAATTTTTAGCAAGAAGCGTGTATCCTTCATTAATTAGATATTCTAATGCTAACAGCTCACCCATTTCTCCCAATTCAATCTTATTCATCAGATTGTTCCACCTCCAGTAAAAGTATTCTTTTTGTAAATGGAGATATTCGTGAAAAAATCAAAAATACCTGCCTGAAATTATGAAAAAATTAAAAATATACTACATTTTAGTTAAATAATATACTATTATTCTAATGGTTTAAGTAATTAATAATTTGTAGTGATAAAGGTCAAAAGGATATTAAACATCATTAAAATTTATCCAAAAAATATAGAACTCGCATTAGGTGATTCATTTAATGGGAGTTCTATAATGTAGATAATTGAATTTTAGAAAAGATATATTACTGATTTTCTTCCATGTTAAATACTGGTACAGTGAGAACCCAACCTTTGGCTTTGCCGTATTTGTCCATTTTGTTGATAATATCTAGCTCAGAAAAGACCAGTTCTTTAAACAATGTTCTCACTTCACTATTGACTAATGAATCCACCAGAGCAGCTCCGTGTAGGGAGGCAGCATTTTGCATTCCAGTGATAATAATCTTAAAAATAAATGTGTCTTCAAAAATGGTAGGATCTTCAGGTGTTGGAAAAATATTTGAATATTTCTCTGGGAGCGTAACTCCATATTTTATAAGAAGATTTTCTAACTTATTACGCTGATTATCCAACACTTTGAGTCCAGCAAACAAAAGAATTTTAAAATCTGTATCCTCGACATATTTGCTTAAAATATTGGTCATATGAATATTGGTAGTCCGATAGACATAATGTTCCCACAGGTAATAAACTTCTGTTGTAGATATATGCTCATTAGTTTTGGGGGGAACATATTTATATAAAGGGGGACTTTCAGCCCAGCCTTTATATTTCATATATTCTTCATAATCATAGAATCTATTTAAAAACTTATCGACCATCTGTAGATAAAATTCTCGCAAATGATTACTGGTTGTTGTATCTCTGAAAATTTTGACCATCTTATTGATTTCATTTTTTAATACAAGATGGAAGATTCTGGCCACATCTTTATCTTTGGTTACTTCTGAGTTAGTAACTGCACTAACTTTTTTAGTCGCAGGTTCTGGACCTTTAGCGTTCATTCTTTCTAAATGTTCTTCCAAAATCAGAGTCTCATGTTCTAACGCCTGAAGCTGACTTAGCAGGATATGCTTAAAATCCTTATCATGAACCGAGTTAGCCTGGGTTCGAAAATGATTAATGATAATATATCGGTGGTTTAACATTGACCAGGTATCAAAACATTCTTGAACGTTAACATTAAGAGTTTTAGTTTTTGTAAATATCATAAATATCCCTCCTTTTTTTTAGGATATCATTTTCATTCTAAAAATATGAATAGAACATACTATAGTTTAGCAAAAACATTGAAATAATCAAATGGCAAATCCCCTATTATTCAAAATTACCTGACTAAAGTAAAGGATATCTGGAATTTAACTAGAAAATAGATACATTACCAATACCAATTGAGTGACAGATGAAAGGGGTTATGCATGATGCATGAACAGATTATGAAAATAATTGAAGAGCTTGCCGGAACTATTGGAGTTTATATTGAAGATTTTGCGGGAACCCGGGGATTTACATATAATGAAGGTGCAATCTTTCCTTCAGCCAGTATTATCAAGATACCTATCCTGGTAGAACTTTTTTTGCGTAACTTTGCAAAAGATTTTGCGTTGGATGATGTGATCACTATCTCTAATGATGACATTGTGGGAGGTTCAGGTATTATTCAACACCTGTCGCTTCGTGAATATACCCTCAGAGATCTGGCAAAACTGATGATTATTCAAAGTGATAATACAGCCACTAATGTGATTGTTGATCTTTTAGGGGTAGAAAGGATTAATGAAACTATTCAAAAATTAGGATTAGTTGATACCTATTCCAGTGGTAAACTGATGGTTATCCCCCATCCCTACCCCAGAGTTAGTTCGACAACTCCTCAGGATATGGCCTTACTTTTGCGGCTTTTAGGAGAAGGGAAGATTCATAGTTGGTTACTTTGTAATAGGGTCCTGGAGATTATGCAAGCTCAAATGTTGAACGAGATGATTCCCAAATATCTCCCTCATGGGAATACTGAAGATACTGTTGGTAAACCGGATGCGATGACTGTTGCTCACAAAACTGGGGGAATTACTGGGGTTGTTCATGATGTGGGAATTATTTATAACCCAATCAAAGATTTTATTTTTGTGGGCATGTGTAAGGATCTTCAAGATGAAAATGCCGGGATGGAAGCTATCGCTCAGATTGCCAGAATTGCTTATAACGAGATGGTCTATGGATAGGATTATTAAATTTTGCTCAGGTAATTCCTGAGCTTATTTTATTTGTGTAAGGGAAATTGTTAGATTTACTCCCAA
Source organism: Halothermothrix sp. (assembly GCA_016841825.1). Taxonomy (GTDB): domain Bacteria; phylum Bacillota; class Halanaerobiia; order DY22613; family DY22613; genus JAENYK01. The sequence goes on along the minus strand of JAENYK010000003.1, from coordinate 158,515 downwards.
ATAAATTTATAAAGAATATTGTGGTTATATTAATTGAAATTACCATCAAAATAAATCTCATTTTTTAATAAAATGTGAACTTTCAGCAGGAGAAACAGACTTGTCGTAGAACATAGTACTGAAAATGTTCATATTTTACGATATTTCACGAGGAGGATTTATGGATCGCAAATATTGGGTTGGTTTATCTTTGATTCCGGGCATTGGATCGGTTTTGGTAAAACGACTTTTGGACCACTTTGGGTCTCCGGAGAAGGTCTGGCAAGCTAATAAGGCAGAGTTATGTCATATCCATAGCATCGGAGAAAAAACAGCTGCTTCGATCATCAAAACCAGAGATGAGCTTGATTTAGATAAATTTCTTTATCAATGTAGAGCAGCAGAGATCAATATCGTAACACAAAATGATCCAGATTTCCCATTTAATTTGAAAGAGATCTATGATCCACCTCCAGTTATCTATTATCGTGGCGAGCTGAGAAAAGAAGATTTTCAGAGTATTGCTATTGTGGGCTCCAGAAAGATGACTACCTATGGTGGACGGATAACCAGAAAGCTCGCCAGAGAACTTGTGGAGGCAGGGTTTACTGTTGTTAGTGGTATGGCTTTAGGAGTCGATGGTATGGCACATCAGGCTGCTCTTGATGCCGGCGGAAGAACTATAGCTGTACTGGGTTCGGGTGTTGATTATATTTACCCGAAAGAGCATACAGACCTTTATCAGAGGATCATTACTTCAGGTGCTGTCATTTCGACTTTTCCACCGACTACCCTTCCTGAAAAGAGTCATTTCCCCGCACGAAATCGGATCATTAGTGGTCTTTCTCTTGGAACAGTAGTGGTGGAAGCCAATACTAGAAGTGGATCATTAATCACCGCAGATCAGGCTTTAGAGCAGAATCGAGAGGTTTTTGCGGTTCCAGGCAGTGTTTTTAGCCCGCTGAGTAGAGGAACCAATAACCTCATTCAGAAGGGAGCCCGATTAATTACTTCAGTGCAAGACATAATAAGTGAATTAAATGGATATATATATGAAACAGATGCTCCCCAAACTCTAACTTCCCAGACTGGTTGTCAATATCAATTAAATATGCTGCAAAGTAAGATTCTCTCGCTTCTGGAGAGGGGAGAGATGAGTGGTGATGAATTGGTAGAAGAACTGGGCTTAGATATGGCAGAGGTGAATACGCAATTATTTCATCTGGAACTGCTGGGGGCGATCATCCAGGCTCCGGGCCAGAAATTTGCTATTAAGTAATCATATGTAAAAGAAAAATGTTTTTTGAAAAAAAGATGTGATAAGCAGGAGAATAAGGAGGGGTGTAGAACTAAGTAGGCAGAAGATTCAGAATTAAATGCAAATTTTTCATATTTTGCGGTTTTAAAAAGCACTACTTTACAAACTCTATTAAAGCCCATATAATAGTATAAGCACAAAAAATGGGGGAGAAGAAGATGAATTCAAATATTATTGAGATTGTGACTATTTTAGTTCAAAAACTTCTGCATAATGAGGATGTTCAAGAGAATGAGGAAGAGATCATTAACGGGTTATTAGACCTGGGATATGAGTTAAAAGAGATTGAGATTGCTTTCGAATTAATTTTTTCTTCAGCGGAGATAATAGGCCTATCGGATAGCTTTCAAAATCTCAAATATCTTCCAACTTCAACCCGAATATTATCATTAAGGGAACGTATAGTTTTTACTGAAGAAGCACAACTGATCTTGATGGAGTTGCTTTATCAGAAGTTGCTCACTGATGGTGAGTTAGAAGATATTATTCAGAAAGCTTCGAGTATAGCATTTGAAGAGGCTGGAAAGAATGAACTATGGTATTTACTGAAAACTTCTATTCGGGATCGAACTGTTCTGGCCCGAATCAAACACCATATACCAGTTTTCACAACAATTAAGGATGGAGAGAATTTATTTGTACATTAATTGAAGGAGTAGGAGGTGAAATTGTGTCAGGTAAATTAGTAATTGTAGAATCACCAGCTAAGGCTAAGACTATAGGTAAATTTCTCGGTAGACAATTTCATGTAGAAGCATCTATGGGTCATGTTATTGACCTACCCAAAAGTCAGTTAGGTGTAAATGTTGAGCATGATTTTGAACCTAAATATATTACCATTAGAGGTAAAGGGAAGACTTTAAACACTTTAAAAAAAGCAGCTAAAAAGAGTGATGAGATCTATCTGGCTACTGACCCTGACAGGGAAGGAGAAGCAATTAGTTGGCATTTAGCCAGGGCTTTGAATATTGATGAGAGTAAAGCTTGTAGAATCGAGTTTAATGAGATCACTAAAAAAGCTATTCAAAATGCAATTAAAACACCTAGAGTCATTGATAAGAATCGGGTTGATGCTCAACAGGCGAGAAGGATCCTTGATCGACTGGTAGGGTATCAGTTAAGTCCGCTTCTGTGGAATAAAGTTCGCAAGGGACTTAGTGCCGGTAGAGTTCAAACGGTAGCTGTACGGATTATCTGTGACCGGGAACGGGAGATTCGGGATTTTAAACCTGAAGAGTATTGGACTATTGATGCTCATCTGAATCACGGTACAGATAGTTTTATAGCTAAACTTCATCGAATTAGCAACAAGAAACCCAGGATTTCCAATGAGACTGAGGCTCGAACACATGAAGTTCAGTTAAAATCTGAAACCTATCATGTGGAGAAGGTCAAAGAACGTAAACGTCAGAGGAATCCTTATCCACCATTTACAACCAGTAGTTTACAACAGGCTGCGGCCAATCTTCTTGGTTTTAGTACCAAAAAGACCATGTATGTCGCTCAACAATTGTATGAAGGTCTGGATCTACCTCAGGGTACTGTTGGTCTTATAACCTATATACGTACCGATTCTACCCGTATCTCTGAGGAGGCACAGGCTGAAGCTAAAGAATATATTGCCAAACGATTTGGAGACACTTATGTTCCTGAGAAGAAACGTTCTTATCAGGCTAAAGAAGGTTCACAGGATGCTCATGAAGCCATCAGACCTACGTCTGTCAACTATGAACCTGAGGCTATTAAAGAACATTTGCAGTCTGAACAATATAAGTTGTACAAATTAATCTGGGAACGTTTTGTTGCCAGTCAGATGAGTCCTGCAGTGAATAAGATTCTGACGATTGATATTCGAGCCGGAAAATATCTTTTCCGATTAACCGGAACTACTAATATATTTAAAGGTTTTCTTGCGGTGGACTCATTTGGTTCTCAAAAAGAAGATCAGGAATTGCCACCTTTAAATGAGGGTGATAAATTGAACCTAACTAAGATTGTACCAGAACAACACTTTACTCAACCACCCCCCAGGTACACTGAGGCCAGTCTAGTCAAAGCTCTTGAGGAGAATGGTATTGGACGGCCCAGCACCTACGCACCTATCGTCGCCACTATTCAACAGAGGGGTTATGTAACAAAAGATGGAAAATCACTTTTGCCTACTGAGTTGGGCTTTATTGTTACAGATCTTTTGATCAATCATTTTCCTGATGTTACCGATGTAGAGTTTACAGCTTTTTTAGAAGGTCGGCTAGATGAGGTGGAAGATGGTCAAATGGATTGGGTAAAGGTATTAAAAGAATTTTATGAAAAATTTGAGAAGAGATTAGAAGCTGCTAAAGAAGAGATGAGCGATGTGGAATTAGAACCAGAAGTCACAGATGTTATCTGTGAAAAATGTGGCCGAAACATGATTGTCAAGCATGGTCGCTACGGTAAGTTTCTGGCTTGTCCGGGATATCCTGAGTGTAAAAATACCCAACCTTATATGGTTAAGACCGGGGTTAGTTGTCCCCAGTGTAATGCAGGGGAATTAGTCCAACGGAAAACTAAAAAAGGTAGAAATTTTTATGGTTGTAGTGCTTATCCCGAATGTGATTTTGTCCTCTGGGATAAACCAGTTCAGAAAAAATGTCCTGAATGTGGTTCGATTATGGTAGAGAAGAGATCGAAAAAAGGTAAAACTATTCAATGTTCGAATAAAGAATGTTCGTATTCTGAAAAAGGGAGCAAAGAAAATGACTAAGATCAGGGTGATCGGTGCAGGTCTTGCGGGATCTGAGGCAGCCTGGAGGATAGCAAATTCAGGTATTGAAGTTGAATTATGGGAGATGCGTCCCGAGAAGATGACAGAAGCTCATCATACGGGATACTTTGCCGAGTTGATCTGTAGTAATTCATTGAAAGCAGACCATCTGGGGAATGCAGCAGGTCTATTGAAAGCAGAGATGCGAGAGTTAAATTCGCTCATTCTCACTGCTGCTGATGAGCATACTGTCCCGGCAGGTCGGGCTCTGGCGGTAGATCGGGATCGATATGCTGAAGAGGTAACCGAGAGACTTATAGCTCATCCTCGAATAACTATCAGGAATGAAGAAGCCTGTGCTGATGGAAAATTAAGCGAATATCTGCTCTCAGATCATATTACTATCATTGCTTCCGGACCTTTAACTTCTGCACCTCTGGCACAAGTAATCCGAAAACTATTAGGTGCAGAATATCTGTATTTTTTCGATGCAGCTGCACCTATTATCAGTTATGATAGTTTGAATCTTGATATTGTCTATCGGGCATCCAGATATGAAGAGAAAGAAGATGGGGATTATCTTAATTGCCCAATGTCTAAAGAAGAATATGAAAACTTTTGGCATGAGTTAGTCGAAGCCGATAGAGCTCCAGTTGAGGATTTTGAAAAAGGTAAATTTTTCGAAGGATGTTTACCGATTGAGGAGATTGCCAGCCGGGGGATCAAAACCCTGGCTTTTGGGCCTTTGAAACCTGTTGGCTTACCAGATCCCAGAACTGGTAGGAATCCCTATGCTGTTGTTCAACTACGTCAGGATAATCTGGAAGGTTCTCTGTACAATCTGGTAGGCTTTCAAACGAGATTAAAATGGGGAGAACAGCAGAGAGTGTTTTCCATGATCCCTGGATTAAAAGAAGCAGAATTTGTCCGTTATGGAGTAATGCATCGCAATACTTTTATTAATTCACCAAAATTGCTGCAACCTACACTTCAGTTAAAATCCCATCCTCAGATTCTTTTCGCAGGACAGATTACAGGGGTAGAGGGTTATGTAGAATCTGCTGCTATGGGTATCATTGCCGGAATTAATGCAGTGAGACTGGCCAGGAGAGAAAAACCCCTGATATTTCCGTCAGAAACGGCTCATGGAGCATTAACCCATTATATCTCTTCTGCTGTACAAAAGTCTTTTCAACCGATGAATATCAATTTTGGTATTCTTCCACCTTTGAAGGAGAAGATTAAAGATAAGCAGCTCAAAAAACAAAAAGTTTCTGAACGTGGATTGGAAAGTTTACATAAATTCATGGTGCTGAATGATCTTTTAAATATTTCAAATTAGATTATTTACATAGAATTAATTATTACGACAAGAATAATCAACATTATAACTTGACATAATTTTGCTCAATATGGTAATATATATTGTTATAAAGGAACTTTTTTATATTAGTTTACGTATATATTAGTTATGCATAAATGTTAGCTAGATATGTGCGGTTATTTACCGTAAACAAATATCTTTTATGGAAGGAGGCTTGAAGGAATGTTTCAGGCCACAACGATTGTTGCAGTAAAACATAAGGGTAAAGTCGCCCTGGCGGGTGATGGTCAGGTTACCATGGGTAACACAATAATGAAACATGGTGCGAAAAAAGTCCGACGAATCCACCATGATCAGGTTTTAGCAGGATTTGCTGGTGCAGCAGCTGATGCCTTTACTCTTTTTGAAAAATTTGAAGGGAAATTAGAAGAATTTCATGGTAATTTGAAGAGAGCGGCTGTTGAATTAGCTAAAGAATGGCGAACAGATAAAATGTTACGTAAATTAGAAGCTTTATTAATTGTAGCAGACTTAGATACATTATTGGTGATTTCGGGAACAGGAGATGTAATCGAACCCGATAAAGGAATTATCGCTATCGGTTCAGGTGGACCATATGCTCATTCTGCAGCGTTGGCTTTAGTTGAGAATTCCGATTTATCTGCTAAAGAGATTGCTGAAAAGGCATTAATAATCGCTGGATCAGTCTGTATTTATACAAATCAAAATATTACTGTTGAAGAACTATCTTAAAAGTTTAAGGGAGGGGAATTTGATGGAAGAATTAACCCCACGTCAGATAGTGGAAGAACTTGATAAATATATTATTGGTCAACATCAGGCTAAAAGATCTGTCGCTATTGCTATGAGAAATCGCTTTCGTCGAAAAAGATTACCCATAGAGTTACGGGATGAAGTAGTTCCGAAGAATATTTTAATGATTGGGCCTACTGGTGTTGGAAAAACAGAGATTGCTAGAAGGCTTGCTAAATTAGCAGGAGCACCTTTTATCAAAGTTGAAGTAACTAAATTTACTGAAGTGGGCTATGTTGGTAGGGATGTAGATTCTATGATTCGTGATTTAGTGGAGACATCTATTAGAATGGTTCGTAAGGAGAAGATGGTTCTGGTAGAAGATAAAGCAGCTCATTTAGCAGAAGAACGAGTTGTAGATATTATGCTTCCACTTCCTTCACAAAGACAGAGTAATCCGTTAAATATGCTTTTTGGCAAGTATGATTCGACTGACGAAGATGATAAAGATCAGGAGAATCAAGATAATTATGCCCGTTTAAAAGAACGGCGCGAAAAACTTCTTGAGAGGATACGGAGTGGTGAGTTAGACGATCAGACCATTGAGATTGAGGTTGAACAGCAGAGTCCTCCAATGATTGAGATATTCTCTGGAGCGGGTATTGAGGAGATGGGAATTAATTTTCAGGATATGTTTTCGGGAATGTTCCCATCTAAAAAGAAAAAGCGCAAAGCATCTATCAAAGAGGCAAGAGAAGTTCTACAACAGGAAGAAGCGCAAAAGTTAATTGATATGGATGATGTGTCCATGGAAGCTATTCGTCGGGTTGAGGAGTCAGGGATTATCTTTCTCGATGAGATTGATAAGATTGCGGGAAAAGAATCAGGCAGGGGGCCAGATGTATCCAGGGAAGGGGTACAGAGAGATATTTTGCCCATTGTGGAAGGTTCTACAGTGATGACTAAATATGGACCCGTGAAAACAGATCACATTCTATTTGTGGCTGCAGGTGCATTCCATCTTTCTAAACCATCTGATCTGATTCCTGAACTACAGGGTCGTTTTCCCATTCGGGTTGAATTGACCAGCCTTTCTGAAGAAGATTTTCGACAGATTCTAACTGAGCCGGAGAATGCCTTAACTAAGCAGTATGCGGCTTTGTTATCTACTGAAGGGCTTGAGATAGAGTTCTGTGATGAAGCCATTAGGGAGATTGCCAGAATTGCTCACCTGGTTAATGAACAGACTGAGAATATTGGAGCCCGGAGATTGCATACTATACTGGAAAAACTTTTAGAAGAATTATCCTTCGAAGCTCCTGAAATTGATCAGCAGAAGGTGGCTATTGATTTGAATTTTGTTAAACAGCAATTGGATGATGTAGTCAAAGATAAGGATTTGAGCAAATATATTTTATAAGTTAATTCTCGTGCGAATTAAAAATGATCTTGAATGACAAAATAGTTGTCAAACAGTTTATTCATGAACAATTTAAGGAAAGGAGCAAGTCAGATGAAAAAACTTTTAGATAAGACCAGGCAGATAAACAGATTAATTCAACGGTCAGCTGGTCAGCCTGTTGATTTTAGTGAGATGGCTGCGGTTTTATGCCAATCTATTCATTGTAACGTATACGTAGTTAGTGACGGAGGTAGACTTTTGGGATATCATCTGTTAGACGAGTTTGAATGTAGTTTGATGATGGAGGAGGTTATCCTAAAAGCGGCTTTTCCAGATGATTATAATAAATGGCTCTTAAAAACTGTTCAAACAAGACAGAATATTGAACAGCGTGCAGGCGATTGTGTCTTTAAAGAAGGAGCCAAATGTATCTTCACTCAAAAATTAACAACTATTGTTCCTGTTATAGGTGGCGGAAATCGATTGGGAACATTGATTCTTGCTCGTTTTGGCGATCCTTTTGACGAAGGGGATCTGGTATTAGCTGAATATGGAGCTACAGTAGTTGGGATGGAGATTTTACGTTCAAAAGCTGAAAAGTTAGAAGAGGAAGCCAGGAAGAAGGCGGCTGTACAGATTGCTCTGGAGACCCTGTCTTATTCTGAATTGGAAGCTGTCGAACATATTTTTGAGGAGTTAGAAGGTAATGAGGGTTTGTTAGTAGCCAGTAAGATTGCGGACCGGGTTGGAATTACGCGTTCAGTAATTGTCAATGCTTTGCGAAAATTCGAGAGTGCTGGAGTGATTGAATCCCGTTCATTAGGAATGAAAGGAACTTATATTAAAGTGCTTAATGAACGTTTGCCTGACGAGCTGGAAAAGTTAAAAAATAAATAGTCGAAAAATGTTGAATATGAGGTTATTATGAAAACTCATGGGTCTTTTGTCATGAGTTTTCACAGTATTTGCAGGAGTTAGTTAGTTAAACGTCGAATAAGTCTTGAGAAAAAAATATATCTAAATCTGGAAAAACCCTTAAAGGAGGTACGTACAGAAATGGCGAAACGCGTTTTGATCGTTGATGACGCAGCATTTATGCGAATGATGATTAAAAATATCCTGACAGAAGCCGGTTACGAAATTATTGCGGAAGCAGAGAATGGTAAACAGGCAGTCGAAAAGTATAATGAACTTAAACCTGACCTGATTACCATGGATATCACTATGCCCGAGATGGATGGGATTTCTGCAGTTCGTGAGATTCTGGGATCGGATAGTGGTGCTAAGATCATTATGTGTAGTGCTATGGGCCAGCAGGCTATGGTTATAGAAGCTATTCAGGCTGGAGCGAAAGACTTTATTGTAAAACCTTTCAAAAATGAAAGAGTTTTGGAGGCTGTCAACAAGGTTATAGGTTAAGGAAAATAAGCAAACATAAAGGGGGGATGCCAGGTGGACATGTCTCAATATTTGAGAATGTTTTTGGATGAATCCGAGGAATATTTGCAAACACTTAATCAAAGTTTGTTAGAACTCGAACATAACCCTAGCGATGAGCAATTAATTAATAATATCTTTCGGGCTGCCCATTCTTTAAAAGGGATGGCTGCTACCATGGGGTTTGACCGTATGGCTAACTTAACTCATGAAATGGAAAATGTTCTGGATAGGATTCGTGCAAAAAAGATGGTATTAACAACGGGAATAGTGGATATTCTTTTTAAATGTTTGGACAGGCTGGATAAACTGGTCAAAGAGATATCCCATTCAGGTGCTGAAACCAGTGAAGTTGATGATATTATCGAACTTTTGCAAAATGTGGATAGTATTAAAGATGGAGCGGCATCACCAACCGTCAAATCTACTTCTGTAGAAGTCGACCTGATGGATACTAACTCCGATGAGCAGAGTACTATTATTAGTCATTTGAAGACTGATTACTATTGTTATGTTTTGGATGTGGAACTGGTCAAAGATTGTTTACTTAAGGCTGTAAGGGGCTTTATGGTAATCAAGAATTTAAAAGAGGCTGGAGTTGTAGTCAAAAGTATCCCTTCTCTAAAAGAGATCGAAGATGAGAAGTTTGATTATGAGTTCAAAATTTTATATCTCACTAAAGAGTCTGAAAAAGAGATCGAAAGCATTGTTACTGATATTACGGATGTTAAGGGTATCCAGATTGTGCGTATTACTGAAGACAATTTAACTGGTGAGACCGGACCTTATATTGAAAACGGTATTCAAGAGGTTGCTGCTGCAGTGGAAGTTGCATCTGAAGAGAGCGAAGAATCCAATGCTCAATTGACTCAACAGGATCTTAAGATTACACCAACTGTACGGGTTGACATTGATAAATTGGACAGTTTGATGAACTTAGTTGCTGAACTTTTAATTAACAAGACCCGATTGGAAGAGATTAGTAATCGGATGAATGTCAGCAATGAACTATTTGGAGATATTTTGCAACAATTAGATCGGGTGACCATGAACCTGCAGCATACAGTTATGCAAGTTCGAATGGTACCTATCGAGCGTATCTTTAACAGATTCCCCCGGATGGTCCGGGATTTATCTAAAGAGTTGAATAAGAAGGTCAACTTAATAATTGATGGTGCTGAGACGGAATTGGATCGTTCGATTATAGATAGCCTTGGCGATCCATTGGTTCATTTACTTAGAAATGCGATAGACCATGGGATTGAAGATCCAGAAACCCGAAAGAAAGCTGGTAAATCTGAATTTGCAGAATTACGTTTATCTGCCGCTCAAAAAGGTAATGAGATCTTAATTCAGGTAACTGATGATGGTCGTGGTCTGGATGCTAAAAAGATTACCAAAAAGGCTCTCGAACGTGGTGTGATTACCAGAGATGATTTGACTAAGATGAGTGACCATGAGAAGATTATGTTAATCTTCAGACCGGGTTTTTCCACTTCAGAAGTTATTTCCGATATTTCTGGACGAGGTGTTGGTCTGGATGTGGTTAGAAAGACGGTTGAATCTCTGGATGGTCATATTTACATTGATACAGAGTTGGGCAAAGGAACTACATTTAATATATCTCTTCCTTTAACTTTAGCAATTACCCAGGCATTATTAGTAAAAGTTTGTGACGAAACTTATGCAATTCCGTTATCTGTAATTGAAGGTGCAGAGGATATTACAGCAGAACAGGTACAGATGGTTCAAGGTCAGGAAGTATTCGTCTTGCGCGGTCATCTTATTCCTCTGGTCTGGTCACATAAATTATTGGGTTTATCTATTCCTGATTTGAATGATAATACAGAACAATTATCTGTCGTGGTAATTGGAACTGGCAAAAAACAGGTCGGATTGATTGTAAGCGAACTAATCAACCAACAGGATATAGTTATTAAGTCTTTAGGTGAATTTTTGATAGATGTACCACATATTAGTGGGGCTACTATTCTGGGAGATGGTGAGGTTGCTTTGATCTTAGATGTCCGCAATATAGCTTAAAGAGGGGAGTGTATCTGATGAAGGATAAGAGTGTTCAGGCTGTGAATCGTCACCAATATGTGGTATTCCAGATTGATAAAGAAGAATTTGGTGTTGAAATCTTACGAACCCAAGAGATTCATCGTTATACCAAGATTACCCGTGTGCCAAATGCTCCCCATTATGTCAAAGGTGTTATTAATATTCGTGGTGAGATTATTCCTGTAGTTGACCTGCGTCAGAGATTTGGACTGGAATCTTCAAATATACAGGAGAGTACTCGGATTATTACCGTCTTGATTAAAGACTATCAAATTGGTTTATTAGTTGACAATGTTAATGAAGTACTCTGGATTGAGACAAATGCCATCGAGCTTGCTCCATCAGTTGCCGGAGGGATTGAGAAAGAATATTTGAGTGGGGTTGGTAAGATTGAAAACCGGCTAATTGTTCTTTTAAATCTAGAGAAGATTCTCAATCTAGAAATAGCAACAAATGAAGGAGCTCAGATTAATTAAGGGGGTCTATTATGGGCAAGATTCGACCTATTACGGAGCTCTCGCCAATTCAGTTGGATGCCCTAAGAGAGATTGGAAATATCGGAGCCGGTAATTCGGCTACCGCGTTTGCCCAATTTTTGGGTAGAAAAATTGATATGACTGTACCGAAAGTGAATATTGTGGAATTATCTGAGGTACCTGAACTATATGGAGGTGCTGATGTGCCTGTTGTGGGGATTACTTTACGTGTACTAGGGGAAGCCCCAGGGCATATGCTCTTTTTATTAGAGCAGAAGAGTGCTTTTAAACTTTTAGAAGTTTTAGGAATGAGGGTATCCAGTGATTCGTTTTCCGATATGGAGGTTTCTGCATTAAAAGAAATTGTCAATATTTTATCCGGTTCATATCTGAGTGCATTCAATCAGATGACTGGATTTGTGTTAATTCAATCAGTGCCTGCCTTTGCAGTAGATATGGCTGGTGCTATTCTTGGGGTTTTTATGGTTGAGTTTGGTCAGATGGGAGATCATGGACTATTAGTTGAGACTCAATTTCATGTGGATCAGGAGGAGATTCGCGGTAATTTATTCTTTATACCAGGTCAAGGGTCACTTGACTCAATTATTAAGGCTTTGGGGTTGGGGGCATGTTATGACGATAATTCGGGTTAAGATGGCTGATCTTAATGTTATAGAATCTCCTGGGGTATTGATAACCTCCGGCCTCGGGTCCTGTATAGGTGTTACCCTATATGACGGGAAAAAGCGCATCGGTGGCATGGCACACGTGATGCTGCCTGATAGTACAACCATGAGATCTCAAACTAACCTGGCCAAATATGCTGATACTGCACTGGAGCTATTATTAGAAAAGTTGAGCAAATTAGGAGTTGAACGAAGACGTTTAAAAGCTAAAATGGCGGGTGGAGCTCAGATGTTCAACTTTGATTCTGACAATGATCTTATGAGAATTGGAGCACGTAATACAGAAGCTGTAAAAAAGAAGTTAGAAGAGTGTGGGATTCCTTTGATTGCAGAAGATACTGGTGGGTCTCATGGACGCACCATGGAGTTTTATACCGAGAATGGTTTAGTTATTATAAAATCTGTTAAAATGGGGGATTCAGAATTATAAAAAAAAATGAAAAAAATATAGTTGATATAATTGTATCTTTGTGGTATACTAGCTAAGGATGTGTGGTTAAAATATTATCATACATCTTTTTTCTGTGTCATTGTGCCTGTACAAGTTGTACATGGCACGAATACACACGTTCGGTAACCCACATTGAGGGTGCCAGTTTCTGGTTTCAATGGGGAATGATCCGGGCGGAGGATAAAAACCATTTGAGAGGAGGTGTAAGTCATGTCTGTAGTGTCCATGAAGCAGCTATTAGAATCTGGTGTTCACTTTGGTCATCAAACAAGAAGATGGAATCCTAAGATGAAGCCATATATCTTTACAGAGCGTAATGGTATCTACATCGTTGACTTGCAGCAAACTGTTAAGTTAATTGATGTTGCATATAATTTTGTTCGTGATCTGGCTAGTCAAGGTAAGAACATTCTGTTTGTTGGTACTAAAAAACAAGCTCAGGAGACCATTAAACGTGAAGCTGAGCGCTGTGGTATGCCATATGTTAACCAGAGATGGTTAGGTGGTACTATGACCAACTATCAGACTATCCGTAAGCGTGTTGATCGTCTTGAGGAATTGGAACGAATGGAAGAAGACGGTACTTTTGATCGTCTTCCTAAGAAAGAAGTTATTATTCTTTCCAAAGAACGGGATAGATTGGAACGTTTCCTGGGTGGTATTCGTAATATGAAGAGAGTACCTGATGCGATCTTTGTTGCTGACCCACGCAAAGAGGATATCGCTGTAGCAGAAGCCAACAAACTTGGCATCCCTGTAATCGCTATCGTTGATACCAACTGTGATCCGGATGTAGTTGATTTTGTAATTCCTGGTAATGATGATGCAATCCGTGCGGTCAAACTTTTAACTAGTGTTATTGCTAACGCTGTGTTAGAAGGTAAGCAGGGTGAGCAGTTCATTCCCGAAAGTGAAGATGATGAAGTCGAGAACGATAACGATGAATACGCTGAGGATGAGAATGACGAAGAATAATTAGATATTCAGGGGCGCTAGAGGGTTTTACTGCCCTTGTAGCGCCCTTTATTTTGAATAATAAAAAGGAGGTTGCAAGCTATGGCTGTCACTATGGAAATGATTAAAGAACTGCGCGAAAGAACTGGAGCAGGTGTTTTAGATTGCAAAAAGGCTTTGGGAGAGACCAATGGTGATATCGATAAGGCTGCTGAGTATTTAAGAGAAAAAGGTATTGCTGCTGCGGCTAAAAAGTCCAGTAGAATTGCTGCTGAGGGTTTAGTACACTCTTATATACATATGGGTGGTAGAATTGGTGTATTGCTTGAGGTTAACTGTGAAACTGACTTTGTGGCTAAGACTGATGAATTTAAAGAGTTAGTTAATAACATTGCGCTGCATATTGCTGCGATGAATCCTGAGTATGTAAGCCGGGAAGAAGTTGCACCAGGTTCAATCGAGAAAGAAAAAGAAATTTTGACCGCACAGGCTCTTAATGAGGGTAAACCCGCTAATATTGTTGAGAAGATGGTTACTGGTCGTCTGGAGAAGTTCTATGCTGAGAGAGTTCTGTTAGAGCAAGCATATGTTAAAGATGATAGTATGACTATTCAGGAACTAGTTACTGAGAAAATTGCAAAGATTGGTGAGAACATCAAAATTCGTCGTTTTGTTCGCTATGAACTGGGTGAAGGTTTGGAGAAAAAACAGGATAACTTCGTAGAAGAAGTACTGTCTTATAAACAACAGTAACGAACTCAATAAAAGAGGGCACTTTTGGTGTTCTCTTTTTTAAAATAATTTTTTGGTTTTAGAGGGATATTAACTTTTGTCGAGAACTTTTTAATTGGGGGTAAATTCTGGATGCCAAAATTTAAACGAGTTATTTTGAAGCTGAGTGGTGAGGCTCTTGCTGGAGAACAGGGCTATGGCATAGATCCTGAGTTTATATCTCAGATTGCTAAAGAGATTAAACATATCGTTGAATCTACTAAAGTAGAGTTAGCTGTTGTGGTCGGTGGTGGGAATATTTTTAGAGGTATTGCAGGTGCTGCTAAAGGTATGGATAGAGGCACTGCTGATTATATGGGGATGATGGCTACAGTTATCAATTCTATGGCTTTGCAGGATGCTGTGGAGCAAGAGGGATTAGATACACGGGTTTTGTCAGCCATTGAGATGCGTCAGATTGCAGAACCATATATTCGTAGAAGAGCTATTCGCCATTTGGAGAAAGGACGGGTGGTTATTTTTGCTTCTGGTACTGGAAACCCATTTTTTTCTACTGATACTACTGCGGCATTAAGAGCTGCGGAGATTGGCGCTGATGCCATCTTAAAAGCAACTAATGTTGATGGCATATATGATTCTGACCCCATACATAATCCTGATGCGGTTAAATTTACTGAATTAACTTATATAGAAGTTTTAAAACGGGGTTTAAAGGTAATGGATTCGACTGCTATTTCACTCTGTATGGATAATAAAATACCTATCCTTGTATTCGGTTTAAGTGAACTAGGTAATATTAAGCGTGCAATTATGGGAGAAAAAATAGGAACTATTGTACGCTAAAATAATAACGGGGGAGGTTTAAGTGTATGGTAGGACAAGTTTTGCGGGAAACTGAAGAGAAGATGAAAAAAGTTATTGAGGCGACCAGGAGAGAATTTGGCACTATTCGTACTGGTAGAGCTAGACCGTCTCTGTTGGAGAACATCAAAGTTGATTATTATGGTGTTTTGACTCCTTTAAATCAGATGGCTCAGATTGCTGTACCGGAGGCAAGACTGCTAACAATCAAACCCTGGGACAAGAGTCAGATTCCAATGATCGAGAAAGCTATTTTAAAATCTGATCTGGGCCTAAATCCTAATAGTGATGGTGAAATTATTCGTTTAAGTATTCCTCAATTAACCGAAGAGCGCCGTAAAGAGTTGGTCAAGGTTGTCAAAAAGAAAGCCGAGGAAGAACGGGTGGCGATTCGTAATATTCGTCGAGATGCTAATGATGAACTTAAGATGTATAAAGATGAGGGTGAGATTCCTGAAGATAATATGTATAAAGGATTAGACGACATTCAGAAACTAACTGACGACTACATCGCCAAAGTTGACCAATTATTAGAAGAAAAAGAAGCGGAGATAATGGAAGTTTAAGTCCTTATATTCGAATTAGGTTTATACATTGAAAGGGCGATGGATGTGATAGGGATACCAGATTTAATCGGATTAGAGCTGCAGGAAGGATTGGACTGTCTGAAAAAGAATGGTCTGGCTTTCCAACTTATCGAGAATTATTTCCCGGGCAAGGAGTATCCGCCTGAGTTAAAAAATCGTATTGTTAGAGTTCGCCAGATTGAAACTGGTGAATTGGAGCTTACTTATAGTGTTGATACATACTCAACTGGGGAAGAAGTATGAGATGACAAACGGGTTGAATTATATTTTATGTCAATGTTCTATTTTAACGACCTTTTCGAAGTGATGAATACTAATCTCCTTCTGAAGTCGTTAACACAAGATGTAATCATAGAGCTATTACATCGACTTTAACCCCCTCTTATCTAGAGGGGGTTTCTAACATACCTCAGAGGAGAGGTCATTTCTGCTGAGGATTTGTTAAGGAGGAGAGATTCTGATGTTTAAAGATCTATTTAAAGCAAAAAAACTAACAGAAAGTGATCTGGATCTTACCGCAGTTCCCCGTCATATTGCGATAATTATGGATGGAAATAGACGTTGGGCTAGAAAACGGAGGTTGCCGCGGAATGCTGGACACCAAAAAGGTGTTAAGACTTTAAAGCAGATATGTTATGCCTGTAAAGATTTAAAGATTCAGTATCTTTCAGCCTACGCGTTTTCTACGGAGAATTGGCAGCGCCCAGTTAATGAGGTAAATTTTTTGATGGATCTGTTTAAAAAGACATTTCGGGAAGAACTGGAAGAGTTGGTTGAGGAGAATGTACGGGTCAGAATTATTGGCAGACGTGAGGGGATAGATACTAATCTCCTGCGTTTGATGGAAGATCTGGAGCGTAAGACTGTTACTAACGATGGTTTTAACTTGAATATTTGTTTGAATTATGGATCGCGTGCTGAGATTATTGACGCTGTAAATAAGATTTTAGTGGAAAAGAATCGACCGCGGGAGATTGATGAAGAATATTTTGAAAAATTTCTCTATACCAGTGGATTACCCGATGTAGAACTTGTGATTCGAACCAGTGGAGAACAAAGGTTGAGTAATTTTTTACTTTATCAATCCGCTTATGCTGAATTTGTTTTTACCCCAATTTATTGGCCAGAATTTAGCAAAAAGGATCTGATTAGAGCAGTTTGGGAGTTTCAAAATAGAGATCGAAGATTTGGACGAATTTGATCGATTTTTTAGGAGAGAGATTAAATTGTTATAAGCTGGAATATTATTTTAAAATTATCTGCAAGATTTTAGTGAAATAGATAGGCACAAAGATCTAGAATCTGGTTAGTAAGATAGACTTTAAGGGGTGGCTAGTATGTTGATACGAGTAATTAGTGGTCTTGTTGGTATTGGACTGGCGGTTTTAGTCATAGGATATGGAGATATTCTGTATTTATTGGCGATATCTTTTTTGACAGTAGTTGGTCTGATGGAGTTTTATAAGATGGTTAGAGCGAAGGGGTTAAAACCTTTTGTTGGAACTGGAGTGCTTTCAGGTCTAATTCTAATTTTTCTGACGTATTTTAATAATAACTCTGGATTTTCTTCCGAGTATGTAATCCCTGGAATAGTCCTGGCACTTTTTCTGATCTTCTCTGTTCAGCTATTTAAAAATGGTACTGATAATTCGATTATTAATGTTGGAGTTACATGTTTTGGTGTGATCTATGTTGCCGGTTTGATGGTTCATTTTATTTTGTTACGTAATCTTGAAAACACTATATTACCCGGGAAATATGCTGTCTGGTTGGCTCTAGCCTGCACATGGGCAGCAGATTCTTGTGCTTATTTTGTTGGCAGAAGTTTGGGTAGTAAACCTCTGGCAGCCAAAATCAGTCCTAAAAAGACTTTAGAAGGTTTTTTGGGAGGGATCTTTGGCAGTGGGTTAGCTGGTATTCTTTTTGGGGTAATAGTTGGAATAAATATATCTAAAATTTTGATTATAGCTATAGCTATTGGCTTTGTTGGACAGATTGGCGATCTATTTGAATCTTCTTTAAAACGAGACGCCGGAGTTAAGGATTCGGGTAATATAATTCCGGGGCATGGAGGAATTTTGGATCGTTTTGATAGTGCGTTATTTACTCTACCTTTGACTTTTTATCTGATAGCTTTGTTATTTTAAAGGTATATTTGCAGAGAAATTTGATTATGTGGACTGTTTACTGCTATTATTTTGTGAGCAGGATTATGTTTGAATGTTTGGATGTGATAAAATGAAAATTGATTCGAAAAAGATATATTTGGTTTTAATTGGATTAGTTGGGATTATTGGAGGATTTTTTATTCTAAAATATGCGTTGGTTTACTTTCTTCCGTTTATTATAGCGATTATTGTTGCTTTGTTGATCGAACCAGTGGTACACTTTTTTGAGAAGAAGACAAAACTATCCCGGGGGTTGGCTGTAGGTCTAGTATTAGGATTGATTTTAGTAATTTTTGGAGTATTTGTTGTTGCTGGGGTATCTCGAATATATATGGAATTGGAACGTTTATCTCATAATCTGCCTAGCTATCAGGTGATCTGGGATCAATTTCAATGGATTCTAAACCATAATGATGAATTAAAAAATTTGATGACTAGATGGCATCTGTCTGTTGGTCAGCAGGAAGCGGTTAATAAGATCCTACAGGATTTATATGAATTCTTCACAAATAATTTTAAAACTATTATCCGGGAACTTTTGGGATTATTGGCAAGACTGCCAAGTCTAGTGACAGTGTTGATGATTAGTTTTATTGCTACCTTTTTCATCAGCCGTGATCGACGACTTTTGGGGGATCTGTTTTGGAGATTAATTCCCCGACGATTTCAACGAAAATTGCGTTCTGCCAAAAATGAGATAATTCAGGGTGCTATTGGCTTTATCAGGGCTGAGGTGATTTTGATCTCAATTACTACTCTTATCGCTATCGTTGGTCTGGAGTTGTTAGATAGTAACTATGCTTTGATAATCGGTTTCGCCTCTGGATTATTGGATTTGATTCCTGTTATTGGTCCCACTTTAATCTTCATTCCCTGGGCCATCTATTCTATGGCTACTGGGCATGTTTATTATGGTCTGGCTCTGTTAGTTCTGTATGGAGTGATGGCTGTAGTTCGTCAACTGGCAGAGGTAAGGCTAATTGGTAAGAGTATCGGAGTTCATCCTCTGGCTACCATGGTGGCCATGTACGTTGGGGCTAAAGCATTGGGAGTGGTTGGTTTCTTTATTGGTCCAGCAGCTGTGATTGTGCTTAAAGCCCTGACCAAATCAGGAGTAATAACAATTTTTTCTGCAAAAGGGGAGTGAACACTAGATGAAAAAGATTGGTATTTTAGGATCAACGGGTTCGATTGGAACCCAGACACTGGATGTAGTGGATGAGTGCGGATTCGAAGTTATTGCTTTGACGGCTAACTCCCGGGTGGATCTTTTGGCGGAACAGGCGTTAAAATATCATCCCGAATTGGTAGTTTTGATGAATCCTGACTCTCTTGATGAGTTAGAATATAAGTTAAAGGGGCAGAATATTAAAGTATTATCGGGTATGGAAGGTTTGCTGCAAATTGTCAATCATCCAGAGATTGATCTGATTGTTAATGCTCTGGTAGGTGCAGTCGGAGTACGTCCCACTCTTGAAGCGATTAGATCTGGTAAAGATATTGCTTTAGCTAATAAGGAGACCCTGGTGACAGCTGGAGAGTTGGTTATGGCAGAAGCGGCTAAACACGAGGTTCAGATTCTGCCTGTTGATAGTGAACATAATGCTCTATTTCAGGCGTTACAGGGTGAAGAGGTTAAGTGGGTTAGCAGATTGATTTTGACAGCTTCTGGTGGTCCCTTTCGGAGATATACTGCTGAAGATTTGGAGCAAGTAACACCCACTCAGGCTTTGAAGCATCCAAATTGGGATATGGGAGGAAAGATTACTATTGATTCTGCAACCTTGATGAATAAAGGTTTGGAAGTAATAGAAGCCCATTGGCTATTTGGAATAGACTATGATCATATTGATGTAGTAGTCCATCCCCAGAGTATCATTCATTCCCTGGTGGAATTTCATGATTCTTCGATTCTGGCTGAATTAGGGCTACCTGATATGCGCATACCTATTCAATACGCTTTGACCTATCCGGAGAGAGAGAAGAATCGGCTGGAAAGGCTTGATCTGGTCAAAGTTGCTCAATTGACTTTTGAAGAACCTAAAAAAGAACTGTTTCCATGTTTAGATCTGGCTTATCGGGCGGGAAGAAGAGGCGGTACACTGCCAGCAGTAATGAATGCAGCTAATGAGGTGGCAGTGGCTAAGTTTATGCAGGGGAAGATTACATTTCAGGAGATTCCTGACTATATTACCCGGATAATGAATAGACATCAAGTTATAGATTCACCTGACCTGGAAGAGATTTTAGCTGCTGATAACTGGGCCAGAGGTGAGACCGAGAGGATGGTGGAAGGATGTTGAGTTTGGGACTCTTAGTAGGTGCGGTAACTATCTCAAGAACTATAATTACCTTTATTATTGTGTTGGGACTATTGGTATTTGCCCATGAATTTGGCCACTACATTATGGCTAAAGCTTCTGGAGTGAGGGTTGAAGAGTTCGCCCTGGGATTTGGTCCCAAGTTAATTGGTTTTAGAAAAGGTGAAACTTTTTATTCTTTACGGATATTACCTTTGGGAGGTTTTTGCAAGATGACTGGAGAATTTCCCAATGCGGAAGAAGAGTTAGAAGGAGAAGAATTAGCAGCTTATCAGGAGGCTGTTGCATCGGGAAGAGCACTATATCAGAAATCGATCTTTTCTCGATTTTGGGTGTTATTTACTGGCCCTTTGATGAATTTTGTTCTGGCAGCTATTTTATTTTCTGGAATTTATGCGGTGGTCGGCTTACCAGAAGAAGCCTCTGATCAACCGATTATCGGTTTATCTTTTCCTGATGAGCCTGCTTTTGAGGCTGGACTCAGGGAAGGTGACCGGATTGTTTCGATTAATGGTCAGCCAGTAAATACCTGGAATGACATTTCGGTTATTATTGATCAAAGTAAATCAGATACTATCTCGTTAGTTTACGAAAGAGGTAATCAACAAAAAACTCTTCAGATTCAGACCAGGATAGAAGAAGGGAGAAAGATTATTGGTATCTCCCCGCAGGTTTACAATAGACGGGTCAACATTGGTGTAGCAATCTGGGAAGGGGTCAAATATACCTGGGCATTAATTGGATTGATTGTCAAAGGTTTTTGGGATATGATTACATTTCAAACACCTGCTGAAGTAGGCGGTCCTGTACTGATTGCCAAAATGGTGGGAGATGCAGCAGAAGTAGGTTGGGAATATCTGATAAGATTTACGGCTTTATTGAGTATAAATCTGGGAATTATCAATCTGTTTCCTTTTCCTGCCCTTGATGGTGGAAGGATCCTCTTTTTGGGTATAGAACTGGTTCGAGGTAAAGCTGTTGATCCTGAGAAGGAAGGTTTTGTTCATTTTATAGGTTTTGTTGTTTTGATGGCTTTGATCGCACTGATTATCTATAAAGACATCGCAAGAATATTCTAAGGAGCGATTTAAAATGGCTAGACAGAAGAAACGGCGCGGATCTAAATGGACTGATCCGGGAAATGTTAAAGGCAAGAAAAAATATCGTTATTGTAAGATTTGTGGTTCTACTGCCACCCAGGTTCGGATCATGAAACATGAACATATCTGTGAGAAATGTGCTGAAGAGGCAGCCCGAAAGAAAAAAGGGCAGTTGGCCTGTAAAGCATGTGGTAAAGTTGTGCCCAATCAGTTAAAAAAATATAATGGTTACTGTAAAGAATGTGTCTGCAAAATCTGTGGCAAACCAGACCCCGAGTACACCCATAAGCATGGAGTCTGTCGTGAATGCTTGATCAAGATGGGTACGAACTGTCTTGTCTGTGGTAAGGAGGCTTACGCTCAGGTGAAGAAAAATAATGGATTGTGTGATGAATGTGCGGCAAAAAGAAACAATAAAGGAGAGCGATAGAGATGGAATATAACTTATTTCCAGAACGTCGTCCTACCCGTTTAATCTATAAAGGATCTGTGGCAGTAGGTGGGGGGAGTCCTGTATCGGTTCAATCGATGACAAATACTGATACTAGAGATGTAGAAGCTACAGTGGAACAGATTCAAAGATTAACAGAAGTGGGGTGTGAGATTATTAGAGTCGCTGTTCCTGATGCTGCAGCAGGTTCTCAATTGGGAAAGATTAAATCTCGTATTCCAATTCCATTGATCGCAGACATTCATTTTGATTACAAACTAGCTCTTCTGGCTCTTGAAGAGGGGGTAGATGGTCTGAGAATCAATCCGGGTAATATTGGAGAACGGGACAGAGTTCGGCAAGTTGTCAAAAAATCCCGGGAAAGAAAGATTCCTATTCGAATTGGAGTAAATGCCGGTTCTCTGGATAAAGAATTATTAAAACAGTATGGGGGAGCTACACCAGAAGCTATGGTTAGAAGTGCAGCCCAACATATTCAGATTTTAGAAGAGTTAGATTTTTATGATATTGTGATCTCTTTAAAGGCTTCAAATGTAATGAGAACAATTCGGGCATATCAACTGGCTGCAGAACGATTTACCTATCCACTTCATCTGGGGGTGACAGAAGCAGGAGGTCCAGGAATGGGTACGGTCAAATCTTCTGTGGGGATTGGCAGTCTTCTGGCTCAGGGGATCGGGGATACTATTCGGGTCTCTCTAACCGGAGATCCTGTGGAAGAGGTTAAAGTGGGCTGGCAGATTTTAAAATCTTTAGGATTACGGGAGAGAGGAGTTGAGATCATCTCCTGTCCTACATGCGGAAGATGCGAGATTAATTTAGAAAAGATTGCAAAAGAGGTTGAGGCTCGCACTCAATTTTTTAAAAAACCATTAAAGATTGCTGTTATGGGATGTGTAGTAAATGGCCCCGGAGAAGCGAGAGAGGCTGATATTGGACTAGCTGGTGGTCGGGGTATGGGACTGATCTTTAAACATGGAGAGGTTATCCGTAAGGTTCCGGAAGATCAGTTGTTGGATGAATTTTTAAAAGAATTGGTTCAGATGGAAGGAATGGAGGTCACTGGAAAATGAAAATGACACAATTTTATTTGCCAACTTTGAAAGAAAATCCTACTGAAGCTGAGATCGTCAGTCATCAGTTGATGCTGCGTGCAGGGTTAATTCGCAAACTGTCTGCAGGTATTTATACATATCTCCCATTAGGGATGCGGGTCTTACGTAAGATTGAGAATATAATCAGAGAAGAGATGACCAGAGCAGGTGCTCAGGAAGTTCTGATGCCATCTTTACAGCCTGCTGAATTATGGCAGGAGAGCGGTCGGTGGGAGATTATGGGTCCATTGATGGCCAGATTGCAGGATCGCAAATGTCATGACTATTGTATTGGTCCTACTCACGAAGAGGTAGTGACAGATCTGGTTAGACATGAAGTCAACTCCTATAAACAACTACCTTTGAATCTATTCCAGATCCAGACAAAGGTGAGAGATGAAATTAGACCACGGTTTGGTGTGATGCGCAGTCGTGAATTTATTATGAAAGATGCCTATAGTTTTGACAAAGATCAGGAAGGTTTGGACCTGAGTTATCAAAAAATGTATGATGCTTATACGCGAATTTTTCAACGGATTGGTCTTCGATTTCGGGCAGTGGAAGCAGATAGTGGTGCCATTGGTGGTAGTTCTTCCCATGAGTTTATGGTATTGGCAGATTCTGGGGAAGATGCTATCGTTTTCTGTGATAATTGCCAATATGCAGCGAATGTTGAACGGGCAGAAAGTATGGTATCGTTAGAGGATGGTTGTGAAGAATTAAAAGAGTTGGCCAAAGTCAGTACTCCAGATGTGAAGACAATTGATAATATGGTGGAATTTTTTAACTTGCCAGCTGGAAAGATGATCAAAACTCTGGCTTATGTAGCTGGTAAAACTATGATTATCGCTTTGATCCGTGGCTGTGATGAGGTAAATGAGGTAAAATTGCGCAACCAACTGAACGCTGTAGATGTTCGGTTGGCATCTGATGAAGAGGTGTTAGAGAGATTCTCAGCACCTGTGGGGTTTTTAGGTCCAATAGGATTAAAAGATATTAGGATTATTGCTGACCCATTGGTAATGAAGATACAAAATGGAGTTACTGGTGCTAATCAGATGGATTATCATTATCGCCATGTTAATCCTGGACGGGATTTTACTGTTAGAGAAGAGGATATTATAGATTTACGAATAGTCAAAGAAGAGGATAGTTGTATTCACTGTAACGAACCATTAAAGGTGGCTCGCGGCATTGAAGTTGGACATGTATTTAAACTGGGTACCAAATATAGTGAGGCGATGAACGCAACTTTCTTAGATGAGAATGGCAAAGAACAGCCGTTGATTATGGGATGTTATGGAATTGGTGTAACCCGTATTATCGGTGCAGCTATTGAGCAAAATAATGATGAACATGGGATTATTTGGCCGATGCCAATTGCACCATTTCATGTAGTTATCATACCAATCGGTAAAGATGAAGAGGTTTCCCGGGTAGCTGAACAGGTGTATACTGATTTAGATAATCGGGGAATTGAAGTTCTGTTAGACGACCGTAATGAGCGGCCTGGAGTCAAATTCAATGATGCTGATCTGATTGGAGTTCCGGTTCGGGTTGTCATAGGTGGACGAGGATTAAAAGAGAATCGGATTGAAGTCAAATTCCGCGGCACCGGGGATGAACTGAAAGTGGCAGTAGAGGAGATAGTGGACTTCATAACAGATCAGGTGGAGAGTCAGCTGGTCTAATTGTTTACTATGAGTAAGTAAAAAGAGGAGGGTTATTTTTGAAAGTTTCAGTGGTGATTCCGGCGTTTAATGAAGAGAAAACCATAGGGAAAGTTTTGGATGTGCTTGTTACTTGTGAACAGATCGACGAGATTATAGTTGTAAGTGATGGTTCAACAGACAAAACTGCTGAGATAGCTCACCAATATTCAATAAGTGTGATAGATTTAGATGAAAATTGTGGGAAAGGTGGAGCATTGAAAGTAGGTGTAGATAATGCCCAGGGTGAAGTGATTGTGTTTCTGGATGCTGATCTAATCGGATTGACAGTCAGTCATCTGAATGATCTGCTTAAACCTGTCTTAAATGATGAAGCAGATATGTCAATTGGTATCTTTGGAAATGGACGATTAACCACTGATCTGGCCCAGGTTCTTGCACCTTATCTTTCAGGACAAAGAGTGCTCAAACGTTCACTGCTTGATGGTTTAGATAATATGGAGATGACCCGTTTTGGAATAGAAATAGCTTTGACTCAATATGCCAGGGCTAACAATTTTAGATGTAAAGAAGTTAAATTGGTGAATATGAGTCATATAATGAAAGAAGAAAAGTTAGGTTTGGTCAGAGGATTTTTATATCGATTAAAGATGTATTGGGAGATATTACAAATACTTGGTCAGAGACACTCCTCACTCAAATAAGGAGGTGTCGTAGATATGTTGAATGAAAAAGAGATCTTAATTAGATTGGTTGTGGCTCTGTTGTTGGGTGGATTGATTGGTTGGGAGCGAGAGCTTCATGACCGACCGGCTGGTTTTCGAACACATATATTAGTATCTGTAGGTTCAGCCTTAATTATGATAGTATCTATCGGGATGTTCTATCTGTTTCAGGGTAGTGATGCTGACCCGGGGCGAATTGCGGCACAGGTAGTTTCGGGAATTGGTTTCTTAGGTGCAGGAACGATTATCCGTGAAGGAGTTAATGTTAAAGGATTAACAACAGCCGCAAGCCTTTGGACAACTGCCGGTATAGGTCTAGCCTGTGGAATTGGAATGTATTTTAGTGCCTTTGTAACTACAGGTCTCGCCTTTATTGTACTGATGTTTCTTAATAAATTGGAGTTCAAATTTGCCAGTAGAGATGAGAGGAAGGTTATTGAAATCAGAGCTATTGATCGAACTGGCTTATTGGGAGATCTTGGATCAGTGTTGGGTGGGAATGGGCTTAATATTAGTAATATTACCATGGATCATAATTCTGAGGATGACTTACTGCGAGTTCGATTTGTTGTATATTTCCCCTCTGATTTGAATGTTACCCATTTGAATGAACTGTTATATAAGGTTCAGGGAGTAAGTTTTGTAGAATGGCGGAAAAAATAATTGATTGGTGGATACTGTGTTTAATTCGATGAATAGTGTAGTGAAAAGAAAGTTTCCGTACTTTATAGTATAAGCAGGTTACAAGAAGTAAAAAAATTGAAAGGTGAGGCTTATGGATTGTGTAAGATTGATTCCTGACAAAGGTGCACAAATTTTTGCTTTATTCCTGGAAGATCTGGCTACTCATAATCCTGGGAAGATTGAACTTTACAAACAGATAAAATTCAACTTTATTGAGATAAATTCGGATCAGAGAACTGCTCAGGTATCTATCGAATTACCTGAAGCAGTGGAATTAGAATTGGTTGAGCAATGTTTTTGCGATCTGGTAAAGCATTTTATTCCCGAATTGGAAGGTGTCAATTGTACTCCCAGGGTCAAACGCCAGGTTACTGATCTAAAGTCAGGTATTACAGAAGTCTGGGAAGAATTACTCCAGCGGCTTAAAGAATACCTTCCTTCCAGCAATGGTTGGCTTGAAAGAGCACTATTGGAGGTTCAGGATCAGCAGGTTGAAATCAAAGTAGAAAGCACTTTTGGGTATAACCTCTTGCTGGAGAAACGTTGTGATGAATATATCAGATCGTATATCAAAGATGAGTTGGGACTGGACGCGGAAGTTGTGTTAGGTACGTATGAAGTCGAGGTTGCACCTGTTGCACCACCTGAATTTGTGCCTCCCAGTGAAGCACCTCCTGCATATATAAGTGATTCTGGAAGCAATTATTCTAATGGAAATGGACGGCAGGACAATAGTGGAAATGGTTATCGCCGCCGTAAACGTTCTGATCCGGAAGATGGTGCTTTATTAGGTAGAAAGATTAGCAATAATGAACAGATAACAGAGATGAAAGATATTACTGATGAAGAACGCTCGGTAGTTGTAGAAGGTAAAATCTTTGATGTAGAAGAGCGGGATCTGCGCAGTGGAAGAAAAATGGTGCAGTTTTTTATTACCGATTATACCAACTCTCTCACTGGCAAAGTCTGGGCTGAGCCAAATAGTGAATTAAGTTCGCAACTGAAACAGGGAATGTGGATTAGAACTAGAGGTAAAGTTCAGTTTGATAAGTTCTCTCAGGAATTGACTCTGATGCCTGATGACATAATGGAGATCAACAAAGATGATAGCAGAAAAGATAATGCTCCAGTCAAACGGGTTGAACTCCATGCACATACTAAAATGAGTGCTATGGATTCTGTGGCTGAGGTCGGTGATTTGATCAAGACAGCCATTGATTGGGGGCATAAAGCTATTGCTATCACAGATCATGGTGTTGTTCAGGCATTTCCTGAAGCGTTTAACGCTGCTAAAGGAAAGATTAAAATCCTTTTTGGATGTGAAGCTTATTTTATGGATGATGGTGAAGCCATCGTGATTAATCCTGACAGGGAACTATTAGAAGATATTCAATGGGTAGTCTTTGATGTGGAGACTACTGGCTTTAATCCGGCTCTAGAAGAGATTATCGAAATTGGTGCTGTTAAGATAAAAGATGGAATAATTATTGATAGGTTTTCGACATTTGTTAATCCGGGTAAACTGGTTCCTTCAGAGATAACTGAACTGACAGGAATTGATCAAACAATGGTAGAAGATGCTCCTTCCATAGCAGAGATCATCCCAGAATTTATTGATTTCTTCCGGGAAAGTGTTCTGGTTGCTCATAACGCTACCTTTGATTTAAGTTTCTTACAGGCAGCTTTAAGAAAATCAGATAGAACTGAGGTAATTTCAACAATCAAAATTTTGGATACTTTGAATCTATCCAGGGCTTTGTTGGTCGAATTGAAAAATCACAAACTGAATACTCTGGCGGATCATTTTAATGTATCATTAGAAAATCACCATCGAGCCTGCGATGATGCCGCGGCTACTGAACAGATATTATTACATCTGCTGGAGATCTTACGACAAGAAAAAGAAGGGATTAAATTCCTTGAAGATATAAATACTTTAAGCAAAGATATTGATTGGAAACGGTTACGGACTTATCATCTGTGTATTCTGGTAAAAAATTATACTGGTCTAAAAAATCTGTATAAGTTGGTCTCCCAGGCTCATCTGGACTATTATTATCGAAACCCACGAGTTCCTAAAAGTCTCCTCCAGAGTTTACGGGAGGGTCTATTGATTGGTACAGCCTGTGAAGCAGGTCAGCTGTATCAGGCAGCTTTGAGTGGAGCTACTGATGAGCAGTTAAAACAGATAATTAGTTTTTATGACTATGTGGAACTGCAGCCTCTAGGCAATAATTCTTTTCTGGTCCGGAATGGACGCTTAAACTCCCTGGAAGATGTGAAGCAGTTGAACCGGCGTCTATATAATCTGGCTAAAGAGGAGAATAAACCAGTTGTAGCTGCTGGAGATGTGCATTTTATTGAAGAGAGAGACTCTATTTATAGGGAAATTTTGATGACTGGGAAAGGCTTTGAGGATGCTGAAGATCAATCTCCTTTATACATGAGAACTACTGAGGAGATGTTGGAAGAGTTCAATTATTTGGGACCGGAGATCGCTCAGGAGATTGTTGTGGAGAATACTAATCTGATCGCAGAGATGATCGAAGATCTTCGTCCAGTTCCCGAAGGTTTGTTCCCACCCAAAATCGAAGGTGCAGACGAAGAGATTCGCCAGATGTCGTATAAAAAAGCTCATGAGGTCTATGGTGATCCGCTGCCGGAGATTATCCAGAAGCGCCTGGATAGAGAGTTAAATTCTATCATCAATAACGGGTATGCGGTGAACTATCTGATCTCCCATAAGCTTGTGAAAAAATCTTTAGATGATGGCTATCTGGTAGGCTCCCGGGGATCTGTAGGTTCATCTTTAGTGGCTACTATGTGCGAGATTACAGAAGTAAATCCAATGATTCCTCATTATATCTGTAACAATAGTGATTGTAAATATAGTGAATTCATTACTGATGGATCATTCCCTTCTGGGCCAGATCTACCTGACAAAGTCTGCCCGAATTGTGGTCGACCTTTGAAAAAAGAAGGTCATGACATTCCTTTCGAGGTTTTTATGGGCTTTTATGGTGATAAAGTACCTGATATTGATCTAAACTTTTCTGGAGAATATCAGGGGATTGTTCACAAATATACTGAAGAACTTTTTGGTCGGGACTATGTATTTCGGGCTGGCACAATCTCTACAGTTGCTGAACGCACAGCTTATGGATTTGTGAAGAATTATCTTGACGAGAAAGGGATACCAGCCAGAGCTGCTGAAATTAATCGCCTGGTCAAAGGTTGTGCTGGTGTGCGCAGAACTACTGGTCAGCATCCGGGGGGTCTAATGATCGTACCTAGCGATACAGAGGTATTTGATTTTTGCCCTATTCAACACCCGGCAAATGATGTGAACTCTGATGTGCGGACAACTCATTTTGATTATCATTCTATCCATGACAATCTGTTAAAGTTAGATATACTGGGGCACGATGATCCGACAACTATCAGGATGTTACAGGATATTACCGGGGTTGATCCCGGTGAAGTTCCTCTGGATGATAAAGAGACGATGAAACTTTTTTCCACAACTGAACCTTTGAATTTGACTCCTGAACAGTTAGGGACAACGGTTGGAACCTTTGGTATTCCAGAATTTGGTACTTCGTTTGTCAGAGGTATGTTAGAGGAGACTAGACCGACGACTTTTGCGGAACTGGTACGTATCTCTGGACTATCCCATGGAACTAACGTCTGGTTAAATAATGCAGCAGATCTGGTTAGAAATAAAATAGCTACTTTGGCTGAGGTTATCTCCGTGCGGGATGATATTATGAACTATCTAATTGCGAAAGGCCTGGAGAACGGTATTGCTTTTAAAATTATGGAGAGTGTACGTAAAGGTAAAGGTCTTGTTCCTGAATGGGAAGAGATTATGCGTGAGCATAATGTGCCTGCATGGTATATTACTTCCTGTAATACCATTAGCTATATGTTTCCCAAAGCCCACGCAGCTGCATATGTAATGATGGCTTATCGAATTGCTTACTTTAAAGTTCACTATCCTGTAGCTTTTTACGCGACTTATTTCTCCATTAAAGCCAGTGATTTTGATGCTCAGATGGTTGCCAGAGGTTTGGCTAATGTGGTTAAGATTAAACAAGAGATTGAGGAGAAAGGTAATGATGCCTCAACCAAAGAAAAAGGTATCTTAACCGTGTTGGAGATGGTTCATGAAGCTATGTTACGGGGGATTGAATTTGAGAGAGTTGATCTATACAAATCAGACCCGGTCAAATTTCAAATTGTTGAGGGAACTTCTAAACTGATTCCGCCTTTTGTCAGCTTACAGGGTTTGGGGGAGAATGCAGCGAGAAATGTTGCGGTCTGTCGTGAAGACGGAGAGTTTATCTCACATGAAGATTTGGCTTCTAGAGCCCGACTTTCTAAAACAGTAATCGAAGTTTTAAAAGAACATGGTGCTTTGGAAGGAATGCCAGAGAAGAATCAATTTTCTCTATTTGAAGCCATGCAGTTTAGTGCAGAAGAGACTGCCGGATAGATGTTATCCCGGGATTTTACACTGGTGATGTTTAAGATAGCTAAAATGAGGTAAACTATGAATGAACGCTGAACAGATAGATATATTACCGTAAACGTTTTGGGATTACTTTGCTGGAGTGGGGGTTGAATCAACTTAGTTGCCCAAACCTCTTGCAAACTTTTATTTTTTATGTTAAAATTAGTGCAGAATGTCGTGTATCTGGAGGTTATTCGAAATAGTCGAACCTCCTGCTTTAGCTTATTGTTTTTATTTTAGTTTGTGAAACTTATTGTGAGTGTAAACATGACAGAGTGGGTTACTTGCCCACTCTTTCATTTCTTTTATTGCTCTATCCTATATATCCTGTTATATGTTTGTTTTTCTTTGGAAAACTAAATAATAGCCCATTGAATATTTTCTGGGTAATTCAAAAAAGGGGGGATGAGACAAGATGAGTAATAATCTAGCTGACATTGTTTTTAAAATGACAGAACCTATCACTACAGAATTTAATCTGGAATTAGTGGATGTGGAATATTTAAAAGAAGGTGGTCAATATATTTTGCGAGTTTACATTGACAGGGATGAAGGTGTTACCTTAGACGACTGTCAGAATGTCAGTGCCAGATTAAGCGATCTATTAGATGAGCAAGACCCTATTCCTGGAACTTATACATTAGAGGTTTCTTCACCAGGGATTGATCGTCCTTTGAAGAAAGATCCAGATTTTGTTCGTTTCGCTGGATACAATGTTGATATTTCTACATACAAACCGACATATAACAAGAAGAAAAAATTTACTGCTGAATTAGTTGGTCTGGTAGACGATAAAGTAGCTCTATTAATTGATGACGAGCGTGTGGAGATTCCCAGGGATCAGATTGCGAAGATTAATTTGGCAGTTGAATTTTAAAACCCCTTAATGGGAAGTTATTAACACAATCGTCTTTTACAGAAAACATTTAACATTTTATAGGATTTAGGAGGCAGCATTGTGAAAGGAGTATCGTCTATCAGTTGAGTTTAATTAGAGGAGGTTAGTTTAATGAATGTCGAGTTTCTAAGGGCATTAGAAGATATTGCAAAAGAGAAAGGAATACCGAAAGATCTATTAATTGAAGCTATTGACGCAGCTTTAAACTCAGCATATAAACGCAATTTTGGATCAGCTCAGAATGTCCGCGTGGAAATTGACCGGGTTAGTGGTGAAGTTAAGGTTTTTTCTCGGAAGAACGTGGTAGAAGATGTGGAAGATCCTACATTAGAGATATCTTTAGTTGATGCCAGAAAGAAGCACCCCGACTATGAGCTGGGTGATATTGTGGAGATTGAGGTAACACCAGCTAATTTTGGGCGGATTGCTGCACAGACTGCCAAACAGGTGGTTGTGCAAAGGATCAGAGAGGCTGAACGTGGGATTATCTTTGAAGAATTCCAGAATCGTGAGGGAGATATTATGACAGGAATTGTTCAAAGATGGAGTAAGCAGAATGTGGTGATTGATCTGGGTAGAACTGAAGCTTTACTTATCCCATCAGAGCAGATGAAGACAGATAAGTATGAGAGTAATGAGCGGATTAAGGTGTATATTGTGGAAGTAAAACAATCTACAAAAGGTCCACGAATTATGGTCTCTAGAACTCATCCAGGGCTGTTAAAACGTCTGTTTGAGTTGGAGGTTCCTGAGATTTATGATGGAGTTGTGGAGTTGAAGGCTGTAGCCCGTGAAGCGGGAGCTCGTTCCAAGATAGCGGTCTTCTCTCACAAACCAGATGTTGATCCGGTTGGTGCCTGTGTTGGTCCAAGGGGGATACGGGTTCAGGCTGTTGTTGATGAGTTGAATGGTGAGAAGATAGATATTGTTGAGTGGAGTGAAGATCCAGCTGTATTTGTTTCGAATGCTTTGAGTCCAGCTAAAGTTATTTCGGTCAAGATCTTTAAAGAGGAAGGAATTGCTCAGGTGATAGTACCCGACTATCAGTTATCTTTAGCTATTGGTAAAGAAGGTCAGAATGCTCGCCTGGCAGCAAAGCTAACTAACTGGAAGGTTGATATCAAGAGCGAATCTCAAGCTCAGACTGAACCTTTTAAAGAACCAGCCCCTACTGTTGCGAAAAAATCTATTGAAGACATGTATGTAGCTGAGAACTGGCAGATAGATGAAGAACCAGAAGATGACATCTTGTCTGAGAATTTAGAGATTGAAGAGATGAATGGAGCTGCAGTGATTCAAAAAGAGAGTTGGCATAGAGATGTCGAGGCTGATGAAGATGTAAAGGCTGTTTCGGATAAGGAGGAAAAGAAGTCTTAATGTACATTAATTGATTAATGTGGATGCAGATATCCCGTTTGATTATATAGCTAGAACCTGGAGGTGAACTTTTATGGTCAAAAAAGTACCGATTCGAAAGTGTGTTGGCTGTCAAGAGCGATTGGAAAAGCGAAATTTGATTCGTATAGTTCGTTCTCCAGAAGGAGAATATTCTGTTGATGAGACAGGGAAAAAACCAGGTCGTGGTGCGTACCTCTGTCGGAAAACTGAGTGTCTGGATAAAGCCATCAAAAATAAAGGTTTAGAACGATCTTTTAAAACATCTATTGATGAAGATATTGTTAACATACTTCGCGGTAAGGTGGCTGAATATGAGAGATGAGCGGAAGATTTCTGGAATGTTAGGTCTGGCTAAAAGAGCCGGTAAGATAAGTTCTGGTGCTACTCAGGTTAAACAAGATTTGAAAAGAGGCAGTGTCTATCTGGTTATCATCGCCACAGATGCCAGTGATAATACTCAAAAAGAATATACTTCTAATTGTCAATTTTATAAAACTCCTTTGGTAATTTGGGGAGATAAAGAAATTTTGGGTAAAGCCATTGGTAAGCCGATGAGAACAGTACTTGCTGTACTGGATCAGGGATTTGCAGACCGCCTCAAAGAACTGATAACGGGAGAGATTGCAATGGATTAAAACTTTGTAGGAGGTGTGTGTGAATGGGAAAGGTTCGCGTTTATAGTTTAGCTAAAAAATTAGGTGTTAAAAGTTCAGATTTAGTTCAAATATTACAGGAGTTAGGAGAAGAAGTTACTAATCATATGAGTACAGTTGAAGAAGCTACTGCAAAAGTCTTGCAAGATATGCTTAAGAAAAAGGAAACTACGAAAGAAGGAAAGGTTGAGAAATCTGTCAAGCCAGTTCAGACTGAACCTCAGAAAGGTAAGCCGTCTGTTCAAAAACAAGAAGTGAAAACTAGTCAGGAACAGAAAGATAATAATTCCAGACGTTCAAGTAATAAGAGTCACAAGAATCAGAAGAACAAATCTTATCACTCCAAACCACAAGAACGACAGGTTCAACAGAGTGCTCCTGCTGAAGTAGCTGAAGAGATCTCTGCTGTTGAAAACGAGGGTGATGTTTTGGAGATCAAATTACCTATCAATGTTAAGAGTCTTGCAGAGAATTTAGGCGTATCGCCAAATTCACTGATCGGCAAATTGATGGGTTTAGGTGTTATGGCTACAGTGAACCAAAATCTTGAACCAGAAGCTATTGAACTGATGGTTGAGGAGTTTGGTAAACGGGTGAGATTTGTTACCGAAGAGGATAAGGTAAAACGGAGAATTATTGAAGATCGCCCTGAAGATATGCAATTTAGACCACCGATTGTAACTATCATGGGACATGTTGATCATGGTAAAACATCTCTGTTAGATGTAATCCGTAATACCAATGTTACTGCAACTGAAGCTGGTGGAATAACCCAACATATTGGTGCATATCAAACGATGATTAATGGTAAAAAGATTACTTTCCTGGATACTCCTGGTCATGAAGCATTTACTTCTATGCGCGCCAGAGGTGCTCAGTTAACTGATATTGCTATCTTAGTTGTCGCTGCTGATGATGGTGTTATGCCCCAGACTATTGAGGCAATTAACCATGCTAAAGCGGCAGATATTCCAATAATTGTTGCCGTAAATAAGATTGACAAGGATAATGCCAACCCTGATAGAGTTTTGCAACAGCTTACAGAACATAGCCTGGTGCCAGAGGACTGGGGTGGAGATACGATTACTGTTCAGGTATCTGCCCTGAAAAATATGCATATTGAAGATCTGTTAGAGATGATCCTTCTGGTTGCCGAGATGGAAGAGTTGAAAGCCAATCCTGATCGTCCAGCTGATGGGATAGTTGTTGAGGCTGAGTTGGATAAAGGTCGCGGCCCTGTTGCGACAATCCTGGTAAAAAGAGGTACTTTAAACGTTGGAGATCCAATAATTTGTGGTACTGCATACGGTCGAGTGCGGGCAATGATTAATGATAAAGGTGAGCGGGTGGATGCCGCTGGTCCGTCTACTCCTGTAGTAGTTTTAGGTCTATCAGATGTACCTTCTGCTGGAGATATCTTTGAAGTAATGGAAGATGATAAGACTGCCAGAACTATTGCTGATGATCGTGCCCAGAGAAAGCGTTTGGAAGCATTAACTACGAAAAAATCGGTCTCGTTGGATGATTTCTTCAAACAGATGCAAGAAGGGGATGTTAAAGAGCTTAATCTGATTATTAAAGCTGATGTTCAGGGTTCAGTGGAGGCTGTACGTGATTCATTAATGCGTCTTAGTACAGGTGAAGTGAGAGTTCATCCTATTCATACTGGTGTTGGGGCAATTACGGAGACTGATATTATGTTAGCCAGTGCTTCTGAGGCTATTGTAATCGGCTTTAATGTACGTCCAGATCTCAATGCACGAAAATTGGCAGAGAAGGATAAAGTTGAGGTTAGAACCTATCGAGTAATTTATAAAGCTATTGAAGAGATCAAGGCTGCCCTGGAAGGTCTTTTAGAGCCTGATTATAAAGAGGTTATCAAAGGTCGTGCTGAAGTTAGAGCCACTTTCAGAGTGCCAAAGGTTGGAACTATTGCTGGCTTGTATGTGACTGATGGTAAAATTAATCGAAATAATAGGGTTCGATTGTTACGTGATGGTGTAGTTATTCATGAAGGAAAGATCAGTTCCTTAAAACGCTTCCAGGAGGATGTTCGGGAAGTTAGCGAAGGTTATGAATGTGGCCTGGGTATTGAAGGATATAATGATATTAAAGATGGAGATGAGATGGAGGTATTCGTTATCGAAGAAGTTTTACGTACATTGGACTAATTATACCTGCAGTTGAAGCTAAAGAGGAGATGATGTAAATGTCTCAACGTGCACATCGAGTTGCAGAGTTAATTAAACAGGAGATTAGTAGCCTTTTTCAGAGAGGTTTAAAAGATCCGAGAATCGGATTTGTAACTGTAACTGATGTAGAAGTTACTCGAGATTTACGTTATGCAAAAGTGTATATCAGTATTTTGGGTGATGATAAAGCTAAACAAGAATCTATGTCTGGAATTACAGCTGCATTAGGATTTATTCGTCGTGAGGTTGGTAAACATCTCCATTTGCGTCACACACCTGAAATTAGTTTTCACTTTGATCAGAGTGTAGAATATGGGGCACATATTAATCGTATTCTGCATGAGTTAAATAATGAAAAAAAAGAAAGGGTAGTGGATGCTGATGAAAATGAATACACTAAAGGAGATAGCTAATCTTCTTTTAGACCATCAACAGTTTGTGGTTACTGGCCATATTGATCCCGATGGAGATTGTGTTGGTTCTATGTTGGCTCTGGCTTATGCATTAAAGCGTAAAGGGAAAACTGTACGCTTGATTCTGGAAAGACCGTTAACCTTGAATTTGAGATCTTTGGAGAGGGAATGGGATTTTATCTATGAAGCAGATTTTGTCTTTGAAGCTGAAGATGAGATTTTAATTACTTTAGATAGTGGAGATTTAGGGAGAGTTCCCAATCTACCAGAACACAAATTACCTGTGATTAATCTTGATCACCATATGGGTAATGCTCTTTTTGGGGATTACAACTATGTCGATGAGACCGCAGCTGCTGTTGGAGAAATTCTCTATTCGCTCTGTGGAGAATTAGGGGTTGAGGTGGATAAACAGATTGGATATTATATTGCGATAGCTTTGATCTGGGATACAGGATGTTTTAAATATTCTAACACTAATCCACATATTTTAAGAATTACTGCTGATCTGATTGAACTAGGGATAGATACCAGTGAAATTTATCGGGAATTTTTAGGTTCTTATCCATTACCTAAACTACGTCTTCGGGGACTGGTTTATTCTGAGATGCAGTTGTCTTTTAAAGGAAAAGTTGCCTGGGTTGTAATCGATCAGGAGATGTTGAATAAAGTAGGTGCTTCACTTGATGATGCAGCTTCTATCTCAGGTGATCTGAGGGATATCAGAGGAGTTGAGGTTGGAGTAAGTATTCTGGAAAGAGAACCGGGAATTGTTCAACTGGGTTTTAGGTCTAATTATTATGTACCAGTTAATGAAATAGCTAAGTATTTTGGTGGTGGAGGACATAAAAGAGCTTCTGGAGCCACTTTTGAAGGTGAGTTAACAGGATTGGTCGATAGGATTTTAACTAAGATCGCCGAATATTTGGAGTGCTAAAGGCTATGGATGGAATTTTAAACATTCTTAAACCACCGGGTGTTACTTCTTTTGATATTGTTGCCCAAATCCGACGTTTGCTAAAGATCAAAAAAGTTGGCCATACCGGGACTCTTGATCCCGATGCTGTTGGAGTATTGCCAATTTGTCTTGGAAGAGCTACCCGGATGGTGGAATATCTAATGAATGATCATAAATTTTATCGCGGAGAGGTCACCCTGGGAATTGTGACTGATACTCAGGATTCACAAGGTGTGGTTACAGCCAGATATGCCGTTGACAAAATCAGTACTACAGAGATTGAACGGGTTATTGCAGGTTATCTTGGTAAAATTGAACAGATTCCACCTATGGTTTCTGCTGTAAAATACAAAGGTAAACGGTTGTACGAACTGGCCCGTCAGGGTAAGGAGATAGAGCGTGAGCCCAGAACGGTGGAGATTCATTCTATAAGGATTTTAAGGGTTGATCTTCCCCGATTTTGGATTGATGTTGAGTGCTCGAAGGGGACCTATGTTCGAACCCTGGCACATGATATAGGTCAGTCTCTGGGATGTGGTGCCCATCTTTCATACTTAATCCGTACAGGCACTGGGGAATTTGGTTTGAATGAAAGCATAACTTTAGCTGAAGTTGAGGCACATGTGAAAAGTGGGCGAATTTCCGAGATTCTCTTACCTATTGATTGGGG
Organism: Halothermothrix sp.; assembly: GCA_016841825.1. Lineage (GTDB taxonomy): Bacteria > Bacillota > Halanaerobiia > DY22613 > DY22613 > JAENYK01. The sequence continues at coordinate 120,837 of JAENYK010000003.1, read as the reverse complement.
AATTCGTTCAATGCCGAAATCTCTGTTGAGAGATGAGGCACTGAACAAAGCTGTAAACGGGGTGCGGTTGCAAAATGGTGATTATCAGGAATACCCTGCAAACTTAAATCAGGGTCAACTGGTAAGATTATATCATCATACCAGGTTTATATCCATCTCCCAGGTGGTTGATCCTGATTCGCAAATTTTGCAACCTGTCAAAGTTTTTGCCTGAGAGGTGTAAGTACATGCAGTTAATTACAGATCAAGAGATAGCAAAGGATCATGGTAGGCCGATGGTAATTGCTCTGGGGTCTTTTGATGGAGTTCATCAGGGACATCAGGTAATTATTCGTGAGACTGTCCAGCAGGCGAAAGCAATGAATGCCATGAGTGGAGTCTTTACTTTTCATCCACATCCATTAAAGGTGTTGGCTCCAGAACGAGCACCTGGTTTAATCACAGCCCTTTCTCAAAAACGTCGAATACTATCTGAGTTAGGGGTGGATTGTCTAATTTTAAAAGCTTTCAATTTAGAGTTTGCGACGACAGATTTTCGGGATTTTGTCGAGACCTATCTTTTTAAATCATTAAAAGTTAAAGGTATTGTAATTGGTGAAGATTTTCGATTTGGCCGTGGAAGTGAAGGTAATGTTCAGAGAATGGAAGAATTAGGTCAAGAATTAGGTTTTCAGGTTACAGTGTTTGATACGATCCAGGTGGAAGGTAAAGAGGTTAGAAGTACGTTAATCAGAGATTTGATTATAACTGGTCAGATGACCAGATTGATTACTTATCTGGGGAGACCTTTTTCGATGATTGGTAAGGTTACTCATGGAGATGGTAGAGGGCGTAATTTAGGATTTCCTACAGCTAATTTATCATTAGCAGTAGATTATGTTATTCCTGCTTATGGTGTATATGCTGTTAATGTCTTACTTGGAGACAAACAATATCCAGGAGTTGCGAATATTGGAATCAGGCCGACGTTTGATAAACGAGATCTTTCTGTTGAGATTCATATTATGGACTTTTCCGATAATTTATATAATCAGATTGTGGAAGTAGAGTTGATGCAGATGGTTCGCCCAGAAAGGTCGTTTGCATCTTCCACAGAGCTTATAGCCCAGATTAATCGAGATGTTCAACAGGCTCGCCAAATTTTATCTTGTTAGATCGTAAATTTAGAACTAATGAGGGTTTACACTATCTATCTTTTGTGTTAAAATATTAGGGGAAATGGACAAAAGGAGTGTGGCTGCATGATATCCTCCCTAAAACTGTCTGACACTGGCCTCCGACAGATGGTCACAACCATTACACATATCTGTATGAGCCAAGAATTTAAACAACTGAAGGAGGAATTAGAGCAGATTTATCAGGATGCTGGTGAAGATGACTTTGCTGAAATGGCCTTTAAAGATGCTTTATATACAATGCTCCTGCAGTCTGAGGAGTACACTCCCGACGGAGTCTCTCTAATTCCATGAAGGTAATTATTACACAGCACGTCAGACAGCGATTAGATGAAGACCGTCAACAGGGTGTTGGATTGGAGGATGTGATCAGGGCTGCTCAAGATATTCCTGGTCGGATCCCGACTGCTACACGTTTTCGGGGTTTCATTTCTGAAGATGGTCGTTTTTTTGATATCGTAGCTAAAGATTTACACACTGGCCGTCTTGTTATTACTGTGATAGGTAAATTTTAAATTTCCTATAATTAGATCCATGACTCTAGGAATGACGACACTCCGACGTCTTTCTTGGGCTATGGGGATTAAAAAAGAGAAGGAGGTGAATAGGGAATGTTAACAGTTGACAGAAAAGCAGATATTATTACAGAGTTTCAGGTTGCTGAAGGAGATACCGGTTCTCCTGAGGTTCAGATCGCTCTCTTGACTGAGAGAATTAGCCTTTTAACCGAACACTTGAAAGAGCATAAGAAAGACCATCATTCCCGTAGAGGACTGCTTAAAATGGTAGGTAAGCGGAAAGGTCTTTTACGATACTTGCAGAATAAAGATATTGAACGGTATCGTACATTAATTAGCAGATTGGGAATTAGAGGTTAAGAATTTTTACGAAGAGCGGGTCACATGGTCCCGCTCTTACTTTTAATGACATTTTAGAAGGGAAGTCTTTTGACTTTATGGATGGGAGTATGAAGAATTAAATAGTATTTACTTCCACGGAAGTACAAATCTTCTTTTGAAGTCGTTAAACTTAAAGGATTAACAGCTTGCTGTTGATGTGATTTTAATCTAAGCGTTTCCGGGTGAAAAATGTTTATTATATATTAACATTTGGGGAAACTAAGGTGAATGAAAGAGAATAACTAAAGTACATATTAACACTGTGAGCTATTTTATTTAGCTATAGAAGATTGTCATTTTATAGTGACAGATTTTTTATAAGAAGGAGGTTGAGTATATGCAACAATGGCAACTGAACGTTGGTGGTAGAGATATTAGTGTTGAAACTGGTAGACTTGCCAAACAGGCCAATGCTTCTGTTTTGTTGAACTGTGATGGAACAACTGTACTGGTTACAGCAACAATGTCATCACCTAGAGAAGGTATTAATTTCTTCCCGTTAATGGTCAATTATGAAGAAAGGGAATATGCTATTGGGAAGATTCCCGGTAGTATCATGCGGCGGGAAGGACGTCCACGGGATGCTGCAACTTTAGCAGCACGGTTAATTGACCGTCCATTGCGACCACTTTTCCCGGAGGATTTTCGACATGATGTTCAGATCGTAGCTACTGTTTTATCTGTTGATTCAGACAATGATCCTGCGATTCTGGCTATGAATGGCGCTTCGATGGCTTTAAGTATTTCTGACATACCCTTCAATGGACCGATTGGTGGAGTCAAAGTCGGATTAGTCGATGGCGAATTTATTATTAATCCAGATTGTAAGCAGAGAGAAAAGAGTTTATTAGAATTGGTTGTTGCTGGTACTAAAGATGCGATTATGATGGTCGAAGCTGGAGCCAAACAACTATCTGAGGATTTGATGTTAGATGCTATCATGTTTGGACATGAAGCTATCAAAAAGATTGTAGCCGGACAGGAGAAGATGATTGCTGAAGCCGGTGTTTCAAAGATTGAATTTGAGAATCTTGATGTTGCTAAGGATCTGGAACAGGAGATTTATGATAAGGCATATGATCGTCTTGCTCAGGCGATGAGAATCGTTGAAAAGATTGAAAGATATGCCAAAATCGAGGAAGTTTCCAACGAGGTTAAAGAATACTTTATTGAAAAGTTTAGCGAAGATGAAGATGCTGAACAGAAACTTAGAGTTGTATCTAAAGTTATCGAGAAATTAAAAGAAGAAGCAGTTCGTCGGATGATTGTTGATGGGGGAACCAGGCCTGATGGTCGAAAAAGAGATGAGGTAAGACCCATCTGGTGTCAGGCAGGAGCCTTACCTCGTGTGCATGGATCTGCTATCTTTACCAGAGGTCAAACTCAAGTATTATCAGTCTTGACTTTAGGTGCCAGTAGTGATGAACAGATTCTTTTTGGTTTGGGAGAAGAAGAGACCAAACGGTTTATGCATCATTATAATTTCCCACCATATAGTGTGGGTGAGACTAGCCCATTACGTTCTCCGGGTCGTCGGGAGATAGGACATGGAGCATTGGGGGAACGGGCTATTGAACCAGTTATTCCAACTCATGAGGAGTTCCCCTATACTATTAGGTTGGTCTCAGAAGTATTAGAATCCAATGGTTCCTCATCTCAAGCCAGTATTTGTGCAAGTATTATGGCTCTGATGGATGGTGGTGTACCAATCATTGCACCTGTTTCTGGTATTGCTATGGGGCTGATCAGTGATGGTGAGAACTATGCAATACTTTCTGACATTCAAGGTGTTGAGGATCATTATGGAGACATGGACTTTAAAGTGGCGGGAACTGAAGCCGGAATTACTGCACTGCAGATGGATATTAAGATTGCTGGTGTTAGCAGAGAGATTCTACAGGATGCCCTGGAACAGGCGCGTAAAGGTCGTCTGCATATTTTGCATGAGATGTTAAATGAGATTGGTGAACCACGTGCTGAACTTTCACCATATGCGCCAAGTATGATCACCATGAAGATTGACCCTGACAAGATTCGTTATGTCATTGGTCCTGGTGGTAAGATGATCAAAAAAATTGTCGATGAGACCGGAGTTAAGGTTGATATTGAAGATGATGGAAGTGTTTATATTCTGTCTACAGATCAGGAAAGTGGAGAAACAGCCCGACAGATGATTTATGATCTAACTAGAGATGTAGCTGTTGGCGAATTATATAAAGGCAAAGTTAAACGAGTTATGAATTTTGGGGCATTTGTGGAGATCGTTCCGGGTCAAGAGGGGTTATGTCATATTTCTAAATTGGCTCAATATCATGTTAAAAATGTTGAAGATGTTTTGAAAGTAGGCGATGATGTCTGGGTAAAAGTAGTTGAGATCGACGATCAAGGTCGAATTAACTTATCCAGAAAGGATGCATTAAAAGATATGGGATTAGAAGACCCTACTGCTCCCCAACCCCAGGTAGGAGAAGTGACAAGAGATTAAAGTTTATATGCTAGAAGAAGGCACCGTTGGGTGTCTTTTATTTTTAAAAAAAGAGGATTTTCAGAGATATTTGGCTAAATAAGAACATAGAAATGAAATTGAGATATGGTAGGTTGATTAAGGAAGAGGATGGCAGGAGAAAAGAAAAAAGGAGGAGAGTTGATGATTTACCATGAATTTGGTTATAAGAATTGTTCTGGAGCGGAGCTTTTTGCCTGTTCCTGGGAAGCAAAAGGTAGATCTTCAGTTAATGTTCTTTTGATTCATGGCTTAGGGGAACATGTTGGCCGTTACCAAGTGGTGGCAGAGTTTTTAGTCGATCAAGGATATAATGTTTATGCTTTTGATCAAGTAGGATTTGGAAAGTCGCCTGGAAAAAGAGGACATGTATCATCTTTTGATGTATATTTTAGGGATATTCATCGTTTTGTTCAGATTATTAAAGATCCCTGGAATAGACATAAGACGGTGATTTTGGGGCATAGTATGGGCGGTTTGTTAAGTCTGGCGTATGGAATCAAGTATCCCAATCAGGTTGATGGTTATATTATTTCATCTCCTGCGTTAAAGAATTATCCTGTTCCAAAGAATTTAGAGTTTTTTCTCAAGATATTCAATCGGGTCGTTCCCTGGATCAGTTTGAGAAATTCGCTACCGGCAGATAAGTTATCCCATAACTCTAAGGTTGTCGAAGCTTACATGGCTGATCCTTTGGTACATGATAAAGTAACTCCGCGTTTTGTCAGTGAGTTAATCAAAGTTATTGATTTTACCCAGGCTAACGCTCATCTATTCCAGGAACCTTTATTGATGTTATATGCTGGTCAGGATCAGATTGTTGACCCGGAAGGGGTTAAGGAATTTGTCTCTAAACTGGGAACAGAAGTTCCTAAAGAAATTATCTGTTATGAAGATATGTATCATGAGATATTCAACGAAGCTAATCGGGAGGTTGTTTTGACTAAGATTAATCACTGGCTAGGGCAGTTAACCAGGGATCAGGTGGTAAATTCTTAAGGTATTTTTGAGATAAGATCATCTAAAGAAAATAGCTGATGCGATTAACAAACCCTGCTTTTTATGAGGGTTTTTTCTTATGTAGAATTGCTTATAAACATTGCATTAACAGACAAACTGATAATCCTTAAATTTAACGAGTTCAGAAGGGGATTTGTGCTTCTGTGAAGGTAATTATTTGTCCTCTCATCTATAGAAATTAGGAGACTTCTTTTTTGAAATATCATAAAAATGTAACTTATCAGTAACTTTTTCGGGTTATGATAAATCTGTTAGGGAAAGGAGGATTGAAGATGGATTTGAAGAGTAGATTTAACTTTGATGCTGAAAAGGACATCCTTTTTATCGACTTTTCGGATTTGGAGATTTCGAGTCTGGAACAGGTACAGGAGATTAAAGGAATAGTTGACGGTATGATGAAACCTATTGGGCACAAAGTATATTCAATTGTAAATTATGATAATTGCACGATAGATGTTAAGATAAAAGATGAGTATATGCAATTGATTAAAGAGAATCAGGAGCAATACTCACTGGGCACGGTTCGTTATTCAAACAAAACTTTTACCCGAACCTCTTTACGCTTGGGGGCAGTGAAAGAGAAGATGGATTCATTAATCTATAACTCAAAAGAGGAAGCTATTGCAATGGTTGAACGACTGACCAAAGAAAATAGAAAAAGTGGATAAGGATGTACTCTTCCTTTGATATGAAAAGAGACTAGCTAATAATTGGCTAGTTTCTTTTCTTGTGTTCAATCCTTTTTTCAGCGGGAGTCTTCGTCCTTTGACATTTTCTAAAGTTTCCAGATTCAAATAGAGGATAAAGCTACCTCTAGCACGAAATTAATAAGGAATGTTATTGGTAAAATTGGATATGCTATGAGTAGAAGTTAGCTAATTTTTCCATAATTAAAGGGGTGGAATTGTTATGAAGTTAGGCTCACATGTGTCGATTGCCGGGGGGATTGATAAAGCACCCGGGCGAGCGGATGAATTAGGGGCAAACTGTCTGCAGATTTTTTCGAAAAATCCCCGTGGTTGGAAAGCACGGGAATTGTCTAATACGGAAGTCGAAATTACCAGAGCTAAATTGAAAGAATTAAGTTTAGATCCTCTGGTTGTGCATATCACATATTTGGTTAACGTAGCTTCACCCAAAAAGGATCTCTATGAAAAATCTCTGAATGGTCTAATTACTGACCTGGAGAGGTCTGGATGTATTGGTGCTAAGTATCTGGTACTTCATCCAGGTAAATATACAGGTACTACGAAACAGGAGGCCATCCAGAGAATTGCTGAATCCATTAACCATGCTTTTGTAGAAGTACCTAATGAGGTAATTCTATTGTTAGAGAATGTGTCTGGAGCAGGAACAGAGATAGGTCAGACTTTTGAGGAGTTGCAGGCAATCATTGATCTGGTGGAGGATAAAAGGCGTTTGGGCGTATGTTTTGATACCTGCCATGGTTTTGCTGCCGGTTATGATTTGCGAACAGAGGAATCTGTTGAATTGGTTTTAAAACATTTTGATCAGGTAATTGGAATTGATAAGTTGAAGCTGATCCATGCCAATGACGCTAAAGCAGGAATTGGTTCTAATCTGGATCGGCATGAACATATTGGCCTGGGAGAGATTGGGGAGATGGGATTTAGGGCTTTAGTGAATCATCATTGGGTAGTAGAATATGATATTCCCTTTATCCTGGAGACTCCTATTGATGAACTAGGAGATCATCAGACAGATATTAATAAACTAAGAGAATTACGGACTTGAAGTCTTTTGATAGATAGATTGGAGTGGAAGTTTGTGTTTTTGGAAGAGATTATGGTTTCACAGGTAATCGAAAAGTTAGCACGGGAGATAGAGCTCGCTGATGGTCAGGAAGTTCTGGCTACAGGTGTAATTGATCCTCTAAGTGGCGAGATTTCTGAGATTCGAGTTCTGGCGCGTGGGAATACTGGTGCTGCCCCCGCCATCGTTAATGATGTCGGACCTGGACAGATTTTAATCCATAATCATCCTTCAGGTAAGCTTTCACCTTCTGAAGCAGATTTACGAGTTGCTTCATTAGTAGGTAATCAAGGTGCCGGTTTTTTAATTATAGATAATCTGGTTGAAGAAGGTTATATGGTTGTAGAACCTCATCTGCCCAGAGAGCGGCAGCGGCTTAGCTCCAGAGAGATTATTCAATTCTTTGAAGAAGGTAACATGTTAAGTCGGAGTCTTGGTAAATATGAGTATCGCCCCCAGCAGTTAGAGATGGTGAAGACCATAATTTTTGCTTTGAATAATCGTCGACATCTAATGGTAGAAGCAGGGACCGGTACCGGTAAATCTATGGCTTATCTGGTTCCGGCACTTCATTGGGCGGTTAAAAACAATGAGAAGGTGGTGGTTTCTACTAATACGATTAATTTACAGGAGCAGTTATTTTATAAAGATATTCCTCTGTTAGAGAAGGCTCTTACACCTATACTGCCCAGAGAATTCAGGACTGTCCTGGTAAAAGGGAGAAGAAATTATGTCTGTTTACGGAAGTTAAACTTTCTCAACCAGGGATATGAAGAACTGAAAGTGGAAGAAGAACAGATGTTAACTGAGGTGAATCATCAGGTCTTTAGAGAAGATGTGGGTTCTAAGAGTGAGTTTCCCTTTCAACCTGATGCAGATTTATGGGAGAAGGTTGCTTCTGAAGCAGAGACCTGCTTACGCAGTAAATGTCCCCATTATCGGGGATGTTTTTTCCAGAGAGCACGTCGTGAAACTACTGGAGCCGATCTCTTAATTGTAAACCATCATCTTTTGTTTGCTGACCTGGCTGTGCGCAAAGAACGTGGTGATGGTGAAATTGCCGTTCTTCCTAAGTATAAACATTTAATTCTGGATGAGGCCCATAATTTAGAGCATGTAGCGACTGAATATTTGGGGTATCAATTAAATCGATATAATTTTATTCGATTTCTGCAGTATATTTATAATACTAAAGGTAAAAATCAACAGGGATTATTACAGGGAATTCGCGGTTCACTGGCGAAAACGATTTTGAATAAAGATCAAAAATCGGAAGTATTAAGGTTAATTGACATTGAAATTATTCCTTTGTTTTTAAAAGTCAGGGATATGGCTCAGCATTTTTTTACTCAGGTGGCTGACTTTTTTCAACAGCAGCAGACCAGAGGTGAGAGTAAACTCCGCTTAATTAAAGAGACCCTGGATAATGAAAAATGGCAGAGTGATGTATTACCTGCTGCTGACGACTTTATTGGGGCGATTAACCAATTGGGAAGAAAGATGACAGTATTGTACGATGAGCTGGAAGGTCTAAAAGATCAGGAGATTCCAGATTATGATAGTTTGCTCGTCGAGTTGGATGGGCGGATAACCCAACTCCAACGTGTATTACGATCACTGGAATTTATTACAAATCTGGAAGATGAGAGTTATGTGTATTGGATGGAAGTCTTTTATCGACGAAAAGATGAGCTGTACTGTACTTTACAGGCTGCACCTTTGGAGATTGCGGATGATATCAGAGAACAGGTAGTGGAAGCTTTAGATACAGTAATCTTTACATCAGCTACCTTGACAGTTCAAAACAATTTTAATTATTTTCGACACAATTTGGGCCTGACTGATGAACGTGTTGATGATCTGCTGGTAGGCTCTCCTTTTGACTATCAAAAACAGGCTTTAGTGACTGTGGTCAAAGATACGACTGATCCTAATCATAGTAGTTATGTGGAAGAAGTTCAGGATCATCTTTTACAAATTTTGCAAATTATGAAGGGGAGAACTCTCGTCTTATTTACATCGTATCGAATGTTAAATGTCTTTTATACTGCTCTGCAAAACCCGTTGGAAAAGGAAGGAATTAGGCTTTATAAACAGGGTGAGGGTTCAAGGCAGCAGATTATTAACAATTTTAAAGAGGAAGAGAAGGGAGTTATCTTTGGAACATCTAGTTTTTGGGAAGGAATAGATATTCAAGGTGAAGATCTTTCCTGTGTAGTTATTACAAAATTACCCTTTCTCGTCCCGTCAGAACCTATTGTAGAGGCACGGGTAGAGAAACTAAAAAGGGAAGGTAAGAATCCTTTTGTTCATTTTATGCTGCCGAATGCGGTGATAAAATTTAAACAAGGTTTTGGACGTCTAGTCCGATCTAAAGATGATCGAGGGGTTGTAGTTGTTTTTGACCAACGTCTTTATAGTAAGTCTTATGGTCGAGTTTTTCTCAATTCCCTGCCCAAAACCAAAATCTGTGTGGATACTTTTGACGAAATAAGTAAAAGGTTGAAAGATTTTATAATATAGGTCTTTTGCACTACAGGAATAGTTCGGAGAATAGAGAATTAATAAATGTCTAGATAGTGGAGGTGAAGGGACTTAATGAGAGGTAGCGTTAATAGAAGAATATGTGTCCTGATAATTGCTTTCGCCATTGTTATCACGGGAGCTTTCGCAGCAGGAATAGTTAAGGCTGAGCGAATTTTTTCTTTGGTTTATGTGGTTCAGGAAGGCGATAATCTGACTACTATCGCTAAAAAATTTGAAACTACTGTTACCCTATTAAAAAAGGCAAATAAATTAACTGATTCTTCTATGTTATTACCAGGTGATGAGTTATACATTCCCTTTGAAGATGAAGATTTTACGGAGGGGGTAGAATGGCCAAGTACTGAACTTTTTTCAGATGCAACTCCGGAGATGAAAATAATGGATTGGCATGAGTATCCGGTGAGGTTGAAAAATGATCCTGTTACAGTCAATATTCCTAAAAGTCAACAGCTCATCTACCATATTAAGAGGGGGGACAGTTTATATGAACTGGCCCGGGAATTTAATACATCTGTTTCGATACTCACTGCATTGAACAAATTAGATAATACTACCATTAGAATTGGTCAAAGAATTATCTTACCAACCGCTGGATTGACCCCGAAACAGGTATTGGCTAAAACAATATCTGCTCAAGAGTTAAATCTGTTAGCCAGAGTTGTTAATGGTGAAGCTCGAGGTGAACCATATCTGGGTAAAGTTGCTGTTGCAGCAGTTATTTTGAATCGTGTATTGAGTTCTTATTATCCGAACTCAATAGAAAGTGTTATCTATCAATCTGGACAGTTTGAGTCTGTAAGTAATGGTCAGTTTAATTTACACCCGGCTTCTTCATCGTATCAAGCTGCACGTGAAGCTTTGAATGGTTTCGATCCATCATTAGGTGCATTATATTTTCTTAATCCTAAAGTTGCCAGAAATGTCTGGTGGTTTGAGAAACGACAGAAGACAGTGACCATCGGGGAGCATGTTTTTGCCAGATAGCTGACTATACTATATCAATGGATACAACTCACTTTGACCTCCAGACTGTTCTGGAGGTCTTGTATGTGCTTTGAAACTTAATTTTATCAATAGTTTTACAAAATATATATAATCCTAGCAAAAAAGTTGGAATTGCATAATTCTAAAAAAAATTTTATTTAACTCCTTTACCAATATGTAAAAAAATGATATAATATCTAGTGAGTGGTATGAAAATCACCTGGTATGAAAATCATTTGGTACGAAAACCGTTTGATATTAAATACTTTAAATAAGGGGTAGATTTAATATGAGCAGAGAAAGACGGAAAATTCTTCCTGAGATTAAGGACCGTAAGTACATAGACAATCTCACCTCTCTGTATAACCGAAAATTCTTTGATGACCAGCTGAAAAAGGCTTTGATACAAGCTATGACTGATGACATTCCTTTCACTCTATTATTAATTGACATTGATGATTTTACACATTTTAATGAGATGAACGGTTATGATCTGGGAGACAAGATTTTACAACAGATTGGATTCTTGATGAAACGTAATTTACGTAGTGGTGATTATGCCATCAGATATGAAGGTGAAGAGTTTCTCATTGTCTTAGTCGGTGCGAATAAGGATGATTCTTTTCGAGTGGCTGAAAGATTACGCAAGATGATTGAGATGTATCAATTTCCTGGTGAACAGATTCAACCTGAAGGTAGATTGACCATCTCCCTGGGGTTGGCTTCTTTTCCTGAAGATGGGGAGAGTATGGCTTTTATCCTTAAACGGGCGGATACAGCTTTATTCCAGGCTAAACAGCGGATGAAGAATCGAGTTGAGATTTTTACTTTATAAAAAAAGAGCTACCTTTTTTGAGAAAGGTAGCTCTTTTATATTGGGTACTAGTAGTTTAAGGCATCACGAACCCAGGACATAGCAGAAGTATTACAAGTAATTTGAATATGATTTAAGTTCTTGCCAGTTTTCCAGATCAGATTGGCTCCTCTGCGGGTGATTCCCGATGTGTAAGTGGCACTGGCCTGGAATAAAATACCGTCACTGGATGCAGCTTTTTCACCGATTGGATAGCCAAACCAGGTATGATCGATAGTTTGGTTGTAGCCATAGAGGACAAAAACATCAATATAAGGATCGATACCCCGATTGTTCATCTTTTCGATAAAGTTGCTGGTTCCCATAGAGCCTGATCGATCATCAATGGCATTGTCAATACCTTCAGACGATATGTAGAAAGAGTGTCCTCCAAAGTAGAGGGCATTGCGGGTAGAGTTAAAGTCTCCAGCAGTAGCACTTTCGGCGTTGAAACCAATTGGCGTGTTAGGATCTTCCACCCAGTTATGGAGTAATTGGGTCTGGCCCTGAAAATAGTTCTTGTCATAAGTGTCGGTCATATCCCAACGTTTATAATCTCGATAAGAGTAGTAAATATAAGCATTGTAAAATGCCACAGGACAATTGAGGTCTTCTTCAATGGTGGTCAGATTTGACAGATAATACCTAAAAGAAGTATCAATACCTTTGAATGGGGCACCGATAGCAATGTATTTTCTGACATCTCCCCGATAATCTGTCATCCATTGAGTATCTGACCATTGATTGTTCAATGAACTCATATAAGAGATGGCAGCCAGATTTCCCTTACTATGAGCGACAATGTCTACCTGGGATTTCCCGGTTGCAGATTTGATAACTTCTAGGGCATCAGCTATCAGTTGACCTTGAATCAAATTATTACCCTGGGTATGTGGAAAAGAGATGGCAAATACTGCGAACCCTTGTCCACTCAAGTATTGCATTAGGCCAGTTTCGGAGATAGAACCAGGGGTTTGGATCTCCATGGGATGTGTCCAGGCTCTATTCATATCATCAGCCGCTCCGTGAACTAAGAGTATGGGATAAGGTTTAGTCGCACTTGACCAGTTCGGAGCATAACCTAAAAGGAAGTATTTGTTACTACGTAGATGACCATAATCACCAAAAGAATAATCATCGTAAGAACTGCTACTGCCGTCTCTGACAAAGATGTTTGATGGGAACCAACTACGTATTTTAGTATTAGCGGGCAAACTCAGTTTGACAATAGGTTCTTGACCGCTCTGCATGTTAGCAGCATCGCTTGCCCAACATTCTACCTTTGCCCAGGGATAAGGATTGGATGGGGTTGAGACTAATGAAGGGCCAGCCAGAACAGCAAAGCTGAAAGCACAAATCAGCACTACAGATAGACTAACTTTGAAAAATAATTTTTTCATTCTAAACAACTCCCCTTTTTTGTTTTTTTAGAATTATCTGAAAATTTTAGAGCTATTACCACCTCCTTATGACTATTTTATCGCTTCACGAGCCATTAATTAGCAAATTAGTGGAATAAATTTTGATGGTTATTCTAAAAAATAGGAGATTAGATTGTAAAACAAATATAATACAAATTAGTTACAAAGGGGTTACATTTCAGAAGAGTAAGCAGTTGAGATGGGAATAGCCCATGAAAAAGTTCTTGATAGAGCGTGTTTGGCAGAGCGTTTGTCTGTTAAGATTGAACTTCACATGGGCTATTTGAACAACAGTGGATATGTTGAGGTTAGAACATATCATAGGTTAATGGCTCATCAAAGAAGATATGACCAGCAATAGTTTGTTCAGATATTCCATCAATTAGAATTTGCACTTTGTCGATCCCCGGAATGGAGGTCAGGGTTTTGACGATGGATTCTACGGTAGCTTTTTCTGACTCAGCACCGCCCCAGTGATTATCGGCGAGAGAACTATTAAAGTTTAAGGTTGCCAGACCGTTTTGAACCTTGATTGAGCGTAATTCTGTTCCCTCAGGAATGACAGAGATAAGGTCTGGATCATTAGGCCCAGAGATAAGTTGTTTTATCGCTCTGACTGCGACTATCTCCAAAAAGGTGAGACTACTGGAACTATCAACATTTATGCTATCATCTACGGTATAAGGAGTGTACACAGAGACTAATGATTCAGTTGATCCAGTTAATTTGGCAAAATAAAGATTTAATCCAGCAGAGATGTCGGATACCTTTTGCTGTGAAGGTTGAGTCTCTTCAACAAGATTATCTCCTTTTTCAAAATCATTATAAAAGTAGGCGATTAGACCATTACGGATTGCGGCAGCAATTCTTTTTTGTTCAGTCGGATCGGTTATTCTTTTTCGATCAACAGAGTTTGAAATGAAACCAATTTCAATTATATTTGCTGGACAGTTAGCTTTCTTTAGAACATAATAATTACCACTACCAATTGAACGATAATTATCAGGCTGGATTAGTTTGAGTTGGTCCTGAATTAATTGGGCCAGCATTTTGGAGTTTTCTCCTCCATAATAATAGGCTTGCCCACCAAAGGGTTCGGAAGTTGGGAATTTGTTGACATGGATACTCAGGAAAGCATCTGCTTTGACTTCATTGGTTAAGCGAGCCCGATAAATGATATCATCGTGACGACTTTGATTGTACAGGGAATCATCTGTTCTGGTCATGACTACCTTGATATTTGATTCTTCTAACATTTCTTTGAGAATGAATGCAACTTTCAGGTTGATATCCTTTTCTGCTAGATTTTGATAATTACATCCAGGATCTATCGAACCATGACCGGCATCAATTACTACTGTCTTGGTTAGCTTAGAATAGCGATATGTCATTTGTGGTAGAGAAAAGGCTAGACCGATTCCCACGAAAAGAAAAAGTAGGGTTACCAATCCGATAAGCAGGTGTTTTTTTCTAAAATAGAGAATCTGCATTAAGTCTGCCCCCCTTTTGATCTCACATACTTTTATATGTATATTAGTGAAGAAGATAATTAATTCTTCAAATATTCTAATTATAAAAAAGGAAATATCCTAAAATGGTAAAATTATATGAGTAGAGTAGAAGAAGAGGAGTGATTAATAGATGTTTAAATATCGGGGAATTATTGAAGGATTTTATGGTCAGCCCTGGAGTCATCAGGAAAGGTTAAAGTTATTGAACTGGATGGGCAGGATGGGATATACCCATTACCTGTATGCTCCTAAAGCAGATACGTACCATCGATCTGATTGGCGCAGCCCATATCCTACGCAGGAGATGGAGAGATTTATAGAGTTAATTGAATCAGCCGCGAGAGCGGGTGTTGTCTTTGGAATGGCGATTAGTCCTGGTCTGTCAATGGTCTATTCTTCCAAAGAGGATAGGGAGATTCTTTATGAGAAACTTGTAAGCTTCGTTCACAGAGGTGTTGGATTAATCGGAGTATTTTTCGATGATATACCCTTAGAGATGCATCATCAGGAAGATTGTCAGGCATACTCGAGTCTGGCTCAGGCTCAGGTCGATCTGGTAAATGACATGTATGCACGATTATCGAAAGAGAAAAATTCGATTGAGATAATCTTTTGCCCAACTGTCTATTGTGGTCAGGGTACTGAAGATTATCTACAAGAATTGGGAAGCGGTCTGGATAAAGAAGTAGGGATTTTCTGGACTGGCCCTGAAGTGTGTTCATTTAAAATTGAAGGTAGTGATTTGGATCAGGTGATCTCTGCTGTGGAACGAAAGCCTATTCTCTGGGATAACTATCCTGTTAATGATGCTATGATGACTCCTGAGTTACATATCGGTCCATATATAAACAGGAGTGCTGATTTACGGGATAAGATTGGGGGAGTTTTTGTTAATCCGATGAATCAGCTGACAGCATCTTTGATCACTTTACATGCTATTAGAGATTATTTAGAAGATCCAGATACTTATGATTCGATGTACTCCTGGAGAGAAGGAATTACAGAGGTGGTGGGTGAGGATTTGACTGAGGAATTTTGTCATTTTGCCTATTATAATCTGCTCAGTCCGATTCATTCAATCGAGATGAATCCCTATGCCAGGATCTGGAAGAAAGGGTTTAAGGTGCTGGAAGTTGAGGCGAAAGAGATGCAGCGAATTACTGATGCTTTAACCAGAGGATTGAAGGACAAGGAGTTAGGACGGGAGATTTGGCCCTGGTTAGAGGAGTTTGAATTTATGAGTCGATTGGCTGCTCAGGCTGTGGAGGTTGAAAAAGGCTTAAAGGAATTATTTCATCTTTCTCAGACTAATATGACTTTTGCTCTGTGTAAGACATTTTATAAACTTCAACAGAATCTGAATCGTTTGCGCCGCTTATTACAGAAGGTTCCTCAATTACAAACGGCTGTAACTGGAGATCTAGTCTATGATTATGGTCTGCAAACTAATCGATCTGTAGAAGGTTTGTTAAAAATATACATTGATCAGCATGGCATTGTTTTAAAATTGATCCGACGAATTCTTACTAGGTTTTGATGACAAGATTTAAGTTAAACTAAGTCATATTTCTGAAAAACTCTGAATAGATAGATAAAGGGTAACCTGTTTATCTGCAGAGGAGGAATTACCATGAATATATTTTTCACTTCCAGGCGAAAGGCAGCTCTAATTGTAGCTCTGGTGCTATGTTGTAGTTTTTTTATGGGTTTAGCAGCCAGGGATGTCAAAGATAGAATAGTTAGTGTGGTAACCAAACGTTTGGTTCCAATATATCAGGTTGATACTACAGAGAAAAAAATTGCAATAACCATTGATGGAGTATGGGGAGCAGATCAGACCTCTCATATCCTGGATATTTTTGATAAATACAAAGTAAAAATTACTTTTTTTTTCGGAGGATTCTGGTTGGAGAAATATCCTGAGATGGCTAAGGAAATCGTTTCTAGAGGTCATGAGATAGGTAATCATACATATACTCATCCTCACTGTAATTCGCTTACTTCAGGTCAGCTGCAGGATGAACTTACCAAGACTTCTAAACTAATTCAACAGCTGACAGGTCAATGGCCTCGCTTTTTCCGACCACCTTTTGGGGAATATAACAATCAGGTGATTCAGGTCTGTGAACAGGAGAATTACCAGGTAATCCAGTGGAGTATTGATTCTCTGGATTGGAGAGAACCGGGAGTGCATTTTATCGTTAAAAGAGTAATGGATAACGCCAGTCCTGGAGATATCATTTTGATGCATAATGCTGCACCGCATACACCGGATGCTCTGGAACTAATAATTCCAAGATTGATTGAGCAAGGATATAAGATTGTACCGTTATCAGAGCTGGTCTATAAAGATAACTATTATATTGAAAGCCATTCAGGGATTCAAAAACAGGTAGTTCAGGCTAAGGAGGGGTCCCAATGAGAGTTCATGTTATTCAGTTGAAGAAGAGTTACTATTGGACTTTTGCAGCCCTGGTTATGGTAGGACTATTCTGGTTTACCGGAATCCTTGAATATGCAGAGATTCCTGTCAGTGGGTTGGCCCCTTATTATCATGGTGATCAGAACGTGCCTCAAATGAGTCTGACTATTAATGTGGATTGGGGAGAGGAACAGATTCCGTCAATGTTGGATATTTTACAACAAAAAAATGTTAAAGCGACTTTTTTTGTGACTGGGCAGTGGGTAAACAAATTCCCTGATCTGGTTAAACAGATTGATCAGGCAGGTCATGAGATAGGTAACCATGGGTATTCTCATGCTCATCCCAATCAATTGACCAGGGAAGAATTTACTCAACATCTAAAAAAAAATGAAGAGATAATATATCAATTAATTGGAAAACGAAATACTCTGTATGCCCCACCTTATGGGGAATATAACAAAAATGTAGTGCAGATGGCAGATCAGTTGGGATATAAAGTGATTATGTGGTCAGCAGACACTATCGATTGGCAAGATCCTTCACCACAGTTGATAAATCAACGAGTAATGCGTAAGGCGTCCAATGGAGGTATTGTTTTGATGCATCCTAAACCACAAACTGTAGAAGCATTACCAGGTATGATTGACCAGCTACATGCAAAGGGATACAGGTTGGTAACTGTATCTGAACTTTTGAGTATGAAGTCAGGTGAGTCTGATGGAACTTGATAAACTATGGAATTTTTTGCGAAACAGGGTAGTAATTACCCTGTTTCTGATATTTGTCCTTCTGAGTACGGTGGTATTGGTCTGGCCATTTTGCTCCCAGGGAATTGAAAGAATTCAACGACGACATTATGGGGTCCCATCAGAAGTCTATCTGGGAGATCTAAATATTGGAGGGTATTATCTCTTTGAGGTGGAGGAATTACTGATTAGCGAATCAAGTAAGATTGTTCGCTGGCCAACTCCGGCCAAAATTGATCATAAAGGGGTTATTACCCAGGAGATATGGGGAAGAATTTTAGATCTGTCCGCTACTATGGAGAGGGTTGAAAATGCCGAGGAAGGGGAATATGTCACACCGGTTTTTGCTTCAATTTACCCTTCTCTGTTGACTCAGGAGATTCTCACATTAAGTAATACTTTAGGAGTATTTCATACTTACATTGGAGGAACTGAGGAGAGATTGCAGAATATTAAGCTGGCAGGTAGTCTAGTAAATTTTACTTTATTGATGCCAGATCAGGTTTTTTCTTTTAATAGCACTGTTGGCGAACCCTCTAAACAGCGCGGTTTTCAGGAAGCACCCATCATCGTAGGTGAAGAAATTGTTCCAGGTTATGGAGGTGGAATCTGTCAGGTGTCTTCCACTTTATACAATGCAGTGTTGAAGGCGAAGCTCAAAATTATTGAACGATACTCCCATTCTAAGAAAGTCAGTTATGTACCTGCCGGGCAGGACGCCACAGTTGCTTACGATTATCTGGATTTCAAATTTGTCAATTCACAGGATAATCCTATTCTTGTGCGGGTCTGGGTCTGGGGAAGAAGATTACAGATTGGACTCTATGGCCCCGAAAAATAAAGAGTGGGGATCAGGAGACAGCCGGGCTAGTAGCCCGGCTGTGCTGTATGTTTATAGAACATTAACCGATCACTTTGTTTTATCTTTGTCCTGGCAATACTGGTTGTCTATATAAGAAATTTTTGATATACTTGAAAAGAAGATTTTTACCAAAAGTATAAAAATACCCCCATAAGGAGGATAAGTTGATGCAAGTTAAAATCAAGAAAATGTCACCCAAAATCGGTCAAGAGGTTAAATTTCCTCACTATGCTACCTCTGGTTCAGCGGGAATCGACCTGTCAGCATGTATTGATGAACCAATGGTTTTAAAGCCTGGCGAGATACAGAAGATTCCTACTGGTATTGCCGTTCAGATACCAACTCCAGAATATGGAGGTTTTGTCTTTCCGCGGAGTGGTTTGTCCAGTAAACATGGAATTAATCTGGTAAACTGTGTGGGAGTTATTGATAGCGACTATACCGGGGAGATTCTCTGTCCTCTGCAAAATAATGGATCCCAGATTTATACTATTCAACCAGGTGAGCGAGTTGCTCAATTGGTATTTATGCCCATTGTTCAGGTAGAGCTGGTCTTAGTGGAGGAATTAGTAGAGACTGGGCGAGGCACAGGTGGTTTTGGTTCTACAGGAAAGAATTAGATTTTGCAATCAGGTTAGACTATATACGGATAAATATCTCTAATAGGAGAGATGCAGTAATGAAAAATCGGGATAAATTTTTACCTATTAATCAGGCAGACATGACTGCCAGGGGATGGGACGAGTTGGATATCTTACTGATTACTGGTGATGCTTATGTAGACGACCCATCTTTTGGTGTAGCTTTATTGAGCAGGTTATTGGAAACACATGGCTATAAAGTAGGAATCATTCCGCAACCTGATTGGCGAAAGACTGATGATTTTGAAGTATTTGGGGAGCAACCACCCAGATTGTTTGTAGGAATTACCAGCGGTAATCTGGATTCTATGGTTAACAATTATACTGCAGCAAAACGTAAGCGAAAAACAGATGTCTATTCTCCGGGTGGAAAAGGGGGGCAGAGACCTGATCGGGCTGTTATCGTCTATACTAATCGGGTTAGGGAAGTATTTGGCAATGTCCCGATTATTATTGGTGGATTGGAAGCCAGTTTGCGTAGATTTGCTCATTATGATTATTGGCAAGATGATGTTCGTCGATCGATTCTTCTGGATAGTAGGGCTGATCTGTTAGTGTATGGAATGGGTGAGAAACAAATAGTAGAGATTGCCCAAAATCTGGAGAATGGTATTCCAATAGAGTATCTTACATATCTGGATGGAACCACTGCTTTGGTCAATTCTTTAGATCAGTTCAAAGATTTTGCTGAGCTACCGTCTTTTGAAGAGGTCAGTATAGATAAGCGGAAATATGCTAGTGCTTTTAAAATCCAATATCAGGAGCAAGATCCCTTTAAGGGCAGAGTAGTAGTCCAACAACATGGGGACAAATATGTGGTTCAAAATCCTCCGGCTAAACCACTGGAAACTTATGAGATAGATCGTTTGTATGAGTTACCTTATGTTCGGGACTGGCATCCGATTTATGATCAACAAGGAGGAGTACCTGCTTTAAAAGAAGTTAAGTTTAGTATCGTCACCCATCGGGGATGTTATGGTTCGTGTGCTTTTTGTGCGTTGGTGCAACATCAGGGAAAGTTAATTCAGAGTCGGAGTAAAGAATCTATTTTACGTGAGGTCAAACTTTTAACAACTCTTCCTGATTTTAAAGGGGTGATCCATGATGTGGGTGGACCGACAGCTAATATGTATCAGACAGAGTGTTCACGTAAAGAAGCTGGTCACTGCGGAAAACGAACCTGTCTGTACCCAGCTACCTGTAAAAATTTAAAAACAGATCATCATGATTATATTCAACTATTGCGGGAGATTCGTCGGGTTCCGGGAGTTAAACATGTCTTTATTAGATCGGGAATCCGGTATGATCTATTGTTGGCAGATACTGAGCATGATTTTTTGCGGGAATTATGTGAAAATCATGTCAGTGGTCAGTTAAAGATTGCTCCCGAACATGTGAGTCCAAAAGTTCTGCAGGTTATGCGAAAACCGCCAGCAGATGTTTATTTTAGATTTCGGAAAAAATATGCTGAGATGAATCGTAAGTTAAATAAGAGACAGTATCTGGTGCCTTATTTTATTTCTAGTCATCCAGGCTGTGGTCTGGACGAGATGATTCAGCTGGCCGAACATATCAGGGATTTGAAATACACACCTGAACAGGTGCAAGATTTTACTCCCACTCCGATGACTCTGGCGACCTGTATGTATTATACAGGAGTTGATCCATTAACAGGTGAAGAGATTTATGTGCCAAGAACTAAAGAAGAGAAAGAGATGCAGCGAGCCATACTTCAATACAGTAATCCCGGGAATTATGACCTGGTCAAAAAGGCACTGCTGCAGGCAGGACGGGATGATTTAATTGGGAGTAGCCAAAAGGCTTTAATTCCTGCACAAAAACCCAGGTCTAAAAATAGTCATCAGAAAAGGTCCAGATCAGGAAGACGTAGTACCCGAAAAAATTACAAAAAATAATGCATTTAAATGCTTTTTTTTGACCAAAGCATATGTTTTGCCTCCAATTAATATACTAAGAATATAGTATTTGTGTTGGAGGTGAGAAGAAAGTGCGGTTAAGTAAATTAGCTGGTAAAGAGATCATCAATATGCATGATGGAGGTCGACTAGGTGTTGTCGGCGAGACAGACCTGGTTGTAGATCCTGAAACTGGTAACCTGGAGTCAATCATTATTCCTAATCATGGTAATTTTTTCAGTATGTTTAAAGATGAAAAATACCTGGTGATACCCTGGCAAGCGATTAAGAAGATTGGCTCTGAGGTAATTATTGTTGACCTGAACACTCCGGCCAGTTCCCGTGATCGTTTGACTAGTTAACATATAGAACTGGTCACGTTGAATTGAATAATTTAGAATGTTATAGTGGATAGATTGGTAAGAATTAAAACAGTGGATTTAGGAGAAGATAAAGAAAAAAGGAAGGTGACTACAATTATGTCAACAGTAATAGGAGTTTTTACCAATCGACCCCAGGCTGAAAGGGCAGCAGCAGAGATACGTAGTGAAGGTATCAGTGATGATCGGATATCGGTTGTAGCCCGGGAGGGTTATATCCACGGGGATAATAATGACACTAATGATAGCTTTGTCAACACAACTAAAGGTGCCCGGGATAGTGAGAGAACAGATAATGCAGAAGATGACCAGAATCTTTCCAGTGGAACAACTACTGGCGGAGCTTTAGGAGGTGTTACTGGTCTGCTTGCCGGAGCAGGGCTTTTTACCATTCCAGGTCTGGGTCCAATATTGGCTTTAGGTCCAATTGTCTCAGGGTTGGCAGGTGCAACTGCCGGTGGAATTGCAGGTAGTCTTGTGGATATGGGTATTTCCCCGGAAAGAAGTGAACACTATGAGGCAGATGTTGAACGGGGAGGAATTTTGACAGCTGTTGAATGTGAGCAGAGTAAGATTAATGATGTGGCAACAGTATTTCGGAGAAATGGTGCAAAAGATGTTGAGACATATTAATATCGTGGTAGGATAATTAGCGACTACCTGTTTGCTGTGCGAACAGGTAGTCTTTTATGATAGGGCTGGACTATTATTGGATCAGAGAGAGGAATCAGGCCTTCGGAGGTCGAACTATATAAATAGGAATCAATTACAGCTAATACCATACTCTTACAGAGGTGTGAACTCATGTTTAGACAAATTTTTGTCTTTTTTATGCTTATATTTTATCTAGTTATTGTTGTTCAGGGTAATTGTGTTCAGGCCAGTCAGATCACCTATTTTGCTACAAATCCAGATGAGTATGGACTTTGGGGTTATAATCCGGAGTTGGACACAAAAAACTGGATAGCATTTGATATTAATCCAAACTATCAATTTTCCAGTGATCATAAATATCTGGCTTTTTTAGCAAATAATCGTGATAGAGGTAAAGATCAAACTAATAGTATCAGTTTGTGGGTTAAAGATATCTTAACCGGGAGACAGATTGTGATAGAGTCGGAGTTTACTATCGAAGATAACCGAAATAAGTCATTTGTCTGGTTTGATAGTAATGACATAGCCACTATTAAGCTCAATTCAGAGGGTAAACAGCGGATTAGGGTTTATCAGGCAGATGGAGATTTGATCTGGGATACTGGTGATCTGTATGAATATCTGACTCATAACGGTAGTAAGGTTATTGTTAGAGATCTAAACTATAATTTTCCGATGATCTATAATGTGATTACGCGAAGTCTAAGTCCAATTGAGATTCAACTGGAATCAGTGATTAGTGCTAGTTTGAGTCCCCGGGGGAATTATTTATGTTATCAGACATTGGATCAGGTAATTTTAGTGAATTTACATACGACGGAGAAGGTTTATATAGATATTGATAATTATCGAGATATGGAGATAACCTGGTCTCCAAATGAGACCTATTTAATCTACCAGTCCCAAAAGTATTCAACCGAGCAAGGGTTGCATAACTTAAAAATTTTTAATGTGGAGACCGGGATCAAGGAGTGGGAATTGAGCTCGCAGAGGAAAATTATCAGCTCCTGGGCCAGTGATGAGAGACAGATGGTCTTCAGTATTTTTCAGGCAGATTGGAATATTGTTGTCTGGTCCCCTGATCAATATACTCATCAGGTGATTCAGACTGGTCTCCAGGAACAACCTATACCTGTATATAAGCCAGAAAGTCATCAATTTGCCTTTGTCAATTATCTGGATAATCGACCAGTTCTCGTCGTTTATGACATGGATAAAAATAGATTAACTTCTTTAACAACTGGTCTGCCAGGTTCGGGTTGGTTGAATCTGGATTGGGCAGCTGTCGAGGTAGGATCTATTGAGTTTGAATGGGGAACTCTAAACTGGTCTGGCTGGGGTGAAGAACCTGAAGCTATATTGATCACTCCTTTGCCAGAGTATGTTGTTACTTGTGATGGTGCTGATTCGGCTGATCAATATTTCAAATGGTCTCCCGTTGCTGGGCAACTAGTGTATCTGGAACCTGATACAGGTCTGTATTTAGTTGACTCTCATGGGGAGATAAAACAGATCTACAGTGGAGATCAGCTTAGTGAACCATTTTGGAATCCGGGAGGAGAGTTGATTGCATTTACAGATGGTGCGAAGGATGGAAAGATAATAATCTATGCTTTTGACCGTGAAGAATATATAGCTTTTCCAATAAGCACAACAAGTGGATTTCGATTATTCCAGTGGATGGAGAATAAGATATGGTTCTACGATGGATGTGTTGCTGAGTATTCTCTAATGAATTCAGATTGGGAGTATCTGAGTACCTGGAAAGATTATTGGTGGCCCATACCAATGGTTCAACATGCTCATTATCTGAATGAATCTCTCTGGAAAATAGGAGATAATATTTGGCATCAATCAGAAAAGAATGGTTTTAGAGTAATTACCCGTTTAGCTGAATATCATGTTGATGATTGGATTATCTGGCAAAATGGTTGGCCTGAATGGTCTCCTGGCGATGATCAGATTGTCTACAATCGTCATTTGACAACTAGTGAGGGCGTGAATAACACAGATAAGTGGGAAATCTGGTTGATGGAGAGGGTAGATTTCTCTGAAAAGTATCTGTGTATTGGACGCTATCCCCAGTGGCTTACATATTATCAACTGCTCTTTTTAAGAGATGGAGACCTTTATCTGGCTAATCTGATTACTCAGCAAATAATTGGTTTTAGAACAGATTTGGAGGAGCAGACTTTTAAAATCAGTTCAGATGGAAGCATAATCGCAGTTTTAGCAAAAGATCAGACAGGATCATTGGGGTTATACTATTATAAATTCATTAAACGATGAGACCTATTGTTGTAATAGGTCTTTTTTGTATTCAGTAAACTAGCATTTTTCGGATAACTATTTGAAATTGTAGGATTCTCTTTAAAATCTGTCACAAAATTAGATGTTCATTGTTATACTGAGTGAAGAGAAATTTATCGGTATAGTGTGATGTTTTCTGATAAGCTGCCTCAACACAATTATTGTTGATTGTTACTATGAATCTGCACTTATTCTATGGAAAATGAATATTATACTTCGGGCAATAATTTTGAAATGGGGAAGGTGATATTGATAATGGAATATCGGATTATAGTGGAGCCAGATGTAAGTGTTTATGTGACAGAGGTTAATCCATTGGGGGAAAAAACAATATTGTTTTTACATGGTTGGCCACTGAGTCACAAAGCGTATGAATACCAGTTTGATCAGTTGATACAATGTGGATATAGATGTATAGGCATGGATACCAGAGGATTTGGTAATTCTGATAAACCTGCAGATGGTTATAATTATGATAGATTGGCTGATGATGTCAGACGTGTAATTGATGCATTACAATTACGGAATATTACATTGGCAGGACATTCTATGGGAGGAGCGATTGCGATCAGGTATATGTCCAGACATCATGGGTATGGGGTATCTAAGCTTGCCCTTTTTGCAGCAGCAGCCCCTTCATTGACCAGACGTGCTAATTTTCCATATGGCTTACCGGTTGAAGCAGTAAATGACCTTATCCGAACTACATATAATGATCGTCCGAAAATGTTACGTAATTTTGGAGACATGTTTCTCTTTCAGTACGTAACTGAACCTCTTTCAGATTGGTTCTTTCAATTAGGACTGCCGGCTGCAGGGTGGGCAACGGCAAAATCTGCAATAACTTTTAGAGATGAGACGCTGTTCGCCGATCTTGGGGAAATTCGTGTTCCTACTTTGATTCTTCATGGCATTCATGATAAAGTTTGTCTTTTTCCACTGGCCATCGCCCAAAATCAAGGAATTAAGAATTCGAAACTTATACCCTTTGAATATAGCGGCCATGGGTTGTTTTATGATGAACGAGATAAATTCAACAGAGAATTAATCCAGTTTGTGGGTTAAAAAGTTTTACATCGTGCAGGATGAATGGCTAAATCAGCTCATTCGTGTTGTATCATTCTCTCTAGAAAGCATTAAAAGCTGCAAACGAATTACATCAGGTTTTGGATATTAACATTTCTCAAATTGGCTATTTACAACTCTCCGATACTGTGATATAATTTACAAAACTAAATACCCGTTAAAACGATGAGTAAGAAGAGTATGTATAGATTGAAGTCCAAGAGAGCTGCCGATGGTGGGAATGCAGTACGGAGGTTTATACAGAATGGGCTTACGAGTGTAACCCGAAATTTGATCAACCGCAGAAAGTAGGCGTTACCGGGAGTTCAACCCGTTACCAAGTGAACATGTATGTATGTCAGTATATGATATTGAGGTGGACCAGTGCACAATGTGTCAATTAGGGTGGTACCGCAGGAGATTATGACTCTTGTCCCTTGTATAGGGATAGGAGTTTTTTATTTTCATCGGAAAGGGTTAAAATATGGACGAGGAATTTAAAAAGGAGGAATTATCATGAGTGGAAAGAAGCGAATTTTGACGGGAGATCGTCCCACCGGGAAATTACACCTGGGGCATTATGTTGGAACATTAAAGAATCGGGTAAATTTACAGCATGAATATGACAGCATTTATATCATAGCAGATTTGCATATGTTAACGACAAAGAATACTCCTGAAGATATTGCCAAATCAGAAAAGAATGCCTGTCAATTGGTGTTAGATGCCATCTCTGCCGGAATAAACCCTGAAAATGTTCAGTTTTATCTGCAGTCAGCTGTACCGGAGATTCATGAGTTGTACACTCTGCTGCAGAATTTAATTACTGTACCTAGATTGGAGAGAATTCCTAGCCTGAAAGACATGGCTAGAGATGCCAATATCGAAATGCCCTATGGTTTGTTAGGTTATCCGGTACTTCAGACAGCTGATATTATCTGTGTGCAGGCTCATCTGGTTCCCGTTGGTAAAGATAACCTGGCTCATGTGGAGATTGCCAGAGAGATTACCCGAAGATTTAATAATTTGTACGGTGAATTCTTTCCGGTTCCCGAAGCTTTGCAAGGTGAGGAAGCTAGCCTGGTAGGTTTGTACGGTAAACAAAAGATGAGTAAAAGTGCTAATAATGCTATCTTTATTAGTGATTCACCAGAAGAGGTTACCCGTAAGGTAATGAAGATGACTACTGATCCTAATAGAATCAGTGCTGATATCCCGGGGAGGGTAGAAGGCAATCCTGTATTTATCTATCATGATTTATTTAATGCTGATCAGACAGAAGTGGAGGGATTAAAGGCCAGATATCGGACGGGGACAGTTGGTGATGTGGAGGTTAAGGAAAAACTGGCTGTGGCTTTGAACAATTTCTTAGATCCATTCAGAGAAAGACGTCAAAAGTATGAGAAATCAGGAGTAGTCGAAGAGTTAATAGTTGAAGGTACTGCATCTGTTCGTGAACAGGTCAAAGAGACTGTTTATGGGATGAAGAAGATGATGGGTTTGACTGGAGCATGGAATCGGATTCGTCGTCGGGCTGAGAGATACCAAAAGAGCAAATCAGAGTAAATTGATCTCCAACTAAAGTCGAATATTCTCATATCATAGTCTTTATTCTGGATTGTACCAGTAGTGTAATCGACCTCTCAGTAGTATGGTCTGCTGAGGGGTCGATTGTTAAATTTTGATATTTTAAGAAAGTTACAGCTTTATTCTGGGATTAGTAACTATTGTCAAATAAGTTTTATTTGATGGTATACCTTTTTCCCCTTACGCAGCATCAGGGTATCGTTAGCGAAGTCTGTTAGAGTAACCATGGTCTTAGGATCCTCTATTCGTTCATCATTAACGTACATCCCACCTTGCTTAATCAGTCTCATGCCCTCACTATTTGATGAAGTCAGGCCAGCTTCTTTAAACAGAATTAGAACTCCTATACCGTCACTCTCAAAGTTACTTTTGGTCATTTCAGTGGATGGAATGGAATCAGCATCTATACCACCGGTTTCAAAGAGGGCTCTGGCAGCTTCCTGAGCTTTTTTAGCCTCTGCATCACCGTGCACAATCTTTGTGAATTCAAAAGCCAATACTTCTTTGGCTTTGTTAATTTCGGCTCCTTCTAATGATCCTAATCTTTGAACTTCATCCATTGGCAGGAAAGTTAGTAGGGCCAGAGTATTTTCTACATCAGCATCTTCGATATTCCGTAGATATTGGTATAGATCATATGGAGAAGTCTTATCTGAATCAATCCAGACAGCTCCGGCTTCAGTTTTGCCCATCTTTCTTCCTTCAGAGGTGGTAAGAAGTTTGAAAGTTAAACCGTAGACAGTTTCACTCTCTTTCCTCCTAATCAGATCAATTCCGTTAATAATATTAGACCATTGGTCATTACCGCCAAGTTGAAGTCTACAGTTGTGTCTTTTGTATAGTTCAAAAAAATCATATGATTGCATTAACATATAGTTGAACTCCAGGAAGGACAGACCTTTCTCCATTCGGGTTTTGAAACATTCGGCAGTTAGCATCTTATTGACCGAGAAGTGTTTACCAACATCCCGTAAGAATTCAACGTAGTTCAAATTTCTCAACCAATCAGCATTATCAGCAGCAATTCCTTTGCCATCTCCAAAATTAACATATTTACTAATTTGTTCAATGATTGCTCTGGAATTGCTGTCAATCTCCTCTTTTGAGAGCATTGTCCTTAACTCAGTCTTGCCGGTAGGGTCTCCCACCATGGCAGTTCCACCACCCATTAATGCTATAGGTCTGTGTCCATGCTGCTGCATATGCATCATGACCATTACCTGCACGAAATGACCCACATGGAGGCTATCAGCAGTTGGATCAAAACCAACATAAAAGGTCACAGATTCTTTACCTAACAGTTCCCGAATCTCTTCTTCGTGGGTGGTCTGTTCAATAAATCCTCTTTCCTTTAAAACATCGAATACATTTGTCATAGATACTCCTCCTAAAGATAAATTTTACAAAAAAAGAGGTCTTCTATCCATATAAGGACGAGAAGACCTCGTGGTACCACCTTACTTTACATCTTCCATCGCCTATAGAAGATGCCTCAAAGTCAATTTAACGGTTGACGACCGTAATGTCTGCACATTATAACTCCAGAGTGTAATTCGTTCTCCCTATGCGCCACAGGCTTCTCACCACCCAACCTGCTCTCTGAATAGACATAAGGAACTACTATCTCTTTCATAGTTAACTGATTATTAAAATTTTTTTTAATTATAATATAGAAACCTTATCATGTCAAGGGGATGAAAGAAATATTCATTTAGTGAAGTCATATTTTTTCTTAGATTTAACGACACGTCATAAGATGACGTATATACCTCTTGTGAAGTTTCATCTTTTAGGGTATTCTATTATTGACACCTCCATTTATAGATAACGGAAATTTCTTTATTTTGAAATGTTGTGAAATAAGTTTATCAGATGGTACATGCACTGAAGAATATTCTAGTGCATAAGCTATTTTGTGTAGTTGATTACGGCAAGATGATATTTTTAAAGGAGGCATAAGTCCAGATGAACAAGTTGATGGGGTACACGATCGGAATTTTAGGTGGTGGTCAACGTGAACGGGTTATGATGGAATGCCTGTTAGAAGAGGGAGCCAGATTAAAGGTATTAGGTGATCCTGGTGGTAAGCTTTCTGCCAGTGTAACTATTGTTTCAACAGTAAGTGAGCTGCTAGAGAACGTGCATGCACTCGTTGGGCCTATGTCTGGAACTGATGCTCAAGGGATGATTAAGGCGAGGTATGTCGATGATCCAATCTATCTGGATACTGAATTTTTCAGTCAGATTTCAGAGAAGATTCCTGTATTGATTGGAATGACAACAGCACAAGTCCTGGAAAAAGCCCGAAATGCCGGAGTGAGTCTGGAATTAATCGCAGCCCGTGAAGATGTGGGGATTTTGAATGCTATTCCAACAGCAGAAGGAGTAATTCAGATCGCCATGGAAGAATTGCCAATCACTATCCATAATAGCAAATCTTTAGTCATCGGTCTTGGGAAATGTGGATACACTTTAGCCTGGAGGTTAAGAGCATTGGGTTCAGAGGTTTATGGAGTAACCCGAAGTTCTGATGCTATTGCCAAAGCACAGGATCTGGGTATACATACTATATCATATGAAGAGTTAGCAGATTATTTACCAAAATTTGATCTAATCTGCAATACTGTTCCGGCGATGATTCTCTTTGCAGAGAGAATTGAACTTATTCGGAAAGATGCCTTAATAATCGACCTGGCTTCAGCACCGGGAGGTACGGATTTCGCGGCTGCAAAACAAAATGGAATTAAGGCACTTCTTTCATTGGGATTGCCAGGGAAAGTTGCTCCAGTAACCTCTGGCAGAATTCTAGGTAGAATTGTACCTGAAATGATTCTTGAATATCTGTCAAAAATGAAGAGTAAATAAAATTTGTTGTGTGAAGGAGATAATTGATTATCTGGCTTACTGATATCTGACTTTGTTTCGGAGGTGTTTTATTTAATGAATTTACAGGGAAAAAAGATAGGTTTTTGTCTGACAGGGTCTTTTTGTACATTTGACAGAGTAGTTCCGGAAATGAAACGACTAATAGATATGGGTGCAGATGTGATACCAATTATGTCGGAAAATGCTTATTCATGGGATACCAAGTTTGGTTCAGCAGTCAAATGGCGTGAAGAGATTGAAGAGACTACAGGGCGAGAGATTATTAATAGCGTAATAGATGCAGAGCCTATAGGTCCAGGTAAAATTCCGCTGGATATACTAGTTGTCGCCCCTGCTACCGGGAATACTTTGGCGGCATTAGCAATAGGTTTAACCAATGGGCCAGTCACCATGGCTTGTAAAGCTCATTGGAGAAATGGAAAACCTATAGTGATAGGAATTTCGACCAATGATGGTCTTGGAGCGAGTGGACTTAATATTGCTTTCCTGCACAACAAAGAATTGACTTTTTTGGTTCCTTATGGTCAGGATAGTCCGTATAGTAAACAGAAATCTCTGGTAGCTCATTTTGAATTTCTCCCTGACACAATTAGGGCTGCACTGGACGGAAAACAGTACCAACCTGTTTTGATTCCACATATACTATAACATATTTTAGGATGATGTATTTTTGCGGAGAAGAAAGGGGGAACGGTTGTGTCAGGATATAAAGTTGCGGTAATGGGGGCAACCGGCCTGGTCGGAAGAATGATGCTAAAGATTTTAGAAGAAAGAAATATCCCCATTAAAGAATTAATACTGTTGGCGACAGAACGATCTGCGGGCAGTTATGTTGAATTTGAGGGAGAACGATTGATGGTGGAAACTACGCGTCCTGACAGTTTTCAGGGGTGTGATTTTGCGCTATTCAGTGCAGGTACTTCTGCCAGTAAAACTATGGCTCCTGAAGCGGTTAAACGGGGTTGTATAGTTATTGATAACAGTAACGCCTGGCGAATGGAAGAAGATGTGCCTTTAGTAGTACCAGAGGTGAATCCGGAGGAATTGAGTAATCACCGGGGGATTATTGCTAATCCCAACTGTTCCACTATTCAGATGGTTGTGGCTTTGAAGCCAATAAAAGATTCTTTTGGCCTGAAGAGAGTTATTGTCTCCACATACCAGGCAGTCTCTGGTACTGGGTGGAAAGCGGTGGAGGAGTTGAAGTTGCAATCTCGCCAGATTTTGCAGGGAAAAGAGATAGAACCGGTAGTTTATCCTTATCAGATCGCTTTTAATCTACTGCCGCACATTGATGTCTTTTATAACGGTTTTTCCAAAGAAGAGTTGAAGATGGTTAATGAAACTAAAAAGATTATGAAAGATCCGGGATTGAAAATTACTGCCACCACAGTTCGAGTCCCGGTAATATCCGGACATTCTGAATCTGTTTATTTAGAGACTGAAAAAGAGGTAGAGTTATCTGCAATCCGTCAGGTTCTGAGTACGGCATCTGGGATTGTTTTATATGATGATTTAGATAAATTGCGTTACCCCATGCCTGTGATGGTTGAAGAGAGTGACCTGGTATGGGTGGGTCGGATTAGAAAAGATTTAGATGAAGAGAAGGCTTTTCATCTCTGGGTGGTTGCCAATAATTTGCGCAAAGGTGCGGCGACCAATGCAGTACAGATAGCAGAAGAAATTATTCAGAGAGGTTTATTGTAAGTGAAAAGAGGTGTATTAATGATATGAAGATTATAGTCCAAAAATTTGGTGGTTCTTCATTAGCATTTACCAGTGGTCGTGAACAAGCAGCAAAAAAGGTTAAAGAAGCTATTCAGCAGGGCTATAGTCCGGTTGTTGTTGTCTCAGCAATGGGGCGCAAAGGTCAGCCATACGCTACCGATACTCTAATCGCCTTTGCAAAACAGGTCAATTTAGATGTCAAATCCAGGGAGTTAGATCTTTTAATGTCCTGTGGTGAGGTAATCTCCACTGTAATACTGAGTCAGACTCTAAATAAACTAGGTTTAGAAACCATAGCTTTGACTGGAGCACAGGCAGGAATTATTACCGATGAAAATTTTGGTGAGACCAGAATTATTAGTGTTAACCCAGAGAGAATTATGAGAGAGATTGAAGCTGGTCATATTCCTGTAGTAGCTGGTTTTCAGGGCATTTCTGAGAGTAATGAGGTCACCACATTAGGACGTGGGGGTAGTGATACAACAGCTGCTGCTTTGGGGGCAGCCTTAAAAGCCGAATTTGTCGAGATTTTTACTGATGTGGATGGGGTGATGACAGCAGATCCCCAGATAGTTCCTACAGCCAGACCGATAAAAACTGCATCATATGAAGATGTTTGTGAGATGGCTCATGAAGGTGCTAAGGTAATTCATCCCCGGGCAGCTGAGATTGCCCGTAGAGAAAGAATACCAATAAAAGTACGTTCTACTTTTTCTGATGCAGAAGGTACTTTGATTAAAGATATTGGTCTTGAAGATGGTTTAATGGAGATTCATGGAGACCGACCGGTGACGGGGATTGCTCAGAGGAATAATATTATTTTCTTCAAAATAATCCCACGTCTCCAGTTAGAGAATGCAACAGGTTTAGGAGCTTTTAAAGTGGTAGCAGATCAGGGAATTAGTGTGGATTTTATTAATGTCAAACCAGACTTGATCTCTTTTGTGGTCGATGAAAGAAGCGCAGAGAAAACCAGACAGATTCTGGATCTCTGGGATTACAAATATGAGATATCCAATGATTATTGTAAGATTACTCTGGTGGGCGGAGGTATGACAGGACGTCCAGGTGTGATGGCAAAGATAGTCGAAGCTCTCGCTGGTGAAGCGATACCGATCTATCAGAGTACAGACTCCAGGAGTACTATCTCGGTTCTGGTTAAAGAGAGAGATGAAATTAGAGCTATAAAAGCTTTGCATCGAATATTTGAATTAGACAGAGAGTAATGCCTTGTTGGTGATGAGTTTTATGCTTTTCGTGAATGTTTTAGTAAACCTATAGCCAGATATTAGGGTGAAGGGGAGAATTTTGGCTTTTTCCTTTTTTATGTTTTTGAGTTATTGGTTATAATTTTGGGAAAGAAGCTAATATATTTCCTTCAGCCCTTTACTTATCATGGGTAAGGTGTCGCACAAACAACCACTACTTTTGTGAAAGGAGGGAGGTTAGTAATGAATTTGTACGAATTAATTCGGAATAGAAAAGAAAAGCTCTCAGTAGTGGGGTTAGGTTATGTTGGGTTACCTTTGGCTGTTGAATTTGCAAAAAAGTAGATGTAATTGGTTTTGATGTAAACAAAGTCAAGGTTGAGTATTATAAAAAAGGGATAGATGTAACAAAAGAAGTTGGTAATGAAATTTTAAAAACTACGACTGTACATTTTACTGCAGATGAGACCAGGTTGAAACAAGCTAAATTTCATATTATTGCGGTTCCAACCCCGATTGCATTAGATAAAACTCCAGATTTGACATCAATTATCAAAGCTTCCCACACTGTAGGACGTAATTTGACAAAAGGTTCTATTGTTGTTTATGAATCAACTGTTTATCCTGGTGTTACTGAAGATATTTGCCTTCCTATTCTGGAGAAGGAGTCGGGATTAAAGTGCGGTACTGATTTTAAGCTTGGTTATTCTCCGGAAAGAATTAATCCAGGTGACAAAGTTCATAGGTTAGCGACAATTGTCAAAGTAGTTTCAGGAATGGATGCTGAATCTTTGAGTATTATCTCCAAAGTTTATGAAATGATTGTTGAAGTTGGTGTCTATCATGCAGAAAATATAAAAGTTGCTGAAGCTGCTAAAGTTATTGAGAATGCTCAAAGAGATATTAATATTGCATTTATGAATGAATTATCTATTATTTTTAATAAGCTAAAAATTGATACCACGTCAGTTTTAAAAGCTGCATCTACTAAATGGAACTTCTTATGCTTTACACCTGGTTTAGTGGGCGGTCATTGTATTGGTGTTGATCCTTATTATTTAACTTATAAAGCTGAACAAATTGGATATCATTCTCAAATAGTTTTGGCGGGTAGAAGAATTAATGATGATATGGGTAAGTATGTGGCAGAAAATACGGTAAAAAAGCTGATTAAAGCAGATAGGCAGATTAAAGGTTCAAAAGTTGCTATTCTGGGGATTACATTTAAAGAAGATTGTCCGGATGCGAGGAATACGAAAGTAGTCGATATAATTCAAGAATTAGAGGAATATGGTATCATAGTCGTTGTCGTAGATCCTATCGCAGATAACATAGAGGTTGAAAAAGAATATGGGATTCATTTAGAAAAAATTGAGGAGATCGAAGCAGTTGATGCAATAATCTTCGCAGTCGCCCATTCAGAGTTCAAATCTATTGAGCTTGATAATATTAAAAAGATGTATCGCCATAATCAGCCGGTTTTGATAGATGTCAAAGGAGTATTTGAACGTGTAGATGTTGAGAAGAAGGGCTTTATCTATTGGAGGCTATAGTATGGCAGATTGCTACGCGTTTCCTGAAAAAACAAAATTTTTAGTCACTGGTGGTGCAGGTTTTGTTGGTTCGAATTTAGTAGAAGAGATTTTGAGTCAGGGTTATCAGGTAAGAGTTTTGGATAATTTTGCCACCGGAAAAGAGGAAAATATTAGGCAATTTATCGATCATCCGAATTTTGAGCTATTTAGAGGTGATATTAGATTTAGCAGGGTATGTCAGCAGGCTTGTGAGGGTGTGGATTATGTTCTTCATCAGGCAGCTTTAGGCTCTGCTCCGAGATCTATCAAAGATCCCCGTACTTCTAATGATGTGAATATTACCGGTACTCTTAATATGTTTATTGCCGCACGTGATAAGAAAGTAAGAAAGATAGTTTTTGCATCTTCATCCTCAGTGTATGGAGATGAACCTAATTTACCCCAGATTGAAGATCGAGTAGGAACACCTCTCTCCCCTTATGCTATTACCAAAAAAGTTAAAGAGTTATATGCCAGAAATTTTTATCAATTATATCAGTTACCAGTGATTGGATTAAGATATTTCAACGTCTTTGGCAAAAAGCAGGATACCCAGTCAGACTATGCAGCTGTAATCCCTATTTTTGTAAAAAAGTTGATTAATGATGAAGCTCCTCAAATTAACGGAGATGGTTATCATTCCAGAGACTTTACTTATGTTAGAAATGTGGTTCAGGCAAATCTCAAAGCTTGTCTTGCTGGTGAAGAAGTTAATGGAGAGGTTCTGAACATTGCCTATGGTGAACAGACTACAATCAGAGATCTTTACGATAAGATTGCGGGCCTTTTGGGGAAGGATATCGAACCGATATATTGTTCTGAAAGACCTGGGGATATTAAACATACAAATGCAGATATCTCTAAAGCCAAGAGATTGATTAACTATAAACCACAATTTGACATCAATAGAGGTCTTCAGGAAACATTGGAATGGTATAAGGAATTTCTTTAAGTATTATAAGTTTTTGAAGGAGGGTCTGAGTGAATGACAATCTATGGTGAAGTACTAACAGCAATGCTGACCCCTTTTAATGAGGATCTGTCAGTAAATTATCCAGAAGTCAAAAGATTAGCTCGTTATCTGATTGAAAATGGATCTGATGGTTTAGTTGTTTTGGGCAGTACTGGTGAGTCCCCAACTCTGACTATGGATGAAAAGTTGCATATTTTGCAGACTGTAAAGGACGAAGTTGGCGAAGAAGCGTGTATAATTGCCGGAACCGGGACCAATGATACCCGTTCTAGCATTGAGATGACCATCGAAGCGGAAAAATTGGGAGTGGATGGGGTTATGTTAGTCGCCCCATATTATAATAAACCTCCACAGGAAGGGTTTTATCAACATTTTAAAGCTGTCGCGGAAATGACCACATTACCTGTGATGATCTATAATGTACCGGGGAGAAGTGGAAAAAATATTGAGGCGAGAACCATTGCACGTCTGGCAGATATAGAAAATATTGTGGCAGTAAAAGAATCCAGTGGTAACCTAAATCAGGTTTCAGAGATTCGTCGGCTAACACCACCGGGGTTTAGCATATATAGTGGTGATGATTCATTGACTTTGCCAATTCTTGCTGTAGGTGGTGTCGGAATAGTTAGCGTTGCTGCTCATGTAGTCGGTAAAGAGATTAAACAGATGGTCCAACTGTTCAAGGCTGGTAAAGTTCATCAGGCAGCACAGCTGCACAGTAGATTGTTATCTTTATTCCAGGGAATTTTTATTACTACCAATCCTATTCCGATCAAAATGTTGGTCAATCATATTGGCATAGAAGCTGGCCCAGTTCGACCGCCATTGATTGGATTGACTGAGCAGGAGAGGACAGTGGTATTAGAAATCTTTACTGTTCTGCAGAGTAGCTCTTCCGGTGCTTAGATTCTGGTAAAGAACTATATAAAATAAAATAATGATAAATAAAGGAAAAATTTTGGGTAGTTCAGCACAGGACTACTCTTTTTTTTATGCTTTGCTTGTTTTTTTATAGTCAATCCAGTATAATAAAAATAACGGGTAATATGAGCGGTTGTACTTTTTTGGTAATGTTATTTTCGAGTTATATGAAATAGACGGTGATTAACGGAGAATATTTCGATAAGAGTCACCCATTACCAGGATGTGATAACATCGCAAATAAATGATTAGCGCAGACGAGCGCTTCTAATTGATCACGGAAAAATTGCAATTTTGAGGAGGTGTATTTTTAATTTAATGTCTAAAAAAACTAATAACGAAACTGTCTCAATAATTCCTCTTGGGGGAGTGGGAGAGATCGGGAAGAATATGATGGTTGTCGAAGTAGGAGATGAACTTCTGGTGATTGATGCTGGAATTATGTTTCCGGAGGATGAACTTCTGGGTATTGATTATGTAATCCCTGATATTTCTTATCTGATCGAAAATAAAGATCGAATTCAGGGGATTGCTTTGACCCATGGCCATGAAGACCACATCGGTGCTCTCCCATATGTTTTGCGTGAGATTAATGTGCCAATTTATGGAACACGATTAACTCTAGGCCTGGTGGAAGGAAAATTGAGGGAGCATAACCTGTTGTCTGATGTTAAGCTTAGAGTGGTAAATCCAGGTACATCAGTGTGCATTGGTTCGATTAAGGTAGATTTTGTTCGAGTGAATCACAGTATCGCTGATGCTTGTGCTCTGGCGATTCATACACCGATTGGAGCTATGGTCTATGCCAGTGATTTCAAATTTGACTATACACCAGTAGATGGTCATGTAGCCGATCTTCACAAACTGGCTGACTTAGGTTCAAAAGGTGTCTTAGCGTTATTTTCGGATAGTACTAATGTGGAGCGGGCTGGTGTCACCTTATCGGAGAGAGTAGTAGGTGAGACTATCGAAGAATCTGTTCGTTTAGCCAAGGGGAGGATTATTGTTGCCACTTTTGCTTCTAACATTCATCGGATCCAACAGGTAGTGGATGCTGCTTTTAAGTTTAACCGAAAGATCGCTATTACGGGGAGGAGTATGGTTAACTATGTCAATATTGCCCGCGATCTAGGTTATCTGCATATTCCTGAAGGTATGATGGTTGATTTAAAAGATACTAATCGTTATCGAGGTCATCAAATCTGCTTCTTGACCACAGGCAGTCAAGGTGAACCAATGGCTGCTTTGACTAGAATGGCCAGAGGTGATCATCGGCAGATTAGTATTCAACCGGGGGATACTGTTATTGTATCTGCTTCAGCTATTCCGGGTAATGAGAAATTTGTTGCTCAAACAATCAATCAACTGTTTAAACGGGGGGCTCATGTCGTTTATGATGCTGTATCTGGTGTCCATGTTTCTGGGCATGCCAGTCAAGAAGAATTAAAGTTGATGATTAGTCTGGTCAAACCACGTTTCTTTATTCCGGTTCATGGTGAATATCGCCACTTATTCCATCATGCAGAATTAGCCAAAGAGGTAGGCATACCTGAAGAGAATGTTTTTATTACCGAACCAGGTTCAGTTCTACAGTTTACTAATGAAAATGGTAAAATTGCAGGTTCTGTAGAAGCTGGTCAGGTATTGGTGGATGGATTAGGTGTTGGAGATGTTGGCAATATCGTCTTACGTGATCGACGATTATTGAGTCAAGATGGAATTTTGATTGTGGTATTGACTATTGATAAAGAATCGGGAAGAATCGTCTCAGGACCCGACATAATTACCCGTGGTTTTGTTTATATTCGTGAATCTGAGGAGATAATTCTGGCTGCTACCGGTAGAGTTGAGGCAGCATTAGAGAGATGCGAAGAACAGGGAGTTACTGATTGGGGAGTTCTAAAATCTACCATTCGTGACGCATTATCCACTTTCATCTATCAACAGATTAAGCGAAAACCGATGATCTTGCCGATTATTATGGAAGTCTAGAAAATCAAGCCTTGATACATATTTGTGTGTCAAGGCTTTTTCTTAAAGAGTAGTTGAAATTAATTTTTTGAAAGTCTTTTTATTGAGTTTGGACAATTAACGCATTATAGTTGCTCTCCTTAATCATACTAAAGATAGACCGTAAAGGAGAGTGAGTTAGACAAATGAGCAGAGATAATGATAGAACACGATTGATAGACAAGCATGATGATCTGGTGGGTTCTACTTTAAAAATTGGAGATAATGTACCGGGAGAAACGCCACAGGTGTCTCCTACTGGACCAGTGGGTCCACCCCCCGATACACCCAATAACCCACAAACCAGAGGGCCAGCCCCGGGAAATCCAGCTCCTCAAAAGGAGCGGCGGATGAAATTACGTAATGCTTCAATGGCCGCTCTACGTCAATTTGGTCAAACTACTGTACCACCCGAAGGACCAAGTGATATTCACATGTTGAATATTATTGGTCAGATCGAAGGACATATGGTGTTACCACCGAAGAATAAGAGTACCAAATATGAACATATTTTGCCTCAATTAATGGCAGTTGAAGAGAATCCAAAGATTAAAGGGCTGCTAGTAGTGTTGAATACTGTGGGTGGGGATATCGAGGCTGGTTTAGCGATTGCAGAGATGATCTCCAGTATGACAAAACCTGTCGTCTCGTTAGTTTTGGGTGGTGGTCATAGCATTGGTGTTCCGATTGCAGTTGCTGCAGATTATTCTTATATTGCCAAAACAGCGTCTATGACTATCCACCCGATTAGGCTGACTGGTTTGGTGATCAGTGTACCCCAAACGTATGATTATCTGGATAAGATGCAAGATCGGGTAGTCAGGTTTGTCACTTCTCATTCCAATATCTCTACTGAAAGGTTTAAGCATTTGATGTTTGAGACGGGCGAGTTGGTCAGGGATGTGGGGACAGTATTGATCGGTGATGCAGCAGTGCGTGAAGGATTGATCAATGAAGTGGGTGGGTTGTCCCATGCATTACAAAAATTACGCTCAATGCTTAATCAGACCAACAATAAAATTCACTAGAAATGGGGGAACAGAATGTTGTATTCAATCATTCCTCCAGAGATCGTCTTTGATGAATGGGACGGTGCAGAACTAGAAACTTATCAACAGATAACTCTGGGAGGACGCCAGGTGATTATTCAGCCAATTGGCGAGAAACAGATGAAAATCGTTCAACTGATCAGTTCAGACCCGGCTGATTTTCTCAATGCAAGGTTTCAACCGGGAAGTGTTTTTGAATTTACTCCTGAAATATTTGCTGAATAAATAGAGAGGATTCCTCTCTATTTGTTTTTGATGGGATGATGTTACTTAGATGGGTAATTTTTTTGAAAAAAGGTCGTTTACAGGCTAATCTATTCTAACTCAAAACTTCTTAAAAAAACTTCGAATGAATATAGATGATAAAGGAGTTTCCCCACTAAAAGTATAATTATTATTATAAATCTATTTATGAATTAGTAGAAACTGACTATAAGATCAAAAACTTTGCTCACAGTGGGAATATTAGAGGTATGAGGTTGTTTTCTAACCTCTGACTTCTGACCTCCTACATCTGTGAAAGGGGTTTGAGTCAGTTTGCTAGAGATTAGTATGCACGTGTTAGGTGGATTGATAATTTTTTTTGTTGGATTGAATCTGGCTGAGAAAAGTTTAAAAAAAGGAGTTGGTGATGGTTTAAAAAATATTTTGAGTTTATTCACGTCCAACACACTGAGTGGGATACTTACTGGTTTATTGGTTACAGCTGTTATTCAAAGCAGTAGTGCTGTTTCTGTAATGGTTATCGGGTTTATTAGTGGTGGAGTTATGACTCTATCTCAGGGAATGGGTGTCATTATCGGTTCCAATATTGGTACAACAGTAACCCTTCACATCCTATCCTTAAAGATAAACAACCTGGAGTGGATTTTGTGTGCTTTCGGGTTAATTTTATATATTGGCGGTAGACTTAACAGAAATTACAAAGTAAAATATAGTGGAATTGTCTGTCTGGGATTTGGATTAATTTTTCTTGGGCTAACTATCCTGCAGATGGGAGTGGCTCCATTGCAAAATCAACCAATAGTGATCGATTGGTTACAGAAGTTTGGACAAAAACCTTTTTTGGCGATTTTGGCTGGAATGGTTCTGACTGCTTTTATTCAGAGCAGTAGTGCTACTTCCGGGTTGGTATTAACTATTGCTGGCCAGGGGATGATAACTTTGACAGGAGCCATTGCTCTCATTTTGGGTTCTAATATCGGAACCTGTTTTACTGCTCTTCTGGCAGGGATCAAAGTTACTAGATCAGCCAGACGTTTAGCTTATTTTCATGTTATTTTTAACTTTTTTGGAGTACTATTGTTCATACCTATGCTCAAAGGATTTGTAGCATTGGTCAGTCTTATGGCAGTAAATTTGGGACGACAGATTGCTCTGGCTCATACTTTATTTAACCTGGCAACTGCGATTGCTATTCTGCCATTTATCAAATTTTTAGAAAAATTGCTTACAGACTAGTAAAATTGTTGGATAGGAGGAGTTTTAGATGGTAATGACTTTTTGGAAAGCGATAATTTTGGGAATTGTTCAGGGGGCAACAGAATTTTTACCTGTTAGCAGTTCTGGTCATCTGGTATTATTTCAAACTTTATTTGGTTTAAAGGAAGGTGCTTTAACTTTTGATGTCTTTTTACATTTCGGAACTTTATTAGCAGTAATAGCTGTTTATTGGGAAGATGTCAAAAACATTATTCTGCTGAAAAAGAGTCATCGTCACCTGACATTAATGATTTTGATTGGCATAATTCCTACTGGACTTATTGGTGTATTGTTTAAAGATGTTTTTGCAAAAATTTTTGGTTCCCTGCCTATAGTTGGGGTGATGTGGCTGGTTACCGGAACAATAATCTGGACCAGTGAGCAGTTAACCGACCATGGAGGCGGTCATGGGATTAAGGAGATGAAACCTTTTGATGCGATTACTATTGGTTTAGCTCAGGGATTGGCAATTATTCCGGGTATTTCCCGCTCCGGTAGTACCATTGTCGCTGGACTTTTTAAAGGTTTAAAAAGAACTGATGCTGCCCGTTTTTCTTTTCTCGTTTCGGTTCCGGTTATCCTGGGGGCAACCCTTTTGGAGGCAAAAGATTTGCTCGGTGGTCAGGTTGAAACAGTTGGTTTTGGATATATTGTTGTGGGAACAATTGCTGCGATTGTTTCCGGTTATCTGGCTATTCGTATTCTATTAAAAATGTTACATGATCGATCTTTGAAGCCGTTTGCCTATTATTGCTGGATTTTAGGAGCTATTGCGGTTCTCAGTCGATTTGTCTAAAAATTATAACTTTGATAAACTTCAACCCTCCCTCTAGCCTTTTAGCTTGAACTATGTTATAATTTTTCTTGGTGTGTTAATTATACTTTAATTATTTGTTACAATGGTGTTAATGGTAGGTGTGAAAGGGGGAGAATTTTTTGTCATTTATTTCGACAACATTTGAACTTCTTGGTGGACTAGGAATTTTCATCTTTGGTATGAAAATGATGGGTGAAGGACTTACCAAAACTGCTGGAAAAAAGTTAAAAAATCTCCTGGAGATTTTGACAACTAACAGGCTTGCTGGAACTGCAGTAGGTACTGTAATAACAGCGATTATTCAGAGTAGTAGTGCTACAACGGTAATGGTCGTCGGCTTTGTGAATGCTGGTTTGATGACTTTAAATCAAGCTATTGGGGTTATTATGGGTGCCAATATTGGTACTACCATCACAGCCCAATTAATTGCATTTAAAATTAGCAAATATGCATTACATGTCATTGCAATCGGTGTAGCATTATACTTTTTTGGTAAAAGTAAACGGGTTAAGTACATTGGACAGATATTTCTAGGGTTTGGTCTCCTCTTTTTGGGGATGAATACTATGTCAGATGTAATGAAATTTTTGCGAGATTCTTTTTATTTTAGAGAAATCATGACTCAGTTTGCTAATAATCCAATTCTGGGTGTTTTGATCGGAACCTTGATTACTGTTCTCATTCAGAGTAGTAGTGCTTCAATGGGTATTTTGTTGAGTTTGACTGGCGTCGGAGCTATCCCTTTTTCTGCTGCAATTCCGATTCTTTTGGGTACTAATATCGGTACAACGATTACAGCTATTCTATCAAGTATTGGGACAAACAGGACCGCCAAACGGGCTGCCTGGGCTCATGCCATGTTTAATATTTTAGGAACAGGAATTTTTCTGATATTCCTTTATGCGTTTCCTAATTTAGCAGACCAAATTCAATTATTCTTCCAACGAATTTTCAAGACTAATGATATAAACAGATTGGTAGCCAATACTCATACAGGTTTTAATCTGCTTAATACTCTCATTTGGCTGCCTTTTGCTGGCGTATTAGCCAGGATTGTAACCTGGATGATTCCGGGTGAAGAAGTTATTGAAATTAAGGGACCAATCCACTTAGAAGAACGTTTCTTAGAAACACCTGCCCTGGCTCTAAGTCAAGCTGGTAAAGAACTAAATCGGATGGCTAAACAGGCTATCCTAAATGTAGAAGTTGCTCAACGGTGTTTTATGGAGAATAATTTAGCTCTTTTTGATGAACTGGAAGATCGGGAAGATAATATTGATCAGCTAGAAGAGGCGATGATTCTCTATATGACTAAACTTTCTCAACGGTCATTAACTGAAGATCAGGCCAATGAAGTGAATAATTGCTTCCATATCATCAATGATGTGGAACGGATTGGTGACCATGCTGAGAACATAGGCGAGCTGGCTCAGTATAAGATTGAAGATAATATTCCGATTAGTGATAAAGCTATTGAAGATTTGAACTATATGTTTAAACGGGTTTTAGAAACTGCATATTTAGCGATTCAGGCATATTTTGATAATGATCTGGAATTAGCGAAGAAGGTTTTGAAATTCGAGGATGAGGTTGATAGGTTGGAA
The DNA here is from genome assembly GCA_016841825.1 of Halothermothrix sp. Lineage (GTDB taxonomy): Bacteria > Bacillota > Halanaerobiia > DY22613 > DY22613 > JAENYK01. The sequence goes on along the minus strand of JAENYK010000003.1, from coordinate 77,313 downwards.
TCCGATTATCGTACTGGTCATATAAAACGTCTCAATGAAGGTTTATGTTATCCCGGCTCAGGGGTAATCTATCTTGATATTTTGAGTAACCTGGAACGAATTGGTGACCATTCAGCTAATATTGCAAAGATTACTTTAGAAGGGATTAAAAGATAACAAAATGATTCCAGCCGAAATAGGCTGGTTTCTTTTTTTGTTATCTTAGTAAGGGAGGAGTTTTTTTACGAGATGTAGAATATTACTGATGAGGTGATGACGATTATGGAAATATCACGGGAGAGAAAGAATGAAATACTTGGTATAATTTTAGCAGCTTTTGCAGTACTATTGGGGCTTAGTCTTTTTTCGTCTTCAGTAGGGGTTATTGGTCTGGTTTTAAAAGTGTTTTTTATGGTTCTTACAGGTAAAGGGGCATACATGTTCCCGTTTTTATTTTTTATCTGGGGAATTGCTGTTATTCGATCCCGTATTGTTAAAGCTAGCCCACGGTTAGTGGGTTTAATTATTGTTATTTGTACAATATTGGCATTTTTGCATGTGTTTTATATTCCCCATGGAAACGAATTTCCCGCTGCTCTAGAGCAGCAGGGTGGAGGTTTTATTGGGTGTGTATTTTCCTATTTTCTGCGCAATTTTTTAGGTCAGATAGGGACGTATGTGATCTTAAGTGCGATGACTTTAATCGGAGTATTGCTTTTGTTTGATATCCTCTTGATCTCCCTCTTTTCCACTATAAAAGCCAAATGTAAAGCTTTTTATCGGGCAGTTTTGAACTCTTTAAATCGACTTAAAGAGAAGATTAGAAGTTTCTTCAGGCTATTTAAGAGAAAACCGAAAGATGAAGATTATCTGGGATTTGGTGCAGAAGATGAAGATCAGGATGATCAATTCTTGGCAGATCTGGCTATGTTGGAGAATGCACAATTAGAGCCTGAAGTGGCGGCAGCAGGAGAACCTCTGGTTGAATTGGAAGATGAGGAGTGGTCTCAGGATTCTGAGGAAGGATCAGCTGATGGAGAAGGTGCAGGTCGTCAGAAGAGTTCTTCAGCAAAGAAAAAGAAAAAAGTGTACCGACTTCCTGACCTAAAGCTATTGATTAATAGTCCGGGAATTAAAAATAAATCAGAAGCTGTAGATCAATCTCAGCTCCTGAAAGATACTTTGCAAAGCTTTGGTGTCCAGGCCACTGTAATTAGTGTTAGCCATGGGCCAACCATTACTCGATATGAATTACAACCAGCTCCCGGAGTAAAAGTGAGCAAGATAGTTAATCTGTCCGATGATATTGCTCTGGCTATGGCTGCAACCGATGTTAGAATTGTTGCTCCAATTCCCGGTAAAGCGGCAGTAGGGGTAGAAGTGCCTAATTCTGGTTCTTCTATGGTCAAACTACGGGATATTTTAGATAGTGGTTCTTTTCAGCGGGCCAAATCCAGACTCACTCTGGCCCTGGGAGTTGATATTGCAGGGGAAGCGGTGATCACTGATCTGGCCAGTATGCCCCATCTTTTGGTAGCTGGAGCGACCGGATCTGGTAAATCAGTCTGTATTAATACTTTGATTCTGAGTATTTTGTATAAAGCTAAACCAGATGAGGTCAAATTTTTGCTTATTGATCCAAAAAAGGTAGAGATGACCGCATATAAGAATTTACCTCACTTGCTGGCTCCTGTGGTTACAGATCCAAAGAAAGCTTCAGCGGTGTTAAAGATGGTTGTTCAGGAGATGGAGAATCGCTATGAGTTATTTGCCAGTTCCGGAAGTCGCGGTATTGAGAGCTATAATCAGTTGATGTATAAAAAGCAAGAAGCGTTAAAGAAAGCTCTAGAGCAGGGATTGGAAGTAGACGAATCGCTTAATGATAATCAACCATTGCCCTATATTGTGGTGATTGTAGATGAGTTAGCAGATCTGATGATGGTTGCAGCTAACGATGTGGAAGATGCGATCTGCAGACTGGCCCAGATGGCGAGGGCAGCAGGTATTCACCTGATTATCGCCACTCAACGTCCTTCAGTTGATGTTATTACAGGTCTAATCAAAGCTAATATACCTTCAAGAATCTCTTTTGCGGTCTCCTCAGCTGTAGACTCTAGAACTATTCTGGATTCTAGCGGTGCTGAAAAACTTTTAGGTAAAGGAGACATGCTATTCTCTCCTGTAGGAGCTAACAAACCAAAACGGGTTCAGGGGGCTTTCATCTCCACTGAAGAGGTACACAAAGTTATGGAGTTTGTCAAAAAACAGGAGGAACCAGAATACGCTACTGCAATTCAACAGATGGAGAATGGAGATTTGAAGATTGACGAAACAGAAGAAAGAGATGAACTCTACGAAGAAGCAGTGCGGATTGTTGTTTCCAGCTCAGCTTCTATCTCCATGCTGCAGCGTCGTCTGCATATTGGTTATACAAGAGCGGCCCGGATGATTGATATGATGGAACGTGATGGAATTGTCGGGCCTTATGTTGGCAGTAAAGCAAGAGAATTGTTAGTTACTGAAGATGAAGTTGAATCTATCCTTGGTGGAGGAGGAGTATAACCTGGAATAAACTAAAAGGATTTGAGGGATGACAGATGACAAAGATTAAGACAGATTCACGACCATTATATATTCTGGTCAAAGAAAAAATTGATGAACTGGTAGCAGATGGGACATTTTCTGAAGGAGATCGTCTTCCTTCAGAAAATGCTCTGGCCGATAGCCTTGGGGTAAGTCGAGCGACCTTAAGAGAGGCTTTACGGGTTTTGGAGGAAGAGGGTAAAGTTATTCGTCAACAGGGTATCGGTACATTTATTGCTCCGCGATTGCCCAAGATTCAAAAAGGAATTGAGGATCTGTATAGTGTGACAGAGACAATTCACAGTCAAGGTTTTGAACCAGGCACTGTGGGATTTAAACTCTGGGAAGAGAAGATGGGTAAATTTGCTGGAATCTTTGAACAGGAGGCTGCAGATTTGATGTGGGTTATTGAGCGGATCAGAACTGCCAATCAGGAACCTGTCATCTATTGCAAAGATCATCTATCTCAGGCACTTTTGCCAGAAAGACTAGATATGGTACAAGATGGTGAAGGTGAATCTATATTCCAGGTATTGGAAAATCAATATCGAGTTAGAATTACTTATGCTGTTGCTACGATTATACCTTTATCTGCTCCAGATTGGTTAGCTCGGAAGCTAAAGATAGCAGTTGGAACACCGGTATTATTATTAGAGCAAAAGCATTATGATCATCGAGACCGGATGATCTTATTCTCCAGAAATTATTTCCGCCATGACAAAATAGAGTTCCAGGTAGTACGCAAAAGAAGGTAATTAGGATTGATGATTCCTTGATAAATATTACGTATATCAGGTGAATTCATTGACACTGGGTCTGCTTAATGGTATACTGCCATTACGTATGCTTAGTTGTCTGAATATATGTTAGTAATTTTTTGAATGAGGGGAGGAAATTTATGCCTAATGTTATTGAAATGAAGGGAATCACTAAAATTTTCCCGGGTGTGGTAGCTAATGATAACATTAATTTCCACCTGAAAAAAGGTGAGATTCATGCTCTTTTAGGGGAAAATGGTGCTGGCAAAACCACTTTGATGAAGATTTTATATGGACTGTACACACAAACTAGCGGGGACATTTTTGTTAATGAGCAGAAAGTTTGGATCGATTCCCCTAATAAGGCGATTGAATTGGGGATAGGGATGGTGCACCAACATTTTATGTTGGTACAACCTTTTACGGTGGCTGAGAATATAGTTTTAGGTGCAGAACCTACAAAAGAACTGGGGATTTTACATCAGAAAGAGATTATCAGACAAGTTGAAGAGATTTCAGAGCAGTATGGGCTGATGGTTGATCCACATGCCAGAATTCAGGATATTTCTGTAGGTATGCAGCAAAGAGTAGAGATTTTAAAAGCTCTTTATCGTGGTGCAGATATTCTCATTCTGGATGAACCAACAGCGGTTTTGACTCCACAGGAAGTTAGAGAATTGACTTCTATTATGGAGAAACTGACCGCAGAAGGCAAATCCATCATTTTTATTACTCACAAATTAAAAGAGGTTAAAGCGATCAGTGATCGAGTAACTGTCATTAGAAGAGGAAAAGTTATTGGAACAGTAAATACAAATGATGTGGATGTCCGTGAACTGGCCAGAATGATGGTAGGGCGTGAGGTTATTTTGGAGGTAGAGAAACAGGAAGCTACTCCTGAAGAAGTTATTTTTAGTGCTGAGAACTTGCATGCCTTAAATGATCGGGGTTTGCCTGCGTTAGATGGAGCTACCTTTGATGTTAAAGTAGGAGAGATTTTAGGAATTGCTGGAGTGGATGGTAATGGTCAAACGGAATTAACCGAAGTTTTGACAGGTTTGCGCTCTTTAGCTAGTGGAAAGGTATGTTTCAAAGGTGAAGATGTCAGTCGTCTGACTACACGGAAACGAATAGAAAGGGGGATGGCTCATATACCTGAAGACCGTCAAAAGCGCGGGTTGATTTTAGATTACCCCCTTTCTTTAAATATGATCCTGGGTCATCATTATCAAAAGCCATTTTCTAGAGGGATTAATCTGAATTATTCAAAAATCCGGGAAAATGCCAGAGGATTAATCGAAGAGTTCGATGTACGAACTCCCAATGAGGAAGTTGAGGCTAAAAATCTGTCCGGTGGTAATCAACAGAAAGTGATTATTGCCCGGGAGTTCAGTCGCGATCCCGATCTTCTGATTGCAGCTCAACCTACCAGAGGAGTTGATGTAGGTGCGATTGAGTTTATTCATAAGCGGATAGTTGAGCAGAGAGATGCAGGCAAAGCAGTTCTTCTGATATCTTTAGAATTAGATGAGATACTTTCATTAAGTGATCGTATTGCCGTTATTTATGAAGGGAAGATTGTGGGTATTGTAGATGCGAAAGATGCTACGGAAGAAGAATTAGGTTTGATGATGGCTGGTGCTGGGATCCAGCAGGGACGGTAAAAGGGGGGCTAGAATGTGGATAGAGTTCTAAATTCGAAACTTGTAAAAACGATTACTCCCTGGATGAGTAATTTGATTGTTCCTATATTGGCTGTACTATTTGCTTTAATTATAGGTGGAATATTTATGATCATGGTAGATGCTAATCCTTTGGAAGCATATACAGTTCTTTTTAAGAGTTCTTTTGGCAGTACTAAAAATTTCTTCGAGACTTTAGTAAATGCTACACCTTTGATTTTCACTGGCCTATCTGTTGCCTTTGCTTTTAAATGTGGTCTGTTTAATATTGGTGGAGAGGGACAGTTTATTGCAGGATATATTGCTGCTGCCTGGTTAGGTGCTTTCTTTCATATGCCCTGGTATTTTCACATACCTTTCGTTCTTCTGGGAGTTATCGTGGCTGGAGCCATCTGGGGAGGTGTACCCGGTCTGCTCAAAGCTAAATTAGGAGTACACGAGGTTATAAGTACGATCATGTTTAACTACACGGCACTTCATCTGGTAAATTACTTGATTAGAACGGTGTTAGTTGATCCTGGCTATGCGTCAACTCCTTTGATTGATAAGTCAGCCAGATTATTGAGGTTTTATCAGATCGATTTTCTCAATTTGCGACAGATAGCCCGGGGTAGTAGGCTGGATTTAACTTTTCTTATCGCTTTGCTGGTAGCATTTATTATCTACTGGATTCTCTGGAAGACCAATATTGGGTATGAGATTCGCGCCGTCGGTCATAATCCGTCTGCTGCTGAATATGGTGGAATTAATGTTGCCAGAAATACTTTTTTGGCAATGGCTATTAGTGGTGCTCTATCAGCTCTTGCTGGTGCGTCACAGGTTATCGGTTTACAGGGGAAAGCTTATCAGCTTTTTGGTTTTATCGGACATGGTTTTACAGGAATCGCGGTAGCACTTCTGGGTAAAAATCATCCTGTTGGGGTAATTCTGGCAGCGATTCTTTTTGGTACATTACAGCGTGGAGCGAATTCTATGCAGAGTGTTGCCGGTGTTCCAAAAGAAGTTATTTTTATTATCCAGGCGATTATTATTTTCTTTGTTGCCTCAGACTATGTTATTCGGAAAATATATCGCCAAATCAAGCTTAAAAAGGAGGAGGTCGAATAATGTTACACGTTATAGCATTGGTTTTAGCCTCCGGCTTACGATCTGCAACTCCTTTAATTTTTGCAGCTCTTGGTGGAATATTTTCAGAAAGGTCTGGGGTAGTTAATATTGCCCTGGAAGGAATTATGCTGATTGGTGCGTTTATGGCCATGCTGATATCTTATTATACCGGTAACCCCTGGTTGGGTATTCTGGCAGCAATGGCGGCAGGTGGGATGATCTCCTTGATTCACGCTTTTGTGTCTATTGAATTTCGGGCTAATCAGGTTGTTAGCGGGGTTGCCATTAACATGTTAGCTTCTGGATTGACAGCATTTCTTTTGCAAGCGATCTTTGATAGTGCTGGTCAGTCGCCATCTGTTACTGATCTTGGAAAAATGTCAATTCCACTATTAAAAAATATACCACAGTTAGGATTAATTTTTACCGATCAAACGCCCTTTGTGTATATAGCATTGATTATGGTAGTCATCTCTCATTATGTATTATTTAGGACAGCTTTTGGGCTGAGGCTTAGAGCGGTAGGCGAACATCCTGAAGCTGCTGATACTGTTGGGATTAATGTTAAAGGAGTTCGATATGTTTGCGTAACTTTGAGTGGTATTCTTGCTGGTATTGGTGGAGCCACTTTGTCTATAGGCTTGATGAATATATTTACTGATAATATGACATCTGGTCGTGGTTTTATCGCTCTGGCAGCGGTGATTTTTGGTAAATGGACTCCTTATGGTGCTCTGTTTGCTGCTTTACTTTTCGGTATTGCAGATGCCATGCAGATGCTGGCTCAAACATTACAGATTACTTTTGTGCCTAGAGAGTTCTGGTTGATGTTACCATATATCTTAACTCTATTGGCTTTAGCTGGATTTATTGGTAGATCTACTCCACCGGCAGCTAGTGGGGAACCATACGATAAAGAAGATTAATAAAGATCGGTTGTTAAAGTAAGCCCTTAAGATTTTTTGAATAACCTGGGATATTTTAGGGAGTTCAAATCTTAAGGGTTTTATTTTGTTCTGCATGGTGTTGTTATAAATATACTTTATTATAAGCTTCAAAATACGAATAATTGTCAGAACTTTGATCTAAATTAGCCATAGGGAATAAATAAATATGTGTAGGAATAATTTAAATAATTATTTACTTAAGAAAAAGAGGGAAAACGGCTATTTTTATCGAAATGAATAATTTGGAGAGTAAGAAAGGTGATAAATATGGACCAATTATATCTGGAATATGAGATTTTACAAAATCGACCGGGACTATTGGGAGATGTTGCCTCTCTTATTGGTATGTTGAAACTAGATATTCTAACTGTTAGTTCTATTGAAAATAATAGACGCGGTTTTCTATTAAGTTACGAGAATGAAGATCAGCTGGAGTCGTTACGTTTAGCCTTAATGGCTGTTCAAGACCTGGAGATTAAGATATTCCATCCCCCTCATCAATTTGACCGGCTTACTTTAAAGCATGGTAAGAGAATTTATAAATATGCAGATAACCCACCTATTTATCGATTTTTTCGCAAAGATTTGGATTATTTAATTGACTTTCTGGGAGAGATATTGAATCAAAAACCAGATATTCTTATTGGTTTTCAAGGTTCCCCAGGGATTGGTAAGTCTGAAACCTGTATCGCGGCTTGTGTTCATGCGAACAAGCCCTGGATATTAATTTCATCAACTTTGCTGCGTAAGATAGCACGAATCAGTCTAGATGAAGATATCTATCAGGCAGAACCTGTACTGATCATTGATGCAATTACTACTTTTTACCGTTCTTTTCCTGAGCATATTAATTTTGTAAAAAACATCCTAACTAGAAAAGTACCCAGAATTGTTGAACATCCTCAGATATTAATTAGAGAGACAAATATAAGGCTGAGGGATTTTGATTTAATTGTAGAATTATATTTGACAGAAGACGATAATCAGGAAGTAGACTATGTTAAGGGTCAGAGATTTAACTCTTTTGATATTAGTTAGTAAGGAGGATAAAGCATGAAGGAGATTGGAGAAAAGCTCCGGGAAGCGAGAGAGAGTAAGGGGTTAACTTTACAAGAGATTTCAGAACAGACGAAGATCAGGTTAGTTTATCTACAAGCCATAGAGAATGGTGATTTTGATAAGTTACCAGGCAAAGTTTACGTTAAAGGATTTATACGTTCTTATGCGACTATGGTGGAGATTGACCCTAATGAAGTACTGCAACCGTATCGCGAATTAATTGAACAACAGGTAGATGAAGAAGAGCCAGATCTATCAGAGGTTACTGTTATCAGATCCAATGGACCTAAGTCGCTAGGGAAGTATTTGATAATTATTTTTATCCTGGCCATTTTAATTGCTGGATTTTTCTTTGCCAAAAGTATCTGGATAACTATCAAAAATGAGACTATTCCGCAACTGTTAGAGTCAGAAGAAGAATCACATCTTGCAGGTCAGCAATTATCTGACCTGCAAGATCCGTTGGCTGCTTTGGACAATGATTCTGATCTGCAGGTTATTGATTCAGACCAGGAACCTCTAAACCAGGATCTCAATCAGAATACTTCCACAGATGAGGATAATTCATCCACAGATGGAGATAATATGGATTTAGAACAAAAGTCTGTAGATACCACCGCAAAAGATCAGAATATTGAATCTGGGCATGAGAAGGAGCCTACTGTTAGTGGAGATACAGATCCAACTGATAGCCCGGCAAATAATTTGCCCCAGGATACAGAAGATGAATTAACTAATACTTCAACACAGAATAAAGAGGGAGAATCAGCTAATTCGTCTGCATTAGAAGAAGAGAGTTCCAATACTGACTTGACTCATGAGGATCAGGACAAGATAACTGACACTTCTGTTCAGGTTAATGTTGATCAATCTTTGACGGATATTGATGATTCATCCGCGACTCGAGAAGAGCCTGATGAAGTGGATCTCAATTCGGCAACAGATGATCCAGCAGATATGAGAGATGAAGAGAGATGGCAGTTATATAACCCTGCAAATAATTCTTCTACTATCAGTAAAATTGAACCAGTTGTTGAAGCGGAAAAATCGCAACTTTTGATTAATGCCAGTGACGAATCCTGGATTAGAGTATCAGCTGATGGAGAAATAGTGTTTCAGGGGATTATCGAAGAAGGTGAATCTAAGCTATTTGCTGGTTGGACGATTACATTACGAATCGCTAATGCAGCTGCGATTACTGTTAATTATCAGGGTCTTACACTAGGACCTTTTGGTGCAAAGGATCAGTTGGTTGAAAAGGTATTTGGGGAGTAGGTGAGTTAAAATGAATTGGTTGGATTGGGTTCTTCTAGCTATAATTGCATTAAGTGTATTGAGCGGAATTCGCTATGGATTGATTCGAGCATTGTTAGGAACTTTGAAATATTTAATTTCTTTTGTTCTGGTTATATTTTGTGGTCCTCAACTGGGAGAGTTTTTGACAGGTCCGTGGAATTTAACTCAGAATATTGCCCTTTCCATAAGTGATATGATGAATTTACCGGGAGATTTTTATACGCAAAGTATCCAGATTTCTGAATTGAGCCAACGAATAAATGTTGGAGATTTTCCAACTGAAGAGTTCTCTACTAGTTTGCAATATATAATTTCAAATATGGAATTACCACAGATTTTGCGAGATATTGTCAATTCTCTCTTTAATAAAGATAGTATTATCCAGTATCTTTTACAGGCTAGCCCGGATTTTTCCCATTATCCTATTGATAATATGGAGGGATTAGTATTTTATACTCTGGCCAGTTTTATTGCAAAACTTATTGCTATTTCGATTGGAGCCATGGTAATTATCATCGCTGTATTTTTCATTACTCATTTTGTCATTTCGATATTCCATAAGATTGCGGAAGATGATCCAGGTTTGAATTTATTAAATCGCTGTATGGGTGGCTTATTCAATTTGGGGGTCTGTTTTTTGGTATTGGTTTTAATTATGGAAGTAATTACACCACTATTATGTTATTTCATGATAGACCCTACCCAGTCTATAATCCTTTCGATTATCATGGACTCGTCATTCCATATCCGTCCATGGCTGGAATATGCCATAATGAACATGTAAACCTTCCTGAATTCCAGGGAGGTATTTACTTTACTGATATTTGAGAAGGGGGTAGATTCATGGAAGAGAATAACCTGAGTCATAAACTGATTCCCTGGACATTAATAGACCTGCTATCTATCTTTAGTCTTACCTTTATTCTGGTCTTTATCATCGGTCATTTGGGAATAGTTTTTCTGAATAATTCCGATCTGGTTCAAGGTGAACTAGTGGAAGTTGTAACTGCTTTTGCAACTACTTTACTCCAGAATTTGTTACTTTTGGGGTTAAGCTTCTGGTTGGTGGGAACCAGATATGGATTCTCGTTGATCGATCATTTTTTTAAAATCGACAAAGATCAGGTAAAAAATGTTTTTGGTAAAGGTATTATTGGTGGTTTGGGAATCTTTTGTGGAATAACGGTGTTTAATAGTGTTTTGGCTAGTTTTTTGACTTATTTTTTTGATTACCAACCACCCCAACAGTTGATTATTACTTTTTTGCTGAAGACTCAGAGTTCATGGTTGTTTTTGGGTTATGTTTTTTTGATTGTCCTGGTAGCTCCGATTGTTGAAGAAACCTTTTTTAGAGGATTGGTTTATTCATATTTTCGGGAAAAATATGGGGTAAAGATGGCATATTTTCTCAGTGCACTACTCTTTGGAATAGCCCATCAGAGTGCCTGGGCTTTTGTGGGGACTTTTTTAGCTGGACTGGGTCTAGCCTATCTTTTTGAAAAAAGTAAATCGCTTATTACTAACATTCTGGCCCATATGGTCTGGAATGGAGTGGTAACTATATTTTTATTCTTTTTATGGATATCGGGAGGCAATATAATTTAAATTCAACGAATAACAAAAGGAGGTAGAGTACGTTGAAAGCAATTTTTACTTTAACTAGTTCAGAGTCCAAACGTTTGATTGCGAAAGGGGTAGTCTGTTTACCAGAGGTACAAAATGCATTAAAAGAAGGGTATCTCTATATTGCAGGCGGGACCACCAATGCCTTTATCGCTGAAGAGTTAACTGGTCAGAAGATTTCTACCAAGGGAGACTATACTGCCGGGGTGGTGATTAAAGGGGTTCATTGTGTGACTGACCCTGATGTGCGGATGCAGCCGATTGTTCTCAAAGATGGCGAACCTGTAGAGATGACTATGCCTCAACTGCTGGAAGCCTTTTCTGGTAAAGATGTGTTTATCAAAGGCGGTAATGCCATAGATGTCGAAGGTAATGTGGGTGTTATGGTAGGTGATAGTTGGGGTGGAACTATCGGTCGCTCTATGGGGCGGTTAATAGCTTTAGGCGCTAATCTGATCTTGCCTGTAGGGTTGGAAAAGATGGTACCTTCAGTAATTGATGCTGCCAACTTTGCAGGTATTGATACAGTTGATTATACGTTAGGCATGAAAGTGGGCTTAGTGCCAGTTAGTTATGGGTCAGTTTTTACTGAAATCCAGGCACTGGAGATGTTGGCTGATCTAGATGATGTAGTCCAGATCAGTTCCGGTGGTATTGGTGGTTCTGAGGGTGCAGTTACATTAGGTATTGAAGGTGAAGAGGCAACAGTTAAAGATCTGATGAAATTGATTAAAAAGATCAAAGGTGAGCCGCAGGTTGTTGGTACTAAACGTAAATGTAATAAATGTGGTTCCTGTCATTTTGGAAGGCGAGATTAATTGGAGATAGCACTTTTTAACAGAGATTACTTTCGGGGATGAGGTGAGGATATGGCAGAGAAAAAAATATTACCATTACTTAAAGTGCCGGAAGACAGTATTTCTAAATATGTTCTGGTTTGTGGAGATCCTGCACGGGTTTTAAAAGTTGCTGAGCTATTGGATGACTGGAGCGAGATTGGTTTTAATCGGGAATATCGTACTGTACAGGGTCATTATCGTGGTGTAGAAGTTACCGTAGCTTCACATGGAGTGGGAGTCGCTGGTGCCGCTGTGGCTTTTGAGGAGTTGATTAAAGGTGGGGCGGAGACTATCATCAGAGTAGGTACCTGTGGATCTTTAGATAAGGAGATTCAAGATGGCGATTTGATTGTAGCTACTGGTGCAGTGAGAGAAGATGGTCTTACTGAGCAGTTGATTCCCGGAGGTTATCCTGCTGTTGCTGATTATTATGTGGTCAGATCTTTGGAAGTGGCATTAATGGGACAGAAAGATGTAAGATATAAAACGGGATTGGTATTAACCCTTTCAGCTTTTTACCCAGGTCTTTTAGATCTGCCTCATAGAATCTACTCTGAAGCTAATGTTACGGCGGTGGAGATGGAGTGTTCAGCACTTTTTGTTATCGCTTCTTTGCGGGGTATTAGAGCTGGAGCTATCCTGGCAGTTGATGGGGTGGTGATTGATTTCGATGCAGATGCTTATGATCCTCACCGGGATAAGGTTCATCAGGCAGTAGAGAAGGAGATCGTCGTCGCCCTGAATGCTATTGTCAAGATGGCCAGTGAAGAATAGGATGATCAAGCCAGTTGGTTAACCAACTGGCTTTAAGCTTATCTAACATAAATAAAAAAACCTGTTCTTTTAAAGAACAGGTAAATATTCGGGTGGTCGGGCTGCCGAGATTTGAACTCGGGACCTCTTGATCCCAAATCAAGCGCGCTAGCCAAGCTGCGCTACAGCCCGATGATTATGGTGGAGGGAAGTGGATTTGAACCACTGTAGGCAATAGCCGGCAGATTTACAGTCTGCTCCCTTTGGCCGCTCGGGCATCCCTCCAGATAAATTTATGGAGCCGACGATCGGAGTCGAACCGATAACCTGCTGATTACAAGTCAGCTGCTCTGCCAATTGAGCCACGTCGGCATAATTCTTAAATCTGTATTGCTGTCTCAGAATCTTGTCCAGAATCTGATGAGGAGTAAAGTATAGTTATATCAAGGTTTCTATAATATTTCTTCTGAGGACAATTGTAATTATACAGGATAGAAAGGTTATCGTCAAAGTCAATTATTAGCTATATAGAGCTAAATGGGGAGAATGTACTTGATTATCTCGTTATTACTAGCTATACGTTCGATAAGCTGGGAAATTTATATTTGACAATCTGCCATAGAAAAGCATGTTCTCACAAAGAATAGGTTGAATATTCGGGTGATTGAGATTTGAACTTAAGGTCTGTTGGTCCCAAAAAGCACGTTGGTCAAGCTGCACTATAGTCCAATGATTCTTGGGGAGATGTATCATTCCATTTTTCATAGTTCTAAATTTTTTTTATTAACATAAAATGTGTATAGAGGGCATGTCTGATTATATATAATTTATAACTATAGTCAATAAATGGATGCAAACAAGTATGCTAAATATATTAGTTATTCCAATCAGAATTTTTAATTTAGGGGTGAGGTAGATGGAAGAGATGGTCAATAGTGGTTTGCTAAACATTAAGGACATAGCACAAAAGGGAGGGGCAGAGAATAAGAGGTCTACTCAAATCTATTATATAATGAGAGAAGAACTAATTAAGCGGAAAAGAAAAAAAGATTACTGTGGTTGGATTTCGATTCTGGGACTAATATTAGGTGTTATGCCATTGGGGATGATTTTTACACTAAATGATAGTGATATATATCAGCTTGGTAAAATGCTCACTAACCCTTTGATCTGGACAGGATTGGTGTTACTGGCATTTAGCTATTGTTATTATCTGGTCTATTTCAAGAAGGCTGAAGAGAAATATGATAATTTGAAAGATGAATTGCGAATGCGCATCTGGAACGATTTTTTCTTTCATGCGGAGAAGGAAGAATTTTTGAGGGAGACTGAGGCAAAGTATGGAATAAATCTTTATTGGAAATAAGATTAAAATTTGTGCTTTGCAATAAATCAGGAATTGGTGGACAGACTAAATTGGTTGGTTAAGAACTGATTTTTTGATATAATAAAAAAGGAAAATTTTATAGATGAGGTTGATTGCAGATGAAGATAGTATTGACAAATGATGACGGAATTTATTCTGAAGGTATTCAGGTTTTACGCAAAAGACTTGAAAAAGAGCATGAGGTATACGTGTTTGCTCCCGATCGGGAACGAAGTGCGACAGGTCATGCCATCACTCTCCATCATCCATTGCGGGCGGAGAGAGTAGAATTTCGCGATTCTATGGCTCAGTGTTGGTCTATTGATGGTACACCTTCTGATTGTGTTAAACTTGGGATAGAGGGAATTTTGCAGGAGAAACCTGACCTGGTGATCTCGGGAATTAATAAAGGTGCTAATCTGGGAACAGATGTGATCTATTCTGGAACCGTATCTGCTGCTCTTGAGGGTGTGTTAATGGGAATTCCTGCACTTGCAGTCTCTCTGGCATCTCACGAAGGTTGGGACTTTACCTGTTCTGCAGAATTTGCCGGAAAGATGGTAACCTGGCTGGGAGATAATCGATTTAAAAAGACAGCTCTTTTAAATATCAATATCCCTAGTTTATGTAAGGAAGATATTACTGGAGCAGTGGTTACCAGATTGGGGACCCGGAGTTATACTAACTCTTTTGAAAAACGAACAGATCCAAGAGGAAGAGTATATTATTGGTTGGCTGGTGAGGTGGTTGATGACTTAGAAGAGGAAGGCACAGATGTATTGGCAATAAAGAATAATCAGATTTCCATCACACCCATTTCGATCAATTTTACAGATCGGGAAATAATGACGGAACTGCAAACGGAAAAATTTGAGTTTTAGACATAATTGACTTTTCCCAGAATAGATTTATAGTAAATGGATTTTGGGAGGTAAGTTTATGCCTGGAACACTAAATAATGAGCGGGCGTTTCATTTTTCATCAATTTTAAAAGGACTGGTCTGTAGTTTTTTAATCCTAATTATTAGCAGTATCATTTTGGGTTTTTTATTTTCAATATTTAATGCCCTTAATGAAGAAGTGATCAGTCGGATTCTCCTGGTCATGAATTATGCGGCAATCTTTGCTGGTGGAATCTATGCAGCACGGATTTCCCGTCAAAAAGGTTGGTTAACAGGTGGTCTGGTTGGATTGATGTACATGATACTTATCTTAATTTTAGGTGCACAATGGGTTGAGGTGGCTTTTAGCTTAGACTTGTTGTTGAGAATTATCTCTGGTTTTATCGCTGGAGCTGTTGGCGGAATTATCGGAATCAACCTATAATTCAAATGAACGAAACCCTCAATTGGGACATATGATAATATAGTCCTATAGATTGAGGGTGAGTGTTTTTATGGGTGGGATATTACTTATTGGAATCTTTGTCGCAGCATCGTTAATCTTTCAAATATTCTTTCTACGGGTGGCTCATGATAAGTTAAATCTCGAAAAAAATGATCCGCGGTTTGTTGGTATGATCCAATTGATCTATGTAAATTTAGGAATATATCTTTTGTTAATTGGTTTGTTGGCTTTGACCTTATTGAAAAGATAGAAAAATTACATAATGAGCAAAGATTTATCCTCCTTCTCTAATAAGTACCTTAATTAAGAAAAAGCCTTGTGGATAATCTAACTTAAAAGGGCTGTTCTAACCTGATCTTATTGGAGAGAGGAGGTTAAATATTTGATTATTGAAAACCAGTGCCAAAGTAAGTTGCTTGCTCTGGAAGAATTGAAAGATCATTGGGAAGAGCTTGGGATGGAACTTTTTCCTCACCAGATTGCGTGTGTTGAAAAAGTTATTGATCAGATGCAGGGTAAAGCGCTGCTGGCAGATGAAGTTGGGCTGGGAAAAACCATTGAAGCTGGGATGATTCTCAAGGAATTAATATTGCGCGGAGAAGTGAATTCATATCTGATTCTGGTTCCCGCTTCTCTGGGGTATCAGTGGTGGTTTGAATTATCTAACAAGTTCAAGCTAGATGTCTGGTATAATCGCAAAGGCCGAGCAGTGCTTTATTATGATAAAATGATAGCATCTCTGGATATGTGTAAACGTCAAAAATATGCGGATGGACTGATTGAAAAGGGATTTGATATGGTGATTGTGGATGAAGCACATAAGCTGAAAAATCGAAACACTCTGAATTGGAAATTTGTTAACTCACTACCAAAAAAATATTGTCTCTTCTTAACTGCGACTCCAATTCATAACGATCTACAGGAATTATATAACCTGGTGTCTATCATCCATCCTGGACTTTTTGGGTCATACAAAAACTTTCAGTCTGAATATGTGCAGGACAAGCGTGAAGCGAAAAATCATCAGGAACTACAGATGCTCTTAGAGAAAGTAATGATTAGAAATTCCCGACAGGAATCTACCCTGGATTTTCCGGAGAGAAAAGTCGAGTTAATTAATCTGGAACTGACACCTGAAGAGAAGGATCTCTATGATGGAGTAACCAATCTGGTGCGAACGGAATATCGTAAACGGGTGGAAGAGAAGCGAAGCATTCTCTTTTTGTTAACTTTACAAAGGGAAGTATGTAGTAGTTCATTCGCTCTATTACAGACTTTAGAGAAAATGTTGGCAGAAGGGCATCCAGATCTGCAGGAATCTTTAAGATATCTGTATCGTCTGGCTGCGGGAATTCAGGAGAATGCCAAGATGCGTAAACTGTTAGAGATATTGCGAGATTTGGATGGACAGGCGATCATCTTTACAGAATATAAGGCTACCCAGTGGAAATTATGTGAATATCTGCAGAAGAATGATCTGGTACCAGTAGCCTTTAATGGTTCGATGAGTGCCAATCGTAAAGAGTGGATGAAAGCATATTTTCGACAAAATGGAGATGTTTTGGTGAGTACAGAAGCAGGTGGACAGGGTTTAAATTTTCAATTTTGTGATACTTTAATTAATTATGATCTGCCCTGGAATCCCATGCGGATTGAACAACGAATTGGTCGGATTCATCGCCTGGGGCAAAAAAACGATGTAAAAATTTATAATTTTTCAACGCTTGGGACTATTGAAGAGAACATGGTTAATCTGCTTCACGAAAAGATAAATCTATTTGAATCCGTTATTGGAAAATTGGAATGTATAATTAAAGATAATGAGAAGGCAAAAACTTTTGAAGGTAACATTTTTAGATTAATTGCTGAGGCAGAAAATGAAGAGGATTTGCGGAAACGTTTTGATAGTTTTGGGAAGACTATTGTTGAGAAAGGTTTGTTTGGGTAAGTAAAGTAAATATAAAACCCGTTCAGGAGGTGAATCCAGATGAGAAGTGATGCTGATCTTCTCTTTGCAATTGAGACTTTATTGGAAAGAGATATGGAGACAAGTGTTCTGGATATAGGTGTGAAAGTAGAAGATGGGGTGGCCTATCTGGATGGTGTGGTGGATGTTCTGGGTGATAAAAGTTTTGCAGAAAAGTGTATTCGCGAGGTGCCGGGGATTAAAGATGTGGTTAATCGTTTGACGATTGGCTTAGAACGGCGTGTTAAGGATAAGGATATCGAAGTTGCTGTAGAGGAATCTATGTATAAGAAAAATGAGAATCTTCGAAAAATTGGTGTTGCGGCCAAAAAGGGAGTAGTTCATCTCTATGGTAGAGTTGCTAATCTGGCTGAAGAGAAGGAGGTCATGTCGGCGGCAGCGGAAGTACAGGGTGTAAAAGAAGTGGTTAATCATATGAATATTCAGGGAGATAAAGATGGGACTCCTATTGATGATGCTACTATTCACAATAATATCAGAGTTCTGCTATCCACCGATTATGATGTCGATCGGGGTGATATTGAGGTTTCTGTAAAAGATGGATGTACAATTCTGGATGGTGAGGTGGAGGATCTGGAAGCTGTTGAGATGGCAGGTAAACTGGCAGCCAGAGCATCTGGTGTGCATAAAGTAATTAATAATCTGCACTCCAGAGAAGGAGGTCTGGGTGAGGATGAGGCTCTGGCAGTGGAGATAATGCATGAGATGGGGAAAGACGATCGGATTAATCCTGGTCAGTTGAATGTCTTTGTCGAGGATGGAACAGTTTATTTGGGAGGTTCTGTCTATAGTCCAGAAGCCAGACGGGCTGCTGTTGATTTGACCAGTAAGCTTGTTCGTAAATGGAAGAATATTAAGGGTATTCAGGTTGGAATAACTGTTGATGGTTCGAATGGTTCAGTCCAGAAGCAGAGGGATTCGGAAATTATTCATTAAGTATCTAGAAAAACCACCTTTAGAGTAAGATAGAAGGGTGGTTTTTCTGGGTATTTTCCAGGGAATTATCGATAGGTTTCGTGAATAATTGACTTACTTTTGCTGTACTCTAAAGATAGGATACTGGTTAAAGGAGGAGTATATAGATGGGCAAAGATAGAATATTTGCTGAACCATTTCGGATTAAAGTTGTTGAACCGATCAAGATGAGCACTCAGCAGGAAAGATGGGGTAATATGAAGGATGCCGGGTATAATACTTTTTTGCTCAAATCTAAAGATGTATATATTGATCTTCTTACTGATAGTGGTACTTCGGCAATGAGTGATAATCAGTGGTCAGGTATAATGATTGGTGATGAGGCCTATGCCGGTTCAGAAAACTGGTTTGCGTTGGAAGATGCAGTTCGGGATATTTATGGATTTAAATATATTACTCCTACTCATCAGGGGCGGGGTGCAGAAAATATTCTGTCGACAATTATGATTAATCCGGGGGATTATGTACCTGGCAATATGTATTTCACTACTACCCGTTTTCATCAGGAGAAAAATGGGGCTACTTTTGTGGATATCATCATTGATCAGGCTCATAATTCAGAGGCTGAAGATCCTTTTAAAGGTAATGTTGATCTGCAGAAGTTACGAGATTTGATTGATCGCGTAGGGGCTGAGAAGATACCGTATGTATCGCTGGCAGTAACGGTCAATATGGCAGGTGGACAACCTGTTTCAATGAAAAATATGCGGGAGGTTAAAGAGTTGTGTACTCAGCATAAAATACCTGTGATGTATGATGCGACCCGTTGTGTGGAGAATGCATATTTTATCCAACAACGTGAAGCAGGGTATGCAGCTAAATCTGTCAGAGAGATTCTAAAAGAGATGTTTTCTTATGCCGATGGGTGTACTATGAGTGGTAAAAAGGACTGTCTGGTGAATATTGGTGGTTTTTTGGCGATGAATTCTGAAGAGTTATATCAAAAAGCTACAGAATTAGTGGTAGTGTATGAAGGAATGCCATCTTATGGGGGGATGGCCGGGCGTGATATGGAAGCAATGGCCAGAGGCATTTATGAGATGGTTGACGATGCTTATATTAAGTATCGGATTAGTCAGGTGCAGTATCTTGGTCAAAAATTGATTGAAGCAGGAATTCCCATTGTTAGACCAGTTGGTGGTCATGCGGTATTTCTGGATGCCAGGCGATTTCTTGAGCATATTCCGCAAGAACAGTTTCCCGCTCAAGCTCTGGCAGCAGCAATTTATGCTGATGGTGGTGTGCGGACTATGGAACGGGGTATTGTCTCTGCAGGTCGGGATAAGAACACTGGAGAGAATCATCAGCCTAAGTTAGAACTGGTTCGTGTGACGATTCCCAGACGGGTTTATACATTGAGCCATATGGACGTAGTTGCTGAGTGCATTAAGAATGTCTATACAAATCGGCAGAAGATTAAAGGATTAAAGTTCGTTTATGAAGCGCCACAACTAAGATTTTTTACAGCCAGATTTAAACCAATTGTGCCCTGGGAGGAATGGGAAGGAACAGTTTAGCTTGATATAGAATAGCTTGTGCTAACAGACATTTAGCGGCTTTGAAAGATTGTTTACATAAAATCATTAAATTATCTTGACAAAGTGAAAGGGTCTGTTTTATAATAAAAATCAGATAATTAAATAGCGGGTACATCTGGTATAGTAGCAAAAATTTTTTCTTAATCAGCGAGCAGAGGAGGGTGAGAGCTCTGTAGACATATTTTGTGAAACGGCGCCAGGGTTTAGTGTACGTGAATAAAGTGGTCAGTCGATATTTCTACGACTGGCAACTGAGGTGGAACCGTCCAATAGGACCCTCAGGTCAGCGAGACCTGGGGGTTATTTAATTGTTGGGGCGGGTTTTCCGGGTTAACAATGGTGAACATTATTTGACATAATTCTATTAACCGCTGGAGCGGTGAAAGAGGAGGAAGTAAGATGAAAAAAGAGATTAAAGGTGAAGAATTAATGAACAAAATCGTTTCCCTGTGTAAACGCCGTGGTTTTATCTATCAGGGTTCTGAAATTTACGGAGGTTTAGCAAATACCTGGGATTATGGACCATTAGGTGCAGAGTTAAAGAGAAATGTCAAAGAAGCATGGTGGAAGCGGGTAGTTCGAGAAAGAGATGATGTAGTAGGTTTGGATAGTGCTATTCTAATGCATCCCAAAACCTGGGAGGCTTCGGGTCATTTGTCTAACTTTAATGATGCCCTGATCGACTGTAAGACCTGTAAATCCAGATTTCGTGCTGACCATCTGATTGAAGGAGCTCTGGATGGTCTGGATGTCGAAGGTAAGAGTGAAGATGAGATGACTGAGATTATCAAAGAAAATGCTCTTAAATGTCCGGTCTGTGGTAATGTAGACTGGACTCATGCAAGGTCGTTTAACCTGATGTTCAAGACCTTCCAGGGTGTTGTTGAAGATTCTACTAATGCAGTTTATCTGCGTCCAGAGACTGCTCAAGGTATTTTTGTTAACTTTAAGAATGTTGTCGATACCAGTCGGGTCAAACTCCCCTTTGGTATTGCTCAGATTGGTAAAGCTTTTCGTAATGAGATTACACCGGGTAACTTTATCTTTAGAACCCGTGAATTTGAACAGATGGAATTGGAGTTTTTCGTCAGGCCTGGTGAAGATGATGAATGGTTTGAGTTCTGGCGTCAATTTGCTATTGACTGGTTTATTAATCTGGGAGTGTCTCCTGAGAAGATTAAGTTTTACGATCATCCTCAGGAAAAACTCTCTCATTACTCTAAAGGTACTACAGATTTAATCTTTGAGTTCCCCTTTGGTTGGGAAGAGTTATGGGGAATTGCGAACCGGACTGACTTTGACCTGAACGCTCATATTGAAGCTTCCGGAAAGAAACTGACCTATTTTGATCCTCAGACTAAGGAACATATCGTACCATATGTTATCGAACCTTCATTAGGGGTTGATCGGGCGATGTTGGCTTTCCTGGTAGGTGCTTATTCTGAAGATGAAATAGATGGGGACACACGTGTATATATGGATTTTCATCCAGAATTGGCACCGATCAAAGCTGCTGTTCTGCCATTAACTAAAAAAGAACCTCTGGCAGAATTGGCAGCAAAGATCTATAATCAGTTGAAAAAATTCTACAATGTTGAGTATGATGAGAGTGGCAGCATCGGAAAACGTTATCGACGGCAAGATGAGATCGGAACCCCTTTCTGTGTCACTGTGGACTTTGATTCTTTAGATGACGATATGGTAACAGTACGTGACCGGAATACTTTGGAACAGGATCGGATTGCTGTGGATCAGGTATTGAATTATATAAGAGATAAGTTTGGATTTTAATGATATTTTAGAAGGGAAGTTTCCCGGCTTTTATAGCGGGAGTATAAATAACTAAATAGTTTTACTTCTTCTGAAGTCGTTAAACTTAAAGACCAATAGTTTGCTGTTAATACGACTTGAATATAAATTGGAAGAGTCTGAATAGGATAACCGGATAACGATTATCCTATTTTTTCTGGTTATATCGGCAAGTTTGATTAATTCTATCTTTTTTCGGAAAAACTAAGTTTAAGATTATTAACCAGAGGAGGTCACACCAATGAAAATTATTGATAGCATGACTGAGTTCTCGCTCACTCTAACCAGTGCTTATATTGAAAAGATGAAACAGGAAGACCCGGCAAAATTTGATCAATTATTAAGTGTGTTCAACAATACTGTAGACATAGCTATTCGCTTATTACAGGAAAGTCCGGAATTTCGTACTCAGTTTGCCAGAATCCATGCTGAATTTACAAAATACCCTGAGTGTGAACAGGTTATTGATGCTACTATGGAGGCATTGCATCAGAGGAGACCTGAACTATTTAGCACTACTAAATAGCGGTGCTTATGGAGAAAGATGTCTGAAATTTTAGAAAACCCTTGACAATTTTCGAAAAAAAATGTATGATGGAGATATGAAATGAAACCCATTACATACATTAGTCGGGAGGTTAAATCAATGAAGAACAAGATTACCATAGAAGATATAGCCAAAGATGCCAACGTCTCGACAGCGACTGTATCAAGATATATGAATACTCCATCTATAGTAGCCTCTGAGACAGCTGAACGAATACGTAAGTCTGTTGAAAAGTTGAACTATGACCCTGAAAGGAAGGTTCCGAAAAATGCGACCATCGAAGAGGTGGCACAACTGGCTAAGGTCTCAAAAGCCACAGTTTCGAGAGTCTTGAATAAAAGTAATCTGGTTGGATATAAGACCAAAAATAAGGTTTTGCATGCGATTGATGAGTTGAATTATCAGCCCAATTTGATTGCCCGCTATCTGCGTAAGCAGGAGACTAAACTATTGGGTATTGTTTTGCCTGACATATCTAATCCATTCTATTCAAAAGTTTTGAAAGGAATTGAGGAGATTGCCTGCAGTTTAGAATATGATGTGGTTTTAATGAATACAAATTATAGTGAAGAGCGAGAGTTGAACAGCATTCAGACTTTGATTGAGAGAAGAGTTGAAGGATTTTGCTTTATGTGTCATCATCTGGATGAAGAGAAGATGGAGTTTCTCGAAAAGAGTGGTATGCCTTATGTGATGATCTCACGAACAGTTTATACAAACTCTAATATCCCTTTTGTCAATATTGACAATATACGTGGAGGTTATGATGCTGCCAGCTATTTAATATCTCAGGGTCATCGAAGGATTGCAATAATTACTGGCCCTGGAGATGATGAGTGTTCTTCGGTAGATAGATTTACTGGATATCGACAGGCTCTGCGGGAAGCTAATATTCCGATTAATCCTGATTATCTGAAAGAGGGGGATTTTACTTTTGCCAGAGCTCAGGAGTTGGCAATCGAGTTGTTGACTTTAGATGAACCCCCAACCGCTATTTTTGCAGTGAGTGACGAGACAGCTATTGGAGCTATACGGGGGGCAATTAGTCTGGACTATAGGGTTCCTGAGGATCTTTCAATTTTTGGATTTGATGATCTGGAGATGGCGCAATTCTATAATCCAACGATTTCCACCATTGCACAACCAATGGAGGACATGGGACGGAAAGCTGCTCAGATATTGATCAATATTGTTGAAAAGAAACCTGTTGAGCAGATTCAGTTGGTCTTACCACACGAGGTGATAGTTCGTGAATCTACATCTATCTGTAAGAGGTAAGGTTACCTCTTCAGTTGATTGTAAACCATTTCATACAATTTTGCAAATTATCAGAATGATCTAATATTATATATTATTAATTTATATTAGATGTTTAAATTTTCTTTAAAAGTCATACATTTAATGATATTCGGAAGGAAAGTCCCCAATCCCTATAGTGGGAGGATAAATAACTAAATAGTGTTTACTTCAGCGGGGACACAATTTTTCTTCAGGAGTCGTTAAACCCAAACATTAACAGCGTGTTATTAATGCAACTTTAATAGTAAGAGATTGACGATGGGGGCAAGGTACAGATGATCGATCAGAAGATAGATGAATTCTTACAGATTCCTTTAGTCGCTGTTGGAGAGACTGTTATTGATATGGTTTCAGAGGAAGTTGAATCGCTTCAAAAAGCTACTACTTTTAACAAATATGTAGGAGGATCACCGACGAATATTGCGATTAATCTCCGGAGCTTAGGGCTGAGATCTGCAGTTATTAGTCGATTGGGAGAAGATGGCTTTGGACGCTTTGCTTATGAGTTTCTTAGAGCTAAAGGTGTTGAAATCAGTGGGATTCAAATAGGCGAAGATCAAAGGACAAGTGTTGTCCTGGTTGGGCGAAGTCAATCTACACCCGAAGCTGTCCACTATCGTGAAGCTGATAAATATCTTACTTTTACTGAGGATGCCAGATTACTGCTTGATCGGGCCAGAATTGTGCACTTTTCTGGATTTGCTCTGTCGGGCGATAGCAGTCGGAGAGCACTTCAGGAGATGAAAGCATACGTGTTGAAGAAGAAAGAACTGGAGAAGATCAGAAAAAAGGGGGACGAGACGGTTCGGGAGACCATCATCACCTTTGATCCCTGTTTTGATCAATCTTTATGGGAAGATCCTGATACTGGAAGACAGATTTTGCAAGATTTTATTACAGGTGTAGATATTATAAAACCTTCAAAGGATGATTTGATCCGTTTGTGGGGTGATATAGAATTATTAGAAGGAGTTTGTAGATATCAGAAGTTAGGTGCCAGACACGTTGTTTTGACAATGGGTTCTTCAGGAGTACTATATTATGCAGGTGAAGAATTGGAACATCTAGCACCAAATCTGGTTAGTGCTAATGATACAACCGGAGCCGGAGATTCACTATGGGCTGGAATGCTGGCCTGGATACTGTATCGGGAACGGCAGGATAATCAGATTAGTCATGGAGGGATGGATGTTCTCCCGGGGGAGTTACTGATAGAAGCCATTAAGAAGGGGATGGAGACTGCGGCTTTTACAGTGCAGTACTCAGGTGCTATTGCCCCATTGGAGAGAATAAGTGATAAATTTTTATGACGCATACACGCGCCGATAACCTGTAATGAAAGGAGATGACTTATTGACAATAAAAGTGTAATCAGGAATCACAGGTGTGCACAGGTCGTGTGAAAACACGGCAATCAAAAATTATACATTAAAGGGGGATTATAATGAAGAAGAGTGTTGTGTTAATTTTAGCTTTAGCAATGATTCTTGTAGTAAGTGGTATGGTATTGGCAGAGAAGGTTGAGATTACTGTAGCAACAGGTGCAGTAGGGATTGAATATGATTTGAGTGTGGAGGCAGCTCAAAGATATATGGAATTACATCCAGATGTAGTTGTTAATGTACTGGATACTCCAGACTTAGCCCAGGATCGGTTAGGTTTATACCTTCAGTTCTTTGAGGCAAAAAGTTCGGAAGTTGATGTCTATCAAATTGATGTAATCTGGCCTGGCGATCTGGCTGAACATTTTGTAGACCTTTATGAATATGGTGCAGAAAGAGTTATTTCTCAGCATTTTCCGGCTATTGTTGAGAACAATACAGTAGATGGTAGATTGGTTGCTATTCCATGGTTTACTGATGCCGGATTACTCTATTATCGTAGTGACCTGTTAGACAAATATGGCCTGGAAGTTCCTCAAACCTGGGATGATTTAACAAGAACTGCAAAGATGATTCAGGCAGGTGAGAGAGCTGCCGGAAATCCTGACTTTTGGGGTTATGTATGGCAAGGAAACTCCTATGAAGGTCTGACTTGTAACGCATTAGAGTGGGTTGTTTCTAATGGTGGTGGTACGATTATTAGTCCTGATAAGAAGGTCACTATTAATAATTCAAATGCTGTAGAGATTATTGAAATGACTGCTAACTGGGTTGGTTCTATCTCTCCGGATGGTGTAATTGGTTTTGGTGAGGAAGATGCTCGTGGTATGTGGGAAGCTGGTAATTCTGCATTTATGAGGAACTGGCCATATGCCTATTCTCTAGGTAATAGTGAAGATAGTGCTATTGCTGGTAAATTTGACGTAGCTCCCCTTCCTGCTGGTAACAGTGGTCGAGGTGCGGCAACTCTTGGCGGCTGGCAGTTAGCTGTAAGTAAATATAGTGAACACCCAGAGGTCGCAGCAGATGTAGCTTTATATTTGGCATCTTATGAAGAACAAAAGATTCGGGCGATTAAAGGTTCAATGAACCCAACTATTCAGGCTCTATACAGTGATGCTGAAGTATTACAGGCTAGCCCATTCTTTGGCAGCTTATATGATGTGTTTATTAATGCTGCAGCACGTCCATCTACTGTTACTTCACCTCGCTATAATGAAGTATCTACAAAATTCTTTACTGCAGTCCATTCTGTACTTACTGGTCAAAATGATGCCCAGACCGCTTTAGAAGAGTTAGAGTTAGATTTGGAAGATCTGACTGGTTTTGAGATCGGCAGACCATAAGTTAATTTGAGATTTGATGTGAGGAATTGGCGTGAAAACGCAACTGGTTGGGGGGAAAATCCTCCAACCAGTTTTTTTAAAAAGGAGGGTAATCATATGTTTAAGAAGAGGAAGACTGTTGGTATGACAGAGCTGGGGAAACGTGAACAGCGTCTGGCATACTGGCTGTTATTACCGACATTTCTTATCCTTTTCACCATTGCTTTTTATCCCCTGGTTCAGGTATTTTATACCAGTTTAACAGATAAAACTTTTGCCAGTAATCAGGAGACTAATTTTGTTGGATTACAGAATTATCACCATTTGCTGGGGATGACGATTAAAGAACTACCACCAGTAATTGACGAGGATACTGGAGAACAGTTGCTTAATCCTGATACACAGAAAAAAGTTTATGAACGTGCTATTAGGATACTTCCCCGGGAACCTGTCCGTTTTCGTGAGTTATTCCAATTTGGTTTTTTGGGGAGAAGGTATGTGGTTGGAGCTGTGGATCGGGAGTTTATCCGGGCTATGGGAGATACAATTAGTTTTACCATCTTTTCAGTTTTGTTGGAGACTTTATTGGGATTGGGGATAGCATTGGTGGTTAATAGCCATTTCAAAGGAAGGGGAGTTATGCGGGCAACAATGTTAGTTCCCTGGGCAGTTATCACAGTTGTCTCTGCACGGATCTGGGAATTTATGTTGTCACCGACCAGAGTAGGTTTCTTTAATGTTGTTTTGCAAAAACTGGGTCTTGGAGATGGTCAGATAGCATTTTTACGACTACCTGAGTGGTCAATGCCATCTTTAGTTGCTGTGGATGTGTGGAAAACTACTCCTTTTATGGCTTTATTGATTTTGGCAGGGTTACAGTTAATACCGAAAAGTCTTTATGAAGCAGCAGAGGTCGATGGCGCCAGTTCTATCAGACAGTTCTTTACGATTACTCTGCCTCTGTTGAGACCATCTCTGGCTGTTGCATTGGTTTTTAGAACTCTGGATGCTCTCAGAGTATTCGATGTCTTTCAGGTATTGTTGGCTCAATCAAGATACTCTTTAGCGAGCTACAATTATTATCAATTGATTGGTAATCGTGCTATGGGTCTGGCTTCTGCTATAGGTGTCGTTATTTTTGTTCTAATCTTTGCCTTTGCAATGCTTTACATGAAGCTATTGGGGGTAGATACCGAATGATGAATAAACAGGTTTTTAAGATTTCAAAAAAGGTAGTATTTTGGTGTGTGGTCGCTATTATTTTTGTCTATATGTTATTTCCTTTTTACTGGGCGGTTAACTCATCGCTGAAAACAGAATCTCAGTTACAGATGACTCCGGCTACTTTTATTCCGAGAAATCCTCATACACTAAAAGTGGATTTTACTCTGGATAATTATCGATCTATTTTTACTAATGATAAATTCATCCATGGACTCCTAAACAGCACTATTGTGTCCACGATGACGACAGGATTGGCTCTAGTTGTCGGATCATTTGCAGCATTTGCTCTGGGTAAATTACGATTTAGGGGAAAGACACCTTCATTGTACCTGATCCTATCGATGACGATGTTCCCCCAGGTAACTGTGCTTTCTGGGCTTTATGCGGTTATCAATAAATTAAATATTAGTGCTCTGCCCGGGATGATTTTGTCATATATGATCTTTACGTTACCTTTTACTGTCTGGGTGTTAACTTCTTTTTTTAAGTCATTACCTAGAGAGCTAATGCAATCTGCCCAGGTTGATGGAGCTACACCTTTTCAGACATTTTATAAAATTTTACTGCCATTGACAGCACCGGCTCTGGTTACTACTGGGCTTCTGGCTTTTATATCTGCCTGGAATGAATATCTTTTTTCATTAACATTTACAGCGATTGAACCTGCTTCGAGAACAGTACCGGTAGCGATAGCCCTTTTTACGGGAACTGTGTCCAGACAGGAACCATTTGGGGAGATTATGGCTGCAGCAGTTGTGGTAACTATTCCATTGGTTGTTTTGGTGTTAATATTCCAGAGAAAGATAATTGCTGGTCTGACCGCAGGAGCAGTCAAAGGTTGATTAGTTTAGGAGGGAGAGCATGAGAGTTGTATTCCTTAATCCCCAGGGTAATTTCGATCCAGAGGATCGCTATTGGACTGAACATCCTGATTTTGGAGGTCAGCTGGTTTACGTGAAAGAGTTGGCCCAGGCTTTAGCAAATGAGGGAGTAGATGTAGATATTATCACCAGAAGAGTGAGAGATAGTCAGTGGATAGGATTTGAAAAAAGGATTGATTATTATCCTGAGATTGAGAATTTGCGGATTGTGCGGATTCCCTTTGGTGGAGATGAGTTTTTACGTAAGGAAGAGCTCTGGCCATATCTGACTGAATTTGTCGAAGGGATTCTGGACTTTTATGCCAGAGATAATACTGGTATTGATTTCGCGACAACTCATTATGCTGATGGTGGTCTTGCAGGGGTTTTATTAAATCAAAGGGCGGGGATTCCCTTTAGTTTTACAGGACATTCTTTAGGGGCACAGAAGATGGATAAATTGGGCTTTGCTGAGGAAAATGCTGTGGAATTAGAGAATAGATATAATTTCACTAAGAGAATTAGTGCTGAACGGCTTAGTATGGAACGTTCGGCAGTAAATATTGTTAGTACTCTGCAGGAGTGGATTCAGCAGTATGCACATCAATTATATCAGGATGCTGTTCAGCTAAAAGATGACACCAGGTTTGTGGTTATCCCTCCCGGGGTAAACTCCCGTATCTTTTATCCAGTACAGGATATCTCGAAATTAACTGAAATAATACAGAAGATAGGATGGGCAAAAGAGAGGTATCTGACTTCTGACCGCTGGGAACTGCCCTGGATTGTAGCATCCGGTAGACTTGATCCTAAAAAGAATCATCTGGGACTGTTTACAGCTTTTGCTGAGAACCCTGAACTTCAGAGGAGATCTAATCTTTGTGTGATTCTCCGGGGGATTGAGGATCCATTCAGGGATTATGGGAAGTTATCAGGGATTGAAGGAAGAGTTTTGAGTGAGTTAATGGGAATTGTTCAGCGGAGTAAACTTCAGGGTAAAGTATGTTTTCTGGATTTGTGTAGTCAAAGAGAGATAGCTGACTGTTATCGGTATCTTTCAACAAAGGGAGGTATTTTTGTTTTGACAGCTTTATATGAGCCTTTTGGTTTAGCACCATTGGAAGCTGCTGCGAGTGGTTTGCCAGTTGTGGTTACCCAAAATGGTGGCCCTGGGGAGAGTTTTCGGGAAGATGACCGGGAGTTTGGGGTGTTGATTGATCCTGAATCGGAGACTTCAATTGCTCAGGGGTTATTAAGACTGCTGCGGGATAGTGATGAGTGGAAGCAGATCGCCCGGGCAGGAATACAGCGGGTAACAACGTGTTATACCTGGGAACAGACAGCGAGAAAATATTTGCAGGTGATTACTGAAAAGGTTCATTCTCCTAATCGACAACCAAACCAGTTCGATTACAGATCTTTGACTTTATCAGAGTTAATGGAATTGTATATGAATGGTGGTGATAGTAATGACACAGATTAGATTGGATCCTGTCACCAGGGAACCGGTTATTATGGCTGGTGGAAGGAGAGTTAGACCTATGGATTTGCCTAATTCTTCTGTTTATCTTAAAGCGGAGGAGTCCTGCCCATTCTGTCCAGGTAATGAAGACCAAACTCCACCTGAGATAGATTCTTTGAGCAGAAATGGAGCCTGGGTGACGAGAACTTTTACTAACAAATTCCCGGTATGTGATGAGGAAGAGTATGAGTTGGTTAAGGAAGATGGATTATTCCTGGAACTTCATCAGACCGGAATTCACCAGGTTATTATAGATAATCCCGATCATAAAAAAAATTTTTTCAACATGATGCAAACAGAGATGGAGGATCTATTGAATACGTACCAGAGGAGAATGAGTGAATTAAGCAAAGATCTTACACTAGAATATATTTTACTGTTTAAAAATTATCGCAAACAGGGTGGAGCTTCTCTGTATCATCCTCATACTCAGATTATCGGTACACCGTTTATTCCACCTTTACTAAAAAGGGAATTGTCAGGTTATCAGGATTATTATCGAAATACAGGTAAATGTGTTTATTGTGAGATGATTGCCAGGGAATTAGGTTGTGAAAGGGAAGTTATTGTATCTAAAAATTTTTTGGTGTTGGCACCTTTTGCTTCACGTTTTCCTTATGAGACCTGGGTGTTACCAGTGAACCATCAGGCTAATTTTGTTAATCTACAACCAGATGAAGTAATTGAACTGGCAGCAATAGTGTCTGATCTGTTTGGCAAATATTTTGCGGTATTGGGTAATTTTCCATATAATCTGTATCTGCATAATATTTCAAACCGGGATGCGGGATTTACTGATTATCACTGGCATTTGGAGATAGTCCCCAGGCTAAGTACTCTCGCAGGTTTTGAGATAGGTGGGGGATCAATGGTTAATACTGTCTTGCCAGAAGATGCTAGTATTAGGCTAAAAGGAGGAGGTATTCGTGAATAGATCAGATGCAGGAGTTGTCTTTGATTTAGATGGAGTGATTACAGACACAGCTGAGTATCATTATACTGCCTGGAAGAGCCTGGCTGATCGTTTGGGAGTTCCCTTTGATCGGCAGTTGAATGAACGATTGAAAGGCGTATCCCGAATGGAGTCTTTGGAGATTATTCTGGAAAGTTCAGACAGAGTATTTACTGATGAACAGAAGACCAAATTGGCTGCTGAGAAGAATACTGCTTATGTAGCTTTGATTGAAACAATTACTCCTGAAAATCTTTTACCAGGTGCTCAGGAGATTCTGGAGTTATTAAAAAGAGAAGGTTATCGGATTGGACTGGCATCTGCCAGCAAAAATGCTTTACCGGTAATTAAATCTCTGCAGGTTGCAGAGTATTTTGATTATATCGTTAATGCGGCCACAATTAAAAATAGTAAACCTGATCCGGAGATATTTTTTGCTGCTGTGTCGGGATTGGGTCTGACTCCAGAAGTCTGTATAGGGGTTGAAGATGCGATTGCTGGTATTAAAGCTATTAAAGCGGCCGGAATGTTTGCTGTAGGAGTGGGAAAACCTGATATCTTGTGTCAAGCAGATGTGGTAATTAAAAATTTACGTGAATTTAAAATTGAAGATTATTTGCAGTATGTACGTTAAAGTTAAGGTAGAAAAGTAACGTGGAGGGAAAATTAGCATGAGAAGATATCATCAGGGCAAAAAGCCAATATATAAATATGACGCTTGGAAGATTATTGAAGATAGTTTTCAAGCAAAGTTGAATCATCGTGGTGAGACTATCTTTGCTTTGGGAAATGGCTATATCGGGATAAGAGGAACTTTTGAAGAGGGATTAGCAGATAATATTCAAACTACGACACCGGGGACTTACATTAATGGGGTTTATGACTCTGAAAAGATTCAATATGGTGAATTCGTCTATGGGATGCCTGAATATAATCAGACTCTGGTGAATCTGGCTGATTGGAAATCTATTAGAGTGCAGTTGGGAGATGAATGGATAGAGGTTAGCGAAGAACGATTAATGGACTATCAACGGTTTCTTGATCTGAAGAATGGGATACTGGTCAGGACAATGACCTGGAGAAGCCAACAGGGTCGAGAAGTGAAGATTAAGGTTCAAAGATGTATTTCGCTTACTGATATACATCATGCAGTAATCCGATATGAAATAATCCCTGTAAACTTTGCCGACACTATTACTATATCTTCAGAGATTGACGGTAATGTGCAAAATTATCATCACAAATTAAAGCAGAAGATAAAAGTTGTGCAGACTGAAGTTGAGGGGAATCAAGGTCAACTATTGCAAAGAACTAACTTATCAGATATTACTATCGCTTTTGCGATGCAAAATAAGATTAGTAGTAGTGCTGAGAATTTTGATTATAAAACGAAAAGGGTCAAAGATGATCAAAATATAGCTATTAAATATTCCTGGGATGCTAAAAAAGGCCAATCATATACTTTAGAGAAGTATATTAGTTTCTATACCAGTAAAGATTTAGATTCAAAAGATATTGTTTCAGATCCAAGCTTATCTTCAGAAGATAAAAGGGCAAACGAGTTGGATTCATTGGTGAGGATGACAGTAGCGGAAATTAACAGGGCTGCAGAATTAGGTTTTGTGGGTATTCTGAAAAGACAGCGAGAATTTTTGGAGATTTATTGGGAAGATGTAGATGTACAGATCGCAGGTGATCCTGCTCTACAGCAAGGTGTACGATTTAACGCTTATCACCTCCTCCAATCCACTGGAAGGGATGGGGAGACCAGTATTGGGGCTAAAGGAGTAACTGGTGAATATTATGAAGGTCATTATTTCTGGGATACTGAGGTTTATATTGTACCATTTTTCTTATATAGTAGACCGGAGATTGTGAGAAATCTACTGCTTTATCGGTATAATAAATTGGATCAGGCCAGAATGCGGGCCAGAGTTTTGCGCAATAAAGGAGCTCTTTATCCCTGGCGGACTATTAATGGTCATGAAGCATCTGTTTTTTTTGAAGGTTCAACTGCCCAATATCATATTAATGCTGCTATTGTTTACGGAATTTATAAATATGTAGAGGCTACGGATGATTATCAGTTCATGGTTAACTATGGAGCAGAGATTATCTTTGAAACATCTCGCTTATGGGCAGATCGGGGTGGATTTGTTAAGCTGAAAGGTAATAAATTTTGTATTAATGAAGTCTGTGGTCCTGATGAGTATAAGAGTGGTGTGAATAATAATTGTTATACAAATTATATGGCCAGATTTAATCTACAATTAGGTGTGGAGATAGCAAAGATGCTTAAAGAAAGGCATCCTGATGAGTATCGTCAATTGGTTGAGAAGATAAGCCTTAAAGAAGAGGAGATTAGTTATTGGCAACGTTGTGCAGATGAGATGTATCTTCCTTTCAACGAAGAATTAGGTATCCATCCCCAGGATGACAGCTTTTTATATAAAGAGGAGATTGATGTTAACGCATTACCTAAGGATCAGATCCCTCTGGTCAGGAATTGGCATCCATTGAACATCTGGAGGTATCAGTTGTGTAAACAGGCTGATGTAATATTATTGATGTTTATTCAGGGTGGCCTATTTGATCTGGAGATCAAAAAAGCGAATTATAACTACTATGAGCCGAAGACAACTCATGATTCTTCATTATCAACGTCTATCTTTAGCATAATCGCCTCAGAGATTGGCTACTATACCGACGCCTATAATTACTTTATGCAGACTGCAAGACTAGATCTGGATGATTATAATGGAAATGCCCATGAAGGCATTCATTCAGCCTGTATGGCCGGTTCCTGGTTAGGAGTTACTCATGGTTTCGCGGGGATGAGAGTAAGTGAAGGTGTCCTGCATTTTCATCCATATCTACCTGATTCTTGGAATAAATATCAGTTCAATGTGAAACTTCACGGTCGGTCTTTACAGATCAAAGTGGATAACTCGAATGTCTGTTATAGATTAAGGCATGGTAAAGATTTGAAATTTTATCATGGTAATGAAGAGATATGGTTAGCTGAGAACGAGGAGAGGTGTTTTCCACTGTAAATGAATATAGACAGGTTTTGAGAATAAGCTGTGAGATTGAAGGTCAATTTCCGGGTGTTTGCTGAAGTATAGCGGATATCCGGAAATTGACCTTCAATAGCATTATGCTTTGTTCGATTAATCTGTGAAGTCAACAAAGGTAGATCATCTGGCTGCCAGAGTCTCCTCTTCATCTGTCAGATTAGGATGGGAACGAAAACCGAAGTAGAAGACCATAGAACCTGTAAAATATAGAAAACAAGTTAAAATAAATGGTAAGAGATAATTTCCACTGGCTAAAAGAAGTCCACTTAAGTACACACCTGAACCGCGACCAAAGCTTCGAAATGTTCGGATCAGACTACTAGCAGCTGCCCGTTCATCTTCATTGACAACTTGCATAGATACTGATTCAACAATTGGGTTGACCATATTCATCAAACTCGATCGCAGGAAATAGGAGATAGCGACAACCGGAAAGTAGGGAACTCCACCGACGATGATCAAAAATGGCACTGAAAGCAATTGGGAGATCACTACAGAACGATTCTGGCCAAAGAGCTTGATCAGATATGGAGTTAAAAGACAGCCTACTGATGTAGCGATCTGGGTTAGACTGATTAATGTACCAATTTGAAAATCAGAGGCATTTAATCTTAGACGCAAAAAGATGTTAAAGAGTGGGACTACTAGACCTGCTCCGGTTCCAATCAAAATGCTGTAGAGGACAAAAATGCGAACATTAGGATATTTGGCTATTTTAATCACATTGTTTAAAAGCCCTTTCCTGCTCTGTTTGTTACTATCATCACGCCGGAGCATTAGAACCGGAATTAAGACCATACTGGCGATGATAGCATACAGATTAAAGGTATAACGGTAAGAGGCCTGAGCAGTAACAATGTTCTGCAGACCTGTAGTCAAAGAGCCGCCCATAAAGCTGCCTAACATAGAAGACCACATCTGCAAAGAGAAGGTCAGACCAAAGAGATAATTGCGGTCTTCGATGTTGCTGTATCTGGCCAGGAATGGGGCAGTCAAAATTCCCCGTAAGACAAATGCAATTCCCCAGAAGATACTGAAGATAAAGATCAGGTGTTGGGAAGATGAATTGGCAATACCAAAAATACTGACAGAAGCAATCAAACTAATGGCAATTAATGTTTTACGATAACCTATACGGCTTGCCATTATTCCAAGAGGAATACCTAATACGGCACCACTGATCAAACGAACGGATTCAACAGTTCCGATAAAATCAGATTGATATCCCAGTGAGTTGAGGTATAGGTTAAAGACTACCTGATACCCACCATTTAACAACTGGGTTAAGACGACAGTAAGTAAAAAGAGCTTGGCTTCCCGATTAAAAGATTTAATCTTCTGGATGTAATCAATTAAGCCATTTTTCATGTCTGTATCCCCTTTTCATAAAATATATTTCGCATCCCAAAATATTCTTTAACCATTATATCATAAACATTTCGAAAATTAAAGAAGTTTACAAAAAAAAATAACTGCTCATTCGGGAAACATAAATATCTAAATTGGGAAAGAAGTGGAGTTTATACTGTAAAATAATGGAAAAATGCAGTGTAGGAGAAGATTCGGACATTGAAGAATAGATAGAAGAACATTTAGCTAAGATGAGCAGCGTAATACTGATCTGGGCATAAATCTGGCCCGGGGACTGGGTGATCGGACAGCAACTACTTCTGGAATCGAGTTGGGGGCTGGAATCCAGTGGCTAAACTTTATAAATCATTAATTAAGGTGTATTAATAGTAAGCTGCTAATTCTTTAGTTTAGCGACTTCAGAAGGGGATTTGTACCTCCGCTGAAGTAAATTTATGCTCCTATCTATAGAGACTGGGAGATTTTTCTTCCTTCTGAGATGTCATTAAAAAACCCCGCATCAAAGATGCAGGGTAATTGTGTACAAAATGGAGCCAGCGATCGGAGTTGAACCGATAACCTGCTGATTACAAGTCAGCTGCTCTGCCAATTGAGCCACGCTGGCATGATGGCACGGGTGCCAGGACTTGAACCCGGGGCACGTGGATTTGGAGTCCACTGCTCTACCAACTGAGCTACACCCGTATAAATAGTTTTTAAGAAAAATGGAGCCAGCGATCGGAGTTGAACCGATAACCTGCTGATTACAAGTCAGCTGCTCTGCCAATTGAGCCACGCTGGCATGATGGCACGGGTGCCAGGACTTGAACCCGGGGCACGTGGATTTGGAGTCCACTGCTCTACCAACTGAGCTACACCCGTATAAATAGTTTTTAAGAAAAATGGAGCCAGCGATCGGAGTTGAACCGATAACCTGCTGATTACAAGTCAGCTGCTCTGCCAATTGAGCCACGCTGGCACAGAGATAAGATATAACTCAGAGTCAGTGGCTGTACCAACAGGGCTATACCGTATGTTTTGCGAGCTTATTTTAGCACAACTAATTATAACTTACCGAATAATAACTTTCAACTGGAAAAATGGCTATTTAGCGCCAATTATCTTGCATTAGGATCAATTTACTTCATATATCTCTTTCTGAAATATATCTGTCCGAAAAAGAGATGTTTTTTTAACAAAAATCTTACTCAATGCATAGACTAATTAAAGAAGATTTTTGATGGGGGAATTTATTATGGCTAAAGGCCCACGTTGGAGAAGAAGGTGGAGAAATAGATTGAGATATCTTCCGGCACACAGTCAGTTCTCATATCGAAAACTGTTTGGTGGAAGCCTCTTTCTAATAGGTTTGGGAATTATTTTGGCAGCAGTTCCCGGTTGGTTATACTTACTTCTCCTGGGAGGAGGAATAGTTCTTTGTGGAATGCTGGTTTGGCAGTGAAAAATAAAGTGATTAATCAACAGGTGCCAGGTCGGGATGGCGTTAAGCGTTAATCCCAATCTGGCACCTGCCTTAAGGACTATCTCTTATAGCCCCTGAGTTTAGTATGTACAACATCCAGTGAATTATTCATCTTTTTTTTGGAAAGGTGGATATTTTTTAAACCTGTTGAATATATATATTAATTAGAGACTGGCTTAAATAAAATCTTCTTTGTTGGTATTTTCAACGATAATCGTGTATTTTTTGTAAAACCAGGCAGGACAGGCAGAAACACAGCTGTGGATAATTGGAGGATTTTTCATAATGGTGTTGAAGAGTATATTTGGAGATAAGTTCGGGAGCTTACTTTGGAGATTTTTATTCATTAGTTTCAAGAAAAAGATAAAGAGGAGGTTTACGACATGTCGAAAAAACTTTTAAAACCATCAACTGCACTAAATCCTGTACCAGCAGTAATGATCTCATGTAGTAATTTAGCGGGGGAAAATAATATTATTACTATCGCCTGGGTAGGAACTCTCTGTTCTGAACCACCTATGGTTGGAATCGGGGTAAGAAAGAGTCGGTTTTCTTATGATATGATTAAAGAGACTGGAGAGTTTGTAGTAAATGTACCGGGTGAGAATATGGCCTGGGCCACTGACTTTTGTGGGACTAATTCTGGAAAGAATGTTGATAAGTTTGGGGAACTGGAATTAACTCCAATTCCGGGTCAGAAAGTTAAAGCTCCCCTGATTGCTGAGTGTCCGATTAATCTTGAATGTAAGGTGACACAGGTTCTGGAATTGGGCAGTCATGACTTATTTGTCGGCGAGATTATCGCAGTTCATGCTGAAGATGAGATTTTAGATGATGATGGGCGACTAAGTATGGAAAAAGCTAAATTGATTACATATGGAAGCGGAGTTTATTGGAGATTAGGTCAACCATTAGGATCAACAGGTTTTTCTAAGAACAAATAAGAGGATAGAGGATGCCTGAAGGATTTCAGCAAAACAGGCATCTTTTATTGAAACGACGTAAAATTTTCTAGATGGATTGTTAATCGCCAAGGTTGAATCATTTTAGTATCAATGATATAATAGATTCATCTGATTATAAAGGATGGATTATATGGGTGGCAAATATAGAGCTAATAAGATAAAACAGGAGCATACGATTATTGAAGATATTTACCCTTTGTTATTAAAACTTGCAGATTTGAATCTAGTGCATAGCATTATTCCGGGCAGAATTAATCGACGCAGTGGAGGTGGGGGAATTCAGCCTTATTTGCAGTTAAAATATAACACACCTTCAGGGATTAAATTAATTGCTAAGACTAACTCTTCACTACAGGAGGTATTTGTTGTGACAGATGAGCCTGATAAGATGATAGAGGTAATCAAGAGGATGGATTTTGTTAAATAAATGTAAATATAGGTTTAAAGAATTTAGTAAAATACCTTGACACTTTTAAGGTGTTATGGTAAGATACTAGTTGTCGGAGATATAATCTTCGGGCTGTAGCGCAGTTCGGTTAGCGCGCACGTCTGGGGGGCGTGAGGCCGCCAGTTCAAATCTGGCCAGCCCGACCATTAAGAGTATGAAAATCCACGTTTGATTTCCAAAGCGTGGATTTTTTTTGAGATAAAACAAGTCAACAGTCATACTGTTATTACATAGATAAACTTGTTTTACTATGTGTTTAGGAGTATGGTTTTTGACAATCTCAATAAAGTCAATAATATCGGTAATTACATGAGTTAGGTGATTATAGTTTAAGTAAAACCTAATATGCATAAATTGTTTAGACCAGCTAAATATAGGTGGTCTTTTTTGTTGTAAAAAATGTCTTATGAAAGGTTAAAACGGATTATGTCAAACAACACTTTGATCTAAAATGGGGATTTGAAGTGTGAACTGTGGTTCATGCAATTTTAAGTCTATAAATAGAGGAGAAGGTCACATGTATGTGAAACGGAGGTTAGCGATTTTTTGATCTATCCTTCTAATCTGTAGATTGGTATAAAAAAAATTATAAAAAGGAGGAAAACACAAATTATTAAAGAATATAGAAAATATTAACTAATAAAATTTTACATAAGAAGGGAGGAGAGAGAAATGACAGAAATTAAATACTATAACGAGAACTGTCCATATGATGCATATTGGTGTCCTAAATATGTTGGTTGTTCTGGCCCGGGTGAATGCCCATAGAAATTCTCCATGGGGGGTTGTCTCAAAATGAGGCAGCCCCGTTTTTATGAAACTGAGATTAGGGAGGTTTTGGTGCAAGCGATTATTACATGAGAAAAAGAATAATATTTTTTTCTTAGTGATGGCGAGGATGTCGGTAGTAGTTATAACTTCTGCATCAGATCAACCTAAGAAATATTTGAAACAGAAACCCCTCTCATATAATCGGGAGGGGTTAGGATATAACTTAACTTACAGATTTTTTAGTATTTTCATTTTTAGATTTTACTTCTGCTAATAATTCTCCTAAAAGCTCATTTGTTTTTTGTGATTGCTTATTTTGCAGCACTACTTGTTCATGAAAACTAAAAAATAGAATCAGAGATTCATAATATAACCTCAAAATAATATTACTTATGATAATAATGGTTAGTTTTAGCCATAATTGTGAAAACTGGAGTCCGATTAACACAATCCCAACAACTAAAAGCCAGTAAACAAAATCAATAATCAGAGGAGTCAAAAATTTTCTGCTGGAAGCACTGGGGTTATTTTTATTGATATGATAAGTTTTTTCAGATATTATTGGCAAAGATGCAAGATCATCAATTTTCTCTTTGCAGTACGGACAGAGTGTTGTGTCTTTAAACTGCTCGGTAAGATATATCTCTTCTGAACAAAAAGGACATTTTACTAATTGCATTTTTAATCACCTTCCAATATAGTAATATAAAATATTAATTCAATAAAATTAACAAAATTCCTTCAAAAGAAAGACTAAAAAAATTTTATGTTAATTTTTGCCGAAAAGTATATTAACTTTCTTTATTTTTAGATATTTTAGCTGGTATTGGCTAAAGGTCAATTTTTATTTTTGAAGCTTCAATGTCATAAGATATATTTTACTCTCTATGTTTTCTATTCCATCATTTGAAGATAAAAATAGAGAGGTACTGTATGAACCTGGTTTGATCCAACTGCCCATTAATGGTGTCCACAGAGTTGAATATGGTATTGACCACCAGATTGACTATATCAGTATATGAATTCTCCAAATTGGGCTTGAATAGATATGTTCTTTCACTCATTTCCTTTACTTGTTTGGCTATTATGATTTTAGTCAGACGATAATCAGCTCTGGCCAGTCCGACCATTTTAGAATTTTTAACCATCCTGAATTATGGGTGGTTTATTATAGCTAAGTTTAAACGTAGGAGAAAATTGATTTAACCTGAGCGAAGAAGCAGGAATTTGGCTCTTACTTAATGAAAGATATAGATGAGATGTGAGATAAAAATTCGCCAGGGAGGGATATAATGAACAAAATTTTTCGGGTAGGTATGATGGCTTTGATTTTGTGTGGACTAATAATCTGGAGTGGTAGCGGAGCTATTTATGCGGCTAGAGAAGGTGAAGCGGATAATTTAGCACCTAATTCACCATTTTATTTTATAGACAGATTGGAAGAGAAGGTTAATATTTTTTTTATGCCTCCAGAGAAGCGGGTTAACTTCTATTTTGAACTGTCTATGGAGCGATTTGAAGAAGCAATTATAATGTATAAAAATGATGATTCTGATAAGGCGTTTGAACTGTTTAAAGAAGGTTTGGGACATATTTCGGATGGATTAAAGACGTGGAAGCTCTGTATTGAAAAAGACATTGAGACATCTGGTTTGAAAGATCGTTTTAATCAGGTTATTAAAAGTGCGAAGGATACATTTAATGAAATGGAGAAAGAGTTTAATTGGCAAAAAGTCGGAGAGATTACTAAAGATATTGCCGAGATTATTAAAGAACAGATGGATTTGCTACTCAAAGGAGATTGATGTTAAAAGCACCCCGTCGGGGTGCTTTTAGTATAGATAACATACCTGAATTGCGGCTGAGCCTGTATACAGTCCAGGTGAAACAGATTGTTCAATCTTTTGCAGGGTGGCTCCGATTCTCAAAATAGTTATTCCGCTCTCGTCTAAAGTTCCAATATTGTTTGCAAGATCGCTAGTAAAATTACTTATGGTTAAGGAATTCACTCCATTTGTAATGTTGACCTTTGTTGGTAAAGTGACACTATATTCGGTGTTCCTCTCTCCGTATATCTGAAAAGATGCAGGTATAGTATCTATATCGGGCTCAGTTGGATCGATGGTCGTAGTCTCAGAACCGAGAAAAACTTTACCAAAATTCATATCCTCAATTACAGTTACCTGGATGGGTTCGAGAACCTCTACCCTTAAACTAAAGATTGCAGAGTTGGTTGCATAAATCAATTCGCTTAATAATATGACAAATAACAGTACTATAGCTAACCTTTTTGTAAGTAGAGACATGGAGAAAGATAGACCTCCTTTCAACGAGAAATAGTTTCTGAACACTACATTATTAGGACACATTTACACTAGATTTGAAAAAGAAATTTCTGTTATATATATACGACATTAGGAATATTATTCCTGCATAAGTTTTGGATGAAACTCCTGATGATTATGGACACAAACCAGATTACCCAGAGCTGACTGTAATCGTTCACCAAGTACCTATATTTAGGCAGGCAGGGGAATATGTATGATTGGCGAAAATAATTATTATATCAGATTGAAAGAAGAAAGATGGTGGTTAGGTGGTTGAGAAGAATTCTGAATTTTGGGAAGAAGAGCGATTGGTGAGCGTACGGTTATTACCTATGCAGGAGAAATACTTTTCTGCTGTGTTAAAGATGTTGGAAGACCCAAAGACTAGAGAAATGTTAGGGGTAGTCAAATTACCCAGATATGAAAGTTTTAAAAAAGATGATGTGCTGAACTATATTATTTTCAATCAACAGGATGAGAT
The DNA here is from genome assembly GCA_016841825.1 of Halothermothrix sp. Lineage (GTDB taxonomy): Bacteria > Bacillota > Halanaerobiia > DY22613 > DY22613 > JAENYK01. The sequence goes on along the minus strand of JAENYK010000003.1, from coordinate 35,652 downwards.
TGTTGGGAAAGTTGAATTATTTGAGATCTCCTGGAGAAATCGGAGAGCCCAGTTAAGTGTGATTATTGACCCTGAATATCGTGGTCAAGGGTACGCTAATCTGGGAATCAGAAAAATTTTGGACATTGGATTTGGTGATCTGGGATTACACAGAATTTGGCTGAGGGTATTGGAGTATAATCACTCAGCCATTGAATTATATAAGAAAATCGGTTTTAAAGTTGAAGGGAGATGTCGTGATCAGAGTTTTCGGCGTGGTAAGTTTTGGGATCAGCTACAGATGAGCATCCTGGCACCAGATTGGTTAGAGATAAAGGTGGAAGAAGAAAGCGGAACTGTCTATTTTCTGGGCAAATAATAGTTGCTGGAGTTTTAACATTTATGTAATGGAATAGTATGTCTTTCGAAAGATAAATGAAATAATGTTGGGGGATAAAAGAAATGGAAGATCTAATCCAGAAGATTATCGAATTTAGAGATCAACGGAATTGGAAGCAGTATCATAATCCTAAAGATCTGGCTATATCGCTGTCCCTGGAAGCCAGTGAACTGTTGGAGAATTTTCAATGGAAGAGTAATGAAGAAGCTCTGACAGAACGGTTTGAGCAGATCAGAGATGAGATAGCTGATGTGGGCATATATTTGTTATTATTAGCCGATGATTTAGGGATAGATTTGGAACAGACTATTCTGGATAAATTGCAGAAGAATAGCGAGAAGTATCCAGTGGAGAAAGCGTATGGTTCACGATTGAAATATACTGAGTTGGGGGATTAGTTTGAGAAGCCTCAATGTAGGTGTGGGAGATGGTTTTTAGGGTAGTTTGATTGATCAATTAGGGAATAAAGGGAAAGTGGATACATGTTATTTTTTCCACAATATTCTCTAAATTAAGGAGGAGTGGAATGAAACGTATTTATGCTGAATCCCCAGAACCAAGTATAAATGTGGTCAGATTAATGTTGTTATTTCCGTTTTTTTATTTCCTGGGTTATATAGGGCTAGTGTTTAAAACACCAATTTCTTCACAAATATTAGATAAGATAATATATGGATTCGGTTTGCTACTTATTGCTTTCCCAATATTACTATTAAGGTATAAAATATATTATAAACATGTCTTTTTTATGGAAATTCATGATGATTCGTGTATAGTGAAATGCTATAAAAAGAAATATTATTTTTCTATATATAATTTACGTATTTTTCGAGTACAAAATAGTTTTGGTATAAATGAATTATTATTTATACCGTCCAATAAGTTGTTGAATATCAGGAAAATGAACACAGTGAGTCGAATAATTAAAAAGTTTCAGCTAAGAATTTGGTCTGTCACAATGGTAATTAAAGAAGCGGAATTAACTAATTTAAATAAGTATTTGTTTGAGTATGATGTCTGTATCGAAACTGATTTTAATAAAGCTTTTTTAGAAATCAGTTAGTTCTGTTTATTCAAGATTTTAAATCCTGGGGCTTTATCCTAAACTCCAGGATTTATCGTGTTCTTTTTAAAAGTTAATATTAAAAAGGCACCCCTTCTTCTAAAGAATGATTAATTGGCTTTTTAGTGCTCAGGTTGCTTCCACAATTAAAACAGGACAAATAAACATTGGAATATGATATTTCGCATACGTAAATATTGAAAAAATAGATGCCAAGCCCATATAATCCAATATTATTAAATTATTACTAAAGTTGAAATTTTTGAAAACTAAAGTTCAAAAATATACAGCCCCTTAGTCGATTTGGACAAGAAGTGTGAATTTGATATAACGGAAATCGAAGGGGATTTTACAAATGAAACACAAAAAATATTCTGATGAATTTAAGCAGCAAGTGGTAGATGAATGTCGTGAAGTTGGTAATGCATCTTTAGTCGCTCGTTGTTATCAAGTCTCTAAACATACCGCTTATTCTTGGCTTAGAAAAGCACGTGAAAATGGTTCAGTTAAATCTCTTCCTCAAAGCAAAGAAGAGAAGTACCCAACTGTAGTTGACAGACTTGAAAAATTAAGTGAAGAGAATGATATGCTTAAGAAACTTCTGGCTGAAAAGGAGTTAGTTGATTGATGTTTTTGATCGATCAATCATTGATTATCATTTGGGATTATCCTGCACATCTGAAGATGCTTGCAGAGTACTGCTTTGAAAAAAGACAACTTGCGAAGGGGATGAAATTACCAAAAATAAGGACTGATAACGGTCCACAGTTTATAGCAAAGAAATTTGCAAAAACATGTAAATATCTAGAAATGAAACATGAGCGAATACCAGTAAAAACACCAAATATGAATGCACATATTGAATCCTTTCATTCTATTTTAGAAGAAGAATGTTATGGGATAAATGAGTTCAATAGTTATATGGAAGCATATAGTATTATATCTAATTATATGAACTACTATAATCGCAGGAGACGGTATGGAAGTTTAAACTATAAGACTCCAGAAAAGTATTACAAAGTAATCATGAGCAATTCTGCGAGTGCTGAACCTTTTGTAGCATAGTCTCCAAGATTAGGAAGGTTAGGCCGAAAATGAAAATTGATAACATTTAAAAAAAAGAAAAATGTTTAGGAATTTCCGTAAAACTATTCTGGTGACCACTGCCATTATAGAACTGAACCTATGAATTTTCAGCAACAGATCTTAAAAAGTGGATAACTTAGTTTTTTTTATAGAGGATTTTGCAGGTGTAACTTTTTTGGTCACCTTTAGTCACCAATATAGGGTAAATTTTAATTATTTTGGTCATGAGATCATTTTGAAAAAATTTAAAATTTAAGAATGAATTATAGGATAAATTTAAGATTATAGAGGGAGGCTTTGATAATGATTACTCTAACATCTTTTAAGTTGTCATTAGTGACACTTTTTCTTTCTTATATAATTATACGGTTGTTAAAAATCAAAATGATAAAAGAAGATAAAAGACGATTGATGTTTATATTTTTAGTAGTAGTAGTTAATTTAGGAGTGATGGGTTATACATTACTTATGATGATAATCTTTGGGGTGTCTATTGGTTGCGAATTATTTATACCATTAAGACCAAAAAAATGATGGATGGAGGTTTATAATGTGAATTTTCAGGAAGGTTTGCTGATTGAAATAGTCACTGTTGTCTTATGTCTAATTATAATTCACATTTTTAATATTCGTATTTCTGATAAATTTCGTAATAAACTAGAATACATAGTTTTGGGAATTGGAGTTCTTATGATGATTATTAATTTTGAAGATAAAACATTCGGATTATTTTTGGGTCTTTTCCTTAGTGTTGAATTGATAAAAAGAAAACTCTAATATACACTGTGTTCAGTTAGTCAATAAATGTCAGCTAATTGGCTAAATATTCCTAACATGGATGAAACTCATTGATTGTATTTTTATCCATTACTTCTGATCTTGATATAAGAGGTGATTTTACATTTCCTGAATGATATAAGTCAGCTTTTCACAATAACAAGAGGTAAATTACCACTTTGAGTCGGTTTGCTCTTGACATGGAGCCTCTTTGTGTATGGTTGTATGCCTTAGAGCCAGGCCTGTAAGTTAAGGCATTGGCCTTCTACAGACTACCAGACACATACTCCATGTCAAGAGTTTGCTACGCCAAACCTCTGATTACCTGCACAATGATAGTCTTTTCTACGTTGTAATGTTTCCTCTTTGATTCTTTTTCGTTCTGCCAGTATTATAACGTCTTTACCAGTGTGACGATCTTGAGGAGTAACCATACCTATACCTGTATGGTAATGCTTATTGTTATACCAATCAAAGAATTCTTCAAAATACGCTTCAGCTTCAGCTAAACTCGAAAATCTTCCAGGATATTGTGGAACATTTTTTACAGTGCTAAATAAGGCTTCAACCTGAGGATTATCATTAGGCGTACGTGGTCTAGCAAAATATTGTTGAACTCCTAAGGTAGCAAAAAAGGCTTTAGTACTGGTGGAACGCATCTGACTTCCTCTGTCACTTAAAGAGAGTGGTAGTTGTTTATCATTAAGACCCTCTGACAGAATACCTTTATCCCATAAACTTTGTGCTACATCACTGTTTAAATCTTCGCTGATAAGCCATGCAATTACTTTTCTACTATACCAATCCAATAAAGCATAAGTAAAGAGGTTGATATTTTGTAGTGGTCTTAATATAACTTATATCCCAACTCCATAGTTGATTAGGTTTATCTATTTTGCCAAAATCAGGTTTAGAGTGTTTAGATTTTCTACGTGCATAAATTCCGCGTGGCCCATTGATACCTTTAGCTTTCATACGGTTATAAAAAGTAACATGAGAAATATAAATTCCATATTTGTTCAATGTTTCAATGCTTAGCACTCTACAACTGGAATCTGCATGTTCTTTAGTTGTAATCATTTGATCAACAATCACATTTTCTGCTGGTGTAAGAGCATTGTAAGGTTTTTGTGTGGACTCTCTGGATTTTCTATCATAGACTTCATTTTCAGCAGCAATACGCCAACGTTGGATTCTACGTTCGTTAATTTGCAATGTTTCACAAATTTTGTACTGAGGAAGACCTTTCTCAACTCCTTCTTCAACAAGTTCTAACAGCGCTTTTCTATCTTTGCCATAAACATGTTGATTACTCAGATCACCTGATAGAACTATACATCGTTTTTTTTTAAAATCATAAATTCAACACTCAGATCTGCTAATGCTTTTTCTTTTGTCTCTAATTCTCGTTGAAGGGCTTTGTAATCATCAACTGTTATTTCTAGAAAATCTCGTTTACTCTTAGAGTGTTTCTTAAGATTAGCAATCGCTCCTACTTCAACGCTTCTTCAATCTTCTTTAGATCTGTGAGATGAATACCATATTCCCGTAAAATTTCTCCAACAGGTGCATCTTCCAGAGTCAGATAGAGAATGGAATCAACTGATAGTAAGGTCTATCCCATTGGAGGATATAAAAGATGTTCAAACTATGCGCATTGATATAAGAAGTACTTTGAAAAATACTACAAAAGCCTGGTGGAATCCATGGAACTGGGGTAACTGGGATTTATGGGTCAAGGTTACCCTGGATGGTGTCTGTTTAGATATTTTCAAGTTCCCATCACACAGAAACTTCGACAACTATCACATTATTGGGGAACTATGCTATCGGAGGAATAAATCTTAATTCTACTCCGGTTGTTAGGATTTATTATCTTGTAAACTTATATGATACGCCATTTATGCAAGTTACCATAGATAATGTCAAATTATCAGCAATTTCGGAATTGGCATATCCAACTGATACAGCAGGTAGGCTCTGTGGTAAATATCTATTAAGCAAACAGTTAGAACCTAATAAAAAGTATCGGTTATCGGCAGATCATACGATAACTACAAATGTAACAAATGTCAAATATGAATTGTGGACATCCTCAAGTTATGTGAAAACTATAACTCCAGGTGTTGATTTTAATATTGGTGGACTGCCAAAACAGAATTTCTATATACGTCCACGTTTATTCACAAAAGATCCAGATATTGGCCAGTGGTAAGAGGATTCTCAGTTAAAGAAGTACCACCATTTGTTGATTCTGCTCAACTGATCCTTAAACCATTCAAACTTACTAAACCCAGTAAGACCTTTGAGATTATGACTAATGCTATAAATGAGTCTTATGTAGAATATTGGCTAAAAAATAGCAACACAGGTGTATATCAAAAAGCAGTGTTGAGTGGTGGAGTTTATAAAGTGAATTTTCCAACAGCAGGTAGTGATGTTACAATTAAAGCAATCTTGAGATCCAATTCCACCAGAAGTATTACTCCAGTGATTAAGGATATATTTGTTAAGGCAATAGATACAACTCCATATCACAGTCCGGGAATGATTAAAAGTAAAAACATTACGGTTGTTAATTCATCAGATAAGCTAATTTTAGAACTTCAGGATGCGAATACAGAATTAATCAATGTCCAGTTAAAAGTAGGAACAACTACTATCACAGGCGTATATAAAACCCTGGAAGAATTACAGGCAATGGACATGGGAGTGGGAGGTTCAACAACATCCAGTTATTATTTGTTTACTGTGCCTTCGAGTTTTCAAGGTACTCAATTCACTGGAATGTTGGAGTTCACGTTAAATCCCGGAGATTCTGGAACAGTTAGTCCAACAATTAGCAGATATCTTCTCTATAGTTTCATAGATGGGTATATTGACAGAGGATCCTTCACTGCGACAACTCCTGATTTGACTCCCTATACTTTTGATAAAGTAAGGGTAAATGTGAATCAAACTGAACCTACAGGGACCGATATAAAATATAAAATGTATGGGCAGTCACTAACTCCCGGTTTTATTAAAGCTTTGTCACAGGATGTGAGTCAGTTCCAGATGTCGGGTTATTTATCTACAACGGATAAAGCAATAACACCAGGAATTCAAAGTTTGACGATTACAGCAGTCGGAGAGACTCCGTTCATAAAAGATCTGGACTCGGTCTCTGATCTTGAGGAAGAGAGTCCACCGGATGATGAAACACCACCAGATACTGGGAATCCACCTGATCTCGGAAATCCACCAAAGGAAGATCCGATAATTATTGATGATCCGGATCCAATTAATATGGGTGTGTCAATAATGAGCTCGTCTATTATATATAAAAGTACTGACAGGTTAGAAGGAAACTATTCTATAGGAATCAATCATGTAGGTTCGGGGCGTACTTCATGGAGTTATACTGTTGAAGATACACCTACTTTTGACGCAACAAAATTGTCGCAAGTTCAGATATGGATAAAACCATTTACTGAGTTAAGTTCTATCTCGTTCTCTTTTTATGATGAGAAAGATAGAAGGGATGAGATAATCACAAATGATGCAGATGGAGATGGACAATTTGAGGTTTATGAGGATATGGTTCTGGATGAATGGAATTTATTGACCTTAGATCTCAGCAAAACATCTTCTGATACAGTTGGTATTGATAAAGATGCCAGTACCTGTAAGATTAAAATAAACAATGGATCAACAAATGTTTTAATTGATGGAATTGACTCTTTACCTCTAAATGAAGTGACCTATGTGTATGATCGAGTAGGTAATCGTTTAGAATATTGGGAAAAAGCTGGAGACACAACTAAAGTAACCACATATAGTTATGATCCAGGGACCAATCTTTTAAGGCAGATCTCTAATCCTGCGGAAAATCGGGTAGTGAACTATAGTTATGATAATAATGGGAATATGACTGGTAAACAGATTGTAGAGAACGGTATAGTTGTTGCTAATTATGAATATATCTTTAACGGTCTCAGTCAATTGGAGCAGATAAAACTGGATGGATCAGTCATGGCTAAATATTACTATGATCATAACGGACTTCGGTATAAAAAAGTGGATAATGTTACAAATAAAACAACTATATATGTTTATGGTGCAGGAAGTGAACCAGTATATGAATAAATATATAATACTGGAAGTTACACTACACCAGTAGATAAAGTGTCCTATCTAAATATGGATGGAAGGAGAGTAGCTAGAGAGGATTCTGATGGCATATCCTATTACTATGTTGATCATCTGGGAAGTACAAGAATAGTAATGGATGCTGCTGGAAATAGAACTTATAGTGATTATGCACCATTTGGTTTAGACTTTGGAGGAGATAGTAGTGAACGATATAAGTTTACTGGTAAAGAGGATGATGGTGCTACTGGGTTGTATTACTATAATGCGCGGTATTATGATCCTGAGATAGTTAGGTTTATCAGTGAGGACCCAGTGAAGGATGGGGAAAATTGGTGGGTGTATTGTTTGAACAATCTTTTGAAATATGTTAATTTTAATGGGTTAAAGCCACAGAATTGTTCTGAAGTATTAAAACAGGACAAATATAGAACGGAATATGATATTTGGCACAATTCAAACTGGGTAGCTGTCGATTTACTTGTTGGACCATTAGTACCAGCTCTTGCTGCATTAAAGGAATTAGTTAATATGTTTACTGAAGATATAGATCCTCGTATAGTTGAGTTTAGTGAAAGAAAGGCTTTTATAAATGAAGCTGAAGATAAGCTTTCTCAGATTAATACAACTCTACGATATATGAAAGAATTTATGGTAAGTGACCCCCATCTCTTTACTGATATTTCCTTTAAAGTGTTTATGGTGATTTAGTAATAGAAAAAAATTATCTTGAAGATGAAATACAAATAAATAAGGAATATGATTTAAAGGAAATAGAAAGGACTAAAGAAGCTTTTAAAAAATATACAGAGGGGGAGTATCACGATAACAGGGTAGAGTTTTTGCCATAAAAATTTTTATAGAAAAATCACATTGAGTTGATGGAGGAGAGTTAAATGAATCCTAAAACATTGAAATTTGGTTCATATGGAATGCTAATTATTGCTGCTTTATATTTAATAGTAGATTGCAATGTTACAAATTCAGTTTCTTCTTTGATTATTTGTATATTGCAGTATATGATATACCATGAGCTAAAGGATAAAGAAAAAAAACAATAAAATTATTACGAAATGAATTGAGAGCTACCTTATTAAAAATATGTTATAAGATTTACAGTTTACTTCATAGTGTTAATATAGAAACAAATACTGTATCCACTTGACATATTCAAAGATTAGAAAGCAATAATATTACAATGGTTGGGAGGTGACTTTTTCCTTTCATCAGTTTTTAATCCTTAAATAAAGGATAAAAAGATCCTCCCCCTGGTGCCAAATTCTGTTGGTCAAATATATTTGATTGATTCAACAAGTTTTTATAATTTAAATTTAAAATTATTTAACAAACTTTTGAAATCGTTTAATTTTGCATACGAAGTTGCTAAAGAAAATGAATGTCCAGCTTATATGAGAGCTAATATAAATTGTTGTTATTTGTGAATTAAAATTCTTTTGAACTATTAGTTCAAAAAAGGAGGTATGTATGGATGCTAAAATTTGTAAAATATTTTTCGTACATTATGTTGATTTTTGCTGTTATTTTGAGTGCAAAAGCTTATCTCATTCAATCAGTTGTTTCTGTAATTATTTCGCTAGCACTATATATGGTATATCGTGAATTGAAGGACAAAAAAGGGGATTAATATGACAATAAAATATTTTGTAGCGCTAGGGTTAGTTAGTATATTTTTATATATGTTCAGCTTTTGGCTATGCTGGTATTTATATGTGCTAAATGCTTTGGAAATGAGATATATATGACAGTTAAGAAAGAGCAAAATAAAGCAGTTTGTTTTGTGTATTATTACGAAATGTAGTTTGCTGAAATCTGTAAATTTTAAATACTTAATATTTAAAAGGAGATGGAAGTGTGCTTAAATTTATTCCGCTACTAACGGGTATTCTTAGTTTGTCAAGAGTTCTTAAATTATTGAGAAAAAAACTTTCATTGTTCATAGTACTTTTTGGGACTGGAATTTAATATTGATTACTTATTGGTCGGTATTTCTTGTTTTAGTACCGCTTATCAACATATATTATGCAATTTTAATTATCATACTGATATTATTATGCAATACAATAGCGAGAAATTTATATAGGAGCATTGTCTATAATACTAATAACAATTAGTACTAAAGGTGATAAAAGAATGTTTTGGAGAAGAAAAAATTGATATTCAAAATTCAATAATTTCAATTGATAAAAAGATGAAAATACGATACAGAGTTCATGGAAAAAGCGTACAAATAAAATGGATAAATATAGGACAATTGAGATATGAAATAATAAATAAAATTGAACTAGTAACTGAGAATTACAAATTAGTTACTCTTGACAAAATAAGCACAGCAGAACATATAGTAAGTGGTCTTTGTTGGATTGGCATGACTTTTATGCTTTGGTTTGTTTTTTGAGTATTGAGGAGTATGTATTTTTGTCATTAGGATATATGTTGGAGGTTTGAACACTTGCTTATGAACGAACGAGAACCACAAGGCCAAGTTACTTATTATAATGGAAAACTACAGGAGTAAATGCAAGGAGGTCTGTACATGACAATAAGATGTTTGATAGTACTTGGTTTAGTTAGTATATTTCTAAGTATATTCAGCTTTTGGCTATGCTGGTATTTATATATGCCAAATGTTTTGCAAATGGAATATATGAGGTATATACCGGTTGAAGAAGAACAAAAAGGTACAGCATGGTCAATGGCTAAAGATGCTGATCACAGGGTAATAACAGATTATGGTATTGATATAACTGATTTTGATTTCAACGAAAATTTTTTAGTGATCTCCACAGGAAGGCCTTTAAAAAGTATTGTTTACAGAAGGATAAGTAAATTTTTATGGCCATATTCGGTGTACAAAGGGATAGCAACTTTTAAAGATCAGTTAAATGATAATCAAATATATTTATATAGAACTGAAAAAATTAGTTGCCATTACGATGATCTTTTTTCTTTTACAGCTTTGATTGAAAAAGTAGCTTCTGAATAGATAATAAAGATTTAGAAAAAAAAATATTGATTGGTGAATTGATAATACTCAAAATTATATTAAGAATCGAGGTGATTAAATGAATCTACTGAAGATAGTAATAATTATTTTATCAATAACTGCTATGTGTGCACTCAGTTTTTGGCTCTGTTGGTATTTGTTTATACCTCATGAGTTAAAGATGGAGTATCTGGAGGAGGTAGTAATTAATGAAGAGCAATCTAGTACATGGTGGATGATGGTTAAAAACCCAGATAACCATGCCATTGAAGATTTGAATCTTGATATTTCCGACTTTGATTTTACTAAAAATTACTTAGTGATCTCTATTGGAAGACCTCTTAAAAGTATTACCTTTAACAGAATCAGTCGGTTTATGTGGCCCTATGATAAGCGGTATAAGGGTGTGGCAATTTTCAAAAATCAGTTGGATAGGAATAAAATCTACTTATATAAGTCACAAAAAATAAATTGCCATCCGGATGATTCAACGTCCTCGAAAATTATTGTCGAATGGTCTTATATTGAGGAGATTAAAAATAAAGCCAAATAAATTCCTTACATAATAATGTGTTATTAATTGTATTATTTTGTCATAAGTGTACATTGTATCTTAAATTAAGTTACGGAATAGATCTTTCCTCAGATAAGGACTGTTAATCTCACGAATTGATTAAAGCCAAAAAATTGTTCCGAAGTATTAAAACAGGACAAGTATGGAACGGAATATGATTTAAAGGAATAGAAAGGACTAAAGAAGCTTTTAAAAAATATACTGAGGGGGTAGTATCATGATAACAGGGTAGAATTTTTGCCATAAAAATTTTTATAGAAAAATCATATTGAATTGATGGAGGAGAGTTAAATGAATCCTAAAACATTTAAAATTACGTCATATGTAATGCTAATTATGGCTGCTTTAAATTTAATATTAAATGATAATATTTCAAAATCAGTTACTCCTTTGATTATTTGTATATCGCAATATATGATATACCATGAGCTAAAGGATAAAGAAAAAAAACAATAAGGTTTTGTAGCATTAGGGGTCAGATAGTATATTTCTATGTATATTGAGTTTTTGGTTATGCTGATATTCATAGGTGCCAAATGCTCTGGAAATGGGATATATGACAGTTGAAAAAGAGCAAAAAGGTCAACATGGGTGATGGTTAGGAATTAATATTCTAGTTTGATTCCAGATGATGAATTAAAGGATAGGTATTATTAATTTTTCCCCAAAAAGGGTTTTTCGCAGGTGTTTTTATGCGGATGTCACTGTTAGTAAATTTAAACTTTATACTGAACAGCTTAGTGAAATGAATGACGAAAGTTAGGTGATTATTATAAAAAATAATAAATTTTTAGTTATACTGATAATGTTACCAGTGCTACTATTACATTTTTTATTGTTTCATATCGTTTCTTACTCTGATCAAACTGATGAAATAGAAGAGTTAGTATCTCAATATGTAAATGCTTTGGAAGAAGAAAATTTAGATAGAGTTAAAGAAATTTGTAACGAAGAAATATTTTTAAAGGTTCAAACGTTGCTTGAGGAAAATAAAATTAACTTTTCGATGTTAAAATTTAAAACATTAAAAATTAATGATAAATATGCTAAAGGTAAGTATTCTACCAAATATACTATAACTAATAATAAAAATATGCGAGAGAAAACAGAATATTATGGAACCCTTAGCTTTATTTTTGAGGAGATAGAGGGAAAATATATAATTGTTGGAGTATTCTTTAATAAAAATTTGTTGGGAGTAATTATATTTATAATAATTGGAGGTGTTTTTTATTTTTTAAAATATATTAATAAATTGGTTATAAAGGAATAATTATATATTTTGGCTTTTTTCCCATAGTTACTACATGCTTTTATAACTTTGTAGCAAATTAGCTGTCGGAGAATGAGTTTACAAAAAGTTATTTCATACTATTTTTGCAAAAGCTAGCTACGTGGTTACCTTGCTCTATTGATGAATAATTAGTAATTCTTAGCGAGACCAGGTGAATGGTGCATCCATTTTTAGGAATAATTCATTTTTTGATCAAGGTCAAAATTATTACTATTCGCAAGTTAATTTTGGAAAACTAAAGTTCAAAAAAAGGTGGTATTTGTTAGGTGAGTGTAGAATTCTGTTGTAGCGATTTTTTGAAAGAAAACATTTATTTTACTCATGACTTTACTATTGCTTTTGAAAGTTAATAATGAATTATAGGGTAGATTAGATAAACAAGGTGGGGTTCTTGTGAATGTTAAAATTTTGAGATATCTTTGTGTCTTGAGCATCATTTTCTTTGCAACAAAATCTAGGATAACGATTGATGCAAATCAACTAACTACGGAAGAGAAAAATTATATTGATAATGTAATTATTAAATTTATCACAGCTGAAACTATCAAGGATTTGAATGAACTTGAAATATTATGTAGTAAAGAATTATATCAAGACGTAAAAGAAATGTTATCAAAATGTAGTATAACTTTCTCTGAATTTGATTTCAAAAAAATAGTTAAATATTTAGATCCAGAATTTATTAGTTGCTCATATTTAGCTGTATATACTAAAACTTACAGAAACAAAAATATTACTAAACATAAAGGAACTCTTTTGTTTCACTTAGAAAGGAAGGTAAATATATTATTACTGACATAAAATTTGAAGAAAGGCGAGTGGGAATACTAATCCTTCTTGTTATTTCTAGTATATGGTTTAGTATATATTTCGTAAAGAATCACATTAGAAAAAATCGATAAATCGAATAGTATTAATAGTTTATATTTAGTAAATGGGTTTAAAAATTTTGATCTTTTGTTGCTTCAAATAAACAATTTTATACCAAACGTTGAAGTACATCCAAAGGTAAAAATGAAAATTGATAACATCAAAGAAAAGTGTTTAGGAATTTCCGTAAAACTATTCTGGTGACTACTACCATTATAGAAATGAACCTATGAATTTTCCAGCAACAGATCTTAATAAAAAATGGTTGCCGATTTGAAGATTTCCGTCTTCTCATAGTTTCCCTGGAAAAATTAGCTTCTGAATAAACCAAGATAAAAATTGTTGAATAATTCTGGTTTTCTATGTAACATATTGGTAAAAGAAATTTATGAACGTCAAAATAGAGATTATGGTAGATTGTTTTAATAATTTAAGGTTAGAAAGCTTATTTCGAAATAGCTAAAACGGGTTTTAACATTATGAAAGATTTTGATAAAGTATGAACGAACGGGAACCACATGGCCAACTTACTTATTATAATGGGAAGCTACAGGAGTAAATGCAAGGAGGTCTGCAAATGACAATAAGACGTTTGATAGCACTTGGTTTAGTTAGTATATTTCTATGTATATTCAGCTTTTGGCTATGCTGGTATTTATATATGCCAAATGTTCTGGAAATGGAATATATGGGGTATTTAACGGTTGAAGAAGAGCAAAGAGGTACAGCATGGTCAATGGTTAAGGAAGCTGACCATGGAGTTATAACAGATTATGGTATTGATATAACTGATTTTGATTTCAACGAAAATTTTTTAGTGATCTCCACAGGAAGGCCTTTAAAAAGTATTGTTTACAGAAGGATAAGTAAATTTTTATGGCCATATTCGGTGTACAAAGGGATAGCAACTTTTAAAGATCAGTTAAATGATAATCAAATATATTTATATAGAACTGAAAAAATTAGTTGCCATTACGATGATCTTTTTTCTTTTACAGCTTTGATTGAAAAAATAGCTTCTGAATAGATAATAAAGATTTAGAACAGAAAATATTGATGATTGTTGATAATAATGACTTTAGCGATATGTTTGGATGGAGCACAATCTTATTTGAGATTTCCGATAATAATTAATGTTAAGAGATAATTTTAATGAATGAAAAACTTTATATAATAGACTGGGAGGTTTTGAAAATGACACTAATAATCTTGTTAATTGGTTTAGTTTTTGCTTTATTGATGATTCGAAAACATAAATTCATGGGAGTTGGTTTATCTATATTTTTCCTTCTCGAATTATTATTCAGGGATTTTGGACTTTGGAGTTCTAGTTTGAATCTGATCTGGCAAAAATTATTATTTTTAATTGCCACTTTGGTATTATGTATTTCGCTTGGAAATATATTATCTGGCTCAGGAGATGAGGATAAATGTTGATATCAGTTTTTAATATAATGATTTTAATTAGTTTTATTTATTGTTACGTTCAAAAATCTAAAAATAGGCCTCTTATTTCTGTTATCATTATTTCAGTTCTTATATCTAGATTGATAGGAATAGTAATCTTTTTATACATATTGAATGTTAATGTTTCACATCGTTTGGTTAAAATTAGATTTTTCTGCGATGATTTAACATATATCTTTGCGATAATATTGATTATCTACGTAAAGATCTGGTGTGAAGGAGGTAAAAATGAGAAAGATTGGATTTGTCTTTGCTTTTACTATAACACTGCTGCTGATAACATTAATTCAATGTTATGCAGCAGAGATAACTTATCTAATTCAGGATAATATAGAGTATATACAAGGATGGATAAATGAAGATGAATTTGTATATATCTCTGAGAAGGAGTACATATTTAACGTAAAAATACAGTCAAGTTATGAAAGTCTTCAACAGATTAGTGAAGAGCAGGAGTGGTATGGGAACAAATTTTTAAAAATAAGATATGATTATGAAAAAGAAACCTTTGAACTTCATAATATGTTATATAATGATTATAAAACGTTCGTCCTACCGAATAAAGATATTTATCTTGAAGAGTTTTTTGTTTCCGAAAATGGGGCGTGGGTTGCTTTATGTATTTTTGGTGAAAGTTTAGATTGGTATAAATGGATATTGTTAGATACAAGTGGTTCTGAAGTTATTGAGCTACCTTTAGAAGATGATGAGTTTAGCTTTCCTAATATTGTGTGGTCAAATGATGGAAGATTTTGTGCAATAGAATATCACGCACAAAGAGGAGAAGGTTTTCTAGTTGGAATACTTATTTATGATTTGATGAACAAAAGTATTATGGGAAAAACAGAACAATTTAGTGGTGATTATTATATCGTGCATGACTTTAACTCCAGGGAAGTTCTTTATAGTGATGATAAACGTAGATTATCTATCTATAATGTATATCAGGATGAAAATCGGATATTACTAGATTTTCCACTATCCCAGGAAAAAATTTCAAATAGTTTAATAGATGAAAATGGACGTGTTTATTTTATTCTGAATGGTGGATTAGCGATGACTGAGTAAAATTTAATTACTGTATCGGTCAATTTGATTTTGATAATTTATGGAAATTGTATTGTTTCTCATATTACTATTGAAATATATTAAAATAAGCGAGTGCGGGTTGTATATATTAGCGAAATAAAAGAGAGAAGAGACAATGGTATTAGTTGATACCTTAAAGAATCAGTTACTACATCACTTCTCAACTGTTAGATCAGAACGATCTCTTGCACTAGCTAACCGTTGGCATAAGGTAAGAAGAAAGTCGCCTCTCTGGGCGACTTTGTTATTATGTTTAAATTATTGATATCCAGACATAGTAGAGGAGATTAGCCAGACTCCAGGAAAAGATTAGTGGAGATGACTGTCCCCTATGGCGATAGTAGGTACTCCATAGTCCCAGATCAATGATTCCGGCTAATATTCCCACTTGCCAGACCCACCAGAGGTTAAAACGATAAAAGTTATATAGAGATGAAAGAACGATGATCTTGACATCCGCAGCTCCAATCATCTGATGGAGGAAGCTAACCGAGGTAATTAAGATTACCAGAACGAACTGGAGCAAAATCGGTATTGATAGATGTTTGAACCAGAGGAGTTGTAGGCAGATGAACATTCCAAAAGCGAAGATTTGCCAGTGTTTTACCGTTCGTGATCGCAAATCCTTTAGCCCACCAAAGCTCAAAAGTCCCATGTAGATTAGGTCACTTATCATCGCGATCCACCCAGAACCATTCCTGATCGAATTCTTTCAGGATTTTAATTAAAACTTCTGTATAACGGTTTTTGATACCAACTTTGTTTAATATGTCATAAGCTGTGGTGATATGTGTTTTTGCCATTATTTTGACCTCGGCAATGAGTTTTTCTTTTGTATCTTTGGTAAAGGGGATATCCTGGGAGTGATATTGGTGAACTAATCGGGTGACCAGATTAATCTTACCGATGTTTATGTCATTTTTAGGTTGTCGGCCCAATTCTTGCTCCAGGCCATCCCAATTGTTCAGATCGTTCATAATCTGAAAAGTAAAACCTACCTCTGTTCCAAATTGTCCCATCTGCTCTGCTAAGTTCGAATCCTGGGTCGCCAGATAAGTACCAGCTTTCATAGCAAATTCGAGAAAACTGGCAGTTTTGCCATAGATCATACCCATAATTTGTTGTGGATCTTTTTGCCAATTGTGTTCCCAGACTAAATCTTGCATCTCACCCATAGCCAATAGGCGATAGAGTTTAGACCATTCTTTAATCAGATATGGATTATGGACTGCCTGTAGATAGTGTTCGTAAGCAAGGCTAACCAGAAGATCACCGGCGATGACAGCTGATTTCTCACCATATTTGTGATAAAAACTTTCCTTGCCGCGACGGTATTCGTCACCATCGAGAAGGTCATCATGGATTAAAGATGCTTTATGTAAGAGTTCCATTGAGGCAGCTATCTGATAGACTTTTTCAGGTAGATCTTTCTTAAATACTTTATGTGCCAGAATAAAAAGTAATGGTCTAAATCTGCGTCCACTCTGTAAAGTATATTCTAGCATCTCTAAAATTTGCTTATCAGTAACTGTGATCTGGAGAAAGTGTCGAATATGTTCTTCAACTTTTTCACGATATTTGTTCAGCTTTTGAGTGTAGATTTTTTTTACCAACAAGATTAAAATTCCTCCATTCTCAGCCATATTTCCTGGGCAGTTTTCTGAGTATCTGACATGAGCCCCAGAGAGATAAACATCTTCAAACCTTCTTCAAAACTGATGTTCAGGGGACGCCATTTGTTATTATTGACGAAAACTAGCTGACCTGGAATTAATCGTGGGCCAGTCGGTAGATAGATGGTCGCCTGTTTGGTACCCGATTGAGTAAGTAGTCCCAGAGTGAAAGTCTCTGGTGTTGTGTACTGCAGCACTACCCATCTAGGTTCAGTATTCCCAACAGTGATAATAATCTTCAGGATTAATCTCTGGATCATTGATATACCCCGATTGATGGCCAGAAAGATTAATTGCTCCCTTAAGAAATAGATTAGTCCTAATAATAAGAGGATACCACCACCGATGATTATGAAAAATAAGTTTATTTGCATAAGTTTCTGCTCATCCGATATGGAATGAGCATTATTCACCTGCCTTTATCTATGATGGAAAGAAACCTCCACATCAGTTCACGGATGGAGTGGAGGTTTATGAGCATGTTCTAACAGAAGCATTCGAATAATTCGCAAGGATTACCACTACTCAGGCATTCTATTGCATCACAGTCACAATCTGCAGCATCACAACATATGGCGGTTGTAATCAGATTATCGCAATCTGGGCAGCAACAGCAACCACCACTGTGCTGCCGGTGGTAATAGGTGCGGCGAGCTGCCCTACTTTTGAAGAAGTAGACCGGATGTTTTAAGAGATATGTCGGTGATGATGCCTGAACGATCTGTTCAACTTCCTCCATGCTTTTAGTATTCTGCACCAGAAGGAGAACTTTTTGTTGGAGGTTAGTTAGAATCTGCTGGATTAGCTCTTGATTACTTTTGAGTTCAAGACGTTCCAGTAGATCTATAGCTGTAACGATGGAGTTGTTCAAGACTTCATAAATTTTGATTCTAATCTCTTGTGATAAGTCTTCTTTTAGTTTAATCTGATCGCCGAAAATCTGGGCCAGTGCATTAAATCTTTCATTCTTAGTGTCAGATGGATAGTCAACAAAACTATCCATAATATAAATAACTTTGCCTAACTCATAGCCGAATTGAGCCAGAAGTTCTTGTCTGCTCTCATCCAGACCCAGTTGTTTGCTTCCTTCTGCTAAAAGGAAGTGTAAGCCCTGTGCGGTGGTTTGATAGTAATCAGCTAAAGTTGTACCAGTGGTCTCTTGAGTAAATTGCTGCTCTAAGAGGTGGTCAGCATGAGTAACATCTACATCCAGTGAGTTTAAAATTTTGGATGCTTTTTCAAATTTGCCCTGGAAAGTCTGATAACCTAATTGTTTGATTAGACTGTTCTCATCATGAAGATCGTCTTTTAGTTTTAAACCGGTGAGATAGATGTTAACTGCACTGATGTAAGAAAAAAGTTGATCATTGATGATGATATCTCGTTTTTGCCATGGTGCTGTGGGACAGAAGCCCTTGTCCATTCGACTATCTTCAACGACACTGTCCAGGACAAGATAGAAGAAAGTGATGTCATAATTGACAGCTAATCGAGCCATAGTTCCAAAGTTCCTACCTAATGACTCGCAAAGTCCACAATAGTAGGCTTTGAATTGGTTATATTGTTCGGTGGAATGCCGACATTTGTTCGCTTTTAAGATTCCATACATGGTATAATCACCTCTCGTTTAATTCGATATAGTTCTAGTATTCACCGTTAGTATGTGAATTCCTTCGGTTTTTGATGAATTCTTGATATTTTATGATAAAAGTTTTAGCTTGTTACTATGCAGCGAGATCCTGCAATTGTTTCAATGGGTGGGAGTAGAAGAAGGAATCTGGCGTACTCATAGAGAAATTATTAACTGAATGACAATTAGTTGAACTATGGTTAATAATTAACTCTTGAAGGAAGAGAAAATTTGGATGGATAACAAAATCTTTTTAGGTGGTGAGAATTCGGAGTGCAAATCTAACAAAGATTATTTTTCTCCGCGAACCATAAGCACACATAAAAACCCCGGGAGGTTCGCACCTGAGTCTACACCTGGGTTTGGGCTTATTTTGGTTAAAATTTGGGAGAAAAAATTACCCGAATTATTGAGGTTCGCGGAAACCATGAAATGAAGCGTTGGTATCATTGAACTTTTTTTGGTTACTGTCGCACCCCATGCGGGTGCGTGGATTGAAATTCATTTTTAGACCCTTTTGTACCAATGCTTTCTTGTCGCACCCCATGCGGGTGCGTGGATTGAAATAATCAGTTATTTAAAAAGTTGGCTTAAAAAATTAAGTCGCACCCCATGCGGGTGCGTGGATTGAAATATACTCTTCTATACAAGTATATATCTCAGAATCGTGTCGCACCCCATGCGGGTGCGTGGATTGAAATGTCTAACATAGATACCTCTCCCTGATACAAGCCGGTCGCACCCCATGCGGGTGCGTGGATTGAAATCATGTATTAGTCTAGCTAAGCTACATAACAGACTGTCGCACCCCATGCGGGTGCGTGGATTGAAATACAAATATTTGCTTATAAATATTATCTGATACCGTCGCACCCCATGCGGGTGCGTGGATTGAAATATCTCATCAGAGCTGCATTATCTGATAGAGAGAGGTCGCACCCCATGCGGGTGCGTGGATTGAAATACGAATGGAGGGAGTGTCTTTAAATGTCTAGATTGGTCGCACCCCATGCGGGTGCGTGGATTGAAATCATTGATGCCCCATTTTCTTTACAATCACGTAAGGTCGCACCCCATGCGGGTGCGTGGATTGAAATAACGGACGCTGACCCTAATATGGCTACTGTCATACGTCGCACCCCATGCGGGTGCGTGGATTGAAATTCCATATCGCATAATTTTATTATTTTCATCCCATGTCGCACCCCATGCGGGTGCGTGGATTGAAATCATCAACTGGCATAGAGAGGATGGCAACTATTACGTCGCACCCCATGCGGGTGCGTGGATTGAAATAAAGAAAGGCTCTTGTAAACAGCGATTCCGCAAGTCGCACCTCATGCGGGCACGTGGATATTAACGAGATTGTCGTCGATCGCCAATAGGACAAAAATCTCTGTTTGTTGATAATACGCTAGAACCAGAATAGAAATTAATAAAAATTTTTTTATAAAATGAAGGAATTAAATTATTTGTAACGAAATGAAATAATTATTATTTGCCACATATAAGGAGGAATTGTAAATGCAAGGATTCAAAATTGTTTTAATTTGCATGTTGTTGTTGGTTCTAGTGTCTGTATATGGTCTTGCGAATGATAATAGCGGAACCGAGGTAAATGTTAACATCAATATTGGTAATAACATTCTTACCGATATTAGGAGTGAATCATTATTTGCTATTGGTATCACCACTCCACTGTTTGGAAGTGCACAGACTAAGTATTTTGGTGAAGAAAAATACACTACTAGCCTTTCTGGTATTAATTTGTTTCTGGGTTACACTAAAAGAAATTATTTTGGTAAAGGTTTGCCCGGAAAAGGCGGAGCTGGATATTTTGAATATGGAACAGTGGCTATTCTGTGTCCATATATAGGAATCGGCTATGATTACAGATTTAATGACAGTTTTATGGTTGGGATCGGCTTACCAGATGCATTTCATTTTGGGTTTACATTTTAATCTTACATATAGTTAACAACCCGCTTCCGTTTGGAGAGCGGGTTGTTAATTTTCAGGGAACAATAGTGCTTTACTGCAGAAGAATCTATTATAGAGTAGTGTGTGTTAGTTATATTCTCAAAAAAGCTTTTGGTAAACTTTAAATAACCTATTGCTCTAGATAAGTTCTCTTTTGAAAGGTAGTGCAAGAAGGGATTTACAACGATATTATTTAATGTTATATCAAAATTAATTAAAATTAAAGGAGTATTGGAAATAAAGGGGAAATATATTATTTGAAAATTAATTATGAATTTTGGGAGGTAAGGAGATGAAAAGAAAGAGATAGTTAGAAATAATAATTCGCTTATTATCTTAAACTTACGAAAAGCAAAGAATAATCGGACTACGAATATTAAAACTACAGATGCCGAAACTTATGAGACTGAGTCTTCAAGAACAATACAGAAGATTAACAAAAAAGTCTTTACTGATAACCTACCAATAAATAAGTATAATAAATTATGCGAATCTTTGCACTGGATTAAAGATTCTGTCGTAATTAAGATTAGCGATAGCTTAATATTTGAGGAATTAAAAGGATACATTAGAGGAATTATAAAAAAAGCATTAGAGGAGCATGGAATAGGGGCCAAAACAGCAGTTGGTTATGGAGTGATGCAGGGATAAACTGATAAAATAGCTTGCTGAAGATATTCTGGATAGTAGCCATAATCGCATAACTGTTAGGTGTTATATTGTTTAGCTGAAGAAAGGGTTGAAGATGTGGGGGCTAAGAGACATATGAGCTGATATTTTCTAACTATATAGCATCTCCGCGAACCTGAAGCGAACATAAAAACACTGGGAGGTTCACACCCATTGTCATATCTAGCGTAAGACGTTTTGACACCATATTTTGGAGCAAAAAATGTAGCAGTTTTTCGAGGTTCGCGGAAACGGTCAGATGATGTATTGGTATCACTGCATTTTCTCTGGGTACAGTCGCACCCTATGCGGGTGCGTGGATTGAAATTGCCTCCCTCTCTCATATCAACTATATCCGAATGTCGCACCCTATGCGGGTGCGTGGATTGAAATCAAAAAATGCTTATAAATCAAAAAGCAAAAGAATTGTCGCACCCTATGCGGGTGCGTGGATTGAAATCAGCGTAAGAGAGTCCCTCTCCTTTCACCATTAAGTCGCACCCTATGCGGGTGCGTGGATTGAAATCGAAAATTAGTTTTGCCACACTTTGGACAAGGAGGTCGCACCCTATGCGGGTGCGTAAATTTTTGATTAACAGGTCTATATATATATGATTCAATCTTGTAGGCTGCATATCACAAATTAACTCCATGTTAAAGTATAGCATAATATAACATTTTTCAATAAAAAAAGCAGGTATTTTGCCGTAAATAGCGAATTAAGGCAATAAAGATTCCCTTCTATTTTATAAAATCACACTATGTGACAGTAATGACTCAAAGTGATTAAAAATCATTAATTTCTGAGGAGGCGAAAAATATGTACTATGCTCATTCGCGTAAAGCAGAACCTAAAGAAAAATGGCAACTCTTGAAAGATCATCTCACCCAGACGGGCAGCATAGCAGGAGATTTTGCAGAAAAGTTTGGGGCTAAAGAGCTGGGCTATGCAGTCGGGATTTTACATGATATAGGTAAATATTCAACTGCATTTCAAAGAAGACTCGAAGGCTCGAAATCGCCAGTAGATCATTCGACTCCAGGTTTACAGGAAGTGTTTGGGTTGTATACTGGTCTGACTGCTAAAGTAATGTCTTACATAATTGGCGGACATCATGCTGGTCTTCCTGACGCAGGCTCGGAAAACTATGAGGGGAGCCTTGCAAATAGACGATTAAGATCAGTCAATGACTGTTCTGCATATAAACAAGAGCTTGAGATACCTGATCTAACAGATTTCCAGTTTCCCATAAAGCAGACGAGTGACATTGCTTTCAGCGTTTATTTTTTTATTAAGATGTTGCTCTCCTGTTTGGTGGATGCAGATTTTTTGGATACAGAAAAATATATGGAAGAACAGAAATCGACCTATCGAGGTGATTATTCTTCGATAGAAGAACTATTAGCTCTATTTAATAAACATATGACAGTCATTACAGAAAAATCTGAAAGCAGCAGCATTAATAAATATCGTACTGAAATTCTACAAAGCTGTATAACCAAAGCAGACAGTAACTCCGGAATGTTCTCATTAACAGTACCTACTGGGGGAGGTAAGACCCTTTCTTCGATGGCATTTGCTTTAAATCATGCTGTAAAAAATGGAATGGAGAGAATTATTTATGTCATACCTTATACGAGTATTATTGAACAAAATGCAGAAGTTTTTCGCAATATTCTAGGTGTGGAGAATGTTCTCGAGCATCATAGTAATTTTCAGTTCAAAGAAGATGAAGATGCTCAGGAGATAACTAATAAGCTAAGGCTGGCTGCAGAAAATTGGGATCTGCCTATCATTGTTACCACAAATGTTCAATTTTTTGAATCAATCTTTGCCAACAAAAATTCAAAATCTCGCAAATTACATAACCTGGTCAAAAGTGTTATTATTCTTGATGAGGCACAGATGCTTCCGGTAAAATATTTGAAACCTAGCCTCATGGCTTTATGTGAACTTATCACAAATTACAATTCCAGTGTTGTTCTCTGTACCGCAACTCAACCTAATCTCGATTCTTTGTTACCAAAAGAGATAAATGTACAAGAGATTGTAAACTCTCCAGATACCCTATACAAATGTCTTAGAAGAACGCAGATCAAAAACCTGGGTGACATGGATGATCAATGCTTGATTGAAGAGTTGAGAAAGCATTCTCAGGTTCTATGTATTGTTAACACGAGAGAACATGCGAGACAATTGTATGAAAAATTAGTATCAGCAGATGGTAGTAGTGAGGATTGTGGAGAAAAACATACTGAAGGCATTTATCATCTGAGTACAAGAATGTACCCGCTGCATCGAAAAGCGGTTTTGGCAGAGATCAGGGATAGATTAATAGCGAGTAGAGAATTGGGTGAGGTTTTACCATGTAAAGTAATCTCGACTCAATTGATTGAAGCAGGTGTTGATGTAGATTTTCCAGTTGTCTATAGATCGATGGCTGGAATTGACTCCATTGCACAGGCTGCCGGCCGCTGTAACAGGGAAGGTAGATCGACAATTGCGGATGTCTATGTTTTTACTTCTCTGGAAAAGTATGGTCAACCCCCAAGAGAAATCGCGATTAACATAAGTCAAGCAAATAGTGTCTTTAGGAATTTTGCAGATCCGTTGTCTTTAGCGGGTATTAGCAAATATTTTGAGTTGCTCTATGACCAAAAAAATATAGATCGGAAGGACATCTTAAAAGATATTAGAGAAAGATCAAAGAGGGTTGATTTTCCCTTCGCAGACATTGCTCATAAATTCAAATTGATAGAAAATCAAACAGTACCCGTTATCGTACCTGCTGATGAAGTATGTACAGACTTAATTGAAGAGCTCAAATATGCTCCATATACATATAAGATTGTAAGAGGATTACAACCTTATATAGTTAATTTATATGAAAATGATTTTCGTCAGTTGATGGAGACTGGTGGGATATCTGTTATCGATTCCGAAAAAGGTATCTACTGTATCTCTAACACCGAACAATTCTACAATGAACAGACAGGAGTAGTTCAGAGGAGTGATTTATTATATGATTTGCTATTATGTTAAAGAAAGGAGGGTGGGAAAATGGGATTTGGAATCAAACTAAAGGTTTGGGGTGATTATGCTTGTTTTAGTCGACCGGAGATGAAAGTAGAACGGGTAAGCTATGATGTCATCACCCCTTCTGCTGCCAGAGGAATACTTGAAGCGATCCATTGGAAGCCAGCGATTAAGTGGGTTATTGATAGAATATATGTGCTAAATCCAATCGAATTTGATAATATTCGACGCAATGAAGTAACAGGCATCATCTCTGCCAACAATATCAAAAAAGCTATGAAAGGACAGGAAGTAGAACTATATCAAAATACTAATGCCGAAAGAGCTCAGAGAGCGACTTTACTTCTGAAAAACGTCGCTTATGTCATCGAGGCACATTTCGAGATGACTTCTAATGCTGGTGAAGAGGACTCACCTGAGAAGCATTACAATATCTTTCTTCGCCGTGCCAGACAGGGCCAGTGTTTTCATCGTCCTTATTTTGGCTGCAGAGAGTTCCCGTTGCATTTTGAATTAGTTGAAGAACAGCTTCCGGAATCTTACTACAGCGATCTGGATGAAAAGGATCTGGGCTGGATGCTCTGGGATATTGATTTTAAAAACAATATGACACCTAAATTTTTTCGGGCAACCATGAAAAAAGGTGTTATTGATATTCCAAAACTGTGAAGGGGGTGAGGATTTGATTATCCAGGCATTGAATGATTATTATAATATCCTGTTAAATGACAGGGAGATTGATATACCAAAACCGGGATACAGTGTGGCCAAAGTAAAATTTTTTGCTACCCTTTCCAGAGAAGGCGTTTTGCTCGACTTGACCCCACTGGGGGAAGGTAAACCTGATTGGATAGAGCTAACTGTTCCGGAGCAGAAAAAACGTGCACGTGGATTAGCACCATATTTTCTATGTGATAATAGTAAGTATGTATTTGGCTGGGATTTTGATCCCCAAAAAACAGGCGTCACATCAGATTATTTTGTTGCTTTTAAGGAGCTGCAGGAACAGATTCTGCAGGATGTAAATAATGATAAAAGCATGGCTATATTAAATTTTCTTCAGAAATGGAATCCGGAAGCGTGTCTATCTCATGCAGTGATTATGGATAAATTGGAGCTTTTGGAGAAGGGTAAAGGTGGATTGATTGCATTTAAGCTGGATTGTGAGACAGGTTACTTACATGAGGATAGTATGATTTTAAAAGCATGGCAGAGATATAATGCCAAATCAGAAAGTGATATCGTTAGCCAGTGTTTGGTCACAGGGGAGATTGAATCAATAGCCAGAACTCATCCAAATATAAAAGGAATTAGAAATGCTAATAAAGCTGGTGCTACGTTAGTAGGGATTAATGCCAAAGCTTTTGAATCTTATGGGAAGACCCAGGGATATACCTCACCAATAGGAGAATCTACAGCTTTTGGTTACACGACAGCATTAAACTATATGCTGAATAGTTCAAAACATCGTATTCAGCTTGCTGACGCTTCAACAGTTTTTTGGGCAGAAGAGTCCGGGGAATTCTGTGAGAGCTTACTTTTAGAATTATGTGCCCCCGAAAAGCAGGAAGAAACAGATGGTGCTACTCATGACCCGGCAGTAACGGCCTATGTGAAAAACTCTCTGGAAAGTTTAAAAGCAGGAAAACCAATACACGAAAGGGCAGATGTCAATTTTTATATCCTGGGTTTGTCGCCGAATAATGCCAGGGTATCCGTGAGATTCTGGTATAAAGATCATTTTGGCAAGTTAATCCGGCAAGTGTGGCAGCACCATCAGGATATGCAGATAGTCGACATGCGCCAGGAGGTTATTCCCATATCCCGACTTATTTATGAGACTATTCCAAGAAATTCACAGAATAAAGAAGCTGCCCCATTATTAAGTGGTGCATTAATGAAAAGTGTGTTTACCGGTACTGCCTATCCATTGGGTCTGTTTTATGCAATCGTCAATCGCATTCGGGCAGATGGTGAGATCAATGATATTCGTGCAGGATTCATCAAAGGTTTCTTAAAAAGAAATGCCAGGCTTCAAAAAGATGAAGTTAAGGAGGGAATGATTACAGTGAGTCTAAACGAACAGAATACAAATGTTGCCTATAGGTTGGGACGCTTATTTGCAGTACTGGAGAAAGCTCAGGCAGATGCTGCTGAAGTAAAATTGAATAGTACGATTAAAGACAGGTATTTTGGGACAGCTTCAGCGTCTCCCAGAGCGGTCTTTCCAGTGTTGATCAATCTGGCTCAGCATCATATTACTAAGTCTAAATATGGCTATATTACTGATCGAAATATCCAGGAGATTTTACAGAGTGTAGATAGCTTTCCTACCCATTTAAACTCAGAAGAACAGGGGCTGTTTATTTTGGGGTATTATCATCAAAAGTCTGCTCTTTATCAAAAAAGAGATACAACTAGTCAAGCTGAGGAGGTAATTGATAATGAATAAGTTAGATAAACGGTATGAGTTTGTTGTCTTGTTTGATGTGGAGAATGGAAATCCCAATGGGGATCCAGATGCTGGAAATATGCCCAGGATAGATTATGAGACAGGACATGGAATTGTCACAGATGTCTGTTTGAAGAGAAAGATTCGCAATTATGTTGAGGTTGCCAAAAGAGATAGTACAGGTTATAGAATATATGTCAAAGAAGGTTCGGTATTAAATGATACTAATAAAGAGGCTTATAAAGAGTTGAATGTAGATCCCAAAGATAAGAAGACTGCTAAAGATAAGGCAGTAGAACTAACAGAATTTATGTGTAAGAATTTTTATGATGTAAGAGCTTTTGGTGCAGTAATGTCTACAGAGATAAACTGCGGTCAGGTTAGAGGTGCGGTTCAATTCAATTTTGCCAGAAGTATTGATCCGATTACGCAGCAGGAGATAACCATCACCCGGATGGCGGTAACTAATGCCAAGGATGCTGAAAAAGAGAGGTCAATGGGAAGAAAGCATATTGTTCCATATGCTTTGTATCGGGCTGAAGGGTATATATCTGCTTTCCTGGCAGAAAAGACATATTTTACTCAAGAGGATTTGGAGTTACTCTGGGAAGCGATTGTTAACATGTTCGAGCATGATCACTCTGCTGCAAGAGGGAAGATGGCGGTACGGAAATTGATTATTTTTGAGCACCAATCTGGCTTGGGTAATGCACCTGCACATAAGCTGTTTGATCTGCTGCGGGTAGAGAAAAAAGATGCTGCCAAACCTGCCAGAGCCTATTCCGACTATCAGGTACTGCTCGATCATCAATCAGTTCCGGAAGGTGTTACTCTGATAGAAAAATTATGAGAAGCGATTATTTAGAAGAAGATTTTCTGATGCTGTCAGGGATTCAGCACTATTTCTTTTGTGAAAGACAGTGGGCATTAATCCATATTGAAAAACAATGGCAGGAAAATGTCAGGACGATTGAAGGCAAGTATATCCATGAGCGGGCAGATGATCCCTTTATTGTTGAAACGCGTGGAGATCTGGTGATTGCACGTTCAGTTCCGCTTGTGTCTCATAGGTTAGGGTTATATGGTGTAGCTGATGTTGTCGAGTTTAGCAGATCAGAGTCACAGGGTGTCAGTTTGAAAGATAAAGCAGGGTTCTGGATGCCTATTCCAGTTGAGTACAAAAGGGGCAAACCGAAATCTGACGCGAGAGACGAGGTGCAGCTTTGCGCGCAGGCAATATGTTTGGAAGAGATGCTTAATGTTACTATTGACAAAGGGTATCTATTTTACAATGCAATAAAAAGGCGATCTGAAGTAATTCTGGATAGTGAATTGAGGGGATTAGTTCAAAAACTTGCGGAGCGAATGCACATAACTTTTCGGGAAGGAGTAACTCCTAAAGCAAAACTTAGAAAACATTGTGATCTATGCTCCATGATAGAGATCTGCCAACCAAAGATAACTAGTAAAAAAAAGAAGGTGAATGAGTATATAAAAAAGGTGGTAGCTGAAGAATGAGAAAGCTATTGAATGTACTATATGTAACCACTCCTGAATCATATCTTTCCAAAGATGGGGAAAATGTTGTTGTTAAAGTCGATAATTCAGAGATTTTTCGCATACCAATTCATAATCTTGAAGGAATTGTCTGTTTTGGCTATATTGGGGCCAGCCCGGCAGTAATGCAATTATGTGCTGAAAGAAATGTGGGCTTATCTTTTTTAAGTGAGTATGGGCGTTTTTATGCCCGGGTGACAGGTAAAGTTTCAGGTAATGTGCTGCTAAGAAGAGAGCAATATCGGCGAGCAGATGATGAGAATAAATCCCTGGAGATAGCCAAAAATTGTATAACAGGTAAGGTGTTAAATTGTCGTGCTGTACTGCAGCGAGCTATTAGAGATCACCAATTACCGCTTGAGCTGATTGTGAACAATCTAACAGGTAAGATAGATAGAATCGAACAGTGTACTAATCTGGATGAGCTGCGAGGTGTGGAAGGAGATACGGCACGGGAATATTATTCGGCTTACGATAAGCTGATTCTTACTCAGAAGGATAGTTTTTACATGCATGAACGTACTCGAAGACCTCCTAGAGATAACTTGAATGCTCTATTATCCTTTCTATATACAGTTCTCGCTCATGATGTTCAGTCAGCGTTAGAATCTGTTGGACTTGATCCTTATGTTGGATTTTTGCATCGGGATCGCCCCGGGAGAGCCAGTCTGGCATTGGATTTAATGGAGGAGCTTCGACCTTATCTAGTAGATAGATTGGTATTGACTTTGATAAACCGTAAACAGATTAATGGAAGAGGTTTCGTATGTAAAGAATCTGGTGGAATAATCATGGATTCAGATACAAAAAAGTCGGTCATTGGCGCATGGCAAAACCGAAAAAGAGAACAGATCATACATCCCTTTTTGAATGAGAAAATTGAAATTGGTCTTATCCCCTATGTTCAGTCATTACTCTTGGCGAGATTTTTGCGAAAGGATTTAGAGGGATATCCACCATTTTTGTTCAAATAGGAGTAAGAGGTGAGATATCAATGATGGTTTTAATCACGTATGATGTATGCACCGAAGATTCAGAAGGTAGAAAAAGGTTGCGTTTGGTTGCAAAACAGTGTGAAAACTATGGACAAAGGGTACAAAATTCTGTTTTTGAGTGCCTCGTGGACCCTACTCAGTTTACGGTACTTAAAACAGAACTGGAAAAGTTGATTGATCAAAGTAAAGATAGCTTACGCTACTATTATCTAGGTAAAAATTGGAAGAAAAGAGTTGAACATGTGGGAGCTAAAGAGACATATGATCCCGAAGGCTTTATAATGATCTAGAATTTTCCGCGAACCTGAAGCGAACATAAAAACCCTGGGAGGTTCGCACCTGTTGTCATATCTGGCTTGAGGTAATTTGATCGCATATTTTAGAGCAGAAAATACAGCAGTTTTTCTAGGTTCGCGGAAACCGTCAAATGAGGAGTTGGTATCACTGCGTTTTCTCTGGGTACAGTCGCACCCTACGCGGGTGCGTGGATTGAAATTTCGGGGACCGTGCGGGAGGATATCAGTTCGTTGGTCGCACCCTACGCGGGTGCGTGGATTGAAATAATCTGTATTAAACATTTGCAATGGGGAATGTAGCGTCGCACCCTACGCGGGTGCGTGGATTGAAATTTACTAGTCAACATAATTGTAAAACCCTTAGCAAGTCGCACCCTACGCGGGTGCGTGGATTGAAATTAGTGAGATAAGCTTATCAAGCCTCCTCAAAATTGTCGCACCCTACGCGGGTGCGTGGATTGAAATAGATGGAAAAGCAATCTATCAATGATAGTCAGTTGTCGCACCCTACGCGGGTGCGTGGATTGAAATTCCCAATCCAATTCCTGTAGATTTATTAGATTGATGTCGCACCCTACGCGGGTGCGTGGATTGAAATGTTGGTATTGATAATCTGGCAAACTACAGCTTTTCGTCGCACCCTACGCGGGTGCGTGGATTGAAATCATTAGTTCAAATTCGTCAAACTCAATAATGTAAGTCGCACCCTACGCGGGTGCGTGGATTGAAATATCCGACAATGAAACCTATCGCGTTAGTAGTTAAGTCGCACCCTACGCGGGTGCGTGGATTGAAATACTTGTCGATCTAAATACAAATCAGCAAATGGTGTCGCACCCTACGCGGGTGCGTGGATGAGATACCAGATTTCAAGCCTTGCGGACTATTTTCTTTAGAGTAAATTATATCGGATAGGTAATATCTGGTTAAAACTTTGAATAATTTAATAATGGATAATTGAATAGAAATGAAGATAGATATCTATTTATAACTCTTCAGTGATAAAAGTTAAAAATTTATACTGAGCAAAAATTATTTATAAAATATCTTTACACAGAAATATTTAATAAAAATGTAAATATTATAATTATATGTTGTCGTTTTTTTCCCTGTATGATATAATGTTAGTTAATAGCAATTTACTGTTTACCGTCTGTTGGGATTTAATTAAAACCAGGGAGAGGAAAGAGGAATGAATGAACCAGCT
Source organism: Halothermothrix sp. (assembly GCA_016841825.1). Classification (GTDB taxonomy): domain Bacteria; phylum Bacillota; class Halanaerobiia; order DY22613; family DY22613; genus JAENYK01. The sequence goes on along the minus strand of JAENYK010000003.1, from coordinate 4,422 downwards.
CTGGCTTTGTCTCCAGCTAAATATTATGATGAAGCCAAAAAGATGTTAGAAGAGAAAGATATTCTCGGGTTTATGTCAAAGATTGGAACTGCCATAGAATTGGCATTAGTAGGAAATGATGAAGAGATGTTGGCTGAAGCTACATATTTACAGGCAGAAGGATTGTTCTTCAACAATCATCACAAAAAAGCTCTGGAATGTATCAATTTGGCTTTGCAGTATAATAGTTTTCAAAAAGCTTTTATATTGAAAAATCGCAAAGGGATGATTAAAGGATATCTGGGACAATTAGATGAAGCGATTGATATATTTAAGGGACTTCTGTTAGTTACGAGCAATCCTTCAGAGCTTGCTGCTTTATATACTAATATTGCCTGGGTGAATTTAAGTCTGGGCAAAAATCCTGTTGCTCCCGAAAAACTAAAAGAAGTTAAGGATTATTTGGATTTAACGCAAGCGGGTTTTGAGGATTTACCCAATGCCCGTAAATGGAGGATCTATAACAGTTATAGTGTTTACTACTATTATCAGGATGAGCTGGATCAAGCGATTGATATGTTAAAAGCAGCGATGCCTTTCTGCGAAGAAAAGGATCTGCCATATATTTATAATAATCTGGCTGAAACCTATTTGAAATATGAAGATGGGGATCATTCTGCATTAATTGATGAGTACACACAAAAATCTGAGATTATTGGGACTAAGTACAACGATAATGTAAACGTTGGAAGAACATTCTATGTTAAAGCAATGGCTGAACTTAAGGATGAACAGCTGTTTAAAGCATTGGATACATTTTACATGGCCTTTGAGCATTTTAGAAGAGCAGAGGCGTATCCATTGGCATTTGAATGTTTAGCAAAAATAAATAACGTAATGAATGAATATAAAATTGATTGTTTAAGAGCGTTAAATCGTTCGGTAAAAACAGAGTTTAATGGCACATCTTATTATGAAAAACTATAGATAAACAAAAGGGGGATATGTTATGAAGAGGTTTATTCTGGTTCTTGGGATAATTTCGATTCTGCTTTTATCAAATGTAATTGTTTTTGCTAATCCGTATGTTGCACCAGATCCAAATTCAATAGTTCCTGGAGAGAATATATAAGGGTGAACAACGACATTATGGCCACCATCTTAACCAAGATGGTGGCCATAATGCTGTTAGTGGTTGTATTGATGATTAACTCGTTTATCCGAGGCACTCACAAAATTTTGTGATTTTTTATTGCGTAATTCTTTGTAATATAATAATAGTTTATCGGGAATTATTGCAGGATTGATAGAAGGGTTACTAATAGTTTTTGCATCAGACGCTTAATGGAAAAACTGGTGGGAATTACTTGTTATTAGTCCAAGATCATAGGAATACTTAAGGAAAATCCAGGCAACTGTTGCAAACTTTTATTACAAAGTTCATCGATAGATTATATAGTTTTTACTAAACAGACTGTTTATGAGAGGTTTATTATAATTTTAGTAATTTACCTGATTAATATAGTAATAGTTTGAGTTATTAATGTTGTCCTATGACAAAATATTAAATTTTATGAAATTTTGATAAATAACTCTTGCAAATTGAATACTTTAATGATAGTATAGTTATAGATTGACAGTCAGGATAAATCTTGACCTCCGCACTGTTCACCATAACTAGATACCCCGATTGTAATTGCCTATCTTGCCAAAATTAACCTTCCCGGAACTCCTTATTACTTTTACAGCCCTTTTATCTCAATTTGACAACTCAGCTAACCAACCACCTTATTCTAATAAGGGGGTGCAAGTAGATGGTGAATAATAGTTCAGCAGATTCTTATACAGATTATGACAGGATGTTCAAACAGTTGATTGGTGCTTTTTTGTTAGAGTTTATGGAGTTGTATTTTACAGATGCAGCACTGCTTATTGAGCAGGATAGTATTAAAGAAGAAAACTGTGAATTACGGATTATGGGTGATCTAAGCACCAGAATTGCCGATCTTGTCTATCGACTGCGAATGCGGGGTGAGAAGAGAGAGGTTATCTTACATATTGAAGGGCAGGAACAGCGGGTTAAGGATTATAATCGTCAGATGTTCAGTTACTTTATTCGGCTGCACGAGAAGTATCCGATCATGAAGATTCTCTCTGTAGTAGTCTTTTCATCTGGTGTGAAAGTTGAGGAGACGGATGAATACAGTATGGAATTTCCTTTTCTGAAGACCTTAAGGTTCAGGTTTTTGAAGGTTCAGTTGAAGAAGCAGGATTGGAAATCTTATCGAGATTGTGTAAATCCGATCGCCGCTGCTATGCTGAGTCGAATGAAGTATAGTTCTCCGGAGCGGATAGAAGTCAAATTGGCTCACCTCAGAATTATCGCCAGGCTTAGTCTACCAGCCGAGAAGGTTGAATTGATTATGGCTTATTTTGATTCGGGAATGACACTTACTGAAGAAGAAGAGCTGATTATTGATCAGCGATTGCAGGATGAGTTTGGTCGAAAGGAGAGTGAAAAGATAATGGGTTTTGTTACTTCCTATCAGTTAAAAGGGCAGAAAGAGGGGTATGCCAGAGGAGTTACTGATGGTAAGCGGGAAGGCATAATGGAAGGTAGAAAAGAAGGAATTATCGAGGGGGTAAAGGAAGGTAGAAAAGAAGGTATAAGAAAAGGTATAAGAGAAGGTATAAGAGAAGGTATAAGAGAAGGTAGAAAAGAAGGGATGTTAAAAGGGGTGAAAGAAGGAATAGTAGAAGGTAAACGTAATATTGCCGTGCGAATGATTGAGGCTGGAATGCCTGTTGATTCGATAGTTAAATTTACTGACTTATCTGCAGGAGAGATCTCAGGACTGGCTAAGCGGTTAGAATATTCTTTGGAAGATTAACAGGACAAAACTAAAGGGTTTTATGCTAACGCTAAAGAGAATAATAGAACAGTAAAGGCCTGTGAACTCTTCTGAATTTCACAGGCCTTTATTAGATTGAGTTACCGTGCATAGATCTTATGTATCCCAGTTAATCAGGAACAGATTGGCGCTTTTTTTGACGAATTCCAGAAAATCATCCACCGCAAATCCTACCAGGGCGATTGGAATAGCAATTTTTAATAGTGCAAAACTCACAGAAAAAAGGACTTTTGAAATTTTTAGAACAAAAATAATGGCAATAATCACAAACAGAAGAGTTTAAGAATTTCTCTTACTTAGATACATTTTTCAGGATAGTTTTTACCAAACAGACTGTTTATGAAGGGTTTATTATAATTTTAGTAATTTACCTGATTAATATAGTAATAGTTTGAGTTATTAATGTTGTCCTATGACAAAATATTAAATTTTATGAAATTTTGATAAATAACTCTTGCAAATTGAATACTTTAATGATAGTATAGTTATAGATTGACAGTCAGGATAAATCTTGACCTCCGCACTGTTCACCATAACTAGATACCCCGATTGTAATTGCCTATCTTGCCAAAATTAACCTTCCCGGAACTCCTTATTACTTTTACAGCCCTTTTATCTCAATTTGACAACTCAGCTAACCAACCACCTTATTCTAATAAGGGGGTGCAAGTAGATGGTGAATAATAGTTCAGCAGATTCTTATACAGATTATGACAGGATGTTCAAACAGTTGATTGGTGCTTTTTTGTTAGAGTTTATGGAGTTGTATTTTACAGATGCAGCACTGCTTATTGAGCAGGATAGTATTAAAGAAGAAAACTGTGAATTACGGATTATGGGTGATCTAAGCACCAGAATTGCCGATCTTGTCTATCGACTGCGAATGCGGGGTGAGAAGAGAGAGGTTATCTTACATATTGAAGGGCAGGAACAGCGGGTTAAGGATTATAATCGTCAGATGTTCAGTTACTTTATTCGGCTGCACGAGAAGTATCCGATCATGAAGATTCTCTCTGTAGTAGTCTTTTCATCTGGTGTGAAAGTTGAGGAGACGGATGAATACAGTATGGAATTTCCTTTTCTGAAGACCTTAAGGTTCAGGTTTTTGAAGGTTCAGTTGAAGAAGCAGGATTGGAAATCTTATCGAGATTGTGTAAATCCGATCGCCGCTGCTATGCTGAGTCGAATGAAGTATAGTTCTCCGGAGCGGATAGAAGTCAAATTGGCTCACCTCAGAATTATCGCCAGGCTTAGTCTACCAGCCGAGAAGGTTGAATTGATTATGGCTTATTTTGATTCGGGAATGACACTTACTGAAGAAGAAGAGCTGATTATTGATCAGCGATTGCAGGATGAGTTTGGTCGAAAGGAGAGTGAAAAGATAATGGGTTTTGTTACTTCCTATCAGTTAAAAGGGCAGAAAGAGGGGTATGCCAGAGGAGTTACTGATGGTAAGCGGGAAGGCATAATGGAAGGTAGAAAAGAAGGAATTATCGAGGGGGTAAAGGAAGGTAGAAAAGAAGGTATAAGA
>JAENYK010000014.1 GCA_016841825.1 Halothermothrix sp. | reverse complement strand
TTGAATTTCTAGAACTCAGATTATTGTTTTTTAGCTAGATGAATAATTCGGGATACCTCTTGTTACAGTGGTAGATAATGGCGAGGTAACAATTCAATGTGGTCAATGAGTTCCTGTTACTGATGACTAGCCAGAGATAGGTTTAAAACTTGATAGAAGCCAGAATATTAACCCAGTAAAATACTGGGTATTTTTTATGAAGGTTTTTTCCGAAAAAAATCAATAAGTACTAAGTGTCACAACTAAACTATGAAGGCATAATAAAACGTTGATATTCGTACTTTATAGTATTATTCAACACTCGAAAATAGTACATTTAGCGGACTTCAAGTCTTCGTGTTGAGGATACAATGAAAACCTGATATAATAAAGAAATGATTCGAGTTAAAAAGATGTAATGCTTTAAAATCGTGAATTATCGTGGTTTGGGTTAGAATTCCCAGGACAGATATTAATTCTTAAAAAAGGGAATAATAAGTATAAGGAGAATAGAATTCTTAGGAATATAGTGATAAGATCAGTGGAGGTGGTATATACGATGAAGTTGCCAACTGGAATTGTCGATTTTGCTAGCATTTGCAAAGAAAACTATTTTTATCTAGATAAGACGAAAGTACATAGAATAATTGGAATAAATGGGGAAATATTTATTTTTTATTAGGCCCAGGGGTTTTGGAAAAACGTTATTCCTTTCAACATTAGAGTACTATTATGATATTAAAAGAGTCCGAACGAAACTGTATCTTAAAATTCCAAACTGGATAATTATTTTATCAAAAGTGAGGTATCCAAAATGAATATACAAAGATGGGAAGAAAAGCTTCTAGATTTCAAGAAGGCTTTAGAAAGATTAGAAGAAGGTTTAATGTAGAAAGGACAAATTCATTAATTATCGATGGAGTGATTCAAAGATTTGAATTTAATTATGAATTGGTGTGGAGGGTGATTAAATATTACCTTGAGTACCAGGAATTAGAGGTGAAAAGTCCCAGATCCACTTTTAAAGAGGCTTTTACTATTGGATTAATTGAGAACGGGGATGAGTGGATTGACATGCTTAATGATCGGAATCTGACTTCATATGTTTATGATGAGGAGACCTGGATCAGTTGGATATGATCTATAAGCTTGATGTTGTAGATTTTTGTAGCTTGACAAAAGAAGCTTTAAAGAAGAATATTGCTGCTGAAGGATGGCAAATATACCCTCCGGTTCAGAGATTTAAATAGAAACACTTTTATATTTAAAATGTTATCTCTAAAACTCAACTGTATCGCTTTGAAAACGCACTATGGTATCCCCAGGCTGTTGACATGTTATTGGCGGTATGTTATACTAAGCTGGTCAAGTTGAGATAGTAATAGCTAATTTATTTCAAGATGATGATGCGAGTATGCGAAAGCTGTTTTGCTAAAAATTAATATTGAGTTCTAATAATGGTTTTGCTAGGGAAAACGGTGAGAAACCGTTGCTGTTGCCGCAGCTGTAACAGTCTGTGTTATTGAGTGATATCCACTGAGCTTATTTGGGAAGGATATTAACTATTGGGGGACTGGAGCCAGAAGACCTGCCATTATTCAGTACTTCGTTTTTCCTCCGGTATTGAGGCGGCGATGGATAACTTATGTTTATTGGATGTTAGCCTATATTGTGTTTTTTGATAATAGATAATAGGTTAAGTCTAATTTGTTATGTTAATTTTGACATAGTTATTGCCTGCCTTTTTTTGGAAAGGTGGGTTTTTATATTTTACCGAAAGAAAATTAAATACAGTGCTTTATGGTATTCATAGGTGACAGATCCTGACCTATGAATTTAAAAGGGAAGTTTGGTGTAAAACCAACGCGGTCCCGCCACTGTAATGGGAGTAATGGTCTACTAATGCCACTGTTTCTTACGAGAAGGAATGGGAAGGTGTAGATTCTAGCAAGACCTCAGAGCCAGGAGACCTGCCATAAAGAACAATACCGTTTTTTACTCACGAGGATGGGGAGGTGTTACAGGATAGCGCACAGAGGATATTTCTATGTCTAGTTTGCTGTTATTTGCCCTGAACACCCTTCGATTTTTCAAGGGTGTTTTTGATTATCAGGTTAACTTTATTTGGGGAGGTAAGATTAAGATGAGTCAATTATGGAGTGATTCTGTGTTTTTACTGATACTATGTGTCGTATTAGGTGAAACAATAGGTTCAAAACGAATAAAGTATTTTAAATTGGGAAGTTCTGCAACTGTATTTGTTGGACTGATTATCAGCTATATTAGTACATCAACATTCAATATACATGTAGAAATACCCAATGCTATATTTTTATTGAGCCTGGGAGGATTTATAGCCTCTGTTGGCTTGATAGCATCTAAGAGCATTAAATCAGTACTCAAAACATATGGAATCAAATTTATTATCTTGGGAATAGTTGTCACTTTCTCAGGTGCAATCTCGACTTATTTATTGAGCAATCTTTTTTTGGAGACAAAGTATAGCATTATCGGAACTTACGTAGGCGCTTTAACTAGTTCTCCTGGGCTGGCAACTGCACTGGAGCTTGCGAGAAATCTCCCAGTTGATCAGAGTACTGCGGTAGCATTGGGTTACTCAATTGCATATATTCCGGGGATTCTAATCGTTATCTTTTTTGCTCAATTAATTGGTAAAGGGGATTTATATGGAACTAAATCAGTTGAAGTGGACACTGAAAAGACAAAAAATCCAGTAAGCAAAAGATTTTCCTTAGTGAGTTTTGTAACGGTGGTTTTAGTAGGTATTATTCTGGGATCAGTCAAGATAGATATCTTTGGAATCGGGGTATTCTCTCTTGGAATGACAGGAGGGGTATTGATTAGTGCTTTATTATTAGGGAGTTGGGCTAAAAGTAGGTTATACTTCGATTTTGACAGTACCCATCTGGGAATAATTCGGGATATTTCTCTTGATACGTTTCTTGCCATCGTGGGACTGAATTATGGGTATTCATCGGTTCTGGCTATCCGAAATTTAGGTTTTCGTTTATTACTTACTGGGTTAATCACAGGAGGGATTAGCATTGTTTTCGGCTATCTCGTTGGTCGCTATGTTTTGAAACTTAAGCCTATCTATCTTGTGGGAGGAATATGTGGTGGTATGACAAGTACTCCTGGGTTGGCAGCTGCAATTGATTCATTTGGTAGTGAGGAAGTGGTAGCAGGTTATGGAGCTTCTTATCCCTTTGCTTTATTTTCGATGATTGTATTGACAAAACTATTATTTATCTGATTAGGAGTGAAACGAAGATGAAAATCTATGAATATCAGGCTAAGAGGATTTTAAAAGAGTATGGATTGCAGGTTTTAAATGGTTATTTAATTGAAGATCTTACAACTAGTGAAAGGCAAGTTCGAAAAATTGAGACCAGTATAGCAGTAGTTAAAGCTCAAATCTATGCTGGGGGAAGAGGCAAAGCTGGAGGAATAAGGTTAGTCAAGAGTTTAGATGAAGCAATCCAGGCATCAGCTGAGATGATTGGTAAACGTTTGGTGACTAAACAGACTGGTGAAGAAGGAGTTCTAGTTCGCAAAGTGTATATTGAAGAAGGTTGTTCGGTTAAGCATGAATACTATCTAAGTTTGGTTTTAGATTCTGCGGATGGGGGAATTACAATCATTGGTTCCCGGGAAGGTGGTATGGATATTGAAGAGATTGCAGACAGTTCCCCAGAACAGATTTTTAGGATAAAGGTAGATCCTCTGGTTGGATTGACTGATTATCAGATAAGAGCTATTATTTATAAATTAGATATACCCAAAGAAGCATTTTACGATATGCAGAGAGCATTGAAAGGTGTATATAGGTGTTTTGTAGATAAGGATTGTACGATGGTTGAGATAAATCCTCTCGTATTAACGGAAGATATGAAAATTGTTCCTCTGGATGCAAAGATGATCTTTGATGATAATGCTCTATTCAGACATCCTGAGATTTTGGAACTAAAAGATGAAACCGAAAAAGATCCTAAAGAGCTAGAAGCTGCTAAATATAATCTATCTTATGTTGCTCTCGATGGTTCAATAGGTTGTTTGGTAAACGGTGCAGGCCTTGCTCTGGCTACGATGGATAGCATAAATACTGCGGGGGGCAATCCTGCTAATTTTTTGGATGTTGGAGGTAGTGCCTCAACCGAAAGTATTGATAATGCCTTCAGATTGATTCTATCAGATTCCAGAGTAAAAGGTATATTTGTTAACATATTTGGCGGTATTATGGCGTGTGATCTAATTGCCAATGGTATTATTCAGGCAAGGCAAACGATCGATTCCAGTGTGCCAATAGTTGTCCGTCTGGAAGGTACAAATGAAGAAAAAGGTAAAGCAATATTGGATGAATCTAAGCTAAATTTTTATACTGTTGATAGTATGGATGAAGGGGCACGATTGATTGTTAAATTAGTTACAGAAAGGGGAGAAAGTGATGAGTATTTGGGTTGATCGTGAAACTAGGGTTATTGTTCAGGGAATTACAGGTTCATATGCAGCTACTCATACGCAATTAATGTTAAAATATGGTACACAGATAGTTGGTGGGGTTACACCGGGTAAAGGTGGTACCAAAGTTGAAGGTGTATCGGTATTTGATACCGTTGAAAAAGCAGTAAAAGAGACCGGAGCCAATGCTTCTGTAATCTATGTTCCAGCACCTTTTGCAGTAGATGCATTATTGGAAGCTATTGATGCTGACCTTCCTCTGATAGTATGTATTACTGAATATATTCCGGTTCTGGATATGGCTAAAATAAAAAAATATATCACAAATAAAAAGACCAGAGTTATTGGTCCTAACTGTCCGGGAATTATTACGCCAGGAGAGTGTAAAATTGGCATCATGCCAGGACATATTCATCAAAAAGGGCATATCGGTATCGTTTCACGATCTGGAACCTTGACCTATGAAGCAGTCAATGCTGTATCTGAGGCAGGTTTAGGCCAATCCACGGCTATTGGTATCGGTGGTGACCCGATTAAGGGGATAGGGTTTATTGATGTACTCAAAGCTTTTAATCAAGATGAGGAGACCGAAGCAGTTATAATGATCGGTGAAATTGGGGGGAATGAAGAAGAAAAAGCAGCCGAATGGATACAGGCAGAGATGGACAAACCCGTAATTGCTTATATCGGTGGGAAAATAGCTCCTACGGGAAAACGTATGGGTCATGCGGGGGCAATAATCTCTGGCGGGCAGGGAACAGCACAAAATAAAATAGTTACTCTGGAGGCATGTGGGATTAAAGTTGCCAATACACTTACCGAGTTAGTTCCAAAATTAAAATCTAGTCTAAAGGGGTGAGATTAAGATGCGTGAAAGGTTAAAACAGTATCTCTTAATTAATGTTGGCCTGCTGATTATGGCTTTTGGGCTACATTTTTTTCTAATTCCTGCCGATTTAGCGGTTGGAGGAGTTACGGGTCTGGCAATGGTGATTAAGAATTTTTTACCTTCTACTAACCTTGGTCTGTTAATGGGGGTATTTAATGTGATTCTATTCACCCTGGCCTTTATTTTGATCGATAGAGAATTTGGAAGTAAGTCAATCTATTGTAGTATTGCCCTCTCTGTAATCATTGGTGTGTTTGAGGTAATTCTCCCCTTTGATCAGCCTGTAGTTGATGATATAGTGTTGAATCTGACATTTGGTATCATTATTCAAGGTATAGGAATGGCAGCAATATTCTACCAGAATGCCTCTACAGGAGGAACAGATATTGTTGCCAGGATTATCAACAAATATACTCATCTAGGAATTGGTAAAGCGCTGTTTTTAGCTGATTCTTTGATTACTTTGTTGGCTGGATTTATCTTTGGAGTTGAGTTAGGTCTCTATGCTTTTTTGGGTATTCTGATTAATGGACTGGTGATTGATAAAGTTATAGCCGGGATTAACACAAAGATTCAGATTCAGATAATATCGTGCAAACCGGAGATCGTGAATAAATATGTTCATCAAGAATTAGGACGGGGATCGACTCTATTTAGTTGTTCTGGTGGGTATACCAATAAAAATAAACAAGTTATAAGTGTAGTGTTGACCCGAAGAGAGTATATGAAACTCAAATATTTTTTAAAAAAAAGTGATCCTTCAGCTTTTGTTACAGTAAATTTTGTATATGAGGTGTTAGGTGAAGGTTTTGATTTAATGCTGCAAAAGTGATCAATATATGCAGCTTTGTGGAGTGGATTTAGTAGTTTGACGAAAGCACAATACTTGACAAATAACAATTTCTATTATATCCTATAGTAGTAGGAATAATTGCCTCCTATGAACACTGTTGGAGATCTTTTAGGCATACTCATTCGGATCACACAACAGTGATAAGATTCACAATGAACGGGTGTAGCTCAGTTGGCAGAGCAGTGGACTCCAAATCCACGTGCCCCGGGTTCAAGTCCTGGCACCCGTGCCAAACCTAAATATATTAGCCTGTTGGTCTAGCCAGCAGGCTTTTTAACGTTTTTGCTAAGATTTATTATTGCGCTAATTAGGTTTACATAAAAAGAGGCTGTCCCTCAATGGCTTTCTGAAAAATCATTTTTTGAAACAGACTTTTTTATAAATTTTGAAAATCATTTCATTTTGTTTTGATTAATCTGGTAGTATTTTGGTAGGGCATAATATTTGTGATCATATCTGCATCAGGGATAGTCGGTGTTATTTAAAGACATTTTAGAAGGGAAGTCTCCTGGTTTTTATGAGTGGGAGTATAGATAACTAAAATGGTGCTACTTCAGTGGAGGTACAGGGCCATTTTTAAAGTCGTTAAACTTAAGGCATTAACAGCAAACTGTTAATGCCTTAAGTTTAACCTGGTGTTTTCAGTGAATCCAACTGATCGTGGAAAATCCAGCGATAGTTTTTATTTAAGTTTATCAATTCCTGGTGTGTTCCTGTTTCTGTGATAATTCCATTCCATAGTAAGTTCACCTGGGGGCAATGCCTCACAGTAGAGAGTCGATGAGACATAATAATCACAATCGAATTAAGATTAAAGATCGCTTCTAATATTTTTTCTTCTAATTGGGAATCAATACCCGAAGTGGCTTCATCGAGAATAATAATCTTGGGTTTTCTGACCACTACCCGGGCCAGCCCAATCCGCTGTTTTTGCCCTAATGACAGGTCTCCACTGCCTTCCCCAATGATTTTTTCCGGATCAAACTCTTTTAATCCACAGATGTCTAAAATCAGATTAACTTCATCATCGGGAATATCTAATCCCAGAGTAATGTTTTCCTTTAATGATCCCTGAAAAATATGAGGATAAGCTGAGGCATATCCAATCTGTTTGATCAACTGATCAGGATCATAATCGGAGATTAAATGATCGTCAAGTAGAATTTGTCCACTTTGAGGGCTAAAAAGGCCGAGGAGTAACCAGGCTATAGTTGACTTACCAGCACCACTCTGTCCGACAATAGCTATCTTTTCATTGGCGTTGATTGTAAAATTGACACCACTCAAAATCTCTTTATCAGTATAACACCATCTGACATTATTGAATTTGATCTGATTACAGGCGGGTTTTAGTCCACTTGAGTCTTTGACGGTCATATAGTCTAATAGTCCATAGACTCTCTCCATAATTGGGATACTCCGGACTAATACACTCCACAGATAAGCCAAACGTTCAATTGGACGATATAGTCGTCCCATATAAGAATAAGAGGCGATTACAACACCGATAGTGGTCAGCCCTTTATTTACTAGGATTGCTCCAATCCCCAAAACAACCAGTGGGAAGAGGGTAGAGAGGTAGGTTTGAATACCATAGTTAGTAGTTTGATAAAAAGCAGAGGAACGGACAGATTCAATCCAATTTTTTAACTTTCCATCTAGTTTATGCTGAAAATGAACGGTGGCATTGAATAATCTAACTTCCTGGAGTCCTTCAAGAATATCCCGAAAGAGTTCCACGGTTTTGCCATATTTTTCTCTTTCAACTTTGGATGAATTTCGTAGTCTTCCGATAAAGCAGCGCATAGAGAAGAAATAAAGTGGAATTGTTGCCAGAACGATCAGACCAATTAAAGTGTTCAGTTTAAAGAGAATAAAACTTGCAATAATCAAACTTAAAAATTCAATTATTAGTGCAGGAATAAAAGATATGTTTCGCCCTAACTGTTCAGTATCTGATAATCCTTTAGAGAGTACCTCTCCTTTTCCATGGGTTTGATAGTACTTCCAGGGGAGATGAATGGCTTTAAAAAGGAGTTCTTTCTGTAAAAAAGCCCCGGCACGTTTTTCTGCTACGTTACTTATTAGACCGCCGATCAACTCTAAAATGATGGAAAGACTGTAACAGAGAAAAATCCAAAAGATTATCTGGATTACTTTTGGTGACTGCATTAATTCAAGGTTTTCAAATAATTGTTTTAAGAGAAAAGGAATAAAAGCAGCGGCAAAAGCTGCTCCAATGCCTAATAAAGTGATAAAAAATTGATAACCAAGTTGATTCCTGGCTAACTCAACTAGTTTCTTTAACGCTATCTTTAGGTCCAAAATAATCCCTCCACATTGTAAAAATTTTGTCCATATCAGTTGTAGCAATTCGATATAATAGATGTTCATAAAATTTATTATATGCTTCGGGGAGTCTTAGTTCAAAATTCCCGGTATCATTTTTTTGAACGTGACCAATGCAAATATCACCTAAATTTCTGGCCCAGAGATCTAATTTGTCAACAGTAAATTTTTGGAGGATAAGATTGCGTTTTTCTAATATTTCATTTGTAGTGGAATGATTAACATTTCCAAAACAGTTTTCCTCCTGGTTAGCAAATTGACAGGGGTAGATATCACCATTGGAAAAAACAGCGATCCGTTTGCCTAAACTTTCACAGAGATATTTTTTTACAAAACGTTCTTCTGAATAAAGATTTTTGACAACTTTATAAATAGATACATCAATAAATGGAATATCATTTAGGTTTGAATCAAAGCAGAAGTCAATCGTATCAATAAAATATTGGATCACTTCTGATTCATCCATGATATCTTCAGAAGAGTAAATGGAACCCATGGGCATAACGTACCCTAAAATATAGTTTTTCGAATAAGATTTCAAATAAGATAGAATCTCCTTTGGAGAAGCGAGAGGTAGATACCGCTTACTATATACTGGTTGCAAACTTAGAGGTATTCTTTTTGAGTTTAAAAGTTGGATTCCCCGCTCTACCTTTTCAAAGGTTCCCTGGCCATTAGGGAATTGTCTACAGGCATCATGAACTTCCTGTGGTCCATCAATACTGACAGTGGCGACAATATTGTGCTCTTTAAAGAAATCAACAACTTCTTCGTTTACATAGGTACCATTAGTAATTACTCCATATTTAAAAGCATAATTCATCTGGTTGGCATAGTTGACGATTTTTTTAATCAAATCAAAGGCTATTAATGGTTCACCACCAAAAAATTGGATATTCTCAATACCAATATCGGCAGCTAAGTCTAGCGCCTTCTTTGCACATTCAAAATCCATCTTTGTAGGATTATTTTGACTATATGTTCCGGCATCTGCATAACAGTACAAACAACTCATATTACAGCTCTGTGATATCAGAAGCATCATGGTTTTAGGACTCGGATTGGAATAATTATAGGTCTGTTTTTGACGGAAGGTGTTTAAATTTTCTTCAAATTCTGCCAGTTCAGTTTGAACTTCTTCTACAGATAAGTTAAGCTCAGACGCGATCTCCTCTGGTTTAAGTTTTTGGATTCTGTGGTTAATAATAGAAGCCCGAAGATCATTGAGGCCAAATAAGGCACCTGCAAATGTATCTAATCCAATCCAGATTCCCTCTCGATTAAATATATGTAAAGATTCATATAAATTATTTTCTACAGAACACATCGCAGTTCCTCCTTTTGGTTGCCTATTGTGGGCCAGAATTGACCCACAATAGGCTGTAAATATTTAGCAACAACAAGTGTTACCACCACCGCCACTACCTGGCTCTTCAATCACGAGATCACGAGATTGGCTGTTAAAAATTATCATTAGTTTCACCTCCTTAATAATTTAGTAATATTGCGTTAATAATTACATTATAGAGCAAATAATGGCATATGTCAAGGTATAAATTCTAATTAAAGGTATTCAATATACTTTTTTAATATTATTCCGTAAGACAAAAAAATATTAAATAATGGAAATAATAAATTCACTGTAATAGATATAAGGTTTATTTTTTTTAAAATCAAGAAAATTTTGTTATAACTATAATGAATGGAATCACATCAGCTAAAAAGTGTGTACAGATTGCAGGTAGTAAACCTGCCCGAAAATAGATGTAGTTTAGTATAGCTCCCAGGAAAAAGGGTAAGAGAAATGTTGGATGCTGGAATGTAAAGATTACTGATACAATTATTCCACTTAATAGGGCTATTTTCATTCGGTTAATGTCCTTATTTAGAAAATGTAGTAATACATCTATTATCCAAATTATTGTAGAAAAAAGGAAAAATCTATAAAAAACTTCTTCACTTATCCCTGTCCGTAGAGCAATTAAAACTGCCTGAGAGACATTTGTCATAGAAGACATCCAGGGGATAGAGGTAATTACCTCTTCATTGACCTGTAACCAGGGTATAGTGTTCACTATGATTACTAGTAATGATAGAATAATTATGTTGGGCAGAGATTTTCTGTTTATTTTGAGCCAGATTGGAATATTTATCTGTAGTGCGAGCTTTGTCCCGATGATTCCGATAGTTAAGAAGATTAAGGAGTTTAGAATAAGCTCTAAAGCATTATATCCAAGACAGATGTTAATAAAAGTGATAAGCAGAGTGACGATTAAAAATTGGTTCAGAAGTTTCCTGTTCATTAAGGCTGCCTCCTTTATAAAAATTATGTATTTATAACTTTGATCTCGAATTATCTCCGTTTACTGGGATTATTCTTTGATTCTATAAAATGATAGTAATTGTAACTAAATTGTACTCATTATTTTTGAATCACCGTCTCTTGCAATCTTTCAGTAAATATACTACAATAAGAGATGAACTTTGTCGAATAAGGAGGGGCAATTCAAATGAAAAAATGGTTAAACTACTTACCTGGCTTAATTCTTACGATTACAATTGGCATTTTGGCAAAACAGCTCAGCCAATTAATTGATAATGTAGGATCAGTAACATTGGCCATTATTCTTGGATTAATAGTGGGAAATCTGGTTAAACCCGGGAAAATATTTAGTGAGGGAATTCGTTTATCAGAAAAGAAGATTTTATCGTTAGCAATTATGCTAATGGGTTTGCAATTAAACCTGCAAATCTTATCAACATTAGGTTTTCAGACTATCATATATATATTAATTCTGATCAGTTTAAGTATTATGATAGGGCTATTCCTGGGACAAACCCTGGGTTTGAGCCGTCCTTTTTCTTTATTGATTGGAGTTGGTAACGGGATATGTGGGTCTTCGGCAATAGCTGCAGCAGCTCCACTTTTGGATGCCAGTGAAGAAGAGACTGGTCTATCCATCAGTGTTGTAAATCTTCTGGGGACTATTGGAATCTTTTTAGCCCCGCTTATTGTGCAGGTACTATTAAATTTTAATTCTGCTAACAGTGGAGTTTTTATCGGTGGTACTTTACAGGCTGTAGGTCAGGTAACGGCAGCTGGATTTTCTCTCAATGAAGAAGTTGGTAACATTGCTACAGTAGTTAAGATGGGACGGATACTTATGTTAGGTCCTGTGCTGTTAATATTAGGCCTGTTTAACGGTAAAAATGGTAATAGTCAGGGGATTAGCTCTGGTTTTCCCATTCCAAATTTTATCATAGGATTTTTTATCTTTTCTCTCATTGCCAGTCTGAACATTCTTCCTGCTGATTGGCTCAGTTTTCTTAAGAGTCTAAGCAAAGAGGCTCTCATAATCGCCATGGCAGGTATTGGTTTGAAGATCCGGTTTGCCAGTCTGCTCCGGCAGGGTCCCAAAGCCCTGTTGGTAGGTTCATTAAATTTTGGTATTCAGATAATTGCTGCGAGTTTATTGATCTTATTTCTCTATTAGAACGATAATGGAAATTAATTATTAAAATCAGAATTAGTGCAAGTCGCTGAATTTGGGTTTAACGTCTTTAGAAGGGGATCGCTGAAGTAAAGATTATTTGGACTCATCCAGACTTAAGATTGGAGAACTTTATTCCTGGAAGTCGTTTCCTACAAGACAAGCCAGATCAGTACTGATCTGGCTTGTCTTGTGCTTTTAGTATGGAGTAATTCCAACATAAACTCTGCAGCATGCGTAGCAACCGTCACTTTCTACTCCATTCTCAATCATTGGCTTTTTGTTTACTGGTTCAAACATTTTAGTCACCTCCTTTTTTAGAGTGAATTTTGGGTAAAACAAACTTTTTAAAAAGATAGGGTAAAAATACTTTGACAAGACTTTCAGTTGTTCTACACACAGAGTGAGATATATTTCCATATTCCTCAAAGGCTCGATAACCGCAGTCACCGCCACAAATTAGACCAGCCCAACAATCATTACATTTGGGCATCTTATCAATACTGCGATTTTGCCATTTATCGTAATTCTGATTATAAACAATCTCTTGCCCGTCAAAATGTCCAATAGCCTGTTCTTCTATACCAACTAATGATTGACAGGGATATATCTGTCCAAAGGGATCAATTAAATGATAGCGTGAACTGGCACCACAGAAGATTCGTTTAGGTTTCCAGGAATCATCCCCCAAAAATGCTGAAGCCAGTGGATGAATTCTGTATAAGAGGTCTTGTCTGAGAATTGGTAGATCTTCTATACGATCATATAGGCTTAAATATTCAGGAAGAACCTGTTCAATATTTTGACAGCCGCCGTTGGTGCTGCCAAATACAGGATTAATATAAAAAGTAATATTTTTTTTATCTGTTAATCCAGTCGCTCGGAAGTAGTCAATTAATTCATCAATATACTTCTCTTCCCCCATATAGACATTACTCCGAACGCAGATTGGAAGCCCAGCATCAACTGCTGTTTTGATTCCATCAATGATCTTATCAAAAGTTCCCTGACCGTCACAAGTAAAACGATTTTTATTATGAATCTTTCGTGGACCATCAAGGGTAATGTGTAGTTGACTGATCTTGTGTTCAGCTAATAGCGGAACAAACTCAGACAAATAATAGCCATTGGAGACACAGATAGTATCTAATCCTCTTTGTGAATTCCTTTCTAATATCTCCTGGACGATTGCATGATTTTCTATCAGTAATGGTTCTCCTCCATAAAGTCCTGGATGATTGAGTTTGAGCTGCTTACGGTCAATATAGTCATAGATGTCTTGTATCATCTGGAGATCCATGCTTGTCTTCAACCAGGTTTCGCCTTTATGTAATAAGTTCTTTTCATAACAATATTTGCATCGAAAGTTGCAGTCATATGTAATAACGAAATTTAAAAAGATCTGATTATTATTATCGGTCTTTCCCCTGTCTAACAGTTCCAGTTTTTTCTGTTCATCTTCACCTGGCTCCATTATATAGCCTCGAGATAATAGATAATTGTATGCTGAACGCTCTCTCTCAGTGGTGGGGATAATCTGATCGATTCCTTGCCATTGCTGGCAGATTTGATAACCTTCCTGGTCAATTGTATCAATGACTCCATTCAAACCATTGACTAAAAAATAATATTCCTCATCAACAGGGACAATTTTCATGTATTTAATTAACTTCATCATTGTACCTCCATATATATGTGTTATATATTGTATTTAATTATATAATAATAACTTTTTATTGTCAATGGAAAATATGTAAATTAGTTCTAAAATACCATTAATAATATACAGTACTTGACAAAAAACAACTTATGTTACCTTCTATTTGTGGTTGAATTACCTTTATGTACTTATTATTGATTTGTTTCAGCTGTTCCCACAGGACTCCAAAATCTGTTAGTAGACTCAATTGATTATTGTAATCCATTGTGTTTTACTAATTCTATTTTTATATTAGAAAAGGTGGTAGGGTAAACTAAAAATAATAACTTAAATAAGGGGATGATTTTTTATGAACTCCACTTTTATCCAACCAGGATTGCAGGAAGTATTGAGAAGGGCAGGAGATGATGAAGAAGTGGCAGCTTCCATTTCCTTTGTAGATGAGAAGGCGGCTAAGCGGTTTGCCAGTATGGCAAATCAGGTGGTATTTGATACTACCCTGAACATTGATTATGGTGAAGAAAATATTACTGGAAAAATGCGAGACTATCTGTCACCAAAGATTCACGAATTGAATATACAGGCAGTAGGAAATCACGTGGATACTTCCTTGCCTGGAGGATTGCTGAAGGCGATGGATCGTAAAGGCGATGATTTAGGAATCAGTTCTATAACATCATCTGAAAGCGAAACGAACATAGAAAGTTGGGGTGAAGATTGGGTAGTCTCATCAACAGATATTTAAATATCATCACAATTATCAAAAAATATTAAATAAATTTTAAAAAATTTGCACAAAAGTGTTTTTTTGAGAATATACTAATTATTGCCGGAACACTTACTCGACTTCTGACATATCTTATACCACAAATAAGATATTTGGGAGGTCGAGTTTTGCTATGACAGATATTAAAAAGGGACGGATCAAGCATGTTTTTCCAGGTGGCAATACTTCAATGGGATTTTACTCTTTCTATGACTACATTATACCACCTGACACAACCAGAATCTTTATCATTAAAGGTGGTCCTGGTGTAGGGAAATCCACTTTCATGAGAAAGATTGGAGAGGCAATGTTAGAGAAAGGTTTTGACATAGAATTCCATCATTGCTCTTCTGACAATGGTTCTCTGGATGGAGTTGTGATTCCGGAGATTGGTGTTGCACTAATTGATGGTACTGCACCTCATATTGTTGATCCAAAAAATCCCGGATGTGTTGATGAAATCATCCATCTGGGTGACTATTGGGATGAGGAAGGTATGAGGGATAATAAGCAGGAGATTCTGGAAGCTAATCGGGAAGTAGGTAGATTATTTCAAAGGGCGTATCGTTTCTTGAAGGCAGCGAAAGTAGTGTATGATGATTGGGAGAAAGCTAATCAGGAAGCGATGGATTATGGCAAAGCCAATAAAATTGCTTCCAATTTAATTAAAGAAGTATTTGATGGTGAGGAAGTATGTGCTAGTCTAGGGAAAGAACGCCACCTATTTGCCAGTGCTATTACACCTGATGGTATGATGAATTATCTGGAGACTATTGTTGGACCTTGTGAGAAGAAATACATTATTGAAGGGCGACCAGGTACAGGTAAATCTACCTTATTACAAAAGATTGCTACAGCTGCTGTAGAAAGAGGTTATAAAGTTGAGATGTATCACTGTGCGCTTAACCCAGAAAAGATTGAGCATGTAATCATCCCTGAAAAGGGAATTGCTTTTACCAAATCAATTGAACCCCATCTCTACTCATCCCAGGAGGGTGATAAGATAATTGACATGGACTATTGTTTGAATCCCGATATTTTAGAGAAATACGAGAAACTAGTTGAAGAGAATGAAAAACTGTTTAATCAACTTTTCGATCGGGCAATTAAGTTTATCAGCAAAGCTAAAAAAACTCATGACTTAATGGAAACTTACTATATTCCAAACATGGATTTCAAAGCTATCTCCAAACTTTGGGAGAAGACACTGGATAGAATCATCGGTTATGCTGAAGAGTTCAAATCAAAAGCAATTTAAAAGTTGGCGAAAAATTTTGTGATTCTGAGAGATTTAATGCTAAAAGTTATTAACCCATAGGCGATTGGCCTATGGGTTTTCAATTAAGCAAAACTGGGCTTGATCTGAAGATAGAATCAAACGGGATAGCAGGAAATATCTCATTCCAAACGAAATAATATTATATATGTGTATTGATGATTAGACAGATGAAAACTCATTATTTATATCAATTGACTGAACGGAATTTTGCTATTTTTGTGTAATAAATGTTGTCAGCGAAATTACACATAATAATAGTAAGAGTAAGTGTTGGATCTTATCCCTGAAACTTATATGATTTGGCGAATAATTCATGCCGGAAAATGAGTTTTAGGAAAGTGAAAGGAGCTTTTTCGATGTTAAAAATTATTCGCAATGGTGAGGTGTATGCTCCTGATTATCTGGGTAAAAAAGATATTCTGGTAGCGGGTGGTCTGATTAGTCAGATTATGGACCAGATTCCTCCTCTCCCGAAATCACTGGAAATCGAGGAGACTGATGCAGCCGGACAATATGTGGTTCCGGGATTTATCGACAATCATGTCCATATTTTGGGAGGTGGTGGTGAAGGTGGCTACCACACCAGAACTCCGGAAATTCAGTTAACCGATATTACTAGTGCAGGTGTCACTACAGTAATAGGTTGTCTGGGTACAGATGGGACAACTAGACATATGGCTGGGCTTCTGGCAAAAGCACGTGGTTTAGAAGAGGAAGGTATTAGTACATACGTATACACTGGTTCTTATGAATACCCATTACGTACTATAACAGATAATGCCAGGGATGATATCATTCTGATTGATAAGATTATTGGAATTGGAGAATTGGCTATCTCTGATCATCGTTCTTCCCATCCATCTCTAAAAGAGTTGTTACATATAACTTCTGAAGCCAGGGTGGGAGGGTTATTGTCTGGTAAAGCAGGTATTGTCAATGTACACCTTGGTGATGGTAAAGGAATGTTCCATGACCTGATTGAGATTGCCGAGACTACCGAGATTCCAATCACTCAATTTTTACCTACGCATGTCAATCGTAATCGGCGCCTTTTACAGGAGGGAATCAAGTTTGCTACTCTTGGAGGGTGGGTAGATTTAACAACCAGTTCTGATCCCCAATCCATGAATGGGGAGGGGATTAAAGCCAGTACGGGACTGAGGATGCTGCTGGATGCAGGAGTTTCAATAGATCAAGTTACGTTCAGTTCAGATGGTCAGGGTAGTCTACCTATTTTTGATCAGGATGGTCAATTTCTGAAATTAGGAATTGGTCAAGTGAACACAGTTTATCGGGAGTTGAGAGATGCAGTTTTTAATGATGGAGTTCAACTTATTGACGCACTAAAAGTTTTAACAGTCAATCCGGCTAGAGCATTGAAACTGAACCACAAAGGTATGATCAAAGTTGGGAATGATGCTGACCTGGTTTTACTCAATCCTGATTCTTTAGATATTCAGAGCGTAATAGCTAAAGGTCAATATATGATTTTGGACAAAGAGATTCAGCTTAGAGGTACGTTTGAATAATCAGTTATTAAGATCAATTTAGAAAGAGATGACTAAACGCAAAATTTTATTAGGCAAACCTGTATCTGATAAGTAACAAGAGGAATCTGTTCCTTCTTAGTGAATTATCACCTCCCGAAAAAGGTATATTCAAACATGTATAGAATAAAGTATATGATATTAGTAAAATTATTTAGCTTAGGGAGGTAGTAATATGGCGGATCCAAGAATCGAAAAATTGGCTGATATTTTGGTTAATTATTCAGTTGGTGTCAAAGAAGGAGAACGTATTTTAGTCACTGGAAGTTATTTGGCTAGACCGTTACTTGAGCAGGTGGTCAAAAAAGTTGCTCAAGCTGGTGCTGAACCTGTAACCAAAATTGGGATGGACTCAGTTGGTTATATGTTCTTAAAGTATGGTTCAGAAGAGATGTTGCAGAGAGAAGATGCAGTATATCTGAGTCTGGTAAAAAGTTGTGATGCTCTGATCTCCATCTCTGCCCCAGAGAATACCAAAGGTTTGAGTGAATTGGATTCTCAACGTTTATCCTGGCGGCAAAAAGCGACAATGTCTGTCTCTGAATATGTAATGGGTGGTAATGTTCGCTGGGTAGGCTGTAATTTTCCTGTACCAGCTCTGGCTCAGGAAGCAGAAATGTCACTGGAAGATTATGAAGAATTTGTTTACAGCGCTACAAATATTGACTGGGTAGAGAACTCCAGATATCAAGATAAAGTTAAGAATTTATTTGATGGTGGTAAGGAAGTACATATTATTGGCCCGGGTACAGATTTGACTTTTAGTATCGCAGGTCGCCCAGGTATTAAGTGTGATGGTCATTATAATATGCCTGATGGTGAGATATTCTATGCTCCTGTGGAAAATTCTGCTAACGGCTATATTACTTATGACTTTCCTGCCATCCGAATGGGTAAAGAAGTATCAGATGTATATTTAGAGTTTAAAGATGGCAAAGTTGTTAAAGCCAGTGCTAGTAAGAATGAGGACTTTTTGATCTCTTCTCTGGATACCGATGAAGGTGCCAGATTTATTGGAGAATTTGGTATTGGTGTAAACTATGGTATTCAACGCTTTACCAAAGATATTCTTTTCGATGAGAAGATCGGTGGAACGATTCATCTAGCTTTAGGTCGAGCCTATCCTGAATCAGGTGGAACCAATGTTTCTGCAATCCATTGGGATATGATCAAGGACTTACGTAAAGATGGTAAGATCTTATTAGATGGTAAGATGATAGCTGAGAATGGTAAATTCTTAACTGACTAGGCTTGTGATAATTTAAAAATTTTAAACTCCCATCTCTTTATTCAAAGGAGATGGGAGTTTTTGGTTTCAGGAGATTGAGATAGTTCCGTTTAAAAATTTTAACACATAACCATTTCGTGGATGAGATGAATAATAAATAATATAGGCCAAATGTCCCAAAAAAATGATAATAAATATAGTAAATAAGTCATATGAGTTCATTTGAGTAAATTCGGTAAAGATTCTTCAATTTCCAAAATATATTTGAAATAAAAACTATGAAAATAGCATAATCTGCAATAATCACAGAGGAATTTCTCGAAAAAAAGAGAAATAATAGAGTTACATAAATATCTTTGTCGAATTTAAAAAATCGTTGGGGGTAGAACTGAACAGGGTTTTTGAAGTTTAATACGAATGTTATTAAAGGGTGAAAGTTGATTGCAGCAATAAATTGAATTAGAAAATACGAGGAGGAATATGCATGTTTAAAAATTTAAAATTAAATTACAAATTGATTGGGTTATTTATTATTACAGGATTGATTCCAGTACTTATATTTGGT
Source organism: Halothermothrix sp. (assembly GCA_016841825.1). Taxonomy (GTDB): domain Bacteria; phylum Bacillota; class Halanaerobiia; order DY22613; family DY22613; genus JAENYK01. The sequence continues at coordinate 93,124 of JAENYK010000014.1, read as the reverse complement.
GTGTATAGTTATTATGAGGCTAAAGCGAATATTACATCCGAAGTTACCCGAGGTAATACGATCTTTTTTACATTAATTAGATCTGAATTGACAGATTTTTTTAATGAGAGGGAAAGTGATGCTTCGGCTTTAGGGAATAATCCGGTTATTTATAAGGGATTATTAAATTATAACGAAAACGGGGAGGACTCAGTCGAATGGCAAACTGATTATGAAGATATTGACATTTCACTAAAAATTGCAACAAAAGAGTATGGATATGATTTTATTTTTTTGTCAAATCTTCAGGGTGAGGTAATTTATGCTTCAGAAAGTAAGGATAAGTTAGAAGGATCAGATCTGTCTTCTAGAGATTATGTTCAAAATTCTTTACATGGAACACTGTCCTGGTCAGAGATATTTTACTCTGATGTGGTTTACAAAAACGTTATGGTCTTATCTGCTCCCGTTTTTTCCCAGGGGTCACAGGGCGATGTTGTCGGGACGATAAACTTTCTCTTTGATCAGGAGCAAATAGATCTGATTGTTCATAATGGTGTTAACGTTATAGGAAAAACTGGAGATACTTATATTGTAGCTCAGGATGGAACCTTACTGACTAATACTAACTATGACGGTGATGCAGCTCTGAATAAAAAAATTAGTAGTATGGCAATAGATCGACTGAAAGAACCTGTTAGTAAGGGTAAGCTGGATTATTTTGATAGTGATGAATATCATGATTATCTTGGTAATCAGGTTTTAGGTGTCTGGGGATCAATCGGGTTTGGCGATACCACTGCGGGTTTAGTTATTGAAGTTGCCTCTAGCGAAGCCTTCGAAAGCATTAATATCCAGCGGCGGAATACCATAATTGCTGTCTTTATTATCGCATTTTTAGGATTTATGTTAGCTTTTTATATCTCCCGGATAATTGCCAGACCGGTTCAGCAGGGTCTGGAGATGGCAACAGCTTTGGAAGAGGGTGATCTGACCAGAGTGATTAATTTAGATTCTAAAGATGAGATTGGTTCTCTGGTTAGAGCATTAAATAAAGCCGTAGCCAACATGAGGGAACTGATTCAACAGATTGTTAATAATTCCGGGGAGACAAGTGCATTAAGTGAGGAACTCTCGGCAACTGTTGAAGAGATTTCTGCACAGGCAGACACTATTAATGCTAACACCCAGGAGATAGCAGCTGGTATGGAAGAGACCAGTGCCTCCACTGAAGAGATTACTGCTCTGGCTCATGAAGTGGAGAAAGCTGTAGCTCAATTAGCGGTTAATGCAGAAGAGGGGAATAAGTTAGTTGGTGAGATAGGCGAACGGGCTTTGGAGATGAAAAATAACTCTCAAAAATCAAGAGAAGAGGCTCAAACTATTTTTGAGCATCGTCAAAAAGAGATAAAAAAAGCTATGGAAGAAGTCAAGGTGGTTGCTCAGATTAGTAAAATGGCAGAAGCCATCTCTGGGATTGCCAATAAGACTAATCTGTTAGCTTTAAATGCAGCGATAGAGGCTGCCAGGGTGGGTGAACAGGGTAAAGGTTTTGCTGTTGTGGCAGATGAGATTCGTCAATTGGCAGAGCAATCTGGGGCGACAGTAGCGACAATTAATGATATGATTCAACAAGTTAGGCAAGCAGTTAATAATTTGTCTAATAATGCAGGTGATATATTGGTATTTATGGAAGAAAAGGTTGTTGTAGATTATACATCTATGGCTGAAACCGGGGATCAATATCTTGAGGATTCTAAAACTATAGGTAGTATGGTGGATACTTTCAGTACCCAGGCACAGCAGATTGCTGGAGCTATTGAAGAAGTCAATCGTTCAATTGAGTCTGTAGCTACCACCATCGAACAATCCAGTAGTAGTTCTTATGAAATCTCAGAAAGTCTTGCTCAGACTACTCAGGGTGTTAATGATGTGGCAAATGCAGCACAAAATCTGACGGAACAGGCACAGGAATTGGATAGATTAGTACGCAGATTCCGGGTATAAAAGTTATGTTTAAAACCTCCCGAAAAAGCACAACCTAAAACAAAAAGGTAAATTAAGGAGGTTGACAGATGGAGATAGTTATTGAGAACAAATTTGGTGTAACCAAAGGTACAGAACTCGAAGAAGCAGTTGAACGTAACTTTAAAGGTGAGACCATGGAGACCGGTTTGTATCTGGCCATGTCCCGGCAAGCTCAGAGAGAGGGCTATCCTGAGATTGCGGAAGCTTTAATCAGAATTGCCTGGGAGGAAGCGGCTCATGCTGCCAGGTTTGCCGAGTTGAATGGGAAAATTTCGAGCAGTACCAGACAGAATATCGAGAATATGATGAAAGGTGAAGCAGGAGCTAATCGATCTAAACGAGAGATAGCAGTAAAGGCAAAGGAATTAAATATTGACCCGGCTCACGATTTTTTTGACGAATCGGCTAAAGACGAGGCCCGTCATCATAATGCACTCAAAGGTCTTCTCGAACGTTATTTTAGTTAAAACTAAGATCGCCCAATTTGGGCGATTTTCTTTTTGGCATAGAATTAAATTCTTTGTTGACATAATCCGCCTAATGACCTCTGGTATTTAGTATTGTCAGTATGTTATAATAGAGATAATAGGAGGTGTCGAGATGATAATAGTTGGAACGGCTGGTTATAGTTATGATGATTGGATTGGCCCAGTCTATCCAGAGGGGATAGATAAAAAGGATCTCCTGAGTTATTATTCCCGGGAATTTAAAATGACAGAAATTAATTTTACATATTACCAGATGCCTAACAAGTTTATCTTTTATCATATGCAGCAGAAGACACCAGAGGATTTTATATTTATAGTCAAAGCTCATCAATCTATGACTCATAAGATAGACAAAGATATACCTTTTAAAGAATTTATGGAAGCTTGTGAACCATTAATCGAAGCTAAAAAATTTGGCGGAATACTGGCACAATTTCCCTGGAGTTTCCAAAATGAGGAGAAAAATCGAGAATATCTGGCTAGATTTAGAGATCGAATTCCTGACTGTCCGATATTTGTCGAATTCAGAAATGATACATGGCTGATTGATCCAGTAATGAACTTTTTGCATAACAATAATCTAAGTTTTGTTTCAGTAGATGAGCCGCGAATTAAAGGATTGCTTCCACCAATAGCCAGAGCTACTACCGATGTTGGCTATGTAAGATTTCATGGCCGCAATGCTAAGAAGTGGTGGAAACATGATCATGCTTATGAGAGATATGATTATTTATATAAATTAGAGGAATTGAGTGAATGGGTGAAGAAGATTCAAACATTGGACAGACAATTGACAAGAGTATACATAAGTATGAACAATCATTATCAAGGTAAAGCAGTCTTTAATGCACGGCAGTTGGCTGCTATGTTAAACAGTGAATAGGAGGTAAAGTTAATGAAAGTAGATCGTAATAAAAGTCTTAGACAGAACTTACACTTAAACCGCAAGACTTCGGATAAACCTCTTGCAGTAAAAGGTGGATTTAAAAGGGCTTTACACAATGCCACTGAGATTGACATTACCACTAGATTAGACAATTTGATGGAATTAATTGAGGAAAAAGCCAAAAAATTAAAGAAAAATATGTCTTTGAAGAATCTTTCTGAATATCGTCATTATGTTAAACAGTTTTTGAAACTTTTTTCTGAAGAATTTATGAATTGTGAGCAGATGTATAGTTGGGAAAGAGGATCAATGAAAAGTTTTACAAAAGTTAGAGATATTGATGAAAATTTGGAGGAATTGCGAGGGCTTTTTATGGAAGAACAAAAAGATTCACTAAAAATTATTGAAAAACTTGACGTTATTAGAGGAATGCTATTAGATTTATATATTTAGGTCTTGAGTACTAAACCTGATAAAAAATAGAGGAAAATGGTAGGGTGATGGCGTATTTATTAGTGAAGAAATTATAGATAAGCGAAGTTTTTGCCACCAGTGCACAAACTAGTCAGGAGGCAATTATGAAACTTAGTAGAAAAATTTATTTGTCAAATTTAGCTTATCTGCTTTTACCCTTCCTCTCGATTACGCTAATTATTTATTTGGTTGGTGCTAACCTATATCATAAGTTGACCAATGAGCAAAATTTATTATACCTTAATCATCTAACCAGGGGATTGGAGAGGGAAGCCAGGTTTCATCAGGGAGATGATAACTGGGAACCTAATGAGGGAGATGTATGTTTATCTAATGGTATAGCGATGTTATTTACTCAGGGAAAAACAGTGATATTGGGAGGCGAAGGTTATGATTTATCTGCCATCCTGGAGACGATTAAAGGAATGAATCTCTATAAATTAGAACAAGGAATTCGAATTAGTGATTATTATGTCTACCATGGTAATAATCCTATTAGAAATATGAATTTACTTTATTTGAGTCCCCGTAATATTGCAGATTTTTCTCTGAATCGTTTTCGCTATACATTGTTTCTAATTTTTGCGGGACTATTATTTTTATGTTTATTTGTTCAAAAAGAGACCACTGCTGCAACAGTTGAGCCGATCGTTAAGTTATATAACACTGTATGGAATCAAATGGATACTGATTCTCAAATGTTTGCGCGATGTTTAGGTGAGGATGAATTAACAGTGGTGGGAAATTATCTACATAGGCTTCAAAAACAGATCAAAGAACGTGATACTAAATTAAACCGAAATCTTTTTGGGATGATGGATGTATTAATTGGACTCCTGGAACTTAAAGATTCATACACTGCTGCCCATTCCAGGCAAGTACGTAAGTATTCTATTGTGATCGCCAAAAGATTGGGTTTGAATGAACAGGAGATTAGAGATATTGCTTTTGCTGCCACACTACATGATATAGGTAAGATTGGTGTGAGTCGTAATATCTTAAATAAACCTGGCAAGCTTACCTTTGCTGAACTATCTTTAATTAAAAAACATCCTATCATCGCGGATGAAGTTTTAAAAAATATCGAAGAACTGAAGAATATCCGAAAGATTATTCGGCATCATCATGAGAAATATGATGGTTCTGGGTATCCTGATAATTTAGCTTATTCAGATATTCCTTTGGCAGCCAGAATAATCAGTGTTGCTGATGCCTTTGACGCTATGACTTCAGATCGACCATATCGGGAAGCTGTAGGCTATGATCAGGCGATCAAAACTCTTATTAGTGAGAAAGGTAAACAATTTGATCCGCAGGTAGTTGAAGTATTGATAATTTATTTAGCTCAGCAAAAACTTATCCAGGATGTAGTTACAGCAAAATAAGTAGATTATACATGAATGGAGAGATTTTAACTTCCTACCAATAAACTAGCATACATACTCACCTTATTCATCTGGTAAACTAAGAGTGAAGAGGGTGAGTTTATTATTTGTTATCTTTCATAATAAATAAACCCCTTTTTAGTGTGGTATGGTCTAATAAACTGAAAAACTGCGAGATCTCTCATGGACAAAACATCCACAAAGGAGTGATTACCATATCCCGGCGAAAAAATCAGGTCATAAATCCCCTGGCAGCCAGAGCTTTGAATGATATGAAGTATGAGGTGGCACAGGAGTTGGGGTATTTTCAACACCAGGAGGGGAATGATCAGGCGGCTGAGTATGAAAAGACATTAGATCAGATGAAATACGAAGTTGCTGAAGATCTTGGTATTCGATTAGATCCTCAATATAATGGTGATATGACAACCAGAGATGCTGGACGGATAGGTGGTCAGATGGGTGGTCATATCGGGGGAAATATGGTACGAAAAATGATCGAATTTGCTGAAAACAAGATGGCCGATGAATATGGGAAGCAGTAATAAAGGATAGGGCTGTGGCGCTACAAGCGCAGCCCTATTTTTTTAACAAATTGAAAAGTAAAATCTATTTTCTGTTGCGTGGATATTTTATTTATTCTGATTGGCAAGTATTGCAGGAATTATGATTTAGTTGTGCAATTTATACAGAAGAATATGGAGGTGGTGGAGAGATGAGTTTAACATTTAGAAGTCTAGAAAATAAAGATCTTAAATATTTAGCAGAACTTTTTAATTATGGATTTCAGAAGTATTATACAGAGATGAATTTGACTGAAGAGCAAGTAAATCAAATGTTGGTTCGGGAGAATATTGATCTGACATTATCATTTGAAGCAGTTTTGGATGGAAAAGTAATAGGTTTTGTTTGGACAGGAGTTAGAGAAGATAAAGCCTGGTGTGGTGGAATTGGGATCGGTCTGGAATATCGTGGACATGGCTATGGACGGGAGTTAATGGTATTTTGTATGGGACAATGCAGGGATCGTGGGTTAATTACTTATCAGTTGGAATGTATTAAAAAAAATGAACGGGGGATTCGGTTATATAAGAGTTTAGGTCTGGAAATTATCGGTGAATTGTATAATTTTAAAAATGATTCCCCTGAACCATTATCACTGGCTGATCATCAATATGAATTGGTTAAAGGTTCTGAAATGGATGTGATCAATCTCTGGGATGAGCTGCATCAGATCAAAAAGAGTTGGCAGATGGATCTTCCTTCACTGTTATATCGTCTAGATTTGGGGAAGATTATCTTGTTAAAAGATGGAGAGATCAATCTTGGTATCTTGGTATATATGGAGTATAGTCATGGAATAGGTATATATGACCTGGCTGTTAAAGATGAAAATAAAGAACTCTGTCAGATCTTATTGGCAGAGTTACATAGGCTTGAAAAACCAATCTCTGCTACTCTAATTTCAGATCAGTCAGTGCTGACACAGGTGTTAGAGAGAGCAGGATATGTTCGATATTTAGATCAGGTACGGATGTTAATCCAACTGTGAAAGTGGTTTACTATCGGCCAATACCTGAATGTTAATAAATTCCTGTGACACTTTGACTACTGTTGTGGGGAAAGAGATAATCATCGCAACAATATCTTTCGGATTTGGAGAGATAAATCTGGTCTTAATGATTAGTTTGTCAGCTTGTTGGTGCACTTGTTGCACCTTAATGCTATAACCCGCTGTTGGTACGGTGCCCATAGTAATTAAAATATATTGTGCTTGATCATAGGGGATGATTGAAAAACCCCTATTTGTTTTTTGTTGTTCATATTTTTCATAGATAACCGCTGGGGCTTCTTCTATATTAAGTACCTGATAATCTACTTTTGATCCTTGCCCAGCGGGACTAATCTGATAATAAATGACTCCAATAATGGCCAGGCAGATAATACCTATAAGTAAAGCCCATTTGAGAAATGAGGATATCATACAATTGCCCTCCTTCACTGATATAATTATATTATACCATATTCAGGCTACAAAACCAAAAAGTATTTGTTAATAAAATGCAAATATTTAAAATTACTGATCGAGCCTTTGGTGTATTAAACAGTTTTTATTTTATCAATTGCATCAGGATTTAGTTGAGCCAATAATCGTTTTTCTTTATCATAATATCTGTATCTAACGAAAAACGCTACAACACCCAGAAAGCGGAAAAAAGCAGCCACCAATAGAGCGATTTTAATTCCTGCTTTATCGTTAATATACACACCTATTAGTGGTGTACAAGCTGCACTAATATTGATGGCAGTATTATAACAGGCGATGTATAGGGTTCGTTGAAGTTTGGGCACTTCCTGTAAAGTCATATTAGTCAGAGTTAGAACAAAACCTGCAGTGGAGATACCAACAATAGTATTCATAATAGCCAGAATGGGGAGAGATTTACTGAGAATATATAGAACAGGAGTTATTGACATTCCAAGACCTGTTAGTGTTAGAGTTAAATCATTACCATGTTTTTCAGCAAATTTGTTCCAACTGGTATAAGATAATACTGATGTCAACCCACTAATAACAGATATAGCAGATAACCAGGCCTCCGTAGCATGAAGATGTCTGATCTGGTAAAGACTAAAAAGAGGCCAACCCATCTGCCATCCGAAGTGGAAGATAATTGAGCAGCAGGCAAAGATCAAAAAACGTTTAGCTTTGGGCACAGTTGAAAAAGATGAAGAAAGTAATTTGAACCTTTGGATTATTGGGGTTTGATTTATTAGCACTTTTTCCTGCTCACTTTCGTTATCAAAATTTGGCTCTTTGATCCGCAGATGTGAGTAAACTTCATAACAGGCAGCAAGAAAAGCGATGACAAAAAATATCTGATAAAACCTAATCCGGTCAAGATTCGTCCTCGGGAATCTGGATAGAACTTGCCCTGCAGATAAGGTGATAATTATTCCAAAAAATGTTGAGATCCAGGATCGTTGAGCTAGAGTGTACCCCCGAAAATCTTCTGGGATATAATCAGCCAAAAATGATTGCCAGGCAATTTCGGAGATCGCCCCGGGAATTCGCATAATACCAATTAGAAGCACAAAGATTGTCGCCTGCCAGAGTGGAGGTAAAAAGGGAACGAGTGCTAGACAGAGAAAGAAAAATTTGCTTGAACCAATCATCAGGCAGGTAATCTTTTTTTTGTAAGGGAAACGATCAACATAAATACCTCCAGGAATCAAAACTAACACTGCTGCCAATGCCGGAAGGGATGATAGCCAACCTACGTGATAATCAGTACCTCCCAGACGAATAACAAACAGTGAGAAAAAAGGGTTTGTTAGATTTAATCCAATGGTGGCAGCAGCTCCGGCGACTACTGTTAAATGGATATTCTTTTTCAATTGGCTATCCATAGGATTTAGAGGCATATTCAAGACTCCTTTACTTATAATTTATTTAGCATTTCAGAATATATTGTAACTTATTTCAGAAGATTTTGGAATAGATTTTGATAAAAAATATTGATTATTCCTGGCGTGAGAAATACATAGAAATTGAATATATTGCTGCAAATGTTTTCGTTAACAATACTGGTTGTTGACTATATTCCGCAAGAGATGGATTTTGGCATGAATCAAATTCGTCTGGTGAACTCTGCCTTGGTATGACATTATAAGGAGGTCAAATAATGGAAGAGGTAAAACCTGTAATAGCTTTTGTTGATGCTTCTGATCAGATTAACTTGACTATACCGGGATTTTTACGACAGGATACGGATAAAATAGACCAATTTACTGTTCTCTCGGGGGATATGCAATTAGAAATTGCGGAAGTAGGTGTGCAGGTAGATGGCAGCAGTACCAGAGTCCGATTAATCCTTGCTGAAAAGATTGACTTGACCAGGAATTATGAGATTATCCATCCTGATTACCAGAGCTGTAAAGCTGTGATGAGAAAAGTTTTGGATGAAGATAAATATCTGTATTCAGGGGATGATCTCGGTCCGACTTATACATCTGAGAGGACATATTTAAGAGTTTGGGCTCCTACGGCTAATCGTGTGGAGGTGATCCTGTATGCTGCAGGTGATGCGCTTGTAGGTAATCATTTTGAAATGGAAAAAGATATTCAGGGAACCTGGTATCTTGAGTTGAATGGAGATTTAAAGAATAAATTTTACACTTATCTGGTTCATGTGCATGGACTGGTCAGAGAAGCTGTCGATCCATATGCCAAATCAGTTAATGTTAATGGAACTAAAGGTGCAATTATTGATCTGAATGAGACAAATCCCCGGGGATGGCAGGAGACAGAACGGCCGAAGCTGGAAAAATATGTTGATGCCATTATTTATGAGTCGCACATCAGAGATCTCTCCATGGCTGCTAGTTCTGGGATTGTTAACCGGGGTAAATATCTGGCTTTAACAGAAGAGAATACAGAATCTCATGATGGATTCACTACAGGTTTGGCACATCTAAAAGAGCTGGGCATTACCCATCTGCATCTATTGCCAATTATGGAATCTGAATTTATTATAGATGACCAGAATAAATATAATTGGGGTTATGGAACCAATTTCTTTTTTGCCACTGAAGGACAGTACGTGACAGATCCAGCTAATCCGGTTTTACGAGTTAAGGAATTCAAAAAGCTTGTAATGGTTTTGCATAAGAACGGTATTCGAATTGTTTTAGACGTAGTTTATAATCATCTTGGTAGATTTGATGCAGACCTGGAGAGAATTGTACCGGGTTATTATCTGAGAAGAGATGAACAGTGGAATCTCTTCTGTGGTTCTGGTGTGAATAATGATTTCGCATCAGAGCGACCTATGGCTAGAAAATTGATGCTTGATTCATTGAAATACTGGGTTGAGGAATATAGAGTTGATGGTTATCGTTTTGATTTAATGGGCTTACACGATCAAAGAACTATGTTACAGGGTGTCCGGGAGGTACATGCGATAGATCCGTCAATTTTATTCTACGGAGAAGCCTGGTATCTATCAACAGGGTTACCCTATAGTGAATTGATGGTCAAGAACTCTCAGCAAGGTACACCCATTGGTATTTTTAATGATAATGTTAGAGATGTTGTTGTCAGTGGAGGATTATCTCCAGTTACTGAACGGGGATTTGCCAGTGGCAAAAGAGAAATCGAATCGGGAATTAAAAAGGCCGTAGTGGGTTCGATTATTAATTATGACCCGGTCAATGTATACAACGTGGAGTACCAGAAAAGGTCTCATCAGGAGATTATCCATACTCTGGCTCCGCATGAATCTATCAATTATGTTACTTCCCATGATAATTATGCTTTGCGTGATCGATTGGACAGGAGTAACCCGGAAGCAACTGAAGAAGAGAAAGAGAAGATGGCAATGTTGGCAAATGGTATAATTTTGACCTGTCAGGGAATACCTTTCCTGGCTGGAGGTGTAGAGATTCATAAGACTAAGTTTGGCGATGAGAACAGTTATCAATCATCTGATTATATTAATGAGATTGATTGGTCTTACAAGACTCGTTACTATCAGATGTTTAAATTTTACCAGGGTTTGATTAGGTTGAGAAAAGAGCATCCAGCCTTCAGAATGACTACTGCTGAAGAGATTATTAATAAACTTGTGTTTTTTGATAGTCCATCTGGAACTGTAGCTTTTTCTATAAATGATTATGCAAATGGTGATAGTTGGAGAAGTATCGTCGTGATCTATAATCAAAATAATAGTTCTGAACAGCTTAAACTACCTGGGTCTGATTGGATGGTTGTAGTTAAAGCAGAACAGGCAGGAATTAGACCTTTAGAGAAGATAACGGGGGACAGTGTTCAGGTTCCACCTATTGGTATGATGGTATTATATCAAAATTAGTGTTGGTTAGTTGATTATGAATGACAGTGAAACATCTCAGGTCAAAAAGGGCTGAGATGTTTTTTATCTGGTGGTTCGTTTTATTCGTAGGAATTATCGAGTAATATGTTTATAAAACGACTATTTGAAACTGTTGCAATGATAGTAATACTATGGTAAGATGAATGGGAATAAAAATTTAATAAATGCATAGTGTGGTGTTGTGAGACTTAATTGGGAAAGTGGTGAGAATCCGCTACAGCCCCCGCTACTGTGAGTGTGGACAAAACTGGCACAAGACGGTGTTTACCGTGCCACTGGGGGATTCCCCGGGAAGGGTCAGAGGAGGAAGAAGCACAAGTCAGGAGACCAGCCAGACTATGAGAGGTAAGCCTTCGGGGAGAAGGGATCAGACCCTTATGTTTTTTAGTATTGCGTGTACTAATTATATTATATTTTGAAACCCTGGCTTGAGGCTAGGGTTTATTAATTTTCAGGAATTAGCTAAAATCAGAGATTGGACGGTGAGATCATGAAAGGTGCAATAATGTTTCAGGGCACAGCATCTTCTGTGGGGAAGAGTCTGCTTGCAGCAGCATTTTGTAGAATTTTTTATCAGGATGGTTATAGGGTAACACCTTTTAAATCCCAAAATATGGCTCTTAACTCTTTTATAACTGAAGCAGGGTTTGAAATGGGTAGAGCTCAGGTTTTTCAGGCTGAAGCTGCTGGACTAAAACCACGAGTAGAGATGAATCCGATACTATTAAAACCGACCACCGATGTTGGTTCTCAGGTAATTGTGATGGGTAAAGTTATGAGAAATATGGCTGCCAGTGAGTATTTTAAATATAAAAATCAACTGGCAGAGCTGGTACAACAGACTTATAATCAATTAGCTGCAGAATTTGATCTTGTAGTAATCGAAGGTGCAGGAAGTCCTGCAGAAATTAATCTCAAGCATCGGGATATTGTCAACATGGGTATGGCTAAGATGGCAGAGGCACCAGTGATTTTGATTGGTGATATTGACCGTGGAGGAGTATTCGCCTCTCTTTATGGTACAGTAGAGTTATTAGAGCCTGAAGAGCGATCGATGATTAAAGGAATTATTATTAATAAATTTCGCGGGGATCTCAAATTATTAGAATCAGGATTAACCCAACTGGAGGAATTAGTTAACATTCCGGTTCTCGGAGTTGTTCCTTACTTACAGGTTCAGATTGATGATGAAGATAGTGTTACTGAACGCTTTTGGCAAAGAAAGAGTGGGACAGGGTTGCAGGTTCAAGTGGTGTTGCTGCCTCATATCTCTAATTTTACAGATTTTACTCCTCTGGAGTTAGAAGAGGATCTGGAGTTAAGTTATGTCAGACGACCAGAAGAGTTAGAAGATCCTGATCTATTGATTATTCCGGGTTCGAAAAATACTATAGAGGATCGTCTATTTCTTCAGAAGGTAGGTTGGGATGGACCGATTAGACAATATGTTAAAGATGGTGGGTTGTTAATCGGCATCTGTGGAGGATATCAAATATTAGGAAGAATGCTTCATGATCCAGAACATACAGAAAGTAGTTTTGATTCAATTCCCGGCCTGGGAATTCTGGATCTGGAGACAAGGATGGCTCCAATCAAAACAACCCGTCAAATCTCTGGAGTCTGGAACTATGAAGACACAGGTTATTTTACCCGAATGAAGGGAATACCAATTACTGGATATGAGATTCATATGGGTCAGACTATAGCCGGATCTGGAGTTGTCAGTCCTATCTCCCTGGAGTCATCAGAGCAGGATGGGTGTGTCAACTCTCAGGGTAATGTGTTGGGAACTTATCTTCACGGTATCTTTGAGAATTTGAACTGGACCAGACAGTTAATGAATAATCTCCGGGGTAAAAGAGGTCTGAGATTGAAAGAAGATTGGACGAAGAGTTATCAGGAATTAAAGGATGCTGAATATGATAAGTTAGCAGAACATGTTCGGACTCATGTGGATTTAGAGAGAATATATCAGATTATCACAGAAGGTGTGAATTGTTGATGGAAAGAATTCTAATGATTACTATTGCAATTGTGCTTGATTGGCTGCTGGGAGATCCTTATTGGATGCCTCATCCAATACGTGGTATTGGATGGCTGATTCGGCGGGTGGAGAATCTTGTTATTGGGCTTAGGGTCAAGAAAAGAGTACAGGGGATATTACTCTGGGTCATTGTGATTACTATTGTCTTCACTGTAGGTGGATTGATATTGTGGTTATTAGAGATAGTTCATCCACTGCTAAATCGAATAGGGCAGGTTATTCTTATTTATACCTGTCTGGCTGCCAGATGTCTGGATCTGGAGACCAGAAAAGTTCAAAAAGCTCTGGAGAAAGGTCAGTTGTCGGACGCTAGAGAGTTGTTATCTTTTCTGGTTGGCAGGGAGACTAAGGAATTATCTCAGGAAGAGGTGATTCGGGCAGGGGTAGAGACAGTTGCCGAAAATACTGTTGATGGTGTAATTGCTCCTTTATTTTATGCTTTCATTGGAGGTGCTCCTCTGGCTTTGGCTTATAAAGCGATTAATACTCTGGATTCCATGGTCGGATATAAGAATGAGAAATACCTTCATCTGGGATGGGCTTCAGCAAAGATGGATGACTGGGTTAATCTGTTACCGGCCAGACTAACAGCCTGTTTGATTCCTGTGGCTGCTTTATTTTATAATGGTAACCTACGATATAGTTACAAAATAATGTTCAGAGATCGATTTAATCACAGTAGTCCCAATGCTGGTCATCCGGAAGCTGCTATAGCCGGGGCTTTGAAGGTTCAATTGGGGGGTACTAATCGTTATTTTGGACAGGTTGTTGAAAAACCTAGAATAGGTGATTCAATCAAAAGATTGACAGCAGAAAAGATTGGCGAGACCATATATTTGATGTATATTACTGAAGTTTTGGCATTTATTGGATTTGCAGGTCTGAGCTATCTTTTTCACATTTATTTATAAGGGGGTATAAGATGAGGAAAGTAATTCACGGAGGCGATATATATCAATATCCAGCAGAGATTATTGATTTTAGTAGTAATATAAATCCCCTGGGAATACCTCATAGTGTCAAAAAAATTTTGCAGGGTAATTGGGAGCATCTATTACGATATCCTGATATTGATTATCGGGCACTACGCCAGAATATTGCTGCATATCATCTTATAGGTGAAGAACAGGTATTGGTTGGGAATGGAGCAGCAGAGATAATTTTTTTGTTGGGAAATTTTTTTCGGGGTAAAAAGATTCTGATTCCTGTTCCTGCCTTTGGAGAATACGCTGAAGCAGTAAAGTTAGGCGGTGGTGAGGTAGTCACTCTAAAGCGAGATGTAGCAGACTTTGCATTACCTTTAGAAGAGATTAGGATGCTTTTAAAACAGGTTGATGGGATAATTCTCTGTAATCCTAATAATCCTACGGGCCAGATATTGAGAGAGCCAGAATTAAGGGAAATTGTAGAATTAACCTATACTTTGGGGAAATATCTTATTCTGGATGAAGCGTTTATTGATTTTGTTCCTGAACCTGAAAAGTCAAGTGGTTTAAAGTGGTTAAAACATCATTCCCAATTAATAATCATTCGGGCTTATACTAAATACTATGCTCTACCGGGGCTTCGCCTGGGTTATGGTTTAGGGGATGAAAGGGTACTTGCTGATCTGCGCAGGTATCAGATGCCCTGGTCAGTAAATAGTCTGGCGGTAGAGATTGGTAAGGTAGTCCTGAAAGATAGAGAATATCAACAATTATCCCGGGAATGGATTGGAAGAGAACGAAATTTTCTACAGACCCATTTACAGGAGATGGTTGGACTACGTATTTTTCCGACTGAGGCGAATTTCTTTCTAATCAAACTGGAAAATGGTCAGATAGCCCGGGAACTTAAGCAGAGAATGATTGAAAAAGGTGTCCTGATCCGGGATGCCAGTTCCTTTGTTGGATTGGACGACTCCTACTTTCGGGTAGCTATCAAAGAAAGGACAGATAATCTGCGATTAATCAATGCTTTAACTGAAGC
This sequence comes from Halothermothrix sp., assembly GCA_016841825.1. Lineage (GTDB taxonomy): Bacteria > Bacillota > Halanaerobiia > DY22613 > DY22613 > JAENYK01. The sequence goes on along the minus strand of JAENYK010000014.1, from coordinate 77,978 downwards.
TTTGCAAGAGTATAAAGCAGAATAAAATTGGATGTACACTGGGAGGCGGGAATAATGGGTTTGACATTGATAACTGGTGGAGCCAGAAGTGGTAAGAGCACTTTTGCGGAAAAATTGGTTAAAGAATGGTCTCAAGAGAAAGAGAATAACGCTCAGGAGGTAGGTGTGTTATATATCGCTACAGCTATCCCCTTCGATGACGAGATGCGTGAGCGGATCAGAAATCATCAGGTTCAGCGTCCGAAACATTGGCGAACGGTGGAGAGATACCAGGGGTTGGATCAAATTATTGCTGAAGCACCAGAGAAGATAATTTTGTTGGATTGCATTACGGTAATGTTGACTAATATTATCTTTTCTACAGGTATAGATGAAAAAAAACCTGATGTAGATCAGGTTAGACAGATAGAAGAAGAGATTGTTAAGGAGATTGATAAATTGATTAGTGAATGTCAGAGTCGACCTGACTGTGAACTGGTGATAGTAACTAACGAACTGGGAATGGGACTGGTTCCCGTTTATCCATTGGGACGAATATTTCGTGATATAGCCGGACGAATTAATCAGCGTATTGCTGCGTCTAGTGATCGGGTTTATTTTGTCATTTCAGGAATTCCTACTTTAATCAAGGGGGTGAACTGAATTGAAAAGATTGATTTTAATGATCCAATTGATGACCAGAATTCCTATCCCGATGACGATTCAGGTTGAAGAAGAAGATCTGGGAAAAGGTAATGTTTATTTTCCACTGGTGGGATTACTAATTGGAGTGCTGCTAACTATAGTCTATCAGGGTGGAAGATGGCTCTATGGAGATGGCTTGCTGACTTCTGTCCTGGTTGTATGTGCGTATAGTTGGGTAAGTGGAGGCTTACATCTGGACGGTTTAAGTGATACCTTTGATGGTCTCTGGAGTAATCGCTCCAGAGAGCGAATTTTGGAAATTATGAAGGATAGTAGATTGGGGGTTTTTGGCGGTCTTAGTTTGATTCTAATTATTCTTTTACAAGTGAGTACCATTAGTAATCTCGCCGGGCAGTGGAGATGGCTGCTGTTAACTCCTATCCTGGGGCGTTATGGCTGTGTCTTTGCTGCATCTATCGCAGAATATGCCCGTTCTGAGGGTATGGGTAAATCTTATGTTGAGTATTGTGGTCGTAAAGAATGGTTTTTTGCATCACTCTATACCTGTCCTTTGGCATTTTTGCTGGGAGGGTTAGGGGGTTTAATCTCTTTACTGTTGGTTTTAGCATTTACCTATATCTTCATTACGATGGTGCAGGTCAAACTGAAGGGAATAACCGGCGATATTTTAGGTGCTGTAATTGAGTTGAGTCAGGTAATAGTACTGTTATATTGTATAACGTAAAGGGGATATTGGGATGATATTATATCTGGTCAGACATGGGGAGACAATTGGAAATCAACAAAAGGTTTTTCAGGGGTGGTTAGATCTCTCTTTAAATGATACAGGCCGTAAGCAGGCTGCAAGACTGGCAGAAGAATTGGCAAAAGAAGAATTTTCCCAAATGTATGTTAGTCCTCTGAAACGGGCTTGTGAGACTGGACGGATTATTCAACAGAGTTTGTTTAATGATCTGGAAATGATAGAAGTAGATGCGATTAAAGAGATGAACTTTGGACTCTGGGAAGGTTTGCATAATAACGTGATTATGGCTAAGTATCTGCCAGAATATCAAAATTGGTTGGATAATTGGCAAGAAAGCTCAGTTCCGGAGGGAGAAAGTGCCAGAGAAATGTACCAACGGGTAATCGGTTGGTTAAAGGAAATTTTACAGGAAACTGAAGACGGTAAATTATTGATTGTTACCCATGAGGGAGTCATTTTGCAAATTATCAGTTATTTGTTGGGGTTAGGGCTAGATGGTTGTTGGCATTTTTGTGCGTTACCGGGTAGTTTGGCGATAGTAGAGGTTAGGGAAGGTTTTTCAAGGTTAACTAAGTTAAATCATCGACCGACAGAATAGTTGATTAATTTTTCTGGGTAATATGTTAATCTGAGGTGTCTGGCTATAAACCAATTATTCATATCTGACGAGCTGAGTCTTGCCAATCTCCTCGTAGGTGTAGGTGAATAGTTGATAGTCAGACACCTTAATATGTTTGATTTTTTTATAGAAGCTATTTTGTTTGTCGGTTAATGTTGAATCAGGAAGAATTTATAATATAGCAAGAGATTCTTTTTGAGCCTGTAGTGCGGGCTCATATAATTTTTGGTAATAATCTTCGATCATCCGTTTCCCTGAGAACTGATGTTCTGCCATTTCAATACTGGCTCTCATCATCTCTATCCAGCGCTTTCGATCATCGTAATAAGTGGGAATGATACTGTGGTACAGTAGGTGGTATAAAGCCTGTAGGTCACGTTCGTCTTCCGTTTCCTTTTCCGGTAATGATTTGGAAACTTCGTCTAGTAACCAACCACTGACTTCATGGGTAGGACCTTCGGCTACCCAACCATCCACTACACTAAGGTTAAGAACCCCATTCATGGCGGCTTTCATTCCTGAAGTACCACTAGCTTCCAATGGTCTCTTTGGATTGTTTAACCAGATATCACATCCAGAGACCAGAAGTTTTCCAATAATCATATCATAATTCTCCAGGAAGACTACATTGTTGGGATATTTTACTGACATTTGCACTAGTTTTTGGACGATCTGTTTGCCCGGTCCATCATTGGGGTGGGCTTTACCGGAGAAAATTAGCTGTAATTTGTTGTCATTTAAAAGTGAATCTATGGCATCAGCGTTTCTGAAGATCAATTCGCCACGTTTATAAGGAGCAGCCCTGCGGGCGAAGCCGATGGTTAAGATATCTGGGTTAAGATCTTTCCCGGTTTTTTCTTTAACATAATTTAAGAGATCTTGTTTGGCTTTTTGATGGGGCTGCCAGAGATCTTGATTATCTTTATAGGCATTTCGAATTCGCGAGTCCTGCCAGGTTGGTGCATGAACTCCATTGGTAATGCTGATAATCTCTGTGCGTCCCGGAACATGTTCCCACATACGATTGGCGGTAGCAGTATGTAATTCGGAAACACCATTGGCGAGAAATGCCATGCGTAGACCAGCGATAGTCATCCCGAAAGGTTCATCTCCTATGCGCTGAAGGAGATCGGGATTAAGTCCATCATTAGCTTCCATGTATTGAATTAAGCCTATCTTGTGAATCTCATTACCCGCCAGAACCGGGGTGTGGGTGGTAAAAATAATCTCTTTTTTGCTCATTTGAAAAGCCTGTTCAAAATCCATTCCCAGAGCCATCTTTTCTTTTATCAATTCAAATCCTGCAAAAACTGCATGTCCTTCGTTAAAATGATAGATATCTACTTCAATTCCCAGAGCCCGAAGAGCTCTTACACCGCCAATTCCCAAAATAATCTCATTGGCTAACCTGTCCTGTTCGACTCCGCCATATAGTTTACTGGTCATCCAACCATGTGCAGTATCTGGTAAACCTGCATCCAGAAGATATAGAGGTACATTACCAAATTGATCTGTTTTCCAGATTTTACAAATTACATTTTCACCTCTAACTCTAACATTAACTGTCACACCAGTATCTTCAAGGAAGTCAAAGTCATAGGTTTTATATGTATCATAAGGCCATCCATCTTCACCAACATATTGATTTGTATAATCCTGACGCCAGAGGATACCCAGACCAACTACAGGAAATCCCTGATCTTTAGCAGTTTTTAAGTAATCTCCTGCAAGAATTCCCAACCCTCCACAATAGATATGCAGAGATTCATCCAGCCCAAACTCCATTGAAAAATATGCAACACGTGGTTTTCCATGATTTTGCACGTTCTCGACTCCTTTATTGCTTTTTTCTTAGTTTATCGCATCTGAATTAATAATATTAATAATAATTAAATAAATTAGCATTAATGTTCAGCAGCTGTGTCGGAAAGGAAAAAAATATTTTTCGGAGAATGTAAACAATTATATTGGATAACTGTAGGAATGTTATTATTGGAAGCAGAATTAACATTGCTCTTGTAGTTATCTCTAAAGTAATGGAGTGGTCTAGATGAAACATTTTACTAACAATAATTTACCCGAATATCTTTTAAACATTTGTGAACAGATCAGAGATCAGGGTTTTCAAGTTTATCTTGTAGGAGGAGCAGTGAGGGATCTTCTTTTAGGTTTAGAACCGAAAGATTTTGATCTGGCTTCAGATGCTATGCCGTGGGAGATAAAGCAGATATTTCACCAGGTTATAGATTTTGGACAGGAGCATGGAACAGTAACGATTCTGACTACTGAGGCGAAGGATATAGAGATAACAACTTTTCGCGGCGATGGACATAATCTGTTAGATGATTTGAGTAAGCGGGACTTTACCATTAACGCCATTGCTTATGACCCCTTCAATTCTCGGTTATATGACCCATGGAATGGGATAACGGATTTGCAAAAGAACCTGGTCAGGTCTGTTGGCAGTAGTAGAGCTAGATTCGCTGAAGATCCTTTACGAATGATGAGGGCTCTTAGAATAGGAGTAGAACGAGGTTTTCAAATTGAGTCAGAAATTTTGCGTGAGATCCAGCGTAATAGTACTGCAGTCAACATCTGCGCTGTGGAACGGATAAGGGTGGAGTTTAATCGAATATTGCTCTCTTCAGACCCTGTACAGGGAGTTCAACTTTTGAGTGATACAGGTCTGTTGCAGGAGATTATTCCCGAACTGGAAGCATGTGTTGGCATAGCACAAAGAAGTGATTATCATAGATATGATGTATTTAATCACATTATTCAGGCTCTTAAACATACTCCGTCGGATTTGATTCTCCGTCTGGCAGTGCTTTTTCACGATATTGGTAAGCCTTCTGTCGTCAGTATGGATGAAGTAGGTGTAATTCATTTTTATCAACATGAAAAGATCAGTGGGAAGATAGCCTATAGAGTTTTGCAGCGGTTGCGGTATTCTGCTAATCTGGTAACCCTTGTGATTGCTTTAGTGGAGAATCATCTGAGGCAAGTTATTGAATCCGACAGAGCATTGCGTAAACTTATCTCAACTTTAGGTTCCAGAGAACAGGCGATTCGTTTTGCCAATCTGCGATTTGCAGATCGTATTGCTGGCAGGGGGAACTATGCAAAAGAAAAAGAAGATTACGATAACCTGTTAAAGCGAATTGAACGGATATTTGCTGATAAACAGGCTTTGAAAATTACTGATTTAGCAATTGGTGGCAATGATGTAATGGACTATTTACAGCTTACTCCGGGGCCAATGGTTGGTAAAATTCTACAAGTACTATTAGATAAAGTATTGGAAGATCCCGGGCTAAATCAACGTGAAAAGCTTTTGAAAATGTTGTCAGCGGTTATGACTGAATTGTCAACTCACATTTTTCTATGAGTACTAACGATGTCTCCGTGGTATTGTTGAATAAAAATTCGTTATTGTGGATAGACAAATTAGTCAATCTTTGCTAAAATAATTCTCAATATACCCTTTTCTGAGATTGATGATTTTTAAAAAGGAGGTAGATTGAGATGAATTTAGCCAAAAATATCAGAACATACTACTTTTATTCTACGTTTGCCTCACTGTTGATACTCGGTCCAATTATTGTCCTTTATTATCTGGCTAAGGGTTTATCGTTTACGCAGATTATGATAATTCAATCTGTTGCATCTGTTTCGATCTTTGTTTTTGAGGTACCAACCGGAGCTGTTGCTGATAAATTTGGACGGAAATTAAGTATGATTCTGGGAAGCATTCTCTGGGCGATCAGTCTCTGGATGTATATAGTTGGCCCGGGGTTTGTGGTATTTTTAGCTGCTGAGGTGGTCTTTAGTCTTGGGTTAGCTCTCAGATCAGGAGCAGATAGTGCATTAATTTATGATACTTTAAAGAACTCAGGTGAAGTGAAGAGGTTCCAGGAGATTGAAGGTAAAGCTCAATCTCTGGCTCTCTATGCCCAGGCTATAGGTTCAATTCTGGCTGGCTTTCTGTATGAGATTAATATTCATCTACCACTAATCGTCTCTTGTGGGTTTATGATCATTACTATCATCATTACAACTTATTTTACTGAACCAACTCACGAGAAAGGTAACGAAAACTCAGTAGAAAGGCAACTTAAATATCTAGAACAGATTAAGGCTGCAGGTAAATACGTTATGGGTCATGAGAAGGTCAAGGCAGTTATCTTTTTCTCCATTGTTTTTTATGTTTTTTACCGCAATGGTTTCTGGTTCTTTCAACCCTATATGGAGGCTGTAAATATACCTGTCAAATACTTTGGGATAATCTTTTTCCTGTTTAATATGACAGCAGCGTTGACAGCAGGAAATGTCCATCTTGTAATGGAAAAGACAAAACCAAGGACGTTAACTTTTATGGCGGGTTTGTTGTTAATATCTTTTATCATACTGGGTACAGTGAAAATCTGGATTGGGGTTTTTGCAATTCTATTCCAGCAGGCAGCACGGGGCATGTATCGACCTGTTACCAGAAAATATTTAAATAAACATATACCCTCGGAGCAGCGGGCTACTATTCTTTCTTTCCAGAGTCTGGCTACCAATTTAGCTGTTGCTCTTACAGCTCCTTTGATAGGGCTTCTTAAAGATGCTAATAACATTTTTACTTGTCATTTGATTTTGGCCATTATGATGGCGACTTTGATGATCCTGGTGTTCAGGTATATGAATAGACGTCTGGGATTAAACTACAAAAAAATTAGTAAAATTCTGTCTTGATAATAAGGAGATTGATCAATTTGAATTATTTAATTACAACATTTTCGATTTGTAAAGAGGAATTTACTTGATTCTGTTGAATAGTGTAAAATGGATTTGAGTAAGATGAATATTTGATGGTTTCATCAAATTGAATAAGGGGGGGGTTTATATTGATTTATATTGGAATTGTTGGAGCAGGTAAAGGAGGAACTTCATTATTGAGGACTTTTCTAAATGTGAAAGGTGTGGAGGTTATAGGCATCGCTGATCTAGATGCACAGACCCCGGGAATTATTTTGGCCCGGAAACATAATATTTATACAACTAAAAACTGTAATGACCTTTTGAAAATCCCCCATAAGAAGATTATCATTGAAGCAACTGGTGTTGAACATGTCTGTCAAGCTTTGAAGGAAGCTGCTGATGATCAGACATGGGTTGTTGATTCAGCTGTGGCTTTATTAATGATGATAATGGTTGAGTCCAGGGAGGATTTGATCAAAGAGTTGGAAAGCCAATCTGGACAGATGGCGAATCTGGCTGAAGAGTTGGTTGGTACTATGCATCAGGTTTCGACTGACAGCGAATCCAATGTTGGCCAATTGCATGAATCAATACTATCGCTATCGAAAGTAACTGACAAGAATGAGTCTCACTTGCAGGAAACTCATGAGATTATCAACTTTATTAAACGGGTAGCTAATCAGACTAAACTGTTAGGTTTAAATGCTTCCATTGAAGCCGCCCGGGCTGGTAATGAAGGTCGGGGATTTGGCGTTGTTGCGGAAGAGATTCGTAAACTTGCTGAAGATTCCGCTCAATCTACTCAGCGGATTAATAATATTATCGACCTGATCAAATCTTCAACTACTGAGACACTGAATTTTGTGCAAAAGATCGAAGCTAATACAGAGAGTTTTATGAAAAATCAGGAAATGTATTCTTCGCTGCTCAATTCTGTGGCAGAGCAGGTGGAATCATTGGCGAAAAATTTGGCTAGATTATCAAATATGTGAGTTCTTCTGGGGGATCTGGTGCATCGGATCCCTCTTTTTTTGAGTATTTTGCAGGACAAAATATTTCGCTGTAGAAAACGTTATATGTTGAACTCATAGAGAAAGGGATGAAATAATGCTAAGACGTTTTATTACTTATTACAGACCTCATTGGAAATTATTTGCTCTTGATATGTTGTGTGCTTTTCTGATCACTGGAATTGATCTTTTGTTTCCGGTGTTTACGAGTAGATTTATTGATGATATTATTCCCAATGTCAAATTAGAAATCTTTTGGCGGTATTCTATCATTTTAATAGTTCTGTATATTATCCGAACCGGGTTACAATATATTGTTGAATATTGGGGACATGTAGTTGGTACCCGGATGGAGGCTGATATGCGGCGAGATCTCTTTACCCATCTACATACCTTATCTTTTTCATTTTTTGATAAAGCGAGAACTGGTAATCTGATGTCTAGAGTACTTAATGATTTGAATAATATCACTGAGACTGCTCATCATGCACCTGAAGATCTTTTTATTTCGGTGGTGATGTTGGGTGGTGCATTTATCATTCTTTTGAATACTAATGTGCAGTTGACTTTGATTATTTTCGCTGTTATTCCGCTAATTATCTGGTTCGCCTCCTCCAGGAGGATAAAGATGATGAGTAATTTTCGAAATGTTCGCCAGAAAGTCGCTGAGGTCAATTCTCAGCTAGAGAACAGTATTTCAGGTATTCGCGTGGCTAAAGCCTTCACTAATGAGAGATATGAGCTGGATAAGTTTGCCTCCGGTAATAGGGCTTTACAGGTATCGAGAGAATATGCCTATCAGAGTATGGCTGAGTTCTTTTCGGGGATTCATTTTATGTCAAATATCCTGAAGTTGATGGTATTGGTTATTGGGGGTATTTATGTTTTCAATAATCAGATTTCCTATGGTGGTTTGGTGGCATATCTGCTATATATTCAACTCTTTTTAACTCCCATTCGGAATCTGACAGCTTTGATGCAACAATATCAACAGGCGATTGCCGGTTTTGAACGTTTTGTGGAGATTATGGAAGTGCAGCCAGAGATTCAGGATAAGGAGAATGCTGTCGATTTAAAAGACGTTCAAGGTAACATTGTTTTTGATAATGTTACTTTTAGCTATGATAATAAGGAAAAAGTGCTAGAAAAGATTAATTTGCAGGTAGATGCCGGTAAGACGATTGCCTTAGTTGGCCCTTCCGGTGGAGGGAAGAGTACTTTATGTAATCTAATTCCCAGATTTTATGAAGTCAGATCGGGTCAGATATATATTGATGGTTGTCCGATTACAGATATTAAATTGGAATCTCTTAGAGGAAATATCGGAGTAGTGCAACAGGATGTCTTTCTTTTTTCGGGGACTATTAGGGAAAATATTCTTTATGGAAAACCTGATGCTACAGATGAAGAGGTTGTTGAAGCTGCGAAAAATGCTAACATCCATGATTTTATTATGCAGCTTCCTGATAGATATGATACTTATGTTGGCGAAAGAGGTATTCGCCTTTCGGGTGGACAAAAGCAAAGGGTATCTATCGCCAGGGTATTTTTGAAGAATCCGCCTATTCTCCTACTGGACGAAGCAACTTCGTCTTTGGATAATGAGAGTGAAATGATTATCCAACAGGCTTTAGAGAGATTAGCAGTGAATCGAACCACTCTGGTTATCGCCCATCGTCTGTCAACTATTAAGCATGCTGATCGAATTATTGTTTTGACTGAGAATGGTATCGTTGAGGAAGGGATACATCGAGAGCTACTCGCTCAAAATGGGTTATATGCAAACCTTTATAATGCTCAATTTGAGGGATATTCAGCTTGATTAATCTGCCAGATTACATTATTACACTAATCGGTAATCTGGCTTTTCAGTGTAACTGATAGAGGAAAACTTCTTTGTGTTGTAGAATTATTTTTATTGAACCTTAGTGACAGTACTTAGATGTTAGCGATAAAGGAGGAAGAGATTTGAAAAGAAATCTACTCTTAGTAGTAATCATCATAACTTTAGTAATATCAATGATTCTGATTGATCACTCTAAAGCTAATCTAATTGATAAATTAGATTCAGTCCAGGCACTATCACAAGATAACCAGTTTGACTTAATTGTTTATGGTGGTGACCCCGAGGGAGTTGTTGCGGCTCTGTCTGGAGCCAGGAATGGTTTGAATACCCTTTTGGTGATGGAAGAAGGTGGTCCAGGAGGCTTAATGGTCTATGGTGCATTGAACTTTCTTGACCTGAATTATGATGACCGGGGCCGGATTGTCAATAAAGGTATCTTTGCTGAATGGCATAAACTGGTTGGGGGAGGAGTAATAGTTGATACAGAGAAAGCCAGGGAGGCTTTTGCCAGATTGCTGTTGGCAGAAGAGAACCTGACAATTGTACCTGTTACTTCATTGCGGGAGGTTCAGCTGAGTGAAGATGGACAGAAGATTACTGGTTTGACTCTGGAGACTAACGGTATCTCTAAATCCCATGATGCTCAGTTACAGGTGGAGTCAGGGCTTCATCCGATCTGGAATCAGATTATCAGATCTGGACAGACCAGAGCCAATCTCTGGCGGCTTAATTCGGGGATTATCTGGAGAGCTGAAGCTTCAAAATACATTGATGCTAGCCAGGATGCTGATCTGGCAGCAATGGCGCAAGTTCCTTTCTTTGTGGGTGGAGCTGATATTGGTTTACCAGATCGCAGGATGGCAGTTACTCTGGTCTTCCGGCTCAAAAATGTTAATTGGAAGGAATTGGAGAAAGATATCAAAGCACAAAAATGGGGTTATTCCCGAATGAACTCCACTGCTGTCTGGGGATTAGGAAAGATCGGTGAAACCTATAAGCCATTTGATCCCAATACGAAACTTCGTGGTCTCAATATAGCGTTACAGGAAGATGGAACAGTATTTATTAATGCATTACAAATATTTTATCTGGATGTGTTAGATCCTGAGTCTTTAGCTCAGGGCATGGAACAAGCCAAAGCTGAGACTCTGCATATTGAACAATTTTTACGCAAAAATCTATCTGGTTTTGAGAAAGCAGAATTGATGGATTATCCGTCTCAATTATATATCCGGGAGAGTCGTCATATTCTAGCTTTATATCAACTGTCTTTATTAGATTTGATTGAAAATGTGGATTTTCCTGATAAGATTGCATTGTCTTCATATCCAGTAGATTATCAGGCGACGACTCCTGTTGATGGAGGATTTGTCGTGTTCAATCCAGGTTTGTACAGTATTCCCTTTAGATCCCTTGTTCCTCAAGAGAAGTTAAATTTGTTAGTGGTCGGACGGTCAACTGGATATGGTTCTCTGGCTGCCGGGAGTGCCCGGGTTATTCCCACCGGAATGGCGGTGGGAGAAGCTGCGGGAACAGCAGCAGCTATTGCAATTAATCGTCAGGTTAATTTTCACCAGATGACTGAAGATCAACAATTGATTAACTATCTCCAGGAGCGTTTGATTACTCAGGGGGTAGATTTGATGGAAATTACGGAAATTAATCAGATTACCCAGGATAAAGATTATGCTTATTTTAAAGAACTCTTTAGCTGGGGGATGATTGTGGCAGGGTATGATAATAATCTTAACTTAGATAATGGAATTAGAGAACGGGAGTTTGCCTTTTTATTGATGAAAGGAATGAAACAGCGGCAAGCTGACAATTATTCTGAATACCTGGCAGGAGGTCTGTACTCGTTGAGTGAATATAAACCATTATATCGGGATAAAGTCTGCGAATTATTATTAGCGGCAGGTGGATATTGGTTGGCTAAAGTTGATAATGTATACCAGACAGCTCTTCGGGATGGTTTTATACCTGAAATTCTTCAGGATAGTTTGCGGGACAATCGTTTAATAACTAAAAGAGATGCCTATATTTTGGTTAGTTATTTCCTTAAACGTTATCCGATTCCTGAAGAGCTTCGAAAATTACGTACCCGTCCTTTTGGAGAATAAAGTAGAACGCGGTCGTGTAAGTAAAATGGTATGGAGGGACTGCTGGTTGTTGCCAGGAGTCCTTTTATTAATAATTGTTATGGTAATTTTTGTAAACACCACGCTTAACAGTTACGCGGGGAACACTGAGGAATATCGTAAAAACAATGTAGAGTGTGAACATCAAGCTCACAATATTTAAGGAGGAATATTTATGACAGATAAAAGGATGGAGAAGGTTCGGACCAATATTCAACAGGTCATTGTTGGTAAAGGAGAGGTAATTGATTTGGTGATGACTGCTTTGTTGGCAGAAGGACATGTTCTGTTAGATGATGTTCCTGGACTGGGCAAAACAGTGATGGCCAAATCTTTCGCAAAGTCGATAGACTGTTCTTTTAGAAGAATTCAATTTACTCCTGATTTACAGCCTGCAGATATTACAGGAATGAATTATTACAATCAGAAGAATGGGGAGTTTTCATTCAGAAAAGGTCCAATCATGTCTAATGTAGTTCTGGCAGATGAGATTAATCGTGCTGTTCCCCGAACCCAATCAGCTCTATTAGAAGCGATGGAGGAGAGGCAGGTAACGGTAGATGGAACTACATATACTTTGGCCGAGCCTTTTATTGTCATTGCTACTCAGAATCCAATCGAACTGGAAGGAACTTTTCCATTACCCGAAGCTCAATTAGATCGATTTTTAATCAAGGTCAGTTTAGGTTATCCCATAGGGGAAGAAGAAGTAGAAATCTTAAGGAGGTTTAAATCTCATAATCCACTGGTGGAGTTAGCAGCAGTGATTGAGCCAGAGGAGATTTTGGAGTTACGTCAACAGGTAAAATCTGTTCATGTGGATGATGAACTGTTGGGATACATTAGTAACTTAATTCGGGAGACTCGTAAACATCAGTCTATTCGTTTAGGAGTGAGTCCGCGGGGATCTTTAGCATTGTTAAAAGCCAGTTCAGCTTATGCTTTGATTCAGGGACGAACCCATGTTTTACCTGATGATATCAAATACCTTTTTCCATATATCGCAAAGCACCGGATGATTTTAACTGATGAAGCTGATCTCAGAGGTGTTTCCAAGGATGAAATTATTCGCGAAATAACTCAACAAGTGACCGTTCCTGTTGAGGAGGTTTGATCAAATGACTAAAACAAGTCAAATGGTCACCTTCCTGATCTTTCTTTTGTTTATCGGATTTTTTAGTAGAAATTCATTATTTATTTTTGGTCTGATCATAATTTTTGGAATTTTTCTGGTCATGTGGTTGTGGAATCGGTTTTGTTTTTCCAAATTAACAATTAAAAGAAGTTTCAGTCGTGATCGAATCTTCTATGGTGAAGATAGTCAATATATTGTCGAAATTGAAAATCGTAAATTAATGCCAATGCTCTGGCTCCAGGTTAATGATATTGTGACTAAAGGAGTAAATTTTGCGAATACAGTGCAGGTAAGCAGTAAAGTTGGTACACCATATAATGTGTTTACAGACGTTTTTAATCTAAAATGGTATGAACGGGTTATCAGAAAATATCCTGTTAAGCCGACCGGACGGGGATATTATCTTTTTGGTAAAGGTGAGCTAATGGCTGCAGATCTTTTCGGTTTTCAGACTCAGACTCTGCATGGGAAAGATCGGATTTATCTACTGGTTTATCCCAGGGTGGTTCCGATTGAAAGGTTTGGTCTTCCCAGAATTAATCCTTTTGGGCGACAGCAGAAAAATCATTGGATTTATGAAGATCCAACCAATAGGGTGGGAGTAAGACCATATCAACAGGGAGATAGATTTAACCAGATTAATTGGAAATCTACCGCGCAATTTCAATCCCTGCAATCAAATGTTATCAAGCCAACAATGGATAATAAACTATTGATAATTTTAAACACAAAATTAATGAATGCTTATTGGGAGGGTTTTGTGGGGGAAGATTTTGAAGTTGCGGTTATGTGTGCTGCGTCTGTAGCAGATTATGCTTTGAAGGAACAATATCAGGTTGGGTTATTAACTAATGGAATTATCTATGAACAGACATCAATTGTCAAAATATTTCCCGGGAAATCATCCCGTCAGAGAGAAAAAATTTTAGAAGCTTTGGCGATGGTTGAACCCTATCACCAGAAAGATATTGATACGATGATTTATAATGAAATTCCCAAAATGGAAGTAGGAACTACGATTGTGTTTATCACTGTAATCCTAAATCAGCGTCTGATAGATTGTTTGCGGGTGCTGAAAAAGAAAGGCTATAACCCGACAGTTATTAAAATTGGGCAGAGTGAAAGGGAACTTATAAATCAATTACCTGGTATACAGGTATATCTTGTGGATGAGGAGGGGTTAAGGAGTGAGATTAAAAACATCCAATTTGTTTGAGGATCTATTGGGTAGAGCTTTATATTCTTTTTTCTATACTCTGCTTATTTTCCCCTGGGTATTCTTGATTATCCAACTTTTGAGTCAGGAAGAGTACAATCCAGAGACTATCTGGATATATGGGTTAGCGATGTTTCTTAGTGGAATTATTTTACAAATATCAGAAAAGATTAATAATAGTTTTCTTTCCAGATTAGCTGCTCTTTTATTTTTGGTTATAGCAAATATTTTATGTACTTTACTGACTAATTCTCTGAGAGTACCAATAGATTTGACTTCTATGTCTACCTTTGAACTGAGTCTGGTTATGATGGTGGTCTTTCAGATGATTGGTTTACGCTTTAATAAATTGTTTTCCGGAGAGATGGACTTTAATGTTGATTATAGTAGAGGAGCGATATTTATGCTTTTCACTCTGTTTGTAAAAGCACGTATCGGTCTTTATATTCCAATCAACCAGGTGTTACTTTTCTTTTTGAGTGGAGCTATACTCTCAATTCTGTTTAAATACATGAGTGTAAAAGAGAACAATGGTAGTCAAACATCCTGGATAGGCGTAGCTTTATCTGTAGTGCTTTTTATTTCGATCTTCGCTATCCTGCTGACTTATGGATTAACGACAGAAACTATTGCAATTGTCATAGCTCCTATCCTGTTTTTAGGGAATTTATTAACCAATATCTTTTTGGAACTCTTGTTATTTGGATTGGTTATGCTTGAACCAATACTGACATGGTTGAAAGGAATTCTTCCTCCCTTTGTATTGCCAGAACAGGAAGGTATGGAAAATAGTTTGGCTGAACAATTGCAGGATAGGACTGCCAGAAACACCGCCAAATTTACAGATAATAGCTCTATTTATGGATTGATAGTCAGGGTTGTGATAGTGGTTGGTGTATTATTAATCGTGTGGTACTTTCTTAAACGCTATTGGAAATCGCGAAAACGAGAGTTAGGCTATGAGGAATTAAGAGAATCTATCTTTGAAACTACAGATTTAAAGCAGGATATTAGACGTTTGCTGGAATCATTGAAAAACCGATTTCGTCGTAAGAAATCAGATAGATCTATATATGACGATTCTAGTATTGCCATTAGAATTAGGAAGATTTATTACCAGTTTTTGCGATTTTTCTATGAGATATCACCTTTTGAAACTCATTATACCCCTGAAGAATATAAAGAAAAAATTAATCGACTTTACCCAGATCAGACTGTTACTCTGGAACAGATTACTCACAGTTATGAACAGGCCAGATATGGCTCTGAAGTAAGTCGAGAAGAACTGGAGCAGATTCAACATGCTTATGAGAAGATGGTAACTGTTGCAAAGAATAAACCAGATGAAGGTCAATCTGACTAAAAATAGGATAAAAGTTATAGTTGTTGACACACTGGCAGAATGTTATCCGGGTGTTGGCGGTAATCTGAAAACCACTATGTAATTGTTGTCATTGGATAACAAATATTGATAGTGGTTTTTTCATAAAAAATTTTTTCAAGATGAATGATGGTTATCTTAAGTCTAAATTGCTCTCAAAGCAGCCAGAATGTTAAAAAAAACTCTGTTTTTGGGGGAAACTACCTGAAAATTGCAGGGAATTTTAATGAAAGTAACGAATTAAAAAAATATTAGATTAGGGTATTTGGAGGGGATAAAAATGGTGAAAGAGATACTAATACATACACAGTTCTTACAAGAGGGGATGGAGTTAGCTAGAGATATTGAGGCAGATGGGATTTTGTTAGTAGCCAAAGGGACAATTTTAACGGCGAAGATGGTAAGACAGTTTATCCACAACAAAATTTTTCATGTCTGGATTAATGAGGAGATCCATACAGAGAATTTCAAGATTTATCAACAGAATTATGAAGCTTTTGATAAACTGGTTAAGATGGTTCGCGATGACAAACCGATAGATATGGAACAGATTACTGATATAGTTGAAAAGTTTTCCAATACCCACTCATATAGTTCACTTCTCAAATATATTAATGGGATTCGTAAAGTTGACCACTATACCTATCAACATTCTCTGAATGTCTGTTATTTGGCAATGATGTTGGCTAAATGGTCGGGTTCTAATCCAAATGATGCTGCACTGGCGGGGTTATGTCATGATTTAGGAAAGATTAAGGTGGGTCAGGATATTTTAAATAAACCTGGTGATTTGACTGAAGAGGAATGGCGAGAGGTGAAACGGCATTCTTTTTTGGGTTATGACATCTTATTGCAAAGCGGTGACCTTTCAAAAGAAGTTCTGGCAGCTGTGCTTTATCATCATGAGAGGAGTGACGGTACAGGTTATCCTCAAGGTCTTAAAGGTGATAAGATACCTGAATTAGCCAGGATTTTGGCGATTGTTGATGTTTTTGATGCCCTTACTTCGGACAGATCTTATCGGGATAAGAAAGATTTTTTTGAAGTTTTACAATTTATGCATAACCAGTATCAGGAGTTTGACTTAAGATTATTAAGGATCTTTACGGAACATATGTTGGACATTCTTGTAGGAGAACAGGTTCTTTTATCTAACAATCAGGTGGGAAGAATTGTGTTTAAAAATCCTTATCGGCCTTTTTCGCCATTGATTCAGACAGAGGATGGTTTTATTGACCTATCCAAAACTGACGAAATCAAGATCGCCAGAATGTTCTAGTTTCAATTCAATGATATGAAGGTGGAAAATCGCCCTCTGCAGAGGACGATTTTTCTATTCGATTGGATCATGATGATGATTTTTTGGTAAATCACTGCGCGGTCGCGGAGTGGCTTTTTCGGGATCTGCTAAATGTTGATTCATCTCAACATCATCCATTAATTCGTAAATTTCGGCAGTCTCTAAATCGTGCAATTTCTTTGATTGGATGAGTCCTTTAAATGCTCTAAGATCATTACGAGTTCTCCGCATTATAATCTCCTCCTCTCTTCAGATAAAATGCTGTTTAAAACTAGTTTCTGTCAGAGGGGATAATCTATACTGTTGGTTTTATCCTGATTATAAAAAAGCGTCTTCTCCACTGGCGGGAGAAAACGCTTTTTTGTAAGCTTAAAGTTCAACAGCAAGCTGTTAACGCTTGATTTTAACAACTTTAGAGTGGGATTTGTATCTCCACTGAAGTAAGTACCAATCAGGTATTTATATTTTCACCTATAAAGGTTGGGAGACTTCCCTTCTGCAATGTTGTTAAAATTACATAGTTTCCAAATTTGAAGCAATCTTCAGCTTTAATTAATAATTAGTCATCATATTTTTCGAAAACGTCTTTGCCCATACCACATTCAGGACATACCCAGTCATCAGGTAACTCTTCGAAAGGTGTACCGGGAGCAACACCATTATCGGGATCACCTTTCTCTGGGTCGTAAACATAGCTACAGACGGTACAGATATATTTATCCATCTAACTACCTCCTTTATGATTATTTATTTTAAAGCTTTTATAATTTTACGTGCAAATGCACGACATTCTTCTAACTGGTCTTCAGATGGGACGAATTTTATTCGCAAAGGATCGACTACTTTTAATTTCAAACTTCTTAAGCGATCGGTAATCATCCCAACTGCTTCTCCACTCCAACCATATGACCCAAAAGCTCCAGCTATTTTACCCCGTTGTGTGATTGGTGAAATCTGAGATAAGGTAGTCCAGACCGGCGGAACTGTATCCTGATTAATGGTAGGAGAACCAATAAGAATAGCTTCAGCATTGTTAATGCTATGATTAATCCTGGTTGGGTCACATTCCCCAATATTTAACATAGTCACTTCTAATCTGGCTGCTTCCAACTCTTTTTTGATGGTCTGGGCCATTCTTTCTGTATATCCATAGGCTGAACAATATCCAATAAAGACTTTACCCTGAGGAGCAATGTCAAAACTAATCTCAGCCCAGGTTTTGAAGAGTTCCACAACTCTCCAGGGGTCAGAGCGCAAAATCGGTCCATGACCGGGACAGATTATGGAGATCTCCAAATTCTTGATCTTATTATATGCGGAGATAACGTAGTTACTAAACGGTTTCATAATGACGTCAAAATAGTACTTTTGGGCAGCTAACAGCTCTTCTGTATCTTTAATCTGGTCATTGAAGATACTTTCCCCTTCACAATAATGACAGCCAAAAGAGTCACAACTAAAAAGAATCTTGTCAGATTCAAGATAGGTATAGATAGAATCTGGCCAGTGAAGCATAGGGGCACTGATGAATTTTAAAACTTTATTTTGCCCTAAATCAAGAGAATCGCCTTCCTTAACAATCTGAACAGGGAAATCCTGGTTAAGCATCTCTTTGAGATATATGGATGCAGCCTGTGAGCAGATTACAGTAGCGTCAGGTGCTTTTTCTAATAATAATCTTAGACTTCCTGTATGGTCAGGTTCAGTATGATTAAGAACAATATAGTCAATATCAGCTGGATCAATAATCGTTTGCAAAGTTTGTACATACTCCGCGAAGCACTTCTCTTTGACAGTCTCAATAAGTGCGATCTTATCTCCCTGGATAAGATATGAGTTATATGTAGTGCCATGTTCAGTCTCCATTACAATGTCAAAAATCTCTAAAGTAGGGTCTAACCCTCCTACCCAGTAAATATCTTTTTTAATCTCTACCGGTTTCACACTTACCACCCTTTCAATGCTAAAAGTTTTAACTTACATCATCAATGTAAATAATAAATTCGATTGAGCTTATTAATAATTATTACTATTACTTATTTCTTCTTTTTTGAAGAATCTCCTGCCTATTTCAAAAAAAATTTGTTTGTCCAGATATTTAGGATAGAAGAAATCAGGGTATACCAGTAATGCAAAATTAAAATAACTCAAAGGAGATGCTGTTAATGTCAAAAAAGGAAAAATATCTTATTACTATACAGAGGTATAATTTAAGCTCACAGATTTTTTATCCTCTTCCCAGTCAAGAGATCGATGAATTATACTTTTACTTTGATGAAATCTCTGGAGATGGACGGGGGTTGGATTAGGTAGAGAGATTTTGTAATAATAGTAAACTGGGTCTGAGAGACCTGACCATGGGTCAGGTCCTGTCTTGTTTATCAGAATTTTTTCTCCAGAAGCTTTAGATTTCCATTATAATCGGTAAAATCACTGGATTGCGTTTAGTTTTTTGATAGAGATAATTATCTATAGAATCGATAACAACTTTTTTGATAGTCGCCCAATCGGTAACCCCTTTCACTTCCAGTTCACGCAGGGCTTCCCGGGCCAGCCCCTCTGCCTCTTCGATCAATTCCTTAGACTCCTTGATATAGACAAATCCCCGGGAGAGGATACTTGGCCCTGCCAGAACTTTTGCTGTTTTTCGTTCGATGGTCAAAGATACAATGACTATACCATTCTCCGAAAGCATTTTGCGATCCCTGAGAACGATATTTCCTACATCGCCCACACCCAGACCGTCGATTAAGATATCACCTGAGGGGACACTTCCGGCAATCCAACAGCGATCTTTGGTCAGATTAAGCCTGACTCCATTATCAACGATGAAAATATTCTCTTCCGGAATTCCCACCTGGCGACCCAGCCTGGCGTGATGGTGAAGATGACGATATTCTCCGTGGACCGGGATTAGAAACCTGGGTTTGATTAGATTCAACATAGTTTTCATCTCTTCCTGACAGGCATGCCCTGATGCATGGGCATCAATCATCCCATCATATAAAACCTCTGCACCGAGGCGATATAGTTGGTTAATGGTCTGTCCAATTGAACGTTCATTTCCGGGAATAGGCATGGAAGAAAGTACTACAGTATCACCGGGAAGGATTTCGATTTGACGATGGTCACCACGGGAGATTCTGGTTAAAGCTGCCATGGGCTCACCCTGACTACCTGTCATTAATAAAACCACTTTTTGCGGAGGTAAGCTATGGATCTGACGAATATCGATCATAATACCATCTGGAATATCCAGATACCCCAATTGTGAAGCAAGGGTGATTACATTTATCATACTTCGGCCTGTGATGGCAACTTTTCGACCAGTCTTATTGGCTGCCTGAAAGACCTGTTGTACCCGGTGGATATTACTGGAGAAGGTTGAAATAATGATTCTGGAGTTGACCAGTTTAAATGTTTCTTCAATGGTATTGCTGACTACAGATTCAGATAATGTAGTTCCTTCCCGTTCTGCATTAG
The DNA here is from genome assembly GCA_016841825.1 of Halothermothrix sp. Lineage (GTDB taxonomy): Bacteria > Bacillota > Halanaerobiia > DY22613 > DY22613 > JAENYK01. Next base: position 57,717 of record JAENYK010000014.1, on the reverse strand, counting down.
TGCTATCTCCCAATAATGCAAGAACACCTTCTGCACCAACCTGACCAAGTCTCTGAAGGTCAGCAGGTTTACCATCAATTGGAGTATGATCTATTTTGTAGTCTCCAGTATATAGTACTGTACCGGCTTTTGTCCTAATTACCATAGCAATTGAATCGGGAATACTGTGATTCATATGAATGAATTCTACATTAAAAGTGGCTATCTGTACTTTCTCACCCGGGGATACCTCAATTAAAGAAGTGGTACTGCTCAGATTAAACTCTTTTAATTTTAACTGGATCAAACCCAGAGTGAGTCTGGTTCCATAAATGGGAACATTTAAATCCCGTAATACATAAGGGATTGCCCCAATATGATCCTCATGACCGTGGGAGATTAAAATAGCCCTGACTTTATCTTTATTACTAACTAAGTACGAAATATCAGGCATAACCAGATCAATTCCATATTGGTCATCTTCCGGGAACATAATACCTGAATCAAGAACAATAATATTTTCATCATCTTCTATGACTAACATATTATCTCCAATTTCCCCGCGTCCACCAAGGGCAATTATTGAGATGGTGGGATCTTTGTGTGTTGACATTTGACTTCCTCCAATCTTATAAAAATACAAATCCGAAAACTTCTATGCACTGTGTGCGAATTTGATTAAATCTATTATAAACATAAATTCCTAATTTTAATCCTAAAGAATGAGTATCTATGTAAATATGATACCAGAAATTACTTTAGAATAATTACTGCAAAGAACGGACATATGTTATATAATATATATAATAGATTAGACAATTTAATTATATGCGTAATAATATTACTATAGAATAGAAAGGAGTACATAAGAATGGTACTCAGGAAGGTGTATTTGCAAAATATGTTGGACAAATTGCAGAAATTTCAGGTTTATTTATTGCCTCTTATTTGTATATTAATGATCTTATCTCCCATAAATAGTTTAGCTGCTGCGGGGACGGTGAGTTCATCGGTTAAGTTAGAGATAAATGGGCAATTGATCTCTGAGAACGAAGGAGCAACGATTATTGCAGGGCGTTCTATGGTTCCATTGAAGACAGTTACGGATTCTTTAGGAATTCCAGTACTCTGGTTTGATTCTACCAGAATTATTAAGGTTGAAGATACATCTGGACCGATATTTTTAAAGATTGGGGATTCAGAGGCTAATATTGATGGTCATAAAGTTCAATTAGATGTACCACCAATGTTAGAAGGTGGACAAACTCTGGTACCTCTGCGTTTTATTGCTGAGGCTCTAAGAGCTGAGGTTGAGTGGTTTCCGGAAGAGAAATTAATTCGAGTGAAACGTAGTAATTTAAATGATATAACTTTTGAAAGTTATAAAGAACAGGTCAGGGTAATCTTTGAACTGACAGATCCAGAGAAATACGAAGCTTTTCGCTTACATGAACCTGAACGTCTAGTAATTGATATTCCTGATACCCAGTACAATCAGAAACGCAAATTATTGACAGTACATCATAATTTACTTACCTCTATCAGAGTTAGTCAGTTTCAGAAAGAACCTTCAATAGTAAGGGTAGTTCTGGATCTGTCTGGGGCTGAGATAGATTATCAAATCCACGTTCTGCCTTTACAACAAAAGTTAGTTATAGATCTATTTACTCCTGGGACAGAGATAGAAGAGTATATCGCTGAACCACAACCTTCAACTCCGGCGATTAAGGCTTTGCAGAATAAGATTATCGTTATTGATCCCGGGCATGGAGGCAAAAACCCTGGAGCCATCGGAATCACAGGGCTTTATGAGAGTGAAGTAAATTATGATATTGCTCAAAAATTAATAAAACTTTTACAGGCAGCCGGTGCATATACTATCATGACTCGCAAAAGTGATGAAGATCCAGGTCTTTATGAGAGAGCAGAGATAGCCAATGAAAATCGTGCAGATTTATTTATTAGCATTCATGCTGACGCTCATCCCAAAGAAGTAACCCATGGTTCAACAGTTTATGGTCATTATAATGCTACTAAGGATAATTGGGCGTTTGCCTGGTACGTCCATGAGGAGATTATCAAAAATACTGGTTTAGCCAGTAAAGGGCTTAGAGCAGCTGATTTTGTGGTTTTGCGAGAGACAAAGGCTCCCGCAATTTTAATTGAAACTGCCTATCTTAGTAATCGAGAAGATGAGGCATTATTAAAAGATTCGGAATTTCGTCAGAAAGTTGCAGAAGGAATTCTGAACGGAGTAATCAGGTATTATACGACAAAGGATAATTAATTCTAAATTTCTGCTTTCTTTAAAGAAAATTCTTTGGAGAAAGCTTTTTAGTAGATAAGGACAAAATATGGATATAATATTTGCATAGTTAAAAAGTGTAATCTTACTCACTTAAATTAAAATCTGAATTATGTTTAAAACCCAAAAATAAGTTCATGAAATTAAATTTAAATTAACATATGATCTTAATCCCGACAAAATTACGAATAATTAACACACAGTTAACTTTATTAAACAATTCTTGATATTATTGACAAAAATTATCCTGAACTATATAATATAAATTGAAGGGAGGTTATATTTTAATGTCTAATTTATATTTTGGGGACAGATTACACAAATTGAGAAAAAGTCGAGGTTTATCGTTGGAAGAAGTAGCACTAGGAGTGGGTGTGACGAGTAGTCACATTTCCCAATTGGAAAATGGCAAGAGAAATCCATCTTTTTCATTGATCTCAGCCCTTTCTAATTATTTTGATGTAGACCCAACCTTCTTAATGGAGACAAAGAATATGTTTTTTGGTCATGGGGAAAAGATATATGCCTTTCGTGAGGCAAAAGGCATATCTTTAGTAGAGTTAGCTTTAAGAGCTGATATAGAACCTGCCCACTTACTAAAAGTGGAAAATGGACAGGCCAGGCTAAAGAAAGAAGAACTGCAGAGGGTGGCTCAAATCTTAGGAAAAAGTATTATTGATTTTAATGATGCTATCAGTACTCACCTGAATACTATCAGGGAGATTTGCCTGGTGATTTTTAATATGGATGCAGGTGATATTGAAGAACTTATTCAATTTATTGAAGAAAGAATAAATTAGTTAACTATTCTATTTTACATGTGCTGTATCAGCATATTTTTTATTTATTTTATTTATAGATAAGCTGATTGTGGATGTAAATTGATTTTTTATACTTAGCTTTCGACAATCTGTTCGACAAAGTGAATATCAAATTTTAATTATTAAAACCCCTATCTATTAGATTAATATAGTAGGGGTTTTTGAAATATGGGAACAATTCTAAGTATATTACGTCTACAATATAACAGGTGTATGTTATCCTATATGTACATAAGTTTACGCAAATCAGGGCAGTATTGTCTATATTTTCCGCAAGTTAGAAGGAAATTTGCCATGAAAAAGAGAAGTATTTATTTTGTATGTAATTCGTGTAATAGCACGAAAAAAAGAGGTGTTGTAATGAAAAATCATAAATTTATATATAATATTTTGATAATATTTGGTTTACTGCTATTGGGGAGTGGACAAATTTTTGCAGTAGACCAGATGACATTACTTATGCAGGAGAAGCAATTTAATAACATTCCCTATATGATAGAAGATGGTGAACTTTTAGCCCCTGCCAGACTGGTTCTCGAAGAGTTAGGTGGTAAAGTAGAATGGTATGGGGGATTAAAGGTTTTACGGGTTTTATTTGATGAAGATAATGAGGTAAAGATGTCAGTTGACAATGTTCGAATTGCGATCAATCCCGGGGGTAATGTGGATAGACTGCCGGTTCCACCGCGAATGGTTGAAGGACAGACCATGGTTCCTTTAAAATATTTTGTTGAGTACTTTGGATTACTATTTAAATGGGATGAAGAGAAGAAGATAGCTCGAGTATTTAAGCCTGCAAACTGGGTTTTAGATCTGACTTTTGAAGAAGGGCTGATGGGTGAGAAATTAATCATTACATCAACGAAAAAAGTTCCTTATGTTTCCCATGTTCTAGGTCAACCTGATAGGCTGGTAATTGATCTGCAGAATTCTTCTTTAAGTTCCAGAAGTTCTGATATTCTCTGGCAAACTTATGTTTTTAATAGTGTTCGTCTTTCTCAGTATGATCTGGAGACGGTCAGAGTGGTCATTGAATTAAATAATCAGGTTCAGTATCAGATAATTGAAGAAGAGAGTCAGGAAGGATTTAAAGTAATTGTGGTCTTCGCTCCGGGAATCAGGGATGTTCATCAGGATAACCAGGGGATAATGATTAAATCTTCGGGTGAGATTGGGAAGTATTCAATTATGGAGTTGTCCAATCCTGACAGACTGGTAATCGATCTTGAAGATCAGACTTTGCAGATGGAGACAAACTCTTTAAATCTTGATAATTCTTGTGTTAAGCAGGTTAGAGCCAGCCAATTAAGTTGGGATCCAAAAATAACTCGTTTAGTACTAGACTTACAGGAAAAAATCGAGTATAATGTACTTCGTGGTCAAACTGCACAGGAGATAATTGTTCAAATTGAAGATACAAACCAGGAGATTGTTGTGGCAGAGCAGTCAGGTGAAGGAACTACTCCAACTGATCCAATATCTTCAAATCAAGAGGACCTGTCAAAGAATACTGACTCTACTCAGGATGAGTATGTTATCATTGATGTTGGTCAAAAGTTTGGAGATCATGAATTAGTTAGTATAGGGATTACTGAGGGGATCAACCAACGAGTGATTATTAAAACCAGCACTCCTATTTACTACAATGCATGGTACCTTCCCAATCCTGACCGCTTAGTGGTTGATTTACAGGGAACTACATTGCGAATTAATTCATCTCAGATTCCTCAGGGAGCAGGAATTATTAAGAATGTTAGAATGCATCAATATCCCGACAAGGTAAGGGTTGTCTTTGATTTAAACCAATATGTTAGTCATAACATTCTTTCGGAATCCCGTTCTCAGGTTATTGAGATTGGACTGGGGAACAATCCCTTAGAAGGTAAGGTGATTATCATTGATCCTGGTCATGGAGGTTCAGACCCTGGAGCCATAGGAATTGGAGGTCTTCATGAAAAGGTTGTAACTCTGGAGATGGGGTTACTGTTGAAAGATATGTTGAGAAATGCTGGTGCGACTGTAATTATGACAAGGGACAAAGATGTCTATCCAACCCTGGGTGAACGGGTTGACCTGGCTAATCAATTAAACGCAGATATTTTTGTTAGTTTACATTGTAATTCCTTCAATGGAGAAGACCCGGGAGGAACGGAGACGTTTATCCCACCGACCTATCGAAAGACCAATAGAGAGTTGGCTGCTGCTATTCATACTAATCTGGTTGATATGATTCAGCTTTTTGATCGGGGAATCAAGTCAGAAGGATTCTATGTATTAAATCATACCACTATGCCTGCTGTGCTAGTAGAAGTCGCATTTGTCTCTAAAAAGGAAGAAGTAAAACTTTTGAAAGATCCAGAGTTCTTAAATAAAGCTATTACAGGCATATATGAAGGTATCTTAGCTTATTTTACTGAACTCATGGAAAGTGGTGAGAGTCAATGATACAAAAATTCAAATATCTGATAGCTTTAGTCCTGATTGCAGTTGGAATTTATATAGCATGGATGTTTGTCTTTAGTGGTAACAGCGTAAAATTATATTTTGCCACTAAAGATGGGATGTATCTAAGTGCAGAAAATCGTAAGATTAGGGGAGATCAGCTTGAAGGAGCTATAGAGGCTTTGTTGGCTGGCCCTGAAAAATCTAACTTATCTCCAACCATCCCTAAAGAGGTCGAACTATTAAATGTCAAAAAAGTAGAAGATCTGGTGGTAGTTAACTTTAGTGAAAAATTGGTTACCAATCATTGGGGTGGTAGTACAGGAGAGTTGTTGACAGTTTTTTCAATTGTTAATACCTTATGTCAGTTTAATGACGTTACTAGAGTACAAATTTTGATAGAAGGTCGGAAGGTTGAAACACTGGCGGGGCATTTTGTTTTAGAGGATAGTCTTACTGTGAACGAGGATTTGATTAAGTAACTGAAAGGATGAATAGAATTGGAACTTTTGCTGGGTGCATTGTTTATTTTTATCGCTAGAACAGTGGATGTATCTATGGCTACAGTTCGTACTATTTTTACAATACGAGGTAAACGACTGCAAGCCGCGATTATCGGTTTTGTGGAAGTAATCATATATATATCCGCTCTGGGGATGATTGTGCAGAATCTTGATAAAATAATCAATTTGATCGCCTATGGACTGGGATTTGCCAGTGGTATCCTTGTCGGAAGCAAGATTGAAGAAAGACTGGCGTTGGGTTATGTGACGGTTCAGGTAACCATTAGTAATCATCTTGATGATGACGACATGGTTATCTTACTCCGGGAAGCGGGTTTTGGTGTGACCATCTTTGATGCTTATGGGTTAGAAGGTCCCAAAAAAGTTCTGAACATTTTTGCTCTACGCAAGAATTTACAGCAGATCATTGATTTGATTAAATCGGTTGAAGAGGATTCTTTCATAACCGTCATGGATGCCCGTTCTACGATTGGTGGTTATATTAAGATGACGAAAAAGAAATAATTGACTGAATTCAACTCCGCTAATAAGCTATTTTAGCGGAGTTTTTTATGTTTGTGAAAAAAATGTATTTTGCAGATTGTGGATAGCTTCGTAAAAATGTAGGACTGTCGATAAATTAGTTTATTTGAAAGGCTGGTGTGGAAAGTTTTTATGCTTCTGGGCAGCAAAAAATCGTGAAAAAACTTTTGTTTTACTCAACAAACTAAAAAAAATTTCTTACTTTCCATAAAAGTAGCAGGAAGTTATCGGAATAATATAGAATTGTTTATACAACTAAGCTATATTTTATTAGTTTCATCTGATATTAGGCACAAAATGCCTGTTTGGTTAATTCATTATAAATTGCAGATACTAGAGATAGGGGGATTTACTTTGAACAAAGAACAATCAATTGGCTTTTTTGATTCGGGAGTTGGCGGTTTGACCATAGCTGGAGAAGTTGTCAAGATTTTACCTGGGGAAAATATTATATATTATGCCGATAACCTACACATCCCTTATGGTCCAAAATCAGCATCAGAGGTTAGAGGGTATGTTCTGACAATTATAGCTTATTTAGTGCATCAGCAGAATGCCAAATATATAGTTATTGCCTGTAATACTGCTGCTGTGGCAGCTCTGGAAGAAGCCCGAAAAGTTTTTGATGTTCAGATAATTGGCCCAGTTGAAGAGGGTGCTAATAAGGCAGTAAATCTGTCTAAAAATCAGAGGATTGGTATTCTGGCCACAGAAGGCACGATTAATAGTGGAGGGTACCAGGATGCCATCAAACAGCTTAATTCGGACGCTTTTCCTGTGGCAGTGCCTTGTCCTGGTCTGGCAGCTATAGTGGAGTCTGGTCAATTAAATGGTTCTAAAGTAGAGCATTTGATTCATGAATTCCTGACTCCTATTCTTAATGCCGGATGTGATTCTGTGGTACTGGGATGTACTCATTATCCTTATCTAATAGATCTGATTAAAAAAATTAGCGATGGACGTCTAGATATTATCTTTCCGGGGACTGAGATTGCCGGGAAAATCAAAACCTATTTGCAGACTGAGAACCTATTAAACCCGGGTGAGAATGGAAAGAAGAATTATCAGACCAGCGATCTATCTAAGATCTCCCCAGAGTTCTTAGCTGCAGCCGGGAAAAAGCTTGAGCTGAATCTGGATTTTCATGAATTTAATATATTTTAGCAGACAGAGTCAGAGAATTCTTTTGCGAAAGGGTAGTGCGAGAAGCCGTTATTAAACTTTTCTTTCCCTTCCACTTGTCGTTCGCTGTGCAATCCTGGCCCCACCTCTGTGAGAGAAACCGGTCTCCGTCATCCTCGGCTCAGGTCACTTTTTACAGTCTCTTCAGGGAAAGAAAAGTTTTTTACTGTAAGTTTTAGATTCTTTCTGAAAAGAAAGAGTGGGATAATTTTATTCTACGATTAGTTTGATAAAACCGCTGATATGAAGTTGGCGGTTTTTTTATGTCGAGATGGGGAAATAAAAAAGATTAAGTCCAAAATTTAGGCGTGACTGAGAATAGACAGAAACATTATGCTATGAAATAAGAACACTCTCTCTTTATAAACATATATTATTATGAACAGAAAGTTTTAGAGAGGGGGGCTTATATGACAGATCTAGAAGCTCTAACCAGGATAGTTTGGGGAGAAGCTGAATCGGAAATTTTAACAGGAAAGATCGGTGTTGCAGCGTCAATTATAAATCAAGCCCGAGCGGAAAATAGGACTGTCCTTCAGGTGATTCAGGCTCCAGGTCAGTTTGAAGCTTATGCTAACAATAGGTTTTGGCAAGCACCATATCGTTCTACTACTCCCATGATCATTGAAGCCAAACAGGCTGCATCACGGGCACTTCAAGGAGAAGATCCAGTCAATCAAAAAACCCATTTTTGCGCCTACAAGGTTAACCCCTGTAGATGGCATTATACTCAGACACCACCGACTCAATATCTGGGTAATCATCTATTTATCAGAGCCAGAGCTTATGCTTAAAGGGAGGTGACTTTTTTGTTAAATACTGTACATTATACTTTAAAAACTACATCATTACAGGCAGGAAGGTTGGTTAATGCGCTAGTTACTTATGATGTCTATTTTGATGTAAACAGAGGTATTGCTTATGAGGTTCAATTACAGGCTCCGCCAGAGGAGTTATCTGAACAACTTGTCCTTATGTGGAATGCCAGGATTTTTAACGATCTGGGCATGAAACGTTTGGAGTACGATATTTTACAGAGAATTTATTATCAGACAAGACAGACTATTAAAGTGGAAAGTGAATTATATAAATTACAGGAAGATCTGATTAAATTTTTGGAAGCTGATTCGCTTGATCCGGTAGATGATTTTGAATTGGGAGGAAGATTGTATCCGGGATTTAAATTGTACACTTTAACAATCTGGTATGATCCAGATACTATGTTACCGATTCATAGAATCAATCAGGAGGGGCAGAACATTATTATTGATGAATTTATGTATCATTCTATCAATACACCTTTACCAGAAGATGTATTTCAGTTACCTAAGCCACCAGAAGCTATAGCAGACTTTGACCTTTATCCTACAGCTCCAACTTTACCACGTTTTGAGATTGTAGGGGATGCTGATAGTCCTGAATATGGAGTATATGTTGAAACATTGTTAGAAGAGATCAAAAGGCAGATTATTATCAATCAATGGGAATATGGCCCATTCTCTACTATTAAATTACCATGGTTAACAAGAATGCCGGTGACTATTTATCGGAGAAGAAATTCAAATGTTTTTCCACCATTGATCGTAGTCTTTGACGTACCCGATATGGGTAGATCTTATTTCTTTGTCACATATGATTTCCTGGGTTATGTGGTTACTGGGTACAGTGATGATTATTTTGACCTGAGTGCATACGAAGAATTGCCAATTGATGCAGTGGTAATGTTAGAGGACTATGTGCCCCTGTATGTGGCACAATCTCCAGAAAAACAGTTTGTGATTGATAACTTTGTTATGTCAGTCCAGAGTAATGACTTCTTTATAACAGCTTTTGATATGGGTGGCAAATATTTTGATATGGTTATTAAAAACTTTAGCTTCCATGAGAATGAAGGTTATCTGTTACTGAATGTTTATGGTAAGTTATTTTGGGATAATGCTAACTTAGAAGCTATGTTTAATTATGTAAGCACAGGCTCGATGCAGGATGCTCATGTTACTCCAATTCTGATTTATCAGATCAATACCATTAAGCGTATGGGAATTTATCAGAATGTTTTGATGCCAGAATATGCAGAAATTCCATTAGTAGAAGAACCACCTGCTGAAGTTTAGGTTTCTACTGGCAAGATAGTTCAAGCCGCTATTTAGTTAGCGGCTTTTTCAACTTTTTCTTGAAATAAAAAAGGAAGTTGCATTTATTGAACGAATAAAGATATAATAGTTTGGAAATGGTTGTATAGAGAAGGAGGTCAATGATGATTCAACGAACCCAACTAAATAAGATCAGTATTAGCAAAATTCAGGAGGAATTCGTCGGGAATGAACAGCAAACTGACGAGGAATTGAAGCAATATTTAAGTCAGTGGACTAACTGGGTGAGAATAGGTCAGACTGCAAATCGGTCATTTTACATATCGGTTAATAAAGATTATAAAGTTGATGGCATATTGCTTGATGATGGGACTAATGGTAGTGCTACCCTATTTGCTCGATCTGCAGAAGTTGTACAAAATCTTTTAATAAGAGCTTCCAGGGATACTCACTTTAGTGAATTGGCTGGTGATGCAAAATCATTGCATTGGGCTGAGGGTATTTCATTAAAGTAATGAATGGAATTATAGTAGATATGGAAAACTAGCAAGTGGGTATATGTTAGGCGCTTAGAGGAGAGTAAATTGTTAGAAAGGGGTTTTTGATTAATGGAACGGATAGACGGTCGCAAGCCAGATCAACTTAGGTCAATTAAGATAACCAGGAACTTTACTAGATATGCTGAGGGTTCTGTCTTAATAGAAACTGGTAATACTAAAGTTATTTGTACAGCAACAGTAGAAGATAAAGTACCCGGTTGGCTTAGAGGTCAGGATCAAGGATGGATCACCGCAGAATATTCAATGCTACCTCGTTCTACCCATGGCAGGTCACAAAGGGAGTCGATGAGAGGGAAGATCGGAGGAAGAACCATGGAGATTCAGCGTTTGATCGGGCGCGCTTTACGTTCTATAGTAGATTTGAAAAAGTTAGGTGACCATACGATTATTCTGGATTGTGATGTCATTCAAGCTGATGGGGGAACCAGGACTGCTTCAATTACTGGATCATTTATTGCCTTAGTTGATGCCATTAATTGGATGATTGAGAATGGTAAATTACTGGAGAGCCCGATCTATAATTTTCTGGCCGCTACCAGTGTGGGAATAGTTAATGGAACACCTATTCTGGATCTATGTTATGAAGAAGATTCTTCAGCACAGGTCGATATGAATGTAATTATGACCGGTGATGGTAAGATCATTGAACTTCAGGGAACAGGTGAAGAAGCACCTTTTACCAGAGAAGAGTTAAACCGGTTATATGCTCTGGGAGAGAAGGGCGTTCTGGAATTGGTTGAATTTCAGCATAGATCATTAGGTGATCTGGTCAAGTTGGTTGTCAAGAAAGAAATAGCTAATCCGGTCTATCCACAGCCAAATGCTGTAGTAGTTGAGGGAGATTGAGATGAAAAGACTGGTATTGGCAACCCGTAATGCTCATAAGGTTGAGGAGCTACGGGAGCTACTTAACGATGAGGAGATTCAGGTTTTGTCATTGGAGGATTTTCCAGATATGCCTGAAGTGGTGGAAGATGGGGATACTTTTGCTGCTAATGCTTTGAAGAAAGCTCGTTCAGTGGCTAAAGTAGTTCAATTACCTACTTTGGCGGATGATTCGGGATTGGAGGTTGATTTACTAGCTAGTGCTCCCGGGGTTTATTCAGCAAGATTTGCAGGTTCGAAGGCTACTGATTTAGATAATAACCAAAAATTATTGTCTTTGTTGAAAGATCATCCAGAAATAAAAGAGAGAACCGGACGTTTTAAATCAGTAATTGCTCTGGTGATGCCTGATGGTCTGGAAAAAGTAGTAGAAGGAAGTTGTGAGGGACTTATCTTAACAGAGTTAAGAGGTAAGAGTGGATTTGGCTATGACCCACTTTTCTTTGTGCCAGAGTACAATGCTACATTTGCTGAATTATCGATGGAGATCAAAAATAAAATTAGTCACCGAGGTTGTGCATTTCGCAACATAGTAGAAGAGATCAGAAAATTGAAAACAGATAACTAGATATATGGTGTAAACGTTAGAATATCTAAGTAATAGAGAGCTAAAAAGATATAATCGCTATTTTGGACTTTTGACCATTTTTAACATATCGGTTATACTGTTAATGTTCTTAGCAAGAACACTTTGGGCGCCTGTAGCTCAGCAGGATAGAGCAACGGACTTCTAATCCGTAGGTCAGTGGTTCGAATCCACTCAGGCGTGCCATTATGGTGGTTGTAGCTCAGTTGGTTAGAGTGCAGGATTGTGGCTCCTGAGGTCGTGGGTTCGAATCCCATCAACCACCCCATTTTTCTACTTCGCTTCTTTAATTTATGTATTGAAAAAACCTCGGTTGACAACAGCCGAGGATTGTTTTATTATCACAGAAATTTCTTAATAGTCAACAATGATAGTTATTTCTCTACTGAACCGATAATTATGCAATCTGTGATAATAAACAGGCACTATATTCACTAAGTATATTTACATATGAAGGGAATATACTCACTGTGTAGAATTTAGTTATTTGGTACCAGCAACTTATAAAAAGGATACAGACAATTAGACAAGGGGGAAGTTTTGAATGAAAGTTACTCATGAAAGATTGGAAGGTAATCAGGTAGTTTTAAATGTAGAAGTTGGAACTGATAAGGTATCCCAGGCCTTAGACAAGGCTTATAAAAAGATCGTAAAAGATGTCAAAGTACCTGGCTTTAGAAAAGGCCGTGTACCCCGTAAGATTCTAGAAGCTCGTTTTGGGGTTGAGGTTTTATATGAAGATGCACTGGATTATCTCTTCCAGGACACATATCCCCACGCTGTTGAGGAAGCAGGAATTGAACCAATTGATCGTCCAGAGATTGAAGATTTTCATATAGAAGCGGATCAACCGTTTACTTTTAAGGCTAAAGTTATGGTTAAGCCAGAGGTGACTTTGGGTCAATACATTGATTTGAGTTTGCAGCGGGAAGGAGTCGCTGTAACCGATGAAGAGCTTAATCGGGAGTTAGAATTACTGCAGCAGCGTCATACACAGTTAAAAGCTGCAGACCGTACAGTTGTGGAGAATGGTGATTATGCGATTATTGATTTTGAAGGATTTGTTGATGGGGAACCTTTTGAAGGTGGTAGTGGTGAAGAGTATGCTTTAGAGATTGGATCTAACACATTTGTGGAAGGTTTTGAAGAACAGCTGATTGGTAAGAATGTTGGTGATGAGTTGGAGGTTAATGTTACTTTTCCAGAGGATTATCGGGCAGAAAGTTTGGCAGGTAAGCCAGTTATGTTCAAAGTTGCTATTAAAGAGATCAAAGTTCGAGATATTCCTGAATTGGACGATGACTTTGCAAAAGAAGTTAGTGAGTTTGAGACTTTAGACGAATTAAAGCAAGATATTCAGAATAAACTATTAGAAAACACCAAAGAAAGAGTTAAGCGAGATTTTGAAAACCTGGTAGTTGGTACAGTTGCCGGGAATGCTCAAATTGATATCCCCGAAAAGATGGTACAAGATGAACTTGATTTCATGTATCAGAGGCTGGCGTATGATTTTCAACAACAGGGTATCCCGTTGGACACATATCTGGAGTATACAGGCTCTAATAAAGACCAGTGGAGAGAAGAGAGCTACGCAGAAGCTGAAAAGCAGGTTCGCGGTAATCTGACTCTGGAAGCAATCGCCGAAAAAGAAGGAATAATGGTTACAGATGACGAAATAGATAGTAAGATAGCAGAACTGGCTAAAAATAGTAATCAAGATCCTGCTCAATTGCGGCAGTTCATGGAGTTACAGGGCCGAATGGACGGTCTGATTAATGGCTGGACAATGGAAAAAGTCATCGATTTCCTGGTGGAAAAGAACGAAAAGTAGGTTTAATAACTCAAATACTTGGGTAAGATTAAAGTGTGATAAGTGAGGAAAAAGGAGGGATATTATGGGTTTGGTGCCTATTGTTGTGGAACAGACTAGTCGTGGGGAAAGGTCATATGATATTTATTCGAGATTACTTAAAGATCGGATTGTCTTTTTGGGATCAGAAGTAAATGATCAGGTCGCTAATCTGATTATTGCTCAATTCCTATTTTTGGAAGCAGAAGATCCAGATAAGGACATTCACTTCTATATTAACAGTCCCGGTGGATCTGCTACAGCTGCTTTAGCAATGTATGATACAATGCAATACATTAAGCCTGATGTATCAACAATCTGTATGGGTCAAGCTGCCAGTGCCGGAGCTCTTCTATTATCGGCTGGTGCTGCTGGTAAACGTTTTTCATTACCCTATTCTCGAATTATGATTCATCAACCGGCAGGTGGTGCTCAAGGTAAGGCCACCGATGCTGAGATTGCTATTAAAGAACTACTACGGATTCGCGAAATTCAAAATGAAATTCTATCAAAGCATACAGGAAAATCCATTGAACAGATTAGACGTGATGTAGAAAGAGATTACTTTATGTCTGCAAAAGAAGCTAAAGAGTATGGTCTTATTGATAAGATTATCACTCGCCAAGATGAACTAAAAGGGTAATTCTTTAAAGAGGTGATGAAATGTTTAAGTTCGGAGATGAGAAAGGCCAGCTCAAATGCTCTTTTTGTGGAAAGATACAGGATCAAGTAAAGAAATTGGTTGCTGGACCTGGGGTTTACATTTGTGATGAGTGTATTGAGCTTTGTAATGAGATAATCGAAGAAGAATTAAATGATGAGATGGATCTTGGTCTACAAAACGTTCCCAAACCTAAAGAGATAAAATCTATTCTTGATCAGTATGTGATTGGTCAAGAACAAGCAAAAAGATCTTTAGCAGTTGCTGTATATAATCATTACAAGCGAATTAATTCCGGCATGAAAGTAGAGGATACTGAGTTGCAAAAGAGTAATATTGTGATGATTGGCCCAACCGGCTGTGGTAAAACTCTTTTAGCTCAGACTTTAGCCAGAATTTTAGATGTTCCTTTTGCAATCACTGATGCCACATCTTTAACCGAAGCAGGATATGTTGGTGAAGATGTAGAGAACATATTGCTCAAACTTATTCAAGCTGCTGATTATGATATTGAACGTGCGGAAAGAGGGATTATCTATATAGACGAAATCGACAAGATTGCTCGTAAATCGGAAAATCCTTCAATTACACGGGATGTGTCAGGTGAAGGTGTACAACAGGCATTATTGAAGATTCTTGAAGGTACAGTTGCCAGTGTACCTCCTCAAGGTGGAAGAAAACATCCTCATCAGGAATTTATTCAACTGGATACGACCAATATTCTCTTTATTTGTGGAGGTGCATTTGACGGTCTTGATAAGATTATCAAAGCCCGAACTTTCAATAAAGTGATGGGATTTGGTGCTGATATTAAAAGTAAACAGGACCAAAACATTGGTGAATTACTGCAGCAATCTTTACCAGAAGATTTGTTAAAATTCGGTTTAATCCCAGAATTTGTTGGTCGTCTCCCGATTATAGTTACCCTGCATGAACTGAAAGAACAGGATCTTGTTCGTATTTTGACTGAGCCAAAAAATGCTCTTGTGCGGCAATATCAGAAGTTCCTACAATTAGATGAAGTGGATCTAGAATTCACCGAAGATGCTCTGTTAGCTATTGCTACACAGGCTTTAAAGCGAAACACTGGTGCCAGGGGTCTGCGGGCTATTCTGGAAGGTATTTTGTTGGATATTATGTATGACATTCCTTCAGAAGAGGATATTCGCAAAGTTACCATTACAGATGAAGTTATCGAAAAGAAAGCTCCGCCTACACTAACAAGACTTAATCCTAAAAAAGAAGAAAGTGCATAAAATTAAGCAATAGTAAAGCCTGTGGTTATGACCACAGGTTTTTTCTTTTTGAGCCAGAATAATTCATCAGATTAAGGATGATTGAAGCATGAGCAGGTTATACTAACATATAGAAATTCAAAACTTTCAATAAGGCGGATAATCTTTAACAGAGGATGAAGTAAGGTTTGAGCAATTGAAATTATATAGAATCAGGCTAAGGAGGTACAATTAATGAGTGGTAGCTTGTTCATGATGTTACAGTTGTTTTTATTCATCGTAATGGGACTTTATTTCTGGAATCTGCTAAAATCTCAACAGGGAACTAAAGTGGCAGTTCAGAAAGAGTCAAAAAAAGAGATGGAAAAACTGCGGCGCTTACGGCGTCTTTCTTTAACAGAGCCTTTGGCTGAGAAAACACGACCAACCACTTTGCAAGATATTATTGGACAAAAGGAGGGAATTAGTGCACTAAAAGCAGCATTATGTGGTCCTAACCCCCAGCATGTCATAATCTATGGACCGCCGGGAATTGGCAAGACAGCTGCTGCCAGGGTGGTTTTAGAAGAGGCGAAAGGAAATTCACGCTCTCCTTTTAATGAAGAGTCCAAATTTATTGAAATTGATGCTACAACAGCCCGGTTTGATGAGCGGGGTATTGCAGATCCGTTGATTGGTTCTGTACATGATCCAATCTATCAGGGGGCAGGTGCAATGGGGGTTGCCGGGATTCCCCAACCCAAACCTGGTGCAGTTACCAAAGCTCATGGAGGAATTTTATTTATTGATGAGATTGGTGAACTACACCCTATTCAGATGAATAAGCTTTTGAAGGTATTGGAAGATCGTAAAGTATTTTTAGAGAGCGCTTACTATAATGATGAAGATCCAAATGTACCTCAATATATTCACGAAATCTTTCAGAATGGTTTACCGGCAGATTTCCGTCTGGTTGGAGCGACAACCAGGATGCCCCATGAGATACCACCAGCGATTAGAAGTCGCTGCCTGGAGGTATATTTTAGGGGATTGGTTCCTGAAGAGATAGCAATTATCGCCAGGAATGCTGCTCAAAAGATGGAATTTGCGATTCGGGAAGAAGCTATTTCTGTGATTACCAAATATAGTTCTAATGGGCGAGAAGCGGTTAACATGATTCAGATTGGTGGAGGTCTGGCATTAGAAGAGAACCGTCAAGAGATTAGAGTTGAGGATATGGAACGGGTCATTAATAGTGGTCAATACAATCCACGTCCAGATAAGAAAGTGCCTCCAGAACCTCAGATTGGATATGTTAATGGGTTAGCAGTAACAGGTCCAAATATGGGGGTAATAATTGAAATTGAGGTGTCGGCAATAAAATCTCCTGACGGACAGGGTGAGATTAAAGTGACAGGAGTAATTGATGAGGAAGAGATGGGGGGACCTGGGCGGACTGTCAAACGCCAGAGTATGGCCCGGGGTTCTGTGGAGAATGTCCTTACAGTTTTGCGGAAATATATGGAGGTAGATCCACGGAAATATGATATTCATGTTAATTTCCCGGGAGGTATTCCCATTGACGGTCCTTCTGCTGGTGTGACCATTGCTACTGCTGTGTACTCTGCTCTAACGGCGACCCCAGTGGATAATTATATAGCAATGACTGGAGAGGTTTCGATTAGAGGTCTGGTCAAACCTATTGGAGGAGTAGTGGCCAAAATTGATGCAGCCAGAAGAGCCGGGGCGAAAAAGATTATCATACCCAAAGAGAACTGGCAGGAGATTTTTAGAGAGATTAATGATATAGTGATATTACCTGTATCTACTCTGGAGGAGGTTTTAAAACATGCTCTGGTGGTCAAAAAACCTGAGATTACTCTCCCCAGTAATATTCAGGTATTATCTGCATCTTCCTCTCAGAGAATAACTCCAGTATAAGAAATAGTTGTTAAAGATTGGTACAATCAGGGAAATGACGCCCTTTTGCTGGAAATCTGGTGATGGGCGTTATTTAAGTTAGAAGATTTGCAGGAATTATGTCAATTTACGAGAATTACTAAATAGAAATGAATATTGTTGGGTATTTAAACTGGAGGTGAAAGTAATGACTGAAAATCGTACCTTTAATTTACAGGATGAAGATATAGTAACTATTCCTCTGGATAAAGAGGCGGATGATTTGGAGATGTTCAGTGAGAGCATTATTCCCGTTCTTTGTTTAAGAGGAATAGTTGTCTTTCCAAATATGGTTCTTCCTTTATTAATTGGTAGGGAGAAGTCTATTGGTGCTCTGGAAGAAGCGATGGTTGATGACCGAAAGATTCTTCTGGTAGCTCAAAAAACAGAAGACACAGAGGACCCGATCATTGAAGAACTGTTTACTGTAGGTACATTAGCTGAAGTCAAACAATTAGTAAAATTACCTGATGGTACCATCAAGATTATTGTTGAAGGTTTACAGAGAGCTAAGATTACTGATTTTATTCAAGAAGACCCTTATTTTAGAGCTACTTATGAAGCTTTTGAGGAACCTAGTCCCAGGAGTATTGAAGTTACTGCATTGATGCGTGCTGTAATCACTCAGTTCGAATCTTACATAAAATCTAATCGTAGGATTCCGCCTGAAGTTATGAATACTGTGGTTAATGTGGATTCTCCTGGACGACTGGCAGATATCATCGTTTCTCATTTAACTCTAAAATTAACAGATCAACAGAATCTTTTAGAGGCTTTTGATCCAGTGGATCGTCTGGAAGATTTATATGGCATTCTGGAACGGGAAGCTGAGATTCTGGAGGTCGAGAAGCGAATCCACAGTCGTGTAAGAAAACATATTGAGCGGACTCAAAAGGAATATTATTTGAAAGAACAGATGAGGGCGATCAAAGAGGAACTAGGCAGTGGTGATGATGGCACTGAGGCTGAAGACTATCGGGATAAGATTAAAGAAGCCAAGTTACCTGAGAAAGTTGAAGCTAAAGCTATAAAAGAAGTGGACCGCCTGGAGTACATGCCTGGGAATGCCGCAGAAGCAGCTGTAATCAGAACATATTTGGATACTATCCTTGATCTACCGTGGGATGAACTTTCAGATGATGATCTGGATTTAAAGTATGCAGAAGAGGTATTGGAGAACGATCATTATGGTCTGCATGATATTAAAGAACGGATCTTGGAGTTTTTGGCGGTTCGTCAGTTATCAAGTCAATTAAAAAGCCCCATTCTCTGTTTGATTGGTGCTCCGGGAGTTGGTAAGACATCTCTGGGACGTTCTATTGCCCGGGCAACTGGACGAGAGTTCGTTCGTCTCTCTTTGGGAGGAGTACGGGATGAGGCTGAGATTAGAGGTCATCGTAGGACATATATTGGGGCTCGTCCTGGTCGAATTATTAATGCTATGAGAGATGCTGGAACCAGAAACCCGGTCTTTTTGTTGGATGAGATTGATAAGATGAGTTCTGATTTTAGGGGAGATCCTGCCTCTGCGTTATTAGAGGTATTAGATCCTGAGCAGAATGGAACCTTTACAGACCATTATCTGGAAGTGCCTTTCGATCTGCGGCAGGTTATGTTTGTGACTACTGCCAATGTAGCTCACCCTATTCCGCGTCCACTATTGGATCGGATGGAGGTTCTGGAGATACCTGGCTATACTGATGAGGAGAAAGTTCAGATAGCTATCAGGCATTTGCTTTCGAAGCAGATGCAGGAGCATGGTTTGACTGACAAAAATGTTTCTATCTCTGAATCAGCAATTACTCAGATTATTCATGAGTATACCCGGGAAGCTGGTGTGCGGAATCTGGAGCGGGAGTTGGCTACAATCTGTCGCAAAGTTGCAAAAGATATCGTCAGTGGTAAAAAAACTTTGAGTCGGGTTACTGTTCAGAATCTGCAAAAATATCTTGGGGTGGCTAAGTTTAAATATGATAGAACCAATTTGGAGGATCGGGTCGGGGTAGTAACCGGATTAGCTTATACAGAAGTCGGTGGAGATATTCTGGATGTCGAAGTCGCTGTGGTAGATGGTAAAGGGGAACTTACGCTAACTGGACAACTAGGTGATGTGATGAAAGAATCGGCTAAAGCTGCTCTGAGTTATGCCCGTACCCGCAGAAAAGAGTTTGGATTATCAGAAGATTTCCATAAGAAGTATGATCTGCATATTCACTTTCCGGCAGCAGCAACACCTAAAGATGGACCATCAGCAGGTATCACTATTACTACTGCTATTATTTCGGCTCTAACTAATCGACCTGTGGCCGGTGATGTAGCGATGACTGGTGAGATCAGTTTACGTGGTCGGGTATTACCTGTAGGTGGTATTAAGACCAAAGTTTTGGCTGCTCATCGAGCCGGAATCAGGAAGATTATTCTTCCGGAGGAGAATGAACGCTATCTGGATGAGATTCCTACACAGGTGAAGAAAGATATTCAGTTTTTCTTAGTAGGTCACATGGATGAGGTATTAGATATTGCGTTGCATAAGGCAGTCGGAGAAGGTGATAATGATGAAAGTTCATAATCCTGAGTTTATTATTAGTGCAGTTAAGGCCTCTCAATATCCCACTCATGATCGCAAAGAAATTGCACTGGCTGGCAGGTCTAATGTCGGCAAATCATCACTTATTAACAAACTGATTAACCGTAAAGGATTGGCCAGAACCAGTTCGCAGCCTGGACGTACTCAGACGATTAATTTTTACAAGATGGATAACCAGTTCTATTTTGTTGATCTCCCCGGTTATGGTTTTGCCAAAGTTCCATTAAAGGTGAAGGAACAATGGGGTAAAATGATTGAGGAATATTTGATTCAACGTCCAAATCTTGCTGCAGTAATTATGTTGATTGATGCAAGACACAAACCCACTGGTGATGACCAGGTGATGTTTAACTGGCTCAGGGAGATGGAGATGCCGACTATTGTTGCGGCGACCAAAGTTGACAAGATTTCCCGGGGTAATCGCAAACCCCAAAAGGATCTGATCTTTAAGACTCTGGAGATGCCTCCTGAGCAATCGTTCACTTTCTTTTCTGCTGAAAGTGGAGAAGGGAAAGATCAGGTCTGGAGCTTTGTACGGGATCATATATAGAAATAATTACCGGATTCTCTACACTGTAGAGTATCCGGTTTTCTTTATATCTAATAAATTGGGTGTTTTTATGAAAGGATGCGAAGAAATCCATAAGCAGGAAGAGCTCCGTTTGTGGAGAAATAAATCTTAAGAAGTGAAATGACATTTTGAATGGTTGGGAGAAAAAGGAGGATGAATGGTGGCTTCTAAGAAGAAATATTATGCAGTTAAGGTAGGTCGTCAGACAGGAGTTTTTGATACCTGGGCAGAATGCAAAAAACAGATTGATGGTTTTAGTGGGGCGATATATAAGAGTTTTCTTACCCGTGTGGATGCGGAAACATATTTGAGTAATGGTACTGCTAAAAGTAGAATAAATGTAAAAAATAATGACCTGAAAACATTAACCGCTTATGTAGATGGTAGTTATTCAGCTGAGATGCAGAAGTATTCGTACGGGTGTGTATTGCTGGGAGAGACTAAAGCGACACTTGCAGGGTCAGGTAATAGTCTGGAAGTGTTGAATATGCGAAATGTGGCAGGGGAATTATTGGGTGCGATGAATGCCATCAAATGGGCCTATGAGAATAACTATCAGCGAATTGTTATCTATCATGATTATGAAGGTATTGCCAGATGGGCCACAGGTGATTGGAAAACCAATCAGGTCGGTACCCGGAAATATAAAGAATTTATTCAAAAGTTTAATCGACGGATAGATATTCAATTTGAAAAAGTGACAGCCCATTCTGGAGATAAATATAATGATGAAGCTGATAGTCTGGCAAAAGAGGCGCTACTGAAGCAGGATTAGTTCTTATTATTAGCTAGTAATCAGGTTGAGAGTGAGGTGAGGTTTTTTGCGAATACTCAAACATATGACGGTTATTCTGATTGTTTTATTTGTGTTAGTCGGTCTGGGTGTATACTTCATTCCATCAGTACAATCATTGATCTATCCTGAGATTACTCGAATCAAATCACCTGCTTTTCAAAAACCTGTAGATCAGCGGACGGTAGCTGATTGGATAGTCATTGGAGCTAAGGAAGAAGTTATTGAACGTGTGACATATGATGCCAGCTATCAGCCTATCTCTTACCCTGATGGCGATGTGGATCCAAAAGTTGGTGCGTGTACAGATGTGGTTATCAGGGCTTTGCGTAAAGCAGGATATGACTTACAACAGTTGATTCATGAAGATATGCAGGCTAACTTTGAGATTTATCCAAATCGCTGGGGGGCTACTCAACCAGATTCAAATATAGACCATCGACGAGTGCCTAATCAATTGGTGTTTTTTGAACGTTATGGAATAGTTTTACCTACTGAGTATACTGAAGAGACTAAAACTACCTGGCAGCCTGGAGATATAGTCTATTGGAAGATGTCAACTGGTGCAGATCATACTGGGGTGATATCAGATCTAAAGAATTATAATGGGGTTCCATTGGTCATTCATAACGCTTTTCGCACGATTGAAGATGATGCACTTTTACGGTGGAATATAATTGGTCATGTAAGATTTCCAAAAAGTAAGTAAATTTTGTGTTAAGACTATTGACCTATAATTGGAAAAATGATATAATTCTGTTTAACAACATTTCAGGAGAGTTACCCAGGAATATTTATCCAGAGGTTATCATATGATAGTTTAAAATAAGATATTGGTCACAAGACTTTTATGTAACATATTTAAATTGAGGATATAACCCGGGCGGTAAGTTCCATTAAGAGGGATGGGATTTGTTGTTCGGGATTTTTTTATCTGGGAGATAAATAATATCAATTATTTAGAAAAAGAGTCATTTATCTCTTGCACTATTGCTAAAAATAGCTTATAATAGAGAAAATACTTATCAAGAGTGGTGGAGGGACTGGCCCAATGAAGCCCGGCAACAGCCAACAGTAATGTTGGACATGTGCTAATTCCTGCAGTCATCAGGCTGGGAGATAAGAAGTAGACTTGGTACCATCAACCACTTCTTAGGAAGTGGTTTTTTGCATTTTGGCTATTAGTATTGATAAAAATGAATCTTTCTTATCAAGAGAGGCGGAGGGACTGGCCCGATGAAGCCCGGCAACAGTCAGCTGTACAGCTGGAAATGTGCCAATTCCTACAGCGTAAGCTGAAAGATAAGAAGCTGGTATGAAATCTAATTGCTTTTCAAAAACCACTTCTTAGAGGTGGTTTTTTTCATATAGAGCAGTTTTCTGAGGGATAGAATAAAAAATTATTGAAAGGATGTGGTGTTAAGCATGATTCAGACTATCAAAGAGAAAATTAAGCACAGGCAAACTTTTTCTTTTGAAATCTTTCCACCAAAAAAGGAGAATGATCATAATTTAGAAAATATATTTGATAGTATAAACAAATTGACTTTTTTGTCTCCTGATTTTGTGAGTGTAACCTTTGGGGCGGGAGGTGGCAATAGAGATCGGGTGGAAGAGATTGCGGAATTTATTCAGAATAAGGGATTTGTGGCTCTGGCTCATCTGACCAGTGTTGGTTATGGGGCAGAGGAGATTGAACAAATTTTGGAGAGCCTATACTGGAAAGGTGTGAGAAATATTCTGGCATTGCGGGGAGATATACCTGAAGGAGTTCCATTAACTGCTGCCTGGAAGGATTTTTGTTATGCGAAAGATTTGATTGGGTTTATCAAGAAAGATGGTCGTTTTGCTATTGGCGCGGCCGCTTACCCGGAAGGTCATGTTGAGAATAAGGATCTGGAGCAGAATATTTGGTTTATGCAGGAGAAGGTGGAGGCAGGTGTGGATTTTTTTATCACTCAGCTGTTCTTCGATAATTCAGGTTTTTATAGCTTCATGGAGCAGATTGCTGCTGCAGGGATAGAAAGACCGATTATTGCCGGAATTATGCCGGTTTTAAATGTGAAACAGATTAAACGAATAGTCAAATTGTCGGGAGCTTCTATTCCCGGGAAGCTGAGAAAGCTTCTTCTGGATTATGAATGTTGTCCCGTGAGTATGGAACAGGCAGGAATTGAGTATGCTGTAGAACAGATTAGTGACTTATTAAGCAATGATGTAGCAGGAGTGCATTTGTATACAATGAATAAGGTGGAGAAGGCCTGTCAGATCACTAAACAATTAGGTCTCTCAACAGAAACCAGAGATAGGGGGAATAGAGGATGCGGCGTGAAGATTTCTTAAAACTTTTAGAGGAAAAGGTTATATTACTGGATGGGGGTTATGGAACAGAATTTTTTAAACGGGGCTATGGGCATCTTCCGGGAGAAGTGTTGAACTTACAGGCACCGGAGGTTGTGGCAGATCTGCATCGGGAGTATGTGCGGGCTGGAGCAAGGATTATCTTGACTAATACCTTTAGTGCCAATCTGCCCAAGCTGTCCTCGCTAGGATATGCTGATTATTTTCGGGAGATCAATCTTCGGGCGGTAGCTATTGCCCGCAAAGCGGCAGGTGATCAGGCACTGGTTTTTGGAGATGTATCTTCTTTGGGTGTGTTCCCTCAGCCGATCGGAGAACTGGATTTTGAGGATTCAGTGCGGGCTTATGCTGAGCAGGCAGAGATATTATCTGACTCGGGTGTGGATGGATTTATTATTGAGACAATGACCGACCTCAAAGAATTAAAGGCAGCGATTTTGGGGATTCGGTCTGTATCGGAAGAGCTGCCGCTAATTGCCCAGATGACATTTGATCAATCACTGCGCACAGTTACCGGTACTTCAGTTGCTATCTTTGGGACGACTCTAGAAGATCTGGATGTGGATGTGATCGGAATTAACTGTTCTTTAGGTCCTGCAGAGTTGATTCCAGTCCTGAAAGAATTAACTAATTATACGACAAAGCCACTATCTGTTGAGCCGAATGCCGGGCAACCTGAATATGATGGGATTGATCTTGTCTATAACTTACAACCTGAGCATTTTGCTATATATATGGAAGATTTTATTGATCTGGGGGTCAATATTCTGGGAGGCTGCTGTGGAACATCTCCTAAACATATTCGGGCTTTGAGTTCATTACTGCGGCGGGAGCGGAAGCCTATCATTAGAGAGAGGAGCTTTACTCAGGCTTTGGCCTCAAGAACCATCTATCAGACTCTGGATCCTTTTGCGATTATTGGAGAGAGAATTAATCCGGCTTCCCGTAAACATTTTCAGCAGGAGATAATTGCACAGGATTATCAGACCATTGTCTGGGAGATGATCGGACAGCAGAGAGAAGGGACGGGGATAGTAGACTTAAATCTGGGGGTGGAGAAACTTCTCACCCGGGAGCATTTTAAAGAGGTTATCCTGGAGTTGGATCGGCGATCAACGTTACCTATCTCATTTGATATTCAGACCTTTGATTATCTGGAAACGGCACTGCGAGAGTTCCCTGGACGACCCCTGATTAATTCTGCCCAGGTAACAGAGAGAAGTCTGGAGAGAGCGACCTATTTGTTGAAAAAGTATGGAGGAATGTTGATTCTGTTAGCGATGGGTAAGAAGATACCTGAGACTGGTGAGGAGAGGTTTGATAAAGTTATGGAGGGGATCAGCATTCTGGAGGCTAATGGTATCTCGCGGGAAAGGATCTTTGCCGATCCGCTGGTGTTATCACTGGGGGCGAAAAAAGATCCCCGGGGGACTTTACGGACGATAGAGCTTTTGAGTGAAGCAGGAGTTAGAACAACAATGGGGTTGTCTAATCTGAGTTTTGGACTCCCTGAACGTTCGAAGATTAATGGTGCCTATCTGGCCCAGGCAGTAGAAAAGGGTGTAAAGTCAGCAATCATGAATTCTGGTGATAGTTTTGTCATGGGAAGTCTTACTGGAGCGTTAAGTATTCGGGGAGAGAGTCTGGTTGAGAAGGAATCGTATCTGACAGATGATCCCCTGGTTGATAGTTTGCTTGCTGGCGATGTCCGGGAATTGCAGCAGTTAATTGAGGAGGAATTAACTTATAGAACGCCACTGGAGATAAGTGAAATTATTCTGGGTAAGGCTATGGAAATTATCGGCAATCTTTACAATGATGGAGAGATCTATCTGCCTCATCTCTTACTGGCTTCGCAGACAGCACAACCTATCTTTGAACATCTGCAAACTCTGACTACTGAAGAGAGGAACTATCAGGGCAAAGTAGTGATGGCCACGGTTGAGGGGGATATTCATGATATTGGAAAAAGCATTGTCGCGACGGTTTTGAAGAGCGGTGGTTTTCAGGTAATTGATGCTGGTAAAGATCTGCCCGCTGAACAGATTCTCCAGATAGTCCAGGAAGAAGAACCAGATATTCTGGGTCTGTCAGCGATGATGACGACAACTGTAGGCAGAGTGGAAGAGATGATGAGATTACTCAATGAGGTAAAGAGTAGAGTTCGATTAATCGCCGGTGGGGCGTCGATGAACTATATTCTGGCTGAAAAGTTTGGTTGTGAGTATGCCCAGAATGCCTCAACGGCACTGGAGTTATGTAAACGCCTGATGGTGGAGATAAGGAGTGAGAAATAAAGGTGATCTGATCGAAGAGCATGAAATTAATACTGGTGGTAGAAAAGAGGGGGTAAAAGGATGTTTGAGCAGGAGAAAAGGTTGCCCTGGTTGGATGCAGTGGTGGTGGGAAAAGTACGATATTTAAGCTTCTGTTAGGTCTTTATCGACCGACTCAGGGAGAGATTATCATCGCAGGAAGTTCTCAAAATGCCTATACATTAGGACAATTGAGAGGGGAGCTAGCTTACGTATCTCAGGATACCCATCTGTTCAATACGACAATCGCAGAAAATATCAGATATGGTAAGCTGGTAACGACAGAGGAGGAGATTGTTAGAGTGGCAAAAGCAGCCTATGCCCATGATTTTATTATGGCTATGCCTGAAGGGTATAGTACAGTTGTTGGAGAAGGCGGAGTTCGTCTTTCGGGAGGGGAGAGACAACGGATTGCTATTGCACGGGCTTTGTTGAAAGATGCTCCAATTCTTTTGTTGGATGAAGCTACATCAGGACTAGATTCTGAGAGTGAACAGCTGGTGCAGCGGGCGTTGGAAACTTTGACTATTGATCGAACAGTAATCACTATTGCTCATAGAATTTCGACGATCGAAGAAGCAGATAAGATTATTGTGCTCGACCAGAGAAGAGTATCTGAAATGGGAACACATTTGGAACTTTTGAAACAAAAGGGAATTTATTATTCATTGGTGGGCAGCACTGAAAATAGTTTAAAGTAGCAATCTTTTTGTATTTTTTATTGACAAGTGGTCTGTCCTATGCTATTATCGTCTGTAGAAGATTGTAAGTTCTTTAACGACATTTTAGAAGAAAAGTCTCGAACCTCTAGGTAGGAGTATTGATCTCCTTCTGAGATCGTTAAACTATAGAATTAACAGTTTGTCTTAATGATTTTAATTAAATATGAGTGCTCCGACAATGGTTCTCCGGATGGAGATTAAAAAGGAAAACGGTGAAAAGCCGTTGCTGTAGTCGCAGCTGTAACCAGTATTACCCAATACTTTGCACTGTTTAGCGGGAAGGAAGGTATATTAATGGGACTGGGAGCCAGAAGACTTGCCTTTGTTGTGTACTTCGTTTATTCTCCGACTTAGAGATGGCGAGGAGTTAGCTAGAATTATGTGTGTTTTATGTACATAATATGTACATTTGTGCCTATTAAGCTACCTTCACTTTAAGTGGAGGTGGCTTTTTTTGTTTCACAATAAAAATTTACAAGAGGTGAATTGGATAGTGAAAAAGCGTCAAACAAAAGGCATTCTGGTTATTGCAGCATTATGTTGTGTTCTGGTGGGGTTTGGAGTGAATGTTTTTGCTCAGGAGTCGGTAACGGTAGTGGATTCGGATGGATTTGAAGTGGAGATTGCTCTTCCGGTAGAACGAATTGTCTGTATTAGTTCTGCGTTGAATGAGATTCTTGGGGCACTGGGGGTTAGCGATAAAGTTATTGGACGTGATGAAAGCAGTGTTTTCCCGGCAGTATTAGAACAGGTTCCGGTGGTTGCAGGTTCTTCTTATCGGCCGCAGATTGAAGCGATTGTGGAGTTGAATCCTGACATTGTCATTGCAGATACGATGCTTCAGGATGAAGCAAGGAATAAGTTTCTGGCTTTTGGAATTCCAACTATTGCAGAAAGATCTTCAGATGCGGACAATCTGTTTACGGTTATTCGGCGATTGGCGAAGATAACTGGAACTGAACAAAAAGGGGAAGAGTTAATTAGTTTCATCTCCACATATCGTAATATTATTGTTGAACGGGTTGGAAATATGCCCATTGAAGAAAGAACCAGGATTTACTGGGAGTGGAGAGAGGTTTATAAGAGTGGTAGTTCTGCATCCTTAATCCAGCCGACAATAGATATGGCTGGTGCAGTTAATATTTGTGCTGATCTGGAAGGTGATTATCCTCAGGTCTCCAGTGAATATATCATTGAGGAGAATCCAGAGGTTATCATCCGGATGGAGAGTAGAGGATCTTCATTTGAGCGTCTAGTTGAGTCCTGGCAGGAAATTACCAGTCGGGTTGGGCTACAGGAGACCGATGCTGTGCGCAACAATCAAGTGTATATCATTACCTGGGATATACATAATGGTCTGCCGTCAATTGCTGGCGATCTGTATTACGCAAAGCTATCTCATCCGGAACTATTTACAGATATTGATCCCGAAAAAGTATATGTGGAACTTTTAGAAAAGTTCTTTGATACGATAAAAACCAATCAGGTAATTTATTCTGGGAATTGACCTACTAATTTTTGAAGGAGAAGTGATATGGAATGGTTTCGAAGTCAGATAGTATGTATGGCAGGTTAATCACAAAACGGGTTGTTCTCCTGGTGCTGCTGCTTCTCCTTCTTTTATTTGGGGCATTATATTCAATCACCCTTGGAGTTGCTAATATAAGTATCTCACAGGTATATGGGGTGATCTTGAAAACTATCCTGGGTCTGGGTACTGAGGAATATCCATTAATTGTTAGTGGAATTGTGCTAAAGATTAGATTGCCCAGAGTGTTGCTGGCGATTATCGCGGGAATTTCTCTGGGAGCTAATGGTGCAATTATGCAGTCTATTCTACGCAATCCCTTAGCCAGTCCGTACACTCTGGGAGTTTCTTCAGGTGCTGCTTTAGGAGCAGGCTTGACTATTGTCCTGGGAAATCATTTGCTTAACGGATCTTTGATGGCGCAGTATGGGTCATGGTTGACGATCATTGGGGCTTTTGTGATGGGATTGTTGACAATCTTTCTGATCAATGTTGTAGCCAGTATTAAAGGTGGAGGTGTGGGGACGTTAATCCTGGCGGGTGTAGCTTTGAGTTATCTTTTTTCAGCAGGTATCTCATTTTTGAAGTATATAGCCGACCCCGAAGAGTTGACTGAATTAACGGTCTGGTTAATGGGCGGATTATATCGATCTGAATGGTTGGATGTAATCATTTTGACTCCGATATTAGTATTGGGATTAATCTTTATTCTGCGGCTAGCCTGGGATATTAATGCACTGAATGCAGGGGAGGAAGTTGCGACAAATCTGGGTGTGGATGTATATAAGTTGAGAAGAAGGGGGAGTATTCTGGCTGCCATCTTGACCAGCTGTGTGGTTGCTTTTACTGGAATTATCGGGTTTATCGGATTAATTACCCCCCATCTTTGTCGAATGATCTTTGGTAACGACAATCGGTATCTGCTGGTTGCTTCAGGGCTGTTGGGAGCGTTTATTCTTTTGACTGCTGACACTGCCGCCAGGCTAATTATTAATCCGACAGAGCTGCCAGTGGGGATTATTACATCGATCTTTGGTGCACCATTCTTTATCTATATCCTACTGCAGAGGAGGAGAAAACATTGGGCTTGAGAATGAGTTGTCAGCAGATAGATTTTGCCTATGAGAAAAGAAGTATCTTTCGGGAGATCAGTCTGGAGATCCTTCCGGGACAACTGTATAGTATTGTCGGGCCTAATGGGGCGGGAAAATCGACTTTACTCAAGTGTCTGTCCAATATCTATCATCCAAAGGCTGGAATGATCTATCTGGACGATAGGCTGTTGACCGAGATAGATCAGCGCAATCTGGCCCGGATATTGGGGTATGTTCCCCAGAAGGAGGCTGCAAGTTTTACGATCAGTGTCTATGAGATGATCTTACTTGGCAGAAGGCCTTATATTAATTGGCGAGTTAAAAGGGAAGATGAAGAGATTGTTGAATCGATTTTGAGCCGCCTGGGAATTACTCATCTGGCTGAAAGACAGGTGGATACTTTAAGTGGTGGAGAGCGCCAGAAGGTGGCTATTGCCCGGGCGTTGGCTCAGTGTCCGGAGATTATATTTTTGGATGAACCGACAGCCAATCTGGACATGAATCATCAACTGGAGGTTATGGAGATCTTAGTGGAGCTGGCCCAAGCTGACAAGACAGCGGTGGTGGTTGTTATTCATGATTTAAATCTGGCTAATCGCTATTCGGACAAAATCTTTTTGCTGGGACGAGAAAAGGTCTATGCTGCCGGTGTACCGGAGGATGTTTTGACAAAAGAGAATATTAGAGAGGTGTATGGTGTTGATGTAGATATGATTGATACTCCTCATGGACGCTATATAATTCCCATGAAGAAGTAGTGTCTATTTAAGGCCCTTCTATACCAGGGGTCTTTCTTTTATTAGCGAAGTGGGATTTTTATTAGGAGGGAGTGAAAGATGCAGATACCACGACTGGTTATTGCTGGAAGTAGGAGTGGAGTGGGCAAAACAACAATTACTCTGGGAATCATGGCTGCTTTGAGTCAGCGTAATCTAAAAGTTGCCCCATATAAAGTGGGACCGGATTTTATTGATCCAGGGTTGCATAGTCTGGTGACCGGTACCGCTTCTCGCAATTTAGATCTCTGGTTATTAGAGGAAGAGACGGTTTTATATCTACTGCAGAAAAACAGCGAGCTGCAGGATATTTCAATAATTGAAGGAGTGATGGGACTGTATGATGGGCGCGGAACGAAGAGTGAGGCCAGTACAGCTCATTTGGCGAAAGTAGTCGATGCTCCTGTGGTGTTAGTGGTTGATGGGAGTGGAGTTGCTGCCAGTATTGCAGCTCAGGTCCTGGGATATAAGCTTTATGATCCTGAACTGCGGCTGGCTGGAGTGATAGTTAATCGAGTAAGCGGAGAAGCTCATTATCAGCTCCTAAAGACGGTAATTGAGCGGGATGTCAATCTTCCCTGCTTTGGTTATCTGAAGAAAACAGATCAGATCCACTTGCAGAGCAGACACTTAGGGTTAATTCCGGGGATTGAAGTAAGAGGTCTTGCAGGGCAGACTAAGCAATTGGTGGAGTTGGTGGAGGAGACTATTGATCTGGACGCTCTGGTTGCTCTGGCTGACTCAGCTGAAGAGATGAAATCTACTTTAAATAGTAGATCGGCTGTTAATCAGATGAACTCTATGGTACGAATCGGACTGGCCAGGGATGAGGCTTTTCATTTCTATTATCAGGATAACCTGGATCTATTGCGGGAGATGGGAGCTGAGTTGGTGGAGTTTAGTCCATTGGTTGATGGAAAATTGCCGGAGGAGCTAGATGGGTTGTACATCGGTGGTGGATTTCCGGAGATTTTCGCTTCTCAGCTGATGAATAATCATGGGATGCGTTCAGCACTGGCTGAGGCTATCGGAGAAGGAGTTCCTACATACGCAGAATGTGGAGGGATGATGTATCTGACCAGAGGAATCGAAAATCTTGAAGGAGAGAGATTTGAGATGGTCGGAGTAATCCCTGCAGTATCTCTGATGACTGAGAAGTTGCAGAGATTTGGCTATGTGGAGGTGGAATTTGCTCAGAACATCTTTGATCTAAAAGGAGTAAAGATTCCAGCTCATGAATTTCATTATTCACGGTTGGTGACTGATGAAGCCTGTGAGTTGAATTATACCTATCAGGTTAAACGCAAGGATCGGAGTTGGGATTGTGGTATCGGGCTGGATAATCTTCTGGCCGGCTATCCTCATCTCCATTTTTATAGTAATCTGCGAATAGCGGAAGCACTGTTGGCCCGGTGTAGAAAATATCAGGATCTTAAAAAAAGGTGAGTGGTCGAATTGAGGCGGATAAAATCAAGAAAGATCAGTGAGGAGAGAGAAAAATGAACTATATTACTAATCCTGAAATAATTGAACAGAGGAGTATGGAGATCATTGCCTCAGAGTTAGGTGACAGGCTTGTCCAGATTCCGGTGGAGATGCGTCCACTGATAAAACGAATTATTCATACGACTGCAGATTTTGAATATGCAGATCTGGTTAGCTATAGTACAGATTTTCTGACTAAACTGAAGGAATCTTTATTGGCAAAATCTCCCCTTATTGCTGATACGACGATGGTTTTATCGGGGATAAATAAACGGGTATTAGAAGCTTTAGG
The DNA here is from genome assembly GCA_016841825.1 of Halothermothrix sp. Classification (GTDB taxonomy): domain Bacteria; phylum Bacillota; class Halanaerobiia; order DY22613; family DY22613; genus JAENYK01. The sequence goes on along the minus strand of JAENYK010000014.1, from coordinate 25,611 downwards.
AGTGGAGTATTATTGTTATATTAAAGATCCAGAGGTGGTGAAGCTGGCGAAAGAGGAGGGAATTACCCGCTCGATGGCAGCGATGCAGCTGACCTGTCAACGCTGGGAACATCCGATTCTTGTGGTCGGTAATGCTCCGACAGCTCTGTTTAAGTTAGCTGAGCTAATGAACAGAGGTGAAGCATCCCCGGGATGCGTGCTCGGTGTTCCTGTGGGCTTTGTTGGGGCAGCTGAATCGAAAGAACTGCTGAAAAGATTAAATCTTCCCTTTTTCACCATTGATGGCAGAAAGGGTGGGAGTACGGTGGCAGCCTCAATTCTCAATGCAGTGTTGTATGAACTAAGGGGAAATATAACTCCTTGAGGAGTGATACTATGGAGCAAGAGTATGTTTTGGTACAGGGAAAAAGACTGCGTCAGGGATACACTACTGGAACCTGTGCAGCTATTGCTGCCAAAGGGGCTGCATTGATGCTGCTTGAACAGCGGGATGTGACAGAGTGTCAGATAACCCTGCCCGGGGGAAGTAAAATCTCCCTACCTCTGATAGATAGTACATTTTCAGAAACTACCGCAGCAGCTGGTGTGGTGAAAGATGGTGGGGATGATCCGGATGTGACTACGGGATTGGGTATCTATGCAAAAGTTAGCTGGATTAACTCAGCGGAGAGAGTTGTGATCAAAGGTGGCTCTGGGGTGGGCAGGATAACCCGCCCGGGTTTGCAGCTGCCTATTGGAGAAGCGGCAATCAATCCGGCTCCACGCAAGATGATCATTCAGGCAGTGGAATCAGTTTTGCCGTCGGAAAAGAGTGTGCAGGTAGAGATCTATGTGCCGGGTGGAGAAGAGGTGGCTTTGAAGACTTTCAATCCTCAACTGGGGATAGTTGGTGGAATTTCTATTCTGGGTACTACGGGGATTGTGAAGCCGATGTCAGAAGAGGCCTATCGCCAGTCCCTGGCATTAAAGGTCAAACAGTTAAGGGAAGAAGGAGAGACTTTTGGGGTGCTAGTCCCCGGAAATCATGGTGAAAGGATTGCCTTTGAGGAGTATGGGATTGCTGAACGTTATATTATCAAGACCAGTAACTTTATTGGTTATCTGCTGGATGTGGCAGCCGATCAGGGATTAGAACGGGTGTTGATTATCGGTCACCTGGGGAAATTGTTGAAGGTTGCCGGAGGGATCTTCCATACTCATAATCGGACAGCTGATGCCCGAAGTGAGATCATGACCAGTTATGTAGCTCTGCACGGTGGTGGACAGAGATTGATCCGGGAGATCTTTCAGGCTAAAACTACAGATGGAATGGTGGAATTGATCACCAATGAACAGGATGCTGGTTTAGAAGAGATCTACAGCTACATTGCAGAAAGAATCAAAGAGAGATGTGAAAGGTATGTAGGTCGTAGTTTGGAAGTGGAGGTTGTTGTCTTTACTTTTGAAAAGGGTATATTGGCTGAAAGTCGACAGGTGAAGAGCTGGCTTAAGGAAGGATGGAATTGCGGTGAAGAATGAGCTGATAGCGAAAGAAAAGGTGTATGTGATTGGAGCTGGCCCGGGAGCCGCTGAATATTTATTACCGATAGCTACAGAGAGGGCAGCAGAATGTGATCTGTTAATAGGTAGTGAACGTGCTCTGGAATTATTCGCTGCTCTGTCAGTGGAAAAAACTGCTCTCAGGGGCAGTTTTGACTGTTATCAAGAACAGTTCCAGAGAACAGTGGGAGAGATTCTGGGGATTGTAGTGGCTGGTGATCCGGGATTTTATAGTTTGCTGGCTTTTCTAAGGAGGAACTACTCCTTTGACAATATTGAAGTTATTCCGGGAATTAGCTCGTATCAGTATCTGTTTGCCAGGCTGGGAATACCATGGCAGAATTATCATCTTACCAGCTGTCATGGTCGGGAGATTGATGATCTGCAAAAGCTTTTACAGAGATATGGGAGATTATCTCTGTTAACAGATTCCAGAATGAATCCGAGCTGGATCTGTCGGCAGCTTGTAGACTCAGTTTACAGCTCATATCGAGTGGTGGTTGGGGAGAATTTATCTTATCCAGAAGAACGGATTATCAGCGGCACTGTTGAAGAGATTGCTGAAATGGAGGGCTTTGAGATGTCGGTGGTGATTATTGATGAGGGCTAGAACTGTTGGAACCGGGATGCTCTCTGAGCAGGATCTAATAATTGGTGAACTCCCCTGGACTAAGCCGGAAGTCAGGGCGGTGACTATTGCCCAGTTAGATCTGCTGTCTGAACAGCAGGTATTGGAGATCGGGGCAGGCACAGGTACGGTGACGGTGGAGATAGCCCGCCGTCTGGAGTCTGGTCAGGTGGTAGCGGTTGAGCAGCGGAAGGCGGGGGTCGAGTTGATCCAGGCTAATCTCCAGAAGTTTGTGCTAACCAACTGTCAGTTAATCCACGGTCGGGCGCCGATCTGTCTTCCGGAAAGGAACTGGGACCGGATCTTTATCGGTGGATCAGGAAGAGATCTGCAAGCGAACTTAAGCTATAGTCTTGCTCACTTAAAAGAGGATGGCATTGTGGTGGTGAATACGGTAACTATAGATTCTTTGCATAGTGCAGTTTCATTTTTTAAAGATCAGGGCTTGAGTTGTCAGGTACTGATGCTGCAGGTAAGTCGAATAAAAGAAGTAGGTGGCTATTCTATGTATCAGGGGGAGAATCCGATTCATATTCTGACCTATAGATCCCCAGGTCTTTAGAGATATGGATGAATCTAATATCAGCTCGTAAAAGGGAGTGGAACTGATGGGATGTTTTTATGGAATTGGTGTAGGACCGGGGAAAAGTGGACTGTTAACTCTGGAAGGGTATCAGATATTGCAGCAGGTGCAGGTAGTTATCGTGCCAGTAAAGAAAGTTGGCAGTCATAGTCTGGCATTTGAGATCGTTAAACCTTTTATTTCCACCGATAAAACAGTGGTGGAACAGCTATATCCTATGTCCTATGATCAGTGGAGATTAAATCAAGCCTGGCAGGCAAACCAACAGGAGATTAGCAGTTATCTGGATGAGGGTCTGGATGTAGCCTTTTTGACCCTGGGTGACCCTTTTGTCTACAGTACTTATAGCTATATCTATCAGTTTTTAACAAAGAAAGGATATCCGGGAACAACCATTTCTGGAATAACTTCTTTTCAGGCCGCCAGTGCCCTTGCCGGAAGACCTTTAGTCCAGGGTGAAGAGCGGTTGGCCATCCTGTCAGGAACCGACAATTTGGATGAACTGGAGCAGATATTAGAGTTGTTTGATACGGTTGTGATCTTAAAGGTTAATCGAATATTTGCTAAAGTATATCAGCTGTTGGCTGTAAAAGATTGGCTGAAGAGTTCGTATCTGGTTAGTAGTGTAGGGATGTTGGAGGAGCAGGTCTATTCGGATCTTTCAGTTCTTGCTGTAGATGAAAAATTTCCATATTTGACGACTTTGATTATTCACAAAGGAAGTGATAGGAGATGATTTATTTTATTGGAGCCGGGCCCGGTGATCCGGAGCTATTAACCGTTAAAGGTGTGAGATTGCTAAAAGAGGCAGATCTGGTTATCTATGCCGGATCTCTGGTCAACCCGGAATTGTTGAAATATACTTCTGCTGACTGTGAGATCTATAATAGTGCTGCTATGGATTTGAGTGAGATGGTTCAGATTATGGTTGAGGGTGAAAGAAGCGGCAAAAAAGTGGTCAGACTGCATACAGGTGATCCGGCTATCTATGGAGCTATTCAGGAACAGATGTGGAAGCTGGAACAGGTCGGAATCGAGTATCAGGTTGTTCCCGGAGTCAGTTCATTTAGCGGAGCAACAGCTGCCTTGAAGAGAGAATTGACCATTCCCGGGAAGGTGCAGACAGTGATTTTGACCAGATTGGAAGGGAGAACCCCTGTGGCTGAACGTGAGAATCTGGCAAGTCTCGCCAGTCATCAATCTTCGCTGGTGATCTTTTTGAGTGTTGGGTTGATTGAACAGGTTGTTCGGGAGTTATCTACTGCCTATCCACTTAATACACCGGTCGCAGTGGTCTATAAGGCAACCTGGCCAGAAGAACAGATTATTCGGGGAACTCTGGAAAATATCTGTCAATTGGTGACAGAAGCGGAAATTAGACGGACTGCTCTGATCCTGGTAGGTGATTTTTTGCGTAGTGAACGTACTGAGGAGTCAATGCTCTATGCTTCGCATTTTACCCATGGGTTTAAGCAGGGGTGTTCTGATCAGGTGACAGATTAATGAGGTTGGCAGCGATCGCTCTGAGTAAAAGTGGAGTTACCGTCTGTCGGAGACTGCAGGCTGAGTTGCAGGATCTGGACATCTATATTAAGGAATCGCTGATTGAAAATGAGCGGGAGTTTGGATATACCACTCCCTTTAGTGATTTTGTCGGGAGAATTTTTGCCCAATATGACGGACTGTGTTTTGTAATGGCTGCAGGGATTGTGGTTCGCCATCTGGCACCATATCTGCAAAATAAAAAATATGATCCTGCGGTAGTGGTAATTGATGATCTGGGCCAGAATGTGATCAGTCTGTTATCAGGGCATCTCGGTGGAGCCAATCAATTAACCCGGCAATTGGCGGAGATTTTAGATGCCCATCCAGTGATAACTACAGCGACAGACTTGCATCAGGTTCCGGCTTTCGATCTGTTAGCTAAAGAGGCGGGAATGAAGATCGAAAGGCTTGAAAATTTGAAGTATATCAGTTTAGGACTAATTGATGGTCAGAAAATTGGTTGTTTTACCGATCTCTCTTTTCCCTGGCCAATGCATCCACTGGTGGAGGTAGCGGGAGATCTGGATGATTTTGCGGCTCTAAATCCACTGCACAACCGCTGGCATGGATTGGTGCTGATCACTCATCGGCGGCTCCCGGAAGATAAGCTGCAGGAATGGGCTATCCCTGGATTGATTTTGCGACCGGTAAATCTGGTGGTCGGGATGGGGTTACGCCGTGGTAAAAGGACAGAGGAACTCCAACGGGCGTTGGAATTGGGCTGTGAGTTGGCCGGGGTAAGCCTCCTTTCAGTAGCAAAGATCGTGACCATTGACCGGAAGGCTGATGAACAGGGTTTACAGGAGCTGTGTCTAAAGCTTGGGCTGCCGTTGCAGATCGTATCGACAGCAGAGGTTAGAGAGATAGAGGATCGGTTTGCTTTCTCCAAGTTTGTCAAAGCGACGATTGGAGTTGGTGGGGTGGCAGAGCCGTCAGCCTATTTAGGAGCACCTCAGGGTAGGTGGATTTTACGCAAAGAGAAGTTGGATGGAGTAACGGTAGCAATTCGTTTGCTGGAGATGGTTTAACAGATTGGATGTGAAGGGAGGAGTTTGCTCTTTTTTCAAAGAGAGAAGAGTGACAGTATTATGAGTGGAAAAATATTCGTTATTGGAATTGGACCGGGTAATCTGGATTATCTGACTGAACGGGCTAGAGCAGTTATTCAGCTGGCAGATGTTGTAGTCGGTTATAAGGTTTATGTTCAATTGATTGAGGAACTGATTGACCGACAGAGAGTGTTGGTCAGTGGGATGAAGCAGGAGATGGAACGGGTCACAGAGGTTGTGGAGTTGGCCCGGACAGGACTTAACGTAGCAATCGTCAGCAGTGGAGATGCCGGGGTCTATGGGATGGCTGGCCCGATATATGAACTATTATCCAGGGTGGAAGAAGAGATTGAGGTTGAAGTAATTCCGGGGGTAACGGCAATTTTGGCAGCTGCTGCCAGTTTGGGTGCTCCTCTGATGCATGATTTCGCGGTCATCAGTTTGAGTGATCTGTTGACCCCCTGGGAGAAGATAGTCACCCGTCTGCATTTAGCAGCCAAAGGGGATTTTGTCGTCGGCATCTATAATCCCCGCAGTAAACAGCGGCATCAGCAGCTAGTGGAGGCTCAGAAGATTTTTCTGGAGTATCGTTCAGTAGATACACCGGTTGGTATCCTCTGGAGTAGTACCAGAGCTGAGGAGCGGAGATTGATTACAACTTTAGATAAGATTCCCCATGAAGAAGTGAATATGTTTGCCACTTTAATAATTGGCAACTCAGAATCGTATATTTCTGGCGATGTGATTGTTACTCCGCGGGGTTATCAGCGATGATTCTTCTAATGGCGGGAACCAGTGAGGGACGTGAATTGGCGAGATTATTGACTGAAAGAGGTTATCGTCTACTGGTGACAACAGTCTCTGAATATGCGGGTTCTTTATTGGATGTGGGAATTGAATCAATCAATGGGGCACTGGATGAGGATGATTTGAGTGAGGTTATTCGGGAGCGGGAGATCCGATTTTTGATCGATGCCACCCATCCGTTTGCCGTCGAGGCTTCAACGAATGCACAACAGGCGGCATTAAGGACTGGAATTGAATATATCAGGTGGGAACGGGAGGAAGTGGAGAAAGATGCTGTTTCTGAATCTCAGATATATCGGGTGCAGGATACCCGGACGGCTGTAAAACTGTTAGGTGATCTGCCCTTTCGACGGATATTGTTGACTGTAGGGAGCAAAGAGCTTCCTCTCTATGCACCGCTATTGGCAGCAGGTGATAAGCAGATCTTCGTTCGGGTGTTACCTTTGCCTGGTTCGTTACAACTTTGCTGGGAGATGAAGATTCCTACTGGACAGATTATCGCCTGTCAGGGTCCTTTCTCACGGGAATGGAACGAGGCAGTGATCACTCAGTATCAGATTCAGATATTGGTCAGCAAAGAGAGCGGTGCCCGGGGAGGAGTCAAAGAAAAGATCGGGGCAGCAATTAGTTGTGGGATTCCAATGATGCTGATCGAAAGACCTGGGCTGACCTATTTACAGGTGGTACGAAATTTTAAGCAATTGGAGACTATTTTACATAGGTGAAGGGGAGATATTGGTTTTGATTAGATACAGCTATTACGGAATTTTTGGGTCGGATTCTGGATATGAGCCTTGTTAGAGAGCTATAAGCATTCTGGCAAGGTTTTATTATTTCTCTGTGAAATATAATCAGCTGTAAAGAAGGGAAAAATCTAGTTTTGGCCAATTATTAAGACAATAGTGCGGAGAGGGTTGTCATGTATGTAATGAAAAAAATCCAGAAATTAAAGCTCTCAAAATCCGCGAATGGGTTTGCTCAAATTGCGGAAGTAAACATGATCGAGATCATAATGCCAGTATAAATATAAAAAATGAAGGCTTAAGATTGTTAAGTCAGCAAATCTATGGTAGGTTATACCCGAAGTTAAGCCCGCGGAGATATAACCAGATCAATGAATCGGGAATCTCGCAACTAATTAATCGCGAGAGGTTCAATAGGACTTATCTTTTTTTGTACTAAATGATATAATCGGAGAGTAACATATTATATATTATTAGAGGTGATAAAATATGATCAATACTAAGCATGATGGTTCATCTGTAGCAGGATTTCTCTATGGAATTGCTGCCTATACTCTGTGGGGTTTTTTGCCACTCTATTGGAAATTACTGAACACTATTGCCCCTCTGGAGATTCTTGCCCATCGAATCTTGTGGTCTTTTTTCTTTGTTTTAGGAATTGTCTATTTGCAGGGGAATTTAGCTAAATGTAAAGTTTTTTTTGCCGATCGGGTTAATGTTATTCGGATAATCTGTGCTACGATTATTATCTCTGTTAATTGGGGGGTTTATATTTGGGCAGTTAATTCAGAGCATGTGGTCGAGGCTAGTATGGGGTATTATATCAATCCATTGATCGTTATTTTGCTGGGTGTAATAGTTTTGAAGGAGAAGTTGAATCGCTGGCAGATCATCTCTTTAATAATGGCAGCTATTGGTGTTGGAATTCTAACTATCCAATTTGGGCAGATACCGTGGATCTCTTTAACTCTGGCATTATCATTTGCCCTATATGGATTGCTAAAGAAGATGATACCTGTATCTTCCACAGTTGGTCTAACTATAGAGACAGCTATGCTGTTTCCAGTAACTCTGGGGTATATAATTTTTCGTCAGATTAGCGGAGTTGGAGCTCTGGGTAATGTTTCTATGAGCACAACTTTGATCTTAATTGGCTCTGGAATTGCTACCGCTCTGCCGTTATTGTTTTTCGCCAATGGTGCACGGAGAATCCCTCTCTCAAGTATGGGATTTTTACAGTATATTGCTCCCAGTATTAGCTTGATTTTGGGGATATTTGTTTTTAATGAAGGGTTTACTTTTGTTCATTTTTTGAGTTTTGGATTCATCTGGGTTGGTTTATTGCTCTATTCTGTTTCGCAAATCAGGAGTATGCGAGCCAGGAGAAATATGACAAGGGTAGGTTTGAACAGGTAAAACAATGTTCTCGGGATTATCCCTGGCAGAAGTTAGGGGTGGATCAGAAAGAAGAGGATTATCTCAAATGTGCCATATTTGAGATAATCCTTTTAATTATTATAAAAGTAAAATTTAGGATATTTTTCGTATTATCTCTGCCTTCTTGAAGGATTAATATAATAAATCTCGAAATTAACATGTTAGATAGTAATTGTACAAATTAACAGTAAGGAGGAATTATAATTGAAAAACTTGTCTCTAAATGGGATATATGTGGACGCATTAACGGGATTAGAGAATTTTTTCAAGTTCATTGAATCAGATATGGAAGAGATGTGTGGCGATAATGGGTCAGTTGTTGTTGTAGATGTGATTAATTTTTCTAAAATAAATGAAGATTTTGGAAGAGAAATGGGAGATATATGTTTACTCGAATTAGCACTGGTACTCAGTCAGGAATTGGTTGCTTATGAAAAATCGCAAATTTTTCGGACTGGTGGTGATGAATTTATCATTATTAAAAGAGACGCCACTAAATGATGCTCAGAGAATGGTTGAATTGATAGAAAAGAAATATGTTCAGCTAATGGCTCAACATCAGGTTAAGATTAAAGGACTACATAATCTTATCGTTGGTTATTCCCACCTTATGAGTATGTATGAATTCCTGGAAATGTTTTTTAAGAAATCCTGGGCCAATGGATTTAAGAAAGAAGAAAATAAAAATTGGACCAGACATATGGTTGAAACTTTTACATATAAGATTAGAGAAAGTATCGCTTTACTGAATGGTGCTTATGAACTGGCCTTAACCGATGATATATCAAAACTGCCAAATCATCGGTCAGCCAGATTATATTTAGAGAAAATAGTCAAAGATCATTTGACTGAAAATGCTGAGTTTAGTCTTTTGTTCATTGATGGCGATAATCTAAAAAGATATAACAGTATAAGCTACAATGCCGGGAATGAGATGATTAAGAAATTATCTGTCTTAATTGCTGATTCTATAAGAACTGAGGATAAGGTTTTCCGCTGGTTATCTGGAGATGAATTTCTGGTTATTTTGAATAATGTGCGGCAGATGAATGTTGACAGGTTAGCGGAGAGGGTTAGGTCTGTTGTAGAGGAAGAAACTCTGGATTGGTCATACCCCATAACTGTTTCGATAGGTGTGTCCAGCTATCCAGATGATGGTGTGGAGATAGAAGATCTGATTATGAAAGCAGAGAAAGCTAATTTTCATGCAAAGGGTAAGGGAAAGAATCGGGTAATCTTCTGGAGAGATCTGGAAGGGAAAGTTGAAGTTTAGTTTCGATAATTTTTGCTGGAAAGAATGGTTATGTAGCGGAAATGCTGTAAAAGGAGGCTGATCATGAATCGCTTTGAAGAGATACGGGAAATTGTAGACGATCTTCTACTGAGGCAGCAAGATCAGGAGAGTAGAAGGTGTGGATATGTTCATCTGTATGGTGTATCGGCAGTCTGTAGATTATTGGCTTTAAAAAGAGGATTGGATCTGGAGATTGCTAGGATAGCAGGGCTGTTTCATGATATATATGTGTATACCACAGGGTTAACTGTATGTCATGCAGTTAATAGTGCAGAACAGGTCAGGGTGATTCTACGGGACTTACTCTGTTCACTGCCGATGAACAGAGAATTATCTGTTCTGCTATCTGTCACCACAGTGATAAAAAGTTGATTCACCAGCCTTATGATGAGTTATTAAAGGATGCTGATCTTTTCCAACACTATCTGGATGATCCCCGTAAATTATTCAAGAAGTCTGTAGATTTGCCGCAGTTCTCGCCTGGCTTGAATGGGCGAAACTTCCAGAGATTGATTTTTATCACCGGGGTGATGATCCAATGTTTTCTCCAGAGCGGGGAGATATTGTTATTTTTGATCAGATTGTCTCTACTGAGCCCCATGATCATATCGGTATTGTTCTAGGTTATCAGGGTGGGGTCTTGACTACAGCAGAAGGGAATGTGGAGAACAGGTCTGGTATTTTTCAACGGAATAGATTAAAGAATATCAATGGGTTTATTAGGATTGATAATCATTATAGATATCGTTGATTATTTGATTTGTCTGTTGAAAAAGTTGTAGAATCTATAATTCATTTGAGAGATCTCGGCTTGAGCGAGGGGTGACTATTTCTTTGTATAGATCTCCCAGGCTTATGAGATGATGATCTGATATTATAATTAGAAAACAGTAAATGGAATGTGAAGATTTTGTCAAAATGAGAGGAGCAAGGTGCAATGAGTACACCCTTAATCGTACGTTACTTCTATACACCGATCTGTCCGGAGAATTTTGCAACTCTGGATAAGCTGCAGAGATTATTCGGTAATGATAAGATATTTTGTTTTGAAGTGTTTAATCTGGCTCAGGATGAACTACAGTCAGAATATTCCTGGTTTCCGGCAGAGGAAGAGATACTGCGGGAACGGGAGGAGAATGGGAATCGTCCATTATTGTATGGGACATTATTCTTTGCGGGAAAAGTAGTTCCCGGATTCCCACCGTCACCAAAGCACTTACAGCAGTCGTTTGAGGAAAATGGGCTTACCTGGGATCCGGAAAACTACTCGTTTTGCTATCGTGGACAGGTTGAACGGGAAGATTGGAAATGTGATCGGGAGAATTTTGTTCTACGGAAGTATGACGTTGATAATCTGTATAGTGTAAGCCGTTTGTGTACTCATCATCATCCCTATTTATCTCCCGACTCTTTTGATGAGAATTACTGGCAACCCTATGAGGATAAGAAGAGCAACTTTTTAAAAAAATCTTTAAGTAAGGGAGAGGTATTAGGCTTTCTGGCTTATTATCAGGATGAGTTGGCGGGTTTTATTGAAGCTTTTCCAGTATCTTTAGCCAGAAAGATGGGTTTTTGTATTTCTAACTTTTCTTCAACAGGATTGATGATTACTTGTCTATCTGTGCGGCAAGAAGCTACTGGATATGGTCTGGCATCGCAGTTGGTCAAGGCTCTGGAAGAGGAGTCAAGCGAGAGGGGATATAAATCTATCGAAGTATTGGCTTTTCCTGACGGACATAATTGGCAGCCTGTCTCTTTTTATACGAATTTGGGCTATAAAGAGGTGCGAAGTCTGGATAGTTTCAAAATACTAGAAAAATCATTGAATGACTGAAAAGATAAATATAGCTCAAAATATTATATTATGGGGTGAAAATTATATGGATCATGTTGTATATTTGGATACTAAAGCCGGAGAATTAGAAAAATTACTGGAAGGACCGAAGACGATGGTTATTCGTGGGGCTGCAGGTCGAAAGATGCCCTATGGTAGGGTAGCTGCAGGGGATGTATTATATTTTATCAATAATAATGGTGAAGGTATGATTAGGGCAAAATCTGTGGTCAGAGAGGTTTTCAATTCTGAAAAATTGAGTAAAGAAGAATCTTCGGATCTGGTTAAAAAATATCAGTCCAAACTTCAACTCACACCTGCACAGGTTAAGAGATGGGCTGGTAAAAGATATATTGTGTTAATTGAAGTTGAATCAGTGAGAAAAATAGCCCCGTTTGCTATTGATAGAAGTGAATTTGGCAATATGGACGACTGGTTATTAGTTGAAGAGATAGAACGAGTTAAAGCCTAACAGCTTGCTGTTAATGCAACTTTAATAAAAAGGGTTGATATATCTGGTCATATTAGGTATAATTTTTTTAACTAATCTAAAGTTCCATGTAAAAGAGGAGGGATAGTCATATGATTCAGGGAAAAAAGGTAAAATTACGGGCGGTTGAACAGAAAGATCTGCCACAGGTGACTGCTGCGTTGAATGATCCGGGAATTTCAATGCCTCTAGGTGGTCATTATTTTGCAATTAGTTTACGCTGTGAAGAGAAGTGGTATGATAATTATCTGGCCAACGAATATCAGCTCTCCTCACTTGTTATTGAGAATCTGCAGACAGGTGAATATATGGGCAATATCGGTTTTAACGATATCAGTTGGAAGAATCGCAAGGCTACAGTTGGGCTGTTCTTGAATAGAAGATATTGGAGTCAGGGGTATGGGACAGATGCTTTGATGGCATTATGTCACTTTGGCTTTACCCAGTTAAATCTACAGCGAATTCAACTTTTTGTCTATGAGACTAATAAACGGGGAATTAGGTCATATGAAAAATGTGGCTTTCAGGTTGAGGTTGTGCAAAAAAGTGCTTCATATGTAGATGGGGAATATGTTGATGACTTAATCATGGGTGTACTGGTGGAAGAGTTTATGCCTATTTATGAAAACTATGTGGGAAATGAGTGATCTTTTATGTACATCTGGAAGAGTCAATTGGAAGATTTGCCATTATTGAAAGAGTTATGTTATCAATCGGGAGAGGAGATAAGCGGGGATGAATTGATAAATCAGCTGAGTACACCCGATACTCCTTTTGGGATATATCTGATCTCTGATGGCGGTGCACCTCTTATGGGCATCCTGATTAAACCATGGAGGAAAGTGCTCAGAATAACTGCTGTCTGGTCCGTCTTGCCTGAAGATTCTGTTGACTTTACTTATTATTTTATCCAGTTTATATCGGATTTTGTTCATAAGAATAATATTACTGGTTGTTCTAATCAAGGATTATTTTGCTTTACCAGATCTGAATTTGTGCTGAAGGCGGCATTGAATTCTGGTTTCGAGATTTATACAGAGTTACTTGAATATACAAAAAGAGATGATGATATATCTGAGGTTACCGGAATGCCAGTGATGATTAGACCGGTTAAACATAGTGATATTGGTCAATTGATTAATCTGGAAAAGGGATGTTTTATGCCTGAATTCTGGAATGATTGGGAGATCTTCATCAGTATGATTGAACGGAAGAACAGCAATTTTGTGATTGCAGAAGTCATGAATCAGGTAGTAGGGTATGTCTTTACTAATATGAGAGAACCTGATAGTGGTCATCTGGTACGGTTGGCTGTACATGTGGATTATCAAGGATTGGGGATCGGGAGGCAGTTGCTGGCCAGGGGAATTAGGCAATTACAGCGTAATGGTGCTCAGCAGATTTTTCTCTTCGTTCGTGGTGAGAATATTCAGGCCAGGGCTTTATATGAGCAGTTTGGTTTTGTCAGAGAGGATTTTGAATATTTATTAAGGTATGAAGGAGGGATTCGCAGATGATGACAGGTGATAAGGTGTACATCAGGCCAATAGAGACTGAGGATTTGCCACATATTTATAGTTGGATGAACGATATTGATCTGGTTAAATATATCTGGCCCGGGGTGGTTAATCCGACTCCGATGAGAAAGTTAGAGAAATGGTATGACGATTTGCAGAGTAAGTCGGATGAGAAGATGTTCATGATTTATACTACTGATAAAGAAAAACCAATTGGATTAGTAGGTGTCCAGGGAATCTCTGTCAGGAGTCGTAAAGGTGATCTAAGTATCTATATTGGAGATAAGGAATACTGGGGTCAAGGTTATGGTAGTGAAGCATTAGTTCTTTTTTTGGGTTACGTCTTCCGTGTACATAATTTACGGAGAGTAGCTTTAGAGGTTTATGAATATAATGAACGGGCGATCAATGCTTATGAGAAAGTTGGTTTCAAAAAAGAAGGTTATGTGCGGCGTTCCGTTTTTAAAGATGGGCGATATTGGGGAGAGTATGTAATGGCGATCTTTAAAGAAGATTATTTTCAGCGCTATCCTTTTGAAAGATCTTATTGAACCAGTGACCGAGGTGTAAAGTGGTGAAAAAGAAACAGTCGTATACGGTTTTTGCACGATTCTATGATGATATCATGTCAAATGTTCCCTATGATGATTGGTTAGAATATCTGGAGTTAATCTTTCGGGAGATTGGTTATCGACCTGAGAAGATTCTGGATTTGGCCTGTGGAACAGGTAATATGACTCTTTTATTAGCTAAACAGGGTTATCAGATGATAGGGATAGATGGTTCGCATCAGATGATTGATGTAGCTAAAGAAAAGACTGCAAAAGCAGGATTTAATATCCCTTTCTCTCAAGGAGATTTTCGAAAATTTACTGTTCCAGAGCCTCAAGATCTAGTGATCTGTCTATATGATAGTTTGAACTATCTTCTGGAAGAAAAAGATCTGAACCAGGCTTTTCAACAGGTGCATCGGGCGTTGGTTCCAGGTGGGTATTTTATTTTTGACATGAATACTGTCAAGCGTCTGAGGACGATTCTTGATAATCGGAAGATCTTTGAAGAAGAAGGTTATTACTGTTTCTGGAAAGATGTACTGGAGCCAGAAGTTCCCTATTGGAAGGTCTATCTGACTTTTTTCATTGAAACAGAGAATGATGAGATGTACCGGGAAGATGAGGTCCATGTTGAACGAGCCTATTCCTTACAGGTGATTGAAGGTCTACTTGGAGATGCTGGATTTGCGATAGAGAGAAAATATGATTCTTACTCCTTATTTCCCGGAAGTGAGGAGTCGGAGCGGGTTTACTATGTGGTGAGGAAGGTATAGGTGGGAATTGCCATCTCAATAAGGAGTTGCCCGATGGAAGTGACTGAGGATATGAATGTTGAGTGACAGAATTTGCTTTACGAACGGGTGATGAATGACTCCTAATATGAGTCTGACTTGTTGAAAAAACTATAACAAAATAAAAACAGGCGAAAAGGGTACGAGTACAGAAACGATATCTTGATTATAGAACTATAGCTTTTATCTATATAAGCAGAATAAAAAGGGGAATATGTGGACTTATTGAATTTGATGTACCAGTAATTGGTTCAGCAGAAACGAAGTAATTTTGCGGATAAACAAACTTCAGGATGTTACAAGAGTATGTTCGAGTATCTATCAAAATTGAGTAAAGCTATTTATCAATTGTACACATTCAAGTAATATTGTTAATGCATGACTCGCACAACCTTTACAAGATAATAATTTTTTATTTGAAAAAGAACAACTATGAAAAATATTAAAAAATAAGGGAAAACGCATTTAAACATTATAAATCCATATTTTCCTTTAAATATAAAATATTATTGAATTTCCTATAGATATATGATATACTTGAAATGAATAAATATTTTAAGTGGAAAGGGGTCAATATAGGATGGGAGTGACTTCTACAATTGGAGTACAAAATTTTTGTATTGCAGCTAAATAAATGATAGAAGCAAAGGATTTTCCAGAATTTTTGTCGAATATTAGCAAAGCAGAACTTTTAGCTGAAGGCAATGAAATGGAATTGGCCAAAGTTTCTTTTTTAAAGGCAAAAGGGTATTTTAGCTTTTCTCAACATAAAAAAGTTATAGAGTATATCAAGATTCCATTGGAATATTGTTCTGGGGAAGAAAGTTTAAAACTAAAATCTTATTATGGAGTATCATTGGGTTATGTGGGTGAATTTAACCAAGCAAGGAAAACATTTATTGAAATTTTGCAGAAAACAAGGGAAAATAAACAATTGCTTACCGAGACCTACTTGAACTTAATTTGGTTATATTTACATATTGGTAAAGAACATTTAGGTGAAGCAAAGTTGAAAGAAGTCAAAGAATATCTGGATTCATCTGTACAAAATATCAAAATAATACCGAATAATTTTAAATGGAAGATTTATAATGGCTACTGTTTATATTATTATCACTTAAAAGACTATACTCAAGCTCTTGAGAGTCTTAAAAAAGCTGTAGAATTTTGTGAAGAAAAATATTTATCTCATCTTTACACAAATTTTGCAGAAATTTACCTAATGTTTGAGAATGAGGATGTTTTTCCTATTATTAAAGAATATACACATAAAGCAGAAGTTTTAGCTAACAAATATGAGGATAGTTTGGGAATGGCAAGAGCTTTTTATATTCAGGCTATGTCAGAATTAAAAGCGGATCAGTTTTTTGAAGCACTTGATACCTTGTATCTGGCTTTTGAACATTTTAAGGATGTAGAAACATATCCATTAGCATTTGATTCTCTGATAAAAATAAATGAGTTGATGAATAATTATAAAGTAGATCGTTTAAAAGCCCTTAAAGAGGCAGTGAAAATAGATTTTAAAGGTACACCTTTTTGGGGCAAATTATAAAAGGAGAGAGGGGGGTACTTAATGCATAAGGTATTATCTGTAATATTGATCTTGGGTATTTTGCTCTTAGGAAGTACAGTGGTGGGGGCTGACCCTGGATCATTACCGGGAACTGAGCCAACAAGGACAATTGTTAACTATCCTGATATGTAATAGAGTAAATCCGCGCCTCACTTTGATGGCCCATCAAAGTGGGTTTTTTTTATCTGTATAGAATTTAAAATGTTTGGCTTTTTGGAGGAAAAAGTATTTTTTTTTGTGGAAAACTAAAAATTATGATATCAAAGGTTTTGGTCAATTAAAGAGTTAGTAGTTGAAGGAAGGTGAAAAGTATTCCGGTATATTGGTAATGGTAAAGTGTACTTGCAAAAAAAAGTAAATTTAAAATAATTGCTTTAACTAACTGTAGAAAGAACCATTTTCATTTTGCTATAAGCATTCAAGAAGTCTTGAACATGATCATTAAAATACAGTGATATTTTTAGGTAGATTGATGAACCTACAATTTGTATGCTCTATTTAGCCACAAAAAAATTTTTTGGGATAATTAAAAGACAAAAAATTACAAATCATAAAATAATAAATTAAAACAACTAAATAAAATATAAACCGTTTTTACTTTAAAAATCCATATATGTGTTGACATTTAGGCAACAAATAACTATAATGGATTAAGATCATGTCATTATGGAGAAGGTGTCTGCCTCGAACGTGAATACTGGTTAAGCTGGTGTGGAAATCAAAAAGTTGGAATTCAGTTTATACAATTATTAATGAATAATATGTAAAAGGGAGTGAGATTTTAAAATGAATCCTGTAATTGAAGTGAAGGGTTTATCAAAGGTTTTTAAAGTTTATGAAAAGAAAAAGGGAATAGTGAATATTTTACAAAATTTGATTTTCCCCCGGTGCAAAGAGATTGTTGCAGTAAATAACTTAGATTTTACGATTAATAAAGGGGAAATTGTAGGCTATATTGGCCCTAATGGAGCAGGAAAATCAACAACGATTAAAATGTTAACAGGTGTGCTCGTGCCTTCTGCTGGCAAGTTGACGGTATGCGATTCTATTCCCTATAAAAACAGAATTAAAAATGCAATGAAGATCGGAGTTGTTTTTGGACAAAAATCACAATTGTGGTGGGATGTACCTGTTATTGAAAGTTATAGGTTACTAAAAGAACTATATAAGATTGATGATAGACAATTTGAAAAGAATTTATCTCTTTATTCTGAAATATTGGATATTAAGAACCTTATGCATACACCGGTTCGGCAGTTAAGTTTAGGACAAAGAATGAGATGTGATCTTGCTGCATCCCTTTTCCATGATCCTGAAGTACTATTTCTTGATGAGCCTACGATTGGGCTAGATGTTGGCGTTAAAGAAAAACTGAGGGCGTTTATTAAGGAAATCAACGCGGAGAAGAAGATTACAGTTATATTAACCACACACGATATGAAAGATGTTGAAGAACTCTGCTCTAGAATTATTATTATTAATAATGGTGAAAAAATCTATGATGGAGATTTGAATACTGTTAAGAAGAAATATATTTCTCATCGAATTTTAAAAGTTGAGTTCGGAAACAATATTTCTTCTTTACATATTCCGTGCTTAGAGATTATTCGAGAGGAAGACAATATAAAATGGTTTAGATTTGACCATAGGAAAAATTCAGTTGCAGATATTATTAAGAACCTATTTACTCAGTATTCAATAATTGATTTTGCTACAACTGACCCAGGAATTGAAGAAGTTGTAAAAAAAATCTGCTAAGAAAGGTCTGAGAGAATGAGATTACTAGTTGCTTTTTTCCGACAACATTTTTATACTTTGACAGCGTATAGAACTTCATTTTGGATGACGATATTGAATACATTTATCAAAATATATGCTTATGCAATGTTATGGACAATTTTATTCGATACCAAGGGAGAGTTATTCGCCATTACATTACCGCAAATTCTTACCTATAGTACAGCATCTGTAGCTCTATCTCAAACATTTACATGGTGGGATGGACCTCATATTTATGTTGCCAATAACGTTAGAAAAGGAAATATCATTTTAGATCTTTTCCGACCTATTGATTTTGAATTACATATGTTTGTTCGTGGTTTTAGCAATGCTTTGCTTAACTTTTGTTTGTACACGATTCCAACTTTTCTAGTGGCTAGTGTATTCTTCCATGTCAGGTTATTTCATGATGTGCATCACGTGATCATGTTTTTTGTAAGTGTTTTTTTAGGTTATTTAGTGCTGTTTTGTTTAAATTTTCTCTTCGCACTATTGAGTTTTATAACTTTAGAGTTAAGTGGGTATTTACATGCCTATCATGGAATTATTGCTTTCTTTTCAGGGCAATTGATTCCACTTTGGATCTTCCCGGGTTATCTTCAAAGAATACTTGATGTACTTCCGTTCAAAAGTGTTTTCTATATCCCTCTTTCTATTTTCATTAGGGATATAAACGGATTAAACATATATCATTCTATGCTTTTTCAAGTTTTTTGGGTGTTGATCTTGTTTTTAATCGGCAGGCTTCTATGGAAAGTGATCCTAAAAAGAACTGTAGTTCAAGGGGGGTAAAAGATGAGAGGCTTAAAACTATACTATCTATATCTAAGAATTAATTTCTTGAGGGCTTTAGAATACCGTTCTGATTTTTTTGCTGGATTGTTTGGTCTAATCATGGTAAATGGAGTATCATTAATACTTATTTGGGTCTTATTGGAGAAATTTCAAGATCTCAATGGTTGGGCGTTTTGGGAGATTGTGTTTCTTTATTCATTGTATCTGACTTGTCTGGGTTTAAACAATCTATTTTTCCGGCATTTGATTAATCTCGAAAATTATATTGTGGATGGGACATTCGATCGATTTCTAGTTAGGCCATGGAACCCACTATTTCAGCTTCTAGGAAATGGTGTAAGCCAATCTGGAGTATCAGATTTTTTGCTTGGCCTCGTGGGAATTTCACTTGCGTATACTAACTTGTCTTTAAATTGGGGATTTATAGATTGGGGTATATTGTTGCTCTATATTTTAAATGGAACTGTTTTATTCAGTGTCGTACTACTTGCTATTAGTAGTCTTTCATTTTGGCTAATTAAAAGTCGACCATTTTTATATGGGACGATGGAAATCCAAGAAAGTGTTCAACATTATCCTATTGATATTTTTGGGAAGTATTTTAAGTATCTTGTCTCCAGTATTTTGCCATACGCTTTAATCAACTACTATCCAACGAAAATTTTACTTCATAAGGTCACAAATATTCAAATACCTTTCTATGTGCTGTACACAATTCTTATAACAGTGATTTTTTTCCTCTTATCCACTACGCTTTGGAAAAAAGGTATAAATCGGTATCAAAGTACAGGTTCTTGAGGTGATAAAATGACTCTATTAAGTGAAGAAATTTTGTGGTTATCCTTAAACAACCAACATCTACTAGCCCCAATGGACAGCATTAAGCAGATCGCCAAAAATGTATGTGGAATACAGGTACAATATTTTCACAATGCTGTACATGCCTTAAAGCTCCGATATTAAAAAGAAATGAATCGTCAGTCTTTGCTAGAGTTGGTTAAAACATGGACTGTTCGAGGAACTTTACATTTGATTAGTGCAGATGACTGGATTTTATTTGTTTCTGCTTTAACCAATGAATGGTTCGATAGATGGGGCAAATATTTAAAAAACTACTTTTCTCTAGAGGAACGAAATCAATGGCAAGCTGAAATATATGAGTTGATTCGGGGAGGAATTGTTGATCGGGAGATGATGGTTTCTCATTTTTCGGACACTATAATTATGAAGGATTTAATAAAAGTTGCGTTATCATCATGGGGAGGGATATTAAAAGATTTAGCGTATCAAGGGAAAATTATCTATGCAGGTGCTGATAAAACATATTTTCAAATATGTGACTTCTCACATCCAATTCAAGAGGAAGCTGCAAAGATTAAGTTAATTGAGAGATATTTGATCGGATATGGGCCAGCTACTATCAATGATATTGCCCATTGGACTCAGTTTAGGGTAACAGAAGTTAAAAAACTCTTTAAAAGGATTTCGCTTTCTCTCAATACTATTGTTGAGCAGCATAAGAGCGAATACTATTATCTGCCCAATTCGAGGGAGATGAATGCTAGGAGCATCCCAAAATATCTCTTTTTAGCTGGTTTTGATCCCCTATTATTGGGTTATAAAGACAAAAGAAAATTTTTGAAGCCGAAAGAAAGAGGATGCCGCGGAATCAAAATGACTGGTGGGGAAGCACCAACTCTCTATACTAAATTTGATGAAGTTCTGAAATATTTAGCTGAACAAAATTTTCGTATGGCTCTCATTTTCAACGCAAGTTTGTTTCTCAAGTATATTGATCTCCTAAGTCATTGTCTTATATTTGTGATCAATGCAATATGGATTACGAAAAAGATTATTCCTTATGTTGGGCTGCATATCTGAGAATGGTTTTAACCTCTTTAGGAGTGTTTCCATGTTTCTACTATATAGGATGGAGTATTCCATCTCCGCTTCTAACTCATGCAGATGAAGTAGTTAAATATCGAAATAAGGTTATTAATGGAATCAACCCTCCTATATCCTGTAAAAATTATTGTGATCGGGATGATATTAATAAGATAATCAATAATCTCTTTTGTTCTATTGATCATTCCCCAGAGTTAGTGAATTATTTTGGATGGCCTATTTACTATGGTAAAGATTTTTATCTGTATAGAATTTAAAATGTCCAGTTTTTTGGAGGAAAAAGTATTTTTTGTAGAAACTAAAAATTATAAATTTAAAAGTGCAGTTACATTAGAAGGTCGGGAGTTGAAAAAATGAAAGATATAATTGTTACTGAGAATCTCTGCAAAGATTTTGGTGAAACAAAGGTCGTAAATAATCTCAATTTAGAGATTAAAGAAGGGGATATCTTTGGTTTGATCGGTCCGAATGGTGCTGGCAAAACAACGACAATTTTGATGCTCAATGGGTTTTATCAGCCAACTAAGGGTAAAATATTTATTAACAATACGGATGTGACAAAAGATAAGAAAAATCACAAGAAGAGTCTGGGATATTTACCTGATCGAACAGGTTTTTATGAGCTGATGACTGCTCGAGATAATTTGAAGTTTTTTGCAAGTTTTTATGATCTGACAAAAAAGAAAATCCAATTGCGAATTGAAGAACTATTGGAATATGTGTCATTAAGTTATGCTGCAGATCAACGTGTGAAAACTTTTTCTCTGGGAATGAGACAAAGACTGGGTTTGGCCAAGGCATTAATCCACCAGCCAGAGATTCTGATCATGGATGAACCTCAGTCTGGATTGGATTTTGAAGGAATTGAACTGCTGAGAAAATTAATTAAAAAACTTGCTTCTGAGGGGAAGACAGTACTTTTTTCTTCACATCAACTGACTGAGATTATGCAGTTATGTACATCTATTGGTATATTATTTAAAGGACGTCTGCTCTATCAGGGAGAACTGATTAATTTCATAAATCAACTCAAGGAGGAGTATCAGGGCAGTGAAATAAATCCGACTGACGAAGAACTGTTTCTTGACTATTTTACCCGACATTAACGGATTGGTATTTGCAAAATGACTTAAGGGATTGAGATAGATGATTATTGAGTTAGTACATAACTTTTCAACTCCAAATTTTAAAAATATGTGGAGGTGAGTTAATTGTGATCACTTTGAACTTATTCAGCAAAGATTTTAAATATAAACTATTAAAAGACAGAAAGATTCTAATGGCGCTCGTGACGCTGATTTTGTTCTATGGCATTTTTGTCTATGCGAATATCAATAACTATGTTCAGATTGATGAACGAACTGAGTATGATGAAACGTTTTCTCATGTTATGAGAATTCCTTTGACTGAACCAGTTGAAAAAAGTAGCTATTTTATGGAGTTTTTAGGATGGGAGATGCGGGGAGCGGATAAAAATCAGGGTATTGTCAAATATATTTTCCTTCCCGAGAGTACGAATGTTCTTGTTGGAAATGAGTTATTTCTCTTCTTGATGAGTGCTTTTATAATGATATTACTGGGACACAATGAGATATCTGAACTGCGAGAAAAGGGAACTTTGAGAACTTTTTTATCCTGCCCGATTGAAAAGAAAAACCTACTTGACGCGAAGGTAATGCTAGGATTGAGCGTGTCTATAATATTATTTATTACGTATAGTTTAATTCTATTTCTTTTAGCAGCGATCAAAAACATACAATTTACTGATACTCAGTTGTCTCAGGTTTTATGTTATAATGGTGCTTATTCAATATTTATGTTTATTATTTATAATTTAACGTTAATGCTATCGACAAAAGATTGTAATTCAGGTTATGTCTTAGTCAAATCTCTTGTGATTCTCCTGATATTAACTTTTCTGATCCCTATGTTGATAGACGTGATGGAATATAGTGTTATTCAATATTGGGCAGAGGGTAAAAAGATCGATGATCTGACTATTACGGAAAAAAGTCAGCTAGTTAAACGTTGGTATAGATATATTCATTACATTGATATCATTAATCCACTCGGTAGTTTTGCAAAATTTTCTACCGAGGTTTTACAGCCTTATGCTGCACAATTTAATTATTTGGATCTAAGTTGGGCCAGACAGGTTGTTTCATTTGGGACGATCAATCTTCAGAAGATTCTTCGAGTAAGTATAATTAAATATTTGACATTCTTATTATGGATTATTGTGCCATATGCAATCTCTATAAGGAGGTTTAACAAATCTGATGTATAAATATTATCTTTTTGACTTAAAAAGGAGCTTGTTTTCAAAAGTAACACTTTTGATGTTAGTGGCTTTGATTGTGATCAGTGTCTTTGCCATAACTTCAACAAACACAAAACAATTAATATTAAATGAAACATCAGATTCTGCAGCGGTGATAAAAGTTGTCAATTCAGGTTCATTTATCTATAAGATGGAAAACGTCTTAAAACATGCCCTGGTTTGGGATCTTGCAGAAGATGAAGCAAAGAAGTTTACTTTTATCTTGCTGTATATGGAGTTGACGGATTACTGGCCACTTAGTGTTGCTCTATTGATTATTATCTATGGGTATTTCTTTTTAATTAAGGAAAGGGAAGAAAAGATTTTTAACTCTCTTCTATCCTGTCCAGTGACGATTATTGAGTATTATAAAAGTAAACTGTTTTCAGGAGGTACATATTGGTTGATTTTTGTGATAGTATATGGAATTATAGCAATACTTTACGCAGTAATATCTGGGGGATTTTCAATAGATCTGCTTATTGCTCTGTTATTGAGTTTACTATTTTTGTGGTTATACATCATGCTATTCTTTTTGATTTTTATTATTCTGAATTTTGTATTAGAAAATTATCGGAATACTGGATATTTGATGCTTTTGGTCATCATCGTGGTTTCTTTTTTAGTGCCATCAATTATTCATTTTACTTCTCAGAGCAGATACCCTTATGCTCCAACTCAACCATATGTAAACCAATCATATCAGGTATTAGCTTTTGTTTCAAAAAACAGACAGATCACCGAAGATTTAGAAAGGATAAAAGATGATCATCACCGTCTGATCAAATATCGGGAAGATGTAATTTCTTATTTAGCTGGAGGAGTAGAATTGGAAGATAAATTAATCTATCTCTCTCCGACTTCAGTAATTCAACGGATTCAAAAGACTTTATTTATACCTGAGATGGTCTTTTTCCGAGAATATCTCACTGGTGATCGATCTCCAAAGTCTACAGGTTCAATTTTATTGAGATTGAGTAAATATATAGGTTACCTCATAGGTTTATTCTTGATTCTTTATTTAGGTTCGCTGAAATATTTTCAACGATATGAAGTAGGGCGCTTAATTAAGCAGTCTTAGAGGGATCATTCACAAATTTCACTGGAAACAATGAAAAATAGTTTACAGATTTTTGTGGTCCTTGTTACCTGATCTGTTCCGGGAATAATTCTCAACTTTGATGGACACTGGATTGTGATTGTATAATTAATCATTAACAGAAAGAAAGATTGGTTCGTAAGGAGACCATTATAGCTTTAGCAATTTATCTAAATGATGTAGCAATAATTTAATCTGTTAATATTGTCCTATGACAAAATATTAAATTTTATGAAACTATGCCAAAAAACTCTTGCCAATTAAATCCTTTAATGATATTATAGTTATATATCTAAGTTCTATGACTCTCACTTCTATAAGTGAGAGCTGCCTTGTTCTACTTCAGGTGGGGTTGAATCTCCATCTGAAGCCCCGAGGTTCAGCTTTAGCTGAACGAGTTCACTGATAGGCAGGATATGTTTTGACTTCCCTACTTTTTACCATCACGAGATACCCCGACTGTAATAACTCATCTTGACGAAATAACCTTCTTAGAACTCCCTCTTGACCTACGAAGTCCTTATCTTACAATGCTAACTTAACTAAACCAACCACCTTATTTCTTATAAGGGGGTATAAACAGATGGTGAATAATAGTTCAGCAGGTACTTATACCGATTATGACAGGATGTTCAAGCAGTTGATGGGTGATTTTTTGTTAGAGTTCATGGATTTATGTTTTGCAGATATCGCCTTGCTGATTGAGCAGGATAGTATTAAGGAGGAGAACTGTGAATTACGGCTGAGGGGTGATGTAAGAACCAAAATTGCGGACCTTGTCTATCGACTGCGGATGCGAGGTGAGGAAGAAGAGGTTATCTTGCATATTGAAGGGCAAGAACAGCGGATTAAGGATTATAATCGTCAGATGTTCAGTTACTTCATCCGGCTGCATGAAAAGTATCCGCTGATGAAGATTCTCTCTGTAGTGGTCTTTTCATCGGGGGTGAAGATTCGGGAGACGGATGAATACAGAATGGAGTTTCCTTTTTTAAAAACCTTAAGGTTCAAGTTTTTGAAGGTTCAGTTAAAAAAGCAGGACTGGAGAGCTTATCGAGATTGTCTAAATCCCGTTGCTGCTGCTATGTTAAGCCGAATGAAGTATAGTCCTGCGGAGCGGATAGATGTCAAGTTAGCTCACTTAAGAATTATAGCTAATCTTGAGCTGCCAGCAGAGAAGGTGGAATTGATTATAGCTTATTTCGATTCTGGGATGACACTTACTGAGCAAGAAGAACTGATCATTGAGAGACGATTAGAGGCTGAGTTTGGTCGAAAGGAGAGTGAGAAGGTAATGGGTTTTGTTACTTCCTATCAGTTAAGAGG
>JAENYK010000035.1 GCA_016841825.1 Halothermothrix sp. | reverse complement strand
GCTACAAATTTTGAGGTTTAGCACCATTTTTCTCTTTTTACTCCTAAAGTCAGGTTATATATGAACACTGGACTTATTTAAATATTGAGAAACTGCAGAATGGTATAATATTCTGCTGACTTGAATTGACTTTTATTTCAGGGTATAATTTAAGATAAGCTGGATAATCACCGGTATACCTATTCTGAACAAGACACGACCTGATTTGCCGGGCTCACCTTTAAGAATAGGAAGCGAACTCGTTTCAGCAAACTAAAATATTGGAGAATCAAAATGAAGATTCTACTCCATCTGCTTAAAATCCACCTACGCCAACGCTCAGAGGTGGGGATATTTTTACTCTGAAAGCAAAATTGAGATAAAGAGATGAGGTATAAAATTATGTTTAACCAACTTAAAGCGAAAATAAATAACTATATTCTCTTTTCTTCAATTCTCTTTATAATTATAATTACAATAATATCATTTGTTAAAGTCGGTTATAGTCTATATGACAACTTTCAGGATACTGCCAATGAAAATATTGTTCAAAGTATTAAAAATAGTAGCTTTGTTGTCGAATCTATTAAAAGTGCAACAATCCAGATCTCGGAAAACAATAATATTATCAACACTCTAGGCAACGCTGATTATAACCCCCAAATTAATCCAATATTAAATATGGTTAAGAATACCTCTTTTGGTATTGCCGGAGTAACACTGTATACAACGAATAATCAGGTTTATCAAACAAGCAGTATCTCCGAATATCCAACACTTGAAGAGCTCAAAGCTAATCAAGAGATTGAAGCTTTCATTAATTCTAAGAAGGACTATCACCTCTCAATAAGAACCTCCCAGGTAGCTGATTTTTATAACCATGTAAGATATGATGCGGATTATGGAATAATCACCTATATTGTTAAGTTATATGATCAAAATGACTATATCCAGGGCTACTTATTTGTTGATATTAAACCCAATTACATATATAACAACTTTTTTGCTTACTCCGATTATCAAAATTATAATAACATTCAGACTTATATTATCACTTCTAAAGGTACTTATCTAAAATCTGATAAAAACTCTGTTGAGAATACAAAATATCTGGATTTAAAACAGACTACTGTGGAAACGAAAATCTCTACAGATAAAAAATACCTGATCATTACCAAAGATTACCTGAATAATTCAAAGATCGTTACATTGATACCGATGAACTCTTATTATCATTATCTAATTAAACTTGGACTAACACTATTAGTAAGTTCCGTTATTCTTATCATCATTGCGAAAATTGTTGCCGTAAAATTAGTAAGGTATATAACTACTCCATTGACCCGGTTACTGAATAAGATGAAGAGAACCGATATTAATGTCTAGTACGGAAACGATCACCTTAATCAATTTATCATATTAGTTAGTCTAAAAATTAATCAACAATCTTCGACCAAACGTAAAAAGACTCCCCGAAGGAGTCTTTTTACACTTACTTATTCAGCTGTATCTGTAGGATAATTGAATTGCTATTAAGGTCAAATCACCTCAATAAAACCCCTACCTGCTCTAAACCCATCTCCTGAAAAAACTGCATATCTTCCAGACAAGATCTTACTCCATCGATTCCTGACTTTTGATAGATTATATAGACAGCAAGCATGCCAATAATGGCCAAATATTTGTCAAAAAATGAATTGGCTATTCCTTTAAGCATAATATCTTTAATCTCATCAGGATGAAGATTATTCTGCTGTAGTCTATCCATAACTTTCAGATATGTATGGTATGCTGCCTTAAGCAGATCATATTTCTCCTGCAGATATTGATCAATCCGCTCGCGACAACCAATAAAATGCCCAATTCCTTCATTTAAGACCCACCACTGCGCTTCCTTTACAGGGGTAAAATTCTCTTTATACTGCTGCCAATATGTAGAGAAATCATTAAGTCGCTCAAAATAAAAGTGGAAAATCTCATGTTCTAGTATGGGAATCAAATTCTTGAGTCGTTCGCCAGAAGTTTGACCATATTTTTGCAGAGCAGTTAGATTAACAAATATAACAGGTTGTCCATCAACCTGTCGAACATAAGCATCACCCAGTGGATAACCAATAGGGAGCAAATAGATTTGGATCTCACGTTGGACTTCCCTTTCACCAAATAATTGACTGACAAATGTAAAGAGTTTATCTTCGGGAACTTTCTGAATGTCTTCTGCCAACTGGGCAACATTCTGTCTGAGTGTTAAAAATGTAGAGTATAAATAGTAATCTTCCAACAATTCAGTATTATGAATACTGGCAATAGGTGGAATATCCTCATCAGCTCCGAAGCTATTAATATTCTCTTCTACCAGGACCAGCTCCATTGAAGAGTAATCTTTATTTAGAACTGCCTCTGGATGATTTAACATTTGTGTTAATAGATTAGTATGAAATCTTAACATGATAGGGAACCTCCTTATGGAATTTTAGCCTAATCAAACCCTATAACCAATGATTCTTCATCTGCAATAGACAATCCTTTCTTTGGAGAATAGAGATTTGGAAACTAACCGTTCAGTGTAATACTATCATAACTTAAATTTTTCTAATTATTTTTATTATCATAAAGGTAAATAGTTAAATATAACGAATAACTAGTTAACCACAATTTTCTAAGGGGGAATATATATGTCTCAAAAGAAATCAATTGTTATTTTAGCATTATTTTTTTGTCTTTTACTCTTATCCTCATGCACTAATCCATTATCAGAAAAGAATTATTCTGTATCAGGAAACATCGTTGACAATAGTGGTAATGGGATTCCAGAGGTTACACTAACCTTCTCGGGCGGCATCAGTGGCTCTGTGAAAACTGATGCTGCAGGTCATTGGCAAATGGATGCTGTCAATGGAACAGTCACCATTACTCCAACCAAAGTAAGTTGGAGGTTCGAACCCCAGTTCGCTACCGTTACTAAAGCTTCTGACAACATCAATTTCACCGGTACATTTAGTCAAGAAGACGAATTACAATCTAGAGTTATTAGTTTTTTTGAAGTATATGAAAACGAAGATTTAGAAGATTTCTTATCATACTTTGATTACTCCCGCTATGAATATACACGTGAAGAATTTTCCAGTTTGATGACCTCAAACTTTGAATCTACAGATTATGATTTTGAGATAAAATCTTTTAAATCCATTCAAATTGATAACAATTTTGCAATGGTAGATATCCTTGTTGATTGTTTCTTTTCAAAGGGAGATGAAACCACGGAAAGGACTGTCGTTTTCGAATTATCCTGGGCTGAAGTCGATTCTGTATGGTTACTTTATAATTTGGCCTATTATAATGAGACAACCTACCCAGAAAAAGACGCAATCAATGCGTTTATAGAGAAGTTTGTATTAGAAGCTGCTAATGAAAACCTTACAGAATTAGCCACACTGATTAATCCAAATTATAACTATAACAACCGAGATTATGATGATCTTTTAGCAGAGATACAATACTATTCGGAAATAATTGATATTAATACTTACGAAATAGACTATATTTCTTTTCATCTTTATGCTGAAACTTCAGCCACCTTAAACATGGATATTCTAGTCAATATGACCATTGATGAAGTCGAATATGACACATTATTAACTCTTTATTTTGACTTAATTAAAGAAAATGACTCATGGTTACTCAATAAAATAATGGATATATACTATCCAGAATACTACTCTTGATCACATAATGCATAATCCAGTTTTTGATTTACACCATAATTTTAGTGAACATCGACTTCACACAGGAGTGTGTTTTTTAAATAAAAGGAAATTTATTTCAAACCAAAAATAAACAAAAAAAATATTCGTTACTTATGAGTTGGCTACTCGTATAAAGAAGTAAAAATTATGAGTGAAGTATATTCTGTTTATCTCAATAATGGGGCTATCTTCAATTGAAGATTAGCCCATCTTTATTGTTGGAATGGAGGATGCAAGTGGTCTTAAGACTGATTTCTCCGAACTAAAACAAGGACAGGGAAAGCTTGAGAATGAAGTGCGAAAGACTAATAACGTTATCGAAAACGACATCAAACCTAAAATTGAAGCACTGTTCGATGGCCAGGTACAAAATACTATCAAACTAGAACGTATAGAAGCAGAAGTTGTTAAACACGAAGAATTTATTTTAAAGCGAGTGAGGTAAATAAATATTCTCTCTGCTATTCTTTTAAGACCATAAACAAAGACCAGATTAACCTGGTCTTTTTATTATTCCAAGCTTATTTAATTATTGAGAAGATAAGGTTATAATATTATTTAGTGTTACATTGTATTATTTATTATTATATTTCTTAAATAACATTATATAATATGCAATAATTCTCGGTAACAGATGAAAAATTAATTGACATTTGTTTCATGGAGAGAAAAAAGGAATGATAAAACCTGACAAATCACTATTGAAACTAGTATAAGTCCCAAGACTGGAAAAAGAAACATAATATATAAAACTATAAGAAGCACAAAAAAACTGAAATAGTTACGCATCAATTAGCTGCCAAGTATGAAGAAGAAGGTTTCATTAAAGAAGCAGTAAATAAAATTACCGGGGAGGGCTTAGAATATGGAGATACAAAAAACGAATCCGGCAGAACGGTCGTCGATTTCGATTTGGACATTTGTAATATAATAAAAAACCTCCAGAAAAAATATTTTCAACCACTACAAAATGATCAACCTATATTCTTGCATGAAAATGGCTCACAAATAAGACCAGATTATATTACCAGACTGTTCAGAAAAATAGCAGATAATCTCAGGTTCGGAAATACCCGCTTTCATGATCTACACCATACACATACCACCTGGATGCCTCAAGCTAATGTAAATCCTAAAGTGATTCAGGAAAG
This sequence comes from Halothermothrix sp., assembly GCA_016841825.1. GTDB lineage: Bacteria > Bacillota > Halanaerobiia > DY22613 > DY22613 > JAENYK01. The sequence goes on along the minus strand of JAENYK010000035.1, from coordinate 4,852 downwards.
ATTAGGACTTGCAGCTATAACGATCACTCGAAAAATTTATTCTCATGTAGTTCCTTCAATGCAAAAGGATGCTGTTTCTAAATTGATGTTACTAAGAAATCAAGAATTTCGGCTGCAAAATGGCGACAAAATAACAAATCTCCCGATAAAAGTTTAATCGGAAGATTTCTAATAATCGTTGATATATATAGCTTTGTAATGGTAGGGCTTACAGGAATCGAACCTGTGACCTACAGATTAGGAATCTGTCGCTCTATCCTACTGAGCTAAAGCCCCACACCACTATTAATATTATAACGAATTTACGCTATTTGTCAAGGGTTTTTCTGGGTGACAATCCACATGATCTACAGATCTAACTTATATATTAACTACCCACCTTGTCTTTTTGCAAATGAGAATCTATGAATCAACTGTCACCAACAATGATAATACGTTTAATCGTTCTGAAAAAATGAACTATATAGACCCCTCTATTTGATAAACGCAACTATAATTATACCATTTTATTCAAAAATTTACTGCAAAGCAGCTTACTCCATATTCAAATCAACAATTAATACCTCTCTATTCCCATTCAGATGTAATATTTTCGGCTTAACATTTTGATAGGCAGTTTCTGTATTTATATTTTCATTGTGTTCATTTAAAATCATCCCACTTGAAAACAAAGTAATTAATCTGCGGTCAAAGTATTCCTTATACCCATTCTGTTCTGCTTCATGCCCTCTCAATAGTAAGTCTATACCCAATTTGTCGGTAAAGCTATCGAAATGATTCCGAAAAAATTTGAATCGGGCCGAATTGGCTACTTCACCCGCAATAGCTTCATCAGGGTCACTCCAAAACATATTGTGTCTAATGCTTCGTTGATTATGATCAACAATGGTTTCGTTTGTCAGGTCAGAGAAAGAATGAAGATAATCGTAGTAATCCCCACTGTCCTCACCTGGTCTTGGAATACCTCCATGAACAGCCAAGATCGTTAATCCCTTATATTTCAATAAAGCTAATGTACACAGACTATCAAAAAAATCCAGGTATCTTTTGACCACTTCATCACTAAATGTAGCATTTCTACTTGCCAAATTGCTTGTATATAAAACAAAGTATATGTCATCTATAGATCCTTTTTCTCTGCCAACACAGAGTTTCACATGATCGGCTTCAATACTCCCTCCATCATGATTACCCCGCAACAGATAGATATTCTCAGGGAATATGTACTTTAGTAACAGCAGGTATTCTATCATCTTTATATGAGCTTTGCCGCGATCAACATAATCACCAAGGAATATGAACCGACGATTTCCACCATGAATAATAGATTCAAAAAAATCACTTACATATAACATCTGCTGCAGGCTAATTGTGTCCGAATGTAAATCCCCCACAAAGAAATACTCAAAATCTTCGCTATCAAAGTAATAGATTTCGGAAGCCCTTTTGCCATCATTGGGATGTTGTTGAGGGTGGCGTAAATTGATATTCGCTTGAAATATTGCTTCATTGATTACGTCTTCTTCCAGACGATGAATCAATAAAACTTCCTTGATCAAAAACTTATGTATAGCACTGACCTGACTAAGATCTGCCTCCAGTGCATTTGCTACTTCGATATCTTTCCATATAAGCTGACTTAATTCCATAAAATCTTCTTGCAATGTTTCTGGTGATCTATACTGATTACATTCAACTCTTACTTTTACTCGCTTGATGCGTTCAATTACGCTCTCTATCTCTCTCATCGAAAATCTCCTCTTCCCTGCAAAATGATTGTCCCCTTTTTAAAGTGCAAAATCTCATTCAGTAGTTTCTTAGCTAATTTCCCACCCGGAGAAAGCTTTATATGCATATCATCATTCCTTTTCTAATGAGGTTAGACAACTAGCTTAGATTCAACCTTTTTTGTAAGCTTTTCCCCTCTAAAATTTAAATATTTAGATGCACCATTTCCTTGATAAACTGCAATCAAAGTTGGATTTATTCTTAAGCATGAGCGGTAATCGGATGAGAAAAATTCCCCTCAATACGCAGTGTTTCCGGTTTAATCATCATGACCTCGCCCGGTTCGAAAGTCATCTGGAAGCGATCTAAATCCGGAAAATCCAGTGTAAAATGAAATACAACCCGGGTAACTCCCACAAAACCCAACGAACTCATCAGGTCATAAAAACGTACTCTTTCTCGACTAATCACATCAAACATGTGCAGCACATTTTTGTTCTGTCGACAGATGACGAGACAATCCTGGTCTACCAGATCATAAAGATCATTTGCCATTGCTCCAACGCAGTACCAACCTAAAATTCCTTGCCCCTGAACGACATCAAAGACTCTGGATAGAACTGTTCGTTCTGCAGATAATCTAACAAATCGTTGAAGATCCCTGGACCTCTTCAGATCTAGTTTTTGGTAAATTGAATTACCTGTCCACTCCTCCACCAGATCCATGGAGAAATTTCCCACGGTCAGAGATCTGAAACCAAATCTCTGATATAAATGGATCGCAGCATCATCGGGAAAGAGATACACGGCATCCACATTCGGTTCCATTTCCTCTAACACAGTCTTGAGCAAACAAGAAGCCAGACCTCGCCTACGATAATCCGGATCGGTCATAACGGTTCCGATTTGCACAGCACTCTTTCGTTCCCCGGTGATGATCATTTCCAGACGGGTGGTTGAAACATTGGCTACTACCCGATCTCCGTCCAGATAAGAGTGACAAACATATCGATCATCCCACAATCCAGCCTGGTACCACACCTCAAAATCAATCCCAAAAACCCCGTTAGCCAACTGATTAAAACTATGTCGCAAGCTATCATTTTCCTTATAATTTGAAATTAATTGTAGTCTACTCATCAAAAATACATCCTTTCCATAACAGCCGGGCATTGGATCTTCTCTACTACTTTCTCGAAGATACGCTATGCTTTACCCGCCTGATCAACATACTGACACCTATTTCTAAAGCAATGCTCAGATCGCAAGCAAGGAGTAAGCTCATTATTCCTACAAATATCGCTTTACTCATAAATTACTAATCTCACCATGGAAAACACCCCCACTTCGATTTATTAGAAATGATCAGAAACTGCATTTTATCAGGCAGTTCAACTTGACACAATATCATAATGAATTACTTCTTTATAGAAAAACCATAATCATTTTTTATAGGTAACTACAAGCTTTCTTCCGACAATTTTTCCTATGAGATAAAAAAGATGACCAATTGGTTTTTTGTAAATCGGGACATGAACAGCACTATCGTACACACTTTTTGATCGGGATTCTTCTGTCCAATAAAGACCATCTTCTGTTTCAAATTCCGTTCCTTTGATATAGGCAAGAGACATTCCTCTAAATAAGTTATAAGGTATCAACAGCATACAGGAAGGACTATGCAACCTTCCCGATAAAATATCCCGGTAAAACTTACTTACAACCTTTCTGAGCTTTACCCTTGTTATGTCCTTTATCTTATAATCATTCCAACTATATGTGGTGACACTAAACAGATAGCAGCGGTTAAAACCGATTCCCTTTAAAAATGTCGAAATGCTTTTCGCTGCCCTCTTCCCCCCAACTCCACCAGCAGTGGTAATGACAAGTGCTTTGCTTGTAAAAAAATTAGGACGATGCAGCATAAAGCAAAGATGATCGAAGAAATTCTTCAGCATAGCAGTTTCTCTCATATTGTAAGCAGCAGAAGCAAAGATAACACCATCTGCATTATTTATCTTGTCAATGATCTGCCCAATAATTTCATGATGTGAACATTTTTCATGTCCCAGGCGAAAGCACACGCTACATCCAGAACAAAAGGGTAGGTTTAACCGTGCCAGATGAATTTCATCAAACACTGCAAGCTGATCTTTCAGTTGAATACTCTCTTTAGCCAGTTGAACAAGTTTCCATGTATTACCTTTATGAGGAGTTCCGTTAATGATTAAATATTTCATTTCATCCAAACCTTTCTATTATATCGTCGATAAAAAGATCACGCTGTTCTTTGTTATCAAAGTCTATACCCAAACTATCCGGCAAACAATCTTTTCTCAAAAAAGCTTCCTGTAAAATAGAGGTAATCATAAAAGCATTAAGTTTATGTTTTTCTGTAACTTGACCACTGGACAGGTAAGTTGCAAAACCTAGCACGGTTTTCATTGTATTATCCATGCTTTTCGGTCGCTTTAAATCACCCAGGATGGACACCTTTGATATCTGTGAATTCTCCATCAAAAAATCCATCACCTGTTTGGCAGCACTTTTCGTAACTTCTATAGGTTCTCCGCTTTCTTTCAATTCAGGGCGAAAGGCACTAATGACTTCACTGATAATCGTCTGTACACAGATTTCAATTAAATTGTCCTTGGAACAAAAATAGTGGTTAATTAACCCAACCCCAACTCTGGCCTTCTCAGCGATTTTCCTGATTGTTATGTTCTCATAAATTCCATCTGATTCCTGAATCAGACATATTGTCTGTTGAATGATTTTATTCCTGGTCATCTCTGATTTCATAGGCTTACCTCCAAAATTGAACATAGTTCAATTTCAAAATACATCAAAATTCAGTTCTTGTCAAGAGGAGGCTGCTATTTTTATGTTAATAATAATTATTCCACAGACTTATCAGCTAATATTGTATAAAAAAATAAAATGACCGATCAGCCATTTTATTTTTATGAAGAAAGATAATAGTTCATCTTTGATTTTGATCTTCTGGGCAGACATTACTCTCCCAAAGAACGCCCTAACTGCTCAGCCAGTTTTGATATCTCTTCTGCGGATAAATCAGTAAACTTAACTATCTTGTTGACAGATATCCCATCCTCAATCATTC
>JAENYK010000002.1 GCA_016841825.1 Halothermothrix sp. | reverse complement strand
GTCGCTTATTGTCGCGACTTTCATATCTTAGCATCTCTTTTGGAGATTGTCAAGAACTTTTTAATATTTCTTTTACTCAACCTGTTATTAACACTAACAGATTAGTAAATTTGCAAAATAATTTCCGTTAAAGCGGTATCTATCCAACAAAACAGAAAATATCCCCAATAAGTTCTTAAAATTTTATTATCTCCATTAAAGATTAAAAATATGTATATTTCCCTCTTCGCCTTGCAGCGACTTCTCTATAATAACATGGCTTATTCAGCTTGTCAATAGCAGATTAGAGTTTTCGATACAGAATTTTTATATAGCATTACACTTATCTTTTTTTATATCAATTTATCTACGTGAACATGCTTTATTTAGAAAAAATAGATCAAATCTCTTCCTTATTAATATGAAAACCGCTTAAAGACTTTTAGTATCTCCAAGCGGTAAAAACAAAGAACTGACAGTATTAGTATTAATTATTCTGGTAAACTATTTAAACACCTTTTTGATTTCAACATCTTTAAAATAGTGTCGCACAATATCTTCTGGTGTCTTCCCATCCCTGGCCATCTTATTTGCTCCCCATTGGCTCATACCCACGCCATGTCCAAAACCTGAACCTTCAAAGACAAATTTATCCCCAGATTTAGATATGTTTTTAATCAGTGTGGACTTAAATTCGACAGGATCAAGAGCATTTCGAAACTTTGGTGCAATTACTGTTTTTGTTCCTCCATCATACGTGATCTGAAAATTAACCGCCCGGCCGGTATTATCTTTTTCCGCAATTTTAATATCTGTTATCTGGTTTGCTTGAACTCCCGCAACCTGGGCCAGTGCATCAACTAAAGCTCCGTTATCAAACTCAGCCCGCCAGTTTTTCACATCTGCAGGAGCAAGATCATCCGGAGATTCAACACTATGAATATAAGGTGGTTCCGCCTCTGCAAAGGCTAATCCTGATTTGGCCGTCGTTGTTCTACCTGCTGCACTGGAATGAAACCAGGCACGAATATACTTACCATTATATAAGATAACTTCTCCTCTGGTTTTATCGACCGCTTTTTTGATTACATCTGTAACTAGTTCTGGTTTAAATTCCTGAGCATTTTCAAAACTTGAACTGATCTGGTTAGTGTTTTTTCTTTCCATATATTCCATAGCAAAAGTTCGAGCAATAATCGCCTGAGCTGCATAAGCATTTTCCGGCCAATCAGCCTTCATCTCACCTGCTACCACTCCAGCAATATATTCATCTAATTTCATCTTTTTCTGCTCACCAGTAGCTTCTGTAATTACTACCACTTCTGGTTCTTCCTTTTTGACACCTTCTTCTTCGATACCTTTGACCTTTGTGCGCTGACATCCAATTATTCCAAGACCTAAAAGAACAATTACCAATAAAAGAACTACACTCTTTCTTTTCACTCCTCCAACCTCCTTGTTTAATCTATTTTTAGTATTTGATAAATAAGAGGATGTATGCAGAGTTATTGTCAGAAGTAGTCAGGTAATGATCGGAAAGATCCACTCGCTCATTCTATCTCCCAAATAATTTTGAATAGTAAAAATGCATGACCATTTTCGATCATGCATTTAATAACTTAATGTCTAAACCGTTCCACTAATTTTAAAATGGCACTCCATAACCATCTAAAGAATCGGACGAATATATTTGCTTTTGCTACATCTTCTGAAGCCAATAAATCTACTCTCCCTAACTCTTTTGTTCCTTGATAAACAACGAGTTCACCAACTTTATCACCTTTGCTTATTGGAGCAACTTTCTCTAAAGAAAAAGTCTCTCTTCTTAAATCTGCTGCTGTACCTCTAAGAACGACAACTTGCAAGCTTTGACCAGTATATGCAGCAACAGTTTTTGTCTTACCCTGTTTAACGTCCAACTCAGGAAGATCCTTCTCATTCTCTTTGACTACAACCTTTCTTTCAAAAGCTCTAAATCCATATTCTAATAATTCCGCTGATGATTCATCCCGCTGTGTCATGTTTTCGGTATTTAAAACTACAGAGATCAAACGAAAACCATCTTTTTCTGCAGAAGCTGCCAAACAATAACCTGCTTCATCAGTATGTCCTGTCTTTACTCCATCTATTTTTAAACCGCTATATTTGATTAAACTATTAGTATTTGTTATGGAAGCTTCACGGTCATAAAGTTGAATAGTATCATGCCAGACCTGAGCCCATTCACGAAACTTATCATATTTAATTAACTCCCGAGCCATAAGAGAAATATCATAGGCAGTAGTATAATGATTATCAGCAGGTAAACCTGTAGGATTTATAAAATGAGTGTCAGTCATCCCTAGTTCCTGGGCCCGTTGATTCATCATTCGCACAAAGTTCTCTTCAGTACCTCCAATAAATTCAGCAATAGCAACACAAGCATCATTGGCAGAAGGTATAATCACAGCTTCTATCATTCTAGACAATGGTAATTTATCCTTCCGTGACAGATATATCTGTGACCCGCCCATACCTTCAGCATTTTGACTCACCAGAACCATATCATCAAAACTAGCTTGTCCGCGATCAATGGCTTCAAAAGTTAATAGTAATGACATAATCTTAGTAATACTTGCAGGTGGTAGAGTTTTATGAGGATCTTTTTCGAAGAGAACCTGCCCAGTAGCTGCGTCAACCAGAATGGCTGATTTAGCAGGTATATCAAATTCATCCGCTCCAGCAATTCCTGTACCAATTATAGCCAAGACGATAAATGTGCATATAAGTAATGATAAGATCTTTTTCATAAACCAACTCTCCCTCTCCTGTTAAAAATTTTATCTCTTTACTAAATTTTATCCCAATCAAATGATACATATTTGTAATTTGACAAGTATTTTTAATTTCTATTTAATCTACAATGACTTTTTTCCTACTAAATATCCCACTTAATATATTACAACAAAAATCAGTTAATTGCAAATAAAAATAATAACTTTTCGATAGTAACGGATTTCACGGAAGATACTATAAGTATTGGCTTTCTTTCTAAAGATAGCATATCCTAAAACTAAGCACAGAAAACTATCAAATTAAATGATTTCAATTATTCGATGAGTGCTGCTTTAATTTAAATAATTTTTGTGTATCCATCTCTATTTTTATCTCTTTTAATAAATCTCTTGAATTAACTATATCTTATATATTTTTTGGTCACATTACAATATGCCTTAAGTTGTAATCTGTATAGTTATTTCAAATTTAGTAAAGTAGCCTTATCTTATTAGGAATTTCGTCTTAACGCAAAGAAGGACAGTGCCCTCTAAAAAAGAGAAGATCTAACTAAAATCACTTTTATAATATGACTTCTCCAGCTATCTCCAGAGACGAGATGACGGCGAGTTCAAAGTCGATCCCCACAATCCTCTCCAATAGATCCAATCATTATCACCAACGGTCTCGCCATATGCCTTAACAACTGCAAAATTGTCAATTGAGTTCCAATGTAATCCATTACCGGAGACCAGATCACCGGTTTCAATCAGCGAAATATCTTCTTTGGGATAGCTGGCATGGGTCTCTCTGGCTACATAGACAACAGGATGTGTACCGTCGACAAATTCAAGTTGTTCAGAGGTGAAAGTGTCCACATCGGCATGGTGATGATAGCGGCATTCAAGAATATTTCCGGTCTGATTTACAGTCACATAGATCTTCTCCCAATCTCCTTCGTGATACAATAACTCTAAGTCTGTCACATTACTACCATTTGTCGGATAAAAGAAATTGTATTCATACTCAATATTATTATTTACCTGGCTTATTACAACATAGATCTTCATCTCAGCTTGAGATGCCGCTTCCCAACTATGCCCCTCTTTACGAACCAGGATATAACCTGATTCATTGGGTGGCAAATCACTCATAGCCTTAACTGTCTTTTGAAGTTGGTCAGTTTTCACATAACGATAATGTATGTCATTGTCATCTATCGAAGAAGTCTCATGAATTTCTACCAACTCCCCAGAATTATTTACAGTAATATCGGGAATCACCCCGGAAGTTAATTCAACAAAGGAAGAAAAATCTATCTGATCTGCAACCTGGCTATCAGTGAACTGTAATTGGCCGTATCGATAATGAATTAACATTCGTAAACCTGTACTTCCACCGGAATTTTCCCTCAGATGCAGATTGCTGGTCTGATGAACTTCGACAATCTCACCAGCATCATTGAGATCAATACCGGAACAAATTCCAGCAGTCAACTGGTGAGGCTGATTGAAGGTGATAGATTTATTGTCTGTAACCTGACCTGTCACATAATAGACAAAATCATCATAATCATAAGTTAAAACAATCTGATTGAGATTGTTGAGAACAATACTCGGCCGTTCTCCAGTATATGGAATGGCAACTTTTTTGCTATAAAAAACTATATCATCATTAATAAGTTCACCCAGATGATATTCCAATTGTGTTCCACGTTCATTGACCATAATAAACAAGTTATGATCGTTGATGGTCACCGAAGGATTTTGCCCATTGGTCACATCACTTTCATATTGAAAATTGACTTTCTCGCTAGACAGATTCAAATCTCCATATCTGATATCAATCCCATCATTACTCGAATGACGATGAGCCTGAATGACTTTAGAATGATTGTTGATGTCGATACTGGGATTCTTTCCTGTTGTCAGATTAACATGCCCAGTAAACTCAACAGTACCATTAGCTTTGGCTCTCCCCACCCGATAATGGATCTCCGGTCTGAATACATGTGATGTATTATGTATCTCCAACACAACGCCTTGATCATTGATCGCCAGTTTAGGATTTTGCCCCGTAGTCAGATAGGTAAAATCATTGGGCAATGGTTTCACTTTATACGCATTATTCAGAATGCCTTCCACAGGTGATGGATAGCTTATCTCACTGGGATGGAAACGCAATTGAGGTGCATACTTAGCTGCCATGCTAACCCACACATTATCAGGTACTTCAAAGAATGTGAACTCTTTATCATCCAGACTTTTCACCGTAATATTATCGTTTTGAGTCATTAATTTTATAACTAAACTGCTGTTGCACCGTTCAGAATCCTCTTTAACTAAGACAGTGACAAGACCATTCTCCTCTACCACGTCTTCTACATGGAACCCCTCTTTATAACTGGAAAACAGGGCCAGAATCTTTGTTCCATCAACATCTGAGAAAAAGGTATAGCTATAATCCTGTTTCATCTGATCGATCAATTCCAACTGTTGATCTAATAACTGATATTTCCCATAACATACATGTCCTTCTCGTATAGCAGGTGTAGCAGGTCCCAAATTTACCCCGGGGAAATGATATATCTGACCGCTTTTTGGGCCATCAGCATAGATCAATTGAAATTGTTGGTTCTTGTGATAGTGAGGATCTCTCTGCTGTATCTCAGCACCATTCTCCATCCAATCATCACTTAATCCACCAGTAATATCTGCTGCTAACCAATTACGCGTTCTTAAAGTAAAAGTAGTCGGTGAAGTAAATTGAATGGCAAACTTTTGATTATTTGATTGTTGGGCTGTCCATAATATCAAAGCAGTACCAGTATCCTTAGTACCATTGGGAACATCAATACACAAATTTTCATTTTGTTCTGGCAGTATATGCACCCAACTACTATCCTGAGCAGAAATAAACTTAAATTTTAGATCTCCATCATCTCTCATCTCAAACCTTTGCCTCACCTCAAGAGTCTCGGAGTCAGAATCTGATATTTCCCAACATTTATCAATATAAGCAGATTTAATCAGAAAAGTTTGCTCTTCCGGAGGCATTTGCCATTTAGTATAGAGATATAACCGCCATTTTTGATTATCCCGCTCTCCGGGGGCGTTTAAAGGATAAATCCGAATGGGAGCACCATTTTCATCGACCATACTCCTACTGGCATCCACATATTTTCCACTATTACGATTTTTGATATAATAGGTTAATGGCTCCCCGGCATATTCAAAAGTAAACTGTTGAACAGCAGTATCCTTTTGCATCCACAGCTGAATATCTGTTCCGTCGGACACATCACCACCCTGTACATCCCAAATTTCTGAACTGTGCAGTGGATGGAAATAAAAATAACCATCACCAGCATTATATAACTCCATATAACGGTCTGGACTGTTATCCATATCCCATAGTGATAACTTTCCCCCGGACTGTTCCTGGTCGGGAGCTGACCCGGGGATATCAATAAACTTCCCTGACATAACATTTTGTATAGAATAAACATAATCGATATTTGGCAGAGCCATGGTTGTTGAGTCAGCTTTCAGAAAATACCATTGCTGCTCAGTAGTTTCTTTAAATGTTTCCTGAGTGATGACCCTATTACTTCCATGAGCCGTCAAATATAGACCACTTCCATAGCTTCGAATATAATAGGTATTAACTCTTCCATTTACCGGAATCATTTTAAACATCTGGCCCTGATTACATTTCCCCCAATCCCAGAGTTGTAACTGAGCACCCGGAGTTTTGACACCATCAGTGATGTCTACTACATAATTAGAATGTTGAGGTTGAAAAAAAACATATTCCGATTGGGTTTCGTGGGGAATAACCTTAATAAATCGATCAGCTCCCAAATCACCCGTACTCAAAATAATTTTTCCACTCTTACGATTTGACTCCAGATGATATCCTCCCAAATTCCACGATAGCTCCTCGTAAGCCACAGAATGAATAAAATATAATTCATTCTCCAGAGCACTTACATTTCCCGTTAAAATCAGCAAACAAAATACGATCAATAGCATTTTTCCGAAACATTTCATAATATATACCTCCTCTTTCCTCAAACACTCCCCATTATATAGTTAGAAAATAATGTATGTCAATACAATAGTTACTTTTATCAGTTTTTCTTATACCAAATATTAAAATGATGCATACATCTCTAAAATATTCTTGGTACATTTACTCCTATTCCCCTAATAAATTCTTCATTCTTCAATTTTGTATACTTTCAAGATTAACAAATCAGTAATAAAAAGAAGGAACTGTCGTAAAATAATATGTTCCTTTATTATCCCAATATAATGTTCATTCTTTTTTTAAACTAATAAAAGGAGGGATCGCGACGACATTTCTGTTTTTAAATTATTTTGAATTGCTAATATATTGTACTGCCTTATATATATCAGCAACTCTTGGACAATATTCCCCATCATAATTAATATCCTTACTTGTATCTCTTAGTATATTTTTATATTCAGAAGGTTTTAAATTATTGTTTATACTTTTTAATAATGCAACAAAACCTGCTGTAACCGGCGAAGTAGATGATATAGAAACATAGGGCGGATTATATTTTTCCTTTTCTTCTGAATATCCATTATTATATACATTGTAATTCTTTATAAACAAAACATTATAATCGAAATGGTAAATATTTATATCTGGTTCTCTACGATTATAATCTGTAGCTCCCTTATATTCAAAAAACCCATCTGGTAATATATTTTCGCCATAAGAATAGTGTATAAATGTAGTTACTATATTATGCTCTATAGCCCTCTTTACGGCGTTATCCAGCCTTTGTTTATTTTCTTCGGAAAATTTGCTCGAAGAATATGTTAAAACATCAATATCATTTTTTATAGCCCAATTAATAGCTTCGATCATACTTTCAACTTTTGAATTTTCATCTTCCCATTCTATATTGAGGGCATATAGATCAGCTTTCGGAGCAATTTCCTTCAATATTAATGACATCCAATAACCATGTTCATCAATTTCATAAAACGAATTGGAGCTTTTTGAAAAATCCATTCCACCACTATATAAATCGGAATGTTTATTATACCCAAAAAACTTATCAATTACACCAACTTTAATTCCTTTTCCTTGAGTAATCTGCTGTGCTTTCTTAATATTATGCATCGAAAAAATTGTATCACGTGAATTTGCATTTTTAAAAATTAAACTATTGGGATATTTAGCTTCTTCCGTTTTCATTTTACCTATATAAGTAACCAGAAAAACATTAAAACCTACTGAAAGAATAATGACAATGATTAATAACCAACCATACTTTTTTATTACAATTACCTCCTTTTTAAACTTTTGCGAAATGTCGCTAACATCCAAGGTATCATCTGTCTTTATTAAAGTATTCCTTAGCAAAAAATAAAGGAATACTATGTTCTATGAAGTACCGGTTCAATCTGGTGAAACTCGATTATTTTTTTCTTAAAAGTCCATTATACTTAAAAAAAAGCCCAGGGCAAAGCACATATAGCGTGTTAGAATTTAAATTCCGTCAACGGAAAACCAGCTAACCCCAACCTATATGAATATTATACTATTATGTAAAACATCTATAACCACAGATACATACCAAAAAAATCATTCACTATTATAAAAATGGTCTATCCAATCTTTTATCCATGACATCGTTTTCCCTTAAAACTTTATGCCACCCTATATTACCTAATCCTACTTTATTAACTAATCTAAGGAGCCACAATTTAAACTTTGATAGCTCATATGGGTTAGTTAACTTTTTCACAACCTCATCGTCAAAAGCATGATTTTTTTCATATGCAACACCTAACTCAGAAAGTAATTTTAATACCTTTTTAAACATTTTCGGATACATATAAATGGCAGCTGCCTCTCCCTTTGAAACTGTGCCCAAATAGCTGTAATTAAGTCGCTCTGCTAAATTTTCAAGATATCGTCCAACATACTTATGTTGAGCAGTTTCTATAAATCCTGCCTGTATAATAAATCCTATAGATTTACCTTTTGAAGTAGCTGGTTCCAATTCTTCAATGAATTTCATGACAATTCCCGGCATAGCATGAATATAAAGCGGTAATATAAGTATTATAGCATCAAAGTCTGCAACATACTGGGCGAGTTCTTTAGGGACATTTTGGGCAATACATTTTATTTCGCACGGATTTTTCATGTCTTTTACAAATTGTTCCGCAAAAATTTGAGAATTACATTTTTCAGAATTTCCCTTAGGTGAACCATTTAAAATAATTGTATTCATGTGTTATCATCTCCTTCTGCAATAAATTCCCCAATAGGCTTTATGATAATATTCTTTGAGTAAAACTGGTAAAATACACGATTAATATAATCTACAAAAATCTGACGACCGGAATGTGTTTCAAATTTGCCTTCATAGTAAAATTCAATATCAGGATACTTTTCGTATCTGGGAACATGCATGGATTCACCTGACGTATAGACAGTATATGGTAGATAAAGTGGTATCATTCTATCAAAAAGAGTTTTCAAATTACCACTGACAAATTCTTTTGTAACCCTCACAAAATAAATAGCTTTGTCTGCTGTTATATAACGATGATAAAATTCATTTAAATCATTGAAAGAGCATCTGCCAGGTGTTTTCCACCAACAAGACCAACAACCAATACAATCCTTTACAACCTTTTTATTTAAGTCAAAAGTATAGACATCTGAGGTTTTGATATCTCCACATTCTTTTATTATTACTGTTTTCATTTTAGCCCTCCTCTTGAAGTTATAAGAAAATAACACAATCTCCGAATATATACATAATGAACACTGGCTTGTGTACGGTTTCATAATCACGGTAGAAAAGCCAATTACTCAACATCTCCCGCAACAGATCTGGACATGCCCTATTTAGCCATAATAGAATGAAAAGATTATGAATCCCTTTCCACTAGCTTTACAAAACCCTTATTCATTATCGCTGTAAAGCCTAAATTTTGATAATGCTGCATTGCTCTGCTATTTGATGGCGTTACTTCTAGTTTAAAACCCACCACTGTTTCTTTATATTTATTAACTATGTGATTAAAAAAAGCAGTACTAATTCCGTTACTTCGCCACTCGGGTTTTACATATAGCTCATCAATAGTTAATAAATCGCCACCGAACTCATTACTCCAATAATAAATTAGGATCGAATAACCAACTACTGTTCCTTCCATATCAAAAATAATAAGTTCTCCTCGTTGAGAATTCTCCTCTAGTACAGATAATGTCCTACTTATCTTTTCGTTGGTGATAGGTTCACCCTCTGAATCTTCCCTGTATAGAGCAAAGATCATCTCTCGTACTTCCAAATCATCATCTTGACTAAATGTGCGAAATCGTATTATCATAACCAATCTCCTGACTTCACTCCAAAAGATTTTTTCACCTTATATCTGGCCCAGCCCAATTTTCTACTGGCATAGTTGATATCATCCGGAGTTCTCGTGGCGATAGCAAAGAAAATTAGGATATTCAATATTCAACGTCATACTCTTTGAACAGACAAGTTTACAATATCAACAAGTATTTTTACTATTTTTAATTAACTGTGAAACTTAACGTATAATTGCTTGATAGGCTAAAAAAAATATACCAAAATATTAGGTGCTATGCCAATTGTAATTCTCCTATGTTAATTATTACTCTATTCGCTACTAAGAAGTTCATACCAGTAATCCCATCGTTTTAAAACTGTAATCCATGGCACCCTCCTACACTCTATAATTATCAGAGCTGATCTCCTCTAACAATTTGGATGCGACTCAGTTAAGTGAATATACTTTTTCAACGCTTCATTATTCTCAATAAACGTATCAATTACTGTTATCTCCTTAATGATTCTCTTTATATTTTCTGCTTTTGTATCAATTGCTTCATTGAGAAAGATAATTATCTCGAGCTTCATTCCACCAATCAACATTACCTCCTTCAGATGAATTCTTATCTATTATAACAAATTAATATGTATTAACTCTTTAGTTACCATTCCTGGCTATATTATAACATTTTATAAATTAAATTATAGTAACCTGGAAGACATACTTAATTAATTTATTCTTTTAAAATTTCATATGTGGCAAAAGGAACACTATTCTATTCTGCCGAATCAAAGTTCATCAATATTTGATCCAGCGTTCTTTTTGCCAGAGCGACAAATTGTGGGTTCGTTTCTCGATAATATGGAATAATAAGTACTGCCTGGTGAAGTGCATACCCCCTGGCGCGAAGCCATGTATCCTTATCAGCATGGATGGAATTTTGAAAAACCTTTCGCCCTTTGGAGTTGAATATACTCCAAGCAGGTATTAGATCAAACGCCGGGTCTCCAATCCCTGCTGAGCCAAAGTCAATAACTGCAGACAAATTCCCGGAATGTATCAAAAGATTTGTTCTGAGTAAATCAGCATGTATCCATACTGCATGACCGTTCCATACAGAAGCTTTGCATGAATCTTCCCATACTGTTAATAATATATCTCTATCCAACAAATCAGCCGCATCAATAGATTCTAACGTTCTTTTGTTTAACTCGAGTAACGGTAAGCGGCCTGCCTTAGGCGCATCAATTGGCACATCTATTGAATGCAACTCATTTATAAAATTTGACAAATCCTTTGCAGCTTCTCTTTCATTATGAATTAACTCATCAGAATAATTATTGCCGTTAATCCATTTGTAGATTGCCCAGTTAACAGGGTACGAAGCATTGGGTTGACCTAAAGCAACAGGTTCGGGTATCTTCAATGTCAAATGGGGAGCAAGATATGAAAGCCATTTCCATTCCATTTCTATATTCGCCCAGTCCATAACTCTAGGTAGACGAATATAAAGCTCTTGACCTAGCCGGTAAATGTAATTTACTGTTCCAATTGAATTTACTGGAGTTACTGGTAGACTAGAGAATTCAGGGAACTGCTCATTGATTAAGTTTCTAACAAAATTGAGATTAATGTCAAACTCATTGGAATGCATTCTGCTTCATCTCTCCATTTTCTTTTATTTTATATTTCTTCAAAATATTTTCTTGCACAATATTACATCTATTCATCCATATAATCCAAATAACAAAAAACTCTTTGTGTTTAAAGATCACATGAACGATATTTATGGAATCGGAGTATCAACAGCAATGGTTAGTAAGATTACAGACAAAATATTGCCAACAATAGCTAAATGGCAGTCAAGATCATTGGAAAGAGTTTATCCAATAGTATATCTAGATGCTATCCATTTCAAAGTAAGAAAAGACAATCAGATTATAAATAAGACAGCTTATAGTGTTCTTGGAATTAACATGGCTGGACTTAAAGATATTTTGGGAATCTGGATTGGTGAAAGTGAAAGTTCTAGTTTCTGGCTTGGAGTATGTAATGATTTGAAAAATCACGGCGTAGAAGACATTCTCATTGCTTGTAAGGATGGTCTATCTGGCTTTTCTAAAGCTATTAACGCAGCGTTTCCAGAGACAGAGATACAACCACCAAATACGCAATACTCTCAAATACGTGTTATATTAATGATTGATCTCAAGAGAGTGTAGCAAGCTTTAACCCTGGCTGAAGCAGAACTGGCTTTTGAACAGTTTAAAGAAAAGTAAGAAAGAAAATACTCAATTGTTATCCGCTCATGGAAAAATAATTGGTTAGAACTAACTACATATTTTAAATATCTTTACGAGATGAGAAGAACAATCTACAATACAAATACGATTGAGGGATACCACAGGCAGATTCATAAAGTGACGAAAACCAGGACTGCGTATCCCTCAGATGAAGCTCTAAACAAAAAAATTTATCTGGCTACATTAGGCATATCCAAAAAGTGAACTATGCCAATCAAAGAATGGAAGAACTGTATTCTCAGTTTGCTATATACTTTCACGACAGGCTTCAACCTGAATTGGCAGTGTAGCTTATTATGGAGAAAAAACATTTACACAAAAAATTTACATTCCCTCTTTAATCTTAAGTGCAAACTCTTTAGCTTTTGATAAATCTTTTTCATTTGGTCTTTTTTTATTTAGACCACCAAAGAAATATTTTATAAAACTATGATTCATAAAACCTTTACACATAAATTCATCAATAATGACAAATCCTTTAGAAATAAGTTCTTCTCTTAAATCCTTATGCATTTTTTTATAATTAATAGATGCAGTAGAAAAAATAAATGCTTTTTTCTTGTTTTGCATTTCAATATTTTTAATTAATTTAAAAATACTGACATGGTGTTTCTGATTATAAATTCCTGAACCAAAACCTATTAAATCATATTTATTAATATCACTAACTTTAACTTCGGAAGGCTTTTTAATACTTGCATTTAATTTTTCTGAAATTACTTTTGCAATTTTCATAGTATTTCCATGATGAATTGACTGACAAACGATTAACACATTTGGGGTTGTTTCTCTCATCTTATCCTCTCCTTTACTCATACACCAATTATTTGAATATGTTTATTATACCATGAACATATTAATTTTACCACAGCACGTTCAGTTAATTTACCTGTTGTTTAAATATGTTTGTAAAAGTTTTTTTAACCTAGAAGATAAGCATATCAGTTAACATTCCTGAGGTTTACAAAGTTCATGAGTTTTTAGAGCGACTACCCTTGACGAATGAATTTGGGTGCAGCTTAACGAAGCCGTATACTTTTATACGACCGTGAGATGCCTTCTTAACTAAACTATTCCTGATTAACTTAAATATTGTTTTACTACAGATTCAGCCAAGGCTTTAGATGAATCTATAATGTTTACCTTTTCATTAAAATTGTTATCTAAAACACTTAAATCCGTACAAGCTATAATAATATCATCAATATCTTTGGTTATTATCTCTTCAATCAAACTATCCCAGTGTAAATATATTTCGCTCATATCCTCTTTCTCTTTTATCATTTGAATTATTTTATTTATCTCCTTCTGCCAATTGTTTATAAAAACAAATTCATTATCCGATTTTATAATTCCTTCTTGATAAAGGTTTGAATTAAAAGTTAATCCAGTTGATAAAATTGTTATTTTCTTTTTTGGGCTAGATATCTTTTTTATTGTTTCATTTACAATATGTAATAACGGGATATTTATTTTATCTTTAAACTCATCAAAGTATATATGTGCAGAATTACATGGCATTGCTATAAAATTAACTCCTGTTGACTCAAGATGTTGAAGGCCTTTTGTAATAGTATCTTTCATCTCTTTATGCTTGATTGGTCGATCTAAATAAAATGGTGTTGGAAGAGAGTAAATTATAATTGGTGGAAAATCAATATCATATTTTGCACCATACTGAATTTGACATTGATCTAATACTAATTCGAGAAATGGTGACGTAGACCTTGGCCCCATTCCAGCTAATATTCCAATCTTTTTGTTCATTTAATGTCCCCCCTCCTGGGTGCCCAAATAGATATTCGATTATTGCCTGCTTTTTTATATTTTGACAAATGCGTTTGAGTACTGGCATCACAATTTCGCCTAACGCATTCGTATTACCAAAGTTTTTGAGTTTTAGGGCGACTGCTCTTAACAAAGAAATTTGGAATGAAATCGAGAATATTTTGTTATGCACTCGAGCGGCCATAAATATTACTATTTTATTTCTTTTTCATCATCAATACAACTTCTAACTGAACTATCACAGTTTGGACACTTCTCATCATACCATGAATAATTTTCTCCACATTCTGGGCAACTCCATCTTTTTTTCTGCTCCTTTAACCATTTTTTCGTTCCGATATTTTTTATGTCATCTAAATTATGTAGAACTATTGAATGATGTGGGTTTTCATCATAGTTAAAATTTATTAAATCCGCACAAGGAAAATCTTCACATTGAAAACAATAATCTAGTTCTTTACTTTCTGCGCATAATTTGATTTGACAATTTTTGCAATATAATGAATTAGTATCTGTCTTACATCCGTTACAATATAAATCTTCTAAGTTCATTTTCCATTCCTCTGCAGTTTCTTCTACTAACCCTTTCTGATTAACTAAAAATATTTTGCAACTACCACAATATAATCCACAATAAGTATCCAATCTTCTCATTTATTTACCTCTTTCCTAGCATAGTCCCCCAGTTAAAGTCAGACAATCGTTTTACCTTATTAGTAATACTACGAAAAGATGTTTAGTTATTGAAAAAACATCACTAAAACTGTCAAAGAACGTATCCGTATTGCTGAAGCCTAACAACCTTAGATAGCTCTTATCTTAGGTTACTGGATCTAAGTGGAGTGATGGCAGAAGCAAAACTGACAATACTTTGTTATACGCTTTCCCCGGACTATTTATTACTTATACATTAATATCATTATTGCTAATCAGCAGTTTCTTTCTGTAATATATTATACTCAAATTAAGTCCATCAATTAAATTATGGATTATTATTGGAAATATTAAACTTTTTGATACTTGAAAACTGTATCCTAATACTAATGCTGCAATTAATCTTGTCGGTATCATACTTATATATATTTCCCAGGTCTCATCTCCATTTAAAACATTATCAATATGAATTATGACAAAAATAACACTTGATAAAATTGTTGCGTAGGTGAAAAAAAATACGTCTCCATCAAATATTGTATTTAATGTTCCTTGAATAAATCCTCTATATAATATCTCTTCAACAAATCCCACAAATATCCACACATAAATAAATTGCCATTTATTTTTTCTTTCGCCATATTTAACCGTTTCGAGTTTATCATTAGGTATGGTAAATACTAATCCAGCACTAATTATGGCTAATGGTAAGCCAATATAAAATATGGATTTTATACCAGCATTAACATTACCTAAAATAAAGCCTGCATTTTCAAATGATAAACCAATTAGTTTCATCAATATTATAGAAATTAATATACTAACAGGAACTAAAAAAACTAGTTTTTTAAATCTTTTTACATTCATTTTTTTATCAATAATCAATCCAACTTTTTTAATAATAAACCTATATGTTAATAATAAAACAATTAGAAAAATAAATTTCAATCTCAACACCTTTTTTTTTAAAATTTTTTACTTAAGAGATTGCGTATAACGTCCCGCAGGTTTACGAAGTTCATGAAGCTTATGGCAACTGCTCTCACCGAATGAATTTGGATAGCGGAATCTTAAATCCCTTGCAATACGCCGCTGATATGCGTTATATCTTATACTTTTTAATAAGTTGCTTAGCCTTTTTTCTTGTTTTAGGACTTATACTTGTAGTTCTTTTTTTAATAAAACAAACAATTTCATCCTTATAATTGCTCTTGAAAAACACATCATCAAATATATTTAAAACGCTATATTCCAGGAGCGCAATCTGTTTTTCAGTATAATCACATACTTTATCAAGTTTTAAAAGAATGTTAATAACTTCGTCTATCAAGTCAATTCTGGTTTTTAAAATAATTCTTATATTATTTATGCAACATTCTCCAGTCATAAACTTTTCGTCATTAATATATTCTAGATATTTTGTCCATATTAACGATAAACGATCTTCCTCATCAACTTGTACTAAGTTCGCAATTAGTGTTAACCCAATATCTCTATGATAAGAATTATCGTGATCTAATAATTTTACAAATTTATCCCAATAATTGTAATATAAAATAGGTACTTTCTTACTAGCATCCGAGACCACATAATAGCAATGGTAATATATCATGATATTGGTATTCGAAAATAATTCATTTATAATCAATTCTCTAATATTACTATCACTATTTATTAGCTTTACAAAATAATCACGATCAAAATCTTTTTGAGAAATTTCTTTTAAAATTATGTTTTTTTTCATTTGTTATCTCCTTATTAACATCCAGACTACATCCGAAATATTTTGTTAAGTGAAGTTAGCCGTCCCCCAATCCTTAGAACCACAAAATTATTCTTCATTAATTCTTTGTTTTATAGAATACATACACTATAAATTCATCTTAGATACAAATTCAAAGCTTTTGGCTGTCATTTCTACCCATGCTGGTTTAAAACCGCTTTTTATCGCATTTCTAACTGATTTTATATTTGACCATGCAGCGCAATAAAATGGCACTTTTCCTTTATTAATTGTTTCGACTGCAAGCCTACTTGTTAATGCAGCAGCAATTCCGTTCCTCCTATACTCAGGTAAAACATCTACACCAATTTGCCACATGGTATCACAATCTTCAGAACAACCTGCCAATCCAATTATTTTATCTCCATCAAAAGCTGCTACTGCCATCACATCTAAATGTTTGCGTTTTTCACATAAAGCATTACTCCATTGTGGAAGATATAAGTTTGCAAAATCATCCGGTGTAAGATTTTTAATTTTAAATGCACAAGTAAGTATTTTAAGTAAATTTATATCTGGCAAAAAATATTCTGCCATAAAACAAATTCGCATTTTTCTTTTTTGCAACTCATCGTTTAGAATATGTATATTGGGTGTTTCAAAGCAATGCTCAACAGAATATTTATTAATATAATTTTCAACAATATCAACAATTTCACCATTTACAGATGCAACAATGTTATTTCCGTAAGACACCAAATTACAATAAAAAGGAAGTTCTAAATATTTACGAGCATCTGGGTTAACTCTAGATGTGACAACTACATTTTTATTTTTGCGGAAATCATCAACATTGCAGCTCTCATCTATTGCTGATTGATACATAGCAATTTCCAATATTCCTTTATTGTCCATGATTAACCCCCTTTTTGGCCAATATCACTTAACGTTTATGTATTTCCTAATTTGAGAAGCCTTAGTCAGATCTGGATTGGTGAATCAATTTTGACACAGTATAACGGAGTTGGAAGCACTGTATTACATAAAGTCACACACACTTCTATTATCAATCTGAAATAATTTGCTAAGTATTTTTCCAATTAATTAAAATTATTTTTTACAATCAGTTATCTTTGTCTGGGTTTCTTCTTAATACTAATAAGTTTTTTTATGTCACAAATTTCATCTTCATTTTCCACTTGATAATGCATCCAGCCACCATCCCCACAAGGATATCGATTTTCCCACAATTCTTTTGTTTTGGGAAGCAGATTATTTAATTCTTTATACAACCTGTGCACTTCACTTTTACCTATTGTTATCGTAACAGTGAATGAATTTCGCTCGAAAAATACATAACATAAAAGCTTGTTTTTATGACTATATCTATATCCCCAACCATATTTGTTACCAAATGGAAATTTGAGTTCACGCTCTAAATCATAATTTTTTTGCAAAAAACTTTCAAATTTTAATAATCTTTTAGTAGCTTCTTTCCCGAGCAAGTTTTTTATTTGTACTGATAAAGGTACAATTGTCTTGTCCATTAATCTTCCTGCTTGATTTTCAGCCATTTTTACCACTCCTTATTACAGGTGTCCATAATTCATATTCTCCTGTGTGACCATTTGGATAATACTCAAAATTATATCCATGTTTAGTATTAGGGATATATCCTGCATCTGGTAATATTTTATCAAAATAATCTGTCCAGGCATCTATTGCAGAAATATCTGCTGAAACATATGCTATAGCATAATCTGTTCCTGATATGTATTTATATATAGCTCCTTCCAACATTTTATCTATGTTATCTACTTCAATACCAATAAGGTAACAATATCGGTGATTATCTGTGTACCACATAAGCCCATAAAAATCCTCTTTGTAACCATAAATATTAAATAATTCTTCTTTCTTAAATTCAAAATCACTCCATAATTTAGACAGATCTTCATCGCAAGTATCTAAACTCGTTTCCACAAAATATCCACAAATGTAAAAAGAGTCTATCCATTTAAATTTTAAATCCAATAATCTCATCTCCATTAACTAAATATTTTTATTCAAACTTAATAAACAACAATTTAATATTTTTTTGTAGGATCTTTATTGTCTTGTGCGATTCTATTTTAAGAAGTTGATAAGTCTTAGGACGACTGCCCCTGGCGAATCAATTTGGGGACAGCGAAGCCGAATCTTAAATCTCATGTTATATGAAGTTGCTTTCTTCAACGTTTTTCTCTTTCCCTATAATTTTCCAATATACTAATAAGTTGACTAATCCATATAACCCAGCTAAAAATAATATAATATCTTCGTAGCAACCGAATAAACCAAATGCCTTTGGCAAACCCAATAAAGCCCATGGCAATAATAAAATCAAAGTAGTTTTATTTGTTTTAGGTAATGCTGCAATAACTAATACGATCGCTAACACAGTTGAAGGACAGGGATTCATAGGCATACAGATATAGGGAAAATTTCTTCCCAATAAAACACCAAGAAACGGATATGCATAAACTAAAACTAGTCCAATAATAGTTGTTATTTTTATATACTTGCGTTTTGGCCAAATAAATTTTATTTCGCGATTAAATAAATCATAAAAAAACGAAATCCCTACTCCTAAAAATATACCACCATATATATATCTGGACACTAGACCCTCTGTAAATAGCCCAAAAAAAACGATACTATTAAAAAGAAAAGTTAAAGATAAAAAAATTTTTACTATATCATTCAGCCTATCGCCCTTTTCTGTATATAAAGCTAATAGTATTACTATAGAAATAGCAATCCAAATAATGTGTAGATAAAAAAATTTAATGTTAAAACTTCCTATTTGATTCCAAAACACTTCTTCTGTTAGCATTTCTGAAAACCCTCCCTATCCATTATTGAAAGCAATTTTATATAAAACAGAACAGAGATTTAAGAAATTCGTGAAGTTTAGAGCAACTGCCCTTACCGAATGAATTTGGATGGAGCGTAGCGGAATCTTAAATCCCATGTTATGTGCTGTTGTACACGATATGTGCTAAAAACCTTCGCTTTATATTTCAATATATTATAATTTGCAGATCATAAGATACTCCTCATCTAATTCTTTCTCTACTTTAAAACCAACTTTTTCATACATTTCAACTGCATAATTATCTTTTTGTACAGCCAGGGAAGTTTTCTTATAACCCTGTTCTTTTAATAATTTTAACATGTTTTTCATGAGTGAAGTACCTATACCCATATTTCTATAATCTTTATATAAAGATATTGCAAATTCAGGAGTTTGCTCATCAATATATCCAAATCCTTTAATTTCACCAGAAAAAATTCTACACCATACTGCACCAACAACTTTTCCTTCAATATCAAAAAGACAATAATCATCCGATTTACCAAAATTTTCGATATATATCTTTAATTTAGGTTCATTAATAATTTTTTTGGACAAAATATTTTCTTCACCTCTTTGGGAAATAGCTTCATATAAAAAATCTTCGAGTAAAGGTATCTCATTTATTTTAAGCTTTCTAATCTCATATTTAATCATTATTTCCCCCCTCTTTTGATATAAGAAATATTATTAAATATTTAATAATTTATTAATATGAATATGTTAACATAATTTCACATAACGTATTAGGCATTTACGAAGTTCACAAAACTTAGCCAGACTTGGCTTGCTGAATGAATTTAGGCGGAACATAGTGGAACTATAAATGCTATGCTATCTGATGTACGAACTTCATTAAGCTCCAATTCTATTTCTATATATTTTATTTAATAATAAACTTTTTTTGCCTTTTTTACAGATAATTTGTGCCAAGCTCTTCTACTTCTAAATGCAGTTGATACACCCCCACCCGGTTCTACCCATTTGCCAATCATAAAGAAATTACCTAATCCTGGCAACTCCTTTTTAAAAAAATTCAACTAAAGAATCATTACTATATTCCCATATGTTTTCTTTTAATTTTTTTATTTCAAATGGCTTCCCATGTGAGGGATATACTTCTTTAGCTCCATTTTCAATTATTTTTTCCCAACTTCCATAAAACTTATTTATATCAGTAATGAAGATAGTACAATACTTTATTCCAGCCCATAAAGGCCAACTCATAGCTGCATCCCCACAAAATATAACTCCATTATCTAATAGTACAGAAATTGAATCAATAGTATGTCCAGGTGTATATAATATTGTTCCATCAATCCCTATCTTTCTCAAAATTCCCTTATTGTCACCACTAATTAAAATATCATTATCTCTAAGTCTTACTGGTGGAAATGTTAAATCCCAATCCGGATTAAGCAATTTATATATTTTTGATAAATAATGTACCCTTCTATTTATATATCCTCCACCTCTTGTTTTATCATTTTCACCAATCTTTAACAGGGCTTCTGCGTATTCATGGGCAATAATTTTAACTTCTGTCTCTTTTAATAAATTATTTGTAAAACCAGAATGATCATCATGATGATGTGTTAAAAGAATATAATTAATTTCACTAACTTCAATTTCTCTCTCATCAAGTTCCTTTAAAAAATTACTATAATCTTTCTCGTATCCTGTATCTATTAACAAATAACCATTATTAACCTGTATTAAGTAACAATTAGTTTTTCCAGGACTCAAAGTCACAAATTCATTTTTCATAAAATTCTACCTCCAGACTTATATAATTCATCTCTTGCCAATATTTTTTCAATTTTTGCTCCAGATGAATACATTTTTTTGCCAGTCCAATTACCTATTTCTGCAGTTCTAGATACATATGCATTAGTATCTATCATAAATATCGTAATTTTCCTTCCAAGTTGCATAGCTTTCCCCTAACTAAAGATAATGATTTTTCCAAACTAGTCCAATTACGTCCAACAACATATTCGTATTGCCGAAGTCCAGCAGACTCAGATAGTTCTTATCTTAATCTGCTGGATTTGAGTGCAGCGATGGCGAAACCAGCAATATTTTGTTATACGACTTATCGTGTCCCATAGTTCAAACTACCATTTTTCACTATTAATAAAATAAAAATTTAAGCTATAATTGGAACCCACAATTCATCTTTAGGTTCATGATCTGGAGCATAAAAGCACTCAATACATGGTAAATCAGCTAATTCATAACCTGAAGTAGGTAACCATTCAGTATATAGACGTTTCCAGGCATTGACTGTATCTGGGAATACTGCCCATGTACTTTTAGGAATTACTATCTTTTCCATGTCTTTAGGTACTTTGTTTTTATAACGAACTCCTATCATATAATCAAACTTTTCATCAGTAATAGAAGCTTGTTCACCAACAATTCCTAATAGACTTTCTAGCTTACATTGAGGATCTTCCCATGCCATATCAATTAATCTCTGTACTAAACCTGTCTTGCTAGCTTCTTCCCATATTTTAGGAACTATCTCAAATGACTTTTCAGTAAGAATAGTATTCTTTACTCCTACAACTGTAAACTCAAAATCTAGTCTTTCAATTCTGTACTCCATTTCAACATCTCCCTTAATTAATATTTGAAAGGACATTCTCGGAAAGGCTTTTAAAGATATTCCACTATCACGTGCTTCAGAAGGATTAACACCATGAAGATTTTGAAAAGCACGGGCAAATGCATCTGAAGATATATAACCATATTTTAATGCTAGATCAATTACTTTAATATTACTATTTTGTAATTCAAAAGCTGCAGATGACAGTCTCCTTCTTCGAATATATTCAGATAGAGTGACTCCCATTATAGTTGTAAACATCTTGGAAAAATGATACCTGGAACAACAAGCTAGTTAAGCTAACTCCTCATAATTAATCTCATTTGTTAAGTTTTCTTCAATATAATCCATTACTTTATTTACTTGTTCAAGCCAATTCACATTAATCAGTCCTTCCAATTATAAATATATAGGAAATGATACTTTTTCGCCCGATATTTCGTGTACAAATATGTCGGATCTAAATGAAAGTGAACTCGTTCAGCTAAAGCTGAACCTCGGGGTTTCAGATCTCCAATTAATATCGACCATCTTTACTTCCAATTCTCTATAAAGTCCTTTATTATCTTTAATATATATTATCTGTTTTTCGTTTATTTCTTTTGGAGTAATTCTTCCATTTTTATTTATTGCTACTAACCCACTCATATTATCAATTAAATCAAAAATTGTTAGCCTTACAATGATATTTTCTAAAGCATTTATAAGTTCATTAGTACTTGAATTATTAGTAAACCATTCCTCAATAATAAAATATCTTGAACATAAAGACCATTTATAATTACTGGAAAAATATCTGGCCCTAATTTTCTTTTGATTTATTGCTATTTTATAATAAGGTATAAAATTATCTACTTTACTTGTCATGAGTTTTGGTTGATACACATCAACTAATTCTAACTCCACTTTATCTTGTTTGTTCGGGGCAAATATTACCTGTTTTTCCATTATTGTTTCCCTCTCTTGATATTAGAGTTTCAATGTTTCACATAACAACAGAGTATGTGAAAACTCATAAAAATCAGTTACCAACAACCCTTTTTCATAGACCAATGTTTCTGCGGTCACTCTAGTTTTCTTCTTTAGTTCCTCGATTCATCTATAACCCCTTCTCCCTATAGATTGCTTCATTATAACTATCCTAGTGAATAGACGAACACCCACAACAATATAGTAAGTCTGCAATTCATATGAAGAATAGCAATATTTTCTATTTGGATAAAATCTCTTTTCGTTAAAACAAAGCCAGCACAATTTGACCTAACGTACCAGGGATTTCCAAAGCTTAAAGTGGGAGTCATCGAACTTAGATATATTGTTAGACGATGGGCAATGCCCCACTTACTAACATTCATCAAAGTTGTATTTATTATTTTTAACATTATTTAAATATTCGACCATATTTATGCCTTCTTGGTTATTATAGGTGTAATCAAAGTAACTAGCAACTGTAAGAGCTGTTTTGCGAAAAAGATCACAAGATATAAATATCGCCTCCCAAAAATTGTCATAATTACTGTCGCAATACGTTTTAGTATATAATTCATAAAATTCAGATGGAAGAAATTTTTTATAATATTTACCCATTTTTCCTGCTGAAACAGAAAAGTTTGTGTTAATACCAATATACCACTCTATCATTTTATTCAGCATATCGCGTACATAATGGTTAAACATTTTCATAGCATAAGGTAATTCATCTCTTGCTATACCCTTAGCCACATTGTTTAAGCACCACCAAAATTCATTACAACAAGCATAATATTGATTTTTGTTTGGCTTTTTTATATGATAATCTTCATCTGTAGGTGGTTTTATTTCGGGTAAAAAATTATCTTTATCTAGCAGAAGTATAGTCAATTTATCATCAAGAAAATTTTTTTCTGCTTCTTCCTTGATTTCAATACTCAAATCAATTCGGTTACCATCATTAAACAACATAAGCCACACATACCTTCGAGAAAAATCAAACTTCCCGTCGGCTATGCCTGTTTGTACATCATTCCGATCTGGCTCTTGTATAATTATAGGACTACCGAATATTGTAATCCAACTTTTATCCTTTAAAAACGATTCTGTTTCAGTAACAACATATACTATATCATAATCCTGAAAAATATCCTTTGGCACATTTAAATTCGTACGAGAACCATTCATATAAACTGCTCTTATACGGTCATCTGCTTTAGCAAAACCCAAAATTATATGCATCATTTCATTTTCAGAACGCATATCATACCTCCTTGATAAAAATTAATAAGTACATAAAAAGTAAGGCTTAATATTTCCTTCTAAGTTCTATCCAATTAATCCACGCCACATAAAAAGCAGTTTTTGCATGGTCTTTCCCCTAACGCATCCGTGTATTACCAAAGTTCAGCACCCTCAGATAGTTCTTATCTTAGATTGCTAAATTTGGGTGGAACGACGCCAGGAGTGAAATTGGCAATACTGTGTTATCTGATGTAGTTTTTAGCACTCAGATTCCATTGCATAATTTAATGCTGCTTCTACATGCAGTTCTAAAGTATTAAAAATTTTTAAACTAGTATCTTCTGCTTTTATAATTAATGGTAATTCAGTACAACCTAAAATTACTCCTTCTACATTATAATTCTTTATAATCTGCAATAACTCTGCTTTGCTTTCATCTTTTATCATTCCAATAGTCAATTCATCAAATATAATCTCATTTACTCTATCCTGCTCCTTTTCTACTGGAACTACAATTTCAATACCATATTTTTTACATACGTTTTGATAAAATGAAGATTGCATAGTATATTTTATCCCCAATAATAATAGCTTTTTAACTCCTCTTTTTTTTGCATTTTTTACTGTTACTTCTGCTATATTTATCATTGGAACTTCTGAATATTTTTCTATTTCCTCATAAACAGAATGAGGAGAATTCGCAGCCATAATAATAAAATCCGCTCCTGCATTAGTTAAAGACAATATTCCAGAAGATATGTATTCTATATAACCTTCCATATCATTGTTATCTTCAAAATCAGTAAATTTTTGAAAATCTAGACTATATATAACTACTTCAGGATAATAATAATCATTATTTAACCCATAATACTTTTATTTCATAATATTTCATTGTTGATTCATGACTGATCCCACCAAGAATTCCAATTTTCTTCTTCATCTATTGTATCTCCTTTCCCATTCATCTCTCATTATAATTTTTTTATTATCAACTAAATAATCAGTTGCCAACTTACCATAAAGATGATCAATTTCATGTTGAAATAATTCAGATAAATCATCATTAAATTGCTTAGTTTTTTCTTTTCCTTTTTCATCTTGATATTTAACTTTTATACTTTTATGCCTTGCAATATTTACAAAAAAAGCAACATCAAAGCTATAACAACTGTCCCAAACATCAAACATCTCTTCACTCTTCCATATAATTTCAGGATTAACATAATTATCTCTTCATAATTTGAATTATAGTAGACTACCTTTTTCATATGACCTATTTGTGGAGCTGCTAATGCTCTACCTATGTTCTTTTCCTTTTGAAGATAAAGTAATGTATTCTTCAAATCTTGAGTAACTTCTAGTAATTCTCCAGTAAAATCAGTCACATTTAATGATTTTTCTCTTAATTTTTGATTACCAATCATTAATACTTTTTTTATAGCCATAATTAATCTCTCCTTTTAATTTAATAAACCTATTAAAACTATTTCAGATAACAGGTTCGAATATGCGAAGTTTTTGAGCAATTTTCTCAAAAATTCCGCCTGGTCTATCTTCTTTCCCTGGACCATTCAACTACTTTCTTAAAAAGAGCTTGCCAATACTTTCTCCTCGGTGTTCTGAACCCATTCGCGGATTTTGAGATCTTTAATTTCTGGATTTTTTTCATTACATACATAACAGATTTGGCTGGAAGGATAGTACTGGTCGATCTTTACCGCAATACGACCATACCAATCTGCTTTGTAATCTATCATTCTACCAAATTCAGACCAGGAAATGTCACTTATAGACTTAGCATATTTCGAATCTTGTAGCATATCCTTAATATCCAAACTTTCCCGACAGATTACTTGGTTTTCGTTGATCAGTCTAAAAGAAAGTCTGTTCAAAAAATCGTTACGCTTTCCATAGTTATAATCGAAAAATTATTTTTGTCTGCTATCTCATAGAGCATCTCTTTGAAACGTTTTTCTACAGCACTACTAAAACTTTATGACGGTATTTAACACACCATACTACATGATATTAAATCGAATATACACACCCTCTTCCCGTATGTATTTCTGTCATATTATCCCTCCTACATTTATTATAAAATATGTAAAAGGTAGATGCAAGTGAGACCAGTACTTAAAAGAGATATTTCTCTTAACATATGTTAAGAGAAACGCCCTTACTCATGACTGAAGTCACTAGTTTGCGGGCGTTAGTTCATCAAAATGAACGTTATTAACTTCATTCCTAAAAATGTAATTTATATTATTCATGATCAACTGATCCAACAATATGGTGGGACTCCAGGTATTAGAGATGAAAATCTCCTAGATTCTGCTTTGAAACAACCAAAAACTACTTTTGGAGAACACTATCTACATGATTCCATATATAAAATGGCTGCAGCTTATGGATTCCACCTATGCAAAAACCATCCTTTTATTGATGGTAATAAACGGATTTCATTAGTTGCCATAGACATTTTTCTCCAAAGAAATAGCCATCAACTTGTTGCTTCTGAATATAATGCCGATGAAGCAATAATGAGACAATCGACTGGACAACTTACAAAAGAAGAATTAACTGAATGGGTCAAAACGAAGTCCTCTATATTGAGTGATTCTTTAAGGAAAAACCTCTCCGCAAAATTGTATATAACGTACTGGAAATTTAAGAAGTTCCCGAGTTTAGGGTGGCTGGCTGCTCTAACGAAGAAATTTAGATGCAGCATAGCAGAATCTTAAATTCCATGTTATACGTAGTTGTGCCTTGCTTTCTCAGTCTAGTAAAAAAATATTTAAGTAATCAGATTTAAAATTTTTTGATAATATTTGAAAGTAATATTCGTCAAACCATTTATTATTTGAGTGTAGTGACGTAAGAACGAAATCGGAAATATTTTGTTAGGCGATGTCCAGCTGCCCACGTAATATTTCTTTAATATTAGTTAAAATATTCTGTAGTAATTAATTCTGCCAACCCTTTTGCGCCAAGTTTATTTAAGTGAACACCATCGACCGTAACAACTAGCTTTCTTTTTTGGCTAATATATTTTGAAAATCCAAGATAAGTTGTTAAAATTGTATCAATAAGTATTTTAATAAAATATTTAGATATAATATATTCACTCTCGATATCAGATTGCCTAATAATTCCCTTTTGCCACTTATTAAAATCTATATATTTAATATTATATTTATTACATAAATTATAAATTGCCTCATTATATATATCTACTTTTTTATTTAAATCACTTTCAACGTTCTCTCCAATACAAGGAATACTTATTACCCTTATTTTAAAATCTAATATTTTTTTTATTAAAATTTCAAACTTCTTTATGAATGTTTCAATATTGTTTATCGGGACACTGCCTCGTAAATTAAGTCTATAAGTAATTTTATCCCAAATCCTAGATCTTTGTTTTAAAAACGGTAATAAAATATCATTAGCACCAATTTGAATAATCATTTCATCACATGAAGATTCAGATAAAAATTTATCAACTCTTTTTGAAAGACCAAAAAGTGTATCTCCGCCAACTCCTAAATTTCGATACTTTTCCTTACTTTCAAGATACCTAAAATATGAAACTCCAGGAATCCCAGCAGTAATACTATCACCAAAACACGCTATCATACATTAGTCACCTTTTTCTATTTTATAATACCAATTATTATAATAATCATTTTAAATATGCCCAATAATGCAGATATTATATTTTTGACCACCTTATTCTTCTTTCAAGAAGTTTTTCACATAACGTACCAGGGGCTTAAGAAATTCCTGAACTTTAGGGCTACTGCCTTTAGAAAAAGAATTTAAACGCGACAATAGTAGAGTAAACCAGACCTCCTTTTCAATGCTCACCACAGGTTTTGAGCCCTTAATGATTCTGATGTTTCACAATATAAATAAGGCAAAGATGCTGCTAATTAGGGTATCCTTCATATTTCAAAGTTTGTTGCAAATTATTTCTACTTTCATGGATTATAGGGTTTTAATGCTTCCAACCATTTTGCTCGCTCAAACGCTTCGTGCAAAAATTCCTCTGCCGATAAATCCTTATAACCCCAATTCATGACCTCTATTGCAGTCGCACCCGAATAACCTATTTCCGCGATTTTTCCCATGGCTACAGACCAATCAATTATGCCATCAAACGTGAACCGTACGTAGATAATAAATCATAACATTGAAAATAGCAATCCATTGAGGCTTTACCGTCTAGATTGTCAAGCCAGATGTTATTTTGGACTTGGAATGACGTGTCGTTTAATTTTTCTTACTTTAAACAATTATTTAACGTAAAACCTCTCCACATATGGTTCACCATTAATATAAAGTTGAATCCACTCAGGTTCTGAATCTTTGATCTTATCATATATTAAAATTAAAATCGCGCTAGATTTTGGATATAAAGGAGCATATCCTAAAGCTATGCCCTTTAAATTTTGCGGTTCATAAAGTAAAGCTATATTAATATATTGGTTATTATCACTATCAATCAATGTAAATACTGGCTTATAATTCGTTGTCCAGTTTTTTTCAATAAAATTCTCTGCAATGTTTGTTACTTTAATGTAAAGAACGTATTCACTATCAAAAATTTTTGCAAAGTCACCAAGATAGTTAAATTCTCTATCTTTTTTTTCAGACCCCCACATACCTTGAACAGTTTCCTTAGTTTTTGAATAAGCATGGCTATCATTACTATAACTCGATAAAAGAAAGTTATATTCTTTATCTCCGATTTCTAATAGTGAATCATCATCTATTAATATTGCATCAATACTAAATGATCCATAAACATTCTTTAATTCCGGGTATAGTTCTCGTTTTGTCAATACGACATCATTATCTAACAATATTCTTTTATATCTAATTTCAATATATTTTGCATTATCTAATACGTTTTCCACTTTTTGTCCAAGAATATTTTGCTTTGTTAGTTTCAAAGATAATCTATTTTCAGAATTAGCTGGTAAAATAAACTCAGGATCTAAATAAGTAGTCCAATCTGAAATATCTTCTCTAAAAGCATTCATAAGTCTAATCTCTAACTCAATTGCCTGGACATTATGGTCAGTGTTATTTTTGATGTTAATATTCAAAACTCGCTCACCAGCTACAATAAACTGTTGATCAAAATTGTACTCATATGGTAACTCCAATTCAATGTTACCAAAATATTCATTTGCCCAACCAGTAGTGCTAAGACAAAAAACAAAAATCACTAAAACACAAAAAACTTTTTTCAATATCCTCATCTCCTTTACTTTTCATAAAAATTAAATATATCTTGGCAACATGTTATATAACGTACCGGGGATTTCCGAAGTTCGTAAGGCTTAGGGCGACTGCCATTACCGAATAAATTTGGACGAAACGATAGTAGAGTTGGAAATCCTAGGTTGGGTGAAGTTTCATGCCCTACGGATCCAAATGAAGCATAGACAGCTCTTTCAAATTATATAAAAATGTGCTATAACTTAACTACAAATTATGCTTACACTACTCTTAAAGTTTTCTTGCTTTAACTACAAAAGTTACAGGAAGCATCTTTGCTTTTTTCGCAAAATCACTGTTATCTTCCCACGATTGTATAATTTTATCATCAGATTGCTCAATCAATTGCTCTATTACAAATCCCGCTTTTGCCAACGCGTTCACATAGGTTGAAAGTTTACGGTCCGATAATGTTAGAGACCCTTCATCAAGAGATACTGAGTACCAAGATTCATCGAAATAACATTTTTTAAAAGCAAGCATATTATTTTCTGCAACAACACATTTGTGTATAGGGTGAGACCAACTGAAAATAAATACACTGTCTTTTTTAAGATAAGAAGCAATCCGACAAAAAGTACCCTCAAGGTCAGTGGTCCAACCTATGGCATAAATCGAATAAACAAAGTCAAAATAATCCACTGGTATACCACATTCTTCTTCCATGGGAGAACAGATTAACTTTGCTGAAAGACCGCATGTCCTCAGATGTTGCGTTGCCTTTTCAATTTGTTTTTTTGAAATATCCAAACCCCATAGTTCAGATGCTTTGCGTTCTCCATGATATTGCAAGGATCGACCGTTTCCACAGCCTATCTCCAGCATCTTTTTTCCTGAGACATCGCCAAAAAGTTGCCAGCTTTCTTCTGAGACAAATGCTCCATAAAAAGGAAGCACAATTGCTCCTAAGAAGTCATTTCTTGTTGTATCCCAATAGAAACTGTTTGTTTTATAAACAGAATTCTTGTCCATTCCAGCCGAGATGGCATAGCCAACCTCGCTAGCGCCTATAATGTTTGTTCTATTACCCGATTTTTTGTCCATTCAGACACCACTTTCCAAATATAGATTTACTTCACCACAGCTGAAGTCAAATTTTGATTGGGTAACTTTACCAATTACCACTGTAAAGACTCTGTAATTTTGACCTATTTTCCCATCAACACGCAACATGTAACCCAGATAATTATGGTTTCTTTAATGGAGCAGACCAGGCTAAAATCTTTATATATTTTGTTTTTTTATATTTTAAACATATCCAACCATAAATGTCCATTTGGATATTCTTTATGTAATGCTGATTTTAACCAGCTTTTTTGTTCAGCATCCATCACAGGGTAGGCAACATTAAAATCATGTTTATAATTATTAATAACTTCTTTTGTAAAATTATAATTATTTTTCACAAAGATTGATTTATATAATAAAACAATTTCAGGAGCTAAAAATTCTATTCCTTCTTTTTCTATTATTGCTTTTTTCATTTCTCTTTTAATATCATGATTTCTTTTATATAGAAAGTACCCATTCTTCTTGCTATTAAATAAATATTCTATAAAGTCTAGATCCTCTTGATGAACTGACTTATCAACTACTCTGTATTGATTGTTTTTTATCTCTTTTAATATATAACTGGGATTATCAGGTTTAATACACCATAAGTTATCTTCTATCTTTTTATCTGAAGATGAGTTAGATACTTCATATAATCTGCCTTTATCAGGTTCAAACACTCTCCAATTCCTCGCTAACATAAATTCAATAATTTCTTTTCGTTGGTCCCAAAACAATCCAACATCTAAATCTTTATGTTTTCTAGTCAATTTTCCCACAAATAGATCTATAGCATCTCCACCACAAATAAACCAACTAAAACCAGAACCAGAAAGAAAAACTGATAAATCACCTAATAAATTATTCATTATTTCCTCCGTTCTAGTAAACTAAGCCTGCTCTTTCATATAACGTATCCGTATTGCCAAAGTCCAGCAATCCTTAAACCCTGAGTTATAGGAAGTGAAGCGCGCCATCGTAATTTACCAAGGAAAGGGCATTAACCATAATCACTCCTTTTTTTATTTATAAACCTTTTTCCAATCTATAAACCCTGTCACCGAGTTTACTTACATAATGTGAATATTCAAATCCCATGCAATCAATAATATATCCACCATTTTTTACGACTCTTTTCTAAATTAGAAAGTTTTTGTTCATAATCTACACCAAGAACATGGGCAGACACAACAATATCAATTTAACCATATATTGCTGTGAACCAAAAACAAATTGTTGCTAATAATGATAATGGTGTCATTACACATCTTTCTTTTTTACTCTTTGATAATGCATTCATAATAGTATTTAAAGTTAAATATACTGCAAAAAAGAAAGTAACACCTCTAGAAATGGGTTCTAGTAAATCAATATAAATTATATTACCCGTCTGTAAAAGAGATAAGATACCAAACAATTGTAGGAAAATTGATACAAAACAAATAATTCTCATTTGCTTTGGCATTGTTTTATATTTCCCACCCATAGCAAACTCTCCATATGGTAATCCTAAAGCTAATAACACATACAATATTGTAGCAAATAAAAAGACTATACTTCCTATCCAGGCTGTTATCATTCCATCACTCCTTTAATTCTAGCCTAAAAATTTTCATTATTTCTTTTCTACAAAATCGGGAAACTAGGGGATGCCATATGACATGACCGCGTGATTAACCATGTAAGTCTGTACTACAAATTATACTTGTGTTGACAATCTGTGCAGACTTATGTCAGTTATTACGTGTTAAACTAAACCACTCCACGACAGAAAAAACCATAAATATGCAAGATTCCTCCAATACACAAAGACATAATAATCATTGAAAAGTTAGATTTTATGCATAAATCTTCCTAATTAAACCTAAAAAACAGGTATCAGTTAAGATAGTCTTAATTTATTCCCCATAAGCTTAGCGAACAGTGGTCTCGTTCAACAGACTATACGTAATTTAACTAGAGCATGATTGAAAACTTACAGACATTTTGAAAATTTATCACAATAGTAGACTCTATTTTGATTAAGATTTCCGATATAGTCCTAACATGTTAGGCGATACTTACTCCAATATTCATAATATAACCTTCCTTCATAGATCGCATTACTTAATCGGCGCAATGGTGGAGAACGTCCCACATACTCCTGATGTTCCATAATCTCAGATAACTCTTATCTTGATCAGGAGTACTTTGTTCTCCGAAACCATACGTCTCCTAACTCAGAGTGCGACAGGACGTCGCACCCTTTGATAATTATTCTTCACTTCATTACTTCATAATGTATATAAAGATGTGACATAACTAATGTTAAAACATCTGTTACATTCGTCTTGACAAATTGGAATTTGTCAAGTGCACTTTATGCTAATAAAGTGCACTACGGAGAATGTTCATTTAAATATCGTTTAATTCTTTACTCTATTTTCCTTCTTCACTCTCTAACTTATTCACAAAATCCATATTGTAACGCACAGCACCGTGGTCTCTAAATATTGTACATTTCGTTATGCGGATTGCCAAAATAACGCAGTTTTCATCCTGTTCATTGTTTGCCTGGTCGTACCAATCGATAAATGCTTTGCGAAGTTTAGCCCTTATTTCAGCATTTTTTGGGTCTAAAACCCATCCGAGGTTTTCGCCAATTCCACTTCCGGAAATCCCCTCGAAGCAAACCGCAAATGCAACCTCTTTGTTTTGAGCTATCTGCTGCATTTTATTTGATTTTGCCCAAGTAGTAACATAAAACACGCCGTCTTCATAATAAGCGTCCACATCACGGACATAAGGATGGGGGACTCCGTCAGCACCTGGTTCCATTGCGATGGTTGAGAGGGCAATGACATTATCTTTTCCGTTGCCGCAACTTTCTTCGATTAATCTTAATCCTTCTTCATATCTGCTCATCTTTAACTCCTCCTCTAAATTTTTCGTCATTATAGTATGGTGAATTATATTACAGCTTCAGCCACAAAGCAGGGCGCACACCGCCTCTACACATGCCTTCGCTGATGTTGCCTTTCAATATATTGTTTCCTTGAATACCTATATTACCGTCACCGTGGACGTATACGGCCTTCACATTAACGCGTCCGGGCGATCGAAGCCACCACCACCATATTCCACTCTTATACATGGCAATTCGCTTGCTATTATTTTGGTCTTTTCTTTCGAACCAATATCTTTGATTTTTCCCCGGATTTAGCAGTTTTGAACTGCTATCACCGAAATATTGGCACACTGCTTCCTCAATACTTAATAAAAATATCCTGTCTTGCGTATCTTCTCCACCTTTTGAACCATACCACTGATTGTCGGGATTTTTATTTAATACTGGTATTATTCTAGCTTTATCAATTGCATCAAATTTGTTATAAAATTCACCGTTAAGATATTTTCTTAACGAGCAGTCTGCCCATGTTATATCTTTATAAGCGTCGTGGTAAGCACGCTGTTCTATAATACATTCGGTTATAATCAATGCCACATTTTTTTGTATATCAAGCACTCGCCAATCGTAACGGCCAAATGATATTTTATCTCCTACTTGCATATTTACCTCCCATACCTAATATAAATAATCTCTTGTTCGCTGTATTCTCCAAAGACACCCCAAAACAAATTCTGATTTGTCAAATTGTTTATAGTAATTCATGTGCCCATTATTCTTCAAATATGAATGTTCAAATCTCCATAGCTTCGTTTTTGTAATCCGCGACAGAACATCGCGACTATTGCATGTAGTTTCGGAGAACATATTTAGCATAGCCAGCGATTCATCATCAGCATCACCCCTAGCTTTTGAACCAAACAAAATTAATTTCGAAACATCATACTTCTTCATCAACAGTTTTTTTGCAATTAAAAGTACATGTTTTTCATTCGATTATATCTTCCAATTGCTTCATATTTATTTACCACCCTTTGCAACTATTTGACTCAAAGCATGTTTTCCTAACCCTAACAAATATTATACTGTATTTTTAAAATAATTGCCATAATGAAGGCTTATAATTTGAAAAAAATTTTATATGAAAAGCTAGCTCAATGGCAGGTAACGTATCCGTATTGCCAAAGTTTCTGAACCTCAGTCAGTCATGACTAAGGTTCAGAAACTTGGGTGAAATGACGAAAGAATGGAACCGGCAATACAGTGTTATACAATCTTTGCACTTTGCTTTAAATTTCTTTTACCCTATACCAATATTTATAAATTTCCTTAAAACCTACTTTTTCGTATAATTTTATTGCTGGATAATTATTTGCGACAACTTGTAAATATGCTTTTTGGACTAGATTTATCTTTGCAAAAGTTAATATTTCATTTAATAATTTTATACCATATCCCTTATCCCGATAATTTTCTTCAACAATAATATCAAACAAACCAAAATATATATTTTCCTTTACTCCTAATCCACAAGCTATGATATGACCATCTCTGATCAATTTGAAATAATAATTATCTACAGTACTTTTTGTTAACATCTTTTTTAATGTAAGCCTTTCTTTATCTTTTATTTTAGAAAATTTGCAAAAAGCTTCTAACCAGGTATCCGTCAAATTAGTATCAACAATACACCTGTCATCTTTTACATTATTAAATTTATTCAAGTCTAATATTTGAACTGAGGTTAAATCTATTTTTTTATATTCTTTCTTTGCTAATTCATTATCTAAGTCAGTTGGCTTTGATTCTTGAGTTAATTTATAAACTATCGGTAAACCTCTGTTTATAAATAGTGTTTCACAATACTTAATTTTCTTCTCTAAGTCTTCTTCCGAGTTATATAACGGATTAATAGAATTAGCGCGCTTTGTATATCCATTTGCATAGCGAATAATCCAACCATCGTAAATATTAGTTTGTAAAGAAGGCCATGCATTTATAGATACTTCTTCTATTTTTTTAATCATATTTACTATCTCCTTTAACCTATTTGTGCAATGTCGCTTAACATCAGAGTGTGTGGAAACTCACTAAAAATCAGTTACCAGTACACCTTTTTTTACAGTAAAAACAAGTTTTCTAACCAATAATTATATTTTAGTCGAATAACAAAAACATAGCTCCCTCAATCTTCTCATAATATCACTAATTCCCAAGATATTACTTACCATTTTCAAATTATAGGCACAAGACCTATTTCAACACTTACTGATTCAAATCCTTTAGTAAGCATATAATAGGAATCATACCCCCTTTTAATAGTTCCAGATAGGTGTTCAACAATGAGCTCGTTCTACATGTCTGCCGTTCTTCTTCACCTTAGTACATTGCTCTCCAATTTTGCCCCGCAAGTTGGATTCATGAATTCGGGCGAAGCGACGAAGGAGTATATCTTGTTATCTGATGTCGCATGTCCCGCGTTAATAAGCTCATATTTTCCGATTTTAATATCATTATGAATTATTAGATTCTATAATTCTTTTATCATTATTATACCATGATAACTTTCACCATAACAATTAGGCATAAATCCAGCTGGCTTAAATCCATATTCAACAAAATAATCAAAATGCTCTCGATTATAAGATTTTAAATCTCTTAACTCTTTCCAAAGATCATTCAATTCTCTTTCGTGACATGACATATCAATTGAACTAATAATATATCTCATTATACGAAAACCCTTATTTCGAGCATATTTTTCTGCTTTTTCTATTAATGGTTGGAGTTGTTGTTCCATTACAAATCTTCCGTTCTCATCATAACCAAGGCATTCTATACTCAAACAAGAATATCCTTTATATTCGGTACACAAAATCCAGCCTTTAGGATGTTGCTCATCTTCTCCCAGGAACCAGCCTATATTTTTTGCCGAATTACTAATATCACTTAACTGTTCGACTCCACTCTCATAATCCCACCAATCAGGTTTGATATGTGCCATTAGCTTCGCAACATAAGAAATATTGTTTTTCTCCAAGCTATAAGTCTTCACATTTATTCCTCCCCTTAATTATTTCGTATTCCTGGCGAGAATGTCTGTTTAGAGCTACAGGTTTAGATATTACACTATGTCCCATCTGTGGAAAAGGAGCAATGATCATGTGAAGTACACCAACTTTCGCGAAAATCCTTTCTTGCATTTATAACATATAATTATACTGGTTTTTATATAGCGATGTTAAAAATTTGCTCATCTCTTCCCCAAAAATCTTTTTTATCCGCTATTTTTAAAAACCCATATTTCTCATACAATCCTTTTTCTCCACTTACAATATAAACTTTTGAAAATTTTAATTCTTTAGCATAATTTAGTACTTGCTTTATCATTTTTTGACTTAAACGATTACCACGATATTCCTCTCCGACAAATATATATCCTATATAAGGTTTATAATCAACATCAGGAATACAATCAGTTTTTGCCAAAGTACAATATCCACAAATCTTTGAATCTTTTGTTGCAATAAAAACTCTCTCCCAGTCAGTAAATGCCTTTTCTTTCATTTGTTTAGCAAGATTAACTCCTGCTCTCCATGAACAATTTTCTGCATAATTAATAAGACGATCCCATAGTATGTCTCCAAACTTAACTGCATCTATTTTATACAATAATAAAACCTTCCATATAC
Source organism: Halothermothrix sp. (assembly GCA_016841825.1). GTDB lineage: Bacteria > Bacillota > Halanaerobiia > DY22613 > DY22613 > JAENYK01. The sequence goes on along the minus strand of JAENYK010000002.1, from coordinate 406,145 downwards.
TTTTTTAAAGTTTCATATTTTTGTAAACAGAATTTTACTTTAGGTGTATTTCACATAACGTCCCGCAGGTTTACGAAGTTTCAGTGCCTAACATAGCTCTATCATTATCATATATCAAATTCCCATAAAAATAATCACCATGAGTTAATCCATAAGATTTCTTAGTTATAGGTTAACTAGTCAATTCATCTTTAAATTCCTCCATATAATTAATAATTATTTTATCTGGTATGACACTCTCAGCTATTTCTAAGTACTGGTTGTATCTGTATTTTGAGAAATCCTATATATTTTTCCTAATGCTTTCCCTGCATTAAAAAAGTTCTGGCTAGTATGTTCTTTTTTATCCCAATCAACACCTTCAGCTTTCTCAAAAATAGAGATAAAATAGAGTTCATCACTTTCAATTTATTCTAATTTATGGGATGATATTTTTACTGGTCTAGCAAGTGGTACATTATCTCTATCTAATATATTCATGAATCTTATTTCTTCTTCCGGCTCAGGTTTGCTTCTATGCAAAGCATGGCTTATACGTAATATGTATCTGGTATTATCTATATTTCCTTAATAAACAAAATTCTGATATCCATTTAATTCTTTTAAATTACTAAGATTGTATCTATCTTATAATTCAGCATATATGTTATTTCTAATGTCTTTCCTAATGAACTCTTCCATAAAAATAATCCTCCCTGGGAACTTTAAGGGGGAGGGGAGGGAAGGGTTATCTTCCCCCAATCTCATACTTAAAGATCAAAATAGTTTTCCATACATTTTAATGTTTTCTCTATACTACTTTTATCATTTCTTATTAAATATTTCATATTATTGTTTTTAGTTATTTCTAAACTTTGTTCAGACCCAGTTATTACTGTATTTAAAACATTATTTAATGATTTAACTGAATCAGAAAGACTATTAATAACACTTAACATATCTTTTTTATCCTCTCGATTAAAATAATCTTTCCTTATCAAATGTTTTTCTGCGTATAGAAAAATAGCGTTATTATAGTGAACTATATTTTTGATCATATCTGCTGAAAAAACTCCTTCAACAATTACTGGTTTGTTCTGTGAAATTTTAAGTAAATCAACTATTATCATACTCATTTGTTCTTTCATTATATCATTCAACCATTTTGTATATTCATTAATTGGGCGATTGAAATACCATTCCCAATCTACGAAGTGTCTCTTCATTGCTGATTGTTCCCAGAAAGAAGCGTTTTTTTTATGTTCTAACATTTTTGCATCAGAATTATACAAAGTGAAACCATATTTTTTAGAAATAATTTTACTCATCGTAGTTTTCCCACTACAAGCACTACCACCAATCCAATATACATCTTTTAAATGATGTTCTAAAACATTATCCGCTATCATCATGAATTATCCTCTCCTTATTTTTAGTCTAGAGAAAGAATAATTGTCTGATTTTTATCGGAAAAAATGCTAATGTAAAATGCATGTTTTTTACCTCCCTTTAAAATAATTATCTTAGCATTATATTTCATCTAACGTACCAGAGATTTAAGAAATTCATGAACCTCAATGCGAAGTGCTTGGTAAATGAATTTGGATGAAACGTAGTGGAATCTCAAATCCCATGTTATATGAAGTTTTTGCGCACTTACTTATTCACATACTCAAATGCTTTTTTTATATCATCAGCAATCATTTGTCTTTTTGATTTCTCAATAAGATAATTCTTTCCTGTTTGCAAATATGAAGGTATTGCTTTTCTATTTTCATAAAAATATTCAGTTTCTCTTATCTTATAAGTTGAACCATTAGGAATTACTTTCTCACCACTTTTCCTTTTCCATATATAATTCATAGCTTTGATAGCCACATCCCCCATTAATAAATATACTTGAACATCCGGGAAATAACTTATTTCTTTTTCTAGAATTTTCGAACAATTTTTTATTGTTTTAGCTGATATTCGATATTGAAGTTTAGGACATTTTACAGCCGTTGTCAAATACACACCTAATTCTTCTAATTCATTTAAACTATTAACTTCTATACCTGCATCTTTGAAAGCCCGAATAGTAGTATTCATATAGTTAGATTTATCGGATGAATAAAAATAATCTTCTTTTTTTTCTGGAGGAACTTCGGATATCATCAAAATTCTTATTTTTTCCTTCTTTATATTCTTCGTCGGAACTAAAAATCCACCTTCATTTATATCACTACACGAAAAATGATTACAATTTATACTCCCGTTAATATGCATTTGTTTTTCCCCCTTTGCTTACTCATTAAACCATCTGCAAAAATTTCATATAGCAACATTCGAGGCATCAACCGACGTTCTCGGAGCGTTTCTTAGCGGAGAGAATGTAGGTTATGCCTTGTTGAACTAAATCGCTCCGTGGTAAAAAAACCATAAATAAATATGCAGGATTTCTCCTTTAGCCAAATTTCCGATAACATCCGTGGCATCATCCGTAGTTTTTGGAGCGTTTCTAAGCGGAAAAAATTATAGATATGCCTTGTTATGTATATGTAACCTGAAAGGACACAACTATTCACAATTTACATTCAGATAAAATATCATTTAAATCTTTAATATATAAACCAACATCCTCAGGACAATGAGCATCAGAAACTGTTACAATATTTACATTATGTTTTTTCATAGCAATTAACATATCTTTATTCATGCCTAACTCAGCATCGCATCTTCGTGCTATACCACTACTTTGTTCAGCATACATATCTTGCTTTGCTAGTTCGATAGCAAGATTATCATAATATTTCAATAGTGAAAATGTTGGCGTGTGACCAAAAAGTTTTATACAATCAGGATGAGCTATACCATTATAAATACCACTTTTCGCTAAATCAATACTTGTTTCAAAATATCGATGATATATTTGGTTGACATCAATATCTTTCCAAAATTCAGCTTTATGATCAAAAGCAAAACTATCAACAAAATGAACACTACCAACTAGAAAATCCAATCCTTTATCTTTTGTATTCTTATAAACAAAATCCTTACAATCTTTAAAATAGCATATTTCCAATCCGAATTTTATAGTTATAGGAAAATCAGCATTCCTAACATTTTCAACTAAATTTAAATATTTATCTAAGCTATATATACCTGCTTTACGATGAAACCAGCTATTAATATAATCACTATAATCACATACTGAACCATACATTGGAATAAATTCTTTAAAACGGTAGCAATGCTCTAACAACCAAATTTCAGTTAGTCCTTTTAACATAGCTGAATTTACAAATTCATTTATCCAACTAAGATTATATTCGCCTTTTTCTATATGAATATGACCGTCTATTATTTTTCTCACCTCTTTATCTTCAGTTATCATAGCTTTCAAAATTAATCTTTTTGCCTCCCATTTCATAACATACCAGGCATTTACGAAGTTCATAAACCTTAGTCAGGACTTGGCTTAGGTATTATGAATTTGGGTGCAGCGACAGCGGAACTGTAAATGCCATGTTATATGACGTCACATGTTCGTCATGTTCGCTTACAAAAAATAATACCAATATATTGCTATTTCATCAGTATCAGCATCTATTCCTTTATATAAATATTTATCAAAACCACCTATTTCAAAATCACATGATTCATAAAACTTACATGCAGTAACATTATTATTTTGTGTTTCAAGCACAATTCCCGCTAATTCCTTTTCTTTAGCCCACTTTATAGCAGTTGATATCAATCTTTCTCCTATATGCATTTTTCTATATTGAACATCAACACATATATCTTCAACATATGCATATTGATTCCAGTTCCTTCGTAATATAATTTGTCCAGCAAAATTATTATCAAATAAAGCAAAAAATATTTGTCTTTCTGAATTATTTATATATTCATCGGGATTAATTAGGTTATCCTCATATCGTTTCTTATACGGTTTTACAGGTTCGACTGTATAACTTATACCGTCATCCGTTACATCTAAAATAAGTTTTGATTTAACTATAAATTCTCCATTGAAAGAATTGATATGATGACTGTTAAATTTATTAACTTCCATAAGTTTTATCACTATATATACCTCCCGCGGCCATGTCGCCCAACGTTTCAGGATTTAAGAAGTTCATGAACATTAACGCAACGCACCCGGTGAATGAATTTGGATGGAACGGTAGTGGAATCTTAAATCCCATGTTATGTGCAGTTGGGCGGGCTTACTCCTAAGCTATCAGTTTATTTTTCAAAAACATAAACTATGTCTTTTATAAAAAAACCAGTTGCTACTCAATGATCTAATATTTTAGTACTGCTCAAGTACAAAAGAAGACCAATTATTTTCTTTCGCCCACTTCAAACGATCTTCTATTGAATTGTAATGTAATTCTAATTTATGGCCATCGGGATCAAGAAAATAAAAAGACTCACCTTCTGATGTATTGTTTTTAAATGTCTTTACTCCTGCTTCCATAAGTCGGTTTTTTAATTTTGGATATTCTGTTGAAAGAACATTAAATGCAATATGTGAATAATCAGGGTTCCGTTCAGTTATTTCCTTTTCATCTAAATTTAGAGCAATCCATATATTACCTGCCATTAAATATGCTCCTCTATCCCAATGTGCTACTAATTTTAATTCTAATAATTTTGTATAAAAATTTATAGATATCTCTAAATTACTAACTGCAAATGTTATATGATTTACTCCATTTACCATAAACACCAATTCTCCTTTTATCATTCTCCTAATTTTTTTCAATTTAGAGTCGTACATACTTTTAGCCCAATTGCACATAACGTATTCGTATTGCCGAAATTTATGAACCTTAGTCAGACTTGGCTTAGGTTCATAAATTTGGATACAGTGACGAAGGAATGGAACCGGCAATATATTGTTATCGTAAGTCACATGCTTCGCTTACGAATAATTTATTTATTTCTATAAAATTCTCTCATCTACACGTCTTACTAAACTATATGTATATGGAGTAAAATATTTATTCCAAAAACTACTTCCTAAAATATTAAAAGACTCATAATCTACTCCGCAAAACTTATAATCATTTTCTAATAGCCATTTTTGTATTGCTCCTAACAAAGATACCCCAATGTTTTTTTGTCTAGAGTTTTTATCAACATATGCACCAGTTATATTCATCATTTTAGGACTCGGTAATAAATCTCTCTCCTGATGGCTCAATTTTCATTAAGCCTAAAGTTTTTGTCTGCTCATTATCATATGCCATCCATAAATGATGGTTATCTTTACTTAACCATTCCTTTAAATAATCGATTGGATTTTCTTCCTGTACTGGCATAAAAATAGGCGACTTTCTAAAGTACATATGAAGCTCATTTTGAACATTTGCTAAAAATGGTATATCATTTTCTTTAACTTTTTTAATCTCAATACTTCGATTGATTTTTGAAATTAGAGAAACTTCACGAATTGCATCAACACAACGAAGTCCAAATCCTAACCAAAACCACGTATCAATAGTTTCTGTATCTTGTGCATATAGGGTTGTAATACCATTTCCCACCCAGATTTCTGCTGCTTTTTGATATAATTGTTGATATATTTCCCTTCGCTTTTTATTAATCGCTCCATGCCCATATACTGGACAATAAATTCCCTTACACTTACCCCATAATTCTTTGATTTCATATCCTGCTAAAAATCCTACTATTCTTTTGTCAAATATAGCAACAATTCCTGAACCATTTCCAAATAAGTTCTTTATTCTTTTTTTAAACACATTTGCATAATTATCTTCCGGGAGATATTGAATAGCTTTCTTTTCTTCATAGTATGCATTTAATACTAAATCAACTGCTTCATTAACATGATCTTCTGTTACTGTTTCAAAATTAATAGTCAAATATTCCACCTCTTTTTCTTATTATACCCATGATGCAATTTCCGCTAACGTCCCGTAGGTTTACGAAGTCCAAGAGGCCTTACATAGCTCTTATGTTAGGTCGTTGAATTTGAGCGAAACGATAGTGGAGCCGTAAACCTTGCTGTTATATGACGTTGAACATATATACTCACCATGGTCGTTTTTTATCTAGCCAGCCTTTTTCTTTCCAATATTCCTTATCTTTATTACCATCTGGATGTCTTTTCATTACAATTCTAAATACAATAAATAATATCTTTGTTCTTAATGGGATATGATATCTTTTACGTTTTATTGAGTTATAAAAACCATATATTTTTTTCTCCAAAAACTTCTCATTTTTATTCCGATTCTTAATTGTCATATCATCCCAGTTGTCTGCAAATAAATTTAAACCACATTTAAATATTTTTGCTATGCCCCAAAACTTTATATTTCTTACAATTGTCTTTATCACATAGTTTGTGCCAGCACCATAAGTCGTAGATATTACGAGTGCTGTCTTAGAAAACATTTCCTGTATTGGTTTATGACTAATAAAAATACATGCATAATGATCAAGGAAAGCTTTAATTTGTCCACTTTCTGATAGTGCATAAACTGGTGATGTTATAATTATTCCATCTGAAATTTTTAATGTTTCAAGAATAGGATGTGTATATTTAGCATGAGGGCAATATTCCCCAGCATAAGTTCCTTTATGAAGACAACTAAAACACCCAACACAAAACAATGGTAAATCTTTTGGTAAATACAAATCATGAAATTTAATATCATCATATGTAGATAACCGATTTTTAGCTATTTCAATAGTTTTTTCTGTGTTACCTCTTCTCTGACTTCCATGTATTATTGTTATATTCATCATCATAAGCCACTTATTCCCCTTTATATTAGTTCCTATACCCACGGTTCAATGTCATATAACATTCGGGACATCAACCGACGTTCTCGGAGCGTTTCTCAGCGGAGAGAATGTTTGTTCAGCGATAACCAGGCTCTTTAAAGCAACAAAATTTCCTTCATTAGCAAAGCTGACATATATAATTCACTAAAAACTTCATCTAAAAACCTAAAACCAAAGAGTTAAAATTCTCACCTACGAGGCTTTATAAATAATCTCACCTTTACTTGCATAATCGACTACAATGATTTCAGATTACTCTCTTTAGCATATTTCTACAATTCTTTTATAATTATTGACAGTTTAGAAAGTTTCCTGAACACACTCTCTCTAAATATGGGGTTCTTCCAAAACACCAATCTTCATATGCTTTTTGAGTCAACCTGTCCATCTTTATTTCTTTCTTACATAATTCACTCTGCTCAAGCAGGAATGGCATATAACGTATCCGTTTGCCGAAGTTCATGAACCTTAGGGCGACTGCCCTTGGTGAATGAATTTGGATGGAGAGTAGTGGAATCTTAAATTCCATGTTATATGAAGTATCACGGTACCAACATTTAATTTTGTCCATATTTTTACTCTATTTTTTCATTAAATATTCTTTTACACCTTTGAATAGAAAGCCAACATTACTATTTTCAATTGGTTCTAATTCGAAATCATCAATTTGTTTTTGTAATTTATTCAAATTATATCCTTTTTTAATAATTATGAAAGAAAATATTTTTGTATAAATTGCATTTTTTGGACAACCATAAATACATCTAAGGCAGGCTACACAATTCCATTTAAAAATAGGCTTATTTTCTTGCATTTCAATATTATCCATAGGACAATTATTTACACACCATCTACACTCATTACAATTTAGTCTCACTTTTAACCCTTTCGCAAATATTCTAGCACAAGGCTTTTCTAATTTGCATATTGTTGTCAAAATTTTCCCAGCAATTTTGGGTTTTATTCTTCGTTTTTTACCTTCCAATATTTCTTTTACGATTTTCGCCATTTTTGAAGGTAATACTTTTAATAATCGTATTGCAAGATGTTCATTAGTAGAAACCATAAAATTTGAAGGCATTACCATCATTCTTTCATATATAATGTTGAAATCTTTTTTTTGCAGCCTTTTTATTATTCCTACTCTACATGCACTATTAGGCCAGATATCTCCTCCACCAGATACAGAAATAATAACAACAGGAGTTCTTTCTCCTTTCGGTAATCTTTTAGTCCACTTATATATTGGTTCAGGTGCATCAAATGCATATACTGGAAATAAAATGATTATTAAGTCAATATCTTTTATATCGTAAATATCCTTCAAGTAATTGTTATGTTCTAAAAATTCTTTTTCGGCTGTTACGCCATGTTCCGCTAAAAACTTGTATACTAAATTAGTAATACGAGTTGTTCCACCTGTTCCAGAAAAGTACACTATCTTAACCTTATTAAACATTTTGAAATTCATATATCTCCCATCTCCTGTTGTTTTATGCTGCATAATAATCAAATTTAACATATAACAGACTATCTTATACCAATCCTGAAGATCAACGGTTACTAACATCCATAGTGATATTTCATATAACGTTCCTGGGGTTTAAGAAGTTGATGAGCCTCAGCCAGACTTGGCTTGGCAAATCAATTTGGACACAACGATAGTGTAGTCTTAAACCTCATGTATGCGCCGTACAACTGGTTTAACTTTGACGCAATCCAAAACATTTTTAAATCTATTATAAAATAATTTCTTGAAACATTCACGTACCTATTGATTTAGAAATAACATTAAATGTATGATTTTTGCCACTCCTTTTTTCTGTCCAAAGATATCTGGCTTGAACGTTATCAAAAGCTTTCTCAACCTCGCTAGTTGGCTAGGGAATATTAATTCAAATAATCCTTTTGTTTATTTCTGCACATCTCAACTTTTTGTAGTAGTCTTATCATAATTATGATATAATAATAGTAATCCTATTGAGAGGAGTTGAAATAAATGCCAATAATCAAACCTGTTTCCGATCTTCGCAACAACTTCGCTCAAATCTCGGAAATATGTCACAAAGAAGGCGAACCAGTTTTCCTTACTAAGAATGGTCAAGGCGATATGGTAGTTATGAGTCTGGCTCTTTATGAAAAACAATGTGCCCTAATCGAACTCTATCAAAAACTTGCTGAAGCAGAAACTGAAAGTAGATCAGATGCCCCACGTAAATCTCACCAAAATCTAATGGCTCAAATAAGAGCAAAATATAGTGAGTAAAAAATATAATGTTGAATATCTACCTATCGCTCAGAAAGATCTTGAAGAAATCCTGGAATATATCCAAACTGATAATCCAGGTGCTGCTTTAAAATTCCTTGACCAAATTGATAAAGCAGTTTCACAATTGGCTGACTTCCCATTTATGGGCATTATTCCGAAAGATTTTCGTCTCCAGTATCTCAATTATAGAATGTTAGTTGTTGAAAGCTATCTTGTCTTCTATGTAGTAAATGATGATACTGTAGAAATTCAAAGAATCCTTCACGGCAAAAGAAAATACAACTTTCTTGTCTAGCACCTTCGTGGGTGCTTTTTGTTTTAAGTCTTCGATTTAATACCACGCCAGTCCAATGTCTGTCTAACATGATCGCGATATGCGGAGTTTTGGAGAAAATTCACCATATCACGTGTTAACTGACGTGTGTCATCCCAGTTTAGGATTACCGTAATCTTTTCCACTTTGCATTTCTACCTTTACCCAAGGATTCAATCACACCATCCTCTTTTAACTGTGCAAATACTCTGTTTATGGTTGAATAAGAAACATCAGGACAAGCATTCCGGATATCTTCTTTAGTAAATGTTCCCAAAACGCTCATTATCGCTTGTTCCACTCTATAACTCTTATTTCCTTTTCGACTATCGATCAAACCAACTCTACTTTCAAATTCTTTGTAAGCTGCAAGTATTGATCCTAACCAATACTCAATCCAACTATAGATATCATGATTACCTCCATGCCATCCTATTGACGACCTATTCAAACTCTCATAATAGCTTTCCTTACTATCCTCAATGATTTTTTCTAAACTTATATACCTACCAACTTCAAAATCTGCTTTATACAACAATAGTAAAGTCAATAGTCTCGCCATTCGTCCATTACCATCATTGAAAGGATGGATACACAAAAAGTCTAAGATGAAAGCTCCAATTAAAATCAATGGATCTAAAACATCATCTCTTACTTCCTTATTATAATAGTAGCAAAGCTCTTCCATTGAAGCAGGGGTTTCTACTGCTGATACTGGCTTGAAACGAATATACCGACTTCCATCCGGCAAAATCTCTTCAATGACATTATCTTGATTCTTCCAGACACCGCCCGTGGCAGAAATATATCTATATAAATCTCTATAAAGTTGTAGAATAATATTGGAACTAATCGGAATAGCTTCGTATGAAGTATGAACCGTTGTTAATACATCTCTATATCCAGCAATTTCACCTTCAGACCTATCCTTTAGCCTGGTACTGTCTTTCATAATCTCCTGTAATCTCTTGTCTGTAATAATAATACCCTCAATACTATTAGAAGCTTTTGTACTCTGAACTATAGACACTTTCTGTAAGGTTTCTAAAATTTGCGGCGATTGATTAATATAGAGATTTTGCTGACCCTTAAATTCATTAATTTTGCTAATCAACCTGACTATTCTCATTGGAATATTTGCTTTCTTCAATCTATCATCTCGAAAAGACATCATAATATGTTCATCCTCTCTTAAATATATTCATAATCAATGTATTTGAACATATTTATTATACCATAAACACATTATTTTTACTACAACATATTTAGTTAACTGTTGTTTGAACATGTTTTAAAAAGATTTTTTGAAAACCAAAAGCTAAACATGTCAGTTAACGTAACCGAGTTTACGAAGTTTCTGAACCTTAGCCAGACTTGGCTTAGGTTCAGAAATTTGGGTGAAACGACGTCAGAAGTGAAACCGTAAACTTATTGTTAGCCGATGTACCTCATTTTTTATCTATCCTTTTCAATCCTCGTTAAAAATTCATTCACTAAATCGTTAAATAATTTTTCTTGTTCAATTTGCAAATCATGACCAGCCTTATCTAATACACAATATGTTCCTCTTGGATAGTAATCTAATAATTTAAATGCATCTTTATATCCTACTATCGTATCTTGTTTTCCTGTAAGAATTAATACAGGTTTATTAAATATTTTTTCATTTATAATATTTTTATTTTTAACTTTTATATAATCTTCTGCTTCATTCCGAAAATTTTCTAAAAAATTAAAATTTGATTTATGTATTGATTTTTCAACTTCTTCTAACCTTTCCGAAATTCTTTTGCTTCTATTTATAACTTCTGGATTTATATTATCTTCAATAGTGGCATTTTCCAAAACAGGAGAAACTACTGGAGACATTAACAACAATCCATCAACATTACCTAGATTTTTTGATAAAATATACCTCGCTAAAAAGCCTCCAAATGAATATCCTACTAATATAAATCTTTCATTTTTAATAACTTTATCTATGAATTCTTCAATTATTTCAAAAATATCTAGAAAATTATTGTAATTATTATTTATTTCTGTTTCTCCTACCCCAGGATGATCAAGATAAACTCTTTGCCACCCACTTTTATTACTAAATATTGGCTCCATACATTCTTTCATCACTTTTTTATCATTTACAAAGCCATTAAACATAACTATAGGAATTCCCGTTCCGATTATTTCATAATCAATGGTTGCTTTTTTTAATTTTATTTTCATTTTTTTACCCCCAAAATTTTTTTGCGGTATTTCGGCTAACATGATCGCAATAACCGATGTAAGTCTGAACTTATAATTATTGCCATTAGTGTAATCTAACATACAGACTTATATCTGTTATCGCGCGTTATCTGATGCCACTACTCCCAGATTACCTTCAATAAACTACGTTGGCTTCTACCTCATACTCAGTTAGGTATGTCCCAACATATTCCCTAATTTGTTGAAAAAATTATGCATATCAATAAATTTTAACTAAGATTTTTTGAAACAATATTCTCAAAGTGAGCATAAATAATTATTTTTATCAAAAAAATATCTTTTCAACTAACTCCTGTATAATCAGTTAGCAAACTATTCTCTTTACCTATTCATATGACGTGTTATTTTGGTTAGTCGATAAAATAACTTAAACCAAAATCGTCTAAATAAGGTAGTAAGGCATTTTTTAAACCCCTTACATCAAAAACTACAGTTATCTCTCCAGACCTATAAGGCGTAATACTAGCAACAAATCGCTCTGCATCAATTAGCTTTTTAATAAATTCTTCTATATTACCAGATAAAAAAGTTGCGGTATTATCTGTAGAACCAACCCAATATGCAGTAACTACTTCACCCTTGTCAAATCGGTATTTAACTAAAGTGTTATCAGCTAAATAATCATTCCAATTAATTAGCAAATCAATTTTTTGGTCCATTTTTCTTATCGACAAATATTTTCCTCCATAATATGAAGAACCTTCTTCAGAAAGCATAAGATATATTTGTTTTTCGTCAGTTAAAGGGTCTGTTTCTACATCGACACTCCATTTACCTTTATCTTCTATATTAATAGAAGTATCTTGTTCAATAGCATTTATTTTGTCTACTAATTTATCATATTCCTTCAATCTTTCTTCAGTATTAGATATTTTTTGTATCATCTTAAGTTGATTAATTAATTCTTCCTTGGTTACCTCTTCAGAGCATACGTTCACAGAAAACAAAAAACACATCAACAGGGCTAGAATTATAATTTTCTTCATAAAAATTCCTCCTTTTTATTTTTGTATTAATAATAATATTTCTATAATTAAATTAATCTTCCTTCCTGTTATAACTATAAAATCAAATTCAAATTACATTATTTAATTGTTTTATTAAAGTGTTCGTATTTTTTACTTTTAAAAGATTTACTAGACATGTACACCCTTATATATTGGACAAGAATTCATCACCTTTTAACAATACAACATACCACTGTTTTTCACACAAATGCTCCTTTATCCGTATAAAGGTTTTACTCTTGTTGTTTTGTGAAGGGAATGTGGGGAGCATTTGGCACTTACCCTTTCCTTATTCTTTTAAAAAATTTTTTGTGGTTTCAGATAACGTAACCGAGTTTACGAAGTTTCTGAAACTTAGCCAGACTTGGCTTAGTTTCAGAAATTTGGGTGTAATGACGAAGGAATGAAACCGTAAACTTTTTGTTAAGCGATATAAATTTTCATTCACCCAATTCCATCTCAATTTCTTCTAAAAATTCAGCAATCATATTATACTTTGAACTCTTATTGTTCATCAATTCAACTAATATCATTTTGATACCATATAATATTAGTAATATATAGAGTATAATAAAAGACAATTGTAAAAAAATTTTTGTTGCGGTTCCCAAATCTTCTATTCTTTTATAAATCCATCCTAAATATTATGCCCATATTGGTACCAATACTGCTAAAATACTTCCAGTTTTAATAATATTAAAATTTTTACTATTTTTAGCATTTATATAGGATATTTTAATTAATTTATCAATATTATATTTATTTTTTATTTTCTCTTTAAAATAATTTTTTTCGTACCCTATTATACAAGTTGCCTCCCCACCATATCTTACCGACAAAATTATATTCTTCCAATGTATCCTTACTAAACAATTCTTTATATTTATGTATTAAAATTTCTTTGGCTTTTTTATTCAAATAATATCCTACAATCACAAAACTCGGTGCAATGATGCCTGCTATATATTTAAGAATGTTCAATTTTATTAAAATCAAAGAAGTTAACGATAATGCGGATAATATACCTAATAATATAAAAGCTATATATATTTTTTTATGTAAATAAAAACTATTTGATATGGCGTAATTTTATTTTTATAAAATAAATATAATTCATCCATTATAAAACCTCTTTTTCTTTTATTTTTTAGACATAAACTAAAATTTATTTCACATAACGTTAAATGAGTTTACGAAGTTGATGAGCCTTAGCCAGTCTTGGTTTAGCGAATCAATTTGGGTGTAACGACGTTAGGAATGGAACCGTAAACCCTGTGTTAAGTGAAGTTGGTCGCACCCCCGTATTCAGCAAGAATTATTCTTTGACTCCTAAATTCAATATTCTTTGTTTTTCTTTATCTATTAGATTATAAAAGTATTTTTTAGGATTTGAACCAAAATCAGGTTTTTCTCTCCCTTGATTTGCTTCAATCACATCAAATATCTTCTTTGAGTTTTCCTTAGAAAATATAGTTTGAATTAATTCACCAACGCCACCATCAGCATATGTGTTTATAAATATTCTTTTTAGCAAATAATCATTGGTTGCAAATAAATAGATATCATTCATTTCTTTTTCTTTATAATGAAAACAACTCCAATTTGATAAATAATTAAGATCCCAAGCTTGATTTCTGCAACCTTTTAGTATTTTATTAAAACTATTGCTTCTCGAATTCTTTGGTGCTTTAATTCCATGCTGATTTGTGAATAACATTGCAATATATGAAAGGGTACTTTCTGATATTAATAAATACTGATAATTCCATTCCAAATAATCCATCATTTTTTCCATTACAGATAAATCATCACGTCTACATAAATAAACAGCATGTAACATTTCTGCAACGTGCATTAAAAAATGGTCATCTTCTTCACTATATTTTAATTCTGTAATAAAAGGTTTCACGGGTAAAGGACATATAGGAATTTTTTTGATTATTCCTTCTGCTAATCTTAACCAGGTCATACTAGAATAATAATCAAAAATATTATTAAATTCTCTTAATTCAATTTGGGTTTCTTTTTCGTCATTAAATTTGGATGCGTACTCTTTCAAGGCAAGTCCCGCACTTGCGGGAAAGTTATTCATAATCACCCAAGTCATTAATATTGCAATTATTTGAATTTCCTTTTCATCCTTAAGAAAACCATCACGAGATAGATTTAGTAAACTGCTCAAAAGATTTCTATCAAGCAAAACAATAATGTTTTTTATTCTTTTTAATTCTAAAAGCGCTTTGTAATCAACTTCTCCGTCTTGAGAATAGTGGATGAAAAATAATTTGTAAGTCACATATATTCTCCCATATAAAGTTGTATTCTTCATCTTCCATTACTAGAATGCTCATTATTCAACTCACCATTTTCTCATATTTTTTTTACCAACATATTAAACCTAAACGACCAATTTCACCTAACATCCCCATATCCGTAATTTCACCTAATCCGAAACCCTTCTTCTTATGTAAAATTTCAGATATGCCGATTACCTCTAGCACATTAACGATTTAATCTATTCCAACATTTTAGTCATAAAGCACCAAATACTTAAGTATTCTCCTGTCATTAGGCAAAGTCCTGCATCATTCCCAAAAATAGTACAATAATTTATATTTTAACTACAAGTTAAGCTTGCCCAATAAAACAGAACAGAGTAGATGCAGCATTTCACTATCACATCTTCCTCTGTTCCAGATTTAGCAGCTCACACCTCTACCACTCTTCCCCTGGAGAAAAAAAGAGCTGCCTCAGTTTTCTGAGACAGCCCCTTCTCTCATATAACTTATATTGATTTTACTTAGGGAAAGTAATTTCAACGTCGTAAGTAGCACTACCAGAGTAAGCATCAATTACAACTCTGTAGGTACCTGTTGTAAGTGCATTATAATATACGCTTTCAGGTTCACTGGTTGTATAAGCCCGATCTACCTCGACTCCTGATGGGTTATACAGGAAGATATCTAGGTCAGCAGAAGTAGCCCAGGTCAGATACACATTAATATACCCAGTATCAGTTACATCTATATAATAATTATTGTAACTAGTCCCAGAAGAACTCACGTAGTCAGTATGGGTCTCATAACCAGTCAGACTTGGGTTAATTGGGTATTGTGCTGTTAAAGTATAGTTAGCGGAAGAACTATAAGCATTCACTCTAATCTCATAGCGCCCAGTAGTTGAAGCTGTGTAGCTAATAGTCTCCGGATTGTTCAGAGTGTATGCTCTCGCAACTTCAGAACCCGATGGATTATATAGGAACATATCCAGGTCAGCTGAGTTTGCCCAGTCCAGAGTTAGGTTAATCTCCCCAGGAGAAGTTACATCAATATAGAAATATTCATTAGCTGTACCACTCTTACTTACATAACCCAGGAAGTGAGTAGTAGCAGTAGTTGTACTAATTTGATTATTTACAGTTACAGTGGCACTGTTGGAAGTACCAAAATTACCAGCTGCATCATAAGCTCTGGCATATACAGAGTAAGTACCATTTGCAATAGTAGTAGTATCCCAGCTAATGCTATATGGGCTAGTAGTGTCATTACCAATTAAAGTACTACCTGCATAGAAATCTACTCTTGTAACACCAACATTATCAGAAGCAGTTGCACTAACTGTAATAGTACCGCTTACAGTTGCACCACTACTTGGCGCAGTTAAAGAAACGGTTGGATCGATGACGTCACTGCTGCCGCCAGTACCAAAGTCAGCTGAACTGAACAGTGCAAATGGTTGAGGACCATTAGGAACGTTATAACCACTTACCTGAACGGTATAACTACCGACCATAGGAGTATCAATAAACACATTCTCTACGTTGTTAGTCCGGTCAACTGTAGAATTATAAGGATTTGTAAAGTCATTACCATAATAAACGGTACCATTTGGAGCTGTTACTACTAAGTCCAGATCGTTAACCAGTGCTTTAGAAGCAGAAGTAGAACCTGGATAGTCGGTCCAAACCAAAGTAACCTTCAGTGGAGTATAAGTTGAATCTACATTATAAGTATAGGTTCTGGAACCACCAGTACTTAAATTATAATTCTCATCCTCATATTCGTATTCTTTAGAGTCCAGAGAATCCATCAGATTAACACGACCCCAACCCTGACTGTTACTCGGAAAACCATAACCCAGATCAGTACCACCATTAATCAGAGCAGCTTTCATCATTGCTGGACTTGGAGTATGACCCCATTCATTTTGCATATAATCACGGGCTACTGCCACTGCACCAGCAGTCAATGGAGTTGCCATTGAAGTACCACCCATGTATGCATAATAAGAATTATATGTATCCCAGAAACTGCTGTCCGGAGCCCGGGAAGATCTAGTAGATAGAATCCAGGTACCAGGAGCTACGATATCTGGCTTAATTCGTCCATCTTCACAAGGACCACGGCTAGAAAATACAGCAATATCAGTTGGATCATCTGCATAAGAACCTTCGGAAGGGCGATAGTTCTCAGACGCACCTACAGTAATTGCATTCTTAGCTGTACCAGGGGAACTAATGGTTTGAGAACCACTACCTTCATTACCTGCAGCAAAGAGGATAATCATATCATTATCCCAGACAAATTCGTCAACTGAACGGGCATCAGTATTATAATCACCGTTAACTGCTGCACCCCAGGAGTTAGTATGAATTCGAGCTCCAGCATTCCAGGATTGCTCGAAAAGATCATATAAATCATATGGCAGACCACCTAAGCCACCGCCGCTATCCAATACGGATTGGAATACCACGTGTGCCTCTGGAGCCATACCTTTAATCTGACCACTAGATCTTGCACCATCACCTAATACAGAACCCGCTACATGAGTACCATGACCATGAGGGTCATCTGCAGTTGATCTACCCAATGCATAGATAGCATCAATTCTGCCCTGGAAGTCTAAGTGCATACTGGAGTTGTTAACACCGGTATCTAGACCAGTGTCACAGATACCTACAACCTGATCAGAACCTTCATAACCCAGAGTCCACAGGTCGTCAACTTCCATATAACCTTTGGCTATATCATTCATCAAAACATATTCTGGAATTTCTTCGATATATTTTACTGAGTTCATATAAGCAAACTTAGCAAGTTGACTCCGATCCATTTTTACTACAGTCTGCTTTTTATCAGTATTTTTAGCAGTAAATTTTACAGCTTGAGCATTTTTAATCTCATTATCCAATACAGCAGCATCATCAAATGTCACAATCTTAACAGCTACTTCACCAAAACCTTTAATCTTACCTTCTTCATCTTTTAGAGAAGGATTAATTTTAAACGCTGGCTCATAGACCATTACATCCACGACAAATGGCAGTTGCTCTACCAGATTAGCAATTTCCGGTGTCATCAGTACCAGGAAGGAGAAATCAGGTATATATTCTACAAGAATAGCTCCCAATTTAGCCATCTCAGCACTAACAGGTCTTTGAATAGGACCATCCATAACTACCAGATAAGGCCCTACTTCACCCATTCTATATCTTTTCTTCAGACCAAAAGGAATCTCTTCTTTGTCTTTGTCCTTCAAATTGAAGCCTTTTAAATGAATCTCAGGCTCAAAACCACCCATAGTTACTGCATCTGTGCCTTTCACTTGAACCTTACCATTACTGGCGAAAACTCCCATCGGTAATACCAGTACTATCACCAGAGCCAAAACCAAAGCCTTAGCAATAAAACCTGTAAAACCTTTACTCATCTTCTCATCCCCTTTTTTGATTTTCGCTTTCTGTTTCTCCGTGAACACTCCACTCACCACATCCCACATTTTTTTAGATTTTTCCTTCTACCTCCTTACATTACTTTTTATAGGAATAAACCTTTTTTATTATAAATATATATTCTGGGTTTTGTCCAAAATTCCTGCCTGCATTTCTTTTTTTTACCTTATCATTTACAAATTTCTTGCTATTTTATTATCCATAGATAGTTTTCGACAACTTAAATTACTATTGTTGATTATAACTAAAAAAATAAAAGAACTTCAGGCCATTATAATGACCTGAAGTTCTTTTATTTTTTATAAGCCTTCTCATCTTCCTTGACTGCATTCCAATAGCCATCCAACACCTCTAAAGATAATTCTTCCATCTTTGCTCCCTGATCCTGAACTTTTTTCTCTATAGCACGAAAACGTCGCCTAAATTTATGATTAGTCTGTCTTAGAGCCAGTTCGCTGTGCGAATTTACAAACCGCGCCACATTTACTACTGCAAATAGCAGATCACCAACCTCTTCAGTCATCGCAGCCTGATCATTTTCGCTAAATGCTTCGACTAACTCAGATAACTCTTCTTCTACTTTCGCTAAAGCTCCCTGAATATCTTTCCAATCAAAACCAACCTTGGCCGCTTTTTCCTGAATCTCCTGAGCTTCCATCAGTGCTGGTTGATACGGATTAACCTGATCTAATAGAGATGTATCCTCAGTAATAATTCCTGATTCTTCTTTCTCCTGTTGTTTGATCTTCTCCCAATTTATCAATACATCCTGGGAATTTTCCACCATTATCTCACCAAAAATATGGGGATGACGTCTAACTAATTTATCACTTATTCCCCGGGCGATCTCTTCCATACTAAAGTTTCCGGCTTCATCAGCAATCTGTGCATGAAAGACAATCTGTAATAGTAAATCACCCAACTCCTCTTCTACACCGACCAGATTCTCCTCTTCCAACTGTTCTAAAACTTCATAAGCTTCTTCAATTAGATATGGCTTTAAACTATCATGAGTCTGTTCTTTATCCCAGGGACATCCAGATTTCCCCCTCAAACGAGCCATTATCTTTAAAAGACGGTGAAATTGATACAATCGGTTCAATTCTTTTTCATCAAGGTCTACCCAAAAATCTTTTGATGCATGCTTATCCATTTCTCTTACTCCTTCCCCTATGCCTGAATAGGCCTAATTTCTGTAATGGATTGATCAATCGTTTCATTCCAGGTAAAGCTCGTAGATCATCTACTGTTAAACCCCCGGTCAAAATCATAGTTATTAAAAAGATAACTGCTCCTAACGCCACAGACATCAGTAGAGCAAAGGGCTCAATTCCAAAGGGTAAGATCGCTTTACCCAACCACAACATCCAGCGGAATAGAATATGTACTCCCAATGTCATTACAATCGTAGAAACTAAGGGTTTTATAAACAAATCAACTAATCTGACGGGAAAATGTACCCTCTTTCGTAAAGAGAATAAATTTAAAACCGCTGCAGTAGCAAAACCCATAACAGTTCCAAATGCTGCTCCTTTTATGCCAAACTGAGGAATTGCGGTCAATGTATAATTAATCACCGCATTAACAGAAGCACCGACCAAAAGATTACGGGCTGGTAAATTTACCTGGCCAATCCCCTGCAAAATACCGGCCGATATCTGCTGCACTGAGATAAACAATACACCCCAGGCTACAATCTGTAAAGTTATATACGCTGATGGAACATCAAAGATTACACCACATAAAGGTTTTGCCAGAATGTATAATCCTGCAGATGAAGGTAAGCCAACTATAAGAGCATAACGCAAAGCTGTACTGGTCCGTTTTTCGATAACTTCGGTCATCTTCAAAGTAAAAGCAGTGGATATTGATGGAATCAGACTTGTCTGTAATGCAGATGTAATTATCCCCGGAAAATGAACCAATACTAATGCCACTCCTGTCAATTCCCCATATAGGGATGTAGCCTGTTCCACTGTATAACCTATCACAAGTAAACGCTGAGGTACAAAAATCAAATCTACTAAACTCATTAACGGCAAAACCAGAGCTCCAATGGTAACAGGTATTACATAACTGGAGATACGTCTAATCACATCTACCACTCGCTCATCAGAAACCTGGCTTTGAGCCAGATTAACATGCAGAGCGGTTTTTTGTTTATAAAATATGATTAACAGCACAGACAAGCCAGCTATTGACCCAGTAACTGCACTAAATGTAGCCCCAGCTGCAGAAAGTTCAATCCCGTACGGTAATAAAATATAAGCCAGACCAATCATCGTAATCATTCTAACAATCTGTTCTATTACCTGTGAATAGGCTGTTGGAACCATATTCTGCATTCCCTGAAAGAATCCACGATATGAAGCCATTACTGATACAATTAGAATTGCCGGAGAGATAGCAAGAACAGTGTAATAAACTCGCGGATCTAATTGGAGAAGACTAATCAATGGTTTAGCCAAAATAAATAGAGAAAATGTTATTAAACCGCCGATACTCAAACTCAAACCTCTGGCAACTCTAAAAATTCTAAAAGCATCTCCCCAGCGTCCCAGAGCAATACTCTCAGAGACCAGACGAGCCAGGGCGACAGGTATTCCCGAAACAGAGACAACCAGAAGAATAGTATAAATGGGATATGCCATCTGATACAATCCTACACCCTCTGCCCCAATCAAACGAGTTATAATTACCCTATAGAACAATCCTAAAAATCGAGATGTCATCCCTGCTGCAGTTAAGATAGCAGCACCTTTGACAAAGTTTGTTTTAGCTTTTTCATTCATTTTCTTCTACACCTCTATCTAACCTATATCCTACAGCATCCTTCATCAACTAGTATTAATTCTCTTTTCTCCTTTATTATCCTGCTTTTTTGGAAAAGTAATACTAATCTCGTCAAATAACCATTATCTATAGTTAGATATACAGTAATTTTTGGATACATTTTGAATTAAAAAAGGTCAAACCCAATGGATTTGACCTTTTTTAAATATGTTATAGGTAATAATATTGCAGTCTAACTCTCCATCTGCTTAGCAAGAAATCCAGCAGCTGTATTAGCTAATTTTTTCTCCAGTTCACTCATCTTTTTCCCCGGATTTTTCGAACTCAAAACAACCAGACCAACAGGTTCACCCTCCGATACCATTATCGGAGCCAATACTGTTGAACTAAATTTACAGTTTTCTATCTCATTTTTACAACCTTCGCAAAAAGCATGGGCTCCCGGATCGTTAATAATAGTGGTTTCTTTGGATTCCAATACTTTTTTAGCGGCTTGACTTAGAGGTTTTTCTAAATATTCTTTACGAGGAGCACCAGCAACTGCAACAACTACATCTTTATCAAGTACACAAGCAACATGTTCAGTAACCTCTGCCAGAGAATCAGCATATTCCTGAGCAAATTCTGCCAATTCACCAATTGGAGAGTATTTTTTAAGAATTACCTCCCCTTCCCTATCGACAAAAATTTCCAATGGCTCTCCCTCGCGAATTCTCATCGTACGTCTTATCTCTTTGGGAATGACCACACGACCCAGGTCATCAATTCTTCTTACAATACCAGTCGCTTTCATAAAGTTTCTGGTTGCAAGTTCACCTTTGCAGGTTCATTCGCGACCAGCCTTCACCTCCTTTAAGATTTAAAATGTCCTGTATCTTCTAATGCTAGTATATAACATTCTCGCTAATATTATTCTCATCCTGGATGATTGTATTGTCAATATCGGCTAAAACTCAAAAAAATGTTCATATTCAGCTTATGTGTGTACAAGTTATACTATATATTAACCTTTTAGTTCAATTTTTATTCTTTTGCTAAAATTTCATTACCTTTTAGATAAGACATAACATTATGCAGAAAATTTAAAGTTGTAGAATCGTCCATCTCTGTTCGACGACAGATCAGTGAAGGTTTTACTGGGTCATTTTTGATCTTTATCCGACGCCGATAAAGATTGGTTAAGTCAAAGATTCTTTCCCCATCCAGATTATCTGTACTTCTGAACTGAATGGTAATCTCATCACCTTTAGCTTTGATCTCTTCAATATTCAAATTACCTGCATGGATTTTCAATCTGGCAATCTCGATAAGGTTTAATACTGGAGATGGTAGATCTCCAAAACGATCGTGTAATTCATCTATTAGTTCTTCAATATCATGTTGATTCTCTAAACCCGCAATTTTTTTATAGATCTCAATCTTCTGCCTGGAATCAGGGATATAATCTTCCGGTATATAGGCATCCATCTTCATCTCCAGAGATGGTAAGATCTCTTTATCTTTCAGTTTGCCCTGTAATTGATTAATTGATTCTTCCAACAGTTTACAATATAGTGAAAATCCTATTGAAGCAATATGCCCATGCTGCTCAGGTCCAAGAATATTCCCGGCACCTCGAATCTCCAAATCCCGCATGGCTATTTTAAACCCAGAACCTAAATTGGTAAACTCCTTAATCGCCCGTAATCGTTTTTCGGCAACCTCTGAAAGCACTTTTCCTCTTTTATACAACAAGTAAGCATAAGCTATCCTACTAGATCTCCCTACTCGCCCTCTTAACTGATACAATTGCGATAACCCCATACGATCAGAATCATTAATGATAATCGTATTAACATTGGGAATATCTAGACCAGTCTCGATAATAGTAGTGCAAACCAGCACATCATACTCTCCCTGAAGAAAATTGATCATTAATTTTTCCAGACGACGCTCATTCATTTGACCATGAGCTACAGCTACTCTGGCGTCAGGAACCAAACGAACAATCTTAGCTGCCATTTCGTCAATATCTTCAACCCTGTTATGGACAAAATAAACCTGACCATGACGGTTTTTCTCCCGAATGACTGCATCTCTAATTAACTCTTCATTGTATTCGCGGACGTAAGTTCTAATTGGATAACGATCTTCGGGTGGTGTTTCGATAACACTCATATCTCTGGCACCGACCAGAGCCATATGTAATGTCCGGGGAATCGGAGTCGCCGTTAATGTCAGCACATCTACGTTTTTCTTAAGTTCTTTAAGCCTTTCTTTATGAGTAACCCCAAATCTTTGCTCTTCATCAACTATTACCAGACCTAGATCATGGAAAATCACGTCTTTTGAAAGCAGACGATGGGTTCCGATAATCACATCTACTCCTCCGATGCCAACTAACTCTAAGATTTTCTTCTGCTCTCCAGGTGAACGAAAACGGCTTATCATCTCCACTATTACCGGAAAATCTTTAAACCTGTCTGTAAAAGTAGAGTAATGCTGTTGAGCGAGAACAGTAGTTGGAACCAGAATGGCCACCTGTTTCCCATCCTGTACAGCTTTAAAAGCTGCCCGAATAGCAACCTCTGTCTTCCCATAACCAACATCTCCACAGAGCAGTCGATCCATTGGCTGGGCTTCTTCCATATCCTTTTTCACTTCTTCAATAGCTTTCGTCTGATCTGGAGTCTCTTCATATGGAAATGCATCCTCAAATTCTTTCTGCCATGGTGTATCATTTGGAAATGCATGACCCTTAATCAACTCACGCTCTGCATATAACTCTAATAGATCAAGAGCGATCTCCTGTACAGATTCTCTAACTTTCTTTTTAACTCTATTCCACTCACTGCCTCCCAATTTAAAGAGTTTGGGCGGCTGATTTTCTACACCAATATATTTTTGAATCAAATTGACCTGGTGAGTGGGTACATATAGTTTATCCTCACCTGCATATTTGATAACCAGATAGTCTTGATGATTGCCTTGAATCTCTAAGGTCTTAACCCCCAGATATTTACCAATTCCATGGTTTTCATGAACAATATAATCGCCAATCTCCAGTTCTTCAAAAGAACCAATTCTAATTCCCTCATTAAACTCTTTAATCTTGCGTTTTCTCTTCTTCTGACGACCCAAAATCTCAATTTCCGTACAAACGACTAGTTTTAATTCTTCAAAGATAAACCCCCTGGCCAAATTCCCGGGAGTAACAACTACATTGCCAACTTTAATCTCATCTTTAATCTCCGGCACGAAGATAGCACCAATCTCTTCTTCCCGCAAATGTTCAACAAAACGCTTACATTTACTATCTGTACCCAGAGTAAGGATAATCTTGTATTTTCCTCTGACCCAATCTTTTAAAGCCTGAACAAAAATATCTATTTTCCCATGGAATGGCTCCACATCTTTAGCCTGAAATTCCGCAACTTGATCCGGGAACATCCAATTCAATGTGTACGCCCGATAGTCCATCATTAACAGCGGCCGCTCCTGTAACATCCAGAGAATATCGGCAAACTCCTTAAATAATTTAGTATATGAAGGAAGAATAATTCCCTGTTCCATTAATGTTCGCTCAGTTTCCTGAATCTCTTTAATGTAATGCTCAGCTCGACTTTGCGTGCGTTCTGGACTATCAATGATAACTAACTGCTTGTCAAAAACATCCAAAATAGTACCCAATTGAACATCAAAATAAGGCAAGTACTGTTCAATTCCCTCAAAACGAACCCCCTCTGATAGGCGTTCTGTATCTTCATTTATTTTTCGCTGAAAAGTGATAAACTCTTCCTCTTTACCTACTTTTTTCAAAGCAATCAGTAACTCCTGTGCATCTTTGCGAACTGCAGTAGCGACTTTTTGACCAATCTTTTGATCAAAAACAATCTCTTCTGCAGGAGTAATGATTATCTTATCTAAATTCTTCAAAGAACGTTGAGTAATCAAGTCAAATTCCTTAAGTGTATCTACTTCATCTCCAAATAAGTCGATTCTGAGGGGATGAACTCTGGTCATTGGATAAATATCAATAATTCCACCTCGAATACTGAATTGACCTCGACCTTCAACCATATCTACCCGTTCATAGCCAATCTCAACTAATGTCTCAGTCATCTGTTCCAAATCAACTTCTGATCCCCAACTTAATTCAAAGGAACATTCTTTAAAATGACGCAAAGAAACCCCACAGCGCATCAAAGCCTGAACTGTAGTTACTAAAAATTTATCGCCCGGATTAAAGATAATCTCTTCGAAGACCTGCAAACGCTGAACCCTGAGACTTAGGTCATTAACCAACCTCTCATGTGGTAAAACTTCTAATTCAGGGAATAAGAGTATCTGCTCTTCACCTATAAGATTTGTTAAATCCTCATAAATAGCACTGGCTTCCTGCAAGTCATGGGTAATAACTAATGCAGGATGCTCCACCTTTTCATAAAGATTAGCCAAAAAGAATCTTCTCTGAGAATCAGCCAGACCAAACAAGCTAATTCTCTGCCCCGCAGAGATAGCCTCTCTAATTACTTCAAATTTTTGGTTATGATGCAAAAGCTTTGTCAATCTATCCACAGTCTCCATCCTTTCCCAACACGAAAAGGCCTTAAAAAACCCTTATCCCTTAGATGAAGGGGGTTTAAGGCCTTGCCTTCCTATGTTGTTTTACTCAGAGATAGGTGAGAATCTTAATGGAGTTTTGGAGTATCGTAGACACTATAAACTCCCTGATCGTGATAGGGTTCAAGATCATCACCTAACATATTACTTAATTCTTGATAACAAGCATCACAGACACTTCCAACATATAAAATATCCCCAGACTTGTTCCACTTCATTATATCTTTTTTCTCCTCTTGAGTCAAGAGATCAAAACCTAGCTTTGATTCATCAATTTTGTCAACACTTAGCTCATCAATAAAGTCTCCACAATTGTGACAATAATACAGAATTCTCATTCACTGTCCTCCTTTGGTTTGACCACTATGCTGTTTCCTATATAATGCAAAAAAATGGCAGCCAATAATCCATATACAATGTGCCCCATTATCTGCTGTACCATAATCGTCACTAATCCAAACACTGTATGCCAGAGCACACTCAATAAACCTGCTGTAGTACCCAAACGGGAAGTTTTAAGATCATAAATACCTTCAATTATGCCAAAAAACACATGCACTGGTAAGATCAAAGTTCTAAATAAGATTGCCAGACCTGTCTTCAAACCTTCTTCCACAATTGGAGTGATAAAAATTATCACTCCCGCTCCAAAACGTCTAACTAATACTCTGTTCAAAATATATGCTAGAACCGCCGATACAATACCAGCCAATAGGTACATTTGAATCCCCACTTCCCTGTTCTGTTACATAGTTTACATCCTTAAGAGGAATTTTATACGATAGGAAAGACGATATTGTAGAATATCTTAATCTCGCTAAAATAAAGTTATCCACTATTGCCTACTAAAAAAGACTTTAAAATGAAAGAAATCCCAGCTCTCTACCAGACCGGGACTTCCTTCGTTAGGGGTAAAATTTACTCATACATAAGTGTAATTGTAAGTTGCAAACTGGCATACCTCTAAGCATCTTTGGAATTTACTCAAAGGAATGCAAAAGATGGTCATTAATCACGCCATGCTTTTGGATTTATGGCACAATTAACCAAACTACACCTATAGGGGAAGATGTAGCCCACCATCTGTTGACTAAAATTCACAAGCGGATCGCCTTCACCAGATATCCCCGCCAGAGTCTGATCAAGGTAACCTGCGAGAATTTTAGCCACAATCAGCATCTGACCTTGATGATACATCTCTCTCTCAAGACGGCATTCAAGATGTGCATAACATTCCTGAATACGCGAAGGTTTTACTAGTTGTGACTTTTCGGTTTTGAGCCCGAGTTCCTCTGGCTTGACCAGTTGATTTGGAAAGTTTAAGGCCCAAAAATATAGGGTCTCTACCAGACTATTATCCGGATAATTAATCACAAACTCACTCCATTGTGATATATTTTTATAAAATGGAGAATTGGCTGAACAGGTTAACAGAAAGTATGACGCATCTTCTGCAAAAGGCATCCCCATACCCCAATAAGCGACCTCAACTTCTTTCGAAGAATTCAAGGTAGATATCAAAGTAGCCAGACTTACTCCCGGAAACCTTCGCCAAAAGTTGTGACCTGTATACCGATCTGGATCAATGACCACTTTCTCACTCAACATCCTTAACCCCCTTCTGCAGTACCATAAGGTATCTCTGTTGCCTCACTCAACAGAACATATGTTCTATTAGTATTATAACACCCGAACAAGTGTTTGGCAAGGGGTAATTTAAAAAAATTTAAATTATAAATTATGTATATAAAAACTCCCGTTTCAATCGGGAGTACTCATCATTCATACTCTTCTATCAGGTAATACAATGCCCACAAAGAATACAATAGTGCCTACAACAGCAGCTATACTTGCCAATTTGAAGAGAATCTGAACTGGATAGTATTCATATACCCAACCACCAACCAGATTAGCTATCACATTTCCAAAACCAAAAGTAGCTGCCCAGAAGAGGTTCTGGGCTGAAACCCGCAAACGTTCAGGAGCCAATTTTGAAACATAAATTACAGATGTAGAGTACAACAACCCATAAGTAATACCATGCAATAACTGTAGCACCAGCAGTTGAAGAGGGGATTTAGCAGCACTATATAAATACCATCTAAGACCAGTGACCACAAAAGCGGCGATCAACAAATACGATAATTTAAAGCGTTTATGAAACTTAGCAGAAAAAAAGAAAAAAGGGATCTCTGCAAAGGCAGAAATTAACATAGCCAGTCCTAATAATCCCTCTCCACCACCTAATTCAGTAAATAAGAAAGGGAAAAACGTGTAGTTAATTGCATTACTGCCGATCACCAATGCCCCAGCGATTAGAAAGATAAGAAATTCACGGTTTTTAAAAAGTGGCCAAATTTTAACCTTATCCCGAATAATACCTGTATACACCGATACTTTAGGTAACCTGGTAGCCAAAAGAGCAGATAGTACAGCGACAGCTAAATAAATCCACAGAATAACTGACATCTTAGTTCCTTCAATAATCCGACCAACACTAAAAGCAGTCAGTGCATAACCCAGAGAACCTAACCACCGTACCTGCCCATAACTAACCTGTAAAGGGGATTGGTTTTCTAAAGTTCTGATCACAATACTATCATAAGTCGGTATCAGAGAACTATAAAAAACATTAAATAAACTCAAATAAATAAAAATAGAAATAAACGATCTACCAATGAGTAATAATCCTAATGATCCAGCGACTCCCAGGGCCAGCCAGAATGAGACTCTCTCCGGTCTTTCGGTACTATCACAGATCCATCCCCAGATAGGCTGCACCAGCATCATCACCATTGGACCCAACGCTCCCAAGACCCCAATTTGAGCATTTGAAAATCCTAGCCCACGCATATATAAAAAGATATATGGAAAAAATGCTCCAACTCCCATAAACATAACAAAACCATAAACCCGCAAAATAGTAATCTCTCTCTTCATTCGACTATTGCCCTCTCTCCCTGAAACATCTCTGATTATTCCAACAATATAACCATGGCAGCCAGTTACTCCATATCTCGATTGATCTGATTCATCGCCTGATCGATCCCTTCATCTAACCAGAGCAATATTCCCTGACAACTTCGTTTCACAGCTTCCTCCATTACTGACTGTTCCTCTTTGTCAAATTTACCTAAGACAAAATCTTTTCCCTGTATGTGTTCATTAGGTTTACCGATTCCTATTCTTAATCTGGAAAAATCTTTAGTCCCCAAACGATCAATTAAGGAACGCATTCCATTATGCCCACCATGACCTCCAGTTTTACGCATTCTTAACTTACCAGGATCAAGATCTAAATCGTCATAGATCACCAGCAAATTTTCCAGAGGAATCTTGAAGTAATTCATCAATGGCGCCACTGCTTCTCCACTTAGATTCATATATGTCTGAGGTTGAGCAAGAATTACCTTTCTTCCATTAATCATTCCTTGCCCATATAACGCGCGAGATTTAACTCCTGCAACCGAAATATTATGCTTATTGGCCAATTCATGAATAACCCAGAAACCAATATTATGCCTGGTTTCAGCATATTCTCTACCGGGATTACCCAATCCCACAATCAAATACATATCTGACTACCCCCTTTACAACTGCAGATATTCATCCATCCTTAACCTTTAAAAATAACCATAGGGAACTCAATTAAACTAATTCTCTACCATTAAATATTCTACCTCTTTTACACATGTTAAAATCAAGATAATATTACTGCTTCACATTCAGATTAGTACTCCCCAAAGATAAATCTATTACCAATAAACATGGTGTGAACACTTAATCTCTATCTTAAACTCCAAAAACCCACTGAATAATAAAATGACGTAACCAGTTTGATTACGCCATTCTAATGTATTACCACTTTTAAAAAAGCACAACCTCCAAAACCGGAATCAGGTTAAGCTTTAAGTATCATATAAAATCTAAGCCTCTTCTTCTGCATCTTCAGCAGATTCAATAACAACAGGCTCCAGATCCTCTTCTTCTTCCTCTTCTTCTTCAACAGGCATTGTCGGTGTAACAATGGTTGCGATAACTTCTTCACCCGAGGTTAAAATCTCCATGTTCTCCGGAACAGAAATCTCTGCAACACTGAGAGATTCTCCAACTTTTAGATGACTCACATCCACATTCAGAAAATCAGGCATCTCTGTTGGAAGACATTCCAGATCGACCTCACGCATAGTTTGTTGTAGGATACCACCCTCACTAATACCAGCAGGAGTACCTTCAAGATGCAGTGGTACAGTAATCGTAATCTTCTGGTTTAAATCTACCTCTTGAAAATCTAGATGAATTGGGCGTCCCGAAACAGGCTCTCTCTGTACCTCTTTTAAGACCACACTAGCTTGACCACCATCAAAGATGAGATCAATCAGACTATTTTTCCCAATAACTGTTCTAGTTTCCTTCTCAACAAGAGATAAAGCCTTCGATTCACGGTCTTTTCCATAAACTACTGCCGGAATCCGACCATCGGCACGGAGTTGACGGGAAGCACTAGTGCCTCTCCCTTGACGCACTGCGGCCTGTAGCTTTATTCTTTCCATTATATCCACTCCTTTTTCAATAATGTCTCATAGCCATTATTATATCATTTCTCTTACTTTTTAGCAAATAAACTTTAACATTTTTAGAAAAGTACACTTACCGATTGATGAAGATGTATCCGTTCTATAGCATCCGCAATTAAAGGTGCTACTGACAGAATCTTCATCTTGGGTAATCTCTCTGGATTCTGTGGAATAGTATTCAAAACTATCAACTCATCTATTGGAGCAGAGTTCAAACGTCCCACGGCTGGCCCTGAGAAAATTGGATGAGTACAGCAAGCATATATGGATTTAGCACCCATCTCTTTCAAAGCTTTAGCTGCATGAGTAATCGTACCAGCAGTATCAATCATGTCATCAAAAAGGATCAGATTCCTACCTTCCACATCTCCGATAATGTTCATAACCTCTGATACATTTGGTTTTGGACGACGCTTATCAATAATCGCCAGAGATGCCTCCAGACGTTGTGCAAAAGATCTAGAATCCCGCACAGCACCGACATCAGGAGCCACAACGGTAATGTCTTCTAACCCCTTTTCGTTAAAATATTTTACCAGTATAGGCGCACCATACAAATGATCTACAGGAATATCAAAAAATCCTTGAATCTGTGGTGCATGTAAGTCGAGGGTTAGAACCCGGTTAGCACCTGCAGTTGTTAAAAGATTGGCAATCAGTTTTGCTGTGATTGGATCACGCGCTGCAGCTTTTCTATCCTGACGAGCATACCCATAATAGGGGATAACTGCAGTAATTCGATTTGCAGAAGCCCGGCGAAGGGAATCAATCATACACAATAGCTCCATCAGATTCTCATTACATGGTGGACAAGTTGGCTGCACCACAAAAGTGTCTGCCCCCCGCACACTTTCGTTAATCTTAACCGCAATCTCACCATCACTAAACCTGGAGATCTCCGCATCACCTAAAGCACATCCCAGATCCACACAGATCTCTTTTACCAACTCTTCATGAGCATTTCCGGTAAAAATTTTTAAAGCGTTCCCATTGTCTTGCATCTTTAACCATCCTCCCCCTGAATTTAAACCTTGATAAAGACAAAACGCCTAATTTTTTTTCTTCTTTTCGAATTTACGAGCAGGAACTCCGACAACAGTTTCACCTTTGTCAACATCTTTAGTTACTACAGATCCTGCACCAGATCTGGCTCCATCTTCAAGTTTTACAGGAGCCACCAGCGTTGAGTTACTACCTATGAAGACACCATTACCCAAAATCGTTGGATATTTATTTTCACCGTCATAATTAGCAGTAATTGTGCCAGCACCTATGTTACACCCTTCTCCCAATGTCGCGTCTCCAACATAACTCAGATGAGGCACTTTGCTACCTACACCAACAGTAGTCTTTTTCAACTCAACAAAATCTCCTACTTTAGCGTCTTCACAGATGAGATTACCGGGACGGATATGAGCATAAGGCCCAATCTTTACCCGATCTTTAATCTCACTTTCTAAAACGACCGAACTGGTAATATCTACATCATCTCCGATTTTACAGTCTTTTATCCTGCAGTGAGAACCTATGACAACATTCTTCCCAATACTGGTCTTACCTTCAATAAAAGTAAATGGATAAATTATCGTATCTTGACCAATATCTACACCTTCATCTATATAAGTGACAGTTGGATCGATGATGGTAACCCCTTCTCGCATCAAACGCTCATTAATCCGCTGACGCAAAATCTTTTCAGCCCTGGCCAAACGCACCCGGTCATTAATGCCAATAGTCTCGTCAGCATCAAGAGTCTCCACAAGCTCTACTTTCGCACCATCTCTAAGGAGGATTGCAAAAACATCTGTCAAATAATATTCACCTTTGTTGTTATCAGGAGTAATCTGTTCTAAAGCCCGAAATAGTTTTTGGTTATTAAAAATATAAATTCCCGTATTGATTTCATCAATCTCTACCTCTTCACCTGTAAGATCAAACTGTTCAACAATCTTTAAAAAAGTTCCGTCTTCATCCCGAATTATTCGTCCATATCCATAAGGATTTTCAAGATGTGTTGTTAGAATAGTAGCATCAGCCCTATATTGTTGATGAACATTAATCAAATTTTGCAGAGTCTCTTCTGTTAACAAAGGAGCATCACCTACTAATACTAATGTATCTCCTTGAAAATCGCGAAGAAGATCTTTAGCCTGTAGAACTGCATGACCTGTTCCGTTCTGCTCAATTTGATCAGCATAAGCCAAATTCTCTCCCTGAATAGTCTTCTGCACCAATTCACTCTGGTAGCCAACAACCATTATAGTTTTCGTTGAATTTAACTTCACCGCAGTGTTAACTAAATGTTGAAGCATCGGTTTACCAACCAGTTTATGCAAAACTTTAATCATCTGAGACTTCATCCGTGTTCCCTTACCGGCAGCCAGAATAACAGTAGCTAGTTCACTCATACATATCCTCCTTTAAAAATCACTCTCACTTATTATATGAGACCAATTAGTTATCTTCCATACAAATGACCAATTATCCTCTTTTATTCGACAGGAAAATGAATTTTTTCGTATCTTAATTCGATTTTGTTTGTGGCAAGAATCATATAATCAATAACCGTTGGTCGTAAAAAGTACGGTTTTTCACCTGTAAGCAGAAAATCTCTAAGATGGATTGGAAAAACCGCATCCATTAAACCATATTCTACGAAAGATGTTAAATTCCTATATGCTTTTTGAACTTCAATCACTTTAATCGAAAAAATACGTTGAATCAGACTTTTTAAAGCCGCACTTCCCACAATATTGGCAACATGGCTTTTTCGTGCAATCTTCATAGTATCATCATACTGGTGTAATTCGGGAATCTCGTTTTCATATACCCTTTCTAAAACCGAAATATCACAATTGAAATTATGGCCTACAATAATGTCTGGCTTAAAATCAGCGATTATTTTCCGCAACAATTCTATACCCCGTTTAGGAACTACAGCAGATGCTAATCTTTCATTAGTGAAAATAAAACCTGTATAAAAACTCTCATTCTGATAAACCACAAACTGAATGGAATCAAGAGGACTCAACAGATATTCTGTATCTATCCCCATAATAGTCCTGGCGCCAGGACTAATGCTAAATTCTTTTGTGAATCTTGGGGTTATCAGATCATAGTACACCTGATCTAAATCAGCCAATTGACGCATGATTTTTGACTCATGATTTTTGATACCAATAACCTGTCCAATATTCTCTAAAGCAGCCTGTTTAAAGCGACTTTCCGTGGGATATGCTTTTAACAACTTGTGCAATCTTTTCCCCCTTCCCAAAATTGTAGCTAATTTATGTGGATACAGATCTTCAGCAATCACATCCAAATCCATACACTTTCCCTCCCACTGACAGAACATATACTGCCTATTTTATCCATATACTTCTTTCGTTGACCTGATAATTCTCTGTTTTGAGCCTGGAGATTATCTGTTGACAATGATCACGGTTCCGTGTCTCCAAACTCAAATCAACTGAAACCCGTCTCAAAGTTAAAGCTGGATCTAAACGATTGTGTAAAACAGAGAGAATATTAGCTCCTTCCTCAGCAATAATCTTCAATAGACGAGATAATGCTCCCGGAAGATCAGGTAAGATTGTCTGTAGATTAATTCGTCTGCCTTCCTTAATCAGACCTCTTTCAATAATCGTTGAAATTAGTGTTGTATCAATATTACCACCACTTATTATAGCTACACCGATCTTATTTTGAAGCTTCGTCTTACCACTAATCATTCCAGCCAATCCAGCAGCTCCTGCGGCCTCAACTACCATTTTCGATCGTTCCAACAGGGCCAGAATAGTACTGGCAATCTCTTCATCATCTACTGTGATTAGCTCGTCAACATATTTTTCAATAATTTTAAAATTCAAATCACCCGGTCGTTTTACCGCTATCCCATCGGCAATAGTATTTATCTCCTCTAAGACGCAGACCTGACCCTTAATATGAGAACTAAGAGCACAGGCTGCTCCTACAGCTTCCACACCAATGATTTTCACTCTGGGATTAACTGATTTAATGGCAGTAGCTACTCCAGAGATCAACCCACCCCCACCAACAGGAACAAAAACATAATCCACATCAGGTCGATCTGCCAGGATCTCCAGACCTATAGTTCCCTGGCCTGCAATAACTGCCGGATCGTCAAAGGCATGAATATATGTACTACCCTCTTTATCCCGAATCTCCTGTGCTTTCTGATAGGCTTCATCATAATTATCACCAGATAAGATCACCTTTGCTCCATAGTTTTTGGTAGCTTCTATTTTAGAAATTGGAGCACCTTTGGGCATAATTATAGTAGAATTAATCCCAGATCTTGCTGCTCCCAAAGCTACACCCTGAGCGTGATTACCTGCTGAAGCAGCAATAACTCCTCTGGATTTTTCTTCATCGGACAATGCCGCTATTTTATTATAAGCTCCTCTTATTTTGAAAGAACCCGTTAACTGTAAGTTCTCGGTTTTGAGATAAATCTCCCCACCTACCATCTCCGAAAAAGTTCTGGAGAACTCTAAACCTGTGCGAACGACAACTCCCTGCAAACGTTTAGTTGCAACTTTTATATCTTCCAATTCTAGCATTTCCTGAAGTTCCATCATTAAAGATACGCTCCTCCTGTCTTTGATGTACGTATACTATTAGTATGGCGAAATAGTCGGTGAAGAATAAGTGTTAACTAGCAATAATAACAAAAAAAATACCCCTGGGCACTATTCACAACCTAAGGGTATTTTCACTATGATAAACATAACTTAACAAATCTTTTCTAATATCCGCCACAACTCATCCCGGGGCGGCAGAACAAATTCACATTCCCGATCATTAACTATAAATCTCTGACCTGCAGCAGTAATTTTGCCTATTTTGCAGGCTAAGATGTTCTTTCCTGCCAGAGCAGCAATCAAACTATCACCATCAGAGATAGTAATTAGCATCGTACCTGAAGAGATTAAACCCAGTGGATCAATATCCAGGGTCTGACAAATTTCCCTGGTTTCCGGTCTTATATAAACCTGGTCGGCATATAATTCAAAACCAACATTGGAAGCACCTGCCAGTTCATATACAGCACCATAGATACCACCTTCAGTCACATCATGCATCGCAGTAGACCCCAGCCGGGCTGCCAGCAGGCCTTCAGGCAATACACTAATCTCTCCCAGAAAGCCTCTGGCCTTTGAGATAGATTCTGGACTAACCCCCCTGGAGATTAATAGTTCGCCATAATCATTAGCCAGAATAGCAGTTCCCTCAATTCCTGCTCCTTTGGTAATAATTATATCATCACCTACTTGAGCACCTGATGAAGTAACATATCCGTCTCTGGCTGCTTTACCAATAGCAGTAACGGAGATAATCGGCTTACTGACAAGACTGGTAATCTCAGTATGACCGCCCAGAACATCTATCCCCAACTCAGCCGCTCCCTGATCCACTTCCTGCATAATCTCCTTAATCCGTTCTTCAGAAATGTCTTCAGGTAAAAGAAGGACGATCTGTACACCTACAGGTTCTGCTCCATTAGATGCCAGATCATTACAGGAGACATGAACAGCCAGTCTTCCCATTCCCTTTGATGCTCCCGTTATTGGGTCTGTGGAAATTACACAGACCAGATCACCAAAGTCAATTACTGCTGAGTCTTCCCCTATTCGGGGATAAAGTAAAACATCCTGGCGTCGGGTATTGATCTGATTTAAAATCAGTTCATTTAACTTATCTGGAATTAATTTGCCAGCCTTCATCTTATATCATCTCTTTTGCAATATTTTTTAAAATTTTGGATAATGGGATAGCTACAATAATGCCAACACTGACCTGCACCAGATCCACAT
Source organism: Halothermothrix sp. (assembly GCA_016841825.1). GTDB lineage: Bacteria > Bacillota > Halanaerobiia > DY22613 > DY22613 > JAENYK01. The sequence goes on along the minus strand of JAENYK010000002.1, from coordinate 369,965 downwards.
ATAATTCTGGTAAAAAAGCTCCCCAGCCATAAAAAATAACACTGGCCAGTGGATAACCAATAATGATGACTAACCCCCCAATAATTGCAGCAGTAATTTTGCCACCAATCTCTTTCCCAGAGCCAAGTTTACCCACTACGTAACCCTCGATTCCTTTAAGTACAAAGGTAATAGGTGCCCAGGGCAGCAAAAATCCGCTAAATATATCTGCCAGAGCAGCACCAAGACCACCAGCGATTCCCCCTACCAATGGCCCAAAGGTAAAAGCTGTAGCATAAATCAGAGTCTCACCAAGATTAAAATAACCATTTGGTGAAAAAGAAATCCTGGAAAACATGGTTGCAACAGTGACAGTAGCAGCAAAAAGAGCTATTAAGACCAGTTGTTTTGCCGATAACTGTTTCATATGCATATCCTCTCCCTAAAGTATAATTGTCAACTCTAAGAGTATTCAACTTCCGGAGGGTTTATTCCTGCCTTTGTCCGCCTTTAATATATTTTTAGGTATTGATCTAATTCCCATTGATGAACCTGAGTTCGATAAACATCCCATTCAATCATCTTAGCTTCCACAAAATGTTCAAAAATATGGTCTCCAATGGCTTCTCTAATTATAGTATTCTGGGCCAATTCCTGAACTGCCTCAATAATATTACCGGGCAGATTAATAATCCCAGCATCAATGCGTTCTTCTTCAGTCATATCAAAAATATTATCAAGGGTCTGAGTACCTGGATCAATCTTATTCTTGATTCCGTCCAGACCTGCTTTTAAAGTAACCGCCATCGCCAAATATGGATTACAGGATGGGTCCGGATTACGAATCTCAATTCGGGTTGCTTCTTCCCGGGCAGATGGAATGCGAATTAAAGCACTTCGATTGGCTGCAGACCAGGAGATATATACTGGTGCCTCAAATCCTGGAACCAATCGTTTGTAAGAATTTACAGTCGGATTAGTAATAGCTGCAATAGCCCGGGCGTGTTTCAGAATTCCTCCGATATAGTAGTAGGCAATTTCACTCAATCCCAGAGTATTATTTGGGTCATAAAAAGCATTTTTACCATCTCTAAATAAAGACTGATGGATATGCATTCCCGATCCCGCCTCTCCAAAGATAGGTTTCGGCATAAATGTCGCGTGATAACCATGTTCTTTGGCAATTGCTTTGGTGACAAATTTAAATGTAGCAATATTATCTGCCGTCCGTAAGGCATCTTCATATTTGAAATCAATCTCATGCTGTCCAGGGCCAACTTCATGGTGAGATGCTTCAATTTCAAAACCCATCTCCTCCAAAGCTAACACAATATCCCGGCGAGTGTTGATGCCTAAATCCACTGGAGATAAGTCAAAATATCCTCCTTCATCATTGGGAATAGTTGTTGGTCGTCCCTGTTCGTCTACTTTAAAGAGGTAAAATTCAGGTTCTGGCCCGGCAAATAAAGTAAAGCCCATCTCTTCTGCTTCTGCAATCACCTTTCTCAAAGTACTTCGTGGATCGCCAACAAATGGCTTTCCATCAGGAGTGTACACATCACAGATCAATCTGGCTACAGAACTCTTGCGTGGATGCCAGGGGAAGATTGCGAAAGTATCTAAATCTGGTTTTAAGTACATATCAGATTCCTGAATTCTGGTAAATCCTTCAATCGAAGAACCGTCAAACATTATACCTGTATCGATCGCCCGCTCTAATTGTTCAACAGAAATTGCAACATTTTTGATGATTCCAAGAATGTCTGTAAATTGCAAACGGATAAACTTTACATCCCATTCTTTTACTAATCGTAATACATCTTCACGAGTCATTTTTTTATTTTTGGACATTTTTTGGAACACTCCTTTTTGAAATTAAGTTTTGTTTTTTTCTTTCTCTCTCCTTCTCTGTACTATCATCTCAACCAATTGAGCTCTGTTTGAGACTGGATACAGTGAAGTAAGCCCCCGTTTCATTCCAGGTAAAGACCTTGCTGGTGGGGTGGGAGTATAATTTAGAGGAAGATCTGCCCTTGAAGATAAATGTTCTTTAATCCCTTCAATATTCATACCACCTGCGAGTAACTCCTTAATCTTAAGCAGTCTTTCAATCTCCCCGGCCGTGAAGATTCTTTGATTACCTGTGGTACGTACTGGATTGATTAATCCAACTTCCTCATAATAACGTATCTGGCGGTCGGTTAAACCTGTTTTTTTGCGCACCAATGCCATTGAATATTTTGGTCTAGTTGTCTCTGTCATTTTAATTCACCACTTTACTAAACTAAAATAATGAAACTATTTTACACCTTATTATATTCTATGTCAACTTTATGTGAGGTTTTTTAACATAAAATTTAGAGGAAAGTTTTTAAAATATTCGCATACATATGTAGTAATCAGGGAGAAATTTGGGAGGAATGTCCCCATGAATTACTATTTTGCAAATACATTTTCTGGAGATGGCATATATCACTCTATTCCCCAGTGGAATAAGGACTATCAGGTTCTGGTCGTTCGGGGATTACCCCAATCTGCTGTGACTATTTTTTTACATGACACAGTAGCTGATTTAGAGATTCATGATATTCCACTTGAAGTTTTTTTAAGTTGTGTTTATCCCGATACACCAGACATAATTATTATGCCCTCACTAAAAAGAGTCATTCTCAATGGTAACAATCTAGTATCTCTTTTAAAAGAGATAGCTGCAAACTCTAAAGAATATCATTCTCCTCTGGAAGAATTGGATCTCACTCTATATTGTAATGCTGAACTGTTAAATCATTATCAGAACTCTATTGATGAACTGGAAGAAAAAGTTCTTTTTTACCAACAGCAAGGTTTACAGTTATTGAACTCACTGCCATATCCCTCATATCAGTTAGGTGAATTAACCCGGGAGATGCTATTATTGTTCCAATCAATTTTTCCGATTACCGCCGAAAATACAGGACAACCAGAAAAAGTTTTGATTTCTTCGGTTACCAGCAATGGGTGGGTATCTAATATTGAAAAACTAACAGGTGAACTCAAAAGGAGATATATATTGAAAAGCTCCGATACTTTTGCCCGAACTTTCTTCAAACTGGCAGAATCCAGAGCCCATAATTTGAACATGAAATGTAAATTGTTCATTAATCCCCTTGTGCCAGATTTAGTAGAAGGTATCCTATTCCCCGAAGAACAACAACTTATTCTTTCCGAAAACAAATGTCATACCCTTACGAGACGACCCGAAGATATTGAGTTATATTTTCGAAATGAGGAGGTGTCCGCGGATAAGGATGACTTTGAACAAAAACTAAAGATGGCGGTAAGTTCTTTAATTAGAGCTCAATCATATCGTGAAGAAATGGATGAGTATTATTGGTATACGTTGGACTTAGACCAACTATTTATCCAGAGAAGACGATTAGTGCATAAATTGTTGGCTCTATGTGATGGGCAGGAGTTATGGGAATACTTTTTATAAATAAAGAATCTGCTCGCAATGGGCAGATTCTTTATTCATATCACAAAAACCAAAAAATTATAAACCCGCTTCTTGCATCCATTCTCCCGGGCGGATTGTAATTGAATCTGTATCATTATCAACACTCTCCAATATCAGCAAAGAGATATACTTCTCTACTAACTTTTTCTCTGGTTTAGCAGTCTCAACAAGCACTCCTACACCAAGAACTTCCGCTTTAAATTCTTCCATCAGTTCTAACATGCCGCGAACCGTACCTCCGGCTTTCATAAAATCATCGATAATGATAACTTTTGAACCAACCGGTAAAGCCTTGCGAGATAAAGACATGGTTTCAATCTTCTTTGAAGAGCCAGTTACATAATTAATACTTACTACTGAACCCTCTGTAACCTTACCGCTCCTGCGAATAGTGACCAGAGGTACATTAAAAGCTCTGGCAGTCATTAATGCTATCGGAATTCCCTTAGTCTCCATAGTGATAATACAATCAGGGTCTTTGTCAAAAAAGTACGTAGCAAAAATCCCACCTATTTTATTGACCAGTCCCGGCATAAAAACTAAATCTGTCATATATAAAAAATCCCCAGGTAAAACCCTTTCTGGATCGGATAAATTCTTACATAAATCTGTCAAAATACGCCGGATCTCTGTGTCAGGATACAGAGGAATATAGCGCACACCGCCAGCAGCCCCGGCTAATGTTTCGACTTTACCTAGCTTCAAGCTTTCAAAAACCTTCTTCACAATGGCTAAATCTTCACTAATTGATGATTTGGCTGAATCAAATTTCTCAGTAAAATATTTTAAGGGAAATAATCTCCTGGGGTTATCAGTAAGAACTCTGGTGATTGCAGCAATCCGCTCACTTCTCCTCATAGCCCTTAAACCTCCTTTGTAAGACGAACATTAGCTCGTTTATTTGTCTCTAATGTTCATTTCTACACTTATGGTTATTTTCCTCTTTAGAGTTGAATTTTATTCCCAAAGAAAATCATTTCAGCCAGAGCCAGAGCTACAACTCTCTTACACTTCTTTATTAGAGCAAAATGACCTACAGGATATCCTACAGTGGAATATGTCTCAATTCTAAACATATATAAAATGTCGGCATCTGCAATTCACCGACATCTTCTTTGCTGTTAAATTTTCCAGGTTATGCATCTCGGTGAGATACGGAATTAATTCGCTTGACCCATAAATTTTTCAATCAAATCCAGATCACTCGGTTTATCAATATCAAAACCAATTTCGGGGGATTCACAAACCAATGTGGCGGCTGAACATCCAGTTATCTTCTTCAACCTCTGTTCCAATTCAGTGATTGTCAACCTCCCCAGGACAAATTTGCAGATAAACTTCACTCCAAAAAGCTGACTTAACTTAAGAGGTTTCTTTCGCCAGGTTACCAGCTTATTCATAAAATCCTCAGCCTGATCAATAACTACTGGATTTAAAACAAATATATTCCCCCCAGTATATGTACCTTCCCGTAAACGGGCATAAGTTCTCTGAGTGCCCGGAAATCTCTGTAGATTGGCTTCTTTACTGATTATTGGATAATAAAAATCAACTTCCCTATCCTCACATTGAGCTACAAAACGATCAATAGCCGCTGAACTAATCATCGGAATATCAGAGGTAATAATCAAAACTTTCTTCTCTTTACCCAAAACTTCAATAGCTTTGCTCAAATTCTCAATAATCTGATCCGTTCCTTCGACAACATAATCCACTCGATCCTTAAGGTGTGGTTTTAACCATTCTTCAGGGCCAACTACAATAATCCTTTCAACAGAGACTGCACTACGGGCAGCTTCAACAACATAATCTATCATTGGAACACCATTGACCTCAATCAGGGCTTCATATTCCAGCGTACTACATTCCCGTAATGCTCCGTGATTTTTGGCCCCTGCCAGTAAAATTGCATCTACTTTCATCTTTGAACCTCCCTTATCTAATTACCTTTGCCAGTCCGAGTCCCGATCACCTGACCATTTATCACTGATTTTAACTGATTAACACATTTTTCAGCTATCTCTGAAGAATCAACTAAAGCAAATAATGTAGGTCCACTACCTGACATTAGAACAGAAGACAGCCCCATCTCTAACATCTGATCTTTAATCCTTTGAACTTCCGGATAATAGTGCAGCGTAATATCTTCCAATACATTAACCAGATTGGCCTTTATCGTCTGAATATTTCTCTCCCTGATCCCGGTCAACATGGCCTTCAATTCAGGTTTTCGCTTTACCAGAGCCGGAGAATATCTGGAATAAATATCCTTTGTAGAGATACTGATCTCCGGTTTGACCAATACCAGGTCTATCTCTGGCAGCGATTCCACAGGAATCAGTTCGGTTCCGATACCTTTAGCCAATACCGTTCCCCCCAAAATGCAGAAAGGAACATCAGCACCCAACTGTGACCCCAGTTCCATCAGTTCTTGCTTTGATAATCCCAGATTCCATAATTGATTCAAGCCCACCAGGACAGCAGCTGCATCGCTACTTCCACCTGCCAACCCGGCAGCCACAGGAATATTTTTCGCTATCTCAATTCTGACACCAGAATTGACCTGAGATGTCTCCATCAATAAAGAGGCGGCGCGATAAGCTAAATTATCCTCATCATTAGGAACCAGTGGATGATTAACCAATATATCAATGCCACTCTTCTGTTCCTGTAAACTTATCTGATCATGAAGGTCGATGGATTGCATAATCATCTCTACTTCATGATATCCATCAGCACGTTTCCCTAAAACATCCAGTGTAAGATTAATCTTAGCATATGCAGAAAATTGTAATTCTTTCAAATCCAAAATCTCCTCTCACTTTGCTCTCCAGTACATCGAAAGCTAATGTTTATCTTACAATATTAGCTATAAATTAAAATTTTCCTGCCTATCTGGATGAGTTTACTGCGAATACACTGCTTTTATTTAAACTTAAATCCTTTTCTTGCCTATCTTGCTGCAGTTCCCCCATATATTTTTCGATAATTTTTAAAAGTTTTTCTGGTTCTTTTTCATAAAAAATTATTCCAATATCTCCAGTTTGTAATTCTGACAACATAGCCTCCAATGCTTCTTTCTCATTTAAAATAATTTTATGCCTGGTTCGCTGTCCACCAGCAGAGATACCTTTTAGCAGGATATCTACTATCTGACCTGACCTTCTCCCACGTAAATCATCATCTTCTTTAATCCAGACCTGATCAAAAGTATCACCTACCAGATGACCGACCTTTTCAATCGAACTATCCGGACGATCACCCGGAACACCTACGACGCCTAACAGGCGTTGATAGCCCAATTTTTGAGCAAAATTTATTACCGATCTATAACCTTCTACATTGTGCCCATAATCCAAAATTAATCTCCAACCATCACATTCGATCAGATTTAACCTTCCGGGATTACTTTGAATATCTCCACCAAAAGTGCACAATCCTTTGACAATATATTCAACATCCATTCCATATCCATAAAGACCTGCAATTGCTGCCAAAACATTTTCCACCTGATGAATTGCCTTTCCATTCCAGACCATCGGAATCTCTTTTAAAGATATTAAAGGCTTAATCTCTCCGGCATTCCAGATTTGAATCATCTCCTCATCAGCGACTATTACCCTACCTCCAACTTTTAAATGCCGTTGAATAACCTCCTGATGAGGATTTCGGGTAAAAAATATTACCTCACCAATACACTTCTCCGCCATCTTCACCGTGTACAAATTGTCCCCATTAAGAACACATATCCCATCTTTATGCACTGTTTCCGCCACCAGAGATTTAACTCTGGCCAGATCCTCTAAAGTTTCAATCCCTGCCAACCCCAGATGATCATCACTAACATTGAGGACAATCCCCACATCGCTTCTATCATAGCCTAATCCAGCCCGAATAATTCCACCTCTCGCCGTCTCCAAAACCGCCATCTCCACCGTTGAATCTTTTAAAATAACCTGACTACTCCACGGGCCAGTAGTATCACCTTTAAACACCAGATTTCGATTAACATATATTCCATCTGTAGTTGTCATCCCAACAGTTTTCCCCGTCTGGAGTAAAATATGCTGAATTAACCTGGTAGTAGTCGTCTTACCATTAGTTCCGGTTACTGCAAAGATCGGAATCCTTCCATTACCCTTGGGAAATAACATATCCACAATCTTTTCTGCAACATTTCTAACTTTGCCAGCAGTAGGGTAATGATGCATTCTAATTCCAGGAGCTGCATTGATTTCAATAATTGCTCCTCCATAACGGGAGATCGGTCTAGAGATATCCTCTGTTCGTAGATCAATTCCCGCGATATCCAGACCGATTATCCGGGCAGCACGCTCGACCAATTGCTTATTCTCCGGATGAACCATTTCCGTAACGTCGTAAGCAGTACCACCGGTACTCAAATTACCATTTTCCCGTAAGAAAACTTTTTCTCCTTCGGGTAAAATCCTCTCCAAAGTTAGACCTTGTCGATAAATTGTCATCAATACCACCTGGTCAATTTTTATTCTGGTCAATGGCTTCTCATGACCTTCCCCCCTCAGATTATCTGCATTCACTTTTTGAATCAACTGACGAATATTGTGAACTCCATCTCCAACTACAAAAGGAGGTAATCGATGAGAAGCTGCAGCCAATTCTCCATTAACCACAGTTAAGCGATAATCGTTCCCCTGTATATACTCTTCAATCAGAACCTCTTTCCCATATCTCTGTCCAACCTCAAAAGCCCGAAGTAATTCTTCAGGAGTAGAAATGTTTAAAGATACACCTTTTCCCTGATTACCATCCACAGGCTTTACTACCACTGGAGTTCCCAATTTATCCATTATCGTCCGGGCTTCTTCCAGAGTAGACGCCTGATAACCTTTGGGTACTGGTAATCCCATCTCCCCGAAGATCTCTTTAGTTTCCAGTTTGTCACAGGCTATATCCACCCCAATACAGGAAGTTCCCTGAGTAATGGTAGCTTGAATTAGCTTCTGCTTAGAGCCATACCCAAGCTGGACTAGACTACTTCGTCTACTGAGAGGAATTACGGGTATTTTTCTTTTTTGCGCTACTTCAATAATTGATTGGGTACTGGGACCATAACTGGCATTAGTATATTCCCTCTCCAATCGGTTAATAATCCCCTGCACATCCAACTCCTTACCTGCCAGAATATCTACAATAGATTGAAACGCCACCTTCGCCGTCTGTAATCCCAGGGCTTCATGATAATAAGAAAATACAATTCGATAAGCATTAATCTCATCAGAATAACGGGTTTTACCATAATGAACCGGTTCAGCAATCATTGTCTGTAATTCCAGAGCCAAATGTTCCATAACATGTCCTAATAGAGTTCCCGTGTGAAGTCTTTCCACAAAACCTCCAGCATAATTCTTGCAGCAATGATGTTTCTTTAAACCTGGAAAATAGGCAAGTAAAGTAGGAATAAAGTCAGGAATCTCATTTGAATAAATTCTCGTATGTTCTTCTAAGTCTACCTCCATGACAATTACTGGATTATAAGAATAAATGTTAGGTCCTTTTATACTGTACAAATTTAAAAATTTCACTTTCCTTCCTCCTTCTCCTCATCACAAACAGACCCATCCTCGAGATATCTGGTCAACTTAGCAGACCCCTCATGTAATACTTGCCGTTTATTCAAATCAAACCCATACCCTGTCGGTAAGATATGCAGACCTACATCGGCCAAAACCAATACTTCATCTGGAGCAAGTTCTGACACATTGGAATAAGAGATCTGCTGACCATCCACAATCCAGATTGTTCTTGACCCCAGAACCTGTATTACAGCTTCGTTTTTTACAATAATCGCAGTATCCTCATCAATACCTATTCCTAAAATATTTGGATTTTGCCCAATAGCAGTGAGTAATCTACCCTGACGACCCCGTTGAGAGAAATGCATATCAACGACTACATTCTTCAATAATCCGAGTCCGGGAGCCATTTTAACGGTACAGCGGCGTGGTGATTCATCATCTTCGCCTTCCACAATCATGGTCTCACTCATTATCGCTGCTCCGGCACTGGTTCCGGCTATCACAGATCCCCTGTCGTATGCCTGATAGATAGCCTTACTCGCCGGTGTACCTCCCAGAATACTGGTAATTCGTAACTGATCTCCCCCAGTAAAAAATATACCGGCAGCCCCTTTCAAATTATCTGCTAAGGATTTTTGCTGAGCATCGAGGCGACTATTAACATTTAAAATATCTACTTCTTTACTCCCAAGTTCTTCAAATATCTTAAGATACTCTTTACCTACCTCCCCGGGAATTTTAGTAGCAGTCGTGATAATCGCAATTCTTCCCTTAACACGGTTTGTCCGTTTCACAAACCACTGTAGAATTTGGCACTTATCTTGCTTGTCTTCAGCGCCACCGATGATCAATAGTTCACCTTTAGCCACCCTCACATCCTCCTTTTTGTCGCATGATACTATTTTTTCGCCTTTGAGATAAATTTATACCATAAATAGAAAAGCACCCAGGTTATCTGGGTGTTTAACAACATTTCACGACGTATTACCCATCTCATAATAAGAGCGGGAGGCAAGATCACTATTAAGTACTATCTTAAAAAAGTAGAAATCCTACAAAATAATCTCTATCTTTAACACAAAACAACATTTACTCCAGACTCTACAATACTCTTAACGTAAGTGAAATGTAGCCAGTAATGGTAGATGATCTGAAGCCAGAGTAGACAATGACCAGGGTTCTATAACCACTTCCCAATGAATCGATGTCAAAATGTAATCAATTTTCAATTCTGGTTTGTCAGCGGGAAAAGTGGGTTCAAAAGAATTGACCTGTAACCCTGTTTGTTTGAGAAAATCTTTCATCGCCTGAGATGATGGAGTAGTGTTAAAATCCCCCATCATAATCAAGGGATCTTTAATCTGCTGAATAGTTTGAGCCAGATAATCCAACTGATTCTTCCGTTCGACCGGGTTTAAACCCAGATGGGTCACAATAATCTGGACATTTTGTTTCCCAACTTTAGTAGTAAACTTGAGAAAACCTCTGGGCTCTCTTTTCATAAATTTAGGCAATAGTTCTCCCGTAGGGTTTAAAATTGGTAGAGAAGATAACACCCCATTCCCATACTGGCTCAAACCAATAGACATTGCTGATGCGAAAAAATAGTTCCTATTTGCCTTTTGAGCCAGTACCTTAGTCTGATTAGCCAGACCCGAACGAGGCATTAGAAGATCCACCTCATTTAATCCCACTATATCTACATTATAATCCAGAACAATTTGAGCTATTCTGTTCAGATCTAAAACCCCATCCACCCCTTCACCGTGGTGTATATTATAGGTCATAATCCGTAATTGATCCAAATCTTTTCCCTCCCGAGCATTTACTGCAAATATCGCTTCTCCAGACGGGTCTATAACTTGAGAAATATAATCCGAAAAAACCGGATATGTAAGGGTCATCAATATTATAAATATTATTAGTATATAGGTATATTTCATTATATCACTTCTTTCAATGTTATATGCTGAGAATGGTGCTGTATTCACTAACTTTACCGATTATAAGTTATATAAGTATTACTAATAGCAAACAAATCTACATAGATTATTTCAAATATGTTTATTGATAAATATTCAATATTTATTTCGCTATACCTTTAAGAATTTTATGGCAAACCACTTTTATAGGGAAATATCGAAAATATTATTAATCTTTGCAGGGTTTCGTCACTTTATAGCGAATAAATATTATTAAGTTGAATTCCTACAGTTCTTATAGGTTTTATTGGTTTTAAAAACGCCTATGGCGTAGGAGTCCTGCCTCCTCTTTTACCCTACTTCTTAGCAGCACTAATGTGCTCGCTATCCCCACCAGGACTCCTAAAAAACCTAAGCCAGATCTCAATGATCTGGCTTTTTTATAATGTCATAATTTTCTTAAAATACTTTAATATTAACCAAAATCCCTTCAATATGCGAAAAAGAAAGCTAAAGCTATAATTATATAAGCGGCAATCAATTGTACTCCTTCAAACCAGTTAGCCTCCCCCTGAAGATAAATAGTATTTGCCGTTAAAGCACCAAAACCAATGGCACTCAGCTCAAAAGGACTAAATAATACATTCATCGGATTCCCCACGATATGGCTAAAAAATATCATCAGAGGGACGATAAACAAAGCCACCTGAATACTAGATCCAAAGATCATGTTCAGACTTAGATCAATCTTCCCTTTCCTGGCCATAAGAACAGCCGTGGTATTTTCGGCAACATTAGAAATCAGTGGGATAATAATTATTCCAATAAAAACCCCGGAGATCCCCAAATGCTCTTCAACCTGATCGATCGCACTAACAAGCTGCTCGCTCTCAAAGGCGATCAAAACTGTTGAAATCAATAAAGTGATCACAGATCTTGCTAAACCCCATTTGATTCTCTCCTTTTCTTGTTTATCTGTTGCACAATATTTGCGATGAGTAACCTGAGTAAAGTATAAACTGGCTAAATAGGTAAAAAACAAAGTGCCCCCCACTCCAATACTAAATCTTCCCAAAACCACTGTCCTGATATTGGGAGATGCATAGTAGAAGATAGCGGGCACAATCATACCAACAATAGCTAACGTCAGCATACTGCCATTGGTAACTGCCATTAGATGATTAAATTTTTGTTTTTGATGATTCATTCCGCCAAAAAAAAGACTCATTCCCAAAACCAACAACAGATTAGTAATTATTGATCCGGCAATCGCAGCTTTTACTACTCTGATCAACCCTTTAAGAATAGCAAAGGTGGAGATAATCAATTCTGTAGCATTTCCAAAGGTTACATTGATTAATCCACCTAAACTGGGTCCTAAATGTTTGGATAGTTCATCGGTACTCCTGGCAATTAGAGCAGCCAGGGGAATAATTGCTAATGATGATGTCAAAAAACTCCAATCCGAACTCCCATCGACAAATCTTTGTCCTAAACTAATCGGAACAAATATGTATAAGACCTTAAACCATCTTTTAAAATTATTCATTCAAGCCTTCACCTCACAAAAAAAGTATTTCCGTAATCTCTGAAAAAAAATCATCCCAGTATAATTTTTTACTTAATAATTTAAAGAATAACTCAACCTATCAGTCATCCTTTCCTGTCAAAATTTCCCCTTCTCCTTTCCCGACAGAAGCCAAATCTGGAGTGAAAAAACTCTTTACACCACTATTCCACAAGAACGATCTTTTGCAGGCATTAAAAAAGTCCAGAAGTTAGATTATACCTCCAACTTCTGGACTCATAATACACCATTTATCCTGTCGCTCCAATAAGACTTCTGGGAATCAAAACCTTTTGTCCTATATACAACAGATCAGGATTATCGAGATTATTGATTTCGATTAGAGAATCCAGATATATCTTATACCTACGGGCAATTTTATCGAGAGTGTCTCCCCTCTGCACAACATAAACAATATAAGAGGGCGGATACGGATCATCCACAATTGGTGACACTTCTACCAGATCAGTTACACAGTCAACCTCAATCTTTTCAGTGACCTTTGCCATCTTCTCTAATAAGACACTCATTTCCAGAGTACGATCATTGAGTATTTGCCAGGAAGTACGTTTTACATCAACTTCAATGTAAACATCCATCCCTTCTTCACATTCTTCAATATGAATATAGTCATCAAAATCAAAGTAATCTTTTAAGCATACAGAACGGTCACCTGTACAATAATCATCTTCAGACAGATAATAGGCAGTGCCCTCCAGACTCCCTTCCACAACGATCCCACCGTCATTGACGATAGAAGTTAAATCTTTTACTCTACTATAACATTGAAGGATTGATTTGATATCCGGCCTTGTTGGAGGAACATTAACCCTGTGAACTATTGAATCTTTAACTCTACCCCGACCAACAACCTCTTCCATCATTACAGTTACCTTTTCGGTATCAACCCGTTCATTCAAAATGTCAGTAACCACAGTTATCCTGTGTGGTCTAGTAACTTTGACATAACACTCAACCTGACCCAAAATTCTAATCCTGTTCTCTGATAAAGACTGTACATCCAATTCGTTCAGCTTGTAGTTAGCAGCTACAGTCATTCCCGGTTCTACCCCATAGAGATCAAGGGCATGATTGAATTCTATTCGTTCGTCAATAACGTAAAGACCGCTATCTTCACCCCGATAGAGAACACTTACTTCCATGATGCCATCACAAATGACAGCATTCTCCATTGTCTTGTACTCAGCCTTTACAACTTCCCCAACAACCGCTAAGACCTCTTCTACCAATGGGAAATGATCATTTAATTCTACCTCTTTGGCAACTGCTGCCCGGATACTTTCATCACCTATCCACTCTTCTAATCTCAACTGCTCTTCAACGATCTCTTCTCTAGACAATCCATGTACCTGGGTGACGCATCGAATATCCTGAATATCACTTACAGCACAATACTTAATTAAAGTTATGGCAACCTCTAATGCATCGGTCTCTAATACATCATAAGTTATGTCAGCAACCCGAATATTTAGCAGAATATGCATTCCAGCTTCCGCTTCAGGAATATCGATAAAGTTTTCAAACTCAATTCTGGCAGCCTGATGATAAGTATCTACATAATTTGCATTGTCTTCTTCGCTCATGTCTTCCACATTATAGACCACATTTATGTGTAATACTCCATTAATCTCTACTCCACCATCGGCAATGACTGCTTTAACATCTCTCACCTGTGTTTTTACATCCAGAATCTCATTCACTTGTAAGCCATTATCATGGCCTCGTAATTCGATATCTCCTGAGACTACATCCTTGACCAACTCCCGTGCAACCACTACTTCTGCTTTGACTTGTTCTTCGTGAAACTTGATGGCCAACTTTTTCTCCTCCTTTCTTTACGCTAAAATTAGTTCACTTATATAATATGCATGGATAACCTTAAAAGTGCCATCTATAAACATAGTTTTACTCTTAGTGATGACTATATATTCACTTTTACTATTAATATATATAGCAGCCTTGACCAAAATATGACTCAAATCTCAGGGAAATTCTACACCAATTTTCCCTTTTGGCATACAATATATGAAGAATCCTTTTTTGGAGGGATGAACATGCCATTTGGTTATTCAAACAAGATTTTTTCCCATCCGGCTGTGGAATACATACCTTTACTTCCTCTTGAAACTTATGTTTTAAATGAGGAAAGAACAAAGTCAGACACTAAATATCCACAGCCCTTAAACAAAAGTCCAAATATCCTTATTTTTACAGGTGTGATGGCGAAAGATGTAATACCTTTTTTGATTCAACTCGAAGAGTTTACTTTGAACCCAGACTCTGAACTGGGGTTAATCTTACTTAATGCCCAATTAGAAACCATTAAGTATCGGGGTAATTATGTAACTGTTGTCGCCACCCCCTGTCCTGGTACAGATCAGGTAGTCAAAATTCTTACCAGATATTTTTACAAACCTGATTTAGTCTTTGAGGTTATTGATTCAATTACCGAAAAGGTTTGCTGTCAGCGTAAAACAAATTTACCAACCATTCGATAATTAATCTCCAAATCAACACACAAATAGATATAATTTTCTGTTTGGAGAGGATGACCTGACCCTGAATTAATTGTATATTCATAATTTTTTATAACAGGAAAAGCCCGAAGATCACCATTGGGCAGCATGTCATCCTCTATCTCTATTCTTTCTTTAACTTCCATGGGGATAGGTAAACGATCTGTCCTCAATTTACCCCGTTGGTTTGTATACCTAATCTCTATCTCCAGCTCACCAGTGAAGAACAATATCTGATCGCGATAATCCAGGTCATAATCTCCAAAAGTCATTTTTAATTCTAATATTTCGCTTAACCCATTTTCTGAAAATTCTCCACTCCCCAGAGATAATACTTTATCAAATCGCTTATTAATTGAATCCATCTTCAAAATTGGTCTAATTTTTTGTTTAGAATTCAGTTCACATCCCATTTCCACCACTAACCATTCTTCCGCTTTTTTCAAAATCTGATAGTTCTGTCTGATCAGATATTCTATTCTCACCAGACTACCGTCCTGTAATAAACTGTTATCCAATATGTGAAGTTCAGGCGTCACCTGAACTTCTATGCCCAATTCATTTTCTAATTGCAAATAATGATAGAAAGAAAAATCTTTAGACTGATGAAACTCTCCATCTTCATTCAGATAGTAAATCACCAATTCTCCGCTTCCTTTGACTAGCCACCCCATATCAAGTCGTCTAGTCTGCCAATCTATGATTTTGCTCTCAATCCGTAGAATGCTTTCAGCATAACGATTTAGATAAATTTTTTCACTGTCGTGAAATAAACAACGTCCCCGATTAATCTCTTCTGTCAAATAAAATCGTTCTCTCTTAACTGATCTTTGAGGAAAATCTATTACCACTAATTCAAAAGATTTCTTATAAGAACATACCTCATAATCAATGATCAGTTTCATCAATAATACAGCATCTACCAATTCCCAGGTTGGGACCTCTACTCTGGTCTCCAAACTCCAATTTTCACTAAATTGTTGGGGATAATTGGGTAAATTTACCATTTCTTCAACTTTACATTGCCCTTCATATATTCGTTCGACACCATCCAAATCCAGATAACTACAGACATAATTCACAAAACCACTAATCAGAAGTTGATCAGAAACTTTTTCTAATAATGTCTCTGTAAACTCCCCCGTCAGTTCTAGTATTTGAGCTATGGGAATATTTTTAAGATTTACCTCTTCTTTTAGCATCTGACTTTTAACCACAGGTTGGCTAATTTGTTCGATTTGAATTGTTTTACAAACATTATTAGTTGGCTGATTACCCGTAAAATACACTGTCTCCTGCTTTTGAAAGAAATTGATTTGACAATGATAGAGAATTAGAAGATTGTTGTCCCTTTCCAGGGAAATATCTTTCAAATCTATCTGGATATCATGTTTTACAATAACTTTGGGATCCAGATCGATCATTGGGAAAAAAAAATGCTCCTCTTTTTCAAAAAAAAATATTCCTATACGCTTATCTTCAGTAATATACTCACAATGAAACTTACCTATTACATCAACTAAACAACCATCCTGAATCAGGTCAATCTCAAAATTGTCAACTCTACCTGAGATATTAATTATTGAAGAAAAATCCGGGGGTAAATCCAGTGGTGAGATCTTCAAAAAACTTTCTTCAATATCTTTTGATTTTTTTAAAAAGACACCCGACTTCTTCTGCATCCCTCCTAATAAATCCATATTTAAATTCTCCAGAGAATAGTGGGCCAGGTCAAGAATCATATGCAATTGTTGAATTAAAAAAACCTGTCCTTTCTTTTTTATAAAATAATAGTTTATTTTTTCTATTTGTACTTCAAATTCATAATTTAACAGATTACGTTCTTTTAACTCCTCATCCGGAATAAGGTATGTAAAAAAATAAGTATGTTCTGAGATCTTAGATTGCTGCTTTTTCCCTTCCACTGAAACAATATCGTATGGTGAAAGATGAATTTTTCCAACAATGGTTCCACTGATTAAAAGTCCTTCGGGACGAAGTAGTTGTTTTTTTTCTATGACCTCAGCCGTAATCCGGGGGTGGACATTCATGGAAAAGTCAACAGGTATCTCGTAACAGAGATCAAACTGATAATTATATATATTTACTAATTTTTCCATTATAGTTTTTCCCAATGCCCTCCCCCCTCTCTCTATACAAATGTATGCTCCAGAGACAAAAAAAATGAACGAGTCAAGGATCACCCGACTCGTTCATATTCTTTTGAATATTGACTATAATCCAGCCCCGTATGGTCCGTAAGGACCAATAACTTCTGGAATTCCCAATTGAGTAGTTTCGGTTACTTTGACAAAGAGTTCAATAACTACTTTTTGAGTCAACATATCACTTGGTGGACATAATTCAGGTTTAACAAATTCAATAATCGCATCTACATCTGCATCCATTCCCGGTTGAGCATGCTGTACATCTACAAAAGTACTGAATGGTACATCTTCACCCAGATGTCTTTCAATATTCTCTTCATCCACAAAGAAGATCTGCTTATGGACTATACCCTGAATAATTACTTTGTTATTGATAACTGTAGTATGGATCTTCTGCACAGATGCTTCAATCTCTTTAATCTTAATTGCTGGTACTGGCAGCTGAACGATATTTTCTAAAAGAATCTGACGTACATTCTCTCCAATTACTTCCGGAACCTTAACAATAATGTCTTCACCTAATTGCAGATTCAACTGTACACTCTCAGTAACTTTGACAAAGATCTCTAATACCACTTCCTGTAATAGAAGAGTACCTCCATCCATTAGCTCCCGCTTAATAAATTCAATCGTTGGGTGAACTTGACATGTATGAATTGGCTCGGCACCTGGAACATCCACAAAAGTACTAAATGGTACATCTTCAGCCACATGGCGTTCAATATCTTCAGTATCAATGTAAAATACTTGCTTATGGACTATACCTTGAATAATCACTTTATCTTCAATAATATCACAGGTTATATCCCGAACCTCTGCGTCAATATCGACAATCTTTATAGCTGGAACAGGTAGCTCTACCTCATTCGGAATCAATGTTTGCACAGAGTTTTCTCCAATTACCCGTTGTAGTTTTGTCAGAGGACCTGCGCCGATAGCTACAAAAATCTGTTGAGTATCTGTTACTTTAACAAAGAATTCAATAACCACTTTCTGATGAATTATAGTACAGTCCTTAATTAACTCAGTTTTAATATGTTCTATTTCAGGGTGTATTTGAACATCCATACCTGGCTCCGCACCCGGGATATCAACAAAGAAGCTAAACGGAATATCTTCAGGTTGATGCCGTACTACATTATTCAAATCCACATAGAAGATCTGTTTGTGAAGAATTCCCTGAACAATCACCTTATTATTAATTACCGTTGCAGTCAGGTCGCGAATGCAAGCATCGACATTTCGAACTTTTAAAGCAGGATAATCTAAAGCCAGATCAGTAACCAACATTTGCTGGGTAGTATTTTCACCAACTACCACCGGGATCTTTACCAATTCAATTTGATTGGTTTGATTAATTTCTACCATATTACTCCCCCCTTCTGATAAACTTTGCCGCACTTGGACAACATCATGTGTACATCGAAGTTGATCAACATCGTCATTGTCGTTCAACCTTTCCCCCCTTTCAAAGGTTTGAATAGTATTTAACTCTTGGAGTTTGTTATCATGATTAAACATTACATCAATATATTGTCTTTCTAACTCCTCTTTTGTTATTGCTGGAGAACTGCGTTGATCCGAGTTAGTTGACTTCAAAAACTTAAGAGCACCAACTCCGTTCCAAATTTCTTTTCCGGTATTTAGCCATTGTTGGTATACGTATAAGCTGCTTAGCATAAATCCCATCATCATACCGGCCATAATGAAAAGATCAAACATCCAGCTATTCCCTCCTTTCTGTACTGCGATTAAGTGTTGTATCTGTGAACTTTCTCTATATAATATGGAGTAGGTCTGAGATATGTGAAACTTTTTTTTATAGTGGGGAAAAGGCGTAGATCTTGTATCTACGCCTTTTCAATCCAATACCAGGTCTGCTGATTTATAAAATTTCTACATCTGTTACAACTTCAACTGGTACTGGGCCAACTCCATCACCCACGATATCTAAAAGAATTGTCTCTTTGGTGACTGTACCGATCCCCGGACCGCTTACATCTGTAACTATTGTAATAATTCTCTCATCTGTAACTTTGAACTCAAAGGTGAGAAGTATAGCCTGCTCTAAGAGAGCTCCATCATCACTAAGAGTGGGTTGAATATCTACTATAGAAACAAATGCTTCAGGTACAATGAAATCGGCTTCGATGGCAGTATCTTCAAAGAGAATATCAAATGGTACTAACTCTGTTTCGGTAGTTTCAATCTCATTTTCTGTCAGATAAATGACCTCTTTGTTAATAATACCTGTGAAGCGTACTGCACCGTCTTCAGTTTCCACTGTAAACTCCTGGACAGTCGCAATAATATCAAGGATCTCTATTGCTGGTGGGATTAAGTCTACTGCAGATTCTACTGGTATCGGACCTAATTCTATTAGACCTGGTTCATCTGGGATAACTACAACTTCGGCTCTTGCTCTTACTGTATCAGTTACAATACCTGGCCCACTGACATTGGTGACCACAAATAGTTGTTCTGCATCCTCAAGACCGATAGTAAATTTGAAGACGATAGTCTGATCAACACTCTGACAATCTTTCTGAAGTTTGAAGGTCAAACTTTCAATCTCAACGTCAATATCATCAACGGTTACATCTGGAGTAACTCCCGGAGTCTCAAGTAAGAATTCAAATGGAACAATTTCGGTAACACTGCGTACCACATTATTTAAATCAACAAAGGTCACCTGTTTAACCAACTCACCTGTAATCAAAATTTGATCTACTAACACATCTATCTCTACATTGCGAATAGTAGGTGTAATTGATTTTACTTTGACCGCCTGAGTAGGTAAGGTGAAGGTATTGGTTAAAATCTTCTGCACCATCTGTTCTGCACCTTCTGCAACCCGAATCACTTCACGAGTAACAGTGATTGGAACCACTATTTCAGGTGGGAATCGACGTTCTACTAATATCTGTTTCGTGTTTTCACCAATTACCTCTTCAACTTTAACCAATGGCCCACTACCTGGTACTACATTAGCCTGCTGTAATTCGGTTACTTTAACGAAATATTGCAATACTACTTTTTGATGTAAAATATTGCCTGGCAAT
This sequence comes from Halothermothrix sp., assembly GCA_016841825.1. GTDB lineage: Bacteria > Bacillota > Halanaerobiia > DY22613 > DY22613 > JAENYK01. The sequence continues at coordinate 349,676 of JAENYK010000002.1, read as the reverse complement.
AAAGTGAAAAGTACGTCTTCAATAACTGGGTTAAAGTCCACCGAACTCTCAGATAACGCACCTGGAATATCCAAAAAGTTTCTGAATGGTACATCTTCAGCCTGGTGGCGCTCAATATTATTTTGATCTACATAATAGATCTGTTTATGAACTGTACCTTGCACAATTACTTTATCAGTAATTACTACTGTTCTGATATCACGCAAGGTTACATCAATATCTTTCACTTTAATCGCCGGATTTTCCAATTCAATGTCGCTTACAACCAGATCCTGTTTAGTATTCTCCCCAATAACAAAAGGCAATTTGATTAATGGGCCTCCACCCAATTCAATGTTCATCTGTTCGGTTCGATGTACTTTAACAAAGATCTCAAAAACAATCTCCTGTGTCAAAATGTTTCCGGGAATTGCATTCAGCTCACGTTTGATAATCTCAATAACGGCATTAACCTGAACATTGTCTCCCGGTAGAGCACCAGGTACATCCAGGAAAGTGGAAAAAGGTACATCTTCAGCGATATGGCGTTCAATATTAGTTTCATCAATGTAGAATACCTGTTTGTGAATAATTCCCTGGATAATCACTTTATTTGGAATCACTTCAATGTCATTAATTCTGATCTCAGCAACAATATCTGCAATCTTAAGAGCCAGAAATGGCAGTTCTATCTCATTGACCACCATATCTTGTTTTATATTTTCACCGACCACAGCTTCTAATTTAACTAATGGACCGCTTGGGTTCAGATTAATATTAAATTGAACTTCATCCACTACCTTAACGAAGATTTCCAGGATCACTTTTTGAGTAATCCGTTTGCCATCTGGACTCAACTCTGCTTTTATATGTTCAATCTCCACATCTACCTGAGCATGCATTTCAGGTAAAGCACCCGGTACATCTATAAAAGTACTGAATGACACATCTTCAGGGAAGTGTCTGACTATACCATTTAAATCTACAAAAAAGATCTGTTTATGGATAATCCCCTGAATAATCACCTTGTCTGTGATAATGTTAATCTGTAAATTTCTAATTTCAGCTCTTATCTCTTTAATTTTCTCTGCCGGAACTGGTAAGGTCACTCCTCCAACCTGTTCCCTTCTAACACTCAAAGGGTTAGAATTCATATTAAGGCCTCCTTTCTTTAACTTTTTACTGTATTATATGGAAAAGAAAGAGGAAGTGTTAATAAATCATTCGCAGTTATAAACTTTTTGTATCAGCATGATAATAATTTATATATCAAGATATGTATAAAAAACAAAAGCACCGCCTTCATCTGAAAGCAGCACTTTTGCTTTTTCTGATAACTTATTCTAATTATCTACCGACAAATAACTGGGTGAACATCATCCCATAGGGGCCACCCTTAACAATACCAATACCAACATGGGTAAAGGAAGAATTCAAAATATTCGCACGGTGACCCGAACTATTCATCAGGTTAGTATGTGCTCGACTAACTGAACCAGCACCAGCAAGGTTTTCACCTGCTGAGCGATAAGTAATACCGGCATTCCTTAACATGGTAAATGGAGATCCATAAGTCGGTGATGTATGACTAAAATAATTTTTGTCAATCATATCTTGACTCTTCATCCGCGCCAGACGGGTCATTTCCATATCTACCTGTAATGGAGCCAGTCCATTTTTAACCCGTTCACTATTTACCAAATTCAACATCTGCTGCTCTTCAACGGTCAACCCTTGAACTTGACCAGGAGATGGTGGGGTTGGAGTGGGGTCAGTTGGAGTGGGGGTTGGAGTTGGTGTAGTAGGTTGTTCTACTGTAGAGCCAGCGCTTTTCAACAGATTTAATGTCCTTGCGTCCACCCGACCATTGGCAGTTAAACCATTCTTCCGCTGAAAATCCAATACTGCCTTTAAAGTATAGTACCCATATTTACCATTTTCAGTACCCAGATTATAACCAAGATTTTTTAGATACCCCTGAACTGCTGCAACCTCAGCACCTACAGAACCATATTTTAGCTCAGAAGTAGTTGTAGTATTATTATCTCGATAGCTATAAGAACCACCAGTACTGTATTGATAACCTGTGCTATAATAAGTATTAGATGTCCCCGCCTTCCAGGTATACGCTTTAGCGTCTTGACCAGATATATTACTGACGAGTAGAACTGCCACTGCTGCAACGATAAGTACTTTTTTTAACATGATTTCGCCAACCTTTCTTAAATTGTTTAGTTTTTATAATTATTAAAATTGCATTAACAGCAAGCTGTTAATGCCTTAAGTTTAACGACTTCAGAAAAGAATTTATACCTCTACTGAAGTAAAACGCTATTTAGTTTATTTAACTCCCACCTACAGAGGTTGGACACTTTCTGAAATATCGTTAAAGTTTCAACTTTTCCTCCTAACTCCAACAACTTGAAACTTTATTTAATTGTAACTTATCACCTCCTATGTAGTAACTAACGTTTGTTAGTTGCTTGTCTTACTTATGATTATAGCATAACTCTTATTCTAACACCAGCTGTAAATATTCCCATTAAATTGAGATAAACTGAATAAAACCTGGCCTATAAAGCCAGGTTTATCTGTCAATGAATGTTTATTCCCAAACTTGAATAAAATGTTGAACAAACATCTTACCATATGGGGCACCATCAACCACACCAATACCAATGTGAGTATACCGATCATGCAAAATATTCGCCCGATGTCCAGGACTATTCATCAGCCCAGCATGAGCCCGTTCAACTGTAGATGATTCTGCCAAATTCTCACCAGCATGTGCATAGTCAATACCAACAGCTCTCATCTGATCAAAAGGTGAACCCAATGTTGGAGATTGATGATCAAAATAATTGTTCACAATCATATCCCGGGCTTTGGTTCTGGCTAACTTCACCAACCGCATATCCACTTTCAGTGGATTCAAACCTCGCTCTACCCGTTCAGCATTCACCAAATCAACCATCTGCTGCTCATCAATATTCAATTCCTGTCCAGATGTTACTGAAACATGAGTTTTATCTTCTGAGTATGTCTCTTCGACAAAGTTAGCAGGTTGTTTTGCGGAATATTGGGAGACTAAATTATTTAAAAAACCCCACCAATTCCAATTGGAAGAATATCCGACAGAACCGTCATGCGCCATAACATTCCCTACCGTTACTGTAAAAACCAATACCATTAATACAATTATAGCTATTGTAACTTTCTTCATTCAGCAACACCTCCCTGGTCAATGATTATAGCAGGTGTTATCCAAAAAGTTAAGAGGTAATCTCTGGTAACCAGGAAGATTTAAAGCTTAATAAGATATATCTTCAAAGTTGCATCAACCTGAAGAAGAGGTTTATTATCTGTTTGACCTGATGTTACAACATCAAGATTAACAATCTCAATTTTCTTAAAAGAATGCTCAAGTACATATATAAAACTAACTAATGACCCATAATTGGTATAAAACGATATATTAATCGGTAATTCATAGAACTCACCCTTACCCTGAATATTTCGTGGAGTAAAATAATCTATCTTAATTCCCTGCCTGGTAGCTAATTCAGTAATTTCAAGCAAAAAAGCCGATATCTCCTCCTGGTTGGGAAATTGTTGAATAGCCTGTTGATAGTCGGTTTCCAGGCCACTGATAGTCTCTTTGACCTCTGGTAATCTACGTTTGATTAGATTCAGCTTTTGCTGATATTCTGAACGAAGATTGATAATCTCCTTCTCCAGAGTGGTTCGCTCCAAAACCAAAGGTTGGTATAATTGAACAAAGTAAATTGCAGATAAAAGTGCGAATATAGAGATCATAATTACTGTTTTTTCTCGTTTTGTCAAATTTTTAAACATAGGAATCAATCCTTTATAGTTAATCTCGCAGTAATTTTAAAAGCGATAGAACTCTGATTATGCGTAGTAAAAGAAGAGATAAGTTCAACATCAGTAAAACTTTCCGAAGCTCTGAGTCTATCCATAAATTCAGCCACATCACGGTAATCAACCGCCTCACCCTCATAGGACAAACTCTCTCCATCATACTTTAATTTAGATAAGCCTACACCTTCGGGCAGTAAATCACTGGTCAACACTAGTAACTGAAAATAGTAGACCTCCCTGTCAAACTGTTTGATAACCTGTAATTTTACCCGTAAATTCTGCTGTTCTTTCTCCAGATCAGTAATATTCTCCAATTTAGGCTCGACAATACTTAGTTGCTGCTGTAAGGCTTCCTTCTCTATCTGTAAATGAGTAATCTGCAGATAGTTGTTAACAAATACCACAAGCAGAAACAAAATATAACCTACAATTCCAATAAACATCAGCTTCTGACCCAAATCCAGATTTCTTCTCCGATATTCAGGCGGCAGTAGATTTATATTGGCCATAACTACACCTCACTTAAAGCCAGACCAAGAGCCTCTGCAAAAAGTATTCCATCCTGTGCAATTACCTGCTCTAGTTCCTTACCATACTGAAAATAATCCGCTAAATTCAGTAGAGTAACCGATATATTCATAAATTGCTGCAAGTGTTTTGCCATACCCGGGAGTAAAGCTGAACCTCCAACCAGATAGATCTGCTGGATCTCCTGACCTCGATTGTGCAGTTGAAAATGAACAAACGAACGTCTGATTTCACTCATTACATCTTGAGCTACCCCATACAAAATCTCTTCAATTCCCAAAAATGGGTTAGTCATCAGATCAAGCTTATTAAAATCTACTTCCTGACTATCTAATCCTCCATGTTCTCTTTTCGCACTCTCCGCTTCCTCAAAGTCAATTCCAAAGGATTGAACTACGGCTTCCGTATAGTCTTTACCCCCAGTAGGTATCGTTCTGCTCAGCCAGGGAGTTCCTTCTTTGGCGATCAATAGATGAGTAACCTCTGCACCCATATCGATTATAGCAGTTATGGATTGCTGATTAAAAGAAGGTATATGTTGTAAAAGATGAATCATTGCAATGGGAAAAATGCTGAGATTTAACGGTTTTATCCCTACTGCTTTAAATGGTTTTAAAAAAGACTGAATATAATCCTGACGTCCTGCTACCAACAAAATACTCATCATCTGATCAGTCTCCCGTTTACGTTCAAGGATAATCCAGTCTATAATCGCCTCTTCTACTGAATAGGGCAAAACTTTTTCCGCTTCCCAGAAGATAGCCTCATGAAGCTCTTTCTCTGTCATCACTGGTAATTCAATCTCTCTAATAATAGCGTGTTGACCCGAGAAACCGATATATGCTCCCAGATTTCCGGCTTTGAGCTGGCTCTGAAGCTCACGGATTAAGTTAATCGCCACATTTTGGTCAAAAAATAAACCTTGTTTAATCGCTCCTTTCGGAATCTCCACACTACCCATCTCAACAATCTTAAAACCCTGAATACTTTTTTTGATTTTAATCCCTTTAATGTTTTGACTGCCAATATCAATCCCCAGATATGTTTGATTTAGTTTTAAAATAGTCATAGATATCTTCCTTCCTAAATCTCTCGCCAACCAGACAATGACATACTTTGATCTGACGCATCACCAGACCCAGTGGATATAAAGAATTCTTCAACAATCGACTGCAGTAGATGACCTGACTCCAAACTAATATTAGCAAAATTTGTACACCTTACTGTTTTCCTGGAATAAAGAGCACCATCAATCTCTGTATGATTATAACATTCTATTCGGTCCGTAGCAAAGATAGCTGCATTAATCTCTGCCCGATTATTCATAGTCACTGATCCATCCACAAAGATCATCAATCGATTATTAGGTCTGCCCTGATTAATCCTAAAGCTGTTATTAGCTCTCAAAGCACCATTAATCACCAAAATACCCTGTAAGCTTAAGTCTACTGCTGGATTTAAGTTTACATCGCCCTCGATATAATTAACTACCCCATCTCTAAATTGGCCTTGATCCCATTGAGTCATATAACGACCCTCTGCCAAAGCCAGATCCCGTAATTGATCCCAATCTACTTCCGGAATCAGATATTCATCTGCATTTTGGATAATCTGTTCCTGCACCAAAGGAGGATTATGATGATGTTCAATAACCCTGCCGCTGGCTATAATCAGAACATCCCCTGGTATTGTCTTCCTATTATAAAATTCGATATCACCATTGGATCTTATATCACCATCTAATATAATATGATTACTAAACTGCATAGTAGCGCCACCGCTGATTATCAAGTAGCCAGCCAATTCTTCAACTAATTCTGTTCCTCCAGCCGTAGTATACAACAGATCAACTTCTAAAGTCTTACTAACATCAGCTACCCAACCTGTCGATCTAAGCAGCAGTTGGTTGTCTCCATTATCGACTATACTTAGAACAAAATACCCATTACCAAGATACTGAGGTTCTGACTCCTCTACTCGCCATGTTAAATCTTTTTGCAATCTATATCTGGCATATTCTATACCTGCCTGAGCCAGATAATAGGCCTGTTTACGGTCTTCCAGACGGTGTACTATCTTATATTCCATAGTTGCAGAAGTCAGTAATCCTGCCCCCAGTATAGTGGTAAGAACGATAATTATCATCACTGAGACCAGGGTTACTCCCACTTCTCCACGCAAATATTTCATCATAGTAAACACCCCCTTCAATCAAAGTCGAGGTTTAGCTCCCGTTATCACTTCGCACCCCTCTTTACTCCCACCAGCAAAAGTTTGTAACCTGATCTGATAAATATCCCCAATGGCATAATGGTTGCTGTCAGGCACAACTCCAAAAGAAAAACCCCTATCGATCTCAAACCACCCATGATCATAATCCACAATTCGACGATATATACTTCCAACTTCACCAGCAAAATTACCAGTAAAAGCTACTACCATCCCTTTGATAGAGGGATCATAATCTTCCAGATTGCCATCATTATCATAAAATATCAAAGTCTGTGGATCATAGTAATCATAAACACCCTTTTTCGCCTCACAGATTACACTAAACTCTAACAGATCAATCTTTTCAGCTATGCGCCGCCTGATCCCCGCCACTTCACTATAAAATTTGTCCCCTTCAAGATAATATCTGGTTTGATCAACCACGATTTCGGTATATTCAGCAGAATCCCGGGGAAGTTCAATCTTGTCTCCCGACGTGTTGCGAATATTTTTTAACAACCCCTCAACAGCAAAATACAGCTGTTGCCTGACCTCCAAATCAGCCTTCTCCCGATTAAAAAGATCCATTCCGGTAGTAAACATAGTCTGAACAGCTACCATTAGAATTCCAAAAATAGCCAAAACCATTAATATTTCTACCAGAGTAAAACCCGCCTGTTTATAGTCATCTCTTTTCAAATCAGAAATCTTCATAAATATCACCCTTCTAGTCAGATAAGACTGTCTTAGCCCGATATGTGGTTACTTCTATCATTCGAGAATGATTCCCCTCCGTCCATTCAATAGTTACAGTAACCGTCTTGAGTAAAGGGTTCCCCTGGTCATCCCATTTACCTGTTTCGTCAATCCGGGGATCTGTTATCTGATATTTAGCAGTAAAACCTTCTGTCAATCCAACCAAAGAATAAACGTGTTCACCCTGAGTCAGATCTGCCGATTCAAAATTATAGGTTTGCAGGTTTTCGACTACCAACTCAGCCAAATTTACCGCCTGATTGCGTTTTTCAGACATCTTGCCCAGATAGATAGAATTAGTAAAAACCAAAGTAAAGGAAATGATTACAATCCCGATAAAAGCAATGGTCACCAATAATTCAATTAAGGTAAAACCTTCTTCACTACGAATCATAATCACCTCCAAAAAATGAAATATTCACCCAGGAGGGAGTAAGCCCTGAAAATTCAGGGCTATATTCCCTTAAGTGCTATCTTGTCCTCTCTCAGAATTACTCAATATTATCTCGAGTAATCGTCAAAGCAGCATCTGAACCAACATCTACACTGTCATCACCGTTTGAATCATAAGTAGCAGTAATAGTATAAACTCCATTAGCATCTAGTTCATATTCCAGATCAAAATTGGCTAAATCCTCCACATTAATGTACTCTATCAATGGACCATCAGCAGCATCCAGATCTGCACCATCAGCAGGATACACACCATGTTCCGCATAGTATAACTCTAAACCTGTTTGAACCTGTTTGACCTCAGCGATAGCTTTAGTTTCCCGTGCCTTAGCTCTCATATCAGCGAATCTAGGAACGGCAATCGCAGCTAAGATGCCTAAAACTGCAATGACTACTAACAGTTCTACCAGAGTAAAACCTTCTTTACTCTCCAAAGCTTTTCTAATCTTCCGCATAATCATCTGAATTTCACCTCCCTTCAGAAAAGATCTGTCCTCCAACATAAATTAGGACAAACTTTGTCATAAGTTTTATGATCTCTCAGACCATAGACCACCATTGGAACTCAACTTAAATCAGATCCATCATACCAAACATCGGCATTACAATAGCAATAACGATAAACCCGACAAATACCGCCATCAAGATGATCAATAATGGTTCGATTAGCGACATTGTTGCCTTAATAGAATTCTCAGCTTCTTTATCATAAAATTGAGCAATCTTTTCAAACATCTCATCCATAGTTCCTGTCTCTTCTCCAACTGCCAACATCTGCACCATCATTCGGGGAAAAACTCCACTCTCCCGTAAAGGTTCAGATAACCTTATTCCTTCCCTGACTCTTAATCTGGCATCAGTTAAGCGATTAGCAATAATCTGATTTGAAATAATCTTTTCAACAACTCGCAAAGCTTCCATTATGGGCACTCCACTCTTTAGCAAACTTCCCAGAGTTCTGGTAAAACGGGCTACTTCAATCTTAATAATCAGTTTTCCGAATATCGGTAATTTAAGCTGTAGATTATGAAATTTATACTTCCCCTTGGGACTTCTCAGGTAACTTATTAAACTTACAATAAATATAAATCCAAAGATTAGAATTAAATACCAGTACTCCGACAAAATATTACTGGCTCCAATCACAATTCTGGTTGGCAAAGGCAAGGTTCCCCCCATACTGGAAAACAGTTCAGCAAATACCGGAACCACTGTAGTCATCAGAAAGATTATTACAATTACAGCAATAAATAATAAAACAATCGGATAAATCATGGCAGACTGCACTCTAGACATCAATTCGCTCTCCCGTTCATAATAGTCGGCCAAACGATTCATAACCACATCGAGAATACCACCAGTCTCTCCGGCATTAATCATTCGGGAATACAGAATCGGAAATGTAGCTTCACGTCTCTCCAGAGCCTCTGAAAAGGACATTCCTACTTCTACATCTTGATAGATCTCTGCCATCTCTCGCTTCAAATGTTTATTCTCTATCTGGTCAATTAAGATATCCAGACACTGAACAATTGGAACTCCGGCATTAAAGAGCACAGCAAACTGACGACTAAGCACCGCCAGTTCTTTAAGTTTAATCCGATTAAAGAATTTTAAAATCTTCTTCAAATCAATATCCTTCTTCTCCTCTATACTAACCACATAATAATTCTGTTTGTGAATATAATCAGCCACATCCAGACGGGATTCAGCCTGCATCGTTCCTTTGACAAATTTGCTATCTGGAGTTTTAGCTTTATAAATAAACTCAGGTGGCATATTTAGATTACACCTCAACTATTCTTGGATTTTCACTGCTCTGCAGATCAATACTCAGATTTAACCAGAGCTGACTGTTCAGGACGGCGAGCCAATCTTTCAAAAAATTCTTCATTAACTGCCCTGGCTCTCCCCTCTTCAAAACTAATAATTCCTTCTCTGCATAATCTAATTAGACTGGAATCCATAGTCTGCATCCCATATTTGGCTCCGGTCTGCATCGCTGAATATATCTGATGTGCTTTACTCTCTCTAATCAAATTTCTGATCGCAGGAATGACCACCATAATCTCCAGTGCAGCCGCTCTACCCGGCTGATCAATCCGCTTGATTAACTGTTGAGCTATTACTCCCTGCAGCACTGCAGATAACTGGGTTCTGACCTGCTGCTGCTGATTGGGTGGAAAAACATCAATAATTCTATCGATAGTTCCCGGAGCATCATTAGTATGTAATGTGGCAAATACCAGATGACCAGTCTCCGCCGCTTCCAAAGCTATCGTAATAGTCTCTAAATCTCTCATCTCGCCTACCAGGATTACATCCGGGTCCTGACGCAATGCAGATCTCATACCATTGGCGAAAGAGCGAGTATCTGCTCCTATCTCCCGCTGATGAATTAAACTTTTTTGATGCGAATGCAGATATTCAATTGGATCCTCCAGAGTTAAGATATGGCATGTCCGGGTAGAATTGATCAGATTTAACATCGCAGCTAAAGTTGTTGATTTACCACTCCCGGTAGGCCCAGTACACAGAATTAGACCATTTTTCCTGTCTGCCAGTTCTTTTACCACCTGGGGCAATCCCAGTTCGTCTATTGTTGGTATGTCCCCAGGAATAATCCTTAGAGCCAGACCCACTGCTCCCCGCTGGTGATATGCATTAACCCGAAAGCGACCAATATTCTGCATACTATAGGAAAAATCATGTTCTCCCCTCTCCTCAAAATCAGCAAACTGCACCTCATTCATTAAGTGTTTGGCTATCTCAATCAGGTCAACATAACTCAGGATAGTATCTCTATATTTACCAAAAGGCTGTAAATCGCCATTTTTCCTAATGATCGGAGCAGTATTCACTGTCAAATGTAGATCTGAAATTAGAAAATCAGAGGCTACATCACGCAATAACTGTTCAACATTAATCATTCTTCTAAAACCCACCTTTCTCTAACAGATAGCTACCTTAATCGTTATTTGCCACACTGACCATTAGTACAAAAGTCCCATTAACAGCAAGCGTGAATACCTTAAGTTTAACGACTTCAGCAGAAGATTATACCTCCACCGAAGTAAAAGACCTTCAGTTATATATTCCCACCTATAGCTGCCGGAGACTTCCTGTCTGAAATGTCGTTAAATTAGATGGCCACACGCATTATCTCCTCTAAACTGGTCAACCCTTTGATTGCTTTCTCTATTCCATCCATTTTTAAAGTCATTAAGCCATTGGCAATAGCTACATCCCGGATTTCATCTGTTGAGCGATTTTGAGTGATAAGTGCTCTAATCTGACGTTCAGGAATCAGAATCTCATGAATCGCTATCTGGCCTTGATAGCCAGTATTAGAACACTCAGAACACCCTTTACCCCGATAGAGATACTGTATCTGCTGCCCTACTTCTTCACCCAGATATAATCTCATCTCCCCGGATGGTTCAAATCTCTCCTTACAGACTGGACAAATTTTGCGAACCAGGCGCTGAGCTACTACACCAATCAAAGATGAAGCCATCAGATAAGGCTCAACACCCATGTCAATCAATCTGGTAATCGCACTGGGAGCATCATTAGTATGAATTGTGCTCAGCACCAGATGACCAGTCAGAGCTGCTTTCACCGCAATTGAAGCAGTCTCACTATCTCGAATCTCTCCAATCATTATAATATCAGGATCCTGGCGCAAGATTGATCGAAGAATTGATGCAAAAGTCAGATCAGCTTTACGATTTACCTGAATCTGATTAACTCCCTCCAACTGATACTCTACCGGATCCTCGACAGTAGAAATATTCTTCGAGACATCATTCAATTTATTTAAAGCCGCAAATAACGTGGTGGATTTACCACTTCCGGTTGGCCCAGTAACCAACACAATTCCATACGGCTTTTTTAGTATCTGCTCAAAATGCAGTTTATTTCTAACGGAAAAACCTAATAGATCAATATCTAATAATTGAGATTTTTTATTCAAAATTCTAAGAACCACCTTCTCGCCATAAATGGTGGGAACAGTGGAAACACGAATATCAATATCCCCTTCAGTATGCTTTAATTCCATCCGACCATCTTGAGGTTTACGGCGTTCAGCTATGTCCAGACCCGCCATGATCTTTAATCTGGAAATCAGAGCCGGTTGATTATTTTTCGGTAAAGTTCGAAACTCGTGTAAGACACCATCAATCCGATATCGTACCCTAACTTCTTCTTTCAAAGGCTCAATATGTATATCACTGGCCCTTTGTTGAACTGCCTGCCTAATCAATAAATTAGTCAAACGGACAATAGGAGCATCTTCAACCAGACGTCTAAGTTCAGCAACCTGGAGATCTTCAGGATTTTCAGGTAAGCTAGATACCTCCAGAGTCTCATCAGCCAGACCTTTAACTGTGTAGAGACGATCGATAGCTTTATCAATCTCGCTTACAGAAGCGATCAAAGCCTCTATCTTACATCTGGCATTCAATTTTATATCATCAATAGCAAAAATATCCAGCGGATCAGCCATCGCCACCTTCAAAACATTTCCATGCTTCTCAATTGGCACAACTCGATGGCGTCTGGCGATACTCTCCGGAATATATCGGATTAACCGTTGGTCAATATCATACTTTGTCAGATCCATATGGGGTACTCCCAATTGGAATTCCAGAACTTGTACCAATTGATTTTCCGTAATAAAACCTAAGTCTATCAAAATCTCACCAATACGTTTATTGGAGTGTTCATGGATGCGAAGCGCTTGATCAAACTGCTCCTGGGTTATTAAATTATAATCAATTAAGAGTTTTCCTAATTTGGGTTGGCTCATTTTTATTCACCTACTTATAGAAGTTAGCAATTTTTCTATATTGTTCATAAGAAAATGAACTATATTTCCATTATATCATACCTATGAAAATAGGACAATAGTCCTAGTTGAGTAACATATATATTTAATTTAATTCTACATGTTTAGATTCTAATCCTTTTTCAAATAAAAGATAAATATTACTATATAATAAAAAAAGAGAACTATTACTACTAGTTCCCTTCAGATAATCTTATTTATAAAGAATCTTCTATAATTTTAACAGGTGTTCCCACTTCAACCAGAAGATATAATTCTTCCACATCTTGATTAATCATCCTAATACACCCATGACTAACCGCTTGACCGACTAAACTGGGTCGATTCGTCCCATGAATCCCATAGTGAGGTTTAAAACTCATCCACCTGGTTCCAAAAGGTCCCCCTGGATTCATCAATTTATGTCTAATTTCAAATTCACCAACCGGTGTAGGAGTTACCGGTTTTCCTACTGCCGCTGGATAACTCCGAATTATTTTTCCATCTTCAAACAGGTATAATCGACACTCGGCAAGTGATATCACTATCCTCCGCATTGTTATAACCCCCCTTATTTGTGTCACTTTTGTGACTTTACTCCATTATATGAATACAAATCAGGGAGTGTGCTGTGTTGGAGGTATTATAGCCAATGTTATTCAGAATCACCAATCCTATCAAATTCTGCAACAATACCATCTGAAGTAACAATCAAAACTTCACTCTTATTAATTGCATCTTCGATTAATTGGTCAATATCTAAATTAACCTCTGCAGCTTCTGCGTCTTTAATTTTTGGTTTGGTAGCAGGTGCTTCTGGTACAAAGACAGTGCAACAATCTTCATATGGCAAAATTGACGTTTCAAAAGTACCTATTTTACGGGCGATATCAATAATTTCGGTTTTGTCGGCAGTAATTAACGGACGGAGTACTGGTATGTTGGTAACCGCATTAATAACTTCCATACTCTCCAGGGTCTGGCTGGCAACCTGACCAATACTCTCACCTGTCAGCAATACTTTGGCATTCAACATATCAGCTACTTTGGTAGCCATTCTAAACATCATTCGCCGCATAATTGTAATATGTAACTTCTCGGGACAGTGTAATCCGATAGCTTTTTGAATATCAGTAAAATGCCCAATAACCAGACGAATTCTTCCAGAGTATTGAGCCAAAATCCTGGTTAATTCAATCACTTTCTCCTTAGACCGTTCACTGGTAAAGGGAAAACTATGAAAATGCAGCGCGTCAATAGTTACACCGCGTTTCATGCCCATCCAACCAGCGACAGGACTATCAATCCCCCCTGAAATCAATAACAGACCTCGACCACTGGCTCCAATCGGAAGACCTCCCGGGCCAGCAACTACTTTAGAATAGATATATACATCATGCTCCCTGATCTCTATATAGACAATTACATCAGGATTGTGCACATCCACAGTCAGTTCATGCGGATAATTAGTCAGCAGATGTCCTCCCAAAATTCGGGTCACTTCTGGAGATTTTAGGGGATATTGTTTATTTGCCCGTTTAGTCTCAACCTTAAATGTTCCCCCATTGGGTAAAGCATCCAGAAGAACGTTCAGGGCACACTCTTTAAATTCATCTAAATCCAGTCCAGCTCTGACTACTGGACTAACAGAGACCACGCCCGGTATCATTGTCAAACGTTGAATAACCTTATCAGTCAGTTCATTTACTTTCCGCAAATAAATGCGCCCAAAAGTACGTTCAATTGTAAAACGGCCAATATCACGTATTCTAAGTTTAATGTTTTGCATTAATATCTTCTCAAACAGTTTGCGATTTTTCCCTTTAAGACTAATCTCACCATAACGTACCAGAATATCAGAATACATTTTCTCTCTCACCTCTGCATCAATATTCTCAATTCACTAACCAGACCGGGTAAATGCTGTAACAGATACTCCAGTTCCTCTCGCCTGGTCCAATAGCCCAGACTAATTCGAATCGCACTCTCTAATTCTCTACCAGATAGCTTTATTGCCTGCAAGACATGGCTGGGTTCACTATTTCTCGAATGACAGGCTGAACCAGTAGATACATATATCTCAAAATCCTCCAACGCATGAAGCAAGACTTCAGCTTTTAACCCGGGAAATGACAGATTGATGATCTGTGGAGTACTTTTTTCGGAATATATATCCTCTATACTGGCAGGACCATTTATTTTTACATCATCAATTTGTTTTGTGACCTCTTCTAAAAACCATGCTTTCAACTTCCTGAGTTTATCAATCTTTGATTTTTGTTCCTCAGCTATTAGTTCAACTGCCAATCCTAATCCAATAATTCCGGGTACATTTTCTGTTCCTGAACGGATATTCCGTTCTTGACCGCCACCATAAAGCTGAGGCTTAAGGTTAATCTTCTCATTGACATATAACGCTCCAATTCCCTTTGGCCCATGAATTTTATGCCCACTAATGGTTAATAAATCAATCTTCATCTGGCTAAGGTCTAGCTCCGTCTTACTAAAAGACTGGATAGCATCCACATGAAAGAAAGTACGATGATCAAAAGCTTTGATCAATTCGCCAATCTGCTGAATAGGTTGAACTGAACCTATCTCATTATTCACATGCATGACACTCACCAGAATGGTTCCGGGAATTAAAGCTTCCTTAAGCTGATCTATCTGAATAAAGCCTTCTCTGTCCACATTTAAGTATGTAACAGTGAAACCTTCTGTTTCTAATTCTTTAAAAGTATTCAATACCGATGGATGTTCAATCGTGGTAGTAATCAAATGTTTTCCCCGATTTGCATACTGCAGAGCAATCCCCCGTATAGCCAGATTATTGGCTTCAGTTCCCCCAGAAGTAAAGATAATCTCCTTTGACTTTACCCCCAGAACTTCAGCAACCTGTTCTCTGGCTTTTCTTATCTTTTTCTCCGCAACCATTCCCATTCGATGTAAAGAGGAAGGATTACCATAATCCTCTTCCATCATCTCCACCATAGCTGTAATAACTTTTGGGTGAACAGGAGTGGTCGCACTATGATCTAAATATACAATATTATTCATTCTAAACACCCTCTTTATCCATGCAATCGGCATGTTTATATTCAGCTTTATTTTACCCTATCCCGGGAAAGATACCCCACAGGTCATTTTAACATAAATCAGTAAAATAATCCAGTAAAGATAATCAATCATGATCTTATCATTATGGCTGCACCCGATTTTTATCCCGGGGAAATAAGGTAACCTGGCGAATATTCTTATATCCCAATAGTTGACCCGTTAACCGCTCCAATCCAATAGCCAGACCTCCATGAGGTGGCATACCAAATTTGAAGACCTCCAGATAGTCAGCATAATTTTCCGGATCCATTCCTCTAGTGCGGATACTCTGGCATAACTGTTGATAACTGTGAATTCTCTGCCCACCTGTAGTAATCTCCAAACCCCGAAATAATAGATCAAAACTGTGAGTCATACCTTCTTCTGCAGGCATAGTGTACAGCGGACGCTTTGATTGAGGGTAATGGGTGATAAAGACAAACTCTGAACCATATTTTTCAACCGCATATTCACCTATCATCCTTTCAGCTTCAGGATCCAAATCCATCTCTAAATCTGTACGGTCATATCGCCGATGAAGAATCTCAATAACTTCTGACATCTTTAAGGCGGGTATCTTTTCTCTAATTTCAGGCAATCTTACACCCAACACTTCTAATTCCTGTGGACACTCTGCTTTTACCATAGTTAACATATAGCGCAACATTCTGGTCTCTAAATCCATAATCTCCATTTCATCTGTAATAAATCCCATCTCCAGATCCAGACTGACATATTCATTAATATGTCTTGAAGTTGCATGTGATTCTGCTCTGTAAACATGACCTATCTCAAAAACCCGCTCATAACCTGCTCCAACCATCATCTGTTTGTAGAATTGTGGACTCTGGGCCAGATATGCTTTCCGATCAAAATATTCGATCTCAAAAAGCTCTGTTCCCCCTTCGGTTCCTTCAGCCACAATTTTAGAGGTGTATATCTGAGTGAAGCCTTCTTCTTTCAAAAATGCTCCAAATGCCTGAGCCAGCACTGCCTGCACCTTGAAGATCGCATTAGTTTTTTCATGTCTCAAGCCCAACACCCGATGATCTAGCAGCATCTCCATATTTACTTCTAACTCTTCCTTATTAAGCTCAAAGGGGAGATCTTCTCCCACTTCAGATATAATCTCCAGACTCTGCACCTGCAGTTCAACCCCCAGAGCCACATTAGCCTCTACCACCCTGCCCACAATAGTTATTACTGACTCAACCTTTAAACTGGTAAGCTCAATCTTAGTAGTATCAATTACACATTGAACCACACCCGATCTCTCTCTCAACAGAATAAATGCAATCTTACCTAATTTGCGAATACGCTGAACCCAACCCTGCACTTTTATCATTTCACCAACACTATGTTTTAACTCTTTTACTAAAGTACGTTCCACCATTCTCAACCTCCTGATTATTTTTACAGATTCAACAACACATCCCTTTCCAAAATAAAGATTAAATCTAATGTTTCAACAACATTCATCTTTGTTGGCCAGAAAGATGAATAAAAAAACTCCGCCCCTGATGTAAAGACATCAAGGGACGGAGTAATCCGCGGTACCACCCTGATTAACCTATGAGGACTCAATCCTGATCATTCCCCCACTCCATGCTAATTTGAATGGACACCAGAAAAGACTGATTTAGGAAATCATCACACTCTTTTCCCAAAAATCAAAAACTCGCCCCTCCAAACAAAGGGGCGAGTTATTATTCCCGCGGTACCACCCTAATTAACCATGTACACATAGGTTCTCTCAAAATTCCCGTTAACGGAGGAAACCGTCTTACCCTACTATCCTTTCAGATAAGCAACTCCAGGGTGTCTTTCAGATGTGAATACTGTTCAGGCTTCCACCATCCCTGATTCGCTAGCAGTCTTTCAACCTCTTACTCTTCCCCTTCAACATTTTTAAAATCTTTACTTGTTAATACACATTATACGCTGACTGTATGAGATATGTCAAGGGTAATCTCACACTTTTTCACTAAATCCCAACACTGGAACCTATTTTTACATCATAATCTGGCAAGATACTATCTGCATCTTTAATACTTTTAAACATATATCCAACAGCCGCTGTCCCAAAACAAAATAGACCAGTAATCACAAATAATAAGGAGAATCCAGCTCCTGGCTCAATACCTGTCAACCAACCGAAAAGCTTCGCAAGAGTTCCGCCATTACTCATAGCAGGTTCAAAAACCTTATCTGCCAGCGGACCAGAAATCAACAAAGCCAGAGGTCGGGCAACTCCACCAATCATACTCCTGGCTGAAAAGACTCTCCCCTGCACATCAGGTACTACCTTTGACTGCCAGAAGGCCTGGCTGCTGGCGTTAGCCATTACACCACAGAAGACCATTATAAAACCTGATAAAGCCCAGACAACCAATCCCTCTCCACATCCACCAAGAAATACTCCTATCCCCATAAAAGCCATAGCGACGAACAGTCCTCTAATCTTTTTCTTCGGACCGCCCCAAACCATCAAAATTAGACCACCAACTAACCCCCCTATGGTTGTGAAAGAGTTAGCAATCGCCATAAGCATCTCATTATTCTCTGACCTGGCCATAATCATTGGTACCCGTAGAACATTGCTAAAGCTCAAAGACATGTTCATCATTAAAAAGACGATCAATAAGCCTAAAAGTGACTTGCGCTGATAAATATAGCGAAATCCATACAGAGCCTCCTGCCAAACACTCCCCAAACTTTCCAATCCCTCCTCACTAACAGGTGGCTTGGGAATAAAAATAAATACTAATACTCCTACAGCAAAGGAAAAAGTCACAATATCGATCATCAATATTCCCCTTAACCCAATCTGTTCCAATAACACAGCCGCCAGCACGGGAGCTGCCAATCCCGAAAAAGTTTCCGCAACTGACATCATCCCACTGGCTCTCGCATAATTCTCCTTAGATACTAACATCGTTATTGCAGAAGAAAAAGCTGGTGTTTGAAAAGCACTAAAAAATCCAGCTAAAACAGCCAAAATATACAGATGCCACATTGCTAAATTACCAGTAGTATGCAAAATTAGAATTATTACTGAGGACAAACCTGCTACCAGATCACTAATAGCCATGGTAAGCTTCCGATTCCAGCGATCCACAAAAACACCAGCCAGAGGATACGCTACTATCAAAGGTACTGCCATCGCAAATCCATATAAAGCAAAAGGTGTTGCTTGTCCTGTGGTCTTCCAAACCCAGATCATAATACCAAAACTAGTCATAGCACTTCCAAACAAAGAAACTAACTGTCCAATCCACAGGAAAGTAAACCCAACCATCCCTGTATATTTACCATTTCCATTATCCTGCACAACATTCTTCTTGTTAATCAATCTAAAACCTCCTTCCAAAAGTCACCTAATTTTTATAATAATCTAATTACTCAAATCTGTCAACATTTTCCACTATCTTTCTCAATTTCTTCTAGCTTGATGATCTATAATCCACTTTCTCGACATAAAATAGACCTGGCATGAGGCCAGGTCTATCGTCCCATCGAAGATATTACGTAAGTCTTTTACTTAAAAAATTAAAAACTTTCTCGCTTACCAGTAGCCATGTAGATAACTCGCTCACAAACATTAGTAGCATGGTCAGCAATTCTCTCGAGATAACGACCAACGAACAGAAGATAAGTTGATTGATTAATGGTAGAAGGATCTGCCATCATAAAAGTTAGTAATTCGCGAAAGATTTGATCATTCAACAGATCAACCTCTTCATCCTTTTTCGCTGTCTCTCTCGCCAACTCCACATTCTGATCAACAAAAGAGTTCAGACTTTGATGAACCATTAGACAAGCCAGATCAGCCATTCGTGGAATATCGATTAGTGGTTTGACCAGAGGCTCAGTGCCTATCTTCTGGGCAATTCGGGATATATTACAGGCATTATCACCAATTCTTTCTAAATCTGTAATAATTTTAGTAATCATCCCAATTGTCCGTAAATCCTTTGCTACAGGTTGCTGCAGAGCGATTAAACGGATACACTTCTCTTCAATCTTAACTTCATACTCATCAATCCGTTCATCGTTCTGGTTCACTTCTTCCGCCAGTTTAATATCCTGTTCGGCCAGTGCCCTGACTGCTTTAAAAATGGCTTCTTCTACATATGATCCCATTTTGAGCATATCTTCTTTGAGTTCTTTAAGTTCTTCATCAAAACTTCTTCTGGCCACAATACTCCCTCCTCCTTGATCGTGGGCAAAATTTACAGGTATGCCATTTTCCATAATCCAATTTCACCTGCTTCCTTTAATTATATCACAAACTTTCCCATTTGCAATCTAAAATTTTCTGTCAAAAAGCTTGAATTTCCTATATATATCACTAGATTAACCAAATCTTCCTGTAATATAATCTTCCGTCCTTTGATCTGCGGGTCTTTCAAAAATTACCCCTGTCTCATCAAACTCTATAATCTCACCCATTAGGAAAAATGCAGTATAATCAGAAACCCGGGCCGCCTGCTGCATACTATGGGTAACAATAACAATCGTATAGTTCTCCCGTAATATATCAATCAGTTCCTCAATCCGCCCCGTAGCTATTGGATCTAAAGCAGAGGCGGGTTCATCCATCAACAGAATTTCAGGTTTTACCGCTAAAGCTCTGGCAATACACAGCCGCTGTTGCTGTCCACCAGATAACCCCATAGCAGATTCGTGTAATCTATCTCTGACTTCATCCCATAAAGCGCTAGCTCTTAAACTCTCTTCCACAATCTGATCTAAATCTGCACGTTTTTTGGTTCCATGAATTCTCGGGCCATAAGCGATATTATCATAGATGGATTTAGGGAATGGATTGGGACGCTGAAAGACCATTCCAATCTGTTTTCGCAAATCCACTACATCAACATCCTTAACATAAATATCTCTATCATCAATCTTAATCGAACCCTCTACCCGCACACCTTCAATCAGATCATTCATCCGATTTAAGGTCCGTAAAAATGTGGATTTACCACATCCGGATGGGCCAATCAATGCTGTGACATGATTTTTATAAATCTCAAGAGAAACATTTTTTAACGCATGAAAATTACCATAGTAAAAATTCAGATTATCTACGAGAATTTTCGTCTGAAGTTCATTAACAGTTTTCATTACATACACCACCTTTAGAATATTTGAGAGCTTAAGTTATTTGACTTCTATTAAATTACTTCATTTGTCAGACCTGTTTGAATCTCTTTCTAAATCTATAGCGAATAATGATTGCCAACAGGTTCATGGTTAAAACCAGAGTAATCAACACCAATGCTGTACCATATGCCAAAGGTCGGACCTGTAGAATGGAATGATGTTGAGTTGACATAACATATAAATGATATGGCAAAGCCATAAACTGACTCATAACATTATCAGGTAAAAATGGTAAGAAAAAAGCCACTCCTGTAAACAAAATTGGTGCAGTCTCACCCGCCGCTCTCGATAAACCTAGAATTGCCCCAGTCATCATCCCCGGTAAAGCCGATGGCAAAACATTACCTTTGATAGCCTGCCAACGGGTCGCTCCCAGAGCCAATGCTCCTTCTCTATGTGATTTCGGAACAGTTTTCAAAGCCTCTTCGCTAGCTGTAATCACCACAGGCAGGGTCATCAATCCCAGAGTCATACCAGCAGATAACAGAGAATAACCAAAATTCAGGTTTTCAACAAATAACGCCACACCAAATAACCCATATACTATAGATGGAACTCCCGAAAGGTTACGAATGGCCAATCTAATAATCCGTGTCAATCTACCCTGTTTTGCATATTCGCTCAGATAAATTGCCGCCGAAATCCCAATGGGAATAGCCAGAAAAGCTGTAATAAACGTGACGTAAATTGTACCAACAATTGCCGGAAAGATTCCTCCTTCCGTCATTCGGTTTCGCGGTGCACTGGTCAAAAATTCCCAGCTAATCACCCCATAACCTTTTGTCACAATATCAAATAAAATAACACCTAAAATTGCTACAACTATCACCATTGCTAACCTTAATAGACCAAACCCAATCACTTCATTCATCTCTATTTTAGTACTCTTATTCATCTATTCCACCTCCTGGTACTTATTTAGAATCAAATCTGAGACCAGGTTGACAAAAAAAGTCATCATAAATAAAATTAACCCGATCGCAAATAAACCATGAAAGTGGGTTGTATAATAAGGTACTTCCCCTAATTCAATCGCAATGGACGACGTAATCGTCCGCACAGAATCTGTAAAAGAAGTAGGAAAAGCCGGTGCATTTCCAGTAGCCATTAACACAGTCATTGTCTCTCCAATAGCTCGCCCCATCCCTAACATCACAGCAGCGACTATTCCAGATAGACCTGCAGGTAAGGTAATTTTTATAAGCGTATACCACTTATTTGCTCCTAAAGCCAGAGATGCCCGTTTATATTCAATAGGTACTGAAGATATTGCATCCTCTGACAATGTGATAATGGTCGGCAGAGACATAATACTCAACAATAGTGACCCATTTATAGCATTTAGACCATGAGAGGTCCCCAATATTCTGGCAAGTAACGGTCCAAGAACCACGATACCAATAAAACCTATCACAACAGAAGGAATTCCCGCTAAAATTTCAATAAGTGGTTTAACAACTTCCCTAAATCCAGGAGATGCTACCTCTGCCAGATAAGCTGCACAGGCAATTCCCAGGGGTACAGCAATCAACATTGCACCAAATGTAACCATTAAAGTACTTACAACCATCGAAAGAATCCCATAAGACGCACCATTCCAGCCGGTAGGATTCCATGATTTTGTCAAGATAAACTCCTTCAAAGATATTTCTTTAAAAAATGGCCAGGCATTTGTTAACAGAAGATAAAAAATCCCACCCAGCACAAAAATGGCCAATAGACCATTACATAGAAAAAAATATTTATATCCAGATTCCCGTAATCTAGACTTTTTTCGATTTCTCAGCATAAAGACAGCCTGATTGCTCTTTTTATTTTTCATACCCAGTCTCCTCCCGGTACTATATTTACCCTAAATTTACCACTTTTTTCACAAATGGGGAAAGACCTGGCGCAGAGCCAGGCCCTTCCTAGATAGTGGTAGGTGTGTTTAACAGATTTTAAGGATTTTCGAAAATTTATATCAAATTGTTGGTGAATAATGAGTAGAATTATTTTAGATTTTCGTCGTTTTCGGCTGCCAGATTAGAAGGAACCGGGAAAAAACCCTCAGTTTCCACAATATTTTGCCCTTCCTCACTTAGCACAAACTCCAGCCAGTCTTTTACAATTCCTTCTGGCTTACCATCAATAATCTGATATACTGCACGGGCAACTGGGTACTTACCAGCTTTCACTGATTCAGTATCTAATGGACTATAAGCTTGAGTATTAGCATCTTTACTTACAGCCAGAACATTCAATCCAGGAATTTCATTACCATTTTCATCTTTCACATAGGCTACGCCAACATAGCCAATACTATTTTTATCACCTTTAACAGCTTCAACGATTTGAGCATTGCCATTCATTCTCATCATTTTATCAGAATAATCGCCCAGTAGAACAAACTCTTGTACAAAAGCAAAGGTTCCCGAATTGCTTTGACGACCATACAAAGTGATCTCCCGGTCATCTCCACCAATTTCTTTCCAGTTAGTTATCTCACCGCGGTAAATTTTACCCAATTCCTCTACGGTCAAATCTTTCACTGGATTATTTTCATTTACGATGAAAGAAATACCGTCCATACCAATGGCAAAAGATACCGGTTCAATGTCACGCTCTTTCGCCTGATTAATCTCTGATTCCTTAATCTCACGAGAAGAGTTAGCGATATCTATCGCATCATTAATCAGAGCAGCAATACCAGTACCAGAGCCGCCACCGGTAACCGCCACAGCTACTTTTGGCTTTTCTTCCATGTACTTTTCAGCCAGAACCTGGGCCAGATTAACGATCGTATCAGAACCTTTAATCTGCAGCTGACCAGAAAGCCCTTGCTCCTTCTCTTTAGGTTGACAACCTAATAACAGCAAACTAAATACTAAGACCAAAACTATTACACCTAAACCTTTTCTCATGTTCATGCAAAATTTCCCCCTTAAGCAAAATATATAATTTGGCTTACCGTCTTAGTATAGCAGACCTTTGTTAGGTACAAATAACGGGGATGTTAACTTATGTGAATTTAATGTTACAGATATGTTACAACAAAAAATGCAAAGACCCCTGCGCATTCCAGGGGTCTTTAAATAATCTATTAGATTGCATAAATTTCTTCCAAAATCTTACCTAACCCATCTTCATCAACCTGTGGTGCGATCATATCAGCGACCTCTTTGAGCTCATTTCGCCCATTATCCATCGCAATTCCTAAACCGGCGAACTTAATCATCTCCAGATCATTCAGGTCATCTCCAATGGCGATAATCTCTTCCCGGGATACACCCAGATGATCAGCAATAGTTTGAATACCATGAACTTTATCAACACTCTTTCGGGAAATCATCAACCAATAGTTATTCTCAAAATAAGTATCTTTCAGATGCAAAATGTTAAATTCATCCCGATAAGGAATCAAAATCTCCTGAATAGCAGCGATCTCTTCAAAAGTGCCCACACAACTAATCACAGGAACAGGATGATTAATCTCTGTTATCATATCCTCAACAAAGACCGTCTCATTCCTTTCTTTTTCTATAATGCGCTTCAAAATTGGACTAAGGTGATAGTTTCCTGTATAGAGCACTTTATCTCCAGCTTCAAAACCGTTATACATTACCGCATGTCCTTCTACCTGATGTATTTTCGAAATCAAAAGATTTTTTTCTTCAACAGACAAGTAGTTTGCATGCATTAACCTCACATCAGGATAGGAAAGTAACACAGCTCCATTAACAAGACAGGCATAACAGGGAATATCCAGAGACTTTAAAATTCCCTGAGCTGAGCGATAGCTTCGCCCAGTGGCTATCATAAAGTGCACTCCTTGCTTCACTAATTTTCTCAAAACCTCTCGATTATAGTCGTTTACCTTATCCCAGACAGAGGTTAATGTTCCATCAATGTCAGAAACGATTAAGCGATATTTCATCTAATCTACCTCCTTAATATTTCACTAATAAATCTTCTTGTCCGGGAGCGTTTGTTCCTCTGTTAATTAAGAAAAGTTTATCTAAAATTCATAAACCAACTTAAGTATCCCAACATGGAACGGCAATTTGGTCTATCTTATAAAACTTACACAACACAAAATGACTTATCTGCCACTCTGTTTTTTGAAAAATTACTCTTTTCCTTTCCTGAAAGAAATTAATCTGCTTTCACCACCTTAAACCTGTTCAGCACAATCCCCTTTTTCCTTTTCATCAAAAATATGAAAAAGGTCGTACAATTGCCCAGCTTCATATAACAACACCTGACAGATATTTCGCGAATGCTCACATACCCGCTGCATATTATTCAAAATATCCAGATGAATACCACTAGTATCCCGGGTATCCTGAATTCCCTGCTGCAGACGTTCAATATGAGTCTTGCGATATTTCCATTCATCCATAATAATATAAGGTTGTTCCAGGGTAACTGTTCTCGCTTTCTGCCATTCACCAGATTCCAGTGCATCTACAGTTAACTCAATCATCTCACTTACAGTAGCATGCATCTCCTGCAGTTCGGCCAACCCATCTGTAGAGAAATTAAGATCTTCACGCAAAATGCTTTGCCCTTTCCATAAAATCTTCTCATAAATATCACCAATATGCTCCAAATCATTAATAATAAATAACAAATTAATCACTTTCTGTTCTGTAGATTGATCAATAGTCCGCTGACTAATATCACTAAGGTACATAGTAATAGCCAAAGCCAGGCGATCTATCGCGGCTTCAATAGCCAGTTGCTCAGCTATCTTCAACTGCTCTTTACTCAAAATCGCATCTAATACTTTTTCCGTCATCTGCTGAATAATTCTTCCTACTCTAACCACCTCTCTCCTGGCTTCTTCCACAGCAGCAAACGGGGTATCTAAATACGCAGCATTGAGGAATTTTGGAACCCCAATACCCTCCTCTTTTTTTGCCGGAACTAACCATTCAACCAACCGTGCCAGATATGGTACAAAAGGTAAGAAGACTAAAGCAGAGACCAGATTAAATACTGTATGAGTATTCGCAATCATCCTGGTCATACTTCCACCCATACTTTGTACAAATTTATTCAATACCCCAATAAAAGGTAGAAAAATGACTACCCCCAGAATTTTAAATATAGTATGTGCAATAGCTACTTTTTTCGCCTCCTGGCTGGATCCAATACAGGATAACAAAGCGGTTGTACAGGTTCCAATGTGTGCCCCAAAAACAATCGGTATAGCTGCTGCAAATGGTAAAAGACCCTGAGTAGCTAAAGATAAAGCAAGACCTAAAGTAGCAGCACTACTCTGAACAATTGCAGTAAACAGGGTAGCCATTAATATTCCCAAAAAAGGATTGGTTCCCAACTTAGCCAACAAAGCAGTAAAAGATGGCATCGCCCGCAATGGATACATGGCATCAGACATAATCCTCATTCCAAAAAAAATAAAGCCAAACCCCAGAATAACTCCGCCAATCTCTTTTAGTTGTGGCTTCTTCTTGATAAACCGCATCATAAATCCAATGGCCACCAGTAATAGAGCGTAATCTGAAAAATTTAACGAAATCAACTGAACCGTCAAAGTAGAACCAATATTGGCTCCTAATATGACACCCAAAGTCTGAGTCAAACTCATCAAAGAAGCACTAACAAAACTTACTAACAATACCGTAGTAGAACTACTACTCTGAAGTAATACAGTCACCACGATTCCCATAAGAATTCCCAAAAAGCGATTTTTGGTCACGAATCTTAACATTTTCTTAAATCTGGCACCAGCAGCTAATTGTAAACTTTCACTGGTCATCTGCATTCCATAGAGAAAAATTGCCAGACCTCCGACAACTCCAAGTAAAATTAACAACTATATCCCCTCCTAAAGTACACTTAACTCCAATAAGTTCAACGTTTTCTGTATTTTTAAAAATATTCTGTAAATTTTGAACAAATTCAAACCTTCTGACCAGTCACTCTCTCCAAACTATGGGGAAGTATATCTATTGTAAAGTATTTTTTGAGAAAAATCAATTCAGCTCTGCATATAACATAGGCTATTCTACCTGAATCTGGCAGAACAGCCTCTATTACCGCTCTATTCCTCTTGATTGCAATACTTTGGAGCCCAAAATTGTTTCATCCTGGCTTCCATCTCCTTACCATCTAAACGCCCTGGCCACATGTCTCTAACACTACCTTCACACATAGCCGCTGCTACATTGTAAAAGACCATCTTATTCCTCATAGTCATCTGTCTAATCAAATCTTTCACTTCATGCCTCTTCGTACAACCATCCATTGGGCATGGGCTGACTACTGGCTCAAAACTAACAAATTTTTTTGCTTCTCTGACTTCTTTCTCCCGAAGATAAACCATTGGTCGGATCACAGTCAGTTTGCTCTCACTCAAATAAGTACTGGGTAAAAAAGTACTCACCTGACCAGCATAAAGGATACTCATCAAAAAAGTCTCAACAGCATCATCATAATGATGAGCATAGGCTACCTTGTTAAACCCTTTGGCAGCTGCATGAGCATTTACTACTCCCCGACGAAAATAAGCACACCGGGCACAGGCGCTTTTCTTGCCACCAGCAAAGACCATCTCCTGAATTCTGGTATGCTCAATATGCAAGGGGATCTGAATTCGTTCGAAAAACTCATAAAAAGCGGTATAATCATAATCTGGATTAAAACCTAAATCAACATGCACAGCTTCTACCACAAAAGGCACAGGAGCAGATTTACATAAGACTGATAAAGCATAAGCCAGAAAAGAGCTGTCTTTACCGCCAGAAAAACCGATCATAATCTTATCATCTGCCTGAATCAGATCAAATTCTGCAATAGCTCGCCAGAGCTTTTTGCTATATGACTTGGGTAAACTCAAACGCATCTTATCTATTCCCTCCATTTATCTGGTAGTTAGAGAATTCTTAATTTCTTTCAAAAATCCTGCTTTTATTTATTTCCAGTTTACGAAATATTGATTATAAAAAAAGAAGGCCTAAATAGACCTTCTTTCACTATGCATTCTGATCAACCATCTTGAATTTTACAATAAAAGTCGTACCTCTCTCCACTTGACTCTGAACCTGGATCTCACCGCCATGACCTTTAACAATATGTTTAACAATACTCAATCCTAAGCCTGTACCACCCATTTGGCGGGTTCTGGCTTTGTCCACACGGTAAAAACGTTCAAAAATTCGATCTAAATTTTCTTCCGGAATTCCAATCCCATTATCAGTAATCCGTAAAACCACCCATTTCTCCTCCGTAGTCAAAGTGACTTGTACCTGACCTCCCGCAGGAGTGTATTTGATTCCATTATCAATTAAATTGATCAAAACCTGATTTAACTGTTCCTCGATTCCCATAATTCGTGGAAGATTGACAGGTATCTCAATCTGCAGATCTATATCTTTCTTTCGGGCTTCTGATTTTAGAATATCGACCACATTTTCCAATACATCTCCCAGATGAGTGGGGATTAACTGATGTTGGCGTTTTCCTTCCAGGCGAGATAAATCCAGCAGGTCGTTAATCAGACGGGCCAGACGTTCGCTTTCCTTATTGATTACCTCTAAAAATCGTTTGACCACTGATGAATTATTTGCATCAATAGTCTCCATGTCCAACAATGTTTCCACATAACCTTTAATTGAAGTCAGAGGTGTTTTTAGCTCATGAGAGACATTACCCACAAACTCAGTCCGTAAGTGTTCCAGGCGTCTAAGTTCAGTAATATCTGTAAAGATTAAAACCAATCCATGTACCTCATTTGCATTACGAATAATCGGAGCCAGTTGAACCTTCAAAATCTCCTCTTTTGGAAAATGTAAATGAACCTCAGTACTCACAGTTTTCCCGGTGCTATAAGCTTCCTGAACTGCTTCAGTCAAATGCTGATTTCGATTGACCTGAATTAATGTTTTCTCCAAAAAATCTTCCTCTTTAATTCCAAAAAATTGTGTAGCTGCAGCATTAACCAGAATAACTTTCAGCTCTCTGTCCAGAGCAACCAATCCGTCAGCCATATTCTCTAAAATCGTCGCCAGTCGTTCTTTTTCATTGGAAATCTTTTTGATTGTCTCTTCCAGTTGATGGGCCATCAAATTGAAAACTCTACTTAATGTTCCGATTTCATCTTTAGTATAGATATGAATCCTTTCACTCAGATTACCTCTGGAGATCTGCTTCGCAGCAGCAGTTATTCGCTCTACTGGTTCAGTAATACTCTGACTGACTCTCCAGGCCAGAACTACAAACAATCCAAAAGCTATTCCAAATCCAACTAACAAACGACCCAAAATCTTAAACAAAATAATTTTTACCTCAGTCACAGGGATAGCCAATCTAACATAACCAGCATCGGCAACTTTTTTCGCCAGGTATTTCATATCAATCTGCAAAGTAGCACTATAGCGAGTCGCCCACCCGATGCCGTTTGACCTTGCCTGGATAACCTCTGGCCTATTGCCATGGTTCTCCATAATCGTGGGATTCTCTTCTGTATCGGCTAAAACCTTACCTTCATTTGAGATAATCGTTATCCGTCCATTAATCTCCTCAACCAACTTAGTACTTAAGTGCTGCAAAGTTACTTCATCTTTAGATTCTAAAGAATCAGACAGAATCTCACTTAGCAACTCAACCTGCTTAAGCATACTTGCTTCCATCTGCTGATAGAAAAAATTATTTAAATAAGTTGATAGATATAATCCAATCCCGGACAGAATCAGAATCTGAATCAGGACAAAAAAGGAGATTATCTTCCACTTGATCCCAGTGTTCATCCTTTCAACTCCCGGAAACGATAGCCAACCCCTCTCACTGTTTCAATATAATCTGGATCTGAGTTAATATCTTCCATCTTCTTTCTCAAACGACGAATGTGAACATCCACTGTTCTGGTATCTCCCATATATTCATAACCCCAGACTTTCTCTAAAAGAACATCTCTGGTCAATACCTTACCTGGGTTTTGAGCCAAAAGATAGAGCAGTTCAAACTCTTTAGGAGTGAGTTCCATCTCTTCACCCTGAAATGTTGCCAGATGCCGACTTAGATCAATTTTAATCAATCCCATAGTCAATTCCTCACTATCATTAATCGCCGGAGGTTGGGACATACGGCGAAAAATAGCTTTAACCCGGGCTGTCAATTCTCGTGGACTAAAAGGTTTGGTTACATAATCGTCTGCTCCAATCTCTAATCCCAATACTCGATCCACTTCATCTCCCCGGGCAGTGAGCATAATAATGGGTATTGAAGAAAATTCTTTGGAGTGACGTAATTTCTGACAAACCTCCAATCCATCCATCTGGGGAAGCATCAGATCTAACAGGATCAAATCTGGCTGACTCTCTTTGACTTTAGCCAAAGCCTCTATTCCATCAGCTGCTTCTATAACCTCAAAACCTTGTTGAGTCAAATTGAACACAATCAAATCGCGAATAGCATCTTCATCGTCAACAACCAGGATACGACCTTTATTCACATTCATCATTAATCCCCTCGCTCTCTAATGCTAGTTTTAGTTTATGCGTTTATCGCCTTGTTAACAAATAACTTCTGCATAATATAGTTTTTCCCTGTTTGTGTAACATAATATTAACAAATTACAGCTTTCTTAAATGCGGAAAAGGACTTCGATTACTCAAAGTCCTTTTGCTAACGTGTATTTGAAATTCTGACTAATAAACTAATCAGCTCCATGGATTGGGCGAAAAGCATTCCAATAGCCCCGACAACTGCGGGATTGGGGAAATTAACAAAGGTCAGAACAAAAATTGCCACAATTAAACTAACCAGATTAATAATTTTTGCCCTTCCAATATTTTTAGTCTGATGTTTTTTCATCAAAATTCCCCATTGATATTCCCGGGAAATAATTATTATCGGCAGCAGGCACATAATCCGTAATACATCTAAAGATAATCGACTAATCTCCTCAGTTGCACAGATCCAATTTCGCAAAATGAAATAACCAACATCAGTAAAAGAGATGGTCACCATCACAACAGAGACAAATATCCCCAAACAGACAGCAAATTTCTTCACAGCCTGTAGATTCAATTCACCTTCAATAAAATTCAAAGAAACCTGATGAAACATATTTAGCGGACTGATCACGATCATCCCCAGGTTCCAACCTACCGCATAGGCAGATAAAGCTATCTCCTGACTAACAGCTCTTGCCAGACCCGCATTAATTACAGGTTTAGCTAAAGTACGCATTAACGAAGTAATCATCAATGGTAAAAAGAAGTTCAAGATTATGCGATTAGTTACTTCCTTTAAATGCTCCTGGCTTATCCTATTCTGTTTCATCGCTTCTAAACCACTGGGAATATTTTTAATCGAAAAATGAACTCCCAAAAAAGCCACCAGTGCTTCCACACAGATAGCCCCTAAAAACATGAGTCCAGCAATCACTGCACCTGGCAGCAGCTTCGCAAGATCATTGACAAAATACACCATCAAACACACATATATTATTCTGGCAATAGTAGCCAGGGTAATTAAAGGAGTCATCCTGAATCTAATTGCTATCCCTTGATTAAAACTCCGCAAAGCTACCGCTGCAGGAAAGATAATCAACATTCTAAGTATATGCACAGCCTCATCAAGAATTCTCCCCTTAACTCCCAACAGATTAGAAAAAACCCATCTAGCTATACCAGTGTAGGCGAAGATGGCATAAAAAACTACTACACCCAAAACCAATAAACTAATAAATCTTTTCACTTTGTAGTAACTCTGTCTATCTATAACCAGAGCTGTTACGACCTGTCTTACCATAACTACAGGACTTTGCAGAAGCTGTTCCAGACTTTTAGCTACAGCAAAGGCAGATATATATATTTCTGGTGTCGCCAGTCTAGCCAACCCGGCGTTGAACAAAGAGTGAGTTACTGTAATCAAAAAAGAGGTCACCGCCAATGGCACAAAAAAACTTATCTGTTCAAATATCGAAACTTCACCCAATGCCTGAGGAACACCTTCATGTTGTTTGATATTTTTCGCCGTTGAAGTACTAATAATCCACCCTCCTTAACATCTCTACCATACTGCAATTGCTCCATCAGTCCGTGGTTCGGTACCTCCCATTAGAACACCTGTCTCCGGATTTCGCCAGATAATCTGGCCGCGCCCAAAACCACCTCCATCTAAAGCAACCTGAATGTGATGGCCTTTTCTCATTAATGCCTGGGCCATATCTTGAGAAAATCCATGTTCAACTATTACTTTCTTATCTTCCATCCATTGCCATCTTGGAGCATCCAGAGCAGCTTGCGGATTCAAATTAAAATCTATAGTATTCATTATAACCTGCAGATGACCTTGAGGCTGCATAAATCCCCCCATAACCCCAAACGGTCCTACAGGTTGATTATCTCTGGTTAGAAAGCCAGGAATAATTGTATGGTAAGTTCTCTTTCCAGGTTCCAGACAATTATCATGTTTAGGATCCAGTGAGAAATTATGACCTCTATTCTGTAAAGCTATACCAGTTCCCGGAACTACCAACCCCGAACCAAATCCCATATAGTTACTTTGAATAAAGGATACCATATTACCTTCACCGTCAGCGGTAGCCAGATAGACTGTCCCACCTTGTGGCGGTGTACCCGGTTCTGGAGTTAGGGCATTATCACCAATCAGGCTTCTGCGTTCCACTGCAAAAGCATCAGACAATAAATCAGCCACTTTAACAGACATTTTCTTCTCTTCAGTAATATACCTCTGCCCATCTGCAAAGGCCAGTTTTATAGCTTCAATCTGTCGATGAAATGTTTCAATACTATCTTTGGTCGAAAAATCGAACCCTTTTAAGATGTTTAAGGCCATAAGGGCTACCAAACCTTGACCATTAGGTGGAATCTCCCAGACATCATATCCTCGATAATTTACCGCAATAGGAGTCACCCACTCTGGAGTAAATTCAGCGAGATCTTCGACTGCCAAAAACCCATTAAACTTCTGGGAAAAATGACCGATCTTTTCCGCTAATTCTCCACGATAAAAAGCTTCAGCATAAGTTTCACCTATAATCCGTAAAGTATCTGCATGACCTCCAGACTGCCACATCTCACCAATTCTTGGGGCTCTACCCCGGGAAGCAAAGGTCTCAAACCAGGGTGTAAATTCAGCACCTTGCAGAGATTCTTTATATCTCCGATAGGCAATATTCCAATATTTTCCAGTAATTGGAGAGATAGGATACCCATTTTCAGCTAAGTCAATTGCTGGCCGCAACACTTCCGATAAAGACAATTTACCAAATTTTTTGGACAACTCCGCCCAGGCGCCAGGAGCACCAGGTACTGTTACTGGCATCCAACCAAATTTCGGCATCTCTGTATACCCTCGCTCTTTTAAAGCTTCAATTGATGTACTTTTCGGAGCCGGGCCACTTGAATTTAGACCATGCAGTTCTCCTTTAGTCCAGACAAGAGCAAAAGCATCTGAACCAATTCCATTAGAAGTAGGTTCAACAACAGTTAAAGCTGCTGCAGTGGCGATGGCTGCATCGATCGCATTGCCACCATTTTTTAAAACTTCCAACCCCGCTTGAGCCGCCAGGGGTTGGGATGTAGCCACCATTCCTCTTCTACCGAAGGTTGTCATTCTTTGAGAACCATATGGATAGCTCAAAAAATCAAATTTCATAACTAATCTCTCCTCTCTTCTTGGTTATCCATCTTTGAATAATTCCTTCGCTATACTAAATATTTTTGTGTTAACCTAATATTAACATCAAACTACCATTTTAGTCAACCTTAAAAGAACTTTTAGTCGATTCCTGTAGGAAATCTATCATCAATCAATAAAAATCTCTAGGAATTTATAAGAACAAATTGGCTATTAGCATCTTTTTCCCCTAAATTGTATAAAAATCTGCAAAATACATATTTACAGGCATCAAAAAATGACCTGGAGCAACTCTCAGGTCATTTTTTGAAAAATTCCTTTGTTTTACGTTACACACTCAATCTTATAAGATATCTTCGAGTGGCAATCCAGGACCTACAGCACAAGCATCCTCAGGTGGCAAACCAGGGCCATAAGCATCCTCAAGAGGTAAGCCAGGACCACATTTAATATTTAACATATCTCAAGCCCTCCTTTCTATTTGTTCTCTATATTTCTCATACTCACACCGGTAAAATACATATTCTGATTCATTTCCAAGCCTTCGAGCCTGGACGTATTTAAGGAAAGTTATCTCATAAAGTAACTTCAGACTGCAGATATCAAAATCTTTATTATAAGTTAATTCAGCAAAAGCATAAGCCATGTCCAGGTTACCTTTTTTGTAATAATAGAGAGCAGTTCCATAAGAGTTTCGGCATAACTCATCTAAGTCATTCCGTCTAGACAACCACATCCAGGCATTATGTAAAAGATCAGCTCCTGCTTCTAATTCCCCTAAATTAATGTAAGCAATAGCTACCTCATTTAAGACATTCCCCAGTAAATTTTCTCTAATGTATGGTTCATCTTGAATCTCCTCAAGAATTCTTAAAGCTTCAACATACTCTTCCGATTCTACTAAAATACATGCAAAATTATGTAAACAGGCAACCTCCATATCCTTTAATCCACATTGTTGTGCCATCCGTAAAGCCTCATTAATATATTTTCGAGCTTCTATTAGTTCATTATTAACTTCACTTACACTTTGAATCTTCTTGAGTTCCATCCGGAAATGGTCAAGATCATTAAAATTCATCTGTTTGATCCGCCGCTCAGTTCGTCTTACCATCATTGGATAATGCTTTTGCCTACTTTTAAAAACCAGTGATATTCCCATCTGCTGCAGAGTATATATAATCCACCGCAAAAGTTCTTCTTGAGGGTCATCTCTAGCTTCTGCCTTCTCTACCTCTTTTTGAACTAGTCCAAGAACTTCACAAAAAAGAGTCATCGCCTCATCATATTCCCCGATATACCTTTTGGCAATACCAAAAGTCTTCTTTAGTCTAATCTCCAAATTGGCATTGCCTTTAATTTTCTTCTGACTCTCATAATATAGTTTATTTAATATGTCATGACCGACCATGCGATCAATCCCCAGATATGCCAGTCCCCGCAGCATCTCACTTTCAACCACATATATCTCATTTTCCAAAAATCTCTTTGCCAGATACTTAGCCTGTACAGCATGATCATAGGCACTTATATAATCATGTTTTGTATTTAAAACCTCTCTACATGTTTCCAGCAGAAGGTTAAATTCCTGATCAATAATCTCTAGATTACAGCCTAATTTACTACTCATTAGTAACATTTCCCCCTTCCACCAACATTTTTGTCTACTGTTATTATA
Organism: Halothermothrix sp.; assembly: GCA_016841825.1. Lineage (GTDB taxonomy): Bacteria > Bacillota > Halanaerobiia > DY22613 > DY22613 > JAENYK01. The sequence continues at coordinate 314,478 of JAENYK010000002.1, read as the reverse complement.
CACAATTTAATTCTCTATTTCAACAATTTAGAAAAAATTTTTTCGTTTTTAACCAATTTTTTTGACAAAATTCAATCTTTATTTCCCTGTAATCCATCTTTTTAGGAAATATCATCCACGGGAGGAACATTCTTTTTATACTATCCAGAAATTATTATCCACCCTGTATATGAACCTGGATAGAGATAGATAACTAGCATATACAGGGTCTATATCTTACACAGAGTTTCCACCACCTTTAACCCTATGTCTCTTTGAACTTAAATCTGGAGATTTTCCTTTATCTATACTATCCTCTTGTAAATGATAAGATTCTTTATTCTTTAGATTTTGAATTCTCTTTTTTACTTTTAAATTTACATATACCAGAAACACTGCAGCGACCACAGGTAAAGCAATCATTAAATAAATTTTGATAAACATCATAAAACCAGACCTCCTTTATTGCTTCTCTAAGTAACTCTACTAATATATCGAAAATTAAGCATTCTGGCATATGCTTCATAGGTTGTTTCACCAATTTGCTTCCAGGTAAAATTTCGTAAAATATGATCTTTCAAATCATCAATTCGCGGACTATGATATGCTTCTTTAACAGATGTACGTATGGTATTGGGATCATCTGGACTACAATACCAGACCAGATCGTTAAAATATTCCTGAGCCGTCCCCCGATTGGAGACTACCAGATTACAGCCTGCTAAACCTGCTTCTAAATTAACCAATCCAGGTGTATCAAACCAACTGGCTAAAATATGAACTCTGGCCGCTCCATATGCAGAAACCAACTTCTCATGAGGTAAATGTGGAATGAATTTCACTCGATTTCCGCCAGCTTTCAAACACTCTTTATAATAAATGGGATCATTAATATTCCCAATAAACACCATTTGAAAATCACTATTTTGCAAAGCCTCAATTACAGTCAATTGATTTTTACGCTTACATACCCTACCTATACAAAGAACAAAATCACGCAAGCCATATTCTTCGATAAATTCTCTAGAATCTGCCTCATAAAATGAAGGATCTACTCCATTGTAAACTACTTGATAAGGTGTTTCGAATTTAAAATCCATCTTCAACTGATACATCTCACTTTTAGAGTTTGGTAAAATTATATTAGCTTTTTCCAATGCTTCTTTTCTCCTCTTCCAACCATTTTTCCACCAGGTTATTTGTTCCTGAGCATTTTTAGCTAAAAACTCCTCCATATTCCAATATACTGGAGACAAGGCAACAGGACAACCTTGCTGAATTGCATTATCAATTTGAACAGATATCTCATCAATGCGAGTGATATTAAAACAATGCACCAACTGATACTGTGACAGATCTGGGGTAAGGTCTAAATTTAGATCAACATCCACACCAGAATCTTCCAGAGCGTCTTTGGTTTTTAATACCTGAATAGTATCTCCTGCCGGAATCTTTATTAGATCCGGTCTGGCTTGCATTAATACCTTCACTTCAGCATCCTCCTCACAAACTCGTTTTTTATAATCATCATATGTTACGAAAGGAAAATAGTTACTCCACGTCTTAAAGTAAGAAAGGAGGCCAGAAAGCAGAAAAAAAGAGCCATCCACCACAATGAATGACTCCGGATACCAGGTAACTGGTTAAGTCGTCTTCTAAGAACTGTACTCTACTCCTTCTCTCGCTGTCCCTTAAACAAACGTTGGTATCCTTCATAGATCTGTTTTATGAGGCTAGCAAAAATGTTTCCTTTGTCCTCTGTTGATTCTGACATCTCTAGCTCTTCTGTAATCTTTATCTCAGAAGTTTGCCTCAGTGGAACGTCAGCCAGTATCATGTCATAAATTTCATCCATTTTCTGTTCCCAACTTTGACCTTTAATTTGATGTATTCGTTGTTTGATCTTATCCGCAGACTTCTCTTTCTCTAATTTGTTGGTGGCTTCACTGACCAACTGAACAAACTCCTCTTCATCTTTGGCAAGCTGGATCATTGACCCAAATCTCTCCAGTTCCCTATGTTCAAAAGCGACAACAGGTTTTCCCATAGCCAGGTAGTAATTAATCATATATGGATCTAAATGTGAGTTAAAATTCTTATCCTGGTGTGGATAAAGCATCATATCAAAGAAATACAGACAATCTAATAAACTCTCCCAATCCTTATTGCCCAGGAAATATAGATTACTGATACCCTGCAAATTTTTCAGATCACAGGTAATCTCTCCAATAAAAACAAAGGAAAAATCGGAATTATTGATCGCTAACCGGCGCAATAGTTGATGGGGAAAGTAACGATTGAAAGTACCCACAATCCCAACTTTTGGTCCAGGTAGATAAAATAACTCATCCGGAACAGTATAGTGACCTTTTAAGAAGCGCTCCAGATCTGTCGGATAAAAACCCCCCGGAGAATAAAAGACTTTTTCATCATATTTCTTCAGATCTTCTTTCTCTTTCACAGAACCAGTGATGATTAAATCAACGGTTTCTAAAATTGATTCTTCATCACTACCATATCTGGCTTTGAGTTGTTGATATGTCTCTATATCATCCCCCAGAAGGGTTCCCGGGGCTACGTATATTTGATATAGATGCTCCACATGTTTCAGTACTGGCTCCCACCAGGAAACTTCAATCCAGAGCAGTGGTTGTTTAATCTCCCATTCACCCAGGTATCCCTTCAAATCGTCGATCATCTCGGTTCTACTTCCCGAATTTTGTAGATTATGATAGATAGTTCCACTACCTTTTGGCGTATAAATATACTGTCCTTGCCCTAAAACAATTGGAATCGCTGCAGAGCAATAGGGTTCTACATAGACAATTTTTTGACCTTGACGGGTAAAATAATCCATTACTGCTTCTGTACGCTGTGCTTTTCTCTGCCAGGGATTAATACTCAAGAGAATGATTCCATCTACTTCTCGTGTTGGTGATGTAACCAGATCAAGAGTACCCCACTTTTCTTTAAAGTATTTTTTGCTCTCGTTCAAATATTTATCTCTCTGCAGCTGCATCTCTGGAGATAGTTTTTGCCAGGCCTGATCACAGTCATGTATTACCACCGATTCAGGAACATCCTTAATCTCATAGCCTTTTTCTTTTATTCTTAAGGAATAATCCATCTCTTCGCAGTATAAGAAAAACTCCTCTGCCAACAAACCAATCTGATTTAAAAGTTTTCGCTTAATCATTTTGCATCCAACTGCAAATTCCACTGAATCTTTAGCCCGTTGTTCAGTTTCAGCAATATGTAAATTTCGCTCAACCGAATCTTCGGCTGCCTCTATCTCTTCCAATTCTCCAGATAAGTTTTCTTCATTTGTGTCTAATCCTTCCTGTACAGTAGTAATTATCCGCGGAACAGCCATTCCAACTTTTGGATCTTTGATTGCTTTGAGAAGCGGTACTAACCATCCTTCAGTAACCTTACTATCGCTATGCAAGAGTAAAATATAATTACCTTTGCCCGCTAAAATGCCCTGATTACATGCTTTGGCATAGCCCCCATTCTGTTGATTAGCGATCAGAGTGATCTCCTCTTGTTTTTGCAGATAGCCAAGACTCTCGTCACTGCTTCCATTATCTACTACAATAATTCTTGAAGAATAAGACGTATTCAATGTATATTTCCTCAAAAGAGCCAGACAATCTTTGATCCCGGAACCTGAATTATGATTAACTACCACAATATCAACCATCTCCTGCTCAGAATTATCTGATTCATGAACAAGATCATCCTTTGTTGGAATCATTTGATCTATCAAACTTTCCAGACCCTTAATGCTGGTACTTAGGTCATAATTTTGAACAACTTGTAAACCATAACTTTTTAGTTTTTGCCTAATATTACCAAATTTAGTGATATTTAAGATGGAAAGGGCAATATCAGTGGGATTAATTTTTTTTATAATCAGGGAGTTTTCCCGATTTTTAGCATATTGCTTTATTCCTGGGTGATCCAGCAAAATAACCGGTAAACCTACCGCCATTCCTTCCAAAGGAACCAGAGAGAATCTTTCTGCACCAGGGATATGAATAATTATATCCGACTTCTCATAAGCTTTAATTCTTTCATCCTGTGACGGTTTAATCATTGTTTCCATAGTCAAAAAAGTTTTGAACTGGTATTCCCGATCAGTAAGTAACTGCACCTTTAGACGATTCAATGAATTTGAAGCCATCTCTACACCTTGCAAAACCTGGCTTAATACTTCCTGATTGGAACCAAAAAAACTTACCGTGATTCCCCAACTCTTTTTTGTTTTCGGCGAAAAAGATTTAAATCGCTCTAGCTTTAAACCTGGCTGAATTAGAGTGGAGTCAATTTCTATATTCTGTAATTTATTTTTTATCTCTTTCGCCAGAGTAAGCACCTGAACTGCATCATGGAGTTGGTATTTTTCAAAGATTTCGGCTACTTCTGTTACATCTTCTTCTAAAGCCAGCCACATTCTGCCACCTACCCTTTGCAAATCTGTTCTTAAGAGTTTGTTCAATGAATTACAGATTAAAAGGTCGGCAACAATCTGCTGCCCACTTTGCGTATAATAAACCCGTCTGGAAGCCTTTTCTACCTTATAATCATCCAAAATCTGGTCTTCTACTAACAATTCCACCTCATAACCTAAACTAGCCAGACCATCTGCAATCCTTGCTAAGACTTCTGGTGTTGTACAATCAAAACCAATTTTAGGATCTAACCAAAAGACTACTTTCATTTATCCCAACCCTCCTTTCCAATAAGCTTTCTATATAATGTATATGTTTAAATAGGGAAAATAGTTATAAGAAAATTTGAGTTTGGATAAGAAAAAAGCACAGATCACGGAATTAACACCTTTTTCAATTAATTTTAGTCATTTCAATGATTTTTCTAAATTATTTGGCATAGCATTCTCTTTAACCGGTTTAGGAAATTACTAATCGGCAAAAAAATTTCCTATTGACAATTAATACATAAAAAAGAGAGCCTACAGGCTCTCTTTTTATCTCTCCCGATCTAAAGTGTATTTAGCTTACATTTCTAATCAAATTATCACATGTTTCTAATACGAGTTCAGATTCTAGAAGTTTAAACCCTTTATATCCCGGTTTATTTCTATATGGTTTTAAAAATTCATCTAGACTTTCCACTAGATCTCTACTACCACTACGCTCTAATATCTTTTTAATGGCTATAGCAGCAGATTTGCGAACCTTGTCACTACGATCGTTAAAGATCACATTAATCAATGTAGGCAATGCCTCTGGAGTACCCAATTCAGCAAGAGCTTTCCCCGCAGTCTCCCGGGCAAACCAGTCTTTGTACCCCATTCCTTTAATCAGAACTTGTACAACCTTGTATCCACCGATCTCCCCCAAAGCTTTCCTGGCTTCCATCCGAATCCCCTTTTTACTGGACCGAAGTTGGTACATTAATTGAGTCGCAGCTTCCTCACTACCAATCCGTGCCAGTCCATAGATAGCAGCCCGTCTTAATTTTGTCGTAAAGGCAGACAATCGCTCGATCAATCTGGAATAAACCTCTTTTTCTGGATACTCCTCAATAATCATATCCATCTCTTTATATATCTCTGTGTAGGTCATCTTTGCCATCTGATCAAGCCTTTCATCTAACGACAGAAATAATTCATCCATGATTCCCCCTCCTTTATATGATTATATCTGTTTTTTTTCTCTCTCCAATTCTGCGTTTTTATAGTCTGCACTTATTTAAATTATACCACATTTTTAGGTAATTTCAAGAAAAAATAGCATTAAGAATACAAATTTATTGTTTTTTATGCCTGTTATTCCTTTAGATACGGATTTTGTTGCCCATAAAGCAATATTAGAAACAAGCCACATTTTCCCTGATAAACAATCTACTACCAGCAAATTTTGACATTAGATCATCTAAAAAGTGTAAAATAAAAGCCAATAATCTATAGAAAAACCAATTATTAAAATAAGAAATAAAAAAAATCGGTAGTTTTCTCTACCGATCAGTTTATTTACTCGTATATATTAAAATCTCACTTTTAATGCATTCAAAACAGCCATTATTGGATTGCAAATTGTTGCTTCTTCTGAACCCGCAAACAACAGACCAACTGCTTTGTTATGCTCATCTAATACCAATGATCCACTATCTCCCCCCTGGGATGAAGCATCAATAACTATTTGATCAGTAAAAACTGCAGTTTCACCATTACCCATTTCAACAGTTACCATAGCATCTAAAGTTCGAACCCGACCCGAAGTCAAACCCGAAGTTCTTCCACTCTTCTGTACCCATGTTCCTAATTCAACTTTATTCACACCTGCCACCTTTCCAATATCAATAATATCCCCACGAATTATATCTGAATTTACAGGGGTTGCTACCGCACAATCTACAAGATTTTCCCTTCCCTGACGCATCATTTTGACCCGATATTTTGGTTTACCTCGAACCGACGGAGTAAACAGATTCATCACAAAATTTAAAAGTTTGGTAATCCCCCGACCGAACATCGAGACTCTCTCCGTATTCTCCATCTCAATAGGAACATACCGTTCCAGATAACCCACCACATCGGCATCATCACCACCGTCATAACTACCTGGCTGCAGGATTGGGTCACCGACTTCTGCCCGTTGTCGATCAGTTGATGTTGTATTAGCTAGAATATGATTATTGGAAAGAATTAAAGGTTGACCAGTCTGCAGGTCATAGACCACTGCTCCAAAAGTTCCTGCAGATATCAGATAATGACCCAGACTCAATCCAGGCCTCGCGGGGCGGATGCGGTTAGTACGCAAACTTAATGCCTGCACATGCCCAATTTGAATCACATCTGTATAATAACCAGCTAATTTTGCAGGGATAATATCACGGCGCCTCAGTTGATCTTTGGGTTTTTTCTGTTTTACCAGAAACTGAATTGATTCTTCATCCGTCTTTTCCCCATTGATTTCTTTAAAACCACGTCCCAGTCCTACGACCTGATCCATATTTCGCAGTTTTTTTCTATAGTATTCAATTACGTCTTTTAGTTCCGCCTTACGTTTTCTCATAAAATAAATCACCTACCTTTAGTGATATACTATTTTATTCACATAAAGACAGATGAGTGAGGAGATAATTTATAGATCAACAGATATACAGATTATCTTCCATACCTGGTTAAGAGTTCTTTAACCTGCTCAATAGGTAACCCATACGCTGTATGTCCATCTCTTCCTACTACCGTTTTAGAACCAGTCAGCGAATTTAGGACTGCTTCTTCTACCACCTCTACTGTTCCCCTAAAAAATAGATCAATTAATTTTCCATCTTCCAAAATTCGCTCCCACTGTGCCAGATGATGTTCCGTTTTATGAGGTTTACGATAAGTTGTAGAAAAAGCGATGACAAAATCTCCACTACCATGAGAGACTATAGATCCTGTTCTGGCTAATCCCAGCGGCACTCTCCGGGCCAGTCTCCCCAACTGCCGCGAAGATAAAGGAGCATCTGTAGCCAGCACAATCATAATCGAACCATCATCAGTTTTGTTTTGAGTCTCATTCGGCCAATCTTTCAACTCACGTCCTATAGGTATTCCGGCAATAGTTAAATCCTCCCGGCGGCCAAAATTAGAGACCACTAGCACACCAACTACATATGTCTCCTCTTCATACTGAATCAACCGTGAAGCAGTTCCGATACCACCTTTAAAATGATAACAATACATTCCCGTTCCGGCACCCACAGCCCCTTCTTCCACAGAACAATTCGTCGCTCCTTCAATCGCTGCCAGAACATCTGCTTCACTGACATGCCTCCCTTGAATATCATTCAGATATCCATCATTACATTCCCCAACCACAGGGTTCACCGTACCGGTAGTTATTCCAATTTCGGGATTGGTCTTCAACATATATGTAATCAGAGCATCACTCACTCTAGCGACATTTAACGTATTGGTCAACAAAATAGGAGTCTCCAGGCTTCCTAATTCTTGAATCTGAGCCAATCCTATAGATTTGCCAAAGCCATTAATCACGTGTGCAGCTGCTGTAACCTTCTCCTGATAAACATTACCTACATGAGGAATAATCGCGGTTACTCCAGTTCTTACAGGCCCTTCTCCTATCTTCAACTCACCCTCTCCTCTAATTATCGTACTATGCCCTACCTTTACACCTTTAACGTCAATTATACTATTCATTGGTCCCGGGGGAAGCTCTCCAATCGATATGATCTCCCGAATTCGCGGACGCCTGGTTTGCATATCTTTCTCCTCCTTGTATTAGTCTGGCCTTTAATTTAACTCATAAAAATATTTCTGCATAGATACAATAAATACCTCTTATTCTCCGTTCTCTACAGTTATCTAACAATTTATTGTTACTAATCTTACTTACAACCAGTCTCTCAGTATTCGCAACATCCAATGACAATAATGAATGAGATGGAGTAATTCTCATTCATTAATTAACCTCTAAGCTCAGTCAAATTCAAGCTACTTAAGCCCGGGATGTAACTTCATTTTCCCCGGGTTTAAATCGTTATCTCACAAATAGACAAAACTCATAGACATAAAAATCTATGAGTTTTGTAATATCTATTTATTTATAATCCCACCGTCTGGGCTATTCACAAATTCGTTAATAATAGATCTAGCAATACATTGTGAAAAATAGATTAATCCAGATTATCCTGGTACATCTTTCTTAACCCGTTCAACAATACCTTCGATAATAGCATTGGATGCTATTCCGAAAGCGATACTGGTAGCCAATAGTTGAATACCATCTAATGGAGTAGTACCCTGTTTAAAAACACTTAAAAGATAACCAATCCCGACAATGGCACTTCCTATACCGATTACCAGATTAGCAAGAAATCCCATATAAAAATATTTACCCTTAAATGTTGGAGCCATTAGCTTATGTTCTCCGTCAAAGATTGCTTTAATAAATCCCCCAAAAGCACCACCCAGGACAATCCACAATACCTGAAGATTCAAAAAAATCACCTCCGGTGTAATAGTATTTCCCCCTCTAAATGATAGCATAATTTGGGAAAATGGTCAACAAAAAACCCAGAGTTATGAACTCTGGGTTGATGGATCAGATACTAACACTACCAATTTTTGTGTTTTTTTCCTTAATTTTGATCTCCACTGTCTCTGTCAGGATATCAGCATAACTGTAAGATATCCTCCGCGGACTGTACTCTCCCTCAATTTTGATTACAAAAATATTAGGATAGGTTGATTCAAGAATGCCTTCTCGCTGCAAAATTTTCCGACGTCCTCGATTAGCTTTTAGAGTAACTCGCTGGCCGACAAAAGAGTCCAAATCCTTCTTTATACCTTCAAGAACATTCTTTGACATATAAAACCACCTTTCAAGACGTTCTCTTAACAATAGCATATCATACTTGTTGCATTCTTGTCAAAAATCGTAGGACGATGTTTATATTTTCGGTAAACTCAGGCGCATTTTTCCTCTTGACTCTATACCACCAATCCCTTCGATTCCTGAAATTGAATGTTGAATCACTTCCATTGCCGAAACAATCTCTTTTACAGAAGTCTGAACAATGACCTCTACAACTTTAACCGGATCCAATGTATGGATATTAATTCTATTAGGCGAGCTGGCAAAGTTTGCCCCTGCCTGAATCAATGCTTCATAATAAGATTGACAAGCTCCAGCAAAAATAACCAGTGCATCCTTATCAGGCACTAACTCTCTAGCTTTTTTAACACTCTCAATAAAATATCTGGAACTATGGTAATCGGCTAAATCGTTACTTCCTGATCTTCTCATTCCATCATGACCAGTTATTACCAGTACATCCGGGAGATGTTTATTGAGCAATGCTTGAACTTTTGCAGGTTGTTCCTCTTCATCTATATAATACCCATTTGCATTGATTTTTAATTCGTCATATTTAGATAAACATTTCTCAAGATAACTTTTATCGCCATCTAGATGCAATACTGTACCCAAAATCTGTCCATAATCATCTAATTGTTGTTCAAATACAGGCTTTGTCTTCGACCTCCGCTGCACTCTTTTATCATAATCAATAAAAGCCAATTTTTGATAAGGGTATTGCTCATTTTGATTTTTTTTTTCTTTTATATATAAAGCCAGATCAGCTAAAGGAGCATCTGCCATCAGACGAATATCACGTCCCCTTAAAAAAGCCGTCTGTTTGTTTTCGTCTATCCAGATTACCTGAAAAATCAGGTCACCACCATATGATAAACGTATCACCAGGTCACCAGGTTGGATTTCTTTACCCATCCCTCCACCTCCCGCCAGAAATCTTCTCACTACTCTATAGTATGAAAACTCTCTAGCAGGCGTTACTCACAAAACTCCTTTATCCAATGGTGTGTAACGCTATTTCGTGTATTTATCAGCTACTTTTGAAGCACCATAAGATTCGGGTTTGATTCTCGCATCATATCCACTACCCACAACCATCCCTACAACTTCTTTAATTAATTCCTTACTTTCACCGTTATGGCTTACGTCAAGATGAATCTCAATCTGTAATTGTCCTTCGACAATATCATTCCTGGATAATCTACCGGTTAATTCACTAGCCAGTTCCAGACTCTTGGCAGTTTCGTAGAAGATTCGCTGTTTGATACTGGGATGAATCTTCTGATACTCTTTATGATAAAAATATCTTCCACCTTTTCCCTCACGATAGATAATGATTGCTGTCACAAAACATACATCCTCTTCTCTCGTTTGAGAATCACTTCCGACAATTAATCGGTGTTTTAGATCAGGTGCTTCATTGACAAATTCAATTATACTCGTATAGATTTCATCCAGGTTCAATCTTCCTCTGGTAGGGCTGGTAAAATACATGAAATCACCTACTTATTTTTTATTAATTGATATATTTGATCACTTATGAAACCAAACTCTTTAAGACTTAACTTCTCACCCCTTAGTTGTGGGTTAATTCCTGCTGCCTCTAACGCTTCTTCCACCTGCTCTTTAGAGATTGGTAATTCAGGAGATTTAGAAAGTGAATTGCGTAAAGTCTTCCTTCTCTGTTGAAAAGATGCTCTAACAACTTTAAAAAAAATCTCTTCACTCAAAACATCTATGGGGGGTTTTTCCAAAGTAATCAATTTAATCACTGCAGAATCCACATTAGGACGGGGAATAAATACTGTGGGAGGTACAATTGTTACAATTTCGGGTTGAGAATAGAATTGTACCGCAATCGACAGAGATCCATAATCTTTACCACCAGGGCCAGCGACCATTCGCTCTGCAACTTCTCTTTGGACCATAAAAACCATTAATTCTGTGGGCACACGATTCTCCAATAAGCCCATAACAATTGGTGTAGTTATATAATAGGGGAGATTAGCAATAACTTTCAACCTCTCTCTCTCTGAGACAATTGCAGTCCAATCCACTTTCAGTACATCCTCTGCTATATAGCTTATATTAGTATACGGAGCCAGGACCTCTTTTAACACTGGAATCAAATGTTTATCCTTCTCAATTACTGTCAATTTACCCGCAACTTCTGCCAATCTCTGAGTTAAAGAACCGATTCCGGGACCAACCTCCACCACATGATCCTTTTTTGTAATCTCCCCAGCAGCAATAATCTTATCCAAAATATTATTGTCAATAAGAAAATTCTGACCTAACGACTTACTGGGAGAGATGTTGAACTTCTTCATTATCTCCACTGTTGCTGCAGGTGTTCCGATCTGTTTGTCCATATTTTACCCCTCATCTCTGACTCATCACTGACGTGTGAGTAATCCAACTTTATAAGTACATTTTTATATCAGCAAGAAATAATCCAATAATTGGGAGTCAATTGCATTATAACACACAATTAGGGCTATTTCAATAGTATGATTTCCCAGCCGCAAGCCAAACTATCAGTAGAACTAACTTATCACAAAGTCTATTCAAATCAAAAAGGAGGTTTATACCATGGCTGATGACAAAGTAAAAAAAGATTTAGAAAAACGTCTCACTTTCCCCGGAGAAGAGACTCCAGAGGTAACAGCTGCCAATACTATTAACTCCCCTACAGTCAATGCAGATGACAAATTAACTGGCGGTAAAGTCGAATTAGATACTGCGGGGTTAATTGGTCGAACTTCAGATGCAGTTCTTACTGGTTCACCTGCTGCTGAATATGGTACCACTGGTCGCTTCGCCCTTGATGGTATGATAGAAGCTTCTGAAAGAATTGCCAGAGAAAAATATCGTGCAAACCATGAGAAAAAAGAAAAATAGATCAACCAAAAAAAGAGCCCGAACATCGAAACCAGGGCTCTTTTCTTATAGTGCACTCGTTCAGCAAAAGCTGAACCTCGGGGCTTCAGATGGGGATTCAACCCCACCTAAAGTAGAACAAGGCAGCTCCCACTTAGTCATAGAACTTAGATATACACTACACTATTTATTTAGTAAAGTTCACATCTACTTGTTAGTTTTCTCCCAATCAGACAAAAAAGCCTGAATTCCTTTATCAGTCATGGGATGTTTCATCATCTGATTAATAACTTTATAGGGAATTGTTGCAATATCAGAACCAGCCAGAGCAGCCATCAACACATGTTGTGGGTGGCGAATACTGGCAGCAATAACTTCAGTTTCAATACCGTAGTTTTCAAAGATTTGCATAATATCCCGAACCAGATCCATCCCTTCTTGACCAATATCATCCAAACGACCTAAAAATGGACTGACATAGGTAGCACCCGCAGATGCTGCTAAAAGAGCCTGGTTTGCAGAAAAGATTAGAGTTACATTAGTCTTAATCCCTTTAGAACTTAGAATTTTGGTGGCTGCTAAACCTTCTTTAGTCATCGGAAGTTTAATGACAATGTTCTCAGCAATAGCCGCTAATTCTTCAGCTTCCTTAACCATACCTTCTGTTTCTAAACTGATAACTTCTGCACTAATTGGACCTGGAACTAATTCGCTAATCTCACTAATGATCTCTTTGAACTCCCGTCCAGATTCTTTTGCAATTAATGATGGATTAGTAGTTACTCCCGATAAAATACCTAACTGATAAATATCACGAATCTCATCCAGATTCGCAGTGTCGATGAAAATTTTCATTTTTTATAGACCCCCTTATATGTATAATTTACTCTATATACTCCCTCACTCTTAATTTTACTCCAAGTTCTGAAGCAATATCTTTTGCTCTGGTAATATCCACTCCACCATAATCCACAATCGATAAGATAACATTAGGAATATATTTTTTGGCCTCTTTAGTAAAATCTAAAAGAGCAGTATACGCCTCTTCGCCATATACCGAATGACATAACCTGTCATACTCTTCGGCAGAAGTAGCATTCAAACTAATAGAAATGGTATCCACAAGTCCTTCCAATTCCGGTAGGACATTCCGACCATGAATCAAATTGGCTTGACCATTAGTGTTAATCCGAACAGGCATCTGCTGATCTTTTAACCATTGAGCTACCTGTTTTACCAGTTCAATCCTGGTTAAAGGTTCTCCGAATCCCACAAAAACAACTTCTGCGTATTTGGTTGGATCACCAATAGCCTTGATCACTTCGGTAAAGTCTGGTTCCCTATCCAACCATAACTCATGACCTTCCAGACCAGATTTATCTCTACGAACACAAAATTCACAATTATTTGTACAACGATTGGTCAGATTTAAATACAGTCCACTACCGATCTGATAAGCAATGGTCATCATAACTCTTCAACCTCCCTTCACACTGTAGTTATTATAACATAAATATCTCTTTCTTAACAAACTTTTTCCCGTATCTTATCAGTTTTTTTGATCTGATACAGGCAAGTTATCCACCCCAATTTTTCATTTGCAGCAAAAAATGGTTTATTTATCTTAAAAGAATAGTATTTTGTTATAATTATTTATAATTCAGTAGAATTTAATCTGGAAAATATATGATAATCACTTAAAAACCTTGCAATTATTTTTCTTTCGAGTTATAATAAGAACTCGTAAAAATCTTTAGCTTACCCTTAAATAATTGAATCAAAACCTATTTTTAGTATTTTTATAAACCTCTAATAAGTCAAGCCAGTACTCTACCAATATGTTCTAGCCAGCTAAGCTGGAAATTATGGTTGATTCAAGGTATAATAAATACAGACGTATGTTAGACGCAGCAATTACACACACCACTATAAATGGCAATAGAAGGGAGTAAGTCGATGAGAACACAATATTCTCCTGCTAGATGCAGATTGACGGCGTTTTTATTAGTTTTTATTTTGCTGGCTCCGGTTATGTTTTTAGTAACCACCGGTACCGCAGAAGCAGCATCCGGTCTGGCAACCGGTTCATTATTCGGGGAAAATACTACTATTATTAAGGGAATTGTCATTATTGTAATGGCCCTTTTCTTAGAGAAACTAACTGGAGAACAGAAAGTGGATGTCAATCCAGGTGATCCACCAGCTTCTTCTATTCCAGATAATGACGGCAATTATAACACTTATCCTAATCAAAAATATCTTTCTGCAGGTGAGAAAGAAGTGTTAGGATTTTTTGTTAACTGGGATACACCAGGGGTTGAATCTTTTCCATCTCTGCAGCGTAATCATCAGGCCATTGATACAGTTTCACCTTTCTGGTATACAGTCACTTCCAATGGTGACCTGGCTACCAAATTTGGTGGTTCAGAATCAGAAGTTAGCCAATTTGTTCGTCAACATGGCCAACAACTTGTCCCACTAATCAACAATGACAAAACTAATAGTGCCATGCTGACTGATCCTAACATCCGTCATCGAGCAGTGGAGAATATTGTTGCCCTTGTCCAGAAGAATAACTATTCTGGTGTAAACATCGACTTTGAGTTTATCCCAGCCTGGACAAAAGATGGATTCACTATTTTCATCAGGGAACTATCACAAAAACTCCATGCTCGCGGAAAACAATTACACATCTCTGTTTTTCCACAAGTGGATGTACCACAGGAATTGAATGGAGCTTATGATTACGCTTCCCTGGCTCCTTATGTTGATAAAATGATTATTATGACTTATGATAATCACTGGTCCACTGGCCCTGCCGGACCTGTAGCGCCAATCAAATGGGTAGAAGAGAATATAATTAATGCATTACGCTATATTCCTGCAAAAAAACTACTTTTAGGAATCGCCAACTATGGCTATGATTGGCCTTCTACTGGCAAAGGACAAGATATTGCAGCAAAAAAAGCTATTGAACTCGCAGAGCGTAAAAATGCCCGGGTTCAGTGGAATTCTGAAGCTGGCGTACCTTATTTCTACTATAAGGACAGTAATGGAGTACAGCATCAAGTCTGGTTCGAAAGTAGCTACAGTCTAGATCTTAAGCTAAACCTAGTTAACAAATACAATCTTCAGGGCATCGCCATCTGGAGACTTGGTAATGAAGAAGATCGGTTCTGGGATATTGTTAAAGATCGTTTAAATAAGTAACTCTCGAACCGCAAAACCTCCGAAGATGATGCTTCGGAGGTTTTTCATTAACACGATGCAAAATTCTATATTAAAAACTCTATCACCATCTATCCACCTTAACTCTAAACTAAGTGAGTTTTAACATAACCCGGATAAAAAAGTTGTATCTAATCGCTTAATTATGTCCAGGTTTACGCATTACCAAATAGCTACTAGATAAAATCAAGATTCCTCCAGCTACTGACGCCATTTGCGGTATCTCTCCAAAAAATAATAAAGCATAGATAATTGCGCTCAGGGGGTCTAGATAACCTAAAATGCCTACATGCTGCACCTTAACCCATTTAAGTGCAGTGAAGTATAAACTTAGAGCCAATGCAGTATGAACTACCCCGATGATAATCAAAAGCACCATATTATCAAAATCAGGTAATGGACGATTAACAACATATGGCAGAAAAATAATACTGGAAACACCAGTCTGAATCAGAACCAACAACCTGATCGGCAGATCGACTAATTTACCCGAAATAGTTAACAGGGCATATAAAAATGCCGCCATCAACCCTGCTCCAATGCCCGACAGATCTTCTAGACTAAATCCACCCCCAGAACCGGTCATCATCACCACTATTCCCCCAAACCCTATAATCAATGCTATAAGCGTCTGCTTCTCGATTTTCTCCTTTAGCAGCAGTGGTGAAAGAATGGTCACAATTATCGGCGCCGTATAATAACTTAAAACAGCCTTAGCCACAGTCGTTCGCTGAATAGCAGTAAAAAAGAAATACCAGTTAAGACCCAGAGCCAATCCACTTCCAACCGCTAACTTCCAATTAGTTCTCAACTTTGATAAACCCACACTCCCATTGAAAATCCAGAGTACAAACAGAATAATAAAAGCCAAAATCACCCGATAAAAAACAATTACTGTTGAAGGTTCTTCAATTAATCTTCCAAAAATGCCCACACTCCCCCAGATTAGCATTGAGATAATAATTAATATGTATCCTCTAATTTCTTGCACTTTATTCCCTCCTCAATCTAACAGCAGTCAATTATCCTGACTATTCCAGATACCTATTATCCATTTTACCATAACTTCAGAATAAATGCTGATTTTTCCGTTGGGAGAAAGTGAAAAACCACCCAATATGAGTCTAAGCAGAAGGTCAATCCAGACTATTAAACCTTCAGCAGTTCATAGGTGGTTTCTTGTTAGGAGGGTGTTTCAGCGTTTTCACAACTTAATCCGAACTACCTGGGGGGACAGATAGTATCCAGTCATGAACTATTTTAAGTTTATCATCCACGTCTAAAAACAATCTAAATTTTGACGTATTTTATGATATATCTCAGAGATTAACATCACTTTTCCATCACATTCTCCGATTACTCAGAATTATATCTCTACGAAATATGAAAGGCCATCATTTTATGATTGCACCAAAGATTCGCATCCAGACATTTAAATCTTCTGGTATCATAAAAGACAGCCTTTTCAGGAGGGTGTTTCTGCGACGAAGCGCGAGAGATTTCGAAAAATCTGGGGGGACAGATATTTCGAATCCTAATTCTATTTTAGTATATAGCCCGGCTCTAAAAACAATCTAAATCTCAGATAATTTTTATGCCGTATATCTAAATTCTATAACTCCCACTTCTATAAGTAGGAGCTGCTTTGGCCTACTTCAGGTGAGGTTGAATCCCCACCTAAAGCCCTGAGGTTCAGTTTTAGCTGAACGAGTTCACTAATTTTTCTCTTAATCAAATAAAAAAGGATAAGGAGATTATCTCCCTATCCCTTTCGAGGTGTTTCCTACCAATGTCTCTTTACAGTAGGTCTATAGCGGTCCAACTGTCCAAGGACAACATGTGCCAGACCGAAACCTAAGATTCCTGCTCCAACTTTCTTAGAAAGCATAGAAGCACCCAGAGCTGATACCGCAATACCTAAACCACTCACTGCCCAGCTTGTAGTTGTCGGTTCTTTTGGTATTTTCATTTAGGCAAACACCTCCACAACCTATTCTTTCACAAAAAGGTCAGTTTAATACCTCCAATTAAGAGATAAATATTGTCTTTTACCAGAGTCCAGATCTAGCATTAAAGCATAATCAACTTCCAATCTACCCATAATAAGTCCCAGACCAAAGGTAGGTGTCAGTCCATCTAAACCGGCGCGAAAACGTAAATTTTCCTTATATTCTTTTTCTATACCCAGATGGATAGGTGAATCATCCTGGTCATGAAGATACTCGCCCATTATCTTTAAACCCTGCTCAGGCCACATATAAAGAGCACCCAACCTCATCCTCAAAGGCTGTCTTTCCACATGATCAGTGGACCATTTGACCTGTCCAGTTAGATTGTTAACCATAGCTCCGATCATCATCTGCTCCACAGGTTGCCATTTCATCCCCAGATTCAGAGAATATCCCGAGCCCCGATCATCATACATATTTTGCTTAATTAACTTTACTGCTCCACCTACAGCCAGATCTGGAATAACCATCTGACCAAAACCTATCGTAAGAGACTGTTCCACATCATCAAAGAAGCCAACAAACTGACCTTCGTTATTATACTCCTCAATATACTCAACAGCCAACCGTTGATACCCTATACCAAACCCTGTATTCACTTTATCCAATCGATAGCCCACTCCCAAGTAATCGTAATTAATCGTAAAATCACTTTCCATTGGAGTATGCATCAGAGTCAGATAATTGCTCTTCTGCCAGGCCAGTTCTGCCGGATTATAAATAATGGCTGCTCCACGACTATCAATTACTGTATTACTTCGCCCCAGACCAATCCCTCTAGCATCAACTCCCCAATCCAACCAGGGTATAGGTTGTTCAGTAACTCCTACAGCCGCAGCAGGTAAATTTGAACTTAAAATAAATATACTCAGGGCTATTAGTATTATTCTTCTCTTTGTCATTTAACCCCACTCCTATAGATCAACCCCATCCTTAAGATGGGGCTTAGTATTAAAAATGATATACTGTCCGTAAAGTCATCTGATGACTATAATCTACAATCTTATCTACCGAATATTGAAGACCTACATCCAACTGTGGTTGAATTGGGTATTGCACACCCAAATCACCTTGCCATTGACCCAAATTATCTATTTCTACTTCACCATAAGTGTTCCAAAAATCCAAAATCCCCGCTGAGAAAGCCACTTTATTCTTCTGAGTCAATATATCCAGACTACCTATAAGATCAGGAGATTTAGACCAGGTATAATTCACATCATAATCAATTGGACCCCGACTTCCCCGGATTCCCCCAGAATAGTACTGTTCAATATCTCCTATACTTATCTCTCCATACCCTGTCAAATTATCCAGAATAGCTTTTTCAAAACCTATTTTATAATTTCTCTCTAACTCACCATCTATCCTATCCCGTAAAAGACTCACCCAGACCATCGCCTGTTCTTCCAGAAAAGTAGACCAATCCAAATTCAACTCCAAATTCAAATATTCATCATCATCAGCAAAATACTTTCGATAAATACTATTCAAATTAACGTCTACAGAAAGATCATTCCAAACAACCCCCTGCTCAATCCGATAATATTCGGGAAGATAGTGCAGATTACCTTTCCATTCTAAAGGCCCTTCACTCCATTTACCATCAACTATCAATTGAGCAAATTTACCACCTCTCTGCCCATAGATACGTGCTCCCAAACTATCTTCAACATTTTTATCATATCTAACACCCAGATAAGGTTCTAAACCATGCCAAATACCTTCTTCCGGTGATGTCTCTATATCCACTCCCAGTTGATAAGTCATTGATCCCAGATCCTCCATCAGATCGATCATATACCCTAACTCAGCAATTCCATGCTGACTAACATACCCAGATTGCTCTTGTAGAGAATAGTAAAGATATGGTATCCAGTGTTCAGTAAAATACACCATCTCTAATTCTCCATCTCGCTGAAAAAGATAATTATCAAGTGTCCATTGGTGATTTTGCTGGTGACGGATAAAGAAGTTGTCTTTTTCATATTGTCCGCTAATACTCAATTTTTTCCCTTCCCAGCCACCAAATAACAGATTTTGCATATTATTTTCTATCACCTGATAATCTATCATCATCTCCATTCCCGGTAATTCAAAGTAATTGGCAATCCGCCAGTTAGTGTCGATTAGGAGAGAATCTTTCCATCCATCGTCAATTTCACCAGATAACAGATTATCACTAATCTTTTCGTTCATATCTTCCTGAACACTCACCAGGTCATCTTCATCATTGACTACAGGATCACCTGTTAACTCATTATAATAACCAGTTGATACCAGATCGCCTTCCAGAGGGTTAGCTGTCTGCAGAACCAATCCAGCATTCAACTCCATAGTCCACCATGGTTTATAATGATAGATCCATTCACTACCGAGTAGACCATAATTAATCCCTTCACCTCGGGCCAGCATCATCAATCCCCCACCTTCTAACTTGGGAGAAAAAGCATGATCATATCTCCCACCAAAGACCAGATACCCCTGGCCCTCCTGAAAATATTTCACATGCAAAACTCCAGGTTTAACAACGGGAAATTTAAGTTGAACAATACCTAAATTATAATCTACGACATAGTCTTCATAGTAAGTCAATTCACGATTATCTAGCCAGATTTGAAACGATTCGGTAGACACAGGTGCATAAAACAGACTAATCCCATACTTCTCTGCGCCTGGAGTGATCAGAATATCATCTTCTCGTAAGATCATATCACCCTGCACACCGCTCAGGTTAATTCGATCAGTAGAGTTCATAAATCCAGCCCTTAATCCGGTAAATTTTTGATTCATGTTAAACCAGGATGGTACCGCAAAAGCCTGATCATAATTGTTCCATTGTAAGGTATAATCTTTGATTAGCACATCTAGAAAAGTTTGATCCATCAATTGGGGGTTGTCTGTAATATACCCCCTAACGTAGCTCATCTCATCTTCTCCTTGAAAATGCAGATCAAAAGACTGTCCATATGACCAGTCTGTTAGATAAGTCTTCTGACCAGTTAACTCATCTGCTATAATCTGTAAATAAACATCTGTCCAAAAATCTTTTTGACCTTCAAAGTTCAATTCCAGAGCCAATACTCGAAGGGGAAACAGTATAACAAATAGTAGTAAAATGAGTGCTGTGATTCGTAATCTCAATATGTTTTCACCCCTTACTTATTCAATTATTCAAACTCAGGGTATCTTAACAAACCCTTCAATTTTCCAAACATACTTTTGCTACTTAGAGATGAACGCAGATATTCTTCTCTTTTGTAATATTGGCTACAACCATAGCTTTTACCTCCTGTTAATTACTACCATACATACTGTTTTGGCCTGAGTAATTTTTCCACCCAAATCTACTACTTCTTTTTTTCTATCTCCAGTGAACTCGTTCAGCTAAAGCTGAACCTCGGGGCTTTCAGATGAGAATTCAACCTCACCTGAAATAGACCAAGGCAGTTCCCACTTATAGAAGTGGGAGTCATAGAACCTAGTTATCGGCATTAATTTATTTGATCCAAATACTTCTGAATAAAATAAGAACCCCACTTTTTCAAGTAGGGTTCTTATCCTTAGAGGAGGTTTCTAAGAGGATTCATTTTTAAGGATTTCTTAACAGAGGACATGTTACCCAAGGAGGACATCTCGGGTAACATACCAACACTTGATACTCCTCAATGTGTAACGTGCAATTAATTTAAACTCTTGAGGGAGGACATCCTCAAGTCTGCAATTAATTTCAATTCCCATTAATAAAACACTGCAATTAACAATTCATTTTCCGTTAACCCATAGTCAGTGGAGGATTCCAACTATGAGTTCTTCTCCAATTGTTTTTACTTGAGGAGGAGGACCCAAGATTCCCTTCCTAAAAATCGAGGGGGATTCCAATTCTTCCGTACATTTTTCCACCTGCACTCAGGGGAGGAACCTGAGAACAAGGTCTTGCATGCACAATTTGTTGTTTTGATATAGCTCCAGCATTCTTAGTTAGAGGACATCACACCTGATGCTAAAGTTGGAGGAATGCATCATGGTGTTTTAAGTTGGAGGACATCCACTCCGGTGCTAATAGTTGGAGGACTTACACCGTAAGTGAAATTACAACTGTCAGCTATATCATTAAATTTCACAGGCTGCCGTTCACTATAATAAGTGACCGACCACCAAAGTGCTAACTAATACTATTATTAATCCAAATACGATTAAATTTTGACTATATTCTGCAATTTAATAGTGCTATAAGTTACTAATTAAACCAAGTTCACCTCCATTCTTCTTTAAAATAGCACCCACAGACTTGGGAGATGGGAATAAAAAAACCCATTCTCCTGGGTTGCCAAAAGAATAGGTCGAAATTGTGTGCATGAATAGACCTGCCTTTTTTTGATGGCAACCGGCTGTCATAGCGGAGAAATCTCTCACCTTAGACCCTTGGCTTTGCGTCCCTATCTTTCAATAGGTTTGCCTTTTTCATCTGTGAGCTGTGTACTTCATGTCATTATCTTACCACAGTGTATAAGGAAATTCTATACAACATTGGCCCTATATTTCTATTACAAAAGCCTTATTTAACTTTTACCCAACCTTTCTTAATTGCATAAATAACAGCCTGTGTTCTGTCATTCACTTCCAACTTTTTTAAGATACTGCTCACATGATTTTTAACCGTTTTTTCGCTAATAAACAATTTTTCTCCAATTGTGCGATTATTATTTCCTTTAGCCATCATTTCCAACACTTCTATCTCTCGATCAGTCAAGATATCTTCAATGGTATCTTCAGGTTTCGACCTTTCTCTTCCCATTACACGATTGATTACTGAGGCCGGAAATAAGGTTTCACCATTAGAAACCATCTGGAGTGCAGACCTTAGTTCCTCCGCACTAACATCCTTTTGTAAGTATCCCTCAGCACCAGCTTTTAAAACTTCAAAAACATATTCTTCATCATCATGAATCGTCAAAATAATTACTTTGATCTCAGGATAAATTGTTTTAATCTGTTCAGCAGCCTGAATACCGCTCAATTTAGGCATATTCAAATCCATCAAAATTAGATTGGGCTGCAGTTTTCTTGCTTTATTAACAGCGTCTTCTCCATCTATTGCCTCGCCAATAACTGTAATTTTATCATCTAATTCTAATAGTTTACAAATGCCTTCTCTTACCAGAAGATGATCATCTGCAACTAGAACTTTTATTTTATCCATGAACATTACTCCTTTCTTATCGGTATTTTTCCAATTATCTTCGTCCCTTTACCAGGAGAAGTAAGAATTTTTAATTCCCCACCTACCAGTTCCGCACGTTCACCCAGACTTAATAAACCATAATTTTCTCTTTCGCTTGTCATGGTAAGTGCTTTTTCTAACTTAAAACCTACCCCCCGGTCTTCAATAACCAGATTTATATGACTCTGTTGGAACTCAATCTTCACTTTTGCCTTTTGTGTTCGGGCATGCTTATGTACGTTATTCAAAGCTTCCTGAACAATCCTAAATATTGTTACCTCAATCGACTGGGGCAATCTTTTTTCTGAACCGATAACCATCATGTCAGTTCGAAGACCTGTTCTCTGATAAAATTTATCCAAATATCTGCGCAATGTAGGAATCAACCCTAGATCATCTAAAGCCATCGGCCTCAAATCAAAGATAATCTTTCGAATCTCCTGTAAAGTATTACGTACTTGAGTTTTCAAATCGCTTAACTCAATCTTAGCTGCATCTATATCAGTATCCATAAGACGCTCTACATATTCACTTCGAAAAACTACATTGGCAATGGATTGAGCAGGTCCATCGTGAATTTCACGAGCAACCCGCTTTCTCTCTTCTTCCTGAGCCTGGATAATCCGAATACCTAGCTGACTCCTTTGTTGTAAATCTTCCATTTGTGAGCTAATATCATTCAAACTCCCAAGTAAGAAATCCACTACGATACCAACCTGGGCAACCAGATTCTCAGCTTTGCGAACAGTATTTACCATATTAATCAACCGCCGCTCAAACTCATTACGTTTCTGTCGAAGATTTTCTTCTTTCTCCCGTAAGATAGTCAACTTGACAAGAGTCTCTTCAGCCTTCTCGTAGGCTGTTTTAATCTCATCTTCAGTATAATACTCAAAATCACGACTAACCTCCAAAAGACGCAAACGAGCCTTCTTGTTGATTACTTCCATCTGATCAACTTGACGAATAAGCTCAGTCGTATCTGCTTTTATCTTCTCCAGTTCACTTCTTACTCTTTCAGCTTCCTTTCGGGCATTTTCTGCAATATCAAAAATTTCTGTCTTACCATCTTCTAAAGTCTTAAGCGTACGATCCAATATTAAATCTAATTGCTTTAAACCAACTTTTTTATCCATTAATATTGCCCCTTTTGAAGAAAGGATGTTACTTATTCCACTTCGACATATTTTTTTAGAATCCTTTTAAATTTATTTTCAAAAAAACTAAATATGTAGTGGTAATATTTCCCTTACATCTAAAACAATCCCTTGACCATAAGCAGCCTTAGAAAAGATATCTTCTGCCATATCTAACTGTAACCCTTTCATGGTCACTTTAGCCAAATCTCCCTGACCATATTCTGCTCTAATCAATTGATCTAGATAATTAATCGCCTGGGGTCGAAAGCCTAGCAGACGAGATCCCACTACATCTACTGCAACTGGATCTGTACCCGCAATTATTAAATCAGCATTAACTGGTCTACCACCATCAGGGCCAGTCCCTACCATTCCCTGATCCCCACTCAGAATAGTTAAATCAATAGTCATCTTTTCTGACATAGCCCGGATAAAATTGTGTAAATCTGTATGAATCCCCTGCTCTTTTTTAGGGAAACCATGAATTTCTGCAGGCGGCCATCCTAAAGCAATATTTTTTATCCCCAGAGATACAGTCGCCTCCTCATGAACTTTTATCTGGGTAAAGGAGATCAGAACATCTGTCTCTTCATATAGTTGGTTTAGCCTGGTTGATGCTGGAGCGTGGTGATTTAATTTAATCTCCGTGTAGGGTCCATAATTTAGATCAATGAACTCTACACCCTCTTCTTCCACAATTGGACGGTATCCTACCTCTTCAAAAACTTGTGGCGTTGGGGAACCTCCTGAACCAACAGCAATAACTATTCTTTGTGGATTTTTTCCTTTAATATAGCGAATTAACTGTCGCAAAGTCTCAGGTCCCACCACAGTTCCTGTTTCTGGTGGTAGATTTTTAACCCAGTTAGGGGTAATCACTACCGTATCCTCTACCTGAATCAGATTCTCTAAAGGTAAAAGATTTAATGCTTCAACCAAAGCATCGCCTTCAAAGGGATTTGAAGTAATTGCAACCACTGGTTCGCTTATTCTGCGTTCTTTTCTCATTCTCTTTCCTCCCATCTATCGTATATGCTATCTATAGCATACCCCGATGGTTCGGAAAACTTACTCTACCCACAAATTATCCTCCATTAAAGTCGCATTAACAGCGGGCTGTTAATGCCTTAAGTTTAACGACTTCAGAAGGGGATTTGTACCTCCACTGAAGTAAACATTATTTGGTTATTTATACTCCCACCTATAGGAACTGGGAGACTTCCCTTCTGGAATGTCGTTAAAATTACTTCTATATTATACCATAAAAATTAAGAGAAAACAATTAAGGGGATACGTGTCTGGTAATAATTTTTTCCTATATGTTTATTATAAATGAAAAAAATTCTTTAATAACCCTATTCCATATTAATTACCACATAAATCACTAAGTCGGAAAACAAAATTCTATCCCAACTTCTACGAAAAATGTACACCAAGACTACTTTATGCCATATACCGCCTTTGCGTTCTTAGTGGTCACCCGCGCTACTTCTGCTAACTCTACACCTTTGATTTCTGCCATCTTTTCTGCAACCAAACGAAGATATGCAGGTTCGTTACGCTTACCTCTATGAGGAACCGGTGTTAAATAAGGGCAATCTGTCTCCAGCAGTAAATGTTCCAGTGGAATGGCTTTTACAACCTCACGAGTACTCCTGGCATTATCAAAAGTAATAACACCCCCAAAGGCTAACTTCAGATTCAATCGCAGGCATTCTTCTGCCATTTTGACATCTCCAGCAAAACAATGCATAATCCCCCCCAACTTGTCCACTTCTTCTTGACGCAAAATCTCCATAGTATCTTTATCAGCTTCTCTACTATGAATCACCACAGGCATCTTTAACTCATGAGCCAGCCTTAATTGAGCCCGGAACACCCGCTGCTGCACATCCCGGGGTGAAAAATCATAATGATAATCCAGACCGATCTCTCCAATTGCTCTAACTTTTTCCTCTTTAGCCAATTCTCTAAACAAGCGCAGCGTATCTCCGGTCACTTCATTTGCATCATGAGGATGAACTCCTATAGTAGCATAAATCTGAGAATATTGCTTAGCCAGGGCAGCCGATTCCTGACTACTTCGTTCTCCAGCTCCAATATTAAAAATATATTCAATACCAGCCTCTTTTGCCCGCTGTAGAACCTGGTCCAAATCTCTTTTAAACTTATGGGAATCCAAATGTGCATGGGTTTCGATTAACATCTTTACTACCTCCTCAAATAATTAATTCACTTATACCTTAGATGTACCACCATTTATTATATTCAAATTTAGCAAAATTAGCAAGTCAAAGAGTAACAGACACCCTGGGACCTTTTTCATAAATTAGCCCGAACAGATAATAAAAACAGAGGTTCTTTCACCTCTGTTTTATAATTTTTAACTTCAATTTTCAAATTCCTCCATACCAAACTCCAGTTAAGAAAATATACAGATCATAAATCCTAACGAATCTAGTACTCTATCTCATTCAATTCAAAAACCTTTCCCTCATAACGTAAATACAGACTATGTTGATCCCTACTTACTTGATAGGGGAATTTGGCAATAACTCCAATCTTCCACTTAAGCGGTTGATCCTGAGGAAAATCAAATACTGTCGGTTCTGCAATCTGCTCGATCTTTTCTCCATCTTTTGTCATTAACCAAATTTCAGTGATCTTTTCTTTATCCAATGAATTTCTATCCAGATCAGTCAAAAAAAGATGATAAGCACTATGACTCTGATCCCCATAAAGAACAGAATAAACAATAAAATACTTATGAACAGTGATCCGTTCGAGATCTAGCCTTACTTTCTCTCTCTCAGTTGTAATTGAAGATGGTTTAGGCAATGGCAGATCATGATTTTGAACAGGAACTGACGCAGTCACAGTTTGCAAAGTTGGACCATAAATATAACAAATTTTCTCCCGGGAAAACGATACACCACCAAGGAAAATAAAAAATCCCATTAAAAAACATAAAACTAGAGCGAAAAATATCAATCCTTTTCTGTCTATTATCAAAGTAATCACCCTTTCTTTTTTATTCTGTATTATTTTATTCAGAAAGATAAGGGTTATACCTGATTAGGTTCCAAATTACCAGATGCTTAATCTACTTAAAAGCATAAAACGGTGTATACTATGACACTATACCTCATCAACCTGTACACTAAAACAAATTAGCAAAGTTCCAATGATATAAATATTCAACAAGCTTACTTTTCAAATTTTTCACATCCCATAGAAATTCGACCTGCGATAACAATCAAAATACCCACAAAAAATAATACTAAAATTTTACTAGTTCCGGGGGTAAAAAAACCTGCTATACCTATCAGAAAACCAACAGTTCCCAGCAAAATCAGATTAGAACCCACCCATTTTGCGAATTCCTCTTTATCAGTCACTTTCTGGGCATCGTAATCAGCAATAATTTCTACCATCTGCTGATATTCAATTAAATAACCTATTAACAAGGTCACTACAGAGAATATTAGAGCAAATATTGCCAAAACCATTCTTCCACCCCCTTTATACCCTTTATTTCTCCATTTTCCTAAATATACCTTTGTAAATAGAAAATTTTATATAAAATCGCATAAACAAAACAATATGTAATATTCTTTTTCATGAATTTTTTACTATCTCTTCGTAAAATGTATAATCTCCTGAAGACACAGAAAGGGTGTCGCCTTAAACCACGGGCAACACCCTTTCTCTTCTACGCAAAACAGCCTATTAACTTACTTTACCCGACTTCCAGAGGGAAGATCCTTATCTAAAGCTGATACAGCCAGGATATCATCAGCCGTAGACCCAGCCAGAATCATTCCATTAGATTCCACTCCAAATATTTTGGCAGGTTTCATGTTATAAACCATGATTACCTTTTTACCAACTAACTCTTCTGGGTCATAATGCTTAGCGATTCCAGCTACCAATTGACGCCTTTCTTCTCCAATTTCTACCTGTACTTTCAACAATTTATTACTTCCTTTCACTGCTTCGGCCTCCAGAATTTCAGCCACCCGTAAATCTAACTTCTGAAACTGATCAAAAGTAATCAAATCTTTCTCCTCTTTTTTCTCTTTCTTTTTAGATTCAACAGGTTTTGACTCCTTATCAGAAGCTTTTTGAGCAAAATATTCTTCCAGATCAATCCGTGGAAAAATAGGTTCTACTGAACTTTTCACCTGAGTACCGGGTTGTAGAAGCCCCCACCTGGTCTCTGACCATTGAGCAGCATCCATCTTCTCCCCAATACCTAACTGTTCACCCATTTTTTCAGCAGTTTCTACCAGGAATGGCTTTAAAGCAACCCCAATAATCCTTAAAGCTTCACATAAATGATAAAGAACTGTTCCCAAAATGGGCTTTTTGGTTTCATCTTTTGCCAGAATCCAGGGTTGAGTCTCATCAATATATTTGTTGGCCCGACGTACCAGATTCCATAATTCTTCTAAAGCCACATTCATCTGTAATTCTTCCATACTCTTTTCCATGCTCTGAACAACAGCGGCTGCTACCGCTTGTAGCTCTTGATCAAAATCAGTTGCTGATCCTATCTCAGGGATAGTTCCGCCAAAGTATTTCTGAACCATAGCAATTGTCCGATTTAGTAAGTTCCCCAGGTCATTTGCCAGATCTGAATTAATCCGACCGATCAAAGATTCGGTAGAATAAGAACCATCGGCTCCAAAAGACATCTCTCTTAAGAGGTAATATCTGATAGCATCTAAGCCAAAATCTTGTTTTAAAACCAACGGGTCAACCACGTTTCCTTTAGATTTGGACATCTTACCATCCTTCATCACCAACCAACCATGACCAAACACTTTTTTGGGTAAAGGCAAACCCATAGACATTAACATAATCGGCCACTGAATCGTATGAAAACGCATAATCTCCTTTCCAACCAGGTGAAGATCGGCAGGCCAGTATTTGTTGAAGAATTCATCGTCTTCCAGATACTTAATACCAGTTAGATAATTAGATAGAGCATCAAACCACACATAGATTACATGACCTTGGTCAATCGGAACCGGTACTCCCCATTTTAGAGAACTCCGTGAAACACACAGATCTTCCAGACCAGATTTGACAAAATTAATCATCTCATTCCGTCTAGATTCTGGCTGAATAAAATCGGGATTTTCCTCAATAAACTCTAACCACTGATCTGCGTATTTAGACATCTTAAAGAAATAACTCTCCTCTTTCATCTTTTCAGTAGGCCGGTTACAGTCAGGACAGCAGTTACCTTCTTCTAACTGACGTTCTGTCCAGAAGGTCTCACAGGGAGTACAATACCAACCTTCATATTCACTTTTATAAATATCACCTTTCTCATAGATAGTTTGAAAAACATGCTGCACAACCCGATAATGTCTCTCGTCTGTAGTACGGATAAATTCATTATTACTAATTCGTAATTCACTCCATAAATTCTTAATCCAGCTAACAATCTCATCCACATACTCTTTGGGAGTAATCCCCCTCTCGGCAGCTTTGCGGGCAATCTTTTGTCCATGTTCATCTGTACCTGTCAAAAAGAAAGCATCATAACCGTTCATTCGCTTATATCGAGTAATAGCATCGGCAGCAACCGTCGTATAAGCATGCCCAATGTGTAACTTGTCACTGGGGTAATAAATCGGTGTAGTGATGTAAAAAGTTTTTTTACTCATCTTATTCACTCCTTTAACGTTTAAATTTATATCACAAAATACTAAATCTTTAACAACTTCATACTCTCCCCTTTGTCTTCAATCTATGGATACAGTGGTTTACCAGATTGCATCTCTTCTCCGACTGTAATCTATCCTGTCAACAATTACCATCAATCACTGACCAGGAAAGTGCACACTCCTGAGCCAACCGATGCAAAATCTCTCGACTATCTGATCACAATAGTCCTGTGTATCCAACCCTAACTCCCGTGCTTTCCGATCTACATTGATGCTGTGTTCATCTACTCCTAACTGTAATTTGACATCATAACCCTGTAAACGAAAATACCGTGCCAACACATCAGCTGCCACCTTCTCGTATGAATGACCCAGATGAGGCTTCGAGTTCACATAATCAATGGCAGTTGTCAGATAATATTTCCTTGCATTCCCAAAAAATCACTCCTCCTTAATATAAAAAGCTCCCACCCCTTGCAGTTATACAAGGGGCGGGAGCATATTCCCACGGTACCACCCTGGTTTATCAACAGTTCACACTGTTAACCTCAGTGAGTTCTTTCACTCAATAATGTCCAAACCTGTTACTCAAACTCTGGCAGCGAATAACGGATGCCAATCCGTACAGACCTACTAACTAAGTTTGTGCAAATAATCTGCAGCATGCCCAGCTTCAGCCCATCAGTTCCGGGACCATCTTCAGAAACCTTTAAGATACCGTCTCTCAGCAACCACGGTTCTCTGTAATCTTTCCGGAATCCTACTCTTCCCTTCATCACCTTTAAAGATAGTATATGTATCTATCAGTTTTATTATATAATAACCGATTACATGGATAGATGTCAAGTAAAATCACTTTTAACATTATTTTTTTTATAAATTTTTGAGTAAAAATTAAATTAGGTCCTCCCTTACTTGACAAACCATGGAATTCTTTATATAATTTCAGTTAGGACAAACAATTATTATTTTAATTCGGTTATTACGAAATTTCCTTTTAACAGAACTTGTTTATTTTCAGGATTTAACTTTTTTAAATTTTTTTGAAAGTTATGTTGACTTAAGCTGGAAAACATGGTATACTTTGATTATGAAATTAGATAAAAACGAATAAGGGAGGAAAAATACAATGATGAAATCAACTGGTATCGTACGTAAAGTGGACGAACTTGGTCGGGTTGTTATTCCTGTTGAGTTGCGTAGAACTTTAAGAATCGCAGAAAAAGATGCTCTAGAAATTTACGTTGACGAGGAAAAAATTATCCTGAAAAAGTATGAACCAGCATGTGTATTCTGTGGTAATGCTGGCGAAACTGTTACTTTTAAAAACAAGATCATCTGTAAAGATTGCATTGAGGATATGCGGTCTGCATAAGATATATTAAGCGATCAATTCACCCTTTCTCTGAAGAGGGTGTTTTTTTTATACCAAAGAAAACAGAGTAATCATCTATCTATGTGAGCTTCTCAGTAACACCTATTGTAGATGATACTCTGTTTTCTTAGTTTATCTCAATTTGAATAGCTTCCTGATAAACTTCGCTCTTCGAAAGGCCACGTTCCTGAGCAACTGTCCTAATTGCCTGTTTTTTGGTCATTCCAGCATCAACTAACAGCTGCAGATGTTGAATCACACTCATCTCTTCCCATCCCTGAGTTTCTGCTTTTAGCTTAATTATTCCCTTACCTTCGATCACAATAACTAACTCTCCTTTGGGAAGATACTCAGAAAAATGTTGTAAAACATCACTAACCCGTCCTCTAATCTTCTCTTCGTATTTTTTCGTTAACTCTCTGGCTACCATCACTACTCGATCCTCACCCATAATCTCCAGAATATCTGTCAAAGTTGCCAGCAAACGATGTGGTGCCTCATAAAAGACCATAGTTCTCGGTTCAATTATCAGTTCCCGTAATCTCTCCTGGCGCTGATTCTTCTTTCTCGGCAGAAATCCTTCAAAAGTAAAGCGATCTGTCGCCATTCCCGAAACCACAAGAGCAGAAATCATAGCTGTAGGGCCAGGAACTGGAACTATCTCCAACTCTGCTTTCCAGGCTTCTACCACAAGACGATATCCGGGATCAGAGATACCTGGCATACCCGCATCTGTAATCAAGGCCAGGTTAGTCCCCTGCTTTACTTTCCCGACCAACTCCTGACTTTTTTCCAGTTCATTATGTTCATGAAAACTAATCAGAGGAGTTGTTATCTCAAAATGACCCAAAAGTCGCCGACTATGTCTTGTATCCTCGGCAGCTATCAGATCAACTTCTTTCAATACCCGAACAGCCCGATAGGTTATATCATCCAGATTACCAATAGGGGTTCCCACCAGATAGATCTTACCTGCCACCAAACTCACCACCTTTTTTACTATCAAAAATTACTTATAGTGCCTTCCGTATAAAATAATTAATAATACTCCTGGCTATGCAAAATATTTTTACCGTCCTCCAACCCCATTATACATCTGAAGTACTTTAGGCGTATAATTCCCGGATTCATCATATATCACCAAATTAGGTTGAACCTTAAGTCCAGGTTTACCATCCATCACAGCTTCCAGGAGAACCAGATTAGGAGATTTATCAATCCGGGGCTGGATTAAACACATTACTTTAGGCTCTAACCTGACCCTAAAAAGTTGACCAAAAATCTCCGGTATTCGTTCAGGTTTATGAATTATGATAAACCTTCCACCAGTCCCCAATAAATAAGCAGCAGCCTCTGCTAAATCTGTAAAGTTACAGCTTATCTCATGACGGGCTACTGCTCTGGCATCATTTAGACTCTGTTCTCCACGGTTCACCGAAAAATATGGCGGGTTACTCACCACTAATGAAAACGTATTAGGTAAAAATATCTCCCTGATATTCCGCAAATCCTGACAGAATATCTCAATCTCCCCTGCAAAATTATTTAGATCTACACTTCTTGCAGCCAGATTAGCCATCTCTTCTTGAATCTCTATACCCACAATTCTTTTTGGCCGCTTCTTGTAAGCTATGAGTAGAGGAATGATTCCAGAACCTGTTCCCAGATCAATCACCTCATCTCCTGACTTAACTTTTGCCCAATTAGCCAGAAGAACAGCGTCAATACCAAACCTAAAATGCTCTTTTTTCTGCAAAATATATAATTGATCCTGGATTAGAGTATGAAGTTCTTCATCAGGTAATAACTTAAATCCATCTTTCATATTAATACTCCTGTTTTTCTGGCCCTTCCAATAGTTTTTGACAAAAAAGACAATCTCCCCGACGTTTTTCCGCAAAATTAAGGTGACAGATATGAAAGCCCTCCTCATACAGGCGAGCCAGGTTAGCATAACCGGCACCTAATTGCTGGGGTTGTCCTTCTTTAACCTGCACCTCTTCCCTGGTGAAAAGGAGTTTGCGTAAATTTTCATTCTCCCGGGCCAATTCTTCTTTCTCCTTATACAAATGATATGTAGTATCTTTAATCTTTTGAAAATCCAGGGTCAATGCCTGTAATGATTCTCTAAAATGTGCCAATAAGTTTAAAATTTCTTCATCCATCGGCCTGACCTCCATAAAAGATATTCATCTAAACATTTCAATGAAAAGCATTCCCAGATACCAGGAATGCTTTCTCATGATTCTAAGCAAATTATGGTTTTCTCAAAACTGGTCCAATTCCGCTATTTCAAGAATCATTGCCATTATTGCGTCTAAAATGTTTTTTGGCAATATCCTCATCGTCCAGCAGAATAAAATCATCGTCATCTGTCAAAATAATCTCATCATCTTCAGTAATATCGTCTTCATAAGTATCACATTCATATCGTAAACAACACATCAAACGACCACAGATTCCGGAAATCTTCGCTGGATTTAGCGATAATTCCTGAGTTTTTGCCATCTTAATACTGATAGGTTCAAATTCCCGTAAAAAAGTCTTACAACACAACTGTAAACCGCAGGGTCCCAGACCGCCAATCATTTTGGCTTCATCTCGAACACCAATCTGTCTAAGCTCAATTCTTGTTCGAAAAACACTGGCCAGATCTTTCACCAGTTCTCGAAAATCAACCCGACCCTCCGCAGTAAAGTAAAAGATAACCTTATTATTATCAAAGGTGTACTCAACATCAACCAGTTTCATCGGTAGTCCATGTTTAGCAATCTTCTCTAAACAAATATCATACGCTTCTAGTTCCTTTTGTTGGTTAATCTCTAGCTGTTCAAGGTCTTTGGTCGTAGCTTTTCTGATTACCTTTTTTAAAGGTTGAATAATCTCTTCTTCGGAAACTTCTTTCGGATTGATAACAACCTCCCCTAGCTCAATACCACGAGAAGTCTCAACAATAACCTTATCATCATAACGTAATTCAAAATCACTGGGGTCAAAATAATACACTTTCCCAGCTTTTTTAAAACTAACTCCTACAACAACCTGCACCCTAATCACATCCTTCGTGCCTTAATCTTATGCAGCATTACCTCAAAAGCCAATTCTCGATCCACATTGGTCATAATAACATTATTTGTTCTTTCGATAAGTTTTATAACCTTCTCTAAATCTTCCCCTGAATATTGACTTTTAATCTGCTGCATATCTGCAAAATAACTCCGATTAATTACCAAATCAGGTTCATCCATAGTTTTTAAAATCATCAAATCTCGGTAAAAGGTTTTGACAATTCTCAACAACCTGTCCCATTGACGAAGATCTTTCCCCAGATTCAAATTTTGGAGCAGTTCATAAATCTCCAAATTAGTCTTATCGCCTAGCTTAAACAAAAAATCTAAAAGCAGCTTTCGATCATCCCAAATCTGACCATCTTCCAAAAGTTTAAATGCTTGTCCAATACTACCTTCAGCCAACTGAAGAATCTCTTCCAATTTAAGATCTTCGACATCAGTACTCTGATTTTGGAGAAATGTTCGTAATTCTTCTTGTGAAAGTTTTGAGAATTGAATCAATTGACAACGAGATATAAGCGTTGGCAATATACTATCTTTTTGAGCAGTAATCAGAATAAGTACTGCATATTCAGGAGGTTCTTCTAAAGTTTTTAATAGACTATTAGCCCCTTCCGGAGTCATCATCTCAGCATCATCAATAATATATATCTTCCGGCTACTCTCATATGGTTTATATACCATATCTTTTTGCAAAGCACGTATCTCTTCAATACCAATACTATTCTCTGCTGGACGGATAATCTGGAAATCCGGATGATTACCACTGGCAAATTTTCTACATGATCGACATCCTCCACAACTATCGTCCGTATCTTTTAAACAATTTATAGCTTTAGCAAATTGAACAGCGATTAATTCCTTACCCACTCCTTCAGGGCCGACAAAGAGATAGGCATGGTTCACCCGTTGGTTCACCAATGCCCGCTTCAGTAGATTCACTACCGTATTGTGCCCGATGACATCCTGAAAAGCCATATCAAAGCCAACTCCTTCAAATACCGTTAAAATTATAATGAATTAAATGCAAAACTCGTCAGCATAATGGACTAGAGTTTTAAAAATTGCTCTACATCTACTACGAAAACTGTCGCCCCTCCAACCAAAATCTCTGTAGGGTATGTAATGCCAGTCTCTACAGAATTACCCACTGGATAGACAGGAGTGACAGTCTGAGTCCTGGACTTACAATTATTCCGAATAATCTCTATAATCTCTGACACTCTCTCCTCGTCTACTCCAATCAGAAAAGTAGTATTCCCTTCGCGTAAAAAGCCTCCCGTCGATGCCAATTTGGTAGCCTGTACCTTATTAGCTACCAGAGCATCAGCCAGATTATGAGCATCTTTGTCATGTACTATAGCCATTACTAATTTCATTCTCCTCATCTCCTCTCTCCGGATGAAATTCTTCAATGAAATAATAGATATAGTAAACCCTTAATGTTATATTCTATAGAAATCTTCCTTCTCCTCTATTTAATAAATTTTTCAAGTCCTGAATGAAGAACATGTAATAAAAAATAACCCATTTGGCAATATTAAGAACAGAGATTCAATTAAGGAGGAATATCATATGTTAGAAGACAAAAAATTTAAAAAAAGCCCGAACCATCGTTTTGTAGAATCCTGGTCAATGGGAATGAACGATTATGAAATTGCTAAACAAATAGGTGTAGATATTAATACCTTACGTCAGGTCAAAGAAGATTTAAATAAAATCAAATCATAACCGATTTACTCGTTTAATCTTGAATCCAATGTAATAGCTTCTTTCCAGATGGCTTTAATCCCCTGCTTATAGCTTTGATAGGCAGGTTCATCAACCTGAGTATTAATCAACTCTTGTTCACACTCAGAACAGATTAACCTTCCACGTAATTGAATACCGTCTATGGTAATATTGCCACAGAAGATACATCGATGTGTTTGTTCAATCATTCTACTCCCCTCCCATTGATGGGTCTCCAGTATTTTATGCAAATGATAAAACAGCTGTGCTTGTCCAAAAACTATTATTCCCCGAAAACAGTTAACTTATGTATGAAAGTTCTTAGGCAATGCCTGGACATATATTTTTCTTACAAAGTATTCTATCTGGAAGAGTTATTTACCTGCTTCTCTGTGAATTTGTTTAATCTTCCTGAGACTGTTCACTCTTTTTAATAAAAAACAACCCTGAGCTAACCCAGGGTCTAATTCGAAAAATCAGAACACTAATCTTATCCATATAATCTATATCCATTAATTGCCAAACTATCTCACAACCTCTGGATTAACCAAATTTACAGGTCTTCTTCCCTCTAAAGCACTGATAATGTCCTCGGCATTCATCTCTGACATCCGATCTCTGGTTCTAGTAGTCGCACTACCAATATGAGCAGTCACTACCGCATTGTCCAATTCAGCTAAACCAGGTGCTAAGGCAGGTTCATCTTCAAAAACATCCAGACCTGCACCAGCGATTACTCTTTTTTTCAAAGCATCAACCAATGCACTCTCCTGCACTACAGGTCCACGGGCGGTGTTAATCAGATACGCTGTTGGTTTCATCATTCTCAATTCTTTTGGACCAATCATATATCTGGTATCTGGAGTCAACGGACAATTAATGGATACATAATCAGATTCTTTTAACAATTCCTCTAAACTTACCTTTTTCGCCCCAAACTCTTTTTCCGCATCAGTTTTAGGAGAATTAGCTGTGTAGAGAACCTTCATCTTAAATCCTAAAGCACCACGACGCGCTACCGAAGTACCGATCCTGCCCATACCAATAATACCCAGAGTTTGTCCATAAAAGTCTCCCCCCAGATGCAGCATCGGAGCCCACCCAACAAACTTATCTTCACGGACATATTTGTCAGACTCCACAATTCTTCGACTCACTGCCATCAACAAAGCCCAGGCCAAATCCGCTGTCGCTTCAGTAAGAACGCCCGGAGTATTACACACCATAATTCCACGTCCGCTGGCAGCCTTTACATCAATATTATTATAACCTACCGCATAATTGGTGATAACTTTTAGATTAGGTGCAGCAGCTATTACGTCGGACGTAATCGGGTCTGAAAGCATGGTGAGCAAAGCGTCCTTATCTTTCACTGCTTCCATAATCTCTTCTCTGGTCATAGAACGATCATGGGGATTAATCTCTACCGTATACTTTTCCTGAAGTAATTTTAGCCCCTTTTCGGGAATTTTTCGTGTTACGAGAACTTTCATTAATTATTCACTCCTCCTTATAGTAGGCTCTTTGAACCTCTATGTATCTTCTTTGCTGACTTCTATCCAGATCTTTAAATTTAATAATAGTTTATACCAATAGATAGCATTCCCAATTTAACTCTATTCTACATCAATCGCCAGATTCCTGTCCATTTCAACTATTCTTGTTTCTCAAACTCCAATCAACAATCTTTCTCATATCCTCACTCAAAGCCAGATCATTCGGTGCATTTAAAACTATACCAATTACTACTCTATTATCTTTCTTATAATAAGCTACGAGACACTTTCCTGCCCGGGCAGTATATCCGGTTTTACCTCCGATACATCCATTTTTGCCAAGAAGCTTATTAGTATTATAAACAATCATTCCCTTTCCATCTGTCGCCTTTACATGTGCAGATTCCATGCCCAGAACATTCATAATCCACTTATTTTGATAGATTTCTCTTGCTAAAATCCCCAGATCTCTGGCTGTCGTATAATGATCATTGTCATGAAGTCCGCAAGAATTGACAAAATGAGTATTCTTCAACCCTAAGCGACTGGCTTTTTCATTCATAAGCCTGGCAAATTTTGCTATAGTGCCAGATATGTTTTCTCCAATCATATAAGCTATATCATTAGCAGAAAATACGAGCATACCCTGCATGGCATTTTCTACAGACATGGTGACCCCCACCTGAAAGTCCAGTTTGTTTGCCTCCTGTTCTTTTGCTCGACGATCATAGGTTAAAATATCCTGTTTGTTCATCTTTTCAGCAAGTAATAATGCGGTCATAAGCTTCGTTATGCTTGCCGGAAACATCTTTCTATTTTCATTTTTAGCGAATAATATTTTCCCATCATCTGCTTCAATGACAATAGCAGCTTCTGACTTAATATTAAAATTGGTTCCAATATACCCCGATTCGTTATCTTTAGAAAGATTTTGTTTATAAAGCACATCATCTTTTGACAAATTTTTTATATCCCCTCCATATACCCAATAGATAATAAAGACTAAAACTAAAATTAAAATAAGTAATTTAATAATTTTTTTGATTTTCATACAGTCACCTCAATCAAATGTTTTAAATATATCGTAAGATTGTTCTGTGACATCCATGTTACAAAACACCATTTATTTTATTGACAATCTCCATAGAAAGGTTAATACCAGCGAAAGAGAAGATTATCCAGCCCTTTTGAGAGAAAATAAAGATTGATTGGTTTGGAATCTTTATAAATAAAAAGAATCAGAGATTTGGGAAAATCTCTGATTCTTTTTATTTACATTTTTCAGTAACCCCCAATTGACAGTTACTTTATAAAGATGAAAACTTCTCGACTCAAGAAACATCTCCGGAGGCTACTTTTAGATAAAAATAAAATCTTACTCCACACTTAGTATTTTCTACACCATAAGTACAGCCATGATTATCTAAGATAGCTTTACAGATAGATAATCCCAGACCCGTACCACCAGTGGATTTTCTCGTCCTGGATTTATCTGCTTTATAAAACTTCTCCCAGATTCTATTCATCTCTTCATCCGGGATAGGGCTGCCTTCATTTTCAACAGCAACATATACCAGGTTTCCTTCTTTTCGGGATAATAAAATAATTGAACTCCCTACCTCGGTATTCGCCACAGCGTTATTCAAAAAATTAGTAACAACCTGTTCAATCCTATAACTATCCCCTTCTACAAGAGTATCCTGATACCCTATATCATTTTTAAAATTAACCTTTTTATTTGTCATTAAAAGTTCATATTTCATAAAAATGTTCTGCAGAAGGTCATCAATATAGAATTCGCCCTCTTTCAATCTATAACCAGAAGACTCCATACTCGAAAGATCAAGCAAATCCTGGACTAATGTATCTATTTTGCCTACTTCCGTAATGATAGTATCCAGAACCAACTCTCTCTCATTCTCCCGGGCTACCTTATCTTTAATACTTTCGGTATAACCTCTAATCAAAGTTACTGGTGTTTTGAACTCATGAGATACGGCAGCGATGAAATCTCTCCTGAGCAAATCAAGTTCTCTCTGCATATCCAGGTCATTTTGCAGCTTTTCATTAGCCTGCTGGAGCTGTTGTAAAGTTGCATCCAGTTTCTCAGAGAGAAAATTCAAACTTCTAGCCAGATTTCCAATTTCATCATCTGTTTGAATATCACATCTTTCTTTAAAATCCATCTCGATCATTCTGGACGCTGTTTTATTTATTTTTACAACTGGACGAGTTACAAGATAAGACAATATTCCAGATAAAACAATAGTTAACAAGGCAGCAACCAGAAAAATGTAGACAACATATTTTTTTAAAACCATGACGTTCTGGTCGGTATAAACTTCTGGTGTAATAGCCACCATGTATTCACATTCGGTATAATTAGTTAAGTATATGGGCTGTGATACCGCTATATATTGAGAAGGCAGATTGAAGAGACCTCTGACTCTGAAACTCAGATTGCGATGTCCCTTAACCAGATCGTTTTTCAAAGTATGAATCAGACT
Source organism: Halothermothrix sp. (assembly GCA_016841825.1). Lineage (GTDB taxonomy): Bacteria > Bacillota > Halanaerobiia > DY22613 > DY22613 > JAENYK01. The sequence goes on along the minus strand of JAENYK010000002.1, from coordinate 274,805 downwards.
GCGCAAGTGAGAGTCTCTAAGGCTTGCTCTCCCTTCTTCAGTAATATACTTTAGATGATAATCATCATCTAAAATTACTACATAAGCACGATTAGCTCTTTCAAATTTCCCCAAAATCTCCAAAATGGAATTATTTAAAATAAGATCAGAATATTTATTCTCGTCAATTTTCCCACCCCGCTGCACATTTATCGAATATCTCCTATTATGCAGACTCAGATATTCCCTGTTGAGTTCTGTGAGTTGTCCAGATAATGATTCTTTTCTCTGCTTAGTGTATTCTGTTGTTAAATAGAGCCTGCTGACGACAAATACCTGAACATAGAGCAAAATACTTGTCAAAACAAAAAAAGACAGCAGCAAAATAACGAAAAGCTTAAAGGTAATACTTTTAGGAATTTTCATCTGACACCTCAAAACTATATCCTCTGCCTCTAATTGTTGTAATATAGGTACTTCTGGTCTGGAGCTTTTCCCTAAGCCTTTTAATATGCGTATCAACAGTACGTGGGTCACCATAATAATCATATCCCCACACACTGTTCAAAATAGTATCTCTGGACAGAATAATTCCTTTATTTCGTATCAGAAAAACCAACAGATCAAATTCTTTGTGGGTTAGCTTCACATTTATGCTATCAACTGTCACCTTTCCGGTAATATAATTGACATTCAGGCCTTCTATAGAAAATATGCTATTTCCTTTACTGACTTTTCCTTCAACCCTGTTCAGCAGTGCTTTTATCCTGGCAACTAACACTTTAGGACTGAACGGTTTAGTAACATACTCATCCGTTCCGTATTCAAATCCTCTAAGTTTATCCTCTTCCTGAGTTTTGGCGGTAAGCATAATAATCGGCACATCTGAGGAATTACGAATATATTCACAAACCTTCAAACCGTCAAGTTGAGGAAGCATAATATCTAAAATAACAAAATCAATGGGATAGGCTCTGAAAAGCCTGAGTGCTTCTTCTCCGTCTTCAGCTTCTAAAACATTAAAATTTTCATCTCTTAAATACATTAAAATCAACTTTCTAATCCCAGGTTCATCTTCTACCAGTAGAAGATTCTTATTCATGTAACCTATCCCCCTTAGCTGTTTTAAATATTTCTGTGATCAGCTTATTCCCTATCTTCTAAGTTGGTTTCCTCTTATACCGCCGCCTGGACAATCTCGGCCATATCGATCAGCGTATCACTCTCAATTGACCGATCAATTACCAGATAACCATCTTTTACGCCAACTAAGCGTTTACCGTAAGAACCCACCACCGGGTCATGAGTAACCAGAACGATAGTTACACCTTCTTCGTTCAACCGTTTGAAGATATTCATGATCTCCTGGCCCTGATGAGTGGCCAGATTACCTGTAGGCTCATCAGCCAACAGCAGGGTTGGGTCATTAGCCAGAGCCCGTGCTACTGCGACTCTCTGCTGTTCACCACCAGATAATTGGCTTGGATAATGATTAATCCGATGTCCCAGGTCTAAAGATTCCAACAACTGTACTGCTTTCTCTTTGCGCTTCTTTCCTGCCATCCGGGCATACATCAGAGGAACCATTACATTCTCTACAGCAGTTAGCTCAGGAAACAGATTATAGCTCTGAAATACGAAACCAAAATGATGATTCCGAATTCGAGACAATTCCCGATCCTTTAACTCCGTAATCTCAACACCCTCTAACATATAGTCACCTTCAGTCGGAATATCTAATCCTCCCAAAATGTGCAGCAAAGTAGATTTACCAGAACCACTTGGTCCCATAATTGAGATAAACTCTCCTCTTTCAATCTTCAAATCTATTCCCTTTAAGGCCTGAACTTCTACTTCACCCATTTCATAAATCTTCCTCACACCATTAAGTTCAATCATTAGTCAATTCCCCCTTCCGGATTAATCTCTATCTCATCTAGATGAATAAAACTATCATATGAACCACTAATTATCATATCACCCTCAGCAAGTCCCGCCTTAACCTCCACATAATTCCCATTGATTAAACCAAAAGAAACCTGGGTCTTTATTCCCTTCTCTCCATCAATCAGATATACATATCTCTCCATACCACTGCTCAGATAACGTCCCCTCGGTAATGCAAGACAATCTTCGAAGATACCAACCTGAATATCTAGAGCCACTGAAGTCTGAGGTCTTAATTCCGCCGGAACCTGATCAAAAGCCACTTCTATCGCTATATTAGATTCATTAGCAATGGCGGCAATAAAGGTGACCTCACCAATATACTGATTACTACCGGCATTAATGTTAACCTTTTGACCTACCTCTACAGCGTCTATCACATTTTGGGAAACTTCGCCTTCAACAATCAAAGAAGTATCATCAATCACCTCTGCTATTGTATTACCTATCTGAATACTATCTCCGATCTTTACCGGAAGAGTAACTAACTTTCCATCAATATCTGCTGCAATTTTGCAAGAATCAATATCTTCCTGTAATTTTTTTACATTCCTTTCATAATCGGCAATTATTCCTGCCAATGCTTCCTGATCTAATTCGTATTTATCAATAGTATAAACCCTGTTTTCCTGCAAATCGTTTATTTTCTTTGCTGCCTGCTCCACCTTTTTCTTCTCAGCTTCTAATTGAGATTTCGAGATTTCTCCCAATTGATAAAGCTGTTCCCAAACAGGATATTCCGCTTTAATCGCTTCATATTCCTCTTCTGCAGATTTCGTATTTTCATCAAGCTGCTGTATATTCCTCTGATGATCTAATACCAGTTGTTTCTGTTCCTTGACCTTTTTCTGATACTCAGATTCAGCTGTTTGCAGATCATCTTCCAACTCATCAGAGGCTAATTCAACCAGAATGTCTCCTTTTGAAATTATTTCTCCTGGTTGATAGAATATACCTATTACTGTGCCTGGTATCTCACTTTTAATAACCGATTTATCACTGGCCACCACCGTGCCAGATGCACTTACATTTTTGATAAAATCCCGTACAGTGACTGCAGCCTGCTCATACTGTTGAAGCTTAAAGGTCTCTTCCCTGGGTACAAAGAGATAATACGGAATCGCTACGATTAATACCAGAAAAACTACCACAAAAATTATCAAATTCAAATTCCTATTACGACCACTTTTTCTCCTTCGCTTTGGTCGATCTTGAATGATAGGTTCATCTTTCATCAATCATCACCACCTATTAATATTGTTATCTTAGCTCTCTCTCAACGCATCTACTGGCATCAAACGGGAAGCCTGAAATCCCGGGTAAATTCCTGCAACAAATCCAACAAACAAAATTCCCGCCATAGAGATCAAAATCGGATATATAGATACCACTGCCGAAACCCCCATCAAATTCTGAAAGATTGTTTTTAAGATCAGTCCATTAATTATTGGTTCAATAAAGATAAAGGCCAAAACAATCCCTAACAGTCCACCCAAAAACGCCAACATCATAGACTCAGCTAATATTTGTCCGACTATGTTCCAGCGTGATGCCCCCAAACTTCTCCTCAAACCTATCTCTCTTGTTCTTTCAACAACACTAACTAGCATTGTACTCAATATGCCAATAGAACTGACTACCACTGCCACAAATGCAAATGAACCCATAAGCAGACCAAATGACTTACCTACTTCCTGGCGCTGCTCTGCTCCGATAAATGTCCTTTCCTGAAACATCAGATCCGCTTTTTCCATATCAAATCCCGAATTCCCGACTGCTTCATGATTAAATTCATGGGAAAAGATCATTTGCATCTCTTTTTTAAACTCTTCCACATTCTCAGACCTTACGGACACCAATAAAGAATGATACGTAGGTTTAAATTCTCGTATCTCCTGGGACTCATCAGCCATTTGCGGAGGACGATAAGTTACCAGAGTATATGGTGCAATAAAATGAGGGAAAATTTGATAAGCATTAGGCTGATCTTCTCTGGAATAGATACCGATAATCTTCCAACCTTCAGTCGCATTCTGGATATCAGCATCACGCCCCATATTTATCACCTTTCCAACTCCGCTCTCCTTACCAAATAGTTCCTCATTAGCCTCTTTGGAGATTACCAGAACCTTATTATCACTATCTATATCAGCTTGAGTAAAAAAACTCCCTTCAAGCATACTCAAGTTTACGATCTGAGTGTAACCAGGACTCACCCCTAACAGTTCATTATACATATAGCTCATTCCATCATATTGAACCATTCCCTGATAATTTGAAACAAAAACACTGATTGAATCTAAATAGTGACTCTCCTCTCGAAAAGCCTCAACTATCTCATCGGTAAAAGCTGACATAATACTACGTTGGATTCCACCATTCATAACTCTTTCCATACCTGCCTGAACAGTAAAAATTACACTCTCCCCTTCATCTGTATCAGCCATTAACGAGAAAACAAAACTCAACACTATCGCAATAGCTGCTACTCCTGCACCTACCTGCAGCAAAGTTAAACACATCCGCATAGGACGCTTCTTAATCATTTTAAATGCAAAAATAAAACCGTGGAGCATGTTCATCCCTCCTTTAATCTGTTCTCAAGGCGTCAACAGGATTAATCTTCGCTGCCTGACTGGCTGGATATAAACCAAAGATTAAACTGGTGACTAAAGCTATTCCAATACCTATTAGAATTTTGATAGCTGATAGACTTAACTCAGTACCCATAAAATTGCTCAGCAGCTGTAACGCCCCAAAAGCCAGACCTAAACCGATAATACTACCAAAAAATCCGAGTAGTAGTGCTTCATAAATAAATAGCTTAAAGATATCATTTCGACTGGCACCAATAGCTGTGGATACCCCAATATGTTTATATCTTCTGAAGACCCGTGCCATCATAAGATTCAAAATATTCACAGCAGCAATTAACAGAGAAATACTGGCAAAGATACCAATAGCTTTTTGAAGTGCACCAATTTGATCATCAGTCTCCTGTTGATAGATAGAATAACCTTGAACGGTTAGTTGCTGTCCATACATTTGCCCCAAATAATCCCGCAAACGACCATAATAATTACTAATTTCCTCTTCAGGATTGGCCAAAATATTTAAACTATCTATATTATCCTCCTGATCGTCATTATTGAAATTGTAACTCAAGTATGGAATATAGATAGCATAATTCAGATCTTCTACATTGCCAATATTCGGAATATATATCTCCTTCTCCGGGTCAAGCTGAGTTTCTACAACACCGATAACTGTATAAAAATTATCTTTTAGCATTAACTCTTTACCAATAGGATCTTCTTCAGCAAACTGCTTCTCTGCAGCTCCTTTACCCATAACAACCACTTTATTTCTCTCTCTCAAATCAGTCTCCCTAAATACATCTCCATCCAATACTTTTAATTGTGTAGCAGCGAAAATGTCCGGAGTCGTTAATATTACAGTCTGATAGTTATCTCTTCTCCATTGACGCTCTTCTTCATAACTTTTAAACTCAGGATAGTCATCTATTTCCTGAACAGCTTCATCAAACCTCCTGACACTCCAGATATGTTGAGTACCTTCCAATCTGACCTCCTGTAAAGCATAATAATCCTCCAGTGTCAACTGTTTCGGCTCCTGATCGGACTGCCCTAATGAAACCAACGCCTTCTCCCTTGTCTCCATACTAGACCCTCTGCTCGTTGGAATTATCTCCAAAGTGCGAAAATATAGAGAATCTGTGTACATTTGAGTTGATGTTGAATAAAAATCCATCAAACCTAAAACACTGCAGATTACAGCTACCCCTAATCCGATACCCAGAACGATTAACAAAGATTCTAAAATTCTCGTTCTAATCTGACGCAGTGACCAGCGTATCTTATCTCTAAATCTCAATATACTTACCTCCCTTAACTATAGCTTACTTATAATAGTTTTCAATACATAATAACTCTCCCAGAGTTAGTTTAGCTGTGGTTAGTTGCTGATATAATTCTACAATAGCAAATTCACGTCCCAGAACGGTGAGTTCAGCCTGAGCAATCCGTTCATCAGAGATGTATCCCTGTCCGTATTGCTCTCTAAGTCTGGCCAACTCTGTCCTCGCATCCACTAAATCTATAGATAGTTCGTCAATATCTGTCTTTAACTCCCCAATAGTCTCCACTTGATTCACCAGATCATAGATCAACTTATTTTTCTGTTCGGTAAGGTCTAACCTCTGGCGTTTCAGTGCGATCTCTGACTGCTTAATCTCTCTTACTAAATCTGGATCGTATAAGGTTTTACCGATACCCACAGCAGCACTATACGTAATCTCCGAAGAGATCTCATAATTTACATTCCCTGAAAGAGATATGTCCCATTGATTTGAATTCTTGACCTGTTCTAAAGCCTTTTCAGCAGAGTGCACAGCCTGTAATGCTTCCTGATAAGTCACAATATTCTCCAGATATTCATCCAACTTCTCCAAATCCCAATTGACCAGAAAATCTTCCACTTTCACAGCTGCTAATTGATAAACATCTCCTTCTATTAATTGATCCAGTTCTTTATTTATCCCCTCGTCCATCTCCACTTTTCCATATATCCAGGCAAAATCTCTTCTGGCTGACTTCAACTCGTCCCGGGCTTCTTTAAACTCCGCCTCAGCCTCTTTAAATTGATCCTCACCCTGATAATAATCATTTTGAGAGATCAAACCAGCATCCAGCTTTATCTTCTGTTTCTCCAACTGTTCCTTTTTAATCTGTAAATCTTTTTCCACCTGCAAAAGATCACCATGAGCAATAATAACTTGATAATACTTTGTTACTACATCTTTGATTAATGCTGCTTTGGCCTTATATAATCTCATCTTTTCCTCATTATATTTCTGTTCCATTTCTTCATTCTTTTCCGAATTCAAAAAATCCAGCAGATTCAGTCCAAAGCCAACACCGCCAGTTAAACTAACTTCACCCTGAGTATTAATACCCAATTGATTGCTACCTGTTAGCGAAAGATCATTCGGAAACTTCCACCCATAACCCAGGCCCATTCCATAATCATCCTGTAGACCATCCTGATCGATTGTCAAGCTATTTACCGTCAAAGATATCTCCCCTGGTCCACCAGTCTTTGCAGTATTTAAAGCTTCCAGTGACAATTTATGATCCTGCAAAATCAATTGATACTGCTGATTCTCTGCAAAAGCCCGTTCAATCCATTCCCTTAAGGTCAAGCCCTCTGCCGCCATCAATATCGGACTTGCTACCAATATAATTATTAGGCTACTCGCCAATATTAACCAGATCCTGGTTTTCATCACTTATCACTTCCTTCTTCCACAATTGATTGATACAGAGAATAGTCCTTTCCAATAGATTGATTAAAAGAAGCTTTTGCCAGATTGTAATCATAAATTACCTGAACACATTCGATCTCCGCCTCTTTCAAAGTTTGCTCTCCCTCTAAAAGTTGGCTTAATGAGACCAATCCAGCTTCGTATTTCAGGCTTAAAACCTGCAGATTATTTCTCGCTTCTTCCAGATCCTGATTAACCTCTTCAATCTCGTCCTTACTCGATTGAAAACCCATCACCTGGCTGCGTATTTGAATAATAACCTGTTGTCTGGTTCTCTGCAAACTGATCTCAGCCATCTTTAATTGATGTTCAGCTTTCAAAATATCCAACTCAGAAGCCTCAGTCTGTCTGACCAATTCCAGATCTTCTTTTGCCTGATTCAACGTATCTCTGGAAGATTTAATATCTTTACTATGTTCCAAAGCAAACTCAGTAACTGTCTCCAGATCGATTTCTAAAGGCTCAAATACAAACTCTTTATCTTTTAACGTAAAAAAAACATCTATATCCCGACCGATGGTTAAATTCAGCTCCATCCTCATCGTCTCCAGACCAAAAAGAGCCTGGTTGTATGCTTTTTTTGCATCCTGCAAACTCTTCTGCATAGTCTCAAATTCTTTCTTCGGAATTAATCCATTATCAAATTTGATCTCAACGATAGCCATCTGCTTCTCTGCCCTCTCCTGAGATAATCTGGTATTATTCACTGTTTGAATCTCTTTTAAAATCTGATAATACTTGTTTTCAACATTAAGTGCCAGATTCATACATGCCTCTCGCAGACTCTCTTTGGCCTGTTCAACAACTTGTTCAGCATCTTCATACTCTTTCTGAGCAATAGTCCGTGGATCCTCTAATTTCAATCGTTTTAGTTCCGTCTCTGCCTCAAAAAGAGTAAATTTTGCCGATTCAATATCTGGATGATATTTTAAGGCATATTCAATACATTCAGCCAGACCTAAATCCTCAGAAACTCCGGAATCTTCTGCTAAAATAATCCCGGAACACAGAAGCAAAGTAATACATATAAATGATAGTATTAATTTATTCATAAGCTACCCCCTTAAACATTTTTATTCCATTCCAATCATTCTCTTCGCCAAAAAAGTTCTTTTCCCTTTTAGATAAGTGACAAAGTTTCACTTTTGTCTGAGTAAATAAAGGCAAATTTTTTGATAAACAACCAATAGGTCAATTATGAACAACTTTCGATAATCAACAATATTTTTTAGATAAAATCTTTCTTTTTCAATATTTTTACAGAGACTAAGTAACCAATTAACCCATAGATGAACATAATTCCACTACCAAATACGATACTCTTCCAATCCATGCCAGTAAATATTCCATCGTAAAAGCGAAAATACGTAAGGATAATAACTGGTCTTAATTCCGCAGCAAATATTCGGACAATACTTATCGCAAAATATATACCAATCAAAGCACCTACTACCGCTCCACTACCTTCCAATTCCAGTGCTAATGGGGTAATCAAGAGAACAAAGGCCATTATCGCCATTAACGATATTATATATGCTCCAAATGTCCAAAATACACCCTGGCTTGAAGACATAATTTGCCCTCCTATTTTAAAACTTTCTCCCCAACCAAAAGTAACAGTCCCCGTAATGTAACTGGTAACTATAGACACCAGCATTAGAACAAAAATTAAAATGGCAATAGCCAGCAATTTAGCTCGAAGAAGTTGATTACGACTGACCGGATGAACCAGAAAAAGCTTAAATGTTCCAGTAGATAATTCTTCTGAGATTAATTCAGCAAGCAATACTATGGCAAATATCGGATATAAAAAATCAGCCATCAGACCCAAATTGTCATATGGAAAACTCTGTCCTTCCGCTCCTTGATTTACTATCCCAATATAACTAACTAGAGTTAATAAGACAACCCAAACTACTATTATTGCCCCAAAAACATACATTTTCTTCTGTGCAAAGACTTTCTGCAGTTCATTCTTTAGTAACCTGTACAATCTTTTCCCCACCTTCTATTAAGTTAATAAAAACCTCTTCTAAAGATGTATTAACAGGAATCACATATTTTATATCGATATCATTAGCCACCAACAATTTGATTAACTGAACAGAACAATCTTTTGGAAGTTCTACCCGAACACCATCAGAAATTATCTCAATAGATTTAATAAAATCCACACTTTGAAGACAACCTATTAACCGATTAAGATCACCTAATACTGTAGTAATCTGTATCGCTTCATCTTCCCGATGCAAAAGTTCTCTCACAGTGCCTTTTGCTATGATCTCTCCTTTGTTTAATATTGCCACCTGATCACAGGTCTGTTCGACCTCATGCAATAAATGCGTAGAGATAAAAAAGGTTATACCCATATTTTTTGCTAGACTATCAATTAAACGCCTCATCTCCAGAATTCCCTGGGGATCTAGACCATTAGTCGGTTCATCAAGGATAACCAATCTTGGGTAGTTCAATAGGGCTCTGGCTAGACCCAATCTTTGCTTCATCCCCAGAGAATAACTTTTTACTTTATCAACAGCTCTTGTTTCCAGATTCACCAATTTAAGAACTTCCAAAATTCGATCTTCGTCCACATCAGGATGTAAATTAGCTATTAATTTTAAATTCTGATAACCACTAAGATAAGCATAGAACTGAGGAGTTTCCACTATAGCTCCTACTCGCTTTATAGCATCATTGAAATTTTCCTTTAGATCATACCCATTAACCCATACCTCTCCCTGGTCAGCATGGAGTAAACCAAGAATAATCTTGATAGTGGTAGTCTTTCCGGCACCATTAGGTCCAAGAAAGCCATGAACCTCTCCTTCGTTTATCTCAAGACAGATGTTATTAACAACTTTCCTGTCTCCAAAAGATTTACTCAAATTAGTGACTTTCAATACTAAATCTCTCAATGTTTCACCCCCTTCAGCTCTGCAATACTCCTTATTTGATATTATATCTCATTTCTCCTTAAGATAATAGAATTATTCGTTAAAACTTTTAAATATTAGTCTCATTTTCTTTGCCAAACACACTTTTTTCATTCTCCACATACAATAAGATAAAATAAACGAGGAGGATATGTTAAATGGAAAAACGACAAGGATCTTTTATTATCATCAACCCACTTATTCCCGTAGGCCCGGCGGAAGATCTTTTTATTGCCGGAGTATCTACCTTTGAGATAACTGCATTTGAGCCACCGCTTCAACGGGTAACTATTGTTGGCATAAACTTGCCTGAGCCAGATGTTTTCGGACCATTTACGGACTATCTCGCTACCCTTGAGGTTCCTACTAATGGGGAAGTGGAAGAACTTACCCGATTTACACTCGAACCAACCTTTAATACTAGTATTTGGGGTGGCACCACTTTATTGGAATATGGTGGCACTTTATTCCCAATTAATGTCACTGTTCGTCCTATCAGTCAAACCAGGGTTGGTCCAGTAATCCTTGAAGGTCCTGTTTTCCCGGAGAGTAATGGTGCTGATAATGATAATAATGGTACTAATGCGAAGAAGAAGTTTAGTTCTTCGACAAATAGCTAAACAATTAAAGAGGAATCTCCAATGAGGTTCCTCTTTAAAATTGGCTGAGATAACTAGATACTTCGCCGCTTGTTCAGTATCATTAAAAAAATGAATATGGAGGCAAATTATAATAACCAACAATTATCTTCAACCGTTAGCAGCTATCTGTTGACCTTTATCATTTTCTACAAATTGTTGATAATACAACTGTTGATAAACTCCATCTGCTATCTGTAAAAGCTGTAGATGTGTCCCGACTTCTACCATCATTCCATCTTTAATGACCAAAATTTGATCTGCATTCTGAATAGTTGACAGACGATGAGCGATTACTAAAGTTGTCCTTCCGTGCATCAGTTTCTGCAAAGCTTCCTGAACCAAATATTCAGATTCATTATCCAGAGCTGATGTAGCTTCATCCAGAAGTAAAATTGGTGCATCTTTTAGTATTGCCCGGGCAATAGCAATTCTCTGACGCTGTCCACCAGAAAGATGGGTACCACGTTCACCAACTAAAGTATCATATCTTTTTTCCAATGCAGTAATAAATTCATGGGCATTAGCCATCCTGGCTGCTGCTATTATCTCCTCCAAAGTAGCATCCTCCCGACCATATCCAATATTCTCAGCAATGGTACCAGAAAATAGAAAAGCATCCTGGGGCACATAAGCAGTCTGTGATCTAATCTCTACCAATGTTTGTTGATTTAATGGTTTTCCTCCAATAGCTATCACACCCTGATTAGGTCGATAAAAACCCTGAATCAACTTAAGAATTGTGCTTTTTCCACCACCACTGGAACCCACCAGAGCAACCGTTCTTCCTTTATCTACAGTGAAACTTAAATTCTGAAAGATCTTTTCTCCTTCAGCATAACAGAATCCAACATTATCAAAAACAATTATCCCTTCATCGCTCTTACTTCCTTTTTCCATCTGATATGTAACAGGTTCAATATCTTCCTCTAATATTTCAAACAACCTTTCTGATGCTGCCAAAGAGCTCTGCAATTCTGTAATAAAACTGGTTAAAGTTCCAAAGAGTTCATGTACCCCATTTTGCAATTGTATCACTAGCAAGATAACACCAATAGTAATCTCATTTTGAAGTACCAGATAACAACCTACCCCAAACAATCCCACAAAACTAAATACCCCACAAAATGTATTTACGCTAGCCAAAATAGCGCTTATACCCACTCTTCGATAAGAAAAAGCGTAAACTTTGTCATTATCCTGCGAATATTTTCCTAAAATGAATCTAGATAGATTAAAACTCCTGATCACCTTGAAGCCTACTAAAATATCTGACAACTTCTCGGTCAAATTACCTAAATTTTTCTGGACTTCCACACTTAGTTTTTTAATCCACCTCGCACCTAGAGAATTAATTATCAATGAGCACAGTCCAATAATTATCGACAAAGTTGCCAGTCGCCATTCATGGATAAACATAATTAGTGCAGTTCCGACACCAATTAATATTTTTGAACAAAGGTTGATAAATGTTGTAGAATACGCCTTCTCAGTCTCACTGATGTCATTGGTCAACCTGGAGATTAGGTCACCACTATGTTTGTGATTAAAATAACCTATCGGCAATCTTTGAACATGTTTAAATACACGATTGCGTATATTACCAGTAGTAATTGCTGCCGCTGAGTCTACAAGATATTGAAAAATTGGAATCCAAATTACTGCACAAACCACCACCACCCCAAATAATCTAGTGGATTTGATCACCATAGACATGTCAGATATAGCTATAGCATCATACATATCCCGTAAAGCTAATCCTGCGAAAAGATTTAAAATAAACCCAGCTGCACTTAATCCAAGGATACCCAAAATATATAACGGTAGCGTTTTACCCATAAATCCAAATAGGCGTAGAAAACTATTTTTCTTCACTTACACTACCTCCCTTTTAGCTGTTCTTTGTTCATTTTCCAGTTGCCTCAAATACAACTGACTATATAATCCACCTTTTTCCAATAACTCTTCATGGATACCTACTTCCACAATTTTTCCCTGATCGATCACCAATACCCGGTCAGCATTTCTAATAGTCGATAGACGGTGAGCAATAACAACGGTTGTTCTATCTTTCATAAATTTATCTAAAGCCTGCTGTACCAACATCTCCGAGCCAGTATCTAAAGCCGACGTCGCTTCATCCAAAAGTAGTAGAGGAGCGTTCTTCAAAATAGCCCTGGCAATAGACAAACGCTGTTTTTCTCCCCCAGATAACTTACCCCCAAGCTCTCCTACTCTGGTCTCATAACCATTATTTAATTCTGTAATAAACTGATGAGCGTTGGCAGCTTTGGCAGCAGCAATTATCTCATCCTCAGAAGCGTCTGGATTACCATAACCGATATTCTCTTTGATGGTTCCCGGAAATAGATAAATATCCTGAGCTACCAGAGCCATATGTTCTCTAACAGCAGATAAATTCCATTCTTGCATAGACTTAGCAAAAAGATTAATCTGACCTCGATAATTATCATAATACCCCTGAATTAATTTGACTATAGTACTCTTACCTCCGCCACTGGGACCAACCAGTGCTACCATCTCTCCATGGTTTATTTCCAAAGATAATTTATTTAATACCAGCTGATCTACATAGGCAAAATCCACATCGATAAATTGGATAACCTGCCCTCCCTCTGTAATTTCAAAAGATTCACCAGTTTCCCGTTCTAGTGAGTGATCTAAAATCTCAAAAACTCTCTCAGCTGCAACCATATCTCCCCTTGTCCGACCGATTATCTCTGGCAGCATGCTTACAGGAAATGTCAAATTATTTAACAAATTAATGAATGCAAGGAGACTACCTGGAGTCATCTCACCGTTAATAGCCCAATAACCTCCGATCACAAAACAGATTATAAAAGGTACAAAATTCAATACTTCAGAAAAACCTCGCATAATCCCATTTCGCTTTGCCACTGCTTTTGCACTTTTAACCGATAGTGCTACAGCATCAGAATACTTCTCTTCCAGACACTTATGTAACCCAAAAGATCTGGCTACCTCAATACCTGAGATTGAATCCTGAGCTAAACTATTTACAATCCCCAACTGTTCTTGTCGTTGTTTCATATATTTAGTAATAGGCTTACTCAATAATGATGCGGTAAGCAGAATTAATGGTGTCACACAGCTAGTTACCAGAGTCAACTTCCAGTTGAGTATACTTAAATAGAGTAGAGCACCTATCGAAGTCAATGGATAATAAATTAGATAAAAAATGGTCGTAACAATAAATTCCCTTACCCGATTTATATCATTAGTCATCCGCGAAATATAATCTCCCGAATGCTTTGCTTCCAATTCAGCAACAGGTAGCTGTGCTAACCTTTTTGCAGTCATCGTTCTCAATATAGCAACACCCTTCTCAGAATACTTTCCTGAAGCCTTTCGTCTAACATAGACTGTAATAATCTCTACTATCATTACTCCACTCATCAAATAGACCACACTCATGAAACCTTTTATATCTCTAGCCAGTGCAGTGTCTATAAATTCTCGTAAAAAATGTGAAAATATAATTTTAGAGATAGATTGCCAGACTATTAATATAATAGCTACAATTAATAGCCCTTTATTGGGAATAATCTTTACTAATCTCTTAAAATTTCCCTGCATTGTTCCCTTATTCTTCATCAAATAATCCTCCTTTAAGATTAATATTTATATAACCCAATGCTAAATTTAATAATAACAACATATCCCTTAATATTATTAACTTTTCAATTAAATTTATTAATTGTATTATACTATCCTCCAAGCACTATGTCAATGATAAATTTCCAATTTATTAAAATAACAATCAAAATTATTAATATACTAACAAAAATAATTAATCCCCTATCTTAAGTAACATAATAAATTATTGTAAAAAAAGAACCAGGATAGACTCCTGGCTACAAAAACTTCCATTTAACTTTAACCTTGCTTCAACCTGTGGTTGCAAAGATTTTTTATCGTCATTTAACGAATAAATAATAAAAAAGTGATTCCTCACCCGAAGAATCCCTCATCAAAGTCGCATTAACAGCAAGCTGTTAATACTTTATAAATTTAACGACTTCAGAAAGGTATTTGTCCCTCCACTGAAGTAAACACTATTTTGTTATTTATCCCAACTATAGAGACTGGGGACTACCCTTCTGAAATGTCGTTAAATATTTCTACCTCAAAAATCAACTAATAAAGCTCTATCTTTACTGACAAAACCTGCTTTTTCCAGAGTCTTTTTGGAGGCCAGATTAGCCCGATGGCAGCTGCAGATTGGGACAAAACCATTATTGTAACAGTATTCTTTTAGTTTAACCAGAATATATGTCCCCACATTCTGGCGGCGGTAATCCTCATTAACATACATACCCACATCAGTATATGGAGGATGGCAATTCTTACTGGCGATAACTCCGGTACCTAACAGTATGCTATTTTTGTATAAGACGAAAATCTCCTTATCTGCTATACTGCCTTCCAGATTGTAATGTAAGAAATCATGAAAACCTTTAGTAACTTTATGTATAACAGGTATATCTTCTCTGGCAGCGATCCGAAAATTGGTATCGGTAAAATTAGTCAATACCCAACCAAAGTATCTTAGGTCTTTCTCTGAATCCTGAAATAGATAATCAGTAACTGTCACCTTTCTCTGAAACTCCATCGCCACCGAAACAGCTAAATTATCACGAGTGGTAATCCAGGCCTGATTAAAAAATTCCTCCGATAGCAGATAAGAAAAAATATCTTGAATCTGACTAACATCTGAATCGATAACATAAAACTGTAACAATCTCTGCCCTGAATTCACGCAGAAGTAAGCCACTTGCTGATTATCTTTCTCCAAAACGTAAAAATTGGCATCATAATCAATCCATTCTTCAATCAACGGCTCCAGTGGTCCTGATAAAGAAAAAATGTATTGTCCCCGTAAATTTTTTATCTCTTCGAAAGAAGCCACTTTTTTTATTGTATTCATGAATTAACACCTCCATTTCTTAATGTTTGTTTTCTACAAAAATAATCTATTTCCCTTCCTAAAAGGAACAATAAAAAACCACAGATTTCCACCTGTAGCTTTTTATCTCAGTTTATATAGTTCAATAGTCAGAGCATAGACAATAGATTACCCATTTACTCTGCCAATTACTCCGCCATTTCAATAATAATCAATTCAGAAAAGAAAAAAAGTAACCATTCCATCAAATTTAAGTATAATAAAGTATAAAATTAAGGAGGTGTAATTAATGGATTACCCACAGTCTAACCTTTACTTACAATGGGCAAATTATTATTTAGGGTGGTTCTATCAAAACCAGATATCCAATAATCTGAATCAGAGTCGTCAAAATATAGATCAAATCTACTCAATAATCATAAATCGATATCCCCATTTATTGCAACTTTTAGAGCGTTACAACATTCCTCCTGCAATCATCCAGGTTTTGACAAGAAGAATCATCGAATTTACTATTACCAATGCTCCAAATGTACCCGGAGATCTCAACAGAAAAGTAAATATTCTCTATCGCAGTTTTGTTGATGAAAACCAAAGACTTCTCCTAGCTCTTAAGGTTATAGGCGTTCCTGAAAACGTCCTGGAAAGATATATTAAAGGCGTAATTAGAGCGACTTTAGAGATTATCGATCATAATGATAGTAATATCAATGCAGAAACGGAGCGACTTCTAAGACTATTTGAAAGGAGATTCCCCAACTTCTTAGGGTTAACTAACATTTACAATATTCCCCGTCGAAATGCCAGAAGAATTGTTAGCGACATAATCGAATTTACATTAAGAAATATCGATCGAATCTCACCAATAGGCAGCATTCAATCCAGAGCAGACCAGATGCTATTATTGCTCGACCGAGAAAGACCTCAATTAATCGAAACTATGATTAGACAGGGAGTACCTGCCAACCGTGCTGAAAATATTACCAGAAGAATTATTGTTTTTACTCTCAGAAATGGGCAATTATAAATTTCTTGAATAACCGATAGACCTTGCTCTTTGTCAGCAAGGTCTATCACTGATTACTCAACTATTACTGAAACCCCATCTGGAATTACCGTAATTGTAGCATCTACACCTGTAATTTGCTCTGCCAGTTGCAAAGCTTCTTCAATATTAGATGCGTGACGCATATGCATATTTGTAATCATCTGTCGGGCACATTGATCAGTTACCAAAATAACTTCGTGTTTTTCTAATATCCGTGCTAGAATTTGTGATTCCCACTGATCTGGTAAAGTCTTATCCCGGGGAATCTGTAATACTTTCTCTGTCCATTCCCGTGGGTCATCAACTTCAGCCAAAGCCCGGTAAAAAGATTCACCACCATGGCCATCACTACATGCAGATACAATTATGATTACCCCGTCTTCTTTGATGCTAGCTTCAGCAGCTGTCATTCCTTTAACAGTCTGATAAATGTTCTGATCCAGAGGATATCCACCGTTAGAAGTAATCACAATATCAGCGGGAACAGCTCTCACTCCGGCCAATTCTTTGACAAACTCAGTCCCTTTAATATGTGCTTCATTATAATGACCTGCAAAGGCCTTAACAACCTTCTTTTTCGCATCAATAACCACATTTAAAATAAATGCCAGGTTTGCTTTTTCGGCGGCATAAAGCATATCCTGATGTATAGGATTATTCTCCAGGATCCCAGTTCTCGCATAGTCACTGGCGATAAACTCGGAACAGTGGTTCGCAAGAATAGTTTTCGCCCCGGCAACTCCCGGCAATATGCTTTTGCGGCCACCAGAAAATCCAGCAAAGAAATGTGGCTCAATAAAACCTTCTGCTATTAGTAAATCCGCCTCTACTGCTAACCGATTTATCCAGAACTCACCTCCAGAGGGTAACGTACCAAACAAGATCTGATCCTCTTCTTGACGACTAAAATGGTTAACAAACTTCTCATTCTCCACCACCTCAGCCCCAAATTTATCAATCATCTCTTCAATAGACGTCTCACGATGATAACCGGTAGCGATCAAAATGGTAATATCCACATCTGGATTACCTTTTCGGAGCCGCCTTAAAAGAATCGGCATTGTTACCTTACTGGGAACAGGTCGAGTGTGGTCGCTGGTAATAATTACAACTTTGTTCTTACCTTTAACCAACTCCTCTAACTTCTGACTACCAATAGGATTATCCAGGGCCAGTTCTACTAGCTCTTCTTCGGAATTCTCAGGCTTATAATGATGTGCCTTTGATTCCAGGATAGCCTGAACCTTTTCCTCTGGCAGCTTTAACCTAATCAAGCCGCGACCATAAGGAATTCTAATCTCTGCCATTATTTACTCCTCCCCGATTTTAATTAGGACCAAAAGAGGGCGAATTCACGCCCCCTTTTTCTTTTAAACTACCTTACCCGGGTTCAAAATATTCAAAGGATCAAAACTAGCTTTAATCTTTCGCATCAATTCTATCTGAATCAATCCTAAAGAATCATGAAGATAAGGCTTTTTAGCGGTACCAATTCCATGTTCTCCGGATACCTGACCTTTTAATTCTTTAGCTCTCTGATACATCTCATCCATTACTGCCAGACGTTTTGTTTGCCAGATCTCTTCAACCAGCTCATCTTTCAAAATATAGATGTGCAAGTTACCATCACCCGCATGACCAAAACTACGAATCCGAATATCATACTTTTCTTCCAAACCATCAGTAAACTTAACAAATTCTGCGACCTTATTCCGGGGAACTACTACATCACACTCTTCTAAATGACTCATTGCTTTTAAAGCTTCCAGAAAAGTACCCCTGGTCTCCCAGATAGAATCCTGACGTTCTTTTGTATTGGCAATCAATACGTCAAAAGCTTTGTTTTGTAAACACACCTGTGCTGCCTGCTCATAAACCTCTTCTAACTCAGACTTACTATTACCGTAGAAAGTTAATAACAGATAGGCCGGTGCCGAAGAGTCAGGAAATACTTTACCCAGATACTCAGTAGCTGCATTGATAACGTCTCTTTCCATAAATTCAATGGCTGTTGGAACCAGTTTAGCATTAATAATCTTTGGTACAGTATCAATAGCATCATCCAGACTGGCATATGGGATTAGCAGACTAACCTGTTTTTTGGGCATTGGCACAAGGCGAAGAGTCAGTTTAGTAATAATGCCCAGTGTACCCTCAGAGCCGATAATCAAATCTTTTAGACTATACCCGGAACTATTTTTAACAACCTTACCTCCCAGTTCAATCACTTCACCATCTGGTAATACTACTTCCATACCCTCAACATAATCCCTGGTAACACCATATTGAACAGCCCTCATTCCACCAGCATTAGTCATCACATTACCGCCAAGAGTAGCACTTTTTTCCCCCGGATCAGGTGGATACATCAGACCGAGTTTGGTGACAGTCTCAATAAAGTTTAACAGAATTACCCCCGGTTGAACCACAGCCATCAGGTTCTCTTCATCAATTTCAAATACTTTATTCATCCGGGTCGTTATCAGAAGAATACCTCCCTCCTTTGGAACAGCAGCACCACAAAGACCAGTGCCCGAACCACGAGGGGTTACAGGAATATGGTGCTCACTGGCAAATTTCATAATATTAGCTACTTCTTCAGTGGTCTCAGGTTCGAGAACTACATCCGGAAAAACCTTTATTTCTGCAAGCTCATCATGAGCATAATCTTCTAAAATCTGATCTCCAACATAAACTCTTTCCGAACTCAAAATACTTTTTAAATGGTCAATATCAGCCTGAGTCAGTTTTTTATAATGCATCGATAGTTCCCCCTTCCTTCACCTGCTCAATTAGGCGAGGTAACACTTCATACAGATCACCAACGATACCATAATGTGCAACATTGAAGATACTGGCAGTTGGATCACTATTAATGGCAAAGATACATTCTGCATTCTTCATGCCGGCAACAAACTGTACAGAACCAGAGATTCCAACAGTAATAATCAACTTGGGACGCACGCTTCTCCCAGATAAACCGATCTGTTGATGATAACTCCCCCAACCATTTTCAATCAATGGTCTGGTTACTGCTAGCTTACCATTTAACAGTTCAGCCAACTCAAACAGCATTTTCATATCTTTTTCTTCTCTAACACCGCGCCCGGCAGCAATAATCACATCAGCGTCAACAATACTGTCTACCTGCGGTTTTTTCGTCACCTGCAGCACCGAAACTCCACTTGATAATTTACTACCATCAACTGAGCAAATGACAATCTTACCGGTTGGATTCTCTACTTCAGCAGGTGCAGTCATTACCTTATAACGGACTGTAGCCATCTGCGGTCGATGTTTAGGAGTTATTATCTGAGCCATAATATTACCACCGAAAGCAGGTCTAATTTGAATCAGATCGGTATTCTCTTTAACATCCAGAACCGTACAATCAGCAGTAAGGCCTGTTTTAAACCGGGTAGAGATTCTGGGAGCCAGCGAACGTCCAATAGAAGTCGCACCCACCAGAATAATGGTTGGCTTAAACTTCTGAATACAATCTTCCAGAACTGCTGCGTAAGGTTCAACCCGATAATGAGCTAATTCAGGTTGATCGTAAACATATACATTATTCACACCATAGCCCAGAATATTTTCAGCCTGTTTATCAAAACCATGACCAATTAGAACCGCATTCACATCTTGACCCAACTTATCAGCCAGTTCTTTACCCTTACCAATCAATTCATAGGTTACTGGATGTACTTCTCCTTCAACCTGTTCTGCAAATACCAGCACTCCTGTATATTCATCTTTATTAACAGATTTTTGGTTAGTCTCAGCCAGGGAGATAGCTCCTTCTGGACACTGTTTGATACAGATTTTACAGACTTTACAGGCTTCATTAAATTCAATCTTATCATCTATAACATCAATAGCTGCAAAAGGACAGGCCTCCACACATTTCTGACATAAGTTACATTTGATATAATCTACACTTAACAGACTCATACGAATTTCATCTCCTTCAGCTTGTTGTAAATAAGGCCAGCCAATTCTTCACCTGAACCTTCCCAGGTAGTCTTCTCTACGTTAGATTCAGGTGGAAAGATTCTCTCAACCTGAGTCGGTGAACCTTTTAGCCCATAATGCTCTTCTTTTCTATCTGCAAAATCATCTAAAGTGAGCATCTTTATCTCCCAATCTCTGGTCTCCAGCTTCCGTTTAAAGGATGGTAAGCGCGGCTGGTTAACCTCTTTGGTTACAGTAATCAATGCCGGAAAAGACACTTCAACCCGTTCAATCGAATCAGCCATATCTTTCTGCACAGTGAGATTTGTCTCTGTAACACCTTCTATCTTATTCACATAAGCAACATGGGGAATCTGCAAAATCTCTGCAATTGCAGGCCCAACCTGTGCTGTATCACCATCAGTCGTCTGCATGCCGCATATTAGCAGATCAAACTCGCCAATCTTTTTGACTCCAGATGCCAATGTATAACCGGTGGCCAGCGTGTCTGCACCGGCAAATCTGCGATCTGAAAGAATATATCCCGCATCTGCTCCCATCATAAAGCCTTCTCTAATAATCTCTTCTGCCTGTGGGGGACCCATGGTAAGGACAGTCACCCTACCTCCCTGCTCTTCTTTTAGTTGTAATGCTGTCTCAATCGCGTATAAATCATAAGGATTCATCTTTGAATCAATTCCATCACGTTTCAGCACTCCGGTTTTCTCATCTACTTCTACCTCATTTGTCTCAGGAACTTGTTTAATACATACTAAAATATCCAAGGCGTTCACCTCATTTTAATTTTTTTTAATATTATTATTTTTTAAAATTTAGTACAATTCATCCCATATTACAACATTTGCTTTGTCAAATAACCTAATGGTCTGACCTGTTACTTGTCTTCATAACATCTTAGTGACTCCCCCCCAATCTGGAGGGGAGTTATGAATACTTATCTTAGTACAACCCTATCTGAAATACACTAACAATAATCCAGCCGATAATTCCTGCCAATAGCCCGTAGAGCAGTGCTGGTATAAGATTCTTTCGAATAACCAGACCTTCTTTACCCACAATTCCTACAGTAGCACAGGCTGCCACTACATTATGCACACAGATCATATTACCTGCCGCGCCGCCAATAGCTTGTAGTGCCAGAGCCATGGTTTTAGAAGTTCCCACCTGGACCGCAGTTGCAAACTGGAAATTGCCAAACATTATGTCAGAAACCGTGTTACTACCAGAGATAAACGCACCTAAAATGCCTACAAATGGTGCAAAGAATAACCATGCTTGACCGACTATACTGGAAGCTGCCTTTGCCAGAACAATCAACATTGAATCGCCATTAACAGCTAAACCGGAATCCATCATTATTCGTACCATACCCAGAGTGAAAACCAGGGCAATGGCTGCCGGTGTAACCGCTTTAAAGGTATCCCTCCACGCAGTTTTCACCTGTTTTTTATCCATACCGAAAAATAATGGCATCAATAAAGCAATAAAGATAAATGGAAAGATTCCAGGATTATAGAAAGGTTCCAAACTATTAGACAAATTAGTCCCCAAAATATTGGACCATTTAATCACAAAAGATTTCAAAATCGGAGCTACACCAAAGAATTCTAATCTACTGATTAAGAGAATCAGACCAATCAAGATATATGGTAACCATGCTTTAAAAATAGACATCTTTAGTTCTACCTGACCATCGCCAGGTTCTACAGAACCCACCCATTCAGCAGGCCAGTCTTTCCTCGCCGGCAAAGACCATTCATCTTTTGGATTGAGCCAACCTTTAGAAATTACAAATACTACAATCGGAATGGCGATTAAAGAACCTAAGAGAGATGGAAGTTCTGGACCGACAAAGGCTGAAATCAACATAAAAGGAATAGTAAAGGCAGCACCAGCAAAAACAGCAACTGGCCAGACCTTAAAACCATCTCTAAAAGAGCCTCTGGTAATTTTTGTCATCAGCATAACCGCAAATAAAGGAACAAAAGTTCCAATTATGCCATGAATCACTGCTGTATAAAAACCAATACTCACCAGAAACTGTTGAAAAGTACCTCCACTTTGTGCTACACTTTCCAATGCAGCAAAACCACCCCAGATTGGAATACCTACAGCACCAAAACTAACAGGAGTACTGTCAGCCAACAGAGCAATAATTACAGATACCAGAGGTGGGAATCCTAATCCTACCAGCAATGGTGCTGCCACTGCTGCCGGAGTACCAAATCCTGCTGCACCTTCAAAAAAAGTGACCAGTAACCAACCTACCAGTAAGACCTGTACTCGTCGGTCTTTTGTGACACCTGTCAGACTAGCACCTATAGTGTCTACCGCGCCACCGGATTGCAGAATTTTCAGAATTAAGATCGCCCCGAAAACGATTAGAAGAATATTCACTGTAGTCATTACACCGCTTAAAGTAGAAGCTATCACCCATTTAAAAGGCATCTTCCAGGCCAGAAGACCAATAATTAATGCACTCAAATATCCCAAAGGCATAGCTTTTTTAGATGGCCAGACAAAACCCACCATCAGAATCCCGACAATAATAATTGGAACACTTGCTAACAATGCTTGAATTGCAAGATTACTCATTCTTCTTCCTCCTCATTTAGTTGTTATCCTGGTTCATCTAGTGTTCATTTTTTCTGGAACGTTTAAACGTTACTCACACCTCCTAATGATAATTTCCCTTGCGCATGGTCGGGTGGTCAGGTGGACTGACCAGTTGTTTATAAAAAAAGTTATAACTCTAACAAATCTTCAGACCAGGTTAGATGTTTCTCCATAACTCTCTGTGCCTCTGAGGCATCTCTATTACGAATGGTCTTATAAATCTCTTTGTGCTGAGAGATTAAATCTCTGGTCTTCTCTTCATCTTGAACAATTCGCTGCATGGCGCGCGCCAAATAAATATCAATAACTTCAGATATTGAATTAAGCAGTTTATAGACCAGGTGGTTACCAGTAGCTTTAGCGAGAGCATAATGAAACCCTTTGTCCGCTTCACGACTAAGCACTGCATTACCACGACTCTCTTCCATTAATTGAACGTATTTACTCATCTCTGTTAAATTTTCTTCTGTAGCACGCATTGCAGCAAACCTGGCACCAGTGATCTCTATCATCTTGCGTAACTCGATCAACTCTTTTTCCACATCTTCTTCTAACATAAAGAGGAGAGATAAAGGCTTTAAAAAATTCTCATCAGTGTTCTCTTTGATAAAAGTTCCTTCACCATGCCGACTTTCAATTAGACCAATCATCTCCAGAGCACTAAAAGCTTCTCTAATAGATGCTCGACTGACCTTTAAATCATCAGTCAAGGTTCTTTCAGAAGGAAGTTTGTCACCTTTCTTGAGTTCACCTTCATAAATCATATCTTTAATCTGATCTATAATCTGTTCATAAACTTTTTTATCTTTAATTGGATTGAATTTCATAATTAAAATCGCTCCCTGTTCTTCTCCATAATCTTTTAAGCCTATGAATATAAAAAATTCTCTGTAATTTTCGTTTTTCCTTCATAGTTATTTATTTCACATTATTATTTACGAAAATTAATTTTTACATTTATTTTTCAATAAATATACCATTAATTTACTTTTTTAAATAAAAAAATGGGCTAATTTTATAATATTTTTAATTATCTCAAGAGATAATATTCACATAGTTGATGCATATTTAATTATATTTGTTATAGTATGTGCGTTTTTTAAAAAAGTGGTATAATTTTTTTAAATTTTGCATTCAAAGAGCAAACTACTACATCAGATTCTCGGGGAATGATCCGGCAGCAACTCAGCATTTTTCAAAAATTTATCTGCAAAAATATCCCCGAAAGATCAAAAAGACTGGACTAAATCAGTCTTTTTGATCCCAAACATTATTATAAAATATAGCCAAATTAATCAAAAGAATAGTTTGGGGCCTCTTTAGTGATGGTCACATCATGTGGATGACTCTCCCGCAGACCCGCAGAAGTAATCTTCACAAACTGAGCTTTATCCTTTAACTCTTCAATATTAGCTGTACCACAATAACCCATGCCAGCTCTTAGACCACCAATCAATTGATAGATAGTGTCTGTAACAGGTCCCTTATATGGTACACGACCTTCAATTCCTTCAGGAACCAACTTTTTCTGATCTTCCTGGAAGTAACGATCTTTGCTACCCTCTTTCATCGCGCCTAAAGAACCCATTCCCCGATAAACTTTGTATGACCTCCCTTTAAAGATCTCCAATTCACCAGGTGCTTCTTCCGTACCAGCCAACAGACTTCCTAACATGACTGTATCTGCACCGGCAGCGATTGCTTTCGGAATATCCCCAGAGTATTTAATGCCACCATCAGCAATTATCGGAATATTATGCTTTCTGGCTTCATTTGCACAGTCAAAAACAGCTGTAACCTGTGGTACACCTACCCCTGCTACAACCCGGGTGGTACAGATAGAACCGGGACCGATACCTACCTTAACTGCATCGGCACCTGCAGATACCAGATCACGAATAGCTTCAGCAGTTGCCGCGTTGCCGGCAATCAACTGTAAGTCCGGATATTTATTCTTAATCGCTTCAATGAGTTGTAAAACACCAAAAGAATGTCCATGAGCTGTATCAACAACAATCACATCAACACCAGCTTTAACCAATGCTTCCACGCGCAACTCTGTATCTCTAGCTACTCCTACTGTCGCACCTACCAAAAGACGACTACGCTCATCCTTAGCCGCATTTGGGAACTGTTCAGCTTTTTCAATATCTTTGATTGTTATTAATCCCTTAAGCAGATGATTCTCATCAACTAAAGGCAACTTTTCAATCTTATGTTTCTGCAAAATCCCCTGTGCTTCATCCAGGGTTGTACCAACTGGAGCTGTTACCAGATTCTCAGAAGTCATAACCTCTTTAATCTTCCGTCCATAATCTCTGACAAATCTCAGGTCACGATTGGTCAGGATCCCAACCAATTTTACCTTCTCATCCACAATGGGAACACCTGATATCCGGTATCTGGACATCAATTCTTCCGCCTCGTAGATAAAGTTATCCGGATGAAGATAGAATGGATCCACAATTACCCCGCTCTCAGAACGCTTAACTCTGTCCACTTCCTCTGCCTGACGTTCAATAGGCATATTCTTATGTATAATACCTATTCCACCTTCTCTGGCCATTGCTATGGCCATTTTGGATTCAGTAACAGTGTCCATGCCTGCACTTAGTATAGGAATATTCAGGCTAATGGTGCGGGTCAAACGAGTTTTGGTTGAGACTTCACGAGGCAGCACTTCAGACTTTCCGGGAATCAACAACACATCATCAAAAGTCAAACCCTCTTTAAGAAATTTTTCCACTTTCTGTACCCCCTTCGAAGGCCTATTGATAGTCTAACAAAGTAAATAAATTCTATTCAAGAATACTGGACAAAATAGAATCCAGCATTTTTTTATCAGTCTATCAAACACATTTACCTATGTCAAGTAATTTTTAGTTAGTGTTATACTTTCTTTATTTTTCAAATTTTCTGATAGTATTTAGTACATACCTCATCATTAATCTAAATTACTTTAGCATTTATTATTAACCATCTAAGTCTACCACAAATTACAGGTACTATTTCCATAATAATTGAGATAGTATTTTACTGAAACATGAACAAATTACCTATCGACCATCCTTCCTTTTAATAAAATTACCTCTTTTTCTGAAAGAAGTTACACATATTAAGCAAAAAAACTTTTCTCCCCTTTTTTCAGGAGTTATTAATAATTCACATGAAACATAAATTAAAGCGTCAGAAATAACTGACGCTCATTGAAAAATAACAATTTTAAATTTTTTTCAATTGAATGAAAGAACCTTTTTGAAGCGTATTAATGATGTAAGGGTCAAATTGAGTACCCTTATTCTTTTCTAACTCCTCAATAGCTGCCTTCACGGGTAAAGCTTTTCTATACGAACGATTTGAAGTCATGGCATCCCAGGCGTCTGCCACACAGGCAATACGAGCCATGAAAGGAATCTCTTCTCCCTTTATACCTTCAGGATAACCTTTACCATCAAATCTTTCGTGATGATAATGGACAATATATAAAGCATCATCAAGAAAATCTATTGAACGTAAAATATTAGTCCCAATCACAGGGTGTCTTTTGATATTAAAAAACTCCTCATCGGTCAAACGTCCCTTTTTATTCAAAATTGACTCCGGAATCCCTATCTTCCCTATATCATGAAGTAAAGCACCATAATGAATGGTATCTATCTCCTTTTGCGATAAGCCTAATTCATAAGCTATAGAAGTAGAGATCTCAGCCACTCGTTGAGAATGACCGGCAGTATACATATCTTTAGCATCTATCGCTTCAGTAAGAGCAGTAATCGTCTTAAAATAAAGTTGCTGACTCTTATGTTCAAACTTCAAACGGTTTAGCTCAGCAATCATTGAAGCCTGTTGAGCAAGTGTCGTTAAGAACTTGAGATCTTCACCATAGTGGGCTGAATGGTTACTATATTCCTGGTGTCTGTGCATCACAAATCCTAACCCAATGGTTTCGCGACTAAAAATTAGTGGAAAGAATAGAACAGATTTGATGTAAGAATCACGTCTCTGAAACTCCTGCAGCAGTGGTTCATCATAGATTAACTCTCTTACCTTACCATGAACCAAAAGACGTCCAACATCATTTGGAATCTCACTCAACCACCTTAAAATCCCAGGTTCAATCTCCCCCAAAGACACCTTAAGAACCAGTTGATTACTAGCCGGATTAACCAAGAAAATACCTCCTGCTTCGCTATCGGTAACCTTTAAAGCCAGCTTTAAAATAGACTGATAGAAATATTGGCTCTCCGAAGATTCATTTAGCATCTGGCTCATATCATACAATAATGATAGCTCCCGGACTTTTTTGAATAATCCCTTATTCTCTATTCTTAACCGCTTATTTTCGGAAGCCATTCTCCGCATTAATTCCATCGCGGATTCTGGCAAATTACTAAAACTCTCATCCATAACTGACACCACCTTTTTGGACTCGCCGATTACAGTATCTTCCTGAAGTTATTTTTATTATACACTATTCGCCTTAAAGTGACAAGGATTTAAGATTTGATTTTATTGATGTTTTGGGTTATACTAATATTGATTTAAATTATGGTAAAAAGGGGGTTAATTTTAATGAGTAAAGTTTTTTTTGCAGATATGCGTGCAAATAAACATTCTGAAAGTTTAATTGCTAAGCTGGGAAAACTATTCTATCTGGCTGAATTTCACCAGATGTTAAATCAAGACGACTTAACAGCCATCAAATTACATTTTGGTGAAGAAGGAAATACAGGTTTTATTCGTCCGATATACATTCGAAAATTGGTTCAGGAGATTAAAAAGATCAAAGCTAAACCCTTTCTGACAGATTCTAATACTCTCTATGTCGGCAGTAGGGCCAACTCTGTAGACCATATCGTTACAGCTTTGCACAACGGATTTAGCTATGCCACTATTGATGCCCCGGTCATTATCGCTGACGGTCTAACCGGCAAAAGTTATCTGGATATTCCGATTACAGGAGGCAAACACTTTGATTCAGTAAAAATTGGTGCAGAAGTTATGCATGCAGATGCACTAATAGCTGTCTCCCACGTTAAAGGACATGCGCTGACTGGTTTTGGCGGAGCGTTCAAAAATATTGGTATGGGCTTAGGCAGTCGTAGTGGTAAGCAGATGATGCACTCTGCAGTCCTGCCTACTATCACAGAAGAAAAATGTACTAAATGTCAACAATGTGTTAAATGGTGTCCGGAAGATGCTATACTCATCAAAGGAGAATCCAGTGTAATTGACCATGAGAAATGTATTGGCTGTGGAGAGTGTGTTGTTACCTGTCGGAATAAAGCCATCAAAATTAATTGGCAGTCAGAATCAGAAGCTGTTATGGAGAAGATGGTTGAATATACTCTGGGTGTAATTCAAGGTCGAGAATCCAAAGTTGGTTACATTAACTTTGTGATGAATGTCACTCCAGACTGTGACTGTTGTGGTTGGAGTGACATGCCTATTGTTCCTGATGTGGGTATCCTCTTCTCCAAAGACCCGGTCGCCATTGACCAGGCTTCTATAGATCTAATCAATCAGCAGGAAGGCTTCCCCAATTCTGCTTTGAAAACTAATCTGGAACCAGGTGCTGATAAGTTTAGAGGAGTTCATCAAGATATTGACGGACAACATTTGTTAAAATACGCTGAAGAACTGGGTATGGGCAGCAGAAAATATGAACTTGTCAAATTAGATTAGAGTTAGAATTATTCAAATCCATAACTCACATACAAAAAAGCCGCCAGATGTATTCCAATAAATTCCCCGGTGGCTTTTTGTACCCTCTGTTATCTATTAACCTTGCTTGATCATTATCAATTAGTGACCAGCTGGATATTGTACTTAACCCCTGTCTGAATATAGTTCTTCACCTCAGTCTGATCCTCTCCTACCATCTTAATGAACACGGAAAAATCACTGGTAAAATCGCTTTCTATCAGATAATTGCCATCAACTGCAAAATACAAATTCCCCATACTGACCCAGGAAGCTTTGGTCATACCTCGATCTTCACTCATTCGTTCCTCCTGATCAAAGTAAGTGACAGCCTTTATCTTATGACTGACAATCCCCATGTGTTCTTCCTGACCTAAATAAGTATAAGTAATAAACCCCAGAAAAGGATCTCCCTGATCGTATGGTGGAAAAATAGATGTATATGTGTCAACCCATTGTTGACCTACTTCCAATTCTTTGTCAGGTAAAAGAATAAAAAACTGTTCTGCAATTCTCGTCATGTCGAAAAAATCTACTTTACCCAGATCAAAGGAGAAATATTTTTCCAAAATCAATCCTTTATCAGTTATGACCAAATTATTCCATTTATGTAAAACATCATTTCGAAGAGTTACTTCAATATCTCTCCTGTCATCCAGTCCAGATTTATGAGCCACTTTTTCTGTTATCTGTATCTCCCGGTTGTATTTCTCCAATTTGATATCTTTAAAGGTGACTTTGAAGAATAGATTCCCATTATCATCGGTAATAGCATTCTCCATTCTGCTACTAAGGGCTATTCTCGTAGAGATATGAGTACTTCCAGAATCCACAACGCTATCTAATAAAATTATTGTCTGATATGTTAAATCTCCACCTACTGGTTGATATGATAAAGTAACTCCCCGAGCCCCAACTTCCGGGATATAAGTAAAAATTAGAAGTCCAACCAGCAAAAGTATATATAACGTGTTTCGCAATTTCTCCCCCCCCCTATTCTCTCTACTTAATAAATTAGTTCTCCATTAACACATAAATCCCTTTATTCGTACCATAAATCACTTATGCGGGAAATTATAGCAGATATAATAAAACCATCAATGATCCTAATATTCTTTATATTAAAAAACCTCTGCCAATACAACAGAGGTTTTTTTAAGAAATCCATTAAAGTCGCATTAAAAGCAAGCTGTTAATTCTTTAGTTTAACGACTTCAGAAGAAGACTTGTACCCACACTGAAGTAAACACTATTTAGATACTTCCCTTCTAAAATGTCGTTAAATTTCGCCAGCGCGTTGTAACAACATCTCCCATCTATTATCCACACGCTTCTGCTCTTCTTCAATTAAATACTTATTCTCCGGTTTGAACAAATGTTTGAAACGACCTTGTGGCTTTAACCATTCTTCAATTGGACGTTTAGTCTTTGGTTTATAGTTCACCGTATATTTTACTCCATTTTCAATCTCAAAAAGTGGCCAAAAACAGCTATCAATAGCTGTTCGCTGAATTTCCAGACCCTTCTCTTCGGGAGTACGCCAACCACGCGGACATACGGATAAAATATTAATAAAGGATGGGCCATCAATAGATAGTGCTTTTTCAACTTTTCGTGTAAGATCTTTCCAGTTAGATGGAGAAGCCTGAGCCACATAGGGAATATAGTGTGCTGCAATAATATCAGTTAACTCTTTCCTATACTGTGTTTTGCCGGGAATTACTTTTCCGGCCGGACTAGTTGTTGTATTTGCGCCCAGGGGAGTCGCCGAAGAGCGCTGTATACCAGTATTCATATAGGCTCCATTGTCATAGCAAACATAGAGCATTTTGTGACCTCTCTCCATGGCACCAGAGAGTGATTGAAAACCGATATCATAAGTTCCACCATCACCACCAAAAGCAATAAAATTAAATTCAGTATCTTCCAGTCCGAATTTCTTTCTTTTCTTTAACGCCCGATATGCAGTTTCAACCCCAGACACAGTAGCAGCTGCATTCTCAAAAGCATTGTGAATATAGGAAGTGTTCCAGGCTGTATAGGGATAAATCGTCGTAGAAACTTCCAGACAACCAGTAGCACAGCCTACAACCACTGGATTTTTAGCTGCTGCCAGCACTTGACGGGTAATTATTCCTGCACCACAACCGGGACAAAGTCGATGACCACCACTAAACTTACCGGCACGTGTTGATAGTTCTTTCAAAGTTGCCATTTACACACCTCCTATTCCCGTACTCCGTAATAAATTACTTTCTCAGCAATCTGATTACTATCCTGAACTTCTTTCACTCTACCTATTACATTCTCCAAATCTTTGACAGTAATATCTCGTCCACCAAGACCATAAATAATGTTAATGATCTTAGCCGTTTCACCCGCATCATACATTGCCGCCCGAATATCTGAAAATAAAGGGCCACCAGTATTACTATAAGACTCTGAACGGTCCATAACTCCAATGGCTTTAACATGACTTAAAGCTTTCACAATGGCATCAGCCGGAAATGGTCGATACAGCCTTATTGACAAAAGACCAACTTTCAAACCCCGCTCTCGTAGATTATCAATCGCGGCTTTAGTAGTACCTGCAGTAGAACCGATAGCAACTATCGCTATCTCAGCATCATCTAACTTATATTTCTCAAAAAACTCATATTGACGACCAGTTAATTCCGCAAATTCGTCACTAATCTCCTGAACAATCTGTGGAACAATCTTTAAAGTCTCTATCTGCTGCCTTTTGTGCTCAAACAAAAAATCCTGTAAATCAACTGGGCCCATGGTAAGAGGATGTTCCTCATCCAAAAGATATTTTTCCGGATAATAATCACCGACAAAATCCCGAACATCTTCATTGGCTACAATGTCAATATTCTCTACAGCATGAGAGATAATAAAGCCGTCCAGATTAACGGCTACAGGCAGCATAACGTCTTGATGTTCGGCAATTCGATTCGCCATCAAAAGATTATCATAAGCATTCTGAGCATTCTCACCAAAGAGTAAAATCCAACCACTATCCCTAATCGCCATCACATCACTATGGTCACAATGAATATTAATCGGACCAGAAATCGTCCTATTTACGATAGGCATTACTATGGGTAGCCGAAGTGATGATGCAATGTTTACAATCTCAAACATTAGCTCCAGGCCATTTGACGAAGTGGCAGTCATTGACCGCGCACCAGCTGCCGACGCACCTACAGCAGCGCTCATTGCACTATGTTCACTTTCCACAGTAACAAACTCAGTATCTACATCGCCATCAGCTACAAACTGAGAAAAGATTTGAACAATCTCGGTCTGTGGTGTAATTGGGTAGGCGGCGACTACATCTGGAGCAATCTGTTTCATTGCTAATGCTACAGCTTCATTACCAGTCAGGGCTATTCTATTCCCCATTGTTTTTCCCCCTTCCTCTAATTATCAAATTGATTCTCAATATCTTCTGGTTCCATCTCAATAGCCTTGTCTTTAGTAGGGCATTCTTGAGCACAAATGCCGCACCCTTTGCAGTGATTATAGTCAAATCCATGCATCTTACCATCATGAACTTCTACTGCCGAATCAGGGCAAGATACCCAACAGAACAAACAATGGATACAGTTTTCTTTAACCCAGACTGGCCGACGAATCCTCCAACCACCTACATGATATTTGTGAGCATTTCCGGCCTCTTCAATTCGACCACCAATGGGAATCTCCATCCAACCTGGTTTTTTAATTGGTGTTCCCATTATTCGCTCTTCACCTCCTCAAAAGCCCTTCTGATGCAGTTCATGTTACCTTCAATCACCTCAGGTTTATGGGCAAACTTAGTTGAGAACTCTTTACGGATCATCTCCATAAACTTATCCATAGTGAACATCCCAGTTACTTTAATTACGGCACCAAGCATCGGTGTGTTAGGGAATGCTTTACCTAACTCCTTCTCAGAGATCCCATTAGCATCAATTGTGTACAGTTCACCATTAAAGTTTAGTTTTTCTTTCATCTTACCGGCAGGTAAATCCGTGTTAATAATAACCTTACCGCCCTCTTTTAAGCCTTCAGTTACATTAATAGTAGCTGTTAAAGTAGGATCCAAAACCACCACCAAATCTGGTTCTTCAATCTGACAGTGAACTGTTACTCTGTGATCACTAATCCGGTTATACGCGATAACAGGTGCACCCATTCGCTCAGGACCGTATTCCGGGAACGCCTGAATATATTTATCAGCTGCAGAGCACACTTTTCCCAACAAAATAGATGCAGTTTTGGAACCTTGTCCACCACGGCCATGCCACCGAATTTCTAACATTTGGGCCATTTATTGTCCTCCTTTCATATGCAGGTGCATAGATAATCCAAAAATTTAAATTGACTTCAAAAGCTGTGACACCTCCTCTAACTACTGATAAGACTATATATAGATTCCCTGATTATTATTCGGTAATCAATAGAGATTTATAACATATTTTTTTATAATCTTTATAAAATAAAGTATTTTATGACGATCAATAACACCACTCCGGGAATTCCCAAAAATCCAACTACCAATGCAGTGACTACATTAATTGGCAAAGTGTATTTAATAAAATTACCGATCATATTTAAGACAAACAAAATAATTATTCCAAATACAACATTCAAGAGAACTTTTGTAGTCCATTTTAGTGGATAATAAAGAATCCAGATAAATAAATAGATCAACCCCAACCCAAATAAATATGCCATCAAAGTCTGCCAGTCCATAATCTCCCCTCCCGAAGTTGTCTTCTATGTTATTCTTATTCCATAAACAGAGAGAAAATGTACAAAAAAAGACCAGTCAGGCAAATATCCCGAACTGGTCTCTGCATTATTAGATCTGTACTTTTAAATGACCAGAAGTCTCTCTAGCCCTCTTTAACAAATAAGTATACTTAGCTTCAGCGGCCTCTAACATAAAAATGGCATGATCAATCAGATCAGGGTCCGTCACATTTTGAAAATAGTTATGTGCATAAACCCAATCTTTTTTTGCCGACTCAATTTGTTCTCTTAAGCTCAAATATTCCCGGGATGTGGGAGTTAAAAAGTCATTCCAAACACCTTTAAGCATTGTTGATACATTCTGTACCACTTCGGTAGTCCAATTCATAAAACAAGCCTCCTGCTTTAAGTCTTCAGAATTAGTATCTCCCTTTTTTTAACTTGTATACTTACAGCATTACAAAGCAGAATTTTTCCTCCAGTCTAACTACTCTAATATATATTAATACCTGAATTCTCTCAAATAAGTGCATAAACCACTTCTATCCTTTCAACATAAATCCCGCTCCTGCTGCCAATAGCACAATCCCTATAGCTTTCAACCAGCTGAAATGAATCTGTTCAAGACCGAAAAGCCCCAGATGATCGATAAGACAGGCAGTTCCTACCTGACCAACGATAATTGCTGTAGTGGCCACTGCTACACCCAATTTAGGAATACTAAGTACTACTGTTGCAGTAATAATTACTCCTAAAAGCCCTCCCAGATACAAATACCATGGAATTTTAAATAGATCCTGAAAACTACCTTTACCCATTCTAAAGACAAAGACGATCAAAATCAGAACCAATGTTGCTATCAAATGCACAATAAAAGTAGCTTCCCAGAGACCAATTTTTTTGGTTAATGAAGAATTGAGAGAGCCCTGTAAAGCCATAGTAATCCCTGCTACTAACGCAATAAATAATGCAATTGGTGAAAAAGCCATACTTATCCTCCTACTTTTAGAATATATCCTCATTGTTCCCTTAATCAAAAAAATAATTCCTGGCAGAGATATTCCACCAAAAAAACCCACTATCTCACTTAAGAAACGTAGGTTGAAAAATGTTTTTGTTTGTTAATCTTTCCATATTGGAAAAATTTTCTTCTGCTGATCTCTCTATCTGGACGGGAAGAACATTTATTCAGACAAATAAATGTTCTTCCAATACCTGATTATCGTTTTCATAGCTTATAGGAGATGAGATATGCCAACAGTTTTTTCCACTTCGATCACAAAAGCGATACCTTTACCTGGTTCATTCAAATCCAATGCTGACGTGATCGCCTGTAAGGCCTGATCTGTCTTCTGACGATCAATCAGAGTCAAGACTAGCTCTTTCTCAGGTTCGATAGGAATCCCAAAAATCTTGGTATTTTCGCGAATTCCAGAACCTCTTCCATTCATAACAGTTCCTCCTTCAGCACCTGCTTTTTTAGACGCCTGGATAACATCTGCAGCATCACCTTTGTTAACTATCGTAACGATCAAATCGAAATCAACTTTATTATCCAACATTTCCATACCTCCCCCATAATAATTTATAAACTCTTTAACAGGTGTGCAATCCCAATACATTTCTTTAAATCCACAACAAATCCAATACCTGTATCCGATTTATTCAGTTCCCCTTCCCGGGTAACAATATTTAATACACTTTCTACATAGATATCTTCAACAGCAATAAATACTATCTCCTTTTCAGGTTCATACTTAATGCCTAATATAGTTTCATAAATATGTTCTTCAGCAGCTCCTTTACCTAAAAGGATAGTACCACCGCCGGCGCCAGCTTCTTTGGCAGCAGTTACTATTCTGGTGGCTAATCCCTTTTTCACAATAACTGTTATCAATTTATAATATTTAATGCCCTTCATAAGTTCTTGAATCATAATCATCCCCTCCGTAAAGCTATTTATTTCCATATAGGACACCCAAAATCAGAACTGACAGGATTGGCACCATCGCCACTAAAGCTATCATACCAAATCCATCTGTAATCGGGTTACTGCCTTCTACCGCATATGAGCTCCCAACTGTTAGCGCAAGAATAAATGTTGCTATCATCGGACCTGTCACCACCCCACCAGAGTCAAAGGCGATTGCCACAAATATTGGCTTAACAAATCTAATAAGAATGAATGCAAGTAAGTAACCGGGCACAAGAAAATACCAGAGGGATATTCCCGTTAAAATCCTTATCATTGATAAGGCGACTGCCAAAGCTACGCCAATAGACATAAAATACAGCATTAGTTTACTCTTAATATATCCTCCCGAGACCTTCTCTACCTCAATATTCAGTATCTGGATAGCTGGTTCAGCAAAAGTAACGACAAATCCCAGCAAAAACCCAATGGGTATTAAAAGCCAGTTATACTGTAAAGCACCTAATGTTTGACCAATCGCCCCTCCCGCACTAATAAATCCAATATTTACACCGTGGAGGAACAGTATCAGTCCGAAAAAAACTAAAGATAGGCTTCGCAAAATCTTGCTTAACTCTTTTGCAGGTAATTTAAGGCTTATGAAGTTAAACAATAAGAAGAATACTATCAATGGCATTAACGCCCATAATACATCCTGCACTGCATCCCAAAACCCAGCTAATAGTATTGCCATCATCCAAAGATCACCCCCAAAATCATTACAGCTAGGATAGGACCAATGGACGCTAATCCAACAAACCCAAAGCTATCTTCTGACAACGTCTGACCACCTCTAATTGAGGACATACCAACACCCAGCGATAGAATGAAAGGCACCGTTATCGGACCTGTAGTAGCTCCCCCTGCATCAAAAGAGACTGCCAAAAAATTCTCTGGTGTAAATATGGCCAAAATGAATACTAGTCCATAACCACTCAAAATTAAATAGACCAGAGGAATTCTAAAAACGATACGGATTAATGATAGGGCAAGAAAAATGCCTACACCTAAAGAAACTACCATTACCAGTAGATTTTTCGATATATCGCCAGAAGAAACTCGTTCTATCTGATTAGCTAATATTTGGACTCCTGGTTCTGCTAAAGTAACAGAAAAGCCTACTGCTACTCCTAATCCCAATACAAACCAGATTTTTCCACTCTTAAATAAAGAAACACCCAGCATCTCCCCCATTGATAACAGACTGGATTTCACTCCGATTAAAAAAAGGGTGAACCCAAGAACCGTCAAAATTACTCCAACTAAGAAACTGAAAAAATCTTGTAATTCAGCCTTAATAACTGTTAACTGTAATAGTAAGATAACCAGTGTTATTGGTAATATTGCAGTCAACACTTCGACCATAGTCTCCTTTATATTCACTATCATACCCCCTGATAATTATTATATTATTTTATTTAGGGGCTACTGAAAAAGCCCCATTATCAAAAATTATAACCCAAAATCATTATATTAAGTTTGGTTGAATGTTCCTTGAAAAAAAGATAAAAAAGAGCCCTGAGCTTACGCTCCAGATTCATAACCAGAAACTGAAGTGCGATCACTGTCTCACTGGTCTCTTTTAATCTTGTCATTATTCTATCTAACCCATAGCAGCGTTTTCCTTCGCCAAACTTTCCTTCAACTGCATTCCGTTCCCTGGCATCTTCATATTCCTGGCGTTTATGGGCAGATTCATCCTGCTTTGAAGGTCGCCCTAATTTAGGACCACTCAGACGGATTCCTAACTCTTTGCAGTAACGGAGATTTTCGCGGTTTCGATAGAGTTTGTCAGCAAGGATTACTTCAGGATAATAACCAAATCGACTATAATATGTTTCTACTGCTTCTTTTAGAGTTGTTCCTTCGTTAAAGTTATTCCAACTTAACTGCTCAATGAAGGAATATCCATATTAACAAGACTGATTGATACTTTGGCACCAAATTCCATTTCGGCTTTAGCCTTACCTCGGACAATAAGCCGAACGTAGGGTTGACTGATACTAACAATCCTATCTTCAATTCTATGTTCTTTACGATCAAACATAGTTTTTTGCTGCTGATACAGTTCTCTGATAACCTCCAATTCTTTATACTGCTTTGCTGAGATTTTCCCAGAGTCACTTCTGATTAGGTATGTATCAATGATTCGTAAATCTCGTGCTACAAAACGTAGTTGCTGTCCAACAGCTTTACGAAGCTTTTTATTACTGTTTTTACGGCATTTGGCTATCGCCAGATAATTCCTATGTGCTTTTCTACGATATGTTCCAGGCTTACGAATCTCTCCACGTAAGGGTTGATGAAGAGTATCAATTATTGCTTCCAGTTTCTCACGTGCTTCATTGAGCAAAGATAAGTCAGTAGAATAGCGAATATCCGAAGGAACACATGTGGCATCTAAGAGCAATTTACCATTCAGGGGTTTAGATTGGCTGTTGCTTTGATTTTGACTCTCTTTTTGGTCGGTTAATCCACCTTGACCTGAACGATGGTTACTGTCATCATGGTTGTTGTCGTTTGAATCATTCTCAGCAGATCAGTTTCTTGCTTCCCGATGCAAATAAGTTCATTGATTTCTTGCATGATCTCAAGCCCTAACCGTTTACGGAAATGCACCATTAATGAGGGATCGAAAGGAGCATCATCTTGAAATTCTTTTAATCCAACGAAGTATTGAAGATATGGATTTTCCATAATCTGTTCGACCCTTTTCCCGATCTGAATAACCACACTTTTCCTTGATAACAAGTGCTCCTAAAGCCATCCGTACTGGTTTGGCAGGTGCACCAAGACCATCTGCAAATAAAGCTGAATACTTTTTTTCAATCTCTTTCCAGGGGATAATCTGAGAGAGTTCAACCCAGCGATTATCAGCACGTAATTTACCACTAAACGGAAGGTAAAAATCATCTAAAAGTGATAGTTGACGACCAGGCTTACGGTACATAAAATCACACTCCTAAGTGCACGGATTTTTTAGTGTAATATGCATTTCCCATGCACTATTATATCATTTTATGCCTTAGAAATCTAGTGTTATCAAAGGTTTTTGACTTTTTCAGCAACCCCTATTTAATCAAGCCTTAATCATCGAGATCGGTAAATTGAGCAAAGGCAATCCATTCATGTTAAAAATTCCCACCATAAAAAAATAAAGATAACCCCTGCGAGTTAGTTCATTTGTCTGGATTTGTGCCTTAATCTGTCCTTTCACCTATTAAGTGGAATAGTAAGTCTATATAGAAAAAGACCTCAATTTCTGATAAGATTAAGTACCGTATAAAAATCATCAGAAAATGAGTCTCTTCTATGAATAGTATAATGCATATACACTAAATTTCAACAATCAACGATAAAAATAGCCCCACACCTTTTACTTTATTTAATATAAACATCAAATCACTTTAATTAAAAAAACGACTATAATATTGATAATCCGCCAAAAACTCATCAGCATCTTCCGTCTCTAAAAACTTATTCAAAACATATAACTCATAACTTACCTCTGCGGCTTCAGAAAAAAGTTCCCGTTCAACAAAAGTATTCATCGCCAATTCAAAACAATTTATCGCATTAGTATATTCACCTTTTTTCTTCAACCAGAGACCGCGGATATGCAAATTCCACGCTAATGCCAGTTCATGATAATTCGGTCGTTTAATCAAAATCCTCTCAGACATATCTAAGTAATCTTTAGCCAAATCCAACCTGGATTCAATGATATATATTCTGGCCATCTCATTATAAACCATCGCTTTGTGTTTTGAAGTATCAGCAAAATTCAAACTATCCTCTAAATTTTTAAAAGCTTCTTCAAATCTACCCTTCTCATAAAATATAATGGCCAAATTATATAATATCTTAAATTGGTCTTTACGATTGTCCAAATCAACAATCTTTTGAGCTTCTAAAAAAAGTTGAAAAGCGTCGTTTAATAACTTCTTATTGGTATATTTGGTCAAATGATGATAAGTGATTCCCAGATTGGCTAGTCCTTTACACTTATAGGTTCGTATATCAGATTCAATTAAATATTTAAATATCCTCTCTGCCTGTTCATATTTCCCGGTATATATTAAAGCCACTCCCTTTTTATCTAACACTTCCAATAATTCTTGATCTGACAGTAAGTCCCGATTTTCTAATAGAACTTCAATCAATACCAGAGCTTCACTATACCTATATTGATCAAAAAATTCGTTCACTTGTCTTAAATTAACCTGAATAGCTATGTCCTCGATAGTTTGGGCATCCATAATAGATTCAAATAAAATCTGCACCTGATCATTATGTAATTGCTTAATTTTTGGATTTTCTTGCGCATTCTGTAATATTTTTTGCACCTCTGCTTTAAACTGTTTCAACATCTTTAGACACCTCTAGATAAATTTGTTGTCTATCCTTAACTCTATTATAGTACTCTTTCACCTTATAATCAATAATTTTATGTTAAATTAATCATAATTTCCATAAAATCCCTTATAGGCAAGCATCTTTTACCTCTCTAACCAATAATTACTTCCAGATATTTAGTTTAAATCTTAATCATAAACAGATTATCCCATATAACATAAGAACAAACAAGTGAATTTTCCGTTGAATACATTAAATAAATGTCGATGTCTGGAATTATATAGCGAATTATTACAAATAATCTATTTAGGATTTTTTATTTTCGATAAAATAATGTATCTATAATCTTTCCAGACATCGTCTA
Source organism: Halothermothrix sp. (assembly GCA_016841825.1). Classification (GTDB taxonomy): domain Bacteria; phylum Bacillota; class Halanaerobiia; order DY22613; family DY22613; genus JAENYK01. The sequence goes on along the minus strand of JAENYK010000002.1, from coordinate 234,242 downwards.
TTTTCTCCTTCACATTTTCCGAAAAATTTTAACAAAAATAAAATTACTCTCAAATATCTCAGATATAATATCTTTAGCAATTGTATTATTATAACATGTAAACAGTGACCACCAGGAGTAATGTTACTACGCAAACAACAAGTTCCGCACCCAACCCTACAAAAAATGCTTTAAAACCTGCTTTTCTCATCTCTGAAAACTGGGTTCTGAAACCTACACCGGCAAAAGTAAGCATAAATGCCCATTTTGCCAGATTATTAATTGCAGTTATCTCTCCATCACTAAAAAAACCTATAGTAATCAATATGGATAAAAGTAAAAATCCCAATAAAAATTTAGGGAACTTTTTCCATATAAATTTCCCTTTATGCTGCACATCTGCTGCCAGGCCTTTTTTTGCATAATGAACAGCAAATAATAAGATTACAAAACCCATCAAAGCATTACGACATAATTTTGTTAAAGTAGCAATCTGCCCAGCGGTCTCAGAAAAAACAAAACCCGTAGCCACCGCTTCCGCTGTATTGTCTACCGCTAAACCTGCCCAGAATCCAAATGCCTGGTCAGTTAAACCCAAAAGATGGCCCATGTATGGAAAGATAAATATCATTGCTGCACCAAATATTAGAATTGTAGCTATTGCCAGAGACGAATCTCTCTCTTTAGCATCGATAGCCCCTGCTGCTCCAATAATAGCTGAAACACCACATATCCCTACTCCTATCGCCAGCAATGAACCAGTTTTCTCAGGTAAACCAAATTTTTTTGCTAACCAGGTTACTGTCCCAATCGACACAATAATCTCAATAACCACCAGACCAAGACCAACAGCTCCTAAACCAAAAAGGCTCCCCAACGCCAGTTTGGCTCCCAGAAAAACAATCCCAATCTTTAACCACAGTTCATATGTATTCACTCCTGGAATAAAAACTTTCGGCACACCAACCGTATTAGAAATCACCATCCCCAAAGCAATAGCAATCAATATGTAATCAACATGTGGTACAAAGTTAGCAATATATTTTGCTGCATAACCTACAACAAATAACAGTATTATCCCTGGAATCATTTCATAAAATTTTTTAAATAATCTTTTTTCATTGGTCAAGACTTCGGTCGAAGAAGCTTGCATGATACCACTCCTCTCATCTCTTTTTACCATGTATGGCTTGTCACATCGCCCAGAAGCAGCTTTACCCCATTAGTTCCATTGATACATGCTTTACCATGGTATCGAGGTAATCACTCCTAGCTTAATTAAACCCAGGAGAATTACTGCAATAAATACTGCTTTCCAGTCTGTGCTCACACCAATTCTTTCAAACAGTAGTTTCAACAACGCCACCTCCTTAAAAATGTCTTAAAACCATTCATCCACAGATTATGTTTACACAGTCTAAATTGTGACTAAATTTGTAGTTGAGAATCGAATAATATTATTATATTTCATCAACATTTTTTAGATTTTAGGGAATACTAGCTTTTAATGAATCTGGAATATAATAAATGGAGGGATTTGTAGACGATGATAAAAGATCAGAGTACCCAACAACAAGATACTACCGATTCAACGACCGGCACTCAAAAGACCTCAAAACTAGCTTTAGCTGCCTTGAGCACGGTTCCCTTGTTAATGGTATTGGGAAATTCCATGCTAATTCCCGAGTTCCCAAAAATCAAAACAGCGTTAAATATCAATCAATTTCAGGTTGGGTTATTTATCACCCTCTTTTCTGCAGCAGCCGGTCTATCTATACCTATTCTGGGATTTTTATCTGACAAATATGGTCGAAAGATTGTTATTATTCCTTCTGTAATTCTTTATGGCATAGGTGGATTAATTTCAGGTTTAGGAGCAACTCTGCTGGGTAAATCATACCTGATTATTATGGTAGGTAGAGTAGTGCAGGGAATTGGGGCTGCAGGTACAGCACCAATAGTTATGGCGATGGTTGGTGATCTATATAAATCTAACGCGCGAAGTGAAGCCATGGGAGTAATCGAAGCAGCTAATGGAATGGGTAAAGTATTAAGCCCAGTATTAGGTTCTTTAGTAGCCCTCATCTCCTGGTGGGCACTTTTCTTCTCTTATTCTATTTTGGCTGTACCCATATCCCTGGCAATTCTTTTCTTTACCAAAGAGCCTACACAGGAGAAGCAAAAAGATCAGGTCGGTGCATATTTTAAAAAAATTCTGCAAATCTTTCAACAAAAAGGCCCTTCACTGCTTGTCAGCCTTCTGGCCGGAATGACCGTACTCTTCATCCTTTTTGGAGTATTAGCCCATATCTCCGATGTATTAGAAAAGGATTATAATCTGCAAGGATTAATCAAAGGTCTGGTTATCGCTATACCTATTCTCTTTATGTCATCTTTTGCATTTATTACAGGTAAAATTTTGAAACAGAAGGGTAAGTATTTCAAAATCGCTATCATTATCGGGTTATCAATTGTCGGTTTATCCCTGATTTTCCTGCCTTTCTTTGACAATCCCTATATTTATATCTCGATCCTGACTTTAATGGGTTTAGGCAGTGGTCTTGTTCTACCTTCTGTCAATACATTAGTAACCAGTAGTACAACCAGTCAACAACGGGGGGGAGTAACCAGTCTTTATGGTAGTGTTCGCTTTCTGGGGGTAGCTGTTGGGCCACCTATCTTTAGTCTGCTCTTTGGGATAAATGAAAAAGTTATGTTCTGGTCTGGAACAGGGGTAGCAGCAGTAGTTATCGGATTAGTCTTTATCTTCCTAAAAGAACAAAAATTAATTCCAGGTGGTAATAAACAACAGGGAAAACAACCTGAATAACAGGTAACTCAAAACAGGATAATGAGATTGGCAGATGAAAAGAATGCCTATCCCCAAAAATAACAGCGTATACTACATCAATCAAAATGTAGCATACGCTGTTTTCAATGAAAGACATTTTTCATCATTGGTTAATCACTCTTAACCATATTGTTATATTCTGGTCTAAGTTGTTCAAGCCATTTATCTTCAAGTTTTTTTAAAGCATCTTTTACATCAAAATATTCTCCCTCTTTCTCCTCCAAAACTTCCAGTATTTCAAAAACAAAAGCATCTTCACCGAATTGATTCCAATCTTTTTGAAGATCTTTATTCGTGTGCCCACCTAATTTTAATTCAAATTTTCTTCCATTTAATGTCCTTAAATTCGGAGTACTGCCAACAAAAACCTTCTGATTTTGAGTATTCTTAATCTGATAAACACCGGCTTGAACCTCTTTCTCTTTGTATAACAACTTCAGTTCTTTTTTGCGATCCATCTCTCTCACTTCCTTTTTCTAGAATTACCCAAATTTCATTAAACCTGTAATCAAATACTGTGATTCAAAAAGCCTTCACCTCATAAATATTTTCTGATATCCTAAAAGGAGCACTCTACACCATATCAGTATAGTAGATAAACAAAATATATTAATGTTTACTATACACTGAACATTATACTATTGTGTCCATTAGATGTCAAGCTCTGTGGGCAAATATCCAGGCTTTTTAGCTCTACTAATCTTACAATATTAAAATTATAAAAAATGGTGATCCAGATAGATTATTATATTATTGTCAACAAATAACCACCTAATTCACCAATTATTTTGCTCATATTTTATTTTACACTTGAAATAATTACTTTATCTTAATCTAAAACAGTGATCGCAAAAATTCCCAAATATACCTCTCCCCTTTCTCATAAAAAGCGTATAAGATCTCAAAAAGAATCAAATATATAATCATTAACTCTAATCTAGTTGCCCTCTTGGCATGAGCCAGATTGGAAAAAGAGTCTATCGTCTCCTTAATCACCGAAGATTTATGTTTAATATCTTCATAACGATCAATCAATTCAAAGATCTCAGCCATCTCAATATAAAACTTGTCCGCCAGAATATTATTCCAGGTAACATCAGGTTTGTCCAGAACCATGATATAAGATAGAGTGCCTAAATTGATTGACATAACCTTAGCTACCAGTTTAGAAATTCTTTTATCGTTAATATCTAATTTACCTAACTCCAGACGTTTGACAATTCCTTCAATCTCGTCAAAAATCTTCTCAATATTCTTTTCTATCCGTTCCAGAGCCACTGATTTGGCAATAACAGTACTAATCATATCTCTAACATTGGGTTTATATTCGGGAATAATTGCATAATGGTTGGTAATCTTCTGAGCTTTACCTTTACTGATCTCTAATCGATAAGTCTCGATATTATCCAGAGATACCGTATTATCTTGAATCTCTCTCAGTTCTTTTAAAACTAAATCAATCTCTCTTTCAGTAAAATTAATAAAGACAACACTTCCAAAACTGAACAAATAGATAACTTTTCCCTGTTCAATTCCTGCAGGCAGAATATCTGGCAACTCTTTTTGTGTAAGAATCATTGGCTCTTCCCACCGATATTTACGATTCATTCCCAATTGAGTGGCCAGGTTATTTAATTCCAACTCATTGGCTAGACTGTAAGCTGCAAATTCATGTAACATTTTTTCCCCTCTTTCCAAGGCATTTTCATTAATCCTTAATACTTATTTTATCATCTCTTCTAATAAATTCAAGCAGTTTATTCCATGTTGCAAAAATTTAACTTAAACCTGACCATGTCGATCCTTTTCTTTTATCTTTTCCAAAAAATAACCGTATGTATCCTCTACTTCCCGCTCTTTGAATGGATGATTAAAAATAAGCCAGATAAACATTGCTACCACCAACACTGATATGATTAACATAGTTTCTGGCCTCCTTTTAGCCGAAAATACCGATAATCTTCATCAATAAAGCAGTTAGTCCCCCTGCCATTAATGGTCCCACAGGTACACCACCCCAAAAAATAATCCCAATAATCGAACCAACTATCATCCCAATAATCAAATGTGGTTCGATTTTCAATAAATCAATCCCCATGCCATTTAACTTAGTAGCAAAAAGTCCACCAACAATAGCCACAATCCCCGGAATAGAAGTCACAGTTTCTTTTAAATCCTTAATCGTGACCTGGCCTGATGCCAGAGGAACTAGTACTGTTATAATTAACAATAATAGACCCAAATTAATACCTTTATCTGAGATAATTTTAAAAATTTCCTTAAAATTAAATAACCTAATCAACAGAAGTATTGCTGCAGCCAATGCTATTAATTTAGATCTAGCCAGAAGTCCCATTAACAAAACTAGCAGAATCAGGAAATAACTCATCCCACCTCAACTCCTCAATAGTTCTCACCATCATGCTATTACATGATATGCGGAGGTGTGGTGGGATAGAAGTTTTAGACACAGATTATCTGCCCCGTAAAATAACAGACCAGGGGGTAGATATTCCTCTGAGCACAGAATTTAATATCCCGATAATTCCCAATTTCTACTAATCTACTACCATTTTGCGAACAACTCATCAATTCCACCAGATCATCTTTGTATCTTTCATACAAAAGTCTGGCAGTCTGGATTCTGTCATCACCATAGATCTTTACTCCTCTAGCATTTAATTCAGAAACCATCGCCCCTGCTGTAACAAAATCCTCCAGGCTAAAGTGACCTTTAGTACCCGAACAACATAAGATTAAATCCTGGCCCAGCCTAATCACCTCATCCATAGTAGCAGCCTGATTTAAAAAAGAACTTATCAAGACAAATTTAGCCTTACTAACTTTCTGGATTGTCATAGTACCGTTAGTTGTAGAACAGATAACTCTCTTACCAGAAACTACATCTGGTTGATATTCCAGAGGAGAATTCCCCAGATCGAAACCAGATATCTTAACACCTTCCCGTTCGCCGCAGAGCAAATATGTGCCAATTTCCAGATCTTGACTCCGCTGCCGGGCTTCATATATTCCCATCATTGGTTCAACTACTCTGGCACCGTTATATAAAGCTGTCACAATAGTACTGGTAGCCCTTAAAGTATCAATTACTATCGCTGTCTTTCCCGGTAAGTAAAATTCATCAATTTCTTTTCCTGTTAAAATAATCTCTACACGCATTGCTATCACTACTTTCGTCACACTTAACTAAATGTTGTGTATTTTTTTATTTAAATTATAGGAAATTTTTCGAAAAACGAGTCAAAGTATCTTTAAAAGTATCTCCCCTAAGTCCATTTCTCAAAGCTTCTAATGCTAAAATTTCACCTGTTGGAATATTTCCTAAGTTTACATTATTACCTAAAGTTTTAATTAAATGAACCTGCTGTTTTTTTAGCGGTGCTTCCCAGATAATTACATCTGGATTGGGTGCTCCCCGTAAAATTTTTTCAAAGGCTTCTAAATCTGTATCCCCTGCAGAATTATATACCCCCACAGTTCCTGATTCTCTCGCCTCAATAATCACCCGATATGCTCCATTTTCCAGATCCTCATTGAGCTGTTTAACCATCTCATCAACCAAACACTTTTCATTAGCATCCTTTTTCCCCACTTCAGTCAGCACTCTAAAACCCAGATCTACGGCTTTGAAAATCACTTCCTTTCTGGTCTCTTTTTCCATTTCAATGGTCCCATCAGAAACTTCAATACAGGTGAACCCTAACTCTTTTGCCCGATACAAAAACTGATCTAACTTGCCCTGTAATAAAGCCACTTCCAAAAATGTCCCTCCCGGGTAAATATCTACTTCATATGATCTTACCAGATTAATTTTTTTATGTAAAACATGGGGAGAATATAAAGCTGATGTGCCAAAACTTAACTTTAAAAAATCTATATGTTCCCCAGATGTCTCCAATAGATCCGTAGTTTCACCAATTCCTAATCCTTTATCTAAAACCATTGTTAAACCGATATTTCGCGGTTTTGTTCTACGATCTAATAGAGGAAATTCTATATCAATACCCCACCCATTTTTGAACACACAGACCAACTCCTTTGTATTTTAATTTCATTAACTAATTTATTCTGTCTACAGCCTAACTGTGCAGAAGTATCCCCTTTATGAACATAAAATACTTAATGCTAGGTGATTGATTCTAATATGTCTTCGAAGTCCTATATATTATATATCAACACATATAATATTACCGATAATTGTTCCACAATACATTTATATATCATAATATATACTAACAAACCATAAATGGAGATAGGAGGGGAACTTGTGAGTAAAACTAAAGGATTTGATGATAATTGGATTATTTGGATATTAATTATTCTCTTAATCCTCTTTTTATTTGGAGCTTTTGATGGTTTCTTTTAAAATCATATAATAACTTATACCCATAAAAAAGGTGAGGTAAATTGGTATTCCCCCAATTACCTCACCTTTGTGTATCCGACTAGATCTCTCTTCGACCCTCCAGAGCCTTTGAAAGAGTCACCTCATCAGTATATTCTAAATCTCCCCCGACAGGTAACCCGGCAGCCAATCGAGTACATTTAACGCCCAGTGGTTTTAACAACCTGGAGATATACATAGCAGTTGCTTCACCCTCTACATTAGGATCTGTTGCAATTATGACCTCTAGTATCTGATCATTTACCCTTGATAACAGTTCTTTAATCCTGATATCATCCGGGCCAATCCCATCCATAGGAGAGATAGCCCCATGGAGAACATGATATTGTCCTTTAAATTCTCCAGTCTTCTCCATAGCTATCACATCCCGGGGGCTTTCCACTACACAGATTGTATTCTTTTCCCGGGTTAGATCAGTACACAGATAACAAGGGTCAGTCTCAGTCAAATTACTGCAAATCGAACAATATGTGATCTTCTCTTTCGCATCAATAATCGCATCTGCCAGAGCTTTGGCATCAGAATAATCCCCTTCCAATAGATGAAAAGCTAATCTTTGAGCAGTTCTGGTTCCAATACCGGGAAGTTTACTTAACTCCCCAATCAAGTTTGCTAACGGTTTTGCATAATACCGCATCTTAGAACATTCCTGGGATATTTAATCCCCCGGTAATTTTGGACATCTCACTGGCATTCATCTCCTGAACTTTTCGCAATGCTTCATTAACAGCTGCCAAAATCAGGTCTTCTAACATCTCCACATCATCAGGATCTACTGCATCTGGTTCAATATTGATATCAACAATCTCCTGTTGGCCATTGGCGACTACCTTAATCACACCACCACCGGCAGTTGCTTCAACAGTCTTTTGGGCTAGCTCCTCCTGCAATTTAGCCATCTTAGCTTGCATTTGCTGAGCCTGCTTCATCAGTTTATTCATATTCATTGACTAAAAACCCCCTTTTAAATATTCCATCCATCATTATTTTATTATTTCCAGTGGCAAAAGTTTATTCCTTTTCAACACGAATAATCTTTCCACCAAAAGTTTGTAATGCCTTCTGAACCAACGAATCATCTTCAACATTATTACTGGTAGAGTAAGATTTAGGCTCTGTCACAACCTGAGATTGATCAGTGTTGGTCAAGGTTGCCAGATTTTGATCCTCTGGTTCTTCTCCTTCAAAAATACAGGTAGCTCGCAAATTTTTCCCAATTACCTTTTTGAAAGCTCTTTCCAAAATTCCTGTCTCCTTTTCTGCATGGGTCTTGTGAAATGTACTGGATTCAGGAAAAACTATATATAAAAGATCACCAATAATTTTGTAGGGTTTACCTTTAAGTAAAAATGCTCGCAATTGGCGGGTTTCTTTGAACTTATTTAAAAAGTCCATCGTAACATCCCAATATTTTTCCAACTCTTCAAAGGAAATATTTAGATCTTTCACCATTTCCCCGGAATCATCTAAATCTGCTGGATTCTCTTCATTTATAGCAGGCTGAGTAGTAGAAAGATCACTGGTTTTCGGTTGTGGATGCCCGGTTGATCTGATTGATAATGCTTTATCGGTAGAGTCTTTAGTATCATTCTCAACTGTATGACCCTCTATTGGTTTAGCAGCTGCTTTGAGAGATTTATCTCTACCACTGGTCTGAACCAACTCACCACTATCTAATCTATCCTCTATTTTCGCTAATCTAGTAATAAGGTTAGTCATAGAAGTATTAACTTCTGGAGAAGCCAACTTAATCATGCCCATCTCTAATAACAATTTTGGCTGACTGGCAAACTTGAAACTCTGATCTGTCTCACTCAAAATCTCCATAATCCTTAAAACTTCTTTAATAGTAAACCGCCGAGCCTGTTCTTCTAATTCAGCTTTTAACTCTTCCGGTAGATCTATTATCGTATTTTGCAGACCACATTCCTTAATTAACATCAGATCTCTAAAATGAAACAAAAGGTCTTTAATAAATTGATTTAGGTCTTTACCCTGATCAGCAATCTGGTTAATTAATTTTAAACAGGATTCAGTATCATGTCTGGCTACAGCCTTCACAAGATCTGCCAAAACCTGCTGCTCAACTTTACCCAGAATGGTGACCACGTCTTCAATCGTAACGCGATCCCCTCCATAGGCAATAGCCTGATCTAAAATACTGATGGCATCTCGCATTCCGCCTTCTGCTGTTCGTGCAATCAGAGTCAGTGCACCATCACCAATCTCAATTCCTTCTTTTTCGGCAATAAATTGCAATCTGGCTTTGAGATCCCGAATAGCGAAAAGCCCAAAGTCAAAACGTTGACAACGGGATTGAATAGTAGGTATTACTTTATGAGGTTCAGTTGTTGCCAGAATAAACACTACATTCTCAGGTGGTTCTTCTAAAGTTTTTAACAGGGCGTTAAACGCCTCTTTAGTTAACATATGAACCTCATCAATAATGTAGACTTTGTAGTCACCCTCACTGGGCGAATATTTTACCTTCTCTCGAAGGTCCCTAATCTCGTTCACTCCACGATTAGATGCCGCATCAATCTCAATCACATCAACTGAACGTCCTGAGTTAATCTGTTGACAGGAGAAACACTGATTACACGGTTCTATAGTGGGCCCTTTGATACAGTTAAGGGCTTTAGCAAAAACTTTAGCCATTGAAGTCTTCCCTGTTCCCCGGGGGCCACAAAAAAGATAAGCATGAGCAATTCGATTATTCAGTAATGCATTTTTTAAAGTTTTTACAACAGAAGTCTGTCCCGTCAGCTCATCAAAATTTTTCGGTCGCCATTTTCTATACAATGATAAATAGCCCATAGCTTAGATCACCCCACATATAGTTATTCGCTAGCCACTTTGTATCTCCTCCCATTATAACACAAAAGTCGGGTTTAACCCAACTTTTTATCGACCTCAACAATTATCTGAATCAACAGCACTTCACGCTAATATCAAAATGTGATCACAAAATCATAATCAATTACCAGGTGATCTGAATCGTTTCATAATCTTTTCGAAGGATCCCCATCACTATCTTATCTCGATATTTTCCATGAACAAAAAATGCCTCACGCAAACGACCTTCGATCTGGAAACCACACTTTTGATAGAGTTTGATCGCTCTCTGATTATCATCCCAGGTCGATAATTCCACCCGATTCATATTCCATTGGTCAAAGAGATATCGGAGAAAAGTCTGTAGTATATCGGTACCATATCCCTTCTCCCAATAATCTTTTTCACCAATTAACATTCCAATGTTTGTACTTCTCACTTGAGCATTCATTGATCTATAACTAATGGTTCCGATCTTCTCTCCCTCACGAGTTTCAATAATAAAACGCCGACTGGTAAAGCTTTTGGATTCCTTCTGATAACCCTCTTCTAAATCATATTTAGAATAGATATTATCGGGATTGGCAGCACTGGCCCAATACATTACTTCCTGATCTAGATACCATTTTTGTAAGACCTCTATATCCTCCCATTCCATTGGTTTGATAGCTATCAGTCTGCCTTTTAACATCCATTTCCCTCCTCCTAAAATGCCAAATAAACATTATAAAAAAGAAAAATTTTCCCTAATTGGTAAAAAATAAGGCCGTACACCTTGCCTCGAAGTAGTCTCCCAAGCGTTACTTAAGCAGTTAGCTCGGGCCAGGCGCCCCTACGGCACATTCAGACAATTACTTACCGCTGCTTCCTTCCGGACCTGACGGAGTTCATAACGTTGAATTGCGTAGGACCCAACTGTCAACACCACTTACTTAAGCCAGACCTCAAAAGAACTAACCCCTCAGCGAAGGCCTCAATCCTGCTATAGCGGGTTGCAGGTTACAGGGTACCGCTACCACCCCATCTAGTACGACCAAGCTTTGAAACCAGTTAACTGGCTTATTAACAACTTATAATCTCGAGGAGTAATACATCCCCCTCACGACAGGAATAATTATATCAAAGGGAACATCATTCGTCAAGGTTAATTATCCCCAATTTGTATTGCAATTATTCCTCATAAATCATAAATTCAAATTAATTTATCTTTAGTATTATATCACAACTTGACTATTTGTCCAATAGAATATTAAACTTTCAGTCATCTTTCCTTATTAAAGACATATTAATGCAAGCCGCTCATTCTTAAGTGTTTAATGACTGCAGAAAGATTTATGCCTGCACTGCAGTGAATATTATTCAGTTATGACACTCCCACCTATAGAGAACAAAAGACTTCTCTTCTGAAATATCATTAAAAAATCCCTGTCTCTTATCAACAGGGATTCTATCTTCAGATTAGTGGCAGCCATGACCGCCACAGGCGTTTTCCAGAGTTAATTCTCTTAACTGACCAGCCTCTAGCTTTTTCACAGCCTCTTCAACTGTCTCACCTTCCAGAAGATACACTCTAATTCCGCCTTCATTCATCAGACTAACTGCCCTTTGACCCATACCACTGGTCAAAACTATGTCTACATCATAACCATCTAAAGCTTTTAAAGGTTGACATGCACCGTGAGTATGATGCTGGTTATTATTATCAATAATCTGGACTTCTTTGCTTTCAGTATCATAGATAGTAAAAAAGCCGGCACTTCCAAAATGATTATGCACCTTCTCAGTCAAACCACCGTCACCCATAGTTGGTAAACAAATTCTCATCATTCTTCCTCCTTATATGTTTGATTTTTAATTCTTAAACCTTGAGAATGCAGCAATGCAAAAACAATCTTCTGTCTGCCAGATTGGAGGAGTCGCTGAACAGTGCCTCTGGATACCTGCATAGCAGCAGCAGCTTCAATCTGACTTTTCCCTTCTAGATCACAGAGCCTAATAGCTTCAAATTCATCTAAGTCGACATCAATAAGCTCTATTTTAGACATCGGAATCGCGATTGGTTTATAGACTTTTTCACCATCTAATTGTCGGCAACACCTCATTTTCTTACATCTGGGCATTTTAGACCTCCTTTTTGTGCATATGCACAATTACATTGTACTCCTATCTAAAACATCTGTCAAGAGCTATTCTCCTTTTATTTTTTCGATAAAATAAATATTGACAGCGAATTAAGAGGAGATAATTATGTACAGGTCTAATATATTTATAGAAAAACAAATAACAACCACATGAGGTAAGATTTACTTTTAGCCTTAATTTCTGGATAGTTGAACAAAAGGATGTGATAATGTGAAAATAGGAATTTTGTCAGACTTACATGTAGACTTAAACTTCCGCAAAGAGAAAAATCTTATTCTTGATCTATGTAATAATATCATCAATTACAAAGTTGACCTAATGTTAATCGCAGGTGATATAGCTAACGATTATCAGTTTAGTCTTGAAATTCTCAAAAAAATGGAATATATGACTGGAGTCAAATGCCTCTTTGTCCCCGGCAATCACGATCTGTGGAATGTAAAACATCAGGATAAAAATGCCTGGGATATTTATAATGCATTACAGGCATTCCCCGGCAATCTCTCCCGGGAGCCTTACATGATTAATGAAGATTGGGTAGTCATTGGAGATGCAGGTTGGTATGATTACTCTTTTGGAAGTCCGGAATTTGATTTAGAAGAGTTTGACCGAATGGAGTCCAATGAACGTATCTGGATGGATAAAATCTTCGTTCAGTGGGATCGACCTACCAGAGAAATCCATCATTATTTTTATCGTAAATTGGAACAGCTTTTACAAAGATATGCGAATAAGAAGATAATTTTTATGACTCACGTTGTACCCCATGAAGATTTTACTGTTAAATATTATCCCCAAATGTGGGATTATTTTAATGGATTTTTGGGAAGTAAAGACTATGGAGAGTTAGTTCTCAACTCTGGAGTCAAATACGCTATCTTCGGGCATATTCATCACCGTAAAGAAAAACAGATCGGGGATACTACTTTCATCTGTAACAGTTTAGGATACACCAGGGAGTGGCGCCACTCGGCTGATGCATATTTGGAGATCTATCGCTCTTTCAAAACGATAAATATTTAATTTTGAATAATTTGCAAAAATTATTTATATATTTGATTTTGTTGCAGGAGAATTTTGTTTTACATTGTAATACTTATTAGTCTATATTTAAATAATAAGGAGTGATTTTTTTGAAAAAGTTTAGTTTCACACTATTTGTTGGATTATTGGTGTTAATATTGAGCTGCTCGGTATTTGCAGGAGGTCTTGAAAATCTAGAATTCTCTGGAGGATTTACCTATAACACTTTTAAAGGGGATATATATAGCGACAACTTTCAGGATAATTTAGGTGAAGAATTTACTTCTGGATTTGGCTTTTACGCAATTGGAGAGTATCACCTTAACGACAAATTCGCTTTAGGTTTTGGATTTGATACTGCTAATGCCAATAATGCTACAAATAACATACTGGATACTACCGGACTGTACTACGATGAATTCGCCAATATTAATTTATATGGCCCAACTTTACAGGCCATCATTAAACCTATCAAATTCATCAAAGTAACTGGTGGTCTGACAATGTACTTATATAATGAAAAATATGACTGGAATTTTGAAGATATCCCCAACCTCGATTATTACCTCCTCTTTTCAGGTTCTGGACTTGGCGGTTATACCAGTTTGGATATATCTATTCCTCTTACCTCTAATATAAACATTAATGCTTCCGGTGGTTATCGTATAGCCAAGGTTAATATTGACAAATACAAAATAGTCATTACAGATGGTACTTATGACAACTCTGAATCTGGAGAACAAGACTATATCACAGATATGAGTGGTTTACGCTTAGGATTGGGATTACAATACGATTTCTAAAAAAAAGGGAAATAAAAGTTTTTCTCACGGTTTTTTCGCAATCATTTATCCTCTTCCAAAATTATTCCAATCCGTATTAGTAGAATCAAAAAAGACCAGTCTGGAACTCAAACTGGTCTTTTTTTCTCCCTTCCCCACTCAGTATTTACAGATAGATTTGTATCTCTATGCCAGTGGCTGCTACCTGTAACCCCCTTAGCTTTCCCCTTCAATAATGCCAAATCTTTGCTGACCTCATAACAATTAGAATATTCTGTACCATTATAAATACCTGACGCCAGAGAGATAGAAACACCGGTCAAAGTCATTTTTTTGCCTTTGCGGCTTTTCACTGTAATTCCTTCAGGGAAAAAGCCTTTTTCAGCAAAATATATTTTCATCTTCTCGTCAAAGGATTTGATTATATTCTCCGCAACCTCATGTAACCAATCTACCTCAGTAATCAGAATAAAATCATCGCCACCTATATGTCCTACAAATCCATTAGTAGTATTTTTACAAATATTAGCTACAATTAACAGGATCTCATCACCGATCTCATACCCAAAACTATCATTTACCTCTTTAAAATGATCCAGATCAGCATAAATCACTCCAAAAGGAGTTTGTTGACTCAGACGGAAATTCAACTCCCGCTCAATCTGTTTATTACCCGGTAATCCAGTAAGTGGATTGGCATCCCGGGCCAGTTCTATCTGCATCTGATTAATCTTCTCCAGGAGACTCCTGACAGAGATAGTCCCATAATACTTCTCATCTTTAGTAACAATAATATAGTCATACAGCTTTTTCGAATCCCTCTCCATCGCAATCTTGGCAACCGTGTGTAGATTAGTATAAATATCCACGATAAGTGGCGAACAGTCCATCAGTTGAAAGATTGGACGCTTCATGAATAGGGCTACTCCAAAGGCTGATCCTAACTTATAATATAATCTATCTTTCATCACTAAACCTACCGGTTTCTGAGCTTTATCTATCACTACAACACCCTGTATCCCGGGAAATTCATCAAACATATCAACCATATCTTTGACCAGGATATCCTGAGTAATCGCCTGATTAAATTCAACTATATCTTTGAGTTGAGAATTACCCATCATCTTTTCCAATTCACGAACCTTACTACGTTTTTTCACAATCTCAACAATTCGACCTTCAGGGCAGGTTTCGATATCACCAGGTCTGGCAATAAGATAACCTTGTCCATATTCAATACCTAATTCCAACAGACACTCCAATTCGGTAATCGTTTCAATTCCCTCTGCGATCAGTTGGGCACCTGTTTTTTTCGAGAAATCTACCAATGCTTCAACTAAAGCCAATTTAATGGGAGTCTTATCCAGATCCCTGATTAGAGACATGTCAATTTTGATAAAATCCGGATATAATTCAGCAATAACCTGTAAAGTAGAGAATCCCGAACCAGCATCATCTACTGCAATCTTATAACCTTGAGCACGATAATGTTCTACTACTTTGCGAAACAGTTTAAAGTCTTTAATTGCATGATTCTCCGTAATTTCAAAGACAATATCTTCGGGAACAAATTGATATTCCCGTAAAAACCGATGGGTTTCACCCCGCCGGAAATTTAATTCATTGACAATCTCCGGGGTTAGATTAATAAATAATTTCTCTCCAGGTTGACGCTTCATCCCACCTTTAATAACCATCTCTCTGACCAAACGTTCGAACTTCAACAACATTCCAGTCTCCCGGGCCAGTCCAAATAATTGAGTAGGATTCATCCCAATATCTTTCTCTCCTCTGGTCAAAGCCTCTCTACCAAAGACGTCTCCGGTTCGTAAAGAGATTATTGGTTGATAAACTGGATACACCCGATGTCTAACAATAATATCTTGCATAATATTCTTCTTCTCCAGATGTGCCCGATACTGATGATCTTTAGCCTTTAAGCTGACGGCCTTTAACTCCCGATAGATTAGATGTTCTATATTCTCATTACCGTCAGATTTAATCAGAGTATAACTATAATGAAGATCAATGGTAGGATATGTTGTCTTTTTCAATTCGGTAATGATAGAATTCTTTATCGATATACATAACTGATCAATTTCTGTCTCCAGATAACTGGTAGAGAAGACAAGCAAAATAAAATCATCTCCACCACCATAAATCACCTCAACCTTAGAACCAGTTTCTTCTAATTTTTTTTTCCAATCAAGCATCATCTGGGCAAATGCCATCAAAATCCGATAACATATCTCCCAACCATATACGTTCTCTATATGGGTAAAATTTTTTATATCAAAATATAGGAAATTTATCTGCTTATCTTTTTTCAGATAGAATTTAATCTCTGGCATTACAGTAAACAGAGAACTCAAACCACTCAAAGAACTCTGATTCTGCCCAAATAACTTCTTCACAAGTCCCCATAACCTATATCTAATAAACTCAGTTTTCATCCCACCACCTCTTCTCTTACTCAAATTATACATTAATTATGTTACAGCTGATAATAATCAAGGTTAACTTTAAGTCAAAGGAACGTAAACAAAAGATCTCCTTTTGTAAACATGCCTGCCACTACTGTATAGAATATCTTCAATTTATTTGAGTAAAAGAATAAATAACCAGGATAAGAGGACATAAGAATATAACAATCTTCCTATATCCTCTTATCTACAAAATTATAGGTTTTTATTTTTCTGTTGAATCTGTAAAGCCCATATAATTACAGCTGGCAATATAAGTACAGCTCCGAAAAATGATACTATCATTGTAGTAGCTGTCAATCCACCGAAGTTCACCAGTGGAGAAAATGATGAACAGAGGATTACTGAAAATCCAGCAACTACTGCCAACGCATTGTATAGGTTAGCCTGCCCCACTGTGCAGATTGCTGTGATCAAAGCCTGATGAGAATCTTCATGCTCTACTTTTTCTTCTAGATAACGGGAGAAGATATGAATACTATAGTCAACACCTATTCCCACAGCTATACTGGCGATCATTGAAGTAGCAAAATCGAGAGGTATCCCGGTCCATCCCATTATTCCAAAGTTCAACAAAATAGTTAAACAGATCGGCAGTGAGCAGAATAGACCGTATTTTACAGATTTTAAAAATAGGCTGGTGAGAATAAAGGCGCAGATGACTGAGAGAATTAAACTATTAATCTGACTTGTGACCACCCGATTCATCATTTCACTCATTAATACAGGAACTCCCGTTAACTCTATGTCATAGTTCTCTCCAAAATACTGATCGACCAACATTTTTACCTCTCCGATTGTCTGTTTTAACTGATTACTGGATGCATTGCTTATTTTTATCTGGATTTTGGTTGCCCCATAATCAAAGGTCAGATAATCTCTGATAAACTGTTCATCAGATAGTGTCAATAACAATAGATATTGGGCAATCTGATTTTCCGTAGTCGGAATTACTTTCATCGTCTGATCACCATTATGTAAAGCTTTATTCTCTTCTTTAAATATATCTACCATTGATATACACTGATTAACCCTCTCCAGTTCCTCAACCTTTTGCTGAAAGATCTCCATTCTACTCAAAAGATCAGGATTTTTTATATCTCCATAAATGACCAATTCTAAAGACATGGCACCACCAAACCTCTGATCAACCTGTTCCATAGCCACCCGTGGAGATGAGTTCTGCTTAAAATAACTAATATAATTGGTCTCAGGTTTAAGCTGTGGCATAATTATTATCGACGCCACCGCCAACAAAACTGCCAGACCAATTATCACCAGACGATATTTAGAAATCATCTGTGAAATCCGACGAAAAAGCTTATTCAACCAACTGTTCTCTGTTAATCGTAGTTTTCTCGGTGGGGATAGATTTAATAACACTGCCGGAACAAAAGTTATGGCAACGATTAGAGCTACTCCGACCCCAAAAGCAGTAGCCAGACCAAACTCTTTAATGATACGAAGCGGTGAAGTTATGAGGGAAGAAAAACCCGCAATAGTAGTACCTCCTGCCATGATTACTGCAGCACCCACATGCTTAATGGTATTGTCAAGAGATTGTTCTACTCCAAACCCATGATTGAGTTCTTCATAATATCTGGCGATAAAGTGAATGGCATAGGCACTTCCCACACTGACTAACAACACGGGTAGAACAGTGCTGATCATCGATAAAGATTTGCCAATCATTGATAGTAAACCTACTGTCCAGATTACACTGATCAAAACAGTAATTAAAGGTAAGACCACACCCCGCAAACTTCTAAAGGTGAGCCAGAGTATGAGGATAATGATCCCGATTATGAAGGGCAAGAGTTTAGTCAAATCCTTCTTTATATAGTCGGTGGCTATTGACGCTAAAACCGTTGGCCCTGTGATATAATATCTTTCGGTTCCCTGATAACTCCCAGCTATCTCTTCCATCTCAGCCAGAATACTCTCTGCCTGACTATCTCTGGTATTAATTTTAACCAAAATCACTGTTGATTTAAAATCTTCACTTATCACAGAACCCAGATAATTATCACTCGCCTGAAGATCTTCCTTTAAACGAAGAATTTCTGCTTCATTTTGAGGTACATTCTCCATAAAATTAGTAATCTCAATTCCAAAGTCATCATTGCGAATATTTTTTATCGTCGCCAGGCTGGTCACTCCATCTACACCGACAATTTGCGAAAATCGGCAACTAAGCTCGTTAACCAGTGTTAGAGTGGGTTGATCTAAGATCTGATCATCTTCAATCATCATCACCACATAGACAATTCCTCCGAAAAGCGCCTCTACGTGATCATAGGTTTGAACCGCCTGATCTTGTTCCGGAAACATCTCTTTAATTCCGGCTTTTATATCAATCTTTATTGCAAAATAGGCGAAAACGACTGTAATCACCAGAACTATACCAATAATTACCCGGGAGTAACTTGAAACCCAATGTGATAACCTGTTCATAGCATCCTTCACCTCCTCCTACATATTTATGTTAATTTTTAAAGTTTAGAATTTTAATCTTCAATCACTATAAAAATTACAGCCAGAAGTCTCTTAACTTCTGGCTGTATGTCTATTCAATCTGTTCAGCACATTTTTGACTGTTCCAGTTTCGACTTTAATTCCAGCTTTCTTTTAGCTAATTGCTGGAATTCACTATCTAACTGAGCATATTCAGGGTCCCCATCTGTGTATTGATTAAGCGAACCCAATACACCTATCAGACGATTTTCAACTATCAGCAATTCTTCTTTATACCTTTCTAAATCACAGTATTCTTTCTTGATCTGTTTTGGTTGATATTCCCGAAAACTACCCGCTAATTTTCTGATTCTGGCATCTTCAAAAATTAACAGATGGGTGCATAATTTTTCTAACATATAACGATCATGGGAGACTATTATCATAGTACCTTCATAGGTTGTCAGGGAATCTTCCAACTCTTCTCGACTATATAAATCCAGATGATTGGTTGGCTCATCTAAGATAAGCAAATCTGCCTGATTGAGAATAAGTTTTGCCAGCTGTATTCGCACCCGTTCCCCCATACTAAGCTGTTCAATCCGTTTCTCAATTTTCATCTCATCTATGCCCAGATTTGCCAAAACTTTGCGTGCTGAATCAATAAAGATCTGTTTACTCAATCCCAGACTCTCCAGCACTGTTAATTCTGGCTGCACATCCTGCATATCTTGACTTAGATAGCCAATCTGTGCCGAAGGACTAATCCAGACCTCACCTTGCTCTAGATCTACTTCACCCAGTATAATTTTAAGCAATGTAGTTTTGCCACAACCATTATTCCCCAGCAACCCTACCCGTTCACCCCGTTGAATGCAAAATGAACTGTCTGCGAAAAGTGTCCGCTCTCCAAAAGTTTTCTTAATCTCTACAGCTTCCAGAATCCTTCGACCATGTTTTTTAGCATCCTTGAGTGAAAAACTAACAGTGGGTTCCTCTTTCGGTCTAGATACCCCTGCTCCACGCATCCTTTCAAGACGTTTAATTCGCGACTTAACTGCAACATCCATTCGCTTTGCCTTAGAACGGTAAAATTCCTTTCCACCTTTCTTAATCTCTGTATATTTAGCTTCCCGATGAGCTTTTGCTGACCAATTCTTCAGTCGATCGATCTCACCTTCGATCTTCTCTTCTTTCTTCTTCTGCTCAACATATTGATGGAGTTGAATCTCATACTGTCTTGCTTTCTCTTCCCGATAAGCGGTGTAATTACCCGGATAGCTGGTGGCCTGACCATCTTCAATCTCTACTATCCGGGTGACAACCTGATCCAAAAAATATCTATCATGAGAGATAATCAATACTGTTCCCCGATATGATTGAAGTTCCCCAATCAACCAATCAATACCCTGGAAATCCAGATGATTAGTCGGTTCATCTAAAATCAAAAACTCTGGACTCTTTGCCCAAATATTGGCTAGAGCTAATCTGGTCTTTTCACCACCACTCAACCCGGAGAATCGCTCAGCCTCCCACTGTTGAACATCCTCCAGACCCAGATTTTTGATCATTGTATAACAGTCGTTAGAATAACTATCTTGACCTGGAATCTCTGTTCCTGCAAAAGGATTTATCTCATTCAACATATATTCCTTAGACTGCAGCAGATATCCAATCCGTAAGTCTGAACGATAATAAGTTATTACCCCATCATCATAATCCATGCTGCCAAAAAGCATATTCGCCAGAGTACTCTTTCCACACCCATTAGAACCGACTAAACCCAGCCGCTCTCCTTCTTTAATCTGCATATTCAAATTGTTTAAAACTACTGTATCTGCAAAAGATTTTTTGATATTTTGACAATTTACCATATCCATAAAATCACCTCAAATATATAATTTTAGAATTTTATCCCTGTTAATTTTAATCTAATATGAAGACTTCCATCTGTTAATCATCGTTTGTAAACCTCCTTGCTAAGATAACTCCTTAATATTTTTTAACCTGCTAATTTTCAACAATAAAAAAGCCATAGCTGGTTGTATGACCAACTATGGCAGGGTAAATCATCCTATGCCAATACTCTTCCACAGCTTACACAAATTCATGAAGAATATGAATAAGCTTTGGTAGCATTAGATACTGTGCTAACAAGCACGTCAAATAACTTCTGTTTTAAAAAAGGATAGACTAACCTTACGCAAGTTGTACTCCAACCAGTCATGAATAATAATTATCCAGTTAGGTTTAAAAAGCCATTATTTGCGCATCGGTGTCTCCTTTCTCGTTTTAAAAATTAACTTTCTTTATTAAAAATTCTATCATACATCTTCCTGATTTACAAGACATTTTGTCGAGATATTTAACCCAAACTTTTGACATAATTTCTGGCATGTAGTTCACAGTCTCTCCAACTACTTTCCACATCCTCATTTGCTTGCTGTGGTAGTAAGGCTGGACCTAATTCATTGACGATCTCAGAGGGCAGCTGCCATTGTCCCTGACAAAACTCCTGAAGTCCGACTTTCTTCAAATAGTGAAAGGCTTCAAGAGTCAGATAAGTATGGCACATCTTCTCTGGTCTATCTTCATCAATTCGCCAGAAACCTTTGAGGTCAGTAGAATCATTGCGTAAAATCCAGGCCAGATCACTCCAATCTAAACCATACAGTTCTGCTACTATTGCATCTATAATGCAACGTAATCGCAATCTCTCGTGATCTGTTAATGCCCAGAGAGATCTCCAGGAATTTACTTTAATCTCCGGGTATTTTCTGACCAATTCCAGCCACTCTACAGCAAAACACTCATGAATCAGATTCAACCTGGCCACATAGATAGGAAGAAGGGAGACTCTCTTCATAGATCCAATTGGAGGAATCACAGTCTCATCCAGAATAAAAAAATTCAAATTCAAGCCGCCCAATCTTTGTCTGACCAGATAGTCATAACTAAATGAATTAAAGTATGCCGCTAAATGATAGAGTCTCTCTTTCTGACCTGTGACTCTTACAGCATTTAGAGCATTATTACAGGGATAATCTCTTAAAAGACTTCCGATAACGGTTCGACTGTTGGTAGCACTGGTTATGTTCATTAGCGGTAACTTTAAACCTTTGATCCCCATAAGCCTCTCTTTATCAAGAGCAGATAGTGCTACCAGATACTGCGGCTGAATTCTCTTTGATTCGATGGGTATGTCTTGCCATCTGGAACTTCTTCCCCTACCTGCAAGCCATCCTTTAGCAGAAAAATCAAACTGTCCGATCATCCGACCTTCGTATAATGGTAGTGCTACCTCTTTATCCGGACCTATCCAATATCCATATTGGTCTAATTGATAACCCAAATCCTTTATCTGGGATAGAGTTGAGAATAGTGCTGAATCCAAAGTCATGTCAAACTCCCGATTAAATTGAATATCCCACCCATTACTCTTCTCACCTAACAGCACTCCTGTACTATACATCTTCTCTAAAATCTCCTGGTCCCTGACTGATCTAATCTCTAAACAGGCGATACTGGATGGACTAAATGTTTGCACCTGTTTTTTGGGATAAGGAATACAGAACTCTCCTATATTTTGCAGTTCTTTAAGCTCATGCCGCATAAAACTGGTCAGAATCTTCTCTGTAGTTCCGCCCTTGACCAGTACGATAACACAGAATTTAAATCTGGCATCAATCGGGAAGATGCCCTTGCGATTTTCAAAACCAAACAACAATTCCCAATCATTTTTCTGTAAAAGGTACTTTCTAAGTTCCGTACATCCCTTATCTGTATAGATACTTGAAGGAAATATCATCCCCAATCTACCGCCTTGTTTTAATATATACAAAGACATCTCTAAAAATATCTTATACATATTGAGATCTGCAGTACCTTGATATCTATATGGATGATAATCTTCGGCTCCCGGATTTCGCTGCTGACGACCTTCTCTCCATTGCCTATGCAAACTATGACTATGACTCCATTGTTTTCTCGATAACAAATTTAACCTATTAACGCCATTGATCTTACAATCTCCAAAGGGATGAGCTACTGTGTTGATAAAATTAGTCAGAGCCTTAAATCCAGCCAGATAAGCCAACCAGTCCCGCTCAATCTGAGGTTGTTGAAATAATTTTTTCTGTATCTTCAAACCTTTTTGCTTTCCATATTTTCGATAAAGAGAGTCATATTTTAAAAAGAACTCCTGCGATTTAGGTTTAGTAACTTCCCAGGGAGGGTTGCCCACAAGAGCAGTAAAACCCGCATCTTTCCCTTGAAAAACTTCCGGAAACTCCAATTCCCAGTGGAAAAATCCCCATTTTTCTCGCAATGCTTTGACCATCTCACTAGCTTTTGCAGATAAGTTTCTAAAGTTAAGTGGTGTAGGAGTATCCTGATTGAGTTGATCAGCTGGCCAGAACCAGATCGCACACCAGGTATCAAATGCTTCGCGTAAATCCTCATGTCCTACTAATATATGCTCCTGCCCACCCTGAATTAGTTTAACCATCTCAGGTTTGATTCTTCTCTTTAAGAAATCAGTAATCTCTTTATTCCACTGACCTTTCTGATAATGAACCCCGCAATGACCAGTATCTCCACCATCTCTTGCCCAGGCTAATATCGGGTATTCTTGATAGTAATCTGACCAGCAGCCCAATAATGAATTACCTGTCTTTAACCTGTGGTCTACGAATGAAAAAGCTAGATCTGGATCGCCAGTCTCCATCCAGAGAGAGACTTTTGCCAACTCCACAGCCAGAGGATTGATATCCACTCCATAGAGACAATTTTGGGTAATTTGGAAACAATAAATTTTTCTTAACAGACTATCCCGCTGCTCGGGAATTGGACTCTGAATTTGTATAACATCCTCTTCTCCAGTCAAAGAAAGGATTATCTGTTGCTCACTTATTCTTAATCTTTGATGGTATTCCACTGACCTCTGTAAACTCTGAAGAAGGTATTTGAGTGTTGTGATTAGAAATGACCCTGACCCACAGGCTGGATCACAGACTTTTAATGATAGTATCTCTTCTGGAAGACGTGGAATCAACTTACCAACTGAATCTTTTTCATATACCAGAGGTTCCAAAGTATGGCGAACAGTATGCCAGGCCAATTCCCATCTTGTATAAAAAGCACCCATTCCTTTTCTATTCCTATCCCACTCATTTAAACATAACTCTAACGAACTTACTCCTCCATCTTTGCTCTCAACTACGCTAAGATGGTAATCTAACATGCTTTCGTGAATTATCCCCAGATATTCTATACACTGCAGAGATAGATCACTATTATTGGATTTTGGATAACACTCATCTTCAGCGGTAAGTATATCCTCAAAGTTCAAACCAGTCAAAATTCTGGATAGATGACAATTATCTATTTGAACACAGGAAGAGTCAAAGTCAGACAAATCTCCAGCAGTAGAAGCATTGCTGATACCATCTATACTGGTGAATAGTTGACCGCCGTAAGCAGGTATATGTAATTCCTGTTCATCCAGTCCTTCAACCATGATCTGAAAAAGTCTAAGTACCCTGACCCAACCGTCAAATCTGCTTGCAAAATTTTGTTTATCATCTTTTGTTAATTTCTCCTGCAGCTGAAGACACAAGCCGCTTAAGCTATATCTGACACTATAAGTATGCTCTTTAATCGGAAGTAAACCCAACACTTCCGCACAGGAAATTATCGCCAGACGTAAAATGGTCTGACAGATAACCTGATAGATCCTATTGATGACCTGTTTTTTTGGATATACATCCTCTGTTGTGATTATCAATTCATCTAAAAACCGGGGATTACACTGGTATGTACAATTAATCTGGTCAATAATAGTTTCAACACATTCTCTAACCTGCTGTCCTATGAATTGAAATAATTTTGGGTCAGAGTGTAGACTACACTCCTTTTGATCATGACTATGATTGGTTGACATATAATCTCACTCCATAACTGATCTTCATATATCGTAAATATCTGAAAATTCCACCCCCAAACGATCAAGTAAACTCGGGGTCTCCTGTTCATCTATTGTTTCTGCCATCTCCTCTGATAACTTAGACGCTGGCAAAGTAATGATAAATTCACTACCTTCTCCATAACTACTTTCTAAATCAATGGTGCCTGAATGCAGTTCCACTAAAGATTTAACAATCCACAATCCTAATCCACTACCTTCACTATTCCGTACAAAGCTATCTTCAACCCGTCTAAATTGCTCAAAGATAATCTTTTTCTTTTCTTCTTTAATACCCCTACCGGTATCGGCTATGGACATTATTACTTTAGATTCCACCTCATCCACGCGAACCAGAATCAGATCATTAGGTTGGGTAGCTTTGATTGCGTTAGACAGCAAATTTAACATAATTCTTTCAATATTTAAGGGATCAATGGCAATAACTTTTCTCTCCACATTGCAGATAAATTGAATTTTTTTACCCTGTTCTTTAAAATATTTTTCCACAGAAGAGGTCAGATTTCGTGCCAGATAAACAATATCACAGTTTTGCATCTTTAAACTATAAGAACCAGATTTAATCCTGGTGATATCCAATAAATTATTGACTAACTTTATTAGACGATAATTGTTCTGCTTTAAAATATTTAGATAACGCCGGGATTTTTCGTCTGCTTTGAGCTGAAGGTCCAGAAGCTGTAGAGCAGTAAACATCAAATTCAACGGGGTTCGGAACTCATGTGATAGACTCAGAAGAAATTCATTTTTTAGTTTTTCGTAACCCAATTGTGCCTCAAAGATTGCATAGTTTTTTTCCAAAACCATGACTTTATTAAAAAAGCTACTCTTCTTTTGAGTAAAAGCACTTATATCTTCTAACAATTGAAATGTCTCCTCTTGATTAGCTTCTTCCGCTAAATACTCTTCCGGGAAAATATAATACGGATTCTCATGAATTCTGTTCTCCCAGACAATATAGGGGTGAAATTTTAAGATGTTTTTTATTAAATCAGTATCATATCGGTTTATATTATATCTACATAAGGCTATTATAGGATATTTTGAAAATATCTCCTGATTCATTCTAACTTCGTAATCGATAGCTTTCTCCAATCCATATTTTATATTATCTGATCCGGCCATATCACCTGTAATTCGTAGTCCACTATACCCTTCAGTTAGTGCATTTTCGATAGTGGCAATTAGAAAACTCACTATAAAATCAAGGTCAAAAACATTATTCTGATAATATAACTTTGTTTTGTTGAGAAAAACAAAAGCTCCCGTCTTCTCATATGCTTTAAGATTAACGCCAAGTTCCAGACAGAACGCCCTAATCTGTTCTGGGGTCTCATCCTCAAGAATATACACACACTTTTCATTCTGAAAAAGCCCAAATAACATAAAAGGAACCACCGTTCTTTTCCACTCCTGAAAATTCCCATCATAAATAAGTGCCAGGTGATCACGTAACTGGAGTTGATTTAATTGACCTACTAACGTGGTATCCTTCTGGGTTTGAAGCTCCATTGCACCCATCCCCCTCTTTTATATCTAATAAATACAATTAAAGTCGATTAACAGCAGGCTGTTAATCCCTGGGTTTAACGACTCCAAAAAGAGATTATACCTCCACTGAAGTAAACACCATTCAATTATTTATTCTCCCGCCTATATGGGCTGAGAGACTTCCCTACTGAAATGTCTTTAGATGGATATTTATGCTAAATATTTTAGACACCAAAAAAAATACTCCTTCTTT
Source organism: Halothermothrix sp. (assembly GCA_016841825.1). GTDB lineage: Bacteria > Bacillota > Halanaerobiia > DY22613 > DY22613 > JAENYK01. Next base: position 207,540 of record JAENYK010000002.1, on the reverse strand, counting down.
TTGCTTAAAAAAAACCACTAGCGCTTTACTAATGGTCTAAATCAATCTCTCCCGCCAATCCGCAGCGACCCACTACTCCATCCTGTAAAACCGTCACATAATCAACACCCTTTCTTGTGATTAAATATCTGTATTTTATCTCCAGCTTTAACAATCCCTGATTGGAGAACTCTCGTAAAGATACCTTCCTGTGGCATCACACATGCCCCTATTTTATGATAAACCTCACAGTCGTGATGACATGTTTTCCCAATCTGAGTTACTTCCAGAAGTACCTCCTCTCCCAGTTTCAGTATTGTACCGATAGGTAACTCAAATAAAGTAATACCTTTAGTTGTAATATTTTCAGCAAAATCCCCATATCCCAAATCAAATCCCTGATTTCGCATCTTCTGAACACTCTCCTCAGCCAGAAGGCTAACCTGTCGATGCCAGTCACCTCCATGGGCATCTCCCTCTAACCCAAAATCTTTAACAATATGGCCCACCGGAATTGGAAGCTTAACTGTTCCCTTCTCTACACTCCGACAGACTGCCAGTACTATACCTGCCACACTATCACACCTCCTCCCTAATATAAGCTCCACTCTTGCCCCCTGTCTTGTAGAGAAGTTTGATCTCTCCAATCACCATTCCTTTATCAGCAGCTTTACACATATCATAAATCGTAAGTGCCGTTACTGACACTCCCGTTAATGCTTCCATCTCTACACCGGTCTTACCCGTTGTTTTTACCGTTACTCTAATACCAATAGTTTTGTCATCTTCAATTTGAAAATCTATAGCAATTCCTGTAATCAATAACGGATGACACATGGGAATCAACTCAGCAGTTCGCTTTACTCCCATAATGCCAGCAACACGAGCCGTCTCCAAAACCGCCCCTTTTGTCACTTCTTTGCGAAGAATTAACTGTAAAGTTTCTGATTTCATAGTAATACTTCCATAAGCCATAGCTTCTCTTTTAGTCTCATCTTTGGTAGTGACATCAACCATTCTGACGTCTCCAGTTTTATCAAGATGGGTTAACTCACTCATCTCCTAACCTCCAATCTGAAACATATTCCTATTAGATATATCATTCCCTTCCTCCAGAAAACTATGATGGTTGGGTTTAAGTCTGAGAACATCGATAAATCTATTCCTGATAAAATCATTATCTCCAATCCGTCCTGGCTGTTCATGAAGATCGATCTCCAAATTATTATCCAGGCATGGACGTAATCTACCGTCTGCAGTCAAACGCAGCCGATTACATTTAGAACAAAAGTTATGACTCAAAGGTGCAATAAAACCAATAGTTCCTTTCGTCCCTTCAAAAGTATAACTTTCAGCTGGACCACTGCCTTTTACACCGATGGGGATTAGGTGGAGATTATCACAGATAATCTCTTTAACCTGGTTTAGAGAGACAAATCCCTCACTGTGAGAGATATTTGATCTCCCCAAAGGCATAAATTCAATAAATCTCACATGGATTGGATATCGTCTACTGAGATCTACAAAATCCATGATCTCATCATCATTAATGCCCCCAATGACCACCATATTTACTTTTACTGGACTCAAACCAAACTTTAAAGCTGCCTGAATTCCGACCATCACCTGATCTAAATTGTCCCGACGAGTAATCTCCTCAAATCTATTCTTTTGTAAGGAATCAAGACTAATATTTACTCGGCTCAATCCTGCTTTTTTCAAACTTTGAGCATATTCTGCCAGGAGAATACCATTGGTGGTCATACTAATCTCAACTAATCCCGGAATCTGATTTAGCTTTTCCACAAACTCTATCACTCCAAGCCTAACTAATGGTTCACCTCCAGTAATCCGAATTTTTTTAATTCCCAACTCCGTTCCAACAGCTACAATTTGTAGAATATCTTCATAGCGCAAGATATCATCATGGGATTTTTGGATAATTCCCTCCGGAGGCATACAATATTGGCAGCGCAGATTACATCTATCAGTAATGGATATGCGTAAATAATCAATTTTTCTATCCCAGGTATCTCTTGAATTTAGCACTCCTGCATCCTCCTATTCTACGATCTTTATAATCATCATTTACAGAAAATAATTAAAAAAATTATAATCTCTTCATATATTTCTATTCTACCAAGGTGTTTTGTTTTCCTCTATTTCCCCTTCTTGTGGATAATTGGACAGGAAAAAAGCTTAGCAGAGCCAAGCTTTATCCAAGAGGTAGTCTGATAATAAAAGAAGCCCCTTCCCCTTCTTTACTCTCAACATTAATCGTCCCACTATGGCTTTTGATCGTCTGAGAGATGATAGATAACCCCAGACCAGAGCCTTTAACTTTTTTTACATTTCCCGAATATGTACTCTTTGTTGTAAAGAAAGGTGAAAATATTTTATCTTTAATTCCATCCTTAATCCCAATACCAGTATCAGTGAACTGTATCTCCACATGGTGGTTTTCTTCTCTAACAGAAATGGTGATAGTCCCACTTCCATAACCTTTCATAGCATGACGAGCATTTATTGACAGATTGAGAAATACTTGCTCAATCATCTCAGGGTTTACTTTTATCTTTGGAATATCCGCATAATCTTTCACGATAGTAATATGCTCTAATTGAAGTTGATTCTTCTGTAATTCCAGAACTCTATCAATAATCTCACGTATATCCACTAACCTTTTTCGAGAATCACCACCTCTTGCTATATCCAAAATGTTGCTAATAACATTAGTCCCTTTTTTGCCTTGTTCTGTAATAGTATTAATCCACGGAAGAATACTTTTATAACTAATCGAACTATCTTTATTCATCTTCTTCATAATCAATTGAGCACTAGCCATTATTACAGCAAGAATATTTTTTATTTCATGGGATACGCTAGCTGATAACTCTCCTACCATTGAAAGTTTTTCTGCCTCCAAAAGATACTGCTCAACCTGTTTTCTTTCAGTTATATCTGTAGCCACTACTACAATTCCCACCGTTTTTCCCGATAAACTTTTTAATGGTTCAGCTGCTACATTGTAGGTAAAAATTCCATCACTTAAACTCAGCACAACCTCTTTCCTGTGGCCGGCACCAGTTTTGATGATCTCCCGTTTTAGAAGGTCAATCTCCTGAAAATTAGGATCTAAGTGAGGGTCTGGATATGTCCCGACAAAACCTTTTTCAAAATCTGGATGAGGATTGTAAATTTTAACTACCTCTAAATTGAGATCATTATCAGCTAAGGTAGTTAGAGTGTTTTTTGCTACCAATTGTAGTCTCTGCTCTCCCAAATGTAACTCTTCACGAAGTGTTACATTTTCCGCCTCCAGTTCAGAAATCCTCTGCTTTAAAACATCCATCTGCTTATATAATTGATTCTGAGATTTAGATTGAATTCCCATGCATTTTATCCTCCTATTATACATAAAATTTTTATCGAATTTGTTTTTTTATTTGTGAGGAATTTTGATAATAAAACTAGACCCCTTATTCTCCTCACTCTCAATCTCAATTGTTCCATTGTGATTCTGGATTATCTGCAGCACTAATGGTAGCCCTAAACCTATTCCACTGACCAGGGGATTATCTCTGTTATATCCACCTTTAGTGGTAAAAAAAGCTCAAATATTCTTTCTCTGATCTCCTCATTCATATCAATACCAGAATTTGTAAATCTAATAATGATATTCTCCTCAGTCTCCTTTACAACAATTGTCAATACTCCCTGACCAAATTTTTTCATAGCATGCCTGACATTAATGATTAAATGGTAAAACACCTGTTCCATCTGATACCAATCTATCATCATTTTCTTTCTAGAATAATACTTTCGCATAATCTTTATGTTTTCTACATTAAGATCGTCTGTTTGCATAATCAGAATTTTTTCGATGACATCAATAATATCCCATAATTGTTTTTTCAAGGTTTTAGGCTTACCAATGTCTAGCAGATTGGCTGAAATCACCTTACCTCGCCTACTATGTTCAATAATTTTCCAGACTTTTCCCTGAAAATCTGCGGGAAGCTCAATAATTCCCTTTTCAGTTTTGTTTAGGATTAGCTGAGCTGTAGCTTTAGTGATAGCGAAAATATTGTTAAACTCATGGGCTACACCAACAGCTAATTGACCTAAAGCTTTAATTTTACTTGCTTCAATAAGCTGTTCCTGTAACTTCTTCAGTTCACTAATCAACATTTGCTGCAAAAACATGTAGTTGCCTCAAAGCAATACGGAAACGATCTTCTCCCTTCTCTAACATCATCTCCAATTCCCTATTTTTTCCTTCTAATTTGACAATTCGTTCATAGAGTTGATCATGATTAGAGTACTGAAATAATGCAATATCTTTTTCACCTTTCAAAAATTTCCCCTCCTTAAGATTTTTATTTCCAGACACCCCCCCTTCATAAAATCCCTTTTCGTAGAGCCCTAAATAATATTTAAACATTGAGTTAGATTTTCCCTCTAAATGAAATTACTTTTTACAAAATAGTTCAAAAAAAAAGCGAAGCTTCATTAAATATGAAACCCCGCCAAAATATTTCTGATAATAGAATTTATATTCAAACTTACACCTCTAGCAATTCTTTGTCCTTCATCGGTTTCCAGACTTTAGAAATATGACCTGACATCTCTGGTACAGAATTCAAGGTCTCTGCTCCCTATTCCAATCAGCTGATACCTTGATTTAAAGATAGCAATAAATTTTTCTCCGATATGAAAAAGTCCTGATCTCCTTTTACAAAGGTCTAATCAGGACTTCTCTAGCTTATTTATTCAAAATGTTACAGATAAGCATCAATCAACATTATCCAACAAGCCGCCCCGTACTTTGAGCCTGGCACAATTCACTGTAGAGACCTCCCTTTGCCAGTAGTTCATCATGTTTTCCTTTTTCTAAAATCTCGCCTTCTTTTAAAACCACGATCTGGTTGGCATCCTGAATAGTTGACAGGCGATGGGCAATCACAACCGTTGTCTTATTCTGCATTAATCTATTCAGTGCCTCCTGGATTAGTCTTTCTGTCTGAGTATCGACTGCAGAAGTGGCTTCATCCAGAATCAGAATTGGTGCATCCTTTAAAATAGCACGGGCAATGGAAATTCGCTGTTTTTGACCACCAGATAGCTTCACACCCCGTTCTCCCACCTGTGTCTCATAACCATTGGAAAGTTCAGAGATGAATTGGTGGGCATTGGCAGTCTTAGCAGCAGCAATAACCTCTTCTTCTGTGGCATCAGGTCTACCATATAAGATATTATCCTTCACTGTACCGTTAAACAAAAAAACATCCTGGGAAACAAAACTAATTCCCCTCCGCAGATCTGAAACCTTTAAATTTCGAATATCCTGACCATCCAGAAAGATGCCGCCCTTTTTCACATCATAAAAACGAGGTATTAGATGAGCAATAGTAGTCTTACCTACACCTGTTGGTCCTACCAATGCGGCTGTTTCACCTGGCTGTATTTCAAAAGAGATATTTTTTAAAACAGGAATCTGATCATCATACCAGAAGTCCACATTTCTAAATTCCAGCTTACCTTCGATCTGAGTGATTGATTTCGCTCCCGGCAGATCATCAACCTCTGGTTGGACACTCAATATCTCCAGAACCCGTTCAGCACTGGCTAAAGCCTGCTGCAGACCTTCATTGACTCTCCCCAATGCAGTAATCGGCTCATAGAACATACTCAGATAGAGTAAAAAAGCTACCAGATCTTCTAAAGGAAGCATTCCGCTTAACGCCAATCGTCCTCCAAAAAAGATAACAATAACTGTTCCCATACCTGAGATAAATTGAATAGTTGGCTGATAGGTTGCACTCAGTTTTAATGCTTTCAAAATGGCAGAAGTATGAGCCACAATCCGTGACCCCGTCCGATCACTCTCATACTCTTCTTGAGTAAATGACTTAATCTCCTTTATACCCGAAAAATTATCTTGCAGAATAGCATTAACTTCAGCAATCTCTTTTTGAGCTACCTTAAATAATGGTCGGGATATTTTACTAAAGTTGATTACGATAACAACAAGCAATGGTATCGGAATTAATGTATACAGAGCCAGGCGAACGTCCAGCATAAATAAAATTACTGAGACCCCAATAACCATACAACCATTAACTAAAAATGTGGGTATAGCATGGGCGATCAGTAACTCAAAATTTCGGGTATCGTTAATTACTCTAGACATCAACTCTCCTGTCTGCTTATCCTGGAAATACCGTAGAGATAATGCCTGCAAATGGCTATACAGATACTGTCTAATCTCCTTGAGAATATGCCAGGCTGCATAATGAGAGACGTAATTTTCACCGAATTGACCTATTCCCCGTAAAATATACACCCCAATCAATAACCCTGCAAGCCAGGAAATCTGCCCAAAATTAGCCTCCCCCTGTACCCCATCCGTCACTGTTTTTATCAACATTCTGATCATCCACGGGCCAGTCAGACTCATGGTAGTTACCAAAATCATACAAAACATCGCCAGAGCTAATGTAGCCCGATAAGGTTTAATAAATCGATATAATGCCTTAAACTCCTTCATGCCTATTCTCCTCCTATTCTCCTTCTAATTGCCAATGAGCTTACCCCACTTCCAGTATTCCACCAACAAGATTGGAATACTTCGCTCTACTAAATATTTATATTCAATGAATTCAACAAAAAGGAGTAATTTCCTCTCCAAAAGGAATTTTTTTTTAGCTAAAAATAATAATTTCACCTTACTATCTTACCATTCAGATTATTCCAAAAACCTCAGAATATCTGATCTTGAAAAACTTTGCACTACGTCTCAGGAGATGATTTTGCTATTTGATCGGACGACGATGAATGGATGACATCTACAATTGCTCACTTAACTACCTCCTACCCTGAGCCTCTTTCTTCTCCCAGACCCAGGCGCAAAGAACTACCAGCAGACCTGATAATAAGAGATAAAAGAGTCGATTTAATAAAATAGCATCATGAGATTTAACCAATATATCATGCCCCTCAATGGTATTGAAACGAATGATAAATCTGCTTAAAGAATAATTTCCTTTTAATGGGAGTGAATTACTAAAAGTAAAGACGATTTGTGCCGCAACAGCAATCAGACCAGACCCAACCAATTCAGCAATGGTCATTCCACAAGCTATCGTAAACAGAACAGTTGGCAAAACCCAGGCTACTGTATATTTGAGAAAACCCAGAGGATGAAAAGGCCAGCCATTGGCTTTACTTAAAAAATAGAATTTTACAGTTGGAATCAGAGAGATAATCAGATAAACCCCGACCAACAGTAAGACCACAGCCAGATATTTAGCAGAAACATAAACCAATGACCTAATACCCCGTATCTTGATTAAATCATCCATTCGCCATCTGCGATCTCTACCGAGCAAAAAAGCACCGATGAATACGGGAAACAAACCGGCAGTTAATCCCAGATAATCTGCAAACAATCTCCCATAAACATTAGTCATTCCTTCTTCTACCCTGTTCTCAAAATTCTCTACAGCTTCTTCATAAGTTAACTTACGACTTAGCATAGGTCTAAATTTATCACCATATATGGTGTTACCACCTAAAACTGTGTCTAGCTTATTCACCTCTACCACAAACTCCTGATAACTACTGTGATTATCTATCTTATCAATTAATTGAGCCATAGCTTTTTTTTGAACTTCATCTACCCTTATATCTTTAATAATTAACCCATAACGGGTAAAACCTTCTTTTTGAAAAAGGTCTTTCCATAAATGCCTTCTAATAAGTTGTATCTCTTCTTCTGAAGACAGATTATGTGTTACACCATAAGAGGCAGAATTAGCCTGTCCCTCTATTCCACTAGCTTGATCTCCCGGAAATTTTACATATTCTTCAGTAAATTGCGAGAAGACAAATCCCAGAACTGCAATAGCTAAAACCCAAAACACAATACTTTTCAACTGATATTTGATCTCACTTTTAAAGATATTCATCCAGATCATCCCATGACACCCCCCATTATTCCCAGATATACGTCCTCAATGGTCGGTTTTACCAATTCAGCTCCTGGCCCTGGCTGATGATTAGAAATAAGTCGAAAATTCATCATATCACCCTCAGGAACATAAGAGATCACCTGATAATCTGATCTAATATCCAGAGTATCCTCTCTCTCAGCAAGCAAGCTCCAGACCTTACCTTCGCCTTTTCTCACCAGATCACGAATTCTACCTTCATAAATCAGACCACCTTCTTTTAAAATCGCCAAATTTTCGCAGATAAATTCCACATCTGCCACGATATGTGTTGAGAGAATTACAGTTCGCTCAAGGGCAAAATCTGATAATAGATTACGAAAACGCACCTGTTCTTCCAGGTCTAAACCAGCAGTCGGTTCATCGACAAGCAAAATTAGCGGATCATTGATCAATGCCTGAGCGAATCCTAGACGCCGCTTCATCCCTTTAGAGAGTACCCTGGTTTTAGTATCTCGATTCTCCCAGAGATTCACTTGCTGCAAAAGCTGCGTAATTTTTTCTTGTCTCCACACTGGATCTTTTTGTCCGCTCAAAACCGCCAGATAATCCATCACTTCATAAACACTATACTGGGGATAAAAGGAGAAATTTTGGGGTAAATATCCCAGAATATCTCTAATAGCTTTTCTCTGTCCCAGATCCAGATGTCCGATACAGATATCCCCCGAAGTAGGGTTCATAAGAGTTGCTATAATTCGCAATAGCGTTGTCTTTCCTGCACCTTTAGGACCAAGTAAACCATACAGTCCACCATTAATATCCAGACTGATCTCATCTAAAGCCAATTTGCCGCCATATTTTTTTGTCAGATTGCGTATTCTTATCTCCATCATGTCAATTCCTCCTGGCTTCCAGAAAATATTCATAAAAAGCAGCAATCGTCAAAATCAAGATAGACCAGAGATATGCTACACCCGTTGTATCATAATATTCTGGAAGTACAAGCCAGCATATAATACTAATAATGCCCAGAAGAGAAATAAGACGACAATGCGCTACGAATCTCATTTTTGTCAACTTTTGAACCCGTTCCTCCTCTTTTAGAGCATAGTCGAGAATATTGATCTTCTTCTGAATTCCCTGTAAAAACTCCTCATCACTCCTGACTTTCCGATATGGTAACCTTCTCATCTTCACCTCAACTCCTGTTCAGCTAATTTTTTGAGTTTTTTCCGACCCCGATAGATTAGCATCCTGACCTGCCCCAGACTAATTCCCATAGTTTGAGCAATCTCCTGATAAGACATTTCTGCATATTCTCGCAGATATAATGCTGTTCTATATCTTTCATTTAAATCTTGCAGAAGTCTGTTCAATATACCAAAGGTCTCTTTCTGCACAGTTAACTCTTCAGGGGTAGAGCCATTATCTATCATATTTTCAATTAGTTGCTGTTCCGATCTTTTACCATGTTTCCGATAATGATCTATACATATATTGCGAATAATTTTAAACAGATAAGCACGAAATTGCCCTTTAAAACGATATCTATCTCTCCGCAGATAAATTCGGGCAAAGGCTTCCTGTACCATATCTTCCGACAGATAATAATCGCCATTATATCTGACTGCAAAACTCACAGCAGGTTTACGATAACGTAAGACAAGTTGGTTAAAGGCCTGCATATCATTGGATTCAATCACTAATCTCATCAATTCATCATCTTCTCGCTGCATTTTCTCCCCCCCTTACTGTGAATCTACCTTATAACTTCTCACTAATATATACGAACTCTATTGAGAAAATTCACGGTATCTTTTTTGGAAAAGAATGCTTAATTATTTCCCTATCTTTATTTTACTATAAAAAGAGACAAGTAAAAAGGGGACAAACGCCCTAATAACTACTATTATCAGATCCTTTTTTATCATAATTAATTAAAATCGTCTTAAAAGCAGGCTATTAAGGCCTTGAGTGTGACGACTACGAAAAAGAGGATTTTTGATTCAGTATCATCAAAAATCCTCTTTTAATTATGATATCTTAATACATCATGCGACTCTCTTCCATGAACTGATTGGTGTACAGTCGATAATAATACCCTTTCTCTTGCAGCAGCTCCTGATGATTACCGTCCTCAAGGATCTTTCCATCTTTGAGCACCAGGATTCGATCAGCCCGTCGGATAGTTGACAGTCGATGGGCAATAATAAAACTGGTTCGTCCGGTTAAAAGTTGATTAATCGCCTCCTGGATAATCTGTTCCATCTCTGTATCTATTGAAGATGTTGCTTCATCAAGAACGAAGATCTTCGGGTCAGCAATTATCGCTCTGGCAAAAGAGATTAACTGCTTCTCTCCAGTGGAAAGATTACCTCCACCTTCACCAATCTCCGTATCATATTCCTTTTCCAACTTCATTATAAATTGATGTGCATTAACAAGCTTAGCTGCCCGGATAATATCCAATTCGCATGCATCCAACCGTCCATAACGAATATTCTCTTTTATTGTGCCACTAAATAAGTGCGGTGTCTGCAGCACATAACCAATATTCTCATGCAGCCAACGTTGTGATCTCTCCTGATAATCAACACCATCAATCAAAATTCGGCCAGCGGTTGGTTCGTAAAAACGACAGGCTAGATTCACAATAGTACTCTTACCGGCCCCGGTCTCACCAACCAGAGCTATAGTCTGCCCTGCTTTAATCTGCAGATTAAAGTTCTCCAGCACCTTTTCCCCATCTTTATAGGCAAAAGTAACATTTTCAAAGGCAATATCACCTCGAAGTTCGGGCCAGTTCTCTCTTTTGGGTTTGAAAGAATCACCATAAATATCCAGTACATCTTGCCTATCCTGAATCTCAGGCTCGGTACCAATCATTGATAGAGTGCGTTCAGCGGAGGCCTGAGCCGACTGAAGTTCAGCAAAAATTCGGGCTAGCTGACTGATCGGTTCAAAAAATCGCACTGTATAAGAGATGAATGCCACCAGAATACCGTAACTAATCTTCTCCATAAAAACTGCCTGACCTCCATACCAGAGAGCTAACCCTGTTCCAATGCTGCCGAAACTCAAAACAATCGGTAAGAAAAGGGCCGAAAAGATTGCTGCCCGAATAGAAGCGGCTCGCATCTGTCCTGTCAGGTCTTCAAACTCATGTAAATTCTTCTCTTCTCTAACCAGTGTCTTGGTTGTTCTGGCTCCCATAATTCCTTCATTGAATGAACCAGTAATCTTAGAATTAATCTTCCGCACTTTCCGATACGCTTTCAGAATCTTCTTTTGGAAGTAGATACTGACAATCCCCAGAGCCGGGACAACAGATAATGAGATCAGGGCCAGCTTCCAATCAAGATAAAGCATAATTCCTGCCATCGCAATCATCATCGTAATTCCCCAGACCATATCAACCAGACTCCATGAGATAACTTCACCCAATCTCCTAATATCCGATGTCATTCTGGCCATCAACCAACCTACAGGAGTCTGATCATAATATGAAAAAGACAATTCCTGCAAGCGCTCAAATCCTACCTTTCTAATATTATAACTAATCCCTGTCTCCATCTTCCCGGCAAAGGTGACCAGAGCCCACACATTAACAGCCTGAACAACCACCAACAGCCCATAAATTAATCCAAATCCTAACAAGCCATCCACTTTCCCGGGGATAACAAATCGATCTACAGCTTCTTTAGTAAGCATCGGGAAGATAGCATCAATACCACCAACCCCTACCATAACAATAGATAAGATAATCATCTCTTTTTTAAAAGCCTTAATATATTTGAAGAGTTTTCTCCATAAGCCCCAGTCAAATCGCTTATCATACTCCTGTTCTTCAAAACGCTGCATCTTACTTAGCCCCCTTTCTCTGATCCCCCTCTAAAACTTCTGTCTCCAGAGAGTTCTGGATCTGCCAGACCCGTCGATAAAGTCCAGTCTGCTTTAGCAGTTCCTCATGAGTACCCATCTGCGTGATCCGTCCATCTTCAATTACCAGAATTTTATCTGCTTCTGCTAAAGTATTGATTCTATGAGAGATAATGAAGGTCGTAGCTCTCGCACTTTTTTCCTTTAGAGATTGTCGAATGGCAGCATCTGTCTCAGTATCTACTGCACTCAATGAATCATCAAAGATCAAAATTGGACAATTTCTGATCAATGTTCTGGCTATAGCCACCCGCTGCTTTTGCCCTCCAGAGAGAGATACTCCCCGCTCACCAACCAGCGTCTCATATCCAAGTTCAAAATTTTGAATCACATCATGAACAGCAGCTGACCTGGCAGCCTCGGTGACCTCTTCATCGTGACTTTCCGGTCTGGCCAGGCTAATATTCGATTTGATAGATCTGGCAAAGAGAAATGGTTCCTGGAGAACTAAACCAACATGGTGTCTTAAATATTTCTTTTCAATATTTTTGAGTTCATGTTCACCAATTTTAATCGAACCTTGATCATAGTCATATAACCTTGCCAGAAGATGGACGAGAGTACTTTTTCCTGAACCAGTAGGGCCCAGGATAGCGACAGTCTCTCCCTCTTTGACTGTAAAGGATACATTCTGTAAAATCTCTCTTCCGTCGTCATAAGAGAAAGACACATCGTCAAAGACGATATCCCCTTTAATCTCAGGCTGATATTCATCTGGCTCAACAACTTCTAGAGGCTCATTTAAGATCTCTTGAATCCTCTCTGAAGATACCAGAGTCTTACCAAGGTCAGTCAAGATTCGCCCCATCTGTCTGATAGGCCAGAGAAGCATACCTTCATAGGTAGTAAACAATACTAGTGTTCCCAGAGTAATGACTCCCCGGGCTGCCCAAAAAGCTCCAAAAACCAGTACTATTCCAATCTGAAACATACTTAGTAGGTCTGACAATGACCAATACCAGGCCATCAATTTAATCACCCGATACACCTTATCTCTATACTGAACACTTCTCTCATCAAATTTATCAATCTCATAATCTTGTCTGGCAAAGGCTCTGACAATCCTTACACCAGTGAGATTCTCCTGAAGCACTGTTGACATCCTACCTTCCGCTTCATCCGCATCTTTAAAAGTCTTTTTGACTTCCCGATAAAAGAAATATGAGAAACTAAAGATAATTGGTACCACTGACATCGAGACTAAAGCCAGCTTAAAATTTAAAGCAAACATAATAGACGAGACGAAGACTAGCGTAAAGATGGACCGTCCGACTTCCACCAACTGCACTGCCAGGAATTGCCGAATTTGATCTACATCTGATGTACACCGCTGAATAATATCTCCGGTCTGAGCACTGATGAAGTACTCATAAGGCATATGCTGTAAATGATCATACAGATTACCCCGTAAGTTACGGGCAATAGTCTCTGCTGCCTGGGCAGACCATTTACCTTTCACAAATTGAAAGATACCTTGTAATAGAGTGACTACAAGCAAAATCAAGCCAATTAACCAGAGGTTATGCACTAATGAATCAGTACCTCCCAGATTATTAATTAATTTTGTTAGCCAATCATAAGTCTCTAAAGGTTGATCGCCAATGATTGAATCTATAGTGATCCTAATTATTAGCGGATTGAATGTTGCTAATAGAGTTGCCAGGGCAACACTGATGATTGCAGCAACATACAAAGTCCGGTTACCTTTCATGTAATTCCACATTAATCTCAAATTCTTCATTACATAAATCACCCCAATCATAAGATTTGTCGCATGAGCTTTTTGGGTATAAAAAAACCACAGGTTTAGTTACCTGTGGAGAAAAATAAACATAAATTACTCCATTAATAAGTTTTTAATACACTTTACGTATATTAAAAACCCACAGGTAATAGTTAATACACACCTGTGGGTAATTCTTCTAATGACAGATTAATCCTGCAAAACCTTGATAATTTATTAATTAAATTCTGCAGCCAGGTCGTGTATTAAAGATATATGAAGTTAAAGATGGATTAGTAACACCGCTAGATATTCTCATCAAATTAATCATCTCAACACGACCTCCTTTCAAAAATTCTTATTCCTATTACATTATAGCATATAATTTTTATTCTGCAAGAGGTATTGGGAAAATTTTTGCTGCACAAGTTAAATACGTTAAACATTTTTTCTACTGGATATCCTATTCAGCCATTAACTCATTCATCTTCTCATAAGCTTTTTCCAAAATTACATCCTTCTCTCCTAAAATCTCTTCTCTAGTGAGCGGTACTATTATATCAGGTTCAACCATACGATCTTCAATAATTTCGCCAGATGCACTGCGGCTAACCATTGTTGAAAACTGTAATACATAGGAGCCAGATAAAGAACTATTCCCATACTCTATACTGCCTGGCTGCCCAGAATTAGCCAGATCATTTCGTCCCATAATCAATCCAACATTCAAATCCTTATACGCTGAGATAAATATATCTGCAGCGCTAAAACAGGTTTCATCAACAAGCAAAATTACCGGAATATCAGCATAGTTATCTCTATTCGTAGGTCGAACATAAAATGAATCAATCTTGCCATACTCACCTTTATAACGCGGATCATAATTTTTTCTCTGCTGAGTTAATCTCATTACTTCAGAAATCCTGAACTGCTTTGTATAAGCAATTTGTCTTTTCCCAACTAAATGATTTAATACTTGAATACCATAGTTCGAGATATCCCCACCACCATTATGCCGAATATCCAGGATTAACCCCTTCATTCCACTCAATTCTTTGAATGCCTGATCAAAAACGGCTTTACCATAGCCTCCTCCAAAAGAATCCACCTTCAGGTAACCAATTTTGCCTATGTCTAATCGTACATCATATGGTTTATCAATTTTCCCCAGATGATACTCCCTCTGCACTTTCAAGCAATTTGTCCATCGGAACTGATAGTCCCTTTCCTGTCCAGTATGATCTCTGACCCTAATTATACATATATCTGGCTTTTTTTCAAATAAATTAACATAATAGTAATTGAAAAAAGAATCAATCATGACCTCTTCTGCTTTTTGCAAAAATTTCAAACCTGTACTGGCGATAATCTGATCTACCACCTGGTTAATCGGTACACCATCTATAGATACAATCTCTAACCCTGGCCTTAAATCTGGATATACTCTTGCCATTGAAGGAACAAACCTGGCGATTCTAAAAATGCTGCCATCTTTACAAATTTCAACGGGTGGAATATTGAACAGATCAGACATAGTTATACCTATACCAGTATGTCCATCCCGCAGAAGTCCAATCATCTCGTTTATATAATAAAAGTACTCATAATCATCCCAAACAAATTTTAGTTTCTCTCGATAATATGCGGCTACTTTTTGCCAATCAAAGCCCAAAGTCGCTTCTTTATAGTCAAGATAGCTATATCCTTCCTCAATAGTATCCACAACCAATTCAAAGAATCCTGCCTTATCTCCTGTAGAATAATACTTTTGTAAAAATTCTTCTTCATTAAAGGCAGATGTAGATTTTAAATAATAATATCCACCACAGACCATTCCCAATATGACAAGAGCAGTACATACTCCAGGCCAGACATTCCCCTTTTTGAACAAATTCATCTGCCTCCTCTGATAGTAGTAAAAATATTTTTCTTTTACGCATCACTCAACTTAAACAGAGTCTCCTTTACATAATCGGCCAGATCTGCTAAGTTCCTATTCCGCAAAAGCCTGAAATACAGACTTCTGAGAAAATGTTTGACATTAATCTCTAATCTGTAATATGAGATGTATCCTCCTGATTTATCCACTTCTGCTAATCCATGAATCCAATTCTTCACCTCAGTATCCGAAATTAATCCCCGTTCAAGAACAGTAATGACAGCAGTAACCATCCGTTCATCCTCATTAGCTGTGTACACATAATCAGATATCCGAACTTTGACTGCAAATTCCTTTAATATTAGTAAAAGATCATCAGTCTGAACAAAGGAACACCGTGCCAGACTATTTAGGGCATCTGCTCCATGAGCTACTGCGTGTGCCCAACCTTTGACCTCTACATACCCCCGATAGTCTTTTTCTTGCTGATAATAAGTTAATAATCTCTCCTTAATCAGTAATAGATCTTCCTCTGACAGAAGGTTATCCTCCAAATGACGTCTAATAATAAGTCCCACCAGTAAACTGGAAAAAGAGCGTGCAAAAACTGAATCATCATCCCGATTGCCCAGCTTAAAGAATAAGTGATCGTCATCTAAAAGGGTATGCAAAACCCCGGGTAAAGATCTGGCATCATAATACTTTTGGATCGCAATCCAATACCATAAAACATTTAAGATAAGATCATCCCGTAATACAGGGTCCTGATCTCCAATATGCTCTAACAACAATTGAGTCATCTCTTCCAAGTCTAATCCCTCCAGAATGTCATATCCATTATCCCGTATTTTGATCAGTACTTCTTTAAATCTGTTTTTATCCATAAGTTTTCCTCCTCATATTTCTTTGGCCAGCATTTACCCAATCTCATTCTCAATAATTTCCCGGTTTACCCGAATAATTCTCCAGTGGGTGAGAATTACCTTTGATTTGTGAAAGTTTTTGTAAAAATTCGTCCATAGAATAATTTTCTAAATCATTAGCACATCTTATCTCAATATTATAACAAACTTTAAAATTAATTAAATCCAATAAAATGACAAATCTAAAAATTATCGTCAAAACAAAAATCAAAAAGGTATTTCACTACCCTCCATAGAATACATATAACTAAAATCAAAACGAAAGGATGACTGATATAAATGAGTAGAAAACTCTCACTGAGCTGTATAATGGTACTGGCCTCGCTGCTTATTGCAGGATGCCTGGGAAATATTAATGATCCTGGTGACAACGGTAATACCCTCTGGACCACCTATAATGGAGATTATGTCAGTATTGAATACCCGGAAAGTTGGCAAGAGATTACCGAAGATGCCCAGGATTCAGGGTTTGTCAATCGTCAATTAGAAGAGATGGCTTTCTTTGCACCTGACGATACGAGTGATGCAATTATTGGTATTTATGCCTATGTAGATGATCAGGTAGTTACCGAGCGGGAGTTTGCAGATATTCAAGCCGGTCTGGAAGCTCTGGAGGCTAATGACAGCAATTATACACTTATCGAAAATGTTACTATTAATGACCATCCAACTATTGGGTTAGTTAAAACTGACAATGAGACTAATCAGAAAGAGGTCTGGTATTTTCTTTACAAAGATAACACCATTATCTGGTTGACCTATTATAGCTCCATAGATACTTACAATCTTATTTCGGAATTATTCAATAAGATGCGAGACTCTGTAATTATCGAATAGCCAGAATGTTAAGCCCATCTAGAGATGCAACTAGATGGGCTTTTTATATGGATAATTCCCGGGCAGTATCTTATTGTCAAAGTCGTACTCACAGCAAGCTGTCTTCAGAGAATGGCACTCATTTAATCTACTCTTTTCAAATAGAATTTACAATAGACGGATATTCTACCGATTCCACATCAACTGGGCTCATTTCAGGAAGTTCTTCAACCCCGAGATTTAATAGATAAGCTAACTTTTTCGGATTGGAGTACAGTATAGCCCACTGCTCAGGCTCAAGCAAGATACTTTGAATCAATGGAGAACTTTTATCCATCCCCTGGAAAATTCCTTCCTGCATAATCCTGCTATAAGCCTGGTCGACTCCTTCTTCAGCAGCTATGATCATACTGTCCACCAGAATTGCCCGCACATCTCGCTGCCAGTTCAAATCTGAATCCATCTCCTGATACATCCTTTTTAATATCATCAGTGCATCCCGGGCCAAATCCGAATGTCCTGCCTTAACTGCAAACATTGCATAATCAATTAATCGTCCTTCCATAATCTCATAAGCGGTCAAATTGACATCTTCGCTATCTTTTACCAGATTATACTGATATAAAATCAATTCACCTACTTGTTCTAAAGGTAATCCCAGTCGTTCAAGCGAACTGTAATATTCACTGTTTTTATAAGTCAATCCAGGAGGTGCCATCCCAATTGCTTCTTTAGCTTTTTCTAGGCCTGCTTCATAAAAGCCTGCCCTGACCATATCTCTCGCCTGAATAGCCAGCTTAGCTGCAGTCAACTCCGGTTCGGCAGTATCGAAAGTGATAATCTCTTCTTTACATACTAAAACCCACTGAGCTAAGTCCTGATTATAAGTGACAGTGACAGGTGTCAACTCCTGTTCAATCGAATATTCCTTAATCGGGATTATTCCCTGCGAAAGAAGTGCAAATTCAATTAACAAATTCCCTTGACCTACCAGATAACGATCATTGTCATTAAAGGTCATCATCTCAAAATCTCCCGCATAATTTCCTCTGGCAGTACCTGGAGTAAGACCTACCAGGCTCGTAAAATACTTATCTCCCGAGAAATATTTAACCATAGCATGGTCAGAAAAACTGCTCAGGACTATATCGACTATTCCGGTATTACCTTGAGATCCGTCCACATCAATCAGATTAACCAACTTATCAGTCCAGGCATCATAGACCAGAGCAAAAGCTCTGATAGCCTCGCTATTCTCATATCTTTTCTCACCGGAGACAATATAATACTTATCACTAGCCGAGAATTGAACTCTCCTTAACAGCACTTCATCAGCCTGAACAACCTCTAGAGGAAGATTAATCATCTTATCCTCTCCGAAAAAGCTGGTACTCCATGTCGACAGTTGATAACCTTCTTCTGTTGAATAGAGGGTTATCAGTCGATTACCATAGCGATTTACTGTCATATATATTTCTGCCACCAGATTTACATCCGGTAGCTCATCTGATCTTAGGGACTGCATCTCTCCAGTTACCACGTCATACTTACTCAAAGTTCCATCTGTTTCTCTAACCACCAACACTTTCCCATCAGCCGAGAAAGCGAGGTTGGAATGAAGATAATTTAGCGGACAAGGATTTTCAACTAACAGATCTACAGGGGAAAGGAAGTATTTATTCTGATAGCTCTGCCAGGCCCGTATTCTATAACCAATATCGTCCAACTCAACAGTCACCATAGCTTCCCCATCTGCACTCAACGCCAATGCCGGTGAACTATAACGCAGACTGTCCTGATAATATTCAGACCCGATCAGATCTCCTCCCAGATTGACTAACTCTTCTACTACTCCGGGATCTCCCTGACTAATAGCCAGTTGGAATGGGGTCATATTGTTATAATCTCCTTGCCCAGGATCGATCTGACTCTGTTCTATCAAATATCTGACAACTTCAGGATTAGTATTATAAGCAGCTGCATAGTGTAAAGCATTTCTACCCTTCAAACAGAGAGCTTTTGGATCAACACCTGCCTGAATCAAAAGATCCAATATTTCAGGTTGAGGATTATACCAGGCAGCCTGCATCAAACTGGTTTGACCTGCAGCATTTGTCCATAAGGGGTCTGCTCCATACTGTAAAAATAATTTTATCATCTCAGGAGTGGCATTTTTGACTGCTTCCATAAATGGCGTCAGACCTTGATTATTCGGAGTGTTAGGATTAGCACCGGCTTCCAGCAATAATTTATTAATCGCAAAATTATTGTTTTGACTGGCAGAAAATAGTATCGATCTTCCAGTATAATCTACTGCATTTATATCCTGGCCTAACTCAATCAATCGTTCTACTATCTCTTTTGAAGCCTGAATATTTGCTCCCGGATTAACTGCCCAGATAATTAGAGGTGATGTATTCCATTCATCAGTGTAACTGACATCTGCACCTGCATCAATGAATAGTTCTAAAACAGCAAAATGGTTGTTATAATTCACGACATCAAACAAAATATCTTCCTCCCAGTTGGCTCCTTCCTCTAATAAGAGTTGAATAACCTCTGGTTCACGATTTTGCATAATCGCCCACTGTAAAACTGAAAAGGAATCAAAAAATGTGTCAAATCTCTGATTGACGTCCTCGCCCAGGTTGATTGCAGCTTTAATCTCTGCTGGGCTTCCGGTTGAGATCAATTTCTGAAAATAAGGAACATTCTCTTCCTCCTGATTAGCCAGTCCGCTTATCTCCGTTTTCAGATTCTGTTGAACTGAAGCCAAATCCGGAATCACTCCCCTGGGAATATCTGGATAATCTGCTTTTTCGGGAATCATATACTCTACCGCTGGCAGTTCAGAAGCCTGTTTTCCCAGAAAATAAGCTAACTTCTTCTTATCCTGATAGAAGACAGACCAGGATGTAGAGTATCTTAGCAGATAATAACTGGCAAACGAACTCTCTCCAGGGGCATCCAGACGATCATGCTGCAATAAATACTTATACGCCGCATCGGGACTCTCCTCAATGGCGATTGCATAAGCCTCCAATAAGATATCGACCTTACCAATCTGCTGCCAGTCTGTAGATAGTGGATATTGTTCTCGTAAATCTTTAAAGATCTGTTCAGCCTGACGAATACATTCAACTTGACCTGCATTACCAGCTAACATGGCATAGTCCACTAAACGCATTATAGCAATATTGAATAAGCTCTGATCAACAAAACCTAACTGCATCTTCAGGCTAAAATTAACAAAATCCCGAAGAACACTATCATACACTATTACTTCCACCGGACTCCCGGGAGGCAATGAATATAGCTGTGCCAGATCTTTAGTCGTTCTTACTATCTGCTGATTAATCTTCTGAATACTACAATTAGTAGTGATCCCTGCCAGGTCTGCCGGACTACCTTGCCGAACACTCTGAATTGCCGCTCCCATCTGAATCTGGTTCAGAGCAGTGCTTGGAGTGATACCAATCCCTAATTGAACTTCACCTTTTAATAATTCAGTCAGATGTGTCAATAATAGATCACCAATCTCATACAGACTTAGTTGATACTTTTGCGCCAGAAATGCATAAAAATCCGTATTTTTAAAGATATCTTTCGCCGGTTCTGCGATAATCGCATCTTTAATCAACTGGATAGCTTCTCCGGTAAATCCGACTTCTAATAACTCCTGAGCTTTAGCTAATATTGAACCCGGTTCACCCATAATGAATCCAGTAGCTTTGGATTTAAGTCTATATAACTGTTCTCCCGCCACTAGCCATTCACCAGTCTCCATATTGTACACAATATCTTTAGGTGACTTCTCTTCTGGCCATTCGATTTCCTGTACTTTAGAAAACTGTGTATTGATCTGTTGATATTCCAGGATAAATCGCTTATCAGGATCATATGTCTTGTCAGTATAGAATAAGTACCTACCCTGCGGACCGACCGCCATATCCGAAAAACTTACTGGTCCCGCAGCCCATACCTGATAATTCTGATTCTGATCTGGTATAATTTTGGCCAACTTTGTCGCCCCACCCTGAACGAACAGGCACTGATCTGAATCGGGTAAAAACATGAATGAACCAACTTTCTCCTCATCTTCATTCTGATAATCCTGCATAAACCCCTCAATTACAGGAACAATCTTATCTCCATCTAACCTAAAGACAGAAACGCCAAACCCGTCAGAAAGCCTCACCAATGTAGTTTGATCATCTTTGCCCTGTAATTTACCTTTCCCGGTAACCTCATGCCATCCATAAGTAGAAATATATTGACCATCAGGGGAGATTTTTATCATACTTGCTCTGGCATAATTATCGGGGATCTCATATTCCAAACAATTACCATTCTCCAAATTCCAGAGCAGCAAATATCTTTTTTGTGTATACTCTGTATTCTTCACTAATTCAATAATCGGAGTAATCCCACAGATAAGTCGTCTGTTATCTGGAGTGAATGCTAATATGCAATCCATAACCCCTACCCAGTGAGGAATATCAAAAGTATTAATCACACTGCCATCCATTTTTTTAACGACTATCTTATCACCTTTATCATTCCTCAGAGCATATCTACTACCATCTGGCGAGATAGTAATATTATAACCCTCAGAATTTATTATCCACTGACTCATTTTCTCTTGACCCAATAATTTTATATCTGAGCCAACAACTCTCCAAAATTCCACATACGTTTCATTGGCATCATAATACTTGGCAACCAGTGAGTTTCCATAACCGCTGAATTGCAGATTTCTAAACTTTTCATGTCCACTAATCTGAGCATAGTCTTCAGCCCGAGCAACCCCTATTAGGGATGAGACTATACCCAGGATCAATAACCCCATCACCAAACCCTTCCAGCAAAAAGGATTCTTTTTACCAAACATTATCCGACTCCTCCCTCGACTAATAATTTCCCTCCAAATTTAGCATTAATCATGCTTCTCTATAGTTATTTTTTATAATTTCTCTGGTATGGTAACGATATCCTGTCTGCTGTGGTATATTTTTCTTTAGACGATTATTTTACACAAAAGCCGATATACACCGTCTTTTTAATCGATAATCACCATCAACTGCTCAGCATTTTTTAATCTTCACATCTTTTTCAATCTCCTTATTGGGATATAGATATCCATTTCTGAATCCTCTGCATTAGTAAATCTTTTATCATACAGTTCGAAATCAGGATCCTCTGTGCGTTCATAATCAGATTTTAAAAACCAGTTCCCATAGATATACTGATATGTCTCATTCAAACTATCAGCTGATCCTTTATGAGTAAATACAGCATATTGTTGAGCAGCAATCTTTTTCCCGACCATTCCATGTGGAATCTCAACCAGAGAATCCACCTCTACACAGATGATGTAGCTAAAGGAACTGTCATCAGTCAACCCCGGAACATGTTCGCACACGCCAAGATTAGTACCAGGATTAACTATGTTTTTTATCTCGGGGATTCTTTTGGAAAAGTCACCCCATAGCTCAGCTATCTCATTATTCTGATTTGTTCCATAATACTCCACTCCAATGATCATAAATTCATCTTTGTTGACAATTTTCGGTGTCAAAGTCATCCCTCCATTTAAGTGTTTTAACCTGTTTACGGTTAACTCTTCTCTTTGCAGCATGATATAGTGCTCTTTTCTTCTCCGGTATCTGGCTGGGGTAGTGCCAAATAGTTCTTTAAAAGCCCTGGTAAAAGCCTCCTGAGACTGATACTGATAGTCAAAAGCTATATCAATTATTCTTTTTTCAGTGTTGATTAATTCCAAAGCCGCTTCTGTTAATCTTCGTTTTCGAATATATTCCTTAATTGTTGTCTGGGTTATGGCATGGAAAACCTTATGAAAATGATACAAGGAAAAGCAAGCCCGCTCTGCCACCTCCTCTAGATCGATCTTTAAAGTAAGATTCTCCTCGATATACTTAATAACCCTTTCGACTTTATCCAGATAGCCCATCAATACCCCTCCCATACCTTGTTTTAATAATACCAGATGATGACTTTGATTTTTTGATAATTTGTGCGACATTCTGAGGAACAGAAAAAAATCCATCTCAGAATACAACCGATGGACTTTTTTAAGAAAAACCCCCAAAATAATATTCTATTCATACATAAAAATCTCCCCAATAAGGTTTAATTTGGGAGATTCTTATAGTAAGTTTATTCTAATTTTCAATTAAGTGTACCATGTTATCTTCATAGATGAAAGCTTTACCATTAACAAAGAATTCCTTAGATATATCAATACCTAGTTTCGTTAATTCTAACCCCACATTTAAACCTGATGACTCAATCATCTTTTGCATTTGGAATTCAGTTTTAACTCCAGATCCCATAAATTCCATATGAGCTAATAATCTCGAGGTATTTCCGACATCATACAACAGCATTCATTTGTAGTAAGATAAGTATAGTGACTCATTTAATCACATCCTTTATTTAGTTAGTGTGGTTACTTACTACAATAACAGAACGTGATTGATGTGTCACTTTTTTATTGTTGCACTTAATATTATAATTCATCTTTTAAAAAGGCTTTGATAACAATTTTCATTATTTTTAAAGTTTTTATTGACAGGATTTTCCACAGAAACAGTACCTCCATATCAAAACTGTAAACATATTTTATGATCCTCTATCTAATTTATTCTTCAGAGTTTATAAATATCCTCTTTGTGGTAAATTATTTAATATATTTAATTAAAATAAATAAAAAGCGACAGAAGGAATTATCCTCCTATCGCAATATCTAAAAGATATAAGCAAATCTAGCTCGCCTGCGATACTTCAAATTGGCTATAATACAGATTAGCATAAAAACCGCCTTGTTCAAGGAGATCCAAATGTTTACCCTGCTCAACAATGTCTCCATGGTTCATCACAAGAATTAAGTCTGCATCCCGGATCGTTGATAGACGGTGAGCGATGATAAAACTAGTACGATTATGCATCAGGTTATCCATAGCCTTTTGAATTTGTACCTCAGTGCGTGTATCAACTGAACTGGTAGCCTCATCGAAGATCAAAATTGTTGGATCAGCAAGTATAGCTCTGGCAATAGTAATCAACTGCTTCTGGCCCTGGGATACATTAGTTGCTTCCTCATTTAAGATCATATCATAACCATGTGGTAAAGTATGGACAAAACTATCCACATGGGCTGCCTTGGCTGCAGTAATTACTTCTTCATCTGTCGCATCAAGACGACCATAACGAATATTCTCCATTACACTTCCATTATACAGCCAGGTATCCTGAAGAACCATACCAAACTCTGAACGCAAATCATTCCGCAAAAAGTCTCTAATATCATGACCATCAATCAAAATAGCACCATCATTTACGTCATAAAATCTCATCAGTAACTTGACGATAGTTGTTTTCCCCGCACCTGTAGGCCCAACTATAGCTACTTTCTGACCTGGTTTAATGGAAGCTGAGAAATCATTAATAACAGGTTTGTCAGGATTGTATCCGAAATGAACATTTCTAAACTCCACACTGCCTTCAACCTTATCTAATTTCACAGGACTAGCAGACTCAGGTATTTCTTCATCCTCTTCTAAGAACTCAAATACCCGTTCTGCCGAAGCGGCAGTCTGTTGAAGTATATTAGATATATTAGCAATCTGAGAGATAGGTTGAGTAAATTGGCGTACATACTGGATAAATGCCTGAATATCACCAACTTCAATCATACTCTTAACCGCCAGATAACCTCCAAGAATACTCACAGCCACATAGCCCAAATTGCCAACAAAATTCATCAAAGGCATCATAATACTGGTCAAGAACTGTGACTTCCATGCCGCACCATATAACCTACCATTTAACACATCAAACTGCTCAACACTTTTCTTCTCACCATTAAAGGCTTTCATTACTACGTGTCCACCATACATCTCCTCAACATGACCATTTACATTCCCCAGATAATCCTGTTGTTGTTTAAAATACTTCTGGGAATGTTTCACGATTACCATAATGAGAATC
Source organism: Halothermothrix sp. (assembly GCA_016841825.1). GTDB lineage: Bacteria > Bacillota > Halanaerobiia > DY22613 > DY22613 > JAENYK01. Next base: position 182,316 of record JAENYK010000002.1, on the reverse strand, counting down.
ATCGAGATAGGAATGATTCCCAAAGCTACCAGAGTCATGCGCCAACTAATACTCAGCATCATAATTAGGACACCAATCACCGTGGTCACAGATGTGATAATCTGACTCAAACTCTGATTAAGCGTCTGACTAAGTGTATCAACATCGTTGGTTACCCGGGACAACACTTCACCATGGTTCGTACTGTCAAAATATTTGAGAGGCATCCGATTAATCTTCTCAGAGATGTTTTTTCGAAAACCATAACTTACCTTCATCGAAACACCCGACATTATCCAACCCTGGATATAACGAAATGCAGCACTAATCAGATATAAACCAATTAGAGTCAGAATAATTCTACCGATATAGTCAAAATCTATATTACCTGTACCTGCAATTTTTGCCATAATGCCTTCAAAAAGTTCGGTTGTAGCTTTACCTAAAATCTTTGGACCCACTATAGAAAACGCGGAACTGGCAACAGCGAAAACCAATACTGTAATTATAGATATTTTATAAACACTCAAGTGTTTAATTAATTTTCCCATTGTTCCCTTAAAATCACGGGCTTTTTCGCCTCCCCGCATCATACCTCCCGGGCCATGCATCCCACCACGTCTGTTCCGATTGCGAGAGTTCTTCCCTTTATTATTGTTCTCGCTCATGCTAATTCCTCCTTTGAGAGCTGTGACAATGCAATTTCTTGATATGTGGTGCAATTTTTCATCAGCTCTTTATGCGTGCCTCTACCGACAATTTTACCTTCATCAAGAACTATGATTTGTTCTGCATTCATTATTGTTGAAATACGTTGAGCAACAAGAAGAATTGTGCTTGATTTTGTCTGTTCTCTTAGAGCCTTCCTGAGTGCAGAATCTGTTTTAAAATCCAGAGCAGAAAAACTATCATCAAAAATAAATATCTCAGGTCTCTTCATCAGAGCCCGGGCAATTGATAAGCGTTGTTTCTGCCCACCAGATACATTTCCCCCACCCTGAGAGATATCAGCCTGAAAACCTTCACCTTTCTCACTGATAAACTCCATCGCCTGGGCAATCTCAGCAGCCTTCTCCAGATCTTCATCTGATGCACCTTCATTGGCATATTTTAAGTTGGATTCAATAGTACCACTAAATAAAGAACTCTTCTGCGGTACATAACCAATTTTATCTCGCAAATCATGTTGAGTCACATCTCTCACATCTACTCCGTCAACCAGAATTTGACCTGCTGTAACATCATAGAAACGCGGAATTAAGTTGACCAGAGTAGTCTTACCAGACCCTGTAGAGCCAATAAACGCTGTAGTTTGACCTGGAAGAGCTTTAAAACTAATATTTTTCAACATATCCTCTTCGGCTTCATGGTATCTAAAAGATACATTCTTGAACTCTACAACACCTTCTACTCCCTGTGTGAACTCTCTGGGATTTTCCGGGTCTTTAATCATCGTCTCTGTCTCCAACACTTCAGCAACCCGATTTGCTGCAACTGAAGCCCTTGGAATCATAATAAACATAAACGACATCATTAAGAATGCGAAAATAATCTGCATCGCATATTGCATAAATGCCATCATATCCCCAACCTGCATACTTGAATTGGCAATCTGATGGGCACCAACCCAGACAATTAACAATGTAACTCCATTCATCACAAGCATCATTGTCGGGAACATAACTACCATAACCCGATTGACAAACAGACTAGTATTTGTAAGATTTTTATTAGCTTTATCAAATCTTTCTTCTTCAAAGTTTTGTGTATTAAAAGCCCTAATTACCATCATTCCGGAAAGATTTTCACGGGTAACCAGGTTCAATCTATCAATCAGTTTTTGAATTATCTTAAACTTTGGTAAGGCGATAGCAAATACGACAGCGATTAAACCCAATAGAGACATAACTGCCACTCCAATAATCCAGGACATAGATGAACTCTTACCCAGAGCTCGAATTACCCCACCAACACCCATAATCGGTGCATAGAATACCATTCTGATCATAATAACAATAAGCATCTGAATTTGAGTGATATCATTAGTGGTTCTTGTTATCAATGATGCAGTGGAGAACTGATCTAATTCTGTATTGGAGAAACTTTCAACCTTAGTAAATACATTTCTTCGCAAATTTTGCGCTAAACCTGCAGCTGATCTTGACGCTAAAAAGCCTACAGCCACGATACTTGCAGCACTGACCAACGAGATCAATAGCATAATTAAGCCTGTGCGTAGAATATATCCATTCTGAATTTTATCAGTGTTCATTCCAATAGCTGCGTATTCTGCTTTAATTGGTCCTGCTGCGGCCTGAACAATCATACTGTCTCCAAGAGCAGTGAACTGTTGGCTAATCTGTTGACTAATTTGCTCACGCTGTTCACTGGGAAGATTAGAAAGCAAAGCGATAATATCCATATCAGCGGGTATTTGCCTTCCATTAAATTCCACCATTCCATCCTTTGCGTTAGCTTTCATTGTTTCAATACCAGTGACTGTAAGAAAAGCTTTCCCCATGATTAGATTTAATTCATCAATCCCTGCCTGATCAACATCCTGCAGAACATAGACAGGCTCTTCACTTAAAATCGGATATTTTTTGACTAATTTGTCATATTCAGTACTGTTTTTGTCAATTAATTTATAGGATTCCATAACCTCAGTTTTATCAGCTTCATCCATAAATATGGAGAGTTGATTCATTTTACTTTGCCTAACTGCTTCAGGAACTGCGTTCTCTATACCACCCTGTTGGATACCAACATTCACTATTTTGGACATATAGTCGGGTAATGACAGATCAGCCATCGCCTGAACAAAAAGGAGAACTATTGCAGCCAGGATTAATCCGATAAATGGCTTAAGATACTTCGCTAATTTAAACATTCTCAAATCTACTCCTTCTTAATAAATTATTATCTTCAGTAACTTTTATATGGATTATGCTAAATTTACAAGTATATTTTTTGCTATATATAATCATCTCCAATCTATTTCTGCCTATTCAGCAATTCTTTCAAAATCTGAAATCCTTCAACTACTTTTTGGACTTCTTCGGGAGTTGCTTCATTTAAAATCGATTCAATCTTATTTTCAATTGCTGTAAAATGACTTTTAGCAGCTTTCCTTAAATTAGCTGTCACTCTGACATTTACAACCCGCCGATCATCTTCACTTCGTGATCTTTCGACCATACCCTGTTTTTCCAGGCGATCGATCATTCCCGATACAGTACTATTAGAAAGACCCATCTTAGCACTTAATTCACTAATCTTCATCTCTCCTTCATGCGCCAGGGTTCCAACCAACATTCCCTGTGTACCTGTTATATCCATCTCTCCAAATTCCTCTTCTATATTCTGTTTAATAGAATCTTTTAACTGTCTGATGATTTTAAAAATACCAATACTAACATTCATCTCCTCCATTTAATATCCCACCTCACACAAATTTATTTCGAAATCAAATATTTCGTGTACAAAATATATTTTACTATTGTTCATATTATTTGTCAAGACCAAAATTAATTTTCATAAAAAAACCCATCTTACCGATGGGATAATTTCATTTAACTTTAATCAATTTTTAAAACCGCTAACAGGGCTGATCTCAAAGTTTCAATAGATGATACCTCCATACCAATGGAATTTAATAGAATATAACCACCCAAAAAAGAATAAATTAAACTAGATATTTGATAACTCGAAAGCTCATTCCTCTGACCTTGAGATAATGAATTAATTTTCGCAGAGAGTATATTTGTACAAAAACCTAACAATTCTCTGATTTTCGGCATGAATTTATCAGGTTTTATAGCTTGTGGACTCTCGACAAACAGACGCAATGTTGCACTATCTTTTGTTAACTCAAAATATATATTGACTAGAAGATCCACAATCTGCTCCTGAGAAGTTATCTCAGAAATTGCTTGTTGAATCAAGGTTATTATCTTTTCAAGAAATTCATCTTGAATCAGGTTAAATAATTCTTCTTTCTCCTTCCAATGCCGATAAAAAGAACCCGTAGAATAGCCAGCATTGGAAGTTATCTCAGCAATGGTTGTTCCGTCATATCCTTTTTCTAAAAAAAGCTTATATGCCGACTCTTTTAACTCCATTCGGGTCTGTTCAGACTTTTCCTGCTGTTTACTTGCCATTCAAATGCCTCCTTCCATAATTTAATTATAGCATAAATTGCATCAAAAACCTAGAGTCCAGTATTTGATATGTATCTACCATTATTTAAGACAAAAGTAAGTAAATTTTGTGTGAAAAAAAATATTATGCCCTTGATTTTTGCATGGAGTAGGCATATAATTAAGTTAGTGAATCGCAATTCACTTTATGAATTATTGTTCATTAAGTAAGTTGTCTCATTACAATTAATACTATGGGAGGAATTAAAAGCATGAAAAAGGTCTCTGATTTTGTGATCAAGTATTCAAAAACGATCATTACGTTTGTTGTCCTCATTACTATTATCATGGGTTATTTCGTAAGTAAGATCGAGATTCAAGCCGGAATAGAAGACATGTTTCCAGATCATAACCCAATTGTCCAGCGATTTAATCGGGCCAATGATCAATTTGGAGGTATGACTTTTGCTGTTCTAATGATGGAAGATGATAATATTATTGACAGTGAAACACTCCATAAAATTGCTAACTTGACAGAAGAACTGGAAAAGATCAGCGGTGTTGAGGAAGTTGTAAGTCTAACCAATGTCGATCAGATTAAAGGCAATCTTTTTGGCATTGAAATCTCCCAACTAATTAAAACTATACCTGAAACCAAAATTGAAGAAGATGAATTAAAGGAAATTATAATGAACAATGATCAATATTCTGGTTCACTCATTAGCAAAGATTGTAAAGCGACCGGAATTACGGTCACATTTGGAAAAGATCTTGCTGATACCTTGCAGCCTGTCCAGGAGATCAAGAAAGTCGCCCAAAGTTACATAGGCCCGGAAAAAATTTATTTTACCGGTAATCCAGTGATAGTCAACGATGCCCAGGAATCGTTGAAAGGTGATATTTTTAAATTACTCCCCTTTGTACTGGCGATTTTCATCTTAATTCTCTGGCTCTCATTTAGAAGAGTCAGTGGAATATTGCTACCTCTTGCCACAGTCCTAATCAGCATCATCTGGACTATCGGTGCCCTGGCATTATTGAACAAACCACTATCAATTATAAGTGTGGCCTTACCTATTTTGCTGGTAAGTGTCGGGAGTGCATATACAATCCACATCATCGCCCGGTTACAGGAAGAATTAGCTGCCGGTGCCACAGGAATCATTGCAGTCAAAAATGCCATCACTCATGTTGGAATTGCTGTATTGATCGCCGGTATTACCACCATCGTCGGTTTTGGTTCGCTGGTATTTTCCGATTTAGTCATCATCAAAGAGTTTGCCCTTAGTACAGCTTTTGGGATTGCAATCGCATTGGCAATCTCAATCTTCTTTGTTCCGGCAGTCTATGCCCATATATCCGTCAAATCCAGAGAAAAAAAATCCGCTCAAGGTAACCGTTCTTTAACCAGAGGCTTTGCCTGGGTTTTTAATCTGGTATCACAAAAAAGCTATTTTGTCTTCGGAGTAGTAATTCTTATGGTGCTAATCTCTCTACTGGGAATGCCCAGACTATATCCGGAAACAGGTTATCTGAACTATTTTAAAGCAGATTCATCAACCCGAATTGCAGCAGCAATAGTTGACCAACGATTTGGTGGTTCAGGTACTCTCGACATTATTATTCAGGGGGACGTCAAAGATCCAGACCTTCTTTCCAGAATGGCAGAATTTCAGGATGCGGCAGTTCAGATTGATGGTTTAAATAATCCGATCTCCATTGTCACCCTACTCAGAACTGTCAATCAAGCATTAAACGGAGATGATCCGTCAATGAAGGTGATTCCAACAACCAGACAACAGATTGCTCAGTATCTTTTACTGCTGAACATGTCTGGCCCAGATGCTACAAAACCATATCTAACCTTTGACGAACAGACATCTCGAATCCAATTTCTTATGGAAAATATGGAAGGTAGTAAGATTCAACAAGCCTTAGAACAGGTAGATCAGTTAATTCTTAACCATTTCTCCGACAAATATCAGGTGGAAGTAACAGGTATGCCAGTTCTAACCAATGAGATATCCAATCTATTAATTCGCAGCCAGATTCAAAGTATTATAGCTTCCATACTTTTAACCTTTGTCATCACCAGTATTTTACTAAAATCAATCAAGCGCGGTTTGTTCTGCTGCTTAACAATCATTCTGACTGTAGTTGTTAATTTTGGTGTCATGAGTTGGTTAAAAGTCCCATTAGATATTGCTACTACTATGATTGCCAGTATTGCTGTTGGAATCGGAGTTGATTACAGTATTCATATTTCCACTCGCTATCGTGAAGAAGAAAACTCTAAGCATGACCCTTATCTAGCTATGCAGAATACTATCCAACATGTTGGGCGAGCCAATTTATATAATGCATTTGCAGTCATTGCTGGATTCTGTGTCCTTCTCCTCTCATCATTTCCACCTATAGTTAGTTTTGGTGGATTAACAGCATTAACCATGGTAGTCTCGTTCTCTAGTGCAATTTTTCTACTACCATCACTTATTCTTTTGAAACCAAAAGCAACTCAAAATTATGTCAAAAAACTTTAAGGAGGGATTTTTAGTGAAAAGAAATATTTGTTTGATCCTTTTACTATTTTGTATTCTGGTATTTTCCGGGAGTGCCTTTGCCCTCACCGGACAAGAGGTTTTGGAAAAGATGGACCAGACACTGCAAGTTGAAACCAGTAGAATCGAGATGAAAATGACTCTGGTCAATGAAGATGGTCTAAAACGAGAGAGAACTATTGAAATTTTAACAAAAGGGAATAATGCATTAGTCAGATTTCTTCATCCCATGGATGTCGAAGGCACTGCGCTCCTATTGTTAGAAGAGAATGACGAAAGCGATATGTGGTTATACTTACCTGCTCTTGGTAATGTCAGAAAAGTAGCTTCTCATATGCAAAATGGTAGTTTTATGGGCAGTGATTTCACCTATCAAGACTTCAATATGTTTGGTGGAGAAAAATATCAGGAAGCTTATCAGCAAACTGAACTAAATACTACTGTTTACGATGAAACGGAATGCTATCTTCTCGAAACCCTACCAACCAGTGAAGATCGTGGGTACTCAAAAATACGAATCTGGGTTGATAGTACCAATTTTATGGCTTTAAAACTGGAATTCTATGACCTGCAAGATAATCTTCTGAAAGTTATGACTAACAGTGATATTTTAGATCTGGATGGACAGTTAACTCCTCAGATGATCGTCATGGAAAACGTACAGCAGAATACCAGGACAATTCTCGAAATGACAGATATCAAATATAATCAAACTATCCCAGATCAGGTCTTTAGCACTAGAAATTTGGAAAAATAAATTAGGAGGTTAAAAGATTATGAGAAAACTTTGGTTTCCTATTGTTCTGGCTCTTGTTCTGATAAGTTGTCCCTTACAAGCAATGGAACTGGAAAACTTTTACTTAGACTCACAGGGAAACATAAACGAAAAGATCATTTACAATGATACTTTGACTGAATGGCGAAATCTATTGGAAGTAGACTTACAGATAAATGTAGATTATGGTTATAGTCTGAGTTTTTATTTGAATCCAGAGATAACCTTTGATACAACACTCCCTGATAATACCACAGTCGATCTTCAATTAAATGAAGGTTTTATTGATCTCTATCTAGATAAGATGGATTTACGACTAGGTAAACAGCTGGTAAATTGGGGTTCAGCCTTTAAACAAAATCCAACAGACAGGATTAACCCTTTGGATTTGACTGCCAGTGATCCTACCACTCAATTGGGAGTTAGAGCACTCAAAGCCGATTATTATCTAAATCGCGATACCATTATTAGTGGTGTCATAGTCGGGGAATTCATTCCTGGGGTTTTACCTGAGAGTCTGCAAAATTCTAACATAGAACTCCTGCAGCACAACATTTATCAGCAAGTATTAGCACTTGTTCAGGATCAAACCACAGCAGAAGCGCTCATGCAAAATTTATCTTTTCAGACCACCGAACCAGAGCTTAAAAACATAGAGGATCTGGAATATGCTTTTAAGCTTACACAACGAGATTTTTCTGGTTATGATATATCATTGAGTTTCTTTTCAGGTTATGAAGATTATCCGGTATTAGATTCAGATTTAGAGCAGGTAATTCAAAATATTGTTACTAGCCAACCTGCAGCGATAAACTTTGCCTATAAAAGAACCAATACCATCGGATTAGATATGATTGGAGAACTCCAGGGTGTGGGATTATGGGCTGAAGCAGCTTTTAGTTTAAATGAAGCCGAACAGAAGAGTCTGGAAACACTTTTGGGGGGTGATTATACATTTGAGAATAATCTGTATACGATTGTCCAGTATTATTATCGCGATCAGTTAGATGATGAAACTAAAGCCGATCAATATGTGATGGTGCATGGTCAGTTACCACTGCGCCAAATTCACCAACTTACTACTACACTCATGTATGATCTTGGTGCAGGTAGTATTTTATTAAATCCAGAAGTTCAGTATTCACTGCAAAATAATTTAAAATTAAACCTGGGTGGCAGTTATATTGCAAACTTAAAAGATACTTCCTCCTCTCTTCTCGGTAATTATGGAAGCACACAGGCTTATCTGGGTATCACCTATGGTTTTTAAACGTTGAAATAGAAGATATCCAATGAAAAAAATGATCTGTTGGTTAACAGTGATACTACTTCTGGTTATGCAGTGTTATGCTTTTGCTAAAGAAGATCGCCTGACTCTTTTAACGAAAACAGATCAATTATACAGAGACTATATCCAAACAAACGACGAAGAACAGATAAAAACAGCCATATCGATCTTTGATGATCTGCTGACAATATATCCCGATGATTGGGAGATTTGTTGGAAAGCAGCCCGGTGTTACAATGAATATGCTCCAGTTTCAGAAGACCCAATTAGTGCTTTTGAAACTGGAGCTGATCTCGCCCAACGCTCAATCGGACTTAAAGATAATGCGGATGCACACTTCTGGTTGGCGGCACTTTATGGCCAGATCGGACAGGCACGAGGCATACTAAAAAGTCTCTTCATGGTAAAACCAATATGTGAAGAATTTGAAAAATGTATTGCGCTGAATCCCAACTATGACTATGCCTATCATGCTTTGTCTATAATATATACGAAGGTTCCCGGTAGACCGATAAGTATAGGAGATTATAAAAAGGCACTGGAATATGAGTTAAAAGCAGTTCAATTGGTGCCAAATCACTTCCATTACCAATGGGCACTATACAAAATATATCGAAAACTAGGCAGACAAGATGAAGCTGAATCTGTTCTCAAAACGATCCTTAATCTACCTCTCGACTATGATTTTGATAATATCTATCGCGAAGAATTAACTGCAGAAGAGATTAAAAAACTCGCCGCAGAAGCGATAGATTAGTAAGCAGAGTAAGCTTCTAGTCCAGCCTCCTCACAAGACGGGTTGTCATCCAATGGTTTAACCATCAAACAACCCGTTTTTTAATATGATACTTATAGCATAATAAAAAGGTAAAACAAAAAGGAGTTATCTCTCTGTGAGACAACCCCTAGCCTTGCAAACATCACCTATATTCCTACCTTAAGCTTACGATAATAATCCAATTTATTGGTCAGCCAGGTTCTCTAATTCCTCAAACAGTTTACTAAACCCGTCAGAAATCATCCCCTTTAGAGGCCAATCCAAATAATTCAGATCATGATCGTGACCTGCAAATATAAAGGTGTGAAGATTATCTTTACCAGCTTTTTCAAAGCGACTCTGAACATCATAAACACCTTCTACTGCTACATTAGCGTCCTCAACACCATGGAAGATATAAATTGGTAAATCCAATCTAACCAGTCGGGTTCTGTTAGGTTCCAATTGCGCATGGGCCTGATACCAGTCGGTAGAGATTCTAAAATAGTTATTCCATACCCAATCATCATCTCCAGAATTAAACGCCTGAGAAACCTGTTGATACATACTGGCCAGCATGATCTTGAAATCCTCAGCAGTCAAAAAACCATCTCCGGTCAGATCAATCTGTTCAAACTGTGTTCCCTGCAAAGTATTTGTTTTAATCTCTTCAGGTCCCTCAGCAAATTCTAGTTTAGAAACGATACCGTCGCCATCTGTATCAAAATATTTTCGATAAAAGATCATCGAAGATCCACCTGTCAATTGCCACTCAACTGTCTCAGGAATTGTATCATTCTCATATCCGGCAAGGAAGAGAGCATCAATTTTGACATTATCACGTTCTGCAACGATCGAAGCAATCACCGTACCTTCACTCCAACCCAGCAGAATAATTTTGGCATGTTGCAAAGCTTCCTTTTCTTTTAATTCTCTTACTATGTTCTCCACATCACGAGCATGATTAATCGGAAGGTTAGTAGCAAAAATCTCCCGATCAATAGTATCATAGTAGGGCGGATTAGGTCCTGAACTGGTTCCCCGGGTATTATATCTAAAAAAGGCTATTCCTCTATCAGTTAACTCATCGGCAAATAGATCAAAATAGTTGAACTCTAGCTCACCAATCTTACGGTGATTGTCATAAGTACAGGGGCCAGTTCCCGGAACAAAGACAACGACCGCGGGAATTGGACCTTCTTCTGGCAGATCCAATTTACCGGTAATCTGATAACCATCAAAGGTCTGAACATCTATTAGCTCTGAAGCCAGACAATTGACTGACCAGCAAAAGAGTGTCACAACCAAAACTATCAAGCCAAATCTATATTTACGCATTTTGTCCACCTCATCAGTATTAAAATAATTTATAGATCATCAGCTGATCAAATATCCAACTTTCCATCCCCACAAATACTCAGGTTGTTCCCATAAGTCTCCATATTTGGGTTAATTCAGCCCTCACAATACAGAACGAAAATTCACAGTTCTAGTACTATCACCTCCACCTCGATAACTTCCCATCAATTAACTGCAAAAGTTGTTCCATTCAAGAGTATCCCTGGTTCTTATAGTCTTATATTACCCATTAATCAAAAAAATCCTGCAATTACTCATGATTTTTGAGCTAATTAGTAATTTTAAAAAACAAAGAGCACGCGGGGTTTTCCGCATGCTCTGCCAATCTAATCTATATGACAAGTACTATTACAACCTGGGCATGAATGTCCACAACTACAATCACCTTGCTTTAGCTTCCTCACTTGCTTAACTATTATCAAAATAGTTGCTCCAACAATAAGTCCGCCTAATAAATAATTAATCATTTGGATCACCTTCTTTCCAGATTATGATAATCCGATCAGTCTACCCACATTGTAGATGAGAAAAGCGACGATCCATGCTACTACAGTCTGATAACCTACTGCAAAGAATGTCCATTTCCAGGAATTGAGTTCTCTTTTCATCGCACCAAAGGCAGCTATACATGGGAAATACAACAGGGAGAAAGCCATAAACGAATATGCTTTCAATGGTGTGAAAACAGTTTGTAGAACCTGATGCAAGGCCACAGAATCTTCAGCCACTTCCCCAACACCATGTAAAATACCCAGCGAAGCAACAACCACTTCTTTAGCAATTAATCCTGTAGCCATAGCTGTTGCTGAGATCCAATCGCCAAAACCTAATGGTGCAAAGATAGGTGCCAGAATATGACCGATAACTCCCAGAATACTAGTAGCAGGATCTTCGACCATTTGCAATGTGAAACTGAAAGTCTGTAAGAACCAGATAACAACAGCGGCAGAGAAAATAACTGTACCAGCTTTAATCAGGAACGCTTTTCCTCTATCCCACATATGAATTAATGTACCCTTTAAAGTAGGAATTCGATATGGTGGTAATTCAATTACAAAAGGAGCAGTATCCCCCTTAAATACAGTTTTCTTTAAAATAATACCCGAAATGATAGCTATTAACATCCCCAAAACATAAATTGAAAAGATCACCGTACTCTGTCCCTGAGCAAAAAATGCAGCTGTAAACAATGCATAAATCGGAAACTTCGCTCCACAAGACATAAAAGGAGTTAAGATAATCGTCAATTTGCGATCTGTATCCTTTTCTAATGTTCTGGTTGCCATTACCGCCGGTACACTACAACCAAAACCCATTAACATCGGAATAAAAGATTTACCCGAAAGACCAATTCTCCGAAGTGCCTTATCCATGATAAAAGCAGCCCGGGCCATATATCCACTATCTTCTAATAAAGAAAGGAAGAAGAATAACAGCATAATCTGTGGTACAAAGACCAATACTCCTCCAACACCACCGATAATCCCGTCAATTACTAATGCGTGTAACCATTCAGCTGCTCCTAAACTCTCCAGGCCGGAGGATAGAATACCCGCAACTGTGTCATTGATAAAGACATCCAGAAAATCAATAGTCCAGGTACCCACAACTCCAAAGGTAACCCGAAATACTCCCCACATCATCAATAAAAAGATCGGTATAGCCAATATTCTGTTAGTTACTACTTTATCAATCTTATCTGATACAGTAAGATTGTCTCCTTTTGCTTTTTTCTTAACTGTTTGATTTATCACCTGAGCGATAAATTGATACCTTCCATCTGCAATCAAGGTTTCTGGATCATCATCATATTCCTGTCTTAATTTTTCTATCCAATCCTTAACAGTCTTTTCAGCTGCTGAAGAAAGATCGATCTTTTCTTTTAATTTTTGATCCTCTTCCAGTAATTTTAAAGCTAACCATCGCTTATTATAATTATATTTCTCCCCGTACTCAGCGATTAAATCTCCAATAGTCTCCAGAGATTGCTCAATCTGATCTTCATAGCGAACCTTTTTACTCTGGCTCTCTGCAACTACAGCTGTTTGAGCAACGCTAAGTGCCTTACTGATCACATCTTCAATCCCTTTACCTTTACTGGCTGAGGTCGGTACTATAGGAATACCTAAATCTTTAGTCAACTTTGCGATATCAATCTGATCTCCTTTAGAGGAGACAATATCCATCATGTTTAAGGCCACTACGATAGGTAAACCTAACTCTAATAATTCAGTTGTCAGATATAAATTTCTTTCAATATTCGAAGCATCAACAATATTAATTACCACATCTGGTTTCTCGTCTACCAGATAATCCCTGGCTATAATCTCTTCAAGAGAATATGGAGACAGGGAGTAGATTCCCGGTAAATCTATAATCTTTATATCCTCTTTAAATTTACGGGCTCTACCTTCTTTTTTTTCTACGGTAACCCCCGGCCAGTTACCAACATACTGGGTGCTACCTGTTATTTCATTGAACATTGTGGTCTTCCCACTATTCGGGTTGCCCACTAAAGCAAAAGTGTATGACATGTTTAACTCTCCCCTCAAATGATTTTGATAATTATTATCATTTACCAGCTAAAAAAAACTCCCCGTTAATCGAACACACTACTTATTTTATGAGTATATTTTTAGCCTCTTGCTTACGAAAACTCAGTTCATATCCACGAATATTTACTTCAATCGGGTCACCTAAAGGTGCAACTTTTCTAACCAGTACTTCCACCCCCCTGGTAACACCCATATCCATTAATCGTCTTTTTGCTGCACCGTCACCTGTCACTTTTAATACGGTACCTTTTTCACCTGGCTTTAAGTCGTGTAAAGTCTTGTTCATCCATTTTCACTCCCCTTAATTTTTTGTTACTCTTTCGGCATATATCCTGCCCATTTTTGACAATATAATCTGCTGCCAACCAAAATACTATTTAAACTGTCTCGACAAATAGTCTCTGTGCAACCCCTTTACTAATAGCCAATCTACTTCCCTTTACCAAAATAATTAAATTACCGTTTAGCTCTGATAAAACAGTAATTTTAGTACCTGGTAAGACTCCTAATCCTTCCAGGAATTTCCTAGTAGCATCTTTAACCTGACACATTTTAAGCACAGCTTCAACATTTCGATTTAACATGGTAAGTGGCATCATTATCCTCCCCTTCCCCGAATTAATAATTTTTAATCAGTTTGGTTATTAATTATCTCTGTCTTTTATATTTTCTTTGATAATGATTTTCATTTTCATGGTTCTTCTGAGTATTAGTTTATCACAATTTGCCTATTGGTGTCAAGAAGAAAATGACAATCATTTTCATTGAGTTTCCATAATAACCAGTTAACATTTGGCAGTATTATAAGAAAACTTTTTTGCACCAATCTTCCGCTACTAAACAGCCTATCGCCAGCTTTGTATATTCCAAAAATAATCTACATTCCGCTAGACAAAAAAAGATAGGAGGCCGATATAATTAAATCGCTTCCTATCCAAATAAATAAAATACTTTTTTTATCAAAATATAAGACAGACAACTCTATTCCTATACCTGAATCATATTCAAATTCGGCAAAACCGTTAAAACGTCTCTTGTTTCCATTAATTTATCTTTATGCTTCCTTAATTCTGGTCACAATAGTCTTCTGTAAAAAAACTATCTATTTTAAATTCCAGCTTTTTGGAAACAAATAGTAAGTGATTTTTCAAAGCTGATTCTGCCAATTCTGGATTCTTTACTTTAATTCCCTGTAAAACTTCTTCATGTTGTTTCATAATAATATCAAAATCATCTTGCTTTCTCATAAGAATTGTCCGCCAATTTTTTGTTGTAAGTTCCTCTAGTAAACCTGACAAGATATTATACAACAGCTCTAAAAGGACGTTTTTATTAGACATTAGAATGATTGAATGAAATTTAACATCTTCTCTGGCATTTAATGTAGGATCCCTAAATTTCCGCATGTTTTCTAGACATTCTTCCAATGATTTAATCTCTTCTTCTGAGTTATCCTGAGCACAGGTTCTAACTGCACTCAGTTCCAGGATATTTCGAACCTGCATTATATCCTGCACTTTTCCATCTTCTAAGATCATTTTCAATAAAAATACCTTGGAAAGATTGTCAAAATTAGAAAAAGACAGATAACTCCCCTCGCCACGTCTACATTCCAGGACTCCAATCAACCTTAATGCCGCATAAATCTCTCTAATGGAAGAACGACTATAATGTAACAAATTAGATAATCTATTTTCAGAATAAATTTTTTTATCAAGATCGACCTTACCATCTTTACTAAGTTCTAAAAATTTATCTATTACCATATCGAACTTATTCTTATCTTCCATTAAAATCGACCTCTTTTCTGTTTTCTATCAGAGTTCCAACAGATTACCATCCTTATCAAACTCAAGTGGTTTAAACTCTCCAATCACCTCGATCTCTTCATTTTTCTTTAATTCTGTAAGCAAGCCCCGGGAAACCCACATCTTACCATGATGCAATGTGCTCTTAATTATGCACATTTTTACATTGTCAATTGTCTTTTTCCCTTCTAATCGAATTAATCCATTTAATGTTTTCAATGCAACTTGAATGGCTCTTTTATCATCTTCTACAGTAAGCGGTATTTTTCCTTTATCCAGAAAAGAAGCGGTAATAACATTATTGTAGGTCGCCTGTAAATCTATTTTATCATATAATCTCTTCGATATTATATCTGCCTGTCCGATTCCTGTCGCATTTCCATGACTTTCCTCAGTTATATCCAATGCAACTATATGTTCGATCAGAGCAGATGGAAGTTCGTTTTGACCTGCAGCATAGAGTTTAGCCACATCCGCATCTCCCCAGACACCATTTCTACCAATTGTGTTGGTATCCATCCCTGTTCCACTGATATTTTTACCTACCTCTTTAATAACTAATACATCACAGGTCTTAAAGGGTAACCAGGGAAAATATTCTTCTGCTATCTTGTATAAGTCAGGTTCTCTCTTCAATATATCTTCTGGTCTGACAGCTTCCAAATATGCTGTCTCATCCAAAGCATTTTCAATAATCGCGATTCCTACAATTATATTTTGCTTTTCGATAACTATTTTAGCGTTCGCCGGAATAAGATTTTTCAGACCCCAGACACCATAAGAATGGACAAGTTCAGCCTGCTTTTGTTTGCCCAGACCAATAGTCATCATCTTCATCAGACCACTCTCGGTTATGTTATTATGGTCTGTATGTTTTTTTATTCTGTTCATGACGATAATTCCATCTGCTTTAAAAGCGTACTCATCAACGTAAGTTGGAGTACCATGTTCTGTTGTTCCTACTTCAACAACAGACATGGTGGCCCTGATTTCTGCATGAATATTCTCTTCAGTGATTCCCAATGATTCTAAAATCTCCACCTGTCCTTCTGCTGTTCCACCACCATGACTACCCATAGCCGGAATAATAAAAGGTATACCACCGCATTTTTTAACTTCTTCCACAACCTGTTGAACCATTGCGACGATATTCTGAATACCCCGACTGCCTACGGTAATTGCTATTTGATCTCCGGGTTTTATTCTATCCGATAATTTATAAGTATCCAGAATATTTACTAACTCTTGTTTTACATCCTTGATTACTGGCTGATTATAGTGTTTTTGCACCTCAACTACATCCGGTATCTCCATTATTTGCATATAGTTTACCCCCTTTTCCTATGCTATCATATATATTTTAGACAATGCCGCCCTAATCGTGTTTGATAACACCACCATAGTTAGCAGATTCTGCCAGACGGGCGTATAGAGAAAGATAACTATTTTTTATTTTTGTTTCAGGTTTCTTCCATTCCTTCAGTCTAGATTGGATCTCTTCTTCATCCAGGTGAAGTTCAAGCTTCCTATTAGGTATATCGATTGTAATTCTATCCCCATCCTGAACAATTGCCAACGGTCCTCCCTCTGCTGCTTCCGGGGAGATATGACCAACAAAACAACCGTTATTCGTACCGGAAAAACGTCCATCAGTAATTAATGCTGTTTTTAAAGCCAAACCCATTCCATACAACAGCTTCATGGATTTGTACATTTCTCGCATTCCTGGACCACCTTTAGGTCCTTCATAACGGATGACTACTACATCTCCCTCAACAATTTTCCCACCTGTTATTGCCTGATTGGCTTCCTCTTCCGAGTTAAAGACCTTTGCAGATCCGGTAAAAGTCAACATTGAATCATCTATAGCTGCAGGTTTAGTTACAGCAGTATTTGGTGCCAGATTACCTTTAAGAATGGCCAGACCACCTTTAGCTCTAAAAGGATCATCCATGGTTCTGATAATCTCCCGATTGTTACTTCTACCCTGTTTGACACTATTTTCTACTTTTTCACCGGTTACAGTCAAAACCTCTTTATTTATTAAAGGTAAAATCTCTTTCATAACTGCCGGTACACCACCTGCGTCATGGAAGTTCGGAACATTAGGTGCTGCAGCAGGATAGATTCTGGCAACCTGTGGTGTTAATCGATTAATCTCTTCAAATAATTCAATTGATACATCTTGTCCGGCCTCATAGGCAATAGCTAAAAGATGTAAAACAGCATTTGTTGAACCACCAATGGCCGTACTCACTCTAATTGCATTCTCAATAGATTCCTGATTAATAATCTGACGGGCAGTTATTCCTTTGTTAATCAATTCCATTATCGCTCTACCCGACGCCTGTGCTAACCTTAACCTTTCACTGGTTATTGCCGGAGCTGTGCCGCTATATGGCAAGGTCATACCCAGAGCTTCTGCTATCGTGCACATAGTATTAGCTGTTCCCAAAAAAGCACAGGAACCACACCCGGGAGCACACCGATTCTCTAAATCAATAAACTCTTCTTCTGTGATTGCTCCTCTATTCAACATACCTAAAGCTTCTGTCATAGTTGTAGAATCGGACTCTCTTCCATCAAACACAACTCCTCCCTGCATAGGCCCTCCGGGTACTAAGATAGCCGGAATATCAAGACGGGCTGCTGCCATTAGCATTCCGGGAACTATTTTATCACAGGAACCCAAAAGAACTAACGCATCAAACATATGAGCCTGAGTGACCATCTCGATACTGTTGGCAATAACCTCTCTGGAAGGTAAAATATAGTGCATACCTTCATGTCCATTAGCAATTCCATCACAGGCAGCAATCACCCCAAATTCCATAGGAGTACCACCGGCCTGAATTATCCCTTTCCTCACAGATTCCGCTACTTTTCGCAAATTATTATGTCCAGGAACAATATCATTCCACGAATTTGCTATTCCTACAATTGGTCTATCCAATTCTTCATCTGCATATCCCATTGACTTATAAAGAGCCCTACCAAAGGAAAAATCCGGTCTAGACAACACATTTTTGCTACGCCAAAACATAGTTTCATCCTCCCTTAGATATTTATTTATAAATTTAAATTAGTAATAACTAACCAAGCTGCAGACATTTTAACCCCGAACTCGAACTTTACTGATTTTCTCCTTTTTAAAACTAAATCTCTTACAGTAAATTTGGCAACCAGTTTGTCATGCCTGGAACAAATGTGACTAACACCAAAAAAACGACAGCTATTATCAATAATGGAAAGACACTTTTTAAAGTTTTCATCAGATCCTCATTCGCAATACTGTTGCCTAAAAGTAAACACACTCCCACCGGCGGCGTTAATAAGCCTATACACAAACTCAGAGCCATGACTACTCCAAATTGAATAGTACTCATTCCAATTTTTTGAATAAGAGGTAGCAAGAGAGGAGTAATCATTACTATCGCTGCATTTGCCTCAACTACCGTACCGATAATTAATAACAATACTACAACAAAGAGTAAAATTAATATCGGATTAGTTGTAACACTATAAAATTGATTAATTAACTGTGAAGGCAGATCGGAAACTACGATAACCCAACTGGAAACTTTGGAGGTAGCGATCAAAATCATTATTGTCGAAGCAACCAGTGCACTTTCACTAAATACATTAATGAGGTCGGAAAATTTTATCTCTTTGTAAATGAACAAACTAATAATCAGAGCGTAAACTGCAGAAACAGCAGCAGCTTCAGTTGGAGTGAAAACACCAGAAAAAATCCCTCCCAGAATCAATAAAGGCATAAACAACGCCCAGATACCACTTTTAGTCTTTTTCCAAATATTGCCGAATCCTTCAAAACTATGACTTGGATAATCTTCTTTCCTCGCCACAAAATATACATAAAGTGCGATGATTAATGTTAAACCTACTCCAGGGATAACAGCCCCCAGAAATAGTTTGGCTATCGAAGTAGCAGTAACATTACCATAAACAATCAGAAAGATACTGGGTGGAATTAAAGGCCCTAAAATGGAAGCAGTAGCAGATACCGCTGCAGAGAAAGATGCTGGATAACCTTCTTTTTTCATTGCCGGTATGGTTATGCCGCCTATTGCAGAAACTGTGGCAACACCGGAACCAGAAATCGCTGCAAAGATAGCAGAAGCAACTGTTGTCACGATAGCTAAACTACCCTTAACCCAACCAAATAGTGCGTTTGATACATCCAATATCTTTTTATTTATCCCTCCTGACATTAAATTCCCAGCCAACATAAAGAAAGGAATAGCTAAAAGAGCAAACGTATTTATCCCGGCAAACATTTTCTGAGGAATAACCATTAAGGGAAAACCACCCAATATAAGAGCTCCAAGTGTACCTATCCCCATAGCAAATGCAATAGGCATTCCCAGAAAGGATAACGCTAATAACGCTATAATCAAAAATAACCCTATATTCATAAAATCACTCCTTTTCACGTCAGACTATTTCTCATCTCTCACAAAGAATAGTGATTATTCGTCGATTGTTCTTAAATTATTAATCTCTTCACCGATCATTTCGAACACAAAGAGAATGATTAAACCAGTACCGATCACGATCGCTGAATAAGGTATCGACATAGGAATTTGTAAACCTGTTGACACGTTATGAGTAGTTTTACTCACCAGACTAATGCCATTTTTCAAAAGTACATATAAAAACACTAAACTCCCCAGATACATACATATTTGAATTATAGATCTGGCCTTTGGTTTTAGTAAATCCAGGAAAAACTCAACTTTTAGATGCCGATTTCTCCTGATTGCCACTGCAGAACCCAGAAAAGAGACCCAGACAAAAAGGAATCTCGTCAATTCCTCTGCCCATATATTAGAGTGGTGAAAAACATAACGTAAAACTACTTGATAAAAAATTGTTAAGGTCATAACCATTAAAAGAACTGCCATCAGCACTTTTAAGATGCCTTCTAAACCATCTAAAAATTTTTTCAAATGAGCCATTTTAAATGCCACCTTTCTCCGTTATATACCTTACACCGCCTTTATCCATAATCATTTAGATTACAAGTTTTGTTAAGCAAGTGCAGTGACACCAATATTGCAAATAAATTTTATTCTTTAAATTTTTAGCAGCCCCTTCCCTGGAATCCAATACAGATCAGGTATTCCAGGGAAGAAAACTATGATGATAATTTACCCTAATTATTTAACTGCTTTAATCTCTTCAACCCATTGATCCAGGTAGGGGAAATAATCATTTACAAAACCGTCAAACTGTTTTCTAATTTGAATAAGGTCAGGATGCACAACTTCTACCCCTTGATCTTTAAATTTCTGAATAAATTCATTTTCAATCTCGAGGGTATATTCACTACGCCAGGTTGCTGTTTCATTGGCAGCTTCTTTTATTGCTTCCTGAATATCTTGAGGTAAACTATTGAAATAATCCCGATCAAAGATAAACAGGTCAGTACTATAAACATGGTTAGTAAGTATTAGATAAGGTGCCACATCATAAAAACCGAAATTATAAGAAGCGATAATTGGGTTTTCCTGTGCATCAACTGTACCCTGCTGCAGAGCAGTAAAGGTTTCAGTTAAAGCTACCGGTGTAGGGGTTGCACCCAGAGCTTCCCATGTCTTTACATACACCTGAATATTTGGAACTCTAATCTTCAGCCCTTTTATCTCATCTAGAGTACTAAATTCCTTTTTACTTGTGGTTATCCTAACTCCTCTATACATTGGACCAAACAGACTAAAGTTACCTGCATCCCCAACCTTCTGGAGTATTTTGTCACCAAGTGAACTATCCCATACTCCCATAAAGTGCTCATAATCGTTATACAGATAAGGTACTGCGTCAATATTGGCATAATCGGAATAAGCCTGAAGTGTTCCCAAACTTTCGATTACAATCTCATCAATACCCAGACCAAGCCCTTCGATAGTATCTCTCCAGTCTCCTAATTGTCCACCAGAATACACCTTAATCTGTACTCTACCACCTGTTTTTTCATTAACCAATTCTGCAAATTTTTGAGCTGCCAGGTCTTTCACATCACCCGGAGGATTAGCATTAGCTAATTTCATCACAATTGTTCCATCCGCACTAACCACCTGACTCATACCTACAGATACTGATAGAAAGACAGAGACTAAAAGAACCAGGGACAAAGCAAAAATCTTCTTCATACGATCCTCTCCTTTTTTAAAATTTGCTCTTTATTTATTTTATTTATTGTTTCTATATTCAGTTTTTCTAGAAAATTAGGAATATTCCTCTCAAAGTATCTAGTTGTTGACAACTAATTAATTTTCATATCTATTCAGGAGTGTTAGATATAAAAATGACTGATCTTCATAGACCAGTCATTTTCAGATAATCTGGATATTAAACTTTAATCAAGCTCTCCGGCACGTCTTAAAAGCATCTCCCATCTCTCATCAATCCGCTTTTGCTCTTCCGCAATCAGATAACGATTCTCTGGTTTAAACAGATGCTTAAATCTACCCTGCGGTTTTAACCAATCCTCAACCGGACGCTTAGTTTTAGGTTTGTAGTTGATAGTGTATTTCACACCGTCCTCTATTTCAAACAACGGCCAGAAGCAGGAATCAATTGCAATTCTATGTAACTCTAATCCCTGATCTTCTGGAATCCGCCAACCACGTGGACAGGCAGAGATAATGTTGATAAAAGATGGCCCATCAATAGATAATGCCTTCTCAACCTTTCTGGTCAAATCCTTCCAATTAGATGGAGACGCCTGGGCTACATAAGGAATATAATGAGCTGCAATTATATCAGTTAATTCCTTACGATACTGTACTTTACCCGGAATCTCTTTCCCGGCAGGACTGGTAGTCGTATCAGCTCCCAATGGAGTAGCTGAAGATCGTTGAATACCGGTGTTCATATATGCGCCGTTGTCATAACAGACATAGAGCATCCGATGTCCTCTCTCCATAGCACCTGAAAGAGACTGAAAACCAATATCATATGTTCCACCATCGCCGCCGAAAGCAATAAAGTTGTACTTGCTATCTTCGAGTCCAAACTTCTTCCGTTTTTTCAATGCCCGATATGCCGCTTCAACTCCGGATGTGGTAGCAGCAGCATTCTCAAAAGCATTATGAATAAAGGAGGTATTCCAAGCTGTATAGGGATAAATGGTTGTCGATACTTCCAGACAGCCAGTGGCACAACCTACTACTACATTGTCTTTGGCTGCAGCCAATACCTGACGGGTAACGATTCCCGCTCCACAACCGGGACACAATCGATGACCTCCACAAAACTTACCATCACGTGTTGCTAGTTCTTTTAAAGTTGCCATTAATCCACCTCCTAATCCCGTACTCCATAATGGATGATTCTTTCCTCTATCTCTCCAGTTTCTGTCACCTTTTGAAGCTGCGTAATCAGGTTCTCCAGATCCCGGACAGTCATGTCGCGACCACCAATCCCATATACTATATTCATTACCTGAGCTGTTCCGCCTACATCATACATGGCAGCACGAATATCGGCATACAGAGGCCCACCGGTATTACTATAAGATTCAGCCCGATCCATAACTCCAATAGTTTTTACTCCCTTGAGAGCTTCCACAATCTCTTTTGCCGGGAAAGGACGATATAGTCTTATCTTTAAGAGACCAACCTTAATACCCTGCTCCCGCAGATTATCAATCGCCGCTTTGGCAGTTCCGGCAGTAGAACCGATAGCTATCAGAGCCACCTCAGCATCATCCAGTCTATATTCTTCAAAAAGATCATAGTGGCGACCTGTCAACTCAGCGAACTCCTGACTCACTTGTCGAACAACCCCGGAAACTTTTTTGATCGCTTCAATCTGTTGACGTTTATGCTCAAAAAGATAATCCTGTAAGTCCACCGGACCCATTGTAATCGGATTTGCCGCATCAAGCAAATACTTTTCTGGGTAGTAATCACCAACAAATTCCTTGACGACTTCATCTTCCACAATCTCAATATTCTCAACAGCGTGAGAGATAATGAACCCATCCATATTCACCGCCACTGGCAGCAAAATATCTGAATGCTCAGCGATTCGATTGGCCATTAACAGGTTATCGTACGCTTCCTGGGCATTTTCTCCAAAGAGCAAAATCCAACTACTATCACGAATAGTCATCACATCACTATGGTCACAATGAATGTTAATTGGTCCAGTAATCGCCCGATTAACAATTGGCATCACGATAGGTAAACGCAGCGAAGCAGTGATGTTCACCACCTCAAACATCAACTCTAAACCATTAGATGAAGTAGCCGTCATCGCCCGTGCTCCTGCTGCAGATGCACCTAAAGCAGCACTCATAGCACTATGCTCACTCTCAACTGTCACAAATTCTGTATCTACATCACCATCTGCCACATACTGAGAAAAAATCTGCACAACTTCAGTCTGTGGTGTGATCGGATAAGCAGCTACCACATCTGGGGCAATCTGTTTCATTCCCAATGCTACCGCTTCATTCCCGGTCAGGGCTATTCTATTTCCCATTGTTTTTCCCCCTTCCTCTAACTGTCAAATTGATCTTCTATATTTTCGGATCTCATCTGTATCGCAGGACTTTTTGCTGGACATTCTCTGGCACAGATTCCACAACCTTTACAATGGTCATAGTCGAAACCCTGAATTTTTCCATCTTCAACTACAATAGCTGCATCCGGACAGGCTACCCAACAGAACAAACAATGGATACAATTCTCTTTTATCCAGACCGGACGACGTGTTCTCCAGCCCCCAACATAGTATTTCTGTGAATTACCTGCATCTTCAATCCGTCCCCCGATGGGGATATCTTTCCAACCAGGTTTTTTAACTGAATCTCCCATTATTCGCTCTTCACCTCCTCAAAAGACCTTTTAATACACTGTAAATTTCCTGCAATCACTTCAGGTTTATGAGCAAACTTAGCAGCAAACTCTTTTTTGATCAACTCCATAAATTCTTCCATGGAAAACATGTTAGTTACCTTTACCACAGCCCCCAACATTGGTGTATTTGGGAAGGCTTTGCCTAATTCCTGCTCTGAGATCCCATTGGCATCCAGTGTGTACACCTCACCAGCATATCCTAATTTTTCCTTCATCTTGCTAGCTGGCATTTCTGTATTCACAATAATCTTTCCATCTGCTTTTAACCCTTCTGCTACATCAATGGTGGCGATTAAAGTGGGATCTAAGACCACCACCAGGTCCGGCTCTTCAATCTGACAGTGAACCGAAACCTGTTGATCACTAATGCGGTTGTAGGCAATGACTGGTGCTCCCATCCGTTCAGGACCGTATTCAGGAAAAGCTTGAATGAACTTGCCCGCTTCTGAACACGCTTTACCTAACAAAATAGATGCCGTTTTGGAACCCTGTCCGCCGCGGCCATGCCAACGAATTTCCAGTAATTGAGCCATATATTTTCCTCCTTTCACTATTAAGAAATTTGTCCAACGTTTAATACCCTCAGCTTTTCTCCAGTTATCATTATAATTTATTACTCAGCTTTCATCTTTTTTAAGATATATGCCACATGATAATACTGGATATCTTCTTTTCACAGATCTTTGTGATCAGAAGCTCAGGTTGTTTCACTAAAATTTCTTCATTCAGTTTTTCTAGAAAAATTAGGAATATCCCTTTCACAGCTTCGAGTTGTTGACAACTATTTCACCTTTAAGAAATATTGCACAAAGTGCAATATTTTCAGCCTATATCTCCAGATGACATCATGATCTGTTATTCAGCCTCCATCTTTTTTAAGATATAGGCCACATGATAATACTGTATATCCAGACCTATCTCCTGTAAACGGGAAGCTATTTTCCGTGCACCAAAACCTTTTTTTCGAAAATCCCGAATTAACTTATTCAGTTCTTCTTTGTTATCTTCTTTTCGCCAGATCTTCTTAGCTATAGGTTCAGACTGTTTTGTCAAAATCCCTTCGGGTAAATGTTCCAATTTGACATAGGTTACAAGTTTTTTACTCTGCAAATTATGAATCAAGGGAGTTGCCGCATCAATTGTAGCATTGACTACGTCTTTAAAATGCCGAACATTTCTGGAATAGTTGGTTTGCAGCAACATCTCCCGCACCTCTGGTTCAAAAATAATCTCCAGGTCTAGTCCATAATTTTGCAGCGCAGCTTTCTTATAATTAACCTTGAACAAATGCAAAAGTTGTTCTTTTTCACTATAAGGTCGCTCTGCCAGAGTCGGTAAATGTAGTTGATATTGGGCAAGACGTTGATATAACTCTGGCAAAAATTTATCCTGTAAGTTCTGAGTAGATGCAGTGATGATGATTACATTAACTTTCTTCTCTATTCGACTACCAATTCTCCTAACTTTCTGTTCATCAATAACTTTCAACAGTAAGTTTTGATATTCTGCTAACGCATGGGCCTCGTCCAAAAAGAGAATTCCATGGTCAGCAGCTTCAATCAATCCACTTTTATCCGTGGCA
This sequence comes from Halothermothrix sp., assembly GCA_016841825.1. Lineage (GTDB taxonomy): Bacteria > Bacillota > Halanaerobiia > DY22613 > DY22613 > JAENYK01. Next base: position 156,628 of record JAENYK010000002.1, on the reverse strand, counting down.
CCTGTAAACGCACCTTTAGAACAGCCAAAAATTTCCGAAGCTGCCACATCCGGATTTGTAAATTGAGCACAGTTAACTTCAATAAACGGAGCATCTGCGTCCAGCACTCCCGTATCTTTGGCAAATTGATACATCAGTTTGGCCAGATAAGTCTTCCCAGTACCAGTCTGACCAAGAATCATACAATGACGTGGCCCTCCCAGAGAGCCAATAGTTTTACCCGCTTTTTTAACAACCTCTTTCAAACTACCATCATACCCAATCAACTGATCAAAGATAATCGAAGATTTGCGAATTAATTTTGACCGCAGTTGGGAGATTTCTGAGTTCATAATCTTTATATCTGTAATATCTCGAAAGATAGCAAATCCACCCTTAAACTGACCATCCAGAATTAGCGGATACGCATCCACCACATAATATCGACCATCCGGATGGTCTGTTGGACTATTCAAAATCGGTTCACGAGACTCCAATACCTCGACTAACGCCGCTTTGGGATAAAATTCTGTGACATGTTTTCCCAACATATTATCCACAGTGGTATTGGCATAACGGGCTGAAGTTGCATTAGCATAGATTATCTCACCTTTTAAATTAACAACATTTACGCCTTCTTTCAAATTTTGAATGATCTGATTCAGAATTAAATGTGTCGGGGAATTAATGTGCTCATCTTTCATGAGGAATCAACCTTTCTCTTTAAGGAATTGTAAGACCTCTATCCGTGCTCCATCCATTAAGAGAACTGCCCCCTCCCGGTCGCCTGATCCATCAGCAACACCAAGAAGAAAGGAGATACCAAGCTCAACAGCTTCTTCGGCGAGTCGACGTAAAATCTGCCCACCATTTTTGCGATCCAATTTTTCTGCAATCTCCATTAAAACTACCCCATCTGCTTCCTGCCCCAAAAAAACTAGTCCTGGCCCTCCAGGTAATCCAGCCAGACAGAGCCCTTCCCGTAAAACCTCTGTGTAGAGGTTGATAGAACGGGATTCCATATGCGGATCTCCGATTACTCCACCTGAACAACCATGTGAGAGTTCTGCTTTGATAGTTGCTCCCAAAACGATCACCTGCTCCGGAACATCTCGCTTCAATTCCCGGGCCAGATAAAAATCCAGCAGAAAAGGCTCGTCTCTGGTCTCCAATGGAACCGACCACTGAGCAAACCTGGTAGTTAGCTCAGCAACGAACTCTGCTACTGGTCCAATTCCACAACCAATTAGCAAAACAGATTCTCCAGTACTAGTTATTGCCTCTTTGATAAAAGGATATAGTTCATTTTTCACTTTCTAGATACTCCTTTAGCATTTCTAGTGGTCTTAATCTAATTTTATCAAAAAAAACATGGTTAAGCAAATATGGTTTTACAATAGTACTAATTAGTGTCTGTATTTCCACAAAGTTTTTTGGAATTGCAAAAACATGGGTCTGATCTCTCAATCCTGCCACTGTTGTATTTAATGCCGATAAAGGTCCACTCTTCATTAACAAGGCAAATTTCATCGCCTCTTCCAGAGGCTGAATTCGGGAATGTAAACAGGAACGGATCGTCTGGACAGTATGTTCCAGTTTTTTCAAACTCAAGTCAGCTATAATAATAATCACATCTACCTGAGCAAAACCCTGAATATCATTGGTAATATCATACACATCATCCCTACAGAACCGACGCTCTTTCAACTTGAAAAGCGGGAAAAATTCCTGTTCAATCCACTCAATCATCTTCATTTCCTCTATAGATCCAAAATCGTTTTCTGTAATTACCATAACTCCTAACTGCATTGGCAATGACCTCCTCTGGGGTATTGAGCCAACACTGCAGAAGCCATCGCCTGACAGATCCTTTGCACATCATTCCCGGCTTGAATCTTCTCAATTCCTGCAGATAAACCTGCCAAAGCCTCTACTTGTGGACCAGGCAAGGTGATTATTAAAGTCTGCTCGACTTTCCCCACGACGATTTTAGACCACAAATGACCATTATACCCGAAGATGGAAATTCTAGCCGCATCAGGTGCTAATTGCAAAATAGCTTCATGAGTGTAATCTGGTGCCAGAGAATGAGAATATTTCCCACCTCCGCCCGATCCTCCGATAGTGATGATCAGATCATTCCCAGCTTCCACTCCAATCTGTAAAGCGTTGAGAATCTCTGCCTGACGATCTTTTAAAGGTGTAGCCCGGGTGATCTGTGCTGCGGGATAGTCTTCCAGGATCTTAGCCATAATCTTGGGACTATTTGTATCCAGGATAATACCAGAGAACACCTCATCCCCGGTTGGTAAAATCAAGATCTTACGCATTTTAAAGCCACCTCTCCCTCGCACAACCATTTCCAGACCCAGGTATGATCTGATCGGCAGTCACCTCTTTCGCTTTTTCAGCTTGCACAATCTGTGTAACCTCTGTGGCGGTTAATCCAGGAACTGTCGAGATTGCGGTAATAATTCCTTTTTCATTACTTAAAATCTGCTCAGGTTCTAAATTATAAATATCCATCTCCAGAGAGTTACTGGTCACACCAATCAATCGAACAGGACGTTGAAATAGAACAAATAATTGGGCTTCCAATTCTTCAGGTTTTAGACCTTTGACAGCTATTCCATCAATTTTCAAAACAGTTTTATCAGCATAGGCAATAACATGTTCCATGATAAACCACCCTTCATTGATTATCTATTTTATAAAGTTAAAGTCACATTAACAGTAGGCCTATTAATGCCTTCAATTTATCGACTTCAGAAGGGGATATGTACCCCCATGAAGTAAACAGTCGTACTCCACGGGAGACTTCCCTTATGAAATGTCGTTAAACACTAATTGTAATCTTTTCAATTACATCAGTGGATTTGACTCGTTGTGGATTCTTCACCCCGGGAATAATCTTTTCTGCCGATTGAATGGCTTCTTCAACACTCATTTTTGGCGAAGGTGTGAGCAATTGACTCTCCGTGATTCCCACACTATTAAGTTCTGCCCAGGCAGCAGGCTGAATCCGCTCGAAATCAATCTCCTTGCCCAGTGCATGAGCCAGACTCAATACAGCCGGTGAGCAGCCAATCTCCCGTCCCGGGATCATTCCAGCTTCTAATGCAGCTACTGTATATTTGGCCAGCACTTCTTTAGGCGCTACTACACAGGGAATATTTGCTTTCAAAGTTTTCGCATATTCGCCTGAACCGTGAGCAGTTTCTCCCGCTTTAAATTGGCGGGTTGGAAAAACTCGTCCATATTTTTCTGCAACAGTCATCCCGATACCGACCGAAATTACCTCTCCTGTAACACCGAAAAGAATCTCGCCATCTTCCATGATCTGTTTCTGACCCAGATATGGAAGTAACATCTCTTCCATAGTGATGGCATTCATAATCTCGGTTGCCGAATTATTGTTAATGGCAGCTCCGGTCATTACCACATTGTGAACTGGAATTAGTTTATCTTTGGGGTCCGGACCTCTAAACAAGGGTCTACTTTCTAACCCCAGAGCTTTAATCTGCTTCAAATGTGGCTCCAAAGAGATAAGTTCATCATCAATCTCAATCTGCTTCATCCGCAAAGTTCCAAACTCTTTGTGTACCCGTCCCTTATCAGCAGCAGCCATAGTTGTAATTGCACTTTCGACCAGAACGCCATCACTGGTAGTTGTGATTGCATCCATATTGAATAGATTAATAGCTGTCGGAGCATTCATATAACTGGCAATGGCATCCAGGGCTTCTGTTTCGGTAAGACCATTCTCCAAAATGTCCTGTATATCTACAAATGCTACATTAATCGGAGCACCATGTTTTGCCCCAATTCCTTTTTTCATCAGGCGAAAGGGTAGTTTTTTCATTGTTGGTCACCTCCTAGTGTTTACCGATTACTGGACGACGGTCGTCAATCTCCATAAAACCGTCCAGTTCTACTTCTTCAGTTGGATGGATAATATTAATCACTTCTAATACTGCTTTTTGAGGTTGATTATCTGTATCATACCCTTTGACAATTACTGTGTGCATCGTTTCAGGAACCCGCGGCATAATTACCACTTCTACCCGACTAACAGTTTTCTCCTGAGATATACTCTCAACAGCATTCTCAATTCGACCTGTTCTAAGGGACTGCATCTTGGCAGATTTCAGATTTTCCAGGCCGCGAATCTCCAGTTTCTTATTCGATGAAGCTTTTAAAACTGCCCCTTGCATCTTTAATTTAAACTCAGGCAAACTTGTATGCATTAACCTCATGGATCATCTACCTCCTATAACTCAAGTTGTAAAGAATCATTAACAAATGGCCAATCTGTAAAATCTGTCTCCAATACTAAAGACGAATTTGCCTGTACTTCCGATATGAGAGCTTCTGATACATAAATTCTACTCAATTCCAGAGTATTTTTAATCACCACTACCCGGGCATTCTCTGGTTTGACTGGCCCGATAGTTTTCAATCCTGCCTCCACGAGAGCTCGATCTGTGGGCAGAACAACCGGAATCTTACCCCTCTCCAAATAGGAAGTGGGAATAAGATTGGCATACATTACTTCAAAGTCGATACTGTCGTATAACTCCTTAGTGGTCAAATCAGCTAAACCAACCCCCAGTGCATTACCATAAGATTTATCGTTAAGGCGCAATACTCCCACCTTCTTTATCAGTGGACGCTCAGGTTCTTCTACTCCCGCAATTTTAAATCGTCCAAGAACATTGGTATCCATACCCGTACCACTAATGTTCTTGCCCATCTCATAGACCACCAACAGATCCAACTTGTCAAAAGGAATCTGTGGTAAGTATCCTTTGGCAATTTTTAATAACTCAGGTTCTCTGGATTCAAAATCCTGTGGACACACTGCCTCGATGAGTATTGGTTTATCCAGTGCGTTTTCAATCACCCCAATTCCGCAAAGAAGAGGAGCTTTTTGTAAGATAATTTTCGCTGCATCAGGAATCGTCTGACCAAGACCATAGCGATGCATAGTACTACAACCGGCATGTTTACCCAGACCTACTGCCAACATTTTCATCAGTCCACTTTCATAGGCACCACGGAAATCTGTATGCGGTTTGATACGATTAATGATGATAATTCCATCACACTGCATAGCATTTCGATCAAAATATACGGGAGCACCATTGGCAGTACTACCTAATACCTCAACTTTCATTGACGATATTATCGGAGCTCCAACTGTCTCTTCAGTTATTCCAAGACTTTTCAAAACCTTAACCTGACCTTCTGCAGTAGCACCACCATGACTCCCCATTCCGGGAATCACAATAGGTTGACCACCCAGGTCTTTTACTTCTTTAACAATTGCTGTCACCATCTCTTCGATGGCATGGATTCCTCTACTCCCAGTAACTACACCAATCTTCGCACCTGGCTTAATCATCTCTGCCAGCTTAATTCTGGACAATTCCCCGGTGATTGCTGCTGTGATATCAGTAATCCGATCATTAGTAAAATTCTGTTTAACAAGTGCTAATTTTGGTAGCATGATTATTCACCTCCTAACTCTTAAAAGAGCCTGGGCAGAAACATAGTTATTGCCGGTACAAAGGTAATCATCAGTGTTGCAAGAATTAAGACAATAACAAAAGGAATCGCTGCCTTAGAAATTCGCTCCAGTGACACTCCTGAGATTCCGCACGCCACAAAGAGGTTAACTCCCAACGGGGGCGTTATCATACCCATAGCAGTGTTCACAATCATAATTAAGCCAAAATGTACAGGATCTACCCCAATCTTAGTAACAACAGGTAATAGAATTGGAGCTAAAATAATAATTGCTGCATTTGTTTCGATAAAACATCCAACAAACAATAAAAGAATATTGATCAACAACAGAATAATTACTGGACTGGAGGATACAGCCAAAAATCCTTGTGCAATAGCTTCCGGAATCTGTTCAGATGTTAACAACCAACCAAATACAGTGGCGGTAGAGATAATTAACATAACTACAGAAGTAGACTTAGCAGAATCAATTAAGACCTTTGGTAAATCAGCCCATTTTAAATCTTTATAAATAAACATTCCCACAATAAAACCATACAACACAGCTATGGCTGCGGCTTCAGTTGGGGTAAAAATTCCCGCATAAATTCCACCGAGAATAATGAATGGCATCAGGATCGCCCAAATAGCATCTTTAGCAGAACCCCAGGCCTCTTTGAAGGAAGCTTTATCTGAACCATGATATCCTTTGATGCGGGAGATCACATAGGCTGTAAGCAAAATTAATCCACCATAGATTAATCCGGCTCCAAATCCACCAAGGAAAAGATCACCAATCGAACTTCCCGTGACCACACCATAAGTGATCATTGTGATACTGGGTGGGATAATTACCCCCAATGAACCAGATGCAGCCTGAATAGCAGCGGCAAATCCTTTATCATATTTTTCTTTAATCATCGCAGGGATCAAAATCGAACCCATAGCCGCAACAGTGGAAGGACCAGAACCCGAGATTGCGGCAAAAAACATACTGGTAATTACCACAACCATCGCCAATCCACCAGATACTGAACCGACAATATTTTTCGCCAGATTAATTAAGCGCCGGGAAATTCCTCCATTCTGCATCAGCGAACCAGCTAGCATAAAAAATGGAATCGCCATCAATGGAAAAGAATCAATAGCATTAAACATTTTTTGTGGTACAACCATTAATGGTACACCGCTGAGCAAACACAAAGTTACAACAGCAGCCATACCTAAACAAAACGCAATTGGAACATTAAATAATAATAGAAAAACAAAAGATCCAAATAGTAAGGTTGCCATCAGTTTTGACCTCCCTGTTTCATAGTCTCCTTCGCCAGATCGAGAGCATCTTTTACTTCAGTTGATTCAAAACTAATCTCATCAGTAATAAAATTACTCCAGGCATTTTGAGCCAGGCGAATGAAAATAAAGATACCACCTACGGGGATTCCTAAATATGACCACCACATAGGAATCTGTAGAGCGGGGGAGAGCTGGCCCATCATTCGCTGAATAGATACAACTTTAAAACCATATATACAAATAACTACCACAAAGACCAGAGCGACCAGGTTACCAAAGAGAAGCCCAACCTTACGAACCTTTTGTGGCAAAATCTGCAAAAATGCTGTAACTCCAATATGGGCTCCCTGTTTAACTCCAATACTTGCACCAAGAAAAGTTAGCCAGACCATCAGATATCTAGCCGATTCCTCAGTCCAGGAGAGGGGAGCTTTGAGAATAAACCGGGCAATAACTTGCCAGATAACCAAAAAAGACATAATCGTTAAAAGAATCATAACTAGATATTCTTCTAGTCTGGCAAAATGCTTTTTGATAAATTCCATGCTTGAATCTCCCTTCTGATTATGATAATCTGGAGGGATGGTTAGTTCCATCCCTCTCTAAGGTAAGTTTGCCTATTTTGAGTTTAGTACTGCCTCTAAAAGATCTTTTCCTATAACTTTTTCATATTTTTCATAAACTGATTTAGTTGCCTCTCTAAAGAGAGATTTATCAACGATAGTTACTTCCATACCATTTTCTTTCATTGTCTCCAATAACTCATTGTCCATCTGAATGATCAGGCTTCTTTCATAATCACGAGCTTCTATCGCAGCTTCCTGAATTGCCTGCTGTTCTTCAGCACTTAACTTTTTCCAGACGATCTTACTAACCAGTAATGGAGAAGCGGCATAAAAATGACCAGTAGTGGATAAGTATTTTTGAACTTCATAGAACTTAGAAGTCTCAATAATCGCCAGTGGATTCTCCTGACCATCAACTGTATGTTGCTGCAAAGCAGTGAAAAGTTCACCAAAGGCCATAGGAGTAGGTAGTGCACCCATAGCTCTAAAGCTATCTTGATGGACTGGATTCTCCATTAAACGAATCTTTAGACCTGACAAATCTTCAGGAGTTACGATAGGACGTTTAGAATTTGTCACATGACGGAATCCATTCTCCCAATAAGTCAGACCAATAATTCCTTTGGGCTCTAATTTTTCCAATAGATCCTGCCCAATCTGATTGTCCAATACTTTGTATGCCTGTTCCCTGTCTCCAAAGATGAATGGCAAATCAAAAACCTGAAACTGTGGCAAAAATCCTGCTAATGGTGCGGTGGAAACCAGAGTCATATCCAGAGTACCAAATTGAAGAGCTTCAATCATCTCTCGCTCTCCACCTAACTGAGAACTATGGAATACTTTAACAACAATACTGCCACCAGTTTTTTCCTCAACTAATTGAGCAAACTTTTCCAGACCATATTGGTAGGGATGGCTTGGTGCTAGTACATGTCCTACTTTCAAAGTTCTTGCTGCTGAAATTGAGAAACTCAGACATAATACAGCTACCAGAGTGATGATGAAAACGCTTGAAAACTTTTTCATTTGTCTACCTCCTTAAATTTTGTCCTCCCAGATATCCAGTCCAGAATGCTAAACCGAATATCGATTATAGAGAATTTTACTGTTCGATAATTAATAAAGCAAAATCCGTGCCAAAATTTTTTATTGTCTAATTTATCTGATAAATGGTGATATTTCTTTATCAATCTTTCTGCTTGAATCTTCGGTAAAAGAGAAATTTCTAACGTTTTGTGATAAATATTCTCACATTACGTCGGATTTCTCACAAATTCTAACACGGTTTTACAATGATCCATTTGTAAAATATCAATACAGTTAGCAGCACCACCATGATAAAGATTGTTCCAATTACTGCTCTTTTCCATTTTGCTGCTCAGCTCAAATCAAAGAGAGTAAGCCTGTTAGACTTACTCTCTTTGATTAATAGGGTAAATTTACACAACCACACTATTAGATCATTATCCTCATTCTGCCTATATTTATGAGAAAACTCAAGGAACTTTAACTCTTTCTGCCCACAATTATAGTTAAATCCACAGTGATAGATGAAACATCTTCTTCCATGATCTGCAAATTATCTATCCTCTCACCCCAGGTTAAAGGTGTCATATTAATCAGATGTGGTAAAAGTCCTTTATCAAAACTAAATTCGTACATTACATCTTGAACAGATACAACTTTTAAATTCTTCATAAAATAATCTACCACTTTGTCATTGGAATAACTTCCACCTTCTCTACCACGATAAATTGCATCTCTTAATTCTTTAAGGTATAATCGCCCCGGGACTACCTTAATTACAATTCCTAAATCAGTTACTATTCTTGTAAATTCTGCATAATTCGCCGGAGATAATATGTTTAAAATAACATCAAAACTCTCATCTGTGAAAGGCAGTCTCGCTAAATCTGCCACACACCAGATAATGTCACTCTGGCTGCGTGCAGCGATATTAATACTATCTTTTGAGATATCAATCCCAAAGAGACTGTATGCTATATCTCTCCTATCTTTTTGCGACAACTTATAAAGGTGAGACCCCTCACCACATCCGGCGTCAACAATAGTCAATTCTTTTGCATCTATGGATTCTACGTATCTATAAATTATTTTATTTATCTCATCAATTAATGGATCATAAAAACCATTTTCACAAAGTATATGCCTTGCTTCAAACAATTCTTTAGAATATGAAGCCTTATTAGCAGATACTAATAAGTTCAGATAACCATTTTTAGATAAATCAAAACAATGTCTGGAATCACAGATCAAACTACCAGAGTCATTCATCGCCATCTTCTCACCACATACGGGACATTTAAATAGCTTTTGATTTTCTCTGATTAAGAGACCAGCTCTATCTTTTTTCTTGAGTGTATTCGAATACATATCCTCAATTCACCTCATTTTATAATCTCAGCGTGAACTCTTGAATATGAGTATCTTTTGAGCACGATGGATTACAAATGCACATAATTCATTCATAATCCTTTAATATCATTTGATGAATTCATCATATTTATAATTAAATAAATAAGAAAAATAGCGAGATGAATATTCTTAAACGTTGACTTCAATCAAAATTTCTGCAAATACTCCCAAAAATTCTTGCAAAGTCTCAATTGAGATATTCAGAGCTGGCAATAATCTTACCACTGTTTGACTGGTTACATTTAATAGTATATTTTTCCTCAGTGCCAGTTCTTTAACCCTGGACGCATATTCTCCCATCTCAATTCCAATCATCAAGCCGCGCCCGCGAATCTCTCCGATCAAATGGGGGAATTTGTCACGTAATCGATATAATCCAGTAAAAAGAAGCTCACTCTTCTTCTTCAACTCCCATTGAAAATCCACATTCATAACAGTTTCCACCACATATTTACCCACAGCACATGCCAGAGGATTGCCGCCAAAAGTACTTCCATGATCGCCAGGAGTCAGCACTCCTTCTACCTCCTCACTCACCAACATAGCTCCCAAAGGAATACCTCCTCCCAGGGACTTGGCCAGAGTTACCACATCGGGCTGAATGTCAAACTTTTCAAAGGCGAAAAAATCACCAACCCGTCCAATTCCGGTCTGAATCTCATCAAAGATAATCAGGAAATTATACTCTCTGGAAAGCCGGGCTAAAGTCTGCAAAAACTCAGCACTCACCTCCCGTACCCCACCTTCTCCCTGAACGATCTCCAGAAAAACCGCACAGGTCTTCTCACTCACTTTAGTTTGAAAATCTTCCAGGTCATTAAACCTAAAATGAACCACCTCGGGGATTAGGGGTCGAAAATCCCGATGGAATTTCTCCTGTCCAGTAAGGGTCAAACCACCATAGGTTCGCCCATGAAATGAGTTAAAGGCAGATAAAACCTGAACCTTATCTTCTGCGAACTTCTTCCCATACTTCCGGGCTAATTTCAATGCAGCTTCATTAGCCTCAGTACCCGAATTGACAAAAAAAACTTTCGAAGCAAATGTATTCTCCACCAACAGTTTTGCCAGGTTCACTGTTGGTTCACTGGGAAAATAATTTGATAAATGTAAATACTTTGCAGCTTGATCGGCAATAATGGAAACAATCTCTGGATTGTTGTGACCCAGATTGTTTACAGAAAGGCCACTAAACATATCCAGATATTGATTTCCTTCCCGATCGAGGAGATATGAACCCTCACCGGACACCAGCTCCAGATTCATACGACTATAAACATTTAATATATATTGCCGATCCTCCATATATAAATCCCTCATCAAAGTCACCTCTTTAAATAGATTAGCATCTTCACTACATTTATTACTACAAATCATCAATAAATCCTGTTCCCAAATCTATACAAACATACTACTTGCGTAAGTCATCCAGGAGTTGTACCTTCTCTCTGGTCTGATCATCTTTATCTTTCACAATTTTTGCCGGAGATCCCGCGACTACCACATTAGGTGGGACATCCTGAGTCACAATGGCACCTGCAGCAACCACAGCATTTTCACCAACCCGTACACCTTCCAGAATCACTGCATTGGCTCCAATTAAAACATTATCTTCAATGATCACAGGTGTTTTACTTGGCGGTTCCAGAACTCCCGCGACTACAGCACCAGCACCGATGTGGCAATTATTACCGATTGTGCCTCTGGCCCCGACGACAGCATTCATATCAATCATCGTTCCTTCACCAATTACTGCTCCAATATTGATAGAAGCTCCCATCATGATAATCGCATTATTTCCAATTTTTACTCTATCCCGAATAATAGCACCAGGCTCGATTCGTGCCTGAATATCCGTCAGATCCAGCAACGGAATAGCTGAATTTCGACGATCATTCTCCAGGTGATAATCTTCGATCACATTCTTGTAATTATTCAAAATCTGAGCTACTTCACTATATTCGCCAAATACAGTGCGATTTCTTCCTTCACCAAAGACTTTTACATTGGAAAAATCGATCTGCTCTAAATCCCCTTTAATATATAATTTGACAGGTGTTGTTTTCTTCACTTCTTTGATATACCGTGCGATCTCATAAGGATCTGTCAATTCTCTTTCCTCACTTATCTGTTGATTCACAACCGTCGTCATAATTCATTACCTACCTTTCATTTATTTCAAAATCAAATTCTCCAGATCTTCAGAAGAACGCAAAAGATCATCCATTGTATAAAACCCACGGGTCTCGTGAATCACAAATTCTGCCGCCCGTAAAGCTCCAGCTCCAAAAACTTTTTTTGATAAAGCTGAGTGTTTCAACTCCAATACTTCGTCTTCCCCGGCAAAAATTACAGTATGCTCTCCGGCAATAGTACCGCCCCGTACAGCATGTATTCCCAAATCTTGCTTATCTCTTCTTCCCTCTCCTTCCCGCCCAAAGATCAATTTTCGTGATTGATCTAAAGTCTCATTAACAGCATTAGCTAACATAAAAGCTGTACCACTGGGAGCATCTACTTTTCGATTATGGTGTTTTTCAATAATTTCAATATCAAATGTATCATGTAAAATAGTCGTCGCCTGTTTTATCACTTTAATCAATAGATTGATCCCCACAGACATATTTGCCGAATAAAAGATGGGGATTACTTCTGCTGCCTGCCGCAAATCTTTTAGTTGATTGGCTGTCAGACCAGTGGTAGCCGATACCAGTGGTAGATTCCGTTCCAGACAGATCTCCAGTAGATGACTCAAGAGCGACGGGTGAGAGAAGTCGATTACCAGGTCTGCCTGATCTGTAAACTTAGATAGGTTAGCAAAGACAGGGTAACTATTTTCATGTTTATAGACATCCCGATCCAGGCCAGCCACTACTTCCAAATAACTTTTTTCACTAATCATCTGACTTACAACCTGACCCATCTGTCCATTACATCCACTTAAAATCACCCTAAGCATTATCGCCCCTCCCAACAGTCAGACCATAGGCTTCCATCTCCCGCACCAGGATTTCCTTATTCTCAGGGTCCATAGTAGTTAGAGGTAGACGAACTTCACCAACTTCCATCCCCAACAGATTCATAGCTGTCTTAATAGGAATTGGATTAGTTTCAATAAATAAAGCATGAACTAGGCCATTTACCTGCAGTTGGTTTTGCCGAGCCTTCTCTGTCCGCCCTTCCAGATAATCTACTACCAGATTATGAATCTTCTCTGGTAAAATATTGGCAACCACTGAGATTACCCCTTTGCCACCTAAAGAAAGCAATGGCACAATCATATCATCATTACCCGAATATATCATAAAATCATCCGGACAAAGTCGGGCAATCTCTGCCACCTGACTAATGTCACCACTGGCTTCTTTTACTCCCTGAATCATTGGATGTTCAGTGAGAGCAGCCACAGTCTGTGGTAACAGATTTAAACCGGTTCTTCCCGGGACATTATACAAAATTATTGGTATATTTACAGCATCAGCAATGTTGAGATAATGTTCTTTTAACCCTTTCTGGGTTGTCTTATTATAATAAGGGGTAACAAGCAGTAAACCATCTACCCCCACTTTCTCTGCATATTGGCTCATCTCCACTGTATGCCTGGTGTTATTACTTCCTGTCCCCGCAATTACAGGAATCTGACCAGCCACTTTCTCAACCGTAAAACGGATCACCTTCCTCCGTTCCTCTTCTGTCATTGTCGCAGCTTCTCCAGTTGTTCCACAGATAATAATCGCGTCTGTCTGCTTCTCAATCTGCCAATTGATCAACTGCTCCAGCCTGGAATAATTCACTCCACCATCTTTCATAGGTGTTACCAAAGCCACACCTGACCCAGCAAATAAACTCATCTTTCGACACCTCCGTTTAATTTACTTCCCAGCTTCAAAATTTTTAGATCAATCCTTCGCTGACTAATAATTCAGCAATTTGAACAGTATTAGTAGCAGCACCTTTTCGGATGTTGTCTGCCACCACCCACATATTGATTCCATTTTCCACACTATGATCTCGCCGTATCCGCCCTACATAAACTTGATCTGTACCTTCTGCCAGAATAGGCAGCGGATAGAGATTATTCTTCACATCATCCTGAACAATTAGACCGTCTGTTTCCCGTAATAGCCGATACACATCTCTGAGTTCAAAAGCTTTCGCAAATTCCAGATTGACAACAATACTGTGACTATATCTGACCGGAATCCGAACTGCTGTCGCCGTAATTTTCAAATCGTCAGCATGAAGAATCTTCCTTGTTTCTTCCACCATCTTAATCTCTTCTTTAGTATAACCATCTTCCATAAACATGCCGATCTGGGGTAGACAGTTAAAAGCAATCGGATAAGGATAGGTTTGAGGATTTTGACCTGAGATTCCCGCTTCTAAATCTTGAATCCCTCTTAGTCCTGAGCCTGAAACCGACTGATATGTGCAATAAATAATTCGTTTGAGTTGAAGAGCGGTATGCAAATTTTTTAATGGTACCACAGCTTGAATGGTTGAACAGTTTGGATTAGCAATGATCCCCCGATGTTGATGAATATCTTCTGGATTTACCTCCGGTACCACCAGAGGAACAGTCGGCTCCATCCGCCAGGCACTACTATTATCGATCACAACAACCCCTTTATCTCTTGCAATAGACCCATACTGCAAACTCACCTCTGCCCCTGCGGAAAATAGTGCAATATCCACCTTCCGATCAAAAGATGCCGGAGTTAGTTCTTCAACCAGATACTCCCTTCCCCGAAATTCAATCTTCTTACCGGCAGAACGAACTGATGCAAACAGATACAAATTATCTATAGGGAAATTTCTTTCTGTCAATACCTGCAAAAATGTTCGACCAACCAGACCAGTAGCACCGACAATTGCCATGTTCAGTTTTTTCATCTTTGATCACCTCCATTATTTATATCTAAAACGTAGATAGTTGTTTTTTTCTAGCTACAGATCAAATGCTTCTGCCAGGATTCGTACAGCCTTCTCCTGATCTTGAATACTGATAGTATACGAGATACTTATCTCAGAAGTAGTTACCTGCTTAAACTCTATCTGATGATTGGCAAACAACTTAAATACCCTGGCTGCTACCCCTGAAAGGTTCCGCATACCTATTCCCACCACCGATATCTTACTGATCTCCAAATCTTTTACCACCTGAATTGTCGGCATCTCTTTCTCTAAATCTGCCATAATCTGATCAATTACAAGCTCATCTTCCTGCGATGCAGTAAATGATAGATTTACGAAACCTGCAGTTGGTGGTGTTTGCGAAATCATGTCAAGATTAACATCCTGTCGTCCCAGTCTTTCAAAGATTAGGGCAATATTTTGAACCATATATGGTACATGGTTCACAGTAATCATCGCCACGTGGTCGCTCACTGTGATCCCGGTCACCCCTTTTTGTTCCATAGTCTCATCCCTTTCCTTTATATATGTTCCCCGCGTGGTTTTATGACTGGCTGCAACATAAATCGGTACTTTATATTTCTGTCCAATTTCAACTGCTCTGGGTTCCATAACTTTGGCACCAAGACTTGCCATCTCCATCATCTCTTCATAAAAGACAGCGTCAAGTTTTTTAGCTCCGGCATAGATTCGGGGATCCACGGCATAAATTCCGTCTACATCAGTGTAAATCTCACATCTAGTTTGCAATTTAGCTGCCAGAGCGACCGCTGTAGTATCAGAACCTCCCCGACCCAAAGTTGTAATATCCCCTGCAGTATTGATTCCCTGAAAACCTGCAACGATCACAATTTTACCCTGATTCAAATATTTTTGGATACGTTTTACATCTATATCTATAATTCGATTTTTTGTATGAATTCCCTCTGTCTGAATTCCGGCCTGAAAACCTGTCAAAGATACAGAATCATACCCTGCGCTCTGTAATATCATCGCCAATAGAGAGATTGATACCTGTTCACCCGTTGAGACCAACATATCTAACTCGCGTTTATTCGGATTTTCCGTAACCGACCTGGCAATCTGAATTAACTGATTAGTGGTTTTCCCCATTGCCGAGACAACAACCACCAGGCTATGCCCCCGCTTTTTTTCCAAAATCACCCTTTCAGCAATCTTTCGCATTTTTTCAATTGTTTCAACTGATGATCCTCCATACTTCTGTACAATCACTGCCAACTCCAAACCCTCCCTTAATTGAGAACATTTTAGTCACAAAAAAAACACAGTAATGAGCAAAAGGACTCCTAACTGTGTTTAACCTTTTACCCCAATGTGATATAGCGCTCTATCAAAAGATGGGTTAATTTTTTGATAGCAGTACTATACTTTTTCAGTATAGTCCCAATATGCTTCTACATATTTCGGCGGTAGCCCCTTTCCTGCTGCTAATTTAACAGTACTCTTGACAAACCGCGTCCTCTATATCACACTGCATATATTTATTTATAAATACAAAAACAGTCAAGAGCAAAAGGCCTCCTTGACTGTTCAATCCTCATAACCTTTCGCCCCAATGTGGTCAGCACCCTGTTGGAAGATTGGGCAATCTTTCAACAAGAGTACTATACTTCTTCAGCATAGTCCCAATACACTTCAGTGCGTATTTCGGCAATTGCTCCTTTCCCACTCAGGTAAAACTGAACAGTACTCTTAACAATCGCAACCTCTAAACCACATCGTTCTGCTGTATTCGATTAATCATATAGTAACAAATTCTCTTTCCTTTGTCAACCGTAATTTGATGATTTACCGAAAAATTCACTGTGTCCAACATATGTGATAGGATAGTAAAAATTTTTTCGTGGTACTTTTCTCTTCTTTCATTTTACGAAATATTCTTTAATACTGTCGCATTATCCGCACGGTTCAGTAAAATTTTGGCCAATATCGGTTCCGCACCAATTGGTTCCGCCATTTTGAATTGAATTGATGAATACTTGTCTGATAGTTCGTGAACAATTTGAGGTATATCTTCCTGAAGATGAATTCCTTTATATAAAAAATAAGGAATTAAAGTAATCTCTTTAACATCTTTTTTCGCTAATATGTCCACAACTTCAGGTATCGACGGATTACATAGTTCCATATGAGCCCCTTCTACCAGAACATCTGTTACAGATTCCCGGACAAACTGGACCACCTGCTCAAAAATTTGTCTTGCTTCTGTCGCCCTGCTGCCATGTCCAATAATCAAAAAAGCTTTGCTCATTTTATCTCCTCCTTTGTTTGGTTTTTATTACAGCGGGAATTCCAAAGTTTTACCAAACAGTATAATTCCCGAAGCATAAAAAAATAACCCTGACCTAGCTATAGGACAGGGTTATTATAATTTGCTTATTTACATATCAAATTAAAACATGATTTAGTATTATTCATACCAAGTCTATCCTTCCACCCGAAGGTCTAACTTCTCATAAAAAGGCTGGTCTCCTGACTTGTGTCTCACTTTACTTCTGACTCCTTCCCGGGCATCCCACCCAGTGGATTAACTCAATGCTCTAACATTGAATATCTGTCAGTTTCATCTACACACACAGTAACGGGGGTTGTAGTGGATTCTAACCACTTTCCCAATTAAGTCCCTATGGACACCGATTTATGCGTATTATGTAATTGTACCAAGTTCATCTTACCATAGAGAAATAAAAATTGCAATAAAAATTCTGATAATTTTTATTCAATTAACCAGAGAGTAACTGCCTCCTTAATCCACATATCAAAACAACGGTTTGGTTTTTTATTTTTGTCAAAAATTACTATAAAATCAAAATTGACTGACTCAATCAACTAGACGAATTTTTATATGCAGGAGGAATAAAGAGCCAACCTTTGAAATTAGCATATTTTTTTAATTTAATGTAAATATTCATTTCAAGTCTTTCAAATTTTATAAACATTGAAAGAAGCTCTTCGTTATCCGTGTTTAATATAGTACGAATGTGTTGTCGCAAAAAATTCTGTATTCCCATATATACCAGGCGAAACATCAGTTCATCCCGTAAGACTTCTGTGTTAGTTGGTGTATTAATTGATTTTGGTGGACGTGGAGGCAGAGGAATACCAAACTTGTTTAGTTTATCTTCCATCTCTGTAATCTCTGTTTGTAATTCTTTAAGTCCCAAGGACAATATTGCTTTAAATTCTGTGTCATAAGCAAAATTCTGGAAGATATCTGTCATTTCATAGATATCATATCTACTTAATAGATGTTGCCATAAAGCAAAGACTTCCCCTGTGTGTAGATTTTTTAATACATTAGTATTACTTTTACCTAATATATCTGACAATTTCATAAATTCCTCCTTTTTAAATGAGTTTAAATATACTTTACCCAAATTTTTAATTATATATGTAAAAAAAATCAGAAATAAATTAGATAATAGCAGGTAAATATCGACTAGAACAAATTTAAGAATAACGGAACTTGTCCAGCAATTTTTCGTCTACATTGATAGACGCAGCAATCAATCACACGAAAGGGGATCTATTTTAATGAAGGTTAAAGCTATTCTATTGATTTTACTACTAAGTATAGTGCTATGTTTGGGAATCGCTTATGGTGGTACACAACCAACCACAGAAATGACAGGTATCATCCAAAAAGTCGTTTTTGACGACCAGGGAAACATGAAAGAGGTTTCGGTAATAAATAATGATGAAATTAAAGAGTCATATGACAAAGTGATAGCCATTATTACTGATAACACAAAAATTTTAAAAAATGATCTTGAGATAACTGAATTAGCAGAAGGTCAAACAATAAATATTATATTCAAAGAAGGTCCTATGCTGATGATCTACCCTGCGCGAATTGAAGCAGAACAAATCAAAGTAACAGCTTCAACCGAAGCTATAAAAGAAAAGGCAGAACAAATAGATTCTCCGGATAATAGTTCATTGGAGAATACTTTCATGGATGAGTTCACTACTCTAATTAATCAGGATACAGAAATAATGACCGTTCTAGAATTTGTTAATAACAATATTTCAGCTCTTTCTCCAGAAAATGCTTCCACCATGCTTGATAAGTTTGAAGAGTTTCAGAAAGCCAATTTACCCAAGATAGAAGAAAAATTCTACAGCGCTGAGATTCAAACTGAAATCAACAATATTTATCAACCAGGATTTGACCTGAACAAAATTGACAGTATTGATAATCAAAAATTGAAAACCCTTCTAATAGAAGCAAGAGACAGTGGATATAAGGTTGAAACAGCAGAAGGTATGTATTTCCCAGTAATTGACTATGAATTATACAAAAATTATAGCTCCTCTGTCACCTTTGACATCAGAGAATATATTGAGATTATGGCTGTTGAATCCAATAAAGTCCCTGCCAAAGATGCAGCCTTAGTTATAAGTTGGGATGAAATTTTAAAGAGAGCATTGTCTCAGGAAAAATTTATAAATCGCTATCCAAACTCAATGAAAATGTATGATATGAAGCAGTTATTTAAAAAATATGTCACTTTTACTTTATATGGCTTAAATAATACACCTTTATTCAATTATGACTCTAAGCTTATTGAAGATGATGCCAAAAACGTTTACACAAAGGCAGTAAAAAATCATCAAAGCAGCCAATTGATTGAAATCCTACAGGGATATCTCGATATATTAGCAGAAAATAACTACCAGCTGACAGACCAGATTGATCAATACAGAAAAGATATAGTCTCAACCCTTGAGGCCAAATATTTTTCTCCAAACAACACCCTGACTGCTATGCAAAATGATATTGATATGTTAAAAGCAGAGAGTCATGTTCAACAGGTTGAAGAGTCAAACTATGGAGATTCAACCCAAAAAACCTGTGTATTATCTGTAACAGATAATGAACTACAATTCGATGCTGTCCCTATAGTATTTTCCGGTGATTATCAAGGGCACTATACTCCAGGGAAAAGTTATCCTTTCTATGCCGACGCCGCCATGGGAGGCCAGAGGGGGATAACTGTCAAAGATAATTTTGGAATCTGGCATACATTTGGTTATCGTGTGCCTATCTCTGAGTAACTTTAAAGAGCAAGCCTGAACTGGCTTGCTCTTTTTGTCTGCTTGATCAGAGTATCTTTGTAAATCATTACCAATTACCTCTAAAAGATATATTTACCCTATCAAACCTCACACTATAAAGCATAACCCAGTGCCAAATATAAGGCTGCCGAAACAATAATTGAAACAACTCCAAATGGTAAAATATAGTTAATATGTTCTGAGATTGATAATTTTAAAACAGAGGCTGTCAGAACGGGGGTTTCACCCAGAGGAGAAATATTATCACCCACAGACCCACCCGCTAATACAGCACCAACTGTAAGGGGTAAATTGGCTCCAGTACCAACCGCAAGAGAAAAAGCCAGTGGCATCATTAAAGCCCATGTTCCCCAGGATGAACCCATAAAATAAGAGGCAATCACCCCAATCAGAAAAATCATTATCGGCACTAATTGATCTGGAAAATTTGTTTTAATAAGCGTACTGATAAATGCGTTAAACCCCAAATCACTCGTAACTTCAGCGATCGACCAGGCTAAAACCAGAATAATTATCGGAGGGAGCAGCTCAACTCCACCATTGATTAAACTTTTTTCAATACTTCGCATGGGAATTTTCTGTAGAGAGTATAAAATTGCTGTAAAAATGATGGTTCCTAACGTCGCTACAAAAATAGCGTTCTCAAAATCAGCATTCAAAAACTTTTCCCAAAAGGTTGTTCCTTCATTCCGACCCGTCCACCAAAATAGATAGATAATCAAAGTCAACAGCATTATGATGGGAAGCAAAAGGTTAAATAATCGGGGAGGTACTTTCGCAGCAAATTTAGACTCTTCATGTCCCTCGTGTGCACTGTGTTCACTCACATCTTTTGTTTTCTTAATCCATTTGGAACCGTGCAATCCGAATATGTCAATACTCTTAAAGATGAGGATAATGCTTATCAGCAGCATAGTTACTGAGTAAAAATTTAAAAAAATACTCTTCAAATATAGATTATATGGGTTACCACTAACACCATATCTCCTCATGGAAGAGGACAAAATACCAAGGATATATCCAAGGTATGTAGTAGCAAAGGGAATCAAAACAATTAACTGGGAAGATGTGGTATTAATAATTAAAGCTAACCGTTCCTTTGTACCTTTTACCTTCTCCAGCAAAGGTAAAGAGATAGTCCCGGTAGAGATCACATGAAAACAACAGTCCATAAACGAGATCAAACTTGCAAACCAGACAGTCAGAAAAACATCTCTCTCTTTTTTGACATGTTTTTCTACCCTCCTGGCAAAACCAGATATACCTCCACCTAACTTAAACATTTCTGCTAATGCTCCGAAAGAGAATAGAAACAAAATTATATAGGCATTCTCCTTATTCCCCACTATATCGGCTAAATAAGTACCTGCAAAATATATAGTACCAAGAACGGTTTTAGTCTTTAAAAATGTCCCTGTCAGGAGTCCCAGTAATAGGGAAGGAATTATTCTTTTGGTCAACATCGCCCCAATAATTGCAATGACAGGTGGGAAAATTGAATAGAACATTTTTTGACCTCTCCTACTGTTTTTTCTATAATCGAATTCTTTATTGCGTGTAACCGGTATACATCTCCACACTAATTGACTAAGGGTCAAATATTTAGCACCAGCATCTAAATCTATACTAAAGTTTACACGAATTTAATTATCTATTCTGCTACCCATTCTCTTCAGAATCATCCCCAGGGCCAGACCCCAAAAAAACGCACTCAAAAGATTAAATACCACAGTCTTAAAGATAATCTCTTCAATTATCGGATCCTGAAAAAGATTGGGAAGAGAGAGTAAGACAAACCAGATAGTTGCACCATACATTGCCCCTTTAAAGGCAATATATTTGCTGGAAATATGTGGGATAATAAAGGCAAAAATAGCTCCCAGGATACCCAAAAAAGCAAATTGCACACCGATAAAGAATAGCATCTCAATGAAACCTTCTGGCTTTTTGTCCATGATAAATGTTCCCATAAAGTCTGCCCAGACCAATGTGTTTAAGCCTAACGAAAAACTACCGAAACTGATAATAAAAGAAACGATTCCTCCCAGTACTCCAGATACAAAACCAGTAGTAAATCTATCTTCCATACTTCCAGTCTCCCTTCGCTAAATTATTATCTCTTTATTAATATTAGCTTCTATAAACTAAATAATTCAGACTTTTATTATAATGTTTCCGGCAGTAGACGATCCGGGAGTCTAGATAGAATCAGCCCTATTAAGCTGTTTTTCTGTAAGTTTACTTAATAGCCTTCCAAAAAAGTAAGAATATTTGAGAGTCAATCTGGTTAAAATTCTATTCTGAAAATCTGGAGTAACAATTGGTCTGGTCGAGAAAATCTTATCAGCGAGTTTTGCTCCCACCTGCTCTGGGTCGGCCATCATCTCTGATGGTATCCCCAGGGGAGCGGAAGATTTAGTTCTGGTTAGTGGAGGATGGATAACATTTACACAGATATTGTATTTTCGTAATTCAAGAGCAAGAGTTTTCGTTAGCGCCTCGATTGCCCCTTTTGTAGAAGCATATCCATACAAACCTGGGAAACCTGTTGCCCCTACTCCTGAACTAAAATTGTGAATAATTCCCTTCCCCTGACTTTTCATATGAGGTAAAATCGCCTGGATCATATGTACATACCCAAAATAATTAACCTCAAACTCTTGATAAGTCTGTTCAATGCTCTTTTCCTCAAAGGTGTTGAAGATGGCGATACAGGCATTATTAACTAGAACATCAATGCTTCCAAAGTGCTGTATTACTTCCTGCACTATCGTTTTTATTCTTTCAAAGTCGGTAACATCACCCTCAAAACAAACAAATTGCTCCTCATATCTTTTCTTTAGCTCTGTTAAATTTTCCGTAGCAATATCAATAACCACTGTTTGTAATCCCTTTTCCAAAAGCCTCTTTACCATCCCCAGACCGATACCGTTATTACCTCCGGTAACAAGAACCGTTCTGTAATCGATATTTTTTTTATCCATATATTATTCTCCCTTCAATGAAAAATCATTTCAATACACCAAATTTTCGCCAAATACTACCTCAATCCTGCAAGTTTTAAAAGATTTAATCAAGAGTTTCCAATTTAGTTTTTTTGATATGCTTCCAGAGTTATTTCCCTTAATACTGCAAATTTCCCTTGTTGTTCTCTAACTGGATTATGAAATATGATATATCAATAGCCATAACTTTAACAATAATTTTTATATCGCATAATATATACTACACAAATAATATTTTATATAAGGAGGGAGAATTTATGTGTGGTTTGTTTGGGGATGAACGTCTGTGTATATTATTAGTTTTATTAGCTGCATATGTATTCATTATCTGTTGCTGCCTTGAGGATTGCTAGCAAGGATAGATAAATATACATTGTAAGGATAATTATAGTCAATTTAGTTTTCATATCCTGTCAACATCTTGGACGCAATTAAATAAATAAAGGGGTTTCTACTCAAAATGTCAGAAACCCCTTATCTATCCAATGCCGGCCTGGGTCAGACCTCAAAACCAATCCGAATAATGATTTGGCAATCAACTCTTTCGAAAATTAACTGATTAATTTAAAAAGAGTAACCCAGATATGAGTTACTCTTTTGGAAAGTCTTATTCAGTTGTTGATGCTGATGACACTGCATCTGCATCAGCATTAACTTCAGTAACCCCGGTTACAACACCAGCATTTGACATATCAAAACTTGATTTATACTCTTCATTTGCAAAATACACATTTCCTTCAACTTTAGCATCCTGAATTATAAATCCATTAGCCTGCACGTAAATATCACCAATAAAAGTTCCACCCTGTAGTTTAGTGTTTGGACTCTTAATAGTTAATTTTGGTGCGGTGATAGTGTATCTATCCTGTACTTTATGGCTCGCATCCTGAGTATAAGGAGCTAATTTACGATACAGATCGTTAGTAGCAATATCTTTATCTCTGAATTCACCTTCCACTACTAACTCTTCGTCAAATGTCAAATCATTCAATGTTACAATTATCCAGGTACCATCTTTACCGATAGCCTTTTTAAAACCTGCTTCATCATTTACTGTAGAAGCTGTTGTCACTACATCCACTCCGGCTTTGACTTCAGTAACCCCGGTTACAACACCAGCATTTGACATATCAAAACTTGATTTATACTCTTCATTTGCAAAATACACATTTCCTTCAACTTTAGCATCCTGAATTATAAATCCATTAGCCTGCACGTAAATATCACCAATAAAAGTTCCACCCTGTAGTTTAGTGTTTGGACTCTTAATAGTTAATTTTGGTGCGGTGATAGTGTATCTATCCTGTACTTTATGGCTCGCATCCTGAGTATAAGGAGCTAATTTACGATACAGATCGTTAGTAGCAATATCTTTATCTCTGAATTCACCTTCCACTACTAACTCTTCGTCAAATGTCAAATCATTCAATGTTACAATTATCCAGGTACCATCTTTACCGATAGCCTTTTTAAAACCTGCTTCATCATTTACTGTAGAAGCTGTTGTCACTACATCCACTCCGGCTTTGACTTCAGTAACCCCGGTTACAACACCAGCATTTGACATATCAAAACTTGATTTATACTCTTCATTTGCAAAATACACATTTCCTTCAACTTTAGCATCCTGAATTATAAATCCATTAGCCTGCACGTAAATATCACCAATAAAAGTTCCACCCTGTAGTTTAGTGTTTGGACTCTTAATAGTTAATTTTGGTGCGGTGATAGTGTATCTATCCTGTACTTTATGGCTCGCATCCTGAGTATAAGGAGCTAATTTACGATACAGATCGTTAGTAGCAATATCTTTATCTCTGAATTCACCTTCCACTACTAACTCTTCGTCAAATGTCAAATCATTCAATGTTACAATTATCCAGGTACCATCTTTACCGATAGCCTTTTTAAAACCTGCTTCATCATTTACTGTAGAAGCTGTTGTCACTACATCTGCTTGAGCATTAGACTCATCACTTGTAGTAGACTGATTACCTCCACAACCGACTAATACCACAAGAGATAATAAAATCATCAAACTTAAACATAAATATTTTTTCATCTTTGTCTTCCTCCTTCTAAATCCTAATTCGATACCCTTAACAATTATAAATCGAGCTAAAATAATAACATCTTGTCCACTTGACAATATCACTTACTTTATCAAATCTATTACCAGTAACTTCATTAAGTTCTGTTCATAAGTTTGATTCTGATCATCAACCCATGCTTAAATTATAGAATCCTAACTGATATTACCTTTACTCATAGAGCAGAAATAGATTATAATCCTTACCTCCACTTAATACTTATTTTATAATGTTAAAAAACCGATATCTAATACTATCTACACACCTCCCTCAAGATTAGTTAGATAATTTTATAAAATATTAATATATCATCTACAGAGAACGATTCACATGTTCTTATAATTTTCCAAAAATAAAGTAGATATATGATAAAATTTTGACAATAATAAAAATAGACCAACTATTAAATATAATTATTCATAAGTAGTGAATGTTTTATCTTTCACTAAGTTATCAAAATCTCACCAACTTATCAGCAACCAGCTAATCTTCATTTTAGATTAATTACAATTTTCACATGCTTTAATCATACTATTTTTCTATGAATTTGTCAACTTAGTTATAACCAAAAGGAAGGGAAAAACTCTCCGTTTTGTTGTGCTCTTATTTTACTATTTTTTCCTAATAAATCTAAATTTTTAACCAATTTTATGTAAAAAAGGGGCTGCTCTTCAATGGCTTGTGAAAATCCATTTCAGGACAGTCCCGTTTATTCCCAAAGTATTCTACTATACTAAACCTCGACAATAGCTAACCACTTACGCTTTTTTTAACTTCAGTCTCATCAGGTCAATTATACTCAAAACCATACCCATTCCGAATAGACCATAACCTACTAATCTACTTGAGTTATTGGTTTTGTCTGTCTTCTTCTATTTCGGCGGCGATTAACCAGCACTATTATTTGGCTTTCAGCCATCTATATTCCGTAACACAGTAATAAATCCATCCAATATCTGATGACTTATCTTAAATCCTTTACTTTGATAGAATTTTAACGCATTGTCGTTACCATTGGATACAAAGATAAACAGGTCAGCTATGGACCCAAACGAATTTAACCAATCCATGGACTTTGCAAACAAAATGCTACCAATACCAGAATTACGATAATTCTCTTTAAGGTAAAACTGAGACAGACAACCCACGTCATCATTTTTTACAGAATTAAAGTCAAAAAAAGAATCACATTTTAAAGTAGCAAAATCACCCGAATACGTCTCTTTTGGTGCAATAGTACTATATGCATATCCAACAATTTCATCATCATCTTTAGCTACCAATATATAGTTGGATTTAGCACTTTTTACAGATGGAACCATTCTGGTTTCAAAACACATCTCATCAAATAACTCAGGATGAATATATGCTTCAGATTTTTGATAAGCCATTAAATCATTACATAAAATCTGAATACAACTAATATTCTCTTCAGAAATAACCTCATAATGGATATTCATATTTATCTCCCTCTCTTTAAGTAAAATCAAAGGTAGTTGACCAGTCAATCATCTTTGATATAATTATATCAAGATAGACTTACTCTAACAAGTACGCAGTATTTTCTGTTTAAGTAAGTAAAAACTGAGTATAGGAGTGATTTTATGAAAGACCCAGCATTATATAAAGGCAATTTTGATAACTGTCCGTTAACATTCGCTTTAAACATTATTGGGAAAAAGTGGAGATTACCAATAATTTGGGCATTAAGCAAAAATGAATTTATGAGATACAATGAATTAAAGAGAGTTATTGATGGAATTACTAACATGATGCTAACCCAAACACTAAAAGAATTAGAATTACATGATATTATAAAAAGAAAGCAATTTAATGAGATACCACCCCGGGTTGAGTACTCACTTACTGACAATGGAGAAGACCTTATCCCAGCCCTAAAAGCACTTGCTAATTGGGGGGCGAGAATGAAAACCAATAATATTTCAAAATAGTTCTGTTTTGTACCATTTTTAGATATAAGTCTAATTTTAATTAGCTTTCGATAATGACTTCAGCGATAACTGACAGTACCATAGTTGAAACTAACAGCATTCTATAAATATTTTGGTTGACAAGATGAGTATCATGTGTTATTATTAACATATGATACGAAAGGAAGTGTGTGGAATGTCAATTAAGCATGCAATTTTAGGAATTTTAAGCTGTAACCCATTAACTGGATATGATTTGAAAAAAATCATTCGCGATTCGTCATTCATGTATTGGTCTGGTAACAATAATCAAATATATAAATCATTAGTGGAACTTCTGAATGAAGGATTTGTTACTAATGAAGTTCAGCATCAGGAGAGCTCTCCTTCAAAAAAGATTTATACGATTACTAAAGAAGGATTGGCTGAATTGAAACAATGGGTTCTTTCTACTCCCGAGCCTCCAGAATTTAAGAAAACATTTCTGGTTCAGCTTGCCTGGGCGGACCAACTCAGTACAGATGAATTAAACACTTTATTATCCCAATATGAATATGAGGTCAAAATGCAAATTGTAATGCAGCAAGAAATCCGACGCAGGGGTACATTCACTTCTGACAGGACTCCAAGAGAAAAACTTATCTGGGATATGATCTATCAGAACATTATTTCAGCTTATGAAACTGAGTTAGCATGGGTCAAGCAATTACAGACAAATTTATTAGGTTCTAAAAAAGAACTGTTACCATAAATTAACGCGCTAACAAAAACCTGCCCTTTATCGAGGCAGGTTTCATTTTTGACTTTCAAGTGCAATTTTTTCGAGTATCTTCTACTCTGATATACATTTTTTAGAACAAATCTATAGTATTGAGGTAGTTAATAATTAGGTTATGTTAATCATTCATTAATATATCTGATAGTTGTACATCCGGATGATGATATCTTTTGCTTTCTGCTGTTCCATTCCTAAACTGAATCGCTTCCTTTGGACACCATTGAAGACATGCAAAACATTGTTCAAACCTCCGCTATTGATGTTAAAATTATGTAAAAGAATACCGAATAATATACATTTTCCTTGACTTAACTAACGCCGTTAGTTATAATAGTATAATATAAGCTAACAATGTTAGTTAATCATTTTTTGAAGGATGTGAGTAAAGTATGAAAATTTATAAAATAGTTATTCTCTGCATTTTGATAATTGTTTGTCTGATTTATGCTGTCAATACTTATAGAAGGCTTTTAAATGATATAAAAATTGCACAACAAAGAATACGCAATCTAAATTCACAGGTCTTTAATTCTAAATATGGAGATATTGAATATATTCTAGCAGGAGATCCTACTAATCCAACAATTCTGGTGTCTCATGGGATAACGGGTGGAGTAGATCAGGGAGAAGGAATTGCTGAAACCTATCTATCTAAAGAATATCAATTTTTATTTATTTCAAGATTTGGATATTTAAAATCAGATTTACCTGAAGGTGCTACACCCAAAATGCAAGCAGATGTCTATAAAGAGTTACTAACTCACCTAAAAATCAATCAGGTATATATTTTGGGTAATTCAGCTGGAGGTACATCAGCATTTCACTTTGCTTTAAATTATCCAGAAATATGCGGAGGATTAATTCTTCTATCTACCAATCTCCCGCAAACAAACGAAGTATTACCTCCCAAATTGATAATTGACACGATTTTCGGGTCAGATTTTATGTATTGGTCAACAGTACGATTATTTGATACAATGCTTTTTAAAATGTTTTTTGATAAGAAAACCCTCAGTCAGATCTCTAAAGAAGATAAAGCCAAATTGCGGGATAAGATCTTAATGCCGGGATTACCCATTTCCGAAAGAAATGAGGGAGTCCTTTATGATATGTATACATCTAATCCATCATTAAATAGCGAAAAACTTAGATATGAAGATATTAAACTGCCCACTCTGATAATCCATGCCAGTGATGACCCGGGTATACCAATAGAATCTGCCAGAAAGGTTGCCACTAAACTTAAAAATGTAACATTTAAATCTTTTGACGAAGGTGGACACATATTTATCGGTCATGAGGAAGAGATTAAAAAAATAATATATAAATTTACCCATCATAAAAGTGAGGCGTGAGAATATGGATTCTACTCAGCAAAAAATAACTACTACAAAAGATAAGATACTTGAGGTAGCAATCGACCTTTTCGCAGCAAAAGGATTTGATACGGTAACTATCAGGGAGATCGCCAGAGATGTGGGAATAAAAGGAAGTTCAATTTACAATCATTTTCAAAGCAAAAATGACATATTGGAAAAAATTTTGGAATATCACAAATCCCAATTAAGCACAACATACTTTGCCGAAAAGACCGATGAAGAAACGGAGAACACTTTGCAAAATGCTTCTTTAAAGGAGATGCTTCTCGATTTGCTGATAAAGTCCTTACAGAACTTACACACACCAAAACTCCAAAAAATACTAAAGATATTATCCCAGGAACAACTAAATAATGATACTATCAGAAATTATTTTTATAATGATTATATCTTAGAGGCAAGAAGAGAATTACAGCGGCGATTCGATAAATTACTAGAAAAAGGCTTAATAAATTATCCTGATACAGAGTTTTTAGCAAATGAATTTCATGCATATGTAATTTATAAGTATTATGAGAACATTTTATTGAAGAGGGAATACGAAATAGATGTAGAAGAATTACGAAGACAAGTAGTAAATCATATTGAGTTTTTCTGTAAAACTATCACGAGTTATTAAATTCACTTTTTTGTAATGATTATGTTTTGCAAATAATCAGATCCAACGTCATAAAATTAAAAAAGGAGGCTTAATTATGGGAGTCAGTATTAGTGAAAAAAGATCACCTAAACCTATAAGCTTTGAAATTATCGAAGGGGTTACATTAACTTCAACAGGTGTTGTCAATATCCACATACCTTTCATTGTTAATCATGTAGATTTTTTCCCATCAAGTTTTAGACTAGATATATCCGGAAAGGTTATTTATATCGACCCGGTTATCGTTGATCAGAAAGAACCGGCAGATTATATCTTAATAACCCATTCTCATCAAGATCATTTCTCTATACCTGATCTCAAAAAACTACTTAAAAAGGAAACGACCGTGATTTGCCCGAAAAATGTTTATAAAAAACTTTCCAAAGTGTTAACAGATTATACAGTAATAGAAACTAAACCTGGGAATGATCTGAACTATGGAGACATAACCATTACATCTATTGATGCTTATAATATAAAATCGGGCTTTTTTGTACCTCACCCCAGATCAGCTATGGATGTAGGCTATATTATTAAGAGTGGTGATGTCCAAATATATCACACAGGTGATACAGATTTTATTCCCTGCATGCTGCAGCTCGAAAACATTAGCCTAGTATTGACGCCTATAGATGGTGGTAATTTGACTATGACTACCGAAAAAGCTGCTAAATTTATTAATAACCTGAAACCTCAATTTGTCGTCCCCATGCATTATAATATTGGAACAGATGCGATTGAAGAATTCAAAGAACTCGTTAATAATGATACACAGGTTATTATTATGGACGGCCAAAATTATCACACAGCAATATAAGATTCTCCAGAAGATATTTGAAAAATAAATTGGCAAACCAGAACAATGCTCATCTTAATATGAGAAATCAAAAAGAGGCTGTTTCTAATGGTGTCTACTACCAATCCCCTTTTGAATTCATAAAACCCGGGCATTAACAACAAACCGTTAATGCCCGGGTTTTTTTCACTACATTTTTGACTACGCTTTTCAACGAGATCAAACAGTATTCTATCCAAAAACCTCATTCCTCAATCTGGCTATTGATAAGTTTCAAAATCTCTTTTTTGATTTCAAAGAAATCCTCTTTATACATTACATCTTTTGAATTATTTTCAGCAATTGTATGGGTAAAATCCACGTCAAATTCTTTGATTATCTTACCGGGACGTTTGGACATTACGAGAACCCTGGTACCCAGTGCCAGTGCCTCATCAACATCATGGGTAATAAAAAAGATTGTACTATTGTTCTCTTTCCAGATATCACGAATTAATGTCTGCATATTATCTCTGGTCAAAGCATCCAATGCCCCGAAAGGCTCATCCATAAGAATTACCTGTGGATAATTAGCCAGAACTCTCGCCAATGCCACTCTTTGTTTCATCCCTCCGGAAAGTTCAAATGTAGCTTTATCACCAAACCCAGTCAGTTTTACCTGTTCCAAAAAATAAGTCCTGATTTTTTTAATCTCATCTGCAGGAAGATTTCTCATCCTCGGCCCAAATTCTACATTATCTTTTACTGTCATCCAGGGATATAGGGTTGGGGATTGAAACACAACCCCTCTATGCCAGTCAGGTCCTTCAATGACTTTTCCCTGCATCAGACAATTCCCACTTGTTGGTTGGAGATAACCAGCAATGGTTTTTAACAATGTACTTTTTCCACAACCAGATGGACCCAAAACACATAAAAATTCTCCAGGTTTAATCTGTAAATTAATCTTATCCAATGCTAAGATTGAGTCTTTTTTTCCGCCATATTCTAGTTTTAAGTCTTTGATCTCTATCAAAGCTTCCTGCTTTTTTTCATTTACCATTATTAATTTCCTTTCTTAATCCATAAAACTATCATCAAAAAATTTAAACGTGGACGAAGCTGCCGGGATCTAATCTAAAGATTTCTCAATATACACTGGAGTCACATACTGATTAAACTCTGTTTGTGATGGAGAGACTTCGATAGAATCCTGGGTCTGCAGAAAATCAGAAGTATCTTTCATAACAGTTGTAAATGCACCTGGTTGCTCACTGGTTCCAAAATAATCATCACTCAGTAATTCCTGTGGTGTAACCCAACACGAACCCCTCATCTGCTCTAGAGCGTCCTCTACGGTTATCTCCAGCTCTTGTGCGACAATGGCTGCAGCCTTTTCCGGATCTGCCCGATAAATGTCTGCTGCTTCTGTTAGGCAGCTAATAAAAGATGCGACTAACTCAGGATATTTTTGAGCAAATTTTTTCCTTACCACTTCCACGTTAGCTGTAATATAGCCTTTCTCGATCATATCTTGACTTGAAACAAGAATCTTCCCACTCTCTAAGAGTTTTCCCAGTGAAGGCTGCCATGTGTAGGCTGCCTGAATATCTCCTCTTTCCCAGGCTGCAACAATTTCAGCAGTCTGCATATCTAAAAGTTGCACCTGATCTTCAATTCCTGCCTCTTTGAGAACATTTAACAAAATATAGTGGGATGTAGAGGCGAAAGGTGTAGCAATCCTCTTACCGGAAAGATCTTCAACCTGATTAATGCCTGAACCATCCTTGACTGCTAAAGCTTCAATCTCTCCAAGTACTTCATGAATCCAGACCATCTCTACATCCAGGTCTCTGGATAAAGCTATAATCGCATTCGTATTTCCCATAGTAGCAAAATCAATGCTACCTGATGCCAATGCCTTATTAGCTTCCGCGCCTGAATCAAAAACAATAAGGTTACATTTAATACCCTTATCTGTGAAGTATTTATCGAATAAGCCCTCTGCTATTGCGATTGTTTCATCATTTGGAACCCGAAGGATACCAAAATTGATTTCTTCAGGTAAAGACTTTGCCGTTTGATTAGCATTCCCGGAGTCACCGCCGCAACCCACAAGAAAAACTGCTATCAATCCTACTAAAGCAAGCAATAACATTCTCTTTACTACTAAAGATATTTTCATAGTCTACCTCCATTTTATCATAGTTTTTATACATGACCTTTCCAGAAGATTAACTTCTTCTCCAAAAGGCGTAATCCCGCATCAATGATTATCCCAGTGATGCCCATTATCAAAATACCGACAAATATAACGTCACTCTTCAAAAAGTTTGACGCGTCTAAGACCATCCAACCTATACCCGAAGTAGCTGCCACCATCTCGGCGGAGACTAAGGTAGTATAGGACACCCCAAATGCTGTTCTAATACCTGTAAAAATCTCCGGTAAACAAGCTGGTAAAACGATTTTAAAGAAAATATTTTTTTGGTTTGCACCCAGGGATTTCGCACTCAGGATATAATCTTCATTGATTTTTCTCACAGCGGACACACAGGCAAGATAAATTGGGGCAAAAGCTGCTAAAAACAATAGGATTACCTTTGATTTATTATCAATCCCAAACCACAAAACAAGTAAAGTATAATAAGCCAGTGGTGGTAAGGGTCGATAAAACTCAACTATTGAGTCAATAACCGCTTCAATCCTGGTAAAGTACCCACTTAACAGCCCCAGAGGAATTGCAGTAATAACGGCAAGTCCAACAGCAAAGAATAGTCTTTGAAAACTGGCTCCAAGATGCACCCAGATGGAAACACCATTGTATCCATTTTTTAATATTTTCAGAAAGGTAATCCAAACCCTCTGCGGTGAGGGTACCAAAGTGGCAGAGAATAATCCTAATTTAGTTACTAAATACCAGGCTAGCAAAATTACAACCCAGGTAAGAACAGTCAACCGTTTATCAACTTTATTCTTTTTTCCCTCTTTCTCCAGGGTTATAATTTTTGGCTTACCCTTTTGATTTGCTATGAATTTATGCATATTAGTACTTAACTTTGAACCATTTGTTTTGAAAAAATTCATAAGTTACACGCCCTCGTATAAGAATGTATAATTAACCTGATCAGAGTTTATTTTCACGTTAGTTAATGAAGCCACTTTTATAATTACTGTCAATCTTCATTCTATAATAAATTTAAAAGCAGGCAGGGTTACAAAAACCCCACCTGACAATTAAAGTCGCACTAACAGCAAGCTGTTAATGTCTTAAGTTTACTCATATGACTAGAATTTAATTAAAATTATATTCTGTAACTATTTTTTCTCTGCCTGTCAGCTGATCCTGGAAGTATTCATAGCAACAAATTCCCAGGAAAGAACCAGAAATATTGCACACATTCTGATATCCCATATGTTGTAATGCCATAACTGCGTTATAACTTCTTTGACTTGAGCGACAATGTAGGTACACTGGACGATCTTTTGGAATCTCATTCACTCTGTCTCTCAGTTCACTTAATGGAATATTTACCGCATTTTTAAGATGTCCAGCCGCAAATTCGCCTTTCTCCCTTACATCCACGATAAATGCATCATTTTCTACTAATTCCCGGACTCTAGTAACAGGTACCTGTTCAAATTGACCATATAGAAGATTTAATCCTACTAAAGCAGCGTGATTTACTACATCTTTAGCAGTTCCGAATAATGGAGCATAACATAATTCTAACTCTTTTAGATCTTCTAAAGTACCACCCATCCTGATCAATGTGGCAATTACATCAACTCTCTTATCTGCATTACCTTTGCCGATAGCCTGCGCACCTAAGATTCTACCAGTTGGATATTCGTAGATTAACTTAAAGTGAAGTGGATTGCTGTTAGGCATCAGTCCCACTTTGTCACCGGGAATGATGTAAACAAAATCATAAGGAATCCCCGCTTTTTGTGCAGCCTTCTCATTGATACCAGTAGCTGCTGCATTCAGATCAAAAATTTGCACTACAGAAGAACCGATAACTCCTTTATTCGAATGAGGCATGTTATACATATGATCTGCTGCTGCTCTAGCCTGTCTCTGTGCAGGGCCTGCCAGTGGAAGTCTCATCTTACTCTGGGTTAGACTACTATACACTTCTATAGCATCGCCCACTGCATAGATATCTTTGTCACTTGTCAGATAGTTATGATCTACCTTAATACCACCAGTCTCACCTATTTCAAGACCAGCATCTACTGCTAATTTGGTTTCAGGATATACTCCGATCGCCATAACTACTGCTTCAGCGTCAACTTTTTTAGCGGAATTTAATTCTACATAACCCTCGCCAATCTTCTTAACTGCATCATTTAAAATCAGGTTAATCCCTTTATCAAATAATTCTTTGTGTAATATTTGAGCCATATCATAGTCAAATGGAGCCATAACCTGATCGGCTGCTTCAATTAGACTAATATTTTTCCCGGCCATGTGTAGATTTTCTGTAACTTCTACACCGATAAAACCAGCTCCGACAACAGCTATCTTCTGAATATTATTTTCTACAATATAATTGTTCAGTTTTCTAATATCTTGAACATTTCTAACAGTAAATACATTATCCCTGTCGATTCCCTCAATGCTCTTAGGTAAGATAGGATTGGCTCCCGGGGATAGGAATAACTTATCATATTTCTCTTCGTATTCTTCACCAGTTTCCAGATTCTTAACTACTACTGTTTTCTCGTCTTTTTTTATTTTAATAACTTCGCTATTTACTCTGGCTTCGATTTTATATTTAGTCTTAAATTCGTGGGGAGACATCAATACCAGATGGTCACTGTTTTCTACAATCCCACTTAAATGATACGGTAATGCACAGTTAGAAAAAGAAACATGAGGGCCTCTTTCGAAAATTATTACCTCTGCAGATTCATCTAATCGTCTGGCTCTTGCAGCTACAGAAGCTCCCCCGGCTACTCCACCAACAACTAATATTCTTTTACTCATTATAACTTTCCTCCTTTTTAACGCTTCCTATACTAGACACCAATCTGTTTTTTGCTATAATCACGACGGAAGAGAGGACGGTCGTAGAATACCCGATTACTAATAATCCCACCTACAGTCATTGAGATTAAGAATATCCAACCTGATAGAGAGAAATTCGCAATTGGAGTATATAATGCTCCTACATTACAACCATTAGCAAAACGAGTTCCTAAACCCATAGTAAAGCCGCCTAAAGCAAATAAGATCACATCTTTGATGGTGATATCCCATTCTGTCGAAATTGACTCTTTGAATTTACCGGCAGTTAGTAGATAAATCACTGCTCCAACTACGATTCCAAAGTTCTGTACTGAGACTGCATGCTGGAAAAATGGTAATGTAAAAGCATCGGATGACATTTTGGCAAAATTGGCAATTGAATCAGCTGAAAATCCAAAAAACATCAGTATTTTACCCATCCAGATACCATACGGGGTAGATGCTCCCCAACCTGAACGAGTAACAGCCATGAGCAAAGTATAAAGTATAGTGATAACTATCGCCCCTTGCTTTAAAGTCCAGGGTTTAACAAATATATGTTTATATGTTTCTGCACTGAAAAGTTTAAAAGATTTGATATCTATACCATCAGACTGTTCCTGCTGTATCTCCATTTCATGTCCAATAAAACTGTTAGTTTCTTTTAGTTTCTTCTCATAGTAATAGGAAATAAAGGTTACGATAGCACAAAATAATGCTATTAACATTAGTGCTCCTAAATACCCTTCAAAACCATCCCCTTTAAAAAGGTCAGGTAAGAAAACACCTTCATTTATTCTAACTCCAGTAGGTGTGATAAACCAGGAGTTTCTGACCCACCCGGCTGTATTCTGAATAGGAAACCCAACAAACACACCCAGACCAAAGAAGATTAAAGTAACAAATGCTCTGGGGAATCCGGCAGATAAATCTGTGAGCACACCAGATGCACAACAGACAGAGATTGACATTCCGAAACCAAAAAACAATCCACCTAAAATCAATCCCATGTTGATTGGATTTATCCATAGGCCATAACTGGTAGGATCTGAATTGAATAAAAATCCAGTTGTTATCAGTGCTGAAATAAAGAACATAAACATCAATGTTCTCATCAGTTTAGTAGATCCTGTTCTATAGGCCCGGTTTACACTACCAGCAAATCCTGTATAAGCCCTCGCCAGAGCATAACCTAACCCCACACCTATCAGCAGCCGAAAAAATAGCATGTCTGTTTTCAAAAGTGTGCTGCCTAGAATCAAGACCAATAAAATTCCTAGAAAGCCTAATATATTTTCGATTTTCTTCATTATTATTCCCCCCTCACAATAGTAATTCTAGACTTTTGCTAATACTTGTCAAGAAGTGGAACATGTTCAGGAGTTTCCCTTTATCGTGATAGATTTCACTTAATTGGGAAACTCCTTATTTTATAGAAAAATATTATCCGGTTATTTTACAACATCAAATCCTTTATTAGCCCATCCGGAAGGACTATTAGCTGCTGTACCCATACCTCCATTGAGAGATACAGCGTCATAACCTAACATTCTTAAACCTGCTACTGTTTGACCTGCAGTCTGACCTGTGTAACAGTAAACTACAATCTTCATGTCTTCAGGTAATTGACCAAAATACTCCTCCATACCTTTACCCCATGGAATGTTTATCGCCCCTGGAATATGACCATTAGCATAATCAGCTGCCTGTCTAACAGAAAGGATTATAATATCTTCTTCAGCCTCAATCATCATGCTCAGTATATCTTCACTTACTTTATAATTAACATACATTGTACCGGCAACATCAGCTAAACCTTTGTAATAGTCAACAATTGCTGATTTAATTTCAGGGTTAATTGTATATGGAGTTGTACCACCAATTTCATTTGCTTTAGTTTCTACAACTGACTCATAACCAGCTACTTTGGTAATACCCAAGTTCCATCCAAATCTTACTGATTTTGCGTCAAAACCAGCAAAATTCAAAAGAGCTACAGTTTGATTGGCAGTTTGAGCTGTATAACAGTACACATAGATAGTTCTATCTCCTGGTAATTTATCAAGATTGGCTGGGATAGCATCTGGATCCCATGGTAAATTAATCGCACCTTTGATATGACCCTGGTTATATACATCTGCTTGTCTTATATCAAGAATAAAGAGATCTTCACCAGCTTTAACTTTTTCAATAAAAGCATCCTGAGCAATCATACCATTGTCCTGAGGTAGATTAGCAAAATAGTTGTTAACCGCGTCTTCAACCTCAACCGAAACGGCTAAAATAGGGCCAGTTAATCCGACTACTACCAACAATACCATTAAAAGTGAAAATAAATTTCTCATCATCATTATTGTTCCTCCTCGAAATTTAGTTTTGGTTTTGTTTTAACTTTATGAACCATCCTGAAAATTAGAAGTAATACCTGTACCATCAGGGATTTGAACCGGTAAAGAAGAATCTGCAGACCACTCAATCCAGGCTCCGTCATATAGTTTTAAGTCTCTATAACCGGCATTATAGAGAGCCAGATAGGTCTGTGCAGCACTGATAGAAGTTTTACAATACATAATTACAGTCTGGTCAGGTGTTACTCCTTTGTCCCGATAGAGAGTGTGAATCTGTCTCACGGGTCTAAATGTACCATCAGCATAATTATTGTACAAATACTCAAAATGAATTGAACCTGGAATTGTCCCCATATTAACTTCCTCTTGAGTTCGAACATCTAGTAACACTACATCATCTCGCGGATTGTCAATCTCAGATTTGACATCTTCTTTTGTAGCTATCATCTCTTCATTCATTTCTTCTATAATGTATTTTGCAGCTGACATCTCAGGTACTGTCGTAGTTTTCTCTGCTCCAGCATTTAACAAAGCCTGTAGTCCACCACTTATCACTTTGACGTTCTCATGACCATACACTTTCATCGTCCACCACAATCTTGCGGCATCCATATTATTGTTATTATCATAGACAATCACTGTGGAATCATTTGCGATCCCCTTTTCACCGAGAACCTTTGCTACCTTCTCCGCCGAAGTCAACATACTTGGAAACGGACCAAAAGTAGTAATATTATTGCTGCTGATATTCACCGCACCCTCCACATGTCCTTTCTTATAATCACTCGATTTTTGAGCATCTACAAGGACCACATTCTCTTTGGATACAGTTTTCAAGGCTTCCTTAGCAGTAATAATCTCCTGTCCTTTCTCTCCAGGCGCCATCGTACTGGTACAGCCTGCAACTACTATAAGTAATGTCATGATAACTACTAGAGTTTTTGATAAATTTTTCACTTTGCCACCCCCAATCAATTTAGTCATTTGCCTTGTTAAAAAAAGTACAAACTCTAAGTATATTATAAAACATAATCGGTCTTTGTAGTTATAACTTTTATTTATAGAGTATTTGATTAACTAATATGAGAGTAGTCTTAAGAATTTTTCTTTACCAAATAGGGCTTAGAGTGGTATAATATTGAAGATTGGAGGGATATAAGTGAGGTATCTAAAAAAATTAAGGCCAATACATCTGATCATAATAGTATTTTTTTTAACAAATGTGTTCTTTTTAACAAACTTTCCTTTTATTCATTCTGATGAATCCTGGTTAAGTGGACTATCCCGAAACATGCTGGAAAAGCATGATGTATCTGTCACTGAGACTTTTTTTAACCTTTACCCCCGCAACCCACATGCTATCAAATTATTATTTCACCTAATACAAATAGTTTTTATCAAGCTTATGGGTTATGGTATCTTCACCTTCCGATTTATCTCTCTATTAGCAGGAACTATGTCTTTATATCTCTATTACAAATTAGCAAAAAAATTCACAAATTCAACCATTTTAGCGAATCTGACCACCCTTGTGATGGGGCTTGATATCCAATTTATTTATGCCTCTCATTTTGCCAGACAGGAGATTATCCTGGTATTAATTCTTTTTATCGCCTTCTATTACTTTCTATATAAGTATAGATACCAAAACTCAATCTTACAGGACATAGTCATGGGAATGATTCTGGGGACTGCCATTGGTATTCATCCAAATAGCTTTGTTATCGCCCTACCTTTTATATTTATCTATACGTATAAACTTTTGATCGAAAAAAAGATTAAATTGCATAATTATTTTGCCTTTGGCGGCACTCTGGGATTAATTGGATTATTCTTTGTGTTTCTAAGTTTTAAATTTGATCCGAATTTTATCCATAACTACTTCAATTATGGTGGAAGCCTGGGGGTTTCGAACTCAATCTTCGCCAAAATAGATATGCTAGATTACTTTTATCAAAAATTATTCTACAGAGTCAGTGGTACCTATTACATTCCTCCTGTCAAATTTCAATTAATCATCTTCTCCCTGGCAGCAATTTTGGCAATTGTCCAGGTATTTTTCAGAAAAGATCAAAAAAATATCCTCTTATTATTAATGTTGTTGGGAATAAATGTAGGGTATGTAATCATTGGCCGTTACAATCAGACTGGGATTATCTTTATTTTTCCTATCTGCTATCTCTTGGTTTTGCGAACACTCTCTTTAGTCAAAAAAAATTACAGCTATCCGATTATTGTGCTCATTATAGTTGTTCTGACTTTTAACACAGCGTCTGCACTGATAACCGACTCATCTGATAAGTATAATGATTACATCGCAGAGATAGCCAGAGTGATAGACAAAGATGATCGGGTGCTGGCTAACCTCAATACTGAGTATTATTTTGCTAATGGTAGTTTACTGGATTACAGAAATCTGGCTTACCTGGAAGCAAATAAGATGACGTTTGCAGAATATATCTCTGCTAATAGCATTGAATATATTATCTATCCAGAAGAGATGGATTTCATCTACAATCACCGACCGATATGGAATATTCTTTATGGTAACCTCTATCCCTATTATCAGGACATGCAGAGCTTTCTCCGTAATAAATGCAGCTTAGTACACAGTTTTACCAACAGAATCTATGGAATGAGGATCGCCAGGTATGTTGATAAACAGGAGTGGAGTATTAAGATATACAGAGTTAACGATTAATATTCAGATATGATCTCAGTTAAGCGGACAAACTGAGGATTCATTCTATTTCGGGGTCTCGCTAACTTATTGTGAATAATCTCTTTGACTCGACCTGGATTTTTGGTCATAACTACGATTCGATCAGCCAGGACAACCGCTTCTGTTACGTCATGAGTCACAAATAATACCGTCTTCCTGGCTTCTTGCCAGATATCCAGCAGAAGATTTTGGAGTGTGCTTCTTGTCTGGTTATCCAGGCTTCCAAAGGGCTCATCCATGAGCATGATCTCAGGATCAGCTGCCAATGTTCTGGCCAGGGCAACCCGCTGTTTCATCCCGCCAGAGAGTTGGTGAGGATAATAATTGAAAGCATCGGACAGTTCCACTTTCTCCAGATAATATCGGGCCAGCCTTTTCCTTTCTGCAAAAGTCTTCCCAATATTTTTCGCCTGTAGTGCAAAAATCACGTTATCCAGTACTGTTTTCCAGGGAAATAGCTGGCTAAAATCCTGAAAAACCATAATTCGATCGGGATTGGTCCCGATAACTTTTTCCCCATTCACATACACAGCCCCCTGATCTGCTACTAAAAAACCGGCAACTATTTTTAATAGTGTCGTTTTTCCACAACCTGAAGGCCCTAAAATAGCGACAAACTCATTCTTGACGATTGAAAAATCTATGTTCTCCAGCACTAACTGTCCCTGCTCATATCTTTGATAAATGTTTTTTATCTGCAGATGATCTTTCATGACTTCATTCCCCATTTTTTGATTGTTCGTTCTTCAATCTTATCAAATATAAAATCTTCAACAAGAATACCAATAATCACAATCACGATTATCCCAGAAAAAACTCCGGGTAAATCAAAAAAGACCCTTTTCTGAAAAATATACCATCCCAGACCACCACTACTGCTAACTGCCCCAAAAAGCATCTCCGCACTAATTAGCGCTCTCCAGGCACGTGCCCAACCAATCTTCAACCCTACCAGTAGATATGGTAAAGAAGCCGGAGCCATAATCTGAATCATTCTCTGCATCCTACTTAAAGCATAATTCTTCCCTACCAGGTTATATATCTCCGGAATAGAACTAAAACCCGTCCGCAGATTCAAAACCAGCGGCCATAGTACAGAATGAATGATAATAAAGATAATTGCCTGTCTGCCTACACCAAACCAGATAAGTACCAGTGGCATTAAAGCTATTCCCGGTAAAGGGTGGGCGATAGCTACCAGAGTATCTGCTAGACTGGCTGCAATTTCCGAAAAATGTGCTGCCAGTGAAAGAAATACAGCCAGTACCAGACTAATAACCAACCCCTGAAAAATGATAGACAGCGAGAATAACAGCTGCTGAGTAAGTTCACCATTCAAAAGTGAATCGATCAGAGTGCCACCAATGTCCAGCAATGATGGAAAAACCAGCGGCGAAAAGCGGCCACTCCAGAAAATTATCTGCCAGATTAGTGCCAGCAGAATAATCCAGAAAACCCTGTGGATTAACTTATTATTTCTCATAAAGATCCACTTCCCATAATAATTGAGTAAGTTCCATGTTCTCAGAATCAATATAGTTAGCTCTCTGCATAAATATTATAAACTCATCTAATCCACGAACTTTGTCACTGTAAACCATACCGGGCCAGGTTATGTATTGCTTTATCTCTTCCTGTGACAAATCATAGTATCCGGTAAGGATCCCGGCTGCCAGATCAGGATTATTATTAATAAATCCTATCGATTGATCCAGTGCCTGAACAAATACTGAGTATATCTCAGGGTGAGACTGATAAAAATCCTCTGTGCAAACTCCGACGATAAAGCTAAATTCCCCACCCAATGCCTCTTGACCGCTCAATATCTGATGAATTCCCTCATCCCTGCTCTCTTTAAAAACATAGGGAGGTGAAGTGAAGTGAGCAGTGATCTCTTTTCTGGTCAACAGAGCATTCATTCCATCCGGATGTGCCATTGTCACCAATTGATCATCAAAACGACCGGCATCGCCAAACTCCCGCTCTGCTGCCATAGCCAGCAATATATGCTGAATACTACCTGGCTGCGGTAAAGCAATACGGTCATCGTCACTAATGTCTGCCAGTGTCTGAATATCTTCTTTATAGGTCATCAGACCCAGGGGACTCATCGAGAGTCCGCTGATTATCTTCCACGGCATCCCCTTATCTTTTCCGATCAGAAAAGGTGGGATAGCCATAAAACCTATATCAACTTCACCTGCCAGCATTGCTTCTCTGATGGCAGCAGTGTTAGCCAACTTTTTCCATTCTATACGAATACCATCTGTCTGGTTTTCTAAAGTGTTTTTGTCTTTCATTATCTGTATAGGAGCATAAGCCAGGCCATATTGATCGGCAATAGTAATAGTATTCTTCTTCCGATTAGCCCCACAACCGCTTAGAATACCGGAAAATATGGTGATTGCTAGCAAAAGACTGATTAATTTTCTCATCTACTAACCCCCCCAATAGGCGACTTACAGCACTTCCCCCAGATCTCTAATCACCAAATTTGTTCCCAATTTGTCACATATTTTGAGTTTGTCATATACTTTACCAATATTTCCTTTTAGCTCTTCTCTATCCCTTCCTTCAACTATAAAATACCCAACTCGCTCTGTGGCATTCTCTATCCTTCCAATAGTATCTCCCGTTTTAAAATTAAAACCAGCCTGTCCAACCCCTGACACCTGAGTCAGTTCATCAACAGTACTCATGGCATGTATTGTCCCTGAATTGGCAAAAAACAGTTGTGCAGAAAGCCATTTCCGATTATTTAGGATCTCGTATTTTCGAATTTGATCAAGTTTTAGCTCATAACCCAATGATAGATCAATCATCATCTCCAGAATATCCACTCCAGTCAATTGGGGCATAAAATCACCCTCATATGCGCCTCCTATGCGGCAGGCGATCTCATTTACTTTTATTCCTTCATCTCCAATTAACATCTGAAAATATATCGGACCATTTTTTATGTCAAAACAGCGAACTAGCTGCTCAGAGATCTCCTTAATCTCGGAATAATGACTACTCAAAAACGAAGAAGGAAAGATATGAGCTGTACAAATCCCGATATGAATTGAGTTCTCATAGGTGACACGATCTGTGACTGTTAAAATATATAGCTGCCGATCGCTGACCCAACCACTGACCGTAATCTCTTTACCCGGATAATACTCTTCCAACAATATCGCCTCTTCCCGGGAAAAGCTTAAGACTTCAGCAAATCTCTGCTGGATCTCTTCCGGAGAATTGAGCTTAAAAACTCCGCGCTGGCCCTGACTATCAAGAGGTTTAATTACTATGGGAAAGTTAATATCCTCCAGATCAGTTCCGGAAAAATTCTTATTCAAAATTCTATACTTAACCATGGGAATATTATATTTTTGAAAAGTTTTTTTCATATTTCTTTTATTCGTAACAGCCTTAGCAGTTGAAAGAGATATAAAAAAGGGTAGGTGCAGTCTATATGCTACTTCTGCTGCTGTATAGACAGGCTGATCCGTTCCAACAGTCATTACTCCATCAATTGCGTATTTTCTACCAACTGCCAGATTACCTTCTATGTCAAAAGTGCTTACCGTCTCTCCATAATCTGCATAAGCCTTACCCGGGGCATCCTGATAATAATCTGATACAATTACTGTATGTCCCTTTTCTCTGGCTTTTTTTATCACACTCAGTTGTCCACTACCTCCACCAAGAATTAATAATCTCATGTAAGAAAACCCCTTCTGGATTAAATAATCAAAATCACATCAACAGCAAGCTAGTTTAACTACTTCAGAAGGAGATTGGTACCTCCACTGAAGCTAAACACTATTAGTTAGACTCCCACTTATAAAGTCTTGGAGACTTTTCTTCTCAAATATCACTAAAGCCCCTTCTTTTCTTCGATGATATACTGCG
The DNA here is from genome assembly GCA_016841825.1 of Halothermothrix sp. Taxonomy (GTDB): domain Bacteria; phylum Bacillota; class Halanaerobiia; order DY22613; family DY22613; genus JAENYK01. Next base: position 112,253 of record JAENYK010000002.1, on the reverse strand, counting down.
GTTTTTTTGATCTAAATATTTTTAGTACTGGAAGGTGGCCGTGATAAATATAGATTTTAATAAACAGACGAATGAGTTTGAGTAAGTTATAATTAGACTTACCATATTTGCGATTTTGGTGCGTAACATAGATGTTACCAATCTTATCTGTCTGCTGTAAGATAATTACTGAGATATAAACAAATGCAGCCCGATGTTGAATTATTTTCTCAACCAGTTCTGCAGTCATCATCCGAAAACTACTAACCCTGATTTCGGGTTTTTTGGGAGTAATTAGACCAAATAACAGATTTGTCAACTTTGATCCCCCAACCCGATAAACACTATCTTCCCTCTCCCTGGGTATGCCATAGACTACCTCATAACCCTGTTTAATCATCTTATATAGCTCTATTATATCTTCTGGTCTATGCTGAAGGTCATCATCAAGAGTAACAACATAATCTCCTTTGACATAATTAAAGCCACAGATTAATGCATTCTGCTGGCCAGCGTTTTCGGCGAGTTTAACTGCCTTTACTCTATTATCTTTTTTATGCAGTTCAAGCATCTGAGCATAACTGGTATCTTTACTCCGATCATCGACCAATACTATCTCAAAATCATCAGTAATCCTCTCCAACGAATTGATTAACCTCTTATACAATTCAATCATAGAGTTCGCCCCATTATAAACCGGGATAACTACAGAAATACTATCTCCCATCTTTACAACTCCTTAAAAATATCTGCTACATTTTCGATAATATACGTTATTTGTTGATCACTAAGATCAGGGTATAAAGGTAACCGCATAATCGTAGATCCCACTTTGCTGGTTATAGGTAGATCCCCAGATTTGTACCCCAGGTGCTGGCCCATTGGAGAACTGTGCAGTGGGATATAATGAAAAGTCGCACTAATTCCCCGTTCCTGTAATCGGTTAATAACCAAATCCCTTATTCTGTTATCATTGAATTTGAGATAAAATAGATGATAATTGGATCTCCTATCTTGGGGAATATTGACGATACTATCAAGAAAAGGGCAATGCAAAAATTGTTTTAACTCAGCGTTATATCTGTCAAAGATCTGTGCACGCAGCCTCTGTATCTGATCCATCTCCTCAAGCTGTGCATAAAGGACAGCCATTAATAGATCAGAAGGCAAATAACTTGAGCCTCTATCGACCCAGGTGTATTTATCCACTTCCCCCTTTAAGAAACTCGCTCTATTTGTGCCCTTCTCCCTAATAATTTCAGCTCTATCTCTTATATCCTTACTGCAATTATTTATTACCAGAGCTCCACCCTCTCCACTGACATAATTTTTGCTGCCATGGAAACTATAACAGCCAAAATGTCCAATTCCGCCAAGGTATTTGCCTTTATAGCTAGCGTTAACCCCCTGGGCTGCATCCTCAATTACATACAGGTTGTACTTTTTAGCCAGATCCATAATCTCATCCAGATCACAACCAATACCAGCATAATGTACGGGTATGATTGCTTTGGTTTTCACAGTTATCTGTTCTTCAATACCAGTAGGGTCAATGTTACAGGTATCCTCCTTTATCTCCACAAAAACTGGTCTTGCCCCCCGATTAATTACTGCATTGGCTGTTGAAGGAAAAGTAAAAGAAGGCATAATTACCTCATCACCTTCTTTGAGATCGATTAGATCAGCTGCCATCTCCAGAGCATGAGTGCAGGAGGTAGCCATCAGAACTTTATCCAACCCAAACTTATCTTCCAACAGTGAAGTTACTTTTTTAGTATAATAACCATCACCACTAAGTTCTCTTCTCAGTAAAGCATCTTCAAGATATTCTTTTTCTTTGCCAGTCAAATAAGGCTTGTTAAATGGTATCTGCATTATTTTGTCACCTATCTTTTAGCAGCATATATTATTCCCCAGACATTTGAATCTTTCAACAAATTCACGAGTTTCATCAGCCAATATTTTTGATGCTTTGTTCACCATAAACACATTATAATCTAAATTATAATCTTCGATTCTGGACACCTGCAAATTTTTACTATAATAATCTTCTTTCACTGCATTATATGCAACAAATCCAACTCCATAACCTCTCTTGACGAGGGTTTTAATAGCTTCTGTTGTTTCTAACCTGGCAATGATATTCAAATCATCGAAATTATATCCCAGACTATTTAACGCCCGGTTTACATTCTCTTTTATTATGCATTTTTCTTTCAAAATAATTAATGGATGGTCTATAACCTCTTCTAAACGTATCTTTTCACAAACATTATACTCTGTAGGAGAGATCAGGACAACCCTTTCATTGATTACAATCTGACTTACCAGATCCTCTGCAGTAGGATGGTTGATAATAAAACCTACCTCACAGATGTCATTTAATACATCTTCCTCAATTTGATCTGAAAAACCTGATATAAGATTGTATTTATGAGTGGGGAAGTTATTTTGCATCTTTAACAGAGCACTTGGTAAACAGTAGGTAGCAATTGTGATGTCAGCTTCGATTTTAATCTCCCTTTTTTGCTGTTTTTCAAGCTCACTAAGCATCTTCTCATAAGTTCTAATTATATTATCGGCATATTTTAATACAAGTTCTCCAGCCTGAGTTAGTTTGACCCCCCTGTTACTGCGTACAAATAGTTCATGTCCTAAAGAATCTTCAAGTTTCTGCATTTGCTGACTCAAAGCCGGTTGAGAAATATGAGACATATTGGCAACCTTAGATATACTGTTACACCTGGCGACCTTTTGAAAATACTCAAGACATTCAATATCCATAAATTTCACCCCTTTTTTAAAGACCAATTTCACCTCACAAACTCTGAATATTTCTTACCTGTCCACCACTGCTGATTATTCAAATACCATTCGATTGTATCTTTCAATCCACTCTCAAACTTATACTCTGGAATCCACCCCAGTTCTGCCTGAATTTTTTTCGAACTGATCGCATATCTTCTATCATGCCCAGGTCGATCTTCCACGTATCTAATTAAACTTTCCGGTTTACCTAATTGTTCTAAAATGAGTTGGATAATACTTATATTTGTCTTTTCATTAGTACCACCAATATTATATATCTCCCCGATTTTCCCCTGATGCAAAATCATATCTATGGCCGTACAGTGATCTTTTACATATAGCCAATCCCTAATTTGTAAACCATCTCCATAGACAGGGATGGCTTTACCTTTTATAGCTTTAGAAATCACCAATGGAATAAGTTTTTCGGGGTACTGATATGGACCATAATTATTTGAGCAGCGGGTAATATTAACTGGTAAATTAAAAGTTTTATAATAAGATCGAACCAACATATCTGCTCCAGCCTTACTTGCAGAATAGGGACTGTTCGGCGCCAATGGCGTATCTTCAGTAAAATATCCGCTTTGATCTAATGAGCCATAAACTTCATCGGTAGAAATCTGTATATATTTCTTAACACTATACTTTTTAGCAGAATCCAGTAAGACTCGAGTCCCCATAATATTTGTCTTAACAAAGATACCTGGATCTTCAATACTTCTATCAACATGAGATTCTGCTGCAAAGTTTACGATAAAATCTATCCCTGCTTGAACTATTTGATCTATCAATTGAGCGTCACATATATCCCCTTTAACAAACCGGTAATTTGTTCTATTTTTTATATCTGCCAGGTTTTCTAAATCACCTGCATATGTCAACAAGTCAAGATTAATAATCTGGTAAGTCTCATACTTTTTAAGCATATATTTTATAAAATGACTTCCGATAAATCCTGCTCCTCCTGTGATTAATAACTTCTTTCCCACAATCTACACTCCATTTCTCTATTAGCATCTTCAATTTTTCTTTATATTCTCATATTTTCGAGGAATATCCCCGATATCCTGCAAGAAAATTTTATCTGTTATTACCGGGAATATTTTGTGTTTAATTGACTTTTCGAATATATAGAAAAATTTTATAGTTTTAGTTCTCCAATATTCTTAAGTCATTGATTAATACCACTCCATTTTTTTCGTTAACTACCAGGATAATCACACATGGAAAAGCAAATGGAATATAGGGCACACAGAAAGATTTCTGCTTATAAACTAAGAACTCCTGCTTTTATAAAGACGTGACAACTTATAGAGCAAAAAATTTCTCTTAAAATAATACGCCCTCTTCTTTAGTAGCAGAATTTTACACTAATACATATTATAAAAATAGAAAAGCACTTGTAAAAAATGTGAAATTTGGAGGGTAAGTGATGAAAATTTATTTTTTCTTTCAGATAACGAATTAGCTCCGACAACTATCTCAGGAAAATTATTTGCTCAGGCTATAAAACAATTAGGCTACTCTGTGGATATTATTCAAGATCTAGCTAAGAAAAAGGCAGTTCTCACAGTACCTGACTGTGACATGATCTTCTTCCAGAAAACAGTCTATCCCGGACATGGTTATAATGATATCAAACATTTAAAAGAAAAAGTCAAGTTAGTTCACATCGACGATGACTTTTTGGGGATGAATGATCTGAATCACCTCAACACACTAAAAATATCTGATTTAATTCTAGTCGCGAATCAACATCATGCAGAACTGTTAAAGAACTATACGGCTACTGCAGTTGAGGCAATCTATGGTTTCTCCGATTTCGAAAACTTTCCTTATACTGCATTTAAAGAAAGAATGAATGATCCGTTAATTATATGTTGGCAGCAAAATCTGGCTGATGTCTATATTGATGATCTATTGTTGATAAAAGATGCACTGATCCAGTTACATCAAATATATCAGTTCAGATTACAACTGTATGGATGGCATAAAGGTGAACATTATGGATGCCCCGATAACCGCCCTCTGGTTCAAAAGATGATACCTTTTGCAGAGTTGATTCCATTTCAACCTTATCAGGAATATTTAAAAAATCTAATTCCTCAAATTGCCCATTCAGATATTGCTCTCGCTCCATATATTGATATTCCAGACCGTTATGGAAAAGGCGGGTTTGGATTGAAAGGAACGATGCTATTAGGAGTGCCAGTGGTTGCATCTAATTTCGGAATTTATCGAGATATGATCACTGATGGAATGACTGGATTTTTAGCTAAAAATGTTCAAGAGTGGTTTACTAAGATTGAGAAGTTGATTTTAAAGGAAACTTTACGGGAGCAATTTTCTATGGCTGCCAAGCATAGAATGGAAACAATTTATGGTTATCAGGCATGCCTAGAAAAATTTCTTCAGGCTTTAGGAAAGCACTTTGCTGAGTTCAAAAGATAATTGACTAAAATCATATTGAAACTAATGATCCTTGAATTTAAAAACTTCAGAAGGGGATTGTACCTCCACCTATAGAAGCCGGGGGACTTCTCTACTGAAATGTCGTTAAAAATTAGTTTTTGAATAGATAAGTTATTAAAAGCCATAAATTGGCCTAACAAAGGAGGGGAAACTAGTGAAGATTGGGTTACCTATTGATGGAAATGGTCCCGGAGGTGCCCACTCATGGGTCAAAATTTTCACTAAATATTGTCAAGAAAATGGGTATCAGGTTAAATGTTCTGATTCAGATATTGATATTTTCATTAATTTAGCCAATTTTTCTTCTGTTGAAAAATTATTTCAGTTAAAACAAAACGGAAGTAAGGTGGTTCATCGGATAGATGGGCTTTTCTTCGACTATACAATAGAAAATAAAGATTTAGCCAACAAATTAAACCAGGATATAACTACTAAATTATTGATAGCAGATCTGGTAATCTATCAAAGTAATTTTTCAAAATTATTGGTTAAAAAACTGATCCCAGGAACAGAACTACCAGGAATAATCATCTACAATGGTGCAGATACTACTTTATTTACTCCAAAAGGTCCAAAATTAGGAAGACCACAGAATAAAAAGGTAATTCTTAGTATTGCTTATTGGGGTACACCTTTATTCGCAATGAATAGCTTAACGATGGTACGAGACATTGCCAGAGAATTTGTCGACAATTCCGATATTGAATTCTGGGTTTTAGGTAAGACAGAAACAAAAATTGATGATTCTTTTTTAAGAGAATTACCAAATATAACCCGGGTTGACCTGACAAGACCGATTAGACGGGAAGACATGCATCTTTATTTGCGGACAGCAGATTTAGTCCTGCATACCCGCTCTAATGATGCTTGCTCAAATCTAATTATTGAGGCGATGAATGTTGGAACACCAGTGGTGGGTTTGAATTCGGGGAGTACCCCGGAGTTGTTAGCAGATGCCGGATTAATGGGAGAATGTAAGCCATCACTGGATTCTTTTCCGATTCTAAATGTGCCAGATATCTGTGATAAGATCAAACAAACATTCGATTCATACAAATCTTATCGGAAAAAAGTGAAAAAAAGGAGTAAATTATTTACTCAAAAGATCATGTGTAAAAAATATCTCAAACATTTAGAACTATTATTGAATCTATAACTCCCCAGATAGATCTCATCATCAGATTAATAGTTTGCGAATACTATACAGATGTTATGGCGGGATTAACTTAGGTTGTCTCCCACAAAAGTTCTCTGAAACAATTCAAAGTAAGATCACGAATAACAAATATTTTGTGATTTAATCTTCAAATTTGCAAGTTAAGCCACCCTCTCTCCCTCAAATTGAATTTGAATTGGTATCCTAAAAATAGCATATCTTTGACTGACATCTAGCCCCTAAACTCTGTGTTCTATAAGTAGCAGAACTTTGTACTAATACATACAATAAAATAAAAAAACACTTGTAAAAAATGTGAAATTTGGAGGGTACAATAATGAAAATCTTGTTTTTTCTTTCAGATAACGAATTAACTCCAACAACTATCTCGGGAAAGTTATTTGCTAAAGCGTTGGCCCAGTCTGATTATTCTGTAGAGATTATTCAGGATCTATCGAAGAAAAGGGCAGTTCTCGCATCACCCAACTGTGATATAATCTTCTTCCAAAAGACAATCTATCCCGGTCATGGTTATAATGATATCAAACATTTAAAGGGAAAAGTGAAGTTGATTCACATTGATGATGATTTTTTGGGAATGGATGAACCAAATCACATAAATACCCTGGATATATCTGATCTAATATTAGTTGGAAATCAACATCATGCGGAACTTATGCCGTACTTTACTTCTACTCCCGCTGAGGTAATCTATGGTTTTTCTGATTACAAAAATTTCCCTTATATCTCATTTGAAGAAAGAATAAATAATCCATTAGTCATCTGCTGGCAACAAAATATGGCTGATGTCTATATTGATGATCTATTATTAGTGAAAGATGCGATGACACAATTACACCAAAAGTATCAGATTAGATTGCAACTGTACGGGTGGCATAAAGGTCAACATCCGGGATATCCGGATAACCGTCCCCTAATTCAGAAGATGATGCCTTTTGCAGAATTTATTCCCTTCCAACCCTATAAAGAATATCTACTAAATCTTGTTCCACAGATTGCCCACTCAGACATTGCTATTGCTCCATATGTTGACATTCCAGATCGCTATGGGAAGGGGGGATTTGGGATAAAGGGAACAATGTTATCAGGAGTGCCAGTGGTGGCATCCAATTTCGGAATTTATCGAGATATGATAACCGATGGAATCTCTGGATTCCTTGCCGGAAATAGCCGTGAGTGGTTCAACAAGATTGAGAAGTTAATTTTGGATGACGCTTTACGAAAAAAATTTTCACTGGCCTCCAGACATAGGATGGAGACAGTTTATGGCTATCAATCATGTATCGAAAAATTACTCCAGGCTCTGGGGAAACACTTTAGTGAGTTTAAAAAGTAATAGAATGGGATTAGTTATAAAAAGAACTCTGATTAAAAATTATCAATTGATCAATGAAGGAGGGAAAATATTGAAAATTGGGTTGCCTTTCAATGGAGACGGTCCTGGAGGAGCTTGTTCATGGATCAAAAATTTTACCAAATATTGCAGAGAAAATGGACATAAAATTACCTATTCGTTTGATTCAAATGTTGATATTTTTGTGAATATTGCTAATTTTTCTCCTTATGAAAAGTTAATCGATTTGAAAGAAAGTGGTGTCAAACTAGTTCATCGGATGGATGGAATTTTTCTGGACTATATGATGGATAAGAATTTGGCTCAGACGTTGAATCAGGATTTAGCTATGAGAATACTACTAGCAGACCTAATAATTTATCAAAGCCATTTTTCAAAACTATTGACCAGAAAATTAATTCCAGATAGAGAAATACCAGGAGTAATTATTTACAATGGTGCAGATACTACTCTATTTTCTCCTGAAGGTCCAATACTGGAGAAACCAAAAGAAAAAAAAGTGATTCTTAGTATTGCTTATTGGGGTACATCTTTGTACTCAATAGACAGTTTAACGATAATTCGTAATATTGCCAGAGAATTTATCAATGATTCAAGTATTGAGTTCTGGGTTTTTGGCATGACAAAACCAATAATTGATGGATCCTTTTTTAGTGAATTACCAAATGTAACACGGGTTGATTTGACGAAACCTATTGAAAGAAAAGAGATGCCTCGCTATTTGCGAACAGCAGATTTAATATTGCATACCCGCTCTAATGAGGCTTGTTCAAATCTAATCATTGAAGCAATGAATGTCGGAAAACCGATAGTTGGTTTGAATTCCGGGAGTACTCCAGAATTGTTAGCAGATGCCGGACTAATGGGAGAATGTGAGTCATCACTGGATTCTTTTCCCACAGTGAATATATTAGATGTTTGTGATAAGATCAGACAGATTTTTCAGTCATATTCCATTTATCAAGAAAAAATTCAGATGCGAAGTAAATTATTTACTCAAAAAATTATGTGTGAGAAATACCTTAAGGAGCTGGAAGCATTACTGACAACGACCGTCAATTGACCATCTCTCAGACCTCATCGTTGACTTTTGACAAAATTAACAACAATACTCTATCTGCAAACAGCACAATTCAGCCCCTTAAAGGGCTGGGTCGTGCTGTAAAAACATCTAATACAGTTGACAATTCCCCTGGATCATGATTAATTTTTGGAGTTGGCTATCCTTGTGACCCTACATCTAAATTTGCTCTATTTTTGCAAAACCATGTGGTAAAATGGTTTCAGGATCCAGAAAAACCGCACCATCAACTTCCTGTTGAGAGTCTTTAAGCACCATCGAATGAAACAATATCAACTGCCAATAAAATTTGCAGTCAACTTAAATAAATTCCACCTCTATCCTCCCCATGCCGAAGGTTGTATTACGCCCGATATGCAAAATTTGTGCAGCATACAGCCAGGGGACAAAGGGGGTTAACTCACCTTCAAATTGAATAGTGCCAAGCAAACCGCCAAAATCCATCTTTTTCCCCAACCTATTGGAGTACCGTTTCATGCTTTTAAAATTCAGATGACTCTGAATAATCGAGATTTCCGACGCCAGTGTTTGAAGACGGTCTATTTCCATTGTGTCTACCCAGCCTCCATACCGCATCGCAATCGCCTCGACCCGATGTGTAATATTACGGATAATCGTTGGGAAATCAATTATCTCAAGCAATGCACCATTCCGCCGGATACGTAATGGAGTATGAACACGAATGGTCAATCGCCTGATATCAGACAAGCTCTGATATGGCACAATCACACTTCGAGCCGCAACTTCATTAAAGAGTCCCTCTTGCCAGATAACACGCTGATCCAGACTATGCGTTACTTTTTTGAGTATAAACGGATGCCTCGAAGCACCCAACTTGAGTTTTTGAATATCATGGAGTGCATTGACCAATGACCGTGCATATTGAGCGGCTTCACCCAATAAAAAAAACTGAAAGCCTAACTCTTCACCTGCATGGAAAGAAGTTTCATTAAATGCAGGGGGAACAATCACATAGGGATTGACAATATCCTGCTTATCGCCGCTCAAGGTGCGGTTGTTATAAAGGTAGTTAAATGCAATAGTATTGTGATGCAAAGCCTGTCCAATCGCTCCGCGAAGCGTAGACCCCAGATACTCTGGTAATACAGATGTTTCCTTAGACATCAACGAAATTCTCATTGGTAAATACCTTATAAAAAAAGTAGTCTGTTGATCCATTTCTATACTCCTAAACTATTTGAGATTGTTTTTCCAATGGCAGTTACATTTTCTGTTTCAACGACGTCCTTGAGCACGCATTGAATTTATCATTGCTATGTTTGATATATTCACCTGTGTCATAGAAGCGGTTTCCCAAACCGCTGTAACCAATTTTTATTAACTCCAGTATACCAAAATTATCGAGATAAAGAAAGTACTATTTTTTACTTTATTTCACATTATCAAAAATAGCACAATATATATGCTGCTCGCGGTGTGTTATAACCCAATCATAAAAAGATTTAAAAAAATAGTTTTTCTAATGCTGAAATGCTCATTCCATCAAAAAAAGTAAAACACCCCTTAAACCCATAAGCTACAAAGAAATTAATTAATTTCTTCACCTAATGGGCTATAAGGAGTGTTTTAAAGGAGAACAGAGTATTATATAAGAAGTTGAATTTTGTTGCAAATCTCTACATAGTCCGAACCTCTTTCTTCCGAACAAAGTTTAACATGATGATAAAAACACCAACTCCAGAAAGGATATATAAATAACCAGGAATGACCAATTCCGCAATCAGACCAGATAAACCAATTGCAATTGGCACTAAACCTTGTGAAATAGTTCCAGTCAAAGCGAAAATTCGACCACGTTTATCATCAGGAATCATTCTCTGGAAGATAACCATCATTGGTACATTGATAAAGGCATTAAAAATTCCGCAAATAATTAGTAAACCAATCATTGTAACTTTAGCTGTAATAATCCCAACAGAACTTACTACCATCGGTAATGACATTACTCCAACTATCATCCAGAAAAAAGTCTGAATTGAGATGGAACCAACAAAGATTTTAAAAACCTTCTTGATCTCTGGTAACAGAGAAAGGATTAACCCACCAACTGCTGCCCCAATCGGCCAGGCTGCTTCAAAGACACCCAGATCTTTTGCTGAACCCCCTAACGCATCACGGACAATCAATGGTAAACCAACGACTGACGCTCCGGCATATAAAAAGTTAGCAAAAAGACAAACAAAGAGTAAATGATACAATGCTTTCTGATTATAGATGAATGATAATCCTTCTTTCGTCTCGACCCAAAAATTGATCTTGGTCTTAGATTCTTTTATCTTTTCAAGTGTCGTTGGAAACTTAATGAACATCTCAGAAAGCGCTGAAAGCAAAAATGAGATACCATTGATCAAAAATACCCCCGCTACACCCCAAATTCCAACCAAAATACCACCTATAGCCGGGCCAATCATCCCAGTAACATTCATACTCATATGTTCCAACGAGTTCGCTTTAGTCAGATGATTATCCTTCACCAGATTAGGAATACTTGCACTAACTGCAGGATTAAAGAGACTACCACAAACACCCAAAAGTACAGTACCTAAGATCAGATAACCATAAGTCATGGTATGGGTTATAATCATCCCCGCCATACCAAGGACTACAGCACCACGAATAATATCCATCCAGACAATAATCTTCTTGCGATCAAAACGATCAACCAGAACTCCAGCAAATGGCCCCAGGACTACACCGGGCAATGTGGCAATCATTAAAATCGTACCAACTGCCGCTCCTGATCCGTTCTGCTCCATTATATACCAAACCAGACCGATATAATGTATTCCATTACCAATCCTTGAAACGACCCCCCCTATAAACAACAACATAAAGTTAGGATTGGTCAAAATCGCCCACTTCTTCTCCTTAATAGCTGCCACCGATACTTCCCCCATAAATTCAGTCTCCTCTCATACTTTTTAAGTTTATCGTTTAATACATGCATTGGACTAACCATACCAAATCAATTATTTAAATATTAAACTTAAAGAAATTAATACTTTAGTTAATTATTATTTTAATAGAAAATTAGCTATTTGTAAAGGGGTAATTTAAATTTTTTTAATATTTAGCTAAATAAATTTGATCAAAATTTTAATTTTTTTTATTTTTACCCGTCAATGAATATGGATTATCAAGTCACAGATTAAAGAAAATATATTTGAATCTTGAGATATTCACACCAAAAAAGCCCTTAAGTTAATCAAGGACTCTTTTTCTTCAGGCCACTTATATAGTGTTATACTTTATCTTCTATAAATCAAGAAGAATCCTTTTTAATAAAGAATCCTACCTTTGAGAAAAGTCTCCTTAATATTAACTAGTTAATTTCATTCTTTTAATCAACCAGATAATTGTAAAAATAAAAAGGGTGATCTCCAGCTCTGAGATCACCCTTTTTATTTTACAGATCAATCTTCAATCAAATCAGTAAGGACATCAATTTTGCCAGGTAAGATTACCAGTTGTAGTAAATTTATTCCCTAATACACTCGTCAGATTAGTCGTAACTGGATTACCTATAAGATTATTGTCCCCTTCGGGAGCTGCACCATAATCAGTTCCAGTAAGATAGACACAATTATTAGTTGTTTTTGCCAGAGCATAGGCTGTAGCTCCTGTATTTAATACTGTAACAGTTCCAATACTATAGGAATTCTTCACGATACCATTATCTATTAAATCTCCAACAAGGCCGCCAGCTTGTTCTCTTGCAGCAACTGCTGTCGTACTATAGCAATATTCAATAACACCGGCATTAGTTCCGGCTATTCCACCGGCTATCAAATCTCCATGGACTCTCTCTGCTGTATTGAATACTTCTGTAATAATTCCTGTATTTCCATTATAACCAACTATGCCGCCAAATGAAATATTAGAGTTACTTTCAGCATCTACATCATTTCTCTGAGCAAATATATTACCTGAATTACCTGCATCTGCTTTGACGGAATTTCCACTGCGAGAAATACTACCATAGTTAAATCCAACTATTCCACCCATGTAACTATATAAGGGTTTTGCTTTACTTTTACCACTTTCAAGAGTATTGCCTGCTCCAATTCTTCCATAATTCATACAATTCTCGATTACTCCAAAGTTTTGACCAACAATCCCGCCACCACCAATAGATGCCAATACTCTTGCATTGTTTACACTGTATGAAATAACGCCATTTTTCAGATTGGTTCCAACAATTCCACCCGCCAAACCTTGATCTTTAGTAGTAATATCTCCAACTACTCCCGCTGTACTCTTAACAGAATCTGCCCTATCAAAAGTGGTAACGTTTTGAATTGTTCCTGAATTGAAGTTGGCTAATAAACCAATGCTTGCAGTATCAGTAGAGACTATTGAACCAGATAATGTGAGATTCTTGACAGTCCCACTAATTTGATAGAATAATCCTCCAGTTGCATCACCAGTTATTGTAACCATTTTATTATTACCATCATAGATACCCGCAAATATAGTTTCATCACCATTATTTGCTGTTGCATCGACGATATCATTTAGTTGTCGATAATATTTACCATTTCCAACTGTTCCTCCACCTTTCGTCACAGCATCAAGATCATTTGCTGTGGAAATTATATATGGATTGTCCACAGTACCTGCACCTTTAAAAACAGCATCGTTAAAGGTTATATCCTTGATTCCGGTTGTTCCGTCTGGTTGAGTTGTTTTAATAGTCACTTTATAAATACCTGCTTGAGGAATTACATACGGCGTCCATGTAACTGTATATTGATCGTCTGCTACTGAAAATGTTCCTTCTATTGGATTTGAGTTTGCATAAGTGTATGTTACATTACCACTGCCATCTACATTTGCTGTACCTTTAGCTAACAATACAGTAAACTTAGTCTTACCTGGCAGCACATCACTCTGAACCCATTTAAGTGAACTACTAAATGCCTCATTGGTCATAGCAACCTCTGATGGATAACTAGTTAACAGTCTCCATTTAGCATACAATGTCATATCACCTGTAACAATATACTTATCAAATTGCCACTTTTGTGTGCAATCTTTATCTGAATACCACCCCAGGAACATCGATCCATCTTCGCTTGCAGATTTCAAATTATCAGCTGTGATTAATCTGCCTTTTTCCACCAGAATACTATCTACCGAACTCCCCCCATTACTGTCAAAAGTAACAGTGTAAGATGGGGTATCATAAGAACATGCACTTATAAGCAAAGAGAAAAATAACATTGAAAAAACAAAACTTATTAACTTTATTTCTTTTCTCATTACTACTCCTCCTTGTATTTACTCATTCTAACCATTCACCTTACTCCGAAATATTAATCTGAGTTATTTTAGATATTTGATTTGAGACAATATAGCTAAATTCTTTATTCGTTATAATACTCTAATGACTAAATTCTCGCAGCATTACTTTTGATTGCAGCCTCTGCCACTGCAGCAGCCACTTCTTTGTGCACCTTTTCATCTAACGCAGTGGGAATTATATTATCCTCGCTCAATTCGTCATCAGAAATTGCATTAGCTATAGCATACCCCGCAGCTAACATCATCTCATCATTAATGTTTCTCGCTCTAACATCCAGTGCACCTCGAAAAACTCCAGGAAATACTAGCAAATTGTTAATTTGATTCGGAAAATCTGATCGACCCGTACCAACAATGCTAGCTCCTGCCTGTAATGCATCATCACGGGGGATTTCAGGAATTGGATTGGCTAAAGTGAACACGATTGATTCTTCAGCCATAGATCTTATCATATCCTGTGACACAATATTTCCAACCGAGACACCGATTAACACATCTGCATTTTTCAGTGCATCAGCTAAAGTACCTCTTTTATGTGAACGATTTGTCTTCAAACTTATTTCATGTTGTGGTGCATTTAATTCTTTCATTCCTTCGTCAATGATTCCAAATTTGTCGCACATAATCAAATCTTTTATACCTAACTTTAATATATAATTTGCTATGGCTATTCCCGCAGACCCGGCACCGTTAATTACAACCCGTATTTTATCAATTTTCTTATTGAGCAGCTTGAGCGAATTTATTAATGCCGCTCCAACTGCAATCGCTGTGCCATGCTGATCATCATGAAACACCGGGATTTCACAACTTTCCTTTAGACGCCGTTCTATTTCAAAACAGCGAGGAGCTGAAATATCTTCTAAATTAACCCCGCCAAATGTACCTGCCAACAGTTCAATTGTTCGAACAATTTCGTCAGGATCTTTGGAACGAATGCATAAAGGAATCGCGTCAATATCACCAAATTTTTTAAACAGTATCGCTTTGCCTTCCAGAACCGGCATGCCAGCCTCTGGCCCAATATCACCTAATCCTAATATCGCTGTTCCATCAGTAACTACTGCCACAGTGTTCCAACGTCTAGTTAGCTCAAAACTTTTGTTGATATCTTTATGAATTTCCATGCATGGTTGAGCCACACCAGGTGTATATGCAAGAGAAAGAATTTCTTTATCAAACTCTGGAATTCTGGAAGCAATCTCTATTTTGCCTTTCAGTTTCTGGTGAAATTTCAACGACTCTTCAAAATGATTCATAATTATTTCCTCCTTTGCTAATATTGCATACACACTAAAAGGTGTGTATCAATTTCTCCGACTAATTATATTATTTTATATTGGAATATACGCTACACTATTACTTAACATCATCATTATGAAGATAAAACAGGTAATCATTGCACCTAAATAAACTCTACCAGTCATTCTAAAGAATATTCTGTTAAAAATCGGCAGAATGAACATCATCGGAATTAACCCGAATAAAATGTTTACATATAGCCAGTTAGTCGTCCAAAATACTGTTCCTGTTGCTATAAAGACTATATATTGAATTGCCATTATCAAGATTAATCCTACTGTATTAGCAAGACCAGCGATCAATATGCTTACCCATTCTTTCTGACCGGCAATTCTCATTGACCCATTTACTCTAATAGAGTTTGAAAGATAGAATATTAGGAAAAATGGGATATACATTAATGAAATAAGCAAAATTTTGGGTGTAAAGGCTCTTGCTGCAATAAAGATAAATCTAAAATCAACATGGAATAATTTATAAGATGTAAATACCAGAGCATAAAATCCGCTAAATACGGTTAGAGCGAGTAATACTGTCTTTAAAATTTCTTTCACATTTGTTTTAATTCCCCACATCTCAGGTCTAACGCCATTCTTTTTACCGTGGAATCTATAAGTCAGATAAAAAATAATTAATCCAATAGTTCCGTTGAATACAGCCCATAACAGTACTGAATTGTTCATTCGCTCAGGGAAAAACCATGTCTGTTGGGAACCCGATGCTTTAACAAATAATACCTTTGATAAATCTGCTAAAGGCATAAAGCTAAAACATGCAATCAGAGCACTTACTGCAAAAACTGACCAATAGACGATCTTTCCTCTTTTACTTTGCTCAGGTAATGGTGCCGGAACTTCATGCACTAATGTTCTAAATAATGGTGTTTTGAGCATTAATTTTGTAAATGGTACGATGAACAAAAATGCTCCCACGAGTGCAATCAAGGTCAAAAACTCTCTCAGATACCAGATTTGATTAGAGATACCCATCCGATTATCTAAATTAAAAGTAATTCCGAAAAATTCTAATATATGTGCATTATTTTCAATCGTATATGGTTGGAATGCATGATCGACATTCTCATTATAAACAACTCTCAAACTTCTATCATAGACCTGTCCATAAAGTTTTCCGATCTCCACCTGGTCAACTTTATCGGTTGCTGATAACCCCGAGTTTACCAATCTCAGTGCTTCCGGAGCAGTCCTCATATCTCCATCACCATTCTCATTACGATAAGCTCCTTCATCATAAAAAGCATAGCTTATACCTACGTTAGAACGGACAGATGCCAGTACATCGTCAGTTAATGTTAGGACATAACCCGAAATATACACTGCTGCCAACTTACTTGGTTCTCCAGTTGCAATCGATTCAGCCCCAAAATGGCTGGCAGCTCTAATTGCAGCGTTTCCTCCAGCAGAGTGTCCAGCTGCCCCGATCTTGGTTTTATCAATATAGTTAAAGTTAGGTGTATCATAAATATAATCGACTAAAGGAATAAGTCCATATCCCTCATCAGTTGCAGATGTCCTACTCATTGAAGAACTCGAGCTTCCCTGTGCGTAAGGGTCAATTACAATAGCAACAACATCCCTACGTGCTAATTCAATCGCGTAGGAAGTCATTGTTTCCTTACTTCTTTGAAATCCCGGGACTAATACAATCAATGGTTTTTTATGGTCCATAGTAGCTGTTTTTGGTTTATATAAATCAGCTGAAACATATTGACCATTTTGAGTTGGTATTGTTAAGCCCGTTATAGCAACTTTTCCGCCAACTGTTTGGACGACAAACGCCAAAATAACACTGAACAGAATTAAAGCTAATGGGAGCAGTAACTTTTTGGAAAATCCCTTTTTCATTTTTCGCTTTTCTAGAGCTACATCCATACTCATAATCTGTTTTCCTCCTTATTATTTTGTTTTTTAAACATACATACATTTCAATAATGTTTATATGTTCACTCTTAACTCTTAAAACTATTATACTTGAATTCAGAAAAGTTTTACACTAATACTTATTTATGCATCAATAAGATTTCCTTATAGTTATATATTGTAAAAAAAAATAACCATTAATTATTTAGCATTTTAGCTAATAAATGATTACTCTTTTGTTATACTCTTTCACAAATTTTATAAAATTCATAACTATTCTATCATTATCACTACTTTTTTTCCAAATCAACCTTATATCTAAATCTATGGGTTCTTCTAATGGAATTCCTATCAGCTCTGAATCATTCTCCGTTATCTCCTTAATAATAAATGCTCCTGCATCACCATTTGACAATATCTTCTTAATAGTGTTAAGTTGATTGGAATATAGTACTATTTTAGGCTCCAGGCCAATATTCGCAAAGATATTTTTAATTTTTCTATGCTGATAAGAATCATCTTTCATCACAATGAGCGATTCATTCTCTAACGCCGGGAAATTGACATTACTAAAATTCGCCATTGAATGCTCTCGATTTACTGCAAATACTAGTTGGGTTTTAAATATTTCATAAGTTTCCAAATGTTCATCAATATTTTCACCAACTATTCCGAATCCAACATCTATTTCATCATCTTTTACCAAATCCAGGAGTTGTTTTGATCCACATTCTACAATATTTAAATTAAGCTTAGGATAAAATTCCCTAAATTCATAGAATATGTGGGGAAAGATTATTTCCCCAATCATTGGTGGTACCCCTACATTAATCGTCTGATTGCTGGTCAAACTTTGCATTTGATCTACAAGATCATCTATCTGTTTTAAGATGCCATTTACTTTTTCGAAAAGAATCTCACCTTCTTCTGTCATAATTATCTTATTATTCTTTCGACTAAATAGCTTAACATTGAACTCCTTTTCAAGTTCTTTAATATTTGCAGATATTGCAGGCTGAGAAACATATAATGCTTGTGCTGCCCGTGTGAAATTATTATATTCACATACTTTTTGGAAATAGCGCATCTGAGTAATTTTCAAACTTTATCACCCCGATCATCATATTTTGTAAAAAACTTTAAAAAGAATAATCTGCATAAAATACCTTATACGGGTTCATTTTTCTGATGATTTTGTTCATACTTATTTAATTCGACATGTTGAGACAAAATCCTTTTAATAATAAGGTATTATATAGAAATGAACATCATCTTAACATATTTAGTAATGATCGTCATCCTAACATATAAAATTTAAGCATTTTTAATTAAAGACACAGGGGTAGTTAATTAATCCTATTTTTTTGATAGAGCATCCCATAAATAAAAGATAATTCTTTTTAATTGGACATTTCTTTCCTGGATAGTGAATTTTGGATTGATTCAACTCTAGAAGATAAGTTTAGAAAATAATTGAACAAAATTAGCTTAAGTATATTATATTACTGATAGCCATAAGTTGGCCTACCATAGGGAGGAAAAAATAGTGAAGATTGAGTTGCACTTCGATGGATGGAAAAAGGAGTAGCTCACAGACTATTTAAACTTCTGTATTTCATTTATGCAATTTTACGAACTCACTCTATTTCTTCCGCTATTTTTAGCATTATACAATGCTAAATCAGCATCATCAATAACCTTCATAACATTAATTGTCTCAGCATTGCTTTTATTTGAAGCAACTCCTATACTTATTGTAACCTTTATTACAGCACCATCATATGTCACTTCCATATCTTCTACATGTTTTCTAATATGTTCAGCAATTCTCAAAGAATTTTTTAAATTTGCTTCAGGTAATATTATAATAAATTCCTCTCCGCCGTATCTGCCAATTATATCAGTGCTGCGTAATCTTTCTTCGCAAGACCTAATTACTGTCTTTATAACTTCATCCCCTGCCAGATGTCCATATTTATCATTAATGTTCTTAAAAAAATCGATATCTATCATTAAAACCGAAAGAAAGCTCTTATGCCTCATAACCCTCAGTGCCGCTTTCTTCGCTTCTTCCATTAACCTTCTTCTGTTATATACTTGAGTAAGGTCATCATAGCTTGCCATTGTCTCAAGCTTCTGAATCATCTCTCTCTGCTTTGTGATATCACGAATAAAAAAAACTGAACCTACTATCTTATTTTTTTCTGTCAAATCTGTAACACGAACTTCGTAATATTGGATGCAACCATTGTGAACCATTTCAATTTCAAAGGGACTGCTCTCATATTCTACTATTTCCCTGAGTTCTTCAACGTCTGACAAATTTATACCGATATTAACAACCTTAAGACAACTGAATACTTTTTGAGCAGCATTGTTAAAGTCAATTAATCTTTTTTTGTCATCAACAACTATAATGCCTTCTCTTATTTCTGCAAATACAACACTTCTAATTATATCTCCTATATCAAAAAAATCGTATCTAAATAGGGCAATGAAGTAGAGAATGGCTAATATGCTAAGTCCAAAAGGTACTAAATCCAACCCATATGGTGACAATCCTAACAGATAAACAAAATTCATCATACCAGGACAAAGCGTACCAATAAACATTAGGAGTGCTTGTGTTCGCATCGTATATAGTGAATTTTTCCAAACTCTATAAAAAAAAGTGCTTCCAAGTAATAGTACTACGTAAGAATAGACTATATTAACAAAATACCATGGACCTCTGGACAGATGAACAATAAGAAATCCATTGTGCTGAACTGCTGATATATTTGTATAAAACAGATGATGATACTCATTTGTTACATTAAAAAAAAGGGTCAATATAGGTATAACCATCACTATTATTTTTAGTCTCAATGAAGGGTTTTTATTAAAATAAAACTTATATGAAAAAAGAAACCATATTGTAGTCATAAATGATGTCCCAAAATATTCCATCTTGAGGAAAAATATTATTTGTTCTATATTTTCTGAACGCAGCTCAAATCCGTACCCTATAAGATATATTGCAATTGTTAAACACATAAGCGAAAACAAACCCGATACCCTGTTTCTGTGTTTAGATAATGAATATAGAAACAAAATTATAAAAGAAAATCCTATAACAAATATTATATTTGATAAAGTGCTTATCATATTAACCCCCTTAAGATTTATCTTACTCACCAATTGGTTTAATCGTTTAAAATAGAGCATTTCTTCTTCATTATAATAAAATTCATGTGGTATTGCAACTTTAACAATCTTTTGAAACACCGAACTGATAGGTTTAACGACATTTCAAAACAGAAGTCTCCCAACCTCTATAGGTGAGAGCACAAATAACTAAATAGTGTTTACTTCAGTGGAGGTACAAATCCCCTTCTGAAGTCGTTAAACTTAAGGCATTAACAGCTTGCTATTATTGCGACTTTAATACTTCAAAAAAAGCGCACTTGTCGCCCTTTATTGCAGAAAATAGAAACGGCGGCTTTGATTTTATTTCGAAACCGCCGTTTGGCTACCATTGTTTTGTTTAGACGCATAGATATTCAGCCGCCATAACTGTGTTTTTTACCGCAGGACGGATTAGGTTTTATATACTTGTTTCTTTTTTCAATCTCCTTAGCGCCCATGTGAAGCTGATACAAAACTAGAGCAAGCAGAGGAATGCCAAACAGAATATCTTTGGTAATGATATTCCCCTGTAAAATCAAAGTTCGTAAAGCATTGATTACATGAGTAAAGGGATTTAGATTAATCACAATCGCCATTCCACCAAAGAATGAGTTTGCCGGAAATAATGCCGTGCTTAGAAAAAAGACCGGCAGGGCGATTGCGTTCATCACGGTTTCATAAATGACTTCATTTGCCAGGAAAAGGCTGATACCGGCTTCCTCATAGGAAATCTCACCACCTAAGTTGTTTTCAATATAATCAATGGCGTTCACCGCTCAAGAATCTTTTATTATTATGATTTCATTAATAGAATTTGGTGCCAGGATGAAGGGGAACATTTTTCTAAACCCTTATTTAAGCCTCGCAAACCTAAGAAAGGAAAGAAGTTGCCTCCACGACACCCTGGCATAGTTGAAAAACTTGTTGAAAAAGTTATTAGCGGAAGACGATTAACACATCACCCTGAGTCTATTATGCAAAATATTTTTGCTAATTTTGCTGTCATCCCCTCAGCTAATCTAGGTCTTCTCGGAGACCTGCAGAAGATTAATATTGCTGGAGATGGAGCTCCTTTAGAAACTGGTGCTTCTCATTTGGGTAAGAGAACTTGTGATTGCCGTGATAAGAAAATTTACAAGTGTAATTGTCCCAGATACTATCCTGATCGTTGGGCTAATTGGGGCTACGACAATCATCATGATTGCTACTTTTATGGGTACACACTTTATCACATTACTGCTTCTAATAGCCTTAATGATCTGCCCATTTACCTTAGATTAGTTCAGGGCTCTAGACATGATAGTAGTACGTCAGTTTTTGCTTTTACTGAGCTACTCGATTTATATCCGCAGTTCAACTTTCAGTATGTTACTCTTGATTCTGCCCATGATGCCCAGGCAATCTATACAATGTTTGATCACTTTGATCTCAAACCACTTATAGATCTTAATAAATGTAGATTAGATAATAGAACATATCCCGCTCCCATGGAGATTAATGAAAATGGTATCCCAATCTGTCCTGCTAAACTTCCCATGACATATTGGGGTTTTGAGAAAAAACGATCACGATTAAAATGGCGTTGTCCCTATTACAAAGATATAAGTCAATGCCCCATGGATCAGCCATGCTCTCCATCAGCTTATGGACGATCTATTTATACCAAACCTCAATGGGATTTACGACTTTTTACTACACCACCACGAAAGTCTGATAAATGGAAAGAGCTCTTTAAAGAGCGAACTTCTGTGAAACGTTCTTTAAAGAGAACACTTGTTGATTACAAAGTTGAAAATGCGAAAGTAAGAAGTAAGAGACATTGGTTTTTTAGAATATCTTTGTCCGCAATCAACCATCATCTTGATGCCCAGATTAATGCTACCAAATGTGAACTGCTGGATAGTTTACTTGCTTGCAAAGTAGTATAGAATGACAAACCAAAATTAACATGATAAGTAAGGATCAAGCTCAAGGTATGTGTAGGAGCATAGATCCTGGAAAGATCGACGTTAGACACTACAGGGCTAGTCTTACTCAAAGGCTTGAAATCAAAGTTAAACTGTCTATGGATATAGCGAACTTTAAACTCATGAGGTGCTACTTTAAAGCACTCTTTATCAGATTTAGACATAGTAGCGAGATTGTGTAGATAAAGTGAGCAATGATCATTGATGCACTTGAAGATGTGAAAATCTTTACGCTCTTTCTTCTTTGTGAGTAGTCTAGAGCAATAGGGACATTTGAGAATAGCAGCCTTAGAGTAATAGTTTTTAAAGTTAAATAGACACCCACAGATCTTACACTTGAATTGTCCACGACCTCCAGTGTTATCGTAAAGATAATTATGGGGTGCACCACATTTAGGGCAGGTAAGGGTATTGGGAACACGGGCATTACTATTCTTATGTGGCTTAACAGGTTTGAGTGGTTTACCTTTAGTAGTTTCGTAATCAATGAGTAGTTGCTTAAAGTCGAGTTTTTCAAGTGTTTCAATGATGGGTAGTTTGTCAACCTGAAGTTTTCGATAGGGTTTGTTAATTGGTTCATCGTAAATTTTCCGAGTGATATGCTTACCTATCAGCGATCCAATAAGATATACAATGATTCTTTGTTGAAGTTGAATGTATGAGAATAAGATGGTAATTATTTTGTTCAAGGTTTGCTCCTCCTTTTCTCCTTTTTTGGGATTTTGGGTGGTGATAACTTTAAAATACCTCAAAATGAGGGGGGGGAGCAAGTTTTTTATAAAAAAAGTTAGTAGTATTAATGGTTTAGGGTTAAAAGTTGTTAAAAACTTTTGACAATACGCAATTATACAGGGAGGTTTTTGTATGAGTAAGATAAAAGTATTACCTAAAATAGTTATGGTAAATAGACCTATTGAGGCCTTGGGACTGACGATGAAAACAAGCATGAAAAGCATTTATAAGGATGTTTCAAATATCCTCAAACAATATATGTCTCTAAAAGAAAAGCATGGAATTCCCAGGCAGAGAATTCCATGGGAATATATCTCGTTAAGTAAAAATTTTAAAGACGATAAAACATGGGAATATTTTACTGGTCATGTAGTAGACAAAATCGAAGCAATACCAGAGATGTTTTCCTCATTTGAAATTCCTTCAAGATCGCTCTATGCTTGTGATAATATTTATTCATTCTGGATAAAAATCAGATTGAAACTAAGTAATAGCAATTCATATCAAAGAAGCATAGTAATTTAAATGCAGAACCTTCTCCATACTCAAGTACAGATATCCCTCCAAGCTCATGAGTTTGGAGGGTATTTTGATGCGTAAATACAACTTATATCAGTATCAATGGAAGTCAGATTTGCATAAAAACTTCAACGGTGGTCAAAGAACTACCGTAACGGTCTAACAGCCCAACAGTTTGTTGGGGATTTTGAATCTACAAATGTCTCATCATCTTTACTTGTTAATTTTTATAATAAATCCCATTCCACACCTTCTTCAACCAGACTATAAAATCATAATAAAACGGCGGGATAACCCCAATCATCATATCCCTCTCAACCACGTAACTCTCGCCACTGCTTCGATTATCTGGCAGTAGTAGATATTCATTCCAGCCTAAATTATTGGACTCCAAATCAAATTCCCCCTGTTCGATCACATAAGGCTCTTCAATCTGCTGTCCATCCAGATATAATCTCCCATTTTGCATCTCCACCCTCTGACGCGGCATTCCCACGATTCGTGCATACTCCTTTTTATTTCCTACCCAGAACCCTATCAGATCACTGGTAGTTGGTGAACGAAACCACAAAGCATTACGCAGAATTGGACTACCAAATGTCAATGACACATCCTCAATCTTCTCTCCTGTCCCCGTAATACCTATAGCATCAGACTTAAGCTCACCCATATAAAAAGAGCCAACTATTGTCATATACGCCTCGAACAAAATAAAAATAATCACCACAGTCACAACTGCCCTCATTAGATTAGTATAATAAACCTCTTTTATCAACATAATTGGCAAAATGATCTTCCAAAAGGCTATGATCAGAACCAACGGTATCACCAGGAAATATAGAATATTACTCCGTAACCCAATCAAGAAGTACACATTCATCTCCAGTAATTCATTGAATAACCCTCCCAAAACTCTGGCCAGAAAAAACAACCCCGAAAAGACCAGTGTTTTCCGATATCCCAGTCTCTCGTCGAACATAAATCCCCCGACCCAACTAATAAGAAAATTAAAGACATAAAACAACCCATATGCAATTGGAATCGCCAACACAAAGGCTAATAAGTTCAAAAACCATCCTGGCTGAGGTTCAAAACCCAATATTATCCCCACAGTAAAAACCAAAGCATGTAGATAAAAAACCAATGTACCAAATACCAACGACAAACGCTTATCATTAGCTTCCACAACCTCATGGATACCCTTTTTCGGTCTCCAGATTAGATTCCCAAAGGTAGTTAGTAAATTCATCCCTCTCCCCTCCTTATAATAAATGATTTATTAATCCCAATAGATTACTCAAATCAAACCGAATAATCCCAGTCTGAAAACTATGATAGATAGAGATACACAAAAACACCGAAGCGATAATCGACGCTTGCAGAGGATAGCTCAGTATCCACTCCCAAATTCCCATCTCAGCTTCAGATTTCCCGTCTTCTTCCATAATCATATTGAGATCAGGCATCAAAACCGTAAAAATTAGTTCATCTCCGTTTAATTGAGCAGCTATCTCCTCTTCCAGCGCAAATACCTCCCGACAAGCAGGGCATCTCTCGAGATGAGCTTCAATACCCCGCATCTCCGGATCAGATAATTTATCTTTTATATATAAAATCATCTTATCTCTAACATCAAGGCATTTCATCTATCTCCCCCCTCTCCGTAAACGCCAACTCTGACCTTAAAAGTTGCCTCGCTTTATTTAATCTGGACATTACAGTCCCTATGGGTATATCTAAAGTCTCACTGATCTCCTGATATGTGAAGTCATAATAATATCTCAAAACCACTGTCACCCGATAATGCTCTGGTAGGAGATTCAACGCATCTCTGACCTGTTCTTTAACCTCTGTCCGCAAGATTTCATCTTCTGGCAATGCTTGTGTCGCAATAACATCCACCTCTTCCAGGGAATTCTCCCGATATTTACTCATCCGGAGATAATCTATACAGAGATTTCGCGTAATCCGACCAATCCAACTCTTCAGACTCCCTTTCTCCCGATATCCGGGCAGTGATCTATAGATTCTCAAATACACTTCCTGTACCAGATCTTCAATCCCGGCTGCAGTCGGGTGGAACTGCCAAACTATATAACAGATCAGTTGATGATATCTCTCCATCAGCTGCCGGAAGGCACTTTTATCACCTTCCGTTATTCTCCTAATTAGTTTCAAATCATCCATAACCCCACCCGCCTTTTTGTTTTATACTTACTTTCATTCTATATAACGAAATGCCTTTCCATTTTATTCGTAAAAAGCAAAAAAAGACTTCTGTTATCTTACCTTCAAAAGTCCTTACTTCACAGGTATTCAATGGTGAAAAACCATAATTCAAACCCATAAGACATATTGATACACCATATAAGGTGCAATTCTACTTAATTTCAAATCAAATGGTTTTATTAACTTCCCCACCCTACATACGTGTTAAGAATTAATTGTCAAACCGATATATTTTACCTTTATTCGGTCCATCAGCGTAGATAAGTTGGAATTGTTGATTCACATGATAGTGAGAATCATACATAATAAGCTCAGCTCCATTTTCTTTCCAAGCATCACTCGTTCCACCTTTAATATCAATTGATTGCCAACTCATAGTTCGCAAAGAAAAAGTAGTCGGAGAAGTAAATTGAATTGCAAATTTTTGGGAATTATTTCCATTCATTAGAACCCAATTGAATATTGTAAAAAGAATCCTTTGCTTTTTCTGCAATTTCTACAAATCAACCTCCATTTTGTGCCTGAATATACAGCCAATAACCATCTCCGGAAGGATAGAATTTATATATTCTATCAGCACCATTATCTTGATCCCATATAATAATATTGCTTCCTGCTGTGTTAGTTTCAAAGCCAGTCCCTCTTATATGCCAAAATATTCTGTAGGTAATCCTCCGTATATAAGAAATGGTTGTATAAATTCTAATATTGCACTCATTATTATCACAAAGCCTAGATACTCTAAAGTTATATATTTTAAGACTTTTACTCTAAAAATATTCAAAAAACCATTTTTTGCCTTCGTTAAATAAGATCTGACCGTCGTAACCTCTTTTGTTTTAGAAGAGATAGGTTCATCAAAAAACAAACTGATACAGAAAGCAAAACTGTAAGAAATACTTGTAATTAAGAGAGTAGTTCTTAAAGATGATATTTTTACAATTAATCCTGCAAAAGGTGATATTATAATTCCAGTTATCAACATAATACGGCTAACATTCGCAAATATTTGCTTACTCTCATTTTCTCTGCCATCTACTAGTAGATGATCATAAATATAAGCACTAAAAGTACCAGATTGAAAACTAACTCCTATTCCTGCTAACAATTGAAATATTATAAAATGCCAATAATCTATCCCCACAAACGCAACAAAGTATCCTAGAAAACTAAAAAAACAACTAATAACTAAAGTTTTTTTACGTCCAATCAAATCAGAAAAAATACCTGATGGGATTTCAAATAAAAAAGCTGATAAAGCAAATATCGCCTGCAATTGTAAAATTTGTCCATAATTAAGGCCATTTGAGATATAAAATGGAACAACAACGGGGCCATATACAAGAATGGCCTGAAAAAAAACCAAAAAATAAATCCCAGTAATATTTTTATTCTGATCAAACAGTAAAATTGGTAATTTCATCAAAAATCCTCCTTTAATTAAACTAAAATATTATGAAGGTTTTAAACCATATAAACTTCGAATAATTTGATCTTATTAATGATCTATTTTTACATCTTTATCTTTTCTTTAACAATCCTGCTATTAAAATAAGTAAAAGATGTTCTTTGTTATAATTTAAAAAAGCAAAATAAAGGTCAAATTTTATAACTATATAGATAATACATTCAAATACGTCCCTTCAGATAAATATACGGTTCCAGAAAAATTTTTATGTACATGGCTAATTCCATATGGAAGCACAGGTAAAACAGGTATATCAAGCACTTGCCCTACTGCATTACCAAAGTATTCAGCAATATCCGAATCCGTACTTAAAACTAAATGGCTCGAGTGCTGTTCATAAGAGCCAACAGGTATTATTACTGTGTTCGCTCTCTTAAGTAAGTGTTCAAACTCTTTATAGGTATAGTCCATGCTTTAATCCCTCCTTACATAAAATATTATTTATTGTTCAAGTTTAATATAATATGTAGTTTGACCAATTATATAAAATTCCCTTTTTTATTCATTAAATTTGTTAATTAACGGTAACAGGATTGGGAAGTCATTCATTTTAATCCAGCCAGTTAAGGCGAGTTTAATTTTTTTGAAAAGTTAAACCTCAATGGATAGATCAATTACTGTCTGTTAACAAAGATTTTTTAATTGTTTTCTATGAGTTTTAAAAGTATCAAAATTACCCCACAAAAATAGCCCAGTCCTCGTAAGGAACATGGGCATAATTCTAAACTATTTCAGCACAAATAAAATACCACTCCACTCATCACAATAAGCCTGGAAGCCTTATTATTAACTACTATATGTATTTTAATTAAACCGAAAAATAATCGGAAATACGAACACAACTATAGCCATCCAGGCCGCATAAACTGTTAAATAATGAGTTTGCCAGACTTCAATTTTTTCAAATTCTATCTTACTCATAAAATAGCGAACATATAACCATAGAAGAGCGGCAAGATTAACTAATAAAAGGATATTTTCACCCAGAGCAGCTAGCTTATTAGGACTGATTCCATATTCTGATAATCTAAATAATATCGCTGATAATGCAACACTATCTACAATTATTGCTATGAAAATTAAAGCTGCATTCAAATAATCAAAAATATTAATTTTATCATACATATTCCTGGCAGAGATTGTATATAGAACCATCCCGAGAACTAACACTAACATCAAATCAAAACCAATCAAAAAATTTCTTTCAACAAAAGGACTATTCCCTGTAATAACAATAACCATTAAAAAAATTACCATGGTAATCAAAAATAACGGACTAAATATCTTGGCCAGAACTGGAGCAAAATTCTCTACTACACTTTTTTTTGTTTCAACTAGATAAACAGTAATCATTGCAGCAGCACATCCACCATAGATAAAGAAATAATTTTCAACAAAACTTTCTACATCAATTGATATCGATTCAAAAATCATCATAATAAACATCATCAAAACTATTAATCCAAGCATTATCAGACTACCATAAATTACACTTTCACCTGTAAAACGGATAAAATTCATTCTTCCCTTATTATTTCTCCACTTATCACCCAGATAAGCCACTCCAGTAACTAACCATAACATCATTGGAAGATGAATTGCTGTCAAAATTTCAGTATGATTAGGACTATATGAAGGATATAGATTTATAATAACCCCTGTTAATACAAAAAATCCAGTAACATACCATATCAGCTTCTTATTAAGATCATGCCTAATCACAAAGAACAATGCAATTAATGGTAAAATGTAAAAACTAATGTTTTTGAAATAAACATAACTTCCCATTTCTATACCAAATAAAGTTGGTATTTTGGCAACTGTACCTGCTACCATAGAAAATAGAACAACTAAGAAGATATCTCGCCGATTCTGTTTCTTTGCGCCTGTAACAACTGGATCGACCAGCAATTGCTTCCATAATGCATTAGTATTTACTTTAGAATACTCCTCTGATATCATGTTCACATTTCCTAATCGCTTCACACTGATCAAAAAGGCTTCATCTTCACTGAGCCCATTCTCTATCAATTCATCAATTTGTTCTCGTAGATGATTCTCAAGTTCTATAACATCGACCTCATCTAATTTCCCACTTAAACGTAAGTGATCACACCAGGAGCCGATGTCTCGTTCTAAATCAAACATTATATTCCCCCCTTTTTTCATCATTATTATAAATCTCTGCAGATAAAGTAGAATACACTATTTCCCATTGCTTTATATGCTTCTCTAATTCCAACAGCCCCCTTTCTTTTAACGAATAATACTTTCGCCGACGCCCCGCTTCAGATTTTTCCCAATAAGACTCAATAAAATCGTTCTTTTCCAATCTGTGTAATACCGGATATAACATTCCTTCAGTCCAGATGATTTCATTATTAGAAGCTTTTTTTATCTTCTTAATGATATCGTAACCATAGCTATCCTGTTTTTTTAAAATGGCCAAAATAAGAGGTGTAGCCGAAGCAGCAATTAAATCTTTTGATATATCCATAGAAACCTCCAATACCTAGAAATACTATGTATTAATATTATTATACCTAGAACTTCAATGTATGTCAAGTCATATGAGATAAACCTCACGCCGGAAAGTTTCTCCACGACAGAAATACTTCCCGGAGTGAAGTTTTATCCATTTTGAGTGTTCAGTCAATTAGTTCATCCCAGACGCAGTAGAGTTCAGCTGCCTTTTTCACCAGCGTATCATATTCAGCGTATGTTTCCAGAGACGTATTGGCATCAAAAGAGTTCTCCAGCGAAGTTATCTGTTCCTCGAGTGCGAGAATCTGTGCTTCAATCTCCTGTCTGGTCTTTTCCTGACTTTTCGAGTTATCCTGCTTTTTTTTGTGAGCAATTTTACCAGTATTTTGAATCGTTCTGGTCAGTTTCACGTCGTCAACCTCTTCATCCGTTCCAAATCTGACCTGGCGGTAGAAGTCGTAATTACCCTCATAGGTATTGATCTTGCCATCTTCGATCTCAAAAATTTTCTGCACGCAGTGTGTTAGAAAAAAACGGTCATGAGTAATTGCTATAATTGTTCCTTTATACTCCTTCAATGCTGCTTCCACCGAATCCCGGGCCAGCATATCGAGATGGTTAGTCGGCTCGTCGAGAATAAGACAGTCAGCATCTTCAAGCATTACACAGGCGAGGTATAGGCGTACACGCTCACCACCACTCAACACTTCGATGATTT
Source organism: Halothermothrix sp. (assembly GCA_016841825.1). Lineage (GTDB taxonomy): Bacteria > Bacillota > Halanaerobiia > DY22613 > DY22613 > JAENYK01. The sequence continues at coordinate 81,587 of JAENYK010000002.1, read as the reverse complement.
TCTCGACTTCATCACCATAGAACTGGAAATGAGCCAGATAATCGCGAGCCTCCCGCTCTTGCATCTCGCGCTTGTTAATGATCAGCTGGAGTAATGTCTGATTCTCATTCTGAAAAAAGACCTCCTGGCCCATGTATGAATAGTTTACCCATTCACCGAGCCGCAAAAATCCCTGATAGTTTTTATCTTTGCCAAGCAGCATGTTTATTAGAGTGGTTTTTCCACAACCGTTAGGACCAATAATACCGATCCGTTCACCACCTCTGATGTGAAAACTAGCTCCAGAGAATAACTGGACATCGCCAAAACTTTTACAGAGCCCGTCAGCCCAGGCGATATCTTTGCTTACATGCTTGAGTTTTTTAAATTTGATCTTCGGACCATCGGTTCGATGTAAATGCTCCTGGTGGATGGCTTCGGTGAGAGTACCCTTGAGTTCGTTATTAAGTTTTTCAATTTCCTTTTCGCGGCTTTTCGCGGCGCGAGAGTTACCTCGACTTTTTAAACCCTGCATGATCTCGTGGGTATTCCGAATCTTCCAGCGTATTCGTTTTCGTTCATTGATGACAAACTGATTCATTTGTTTTTTGCGTTCACTGTAGTCAGAATAGTTTCCACTGTGAATACAAACACTGCCCTGGTCTAGTTCAGCAATTCTGGTCGCCACTCTGTCCAGGAAATATCTGTCATGAGAAACAAAGAGAATTCCTCCATCAAATTTTTTTAAGAAATTTTCAAACCATTCTGTCGCATGAATATCCAGATGGTTAGTCGGTTCGTCCAGAATCAACAGATCTGGCTCCTCAAGAAGCATTCGTGCTACAGATACACGCATTTTCTCACCACCACTAAGTTTACTGAGGGGAGTACTGAGAGATTCCTGACGCAAACCGAGACCGAGCAGAATCTTTTTGATTTTAGTTTCAATCGTATAGCCGTCCATCGCTTCATAACGCTGTACTAGTCGGGAATACTCATTAATTAATTTCTGATAGTCAGCTGAATCTGGATTTTTTTCCGTCATTCGCTGTTCAAGATTGCGTAAGCGTATTTCAAGCTGGTGCACTTTTTCAAAGTGAAGCACCTTTTCACTGTTATCTCCGGTCGATTCGATCTCTTTCAAATCCTGACTCAAATAACCGATTTTGATATTTCGCGCGATGCTTATCGTTCCACTGTCACAATCCTCATAGCCAAGTGCAATTTTGATCAAGGTAGATTTGCCAGCCCCATTGGGCCCAATGAGTCCCAGACGCTCACCTCGTTCTACCCGCAAACTGGCCCCATTTAGTACACATTGATTGCGGTAGACTTTTATTATATTATCAAGTGCTAATAAACTCATTTTTGATTCCTCCTTTGGTATCTCCTAACCCAACCTGTATCGACCGGAATCTTCAGGAGAACATCCTCCGGCTAAACACAAAAAAGGCTGCAAATGAACACACTCCACCTGCAGCCTTTGATATCCAATTTATGCCATTAAGAATATACGCCAATAAATGCACAAAATTCATGCCATGACAAATACGTATAATGGAATATAGATATTAAAAGTGTTGTACGCATGTTCTTTACAAGATTCCGAAAATAAGGTATAGCAAACAAGCCCTGAATGTCAGGGTTTTTTAACCTTATCTGTTTATTAGTCCAAGCGAGCTTAGCCCCAATATTGGAATCCGATAAAGAAATAATCCACTTTTAACACCTCACCTTTTTCTAATTTCTCCTAATTATACCACAAAAATTCCCTGACAGCAATAGAAAATTTGCCAGTTTGGAAAGACCATCTTTAATTCCGATTTTGCCTGGGATATTTCAGTAATTTCTATTAATATACATTCAGTAAATTTTCATTACTGGTTGTTTTATAATGGATAAATTAGGCTTTTAATCTTGTACCATATGCCAAAAAGAACTTCTGACGCAATCTCCAAAAGTCCTCATTACACCCATAGTTTATAGCAGAAAGGGGGATTCATTTTAAACTATTATATTCTTCATCTGCTACAGGTTCCAACCATTCATTAGATGCACCTTCTGCCGGAACTTCTACTGCCAAATGTTGGAACCAGCTATCCGGTGCTGCCCCATGCCAGTGTTTAACTTCCGGTGGAATATTGACTACATCCCCCGGATACAGTTCTTGCGGTTCTTTCCCCCACTTCTGATAATAGCCTCTTCCCGCGGTTACAAGAAGAATCTGGTCGCCCTGATGATGGATATGCCAATTGTTTCGACATCCTGGCTCAAAGGTTACATTACCAATAACCACTCTTTCCAAAGAAAGCATATTCAAATAACTCTTACCCACAAAATACTGAGCAAACGAGGTATTTTCACCGCCCATCTCAAATACTGCCCCTGGTCCTAAATTTTTTTCTTCATTCATTGTGTAATTACCTCCACTTTTTATTTACTTTTTCCTTTCCTATTTCTATCTGTTTTGTTGCATCATTTACATATCTTTATGCATTTGGAGTTCTTGAATAATCAAAAGAAGAAATATATTAACTGTTGACACGAATTAAGAGTTGTTTATCATCTCCAATTCTCCCTTGCAATGGTTGATTGACTCTTTAATAGAAGTTAATAACCAAATAACCTAACTGCCTGTTTCATTTTCTTAATAATATCCACACCAAACGGGCAGTTTTTCATACATAATCCACATTCTATACACTCACCTGCATTATGTTCTAATAGGTCATAGTGATTTTTCAAGGTTTCAGGTACACCTTCTTGAATTAATGCCAAATCTAAATATTTATTTATCAATGCAATATCTAGTTTACTCGAACATGGAGCACAGTGTCCACAATACATACAATGTCCACTAAATGAAGTTTTAGGAGCATTAGCAAGAACTTTACTATAATCTTTTTCTTTATTGCTTGATGTATCATAGACGGCTGCTGCAAGTATCTGTTCACTATTAGATACTCCAACCATTACAGAAGCAACAGCCGGTCTAGTTAAACAATAGTGTAAACATTGTACTGGAGTAAGAGCATTTTTAAAAGGAGATTGTTTGTCACTCAGCAGCGTTCCGGCAGCATATCCCTTCATAACAGTTATAGCAACCCCGGCATTCTCACAAGTTCGGTATAGCTCATCACGCTTTTGATCAATGCCTTCGTAAGTCCTGTTCTTAAAAGTATTTTCTTCAAATAATTTATTTACATCCTCAATGGCTGGCAGCATATCATAAGCTGCATTTATGCTAAATAAAATTACATCAATTATTCCTGTTTTCACTGCTTTAAAAGCAATATCTGTATTATGCGTTGATATTCCTAATGACCTAATAACTCCTTTTTCCTTTAATTCTTTTGCATATTTAAGTATCTCTCCATCAAAAATGCTGTCAAAATCTTTTTCCTCATCAACATAATGAATCATTCCTATATCTACATAATCTAAATTCATCCTGGTTAAAAAGTCTTCATATGAATCAACAACTTCAGTTAAATCTCTGGTACGGCGATATTGTCCTTCATCCCAGGTTGAGCATAGATGTCCTTCGATAACATAGCTGCTTCGTGGATATTTACTTAGTGCTTTACCAATATTACTTCTAGTTTCGGGGTTTGAATTGTATATATCAAAAAAATTAATACCTTCTTTGATTGCACAATCGATCATTGCTTCGCAATCTTCATAGCTTATATTTTCAAATCCTTCACCGCCAACACCAATGGTACTTACTTTAATTCCCGTTCTCCCTAAAATTCGATATTCCATAATATACACCTCTTCACTAAGGATATCACTTATAGTTTACTCTCAAGCACATAGTCCACAACGGCACGATACCATGCGCTGTCCGAGATATATCGTTGTAGTCTACCACAAACACCTACGGAAGCTATACCGAACATCATGGCGATTGCCGGCAATAGACTGAATAGGCGGACTGTCTGTCTTCATGTCACACAATCGCCTCCATATTATCCTATTCTTCAATAAGTTAAACGGCAACCCCCTTCTTTTAGCCTAACTTAATGAGCCAATCTGTAATCAATTTTTCTGCTTTACTACCTCCATCACCATATATCGCAAAACCTTGTTTAATCGTTGAATCCTTGCATTCTTTCGCTATGTCACTAAATACTTTACCTTGTCCCCCACCGCCATGAGTACAAAACGGTATCACTATTTTATTTGACAAATCATACTGTAATAGGAATGATTTTACTGGTGGGGCCAGTGTATTCCACCAATTTGGCGACCCAACAAATATTTTGTTGTAAGAACCAATATCATCAATATATAATTGCAGTTCAGGTATATAACCTGAATTAATTTCCTTCTTTGCTTGTTCAACTACGCTATTATAGTTCTCAGGATATGGTTTTATAGGTTCTATCCTTAAAATATCTCCATCAACTTTCTTGTGTATTATTTCAGCAATTTTATTTGTATTCCCGGAACGTGAATAGTACACTATTAAACATTGATCTTTCATAACAATCACCTCTCATAGGTTATTTCTTTACTATCCTTCTTACCTGATATAAAATCTTCAAATAGCCCCCTTGCAGAGATTATTCTACCGTTTAATCAGTTTCCTCGCTATATTATTCCAATGTTGTAATGCAAGATCTAAAAAGTCATCTGTTTCACCTGCAAACATTTTTCCCGCTCAGTCATAGTCAGTCCTTTCCCTTTATAAAAAATCGTGTAGTATTAATAACTTATCTATAAGCATCTTTAAAAATCGCAACACAATCATCTACACTAAGAACCGCTCTATCACACATGAACAGTGCTCCCATAGTCTCCATAGCATTATTCGCTAATACCTCAAATTCATCTGGAGTAATGCCATAGTTAGACATCTTGAGGTCCGCAACTCCACAATCCTCTATAAGTTTTTCTAACGCCACAATAAAATCCATTGGCTCCTTCGCATCTTCCATTCCCATAACCTTTGCCATTCTTACAAATCTATCATCACATACCTTTTCATTGATAAAGTGGGTAAAGAATGCCTTACTGAGCATGATAAGCCCAGCACCATGAGGAAGTTCATGATGATAGGCTGACATAGCGTGCTCCAGTGAATGCTGACTGGTCACGGCTCCTACAACCATCACATAACCAGACAATGTACTTCCAAAAGCTACTTTTTCACGTGCTTCAATATCGTTTCCATTCTTAACTGCTTTCGCAAGATTCCTGGCCACATTCTCGATGGCTGTCAGGGCATACATATCACTCATTGGATTAGCAAATTTTGAAATATATCCTTCCACACTGTGGAATAAGGCATCAAAACCCTGATATGCGGTATACTTTGGTGGTACAGAAACCATCAACTCCGGATCCACGATTGCCAATACTGGGAACAAGTCATCAATTCCACCAACACCGATTTTTTCATTGTTATCATCATGGGTAACCACACCATACTGATCTACTTCAGAACCTGTTCCTGCGGTTGTAGCAATTGCAACTACTGGAAGAAGGTTATTTGCAAGAGGCATGCCTTTTCCGCTACCCCCATGAACATAATCCCACAGATCTCCTTCGTTAGTAGCCATCATTGCCATTGCCTTGGAAGCATCCATCACACTTCCCCCGCCAAGAGCAACAATAAAATCACAAGCATTCTCTTTGGAATAAGCAGCACCTGCCATAACTGTCGATTTAAGGGGATTTGATTGGACTCTATCAAACACCACCGTTTCAACATATGCCGCCTTAAGCTGTTCTTCTACCCGTGCTAAATACCCATTTTCTCTGATAGACTTTCCATTTGAAATCACAATCATGGCCTTTTTACCTGGCAAATTCTGTTTATGAAGCTCATTTAGCATTCCTGTTCCAAATAAAGTTCTTGTTGGCAAATACATATTAAATCCCATTTCTAATTTTCTCCTTTCGTGTTGACATTTGTATTATCCAGTGATATAGTTATTATAAACCTTAGAGTTAGCTCTAAGTCAATAGCAAAATTAAAAATTTTATGGAGGTAATTCATTCATGAAACTTACAATTAGTGAGACTGCTGAGAAAATGAACCTAACTGCCCATACAATCCGATATTATGATAAAGAAGGGCTCCTTCCTTTTGTCGAGCGAACAGAATCCGGGATACGATATTTTACAGACAATGATCTTGAAGGACTGGAAATTATCAAATGCCTTAAAGCAACCGGTATGCCAATCAAAGAGATAAAAACTTTTATGGATTGGTGTGTTGAAGGTGACACTACTCTCAAAGAACGTTATAGAATGTTTCTCGAAAGAAAAACAGCGGTAGAATCACAGATTCTAGAATTGCAACAGACACTTGACCGAATAAACTACAAGTGCTGGTACTATAAGACTGCTCTAGAAGCTGGTACAGAGAAAATCCATGACAATGCACCAAAATATCCTCAGTTAGAAAATCTTGATTAACTTTTTTAGAGTTCATTCTGAAGAACTATTCTGCCATTGAAAAAACTCCTGTATGTATTGAATAACTATATATTACCATAATTTACTTTAGATTTCTACCATAAATCACCTTATTTCCGCTCCATTTCCTTTGTCCATTCTGGCATCTGTCTGCTGCGAAATGCCAGACAGGTTTTTGATAAGGAACGGCTTTATGAAGCCGCTTGGGGGTTAGATGGTTTAGGAAATAATTCTGTTGTGGCTTTATACTGCTGGCCTTAGTTTTGATCGAAATAGAAAAAACGATATTAATCAATAGCCAATGGAACATTGCTTTCCGGTATTCAGATATTGTAGAAGGTTTTAACAATGAAAAGGTTTGGCATGGGGGAAGCAGTGTTTTATTATCGCCATATGACAGTACTTTAATGACTTTATATGAAACTTTGTTATGTCTACTACCACCGATTACCTAGAATACATTACAGCAATTGGAAGATGTACCGATACAAAGACAGGAAATGGATAGCAGCAGTTTTATAGAAACTCTACAAGATACCGCAAATATTATTTGTACCAAAAAAGAGCTAATTTTCAAAAACGATTGCACTAAAACTACGCTCAATTTAGACAGCGAAATTGTCATGCAAGCATACGAAAACATCTTATCCAACGCAATCCGATATGCGAATAGCCGCGTAGTCATTACCTGCAATTGTACACACTCCGTATTTTCAATTTGCGTATCAGATGATGGTTGCGGATTTGACGAGCAAGGCTTGAAAAACGCTACTTCCCCTTTTTACAGCACAGATAAAAAAACCTCTGAACAGCATTATTTGGATTAAAAATTTGCAAAATACTATGTGAACGACATGGCGGGCAAATATTAATTAGCAACGGGTTAAGCGGCGGTACTGTCGTACAGGCCGATTTTAGTATGAAATAGCAATATAATAGAATAGAATGACTATTTAATCTCCCTATCAGTTTTTGATAGAGAGATTTTTGCGTTTGATAAATATTTGAGAATTAATTGCTAACATTCACTTATACCAACTAAAAAGGAAAGGTGAGTGTATATGTTTGAAATTAAAAATATGCAAAAAACATACCACACAAAGGGTATTGATTACCCTGTATTAAAAGGAATTACCGCCGCTATTCTTGACGGAGAGTTTGTCTCAATCATGGGGCCGTCCGGCAGCGGTAAAACAACACTGATAAATATTATGTCAGGCTTCATCAATGCAGACAGTGACAATGTCTTATTGAACGGTCACGATATTTTAACGGGAAACGAAAATGAGCTTGCGGAAATCAGGCAGCACAAATTAGGCTTTGTGAACATTCTCTGCTGTTTCAGTTGGCCGCCATAATAGGTCTCTTCTGCTTGTTACAGTAGCCTTTCTCTGCTGGTCACAACGACACAATTTGAAGCCTTTGCAACATATCTTATGCTAATGCTCTTTATTGCTATAATTGCCTTTGTTTCTTCTATTTTGGTAATTGGTCTTAAATTGATTAGCACGATATGGAATGACGCAAGCGTATATGATAATCTGCAAAAGTTAGGGTTAAAACGGGAAAATATAAAGCAGCTTATTACAAAACAAATGCTGTTTATCTATTTCATTCCAACTATTTTGGGTTCATTGCATTAGTAGGCGGCTTATGCGTTCTTGTGCTTATTCTGCAAATTGTAATCTTCTTAGAAATACGCAAAAAAGTTATGCGTGATTATGTAAGGTAAGCATACAGCACTAAAACCGAAATTTGTCTGTCCATAGCAAAAAAGTCGCTGCTGGGCAGACAATTTTTCATGCCCGAATGACAATCTATCATTCCTCTTTGCTTTTCTCATTTTTATTGATTTTTGTTTTCGTATAGAGCACATATTTAAAAATAATTAACAACACTTTTTGAACAAATTAAATACGCCTAGCAGTTGAATATACGAGAGTTTTTTACCTAAAATTTCTTGTGTCCTCTCTTTGCATTTATTTGTTTTTAATATTTCTCAAACATTTTAAAAACAACTCTCAAATACCTGATCGGTATGATAGACACATCATTCAAAACAAAAGGAGATAAAAATTATGAAAAAAAAAGTATATTTAGTAACAGGTGCAACAGGATTCCTTGGCAGTAATGTATGCAGTCAGCTGCTTGAGCGTGGAGAGAAGATTAAAGCCTTTGTCATGCCAAATGATAAGGCGATGAAATTTGTTCCCAGTCAAGTGGAGATTTGTGAGGGGGATCTGCGTAATAAGGATTCTCTGGAACAGTTTTTTTGCGTACCGGATGTGATGGAAACTGTTGTAATACATTGTGCTAGCATGGTAACGGTTAATCCGGATTTTAATCAGAAACTGATTGATGTTAATGTTGGAGGTACAAAAAATATAATTGATAAGTGCCTTGAACATAAGGAATGCCGTAAACTTGTCTATGTCAGCAGTACAGGAGCAATTCCCGAGCTTCCCAAGGGACAAAAAATCAAAGAAGTAGACCGGTTTGATGCGGATAAAGTGGTAGGGTGTTATAGCCAGTCCAAGGCACTTGCGACACAGGCCGTGCTTGATGCAGTGAAAGATAAAAATTTAAATGCTTGCGTAGTTCATCCAAGTGGAATTTTGGGACCCGAAGATCATGCTATCGGTGAAACAACAGGTACTGTCATCCAAATTATTAATGGTGAAATGCCTGTCGGAATGCAAGGTTCCTTTAACCTTTGTGATGTTAGGGATTTAGCATTCGGATGTATTATGGCAGCCGAGAAAGGAAGAAAAGGTGAATGTTATATTCTTGGAAACGAAGAAGTAACTCTAAAGGAATTGTGTAATATGCTGTCAAAGGAGAGCGGTTGCAAACCACTGAAATTCTATCTTCCTTTAAGATTAGCCAAATTTATAGCAAGGATAATGGAAGAACAAGCAAAGAAAAAGGGCACAAAACCACTGCTGACAACTTTTTCCGTATATAATTTGGAAAGAAATAACGCCTTTGATTATAGCAAGGCTAAAAAGGAGCTGGGTTATAAAACCAGATCTTATGAGGAGACTTTACGTGATGAGGTAAGTTGGTTGAAAGCAGAAGGAAAACTAAAAACCATCTAATTATGGTTTGAGAGAGGTGAATATAAATGAAAAATGTATGCGTAATTACAGGAGGTGGCAGCGGCATAGGATTTGCCACAGCCAAAGTCTTTGGACGGCAAGGGTATTATATTATTCTGGTTGGTCGAACAGCAAAAAAATTGGATAACGCCGTTTCAGAATTAAAGATATCGGGCATTAAAGCTGAGGCTTTCAATTGTGACATATCTGATCGAGATACTACTCAACTTCTCGCCGCGACTGCCCTTGAGCGTGGTGTGGTAAAGGTAGTAATCCATGCCGCGGGCATGTCTCCTCAGATGGGAGATGCACAAGAAATAATGAAAGCCAATGCCATTGGTACAGTTAACATCAATGATGCATTTTACGAAGTCATGCAAAGTGGTGGATGCCTTATTGACACTTCTTCCATGTCCGCTCACTTCATGCCGCAGTTTATTATACCGAAGAGGCACTATAAATTGAGCCGCATTGATCGTGATCGATTTATGAAAAAAATGATGAGCCGTATCAATCTTTTTCCGAAAAAAGTTAGAGCAGGAGTAGCATATGGTATTAGTAAAGATTTCGTCATTTGGTTTGCCAAAACGGATGCAGCCCGCTTCGGTAAAAAAGGTGTTCGCATACTCTCAATTACTCCCGGAAACTTTGATACTCCGATGGGGTCATTGGAAAAGGACGAAGCGATGACCTACATTAAATATAATGCAATAAAACGCTTAGGAAAGCCGGAGGAAATTGCTCAACTGTATGCCGCCGTAGCGGATGATCGGTTGGGATATTTAACCGGTACAGACATCCTTTGCGACGGGGGATGTATAGCAAGTGGATGCAGTCCGTTAAGACGCTCATGAATATATCCGAAAGGTCGATAATGTCATTACGAAGAGATGGCAAATAGCAAAGGAAGAAGTGGAAATGAATGAATTCCACTGACTTGATATTGTTCGTTTAACCATATATACTATAATTAGTTCTTATAGGGAGGCAATGGAATGGAATATATGTCGCCTAAAGAGGCGGCAGAAAAATGGGGCATTTCTGAACGCCGTATACAGAAGCTGTGCGAAGAAGATCAGGTACCCGGCGTCATCCGATTCAGCCGAGTTAGGGCAATACCAAGAAATGCGGAAAAACCTGCAGACGCACGCTGCAAAACCACAGAAAAAGAATTTTAATGAAACGCTGATTTAAACAATTACCTGATATACTGCGATAGCTAAAAAATTTAAAGAAGGAGGTCTTTATATGATAAATATTCTTATAGTAGAGGATGATGCGAAACTCAATCAGATCGTTTGCACTTATTTAAACGACAATGGTTACGCGGCAAAAGGCTGTCTCAACCCGAGTGAAGCCTATAATCTCCTGTATAACAGTCAATATGATATGATCATCTCCGATATCATGATGCCAGGGATTGACGGCTTTGAGTTCGCTGAAACAGTTCGTGACCTAAATAAAACTATTCCCATTCTGTTTATGACTGCTCGAGACGATATTGCCTCCAAGCAGAAAGGCTTCCGGGCGGGTGTGGACGACTATATGGTCAAACCTATCGATATGAATGAGTTGGTACTGCGCGTGGCTGCACTTTTGCGTCGTGCCCATATTATGGACGAAAAGAAGCTGTCTTTAGGCAATCTAATTCTTGATGCTGACGCCATATCAGCCGCTATCGATGGAGAGGAAATCTCAATAACAGTGCGAGAATTCAACATCCTGTACAAACTACTTTCCTATCCGAACAAGACCTTTTCTCGCGCGCAGCTTATGGACGAATTCTGGGGGGTAGATAGCGAAACCAGTCTGCGTGCTGTTGACGTATATATCACGAAACTTCGCGATAAATTCTCTGCCTGCGATGGGTATAAAATCGTAACGGTCCACGGTCTGGGCTATAAGGCGGTACTGTTATGAAAAATAGGCAAAAAAGAATTAAGCACTTCTCCTGGTTGGAGTACGCTATTCTATTTGTCGGTTCCATGTTCTTTGCAGCACTCCCCGGTATCCTATCCGGAGCAGATATTTCTCTACTCTGGAGTGTCTATACCATCTGGTACGTTATCTATTGGGCGGTCATTGCCGGTGCTCTCTGTGCCGTCATCGGCTATCTTGAGTATCGGAAATTTGATCGGCCTCTGCATCGGCTGAGCGAAGCTGCCAGTCGTGTAGCAAATGGTGATTTTTCCGTTTATGTGGAGCCAGAGCACACACTTGACAAGCTCGATTATATAGATGACTTCAACAAAATGGTGGCCGAACTTGGAAGCATTGAAACCTTAAATAGTGATTTCGTTTCTAATGTCTCCCACGAGATCAAAACCCCTCTTTCCGTTATCAAAAATTACACAATGGTGCTTAAAAACAAGGAGCTTCCACCGGAGATGAGGGAAGAATATATGGATACGGTCATTGATGCCACTAACAAGCTTGCCTCGCTCATCACCAACATTCTCAAGCTAAACAAACTGGACAACCAGGAGATTGCTCCCGCCCCGGAACCCTATGACCTCTGCCGCCAGCTTTGCGACTGTGCCCTTCAATTTGAAACATTGTGGGAACAGAAAAACATCACGTTTGAAGCAGATATTGAGGACCGGGCCGTCATCACTGCTGACAAGAGCCTGCTGGAGCTTGTATGGAACAACCTGCTTGCCAACGCGCTTAAATTCACAGAACCAGGAGGCAAAGTTACGCTACAGCAGACCTCGGATGAAAACGAGATTGTCGTCACTGTTGCCGACACTGGCTGCGGAATAAGCCATAAAACCATGAAACACATTTTTGACAAGTTCTATCAAGGCGAGACTTCGCAGGCCAAAGAAGGCAATGGTCTCGGACTTGCCCTGGCTAATAGAGCCATCCAAAGGGCGGGCGGTACGCTTGCGGTAGATAGCGAACTAGGTAAAGGATCTATTTTTACAGTAAGATTGGCGGTGCGGACATGAAAAAAAATGAAACGGAATATGACAACAGAATAAAAAAGAAGGTACTTTTATGGAAGGAATTTTTGATCACCTTTTTTATTCTATCCGTGCTGAGCGCTGGACAGGCAATGATCCTCAGCGCCTTTGTTCTGGATTTTGAAAACGTGCCTCCTGGCTTTATCTTTGGTATGGTTGGCTATTGGGCAATTGTAGCCGCTATATTCAGCATCGTCAACCACGCTCAAATACGTAAAAAATTTGACTTACCCATGCGTAGGCTCGGTAAAGCTGCCAAGGAGGTCGCCGAAGGCGATTTTTCGGTCTACCTGGTGCCCGTTCACACCGCTGACAAAGCGAATTACATGGATGTAATGTTTGAGGACTTTAATAAAATGGTTGAGAAACTCGGCAGTATTGAGACGCTTCGGAGCGACTTTATCGCTAACGTCTCTCACGAAATTCGGACGCCGCTGGCTATCATTGAAAATTATGCTACCATGTTACAGAAGGACAGTGTCACGCCTGAAAAGCAAAAGGAATATATAGATAACATCATTACCGCCTCGAAGAAACTGAATCTACTAGTTACTAATGTTTTGAAGCTCAATCAGCTTGAAAATGGACGGCAGGTTGTATTGGAAAAGCCTTTTGATTTATGCCGCCAGATCTGCGACTGTATTCTCAGATTTGAGGAGCAATGGGAGGCAAAGAACCTTAACTTTATTATTGACGTTGAGGATCGTCTTATCGTAACGTCAGACGAATACCTTACGGAAATCATTTGGAGCAATTTAATCTCAAATGCCATCAAATTTATTGAATCGGGTGGTACTATCACGGTGAAGCAGATCTCCGACAGGAACAGTGTCACCATATCTGTCGCTGATACGGGACGCGGCATGAGTAAGGACGTAATGGAGAACATCTTCGACAAGTTTTATCAGGGAGATGCGTCCCACTCCGATGAAGGTAACGGTCTGGGACTCGCTTTGGTCAGGCAGGCAATCAAACTTTTAGACGGCACGATAACGGTCGCCAGCAAACCCGGAAAAGGTTCGGTCTTCACGGTGAAACTAAAAATGTAATAAAAGCATCGACAGACAGCTTTCCAGATTGGAAGGCTGTTTTTTGTGAATTAATAATTCTTAAACATTTTATGAGCAATTCATTAACAATTGGACAGTATAATAAACTCATCATATTGATAAACGACATCCAAACAGAAAATTTGAGGAGGAGGAATTATTATGAATGAATCAAGAAATAGCAATAACAACTTTGTTGGGTTTGAGTATAAGGATCTTACGCTAAGGCGAACAATGAAATCAATTTACGCCGATAGCTACCGCAGCTTCGGATGGGAACTGGAGGGAATCTCTACCCCGCCCGCAAGTATGCTGTATGTTACCATGAAGTTTAAGCGGGACAGAAAGCTTCGCAATAAAACAGAACTCACGAGGCTTCAACGCCAGTTTGAGGCTGGTGTAAATGAGATAGAGACACTTGAACGATCTAAGGTAGTTGGTGCATCAGTTGCCGCTTACATCATCGGCGTTTTAGGGACAGCTTTTATGGCTGGCTCTGTGTTCGCCTACATGGCTGGCATGATACCGCTGATGGTGATTCTTGCAATCCCCGGTTTTGTTGGTTGGATTATTCCATATCCGTGCTTTAAGAGCATTAGCAGAAAGAAAGCAGCTCAGGTCACACCTCTCATCGATAAAAAATACGACGAGATTTACGAAATCTGTGAAAAGGCCAACAATCTACAGACCTAAACTCTTGACGTAAAATGCTAACCGCTTATCTAAAAAAACTCATTTAAATAATAAATTTCAATTTATTATTTATAGAGTGAAACCATAAGGCAAGGAGAACGCTAATAAGCAAATACAATATTCATCCTGATTTTATAAAATATGACGCTCCCTTTATCTCCCCTGCTTTTGCCACTTATTAATATTTTCCTGACGAAAAGCGTTAATAAAATTAAACCTGTTAGGGAGTGCATTAAACAAAATACAAGATCCCATAAAAGCGGACTGATAGAGCTAACAATTTATGTACCAAAGAGTATAGAGGAAAACGCACCATGCCTCATCTATTTACACGGAGAAGCTTTTGCCCTAAAAGCAGCGCCTTATCATAAAAATTTAGCCTATGAATATGCATTAAAGACACCTTGTAAAGTGATTTTTGGTGTATAGATTAACTCCTAAATATGCTTTCCCAGTTCTCCAATGGAGGCAGCTTTTTTAGAAAACTTGCCCAATTCCTATATTGAAGTTTCTGAATTTGACTGTTTAAGGGCAAAGGGATAAATTTTGCAAAAACATTACAACAAGTGGTATTCGTGGAACTTTACAAGCCAACAGGGTCTACGGTCTTACCTATACTATGATAGTCTGGCTGTCACAGAAACTATGTGTCCATAAACCTGTCCCTTGTACAGCAGATTTTATTTTCGCATAAGCAAATAACCCCACGGTTCAGATATGGCGAAGCCATTGTATAAAAACAAAAATGTCGCTCTCCTTGATATACTGAAGTTGTTCCGACTTCAAATAAAAATCAAAGGAGAGCGACAATGGATTACAGTTTAGAACATACAAAATGAAATGGCTGGTATCACATAGTGTGGACACCCAAGTATCGCCCTTATTTCTCATATGTTCTATGGCGGAGAGGGCGGGATTCGAACCCGCGAGCCTGTTTCCAGGCTACTCGATTTCGAGTCGAGCGGTTTCGGCCAGCTCACCCACCTCTCCGTTTGTCACTCTTTATATAGTATATCATCTCTAACTATCTTGTCAACCATCTATTTCATGCTAATCATTATTTCTGCAACTCTCCACTTACTCAAAATTCCCGAGTTTTTGACAGTTGTGTGAAATAAAAAACGGGTTTTTTAAGATCTCGACTGTATCATTATCATCCTTAAAACTCGACGGCTAGTAATCAAACTTCTACCTTTTTTATGGGAACATATATCGATGCAGAATGTCCCTGGTGAAAACGTACTAGGTCGCAGTTAACTTTATCGCGTTCATACTCTGGATTTTCCTCAAAAAACACCTTGTCAACGGCACCAAACAATGCTGCAGGATTATCGTTATTAATCTCTAATTGTGTTAAACAGACATATAAGCCACCTTTCAATTCTACTGTATCAATTCCCTTTGGAAGTCCATCAAAGTTTTCAACCTGCACTCCAAAGCATGAGTACATTACACCATCTTCATGCAGTGGAAAGCCTATGTAATCTTGAACATATAACTGTCTACTCGACAAACTATTAATAGTGGTTTCATATTCAGTAAAAAATCTGGTAATAATGTCCACACCATAAGTAATATCACTCTTTATCCCTGCAAATTTGATTTCGGGCAATGTCACAATTTTAAAGCTAATGGTGTCATATTTCTCATCTTCAGTTTGTGGAATTTTTACAGGTTCGTAAGCGTAGATAACCTCAGCGTTTTTATCCAAAATCTGATACGAGAGTAATTCTTTATCATATATATACTCAGTCTCTCTGCGAAAATCCCCAGTAAAATAATCCCATAAATCATATTCGCCTTCACCTTCATTTCTACCTATCTTGGCAAAATTTCCGCCTGGGCTTTTGCAAATAACAGTATTCTCTGGTAAGGCTTCGGGCAAATCTTCAAAACTCTCAACTTCGATTCCAATAATGTAGGTGAATGAACCGCCGCCAGCATTATCTGTTAAAATGCCGACATACTTACCTGGTTGTTGATTAACCAACATCTTTTCCAGTATGTCGATTGTGCCATTTTTAATATATTTTTCTGAGATATTCAAAAAGCCTACATTGCTCTCAGACGTCAGTACAGTTTTGATGCCTACTATATTCATTGCAGGTCTGTAAACAATAGAGCATCTGTTGTTTATCTCCTTTAGAGTTACTTCCCCTGGCTCATCTTTATATTTAGCAACTAATTCAATAACCTTTGGCACTCTTTCAGGTCGATAACTTTCAGGGCTGCTTGATAGATTAATATCTCCAGATGCGTTGGTTCCGCACAAGTCTAAAGCTTTCGCGGCCTGGTTTTTCTTCATTAATACCCAACCTCCTATATGTTTTATTAATACTACTATGGTATCATGCTTGGTTAACTATTTCTTATCCGTTTTTGTCACATTTTAATCCAGGGGATCTTTTTCTCTGAGCAAAAGGTTACAGGATAAGTCAATATTTTCAGTATAATTCCGCCAATCTTTGACTTTATATCTGGAGTGCCACTGTCCAGAACTGTCGTACAGAGGATGGTCTGAGATAAATTGTTCTAGCTTTTGGAGTAACATCTCGGGTGTTTTAAATGTTGAGCACACTATCTTTGCATAAATGCCAGCGGGAACAAGTTTTGAATCGAATACGGCAGGTAGATCTGCCTCTGAAATCCGTAGAATTGTGGAATTCCTTACCCATATCTCCTGTCAATTCTTCATCCGCACGGGTAAACACATAGTCAATGCAGGAAAAGTGAAGCTTCTTGACACCTCACTGATTGTCATCAAATTCACCGTTTCCTTTTAAAATTAGATATAAAGGACGACATGACGTCAAAGTCAATAGTTATTTATAAAAAGTATATCTGAATGCCACCTTAATAAGCTAACAATGAAAGGAGTTGATCGAAAGAAAAGGTAGAAAGTCGCTTCAAATCAATAAATCCACCGTAATACTGATTGTTCTCCAGATTTTGCATATTTTTAAGTTTTTTAATGGCCAGATAATAAAGCTCTTCATCATTATTAAACCTGGCAATACGGGCAGCAATAGCATATATAGCAGGAGACTCCACATTGTCGAGGGATTTACCTGCTATAGAATAGCTGCTATATAAACCTTGTTGTTTCAGCTGTATTTTTAGCCAGATAAGAGATTGAGCATCTTTAATACCTATTTCAGCTAAATGCATCATAATCAACAGGTTTTCTACAGTGGGAAACCCCTTTTCTTCTGAAAACCATTTATCTTTAAAAAAAGGTAAACCTTTAACTTGATGTTTTAATATATTTTCCTTATTTTTGGCTGCTAGCCTGGACCAGTCATTATCAAACTGCTTCATCAGCTCCATCGCCTTAAAATCATAGTAAACAAAAGGGGCTTCAGGACCATCAGGAGAATCATAAGCCTTAAGACTATCTTCTATTACACAGTATCTAAGTAATTGGATTGAAAGCCCTTCAGCTAATACCTGATAGTCATCTCTTCCCCATTCTTCAGCTGCCATAATTAAAGCTTTGACAATTCTCAAATCGTCTATGGTGGCATTTACCGTCTCCCGGTTAATTTCCCGACGGATACGCCATTTAACCAATCCGTTTTTATTTATAAAATGACCTTTTAATATCTTAACCTGGGTATTGAATTTTTCTGGTTCGTCCCTTTCAAAGTAATAAAGCATTAAAAGACCTACAGATTCAGACAGAATGTCCTTTCCAGAAGCTATTTCCCCCTGTTTTGAATCAAGCAAATTAGTTCTAAAGAAACCATCTTCTATAAAGTATTTATCTATAAAACCTTCTAGAGCCAGCCTTTCTTCTTCATATTCAGGAAAAATTCCATATGTTTTCTTTTCAAACTCATGGGAATCCTTCGCCAAAAACGAATAATATATTCCTATACTCAAAATGATCAAAAAACCAACCAAAATAGCTTTTTTGCTAAAATACCCCCTACCCATAGCAAAGCCCCCATATCAAATTTTCTGTGATTATTTCTTTCTCCTTCTGTTCTTATTTAGATATAAACCTAAACTAATTATCAAAAATAAGACTAGCACTCCGGCAAAAATTAAGTAATCACGCAAACTTTTAGTAATATTTTGAATTATTCCGATTTTTGGCCTTTCATCTTCATCTTTTTGAAATCTAAATGTCTGTAAATCCCCCTCTTTACTTATCATCGCTGCATCACCAGTTAAAAATCCCCGCTTGCTATCTTCGAAATATTCTATAGCTTTAATTATAGATTCCTTATCTAATGACGTCAAAGTCATAATCCCTTTATCCTCATTATAAGGGGAAGTCTTTAATTCAAGATAAGTGGCAGTAGTCGCAGTTTCAGGGAGTAATTCAATTTTTTCATTAGATAGAATTGTGCTAAACCGCGTATTATATTGAAACCAGAGGTCTTTGTTAATAATCCTAATAGCACTGTTTTCTTCAGGTGTACCAAAGATGATTAAATTATTTTCATGGTCTTTTTCATTAAAGACACTTCCGGTTATAGCCTTAATAATTCCTTTATTTTTCTTGACCCCAATACCTGCTAATTCGGCAATTTTACCAGCAATCCGAAAATCTTCCTTAGCTGGTTTGTCGGGCATGACAATTGTTGTATCATCCAGATCATCGTTTTTTACAAATGGAAAAGGTAAATTAGTAAACAACTTTTGATCCCTCTCCTGTGTTGGAAAAAAGTAGTTAGAATCTTTCAGAATATATGCCCATGGTTCACTCTTTAAGTACCGTTCACAATTGATTATACCAGCTGGTATAAGTTCAAAGACTATCCGAATATCAAAATAGTAGTTTCGTCTTAAAGATTCAGGTATATAAAATGTCATAATATCCAGGTCTCGTTTATCCCGTTCCAGTTTCTGACTTCCTATAGGAATTCCATTTACGTATACTGATACCATAGATTTTTCAAAATCCAGATTATCAGAATACCTTAATCTCAAATTAATGTTCGATTCATTCGCCAGAATTTGATCGGAAGGAATTCTGAGCCCTATATTAGCAATCTGCTGGTTAGTTCCCTTTACTTCTATACCGTTTATACCTAAATCTTCAAGATAGATATAACCACTTATTCTTTCTTCCTTTATATTTGTGTCTAAATCTGAGTTAAGTACAATATAATTACCATCCATCTGAGCTTTTAGATCAATATTATTAAGTGCTCTAACAGCTTCAACCAAATTCTCATCATTATCAGAAATAATCATAAATACAGGTTTTTGCTTATCATCAAATGTAGATTTATATAGATAAGTGTTCTCAGCAGATAGCTTGGCCTGATTTTGGAAAGCAATACCTTTTAGTTCCTCCGGTATACTGTTATAATTTCCAAGATAGATAAGACTATCGAAATCCGAAATTGACGCATCATTACTTCTGATTAAAGTAGAAGGAACTGCATAAGCAAAACTATAGTCTTTTAGATGGGCAATCAAAGTTAAGGCAGCGGAAAGTTCATTATTAGTATAATCTTCAGGAATAGCAACCCCTATACCCTGTGCATCATCAGCATATAAGCCAACAAAGGGTTTGGGAAAATCCGCTATATTTGTGGATGAAAAAACTTTACTATAATCTATCACATAATTAGTGTTCCGATCAATAATTACCCAATTAGCAATATTTTTATCATCTTCACATGGGTTATCTGATAATCGGGAATGAGAACTGACCTTTAATTCATTATAACCTTCTTGAATAAGATTAACTGGTATAAGTATCTCCCAGTTATTTAAGAACTCATTATTTTTATTCTTTATCTTCATTGACTTAACAGGCACGTCATTCATATAAACAGTAAAATAAGAAATATCTGCTCTGATCAATTCATTAACGCGAACAAATAGTTTGAATTTAAATTTTTCTATTTTCATGCCCTCCTCCAGATTAAAAAACCATTTGCTCTCTCCATTAATACCCCTTAACTCTATATCATCTAAGACTCGATAAGTATATTCCAGATCCCCTGTAGGGGTTTTAGATATAGTAATTTGCTTTGTCTCCTCTAGTAAATTAGTATTTATTTCTTCAGTTGACTCTGTAACCTCTTCATCCGTTTTGGATATCACATCTTTCCCCAGACTCATTTCTTCTAGATAAACAATCCGTTGTTTTTCATTTAATTTTACAACATAAGCGTCTTTAATAAACCCTCTAACTTTTTTTAAGTCATCTGAAGCCTGATCTTTATCAGTATAAATTCCATAAAAAACACTATGAATTGAGGTACTAATTTTATAAACATTTAAGCCATACTTATTTAAATTAACAATAAAATTATCTGCATTTTTTTCAATTCCATAGACGCCTAGCTGAATGGTATAGAGTTCACCATTTGTTTGGGCAATAACCGGAATTACTATAAACTCCATTATTAGAATTAGGAGAATTAGTATTATTTTCTTTTTCATTTTCTGCTCCTCCTCTAGAATCTCTCTGTTTTATACCAGGTTATTTCTCTATTAAAGGTGACATCCTTAATAAAACTAACCAGACCAACGACAGCTATAATTGACCATAATTTACAATATGAAAAATACATTATTATTGCAATAAAGACATTAGATCTTTTTAGTTCGCCTTTCTCAGCACTGATGGAGATTAAAACTGATAATACAAAAAGAAGATATGCCATCAACCAAAGTAGTAAGCTGTAACCCATTACTGTAGTTGTTATGAATCCTCCAAAAGATAATATAAAAATGAAATCCGAGATAACAGCTGCAGTCAAAAAAATTGCATAAATAAAGATAAAATAGAGAATATCAAATCTTATAGAACCTGTATCCTTATAGAATAAAGAAAAAAAATGCTTTGTTATAACATAATAATTACCCTTTACCCAACGTTTCCTCTGTCTAAACCAAACTGACAATGTTTCAGGTTCTTGTTCCCAGGAGGTAGAATAAGGGCAAAATCTGATATGATAACCCATCTTATAAATTCTAAAACTAATTTCAGTATCCTCTGTAATAGCATCAGTGTCCCAACCTCCAAGTTTGTCCAGAATACTTCTGCGGATAATAAAATTAGTACCAGGGATTGTACATAATTTAAACAACTGCCATCTACCAGCCTGAGCCATCCATTGAAAATAAATGCCTTCCAAATTAATAAATCTTGTCAAAAGATTTCTATCTTTATTTCTACAGCGGAATTTACCAATTACTGCTCCCGCTTTTTCATCTTTTAATATAGAATAAACTAATTCTTTCAATGCGTTTTTTTCAGGGGTATTATCGGCATCATATACTACAATAAATGCACCTTTACTCTGAGCCAACCCTATATTTAAAGCATTAGATTTACCTTTTCCTCCAGAAATATTGTCAGTATTGATTATTTTAATAAATCTGTCAGGATTCTCCTCTTTAATTTTTTCAAGAATCTCTGCTGAATTATCACTGGAATTATCATTTATAACTATAATCTCATATTTGTTATCATCATAATTTAATTCTAAAATAGACTGCAGAGTTTTGGCAATAACTTTAGCCTCATTATGTGCCGGAATTAATATCGATACAAAGGGCAGATCATTAGCAGGAATCTCCCTGTACTTTTTATTATTATGTTTTAGATATGAAATAAAGCCACTTGTAACCAACACTTGATTTATTAGAACAACAAGCCAGATGGAAAACAATGACCATAGTAATAAATAATCATATATACTCTGTAGCATCTTTATAACACAACCTTAATCTTTAAAGTATTTTTTGGTATCAAAACGTCTCCCCATTAATACCTGGACTATCAATAACATAATAATAATCAAAATAATTCTGATCCCTGCTTTTGTAAACCAGGATATATCATAACCTTCCATTGCCTGCTGTTGTTCTAAATTCTCACCCCTGATTTTTTCAAATTCCTCATCTTTGAACAATTCAAGTTGTGACTTTACTCCTTCTGATAATCCTTTATTTTCCATAATATTATAGTTCTTTAACTTTTCATTATAATCTTGCACCTGAAAATCCTTTATAGAAAGTCTTCCAGCATTAAAGATTTTTAAAAAATTAAAAAGTTTCTCTTTATCATCATCAATAGAGAAATATACGGATTGTTGACTGGCAGTGTAGTTATTTTTATAAAAAAGGAAGTCAAAATAATTAATATTAATTCCATTAATAATAATATATCTATTTAATTTTATAGATACACTTTGAAGATCCAGACTATTGTTAATTTTGCTTTCTCTTTCAGTTGTCAGAATAAAAGGGAGATTTAACTCCTCAAATTCCCTTATCGTAGTAAACAATTTATCTTCAGGTAGTGTTATCCCCTTAATATCCAGACCCTGTTTTCGGTATTCTGTAATAGTCTTTTTTAACCCAATACCCGAGTCATAATTATATGTACCGTCATTATTTTCCAGAGGGAAATGGATGAATAAATGCCCACCCATTTTGCTTACATAACTTAATACACTCAGATAAGTATCAAAAGCCTCAAGCTGATAGTTATCATAGACTGGCATAATCGTAACAATAAAATCAATACCCCGATCATGTAAAAGTTCAGCGATATCCATCAATTTATTTAAATCCGAAAAGGGATAAACCTTATCAATTGCTATCATTAAACCTGTATTCTTTAGCTTTTCTCCCGAAGAAATAAGTTGATTGTTTGTAATAGTCATAACATGGTAATTCTTTAATCCTAAAATCTGCTGATAGTCCTCTGCTGAATCAAAGCTGGAGACAGCAATTAAAATTATGGAATCTTCTTTTATCTCTTTTAGATCAAAATTATCTATTTGAACTAACAATACGTCGTGACCAACTGATTTTAACTCCATATATTGGCGAAGAATATTACTGGATTTTTCAGCATAATTGTATAAATGATCATAAACTAATACATAATTGAAAGGGTTTTTCTCTGCCGTTACAATTGTAATATTACAAAGGATAAATAAAATAACCCATAAAATTACTTTTATTTTACAGTTGAGATAACAATTTTTCAGATCCATTTATACATCAAACTCCAAATCCCTTTCAGCCATTTTATAAAACTCATAGGGACTGCTAATTTTTTCTGCGTTATAACATACCAGACCTACCTGTACTTCTAATTTAACACTGTTAATCAGAAAATCATCTTCAGAGTCAATATTTTTAATTATTTCTTTTAGCCTATTCTTTACCTGTTTTCCACCATTTTTATTGGATAAGATAATAATGCCAAACATATTAACATCTCTTAATATATACTTTTTATCTTCTTCCCGGAGCATGGAATTAATCGCTTTCGAAATCATATTAACCATTCGCTTATATTTTGACTCTCCAAGTATCCTGATTACTTCATTTTCATATTTCATTTTCACTAACATCAGATAAACTTCTATATTATACCGTTCATTTATCTTCATGAAAACCTGCAGTTCATTAAAAAATGTATGAGAATTCATTAGTCCTGTCTCTTTATCAATCATCACAAACTCAGCATTTTCTTTTCTCAAACTCCTATTTTGATCTTGAATATTTTTAATCAAACTACCATTATAGGCAGATATAACAGCAAGTAATGGCACAATTAACATCCAGAAATAAACAATATTACCGACCGGTATTCCCCGGGAAATGTTTAAAAAGATAGAATAACTGGCATATAAAAAAATAAATATAATAGAATAAATCATTGCCGCCGTAATACCTGCATAATAACCAATTATCGTTCCTAACATTAAAATAAATATTAGAAAAACATTCATAGGATTTTGACTTAATCCCATAAATGAAGAAACAATTAACAATATGAAAAACATAGTGATTAAAGCAATATATACTAAATCAATTCTGCTCGAAATACGATTATCCAATTTATTTTCCATTTATGACATCTCCTTTCTGTTATTTTTATATATTTTGCATTTTTTATAAAATATTGAAACAACATAAGAAAAATTATAGAAAAAAAGAATATCCAATGAGACGGTAGTCATGAAAAGATGTTTTTTTAGATCTGCATCCCCTGCTCCAATAAAGGATATTACTACTTGTGAAAATCCTGTAAAAAGTACATATAACATAACAATTTCACTATAATAATTTATTTTCACAACACCTCTATTTTTGTATTCTAGTACCCTATTAATAGCAAATATAAGACAGAGGATAATAAAAAAATGAGCAAAATTTGATGAATGGGGGATATAATTATCCTTTAAATAACTCCACAGAGAAAAAAATTTAGCCTTCTCGCCATATTCTTTTCCTGAATTTCTTTCATAATTTCCCAAAACTTCAGGTCTAATGGAAAAACTATTTTTCCAACCAAAATTTAATAATTTGGAAAAAGCCCCAGGGTTTTTTAAATAATAAAGAGTAACAGAAAAAACATTATACCTGGAATAAAAGTTATTCAGTAATATCTCATCTTTGGGATCTATCACTGGAGTTCTATCAAAATAAATCGTCTCTGCCAGCAAAGCATATTGCTCATCAAGACCTATCTCTTTAGTAACACCCTCTACATCTGGTTCAAACAGCATAACTCCTCTGGTCATCATGTGATATTTATTTATCAGATAAATGTTATCATCAATTATTAAATACATTAAAAGTGAAAAGCCGAGTAGCAAAAACCCTAAACTAAGCACCAATATCTTTCTTTTATTGCCAATATTAAAAAATAGTAGGGATATCAATAATACAAAAGATAATATTCCGTTTGGAGAAAATTGATTCTTTGAACCCACAAACATACAACTGGAGATAAAATATATAACTAAATATCTTTTTTTTATTTCTTTATTCTGTGATAATTTCAGCAAAACCGATATGGATAAGATAAAAAATGGATAGGCAACTGCTTCCCCAAAGAAACTATTAAAATATGAGGTATAACCTATATCACCAAATATAATAACAGCTAATAGAGCCAATAGATACTTAAGGCCTTTATTATCTGTCATTTTTTCTATAACTTCTACAATCCAGTAGATACTTAAAGCAAGGACTATCAGGCTAATGGCAGCTAAAAATCTTGTATCAAATTTTTCATCTTTAGTAAACATATTATCAAGCACCATAGCAAATCTAACTATTAAACTTTGACTGGATTTAATATTTTCTTTCGCTGGATTATAATACTGAAGCCTGTCATATTTATGATTAAAATACCCAAAGAAATCATTTTGATCCCATTGCTGTTCATGCCTTAACCCATTTGGAATTATTACTCTCTCAAAATCTCCGTTATCTGCTAAACCAATCAGGGGTGGTATAAACAAAGCAGAACCAGATATTAATAACAAAATCAGGACAGCAAATATAGAAGGTTTAATAATTTTATACATGGTTATACCTCTTCAAAAGTTTCTTGTTTTTTAAAAACTATAAATTCACTCAAGAAATAATTGGTGATCACAACGATTAGAGTGGCTACAAGCTTAACCCCATATTGATTGAAGCCCATCAAAGTTATAAATAAAAATAATATAATACTTTCTAATATAAATGTAGAAATTCTGGAAGCAGCAAACCTGAAAAATTCATGAAAACTAATTTTATTTGAATTTGACTCAAAAAATACCCATCTTTTATTTGTCAGATATGCAAATATAACTGCTATTATAAAAGCCAGGGAATTGCTCAGCAGATAATAAATATTCAGCCATACACACAAACTAAAAATAACAGCATTTAATATAGTAGTAAGGAAACCAAAGAATAAGTATTTAATATATTTTTGTAGTTGATGAAAATCATTATTTAAGCTTTTTTTCTTCATTAAAATTCTCTCCAAGTTACATATTAATTTTTGTTAATTTTTGCTTTGGTTTTAATTTATTTGTTTGATTTCCAAAACCTAATTTTTCTGCAATAACATAAAGAGGACGTTTTCTTGTTTCATCATATATACGACCTAAATATTCTCCAATAATCCCCAGTATGAGTAACTGCATTCCACCCAGAAAGAGCACTACTAGCATCAATGAAGTCCAACCTTGTATTGTAGCATCTGTAGCTAATTTTAAATATAAAGAAAATAGAATTCCAATTAAGCCCAAAAAAGCTGAGAAAAATCCCAGAAAACTAGCTACCCTAAGAGGAACAAACGAGAATGATGTTATTGCATCTATAGAAAATTTAATCATCTTTTTCAGAGGATATTTAGTTTTTCCTGCAAAGCGCTTGTCCCGATCATATTCTATACCTATTTGTTTAAATCCAACCCATGAAACCAATCCTCGAATAAATCTATGTCGTTCTTTTATTGATTTTAGAACTTCAACAACCTCATAGCTCATTAATCTAAAATCCCCAGTATCTAAAGGTATATCAACATCTACAATACTCTTTAAAGTCCGATAAAACAGACCAGCTGTTATTTTTTTAAACCATGTCTCCCCTTCTCTCCTTCGTCTTACTGCATAAACTACTTGATAACCTTCTTCCCACTTTTGCAAAAAGTCCAATATTAGCTCTGGTGGATCCTGTAAATCTGCATCAATCAGTATAACTGCATCCCCATTAGCCTGATCGATTCCTGCAGTAACAGCTATCTGATGTCCAAAATTCCTCGAAAAGCTGATGACTTTAACATATGAATGTTGAGTTGACAAATCCCTTAAAATATCAATTGTTTTGTCTTTAGAACCATCGTTAATAAAAATTAACTCATAACAATATTTTTCTTCGATGCTTTTCATGACAGCTGTTAAACGATTATATGTCTCTCTAATTACTTCCTCTTCGTTATAACAAGGTATAATTACAGATATTTTTTTCGAATTCATGTAAAAAACCTCCAATTAACGGCTATATCAATCTTATAGTAATTGTCTTTCGATCTCATAGCGATTTTTAGAATAATAATTTTTATTACTACTTTCTATATTATTATTCTCTATAAAAACAATAAAAACCTCTTCTACATTATGCTTCGTCTATTAAAAAACATCTAAATTAGCGTCTAATATAAACACAAATTTATATTTCAACTCTAAAAATATGAACTTTTTAGAGACAGTATAAAACCTGTAAATCCTTTAATATCAGGGATTTACAGGCTTTTCAATTCTCTCAACTGTCAAAGATGAGATTATATCATCTCTACTATCTAGTTAACAATCTTTTCCATATCAAGCATTATTTCTTCAACTCTCCACTTACTCAAAATTCCGTTAATATTGTCTCTAATACTGGATCTTTTCCATGAATATAATCATCAATCGACAGTTCCACCGCTATATCCGGTACAAATGTTGGTACATCTTCTTTAAAATAAGTAAAGTACTTAGTTGAATAAGTCACATACATTTGAGAGTTGGGTAGACGAAAGTATTTGACCTCTCCATAATGATTCGGGCGACCTCCTGTTGGTTCACCGACAAAGATCGCAGTTGTCTTATTCTTCAAACTTGCTGCATTTAAGATCGCTGAAGAAAATGTCTCGCGACCAATTATCACAAACAGTTTTCCCTCTTGATTAAGTTTCTTGTTCTTCTTCAACTTATTAATGAAAGAGTCCAATAAAGCTGAATTCCCTCCCCCATTGTTTCGGAGATCAATCACTAATTTCTCTACCGGATTTTTGTCTACAAAGCTTAATAATTCTTTTGTAAAAGAACTTACTGACTGATCTTGCATATTACTACACGCATTATATTTGAAATAAACAGTTTTCGCATCCTCCAAATATCTATACCAATAGTACTGCTCTGGACTTTCGCAGTATAGTGGGGTAGCCTCCATTCCCCCAATTAACTCAGGTCTTCCGCCTGTCGCTGAAATAGGCTCAACTATTAAAGAGAACTCTTCTCCCATTCTATCCATGAAAGTGTATTCAACCATATACGGGTTGGAAATCAAACCTAAACCTAATAACATATCTGTAAAAATCAGATACTGGGGAATCTTGCTTTTTAACTGTGCTTCATTCTCATGAGAAATAACTGTACATAGAATGTCCATAACCTCTTCCAATTTATGGCCGTTAATTTTAGTGAGTTTACAATATAAAGCCTCTTTATATTCAGCAGTCGCATAAGCCAAATAAATTCCTTCTTCAAACCAATAAAATGACAATGGATACGCCCGGGTAACATTCAATCCTAAGGTAGTATGGGCATCACCCACCATAGCTACAATTCTCGATATGTTCGCCACAATCTCGTTTTCACTCAGATTAGGAATCTCCTGTTTTAACTCTTCAATCTCTTGTTCAAATACAGTTTTTTTCAGATTGGCAAACAGGTTTTTGTGTTCTCTGGGGAGCTGTTTAGCCAGATAATCAATATCCTCAATCCATTGTTCAGCATCATTAGCCTGAACTCCCAACCCACAGATTATAATTGATAAAACAATCACAAAACATAGTACATTTTTGGTTCTTAATCGCATATTGTTTATCCTCCTCTAAATTTTAGATACATTCATATCAATAAGTAGACACTTTTCCAATGATAGCTCTGACGGAGAATCTTTACTAACCCCAATAAAGTCTTCACCACACATCCTAAATATGTTTGAAGATATATTCAATTCAGGTAATCTACCCACAAATCTTTCCCCATCAAAGAACAGGGCCAGCTGTACAGGAGTGCTAAAATCTCCTGTATGAGTGAAATCCCCTCCTGAAGCTATTATAACATAGATTCCAACTCTTCCACCCAACAATTCTTTAACTGTCTTCTCAGATTCCCTAATTCTCAGATTTGGCCAGCCCAAAGTCGGCACTCCATCATACTCTGCTGTAGCAGCTCCTGTCAAGGGCAAGTCAAATTTTTGAGAGAACTTTTTGTTGGTATATGGAGTAATAATCCTACCTTCTTCAATTAAGGTATAACAATAACCTTCATTTACTACCCCTTCTGCATCAAAGAAAGGTGTTCCTATATCTGCAGAAGTACTGGCCTGATATAGAGTGAATCTATCACTAAAAATCTGCTGTCCCCGTCTGTCACTTAATGGTGAACTATTACTGCCAAAAGTCTCTCCATGTAAGCCGGTAATGACCTTCCTCAACGGTATTGCTAGTTGACCAGTCTCAAAGATCACCGGATATCTACCCTCCCGGGGTAGATCATGTTTATTCTTATAGGCATCACAGATCTGATTAATCATTTTCAAGATTAGTTCATTATCATACTGCCTTCCTTTAAAATAGACAGCACCATCATAAATATTGACCGACGTCGTCTCCTTAAATAGCAGATTCAACTCCACATATCTATCATACTCATATAAATCCAGACCTGCATTATTACTGAGCCCTGTTTCCTGTTCTATGAGATTCACCCGGTTAGAGAAGATAAAACCCGGCTGCTCCCGTTGAACTAATTCCAGTAACTCTTCTACCTCTGCAGGTAGACTCTGTTCAGAAATTATACAGGACGTATATCTTTCGCTAATACTTAAATCTTTTGTCAGTTCATACGGATAAGGGATTCGATTATGCAGTGCTGCCAGTGCCTGTTCTTCCAGAACCTGCTCATCATAATTTCCTATAGTTCCAGCAGTTCCGATCAAACCATTCCGATAGATTCTCAATCCGGTTTTGCTTATGGTTTTTCTCCGTAATGAATCGATCTTGGTCTGTTCAACATTAATCGACAATTCTTTATTCCTGATATAACTCTTTTCTTTAAGCATCTGTTCCCCCCTTACCTCACATTCATATTTCTGACCCGTATATAAGGTCCGCCAAAACCAACAGGCAGAGGCCGCTGTTCCTTCTTTCCACATCCCTCCGCCACGCTATATAACTCAAGCGTGTCACTAATGCCATCAATATCTCCCAGAGTTTCCAGGACATTACCCGTAACCACTGACACATGTACTGGTTCTGCAAGCTTACCGTCTTTTATATAATAAGCCATATTAGGAGCTATGGTAAAAGTTGACAATCCCGAACCATGCATATAGGTATCCAGATAAATTCCCTCTTTAACTCCCGCAAAAAGTTCCTCTTTAGTCATATTTCCCGGAGCTATATATGTAGTAGTCATCCTGACAATGGGTTCATACTCGAAATTAACGGCTCTGGCGTTTCCGGTGATCTCTTCATCCAGAGATGCCGCAGTCCGCCCACTATGAAGTCTTCCCGCTATCTTACCATCTCTAATCAGATACGTCTTCTCTGCCCGGGTTCCTTCATCATCATATGGCGTATAACCAACCCCTGCAATATTTCCATCATCGATAATCGAAAGGGACTCAAAACCAACTTTTTTTCCGATCTGCCATTCCTGTTTCATCCTCTCATCCCCAATCATAAAATCAGCTTCACTTTTATGTCCAAAGCTCTCATGGGCAAAAACTCCAGCTACTGCCGGGGACAGAACCACTGTGTATCTCCCAGGTTTAAGCGGCTGGGCATTATGCATAAACTCCACACTTCGATTAATGTGATCGCTAATTTCTGCCCCTTTATCAGTGATACCCGAGAATACATCACTACCTCTGGCATAAATCTCCATAAACTTATCCTCGCCTGCTGCAAAATTAAATAAGATTTGCAGCCAGGTATATTGACTGTCAAACCGTAACTGTGTTCCTTTACTGGAATAAATCTCTTTGATAACCCGCTTATCCAGATAAACAGATTTCCAGCTTGAGATCAATGGTTCTAAGTCCATTATCCCAGAATATCCTTCCAGCATTCGCCGTTTTTCTTCAATAGAAATATCCGAAACACTATCATTTTTAAACTTTAGTGCTTCATTCTGATGAATCTGTAATCTTGATACCACAGGATGGTCTTTGATAGAAGTGGTCGGTCTGGCAAAGGACGCCAATTGATCAATCTCCTGCTGAATATTATCCACATCCGATATTGAACTATAATACCACCGTTCACCATCAAAAACTCTGACAAAAGCTCCCCTGTAACTCCTGACTTTTGTTTCATCAAGATCCCCAGAAGTAACAGCAACCTTTGATTGATAGACATTCTCGATTCGCACATCTGTGTAAAGACCGTCAGGGAATTTGAACATTTTGTGACCTCCATTTTAATAAACTGTAGGAACTCAAAGAATCCTTTGTTGATATTTAACAGCAAGTAAATCAGGTTTTTTTCAGAATCCAACCAGAATATCTTTCTGCAACTTCTACTCAATGAAGCATGATTTTGAAAAATAAACGTGTCATCTCATAGAATAACTTCATTGCTCAAAAAAGCCTAGCATACATACAGTACTCTTACGCGGTTGAAGAATCCCTGTCTCAGAATTAGCTCTTACTTCTTCTATCTCCAACAACTCCAAGATGGAATGATTTTCTCTAATATTCACATTCCCATATCCGGGAGAAAATCGTCGTGTACCTTCCCCGTACTGTATCCGCAACTTACTGTCAAAAGATTTGTTCAGTGCCTCCACTGCCTCCGAACCCCAGGCATCCAACAGAGCTGCATGTAAAACCATCTTTCCGGATAAATAATCCGTAATCTGAAGATCGATCCGTGAACCAAGGGTAGATACAAATATCACCATCTTGCGAGCACCCTCAAAAATGTCGGGAATGACCTCTTCTGGAACCTGCTCAATAGGTAATATATTATAATATACTCTTGCATGACTGAGTTCCAAACCCTGAATATAGACAGAATTGACAATCTGCCGCATATTATCATCAAAAACAATGGTTTCTCCTTTAAACCCTGCCCGAAAATAATATGAACGTTTTACAGGCATTATTTCTTCATTTTCTGGAAGATGAATATTATAAGTCATAGCCCCCACCTATTTCGTGATAGTTTTTGATTTTCTACCTTTCTTATCGACTTAATTGTAAAAACCTCTCAAAAATATTTCTGCATTGAGGAGACCTTCAATTCCTATAATATAATTCACCATCATTTGAAACTAACCTTCTAATATCTCGCACATTGTTTATTTTAATATACAAAAAGACCCAAACCATCTCTGGTCAGGGTCAATTATTAACGTAACTCCCTAAAAAAACTCCGCATTAACTCAGCACATTCAATCTCCATCAACCCAGAAAAAACCTCGGTCTGATGATTAAATCTTCCATCTGTCAAAAGATTCATCAAGCTTCCCGCACAACCGGCCTTCGGATCTCTGGCTCCATAGAACAGCCGATCAATGCGGGCATTTAAAATCGCCCCTGCACACATGGGACAGGGTTCAATGGTCACATACAGAGCACATCCACTGAGTCGCCACCCACCCAACTGCTCACTGGCGTCCTTAATTGCCATTATCTCTGCATGAGCAGTAGGATCATGATCACGTTCACGCAGGTTAAATCCTCTACCAACGACCTCTCCATCTTTAACCACTACTGCCCCGATAGGAACCTCTCCAATTGCCCACGCCTTTTTAGCCTCCATAATAGCTTCCTTCATGTATATATAATCTTCTCCGGTAAATTGCCGCATAATTCAGTCAACCCCACAAATAAAAATGGCGCGCCCGGGAGGACTCGAACCTCCAACCTCCTGATTCGTAGTCAGTTACTCTATCCAATTGAGCTACGGGCGCACTTAAAGATTGTTTTATTAAATTTTATCTGGAACAAAACTTATTTTACTACAAAAAACTCTCTTAGTCAACTGTTTTGTCAAGATAATTTTAACCATCTGCTAAGAACTTTATACATATATGCGGAATTTTTAAAGAGCCGGCAGTTCACCTCCCGGCTAAATCCTAATTATATTGTATATGATAAATAGTCCACCAATTCCTCCCCCTGTACCAGGCTAAACCGACCATCCTCCAATTGCCAATACTGACTATCTCTACTACGCTGGACAATATATTTGACCAATTGCGAATGACAGGTCAGAATAAAAATCTGGTGACTTCTGGCTAATTCCAACAGCAGATCGATAGTTCGGCTGATATGTTGACTATCAAAATTAACCAATGTATCATCTAAGATCACAGGCAGT
Source organism: Halothermothrix sp. (assembly GCA_016841825.1). Lineage (GTDB taxonomy): Bacteria > Bacillota > Halanaerobiia > DY22613 > DY22613 > JAENYK01. The sequence goes on along the minus strand of JAENYK010000002.1, from coordinate 48,496 downwards.
GGAGGTTGTATCTCTTTTATCCGACTAATACGTACCGCCAAAAAAAGCTGTTCTCTCGTTCCCCGACTGAGAATTTCCGCAGTCTCCTGTACTAATCCTTTTGCGGTGATAGTCTGAAAATCTGTCTGCATCAATTCCTCTGGCGGCATAATCTGTTGATATGCTCCACCTGTGACTTCTCGAAATATTCCACTGGCCTGACTTAAAAGAGTATCTTTCGTCTTCTCGATAAAACCTTTCCTAATCTGTGCCAGTAAAAAGGCAGCTGCATTATTGACAGCATATCGCTCTGCTAAAGGTCTAAGCCTTGCTCTACCCTGATCAATCTGGTGTTGAGCTTTTTCCAAATTCTCGGTAGTCGCTAAACGATCAATCTCATCCCGTAAAGATTGGCGTTCATCTCTCCAATTTTTTAACTTTTCCTCCAATATGTTTATACTTTTTTCAGCTTCTTCATAATGTTTGATTACATCCTCTACAGAGGTAAATCGAGTATAGTATTCCTCAAAAGCAGCAAACAACTGCTGAGTATCATTAACTTCTACTCCCATCAACGCCATTGCATCTCTCACCCGATCTGGCTTCAAAGATTGCATAATCTGACTTTGTAAGACCTCAACCTTAACACACAGCTCCTGATATTTGGCATAGCTCTCACCTGTCTTGATAAATCTATCAAGGTTATCGACGATGTCTTCATCTTCCCGATGGTCCACAAGCTCTTTGACCTCGTTCACAATATCATTTAAAACAATCTCACTGCGTTCCAGATCCAGGGCCAGATTCAGATCCTGAATCCCTCTCTCCAAAAAGGCAAATAATTCATCACTGCTACTCAACAACTCCCGCACAGGTGACTGCAGATTGTCACCCCATAGTAGTCCCATCAATTTAGCTATCCGCTCCAGCTGCTGACTTAGTTCCCGATAATCTAACTCCATTTTCTCCTCTAACCTCTGCATCCGCATTATATCCCGCTTTAAATCCTGAATTTGACGATAGTAATCTTTCAATAATTCTGGTGAAATAGGGGTATCTATTCCTAAATTCTGACGATACTTCTGCAAACTATTCTCAACAAAATTAGCCTGATGACATGTTTTTTGTAACTCCCTCTCCCGATCTTCAATCTGTGAACGAATACTAATTAACTGATTTTTCAAACCCCTTCTCTCAACCTGTAGACTGCTCTCTGTTGAATATTTATAAAACTGAACCAGACCTATTCCAACAATTCCTGCTATCCCCAGGAGCAAACCTGCCCAGACATTTATCAGAGATAAACCAATACCCCCAAATACAAATAACACCGATACACCAAAATATCTCAAAAGATTGTTCTCCGATCCATCTTCTCCTTTATCCCGCAAAACTTCTATCAAACCAATCTCTTCACTCTTCAGGTCCTGAACCTTAGCCTCCAGAACTCTCCGCTTAGTGAATAATTCTTTATACTGCTCAATCTGTTGGGTCAGTTGATCCTGCTGCAAGCTATCAATACTTATCTCCAAAACTTTCCGCAAATCCCCACGCCAATTGCTATTCAATTGATCCATTGTTCCAACAATTTCTGCTTCCTGACGGTAACAATCTTCTTCATTCATCTGATAATTACGCAACTTTTCCTGAAGACCAGAAAGTTTCTGGAATAGCGTAGTAAACTCTTCTTTATGCGTTAGATAACGCTCTTTCAATTCATTAATGTTATCTCCGACTACAGCATCCCTAAACCGTTCAAAACATCTGTTATACTCTTTCGACGCATTTAACATCCGTGGACTAAGATCTCTGGCTCTCTCCAGAGAGCCAGGTGGTAACCCGTTCCATATCTCCATCTCCCGGGTACTAATTCCCGAATTATTTATTAAAATCTCTAATCTACCTTTATCGTGACAATCAGCAAAATTATTTTTTAACACATCCAATCTGGTCACCTGGCACTGTAAAGATCGCAGTTCTTCTTCTCCAGTAGTAATCTCCAGGTTTATCTCATCAAATCTTGTCTGTTTTTCCCGATATTCCTCAACCTGATGTAAAGCCTCTTTTCGTAAGATCAAACCTTCCCGGATCGCTGCATTATAGGGTTTAAACTCCTTAACCCCAGGTGTACCATTTTTCCCGCCAATCTTCTCTGCCTCTTTTAAATAATTTTTCTCCAATTGAGGAATCAGGACCAGATCTCCCAGACCTGCTCCCAGAAGAATTGATTGAAGTTTTTCTCCTTCTCTTCCTGGGAAATTTTTGGGCAGACGTTGAAGTTCATCTAAACTTATTGTATAAATCTGATGATAGGTCAGCAAATCAAGTTGATTATATATCTCCCGATGCGACCAAAGCTGCTGGTTCCCCTTCTGCGAATAACTGACAACGGGTTCTGCCAAACCAGAGATTCTCAGATTACAACTGCTTCCTTCCTCCAAAAATAACTCACCTTCAACATCATATTTACCTCTTGCCGGTGGGAAAATCTCTCCCCGGGGGAATCCATAACCAAGATGACGTAAGATCTGTAACAAGGTAGTCTTCCCGGCTCGATTATAACCGCCAATCACCACAACTCCCGACCCCAATTCCTCCAGACGTTGGTTGGAAAAGATGCCAAAATCCCTGATATACAGATTTTTAATCCTCATAGTTATCCCCCCCTACTAATAGATCTTCTATAATCATATCCTCAGCCTGTTGTAATATCTCCCTGAGAATCTCTTCATTCAACTGTAATTTATCTTCATCAATATTCTCATGGTCTGTCTGCCACTCCCAGATCTGACCAATAGAATTAATAAATTCTTCCTGAACAACCTGGTCGTTGATAATACGATCGATAATCCCTTTTATTTCCCGAAAGATCTCCCTCTCCTGTAGACTCTCCAGATCCGGAAGAGGATTACCGGTATGAATAATAACAGAGTCTGTCCAGACAAATGGCCGGAATGTGCTCAGTCTTTGACGCAAATTCTCTGTTAATATTGCTTCTACCTCTTCCGTTTGTTCTCTTAATAATTGATTAATCGTTCCCCTTCCGGTCAAAACCCATTGAACAATAAACCCTGAACACAAATCCTCTCTCACTTCAGCAGCGGGCAAACTACCAGACACTATCAAATCCTCTTGAAGAAGTTGTTTAGTCCTGGTAGTGATTAAATCCTCCAGATCCGCCAGATTCCCCGGTTCCCAATCTTTCTCTCCATCAATACTTACTTCAATTCTTTTCAATATAATGGGTGATGTCGGAATAAAACTAATATTAATATTTGAAACATAACCCTTCTCACCCAATCTGACCAATAAACATCCGCCCACGCCGACCTCTCCAAAATCCCGTCCCTGGGGGATTCCCGGATAGGCAATCACCGGATCCCGAGACCGGATTAGTCGGCATTGATGAATATGACCCAATGCCCAATAATCAATACCTTCCTGGGCACATAGCTCAGTTACTGAACAGGGAACATAATTATTATTCTGCCCTGCCAATTGGGTATGTAATAATCCAATATTCCAGACCGTTTTGTCAGGAGGAGTAAATGTTGAATACATCTTTCTGGACTCCGACCTTTTGCGATAGGACTGCCCAATGATTCTGGCAAGGAGGTTACCCTGCTGATCTACAACCTCCTGTATCTCTGAACAGTCGCCTCCAAAAAGAAAAACGTTCTCCGGCAGCTGAAAAAGATCTAACTCACGTAAGGGATCGTGATTACCCGCAATCAAATAGACCTCTATTCCCTTTTTTTGTAGCCTTGCACATTGTTCATTAAAAAATCGATTGGCTTCAACAGATTTGGCTTCCTGATCATACAGATCTCCAGCCAAAAGCAGAAAGTCAACCTGATATTCGATAGCCGCATCACAGACATTGCGAAAAGCTTCAAATGTTGCTTCAGCACATATTTTATTTAATTCTGCCGACAAATTTGTACTATGAATATAACTCCCCAAATGAATATCTGCAGCATGAATAAAAGTTATCTCCTTTGACATCTAACTCAACCTCCTGTGTTAGTACCTATCTATTAATTCTTGAATATGATACCAATCCCTTGTCTAAACATATAGATTTATTCGAAAACAAAGCATAAACTTTTATTTTGGATAGTATAATTTTTTTGAGGAGGGGTTTAGTATGAGAAAATTCTTACTACTGTTTTTAATTACAATATTGATTTTAATTTTGACAACATCCTGTAGTAAGCACCAATCCACTACACCTGTTAGTGAACATTACTCAACCTGGGAAGAATCGGTTATGGCACATAATGAAGAGTATCTGGTCTGGCGGAGAAATGCTCTGTTGGATGCGGAAAGTTCTTATGCTGTCTGGGAAGAGAATGAATTATCTCGAAATAAAGTTACTCCTGTATTTGAGAATGAGTAATCCTATCGAAAGTACAGTTACACGTATGGGTAAACAACGTTTGCTGCAATCTAACGCATAGTTATTCTGTAATCGAAAAATTTTAATAAAAACTCCCACTTCAATCACCGACGGAGTGGGAGTCTATAGACTAAGTATCTTTTCTCTGTAGAATACTTTATCTGGTCAACGAAGATACTTCTTTATTCAATTAATTATCCAGGTTCTAACCCTCATTGATTGGAAGCTGAATAAAGAATGTCGTACCACTCTCAGGGCCAGTCTCATACCAGATTCGCCCATTGTGCACCTCTGTCACTGCAGAATAGACCATATATAGTCCCAACCCTATCCCTTCGCTCCGGCCATGAACAAAAGGTTCAAAAATAGCTTCCTGAACATTTTCCGGTATCCCCGGGCCAGTATCCCGAATAGTAATCAATATCTTCTCTTCCCGTTGAGCAACACTTACCTCCAGATCTCCACCATCAGACATAGCCTCTACAGCATTCCCCAATAAATTTTGCATTAAGCGTTTGAAAACTCCAGGCTGAAGTAATATCCGCGGGCGATCTTCTATTGTCAAGGTTAAATTTATATTCTGTATTTTGCAGATCGGCTCAAGATCCTGCATAACATCTTCAATTATTGTACCTGGAGAATCGACCAACATCTCCTCTGAACGATAGGTTTTCATTAGCGTATTCAACATCTCGCTTAGATTATCAATATTCGTGATAATCCGCTGAAAATACTCACTGGCTTTAATCTCTTTAGCATTCATCGCACCAAGCTGGCTAATTGCCCTAATGTTAGCCAGAGGGTTTTTCAAATCATGAACCGCTGTTGCCATCCCACTCCCCAGAGACATAAATTTTTCTACTCTGGAAAGTTTGGAATGCATATTGTGAGCTGCAATTAAAGCCTTTTCCACAAAACCTACAGAAGTCAAAGCAAAAGACAAATTTGCTGACCGGGCATCCTTCATTTGAACGATAACTCCCAAAACTCCGACCATAGATCCATCTTCACCTTTAATCGGTATACCCAGACTAACTCCCGGTTCCTGATCAAGCATAATGCCATACACTAACGCCGGAGAACTATCATTCAATACCAAACCAACACCATTATCGCCAAGAGAATCTATGGACCAATTAATCCCGGATTTAAGGTTGTCCATCCTTTCCAAAAGATTTGCAGACCCCAGTTGAAACAATACCCATCCTTCACTATCAGTTAAAACGACCAGATGCGGCTTATTGAAAAAATTTAAAGATAAATGTTCCAAATAAGGTTTTGCAGCTTTTAGCAAATCTCTATTCAATACTCGTTTATGTATCAGCTCTGCACCATTTAAAAAACGCAGATCTCCATGTCTCTTCCACTTCTGCAAAGTAACAGGCTTAAGTGTACTCTTCTCAGCAATTATCTGATTAAAATCCTCCCATTCCTTGATTAACAAACTCTCACAATAGGATTCCACTAATTTCACCTCTCTTCCATTTTTAAACCTCTGATCTGTATATATTTACACACCGTTCTTTTACTACTTCTTTTTATTATACATAGAGTTGATAAGTCCCTCTAATTTTAAAGCAAAAATTACCTGAATTAATCAGGTAATTTACTGGCTTTCTCTGGAAAGTTAGGTCAAAAAAGATGCCGTAGTTGTTATAAAAACTACGAATTAATTTTAGATTCTGCATACCAAGTTATTGGTATAAAATATCCTATTATAGGTGAAATTCCATATCCCATTAACGATACTGGGAAGTTACCAAAGATTGTGGAAATTAAAATGATTATAAAATACAACCCTACACAAATTGAAGGTAATGTAAGGTTTCTCGGTGGAAATAATATAAACGGTATAGGTAAGATTACAAGCGAAATAATCCCTAAAGTAAGCCATACAAATCCCATATTATTTAATAAGCTTATTATTCCCTCCACATAGGTTACTGCGGGCAAACTATCCAAAAACACCCATGAAAGAATAACCAATATAGAAAATATTCCTATTATAAATAAACGAGAAATCTTCCCATTCGTTTTACTGCACAGTAGGATCATCATTGGAACAGCAAAACCGGTTAACTGAGAAGCATCCGGCTGGATAGCCAATAAAATGGATATAGCCAATGCAATAGCAAGAGTAAACCATAGTTCTTTTGTTTGTGATGCTCTCCATAATACTATTATGCTTAGGGGCAACAATATCATGGAAACATTAAACTTCATTATTCCAATAGATATCCACCTGTGAACTCCATTCATACCTGAATCTAGAAGTGTTAAAAGCAAGAAGAGAAATACAATTAGAATAGCAATACCATTATATTTACTTGCTTTAATATTCCATTTGTTTGAAACTATAAAATACGAAATCAATCCTACTATTACCAGACAAGCAATATTTTGTGTCCAAATCAGGGCTGAAATTTTATTATGAAACATTGCTATCGCCCCTAACGTTATAGACGGCATTGTGATAATTACAGGAATAAATTTGTGCAACTTTAAATCCCCCATTCTCTACTCCTCCCACATTTATAACTCTAGAACCTCCAACCTCCTGATTCGTAGTCAGTTACTCTATCCAATTGAGCTACGGACACATCCAAAATGACAACAACTACCATACCATTTAACAAAAATTACGAGCAGAATATTTGTTCAAAACAATTTCCAATAGCAACCGCGGTTACATCTAAGTTCTATGACTCCTACTTCTAAGTGGGAGCCTGTTCTACTTCAGATGGGGTTGAATCCCCATCTGAAGCCCCGAAGTCCAGCTTTAGCTGAACGAGTTCACTCACCGCTTTATATAGAGAATTCCAACAGTATTAGGACCACAATGGCTAGAGATAACACATCCAGCATCTGTTATAACAATCTCTTTAATACCTGTCTGCTGCTCTAACTGTTCTTTCAAATATCTAGCATCCTGCTCACCCAATGAATGAGTAACGAACACTCTAGTCAAATCCATCTCATCTTTATTTTTCAGAGCATTATTTAACATTGTCTCCAATGCCCGCTGTCGCTTTCCTCTAACCTTATCAGCCAGAATCATCTTACCATCCACCACTTTTACCACTGGTCTGATCTTTAACATTGTACCAATAAAATTCTGCAAACCAGAACACCGACCACCTTTATATAAATAATCTAAAGTATCAATAACAAACTCTGTCTCGACCTTATCAACTATTTCCTTAAGTTTAGTCGCAATTTCTTTGATTCCCATACCTTGATTGGCATAATCTACAGCTTTCATTACCTGTAATCCAATTCCCGTAGACAGATTCAGTGAATCTATTATCTCAATCCTGTCTTCAGGAAAATCTCCTGCAGCCAGAAGAGCATTCTGATAAGTTGAAGATAAATGGGAAGATAAGCCGACATAAATCAAATCATAACCTTCATCAATGTACACCTGAAAAAAATCTTTAAAATCACCGGGAGAAGGAGCAGCAGTTTTCGGCAGTTTATTCGTCTTCTCAACTTTCTTATATAACTCACAGGCAGTCATCTCCACCCCATCTTTAAATGTCTGGTCTTCAAAAGATACATACAAAGGCAAAACAGAAATATCATACTTTTGAATCAATTCAGGTGATAGATCACTGGTGCTATCTGTTAGAACCTTCACTTTACCCATCTTCAGTCACCTCACTAATATTTTCGACATAGTGTCAAAATCAATACCAATAGTTTTGTATTCTATAGAAAGGTAAAATTTCCTGCATAAATGTTAATGCCCGGCTATAAAACCGGGCAAACTTGATTCTTAGACAGGAGTATATTTGCTAGCAAATTTGCACCAACTGTCACAGTTGTCAGAACACACAGCATAACAGGTATACCCACAATAAGTCGCACAACTACCTGAACAGGTTGTAAAACATCCACCTTGACAATTAGCATTCATACAAACATCTGCTGCCGGAAGAGCAATCCCTTTCTTCTGTTTAGTCTTTAGATACATTTTCCACACCTCCTTTCATAATATGCTAATAATTTCTTGTTTTTCTTATATATATTATTTCACAATAATATCTTAATTCCTGCCTGTATTTCCTGAAAACTACAATTTTAATCTTAAGAGTGCAGATTACCAGCCTTACCTGTAATCTGGAACCGCATTGATTAACCACCCAATTTACCCTTTTCTAAAAAGAGCTTAAATCTGGACATAAATAAAAAGCCCAGCTATTGAGCCAGGCCAGATATTACATATAGATACCTTATTTTATTTATAACATCTTTTTTTTCTGAGATATATTCTGATTTAACTCCCGAACTGCGCGGACAAAAATATCTACAAGCTCCGGGTCAAACTGCACTCCTTTATTTCTCTCTAACTCTCTTAATGCTTCTTCGACACTCAAAGCTTTGCGATAAGGTCTATCAGAGATCATAGCATGATAGGCATCCGCTATACAGATAATTCGGGCATAATACGGAATATTTTCTCCAGAAAGCTTCTCTGGATAACCACCACCATCCCATCGCTCATGATGATGCTTCACACAGGCATCGATTTCAGGAGTTTTAATCAAATATTTGATAATCTTACTGCCCAGTGAAGGATGTTTTTGCATAATCTGCATCTCCATATCTGTCAAAAAACCTGACTTATGAATAATCTCATCAGATATACCAATCTTTCCGCAATCATGCAATAATCCACCAATAGTCAAGATATGTTTGGCATTGTGGTCAAGATCAAGTTTTTCTGCCAACAAGAGTGCATAATAAGTAACGGATTCTGAATGTTTACCCGTATATGAATCTTTCGTATCAACAGCAGTAGCCAGAGCGTATACAGAATCCATTAATATTTCATTCTTTGCCTGTTGTTTGATAGAAGAATGATCCAACCTTAATTCAATCTGTTCAGAATACACCTTACACTGATTGCGGCCACTCTGCTTAGCATGGTACATAGCTTTATCTGCTTTTTCAACCAAATCTTCCAGTACCAGAGAATCTTTCGGATAAGCTGCCAATCCAATACTGATCGTAATCGGCAAAAAAACAGCATATTCCTGAATCTCCGGGGAACTAGCTACCTTTAATCTAATATTTTCTGCTAACTCTGATGCTTCCTTTAAACCAATTTCATCCAATAAAACCACAAATTCTTCACCACCATAACGGAAAGTAACCCCCCCGGTTCCAACTACATCAACAATTATCTGGGCGACTTTTCTGAGAAGTTGATCCCCAAAAACATGACCATGCGCATCATTAATTACCTTGAAATGATCGATGTCTCCAAAAAGAACTACCACCTCTTTAAAATCAGTCTTACTCTTCTCCTTCAAATATTCATAAAGATATTTATGATTATATAACCCAGTCAATCCATCAGTTATTGACATCTCTTTAAGGTTTTTATTCTCCTGGCAATGAACATTAATCCTATCAACCATCTGATTAAAAGTCTGGGCCAGTTTTTCCAATTCATTAGCTCCCTTAATATTGACATATCCCAATGATTTACCAGTACCCAAAAAACTAATCTGCAGTTCCAAATTCTTTATAGGATTAACGAGAATATTACGTAACTTAAAACTTAAGAGTAAAATTAAGATAAAAGTAATAACTGTTACAATTATCGTGTTTCTTTTCACCAAAAGCATAGTAGACATAAAGGCATCACGAGAATCCAGCACAGACAGATAAACCAGATTTTTCCCATCAATATCAACAATGGTTACTGCACCAGCTATATTTTTACCATCCAGCTCCAATACCTCTTTTTGCTTAAGTCTTTTTAAAAAACCGGTATCTTTCAAATCCTCTGTTCCAGAGATTACAATATCATCATAAGCAACCATCACATCTAAATCAAATTGACGACCTATCTCTTTCAGCATCTCCGAATCAAGTTTCTTACCCATAACAACAATTCCACGGGAAGGTCCCTGATAATCTGTTGTCAATATTGGACTTACCCCAATCATGTAAACCTGATCTTTGATCACCTTTAGCCCTGCGGGATATTTTCGAATACTCAATGGAAAATTCCCAGACATCAATCTGGAGAGTTCACTTTCAGCAAGTAATTCTCTGACAGTATCTGTTTCCAGCCCCTGCTGTTCAAAAATCTCCCCATGACTATCGGCAACAATAATCAGGTCAATATCCTGATTACTACTGATAAGCCAGGAGGGAAAATTCTTCTCAAACCATGTATAGTTCTTCACTTGAATATTATAATACATGTCTAATCTGATACCATAACCTTCAGCCAGTTCTCCTATATTTTCAGATTTTTCCATTAAAATAGCTTTAATCTGCTGAGTCCTATTTAAAACCGTTGTTTTCTCTAAATTCCAAAAATTTCTAGAAAAATATACATTATTTAAAAAAAGATTAAATACCAATGGTATAGTTGCAATTAGTACTAAATATAAGAAAAATTTAAATTCTAAACTATTGACATCTATGTCAAATATCCTTTTTTTCAAATATACCCACCTCATTTATCATACAGTGTTACTAGATCAATCGACCTGCATTCTGCGCTCCTCAGAATACACAATATCCTCCAATCCCCCTATTATATAATTCTGCAAAACTCTTATATTTCCCTTTCATTAAGTTGATTAATTTGTTCAATTAACCACATCTATCGAACATTTTTACCTATAAACCAACAATAAAAATAAGCTTTACGCAATTAACCAATATTTGCGTATCAATTATAATCCTATATATTATAAAAAACTAAATTAAAGAGCTAATTTTCTCTATCACGCCCGCTGTTTACTAATCTATGATCATTTTAGCTAATAACAATTTGTATTCCTGAATAATAACTACTAATTTCACAAAACAATCATTATTTACTATATAGTGACAAAATAAATTTTATCTCATCCACTCTTGATGTAGCATTTACGAATATTACCGACAAAAATAACCCCACTAACGTTATGTAGGGTTATCCTTATCTCAATTCGCAATATATGAGGAGCAAAATACTACGCTTTTTGCTCAACTTTTATTAAACTCTTAAATAACTTGACCAATTTATCCGGAATCTCTGCATCCAATTCCGACATATAAATTACCTTTAGTCTCTGATAATGGTTAATAGCTTCTTTAGAATTTCCCAATTCTACATATAATTTTAACACTGTAGCATTTATATTTTCCAAAAATGGTTCCACTCTTAAAATTTCCAAACCAAATTCCAGAGATTTCGGTTTATCTTTATCCAGATTAAGTTGCAGCAAACGCTGTAATAAGTTGATATAAACATTCTGATAATCTCGTCTTTGATCAATACACCAATCATCATATAAATTCTCTGGCAAAATATCTTCTTTGTACAAATTCTTGGCCTTAATATAGTAAGATTCTGCTTCTTTTAGATAGCCTGTCTCCATTAGCTGATTGGCTTCATAATAATAGTTCTCAAAGTCCTCAATATCTAAACGGTATGGTTGATTGGTATTGAACTTATAACTACCATGTTGAGAGATAATATAGTGTGAGTTTTTCACATTGCCCAGACCTGGTTCCAACATTTTGCGGATATAATATAGTGCTACATAAAGATTTTGTCTGGCTTTTTCAAAATCCAACTCAGGCCAGAACACTTCCAATATCTGATCCTGTAACACCAACCTGTTTCGATTTAAAACCAGGAACTTTAAGAGATTTAAAGCTTTTTTATTCTTCCAATCTTCAGTATTCAAATACTCCTTCCCATTATAAATACTAAACTCTCCAAACATCCGTATATCCAGAATTCGTCTGGGAGAATATGACTGCTTTTGATTTTTGGAAGTTTTACTCTTAGCATCTCCATCAACATCGACAAGGAGAGTCTTTACTTCTACAGAATCTTTAAACAGCTTCTTCAATTGAGGTAAGACCTCTTTAGTCAGAAATGAATGTTTTTTGAAGATAAAATATAGCTTTTTCGTTTTGACCATCCTAACAAATTCTTTTAAATCGATGGTAGCTTTTGTCTCTAACTTTTTAGAGATAACGATCTGATAAAAAAGAGCTTCAATCAGATAATATTTGTACCCCCAGCGTTCAGCCTGATCACTTACTTCTTCTGTTAGGCTCAATGCTTCCGCATACTTTTCAGATAAAAACTTAATCTTCATCTTCTGAATAAAAAATTCCAGATACAGATGATGATTAGAAAAAGAAGTTACATTTATTGCTTTATCTATCCAGATTAAAGCCTGTTCTAGATCATTTAAAGCAATATATAGATAACAATATGAGAGATAAAGTTGAGTCGAATAAAATTCATTCAACTGCATATTCTCTGGTAACCTTTCCAGATCTTCGATAGCTTTCCCTGTATTATTGGTCAACGCATAATACCTGCTTCGTAGAATTAAAGTAGAAGCCAGGCCCAATTCGTTTTTCATCTCAATATTAATCTTTTCCGCTTCGTCCAAAAGAGCTCTTACCTGGTCAATTTGATGCATCATAATGTACAGACTACTCATGTTGGATAATACCTTAGATCGACCACCAGAAGAACTCTCTTCAGTAAAAATGTCTAAAGCTTTTGTGTAGTCTTCCACAGCTTTATCAAAGTTACCATTAGGTATATAGTACATAAAACATAGATTATTCAATATCCATGCTTCCTGATTCCTGTCTCCAGTCAAGCCACAGTACTCAAGAGCCTGTTTTAAATGTGTAACACCTTCTTCCCGATTAACCAATTCAATCAAACTAAGACCCAACAGATTGTGAACCCGGGAAAGAGACTGATAATCGTCTTGTTTCACTTCAGGTAAAATCTTCCTACACATCTCTACAGTAGTAGAAAAATCCCGTTTAAACCAATAAATACCCGCAATTTGAATATTGATAGAAGTCACACCATCCTGGTTTGATCGTTGAGCAAATAGATTACGAGCTTTATGATAGTCTTCTAAAGATTGATCATATTTACTAATTCTTTCTTTAATCTGGCCCCGATAAAGATAGAGTTCAGGAGTACTTTCAAAATAGCTTTCTGGAACCAATTCCAACCAGTGTTCCATAAGAATTACGTCTCTAACCATATCCTCTGTAATCTCTAAAATCATCTTTAGCGCCTGTTCAATCTTACCACTCTTACATAGATAAAATACAGCGTCTTTGTTATTCCCATCTGCTAAATAAATGTCTGCTAAACGAGAAAACTTTTCAGGTAAAAGCTCAAGATCAATCTCTTTAATTAACCTGTCCTTAATAAGTTGATGCAAAACAAAGGATTGGTCATCATGTTTATGTACAAACTTTAAAGCATAAAGTCGATTTAAAAAGCCCTGACTATCGTTTCTCGCTAAATACTTATCACATATAGCCACATCAATTAAATCAAAAATACTAATATCAGTCAGAAAAGTTCTGAGATCTGATGAAAGATTATGAATAGCCTGACTGATAAAGTCTGCTACACTAAATCCTGGATCATTAAGAATATTAACCCAATCTGCACCTCGATGCTTGAACTCATTAATTAAAAGCGTGATCACCGCAATCCAGCCATTAGTTATCCGAAAAACTGTATGTAAATCTGGAGAAGTATATTTGATCTTATTTTTGATGAATAAATCTTTAATCTCATTGAGATCAAAGTTAAAATCTGCGCTATCTAACTGATAAATATTTGAGGTAACACGCAATTTAGCTACAGGAAATGGAAGATCATTATGAGAAGTTATAACAATATGTACATTAGATGGTATAAATGAAATAAACAATTCAATAATTTTATCAATATTCTCTTCCGGGAGTAATAAGTGATGGAAATCATCAAAAAATATATACAGATCATCTTCAATATTTTCCGCAATTAAATTAATAATTTCCACTATCAAATCTTCAGGAGAGAGCATTTGACAGGTGGCTGTTAGTTCCCTACTCTTTGGAAGATTTAATCTCTGATCTAATGCATACGCAAGATGACAGAGGATCTCAAAAAAACTCAGATAACCTTTGGGAATAGATATCCATATTCTGGTATCACAGGAAGAATAAAAACTGGCTGCAAGAATAGTCTTCCCATATCCAGGACCTGCTTTGAGGAAGATTAACTTCTTATCCTTATTAAACTCAATCTTCCGTAATAGTTCCTCTCTCTGGATAGTGTGATTTAGGTGTGGAGGATTAAAAACTGTTTTTAGTATCTTCATAGTATAAACATCACCTACTCACTCCTTTATTTTTACTAAACTTTTATTAACAAACAATCTCACGCCAATCTTATTGTATCATATAAAAGGTAGGAAAAACAAGTTTTCCCACTGCATAAATTGCAAATAAGATGCATTTATATATAACTTTCCCGTGACGCCCAGGTGTTATCTAGTTTCATTATGCTTTAACCCAAATATTACAGTAAATTTACTAATACATATAAATATTGAAAAAATATCTACCTATACTGATCTATATTTTCTTTCTGACAATCCATAACTACGTTTACAAAATAGACCTCCACCAAAGGAGGTCTTACAAGATAGTCAACAAAAATCACCGTTAATTTCTAAGTGCCTTTTTAGCAAACTCAATATAATTATTTAGCTTATCCCTAATCTCTTCTTGTTCAGCAGCATTTAGTTTCTGATTAGCTTTAACATTTGCTAAACTACGAAAAATTTCTTTGATCTGTACATCATGATAACCTAATTCCTTCAATTGAGTTATCTCTTCTTTAAAGTATCTAAAGCATTTTGGATAGTTTGTCCTCCTCCTGAAAACCCCCATTTTGAACCCTCCTCCCTATTTTATTGATTTTAGTTGTCACTATTTATAGATTATCAAAAATCCCTAAAAAGAATCTAAAAAAATACCACACAAATTATCTATCATAGAACAACCATTATAGCAAATTAATGATATTGATAAATTCCTTATGAAAATGTATTATCCTGCAAGTTGTTGAAATTTTTTTACATAAACAAAAAGTGAACTATGATAAAAGTTAATTTACTACAGGTTAGTTTAAATTTGGACAACTTGTATTTAATTGGCCAACTCCGCTCCATCTACTACACTGCAGATATAAAACTCGGGCTTAATTCCGGTTCTTTGTACATACCCATCTCCAACAAATTTGACGAATTCAGTCACCTGTTCAGTCTGAACCAGACTAACAGTACAACCCCCAAAACCACCACCCGTCATACGTGACCCATACACCCCTCTAACCTGACAAGCAAGATCTACCATCAAATCCAACTCAGAGCAGCTAACTTGATACAGGTTACGCAAGCTCTGATGAGATTCAATCATCAGCTTACCAAATTCAATAAATTTCCCTTGAGTCAATGCAGTCATACCGGTTAATACCCGTTGATTTTCATTAATCACATGTTTAGCCCTCCGACCGATCAACTCAGGCAGCCTATGACCATACATTGCAAACTCTTCAATCGTTACATCCCGTAAAGCCCTTTTCCTCTCCCCAATTAACTCACTTAAAAGCTTTACTGCCTCCTCACATTCCTGCTTTCTCTGGTTATATCCGGATTCTACCAGATTGTGTTTTACTTTAGTATTAGCGATTACCAACCCTACCTGGTGATTAAGAAGCGGTACTGGTTTAGCTTCTAAAGTACGACAATCAATCAGAAGTGCCTGCCCTCCACGACCCAGACAAGAGATATATTGATCCATTATTCCACATTTAACCCCAACAAAGTCATTCTCCGCTCTCTGGCACAATTTAATTATCTCAATAGGACTTATCTCTATCTCGTGCAGACTTTTTAAAAGATATGCTGTAGCCACCTCCAGAGCCGCCGAAGAAGAAAGACCTGTACCAATCGGAATGTTACCAGTAAAAGCCAGACTCATTCCTCTGAGAACATAACCACGGGTCAAAAAAAGATAGATCACCCCTGCCAGATAATTTACCCAGGGGTGTTCATTATCTGGTTTGATCATGTCCAGGGAAAACTGGGTGTAATCATCCAAATCCTGACTATAAATCTTAACTAACCTGTCATTTCGTAATGCTCCAACCAGAGTAACATACTTATCTATAGCAGCGGGCAAAACGAATCCATCATTATAATCTGTATGTTCACCGATCATATTGATTCTACCAGGTGCTGATATTACCTTAATTACACCTGTCTCTCCATACTGACTAATAAACGCATCTCGAATATCCATCAACTCTTACCTCCCCCTTTAGTTAAGATTATAAAGGGGTGGTCGAGCGACCACCCCGGATAAGAGCTACTTTCCAGTAACAGATACATTATCAAATAACATATGCGGTAGATGGAGATTAAACAAACTAACCGACTCCTTCGAAATCTGCACAAGATTGTTCAACATTCCATAAACATTGCCTGCTACCATAACTTCTTTAATCGGTTTAACAATTTGGCCATTCTCTACATAAAACCCACCTTTAACTACTCCCGAAAAATCTCCACTAATCGGTTCCGCATTACCAGAGAATCGGTTGATAATAATACCTTTATCCATTCTCTTGATCATCTCAACCAGAGGAGTATCACCAGGATTGATTACTACATTAGTGTTATTCAGCCGCATATTCTGATTATCACCGACTGAATGTCCTGTAGAAGTAGTATTAGCTTTTAAAGCAGTTTTATGGTCATAAATAAAAGATTTAAGCTTACCTTCAGAGATCAATGGTAGTCTGGCAGATGGAACACCCTCACGATCAAAGGATTGGGAACTGTATCCACTGGATAATGTCGGATCATCAACAATTGTCAGAAGAGAACTGGCAATCATCTCTCCCAACTTATCCTTTAAAGGAGACATTCCATTTACCACTGCGTCCCCTTTAATCATTGCCAACAATGGGTGCAGGATAATGTTCGTCAAAGCCGATGGAGTCAAAATTACTTGACCTTTATAGCTGAGAATTGAGCTAGCTCCTAATGAATCAGTCTGCCGTTGGGCCAGGTCTCTAAACCTCTTCCACGGATTTAATTTACAGAGATCAGCATTGGCATCAAACTCCATATCAAAAGAAGTGAGTTCTTCACCATCTCTGGCAAAACACATAACCACATCCTCATAGAGTGTTTTATCTTCTCTGAGCGCAATGTTCCGTGAATTTGCGATAGCTCGTGCCACAATTGTTCCCTTTACACTGGCAGAATCTATAGTAACTTTTGGATATTCTTTGAAAGTACTAATTATCTTGCCCGCATGTTCTACTGCACCTTCTATATTAAGTTGAAACCCTTTAGGATCCAGGATTCCTTCAACAAGACTTACTGATTGTGGGTCTGGAAGTTGATTGTATTCACTGGATTTATTCATTTCTGCTAAATCTAAAGCACCCTGAACTGTAGCTTTTAAAGACTCGTCAGCTAATAGATTAGTGGTAGCGAAACCCATTTTTTTATCTTTAATCACCCGTACCCCAATTCCTTCATACCTATCTCCTTTGGGTATCTGCAGGTCATTTTTTTCCACTATTACCTCAACATTATGTTCTTTATGATAATAGACTTCAATCTCATCTGCACCCATGGATTTACCTAATTGTACAATATCCTGACATAATTGTAGATCTTTCATCACATGACCTCCTTTGATTACTGTTGACCGCCAATGGTAACCTGACAGCGAATATATGGTCCGCCGTCATCTGTTTTAGCAGGTTGACCTTTTCCACAGAAACCCCGTGTCGAGTTTAATCTATAATCTTTACTAACTGCGTCTACACTTTTCAAAACATCAAAGGCCTGTCCTGAGATAGTAATACCTTTGACCATTTGACCTAACTTACCATCTTTGATCTGATAACCCTTTGAAACACCAAACATAAACTCCCCTGTAGAATCCGCCTGACCCATACCAAAAAAGCCTTCCAGAAGATAACCATCATCGATTCCCGCAATCATCTCATCTAAGTCATCGCTACCAGCCATAATACAGGTATTGGTCATGCGAATGATCGGTTCATCACGATAATTGTAAGCCCTGGCATTACCTTTTGGCTGAGTGTTAAACAGATGGGCACTCTCTCTGTTATGTAGATATTCGGTCAAAATTCCCTTATCAATAACTATCGAAGGTTCAGCAAGTGTACCTTCATCATCAACAAGGACCATTCCAGTGGCACCAGTAATATTACCATCATCAATCAATGTGACCAACTCACTACCAATCCGCTCACCAATTTTATCTTTGACTACTGAACCTGATAGAACAAAATCTGCTTCCACTGTATGACCTATAGCCTCATGAGCCAACAATCCTACTAACTCCGGATCCAGGATTACAGTATATTGACCACCTTTCACATAATCAGCCGCTAATTTCTCCTCAGCTGTCTGACATGCTTTGTTCACTAATTCATCGGGAGAACATTTTTTAAACATATCATCCCAGGTTCCAGTAGCAGCAGTAGAGGCTCCACCTACTTCCATCTTGCCATCTTTTTTTACCACACAATTCACACCAATATCTTGTTTTAGATCCAATATCTCTACTTCACAACCATCAGAATTCACAATAACTTTGGTATTATCAAAATGATCATACATTATGCTGCTGGTAATTACCAGATCGGAATATCCTTTCACCTTCTGATCCATCTCAAAAAGGGTATTAATCTTCTCTTTCAATTCAGGTTCCCGCCGCTCAGAAACATAATCAAATCTCCCCTGAGCTATTTTACCTGAAGCTATTCCCGCAATCTTATTTTTGCGAAATTTTGCTCCGATTTTTGCTGCTGCAGTAGCTTCAGCAATTGCAGAACTCAATCCCTCTTTACTCAGATCAGATGTTGAAACAAAACCCCAACTGCCATCAGCTAATACCCGTACACCAGCGCCAGCTAATGTATTAATATTAGATTTTTCCAAGTCCCCATTTTTAATAGAAATAGTTGTATGAATTCGTTTGTGATAACGAATCTCGACCCATTCAGCTGATCGGTTAATCATTTCCTTTAACAAATTGAGCATCTTACGATTACCTCCTATGCACTAGTATTAATTTTGAGATTCTTCGTTTTACAAAAAAGTCCTCTTTATCAAAGAACTATATTCTAGAAAAGGCCCTCAACTATCTTCGAGGACCTTTTAATATCATCTACTCTGGATCGCATAATTACTTCAGATCACGATAATAATTAAACCAGGCTAATAGCCGCTCATATCGATCTAATTTGTGAATCAAACGGCGCGGGCCATGATATTCTCCCGGATACCTGATCATTATTACTTCTTTCCCCAGACGTTTTAGCGCAATATAGAACTCCTCTGTCTGCCCAACTGGTACACGATAGTCATTCTCTCCATGCATTAACATCATCGGAGTCTGAACATTCTCCACATGTCCCAGCGGTGAATGTTGGATGAAGTGTTCATAATCTCTCCAGGGTTGACCACCACATTCCCGCTCATCGGCCAGAGTAATATCTGAACATCCATATTGACTAATCATATTAGTTACACTGGCACCCGCACATATAGCTTTAAAACAATCTGTCTGGGTGGCAATCCAACATGTCAGATAACCTCCATACGACCAGCCGTGAGCAAACATGCGTTCAGTATCAACAAAACCACGTTCAATTACTGCATCAACTCCTGCCATCACATCAGCATAGTCCCGATCACCCCAGTTTTTATCAATGCAGGATGCAAACTCTTGACCATAAGTCTGACTACCTCTGGGATTAGTGTATAACACTACATAATTTTCAGCGGCAAAGATTTGAGCAGTGAACATAAATCCCGGGCCATATGCACCATGAGGACCACCGTGTACCAATAAAACCAGTGGATATATTTCTTCTGGATTAAATTTAGGTGGATAGATTATCCATCCATCAATAGACTGTCCATCGTCACTTTTATAGGTAAATTCCTCCCATGACCCAATCTCTATCTCTCTCAACAAATCCTGGTTAAGAGTGGTCAATTGTTTTATCTCATCTTTTCTATATATATACAACTCTTCCGGTTTAACTGGGCTAGAGGCACTATAGACCAGAAACTCTTTTCCTACTGCCAGACTTGAGATGCTCATCTTCCGATCTACCAGAATCGGTTCTGCCTGGGCAGAAGGAACAATTCGATAGATACATCCCACACCCCGGTCACTTAAGAGGAAAAATAATTTGTCTCCCTGCCATCCCAGACTTCCACTGGATTTATACCTCATATCAGATCCTTGACCACCAATGGGTCGATCCAGAGATCTGGTCACATTAGAAGCATTCTCAACAGTCAGAGGTCGGGCTGCTTCCCCTCTCTCCAGATTATCTATGTAACCACCTATACCTAATATCCACAGGTCTGAAGTTGTGGATAGATCTTCTGCCAGATCATGACCAACAAAAGCAAGATAGTTTCCGCAAGGTGACCAGGATAAATTGTGTACCGGGCCAGGAGCATCATAAAGCAAGTGACTATTACCATTATCTATCTCAAATACCCAGATATCAGATTTCTTTTCCATGTCGGCAGTCTCGGTCTGTCGGGATTTGGCGGCCAAATACTTACCATTAGGAGAGATAGCTGCGCTGTCATGATTATAATCTCCTTCAGTCAGTTGCCTGCTTTGACCTTCCCAATCCGGATCAGGAGTCGTTGGTACAGGAGTGATAAAAACCTGTTGACGCACATCTCCATAATACCCCACTCCGTCAAATCTATAGTTAAATCTTGTTATAACCTTGACCTTGTTCTCTTTCTTATCCTCATCACTTTTCTTCTTTTCTTCATGAAGCTTCTCGCTTAATTTGACTATCCGTTCCCGGTCATATTCCGGTGCACCTGGATAAGGAATCCATGATTCTTCATGGCTAAAAACTTCAGCAGAATAAATAATACTACCCCCATCAGGTGTCCAGATCAACGGCCCTGAGACCGTCTCTTTTGTTTTTAAGCACCAGGCTTCACCGCCATTTAAATCCAATATCCAAATTTGACTTTTCTCATTCCGTTTTGAGATGAAAGCCAACCTTTGTCCATCTGGTGCAAAGACTGGCGAACTGTTCTTCCCGGTAAAAGTAATCTGGCGTGTCTTTTTAGAATCAACCTCATACACAAAGATATCAGTTAACGACTCATCTTCTTTTCTATTAAATCGCTGAACCACATAAGCTATACAATTACCATCAACTGATATTTGAACATCTCCCTGATTTTTAAAAGCATATAGGTCTTCCGGTTTAATGTAGCGCTTTTCCATCTTCAATACCCTCCTTCTGGACAAATTTCTTTCGCAACTCTAAATATTTTCTCATATCTGACTTTCGCCTTTTGAGGGGTCAATTCCTTTATTATATTTATTTTTTATACAAAATATATATTTACTTCGATTCCCAATTAAAGTTCGCGAACGATTTTTCTCAACTCAAAATCCGAACTCGTTCAGCTAAAGCTGAACCTCGAGGCTTCAGATGGGGATTCAACCCCACCTGAAGTAGGACAAAACAGCTCCCACTTATAGAAGTGAAGGTCATAAAACTTAGATATACAATACTTACAAACCGTGGTATAATAATTTTTGAAATCTATTATAAGAATTTTAACAGGAGGACTATAAGTAAATGAACATGGTAATATCCGTTGGACTAGTCATAATTTTTACAGCAGGATTTCTTCAAGGTTTAACCAGTTTTGGATTTTCACTATTGGCAGTACCTTTATTAAGTTTTATCTTACCCATTAAGATTATTGTACCGATTTCAATAATCTATAGTCTGATTATGAATGCAATAATTCTCTATCAGATCAGAGAACATGTCAACCTAAAGAAAATATATTTATTGATTATCTCAGCTGTAATAGCTACTCCAATCGGAGCAAATATCTTGCTAAATGTTTCTGAAGAAAAGTTACAAATAATAATCGGGGTTATCGTAACTGTGTCGGCAATTTTTTTTCATTTTGGGTATCGGGTTCAACTCAAAAAAGAGCAGATCGCTTTAATACCTATAGGAATTATCAGTGGATTGTTGAATGGAAGTGTGAGCCTTAGTGGCCCGCCAGTAATTCTTTTTCTAACAAATCAAGGTCTGGGAAAGCAAGCTTTTCGGGCTACACTGACCGCCTATTTTTGGATACTCAACATTATGACCCTGTTTACATTTTTATATAAACGATTAATAACCGTTGAAGTTTTAAAATTAATAGGATTTCTACTTCCTGCATTAGTTTTAGGAGTAATGTTGGGTATAGCTCTCGGCAATAGAGTTAAAGAAGACCACTTTAAGCGAATAACCATTGGATTAATTCTTATTATGGGGATTTTATCGATAATTTCCGGGATCAGTTAAGAAAAATTTTTTTAAAAAACCATTGACAAATACTTCCATGCGTATTATAATACCTTTATAAAGTTAATACATTAAAGACTATGAAAGGGAGAGTAAGTCTATATTAGAGATTTACAGAAAGTCAGGGGGAGCTGGAACCTGATAATCTCTATTGACTGAAGTACACCCTGGAGTCGCGGGCTGAAACTAAGTAGGCTTTGCCGTCATCCGTCGTTATCCGGAAAAAGAGAGCACTGCTCCTAATAAGAGGGAATCTGTATTGACAGATTAATTCAGGTGGTACCGCGGTTATTGTCGTCCTGTATATTTATGGACGACTTTTTTATTTGCCCTTTTCAGTGAACTCGTTCAGCTAAAGCTGAACCTTGGGGCTTCAGATGGG
Source organism: Halothermothrix sp. (assembly GCA_016841825.1). GTDB lineage: Bacteria > Bacillota > Halanaerobiia > DY22613 > DY22613 > JAENYK01. The sequence continues at coordinate 25,477 of JAENYK010000002.1, read as the reverse complement.
AATTCAACCTCACTGAAGTAGAACAAGGCAGCTCCCACTTATAGAAGTGGAAGTCATAGAACTCAGATGTATTACTTAGTGTTAAACATTAGGAGGTGTTATTTAAGTTAGCTTAAATTCTGATGAAGTAAGACAGTAGAACTGTAGAATGGTAGCGTAGGAAAGACAGGAAAACAAAAACAAGTAGAATGGAAGAATGGAGTGATAGTTAATGACTAATGTAAAATTTTATTATGGTGAAAATGTTCCTCTGGAGATGCATAAGGTTCGAATTGTCCAGAAACTGAATCTTGTACCCATCGAGCGTCGTTTGCAAGCTATTACCGAAGCGGGAAATAACACTTTTTTACTGAAGAATGCTGATATTTTTATTGATATGCTAACCGACAGTGGTGTAAATGCCATGAGTGATAGGCAGCTGGCGGCAATGATGATAGCCGATGATAGCTATGCAGGCTCAGAAACTTTTACCAGACTGGAGAATAAAATTTCAGAAATCTTTGGCATGGATTATTTCTTACCTACCCATCAGGGAAGGGCCTGTGAGAATATTCTCTCCCAGATTTTAATCAAACCCGGAGATGTACTTCCCATGAATTACCATTTTACCACCACCAAAGCCCACATTGTTTTGAATGGTGGTTCAATAGAAGAGATTCCTATTGATGAAGCTTTGAATATCACCAGCGATTGTCCTTTTAAAGGTAATATGGATATTGATAAACTGAAGGGCATAATCAACAAACATGGTGCAGCAAAAATTCCTTTTGTCCGCTTAGAAGCAGGAACTAACCTGATTGGTGGTCAACCCTTTTCTCTGGAGAATATGGAAGAAGTTCGCCAGGTTTGCGACGAATTTGGCATACTGATTGTACTGGACGCCAGTCTATTGGCAGATAACCTGTACTTCATGAAAACCAGAGAAGAAAAGTGTAAAGATATGAGTATCCGGGAGCTTACCCGGGCAATATCTGATCTATCAGATATTATCTACTTTTCTGCCCGTAAACTGGGATGTGCCCGTGGTGGCGGAATTATCATTAATGATCAAGAACTGTTCCTTAAAATCCGTGAATTTATTCCTCTCTACGAAGGCTTTCTAACTTATGGCGGAATGTCTGTTCGCGAAATTGAGGCGATTACCGTCGGTCTCGATGAAACTATGGATGAAGATATGATTAATCAAAGCCCTCAATTTATTGAATTTATGGTAGAAGAACTACAGAAAAAAGGCGTTCCTGTAGTTACTCCTGCTGGTGGTCTCGGATGTCATATTGATGCTATGAAGTTTCTGGATCACATCCCCCAAAATCAATATCCTGCAGGGGCACTGGCTTCGGCTTTATTTATAGTCAGTGGCGTTAGAGGTATGGAAAGAGGAACCCTTTCAGAACAAAGGGATGAACATGGTGTTGAACCATTAGCCAATATGGAACTTCTGCGTTTAGCACTACCAAGACGTGTCTTTACCCTATCTCAAGTCAAATATGCTATCGACCGCATTGGATGGTTACATGAGAATAGGAGATTAGTTGGTGGTTTAACATTTGTAGATGAACCCAAAAATTTACGCTTCTTCTTTGGAAAACTGGACACCGTTTCTGACTGGCAAACCCAATTGGTTGACAGATTTAAAAAGGATTTTGGAGACAGTATGTAATAATTCTACTACTGATAAATTACACTGATAAAGTCAAAAATATTTCACCATAAATAAACTATTAATAAACACCCTTTAGATAGATATAAGTGATCTATTCTAAAGGGTGTTTTCACTATAATAGTAAGCCAAAACTGTCGCAATTAATAATGTACTCTGACCAGCCAGAACCGTATTCCTCTATCGCTCCATCCCAGATCCCAGGGCACTCGATAACGATCTGAATTATGTGAATTTACTAAAGCATATCCTTTAGAATCAACGTCGGTCACCACAGATATATGAACAACCTTTCCCTTCCTCTCATAGGCAACATAATCCCCGGGAAGCAATTTATAAGAACTCTTCAGCACCTGTTCATAAGTTCCCCGACTGATCAAAGATGCCCGATTACTATAAAGCATATAACTATTAAAAGCAGCGGCATTGACCCATGCTTTGCTTCCTGCTCCTCGCTCATAATTCCAGGTTCCGTTCTTTCTAAACTTTCCACCTTCATACAGGATCTGGGAAGCAAAATTAGCACAATCACCACCCAGGTTATTATAATTTCTATATTTTGAATTATAGGTAAAACCATATTCCGGTAAACTGGCAGCCCCACAGAACTTATCTGCATATTTTACTGCATCAATCCTTCTTTCAAGTAACTCAAATGACTGCTTATATTCTTCAGAAAGAATTAAATCTTTAATCTCCCGATCCTTTATCTCATCCTGATTCAAAGAATCGGCAAAAGGGTCTGTATACCATTCCCGCGTAATTAACCATCCCTCACCTTCCGGTATCAGATCCAGAGAATGATATGTACCAATCCTAAAAGAATCCTTAATATCGATCAAATTCTCATACAGATATTGATATTCGGTAGACACTAACAGAATTAATGTTAGTCTGTCTCCTTTTTTATTCAGTTGTCTCACTTTTATATGAGAATTTATTGTAACAAACCTTACCCCCTGTTTTTCTGACCAACTATGCAGGTATTTCATCTTTTTTAATGCATGCTCATAAGCCCAACGACCATATGTCACGTTTTTGTTATATAATCCGTCCAAAACATCTGTCTTTCGCTCTAATAAAGCTTCGTTTCGCTGAGTAAAAATCTGTTGAATCATCTCATTTATTGTATCATCCACCTCTAATGTATAACTTGCTTCCTCCAAATGCCAGATTAAAACTCCAAAAGCAGAGATCAAAAATAAACTCAGTATTAGCATCAAAATCACAATATTTTTTCTAAAACTCATGATAATGATCATACTTTCCTCCAAATAGGTGCACATCTACCCTTTAGTAAAATCAATATTGTCTATATATCTTTATACATTTTAATATCAAATATGATTATTAATTAACTTTTTTATTCCTACATCTTTCAAACTAGACAAAAAAGAACCTCCCACCAGAGGTTCTTTTTGTCTATTTATCGCGATATAATTGAATTTCCAAATATTCATTTGGAAGAAAATTAACTGCTGCTCTACTGGTCATCATACCGACAAGGGCTAACTCATTATCCACATCCCCTTCTCCAGTTAATTCCCAATAATATTCTTCTAACTCTTGATGCATGGGAGTATTCAATAAACGGATAAATCGTTCTGCCATCTCTTCTGTCAGATCTTTACAATTGCCCTTAATGCTGATCATGTAACATGCTTCTAATTCTTCCAACTCAATTTTAATGTTGGTCGCATGCAAATTCATAAAACAAGTTAATAGTTCATCAACGATTTTTGAAACTCTCTTTTTGCAATGTTTCATCTCAATCTTCCTTTCCTAATGCTTCAATAATTGGGATCAATGTTGCAGCAACAATCCCTCCGGCAAAGCCATTATTATATAAATTTAGCCCCGCATGTAGGTACCCTACATTTAATACGACAGAGGAGTGGAGAAATCCTGCTAAAATTCCAAAACCCCAACCAAATTCTCCGGCTATTGGTGCTAAAGTTGTTGAAAACAAAGCTGCAAGCTGGATAGATGGATCATTAATACTCCAGATCTGAGCAAGTGACCCCAAAACAACCCCGGCAATTACAGGGAGAATATTGCGAAAATGCTTACCAAAAGCACTAAAACCTACAATTGCAAAAATTCCTCCCACAGTTGGACCGTTTAATGTCCCTTTGATCACCAGAATATAGAGAGTAGCAAAAATTCCGTTAATACCCATATTAACCAATGTCGAACCCATACCTTCCAGAATAATAAAATCTGACACCAGACGACCTGGCATTTTATATATATTTTTTAGCCCCTTAAAAGCTTTAGGATTAAGCATAAAACCCAATACAACCATTGATACGAAAAGTGTTATCAAATACCACCCAAGCACCTGATGATATTCCGTTGACCAGATAAAAGTATTGGGTATAACAAATCCAAAAGATCTAAATATAGCTACATAAACTGTTCCAATAATCCCTGCAGTAAATCCAATGTTATAAAGACTAAAACCTTGATGAACCCTTACTAAATATGAGGAAAGTGGTGGCAAAATAAAGCCAACAGATAATCCGACCAATATTCCCACAGGTATCCGAATAAATAATGGCTTGTCCAATTTGAACATTACTTGAGTAACAATTGGTGATAAAGCCGCACCAAACAAAGCAATATAAATATATTTAGTAAATGACTCTTTTTGATATTTTGCAAAAATGGCTACACCTGAAAAAATAAACCAAATATTAAAAATATTCTTCCCAAACAAACTGAAACCAGTGATTAACCAGATAGCAGCAAAGGTTATCCCTGAAGGAGCAATCTTATTTCGAAAAAGAAGATAAATGCTAATTAAGCCAACTAAACCTGCATTTACAAAAGCTGCTCCTAAACCACCTACAACCAGATAATCAGTAACCAATAAATCAGTACCAGAAACAATTTGACTCATTCCGGCGAATATCTCTCGAAAAGGGGTAGTAATTAACCCAAAAACAATCATTGCCAGACAATAACTCACCAGAATTACGTATTTCTTAGATGATGATACTGGTTTAAATTCATACTCTATTTTTTGTTTACCCTGATAAATTTTATTCACCCCATTCTATCAATTTTTTCAGATAATATTTCTGAATAAACTAAAATATTAAATTCAAGATTTAACTAATAATAAAAATTAAACTTCCTTTTTTATTCAACAAATTTGTATAAAAATCCTCCTAAATCAACGAAAATCTCTATTTTGAGAATTTTCATTCATATTATATGCTTTTTTTAGACAATACAAACACAATTTTACTTCAATTATTTTTACTCTCTCCATCTTTATTATGTAAATAGAAAAGATTTCTTTTCAAAATACATAATAATCATTATATCTTCAGCAGAAAATATAAGCTCCGAACAAGGTTGTTTTACGGTTTACCTATGTTCGGAGCAGTGTTATATAAATCATTTCGACTTAACTAATTACGGTTTTTCTCCAAGTTCAATGAGCAATCTTGTTACTCGCTTATGTGACTTTATTGATTCTTCAGCCCCTTTGGCCAATATATCTCCCAGAGCATCATCCAATACCTCCATTAAAAATCCCTGGTAACTAGTTGCGGATAAACGTGTGTCTTTCTCATAATCCTGAAGCATTTCCATATCTGAAAGATTCAAATATTTTCACCCCTTTAACATACTGTTATAATAATCTTGAAGAATATTTTTAGTCCTTTCGATAAGAGTTGACTCATGTGAAAAAAACTTTTTTACTTTTTCGTTAGATGCATGCTCTGCAAAGTATTTGCACTTTTTTGCAGCTAACTCAGCTTCACCGATTAGTTTCACCAATAAAGTACCTTCTTTAATCCTTTGTAATGTTTCAAAATCCATCTTTTCCATTTTTGGTTTATACATATTTATAAATTTAAAAAATGTGTACAAAAAGTAATACCTCCTTTCAACTAAATGCTTGAATAACCGCATCTTCAAGAAAATTGATTAACAGAGCAAGATTACAACAAAATTCTTTGTTGTTTCAGATACAACTACTTAATTACATTCACCTCTCTTTCATAACTAGTCTACCCTCTTTTTTTCAGATAACTCTAAATCATTGTCTTTTGATAATTATCAAATGTCAGTCTTTTATCTATTCAAATAAATATTTTCGCTTTCCAGTGAATTTTTAAAAATTTAACAAATTGTTAATAAGATAATTCAAAGTGACCAAAAACTTGACAAATACGAATACTATAGTTTTTTCTACGCATAATATTATCAGCAAATAGATTTGAAGGCGAGGAGAAAACGATATGACATTAGCTCAAAATTTATTTTATCCTGTATTTTTAGTGAGCACATTTATTCTCACGCTAATCTTTATCCCCAAAAAAGACTACAAAACTTATTTGATTTATGGTCTTATAATAGGTGGGCTTGGTGATTTTGTTCTGGTAAGCTTAATGCAAAATATTTTTAACGTTATGAGTTTTAAAAATCAGGGAATATTTAATGTTTTGGGACAAATTGCTCTATCACCACCTAGTTGGGCAGTAAGTATCATGCTTTTTTTATTTTTTTTACCCACAAGAAAGTTTTTTCTCTATATATACATCGTTACATGGGGTTTAACCAGTGTCAGTTATGGATATGTTGTCCATAATGTAGGATTATTTGATTTTGAACCATGGCTCTATCCGATTCCGTCATTTATTATATTTTTGACCTGGTGGAGTTTTACAGCCTGGATTTTTTTAAAGACAAGCGATCTCAGAGACAAAGACTCATAAATTAACAATAAAATTTAACTTCATCCACTAATTTATTTTGGCAAAAAAAAACACCCCCAAAGATGAACTGTGATATGCTCACCTGGGGGTTATTACGTATTGCTTCTAAACTCATTCAGCTAACTCCAGAGCTATTTCCATCATATCAGTAAAAGTCTTCTCCCGCTCTTTAGCAGTCGTCTCGATACCAGATACTAAAGAATCACTCACAGTCAAGATTGATAAAGCATGTACACCAAATTTAGCTGCAAGAGTATACAATTCGGCGGACTCCATCTCTACCGCCAAAATGCCAAATTTGGCCCATAGTTTCCAGGCCTCAGGGTCATCATTGTAGAAGACATCGGTACTCATAATGTTACCTACTTTAACGTCTAATCCCTTGCTTTCAGCTATATCGTAAGCTTTTTTTAATAACTTCCAACTGGCACATGGTGCATAATCAGTCCCGTTAAATCTTAATTCATTAATCTTAGAGTTAGTAGATGCACTCATAGCCAGAATCAGATCGCGAACTTCCACATCTTCTTTTAGACCCCCACAGGAGCCAATCCGAACCAGATTCTCCACACCATAGCTGGTAATCAATTCATTTACATAGATAGACAGCGAAGGTAATCCCATACCTGTTCCCTGAACAGATACCCGCTTTCCTTTATATGTACCCGTAAAACCATACATTCCCCGGATTTCATTGTAACAAACAGAATCTTCCAGAAAATTATCCGCAATAAACTTCGCTCTTAGAGGATCACCAGGTAATAAAATCGTTTTGGCGATCTCGCCTTCTTTTGCCCCGATATGAATACTCATTTTATCAACCTCCTAGAATAATTTAGGTTAGTTCCCCAGACCTGCATTTGAATATCCAAATTGTAACATGTCTACTTTTTAGCATAACACATGTTTTTTCCCGTTGTAAAGCCTTTTTTATAAATCATGCTGCAGCCAATTGGTAAATATTTTATACTATTTTTACATATCACTGACTGAGTTAGCTACATGGGATTTGATTTGAGTCTGATAGATAGTGATTTAAAGATGGTTGGATCTGACTTTTTCTTATGTATGATGCCTATATCCAAAAAAAATTTACTTTTGTCAAATTTATTCTTGATATATTCCTAAATATGTGTTAGTATTACTATATAAAGAACTTAATGTTAAACCTCTTATCAGTTCCACCCCATTTTAAAACTATCCAGAAGTATGATAACTCAATTAATTCTCACCTGGTTTGAAGTCATAATAATTCCGGATTTCTACAAAGTTTTTTCTGATACGTAAGTTATATCTGCTCTGGTTATATCCAGTGACCTCGGTAGATTAATTTTTTCCAAAAATACATTACACTTCTCCTGTAAACGTGTAAACAAAAAAAGGCAGGTGCTAAACATGACAGAAAGAGATTTACTGGAAATTATTGCCCAGCAAGTTGGATGTCTTACTGTTGATATGAGTAGCGTTAAAACTGAGATAGGCAGCCTGAAAAGTGAAATGAATAACTTTAACAAAAAGCTAGACACTCTCACTACAGACGTTGACGAACTGAAAAGAGGACAACTAAGTCTAGTCAAGGGGCAACAAAAACTAGAACAAGAAACAAGAAAGACCAACAACATTATTGAAAGTGATATCAAGCCCAAAATTCAAGTATTATTTGACTATTATCAGCAGAACACTAATAGAATCAAACGCATAGAACGCAGAAACTAATTGGAAGTGTATTAGATAGTTTCAGATATAATATAAAATAGCATTGTACCCCAACTTACCAACATTGATTAGCTAGCGACTTTAGTTTCCCCATTCTTCAAAAAGAACCACTCAAAATACAGTACTACATTCGTCACTTTCTATCCTCTGAGGACTCATTTAAAACAAAATTCACTTCTCTCATACAATACTCTCATAAAATGCTCCACAACGCAGCAAAAGGCTGCACATATCCAACCAATATCCACCCAAATCCCCCTGTAGACACAAAAAACGACCACACACAAAAATGCTATAAACTCAGTTATTTTACAATGGTAGGGAGAGAAATTAGAACCCCCATACCTTTGATTTCACCTGATTTTAAGTCTGGTAGGAAGGGGGTATATGCTAAACCTGATAGCATCTCGAAGAGTTCCTAAATAAGAAAACTTGTTCCTATCACTAGGAACGAAGCTTTACAAACTTCTATTTAACAACCAAATTTTTTTAAATATTTTTTTAAAGTAATTCTTTTTCGTAATTGCCATAACCCTGTATTGTCTCTTACAAATCTCATCATTGGGGTAATAGTTTCTTTTGATATAGATATCTTATCATGATTTATTCTAGATAAAATAGTCTCTTTATTTACAACAGCTAGATATAATTCGATTGTTTTAAATAATCGAAATATTTGATCTTCGATGAAATATTTTTTTCTTTTGCGATCTTTTTCAAATAGTATTTCAACCATCTCTAAATAGCCATTAAACGAGGCTAATAAATCATTAAAGAAAAAAGAATTTAATTCAAGCCATGCTTGCCGTAATAAATCTGAATCCTTTTTTCTAAGACATTCTAAAACATCCCTTATACTTAGTTCAATAAGTTTTGAGTTTTCAACATGTTTATCTCTGTACTTATGCATCTTTTCAAGTAATTGACTTTGTTTATCGGTAATTTCTACCTCAAGTTTTTTTATTTCAGAATGTAATTTTCTTTTACTCAAAAACCAAGATATAAGACACCCTATTGCATTAATAACAAGAATCAGAATATAGACAACCCAATAATCATTTTGGTTTATATACTCTATTGTTTCTGCTACTGCCTTTATAATAAAGGAATTCATTATTGATTATCCCACTGCTCTGCTTCTTTTTCCATTTGCCTAAGCAACATATCTATGTTGTCTAGAGAAGCAGATTCTTTGAATTGTAGCACAGGTAATCTTCTCTGTATGACTTTTTCCATTGCCTCTCGAGCTTTTTCAGCAGAGGTTGCCTTACCCGATGCATTAAAATGTTCTATAATTTTACTTTTTTCGTAGTCATTTAATGCAGAACCTTTTAACTTTGATGCCACTTCAAAAATTGACTCTTTAAAAGACATTTCAGACATTTAACATCCCCCCTAAATTTTTTGCCATAATATTTATTCAACAAACCGAAAATTATTCCTGCAAAATATCCTATTGTATCCATTTTCCTTGATTATACCATTAATTGCAGCCATTCTAATACTTGCTTTCTTTTAATTATCTCATGTTTTTTTGGAACCTCTTATATTAGTTTAAAAAATGAATCATTCCCACTTTGACGGACACCGGATTGTGATTGTATAATCAAATCATTAAGGGGTGTTAATATTGGGAAACGAAAATAGATATTATGATGATGAGTTCAATGCCAGTACTGTAAAAATGATAGTAGAAAAGTCTATCAATAAGTTCAGTATCCAAAGATCTGGAAGTATCTTAGCCCTTTCTAAGACGGTGGATAAAAGATTGTTAGAATTTGAAACCGAGAATAGAAAACTTAAAAAAGAACTACAGAATGCTAATGATACAGTTGAAATCCTAAAAAAATCCGTAGCCATTCCCATAAATTCACAGAGGTAAAAACAATAAAGGATAAAAACCGAATGCTGATTTTGTAATGAAATCAACCACATAATCTATTATCTACTGCATCTATGGCTAAACACCGCTATTCCAATAAGAACAAATGGTGACGACTAAACAAATATTGGCATGCTTAAGATGGAAATCCTTGGGTATTCATGGTTAATAATTATACCCTCATAAACCTTTAGGAGAATAGAAATCACTAGACATCCGAAATTACAAAAGAAATTATAATCAGAGTAGAAAGCCAGGATTTTATTGAAACATTAGCAACTCAATTAATGATAATTGGCGGAGTAGGATTCGATATCATTAAAACGCAAAATGCTAATTTGGAATCTTATAAAAGCTATTGGTACCAGCAATACAAAGAAAATAATTTGACTGTCGAAAGAATCTTCTAGCTCAAAAACAAGAAAGGAATATCGTATCCCATGGAGAATAGATAAACTATCACTCCGAAAAATGAGGTGACAAAATGACAGACAGAGAACTACTGGAATTGATTGCTCAACAGGTGGGTGTTTTGACCAAAGATGTCGGTGAGCTTAAAGGTCTTAAAAATGATGTTGGTGGGCTTAAAGATGATGTCGGTGAGCTAACAAAAGAAGTATCAGATTTAAAAGTCGAATTAAAAAAGACTAATAATGTTATCGAAAATGACATCAAACCTAAAATTGAAGCATTATTTGATGGTCAGTTACAGAACACTGCCAGACTAGAACGTATAGAAGCAGAAGTTGTCAAACACGAAGAATTTATTTTAAAGCGAGTGAGGTAAATAAATATCCTCTCCGCTTGTTTTACTAATGAGACTGACCTTCAAAGGTATTAAGTTGAAGACCAGTCTTTTCTCATCGATCTCTTCTTTTTTGTTTGAGGCATCATCTCTAAGTCAATAGATAAATATATCAATTTCTATAGTACAAAACGATTACAAAAAAACGGCCTAAGCCCTATGGAATTAGGGCTTTAGCCGCTTAGCTCATTTTTATTATTTCCACTGTCTACTTTACAGGAGAAGTTCAATTTTGAGACAGCTCCTTCTTTTAATCTTGGTGCCCCATTTCTAAAGAAATTTGATGAGTTTTTTCCTTCACTAATTTGCTTAGCGCTTCAATTCCAATAGCATTCAGCTTCTCCGCAAAACCAGTCAAACTCAAAGCAGCTTTCACCTCACCCTGATGATTCCGGATCGGTGCTGCTACACACATAATCCCTGGATTATGCTCCTCCCGGTCAACAGAATATTCAGCTTGACGAATCGTCTGCAACTCGGCCAACATCTCCACCTGACTGGTGATGGTTGTCGGTGTATATTGCTTCCATTCGATCTTATCCAAAATAGCCCGAGTTTTTTCGGGTGGTAGAAAGGCCAACAAAGATTTCCCACTAGCTGTACAGTAGATAGGACTCCGCCGCCCCAAAGCAAAAGAAATCTTGATCTTTTCTTTATAATCCACCTTATCAATAATCACACTATCAGTACCTTCCTGAATCGATAAGTGGATTGAAAGACCACTCTCCTTAGCGATATCCCGCATATGAGGTTTGGCAATACTCCGAAAGTCCAAACGGGAGATTATTTTATTGGCCATGGTAACCAATTTTAAGGTAATATAATACTTATTTGTTTCAGAATTTTGTGCAACAAACCCTTTTTCCTCTAATGTCTTTAAACTGCGAAATACACTGGTCTTATTCGCACCCACCAATTGGGTCAGCTCTTCTAAAGAAAGTGATTTTTCTGCATCATTTAAAATTTCCATAATCGTAAGGGTTCGTAATGCTGTTTTTGAGATTTCAGCCATCTAACCACTTCCTTTACTATGATTTAATCAAAATATTACCTAACCACTAATATATTATACAGATGACCCCAAAACCCTTTTTTTTATTTTATAACAAGTTAGCTAAATTCTACAAAGGGTAAAAGATCGGAATCAGGATTACCGACACCACTAAACCAATCAATAACATCGGAACCCCGAGTTTAACAAAATCGACAAACTTATAACCCCCCACCCCATAAACGATAATATTAGGCGGTGTTCCAATAGGAGTCGCCATGGCCATTCCTGTCGAAATCGCCAACAGTATCAGCAAAGCATGGGGATCAATGTTTAACGTTACCGCAATCATATAAAATACTGGGGCCAGAATCGTCGAAGCCGCAGTATGGGACATAAACTGGGCCAAAAGCCCGCCAACTAAGAACAAAACTACCACTATTCCCAAAGAATTGTGACTAGGCATAATGGTGATTAAAAAGTCAGCAATCATCCGGGCTGCCCCTGTCTCCTGCATAGCTTTTCCCAAGGGCATCAAGCCTGCAAAGAGAAAGATCGACGTCCAACTGACACTTTTGAAGAACTCATTGATATCAATACACCCAGTAACAACGGTCAAAATCGCTCCAAGCATGGCGACAGTAGTCAAATTAAAACCAACCAACTTAGAAATCGGGTTAATTCCCACCATAGCAATAATCACCCCGATAAGAATTGCGACGGCGATCCACTGCTTCTCTTCGCGCACCACAAATTGACCTTTCACCTCTTCAGTCTGAAAAGGCCGATCTTCTAACTGCTTTTTGCCAATAAATACCATATAGATAATACAGATGATAGCAATCGGTAAACCAATCTTACCAAGTTCAAAAAAACCAAAGCCAGCCAAACCCTGATCTTTAGCAAAGCCACTAATGATCATGTTGGGAGCTCGTCCGATTAAAGTCAAAATACCCCCAAAAGCGGTCCCAAAAGAGAGAGGAATCAAAAAATGACTCGGTTTTTTCCCATACATTTTTGCAGTACTGATCACCAATGGCAGCAAAACCAGAGTTGCACCAGTATTGCTACTGACACTTGAGAGAACGGTAGCCAGCCCGGTTATCGCAAAAATAAGCACAGAATCATTCTTGCCAGCAACCTTTAAGACCTGTTTGGCCACTTTCTGCCCGATTCCTGTTTTAAATAAAGCCTCCCCAATCGCTGACATAAAAAGGATCAACAGAGTTGTATTATTCGAAAATCCACTAAAGGCATCGTTGGGGCCTAGGATTTTAAATGTGATTAAAGATAAGATTACCAAAAGAGCAGTAATCGCCACTGGTACAATTTCAAAAACAAAAAAGATCATTGAACATAAAATGATTAATAAGGTAATGACAGCTGCTGACATTCTCTCACCCTTTCTTCGACTCGTTTAGAGTCCGGGGGTACTAATTGCAGCACCCCCGGACTCTAAGCTTTAATATTTTCTTTCCATCTCATTGATTTTCGGTAATTCCACCAGGTCATACAGTTCACGCCGGGGGGTCAGATGATCTAGAAAATCTTTTTGGGTCCCCTTAGTCATAATTTCGACCATCAAATCTTCAATCGCTTTATGGGCAGCCCGCATCCCAGAAGCTGGATAAATCACAATTTTGCAGCCCATAGCCCGTAATTCATCCAGAGTACATAAGGGGGTTTTACCCCATTCAGTCATATTCGCAATGATCGGCGCCTGAATCTCTTCCGCAAAGAGCTTAAGTTCCTCTTTGGATTGCGGAGCTTCCGGAAAAATCACATCCGCCCCGGCCTCAACATAGAGATTAGCTCTCCGAATCGCTTCCTCGATGCCTAAAACCGCCCGCGCATCAGTTCGAGCAATGATTACAAAATCTGGGTTCTGTCGTGCAGCTAGCGCAGCCTGAATTTTGCCCACCATCTCCTCGGCAGTCACTAATTGCTTCCCTTCCATATGGCCACATTTTTTTGGCAATAGTTGATCTTCTATATGAATCCCGGCCACACCAATCTCTTCATATTCCCGCACGGTCCGCATGACATTGATGGAATTTCCATAGCCAGTATCAGCATCACAGATAACTGGTATATTGACTGCATTGTTGATGTACTTGACATTGGTAAACATTTCTGTAAAAGTCACTAAACCTACATCAGGTGCCCCGAGCATCGCTGAGGCAGTTCCTGAACCAGTTATATAGACACCTTTAAAACCAGTCTTCTCAATAATTCTCGCAGTCAGGGCATTATGCGCCCCGGGTAGCTGAATAATCTCTTCCTGGGCCAACATCTCCCGAAACCGCTTAGCCTTCGACCTATTATCAATCTCAGTTAGTTTCATGATAATCCCCCTCTTTTAGCTCTACGCAGCTGCACGTTCTCTGCGCTTATTCAAAATATATGGCAAAGCAAAACTGACGATACTGGCAACAATCAGCAATACAGTAAGTGGTCTCGCTAAAATTGCCCAATAGTTATCACTATAACCCTGCACAATTCTGATCAAAGCCGAATCAGCGATGGGCCCTAAAATAATCCCTAATACAGTTGCTACCGGAGGGAACTTATACTTCTTCATGATATAGCCCAAAATTCCGAAAATGAACATCAACTGGGCATCAAAGATCAAATTCCGAGTGGAGAATGCACCGATAGTTGCCAGGACAATAGTCACTGGCACTAACACATTAGTTGGCAAAAAGACAACTCTAGCAGCAAAGTAACAGAAAACTGCCCCTACGATGATCAACACTATCTGCTGCAGTAAAACTGAGCTAATTGTCGCATAGATAATATCAGTATGTTCGATGAACAACCGCGGACCAGGAATCCAACCTTGTAACATCAATGCCCCCAGTAACATGGCTGTCGATGAACCACCTGGGATTCCCAAAGCCAACATAGTCGCCAAAGCGCCACCCTGAGAAGCATTGTTGGCAGTCTCGGCAGCTACAATTCCATCGGGATGACCAGTACCATAGACATCTGGATCCTTCGAGGTCTGTTTCGCAATATTATAGCTCACAATACTCCCGATGGTCGCTCCAGCCGCCGGAACCGCTCCAATCACTACTCCGATGATACTGGACCGGATAATCGTAATTGGGTGGCGAATCGCCTCGCGAATTCCTGCGATAACTTGCTTAAAATTACCCTGAGCTAACTTTTTCCGATCCAAAATTTGCTTTTGTTCAATCAAGCTAAACAATTCCGAAAATGCTAAAAATCCGATAAGCGCTGGCACGATGGGAATTCCATCTAATAGATTGATTGAGCCAAAAGTTGCCCGCATTACCCCAGTATGAGTCATTCCGATTGAACCTAACAGAACTCCGAAAAGTCCAGCGATAAATCCTTTAATAATATTTTCGCCCTTTAAAGAAGCGATGATGGTCAAACCAAAGATCGCTAAGAAAAACATCTCGGGATCACCGAATTTCAGCGCGACAGAGGCCAATGGAGCCATAATAAACAAGAGCACCAAACTACCAATAAAACCACCCAATGCAGAGGAAGTTACACTAATTCCTAAGGCAACTCCCGGTTTGCCCTGAAGTGTCATTGGATAACCATCTAAGGTTGTACAAACCGCTGCTGGAGCTCCTGGTGTATTTAGCAGAATCGCCGTAATAGCTCCTCCCCAAACTCCACCAGTATAAATCGAGATCAAGAAAACTAAGGAATAAAGAGGTGACATTACATAAGTAAAAGGTAACATAATTGCAATTCCTAAAGCTGCGTTAAAGCCGGGAATTGCTCCTAAAACTACTCCAAATAAAACACCCATAAACATAAATATTGGAATATGCCAATTTAATAATAATGCTAATCCATGTAAAAACTCGCTTCCATCAATCATCTTTCCATACCTCCTTTTTTATGGGATTGGGATATTCATCCAATAGCCGAATAGCAATTTAATCAAGATTACAGCACCAATTGGTAGGAAAATGATCAACAGCCAATTTCTATTGCCCAATCCCCATAAAACCACCGGTAAATAGAAAGCTGTCATGACCACTAAACCAAAGAACGGAATTAAGATAAGAAAAATACTAGTGATCACTACAAGAACAAAAATTTTCGATTGAATTATTTTCTTAAAACTAAATTTATTATCTTTCTCTTTCTCTTTCTCTTGGTCTTGAACTGAGGTCACATCTGCTATTTTTTCAATTTGGATCTCGCGGATAGAGTTAATCACAGTCAACACCAAAAGCAGCCCTAAAACTGGATACACCATGGCTAAGTTTTCTGCAGGATTAGGGATATCTTTAATCTGCCAATAATATGCGAACATAAAAATTAATAAACCGATGGGAAAAATTAACCGATGGAGCTTGATAATGCGATACGAACCTAGTTTCATTATACTCCCCCCTTTATAAAAGCCGGTAATCAGGCTTCACATCTGTCACCAGATGTGAAGCCTTTAAATTTACTTATGGAAATTATCTACTACCCAATAATAACTTCTTATATTTCACAGCAGTTGCATGGATATCTTCCATAATTTCCAGGGATTTTTCTGGACCATAATAATGGAATACACTCTGCTGTCCAGATTTTGCTAAATAAGCTTGATATTCTGGTGAGTTAACAGCCTTTTCATAAGCTGTGATCAACTTTTGATATCTTTCAGGATATTTTTCTTTGAACTCAGCACTAGCTACCATAAACCGAACTGCTCCTAAATTAGTAATATTCAGATTATACTTAGCTAATTCAGCGTTCATCGAGGTTGCTTCTGGCCATTCTTTAAAAGGTAAGTCCTCTTCTGGCAGAGCAACTGTGAGAACTTTAGCTTGATCCTGAATGGAAGTATCTCCAGATGCGGAACTAGCTACAAAATCAACCTGCTTACCTAATAAAGCATTTCGATATTCAGAACCACTAGAGTAGGTGATTACTTTAAAGTCTAAACCTAACTCTTCTTTCATGATCATAGCAGTCAGATAGTTAGAACCACCAAAGATACCGCCCATCTTCAGTTTACCAGGATTGGCTTCAATCGCTTTAATCAGATCAGTCAAGTTGTTATATGGCGAATCTTTTAAAACTGCGAAATCTACTGGATCAAATTGTTCGATATTCACCATTGCAAAATCTTCTAATTTGTAAGGTGCTTGTTGAGTAACGATGGAGTTACTAAAATATAATTGAGTTGAAAGCAATAATACATAACCCTTCTCGGCATCTTTGTTATTAATCATCATAGTTGTACCAATTTGAGTAGAAGCACCTGGATAGTTTTCAACTAAAACTGGAACTCCCAGCTCTTCTTTTAAGTAAGGCGCTAAGCCGCGCGCCAATCTATCAGCACTACCACCAGCCTTAAAGGGAACAAAAATTTTGATCGGACGAGTTGGCCAATCATCAGCAGCAAAAGACATCATCGAGAACATCATCAAACCGATTACCACCAAGATGACTAATGTAGATAACTTTTTAAGCATGTTATTACCTCCAAATTTAGTTTTTTAAGAAAAATTATCACTTTTGAGGTACTCCAACAGCCCTCCTTTCGATAAAATTGTATTTATTATCGCTGGATAGGGAGTAATCTTTTCTTCTGTACCCTTATCCAAATTACGAATAACCCCTAACTCTAAATCAATCTCTAACTGATCACCTGCCTCAATTCCATCAGTATTGCAAATGATCACTGGTAAGCCGATATTAATAGAATTACGGTAAAAAATCCGCGCAAATGATTTGGCCAGCACCGCTTTTAATCCAGATTCTAAAATTACGCGAGGTGCATACTCTCTCGACGAACCACAACCGAAATTTTCACCGCCGACAATGAAATCCCCAGGCTGAATCTTCTGATAAAAGTCGGGATCTAAATCGGCGAAAATTTTCGTCGCCATTTTGGCCATATCACCACTTAAAGAACGATATTTACCAGCAATAATGTAATCAGTATTGATATCATCACCAAATTTGTGCACCTGACCGAACATACTCATTTAGAACACCTCCCTGGGATCAACGACTGTACCCGTCAACGCAGACGCGGCCACTACCGCGGGTGAAGCTAAGTAAATGAAGGCCTGGTTGTTTCCCATCCTTCCTTTAAAATTACGGTTGGCGGTTGAAAGGACGACTTCCCCATCATCTGGTACACCCCCATGGGCTCCGGCACATGGCCCACACCCGGGTGGCAACACAGTAGCACCCGCATTGAGCAGATCTTCAATGATCCCTTCATGTATAGCCTGAATCAAAATTTCCCGAGATGCTGGAATCACCAAAAGTCTGAAACCGCGCGCAATAGTCTTGCCTCGTAAAATCTCAGCCGCAATTCGTAAATCCTGAATCCGTCCATTGGTACAAGTTCCCAAAACTCCCTGATTCACCTTCGCCCCAATTACCTCAGCTAAGTCAGTAACATTGTCCACATTGTGGGGTTTGGCCACCTGGGGCACTAAGTTGGATAGATCAAAATGCATAACTTTTTTGTAAACCGCATCCTCATCTGGCTTAACTAGATTGACCTCTCGATCAGTGCGAGATTTTAGCCAGGTTATCAGCTTCTCATCCCCGGGCATAATCCCAGCTTTAGCTCCCATCTCTACTACCATATTGGAGACGGTTAGCCGGTCATCAATCTCAAGATTATCGATGACTGGCCCGGAAAACTCGATTGCTTCATAAATAGCTCCTTTGGCCGACAGCTGTCCTAAAAGATATAAGATGATATCTTTAGCATAAACACCCTCAGGCAGCTTACCATTCAAGAATATTTTGACAGTTTCGGGAACTCGAAACCACAACTTTCCTGTAGCCAAAACAGCAACCATATCGGTGGAGCCAACTCCGGTGGAAAAAGCATTTAAAGCCCCATAAGTACATGTATGGGAATCTGTACCTACTATCAGATCACCTGGCAAAATATGTCCATTTTGTGGGAGCAGCTGATGACAGATACCGTCCCCCATCTCATAGAGTTTAATCTCATGCTCAGCAGTAAAGCGCCTGACCTTACCCTGTAACCGAGAATAATCTTCAGAAGGACTCGGAACCACATGGTCCATGACAAAAATCACTTTATCTTTATCACAGAGGGGCTTATTCAATTCGTTAAAAATGTCGATGGTCAGTGCTCCATTGTAATCATGTCCTAAGACCAAATCTACATTTGCCATTACCAAATCATTCGCCTGAACCTCTTGACCACAGTGGGCCGAAAATATTTTTTCAACAATTGTTTGTCCCATCTTTTGTCACCCCTTATTTTATAAAGTGGCTACAACTTCGGCGATCGCCTGGCCCATCTCTTTGGTGCCAGCAGTACCACCTAAATCAACCGTAATCTTGGATTTATCCTGAAGAACTATAGTTAATGCTTTTTCGATCTTCTGAGCTGCTTCTACTTCACCAATATGTTTTAACATCATTACTCCTGAGAGTAAGAGTGCCATTGGGTTGGCCCGGTTTAAACCAGTATATTTAGGAGCACTACCATGAATGGCTTCAAACTCAGCAGCATTATCACCGATGTTCGCACCTGGCGCTACACCCAATCCACCAATCAAACCAGCACCCAAATCAGATAAGACATCACCATAGAGATTTGGGAGAACTAAGCAATCATATTGTTCTGGCTTTTGCACCAATTGCATACACATATTGTCTACAACCCGGTCATTTACTTCTAAAGAAGGATACTTACCAATCTCATCTTGGGCAACTTCCAGGAATAAGCCATCTGTTTTCTTCATAATATTAGCTTTATGCACAACGGTCAGGGTTTTGCGATTATTCTTCACAGCATACTCAGCAGCAAACTTGGCAACACGGCGGGTAGCTTTTTCAGTGATAATCTTTAAGCTCTCAGCTACACCATCTACCACCATGTGTTCTTTACCAGCATAGAGATCTTCAGTATTTTCCCGGAAGAAAACGATGTCAATATTCTGATATTTTGATTCAACTCCAGGATAATTTTTAATCTCTCGCACATTGCAATAGAGATCTAACTCGTTCCGCAAAGCTACACTGATACTGGGATACTTCCGTACACCCTTTTTCCCATTACCTCCCCAGGTAATCTCTACAGAATAATCGCCACCGAATGGAGTGGTCGTAGGGCCCTTTAAAGCAACTTTATTCCGTAAAATTGATTCTAGAGCTACTTCGGGTAATGGAGTGTGATATTTCTCCACAGCATTTTCTCCAACCGGAACCTCTTCCCAGTCAATCTGAACACCAGTCGCTTCAATGACTTGAATAGTTGCATCTGTAATCTCTGGGCCAATACCATCACCCTTAATTAAAGTAATCTTGTGCATTTCAAAAACCTCCTATTTCGATTGATTTTGGTGTTAATTCGGTTTATTTAATAAATCTTCTTGCTTTTTTAAAACATTTTAACTCTTCTAACTAAAGGTCTGATTTTTCAACAATTTCTAAGATTTGATCCAATGTTTCAGCGACCTGAACGCCAGCCTCCCCCAACAATTTCATTTTTGACTCAGCAGAGCCCATATTTCCACTGATAATTGCTCCAGCATGACCCATTTTCTTGCCTTTTGGAGCTGTCTGTCCTGCGATAAAGGCAACGATAGGCTTGGGATAGTTAGTTTCTTTGATATATTGGGCTGCTTTCTCTTCGCCAACACCTCCAATCTCCCCAATCAGAATAATCAATTGGGTCTCATCATCTTCGCGGAATAATTTTAAAGCCTCCACAAAATCAGTACCAACTACTGGATCTCCCCCAATTCCGATACAAGTTGATTGACCATAGCCCCGATACGTCAGGTTTGAGGAAACTTCATGGGTCAAAGTTCCACTCCGGGAGATTACTCCAATCTGGCCTTCACTATATATATAACCAGGCATGATGCCAACTTTTCCTTTACCTGGTGAGATTACTCCAATAGTGTTTGGACCCACCACGGTAACTCCATACTGATCTGCCAATTGTTTAATCCGAATACTATCATGAACTGGAACATGCTCAGTAATGATCACGACCAGTGGAATGCGCTGTTCAATAGCTTCTGTTGCCGCTGACAAAACAAAAGGCGGGGGAACAATCACCATGCTAGCATTGATTGAATGTTCGGCTGTTGCAGTGGCTACTGCATCATAAACTGGGACTCCATAGACCTCTTGGCCACCTTTCCCTGGTGACGTGCCAGCAACCACCTGGACATTGTAGTTCTGCATTAATTTAGTATGAGTTCTCCCTTGTTTACCGGTGATTCCTTGAATGATCACCTGGGTATCTTGATTAACTAAGACTGCCATCACTCACTCCCCCCTTGCAAATTTGTTAATAAAGCGTTCACAGCATCTTCAGTAGTGCCAAATTTGATCACCGGAATGTTCAAACTTTCCAGCAGTGCCCAGCCTTCTTCCTGGGAGTGACCTCTCATTTTGACCACGATCTGTGCTTCAAGTCCATCTTCGGTGATGGCTCGTTGAATTCCGCGAGCCATAATCTCACAGTTGTTGATCCCACCAAAAACATTTACGATGATTCCCCGGACATTGCTTCTGGCAGCAACAATTTTGACGGCATTAGTCATCTTTTCCTCAGTTACACCCCCGCCAATATCTAGAAAATTGGCTGGTTTACCGCCACAAAACCGAATGGTGTCCATAGTCGCCAGGGCCAGACCCGCCCCGCCAGCGATAGAACCAATATAGCCATCATCATCCAGGGCCACATAGGCTAGTCCAGCAGCTTTTGCCCTTAAGGTCAGCGGATTATCGTCTTCTTCTTTCACTGCCAAACCCAGCTCCTTTTGCCGAAAATATGCACTGTCATCAATGACTAATTTAGAATCTGCAGCGATAATTTCATCCTGTTCATCGACCACCAATGGGTTAATTTCTGCTGTAGTGGCATCGACAGCGTAGAACAGTCTGGCTAGCTTATCCATCATCTCCGCTAACTTTTTTACTAACTCAGCATCCAGAGCAAAAGGCGCTAATAACTCTTGATATGTTGACTGATCACTGGTTTCACTGAGTTTACTTTTTAAAATTTTATCTGGGTATTGTTGAGCAATCTCTTCAATATCCATGCCGCCCTCTGGCGAGAAGATTAAAACTGGAGCCTTAACTCCCGGATCAATCGTGATCCCAAGATAGAACTCTTTTGCAATCTGCAGTTTCTTTTCTAGCAAAATAGTGTGGACTTTTTCCCCATAGATATCCATCTCTTTAATCTTAGTAAAATTTTTTTTAAGATCAGTCAGATTGTCGGCAAATTTAATCCCCCCAGCTTTACCCCGCTTTCCACTCAAGACCTGTGCTTTGATGGCAATAGGAGCTTGTTGAGCATGAAAGAATTCGATAGCTTCAGCTAATGTGTTAGCAACGACTCCCACTGGGATGGTGATTTGGAAATCTTGAAAGATTTTTTTCCCTTCGTATTCGTAACATTTCATTCGGCTGCTTCACCTAACCTTTCATAGCCAAATTTGAGAGCCTTTAAGTTGATCTCATAAAAAGCAGGGTTAACTACATCCTGGACGGCTTTTTCTAAAGAAGCATAATCAATGAAATCACAAACCTTTGCAAAAGCCCCCAGCATCACAATATTAGCAACAAATCCTTTCAACTCTGATTCGGCGATCTGAGTGGCGGGTATTTGAAAAAATTTATCATCAGACGACTGAATAAAGGTGCTATCCACTAACACAGTAGTTTTATCGGTAACTTTATTCTCCACATATTTTTTGTAACCCAATTCATTGAAAGCAATTAAGTAATTAGGTTCTACGACCTTCATATAATCAATCGCCGAGTCAGCTACAATTAATTCAGTCTGGCAAGCTCCTCCTCTTGACTCAGGGCCATAGCTTTGAGTTTGAACCACTTCTAACTTTTCATAGATTCCGAAGGCATGAGCCAGGATAATTCCACACAAGATAACACCTTGTCCACCTGAGCCGACGATTCTAATCTCATTTTTCATCTAAGCTCCCTCCTTTTCCACATTGATACAAGTATCTGGGCATAACCTTTCACAGAGGGCACAGTTGATACAACTCTCAGCATGGGCCACCTCAGGCATCAAATAGCCCGCATTACTTCTAGAATTTGAAGATTCAAACACTTTTTTCGGACAAACATCAATACAAACATTGCAGCCTTTACAATAACGGCTATCAATTGTTATCTTCAACGGTAAATTCCCTCCTTACTTCGGCGAGTAATTGAGTAAATTCGGGTACTTCTTGAGCCTGTAATTCACCCAAAAGGATCTTGCCGGCTTCCGGCTCCTGTCCCTTTTTGGCAATGGTAGAATTCTCCTTATACCACTGCATCATCTTCCATGGGTCTCTCTCTTTTAAAATATTTCTACCGGTCTGGATTGGACATTGGGTCATAACTTCGATAAAGGAGAAACCATTGTGTTCAATCCCTTTTTTAATAGCTTTTTCTAATTGAACTGGGTAAGCTGTCGACCAGCGAGCCACGTAGGTTGCTCCAGCAGAAATTGCCAATTGACTGACATCAAATGTTCTTTCAGCATTGCCATATGGCGAAGTTTTGGTGGTGGCTTTTAAAGGAGTGGTTGGCGCCTTTTGTCCACCGGTCATTCCATAAATATAGTTATTGACCATAACCACCGTCAAATCAATGTTACGCCTAGCTGCATGGATAAAATGATTACCCCCAATCCCCACACAATCGCCATCACCAGTAAAGACGATGACTTTTTTCTTCGGCTGGCTCAACTTTAAGCCTTCAGCAAAGGGAATTGCCCGACCATGAATCGCATGGATTACATCAATATCTAGATAGACTGGAATCCAGCCTGAGCAACCGATTCCACTGACGGCTGCGATATCTTCCCGAATCCCCAGATCATCAATTGCTCTTATGGTGGCATTCAGAACTTGGCCATCACCACATCCTGGACAGAAGATATAGGGTAAGGCATCTTGACGTAAATACTTAGCTGATAAGTTATGCATGCTTATTCCACCTCCCTAATTTTCTGTAAAATTTCTTCTGGCTTGTGTAATTTACCGCCTAAGGATGGTAAGGAGATAACTTCTTTATCCCGGAGACCACCTTTAATTTCGCGGTAATACTTGCCTATATTCATTTCCGGAACTAGAATTGTTTCGGAATTCTTAGTAAGTTGTTGCAGCTGTTTTTCTGGGAATGGCCAGACTGTATTAATCTTGATCCAACCAGCGGCGATTCCCTGGCAACGTGCTTCTTTTACTGCCCGTAAGGCTGCTCGAGATACACTACCATAACAGATGACCACAATTTTTGCGTTGACGAGTTCATAAGTTTCCAGATCAGTAATTTCATCGATATGTTTAAGAATCTTTTGATTTAAGCGTTCCACCAGATTGGCACTGACATCTTGCAGGTGACCGGCTCGTAAACCTTGCTCATTATGTAGCTGGCCATCAATTAAGAGACTATGTCCTTGAAAAAATTCGACCGATGGTGGAATCAGAGATTCATCAACAGCATAGGGCTGTTCACATTTAGCAGGTGCTTCCCGATATTCGATTTCAACTTCGTCTGGAATGTGAATTTTTTCCCGCATATGCCCCACAATCTCATCGGCCAGGATGATTACTGGCACTCGATATTTTTCCGATTGGTTAAAAGCCTTAACTGTATAATCAAACATCTCCTGCACCGAAGATGGTGCATAGGCAATCAACTCATAATCACCATGGGAACCATAGCGAGCTTGATAAATATCTTGCTGGGATGATGCAGTCGGCTGGCCAGTAGATGGGCCGCCCCGCTGGACGTTAACAATGACTGTCGGGGTCTCAGATACCAGACCATAACCTAAACCTTCTAGCATCAAACTAAGACCCGGGCCAGAAGTTGCAGTCATCGACTTACTTCCCCCCCACCGGGCCCCAATAATCGCACTGATGGAACCCAGCTCATCTTCCATTTGCACAAAAGTTCCTGAATTTTGTGGTAAAACTTTGGCCATATGCTCAGCAATCTCTGTCGCTGGAGTTATCGGATATCCTGCGAAAAAGTTACAGCCGGCAGCGATGGCGCCTTCTGCACAAGCTTCATTGCCCTGTAAGACTTTTAAACCAGCATTTTTTACTGGCAACTTCCTTTTCAATGTCATCCTCCCTTTCTGTGATTAGATTTCGTTTATCGAAATGCTATTTCTTTAATTGGTATCTAAAAATTTCGCCACTAGTAGCAGAATTCCTTCTTTTTTTTTTAATATTATGCGAATTTAATTTTTTTGAGGAAAGTTTATTGCATTTTTAATAAAAAAAAGAAAACTGACTGAATCAGCTTTCTTAATAAAAAATAATCATTTGATTAAGCAGAAGAAGGTAATTTGCTTTGTTTAATTATTATAAAGAAAAACCATTTTATTGTTTTGATGTACATACAACTAGGTTTTTATAAATTTATTATTCAAGATTAACAGCTATGATGTCACTTTATTTCACTAATGCGATAATTAAGAATCACACGGCTAATCTTGCTGTCGGTCGGTAGAAGGGTAGAACTTTTATACCTTTTGATGCTTTGAGAAAGGGATGTGTCAACTGTATTAGACAAAATATTTTTTGTATAGCACAGTTGATACTTTATTTTCATACATGTAGGTTACGTATTGTGTTTATAAAAAAGTATTTTAAAGTTTAAACATTGGAGTGTTCTAAGTAAACTGGACACAGAAAATGTTGTGTTTCCTTCGTCTTTC
>JAENYK010000043.1 GCA_016841825.1 Halothermothrix sp. | reverse complement strand
CACTAGCGTTGTATAAATAGAATTTATAAACGTCAAGCTTGAAAAACACTTAAAAACAGTTAAAATTATTCATATTCCGCCGAAATGACAGATAAACCTGTTCTTGCAAAGAAAAAATCCTTATAATAGAGATATAGGTAGTCCTTGTCCAAAATCTCTAGAATAAGGAGATTCAAATGCAGGACAAGGATACAACAAAATCCACATTTTTTCAACTACTTAAACCGGTTTTTAATAAAACTTTTTATGAGCAAATTGATAATCTGAAACTCGATAAGTATGTTAAAAAGTTAAGCACCAAACAGCTAATTATGCTTATCATCTACGCCCAATTGGAACAGTATAGTGGATTACGGGATATTAGCAATAGTCTTAACGAAAACCAATTTAGCCAGGCAATGAATCTTGATTCTTTTAGTGCTTCACAGATATCCCGTCGATTAAAGGATTTACCTCCGGAAGTGATGCAGCTGCTGCTAAAAATATGCATTATTGAAATCGGGAAAGAAATTGGTTTTGATAGTATCACCCGTCAATTAGACCGTATTTACCTCATTGACTCTTCGACTATCACTCTCTGTCTTTCCCAGTACCAATGGGCTGATTTTAGAAATACAAAAGGCGGCATAAAGCTACATCAAAGGCTTAGGTTCTGTAAAGAAGGAGTTGTACCGGATAAGGCAATAATCACACCTGCCAAACCCGCTGACAAAACCCAAATGGACGAACTGGTAGTTATGGATGAAGAAGCTTTAAATGTTTTTGACCGCGGATATCTGGACTACAAGAAATTTGACAACTACTGCACAAACGGTACCAGGTTTGTTACCCGCCTAAAGGGCAACGCCAAAATTGAAGTAATCAAGGAATTGCCGGTATCTCCGACAGGTTTAATTAAAAAGCATCAAATCGTTTGCCTGGGAACAAAGGGCATTAATCAGATGAAACGCCCTCTTAGACTTATTGAAGTCGAAGACACTCAAGGTAAACCTGTAATTATCATCACTAACGATTTCAAACTGGACGCTGAAGAAATAGGTGACATCTACCGCAACCGCTGGCAAATAGAACTATTCTTTAAATGGATAAAACAGCATTTTTCAGTTAAGCATTTCTACGGCACAAGTCAGCAAGCAGTGCAAAATCAGTTGCTCATAGCGTTAATTACTTATTGCTTGTTAATGTTAATTAAGTTGAGAACAGGGTACAAGGGACCATTACTAAAAATTAAAAGATTGCTTGATGCCTGCATGTACGAACCTTTTACCGTATTCGTCCAGAAACTTTACCATAAGCCTAAACGCAAATCAAAAGGACGGCGAAAAATAGACCATGAAACTATTTTTCAAGAAATAGTACGGCAAGTGGAAGCAGGCGAAGCACTTTACCTTTACGATTTGACCAACGATCTTTTAGTTTAATAGAAACATGTTACTGTCAAAATGTGGATGAGGGCTACTAATTACTTGGTTCTCCCTTTAACACAGTGAAGAGAAAATTATTTTCCTTTATACACCAAAACTACAAAAACGCTACATCAATTGCTATTTTAGACATAACCTTGAAAATGGAAAACCACTTTTATGCAACGCTAGTG
>JAENYK010000034.1 GCA_016841825.1 Halothermothrix sp. | reverse complement strand
AATGATACTATAGCCTCTACCTCGTTTCAAGGTGGAGGCTATTTGACGCTTACTTCATAACTGAGAATTTCAAATGGATTTTACGATATTCTTTGCAAGTGAGTCAAATAATTTATAGACCTTTTATGCTATACATAACTGTTTTAATAGTATCTTTTATGTCATATTAAGACTTACTGCTTTTACAACCTTGCTAATCGCAAAGTGCACCACCTTAAAGTTACAAAAATCGAAACTTTACATACATACTCTGAAGGTATGCTTCTGAGAGAAGTCAGGCAACTTAACATAAATTTGCTTCCTTAAGAATAGTCAGATTACTGCCTGGTGTGTAAAATCTAAAATTACCGTCTTTGAAGTGAGGATAGATAGTCAAACCTAAATCTGGTAATATAAAAATAGCAAAAAACACATCATAAGGAGGTCATATTATGGCTAACAAATCAAGACCAATGACTAAAGAGGCAACGTCTAGAATTCAGAGTGCTACTGCACGGCAAAATGGTGGGACTGTCCCTAAAGGTAGTTTCGCTGCCAGAGCACAATCAACTGCAGATCGAAAAACCGGAAAGGGTAAATAGGCAGAACGAATCTCCAGGCAGTACATGCTGACCTGGAGATTCCCTAATAACTCATGTTATTACGCGCGTAATTGTATGTCAAATTTTCTTATAAAAAGGATTTTATTTATTTTACAAGAATTAATGTATTAGATAAATTAAGGAGGGTAATTAAATGACCACAAAAATAATAAAAACTCCATTCCCATCTGCTGGCGAAGTTGTCCAATTTCTTTTAAAGTCTCTATCCATAGGTGAATTTATTGAAGACGAATCAGAACGAGTAAAATTCACGAAAAATCTTGAACGTTTAGCAAAAGAAAAAGATCTAGATATCGAACGAATGGACGAAATAATTGAAGACCTTCTGAACTACTTACCTGAAGAAATAAAAGAAACTTCTCTCATTGAGATTATTAAAGCGTTAACCTTCAATTTCTCATCAGATTATAAAGAAATAGTCGTTAAACTACCCTCGACTTTCGCCGAAAGAATAGATATTCTTCAAATACTAATGCCAC
Organism: Halothermothrix sp.; assembly: GCA_016841825.1. GTDB lineage: Bacteria > Bacillota > Halanaerobiia > DY22613 > DY22613 > JAENYK01. Next base: position 11,983 of record JAENYK010000034.1, on the reverse strand, counting down.
ATTTCGCAGAATTCTTTGTCCTTGAGCTTCATTCCATAAATCGTTCAAATTTATCTCAAAATATTGATTTTCCTTCAGAGGCTTTTTGGTATTTACCATTTAAAGAAAATGATTCTATTGTCTACCCGATGCAAAGAGTTTTAAACTGGTGGGCAAGATTATGCGGATTCGATAATCTAAAGCAATTTGCTAAAAAGGTAGGTCAAGATATTAGTGATGAAGGTTACTCAGAACTATTATATCAAAATATCTATCGGTGGAAAACCGGAATTATTCCGTCCTGGGAAAGTCTTAAAGACTTAATCAAACCAGATTACAGTCTCCCAAATCAACAGCATCTAAAAAAATCATTTTTAGTAAGTGCGCTTATCGCTCGGGCAATACAAATAGCATTTAATAATGCTTTCAACTGTTGGGGTAATGACATATTTAAAACATCGAAAAATTATTTTAAAGACGGAGGTCAAGCAAAATATGGAAAAACCAGAATTAAGAAAAAGGTTTGAAAAAGCTCTGAATAGTCTTGTTGATAAATTTAAGAAAGACAAGAAATGTTTAGCAGCCTTTCTGGTGGGTAGTATGAGTCATGATTTGATTTGGGAATGGTCAGATTTGCAAGTATTGTTAGTATATGATGATAGTTATAAAGGGCCTATAGACTACCATTTGTTTGAGCACGATGTGCAAGTAGTACTTAATATCAGAAGACGGAGTGCTTTTAAGGACTATTTAGGAAGTACTGATGTCTCTGACTATTTCTTCTGTGCTCTGTCCAAGAGTAGATTACTTTTTGTCAAAGATATAACTCTAAAAGAACATTTTGAGGATATATTCTATATTGGAGACCGTGACAGGGAGATTGAGATGTTACTGGGCTTTTCCGAGGCAATATATTATTTGAATAAGGCAGAAAAGAACTTTCGCGTGAAAAGAAATAGAGCCAACGCGATATTTTTTCTAGTCCAGTTGGCTCAGGGGATAGCCTGGATGGAAGTTGCCAGGCAGCGCTTAATTCCGGAAAGGGAGATTATCACTCAAGCAAGTCAATTAAAACCAGAATTATTTGCCCAAATATATGATCTCCTGTTTAAAGAACCAGTGACCGATCAGATGATTGATCAAATCCTTACAACTTGCCACGAATACCTCAAGGATAATACCTTAGAAGTCTATCGCCCGATTATCTCTTATCTGAATGAACACGGTACTTTGAAGGATTTTCATCTGAAAACAAGAGAACACGGTTTTGGTATAAACTATGAGTGGTTATATCGCATGGGGATTGTTGATGTTTATGTAGAACCGATTAGAATAAACAATCAAACGGAGGAATTCTATCAGATCGGTTATAGAATAAAAGATCGTATTGGTAATGATAATGAGTCGATAAAAGGAACATATGAAAGGTAGGTGTCTGGACTTTGGAAAACTTTATTAACGTAAACGGAGTCAGAGAGCATAATTTGAAGAACATTAGTGTAAAGATACCTCATGGAAAGCACACTGTAATCAGTGGTGTAAGTGGTTCAGGAAAATCTACTCTTGCTTATGATGTTATTTATGCTGCAGGACAAAAACGTTTGCTGGATTGTTTATCCGAAGATGTAAAGTTATTCACCAGTAAACTAAAGCAGCCAGATATTAACTTTATCGAAGGACTTACCCCGGTAGTAAGCATAAAACAATATCAACCCAGAAAAAATCCCAGAGCGACTATTGGTACTCTTTCTGAAATAAGTACATATTTACGTTATTTATTTTCGATTATCGGTGAAGCCAGATGTCCTCTTTGCAATAGGAGCTATCCTGTACGGTCTCTCCACTATCTGATAAAAGAATTGGAGAAATTGACAGAGCTAACCATAGTTGAACTCCAGTTTCCCATATACAAGAGCAAAAATAAAAAGTATGAAGAATTATTTGCTGAGTTGCGTGAAAAAGGTTACAAAAGAATTGAGATCGATGGAGAAAGGAAAGACCTTCGGGATTGGATAACAATTGATAAACAACCGCAATCTATGATGGTAGTTGCAGAAAAAATTCAGATCCATAAAGAATTAAGCAGAAGTGATATCCAGATATTACAGAATACTCTTTTACAGGGAGATGGGTTTATACGAATTGTTATACCAGACCCAGTAGAACGAGAGGAGAATGCCTGGTTTTTCCATAAGCATGGATGTCCTAAACATGGGATGGTTACTGTAGATATTTTGCCTATATTTTTTTCCTTTAATGATTTGCATAGTGCTTGTGAAGAGTGCCGCGGGTCTGGGGTAAGTAAAACTGCATATCCTACTATGGTGGTACAGAATAAAAAGAAAAGTCTTAAACAGGGAGCTTTATTTTCCCAGTTCTGCAGTAGGAGTAAACCTTTTGAATACATGCGTATCTATAGTCTGGCAAAACACTATGGTTTCTCCTTTGAAAAACCTTTTGAAGACTTACCTGATTTTGCTAAGAACTTAATCTTCTACGGAACGGATGGAGAGACCTTTCCTTTGTTAAGACCTGAAGGTTATACAAAGGAGATGCCAGGCTATACAGCTAAAGTTGGTGAACTAATTCAATTTGAAGGGATAGTTAACTGGATCAACAGACTTTATCGGAACAAACAAAAATCCAAACTCTCTGATGCGTTAAAAAGTTTTTTCAATAAGTTTATGATCGATGAAGTTTGTCAGACATGCTATGGGACGAGGTTAAAACCCCATAGGCAATATATCACTATTAAAGGTATTAATTATTATAATCTGGGAAACATGGAACTTGGTGATTTAAAGACCTTTATTGAATCCGTAGAAATTCCTCCAGAAAAAATGGATGCTGTCTTACCTGTGATGCGTGAAATCAAAACAAGATTGGACTCTTTGATCCAGATTGGTCTCGGGTACCTTAGCCTCAATCGGAGGGCTGATACACTTTCCGGAGGAGAATACCAGAGAGTTCGTCTGGCAGGGCAAATCGGGTCTGGTTTAATGGGATTAACCTATATAATCGATGAACCAACTGTAGGATTGCATGGAATGGATAATATTAAAATCATTGATCTTCTGGAGCAACTATGTGTGCAAGGCAACACGGTTATAACCATTGAACATGATCTGGATATTATTAAAAGTGCAGATTATATTATCGAAATGGGCCCTGGGGCAGGGGTTAACGGTGGTGAAATAGTTGCCAGCGGGACTATTGAAGAGATAATAAAACATGATAAGTCGGTGGTAGCTCCATTTTTAAAATCTGGTAATCTTAGTTTACAGAAGACACTTTCAACTGTGGATAAACATGATTGCTTGAAAATCGCCGGAGCACAGGTTAATAATTTGAAAAAGATAGATGTATCCATTCCACTTAACAGTTTAGTCTGTTTTACTGGCATTTCGGGGTCAGGAAAAAGCTCGTTGGCTATCGAGATTCTTTATAAAGCATTCTGGTCTTCGCTGCACGATCCCAGAATTATCCCAGGTAAGCACATTCGGATAGAAGGAATGGAGAGAATCAAAGATGTTTATTGTATCGACCAATCTTCTATCGGTAGATCTAAAAGGTCAACACCGGCTACTTTTATCGGTGTTTTTGACAAAATAAGAAATCTTTTTGCAGAATGTGAGGATGCACGAAAATATGATCTCACCAATGTATCATACTATTCTTTCAATTCTACGGGAGGTTGCCCGTCCTGTAAAGGGATGGGATATTTAGATACCCACATTCACTATTTAGGTGATCTGCAGACTTTATGTTCTGAGTGTCAAGGGGAGCGTTATACCAAAGAGGTTTTAGAGGTTTTATATAAAGGGAAAAATATTAAACAGGTTCTGGATATGGATTTTGAAACAGCCCTTCAGTTCTTTGAAGATGATGCATATATACGCGATAAGTTGAGATATGTATATGATCTTGGTCTGGGCTATATGACATTAGGTCAGCCTATTGATACAATTTCTGGTGGAGAAGCACAACGGTTAGGTCTGGCCAAAGAGATTAGCAAAGTTCGCGGAAAGAGTAACATGCTCTATATAATGGATGAACCAACTACTGGTCTGCATTCTCAGGACATTGAAAAACTTTTACAAGCTATCCGTACCCTTGTCGATAAAGGCAATTCTATGGTAATCATAGAACATAACCCTGATGTAATTATAAATGCCGACTATATCATTGATATTGGTCCGGGAGCAGGGAGAGACGGAGGAGAAGTAGTTGTTGCCGGGACTCTGCAGGATATATTGGAATGTCAGGACTCAGTGACTGGCCAGTATTTGAAGAGACTTATTAAATAATAGTTCGAATGAGAAAACTTTATTACATGACAGCATTTACTACTGAATGTTTTGAATTTTCTTTATTATGTTGGCGATTCTTTGTAATCGAAATATACCCGATTTGTTGGGCACATAGGAAGTTTGGTATAATAAATTCATGAAAGAAGATGTCAACAATGGGTAAGAAAAAATTTTGGCTCTCCGTCAAATGTTGTGAAAACAATTTAGTTCCATTAGACCATGTTATTTGCTGTTTTCAAAATAATGCTTATTTATGATAATTGATGATATCTATTTCGGCAAGTATTTTCTGCAACATCAGAGTGTGTGAAAACTCTCTAAAAAATCAGTTGTGAAGAGAGCGTTTAAATTTTTTGTGTAAATGGTTAAAATAACCAATAAAAAGAGGAGTTGACCATTTATGCAAAACAGGAAAAAACGCGAAAAAAATCCAATGATCAAGGACTTAATCAAAGATTGTCTCACTGTGGAAGATATTCAGAATAAACTGAAGGATTTATTCAAACCCGAGTTCGACAGTTATAGGTTTTATATCCCCAATCTGGAGACAGCATTGGTTCATAACCTATACCGTTCCATGGATTTCTTACTGGATGTTAAAGATGAGTTGGAAGAACAGGTCTTCTATTCAGTTGCCAACCTTTTGAATCTTGAGGTTGACCTTCTTTACTTTGACACTACCTCCAGCTATTTTGAAGTACAGCCTTCTGAGGTAGATGAAGATGATGATTTTAGAAAAATCGGGTATTCTAAGGATAAAAGACCTGATCTAGTACAGATGGTTATTGGTCTCGCTGTCACTAGAGATGGTATCCCTATTAAAAGCTGGGTGTGGCCTGGTAACACTGCTGATATGTCAGTAGTACAGGAAGTCAAAAATGATCTGGTCGGCTGGAAACTTGGCCGGGTTATTTCAGTAATGGATCGTGGCTTTACCTCAGATGATAATGCCCGATATTTACAGCGGGCAGGTGGTCATTACATACTGGGAGAAAAACTTCGTTCCAGTAAAGAAGAGGTAGTAGAAGCAATGGCACGACCTGAACGCTATCAGAAGATTAGACCTAATCTCGAAATCAAAGAGATCATCGTGGGTGATGGAGAAGCAAGGACTCGCTATATACTTGCCTACAACCCTTTAGAAGCTAAACGACAGAAAGAACAAAGAAATTCTATTATTGCAGAGATCGAATCACGTTTAGAAAGAATAAAACAAATGCCTGAAAAGGATCATACAAAAGCAATGTGTGCTCTGAGATCACATAAAACGTACGGTCGGTATATTAAACAGCTCACTGGAGGTCAACTGAAACTTAACAAGAGTAAAATTGCTGAGGACAAAAAGTATGATGGCAAATACCTTATCAGGACTTCAGATGACACCCTCTCTGCTGAGGATGTAGCACTGGGCTATAAGCAACTAGTTGATGTTGAAGATGCGTTTAGAACATTGAAAACGGAACTTAACTTAAGACCTGTGTACCACCGTCTTGAAGACCGAATCAGAGCCCATGTTCTCTTATCATGGTTGGCTTTGCTACTTGTACGGGTTGCATAAACCTCTACTGAAATGACATGGAGAAATCTGCGACATGAGCTGGACAAAATCCAGGTTGGAAAATTTTCTTGCAATTCTGGTGAAGTATATCAATGCACAGAACTGACCGATGAACAGTTGAAAATTCTTAGAGCAATGGAGGTTGAGAGACCTCCAAGATACTTAAAAATTAATCCGAAAGCATAGTTACACGCCTAAAAAATCACTGAATCCTGGAACTCGCCATTTGATACGGGTTCCAAGGATTTTTGTTTACCTATGACTGTCGAACTCGGGTTTGTGGAGGTGTTGGCATGTACCTTAAAAAAAGTTTTAATAAGAAAACTGGCAGAACATATCTTACGATTGTTCATGGTTACCGGGGATCAATCCGGTAAATCAAGGACCAAAACCATTAAATCAATTGGATATCTTGACGAGTTGAGAGAAAAATACGCAGATCCAATAGAACATTTTAGCAATGTCGCAAAACAAATGGAGCAGGAAAAGGCCAATGACGTTTACCTGACTATCAAGATCCGATCCGACGCAAAGGTTGGAAAAAACAATGCAAACCGCAAAAACTACGGACATATCGTTTTCAGCAAAGTTTATCACGAATTGCAACTTGACCGATTTTTTAATAACAAACAGAGACATGAAAATTTTAAATTTGATTCTAATAGCATTATGAAAGTTCTGATTTTTGCAAGACTACTTTATCCTTGCTCAAAAAAAGCAACTGTTGAGATTAAAGACCAATTCTTTGACAAGGCTGATTTTACATTGGATGATGTATATAACTGTCTAACACATTTTAATAAGATTGAAAAAGAGGCACAACAATTTATTCATGAACAAATTGTTGAACAATATGACAGGAAAACAGATCTCATATACTATGATGTAACAAACTATTATTTTGAAATCGACAAACAGGATGATTTCAGAAAGAAAGGCTGCTCAAAAGAACATCTCCCCAATCCCATTATACAAATGGGACTGGCAGTGGATAAACAGGGAATTCCTATCTCATATCGCCTTTTCGAGGGAAATACGCATGATTCTCAAACACTAATGCCTGCTTTAAAAGATATTAAAAAACAATTTCAAATAAAACGCATTATCGTGGTTGCAGATAAAGGATTAAATAGCGGTGATAATATTGCATTTAATACTGTTCTTGGCGATGGATACATATACAGCAAAAGTGTCAGAGGTGCAAGCGCTGAATTTAAGTCTTATGTCCTTAATGATGACGGTTACACCTGGATAGGCAAAGACTACAAAAAAAAATCAAGAGTAATCCCTACAGAAATCAATGTAACTGTAGGTAAATACAAAGATGGCAAGAATAAGAAAAAGAAAATCCAAATTGACCAAAAGCAGGTTGTTTTCTACAGTCGCAAATATGCAGAACGTTCTAAAAAGCAGAGAGAAGCCGTTATTGCTAAGGCAGTTGACTTGATTGCAAACCCTTCAAGTATCAAAAGGTTACATCCCATGGAGCTGCTTACTATGTTGCTAACATTGAGTTTGATAAGGATACAGGGGAAATATTGGATACCGGGAAAAAGTTATTTCTGGACAAAGAAAAGATAAAGCAAGATGAACAACTGGATGGGTATTATGCAATAGTTTCAAGCGAATTGGATGAGTCAGATGACCGTATTATTGAAATGTATAGAGGACTCTGGAGGATAGAAGAATCTTTTAAAATAACCAAAAGCAACTTTGATGCAAGACCTGTCTTTCTTACAAGAAAAGATCATATTAATGCGCATTTTTTAATCTGCTTCATAGCTTTGGTAATTGCAAGAATTGTTGAAATTAGACTTAACAATAAATACTCAATTGAAAAAATTCTTAATTCATTACGCTCTGCATCCTGTAGTCATATAGACGCAAATCATTATCTTTTTGACTATGCAGATGAAGTAACAGATAACATAAATGACGTTTTTAATCTTAATATTGGTCAAAAAGTGATGACACTCGGAGAAATTAAAAAAAATTTTGGAATGGCTAAAAAACGTTGATTTTACACTACAACTTTTGGCTAAAAAATAATCCCGCAATATGCCTATTTTAAAGGCTTCGCGGGACTTTTTTATCTACTTTTGCTTCCGAAAAAAAGAAAATACCCACAAACCCCCCTGTAGACGCAAAAAAACGACCACACACAAAATGGTCGTAACACTAGTCATATCAATGGCGGAGAGACTGGGATTCGAACCCAGACACCTTTCGGTTTCACCGGATTTCAAGTCTGGTAGAGAGGGAGGTCTTTAGTGTGGTAGAGTGATGTAGGGTGTTGGTATTTGGGGGTTTTTTGGGGGTTAGCTTGTCAGTGAGTGATTTGAAATAATGCGGGATACTGGATAGTATCCAACCATTATCCAACCATGGTTGGATGGGGGGGCAAGTGTTAGATATTACAAAAATCTAATCCTCTGGTAAAAACCAATATTTATACCCGTTCCTAGCACTAGGAGCGGGTATGAACTTACACCTTATAATCCTTTCCTCATTTCTACTCTTCAACATTTTAAGCTTTATAGATAGCCAATAAACATTTCCTAAATAACGATATTAATTATTATTTAAGGAAAATATAATTAACTATAATGTTTATCTATGGTGTTTTGGTATTATTAAATAGATTCTCGAATCGCAAAATGGCATCAATCATACTCTCAATCCCAATACATAATGGTTACTACACCAGTAGTTGTCTTATACTGACAAGGTAGGATTTATATTAATATTTCCATAGTTAGTATCAACATTTATTTTTTATGTCCATTTGACTGTTATTTTTGTGTTTGGTTTTATAGTCATGTCTGAAGTATATGAATATTAGTAAGTTGCCTAGTATTTGGAAAGTTTACGTTCCATTTCTTTTAATATTGGTGTTCCAAAGCTATTAGCACCAATAAGCCTTTTACTTGCACCCGTTATTACACTTGTGAACAGTTTCCTCTTATTCAGTATTTTTATTATAACGTTCAAATAAAAGTTTACACACTTATTTGTACAGCCTCTTGAAATACTTAGTACTATTCTCTAGTAGTTAGACCGTTCTAAAAATATTTCTGAGAATATCTAAAAATTATTTATTTTTTGAAGGTTTTTGCCCATTCTATGTGGAAAATTTAAAAAAATAGTATTCAAGGAGGCAAGTACGGTTGATGATTAATGATAGAAAGGATTTTCTTAGAGGTACTTTATTTGGTATCTACATAGGTTGTATAGTACTTTTTTTCTTCTGGGAAATAATATTTAATTACATATTAAATTGTGTTATTCCGTTATTACAATCTTTTTCTGGTTTCTTCATTACATTTTTCAGTACTATGTTTGGGAGTTTTTTAGCATGGTTAATAGCATTATGGCAATTTGCAAACCAAAAAAATATAGATAAACAGAAAGAAAAACAGTGTTTTAAAAGTTATTTAGAATGCATATTGATCGAACTATATGACAATATGTTTATATTAGAAGAAATATATAAAACACTTTTTCCTGAAACTAACCCTGATATTGAACTTATTGAGTGGGCTAAACTTGCTACAACTCCAATATCTGAACTTGCATTTCTTAACTTGATAAATAGTGGTATCCAAATTAACTTATCAAAAAAACAACTAACTGACCTATTTAACTCCTACAGACAAATTAGATATAGCAAATCATTAATCAACGAAGCAACTTTAGCATTCAACATCCTATCTCGAAAAAAAGCGACTGAAGAAGGTTTAAAATCCCACTTTGATAGTATAAAAAATAATATTAAGGATACTATAACGGACTTAAAGGAAACCCTATCTATAATAGCAGAAGTTCTTAACCTCGATTTAAATAACTTTGTACAAAAAAAAACAACCCCTTAAAGAGGTCCTATTCCAAAAAAATTTTTCCAGGTTTTGATCTAAATCTTTCATTATAATATTCAATCTTTTGTCCTGTTGAAGATTCTTGATCCAACAGTTGGAACAACTGACTTAGATTTTTAGCAGCCCCAAATGGCTCTCCTTCTGCTCCAACTGTCTTTGTATTTTTTTTTTTTCATGTTTTCTTTATACTTCTCAGTTATATAAAAAATAGGGCACACATTTTCTATACTTATTTCTATTTCTTCATTACATTCATAACAATAGTATTTTCTTCCCAAATAATTAGAATACTTGTCAACAATTTCTAGTATATTTGCATCATTATCACACCTAATTTCATACTTTAAGTCAAGCAAACCCAATTGTATCATTGCATTTAAACTATCTAGTACATCTTCAAGTGGCAAATCGTAAGTCCGACAAATTGTATAGGGATAAAAGCTATCAACATAAGGTGATATTGCTAAATTTTCAACGAAATTTAGTATATCAATTTGATTTGCCATACTAAATAACCTCCTTTCTTTCAAAAATAATTAGAACAATAGTTTATATCTAACTAATTCTTTTCTATATATTATGCACTTTTCCCTGCTTTATGTGTAGTAAACTGTTCTTCTATATTACTTTGTTTCGAATATAGTCTATCACTTTTTCTGAAACATTAGAGCGGAAACTTATACTATTTGTTGTTTTTCCAACTTGTATTGTATTTTTTTGACCATCTTCGCTAATAGAAAAACTTATAAACCCAGAATGTTCAATAATAAAATCTTTTAATGAAGCATAAAGCGACAAACCACACAAATCTTCATCATTATTTGGGCGACATGCCATTCCAATTTTTTTCATACCTCCAAGTAGTAAATACATAAAAGATACTTCCTCAGTTTCGATATCAATTTCTTTTAAAGAACCAACTAATCGTTCCTCGTCTCTGGTCGTAAAATACTCATCAATAATATTAAATACTTGAACTAAGTGTTCATTTTGTCTTCTTGTTAATTTTATATTTAAACCCGGTTTTGATGTCACATCAGTAAATCTACCATTTATTAAGGAGCTTTTAAAAACCTCAAGACTATCCCCATAATTACCAAGTATCTCAATTTCTTGGGGTTCATTAATTCCCAAATCATTAGTAATTATCTGCATAATTTTTTTTGCATTTTTAGCATCACTTCTTATTTCAAGATACTCTTTTTCTAAATCTATTATAACAGTATCGGTTTTTGTAGAAGTATATTTCTCATAGTCTAAACCCCGTCGAACCGTTCTAGTACCTGTTGGAACCAATATTCTCATTAAATATCTATTATCCCCAATTTTTATGCATGTATACTCTGTGGGAACCTCTAGATTAAACTCTTCAAGATTCCGAATAGAATTATAGTAAAATAATTGTGATTGAATTTTGCTAATAACTTTTTTTTTCTCTTCATTATTCAATTTTAGTCTATACCACTTAATTGCTGTCCTTCCGGCAAAAACTTTGTCCTCAATGGTTTCCCTCACGGTCGGGTTTTGAAATAACATTTCTTTCATTTCATCTAAATAAATATTAATATCAACTTGGTCATTAACCTCTAATTCCATTGTAGTTATAATGTTATTAATATCTTCGTTCAAAAGGTTAGAAAAATCTACTGGGGTTAAGATATCCTTAATATCCATTATATACCTCCTTTTTCTTTTTTTTCTTTAACATATATACGTTATTCAACACATAAGTTATTTTTCCTTCTTTTTTGCTCAATAGTGTTAACGTTTTTTTATGCATCTATTTATAAATTTAAACATCGTCAAACTATTTTCCATACTGAATTCAAGGTATGCTTATTTCACCCGTGATAAATCCTCTGGTCTTTGTTATTTAATATAATGGTGAAAATAAAACTTACTTAAGAATGAACAAAATGGCCTAACTGCCACTCACCTTCACTCAAAAGTTATCCACAGATTTCAAAACGTATAATTTCCTATACATCAAAAATTTTTTCTACTCTATACCAGCTTTATTAAAATTTAAGGCATCCCATCATCTTGGATATACTACTTCCATACATTAGTCAGAGAGCATACGAATTTCATAACTTCTAAAACAATAAAAAGAAGGACGTCTCCTTCTTTCTATTGTGCTAGTGATTCCAATACTATTTGTTTGTTTGTTTGTACTTTATGTACAATACGGCCACCACTGTTAAAATGTAAGCGTCAAATACTTTCCACATTTAAACTGACCTAAAATCAAGATATAATAG
>JAENYK010000033.1 GCA_016841825.1 Halothermothrix sp. | reverse complement strand
ATGGTATGACTCAGAGATAGGCAGGTTTATTAGTGAGGATACATATCAGGGAGAGCTGAATAACCCGCAGACATTGAACCTCTACATTTACGTCCAGAATAACCCGCTGATTTATGTGGATCCCAGTGGGCATAAGGAGTTTAATTTTGGAGATGAGACAGTGAATTCTGCATTAGGTACTTCTCTGCTTCCTGGAGATGAGCCTCTAGCTCTCGATTTTGAAGTCACAATATGGACAATAGACTTTATAAACCCAATGAATTTACAGACTTTAAGATATGGGCAAGATAACTTTGATACAATCAAGCTACAAAAAGGATTGAATAAAGTCGGATATCCGACAGATGTTGATGGAATTTTTGGATCTGATACTATGGCGAAAGTAAAGGAGTTTCAACGTGCTAATGGTTTAGATGCTGATGGTATTGTTGGATCAAAAACTAAAGCTGCACTTGCCAAAGTGTTGGGAATAGAAGTAGAAGAGGTGAATCCTGACAGGAAGGAAGTTATTGTGTATATAACCCAAAAGGCTGAAGAATTAGGTATTCCTGTAGCCTTAGCATTGGCAACTGCCCAGACAGAATCGGAAATGCTTCATTTCGAGGAATATGGTGAAAATAGGGGTAAGGTTATGGTTAATAATGGTGATTGGGGGATAATGCAGTTAAACAGAGTAAGTCATCCAGAAGCATTTACCGAGAAGTGGGGGGATATAGAGAATAACTGGCAAGATAACATTGATTATGGACTTGATTATCTTACAGATTGTTATAATAGAGCTATTAAGCTTGATAACCAGGAATGGGGTCAACAGGGATTAGACCTGGGAAATGCGAAAATGGGTAATAATTCATTTGAAGAAAACCTGGTCAGAGCTACATACGCTTTATATAACTCGGGTAGTAGGTACTATAGATATAGATTAACGAAATCTGAAGCAGAAGCTCTAAATTTACCCGTTGGTGCATATGATCGTTTGGACAAGTATGGATATGATAGTAGAGATAATCGTTTTTGGGGATATTACCAAAATTTTTTCAAATAATTGTAATTTATAAATCATATCCTATTTGTATAGTTCGAATTATCTTTTCAAAATATGCCCGATATAGTAAAACAGAGATTCTATTTGAGTTATCTATTTTAATTTGTACATTGCTCCTTTTGGATGTAGCCATGTGTGTTAATAATTCCATCTGATCAGCTGAGAAATTATTAAAATCTTAATCCTAGATAACATTGGAATTACTGTTATTATTAAATTTGATTTACATTATTGTAAAATGTTTGCTATAAAATTTAAATAACTTAAAAGATATAAAATTGAGGTGATATAATGTTTAAAGGATTAAAAATAGGTATATTGATAATTTTGGTGGTGGGGTTTATTTTTATGATATATTGTGAATTAAGTAGTGGAAATGAAACGGATAAAATAACAATTTCAGACGCGGAAATTGAAGAAAGAAAAGAACAGGTTACACAGAAATTGTTCGAAGACTTTGAGAATATTGTAAAAAAGATTGAGAAAGAGAATCAGGAAAATTTTAAGCTTTTGGTTGAAGATCTAGTTATAGCATCTGGTAAAGCTAATGGTTTAAATGTGTATAAATCATATTTAACTGCTGATGAAAGAAAATGGGTTACTGAAAAAAATAAAGAAATGAGTAATAAAATGGGACACTTTTCTACGATATACTTTGGTTATACAAAAAGTGGATTAGAGTTTATTGTATTGGCAACACCAATGCTGTCTAATAATTTTGACTATGCAGATGTAATGGAGAAAATAAAAGAGGATGAGAATGAGTTATTTTTAATGGATGATATAAGTATGATGTGGAAAGAAGACCATTTTGCTGACTATTATCTCTTGGATGTTTTTGTGAAGGATTTATTGGAATATAGAAAGGAGTGTGAAATAGAAATATCAATATTTTATGATGGGGAAACATACTATCCGGTAAATGATATAGAAGATAGTCAGATTGATGCAATACTCACAGAATATAACCGGGTTTTGGATGATACTAATACTATTAAAGATCAACAGTGGAAACTCTATCTTTTTGATAAAAAATTTGGGTGGCCGTTGATAAAGATTAAATATGAAGGTGAAGAGGTGATTCTAGAAATATAGGAAAATGAATTAATTTGAACAAGTATTTTTGATGAGGTTATCCCAAAATGGTTTTGAAAACCATTTTAAGATAATCTCTCTTTTTGTGTAAATTTAATTAAAAATATGGGAATATTATTAAAATTTACCGTCTGAGAGAACAGAGATCTATGAATATGATGCAGTAGGGAACAGAATAGAGGAGCAGATCTCTGACTGGAGGAATGTGAACAGGATCTACAGTTACTATCCCAACTCCAACAGGCTGAGAACCAATGATAAATATACTTTCTATTATGATAATAATGGAAATATGATCAAGAAAGTAAACGAAGCAGATGATTGGGAATATGAGTATGATCTGCTTGACAGACTGATCAAGGTATCGAAGAATGGCACATCTGTGGCAGAATATACCTATAATGCCGGTGGGTTAAGGCTCAAGAAAGAGAATAGTGAGCAGGAGATCTATTATATCTATAACCTGAGTGGCCAAATCATCTATGAGCAGGAAAATGCCAGATGTTTAGAGTATATATATGTAAGAGGAAATCACTTTGCCATGGTGGATACGGACAGGACAACTGGTGAATCCAGTACATATTTCTACCATACTGACCATCTGGGGAGTACCGTGTTGGTGACAGATGTAGCGGGAGCGATAGTCTGGACTGCTGAATACACACCTTTTGGAAGTATCAGTATGGCAGAAGGTATGTTTGAGAAAGCAGTTAAATTCACAGGTAAGGATCTGGATCTGGATACGGGGTTGTATTACTATAATGCCAGATGGTATGACTCAGAGATAGGTAGGTTTATTAGTGAGGATACATATCAGGGAGAGTTGAATAATCCACAGACGTTGAATCTTTACATTTACGTCCAGAATAACCCGCTGATTTATGTGGATCCCAGTGGGCATAAGGAGTTTAATTTTGGAGATGAGACAGTGAATTCTGCATTAGGTACTTCTCTGCTTCCTGGAGATGAGCCTCTAGCTCTCGATTTTGAAGTCACAATATGGACAATAGACTTTATAAACCCAATGAATTTACAGACTTTAAGATATGGGCAAGATAACTTTGATACAATCAAGCTACAAAAAGGATTGAATAAAGTCGGATATCCGACAGATGTTGATGGAATTTTTGGATCTGATACTATGGCGAAAGTAAAGGAGTTTCAACGTGCTAATGGTTTAGATGCTGATGGTATTGTTGGATCAAAAACTAAAGCTGCACTTGCCAAAGTGTTGGGAATAGAAGTAGAAGAGGTGAATCCTGACAGGAAGGAAGTTATTGTGTATATAACCCAAAAGGCTGAAGAATTAGGTATTCCTGTAGCCTTAGCATTGGCAACTGCCCAGACAGAATCGGAAATGCTTCATTTCGAGGAATATGGTGAAAATAGGGGTAAGGTTATGGTTAATAATGGTGATTGGGGGATAATGCAGATAAATCAAAGATGGCATCCAGAAGCATTTACAGTGATCTGGGGTGATATAGGAAATAACTGGCAAGATAATATTAGTTATGGACTTCACCATCTTACAAATTGTTATAATAGCGCTATTAAGCTTGATAACCAGGAGTGGGGTCAACAGGGATTAGATCTGGGAAGTGCGAAAATGGGTAATAATACATCTGAAGAAAACTTAGCTAGAGCTGCATATGCTTTATATAACACAGGTAACGAGTATTACCGATATAGATTAACAAAGTCTGAAGCGGAAGCTCTAGATTTGTCTGTTGGTGTATATGGTCTTTTGGATAAGCATGGATATGACATAAGAGATATTAACTTTTGGAATAACTATAATAAATTTAAAAATTAAAGGTGAGTATTGAATTTATTGCTAAATAGCAAACAGTAATTTTTAAATATTATCCAATTAGATTGGTATATATTAATCTAAAAATGAGGTGACTTAATGTTTAAACGATTAAAAATGGGTATATTGATAATTTTAGTGATAGGGTTTGTTACTATAACATACTTTGAATTAAGTAATGGAGATGAAACTAACAAAATAGTAATTTCAGATGCAGAAATTGAAGAAAGAAAAAAACATGTTGCACAGGAGTTATTCAAAGATTTTGAGAATATTGTAAAAAAGATTGAAGAAGAGAATCAAGAGAATTTTAAACTTTTGGTTGAAGATTTAGTTATAGCGTCTGGTAAAGCTAATGGTTTAAATGTATATAAATCCTATTTGACAGATGAAGAAAGAAAATGGTTTTCAGAAAAAGCAAGAAAAGTTTGGGATAGAATGGGGAGCTTTTCCACGGTATATTTTGGTTATACAAAAAGCGGATTAGAGTTTATTGTACTAGTAACACCAACAATGACTAATAATTTCGACTATGCAAATGTAGTAAATACGATAAGAGAAGATGAGAATGAAACTAATATGTTGTTTGAAATTGGTAGTATTAGGGTTGGGTCTGGTATAAGTTGTTATTATGCCTTAGATGTTTATGTAAAAGATTTATTAGAATATAGGGAGGAATTTAAAATAGAAATTTCCGTATCTAACGATGGAGAGGTATATCATCCGATAAGAGGTATAAAAAATGATCAGATTGATGCAATATTATCAGAATATGAACGAAGTATAGATGAAACTGATATTATTAAAGATCAACAATGGAAACTCTATCTTTTTGACGAAGATTTAGGATGGCCATTGATAAAAATAAAATATGAGGGAGAAGAGATAATTTTGGATAAATAAGGAGATTGATTAATGTAATAACTGAAAATTTTCTGAAAGAATCTTTTAAGACTTAGATTTGTGAATTAAATAAAAGTTAGAATTTTGCATGATTATCATGATTATTATGAGGCTCTTCATTGTATTAAATCAACCATAAACGGGTGGATAATAGCAATATTTGAACCTATACTATTGGGTAAGCCTCAAAACATGTTAAGATTAAGTTAAGAGTGTGAGGCTACATGAATAAAAATGACGATATCCTGGAATTCGCTATTTAATGCGGATTCCAGGAACTTTTGTTTTTCTATTACTATAAGGTTTGGTTAAATTGATGAATTTAAGTCTTAAGATGAGGTGATGATATGTTTAAAGGATTAAAAATAGGCATATTGATTATTTTGATTATAGGGATTGTTACCATAGCATACTTTGAATTAAGTAATGGAGATGAAGCTGACAAAATAGTAATTTCAGACGCGGAAATTGAAGAAAGAAAAGAACAGGTTGCACAGGAATTATTCGAAGACTTTGAGAATATTGTAAAAAAGATTGAAGAAGAGAATCAGGAAAATTTTAAACTTTTGGTTGAAGATCTAGTTATAGCATCTGGTAAAGCTAATGGTTTAAATGTGTATAAATCATATTTGACAGATGAAGAAAGAAAATGGTTTTCAGAAAAAGCAAGGGGAATTTGGGATATAATGGGTAGTTTTTCTACGGTATATTTTGGTTATACAAAAAGGTGTTACCAGTTATAGTTATGACCAACTGGGTAACCTGACTCTGAAAGTCAATGCTCTGGGCCAGAGGACAGTCTATGACTATGATCAGTTGAATCGACTGATTTTAGAAAGAGACTCACTGGGTTATGAGACCAGGTATGGTTATGATGCAGTAGGTAACAGAATCTACAAAAAAGATCCCAAACAGACAGAAAGCACTTACGAATACTATCCAAATTATCTGGTCAAAAAGGTAACTATGACCAATGGTGAAGATGCAAAAGTGCTGGAATATATCTATGATGAAGCCGGTTACCACCAGTTATAATGTGTATAACGGTGACTATACCCCTGACCCCTACGGTAGAGTTTATAGGGAGACGACTAACGTAAGTGGTCAAATCTTTGATGTGGAATACCGTTATGATCTAAGCGGTCGGATAACCGGAGTTAAGAGTCCAACCGGTGACTGGGTAGAGTATGATTATAATACCCTGGGAGAACTGACAGGAGTACCCGGTTATGTAACCAGTACTGAATATGATACCCAGGGAATGTTAAAGGGTCTGACTGCTGCTAATGGTATCTATCATAGTTTTCAGTACGATGATAATAATCGGTTGACCAACTTAAGCTACAGTAAAGAAACAGATGTTTTAAAGAGATATGAGATCGGTTATGACAATGCCAATAACATCAGTACCCTGAATCAGAACTTCTATCAGTATGATGCTTTAAACAGACTACTTTACGCTGAATTGGAGGGTAAGTTTGAGAACATCCCCGAAGAAGAAGATCAGGACAAATATCGAACTCTTGATGATTTCAGGGGTGAGAACTCATTGGAGTTAATCGAAGAAGAAGCAGAGATAGTAGAATTCGATTATGCTGCCGGCAGTATCGGAGTAGGGTTTAGTGAGACGAAGAAGATCACAAAGATCAAACTGACTCCCGGGAATATGGAGCATCGGGTTGATCAGAGACATCTGGCGGTCTATTATGGCAGTGACAGGTATCAATTTAGCGAACTGACCGATTGGGAGTATCTGAAAAATGGTGATGGAGAGATCTTAATTCTTCTCAAAGAACCAGTAGATGCCAGATACATCAAGGTCAAGTCCTATCTGGATGATCGGGATGAACTGCTGAATCCGATACACAATGCAGAGTTTACGAATAAAGCTGAGGAGATCATCAAAGTCTACTATTACGTCACTGAGAGAACAGAGATCTATGAATATGATGCAGTAGGGAACAGAATAGAGGAGCAGATCTCTGACTGGAGGAATGTGAACAGGATCTACAGTTACTATCCCAACTCCAACAGGCTGAGAACCAATGATAAATATACTTTCTATTATGATAATAATGGAAATATGATCAAGAAAGTAAACGAAGCAGATGATTGGGAATATGAGTATGATCTGCTTGACAGACTGATCAAGGTATCGAAGAATGGCACATCTGTGGCAGAATATACCTATAATGCCGGTGGGTTAAGGCTCAAGAAAGAGAATAGTGAGCAGGAGATCTATTATATCTATAACCTGAGTGGCCAAATCATCTATGAGCAGGAAAATGCCAGATGTTTAGAGTATATATATGTAAGAGGAAATCACTTTGCCATGGTGGATACGGACAGGACAACTGGTGAATCCAGTACATATTTCTACCATACTGACCATCTGGGGAGTACCGTGTTGGTGACAGATGTAGCGGGAGCGATAGTCTGGACTGCTGAATACACACCTTTTGGAAGTATCAGTATGGCAGAAGGTATGTTTGAGAAAGCAGTTAAATTCACAGGTAAGGATCTGGATCTGGATACGGGGTTGTATTACTATAATGCCAGATGGTATGACTCAGAGATAGGTAGGTTTATTAGTGAGGATACATATCAGGGAGAGCTGAATAATCCGCAGACGTTGAATCTTTACATTTACGTCCAGAATAACCCGCTGATTTATGTGGATCCCAGTGGGCATGATACTATGGGAAGAGTGGAGGCATATAATTATCTAAAAGAAAAAGAGAAGAATCCTGATCTGTCCTATATGGAATACATGGAGTCACTTGGATATGATTATAGTGGATGGACTGTTAACGATGTTAAACAAATATCTGATATCGGATTAGATTTTGTGCCTCTCGTTGGAGATATAAAAGGAATCGGTGAAGCACTTTATGGTAAGAGTCTCGTAACGGGTGAGAAATTAGCATGGTGGGAACGTGCATTGGGATTAGTTTGTTTGACAGAGTTAAGAACATTAAAATATGGAGATGAAGTTGTAGAAGGTGCTGTTGATGCTGCAAGGAAAACTAATATAGTAACAAATTCAGCAGAAAACATAATAGAAGATGCTCCAAAGATCATTGATGATTTTGATTCATTTAATCATGTAGATGAGATAGTTGAGGGAATGGGTAGCATTTCGGATGATACTCTAAAATGGTTAAATCAAGGAGGTGCAGATAATGCTGTATATTATGGAATCAAGGATGGAGAAGCAGTATATACTGGAATTACAAGACAAGATTTAGCTAAGAGACTATATCAACATAATTATAAAGGTAAAGACTTTGAAACATTAATTGAAAAAGTAAATGGACTTACTAGAAATCAGGCTAGAGCTGTGGAACAGTATTTGATAGAAAATGGCCCAGCAAACGTACTAAATAAAATAAATAGTATAAGTCCGACATCGCAGTATTATGAGGGAGCTCTGAAATGGGCAGAATCCTTTATTAAGAACCTAGAATAGAAATGAGGTGGAGGATATGTTATTAAAAGGGATTAATGATAATCCTATAGCAAACGAATGGAAAAAACGATACTCTTCTCTAACTGATGAAATAAAAGAAAAATTGGATGCTTTGAATCAAATGAACTCGAAAGAGTATCAGCTTAAAATTATCAAAAAATCTAAAGTCGCTCCTGTAGATGGTGATATATTTGTTCTAAGTCCAAGAGAAGGGATATATTTCTATGGAAAAGTGATTAATGCAAAGATTAATAATTTAGAGAAAGACACTTTTATTCATAGAAAAATTTTGGTGTTTATTTTCAATAGACAAACTAAGGAATTAAATACTGATAATTTTAAAGCAGAATATAATAATCTGTTAATTTCACCAGAAATTGTTGATGCTAGTTATTGGCGGAAGGGACTTTTTTACACTGTTGGTAATGAACCTATTACAGAAATTGAACGAAATTTAGACTATGGGTTTTACAAAATTGGAAAAGGTAAGTATTACAAAGAAGATGGACATGAGATTACTCATCAACCTAAAATACTTGGAACATATGGTATTGCTACTTTGACAGGTGTTGCTTCGAAAGTAGAAAAAGAGATTATCATAAATCCAGAAATATTAGAGTTCTAAGCTAAAATATTTGATTAAGAAGTGGTATTTCAATGCCACTTCTTTTTCTTGGTGTGCCCGGCATGGGTGATAACTATACGGTGAAAGTCTGGAGCGGGAGTTGACAACACTAACCGTTAGCTGAACAGCAAGGGTGTCCATCGTGAGATGGAATCTGAAGTGTAATGTGACGGATAGAATGATAAAATGAGAAAACCCGGGATTTCGTGGGATAAACCGCGACATTTCGGGTTTCGTTGTGTTATGGAGGAAAAAAATTATCACGTCATATGTCTGTGGATAACTCCATTTTTGCATGTTTTACGACAGATGACGTGATAAAAAAATAAATCTATCCAAGCCCTTCAAAGACCCTTCAATTCTAGTTTTATAAGGGTTTAAAAAATCTATATGGAAAATATAGTAAGGAAACACTAAGGAACTGACTAAGGAACTAATTTTGATACAAAATAATCCCTCTCAATTGAGGGATTATACAGCTAATTTATGTAAGTAATGTTTGTGTTCACGATTATAGTATTGAGACTTAGAAGGATTGGTTAGCGAAAAATAAGAACTTAAACACTTATAACACTCAGAAATCTCTGCATAACTATTGGTATGTAAAAAATAATCAATAGCGGAATGAAAATATCTTTCTCCTTGAGACTCGTCCTTGGTTCTAAATTTTAGATGACCTAGTTGTATATTAGTTAAACCTAGTGCATAGTTATCTTGAGTTCGTTTGGAAATTTCTAAGCAATAGTCTAACAATGTAGTAGCTTTAAAATAGTGACCAAGATTGATCAATGAATTGGCTAACTCATGGTAAGTGTAATTTACCAAGAATTCATCATCATTTGCTAAATCTAATGCTTTATAAAAATAATCTAAAGATTTACTAAATTTACCATTAAGGTTAAAACAAATTCCTAAATTCCTTAATATTTTATGTCTCACTCTATCCTCATTTGTAATATCAAGAGCTGCAAGAAATTTCTCATTTGCAATTTTTAGATCATTTGTATTTGAGAAAAATTGTCCTCGCCTCATGTATATACTCCCCAAATTTATCAACATTTTTCTTTTAGCAATAAGGTCATTAAAAGAAGCTAACTGAGATATGGTTTCTATTGCATCATCAAATTTACCCAGTAGATTAAAACATATAGCTTTTAGGCTAATGATTTTAATTTTATCATTGCCAGAAACGCAATGTTCTAATAACGATAAATGTCTTAATGCTTCACTGCCATTATTGAGTCTATAATAAGAACGTGTGATTTTTTCCCGAACTAGAAGTTGGGCTTGATGATCAGATTGTATTTCAACAATGGCTAATGCCTTCATATAGTGTTCAATTGCTTCATTGAACATCTTCTTTTTATAACTAACATCTCCCATCTTGAGAAAGACTTCGAAGCCCATTTTTCGAACCTCCAGTTTTAATTAATTAGATTCATCATCATCATAAGCAGGACCATTGGTAGTAGTTGCATCATTTGTAATAATAACAGTATCTTTTTGTTCCAATACATTCTTTGCTTGTTGAGGAAAACAGGACCAAACTAGAATTGAGACCAGAATTACACAAATGAGATGCTTAAAGTACCTCACAATTTTACCTCCTTTCTTCAATGAAAACATGCAAAATGGATAAGATTTTTGGTAAATCTTTTTTTTCTACTATTTCTAATAATTCTATAATTTCTTGTTTTATCCTTTCACTTGATGTCGAATTATTTGAATTTTTTTCTTGTGAATAATCTTCTAATAGCCACTTTAAATCAACCTTGTAATATTCAGCTAGTGAATTTAGGATATCCAATGAAGGATTTACCTTGATATTACGTTCTAATTTAGATAGATAAGATTGTGTAATACCCGTAGACTGTTCTACTTCAACTAATGTC
Organism: Halothermothrix sp.; assembly: GCA_016841825.1. Taxonomy (GTDB): domain Bacteria; phylum Bacillota; class Halanaerobiia; order DY22613; family DY22613; genus JAENYK01. Next base: position 3,242 of record JAENYK010000033.1, on the reverse strand, counting down.
TTTTTGTTTTCTTTCCGTATGGATCGAAGCTTTTCACCTAAGGTCATTTTAAAAACTCCCCTTAATAAATATTCATAATAGGAATATTCTAGACTGTGGGGAAATTCCCTTTTATTTTTTTGAAAATAAAATGTCCTGAAAAACAAAAAAATATTCCTAAAAACCAAGAAAGGTCTTGAAAAATGACTGGTAGGAATATATAATAAGAGTATGGAGGTGGATATATGAAAGAATTAGTGGATTTGAGAAAAGAAAAAAAATTGACTCAAGAACAAGTTGCAGAAACTGTTGGAATTGGTCAAAGTTATTACTCAAAAATAGAAAATGGTAATAAAGTTCCCAAGGCAAAAGTAATTAAAAGGCTAGCTGAGGTATTAGGTGAAGAAGTTATAGAAATTTTAGTATCAAAAACTTATTGAAAAGGAGGGTGAGTGTATTAATGTGGGTAGGTTCTGAACAAGCTGCTGAATTACTAGGTATGACTTCGCGGGGAGTTAGAAAGGCTGCAAAAGAAGGTCGTATTAAAAGTAAATACGAAAATGGAGTAAGCGGAGGAAAGACTATAAAAATTAACATTGAAAGTCTTCCTATATCTGCACAAATTGAATATCACAAGAGAAAACAATTAGGATTGCTAAACAATCAGCCACAGGAGAATATTTTTGAAACATATCCTGAAAGCAGCAGGGAGGAAGCACACAAGAAGCTACAGATCATAGAGCAATGGAGAACATTCCTCCGGCGTAATGAAGGAAAGAAAGTTGAGCTTACAGATAAGTTTGTGGAATTGTGGAACGCATCTAATAAACAAGATAATCTATCTCGCCCAACGTTATATCGATGGGATAAAGCGTATCGAGAAAATGGACTACCAGGACTTTGTCCCGAGTGGGGGTCAAGAAAAGGAATTACCAAAATGGATGATGATGCCTGGGAATTTTTTAAATACATTTTTTTGGATCAGTCCAGAAAAACCATTGCCAGGTGTTATGATTTATTGGATATGAAGGCAAAAGAGATGGGATGGATTATTCCATCTTTAAGGCAAGTTCAACGCCTTGTTAAACAGCGAATACCAGAACCAGTACTGATCTATTACAGGGAAGGCATAAAGGCGTACACAGACTCCTGTGAACCATATATCATGAGAGACTATGACAGCATTGTACCCAACCAGTTGTGGGTGTCAGACCACAATCAACTCGATCTGGCTGTAAGAGGTCCGAACGGAAAACCAGCATTTCCCTGGGCTACTGTTTGGATGGATGCCAAGAGTAGAAAAATGGTTAGTTGGCTGCTCTCATTTGGTCCGAATCAGGATACAATTCTCGCCAGCTTCCGAAGAGGAGTCTTGCGGTATGGCGTACCAGAAGAGATTCTGATCGATAACGGAAAGGACTATAGAGCCAAGAGTTTTGCTGGTGGACGAGATTCAAAAGTGACAGTGGAGATAGAGGAGCCACAGGTAAAAGGATTGATCTCTCATCTCGATATCGTTCCACATTTTGCAATTCCGTATAACGCAAAGTCAAAACATATCGAAAGGTCTTTCAGGACAATTCGTGAATGGTTTTCTTCGTGGTTCGACTCTTATAGGGGAGCTAACATTATGGATCGGCCTGAAAGATTAAATAAGGTTTTGAAAAATCCAGACAAGCTTTTAACATTAGAAGAACTGGCAGAGCTTTACGGAGAATTTATAGAAAATGTGTACAATTGTCATAGTCACCAAGGTGAAGGAATGGACGGTCATTCTCCAGATGAAATATATTACAGTCTGCTACAGACCAAACGGACAACTAGCGAAGAGTCTCTAAAATTGTTAATGATGAAAACATCTGAACCACGAGTTGTACAAAGAAATGGTATCCGATTATTTGATCACTGGTATTGGAATCAGGAGATCAGTATGTTGCAAGGTCAAAAGGTCTATGCGAGATACGATCAAGAGGAGATTGGGAAAGTGTACATATTTGACCTCAATGACAGATATCTATGTCAGGCGGAAAACAAGGAACTGGTGGTCTGGGGTGCATCTCAAGAAGATTATAGGGATGCAATGAGTGAGAAGAAGCGAGTACGGAATTTGACTAAATCATATAAAGCCATGCAAGAGGAACTAACTGCTCAGCCAGATGATCTTCAAAGAGTGCTAGAACGAAAGAAAGCTGAGAAAGAAGCTATGCAGATTGAAAAATCTAGCAATGTTATTCAGCTAATTCAAACACCTTTTAATGAGACTTCAAAGCAAATTCAAACACCTTTTAATGAGCAAAATCGACAGAAGATTCGTAAACAACTGCTTGCTGAAAATGCTGATTTATTCAGAGGTGATAACTCCAAGCAAGAAGTAAGTGCTGCTGAACTCTGGAAGAATATGATGCGAGGTAAATAGAAAGGAGGGGTTGGGATGACATGCATAGCAAGAAGCCATATAGATGGACAGGTCAATTATGTTGCGGATGGTACCTGGATTCATGAATATATTTTTGAAAACCGGGAGGTGAGAGCGAATGGAAGTAGATGTCTGGAAAATGTCAGAGATAACTGGCTATTCCAGGAATTATCTTAACAAATTAGCGAGAAATGGGAAATTAAAAGCCAGAAAAAGCCCGAAGGGGCATTGGATGTTTGATGTAGATCAAATTCCAGAAAAGAAATCAGATGTTATCACTGAAAAACAGGTAATGGAACGAACGGGAGTCAAAAAGAAAGTAATTCGGGAAGCTGTTGCCAATGGAGATCTGAAAGTCAAAAAGGTTGGATCAACTACATATATCGTGGACGAAAATCAACTCTACTACCTATCTTATCAATGGAAAGCTGCAGGACATGCTAAGCGAAAGTGGTTGTATCGCGGGATACCACCACACCTTAAAGGTGCATTGATACATTTTGTGGTTGACATTATAGAGGAATATGAGGAAAAAAGAAGCTTTCTAACCCCAGGGCAATGGGAATAAGAAAGCTTATTACACCACATTATTTTTGAGTACAACTAAACTAATATATTCAGCAAACGATCCTCAAATCCTCTAAGATATTTTTAAAAATTTTAAGGAGGAGATACTGATGAATATTTTCGGAGATAAATTTTCAAAGAATGTTGAGGAAAATGAAAGGCTTATTATAGATGTTATAAATACAGCTAGGAGCAAGCGCCAAGTAGCTACAATTACAGGAGCAGGTAGAACCGGAAAAACAACTGCAGTAATGAACTATCATATGAATAATACCGGTAC
>JAENYK010000032.1 GCA_016841825.1 Halothermothrix sp. | reverse complement strand
AGTTTTGTATGTTGGTTTCTCCTAAAAAAATATGGTGTTAAAGTCTAAAGACGGGGTTTTTTAGTTCACATCCAACATAATCTATGTTATAATTTCCCTTACATACTTATTGATGTTAATCGTTACAGCAAAGATTTTTTGAAAAGCTTATCAAATACAATCGGGGCAATATTTTTATTAGATCAAACTTATGATATAATAGAATTAGAAGAAAGACTCCATGATGCCTTACCTGGCATAAAGACTTTTGAATTGGCTGCTTTTCAGGTTTTTAAGAATTGGTTCAAGTATATAATTTGTGACCGTTTACCACCTGAAGAAAGAAAAAGTTTTCTTAAAATTCTCGAAGAAGTATCTCCAAAGGAGGCGGATCGGATGATATCTAATTTGTCAGAGACACTTAGAAAAGCAATGGCAACTGCAAAACGAAAAGGTATTGACCAAGGTATTGAAATAGTTGCCAAAAACATGCTAAGACAGAATGTCCCCATTGAGGCTATCGTAACTGTTACAGAACTTCCACTTACAGAACTAAAAAAACTCGCTGAGAAAGTGAAGCTCGAGCAACTATGACATTCACTGATAAACCCCTTAGTTTTTGAAAAACTAAAGGGTTTTATTTGTTATTAGTATCAAATTAAGATTATCTGCTAACGTATCCGTATTGCCGAAGTCCATCAACCCTTAGATAGCTCCAAACCAACTATCCTCATTTGCATTCATCAAATTATTATTCAACAAATACCCCGATACAGGCAGCAAAATATTTTTCAATATTCTCCAATACCTTGACTGAGAGTCTTCTTCTAGCCTGACGAGTAAATCCAGAAAAATGCTTTGAATAGATCACCCGCTCATACTGGGTAAGTTGTTCGTCAGTGTTTTCCAGGCCCCCTTGATCAAAGATAGCATAATTCCCCTCTGTGGTAATCCATTCTGCAAAAGCAATAAGATCAAAGGTGGGCCCTAGAGATGTATTAATTATAATCTTATTATTCCCAAAAATTCTTATATCCTCTGCATCGAGGACAACCGTATTTCTGGGTACATGGGTGGAGATAATGTCAACCTGCTTTAACACCGCTTCTTTCTCCAGATACTTGATCCCCAATCTTTCTTCTATCTCTATTTTTCTAGTACGGCTATAATAATAGATGTCCATGCCAAAAGCTTTAGCCCTTTCAGCCAGCATTATCCCAGTGGTACCTAGACCAATAATCCCCAGTTTTTGATCACTTAACTCCAAAATTTCATCTGTCCAGTGGTGTTCCCCTAATCCGTGTAATAAGCAAACTAATTCACTGATAATAAATTCCATTACACCTTCATCTCCATAATCACTAACCCCGTAAACAATGATACCTTGTTCTCTGGCAGCAGCAATATCTACATTGGCACTCTCCTCATCATATAAACTGCAGCACATGCCTATATATTTGATATTTGGACATTGCTCCATCACTTCTCCGGAGATATGTGTATTCCAGGAGACTAACACACAATCAGCATCGTCAATTCGCTTAATAATCTCCGCCTCAGTAGTGGGACAATCATCAAAATAGATTACTTCTTCTGCTAATTCGGCTAATTTAGCTTTTTCCATCTCTTCCAATCCAGTGTAATCTATAGATACTACTTTTTTAAATCGCATTATAACTTCTCTCCTATCATATTCTGTCTAGATGACGGTTTTTGCAGGAAAACTTGCCAGGATTTCTTTCTGCTTGATCTTTGTTAAGGACTGAAAAACCAAATCATATGATACATCAATCAGATGCTTTATAAAATCTTCTTCTAAATCTCCATCTAAATACACCGTATTCCAATGGGCTTTATGCATATGATAGCCAGGTTTTATTTCCTCATATACTTCTCGTAATGCATAATTCTCTTCTTTATAGTACTTGAGATTAATACTTGTCCGCTCAGGTTCGTGAACATTAATTAAAGCAAACATTTTACCGCCAACTTTAAATACAGCAACAGATTGGTCAAAAGGGTAGTCCTCAACAGCTCCAGGTTTGTTCAGAAAGTATTCCCGTACTTGATTGATACCCATATCTACTTCACCTCACTAATTATGTTCAGTTTAATTATACCAGATTGAATTTGGTAAAAAACATTTGCCCGGTAATCAAAAATCTCGAAAATGCTCACACTATACGAAATCTAATTCGCTTTATTTTATCATATCTCCTCCTTCTCAACTAACTCTAACTTCCATTCATTCTATAAACGCATTATCATTATACCACAGAACATATTTTTTAGTAAATTTTTCAGCAAGTTACTCCAGACATTAAATTTCGGTTTCAAACTAATTTTCTATTTAAAGATATGTTAACATAAATGCAAAATAGCCTCTATCGGGATATAGAGGCTAATCAAACTCTCGGACTCGGGAAGATAGGTGTCCACTAATCTAGAATAACTTCCAGCAATTTTCTTCATATTACAGATACCCTCTAGCCAAATATAGGTATAACTAAAGTTATAGTCCTAAACTATTAGCTAAAGTCCTTTTCCCTGGACTTTGCCCACCTACCCAGTACCCTATAAATAAGATATCCTAATGTGAATCCTAATGAATTTAAAATAAAATCGTCTATATCAAAAGTTCCACGTTTAGTAATTAACTGAGCTACTTCCAAGAATGTTAACCCAAGCAAAAACAGTTCCAATCCTCTCAAATAAGATGATTTGTAAGCCATTGGTATTAGGACGCCGAATGGAATGAACACCCCAATATTACCTAACAAATTAATCACCCAGACAGATCTATTTACTTGAGTAAAGTTGAAGAACTGCTTGATTGTTGAAAACGGTTCCAAATTATACATATAAACCAAACCTACACTCCTCCCAAAACCAAACAGCATCCAATAACTAAGCAATATAAAGTATCCTATCAACATAAAGCAAAAAATCTTTCGCATCATCTATTATTAATTTATCACTCCATTTCTTTAATTAAATTTTAGCCGATGGTCTTGTTGCTCCTTTGAAATTATCAAATCCGATCTTTATGCTAGAAGTACATCATGCCGATTTATAGCACTACTTGCCCCGTGCCCATGTTCCCATCATTTACTCGGCAGATCAAACTATAGATTTTTTCCAGACTCTCAAAATTATCTGTTTTGATATCCTCAACAGGTATGACAATATTCGCCTCTGTCTCTAGTGCATAAATAAAATCAAATAGTCCCAATAATGATATCTCTTCTAAATCGAACTTTTCATCTTGCATGGGAATTTCACCCAAATGTTCGTTTAAAAATTTTTTCACCTCTTCTACAGTCATATGTCTACTCCCCTTTCCATCTGTTAAATAACAGACTCCAGACGCTTGTGGACATCAAAAACATCTTCAACTAACTGGACTAAGTCATCATCTTTCACTTTCAATAAATCAATAAACTTTGAATGCAAATCTTCTTTCCAGACATCAAGATATAGATTTAACAATTCATCATCTAAAAGACCATACTTAACCATCTCATATGCTTTTGTCGGTATTTTCAGCAAACGTCTGGCTGCAACTGCTAGAATAGGTGATAATGATAAGCTCTCTATCATCTGTACAGCACGTTTAGACCATTCCAGATCACCTGGAATAAAGCATAATATATTAGCATCTGGCTTAAAAGTTTCCATTACTATATGTGCTAAGAGACCAGTCTTCCCCTGATTAAATCCCCACCTATCTTCTTCATAGTTGTTCAACCCGTATGGTGCAGAGATGATTAACAGGTCAGGCTGACATTTCTGGATTAATTTATTAGCGAAAGACCTGAGAAGCTTAATCTTCTGATTCTCACCAATGTCCTGTCGATAAAAGCTTGCAGGATACATATACCCCCCAAACAAATTTATCTGCGGATTAGGCCCAAGCAGCAAAACACGATAGCCCGCTTTGCTCATAGCTCTATATAATTGAACCTGCATCTCCAGTTTGCCACTTCCTGCAGCTGAACCAAAGACACCCACTACAGGTATGGGGATTAACGTAGGCCAGTTATCATGGTTAAAATTATTGTTCATAACCAGAAAAATCTGTTCCTTAGCTGTAAATAATGCAGCATAATGTGCAATCACCTCAGGTATCAGGGAATCAAGAACAATTACATTCTTGCCCGCCGCTAAAATCTTATCTAGATATTCCTCCACTACTCCAAAATTATTATAATACTTACTGAAAGATCCCAAAATAACACTATCAACCTCCTGCAATCCCTGCTCAAAATCTGCTGTAATTAGTTGCTCGCCAACCTCCCCACCATCTATGGCATCAGGATTTTTACCCACATAGCCCCAGGACTTCACTGTAACTAGCGAATGAATCTGGAAAGGGAGTAACTCTCTAAACTTGTATACAGGATACATATCCCTGTTATAAGGAAATAACATCACTTTTTTAAATGAACTTAACATAATCTCACCTCAAATCGCTCCAAAGGCTAATGGGTTTTTCTCCAGGATTGCCAGGTATAATGTTAATTCAGTGCTAAGACGTCGTTTAATCTGCTCACATCGTTTTAGCTTTTCACTTCTAGATAGCTGTCGGTCTTTCTCAATTTGAATTGGACAGATTGAACAGTTAAGATATGCCCAACAGTTTAAACACTCTTTTTCCGATAGTTTAAAATATTCCCGTAAAATATTCTGTGCTCTTTCTAAATCAAAGCCCTCTTCCACATTACCGAGAGTCAAAATACCAGCCTCATTCGCTTTTTCACAAATCATATAGTTACCATCTGTCGAGACAAATAGTTTATCACCAGGAGTGCAGGGGCCACTCGGGAGAATTCGGTGTGAAGCATTAACTTTTCTCCGTTCAGTGACATTTACTGAATTGCAAAAGGTTTCTGCTACCCTGGTCTTATGTAGATAATCATCATCTCCGCGAGTCTTGCTAACTAGATAGCGTAGATTGACAAATTTGTTAGCAATCTTACTGGCTCTGATCGCTTGCTCTGTCCGTTTATGTTCAAAAATATCTTGTTCATAGTCATCATTCACAGTAGATATTCTGACCAAACTTTTTTTGGAGAACATCTCATCCTCAGCAAGAAAAGTCTCAATTCGATCTAAGTCTCTAAATGGTGATAATGTAAGACCAAAATGAACTCTCTCCCGATAGTATTCAGGATATTTCGCCTTAATCATCAATACATTTTCTTTAATATGTTTAAAACTGCCTTGATCATTAACATATCTTCGATATTCGTCATGATATTCTTCGGGGCCATCAATACTGATATATAGTCGAACTTTATGTTCAACAAGATAATCAACAGTTTTCTCAGTTAGCAGAGTTCCATTTGTGGTAATACTAAACTCTAATCTCTTACCCGGGTACTCATTTTTAATATACTTGATGCACTTTTTGATCAAATCAAGACAGATTAAGGGTTCTCCGCCATAAAAGGATAGATGATATTCATCTCGATTAATGGATCGAGCCATTGTGTAATCTATTGCTTTTTTCGCTATATCAAAAGTCATCAGCTTACCTGAATGTACTCGCCTATCCTCACCATAGATACCTGAGAAAGCACAATACTTACAGCGTAGATTACACTGTTCAGTTACTCCTAAACAGAGTGCACTTAGAGAGTTTTGCAGAGCGTAGGGAATCTGCTTAATAAATGCCTCAGCAAAGATTTTTTGAGGTTTATCGGCTAACAAACCTTGAGCTTTAGCATCAGCAATCAACTGCCACGACTGTTGAATCTCCTTTTCAGAATATTCCTGTGCTAATAATCTGTCGACCTCGAGTTTATCAAGATGTGAGTACTCAGATAATATCTTAGCAACGAGATGATTAATTCGCAAAATCTTGCCAGTATTACCATCAAATAAATAAATGAATTTGCTTGTCTTAAGAAAAGTAATATTAGAACTCATCTTAATATTTCTCCTTTTTACTACTAGTATGTGAACTTAATATCTCTTGAGCAAATTAAGCCCAAAAATACTAACAGCCAAACACCCTCAAGAGGCTTTTACTTACATGTACATACAGTCATAAACACCAATCTTCTAGCCTTTAATGATTAAAAATCCACAGAAGAAAAGTCGTAACTCCAAGCAGCCATCTCTCTTGTATAACAAATACAATTACAATCACTTACAACAGACATAGTACCTACATTAAAATCATTCTTAACCTTACCTAATAATTTCATTTTATCTCCTCCTTATAAGAAATTTCTTATGTATAGAATGTTTGGCTGTAAGACTGTTAATACCTAATCGTGGATTAGGTTTTTTAAATGTACATATTTACTTATTTACCATTAATATTAATATTCCTCCTTATTTCTATTATTTTATTTAACTGTTAGTGTAATTTGTGCATTCCAAAAATCATCTGAAGCCTCATATATTCTGTCTTCATCAGGTCAACCTAACTCCGGGTCACCTTCAAAACCGTCGTCACCATATCCACACTTTCTTCTTCATATTTCTTCCAACCCCAAAAGTTCGGGAGGAGAGTTGGAAAAATTTATTCTTTTGGCAATCATCTGTTTCAGCCCTTGTGAATCAGACCAGATAAGCAGATCTTGCAAATCATGCTCAATAGAATAAAAATCTAACCTTCTATCTAAATCCTTAAAATGAAATAATTCGGGATAAAACTCCTGAAACCAGTCTAAAAGCCTAGCATAATCCTCTTTTTTAGCATACTGTTCCATTTCGGCCGACATATACTTCCGGGGATAATCAGACATTCTCTGTATAATATCCAGAACAAAATCAATCGAAGCAAGTTCAGTTCTTTCAAAATCTAAAATCCCAACAATCTGATCCCCCGTAACTAATATATTGTCAAAATGAGCATCCCAGTAGACTAAAGCTATTCTTTGTTCCTTTAGAGCACTATGATTTGTTTGAATAAAATCTCTGATTGCCTGAATAAATTTCCGGGACAAGATTTTTCGATCTTCAATTTCAATCAAACATTTACTGATTCGCCTGAGCATTTTGTCGTGCCAATTGAGTTCTGAACTTAATTCAAACCTCTCTTGAAACCTTTGATAAGGAGCCTGGTTAATTATTCTGAGCATCTGACATAGTTGTTTGATTAGTTTTCTCCTTTGGTAATCATCTAGCAGATGCCATGTTGCATAAAGATTAACACCTTCAATCTGGGGATAGATCATGAAAAATTTATGGTAAAGTTCTCGTGAATTATCATAAACCTCTACCTCCGGAACAGGAATTTTACCTTTGAAAAAATCATAAAAAAAGACCTCTCTGGCGAAATTATGTTCATTTCTTGAATCTTCACAAATTTTCAGGATAAATCTATTATTAACCGAATAGACTTCATTCGTAAAACCAATTTCTATTTTCTTAATAGATTCAACATCCTCTAATCCATATCTTTGAAAAATTCTCTCTATAATTTCTAAGTTCATATTTAGTACCTCATTTTTATATTTTTAAAGGTTTCTTAAGTATTATTAGTAGTCGACAAAATTCCCGTATGAAACCTTAGTAAGCATCAAATACTTTCCACATTATTTGGAATAGGTGATTGTGTTATCTTATAAATCTTTGATATGTCGATATTCATTATAAATATATCTTGGGTCATCAAATAAATAAGGACCTGTGACTATTCTTTTGATTAACCTTTGATACTCTTTATAATTGCCTATTCGTTTATAAATACATGCCATTTCATATAATCCCTGACCATAGTATAACGCCTCTTCTAAATCAATTTTTCCAAATGAATTTAAAGCATCAGAAAAATTACCTTTTTTCTTTTGACAAATGCCAAGATAATAGTAGTATTTATTCCTAAAGTCAGGTTCCGGAATTATCGTCAAAATATTTTCATATAATTTTTGGTAATCCTGTTTCAGCATAAAACAAGATACTATTTTATCAATTCTTTGTTCCCCGACTCCACGGTCATCATAAAGAAAAGTATTTTTGTTAGGTATTACAGGTATATCTACACTCTCCACCCATAGTTGGTTAAAGCTTGTAAGGTTTTTGTCAGTATAATTCTCTAATTCCCGTAAAAAATTAATCCAGTGATAAACTCCTGTTCTCTTTACAAAACTAGTACAAAAAGAGATAAATTGTTCCTCTCCAATTAGTCTTAAGAGCTGAAACAGTATCAGAGGAGCTTTTTTGTAAATTATTGTATTGCCAAAGGGAGAAATTCTATCAGTATTAGCTATAGATTTTTCATATCCATGAATTTTTAAAACTTGTTTTCTGGCCTGTCGGAGAATTTGATTAAAATAGTGCTCACCAAACATTTCTTTGGCAGTTAACCACTCAAAAAGGACTGTCATCCCCTCTGTCAATAAAAATCTACCCCTACCTTCACTAGAAATTCTATTACCCCACCAATGATGAATAAATTCATGCCAGACTAATCTACAGACCTGTTTATAGATATACCCTTCTGTCGATACCAAAAAGGCATTTTCATTTATCAAAATACTACAGGTAAGTCCATATCCACCAGCTATAATAGGAATTGCAAAAATATTTAATTGATCAGGTTTAAAAGTGTTTAATTTAGTTTGAACAAGTTTTAGTCCAGCGAATATTGGCTCCACAAAATTACTAATTTCACCTTTCCTATAATAAAATCTAACATTAGTTTTATTATCCAAAAAAAATGATTGTTCAGTTAATATACCCCCGGTGACGAAAAATGGCGTTTCATCACTATAGCCCATATTATCATAGTTTACAACTCTAAATTTCAAATCTGATAATCCAATTACCCTGCCTTCTCCAGCCACAATTCCAGATTCTGAAAGAGTAATTATAAATTCAAAAGAGGTAGGCTGAACGCGGGGCAAGTTTCCTGCCAGAATATCTTTGATTAGTATTCTATTACCTAAAATCGGATACCACGAATAAAACAGATGAAATTCATCATAACATATATAATTTTCCAGCATAGTTGAAAAATCATCTCGTAAATTAGAAAATAAAATTTGGTAATGGATAGTTAAATTAAAGTTATCACTTTTTGTTTTAAAATTAAAAATAGCCAAGTAATTTACTCTTATATTAAAGATAGGGATAATTACTGAAAAATGTTTATAACTATTATGTTTCACCCCATTAATATATACAGATTTTATGGATAATCTATCCCGAAAGGCAATCCAAAAGGTAATTCTCTTTCTTCTCCTTTTAGTAATTATCCGATGGTTAGCTGCATTGATTAGAGTTTTTCTTTTAAAATCTATATACATATCAAATTGTCTATGAATTATTTGAAAATATTTTTTTGAACCTCTACCTTCAATAAAACTAAATATAAAATATTTAAAGATTAAGCTAATAATCCTTAAATATTTTCTTAGCTTACTTCCTAAAACATTAAATAATTCACTCACAAAACTGTCACCTCTTTAATTACTATCTTACTACTATTAACAGTTATACTATAACTGTTAAAAAAGCACGTTTTTCATTGGATGATAGATTTATATCTTCCAATTGCTTCAGAGCTATTCACCACCCTATGCGTTTTTTTAGAGATAACTGAAAGCATGATTTGTTAATTCTTATAAATATTATACTGTATCTCTAAAATAATTTCCTTAATGAAGGATAAATACTCCTTATAACAATATACAATTTTTATATAAAAAACTAGCTCAATGGCAGGTAACGTTTTTGTATTGCCGAAGTTTCTGAACCTTAGCCAGACTTGGCTTAGGTTCAGAAATTTGGGTGCAGTGACAAAGGAACGGAACTGGCAATCTGTGTTAAGCGAAGTTTGACGGTTTTATGTGCCTGATTTATGATCACTATCCCCAATTAAAGGACTATTCAGAACCCTAAATTTTTTCTCATCATTCCAAATCTTAACCAATTCTTCAAAGTTTTTATCAGGTTCTAACATAAGTTTTGCCAAATTATCAATTTCTTTAAGTTCTTTTTCGGTCAATTGTCCAAATTTACCTGAAATATAACTTGGTTGGAAATTATAAGATATTTCATTATTCATTAAACTATGAAAATCATAAAATATTGCTCTAATTGCAGCTTCTAACCCATTTTGGCCAGCAGCATAAACAATTTTATTACTATCTTTTCTTCCTGTTCTAATATCAAGCCATGTTTTTGCAGCCCAATCAAATTTATCATCAGGAATATTAAACTGACTAAAATTTAAGTCATCAAAAAAACCATCAGCATCAATATTAATCCACCTATTTTCTTTTTTACTCCAATATTGATTTATCCAATGATCAACGCTAATATCAGGTAATAGATATGGTGCAAAGCCTGACCTACATCGTGTTGGAATACCTTTTGATTTAAGAATTGAAGCCATTAACACAGATACATACCGGCATGTAACTACAATTTTGTCTTCCACAGCCCTATCTTTTTTAAATCCTTTTTCATCTAATCGTAAAAGTTTACCAACCATTGCTAAAGATGTTAAAAAAACATCATCATGACATCTTAATCTGTGGCAAGGATATCTATCCATATCCCCATATTTTTTATCAGAATTTGCATTAGTATTTCCATTTTTCAATGTTACTCTATGAATTACTTGGTGAGTTATTAAATTACCTAGTTCAGAAATGTCATCTGGTAATGATTTTAGAAAATCTACATAGCAACCTGGATTAGTATAAGTGCTAAACTGTAAATAATGATTTAATATTTTTTCTTTCATAATCTACCTCCAGTCATATTTCACCTAACATCAGAGTGTGTAAAAACTCACTAAAAACCAGTTATCTAACCAATAATTGTATTTTAGTAGAATAACAAAAACATAGCTCCCTCAATCTTCTCACCATTTCCCTAACTCCCAAGATATTGCTTACCCTTTTCAGATTATAGGCACAGTAAATTAAACCTATTTCAGCGCTTACTGATTCAAATCCTTTAGTAAGCATATTATAGGAATCATACCTTCTTTTAATAGTTCCAAATGGGTGTTCAACAATGGCTTGTCTTCTTGTATAGTTGTTCAAATTCTCCATCGTTCTTGATTGAGATCAGTTAAAGATACCTGAGTTTCTACCTGTTTCTTTTATCTCCTTTTCATAACTCTCATATGCTGTTCTTCTAATTCGTTTTTAAATCTTCTGATTCTCTACTTTGGCTTCTTCCCTTTCATCCAGGTCACTCTGATCAAGTACGTCCATATATTCCTTTATCTTTGCGTCTATATATTCAAATTTCTATTGAGCTTATAATGATTGAAGTTTTTCTTTTTGTCATTTCAGGCTCTAAATTTTGAACCATCTACTATGATCAGTTCATCACTCAATAAGTCCCAGTCTTTGCAGAGCAAAACAAACTCTCTAGAGATTTTTGCTATGCTGGCTTTGTTTTCTTTTCGAAAGTCTGCTATGGTTTTAAAGTCAGGCTTTATCCCTTTGAGCAGCCACATTACTTCAATATTCCTATAGGTCTTTAACTCTAATCTTCTGCTAGATCTTACATGGTTTGACCATAAAGATATAGTTTTAAAAGATCTCGGGGATCGTATGATACCGCTCAGTTTTATATAATATTGCATTAGTAAAGCCTAATTCCCCTAAATCCAGAGTGTCTACAAGAGCATCAATCACTCGTACAAAGTTATCTTCGGATATACTATTTTCAAGACAAATTGATGATCATTTGTAATTGATCTCTACTTATTCCTGATGTGAAATGCATCAGTCATTCCTCTTATCGAAAATTATTTATACTACTATCATACCATAATTCGCTTAAAATGGATATAGTGGGCATATTTATTATACAGTAGTTGTCACATACTCTGACATCCCTTGCATATGAAACGTTTCCAGAGCGATAGCGTAGGGAATGTGGGCATAGCCCTGTAGCGAAACGGGACTCATATGCTTTGTTAGTAGAAGTTGGCGTCTTCAAAGCACAAAATCTACTCTTTAGGACTATCTCCCTACGATAACCTGTAGGTATATAGGCAATATCTATCTTTTTATCTCTATCTTTTTCGAGATATACCTTCTTAATTCATATAAATTTGCTTAGTTCAAGCGAATAAAGGATTATAAGTAGCGAAGTTGAAATAATATAATACATAGAATACCCAAAGGAGGGACTTTCATGACTATCCAAGAATTCATTCACTTTGTTTTGGAAAAAATCATCTCCTTCTATACTCCGGAAAAAGTTTACCTATTTGGATCACAAGCTCGAGGTGATGCTAATGAAGATAGCGACATCGATTTCTTGATCGTTAATAATTCCAATGAACCTAAGAGACAACGAGCACTAAAATTCAGAAAAACACTCCGTGGCAATTATTTATATCCTGTAGATATTTTAGTTTATACTCCTACAGAATTCCAGAGTGAACAAAATATTAAGGGAACTATTGCTTATCACGCTTCAAGGGAGGGAACTTTACTTTATGGATCCAAAACTACAAAAAAAGGCTAAAGAATGGTTTAGTTCGCTGAAAATGACTTAAAGGCAGCACTTAAGTTAGCAAATGAGCTTAATGCCATCACATGCTTCCACTGTCAACAATCCGCCGAAAAGTATATTAAAGGATTACTCCTCTTCTTACAAATTGATTTTAAAAAATCTCATGATCTGGTTTATCTTCTAGAATTGCTGAGTTTAGAAATACCCGATGACATTTTTGATGCTTCGGACTATTTGAATGAATATGCAGTAGAGACTAGATATCCAGGTGATTACGAGGAGATAACCAACAATGAAGCTACCAAAGCCATTGGCCATACTAAATTAATAAAACAGTTCATACTAAAAGTGGCAAATCAAAATGGATATTCTCATGAATCATAAACTATAAAACCACTGGGAGTCCTTGAAGGAAAGCAAATTTGAAAGCTTCTGTAGTGATCTTAAAGCTAAAAAATGGATAGTGGAGTGTTCTAACAAAATTGGACTGGACACAGAGAATGTTTAATTTCCTTCTATTTTCACACAATTACTTTAGATTTCTTTATTTGCTTCCCGGCGACTTGTATTTTACATCAATTCTAACAAATGTAAAGGATAAAATGCACTTCGCTACGCTCTGGCCTTTACATTTGTTAGAATTGATGTTGTTGATAACTGTGCCGGCAAAGCCATTAATTATGCAGCAGTTTGTTGATAAAATAGTTTCTCGTACTTCTGGGGAGATTTGTATCCCAGCGAAGAATGTAGCCTTTTGCAGTTATAGAAAGTTTCGATGTAATTTACTATTGCAAGTTTTGCCTCACGTCTAGTTTTAAATCTTCTTCTATAAATCAAGTCTTTTTTTAAGGTGGAAAAGAATGATTCCATACAGGCATTATCATAGCAGTTTCCTTTTCTGCTCATACTTTGGATTATCTTGTTTTCTCTCAAGGTATCTTGATAATCATATGCTGCATATTGCACTCCACGATCTGAATGAAATATTAATCCGTCACCTGTTCTATGTCTGCCTATGGCTTGTTCAATTGCTGCGATGGTCAATGCTCTTGTCATAGTTTTATCCATTGACCATCCTACTACCTTTTTATTAAATGCGTCTTCCACAGCTGCAAGATATAGCCAACCTTCATCAGTTGGAATGTAGGTAATATCTCCAAACCAAAATTCGTTAGGTCTTGTTGCAGTGAAGTCCTGATCAACTAAATTTGGGGCAACTGGATAACTATGATTTGAGTTGGTTGTAGCTTTATACTTCCTTTTTAAACAACTATAGATATTGTTCTCTCGCATGAGTCGAGCAACTCTATTTCTACCACATTGAATACCATCTTCATTCAGTTGAGCATGCACACGCCTAATGCCATAGGTCTCAAATGATTCGTTGTGAACTCGCTTTATCTCTAAAACAAGTTTGCGGTCATCCTTTTTGTGTTTACTTTCTGGGCTTTTTAGCCAGTCATAAAATGCACTCCGTGATACTTCAAGGATCTGGCACATCTTCTCCACAGGAAATACGGAGCGGTGTTGTTCAATAAACTTGTATTTTATTTCCCTGGTTTTGCAAAGATAGCCATAGCCTTTTTTAAAATGTCATTCTCCATTTTCAAACCCGCCAGCTCTTTCTTAAGTTTACGAAGCTCTTCATCTTCAGGTCTAAGGTTGCCTTTACCTGGGAAAGCTTGTTCACCGTATTCGCTATATTGCTTAACCCAGTTTCCTACTGTGGTATGACTCACTGAAATATCTCGGGCTACTTCACTAATCTTTTTTCCTTGTTCTGTGACCAAACGAACAATTTCTTTTTTGTACTCTGGGGAAAATTGCTTACGTTTACTCATTGCTGAACACTTCCTTTCATATTCACATTATATCAAACATTCTGTGTGTCCAGCAAATCGGGTATAGGTCACTTCTTCAATTACACATGAGAATGCATATGAAACTAACCTTACATCTATATCAGAAAATTTATCCTCCGATGGATGCGATGCAAGATTTCCAATCACCCGAATTGTATGCAAGTAACCTACAGATTTTGAACTAAGTATTTTTTTCGTAAGCGTCAAATACTTTCCACATTTAAACTGACCTAAAATCAAGATATAATAG
>JAENYK010000031.1 GCA_016841825.1 Halothermothrix sp. | reverse complement strand
TTTTAAGTATATCATATACGTACTGGCTGTCCAAATTCCTTAGGGGGCTATAGAGATAGATATTGAATAAATGAGCCTCTAATTGTAGAATTATAATTTCTACGTAAGCGTCACATGCATCGGCAATATCTAAAGCTCATCCAGATGTTTGCCAAATAAATAACAAATTTCATATAATTGAAAACCTTAATGACGTTGTGATTTTAATGCTTTTACAAACTTTCCAAAGGCCATGTTTCCATTCCACTTACACAGGGTACTAAATAAAGCGAACAATATTCAAGGTATTATTGATTGAATCGAGAAAAATCAACTAATTATGAAAAGAATTAGTTATATTTTAGCATCTGTATAAGTTCTAGAAAATACTATTTGTTATTGTGAAGAAGAATATTTACCATTATGGATAATAATTTAGCTGAATTGTACTTAAAAATATCTGAAACTAAAGGTTCTACTATGCCAGAAGTAGTAAAAGAATATCTACAAAAGGCTGAGGTATTGGGTTCAAGATATAAAAATAATCTGGTACTTAGGCATATATTCTACACTAAAGCTATGATTGAAATTTACGAGGAACAGTTATTTAGAGCTTTTGATACTCTATATCTCACTATTGAATATTTTAAAGATGCTGAAGCAACTGTAAAAGCTTGCGATACATTAGTTAAAATCAATGAACTTATGGATGAATACAAATCAAACAGTCTGAAGTCGTTAAAAGAAAATATACAGGGTAAGCTCAAAGATACACCCTATTATGACAAAATTTAAATAATATATCAGAAGAGACAATTATTATGCAAAGAATATTTTTGTATTACATAAAAAAGACTCCTTTGCCGGGAGTCCTTTTTTATTCCAGATTCTCTTTAATGTATTTGATCACACTGTCTTTTTTACCAATGCTCATAGGCAGATTGTAGATCAGAGATTCCAATAGTTCCAGGTTCTCGTCCTGATATGATGGTTTTTCCAAATGTAATGCCTCTGCCAGTAGTCCGTATTCTTTTGCAGTTACTACAGATTCTCCCTCTAATATCTCTACTAGACGGATGGGAGAGATGCCAGATATTTCTCCGAGTTTATCCACAGAGATTTGATATTTATCCATCTTACTTTCTACTGCTTCCATAAACTCTTCTCTCATCATCTTCTCAGATGGCATAAATAAGGCATACAAAGGTATTTTCATATATCTTGCCAGATTGATTAAGACTGGCATAGACATATGAGAATTCATTTTGACAACTCGATTTAGATAACTTTTATCTACATCAAGAGCCTCGCCTAGCTGCTGGTAGGTCAGATTATTTTTGTTCTTAAACTCCACAATTCTCTTAGCCAATATCTTACTTTCAAAAAAAGATTGTTCTTTCATTGCTTCTCCCTCCTAAAATGGCTTTCTATCATTATTTTACTACAATAATGAGAAATATGCAATATATTATTGATATATATGCAATACAATTATCCAATATTTATTGATTTACTAATGACAGCATCTTCATTTGAAGTGATCTTTAATTTTGGAGTCTTTCCCTATCTTTCCCATAGCTATAGAAATTGGTCACTTTTTTATCGCATTTGTAGAGTAACTTCTGC
Source organism: Halothermothrix sp. (assembly GCA_016841825.1). Taxonomy (GTDB): domain Bacteria; phylum Bacillota; class Halanaerobiia; order DY22613; family DY22613; genus JAENYK01. Next base: position 17,237 of record JAENYK010000031.1, on the reverse strand, counting down.
TTGTGGAATTAAATAAAATTATTTTATTATACGGGAAATCCAATAGTAAGTAAAGCTATTACGCAAGTTGAGATATTTTTATGGGGTGAGCTGAATAAGTAATAATAAATCTTTATTTGGAAGTAGTTCTTGCTTAAGATTTATTTATAAAATGTTCAGAATATAATCATTATTAGAACTTTATTTTGTTTAGGAGGAATTCTGAGTATTTTATTTAATATATTAAAGAATTAAATTGTAAAAGGATGATCAAATTACTGAGATTGAATTTAAAGAGATGTTGGAGGTGGTTAGTAAAGAGTAGTCAAGTAAAAAGGGGAGTGGACGCTCCTGAGAAGAAAATTCAGTAATAGATCAAAATCAAAAGTTGTACCTGAGAAGATGAGGAGGAAGTAAAATGACAAAAAGAATTATAGCGTTAACAATGTTGTTGGTAGTAGTAGTTGCTGGGTTAGTATTTGCAGAACCCAACAATGGTGGCACTCTGGTATATGGTCGTGGTGGAGATTCTGTTGGACTTGATCCCATCCTGGTAACTGATGGGGAATCTTATAAGGTAACCCAACAGGTTTTTGATACTCTGGTTGAATATAAGCCTGGAACAACTGCAGTCGTACCGTCTTTAGCAAGTTCCTGGTCGGTAAGTGATGATGGCTTAATCTGGACATTTAGATTGCGTAAAGGGGTTAAGTTTCATGATGGTACAGCTTTTAATGCCGCTGCGGTAAAATTCAACTTTGATCGTTGGAGATTAGTTGACCATCCTTATCATCAAGCTAACAAATTTATATATTATGGTTATATGTTTAATGGAACACCTGGAGTAATCAAGGATGTAGTGGCAATTGATGATTATACAGTACAATTTGTCTTAACTCAGAAATTCGCTACTTTCTTATCCAATCTGGCAATGGTTCCATTCGCTATCTCCAGTCCGGATGCTATCCAAAAATGGGGAGATGATTATTTTACTCATCCAGTGGGGACTGGCCCCTTTAAATTTGTTGAATGGGTGAAGAGTGACCGGATTACCCTGGAGAGAAATGACGATTACTGGGATGGTAAACCTTACTTAGAAAAGATTGTTTTCCGCTCAATTCCAGACAATGGAGCCAGGTTTATGGAACTCCAGGCTGGTACTGTTGATATAATTGATGGTATAAGCCCAAATGATGTGGAGATTTTAGAGAAGACTAAAGGATTAAAATTATCGCCACGTCCGGCAATGAATGTTGCGTATTTTGCCATGAATCAGAGATTTGAACCGTTTAAAGATCCAAAAGTTCGACAAGCAATTAATTATGCGATTGATAAACAGACTATAATTGATGCTTTTTTTGCTGGCTTAGCAGTTTCTGCTAAAAACCCGATGCCGCCATCTATGTGGGGCTATAATGACAGTATTCCCGGTTATGAATATGATCCAGCTAAAGCTAAAAAATTATTGGCAGAAGCAGGTTATCCTGAAGGGTTCAAGATGGAATTATGGGCTATGCCAGTGCCGCGTCCATATATGCCTCAACCTAAACTAATTGCGCAGGCTATTCAGCAGTTCCTGGCTGAAGTTGGTATTGAAGCAGAGATTGTATCATATGATTGGGCAACTTATTTGTCTAAAGTGCGCGAAGGTGAAGCTGATTCTTATCTATTAGGATGGCAGGGAGATAATGGTGATCCAGATAATTTCTTATATACGCTATTAGATAAGACTAACTCCAACGGCTTTGCCTATCAGAGCGAAGAACTTCATGAAGTCTTAATTGAAGCCCAAAAAGTTTTTGATCAGGATGTAAGAACAGAATTATATCAGAAAGCTCAGGAGATAATCTTTGAAGATGCACCCTGGGTTAATCTGGCTCATTACACTGCCCCAATAGGGTTAAAGGACAAAATAGAAGGATTTATTCCAAGTCCTACTGGTACAGAGAAGCTGAATAAGGTCTGGTTTAAATAAAAATTAGAGTAAAATGTATGCGGTCAGCTAACTGACCGCATACATTTTACTAGAACAGGTTAGCAAAGTAGTTAGGGAGGAAGTAGATATGTTAGCATATATGAGTAAACGGGTAGTCTTTCTTGTTCCAATTCTGATTGGAGTTTCTTTTCTGGTTTTTTTGATGATTCACCTGGTTCCAGGAGACCCTGCAGTAATGATGTTGGGTGAGAGGGGTACTCCGGAGATGTTAGAACAGTTGAGAGTTGATCTCGGTTTGAATGATTCTATCTTGACTCAATATTATCGGTTTCTCAAAAAATTAATTCATTTTGATCTGGGGAGATCGGTGATTTCTAATGTACCAGTTAATAAAGAGATTGGGGACCGTTTTCCGGCAACCCTTGAATTGACTATTTTCGGAATGTTTTTAGCAGTAATTATTGGTATTCCGGCTGGGATTTTGGCTGCCACTAAGCAGAATTCACTTTTTGATAATGCTAGTATGGTTGTGGCTCTTTTTGGTGTATCAATGCCGGTATTCTGGTTAGGTTTAATGTTAATCTGGCTGTTTAGTGTAAAATTAGGTTGGTTACCACCTTCAGCAAGATTAACAGTAGGTGTAGACTTACTTTCAATCACGAATATTCACATTTTAGACAGTCTATTAACAGGTAATTTGCGGGCTTTATTTGATACTTTTGGGCATCTGATTCTACCTGCAGTAGCTTTGGGATCTATTCCCATGGCCATTATCGCCAGAATGACCAGATCAAGTATGCTGGAAGTGATGCGTCAGGACTATATTAGAACTGCTTATGCAAAAGGATTAAACTCCCGGATCGTCATTTATAAACATGGGTTTCGTAATGCACTGATTCCAGTTATAACAGTTGTAGGTCTTCAGTTCGGCAGTCTGTTGGGAGGAGCAGTATTAACTGAGACGATCTTCTCCTGGCCCGGAATTGGAAAACTGTCCTATGATGCAATTATGGCAAGAGATTTTCCGGTGGTTCAGGGATCTGTGTTGGTAATCGCTTTGATATTTGTATTGATTAATTTAATAGTAGATTTGACATATTCGATTATCGATCCACGGATTAGTTATAGTTAAAGTAGAAGAGTAGTATAAGGAGGGTTAGACGATGAGTGTGATTAGAGAAAATCTTTATCCTTTTTCAACTAAAGCGGAGAAGGTTAGAGGCAAGGACAGTTTTTGGGGAAATGTTTTTTTGAGGTTGATCAAAAATAGAATGGCGGTTGCAGGTCTGGTGATTATAGCAGTTATCATTATCTCTGCAATTTTTGCTCCTTTATTAGCACCTCATGATCCGATAAAGCAGAATATTTTAGCAAGATATAAAGCACCTTCTGCTAAGTATATTTTGGGTACAGATGAACTGGGGAGAGATATATTGAGCAGAATCATTTTTGGAGCCAGATATTCATTATTAATTGGTGTAATTACCATAAGTTTATCCTTGTTTTTAGGTGTTATCCTGGGGGTAGTGGCCGGATATTTTGGTGGAATAATTGATCTCTTGCTCATGCGTTTGATTGATATTATGTTAGCTTTTCCTTATATTTTGTTGGCTATTAGCATAGTGGCGATTCTGGGTCCTGCTTTGAGCAATGCGATGATTGCTATCAGTATTGTTAATATTCCAACCTTTGCCCGCATAGTGCGTTCTTCGGTGTTATCAATTAAAGAGAGTGAGTATGTTCAGGCTGCTAAAGCTTTGGGAGCATCAGATTTGCGAATTATTCTCAAACATTTATTGCCAAACTGTATGGCTCCATTAATTGTCCAGAGCACTTTAAGTATGGCTTCTGCAATCTTGAGTGCTGCAGGATTAAGTTTCCTTGGATTGGGTGCTCAGCCTCCAACTCCTGAGTGGGGGGCGATGTTAAGTGATGCCCGTTCTGCATTACAACGGGCCCCGTGGGTTGTGACGTTTCCGGGAATTGCGATTATGCTGAATGTTCTCGGCTTTAATCTGCTGGGTGATGGATTAAGGGATGCGCTAGATCCAAAACTGAAAAATTAAGCTTTAAAGTTTGTTATCATTCTAATTCAGAACACTCTTTCTAGTCACCCCAGGGGATTATTTTATTATGATAAAGGCTCTGTTGGTGAGCCAGTTAGAAAGGTTTTGTATGATGACCCTTACTGAACGTCTGGATTAACAAAGGGGTAGTTTAAAAATGGTTTTCCTCAGATCATTTATAGACTACCTCTTTTATATATGTAGTCTTCATTGTAGTTTATTTATTCTACTTACATAATTCATTTACTTTTTTAAGAGAAAGTTTTTATTGATTCTGTATTGGAATTTTAGAAAAGAATTGAATATAATTTATATTTTTGTTAGTATCTGTTGCACTAAATCTAAAAAAGTTATTGTAATAAAATTTTTTTGATAAATATTTCATTTGAAGAAGGATTTTTTATTTGTCATGTCGAATAAGTAAAAAAATAATAGAAAATTTCGACAAATAGTTTTAAATTCAAGTAACTAAAGGGATACAAATTAAAAGGCTTATATTCTATTAATGATAGCGTGTCAAAATTAATATGGAAAAGGGGGGTTTGCATTGGAATTATGTATTTTTGATATGGGGGGAGTAGTATGTGAGAATACACGGGTTGGTCCATTTATCGTCGAGCATTTGGGAATCAGTTCTGATGAATTCTATTCTTTGGCTAACAAGGCACAACTGCAGTTGTTGGAGACAGGGAAAATTACCGTAGATGAGTTCTGGTTACATTTTGGGCAGGAATTTGGTGAGAGTATTGGAGAAGATCTGTGGCGCAAATTTTTCAAACCCCAACGTATTCCGGGAACTATAGCAATTATTAAGGAGTTAAAAAAGCAGGTTCGAGTGATCGCAGGAACTAACACTATTGATTCTCACTATCGGGTACATTTAGAAAGAGGAGATTATGAGATATTTGATACCGTTTATGCTTCACATCAGATCGGTTTTGCCAAACCAGATAAAGAATTTTATCGCTGGATTTTACAAAAGGAAGGTTGTGCTGATTATGCAAAGGTAGCGTTTGTTGATGATTCCCTGGTAAATGTCCAGGCTGCGAGGGAGTTGGGAATCCAGGGTATTCATTTTATTGACCCTGAAGATTTGCGGGTTCAGTTACCCTGGAATCTTGCTTAATAATAAAAATTATAAGGAGGAGTAGGTATGCTTAAGAAATTGAGGATTTTCCTGTTGTGTTTTATTATCGTAGGACTACTTTCTGGAGCAGTATTGGCTGAAAAGGTTACCATTACCTGGTGGATCAATCCGTGGCGAATTGCACCACCTAATTTCCCAGCTGATCAGAGTCCTAGTAGTGAAGATTTTCCAAAATGGGTTTCTGAAGAGTTTATGAAACTTCATCCAGATGTTAAGGTAGAGTATGTAGTAGTAGGGAATCAAGAATATCCTCAAAAGATGGCTGCAGCCATTGCAACTAAAACTCAACCTGACTTATTTAAGGGTCCGATTTGGGATAGTCGTTGGGCGAAAGCGGGTCTTTTAGAGCCAGTAAATCCGTATCTTACTGCTGAGGATAAACAAGATTTTTATCCAGGTGCTTTAGAAGAGGGTTTGGTTGATGGTAAATACTATATTTGGCCATGGAACTTTGGGACCAACGGAATGGGTACTTCTATTTTGCTTTACACGCCTGACTTTGAAAAAGCAGGTGTTGATTGGAAAAAGATCGTTAATGAAGGTTGGACCATGGAAGAGTTCGTCGAAATCGCTAAAAAACTTACCTGGGATACCAATAATGATGGCAAGATTGATCATTATGCAATCAGCTTTGGTGCTAAAGATACTCATAATCTGATGAACTTCCTGTATGCATTTGGTGGGGAACTGGCTAACACGGATGAGAGTGAAGTTACCTTCAATTCTCCAGAAGCAGTAGCCGGACTCCAATATGTATTGGATCTGGTTAATGTACACAAGGTAGTACCTAAAGGTGTAGAAGGTATGGGTGTTTACGATGTCATAGGCAACTTCCATGCACATCGAACCAGCATGGGCTTTGGAGGTCCTTATGAGATTGGGCGGATCTCCCGATACTTAGAATCTGGCGAACTAGATGAGATATTCTATCCAGTAATTGCTCCATTTCCACATGTAAAAGGTAAAGATCCGGTTGGTTATGCTACCTCTGGTGGTTTTATTGTCTTTAAACAGAGAGATGATGAAAAACGTGAGATGGTAATTGAGTTTGCTAAGTTCTTGACAAATAAAGAGAATACTGCTTTACTTGAATCATTAAGTTATCTCACTGCCAGACGTTCAGTTAATGAAGGTCTATATAAGGATGATCCTTATATGAACGAACAGGTCGAAGTTTATGGAGATATTATGGATAAATATGGTATCCCCTTCTTTGGATCTCAGGAGTTTCCATTTTCCCAGATGGAAAAATACTTTACCGCTGCATTAGAAGCAGCTTTTGCAGGTACGAAAACTCCTGAAAAGGCTTTAAACGACTTCGTAACTGAAGCAAACAAAATTTTGAGCAAACAAAAATAAGCATTAGGATAAAATTGAAGATGGAGGCGTTATTGGCGTCTCCATCTTTGTAAAAGGAAGGTGAAAAGTATGACATCCCTTATGCAGCGAATGTGGAAAGGAAAATCAGGATATTTCTTTTTACTTCCCCACTTTTTGCTCTTTTTTATCTTTTTTGTAGTTCCGGTCGGTTGGGGGATGTATTTAAGTCTTTTTGAATATAATGTTTTTTCTCAAACTTTCATCTGGTTTGATAACTATAAAGAAATCTTTAGTGATCAGTTGTTTTTGAAATCATTGGCTAACACTTTTTTATATACTTTTGGTGTAGTTCCATTATGGCTTGGTAAAGCATTACTGGTGACGGTATTAATCTATCCTTTCCGAAAATCGGTACGGACTTTATTTAAAGCAGCTTTTTATTTACCACACATATCTTCCAGTGTAATCATAGCTATGATCTGGCTCTGGGTATTTAACCCTAATTTTGGACTTCTAAACTATTTCTTGCAGACAATCGGATTAGATCCGATAGTTTGGCTTGGAAATAAGGCTACTGCGATGCCGGCATTGATTATGATGCAGGTTATTATGGGTGGGGGTTCAACCATTGTTCTACTCTCAGCAGCTATGTCTTCGATTCCTGAATATTATTTTGAAGCAGCTAAGTTGGAAGGAGCTAATACCTGGCAAGTTTTCACCCGGATTACTGTTCCACTTTTGAAGCCGACTCTTTTATATGCAATGGTTATGGGTACTATTGCAAATTTCCAGACATTTTCCAATATTTATATTATGACTCAGGGAGGGCCAGAGTTTTCCACGTCGACAGTTGCTTATCAAGTTTATGAGACTGCTTTTCAGAATTATAATTTGGGTCTGGCATCTGCCATGTCAATGGTTATGTTTGTTATTTTAGTGGGTCTAGCTATAATCCAGTTCAAATGGCTGGGTTCTAGTGTGGAGTATTGAGAGGTGTAGCATGATGACAAATCGGAAACTTAATACTTATGTGAAAAAGGGATTATCTTTGATAATTCTTAGTGTACTGGGACTTTTGGCTTTCATCCCACTTTACTGGATGGTAATTACAGCCTTTAAAGAGCCAACTTTGACGATGAAGTTTCCTCCAGAACTTTTTCCAAAGAATCCAACCTGGGCAAATTTTGCAGAACTTTTTCGGCGTAAAGAGCTGTTTCAGTGGACACTTAATAGTATAATTGTGGCAGGAACAGTAACCTTAGCTCAGATCTTTGTCTGTGCTTTAGCTGGCTATGCGATTGCTAAAAAGAAATTTCCAGGTGCACGCATTTTCTTTTGGATATACATTGGCTCAATGATGATTCCCAAACAGGTGACTTTAGTACCGCTGTATATACTGATATCTAAATTTCAGATGATCAACACTTATGCTGGTTTGATCTTACCAGGTATAGCAGCTCCTTTTGGTGTCTTTTTGATGCGACAGTTTATGGTCACTTTGCCTGATGAGGTAGTAGAGGCCGCACGAATTGATGGTGCCAGTGAGTTTAAGACCTTTACCCGAATTATTCTTCCAATGTCAAAACCTGCCCTGGCAGTACTGGGGATTTTCACCTTTGTGGGAGAATGGAATAGCTTTCTCTGGCCACTAATCGTTACAAATACGAGTAATATGAAGACACTGCAAGCTGGTTTGGCCTTGCTTCAGGAGGAAGTGCCAATGAAATTCTCTTATTTAATGGCTGGTGCTACTTATTCTGCAATTCCAATGTTTATTGTCTTTCTGGTTTTCCAAAAATATTTCCTACGCGGAATTACTGTTGGAGCAGTTAAATAAAATGTCGGAAGCGTTTGTGCGTGTAAGGGATAATTAGATCTAAAAATGAAAATTAATCTGTTATATTAAAGAAACCTCATTTTCTTATAATGAGGTTTCTTTAATTGGGGTGCAGTAACCGGTTAATTTAATATACCCAAAATTTAATCATGATTTCTTATCTATCTCAAACCAAAAGTCCAGAACAGGCCAATTTTGTGGGAAAGGTAGATTTAATACCCAATAACTCACCCCTCTGAGTCCATAATCGTTTACTAGACTATATTTAGCCTGGACGCTTCTGGCATCTTCAAACCAGACGATATGTTGTCTACCCTGAGAATCGAAATATTGAAAGGATGGTGCCTGAAATTCTTCATTATATTGGATTGGTGCTCCATATTGCGCTGCTAATTGCAATGCTTGAACATAGCTAACCATTCTTGCCCATGGACCACCTTCTACATAGGGTAGGGTCCAATCATAACCATAAAAAGGAACACCCATTAATATTTTCCCTGGGGGAATAACCGATACTGCATATTCCAGAACTTCCCGTACGTTAGGTATCGGTGCTATTGGATATGGTGGCCCTCCTGCCCAACCCCAATCATAAGTCATAATAATTACGAAGTCCATTATCTGACCATGTGCAGCATAGTCATGGGCACCATGCCATGGCCCAACAGTAATATCGTAAGTTTTTGGCGCCAGTGCACTGGCGACTATGTAGTTTTCTGCATGAAGTGCAGCAGTTACTTTTCTTAAGAAAGCATTATACAATTGACGGTCTTCTGCTGGAATGTGTTCGAAATCAACAACAACTCCATCATATCCTTTTTCTTCAAGCAAATTGAGTAAATTGCTGATCAAATTCTCCTGAACAGAATTCGTTGATAGAATTGTATGGGCCAGATTTGCATTAAAATTCCCACCCTGATAGTTTGTAATAACCAATAGGGGGGCAACATTATAATTGGCAGCTGTTCTAAGGATTGCCTGATCATTTAATGGTTGTAAAGTTCCTTCAGCGGTGACTGCGTAACTGAACGGAGTTATATATGTTAGATACTGGCCCACTTCATTTACTAATGCCACATTTTCATTGTTATTAGGTGAAGGAATAATAAATCCGTTGACTTCAATTAATCCATACATGTTGGGGGTTTGTGTTATCTGTAAAACCATTCCCGGATAGATTAGTTCGGTTATGTCGTTGTTTGCCAGAATATCTCTCACAGATACGTGGAATTGTTGACTGATTAACCACAAAGTATCACCAGACTGTACAGTATAGTTGAAGTTTGTGCCCGGGATTACTAAAGATTGACCCAGAATTAAGTAAGGTAGATCTTCCAGGGCATTGGCATTGATAATGGTTCCCGTCGATACTCCATATATCTGGGCTATTTGCCAGAGACTTTCACCAGGTTGAACTACATGAATAACCAATAAACCCACTCCTTTCTTTATTAAAAATAGTTGTTTCTTTACTGTATTCGAAAGGAGCTAAAAAGGATAATCAATTCATGTCATATCTGTTTCAATTTTGATTGTTCCTATAGAATGCCTGCTGTATTCGGGGAATATAGATTTAATATTTTTAAGGTGTTGACTGCAGGTGTAGTTGGCTTTTTTCTATTTTGGAAATAGGATAGTATTTGTTTAAGTGGGAAACTTAATAAATAGTACAAAAAATAGAGGTGAATAGTAGATGGTTTTTTCTAGAAGAAGTAAATTAGAAGAAAAACAGCAAGATGTAAATGTACAGGAAGTATTTAATTTATGGGATGTTCTGACAGCTGATTATGTGGCAATTGAAAGAATTCAGATTTGGCAGAATTATGTTGATGATATTGATTTAAAGTATTTTATTAATGACTTCATGGAAGATTTACGGAGTGCTGTTAAAAGTTTAGAGAAAAAACTTGAAAGTTATGGAGTTAGAATAGGGGAAAAACCTCCGAAGGCTATTCATACTGCCCGGGATGCGGAAATAATCAGAGATGAAAAAATTGCACACTGGGCATTCTTACTATTACAAGAAAAAATTGAATTACGTCTAAGAGCGAGTAGAACTTCAGTTACCAATGACTTGATTAGAGAGACTTTTATAGATATGGCTAAAAAAAGAATTGGAAAACTTGATTTGCTGATTAAATACTTAAAGACAAAGGGATGGATAAGTAGTCCACCAATGTATCCGAATATCCCCAAAAATACTGATGAATCTTTAGATGTTGCAGAGGCTTTCCATTTGTGGGATCACCTAAATTATCGATACAATAATTTTCAGCAAAGTCAATTATATAGCAAATTAGCTCACGATGGAGATTTGCAGGTTTTGATCAATCTTGGTCTGAAAACTTTAAATAAACAGATAAATAACCTGGAGAAGGAATTAAATAGATTTGGAATTCCCATGCCCAAACGTCCACCGGAGTATGTTCCCGTTTTAGAAAATACAGAACTTATTACAGATGTATATATTTATGAAGGGATTCTTAGGGGAATTCAGGGGTCTATGATAGTACACTCAGAAGCATTGCGGCAGAGTGTAACAAATGATAGAATCAGAAATTTATTCAAACAGCTTCTTTATCAGGAAGTAGGGATGGAGACACAATGGATAAAATACGGGAAAATTAAAGGTTGGTTATCATATATTCCCAAATATAGATTATAGTGAGGAACATAATAATATCTCATTCTAGATTTTGAGGCAATGGTGGTGCTGAATTAGGGATTATTAAGCTAGATCCGATTGAGTCAATTAAGTGTTTAACTTACTTAGTCATTTTCCAGTTGAAACAAAGAAGGGGAATCTATTCTAGAGATGCTCTTTTTTTATAAGCAGAAATTAGACAGGCACAGATGAAAGTAACTAACATATTCTGTATGGAATTACCTTATAGTTAGTCGCAACTAACTATAAGGTAAATATTATATATAAAGGAGGGATGGGGATGACAAAAGATTTTCCATTATATCGATTGCATCCAGGTCAGAATGGTATAGTTACTCGTTTGTCAGCAGAAGGTCTGACCCGAAGACGTTTGTTGGATTTGGGGTTAGTCGTGGGAACAGTAGTTGAATCTATTCGCAAAAGTCCTCTGGGGGATCCTATTGCATATGGGATACGAGGTGCAGTTATTGCTTTACGGAAAGAAGAGTCCAGTCAAGTATTTGTTCGAGCTAAAAATTCATAGAAGGGTGAGATAATCGATGGGATTAACACGTCAATCATTCGGTGCAGCTTCCTTGCGGGAAAAGTTCGCCATCTCAACAAAATCAGGTCAGAAGATCATTGCTTTAGCTGGTAATCCTAATACAGGAAAGAGTACAGTTTTTAATGCTTTGACAGGCTTAAATCAACACACAGGAAATTGGCCTGGAAAAACTGTATTACAGGCCCAGGGTAGTTTTTATTATTTGGATCAGGAGTTTGTTTTAGTAGATTTACCAGGCACATATTCTCTATTAGCTAACTCGATTGAAGAACAGGTAGCACGAGATTTTATCTGTTTTGCTGATCCTGATGCTACTGTGGTGATTACAGATGCTACTTGTCTGGAACGGAATTTGAATTTAGTTCTACAGGTAACCGAAATTACTGAACGGGTTATAGTGGTAGTTAATCTGCTGGATGAGGCCAGGAGGAAAAAAATACAGGTAGATTTAGGTAAATTAGAACAGGAACTGGGAGTTCCGGTTGTGGGAACTGTAGCCCGGAGTGGTGAAGGTTTGGATGATTTAAAACAAAAAATTTATGATCTGGCGAAAGGCAGGATTAATCCTAAACCAACTATGATAAAGTATGATATTCGGGTTGAAGAATGCATAAACACTATAGAACCTTTGATATCTGAATTACATTTGGGTAGATTGAATACTCGTTGGTTAGCCTTAAGGTTAATTGATGGAGATATGACAATTATTGAAGGAATCGAGCAGTATCTTGGAGTTAATTTATCAGATTCTTTTAAAAGTGAGGTGTCGTTAGAATGGGCCAAAGTGCAAGTGAATTAGATTTTGGAAATATTATGCAAATAGTGCGTAATACTTCTCATGACGGGGAAGAAAAAATACGAGATCGGATAGTATCGAATATTTATGCACGAGCAGAGGAACTTGCTGAGCGAGTAGTTACTAAAAGTCAGACTCGCAATCTGGATCGAACGATTGACAATATTTTAACCTCACCAATTCTAGGTTTTCCAATAATGTTATTACTGTTAGGCGTGGTTTTTTGGCTAACCATCCAGGGGGCAAATGTTCCCTCATCCATGTTGGCAGAAGGATTGTTCTGGGTTGAAGACAGATTAACTGATTTATTTATGTATTTACATGTGCCAACCTGGTTAGATGGTGTATTAATTCATGGTATGTATCGGACATTCGCCTGGGTCGTTTCGGTTATGCTGCCGCCAATGGCAATATTTTTTCCGATATTCACACTTTTGGAAGACTTAGGTTATTTGCCCCGGGTAGCTTTTAATCTGGATAAATTGTTTAAAAAGTCAGGAGCACATGGTAAGCAGTCCTTAACTATGAGTATGGGGTTTGGATGTAATGCGGCCGGAGTTATTGCCTGTCGCATAATTGATTCACCACGTGAACGGTTAATTGCTGTTATAACCAATAACTTTGTTCCCTGTAATGGGCGTTTTCCGACTTTGATTCTAATTGCTTCGATTTTTATGGGTGGATTGGCTGCTTCGACCTATAGCTCAGCAGTCGCTACAAGTGTCGTTGTAGGATTGGTTTTGACAGGTATTGCAGTGACTTTATTAGTATCGTGGACTCTATCTAAGACCTTATTACGCGGGATTCCATCATCATTTACTCTCGAATTACCTCCCTACCGCAAACCACAGATTGGTCAGGTATTGGTCCGTTCGCTGTTGGATCGTACAATTTATGTTTTAGGGAGAGCTATTGTTGTAGCTATACCTGCTGGGATAATCACCTGGATTCTTGCAAATATACATATTGGAGATATGAGTGTAATTGCTTATGTAGCTAACTCATTAGATCCTTTTGCTAGCCTTTTAGGATTAGATGGAATAATTTTGCTGGCTTTTATCCTGGGATTACCGGCCAATGAAATTGTTTTGCCAATTATGTTTATGGCCTATCTTTCTGAAGGAGCTATGCTAGAGTTGGAGAGCCTATCTGTTATTCGGGATCTGTTTGTTAGTAATGGTTGGACCTGGTTGACTGCCTTAAATGTCATGCTGTTCTCGTTGTTGCACTGGCCTTGTGGTACGACTCTCTGGACTATTCATCAAGAGACAAAAAGCTCAAGATGGACTATCCTCAGTTTTTTGATACCCACTGTTATTGCGGTAGGTGTCTGTTTCTTGACTACTCAGTTAGTTAATTTATTGGGTATTTTATAAAGTATGGCTAGAATAGGTTATTTTAAAGAAGGGGGGCTTCTTTATAATAACCTTTTTTTTAATCAAAATCTAACTGATTTGGTTGTTTTTGAACAAATTCTTTAAAAATTTTGTGTGGTTCATCTTGATTTAGAAAATTTACTATATTGTTGATGGCCAGGATGGTTGGTTTGCTGAGATAGTGCTCCATAGCTTCTGCTTCTTCGACTATATCACAATCTGATCCAATTATTTGCAGGAAATTTTGCAATAACTTGTTGCGTTCTACCAGATACTTACCTATGATTTCACCTTTTTTTGTTAAGTGAACATCTTGATATGGTTGATAAATAATGTAGTCATCTTGACTGAGTCGTTGTAAAGCTTTACTAACGGAAGGCAGAGTGACATTGAGACAGGCAGCGATTTCACCATTGCGAACAACTCCCTGCTCAATTGAGAGTCGATAAATTTCTTCTAAATAATCTTCAAGACTGGCAGATAACATGATAATTTCCTCCTCTTCCTTAATGTCTAAAATAGAAAAGACCTTTATTTCAACAGTACAAAATAGTTGAAATAAAGGTCTCGCTCCAAGGTTTAAATTCCCTGCACTGAAGCGGGTGGAATCGTCCACCAGTATGTCGCAACAGTGTCGAAAGTCATCGCAATTGACTTTGTGAGCTACTCCCCCTTATTTTGGGAAAGGTTATCTAAATTATGTAAGTCTATCTTTTTTTCTTTACATTTATACTATATGTAGGTAGAAAGGATTTGTGAATGATTTCAGTCAAAAAATTTTAAGATATCAAGAATATCGCTCCATAAATTAGAGCATATATGATGCCGTTTGAATAATTGTGAGCCAGAATGGGGCCGACTAAACTTCGGGTTCGATCAAAGATAATGGCATAATAAAGACCTAAAACTAAAGAGATCAATAGTTGGGGTATGGAGAACTGGGTAATCTCCCAGGTCCTATAGTTAATTCCAACATGTGCGAAGACAAAGAGAACTGTTGCTAATAAACCAGCGATGGAGATTTTGAATTTGCCAATCTGTATGTCACCTTTCCAGGACTGATAGAGTACTGTCATCACTAGACCCCTAAAAAGTGGTTCCTCGCAGGTACCAGATAGTAGAAATAAAAATCCCAGATGTCCACTAACATTGCGTATGTTCAGGAAATAATTGAAAGATGGATAGCTTTTCGTAATTATCATTGGTAATATCTGAATAACTGTAACACTTAAAGTGAAATAGAGGCAGAACCACCCAAATTGTTCTAAGCTATAACGGTAATTATTCAGGTTAAGACCCCAATCACGAAATGATTTACGATACCAAACAAACATCACGAAAAGAGTAAAAAGCAATTGATAAATGTGGTGTAAAGATACCCATAAAAAGACTCCTGCTGGATCAATGTTAGCAATTAATTTGGCTGTATTATTAGCCAGAAAACCTGATAGTTGAGGAATGGCCTGGAGTAAGATGAAGACAATTAATAAATCTAGAATTTTGCCATATGATCGCATTATATTTCTCCTCTGCAAATTTTATAAACATATTATTCACCTATCATTGTCTTAATCCCTTTATATCTAATAAAATTAAAAGCTTCATTCAAAGATTTGTTTTATTCAGATACTTAGCAGGTAATTCCAAAAGTTATTTTACTCGAATTGTTCGTAATCGATTAATTGCAGCCGCCAGTTCCTGCTTTCTGGGTAGAGCCATATCTCCCGGATGTTTCCCATAGTAGGGTGATATAGCAGCCAATCCTTTGCGTTCAACTAGTTGATACACCTGATTTAGCAACTCATTAAGTTCTGTTTTTCCATCCACTAGTTCGTTGGCAATATATTTTATCATATTAGCGATGGCTCTAGTCTGACTGGAATCAACTAATTGTTCAACAGAAGTCAAGTTAATAGTGCTACGTCCGTAGATGATAGTATGTAATCCCTTACTATCGACTTTTTCTTTGCGACTTTCAGAGCGGCCTTCAGAGCGACCCCTAGAAGCATTAAAACTATTTGACAACAGCACACGTTGACTTAGTTCGCCAAAATCATCTCCACCTTCTTTATGTCTTGGATTAGAGAACTGAGTAATAATCTTCCTGGCTCTGGTAGTCACATCTATAGGTTGATATTCATTCATCATAAGCACCCGATCAGCGACATCAAAATAATCACCTGAACCACCGATAACCAGGACTGTTGAAACCTGATAGTCTTGATATAACTGCCTAACCTTATCAATAAAAGGAGTGATTGGTTCTTTATCCTTACCCACTAGTTCCTGCATTCGGGCATCGCGAATCATAAAGTTAGTGGCACTTGTATCTTCGTCAATGAGCAAAACTTTACTCTCGACCTCTAGAGCTTCGATTATGTTAGCAGCCTGGGAAGTACTACCACTGGCATCATCTGTAGAGAATTGTGTAGTATCTTTGCCAAACGGGAGATTAGAGATAAATGGTGAGATGTTCACCTTTTCAACCCTTCGTCCGTCTTCTGCTCTAATTTTGTATGCACTGGGATTAGTTATAACATATTCTCGCCCGTCTCCGGGGATGTGGTTATAAACTCCCCGTTCAATAGCCTTAAGTAGTGTACTCTTTCCATTGTATCCGCCACCAACGATTAGAGTCACTCCTTGGGGAATAGCCATACCTTTAATAGGTTTACGGTGAGGGATAGTGATCTCTATCTCCAATGATTTTGGTGAAATAAAGGGAATGACCTGTGGACCTTTGAGTGGTAGATTGCTGATTCCACTCTCTCTGGGTAAGATTGATTCGTTAGCGATAAAACAAATATATTTTCGTTGCGTGATATAGTTTCTGATTGTCTCTTGTTGATCACTTAACTCTAAATGTCTGTTTAGTTCAACTTGGTTGATCTGGAACACAGCTTCTTTAATCACCTGTGGTAGATCTTCACAGAAAAGCTGTGCGGCTTGTCTTCCCATAATCCTTCTGCCCTGGGCAGGTAGTCCTAGAGAAAGGCAGATTTCTATTTTTGTTTCAGTTACCTTTACAGCCGTTCTGGGTAAGACCTCTTGCCCTGGTCTGTCAATATAAAGGATACCACTTTTACCTGAACCTGTTCTTCTGGTATCAAGAGAACTGATAGTATTGGCGATTTCTCTGGTAAGAAAGTCTTCAAAGGCAGTCTTTCGAGCAGCTGTCTGGTACCATTCATCTTTATATTTAATCTGAAGACGGGAAATTTCAATTCTTATCCGTGACGGATTGGCAAAAGGGTCGGGTTGTACATAATCAATATGTAAGGTAAAGTTCTTATCTGGATAAGTTCCCTGAATATCTTTATATGCTTTATAACCTTTACCATCAATTCTTCTGAGTATATCTTTTAACTTTTCCAATATAACACCCTCCTTATGTTGAGCATAGTATTCTGCAGTACAGATAGTCTCTGGTAAAATTCTCACAATAACATGATAGCATAAACCCCCTATTTGAACAAGTTGAAGAAAAGCTTTAATCTGATGACAGGTATAAATTACATAAACCCGCTTTATTCACGAGAAAACAAATTAACCGTTTGTACGGTTGCTATAC
>JAENYK010000030.1 GCA_016841825.1 Halothermothrix sp. | reverse complement strand
TTTTAAGTATATCATATACGTACTGGCTGTCCAAATTCCTTAGGGGGCTATAGAGGGACCATGTATGGTTTTCCCGCTATAGATATTGCTGGAAAATCTGGATCTGGAAGTAATGGAGAGGGTTTATTCATGTCATATGGTCCGACAAAATCTCCTAAAATTGCAGTAGTTGTATTTGTAGAAAATGGACATAGCAAAGAAGCGATGCAAATTACATATAACTTTTATAAAAGACTTAATCTGTTCTAGTTCATTTTTCCCATGAGTTTCCCAAATTTAATGGTGAGGTGATATATTATGGAATCTCCTATTTGTAGACATGGAGATCTACGGTCTTCCACCTTTCAATGGAAATTCCATCAATGAGTAATTTCTAATCTTTTAAGGAAAATTTTGTATTGACCTTTTTTTGGCAAAATGGTATAATTAGATAAAAATAGCATAAATAATTTCATTATAGTAAAATAAAGATATTATCGTGTCGGCTGTACATACGAAATCAAAAAATATAAATACTTGAATACCGATTGTATAGGGAGGTGATCGTGTGGATTTGGAACAACATTATCAGGATATTTTAAAGTTAACACTAAGTCAGGTAAAAGATGAAATTGATTCTCTATTAGCAAAACGTCTGATTATGATGTCAATACGCCAAAGTATTGCGACTAATTGCTACCGTGTATTGTACGATCAACAAAAGATCATCGGCTTTGTTCGTTGGGAATGGTCAACCCCAATAACAATTTTAAAGGGTTTTCTCATTGATGATGCCTATCGACAGCAGGGCTATACACAACAACTTTGGGATCTATTTATCAATGAAAGTAGAAGGAAAAATCACACTACAGTTATTAGTTATGCGGATAAAGATGATTTTGTTAACATCTCTTTTCATCAACATCTAGGATTTCAGATGAATCGTTTAATTAATGATGAAAAATGTATGTGGGTATATCATATTCACCAAAAGTCAGATCAATCAATTGTGAAAGGGGATTCCTTTTGGTTGAATCAGTATGATGTTGATGAAGAATTATAATGTAATGCTAAGGGGAAGGGGTGATGAAGATTATTAAGGTAGGATCTATGCAGTCAAATGATATATTAATTGTTTTTAACGATACCCAAGAGAAATTTGGTTTAGAAAACATGGTGAAAGTTATTGAGGACCAACTAGTCTCAGAAGTGGTCAAAACATTATTAGATAAACTTGGTCTTCCACTACAGCACCTTAAAGTGTATTTTTGTGGTGCCAATGAATGGGTTATCAAAGCACGTGGATTAGCAATGTTAGACTTGATAAAAGGGAAGTGAAAACATGAATAATAGAGATGTTTTACAGGGAATTTTTGTGCCTGGACATATTGTAAGTCAACTTGAGATTGCCTTTCGGATGGCTACACCAGGTATTATGATTGATTTAGTAAATCTGGTGCCAGAAGAAGACTTGCACGCTGCCCGCTATCTAGTAAAAGAAGCTCTAAATGAATTTTCCTCAAGTCACAAGCACATTTCAATATTTATTCATTCACCCCAAACTCACCAGGGAAAAGAAACTATCACCTTACTCACTGATGAGAAGATCGATATACTTCGTCTAGGGCAAATTAACTCTCCAGATCACATTCAAAATATTGAATATTTGATTAAAACTTCTTGGGAAAAGAATAACATGCCTGGAATTGAACTAGTTGTAAATAACCTCTCAACTTTTCGCAACCTTGAAGCCATTTGCAATACCAGTACATTGGTTACAACATTGACAATTAGTGGACAACTCCGCGAGGAGTTGGCAAAACAATCAGATTTGGATTTTGACAAAGTAAAAAAAAGTATAATTGAACAAGCACAACGACTCAAACTAACTGCCCTTGACTCGATAAATACTAACTATCGTAATTTGGACACATTTAGACAGGATTGTATCAATTCGAAACACATGGGTTTTCAGGGGCGTTATGTCATTCATCCTTCACAAATAAAGATATGTATGGAAATTTATAAGGGGGTGTAGAACATGTTTAAAATAATGACTTATCAATTGCCGGAAATCCATGAAATAGATACTATAAAAAAAATAATTTATATGCTACAAAACCAAACTGATGTTAAGAAAGTAGAGTTGGAACCAGTTGAAGGTAGAGAATTATTTTTAAGCTATTTGGCTACCGAAGATGAAGAAAAGATTAAAATGCAGGTCACAAAAGTTATTGAAGGACTTCAGGTAAAAAATATAAAAAAATTGAGTGATAGATCTCTTTATCAGTTTGATCCAATAGTAAATCCGTTCAAAAATACAAGTGATATCTCTTCTGAGCTAATTGAAAAAGGTTGGGTTAAACTATTGCGTAATGGGGAAATCGGATATAGTGATCCTCTGATCAAACTTATGAGATTTATTGATGACAGCATGCAAAATCAATTCTCTCTATATATGAGATACCAAAGCAGAGCATACTCAGCAGTTATTCCTAATATCTATCTCCAGCAGATGGGATATTTGGAGAACATACCACAGACCATGTTCTTTATGTCTCCTAATGGAAACAATTCCAGAGACCTGGCCTTGCAAACAGCTCCATGCTTCAAAATTTATTTTGAACTGGAAGATCAAACAATTCATGACAATAATGCATATACTGTGATTGGCCCCTGTTTTCGAAACGAGCCAGGAAGAGCCTTTCTTTTTGAGACATTAACTTATTTCCACATGAGAGAGTTTGTTTTCATTGGTTCCAGAGAGTATGTTTTAGAGGCCAGTAACAAATCCATCGGGCTGGGGTTAGAATGGCTAAATCATCTAGGTTTAACTGGTAACTATCAGAAGGCTGATGACCCATTTTTCATTACCAATACCAGAAAAGAACAGTTTGTCATTCCAGATCAGGTAAAACTCGAAATTCGTTGTCCCATTCCTGGACGGAAAAAAGACATATCCATTGGCTCTTTTGATGTACATGGCAATTTCTTTAGTAACACATTCAATATTAAATCTACTCAAACAGATCCTGTTTGGACAGGTTGTATGGGGTTTGGAATTGAGCGTTGTATGTGGGCGATACTGCAACAGTTGGGCTTGAATACGAAAATGTGGCCTTTAGTATTGCGTGAAGTTGTTGATGATGCATAAATACACAGAAGGTGCAATGGCTATCGGTTCTTTGGCAACATTTGCTTTATTAGCTGAGGCAATAGCAGCTCCCTCATTAGGTTTAGTTAGTAGTCAAGGGACAGGGAGTCATAAAGATATGAATATTTTTTCTTTAATGGTTAGCATAAGTACTCTTTCCCCTTTTTTTATTGAAGCAGCACAACAGGGGATGAACTGGCAGAGAGATAACTTGATCGGACTTTTTGATAGGTTACAAAGGATTGGTCTAACTGCTGAACAAAAGATGTATCAGATAGTTAAAACAAATACCCATAAGGGAGTTTTGTTTTTGCTTCTACTTTTAGCCAGTGCCACAGGCATCTACCAAAAGTCTGATAAACAGGATCATATTAGGGGAATTTGTAATCTTGCTCGTGAGATTGCCAAAAAAAGAATTGAGGAAGAATTGGCGTTAGCGAGGCAGAAAGAAGTGAAAGAGCTTTCAGTAGGTTTACGAGCATATAGGGATTTTAACCTTATGGGAGTAAGGGGAGAGGTTTTGAATACATATAAACGATCCCGGAAGGTTGGTGTACCAGCAATTGAGACTGGTATCAAGAACAACTTACATTTCAATGATGTACTTATTCATTGCTTAATTTCATTAATGGCAGAGAATGATGATACAACCTTGTTAAATCGGTCATATTGTCTCGAGAATATTCATGAGGTGAGACGAAAAGCAAAGGAGATCCTTAATGTGGGTAGTGTTTTCACACCTTCGGGATGTAAAAAAATCGAAGATATGGACTTATATTTAAACAAGAAAAATATGAGTCCAGGTGGATCAGCAGATTTAGTTTCTTGTAGCGTATTCTTGTTTTTTACTGCAAAACAAATTAAGGGGAGGGAAGATCTTGCCCAATTGTTACTCAATGGAACTCCAATCAATTTTAAAAAACCGTTGTGAGATTGAAGAGCAGATTAAAGAATTACTGGCTAAATATCCTGATTGTATGGTAATGCAATTGGTACCAAATATTCCGGGTATAAATAAAAAAGTTGAACCAGCAGTAGAAATTTTTCAAATAGGACGAGATACTCTCCTGAATCAGTTAGATGACTACAAGATCTCGGTAAAGATAGAAATAATTAAATATGAGTTGGCATTTTTTGCTGGCCTATGGGTGGTCAAATATTGTGGGCTAAAGATAAAAAAGCTGTGTGTAGCTATAGAAGATCATCATCCATTGGGAATGTTTTTTGATTTGGATGTCTACCAGAAAAACGGAAAAAAGCTTAACCGTGAAAATGTGGGCGCTAAAGCCCGAAAATGCTTTCTTTGTGACGAACCAGCTAAAGTATGCTCATTATTTCAAAAGCATACATACGAAGATTTGATTTTATTTATTCGACAAACTTATCTGAAATATCGATACGATGTGAAAGGGGTTGTTTTGTAAAATGGTAACGATTATTATGGGAGGTCAGATTGGTAGTGAGGGGAAAGGAAAAATAGCAGCATATTTGGCCAATGAGCATCATATGAGCATTCGCTCAGGTGGCCCCAATGCTGGGCACACAGTCAATTTGAACGGTAATAAATACATTATGCAGTTAGTTCCATGTGCTTTTATTAACACCAGTTGTTTGTTGGCAATGTCTGCAGGTTCTTTAATTAACCCAGAAATTCTTCTGGCTGAAATTGAACGAATAAATATTAAGAAAGAGTTACTTATTATAGATCCACAGGCAGGGATTATTGAAGACCGCCATATCCAATATGAGTCTGGTATGCTTAAAAACCGCTTATCTACAGGACGAGGAGTGGGTGCGGCAACTTCTGAGAAGATTCTACGGAAGGATGAATTTAAACTCGCCAAAGATATTCCAGAGTTTCAACCATATATACAAACTGTCGAAAAAATAGCTAATGAATATATCAATCAGGGTAAAAAAGTCATGATTGAAGGAACACAAGGTTTTGATTTGAGTGTACATCATGGTAGTTATCCTTTTGTAACTAGTAGAGATACTTGCTCAGGAACATTCTGTGGTGAAGTAGGTATTAGTCCGCGAATGGTTAAAGACATTATTCTTGTTTTACGAACTTATCCAATTAGGTCGTCAAATGGCCCTTTGTATGAAGAAATCACTTGGAAAGATATAACCAATTTTGCACAATCTCCAGAAGAAATAATAGAATTTACCTCTGTAACCAAAAAAGTACGGAGAGTTGGCAAGTTTGATGAAACTCTAGTTGAGAAAGCGATCCGAATTAATCGCCCAACCCAAATAGCTTTGAATTTTGTAGATTACCTTGATTATAAAGATTATCAAATAAGAGATTATAATAATCTATCTTCGACTGCAAAAAAGTTTATTGAGCATTTAGAAAAAAAATATAATACGCCTGTAACTCTTGTAGGAACTGGCCCAGATACATTTGATATTGTCGATTTGCGAAAAGAAAAAGGAGTGTTATGATATGCTACCGCAAAAACCGAATATTATTTATTTTGACAAGGGGGGAAAAGAGCATACAGAGTTGGTCCTTCAAAAAGTTAAAGAATATATCGAGAAAATTGGAGATGACGCTGTTTTGGCTGTTTCCAGTACAACAGGATTTACGGCTTATGAAACATTAAATATCTTTTCTGATTGTAATACAGAAGTTATAATCTGTTCTCAAGATATGAATAAAGAGTATTCGATGCCAACAAAAGTCCGTGAAGAGTTGACTAGTAAATGTCAAATTGTTGAGATTCCTTTAAAGTATCTAACCAAGAAGATTGGTATAGAAGGGGTAACAGTTTTACGGAATTTTTCTCAGGGAATCAAAGTATGTATAGAACTTCTCTTGTATTTGATGGAATTAACGATTGTACAACCTGGAAAAACAGTAGTGATCGTTGGTGGAACTTTGAAAGGAGCAGATACAGCAATCTCGGCAAAAGTCATTTCAGATAAAAAGTATAAGGTTCTACATATTATTACTTATCCAGAAAGTTGAGGGGTGAATGTGAGTAGATTAAAAATCATTGGGTTGACAGGCTTAATGGGAAGTGGGAAGAGTGCTGTGGTTAGATCCTTTGACATGATGGACCAGATTCGAATTATACATCTGGGTGAGTATCTACGAAAACAATTAGATATAACAAATGATCGAATAGAAGAGTTGCATAATCAGGCCGAAAGCGTTAAAGAGAAACTCAAACATGGATCATTAGGTGAATACTTCATAGAGGAAATTGAACAATGTAAACGCGATGGAAAGATTTTATTGGTTGACAGTGTTAGGACAAGAGAAGATTTAAATTTTTTCTCTAATTTAACTAGCAATTTTCGTCTCGTAATGATTATTACACCTCAACAGATGCGTTTTCAGCGAATCCAGAATCGTGGAAGAGAATTTGATCCAAAAGATTTACAAAGTTTTAAGGTCCATGATGAATGGGAGATGAAGTTTGGTATGAGTATTCTTGTTCTTGTCGCTGATAAATTTATCTTGAATGAGGGTAATTTAGAAGACTGCTATCATCAATTATGTACTTATATTAATCAAGAGTTTAAACAGGTACAGTAATATGAATGGGAGTCAACTTATCGTTTTTGAAGGTATAAGTGGAGCAGGAAAGTCAACTTTGATCAATGCAATGGTACAAAAGCTATTTATAAAGAAAATAGCAATATCACATTGGTTCTCTTTGGATCGATATAGAGCTATTGCGAGTGAAATAAGTAATTACCAAGAGATGACAGCCAATCTATATAGTTTATTGTATGCAACAGAATTCTATGCCCGTTATGAGTATGTAATCAAACAGCAAAAAGAAAATGGGGAAACTTGTATTGCCCATCGTTATATTTACACACCTTTTGCTCATGATCCAGTGAGAGGTACAGATCAGAAGTTCTTAGAATTCTTATATCATGATGTACTAGAACCAGATTTAATCTTCTTTATAGATATTGATCCTGAACTGGCATATTGGAGAATCTCTTCAACACGTAACCCTTCATTTTTCGAGGCAGGACTTGATTTAGAGTATAGAAACAATCTATCTCAGGGGTTGAAAACGTATAAGGAAGGCTATTTTACGAATCAAGAACTGAAAAGACGATTTTTAGCCTTTCAATCTAAAATATATAGAAAGTATCCTCATATTTTACCAAAAAAAAAATTAGTAATTATTCCAGCTGAGTTAACTATTTTTGAGCAGTTAACCATTATTGAAAATAATCTTAAAGGAGAAAAGTCTGAAATGAATAGCAAAAGCAGTCAGTAAAGTAGATGGACATGCCAAATAAGTCATCTTGCGATGACTTTTCAAAGTCTATGGATAATAAGAAAAAGATTAAACTGCTACCTTAATTCGATAACCTTGATTTTTCGCTAATAAAATCGCTTGCTCTACCGTGATCTCACGGTTTACTGGAAGAACATCCGATTTTTTATATAACTCAGCATTATAGGGTTCTTTCTTTTTAAGAATATTATATATAGCTGTTAAAAGCATTCGTGCAATTGCAATAATTGCTCGTTTGTGACCACGACGCTTTTTAAGATTTAAATAGCGGTTTCGGATTTCGGGATGTTTTTCACTTTTGACTACAGCTGTAGCACACTGTACCAAAAGAGGCTTTATATAGCAGCCTGCTCCCGAAATTCTTACTGACTTTTTCTTGCCGGCACTTTCGTTATTAGTAGGTGTAAGTCCTGCCCAGGAGCATAAATGCTTAGCTGTCGGGAACACGTCCATGTTAACACCTATTTCTGAAATTACACTGATAGCAGAAAAGATGTTTTTAAAGGACGGAACAGTTAAGATTAAATTTATTTCTTCTGAGTAGGACCCGGCAAGAGAAAGGATTATGTTTTCAAGTTCGGATTTACGAGATTGAAGGTCTTCATAGTGCCGTTTAATGATCTTTATTTTATCAGCCTGTTCTGGTGTAATAAAACCGTCAATGGCAAGTTCCAGTTCAGGAATTTTATCTTTCATAGAGTTATGGATCAAAGGCTCTATATCAAAAGAAGTATCCAAAGGGTTTTTTAGGAGCTCTTTAATGATGTTCATGGAACTTTTGCCGAAGGTATCAGAAACAACATTTCCGAGTTGAATGTTAGAGACAGTTAAAGAGTTTTGAAGACGGTTTTTCTAACTTGACATAAAGTTAGTTAGTTTAAAACGGTAACGCATAAGATCACGAAGTTGTCTGATAGCAAGCGGGGGCATAAAACTTCCAGCTATAAGGTCATGCTTAAATAAGTCGGCGATCCATTGGGCATCTTTTATATCAGTCTTTTTGCCACGGATAGCCTTAACATATTTGGGATGTGCAAGAATGATGTTGCAGGAATCTTCAAGTATATTAAACACGGGAATCCAGTATTTCCCGGTAGATTCCATGCAGACATCTCTGCAGTTATTTTGACAAAGCTTTGTAACAGCTCTTTCAACCCTTTTGTATAGGTAGAAAAGCGATGGCGTTTGTAAGTAGTGACCCCTTTGTCATTAGTGGAAGCAATACAGGCAACAACAAAGGTTTTGTGGACATCAATTCCACAACAGATAGGATAAATAATTTTTAAAGCCATAGGGAAAAACTCCTTTCCAAGTAATTATAGGGATAGACAGCATTGACTGATTGCCTCGCAATAAACGAGTAATGTTTATACAAAGATAAGTCTGCGTGCTCTAAGTCACACTTATTTGTGCTTGGAAAGACAATCTACACATATAATCATTCGGTTACTCCACTCAACTGGAGTAGCCCACTCACCTCCGCGTGACTTGTAGTTAACTGTTATCCCTATGACTATAGAATAATAAAAAATTAGTTCAAGGGCAAGACATTTCATGACGTTTTGTGCCTTGAGCAAAGCGAAAGGAATGGATATGACGATGAAGAACGGGTCATATGATGCAAGTTATTTTGGACAGGACAGGTTGAACTGGGAGATTAGCCGTTTAC
Organism: Halothermothrix sp.; assembly: GCA_016841825.1. GTDB lineage: Bacteria > Bacillota > Halanaerobiia > DY22613 > DY22613 > JAENYK01. The sequence goes on along the minus strand of JAENYK010000030.1, from coordinate 12,969 downwards.
GACAAGGTGTAAATAATGATGTTGAAAACATGAACAAATGCTTGTCTCATCTTGGTTTTTCTGGTGATAAGTCTTTGCTGGATATGGGTTGTGGACCAGGGGGTACATCAGTCATAATTGGTAAGTTTAATCCATACGGACAAGTTATAGGTATGGACCGGGAAATTCGCTTCGTTGAATCTGCAAAAGAGTATGCCAAAGAGGAAAAAACTGATAATGTACAATTTGTAGTGGGAGACTGTTTAGAGGTTCCTTTTGAGGATAACCAATTTGATTATTGTTTTTCTCGCTTTGTTTTTCAACATTTATCAAATGTAGATGTAGCTTTGAATGAGATGATCCGAGTCGCACGTCCTAGGGCTAAAATCGGAATTTATGAATGGGATGAAGGTTTAACTTGTTACAATCCTGAGCCAAAATTATATAAAAAATATGTTGCTGCTGAAATAGTCCGCCGTCGGATCTCTAACGGTGATATCTACCTTGGGCGGAAACTATACTCCATCTTTCACAAAGCAGGGTTAAAGGATCTTGAGGTTTACCAGATTTATAGTGATATTATGTCTCCAGGAAGAGAGATTTTACTTACAGGCCAGTTATGGAATGATGAGCCAAATGAACAGCATCCATATGTTAGAATGGGAGTCATGACTGTAGAAGAAATAAAAGAATTCTATAGACAAATGAAAGAGATTATTGAAATGCCTGATTCCTATGTTAGCTTTGGTAGTTTCTTTGTGGTTGGCCGAATTGATAAATAAGGAAAGGGGAGGAAATATGTTAAGTAATGCTGCACAACTTATTATAAATTTATCTCGTGTTCATTTGACAAAGGAAATTATTGAGGAATCAAAAAAACTTATTCCTCAAGTAGACTGGTCTAGACTATTTACTTTGGCTGTAAAAAATAAAGTTATTCAGTTAGTCTGGAGTCATTTACGTCTATTTCCTGAAACTTATGAAGGTATTGATTCCCAATATTTAAAAATTTTTAACATGATGTACCAGACGAATAAAGAAAAAAATAAAATAACTTTTCAGGAAATGGTTAAGTTGAGTAAGGCTTTAGAGCAGGAAGGTACTTTGTCCAGCCCCTTAAAAGGGGGACTTCTTGCCTATGAGGTATTTTCCGAAGGGCAACGGTCAATGAATGATCTTGACTTCTTAATTTCGCGAGATGATCTGATGAAAGTTGTCAAAGTTATGAAAGAGCTTGGTTATGTGATGGGGAAATATGACCCGATTACGAAAGAAATTAAACAGGTAAGTAGGGAAGTCGATGTTTTCTGGAAGATTAATCTCAATAACCTTCATCCCTTTGTCAAGTCTATGGATAATATTTTCGAATATTTTGATGTGGATTTTTCCTTCTATTTGGATATGGCTAAAAACCATCAATCCACAGTAGAGATGTTGGAGCGAGGTATATATCGAAATATTGGAGGACAGTCTCTATATTGTTTAGACGTAGAAGATTTCTTGATACAGGTCTGTACACATTTGTTTAAAGAGGCAACCAATGTTTTTTGGGTATCACAAAAGGCAGATTTGAATTTAATCAAATTCTGTGATGTTAGGGAATATGTTTTACAATACCAATATGAGATTGACTGGGATCTTTTTATTGAACGGGTTAGAAAGTATGGTTATGACAAGGCCATTTATTATTGTTTCTATTATATCAAGGTTCTATTTAATGATGATTTTTGTGATCAGATTTTAGCTGGCTTTGATCTGGATGAAAATTTCTTGAATGAATATGGTCAAAATGACTATGACAAAAGTGTAAAGTGGGAAAAGGATTTTATGAATAGATTGTTTTCTGTAGATAATTTTAGTGAAATCAAAGAAGTTTCAATGTACCAAAAATTTATCAATAACCAAAGGGGGCAATAAAAATGAATTATCATGAAAAAATTAAAGGGATCATTAAAGAACAGATTCCACTTAGTATAGATATTGCAGAAGTGAGTTATGATATGGATTTGTTTAGTATAGGAATGGATTCTTTAAACTGTATCCGAGTGGTTTTTTCTCTTGAAGATCATTTTGATATAATTTTCGCCGATGATGATTTGACTTTAGATTTGTTACGGACCATTGATAGTTTGGCAGATTACGTCCAACGAGTTGCTAGTTAAGGAGTGAGTAAAGTGAAGGAACTAGCATTTAAGAGATATGTAAACGGGTTAGAGGAATATCATTGTATGATGAAAGCCTTTAGCTCTGTTTTGCAGTATTATGGATATGATGGGATGAACCCAATTATATTGAGTGGCTTTTGTCAGAGTTTTAAAGGCAATTATTATTGCTTTGATCCACAAGTATTTAACCTGGATCATAAAGAAGTTGAAGATAAGGATTGGTATTTCTTTGCCCAATATTTTAGAATTCGTTTTGGCTTAGAGATTGAGAAGATTTTTAATAACATTGATATCCAGTGTGAATATCTGGCAGAAGAAGATGATGATGAAGCATGGGAAAAAACTATGGAGTGGATTGATCAAGATTTACCACCAATTATTAAAACTAACACGTACTATATACCATATAGCCCTGATTATCAAACTGAACCAGGAGGAATTTTGCGTTCAAGTCACTCATTAGTGGCGTGTGGTTATGATAAAAATCGAATTAAAATCTATGACCCTACTACTAACAACTATCTAGGCTGGATTGATTATGATCACATGCGTAAAGCACGTAATTATGCGGAAAATATTGAAGATTATGAGCGCAATAGTTATTATATTCTTCATCGTAAAGACTCATATAATGATATCTTTTCGATGACCTGTAAACATCTTGGATATTTGTTCAAAGATAAACCATTGCTTAGAGAAAGACGAATAATAAAAATGGTGAATCGTAACGTAGAGGTTCATTATATGGAGGGTAGTAATCGGGATATTCTGAATCAACTCATTGATGATGTGTATCAATTTGGACAAAGTTATCCAGATGCTGTAGTAAGAGTTTTATTGTCCTGGCTGCATCACCACGCCTTGTTTCTGCGCTATACTAGAAAGCATTTGTTTGACTTAGTGAAAGCCTTATGGGGAGATTTTAATTGTACATACTTTGAAAGTCTCTTTGATCAATTTGCGAACATTGAAAAGTCATGGGACAAGTGTAGTTTAAAAATACTGGTTACCAGTCAGCGATCAAATATTCAAAAATATATTCCAAATACTAAAGAATTTTTCAATGCAATCTTTGATTTAGAAGATAATATGATATATGACTTGCAAAAAATTATGATAGAACAAGATTTGTTAGGAGAGTGAAATCAATGCCGGTCAGTGTAGGAATTGGAATACTGGAGGATCAGGAACGAATTCTATTAATAAAGCGAGAAAGGGGCTGTTTTACTGGTTTTTGGGGGCTTCCCGGAGGAAAAGTAGAGGAGATGGAGCATTTTGATGATACTGTAGTTCGTGAATTCCTTGAAGAAACAGATCTACGAGTCAAATTTGCTCGTCTTTTGGGAGTTGTTTCGGAGATTGTTTATGAAGGAGATAAAGAGAGTCATGCTTTAATCTTTTGCTGTAAAGTACAACTGTTGAATAATTCCAAGACCAATTCCTCTGGTACAAAATGGTTTACCTGGGAAGAATTAAAGGCTCGGAAGGATATCATTCCAAGTGATTTACTCTTTTTACAGCACTTTTATTTTGGCCAAGCCAAAAAATACGATTACCTAAAAGTGATTAGCACCAAAAGTGAGCGGGGATATGAAGTAAAAATAATTCCTTAAATTAGCGAGGTGGCATAAATGGAAGGTATTGAAGTACGTGTTTGCCTGACAAACGAATGTAATTTTTCTTGTCGATATTGTTGTCCTGGGGGAGAAGGGGTAAGTAATAATCATCCTGCACTAGAGATGGAAGAAATGTATAAAATCATAGAAAAATTATCAACATTAGGAATTAAAGTACTGCGGTTTACTGGTGGGGAACCGTTATTACGAAAAGATATATTTGAAATAGCTGATTATTTATCCACAATCCCTAATATAACTTACTATACACTGGTGACGAATGGGAGTTTATTAACAGATGAGGTGGCGTTAAAGCTTAAGCATAGTAACACAATTAAGTCAGTTACAATAAGTCTTGATTCTTTGAAACCAGATCTGTTTTCATATATTGTGGGAGTGGATCGCCTGGATGACTTGATAAGTGGCGTTGATACTTTAATAAAACACGGAATTAAAACCCGAATAAATACGGTTGTTTCAAAAGATAACTTTGATGAGTTAGGAGAGATTATTAATTTCTGTAAACAGAGAGGTATTACTTTAAAACTTCTTGACTTGGTCGATAATCAGTTCAATGAGTGGCAGGAAAAGTTTATACCACTATTCGAGGTTGAAAAGGTTTTAAAACTGGAAGCTGATGAAATGTATGTTAGTTATCCTCAAGGTGGTTTAGGAACACCGATGAATGTTTATCGATTAGGGTCAACAGAAGTAATGATAAAGGATAATACAATTGGAACTTGTTATTGTGATTTTTGCAATGACTGTAATAAATATCCCTGCCAGGCTGGGGTGGTTTCACTAATTCTCACTCATGACGGAAAATTAAAACTTTGTACATTATCTGATGATTTTAATTTAGATCTAAAACCACTACTGAAGGATGATCCAGAGACATATGAAATATTAAAAAACTTTATTGCAATATATAAAAATTCAAGTTTCCAAAATAAATGGTACCTTAGTACCTATGCTGGAGGTTTAGCATGAAAAAAAAGATTATCTTAATTATTCCGAATGTAATCAACAAACAAATGGTCATGCCCTATAGCATTTTAGCTGTAGGATCTGCTCTGGCGGAGGCTGGTTATGAGGTTACACTTTTAGACGGGGGGACTGGAGATATTGTTGAAGAATTACAAGAAATAGTTAGTCAAGTGCTATATATAGGGTTTAGTGTATTTACTGGGGAGCAGATTGGAGTTGCCCTGAAAATTAGTAAGAGCATTCGAGAGCTTTCTCAAGATATCCCTCTCGTTTGGGGTGGGTGGCATCCGTCTGTTTTCCCTGAACTCACTTTGGCACATGAATTGGTGGACTTCGTAGTTCGCGGCCAGGGTGAGCTTACAGCAGTAGAGTTAGCTAAAGCTTTAAATGAAGAGATAGAATTTGCAAGTTTATATGGGTTAAGTTATAAAACAGATGGAGAGTTTAAGCATAATCAGGACCGTAAGAGTATAGTTCGTTCCGAGTTACCTCGCTATAATTGGGATTTGATTGATGTGAATAAATATATCATTAACGATCCAGCAATTAGTACAAGAGCTATTACTTATGTATCTAGTCAAGGGTGTCCATACAGCTGTGGTTTTTGTAGTGATGTTGTTAAATATAAAAGAGGCTGGTATCCTATGACTGCGCAACAGATGTTTGAAGATGTTCAGTTGTTAGTAAATGAGTACGATGTTAATGGTATATTATTCTATGATTCTAATTTTAGTGTAGACCCCAATAGGGTTATGGATTTTTGCCAACTGATAGTTGATGCCGAATTGAAATTTAAATGGTTGATTGCTGGTCATATTACATTTCTGCAACGTCTAAAGCCAGAAGAATGGGCTTTATTAAGAAAAGCTGGTTGTTTTAAGATTTTGATTGGAGCGGAATCAGGGAGTCAACGGATATTGGATCTGATTGGTAAAAACTTTACCCCTCAAGATTTAATCGATATCTCAAAAAAAGCCTCAGATCATGATTTTGAAATATTCTTTACTATGATTATAGGTTGGCCTCCAAACCCAGAAGAAGATTTTGAGATGACTCGCCAATTAATAACATCAATTCAGGAAGTTACAATGGACCATGAATTCATTATCCATATCTATGCACCTTTTCCAGCAACTCCTTTATACCCCTATGCCTGTGAACATGGCTATACTGCCCCAACCAGGTTAGAGGAGTGGGCAAATTATGATTATTATAAAAGTACAACTCCGTGGATCAGTAAAGATTTTGAAGAACGTGTACAAAAGTATCGGATGGAGTTAAATTTTAAACATCAAAAATACAAGATGAGAAAAAAGGGAGTGTAAGGCATGGAGTTTAATGCATTAATGGAAAAAGTCAGAGAAATTGTTTGTGAAGTTCTGGGTAATTTTAATATCGGTTATGATACTGTTCTGCGCGACGAAGTAGATATGGTATCATTAAAATTAATCGGAATCATTATTCGTCTGGAAGATGAGTATGACATCTTCTCAGACGATTATGAACCAGAGATTTTTCATAGTGTCCGAACCATCAGTGAGTTTGTGTGGAATTTAATTGAGAAGGGGTGATCTTGATGGGATTACGTGCGGGAATGCTAGAATTGGCTAAGGAGTATGAAAATTCTTTTATAAAAGGAGATGTTGAATATCTCAAAAGATTTGTAGAGAGAGTTTCTAATCCAGAGGCATACCAAAGATATTTGGGGAATTTAGTTGCCACTAAGATAACAGATTTAACAGTAACTGTGGTTGAACTGGAAGATCAAGGGGATAAGGGTTCTATCTCTCTAAAACTAGAGTTTGAGTTTAAAAATATCAATCCTCATACTGTCTATCATACCTTAGAGATTATAAATGAAAATGGGAAGTTATATGTAACAAGGCTCAGACAGAATTTTGATTTAGAAAATGCTGAAGTTGGAATCACTGATATTGTAATTGATCCTTTTTTAAACTTACCAACGGTAAGTACGTTACCCCAGGATATATTTTTTAACCAGACAGCTTTTTTTGAACTAATAGACCCAGAGTCACCTGTTGAATACAGTAAAGTTATATTGAAATGGCATAGATACATTTTAAAAAATCCAATATATAATACTGGGATTATAATTGCAAATATGATGTCCCCACTAACACAAATGCTAGCGGAAAAAGTTAAAGATCCTTCTCAAAATAATACAGTTGAAAATTTAAATCGATTTACCAATCGATATGTCAAGCACCTTCATCAAATTTTTACTCCAGGACAGGATCCATGGAAAGATTCAGGCGGGTATCCATCTAGTCCTGGCCTGATCATTGAAGAGATGTTTGGGCTATATAAAGACCTGCAAGTAGTTGGAGCATTTTGTCAGGGAATTCAATTTTTAATTGCAGCAGTTTTACGATCTACTGGCATTTCAAGTACAAATATCTGGCAGTTACGTCTATCGCAAGATGATCGAGAACATGACTATACCATTGTTCGGACAGAAGATGCTTATTTTTTAGGAAGTAATCATGTCTTAATGCGGGTAGATAATTCCTTTGTTAACAACTACAATATAGTCGGTATCTATAATGACATTTACTTCTCTTATGTAAATGGGATTAATAATATGAATGCTAGCTTATTACGAAAAACATTAAAAGAGAGCCGAAAAATCTCACGACAGTTTGGCTATGGGCGTTCATTTGAAAGAGTAACAAACTATGTTAATTATCAGAAAGGATATCCTTCGATAGATATTGCCCTGGAAGATCCGGACAGAGTCAACAAATATCAAAATCTTGTTTTTGAACAAAGTCGCAAGGATCCATATTCTCCTTTTACCTTTGCTAGATACTCTTATCAAACCATGTATGTTAAGAAACCCGAGGCCTATTTAATCGCATCAGAACGTAGTCCACAAACTAGAACCTATGCATCTGAATTTAATACAGTGGCTGAAGTAATTCAATGGCTTCAGGATAATGTCCAAGAAGGCAGTATTTTTAATGACACTTCCAGAGTAATGTTTTCTGAACAAGTAATTATATATCGTCTTGGTCGAAGTAAAGATTTAGCTGTTACCCTGGCATCTTTCCTTAAGCTATTAAAAATTCCATGTTATACCTTATGGACACAGGATCATGGGTATGTAATTTATAAGGAAAATACTGAATGGAAGATGTTTGATATGACTCGGTATAAGGAAGTAAGTACAATTACTGAAAATATTAATGCCATATTTAACACTACTCAATGCTATTATCCATTGATGGGAAGAAATGAGCCAACGGACGAGATTAAGGAATTAATAGATCTATTTAATCTTACAGCATAGGAGGTGCCGTCAATATGAAGTATAGACAACTTGGCAATACTGGAATTGATGTTTCGCTTCTGGGCTTTGGTGCAATGCGTTTGCCCACTGGAAGTAATGGTAGAGTTGACCAGGATCAGGGAGTTGAGCTAATTAGATATGCAATTGAGAAGGGAATAAATTTAATTGACACGGCACCTTATTATTGCAAAGGTCGAAGCGAAAAAGTGGTTGGAGAGGCGATTAAGGGGCTACGTGATCAGATCTATCTTGCCACAAAGTACTCGGTGGTGGATGCTACCGGAGATAGTTTGCGGAGAGATTTAGAAAACTCCTTAAAAAAGTTGGATGTCGAATGTATAGATTTCTATAATTTTTGGGGAATCGATCATGAAAAATATGATAAAAGGATTAATGTAAGGAATGGACCTTTGGAGGCTGCACTGAAAGCAAAAGAGGAGGGGCTGATTCGTTTTCTATCCTTCTCTTTCCATGGTAAACCGGATGAATTATTTAAATTAGTTGATACTGGACATTTTGCTACCATGACTGTTCAATATAATCTATTAGATCGTGCAAATGAAAAAGCAATTGCATATGGTCATCAAAAAGGGCTAGGGGTGATCGTTATGGGTCCAATTGGTGGAGGACGATTGGGTTATCCATCCGAGATTGGGGTACTGGTACAAGATCGTACCAGTACCCCTGAACTGGCTCTTAGATTTGTTTTTAATAATCCGTTTATATCCTCTGCCTTATCTGGAATGAGCACAGTAGAGATGGTAACAGAAAATGTCAACACGGTAAACCGTAAAGTGTATTTGGAAGAAAGTGATTTGAAGTTATTGGAACGGGCTTTGGCAGAAAAAAAGAAACTGGCGGATTTATATTGCACTGGTTGTAACTATTGTGCACCTTGCCCTAACAAAGTTGATATTGCGTATAATTTTTTATTAATGAATTATTATCGAGTTTATGATTTAAAGGAATATGCAGTCCAGACTTATAATCAATTGGGACGTGGTTCATATATTATGCAAAAACCTGCTGTAGATTGTATAGAATGTGGAATTTGTTTAAATAAATGCCCCCAAAAAATTCCCATCATTGCAAAGTTGAAGGAAGTAAATAAAATCTTAAGTAGATAAAAAATTTAAAAAAAACTTTTATTGACAATAAATAGTTTTTATAGTATAATAGTGTCGCAAAACTATACTTCTCAAGCAGTATGGAAGTCATACTTCACTTGTTTTTAAGAAAGGAGTTGATTCTGATTATTAAATACTTAGAACAGGCAATGATAGAGAATGTTAAAGAGCCCTTTGATTTTGATTACCATTTAAATTATTATGTTATTTATCCCTGGATTCGTAAAGATAATAGTTTAATTCGTATTCTTACAGATCAAAACGGACAACTCTTTAAAGTAACGATTTCACAGATAGAGGGTCAGAAGAAGATTCAATTATCTTTATTAATTGAAAGTGAACATGTTATTCGTCAAGAATCAGTGCTATGGATTAAAGATAAGATTGCTTGGTGTTTGGGCTGTTATGAGAATATGGATGGTTTCAAGAAAATAGTGGAAGATGACTATGTATTAATGGCAGCGATGCAAAATAAGTGGGGGCGTCGAAATAAAAGTACACCAACTTTATTTGAGGGAATGTTAAATGTAATTTGTGCCCAAAATGTTCAGTTTAGCCGTGTCTATAGTATGTCCTACAATTTGTCCTATCTCTTTGGAAAAGAGTTGGTGATTGATGGAGAAAAGTTTTATGCGTTTCCAAATCCAGGGGAGATCAGTGGTCTTTCTATAGAGCAAATAAAAGAAGCGAAAGTTGGTTATCGAGCCAAAGTTATCAAAGCAGTGGCAGATTTTTTAGTAGAAATGACGTATGATGAAGAACAAATTTACCATTGGGAAGATGAAAAAATTAAAGAGTTTGTGACCCAGATTAAAGGGGTTGGTCCATATACAGCTAATTTGGTATTGGCAGTAGCATTTCGACGTTCTCAAAATATTCATTTAGATTCCTATGTTAAAGAGATTTTAAACACATTTTACATAAAAGTTGAAGAGATGACAGATGAAGAAATTATAAGATTCTGTACGGATCAATGGGGAAGATATGCGGCATGGGTTATAAGCCTTTTAACTACTGACACGGAAGAATGGGCAGAAATTTTAGGTGTGAAAATGTTCGTTCGAAGTGGTGCTCATATTAAACATAACAAAGTTAAGGTATAATTTTTGAACTATATAGCACAAAGATGGGAGGATTACGAAATGATTAAAGTAGAAGGTTTAAAAATGATTTATAAGGTTCATAAAAAAGAACCTGGTTTTGTGGGGTCAATGAAAAGTTTAGTTAATCGGAAATTTGAGATCGTAGAAGCATTAAAAAATGTGGATCTGGAGATTGAATCGGGTGAAGTAATTGGTTTGATTGGTCCTAATGGTGCTGGTAAAACTACTTTCCTTAAAATCTTGTCTGGACTATTGAATCCAACTGAAGGAAAAGTGTCAGTAGGGGGATATGTTCCATTTGATCGAAAGAGAGAGTTCCGCAAGATGATCTCTCTAGTTATGGGGCAAAAGAGTCAACTTATCTGGGAGATCTCTGCGATGGAGACATTTAATGTTAACAAAGCTATTTATGAGGTGAACAAAAGTGATTTTGAACAACGCTTAAACGAACTTATAGATGTATTGGACGTAAGAAAATGCTTAAACTTGCCTGTTAGGCAGTTATCCCTTGGAGAGCGGATGAAGATGGAGATTATCGCATCTTTATTACATTTTCCAAAAGTGTTATTCTTAGATGAGCCTACTATAGGATTGGATTTGAAGAGCCAGGTCACTATGCGTAATTTTATAAAATATTATGTAGAGAAGACCAATACTACAGTAATCATTACTAGTCATTACATGGAAGATATAAAAGCACTCTGTGATCGTTTGGTTGTTATTAATAAAGGGATCATAGTTTTTAATGGTAATTTTAAGCAATTACCCGGATTTGATTCAGACCATAAGTACATATCGGTAAAAACTAATAACGAAACTATTGAGCGTGTAAGAGAATTTGCCCTTGATATAGAAACAACTAAAGATAGTTATAAGATCAAAGTCCCAAATCTAGCTTTGAACAAAGTAATGGTTGAGTTGGGTTCTAGTGAAAATGTAAGTGATTTAACTGTAGAAAACCGGCCTATTGAGGAAATTATTATGGATATTTTAAGTGAAAGGAGTAATACGCAGAATGATAAAGTATCTGGAGTATTTTAAATGTACGATTTCTACTCAGACAATTTTTCGATTTGAGTTTTTTATTGAATACATATTCCAATTTATTAATGTGGCAATTAAAATATTTTTATGGCAGGCAGTGGTATTAAATTCTACCTCAAAGCCAGCTATGTCATTAAGTCAGGTTGTTACTTATTTTTTGATAGTGTTCATTGTAAGCCAGGTTACTGATATAGTATTAGATATTGCGCAAAAAATTAAATTAGGTACTTTATCTAATCACTTAATAAAGCCAGTGAATGCCATTGGCCTTGAATTTTCCCGTATATTAGCTATGAAAGTATTGATATTGATCAAATTTATTCCTATATTTATAATTATGGCTTATGTGTATCGACAGCATTTTATTTTTCCGCATTTTAACTTTTACAGTCTGGTATTTTTGTTTATGGGATTGAGCATAGCCTTTTTTGTGAATCTGACAATTCATTTTCTTGCTTTTTGGATGACAGATGTTTCGGCAATTAACTATATTTTGGTTACATTTTTTGGCTTATTCTCAGGTAGTTTAGTTCCATATGAATTTATACCAGATGGATTAAGAAAATTCCTAGAAATTTTACCATTCAAATTCTTTGTTCATGTACCAGTTCATGCATTGATGGGAGAGATCACCATAAATCAGATAAATAATTTTTTGACATTGGGTGGCGCATATATTTTATTTTTTATTCTGTTAAACTATGTGCTGTTCAAACAAGGTTTAAAAAAGTATATTGCGGTGGGAGGTTAAGATATGCTAAAAGATATTGGCTATTATTTTAGAGTGTTATGGGCCTTTATTAAAAACAGTATCATGGTTGTCGCTGAGTATAGGGCTAATTTTTTAATACGTATTATTTTTCACACCACATGGACTGTGGTACAGATTCTTTTTATTACAATTATCTTTTTTAATGTATCCTCGATAAATGGATGGTCAAAATATGAGATGCTCCTATTTTTAGGAGTAGATCAATTAATTTTTGCATTATTTGTCTGTCTAGCAACCTCAAGTCTTGTAAAGGTCGAGCAGCATGTTTTAACGGGAACTATGGACTATGTTCTTACCAAACCTATTAATGCAAAATTTTATCTATCATTACGCCATATAGATTTATTTCAAGTACCGACGATCATTTTTGCATTAGCCATCATGGTCTATGCCCAAACTAAGCTAGACCTACATATATCAATATCTCAGGTATTTCTTTTCTTATTGCTCGTAGTAATTGGAGTTTTATTACTATATTCTATGTTATTGATCTGTGCATCATTTTCCTTTAAATATATTAAGACCACATATCTACGTAATATGTTGTACACAATGATTGGTTGTATGATTTACCCCCTTGATATCTATCATGGTTTGTTTAAATATTTAGTTACAGTGATTATTCCAGTGGGGATCATTATTGACTTCCCGTCACGCTTACTAGCTAAGGCGCTTACCTTTGACAAATTGCTATATGCACTTATGGTCACATTAGTCTTTTATTTGATTAGCGATTTATTATGGAAATGGGGTCTACGTAATTACACAAGTGCCAGCAGTTAATGAGCATGTTTTGTCTTACATTTAAACTGCGGTTTGAACCCCTAAGATTGGAGATTATGCTACAAAAGGTTTAGCACTCGTAG
>JAENYK010000029.1 GCA_016841825.1 Halothermothrix sp. | reverse complement strand
TGTTATAGACAATTACCTCTAATTCATCGTTAGGTATTTCCGGGAATCCAGGAGTTTAACAATTTAAATTGAAAATGATGAATATCGGTTAACTATATAGATTAAGAGAAGATATTCAAAGTTGGGTTTATAAAATATTATTCATCAGGGATTGAAGATGTGAAACAATGCATAAAATTATGCCGGTATCCCGGAACAAAAAATAGTAGTGAAGCTTCTGAAAAGGGATAGGAAGTGGGTTCTTTTTTTCATAATTAGCATGATTTTAGGAGAAAATTAAGAGGAAAAAGGCGAGTTATATCTAATATTAAATAGGAGAGTATTCATTGATGAATAAAAAATAGAATGAGGAGTGATTATCCAATGGCAAAAGCGCGAGTAATCAGTTGGGGTTTAGGTGCGATGGGTCAAGGGATGGCAAGATTAATTTTAACCAAAGAAGGTATGGAGCTTGTTGGAGCGATTGAAAAGGACCCGGCCAAAATCGGTAAAGATATTGGTGATGTTTTAGATCACAAGACTGTTGGTGTTGCTGTTAAGTCCAGTTTGCAGGAAGCTTTGACTGGTAAAGAAGCAGATCTGCTAATAATCGCTACCGGTTCTTTTACAAAAGAAGTGTTCCCACAGATTAAAGAAGGAATCGAAGCTGGTCTAAACGTTTTGACTATTGCTGAAGAGATGGCTTATCCAGATGCACAACAACCTGAATTAGCTGCAGAGATTGATCGTCTGGCTAAAGATAAAGGGGTAACTGTTCTGGGAACCGGGATAAATCCTGGATTCGTTCTGGACACTTTGATTCTGGCGATGACTGGTGTTTGTTTAGATGTTCAGGAGATTAAAGCTGCCAGAATTAATGATCTGTCTCCATTTGGTCCCACTGTTATGAGAACTCAGGGTGTGGGTACTACTCCTGAAGAATTTGCAGCCGGGATTAAATCGGGTGATATTGTTGGCCATATTGGATTCCAGGAATCTATTGCGATGATTGCGAAAAGAATGGGTTGGGAGTTAGATGAGATCGTTGAAACCAGAGAGCCGATTATCTCTAACGTTTATCGGGAAACTCCACATGTCAAAGTTGAGGCAGGTAATGTAGCTGGCTGTCGTCATATCGCTTATGGTAAGAAAGGTGGAAAGACTGTTATCACTCTGGAACATCCACAGCAGATTCATCCACATTTAGAGGGTGTTGAGACCGGTGATTATATTGAAATCATCGGAGATCCAAATGTTAAGCTGGGTATCTCCCCAGAGATACCAGGTGGAAAAGGAACTATGGCCTGTGCAGTGAATATGATCCCTGCAGTAATTAAATCTGCTCCAGGTCTGGTTCATATGTCTGAGCTGCCTATTCCTGCTTTTATTGCTAAAGATCTAAAAGAGTTAGTATAAATAAATTCTATTAAAAAGGGGGGTTGGGTATGAAGGTACCCAAAGGAAGCTGGGTTCAAATCCATCAGATAGTTCTTAATCCTGAAGAGCGTGCACCTCAGGTACCTGATGATACAAAACAGGTACCTCTGGAACTGCGGGTGAATGGTTTTCTTGATCAGGATGCCGAAATTGGTAAAGAAGTGACTATTACGACTCTCATTGGTCGTAAGTTGACAGGATATTTGCGTAAGGAGAATCCACGTTATGAATATGATTTTGGTCAGCCCATTCCTGCACTGTTGACCATCGGTCAGGAGTTGCGTAATTTTTTATTTGAGGAGGGGCGTTCAAAATGAAAGATATGAGTTATTTGAGGGTTATGGAACGGAAGAATGAGATTATGAAACAGGCTATTGGGATCGATTATCAACAGTTTGAACTGAGTCCTATTGCCTTTGATTATGAAAGAATGATGAAAGAGGTTGGTTATAGTCTTAATGAGATTAAAGAGATTCAGAGTGAAACGGGCGTGGGTAATACTCCGCTGCTGGAATTAAAAAATATTACCCGACTTGTTCGTAAGATTTCTAAACCGGGTTATGGTGCGAAGATTTATCTGAAAGATGAAGCTGCCAATCCATCGGGTAGTTTTAAAGCTCGTCGGGCTTCAGTATCGGTTTATCATGCTGAAAAGCATGGTTATAGGGGAGTGGTGGCTGCAACCAGTGGTAATTATGGCGCTGGTGTGGCTTCTCAGGCTGCCATGCGAGGTCTGAAATGTATCATCGTTCAGGAGGTTTATGATAGCACAGGTCTCGGTCAACCGGAGATATTAGAAAAAGGTCGGAAATGTGAAGCATATGGTGCTGAAGTATTGCAGTTAAGTGTAGGGCCTGAACTTTTTTACACTTTTTTAAAGGTATTAGAGGAGACGGGGTATTTTAATGCTTCCCTGTACACTCCATTTGGTATAGCAGGTGTTGAGACTCTGGGTGCAGAAATTATCGAAGAGATTCGTAAAAGAGAGGGCAAAGATCCGGATGCCATTGTTGTTACCCATGCAGGTGGAGGTAACCTGACCGGTACTGCCCGGGGTGTTCAAAAGATGGATGCTCTAGATACGAAGATTATTGGTGCCAGTGTGGATTTGAGTGGACTACATATGGCCAGTGACAAAGCTTTTAATCGGAAAGCTTTTACCACGGGACACACTGGTTTTGGAATGCCTTTTGCTACCTGGCCTGATCGGGCAGATGTTCCACGGAATGCAGCCAGAGCTTTGAGATATATGGACCGCTATGTCACTATCTCCCAGGGAGAGGTATTCTATGTGACTGAAGCGTTGGCTCAATTGGAAGGTTTAGAGCGGGGTCCTGCAGGTAATACTTCTCTGGCAGCTGCTATTGCTATTGCCCGGGAAATGAAAGAAGATCAGATTGTAGTTGTGCAGGAGACAGAATATACTGGTGCGGGTAAACATCCAAGTGCACAGCTGACTCTGGCGATTGAGCAGGGAATTGAGGTACGTCGGGGTAATCCTGCAGATGATAAACCGGGTGAACGAATTATTATTCCAGAAGAACCTGCTCAGATTCATGTAAAAGATGTGGATCTGGATAAAGTACGTCAATCATATCTGAAGAATGTGGTTGAGAAGATTCATATTAATTCCGTGAATAAATTAGAGTTAACTTTCTTAGCTCAGGAGATTAAGGAAAGTGAAGCATATGTTCTCAGAATACTGCAGGAGATGGGAGTTAATCTGAAGTGATCGTGCTGCCCTCTGGATTGGAGGAAATACTATTGAAGGTTGAGTTATATCCCTTGAAAGAAGTATCTTTAAGTAAGATGGAATATGCTGTGATTATGGCTCGCTATGATAGTAAATGGATATTTGTCCAACATCGTGAAAGACAGACCTGGGAGATTCCAGGAGGTCATATTGAGGCAGGAGAATCGGTATTTGATTGTGCTGCCCGGGAGTTGATGGAAGAATCAGGAGCCATCAAATTCGCTCTATTTCCAGTGTCTATATATGCGGTCACTAGAGGTGATGGAGATAATATTCAGAAAAGTTATGGGATGCTCTTTTTTGCCGATGTTCAGGAGATGGGACCGCTGTCTGCGGATTTTGAGATGGCAAAACAAAAGTTATTTTTAGAACTTCCGCAAAAATTAACTTACCCCGGGATTCAACCACAGTTATATTTTCGTACGTTTGAGTTTTTACGTGAACGAGGACTTTAGGTTAGTTCTGCTGCTGGGATAAAGAGTTGACCTCTACTAGTGAGCAGAAAAAGTTTTGGTCAAAAACTTAGTTTTAAATATCAGGAGGTTGAAAAATATGGCACAGGAAAGACGGGACGATTTTCAAGAACGCCGCAAACATCTGGCTGGTTTGAGTGAGCAGGAATTGCATCGGCGTTTTTGGGAATTGGCAGAAAAGATTGTTGACCCATTAGTTGAACTGGCTAAAAGGAACACTTCTCCATCAATTGAACGTTCTGTTTTGTTAAGAATGGGTCTAAGCAGTCTGGAAGCTAAAGATCTGGTTCAAAAGATTTATGAAAAAGATCTTTTGGGTAGAGGCGCCGGGCATATTGTCTGGAGGATTGCTCAGGAAAAAGGTCTGGGAATTCGGGAAGCAGGTCAAGCTTTAATCGAAGGTAAGTATTGGGAAGATGTAGAAAGAATCTTTGGTGGAGGTGACCGGTAATGACTTTAGACCCAAAAAAGAAGATAAATATTGAGAAGATAATGGACAATTTAGCGAACTACCGGCCCCGGCGGAAAGGTTGGACTTGGCGTAAACCTATTGGCCCTGCCCAGATTGGCCCCTTTACTTATTATCAGGTGTCCGAACCGCTGAAAAACAGCGTACCTTTACCGGCTGCCAAATATTTTGGTAATATTGATCCTCAGCCTGAATGTGTGATTACGACTGAGATCGCTTCCGGTCGTTTTGAAGATGATATTCGCCGAATGCGGATGGCAGCCTGGCATGGTGCTGATCACATTATGGTTATTAGAACTGCTGGTCAGAGTCATTTTGACGGTCTAATTGAAGGTTCTCCGGAAGGTGTTGGCGGAGTACCCATTACCCGTAAACAGATTAGAGCTACCCGGAAAGCTATTGATCTGATTGAGGATGAAGTAGGTCGTCCGATTAATTTCCATTCATATGTTAGTGGGGTTGCTGGCCCGGAAGTGGCGGTTCTGTTTGCTGAAGAGGGTGTCAATGGTGCTCACCAGGATCCTCAATATAATGTCTTATATCGGAACGTCAACATGATCCGCTCATTTGTCGATGCAGCAGTTGCTAAACATTTGATGGCTGGGGTTAACATGCTGCAAATTGACGGTGCTCATAATGCCAATGCGACTGCCCGTGAGGCATGGAAGGTTATGCCTGAGCTGTTGGTACAACATGGTCTTAATGCTGTATTTTCAGTGAAAGCCGGGATGAAAAAAGAGAATATTTCTCTGTCCACAGTACCACCTACCTCAACACCGGCTCCATGTATGCGTTTAGATTTACCTTACGCGGTTGCGATAAGAGAACTGTTCGAAGAGTATAAATTTAGAGCGCAGATGAATACAAAATATATGGAATCCTGTACTCGTGAAGTTACTGTAACCCATGTATTAAATTTGCTGATTTCGCGTTTGACTTCTGCAGATATTCAAAGTACGATTACTCCTGATGAGGGTCGAAATGTACCATGGCACTATAATAATATTCATGCAACTAATACGGCCAAACAGGCTTTAATTGGTATGGATGGGTTAATGGAGATGGTAGATTTAAAGGATGAGGGTTATCTGCGTGATACTGCCAGAGAAATCAAGGAACGTGCGGTTCTTTTCCTGGAAGAGATTTTAGAAAAAGGTGGCTACTTCAATGCGGTTGAAGACAGCTTTTTCGTAGATTCGGGTTATTATCCTGAGCGTAATGGTGATGGGATCTCCCGGAAGATTGATGGCGGCGTAGGAGAAGGAACTGTTGTCGAGCGTGCGGAAGACTATCTGGCTCCAGTATGTGATCATTTTGGGTATAACAATCTGCCAGAAGGTGTCGAGCATGCCTGTGACCTGATTGGTGGTTGTACTCTGTGTAATCCGGAAAAGATAGTTTATATTGACGAGCTTGATCCAGAAGATAATGCAGCTAAGCGTCTGGAGAAGACTAAAGACGTCCGTGGTGATGCGGGTCTGATTAAGCCAGAGGTAGAATGGGCTGGTGACGGTTGGGTTAATACTACTCTTTTCTTGCCAACTGATGAGCGAACTGCAGAAGTGGCTGCTCTAGAGGTTGCGAAGAAAATGGGCTTAAAGAATGTAGAGGTTATTCATAAGCAGATGATGCATCCTTCGGAAGGTACTCTACTGGAGGTTAAAGGTCAGGTAGAGTTCACCATTAATCCTGAAGATCTGGTCATTCCAGAACCAGAGGAAGTATTGGATGACGATGAGATTAGAGCTAACATTAAAGAAAAACCTATGCGGATTGTCGGTGCTACTGTAGGAGAAGATGAACATTCTGTGGGGATGAGAGAAGTCATTGATATCAAACATGGTGGTATTGAAAAGTATGGTATTCAGTGCACTTATTTAGGTACTTCTGTACCAATTGAAAAAGTGGTAGATGCTGCTATAGAGGTTAATGCAGAAGCTATTTTAATCAGTACCATTATCACCCATAATGATGTACATCGGACTAATATGAAAAAACTCCACGATCTTTGTGTGGAGAAAGGTATTAGAGATAAGGTATATCTGATTGCAGGTGGTACTCAAGTTACTAATGAGATCGCTGTAGAATGTGGGATGGACGCAGGTTTTGGTCGCGGTACCAAAGGCCATCATGTAGCCAGTTTTATTGTCAAACAACGGTTGGATAAGGCTGAATAGTTATCTTATGTAACTGAACAAGTTTGTTAATGCAATTCAGGCTGTGTACAAAGCAGAATCGATGAACTCGACAAGAGTTCAGATGTGGCTGTGTTGCGAGCTGTATTAGATTGGTGGGGGGGGTCTGGGTATATGCCAGACCCTTTTTTAAAATAACTCTTGCGGTTTGTAGCTAACTTTGGGAAGTGCTAAGTGGTTGAAAGGCCATGTAGTCTAAAAAGCCGATCTTCATCGTCTTTGATTCCGGCTATTTTTCAAAGGGAAAGATACCTGCCAGGTCATTTTGTTCAAATTGAGGATAAATGTTTTGTTTGCAGAAGGATATACAAAATTTTTGCCATTATTGATTATCTATGAAAGGAGGATGTAGATGCGGGTAGATGTATTAGTTGCGGAAATTGGTAGTACTACAACGGTGGTCAATGCCTTTACTGGTTTGCACACCTCTGAACCTGATTTTCTCGGCCAGGGTCAGGCACCAACTACTGTCCTGGAAGGAGATGTAACTATAGGTTTGACGGGTGCTATTGACGATCTGAAGGCTAATCTGGGAGTCTCTGAGCTGACCTGGGATGAGATGCATGCAACCAGTAGCGCAGCCGGGGGATTAAAGATGACTGTGCATGGTCTGGTCTATGATATGACAGTAAAAGCTGCCAGAGAAGCTGCTCTGGGTGCAGGTGCAGTAATCAGAGATGTTACAGCTGGTAGAATGAAAGAACGACATGTTAAAAAGGTAATGTCTATTCGTCCTAATATTATCCTGTTGGCTGGTGGTGTAGACTATGGTGAAGAAGAGACTATCTTAGATAATGCAGAGTTATTGGCTCAATTGGAATTGGATGTCCCGATTATTTATGCCGGAAATAAAGCTATTCAGGAGGAAGTTAAGGAGATTTTAGAGGATGGTGGAAAACAGGTATTCATTGTAGATAATGTGTATCCCAATATTGATGAGTTTAATATTTTGCCTACCAGAAAGGTGATTCAGCGAGTTTTTGAAGAGCATATCGTTCATGCTCCGGGAATGTCCCGGATCAAGGAGTTGATTACCGGTCCCATGATGCCCACTCCGGGGGCTGTAATGGAGGCTTCTCAACATCTGTACAATTATATTGGTGATCTGGTTACATTGGATGTAGGTGGTGCGACAACAGATGTTCATTCAGTAACCGAAGGTTCTACGGAGATTAGAGATATGTTAATTAGTCCAGAACCAAGAGAAAAACGGACTGTAGAAGGGGATTTGGGGGTATATGTCAATGCGGTTAACCTGGTGGAGATGATCGGTCAGGATCTTATTGAGAAAGAATTAGGCGGCTCTTTTGGACAAATTCTGGCAGAAAGACAGCCTATTCCTAAATCTGCGGATGAGGTCAAATTTATTGAAATTCTGACCAGGGAAGCAGTAAATATAGCTGTTGATCGACACGTGGGACAGTTAAAAGATCTGTATGGTCCAACAGGGAGGATAAAGGTAGCTGAAGGTAAAGACCTGACCAGAGTGAAGTGGATTATTGGCACAGGTGGTGCTTTGACCAGACTGCAGGCTGGTTCTGAGATTTTGAGTAACCTCCGGAAAGAAAGGTCTAAAAAGCTCCTACCACCCTTAAAGGCGGAGGTTCTAATTGATTATGATTATATCATGGCATCGATGGGAGTAATGAGTCAACGCTTCCCTGAGGCGGCTTTAAAGCTAATGCTGAAAAGTATGGATCAGGGTGAAGAGATATTACAGGAAAGAGAAGATAAGTAAGATACTATGATTTACAGGACTTAAATAAATTATATCTAAGTTCTATGACTCCCACTTCTATAAGTGAGAGCTGCCTTATTTCTACTACATGTGGGGTTGAATCTCCATCTGAAGCCCCGAGATTTAGCTTTAGTTGAACGAGTTTACTCTGCGGGTCATTTGTGCCAGAAAACACAAATATAAATTTGAATAATAGAGGAATTTTGCAAAGATATGCCGAAGTATTGTGATAACGTGTAAATATAATGCTTAGAGATATTTGGAAGGAGGCAATATTACAATGAAGAAGGGATGTCCTTACGGAACTCACCGGGTTATCGAACCCCGGGGAACTCTTCCACAACCTGCATGGAAGATTGATAATACTATGAAGATTTATGACAATGAGATTTTGATTGATGTTCAGACATTGAACATTGATTCTGCCAGTTTTACTCAGATTGAAGAAGAAGCTGGTGGAGATGTTGAAAAGATTAAAGCGAGAATGATGCAGATTGTTGCTGAAAGAGGTAAACACCACAATCCTGTGACAGGTTCAGGTGGTATGTTAATTGGTCGGATTGCTCAGATTGGTGACAAACTGAAAGATCGCGATCTGAAAGTGGGAGATCGGATTGCGACATTGGTATCTTTGTCATTGACACCACTGAGAATAGATAAAATTAAAGAAGTTCGCCCAGATATTGATCAGGCAGATATCGAAGGTCAGGCTATTCTTTTTGAAAGTGGAATCTATGCCAAACTGCCTGATGACATGAGTGAGACTCTGGCTCTGGCTGTATTAGATGTAGCAGGTGCTCCGGCTCAGACAGCTAAATTGGTCAAGCCCGGTGATACAGTGCTGATTATTGGTGCAGGTGGCAAATCTGGTATGCTGTGTCTCCATGAAGCGAAGAAACGTGCAGGTGTTACGGGTACTGTAATTGGAATGGGTCATAGTAAAGGTAGTTGTGATCGAATTAGAGAATTAGGTCTGGCTGATATAGTTCTTCAGGGTGATGCAACCAAACCTGTAGAGGTTTTACGAATGGTGGAGGAAGCTACCGGTGGTGATCTGGCCGACGTGACTATCAACTGTGTCAACATACCAGATACTGAGATGTCCAGTATTCTACCGACAAAAGATGATGGGATGATCTATTTCTTTAGTATGGCTACTAGCTTTACTAAAGCAGCTCTCGGTGCAGAAGGTATTGGTAAAGATACTGTAATGATCATTGGTAACGGGTATACTAAAGATCATGCTGAGATTTCATTACATACTTTGCGTGAGAATCCAAAATTAAAAGAGATATTTGAACGCTTATATGCGTAGATCCAGGGGCCAGGGAACTGGCCCTTTTCTTATTATCTAGAAGAGCATATATTTTGCAGGTTACAGTTAAATTTTGGAAGTAAAAAGTTGCTAACAAGTCATTTGGTACAAAAGGCTGATGTAGCAAGTTGTTTTACGGGGAGGGTAGTGTGAAAATAGAAGAGTCAGGTATGGGGAGTTGAATTATAGGAAGGATTCGGAGGAAAAATTTATATTTATGCAAAATTGGATAAAAATTAGGGGATTTACTGTAATTAAATTCAATAAAAGTAAATAGATAGTTTAAAACAGTAATTTAATTTTTTGTAAATTTACAATATATATAAGTAGTTAATAGAAATTTATATAAAATTTAGTTTACAGAAAAGCAGGATTTTAACATATTAATCTAGAAATAATTAGGTAATATGGTCTAAAATATGGAATTATCCGAATTTTACAGTTTATTTGACTGAAAAAGTCGAAGGGAATTGTACAATAAAAATGTTTTTATTAATTGTGATAAAATTAATTTAAAAGGAGTTTTTGGACATGAATCAAAATATGATTAATTATACAAAAAGAGCAAATTTTGCGATTATAATATTCGCCTGGGTCGTTACTTTCATGGCTTTTGTGGCCAATGTTGTGTCTGATGCTCCTGCTACAAAAAATATTATAGCTATTGGTTTTGCCAGTCTTCTGGCATTAATTCCCACAATTTTGTATGTGTTGAATGGCCCCATTCTGTTAACTAAATGGATTACCATTGGAAGTATTACTATATATTGCTATTATAATCTAATTGCCAGTGTTGATTATGGGAGTTTTAGGGCATTATTTTTATTTTTTGAAGCTCTAATTTTGGTAGCTCTATATTTGAATGAACTTGTCGTGATCTTTTATGCAATAAGTATTGAGATTGTAAATATCATTCTCTATGCATATGGTTATGAGATTTTTTTTGATCCGGTGGATTTTACATCAATCTTCCACTATCATGTGGCTTATGTTGGGTGTACGATTTTACTGTGTTTTATAACCAGTTGGGGTAAAGAACTCCTAAAAAAGAGTGAAGAACGTTGGCAATTTGCTCTTGAAGGTAGTGGTGATGGTGTCTGGGACTGGAATATTCAGAGTGGTGAGGTTTTCTTCTCCAAACAGTGGAAAAATATGTTGGGTTTTGAAGATGATGAGATTGGAAATCATCTTGATGAATGGGATTCCAGATTACATCCAGAGGATCGGGAGAGGGTATATCAGGAGATTGATAGGCACCTAAAGAATGAGTCTCCTTTTTATCAAACAGAACACAGATTTAAGTGTAAAGATGGTTCATATAAGTGGATTCTGGATAGGGGTAAAGTAATGATTCGCTCGAAAGATGGAAAACCATTGAGAATGGTCTGTTCCCACACTGACATTGACCAACAGAAGAAGTTTGAACAGGTGTTAAGAGAGGAGAGGGATCGGGCTCAGGCACTACAGATACAACTGATTCAAAAGGAAAAAGTGGAAGCATTGGGACATCTGACTGCAGGTGTGGCCCATGAGATTAACTCACCATTGGGTGTAATCAGGAGTAATATTCAGATAACCGAGTTGACAGCCAATCTTTTGGAGGAGAGGTTAGAACTGCCTATTGATCTTGAGCGAATCTCTCAGATAAAGACGATGATTGATAAGCTTCGTAAGATTAATGGTGTCAATGTTCAGGCCTGTAAACGAATTAGTGAGATTGTAAAAGAGCTGCAAAAATTCTCCCGGGTTGATGAGGCTGTATGGCAAGAGTTCGATCTCCAGGATGGTATAGAGAATGTTTTGACTTTGATCTACAATTATGAATATAATCAACGAATTAAGATTCATAAGAATTATCAGAAGATCCCAAAGCTGTATTGTGATCCTGCCCAGATTAATCAGGTGATAATGAATATCATTCATAATCGTCTTCAGGCAATAGAAGGTAATGGTGATATTTATCTAAGTACATCTGCAGATGAGAAGCATGTTTATTTTAAAATTAGGGATACTGGTAAAGGGATTTCCCGGGAACAGCAGTCAAGAATATTTAATCCCGGGTTTAAGATTGGAGATGTGGTTGAGATGGATCTGGGCCTGATGATCTCTTATAATATTGTGCAGAATCATCATGGGGATATCAGATTTGTTTCGGATGAAGAAAAAGGATCAGAGTTTACTATTTATTTACCAGCATATAATCTGATAAAGCAAGCTCTGATCCAGGGTAATTAAATGTTTTCCAGGCTATATTGATCGGTGTGGAGTAGTTTCTCTACACCGATATGTTTTTCTTTACCACAGATTCCACAGTCAGTACAATGGCTGGTCTTATCTTCGGGTTCAGTATAGGAGCAGATAATACCTTCATAGTTCCGGAGAATTACTTTCTGATCAGATTGGGAGATCAGATATTGCGGACCTACCGGAATTTTACCTCCACCACCTGGTGCATCGACAACATAAGTAGGAACAGCATAACCAGAAGTGTGACCACGTAGGGATTCAATAATCTCAATCCCTTTGGAGACCGAAGTTCTAAAGTGTTCGATACCCTGAGATAGATCACATTGGTAGATATAATATGGACGCACACGGTTAAGAACCAATTGGTGCATGAGTTTTTTCATGATATGAGAGCAGTCGTTAATACCTTTTAAGAGTACTGTCTGATTACCCAATGGAATACCTGCATCGGCCAACATCGCTAGTGCTCTTTTGCTGTCGACGGTAATCTCTTTGGGATGATTAAAGTGAGTGTTTAACCAGATTGGATGATATTTTTCCAACATATTAACTAATTCCGGGGTAATCCGTTGGGGCATAACTACAGGAGTTCTGGAACCAATACGGATAACCTCAACATGGGGAATAGCTCTCAGTTTGATGATAATATCTTCTAAACGATCATCTGAAATCAAAAGTCCATCACCACCAGAGATGAGAACATCTCTGACCTGTGGAGTGTTACTAATGTATTCGATAGCTTTTTCGATCTGGTTTTTCGGCATAGCAGAATCATTTACTCCGGCTAGACGGCGCCGGGTACAGTGACGACAGTACATGGAGCATTGATCTGTTACCAGAAATAATACCCGGTCTGGATAACGATGGGTCAGACCTGGTGTGGGAGAATCTTTATCTTCGTGTAATGGATCTTCTAAGTCTGATTCACTTTTGAATAGTTCCTGTGAGGTGGGAACAGCCTGTTTTCTCACGGGACAGTTAGGGTTCTGGGGATCCATTAATGTTGCATAGTATGGGGTGACCCCCATGCGTAAAGTTTTTAAAGATTCACGGATACCCTCTTCTTCTTCAGGTGTCAGTGTTATGACCTGTTTTAGAGTGTCTACGTCGGTAATACGATTGCGAACTTGCCATTTCCAATCATTCCATTGTTCGGCAGTTACATCTTTCCAGAGGGAGATGGAACGGTAATCACGCATTTGTTTCTCCTCCTTTAGTTTATATGAATTTTATTATTGCTTTCGATCTTAAATTATGCAAATATCATGCCAGTGATACTAAAGGTGGATTTCCGGGGAATTATCGGATGTTTAGAGTGTTGGAAGTGTATTTTGAGTGCATAAAAGCAAAAAATTTTGCATGTAAAGTGCAAAATTTTTTGCTTTTATTGTCGCAATAGTCAGTCATTATGGAGAAAATATGAGGGCGATTCTGGTTCATATTTGTTTGGTAGGACAGTGTAAACAGTATTTCTGATTATGTCTAACTTAAAAAATATTTATAGACCATATTTTTTAATTTTGTACTGCAAAGTCTGACGTTTAATTTTGAGTGTTTCGGCAGCCCGGGTAATATTATTATTTGTTAAGTCCAGAGTTGTTTGAATAAGCTGTTTCTCAATCTCTGCCAATGCCTGATTTAAGGGTTTTCCAATTAGGTGATAGTCAGAGTTGAGTGGTTGTTGGTTTTGTACCCGCAACTCCAGGTATGGAGGAAGATGTTCTGGTTTGATGATCTTCTCCTGACCAATTAGGTTGAAAGCTCCTTCAATGACATGTTGGAGTTCACGAACATTGCCGGGCCAATAATATGCTGAGAATAGGTTCATTACATCTTCATTGATACCCTGAACGTTTTTGTGGAATTTGTGATTATAAGTGTTGATAAAGTGCTGCACCAGATCATTCAGATCATATAATAGACGATCTCTCAAAAGGGGAATACGTAAAAGAACTACACTTAGTCGGTAAAAGAGGTCTTCACGAATCTGTTGTTCTTTGAGTGCAGTTTCGGGTGGTATGTTAGAGGTGGCAATTATTCTGACGTCTATCTCCTTCTCTTTGCTCCCTCCGATTCTCCGAACTCTTCCGTCCTGCAGTACTCTTAGGAGTTTGGCCTGCAGATCAATATTGAGAGAGTTAATCTCATCTAAGAGGAGTGTACCTCCATTAGCCTGTTCAAAAAGTCCGGCTCTACTGAGAGCACCGGTAAAACTGCCTTTCTCAGTTCCGAAGAGGAGGCTTTCCAGGAGATCTTTCGGTAGTGCTGCACAGTTTTGAGCAATAAAAGGTTTGTCATGTCGTGGACTGGCATTGTGGATGCTCTGGGCAAATACCTCTTTACCTGTTCCGGTCTCTCCATAAAGTAGAATAGAAGAAGAGGTTTCTGCTGCTCTCTGGGCATAATCGATGGCTTTTAGGAGAGCCGGATGTTTACCAATAATCTGGTCGAATGAATATCTGGTTCCATGAGCTAAAGATGCTGTATCCCTTCCCTGGTCTAAGTGTAGGCGGTTCTGCAAATTGGATATTTTGTTGACCAGATCCTGAAGTTGAGTAATGTCGCGGGAAATCTCCAATGCTCCTGGTGTATTATCCTGTAAACAGACAGGGATGGTTTGGTTAATGCTGGTAATCTTCTTGCCTTTTTTGTTAATAAAAGTCTGCTGATGTTCTTCAGTTGGTTCTCCTGTGTGTAATGTCCTGATTAATGTGCTGGTTTCGTTATTCAGGGACGGATAAATTTCAACGATATGTTTACCCATAACTTCTTCGGGTTCAAAGCCATCAATGGCTGCAGCACGGAGATTGTATAAGATAGTCTTGCCTTCACTGTCAACTACATGGATACCTTCATCTATATAATTTAAGATGGTCTCTAAAAGGTCTAAATGTGTTTTGGCAGGGGTTGGTTTCATCGGAATCACCTTTCTTATGGTTAAAGTTAATTGATTTTTGGGTTATTAAATTTTCGATTTTATTTAATAACTGGGTATACTAAAGCTAAGTTCTTCACGGACAGCTTATCTCCTGCAAAAAATTTTGCATTAGCAGATCTGAATAAATAGTTACGTTACTGTTGTGAATCAGGGTAATTTTAGTTTTTTGTAGGAAAAAAATACCTTATGGGGATAGGTAATTTTTTGTCAGGCTAGCGAATAGGTATGTAAATACTTAGAATAAGCAAACTCTGTGTCGAATTGAGGCTTTCTAAGGAGGGATCTGGATGGAAAATAAACGATTTATTCTCTACCTTTTTGGAGGGACATTTGTTATATTATTCTTTGTGGGACTGCTTTCGGGATTTGTGTTTAGAGGGGGACAGAAAGGACCAGAAGAGGCAATTGCGGTAATAGAGGTTAAAGGTACTATTGTAGGGGGAGAAAGTGGTAGTAGCCTCCTGGGAGGGATGGCGGTAGGTTCAGAAACGATGATGCAGGAGATCAGAGCTGCAGCTGAGGATGATTCGATCAAAGCCTTGTTACTACACATCAATAGTCCAGGTGGGAGTTCAGCAGCTTCTGAAGCTGTATATATGGAGATTTTGCGGTTTAAGGAGAAGACAGGAAAACCAGTATTGGCGACGATGGAAGATGTGGCAGCTTCGGGAGGCTATTATATTGCTCTGGGTGCCGATGAGATTTTTGCTAATCCGGCTACGGTCACCGGAAGTATCGGAGTGATTATGCAGTTTACTAATTATCAGGAACTCTATGAGAAGTATGGTTTAAAGGTGGAGACAATTAAGAGTGGGAAGTATAAGGATATTGGAAGCCCAACACGGGATTTGACAAAGGAAGAACGGGAGCTATTACAGACAATGGTTAATCAAATATATGGGAATTTTGTTGATGCGGTGGCAGAGGGACGTGGTCTTGAGCGGGAACGGATTTTGGAGCTGGCCCAGGGTCAGATTTATACTGGCATTCAGGCTCAAGAGTTAGGGTTGATTGATCAACTGGGAAATTTTTGGGATAGTGTAGATTATCTGGCTAAACGAGCTGGTATTAAGGGAGAACCAGAGTTGGTCTATTATACCCGACCGACTCTGTGGAAAAGAATAATGGGAAACCTGTCAAAGATGATTTTGGCAGCACTGGGAAAATCGGTGAAAATATCTGAGATATCTGATCTGTTGTGGATTGAAGAGAGCTTGCAAACTCCCGGTCTGAATAATTTGGTGATTCGCTATTAAATGGATGCATAAACTATTTTAATTCCTCTTAGAATATAAGCAAAATAGGATAGGAGGGGGAAAGATGTATTCGCGGATAGTTAAAATTGTCCCAGTTACGATTAATGGGGAGGATGGCGAAGATGTACAATACGGTATTCTGGATCGGGAAAAGAATATGGTTATGAGCGGATTTATAACTTTTGATGAAGCAGAGGAAGAATTGAATTATTTAGGGGAAGAGGAAGAAAAAGCAGAAACTTTTGACGAAGAGGCTTGACATCTACCTTGGAGAAAGAGTATAATATAAAACAAATAACAAATATTTGTTAAAACAATGAACAGGAATAGTAAGATATAGTACCTTTGCAGAGAGCCAGTGGTTGGTGAGAACTGGTAGGTAATTTATTTGAATCCGCCTGGGAGTGATGAGCCGAAAGGAAGCGCGCACGAGTAAGCCATCCGGAAGATCTCCGTTAAAACAGTTTGAGGTGAAGATAGGTATTGATCTGTCTTAACCAGGGTGGTACCGCGGGAATATATGCCTCTCGTCCCTGATGTTTTTCATCAGTGACGGGAGGTTTTTTAATTTTAAAGGAGGGATCAAGATGTTAGATATGAAATTTGTCCGGGAGAATCTGGAACTGGTTCAGGAGGCTGTGGTCAAGAGAGGTAAAGATATTGATTTGACTGAGTTTAAGCGTCTGGATGAACGTCGGAGAGAGATTCTTTTTGAAGTAGAGCAGTTGAAGGCTCAGCGAAATAATGTTTCGAAAAAGATTGGTGAGATGAAGAGATTAAAACAGGATGCCAGTGCCATTATCGAAGAGATGGGTAAGGTTTCCAATCAGATCAAAGAGATGGATGAAGAGCTAAAGGAGATAGAGCCGCGGATGGAAGGGATTCTGTTGGGTATTCCCAATATTCCTAATGAGAATGTTCCACTGGGTAAGGATGAAAGTGAAAATGTGGTGTTAAGAACCTGGGGCGAACCGAGAGAGTTTGATTTTGAGCCTCAGCCTCACTGGGATCTGGGTAAAAGGTTGGATATTCTGGATTTGGAGCGGGGTGGTAAAGTTACTGGTGCCCGATTCACTTTTATGAAGGGATTAGGTGCCCGTCTGGAGAGGGCTCTGATTAACTTTATGTTGGATACCCATATCTATGAGCATGGGTATAGTGAGATTTTTCCACCTTTTATGGCTAATAGCGATAGTCTTGTGGGGACGGCTCAGTTACCAAAGTTTGGTGAGGATATGTTTAAGGTGGAAGGTACGGATTATTATCTGATTCCTACTGCCGAGGTTCCGGTTACTAATCTGTATCGCGAAGAGATATTAGATGGAGATCTGCTGCCGATCTATCATACTGCCTATAGTGCTAATTTTAGATCTGAATCAGGCTCGGCTGGTAGAGATACCCGGGGGATTATCCGCCTGCATCAGTTTAATAAGGTGGAGTTGGTGAAGTTTGTGAAACCTGAAGATTCGTACGCCGAATTGGAGAAGCTGACAGTCAATGCAGAGACTATTTTGCAGAAGTTGGGCTTGCCTTATCGGGTTAGTATTCTGTGTACTGGTGATCTGACTTTCGCTTCGGCTAAAACCTATGATCTTGAGGTCTGGTTCCCAACGTTTGATACGTATCGAGAGATTTCGTCGTGCAGTAACTTTGAAGATTTTCAGGCCCGTCGTGCAGGGATCCGCTTTCGTCGGGAAAAAGGTGCTAAAGCTGAGTTCGTGCATACTCTGAATGGCTCGGGATTGGCTATTGGCAGAACTGTAGCGGCGATTCTGGAGAATTATCAGGATGCAGAAGGGAATGTGGTAGTTCCCGAGGTTCTGAGGCCTTATATGGGGGGAGTTGAAAAGATTACTGTTTAAAAGGTTATTATAGTGAAGTAGACTATTGGAAGATGCAGGAGATTGTTGACGCCGAGGACTGGTAATGCATGGGTTCTTACGGTCAACAGTCTCCTGAATTAAGCAGAATATCGGATTATGTCAGGAAGAGAGAGTTTTCAGTGAAGTGAGTGGCACGATCTTTATAGTTAACTATAATTTGATTCAGATACAAAAAATGGCTGTTGACTTTTTCCGGATTTTCGGTTAAGATTGTATATGTGGCGACTGCTGTAATATATTTGGAGAGTGAGCGTTGTAATAATTATAGTTTTTTGCGTTTAAGGTGTTGACAAGTGTTGAAGAGTATGGTATATTTCTTATTGTGTCTGGTGTTAATTTAAGATTATAAAATAAGCGCCCGTAGCTCAATTGGATAGAGTAACTGACTACGAATCAGGAGGTTGGAGGTTCGAGTCCTCCCGGGCGCGCCATATATTTTTTATGTGTGTTAAATCGTGGAGAGGTGTCCGAGCGGCTTAAGGGGCTCGCCTGGAAAGCGAGTGTAGGCGGAAGTCTACCGAGGGTTCAAATCCCTCCCTCTCCGCCATTATTTATAAACAAACGTGGAGAGATGTCCGAACGGCTAAGGGGCCGGACTTGAAATCCGGTGAAACCGAAAGGTGTCGGGGTTCGAATCCCCGTCTCTCCGCCATTGATATGACTAGTGTTACGACCATTTTGTGTGTGGTCGTTTTTTTATGCCTTTTTTGCGATTTGGGGGGATATTGGGGGGATACTCTCTAATTATAAATGATATTTTGCAACATTAACTAAGACAAATCAAGAATTTTATCTTCTACATCTTGCACAGCTTTATTGTCTGCTTTAGGCATTAAGTGGAGGTAAGTATCGGTAGTTATAACACTTGTTGAATGGCGGAGAATCTCCTGGATGGTCTTGATAGAATGGCCACAGGCAAGAAGAAATGAAGCTAGGTTATGCCGAAGATCATGATATCTCATTTCCAGATCTAAACTCCTGGTAAATTTTTTGAATCTGTTATAGAGAGTTTTTGGATTGATTGGAGTTCCGTCTGGGTTGCAGAAGACCAGATCTAGATTATTGTAACTGTCTCCTAATAAGAGTTTGTTTTTTTCTATTTCTTGTTCACGTCGTTTAAGCATCTCCATTATACCATTTGTTAAAGGTATTACACCTTCAGAACCTTCAGTTTTTAGATCACTGATGATGACTCCCCCACCTTTTCCTGGATTAGAAAGAATTTCTTGCTCTAGCCTGGCGAATTGCTTCTCCCAATTTATGTCCTGTAATCTTAGACCAAGCATTTCTCCACGTCGCACACCAGTAAATATTGAGAAATACCAACAATCAAAATCTGTATGATTCTTTCCTTTCCGAATGAAAACTTGCATCTGTTCTGGGGTGAGGATACAGATTTTTTTTCTTTGTTTACGTTTACTCACCTTTGGAGCAGGAATATTTTCAGCCGGGTTTTTGGGGATTAATTCTAGTATGACAGCTGCACTCAAAGCCTGGCTTAATACTCGCATATGATATTCTACCGTTCTGTTAGCCAGTCCTCCTTTACCGTCTGAGCGTCCATTTTTAAGTTTAAAGGTTTTATATTCATCTATGTGATACGGCTCTAGATCTTTGAGCAAAAGGCTTTCTCCAAAAAAAGGAATAAAGTGTTTTTCAATGAACATTTTGTAGTCCCTGTAGGTAAGTTTTTTGATTTCTGATTTCTTCTTTTCCAGCCAGTTGCGAAGATATTCTGCAAGAGTGATATCACTCGGTTTGAAGTATGTGCCTTTTTTTACTTCAGCTTCGAATTGTATAGCTAAATCCTTAACTTTTTTGGGAATGGTACCAGCTTTGATTTTCTTATTTATATCAATAGTGACAGTCTTTTTAAATCTTCTCCTCTTCCCAGTGATCTTATCTCTTGCTAATTCTACTTCAATTCGCCAACTGTTTTTACCTCGTTTTACTATACGTGCCAATGTGATCCCTCCTTGAATTTTTCGATATTATATCATGGAAGGATCAGCAATGTAAAGATAAAATAGAAATTTTCGAATCTTAAAACACTATAAAACACCTCAAAACACAATTAAATGATTTTAATGCATAAAAGCGATGTGCTTGAAAATCTAAAAAGAATGGGGAATCTGATCTTTTGATATTGTCAAAACACATTAATTGTATAAAATATTGACAAAGTATAACAGTTTATTTTTAATTAACTTTAGTGAAGATATTATGGAACAATACTTATTAATAATTAAATGAAAGAAATAATAATTTATTGAAGTTTAACTCTTGAAAATAAATAAAAAGATGTGGTATAATTCACAATGTGGGGAAAAGGTAAAAATATGTTAGAAAAGGGGTGGTATAGGCGAAAAATAAATAGAAAGGAGTGTGAGTTATGGAAGATGGAGTTCAAAGTTTATTTTCAAAGAACGAGTACTTCGAATTACTCGAAAAATCAATTATCTGTTATGAAAAAACAAAAGATTTAGAGGCTGGCAAAGATGTAGGAATTGCTTATTATTATTTAGAAGAGTATGACATAGCTATAGGTAAGTTTGAAGATTTGATCAGATTAATCAATGATAAAACAGATCTTTATTATGAGATACTTTTATATATTGCTACATCTTATGGAAAAATGGGATATAACGAAAAAGCTTTAGTATTTTACAGAAAGTTGGCTGAATCAACCAGGCTGCAAAATAAATATAATGGCCATATGGGAATGGGAATTGTTCTAACAAGGATAGGAAAATTTAGCGAGAATGCAAGTTTATTTGATTTAGCTCTACAAGAATTTGAATCAGCACTTGGGTTTTGTTCAAACCAAAAGAAAATAGCGGCAGTTCATAGTAATATGGCTGAAGTGTACCAGGCAATAGAAAAGCATGAGATTGCAATCTCTTTATATAAAAAAGCGTTGTTGGTTCACAAAGAAGGTCATTGGAGAGCAGACACTTTGAACAGCCTAGCTCTGTCTCTAGCATACTTGAAACATTTTGAAGAAGCGTTAGAATGTGTGGACGAAGCTTATGCAATTAGTATGTCGAGGAACTATCAAACTAGCTTGGCGAACAATTTTTATGTACAAGGTATTATCCATAAGTTGAAAGACCAATGCGACAGGGCATATATTTTCTTGAATCAGGCAAAAAATTTGAGTAATGAAATGGGGATATTACAAGAATACGCAGAAATATGCTACATATTATCCGAACTGGAGAAAGACAAAGTTAAATCTGCGTATTACAAAGCAGAACATGACCTGATCTTAAAACAACTAGGAGGGGGTGCATAAAGTGAAAAAAGTTATTACACTGGTATTACTTTTATGCATGATTGGTGGTGGATTGGTGTTAAGTGAATCTTTTAATCTGAGAAAATTAGAAAAGCTTGTCGATGTTGCTGAAGGTCCTAACTGGCCTCCAGATGATGGAATTACATCACTAGTAGAATACTTATAAGAAATGAAAAGGCTATACTTACAAAAGTATGGCTTTTTTCATCAATTAAAATCATTTTTTAGTAGTAGAATGATAGGAATTTATAAGTAAAAATGTGGTATTATCATCCGAAATTGGTCAAAATTATAAAAATTATAGGAAATACATTGCAGGATTTCCTTATTGGTGATATAATACAAATAATAAAAAAGACTTTAAAGTTAAAAAATAACAATTATTTAAGAGAGGGGGAAGGTTAATGCTATCTAGAAGTATTGAATTTTTGGAGAAAGCACGAAGTAGTATCGAAAATCAAAATTATGAGGATTTTCTTTTGTTTATAGGTAGTGCAGAAGCAATTGCAGATAATACAGACATTATATCAGATATATTGTATATTAAGGCCAAAGGTTTTTTTGCATTTAAAAAGTTTAGTAATGCGGTAATTGCCATTGAAGAAGCTTTAAAATTCGTTCAAGATATGAGGAAAAAGTTTAAACTGTTAAAAGCTAAGGGTCTTATACTGGCGTATAAAGGTAATTATCGAGAATCATTAAGATTGTTCAAAGAACTTCTGATCAAGACTTTTGATAATTCTCTACTGGTCGAAGTTTACATACATATTTCCTGGGTGATGCTTACAGAATACAAAAGAGAACCTAGTGAGGCAGTTTTAAGCGAAATAAAGATTTATTTAGATACTGCATACGAAAAAGCAGAGAGTCTAGATGAAAATTTACTGAAAAAATTAATATTTAGCAACTATGCTGAATATTTTAAATTTAGAAAAGACTATGATATGGCAATAGAAATGATAGAAAAGGTTATCCCCTTAAGTTCAGAAAGTTGGTTATGTGAGGTTTATCATGATTTAGCACAAATTTATATGGAGCAGGGAAATAGTGATTTGATGGAGCAATACTTGCATGAAGCTGAATTACTTGCTTCAAAATATGACAATGATTTGGTGGTAGCTAAGGTTTTGTATACATCTGCTATAGAAAAGATGAAAAGAGGGGACTATATTCGTGTAATGGATTCTCTTTGTATTGCTTTTTATAGCTTTATAAATTGTGGATCTTATAATTATGCTTATGATTGTTTTACAAAAATTAACGAAGCAAGTGAGGCTCTTAAACAAGATTGTGCTATGACGTTAAAAGAACAGTTTAAGAGTATGTTTAGAGATACAGCCTACACTGACTTAATTTAAGAAGGAGGAAAAGAGGGATGAGAAAGGTGATCATTACTGGTTTACTTGGTGCAATGATGTCAAATGTATTTGAAAATGTGTTGACTTCTAGCGATGGTGGTGACATATTCCTAAATGGAGATCCACATACAAAAGATGAATGGGACTAAAAATATTTATTGGTACTGTCAGGGGTTTGATCCTTTGGCAGTTTTTTATTACTCCAAAGAATTACACTCTTAATAGGTAGATATAAAAAAGTTTAATTTGCTTCTTGAAAAAGAGTATAATGAATGGTATAATAAATTGTTAAATATTGTTGTTTATAGACAATATTTAAAATAATTGCCTATATTCAATTATATGTTCTAGAATAATCTTTTTTCTTTCAATCCTCAGTTGTATCTTTGCCAATTATAGAGTTTTGATTCATTTCTTTTACCTTCCTGATTTTCTCTTTAAAAATTCCACCAAAGAGCATTAAAGAAAAATTATATACGAAACAGATCCTAATAAACTATATGATTTAATTACCGAAATGGAACAACATCAAGTGTACACCGACTATCATGTAAATTCATTAGTAGAATTATATCTCAATGATGCAGAGCGAAGCAGATTAGATCCAATTCTTGATACTTATGCTAGTATCTACGATAATTTAAGTGAAGATGAACAAGTTAGTTTTAAGGGGGCTGCAAAGGCATTTGTAAGAACATATGGTTTTTTGGGAGCAATTCTCCCTTATGGCAATCCGGAATGGGAAAAGTTATCTATATTTCTAAATCTACTAATTCCAAAATTACCATCCCCGAAAGAGGATGACCTGTCACAAGGAATTCTAGAAGCTATAGATCTAGATAGTTATAGAGCAGAAGTCAAACAAACTATGTCTATATTACTGGAGGGACAAGATGAGTACCCTGTAAATCCTGTTCCAACAAGTAGTGGTGGCGGTGTTAGCGTACCAGAAATGGATTTGCTTAGTAGTATTTTGCAATCCTTTCATGATTTATGGGGCAATATTGATTGGAAGGATGAAGACCAGGTTAAAAGGCATATTGCAAGTATTCCTGCAGCAGTTTCTAGGGATGAAGCGTATCAAAATGCGATGAAAAATTCAGATAAACAGAATGCAAGAATAGAAAGTGAAAGAGCTTTAAAAAGAGCTGTTATGAATATGATGGTAGATAACATGGAATTATTTAAGCAGTTTAATGACAATCCCTCTTTTAAAAAATGGTTGTCAGATTTGGTGTTTGATTTAACCTATAATACTAAAGGAGAAGTATTTGATGGTGAGATGGTAATATAGGGAAATATTTTTTTCTAAAAGTACTAATGAGTTTTAGATAGAGTTATCCTGTTGTTTAAAGGTTAAATTCATTAGGAGCATGCCTCAATGAGGAGAAAAAAGCTGTGAATCTACATGATCTATGTGGGCAAACCATACAAAAACCTGCGAAATTGATCGACACCAGACAGTATCCTTAACTTTATAAACTCTTACCATACAACACTTCACGGCTTTATGTGGTTTTCTCCACGATCAGTTCCGCTAGACTTGAAATCTAGTGATGGCTTGCGGACGCCTTTCCCCCATAATAGAAATAATCTAAAAAATTCTTGAAAACATATCAAGAAAGTGGTATACTTAACTTCTTTTCGGAAGCAAAAAATAAAAAATAGTCCGCAAGGCTTATGATCACAAGCTTTGCGGACTTAACATTTTGCGAGGAGTAGTAGTGTAATTTATCTTTTTTTTGATGCAGCAAAATTTTTTTTAATTTCTTTTAGAGTTATATTTTTTCTTCCGAAATCTGTGTTAAAAGCAACATTAAACTCATCTGTAATTTCATTGGCATAATCAAATAACCATACGTTTTGTTCCTGATAACTACACGATATATTCTTTAGGACTTCGATTATCTTTGCTATAGTATATTTCCCTCCAAGCCTTAGTTCGGTTATTCTCCCAATCAGGAGAGCGATAAAACATATGAGAAAATGGGCATTAATATGTTCACTTGTGCGAAGATATATTGGTCTTGTTCCGAGAATGCTCTTTGTTATTTTAAATGATTCTTCTATACGCCATAGTCCTCTGTACATTTCAATGATATGTTCATCTTTATCATCAAGTTCACTAGTCACAATTGCATAATATCCATCATATTTTTCCTCTTCTTCTATCTTCTTTAAGTCAAGAGAGAGGACATCTCCTATGTTAATTATTTCTCCAGTTTCTTTATCTACTTTAAGGTTTTTAATATAACCAGCAGCACCATAGTCAAATGTGCGTTTATACTTTGCAGGATTCTCTATCATACTGATGGCTTTAGCAATTGCTTCTTCCCTTTTATGCTTTGCTCTGAGGGCATATTTCTCACTATAGAAAACAATCCATTTCTGTTCTACTGTTTCCTTCTTTTTAGTTTTCCTCTTTCCGACTTGCTTCACAGTCACATTAATTTCAGCATCAGGAACAATCCTGGCTTTAAGTTTGTAGCTATCTGATAATTGTCTATATCCTGTTTGATCAAGTACCCATTGTTTAAAATCTTTACTTGCCCCTCTAACACTTTTGCTATAGATATATCCATCCCCAAGTATAGTACTGTAAGCTATATTATCTCCGCTATTAAGCCCCTTATCTGCAACTGTTATTATACGCTTCACACCTAAATTCTTCTTCACATCTGTCAAGATTGGCATAAGAGTTTGAGAATCATGTGTGTTTCCGGGGAACAGTTTATATGTTATTGGAAGACTAAGTTTATCCAGGAGTAGTCCCATTTGAACAATGGGATCTTTTCTATGTTCTTTTGACGGTCCATTCTTTCTAAGATCGTCCTGCTTATCTATTTCAAAATAATAGTTTGTAAGTAAGCGTCAAATAGCCTCCACCTTGAAACGAGGTAGAGGCTATAGTATCATT
>JAENYK010000013.1 GCA_016841825.1 Halothermothrix sp. | reverse complement strand
TAAATGATACTATAGCCTCTACCTCGTTTCAAGGTGGAGGCTATTTGACGCTTACGATATGACGGAGAATTTGAAACTTATCAAAGTTTTTCGAGACGAAGTATATCCTTCAAAATTTATTGCTGGTGTATTATGTAATAAATCGTTGAACAAATACAATGTAATTGGTTTAGATGAGATGTCTTTAGAGTTATTCAACCAAAAAGTTAGCTTAATACTTAATACCCCGCAAGATATAGTCTCATACGCTCAAATAGCTATTAGATTAATAAAATCCTATACTTTTATATATGACTCTCAGGTTTCGCCAGAAAGTTTGGGGTATAATGAATCGTTAAAGGATACTATAACTGGACCACAGATTCTTTTGCATCATGAGAATTATTATGTAATTGAAATGTACGCATATAAGTATTACCTATTCAGCGGTGGTGGACATACGATAGATAAATTGCTAGTCATTGTAAGCACTGATGGTAGAATTTCTATATTGACAGAAAAAATGAATTAATATGATCCGTAGTCTATCTTTTTATGATGAGCTTTTGGAGGAATGAAAGTTTCCACAAAGGTTAGATAAAGTGTTTTTCGATCAGTGGAGTTTAAATAATTGTCATATTGAAGCTGTTGTCATCATTATTGTGGCAGCAGCTTTTTCTTGGCAGTTTGTACAAAGGAACAGAGCCATTGTATGAAGAAACATATAGCAATGGCTACAGTACTTCGACAGCAGCTATAGAGAAGACCAGCTACTTGAATTTGGGGTCTAAACGGATAGCCCGTGAATGGTACTGGGGGTAAGTAAATTTTTTAGATATTTCGGAGGTGTTACATATGCAAAATGCTAAAGAAACCAGTTATTTAAACGAAGCTATAAATTTATTAAATAAAGGGAATTTTTCCGATGCAGAAACCTTATTGAAAACACTATTAAATACTGGGAATGTCAAAACCTCTCAGATAGAAAAAAAAATCTACTATTACTTAGGGGAAACATACTATAGAAGTAAAAGTGATTTAATGAGAGGTATAGCAAATTTCCAAAAAGCATTGGAATATGATTTTTTAAATAGTGAGAAGGCCGAGATATATTATAAAATGGGAGAAATCTATTTATTCATGATAGATGACGAAGAGGAACAGTTAGGTTCGTTATCGGATAAAGTCACAAGTTTATATCAAAACGCGATTAACAATTTCGAAAAGTGTAATGATCCTCAGTACGAGGAATATTACATTAATTCTTCGATATATCTAGCTGAATGCTACCATATGTTAAATCAATATCAAAAAGTAATTAATGTTTTAAAAAGTTTAAATCATGAAGAGTTAAATGCAGATGACCAACGGGAAGTTCAATTATATTTTGGAAGTGCCTACTTTGCCATGAGGGATTTTCAGAAAGCTTTGATACATCATAAAAATGTTGACACAAGTATACCTGACTCAATAACATTTCGTTCTTTATTACTATTAGGTAAGGGTTATTTTTGTATAGGAAAATCTCTTATAGGTACCAAGCATTTAGTACAGCTTATACAAATTATTTATAAGAATCTTGAAATTGGTTCACATTTTTTAGATACTGTTTTTAGCATTATAAAGGAAATATTTGAAGATGAATTTAATGATGAATTTATAGTAAGAGAAATATTAGAATTTGTTAAGAAAAGCCCTGAAAAAGATGTAGAATTATTTGAGACACTTGGAGATATTTATTTAGAAATGCTACAAGATGAGAAAGCTCAAGAAAGTTATGCGATAGCTCAAACACTACTTATGGAAAGAAGGAGTAGAAGTAATTTAATTTGATTTGATTTCCTAGAATTGAAGTGGGCAAGACTGATCTAAAAATTATCCATGTACATAATTCGACTCAGAAATGGACCGTTTCGTCACTTCTGACACTTTTAGCATTTAATTGCGTTGAGTTTGAAACGATACACTTACTGTAAGAATAATAGTGTGCCTATTACCGTAAAGATTTAATATTTTGAATTTGTAGAGGTTAGATGTGGTTGATGATGTTTCAGCTGGAATTCTGCAGGTTATAGCAGTGTCTACTGAAGGTATCTAAAAAAATCATGGATACTCATTGATTAATAATAATTTAAGGGGCTGCCTCATTTTGAGACAGTCCTTTTCTTTTATTAAGTGATAGCTAGATAGTACTATAATCATGCTGGATTAATGTATAAAAAGATTGATTGACAACTGTTTATGTGTATGGACAAGGAACTGAGCCATTATAT
Organism: Halothermothrix sp.; assembly: GCA_016841825.1. Taxonomy (GTDB): domain Bacteria; phylum Bacillota; class Halanaerobiia; order DY22613; family DY22613; genus JAENYK01. Next base: position 171,242 of record JAENYK010000013.1, on the reverse strand, counting down.
GAAGAAATATATAACAATAGTTACAGTTCTTTGACAGCACCTATAGAGAAGACAAGCTACTTGAATTTGGGATCTAAACGGATAGCCCGTGACGGTACTGGAGGTAAATCTTACTACTTCACTGATCATCTTGGAAGTACCCGGATTGTAATGGATTCAGCAGGTAACTGTACGTATAACGAGTATGCACCTTTTGGTGAAGACTTCCTCACAGCTAATGCTGAGCGGTATAAGTTTACCGGGAAAGAGGATGATGGTGCTACTGGGTTGTATTACTATAATGCACGGTATTATGATCCTGCTGTGGGTAGGTTTATTAGTGAGGATGTGGCTGAGGATGGTCTATACAACTACTCTTGAACATGAAAGCACACATGCTCTACAACCAACTGCAGAAAGGAAATTAGATTATGAAGTTTTGGCTCATTCAGAGGAGTATAAATTTGCAGAACGGGTTTATGGTGATGAAAATCCAGGGAAAGATCATGTCTATTACAAGGCATGGAAAAATGGCGATGTAGAAGAATTCAAAAAAACTTTATGGAAAGGGGTTTATGGAAATGCGGGCTATACTTATTAAAACAGTTACACTATTAACACTAGTTATTCTTTTCACACCTGTAATTTTAAGTCATGAAGGAACTTTTGATTATCTACGTACATTAACTACCGATGAATATGACCCAGATATATTAATGGAAGAAGAGGTTGAGTATGTGGAGAGCTTATTATTTGAACCAATAACATTTGTGTTACCAGGGCTACTACAGAAAGAACTTTTGGAAAATGAATACAACAATCTAGAAGATATAATTCAAAGACTCCAGTATACAAATTTGTGGCAATTGGAATATGCGGAATTTGATATATGGGGCAATTTGAAACTTTATAAAATTATACGGGGTGAATTTCTTCCTCCGAGATTTGTAGCTGGTGTTCTATACAATAAATCTTCGGGAGAATATAGTATAATCGGTATAGGAGAGATGTCTTTAGAGTTGTTTAATCAAAAAACCAAAGTTGTACTTAGTACCGCCAATGAAGCAATATCATACGCTAAAGAAGCTATTAGATTAATAAAATCATATATTTACATTTATGATTCTATACCATCACCAGAACATTTTTGGTATGTGGAATCGCTAAAGGATACTATAACTGGACCACAGATTCTTTTTCATCATCATAGTTATTATGTGATGGAAATGTTTGCTGTAAAGTATATTAGAGCCTTGGGGATGAAAGTAGATAAATTAATTGTAACTGTTAGCAGAAATGGAGAAATTGCAATGTTATCAGAAGCGATGAACTGATATTTTAATAGTTGACCGATTTTTAGTTGAAGTAAGTTTAGTGAAAAATTATTGAAATGGTACAGAAAAGCTGTTAGTAATGTGATTCAAAAGCAAGTTATTAAAAAATCATCCAATTACTTGAATAATGGTATTCTACCAAGCTCATTAGAGGGAATTGGAGAAGAAGTTTCTTAATCGGGTTTGATTTACTATGAACTGAATATTGGAGAATATAAAATATGGTTTGGATTACGATTAGGAGAATTTATGATCTATAGTTCATCAAATGGAAGGTGGGAATAAATATAGTACGAATAAAATTAATTGTTTGATAGGTAAGTTATTAGTGAGAATCCAGATAAGATAAAGTAATCTTTGGTCAATGGGGTTTGATAGTTGTTATATTGAAGCTGTTGTCATCATTATTGTGACAACAGCTTTTTGGCAGTTTGTGCAAAGGAACAGAGCCATTGTATGAAGAAATATATAACAATAAAATATCCTCAGAAAAATTTCATGTTCCGGAATTAGTTATTGCTGGGCAATTTATATTGAACAATATCACAATGTAGACATAAAAGATCATATATTAGATACACCATTAGGTTGTTTGGGTATGGATACATCTTTAGGTTTAGGACAAGTTCACATGTGTGTAAATAGAATGGAGAAACAAGGATTAATAGTAGATATTAGAATAAATGTAACTATAAAACAATTAAATGACGATTTTATTAATGTAATGTATGTGGGAGCATACCTTTCTACTCTTAATAAACAATGGCAAAGTGCAGTTCGTGAAAACTTGTCTTCGAGACGGGATATTTGATTAACATTATATAATATTGGTTATAGAATTCCTCGAGAAGATTCAGCACCTGGCGATTTTGAAAATTGGTTTTAATGAAGAAGAGAAACATATACAAGAATTATTGGATATTGGAGAAGACCTACAACGAAATCGCTAATCAATTATTCAAAGGGGTTGTGAATAATGGGAGAATCAATATTGTATATTGTAGTACTTTATTTCATTTTTGCTGGAGGCAGTCTATTATTGCTTTGGTTTATTAAAAAAACTTGGTGTTTTAGTTGTAAGATCTATGTTTTATGGTTTTTAATATTGATATTGCCTTTTCTTTTTTACTTACCTGTGGAAATGAAAACCGTTCTTTATGCTTATCAATTTGAAAATGTAAATATGGATACTGGTTTTAATTCGCCATCAATATATATGAAAGTATTTTCAATAAATAAAGATGAGGCAAAATTATTTTTTGTAGAAGGGGAAAATAAAGAACGTCATATGGGTAATTTTTATTGGTTTGTAAAGCAAAATGGGCAGTGGAAGTTTACAGGTCGATGGCAATGTGTATGGACCAATCTGGGGGGAAGTGCCAGTGATTTCACATGGCCACCATATTTTTAGGGGTATCTTCTAAACGTTCAATTATAGAAACGATATTGTTAAAGTCATATTAAGATCCTACGAATAGCCTATTAGAACGAAATGGATAGAGCAATTCAATGAAGATAGGCTCATCGTTACTTGCCAGTCTAAATTCACTGGTGATATAGTCCTTTAATGGAGTAATTCTGATCAATCTCTGAAGCAATGCTTCATCAGATTAATGAAATAGTTAGTGATTGTAGAATTGAGTGTTTAAAGTCTATGAAGGATAGTTTGAAAAACAAGTTAAAAAATACATCTTATTATAAAAAGCTATAGAAAGGTAGAGGTGATAATATTATGAAAAAGTTTGTCTGTGTCTTGAGTGTTGTGGTTTTGCTTATTCTTTACAGTTTAACGATTTTTGCTGATTTTTTGGGTGGAGAAATACAATCTACTAGAGATGGTGAAATTAATGGTGATCCTCTTCCTGTAACTATTGAAGAGTCTTCAACTATTGCTTCTGGTATAATCCTTTATTCATGGCCATATCCAAATGTGGAATAGAATACATAGTTATATCCTATTAAAATAAAGGAGTCTTTCTTTTATAACTAATTTTACTATTAATATACTTTAATGTATTTTATCTGCATATAGTGTTAGAACTTTAAGGAGAGATGGTTAGCTAGTAATCAGAGTAAAGATAAACTGCTTTCTTATAAGCTACTTGAATTTGGATCAAAGCGGATAGCCCGTGATGATACTGGGAGTAAATCGTACTACTTTACCGATCATCTGGGGAGTACTCGTATAGTGATGGACTCAGCTGGTAACTGTACATATAACGAGTATGCACCTTTTGGCGAGGATTTCCTCATGCCTAATGGTGAGCGGTATAAGTTTACCGGGAAAAAGAGGATGATGGTGCTACCGGTTTGTACTACTATAATGCACGATATTATGATCCTACTGTGGGTAGGTTTATTAGTGAGGATGTAGCTAAGGATGCTCTATAACAACTACTCTTGAACATGAAAGCACACATGCCCTACAACCAACTGCAGAAAGGAAATTAGATTGTGAAGTTCTGACACATTCAGAGGAGTATAAATTCGCAGAACGGGTTTATGGTGATAAAAATCCATGGAAAGGGAATGAGTTCTATGAATCATCAAAAAATGAAAGTAAAGAAGATTTTGAAAGGACTCTTTGGAAAGGCGGATATAATAGTGACGCGAGGTATTCTTATTAAGGCATTGGCTGTGACTATTTTAATTATTCTTTTTGCACCTGTTTCCTCAAGTCATGATGGATCTTTTGAATATTTAAATTCGATGAGTTTAGATACTTATGATCCAGAAATATTAACAGATGAAGAGGAACAGTATATCGAATTTTTGTTATCGAGAAATATGAAAGATATATTACCAAAGAACTTACAGGAAGAACTTTTGGGTACTGATTTTAACAACCTGGAGGAAATAATCCAAAAACTCCAATATACAAATATATGGAAATTAGGATATGTAGAACTGGATATAACGGAAAATTTGAAACTTATCAAAGTTTTTCGAGACGAAGTATATCCTTCAAAATTTATTGCTGGTGTATTATGTAATAAATCGTTGAACAAATACAATGTAATTGGTTTAGATGAGATGTCTTTAGAGTTATTCAACCAAAAAGTTAGCTTAATACTTAATACCCCGCAAGATATAGTCTCATACGCTCAAATAGCTATTAGATTAATAAAATCCTATACTTTTATATATGACTCTCAGGTTTCGCCAGAAAGTTTGGGGTATAATGAATCGTTAAAGGATACTATAACTGGACCACAGATTCTTTTGCATCATGAGAATTATTATGTAATTGAAATGTACGCATATAAGTATTACCTATTCAGCGGTGGTGGACATACGATAGATAAATTGCTAGTCATTGTAAGCACTGATGGTAGAATTTCTATACTGACAGAAAAAATGAATTAATATGATCCGTAGTTTATCTTTTATAATGAGCTTTTGGAGGAATGAAGGTTTCCACAAAGGTTAGATAAAGTGTTTTTCGATCAGTGGAGTTTAAATAGTTGTCATATTGAAGCTGTTGTCATTATTATTGTGGCAGCAGTTTTTTCTTGTCTAGCCAATAATGTCTATTTTAAAGCAGGTGCAAGACTATATTCTTCAAAAATAACAACAGCTGTAGTCGCACATATTGTCCAAACGCATTTATCTGGATCTCTTAATAGTACTCTCCCTTATCCTCAACTCCACGGGTAATGATATTTTCCTCTCCTCCAGACTGTTTCCTTTAATCTGTGCCAGTAAAAGATCTATGGCTTTCTGTCCTTTATTGAATATATCCTGTTTGATAGTTGTTAATGAAGGAACCATATAGTTTGTATAAAAAATATCGTCATATCCCATAACAGATATATCAGTTGGGACTGTAACCCCCAATTCGTTTAATCCTCTGATTAATCCCATCGCACCAATATCGGATAAGACAAAAATTGCAGTATTGTCGTCCAGACAACCTAATATTTTCTGTGCAGAATAATAGCCATTGACCATGGTTTGCCCTTCTTCAAAGACCAACTGGTCTGAATAAGGAATCCTGGCTTCTGCCAATGCTTGGCGATATCCAAGGTATCTCTGGTAATCAACACCACTCTGTTTCTTAATTTTCCCTGTAATCCCGGAGATAAGTATGATCTTGTTATAACCTAAAGAAATCAGGTGTTTTGTACCCAGATATCCACCTAATCTATCATTGCTGTGTACCTGATATAATTTTTCATCATCCAAATAACTATCCATGAAAACACAGGGTTTATTTAAGTTGATTATTTTTTCTAATAAGTTCGAATTTTTATCAATACCAATTACTATTATCCCATCTAAATGCCGCTCTTCGATGAATGATAAGTTTTCATCATCCGATATTCCGGTTAACATGACGTGAAAATTTTCGTTTCTGGCCCCGGATTCAATTCCGGTAATTACCTGCCAGAAATACGGTTTATCTTGAAATTCACCTTTATGTAAATAGGGTACAATTACACTAAGTAAATGCGAATTTTTGTTTTTTAAACTACGTGCCGATAAATTGGGAGTATAGCCATCTTGTTCAATGATTTGTTTTATTTTATTAGCCGTTTTAGTGGAAACACGACCTTTATTATTTAGTACATTTGATACTGTTGCGATAGAGACATTAGCTTTTCTGGCAATATCTTTGATAGTAATTTTTTTCTGAATCATGATTAGCACCTCTTTTAATTATGTTTAGCTACTTTTTAAAGTATATCACGTTTACTTTGCTGTGTAAAACATATCCCTCAGTGGAATAAACTAGATTGTGATTATTGACAAAAAAATGAAAGTAGGGTATAATTGGCTTAAATGATTAAACATTTAACCAAATATTATGAATAATATTTGATATGAGTACATAATATTTTATAAAGATAACTATATGTTTTTTTGTTCTATAATTTTTTTTGGATTCAAGGTGAAACGTTTAATCATTTACAAATGATAAGATGATTGATTTATCAAGGCTAAATAATCAATAAGACCGGGATTAATAATGTCTGTGTATTAGTAGAACGTCTTATTGAAAACTGGAGGTGATCTTCTAGAATACATATATTAGTTTCACTGGTAATTAAAATTATCAGATTGTTGGCAATTTTACGATTTTTAAAATTTAAAGGAGGGTTCTTTATGAAGAAGTTGTCCATAGTTACATTGGTATTGTTCTTGTTAATAGTCTCTGCCGGGGCAGTTTTTGCAAAGACTACATTAAGTCTCTGGGACTGGCATCTTCCACGTATGGAATTAACCCAGGAATATATTGAGCAGTACCAGAAAGAAAATCCTGGGGTAGAATTTGAAACCCAACTGGTTGGCTGGAATGATTATTTCATTAGACTGATGGCCGGATTGGCAGGTGGAGATGTACCTGACATAGCTAGCTTTCATAATTCCCAGGCTATGGCATTCAAAAATCATCTACAACCATATCCCAAGGACCTATTCCCATTAGATGTTATGCGGGAAAATATTATTAATTTTGATGCAGCATACGTGCTAGATGGAGATAATTTTTATTTCTATCCTGTTGGTATTATGTCTGGTCTTATATTTTACAATAAAGATATGTGGGCCAAAGCTGGTTACACAGATGCAGATATACCAAAGACCTGGGACGAGTTTGCAGATATTGCAGAAAATCTGACACAACATACAAGTAATGGTAATGTGAATATTGCTGGATTCGCACTTAATGGTATCCTGGGGGTATTTTGGCTAGATTTGAATTACCAAAAAGGTGGAACATTATATAGTGAGGATGGAAAAGCAACAAACTGGAATTCTAAACCAGGTCAAGAAGCTTTACAGTATGTTGATAAATTGGTGAATGAGATGAGAGTAACTGAACCAGGTTTTCTGGACTTTACTGAAGCTTTAGGTACTGAAAGTGCTGCCATGGTATATAGCTGGAGTTGGTTGAGTGGTTGGATGGATACCAATTATCCCGAGGTAGATTATGGTGTGTTCAGTCTTCCTACTTTTGATGGGAAGTTAACCCCGGGACCAATCGCCCGTAATAATCACGAGATTGGTATGGCTGTAATGAAAGCTGCTCCAGAAAACAACAAAGCGGAAGCTTTTACATTCCTTAAATGGTTATATGAAGATACAGATTATTTGGTAAGAGTTAATTTAGTACTGGGAACAGCACCTGCCAATAAAAATCTCCTGGACGATCCCAGAATTCAGGGTAATCCTGTAATTGCGACTATAGCTCAACAGGTTCCTTATACAATCATGCCGGGAGAGATTCCTGCTGGAGTTGAAGTTGATGGTGGTTTGGCAACAATTCGGGATATGATATTTAATGGTGCTTCTGTCGAGCAGGCTCTGAAGATTGCAAATGATGAAGCAACAAAAGAATTACGGGAGACCCCCCTTAAGTGGTACGCTGAAGATTTGTATGTACCTATAACTGAATAAGTAAATGTTAAAGCAAAACAAGGGGATGCTAATATCCCCTTGTTTTGTGCAAAATCCTGGCGAAGGCAAGAGAAAGGAGTGTGCTATCTATGGAATTGAAAACAAGTAACAAGACAAGACCTGGTACAATTATTGAGAAAATAAAATCAACCAAAGCTACCACCCGTTTTGTTCTTGCTGTTCTAATACCTTCGGCTTTATGGTATTTGATCTTTAACGGAATTCCGATGATTTATGCTTTTTATCTTAGCTTTTTTAAAATGAACTTTTTGGATCCACCAAAATTTGTTGGATTACAAAATTACATCTACTCTTTTACTCAGGATACCGATTTATATCTGTCTTTATTAAACACGGTTAATTTTATGCTGAGTACTGTTTTAATTGGCGGCATTATTGCTTTTATCTTTGCCCTATTACTTAATGATATAAAAAAGGGAGCTGCTTTTTTTAGAACTGTCTATTTTCTTCCTGTTGTCTGTTCAATGGTGGCTATTGGTGTATTATGGACCTGGCTCTATCAACCAAGGTTTGGCATTATAAATTCTTTTTTGCAATTTATAGGTCTGGGAAGGTTGATGTGGCTTCAATCACCTGACACAGCATTGTTATCTGTGATTGTAGCTTCAATCTGGAAAGGTTTAGGGTTTACTATCGTTATCTTTTTGGCAGGTTTGCAGGGGATTCCAGGCTCTCTCTATGAAGCGGCTGAAGTTGATGGAGCAAATAGATTTCAAAAAATCAGACATATAACAATTCCATTACTTAGACCTACATTTGTGTTTATTCTGATAACAGGTGTAATAAACGGTCTCCAGGCTTTTACCCAGATGCATGTTATGACCGGAGGAGATGGTGGACCACTAGATTCAGCTAAAACCATCGTCTTTCACTTATATGAAACAGCATTTGGGAATTATCAGATGGGAAGGGCTGCTTCTATAGCATTTATTCTCTTCGTAATTATTGTTGTTTTGACAGTAATCCAGTTAAAATTCACCAATAAAAAAATTCAGTACTAGGGAGGATTAAAATGTTAAAGAAGATTAATTTGTTTAGTTTCTTTAAATGGTTAATATTATTGACCGGTGCAGCTGCTATGTTACTACCCTTTTTATGGATGGTCATAACTAGTATTAAGATCAATAGTGATATAATCTCATACCCTCCTGTACTAATACCAAACCAGATAACTTTTGAACGTTATCGCAGAATTTTTAATGAATTGAATTTTGGCAGGTATTTTTTTAATAGTATATATATATCAGTGATTGTAACAGCAGCTGTTTTGTTTACCAGTTCTATATTGGGATATGTTTTTGCAAAGTTTGACTTTAAGGGAAAGAATTTTTTATTTATAGCAGTATTATCAACGATGATGATTCCGTTTCCCGTGTTAATGATCCCCCTATATTTATTAATAGGAAAAGTTGGTCTGGTGGATAATCATCTTGCGATTATTCTGCCTGCCTTGTTTAATACGTTTGGAGTGTTTCTGATGAGACAGTTTATGGAAAGTATTCCCAATGAGTTTATTGAGGCTGGAAGGATTGATGGTGCTTCAGAATTTAAAATATTCTCCAGATTGATCTTACCACAGACCAAACCTGCATTGGCAGCGATGGCTATTTTTAGCTTTATGTGGCAATGGGATAGCTATTTATGGCCGTTAATTTCACAGTCTTCCAGTAGAAATTTTACACTTCCTTTAGGGCTTGCGACTTTCAGTAATCAATACTATACAGATTATGGTCTGGTTATGGCAGGTGCTACAGTTAGTGTAATTCCCATAATTATTGTATTTTTGTTTATGCAAAAAAGATTTGTTAAAGGTATTACTATGACAGGCCTAAAGGGTTAATTAAAGGGACTAAATTGAAATAATTCAGTAAAGATTGTTCAGAGCTAAGGTGTGGTCTGTTGAACAAAATTCAATTAAATCATGTTATATTACTACAATAACTAATAGCAGTATATGTTATAGAGAAGGTGGTGTTTGGTATTATGTCCTGGATTATAAGTGATCGGGAATATAATAAAGAAAAAATAGAATCCAATGGTAATAAGTATTTACTTGCAAATGGATACATGGGGTATCGGGGAACTTTGGAGGAGTACACTAAAGAACAATATACAGGCTGTATTTTAGCCGGACTGTATGACCAGGTAGATGGAAAGTGGCGGGAACCTGTAAATTCTCCTAATGGCATGTATGTGAAGATATACTGCGATGGAGAATCCCTTACAGTATTGGATAATAATTTGCAGGAGCATAATCAATCATTAGATATAAAGTATGCTCTTGTTCAGCGTAATACTATCTTTGCTAAAAAAGATAATCAGGTGACAATTAAATCAGAAAGGTTTCTTTCAGTAGATGATGTCCATCTGTTATGTTTAAAATATTCTTTTACAACAACGAAAAACTGTAAAATAACCATCGAGACAGGTATTGATGGTGATGTCTGGGACATTAATGGTCCCCATCTTCGGGAGATCAATTCTGGTGTGACGGATGATATTCTATCTTTAAAAGCTGTAACTAATGAATTACAGAAGCAAATTGTTATCGCAGAAATTGTGGAATTTGACTATGGTCAGCAGAGTATCGAACAGACTACAGATAAAATTTTCCGGAAAATAGAGTTGGATGCAGCAGCGGGAGCTGCTTATGAGTTTATTAAATATGTTGCGGTTTATACAGATAATGATAAAAAGTCAGATCTTACACAGGCCTGTCTAGAGACCCTTACTGGATCTTCTGAACTGGGTTATGCTAAATGCCTGGCAAGACATAAAATGATATGGGCTGCCAGATGGGCCAAGGCAGATATAGTAATCGAAGGAGATCCGGAAGCTCAACTGGCTTTACGATACAGTATTTATCATCTATTAGCAGCTGCACCTACCCATACTGATAGTTTGTCTATTCCTGCAAGAGGTTTGTCATCACAGGTTTATAAAGGGGCTATATTTTGGGATACTGAATTGTATATGCTGCCATTCTTTATTTATACTAACCCGGAGATTGCGAGAAACATAGTAAATTATCGGATAAATACATTGGCTGGTGCCAGAAGAAAAGCTAAAGAATATGGTTATCGGGGAGCCTATTATGCCTGGGAGAGTCAAGATACCGGGGATGATGCCTGTACTCATTTTAATATTACAGATGTGTTTACTGGCAGACCAATGAGAACATATTTTAGAGATAAACAGATTCATATCAGCGCTGATGTAGTCTATGGAATTTGGAATTATTATCATGTAACAGGTGATTTTAGTATTCTTTTCGAAGGAGGAGCAGAAGTTATTCTTGAATGTGCACGCTTTTACTATTCATATTCTTACTTTAACAGGGATACGGGTAATTATGAGATATTGGATGTTACTGGTCCTGATGAATATCATGAAAGAGTTAACAATAACGCGTATACTAATCTGATGGCAAAATATGTTGTTGGAGTGGCAATAAAAGTATTGGGTATTTTGAAAATAGAAAATCAGCAAGTATATGAGACGCTTTTTGAAGAGTTAGATTATGGTACAGATTATGTTAATATTTGCGATTATTATGAGAACTTATATATACCTGAACCTGACAGTGATACTCAGATTATTGAACAGTTTGATAGTTATTTCAAATTGGAAGATATAAGTATTGATGAACTAAAAGGAGCCATGTTAGAGTCAAATGAGTACCTGGGTGGTGCCAATGGACTGGCTACAAGAACCCAAATACTTAAGCAGGCGGATGTTGTGCTAATGCTAAATCTGTTCAAAAATATGTATTCTACCCAGGTTAAGAGAGCTAACTGGGAATACTATGAACCGCGCACTGAGCATGGCTCAAGTTTGAGTTCATGTGTTTATGCAATGCAGGCAGCTCATCTCCAGAAAACTGACTATGCCTATAAATATTTTATGAAGACAGCAACCATTGATCTCACGGGAGATTATAAGCAGTATGTTGGCGATTTATTTATTGGTGGTACTCATCTCGCTTCAAATGGTGGTGCCTGGTTGGCTGCAATTTTTGGGTTTGCTGGGTTGGAGTTATTTGAAGATAAACTCCAATTTAAACCTTCTTTACCCGCTGGTTGGAAGAGCATGAAATTCAATCTACAGATCAAAGGTAAAGCTCTTGGAGTAGAGATAACGGATGATCAGATTAGAGTCACAGCCCAAGGTTCTCTTAAAGTTGAAGTATAGATCTTCTTCTGGGGTCATTGAACCCAGGAATTAACGGTTTGCTGTTAATGAGATTTTATTCCGAAATTTGATTATTGAAAATATCAAAAAAATTGAAAAGGTATATGTTGATGCTAAAATTACTTCATGTTACTCTTATGAAGTAATTTTTTTTATGTTTAGGAACTTAGTGGACAGTAGAAAAGTTCACTTTTCTGAAAAGTAATAAAATTTTTTTATAAATTTCTCCAAACAAAGAAGGAATATTTTTGTTTATGAAGAAGTAAAATATTATGAGTTTTTACTTAATAAAAATTAGAAATTGCATTCTTTATATTAAATACTTGTAATGCAAAATTAATTTTTTGAAAGGGGTTGTAGGTGTGTGAGTATGAAAAATCGACTCAAAGAGGTAATTGAGAGATTCAAAAGTCAGGTTGATTACCTGGAGGTCAGGGTGGAAGAGACTAGTCTTGTCAATATTAGTGTCAAAAACTCACTAGTTGATTCGATGACCAATAATTTTATTTATGGTGGTAATGTACGGGCTTTATATAAAGGTGGATGGGGTTTTGTAGTGTTCAAAGATTTGAACGAACTTGAAGCTGCAGTTAAAAAAGCAGTTACCCAGGCTAAACTTGTAGGTGCAGGTGAGAGTCATTGGGCCAAAGTAGAACCAGTTGAATATTCTTCCAAGTTGAGCCTGAAAAAAGATCCACGTCAGGTGCCCTTAAAAGAGAAGATTCAATTGCTTAAGCGTTATACCACTTTTGCGAAGAAATATGATAAACGAATTGTTGCTTCAGAAGGTGGATATAAGGAATATTTTAAACATACTACCTTTGCGAACTCGGAAGGGAGCTGTATTGAACAGGAGACAGCAGATGTTTATCTGCAGGTAATGGTTACTGCTGTCACTGAAGGGGACACCCAGAATGCCAATTATACTTTGGGTAACTATCAAGATTTTGATGTCTTCTATGATCTGGAAGATAGGATTGAAGAGAAATGCAAATTGGCTTTAGAATTATTAGCTGCTCCGCGGATTAAAGGTGGTAAGTACATAGTTATCTTAAATCCCAAGCTTACAGGTGTATTTGTGCATGAGGCTTTTGGTCATACCGTGGAGGCAGATTTTATTGCTGGCAATGAGGATATGATGGAAGTCTTAAAACCTGGAAAGATTTTTGGTTCAGAGATATTAAACATTTACGATTCGGGTGTTGATGAAGGTCTACGGGGTAGTTTTGCCTATGATGACGAGGGTACACCGTCAGAGCAAACTTATCTGATCAAGAATGGTAAACTGGTAGGACACCTTCATTCAAGAGAGACAGCAGCCAAAATGAATGCTCAACCTACAGGTAATGCCAGAGCTCTGTCTTTTCGGTACCCACCAATCCCCAGAATGCGCAACACCGCTATTGAAGGAGGCGCTTCTAGCTTTGCAGAGATGATTAAAGACATAAAACTGGGCGTATATGCCATAGATGCCAATGGTGGTAAAGGTGGAGAGAACTTTAGTTTTACAGCTCACCATGGTTATATGATTAGAGATGGTAAGTTGGCTGAGTTAGTCAAGGGTTTTACTCTAGCGGGCAATCTTTTTAAGACTATGAAAGATATTGATATGGTCGGTAATGATGAGACTCTGGAGAATAGTGGTGGTGGATGCGGTAAAGATGAGCAGGTTCCGTTACCTGTGGTTACAGGAGGACCTCATATTCGCATTCAAAATGTCACCATTGGAGGTGAAGAATAATGTTTAAGCAGATGTTAGATAAGTGTACCACTGCAGGAGCTCAATTTTCTGATCTTTATTATCTTGAGACTAAAGAAGATAAAATAAACTTTACCAATAATAAATTAGAGAGTATCAGTAGCAAAAATTTAGCTGGGTTTTCATTACAGGTGAAGCGAGATGGTAAACTGGGGGTGGCGTCTTCTTCAAACTTTAACAAAACTGATGACGTTGTCAATCTGGCTATGGAATCTTCAAAAGATGGGGATAACATAGAATATGATTTTAATCATCCTCAAGAGTTACCACAATTGGATTTTAGCAATGATTCGCTCTGGGAACGCTCCTATGAGGAGTATATCAAGGATGGAGAGAATGCGATACAATTGATTAAAGACTATGACTCCAAAGTGACAGCTGGCATACTTGTCCAGCGCGTCCGGGAGATCAAAAATTATCTTAATTCATATGGTTGCGATTATTCGTCCACACAGGATGGTCTGGCAACAATTGTTACCGGGAAATTAGTTCAGGGTGAGAGTATTCTGGAGATTTCAGATACTGCTTTTAATATTTCCAATAATTATTCTTTGGAAGAACAGGCGAAAAAGATCATCGAACAGATCAAGCTTGGTCGTATAGAAAAGACAATAGATTCTGGAAAGATGCCAGTTATTCTCTCACCTAATGTTCTTGCTCAGTTTATTTTACCCATGTCAATTGGGTTATCTGGAGAGTATATCCGAATGGGAGTATCTCCATTAAAAGATAAGATTGGGCAGCAGGTTTTTAGTGAGATGATTACCCTGATTGACGATATGACTTTGAAAAATGGTCTAGAGAGTGCCTTATTTGATGATGAAGGTACTCCTGCTCAAAAAACAGTTCTTTACGAACAGGGTGTTCTAAAAAATTACTTGTTAAATTTAAAATCAGCATCTGCTTTAAATATGCAGTCTAATGGTAAAGCTTCAAAACGTCAGTTTTTAAAACCTAAAGAATATGACGCTCCGGCAGCTCCTCAGATGAGCAATTGGATTATCGAACCAGGTAACACTTCCTTTGCTGATATGATCGCTGATATAAAGGAAGGAATCCTTATCGATAGCATGTCTGGTCTGATTATGGGGAATATTCTCAGAGGAGATCTGGATAGTGATATTGAGATGTGTTACAAGATAGAGAATGGGAAACTTGTCGGTCGAGTGAAAGATGCTGCAGTAGGAATGAACATTTATGAAATTTTTAAGGATAATCTGGTAGCATTGGGCAATGAACAACATATGGCTGTCTCTTTTTTGGGGAATATCAAAACACCGTATATGATGTTGAAAGATATTAATATCGTTGTCTAATAACCTTTTCTGAAGTGAAGTATTTTAAATATAGTATAGATGTTAACTAGTATGTTTCAGGGGAAATAGTCGAAAGTTCTAAGCAGTGCATAGGATATTGACTAATGTTACTTTGAATAGGATTAGGATCTTTTCCCTGATACATGAAGTAAAAATGGATACTCTCCTTTAATATTACTATATAAATGCAATGGAGGCTATAATAGCCTCCATTGTGCTATTTAAAATTGATAACTGGTATTCTTATATCAATATTTGCTAAAAAAATTGTCCAATAGAACATATTATCAATTACCGAGTTATCTACGTTTTGATCGAAGGGAATATTACTTTAAAAATATATAATTTAAAAAATTCTGTTCAGAACTTGACATTAACAGTTTATTTTACTATAATATAAGAAATATTTTCAAAAGCTATGATTAGAAGTAGTAGATAGAATCTATATTTCAGAAAGCTACCGGGTGATGAGAGGTAGCATGTAGACCTATTGAACTCGTCTATGAGCTGTTAAGGTGAAAGAGGGCGCCATTGAGTAATCTTAACCGGTTTCTACCGTTATTAGAATTGGAGAGGGCAGTAACATAACTGATTATGTTACTGGTCAATTAGAGTGGTACCGCGGAAGAAGTTAGCCTTTCGTCTCTTAGTGTAGGAGATGAAAGGCTTTTTTGTTGTCTGATGTAATTTTGTAAAATTAGGAAGTTAATCAGCAACACAGTTTTCTGTAGTACACCCAAATAACTAAAAGGAGGCTGTTCAATATGACGATAAAACAGTACGACGCTGAGGCTATTGAAACTAAATGGCAGCAGATCTGGGAAGAAACAGATGCGTTTAAAGCAGAGGATCATTCAATAAAGCCAAAATATTACGCATTAGTTGAATTCCCTTATCCATCAGGGGAAGGGTTGCATGTAGGTCATCCTCGAAGTTACACAGCACTAGATATTATAGCTCGTAAATACAGATTACAGGGGTATAATGTCCTCTATCCTATGGGATGGGATGCCTTTGGATTACCGACTGAGAACTATGCAATTAAACATCAGATCCATCCCAAAACTGTGACTGAGAAGAACATTGCTAATTTTAGACGTCAGTTAAAATCTTTGGGATATTCCTTTGATTGGTCACGGGAGATTAGTTCAGCAGATTCAGAGTATTATCGCTGGACGCAGTGGATTTTTTTGAAATTATTTGAGAAAAATTTGGCTTATAAAGCTGAGATACCGATTAATTGGTGCGTAGACTGCAAAACTGGTCTAGCCAATGAAGAAGTAGTAGATGGTGTATGCGAGCGATGTGGCGGTGAAGTGATTAAAAAGATCAAGAGTCAATGGATGTTGAAGATTACTGAATATGCAGAAAGGTTGCTACATGATCTGGAACAGGTTGACTATATCGATAGAGTCAAACTTCAACAACAGAATTGGATAGGTCGATCGGAGGGGATGCTGCTTAGATTTCCGATCTCTGGTTTAACAGTCGATCAGGGTGAGCAGATTGAGGTTTTTACGACTAAACCACATACTATCAAAGGTGCTACTTATCTAGTTTTAGCTCCGGAGCATAATTTTTTGGATGCTCATCTATCTACTATTCAGAACTGGTCAGAGATTGAAGATTATCGGCAACAGATAATGACAAAATCTGATTTGGAAAGAACAGATTTAAATACTGAAAAGACAGGGGTTCTGGTGAAAGGTTTACAGGCTATTAATCCCTATACTGATGAATTTCTTCCTATTTGGATATCTGACTATGTATTAGTAAGTTATGGTACAGGAGCGATAATGGCAGTACCTGGGGAGGATCGATGGGATCTGGAATTTGCACAGAAATATAATCTATCTGTTATTGAGATCACTGAGGAGACAAATTCAGAAATCGTTCACCAATTGATTACAGAAGGCTATGGTGAGCAAAAAGTAAATTACCGTTTAAGAGATTGGGTCTTTTCTCGACAGCGATATTGGGGTGAGCCGATACCTCTAATCTTTTGTAAAAAATGTGGTTGGGTCCCAGTTCCAGAAGAGGAGTTGCCGGTAATATTGCCTGATGTAGATAGTTTTGAACCTACTGAAACAGGTGAATCTCCCCTGGCTAGTATCGAAGAATGGGTAAATACAAGTTGTCCAAATTGTGGTAAACCTGCAAAAAGAGAAACAGATACTATGCCCAATTGGGCAGGTTCATCCTGGTATTTTTTACGATATGTCGACCCAATGAATGAGCATACTTTGGCTGATGCGGGGAAATTAAAGTATTGGCTGCCCATTGATTGGTATAATGGTGGTATGGAACATACTACATTGCATTTGCTTTATTCCCGTTTTTGGCACAAGTTCCTCTATGATATAGGTATTGTTTCTACTTCTGAACCTTATCGAAAACGTACCTCTCATGGGATGATTTTAGGGGAAAATCATGAGAAAATGTCCAAATCCCGGGGTAATGTGGTTAATCCCGATCAGGTAATAAGAGAGTTCGGCGCCGATTCAGTCAGATTATTTGAGATGTTTTTAGGTGCTTTTGATCAACCGATTCCGTGGTCTACTCAGGGACTGATAGGTTGCCGTCGTTTTATTGAACGGGTCTGGAAACTTCAGGAATTGGTAAACAAAGAGAGTGGTTATTCAGTGGAGTTGGAATCGTTGATGCATAAAACTATTAAAAAAGTCAGTACAGATTTTGACAATATGAAGTTTAATACAGCAATAGCTGCTTTGATGAGTCTGTTGAATGAATTTTACAATCAAAATAGAGTAACTTCTGGTGAATTTAAAACCTTCTTGATTCTTTTAAACCCAGTAGTACCACATCTAACTGAAGAACTTTGGGAGCTAATGGGATATAGAGGGAGATTGTATGAAACCAGCTGGGTGAACTGGGATGAAGAGAAGACTATAGATAATATATTAGAGATAGTTGTTCAGATAAATGGAAAAGTTAGAGCCAGAGTGGAAGTCCCTGCTGGCTCATCCCAGAGCGTAGTTAGAACACTGATTATGGAAGAAGATTCTGTAAGGAAGTATTTAATTGGTAAAGCGGTGGTGAAAGAAGTCTTCGTTGAGGATAAGATATATAGTTTTGTTATTAGCTGATTCCCATATACCTTGAGCATAGTTCAGATATGACCTTAGTTTGTAACTAGACAAAATGTAATTTATCTGGTAAAGTATAAAGTGATACCTTTAGGGAATTTGCTTATTTAGGAAGTGAAGTGTATGTTAGAAGAATTTAAGGGGTTGGTCCCCCGGGAGATTTATCATCGTGGAGAAGCATATTATAATGAAGGTCGGGTTATCGATTATCGCTTAATTCCATTGAAAAATGATAAGTATCAAATCAATGCTACCGTTGTTGGGGAGACTACCTATTCAGTAGAGATTCAGCTAAGTTTTCGCAAAAACTTCTTTAAATATAAAGGTTTTTGCTCATGTCCATATAAGTGGAGTGAAGTCTGTAAACATCAGGTCGCTGCAATGCTGTATTTTTTTGAGCGCAATTATCCAAAAATAATTAATCAAGAGGACTCAGTTAACTTTGAACGACTTTTGGAGATTATGGAAAAACCTTCACTGGAACCAATAGCATTGGAATTTCAGATCAAAGGTTTATTATCACCGAGAATGGTGAATTTTTCTCTTAGTTTTTCTTCTCCCAATCTAACTGAGCGGGAGATTGAAGGAATTACTGATTATATTAGGGATGGGGAGATGGATTACCCCCTTTCTGGATACAATGTTCAGACTCCTATAGACGAAGGTAGTCTGCAGGTAATTCAGTTTTTGCGTAATGCTCGAACCAGGGCCAGTCGTAGTTCCGGTACGATCCTTCTGCCTAAAACCCCTGGTAATTTTGCCTTTATCTATAATTTAACCAAACATACTGAACTGATTTGCCAGGAGTTAGGAACCAGGATACAGGCTGGGCAGACATTACAACCTGCCTTGTCTATAACCGGAACTGAGGATAGGGTGTCTTTTCACCTGTCGGCAGAGGATTTTGAGATTTTTAGTAATGAGGATGAGCTTGCTCCTGTCTGGTGGACAGTGATAGATGAATGGCTGCATCCACTCAATTTGCAGGAATTGGAATCACTTCCCAAAAAAGTAGAGATTCCTGAAGAGATGAAAGGTAAATTTCTCTTTGAAATCTTGCCAGAATTTCAACGTCGTTATGATGCTAAATTAGGTTCTCAGCTTCAGGGGTATGAATTGAATAGGATCTATCCCGAGATTTATGTCTCTTTTGATTATCAGGATGGAGAGATTATCTGTGATACATTGGTAAAGATAGAGGAGCGTGAGGTTACAGGAATTGACACACTAGATCTGGCTTTTGAGGAAGGTCACTATCGCCGTTCTCTGGAGAACCCACAGCTCTGGTATGGTGTAGATCGGGAATCCCTCAGAGATTATATTCTCTTTCTGGAAGAGAATGAATTTATTATCTCTAAAGGCCGCTTTATGATTAAAGAAAAAGAAGATATTCAGAATTTTATCACTGGTGGATTTCTTCATTTACCTGAAGATTGGCATGTGACTACTAGTAAAGAGTTCGATCATTTAGAGGTTGTTCCTATTGAATTGATTCCAGTTGTAGATGTTTCTACAGATGGACAGATTGATTGGTTTGATTTTCAGATTACCTACAATCTGGGAGGTCAGACTTTTACTCATCAGGAGATATTATCCATGCTGCGTAAGAACAGTCAAGGTGAGAGTTTTATTCAGATTGATAATAAGTATTTTGTAATTTATAATGATGAGAAGCGTCGGATTATTGATGAGACTATTCCTCTGGCTCGACAGGGACAGAAGAGTTACCAGAGTCAGTTTTATAATCTGTTATTCTACCGTAATCTTTTTGAAAATAATGGAATCAAAATTAATGGCGATCGGATTTACAATGAATTACAGGAAGATATTACTGGTGAAAAGATTGTTCAGGAGATGGAGATTCCGATTGAAGTTCAGGGAGTACTGCGGAATTATCAAAAAACAGGTTATTATTGGATGGGATTTTTGCACAAATATCGATTTGGCGGCATTCTGGCAGATGACATGGGATTGGGAAAGACGATTCAAGTATTGACCCTGTTACGTGGTTTAAATACCCGAAAGCCTTCACTGGTCGTCTGCCCGACAACATTATTATATAACTGGGCAGCAGAGATTGAGAAGTTTTTTCCGAATATGCGTTATCTGGTCTATTACGGAACCCCTACAGAGAGACAAGAGTTGGGAGAGAAGATAGAGGAGTATGAGATAATTATTACTACGTACGCAATTGTTGGGCGAGATTTGGATATTTTACAGGATAAATCTTTTGCCTACTGCATTCTGGATGAAGCCCAATTGATCAAAAATTTTCGAACTAAACGGGCTGAAAGTGTAAAAAATATTAGAGCAGATCACCGTCTGGTACTTACTGGTACGCCTATAGAGAACTCTTTAGATGAACTCTGGTCAATCTTTGATTTTTTGATGGGAGGGTATCTGGGAACCTATACTGGGTTTAAGAAGAAATACGTGACTCCTATCAAAGAAAAGAATGAACAGAAGCTGTTAACAGAATTGAAGCAGAGGGTCTCACCATTTATCCTTAGAAGGAATAAAAGTGAAGTTTTGTTGGAATTACCAGAGAAGACGGAACTGGTGACAAAAGTGAAGATGACTAAGTTACAGGAAGATGTCTATCAAACGATTCTGGATCAGGTGAAAAGGGATGTTATTATCTCTATTCAGGAGTATGGCTTTAACCGTTCTCATATTACTGTGTTAGCAGCTTTAACAAGACTACGGCAAATCTGTAATCATCCTCAACTGGTCTTACATGATATTGATGAGAAGGTTACATCCGGAAAAATAGATGCTTTAATGGAGATAGTCGGTGAAGCAGTTGCGGGAAATCATAAGCTGTTGATCTTCAGTCAGTTTGTCAAAATGCTGCGGATTATTGAAGAAGAGTTTAAAAGAGAAGGTTTTACTTATGAGTATCTGGATGGTAGTACCAAGAATCGAATGGAACGGGTTACAAGATTTAATGAAAGTCCAGAGATTAATGCTTTTTTAATTAGTTTAAAAGCCGGGGGTACAGGTTTGAATTTGACCTCTGCTGATATAGTTATTCACGTTGACCCATGGTGGAATCCGATGGTAGAGAATCAAGCTACCGATCGGGCTCATCGTATTGGTCAGGAAAACAAAGTTCTGGTTTATAAACTGATTACCGATGGTACGGTTGAAGAAAAAATGTTAAAACTACAGCAGCGAAAGCGGAATATTTTTGATGCTGTAATCGAACAGAATGCAGAAGTTGTGGAACAGTTAACCTGGGAAGATGTTCAGGAATTGTTTGGGATGGAGTAGCTGTTTCTGGAGATTCTTTTGGTCTGGGTCATAGCTATTAGGATGTGTTAATTTAATTGAAGTAAACCCTTCAACTGTAGTGTTAGTTTACATTTGAAGGGTTTATTTTTGCACAATTATTCTTGTATTTTCTTTAAAATCATTGGATGAAAGAAGGTGGAAAGTGAGATATAGAGAATTATTAGATAGTTGGATTTTGCCAAATGGACATATTTTGATTGGATAGGAATATATAAAATATTAAAGGAGATCACAATATGGATGAATACTTATTTGAATCCTGTAGATTGGGTTTCAGGATGTGGAGAGAAGCAGATAAAGAACTATTTGCAAAGATGAATGCTGATGAAGAAGTGATGCGGTATTTTCCGAAGCGATTAACCTGCGGAGAATCTGATGACTTCTTTGGTCGAATACAGGAACATTTTAAAAGAAAGGGATATGGTCTATGGGCGGTAGAAATTAAACACACCAGAGAGTTTATAGGTTTTATCGGTTTTTTGACTGCAACTTTTCCGGCTGACTTTACGCCCTGTATTGAGATAGGCTGGAGATTGGACAAAAAGTATTGGAATCAGGGTTATGCGACAGAAGGTGCTAAAGCATGTTTAGAATTGGGATTTACTGGACTAGATTTTGCTGAAATATATTCTTTTACCGCTAAAATCAACCTTCCCTCGATAAGAGTAATGGAAAAAATAGGTTTAACAAAAATTGGGGAATTCGCACATCCGGGAGTTAAAGAGTGCGATCCATTGAAACCTCACGTTTTGTTCAAAATTGAACAAAAGGAATATAAAGCAGGAGAATAGATTTATATAAATGAGCTAGATGAATAGACTATCTGGAATTATTTTCAGCAGAACTACTTTGAGGGCATAAATGTATTGGTCTGTCCCAATTTGCCTAATATTAAGAATGACTTATTTAGCGAAATTTTAAAAAGAAGTCTCCCGGTTTTATAAGTGAGAGCGTAAAATAACTAAATGATGTTTATTTCAGGAGAGTATATATCTTCTTCTGAAGTCGGTAAACTTAAGACATTAACAGCTTATTGTTAATGCGACTATATGCAGAAAGGAATGATTTGGTTGAATCAAGTAAAGGTAACTCAGTATGCTAAAAGAAAAAAGAGAGGATTTAAGAAAGTAGTCTTGGTACTTAGTCTATGTGTAATTGGATTAGCGATAATATTTTTAGCTGCAATTCCACCAATAATTATGAAAGATATGGTTAACGGGCATGTCGATTTTCAGACGGTATATTCACCTGAAGAGCTTGAAATCTCAGCAGCAAAATTAACCCTTACTACTCCGGATAATTTGCAGGTTGTGGCTTATGAGGTGGAAGCTGCCAACCCTAAAGCAAATGTAATATTAATTTCCGGAATTCATAATCCGTCAGTTACCGCTTTTTTCCCTCATGCAAAGATGTTACAGCAGGAAAACTATGGCTCGATCCTACTTGAGATGCGAGCTCATGGGGACAGTGACGGGAATGTAATCTGTCTGGGATACAAGGAGTATTTAGATGTTCAGGCGGTGGTTGACTATCTAACGCAAAAATACGGAGATATTCCAATAATCGTGTATGGTTTATCAATGGGTGGGACTACGGCAATCAATTCGATGGGTCAGCTAGCTGAGATAGATGGACTAATCAGTATGTCGGCATATTCATCATGGGAAGATGCTTTTTCTGATAATATGATAAACATGGGAGCTCCGCGATTATATGCAGAAATTCAAAAACCTTTTGTAAAACTATACACTACACTCAAGTATGGTTTCAAATCTGCAAAAATTAGTCCAAAAAATCAGATAAAGCGAATTGGTGAACGACCCGCTTTAATCATCCATTCGACTGAAGATTCTCAGGTACCATTTGCAAGTTTTGAACGAATTATGGAAAATGCACCTGCACACGTAGAGAGTTGGGTGAGACAAGGAGATAATCATCTGATTTTAGAAGAAGACTACTTTTTAAATCCCCGGGAAGATAAAGAGTATGCTGAAAAGATCATCGGTTTTTTAAATAACCATTTTGGAGGTTGACGGATGGAAGAGCAAATTATAACAGTAAACAAAAATTGTTGGGACAGTATTGCAGTCCACTATTTTGGAGTAACAGCATTACCTTCATATGGTCCACTGATTAAGACTGAAGATGAATTGAAGTTGTTCGGAGATCTCAGGGGAAAGAAGGTTTTGGAGATTGGCTGTGGCAGCGGTCATTCATTAGAATATCTGGCTAAACAGGGAGCTGAGGAACTGTGGGGGATCGATCTTTCCTCAACTCAGATTGATACAGCCAGCCAGTATCTGCAAGATAAAGGCATCCAGGCTAATTTGTTCTGTTCTCCAATGGAACAAGATATTGCGTTACCACAGAACTATTTTGATGTTGTGTATTCTATCTATGCTCTCGGTTGGACTACCGACCTTCAACAGACGGTGAAGTTAATTTATTCTTATCTGAAAGATGATGGAATCTTAATTTTCAGTTGGGATCATCCAATATTTCCCTGCGTAAACTTTCAGGATGATCAGGTTATAATGAAAAAGTCATATTTTATCGAGGGTTATGAGTATATTGAGAAAAAGGGAGAACCTGTGTATCTACCCAGAATAAGATTGAGTACCTATATTAACGAATTGGCGAAGGCGGGTTTTAAGCTTGAAACATTAATTGAGGGAGACCTCTCTGATAAGTATCAGAAACAGGGAGCTGCGACTTCGGGAAAGTACTATACACTGGAAAAAGCCAGAATAGTTCCGTCATCCTTTATACTCAAAGGGAGAAAGATATAAAACAAGTGTAGAATGGAGTTTGGAAGCTCAATATATGCTCTTTAATCGCTCAACAATCCCACTGCTTTAGCTGTGGGATTGTTGAATTATCGGTTCCTTGATCTTCATGAAGAAACTTTCCTCCCAACTAATGGTACTGCCATCTTTTCCAAAATATTCAGCCCGGTATCCCGGTCCCATATTTTTGTTGGATGACCAGTAAATAAATCCATTGATCTCCCCGGATTCATCCTTTACCCACTCAATAAAAATTACCGTATGTCCACTGCCATTATGGCGCCAGATTTGAGCAAAATCTCCTTTCTCAATCTGTGCTAGATCAGTGATCTCATCTCCCAAATCAGTTGATACCAGAGCGTGTTTAATAGTTCTCCGGTCACCTCCAGTACCATACCATTTTAAACGAAAATCTTCCATTTCAGCTGCAGTTTTCAGTTGACCAATCTGACTAAGATTATGTGCCTGGTTATAAAGAAGATATGCCTGAAAGAAGACTTCAAAGGTGATTCCTGAACAGTAACTTCTCCTGGCCGGGTCACCTGTAACAAATTGATCTCCTTTATAGCAGAGATCTTTAGTGATTCCAACATAGTTCGGTTCATCAACCCAGGAATAGGTATAGGAACCGTCGGTAGGGTATGTTTCTATTACTTGGAGTACATAATCATTGAACTTTTGCATTTTCAGCTACCATCCTTTCAATCTATCTTACTATTATAATTTGGCTTTGTTAACAAAACTCCTTTTAATTTATGCAAAATTTTTAGACCTTAATGACATTTCAGAAGGAAATCTTTTAATCTCTATAGGTGGGAGCAGCAATATCTAAATGGTATTTACTTCAATGGAGGTACAAATCTCCTTCCAAATCATTAAACTTAAGGATTAATAGCCTGTTGCTAGTGCGACTTTAATTTCAGTAAATGTATAAAATTAGCTATAGGTCTTATAAAAAATAGCAAAAGGTGATAATATTCTTTTATAAACTTAGTTGACAATAATTAACTTTACACTTATAATAAAGTAAAATGGAAAAACAATGCTATTGATGGGTGTTGTTGTACAGTAAAGTTTCATGCCAAATTAGGAAAGTATATAAAGTATAATGTTAAAGGGGGTTAAAAGTTCATGGAATTAGTCAAGCGATTTTCCAGACAGGATGTAGAAGATATTCTGTCTCTGAGTTCACTTCAGGAAGGAATTCTCTTTCATTATCTGTATGAACCAGAAAGTGAAAATTATTGTGAACAGTTGAATCTAACTCTTCAAGGTAATGTTGAAGCGCTAGCAGTAAAAAAGGCCTGGAACTGTGTTGCCCAAACGAATGAGATGCTGAGAACAGTGTTTTCGTGGGAGAAGATGGACATGCCTTTGCAGATCGTTCTGAGAAAAGTCGATATTCCTCTTCAGGAATATGACTTGACTTCTTGCGAATCCGACAAGAGTAAATTGATCAGGCTGCAGGAGATTAAAAGATTGGATCGCCGAACTGGATTTGATTTGCAGACTGGACCTTTGCTGCGAATCTTACTTTGCAGAGTAGCGGAAGATAGATATGAGATGATTATTAGCAATCATCACATTATCTTTGACGGTTGGAGTACCGGAATTATCCTACAGGAATTTTTTAATTATTACCATTATATCACTCAGGGAGTAACTCCATCTAAAGTCAAGAAAAAAGGTTTTAAAGAATATCTCAACTGGGTCAAAAAACTGGATAAAAGAGAACAGGAGCAGTACTGGAGGATGTACTTAAACGATTTTAATACCCGGACTGCCTTGCCCACCGATCAGATAAACAGTTCACAAATGGACGGTTACACTTACTGTTCACAACAGGTCTGTTTATCAAATGATCTGACTCTGGGAATAAAAGAACTCGCTATGAATGAAAAAACTACATTGGGAGTTATTTTTTATACGTTATGGGGAATTATTTTACATAAATACAACAACCTTGAAGATATTATCTTTGGAACCACCGTCTCCGGAAGACCTGCAGAAATTATTGGCGTTGAGCAGATGGTTGGCTTATTCATCAATACAGTTCCCTTGAGGATTATTGGTCAGGGTACAGATTCTATCAGTCAGTTATTTGCCAGAGTACAGGAGATGATTCAGGCGAGGCGGTTGTATGAGTATACCCCATTACAGGAGATTAAAACCTATAGTGAACTCAACTCTAAAGAAGATATTTTTGATTCAATTGTTGTCATTGAGAACTATCCTCTGGATGACCGAATAAAAAACTCAACACCTGAATTAACTATTTGTTCATATTCTATTACTGAACAGACTAATTATCCCTTAACTTTAGAGATCAGTATTTTTGAGGAGTTAAAGCTTAACTTTATTTATAATCGACGTTTTTTTGAACAATCCACGATTAAGCGACTTCTGAACAATCTGGTACATTTGAGCACTATTGTTTCCGCAGATCCTGAGATCAGTCTATCGCAGATTAGTCTTCTTACAGAAGCAGAGAAGAGACAGATCATGGAAGTGTTCAATAATACCAGAGTGCAGTATCCCCGGGAAAAGACCATCGGACAACTGTTCGCTGAGCAGGTGGAACGAACACCAGAGAATCTCGCAGTGGTCTATCACGACCGTCGATTGACATACAGGGAATTGAATCAGAGAACTTCTGAATTGGCTGAGATTTTGCGAGAACAGGGGACTGGCCCTGATCGAGTTGTTGGACTGATGTTGGATCGTTCGATTGAGATGATTGTTGGAGTACTGGCAATCATTCAGGCAGGGGGGGCTTATTTACCAATAGATATTGACTATCCTGAAGAAAGAGTACAGTTTATGTTAGAGGATAGTCAGGCTGGCTTACTGCTGGGGCAAATAGAATTTTTTGCTAAACCTAATTTTCCTGATGAGATGTTTACTTTTGAATGCCTTGAACTTTTTAATTTAAAATTCTGTCTCGGAACGAGAGAATCTGAAGCTAGACCAAATATAGACTCACATATTGAATTCATTAATAAACCTAACGATCTGGCTTACATAATGTACACTTCGGGCTCTACTGGAAAACCTAAAGGTGTAATGATCGAACATTTGAATATCAATCGATTAATCTCCAATTCTAATATGTTACGAGTTACTGAAGAAGATCGAATTTTGCAGACAGGTTCGTTAGCCTTTGATGCATCAACTTTTGAAATCTGGGGTGCATTATTAAATGGCGCTGCCCTATATCTGGTAGATAAAGAGGAAATCTTATCGGCAGATTGTTTCGCCCAACTGGTGAATGAATATCAGATAACTATGATCTGGTTAACGGCCCCTTTATTTAATCAATTGTTGGAAGAGAATCCCCTGATCTTCAAAAATCTAAATACTCTATTGGTAGGTGGGGATGCTCTATCACCACGGCATATTAATTTAGTTAAAGCTAGATATCCTAATCTAAGAATAATCAACGGATATGGCCCGACAGAGAGTACTACCTTTGCTACCTATCTTCCCATTGAAGAAAGATATACTCTGAATATTCCTATCGGCTATCCTGTCTCCAATACTCAGGTGTATATTCTTGATAAGTATCACAACTTACAACCTATTGGAGCACCGGGTGAGTTATGTATTGCCGGAGATGGATTGGCCAGAGGATATTTGAACGGACCTGAACTGACAGCTGAGAAGTTCATTCCAAATCCCTTTGGAGAAGGGCGATTATACAAAACAGGTGATCTGGCCCGGTGGCTAAGTGATGGTAAGATAGAATTTCTGGGAAGAATTGATCATCAGGTAAAAATTCGCGGTTTTAGAATTGAACCTGGAGAGATCGAAAGCCAACTTCTCAGCCATCCACTCGTCAAAGAGGTTGTTGTGGTAGACAAAATTGATGTTAGAAGTACTAAATATTTAGCTGCCTATGTTGTTAGTGAAGAAGAGATTTCCGGTTCTGATCTGAGAAAATATCTCAGTGAACGAATGCCAGATTACATGATTCCAGCATATTTCGTCACTTTAGATAAACTTCCACTGACATCTAATGGCAAAGTCAATCGTAAAGCCTTACCTGATGTAGAACCGAACTTAGATTCTGGCCCGGAGTATATTGCACCTGCCACTGAGATAGAAAAGAGGTTGGCTGTGATCTGGTCTGAGATACTGGGTGTGAATTCGATAGGAATTAATGACGACTTTTTTACTTTGGGCGGCCATTCATTGAAAGCAACTCAACTGGTTTCTAAAATAAAAAAAGAGTTTAATGTTAATCTGCCTGTGAAAGTAATTTTTCAGTCCTCCACAATTCAGGAATTGGCTGAATATATTCAACAGGCTGGAAGGGAAGCTTATTTTATTATCCCGCAGGTACCCATTAGTGAATACTACCCTGTATCATCGGCTCAAAAAAGGATGTATATCTTAAATCAACTGGAACCTGCTAGCACTAATTACAATATTACCGGAACACTTAAAATTGAAGGTCAGCTTAATCTATTGCAACTACAGTATGCCATCTGTAAATTGATCCAACGTCACGAATCACTGCGGACGTCATTTGTGGTTAAAGGAGGTAAACCAGTTCAGATTGTTCATGAAGATATTGATTTTACAATCAAATACATTTCATTAAGCCAATCAATACAACCATTAGAACTACCAAAACCCAAAAGTGAAAAAGAAGAATCTTTAAGCATAACAGTAGCTTTTAATTTTGAACAAAATTCTTTTGCTACAACAGCAGCTGACAGGGAATGGGATACAGATTGCTGTGATCAGGATTGTAAAAAAGAGTACGGCGATGAAGTGTTTATGGAAGTCATTCAGCATCTGATTCAACCTTTCGATCTGCAAAACGCTCCACTGTTAAGAGTTGGAATAATTGAACTTGCGGCTGAACAGTATTATTTGTTCTTTGATATGCATCATATTATTTCAGATGGAGTTTCCATGGGGATTTTGACTAACGAATTTGTTGAGCTCTATCAAGGTAAAGAATTACCCGAACTGAGGGTTCACTACAAAGATTTTACCTATTGGCAGCAGAAATTTTTCCAGACAGACCTACTGCAAAAAGAAGAAGAGTACTGGTTGAACCTCTTATCTGATGACCTTCCAATATTGGATTTGCAGACAGATTATCCCCGCCCGTCGATTTTTAACTATGCTGGTGCACGATTGGAGTTTCAACTAGAGGAAGAGTTGGTTAGTAAGTTACGAGAATTGGTCCGAATACAGGGGGTAACTGTATACATGCTCCTATTGGCTGCGTACAATATTCTCCTGGCACGCTATGCAGATCAGAATGAGGTACTGATCGGCTCACCAATTGCCGGAAGAGCACATAATGATCTGGAACAGATTATCGGGATGTTTGTAAATACATTAGTAATGCGCAATAATCCTGTGAGTAGTAAAACTTTCAGCCAATTTCTGGCTGAAATTAAAATAAACACATTGACAGCATTTGAAAATCAGAATTATCAATTTGAGATGTTGGTGGAGAAGCTTGCTTTGAATCGTGATTTGAGTCGCAATCCGATCTTTGACACATTGTTTACTGTGCAGAATGCTCATTCTCTTGAGCTATCTATTCCGGGGTTGCGGGTTTCTGCTCAAGAGTATTTTCATAATGTGACTAAATTTGATCTGGCTTTAATTGCCTTCGAAAGTTCTGATAAACTAAGATTTAATCTAGATTATAGAACTGATTTATTCAAAAGAACTACCATTCGACGGATGGCAGATCATTATATTAATATCCTCGGAGAGATAGTCGACAATCGGGAGATACTCTTGGGTCAGATTCAGATGATTTCTGCTGTAGAAAGGGCTCAGATTTTATTTAATTTCAATGATACCAGAGTTGAATACCCTTATGAAAAGACTGTGTCCCAATTGTTTGCTGAAGTGGTGGGAGCTAATCCTGATAAGATAGCTCTGGTTTATGAAGATCAAAATTTGACCTATGCTGAGCTGTACAAACGGGCTAATCAGTTGGCGCAAATTCTTAGAAATAAGGGTGTTAGGCGGGAAAAAGTTGTCGGAATTCTGGCAGAACGTTCTCTGGAGATGATTATCGGTGTTTTAGCCATTGTCCAGGCTGGTGGAGCATATCTACCACTGGATCCGGATTATCCTCCTGAGCGAATGGAGTATATGCTGATCGACTCACAGGTAGATGTTCTGCTAACCCAAACCGGATTAACAGAAAGAGTGAATTATTCGGGAGAACTTATTGATCTGACTGATGAAGAATTATATGCTGGAGAAATTGAGCAACTGGAATTTGTCACTCAACCAGGGGATTTGATTTATATTATTTATACTTCTGGGTCAACGGGTCAACCAAAAGGAGTGATGATTGAACATCGTAATGTTAACCGATTGATCTCCAATTCCAATATGCTCCAGATTGCGGAAGATGAACGTATTTTACAGACTGGTTCTCTGGCTTTTGATGCATCAACCTTTGAAATCTGGGGATCATTTTTAAATGGTGCTACCTTATATCTGGTTAGTAAAGAGAAGATTTTATCAGCTCACCTCTTGGTTGAAAGAATGCAGAGTTATCAAATAACAATGATCTGGTTAACTGCCCCCCTGTTTAATCAACTATTGGAAGAGGATAGAACTATTTTTGCAGAATTAAAGACATTAATTGTAGGTGGAGATGCCCTTTCCCCTGGACACATTAACCGGGTGAGATATTATTATCCCAATTTACAGGTAATTAATGGTTATGGCCCGACAGAGAGTACTACATTTACTACCTTTTATCCAATAGAAGAGGAGTATGATTCTAATGTGCCTATTGGTTACCCTGTCTCTAATACTCAGGTTTATATATTTAGTAAAGGTGGACAATTACAACCTGTTGGAGTACCGGGAGAGTTATGTATCTCAGGCGATGGGTTAGCTAGAGGATATTTGAACTCACCAGAATTGACCGGGAAGAAGTTTGTCAGCAATCCTGTGACTCATGAGAGAATGTACCATACTGGTGATCTGGCCCGTTGGCTGGAAGATGGAACTCTTGAGTTTTTAGGTAGAATTGATAATCAGGTGAAGATTCGGGGATTTAGAATTGAGATTGGGGAAGTCGAAAATAAACTGAGCCAACATGAGAATGTTAGCGATGTGGTGGTTATTGCCAATACTGATAATCAAGGTAATAAATATCTCTGTGCTTATTTTACTGCAGACCAGCATCTCCAGATTGTTGACTTACGAAAATTTCTGGCTGAGAAACTTCCTGAATATATGATTCCTGCATTTTTTATTCAATTAGAAAGATTTCCTCTGAATCGAAATGGTAAAGTTGACCGTAAGGTTTTGCCGGAACCAGAAGGAAAATTGGTTAGATGGACTGAATATGCAGCACCTCTTGGGGAAACAGAAGAAAGGTTGGCTCGAATCTGGATAGATATTTTGGGAATTGAACAGATTGGACGCAATGACAATTTCTTTGAATTGGGTGGGCATTCCCTTAAAGCCACTACGCTGACCTCCAGGATTTTTAAAGAGTTTAATGTAGAACTACCTTTACGGAAAATTTTTCAGCACCCCACAGTGAAGGGGATTGGAGAATATATTAGAGATTCTGCAAAAAGTAAATATCTGAAGATAGAGAAAGTAGCGAATAGGGCGTATTATCCACTATCATCTGCACAGCGGCGTCTATTTGTTCTAAATCAACTGGATAATACAAATATTACTTATAATGTATTTGTTATTATAGAAGTAACGGGAGAGTTAGAGTATACCAAAGTTCAAAGAGCTTTCATGCAATTAATCGAACGTCATGAAGTTTTCCGAACATCGTTTGAATTGGTTGATGGAGAAGCAGTACAGAGAGTTCACCCAAAAGTTGAATTTACTGTAGACCTGTTGGCAGAACAGGGCAGAGATAAACAGCAAATTTTTGCAGACTATATTAAACCTTTTGATCTGCAGACAGTGCCTCTATTACGGGTTGGTCTATTGAACACCGTAGAGCAACAGTATATGATTGTCGATAGTCATCATATTATCTCAGATGGGGTCTCAATGGATATTTTATTTAGAGAATTTGTTCAATTGTATCAGGGCCAGAATCTGTCATCATCTACTATTCAGTATCGTGATTTTGCGGTCTGGCAGAACCAGTTGTTCAACTCTGATTCAGAAATAATTCAAACTCAGGAGAAATATTGGTTAAACAGTTTTAAAGATGAGCTTCCTGTATTGGAATTACCTCTAGATTTCCCACGTCCTGCTGCCAGAACTTATACAGGTGATACAGTAAGGTTTATTCTGGATAAAGAATTGAAAGATAAATTAAACGAACTGACTCTGCAAAAAAATGTTACATTGTATATGTTAATTCTCGCTATCTATAGTACCTTGTTAGCCAGATATACCGGTCAGGAGGATTTGGTGGTTGGTTCCCCAATCGCCGGAAGACATAATCCCGATATCGAGCAAACGGTTGGCATGTTTGTCAATACGCTCGCTATTCGTGTCTATCCTGAGAATCGGCTCACTTTCGCAGCATTCTTACAAAGGGTTAAAGATCGTGTATTGGAAGTTTTTGAGAATCAAGATTATCAGTTTGAGATGTTAGTAGACAAACTAAATTTAGATCAGGATTTGAGTAGAAATCCTATCTTTGAGACTATGTTTGTCCTTCAGAATGCCAATACAACTGAACTGGAAGTTTCCGGGATGAAGCTGCATATCTATCCCTGGACCGGAAAAACAGCCAAATTTGATCTAACACTGGGAGCTATTGAGACCGAAGCCGGGCTCCAGATGACTCTGGAATATAATACGAATCTATTTAAAAGAGCGACAATTACGCGTATGGCTAATCATTTTCAGAATCTGGTTAAAGATGTCGTGACTAATCCCCAGGTCGGATTAGAACAGGCACGACTTTTGAACGTCCGGGAGTTAGAGGAATTACTGGTTGTGTTCAACGCTACCCAGGCCGATTATCCTGTTGAAAAGACTATAATCCAATTATTTACTGAAGTGGTCGATAAGAATTTTGATCGACAGGCTCTCGTATTTCAAGATCAGAAATTGACCTATGGTGAACTTAGCCGACGGGCAAGGCAACTGGCCAGAGCTCTCCGGGAGAAAGGGGCTGGCCCAGATAAAGTTATTGGCATTGTGGGAGAAAGATCCCTGGAGATGATAATTGGAGTTCTCGCTATCGTGTATGCAGGAGGAGCATATCTACCGATAGACCCTGATTATCCCGTGAGTCGAATGGAGTATATGCTGACAGACTCTAAAGCAGAGATTTTGCTAATTCAAAGAAATTTGGCTGAAGATCTGAATTATTCGGGAGAAATTATAGACCTGATAGACGAAACTTTATACAGTGGAGAAAGTGAATTGGAGCTTATCAACTGTCCAGAAGATCTGATCTATATCATCTATACTTCAGGTTCAACTGGGCAGCCGAAAGGGGTAATGATCGAGCATCGTAATGTGAACCGACTGCTGTCTAATTCCAATATGCTTCAGATTTCTGAAGGTGAACGAATTTTGCAGACCACCTCTCTGGCTTTTGATGTGTCCACCTTTGAGATCTGGGGAGCCTTTCTAAATGCTGCTACCCTTTATCTGGTGAGTAAAGATAAGCTTATTTCCGGTCAACTTTTGGTAGAGGTGATACAAAAGTATAGGATAACATTAATGTGGTTAACTACCCCATTATTTAATCAATTATTGGAAGAAGAACCGGAAATTTTTGCCGAACTGCAGACTTTAATTGTTGGTGGAGATGCTCTTTCCCCAAAACATATCAATCAGGTAAGACATTTATATCCAGAATTGCGGGTAATTAATGGCTATGGACCTACAGAAAGTACGACATTTGCCACATATTATCCAATAGAAGAAGACTATTATCACAATGTACCTATCGGTTATCCTCTTTCTAATACCCAGATTTATATCTTGAGCAAAGCTGGAGAATTACAACCTATTGGAGTACCGGGGGAATTATGTATTGCAGGTGATGGTTTAGCCAGAGGATATTTGAATCGCCCGGAATTAACCGAAGAGAAGTTCAATTTTCATCGGCTAATAGCTAAACGGATCTATTGGACAGGTGATCTGGCCCGATGGTTAGCAGATGGTAGGGTCGAGTTTTTAGGTAGAATTGACAATCAGGTGAAGATTCGGGGATTTAGAATTGAGCTTGATGAGATTACCAATCGACTTCTTGAACATGGGCAGGTTAAAGAAGCGGTAGTTGTTGATCGTACTGATCCTAATAATGACAAATATCTCTGTGCTTACCTAATTACTATTGCTGATCTTTCAATATCAGATTTACGAGATTTTCTATCAGCGAGGTTACCTGACTATATGATTCCTTCATATTTTATCCAGCTGGATAGTCTGCCTTTGAATACGAGCGGGAAGATTAACCGTAAAGCTTTGCCAGAACCAGAGATAACTTTAGATACAGGAGTTGAATATCTGGCTCCCCATAATGAACTGGAGGAAAAATTAGTTCAAATTTGGTCTCAGGTGTTAGCTGTAGAGAGAATTAGCGTTAAGGATAACTTTTTTGTTCTGGGAGGTCATTCATTAAAAGGAACTCAGGTTGTGTCAATGATTCATAAATTGTGTAATGTAGAGATCAGATTAGCTGATCTATTCAAACACCCTACAGTGGTTGAACTGGCAGAATTGATTCAAAATCGCCAGAAGTTAGCCTATTCTGATATTAAAAGACTTCCCGAACAGGAAAGCTATGATCTGTCGTATGCTCAAAAGCGTCTGTGGATTATTCATCAATTAGACCCAGATAGTACAGCATATAACATGCCGGGTCAGTCAAAAATTGATTTACCATTAGATGAGGCTGTACTCAGAAAAGTTTTGTGGCAATTAATCGAACGTCATGAGAGTTTAAGAACTTGTTTTGTTGAAGATAATGGTGTACCGGTTCAGATTGTTCTTCCGGTGTCAGTTACCAGAGAAGAAGGTTTTGAGCAAAACTCTGAACATCGGAGGGATGAGATTAGGCTGGATTTAACTATTCAAGATCTCACAGCATTAACCGATTGTGAACAGATACTGTGTTGTCAGGAAGTTTTGAAAGCAGAAATGACTAAGAGTTTTGATCTGGAAAAACTACCTCTCTTCAGAGTAAGGGTTCTAAAATATGGTGATTCTTCTTTTGAATTGATCTATGTGATGCATCATATCATTACAGATGGGTCATCTGCAGAAATACTGCAGAAAGAGTTTGCTCAGCTTTATCAAGCTTATTGTCTGGGTGAACAGTTAGAGTTAACACCATTAAAGATTCAATATCGGGACTTTGCATACTGGCACAATCAATTACTGGCAGATGAAGAGCAAATTCAGGAATATTTGGATTTTTGGCAAAGAGAGATGGACGGAGAAATCCCAGTTCTTAATCTACCGACAGACTATTCTTATAAAGGATTGCAGGATCAGCAGAGTGCTGCTTATCGTTTTGTCATAGAAGAACAGATTTTGCGGCAGATAAATCGACTGGCTCAAACTCAGAATACCAGTCTGTTTATGGTCCTGTTAGCCGGGTTTAATCTTTTTCTGGCAGATATAACTGATCAGGATGATCTAATATTAGGCATTCCCGCAGCTGGGAGAGAACATGAGAATTTACGGAATGTGATGGGCTTTTTTGTAAATACATTGATTCTTAGAAATCAGGTAGATAAGACAAAGAATTTTGGACATCTCCTGAAGAATATTCAGGATAAAACTTTACAGATTTTACAATACCAAAGTTATCCTCTGGAAAAGATTTTTGAGAAGTTAAAAATGCCTTATCCCAAGCTAACAGTATTTTTTAATCTGCTAAATATGGGAGAGAGTAATCTATCTGAGTTAAATGATCTACAATCACGACAGTTAAAAGATGTATCAGATGCAAAATTTGATCTGGTCATGTATCTGACAGAGTATAAAAATGGGATCGAAATTAACTGTTATTACTATACTGGATTGTTTAAGCCGGAGACTATAGAGCATTTTATGAAAAGGTATACAACTATATTGGATAAAGTTTCTCAATATCCTGACAAGATTCTGGAAAATTATAATATCAATGAAGATAGACGAAAATTAACAGCGGTAGAATCCAGACCAGATCTGAATGAAAAAGTGAATCCCGATAGAGTGGGTATTATTACTCAGATATTTGAGCAACAGGCAGATAAGTATCCAGACAAAATAGTCATCCAATCTGGAGATCGAATGTTGACTTATCAGGACTTGAATCATCAGGCAAATCGATTGGCCAATGAACTGTTGACTCATTGTAAGGTAAAAGAAACCACTATCGGACTATTATTTGAGCAGGGTGCAGACATGATTATTGGAGTGCTCGGAGCAATTAAAGCAGGTATGACTTATGTTCCATTGGAACCGACATATCCCAGGGACAGACTACACCATATTCTGGTAGATGCCGAAATCGGAATAATTGTCAGCAATAATTTTAATCAAAAACTGATTACCCGAATAATGGAAGAACTGAGTTTATCACTCATGTTTATTAATCTTGATACCATAGCTTTAGAAGTCTCTCAGCAGAATCCGCAGAGACTGATCTGTGAAGATAAACCTGCATATATTCTCTACACTTCAGGTTCTACCGGAAGACCTAAGGGTGTGGTGCAGACCCAGCGCAATATTCTGCATTTTGTCCGCAACTATGAGAAATATCTGCAGATCGGATTGGATGATAGATTAACCCTATTTTCAACTTTTACTCATGATGCAGCAGTAATGGATATTTATACAGGTTTCGTAACAGGAGCAACTCTATATCCTGTAAATGTCAGAGATCAGATAGATATTGCAGATCTGGCCCAATGGATGATTGACGAGAAGATAACGGTCTGGCATTCGGTCCCTACGGTTTTCAGGTTTTTTGTTAGAACTCTGAAAGAGGTCAAATACTTCCCGGATTTAAGGTGGATTGTTCTGGGGGGGGAACAGGTGATTGAACACGATATTCAGGACTTTCGAAGGTCATTTCCAAACGCGGTATTGGTTAATCTCTATGGACAATCAGAGACTTCCTTCAATTCAGCCCAGTATTTTCACAGTGATGATTCATTCGAGAAGATTACCCTTGGTCAGCCAGTAGATGATACCGAGTTATTAGTAATTGATCAATCTGGTGTGGAAGTTCCGATGTTTGGAATCGGAGAGATTGTGGTCGCCAGCGACTATGTTGCTCCAGGTTATTGGAAAAACCCTGAAAAGACAAAACAGGTATTTATGGAAGATAGAAGCCTGGGTAGAGTGTATCTGACAGGGGATCTGGGAAGGCGACTATTAGATGGAACTGTTGAATTTATGGGTAGAAAGGATTTTCAGGTTAAGATTCGTGGTTTTCGAGTAGAGTTAGGCGAGATAGAGAGTAAAATATTAACATACCCTGGAATCAGAGAAGTAGTAGTTACTGCCAGAGATTATGGGGATAATACCAGGTATCTTTGTGCATATCTGGTCACGGATACTGAAGTGATAATTAATGAGTTAAGATCAGCATTACAACAAGTATTACCAGACTATATGATTCCAGTACATTTTATCACTTTGGAAAAGATGCCGCTTACTTCTACTAACAAAATAGACCGCAAAGCTTTACCTGTACCAACCGCTACAATTAAGACAGGGGTGGAGTATCAGGCTCCAGAAAGAGATATAGAAAAACGTTTGGCAGAATTGTGGGCCAGGATCTTAAAACTTGATGCTGCAGGAATTGGAACGAGGGATTCTTTCTTTGACCTGGGTGGTAATTCACTTTCAATCATGGAATTAACCAGGCTAGTTAACGAAGAGTTTGCTACTAATTTTAAAATTCTCGACCTTTTTAACTATAATACTATTGAATTGATGGCATCCCTAATTGATAGACCTGAAGAAGATGATCTTATAATCGAAGATACTGATATTCAAATATTTGAAATATAATTTGGATAAATTATCTAAATTATTACCTAATAATTCAGGTTAGATACTATTTTTCAGTTATCAGGGGGTCAATTCTCTTAAATATTTAAAAAACTTTTACTTAGACCAAAAATAGGCAGGAAATTTGGGAAAAAATATAGTAATCTTAGAATAGATAGACTTTTCACAAAAAAATGTTAACTTACGCAAAAGTTATCATCTACATCCGGGCAATTATTATAAAGGAGGGATTTCAGTGGACAGTAAGCTATACAAAGACAATGACATAGCCATTATTGGTATGTCTGGACGTTTCCCTGAAGCCGCAGATCTGGAGCAGTTTTGGCAAAATCTAGCATCAGGCAAAGAGTCAATTCGTCAATTTCCGAAAGCAAGAGAAGAAGAGCTTGTTACAATGGTAGGTAAGCTGCCAATAATGGACTTTGCCAGAGGTGGATATTTAGAAGAATTGGGTCTTTTTGAGCCTGAACTCTTTTCGATCAGTCGGGAAGAGTGCAAATATATTGATCCTCAGCAAAGATTATTATTGGAGTTGGTCGAAGAGGCTATTCTGGATGCGGGTTATGATCCGTTGAAATTTGCTAATGAATATATTGGGGTTTTTGTCTCCGAGAATCGGTATAATTATACTGAAAGACTATTGAATAATTCTCCAATGGCTACAGTAAACAGTATCTCGTCTTCAAATGGAGGAAGGGTAGCTTATACTTACAATTTTCACGGGCCAGTCTTGACTATCGGCACAGCCTGTTCATCTTCTTTAGTAGCCCTACATTTTGCCTGTCAGAGTATTAAATCTGGAGAATTAGAGATGGCCATTGTTGGGGGAACAGAGATGTTAATGCTGCCCATGAGCAAAGCCGATCTTCCCAATGTGTCAATTTTGTCGCCCAGTGAACAGGTTAGAGCTTTTGATAATCAGGCTGATGGCACTGTTTTTGGTGAAGGTGGAGGAATTCTTCTGTTGAAGAGATTCACCAGAGCTGTAGAAGATGGTGATCATATTTGGGGTGTGATCAAAGGTAGTGCTATTTTTAGTGATGGAAGCTGGTCTAATGGGATGATGTCGCCCAGTGAACATGCTCAATCAGAAGTTATTGCTCGAGCCTTGAAAAACTCTGGTATTGATCCTAAAACCATCTCTTATGTGGAGACTCATGGTACAGGAACCAGGATTGGAGATCCGATTGAAGTGGCAGCATTACAAGATATCTTTGATCAATTTGGATATCCTGCTCAATCAGTACCCATTGGTTCTTTAAAGACTAATATCGGTCATCTGATTGGTGCAGCTGGAGTAGCCAGTGTGATCAAAGTAGTATTAGCCATGAATAAGGGTCTGATTCCACCGTCATTGAATTTTGCGGAACCTAATCCTTTAATCGAGTTTACCACCGGGTCAGTTTTTGTCAATGATCGATTGGCTGCCTGGAAGTCAAATACTGTCAGACGGGCCGGAGTTACCTCACTTGGATTAACCGGGACCAATACCCACGTAATCTTGCAGGAATCGCCTCAACGTATAGTACAAAAAACCTTTGCCCTCAATAAGAATCTGGTATTTCTTCAGGCCAGAACAGAGAAATCTCTTAAAGGGATAGCTGCAAAATTAGCTGACCATTTGGAGAAATATTCCGACATATCTATTGATGATCTTGCCTATACGTTGAATACTGGTCGACGTGAGCAGAGAAAATTATTTGTGACTATAGCAGATAACATTGAGGAGTTGCAGTATAATCTTAGAAAATACTTACTAAACGAACCTCATGTTGATAATTATTTATTAACTCGTCAGGAGAAAAAAGTTCGAACCACAGCAATCTATATTTTCCCTGATTTGAATAATGTAGATTTTAGAATATATCAGGATTTAGCTGCCAAATCTATAGATTATCAAAGATGCTATACTCAATTGGCTAAACGTGTTACAGCAAAAGATAGACGACAAAATCAAAGAATTGAATATCTTCTTCATGCCACAGCTACCATCCAATTATTAGAGAAATACGGGATCAAACCTAAAGGAGTTATGGGGTTTGGCCTGGGATTAATTATCGCAAACCTGGCAAGGAAAAAAATTAGTTTTGCACAGGCTTTAGAGGAGATTCAAAATAACTCAGAAAAATCTAAAGTATTAACGGAAGCTACTTTGCACGGCGTAGTTGATAAAATCATCGATTCTGGAATTAATCTTTTCTTACTCTTTTCGCCAGACAAGAAATTGGAAAATCTTTTTAGCCAGGTTATGGCAGTAAAAAAAGAACAGTTTTTTGAGGTCAACTGGTTCCACAGTGATTTAAAAGCCCACTCGAAGGCCAATGAAGAGGGTACAACCTTGATTTTTATCGGTGAGACAGATTTGAGCAGTAGAATTGTTGCGGGAATAGAAGAGCCAGTGATCCAGGTGCGATTTGGACCAGAGTACAAACAACTGGATAGTCAACATTATCAGATCACCAATACTCCTGAAGGTTATCGCAGATTATTGAAAAATGTGAACCAGACTAATTTGCTTCGAATTGTTCATCTGGCCACTCTGACGGATAAAAAAATCCCATCTTCTCTTGCTGAACTGCAGCAGGATCAGGATAGGGGTATCTATAGTTTATTTTATTTAACTAAAGGGTTAGTAGATCGGCAACTCAAAAATAAGATTGAGATTATTCTGGTTGCAGATAATGTCAACTCAGTAGTTGGTACTGAAGAATGGATTAATCCTTCCCAGTCCACTCTGTTTGGTCTGTCTCAGGCAGTTGGTCAGGAGTATCCTGGAATCAGTAGTTACTGCATCGATATTGACCGAACAACTACAGCTGAACAGATTCTTAATGAAATCACAACTGGACTTACAACTCACACCGTTGCTTATCGCAATGGTCTGCGCTATGAGAATGTGTTCAAACCTTTGGAGATAACAAAACTTCCGGAGAAGAAGATGGCTGTCGTAGACCGGGGTGTGTATGTGATTACTGGTGGTTCGAAAGGAATTGGATTGGAAGCAGCCAAATATCTGGCTCAACAAAATAAAGTAAAACTGGCTTTAATTAACCGTTCAATTCTTCCGAATAAAAC
The DNA here is from genome assembly GCA_016841825.1 of Halothermothrix sp. Classification (GTDB taxonomy): domain Bacteria; phylum Bacillota; class Halanaerobiia; order DY22613; family DY22613; genus JAENYK01. The sequence continues at coordinate 130,028 of JAENYK010000013.1, read as the reverse complement.
AGAGTGGGAGGAGATTCTCACCAGAGGTGAAGATCTGCAGCTTTGTGAAAGATTGAGTAGTCTCCGGGAATTGGAATCCTATGATGTCGAAGTAAACTATTACAGTGCCGATGTCAGCGATATTGAGCAGATGGCTGAGATTTTTGATCAATTGAGAGAAAAATATGGGAAAATAAATGGAATTATTCACAGTGCTGGTACAGCCGGAGATGGGTTTATCGCGACCCGAGACTCCGATACTTTTGATCAAATTTTGGCACCTAAAGTTTATGGAACCTGGATTTTAGATTATCTGACTCAAGATGATGACCTGGACTTCTTTGTCTCATTTTCCTCAATTGCATCAGTACTTGGAGGAGCAGGAGAGGGTAACTATGTGGCTGCCAATAGTTTTCTGGATTCTTTTAGTACATATCGCAACAAGTTAGGGAAGAGAACTTTGACTATCAACTGGGCTTCATGGAAAGAGACAGGTATGGCCCGAAGTTTAGGAGTCAATTATGATAAAGTCTTTTATTCTATTTCAACATTAGAGGGAATTGGAGCATTGCATCAGGTTCTGCAGAAAGATCTATCCCGGGTTATTATTGGTAAATTGAATAAGCAATTTATTAATGCTAATAAAGGTAAAGCTATTTTGCCTATTCAGATTGCTTCAGAGATTAGTTTACAGGAGGATGATTCACCAGGACCTATTTTACTTTCTTTAAATAATGCTAAAAATTCTCTGTTTTCCGTCATAATTAGATACTTGCAGTTGGGTCATGAATTGGATTGGGAAAAGATCTATGCTGATCAGAAGAGATATCGGCTAAGTTTGCCAGGCTATGTCTATGATCGCAAGAGATATCTAGGGAGACCAGACCCATCAATTCTGGCTATCTATTTTAAGGAAACTAATCCCCAAATTTCTCAGATTGAAGAGATGCAAGTTGTTGAACATCCTGTTACAACTCAGGGAGTCAAGGATTCTTTATTAATGATGTTAAGAGAGGTTTCTGTTACAGAAGAACTGTCCCCGGAGAATCATTTTACCGATCTGGATCTGGATTCCATTGGCATCTTACAATTTGTCGGAAAGATTAAAAGAGAATATAATATTGATATTCCCCTTGGATTATTTTTTGAGGAGAAGACTATTGATCAGATTTTTACAGCAATTGAAGATACTATTACAGATAAAGTACAGGAAGGTAATCTTATCCCAAAACAGCCTGATGCTGAATATTACCCTGTCTCCTCGGCTCAACGGAGGCTCTTTATCTTACACCAATTGTCCCCTAATTCGATTAACTATAATTTGCCGGGTGCTCTATTGATTGAAGGAGATTTTTCGGAGAGTAAATTTGACCAGGCTATTCAGAAACTGGTTCAACGTCATGAAGCTTTACGAACCTCTATTGAACTAATTGATGGAGAGCCTGTCCAAAAAGTGTATTCCCAATTAACATTTCAGATTCAATTCTTTGAGGTAGCAGAATCTGAGGTGAAGAGAACTATTGAGGAGTTTATCCGACCTTTTGATCTACACACAGCACCATTACTCAGAATGGGACTGATTAAAACCGGGGAGCGAAACTATCTGGTTTACGATCAACACCACATTATATCCGACGGTTTTTCAATAAATATTCTGATCAAAGATTTTGTCAGATTATATGCCGGAGAACGACTCCCTGATCTTCATATTCAGTACCGGGATTACGCAGTCTGGCATAATCAACTTTTACAGGATGAAGGCATGAAAAAACAAGAAGAGTATTGGTTAAGTCAATTCCTGGAGGAACGTACTAATCGTCCTATTCCTGCCTTGAATTTACCTTCTGATTTCCCGCGACCACAAAGACAAAGCTATGCAGGAGATCAGCTGACGATTGGAGTTGGACAGGAGTTATCTGCCAGATTGCATGAATTAGCTAAAAAGACCAGTTCTACCTTATTTATGGTTCTGTTATCAGCATATAACCTACTTTTAGCCAGATATACTGGGCAGGATGACATTATTATTGGGACTCCTATATCGGGACGCACCCATGGGGATTTAGAGAATTTGATCGGTATGTTCGTTAACACACTGGCTTTACGAAATTATCCTGGCGGGGATAAGAGTTATCGTGAATTCTTAGAAGACTTAAAGACCAGAACTCTTGCTGCATATGAGAATCAAGATTATCCCTTTGAAATTTTGATCGAAAAACTGAATTTACAGCGAGATTTGAGTCGTAATCCTTTATTTGATACTATGTTTAGACTTCAGAATTTTCGTAGTGATAATATTGCCAGTGAAGAGCTTCAATGTATTCCGTACAAGTTTGAGACACGAGCTTCTCAGTTTGACCTGCAGGTGACCTGCTTTGAAATAGGCGATGAAATACGTTGTACCTTTGAATACAGCACTCAACTATTTAAAACAGATACAGTCCAGAAAATGATCGGACATTTTATCAATCTATTAAACGGAATCGTAACCCTACCTGACAGTCAATTAGCAAAAATTCCGATGCTGTCTCAGAAGGAAAGCGACTGTATTTTGCGCGAGTTTAACAATACAGCAGTTACTTATCCGAAAACTGTAACCATCAACCAACTTTTTGAAAACCAAATACTCCAGGTACCAGATAATATTGCTTTAGTTGTCGGCGACAAAACTGTAACCTATGCTCAGCTGAATACACAGGCTAACCAATTGGCTAGACTTTTACGGAATAGAGGTGTGGTTCGGGAGTCAGTGGTGGGGATATTGGCTCAACGTTCGGTTGAGATGATTGCTGCCCTACTTGGAGTTATTAAGGCAGGAGGTGCATATCTGCCTTTAGACCCTGAATATCCCGCAGAACGAATCGAATATATGTTAGCAGATAGTGAAGCTACGATACTTTTGACCCAGAGTTGGCTGACAGAAAACGATAGTTTTACTGGGGAGAAAATCTATCTCGATAGTGAAAGAACATTTACAGGGGAGATAACTAATCTGGAGAATATCAATTCAGCTGAAGATCTGATTTATTTGATCTACACTTCCGGTTCAACTGGGAAACCGAAAGGAACCATGTTAGAACATCGAACAGTTCACAACTTTATCACTGGTGTAACTGAAAAAGTTGCATTTACACCAGAGAATAAAATTCTCTCATTAACTACTATCTCCTTCGACATTTTTGTTCTGGAGACAATACTTCCTTTAACTAGAGGTAGTAGGGTGGTTCTGACTACCGAACCGGAACAGCGAGATCCGGAACTGATGAGTAAACTTATCTCTAAGCAGCAGCTAGACATGGTACAGATCACTCCTTCCAGACTTCAGTTATGGTTAGAAGATACTAGATCAACAGAAGTACTGGAAAAATTACAGGTAATCTTCGTTGGCGGTGAATCCTTCCCCTTAAGTCTATTAAAACGACTGCAGGCGGTCACGCAGGCCAGAATATTTAACATGTATGGTCCGACTGAAAGTACAGTCTGGTCAACGATGAAAGAATTAACCAGCTCAGAAAAGGTAACTATCGGTAAACCGATAGCGAATACTCAGATTTATATTTTGGATGAATATTTACAACCAGTGCCCATTAACGTAACTGGAGATTTATATATAGCTGGTGATGGATTGGCTAGAGGTTACTATCAACGTCCAGAACTGACAGCAGAACGGTTTATTTCCAATCCATATCAGACTGGAAGTAAGATGTACAAGACAGGTGATTTCGCCAGATGGTTAGACAATGGTGAGATTGAATTTCTCGGTCGGCGGGATCATCAGGTTAAGATCAGAGGTTATCGAATTGAAGTAGGTGAGATAGAGTCTGCCCTGGACAGATATTCGGCAGTAAAAGAAAGTCTCGTAACTGCTCAACAATCTCCCGATGGCTTTAAGTATCTGGTTGCGTATTATCTGGCAGATCAAGAGATTTTAGTATCCAGGTTACGGACTCATCTGTTAGAGATCTTACCAGACTATATGGTTCCTTCATTCTATATTTATTTAGAAAAATTTCCACTGACACCTAATGGTAAGATTGATCATCGTCAACTCCCTGAGCTTGATAGTAAGCGTCCCCAACTAACTGAGGAATATCAAGCTCCTGTATCAGAAGTTGAGCAGATTATTGCTTCAGTATGGAAAGAAAGACTGAACCTTGAGTTAGTCGGGGTATATGATAATTTCTTCGAGCTAGGTGGTAACTCGATGCTATTGGTTCAGGTATACAACCAGTTGGAAAGATATTTCCCAGGAAAAATCAGTGTTGCCGACCTTTTTGCATATCCAACCATTGCTAAATTAACTGGTTATTTAGAGAGGCAGACTGAACAGATAGAAGAGATTGATGAAGAAAAGTTAGCAGCTGAGAGACACTATTGGGCACAGGAACTGGGAAAAGATTGGGAACTGTTGGTTTTTCCGGGAGAATACTATCAGCTTGATAATCTGCATGAAGATCTAGATTATCAATTTCAGATTCAAAATAATGTTTTGACACAGTTAGCTAAACTGGCTGTAGACTGTCAGGTGGAGATCCAGGATATTCTTATAGCGATGTATATCTATCTTTTATCTCAATTATCTGGTAAAAAAGAGTTGGTTATTGAAGTTGAGCGAAAAGATGACACTCATAAGCGATTCCCGTTACCGGTTAATTTACAGGAGATCACTGATTTTACTGATTTATTTACCTTGGTTAATCAAAAATATAGGCAGGCTGAACTTATGGGCCGATACCCTATTGAACAGGATCTTCGTCAGAAATCTGGTTCAACAAGTATTATTCCGGTTATCAGAACATCCAGACCAGGTCGGATAGATTCTAAAGATGATCTGTATCTGGCTATTATCTTAGATGAAGAACGGTATACTTTGATCAATGGGTATAATCCCGAAAAGCTTAACAGTGGTAAAGTTGAAGAGTTAGCCAATCTGTATATCAAACTTATCCTAAGTCTGCTAGACAGATTTTATAGTTAAATGGAGGTGGAGAAGATGAAGAAATCACTAGAACTAAACAATCTTCAATTAGATGACCTGTTAATAAATTCTAGCCAACCCATTCACCTGGAGAAGATATCTAATAAGGATATTGCCATAATTGGTATGGCTGGTCAGTTACCTCAGAGTGCTGATTTGACAGAATTCTGGGAGGTTTTACGTCAGGGATTGGACTGTGTAGGGCCTTATTCGGAAAAGAGAAAAGCTGATATTCAACCCTTTATGGAGTATTTAGGTATTGCACAGAACAACGATGAGAGTGAAGCGGCATACTTAGCTGAGATTGACAAATTTGATCCGCTTTTCTTTAATATTTCTCCTAAAGAAGCCAGTTTAATGGATCCAAACCAACGTCTATTTCTGCAAATTGCCTGGCGGGCTATCGAAGACGCAGGATATGGTGGAAAGAAGATTATGGGAACCGATACCGGGGTCTATCTGGGATTTAGCAATGATGGTCAGATAGATTATAAATTCATTGTTCAGACAATAGCACCTGAGTTAGCTGCTCTATCTACGTCTGGCAACATTAAATCTATTATCGCCAGTAGAATTTCTTATCTGTTAGATTTAAAAGGCCCCAGTATGGTGGTAGATACTGCCTGTTCTTCAGCTTTGACAGCAGTCCATTTAGCCTGCACTGATCTACAAAAAGGAAGATGTGAGATGGCAATAGCAGGGGGGATAAAAATTATTCTCCTGCCATCCCGAAGTGGACAGGCAGAGATTGGTATCAGATCATCAACCGGAAGGGCTCATACTTTTGATAATGATTCTGATGGTACAGGTTTAGGAGAAGGGGTTATTGCATTATTATTAAAACCTTTAAAAAAGGCGATAGCAGATAGAGACAATATCCATGCAGTCATCAGGGGAAGTGCTGTTAATCAAGATGGAGCATCGGTAGGGATAACAGCTCCTAATTCATTGGCTCAGGCTCAGGTGATCGAATCTGCCTGGAAGGATGCCAATATTGATCCTGAAACCATCACATACATTGAAGCTCATGGGACAGGAACTGTTCTGGGTGATCCGATTGAGATTAACGGTATGACCAAAGCTTTTCGTAAGTATACAGACAAAAAACAGTTCTGTGGGGTAAGTTCTGTAAAAACAAATATCGGTCATCTAGATAGTGCTGCCGGTATTGCCGGTCTGCTTAAAGCTATTTTAGCTTTAAAACATCGTGAATTACCAACTACAGTTCACTATCAAAGTCCCAATCAAAAGATAGATTTTGCTGAGTCACCAGTTTATGTAATAGACCAGCACCAGAGTTGGCAGGTAGAATCTCCACGAAGGTGTGGTGTTAGTGCCTTTGGGTTGAGTGGAACTAACTGTCATTTAGTATTAGAAGAAGCACCCGCCAGAGAGTCGGATACTATTACTTCAGGGCCATACGTTCTAACTCTTTCTGCTAAAACCAGAGAGGTATTAGAGAGAATGGTCAGGCAGTATGTAGATTACTTGTCTGAAGCGATGGATATAAACTGCCGCGATCTATGCTATACAATTAGTACAGGACGGGGACATTACAATCATCGCCTGGCTGTTATCTTTAACACTCGCCAGGAACTAATTACACAACTCCAATCCTGGAAAGATTCTGAGGAGACCAGTCGTCTTTTTTATGGAGAACATAGGATAATTGCAGAGAACAAGGAGGTTAAAGATAAAGAAGAATTGACCGAAAGCGAAAGAAGAAATCTGAGTACTCAGGTTGAGTTTATCATTAAAGGACTGCAATCTGATCTTCAATTAACTGAATTGGAACAACTATGCCAGATGTATATTCGGGGAGCAGATATTAACTGGGAGGAGCTCTATCTTCAGGTAAAACCCAATAAACTCAGCCTTCCGACATATCCTTTTGAAAGCAGGAGATGTTGGATCGATTATCATAACCTGGATTTTCAGAATAACTTAGCTAACTATAGCCGGGGATTAGATCACCCATTGTTCGATCTATGCTTAGCTGAATCTTATGATGAAGACATTTATCTGACTGAATTTAGTGTAGATACCCATTGGGTGCTGAAAGAACATCTGGTAAACGAATATTATGTCATTCCGGGAACTACCTATCTGGAGATGGGAAGAACTTTAGGCAGTAAATATTATCCAGATAGTGTTCTTGAATTTTCTGATGTAATTTTTTTTGCTCCACTTATTGCAGATGAGGGGGAAAGCAAAACAATCCATACTATAGTGAAAAAGGACAAGGAATATCTGGAATATGTGGTTGTAAGTAGAACAGAAAGCTCAGCTGATTGGGTAAAACATGCTGAAGGGAAGATCAAACCTGGTTTGGAATCCGAGTCGATTAATTATGATCTGGTCATGTTAAAAGAAAAATGCCCAGATCTTCAGATTCTGGATTATGCCAATATGGTTACTGGAGCGATTAAGACCGGCGGTAGATGGAAAAATGTCCAGGCTGTATATTTAGGTGATGGGGAATTATTAGTGGATATTCAACTGCCAGCACAATATGCAGCCGATATAAAAGAATATGGCCTCCATCCCGCTTTATTAGATATCGGAGTCAATCTGGCGAGTCAACAGATTGGAGATGGTTTATACTTACCATTCTCCTATAAGAGATTTGTATTGTATAAGAATATGCCAGAGAGATTTTATAGCTATATTAGGAAAAAGGATAACGCGGATAGTAGATTAGAGACAATCTCTTTTGATATTACCTTAATGGACGAAGAAGGTCATGGATTTGCTCAGATTTTTGATTATACCATCAAAAAAGTTCACCAGGCTGATCTGAAAGCTGTTCAGAAAGGTAATCCATTCTTTGAAATCGGTTGGGTTACTGATAAACTACCGGGAATTGAGAGAGATCCAGCCGCCAGAGTACTTATCTTTACAGATGAGCAGGGAATAGGTGGAAAACTTGCTGAACTTCTCCGACAAAAAGGGCAGCAGGTTATCACTGTAAATTATGGAACTGGATGTACTATGATCTCGTCTGAGGAGTTTACGGTTGGCAATCAACAGGCAGATTATGAACAACTGTTTGCAGAAATTGGTGTTGAAGGGTTAGGTCAGATCATTCATCTGCAGACTGTAATCAGAGAATATCAAACCGATAGTCTGGCTCAATTATCAGAAAATCAGAAAAGAGGCGTGGATAGTCTGTTTAATCTGACTAAAGCTATTTTAAAGCAGAGCAATCTTTTGGAGCTGGACATTGTCCTGATCTCGAAATATGTTAATTCAGTAATGGGTGATGAGAAGTGTATCAATCCCGGACCTGCTGCTTTATTTGGATTAGGTAAAGTTATTGTCAGGGAATACTCACACTTGATCTGTAGGTGTATTGACATTGATGATTCAACCCCTATAGACAGTATTGTGCAAGAATTGGCAGTCAGGAGTCAAACATATCAGGTAGCATATCGAGCAGACAGAAGATATGTAGAGGAATTTAGACAGATAAAAGATACTCAGATGAGTTTACAAAAGGTGAAGTTACACCAGGAAGGTGTATATTTAATTACTGGTGGAACAGGTGGTATCGGACTGGAGATCGGAAGATATTTAGCAAGACAGGCCAAAGTGAATTTAGCCTTGCTCAATCGTTCTATTTTACCGGAAAAAGAGCAGTGGGATGAGATAATTCAGAGTGGTCAGGGCAAACTGGCTCACAAACTACAAATGATTAGAGAGATGGAATCTTTAGGTTCTCGGGTCGTACTCTATAGTGGAGATGTGAGTGATTATGATCAGATGACTAAGATAGTTGGTGAACTTAGATCCAATTTTGGTCGAATTAATGGTCTTATTCACAGCGCAGGGAACGCTGGAGATGGATTTATTATTAGAAAAGAAAAAACTACCTTCGATCAAGTCCTGGCGCCAAAGATTAGCGGAACCTGGGTTTTAGATAGACTAACCAGGGAAGATGATCTGGACTTTTTCATTATGTTCTCATCTATCTCTTCACTCCTGGGTAGTCCGGGTCAGGGTGATTACACAGCCGCCAATTCTTATTTAGATGCCTATGCCAGTTATCGATGTAAATTAGGTCAAAAGGCTTTAACCATTAATTGGCCAGCCTGGAAAGAGGTTGGGATGGCTGTAGATTATGGAGCTAATCAAGACGGGATTATTTTTAAAACAATAACCACTAATGATGCCATAAATGCCTTTGACAAAATTTTCTCAACTCACACACATAGTAATTTGAGTAATGTGACCATTGGTGAGTTGAATTATCAAGAGATGAGTACATTGATGGGGAGTTTTCCTATTAAATTAGCTCAGGATTTAAAGATAATTTTAAATAAAAAAAGAATTCACAAAAACAATCAGGCAAAAAAATTTACAAAAGAAGAAGGAAAAAGACCAGTCTCTGAAGTAGTAGTAGGGGGAGGAGATGGCAATTACACACAGACAGAGATGTTAGTTGCCAGGATTTGGGGGACTGTTTTGGGCTTAGCTGAGATTAATGTTTACACTAACTTTTACGATTTGGGTGGTGATTCGATTCTGGCAACTCATCTGGCAAAAGAGTTGGAACAAGAGTTTGCAGGAATCCTTGATATCTCAGATATTTTTACTTATCCATCAGTTCATGAACTAGCTGTTCATATCGATAGTAAGAGTGGAATTCAGGATCAACCCAAGCTGCAGATTGTAGAAGAAGATGACCAGATGGATGATCTTTTAGATCGATTGGCAAGTGGTGAGATTAGCGTCGACGATGTAGAACTATTATTTAAAGATGAAGATTTAGAATAAGCGGTAAATTTGTTATGCGAAAGGAGATAGATTATGCACTATCCAGGCTTATATCGACCTTTTTATCCGGATTCTATACAAACTATAACCTCTACTAATAACCCAGAAGGAATCAAGCCAGCCAGGGGAAGTTTATTGTTGGAGGAGATCAAAAAATATGGTGCAGAAGGTATAGTCTATCTAAATTTTCTTACAGATGAGTTAGTAGTGACGATTGTTGGATTACCAACTCTGGAATTCTTTCAATCCAGTCAGTACCTTGCTTTTATTAAATGTAAAGATAGAGAAGAGTATTTTGCGATTCAATTAACCAATACTCACGATGATTTTTGGATTGGAAGAAGTAAGCTAGATCAACCTCTGGATAGCTTTGAAGAGATAATTATCTCCAGTGCATCTGACCAGGAGTTGAAAATATTAGCGCCTGTCAGGTCAAAGAGCATTCTAATAGGTAATTTTACTAATATCTCATTTCCCAGTTAGGAAAGGTCAACTAATTGGTCTGTTATGTCAATTTCCATCTTTATTCGCGGGAAGGTTAGTAGTAATTTACTAAACAAAAATTGGTGTAGAAAAGAGGTAAAAGAATGTCTAATTTAAGACCTAGAACAGAATATCTTCGAAACCGGGAGAATATAGACACTTATCTAAAAACAATAGCAGGGATTTTACGGAATTCGATTGATGCTGCATTAGAAATAGAAGATCAAAACTTTTATCTTTATATGACTAAATTTTTACAATTAACCCCACCTGAGATCTATCCAGAAATTCACCAGGTGATTGCACAGAGTTTGCGGAAGGCATATGAAGTGTTGAAAAAGATAGACATGTTTAAAACTACAGGGAATATGTCCAAATTGGATGAATGTTCAGCTGAGCTGGATACTGCTTTATCTAACATTACAGGCGGATTTTTTGCCTGGATTAAATATCTATATGACTGTGATGATGGAGATACTAGTTATATTCAGGTTATCAAGGATGAATATCCTGAAATGTATGAAGGGTTAATCTTAGAGGAGGAATGATTGTCTGTCATTGATGCTATGAAGCTGTCTCGTACTGAGGCGGCTCTTTTTTGTAGACAGTGATTTATGTCATTTGATGAGTGTAAAATTTAACGTTTAACTACTTTTTTTCATCATATAGATGGTTAAAAAAGAAGACTTATAGTTGATAAACTTAACAACCTAAATAGGGAACCAAAATCAGAGAATTTACTATTTTAGATTTTTGCGAAAATTATTGCTATTTAGAAGGTTTGATGTTACAATTATAACTGGTGTGCGATTTGAGTTATTTCATGTCGAGAAATGAAAAAAATTAAAACGGAGGAATGAGAAATGCACAAGAAACTTTTTATTCCAGGTCCAGTTGATGTACGGGAAGATGTGCTGCAAAAGATGGCTACACCGATGATTGGTCATAGAACCAAGGATGCTTCCAAACTTCAAAGAAATATTTCTGACAAAATGCGAAAACTTTTTTATACTGAGAACGAAATATTGCTATCTACATCATCAGGTAGTGGTCTAATGGAAGGTGCAATCCGTTCCTGTACCAGAAAGCGTGCAGCAGTTTTCTCAGTAGGTGCTTTTGGTAACAGATGGTTTGATATGGCAAAAGGGAACAATGTTCCTGCTGACAAATTTGAATCTGAGTGGGGTCATCCAACAACACCCGAGATGGTAGATCAGGCTTTAGCAACAGGGAAATATGATCTGGTTACTGTGACTCATAATGAAACCTCTACTGGTCTAATGAATCCTGTTGAAGAGATTGCAGAAGTGATGAAAAAATATCCAGAAGTAATCTGGTGCGTCGATGCCGTAAGCTCTGCAGCAGGTGCAAAGATTGAAGTGGACAAGCTAGGTATTGATATCTGTATTACTTCAACGCAAAAAGCTCTGGGACTACCTCCAGGAATGGCGATCTGTACATTTTCTACAAAAGCACGTGAGGCTGCTAAACAGGTTGAGAACAGAGGATTCTATTTTGATCTTTTAAATTTGTATGATTATATTCAGAAGAAAGATTATCAATATCCATCCACGCCTTCTTTAGCTCATATGTTTGCTCTTGACTATCAATTAGATTTAATTTTTGAAGAAGGTCTAGAAAATAGATTTGCCAGACATAAAGAGATGGCTGACTATACCAGGGGATGGGCTAGAAGACATTTTGAGTTATTCCCAGTGGAACAATATGCCTCTAACACTCTGACTAACATTAAAAATACTAGAGAGATTAATGTATCTGACTTAAATAAGCAATTAGGAGAGAGGGGTTACAGCATTTCAAATGGTTATGGTAAACTTAAAGAGAAGACCTTTAGAATTGCTCATATGGCAGAGACTACTCTCGATGAGGTTAAGGAATTACTTGTAATCATTGAAGAAATTTTGGGCTTATAATAAGGAGGTTTCCAATGAGAATTTTAGTTACTGATGGAATGGCTAAAAGTGGTATTGAAGCTTTAAAAGCTCAAGGTTTTGAGGTTGTTGAGCAGTATTTTGAACCAGAAGAATTAAAAGAACAGATTAAGAATTTTGATGCAATAGTTGTCCGGTCTGCGACCAAAATTCGTCAACCAATTATTGATGCAGCAGCTGCAGGCGGTAGGTTAAAGCTCATTGTAAGAGCTGGTGTTGGTGTTGATAATATTGATGTAGACTATGCTGAAGAGAAGGGGATTGCCGTTCGAAATACTCCTAACTCCAGTAGTGCTTCTGTTGCTGAATTAACAATTGGACATATGTTTACTCTCGCCAGATTTTTACATCATTCTAATTTGACTATGAGAGCGGGTCAATGGAATAAAAAGATTTATAAAGGTATCGAATTGGCTAATAAGACTTTAGGTTTGATTGGTTTTGGTAGAATTGCCCGTGAAACTGCTAAAAGAGCCAAGGCTTTGGGGATGAATGTCATCTTTACAGATATTGCTTTAACCGAATCTTGTGATGGTTGTGAGTTTGTCAGTATGGATCAACTATTAACTAAGTCAGATTTCATCTCATTACATGTTCCGGCTTCTGGGAAACCAATCTTAGGACAAGAAGAGTTCAGTAAGATGAAAGATGGCGTATTTGTAATCAATTGTGCTCGTGGTGGTGTAGTATGCGAAACCGCTTTATTAGAAGCACTAGATTCCGGTAAAGTGGCTGGTGCGGGCATTGATGTATTTATTGAGGAACCGACTAAAAATGAAAAACTGGTAAATCACAATAAGGTTTCTGTGACTCCTCATATTGGTGCGTCAACAAAGGAAGCTCAAGATCGAGTTGGGGCAGAGACTGTATCTGTAATTAGTGAATTTTTCAATAAGGGGGCATAAACTTATGGCTGTAGTGAGACCTTTTAAAGCCGTCAGACCGACTTCAAAATTGGCAGATAAGGTAGCTGCTTTACCTTATGATGTTATGAATAGTGAAGAAGCCCGGGAGATGGTTGTAGGGAATCCTTACTCTTTCCTGCATGTAGATAAAGCTGAAATTGATTTAGAACCATCTGTTGATCCATATTCTCCACAAGTTTATGAAAAAGCAAGAGATAACTTGTATAAAATGATTACTGACGGCATATATATACAAGACAAGAGCTCAAATTTTTATATTTATCGTCAGATTATGAATGGCCGGGCACAGACTGGTTTAGTTGGATGTACATCAATTGATGACTATTTGAATGATATCATCAAAAAACATGAGTTTACTCGACCGGAGAAAGAACAGGATAGAATTAACCATGTTGATTATACTAACGCAAACACTGGGCCAATATTTTTAACCTATAGAGCTAAAGCTGATATCAGTGAGATTATTAATAATTGGAAAATTTCACATGATCCTGTGTATGATTTTACTGCTGAGGATGGTATTCAACATACTGTTTGGGTGATAGATAGTACTGACCTGGTCGCTCGAATAGAAAAACTTTTTGGTGAGATAGATTACTTATATATTGCAGATGGACATCATCGTTCTGCTTCTGCTGTTAAGGTTGGCTTAAAGCGTAGAGAAGAGAATCCAGGTTATACTGGGGATGAGGAATTTAACTTTTTCTTATCAGTTCTTTTCCCAGATGAAGAATTGTACATTATGGATTATAATCGGGTAGTATCTGATTTGAATGGTTATTCTGATCGGGAGTTTATGAATTTGATCAGAGAAAGATTTACCATTGAGGAGATAGATCACACATATCGTCCAGAAACGCGGACTGATTTTGGCATGTATCTGGCTAATCAATGGTATAAACTGACGATTAAGGATGGATTGTTTGATGTGAATGATCCAGTTGATCGGCTACCTGTCTCCATTTTGACCAATAATCTTCTAAGGCCAATTCTTGCTATTGAGAATCAAAGAACAGATAGTCGTATTGATTTTATTGGTGGTATTCGCGGCTTACAGGAGTTAGAAAAAAGAGTACATCAAGGAATGAGAGTTGCCTTCTCTTTACATCCAACAACCATTGAAGATCTGATGGATATTGCTGATAATGGTGAAGTTATGCCACCTAAGTCCACCTGGTTTGAACCGAAGCTGAGAAGTGGCATATTTGTTCACCTATTAGGCTAATATTGATTATTGCCAAAGAGAGGTCAATTACGAAAATTGATCTCTCTTTTAATAATAGAAAAAATTAGAAGTAATACCAACAGCTCTAAAAATACAGGTAATTTAATATTTCTAAAAAATTTTTAATAAAATTGCTACTCAGAAAGAGGTTTTTGGCTTTAATGTACCGAAATATTTATCTACTAGCCTATATAGTCTTCTTATACTACAGTACATACTACAGATGAAAGTTTGCACTTAAATTCGATTAATGGAGGTGATGTAATACTTATATCACTCAGAGAACAGTACTAGTAATCAGTATTCTAGAAGTTCGAGGAGGTATTCTGGTCTTAAGTAGTTGAACGAGAAAAGGAGGAGACTTATGAAACGAGTAGTGTTAAGTATTTTATTAGTATTATTAATGTCAGTTTCTGTATTAGCTGATGGTGGATTTTATGCTGATACTATTTATTTTGATGTAAGAATGCAGGAAGATATTGGTATTCAGGATGCTATAGCCGGTAATACTGATATCTTTTTGGAAGGCTTATCTGCCCCGCAAGTTTTGAGTTTAAGTCAGGCAGAATTGGATAAATTGGATATCTACTCAGTACCTTCTGGGTACACAGATTTTATACTTAATCCTATTCCCAATGTTGCCCCATACACTTTAACTGTAGATGGCAAAGAATACTTTAACCCATTTGCAATTAAAGATTTAAGATTTGCACTAAACTTTTTAGTAAATAGAAAGTATGTCGTTGAAGAGATTTTAGGTGGTGCAGGGATGCCGATGTACACTTGCGTGGTTCCCGGTCAACCTGGAACTTATAGATATGAGTTGAATGCTTCCAAGATGGGCTTTAGTGCAGAAGGCGATGAGAGCAGAGCTCTGGAAGCCATCGAAACTGCCATGAATGAAGCTGCAAGTTTACCGGAGAATAAGGGTAAACTTGTTAAAAAAGATGGCAAGTGGATGTTTAATAATGAACCAGTTGTCATCAAGTTTGTCATCAGAGTTGATGACCCATCAGTTCGTGTTCCACTGGGGAATTATTTCACTACCCAACTTGAAAAAACTGGTTTGACAGTGGAGAAACTGATGGTTGATCGCTATAAAGCGAATGATCTGGTTTACGATAATAATCCCGCCAACTATGACTGGAACATGTTAACAGAAGCATGGGGTGCTGGTGCAACCCGGCGTTTCTGGGATCATATCGTCGGTCAGATGTATGCTCCCTGGAGAAACTGGATGCCTGGTCGAACCAATGCTGCCAACTGGAGATATACTAACGACGAGATTGATAAACTGACTCAAATAGCTATGTATGGTGATGTTTTGAATGAAGAAGAGTACTGGGATGCTACTCTGAAAGCACAGACTCTTGGTTTAGAAGAAGCTGTCAGAATATTCGTAGCAGTTCAGCACGACTATTTCTTAGCTAACAAGAATGCCTTTGAAGAGAGGTTTGCCTATGGTTTAGGTGATGGCTTAAATCAATGGTCCTTGCTTACAGCCAAACCTAAAAATAAGGTTATGAAGGTTACTCAATTCTCTTCCCAGGGTAGTCTATTCATGCAGGCCTGGGATCCGATCGGTCTTGATGGCATGACTGATACTTACTCCAGTAGAATTGCTGATCTGTTGATGGATATGGGTGCCTTTGAGAGTCCAGTAGATGCAATGTATACGTCATTAGTAGCAGTTCCTCTGGAAATTGAGACTTCTGTATTGCGTAATGCTGAAGGTGAGATTGTCGGCGATATTGAAGTCCCAGCCAATGCTGTCAAATGGGATGCTTACAAAGATGAGTGGGTTGAAGTAGGTCCTGGTACTACTGCCAAAGGTTATGGGAAGTTTACGCTGGAATATAGAGATTTCCATCAAGGTATTCCCATGAGTATGATTGATTACTTATATGATGATGTCTTCAAGGAAGAATGGAGAATCAAAGAGTACGAAGGTGATCCCTGGTATGAACAGGAGATTGATGATTTGTATGCTCCGACAGCTGATCTGGATAAAGGTACTATTTATGATTTTGAAAATAATATAGTCTACGGCTGGACCGATGACTATTCCCCAGATCCTAACAGAATGATCGGTAAATTGGCTCCGGCCTGGAGTACGAATACCCATAGTCCAAGTCTTGGTGTCTCCTGGGAGATCGCTGAAGCTTTAGGCAGAATGGTTGCACTGGGTAGTAACTCTGGAACAGTCTATTCCTTCTCCGGTAGTAGAGAGGGAGCTGAACCGGTTGATGTTCTGGTCGAGAGATGTGTTAAGGATATCAAAGCTGAATTACATAAGATGATTATCGAGGAATGGATTCCTCTTGGTCTGGAAGAGTACATCACTGTTGAAGATGCTATCGCAAGATATCAGGCTGCCCTGACGTTTATTAACAAGTACGGTCATGCTTATATCTCTAACGGTGGTTACTATCTGGCTAAATACGATACTGATGCCAACTATGCTGAACTGAAAGCTGTCAGAGATGAAGATTATCCGATGGATAGTGATTCACTGATGGCCTTGTTTGAGCGGACAATTCTGGATATCGAGACCATCGAAACTCCAATGTTGAACGTAAGAGGCAAAGATATTGTGGTCAAAGTTCATGCGACTGAAGCTATCTATCCTAATAATGTTGGTGTACCTGCTACTATGGGGAATACGACCATTACATTGATTACTGATGATGGCGAACTTACCTACAATGCTGAACTAACTAATAATGGTATCTTTGAAGGTAAGATTCCAGGTAGTGCGACTCAGAATTTAGCTCCAGGTTCTTACAGCATCCTGGTTGAGATTACTGGTGAAGGCAAAACTGTCGGTGAAGCAGTAACTAAACCGATTGTTCTTCGCTAATCATTTGTGCGAATTTTTGCATAAAGCTGTGCCCCCAACTTGTTGGGGGCACATTAATAATATAGTATTTTGAAGAAATTGAGGTGATCTCAGAATGTACTGGAAATATGTCATTAAACGTATTCTCTATGCCTGTGGGGGCTTTATAATTATCATGTTTATCTTCTCTGCTCTATTTAACACTATTATGGAAAAGACCTTATATGATCAGATAAATGAGACCGTTGAGATGGAGATATTGAATCGAAGTTCAAGTGGATTGAGCCAGGAGGCGCTGGATGTCTATAAAGCTAAAAGATATGATTACTTTATTAAGAGATACCATCTAAATGAACCGGTTATGCAGAGAATTTTCTGGAGGGCTGTTGATACTATAACTTTTAATTTTGGTAAATCAACATTGATGCAGTCACCTCAGGGAGATCGGGAGGTTATCAAGATTGTTGGAAGTAAGATACCTAATACTCTGATCTTATTTACCACAGTGGTTGTGATTGATACCCTTTTAGGAATTGCTTTAGGGATCAAGAAGGCACAAAAGCCTAATAAAAAACTTGACCAGAGTACTTCGGTCATTACGATGATTGTCTACGGTATTCCCGGTTGGTGGATGGCTATGATCTGTATTATGTTCTTCGTTTATTTGATACCGATCTTCCCATCTGGAGGAATCCATTCCGTACCACCTCCTACTGGTGGCTTTGCTTATTTTTTGGATATGTTATACCATCTGGCACTTCCAGTATTAGTGCTGGTTGCTATTGGGTTTTGGGGGAGAGCTTATCTGATCCGCAATCTGGTTTTGACAACCCTTCAGGAAGATTTTATTATGTCTGCCAGAGCCCGTGGTCTTTCTGAAAACAAAGTTCTGTACGGTCATACTATGCGGACTGCTGCTCCACCAATTGTTACCATGGCTCTAATGTCATTATTGGCTTCTTTTGGAGGTAGTTTGATCTTTGAAGGGATCTTTAGTTGGCCTGGAATGGGTAATCTTTATTGGGTAGCTATTCAGCAGAATGATGTTCCGGTTCTGATGGGACTTTTGGCTGTCACTACAACATTATCGTTGTCAGGTCTGGTTATCTTAGATCTAATTTATGGGTTCCTGGATCCACGGATTAAGGTAGGTGGTAAAGCATGAAGTTAAATAACATCAAACGTTCAATGTTGAGTTTCTGGAATGAATTTCGTCAGACCAGGTTTGGTATATTTGGGCTAATAACTTTTTGTCTTTTTGTGGTGATTATTCTCTTTGAAACAGCGATTATTCCATTTCCTGAAGCCAGTACTCGTTGGAGAGATATCTCATATTGGGAAGATAATCCCAAGGGAGCTGCTCCAGTCTGGGTTAATTGGTTTACTTCTACTAAACATACTCCTCAGAAGGTAATTACTGATGTAGAGCTAAAGCGGGAAGAGGATTCGGGTTTTGAATTTATTGATGTGGTAATCCCTTATGACTATCAGTACGATATTGCTCCAAATGATATCATCTTCCATGCAATGACTAGAGGAGAAGTAACTTTAATGATATCTCTTCTCAGGCCTGATGGTGACGAGATTCTTTTGACTGAAAAAAGTGTTAACTCGACAACTTTAAGAGATTTGAGAATACCAATTAGCACTAACAGTCTAGATAATGTTTATAACTATGTCAAACAACATGAGAGTTTTGAGAATATTAAAGCAAAACCTAAAAATGTGATGAACTCGATGCAGGTTCTTTTTGCGAAAGCTGAAGAAGGAATGTTACAAAATCCAGCTTCTTTACAGGGAGAGTATCAACTAAAGATTACAGCTGTTATTTTGGGAGAAGGAGAATTTCTGGAACCAAATTTAGTAATATCAGGTAATGTCTTTGGTCTGCTCGGTACTGATTCCTTTAAACGGGATATCTGGAGTGGAGTCATTGCCGGTACCAAATGGGCCATGTTGATTGGCCTGATGACATCTTCTCTGGCAGTAATCATTGGGGTAATCTTTGGTGTCAGTAGTGCTTATTTTGGCGGTCTGGTTGATATGTTGATGATGAGATTTTACGAGATTGCCGCCAGTATTCCCATGCTTCCGGTATTAATCGTATTGAGTGCCATCTTTAAACCATCTATCTGGACTATTATACTAATTATGTGTGTCTTTTCCTGGGTGGGACCAGTGAGGACTGTGAGAAGTATTGGATTGCAGATTAAAGCAGAGACTTATGTTGAAGCAGCCCGTGCTTTAAATGCATCCCACTCACGGATAATCTTTCGCCACATGATTCCACAGCTAATACCGTATGCGTTTGCATCTATGGCTCTTTCTGTACCTGGTGCGATAGTTACTGAATCTACAATCAGTCTTCTTGGTCTTGGAGATCCAACTATTGTAACCTGGGGTCAGATTTTGCGGGATGCAGTAAGTGGTGGTGCAGTATTACAGGGCTTATGGTGGTGGGTAGTACCACCGGGACTGTTCATTGCAGGAATGGGTATGACTTTCGCATTCATCGGATTTGCGATGGATACTATTCTAAATCCAAAACTAAAAACGAGGTAGAGGCTTATGGATAAAATATTAGATGTTAGGAATATAAAGTTACATTATTTGACACGTAAAGGTGCTGTTAGGGCTTTGGATGATGTATCTTTCCCTTTGTATAGAGGTGAGACTCTGGGTGTCGTTGGAGAATCTGGCTGTGGAAAGACTACTTTGGGTACAGCTTTATTAAATATGCCAACACCTCCTGGTAAGATTGTGGGGGGAGAGATTTTTTTAGAAGGCAAAAATGTTTTAGAACTAAACGAGAGACAGTATCGGACCAATATTCGTTGGGAAAAGATAGCAATGGTCTTTCAGGGTGCGATGAACTGTTTGACTCCTGTTTATACCATCCAAAAACAGATGATGGAGACTATTAAATTCCATCGAGAGATTGAAGATGATCAAGCTCTGGAACGGATTATTAAGTATGTCAATCTTGTTGGTTTATCGGCAGATGTTCTGAAGAGATATCCTCATGAGTTATCTGGTGGAATGAAGCAAAGGATAGTTATCGCCATGGGTTTATTTTTAGAACCCGATGTAGTCATCTGTGATGAACCAACTACAGCGCTTGATGTAGTTGTTCAGGCACAGATCATTAACCTTTTAAAAGAACTGAAACAAGAGTTAAAGCTGTCATTTATCTTTATCACCCATGACCTGGCTACAGAAGCTGAGGTGTCTGATCGAATTATGGTCATGTATGCTGGTAAGGTTGTGGAGATCGGGACTAATGAGCATATCTATGGTTCACAGGGGGCATCCCATCCATATACCAGAAGACTTTTAGCAGCTACTCCAAGATTACATCAACAAGTTGAGCAACTGGCTTTTATCCCTGGAACGCCGCCAGATCTATTAACACCACCAACAGGTTGTAGATTCCATCTACGTTGTGATGAAAAAATGGAGAAATGTATGAAAGAGGAACCTCCATTAAAGGAGATTGGACCAGAACATAAAGTGGCATGTTGGAGGTGTTATTGATGAGTGAGTATATCTTAGAAGTTGAAAATCTACAGAAATGGTTTCCTATTCGTCGAAATATTTCTCAGGTCATTAAAAGAGAGAGAAATTATGTAAAAGCTGTGGATGGTGTTTCTTTTAAGATCAAGAGGGGGGAAATTTTTGGTTTGATCGGTGAGTCTGGCTGTGGAAAGACTACAACTGGAAAACTGATCATGAAATTGTTGGAACCAACCGGTGGAAAGATGATTTTCGATGCACAAGATGTCACCTATCTGGATACCGATGCTGTAGAGCTTTACAAGCGTAAAGTCCAGATGGTCTTTCAGGATCCATATGCTTCGATGAATCCCCGTTTTCGGATTAGTGATGTACTGAGTGAACCACTGCTAATTCACAAAATAGGTGATTCCCGTGAGGATAGAGAAGCGAGAGCAATTAAAGCTTTAGAAGAAGTCAAGATTAATCCACCCGAAGAATTTATGGAGCGGTATCCACATATGCTCAGTGGTGGTCAAAGACAGCGGATAGCAACAGCCAGAACTTTGATTCTCTCTCCCAGTTTTATCGTTGCAGATGAGCCTGTATCTATGGTTGACCTCTCAACCAGAGCAGAGATTTTACATATGATGAAAGAAGTTCAACAGAGTTTGGGTTTGACCTATCTTTATATCACTCATGACCTCTCTACCGCAAGATACTTTACAGATAGAATTGCAGTAATGTATTTGGGCAAGATTGTTGAGATGGGGCCTGCGGGTGAACTGATCGATAATGCTAAGCATCCTTATACTCAGGCATTGATTGCTGCAGTATGTGAACCTGTTTCCGGTAATGTTAATCGGATCAAAGAGGTTCCGATCAAAGGTGAGATCCCATCAGCTGCCAACATTCCTCATGGATGTCGTTTTCACACTCGCTGCCTATATGCAAAACCTGAGTGTTGGGAGATGGAAGAACCCATGTTAGAAGAAGTTAGTGGTGTTGGTCATTTAGCTGCCTGTAGACGGTGGAAAGAGATCTCAGGAGAGAAGGGAAAAGTTTCTGAAACAGCATAGGTAATTGGAGGGGTTCAAAACTTTTAGTTTTGAACCCCTTCTTGAACAAGTTGATTTTTGATCAATACTTTTATATACGCTAAGATAGTGGTCTTCAGGAGAGAAGGGAGGATATTGATGAAGCGTTATTTTTCTATTTTAGGTATTGTGACATTGAGTTTGATTCTTGCAGCCGGATGTTATATGTGGCTGCTCAATCGAGAACAGGCGACTGCATTAGGATTTGTTCCCGATGAGGACTGGTCAAAAAGTTTTGCTGTACTTCCGGAAATTGGTTTGGGTATCTATGATGCTGCCCTGGATAAAGAAGGTAAACTGCATATGGTGTATGTCGATTTTGATCGGGAAGAGATGATTGGGAAGATACTCTACACAGGTGGAATTGATCAGAAAGGTAGAGCTAATATCTCTAATAAAGTAATAGTTGAGAAAGAAAGATTATCCCGTTCTACAATAACCATCATAGAGGATAAAATATATATTTTCTGGTTAGGGCAAGGTGATTTTGAAAAATATGATTTAAATGTAACTACACTGGATTTAAACGGTCACATTCTTGAAGAAAGGAAATTATTAACTGATGAGTTTGGGCAAGTAAAAGATCTGGTCTCGAAAGCAGCAAATACGGGGAAGATAATGCTTGTCTGGACTAATTTAATAAATGACAATGTTCAACAGATCAAACAGGTTATTATTAATTCATCAGATATTGTTGTAGGAAAACCGATTCAGATCAGTTCGTCGGAGGGAATTGCTACTCAACCTAAGATTGAGACAGACAAGTATGGACATTTCCATGTTATCTGGAAGATGGAGGAGAAAAGCTTGCAGGATAGTGTGTCTACTTCTGATTACTTTCTATGCTACCAATCCTTTGACCAATCTGGTCAGGCTTTATTGGAAGATCCGATGATAATTGATAATATTGCACCAACTGAAATTGGAATAGCGGTTAATGATGATAAACTTTATTTTACCTGGAATAAGATTGTACAAATTGCTGATAAACCAGGAGGTTCGACTTTAGAAAAGTTATTTCCCAATTATATGATCTATGGTACTGTCTTGAATCTAAATGAACCCGAATCCGATTATAAAATTGTGAGATTAACTCACCAAAGAGGTCCAACGTTTAATCTTGATTTAGCTGTGGATACTGGTGGTTTAGTTCATCTCCTATATATTGATGCTTATATCGATGAGTTGGCGTTAACCCATGAGATTTATGAGGATGGTTTTGCTGGTCAGATTAAAGCTCCACGTCGATTGTATCCTGGGCAAAATCTTGTTCCAGATGTTAATTTATTGAACGGAATATACAGGACATTTTTGTTCGCAGATTCTGCTAAAGATAGGGGTATCTATTGTGCCTGGTTAGATTCTGACTCAGCTGGATATCACATCTACTATGCTAATACGATGAATCCGACCCAAATATCTCCACTAGAAGTTATTGGAATTAATCGTAGTTTTATGGGTATAAATGTTTTTATGAGTTTAGGTTTTATTCTGGGAATGCCTTTTGTTAATATGATAGGATTTTTACATCTCGTATTTTTAGTTTTTATCTCAGCATTTTTTATAATAATTCAGAATATACTTAGAAAGACAAAATTTGGAACTATCTTGAATAATCCTTATATAGGTTGGTTATTGATTGCCGGAATACATTTTATCCTCCAGTATAAGCGGCTCTACACCTTTTTCTGGCCTGCACACTTAACTTTTTCGCAGCAATTGTTTAGTTTTATTCTGGCGACTATTGGTGTGCTGATATTCATTACTCTGAATAGACAGAAAAAAGGATTATATTATGCTGGAATTAATGCGGTTTATTGGATATATTGGATGAATGTAATTGGATTAATGTTTATTCTGGCACAGGTTAATTATGCCTGAAGGGGCGATGTATAGTATTAATATTACGAAAAAGACGCTAAACGGTATGTTTTGTTCAACTGTGATAGATGGAAAAAGTCTATCGTTTTAGAGTGCTATCTGCATTGCTTAGCGTCTTGAAAACACTGATATATAGTTATCGGATAGATTCTGCAAAGATCCGATTTTCTTTTGACAAAGTTCTGACATAATGAATATTCCTACTGTGTTGACTCTTTACTTTGAAATTGATAAATTTTGTCGTCATTACTCCTCTCACCATATCCAGCAAGAGAAAAGCGATTAGCTATGTATAGTCAATATGAAAATAATTCAGGCTCAAAACAGTTCAGCGGCTGATGATTTGGGCAGAGAGCACGTTTTCGGGTAATATTATTTTAAAAATAATCTATCAATTGTGAATACTGGCAATCTGCCCATTACTCCACTGATCAGTCCCTGAAGCACAAAGCCCAGGGCAACAGTTGAAAGGTATAACCTTGAACTAAAGCCAGAATGCTGTTCATATCATACTACACTCCTTAATAGAGTGGTAAAACTATGATAAGTTTTTTGTAGATTTTCTTCATGAAACACCTCTTTCACCGGGTCACTGGCAATCAAATGCAGATTAATCAGTGTTACTCCGCCAAAATTAATGGATTTATCACTGTTCATAATTCTATTGAGGAGCATCTGGAAGTTAAAATAAGCCTATCCTAATTCTTACAAGTCGAGGTAATTCTCCAGTTTCCGGCTTTGTTCTGTTCTCTCCACAGCCAGGCATACAGACCGTTTTTCTTCAAAAGTTCTTCATGGTTACCTGTCTCCTTTACCATGCCATCATCTAAGACAATAATCTGATCAGCATTGCAGATCGATTGCAGTCTGTGGGCAATAACGATCACTGTCTTTTCGGCGACAAGGGCACTGATGGCCTGCTGGATCAGAACTTCATTTTGTGGGTCGAGGGAAGCCGTTGCTTCGTCTAGCAGGACAATAGGTGCATTTTTCAGTAACGCCCGGGCAATTGAGATGCGTTGTTTTTCCCCGCCTGATAGTGTAGAGCCCCCTTCACCGACAATAGTCTGGTAGCCGTTTGGTAATCCAGAGATAAAATTGTGGCAGGCAGCTGTTTTGGCAGCTGCTATAATTTCGTCCATTGTCGTCTCTGGTTTTCCCATGCGGATATTGGATTCGATCGTATCATGAAATAGGTATACATCCTGAAATACCATACTGATGTGGGTCAGCAATTCGTCGGATGTCATCTTTTTGATTGAGACACCGCCCAGTGTAATCTCTCCGTTATTTGTATCCCAGAAACGGGCGGCCAGCCTGGTTATGGTGGATTTTCCCGAACCAGAAGGTCCGACCAGAGCTGTAACCCTATTTTCTGGAAACCGTAGAGAGATATTGTGCAGCACCTCTTGATTACCATAGGAGAAGGAGACGTTGTTGAATACAAGATCCATGCTTTTCGGTGTACTGCTCTGCAGAGGTTCGGGTAGAGACTGTTCATTTTTCAGTTCGTTAATCCGTGTAGCTGATCGGTTAGTGCGTGCAAAATTGGCAATGAAGCCGAAAAAGATCATCACCGGCTCATAGATGTTTAACGAGAGCAGAAGAAAAGCAATGTAGTAAAAAGGTGATAGTTCGCCCTTTGTCAGTAACCAGGCTCCTACTAACATTACTACACCAATACCGCAATTAAGGACAAAACGACCAATCATGCCCACAGGAGCTGCTGCAAGCTCTAGACCCACAGAATGTTTATGTTGACTGGTGAAGGAATTTTTTAACGTTATAAATTGTTCCCCTGCCATGTTAAATGCCTTAAGGGTCTGGATACCACCTACGTATTCGAGAATTCCCGATGCCGCTGCCTGTTGTGCGGTAAGCAGCTCGTGGCTTATCTGGCCCATTTTCTGATAACTGATTAGTGCGAAAGGTAGTGCCAGCGGAATCACTAGAATTATTGCTAACATCATGCGCCAATCTAAGGCAGAAAGAAAGATAAGAGCCAGGGTTAGACGTACCAGGATTACAGAAACCTGGGGGATGAGTCCGGAAGTCAGGTTCTCCACTTCAGTATAGTCGCGCAGCAGCACTGTTGAAAGATCTCCTGCATCCCGGCGTCCGAAAAAGCCCATAGATAATCGTCTTAAATGTTCACCCATGGAGATTCGAGCGCGTTTGGTCGTCTCTGCAAATCCAACGCAGATGGAGATATAGGTTTTCTTGCGAATGAAAAAGTATACGATCAGCTGAACAAATAGGATACCGCAGAGTATCCACAATCGGTTCATGGGGAGGGGCTTGTTAAATTCCGCTAGTGGAATTAACAGCAAGTAGATGGCGATTAACATCACTGCATAAGGAATGGTAACCACAAAACTATCGAGAAAATTCCAGAGAGTTAGCCAGATATATTTTTTGGTCTCCCCAAAGGTAACAGTTTGAAACCAGGTCTTGAATCTGTTCATGCTATTGTCACTCCTTTCCGAAGGGTCCAACGATCTCGTCGCTCATTGGCGGCAATCATATTTTGGTATTGTGGACAATCCCGCAGCAATTTTTCATGAGTCCCCATCTCCAATAGCCGTCCGTCTTCAAGGACAATAATCTGATCTGCATTCTCCACTGTTCTCAATCTATGGGCGATGATCAGCACTGTTTTATTTAGAGCAAGTCGAGCGAAGGCCTGTTGGATTTTGGTCTCATTCTCTGCATCAGCATAGGCAGTAGCCTCATCGAGGATTACAATCGGGGTATCCTTGAGGAAGATTCTGGCGATGGCAATTCGCTGCTTCTCACCGCCAGAAAGATAAGTATCTTTTTCCCCAATAACCGTGTCATATCTTTGGGGTAGTGCCATGATTACCTCATGGATTTCTGCGTTTTTTGCTGCAATTATTACTGCTTCACGAGTTGCTGCCCTGTTTCCCATGCGGATATTGTTTTCGATGGTATCATGAAACAAAAACGAATCTTGAAACACATAGGATACCAGATCCATAAGATGATGAGGTGGGATTTCTTGAATGTTTACATCACCAATCTTTATACAACCCTGCTGGGGTTCATAAAACCGCAGAAGAAGTTGAGCCAGCGTAGATTTCCCTCCGCCTGATGGCCCAACGATCCCGGTGATTGTTCCCTGAAGCAAATCAAAGGATACATTTTTTATTGCCTGCGGGTTGTCGTCTGTATAAGAAAATGAGACATTTTCAAAGGTAATGCCGTATGTTTGGGGATTTCCATCTCCTATTTCTGAAAGCTCAGGTTGTTTTAGAATCTGATCAATGCGGTTCACTCCTTCTGTAATTCGTTTGCTGTGGATTACCATCTGCATCATGTTTTCCATCGGTTCTTTTAATCCTCCACCTACAAGAAAGAACAAAAGTATCAGAGGCAGAAAATCAAGATAGGAGGAAGCGGTAGGAATTAAGAGCAAACTGGCAGGTAATAGAAACAACAGTTGTGCACCAAAAAAAGCGTAGTATGCACCCATGCCAGATGCAAAATGATCTGCAGTATGCTCAACAGTGTTCACATAAGTAGAAATATCCTCTTCGTAACGCTTGAAGGCACTTAATGTACGATTAAAAATCTTGATGACAGACATTCCATGAATGTACTCAACGATAGTGCCTTCCATCTTTTCTTTGGCATTGTGCATATCCACCTGTGTCTGTGCCCCTTTAGGATTTTTTAAACCCTTCGCCAATAGCGAGACGGAAACGAAGATGGGAATCAAAGTCACTAATGTTAATCGCCAATCCATGGCAAAAAGATAAATCAGTGTAAAGATTGGAGTAGCCACTGCTGCAGCAATATCTGTGATATGATGAGCGATGAACACCTCGATCTGTTCTACATCATCGGAAATCACCTTTTTAATTGTTCCCTGGGTTGTTCCAGTAAAATAACCTGAAGGAATAAGCGAGAGTTTTTTCATCAGCTTTAGACGTAGCTCATAGATGATATCATAAGCAGAGCTGTGAGCCAGCACCGATGATACAAAAGCGCAAACTCCGTAAATCAATGCAGCGGCGAAAGTGTAGGCAGTCAGCATGTAGATTTTCCCTGTATCTACTGCTCCGACAAAGCTATAATGGGCCAGAAGTTCACGGATCACTTGATAGATAGTGAAGAAGGGAACCAGGCGTGCAGCCGAGGAAATTACCGATAACAGGCAAGCAAAGATAAGTTTCTTCTTTTTAGGTCCAGCCAGTTCTAATAATCGGGAAACTCCTATTTTTTCTTTAGAAGGCTTGTTTTTTTTGTTCATTTGTAAAACTCCTTTCAGAAATTTTTATAAAAAGTTAGAAAAGACTAACTTTGTAGCTATAAAAAAGACGCTTCTCAGGCGTCTTCTTCAAAAATGAAGGAGAATAGAAGCTCATATATATGATTGAGGGTTCGTTTCAGAGCGTCTGCATGCAGGACATCCTGATTAAACATAGCTAGTGCCATAATTTTAATCAGATTGGCCACTACTTTAAAGTCAATATCTTTGCGAACGTCTTCGATATGATCTAATAGATTGTTCATAACCACTGTTTCTGAACGATTATCGATCCGGAATTCCGGAGGTAATGCTGCTTTCAACCTGGCCTCATCTTCAGCGGTAAGGTATTGATAAATACTGTCGTTACTGAAGATGATCTTTTTCAAAAAATCTTTTGC
This sequence comes from Halothermothrix sp., assembly GCA_016841825.1. GTDB lineage: Bacteria > Bacillota > Halanaerobiia > DY22613 > DY22613 > JAENYK01. The sequence continues at coordinate 101,729 of JAENYK010000013.1, read as the reverse complement.
TTCCACGACTGTCATCTTTTCTCGTCCATTCAGCGTGTCCATAAAGAACTGTTTGACCCGGTCACGCTGATATTTGATGATCTCATAAACAAACATCTCTTTGGAAGGAAAAAAGTTATAGAAGGTGCTTTTTCCAAGTCCTACAGCTTTTGTTACCTTCTCCACAGAAGCATGGGTCATGCCGTATTCTTTAATCAAGGTAAATCCTGCATTTAACATCTTTATTTTTGTTTCTTCTCTTTCCTGTAGTGAAAAAATCTTGGGTGACATAATACACCTCCTTTACGACTATTATATATTATTAAGTGACTATTATATAAATAATGGTCATATTAATTATAATGATTTTCCTTTTACTTGTCAAGCTAAGGTAACTTTAATTTTGCTGGATTGTGGAAATATGTTATTATGAGTACAACAAAATAAACATGCAAAAAAATATTTTTTAGGATAGAAACTGACAATGTTTAGAGAAGGCATGATTATATATGAAAATTGCTACATTTAATATCTGGAACATTGATTAGAGGTAGTCATTTCGAGAATAACAAATCACCAATTATGCTTTTTTTGATTAATAATTTACAGCATATGGATACTTCTAATAGTAATTTATCAAAAGAGTCAGATAATTGCGAAATATTTCACAACTAATTAAAATAAAATTTTTTAAAATAAGCAGGAAATAGCGACATAATCACGAAAATAGCTTGTATAGAAGACCTAAAAACCCATTTTTGTATCTACATTTGTGAACAATGTAACTATAGTGTAACAAAACTATGACATGATGAAGATACAGAAATTGTTTAAGCATTAGCTGGTTAAAGTTTTATGTACAGGATTCTCTCAGGAACTGTCAGTCTTAGTTGAAAGAATAATTGACAGAGAGGAGAATGAACAAATGTTAGGTAAATCCTATGATGAATTAGTAATGGGTGAAAAGGCTTCTTTTACAAAGACGATCTCTGAATATGATGTTTACTCCTTTGCAGGTATCACTGCAGATCAAAATCCGGCTCATATTAACGAGATTTATGCTAATGAGACTTTTTTCAAAAAAAGAATTGCACATGGAATGTTAGTATCTAGTTTAATCTCCACGGTTTTGGGGATGAATTTACCAGGGCCAGGAACAATTTATATGAAACAAAATCTATCATTTTTAGTCCCGGTATATTTTGGTGATACCATTACCGCTGAGGTGGAGGTAATTGAGAAGCTAGAAGAGAAAAAGCGTATTCGCTTGAAGACAACCTGTATTAATCAAGATGGTAAGATTGTAGTTGATGGTGAAGCTCTAGTGTCTCCACCAAGAAAGTGATCTAATGTTATTACAGTATCCTGAAAGATAACTTAAACCAGCAAAATTTATTTAATAGTAGTATTGTTTATAAGTATTTTTTAATTATATATAAACGTGAAAAAATGCACAAAGGGGGAATATGTAATGAGATTCTCATTGACACCCGAACAAGAGATGATCCGTAAAGTTGTGAGAGAATTTGCAGAAAAAGAGATAGCTCCATTAGCAGCAGAGATTGATCAGACCTGTGAATTTCCCAGAGTTAATGTTGAGAAGATGGTTAAACTGGGCTTATTAGGTATCCCGTTTCCACAGGAATATGGTGGTGCGGGTGGAGACCATTTGAGTTATGCAATAACGGTTGAAGAACTGTCGAGAGCCTGTGCTACTACAGGAGTAATCTGTTCAGCCCACACTTCATTGGCTTGTTATCCTTTATATGCTTTTGGCACAGAAGAACAAAAACAAAAATATCTGGTTCCTTTGTTAAAAGGTGAAAAACTTGGAGCTTTTGCTCTCACCGAACCTAATGCGGGAACTGATGCTGCTTCTCAACAGACTGTTGCTATTTTAGATAAGGATGACTATGTACTAGATGGGAGTAAGATTTTTATTACCAATGCCGGAGAAGCTGACATTTTTGTAGTGATGGCGATGACGGATAGAAGTAAGGGAACTCGAGGAATCAGTGCTTTTATTGTCGAAAAAGGCACTCCTGGTTTTAGCCTTGGAAAGAAAGAAGATAAACTGGGTATTAGAGCTTCTGATACCAGAGAGTTAATTTTTGAAAACTGTCGTGTTCCGCAGGAGAATATTCTTGGTCAAGAAGGAAAGGGCTTTAAAATTGCTATGTCTACTTTAGATGGTGGTAGAATTGGTATTGCTGCACAGGCACTGGGGATAGCTCAACGAGCTTTAGATGAGACAATCCAATATGTGCAGGAACGTAAACAGTTTGGTCGTCCAATCAGTAAATTTCAGGCTATTCAATTTACACTGGCGGAGATGGCAACTAAAGTTGAAGCAGCAAGGTTATTAACCTATCGGGCAGCAGATATGAAAGATCGTGGTGAAAATTACTCTGCGGCGGCTGCAATGGCAAAGTACTATGCTTCAGAAGCTGCTATGGATGTTACTGTAAAAGCTATTCAACTGCATGGTGGATATGGTTATACAAAAGAATATCCTGTGGAAAGATTAATGAGAGATGCCAAAATAACCGAAATTTACGAAGGAACCACTGAAGTTCAAAAAATGGTAATTGCTAGTAGCATAATTAAATAAAATTAGGCGAGCGTATGCTATACGATGTGTTTGAAGAGGATACAAATTGTTTGACTCCGAGTATCAATGGAGCAAAAGGAGGTAAAAACTATGGATATTATCGTGTGTGTTAAACAGGTTCCTGATACAAATGAGGTTAAGATAGATCCGAAAAAAGGAACGCTAATTCGCGACGGAATTCCTTCTATCATAAATCCTGAAGATAAAAATGCTCTGGAAGCTGCATTGCGTTTAAAAGAAGCATATCAAGGTAAGGTAACAGTGCTCTCAATGGGACCTCCACAAGCAGAGGTGGCTCTTAAGGAAGCTCTGGCGATGGGAGCAGATGAAGCAATTTTACTAAGTGATAGAGCTTTTGCTGGTTCGGACACTCTGGCTACATCATACACTCTGGCCAGAGCTATTGAGAAAATCGGGAAATATGATCTGATTTTCTGTGGTCGTCAGGCAATAGATGGTGATACAGCACAGGTGGGACCCGAATTGGCTGAACACTTAAATATCCCACAGATCACTTATGTCAGGGATATTAAAGTTAATGGATCAACAATAATAGTTCAAAAAGCTCTGGAAGATGGTTATGCAGTAGTTAAATCCCCTCTGCCTGTATTATTGACGGTGATTGGAGAGTTGAATGAACCCAGATATCCCTCTGCTAAAGGGATTGTCGATGCATTTCGTAAGCATGAAATCACATTCTGGACAGCGGCTGATCTGAACGTGGATAAAGCCCGTCTGGGGTTAGATGGTTCTCCAACTCAGGTTGTGAAAACTTTTACCCCAACCAACGACAGATCCGCAGAGATTTTGCATGGAGATTTAGATCAAGTTGTGGGTACTTTAGTTGGGAAGTTGAAAGCTAAAAATCTAGTATAGGGGGGAGATAAGATGGCTTTGCAAATTCTTCATGAACAGTGTATTGGCTGTGGTGTTTGTATAGAGAAATGTCCATTTGATGCGTTAAAAATGGATGGAGATCGGGTTGTTGTTTGCGAAAGCTGTACTTTATGTGGTGCCTGTGTTCGGATTTGTCCAGTTGAGGCGATCAAATTGGAGAAGAAAAAGCAAATTAACAATAATCAGGACTATTTAGGAGTATGGGTAATTGTAGAACAGCGTGATCGACAATTATTAAAAGTTGCTCTGGAATTGGTTAGTGAAGGCCGAAAATTGGCTGATTCATTGGGAAGAAGCTTATCTGCAGTTCTGTTAGGTGATGAGGTAGAAAAACTGACTGGGGAACTGATTGCTTATGGGGCAGACAAGGTTTATTTGATTGAAGATTCGCAACTAAATAATTATAATACAGAGTCATATGTAGCTATATTAGAAAAATTGGTTCAACAGGAGAAACCAGAGATTCTGTTAATTGGTGCCACTCATAACGGTCGTGACCTGGCTCCTCGTCTTTCTGCAAGATTAGGAACAGGATTGACAGCTGATTGTACAGAATTAGCCATTGATCAGGAGAAGGGAGTACTTCTCCAGACACGCCCGGCCTTTGGAGGTAATTTAATGGCCACAATAGTCTGTCCTAATCATCGACCACAGATGGCTACTGTACGTCCGGGAGTGATGGTCAAAGCAGAAGTAGATAATCAACGTCAGGGAGAAGTAATTAAATTCGATCCAAATCTGGCAGAGTTAGCGATTAAAGCCCAGGTCCAGGAGGTTGTGAAAGCTGCTAAGCAGCAGGTAAATCTGGAAGAAGCCAGGATAATTGTCTCTGGTGGACGAGGTTTGAAGAAGGCGGATGGATTTAAATTACTAGAGGAATTAGCCGAAATTATGGGTGCACAGGTAGGATCTTCCCGTGGTTGTGTGGATAATGGATGGATCTGCCATGATCATCAGGTAGGGCAGACCGGTAAAACTGTACAGCCAGATTTATATATTGCCTGTGGCATCTCAGGAGCTATTCAGCATTTGGCTGGGATGACTAACTCGAAGATGATTGTTGCAATTAATAAAGACGCTAATGCTCCTATCTTTCAGGTAGCAGACTATGGGATTGTTGGGGATGTATACACTGTAGTTCCGAAATTGATTGAAGAACTGCGTAAGAATAAAGAAGTTTTTGGTACTACAGCCGCCAGGTAAAGGTAAAATTTAATGGGAAAATAGTAAAAAATAATATTGTTAGAAGAACACCAAATATGAGTTCCTTAATACTCGTTTTTGGTGTTTTTTTAGTAAAATTTTAGTAAATATTTTTATAATTATTATGCTTTTAGCTTTGGTTTAATTTTAATCGGTCCAGCAGTCATACGTTCCGGAACCGTTGATCGAGAAAGTAGTCAGGAGATGAGATTAATTTAAAAAATATCAATAGTCTTGAGATGCTGCTCGGCAACCATTTCTCGACAGTTTTTTTCTGATGAAGGTATAAAATTTGAATTGTCGAAATAGTGTACTAATACATTAAGAAAGGAGCATTGTCATGGTAAGTAGGGAACATTTAAAAAAATTTAGTGATTGGGCAGGTTTTATCGGAGTGATAAATATTATTCTCGGGATAATTCAGATTGTCTTCGGAATTTTTGCATATTTTATTGGTGCGATTCCGGGAGTTATTACTCTGATTTTAGGTTTAAAGTTAAGAGAAGCAGCAACACGGGCAGGTGAAGCCCTGTATGCTGACGAAGATAATTGTCGACTTGATATGGTCTTCACTAATCTAAATGCCTATTTAAAGATTCAAGGAGTTCTATACATAATCAGTATTGCTGCTGTAATTATTGGATTTTTATCTGGACTTGGGTAAGCGGTATAATGGTTTGTTGAAAGTTTAAATTTTTTAATGTTTAGATACAAGGAGGTACTATGATGAATGTTTTAATTATAGGTGGAACCGGTTTAACCGGAAAAAATATTGTTAAAATGTTATTGGATCGTGATTATGATGTGACAATCTTTCATCGTGGAGAACATCCTCTGGAACTATCCGGGAGTTATAATTCCAGAGTTCGGGAGATTATTGGTGATCGTGATAATGAGGAAGCGATGGAAAGGCTTGCTGAACTAGAGGTGGATTTTTTGATTGATATGGTTTTGAAAACGGAAGCTCAGGCGAGAAAGGTTGTTGACTTATTTAGAGGTAAGCTAAAACATACTGTCTGTATTAGCAGCCTGGATGTATATCGGATCTTTGATGTTATCCTGGAAAAAGATTCTTTCTTACAAACCAGTCCATTACGGGAAGACTCACAGTTGAGGAGAAACCTATATCCTTACGATACAGATTATGATAAAATTGTGGTTGAGAAGATACTTCTGGAAGCTCAGGCGGCTGGAGATTTTTCGACAACGATTTTGCGTTTCCCAGCAATTTATGGTCCAGGGCAGGACACTGGAAGTTTTCGAGAATGGTTTATTATTAAACGAATAATCGACGGCAACCATCAAGTAGTACTTCCGGATGGTGGAAGAATGTACTTCCATCATGGTTTTACGGAAAATCTGGCTTATGCAGTGGTGCTTACTCTAGAAAATTATCGGAAAGCAGATACTATTTATCACGTAGGTGATGAAGATGTATTCACAACTCGCCAACTTTTCGAATTGGCTGGTGAGATTTATGGAGTTGAATTTGAATTTTATAGTATTCCCTATGAGATCTATGCTGCAGAGATTGAGACTAACCCCTATCTAATAAATAATCATTTATTATGTGATCTTTCCAAAATAAAAAAAGATCTGGGATATAAGCAGTTGGTTCATCCGGCAAAAGCTATGCAGATCACCTTTGACTGGTTGATGAACAATCCTCGTCAGGATGATTATCAGATAACAGTTGATTATGAGAAAGAAAAAGAGTTAATTAATACATATTTTCCTACAAAATTAAGGTAAATTTGACAATATCCTTCTTGAGAATTTTTGACCTTTAAACATAGTAAATTCTAAACCACTGCTTAAGAAAATTCTTAAACAGTGGTTTAGAATTGGACAGTTAAAGAAATGCAAAGGATGGTGACTATGATGAATGGATATCTGGAGACAGAAAGATTATTGTTAAAGATTTTAGATGAGACTTATGCTGAACAGGTATTGGATTTCCACTTTCGAAATAAAGAGTTTTTAAAAGAATGGGAACCGGATAAAGACCTGGATTATTATACTTTAAAACATACCCGAAAGTCATTACGCAATGAACAATTGTTTATGAAAAGGGATCTGATGTATAAACTATATATTTTTAAAAAGGGAGACCCGAAGGAAAGGGTAATTGGGGCGGTTGTTCTCAACAACATAGTTAGAGGGGGATTCCAGTCCTGTTTTCTGGGTTATAAGATGGATGGTAAGGAGATTAACCAGGGTTATATCACTGAAGCCCTGCAGACCTTTATTGATTTTGCTTTTAAAAAATTGCATCTTCATAGAATTGAAGCTAATATTATGCCAAAAAATCATCGTTCACTGCGGGTAGTAGAGAAATTAGGCTTTCATTCGCAAGGATTGGCAAAAAAATATTTAAAAATTAATGGTACCTGGGAAGATCATCTGCAGATGGTGTTATTAAATGAGGAGATGGAATAGGCTGTTTTAATGGATAATACGGATATGTGAGATTAGAGAAAGAACCTGAATGATTAGGGGGAGTGAGAATGGAGAAGTATATATTATCGATCGATCAGGGTACAACCAGTTCCAGAGCGATTGTTTTCAATCATGACGGCCAGATTATCAGCATAGCCCAGAAAGAGTTTTTTCAAATTTATCCTAAACCGGGATGGGTAGAACATGATCCAGATGAGATTTGGGGTACTACCATTGGTGTTGTAGCAGATGCTTTAGGTAAAGCAAATATTTTACGCAACCAAATTGCTGCTATTGGAATTACTAATCAGAGGGAGACTACAGTAGTCTGGGATTCGCGAACAGGTAAGCCAATTTATAATGCCATCGTCTGGCAAGATCGCCGAACAGCTCCCATCTGTGATGATTTAAAGGAGAAAAATTTGGAAGGTGTCTTTAGAGATAAAACTGGTCTGGTATTAGATGCGTACTTCTCTGGAACCAAAATTAGATGGATTCTGGATAATGTGATTGATGCTAACGAAAAAGCTAAAAAGGGTCAACTCAGGTTTGGAACTATTGATAGTTGGTTAATCTGGAAATTAACCAATGGTCAGATTCATATTACTGATTATACTAATGCTTCTCGAACTTTACTGTATAATATATTTGATCTTCAGTGGGATGACGAACTATTGTCAATTTTGGCGATACCTACTTCTATGCTCCCTGAAGTTAGACAATCCAGTGAAGTTTATGGTTATACTAATCAAGATGTCTTTGGAGCAGAAGTGCCGATAGCTGGTATCGCCGGAGATCAACAGGCTGCTACATTTGGACAGGTTTGCTATGAAAAAGGAATGGCGAAAAATACTTATGGTACAGGTTGTTTTATGTTGATGAATACGGGTGATGAAGCAGTTAGATCGGAACATGGTCTGTTAACCACCATCGCCTGGGGAATTAATGGACGAGTTGAGTATGCTCTGGAAGGCTCTATCTTTATTGGCGGGGCTGCAGTGCAGTGGTTGCGCGATGAATTAAAGATTATTGATACTGCCCCTGATTCTGAATATTTTGCCAGAAAAGTTGAAGACACAGGTGGAATATACGTGGTGCCAGCTTTTGCTGGATTAGGTGCACCATACTGGGATATGTATGCCAGAGGTGCTATAGTAGGATTAACCCGGGGTTCTGCTAAAGAGCATCTTATTCGGGCGACACTGGAATCCATAGCTTATCAGACCAGGGATGTTTTGTGGGCGATGGAAGCGGATTCTGGTCTTCAACTGAAAACTTTACGGGTTGATGGTGGAGCTGTTCGGAATGATTTTCTGATGCAATTTCAGGCTGATATATTGGGTTGTGAAGTTGAAAGATCAATCATAAATGAGACTACGGCTCTTGGTGCTGCCTATCTGGCAGGTCTGGCTGTGGACTATTGGAATAGTCAGGATAACTTGATTGAAAAATGGAAGTGTGATACCGTTTTCTCTCCGGAGATGTCAGAAGAAAGGCGGGAAAAACTGTATGCAGGATGGAAACGGGCTGTTGACCGGGCCCGTGCATGGTCGGTTGAAGAAGACTGATATAAGTTGTTAAAACAAAATCTGAATATGAATAAATTGTGAAGAACGGGGCTATCTCATTTTTGAAATAGCCCCGTTTTGTTATGAGAAAATTATGCTTTTTGGAAGAGTCAAAAACTTATCTAAAATTATTTTGTTTTGTGAACTATAATTTTTATGCAATAAAATTATCACAGTTGAAAGATACTAATACGTAGGAGGTGTTTGATAATGTCTCAGGTTTTTGCTCAGGTTTTAGATGCTGTAGATTTGGAAACATTTTTGATCTGTGATAGTGAAGAAGAGGGTAAACGATTGATTTTAAAGATGCTGCGAGATTTTGGTTTTACAGATGTAGATACAGTATTCATTCAATTTGAAGGGCCAGGAGTCAGAGTTCGTGCCAGAGGATATGTGCATAAACCGGGTGACCGCTATGGTTGGTTGAAGATTAAGGGGGAAGAGTGATGAAAAAGAAAGTATTACTTTCACCAATAGATCCTGTACATGATATTGGATTGAAAATGATCAAACGCGGTCTGGAAGAAGCAGGGCATGAGGCATTTTTATTACCCCCGGATTTAAAGCCAGAAGAGATCATTCAAGAGGGTATAGACAAACAGGTCGACATCATCTTATTGAGCAGAACTTTAGGATATGGAGTAGCAGAACTTTTAGGTAAATTTGTTGATTTGGCTGAAGCAACAGGCCTTAGAGACAGAGTAAAGATTGGGATAGGTGGGATGGCAATTCGCCCGGAATTGGCGGCAGAATTAGGTTTTGATGGCGGCTTTGGACCTGGAACGACTGTGGAAGAAGCCATCGCATTTGTGGAGGGCAAAAAGTATAATCCGAAAGCCCATTTTGTTAAAAAGGAAAAGAAAGATATGACTGCCACCTATGATTATACCTATAAACATCCAGAGATCGGAAAGCTTTTGGAGCAGATAGTTGATGGCATCCTTGAGTGGGCAAAGGATAAGTCTTCTCCGGGAATTGAACGGGCTCATTTGCGGGAAGAGATGATAGATCTTAGGGCTAAAGATGGTGCCAGTCAGGAGTTGAAAAAACTCCAGGAAGAATACGCGTCTTATTCTGATGACATGATTGCAAACTTTTATCGTAAAGGTGAAATCATTTCAAAACTGAGACGTTTCACCGGGGAAGAGTATCGGGCATTTAAAGATTTTGTGCAGCGTTCTCGTAAAAATTTGCAAACCCCATCAATTTTACAACATGTTGAGGGTCAACCTATCGTTTGGGTTCAATATGGTACAGGGTGTCCTTTCATGGATATTGCTCATATCAAAGTTAGTGAAGCCTGGGGAGCAGATGGTGTGGTTCACTTTGATCCATCATGGGCCGCCAGGACTGAAGGATATATGGAAGGTTTTCTAACTCATGAGGAAAATGGTTCGGTAATTACCCCGGAAAATCTGTTTGAGATTAAAAATGCCCTTCAAGATTCCACACTGTGGCAAGTTAGGGCACATCGGGGACTGAACGTAACAGAAACTGTGGTCCTCGCTGGGTTATGTGGTGCAGATTTGACCAAAATAAATATTGCCTATGGATCGATGGCAGCAGGTACAGATCCTGAAAGACTTACAGTTGATTCCATTGAAGCAATAAAATATGCAGCTAAATTTAATCTACCCTATGATCTGCCAACTAATGAGGAATTGGCTGGAGTCCCTGCTCATAAAGCCTTTGCTGGTATGTTGATTTCAACAGCTCTGGGGATTAGATTGGGTGCCCGTCCAATTTTGCAGCCTCTGTTTGCTTATTCACCTGAAGTAATGATTAATGGTAGAATGGAAGATAATTATGTTGATTTTAATGCTGCTAAGATTTATGCATTACGTTCTATTATCAATGCACCAATCTGGCCTGGTGCTCCGATCGGTTTCCTTACTCAGACAGAAGACAGGGTGCAGTCTTCGGTAACCACAGGTTTACATGCTGGTTTAGCAGCATCGTTGGGAGTTGATGCTATTTCCATTGCATCGTCTGATGAAGCATATTCAGGTGGACCGATAGCCGCTCCATCCAGATGTGATACTTTGCGTTCAGTTGGTGAGGTTTTTCGCAATCTTGGTCAAACCAGGATTCAGTCTTCAGCCAAAGCTAAATCCTGGTCTGATGAACTGGTATTGGGGATTGAACAGGTGTTAAAAGCGGTCTTAAAAAAACCGACATTCGTCCAGGCACTGTATGATGGAGTTTTGGGTAGTAAAGAAGAAGGTGCTTATCCGGGACGAAATGGTGCAGGGACAATTTTTACCAGAAATATGGTGTAAATATATGAGCAGGGAGGGATGAACTGTGTCTAATGACCCGTATAAGCGTGGTGTGTTTAAAAAAAACCCATATGCTTCTAAAGTATCGATTAAAGCAGTACTTAATGTAATTCTTGATGGAAGATTGGAAGAGAGAGGTTTAGAGTTGATGATTCCCATCTCTAGAGCTGTGTTGAAAAACGAAATCCATGAGCTGATTTTGACTGATGAATTGGAAGCTGGCCCGGGTAAAGGTGTAGATAGGATTGCATATTTGGGTTTTATGGAGATTATCCAGGGTGGTGTAATAGTAGCCGGGGATCGTCTGAGTGTGGGTGGTCAAGAGATTGGAATAATTGCAGGTTTTGATCCCACTCATCTGCCAAATCATCTAAATATTATAGTCAAATCACAAAAAATAAAAACCGGTGTAGAAATGAATATGCAATTAGGACAGGAGATTGTAGTAGAAAGAGTTACTAATCATGATACAGTATAAGAATTATCTACATGGATAAATTAATTTGAGAAAGGGGGTGATAGGATGAGCTATGAAACAAAGATTAAAGAATTAGGCTTAGAAATTCCAGAAGCACCAAAACCTGTTGCCGCTTACGTTCCAGCAATTCGTTCAGGTAAGCATGTTTATACTGCCGGACAAATTCCTTTTCTAAATGGTGAGCTAAAGTACAAAGGTAAATTAGGTAAAGATTTGACGATTGAAGATGGTTATGAGGCAGCTAAACTGTGCGCTTTAAACTGTTTAAGTGTCATCAAGGGTGTAATAGGTAGTTTAGATAAGATAGAACGTATTGTTCGAGTAGGTGGCTTTGTTAACAGTGTACCTGAATTCTCTGACCAGCCCAAAGTAATCAATGGAGCATCGGAGCTTTTAGGTCAGATTTTTGGGGAGAAGGGCAAACATGCCCGTGCAGCAGTAGGTAGTATTAATCTCCCTATTGATGCTGCAGTGGAAGTAGAAATGGTTGTAGAGGTAAAAGATTAAACTATAAAGGAGGGATCTGGATGTACAAGTTTCAAATGTACAAAAAGCTGCAAAACTCTATTCCCCAAATCTATGATGAGGCTAGGAAAGCAGCAGATAAGATTGGCATTCCCAAAGATATTCGCGGACAATTTGGTTTGACTGGTGCTATCTCTGGTTGTCCTGCACCTATTAGAGATGAGATTGAACATGCAGTTAATGAAGGTGGTAAAAGAGTTATTCCGTTAAAGAACCTGGTTGACGAGATCAGAACAGTAGTTAAGGATGTATATGGTGATGGGTATGAAGCGTGTTCAACTCCTGTCTGTGAGGCAGGTTTGTGGGTGTGTTTTGATACTTTGGTTTCTCCTCCAATGCAAGGAAGAGGCGATAATTATCGTTCCCGATATATTGCATTATATGAGAAACATTTGCATCATCAAGGTGGCTATGGTCGTCCTTTCCCGGGAAAATATAAAGACCTTCTTGCAGAGAGAGGTTCAACTCCTGGTGAATTAGGTTTTAATGGAAAACGGCAAAACAATCTTGATGTAATTTATGCAAGATTGGTGGGTGCTGACTACCAGCCTCATGGTATTAAATCTTTTCCAACTCTCCAGTTAACTGGAGTAGATGTGGATAAATCTATGCAAGAGATTAGAAAAATTGCTGAACGTCATGCCAGTATGTTGAACGGTGTTACCTCTCTTGGTTATGATACTCCAGGTTATGGTTATGGTGATAAAGATTCAGATGGTACTCCACGATTACAAAAAGAGTTGGCTAAGTTGGCTCAAGAGTATGATATCCCATATATCGTTGACAACGCCTGGGGTTTGCCATTTGTTGGTGCAGATCCAAGAAAAAATGGTGCTACAGTACAAATTTATAGTATGGATAAAGCAACAGGAGCCCCAACCAGTGGTTTAATTATTGGTAAAGAAGAAGAGATGGTTCAGATAAGGCGAGCTCTGGGTGTGCACAGTGAACGTTGGGGAACAACCAATGCTTATGGAAAAGCTGCCTATGTTATTTTTGATCCAGGTAAAGAAGCACTTCTTGGTCAATTAGCAGCCTTAAAGGCACTGCGTGATAAGCCTGAAATGTACACTAAACCTGTGGATCAGACTTTTGAGATTATCAAAGAAGAATTTGACAAAATCCATCCAGATCTTAAGCAAGGTATCAAGATTACTAAATCATTCAACTCCATGGCAGTTGAGGTTAACTATGAAGATACCTGGAAGAATGGACAAGTTGGTATGCCAATTTTCTCTATTGAAGATATGTATGGTTCTTCAAATATTATGCAAACTGGTTGTGCGCAAATGGGTGTTATTCCAACTATAGCCTATGATGGCAATATATTTATTGAACCAGGATTGGGAACCACCGATAATAATGGTGTGTTGATTGAAGAGCGGATGCGCTATGCAGTTAAAGCATTATTTGCATTAATGGAGATTGTGGCTAAACATGCAGGTGTAATTAAAATGTAGATAGGAATACGGAGCCCTTACATATAGGTCTCCGTATCCTTGTAAACCCGCTGCAAACCAACCACGTTGTAGCATTGACGTGGCAAAAAAAGGAGGGATACAGATATATGCCCAAAGTAGTAATTGTTGGTGGTGGTTGGGCAGGATGTGCAGCTGCTGTGGCAGCTAAGAAGGCAGGAGCAGAGAAAGTTATTCTGTTTGAGCGGGCAGATATGTTATTGGGAACTGGTCTTGTCGGTGGGATAATGCGTAATAATGGCCGCTGGACTGCTGCTGAAGAAGCGATTGCCATGGGTGGTGGGGATCTGTTTCAGATTACTGATAGTGTCAGCAGGCATAAAGAGATAGAATTTCCGGGTCATAAGCATGCATCTCTTTATGATGTGGCTCTAATTGAACCTGCCATTAAAAGGCATGTGCTGGAAATGGGAATAGATGTTCGTCTGACTAACCGGATGACCAATATTAAATTAGATGGTAGTAAGGTAGCAGCAGTTACCACTAGAGAACACACAGGTGAAGAAGCTGATGTATTTGTAGATTGTAGTGGTACTGCAGGCCCGATGAATAAATGTGGCAAATATGGAAATGGATGCGTAATGTGTATTTATCGCTGCCCTACTTTTGGACCCAGAATGAGTATTGTGGAAAAAGCAGGAATTAAAGAGATCATCGGCAAAAAGGGTGATGGATCGGTGGGAGCAATGAGTGGTTCCTGTAAACTCCACAAAGATTCAATTAGAGAAGATATTATCAATGAGTTGAACACCAAAGGGGTAGTAGTGGTTCCTGTGCCTAAAGAGTTAGTTGATGAAGGCAAACTGGGAGTTAAAGCATGTCAACAGTATGCATTAAAAGAATTCGCTGAGAATATTATTCTTCTGGATACAGGTCATGCCAAGTTAATGGCTCCTTTTATGCCATTAGAAAAGCTCAGAAGAGTTCCAGGTTTTGAAAATGCACGCTATGAAGACCCTTATGCAGGTGGTATTGGTAACTCAATGCGCTATATGGGGATGGCTCCCCGGGATAATCATTTGAAAGTTGACGGTTTGGATAATGTGTTCTGCGGTGGTGAAAAGGCAGGGCTTTTGGTCGGTCATACAGAAGCATGTGTTACTGGTACTCTGGCAGGTCACAATGCGGTTAGATACGCACAGGGTGCGGAATTGTTGGAGATTCCTGAGACGATAGCTATCGGTGATGCTATCGCCTATGTTAATACTCAGATGAAAAATGAAGTAGGTCGTACTAAAAAGTACACTTTCTCTGGATCTGTTTATTTTGAACGGATGAAGGAGAAAAACTTGTACACTACAGACCTGGGGGTGGTAAGAAAACGAGTTGAAGATGCGGGTTTGATAGATGTTTTTGCTAAGCCTGTGGGAGTTAAGGCTTAAATATACTATAAGGAGATGAAATAAATGACTGATAACAAAATGCCATATAACATTGACAATAATTTGCAGACCAGATTGGCTATGCAAGGTAAAGATGTTGCATCTTTTGTCAGCCAGATGGATACAATGTCCGATCAAGAGATTGCTAATGAGCTTAATGTAAGTTTAGAAGAGGCGAAAAACATGAAGCGTCAATATAATGAAGGTACAACTGCAGGAACCTTCATAGTTGATTAACAACTAAATCTGACGACTGAGAGTATGACTCCTTTTGTGAGGAGTCATACTTTTTTTCTTGTTATCATAAACATTATACTAGTAAGGAAAGGAGGGTCTATTATGTTCAACCGAAAGAATTTATCACTCCTGTTCCTTTTACTATTTTTGCTAGCTTTATGCAAAGGTTTATTCCAGTCACCGATGTTTCAGGAGATATTCTCGTCCCAGCCAGAAAAAAGTGTGATCCAGGAAGAAATATATCTTACACAGGAATATTCACAACCTGAGATTTATGTAGAAGCGATTATTGATGTATCCGGAAGCATGTGGGGGCAAATCCAGGGAGTGAATAAAATCATCAATTCACGTGGTGTTATGAATGTTTTACTAAAAGATCTACCAGATAATGTTAGATTGGGTTTACGAACTTTTGGAGGTTCGGGAGAAAGTCGCCTGGAAGTTCCACTGGGAGTAAATAATCGAGAGCAGATACAAGAGATTATTCAGCAGTTAAGACCCAGTGGTAAGTCACCTATTGGATATGCCATCGAGCAAGCAGGAAAAGATTTACAGACCGTGCAGGGAAGGAAATATATTTTGTTGATCAGCGATGGTATTGACAATGGTCAGATTGATCCTGTAGCAAAAGTCAGAGAATTGAAAGCCGAAGGTATCATTACTCATGTAATCCATGTGCATAGTTCTGGTGGTACTGGTGAGACCAGATTGCAGGAGATTGCGGAGACAGGAGGAGGGCATTTTTTCAACTTTAACGAGAGGGATTTGGTTGTACCAACAATGACATTGCCATAAACAAAGGAAAGATTGGTGGAAGTTATCGCCAATCTTTTTATTTTTTAGATAAAAGTATCAAAGCTACATTAAAAGCAGGCTGTTAATGCCTTTACGTTTAAGGACTTTAGCAGAAAATTTGTATCTTTAATGAAGTAATAAATCCTATTTCGTTATTAATACTCCTACCTATAGAGGCTGGGAGTCTTCGTTTCTGAAATGTTATTAAATCTATTATTAGCTATTTGCAGGTCTAATCCTAAAAAAACATTGAGGTTGCGGAAGGAGAATGCCTCCAAATATTGAATAATTACTAATAGCCCAGACTTATATTTGGTAAAGATATTGTTAATACTAGGTTTGTAAATTGGGAAAGGAGGTTACATATGTCTTATTTAAAGCGTACATTAATAATTTTGGTGATTATTGGTTTTATTTTAGTCGGTTTATTTGTTGCAGGGATCAACATGTACTCTGATTGGTTATGGTTCTTAAACCTTAACTTACAACAAGTATTCGTAACAATTTTAATGACAAAGATTTGGGTGAGATTAGCTATTGTGGGGCTTTTTGCTCTCTTTGTCTATGTCAACCTACTTTTTACTGGTAAGAAGGTTTTGAATTTTTTGCACAGTTTCGCTGGTTCAAATTTGCGGGTGGTCGACCAGCAAGAAGCTGAAAACCAATCTTTTAGATGGTTGACTAAAGGAAAGTTGAACTTGCTTTATCTTCTCGTCAGTGTTGTATTGGGTATTTTCACAAGCAGTATCAGTTCAGGGATGTGGGAGATTGTCCAGAAATACATTCACAAGACTCCTTTTGGGATTACTGATCCAATCTTTACAAAGGATATTGGTTTTTATTTATTTGATTTACCATTTTTAGAAATAGCCTATTCTTTGTTGACAGGATTGGTAGTTTTGACTGGCGTTGTTGTCGGTTTGATCTATCTGTTAATCAATTTGCGGACTGGTAAAGGAGGATATAGATTAGATCTATCAGAGAAATTGCACCTGTCAGCTTTAGCAGTAGTTTTCTTTGCTTTAAAGGCTTTTGGCTATCAATTGCAAATGTATAAACTTCTCTATTCTCCCAGAGGAGTTGTTTTTGGAGCCAGTTATACAGATGTAAATGTTCAATTGTTTGCTTTACGAGTATTGATGGTTGTTGTTGGTGTTCTGGCTCTGTTTACATTGATCAATATCTTTACCAGAAAGATGAAACTGATCTATATTGGAATAGCTCTCTGGTTATTGGTCTCAATAGTTCTGGGTGGGATTTATCCCGGAATTATTCAGAAATATCGGGTTGAACCTAATGAGATTGAGATGGAGAAACCGTATATTGCACATAATATAGAATATACGCTGCAGGCGTATGGATTGACTAATCTTGACGTTAGGGATTTTCCGGCTACTACAGATCTGACTCTTCAAGATTTAACCGTGGCTGATGATATTGTGGAAAATATTCGCCTCTGGGATTGGCGCCCACTACAGCGGACTTATGCTCAAAATCAGGAGATTCGTCCATATTATGATATAGATCATGTAGACATCGACCGTTATGTAATTGACGGAGTATACCGTCAAGTTATGTTAGCTCCCCGGGAGATGAATCAACAAGGGCTGCCTGTAAGATCCCAAAACTGGATTAATCAGGTGTTAAAATTTACTCATGGTATGGGTGTGGTCATGAGCCCGGTTAATGTGGTAACTTCTGAAGGTTTACCAGAGCTATATATTAAAAATATCCCACCAGTTAGCGCTATTGATTTAAAAGTAAGTGAACCGCGTATCTATTTTGGGGAGAAGACAAGCAATTATGTTATAGTCAATAGTGAGAATGGGGAGTTTGACTTTTCTGAATCTGATCCATATTATTATAATGGAACAGGTGGTATTCCAATTAAAAACATTTGGCGAAAGGTTGCTTTTGCTATTAAATATGGTACAATGAAATTCCTCTTATCTACTGACGTTAATGCAGATAGTAGATTGCTGTTTGATCGAGACATTATGACAAGAGTTGCTAAAATTGCACCTTTCTTAAAGTATGATAAAGATCCATATATTGTAGTTGATAACGGTAATTTGTATTGGATTATCGATGCCTATACGACCAGTTTTGATTACCCATATTCAGAGCCTGTTAGGGGTTGGGGAAACTATGTTCGTAATTCGGTGAAAGTAGTGGTTGATGCCTATAACGGTAATGTGGATTATTATATTAGTGATCCGCAAGATCCACTGATTCAAACCTATGCTAAGATTTTCCCAGATATGTTTAAATCGTTAGACAGTATGCCTGGGAATTTGAAGGAACATATTCGCTATCCCGAAGATCTGTTTAGTCTACAGTCGCAAATATATGCAACTTATCATATGAAGAATCCTGTGACTTTCTTCAATAAAGAAGACCAATGGAACATTCCCACTGAGAAGTATGGAGGGGAAACTATTCCAGTACAGCCGTATTATATGATTACCAGATTGCCTGGTGAAACTGATTTGGAATTCATCATCTTTCAACCGTTTGCCCCAGTCGGTAAGAACAATATGGTTTCCTGGTTGGTTGCTAAATCTGATGGTGAAGAATATGGTCAGTTAGTTCAATATAGTTTTCCTAGAGATCGGACAATTTATGGTCCAATGATGATTGAAGCGAGAATTGATCAGGATTCTGTAATCGCTCAACAATTAACTTTATGGGATCAGAAAGGATCCAGTGTAATTCGGGGTAATCTATTAACTATACCCATTAAGAATTCTATCCTCTATGTTGAGCCAATCTTCCTTCAGTCCCAGGAGACACAACTTCCTGAACTTAAGCGGGTGATTGTGGCTTATGGGGATGATGTTGTAATGGAACCAACCCTGAGAGGTGCTTTGGAGAAGATATTTGGTGTCGCTTCAGAAATAGAAGAGGAAGCTCCGGTGCCTGAGGAATTGGGAGAGCTTACTGAAGAAGATGCTCTGGATATGATCTCGTTGATTGAGCGGACTGCTACAATTAAAATCCAGATGGATGAGGCATTAAAATCTGGGGATTTGGCTAATTTTGGTCAATTGTATGCAGAATTAAGTGATTTGATCGAAAGACTAAATGAATTAAATTCACAAACGACTGAATAAATGAAACTTTGACATTTCAGTAAAGACCAGTTTTGCTGAATTAGTCAAATGTTTTAAGGATAACTAAATGGTTAATAAGAAATGATTATTGAATTGGGAGGATATGATGAGGAAGACAATCGACTATCAACGAATCATCATTAAAGAAGGTATTGAATTACATCTATTGCCTACTTCCAAGTTTAAAACAACCTTGATGAAAGTGTTTATTCAGGAGCGGCTCCGAAAGGAGACCGCTCCTATGGTTGCTTTAATCTCTTACATCTTATTTAGAGGTACTGTCAAAAGACCAACTACCCTGGAGATGATGAGATATCTGGAAGGGCTTTATGGGGCTGATTTTTCTGCAGATGTAGATAAACGGGGAGAATGCCAGTTTTTAACTTTGACTTTGGAGGTAATTAATCAACATTATCTGCCAGGAGGAGATAATCTGTTAGACGAAGGTCTAGCATTTCTGCTGGATGTGTTAACAAATCCTTTAACTAAGGATGGTATTTTTAAACAGGAGTATTTTGAACAGGAGAAAAATATTCTAAAAGATGATATTAATAGTTTGATGAACGACAAGTCTCGTTATGCTTATGAGCGATGCAAGCAATTGATGTGTGCAGAAGAACCTTATGGAATCTATAAATATGGGAGTTTAGAAGATTTAGAACAAGTTGAAAACCAGCAGTTGTTTGACTATTATCAAACTCTTTTACAAAATAACCCGATTCATATCTGGTTAGCTGGTGATCTGGATATTGCAAATGTTAAGCAAAAAGTTAGCGAGACCTTTAAAGATTTTGCTCCTCGTTCTGCTGTTTTTGAACCAGTTGTTGCAGATAAAGAGGACGTAAGTCCGCAAAGGGTTATCGAAGAAGAGAATATTCGTCAGGGCAAACTATCTATAGGATATCGGACGAGATTAACTCGACGAAATCCATTATATCCAGCCATGATCGTCTTTAATGGGATTTTTGGTAGTCTCCCCCACTCTAAACTATTTCAAAATGTACGGGAGAAGGCCAGTCTGGCATATTATATTCATAGTGGATTGGATGGAACTAAGGGAATTATTCAGGTGGATTGTGGAATTGAGTCGACTGCACTGGATCAAGTTTTGGCGATTGTGGATAAACAGTTGGATGATATTATTCAGGGAGAGGTTACTTTAGAAGAATTAGAATTCACTAAAAAAGCATATAGCCGCTATTTCAATTATATCACTGATGATAATGATTCTTTGATTGACTCTTGTATGGTAGAGATATCCAATGGTTTAGAACCAATACTCGATGAGTTTGCCGAGGAGTTAGAATCTGTCACTTTGGAAGATGTACGAAAAGTTGCCAGACACCTGGAGTTAGATACTATCTATTTTTTGAAGGGTAAAGAGGGAGGAGACGATGAGTTCGATGACGATGCCGAATATGAAGAATAATTCTTCGATGCAGATGAAGTATAATTCCATAATCCAGGAGACTCTCTATTATACTCGTTTAGAGAATGGATTACCTGTATATATCTTACCGAAGAAAGGATTTCAGCAAAAGTACGCAATTTTTTCAACCAACTATGGATCTATAAATAATACCTTTAAAGCTCCGGGTAAGTCTGAGGTTGTAACTGTACCTGTTGGAATTGCTCATTTTCTGGAGCATAAGATGTTTGAAAATAGCGAATTAAATGTTTTTGATGCATTTGCTTCCTTTGGGGCTAATGTCAATGCTTTTACAACATATACTATGACTAGCTATCTTTTTGATACCATTGAAAATTTTCCAGAATGTCTAGAATTACTGTTAAACTTTGTTCAATCTCTATCTTTAACTGAGGAGTCTGTAGAGAAGGAAAAAGGTATAATTGAGCAGGAGATCAGGATGTATGAAGATGATCCAGACTGGATTACATACTTAAATCTGATGCAGGCTTTATTTTTTCACCACTCTGTGCGGATTGATATTGCAGGAACAGCTGATAGTATCTATAAGATTAATCGGGATCTATTGCTAACATGTCATAAGAAGTT
The DNA here is from genome assembly GCA_016841825.1 of Halothermothrix sp. GTDB lineage: Bacteria > Bacillota > Halanaerobiia > DY22613 > DY22613 > JAENYK01. The sequence goes on along the minus strand of JAENYK010000013.1, from coordinate 80,728 downwards.
TTATCATCCAGGTAATATGGTGCTTTTCATCGAAGGAGACCTGGACCCAGAAACAGTGTTACAACAGATTAAAGAAAATCAAAGCAAAAAAGGTTTTGCAAAACAGCTACCTATTGAAAAAATTTATCCGAATGAACCTAAATTTGTTAATAAGCAGCGGGTTGAAGGAAATATGTCCTTATCACATCCTATTTATTATCTGGGTTTTAAAGAACAAGAGATAGGTATAGACGGGGATAAGTTATTGAAAAAGGATCTGATTACAGGAATTTTACTGGAGATTTTGATTGGTAAGGGTTCGAATCTTTATCAAAGTCTGTATGAGTCCGGTTTAATTGATGATAGTTTTTCTGTTTCTGTGACCCTGGAGATTGATCATGGGATGACTGTTCTTGGTGGACATACCAATGATCCTGATCAACTTCATCAGGCTCTATATGAAGGTATTATCTCACAAGAAGGTAAGATTACTGAAGAAGAGTTAGAGCGGGTAAGAAAGCGAATGATTGGGGACTATATTGTTACCTTTGATTCCTTAAAATCAACAGCACAAAACTTTGTTAGTTATTACTTTAAAAATATCGACCTCTTTCATGAGTTGAATATCTTAAAAGAGATCACTTTAGATGATTTAAACCAACGTTTGCGAGAACATTTTGATTATAAAAACCATGCTGTATCTATAATGTATCCTGAAGAGAAATGAAGGGAAATATCGTGAAAACAATCAAGGTTCAAGATGCTCTACAGATTAAAGATCATATATTTATTGATGTGCGTTCACCTTCAGAATATACTGATGCAACCATTCCTGGTGCTGTAAATATCCCCTTATTTACTGATGCAGAGCGTTCCAGAATTGGGACTGTGTATAAACAACAGAATCCAGAAAAAGCCAGGGAAGTAGGTCTGGAGGTTGTTGCACCTAAATTACCCGGGTTGGTCAGACAGGTTAAAGAGGCGGCTGATAACAAGACACCAATAATTTTTTGTTGGCGTGGTGGTGAAAGGAGTAAGAATCTCTGCTCAATTTTAAAGATGATGATGATCTCAGGTTATCGATTGGAAGGTGGGTATAAAGCTTATCGAACCTATATTTTAGATCGGTTAGCAAATTATTATTTATCCGCTAAAGCGATAGTCCTGCATGGGTATACTGGTTCAGGTAAAACCATGATTTTGGAAAAGTTAGCAAAAAAAGGTCATCCAGTTCTTGATCTGGAAGGATTGGCAGGTCATCGGGGGTCTGCTTTTGGGAGTATAGGAATCAAGGATGTGCGAAATCAAAAGCAGTTTGATGCTTTGCTATACAACAGATTGGAAGAACTGAAAGATCAACCTTATATTCTTTTGGAGGCAGAAAGTAAGCGGATAGGCAGAGTGAATATGCCTGATTTTTTGTTCATGAAAAAAGAGCAAGGTATTCCAATTTTGGTGAATGCATCTTTAGATGTGCGGGCAGAGAGAATTATTAGAGAATATGTAGTGAATGGAATAAATCAGGAATTTTTGGAGACCTGTCATAAATCTTTACAGGCTATTCAAAAGAAGTTAGTCCAGCGTATTGGTAAAGCTGGTTTTGAAGAGGTTGTAATGGCTTTATGGCGCAAAGATTTGCATTATGTGACTTCAGTTTTGTTAACTGAGTACTATGATCCTCTCTATCAACACTCTCAAAACATGTATGACTTTGAGTTAGAGATAGATGTTGATGATTTAGATCAAGGTGTAAACATGATTGATCAGTTTCTTCAATCCAGTTTTGAGATCGCGAGTGAATTATGCGAATGTGGAAACTAACACTTACCTGACTAGGTGGGTGTTTTTTATTTGCAATCCCACTATTATCTGGTGACATTAAAATGGAGGAAAATACCCACGCTAGAGTTGGACAATCAGGTATGGAAACGCCTTGTGCTGGCAAACTAGATAAGTAGGCCAAAATTAATGAGGTGAAAACTGATCATGCAAATTTTGAAGAAAATTGGTGGTGGGGGTAAGATTTTGTTGTTAGTTCACGGTCTTTTGACTTTAGGAATTCAGCTATCTAATATTTTTGTTAATATCTATCTCTGGCGTGTATCTAAAGATCTGCAGGTATTGGCAATTTTTAATCTTTTTTTGTTTTCTGTAGTTCCGATTACTTTTCTTTTTTCAGGTTGGCTGGCCCGTAATTATGATCGATTATGGTGTATCAGAATTGGAATAATCATTCATACTATCTTTTATTTAATCGTATTGTTGATCAAACAGGATACGGTGAACTATATTATTCCTTTGGGGATGTTTAAGGGAATTGGAGTAGGTTTTTATCATCTGGCAGAGCATGTTTTAGTTTTTGACCTTACGGAAGATAATACGAGAGATTATTTTAATGGAATCAATGGTTTTTCAGCGTCTTTTTTTGGCATGATTGCTCCATTTATCTCCGGTCTGATAATCAATAATTTACCCGACTTACAGGGATATATGGTGATATTTGGGATTACAGTAGGTCTATTTATTGGGGTGGAGATTTTGAGTTTTTTTATTCATCCTCGATTTTGCCCTGGACCGTATTGTGTATGGAAGGTATTGAAGAACCCTGATCCAAATTGGCGTAGAGTCTTAGGAATTATTGGATTCTATGGAATTCGCACAGGAATTTTTAGTTTTCTTACTGCTTTATTAGTTTTTTTAGCCAGTGGACGGGAGTTCATTCTGGGTAGTTTTTCTTTAGGAATGGGAGTATTAACTTTAATTAGTGCTTATGCATTAGCATATTTAGTGAAACCTGATAAACGTCCATGCTATATTCATACAAGTAGTATAATGTTGGTGGGAGCGTTATTAGTTTTGCTCTGGCGGAGTGATTGGATAGGTATTTTAGTCTTTGGGGTATTAACCGGAATTTTTGATCCATTTTTTGACATTCCTTTTGAAAGCCTCAGTTTTAAAGTTATCGAAACCGACACAATTGATGAAGATTTACGGATTGAGTATATTGTTGCCAGAGAAATACCTTTGAATCTGGGGAGGATTCTTAGTATTTTATTATTCTATCTTTTATTGGGGCATGAGATGGATGTTACTCGTTTGAGGATTTATCTGGCTTTTTTAATTCCAGCTCCGATAATTATTTCAATTCTTCTTCGGGGAATTAAATTTTCGAATAATAATATAGGATGAAGAATAGAGATTGTATAGACATCTGGGAAAGAGGAGTGGGTTTTAATGTTGAGGTATAAATTGTTTTATTTTATGCTCTATGTCAGCTTTACAACCCATCATTTCTTGAATTTATATTTTCGGGATATTGGTTTAACTGGACTAGAGATTGGAACAATCAAAGCCCTTTCAGCGGTTGTAATGATCTTGAGTCAGCCTATCTGGGGTTGTTTGTGTGATATTTTTCGAATGCGCAAAAGTTTACTAAAAATACTATTATCTTTCTCAGCAATTCTTTTTTTTCTGGTCTCAGTGAGGGATAATTTTTATTGGATCTTTCTAATTATCGGAATGTATGGATTTTTTAAAAGTCCAATCGTTCCCGTTGCTGATAGTATTGTGATGATTGAGCTGAATGGAGATGGAAGGAGATATAGTCAGATTCGTTTGTGGGGTGGCTTAGGTCTGTCAGTATCTGTATTTTTCATGGGATATTATTTTAATCAGTCAAATTTACAGAATCTGTTTGCTGTCTATACTCTGTTTACTTTATTGGCTTGTGGAATTGCTTTTGTACTACCACAGCGAAGATGTAGTTTTACCAAAGGTAAATTAAAGATCAAAGACTTTTGGTGTCTGTTGAGATATAAAGATTTTTTGCTATTTTTAGCGGCAATTCTATTTTTACAGACAGGGGCATTTATTATAGATGGATTTTTCGGATTATTTGTTAAGGAAAAAATTGGAAATGAAGTTACTCTTGGTTGGGCATTAACTATTGCGGGAATTTCTGAAGTAATTGTTTATTATTGTCTGGGAAAAGGGAAATCTATTACTCAACCATGTCGTCTATTAATGATTAGTGCATTTACCTCTGCTCTACGTTGGTTTTTATATGCAAGGTCAACATTAGTAATTCAAATTATGTTCCTTCAGGCTCTGCATGGAATTACTTTTGGATTTTTCTACATCTCATCTGTTACTTATGTAGATCGGATATTATCTCATGATTTTGCAACATCAGCTCAAACATTGCTCTGGGCAATCGCCTTTGGAGTAGCATCAGTATTAGGAAGTATATTGGGTGGATATTTATATGATTGGTGGAATTATCAAGTGTTATTTTTGGTAGCTTCCGGGTTGGCTCTGTTTTCACTAGGGATTTTGGTAATCATAAAAAGGACTGTAAGGGTGAAATAATTTTTTTGAAAGTTTTCGGGGAGAGGTAAAATATTGCATAACCAAATTATAGAAATAAAGGATAATGCAATAAAAATAAGTAAAAATATCTGAATAATAGATCAATAGGAAATAATTATCTGTGTATCATCAAAAATTATAACTATAAATAGATAAATGTTTTATAAAAGAAAGGATTAGAGATTGCCATTGGGCAAGGGATTACTAAAATCAAATTTTTTTATAAAAATTCCAATAAATAAAAGGAGAATTAATAAATGGTGTAGAATATAATGTTAAGGTTAAAACTGAAGGGAGAATTAGATATGAGCCAATGGGAATCCAACATTCGCAAATTTTATTATTTCAAATTTTTCACTGTTTTCAACATACTTAATCCGATTTTGATCTTTTTTATGTTAGATCGGGGAATGACGATGGGAGAGATTCTTTTATTATCAGCAATTCAGCGAGTGATTGGTCTTATAATTGAAGTGCCAACGGGAATTTTATCGGATATAGTGGGACATCGGTATAATTTAATGTTGGGTACTTCATCTTTTTCGATATCGTGTTTAATCTTCTCTGTTTCCAATGGGTTTTTAGGTTTTTTGATTGCTGAAGTATTTATAGCATTGGCTCAAGCGTTTATCTCTGGTGCGGATACAGCCTTTGTTTATGAGAGTCTGGAGATGTACAATGCTGAAGACCAATATGAGAAGATATTTGGAAAGATGCGCGGGATACAGTTTGGAGTTTCGGCTACGTTAATTTTCGTGGCTGGTTTTATGGCACAGGCAGCGTGGGAGTTGCCATTCTATGTGGCAGCAGTTTTTTCGATGATTGCTTTTGGTATATGTTTGACTTTAGTAGAGCCAACTAAAGAGTACCGGAGGGGAGAAAGAACCCAAAAGGAATATTATCGGCAATACTATATGACTTTGAAAAATGCTATAAAAATCTCTGTGCAGCGAGTGGAGATCAGATGGTTTTTGATCTTTACAGCTATTCTTTCTTTAGGTCTGGTTACTGGTGAGGATTATTTCCAGGCATATATTAAAGAAGGTTTGGGTTTACCAGTTATGGTTTCCGGAATTATTTATACGATATTATTTTTGGTTTCTGCTGTGTTTTCGAATTATACATCTGAAGGAATTAAAAGATTGGGTTATGAGAAGATGTTTTATTTAATTCCCGGGATGGTGATGATTACGGTTTTGGGTATGATGGTCTTTAAACATAATCTGGTTATTATTCTCTTTATTTTACCATATATAGCTAGCGGGTATATTCCAACGTTAATTAGTGGTTATCTAAATCGTCGGACTAATCCGGGGCAGCGGGCTACTATTCTATCATTACGTCAGCTAGTCAAGAAAGTAGTATATGCATTGGGAAGTCCAATTATCGGATATGTTAATGATTATTGGGGAATGGATACAGCATTATTGATGACAGCTGTGATTTTGGGAGTTGCTCTGGTACTGCCAATTATTTATAAAAAAGCATATAGTCTGGATTATGAATATACTGGTACTGGTACTCAGGCAACAATTGGTACAAAATGATAAAAAGTCTCTGAAGGGCGACCTTTAGAGGCTTTTTATGCATTATAGATGAGAAAAAGTAATACCTCTAAGCTGAACTTAGAGGTATATTTATGATAAATGAATGAAATTAAGTTGGGCATGGAGTTTTAGTTAGGGGATGTCAACTTTTTGGTCAAGAGATCTAATTCTCTTTGATATTTTTCCCATTGTTCCCAAACAAAATTCCATTCAGCTCTTAAGAGCATTTCTTCTGCCTCGGTAATATTGGAGCTGTCCATCTGTTCCTGGAGCTCAAGTAGCCGATTGGCCCAGGCATTGGTAATGAACTGTAAGGTGTCCATTCGAAGAGCATCTGCAGAAGATATATGGTTGATCGATTCAGATTTAGTAGTGGAATTTTCTATTAGTTGTAGATAAATATCTCCTTGAGCATTAGTAATTTTAAAGTTAGTGGTTACGCCACTGACTTTTACGACTGTGTATGGATAGGTAAAGGCCATAGTAACAAAATCCGTACTTTTGGGTGAGATTTCTTTAGCTATAACGTTTGTAATTCCTTCGTTATCTTCAACTTTTACAATCTCGATGGAATAGCCGCCGGTTCGCTTTTCACCTGCAAAAACAGCCAGAATGATCTCACCTTGTTTGGTCTGGAAAAAGGCAAATCCTTTTTGCTTTTTGAGTGACTCGATCTGTTCATGAATATCAGTTGGTAATTCGGAAGAATTGAGAGTAGAAAAGTTTATAGTATTGACAGTAATTCCCTGGGTACTGACAACTTTGGCAGCTTGGTCAATTGGTTTGTCTCCAAAGATAGTTTTTAGGTCTTCGGCAGAAACGGTAAAAACTACAGCTAAGGATAGCAAAAGTGTGATAATGAAAATGGGTTTTATTTTTTTCACGCTATCATCTCCTTTTGGAATATATAGTTTTAGACGTTAATAATATAAATTTGTTCCCAAATTATTTAAAGAAATAAATAAACTACTTAGAGAGATAGTTCATTACTCTAAAGTATCTGATATTTGACTTAGGAGAAATTTTTAAATATTCTTTTCTACGACTAGAATTATGATAAGTGTTAGTATATAATAGGGGTGATTTCATATAACAGGAGATGAATTTTAATGGAGAAATTAAGCATATTTGAGGTTATGGGACCAATAATGATTGGTCCATCCAGTTCTCACACAGCGGGTGCGGTACGAATTGGTAATCTGGCAAGGAAACTTTTAAATGAAGAACCTAAAGAGATGAAGATTTATTTCTATGGATCATTTGCCGAGACATTTAAAGGGCATGGAACCGATATTGCTGTAGTTGGTGGATTGCTGGGATATCGTCTGGATGATGAACGGATTCGAACTTCATTGGAGAGTGCTGCTAACAAGGATATCCATGTGGAATTCCACCGCTTTGAAGCCCCTAACGCTCACCCCAACACAATTAAGATAGAATTGACTCGGGCAGATGATTCAACCTTGCAAGTTATTGGTTCATCTGTAGGTGGGGGAGAGATTGTGATTACAAAGATCGATCGTTTTAAAGTAAATCTGACCGGTAAGTATCCGACAATCTGGATTTTACATCTAGATAAACCCGGAGTAATTGCCAAGGTGACTTCTACATTAGCTTTAAATGGAGTTAATATTGCCTTTATGGAGGTTTTTCGTGAGGATCGGGGAGCTTTGAGTTCGATGGTGGTTCAAACAGATCAAAATGTACCTGCTGAAGTGATTCGAGAGGTTAATTCCTTTATTGGGGTGAAGATTTGTCGATTTATCGAACCTATTTAGAGTAGTATACTATTATTATATATTCGCTACTATAGTTTACGAATTCTAACCGGAGGCAAATCTCCTTCTGAAGCTGTTAATCGCGTACTGTTAATGTGACTTTAATTGATGGTTCTGTGTTAAATGATTCTGGTTGACCTGAATGAAGAATTTTTTGATAATTTATGTTCAAGAGAGGGTGACTAAAGATGCCTGTATTTTATACAATTGAAGATTTGTTGAGGAAAGCAAATGAAGGAAGCTGTACTATCTCGGATATCGTAGTTGAATATGAGATGAAAAATAGTGATCTTACCAGAGAAGAAGTCTATCAACGAATGGCAAATAATTTGAAGGTGATGAAGGAGGCTGCAGAAAAGGGAATGCAGCAGACTGAACCTACCCAAAGTGGAATGATTAGTGACGAAGCCTTTCGAATGGCAAAGGTTATCCGTGAAGGTAGGAGTTTGGCGGGTGGAGTAATTTCTATCGCTCTTGCTAAAGCTCTGGCAGTTTCGACGGTGAATGCTACTATGGGTAAAATTGTGGCTGGCCCTACTGCTGGTTCTTGTGGTATAGTCCCTGGCGGGCTTCTGGCTGTAGCGGAGGTTAAAGGATTGAACGATGATGAGATCATTCGTGGATTGTTGACGGCAGCTGGATTGGGATTGGTAGTAGCCCGACAAGCTACTTTATCTGGGGCTGCAGGCGGTTGTCAGGCTGAATGTGGTGTTGGAACTGGTATGGCGGCAGGTGGAATAGTTGAGATGATGGGTGGGACACCAGAACAGGTGATTGCAGCTTTTGCCCTGGCTTTGAAGAATATGTTAGGATTGGTCTGTGATCCTGTAGCTGGATTGGTAGAAGTTCCCTGTGTGAAAAGAAATGCTCTATCAGCTTCTCATGCTATCTCTTCTGCTGAACTAGCTCTGGCAGGGATTGGCAGTGTTATTCCGGCAGATGAAGTGATTTCTGCGATGAATGAGATAGGTGATGCCTTACCACGTACTCTTAAAGAGACTTCCCTGGGTGGTCTTGCTAATACGGAAACCGGGAAAAGGATTGCAGAGAAGTTTTTGGGGAGCATGAAAATCAGGTAATAATCTACGTGACTGAAATTATCCAGCGGAGGAATAAAGATGCCATTGGAGTTAGATTATAGTTAATAATCACGAGAATTTTGAGGGGAGATGCTAATATTGGCAGATCCCCTTTTATTTAGCATACAGCTTCTTTAATGGGGATAAAGAAATTTAATATCCTTAGCCTTCAGCTTTACATCATTCAGAAATATGGTATAATAATTGTATGGGAACAATTTGAGTAATAATTATTTGGTTTATATAGCTTGCAGAGTATTAATTAACTAAGTTTTGGAGGGGTGTATTCATGTTTGAACAGCTAAAGTTAAATAAGTTAAGCGAACAGCATTTATATATACAACTTTATCAAAAAATAAAAGAAATGATCGATCAGGGGTTTTTGGAGGAATATCAAAAGTTACCTCCGATTCGTCAAATGGCGAATTTGTTGGATGTGAATAATGTGACTGTTGTGAATGCGTACAAATTGCTAGAAGAAGAAGGTCTAGTGTTAAAAAAAGTTGGTAGTGGAACATATGTAGCTCCTTTAATTCAGAAAATTGACCGTGAAGAAGTATTTATTGACGATGAGATTCAATTAATGAATCAAGGTCAGCTCTCATTAAAGCAAAATGTAATTAGCTTTGCGACCGCCACACCCGATCCCGATCTCTTTCCAATTCAGGATGTAAAAACAGCAATAAATCATGTGTTGGATAGGGATGGAGGTGAAGTTTTTGGGTATCAGGATAGTCTAGGGTACCAACCCCTTCGGGAAGCTTTTCGGAATTATCTTGCGACCAAAAATATCGATTCATCGGTGAAAAGCATTCAGGTGGTTTCCGGAGCTCAACAGGGCATTGATATTCTTTCCAAAGCGATGTTAAATCCTGGAGATGTAGTTTTTACAGAAGAGCCTACTTATACCGGGGCTATATCTGCCTTCAAATCCCGGGGAGCCCGGATTATTAGTATTCCTATTAGGGAAGATGGAATAGATTTAAAGATTCTAGAAGCTAAAGTGGAAGAATATCAGCCCAGGTTCCTATACCTGATGACTAATTTTCAAAATCCTACTGGTTATAGTTATTCCTCAATGAAAAAGGAGCGATTGTTGGATTTGAGTCAAAATTATGGGTTAACCATTGTAGAGGATGATAGCTTAAGTGAACTTTATTTTACCCAGGAATCTTTTACACCATTACGTGCTGTGGCTGATACAGAGAATGTTATTTATATAAAAAGCTTTAGCAAAATTTTCCTTCCGGGTTTTCGAATTGCTTTTATGGTTTTGCCAGATTCAATAATTGGTCAGGTAATGGCTGCCAAACACACTTCTGATATCTCTTCATCAGGGTTGATTCAACGAACATTTGACCTACTTTTGCGCCAGGGTCTGTGGGAGAAACATATCGAAGGCATGCGTCAGATTTATTTAGGCAAATACCAACTATTTGTCAAACTTTTAACAGAGGTTCTCCCTCGAGAAGTAAAATATACTCTACCTAAAGGTGGTTTGAATTATTGGATAACTTTACCGGATGGTTATTCAGCAAATCAATTATACAAAAAATGTCTGGCTGAAGGAGTAATTATCATTCCAGGTTCGGTTTTTTATCCTGATGGTAGACCTAACAATATGTTCAGATTGAGTATCGCTGCTGTGGAAGAAGCGGAGATGACCAAAGGAGTGAAGATATTGGCTCAGGTTATCAATGATTTTTTAGATGGGGAAAATGTGGAGGATACTGTGGCCTTTACACCATTAATGTGATGTTTGAAACTGGTCATTTAAAACATTATATTCAGTAAAATGCCAGTTAAGCAAGGGTTCACTGATTTTCCAATCCATCAGAACCCTGGTAACTGGCATTTTACTTTGGGAGTGAACTCGTTCGGCTAAAGCTGAACCTCGGGGCTTCAGACGAGGATTCACCCCACCTGATGTAGAACAAGGCAGCTCTCACTTATAGAAGTGGGAGTCATAGAATTTAGATATAAGGTTTAGGTTGAGTGAGATCAAGATTTAATTGCGTTAAGCAGATTACGCTATGCAGAATGTTTCATTTCCGGCAAACCTTTAATGCCCAGTTCTTTAATTGAAAGTGTAACCACTAAAGATATAGCGACAATTATCGCACCTGCATAAAAAACTGTCTGGTAACCGTGAGTGTCCCATAATATTCCACCAATAATCGGAATAAAGATAGCTGCAATATGGTTGATGGTGGAACCCATAGCTAATGATGGTCCCAGGTCTTCGTCAGAACAGATTTTATTCAAATACGTAGATACAGCCATATTAAAACCAAAACAGATGTTGTCCAGAATGTATAAACCAAAGAGTATCATTATTGATTTACTATAGGCATATCCTAAAAAGATAAAGATTAAAGAGCCATAATTAATGGTAAGAGCGACTTTTTCACCCATAGCATCAATTAATTTGCCAATTCGTTGTTTAGTATAAATGTTTAAAAACTGGTTGACGGTCATTAAAGTAGCCATTGTTGTAATATTTACATCAAAAATTTTAACTAGAACAAAAGGAGCAAAAATAGTAAAGATATGACGCCTACAACCCGAAAGAAATGTTAATAGATAATAGAATTTATAGCGTTTTCTGAAGATTAAAGTTTTGGGCTTCAGATGAACTTCAGGTCTAGGCATTTTAAACAGCGTTAAAGCACCAAAAAAAGCCAATACCATACCAATCAAAAAAATATGGCGAATCTCTAATAACTGACTCAAAATAATTACAGACCCCATTCCCAGAAGTTGAGCTGTAGAACCAATACTCCCCATGAGTCCTAACTGTTTACCACTGTCCTCTTTACTAACCATCTTTAAAGCCATCGCAGATTGTAATGGATAAAAGAGGTGAAAGCCGATACTATAAATCAAGCTGGCTCCGACTAACCAATAGAATCCAGTGGAGATGCTAAATATAAACATTCCCAATGAGAGGGCGATCAGCGATAAAGCAGCAAGCAGAGATTCAGTGATCAGATAAGTTAACATAGCCATGACTACAGTTAATAGTCCAGGTACTTCCCTAATCGATTCAATCCAGCCTAATTGGTCTGGCTGAATTCCTAAATCATTAGCAAAATTTGTGAAAGTGGTATCTTTTAAAGCCAGAGACATACTCATCAAAAATGTAGCCAGGGCCAGGTATTTTAAATTATCAGGCCATGTGTTGATTGTCAGTAGATTTTTTAGTCGATTCATTACTATTCCCCCTTTGGATTAACTTTTAATAACTTGTTTATTGCTGATTAAGCTACATTTCCATCAACTAGCTCTATCAAGTCTATCATTTGGTCTAAAATATAGTGAGGAGGCAGGGTAAATCTGTCAGACGCAAAGATGCTCCAGCTAACTAGAGCGGTTTTAATTCCAGCCCGGTAACCAGCTTCAATATCAAGTGGACTATCACCAATTATTAAGGTTTTTGCAGGATCAGCGTGCATTAGTTTCATTCCTGTCAGTAGTGCTTCAGGATGAGGTTTGGGGTAGGTAACCTGGTCATAACCGATGAGAAAATCAATTTTCGACATAAGCTTTAAATCTTCCAGAGCTCTTTGTGCGGGAATTCTCGCTTTGTTAGTTACAATTCCGACAGGAATTTTGAGCTCTTTTAGCTGATCTAAAATCTCTCTAACTCCCGGAAAGGGAACGGTGAGCTTCGCACTGCATTGTGCATAAAAGTTCCGATAGGTATCACACAAACTATCAGCAAGTTCGGGACTGAAGTAAGCCATCTGTTTACGCAAAGGTTCTCCAAAGATTTTCATTAACTCTGTACGACTAACATTTACGTTAAGTCTTTTTTTCAAAGTATGTTCAAAAGTCTGGAAGATAGCCTCGTGTGTGTCTAACGCTGTACCATCAAGATCAAAAAGGATATATCGAAACAACCTACAACACTCCTTTGTGAATAAGTTTTAAATGTGTTTCAGAATCGAAGTTGCCCAGCCGCTATAGGTGGGAGTATAGATAATTAAATGATGGGTACTTCAGTGGAGATACAAATCTTCTTCTGAAGGTTGTTCAACCCGAGCGTTAATAGCTTGCTGTTGATGCTACTTTAATTGAGACAGATAACTGTCTGTTAGAGGGATTGTATCTCATCAATATTCTAAATAGCAAAAAATCATAGATAGTTGAAAAAATTCGTAGTACGAAATGTAATCTCAGAAAGTAATGCTGTCGAAGATGACAGCATTAAACGTTAAAGCGGAAATTAATAATATCTCCATCTTGAACCAGATATTCTTTTCCTTCCAGGCGAACAAGCCCAGCTTCTTTGCATGCTTTCATTGAACCGTGTTCTCTTAGTGCTGGATACGCTACGACTTCTGCCCGGATAAATCCTCTTTCGATATCGGTGTGGATGGCCCGGGCTGCTTTGGGTGCTGGAGAATCGGATTTAATGGTCCAGGCTCGAACCTCATCTTCACCAACGGTAAAGAAAGAGATTAAACCGAGACGCTTATAGGTAGCACGGGCGATTTTGTTAATGCCTGGCTCAGTTATACACAGTTCTTCCATGAACATCTCTTTATCTTCCTCATCTAGCTGGTTGATCTCCATCTCAATCGCAGCTGAAACTTTGGCGAAGGGAATCTCTTTCTCTAGCATATGTGCTTCAAACTCATCTTTTTCAGGGTATTGATCGTTTTTCAGTTGATCATCACTTAAGTTTAAAACAACAATCAGTGGTTTTTGAGTGAAGAAAGCATAACCTCTAATCAGAGTAGCTTCATCTTCAGTTAGGTCTAGTTGAGCAATATTGCCTTCTTCTTCTAAGACCTCTCGACATTTTTCCAGGATGGGCAGTTCGTGACCGTGTTGTTTCATGGTCTTTTGACTGGATTGAATCTTTTCAATTCTTTTTTCAATAACTGCCAGATCTGAAAAGAGGAGTTCATCATTAATAGTAGCAAAATCACGCAATGGATTAATATCTCCTTCGACATGCGGCAGAGCTGGGTCATCAAAAGTCCTGATAACATGAATAAGTGCGTCCACATTGCGAACTTCATTCAAAAAAGAATTCCCACTGCCTTCACCTTTACTGGCCCCTTTAACCAATGCAGGAATATCGACAAATTCAATTCGTGCATAGGTAGTTTTTTTGGGATTGTATAAAGAAGATAGATAATCAATTCGTTCATCTGGAATTGAACCGATAGCTGTAACAGCTTCTATTTTGCCGGAATGAGGTTCCACATTGGAGTTAGTTAATAAGTTAAATAATGTGGTTTTACCTACCATCGGCAATCCAATTATCCCAATTTTCATCTTGTAATCCCTCTCTCTGTAGATTATTGAGCATTTTTTTAGCCATTAATTATTATACACTACATTGGTCAGTTTTGCACGCATTTGGTGAATTTTTTATTCTAAAAGTTACACATATCAGAGTGAACTCGTTCAGCTAAAGCTGAACTTTGGAGCTTCAGATGGGGATTCAACTCTACCTGAAGTAGAACAAGGAGGCTCCCACTTATAGAAATGGGAATCATCGAACTTAGATATAGTTTAGATAGAGCTAATCAGTAGTATGATAGTTTGTTGGTTAAGTTGTTTTAAAAATATTTGTCTGTTTAAAGACTACGAGTAACGTCAGTTCATGTTGATTAAATCAAAATTTTTATTGAATATTTTGCTATTATCCTAAATTTATGTTAATTGGCAGGATATGTGGATTTCATATAGAATAACTATATTTACTCATCGTTTTAAGAATAGGATCAGGCAAATACTGAATTTTTCTGGGAGGTGTTCAATGGAAATAAAAGTTAATGAAACAAAAGTACAAATTTTTACGGGTGCCAGAGTTAAAGATGTTATTAGAAAATATTCAACTGAGATGTATCAGGACGTGCTTAAAGGAAAAAAAATAGTGCGAAATGATAATCAACCTGTTTCGTTGAATGGGGAATTGACTGGACAGGAGAATTTAAAAATTTCTGAAAATTAAGGGGGATGGTACAGTGAAAAAGTTTGTTAGCAAAAAACTAACCCTGGCTATTCTTTTGCTAGTTGGAATCAGTGTTCTTGTATCAGGCTGTGGTTTTGCTAAAAAAGATACTATAAATATTACTGGGGTTGTTGTTGATGCTAATTCTAAACCAATAGCTGAAATTACGCTATCTATTATTGATTCAGATGCGACTGTTAAAACTAATAAGGATGGCAAGTTCACTTTCACAAACGTGAAAGAGGGCCGAAATGTTTTAGCTTTGATTGGTAACAAAGGTACTGGGAAAATAGTTGTTAATGCAGTGAAAAACATGAAATCTCTTACTATTACATATCCAATAATGACTGAAATTGTAATTTTTCATGTAAATGATACACATAGTAAGCTTAATAATTTTCCAAAATTGAGTTGGATAGTCAAAGATGCCAGAGATAATTATGATAACGTATTTCTCTTAAGTGCTGGTGATATGTTCTCTGGAAGCCCAATTGTTGATCAATATGACCCAAAAGGATATCCGATGATTGACCTGATGAACAAGGTTGGTTTTGACGTCATGACTCTGGGGAACCATGATTTTGATTATGGTCAAGGAGTTCTCAAAGGCCGAATGGCAGATGCAGAATTTCCAATGATTTGTGCTAATTTAGAGGTTACCACAGATAACTTACCACAACCAGAACCTTATGTTTTTCTGACTACCGAGAATGAATTGAAGATAGCAGTTTTAGGATTAGTGCAGATTAGTAGTACCACAGGAATTCCTGCTACCCATCCAGATAATGTTGTGGGAATTAACTTTACTGATGGCTTAACTGTTGCTGAGGAATATCTTGATCTGGCAGATGATAGTAATCTATTCATCGCCCTTTCTCATCTGGGTTCTTCTACTGACTCAGACTTAGCCAATCAGATGGGTGAAATGGATTTAATCATTGGTGGACATTCTCATACTGTTATTGAGGAACCAGTATTGACAAATGGTGTTGCAATTGTTCAGGCTGGCGATGATCTTACATATCTGGGTAAAATTATTGTCACTATGGAGAATGATCATGTAGCAAACATTGATGGTGAACTGATTACTTTAAATGAAGAATCTCCGAATATCGATCAGGAGATTCAGAAACTTGTTGATGATTATAATAGTGATGACTCATTTAACAGGGTAATAGGCATAGCGACGAGTGCTATTGACTCGCAAGAAGAGCTGGGCTGCCTGATGACTGATGCTATGACTGAGATTCATGACCTGGATATTGCATTTCAAAATTCTGGGGGAATTCGGGTGAGTTCATTAGAAGGTGAAATTACTGTAAGTGATATTTATGCTCTTGAACCTTTTGGCAATGAGATTATCAGATATGAACTAAGTGTTGATGAGATTGAAGCATTATTGATGAAAGCAAATAGGAACTTTACTGACCTGTTTGTCTCTGGAATCAAATATATGGTGTTAACCGAGTGGGGTGAGGTCAAAGATGTAGTGTTGACCGATTATGCTGGTAATCCAATTGATGAAACCAGAACATATTCAGTTGGGCTTAATAGTTTTATCGCTTCATCAGCTACTTATGATTTTGAACATGATGATCCAGGTGTGTCTATCTATAGCACAATGGCAGAGACTATTATTGAGTATATTGATAATGGTGGCAATCTGGATTATGATGGCGTCGTCAGAACTGGTCGAAGTTCTAACAATGTAGTCGGACAGACAGATGTTATTTTGAGCTCTGCAGATTGTTATAACGGTTCGAATACGGCAGGTAATTTGATAGCTGATGCGATTAGGGTCTATACTGGTGCAGATATCGCTTTGTTCCCATCTGGCAATTTGAATGGTTCCGCTGTTGATATTCCAGTGGGATCAGTTAATGAAGGGGATTTGCTCCAATTGTACTCTAGTTATATAAACAGTAACGAGTATGTGGTTGCAGATATTCTGGGTTCTGATCTAAAACAATTAATCTATGAGCGTTCAGCAAGAAATAAAAACGCCGATATTCAGGTGTCAGGTATGACTTATGTGATTAATTTTGATGACACAGGAGATTTAGCTGATGTAGAATGCTATCTGGAGAACGGGAATGTGATTGCTGATGATGAGACTTATACAGTATCTTTTAATGATTATTATTATGATAGTTATTATGGGGTATCGGGAAAAGTTACCAACGAAGTTGTTGGTGAAACAACGGAACAAGAGATGCTGCTTGATTATATGTTGGATCTGGATAGTCCTCTTCCGGTTAGTTTAGCGGAAGAGCGAGTGACTATAGCGACCAATATAATTGGTCAAACTGATGTAACTTTAAGTGCAAAAGATTGCTATAACGGTTCAAACACAGCAGGGAATTTGATGACAGATGCTATTAGAGCCCATACTGATGCACAAATTGTCACATTTCCATCCAGTTATCTAAATAGTTCTGCTGATGATATTCAGGCTGGCTCAATTAACCAGACTGCTCTACTCCAACTTTATGGCAGCTATATTGGCAGTAATAAAGCAGTCGTCGCGGAGATCAAAGGTTCGGATTTAAAACAATTCTTCTTTGATCGTTCGGATAGATATAACAATGCTGATGTTCAGGTGTCTGGGATGACGTATGTAATCCAGCTTGAAGCTGGTAATTTGTCCAGTGTAGAGTGTTATTTAGAGAATGGTGATCCGATTGTTGATGATGAGGTCTATACAGTATCATTTAATGATTATAATTATAATAACTATTATGGCCTGGCAGATAAAGTAATTAGTGAAAATGTAAGTGATTCTTCTGAACAAAGTATGCTTCTTGATTATATTATTAATCTGACTGAACCTATTCCAGGTAGTTTAGCAGAGGAGAGAATAACTATTCAATAACTTGTTAACCCTTACGCGAAAGCGTAGGGGTTTTTTTGACAAATTTTTCATTGTTGAGATAGAATCTTCACCTATAATTCAAGCAATACTAACTTTAGGAGGTGAGTCTAGATGATAACCGATGGTCAACGGGAAGAGAGTATTAATCATTTGTTGGAGACCTTTAATGCTGATGCTGCAGAATTAACTGCATTCTTAGAAAATCCCAGGAGATATTTAGAGATGTTAGGAGCTACTAATCTGGAAGATATAAGTGAGGATGAATTACGTAAAATGGTTCAAAATCATGTTGAAAGATAGAAAGAATAGATTTAACGATATATCAGAAGGGAAATCTCTCAACCTTTATAAATGGGAGTCTGAATAACTAATGATGTTTACGTCAGTGGAGATACAAATCCCCTTCTGAAGTCGTTAAGTTTAAGGCATGATAATATAACTTCAATATTAGCAGTAGTTCAAAATGAACTTTTTGACTGGCCAAAAAGTTCATTTTTTTTGGTTTTATGAGATTCAGAAGCAATTTCTTTTTCTCAAAGTTATATAATGAAAATGAAGGGTTTTATTAAGTTTTGTCAAATATACTAGGTAGAAGAGATTGTTTAGAAAAGATTGTTAGAAAGATTGCTATGGGTTATTTATAGATTAAATAAAAGGTAAGGGAGATGGGAGAATGGTTCGAAAACCAGAAAGGTATTTTCAGACGACACTTACTGCTGTTTCTATTCTGGTGCTAGCCATTTGGAGTGAGCGAGTTCATGGTGGATTGGGTACTAATGATCTGTTAAAACCCCTGCCTAATAATCTTCAGGAGATCATTCTCACTACTGTAGATGGAGTTAAGATAGTCGGTAATTATTTTATCAGAAGGCATCAAAGCCTAATTATTTTGCTTGATGGACTATATTCGATGAAAGATGATAATTTTAAGCGAGCACTTCCCGACAAATTGGGTCATAGATATGATACTTTAAACATTGATTTTCGCGGACAAGGTAGAAGTGGAGGAGAATTTACTGGAGGCATTAAGGAAGCTTTTGATATTCAGGAAGCAGTCTATTTTGTCCGATAACAGGGTTATGAATCTAATGGATTGGTTGGTTTTGGTGATTATATGACTAGGCATCTTAGAGATGGGTAGTCATTAGGATATGGAATTAGATCATCGGATCTTATTGATGGAAGATGAGATCAATAACTGGTTTGTCACTACTCTAAATTAAATGAGATGTTTAAGGAGGTTTTTTATATATGGCTATTCGGATAGTAACTGATAGCTCTGCAGACTTACCTGCAGAAATAATTGAGCGGTATGGAATCAAAGTTGTTCCCCTTTCTCTGGAATTTGAAGGGGAGTTATACCAGGATGGTGAGTTGGACGGTAAAGAGTTTTTTGATAAGATGGAACAGGCTGAAGAATTACCTAAAACAGGATCCGCATCCCCACAAGCTTTTGTTAATGTGTTTAAGGAGATACCTGAAGAAGACCAGATAATTTGCATTACTCTTTCTTCCAAATTAAGTGGAACTCTTCAAAGTGCCAGATTAGCTGCTGATATAGCCGGACGTAAGGTCTGGTTTATTGATTCCAAAGCTGCCACTCTCGGTCTGGGTATCATAACCGTATATGCAGCAGAGATGGCGAAACTTGGGAAAGGAATTCACGATATTGTTGATGAGATAACAGGGCGAATTGAAAATTTGCGAATGTTAATCTTTTTGGATACTGCGAAGAATATCGTTAAAAGTGGTAGGCTTGGTAAAGTGGCAGGTTCTCTGGTCAATATGTTTAATCTAAAACTTTTACTTACTAATGAAGATGGTGAGATTAAGTTTTTAGATAAAATGCGTGGTAAAAAGAGAGTATTTAATAAGTTTATTCAGATGTTGGAAGAGTGTGGTCAGAGTCTGGAAGATAAGATTATTGGTATTTCTCATGCGGATAATTTACCTGATGCTGAAGCTTTGAAGAAGATGATTATCGATAGATTTAACCCCAGAGAGGTTATTCTTAGTTATATGGGTAGTTGTATTGCAACCCATGCTGGACGCGGTGGCTTAACTATTAGTTTTTTGAATTAGAATGATTTTGGTAAGGCTAGTGATTTTTATTCGAGATTTTCCTTGACAAAGTAGCAAATATCTGTTATTCTGTTAATGAAAAATTTATATTTGCCTTCAGGGCAGGGTGAGATTCCCTACCGGTGGTGACAGTCCACGAGCCAATAGTGCGACACGCGCTGTGGCAGATCTGGTGTAATTCCAGAACCGACGGTATAGTCCGGATGAGAGAAGGTGAGATTTGAGATCTTTTTGTGCATGAGCACATAGCCCTGAACATTTGTTTCAGGGCTTTTTTAATGTTCTCAATCTCACTCTCATTTAGTAACTATCAAATCTATTCTAGAGGAGAGTGAAATACTTATGAAAAGCAAGACAAACCGATTAGTTAAGATGGCTTTATTAGCTGCAATGTCCATTCTGTTAGTGACAATTATTCATTTCCCATTATTACCTCAGGCTCCATTTATGGAATATGATCCGGCAGATATTCCAATTATGATAGGGACCTTTATGTATGGGCCAGTTGCTGGATTTATAATCACAGTTGTGGCATCTCTGGTTCAAGCGATGACGGTTAGTGCAGGTAGTGGCTGGATTGGTTTTGTGATGCATGTGATGGCTACGGGAACTTTTGCACTTGTTGCAGGATCTATATATCGGAAGTTTCATACTTTCAAAGGTGGAATTATGGCTTTGATTTGTGGTTCTATGGCCATGGCTTTGATGATGATTCCGGCAAACCTGATCTTTACGGTTATCTTTATGGGTGTACCACGGGAGGCAGTGATTAAGATGATAATCCCAACTATTATTCCTTTTAACTTATTGAAGGCTGGGATTAACTCTGTTATTACTTTAATAGTTTATAAATCAGTCGCCAACGTTTTGCGTACTTCTCCTGATAAATCAACTTTGATGACAAATAAAAATATTTAGATTACAAATAATCTGGAGGAAGAGTGCCTCCAGATTATTTTTTTAAAAAAATTTAGGAAAACGAAATTTTTAACAGGAATAAATTTAGAAATGTATAATATAAAAATTATAAAGCAAATTTTGACTGGAAAGGAGATTTAAAGGTATGAGGGAAAAGTTATTAGCAATCCTTAAAATGTTAAAGCTTCACCAGGTGGATTACGCTGACATTCGTGTTAACGAGATTATTGAGGAGAAGATTAATACTGAAAATCTAACAGTAAGGGATATCTCCACAACTTTCAGTAAGGGTTATGGTATCAGGGTTTTTGTAGATGGTTCTATGGGTTTTGCTGGTTCTCAAGATTTTGACAAGCTGGAAGAGACAGCCTTAAAGGCTGTACGAATTGCCAGGGCCAGCCGTCTGGCTCAACGTCAGGCCATTCGTTTATCAGCAAAGGAAGTGGTCGTTGATCATTATCAAACTCCTATCGGGATTGATCCGTTTACCATCTCCAAGAAGGAAAAGTTAGATCTGTTATTCAAAGCTGAAGAAGAGATGCGCAAACATGCCAAACTATTTAGGACTGTAGGTAGCATGGATTTTCGAAAAGAGGAGAAAATTTTTGCAGATACAGAAGGGTCATATATCACTCAGAAGCTTTATGAGACTGGTGGTGGAATTGAAGCTATTGCAGCGAATGAACAGGATATGCAGGGTCGGAGCTATCCTAACTCTTTTCGAGGTAATCATGGTACTGCGGGTTGGGAGTATATTTTGGATCTAAAACTGGTGGAGAATGCTCAGAAAATTGCTCAAGAAGCAGAAGCACTACTGGATGCTGAAGAATGTCCATCGGGAGTATATGATATTATCATTGATGGTTCTCAGTTAGCGCTGCAGATTCATGAGAGTATCGGGCATCCGGTTGAATTAGACCGGGTATTTGGTTATGAAGCGGGTTTTGCCGGAACTAGCTTTATTAGTCCGGAGATGATTGGTTTTCAATACGGTTCTGAGTATGTAAATGTGGTAGCTGATGCTACAGTACCTGGAGGATTGGGAACGTTTGGTTATGATGATGATGGTGTGAAAGGTCAGAGAACTGAGGTTATTACTAAAGGTATCTTCCAAAACTTTATTAGTTCCAGGGATACTGCTTGCTTACTTAACCAACCATCGAATGGTACCAATAGAGCTGATGGTTGGGGGAGAACACCGATTGTTCGGATGACTAATATTAACCTTTTGCCTGGAGATAGGGAGTTAGACGAATTAATTCAGGGTATTGAAGATGGTTTCTATTTCTGCACCAATAAGAGTTGGAGCATTGATGACAAACGATTGAATTTCCAGTTTGCCTGTGAGATCGCTTATCAGATCAAAGACGGTAAATTGACTGGTAAGATATATAAAAATCCACTTTATACAGGTATTACTCCACAATTTTGGGGTTCTTGTGATGGAGTATGTAGTGAGAAATATTGGACTATGTTTGGTACACCTAACTGTGGGAAGGGCCAACCTATGCAGGTTGCGCATGTAGGTCATGGTGCGGCTCCAGCGAGATTTAGAAAAATTAAGGTAGGTGTGGCTGATGTTAAATAAAGAACAAATTTATCAGGTCATTGATTTTGTTGTTAATCAGGCTGTAGGATATAATGTCAGAGTAGTTGTCAATTCCAGAGAAGAAGGTCTGACCAGATTTGCAAATTCGGAGATTCATCAGAATATGTTTGAGGATATGACTGGTGTGGCGATCACTATCCAGCAGGGTAAAAAAGTTAGTGAAATCAAAACAACCCGCTATGATGAGGAAGGATTACGATTAGCTGTCCAGGAGACTATTGACAATCTGGAATTTGTGCCGGAAGGTGAGTTGGAATTGCCATTAGTTGAGTCTCCAGAGGTATTGGAAGTAGAAGAAGTAAATGAAGAATTGATAGACCTGTTCAATATTGAAGAAAGAGCCAGGCTGATTAAAGAAGGCATTGACATTTTGGATGAAGGATTTAAAGCATTTGGTGCTCTTTCGTATACTATGGAAAGTTTTGGTTATGGTAACTCGAAGAATGTCAAACGCTTCGCTAGTGCTAACACTGTTAAATTCAGTGTTCTAATTGATTCTGATAAGGGTGGGTCAGGCTATGCAGAAGCAAATTCTAACCTCCCAGATGAGATTGATATCACAGGTAGTTTTACGATTGCCTATGATAAAGCAAAAATGAATCAAGATCCAGAGCAGTTAGAACCAGGTGCTTATACAGTTATTTTGGAACCATTAGCAGTTGGTGAGATGGTTCAATATATGGCATACATGGGTTTTTCAGCGAAGAGTGTGCAATATAAGCGTAGTTTTTTGACTGGCAAACTTGGAGAATTAGTTCTGGGTAAAAATATTACGATTATTGATGATCACACAAATGAGCATACCATGACTATGCCATTTGACCTGGAAGGTTATCCACGTCAGAAAGTTATGATTATCGAAGACGGGGTGGCTAAAGGTCTGGTTTATGACACTGCCAGTGCGATTAAAGACGGAGTCGAAACTACTGGTCATTCGATCAATATGCCTGGTATGGGTGCTCTACCGTTACATCTGACTATTGTACCTGGAGAAGAGAGTTTGCAGGAGATTATTGCTAATACTGAGAAGGGTTTATTGGTTACACGTTTCCACTATATGAATGTGGTTAATCCCCGTCAGGCTATTTTGACTGCTCTAACGCGAGATGGGGTGTTTAAGATTGAAAATGGTAAATTAGTAGGTAGTGTGAAGAATATGCGTTTTACTGAGAGTATGTTAGATGCATTTAACAATGTAGAAACCATCTCCAGTGAACGACAACAGGTTCCATCTTTTAGAGGAACAAACTATGTACCTGCTTTGAAGATTAAAAACTTCCACTTTACCGGGAAGACTAATGTATAATTAAGATTAAAGTCAAGTAATCTGATTACGGGATATTGGTAGTCAGATTATTTTTTTTGGTATAATCCTGCTTTTCTGTTTATACTAATGGGAGAAAAGTAAGGAGGATGATCTGGTAAATGACAAACCTTGTGCTAATCAATGATAAAGAGATGAAGCAGTTAAAGACTTTGAATTACGATGCAATGATGGATTGGCAGTTCAATGTTATGCAAAATTTGATTGATATATCAAATGATATCATCCATAAAGAATATAAGGATGATAATATCCTACAGCAGGGTATTTACATGACCAGATTGATGGTTTTGTTAAATATGGTTAATCGGGCTTTTGTTAACAGATTTCCGGATTCAGAGATGAGTGAACTGATTGGTGAACAATATACACAGATTGTGCATACTTCTATAATAGATCAGATAACTGAGGAGATTGACAGTTTGATAGAACATTTTGATGAGCTGCAGGAGGTTTTGAGTGAGGATTTGGGTAATGAGAAACGGCGAGTAGCTGGAATGAACACTGTTAATCAGATTGCAACTTTGAATTTACAGGCATATGAGGAAGCACTTAACCGGGTGTTAACAGAACCCACTACGATCTAGACAACTATCATTTATAAATTTAAACCTATCAATAATGGTCTAACTATGTATTAGAGAGAAAGTGTAAACCTGTTAAGGAACATTTTCTCTCTTTGTCTTTATATATAATAAATAGAGCAGGAATTTTGGAAAAGGTCTTGAAGTTAATTAGATGAAGATAACCGTAAATGAGGAGGAACAAAATGGGAAAAGAATTCGTCAAAACAATTATCTTTGATCTCGATGGTACATTATTCCAATCTGATACATTAGCTATCCCTGCGTTTCATGACACGATGTTCAGATTGCAGAAAGAGGGATTATATCCGGGACCGATCCCCAGTGATGAGGTGTTAAAATCGATGTTCGGCAAAACCAACGATCAAATCTGGGCAGAGTTGTTACCGGGAGTTTCTGTAGCTGTGGTGGAAAAAGCTGATGAATATATGTTGTATTATGAGATGCTGCGCTTACATCGGGGAGAGGGTAGACCTTACCCGGGAGTTTCTGAAGTTTTACAGAATTTTCGTCAAAGAGATTATCGGTTGTGTATAGCTTCTAACGGTGATCAAGGTTATGTTACTGGAGTTGCAGAGTATCATTTTTCTGGTCTGTTTGAAGCCGTTTATAGTGCAGGAGGTTATCAGACTCGCTCTAAAGTTGATCTAGTTAAACTGATTCTCCAGCGTTTCAAAGATGGGGAATACATCATGGTTGGTGACCGTAGTTCTGATATAGAAGCTGGTAAAAAGAACGGTCTGTTAACCATTGGTTGTAACTATGGTTTTGGTAAAGTTGAAGAGTTGGTTGATGCCGATCATCTAGTAACTGACTTTAAACAGATTGTGGAGTTGGCCTAGTCTAGAAAGGAGGTATGTTCAATGGTTAGAAGGAATTCTTCTAATGCAAACATTGGTTTTATTCTTATCTTCATTGGTGTATTTATGTTATTGGCGAAAATAGGTTTAATTTCAGATATGATCTTCTTGTATCTGGTAGCTGGAGGATTTTTCTTGACCTATTTTATGTTGGGGGGCAGCAGACATTATGGGAATATTGGATTCCTGATTCCGGGATCAGTTATTACAGCAGTAGCCCTTTTTGCTGATGTAGAAGATTTGCCATTTTTCCATGCCATCGGTGGTGGAGTATTTTTCATATTTCTGGCAGGGGCTTTTTTATTAGTTCTATTACATACACGACAATACACGAATCTGGATTGGAGTTCCAGAAATTGGCCTATTTTCCCCGCCGGCGGTCTGGCAGCTTTTGGATGTTTTGTTTTGCTCGTGGAACATGAAAATTTCATTTTGGGGCAGATTAGAGTATTGAATACCGTGATTCCTCTGGCACTGATCTGTATTGGATTGTATTTATATTTTAAAAGTAAACATGAAAATAATGATGATTGACGAATAAAGGGATGGGTGATCTTAGCGAGATGGATAAAAAAGAGGTAAGCAGAATTTTAAATCAAATGGGTACGATGATGGAGCTTCGCGGAGAGAATCAATTCAAAGCCAGAGCTTATTACAATGGAGCCCGAAAGATCGAGATGTTAGAAGAAGATCTACTCCAACTGGTCAAAGATGATAGATTGCGGGAGATTTCAGGAATTGGTGCCTCCCTCGCAGACACAATTAAAGAGTTGGTAGAGACTGGGGAATTAGCTTATTTTAAAGAGTTAACTGAATCTTTACCTCCGGGCTTATTTGATATTTTAAAGTTACCTGGATTAGGTCCGAAGAAAGTTAGCAAACTTTATCAGGAGTTAGGGATATCTACTCTGGGAGAATTAGAATATGCCTGTGTTGAGAATAGATTGTTGGAACTCAGTGGTTTTGGTGCTAAAACCCAGGATAAGATCGTTAAGGGAATTGACCATCTGAAAAAATTCCAGGGTCAGCATCTATATGCCAATGTTATTGGGTATGCCGAAACTATTCTGGAAGTAGTCAGAGGATGGCCAGAGGTGGAAAAGGTTGAGTTAGCTGGCAGCATTAGGAGAAAAAAAGAAATTATCAAAGATATTGATCTGGTTGCTGCGGCTAATCAACCAGAAAAAGTGATGGAACGGTTGATTGAATTTGATCAGGTAGAAGAAGTGGTTGGTAGTGGTTCTACCAAAACTTCAGTAGTCTTAAAAGCTGGGATTAATTTAGATCTTAGAGCTGTTAAACCTGATGAATATGTATCTGCCTTGCATCATTTTACAGGAAGCAAAGAGCATAATACTGCTCTGCGAGGTCGGGCTAAAGAGATGGGCTTAAAAATTAATGAATATGGGATTTTTAAAGCTGAAGAGCGAATTCCCGTCAGGGATGAAAAGGAGTTTTTCAAAGTTTTAGGTCTGGAATTTATTCCTCCCGAACTGCGGGAAGATCAGGGAGAGATTCAGGCAGCAGAAGCAGGGACTTTACCTGAATTGATTACCAGAGATGACTTTCGTGGTATTTTTCATACTCATACCCGCTACAGTGATGGCGTTGATTCAATTCCAGAACTAGTTAAAGCCTGTCGTGAACGGGGCTTTAACTATCTGGGTATCTCTGACCATAGTAGAACAGCAGTCTATGCCCATGGGTTGAAGGACTCTGCTGTTCAGGCTCAATGGGAAGAGATTGATGCTTTGAATGAAGAGATTCAGGGTTTTCAAATCTTCAAAGGAATAGAATCCGAGATTTTGGGAGATGGTTCTCTGGATTATCCCGAAGAGATTTTGCAGGGATTTGATTTTGTGATTGCTTCGATCCATTCTAACTTTAATGGTACAGAAGAACAGATGACCAGACGGATTTTGCGGGCAATTGAGAATCCATATACGACTATGCTGGGTCATCCTACCGGAAGACTTTTGTTGGGACGGGTAGGCTATCCGGTTGATCTAAATAAAATTATTCGAGCCTGTGCCGAACATCAGGTGATTATAGAATTAAATGCCAATCCCCACAGATTGGATCTGGACTGGAGGTATTGTAAATATGCAGCTGAGCAGGGTGTTTCGATTAGTATTAATCCTGATGCTCATCGGGTTACCGGTCTGGACGATCTGGAATATGGTTTGGCTGTTGCCAGAAAAGGTTGGCTGACAAAGGAGAATGTCTTTAATACGAAGAGTGTTGAAGAGGTTAAAGCATATTTAGCTGGGAGAAGACAAAATTTTAGAAAGGAGAGATAATGTGGCTTCGAAAGAGAAAACTAGAAAGAGACGTAATTTGACTGAAACAGAGATTCAAATAAAAGTTGATCAGATTTTAGAGTTTTTAGAACGGGAATATCCTGATGCCAGTTGTTCATTGAATTTTAAGAATCCTTTTGAATTATTGATTTCTACTATTCTTGCTGCCCAATGTACAGATAAGCGGGTTAATGAAGTCACTAAAGATCTATTTCAAAAATATCCAGATCCTGCAGCTTTTGCCAATGCAATTCCCGAAGAGTTGGAAGAGGCTATCCGCTCCACTGGATTTTTTAGAAATAAGGCGAAAAATATTATTCGTTGTTCTCAGGATCTAGTGACTAAACATGGCGGAGAAGTTCCCCAGACTTTAGAGGAATTAACTCAATTGGCGGGAGTCGGCCGCAAGACTGCCAATGTGGTTTTGGGTGATGGTTTTGGTGTACCGGGAATTGTTGTTGATACTCATGCTGGGCGTTTGTCCCGGAGAATGGGTCTAACTACAGAGAAGAATCCAGAAAAGGTGGAATATGATCTAATGAAACTTATTCCCCAGGATCAATGGACAAAGTTTTGCCATCGGTTAATTGCTCATGGGAGAGGAGTTTGTACATCCCGCAATCCTAAGTGTGAAATCTGTCAACTAAATCAGATATGTGATTATCCTGTACTTGGATCTGATTAAGGAGGTGTGAAGATTATAAAAAAATTTTTTTGGGTTCTATTATTATTTGTAAGTCTTACATCTGTTACTGATGCTGCTGTAATAGAAGAGAACGAACTTTTACATCAAAGTGGTGGAGGATTGACTCTGGAGATGTTATCTCTCGATCTTTTCCAACTTAATGAAATGTTGAAAGATAATGAGTTTGAACCATTGGATGATAAGATGTTTATTTATGGAGGTAATTTGTTTTCTCAGACAGAGAACAATTTGCGGTATGCTAATTTTGGTTCTGGCGGTTCTGTTACTTCTACAACAGTGGATGGCAAGACTGCCGCCTTATCATTAACTCAGGGTGGGGTCTGGTTAGAGCAAATTTTACCTTTAAACCCTTCTCTGGCTATCAGTGGTATAATGGCGACATCACTGGGTAGTCTGAAATTGAATCTGATTCATGATACTGTCGATAGTATTGAAGAAGGTTTTGTCGTACCCCAGGAGACCTTGATGAAAGCAACTATTTTTATGATTAAGCCAATGATCGGGATTAATTATTCTCTTAAACGGTATTTGGACGTTGAATTTAAAGTAGGTTATCACTACTCACACACCCTGGGTGATTGGCAGCAGGGAGGACAGAAAATTCCCGGTGAACAAATTTTGACTCAAATGCATGGAATGAGTTTGCTGCTCAATGTTAGTTTCGGATTCTAGAAAAACCGTCTGTTGGTACAGACGGTTTTTTGCTGTCCAGAAATTATGCTTTTCGCAGGATGTGAACAATTATTTATTGAAAGTATAAATTATGCAAAGAGAAAGACAAATCTCTGAGTCAAAATTGCGTGAACTCGTTCAGCTAAAGCTGAACTTCGGGGCTTCAGATGGGGATTTAACCCCACCTGAAGCAGACAAGGCAGGTCTCACTTAATAGAAGTGGGAGTCATAGAGCTTAGATATATTTTTCAGGATAGTTTTAAACAAACAGACTGTTTATGAGGGGTCTATTATAATTTTAGTAATTTATCTAATTAATATAGTAATAGTTTGAGTTATTAATGTTGTCCTATGACAAAATATTAAATTTTATGAAATTTTGATAAATAACTCTTGCAAATTGAATACTTTAATGATAGTATAGTTATAGATTGACAGTCAGGATAAATCTTGACCTCCGCACTGTTCACCATAACTAGATACCCCGATTGTAATTGCCTATCTTGCCAAAATTAACCTTCCCGGAACTCCTTATTACTTTTACAGCCCTTTTATCTCAATTTGACAACTCAGCTAACCAACCACCTTATTCTAATAAGGGGGTGCAAGTAGATGGTGAATAATAGTTCAGCAGATTCTTATACAGATTATGACAGGATGTTCAAACAGTTGATTGGTGCTTTTTTGTTAGAGTTTATGGAGTTGTATTTTACAGATGCAGCACTGCTTATTGAGCAGGATAGTATTAAAGAAGAAAACTGTGAATTACGGATTATGGGTGATCTAAGCACCAGAATTGCCGATCTTGTCTATCGACTGCGAATGCGGGGTGAGAAGAGAGAGGTTATCTTACATATTGAAGGGCAGGAACAGCGGGTTAAGGATTATAATCGTCAGATGTTCAGTTACTTTATTCGGCTGCACGAGAAGTATCCGATCATGAAGATTCTCTCTGTAGTAGTCTTTTCATCTGGTGTGAAAGTTGAGGAGACGGATGAATACAGTATGGAATTTCCTTTTCTGAAGACCTTAAGGTTCAGGTTTTTGAAGGTTCAGTTGAAGAAGCAGGATTGGAAATCTTATCGAGATTGTGTAAATCCGATCGCCGCTGCTATGCTGAGTCGAATGAAGTATAGTTCTCCGGAGCGGATAGAAGTCAAATTGGCTCACCTCAGAATTATCGCCAGGCTTAGTCTACCAGCCGAGAAGGTTGAATTGATTATGGCTTATTTTGATTCGGGAATGACACTTACTGAAGAAGAAGAGCTGATTATTGATCAGCGATTGCAGGATGAGTTTGGTCGAAAGGAGAGTGAAAAGATAATGGGTTTTGTTACTTCCTATCAGTTAAAAGGGCAGAAAGAGGGGTATGCCAGAGGAGTTACTGATGGTAAGCGGGAAGGCATCATGGAAGGCAGAAAAGAAGGGATGTTAAAAGGGGTGAAAGAAGGAATAGTAGAAGGTAAACGTAATATTGCCATGCGAATGATTGAGGCTGGAATGCCTGTTGGAACGATAGTTAAATTTACTGATTTATCGGCAGGAGAGATCTCAAGATTGGCTAAGCGGTTAGGATATTCTTTGGAAGGTTAACAGGATCAAAACTAAAGGTTTCTATGCTAACGCTAAAGAGAATAATAGAACAACAAAGGCCTGTGAACTCTTCTGAATTTCACAGGCCTTTACTAGATTGAGTTACACGTGCATAGATCTTATGTATCCCAGTTAACCAGGAACAGAATGGCGCTTCTTTTTGGCAAATTTCAGAAAACCATCCACCGCAAATCCTACCAGGCGATTGGAATAGCAATTGTTAATAGTGCAAAACCCACAGAAAAAAGGACTTTTAAAATTTGTAGAGCAATAATAATGTCAATAATTACAAACAGAATAGTTTAAAAATTCTCTTAATATGTTCTTGCCAAAATTGTCTATTTATTTGTTGGACAAGCAGGAAAAATTAACATAAAATTAGTACCAGGTCATAAATTCTTGTTGAATATATTTTGCTTATACGATATAATAGATACTGAATTAAAATTTTTTTAAAGAAAAGTTTAAAATTTTGCGATAGGGAGTGAAGGTAGAGATGGAATATTTTTTTACAGAAAAACAGCAAATAATCCGTGACTTAACCAGACGGATCGCTGAAGAAAAGATTGCTCCTGTAGTTAAAGAGTTTGACGAAACTGGTGCTTTTCCCTGGGAGATTGTAAGAACTTTAGCAAAATCAGATCTATTTAGAGTATTCATACCTGAAGATTATGATGGTCTGGGTGGTGGAGTTATGGAAATGGCTATCGTAACGGAAGAACTAAGCCGGATCTGTGGCGGCATTGCTTTAGGCTATGCAGCAACTGGTCTAGGATCCATGCCAATTTTGCTTTTTGGAAACGAAGCTCAGAAGAAAGAATACATGACCAGAGTAGCTAATGGTACAGTTGCAGCTTTTGCTCTTACTGAGGCATCTGCAGGTAGTGATGCCAGTAATATGACCACTACTGCTACCAGAGATGGTGATTATTATATCTTAAATGGTGTTAAACAGTGGATTACCAATGGTGGTGAAGCAGATATTTATACTGTAATTGCCATGACCGATAAAAAGAAAGGTTCTAGAGGTGCCACTGCATTTATTGTGGAGAAAGGTACTCCAGGCTTTACTTTTGGTAAGAAAGAAGACAAAATGGGGATTCGTGCGTCAACTACCCGTGAATTAATTTTTGATAACTGTCGGGTTCATAAAGATCAGATTCTGGCAAGACCGGGTATGGGTTATATAGTTGCGTTGAGAACATTGGATCGAACTCGTCCAGGAGTAGGTGCTCAGGCTGTTGGTATCGCCCAAGGTGCTCTTGATGCATGTCTTAAATATACTAAAGAACGGGAACAGTTTGGACAACCTATTGCAAATTTTCAGGTTATTCAGCATATGTTAGCTGATATGGCTACTCAGATCGAAGCTGCCAGAGCACTGGTCTATGCTACCGCGCGAATGATTGATTCTGGTGCTGAAGATATCAGTAAAGAATCTGCTATGTGTAAATATTTTGCGGGTGATGTTTGTATGAAGGTTACCACTGATGCTGTACAGATCTTTGGTGGTTATGGATATATGAAAGAATACCCGGTTGAGAAAATGATGCGTGATGCCAAGATCACGCAGATATATGAGGGTACTAACCAGATCCAACGCAATGTTGTTGCGCAAAATCTTTGGAAGAAAAATAAATAGGAGGGGTCGAGATGAAGATAGTCGTATGTATCAAACAGGTCCCCGATACTACTGATGTGAAAATCAATAAAGAGACCAATACTTTGATTCGTGAGGGAGTCAAAAGTATTATTAATCCTTACGATGTCTATGCTATTGAAGAGGGTCTGGCATTAAAAGAGATTTATGGTGGTAGTGTGACAGTTATTAGTATGGGACCTCCACAGGTCTGTGAAGCATTAAAGGAAGCAGTTTCTTTGGGTGTAGATAATGTTATTCTAATCAGTGATCGGGCTTTTGCAGGGGCTGATAGCCTGGCGACTTCTTATACTCTGGCGAAAACTATTGAGAAGATCGGCGAAGTTGATCTGATTATTACTGGTAAGCAGGCGATTGATGGTGATACTGCACAGGTTGGCCCTGGGATTGCTGAATGGCTGCATATTCCTCATTCCACTTATATCAAAGCAGTAGAAGAGATTACAGGGGAGCATATACGGGTTCAAAGAATGATCGAAGGTGGCTATGAGCGAATTGAGTTGGATATGCCAGCACTGATTACTGTGGTAAAAGAGATCAATGAACCAAGATTTCCATCCATTCGGGGAATTTTACGTTCCAGGGAGATAGAAGTTCCTATCTGGACAGCCAATGATCTGGATGTGGATGAGACTCGAATTGGTCTTAAAGGATCACCTACCCAGGTAGTAACTATTGCTACTCCTGAATTGGGATCAAAAGGGGAAATTTTTAGAGGTAAAGCTGAAGAACAGGTACAAAAATTATTCGCTGCGCTCCGTGAGCGGCAGATTGTTTAATTGGAGGTGAAACCATGAGTATTCGTGTAACTGATGCATGTATTGGATGTGGAATTTGTCT
This sequence comes from Halothermothrix sp., assembly GCA_016841825.1. Lineage (GTDB taxonomy): Bacteria > Bacillota > Halanaerobiia > DY22613 > DY22613 > JAENYK01. Next base: position 47,986 of record JAENYK010000013.1, on the reverse strand, counting down.
ACAGCAATGTCCTTTTGGTGCGATTGAATTAAAGGAAAACATGGCTGTAATCTCTGATAGTTGTACTTTATGTGGTTCTTGTGAAAGCGTCTGTCCTGTGCAGGCTATTCAGATAGAGCGTGAGAAGCAAGCTGCTGTTAACCTTAGAGACTATCAAGATGTCTGGGTTTTTGGTGAACAGCGTAATGGTGAGATTAATTCTGTAGTTTATGAACTTATTGGTGAAGGTCGAAAATTAGCTGACAAATTAGGTGAACAGCTCTGCGTTGCTTTGATTGGCAGTCAGCTTTCAGCTGCAGCAGATGATTTATTACAATATGGTGTGAATAAAGTTTATTTAGTAGATGAGCATGAATTATCTGTCTATAATGATGAATCTTATACTTCCGTAATGGTTGACCTAATTAACAGTTATCAACCATCTATTATTTTGTTAGGTGCGACTACTATTGGACGTTCTTTAGGTCCACGGGTTGCTGCCAGAATTAAGACTGGACTTACTGCAGATTGCACGGGATTGGATATTGATCAGGAAACCCAAAATCTGTTACAGACTAGACCAGCTTTTGGTGGTAACATTATGGCAACTATCGTCTGTAAAAATAATCGACCTCAGATGGCGACTGTACGTCCACGGGTGATGAATGCTGCTTCCCCAATTAATGGTTTTCAGGGTAAAGTTCAACAACATGATTTTGACACCAGTGAGCTAACTATGAAGACCAGAGTGCTGGAAGTTATTGAAGAGATGACTGAGCTAATTAAAATAGAAGAAGCTGATATTATCGTTTCTGGCGGTCGGGGTGTGGGAACGCCAGGGAATTTTAAATTGATAGCTGATCTGGCACAGGCTTTAGGTGGTGCTGTAGGTGCATCAAGAGCTGCTGTGGATAATGGTTGGATACCTTATGCACATCAGGTCGGTCAGACTGGTAAGACTGTAGGCCCCAAGATTTATATTGCCTGTGGAATTTCTGGAGCAGTACAACATCTGGTTGGAATGAAATCTTCAGATGTGATTATTGCGATTAATAAAGATCCTGAAGCACCTATCTTTAACCATGCAACTTTTGGCCTGGTAGGAGATTTAAATCAGATTATTCCTGAAATGATTAAAAAGATAAAGCAGGGTCGAATTAAAGAAGCTGCTGCGACTTCAGAATAAATTCTGCTTAAAGAAAAAGGGTTGGACTTATAAGTCCAACCCTTTTTGCCTTTTTTGATAAGTCAACTCTAAATTATAAGTCAGAGTCATCCCAACCAGGTCCATTCCTCCTCACAGAAAACACCTCCTTAATTTAGAGTGTTTTATAATACCATTGGGTCAAGGTAATTTAAGTAAAACTGATACTGATCCATATAGAAGTCTGCTCTCTCGGTGTTAATATCGCGATACATCTCATAAATCTCGCGACAAACTAATACCGCTTCTGGATATATTTCAGATTCGACAAATCCCTGAAGGGCAGTTTTAAACTGAGAGAAGGCGGTTTCGGTTCTGCCTTGTTTTTTAGATAATAACCCATGGATAAAAATATTTCTAGATAGTTCTTCAAGATTGCGGTAATTCTTATGTAGGAGAATCTTCTCGGCTTCTCTGAGGTTTTTCTGAGCTTGCTCATAATCATGAAACTCAATATACACTTTAGCAATCTCATTCAGTGTTTTTGCTAATTCAACTTTATCCTCAATTAGCAGCAAACTCTCTTTAAATTTCCTTAAAGCAGAAGTGTAATCTTTCATCTCGTAAAAGGCCATACCGATATCCCGCAGGATTCTATGTTTCATTAATTGATCATCATCTTTACCTGAGCAAAATTCGTCAGCTTTAGTAAAACTTTGAATAGCTTTATCCATACAATTCTCTTCGAAAAAACTATGTCGATAATAATACATCATACCCATATTAATATATGCACGGCGTTTAGCTTTAGGATCATCATGTTTGACCATATCTTCAAATATGTTTTTGGCCTCCTGATAACGACCTGTTCGAGCAAAAATAACTCCAATACGGTTTCTCACGTGACAGTACACTTCAGGAGACATGTCAGTTTCAAGTGCCTCCAGATCCTGATAAACTGTATAAGCGTCCTGTAGTTTATTGCTGACAAAAAGAACATCAGCAATCTTTAGAAAAGATTTGATAATTAACTGGGGATCATTTAAAATCTCTCCAATAGTCAGGGATCTGGCAAAGAACAGATTGGCTTTGTGATATTCCTTCTTCTCTAAAAGAGCTGATGCTTGATTAAAATGTTGGTAGAATAATTCTTGCAAACTTACGGTAGTAACGGCTGACATTTCCAAATCCCCCTTCAATCTATAGATAGTATTACTTATATTATACATTACATGTCTATGAATTACAACCCATATATATGCAAAAAACCTAATTGTAGTCTTGTGATAGTTTAGAGGATTTAAGCAGGTTATGAAGAAATTTATAAATGAAATAAGCAAAGAAGGTGATAGTATGGGGAAAAAGTATAGAACCTCCTGTCCGCGAAATTGTTACAGTACTTGTAGTTTATTGGTTACAGTAGAAGATGGACGAGTTACAAAAATCGAAGGTGATCCTCTGCAGTTAACAACTCGTCAACCATGTTTGAAAGGGTTGTCATATGTGGAACAGGTGTATTCTCCTGAAAGATTGGTTTATCCATTGGTTCGAAAAGGTCAACGGGGTGGAGGTCAATGGGAGAAGGTTAGTTGGGATCAGGCTCTGGAGATGATAGTAGATAAGTTAAAGGTGATCCGGGAAGTGAGTGGGCCAGAAGCTGTCTTTTATTATGCTGGTAGTGGTTCTTCTGGGGCATTGAATAAATTGGCGAAAGCTTTTTGGTATCAATACGGTGGTTATACTGGGGTATATGGTGATCTTTGTTGGTCTGCTGGCCTGGAAGGAGAGCGATTGGTATATGGAGAGAATAGACATTCCGATCCTCAAGATATTCTAAATTCAAAGTTGTTAATTCTCTGGGGCAAGAACCCATCTTACACCAATATTCAGGAAACCCGCTGGATTCTGGATGCTGTTGAATCGGGGACAAAGTTGGTAGTAATTGATCCTTTCAAGAATCCATTAGCAGAGGTTGCAGATCTGTTTTTACAGCCGCGCCCCGGAACAGATGGCTTGTTGGCTTTGACGATAATTCAAGAGTTGATATTAGATGGTGGATATGATCGGGAGTTTGTTCAGAACTATTGTCAGGGATTTTCAGAGTTAAAAGCAGAGATTGGAGCATATTCTTTGGCAAAAGGGGCTGAAGGTACTGGGATTTTAGCGGAGCAGATTCTGGCCCTGGTAGATTTGTTTAGAGAGATAAAGCCTGCACGAATTATTTCTGGCTATGGATTGCAGCGCTATACCAATGGAGGTGAAACTGTAAGAGCAATGGCTCTGATTCCCGCTTTAACAGGTAATATTGGTATTCCGGGAGGTGGATGGAATTATGCGAATTTACAGAGTTCATTCGATCTGGAGATACCTTTACCACCAGAGCCCGAGCGGATCAGGTTGTCCATACCTGTAGCCCGGATGGCTTCTGGGTTGCATGAGACGACTGATCCTGCTTTACGGATGGCCTGGATTGAATATGGTAATCCGTTAGTTTCTAATCCAAATGTTAATAAATTAAAAGCAGGGTTTGGAAAATTGGAGTTTATAGTTGTAGTAGACCAATTTATCACTGATACGGCAGCTCAGGCAGATTTGATCTTACCAGCTAAATCAATGTTTGAACAGACAGATGTTGTCACAAGCTATTGGCATAGTTATATTCAAATCAGAGATAAATTAATTGAGCCATATGCTGGAATTAAAACGGAACCGTGGATTTATCGTCAATTAGCTTTGCGCATGGGGTATGATGGGCACTGGATTCCTGAAGATACTGAAGAACTATTAGATAAACAGTTAAGGACTAAAGGGTTAAGCCTGGAGATGTTGAGACAGGGGCCAGTATATGCTCCCTGGGCCAACCCGGTAGTATATTGTGACTATCAATTTGAGACTCCATCTGGTAAGATTCAATTAGTATCTAGTGAAGCTGAAGCAATTTGGGGCTTAACCAGAGTACCTCATTATCGGCCACCAGTAGAAAGTAACGGAAGTGATGAACGTTATCCTTTGCATCTGGTAACGATTCATCCCAGGGGGCGGATTCATAGTCAGTTCAGATCTAATCGGTGGTTGAATGAGATCAGCCAGGGGCCGAGATTGAAAATGAATATAGATGATGCTATATTGCGGAGTTTGAAAAATGGTGATCCGATAATTATTTATAATGATCGAGGTAAGATAAACGCTAGCGTGGAGATAAGTTGGGGGCTTAATTCTGGCGTAGTGGTTATTGAAGAAGGATGGTGGCTTCGTGAGGGAGGTAGTGTAGATGTTCTTTCTGAAGATCGGATAACTGATTTGGGATACGGAACCGCGTTTCATGATTGTTTAGTCGAGGTGAGAAAAGATGGGTAAATATTACTGGATATTCAATCTGGACAGGTGTATTGGGTGTGAATCTTGTGTGCTAGCTTGTAAACAAGAACACAATACTTTGCCCGGGATTCAATATCGCAGATTGCATATAGTGAATCCTGAATTATATCCTGAATTTCCAACTTATCGAATATCTATCGCCTGCAATCACTGTGAAGATCCAGCCTGTCTGAAAGGTTGTCCAGTGAATGCTTACCGTAAGCGAAATGGAATTGTAATCCATCATCCTAATGAATGTATTGGATGTCGGTATTGTTTATGGGTCTGTCCCTATGATGCACCTCAGTATTCTAAGCAGAAGAGGAAGGTAGAAAAGTGTGATCTGTGTGAAGAACGATTAATTCGTGGTTTAGAGCCTGCCTGTGTCAGTGCTTGCCCAACTCAGGCACTGGAGTTGGTAGAGCATTTAGACTCTTCTATTCAGGGGAATGTACTGACCAGTATTTCAGGATTTCCGGAAGATGAGACTCAGGTCAAACTGCGGCTGAAAGGGACACGTCGCATTGATGGTGTTCAGGGTTTTTCAAAGAGGAGGGAGCGATGATGAAAATCTGGCATCATGTTCCATTGATAATTTTTACATTGATTATACCGGGGGTAGTTTTCAGTTATGGATTAAATTATCAAGGTGATCTGACTTTTCTTTTATGGCATCTTCTGGTGGGAGGTGCATTTATGGGAGTGGCCAGTTTACATTTAAGCAAACCTACGGCAACTTTTAGAACGGTGAAAAATATATTAAGCTCGTGGTTTAGTAAAGAGGCAGTAATTTTTATCCTTTTCTTTGGTGGGATAATATTTCAGTTAACCTTTCCCGAACTCAGAGGAGGTGGGTGGCGGTTTGCGATTTTTTGTGTTGGTCTATTTGGTGTAATTTCGACGATAAATCTTTATTCCCAGAGTGGGTCGATTAGAAAGTGGCCGGTGGTAATAGATTTTCTTGGTGAAGGGGTGTTTATTTGTTCAGTTTTTTTGTTGGTGATGTGGAGAAGTGGTGTGGTGAATTTTGATAGTGTGATAGTAGTTGTTTTGTTGAATTTGGGTATTATAGTTAAATTAATCAAAGAGATGATTTTGGGTATTAGCCAATATGTATACACTAAAGAGATGTATTGGCAGGTGATGAGTTGGGGTATGGTTTTAATCTGTGGATTGTTTTTAAGTCAGCGAACTTTTCATCTGTTTTTTTATCCGTTATTGTTCTGTAGTTCGGTGTTAGATAGATTAAAGTTTTTTCTCAGGATGGAAAGGACATCTTTGCAATTACATATTCAGGAAATTCGAAAAGTTTATTTGCCAGAAAAGTATCGGCAATATTTTTGATTAGAAACCGTCCCGGTTTATTGGGGCGGTTTTTTCTAATCCTGAAAAAAATGAGACCTAACTGGATTGCAGTCAGGTTTTGTAATCTCTGAAACTTCGAATACTTTAGTAGCATGTCACATTAACATATGGTCTGGCAAAAGGGGTGATAATGACCTTAGAGGTGAATTTATTTGCATCATTGCGATTTTTTTATTATAGAATTGGAAAACCATCTTCTCATATTGAGTAGGGTATTTATTTTGAGAGAAGCTTTAAAGTTAATTTAATGTAAATATTAAATAACAATTACACCAATAAAAGTATAAATTCCCTCTAAATGGTTGACAGACTGAAAAATATATGCTAAAATCTATATATGACTTTTTAGGAATTATGTTACATAAATACTATCTAGATAACAAAAAAGCAAAAAATAACTCACAAAACAATAAATATATAAGGAGGGTGTGAAGTTGTTTATCTCAGTATTGATACCTACCTATAACAAATGGAAAGCATTAGATTTGACACTGTTATCTCTAGAAAGACAGGATTATGATTACAACAAATTTGAAGTTGTCATTGTCAATGACGGCTCTTCTGACCAGACTGAAGAAATGGTCAGGTCACATCAGCTGAATACTTCAATTCAATTAAAATATTTTTATCAGCAGAATAAAGGGAGGTCAGCTGCTCGCAATACCGGAATCGGGAATGCTCAAGGTGATATTATTATCTTTGTTGATGATGATCGATTGGTTGCACCTGATTTTGTCTCTCAATATGCTCGATCATATATAAATACAGGTACTACTGATTTGGTTGTTATTGGCAAAAGGAGAAATTTGCATATTGATCAATTTGAGAAGAACTATCAAGAGATCAAATATTTTATGCAAAACTATCCGGAAAAAGTTTTTGCCCGTGCCCTCACAGAATATTATTGGGTAAAACTGAGAAGTTCTTTAGAGATGCCTAAACTTAGATGGGTAATGTTTTTGACTGGAAATGTAGCAATGGGTACCAGTCTTTTCGAAAAAGTTGGAACATTTAATGAAAATTTTACAGGTTGGGGTTTTGAAGATACTGAATTAGGTTTTCGCTTAAATAAGGCAGGTATTCCCTTTGTACTTAATGAGAATGCAATAAATTATCATATTGTTCATAAACAGAATCGACTATATCGACAAAGAAATTTAGAGTTATTTTATCAATTACATCAGGATCCATCTATATTGGGTTTTGAAGATTTTTTTTCGGGAGATGTGAGCCTTGAAGGTCTGAATCGCCGCATGATGGGTTTAGATATTGGGGACTGTGAAGGAGAAACTTTTTTTATAGATAAGAAAGAAAATTCAAAATAAATGGGCAATACCTTTCTTTTTATACTCCAAAAATACAATAAATGTAATTAATAATATTAATATAAAAAATTACAAATTTTCTTTATCTCACTGAATATAGCTGCACTAAATTTCACTGGGATAAAGTTAAATAAAGGAAGAAAGGAGGTGTAACCCATGAAAAAAATTAATGATGTAATCAGCAAAGCGATCATGGATGAGAATTTCCGTCGTGAATTCTTGCAGGATCCAATCAAAGCTACTGAAGGCTTTGGTCTGTCTCAAGAAGAGATTGCTAAGTTGAGTGAGATTGACCTTTCTGAACTGAATCAGGTCAATGCAGAGTTGGAAGAACGTCTCTCTAAATCTTTTATTAACTTGCCTAGCCTGGGAGAAGATGAAGAGATGTATCATTCCAGTTCTCACGTAAACCATACTGATGACAGTCATGGTGATGCTAGTTGGTAAACCGAAATAATTATTAATGTGTAAATGGAGGTGAAAAGTATGTCAAAACTTAACACAATTATCTCCAGAGTTGTAACAGATGAACAGTTTAGATCTTCATTTTTAACTGATCCAGTTAAAGCATGTGAGGGTTATGATCTTTCAGATGCAGAGATTGCGGAATTAAAATCTATCAATCTGGTAGAGATTTCTGCTGTTAATGCAGAGTTGGAAGAGCGTCTTTCAAAATCGTTTATCAATTTACCACAACTAGGTGAAGATGAAGAGATGGGACATAGTGATTTACACACTTCTCATGATAACGACCATAATAGTTCATGGTAAATTAATCTCCAGAAGAGATAGTATCTCGTTTGAGATACTATCTCTCTAATCAAATGAAGGATGGTAGAGATGAAAAAGAAGACTATTAGCTTATGCATGATTGTGAAAAATGAAGAAAATGTTCTTGATGTCTGTCTGAGTCGGGTAAAGGATTATGTGGATGAGATTGTTATTGTTGATACAGGTTCTACCGATAATACAATTAACATCGCAGAAAAGTATACCGATAAAATTTATCATTTTGAGTGGTGTGATGATTATAGTGCACCGCGTAATTATGCCAATCAGTTTGCCACTTGTGAGTACATATTGAATCTGGATGCTGATGAATTGGTTCTGGAATATAGTTTTTTTGATAAATTTCAAAAATCTGATCGGGAATATTTTAGTTCCCATATTTTGAACTGTAAGTTCGAGCAAGATAAAAGTTATGATTTTGATTACTATTATATGAATATGGTTGTTCAATTTGAAAATAGTCGGGTAATTTTATATAAAAACAACACTGGATTTCATTATGAGGGCATAATTCATGAATATATTGTTAATCGCGATGGTGAAAAACCAATTGATGATCCTGAACCTTTGAGTTTGAAGATATTACATGTTGGCTCAGTTAGAAAAAAACAGTTCAAATCGAAATACTACAATGAGTTAGGTTTAAAGCAACTGGAAAGTGGACAATATCAGTCAAATCGGGCTAACCTGGCTTTGAATCTTCTACATCATTATCAAAAATATGGGGAATATACTGAATATGATAAAATTTATGAAAAATATTATGCGGATATACTTATTAAAAACACAGCAACCAGTTTTGTCCGCCTTATTCGAAAGTTGATTATCAAAGGTCACTATCAACGTGCCTATGCACTGACTGTTCAATATCGAGAATGGAAAGAACTGTCGTATCGCTGTCAACTTGAATCAAATGCGATTACTCAAGAGACGAGATGTTTTTACTATCTTGCTTCCCAATATTCTTCACTGGAAGAATGGGAACAGAAGGTTAATCAGCTGCTAGAGGATTCTAAAAGTCATCGACTCAGATGTCTGGTGATGAATCACGATAATTTTGTCTCTGAAAAATTGTTTGCTGATGCTATTGAACTCGCTTTTGCAAAAGGGATTGATTATTTTGAAATAAATGTTTCGATGGAGTCGGTACAGGAGTGTGAGAGATTTTTTGATGTTCTGGGAGAATATCCGGTGATCTGTAATTTGAATATCTTTGAAGACCTTAACCTTAACCCTTCACGACGTGAATTACAGATTATTAAAATCAAAATGGGGGATGTTTTTATCCGACTTCCGCTTATAGAGTTGGATTTACAAAAAAGTAAAACATTACTTGAACGTTATCAGAAATGGTGTAAGAATGTGATACTTAACTTCTCTAACATTAAAAACTTTTCAACTATCACTGATTACTGTCAGTTGTTTATCGAATTCTCACAAAAAGAAGAGTATTTTTTGAATTTTGAAGGACTTCCGATCTGTTTTATCATCCATCATCTGAACTCAGATGAGAATTATTCGAAAGAACTATCTTACATTAATGATACAGTTCAATCTAATAATCTGGACTGCCTTTCTCAATGTGATTGTTATTTGAAAGACTATTGTCTGGTCACATGTTCACAGGTGATCCGGCAGATGGGTGAAGATCAGTTACTAAGGCCAGTAACCAACTTTTTAGATTTATTTAAATATAAAGCCAGGGGAGCCAAAACTCAGGTTTGAATACTGTTTACTTGTGTTGGGCAGAAAGAGGTGTGCTAACGATGAAGAAAGAGAACGATGTAGTATTTTTACATGCTGGTGGCAGAAATTTAGAAGGACTGCAGGGACCTTTAGCACCGATTGGAATGATTGGACTAGCTTCATATTTAAAGAAAAATAATTATCAGGTCAGTATAATAAATCTGCTTTTAGAGAAAGCATTAGATGATAAATTAACTGACTGGGATATTTTAGCTACACTGGAAACAAAGATATTTTGTATTGATCTACACTGGTTTGTCCATTCTTTTGAAGCGATAGCATTAGCTGAGACAATAAAAGAGATTTATCCCAACTCTGTAGTTATTTTAGGCGGCTTAACAGCTTCATTTTTTGCAGTAGAGATATTAGTAAATTTTCTTTGTATAGATTTTGTAATCAAAGGAGAAGCAGAAGAACCGCTCAGGATGTTGGTTGAAACTTTACTCTCTGAAAGCAATAATTATGCAGAGATACCTAATTTAACTTATCGAACTTGTAGCGGTGTCCAGAATAATCCAATAACTTATCTGATTGATCAACAGTTATTTGAGGAGATAGATTTTCTGGATTTTGAGATGATTAACAATTGGGAACAGATGTTTTATTTATACAATCTGGATTATCAATTCCACCGCTCAGCTCCAAATAAAATCTCCGAGTATTATCGTCCTCAGAGAAAGGGTTTTTGGCCAGTTTATACTGGCAGAGGTTGTAGCTTTAATTGTTCATTTTGTGGAGGTTCAAAAAATGCTTTCAAAAGATGTTTTAATCGGGATAAGATTATTTTAAGGAGTCCAGAAAAAGTGGCTGCAGACATTTTAAAACTGAATTCTCTGGGAATAGGGCATATATATATCCCTCATAGTCCGATGATTGTCCAGGATAAATACCATCATCAGTTATTAGATATTTTGGAGAACAGTAGGATTGAGCTAAACGCAGGTTTTTATTTTGAAGACTTTCCATTTTATTTTGATCGGGAAGTCAATCTGCGGTATGCAGCGGTTTTTAATCCTGCTAACTCTTTATATACAATTTATGTCGGTCATGCCAATGAACGAATCGCTAAATTGAATCATAGTTATGTTCCCTATGATAAAGTTTTGGATGTAATCAAATATGGCCGCGAGACAGGGGTTAAAGTGATTACTAGCTTCAACTTAGGAATGCCAGGTGATGATTTCCAGACAACTTTAGAACAGGCAATATACATTAGGAACTTAAAAAAAATTAACGCCAAAGTTGAATATTATAAAGCAGAAATGCATCCTGCCAGCAATATTTTTTGTAATTCTGAGGAACTGACTGTTAGTCGTCGAATTCAGAACTTTGTCGATTATTATACACATCTCAAAGAAAAGAAGGAAAAAACAATGCTCCATGGTTATGACTTGCAAAGTAAATTGACTCCCGAAGAACAGATCGAGATCATACAGGATATTATCTCACATTAAAGTAAAGTTCTGAAAATATAAAGATTAATTTTATAAGAGAGGAGTCTTTGATATGAGTCATGGTGAAAACTGCTTGGACTATAATTCGCTTTACAAAATTGCTTTGACAGAAAAGGTTATTGAAACAGGGAAATTGGATCAGTTGATTGCATCGTATAAAAAAATTACCGAAAGTTTTAACTTAATCACTCCACCATGGAGATTTACCGGAAGCATAGATAATCAATGTGTTGATTTCTCACAGGTAAAAGAATGGTGGCGAAAAGCAATAACAATTCCTAAAATTAAGGAAAAGATTGATGTCTATATCGGTATTCCCTTTTGTGTTGGACCAGAAAGATGTACTTATTGTATGTATCGCTCACACGTTTTAGCTGATTCCTCTGAAATAGATGGGTATTTGGAGATTTTGATTCCAATGATGGCAGATATGTCTGAAGTATTAGGAGATATAGACTATAATTCACTATACGTGGGTGGTGGTACTCCGAATATACTGACTGTAGAGCAGATGGAATACCTTTTTAGTGAATTTCTCAAATGGTTTAAGTTTAAAAAAAATTCTCAAAAAACATTTGAGAATTCTCCGAGAATTTTCGATCTAGAAAAATTAAGATTGGTTAAAGATTATGGATTTAATCGGGTCAGTTTCGGAGTTCAGGCATTTGATCAGGAGGTTTTAAAGAAAGTCAAACGGGACTATGTAGCTCCCGAAAAAATGCTGGAGATTATTCAATTGGCTAAAAAGCTAAAATTTGATCAAATTAATGTTGACTTAATGTTAGGTCTGGATGGACAAACTAAAGAAAGTTTTATGGAAAGTTTTCAACAATTGATTAAACTCCGTCCTTATTCAATAACAGTTTATGTCTATCGGCGTGGAAGAGGGGAGTTTGGCTCGATTGAAAATCATGAGAAATTTTTAGATAACTATTATAATTCATTAATCTACCCCACTTTAAAAGCTGCGAATTTGATGAGTGAGGAGTATGGGTATCATAATCTATGTAATAACGATAATTTAGAATTTCAATCTTTTGTTTCTAAGGAGATCACCTTTAACAAATTTAACTATAATACACGACCTAATCTAACAGGAGGAAATTCATGTTTGGGATTTGGACCTAGTAGTGTCTCTTATATAACATCACCTAAAATGGTTGTTAATTATCGAACTGATCCTGATATAACCAGGTTTAACTGCATTGATGCAATCTTTAAAGGGAAACAGGAAACGGTAAAGGAGACCATGCAGATTTATATTCTTGAGATGTTATATCGCAATAAGCAGGTCGATTTAGAGAAGTTTCAACAATTCTTTGGTATTGATTTACTCGAGGAGTTTATTTTTGAGATAACCTGCCTGGAATACCTGGATAAAATAAAGGTTGATTCTAAATATTTATATTTTGATTACAAAGATGCTATGGATTATGGAATCTATAGTAAGTTCTTTTATGATAGACGATATCTGGCAATTTATGAAAATTACTTGACTCAGAAAGGAGGAGAATGATATGCAAAACGTAGCTTTTATTCAGGTGCCCAGAGGGTTTCACAAGGGATTAGAATATGTTGATTGGTTAATAAACCATCCCCGGGCTACAATGGTACGGGATGGTGGAACTATTGGATATGGAATGTTACATCTGGCTACATATATATCCAACAAGTATGAGACAGCTATATTTTCCTTAACATCTGCTTTGATTGAAAATAATTTTAGACAAATTTTGAATGATATATTACTGAATTATGATGTATATTGTTTACAACTTAACTGGATGTTAGAAAGTAAAAGTACATTGAGATTTGCTAAATTGCTCAAAGCAACCTATCCTGACAAACCAGTAATTGTTGGAGGGACAAATGCTTCCATTTTTGCCGATCAGATCGTTCACTATCCAGAAATAGACGTAGTCATCAGGGGAGAAGCGGAGATTCCCTTAGAAAAACTATTGTTGGCAATCGATAATGGAAGTTCTCTTTATGACATCAAAATTCCGGGAGTTGTCACAAAATATCACGATGGAGGGCTGCCAGAACTGATTGATGATGTAAACAAAATTCCAATTTACGATCCAGGTTTGTTGAAAACAAGAATGGCTTCTTCTATTCCAATTGCTGTGAATCGTGTTCGCGGTAGATGCCCTTTTAACTGTACTTATTGTCTGGGATGTAAATTGGATAGATTTCACGGTCGAAGCGAGTTTAAACTAATGGATACTGATTGGGTCATCGATCAGATCAGATTATTAAAAGAACATGGGGCTAATCATATTTATTTTCAAGATGAAGCCTGGGCAGCCAGTAATGCGGAAGAACATCTGCTGGAGATAGCACAGAAGATAAATAAATCTGGACTTGGTAACCAGTTTGAATTGATTAGAGATAATGCTGCTCCGATATTTAGTCGTGATCTTTTACAGGAGATGGTTAAAGCTAATTACTCTTTTGTAGATTTTGGATGTGAAACAGGTTCACCAAAATTGTTGAAAGCTCACAAACGTCCGTATACTGTTGAACAGATGCTCAAATCAATTAGAGATGCATATGAATGTGGAATAGTGGCAGATACATGGTGGATGTCTGGTTTTCCGATGGAGACAGAAGAAGATATAGCAGTAACTGAAGAAGTCATTCGAAAAACTGTTGAAGCAGGAGGCAAGCCCAGATGGGTTACTCCGACAGTAATTTTTCCGTATACAGATTGCTATGAGAATCAAGATGATTTTGAAATACAGGTCTTATTATCCAGTTTTGAGGATTATGCTGTATATTCGGATTTTAATGCAGATGAGATTTTGTCGGGAAACTTAAAAACATATATATCTCATTATGGGAAAAATCTGAGTAAAGATCAAATTGAAAATAATACCGATAGACTGAGAAATCAGATCAAAGAACTCTTACCATTAGCTGAAAAAAAGATGGAGAGTATTCGTGGTCTAATTACCACAAATTATCCTTCCCTTTCTCTCAGTAATGTGTACAATTTTGAAAAAGTTAGTATGTTAATGGAAACTAGTTTTTTTTAGGAGTGGAGATTGATGATATATAATGGTATAGATTTAAATTTTGTCTGTCGAGACTATCTCAGTAGTTTGCAGTTGCTTTGTCTTTGTGAAGGCTTAAAACCATTGATAAGATTGAATGCCTATGTTGACCAGTTGGAGTTATATAAAAATTTTTGTCAACAAAATTCATTATCTTATTATATATCTGCATATAAAATAATTGATAAAGATGGACGAATAGGATTTAGTAGTAAAAAAGACTGGACTTTTCAGGAATCGGCACAAGGATATCATTATATTTATTTGGCAAAAGATCCTACTCTGCTAAAATCGGATCTGGATAATATATCTGATCGGGATTTTGGAAAATTACTGGGATATCCAGAGTGTTGTCTTGATGCTTATGATTGTAATGTGAATCAGGTAAGAATGAATAAGATTGATTTTACAGCTTTGACAATTGAATCTTCTGATCCAGCTTCCTTTTATGTCAATACACTGATTCGCTATTTTAGATATGCGTTAATTCAACATTTCCCCTGTTCTGTTGAGTGTGCTGATTCGTTAAAAATGGGAGAACAGGTTTATACTCTTTTACAAGAAAAATATCCTCAGATTGCTAATCAATTTAGGAATCAACTGACCTGCTTTGCTATTCATTTGGGGGAGACAGAGATTTACTATGCTAATGATTTTACTGAAAGTGTATCCCCATATGGAAAAAGAATCAAATTTTCAACTATTAAATATATTCAAAAAAACGAATTATATAAAGATTTAATGGAATTTAAAGAGGTCGAGATAATCTCTCCTAGGATAATCAAAATTGGAGATAAAGTTGTTACTGGAGAGTATTTACGAACCATAATTTATAAATAGGAGGTGTTAACCAGTGAGTACAGATATAGTAATACCGAATGAACCAAAACGAATCGAAAATGTCGAAATTAAAAATTCATTCAGTTCTAAAGACAATAACACACAATATATTTTAAAGAATAAAAATGATGATGTTTATATGCTGCTAAGTCCCCATGATTATTTTATCTGGGAACTATTAGATGGGCAACATTCTATCGAAGAGATTAACCTGAAGTTTTACTATGAGTATAATCGGATTTCAGTAGATCATATTGAAAAACTAATCAAAGATTTGGGTGACCGGGGCTTTCTGGGGAATTATGAGTATGATCCAAAGACATTAAAGTACAAGCAAAAGTTATATCAGATCAGGATACCGATTAGAAATATTGACCGTCTATTCAAGTGGGTTTATAAACAGATTGGAAATCTTGTATTTTCCAAACAGGCTATAATTTTTTATTTTGTTGTATCTGTTCTGGGGTGGATATTATATACGTTAACTCCCGCAAAACCATTGTTGCTTAAGAAAAATTTCTTCAACATGTTTTTGTTGTACTGTGCAGCTTTCTTCCCAGTGTTTTTGCATGAATTAGGTCATGCCCTGGCTTGTTTACGATATGGACGCAATGTAAAAGATGCAGGATTTATGTTCTATATGTTTATCCCAGTTTTTTATGTTAATACTAGCGATATTTGGATGTCTGACAGGAAAGCACGGATTATAACAAGCGCTGCTGGCCCACTTGTTGATGTAATTATTGGAGGATTATCTATGGTTATTTATTATTTATTACCGCAAACGATCTATTCGCCTCTATTCTATCAGGTAACTGTCCTGGCATATATCCGAATCATTCTAAATTTGAATCCATTATTAAAATGGGATGGTTATTATCTGTTGATGGATTTGATGAATGTTCCTAATTTGAAGGCACAATCAGCTAATTTTTTAAAAAAACGACTGCCAAAGAAGATTAAAAATCGTGAAAAGATAACAGCCCAGGAGGTTAAATTATTGATCTATGCGATTATGTCCACTACTTATATCACTTACTTTTTTGGTCGAATGATCATTCAACGCAGTCAAGAGATATTTTATTTAATTATCTCATTGGATCTTGAGAAAATTACTTTTCAGTCGGCTTTAGGAATAGTCCTCTTCATTCCTTTGTCAATCTTTATTGTTCAGCGAATTTATGGTTTATTTAAAGCAATTGTAGTCTTCATATATAACAAGGCTTCCAATATTTTTAAAGTACAGAAAGAAACTGCATAAAGGAGGGTAAAAAATGGAAAAAATTAATCAATTAGGGAATTTTAAAAAGGTATCAGAGTCTACTGCTATTTTAACCTTTCATAAAGAGATCTATCAACCAGAGATCATTATCGCCGTTGCTCACTATATGATTGGCAAATGCAATGCAGTACTCGTCTGCGATGATTCTCGACCAGATGATATTCTTGTTGAAATTAGTGTTAATAGTGGAGATCTCGAGAAAATAGTTTACGAATTTAATGAAGAAGTGATTAACTATAGTTTTTACTCCCAAATGATGGAGACAAAAGGACGATTGCGGGAAATAATCTTAGAACGGGTTTTGCTCTGTGCACAAGAGAAAACAGGTGATAGCCGATCTCCATCTGCCGATAATAAAGAGGTGAGTTAGATGGTGTTACCTGACTGGATTGGCAATCAACTAACTAATCAGGAATATATAAAAAATTTTTATCGACAGAAAAAGCTTAAAGATTCGTATCTACTAACTACAGACCATGGGTCCTGGGTGAACTTAACAGATGCTGATTATTTCAACTTTCTCAATGATAATTTGAATGATAAGTTGTATGCAGACCTTCTACATAGAGGATTTATTATAACAGAAGATAATTTTGAAGAGATTGTGCAAAAGTATTATCGAAGATATCAAAATTTTGAAACAGGAGCCAGTTTACATATTCTTGTACCGACTATTCGCTGCAATTTACGCTGTCTGTATTGCCATTCTGAAGCGGAAGCAATTACGGAAGGTTCTGAGTATGATATGTCAGAGGAGACATTAAAATACACTCTTGAATTTATTTTTGATTCACCAAGAGAGGAATTTACCATTGAATTTCAGGGTGGAGAACCCTTACTTAATAAACCATTGGTCAAATTGGCCATCGAATATGCTGCAGAGTTGAATAAAAAATATAATAAACGTTATCGTTTTGCCCTGGTGAGTAATTTTACTACAATGGATGAAGAATTTTTAGATTTTCTGTGTGACCATAAAGATCAAATTAAACTTACAACATCTTTAGACGGACCAGCTTATGTCCATGATAGGAATCGTCAATATGTTCATTCTGGAAATGGCAGCTATGCCCAGGTAACTCATTGGATAGAAAGATGTAAAGCCAGGGGGTTATGGGTTGGATTATTGATGGTTACAACAAAATATTCTTTACCATATTGGAAAGAGATTATTGACGAATATGTAAAGTGGGAACAAAAAGAGATTCAGATTAAGCCATTGGATTATTTAGGTTATGCAGTAGAGGTCTGGGATGAGATTGGCTATACAATGGAGGAATTTATTGAATTCTGGCGGAGAAGTGTTGATTATATTTTTGCGTTATTGGGAAAAGGTGTGATCCTTCATGAAAGACATGTTCGTCTGGCTCTAAAAAATATTCTGTACGACGTAGATACAGGATATATGGACTGGTCTAGTCCCTGTGGGATGATTAGAGGTCAGATCGTATATAACTATAATGGTGATATCTATTGTTGTGATGAAGCCAGGGTCGTGGATGGTCTGGTAATTGGTAGTGTTTTTGAAAATCGGTATCAGGAGATTATTCAAAAAAGGCAGTCCAGGGAATTGATTCAGTCTTCAATTTTGGAAGGTTATTATTGTGATAGCTGTGTTTATAAACCGTATTGTGGTGTCTGTCCGGTTCTGCATTATGGACAGGAAGGAAACTTTGCTTTAAAGCTCAATAAAACAAATCGCTGTCAGTTAAATCGGGCAGTAATGGATGTAGTGTTTGAAAAATTGATCTATGAGCGGAAAAAAATTCAACAATTGATTGTGGGAATGATGTTAAAGTTAAAATTTGATGAACAGTAAAGTGAGGTGATACCATGTATGTATTTGATTTAAAAGTGGGATAT
Organism: Halothermothrix sp.; assembly: GCA_016841825.1. Lineage (GTDB taxonomy): Bacteria > Bacillota > Halanaerobiia > DY22613 > DY22613 > JAENYK01. The sequence continues at coordinate 29,786 of JAENYK010000013.1, read as the reverse complement.
TCCTGTAATAATGACTGTATTCATTGTATTATAGCGCTAAATCGGGATGAGATTATCAAAGTGGGTAAAACCTGTGACCGTACTTTTGAAGAATGTGAAGAAGAACTAAAAAAAGCCTATTGCCAGAGAATATCTCAGGGAGAAAGTTATTCAAAGGTGGTGTTGACTGGTGGAGAAGTGACTATTAGAAAAGATCTGTTTCAATTGTGTGATAGTGTAATGGAAAAAGGGTTTACCTATATTGATATGCAAACCAATGGCCGGGTTTTGGCAGATTTTCATCTGACAAAGAGATTAGTTGAAAATTATCCCATTGCCTTTGGTATTGCCCTGCATGGTTCGAATGCAGACATTCACGATAGGGTGACAAGAAGAAAAGGTAGTTTTGCAGAAACAGTACAAGGTTTACGTAATATTGCAGACTGTTGTGGAAACATTATGGGTAAGGTAGTTATTTCGAAAGAAAATTATTCTTTCCTGTTGGACACAGTAAAACTATTTCATCGTTTGCAGGCCAAATATGTAAATATTGCTTTCCCCCATTCATCAATCGGAGATCCACGGTTTGCTGATTATGTTCCAAAATATTCTGAGATTCAACCATTTATCCTGGAAGTTCTGGAATATGCCAAGTCAGAGCACCTACCTTTACAGTTAGAATGTGTTCCTTTCTGTTTTCTTGAAGATTATGAGGAGTTCACTGAATACTCGGACCTTTTCTGGAACAAAAAGAAAAAAATCTATGGTAGTCCTATTCAATCAGCGACCATTGATTGGCAAAAACGTCGTTTGGAGATTAAAGATAAAGCAAAAGTTTGTGAGAATTGTTTCTTTAATCAACTGTGTGAAGGTGTCTGGAAAGAATATATTTTTTATTACGGTGAAAATGAGTTCACGGCGGTTACTGATCTCGGTAGGTTTACAAAGGTATTAAGTAAAATGGAGAAATTACATAAGTTTGAACCACAAAAAAAGGCTGAAGGGGAGAATTTAGATGATTGTAGGGCATAAAGGTAGGATAATCATTACATCCCTTGCGTTTCTGATTCTGATATCTGTCCTGGGAGGATGTTTCTCAAATAGCACAGATACTTTTACATCTTTCACTTCTTTTACAGCGAAATATGAGAGGACAGATCTTGCAAACGGATTAGAAGTTATTGCTTTAAATAATAATGACCTTCCCCTGATAACATTAGTAGGTGCCTTTAAAGTCGGAGCAATTTATCAGTCAGATAATAATCGGGGGATTTTTCATCTGATTGAACATCTGCTATTTATTGATGTAGAAGAAGACCTCAATCAAATAGGAGCAGTTGCAAATGCTATGACATCTCAAGACCATGTTATCGTCCATCTATCTTTTACAAAAGATTATTGGAGTGAGGGATTGAAGATTTTGAGTAAAATGATGCGAAATCCTCCCTTGCGTGAAGAAACTTTAATTAAAGAAAGGCAGATAGTCTTAGCTGAGGCTGCAGAGCGATTGACCAATATAGACGAGAGATTGTGGGATTTAATCCGGGCGGAATTGTGGACAGAAGAGACTCAGAGCTTTGATGTATTAGGGGATGCTTCAACTTTGGGAACAATAACAGTTGATGATTTACGAACCATTCATGACCAATATTTTAGACCAGAACGATCGTTAATTGCTGTTGCAGGAGATATTCGGGGGATAGATTGGAAACAGGATATTGAAAAGTATTTCAGTGATTGGGATAGAGGCGAACCTATTCAGGAACCAGTTTTTAATGAGAGTTCATTGAGTTCAGATCAAGAAATCTATTATTTTGATGAAAAACGTGGACCATATACATCTTTGTATATGGTCTGGGAGGGGCCAGGACTGGATGAAGAGAGCGATGACTCACATATTGCAGATTTATTATGTGCGGTAATGAACAATCCTGATTCATATTTCGCAAAGCAGATTCAGAATTTAGGTTATGTTAGAGATTTTTATATCTATTATGCTTCCAAACGGTATAAGGCTCCTTTTGTTCTGCAGGCAGTAGTAAAACAGAGTGATATTGAAAAAGCACGAAAAGATTTAACAAAAATAATGCGTAGAAAACTATTTTATTATCTAATTTCAAAAAAAATAATTAATCAAAGTAAAGAAATTCTTAATTATCAGTGGATTATTGCACAGGAGAGATTAAGTGAACAGGCAAAGTTATATGCAAATATTTGGACTGCCAGTGATCTGGACTATGCTATCTATTATATTGATAAAGTAAAAGGAATTACAAAGAGAGATTTGATTAGGTTTGGCAACAAATATCTTATTAAAGAACCATGTGTGACAGGTGCAGTTGTAAATCAGGCAGCAAAAAATGAGTAAAAAGGGGGGAGAGAATGATTACTATGAAAAGGGAAATTCGTAATTTAGCTATTACTATTTTTTTATTAATAACGTTATCCCTCAATGGGTTTGCAGCAGAACCGAACGATGGTTTTTTAGAATATCAGGTAGATGGGATTAAAGTGATTCAGATACAGGATTCATTTGAAAATTTTGCGGTGATGAATCTCTATTATGAAATCTCAAAAGATCAGCAAAAGTATCCCGGGGGTGTAGATTATTTATTAATGCGGACATTGTTAAAGGGAGATACCCAAAAGTATACCAATACAGAGATTGGCGACTTAAAAAACAGACATATAATTCAATTTAACAATCTGGCAAACTATACTTATGGGGCACTTTGTATTAAATTTTATAAGGAAGATTTGCAGTTAGTAGGACAACTTTTAAAAGAAATCATCTTTGCTAATAAGTTGACAGAATCAGAGTTCCTGGAAGAGCAGAAACAGGTATATACTAAACTATCAAGCATAGGTGAAGAAGAGAAGATACTGCACAGAATTCGTCAAAATTATTATAGATCTCATCCATTAAGTAGTCCGGCAGCAGGTACACCTGTATCAATTATGCAGATAGATTTTCCAACTCTTCAGGAATATTATCAACAACTGATCCTTACCGGGAAATTAACAATCGTCATCTTTGGTAATTTTGAGAAATCCGAAGTTGAAGCAGCTTTAGCGGGAATTAAAGTTGACCAGAGAGATAAGTTTGAGAAACTGCAGATTGCTATTCCAACAATTGATCAGAGCGTTGAGTTTATAGATTCTGATCAGAGTTTTGTTGCAGCCTATAGTAACTATCAGGCTAAATCTACAGTAGAACTGGTTGGACTACATATCATTCAGGAATATTTAGCACGACGTTTATATGAAGTATTACGTCGAGAGCTGGGGCTAGCTTATACGGTTAATGTACAGATAGAAGTTGGTGAGTTAAACACCCTGGAGATTAAGGTTGTTAGTGATCAGGGATATCTGGTGGGTAAGACTATTTTGCAGGAGATGATCGACCTTTTGAATTCGGATATCTATGATCATGATTTTGAGCAGGTAGTTAGAAGATTTTTAACTAATTTTTATCTTTCTTTGGAGGATAAAGAAAGATATGCAGATTACGTTGGTGAAGGTTTGCTCTTAGGTTTTTCTCCTGAAGGCCTACTAACTTTTCTGGATGGTCCAGAAATGCAGGAAGTTGGGCTATATCAGAGAATTGCTAGAAAACTATTAGCAAATCTGGTTATTACTTATGTCGGCAGCTATTCAGATAAGGAAAAGATAGAAATTCAAACTATGTCTAAGGAGTTCGAAAAATGAGAATGATGATTAAGAAAAATAATCTATCTAATGGTATCAGGACGATCTGTACACATAAAGAGAATACTGGATTGTGTGCTGTAAAAATATTCATTAAAGTAGGTAGTCAAAATGATGGAGACAGATTTGGGATAACCCATGTCTTAGAGCATATGTTATTTGAAAATCGACAGGTAAACCAACAAGTTTTCTATGCAGTAGAAAAATATGGTGGGGTGTTCAATGCTGTTACAACTCGCGATTATCTGGCTACTTATTTTGTGATCCGAAAAGAGTATCTCTATACAGTACTGCCATTGGTTTTAGAGACTATCTTTCAATTCAACCTTGCTGCAGATCTTTTGGAATCGGAAAAAACAATCATCTTACAGGAGATTTTGACACATCAGAATTCACCGGGAGCGATGTGGGATCTTTTTTCGTTATATTATTGGAATGAACATCCATTGCGGAATCCAATTCGTGGGTATGTCCAAACGGTTAATCAGTTTTGTCCTGAACACTTGATTGAACACTATAACAAGTATTTTAACTATAAAAATATAGTAATCTCCTGTTGTGGTGATATTTTAGAAGAAGAGTTTACTGGATTTTTGGATAACTATTTTAGTCACTTTCAGAAGAAGTCGGAAGATTTAAAAGTAGAAAATCTGTCGCAAGAAGAGGTAAAGCGGGAAAAAATTATTATTTCTCGCAATCTATCTTTAGCCCATCTGTTTATAGCATTTCCCGTTACTGGACTGAAGAGCTCGCTTCAACCATATTTTAAAACATTTGCTCAACTGTTAGGTGAAGGTTTTTACTCACGTTTATATAAGCGTCTTCGGGAAGATGAGAGATTGGTATATTCTGTTGAAGCTAAACATTTACCATATGAAGATACAGGTATTTTTCTGATCTATACTAAATCTTCTCCTGAGATGATTGATCAGGTAGAAGATGTAATTAATCATGAGTTAATCAGATTGAGGAGTGAATTAATCTCCAGCGAAGAACTGGAATTTGTCAAAACACAATACGCAGGCAGTTTATATCGAAAATTTGAGACAACATTATCTCTGGCCAGTGTTTTTGGTATTGAAGAACTTTTGACTAATCAGATAATTCCTTTTGAAACGGTTTTGGATCAGTATGCAGAAATAACTGATGCTGAATTACAAAAAATTGCAAATAATTATTTGATAAATCCCAAGACAATTATCATAAAAAAAGATGAAAAGAGTGAGGTTTAATGGGTAAAGGTGTTAATCTGAAGGTAAATCAGGAATGTAATTCCAACTGTACTTTCTGTTATGAGCATGATAAACCTCGAAGATTGATGAGCGTTGCAGAGATTGATCAGATTCTGCTTGATTTACAAGATAATGATTTCCGGTATTTAAAACTTTCAGGAGGTGAGCCACTTTTACGAGATGATTTGAACCAGATAATTCAGCAGGCTCATCTTAAGGGTTTTAAGACTCAGTTGGCAACTAACGGAATTTTATTAGATAAAGAGCGATTAGTTGAGTTAAATAATTCTGGTTTGAATGAAGTTTATATCAGTTTGGGCTCTACTATCTGCATCAACGAAGTTCAGAGATATAGTGACCTTTGTACCTATGCTAAGGAGAATAATCTGCAGATCAAGATAGGTGTTAACATTATCACGGGAAAAACTTTTTTGCAGGATATGATTGACTCATTTCTTTTTCTTGCCCAGAATGGTTTCACTCTCATATATCTTATACCACCCAAAATGAGTAAAAATCTAAAATGGTACAGACAGGAAGCTTTAGATTTTGTTGACTATTACCAATTGTTTAAGGTTATTGATCATTATAAAAAGTATATCCGTTTCGTGTATGATTGTAGTTTTTATTGGTTACATTCTTTTCGTGAATTTATCGAAAATGGTCAGGTTGGGAACCTAAAATGTAATGCCGGTAAGGAGACTTTTGTTGTTAGATGTGACGGCACGCTGTTACCTTGCCCATATTTTGATCAGGATAAGTTCACGCTGGGAAATCTTTTGAACAATAATTTTAAGCAGATTATCCAGGATAATAGACAGTTAGCAGATTTTCGAAAGTCGATGAGTGAGTGTGAAGAGAGTGTTATAACTTGGGAAAATCCATGTATGCGTTTAACAAATGAATAATTTTGGGGGAATAACAGATGATGGAGATGGATTATATTCAAAAAAAATTAGAGGAAAATGGCGGTCATATAGTAAATTTCTATCGTCCAAAAAGGATAAAAGACAAAGTTTTATTGACAACCGATCACGGAACCTGGGTTTCGTTGAGTGTGGAGGCATATGATAATTTTTTGGCAGGAAAGATAGATTCACAACTGTATCCAGATCTGATTAATCGGGGAATTATCATCACAGTTGATAATTATGAACAGATTATTGAAGGATATTATAAAAGATATAAACATATTCAAACTGGTGCAGCTCTGCACATTATTGTTCCAACAATACGGTGTAATTTACGCTGTGTTTACTGCCATTCAGAAGCGGCTGCAATTACAGAAGGTAATCAATATGACATGGATGAACGGACTTTGCTGCGTACATTAGAGTTTATCTTTCAATCACCAAAGAAGAAGATATTGATTGAGTTTCAAGGTGGGGAGCCACTATTAAATAAACCAATGGTCAAGTTGACCTTTGAGTATGCAGAAAAGTTAAGTCAGCAGTACAACAAAGAATATAAACTTGCTTTGGTAACAAATTTATTGGCGATGGATGAAGAATTTCTGGATTATTTAGCCGCCAGAAAAGATAAATTTATGCTAACCAGTTCATTAGATGGTCCAAAAGAGGTACATGATAAAAATCGTCTGTATGTCCATAGTAATTCCGGAACTTATGATCAGGTTACCAAATGGGTCAGACGATGTAATGAAAGAGGAATTCATGTAGGCTTATTGATGGTTACTACCAGATACTCATTGCCATATTGGAAAGAGATTGTTGATGAATATGTAAAATGGGGTCAACGAACTTTACAGGTTAAACCATTGGATTATTTGGGATATGCAGTAGATGTCTGGGATGAAATAGGTTATACTATGGAAGAATTTGTAGAATTCTGGACAAAATCTGTAAACTACATGTTCGAATTGTTAGACGAAGGCACAGTCATTGTGGATCGATATCTTCATTTAATCTTAAAGAATATACTTCATGGAACAGACACAGGTTTTCTGGATTTGGGAAGTCCCTGTGGAATGATTCGTGGACAGATTGTTTATAACTACAATGGTGACATTTATTGTTGTGATGAAGCTAGAGTTATGGAAGATTTTATCGTGGGAAATGTATTTAGGGATAATTATCTCGATTTGATCCGGAGAGAGCAATCAAAAAATCTGATTAAGAGATCCATTTTGGAAGGGTATTATTGTGATTCATGCGCTTATAAGCCTTTCTGTGGTATCTGTCCAGTCTTACATTATGGTCAAGAAGGGGATTATCGGATTAAGTTAAATAAAACAAATCGTTGTGCCAGAAATCGGACGGTTCTAGACTATGCTTTTAACAAACTGATTTTTGAAAGAGAGAAGATTCAACGCCTGGTTCTGGGGTTAATGTTAAAAAATCGAATTGGTAACTCAGAATTATCTGAATAGTAGAGGAAACTCTGCTGTTTTGTTTGGTAGACTTAAGAAGTCGTAATTAGGAGGGCAATAGTCCTAATTACGACTTTTAAAATTATAGTAGTAGGTGAGTTAGTGGGCAGCAATAAATTCATCAACCTCCCGGTGCCATTCGTCAGGTTCATAGGTTTTAGGAATGGTCTCTTCTCCAAATAAAAGGTCAATCATGTAATGAGGTTTTTTCCCACCAATGAATAGAGATTTACTGCAGGATACGCAGTAAACTACTACATCATCTACTGGCATTTCTGCTGCCCGTTCAATCATTTTTTCTTTGACCTGTTCAGTGGGTAGTACACTCCAAAAACTATCACCACAGCAAGAGCTTTTTGTACCTGTTTTTTCTGGTTCCATCAACTCGATGTTCATTTTGTCAAGTAATATTCTGATAGCCTTATGAACCCTTACTTGACTACGGGTTGGACAGGCATCAATAATGGACATCTTTTGCCCCTGATAATCGGGAAGTGGGAGAAAATCATTAGCTGCGAGAACTTCCCAGAGAGAAACGGTAGAGGAGTTAGTGTAATTCTCCCGATATCGTCGATCACAGCCTGGACAGATATTAATTACCTCAGTACCGTCTTCCAATAAAGGGTGATTTCTACAACAGATATCGAGCCTTTCGATGTTCCCCAGCCTGGCATCTAGTAATTGGTGTAACTTTTCTGCAAGATATGGCTTATAGATAGTTAAGGCACATCCCGGCGCAAATAGTTTTTTCATAAATTGCCTCCTTTTCGATATTTCCCTGGCGTCATTCCAGTTGTTTTTTTGAAATTAGTAAAGAAAGTTGTGTAGCTTGAAAAACCACAACGTAAAGCAATATCAATAGTTTTGAGTTGCGAAGACAAAAGCAGTCGTTCTGCTAATTTAACCCTATTAGTTCGAACAAGTTCATTTGGAGTTAAGCCAAATTTATTCTTAAAAATTCGTACAAGATGGGAACTACTTATTCCAAAACGTTCTGTCAATCCATTAACGCATTGGGGGAGAGTATAGTTTTCATCTAAAAAATCTTTGATTCTGGTCAGAAGTTGTTGATTAGGGGTATTATCGGGATATAAATCTGGCCGACATCTTTTACAGGGCCGAAAACCACTATGGATAGCCTGTTCATAAGAATCGAAGAAGAGAACATTCTTTTTTAAGGGTAATTTAGATTTGCAAGATGGTAGACAAAATATTGCGGTAGTTTTGACACCATAGTAAAATGTACCGTCTGCTGTGGAGTCATTGTCTTTGACTGCAGTCCACCTATCCTGGTTCATAGAGTTCATCTCCTCCATTGTTAGCGATTTAATTTCATTATATCATAGGTTGTTTATATTAGTCTTTCGAAAAATTACTTTTTAATTTTTGATTGAGCATAACAAACAGTTTAATTTTTCTTCGGTTATTCCCATTTTAAAGTAAAACTCTTCAGTGATTATTTCGTAAATAAAAATATTTATAAAAAAATATGAAAAAGAAGCAGGAGATAATTGCATGTAAATGTAGGATATGATATAATTAACTATGTAAAATAACAAATTTTAGTCAATATTTAATTATAAAACAAAGACTGATAACTTTGGATTTAAAAAATTTTATAACCATTTTACCAATAGCTAATTAGAGCAAAGACTTAATCTTAAGGAGGTAACTATGAAACTAAAACCATCTTTTTACAACCATTGGGCCAGTCTTCAGAACGGCAAACAGGTCTTGTTTAATTTTTTCACAGGAAAGATGATCGAAGTACCTGACACAGACTTCGAAAAATACATCTATGTCATGGATCATTGTAACACTGATCTTGCAGAAGATCAGCAAAAATTAAAAAAAGAGTTGGTTCAAGAGATGTATCTCATTCCGGAGGATGTTAATGAATTAGATATGATTCGCATTAGAAATCTTTCTTCCAGGTATGACAGTTTGTTTTACAATCTGGTGATCATGCCTACATTAGACTGTAATTTTGCCTGTAAATACTGCTATGAATCCAGAGATACTGGTTATATGAGTGAAGAACTGCAGAAGGGACTTATCAGCTGGATTAATAAGATTTCCAGAATGGCACGCAGATTACAGCTGACCTGGTTTGGCGGAGAACCTCTGATGGACTTTTCTATTGTTGAAAATATCAATAGTCATGCCAAAGCTGCCTGTGCTCAATCTGGTTGCTTCTTCCACAGTGATATTACCACTAATGGCTATCTTCTTACTGATGAGATCTTGAGTAAAGTTGATGATCTACGTCTGACTAATTTTCAAATTACGATTGATGGTCCACCGGAGTATCACAATAGATACCGCCCTTTAAAAGATGGAAGTGAATCTTTTGATGTTATTCTTAAAAATGTTTTTAGACTTTTGGACAGAACTAAGGCCCAGGTGGCTCTGAGAATCAATGTGGATAAAGAAAATTATTCATCCATACCTAAATTTCTTAAAATGATTCCCCAAAAATATCGCACTCCTCAACTGATGCTCGCCTATAAAGATATCTTTTCCGATCCAGAGGGGAACAAAGGAATCGAAGAAGAGATAACCAATAATCGAATTAAAAGTTATCAAATAATGAAAGATTTATATACTCATAGTCTTCAAGAAGGTTTTGAAGTGTTTATTCCGGCACTGAAGATTCGAGACCATCATTGTAATAGTGGTTCAAAGAACTATTTTATCGTTCATCCTTCTGGTGATCTATATAGATGTACAGTAGAGTTCGAAAATGGTAAGACTGTGGGTCACTTATTAGAAGATGGTAATATTATCATTGATAGCTACACCATGGCCAAATGGTTAACTTATACACCGGGTGATGATGAAAAATGTGCCCATTGCAAGTTTTTACCAATGTGCCAGGGTGGTTGTAGGTATAATCGAATTGTGGGTAAAAATCCATGTTCTTTGGAGGCAACAGATCTGGATGGAATTATCGAATTATACTATCTGTCAAAAAGTAAGCTGGCCTAAATTTTGAAGTGGAGAAGGGTACTAGAGATTTGATAAGACTGTTGGCTACATTTTGTGTGAAAGGTGGTGATAGTATGTTAGATAATCTTTGGAACTTAGAAGAGTATTCATGGGAGGTATTAATTCCACCTATAAAATTATACTGTACACCTGATTTCTAAAAAAGATTAATCAAAGATATATCTGGGAGGTGAAACTATGCTAGATAAACTTTGGGATCTGGAACAATATGCCTGGGATCAATTTGAAATAGCTCCAATTAAAGTGTACTGTGCACCAGCTGAAATGTAATAACCTATGAAAAATCAGTGAAACTCTTCTCCACTTCTTTTAAAAAGGAGGAAAGATATATGAATTATGTCCCACGTTATGCTGCCTGGGAACTGACAAATGCCTGTAATGCTAAATGTCTGCATTGTGGTTCTCAGTCTGGTGAGTGCCGGGAAAATGAGTTGAGTTTAGATGAAGCGTTACATGTATGTGATCAATTGAGTGAAGCAGGTTGTTATCATCTGACCCTAATGGGAGGAGAGTTTTTCTTAAGCCCACACTGGGAGCAGGTAAGTAAACGATTGAGTGAGAATGGCGTTATTGTCGCCCCTTTGACCAATGGCTTATTAATGAATGAGAAGAATATTCAAAAAATGAAAGCTGCTGGTATCAAAAAACTTGGAATTAGTATTGACGGGCTGGGTGAAACCCATGATTATCTTAGAGGGGTACCTAATATTTTTAACCGTGCTGTTGAGCATTTAAAATTAGCCAAAAAAGAAGGTTTGAATATTGCCGTTATTACTGCAGTTTCAGCGGTAAATCTTGATCAAATTCCCGAAATTTATGAATTTATTAAAAGCCTAGATATTCGTGCCTGGCAAGTTCAGATTGTCGAAGATGTGGGTAATGCTTTTAAAAATGAAAAGTTGAGCATGGGAGTAGCAGGAATATATAAGTTAGCTAAATATATCGCGAAATTTAGACGGGAAGAACCAGGTTTTAAAATTCTTACTGGGGATAATGTTGGGTACTTTACTTCTTTTGAGCCTTATTTGCGGGATCATCCTTTTACCGGATGTTCAGCAGGTCGGCAAGTTGTAGGTGTTGAAGCCAGTGGCAATATTCGAGGTTGCCTATCAGTAATCGGCTGTGATGAATGTGTTGAAGGTAATATTCGGGAACGGTCTTTTGCAGATATCTGGAATGACCCTACTAAATTTACTCACTATCGCCAGCGGACAGTGGACAAATTGACTGGCTTCTGTGCAGAGTGTAAGTATAATGATCTCTGTAGAGCTGGATGTTCATCAATGGCTGTTTCCCTCACAGGTACTTTTTATGAAAATCCGTTATGTTTATTCAAATATGAGGTCGAAAATGGTCTGAACATAAATTCAAAATAGGCAAGTCAACCAACAAAAAGTAACTGTATAGGCAAATTGCATATACAGATAAAAGATTACCTATAGATGTTTTTTGCCTATACTAACAAACTTTTTGTTGGTTGTTATTTTTGGAGTAGGGATAGGAGAGCGTTCAGATGTTTTTGATTGAAAGTCTATTAGAATTTCGAAATATTGGAGGGAGGTGAGACAATGTTAGATAAACTTTGGAACCTGGACCAATACTCCTATGAGATCATTAATCCAGAAGAGCCACCCGCAAAGATTTATTGCTGCCCAGTATAATGTGAAGAGCCCTATCCCTGCTTTCTCTTTTAAAACTGTAACTATTGATTAAATATAGTCTGCATAGCTACATATTTTAATATTGTTGACGTCATCCACTATCTGTTTCAATTCTCAATAGCAGGGTTTAACAGGATAACTTGATCCTGAAATATAATAAATTTTGTTAGGAGGTGAAATTATGTTAGATCAACTGTGGAATCTTGAAGAATATTCCTACGATAGAATCAGTATAGATAATCCACCTATTAAAGCATATTGTTGTCCAGTATAATCTAGATTCTCCTACCCTACTTCCTTAGTGGTTGTATTTTAACACCATTTATAATTTTATATATACAGAGAAAAGGTTCAAAAATGTAAATTTTGAACCTTTTCTTTATGGAATTTTTTTAAGAGTAATCGACAAGTAAAGATGAAGTATGGAATTTATCTTTGATTATTGGCGAAAAAACCAAAAAAATGAAAAAGAATAAAACATAAAAGAAGGTAAATTATAACAAATAGCGAATTAATATATAGTGACATTATTTATCTTAAATATTTTAATTTCCTGTCTGCTAGTTGAGGTTTATGAACATTCTGTTTAGCTTTAATTCTAGTTGAGGGATGAAAGGAGGGATAATTTTGAATCTGGCTGAGTATATCAAAATGCGGTTACAGGAATTAGAGTATGACGTAGTTTTCGGAGTACCGGGAAGTTATGTTATGCCATTATGGCAGAAATTTGATCAGTCTCCCGGGGTGATTTTGGCAAGGCATGAGTCTGGGGCTGTTTATATGGCTGATGGGTGGGCCAGAATAACCGGAAAACCAGGGGTCGTTCTTGCAACGATGGGTCCCGGACAGACCAATATGTACACAGGTATTGCTGGTGCTTACAAAGATTCAATTCCCATATTAGCTATTACAGGTCAGGCTAATCCTGAAACCTTTGGGAGAGGTTGTTTTCAGGAATGTTTTCCTCTGGATAGAGGTTTCTCTCCCCAGGCTATCTTTGCACCCATTACCAAAGGATCTTATGAGATTACTGATATCAAAGCAGGGGTTCATCTTTTTGAATCAGCTTTGAGGTTAGCTGTATCTGGTAGACCGGGGCCAGTTCATCTGAGTATTCCTGTAACTCTTCAGGAACAAGAGATAGATCCCAATGGGATTGAAGATTGTTATCTCAAAAGATTACAGTCTAGCAGAGTCATAAGCTGTGATCAAAATGTGGACCAGATAGGAGATATTTTAGTTCAATCCAAAAGGCCATTACTCTTTGTAGGATGGGGCCTCTATTTATCCAGTAAACTGGATGAATTACATCAACTTGCGGAACAACTCTCTGCTCCTGTAATTACTTCGATCAAGGGATTGGCTGCAGTCCAGGCCACTCATGAATATGTCTGGGGACATGTTGGCCCTGGGCAAAATAATCAGATAATCAAATTAATATCTGATTATCAGCCAGATACAGTTTTAATTCTTGGAGCCAGTTTGGCAGATTATTATTTTGATCAGGTTAGAAGACTTTTGCATGAGGTTTATACTATTCAGGTTGATATTGATCATCATCAACTTGGACTCAGAACCGCGATAGATTTAGGTATCCAGGCAGATTTACGGTATTGGTTGCCTGCACTCTGTCAGAAAATGAGTGTGAGTAATGAACGTCGTGACAGAATTAGATTGGGAAAAAGACTGCTAGCTGATTATCTTCAGGATAGACTTCAGTCTGATAATTTAATCATGGCCAAAACCATATTCCAGTTAAATCACATTCTTCCTAATGATGCGATTGTCGTTCCAGACGCAGGAAATCATTGGCTTAACGTGTTAACATGTTACCATACTAAAAATGCTGGGGGATTGTTCACAAATATTGGACTTGGTACCATGGGGTATGCTATAGGAGCAGCTATTGGGATGAAATTAGCAGCTCCGGAACGCAAGGTAATCTGTATAACTGGCGATGGTTCAACATTAATGTCTGGTAATGAGATTTCAGTTTCTAGTTATCTGGGACTGGATACAATCTTTGTTATCTATAATAATAGTTCACTGGGCAGAGTGAGGACATATCAACATTTAGTGTGTGCAGACCAGTATGTGGCTTCAGATATACCAGAGATTGATTTTGCTGATTGGGCAGAATCAATGGGTGCGAGGGGAATCAAGGTTCGAACAGTTGAAGAGTTTACCCGGGGACTGGAACAGGCTTTAAATTCTCAAGGGACTGTAGTAATTGAGGTAATAGTTTCAAAAAATGAAGATCCAGTGTTTTTTAATCAATAAACATTTGGAAAGATAGAATACTGATGGCAGCTAAATTAGAACTAATTAAAGGAGGTGTGCTATGCAGGATAAAAAATATCAAATTCATAAGATTATGCCTGAGATGAGGGAGATGTTTTGCGAGATATTTAATCTGCAGCAGATACCGATACAAATTTTAACTGATGAGAGTGAACGACCTTTGGTAATTCATCACCAGACGAAACAGATCACATATGTTTTGAAGGGTCAAGGGAAGATCTATCTGGATGCAGATATTCATTATATTAGTGAGGGGAATTTAATCTTAATTGATCAGAATACACCTCACTCCTTTGCTGGTTATGATGAAGAATTACAGCTTGTGCATTGGCATTGGCCCGAAAACCAGGTTGACACGGATAGAAATGTATTAAAAATGGCATGTACAGAATTGTTTCGTACTATGGCTTAAACCGATTAAAGAAAATTTATCAGGTCTGCGTCTTATTAAAAGGGGGGATTAAGATGCTGACAAAGAAGTTACAGACTTTTGAAAAGAGAGATCAAAGGTTAAGATCTAATCGGGGGGAAGAGATTAGAATATCTCTAAATGAAATGCCTTTTCCAACTTATATAAGTGATTATCCAGAATTGATTGAGAGACTACCAACACTGGAATTAAATAGGTATCCAACTCTGGATGATGTACAAAAGATTGAAAGGTTAGCAGCAGATTATTTAGGGTGTTCAGTTGAACGGGTCTGTTTGGGAAATGGATTAGATGATATATTATTTAGGATGATGTTGGTCTTTCGTGGAAAGAAGTTAGGTGTTATTAAACCTGGATTTCCCTGTTATGCGATCTATGCTCGACAGGCTGGTGTTCAGGTCTGTACCGCCAGACTTTCAACTGAGTTTGAGTTAGTTGATGCTACACTGGACAATTTTATGATGGAAAAACCAGATTTAATCGTTCTGGCATATCCAAACAACCCAACAGGTAACTGTTTTGACAGAGAGAAGATTGAATTATTAATTAAACAGTTACCCAATACAGTGGTAATTATTGATGAGGCATATTATGATTTTTCCGGTCAGAGTTTAGTTAATCTTTTACAGGAATATCCTGATAGATTGGCAATCACTCGAACTTTGTCTAAAGGTTGGGGTTTAGCTGGGGTGAGGATTGGTTTTATGGCTGGGCCTACCTGGTTGGTTAATAGTATTAGGGATTTGGAGTTACCATTTCATTTTAATAATTTTATGCTTCTGGTAGCTGAAGCTGCATTTAGTTCAACTAATAGCTTGTTAATTGAAGAGGTAGTAAGTCAGAGAGAGATGATAGCTTCTTTATTAAAAAACCATTCTTTTCTAAAGCTATATACCAGTCAGTCCAACTTTTTCTGGTGTAAAGAATTAGGATCTGAAGGTTGGTTGAGAGAGAGATTTGTTAATTATGGAATTAAGGTAAAAACTTATCCAGACTGGCCTGGTTATTACCGCTTCAGTGTAGGTACTTCAGAAGAAAACAAGCGGTTATTGGCGGCTCTAACTAACATTAAGGGTGTCTAGTTCAGAGCGAATAAGATCTTAGAAGTTAAGTATTCTGAGGTCTTTTCAGTAGTGTCTAACGGTAAATTGTGGAAATTATGATAGATATATGAAGATAACTTATACATATAATAAAGGGTTTTTATAGTATTTTTTTTAAATGCCGATACAACTAATTCAATTGAAATAATTGTTTGTAAAAAAGCCCCTTTGAGATATTCAGGCTCAAGGGGGCTTTTATCAGTTAAATTATGGGAACTGTTATTTTTTTTGTCGTGTAACCTTTAATGCTGTGGGACGGTTTAACCACATCATTAAGATAAGTGCTCCCAAATATGCTGTTAAAGCTAACAGAGTGTACAGATACATTATCGGTTGGTTATTAATATAACCGAAGATTGGAATATTTAAGATAATCATTAGAGGGAAACCGAAGAGTAATCCGACGCCACTTCCCAAAACAAGCTTTTCTGCAACCTGTGTCTTGAAGTTGGGATCTACTTCTCTAAGGAGTGCCATCCCGGTAGAGATAGTACCCGTTAACATTCCATAGAGAGCCAGAATGTATTCCAGAACATGGTGTTTGTAAATTCTTTTAGCGATCCAGATTGTAAATAGAATGGTTACGACTCCACCCAGAAGTGAGATAAAAAAGATCGGTAAAATGTAATCTTTGACAATAGAGACGGAGATAGCTGTAATTGCAGCTGTTACCATAAAGTCAAATGAACCACCAGAAATTCTTTCCAAAAGATAATTATTCGGATAATTATTAACCATTATTTTTTTCTTTTTGAAAAAGTCAAAGATTACTCTTAATAATAGAGCATATACCGAACCGATCAGAAAATGGAATCCCCAGAAAAGACCTGCCAGAGTCTGTCCAAAAGATCCCAGAGGTTCAACAATTTTGGTTAATCCTAAAAGTGTTCCATAAGTGACAAGGTAGATAATACCGATCAAGAAGAGTTGAATCGTAATATGATCAATAGATCCGCCCTGTGGAAATTCATTGGATTCAACTACTTCTGTCTTAGAAACAGCAAATCCAGTCTTAGATGATGCCTCCATTTTCCGACGTCTGATCAGATAGTTCATCAAAATAACGCCACCGATACTGGCCCAAAGGTAACCAAAGGTAGCCAGGGTAAGACCGATATTGCCTCCATGAAGGAATCCGTGAACTTCCCATTGAGTCCCAATGGCAAAAGCCTGTCCAGGACCTTGCCCAAATGCCAGAGGTAAGAGTAGTCCAAAGGCTGGAAAGAGATCAGGATAAATGGTATATGCCAGCAGTAAAGAGATACCAAATCCCAAAATTCCCTGAATTAGATAAGTGGAAACGATATACATGCCTGTATTGACTACATCTCTACCTTTTTCACGTCTTCTATCTTTGAGAGATAGTGCAATAAAACCAATAGCCATCAAATGGTAGATTAAAGTACCCAATCGATCGGGGTTAAGCTGAACAATTTTTAAAACTTCCGGACCGAGAAGCAGTCCAATAAATCCTGCAATAATAGCATCCGGGATCAGGTATTTGCGAAAGATTGAAAAAGTTCTTTTCAAATAAGTGGCAGTTCCCAGAAAGAGTGATAAAAGGGCAAAATCAATAAAGAAAGACCAATCAGTATTCATAGATGTCCTCGCTTTCGTTAGTTTTTTGACCTGTTTTGTAAGGCCATAATCGCCTGTGACCATTTATAAGCTGAGATATGAGATAATTCAAAGCTAAATCGGTAAAGAGATTTATTATAATAGAATTCAAACTGATTATTGTACTGAATGTTCATCCCTTGAATCTTCTCTAAAACAAAAGAGAGGTGTTCTCCCTGACGACTGGTGAACTCTAAGACTTTAGAATACAGAGTAATCTGCCCTGTGCTCTGTCTCGTTAGTGGACTAAGCCTCCGTCCTTTAAAGATTGAAACTTTTTCATCTGAGATCAGAGGTGTGGAATCGTCCAATTCTTCACTCAAATTATTCAGGTATTCTAACTGCCAATAGTTCCAATCCCGGGGATTGTCAAAATATAGGATGTCTGATTCCTTTGTTAGATAACCGTATAAGTTATAGCTCGTAGAATAACCACATTCTTGACAGTAGAAATGATCGTCGGTTGAACGCATACTGCCTATTGTTTTACAATGGGGGCAGGTAAAGAGGAATAATTCCATTTGCTCTGCCAGAAGTTTACCTTTAAAGGGAATCATCTGTTCTTTTTGCCAGTCATATTCGTCATATGTCAGTTCAGTAGTAATCACTTGATAAATCTCATCGACTGAGAGATTTTCTATCTGATCTGGATCTAAAGCCATCTTATATTCAACAATCAACTTACCTTTACGGCTTTTTTTAGCCCAGCGGGGATAAGAGAGGGCAGCGCCTTTTAATAATGTCACAATAACAGGAATCTTTAATGATTTAATTAATTTGGCTGTAGGGTATAGAATCTCAAGTGTTGTTCCATCCCAATTGCGCTTGCCTTCAGGAAATATTCCGATTATTCCACCTTTTTTCCTGACTTTAATAATGTTTTTTACTGTCTCAGAATCTGAGAAGAACTTAGTTTTGGGAATTGCTCCTGCATAGGGTAAGAGAAATTTTAGGATACCCTTACGAAAATACTCGTCAGAGGAGACAAAATAAATATGCTCAGATACTCCATAGGCTACTAAAACTGGGTCCCAGAAATTAGTATGATTTCCCAGGATAATATAGGAACCAGTTTGCTTGTTAATGAGTTCAGAGCCCACATATTGCGTATTAAATAATTGTTTAACATAATTCCCAAGAGTCAGTTTCGCTGTTGCGTATAATGGTCTAGATATCTTTATCTCTTTATTTCGCACAAGGATGTCCTCCTTTTTTTATTAACAAAAATAATGTAGGATTCACTAGAATTATAACATATATCAGTGTTTTCTTCTAGATAAATTCGCAGAAGAGGGGAAAAGTTTTGTTAAATTTAGATACTCAAAGGGTGCAAAAAGGAATTTTTAGCCAGCTATCTATTATTTATCAAGCTGATGAATTCATGTAGTTTTTAAGTTAGTATGTAGTTTGCATGGGATAATTTTGAGAATATAGTGGAGTATTTTGGCAATATTAATACTAAGTCGTACTAGATCACAGGAGGGATGGGTATGAAATCAAAATACAAAATATTGGTAACCCTTTTACTTCCACTTATTTTCTTCAGTTATCTCATCTATAGTAATATTGATAACTCTCTGACCTATTACTATACGGTCTCAGAATTAAATAATTTGGACGGGATTATGGAAAAACAGCTGCGTATCCGGGGAAGTCTGGTAAAGGATAGTATCATTTGGAATTCTGAGACTGAAAGATTGTCCTGTATTCTAACTGATGGTCGAACTGAATTACACATGAGTTATCAAGGTATGATTCCAAATAATTTTGACCATGTTTCAGAGATAATTGTAGAAGGTCAGATGAGTAACCCTGGTCAGAGTGAAGCTCAAATTTTTGTGGTATCTAAGTTAATGACCCAGTGTCCGTCAAAATATGAAAAACATTCTGCAGGGGAAGAATGATGGCATCAATTGGGAGTATTACTATCTATATAATTTTAATCACAACAATGTTTGCTCTTGTAACTGCCCTGATTGGCAAACAGACAGGACAGCAGTGGTTGACGATTAGTTCGAGAACTGCCACCCTCTTTTCATCTCTGGTGACAGTAATTTCAGCCGCTATCTTGCTTTATGCACTGATTATTAGTGATTTTAATTTTGCCTATGTCGCTGATTATACTAGTTATGATTTACCTCTGATCTTCAAAGTGAGTGCTTTGTGGGCGGGTCAATCAGGATCAATGCTGCTCTGGCTTTTGCTGCTTTCAGTGATTACTTTCTTGTTACAGGTTAGTCAAAGAATTCGTCAGCAGGCAGATGATATTATACTGCTCAGTTTGTTGAATCTAATTCGTCTGATCTTTATTGTTTTTATTCTTGCATTAGATTCACCATTCCTTACCTTAAAGGAGATACCTTCAGATGGGGTGGGTCTAAATCCTATACTTCAGAGTTTTGAGATGGTAGTTCATCCACCTTTTCTTTTCCTGGGTTATAGTGGTTTTGCGGTTCCTTTTGCTCTGGTTAGTAGCTCTTTGCTCAAAAGAGATGATGCTGACTGGGCAAGTTCCAGTAGACCCTGGATTCTTTTCTCCTGGCTGATGTTAACAGTAGGGATGGTTACGGGAGCTAATTGGGCGTATTCCGAATCGGGATGGGGCGGTTATTGGGCATGGGATCCGGTTGAGAATGCTTCACTTTTTCCCTGGTTAACTTCTAGCGCTTTACTTCATACGCTAATTCTCCAACGGCAGAATAGGGGGATGAAATTATGGAATTATCTTTTAATCTCAGCGACTTTTATGCTTACAATTTTTAGCACTTTTATTACACGTAGTGGAGTGATAGATTCGGTGCATGGTTTTAATGATACTGAGGTGGGAGAATATTTTTGGGGAGTAATTATTGTTATAATGATTTTTACCGTTTACCTACTGTTCAGTCGTTTTCATCAATTAAAAGATGAATCTAGAGAGCTAAAATTTTTCTCTAAAGAAACCGGATTAATAATCACCAATATTTTATTAATGATGATCTTTATTGGGGTATTTATTGGAACTATTTTTTCACTAATCTCTCCCTGGTTTCTGGGAAGAAGAGGTACAGTAGATCAGATGTTTTACAATCAAGTAACCATTCCTCTCTGGTTAAGTTTGGTTTTTCTGTTGGGAGTCTGTCCTGTTTTAAACTGGAGGCAGACTGAGAGGAAAAGGATAATGGGAAGACTAATCATTCCAATTGCGGTAGAAGTAGTAACAGGGATTTTGCTTTTACTTCAGTTAACAGATAACTGGTTGGCTCTACTATCTTTGTCTAGTGCAGCCTTTGGTGTAACTGTCATCCTGCAAGATTTTGTCATTGATTGTTGCTATTATAAGTTCAAATATGATCTCAGATTATTGGTTACTCCTGGCAGATGTTTCAGACATGGTAGAAAAAGGTATGGAGCATATATCATACACCTGGGGATTATTGTGATTTTGATAGGTATAACCGGGTCAATATTTAAGACTGAACTGACCACAGTTATTGATCCTGGTGAACGGTTTCGACTTGGTCTGTATACTCTCAAATATACTGGTTTAATCCCGGAATATACTGATAGATATATCGGAGTGTCTGCACAGATGGAAGTATATCGGGGAGATAGATTTGAAGGAACAGTTAGATCAGAAAAGCTTTTCTATCCCCAATACTCACAGCCAGTAACCAGAGTTGGAATATTAGGAAATCTTCGGGAAGATATTTGTTTTACTCTGGTTGGTTGGAAAGAGGATCGGGCACAGATTCAGATTATTCTTCATCCACTGACAATTTGGGTATGGATAGGATCATATTTACTCTATCTGGGAATTGTTGTCATCCTCTGGCCCAATAGAAAACTTAAAAAATAATCAAACCTTATCAAAATGAATAATTGGCAAAAGCTCTATCTGTTATTTTTTGAACTAGCAGCTATAGTTATATTAGATTTGGAAGGAAGGGAGAGACACCATGTTTCGGAAAGTAGTTGTTCAGAATCTCGAAAAGAAAATCGGCAATAGAATAATTATCTCTGATGTCAATCTAAAGGTCAATTCTGGTGATCTACTGGTGATAACTGGGCCTAATGGGGCGGGGAAAACCACTTTGTTGCGATTGATTGCTGGATTGATCAGAAAAAGTAATGGTGAGGTATTATTAGATGACAAATCCTATATTCCGGCTATATCTGATCTATCCCGTCAGATTGGTTATCTTGGTCATCGACCAATGATCTATACTGGACTGACAGCCTATGAGAACCTTTCTTTTTTCGGCAAGATGTATCAGATAGAGAACAAATCTCGGATAGAGAGTCTGCTAAGTAAGGTGGGATTATATTTCTACCGTCACCACTTGGTTGATACCTTTTCCCGCGGAATGATGCAGCGTTTAGGTCTGGCAAGAACACTGCTGCATGATCCGACACTGATCTTATATGATGAACCTTTTACTGGATTGGATCCAGAAGGTCAAGGTCTGTTTAGGACTACTGTCAGAGAACTTCAGGAAGCAGGTAAAATTCAGATTCTAACCACTCATAATCCGGACTATCTTCAGGGGCTGTTAATCTGTGAAGTCAAATTAAATCTGGGGCAAGTTATCGAGGTGATCCAGCGGTCATGTTAAAAAAGATATTTTGGATTTATGGCAAAGATTTACGAGAAGAGTTCAAGGCATTACATAACCTGCTATTGATGGTTGTTTTTGCTCTATTACTGGTTTTTGTTTTTAGTTTATCGATAAATGTTTCTCCAACAGCCAGCCAGAAGATTTATCCAGTATATCTCTGGGTCATCTTTCTCTTTACCTCAACTATCGGTTTGAGTTATTCTCTGGACAAAGAGAGAGATCAGGATGCTCTGGATGCATTACTTTTGGCTACCGGAGAATGGTATAGTATATTTTTTGGAAAATTTTTGACTAATCTTACTCTCCTTTGCCTGGTGGAAATAGTGGTAGTTCCTGTTTACTTGATCTTTTTAGATTTTCGAGGGACTCTAAACATTCAGATCCTGTTTTTAAATCTGTTATTAGGTAGTATTGGTCTGACCCTGGTTGGGACACTTTTACATGCGATTAACCTTCAGATGAATGGTAGACAGATACTTTTGCCGATTCTGTATTTTCCAATTGTTATCCCATTATTAATTGCAGTCAGTCAATCTTTAGGAATTGCACTAGGTAATAGTGGGAATTTGCAGTTGTGGTTATCTTTAATGATTATATACGATCTGATATTTACAATTATTCCTCTAACTATTTTCGATTTTGTTATGGAGGTGTAACAATGAAATGGATAAATAGGATACTCTTAATCTGCCTATTGTTCTGCATGGTAGGGTGTTTATATCTGATTTTCGGATATGCACCTGTTGAGAAAACTATGGGAGTGGTCCAGAAAATATTTTATTTTCATCTCTCATCAGCCTGGATTGGATTTTTTGCTTTTTTTGTAGTCTTTATCTCTGGCGTAGCGTATCTTTATACCAGAGGAGAAAGATGGGAACTGATGGCATTGGCATCAGCCGAAATAGGCTTTGTCTACACCACGATTGTATTGATAACTGGTTCTTTATGGGCCAGATCAATCTGGAATACCTGGTGGAGTTGGGACCCCAGATTGACGACCACCTTTGTTCTCTGGTTTATATACCTGGCTTATATTTTGCTTCAAGGATTAAGGGGTAAGGTTGAAAATCGAGCCAGATTGGCTGCTGTTTATGGAATTATCGCTTTTATTAATGTCCCAATGGTTTTTTTCTCTATTCGTTGGTGGCGGGCTATTCATCCTGTGGTGATAACGGGTACGGGTTTTGGTCTACCTGGAGGGATGTTGGATACTCTGCTTTTTTGTCTATTGACTTTTTCGATTTTATATCTCTATCTTCTAAACCTTCGGTATCAGGGATTGAAATTGGTTCGGGAGATTGATGAACTGAAAGAAACTGTAAACAATATAAGGAGGAGAATCTAAATGTTCTATCTAATATTAGCTTATAGTTCTATCTGGGTATTAATTACCGGTTATCTCCTGTATCTACATCAATCTCAACAGAAGTTGAGAAGAGAGCTGGAGATAATTAAAGAGATGATTAAATTGGAGGAGTAAATATGCTCAGAAAAGATAGGGAAATTACCAATTATATTGATTATTCCAAAAAGGGTAAAAATGGGTATGTTGAATAAAAATAATCAGGCATGTTTTTGAGGCTAGCCTTAATGTGGCTTTAATAATAAAAATCTGAGATTTTCAAATATTAATAAACATGAACTGATTTATAGATAAAGCTGGAACAAAATACTAAATACTGCGTCTAAAAGCGTATCTAGATTGATTAAAATTGGTTATTTTAGAATGTTTTTAGATGTATGATATATAAGTGGACTATACTAATCAATAAAATTCAAAGGAGGTTCTTTAATGAACAATTTGACTAAAATTATTATGCTATTAATCCTGGTGAGTTTTATCAGTATGCCGGTATTAGGAGCTGAAAAACCTATAATCTGGTCAGATGAGAATTCATATCGTCAGATGGATAAGCTAATAGTAGCGGCCGATAAAAGGTTATTTACAGTGATGTGTATTTTTAATTCAGTGTATGATTATGATTTAGAGCATGGAGAAGCATATCATCCGGTTCGAGAGAAAGTTAGATTGGAACTAGATAAGCGGTTGGGCAGAGTTTCAGAAGATAAAGTCGCGAGTTGGAAAGATTTCTATAAAAAACAGCAAGGGCATATCTGGAATTACATTAATCTTGCTATGTCATTAAGTGCTGATTATCCTTTTGAGAAAGTATTAGTGGAAGAAGTGAGCTGGTGGACGAATTTTTATAGATTTATTACGGGTTTTAATGGTTTTACTACAATAATGAATGAGTTCTGGATCGAGATGGAACTAGAAAGTCTGTGGAACCAGGTTTATCCTGAATATCTGGTGGAAATTGATAAATTTGATTTTGAACGGATTGCCCAGGAGGAGGCATACATTTGGGAATACATTAAACAGGAGAAAACAGATATTGACCGTTTTTTGGTATCTATTCCAAATCTGATGGATTCTCACTATATGGCATTTGGTTTTCAATATGAAAATTATTATTATACTGTTTCATCACCCGGGTCACATAATTATGGATTAAACATTCATGAATATCTTCATGGAATTGTCGGACCATTGATTGATGCTACTTATAAAGATCATGCAGATCAACTCAAACCATATTTTGAGAGTGGACGAAAAGAAGCTACTATCAAAAACAACTATAATGATTTTGCGGGTTTTGTTGAAGAAAATCTGGTCAGAGCATTAGATACAAGAATCAGGGTAGTTTATAATATGTACACTGAACGAACTGCTCTGGATCGAATTCGGAAATTACAAACTGAAGGTTTTACCCTACTACCTATCTTTTATCAGTCTCTTCAGGACTTTGAGAAAATGGATATTGCTTTGGAAGATTATGTCTCCCGGATATTATCTCAAGTAGAATAGGAATAAGCAGAGTCATCAATGATTTATTTTGATTTTTCTGTCTTGAATATACTATCTGTTGATTTTATATATTGAAAGCATATCTCGTGGGGTATTAATACCGATGGGAGGGAAATTTGATGCAAAAAGATCTACATCATGTGGGAACATATGTGATCTGTCGTCTTGCTGGGATGAAGAGTAAATGTGCGGAGATTGTAGCCTATGCAGCGCAGCAGGTGGACGATGCAACCCATGGTCATGTTTTAAGGTTCACCAATGGAGAGGTATTTAGACAGACAATGACAGCACACAAGGTAATTTCAACGATTAATTTTAATGTCAGGGATTCTCTGGAGGTCTGGGTACCATTTCATTTCTTACCACAGGGCAAGAATGATTTAAATCTTGATGGATTAATAACAGGAATTGAATCTTCTTCATTGAAGCTATTGAAAAGAGAATTAATTCGTGTAGGAGGAGAACCTCTGGCTTTGTACCGTCTGGGAATCGGGTTACACTGCTATGCAGATTCATTCTCACATCAGGATTTCAAAGGATTTTTTGATCGCTATAATAATATTACTTTATTAAATGTTAAAGAAGGGATGTCTGAGTTTTCAATCTTTAAAAAAATATTAGAATATGGTAAATTCTATGGACGCAGGATTGCCAGTAGAATTCTGCCCAGTATAGGTCATAGTCAAGCGATTACTTGTCCAGATATACCCTATCTCAAATGGGCTTATCACCGTGGAAAGATGCCCTATGTGAAGGTCGATAATCTAAATCAGAGATTTATAATTGCTCTGGAAAGTATGTACAAATTTATGGTTGAATATTTAGAGCGTAATCCTCAATTTCGGGGTGCAGTACCTTCCGATAACTTTACAACACTTCAATCTAAATTTCTGCAGATTTTACGTTGTGAAGGCTCTTCTACTCAACGCCATAAATTCTGGTTAGAGTGTGTTCATCAAAATTACTTTAATTTCATTGATTTTGACGAGGTTGATGTTCAATTAACCTACGATTCCAGAGAATGGTTTAAACAGGCCGTGGAGACTGTTCGTCAGTTTGATTGGTGGCCAAGATGGTTGTTAAAAAATTTGAAGTATTCTTTTTACCTTTTTCGTAAAAAAGAGAATTTTAACCATTCTCATTGGGTTAATTACATGCGGGCAGCAGCTCGACATCGGTATAATGTTATCCACGAAATTTTACCAGAGGCAGAAGTGGAAGTTGGATAAATTAACGATTTTACAATACTTTATGCGTGTAAAAGGTTTAACCTGGACAGTGGAAAAAATCCGCTGTCTTTTTATTTTTATTTAAAAATCAGTATCAATACCCTAACATAAAATAATAGTATGGTATAAGAATATGTAAAAGGTAATTGAGGGGGGATAGTATGGCAAAGTATTATGAATTAAAACCTGAAGAAGTAAGAAATATCTGTTCATTGGAGATATTACCTTTTCAGTCAACTAAAGAAGTGCAATCTTTAACCGAAATTGTCGGGCAAGAACGGGCAGTCCATTCCATGGAATATGGTTTAAGAATTGACAAGGAGGGTTATAACATTTTTATGGTAGGACCTTCGGGAACAGGAAAGGCTACTTATGCCCAATCTGTTACCAGAAAGATAGCCAGAACTGAACCTGTTCCTAATGATTGGTGTTATGTTTTTAACTTTGAACATCAAGACCAGCCCCTTGCTATATCGTTTCTTGCTGGTGAAGGTAAGATCTTCGTGCAAAGAATGCAAAAATTATTGCAAAATCTAATAGTTGAAATTCCCCAAATTTTTGAAGGAGAAGATTATGAAAGACAAAAAAGTGAATTGCTTAATAACTATCAAAATACAAGGGAAGACTTAATGGATGAGTTAGCAAATTTTGCCGCAGATAAAGGATTTATTTTGCAGGAGAAAAAAAATGGGATTATTACAATGCCTTCGATAGATGGTAGGCCAATTACTGAGGAGGAGTATGATGCTTTAAGTGAGGAGGAAAAAGAAGTGTATCAAAAAGCATCAGAAGCAATTCAGGAGAAGGCAATGGATATTTTTCGTAGAATCCGGAAAAATGAACGAAATTTTAAAGAGATGTTAGAAGAATTGGATCATCTGACAGGTAGCATGATTGTTGAGAATCTTTTTGGTGAATTTCTGGAGATATATAATAGTAATTCTGCTGTGATTCAATATCTTCTGGCATATAAAAAAGATGTTCTAGCTTCATTAGATGAATTCAGAGAGAAAGAGGATCGTGGGGTAATTCCATTTTTAGAAGATGAAGATGAGGAGTCTAAATATTTACGTTATCAGGTAAATTTGTTTATCGATAATAGTGAACTTCAAGGTGCACCGGTGATTTATGAGACTAATCCTACTTTTTATCGCTTAATGGGGAGAGTAGAATATGTTAGTCGAGTTGGCTCATTGGTCACATCCTTTTTGCAGATAAAACCTGGAGCTGTCCACAAAGCCAATGGTGGCTATCTAATTCTCTCGGTTAGAGATCTGTTAGTGAACCCAGAATCATGGTCAGCATTAAAAAGAGCTATGAAGACAGAAGAGATTCAAATCGAGAACCTTGGAGATAGTTATGGTCTGGTTGCGGTAGCATCTATTCGTCCAGAGTCTATTCCTTTAAAGTTGAAGGTTATCTTAATCGGTAACCCCTATTTGCATCACCTATTAATGAGTTATGATGAGGACTTTTATAAGTTATTTAAGGTCAAAGCTGATTTTGATCGATCAATGGAACGTAATCAAGAGAATATTCTAAAATTTGCTCAGTTCGTAAAATCATATACTGAGAACAATAGTCTTTTACCCTTTGAAGCTGGAGCAATAGCTGAGTTGGTAGAGTATAGTTCTCTACTTGCAGAAGATCAAACAAAATTAAGTACTCAGTTTCATCAGGTGTTGGAAGTAGTAAATGAGGCAGACACCTGGGCCAGATTTACTAACAGACCTCTGGTTACCAGATCTGATATTGTCACAGCCATTAATGAGAAGAAACGACGCAATAATCGAATCGAAGAGCAGATTCAAAAAAATATTAGTGAAGGAATCTTAATGATTGAATGTGTAGGAAGGCGAATTGGGCAGGTTAATGCACTGGTTGTAGTAGACTTTGGAGATCACACGTTTGGTTATCCGACAAAAGTTACCGCTGTCGCGTACCAGGGAAGAAGAGGAGTTATTCATATTGAACGGGAGACTAAGATGAGTGGAGCTGCCCATGATAAAGGATTAATGATTTTGACTAATTTTTTAGGAGCACGCTATGCCCAGAATAACTCACTGAATCTATCAGCCAGTTTGACCTTTGAACAGGTTTATAATGGAATAGATGGCGACAGTGCGTCCTGTGGCGAGTTGATAGCTTTATTATCCAGTGTTGCCCAGATCCCCATTTATCAGAATATCGCTATCACAGGTTCGGTTAATCAACATGGAGAGATTCAACCTATAGGAGGGGTTACTCAGAAAGTAGAGGGATTTTTTAAGGTTTGCAAAGCTTTTGGTCTAACAGGTGATCAGGGAGTGATTATCCCTTATAAGAATGTAAAAAATCTAATGTTAGACAAAGAGGTTGTAGAAGCAATAGAACAAAAAGAGTTTCATATTTATCCGATTCGGACTGTAGATGATGGTATTGAGATATTAACAGGTATTCCTGCAGGTCATTTACGCCGGGATGGAAATTATCCTCGAAATACAGTCAATTATCTGGTTCAGGAAAAATTAGAACTCTTCTCCAGAAAAGCTGAGAAAGATTAGAAAAAATATCTTAAATCGGTCTAGATAACCATATTGGATAATTAACCAATACCTATAAATTTATCTATAAATAAAGGAAAAAGTTCATTTATACCGAAAATATAAGGAGGGGGTTATTTTTATCGAAAGATAGATTAGGGGGATTAATAGATGGATAAAGTTATTGACCTGGCCAGGGTTCGTAATTCCCAAAGAGAGGAGATTACAGGTAATAAAGAGTTTCTTTTATTGGAGATTCAGCATATTATCGATCAATTAGTTGAAATTTATCAGACGACTGATAATCTGGCTGATCAGCAGTATATCTTTACCAAGTTTAAAGAGATTCTTCGGGTGACCGAAGAAGAGAGATTAGATGTAGTTAAAGGGATCGTATTTAAAGCTATGTTGAATATAACTCGTCAGGGGTTGTAATAAAACTTCTGCAGTTGATTTATAAACCGAACAAGACCGCCTTTGATAGAGTAATCAGAATCATCGGGCGGTCTATTGTTTATATTTTTAAATAATAAATTATTATTGAATATTAATTTGAAAAGCAGTCCTTGTACTATTAAAATCAAAGGAGGAAAAATAAAAAAAATTCAGGAATTAAGCAGGAAATTTTTATTAAAAAAGCGAATAAAAAGAGATATAATCGACAAAATTCAGCAATTTTTATAGTTTTACAGCACAGTAACGATTAATAAATTAAAGTCGCATTGACAGCAAGC
Source organism: Halothermothrix sp. (assembly GCA_016841825.1). Classification (GTDB taxonomy): domain Bacteria; phylum Bacillota; class Halanaerobiia; order DY22613; family DY22613; genus JAENYK01. The sequence goes on along the minus strand of JAENYK010000013.1, from coordinate 405 downwards.
TGTTAATTTTTAAGTACAACGACTTTAGAAGGGGATTTGTACCTCTGAAGTAAATATCATTTAGTCATTTATACTCTCACCTACAGAGGCAGGGAGATCCCTTCTCGTTAAAGTGGAAAGGGGTAGACAAGACCAGGTGGAATATGGTTTATTCTGGCGTTAAAGCAGATCTTAATTCTTCTGAGGAGGTATCTTAATGGCTAAAATTAAAGTTATTATTTTTGATTGGGGAGACACTTTAATGATGGATTTTTCTTCAATTGACCCCAAGAGGTTTCAAGGTGCAATGGCTCATTGGCCAAAGGTTGCTATAATTTCCGGAGTAGAGGAGGTGCTCAGAGAATTAAGTAATAAACCCGCTTTATTCACGAGAAAACAAATTAACCGTTTGTACGGTTGCTATAC
>JAENYK010000028.1 GCA_016841825.1 Halothermothrix sp. | reverse complement strand
GGACAACATTAATAACTCAAACTATTACTATATTAATTAGATAAATTACTAAAATCGTAATAGATCTCTCATAAACAGTCTGTTGTTTAAGATTACTCCCAAAAAAAGTACCCGGTTTGTGCACCAGGTACTTTAAGTGTTATCTTCCAATCAAACGCAAAACTTCATTAGCAGATTCTTCGATAGAACGATTGGTAACATCCACAACCGGGCAGCCAATACGTGCCATCATATTTTCCGCATATTCCAGTTCTTGATTAATTCTTTGAATTGATGCATATTGCGCCCGGGTATCCAGACCTAGATATCTCAAACGTTCTAATCTAATTTCATTTAAAAGCAATGGATCAATAGTCAGACCGACAATCTTACCGTCGGGATTTTGAAACAATTCTTTTGGTGGATCAACTTCGGGAACCAATGGTATATTAGCAGCTTTTAAGCCACGATATCCTAAATAAATACACATTGGAGTTTTTGAAGTTCTTGAAACTCCCACTAATACTACATCTGCTTCCCTGATCCCTTTAGCATCATTTCGATCATCAAATTTTACAGTAAATTCTATCGCTTCAACTCGATTAAAATATTCCTGATCAAGACGATGTAATAACCCAGGTTCCAATTTGGGCTTTTTATCATACAAGTTGGAAAGAGCACTCATCATCGGTCCCAGTACGTCTACACTAAAGATTTCAGCTTCAGTAGCATATCGGGACATGATATCTGCTAATCCCGGGGTAACCAAAGTGTAGACAATTAAACCCTTACCATCTCGAGAAACCTGGGAAATAACCCGTTTGATATCTTCTTCAGTCTTAATATAACTAAATTTTTCAATGTTTACTTTTCCGGAATTAAATTGACTGGCTGCTGCCTGCACTACACCCTTAGCTGTCTCCCCAATTGAATCAGAGACAATATAGACTTTGGGTTCCATCTGTTCCCCTCCCACTATCGATTTAAAAGTTAATTCTATAATTACAAGAGACTACATTTCAGAATCAGTAAATCTTTTACCATTGAAATATATATACACTCCAAGCAAAATCATTGCTATTGGTATTAAGCCACCAATTGCTGCACTAAGAATTGATGTCAAAAAAGCAATAACTGCTACTCCACCCAAAATACCCACCGGAATTAATAATCCTTTCTCCTTCCCACCAAAGATATACAATTGAAATAATCCAAATGCCACAGAGAAAGGAAACATCGGCCACAAAAATGACATCCAACCCCATTGATCAAAAATAGCACAAACAGCAAATGTTAGACCTGTTATAGTCAATACTCCTCCAGGTACCAACACCCCTGGTTGTTCACGGTGAAAGAAATAAGCAAACTCCAAAAGCACCCCAGGAACCAGGAGAAATAATGGCCAGATAGTTCCCCAACCTATTGTTAAAATATTAAATTTAATCAGCAGCAAAACTACACCCAATCCTACCAACAAAATCCCTATCCATTCATTTCGTTTGTTCATCATAGTATTCCCTCCTTAGATTATTTTAAATTCCCCTTAGTGAAGATATGAACTGTCGATTAAAAAGGTTTGCGAGATATTTTTGATACATTCAGTTATCGGTAGTTCAAAAATACCCGCCTTACCCTTTTTCCATAATTTTACCCATTCATTAAAACCACCTAACTCTCGCCGATTAACAACATTTTGCACAATATGCCTTGGTTCAGAACTCAAAAAATACTTTTCAGCAATTGGGAAATGACCAATATAAGGATGGAGTACTTCAATATCATCTTCATCGGGGTCCTCTTCGAAAAGTTCCTGGTATACAGTAATACTGTAGATAGCATCATTTTCCTGGTTACGACTAATCTCTAAAATTTTCAATACACCATACAGACCGTCCTCGTCAATGAATGAACACATATCTCCGGGTTTAAATCCCATGCTATCAACCCCCTTTGCAAGATGTCAATCTTTCTTTGTTCTTATAGTTCTACAAACAGAGAAAATTCCCTGCTAAAGAGATTCAACTCGTTAATTATTTAGCGACATTTCAGAAAGGAATTCTCCCAACCTCTATAGATAGGGGTATAAATAACTAAATAGTGTTGACTTCAATAGAAGTACAAATCCCTTCTGAAGTCATTAAACTCAAGGCATTAACAACAAATTGTTAATGCGACTTTAATTCTGACGACACTGCTAATCCAGTCTGCCTGGCAGTCAACATCGAAGAGGGAACTCCACCGGGATTAAATAACCACTGACCAACTAGATATAATCCGGGAATTTTACCCTCTTTAACCCAGTTAATTTTGGGTTGTTGTTCAGGATTCCAACTCCATCCAGCAGTTGCACCATTAAAACTCCCTGTATAATTATGATAAGTTAAAGGTGTCGCTCCTTCAACAACCACCAGACGCTCCTCCAGATCTGGAAAGATCCTTTTGGCCAGAGCCAAAACCTCTCCGATTTTAATTGCTTTTCTCTCCTGGTATAATTGGAGATTATTCCGTACATCAACCCAATCAGCATATTCATCAAAACAACTGATAATTACACTCTCACCCGGGGCCAGAGACGGATCTTCGAGAGATGGTATATTTACCGAAAACTCAGCATCTCCAAACACGTTTTTTCCCATTTTCGCATAACCAATCTGGAATAGACAATGACTACTATTTATTGGATATGCTGCGGATGCAAACCCCTTACCCCGTAAGCCCAAAAAAACACTGAACATAGATTCTGAGGGGTAAGCTTTTTGCATTTTGCTCAAAAGATTTTTACTTGCATTACTATCTAATAAATCCAGATACGTCTTATGTAAATCTATATTAGAGATAACTATCTTGCCAGTTAGTGATTTACCATCTGCCAGAGTCACCCCCCGAACTCTGTCATCCTTCAGATTGATTTTTGTCACCTCTGAATTAAGACAAATTTCTCCTCCTAACTGCTGAAATTTTTGGGCTAACAAATCGCTAAATACCTGCATTCCCCCTAAAGGATACCAATAATCTGTTTTTAATGAATACCACATCCCACCTGTAACCAGTACTGACATAACTGGATAACCTAATCTATTGAGCAATTTTTTTAATCTGGAGTCCCGAAAAAAACGTTCATGGAGATCACGGTTGGTCGAATGCTGGCCCTGTAGCAAAAATTTTAAAAAAGATGGGTTTCTCAAAAACATCTTCATTACTCCCGGTATCGCCTGATACCAGTTCCCCACAAAGATCGGCAATTCGAACAATGAATCAAATCCTCTACAGACCATCTCGATCCACTTAAAATAAGCCTGTAACTGTTTTCGCTCCTCAGGATAGACCTCTGCTAAACTCTGGAATAGTTCTATTAAAGAACCGTCAATTCGTACGTTAAAATCTTCTGTGATAATCTGCCTCTTTGTTGGCACAAACTCGATCTTATCCCGTAACTCCAACTCCTCCAGGATGGGAAAAACAATTCCGCTTGAACCAAACGAGGTCAACCCTCCTTCGAATGTGTAACCTCGACGTTGAAATGAACTCATATATCCGCCAACCTTTGCATTTTTCTCCAAAATTACTGTAGCAAATCCGCTTTGAGCCAGGTAATTGCCTACAGTTAATCCACCAATTCCACCGCCAATAATTATCACATCATAATAGTTTTTCATCTTCTCCCTCCAGAACAGATACTCTCAAATATAATTTACTATGCGTTGCTAATTTATTTATGTCTGTCTGACTATTTAAGAAATAAACAAGCCACGGTTTACCCATGGCTTGTTTAAAAATCTAATTTACAATCTCATCATCAGGATCTTCCATGTTATAAAAAGTATGTCCCTCTTCCTCATTTTCACGTCGAATAATCTCAATTTTGCATCTGGTAACCAGTGCTGCCAATCCACCGAGGATAGCAACAGTAGGGGCGATCACTGTACCCAATACTCCGATAGTCATGGGAATCTCTACCAGAGTCTTACCTTCCTCACTCTTGACAATAATTCTAGTAATATTACCCTGTTTAATTAGTTCTTTTACTTTATCTACTAATTCATTACCTTTAACCCAGAATTCCTCTTTGACATTACCTTTTTCTCCACGATGTTCCAGATCAATAATGGCTTTAACCACATCGCCATCAGCCCGGGATAAAGCAGCATCTGCCTCTCCATAGGTCGCTCCTGTTCGTTCCCGAATTAGATCAAGTTTTTCTAATCTGTTCATTTCCATTCTAAAAACCTCCTTTTCAGTTCATTTAAACCATACCCCTCACTGACTTTAAAAATTCTAAAGACTTTAGTTTATGATCCAGATGGTATTGAATAAATGGTTCCAACACCATCTCTAACTCTTTACGAGCATATTCGGAAAGTTTCAACTTCATCAACTGTTGATAGTTTAATTTGAGAAATCTTTTCATAATCTCCAGAGTTCCCTTAGAAATAACAATTTTCTGTCCGATCATCTCTTGACTACATTTAGAACAGACCACTCCTCCTGAACCAGGATGAAACAATATTTTGGTCTCTAAACTCTCCTGGCCACATTGGTAGCAGGCATCCAGATTCGGCCTAAATCCCATCAAGGTCATCGCCCGTAGCTCAAAAATTCGGGTTATCATCTCCAAATCTGTATCTTCATTCAAAAGATATAGCGTCTTAAGGAGAAGAACAAACATCCCTTCATTAGGATCATCTTCCACCGTCAATTCCCGAACCAGTTCTAAAATATATGTACTATAAGCCATTTTGAGCAGATCTTCCCGCAACATATTAAAAGATTCTTTAGGATCAACCTGACTGAGTTTATCCAAACTCTTTCCCCGAAAAATTAACAGATCAGCGTATGTAAATAACTGGGTTGAACCTGCCTGCAAACTTCTGGGTCTGCGCACACCTTTGGCAACAGCCCTAACCTTGCCCCGGTCACGAGTATAAAATGTAATTATCTTATCTGCTTCCCCCAAATCAAAATGATGTATCACAATTCCCTCTGTCTTATACAGTGACATGATCCCGCATCTCCTTAAAATCAATCTCATCGCCAGGTCATTCCATTTGAAATTACCTTGTTTTATTTCTTCGTCAAATACAGAAAAATACCTGCTTCTTTTTAGAAGATAGGGATCAATTGCCAATCTTTTTTAGCACTATCATATTCAAAATCAAAATCATTTATTCCAGGTGAATCAGCGGCCTTCCATAACTCAATCAGATATTGAAAATCCCGGGTCTCTTGAAGCTTTTTACTCTTATACCAGGCTACTAACAACAAAATTAACCCTGGCATCTCTTTGTTACTGATATCTAATTTTTGTCTAGCCAGAATTTGCATTAATTTGTGTACATAATGAGAAATCCTTCTATCATCATGTTTTTTGATATCTGCACCTCTAATAGGAACAAAATTGACAGGAAAACCTCCCACCGATCCTCTGTATCTACCTTCCCCAAGTGACTCCAGTTTTATCAAAGCTGTAATCAGACCATAAAAGTTAAAAGGTGTAAGCAATATACCCTTATCTTTCAGTTGATCAATCAGTTGGGGATAAATTGTATCAGCTTCTGCTGTGATGATTATTCGATCATAGGGGGCAGCTATAGAATATCCTTTCCGTCCATCACCGGCTATTACTGTCACTCCTGCATAACCTTGTTCGCGCAATATTATACCAGATCTTTCCGCCAGATCGGCTTCGATCTCCATAGTATATACAAGATCATCGCGACCTACCAATTCTACCAATAACGCGGCATTATATCCTGAAGCTGTTCCAATCTCTAAAACTTTATGCCCTTTCGTCAATTCCAACATCTCTAACATCATTGACATCACATGAGGCTGAGAAGCAGAACTTATATGGCCTTTAATCATAATAGCCTGATCTAAATAAGCTTCTTCTGGAGGAACAAACCCCTGCAAAAAAGCATGCCGCTTTACTTTTCGAAAAGCCTTTTCAACCTCTTTGGAATCTATTGATCCTTTCTCCATCAATGTATCAATCAATATATCTTTAAGCTGTGTCAGATATCCTGTCTTTATCGGTCTTCCCTCCTTAAGTAGATTTATTAATAGTCTTTGAAAAAAGACATTTTTTTAAACTCAAAAATAAAATAAGGAGGGTTCCCCTCCTCATGAAATCATTACCCTTCCACAATGTTTTTACCTTTTTTAGTATTAAATAGCCTAACACTAGAGATTGTGCCAAACCGATTGGCTCCAGCATCCAATAGACTAATAATTTCTTTAATACTGGTCAAATTACCCGAAGCTTTAACCCCTATCTCTCTTCCCACAAGCTTACGAATCAAACTAACATTGTCAACAGTCGCCCCTGTAGGAGCAAATTCAGAAGATGTCTGGATAAAGTCTGCTCCTCCCTCAATAGCCAGTTTACAAATTATCTCAATCTCCTCTTCTGACAGATAACTTGTCTCAATAATCACTTTGACCAAAGCTCCAGGTCCCAAAGAAGAAATTCTGGCAGCATCTACTACTGCTTTAACATCCCCTCTGACTAAATCATTAGCCCCACTTTTAAAAGCACCCATATTTACTACCATATCAATCTCTTGAGCACCTTCTTTTACAACCTGGCGAGTTTGAAAAGCTTTGGCTTCCGTTGTACTGGTTCCTAAAGGATAACCAATTACTGTTCCAACTTTTACCGAAGAACCTTTTAATAATTTGACACACATTGGGACAAATATAGGGTTTACAGATACTGCTGCAAACTTACATCTAATGGCTTCTTGACAAAGATTCTTAATTTCTTCTACATTCGCTGTGGGAGAGAGCAGAGTATGGTCAATCATTTTTGATAAGTCTCGTGGCTTTATTGCCATTATTATCACTCCTTACAAAAGCACATATGAAAACTATGTTTTATTATTCTTTGTATCCCAATCTTTGTAGTTCTTCATCTTTCTCACGCCAATCACCTTTAACTTTAACCCATAAATCAAGATATGTAGAGATCGCCAACAGGCTTTCGATATCTTGTCTTGCGAGTTGTCCAATCTTTTTGAGCATTTTACCATTCTTGCCAATAATAATTCCCTTTTGTGAATTCCGCTCAACATAGATCACAGCCCGAATATACATCTTACCTTCATCACGTTCAATCATCTCTTCAATCTCTACAGCCACTGCATGGGGAATCTCCTCACGTGTCAGCTGGAAAATCTTCTCCCTAATCAATTCAGCAACAATGAATTGCTCAATCTGATCAGTAATCATATCCTCTGGATAATATAACGGTCCTTCAGGTAAATAACTAACTATTCTATCTACCAATGTATCCAAATTACGACCTTTCAAAGCAGAAATAGGTATGACATTGTGCTCTGAAAATTCTTCATATTCCTTAACTCGACTTTTCACCATATCTATTGAAATCTGATCAATCTTATTTAGAATCAGCAAAATTGGAGTCTTAATCCCTTTTAGTTGATTAAGAATAAAATTATCACCTTTGCCAGGTGAAAAATTGGCATCCACTAAAAACAGAACTACATCAACATCGTCAAGACTATCATAAGCAGTTTTTAGTAGATATTCTCCCATTTTGTCATGAGGTTTATGAATACCAGGTGTATCAATAAATACCAACTGGGCATCTTCCCGGGTTAATACACAATGAATCCGATTACGGGTAGTCTGAGGCTTATCGGATGTTATAACCATCTTTTCCCCGATAAGTGCATTAATTAACGTCGATTTTCCCATATTAGGTCTACCAATTATTGACACAAATCCTGATCGAAACCCTTCTCTTTCCATCATTATCCTGAATCATCTCCTTAATCTACATGTCTATATTACTAAAAGCACCTGGCAATAGCTGATCTATAGTGTATTCACTCACATCACCTTTTAAATTGCCTAGAATAACTATCATTTTCGGGTTAAACTCAGAAATAACCTGCCGGCATGCTCCACAGGGAGCAACAGGTTTTGACGTATCTGCAACGACTGCAATAGCTTCAAGCTCAGTTTCGCCTTCAGATATCGCTTTAAAAATAGCAGTTCGCTCTGCACAATTAGCTAAGCCATATGATGCATTTTCAATATTACACCCCTCATAAATCTTCCCAGTTTTAGTAAGCAGAGCCGCTCCGACCTTAAACTTAGAATAAGGAACATAGGCCCTCTCTCTAGCCAATTTAGCATGCTCAAGCAATAGCTGGATCGTCTGTTTATCCATCGTCTCCCCTCCTAATTGTATTCTACCCTAGCTGACAGTGGTACAACCTGAACCCAGGTCTGACCAGGGTTAAGAGTTCGTTGATTGCCATTCAAATCAGTAAAATGAGTTTTACCTTCCTCATCCCTTTTCCAAATTCCAGTATAGGCAAAACCATCTTTAATCAATATAGCCTGATTGGAACCATCAAAATTCATCTCTAAACGTCCTTCATCATCTTTAACCTTAGTATCTACATACTGGATAAAAATATTGTCAGCATACAATTTTTTTCCACCTTCCATCAAATGCGGCAAACCATCAATGAATCGCAGATAATTACCGCGGGTCTCATCATACTTATAGGTAACAACATATCCACCCCAATATTGGATCTCTACTTCATAAGCCGATGCCGCCTCATGGGTATTGATAAAACCTACACTTTGAAAGGTAAAAGGTGATTCAACAATATCTACATCTTCAGTTTCATTTACGACAGGAAGAACTGTTTTTGAACCTGTATACAGATTATGGGGGGCCCGTCTAGACGAATTTCGCCAATAAATCTCCCCATTAGATATTTCATCGATATGCTTGACTCCAGAACTGGCTAATAAATTAAAACCTTCAGGACTGGCTCCCGCGTGTAATAACAGTGCTTTATGTTCCAATGCCAGATCTATAAAATATGGGCGAGTACTGCGAACTGGACCAACTCGTTCCGGAAAATTTTCATAATATAAAGCTGCAAAGCGAGTAATTCCCCCTTCAACCAAATATTCATAAATAATTGATGCATCTTCCAGGCCACATTGTGGTCTAGCTGCAGGAGCGTTTTCGACCATGACGATAACTGGTTTTTTGAGCGATATCTCCTTAACCATCTTCCCCAAAAAAGGTCCAGATTGATAGATTATCTGGGAAACGACTGGGTCAAGCTCTTCATCGACAGTTTCTTCCGCTTCAGAAGCCTGCTCTACTAGAGATTCCTCAGAAGTAATATCTTCCCGATTCTGCATAGCATCTTCTAAAGACATATCTGAAGAGACCTCTGTTGAAGGTTCTTTTAGTTTGTCTCCATCGACAGAAGTTGATTCAGATTTTTTGCCACAGCCGCTCACTAGCAGAACAAATACTAATAGAAGCACTGTGATAAATTCCTTTTTGCGCATAAAAGTTACACCCCATTAATTTATTGTTGGTAATTTATATTTTATCACAAATTTATGTTTATGCAAAGCTCCCTTTAGATATCTCCTTCTCGTTCATAAATCTTACATATGCCTATCTAACTCTTTTCTACCCTGGGGACAAGAACACCGCCAGACAAAACCAATTTTATTCCCTCTTCAACAGTCATCTGCAGAAAAATTACATCTTCTCTTGGAACCATAATCAGCATTCCCGATGTCGGGTTAGGTGTCGTCGGAAGAAAAACATTGATTATCTCAGCTTCTGTTCTGATCTGTATCTCGCCGACTCCTGAACCCGTCAAGAATCCCAATTGATAGATTCCTCTGCGTGGATATTCAATCAAGACTACCTGTTTAAATGCTGTTGTCGTACCCTGTAGAAACAGAGCATCAATAATCTGTTTTACAGTAGTATATACTGGTCTGACAATCGGCAATCTAACCATTAACCATTCACTAAGTTCGATAAGTTTCTTTCCCAAATAATTTTTACCAATGACTCCTGCCAAAACAATTAATCCCAGCGACAGTACTACTCCTAACCCATAAATCTCTCGTCCAAATATCAAATTGACAACTGGACTGACTATTTTATCTAAAGTCGAAAAAATCACAAAAAGAATGTAAATGGTACCTGCAATAGGCAAAACAACAATGACTCCTGCTAAAAATGAATTTCTGATCCATCGAAACATTATCACTGGTCCTCCTCAAGTTCTGTCAAAACATCTTTAGGATTTTCTATCCAGAGGTGTAGTTTTAATATTCGATTATTTGACATCTCATCAATGGAGATAATTAAAGTCTCATATTTCAACTGTTCCTCCTCTTTTGGTACATGTCCTAACATATTTAAAACTAATCCCCCCAAAGTATCATAATCATCTTCAGGTAAGGATATATTTAACAGATCATTTAATTCATCAACCGGCATTCTAGCATCAACAATCAACTCATTGTCATTGACGTAGCTATACTCCATCTCTTCAAAATCATATTCATCCTGAATGTCACCAACAATCTCTTCTAAAAGATCTTCGATTGTCGCAATACCAGCTGTCCCACCATACTCATCAAGAACAATTGCCATGTGAACTTTGGCATCTTTCATCTCTGATAGCAATTGATTTACTTTTTTGCTTTCTGGCACAAAATATGCCGGTCTAAGTAAGTCATAAATAATTATTTCTCCCAGTTCTCTAGTTATAAAGGGCAATAAATCCTTTACATATAGCACACCAACAATATTATCTATGGAATCCTGATAAGCTGGAATTCTGGAATGGCCATTATCAATCATCTCACTTAAAATCTCCTCTAAAGAAGTATCAACCTCTATAGCAAAAATATCTATCCTGGGAATCATTACCTCCCTAACCACAGTGTCATCAAAAGCAAAAATTGAATTGATCATATCTTTCTCTTCTTCTTCAATGAGCCCCTCCTCTTCACCTACATTGACAAAACGAATTATCTCATCTTCTGTAATGAAAGGCTTCTGTTGATCGGGATCTCCACCAATTATTCTAATCATCATGTTGGTTACTTTGACCAAAATCCTAATTAAAGGTTTAAAAATTTTTGAAAGTAACAACAGATATGGCGCAGAGCCATAGGCTACTTTTTCTGAATTTTGAGTGGCATAAGTTTTGGGAGTGATCTCCCCAAATACTAAAACCAGAATAGTCATTCCAACTGTCGCAATCCACGGCCCCCGTGAGCCAAACAATTCTAGAGCCAAAGTCGTCGCTATCGCCGAACCAGCAATATTCACTACATTATTCCCAACCAAAATAGTAGTTAGTAATTTACTGGGTGACTTTAGCAGCTGATCTACTCTTTTCGCTTTTTCCAAACCCTTTTGCATATCATGTCTAACTTTCACTTTGCTTAAAGACATCAGAGCAGTCTCTGAACCAGAAAAGAATCCAGAGAGTATAACAAAAATAGCAATAGACGCCATTTCAACAATCTGCACCAGTTTCATAAGCCAGGAACTCCCTCCCTCAATATATTAGAGGATTATCTTAAAAACTGAAAAATAAGGATAGTTACCAATAGTCCAATTAATCCTCCAGTAATAACTTCAAAGGTATTATGAATTCCAGCTTCTACTCGACTTTGAGCAACTAGTAAAGCCAGTATCAATACCAGAGTAGCTATCAAAGGATTACTGGTCATTAAAGCAATGGCTGTGGCCAAAGTGAAAGCTATAGCACTATGACCACTGGGCATGCCTCCCTTCAGGGGAGTTCCCTTACCTTTCCATGATTTACCAATAATCACCAAAAAAATATTCACCACCAAACAGATAAAGGTAAGATGGGTAGGTGAATGACGAATCCGATTAAATAAAATCAGAGTAAATGGTGTTAAATCATCTACAAAAATTAAATAACCTACAATCAAAGCATTTATAGCTGAAAAAAGAACTGCACCGGCAGCTACATTTTTTGCAATTTTGGCTAGAGGATGGTATTTACGTGTATACATATCTACCACTGCCTCTACAGCTGTATTAATCATCTCTGAAATAATAACAAGACTTATTGTAAAAAATAGAATCAATAACTCTACTTTCGAAATATCTAAAACTATCCCCAGTAGCAAAGCAAGCAGTGCGAGACCAAAATGAATCCGCATATTACGTTGGGTTCTTAAGGCATAGACCAAACCACTAATAGCATAATTAAAACTATCGATTAATTTGCGAACTTCCATCGTCAAATAAGGGAGAGGAACACGCGGGTTAATCCCGCGTAACCCCCAACTCATGCAAAATAGTCTCTTCTCTTTGACGCATAAGAACCCGATCTGCTTCTTCAATATGATCATAACCCAATAGGTGTAACATACCATGCACTGTTAAAAACCCTAACTCTCTCTGGGGAGAATGACCATATTCTTCAGCCTGTTCAAAAAGTTTTTCCATCGAAATGACAATATCACCCAAATATTCTTCATCCATCGGAAATGAAAGAACATCTGTTGGCAGATCTAATTCACGATATTGAGCATTCAAAGCCTGAATCTCATCATTATTAGTGATCAAAACACTTACTTCTAAAGCATCTGTTGCTCCTTCTAAATTGACCACATGTTCTATAACCTTTCTCACCAATTCTTCCATTTTGGCAGTAAAGGTCTGGGTATTATTATTTATGAGAATCTCCATTTAAGGCCTGCACCCCTTTCATCTCTTTAGCTATATTCTCAGGATATTCAATTCGATAGTGATAAATTCCGGCTAACACTTTAGTAAAACTAGTAGCAATTTTGTCCAAATCTTTTAAAGTTAGATCACATTCATCTAGTTGACCTTCCTCTAACTTTTTATGAATCAATTCACGGACTAATCCCTCAATTCGATTATGATTAGAACGAGTAAAGCCTTTGGCCCTAACTGCCGCTTCACAAATATCTGCCAACATAATCAAAGCTGCTTCTCTAGTTTGTGGTTTTGGACCTTCATACCGGAACTCATCCTCATCTACATTCTCATATTTATCATCTTTTAACGCTTCCTGATAAAAGAAAGATATCAGGTTTGTCCCATGATGTTGTTGAATAATATCGATAATTGGCTTAGGCAATTTATGCTTTTTGGCCATCTCTACGCCATCTTTTACATGGGATTTAATAATTAAAGTGCTGAGACCAGGAGATAGCTTGTCATGGGGATTCTCTCCACCAAATTGATTATCAGCAAAGAAGTATGGTCGTTTAATTTTTCCTATATCGTGATAATAAGCACCCACTCTGGCCAGTAGGGAATCAGCACCAACTTTATCTGCTGCCGCTTCAACCAGATTACCAACCAATATAGAGTGATGATAGGTACCCGGTGCTTCCATTAATAATTTTTTCAATAAAGGTTGATTAGGATTAGATAGTTCTAACATCTTAACTGCAGACGTAATTCCGAATACATTCTCCAGATATGGTAACAAACCATTTGCCATAATAGCTGCAAATATACCATTTAGTATCCCCCAACCTGTAAACTTTAAAACCTCAAACCAATTTAAAGGTTGAGTAAGACTATAGGCAAAGATGGCTAACGCAGAAGCTCCGCTAACAAAAAATCCTGCCCTGACCAGATCTGATCGTTGACTGACTTTGGAGACACTAAAAATACCAGTGACACCACTGATCATTAAAACTGCACCTATTGCAATATCCCCACCCACTACTAACACTGCCAGTAAACTCAGAATTATAGTAAAAATAATCCCCACTGCAGTGTCAATTAGAATAGAGATTAAAATGGAAACAGCAGCCATTGGTACTAGATAACCAATGTTTACCTGACGAAATACAGTAAAGATTTTCGCAATCAATAAAATTAAAATAGATAATAGTCCTAATAAAACCAGAGTACTCTCATCATTAAAAAACTTGGAATGATATTGTCTTAGATAATAGATAGATCCGGCCATCAGAATTAAAACGATAACCAATAAACCCAGGATAGTACGATAGTTAATTCTCGGTCTTTGCAAACCTAAAGCTTCTAGCATAGCTATATCCTCTTCAGTGATTACTTCACCAGAACGGATAATGACTTCACCCTGAGTAACAGTTCTCTCCCACGGTTTAACGCCAGCCATAGCCTCCTCTTGCTGCCGACGGGTTTCTTCTACATTCAATACAATATTAGGCATAATTACCTGGGGAACAATAGTGCTCATTGCACTTGTTGCTTTCGGACTAAAATCTTCATTTTGAATATCAGTAACCATTTTAGTCTTCACATTCTCCAAAAAAGAATCCCGAATTCCTAGATTTAAATATTGTGAAGCTAGTTGAGTCAAATACTGTTCAATATTATCTAATTCCTGAGGATTCATCAGTACAAGATATTTGATCTCATCGATTGAGATTTCAATATCTGCTTCCCGTTGAATCATTCGAATCTTTCTGGATAAAAGATCCAGTTGTTGATCTTCAGCCTGAGCGTTCTCATCAGGCAGAATCTCTGTATCCCGATATTTGCGTACTAGATAGAAAAAACTTTTAATCTTATTCTGCACCGATGAGGTAACCGATGCATCTGTTTTCCAGACCTGTGGAACTGATTCCGCTGCCTGTTCTTTTAATATTTGAGTCTTTTCTCGATCAATATAAGTCGTGGTATAGGGAGCATAGTAGTCTTTTCTTGCTACTTGTCCTGGTTTTAATTTAATACTATTGGGCAAAAAATCAATCGTCAAAATTAAAGTAATACTCAAAAATACAATAAATCCCCAAACACTCTTTCGAATAATTGGATTCTGGAAAAAATCAGAAGCAAACAAACGTTTAAACCCCTTTTTAGCATCCAACAAAAATGACATTATCTTCATCTCCCATTATGCTTACTTTTGTCTTCTTTCTTCTTCTCGTATTCTGCGTAAGCATTTAAAATTTCCTGAACCAATCGATGACGTACAACATCCATATTGGTCAAATAAATAAACTGTATACCATCAATTCTTTTTAAGATATTTTGTACCAAAGCTAGTCCAGATTTTTTATGCCGGGGAAGATCAATTTGTGTAATATCCCCGGTAACTACTGCCTTAGAATGAGAACCTAACCTGGTCAAAAACATCTTCATCTGTTCAGGAGTAGTATTTTGTGCCTCATCTAAAATAACGAAACAGTCATCTAAAGTTCTCCCCCGCATATAAGCCAGTGGAGCTACTTCAATAATATACTTTTCCAGATATTCTTTGACCTTCTCAGTCCCCAATACATCATATAACGCATCATATAATGGCCTGAGATATGGGTCCACCTTACTCTGTAAATCACCAGGCAAAAATCCTAAACGTTCACCAGCTTCGATAGCCGGCCGCGTCAAAATAATTCTATTAACTCTTTTGTTTAACAATGCGTTAATGGCTAAAACCATCGCAAGATAGGTCTTGCCTGTACCTGCAGGGCCAATACCAAAAACTATATCATTATTTCTGATGGAATCAACATAGCGTTTCTGGCCCTGAGTTTTGGGTTTAATTCGCTTACCACGGTAAGTCACTTGAATAATATCATCATGGAGTTCACTCAAATTGACTGTCTCTTTCTTTTTCGAAAGATGGATAGCATAACTAATATCTTTCTCAGTTAATGGACTACCTTTCTCAATAATCCGACTCAACTCCTGCAATAAACCGAGAACCGAATCTACTTCATCCTGTTCTTCTCCCATCACAATTATCTGGTTTCCTCTGGCCACTAATTTTACTTTGAATGCTTCTTCAATTAAACTCAAATTTTTATCACCGTGACCAAAAAGATATAAAGCATTCTCATTATCTTCTATCAAAAATAACCTCTGAATCAATTACTCTTCCTCCTTCACTGTCTGGCTAAAGGTAATGCTATATTTTCTTCAACTTCCAGGATGACCTTTACCCGTACTATATTATTCTCCATCATACCATCCTCTATGATATAATACTTTGCTTGAATAATTATAGCACCTGATGCCATAGAATTCAATACAGAACTTAAAGCCTGTTCTTGAGCTAAAAAGACAGCAGTATCCCGTGAACGCCTCTCACTATAAATAGCTGTCTCCAGATAGTCTTCCTTAATTATTTCGATAGGGAGGGTGATATTCCTCCATAATGAGATTGATTTAACATCTTTTTCAACCTTGTAATGTTCAAAGGCAATTATTTTCGGACCCGAAATTTGTATAATTTGAGGTCCTATCTTCAGTTTCAATATTCTTTCCCGTTGACCTGTATAAAGTTCCTGTGTAACCGTACACTCTGCTTCACCATAGCCCTCATACCACACCCGGGCATGAACAATTCCCAAAGCTGGCTCTGGTTCTTCATCAGCCGGCGGTAGATATGGTGGTAGATTACCTTCAAAATCAGGTTCTGCATAAACCTCATATTTGTTAGCTGCTTTAATTAATACTTGACCAGCACTAACAGTGTCACCTTTTTTTACTAAAGGTTTACCTTTCATCACAATCATATCAATAATCACACCTGATTTGCTGGCAATAACATCAGTCAGGTCTGTTTCATCAATCAGATCTTTTTCGACAATTTCAATTTTTAATTTGGTTCCCTGTAATGTAGCGTTAACCCAGGATATCTCATTATTTTCCACGACAATGTAATGTTCCAACTCTAAAAGATTTAACTTTTTGAGGAACATCCCCCTTTGAATCCCGGAATTATAGATCAACTGTTCTATTTCAGAGATTGGAATAAGCTCATTACCTACAATCTCAATCTTCCACAAAAATAATGAGACCGTCTTAAGAATAATCAAAAAAGCCAAAACACCCACCAGAAACGCCCTTCGACGCTGAGCACGATAGTGAATAAAAGGCCAACCATATTTTTTTACAATTCTGACTGTACATTTTCGATATTTAATTAAAGGTCGAAGACGATGATAATCCCTGGCTAACATCTTAAATCTAAAACCATTCTTAATCCGTTTAATATCCCAAAGAGAAATATCTAAATTACTAAGTCGGTTTAAAAGTCGCTCTAATGCATTGCCCTGTAATTCCACCAGGATATACCCTTTAAAACATCTGAGTAATTGTTCAATCATGCCCCGGTCACCCCTTCACTGAAGGTTAGACCTATTATCTCACCTTTGATCTGAATCTCTTCGTCGGAAATATTCCCAATAGTCAAATTTTGACCAACTAATGTAATTTCACCTTTAATCAATCTAATTCTAATCCGTTCCCGACTGTACTCCAAAATGCCACGATGATTCTCCAGAATCAGAGATTTGCCTCCCACCATCATGATTAGAGGTAACTTTAAGGTTACTTCTGGAGGAAGGCCTAAAGTCTCGTTAAACCTGTCTATAAAACGCTCTTTAAAGCCCATTCCACTTTCCCCCTTTGATACTGTTACTTAACTTTATGCTGGGGAAAAGTAAATCATTCTCTTTGGACAAAGGGTTAATCTTTGATTGAATATTCACTTTGAAGATTGTCAGATTTTAGATCAATATATAATTGACCATCTGTAGTCAGTTGAGCCAAACTCACATCCTGAACGCTGTTAACTTTTTGAGCAGTTAACTGATCTTTCAACCATTGAATATCAAGATTTGTTTGCTCTAAATTCTGATAAATCACTTTACCATCTACAATTAACTCTATCGGTAAACCCTCATAACTGGTTGAAATGTCAAGATCTTCAGGAGTTAGTGACCTTTTCTGGCTTTTAGGTAAAACACTAAGCTTTCCATCGATCTCTAAAAGAGCAAATTCAACGTCCTGTAGATTGAATATATTTTTTTCTCTCAACCGCATCATCAAATCTTCCATATTGATTCTAGTTCGCCCCATATTCTCTTCTAAAATCTTCCCATTTTGAATTAAAATTATTGGAACATCCTCCACATACTGTCTAGCTTTTCTGCTTTTCAAAGAGATCACCCCTAACGCTGCACTGTAGATAGTCCATAACCCCATAGCCATAAGAATAGGTCCAAATTTATTTTGAACTTCCACAGACAAAATCGCTGCCAGGGATCCCAGAGTGATCCCCGCAATAAAATCAAACAATGTCATCTGGGAGATGAACTTTTTGCCCATAAACTTGGCAAAAAAGAATAAGGAGATAAAAGCTAAAGTCGAACGCAAAAAAACCTCACTATATACTGACATTTGATGATTCTCCTTTCTTTTCTATTAAAAAATTATAGTCTAATTTTTCAGGGCCACATATAGCTCTCCATCAGTACTAATACTGGCGAAAACAACTTCTTTAGGAGATACTATTCCCTTGCTGGTTAACTCCTGTTTTAACCATTCCTCATCTAAATGTATGCTGGCTAGATGATCATGGTGGACTATACCATCTATGATTAACGGTGTGGGCAATCCTTCATAGTCTGTAGAAATCCCTATATCTTCTGGTCTCAGTGCTCTTTTCTGACTCTTTAGAATTACACTAAGTTTACCTGAAGGTTCTAAGATAGCAAATTCCACGTCGGTTAAATCAAATATATTTTTTTCGCGCAAATGACCCAGAAGATCGTTAATATTGCAGCGAGAATTTTTTAATTCTCTAGTCTGAATCCTACCATTTCTAATTAGAATACTCGGAGAACCATTAATTAATCTTCTGATCGATTCATTTTTCAATGTCAGATAGGAAAGCAAGATCTCCAAAAAAACCAGAGTGGCAATAGGGATTATTCCATGAAGTATCGGAATTGAACTTTCTTCCATTGGAATTGCCGCCAACTCTGCAATCAAAATTGCGACTACAAAATCAAAAGGAGAGAGTTGCCCCAATTCTCTCTTCCCCATAAGTCTTAACATGAATAACAGAAACAGATACAGAATCGCTGTGCGAAAAATTAGATTTAAGTAATTCATAAATTTCTCCTTTATTTTGCTTTTAAGACTGTGTAAGATAGCTGTTAAAATAAAAAAGATAATTCCATAAAAGATCACCCAGCTATCAAATTCAGACACCTCTGAGTAAAAGTCTGGGCTATCCGTTCTGCAGCTAATCCCCCAAAAACTGCTGGTGGTATAAACCAAATAACAATAATCTCTACAGATTAGTTTACCTAAAACTATGGTTCTTAATTCCATGACTGAATGAAAATTTAATCTATTGCTCTTAAACGCCATCCGCAGAGCCTTTTTTGAAATTAAAAAGCCAGATCCTTTTTACAGGTCTGGCTTTTAACATTGCTTATTTGTCTTGTAGATAAATTGGACGATAGGGACGTCTGGCCCGTGGCGGCTGTAATATCTCAGCCATAATTATACCTTGAATTAAAGTATCACGATTTATATCTGGCTGAATTGAACCTTTTACAGTCTTAATATCGTAAATATCCTGTTCCTTTTTCCGTTCCACCACACTAACCAGGCTGGACGAATTATTTCTACGAAGTCTGGAGCGCTGAGGACTTCTCTGATTTTTCCTCATATCTTTAGTTATCACTTCCTTACTTTCTATTTCTTTTAGTGAATCAGAGATATTATTAGCAACTTCCTTTTTATCCTCAAAATATTTCTCCATCACATCATTCATCATATTTTGTAAAGGATTTACCGATTGTCCAGTATCATCAATAGATTCAGTATTTGGTGCTGCATAAGGGTTACTAGTCTTCTTATCTTCCTTTTGCTTTTTCTTATACTGACCATAAATGCTGGTTGCAATGGCAATGACAATATAGATGATAAAAGAATTTATCTTCATCTAAATCACCCCATTACTTGTTAGTACGAGGATCTTTTTGATTACCAGCATCCGAGATGCTCTGTCTCATTTTAGTGTCAGATTGAATGTTTTGCATATTCATATAATCCATAACACCTAATTTACCATTACGCAAAGCATCAGCCATCGCCTTCGGTACTTCTGCTTCAGCTTCGACTACTTTAGCTCTCATCTCTTGAACTTTAGCTTTCATCTCTTGTTCTTGAGCTACAGCCATGGCGCGACGTTCTTCTGCTCTGGCCTGGGCGATCTCCTTATCAGCCTCAGCCTGATCAATTTGCAGTTGGGCTCCTATATTCTTACCGACATCAATATCAGCAATATCGATGGACAGGATCTCAAAGGCTGTACCAGAGTCCAGACCTTTATCCAATACTGTTTTAGAGATTCGATCAGGATTCTCTAAAACTGATTTATGATCCTCAGCAGAACCAACAGTTGTTACAATCCCTTCACCAACTCTCGCCAGAACTGTCTCTTCACCAGCACCCCCAACTAGACGGTCAATATTAGCCCGCACTGTAACTCTTGCGGTAACCATCACTTCGATACCATTCATCGCTACAGCTTTGACTACTGGAGTCTGAATAACTTTAGGGTTAACACTCATCTGCACGGCTTCCAAAACATTCCGCCCCGCCAGATCAATAGCGGCAGCTCTCTCAAACCCTAAAGGAATCTCAGCCCTCTGAGCTGCAATCAAAGAATCTACTACCCGGTCAACATTACCCCCAGCAAGATAATGACTCTCTAACTGATCTGTGGATAAGGCTATACCTGCTTTGTGGGACTTAACCATTGGAGCCACAATCCTTGTAGGGACAATTCTTCTTAATCTCATACCTACAAGGTTGAAAATACCAACCTTGACTCCGGAAGCCAATGCTGAGATCCATAGTCCAACAGGAATAATGTAGAAGAAGAGGATCACAACAAAAACTACTACTAAAATCAGAAAAATGGGTAAAAAAGCTACTGGCATAAAAACATCTCCTTTCAATTTCCAAGTATTTTCTATATTTCTCTAACAATTACCTTAACTCCTTCAATCTTCACCACTTTAATCTTATTTCCCTTTTCAATATACGAACTTTCACTCAACACATCAATTCTCTCACCGGCAATTAGGGCAGTACCAGTTGGTCGCAAAGTTGTCAGTGCTTCACCTTCCAATCCCAACAGATCTGATCTAGTTTTTGCCGCCAGATAACCATTCTCTTTACTCTGAGTAATCGTCAATGCTATTCGGTTCCAGGTTTTACTCTTTCCAAAAAATCTAAAAAGTATAATAGTAATAATAATAGAACTTATTAGAGAGAATGATACTGCGTATAAACCTATTGTCGGATCATTAAAGGTCAGGAATAGACTGGCTATGACCAGAATTATACCTCCTAAACCAGTCACCCCAAATCCAGGTACGACAAATAATTCCAGAGCCAGAAGAATCATTCCGGCAACAAATAGTAGAATCAGTCCCCAGTTAGTATTCCCAACTAATAGATTTCCACTAAAAAACGTAGCCAGTGACAAAATTCCAATGGTTCCGGCTACTCCCCACCCCAGGGTGATCGCTTCCACTACAAGAGCAACAAAACCGACAGTGATAAGAATAGAACCTACATATGGGTTAGTAACATAACGAGCAAAACGATCAATGAGTGTAGGTTCAAGTTTCCGAATAATTCCATCTTCAAAGCCTAGATCTGCAAGCAGATTATGCTGAGAAGTAACAATTAGATCAGCCATTCCCAACTCAGTAGCTTCTGATGCTGTTAAGGTTAAGAGTTTGCCTTTCTCTATTACCCCATCAATAGCAATATCTGAATCAACCATGGCGGCAGCAATATCTGAATTGCGACCCTGTTTTTCTGCAGTGGTCTTAAATTCCTTACGAAAGGCCGAGATATATTTTTCTTCATTGGGTCTGGTCTCAGCCGCCCCCATACTACTACCTGGTGACATATATATCTTATCACAGGCTAAAGTAATCAAAGCACCTGCAGACCATGCCCTATCTTTGACATAGGCAACTGTCATAACAGAAGTATCAATCAAAATATCCCGAATGGCAACTGCAGAATCCACTAATCCACCAAAGGTTGTAATTTGTAGAATAATGGCTTCTGCTCCATCTGTTTCAGCTCTATCAATACTCTTCTCGATAAACCTGGCCAACCCTGAATTAACCTCTCCCTCAACATCTATTGTATAGACCAGATCAGAAGGTGCTGCTTCCACAATAAAACTACCAAAAAACACAATTAGCAACAGAGATATAATCAAAAATTTAATTGTTCTCATTTTTCATCTCCCCCTTTCCAAAGGTATTAGTAAACCAACCTTTTACCTGAAAATATAAATTTTGAATTTTATATCTGAACTGACCCCAGAGACCAGATTTTAAATCTGCGGTAGTTTTTTCTAAGATAATCTGACTATTAATTGCATTAAAAGTTCCATTCAAACCTTTAATAGTTACTTCACCATTACGTACGGTAACTGCCTGGTTACCTTCTGGTGTAATTCCCCGCTCTACTTGTCCCTGGCTAATAATGATATCTGCACTATTCTTATTATTAGACCAGGGAGCCAGGACTAAGACAAATAACAGAAAAACTGCGGCAACTCCGATCAATGATTTACGATGAATATATATCCACTTATTAGGATTGAATTGTTTACTTTTTTGAATCTTAGCCATTACATTATTAGTAAAATTTTTAGAAGGTTCCAAAGAATTTAATAGAAGATTCAAATCTTTAAATTCACCGAAAGTTTTCTGACAATCACGACAACGTTCAAGGTGGAACTCCAGAACTCTCTCCTCTTCGGGTGTTATTTCATCGTCAATATAGCGATTCATTAACTCATACACAGCTTGACAATCCATCTTCTCGACCTCCTTTCTGCAAAATTTTTCTCAGCTCATTGCGTGCACGATAAATTCTGCTTTTGATCGTTCCCAATGGCATATCCAGAATCTGAGCAATCTCTTCATAAGAATAACCTTTTATATGCCTGAGTTTGATTACCAGACTATACTGTTCAGGTAATTTTTCAATAGCCTTGAGTACCATAATCTGTTCACTGGTTCGCTGAAAAACCAGTTCAGGATCATTGGTTTCATCAGGTATCTCTAATTTTACTTCCTTTTCGCCATTGGTTGGAAAAAGTGGGGCATCTAAAGATACTGACTGTAATCTCTTTCTTCGTAAATAGTCTATACATAAATTATTAGCTATAGTATATAACCATGTGGAAAATTTACGATTCTGGTCAAATCTTTTTAAAGATTTATATACCCGGAGAAAAACTTCCTGAGCCAGATCTTCCACATCTCCTTTAAACGGTATTTTATGATATACCAGACGAAAAACACCATTTTTATAGCAATCTACCAGTCTAGAAAAAGCTTCATCATCTCCAGACAGGGTTCGTTTGACTAAATAAATATCCTGTTGATTACGAGTATCGTTCATCTTTAACCCCCCTTTACTTTTAATTACGAATCGGTATATAAAAAGTTCCCAGGAAAATAATAAAAAACCGATATCATCATTATTGACACCGGTTTTTTTATTAGGATTTTTTAATGCATGCTTTAATGCAATCTCTCTTTGACAAGTTCACTCACGATCTTACCATCAGCACGCCCTTTAATCCGCGGCATAATTGCTCCCATCACCTTGCCCATATCCTTCATCGAAGAGGATTCAGTATCCTGAACAACCTCATCAACTATAGTTTCAAGTTCTTCCCGGGTTAATTGGCGAGGCAGGTATTTAGTAAGAATTTCAATCTCTTCCTTGAGTTTCTGAACGACATCATCTTTGCCAACTCTCGCATATTCTTCAATTGAATCACGGCGTTGTTTTACTTCTTTTGCCAGAACTTCAATGACTTCTTCATCTACCAGGTCTTTCCGCTTATCAATCTCTACATTCTTAATAGCGGCTCTAGCCATGCGAATTACAGAAATTCGATCTTTGTCTTTCTGTTTCATGGCAATTTTCATATCTTCCAGTAACTCATCTTTTAGGGTAGACATGAAACCCCTCCTTTAATGACTATTTACCTTTTTTGCGGGAAGCAATTTTTCTTTTGCGGACTTCGCTAGGTTTTTCGTAATATCTTCTCTTCTTACTTTCGGCAAAGATACCGGTTTTACGGCATTTATCTTTAAACCGACGAAGGGCATTATCCAGAGATTCATTATCACGGATACGAATTTCGGCCATCTCGGTTACACCTCCCTACAAAGGAAATCTAGAATATACTCACAAACTGTAAATCCTTCACTTCAAAAAATATCGACTAATCATTTAAAAAACCCCACTTAAATCAATCTTATCTGTTCCAGTGAAGGATTACCCCAGTGAGGTAAACATTGCCAAAACATGATTTTAACCTGGAGGCCAATGTAATTGTCTGCCTCCAAGAAGATGAAAATGAAGGTGCTGGACAGTCTGCCCACCTTCTCTTCCAGAGTTATTGACAATGCGAAAACCCTGATCAAGATTTTCTTTTTGGGCTAAATTTCTGATCACTCCAAAAATGTGACCAATCAAATCATTATCGTCTTCTGTAAGATCATTTGCAGAAGGAATATGTCGCTTAGGAATCACCAGGATATGAACAGGTGCGACCGGGTTAAGATCTCGAAAGGCAACAACCTGATCATCTTCATAAAGAAACTCTGTGCCCATCTCACCTGCTGCAATTTTACAGAAAATACATTCTGACATTTTTACACCTCCTCATACCCATACCATATTATATATTCTTGATGGATGACAAAATTCCTGCTTTTGATTTTTTTTCAAACAGAAATTTTCTCACCTAATATGGCCTTATCACCATAGTTATTAACTAATCGCACTTCAACTATATTTCCTCTATCAGCATCATCACCATCCGACAGATAAACCCGAATATAATTGGGAGTAACCCCATTCAACATACCAGTCGTTTGATCTCTCTCTTCTTCAATAAGAACTGGTATGACCTGACCGATAAATTGATCATTATAGCTTAATGTCAATTTATCTCCCAATTGTCTGAGTTTTTCGCTCCGTTCAGTTTTAATCTGTTTGGGAAGCTGATTATCCATCTCTGCTGCAGGAGTCCCCTGACGAATGGAATATTTAAAAACATGGAGTTGACTAAAACCAATCTCCTTGACAAAATCAAAAGTCTGGCTAAACAATTCTTCAGTTTCTCCCGGAAAACCCACCATTACATCGGTAGTAATTGCAATATCTGGAATTTGCTCTCTTAGCTTTTTAACTTCCCGCCAGAACATATTTGTTGTGTATGGTCTGTTCATAGCTTGCAAAATCGGATCACTACCGGCCTGTAAGGGTAAGTGCAAATGCGGACAAAATTTGGTCTCGACAGCCATTAATTGAATCATCTCATCAGTCACTTCAGTAATTTCAATGGAACTAAGCCTGATTCGCTCCAGTCCTTCAATCGGAAGCAACATCTTAATTAATTCGACCAGATTCATCTCTGCCCCCAGATCCTGTCCATATGCACCTAAATGAATCCCAGTCAAAACTACCTCTTTGACTCCAGTTTCCACCAGGTTTCGCACTTCTCTAAGAGCATTACCTGGCTTCCGACTGCGTACAGGGCCACGAGCGTAGGGAATAATACAGTAAGAACAATACTGGTTACATCCCTCCTGCACTTTAATAGAAGCTCTGGTCCGCTCTTTATACTCTTCAACAGGTAATTCTTCAAACTCTTCGGTTTCCATCATCTGACCGACACAGTTTAGAGGTAGTTTAGCCTCTTTAGCTTCTTCTACCAATGTGACCAATTCATGGCGCATTTTCGTTCCAGCTACCAGATCTACTCCCGTTATCTGCGCCACTTCTTCAGGAGCAACCTGTGAATAACACCCAACTACAGCTACCACACTATCAGGATTACGTCTTTTGGCCTGTCTCACCATCTGGCGGGATTTTCGGGCTCCTTCATGGGTGACTGTACAGGTATTTACCACATAAACGTCAGCTTTGGTCTTAAAATCAATGATCTGATAGCCTGCATCTTCAAAAGTACGCATCATCGATTCAGTATCATATAAATTAACCTTACATCCTAATGTATAAAAGGCTACTGTCTTCATTTATAGTCACAACCTTTCATCTCAAAGTGATACATCAGCATAGCCAGAACAGTCAAACCTGCAGTTTCAGTCCGTAAAATTCGCGGACCAAGAGTAACAGGCTGTCCACCTAATTGGACAAACTCTGTCACTTCTTTCTCTTCTAAACCGCCTTCAGGTCCAATCAAGAAAGTTATCTTTACAGGTTTTTGACCATGCTCAACTTCCCACTGATGTATTAATCCTTTAATAGAAAGACTGTCTGCATCTTCCCAGGCGACAAAAAGAAGATCAAAATCTTCTTTTTGAACAAAGTCTAAAATCTCCTTCCAGGACATAATCGGTCCGATCTGCGGAATTTTCCCCCGATCTGATTGCTTACTTGCTTCTTCTGCAATCTTTTGCCATCTTTCTAATCTACGAGCCGCTTTTTTGGCATCTATTTTGACAATAGTTCTTTTAGTCTCCACAGGTAAAATCTGAGTAACACCTAATTCCGTAGTCTTTTGTACAATCATATCCATCTTGTCACTTTTAGGAAGACCTTGCAAAAGTGTCACTTGAATCTGAGGTTCACCTTTACTCTTTTCACTGTGTAAAACTCTTGCAGTTACTTCATTATTATTCAACTCTACTAATTCTACCAGATAATCAGTTCCTTGTCCATCACAAATTATAACTTTAGCACCAGGCTTTAAACGCAAAGATTTAGTAATATGTTGAACATCTTCCCCTGTAATCACAACACTTTTTTCTAACACATCGGTATTATTGGTTTCCTGATGAGCAATAATCTGTTCTGGATTAACAAAAAAGCGAAACATTATAGAAATCCTCCATTCCTCTATTGCTTTTTAGCAATCAGAGCCACCCATTCTCCTTCTCTAAATATCCGAATCAAATGAAGACCCTGTTCTTCCAAAGCATTGCGTACATTTTCAAAACGTTCAGTAATGATCCCGGAAGCGATAAAATAACCATCTGTCTCCAATACATCCGGCAAATCAGGTAACAGAAGTAAGATGATCTCAGCAAGAATATTGGCAACAACCAATTTATACTTCTGATTTTTTTCTTTTACCCGTTCAACCAGATCGGAACGCATAACTTGAACCTGTTTTTGTACTTTATTCAACATAACGTTCTCTGTTGCCACCTGAACCGCTACACTATCAATATCCACTGCTGTGATCCTGGGAATTCCTAATAATGCTCCTGCAATAGATAAAATCCCTGAACCAGTTCCGACATCTAACATATTGGGTTGTTTGGGTCCAACTTCTTCTAAAGCCTGAAGTGCCAGAAAAGTGGAAGCATGAGTCCCGGTACCAAAAGCCATTCCCGGATCTATCTCAATAACTTTCTCATTTGGACCAGCCTTATATTCTCTCCAGGTAGGTTTAACCACAAAAGTTTCCGATATCTTTTCTGGATAAAAATATTCTTTCCAGGAATTAGCCCAATCTTGATCGTTAACTTTATCAGTAATCAGTTGAACGTCCCCCGGATTTAAACCAAATTGCTCTAATCTCTGGATCTCATTTTTTATTATTGCCAGATTTTCTGGTGAGATATCCTGTTCTGTCAGATAAGTTTTTATTGTAACAGATTCTCCATCCTCTATCAACCACACTCCCTGAGTGCCATGGGTGTATAATATTTCGATAGCAGCTTCCTGAGCTTCTGAATTCATTTTGATTCCAATCTCAATCCAATCAGCCATTCTCAAAACCTCCAATTTATATGCGTATGCACATCTGTGTATTTTTTACCTTATCTTCATATAGTCTACCACAGAAGGGGATTCTCTATCAAGATTTTTCTTAAGTTTTTTATATAACCTTTTGACTCGTATGGCCATATATTAGAAAACAAACTACCTTTGGCTTTGCGGCGGTCGGGTCATTCAATCGGATGGACTGGATCCTTTAAAAAAACATTCACGATAGGTTCCAAAAAACCTGTCTTTGATGTAAAATTGATATATGAACAATGTCCGCTCCAATCATGAACTAGAAAAAGCTTGTCATCGGAATATTAATTTCATGTAGTTATAAACAAAAATTTTTTGACAAAGGAGTTGATAAGCGATGAAAAAAGTATACTGGGACATGCTCGAAAATAAAGAGTGTATCGCCGTTTTTGCAGCGGATACAGAAGTTGTCCCTGCGGGAGCCACACTTTATTCCATGAGTGTTAAGGAGAAGAATGCGGAGTATCAAAAATATGCAGATGCATACGATTTAAGATTTATATTTGATGATGATATTCCTCTAATTGATTTTTATCCGGTTCCACGTGTTGATATTTTTGCACAAGACAGTTTGGGAGTAAGCGTCAAATAGCCTCCACCTTGAAACGAGGTAGAGGCTATAGTATCATTT
>JAENYK010000027.1 GCA_016841825.1 Halothermothrix sp. | reverse complement strand
AGCTACAAATTTTGAGGTTTAGCACCATTTTTCTCTTTTTACTCCTAAAGTCAGGAATTATAAAAGCTTTTGCCGTCAAAGTCAAGTCTGATTTTCATCACTAGTTCCAATTCAAAAAATTTTCACTCAATTTAACTCCCTATCTCTCCACAATAATACTATTTACTCAATATTTGATGAGCTTTGATAATTTCTTTGGCAATCACGAGTAATTTTTTGTTATTATCCCGACTCTTCTTCTGCAATCTCTTCATCGCTTCATCTTCATTGATGTTCAAAGTATCCATCAGGATGCCTTTAGCTCGTTCAATGTATTTCCTTGCTTTAAGAGCATTTTTGGTATCCTGTAACTCCCGATTCAGCTCTATAAACTCTTTAAATCTTGTCATGGCAATGTTAATTGCCGGCTGCAGTTCTTTGACATCTACTGGTTTAACCAGATAGGCAAAGACCCCTGCTTCAGTAGCCCGTTTTAACAGATCATTATCAGAATATCCTGATACAATAATCGAAGGTACTACCAGTTGCTCATTAATTGCATTAATCGCTTCGATACCGTCCAGATTTGGCATATTGATATCCATTACGATCAGATCTGGGTGTTCTTGTAAAGCCAATTCAACGGCCATCTTGCCATCAGTAGCTTCCGCAATAATCTGATGACCTAATTTTTCTAAAGAACTCTTAATCCCCATCATCACTAAATACTCGTCCTCGGCAACTAAAACTTTTAAAGCTTCTTTCATGACAGTTCGCCCCCCATGTTAAAATCAATCCAAAACACAGTACTCTGAGTTCAATGATTTCAGAAACAGATCTTCAATTCGCTAATCTTTGATGTCCAGGATTAGATTTAACGCATCTAAACCCCAACTCTCGCCTATAAAGATATAAAGAAGATCTCTCCGGAAATAATATCAAGCTAAAAGACCATTTGTCATCGGCAAAAAGATGTTAAAGTCAGCTCCAGACTCTTTTCTGATAAAATCAATCCTCCCATGAAACTCTTTAACAATAATGATATAGACAATATTAAGACCTAAACTTTTTACCCTCTGAAAGCTAAAATCCTCCGGTAATCCAACCCCATCGTCACAAACACTCAATGCAATCCCTTCACGCTCCTTTTTGCACTCAATCTTGATCTTCCCTGATTGGCGACCGCTAAAGGCATGTTCAAAGCAGTTAGAAATCAACTCATTGATAATTAAGATAATCGTGGTTGCTTTGCTATATGGAATAAAAATATCGTCCAAATCCAATTGGATATCAATATGCTTATTGGCATTGGGATAAGCGGCTATATTTAAGACCCTCTGGACAATATCTCTCAGATTGATTATACTTCGTCCCAACTCATCTTTCGCCAGCAAGTCATGGACTGCAGCAATACTTTTAATTCTGGAGATAATATCATCCAGAATATTTTCAACTTCGGAAAATTCAATATTCTCCTTTAAAAAATTTTTCTGTAGGATGATAATGCTAACAATAGACTGCAAATTATTCTTTATCCGATGATGACTCTCCTGTAACAAAACAGATCTCCCCATCAATCTACTATCCTCAACAGCAAGGGCTGCCTGTCTGGCTAAAGTATTAATATACTTCCACTCTTTTTCGGAATAAACAAAAATATTCTCATAATAAAGTTGAACTATCCCTGTTACCTGAGATCTAATCAATACCGGCAGCAACATAACTGTCTTAACACCGTTTCTGGCATCAAAGATCGACTCAAATTCACTATCCCGTTCACTCATATAGAATATAGTATTCTGATGAATGGCTTTCTCCAGAATTTCCCATCTGATCTCTGGAACCAAACTCTTTTTATTGCCCTGAAAGGATACTGTGTCAATAATAGTACTGGTCTTCTTATCGATCAAATTGATAACACATCCAGTTGCATTCATCACCTTAGTAGCATGCTCTGCAAAGAAATGAAGAATGTCTCTCAATTCATACTCAGAGGTCAGATATTCTGCTGCTTTAAAAACTGCATCAAGAACTTCAGTATCAGCTTCATTATCCTGGGTTACCTTCTCATTATAATTACCCAGGAACATATTCAATAATTTACGGGGGTTCTTTTTAGCCTCATCTGCGAATACTTTTCCCAGAATCTTACCTTCGTAAATCACTGCAATTCTCTCCGCTATCTTTAATGCTTCTTCCCACTCTTTGGTGACATAAATTACCGTGCCCCCACTTTGTTTAAAGTTATAAATCAAACGATATAGTTTGTCAATAGTCTCACTGGACATCCCATTAGTTGGTTCATGCAAAACAATAAGTTGAGGATTTTTAACCATTATCTTAACTATCTCAACAATCTTCTTCTCTTCTGCTGATAGCTGATAAATCTCCTTACGAACATCAATCTCAAAATCATAATAATTCAACATCCGTTGAGCTGCTTTTCTCACTTTTGACCAGCTAATCAAGGGTAAAAATTTGAACCTGGGGAACTTTTGCAAAAAAATGTTCTCGGCAACACTCAAATTTGGCACTAATGAAGGACTCTCAAATAAAAAACCGATCTTTTTCTCTCTGGTCTCCTGATCCAATGGTTTACCAGCAAAACAAATATCACCCTGCATTTCAGAATTTATAATCCCAGCCAACAGATTAATAAAAGTTGTCTTCCCCGAACCACTCTCACCAACTAGTGCAAAGATCTCTCCCCGGTGTATATCCAGATTAATATCATCAAGTTTTGTCCAGGGAGCTTTGGTAGAACATACTCCCCGGCATTCAATTAAACTGATTTTATTCATTTATACCACCTTTTTTAATTTAAAAATTATCAGACATGATAGCACAAGTCTTATTGACTATTAATTTTATTCATATTCTACAATAGATAAGTAAAAACCTTTAAATATATTTAAGTTATAATTTTCACAAATAAACTCCTGTTAGTTAGCTTTAAACACTTCCAAAAAAAGCTGGTTCTTCTAACAAAAGAACCAGCTTTAGTGATCTTACTTCTTAGGCTTCCACGAACTTTTTAAAGATACCGTTCTATTGAAAACCAATTTTGCAGCAGTTGTATATTTTCGATCAACACAGAAATAACCATGGCGCAAAAACTGATATTTATCTTCCGGTTTTGCATCTTTAAGAGCAGACTCAATATAACAGTTCTCCAAAATAATCAAGGAATCTGGATTTATCTTATCTTTCCAGTCACTGACTTCTTCATCGCTGTCTTGATCGTCTAATAAAAACCGATCGTATAAACGCACTTCTGCTCTGATAGCATCTTCCTTAGACACCCAATGAATGGTCCCATTAGGTTTTCTGTCAGAAAAACCTGTTCCACTTTTGGTCTGAGGATCATAGGTACAACGAAGTTCGATAATCTCCCCTGTCTTTTGATCTTTAATCACTTCTTCACATTTGATAAAATAGGCATGTTTCAAACGAACTTCCAAACCTGGAGCAAGTCTTCGGAATTTCCTGGAAGGATTCTCCTTGAAGTCTTCTCTTTCAATATATAGTTCCCGGGAAAAAGGTAATCTCCTCGAACCTAACGCTGGATTATCGGGATTATTCTCCACCTCTAACCATTCAACCTCTCCTTCAGGATAATTGGTGATCACTACTTTGAGCGGATTTAATACAGCCATAATCCGTGGAGCTTTGCTCAGTTGATCGTTACGCAAACACTGCTCTAACATCTCTGGATCAACATCGCTTCTATCCCTGGATACACCAATCTCTCCAAGAAAAGTTCTAATTGATTCAGGAGTATAACCTCTTCTTCTCAGTCCCCGTAAAGTTGGGATTCGGGGATCATCCCAACCATCCACATATTCACCGAAAACCAACTCTCGAAGATATCTTTTACTTGTAACTACTCCTCGCACATTCATTCGTCCAAATTCTCTCTGTTTAGGAGGATTCACAATTTCACATTCGGTCAAAAACCATTCATATAGTGGACGATGATCTTTGAATTCGACAGAACAGAGTGAATGGGTAATCTTTTCAATCGCGTCCTGCAATGGATGTGCATAATCATACATTGGATAAATACTCCATCTGTCACCTGCACGATAATGCTCTTTATGTTGAATACGATACATCACAGGATCTCGCAGATTCATGTTGGGTGAAGCCATATCGATCTTAGCTCTCAAAACACGGGAACCTTCCGAGAACTCCCCCTTCTTCATCCTCTGAAAAAGATCCAGATTCTCCTCCACTGAACGATCGCGATAGGGACTGTCTTTTCCAGGTTCTGTCAATGTACCCCGAAATTCTCTGGTCTCTTCAGGACTCAGATCACAGACATAGGCTTTTCCCTTTTTAATTAATTTAATCGCATAGTCGTATATTATGTCAAAATAATCAGATCCATAAAAGAGACAATCTCCCCAATCAAAACCCATCCATTGCATATCATTCTTAATAGCCAGAACATACTCAGTATCCTCTTTTTCGGGGTTGGTATCATCAAAGCGAAGATGAAACTTACCATTGTATTTTTGGGCAACGCTATAACTTATATTGATAGCATAAGCATTTCCTATATGAAGATAGCCATTAGGTTCAGGGGGGAACCTTGTGCAAACCCTGTCGTCATAAATTTGTGCTTCCAGGTCTTCTTCCACAATTTTGTAAATAAAATTTGACCCAATATTCAAATCTACCTCTGTACTCATTATTATTACCTCCTTGAATGTTTGTTTAGTTTGTCGATAATATTGAGCTACTCTGGTAAATTTGCATGGTACAAAAGCCCTCGAGATTAGAGATTAAAACCATACTGTCACCCCCTTGATATGAAAAACCCCACAGAATCACAGATCTAGTGACTCCGCAGGGTAGTTAACTGCGTGTAGGATAAGTCCCTGTACCGCTCACAATAGACTAGCAAACCATTGATTAGATACACTCACTATTTAGAAATATTATACTCATAATCCTTGAATTTGTCAAACTACTATAGCCCGCGTGGGATGCGACATCACGAGAAAAAATGCTTACGGTGAATACACTAGAAATTTCAATCCACGCACCCGCATGGGGTGCGACTACAGAGATGTACAAATATTTTTATAGGTTGTTAATTTCAATCCACGCACCCGCATGGGGTGCGACAAGTGCAAAAAAAGACAGATTTCATGATTATCATATTTCAATCCACGCACCCGCATGGGGTGCGACCGGCGGGGTAGTTAAGACTGTCGTTGATGCAGGATTTCAATCCACGCACCCGCATGGGGTGCGACTTTTTCAAGCAAATTTCTAACCTGCGGAGTTTTTATTTCAATCCACGCACCCGCATGGGGTGCGACTTAAGTGGTTAAAGCTTCCAATGCAAAATTAATAATTTCAATCCACGCACCCGCATGGGGTGCGACCGATCATGCTTGACTCACATCCCTCAAAACTCAATTTCAATCCACGCACCCGCATGGGGTGCGACAATCGGAAATTTATAGTATGTTTTTAAGGAATATATATTTCAATCCACGCACCCGCATGGGGTGCGACTATCTGCTAATATAAGCCAGATTAAAAATTTACTTATTTCAATCCACGCACCCGCATGGGGTGCGACATAATAATGCTATTCAGGCTGCTCCCGATGACGAAAATTTCAATCCACGCACCCGCATGGGGTGCGACATTTTTTCAAGCAAATTTCTAACCTGCTGAGTTTTAATTTCAATCCACGCACCCGCATGGGGTGCGACAGTACCATCCGGGAGACCAGTAATATCAACGATTGAAATGGTCGTTTCCGCGAACCTCTAAATTTTACATGTTTTTAGACTCCCAATTTATGGATAAACCCCCGAAAACCCAGGTCTGACTTGACGTGCGAACCTCCCAGGGATTTTATGTTCGCTTCGGGTTCGCGGAAGATGTTCTTTCCAATCATTTAGTTGTTCACTAAATATATAATATATTTTATCAAGAAAAGTAAAACCATCTTATTGTATAAAAACCAGTTTTTCAAAGCTAATAATATTCACTCACTATTATATCACTCCATTTCACAATCACTTAATAAATCCATTTTCTACGCCTAATGACTTAATAAAACAAATACTAAAGCAAAAATTGAAGCTATTCCCCAGGATATCTCTTCTACTATCAGATTTTCTTTGACAGCCCCCGGGAACAACCTAACTACCATGAAAGACCATAAATACTTAATCCCAACAGTTAGGATGACAAAAATCAAAATTACTGGTGCGATATATATCATATTTATCCACTCCTCTTCAAGTTTAATTAACGACTTTAACTAATAAAATTCTTCGGATAAGTAAATTCACCTTCTTTTTGAATTATTTTCAAACTATCTTTTTAAATAACAATCTTTTTAAATAATTAAAACTACCCAGACTCCTAATAAAAAGACTGTTCTCAAATGATTAACATCATCAAGAGCAGCCTTTTTTATCTAAGAAATAATTTTAATTCATCAACGACAAGAGTTCAATTTTCTTCACCCATGGAACTCTTCATTAATCGTGCAATTACATAAACTATTCTAATACTAGAACAGCTTCGACAACTTCCTTAATCTCTATTGATTTCAAAGCTTGATTAGCTTCTTCAAGAGAAGAACAATGAGTTATAAAGTCGCCAAGATTTTAAACCCATTTGGTTTTATCTGGATTATTACCAATTATAGATAAATATTTCTAAAAAGAAAATTTCTCGTCTTCCAGGCTTACGCCTTCAAAACATTTATACTTATCAACCAGATTTTTGAATTTTTCTGGTAAACGTTTCTTGGAATTAAGATACTCGGCAATTGCTTTTACTTCAAATATAATTCGTGGGGTTTGCGTCAATTTTTCTGCCTCAATCTGATTCTCAATTTTGAGATACATTACTAATCGATGATATGATTCTACATCCAATCCCAGTTCTCGTAAAGCTCGAACATCCTCTAGTTTCATCTTCATTTTTCCCGTCTCCTTTTATCTAATTGCCCAAGGACAAACTTCCTTCAGTTAGTACTATTATACCACCTTTTTGTGAAATTTATACCAGGGTAATGAAAAAAATTTATTTATTTTATCATAACCGATCTTCATCCTTGAAATATTTAAGGATTCATAGTATATTAGATAAAGGAAATAACATGAAATATTGATGGGAGGAATCATGAAAGAACTAGTATTTAAATTACTCTATCGGTTAGCGAATTGGTTGCCGCGTAGAATAGCATTAGCCATTGGTTCTGGATTCGGAATTACTTTATATCACATAATCAATCTTACTAAATTCAAGAATGTACTGCAAAGAAATATCCAAACTGCCTTTCCTAAATTTTCAGATGAGCAGACATCTCAAATCGCTAAACAACATGCAAGAGACCTCTTGAAAACAATAGTTGAAGTAATGCGATTCAGAGATCTTCCTTCTCTTTTGAAAAAAGATCTGATTAAAACGAAAGGCTTTGAGATCATAGAAGACATTCTTTCTCAGGAGAAAGGTGCTATTTTATTAAGTGGTCATTTTGGAAATTGGGAATTTCTCATCTGTGTAATGGGATTGTTGGGATATCCCGTTCACGCTATTGTTTTAAGACAATCAAGTACAATTGCCAATAAGTTGTTAGTACAGGAGCGAGAACGTTTTGGTTCAAAAGTGATCTATGCACAGGAAATAAGCACTGAGCAGATCAAAGATATTCTGAGTCACAATGGTCTAATTCTATTATTAGCAGACCATCATCATTATAGCGAAGAAGCCAAAAATATTGTTGAATTTTTCAACAAACCTGTATCCGTTCCGGGTGGTCCCGTAGCATATAGCTTAAAATTTGACGTCCCATTGATTCCTATTTATACTATCCGCGAACCTGGAGACCAATATCTTATAACAGTAGAAAGGCCTGTTCCCCTTATTAGGACAGGTGATATGAAGAAAAATTTCCTGAAAAATTGTCGTCTCTATATGAAAGTTTATGAAACCTGGATTCAGACATATCCAGATCAATGGATGTGGTCTCACGAACGTTGGGCATGGCTAGATGAGAACCTCCAATCAAAGATTAAAACCAGAAAAGCGGAGAACAATGATTAAACTCGCATAGTATTGCAGAAACTTAGCATATACGCTAAATGTATCAAGGTAAGGAGGATTATGATGGATCTTTTTCGTCGATTTTGGAAATACTTTTATTCTCTCAAACTAAAACTTTTTATAGGTTTCATCAGTTTGATTATCGTAACCATAGTCAATTTACTTTTTCCCCAGTTTTTACGTTTTTTTATCGACACTATTGCAATATCTGGGAGTAGAAAAACTTTAATTTTACTAGTAGGTGGAATTGTTCTGGCTTATCTTATTAAAGGTATCTTTTTTTATGCTCAAACCTATTTGATGGCCTATGTGGGAAACAAGGTTGTGTACCGTTTACGAAGTGAACTATACTCTCATCTCCAAAGATTATCCTTATCCTATCATCAACGAATGAGAGTGGGAGAGATAATCTCTCGTTTGACCAATGACATTCTGGTCGTAGAAAATAGCCTGATCTTAGCCATGCCGGGTTTATTATCACAGCCGCTGACATTTCTGGGTGGCATTATCGCTGTCCTCTTTATTCATTGGAAATTAACACTATTTTCTTTAGCTATTTTTCCTTTTATTGCACTGGCCATAAGTAAATTTGGAGGAAAAATGCGCAAGACAAGCCATACAATTCAATCGTATTTATCAGACATTACTTCAATCATTGAGGAGAACTTTTCCGGAATTAGAATTGTCAAAGCTTTCTCCAAAGAAGAAACTGAGATTAAAAAATTCGACAAGGCTTTACTGGCAAATTTTTTCGCCTCAATGAAAGCAATCCAGATCACTGCCACTATGACTCCGGTTATTGAATTTCTTGGGTCTGTCGGTGGAATTGCATTCTTCTATTATGGTGGTTTGGAAGTAATCAGAGGTAACTTAACAACCGGAGATCTGGTTGGATTTATTGTATATCTTGGATTAATGATAAGCCCTTTACAAATGATGAGTAGAGACCTCAACCTAATGCAAAAGGCAGCCGGTTCGTTAGAACGAATCTTCGAAGTACTGGATGTTGATGAATTCTTACAGGACAACCCAGATGGAATTCAATTTGACAAAATTCAGGGACAGGTAGAATTTGAAAACATCTATATGCGTTATCAAGATGAGGAAAAAGACGTACTAAAAGATATTAATCTAAATGTTCAACCGGGTGAGGTGGTTGCACTGGTAGGTGAGAGTGGAGCTGGCAAGACCACTTTGGTGAATCTGATTCCACGATTTTTTGACCCTATTCAGGGAAGGATCATGATTGATGGACAGGATATAAGAGAGGTAACAGTGCACTCTTTGCGAAGACAGATTGCGATAGTTCCGCAAGATACTATTCTGTTTAAAGGAACCATCGCCTATAATATTGCTTATGCTAAACCCGATGCTTCACAGGAAGAGATTATTCAGGCTGCCAAACAGGCAAATGCGCATAATTTTATCATGGAATTTTCAAATGGTTATGAGACTATGGTTGGTGAAAGGGGACAATCTCTCTCTGGGGGACAAAGACAGCGGATTGCTATCGCCAGAGCTATCCTTGCTAACCCCAGAATATTGATTCTTGATGAAGCTACTTCCGCTCTGGATACTGCTTCAGAATTGTTAGTCAAAGAAGCATTGGATAAAATCATGGTAAACCGAACTACTTTTGTTATCGCTCACCGCCTATCTACGGTAGTTAACGCCGACCGAATCGTGGTTATGGATCAGGGAGAGATCGTTGAGATGGGTACCCATGAAGAATTATTACAGGCTAAAGGGTATTACTATCGATTGTATGAGACGCAGATTTATCGGTAAAAATGCATATCAAAGGTAAAAAGAGGCTGTTCGAACAGCCTCTTTGCTTATCTTAACTCTCTTCCTCCTCCACGATAGACATCTGAGCCCCGTATTATTGTAACCGTATAAGGAAATATCTCACCGCTCATTATATCCGCATAGGGTTTTCTCTGTGCTATAACAATTAAATCTTGCTCGGCAGTTTCAGCATAATAGATCTTAGTTCCACTATTTGAATCCCCAATACTCTTATAGATTAGTGCTTCGATCCGCTCTTCACCATAATTAGTCACCAGATTAATCTGTTTATCATCACTAATCTCCAAAATCCATCCGGGTTCTTGACCTATTGCCCGAAAGTTAATACCTGATTCTGCCGCAGTAACCCAGGCCTTTGAGTATTTATCAGTTACCCTACAAAAATAAGTTTTTCCCTCAATGTCAATAGTTGCTTCTTCACCTTTGTTCCAAAAAGTCGTCTCTCCATCACTATACCTGGCTCCGGAAGCTGAAATTGCGATAGGCAGAACAATTATTCTATTATCAGGTAAGGTAAGTTTAACCGTCTTCCCTAAAAACTGAGCAACAAACTCAGCTCCTTCGGTAGAAAACACAAATTTTGGAGACACAGTGTTTTCGGGTATAGTAATAATTCTTGCTGCATAAGACTGAGGAGGCATACTACGAGTGACAGCAGGACCATAAAAAGCTCTAATTTGCATTCCCGGTTCTATATCAGCTGCTGCCATCTCCTGATTATCTGTATCGAGAATCTCTGTTTTGTCATCAACTGTAAGAATAATCTCGTTATAACCTATGCTTGAACTCTCAATTATTAATCTAATTTTGACATAACCCTGACCATCATTCTCCACCCGTAAAACTCTACCCATATCTTCAATCAGATTTTGAGCATTAGCCTGTACAACTCCAAATACCATAAAAAATACCATGACGAGTATAAGAATCTTTGCTTTGTACATTGTAGTGCCACTCCTTCTACATAATTTGTTCGTAACATATAATATATTTATTTAGACGTCAGACAATGCCAAAAGTTCCAAATGAACCAAAATACACTATCGACCGAGTAAACTATTCTTTCATCTCGTTTCCGATAAATTCATCCTTAGTCAATCCAAACAGTATTTCATCCAGATAACGACCATCTGTATAGATCATCTGCCGACGCACACCTTCCTGTACGCAGCCAAGTTTCTTCAGCATGGTCATCGAACCCACATTTCCTTCGATGATAGAACCATAATATTTGTTCAAGCGGCGCTCACAAAATGCGTATCTTAACAATATTCGCATCGCAGCAGTACCATAACCTTTGCCTCTATAATCAATTCCGATCTGCATACCGATGCTAAACGTACCATTTCGCTCATCTACAGA
Organism: Halothermothrix sp.; assembly: GCA_016841825.1. Classification (GTDB taxonomy): domain Bacteria; phylum Bacillota; class Halanaerobiia; order DY22613; family DY22613; genus JAENYK01. The sequence continues at coordinate 17,984 of JAENYK010000027.1, read as the reverse complement.
ATTAATATTTACTGCCCCAACTGCCGCTCCATCCAGATTTTCGATGGTGAACATTAATCTTCCTGTCCCGGAGTTAAAGCCAGAAAAATTCCGAATACTCTCCTGTATACTTTCTGTAACAGGTGGAAGTTCCAATTCGTACTGCAGCATTCTACGAGCCTGACTGTCGAATTGATTGTAATATGCATCTTCCCAATCCTCTTCTCTCATCGCCCGTAATCTGACCAAATCATTTTGCCAATAGTATTTATCATAATTTATTTTTTCCATTTGATCATCCTTTCTAAATAGTATAACCGAATTTTTTTAATCTAAGGTACACTGATTTTCACATTCCAGTGTAGCAATATCCTCGGCCATACTCCCGGATTTTTGTCCCCTTTAGACAGTTAATTCTCTTATCACTAAATCAGTTCCAATATTCTCCGAAAATCTCTTTCCAACTGTCCATTTTTTACAATTTCCAGGGACTTTTGAGCCCATTTTGGGAATTCAGATCTTTGATAAGCAAATATTAGATCAACAAGAATTGACATACCTCGATCGATAATCTTTTCATTCTCATTAATTCCACCATATTCTTCAACAAAAGCTTTCCCGGCTTCAACTGACAGAGATGAACAAACATTTCTGATGTCATTATAACGCAACCCGATGCCCAAAAAATTATAATCAAACATGACTGCTTCTTTCTTATCCTTGCTGACTGCAAGATTCGTCCAATAAAAGTCGTTATAGGTTAATACCTCTCCCATGTTCTTTATCTTACTTAAGACACAGTTCAAGTTATTGATTATCAAATCCCACACCCTGTTATCTGCTGTGTTAGATCTGTTTCTAACTAACTCAAGATTCTCCAGAGTAATTGAGTCAATCTCTCGATAAAATCTATCTTTATTATTGGCTATATATTTTACTCCCCGATCATGCAATGTACTATACCATTTTGCTAAAGCCCGAGCCACTTCCATATCTGATAGGTCAGAGGCAGTGCCCAGTCGATACTCTGAACTGTTGTTCAGATCTTCTAATAATAAACTTCTGTTCGTGAATCCGAAGACCTTTATTGTCGGGATCTCCAGCTCTTTTAAGATAGAATAATTATCGATCTCCCGTGTATACTTATCATTATCAAAATATTTGAGCACATAAGAATCTCCTGAATACTCAACTCTATATAGGTAGATACCATCTTTGTTACGTATTTCTTCAAGCCCAATGCACTCACGACTTTCCAGACCCAACTCTTGTAACTGTTGATAAATTATATTATTCAAATCCATTTATACCCTCCCTGAAGACTAGCCTGGATCGGTTTAAAAATAGGTAACACAGATAGGTTTATCGTTTTGGAAAATCCTCTCCAAAGTATTAATATACCCCTCGTCTGATATAGTCACTAATCCATACTTCAGTAGTCCCTTGAAATTAATCCCTCCAACAAGGAGCGATGAGAGATCAGATACATCCAGTGATATCTCCACATCATATTCCCCATCAGTTTCCACGCTTTTGATTATACCTTGTGCAAATTCAATCAGCGTACTTCCATCATTCTCAGGCAGGAAAGTATCCCGTACAGTTAGCTTTAATCTACAATCTTCACCAGCAAAATTATGACCACTCAATTCTTGAAAAATCCCCTTTACATCAGTTATCCGATACATGGCACCCGGGGCACTGGCATAGCTATCAAGGTATCGGCTCTGAAAAGCAGTATATTGACCATTGGTTGGATCTACTAAAAAGTAGCTCAGTGCCGCATCCTGCGTAATATGAATTATTCTCTTTACCTGATCAGCCTGGGAATTTAAGAAAGTGGAGAATTCCCTCAAGACTTTCTCGTTCTCATACATTAATCCGTATAAGATTAAGTTAAGATGATAGATATAGCCTTCTTTAGCTTCCTCTATCTTAAAAGTCATGTAACCTTTGATCTGACCACCTTCTTTATAGACAACCAGATTAACATCTTTGCCAAGATTGAATCGTTCTCGATAGATCATCCCATTAGTTTTGGCAGCTATCCGATTGTAGCACTCCAAAAGCAGAGTTTTATCATCATCAGTTGCAAAACTTAAATGTTCTTTTGAATCACCTTTTGGGAAACTATGGGGTGTTATCTGAAACTTATGCATCCATGTGCCGCAACCAAATCCCATTTTTTTATAAAAAGGAACACTAAAGGGATATAACATCACCATCTTTACTTGCTTTGCCCGATAATGTCGGAGAAAATCCGTAAGCATAGCTTTGGCAATTTTCTCTTTCTTATGTAACAGATCAACACAAACAAATCCCAGACCACCCAGGTTGATCTTATGAGATAATAGATTCATCTGATAATTAATATATCTTGTCCCACCTACCAATTTCTCATCTTTGAAGGCACCATTAAAAACATCATCAGGATTTTGGGCTTCAATGGTACTTTCAATCCATTCCATCACCCCGGCATGAGTGGTTCCACCACCCGGAAACGCATTAACACCTATCTTTGATATCGAATCACACTCTTCTTTTTTAATCTTCCTTATCTCTATAGCCATTGATCTAACCTCCCCAGTGTAAATATTTTATCTATCTAGCTCTCAAATCGCATTAACAGCAAACTGTCAATGCTTGAGTTTAACGACTTCAAAAAGGGATTTATACCTCGAAGTAAACACCTTTTTGTTACTTATGCTCCCATCTATAGAGGCTGAGAGACTTCTCTTCTGAGATGTCGTTAAATCTTGCTATATTTATTTCGTCAATGAACATATTTCTCCTTTTTAATTTGAGAGATTTGTTGGTAAGAGTAATTCTCTTCATCCTCTACAATCAACCATATCTTCTCCCTCATCAAACCACCTCTATTATGACCTTCGCCTTATTTTCAGCCTTATTCTGGTTCCACAACCTGGTTTTGACTCAATTGCAATAATCCCGCACTCTGCTCCATATTCAAGTTTAATGCGTTCATTGACGTTTCTTAATCCATAACCACCTTCTGGAGAAGCTAATGGCTTATTAGTGGACAGGAAATTCTCAGGTGAATCAAAACCTATACCGTCATCTATTACTTCAAAGAAGATATCCTCTCCATGACCAAATATATTAATAATTATCTGACCAGGCCTATTTAACTGTGAAATACCATGCTTAATCGCATTTTCTACTAACGGCTGTAAGATTAATTTCAGTGTTTTTTCAGTTGTAACATCATCAGCTACGTTATATTCGACCTGGAACTTATTTGGAAAACGGATTAGTTCAATTTTGATGAAGTTTTTTATCAATTCAATCTCTTCACTGACTAAGATAAATTTATCTCCTTTATGCAGACTAATCCGAAAGAACCTGGCCAGGGCTATAACCAATTGTTCTATGTCTTTCTGTTTTTTTATTTTAGCCATCCAGGCGATTGCATCCAGGGTGTTATAAAGAAAATGGGGATTAATTTGAACCTGTAAAGCATACAGTTCTAATTTACGTTGATTTTCCATCTCTACTTTATTTTTTTCGATTAATCGCGTAATTCGATCAATCATCTGATCATATGTGTGCTCTAGTTCCCATAGTTCATCAGTAAGTACCTGACCTCTATCTTTGCTAATCTCTTTTCTGCCACTTTGTGAAAACCTTCTTAATCCCTGGATGATATAGTTGATTGGTTTCGTAATTCCGGCAGATATTTTTACTGATATCCCCGCTGCAGCTAAGGCCATAACAAATCCAAGTCTCAAGATATATTTATTTAAATCAAAGATATCTCTAAATAACGTATTATATGATATCACACTAACTATCTTCCAATTCAAACCATACCGCTTATTTATTTCTGCAAAATCATTAACTATAATAATTGATTTTTCACCATTCAGATACCTTATTCCATAATTGGGCAGATTATCTAATTTAAACATCTCAGCATCAAATATAGTTGCTCCAATGAACTTTTTATTACTATGTGTCAACACATATGAATCATCGGCGACAACAAACGAATAACCCAAATCTTCTGAAATACTTGAACTAAAATCATTTAACACATTCTCATTTAGATAAAAAGTCGCAACACCAGTAACGTTACCCAGAGAAAAATTAACCATTCGTTTACCGATGGGTAAATACCTATTTCCCTGAAAATCACTAACTATTTCACCCTGGTTAAGTAATAGTTTACTGTTAATCACCTCTGTAATAAATTGTGGTTCTGGCATTTTGACAGGTTTTAAGGGATCAAATCTATATATTGATTGTTGATAATAGACTATTACATCACCAAATAATTCCCGGTTGACTCCTACTCTCTGCATAAGGTCTGTATATAAGATCTGTTTCTCCTCTTCCGATAACCTGTCATTTTGTAAAACCTGGATAAAATCATCATTTAAGACCATTCTTGAATAAAGAAGATTTACTTCATCCAGAACCATTAATATCCCATTCTGTATCTCGGCCTGTTTCGCATAGATATCTTTATAGATGAATTTCTGGATAGCTGTACTCGATGTCAAATGGATTATGACCAGTAGAATTAATGTAAAAGAACTCAACATTATTATTAGGGTAATTGCTATTTTATTTTTTAAGCTTATTTGAGTTTTCATGTTGATTTCTCCAATTCTTCTATTTTAACGACATTTCAGCAAGAAAGCCCCCAGACTCTAGATGTGGAGATATTAATACTTCAGTGGAAGTACAAATTCTCTTATGGAGTATATTTAATAATCTTTTTTTGCAAAATCACTCGGAGAGATACCTTCTCGTTTTTTGAACAATTGACTAAAATATTTGGAATCACCATACCCGATTTGATCGGCAATTTCATAAATCTTAAATTGTCCACTCATCAGCTTCTTTTTGGCGATTATCATTCGATATTCGGTTAAACATTCATTAACTGTCTTGCCAACATTATCTTTAAAAACATGCATTAAAAAAGATTCACTCACATATACATGGTCAGCAATCATCTTGATCGTCAAATTCTTATTACTGTAATTTTGGGCAATATAATTCATAGCTGCAATTACCTGGGGATGATATTCACTTAATAAACTTTTAGCGGTAGATACACTGTTTATCATCGGAAATAATTTGAGTTTTGCTGATTTTTGAGCTTCCTGATAAGCAATCTTTATATCTTTATACTGCCTATAAGAGCTACTAATTCCAATAGATACAATTGAACCGTACTGCCGTTCATAATCTTCCAGAGCTGTAGTACAATATTCTTTGAGTTTGTGCCTATTTATACTATTATCAACAAGAATAACAAAATAGCTATCATAAGTTATGGAAGATAGATCAGTAATCCTCCCTGCACTTATTTGTTCTATCACAAAACCAAGTAAACCCTGAATAACTTTTTCGATTTTTTCCTTCTCTTCCAGATTTTCAGGATAATCCAGCCGCCCAAATATTACGTAACCCTGATTGTGTACATTGATATTATAAAACTTTACTTTCTCACTTATTTGTGCATTTTTCATATATGACCCAATCAAAATATTGTTAAGAACCTTTTTCCTGATAATAGGCAGCTCTTCTTCCAATTGATTGTAATAATTTTCTTTCTCCCGCTTTTCTTGTAAACTAATGATAGATTTTTGCACTGTACTAACTAATTCATCATTGTCAATAGGTTTTAATAAATATGAATAGGCACCATTCTCTAAAGTATGTTTAGCGTATTCAAAATCTTTATATCCACTCAAAATTATGATTTCACAATCAATCTGCAGATTATTAAGCTGTTGGACAAACTCTAATCCATCCATAAACGGCATTTTAATATCAGAGATAATAATATCAGGTTGGTATTTTTTAGCCAGCTCAAGTCCTTCTTTACCATTTGTCGCCTCAGCTACAACTGTAACACCATAATCTTCCCAGGGGATTGTCTCTTTGATACCCATTCTTACAAGATATTCATCATCTACAATCATCATTTTATACACTAAAATCACCTCGTCACATTAATGATGACACAATTTTCTTCGAAGAAACAAACAGATCAAAAAACCAATGATAATTATAATCTCAATGCCCAATGTATTGCTGAATCATTTACTGAGTTATAAAACACTCATCATACTTATATAATATCTTAGAATATTAATTTGGACAAGGTTATTAGAGATTTATTTAAACAGCCCACCAAAATAGTGGGCTGTTTAAATCGTTCATCTATTATTTTAACAGGGGTGTTAAATCTACTCTATCTGCAAATGAAACATCTGCAATATACAATCTCCCTGCTGACCAGTCCCCAAAGGTAATGGTTAAACCCTGTGCGTTAACCGGAAGTCCACTGGCTTCAAGATCAATGATATATGTTTGATACTCTGTTGTCAGTTCCGGTATTGGAAAACCTGGAGAACTAACTAGCTGTCCCTGATTGGCAAACCGCTCAACACTATCACCTTTATCATTGATTGTATTTATTCTAAAACTCTCCAACGTGGTTCCCTCAGAACCTTTCATAGTTAATACCAGATACTCTTTTGGTTCATCAAAATTATTAGGATAACCGCCTGCTTTGTAATATGCATGTACCTGCCCAGTTGCGTCAATGATTAAACTACCATCGGCAATTGTTGCACTTGCACCTTCAACATACCATTTGTTAATCGAATTTAGATCTCCGGGAATTAGAGTATCACGCTCAAAATCGTCGAATATTAATGAATTATTCAGATCGAGTATTGGAGTACCTGGATTGGCAAAGAAAATACTATCAATATATAACCTGCCTGCTCCACTGTAGAAAATATCAAATCCATTGACCGTTTCAGTTAGATTACTGGCTGCCAGATCAACAATTATATACATATATCCATCATCAGTTACATATGGATAGTTCTCGGTTCCAAAGTCAGGAGTAGCGAGACCAGTTCCACTCTTCAGTCCACCGTTCCCCCAAATATCAGAACTTCTTGCATCAGAAGCATCGATAGTTTTAATCCGGAAGTCATTAAGTGTTGCCCCAGCTTCTCCCCGTACTTTGAAGACCACATATTTATAAGAACCATCATTACTATTAGCACCTGCAGAGGTGTATTGGATATAATCACTGTTCTGTGTACAATCCAATACCAATGCACCTTCATCTATTGACATCTTATCCATACCAGCATAGGCAATAATGAAATAAAGGTCGTTTTCGATAGCTATAGGATTATTGGGATCATATTGTTCAGTAGCACCAACAATCTGCCGCTCAAAATCATCAAAGACTAAAATATCATCTGGGTTAAGAATTGGGTATTCAGATACTACTGTTGAAGCATCATATTCCATATTTGTGAAGAATATTTGATCGATATAAACCAATCCTGTCTCTCCATCTGGTGACTCAAATTTGAAACCATTGACATTTTTCTCCCAACCATTTGTTTCAAAATTGATGACCAGGTTCTGGTAATCATTTGTAATATGGGGGATTGGTTGATTATCCGGACCCCTTAATGTTGATAAGGCAACCAGATCTCCATACACCTCGGTACCATCTTCTTTTACATAAAATGGACCAATTTTGATATCTTCTCCACCCCGAGAACCTCTTATTCGTAAAACAAAATTCTCATAATTACCGGGGGCGTTAGAATTATCATATCCTGCTGCCCGATAAATTGCCCGATCATTAGTGTAGTCTATTGCTAAGTATTTCCCGATAATCCTTGACTCCGGACTGCCTCCCCGCCACCAGATATTGCTATCTGTAGTATCACTCAAAGCAGTCCTGTTGAAATTATCCAATAGAGCGTTGTTATTGTCATCACTATAACCCAATGTTGTCGGGTCATTGCTCCAATAAACTTCTTTGATTGCAACTGTTCCCGCTCCCTGACCATCGGTTTTGGACATGAAGTGCATACCTGCCAATGCACTTCCTGCCTGAATATTACCTGTTCCAGCTCTACTAACATAATCTAAACCATCTAACGATGAGGCTACATCAATTATATAGACCTGATATTGATCGGTAAGTTCAGGTAATGGGTATAAGTCAGGGTCGTATAGGTCAGTCAAATTAACATCAATATCTTCATAATTATCATCATATCTAAATGAGATGTACAGATCTTCAATTGAAGCTCCATTTTTCCCTTTCATAACCATAACCAGAAAAGCATAAGCTCCATCAGTGTTAGCAGGAGACGCTACTTTATACAATGAGGCATCTTTGGTGGTTCCAATAGTAGTTGAATAATTTGCTTCCAGATGATTTTCTCTTTCTGTCAAACGTGCTCCACTAGCGTCTGTCGAAGCCCACCAGAGACCAGTACCTGCCACTCCATCGATTGTTGATCTTTCAAAATCATCGAAAAGTTTGTCAAAATCCTGATTAAATTCTCGTCCCAAATAAGTATCTCCATCACGTACAGGTGCAGTTTGTATGTCAGAAGCTAATACTGATACCGTCATAAAACTAACCATCACAAGTAACAACAGGTTAAAGACTGCGCAAATCTTTTGAAAATTCCTCATTTGCATCCCCCTTATTATTTTTTTGTTACTGTTCAGCATTTTAAAAATGGTTTATGCTATTCTTGCGACTAATTTTTCACTAACCGCAAGATTTTAACCTATTCGTACACAGATATTTCTGAAAGTTGAGCTCCTTCTCCTCCAGGCGACGTGTTAGCTGTAAAGATAAATTTGATATACCTGGCCAATACAGACTGTTTGAGTTCTATCTGCACTAAATTCCCTGTTTGTGGATTAAAGACAAATCCTTGCCCGGGAATAATCTCGGTAAAGTCATTCCCATCAGTACTAACCAATATAGAGAAATCCTGGGTTCTTGTTTCCCACTGCATAAGCGGTGGTAGGTACAAATTAATATATCCTATACTATAGTTCTCTGCCATATCGACAACTATCTCTGCTGGCCATTCACCTTTTAAAGACTCATAATATGTTAGCGGATTTCCATCAATCATGTTAGCTGCTTCATAAACATCCTCATGCGGACTGGCAATAACCGATTGATTAAATGTTAAACTAGCTGGATACATTTCAATTTCTGTGGCAAATGGTTTTTCAGGATAACCAATTCCCTCTTTATTATAAAAACGTAACTGAATAGCTTTATACTCTCCAGGATTCATTTTTATTTCAATATAATTTCCGTTTGCCGGTGAGAATTCATAATCTTTAGAGTTGAGAATCTTGGTGTAAACATCTCTGGAACTGGATGATCTAATCCCATATAAAGCAATATTTTGCAGCAAATAAATCCCCGAATCCAGATGTCCATAGACACGTATAGTTCCAATTTTCTTATCACCGTTAAAGTTTATACTCAGAGCAGCATATTCACCCGCTTCACCTGTCCATCCTTTACCAACCCAGATCGATGTAGGATCGCCATCCAGAACATTTTGAGCTACATCTGCACCACTTTCAAAAGCCCCACTGCCATCATCCCAATCTCTTATTCCCTGACCATGAGTTGCCAGAGCAGTAAATTCACCGGTTACCTTAACTCCCGAATAAACCTGTGGTACATCCTTGATCGCAAATTGCGGGATGATAAAACCTTCCTGTGAGATATTCTGCTTAATAGTTACTGCCGGTCGATCATCAACTTTTAAATCTAAATTATACGGAAGAATAAGTTCCGCACCAGTAGATTCTTTCATTGTAAAATCAAACGAGAGACCTGCTGTATTATCATTTGCATATAGATTCAAATCTTCAGCAGACTTAACTCTGGTTCCCTTATAGGTAAGATTATTAATTTCAATATCTGTGATTTTGTGGTCTTTATCATATCCTTCTATTCTGGAGATCAAATCATCTTTCCCTTCAAGAATCAGAACATTATTGACAGTAACATCATCAATAGAGCCCCGTTCACCACCTGAACGCGTCCACTCCTGATTATAAAGGATCTGAAAATCGATAAACAGGTCATCATAATTAACTCCTTTGTTGTCTCCAACCATTAAGGCATCTTCCACGGTTATATTTTCAAACAGAATATTGCCAATATCAGCATCGTCGGAATTATGAATACTGATGATAGGCTTATGGAAATTATGCAAGACGGTAATATTCTTAAAAGTGATCCCCTTCATTGTATCTCCATAAGTTTCATAACCTATCTCCATACTCTGAGCCAGGTCACTCCAGATAACCATGTTATCAAAGGTAATGTTATCAGTAACACCACGGTCATAATTTTTAACAACCAGAGCATCGTCCCAGGAACGAACAAAACTATTCTTCACAACAACATCTTTGCTTGATTGAATTGAGATTCCATCTCCATTTGCGCGGGCAGTAATTATTCTAATATTATTAATCTCAAAACCTTCCACAAAATAGGCAGAGATAGTCCAGCCTGCGGGATTTAGAAAAGCTATATCTTCAATTGTAATATTTTTTGAATGTCTGAACTCTACAGGAATTGTGTATTCAGATGCCCGGGTACGTGAATACATATCTCCACTAATAATTCCACGCCCTCTTATGGTAACATTCTCAACGTTTGCAGCCCGAATCTGACCGTAGACAACTGCTCCCCCGGCAATATAAATCGTTTCATTGCTTTTTACCGGAATCGCATCTGCTTTGTAAACCCCTGGCCCAATATAAATCATGTTTTCAGGAAGGTCAGCAGGATCAGGTGTGTTCTCTTCCAATGGATTGGCAAATAGAGTAATCGCTTTATCGGTTTTGTCGTCATATTCTACTACATAATTAGCCGGATAATCCAATGTAAAACTGATTGTATTCCCCGAGACAGTCGGCTCTATCTCATAAGCCAATGGTCTAACTACTGCATTTTCTATAGATTCTTCATTGTTAACTGTTATTGTGACATCTACAGAACCTTCAAAGTCGAAAATTGAAACCGGAGTAGTAGTTGTAGGTTCCCGGAAATTAAACAGACGTTCATGATTAACCAGAGTATCGTAGACAAATAGTTCCCGACCTTCAACCTGAATATCTACATCGGTAGAACTCTGCATAATCTCTGGGCCAGCATAGAGTATAACCTTTGATTCGGTAACAGTCCTGGTAGGAGTGTAATCATTATCATCGACTTGAGTATTATCTTTATGACCACAGGCTACCAGTACTAATATAAGTAATAAGGTTATCAGAACATTGAATAATTTTCTCATCTTCTTCCTCCTTCTCGTTATAATATACTAAAATTATACTTAACAGTAGAACTTCACTCAATACGACAAAACTGCAAAATAGATTGATAAAATGTTCAACTACACTTCAGAAGGAAAGTCTCTCAGTCTGCATAGGTTAGAATATATAATTGAATCGATAATCGGTTACTTCCGTGGAAATACAAACCCCCTGCCCCCTCCCGAAGTCGTTAAACTTAAGGAATTAACAGCTTACCGTTAATGCGACTTCAATCACAATTATTAAGTTCATCCAGTTTAAGTAGATCTTTAATCGTATTTAACCTTATATCTGCCAAATTACTTTTGGCAGCATCACCAATTGCTATCGCCTTCATTCCCGCCCGTTTTGCCGCTTCAATTCCTGCTGCTGCGTCTTCAATCACTGCACAGAATGTTGGTTTGAGTTCCAGTTTCTGAGCAGCAATCAAAAATACATCGGGATGCGGTTTACTCCGGGTGATCTCAGTACCATCAGCAATTGCATCAAATGTGTTTAATAAACCAATCTGCTGTAAGATTATTTTTGCATTTTTACTCGATGAACCAATAGCGATCCTATAATTCCAGGTCTTCAAAGTATTTAAAACTTCCAGAACATCGGGTAAAATATCTTCAGGGGTCAAATTCTGAATTAATTGTACATACCTGTTGTTTTTGTAATCCATTAATTCTTGCTTTTCAGCTTCAGAGTATATTCTTTGGGCCTGTTCAAGAATAATCTCCAGTGATTCCAACCGGGAAACTCCCCGTAAACGATTGTTAATCTCTTTATTGAAATAAATTTTCTCTTTATCCGCCATCTTTGCCCATGCCTGATAATGCAGCTGATCGGTGGTGACGATAACACCATCCAAATCAAAGATTACACCTTTTATTGCCATGTTTACCCTCCTTTGCATAGCAATTCGATTGCTTTTCAATCAATCTCTCAGATATATCCTTTCATAGTCAAATTATAATCCTACCCATCGCCATTTACTTACTAAATCGTCCTCAGTTATAGATCACTTCTTTACTGCTATGCGTAATGACTCTGATGTAATCTGATATTTCTTACCGTATACAATCAGATTCATCTTTTTTCCATCACATACAAGCTCTACTTCTTGATGGGTAACTTTTATGGTGATCAAACTTCCCCGATATTTGAATTTAAAGCGATAACTTTTCCATTTATCTGGAATTATCGGGCTTAATACCAGCTCTTCCCGATCACTTCTAAATCCGGCAAATCCATAGACTATGTTTACCCAGGCTGCGGCAATACTGGTGATGTGTAAACCTTCCGCAGTATTTCTATTATAATCATCGATATCCATCCTGGTGGCAAACCGGAAAAAATCGACCGCTTCATCAATTTTGTCTAATTCTGCCGCCAATATCGAATGTACTGAAGGTGATAATGAAGATTCGTGAATACACCTGGGTTCATAGTATTCATAGTTAGCTTTTTTGCAGTCTGGGGAAAATTCTTGATTGTATAAGAACATAAACATCAATACATCCGGTTGTTTAATCATATCATTGCGATAGATATGATCATATGACCAATTTTTATAAAGTGGAAAATCCTCTACTGGTATTGCATCAACATCTATATGTGGTAAGTCAAAATATCCTTCGTGCTGCTCATATAAGAGTCTGTCTGCATCATAAGGAATGTACATCTGCTGTGCACAGGTTTTAAACTCTCCAATCTCAAAATTCTGCAATTTGAGCTTATCTATCAATCTCTGGTACTGCACCGAACTGCACACTTGTAAATCAGCCAACGCTTCCAGTGTATATTCAAAAGTTTTTTTGGCCATATAGTTCGTATAACTGTTATGATTAACCATCATCTGAAACTCATCAGGTCCCATTACACCATAATAACCGAACTTAGTGTGATCAGCATTCCACTGGCCCCTGGAGACGAGAAAACGACTAATCTCGACTAACATCTCTAGACCATAATCAAAGAGGAACTCCAGATCACCGGTGTTCAGAACATACTGCCAGATCCCATAGGCTACTCCAGTGCTGGGTTGAAATTGTAAACTGGCATGTTGCCATAATGTACAGGCCTCTTCTCCATTCAACGTAGCAATTGGATAACAGGCACCTGTACAATCTAACTGGGGAGCCCTCTTTCTGGCCTGATCTAAAGTATTATACCGATACATTAGCAGATTTTGTGCTGCTTCAGGATTGTTAAAGATGAAGAATGGCAAACAATATGTCTCCGTATCCCAAAAGGCGTGACCACTATATGCTTCACCAGTCAACCCTTTAGCCCCAATATTATTATTGGAATCAACCCCGTGATAAGTTTGCTGCAGCTGGAAGATACAGAAGCGAATGCCCTGCTGGTTTTTCTCATCTCCTTCTATCACAATGTCGTGATCTTTCCAGATTGTAGTCCAATATTCTATATTTTTCTGCATGTGTACTGAATAATCTTCCTGATTGTTTAATTTGTCCATTCCTTCATTCCAGAGGTCAACCATCGTCTTTTCCGGTTTTCTACGGGCGATATTGGTCACTTGCTTATCAATAACTATCTTTTGATCCTTTGTTAAGTTTACCTGCAGTTTATGACCGATCACCTTTTCTTCTTTAAACGAATGCAGAGGTATATCAATATTTGTCTGTAATTGATATCCGGAAAAAACTTGCTGTTTTGAAGTAATTGTCTCACCAATACAACCGGCAAAACTATCACCAGCGGCTTGCTTAACTATATTCCAATAATTCTGTTTCTCCCAATGTAGGATCGAAAAATCAAGTCCCGTAACAATCTCAACTTCTATCGATTGATTAAGAGCTTCAATTTCTATATGTTGGTAACCATAATTAGGCATGTTCATACTAATGAAACGCTTAAAGATAAATTTTACTTCTTTCCTGTCCCCAGTGATCAGAATAAACGTGCGGGTTAGATCACCTGTCTTAAAATCCAGTATTCGCTTAAACTCCCTAACATCTGCATTATTGAGATCAAGTTGTTCTCCGTCTAGATAAATTCTGGTGTACAACCAGTTTACCGAGTTCACCATGAAATGGGCCTGATTGACAATACCTTTATACTGAACACTCTCATCCACTTGACCATATTCATATATTCCATTAAAGTAACTCCCTGACAGCGAATCACAACTTACACCTTCTTCCATATAACCTCTAACTCCCATATATTCATTTGCGATAGAGAAAATTGATTCAGCAACCCTATTCCTTTCAGGATTAAACCCTTCTTCTTCAATTTTCCAGGGATTAACTTTAAAATATTCACTAGCTATTTTCGCCATAGTTACATCACTCCTTCAGTTAAAAAAATAGAATAGTCGATCTTACTATTCCTTTATACCTGTGGTGGCAACAGAACTGGTTATCTGCTTCTGGAATATAAAGAAGAAGATCACTGGTGGAATAATTGATAAAGACAGCACAACCAATAATGTATCTGGACCAAAATTCATCGACGTGCCCATGTTACTTTGTAACATAAATATCTTGACCATAACCGTCTGTTTAGCGTCATTCAGTAGCACCAGATAAGGTAGTAAGAAATCCGACCAGGCTGCATTGACGGTAAAAATCGAAACCACCATCACTATAGGTTTTGATACGGGTAAGATTATCTTATAGAAGATCTGTAACTTAGTACACCCATCTAATTGGGCTGCTTCAATCAACGATTCTGGCAAACCATCAAAATAGGTTTTAAATAAGATAAAATAAAATGGATTGGCTCCAAAGACCACCATCAAAGGAAGATAACTATTAATTAATCCCAATTGCACTATATTATTAAATAGTGGTCCCATGCTAAGGATCGGTGGAATCATTAAACTCCCCAATACAAGACCGAAAACAATCCTGTGTCCTTTAGGTTTGAGTATTGAGATGGCATAAGCAAGTAAACCATTAAATACTACAGAACAGACTACTGCACCAATTATTACTACAAAAGAATTAAGGTAGTATTTAGCAAAATTAAGCGTATCCCAGATATTTATAACCTTCCCAAAATCAAATCTATCAGGAAATAGGGTGAAGGGGATCTGATAGAGTTCTTTAGCTGACTTGAAACTAGCTAAAAACAGCCAGATGGGAGGAAATACAGTGAGAATTACAAACAATACTAGAATTACAATCATTATGCCATAGCCGATTTTATATGATGTTTTTTTATAATCAGAAAATGTTATTATTCCCGATGTTTTGCTTTTGAGACTCTCCATAAGACCACCGCCTTCCTAGCTGGATTTTTTGCTGATTCTGAGATAGATAGCTGTCAAAGTAAATAATATGATTGCAACTATAACACCAAGTGCTGCTGCTTTTGAAACGTCACCCATTTTGAATATATAGTGATAAATTAACTGTAACAATGATATTGAAGCATAATTCGGTCCTCCCCCAGTCATGACTAATGGTTCATAAAATACTTTGGCAACACTGATTATCTGTAATATGAACAACATTCTGATCGTCGGCAGCAGGTATGGCAAGGTCAGGAATCTAATTCTCTGCCAGACACTGGCGCCTTCCAATCTGGCAACCTCATAATAGGTATTATCAATACTCTGTAAAACTGCAAGATAGATTAGAGTTGTTGCTCCGGCACCTTTCCAGGTCATGGTTAAGACGATGAGCGGTATTACCAATGCCTGACTATTCAACCAGGGTAATGGAGATATACTTCCAGAATTAAGTATTGAATTTAGTACCCCTGACGGATCGGGGTCCATGAGAAATTTCCACATGATTACCGCAGCCAATCCCGGGACAATATTGGGAAAATAGAGTGCGGTTCGAAAAAACCCTTTGAGATGAATGACCTCACTTAACAGGAGTGCGAGAATAATTGGAATTGCAAAACCAATAATAACCGACCAAAAAGTATATTTAGCAGTATTAACTAATGCTTTTAAAAAGATGGGATCTGCCAGTACTTCCCTATATTTTTCCAATCCGACAAAACTATGTTTTGTGTAACCAATAGTGTCATAGAAGGAAAGGGAAATATTTGAAAGCAGTGGTATCCAGATAAAAAATAAGAATAAGAGAATACTGGGAAGCATGATCAACCATGCACCAAGTTCTTTTTTGTCAAATAATACAATTTTATTCTGCAATTTTGGCTGTACAATTTTTCTCTCCATAATATCTCCCTTTCCCCCAGATTAATTAACCTGATTCATGTATTGAGTCTGGAATGTATTGTTAGTACCCGTTAACAGTGCACCTGGATTCGCATTTTGATTTGTCAACACCTGTTGAAGACAGGCATCTAATAGTTCATACATCTCCTGAGTGTAGTAAGGTTCTTCAGTTCTGCGCATCTGATCAAGAGATTGATAAAAATCAGTAAAATTACTCAGCTCCATATTTACGTATTGCCTTTCTATTGTCTCAGCCTCTGCTAAATAATCCTGATTAATCCAGGGTTTTATAGTTGGTAATATTGGCATACCTTTTTTATTGGCGACAATCATCCCTACCCTCATACTCTGGACAGAGACTTCAGATACTTCTGGTGAGCGACCCATGTATTCCAGAAATCTTAATGCACCCATTACCTGTTCATCGGTTGCTTTTGCCGAAAACATATAAGGTGTTCCGCCAAATAGTGAGTATCTGTGGCCATCAGAGCCAGCAGGCATTGGTACAAAAGCGACACTATTTTTGTTCATACTAAAATTAACTATTGGCATAGAGATGGCATCATTGCCAGCAAAAGCCATCGCAGCTCTTCCGGTTCCAACGTAGTTATACCAGTCAGCGTAACTTAAAGATGCATTAGCAGGTAAAGACTCATCTTCCCACCGCATCTCTTTAATCCACTCAAGAGCTTCTACTGCCTTTGGATCATTAAGGTTAGCCACCCACTTACCGTCTTCATCCTGAACCTGTAGATTAGCACCAAAATTCCAGGCAATATTTGAAAATTGCCAGCCACCATTGTTATCACTTGACAAAATCACTAGCCCCGCAACATCTTTACCAAATAACTCTCTTTCGGTATCAGCAACGTATTTGGCTACTTCTCTTAATTCTTCAAGTGTTGTTGGGTACCGCGGCTTTCCATCCTCACCCACAATATCTAGTACCCCGTCTCCATTCCAGTCATCAATCAAACCAACTTCTTCAAAAATCTCCAGATTAATAAATAGCCCCAGGCCATACCCATCACGGGGAATACCATAAACCCTGCCGTCTTTAGTTAGAGTCTCTCTCATAGCCGGGTCCATCTTCTCATACCAGCCTAATTCTTTCAACTGATCTGTAATATCTTTGACAAATCCGTTTTTCACTAACTTTTGTGGTTCAGTAAACCATGTCTGGAATACTGTCGGTTGGGTACCACTTTGGGCCATTGGGAAAAATGTTTCAACTGAATAATTATATGGCTGCCCAACAATCTCATATTGGGGATAATCATTTTCAAACAACCGCTTCCATTCTTCATACATTTCTACGTCTTCTTTTAAGTATGGCTCAGGCCACATACCAATTGTAATTTTGATCTTTTCATCAGCTTTATCACTGCAGCCGATTAATATAGTTACAATAAGTAAAAATAAAAATATAATAGATATTTTTTTGCCCATGAATAAGACCTCCAGATTGCATATTTTATATTATCCTTATTATATATGAACACTGGACTTATTTAAATATTGAGAAACTGCAGAATGGTATAATATTCTGCTGACTTGAATTGACTTTTATTTCAGGGTATAATTTAAGATAAGCTGGATAATCACCGGTATACCTATTCTGAACAAGACACCCGTCTTTAGACTTTAACACCATATTTTTTTAGGAGAAACCAACATACAAAAC
>JAENYK010000012.1 GCA_016841825.1 Halothermothrix sp. | reverse complement strand
CAGGTATAGCAACCGTACAAACGGTTAATTTGTTTTCTCGTGAATAAAGCGGGTTATATATTCCTTGGGGGAAATAAATTTCCGCACTTCGTGGAAATCTTTTTCCTCGCTGGGGAAATTCATTTCCTCATCCTCTGATTGACGTTGAATAAAAGTCGCATATTTATCCAGATAATAATATTCATATCGTAGTGGTTTTCCATTTCTCTCAATCTCATTCCACTCACCCAGGATAAAAACATAATAATCGTTTTCAGAGACACAATCCACTATCTGATATTCCTCTTTCATTTTCCGAATGTCATTTCTAACCTGCCTTGGAGTTACCGAACAAAGCTGGGCCAGTTTCTTCGTTTTACACGCAGCGGCTAAACTACCGCTCATATATCGAATATGCAAATCTCCGATCACAGATGGTCTAAGGGAACGCCAGATCATCTTTCTTATCTGACAATAGGTGTTAAAGCACCCCGATCTCATCAACCTATTGAATTCTGTATTCTCTAGCAATCTAAAATCGATTTTAATACTTTGGGTATCACTACTCACTAGACCACATCCTTATAAATCTGATAATGGGTCATCATCATAAACCTCACCTTTACCTTGCTCAGTGGTTACCCGTTTGGTTTGACGTAAATTATCTAACACCTGTGGTTGACCAGATTGTAACCCCGGAAACCCACTTTTTGCAAAATGCTCTAAAGCCATTCTAACGAACTCTGACTTATTTGGACATTTCTCATACTCTCTGATGATCTCCATATGTACTGGTATCCACGGATATAGAGTCGGATATGTCCTAACTTTGTAGGACTTAACCATCTACTTCACCACTTTCCACTACTTTCTCAATTTTAGGTATTCCCCACATCTTAACAGCTTTCGTCCATTGACCCCTTGCTATAGCAAACTTATCTGCAAAAGCATATTGAGTAAATAACCTATCATATCGAGGAATTAGTACCTCCTGAAATGTCTCTGATCCCCCACCCGCAGAAAACGCTATACCGATCTTTCCTTTAGCATCCTTCCACAGGTTTATCCCTAGCGTAAGGATATCAACAGAAGTCTGTTCATACATAGATTTCTTCAACTTTGAGATATCGACCATTTCCCCTTTTATATTGACCAGAGATTTCTTACCTTTCAATTCATACTCCAGATCAACAATTCGCTTTTCAACACCATATCTTACTGCTATTTCCTCCTTAATCAAACCAAGACTGTACCAGACACCTAACCATTTAGAGTCAGAATATTCATCCACCACTTCAAGTTCTCCATTTATTGGGTTTTTCTCAATCCAACAGAAGTCCACCGTTCCACCGCCAATATCGATCACTACAACTGGAATATTGAAATACGGGATATATTCTTTAAGCGTTCTTCCAAAGCTGTCGGTTACAATTCCTAAAAAAGCAGCTACTGGTTGTGCCATGGTTATAACTTCTATCACCTCATGACAGTACTCCTTACCATTAAATCCAAACTCATGTGCCCCCAAAGCCATCCTCTCATACTCTTTAGCAAGGCTTGACTCAGAATACGGATGACCTAACACTAACTTCACCTGACATCTCTGTGGGAGTGCCATGGCCATAGAAGTTTTCAAAAGCTTATCTTTAATGAACATTGACTGCTGAGTGTCGAGAGACAACTTTACTCCATTTCGAGACTTAAGATAAGCATAATGACCAACAAAAAATGTACCTTCATCTGTCTGCAGAATCATCTCCTGAATCTCATTTCCCTTTTCACTAGATGAAAGATCTCCAAACTCCTCAGTGTATCTAATCTTCCTGGCAGGAGCAATCAAAGATGGAATTGACACCACCTCTAAAGTCTCTGGTTTCACAAAATGAGTATAACTATTCCCCAAGTCTGGTGCAAAAATATGAATTTTCTCCATTCTTCTTCCTCCTCTTATTTTTTGGCAGTCTTATTTTAGTTTTAATCTAGTCTTACTTCTGTAAGACAAAACCACCAGCAATCTTACTTTGGTCTTACTATAATCTAACATCTGTAAGACTATCTGCTCTATTTACTCCAGTCTTATTCTTAATAGACAAAGAGAAGATAGTTTGTCTTATTTCTACTGGAAGGCCAATAATGGCCTTCTACTGATATAGTTAGATATTCTTCCCCTGAGCTCTTGCGGCCATGACAATTCTCCAACAAACGTTAGCTATATGTTGGTGAATGACTTCTAACTCTTCAGGATCTGTAACTATTGCACTGTCGTCAATTTTAATTGTGGTCCCACCTAGCTTATACTGGTCGACAATTGCCATAACACCACCTCCTTGAATATGTATATTTCAGGAAGTGATCGTCCTATTCAAAAATTACATAGCATTCGGATGAATTCCAGATACCAGAACCGATCTAATTTCTACTTCCTTTTGATAAATTTGAATCATTTCTGGAAAAGCACTACCGAACTCCAAATTCAGAATATCGCAGATCACCTTTGCCTCCTCTGGATTAGGGTTAGCTCTCCCCAACTCAATATTATGATATTGAGACTTAGTAATACCTGTTTTCTCTGCAGTATCACGAATTGACCATCCCCTATTTTGCCTGCTTTTCCTAAGCATATCCCTCAACTTCAATCACCTCCTCTGTCCACTTAGATGGACAATATCTTTTGAAAAAAGAAAAGGTTTATGCCTATTTTGATTTTCAATATTTGAAACATATTTCAATATTTTAAGATTATTATACTATTAACTTTCAAATATGTCAAGTGGAATATTCAAATAAATCAACACCATTTGACCCTTTGATCTTTATAAGATATAATTAGTAAGAAGAAAAGAGGTGGGAACAATGGAAGACATGCAACACAAGCGAGTGATTATCGGTGAGCGATTAAAAGCTTTGAGAAAAGAACAAAAGATAACTCAAGTACAACTTGCAGAAGCTATTCAAGAACATCCAACATACATAAGTCGCTGGGAAAATGGTAACTTAGATATTGGTGTTCCTCAATTATACAAACTAGCCACCTACTTTAAAGTTTCGGTTTTATTTCTATTAGGCGAAGATATCAAAAGTAGGGAAAAAGAACTGGGTCAGATTATTAAAAGTAAACGTAAATTAAAAGGGCTAGAACTTTATGACATGGCTAAACTGTTAAAAGGAAAGATTGATCCATTAAGATTAAATAATATTGAAAACGGAACTACACAACCTACACAGGAGGAAATAGAATCTATTGCTAATGTTTTAAATATAGACCCTAATATCCTCGTTAGAGACGATGAACAATCCTTTGAAATCATCAAACGAGAACTCTATAGATTAGGACTACCTGAAGATGATATAAAAGCTATAGATCAACATATTAAGTTCAAACTATATAATTAAAACCACTCTCGAATAATGGAGTGGTTTCAAATTTAAGATTCAGTATTAATTACTATAGCTGAATAGCCTTCTTCACCAGGTAATACAGGATCTGCTGTATAAGGAACATTGAAAAATATCATCCTCAGTAAAAACATGCCTATAATTAATAGCATTCCAAGAAACTTACGCACAACCTACTCTCCTCCTTCTTCTTCTCTTTATTATGAATACAATAGTCACTTAGATATTTGACTCTTTTCTCTTCGGTTTGAGCAATATCAGCCAGATACACAGACACTTCTGCAGCCTGGTGGAATAAATCTTTATCAGCAAATATTTTTAAAGCCTGAGAAAAATGTGCATAAGCTTCCTTAAGATTACCTCTTTCCTTTTCAATAATACCCACTGTCTTGATATTCCTCCCTAAGCCTTCTTGATGCTTTTTAATAAGTAACAACTCACGACCTTGTGCCAATAGCTTTAACCCTTGCTCAACATCACCCAACCTGCTGAAAGACAGTCCTAAACCAGTTAATATCTCTGCCTTCAAAAATCCTTCAGATAACTTTAGAGCTTTTCAAAATACTTTGAAGCCACCAAATCCTCCCCTTTGATCTGGTGAATACAAGCAATATTGTTTAACAGCAAACCCTCTTCCTTTTTTGTCTGTACATATTGGGTAGCCTGTCGATAACATTCTAATGCTTTTGTGGCAAGATCTTTCTGAACTTTTTGTTTACTCTCTATTGGTGTTTCATCCAATTCAAGCTTTTTTAAGCGAAATGAATAAACTGCTCCTTTGCCCACCACACCAGCAAATTGTGCCAGCTTACTATCTGGGTATTTTTGCAACAAATAGTCATATTCACTAGTTGCCTTGTTATATAACCCTAAACGGGTAAAAGCATTCGCTTTCAGTCTGACCACCTGAACAGCCTGCTGCTCATTTTTCACAATACCTTCAGACAACTTTGACTTTGTTAAAACCTTTTTATACACCTGCAAATTATAATAAGATTTCATCAATAATATTACCGATTCAACATTCTTTGCAGTGCCAAAAGACAATATGCTTTGCTCAATTGCTTCAAAGTAGTCTTTTTTCGAAAAAGCTATTTCGGCTTTTTCAAAATTTTTTCCCATCTTCTTACACCTCTTCCCCCATATAATTCTATATCTCAGCATAAATTCATTACAATCACCGCCTTTCATATAAATAAATTTATTTTCAAATTTATAAAATTATCTATTATCCATATGATAGACTTTTCACCTTAAACTCATCATATCCGTATTATATCACTAAATTACCAAAAATTCCACAATAAATAACCCTAAAATTGTTTAACATGGCTATCTTACTCCCATTTTCAGAAGGAATATAATTCTATCCAGAGAATATGTTAGAATATGTCACTTGGGTCAACTGATAACGGAGGTCAGCTCCATGATAGATAAAATTTAACAACAGATCAGACACTATTTAATTTTCCACCTAAAGTACCACTTACCGAAAAGTTTTAAATCAGAAATGATTAAACATAGGAAACCAACTCAGAGTAAATTAATAAATAGAAAGGTTGGTGTTATCTAATGCAATACTGTATATACCTTCGAAAGTCCAGAGCTGACATGGAAGCTGAAGCTAGAGGTGAAGGTGAAACTTTAGCACGGCACAGAAAAGCCTTACTAGAACTCGCGAAAAAAAGAAATCTTCATATTACACATATTCACTCCGAAGTTGTATCTGGTGAAACAATTGCATCCCGTCCAGTAATGCAACAACTGCTTACCGAAGTGGAACAAGGTATGTGGACCGGAGTACTGGTAATGGAAGTGGAACGTCTCGCACGTGGGGATACTGCAGATCAAGGGTTAGTGGCACAGACATTCAAATACAGTGAAACTAAAATCATCACTCCTCATAAGACTTATGATCCAGACAACGAATTCGATGAAGAGTATTTTGAATTCGGTCTCTTTATGTCTCGAAGAGAATACAAAACAATAAATCGAAGATTACAACAGGGCAGAATCGCATCTGTCAAAGAAGGTAAATACTTAGGAAGTATAGCTCCATTTGGTTACCGTAGAAAAAAACTAGAGAATCAGAAAGGCTACACACTAGAAATTGATCCCGAACAGGCAGAAATTGTCAAACTTATCTTCCAGTGGTATACAAAAGGGGAGATAGTTGATGGCGAAGCTCATCTTTTAGGTGTATCTATGATAGCAGGAAAACTGAATGAACTCAAAATTTCACCTGCGAAAAGCGATATCTGGGTAACATCTACCATCCTTGATATGTTGCGAAATCCAGTATATATTGGAATGATTAGATGGAATTGGAGAAAGACTACTAAAAAGATGGAAGATGGACAAATAGTTAAATCTCGCCCTAGATCAAGCGAAGAAGAGTGTATTCTAGTTGAAGGTTTACATAAACCTATCATCAGTTTAAAGACCTGGGAGATTGCTCAGAAGTATCTGAGTGTAAATTCTGCCCGTGTTCCAACCAGAGGTACCAAGGTTAAAAATCCTCTATGTGGAATAATCATCTGTGGTGTTTGTGGTCGCAGAATGGTAAGACGGCCATATAAAAAAGGACCAGATGCTTTAATGTGTCCAATTCCTGGATGCAAAAATGTTTCCTCTAAGTTGGAAATAGTTGAAGATCGTCTGTTAACTGCATTAACCGATTGGCTCATAGATCTAAAAATCAAATGGGAAAAAGACGAGCCAACCCCGACTACTTCAAAAAAACTCGTTCTTGAGAAATCTTTAGAAAACCTCCAAAAAGAACTGCATAATCTGGAAAATCAAACTGGCCGTATTCATGACCTTCTGGAGCAAGGTATCTACAATGTTGATACTTTTCTCGACAGATCGAAGTTACTCAATGAAAAAATTCGAGAAACCAGGGAAGCCATTAATAAAATTAACGAAGATATTCGCATTGAAGAAGCTCAAGAAGACAATCTTAATACTCTAATCCCCAAATTAGAAAAAGTTCTTGAAATGTACACCAAAACAGATGATCTGGATTTAAAAAATCAACTACTAAAATCTATACTTGGTAAAGTTGAATATTACAGATCTAAAGGAGGACGTTGGCACAATCCAGAAGATTTTGAACTCATCCTCTTCCCTACTGTAAAATAAGAATCACAGATAACTTTATGGAACGTATTCCTCAGTGCCTATATCAGTCAATGTCCCTTCTGCTTCTTTCAATGGCATATAATATCTCTGATTAAGATACCTAACACCTGCAGAGAGTTCTCCATCTGGACCCCCGTATTGTTCATATAACAATGAGGCCAGGTTCAAATCTGTGCCTTCTACTCTTACCGGATATTCTAACTTCTTTTCATATACCCACATTAAGTAATCCCCCCTTTAAAAGTGTATTCTCCAGGGCCAGGGTTGATTTAACCAGGCCCATGGGTATTGAATCGGTTGATTTAGAGCAATCGGGCCATAAACCTTATCCAATCTCTCCAAAATTGGTTTTCTCATACACACAAAGCGATTAAATTGGGCTAATGCCCGTCGATCGGTTGGATGTGTATCAAGATACAAATTGAGTTCAATTAGCGTAAAATCTATCTCCATTAGTTTTTTTAGAAGACATTTGGCTTCATCATTTAAATCGGGATAAGCTTCATTTAGAGCATCGACAAAGTTCTCGTAATCTTCACAATCTTCATGATGATCATCTTCATAGTAATCTTCCAGGCCAGCAAGTTCGTCGGCATAATAATCATCCCCACACATCGGCATCTGATACATTGGCATTAGTTCACCGGGCATGCAATAACCGTGCGGCATTCCCATTTGTTCCATAGGCATCATATCGTACATACCCTGCATCATGGGCATCTGCTCCATAGGCATCATACCTCCCATCCAGGGCATCATCGGCATTTGGTGCATTGGCATCATATTTCCCATGCAGGGCATCATATGATGCATTGACATCATCCCTTCCATACATGGCATCATTGGGCAAGGATTCATACAATCTTTGTCATACTTTTTCTCACAAGAATCATGTTCATAATCATGTTTGCATTCACAATCTTTACTCATTCAGATAATCCTCCTTTCAAAATAAATTTTACTTTAATCATTTCTCCTATAACATGGGGGATAAGGTCGATATAGTTCAGGAAAAATTGTACCTTTCTGTAGCGCCACCTCAGGCCTATATTGTTGATTGAATACCTGAATCGGTACATATGCTCTAGCCAATTCATAATTGGGGCCTATTACGTTGTTATACATCCCCGCTCCCATATTTGGCTTTTTCTTACTAGATTTACCCATATCATAAATCCCTCCTTTTCATTCTAAAGGTAATACCATCTTATTCTTTTCTGGTAATATTGGTTCTTGAATTGAGGTAATCAATAAGGGATATTTTGATTAAAGCAGAGATTTTTATGAATTAAATCTGACCATCTCCTAAAAAAATAACAAACCTGCGGTCTTTAACTACAGGTTTGTTAGTAAATATATCTCAACTTTACTCTTTAATTGGTTCAAATTCTGGTTTACTCGCTCCACATATTGGACAGACCCAATCACCCGGAATCTCACCAAAAGATGTCCCTGGCATGATGCCAGAATCAGGGTCACCGACAGCTGGATCATAGATATAACCACAGACTGTACACCGATATTTACCTCCAGCAGACTTTTTATCTGACTGCTCCATCTTTTCATTGCCCTCTTTTAAATATGTCGGTGCTGTCTTTGGTGCAGTACCTTTCTTCACCTGATGATAGTACTCATAAGTCATCGGCACAATATCATTGAGAACCTCACCACCAAACACTTCAGCGGTAAAGATAGTATGAGTTCCTACATCCATACTGTTTAAAACTCTGGCCTCCAGATAGGCAAGTGTGCTATCCAAAACAACCGGAGCACCTGTCTCCCCAACTTTATAATCCGTATCAGCAAATTTATCAATATCACGTCCTGATTTGAATCCAAATTTACCGATAAGTGTCATGGGTGTATCTGTACTCAGGATTGATACGGTAAAAACCTTACTCTCAGTAATATATTCATGAGTGAGATTCTTTTTATTAATGCTTACCGCGATTACCATCGGCTCTGAGGTAATCTGGAAGACTGTATTGGCAATCTGACCATTCAGATTGTCTCCTTTTTTCGATGATACTATATACACTCCATAGCTAATCTTATGTAATGCTTTTTGATTCACTGATCATTCCTCCTTTACCCTATAGTCATTTGTTATCCAATAATCTATACTATGAGTTTCTGGATATCTTTAGACTTTTCCTTCCGGGAGAATAATTTTCTGTCCTTTTAAAACCCAAAAGCCCCATATCATTATCTGATACAGGGCTTACCTGAATTATATTCTCTTTTTTTGAGTATATAGAAATACACCCAGAGCCAGAACAGCTGCCAGAATACCTACGGGAGTCCCCAGAGCCAGACTCTGTCTAAATCCTTCCGGAGCGACCAGAATATAGCTGACAGATACTGCCGTCATAAAAGTTGCAGGAATCGTAGCAATCCAGTGAAAACGTCCATGTTTTAACAGATACGCTGCCCCAGTCCATAAAGCCATCATTGCTAAAGTCTGATTAGACCAGGCAAAATATCTCCAGATGATCGTAAAATCAATTTGAGATAAGGCTACACCAATCGCAAACAATGGTAAAGCCAGTTTTAAGCGACTACCAGTACTTTTTTGGCTAAATTTAAACATATCAGCCAATTGCAAACGGGCACTTCTAAATGCTGTATCTCCAGAACTGATTGGTAAAGCAATTACTCCTAACATTGCCAGAATCCCGCCGACAACTCCTAACATATTTCCGGTAATCTCATTAACTACTCCTGCCGGACCACCTGCAGTTAAAGCTGCCTGTAAACCTGTTGTACCACCAAAGAAGGTCATCGCTGCCGCTGCCCAGACAAGGGCTACAATACCTTCAGCGATCATTGCACCATAGAATACCTGACGACCATATTTCTCATTAGTTGTACATCTGGCCATCATCGGAGATTGAGTGGCATGAAATCCACTGATTGCACCACAGGCAATGGTTACAAACAACATTGGCCAGATTGCTAAACCGGTCGGATGAAAATTCGCAAAAACAAGTTCAGGAACATCATACCCACCAAAGATTAAGCTACCACCTACTCCTACAGCCATAATTATCAGTGAAGCTCCAAATAGTGGGTAAAGACGACCGATAATTTTGTCAACTGGCAGAATGGTTGCCAGGAAATAATATGCGATAATGATAATCAACCAGACATTGGTAGTGATAGCCTTTGGAGTAAGAGAGGCTAACAGTGTCGCAGGTCCGGTCATAAACACCGTACCTACAAGAATCAAAAGAATCAGAGAAAATACACGCATAATCTGGCGAGGTCCGTTCCCCAAATACTCACCTATTAACTCGGAAATACTGGCACCATCATGACGCATGGAGATCATTCCAGATAGATAATCATGAACTGCTCCGGCAAAAATCGAACCAAAAACGATCCAGAGAAAAGCAACTGGTCCCCAGAGAGCACCCGAAATAGCTCCAAAGATGGGTCCAAGACCCGCAATGTTCAAAAATTGAATCAAAAAGATTTTATACCAGGGCATTGGCACAAAATCCACACCGTCGCTTAATTTAGCTGCCGGTGTTTCCCGTGTCTCATCTGCACCAAATATTTTCTCCACAATAATCCCATAGATGAAATAACCTAGAATCAGTAGGACAATGGATCCGATAAATGTTAGCATTAGTGGTTCCTCCTTAATAGTGTAATTAATTGATAAGGTGATTATATAAGAAGGTAACCTTAGTTACAATTGATTTGAGCCAGACTGCATATTTTACAGTCCGAGCTGCACTATACTTAAGATGAGACACAATTATCTTATTTTAAATTAAATATATCACACAAGTCCTTAATATAAGTCCTACTTACTGGAACTTCGCTTTTCTGAGCATCATCCATAAGCAACAGATATTTACCCTTAAACCAGGGAATGACCTCTGTCACATGTTCTAAATTAACAATGTACCCTCGATGACAACGGAAAAATCCCCGATCTTTCAGGTTTTCTTCTAAATCAGTTAGACTGGTATTAACAGGATAGGTCTCCTCACCAGTTTTGGCAGTGACTATTCCCGCTTCTGTGGTAAAATACAGGATCTTCTCCACTGCCAACATTTTATATCTACCTTTATAATCAACAGGAATTCTAGTTGACACTTTTGTAAGCGGGGTTTCGCTCTCATTTGCCTGTTTCTCTTTTGACTTTAAAGTTATTCTTTCTATCGTGGCGTTCAACCTATCCTCAACAATTGGTTTTAGTAGATAGTCAATAGCTTCTATCTCAAATGCACTGATGGCAAATTGATCATAAGCGGTTGTAAAAACAACTTTTGGTTGAATCAGGTCACGCATCTTATGCAATCTGAATGCAACTTCTAGACCAGACATACCGGGCATTTCAATATCTAGAAATACCAGATCAGGTCTTTTTTCCAGAATCATATCCCACCCCTGAATGCCATCATTGGCAGTACCAATCACCTCAATTTGTGGATATTTTTCCAATAAAAACACCATCTCATCCAGTGCAGGTTTTTCATCATCAATGATTATGGTTTTGAATTTCACAAAGACCACTCCTGTTTATAAAATCAATACTATCTTTCGTCAGATATAAGATCAGGCAATCTGCGTATTATCTCCATCCGCTAAATTTTCCGGAACCACAAAGAAGAGACTGGTTCCCAGATCTTCGCCGCTCTCAATTCTAATTCCCGAACCTTCTCCAAAAAGATTGATTAACCTTGTATGAACATTAGACAGACCAATTCCCAGATTGTCTCCCTGGCCTGGATTAAGAACAGAATCAATCTTATCATCAGGAATTCCGACCCCATTATCAATTACCATGATCTCAACTCCTGTGTCTATTTTTCTGGCACTGATCTTTATTCTCCCCTTCCCAGATATTTTCGATACTCCATGTTTGACTGCGTTTTCCACTAATGGCTGTAAAGATAACCGAGGTATGGCAACCTTAAATAAGTCTGCAGCCACATCTATCTCCAAATTAATTCGTTCGCCGAATCTAGCCTGTTCTATCTCCATATAATCCTGTACCAATTTGATCTCCTCTTCTAAAGCACATAAATATCCTTTGCTTTTTAAAGTATAACGGAATACTTCTGCCAATCTCAACAGTAAGCTTCTCGCTTTCATCGGTTCAGTCCGGCAATAAGAGACGATTGTATTAATCGAATTGAAAAGAAAATGGGGATTAATCTGGGTTTGTAGAGCTTTCAGCTCAGCCTCAATAGTCAATTGAGCCTGTTCGCTTAAGCGGGCAATCTCTATCTGATTAGCTAATAGACAACTAATCCCCCGGGCCAGCTCTATATCTGAAGAAGATATAGATTTTCCTTTGACTCGATATAACTTTAATACACCCAACAGTTGTTCATTATTCCACAGAGGTACAACAACAGCTGAATTCAACAGACATCCTTCATGGCTACAGCCGATCTCATCTTTTTCCAGTACAACAACCATTCCTCCATTAACCAGAGCACTCTGGGTAGCTCTGGTTCTAATCTCTTGCCCTGGTAGATGATGATCTGAACCAACTCCTATATATGCCAAAATTTTCTCATTATCTGTGATTGCCACAGCATCAATATCAGTCTCCTGATAAATAAGCTCCACAACTCTGGCAGCAGATTGAGCAGCTAAGCCCTTCCGCAGATATGGCAAAGTCTGATTGGCTATATTTAGTGCCTTTCGGGACTGCATAGCTTTAACATGATCTATCTCTACTCTGGCACTCTCTAAAATATTCACAAAGATACCAACTCCAACAACATTGCTCATAGTCATAGGAATCGTAATAATCTTAACCAGATGCCAGGCTTGATCGAAAGGTTTACTCAACAATAAAACTAAAGCCATTTCCACCACCAAAGCAACTGTGGTTACTCCCATCGCACCAATCGTCTCAGGGGATTTTCCTTTGATATATTGATGATATAACCCACCAATTAAACCTGATCCTACTACTCCTACAGCACAGGAAAATGCTGTAAAACCGCCAAGAGTCCAACGGTGAAAGCCTGATATTAGACCAACTATAACACCTACCAGCGGTCCACCATAAATACCACCAACTATTGCTCCAATCGAACGAATATTAGCCAGGGCATCTAATACTCCAAAACTGAGATAAGTTCCTGCAATTGACAAAGGGACAAATAGTAATATCAAATAAAATTTACCTAATTTATACTTGCGTTCAATAACATGACCGAAAAGATCATTCTTGCTAAAGAGATAAGCAAAAGTGACGATCACACTCATATTTTTTACCAAAGTGAACAGGATGCCATGAATCTCCACATCAATCCCTCCTCTCCCATAAAAATCATTAAGATTTCTAATATGGCTTTTAGGGTAACATATTTTCCCGGTAAAATCAATTGGAATCTTGTGTTAACCCTTCAATTGAACTAAACTTCTTCTTGTAAAATCATTTTAACTTTTTCATAATCCGCAGGACTGTTCACATTTAAAAAAGACCGTAGTTCAGGATCGACCTTCCTTAATAGAGATTCAGAAATATATTCAACTTCCAGATGGGTCAATAAATTAGTTAACTTATAATCACCTGCCAGAATCGATCTTTCCAGCAAGGGGACAATTCTTTTAGCATAAACAGCTATTAAAGGCTCTGGATACTTACCAATTATGGGAATAGTTAAGTCCTTACAGGCATGGTTTATTAGCACTTTCACTAGCTCGCTTTTTATCAGCGGCAGATCACATGCCAAAATGAGATTATATGGGTCAGAACTGGCTCTAAGACCTGCATGAATGCCACTGATCGGACCACAACCGGGATATTCATCAGAAATTACTCTAACAGAATACCTAATAAAAGGTTGGGCATCTTTGGCCACGACTATAGTTTTCGAAAAAAGAGGTGCTAATCTTTTGATAATCACCCCTGTCATTGTTTCCCCTCCTAATGGTAATAAAGCTTTATCTCTGACCCCCATTCGTGTACTTTTTCCTCCGGCCAAAATAATTAGTGCCATCTCTCTTCACCCCAGTCTACATTTGTATTGGTATATTCTTGATCTCCAGGTTAATCTCCTTTGAAAAACACTTTCTTAAATTTGCAACTCATTTTTTCCAGACAAAATCAAATTTGTTGTAATAAATTTTCCCTTTTGTGACAGAATAAATTTGAAAATATTTATTAGAAAGGAGTGAAGTTTATTGCCCCTATCCAGCAAAGAGTTTAATTACGTAACAGATCACCTCTCCTGGGAACTGTTGATGGCGAAAAAGTACAATGAATATGCCCAACAGATTCGTGATCCAGACTTACAACAAGCTGTAAAAGATATTGGAAAAAAACATCAAGACAATTACAACACACTACTCAACTATCTATCTTAAGGAGGTTAAACACTACATGAATAACATGAATCAATATGGCTATACAGGTCAATATCGGGGTAACAATCCACAACATTCCGAAGCTCACAACTATGGTGGTTATGGTCTGAATAATTATACTGGCGGCAATCAGTTCGCTGGACGGAGTCAATATCAGGGATTGAATCAAGGTAACCAATATGGTATGAATCAAAACAATCAATATGGTTACACCAACCAATATCGGGGATACACTCCCGAGCATTCTGAGGCTCACAATTATGGTAGTTATGGTTTGACTAACTATACTGGCGGCAATCAATTCGTTGGACGAAGTCAATATCAGGGATTGAATCAGAGTAACCAATTTGGCCTGAATCCAAACAATCAATATGGTTATACCAGCCAATATCGGGGCTACTATCCACAACACTCCGAATCTCACAACTATGGCGGTTATGGTCTGACTAACTATGCTGGCGGCAATCAGTTCGTTGGACGGAGTCAATATCAGGGATTGAATCAGGGTAATCAATATGGTATGAATCAAAACAATCAATATGGTTATACCAGCCAATATCGGGGCAATGTTCCCGAACATTCTGAAGCTCATAACTACGGAGGTCTGACTAACTATACTGGCGGCAATCAGTTCGTTGGACGGAGTCAATACCAGGGTCTGAATCAAAATAATCAGTATGGAATCAATCAACCGGGTAACCAATATGGCTACACCAACCAATATCGAGGATACACACCTGGTCATTCTGAAGAACTTACTTCTAACTACAGCACTGGTTATCAGTATGGTGGCACTAATCAATACCAGGATTTAAACCAGGGTAATCAATACGGCATGAACCAGAGCAATCAATATGGTTATACCAACCAATATAGAGGTAATAACCCTCAACATTCTGAAGCTCACAACTATGGTGGTTTCGGCTTTACCAACTACAGTGGTGGCAACCAATATGGAATGAATCAGAATAATCAATATGGCTACACTAATGCTTATAGAGGATATACTACTGAGCATGGTGAAGATCGCAACTATGGGGGAAGTATGTAATGGATAATCGAAACAATCTGGGACGGCAATTTACTCAGCGTCCACAATTTGGTTCAATTTATCCCAATACCCAATACAGAGGATATACTGAAGAAGAAGGGTCTCCCTATGGCAATCCTTCTTTTACCAGAAATCCAACCATGAGTAATCAGCCATATCATACCAGTCGCTATCAGGGGAATTACCCTTACCATCGTGAGGATAAGTTAAATAATGTACGATTCCATGGAGGCCAATATTCTGGTTCACAATATCAAAATAACCTGAACCAGAGCAGAAGCCAATATCAAAACAATCCTTACTTACCTCAAAGAGTGGAACAATATCCTGGGACTGGGTCTCACTATCAGGGGAATATGTACCAATCTGGTCCCACCTCCCAATATCAGGGAGGTATGAACCAATTTAATCCCACCTCTCAAAATCAAGGTGGCATCAATCAATATGGTGCAGTTTCGCAAAATCAAAGTAACATCAACCACTATGGCTTCCAACCTCAGGGAGGTATAAATCAACCAGGTACTACTTTTCAAAATCAGGCTATACAATCCCAGCCAGGTCAAATGAATGGGATTCAGGTAAATGATCGGGATCGGATTAATGACCTATTAGCCTCAGAAAAGTATCTGACAGAAGGATACAACATTAGTACTTTTGAAGCCACTACACCCGAACTGCAGAACACTTTAAAAAACATATTAAATGAGACTCACAACAATCGGAAAGCTTTATATCAACTGATGGAACAGCGCGGTTGGTACAAAGCCGAAAAAGCTGATCAACAACAAATATCCCAGGCATACAATCAATTTAACAACTACAAATCACAACTTCCATTTAATTAAAAAATAGCGGGCAATTAAGCCCGCTTCTCTCTTTCAAAAAAATCTTTCACCAATCCCGCAAAGATTAATACTCCAAGTGCCAGAGCCCGTTCATCCACATCAAAGAGTGAATGATGTCCGGGATAAGCAGTCTTCTCCGAACTGCGAGTTCCCAGATAGAAAAAGGCCCCAGGCACTTTTTGTAAATAAAACGCAAAATCTTCTCCACCCATAGAAGGGGCCCGTTCTACCTCTTTAAATGGATATGGGAGATTGGAGATAACCTGTCCCACATTTTTGGCTTTTTCTAAATGATTGATCAGAGGAGGATAGCCAAAGTTATATTCAAGAGAATAATCTCCCCCGAAAGCTGAGGTAATTCCTGCCAGAGTCTTCTCAATCTGTTCTTTTATCTGATAGCGCAAATCTTCATTATACGTTCTAACTGTTCCCTGCATTTCCACCTGGTCTGCTATAATATTTCTTCGATACCCACCTTTAATCGTTCCAATCGTAATCACATTCGGTTCCAGTGGATCAATAAATCGACTGGCCAGAGTATGCAGGGCAGTGACAACCAATCCTGCTAAATGAATAGCATCCACACCTTCATGTGGGTACGCACCATGACCCCCTTTACCCAGAATCTTAATGTCTATCTCATCGGCACTGGCAGAAGTTGGGCCGAGAGAAATTCCAACTTCTCCAACCTCCCCATGAACCCAGGTATGCAGCCCATAAATTACATCCACTCCATCTAGCACACCTTCCTCAATCATTGGTGCTGCTCCACCGGGGCCTTCTTCAGCAGGTTGAAAGATAAATTTTACCTGCCCAGGAATTTCAGCTGCAAACTGGCTTAAAACCATGGCAGTTCCCAATAAAATAGTGGTATGCACATCATGACCACAGGCGTGTGCTTTACCGGGAATCCGTGAAGCATAAGGAACGTCTTTCTTATCCTCCATCGATAACGCATCCATATCCGCACGAAAAGCGATGGTTGGTCCAGGCTTTGCGCCTTCCAATAATCCCACAACCCCTGTTTTAGCAACTCCTCTACGTACTTTCAGACCTATCTTTTCTAATTCATCTGCAACCAATTTACTTGTCTGAAATTCCTCAAAACCCAACTCAGGGTTCATATGAATGGTTCGACGAATCTCAATTAATCTAGACTCGATTGCCGTAATTTTTTCTTTGACCTTTATCATATCTAAAGCCATAATGATCATCCTTTCTTTTTACTAGTTATTACTTTTTAATATTTCTCGAATAGATAGCTTAATCCTGCTAAAATATTCAGTATAGAATTTTAAATTCTGCTATTAAGCATAACATTTTCTAAAAACCCATAATAACTATAAATCAAAAATATTCACATATGGCAAACTCAAGGGTTGGTTAAATCCAGTACCGGCATATCGGGTATAAGAGGTAACGGGGATTTCTGGTGATACTTATAACAGAAATGCCCCGTTACCTCTATTGAGCATTTACTCCTCCAACACTTTTAATACAGCTCCAAAGTTCGCTTCAATCTGTATCCTGGATTTTTCTGCAGTATAAATACCCCGATTCAAAAGATCAACTAATACTCCTTCAATTTTCCACTCATCAAAAGGGATATCCATGGTATATGATTGTTCATTGTTATTAATCACAACAAATACTCTCTGGCTCCCATAAACCCTTTCAAAACCCAGAATCTTATTCTCATCATCTATAAATACAGGAGTAAAGCTGCCCTGTCTGAGAGCCAATGAAGAACCCCTAATCCGAATCAAACTCTCATATGTCTCCCTGAGTTCTAAATCCTGTCTGAGAGGATCCCAGATCATCGGACGTCTACAATCAGGATCATCTCCTCCCTCCATTCCAATCTCATCACCGTAATATATAGCCGGAGCTCCCATATAAGTCAGTTGGAAGATAATCAGTGGTTTCAACAATTCAGTATTCCCCCTGGCCAATGTCTTAACCCGTTCTACATCATGGGAACCGAGATGATTATACATTACATGCAATGCTGGCTCAGGATAACGGGTAAGATCAATACCCAAATCTTTAGCAAAACCACTAACACTGCGGGACCGTTTAATAAAAAAGTTATACAAAGAAGTACGGTATAAATAGTTCATGTTAGAATCGAATTCTTTACCATTAACCCAGGGACTGGCATCTTGCCAGATCTCTCCTATAAGGAGAACTTCAGGGTCAATCCCTTTCACCACCTGTCGCAATTCTTGCCAGAAATCATGAGGTACTTCTGTCGGTGCATCCAATCTAATACCCTTAACACCCAAATTCAGCCAGAAACGAACTACTTGTAAAATATAGTCCCGAACTTCCCGACTGTCATAATTCAATACAGGCAAGCTGCTATAACCATTCCAACTATCATAGTTCCCTTCAACAGGATTCACAGGGTAACTATAGATATTATACCAATCCTTATAGGCAGAATTCTTACCATTTTTCACAATATCCTGAAATGCCCAAAAATTGCTTCCTGTATGATTAAATACCCCATCAATAATAATATAAATTCCCCGTCTTTTAGCTTCCTCCACCAATTTCTTAAATAGTTCAATAGTTCCGAAATTATCATCTATCTGTTGAAAGTCACTGGCATCATACTTATGATTGGAAACAGACTCATGGAGAGGATTTAGATATATTGCCTGAATCCCCAGATTCGCCAAATAATCCAATTTGTCAATAATTCCCTGCAGATCACCCCCAAAGAAATCCGATCCCGTTGGTGGATTAACAGGTAATTCAGTCCAGCTGCGGGCCACACTCAGATTACCATATACATCCCATTCCCCTGACCGGGGATCATTGGTAGAATCACCATTGCTAAATCGATCAGGGAATATCTGATAAATAACTGCTCCTTTAGCCCAGTCCGGCGTGACAAACGTTTGCACTGAATCAACAGATACCCGAAAAAATTGAATGTCAGCAGCGTTTTTTACCGGGCCAGAAGCCCCATAATAAATCAGATCTTCCCCTGCTTTGACTTGAAAATAATAACTGAGAACATCACCTACAGGTTCAAACTGAGTGACATAAAAACAATAAAAATTGTTCAATGTATAATAATTCATTTTAATCTGATGCAGATTAAACTCTTTACCAGTATCGTTAAGTACCAGAATTACTTCGTCGACTCCAGAACGTTGAACCTGAAATTTTAGATTTACTTCGCCAGTTCTCGTCAAATAGATGAACCTTTCTTCTGCTGGTTCATGGGCAAGATACCTGGTGTTAATCCCTGAAGCAGCCAAAACATTACCAGTTAAGAAAATAACAAATATAAGTATCCCACCAATTGTTCTGTGCAATGTTTAAATTCCCTCCCTTATCTCTTGATTAATTTAGTTTATTATACCATAATGACCAATAAATTAGTAGAGATTCTTCAGCACCTATAATGAGAAACTGATCGGA
Source organism: Halothermothrix sp. (assembly GCA_016841825.1). Taxonomy (GTDB): domain Bacteria; phylum Bacillota; class Halanaerobiia; order DY22613; family DY22613; genus JAENYK01. The sequence continues at coordinate 168,847 of JAENYK010000012.1, read as the reverse complement.
ATCACCATATCCGACCAGCTTCTTCGGGTGTTACCAAACTATTGTTGCCGCTGTTGTCCGGTCATTTGCTGCTCAACTTTATATTGCGGTTCCTGTTGTTCCACATAATTGACCCGATTACGCAGGTCAGTGATCAGAGAATCCAATTGCTGAGCACCACTTTGGAACATTTGTTGAGCCATTTTGTCATCAGTATCCTGTGCAAAAGTCTCATACTCAGATCTCAAGCCTTCCAGAGAAGTTAATGCTTGATGCAGCTTTTTCCCTACGGTCATAGTAACACCTCCCTTTGGATTCTAACATTATTATTAACCATTCTATTTTCATTTAAACTCTATTTCATTAGCAAAATTTTATCTAAACTAATATATTTCTATTATATTTATTAAAATTTTGAATCCATTTATACGAAAAACCCCTTCCATTTCTTCACGGAAAGGGTACTAGATTTTAAAGAAAAACTCTCCTGACCGATACATTTTGCAAATAGACCTACCTGTTATGAAATAATAAGCGTTAAACTGCTCATATGTAATCCTTTCCCTAACTAGGTAAGTTTCTTTTCATTTAAAGTGAACCTCTCCACCAACTTTTCTTCCCGATTAACAGCAGGATACCATAACTCCAGATCATTTAGAATAAATCCCGATTCTAGCGGAAGTTGCTGCAATTCTTCACAGACCTGATGATACTCTTCCTCAGACCAATTCCGACCCGGAAAACAACTGGAAGCAATAGTAATGTGGAAATTCACCCCTTCAGGATATTCCCGCACAACAAGACCTACTTGTTCAAGACTGGAATGTATCTTTTGATAGAAATTAACCAATGGTTCAGTCTTAGTTACATGAAGGTGAACCGACTTGTATGGAGGTCCAAAACAAGCAAATCCATCAATAACAATGGGAAATGGCTCTACATTATGACAGATTTCTCTAATCAACTTTTTGGCAATCTCGACATCTCTGTCATCCCTAATCGCAATCGATTCCAGAGTAATATGCAAATCGGGAACAATACTGTATAGATGATACCTCCGATTAATTGCTTCCTGAAACTCTTTTGCCACAGCAAGGGTTGGATATTCGGGAATTAACATCAGAAAGATCTGTTCATAGTTTACCATCTAATCACCTTCCCCTTTTAGCCAGGCTAATATGAAAAGAGTCAGGCTCACTATCTCCCAACTCTTTTATTACTATGCCTCTTTTGACTTTTTTTATCCCCATTTTTCCTTTTTCATATGGGTTTCCAGTTCTGCTTTAACCATTTGACCTAGCAAAACTGCAGCATCTTTAGCTTCTGTAAAAACTTTCACGCAGCCCGGATCTAAATTATCTTCAATGCCCTGTTCTGCTATCTGCAAAACTGAGTCCAGCAAACTCTTCAATTCCATATGTAAGTCATTGGAGAAGCGAGAACGCAAAATTTTTGCTTTAGTGTCATCTGACACTTGTGCAAATTTCTCTCTTGGAGCGCCGCATTTTGGGCAATGTTCAGGAGCTTCCTCTCCTTCGTAAATAAATCCGCAAACTGTACATTTATACATAATTACTTCACTCCCCATGTTAGATTGACCCGGGACGTATGCTTAAGTATCAGAATCATATCCCGGGTCGAATGTCATTTTTGACCGATATTCATTAATCAAAACTCTTTTGCTTAAGTACCAAATATCTTAATCCAGAAGATTAACCTTTATAAGGTTGATAAAACTTAGCTGGATGATGGCATAGTGGACAAACATCCGGAGGAGTTGTTCCCTCATGAATGTAACCACAGACCCGACACTTCCACTTAGTATTCTTCTCAGTTTTCAGCAGTTCACCTTTTTCTAAGCGCTCTTTTAGCGCGGCAAACATGTCGGCATGATGTTTTTCAACATCAATAACAGTTCTGAAATACTTAGCAGCAGCTTCTTCACCCTCTTCTTCAGCCACTTTCAAAAACTCTGGATACATATCTTCATGTTCAAAAGTCTCTCCATCAATAGCAGCATGCAAATTAGCCTTAGTATCACCAATACCTTTTAGTAATTTGAAGATCACCTTAGCATGAGCCTCTTCATTAGCTGCTGCCACTTCAAAAGCTTCAGCTACTTCTAACCAACCTTCATTCTTAGCTACACTAGCAAAGAAAGTATATTTGTTTCTCGCTTGACTCTCACCAGCAAAAGCAGCCTTCAGGTTTTCAATAGTTTTCTTACTCATAATTTTTATTCCCCCTTAACAGTAATAATTATCGTTACTAATAATATAACACATATTTTTTCATCTGTCAACCGGTAAACAGAAATTTTTTTTATTTTAATTATTTAAGATTTTTTTTAGATTGATTTATTATGATATAAGAGAAATCTCTCCAATTCTCCTTTTATAAGTGTACTTAGCTTAAAGCGATGTTAATGACATCGGGCGATGTTTAAATACATCGCTTTTTTTTATTCTGGATAATTTTAATTATTAAAATATTTAAAAAATTTAAAGGAATAATCACGCCATGCAGCGAATCTAATAATAACAATCCTAAAAGAAGAGGTGAGGTATATCGTGGACAATTTAACTGGACTTCTAGATAGGGAATCATTTTTTCAAATAACAGAACAACACGATGGAACTTATGCAATCGTAGACCTTGATAACTTTAAAAGTTTTAATGATGCTTATGGGCGAGATGTTGGAGATGACATTCTAAAAAAGACTGCTGAAATTCTCAAACATAATGTAGACGAACGTCATATTATCGGAAGACTTTTACACGATAAATTTTTAGTATTCTTTAAGGGTTTAAGTATTAATGAATCGAAAGTGTTACTAGATGATATTAGACAGCATTTTCACGGATTTTACTTCCCCTCAGTTAAAAAAGAGCTAAGTATTATTTTCAGTGCCGGTGTAGGTACTAAATTTGAAGAGGCTGAAAAAGCATTGAACAAAGCCAAGGAATTGGGCAGAAACAAGATTATCTGCCTGGAATCTTAAAAAAGCTAAAAAAGATGGATTCCACGAATCAGAATACAGCTATCGTAAATTCGATCATCAACCATAAAACACCCCCGGGTATTTTTTTGAACCAGAGGGTGTTTTAATTTTCTGACAAATTTTCTTAATTCACCAATTTAATGTAGTAAAATACCTTCATAATAATATACTCTCCAATATTTAATTAATTATTCTTAACCAGTTGATTTAATAGTTAATTATCCTGCCAGATTAGCTTCATTAGCCTGCTCAAACACTGCTTCTCCAGCCCTGACCCGGGTAATAAAAAGAAAAGCTATCACCAGAGAAACTGCTGCCAGAATAAAAATCACACCTTTTCCGAACCAATCCATAAATTGACCAAAAAGTGGCGGCGCAATTACTGCTGCAATGGAAGAGAAAAGATAATACAGTCCAGTATAAGAACCAATCTCTTCACCTTTACCCATCTCTACGACCATCGGATATGAGTTAATATTTATCAATGACCAGCCAATTCCGCCGCATGCCAGAAGAACAGACATAGTCAACTTAGTCTTAAAGAAGAATAATAGACACAACACCACTGTAAGACATAAAATACCTATACTAATCGTTCTCTTTCTGCCAATTTTGGTTGCAATAAAGCCACTGGGAATCGCAAAGATAAGAAAAGTCAAAGAGAAATAACCTAACAGTCTTGAAGCAACACTTTCCGACCCTAAAACAGATGGATCTTGACCATAGGTAGTGAAAAAGGCATCAATACCACTCCAGCCAATAAACCAGAAGAGAATCGCCAGAAGTAAAAAGAAACAACTTTTATCATGGTCGCCAATTACCCTAAACAAAGTCTTGAGCAGATTTCCTTTCTTTGCGGTCTCTTTGCTGGCTTCAGTTTCCATTGCAGGCTCAGTCCCCATCTCCTGTCCTTCAGGAGCCATGGTGACCTGACCTGTTCCCACTTCACCAGGTTGAGGTTCTTTAATCTTTTTCACCAACAGATATAACACACCTACCATAATTAATGCAGCCAGAGCAAAAGGTAATGCAGGATGGATATCATAAAGCCTGGAACCCAGAAAATAAGTCATAAGAGCTCCCAGTCCACCCATAAAGTTAATAATTCCATTGGCCTTACTACGTAGTTTGGGAGCGGTAAGGTCTGGCATCAGGGCTACAGTAGGTCCTCTAAAGATACTCATCGAGAGATCTAACATCAGAATACTCACAATAATCGTCAGCAGATTAAAATTCAAGGGTAAAAGAATAACGAATACTGCTGCTATCGGAATACCGGCTTTTAAATAGGGCATTCGCCGTCCGCCGTTCCTCCAGGTACGATCACTGATAGATGTAATCAATGGTTGAATCGTCATCCCCGCCCAGTTATCCAGAGTCATAATGTAACCGATTATGGTCGTACTGGCAATATATTTAGCCAGAAAAATAGGCACATAAGAATTAAAAAGTGACCAGACCATGGAGATAGCCATAAATCCTGTACCCAGAATCAAAGTATTCTTGTAATCAAGCTTCAAATTCCCGTTTTCCATCTTCTTGCCTCCTAAATTTAGATTTGTTTTAATAAACTAAGAAGCCGATCTGGATAATTGGTAATTACCCCATCGACACCGCAATCGATCATCTTTTTCATCATCCCTGGCTCATTAACTGTAAATGGATTAACCTTAATTCCTGCCCGATGGGCTTGTTTCACCAATTCCGGGCGAATGTTATAAAAAATTGGATGAATGGCTTCTGCAGCAAATTGTTTGACGTATTCCCAGGGTTCATAGATACCTGCGATATACAGGACACCGATTCTGGCTTTACTATCCAGTTCCCGCATCTTCTTTAAACTATAATGATTGAATGATGAAAAAATAGTTCGAGAATGAATCCCATATTGATGAGTTAACTCCAGTACTTTCTCTTCCAATTCCGGATAATCCACAATTCCTGTTTTTAGCTCTATATTTAACTCTACAGTAGCGTTAGCTAGTCGTTCAGTAAGCAGTTCTAAAACTTCTTTGAGTGTAGGAATAGTCACACCCTGATATTTTTTGCACTGACAACCTTCATGGGAACAGAACCAACTACCTGCATCCAACTTCTGTAACTCCGCACAGGTATAATCCACCAGAAATCCCTGACCATCTGTTGTTCGATCCACTTTTTCATCGTGACAGACCATCACTACACCGTCTTTTGACAATTGAACATCCAGTTCAATCCCTGTCGCACCGAATTCCAGGGCTTTCTGAAATGCCACCATTGTATTCTCTGGGGCTATTGCTGAAAAACCTCGATGAGCATAAACAACACACGTATTAGGAGCTCTCATTTTCCTCAATTCCTCCTGATAAGAGATATTTTCAAAACTTCCTTCACCATATATTTCTAACTCTTTACCTTCTTCTCCTCCCTTCACTTTTCTCTGACATAAAGTTTTTTTAATCACATATATATTATTTATGAGAAATTTATACCCTCAGGTATAGATAACTCTTGTCTTATTAATATTTTGTATTGGAGTGAAATATGTGAAGCAGCAAACTTTTCTCCAGGGAGCTATCATCCTGGCCATCGCTGGATTTTTAAATCGAATACTGGGATTTATTCTTAGAATAGTTATGGTTCACTATCTGGGAGATGAAGGTGTTGGTCTATATTCGATGATTTATCCGATCTACGTTACCTTAATTCTTCTTTCAACTGCAGGATTCCCCGTGGCTATCGCCAAACTAGTCTCAGAAAAAAATGCTCAGAGAGACACCAGAGCTGCGATGCGAATTTTAAAGGTGTCATTTACTTGTCTATTGGGATCAAGTTTAGCCATAACTTTACTTCTCATCTTTTCTGCCAAATGGGTTGCCGTAACACTCCTCTCTGATATCAGAACTTATAGATTACTATTGGCTATCGCACCATCTCTAATCTTTGTAACTATCGCTTCCATACTACGCAGTTATTTTCAAGGTTTAAAAACCATGACTCCTACAGCTATCTCCCAAACTATCGAACAATTGATCAGAATCGGATCCTCTTTTATCTTGATTGCTCTGCTAATCAAACAAGGTTTGCAATATGGAGCAACCGGGGCCGCAATTGGTATAACACTGGGAGAATTCAGCGGGATGATTACTCTGGTAATAATCTTTATTACTCATCGATTTATCAGAAATGGTAATGATTTATTAACGACAGATCTGCGCAGCGCACCTCCCACTCAATATACTTCCCGTCATGCTTTGAAAGATCTGTTTAAGTTGGGAGTGCCGATCACCATCGGTAGATTAGTTATCTCACTGATGTATACTCTGGATGCTATCATGATACCCTCTCTGTTACAGCGGTCTGGATTATCGGTAGCAGAAGCCACATCTCAATTCGGTCAGTTAACGGGTATTGCCTTACAGATTATCTTCTTGCCAAATATTATTAATAATGCACTGACCACCAGCCTGGTGCCATCTGTCTCAGATGCCCTGGCGAGAAATAAGATGAATGCCATCAGGGAGAAGTATCACGAAGTTTTAAGAATTACCACCTATATCGGATTCCCGGCCAGTCTTTTCTTCATCTTTCGGGGCAATGAGATCTGTCAACTATTATTTAATTTCCCTGAAGCAGGTTCTTTACTCAGTCTGTTAGGATTCGGAGCTCTTGCAACCTATTTTGTGCATGTAGCTGGAGGAGTTCTAAATGGATTGGGTAAGCCGCAAATAGCAGTAAAAAATATGATTATTGGAACCAGTTTTAAATTAGGCTGCCTTTACGTCCTGACCGGTCACCCACTATTTCAAATTAAAGGTGCAGCTATCGCTCTCAGCATCGGGTGGAATATCGGTGCCATCGCAGATTTTATCTCTATCGGCAGAATTGTCGGTTTTAAAATGAATCTAACTCATATTCTGTTCAAACCGTTGAGTGGTTGTCTTTTATTATATTGGGTCTTACCCCTGATGGAAAACCTTGGCTTTAACTTCGGGCTACATCCCCGTTTGATTACCCTGTATACCATTATAGTATCTATAGTCTTCTATCTGGGATGGATGATTCTGGTGCAGGGAGTTACCAAAAAAGATTTACAAAAATTTAAATAAATTTACAAAACAACCAAAAATAGTCTGTAGGAAAAAGCTTTTTGAGAATAACTCAAACTTTTGCTTTTTACCACAGACTATTTTTAGATCGTTGGCTGTGTATGATAATTGCATCCTCCTCAAAACAGGTTACATAAATGTTACAATATACGCCAGAAGTTAAATTTTCGACAACAAAAGAGGGTTTTCGATGCCTTCCCAAGAATTTTTAACTTTAGCAAAGATGAATTCTAATCTAATTAATAGATCGTATGAGGAGGGTTTCATAATGAAAAAAGATCCAAAGAAGAAGACTATCTGGGGTTGGATTATGTATGATTGGGCTAACTCTGCTTTTGCGACCACTGTTATGGCAGCAGTATTACCGGTCTATTTCGCCAGTATAGCTACTAATCTGGCTCCTGCTACAAGGACAGCCATCTGGGGTTATACTCAATCTGCGGCAGTATTAATTCTGGCCTTACTGTCTCCAATCCTGGGAGCTATCTCCGATTTTTCTAAATCGCGAATGAAATTTTTGCGGTTCTTTGCCTTTATGGGAATGATTGCAACAACACTACTGGTTCTTGTGTCCACTGGAGATTTTATTTTATGTATTATTTTATTCTTATTTGGTAGTATAGGATTTTCCGGAGCCAATGTCTTCTATGATGCATTACTCCCGGAGATAACTTCCAAAGATGAGATTGACTATATCTCTACCAAAGGTTATGCTATGGGCTATCTTGGAGGCGGACTTCTCCTGGCGATTAACCTGGTGATGATTATGAAGCCGGAAATTCTGGGAATTCCCGATACTGTCTGGGGTACTAGACTATCCTTTGTTAGTGTTGGGCTCTGGTGGTTTATATTCTCAATTCCACTCTTTAAATATGTCAAAGAAGATAGATCGAATGTCTCAACTGCTAACCAGAATCTCACTCATGTAATAAAAATCGGTTTCAAAAGAATTTCTCATACTTTTCGAGAGATTTCCAGATATAAAGAGTTATTTACTTTCTTAATCGCTTTTCTTCTATACAATGAAGGCATTAATACCATCATCAAGATGGCTACAATTTATGGAGCTGAGATTAATATTGGTCAGACCCATTTGATTGGTGCCCTACTGCTGACCCAATTTGTCGGTATACCTTTCTCCCTGCTCTTTGGCAAAATTGCCAAACCATTAGGTGTCAAAAACTCTATCTATTTGGCGTTAAGTATTTATACCATTATTGTTTTTCTAGGTTGGAGAATGAGTACCCCTCTGGAGTTCTGGATCCTGGCGACAATGGTTGGTTTTGTTCAGGGTGGAGCTCAGGCTCTAACTCGCTCCCTGTATGGAAGTATGGTTCCTAAAGAGAAATCCGCAGAATTTTTCGGATTTATGAGTTTTTCAGGTAAGTTTATGTCCTTTCTTGGACCATTGATCTTTGGACTGGTTGGTCAGTTCACAGGCTCCAGTCGTAACGGTATCTTTACCCTATTTATCTTCTTTATTTTAGGTATTATTGTTCTAACTAAGGTAGATGTAGAGAAGGGGCGGGCTGTAGCCAGAGGTGAATCTGTCTAGAATAAAAATCACAGACCCTGATTACTGAGAACCAGGGTCTGTTGATAGTTAATTTTCTGCTAACTGTGAGGTCGTTTTAGCGTCTTTTTTGCCTTTAACCTTACCTTTCTGCCAATTAGCTTTGTAAATCACTCTATAAAGAATATAAGCTAAAATTATCGCATAGAAGGCATCTTCTATAGAGTGCTGTTTAATCAGAACCGTAGACAGAGAGATCAGGACTGCAGAAATTAGCGAGCCCCAGACAACCCACTTCTTATCTTTCAGTTTAGAATGCACTACTGCTAAATGAACTGCGATGGAATCCAAAACATGCATACTCGGTGATACATTAGTCGGTTTATCTGTGGCATAAATCTTCAATATTAACCGGGAACAAAAATCCTGATCAGAGATCAATGGTCTCAACTTTTGACCATTGGGAAGCAGTAAATAAATAAAATAACATATAGTCATTCCACCAAACATAAATAGAGCCAGTTTGATAAAATCCTTACGTGATGTCAGACCAAAATAAATTAATGCTGTCGTAATGTAAACATACCAAAAAATATATGGAATGACAAAAATCTTCACAAAAGGAATGTAATCATCCAAAAAAGAGTGTACATAATATTCGGGAATTATTGCTTTATTGTATGTCGAATAGATAAACCCCAGTAACAGATAATACAAAAGCAGTAAAAGGTGATTATATTTTGTCCAGATTGTTTTCAAGAAAGTTCCAACTTTCCCTTTAGCCATGTTCACACCTACTTTCATCAACTTTTAACAACATATCAGAAGAGAAGTCTCCCCACCTCTATAGGTGGAAATATACATAACTAAAATAGTGTTTACTTTAGTGGAGGTAAATTCCATTCTGAAGTCGCTAAATTTATGGCATTAACAGCCTGCTGTTAATGCGACTTTAACTTAGACCTATATTTTATTGATAATGGCTAAATTATATTACTATTCTATAACTCTTCCAAACCCTGAGTCAAGTCTTGAATCAAAACTTCCGCATCTTCAAGGCCAACAAATATCCGTATCAGGTTTGGTGATAGGTCCCATTCCTCCATCTGTTCTATAGTAAAGTTGTGCTTTAATGATATATTAGGATGGGAGACCAAACTCTCATAACCACCCCAACTAACTCCGATAGAGAAATATTGCAGCTTATTAATCATGTTTTTAATGCCATCCTGATCACCTTCCACTTCAAAACTGAGTAAACCACCCCACCCAGTCATCTGACGATCAGCCAGATCTTTTTGAGGAAATGATTCCAATCCCGGATAATTTACCCTGGTCACTTTTGGATGCTGCTCCAAAAAGTTGGCAATCTTCAGGGCAGACTTGGTATGGCGTTCCATCCTCAGACCCAGAGTTCGTAAACCTCTAATCACCAGCCAGGCTTCAAAAGGCCCAATAATCCCACCAAATAAAGCCTGCTCAAACTGTTGGATTCTTGCAACCAATTCCTTACGTCCAGTGACTACCCCTACAACCACATCACTATGGCCATTGAGATATTTAGTACCAGAATGCACAATCAGATCTACCCCAAACTCAAAGGGACGCTGATAGTAAGGTGTTGAATAGGAATTGTCGATGATGGTGGTAATCTCGTTCTCTTTCGCCAGACGGGATACTTCCCGCAAATCCTGAAGATGGAAATTCAGGCTAGTCGGGCTCTCTAGATAGATAATACTGGTATTCGGCCTTATCGCCTCAGCTATCTCATCAACATTACGCCCATCGACATAAGTCGTCTCTACAGAAAACTTTTGCCCCAAATAATCTGTCAAAAATTGATGGGCCGGAGAGTACAGGTTTCGAACAGCAATTACATGGTCGCCTTCCTTTAAGACTGTCATAATAGCTGATGTTATAGCTGCCATTCCTGAAGCCATCACTTTGGTCGCTTCTGTGCCTTCAAGAGCAGTTATCTTCTTCTCCAAAATCTCTACAGTTGGGTTTAATCCTCTAGTATAAATATATCGATTGGATTTACCTGCATAAGCATCGTCTATATCTTCATATGACGGAAATGAAAACAGAGAGTTCTCAAAAATAGGTGGCGTCACGCCACCACCAAACCGTTCATAGTCTTCTCCTTCGTGTACACAGATTGTCTGAAATATATTTTTTATGTCGGTCATTTTTTCAATTCCCCCTCAACTAAAATCTTATAAAAGAATTCAACATCATTGGAAAATTCCCTCTTTTATTTATTGATATTTTGTTAACAAATATGAAAAAAACATTAATTGAAGCTATTCAAAATCTCAAACGAACAACAGGCGGAAGGGAAATAGAAATTTTTTCACGACTTTTCTGCACCACCTTTCCGCGAAATGCTTTAACTGAGCATCAAAAAAGAGAGAGTATCTCACTCCCTCTTATTTTTACAATTAGTAATGTTACTCCTCTTCCTTATAAGCCTGATAAATCATCTTCACAGGTACCCCCACCTCTTCACTTAAACGACGACAGTCCTCATATTCCAACGCCAGATTAACCAGTTCATTCTGATAATAACAGGCTTTAGCGTTGACCGCTCCCCATGGAGTTGAAACCTGAATCATCTCTCTGGGCAGAAAACGTTTATCCCGATAACTGATTCTAAGACCGATGGAAGTGGTCTCTTTAAAAAATACCTTAATCACCTGATTAAGTTTTTCAGGTGGGGTTAAGGCAGTCAAAATATTGGCTGGACGGGCTTTTTTCATGATAATTGGAACCATGAATGCATCTACTGCCCCTGCCTGGAAGAGTTTGTCCAGAACAGTAGAGTAGATCTCAGGATTCATGTCATCTATATTGGCTTCTATCACTGCCATTCGATCATGATATAAACCATCTTCGCTAAGCTCACCTTTAGCTAGAGAGAGTTTTTTTTTCCGACAGTCAACCTGAGCAGATTAGGGATCTGCTCTAAATCCCGGGTTCCTGCACCATAACCGACAGCCTCGACTGTCATCTCCTTCTGATTAGTGAACTCATTGGCAAGAGTAGTAATTATAGCTGCACCAGTTGGAGTAACCAGTTCTTTGGAAATACCTTGACAATAGGTGGGAACGCTTTTTAAAATCTCCAGAGTTGCCGGCGCAGGTACTGGCATTGTCCCATGAGCACATTTGACAAAACCTGTTCCAATATGCAGTGGGGAAGCAGTAATCTGATCGACACCCAACTGTTCGATGCCGATTATACTGCCTACGACATCAATAATCGCATCCATTGCACCAACCTCATGGAAGTGAATCTTCTCAGGAGTGGTATTATGAACTTTTGCTTCCGCTTCAGCTATCTTTAAGAAAACCTGCTTTGCCTTATCTTTAATCTCATCCTTTAAATCACTCTGGTCTAAAATCTGATAAATATCCTTTAGGTGTCGATGAACATGACCTTCTTCATAAAGAACGTGAACCTTTGTTCCAGAGACCCCCTTTTTGACCACCCGTTCGGCCTTTAATTCAAAATCATCAATCTTCAATTTTTTTAACTCTGATTTTATAAACTCTAACTCAATTCCCTGATCTACCAATGCTCCCAAAACCATATCACCAGCAATTCCAGCAAAACAATCAAAATGTGCTATCTTCATCTGTTATCCCTTCTTTCCAAGTTTATTAATCGAGTTGGCCAGAAAAGCAGCCCCAAAGCCATTATCTATGTTGACAATCCCAATTCCAGCAGAACAACTATTTAACATCCCCAACAGTGCCGAGAGGCCGTTAAAACTGGCTCCATAACCCACACTAGTCGGTACAGCAATTACCGGATTCTCCACCAGACCGCCAATTACACTGGCTAAAGCCCCTTCCATTCCTGCCGTTACAATTAATACCTGAGCAGACATGATAGTCTGATAGTTATCAAAAAGACGATGAATTCCGGCTACTCCCACATCATATAATCTCTCCACAGGGCTACCTAGCATTTCTAAGGTAATTACTGCCTCTTCTGCTACAGGTAGATCACCAGTACCTGCACTTACTACCAGAACTGTACCCAATCCTTGCACAGGTTTAACCTTATCCCGATGAAGGGTAATACATCTAGCCAATTCATGGTATTCTGCCTCTGGTATCTCAGCGGAAACTTTTTCCCAGATCTCCTGACTACATCTGGTCGCCAGAACCGGATGATTTCTACTTTTTACCATCTTTAAAATCTCTGTCACCTGTGTCGGCGTCTTCCCTAAACCCAGAATAACTTCCGGAAAACCTTGACGTAGATGACGATGGTGGTCAAATTTGACAAAACCCAGATCTTCAAAAGGTGCATCGTGAATCTTCTTCAAAGCCTCATCTATAGCAATCTCTCCACCCTGAACCTGACTTAATAGCTGCCGTAAAGTATCTTTATCCATTTCCTTTCACCTCGTCTGTCAAGACTTCATTCATACTCCCGGTTCGATATCCCTGCAGATCTAAAGTTATATATGTATAACCCAGACTTTTAACAGCAGTAACCACTTCTTCCCGATGCTCCAAAAAGAAAGGCATGTCTTCAGATAAAACCTCAATTCTGGCGGTTTTGGCATCATGATGCCTGACCCGCAGCTGTTTAAAATCATATTTTCGTAAATATCTCTCAGCCCCATCAACCATAGTTAACTTCTCCTGAGTAATCTGGTCACCATAGGGAAAACGGGAAGACAGACAGGCAAAAGATGGTTTGTCCCAGGTGGGCAGATTAAGCCGATTGGATAATTCCCGAATCTCTGCCTTGGTCAGTTCTGCCTCTAATAAAGGACTTCTAACCTTTAGTTCTTTAATTGCTTTCAGGCCAGGACGATAGTCATCGAGGTCGTCATAATTAGAACCATCCAGGACATAGTTCAAACCTTCCTTACGGGCTATCAGTAATACTGAGGAGAAAAGTTCCTTTTTACAATAGTAGCAACGATTGCTATCATTCCTGGCAAAATCATCATTGTCCAACTCTTCAGTATGAATTATTCGGTGAGGTGCACCGATCTCCCTGGCCAGCCTCTGTGCCTCCTCATATTGTTCCTGGGGGTAAGTTTCTGATTTAGAAGTGACGGCTACTGCCTTATCTCCTAAAACATCATGGGCGACTTTTAATAAAAAAGTACTGTCCACTCCTCCAGAAAATCCGATAGCTACACTCTCCATCTCCTGCAGCGAATCCTGTAATTTTTGATACTTCTGTTCTAAATTCATCTCTCATTCTCCTCCTCTGTTTAAAGTCGCATTAATTGGAAGCTATAATACTTCAGGTAGCCATAATACTCTGGATAAGAATAATCTCTGACACCCTTGTAACAAATAATTACTTAGACAACAAAAAAAGGTCATGTTAGCCCCCATAATCCCTCAAGAGGCCTTCATGACCTTAGTTTCTCCTCAATTCCTAAAAAAATAAATCAATCAGATAAGCAGTTCAGTCTTCTGACTGGTTAGATCGTTCTTCGACCTGATAATTGAATATTATATCACAGATATCCTACTATTTCAAGCTAACCACTGGGGAAAAATATCGCATCTGCTCCTCATCGCCCAGACCAGGCTCTTTTCCACTGGAAAAAGAGAGATTTGGAATCTCTGCTATCATCTCCTCCCGGGAAAGTTCACCTGTGAGATGTTTGGACATGCTCTTAATCCAATTGTGAGCTCTCTCTTTACCCTGCTCCCAAAGCTGATCAAAACTCGTCTTATAAATTTCATTTTTATCAGCAGGATGGCACCATTGCTTTTGCTTTCTATTTAAATAATCCACAGATCTATCCACAGTATGGGGATAGAAATATTGGTAATATTTAATTTTTCCTAGCGTCAAAACTTTAACCATCTGAATCAGGAATACTTTAATTTTCCATGGGTCATGGAAGATTTTCCATCCGTTAACCATATCGCGATAGGCTGTATTAATCTCTTCTGCCGATAACTGTCGCTGAAAAAATTTTCCCACAAGAATCTGATACATTTTAATCACAGATTGAGGCAGCTCTTTTCCCAGATCAATCTGTCGATAAACGAGCTCCTGACTGGCCTGCAAACCTCGTTTCTCCTGAAGCAAGATCACATCTATCAACTGTTCAAAATATTTATGATTCCCCTTATATTGATAAGTTTTCGAATCAGCGTGACGGTAAATTCCACAATTATGGTGAATAAAAGGATGAGTTGATGCATCCAGAGCATAATGACAGATTAACCCCATCAGATACACCTTAAGCTGTTCGGATTCCGCTATTGCTGCTCCAGGTGCACCTACTACGTTATCCCCAGCCTTATCCACAGGCTGTGGAAAACCATTCATTCCCTGAGACTGTAGGTCTCGTAAGTAAATTATGCTCTGGTGAATAAACTCTCCTCCCGCATTTTTATGAATTTTTCCTCCAATTATATTCACACCCCGGGAATTCTGCCAGGGCCAAAAACGATAATAGAATAAAAAGTCCGGTCCCTGACAGGCAAACCTGAATAAAGTAGGCCATCTCTGGATTAAACCCACTTCTTCAGAATTCATCTCCGAGACCACTTCTTCTCCAAATAAGATATGTGTCCAGATATCAGGCATTTAAAGTCAACCTCCTCATATTAGATAATGCTCACTCACCAAAGCTTAATATTTTCTCTACTTAGACCTATGGACAAAAGTCCATAGCCAAAAAACAGAATGCATAAATATTTTGTGTTACATAAATGTTAATTTTCTGTTACCAGGTTATCCACCTCAATTAACATTCTAATTGAGAATATCAACAATTATCCACATTCATCCCCAGGTTATCCACAGAAAATGTTTATAATGTACACTGCTTCGCATATAATAATGAATAATCAACTACATTTTTAGACATTTTTCTAGCAATCAGTTTAGTCAGGGAGAAGAGAAAATTTGCTATCTATTACTTATTATACACGATTTTATTAATGACAACAATGGCAGTACTATTAAATAAAGGTTACAGTGAACTCATTCAGTTAAAACTGAACCGCATGGCTTCAGATGAGGATTCAATCCCACCTGAAGTAGAACAACCCACTACAAAAGTGAGAGTCATAGAACTTAGCTTTAGAAAATAGAAAAACCCTCCCGACTTTTTAGAGGGTTTAAATACCTGTTTAGCTGGCCCGGGGAAAAGGTTTATCTGGTTCCCGAGGGTCAATATCCTGTCTCAGTAAATATTCATAAATTATCTTTCCTACAGGAAGATTTTGATCTAACAATGCCTGATTACCAAACATAGCATTAAACTCCAAAAAATAAAAATGCCCCTCGACTTCAGCCACATCAAAACCAGCATGATTGATCCCCAACTCTGCAGCTATTCGTTCCACAAGTTTAATCGCTCCTTCGGGAATGTCCTCAAAAGAGATACTTCCACCTTTAGAGACATTATTATGAAATTGACCTTCAATACCAATCCGCCAATAGGCAGTAATCACTTTATCCCCCAAATAGACAATTCGTAGATCCCGCTTAATTGGTAGATACTCCTGTACATAGAGTACAGAGTTATCCTGAGTATACTGCAGAAAATCTTTCTTCTTCTCAATCAAAAAAACTCCCTGACCCATAGAATTCCTTACTTCTTTAGCCACGAAAGGAAAAGTAAATTCATCTAATACCTGCTGAATATAGACTTCTGTAGATGGAAAAATCTGCGTATAAGGCACATTTTCTGGACAGACAGCCCAAAAAGCTCTGGTCATCTCCACTTTATCGTGTCCCAGATGATAGGTGTTAATATTGGGGAAAATCCTCTTCTTCAGACCATAAACGAGAGAATTAACCTGCCAGTATTCGGGATACAAAATCCAGTCAGCCTCAGTAATATCAGATTTATGGCGAAAGATCATCTCAGGTTTAATATATTGTACTCCCGGAATTCCCATTGAACGATAAGGATTAAATGAGATCAACCGCATTTGACATCCCCGCTTTCGGTTACTAATATCAGTCTTTTCGACAATATATTAGCACTATCCGACAGGGTTTGTCAATACATTTTTGAATTGTTAGTTATTTATTTTTAAAGTGTTCTTGTACCCACTATTTAGGAGTGATAGAGCTTGTTTTACAGTCCAAATAGATCAATTATTCTCTCGTTAAAGCAACCGCCAGATGCTATTATTACAATAATTATTAAACCAATTTTTTTCACCCAAAATAGATTATACCATTATCTTTTCCAACACCTTCATGGGAATTTGATCAAAAATCTGACTGACAGAATCTCTAGAATGAATTCGGGCAATAGCTTCCGCAAATAGTGGTGCTACAGAGACTAGCTGAATTTTGGCGGAATTTATTACCCACGGGTTGTCCACCGAATCAGTACTGATTAGCTGTTCAATGGGACTATTTTCGATCTTCTTAACTCCTGCTTCATTGAGTAAAACATGAGATAAACCAGCAAATATTCTTTTAGCACCCCGCTCTTTTAATCCTCTGGCCAAATCGACCAGCGTACCACCTGAAATGGTAAAATCATCTACAATAAAAGCATTTTTACCATTAATATCACCAATTATCTCTAAAACCTCCGCTTTTTCATCATGAGCTTTCCGATTTTTGTCTCCAATCGCTACAGTTGTATTCAAATATGAGGCGTAAAGTCTAGCCTGTTTTGCAAATCCTGCGTCTGGAGAGACTACAACCAGATCACCTAAATTCAACGTCTTGATATACTCACAGAGAACATGCAACGCATACAGATGGTCCACAGGCTTCTTAAAAAATCCCTGAATCTGTGGACTATGCAAATCCATAGTAACAACCCGATCTGCTCCCGCCAATTCAATACATTCGGCACACACTCTGGCTCTAATGGATACCCGGGGCTCGTCTTTTTTGTCGCCTTTCGCATAGCTAAAATATGGCATAACTGCGGTTACAGAATTGGCACTGGCCCGTTTAAAAGCATCCATCCAGAAAAGAATTTCGGTAAATTCATCATTTGGTCTCATGCCCATAGGCTGCACCAGATAAACATCTTTATCCCGAACCGTCTCTCCTATACGGACAAAGATATTACCTTCAGAAAAAGTAAAAACCTCCGACAGGCCCAATTCAACCCCTAAATAAGCACACATTCTTTCTGCAAAAGTTTTTCCTGTACTCCCAGCAAATATCTTAATCTCCCCATTTGAAATCATTCAGCATACCTCCCATGTTATCTGTTATCACTTTTATTATAGGTGAATTAAAGGAAAAATACAACAAAGCATTGAATGACAGATCTATTTATTGAAACAATTAATAATAAACTAATGTCTCTGGCAATACATTGGTCTAGAAGAGAGTGGTAATATTTTATTATCAGGGAACCTTTCAAAAACTCTATCGTCTAAATTATCGAAAGTATAACTTTGTTGAGATCACAGAGCTACGAAAAACACAAATTTCTCTACACGAAAAAGAGGGTTACACTTTCTTTTCGTTTAAATAATTACATATGTAAGTCTGTTAAAGAAAGGAAGGGATAGACCATGAAAAAATTTATACTTATTTCAATAATTTTTACGCTAATAGTACTGACTGGCTGTGCTGCCTTTAAATCATATAATATTGGTGGTATTGTTGAAGACCAAAACTCTCAGCCAATTAAAGATGCGAAAATATATATTAGAAACATTGGCGCTTTTTATACCGATGAAAATGGACATTTCACTGTCTCGGATTTGAAAAAGGGTTCTTATACTCTGGTAATCAGCAAAGATAATTACCACCAGACCACAAATACCCTTGCAGTCAATCAAGATCTACTTAATTTGCGTTATGTTCTGGAAGAATTCTCAAAGTATTCAGTAAGTGTAAATATTGTGGATATTAATACCAATTCACCATTGACTGCTTCTATAACTTTAAAAAATACCGATACAAATGCTACATATGGTCCTCGTTCTGGCAGTCAAGTAGAATTCTCTAATATCTATGAAGGTGATTATCGACTTAAAGTAAAAGTGGCAGGTTATCATGATAAAATACTGAATTTTACTCTGAATTCAGATGAGAATTATCAAATTAAGATGGAACCACTACCTACTTTTGATCTTACTGTTAACGTAGATGATACCTATAGCGGTTCACCTATAAATGCATCTGTTAGCTTAAAAGACTCTCAGGGCAATCTACTTGATGAAAAGATTGGTTCCACTGTTACATTTTATGACATATTTGAAGGTACTTATACGCTTCAGGTTACTGCCGACAATTACATTACCCGCTCTCAAACCGTTAACCTGACTGGCAACAAAACCATTAATGTCCATCTGGATCAAAGTTATACTATAACTGGTCAAGTTATTGATGCCCAATCGGGGTATGGGATTGCTTATGCATCAGTCACTATTGGTTCCCAATACTGTTATACTGACTCTAATGGTTACTTTCAATTAGATGCTACTAGGGGTAATCAAACTTTACGTATCTCTAAAGAGAGTTATGAAAGTTATGAGACTTCCCTGAATGTGACTGGCCCCATCACTCTGCCAAATATTCGACTGCAGCCACTCATGATTAATGTGAGTGTGATAAATGACACCAATGGTACACAGATTACCGGAGCCACTATCCGTTTGACAGATCTATCCAACAATCAGATAATTGATACCAAAACCGGAGGTAATGTATCATTCCGAATTCCTTACCTGGGAGATTATAAATTGGAGGTGAATCATGCGGATTATGCCGGACGCATTGAGAATAAAGAGATCACAGTCAACAACTATAACTGGCAAGTACGTTTACAATGGCTGCCTGCCTCTGCCAGTGGGCAAATCAGCTTTGGTGACGTTGTAGTCAACCAGAGTCTGGATCCATCTACAAATGTCGTCACTCTCCCTCTTTTATCCAGATCTATATCTCTGATGAGTGGGGTTAATTATAATGGAGTACTGATCCAGTTCTCGGAAGATGTAACTT
Source organism: Halothermothrix sp. (assembly GCA_016841825.1). GTDB lineage: Bacteria > Bacillota > Halanaerobiia > DY22613 > DY22613 > JAENYK01. The sequence continues at coordinate 149,330 of JAENYK010000012.1, read as the reverse complement.
CAGAAAGGGCAGATGAGATTCTGAGTAATCTAACCAGCGCATCATATACCAGTCGCGGTTACAATCTGTATCATCTGCAAACCCAGAATGACATTGATTCGATAATAGATGCTCTTGCCCGAATAGCTGAAGTAGATAGTGTTCAACCCAACTATATCAACCATCTGATGAGTGTTCCCAATGATCCGAAATATGCTTCTCAATGGAATCTATCGAGCATTAAGATGCCCGATGCCTGGGATTATGCTAAAGGCATCCATAGTAATATTGTTGTTGCTGTTCTGGATACGGGAATTCGAGCAAACAGTGATCTTGATTCCAATCTGGTTCCCGGATATGATATTTTCGGTCAGGATACTAATCCCTACGATGACTTAACCGCTATCAATCAGAGTCACGGCACTCACATGGCAAGTATTATTGGTGCGGTGACCAATAACAATACCGGTCTGGCAGGCACCGGTTGGGGTCTAAAGGTTATGCCAATTAAGATCTGTTACGATGGCGAGATTCATGCCGACGGTATGCCGCGAACTGAAGACCTCTTATTAGCCGAAGGTATTCGTAAAGCAGTAGATCTGGGAGCAAACATAATTAATATCAGTCTGGGTAATTCCGAACTCCCCTATCCGGAAGATCATCCAACTGTGGAGAGCGCCTTACGCTATGCATATAATTACGGTGTAGCTATATTCGCTGCCGCCGGGAATGACTCTTCCAGCACGATCAGCTATCCTGCATCCTCCTGGTACACTCTGGCTGTAGGCGCTGTGGACGTCTACGGGAACCGTGCACCTTATTCCAATTATGGTGAAGATCTGGGATTGGTTGCCCCGGGTGGATTTGATAATGATGGTTATGATAATATTTATGACGGTATTCCCGGTTATCCTGATGCATATCTGACCACAGAAACTTACGTCTGGCCGGGAACCTCATCTGCTACCGCTCAGGTCTCTGCTGTAGCAGGTTTGATCTATACCCTGGGTGTTACTGATCCTGGCAGTGTATATCAGATCCTGATCGATTCTGCTACATCAAAAGGTGATACTTACTACTATGGTGCAGGTATCGTAAATGCTTCTCAGGCTCTGGCTATGGTAGCGCCAAAGATGTATGACGTTCAGATTCAGGCAGCTTTAAAAAGAAGTGAAAATGTCTGGGAACCGCTCACTACTGCAGTTACCGTCAGCCAAAATGGTTATTATACTGTAAACAACATCCCTGTCAACGTAAATAATGTGTACATTATCGGTTATATTGACACTGACGGAGATGGTTCGATTGAGATCGGTGAATTCTTTGGTCATTCTACTCCTTACAAATATTCCCCTGGTCAATCCCGTAATTGGGTAAATTTTGAGATCTTAAAAATTACAGCCGATGACTTTGATACAGCCGCTCTACAGGCAGCATCTATGGCCGATAAAACCATTAAGATCATTTCTCCAGAGAAGTAAACAAAATTAGGGCCTCTCTTAATTGAGAGGCCTTTTAAATGATCTATAATAGTTACCTTACCGGTAAGCTGTTAATGCCGGGTTTTAGCGACATCATAAGAGGTCTGCACCTCCATGGAAGTAAACAACATTTAATTATTCCCACTCCCACCTCTAAAGACCGGGAGGTTTTCCTTCTAGATATCATTAAAATTCACTGACAATTCGCCTGATCTAACACTCTACTCAGTTTCTCTTCATCCCAATGGTCTACAATCTCTATTCGCCCAATTGCAGTAGGTAGAATAAGTTTAACTTTACCCTGGTAGGACTTTTTATCCTTTCTCATAGTCTGGATAATCTCACGGGAAGATAGATCAGGAGGAAGCTCTGTGGGAAGCCCTAAAACCTTTAAAATCTTAATTAGACGCTGAACAGCTTCCCGACTAATAATTCCCATTAATATAGCGAATCTGGATGCCTGAACCATCCCAATTGCTACTGCCTCTCCATGGCGATAACGGACATAGTGGGTAAGGTTTTCCAGAGCATGCCCTACTGTATGGCCAAAATTGAGGATCGCTCTCAGATTTTCTTCTCGTTCATCAGTTTCTACCACTTTACCTTTGATCACACACGATTGATAGATCATCTGAATCAGCACCTCTGGCTCTTGCTTCTTAATTCCAGCAGCACTGGTTTCAATCCAGGAAAAAAACTCCTCATCAAAGACCATTCCATATTTGACGACCTCTGCCATTCCTGCTGTAATCTCTTTTTCGGATAAAGTTCTCAGGGTATCGATATCTATCAACACCAGTTTTGGCTGATAAAATGCTCCGATCAGATTCTTTCCGGCCTGATGATTTACAGCCACCTTCCCCCCAATGCTACTATCGACCTGGGCCAGCAAAGTAGTAGGTATCTGTACAAAATCCACTCCACGCATAAAAGTAGCCGCTACAAAACCAGCCAGGTCACCAACCACTCCTCCACCCAGACTGAGCACCACCGAACTCCGATCCATCTGATGCTGAATTAGCTTATCATACAGAGAACTGGCTGTCTCCAGAGTCTTGTACTCCTCACCATCCGGGATAGCAGCTATAGCCGGCTCTAAACCTGCTGTGCTCAAACTATTCATGATAACCTGCCCATAAAGTTTCTCAACAGTAGTATTGGTGATAACAAAACTTCGCCTGACTGTCGGAATCTGTAATCTGATTAAACTGCCGATATCTTTTAACATGTCAGTACCGATAAAGATCGGATAACTGCGTTCTTGTAAGTTGATGGTCAACTTTTGCTGCATTAATTTCCCCCCCCCCTCGGATTAAACATTTATCAACACTAAAGTAATCTTCTTCAGATCAATTAAAGATTCTCCGATTCCAATAGTTTGATTATCTCCCCGGCAATCTGCTCAGGAGTAAGTGGGTCCACATCTAACACTATATCTGCAGCCCGTTGGTATAAGTTAATGCGTTTAGCAAATATCTCTTTAAGCGTTTTCAGTAGATTAGCTTTGATTAAAGGACGCGTATCATCATCCCGAAGACGTTTTGCTATCACCTCTGGTGAAGCATTGAGAAAGATAATTAGGCCATCCCGCTGCAAAATCTCAATATTCTCCCAATCTAAAACTATTCCACCTCCAGTAGAGATAACCAGTCCACGCTTATCTGCTAACATGACCACAATCTGAGCCTCCAGACGCCTGAAGGCTCTTTCTCCCTCCCGAGCAAAAATATCCTGAATGGATTTATTGGCCTTCTTCTCCACGAACTGGTCTATATCGATAAATTCCTTATTTAGCATTTTTGACAACAGTTGGCCTACCGTTGTTTTGCCACTACCCATCATTCCGACGAGAACAATATTGGGCCGGCCTCTCTTAATATTGCCTGACATATTCCAGATATTTCTCATAAGCACCCCTGATCTCTGTCATACTATCCCCTCCAAACTTTGCAGCAAAAGCCTGAGCCAACTCTATAGCTACAACTCCCTCACCAACAACACTGGCCGCAGGAACAGCACACACATCGGCTCTCTCTTTACTGGCATACACTTCTTCCTTAGTTACAATATCAACCGAATGCAGTGGTTTCATTAGAGTTGGTATGGGTTTCATGCCTACCCGGATGATCAGAGGCTCCCCGGTAGTCATCCCACCCTCAAGTCCACCCGCTCCATTTGTCGTCCGATAGAAATATCCTCCAATCGTATCCTGTTCTGCATAATATATCTGATCATGTACCAGTGAACCTGGTAATCCACTACCGCCAAAGCCTAACCCGAACTCCACAGCCTTCATCCCCTGAACACTTACTAAAGCCTGTGCCAGTTTACCATCCAACCGTTCGTTCCAGTGTACATAACTACCCAACCCGATGGGAAGTCCTGTAACAATTACTTCAAATACCCCTCCTACCGAATCTCCCGCTAACTGCCAGTTATCGATCAGCTGAATCATTTTAGCTTGCTGCTCAGGGCTACCACACCGCAAAGGAGATCTTTCAACCAGGGCAAAATACTCTTTAACCTCTCCCGGATCATCAAGATTAACCGAGATCTGTTCTGTGGTAAGCTGAGTCCAGTTAGGACTGGTCAGGTCACCGATCTGTACCACATGACTCCAGATCTGTATCCCAAATTCCCGTAAAAACTGACGACAGACCGCTCCTACTGCGGTTCGGGCTGCAGTCTCCCGGGCACTGGCCCTTTCCAGAATATCTCTCAAATCATAAGTATTATACTTAATTCCTCCCACAAGGTCAGCATGACCCGGGCGAGGATTAGTCATCTCTTCCCTGTTACACCCAAAATCTAGTGGTTCTACACTCATCTTCTCCTGCCAATTTTCCCAATCACGATTCTTAATCTGCATACTAATCGGGCTGCCAATAGTTCTACCATGTCTGATTCCAGAGGTAATCTCAATCCGATCTTTTTCAATTTCCATTCGCCCACCACGGCCATATCCCTGCTGCCGCCGCGTTAATTGCTGATTTATCATCTCTGCAGTTAACCACAGCCCTGAAGGTACTTTCTTGATGATGGTAGTTAACTGCATACCATGGGACTCACCTGCCGTTAGATATGTAAACATAGACAACCCCTCCTTTTATATTTATTACTTCTCTCAAAGAAATTAAAGTCACACTAACAGCAAGCTGTTAAAGCCTTAAGCTTAGCGACTTCAGAAGAGATTTGGTACCTCCACTGAAGTAGACACCATTTTATTTATACTCACATCTATATAGGCCAGGAGACTTCCCATCTGGAATGTTCTCAAACTCACTGGAATTTGGATACTACCTAATTAGCAAATTTAAAAATACTTATAGGCAAACTCGCCTACTACAGTCTTTCCATCAACGCTTGACGCATGATCTCCACCGGCGGCTGATAACCTGTCCAGAGCTGATATGCTGCCGCCCCCTGGTATAATAGCATTCCCTCTCCTGTCAAAATCTGAGCTCCAGATTTTCGAGCCAGGTTCAATAGTGGAGTTATTAGTGGATTATACACCAGATCAACGACCAATTGTCGAGCCCTCAACCATTCTTCCCTAATTGGCGGTTTTTTCAAGTGACTTGACAACATCCCCGCCGGTGTGGCATTGACAATAATCTCCGCTTCCCGAACCCTATCAGCTAATTCTGCTGTCCCCAGACCAAAACCCTGATAAATCGTCCCGGAAATCTTTTCTGTTAACTCCTGAGCCAGAAGCACTGCTCTCTCCCTGGTTCGATTAATAATTATTATCTGTTCTGCTCCTTCTAAGCCCAACTGTACAGCTACTGCTCTGGCTGCGCCACCTGCTCCAAAAATCAATACTTTTCTCTTTTCAGGAGTTATCCCAACTTCTCTCTGCAAAGAATGAACAAAGCCAATCCCATCAGTATTATGACCGACTAACCTGCCACTGTTAATCAGGACCGTATTAACAGCACCAATTAACCTGGCTTCCTCTGTTATCTCATCTAAAAATGGAATAACTACAACTTTATAGGGAATAGTTACATTAAAACCTACAAAATTCAACACCTTTAACCCCTGCACTGCAGCCAGTAAGTCATCTTTTTCAACTTTAAAAGGAATATATCGGTAAGCAAGATTCTGGTTTCGCAGTGCTGCATTATGCATCAGTGGTGATAGCGAATGCTCGATGGGGTTACCGATTATTCCAAGATATTTCGGCATATTCAATCCTCCTAAACCATACCAGATGCAAAAACTTCTTTTTAATTTACTTTGCCACCCATCCAATGTTATCCTTCAAAGAAAAAAAATTTCTCTCTATATCATAAACAAAAAAGTCCGGTTATCAAAAACAGGACTATGCATAGTAAACACGGTGAACTCGTTCAGCTAAAACTGAACTTCGGGGCTTTAGATGGGGATTCAACACCATCTGAAGTAGAACGAGGCAGTTCCCACTTCTATAAGTGGGAGTCAGAGAACTTAGATATATTTTCTCATATTTTACCTTTTCAAAAATATCATTTCCCCACAATACTAGATTATTCCTAAATACATAGTCAAAACTCAATATTTTCCCGATATTTTGGTATATAAAAAGTTTGTCTTTAATATAATTAAGTAAAAATCTAATACCTTCATCATCCAACCACATTTGTTAAAATTCTTCAGGCATATTTTCTCATAATTAGAATTATACTTTAGTGATAATAGCGGCAAGTATCAAAATTTCCATATAATTTTAATATTGGAGGGAGAGAAATTGGTAAAAAAATGTTTGATAATAGTCTTTATGTTCTGGGGAATTATCTTCTCTATTGGAACAGGTTATGCCGAAAATCTGTTAACTGAAGAGCCTTTGGTAACGATGCTGCTGTTCGAAACAGATCTCAGGGAAGCTTTAAGTGAGATCTCTTTACAAACTGGGGTACCAATTATTCCAGATCAAACCGTAGGAGGTTTAATAACTGTAGATTTGCAGGAAGTTCCTTTAGAAAAGGCATTACACATGATTTTGATCAGTGGAGGCTACACCTTCAAAAAATTTGACGACTTTTATCTGGTTGGACTATCAGATCCACAAAATACAACTTTTGGAGAATTGAGTGAGTTAGAAGTAGTCGTACTAAATCATATCACTGTGAATAAAGTATTTGAGTTAATACCAGATTTTCTAAAAAACTATATTCAGGGGAATAGAGAAAGCAATCTATTAACGATTAACGCTCCAGCCAGAGAACTAAAACGGATCAAAAATCTAATACAACAGATAGATCTCCCCCAACAACAGATTGAAGTGCAGGTAGTGGTCACAGAAGTAGATTCCAGTGTAATCAGAGAACTGGGCATTAATCTGCTAAATTTTACAGAGACTGATCAGCAGACCGAAACCTGGTTTAACTATAGTCTGGATAGTAATTTATTTATTTTAGAGACTAATTTATATGGGAAATTATTTGCTGAATTAAAAATGTTAGAAGAAGAGCAAAAAGCCAGTATTGAAGCAGATCCAAAAGTATTATTGACAGATGGGAGTACTGCAGAATTATTTGTCGGGGAACAACAGATTATGTTGATAGAATCTCAGGATAGCACAACACGTTTAGAAGAATTTGAAGTAGGAGTAGGTCTAAAGGTGACCGCAAAAATTATTGGTCAGAATCAACTAATCCTTCAGATTACTCCAAGTGTGAGTCACTACCTTGGCAAAAATAATAACAGTCATATTATCAGAGAAAATACAGTTTCAACAACTCTTCAGTTAAAAGATGGGCAGACTGTTGTACTTGCTGGAATGACAATACTAAACAACTCTATGACAATAAATAAGGTACCTTTGCTGGGAAATATCCCAATAATTCGTTGGTTATTTAAAACTGAAAAAAAATCCAATTCAGATCGGGAATTTCTGGTATTTGTAACTCCCACTATTAGATAACCTCCAGGAGGGTTTAACATGAGAAATAAGTTAGTAATAATTTTTATTCTGCTACTCCTCTTCACCACCTGTGTACCGGGAAAAACCATGACACAACCACTCTTGAATAAAGACCTGGCAAAATTATTGGTTAACCAGGAATGGAAACTTCCTGCATTGGATTCGCAAAATTTCTTAGTACTATATTCACTTTATTTTGAAGAACTTGAAGATTCCTTATTTCAAAAGATCAATTTTGAATTCGAAGAAGAGACGGAAAATGAATGGACTTTTTCAACGAACAAGCAGATTTTAGAGTTAATCAGCACCTATTGTGAAAAGAATATAGAATTGGATCTCAATCAGCTGACCATCGACAAGCAAACGGAAAATCTGTCATGGTTAATAACCATGGAAAAGTATCCTGTGACCATTAGAATGGCAGAAAAAACGATACTCCAACAGTTAAAGAAAACAACTTTTGAACTAAGTTTACTTCCGCTGACAATTGATAACAAGAATCAAAGAATACTTACACGCCTGATTATGAGAAGTGAATCATCTTGGGGAAGTATAAGAAATATTCAAGTAAATAATTGGATTCAAGAAAGTGCTACTAAACCAATATTAATTTTAACCAGAAAGACAGCAGACAGTAATAAGCATTTTGCTCTTTTTTTAACGGCCATACCTATCTCACCGGAAATATTTGACACTCAGGGTTCATATTGGACCATTGGTAACTTGCTCGCAATTAATAAATTTATTGCGACAAATCCGAAATATCAACGTCAAGAAACCACCCTTTACATTTTTGATGAGTTAGGGCTTGATTATAACTTCTATAAAAATGAACATGAATTATTTTGCAATTTTCGAATCCAGGATGAACTACTATCTTATCGGCTAAATTATAGTTATTTTTTACCGACAACAAGTTTAGCATTATCCGGTCAGCTTGATTCTGACGGAATTAATGCAGATCTCCGTTGGGGAATCACAGATCAGATGAATATTGATTTATTGCAAGCCAAAATCTCTTATCTTCCAGTCTGTTATAGCGGAAATAGTCTCAGCTTTCATACACCTTATTGGAACGTTATTCTTAATTATCAAAAAAATAGATGGAAAGCCTGGTATGAAGGAATTTATCTGGAGGAAAAGGTAACTAACCGGCTGGGGATTGGTTATCTGTATTCTCCAGAAGTTGGTATCAACTTACTTCTGGAACAAAAGGTTAATCAAGACCTATCACTCCACTTTGGATTAAATTTTATTCAAGAATAATTTAAAGCTTCAAACCTCGTTTACCCTAACGAGATTATTTTGAGTATCAGAAAGAAGAGAGATTTCAATTTATTTATTAAGATCAGGAGGTGATAAATGCCAGGAGTTTGATCACTAGGTCTCTCACAGAATAGTTTAAAAAGTAGATGGTTAGATAATTTCTCATTGGAAGCTGTGAACTGCCATTCTTTAACTGGTCACCAATAGGATGGTAGGAAGCTAATGGTGAAACCGGCCAACCCCAAAATTTAAGGCTTATAACCAATGAGGAGGAATTTTTTAATGAAAAAACTAGTTATTTTAATGATGGTAATGACCTTAGTATTTGGTCTATCAATCGCGAGTTTTGCCATTTCCACTAATGGTGGCACTGAGACTATGGAGATAAATGCAACTTTAGACCCATTTGGTCAGTTCCATGTAATGAATGGTGGTTGCTGGAATCTAACATTGAAAAGAGACCACTTTGGCGACCATACTTACCTTAAAGAAAATTTTTTGCGGCTTCGTTTGAATGCACCGGTAACTGTAGCTGCTACTTTTGGTCCCCTGGTAGGTCAGGTTCATGATTTCTCAATTGGCTATCAGATGAACTTTAAAATAAATAACCAAACCCTGGCTACCATTAACTCTGCAAATCAATCAGCCAGTTGGCAAATTCCACTAGTATGGGGTAGTAACTACATCAATGGTGAATGGTTCGCTGATGTAGAATTAATCCCGGCTTTACCGGATAACTGGTATGATTTGCCTGCTGATACTTACAGTACCGAAATTGTCTTCACAATTTCTCTAGACTAATAGACATGAGTTAAGCAAGCTAAGCTAACCAGAGGGAAACACTAAGATATCTCCTCTGGTTAGCGAATTAAAAATTAAAAGGTGGAGGATTTAGAGATGAAATTGAAATCATATTACTACCCAATGCTTATATTGATTCTCATCGTTATTTCATTCATTATTTGTAGTGGTAAAAGTATCGCAATTGGTGTCCGCCCATTAGGGCTGGAACTAGATATGAAACCAGGTGAGGAAAAAGGGTTTGAGATAACCTTAACTCCTACCGACGATTCAGAAATAGTCAGAGTATCTTTATTTAAACCGATTCAGATTTTAGACGGTAGTATGACCTATCAACAATTACCTGTAGAATTTTTTCCGGAAGCTGAATGGATTACATTAGACAAAACTGAAGTGCAGATTTATCCAGGTGACAATATATCGCTTCGGGGAAAAGTTAAAGTACCCCTAAATGCACAAGGTTCTCATACTGTAATCTTAATGATAGAGCCACAAACTCAACATAACCAACAAGGAGTAATTTTTCGGATTCGTTATGCCGTTCGCTTAATTATTCGAATTGATCGAATCGGTTTACGTAAGCGTGCTGAATTGGTAGATGGTTGGGGGTTGATTCCAGGTGAAGAGAATCAACCACTTCTGGAGGTTCAAATTAAGAATGATTCGGATTGGGATTTTGAAGTATCGGGTGAAGCAACCATTCGTGATGCACAGCGAAATCTTATTGAAAGAGTTATTATGCGTAGTCCAGCAAGTGCCACTGCCAATTTAGATATCACCAGAATGTATCCGGGAAGTCATGTGCAGTATTTAGCAGAGATCACCAAACCTCTTGCACCAGGGGATTACACAATTCAGATATTTATAAAATACGGTGACTATGGGCAGATTGTTAAAAGTCAACATATTACGATAGCAGAAGGACAGTTTGACTATTCCAACGCTGACGAAATGCATATATTTGCTATTGAACAACAGGAGATTGAAACCACACTACAGCCAGGCCAGAGAAAAACTTTAGCCATTGATGTACGAAATGAAACATCTGAAGAAACAATGGTTCTTACTAAAGCTCAGGAAGTGGAAGCCAATTATAGCCATTCTAATCTGAACTGGATTCAATTCCATCAAGAGGAGATATTTCTCGGAGCAAGACAATCTAAAAAAGTACTTGTGACCTGCGTGGTGCCAAAAGATATCCCACCGGGAAGTTATCACAGCTATTTAGAATTTCTGGCTTATCCTCCCCAGAAAAAAGAGCAACCTTTAGAACAGCAAAAAATTCCCTTGACTATTCTGATTGGAGACACTGGTCTAAGAGATATAGAGATACAGAACTTATATTCCATTTTTACAGAAGAAGGTTATCTCTTCTCGTTGGGTGTTAAAAATACGGGAAACATCGTCTGCAACCCAAAAGCTATCTTAATAATTAGTCAAAATGACAGTATTATTGAATCCATACCACTGACTTTATCGGAAGGAGTAGATCAGCTTCTTCCAAACAAGAGTCAGCTTTTAACTGGAATTGCCAAAGATCTAAATCCCGGGTTATATCATGTTGAAATAAAAATATATAGCGATAATATTGAACTGCAAAAAATCGAAAAAGATCTTACACTAAAAAATGAATAAACAGGAGGCTTCTCTGATGCTTGCTAAACGCAGGTTACACAAAATCGGAGTAATTATATTGTTGATTGGATGGGTACTGATTACAGTAGGAACCTCTAAAGTGAATAGCAGCCATTTGAACCTAACAGATGGAGTTAATATTCAGCATGACAATGATCCCTTTATCCATATATCTATTTTACAAAGCCCAGTACGATTTCAGATTTTGACTCCAATAAAGGGTACTTATCGAGAGAATTCCAATGGGTATGGACAGATGGCGGTAAAGACCAATATCCCGGTTATAGTTCACTTTTCTGTCACTGATTTGAGTTACACAGGTGAATTCACCAATAAACCTTATACATTGGATGCAACCTATTGGGTAAACTACCCTGAAAACAGCGCTTATTCTTTTCAACCAGGTAAAATTTATCAACAGCGCTTGCTAAATGACACCGAGGTTACCACATATTTTAACATTTATGGTGCTATTCAGATCGACTCATTAACTGCTCAACCAGCTGGTACGTATGAAGGAACTATTACAATTACTGTGAGTGAGTTATATTAGGAGGAGGTTAGATTATATGAAAAAAATACTCTGGATTAGTCTTGTCTCAACCCTCCTACTCTGTCTTCCGTCTGCCTATGCTAAAACAGACTTCATTCAGGAATTTAGAATTAAGTTACAGGTTCCCCCTCTATACTATATTGAGATTGACGCCAAACAAATTGTTTTTTCAGCAGAAGACTTCTTAACAGCTACAGTTTCGGGGGAAGAGCAGATTATTATTATTAAACCAGCTGTCCATCAGATTAGGACGGCGAGTAATGCTCCCTATGGCATCTGGATTTCCACAGACAAAGAATATTTATCCAACGGTCCAGGGAAAATCCCCTTTACCCGATTGGAATGGAGTCTAGATGGTAAAAGCTGGTATCAATTATCACAGATACCTCAATTAATGATAAAAAAGCCCTTTAATGGTATCGATCTGTTTTATCTAAATCTCCGATTAAGGTTAAATCCCTTTGAGATTGACCCCGGAATTTACTCTGGGGAGATATTATATACAGTAAGTCAATTACAATAATTTATTTCTTTCCAGACAAGGGTAAACCAGTCAAAAGATAGAGACACAAAGTCACGAGTCTAAAAGCAACAACTGATGGCTGCCAAATAGGAATGGGCATAGTAATCGCCCATTCCTATTTGGCAAATTAAGTTCTTTATGAATAATTATTGAGAAAAACCAGTTCACTTTATTCATTATTTAAACTCCAAAATTATATTTGCTATCAATCAAACACATCATGTTTTCTATTCAGTCCATATAAAAACACCACTGATAAACTGCCGCTAGTTAACAAACTGAACAGGCTTATAACAAATTGAATCGAGTTTGTTTTATAATAACCTGCTGCACAAAATACTGCTGTAATCGGATATATAGAGCGCATCGTACTCTGCATCCCGATAAAAAGACCAAGGAACGAATAGAGTTCAGCAAATATCAGAGCAAACCAATATCCCTTTTTTAACCTATATACTATGGCTATGATAGGAGATACAGCGAGAAAAAAACCTATCCCCTCTAAGAGATACATTTTTGCAAAGCTAAGTACTATACCCAAATCAAGCAAAGAGATATGAAGCACCGCTTCCACGATTAATGTCACTGTAAATAGAAAAGCGTAAAGAGCAACAGCAAAAATCGCTGTCATGATCATTTTCGCTCCTACTAATTTAGAGACACTAATGGGGATAAGCGCAAGAGATTTCATTGTATCATCCTGATTTTCCCTACAAATCATGTAGCTACCCATAAGCGCTATAATTGCAGGAAACACATATAAGCTCCCCAGGGATTGTGTTGCAGTCATGTACCAAGTAACTCCGTCCACATATCGCTGACCATAATATTGAAACTGTCCCTGCATAAACACAATAAATGCTATCATGACAGCAAAAAATACAGCTATCCATAGAATTTTTGAACGTTTTAGCTTTAATCGTTCCACCCATAATAATGTTTTCACTTCATTCACCTACTTTTCTTTTCCTAACGCAATTTTCGCCCAAATAGTTGAGGCAATTCCCCATATGCCGATACACAAAAAGGCTTTTCCCATGTTTACCGGCTCATCCAAAACAACTCCTTCAATATTTCGCATAAAAATAGCCGTCGTACTGGAAAGGGGGTGGATGTACATATTTATCATAAGCAAGATAAATCCAAAAAATGTAAAAACAATGGTTACGCATACTGGAAGGATATAGCCCTTCTGCGAAACTGTGACCGCGAGTATAGGTAATATAGCCAAAGGTATCAAAATCCCAATTTCCAGACACTTGATGAACAAAAAAGAAATACTGTCAGTCGTGAATACAATCAGTCCGGACGTGACCCCCGCCAAAATGGAACTAACCGCGGTAATCAGCATAAAGCAAATAGAATAAAACAAAACCACCACAAATTTGCTAAAAAAGTACCCCATCCTACTGATAGGAATAATCCATAGTTGTTCTTGATTCTCGTTGTATATCAGCATCGTACAAAGCATTCCAAGCACAAAGGGCAGAATAATCCAAAGCGTGTAGGAAAAGGCCGTCCATTTGTAAAAATGTATAGGTGTTATTTCTGTTGCATTTGCCCCACTAAAATAAAATATAGCAACAAGTGGCATGAACAAAGCAGCAAACAACATCAGCCAGATAAATTTTCTACGTCGTAGCTTTAGAAACTCCGATTGAATAAGGTTAAGCAATGCCTTCTCCTCCCGTGACTTTTTTAAAATAGTCTTCCAGAGTATCATTACAGAGCTGTAAACTTATTACAGAAATATTTTCAAGCATCAAAGCTTTGTTGATTTCCGCCATATCAAGATCTGTGTCATATAGCAGCACTGTATGGGTATCCTGTACCGAATATTCTTTCACATGGAATCGACGTTCTAACAATAAAACAGCCTTTGCGGTATCAGAAACTTGCAGCAAAATATACTTACTATTTCTCTTGTGAAGCTCTGCCAAACTGTTTTCCTCCAGCAAAACACCGTTGTGGATGATACCAATATCATCTGCAAGCAAAGAAATTTCTGAGAGAATGTGACTAGAGATCAAAACTGTTTTTCCACGTTTGACACATAAGTCCTGGATAAAACTCCTGACTTCCGCAATACCAATAGGATCAAGACCATTTGTAGGCTCGTCCAGTATAAGAAGTTCCGGATCGTGCAGGATTGCATTGGCAATCCCAAGGCGTTGTTTCATGCCAAGGGAATATTTGCTAAATACTTTTTTGTCCCTATACGGCAGCCCGACGACTCCAAGTGCTTCTTTCACCGCATTAGGCCTGGATGTCCCACGCAGTTTTGCAAAAATTTCAAGATTTTCCGTTCCCGTAAGATTAGGATAAAAACCCGGCGTTTCGATAATCGCTCCAATACGAGGATAAATGTATTTTTCGTTTCCCTTAATGGTTTGACTAAAAACATCAACTTCACCAGAGGTAACCGAACTAAGCCCCAAAATCATTTTCATAATAGTAGTTTTACCCGCACCATTCCGACCAAGCAATCCGTAAATGCGGCCTTTCCGCACATGCAGATTTACTTCGTTTACAACAGTTTGTTCCCCATATATCTTTGTCAATTGTCGGGTTTCAATTACAATATTATCCATTTTAAATCTCCTTTTTTAACTATTTTTTTGCGTTCAAGTTTTGATATTTCCACCTGAATAATTGTCCAACATATACTTTTCTCCCTTCTCCTTTTAAGTATAGCGTAGAAACCTTGCCAAAACCTTGCCGTTATCTTACTTTTTTCTTGTTTTGAAAAAAAGAAAGCTCCGTAGTACTACAGAGCTTTCGGAAGGGTAATGGTAAAAGTAGCACCGCCATGCGATAAATTTTCTGCACGGATCATGCCGCTGTGTATTGATACGAGCTCTTGAACAATAGATAACCCAAGACCATTTCCACTGGTTGATCGGGATTCATCTCCCTGATAAAGTCGTTCAAAAATATGTGACAGATGCTTTTTGGGTATTCCCTTTCCATTATCTGTTACGATAATGGCCGCTTGTACTTTGTCTTCGAAAATTTGAAAGCGAATTTTATCGCCGCCGCTATGCAAAAGTATATTTTGAAATAGGTTGTTGAGTATAAGCACATAAGCATTGCGGTCTAAATAAACACTATACTCCAAATCGGGAATGTCAATTTCATAACCAAAGAGTTTGTCCTCCAATGTTGGTATCCAGTCGGCTAAAATATTACGGGAAAGCTCATTCAAATCACAGATTTCAAACTGAAATATTTGCTCCTTCGCATCCAGCTTTACCCACTCAAACAGGGATTCCACAAAATCCTTTAAGTGATAGGCTTTGGCTAAAGCTACACCAATATATTCCTCTTTTTCTTCTCCTGTCACAATCTTTTCCTGTATAGCCTCCAGGTAGCCAACTAAAGAGGTCAAAGGTGTTTTGACATCGTGGGAAAGACTTGTCATAAGGCGTTTGTAGGCCTGTTCCGATTGTTTCAGCTTGGTAAGCTGTGACTGATTATTCATAACAATCTCATTGATATTATAGCAAATCGTTTTTGTCATGTCACTTTTTCTTGTAAGGATACGGCGATTCAAGTTTCCTTTTTTAATATCTTCCAGGGCATCCTTAATATTAGAAATCTGTTCCTTTACACGACAGAGCTTTGCCCAGAGATAGACAATGACGCAAATACTTATAATAGTTGAAAAAAAGAAAACTAACGTCCATTTCATGTGCTACGCCTCCTTATTAAAGCGGTAACCAACTCCATGCACAGTCTGTAAATAAAAAGGATGTTCTGTATTTGGTTCAATCTTTTTCCGAAGCTTGCTAATAAAAGACATGATATTGTTATCGTCAAATGCGTACTCATTCTTCCAAACCTGCGTGTATATTTGCTTTTTTGTAAAAACACGTCCTTTGTTAGAAGCCAGAAACAGTAATAAATCAAATTCCTTGCTAGTCAGGTCAATTGATTCTCCATTTATACAGATAGTTCAATTTTCCTTGTCAATCACCATATTATGAAAAATAAGAACATCCATCGGCGCAGCTTGATTAAAAATCGTGTACCGTCTTATCAGGGATTCCATTCGTGCCATCAGTTCATTAATGCTAAATGGCTTTGTCAGGTAATCGTCCGCACCAAGACGCAGACCCATCACCTTATCTATTTCATTGCCTTTTGCTGTCAGCATAAGTATAGGAACCGTACTGTTTTTGCGAATTTCAGATAAAACCTGAAAGCCATTTAAACCAGGCAGCATAACATCCAAAATCACAAGACAGTAGGCGCCACTTTGGTTCATTATTTTTGATAATCCAGTCCTTCCTGTACAGGCAATATCGGCTTCTAATTCTCCTTGTGTGGCACATTTTTTTATCAACGCACACAGCTCCGTATCATCATCTATAATTAAAACTCTATTTAGCATATTCAATCCTCCTAATCTATGGCAGACGCAAAAACTCCTTTTTAATTTACTTTGCCACCCATCTAATATTATCCTTTTTGCAAAAGAAAATTTTTCCCATAATTAGTACATATACTCTAGCCATGAGACTAGAAAATAACTTCTGAGTAAATATGATTAATTTATTATAAATTCTGAGGTTTCATCTACTTCAATAATAGGAGGGAGAAAAATTGGTGAAAAAGTTTGATAGTAGTTTTTCTGTTCTGTGGGATTGTTGTCTCAGTAGGAATAGGATATTCTGAGAATTTGTCACATGGAGCCACTGGTGACTATGATATTATTCGAAACAGATCTCAGGGAAGCATTAAGTGAGATATCCTTATAGATTGGAAAACCAAGAATTCCAGATCAAACGGTAGGAGGCTTTTAATAATCATAGATAAAAAGATATATTGCGATGTTCAAAAAGTAGGAACATGGGGGAATCAGATGGAGATTCTACTCCACCTGATTATTATGAAGAGTCCATTAGGATTTTAAATTATAACGCCAGTTCGCAGTGCTTATCGAAAGAATACCAATGAATATAGACAGATGGCAGTAACGATCAATACTCCGGATATAGTTCACTTTTCTATAATTGATCTGATTTAGTTAGATACATTAAATTTTTATTTCATCTTAGATAGAACTGCCATTCCATCTTTTCCCTTCTTTATGCTGTATACTAAACTGGTCGAGAACTTTCATGACCATATGATTTATAATGTCTGCTATGCTTTCAGGTCTATTATAAAATGCAGGCATCGGTGGAATAATTTTTACCCCAATATTAGACAATTTTAGCATGTTTTCTAAATGAATCGAACTCAAGGGTGTCTCTCTGGGACACAAAATCAATTTTCTTCCCTCTTTTATCATTACACCAGCAGTGCGAGAGATTAAATTATCATCATAACCATTTGCTATAGAGCTTAAGGTTTTCATACTACAGGGCAGTATGACCATTCCATCTGTCCTAAATGATCCACTCGAGGTGCATGCACTTAGATCTTGATGATCATACACAACCGTTGCCAAATTTTCTACATCGTTTAAACAATAGTCAGTTTCAATTTCTAAATTTTTTATCGCCCAGGTGCTCATAATAAGATGAGTATTTACATTACTCATATCATTTAATGCTTCTAATAATTTAACAGCATAAATAGTACCTGTTGCTCCAGTAATCCCAATCACAATATCCATATCACACCTCTTTATATAATTATAAATAATTTTGATACATAAATGGTAATATAATTTCTATAAACTAAATATTTTTTTAATAATTTTAATAAAGCAGAATGTATTTGAATTTTCTTTATATTCAAATACACTCTGCTTTAATTTTATATAAATTGTTGATATTCTTAAACAAAGATTAATAGACAACCTGATCTAATCTTCATCTCATGCAGCAAAATATTGTGCATTTGTTAATTTTAATTTTTACTATATTCCTAACACTGAAAGAACAAAGAATGTCAATGCTATCACAAATGCACCGATAACACCCAACACCATCTGCTTAGTAAAATATTTTGAAGCCTCTTCCTCTCCCATTTGCTGTGAAAGGTTTTGCATGATTAATGCTCCATTAGAGGACAGTGGCCCAATGCTTGAAGCAAAAGCACCTGCAGCGGTGGCAATTACCGCTAGATTAATTGATGCGTCAGGAATTGCATTAATAATACCGGGGATAGCAGGAACTAGAGTAATAACACAAAGTCTTGCAAGAGTAAATAGTGACATTGCACTGGATGTTAAACTCATAATAGGTGCTACAGTATTAGTACTCATAACTGTAGACAATAGGTTACTCATAACTTCAAATCCACCTAACTTAGAAACCAAACTGATAAGAGTCCCAACACCAGTTATCAGAATTAGAGATGCTAAGGATACATTCTTGATAGCATCAGTAGATTTACTACAGCCTAACAAGATACAGACAATGGCAACAATTACTCCTGCCCATCCTACATCAATACCTAAAATAATAACTAATGCTAAAACGGCAACTATACCCACCATTGTATAGATCTGTTTTTGGGTAAATTTAGGTAAATTACTAAGAACTTCATCTGTAAGCTCTCCTTTTGCTTTATGTCCTCCCATTATCAAATACATAACTGTGAAACTGACAGTATATGCAATGAGTGAGAATATAAAAATTGACATAAGATTTACATCCAGTCCAGCTCCTTCAGTTGCAGATGTGATATTAGCAGTGAACTCATTGATTGGGCTATAGCAGCCAGTAGCGACACCATAACCACCAGCAATACCAAACAATAGCGGATTTCCGCCGGAGGCTAATGCTAACGAAATACCTATACCACTCAGGATTGCCATACCTGCAAGACTATTGATACCAATAGACCCTAAGATAACACCTGTAAAGAATATAAAATATGGTAAGAGCTTAACGTTCCTGGTAGTTCTTTTGAGCATCTTTTTGGCCAATAATTCCAAAGATCCGTTAGCCTGGGCAATTCCGAAAAATAGCATGATACCAAATACACGGACAAATAAAGTAGTCGGGAAAAATTTCATAATTTCCACATCACTAAAGCCACCAATTCGTCCAATAATATAGGTAATCAACAATGCCAAAAGACCCAGATGCAGAGGATTCTTTTTGAATGCTCCAACAACAAACACAAAAATCACAGCTAGTAAAGACACAAGGGCTATATTCATTTTCTTACCTCCATTTTGTTTTATAAGCAAAATTTTCCGTAATGAAAAATCCTTATCCTAGATAACTGTCTAAGTCAATTTCCTCTTCTCCGGGGATTTGGATACGGCGAAACTTATCAGTGCCCTTATATTCCATCGGAACTGTAGCATCAATACCCATTTTTGCTGAGAGTCCATCATTTGTAGATGGGTCTAACTTATTTCCACAGGCTCCAGAGACAATGAAAACATCCCTATCTGCTTGACAACGGGTTGCAATTGCCCAATTCACTTCAATTGGATTAAAGATATCTACGTCCTTATCTACTACGACTACATGCTTGATCTCTTGACTACTTCCAAATGCAGCAAAGATAGCATTTTTTGCTTCACCTTCATTTCTCTTGTCCATCTGTATTACTAAATGATATCTCCCTGTACCTCCCGGTGTAAGATGTACAGCACTCGTGGTAGGCACCGCGTTCTTAACCAATTGTAGAATTCCTCCTTCTCTTGGAATTCCTCCTAATAAAAGGTGCTCATTTGTAGCAGGTACTATAGTTTGGAATATTGGGTCTTTTCTTGTTGTCATACAGGTGAGCTCTATATATTCTCTATCCTTTCGAGGCCCATAATATTTAGGATATTCACCGAAAGGACCCTCTGGTTTTCTCACATTAGGAAGAATTTTTCCTTCAAGAACGATCTCTGCATGGGCCGGAACTTCAATGTCTACAGTTTCACATTTGACAAGCTCCATCGGCTCTCCATAGAGGGCACTGGCTATACAAAACTCATCCTGTCCTATTGGTGTTAATGCCTGGGATGATAACATAGTTATTGGATCACACCCGATGACAATTGCAATTTCCAATGGTTGATTCTTCTTTTCAGCTATTCGATGAAAATGCATAAGATGTCTAGGCAATATTAATATCCCCAAATGATTTTTATCAGTAACTTGAAGTCTGTGGATCGAAACATTTTTTTCTCCTGTCTCAGGGTTTTTGGCCACAAGAACCCCTGCAGTTATATATGATCCACTATCCTTTTCATGATGTACAGGAATAGGAAGCTTTGTTAAGTCAACATCCTCTGTGATAACTTCTTTTACAGGGGCAAGACTTTTTTCTATTATCCTGCATTCCATTGGATTTGCTTGCGCTCTCTCAAAATGTGGCGCAAGCTCAGATATTGGAACATTTAACGCTTTTGAAAAGAACTCCCTTGATCCAGTTAATCCAGTAACAACAGGCATATTACTCCCCTTTGGATTATCAAAGACAACTGCATACTTACCGCAGGCTTTTTTCCCTACTGCGGCGATTTCATACTCTGTAGATACTTCCCTTTTTACGTGTTTAAGTCTGCCTTGTTCTTCTAAAATACCCATCCATTCACGCATTGACTTGTAACTCATTGTTCATCCTCCTTTTAGATTTATTTCTTTAACTTATCAAGGATAGAAACATCTACTCCTCTTTGCTTAAGCCATTTGGGCAGCAGCTCTTGATCAACCTTCTCACTGACTAATGGAGCTTTTTCCAGTAACAGTTCTGCCATGGTTTCACTTACATTCATTCCTCCCATAGCACCATCAAAAATAATAACCTTATCTATACCTGTAGTTTGATATGCAAATTCCATGGCTGCCTCTAATGACTTAATGCTTACAGCATAATCCATATATTCCAGATTCATAGAGTCTCTGTCAAAGAGGTTGGCCTGTTCTTGACCTACGACTATAGTAGGTATATGCTTTGAGAAGAATGCAGATGGATATCCAGTCCATGCATAATTATGGACACACATTTTGATTGCAGGATTGATTGGAGGAATATCTCCTAACAATGGTTTGTCATTCTTTCCATAAAATGCTTCTGTATACCACGTATAAGAGGGCAGTGGTGTCTTCAAATCATATAGGTCTACGTTTGCTCCTGTGAAGTTAGCATAGATTACTCCTGCCGAAAATACATAGGGTACCGGACATGGAAAATCAAGCACTGCAATACATTCATCTATTTCTCCAAATAAGGTCATAACCTTTCCATAACGTTGACAGCCAATAAAAGTAGCTCGATCATTTAATGCATATAAGTCGTTGTCAGAATCTACTCCAACAATTCCATGGGGACCTACATCCAGGAAAGATGCAAATGCAAACTTGCTTTGAACGAAGTCCGATTCAAAAAGAGCTCTTGCAGTAAAGTTGGCCGCCCGGGGTCCTAAATTTTGATGATAGGTGCTCCTTGTTTCAATTCGCGCATAAGACATGCCAAAAGGTTTTACCGCTTTATCAACCTGTCTATGAAAATGAACCTCTCTGACATCTGTGTGATGAGCGTGGATAATCCAATCTGCATCATAAATCTTTTTTAATCCATATAATGTTCCTATTTCAGTTTCTATTGGAATACCTTCATCAACTGGTGCTAATCCTATGGCTTTTCCATGATAATAGGTATCTAATCCATAGCTTTTTATATATTCTTCAGTTTCCCGAAATCTCATACCTACACCGGCACGCAGCCGAACTTCCTTACAGCCTGTTTTTTCCTCTACAACATCCTTAATCGCCTTCAACAATTCAGCATAGGGTTCTCCACCAAAAAGAGTAAATCCATGATGGGATGCAAGAACGTTTACAGAGTCTTCTGACTTTATCATACTCATGTCAACTTTTTTTAGAGATTCAATGGCTGCTTTACGAACATCGTCTATTGCATTTGGTCCTGCAGGAAAAATAACCTCTGGAAGATCCGGAAATAAATCCTGTAGATTTAAAGAACACATCTTAGGCAGCTCTGAAGCCCGTTTTTTTACTAACGCAGGATTGATACCATATTGTGATGGTTTTGCTGATATTGGAGTAATTGGTTTATGCATCACGATTTTTCCCTCCTTTCTCTTCTACATTAAGCTTTGCTATATCATCTAAGAGTTCTCTATCCTCTTCAAAATAAAATCCCCTAGTACTGTACTTTTCTTTCACTTCTTTCGGAACTGTCCATGCGGTCGCAGTGGTACCATACCACTGCCAGCCACCCTCATTTGGTTTTAGCTCACATCCGGCAGCTTCCAGCATTCTTAAAACTGGCTGCACACATTCAATGGTACAACCTGTCCTAATTCCAGTCATCAAAGATACTGCTTCCGGAGTTTTTGCCCCATCTAAGATTGCAGCTGCAACTTCATCCGCCCTCACTCCTGTACAATAACAAAGTACCTGCTCTGGATTGAAATGGGCTTTCTCGCAAATCTCGCTTATTTTGCCCTGGTCAAACTTTGTAACATCCACATAAACCTTTAATGGTTTTTCCCTGGGTACCATTTCTATAGCATGAGAAGGACATCGCTGTTCACAATTACCGCAAGCTCGGCAGTCATCCTCATTTACCACGGCTTTTCTATTAACTACAGAAATTGATAGTACAGGACAAACCTTTGTACAAATTTTACACCCTATACACTTGTCTTGGTCTACCTTTGCTAATAGTGTGACTTGCTTCATAAGCCATAAACCCTCCTTTTTATTAAAAATCTTATAGTATTGCTCCATCAATTAAAATGGAACAACACTATAATAAACTCATTTATTTTTGTTGAGATAATTCATAAGCAACATCTACAATCATATCCTCTTGTCCTCCAACCATTTTTCGTTTTCCAAGCTCTATAAGAATATCTCTGGGATTTAAATTGTATTTTTCTGCTGCTTTATAGGTATGAAGCAAAAAGCTGGAATAAACTCCTGCATAGCCAATCACCAATGGTGCAGTCTTAATAATCTGCGGTCTCTGCATGATAGGTTCCACTACCTCTTCAGCCAGATCCATTATTCCATATAAGTCTACCCCTGTATCATAGCCCATCCGATCAAGCACTGCGCATAGAACTTCATTTTGTGTGTTACCTGCTCCAGCTCCCAGCCCTCTACAGGTAACATCAATATATGTCGCTCCTTCTTCCACTGCTGCTATGGAGTTATAAATAGAGACTCCCAAATTATTATGAGAATGATATCCTACCGGAATATCAATAGAATTTTTGACCAAACTAATCCTTGCCCTGACATCATCAGGCAGCATATACCCGGCTGAATCTGCAATATTTATATAATCAGCTCCAGCATCAACAAAAATCTTCGCCTGTTCTAAAATTTTTTCTGGAGAAGCCATATGAGACATCATTAAAAATCCAACTGCCATCATCCCCATATCTTTAGCAGCCTGGATGTGCTGAATACCAGTATCAGCTTCTGTAACATGGGTTGCAACTCTAACTACCTCTGCTCCATCTTCCCTTGCTTCCTTCAAATCTTCTATGGTTCCAATTCCCGGGATAAGAAGTACACCCAACTTTGAATTTTTAATTACTTTTCTGGCAGCTCTAATTAACTCCATCTCATTGGTCTGGCAAAAACCATAGTTGATAGATGCCCCTGCTATCCCATCGCCATGGCTTATTTCTATGATGCTTGTACCTACCTTATCAAGGCCCCCAGCAATGGCTTCCACTTGTTCTACGGTAAATGAGTGACTAACAGCATGACTGCCATCTCGAAGTGTGGTATCAACTATGTTAATTTTTTGTTTAGTCATTTATTTTGCCCTCCCTTTTAAGCATGCTATAGGCTATCTTTTCAGCCGTAGCAATTGCTGCAGAGTTTATAATGTCAAGATTTCCAGAATATTTTGGCAGAAAATCTCCTGCTCCTTCTACCTCAACAATAGCAGTTACCTTATTCCCATCAACAATTGGAGGAACTCTTAAACGATATCCCGGCACATATTCCTGCACTTCTTTTACAATTGAATTAATAGATTCAATGATCTTTTCTTCATCCGGATTTCTTACTATAGAATAAACAGTATTGGTCATCATAACTGGCGGCTCAGCTGGATTAAGAATAATAATAGCCTTAGCTTTATCAGCTCCACCTACCACCTCCAGGGCCTTTGAAGTAGTTTCTGTGAACTCATCTATATTTGCCCTCGTTCCAGGTCCTGCACTTTTTGAAGATAACGCAGCTACAATTTCTGTATATTCTGAATCAGCCACCCGATTAATAGCATGGGCGATAGGAATAGTAGCCTGTCCGCCACAGGTGACCATATTAAAGTTATCTAGAGCTGATACTTCGTTAAGATTTACACAAGGGACTACATAAGGTCCTATTGCAGCAGGTGTTAAATCAATTGCGATTTTCCCCGCTTTTTTTAATAATGGTGCATTTGCTGCATGAGCCTTTGCACTGGTCGCTTCAAAAACAATTTTTATCTCAGGGTCTTCGATGATTGCATCAACACTTCTAATGGAGGTTTTAAAACCAAGCTTTTCAGCTCTTTTTAAACCCTCTGATTCAACTATTCCTGCCATCATGCTCATTTCTAAGTTCTTACTCCTCATAACTTTATACATCAGATCAGATCCAATATTACCCGGTCCGATAATCCCTACTTTGACTTTTTCCATGAAAATATCTCCTTTCAATACTATATAAATAAGTTATTCAAATTTTACTGTTACACTTCCCATACCTTGAAAACTAACTGTAAAAACATCTCCCGAATTAGCCGCTTCTGCCGCTGTAACTGCACCGGATAAAATTATGCTTCCTGCTTTCATTTCAATATCAAATTGAGACAGCTTATTTGCAAGCCATACAACTGCAGCAGCTGGATTACCCCAAACCTCTGCACCAGTACCGCTGCTTAATAATTCACCGTTTTTTTCCATATTCATTCCAATCAATCTCATATCTATTTCTTCGATTTTAGTCATTTTACTGCCCAGAACAAGCTTTGCACTGGAGCCATTGTCCGCAATAGTATCTACCAATTTAATTTTCCAATCCTTTATCCGGCTGTCTACAATTTCAATAGCAGGAGCAACCCAATCAGTAGCATTGTAAACATCTGCAATTGTAACTCCTGGCCCCTTGAGTGGTCTCTTAAGACAAAATGCCAGTTCACCTTCAACTTTTGGTTGATTTAGCTCTTTCATGAGGCAAACTACTCCTTCTGGCAATAGCATCTTATCAGTAAGATGACCATAATCAGGTTCATTAACCCCAAGAAGCTTTTGCATGGGCTTGCTAGTCAGCCCTACCTTCAAGCCAATTATTTTTTCTCCGTCTGCAACCTTTTTGGCTACATTTTCAAGTTGAATCTGATAAGCATCCTCTACGGTCATATCGGGATTTTCAGTACTGATAGTGTTAATTTGAAAGGATTCCTTTTCAGCCTTGTATAGATTTTCAGCTACCTTTTTACAATCCATATCTCACAAACTCCTCTCTTTTTGGAATTTTCACAATAAATTTAATGATGGTGATGATTATGGCTTTCTTGATGATTTACTTCATGATGAAATTTCTTCTTTGCTAGTTTTTCCGCCAATGCATTTGATATTTGGTGCGCAATTTGATTTTTATTGAAATTATTTTGTAAACAACTCAATAGCACTTCAGAAGCAATTTTTACCTCATCATTGGGTCCCGGCAAGGCGACAATATATGTGAGACCGACTTGACCTACGGCAATTTTTACACCATCCTTTACATGACGTCCTGTCCCTTGCTTAAATTTTACAATATAAGGCGTTGCTGCATCGGGGTCGATCCTTAACACGCTTTCAACAGATTTGTCTTTATCTTCTGCCCCTACACCTCCAGTAGTGATAACAAGTCCATAGGCTCTGGAAATAGCATCTGAAAGCTTATATTCCATATCATCAATATCATCCTCAATAATGTCTCCCACAGTAACCTTATATCCTTCTTTTTCTAATCGGCTTTTTAAATATGGAGTGTTAGTATCTTCTATCAGATTTTGCTTTAATTCAAATCCTGTAGGAAATACAATAGCACGTTTAGCAATTTTTTCTTTCATCTCATTGGTCATTGCTTCAACCGTATTGATGATTTCCTTTGGATTTTCTACATCAAGACAGATCATCCCCAGAATCCCATTTGAGTGAATATAGGTCTCATCGGTAATATTTACTCCCTTTAGTTTAGAGAGTTCTTCCAAAAGTATAGTTTCTTTACCCATAATATTTTCTTCGGGAATATCTTTTTCTAGAATATCCAATGTGATATGCCAGGGGCGCACATCAACCACTAAAACCTTACTACTCTCTAAACCTAATACTTTAGCTGTAGTCGCTGCCAATTCTGTAAGATTGGTATTATCAAGGGTTATATTATTGACCCATAATTCTGTTTTTTCCAAAAGATTTAGTCCCATATTCTCACCCCTCATAAATTTTTATCTAACATCAAGCTTTATATCTAGCAATGGTGCATCAACAATTTCTTTGCCTATATCTAATACATCAATATCATAGTCAGCCATATCCTTTATTTGATTTAATTTAACTTCCCCTGCAAAAGCAATCTTCACCATATCTCTTAACCCCATATCCTTAACAAGATTAGAACAACGAATGACATCATCAATATTTCCTGTATCCACCATGAGAAGAGTACAACCATTTTCTAATGCCTGTCTGGTCTCTTCCTCTATAGAATATTGCTTCCCCCTGATTTGAATCACCCTGGTATGCCCAGTAAACTCTTTTACTGTATCTAACGTCTTCGGAATAGAACCCAGCATCTTAATATAATTTTTATCCAGATAAATCATATTGTTTTGGGTAATTCTAAAAGAAGCTCCTCCGGCTACTATAGCCATTCTGACTCCATCCTTTATAGCCGGAGGCATCTTTTTCCAGGCCCCTGATACAATCTCTACCTTCCCTTCAGAAAGCTCTACAGCCTGGCGAGCTGCAGTTGCAATCCCGGAAAACTTGGCTAGAGTTCCAATAATCTTTTCTTCCGCCAATGCCATCCTTTTAGGGGTAGCAGTTATTCTGCCAATAGGTTTCCCTTGATCAATTCTCTCTCCATCCTCGCTAAAGATTTCCAACTCGATACCAATCTCTTCTGCCTGCTTGTATGCACCGTTGACACCGGCAATACATCCATCCCGTTCCGGAATGAGTACTGCTTCAAATTTTTTATCAATAATATCCTTAAAAATAATATCTCTGATATCCTTCATAAGCTTCCTCCTCAAATTTGTTCGCCATTATCGCACTGCGTTCGTTAATTAATAGATTTTTTATGGAGTATTGTAATCTACTCCAAAAATCGTCTCAATATAAATTAATACACACATTATTAATTTAAGGAAATTTTAGAAAATTCCGTTCTCTATCTCTAATTCTCTAACCTCTATCTTAGATAAAAATAGCGAATAGCTTAAAAACGTTATCATGGATTTATCTGTCCCAGCATATTCAACCTATTACTTCTCTATATTACAAAATCATGTATAATTTTAGTTTTGTTTCATATTATCGTACACCGTTCTGATGTTGTGGTAAAAAAATCTAAACGCCCCGATATCCTAATTGTCTAGAAATTTTTAATGTGGTTTCCTTAACTGGTTCTATTAATAGGTCAAACTTTTGATCAGTCATTCTCATTGAAGGTCCCGATACACTTATTGCTGCGATAACTTGTCCCAGATGATTTTTTATTGGTGCAGCAATACATCTAAGTCCTTCTTCTATTTCCTCATTGTCAAAGCAATATCCATTTAATCTGGCATTAACTAATTCATCCTTAATTTTTTCAGGGTCTACTATTGTATTAGCTGTATAAGCCTTTAATTCACTGCTCAATATGTTTTCTACATATTCTGCATCCATATATGCCAATAAACACTTCCCTACCCCTGTACAATACATTGGATTTCGTTTTCCTACATAGGAGTTTATATTTATTGCACTATTACTATCTATCTTATCTATATATACTACCTCGCCCTTGTCATGAACTACCAGATGGACAGTTTCTTCATATTTATCAACTAGTTCCTTTAAAATAGGATATGCTATAGCTCTTAACTCCATACTATCTTTCACTAAGTTCCCCAGTTCAAATAGTTTTAGCCCAAGCTTGTACTTTCCAGTACTTATATTTTGATCTACAAATCCTCTATTCTCCAGGGTTGCAAGAAGTCCAAAGGTTGTGCTTTTGTGTAATCCTAATATATTTGAGAGCTCTGTTACCCCTAATTCCTTTTTTTCCCTAGAAAAAGTCTCCAGGATTTGTAAGGCTCTATCGACCGATTGAATGAGGCTGCTTTTAGATTTCTTTTGTTTTTGCATTGTCATCATCCTTTTGTTCGTTATTATCGTACGACGTTTTCGTTTTCCTTTTCACTTATTGTATCATACTCAGTTATAATAAGTAAAGAGAATATAAATATTTTTTTATTTTTTTGTTACAACCATTATCCATCACTAGCGCTGTATTAAATCTTAAACTTAACCTTGTCAATGAAAAATCATAAATTTCCAATAATCTTATTTTAGACTTATTTTAAATGATAAGCAGTCTCTGCAACAATTTTTATAGACAAATTGAATTAGCCTTTAAGAAATCAAATAAAAAAAGTTATTGGAGTAAATTTCCAATAACTTTTTCATTAAATATTGCTATTTTACATCTGTTCAGGAGCCTTGATTCCCAACAATCGTAACCCATTACTGAGAGTAATCTTCACCGCCAATGCCAGAGCCAACCTTGCCTTGCTCACTTCCTCATTATCGGTAATAACCCGATGGGCATTGTAGAAAGTATTGAATACTGCCGCTAGACTGATCAGATGTTTAGCAATTATAGATGGTTCTAGCTTCTCTGCTGCTTCCTGAATCTTGTCCGGAAAATATCCTACAGCTTTAACCACTTCTTTCTCTTCATTTTCCTGTAAGAGACCAAAATCAATTTGGTCCACTTCGATCTCTTTCCCGGCTTTCTTCAACAATGAATTAATCCTGGCATGAGTGTATTGAAGATATGGTCCAGTTTCACCATCGAAGGAAAGTATCTTATCATAATCAAACTGAACATCTTTAATCCGGGTATTCTTCAAATCAGCAAAGAGTACAGCACCTACCCCGACCATTTCTGCTACCTGTTCTTTTTCCAATAGGTTTGGATTCTTCTCCTCGATGATCTCTCGAATTAGTTCTACCGCATCATCAAGGACATCTTCCAGATAAATTATTCTACCTTTACGGGTCGCCATCTTTTCGCCACTAAAAAGATAGAGACCAAAAGGCACATGGGTACAGCGTTCAGCCCAGTCATACCCCAATAATTCCAGTACTTTAAAAACCTGATTCAAATGCAGAGTCTGCTCCTGTCCTACCACATACAGAGACTGGGTAAAACCAAACCGCTCATAACGATCAATGGCTGCAGCTAAATCACGGGATGAATATAAGGTAGTACCATCACTCTTTTTGACCAGAAATGGTGGCATATCATATTCACTTAGATCTACGATCATCGCACCTTCACTCTCAACTAACAGACCTTTCTTGTCTAGCATATCTGCCACTTGTTCAGCCTTTTTAAAATAGCGACTCTCACCAGAATACTCTGTGAACTCAATACCCATTCTGTGATATACTTGAATTAAAGTCTCAATTGTTATATCTTTAAAGTCTTCCCAGAGTTCTAAAGCAACCGGATCTTCTTCTTCCAACCTTTTAAACCATTCCCGGGCTTTTTCATTGAGTGAAGGATCTTTTTCAGCCTCTTCGTGGAATTTGACATAGAGTTTCAAAAGCTGTTTAATTGGCTCATGAGTTAAGTCAACCTCGTCCCGCCATTCTTCATAGGCACAGATCACTTTACCAAACTGAGTACCCCAGTCTCCCAGATAATTAATGCCCTGAACTTCATAACCCAAATACTCAAAGATACTTTTTAACGACCCACCAATTACCGTCGAACGTAGATGCCCTATATTAAAGGGCTTAGCAATATTCGGTGAAGAAAAGTCGATTGCAACTGTCTTGTTGGCACCAATATTTTGTGCACCATAGTCCAGAGGATGATGAAGAGCCCGGGTCAAAATCTTACGACTTAGTTCTTCTTTGTTGATGAAGAAATTAACATAAGCCTGAACCTGTTTGATCTCCGAAACAATTCCATTAGGTTCTAACTGTCCAACCAACTCTTCAGCAATCTTAATCGGACTCTTGCGCAGCTGCTTAGCCAGTTGAAAACATGGAAAAGCATAGTCTCCCATAGCGGGGTCTGGTGGAATCTCCATCAATCCTTCAAAATCAATATCTGACCCAGGAAGTTTATCAGTTAACATCCGGGCAATCTCGTGCTTGAATTCTTGCATTATACTCCCCCTCCTTTAAAGTTGATTATACCTGAGATAGTATTAGTTCACCTCAAGCGTATAGTCATATGTATTAAAAAAACTTTATTATAAGTGTAACTTATTTGAAATAATTTTACAAGTCTTTAAGAAAATTATTTCTCTAATACTGACCCCCAGGTTATTAATTCCCGGGAAAGTTAATGATTATTATAAAGAACTGACAGAGCTAAAACAGTTTAAATTCAAAAATTTTGGGACTCCTGATCGGGAGTCCCTGGGACAATAATAAATACGATTTAATTATTTCTACTCCCGCTATCAAAATCGGGAAACTTCTCTCGTAAAATGTGGTTAAATCCAACGCTCTAATCGCTTAATCACCTGCTCCTTACCCATGCCGCAGATTAAGAGCATCAAATCTGGGCCATGTTGGTTACCACTTACAGCCAACCTTGTTGGCATAAAGAGTAACTTCCCTTTAACACCTGCCTCTTTTCCCGCATCTTTAAGCAGACCCTTCATCACATCTGGAGTCAATTTATCCACAATTGCGACCTTGTCTTTTAAGATGGTAAATAGTTGTTTTGAAGAATCCAGCTGTAACAACTCCAGAGATTCAGGTTCAGTTACTGCGAAGTCATCCTGATAGAAGATCCGTAATTTCTCTGGAGCCTGGGCCAGATACTCCAGTCCCTCATGAATCGCTTCAACCATCCATCTAAACTTCTCTTCATCTTCGGGAATAGCTATATCAGATTTCTCCACATATGGTCTAACCAACTCAACCAGTTCAGCCATATCTCTGGAGCGAATATATTTACCATTCATCCACTTAAGTTTTTCTACATCAAATACCCCCGGTGAATCGTTAACCCTCTCTAATGTGAACAGATTCTCCAACTCGTTTAAAGAGAAGAACTCTTCGTCATTGCCCGGATTCCAACCGATTAAAGCCAGATAGTTAACCAGAGCCTCTGGCAGAAAACCTTTATCCAGATAGTCTTCTACTGACACATCGCCATCCCGTTTGCTTAACTTTTTGCCCTCAGTATTAATTAGAAGAGGAATATGACCAATCTGTGGTGGTTCCCACCCCAAAGCTTCGTACAACAAAATGTGTTTGGGAGTACTGGGAATCCACTCATCAGCACGTAAAACCTGGGTAATTCCCATATGATGATCGTCCACCACAACAGCTAAGTGATATGTAGGGAATCCATCAGATTTGAGCAATACCTGATCATCAATATAGTCGGTTTCAAAACTGGTAGGACCATGGATGGAATCATCAAAAGTGATCACCCGTCCTGCAGGAACATTTAAACGGATCACGTATGGTTCCCCGGCAGCCAGGCGCTTTTCTACCTCTTCTTTGGGAAGATGAAGACAACGCTTATCATATTTGACATCTTGACCGGCTTCTGACTGCTGTTTACGCATTTCGTCTAAATCATCCCTGGTACAGAAACAATAATAGGCATGACCAGATTCAACCAATTGGGCAGCATACTTCTGGTATAGGTTAAACCGCTCAGATTGAATATATGGTCCATGGTCTCCACCTTGAACTGGCCCTTCATCAAATTCAATATTAACCCGCTTGAAAGTGGAGATCATCTTTTCAATAGCATCTTCAACCAACCGTTCCCTGTCTGTATCCTCAATTCGCAAAACTACTCTTCCATTATTATTTCGGGCATAAAGATAGTTATATAAAGCAGATCTTAAACTTCCAACATGCAAATAACCTGTTGGACTTGGAGCAAAACGAACTCTTACCTCAGACATTTCTCTACCTCCTTTAAAGTCGCATTAACAGCGAACTGTTAATTCCTTAAGTTTAACGACTTCAGAGGAGAATCTGTACCTCCACTGAAGTCGTTAAACTTTTCTTCACTATTATAGCACTAAATTTTTTCTTGTGTCAATTTTTAGTTAGTTTAACCATCCTCTTGAGGATTAAACTCTCGATCCAGAAAGCCGCCTGATTCATCGACTATAATTAAGACTTCTGGACAAATAAAATCCTGAGACCTGCCTATTCTGCGGCAAGTTTCAGGATTATGAAGAGCTAATCCAAATCATTCACCTTTGATCTGGTCAACTGTTCTCTAAATACCTTTCCTTCCCTTTGAAAATCAAATGTCCTTCCAACCCGGGATCAATTTCGGGAAAATCTAAACGATAATGAGCTCCCCGGCTCTCTTCACGAAGAAGAGCTGCTTCAGCGATCAATTTTGCAGTAATCAGACGATTCCGTATCTGATACCACTCAGTAATTGATCTAGGTTTACTCATTTCTACTGTAGTCAAGTCTTTTTTTATCTCATGCAAGGCTGTTCTTAAACCTTCACCATCCCGAACTATCCCCACACCTTCCCACATTATATGACTCAATCTCGCGTTCATAAGCAGATAATTATCTTCACCTGTTTCTGGAATAGCTAATTGCTGCTGAATAATCTTCTGATCTAACTCGAATAATTGATCTTCATTTGCAAGAGCTTCCAGAGCAGCATTCCATCCTGCTCTCCGCCCAAAGACTAAGCATTCAGTTAAGGCATTTCCACCCAGACGGTTAACTCCATGAACTCCACTACCAGCCTCACCACAAACGTATAGACCCGACAAAGTAGAACGTCCATCTTTATCCATCCTGACTCCCCCCATGAAAAAATGCTGAATTGGGGAGACCACCAGTTCCTCGTCAGAAAGATATAGTTGGAACAATCGAGGGTTAACCTTCTCCAGTTCTGTCAGATCAATATCTATAAGATCCAGGCTTATCTCTCCATTCTGCAGAAACATCTCCCGACTAAGAATGTCTCTGGTCACTAACTCTCGTTCAGGATATTCAGACATAAAATGATCCCCAGATTGATTCATCAATCTGGCTCCCAACCGGAAGGTTGAGATGTGAATATCCATATTTGCAGGATATTGAAGTTGATATGGATAGAACTGGACGAATTCCAGATCCATAACTTCTGCCCCACAGCTCCAGGCCAGGGCAACACTATCACCTCCCACGTCTACAGGGTTATCGGTAGGATAATATAAGCGACCAACCCCGCCGGTAGCCAAAATAACTGCCCCTGCCAAAAAACAGTAAATCCGATCCTCATAAGTAGCAAAAACTCCAATAACCCGCCCTTTATCAGTGATTAGTTGTAAAGCTGAGTATTTATCCAGAATCTTCACACCCTGTTCCTCTATTAATTGGCGTAGTCTCTGGGTGATTAATATTCCTTTCCGTTCTTTACATCTGGCATAGATGGGTCGATCTGAACAACCCTGATGATACTCGAACTGAACTGGACAATCCCAGCATTGAAGTTCCCGAACTACCTCAAAAGACTCCCGGGCCAGTATTTCTACCAACTCCCGATCGGCCAATCCCTGCCCACTCTTCATAGTCTGAACTATCATATCCTGATCCTCCGATAGACCAGGTGAATAGATCCGATGCCCAGTATTAGCCACCAGCGAAGAACCTGACTTTCCTATCTTACCTTTCGAGATGAGTATGACTTCTACACCTTTCTCTCTGGCAGCCAGTGCAGCCCTCATTCCAGCAATCCCTCCACCGATCACAAGAACCTGGGTAAAGATTATCTCCATCATCTATCGCTCCCCTTTTGAGTGTACGTTATATCAATATTTCGCGATAAAATTGATTATACCTGCTGCTAATAATTTGCATCTACTTACCAATAAAGCAAATCTCAGTTAGCCTTCACCCGACTCACGTATATAAACTTTATTTTGCATGTTATTCATATATCCTGACCTTTATAGAACTGAAGTTTCACATCTTCTATTCATCTTTCATATGATATCTAGTGTAAAATAAAGTAGGGAGGTATATCTATGATAGAATACCTGAGCCAGTTAAATCTGATCTATCTAGGAGTTATTGCCAGTCTGCTCGCTGGTTTAGCAACATCATTAGGAGCATTACCCATTTTTTTTAAACGGAAATTCTCTAAAAATTACCTGGACTGTTCTCTGGGGTTTGCAGCCGGAGTAATGTTAGCAGCGACTTCCTTTAGTTTAATCTTACCGGCCATCGAAGCTGGCGGAGGTGGCATAAAAGGTGCAAGTATAACCGTTCTGGGGATGCTCATCGGTGGAATCTTTCTCGATCTCCTGGATAAATTCTTTCCCAGTACGAATCTGCTAACCAACTCTAAATTAAACGGTAATGGGAATGGTCATAATCAGTTAGCCATAGATTCAGATAATCTGAAAAAAGTCTGGCTCTTTGCTATAGCCATTACATTACATAATTTTCCCGAAGGTCTAGCGGTAGGAGTCGGCTTTGGTGATGGCAATATCTCCAATGGTCTCAGTCTGGCCATCGCCATCGGTTTACAAAATATACCCGAAGGTCTGGCAGTTGCTTTACCGTTCTTAAAAGAGGGTTTTAAACCACTGCGGGCGTTTCTTATTGCTATGGCTACTGGTCTGGTAGAGCCCCTGGGTGGACTATTCGGAGTAGGTTTGGTCTCTTTTGCCCGGCCTCTACTTCCCCTGGGACTCAGTTTTGCGGCTGGTGCCATGCTCTTTGTAATCGCCTCCGAAATTATTCCAGAAACCCAGAAAGGTGTAGCTTCAAAATTGGCCACTCACTTTCTGCTAATTGGTTTTGTAGTCATGATGTTTTTAGATAATGTTTTGGGATAAGAAAAATTAGAATTATGATCATCAAAAATCCCCGGATAATTTTCCGGGATTTTTGGTTGTTAGGTTATAAAAAAACCTGAAGTTTAGAACTCCAGGTTTCTTGTAACTATATTGAATTCACTACCCCCGCCGTCTCGCTTTGGCGTTCAGCTCTTTTTTTCTCATCCGTAAATTCTGTGGCGTAACTTCCAATAACTCGTCATCAGCAATAAAATTCAAACACTGCTCTAAAGTCATCTTCTGCGGTGGAGTCAACATTATATTATCATCAGAACCTGCAGCCCGCATATTATCTAACTTCTTAGCCCGACAAACATTGACCGATAGGTCACTTTCCCTGGCATTCTCACCAATAACCATACCTGCATATACCTTCATTCCAGGTTCAATAAAAATAATTCCCCGTTCCTGAGCATTATAGATACCGTAAGCAGTTGCTTGACCAGACTCATGGCAGACTAACGAACCACGATTTCGCCCGGGCATCTCTCCTTTAATCTGACCAAAGCAATGAAAGATATGATTCAAAATACCATTACCTTTTGTATCTGTCATAAATTCAGAACGATATCCGATTAATCCCCGGGCTGGAATACTAAACTCCATACGCAGATAACCATTACTCTGAGTCTTCATATTCACTAGTTCACCTTTACGAATTCCCATCTTTTCCATTACCACGCCCATAAACTCTTCAGGGATATCAATTGTCGCCAATTCATATGGTTCTTGTTTCTTCCCATCAACAATCTTGTAAATAACATTCGGTTTAGAAACCTGAAACTCATATCCTTCACGACGCATAGTTTCAATCAAAATAGAGAGATGAAGCTCTCCACGACCCGAAACTTTAAACGTATCAGGACTATCAGTCTCGTCAACCCGTAAAGCAACATTCCGCTCTAATTCCCGAAAAAGGCGATTGCGCAGATGGCGAGAAGTAACATAATCCCCTTCTTTTCCAGCCAGAGGACTATCATTGGTTTTGAACTCCATAGTAATAGTCGGCTCATCAATCTCGACGAACTTCAATGGTTCAGGAGTTTCGGCTGCGGTTATCGTATCACCGATATTCACATCTTCGATTCCGATAACAGCCACGATTTCCCCCCAGAAAGCCTCTTTCTGCTCGATTCGCTTCAAACCATGATAACTATAGATACGACCCAGTTTGCCCTGTACAACCTCACCAGAAGTCTGACAGAGAGCAATAGATTGATTTACCGTCATCTTACCCCGCTTAATCCGCCCAATAGCAATTCGACCAACATATTCATCATAGTCAATAGTCGAAACCATCATCTGCAGTGGCCCATCATCTGTTAGTTCAGGAGCCGGAACATGCTCTAAAATAGTCGTAAAAAGGGGTCTAAGATCTTTACCTTCTTCATCCAACTCCAGCCAGGCTTTTTTTTCCTTAGCAGAAGCATAAACAACCGGAAAATCTAATTGTTCATCATCAGCTCCCAGATCAATAAATAGATCTAATGTAGCGTCCAATACTTCCAGAGCCCGGGCTTCAGGACGATCCATCTTATTGATAACCACTATAGGTTTTAATTTTAGATCCAGAGCCTTCTTCAACACAAATCTAGTCTGAGGCATCGGCCCCTCAAAAGCATCGATCAGAAGCAATACCCCATCCACCATAGTCAAAACACGTTCAACCTCACCACCAAAATCAGCATGTCCGGGAGTATCTACAATGTTAATCTTTATATCACCATACTGAATTCCGGTATTCTTGGCCAGAATAGTAATCCCCCGCTCTCTCTCAAGATCATTACTATCCATAATCCGCTCTTCAACACGTTGATTCTCTCTAAACACTCCACTTTGCTGAAATAAACCATCTACCAGGGTAGTTTTTCCATGGTCTACGTGTGCTATAATTGCAATATTACGAATATCTTTGCGCTGCATAATCTCAAACCTCACTTCTATCATTATAAAATCAACTGTTCCCCAAAAAAGACCAACATTAATATTGTACTCCACCCGGAGAGATAAGTCAATTATCGACAGGTTAATAGATGTTTACATAATAAAAGAGTCGGCTATCACCGACTCAGATAATACTACCACAGCTCCCAATTAGATCTTTTTTTCAAATTTTTCCTTATCTGCCCCACACTCAGGACAATTTTTCGGTCTGCAGCGACCTTCTTTTTCAAAGCCACATTCAGCACATACCCATACTGGCATAATTAGCTAACCTCCTTTAATAATAATTATTACTATTTATATTCGTTTTTATTGCCTTATCTCCTGCCTGAAACTAATTTTTTTATACTATTTAGCCTTATTTTATCCAGAATGCAGTAATAACATTCATCTAACTTATACATTTACCGATTATCGGTTTGTTTAATATTTGCAAAACTATTATGCACAGGTAACTCAATAGTAAAGGTAGAACCTGCACCCAATTTACTAACTACCCTAATCTGACCCTTATGTTTTTCGACAATCTTGTAACAGATGGATAATCCCAATCCAGTTCCCACACCAACACCTTTAGTCGTAAAACCCGGATCGAAGATCTTGTGTAGATTCTTCTCGGGAATCCCTTCCCCATTATCTCTGATCTGAACATAAACTTTTTCACTACTGGCCCAGGTTTTAATCCAGATATCACCTTGATCACCGATAGCCTGGGCAGCATTGACGATAATATTCATAAATACCTGATTCAACTGATTGGGAAAACATTTGACCATTGGTATATCCCCATATGATTTATGAATAGTAATCCGATGTTTAAGAAGATTGTGGGATAAGAGTAAGACACTTTCCAGGCCTTCTGTCAAACAGGCTTCTTTAAAGTCAGATTCATCTAAACGGGCAAAATTCTTCAGATGACGTACAATCTGAATAATTCTTTCACAGGCCATCTTATTAGTATCATTGGCCTTGTCCAACTTCTCAATCATGTACTGAACTTTAACATCATCGGAACCTTTCAAATATTGTGTAACCATCTCAATAATTTCAGTATTGCTATTAATGGCTCCCAGAGGTGTATTAATCTCATGGGCTACACCAGCTGTCAACTGTCCTAAAGCAGCCATCTTTTCTGATTGAACTAATTGAACCTGAGCATCCTGCAGCTGTCGCATAGCCTCTTCTAAACTCTCATTCAAAGAACTCAATTCCTCAGTCTGATATTCCAACTCTTCGGCCTGATGAGCCAGTTGACGATTCTTCTCTTCAAGGCGATATTGTTTCTCTTCCAATAACCTGACAAAATGACCTGTACTCTCCATAACCATATTAGTACCTTCTGCCAGATCTTCTACCTCTTTATATGTCTTATAAAAGATAACCCGCTGAGACAAATCTCCTTCAGCTCTGGCAATCATTCTAATCTTATTATCCAAAACTTCTAAAGGACGAGTTATTCTCATAGTCATCATCCTGGTAACCACTAAACTGATAAAAAGACCAGCTATTGTCAACAAGATTATTAACAAAACTACCAGAAAAAAAATTATTATTTGTGAATTTCTGGCAAATTGAACCCCTAAAAAGCCAACAATCCCACCATAAACATCTTTAATCGGAGTAAAAGCCATATTATCTAAAGGAGTGCTCCCCTTTTGAAAGACAATAGAATCATTTTCCTCTTTAAACGAGGCTATCTGCTCAGAAGTAATATTATGAATTGAAAATAAATTTTCTTTATTATCAATAACACTAATAAAACTCCCATTTATCTCTTTGACGATGGTGAATTTGAGATAATCAGAGTTCCATAATTCAGGCAAAGTATCCTCTAATCTGTTCTTTATTTTTTCTAGTCGGGCATAGTTATCTCTTTCCAAATTTTGAACCTGTTTTAACTCTTCAGCATCAACCAATACCGAGCAGGTTCTCCCCAAAATATTCGCTGCAAATTCAGTTCCAAAGATAATTTGATAATAGGCAAGCCAGCAATAAACAATAGCCATTAATCCAAAAATCAAAAAGATAACAATGTAAATAATTCTTCTAATCTTATTCTTTAGTGTTCTTTTATTTTTCTTATTCTTCCCGGGCATCCTTTCCCTTTCTCTTATCTCCATCATAACTCTATCTCTCCCTGGCGAATCATATTAACCAGAAGTTTAACTACCTTACCATCCAATTTACCTAACCGAACATCTTCCTCCAGTATCTCAATACATCTCTCCAGAGATAATTTTGCCCGATACGGGCGATCAGAGTACAATGCATCAAAGATATCAACAACTGTAATGATCCTAGATTCCAGTGGAATCTCTTCGCCAACCAGACCATCAGGATAACCTGAGCCATCTAATTTCTCGTGGTGAGTTCTGACAATTTTTCTGGTTGCCACCAGAGTATTTAGTGGTTTACAAATCTCTTCACCGATAATAGAATGCTTTTCAATAACTGCAAATTCCTCCTGTGTAAGTTTCCCGGGTTTATTCAAAATTGCTTCCGGAACACCAATTTTCCCAATATCATGAATCATCGCAGCGGTCTTGATAATCTTCAACTTTTCAGCAGGCAACTTTAACTTCTGACCGACTTTTACAGCCAGTTCTTTTACCCGTTCAGTGTGACCTTCAGTGTATTTATCTTTAGCCTCGATAGCTTTGGCAAGGGAGATAATCACATTTTCAATATTCTCTTTTTCATTCTCATATTCTACTTTTAAAAGATTATATAAGCGGTTTATCTCACTTTTGGATATCTGTAACTCTTCTATTTTCTCCCGCAGTTCACTGATCAAAGACTTCTTCTCCAGACCATTGTAAATAATTTTGACCAACTCTTCATTATTCCAGGGTTTTTCGATATAATAATAAAGCCCAATCTGATTAATAGCTCTTATCGCATTCTCTTTATCAGCATACCCTGTCAAAAGAATAAGCGTAGCATCCTGTTGAATCTCTTTTACTCGCCGTAAGAACTCTAAACCATTCATTTCAGGCATGAGAAAATCAGAGATGACCAGGTCAATCGGATATTGGTCAACACACTTTAATCCCTCTACTGGATCATTAGCAGTAAACACATGCAAATCAGTAGTTAACTCTAAATACGCAGATATACTATCTGTAATCATCTGTTCATCATCAACAATCAAAATACAGTTCGCCTCTTTACTCATAGTTAAACCACCTATCCATTTCTTGTAAAAGTCAATTTAACAAACAAGTTCTTCCACCTTTTAAAATGTATTACACTACTTGAGATATTTCTACATTTATGTTGATTATCCTCTCTTTTTCGCCAATTTCAGAAGGTGAATTTCCCAACCTCTATCAGCAGAGGTATAAATCTCCTGTAGAAACTGTTAAACCCAGGTTAACAACTCGCTGCTAATGCGGCCTTCATGTTTATATAATTATAAAACCGGGGTAATCTTACCCCGGTAATCTATTGATCAGGCTTTATTTATTGAGTGCTTTCAAATTCATTCAATTCATATAACAGACCATCCACATTAACATGAGAAAATTTAGCCGCATCACCGATGCGAAAATTAGCCATACTACCTCATCCGAAGACCTTTATCCGATATTTTTGGAAAATTTCCTCAATTCCAGGAATATCAAACACTACATCAGCAATTTTATCTCTTGCGTTAATCAACAAATTCACCTCCTTTCTTTCTTAGTTTATCAAGAATAGTAGGAAATTAATCTTCAGATTTTTGGGTGCTTCTTTTAATTCTTTTTCCCCATCAGATAGCCAATACCGAATACTAACATCTGTAATAATAATGCCACCAGCAGCACCTTATCCATTTGAAACATCTGACTTATAGTGTCCTGATCCATCAGATTAGAAGTCAATCTAATCATCGGTTCATAATAACGAACACTATAGGTATGTAATACACTATCTTTAAAAATTCCAAAATAGTAGATTGCAAAAGCTACTATTCCGACGACATTGGCGAATAGATTGGCAATTATCATCCCATCAAACTTCTGATTTTTTACAAGTATTGAACTGACTTGACCAATAAAAAACCAGATTACCAGATTCAACATTCCGATCCAGAAAAGATAATCGTTCAAATTAGTTGATTTAGACCATTGGTACAGACCACACCCTAACGCCAGTTGTAACAACCCCCACAGAATCAAAGTAAACTTAAATTTCATGATCCTAACACTCCCTTCAGCAATATTACAATATCTTATTCATTAATTACATTTATGGCGACAAATTAGCACTATATATCAACTAAGGGAGTGATTTTATGAACATTCCTCTATTTTATCGCCTTACTACATCTCTGTGAGTCTTTCTACAGCCGGTTCTACTGAAAGCAATTTTTTCAATTC
Source organism: Halothermothrix sp. (assembly GCA_016841825.1). Classification (GTDB taxonomy): domain Bacteria; phylum Bacillota; class Halanaerobiia; order DY22613; family DY22613; genus JAENYK01. The sequence continues at coordinate 107,896 of JAENYK010000012.1, read as the reverse complement.
CGAAAATTCTTCCAGAGCCTTCTGATTACTTTCTTTCACCTTTATAGCTCTGATCATCAGATTCTTTGGAGTCTCCAGTGGGGAGATATATTCAATTACTGAAGTTTTGTATCCTTTTGCTTCCAAATAAAGACTTCTTAATCCATCTGTTAAAAGATCAGCCAGTCTTGCTTTAAAAATACCATGTTTTATTATCGGGGATAAAAGGTCAAAGGAATATTGGTTTAATAGCTCACGATGACAACAGGGGACTGCCACAATTGTCCGGGAATCACAGCGTAATGCCAGGGCCAGAGCCTCATCAGTAGCAGTATCACAGGCATGTAAGCTAATAACCAGATCAATTTCTCTGTCTGGTAAATACCGCTTAATATCGGTTTGATAAAAATCCATATTTCGATAACCCAATTGTTCAGCTATTTTTTTAGAAGTCTCAATTACTCCTTTTGAATAATCCAGACCAATAAAATAACAGTCTCTCTTTAGAATATTTTTCAAATAAAAATTCAAAACAAATGTCAAATAAGATTTACCACAGCCACAATCCAGAATATTAATCGGGCCAGTCTTCTCCCCCAATTCTTTAAGCATTCCATCCATCAATTCAACATAACGATCAATTTGATTGTATTTTCGAATCATGTCATTCTTAATTTTACCATCTTCAGTCATAATCCCGATAGCTTTTAGCAGTCCATCTGCCTGTCCTACTTTGATAAAATATTCCCGATTACCTATCTGAGCAGATGCTTGATGATTATTCTCTTTAGCCTCCTCTTCAACTGCATCCTGATACTTAACCTTCACATCCTTATTATCGGCATCCACCAAAATTCTGGTTCCCCGTTCAGAAAAGATCAGATGCATCTGATCAAAATTTTCTGCTTCTTTTGCAACTTTTTGACCTAGTTCATTAAAGGCTATCTCAACAGAAACACCCTGAAAACTATAATTCAATCTGCCAGGGCCAGCATATTTCATTCTGGCAGGAAAAGTCTTCGCACCAGATTTAAATTCAATATCAACCGTTTTAAAAAAATCCTCATTATCTGTAAGTCGCTGCTCCAATCCTTTCATAAAGAATTGCAACTTCGTACAGATCTGTTTTTTCATTTGTATCTCCTCCTGTTTTATCTTGTGTAAGTAGGATAAGTCATTATCTATAATGCCCTTTTTTAGAAGATTTATCTCGACTCATCCTGATTCAATCAGGGTTTAGCACTTCAGAAATCAATAAACTGTGCTAAATCGCTTTTTTAGCTCCCAACACCATAATCATTGAACCAATTATGACAAAAATAGTACCTACCAGAACATTAACTCCAATAGTCTCATGCAAAATTACATAAGCCAAAAAAGAAGCTACAATCGGCTTAAAAAAGAAAATTACTGCACCTTTACTGGCATCAATCAACTTTAAACCACGTAGGAAGGTTAAATAGGCAAAACCTGTGACTACAAAACCCAAATAAAGGATTGGCCAGATAGTAGACCGGTTTAAACCTGCCACAAGGGGCTCACCTTTAATTAACAGGATAACCAGTAACGACATGCTGCCGATGAAAAAAGATCCTACATTAGTAATCATTCCTCCTAATCTAGAAACCACTTTTTTACTTAATACCGTATATAATCCGAAAAACACTGCAGCACCGACAGCTGATATCAGTCCCGGAATATCCACAGTGGAGACTGTATTAAAGATATTGGTAACCACAGTCAGACCGAAAATCCCCACAATTAGGCCGATAACTTTTTTGATAGTTATCTGCTCTTGCAAAATTATTCCCGCAAAGATCACCACAAATATGGGGTTAGAACTAATAATAATTGCCGCCAAAGATGCAGGAATGGTAGTCACAGCCTGCTGCAGCAGAACCATAGCTATAGTAATATTACAAATACCCAGACCAGCCAGCCAGAGAATATCCATTCCTGTTAAAGTAATCCTCTTTCTTCTCTTTTCCAGAATAGCAAAAGGAAGTAGTAATAAAAAACCGATCATGAATCTAAGAAATGTCACCTGTAACGGAGCCATTTCAGTGGCGACAAACTTTCCAGCCAACTCCATCGAGCTAAAAGCCAGGGTAGCAAAACCAAGATAGATAATTGCTTGCATCTGCTGATTCATTTAACATTTCCCTCCCAATAACATTCTCATCAAAGATTATTATATCAGATATCCTGAAGATAAAATAGTCCTCCAACATTTATTACATAAGATGAAACCCCTAAGCTGTTATTGCCTTGCTGAAGAATAATTATACTTTTTCCAGAATAAAATACTATTTTAAGTCACAAATTGGCTTGACAAGATACCAAACAATTTTTTATAATAGTAAAAAGGTATCTTTAATAAAGGAAGGAGTTGAGCTGAGTCAGATTAGTTGAGAATGAGCTAGTAGTTGAGACGAGGTTTGTAAACCTCAAAGAGTTGAGCTGAGATCCAGAAGCAAAAAATTGAAAATTTAGCAGAGCTGAGTTGAGCTGAGAGGAGATTAGAAAAATGAAAATTAAAGATCTTACTGAGGTTGGTTTATTATTGGCTATAGGTTTTGTTCTTCACTCCCTATGTCCACCCATTCTTTTGGGGATGAAGCCAGATTTTTCCCTGGCAATGTTGTTTAGCATTATTCTTTTAAAACGAGATTTTAAGCTGGCACTCATTGCGGGACTGGCTACCGGAATCTTTACTGCCCTGACTACCGGCTTTCCGGGTGGACAGATAGCAAATCTGGTCGATAAAACCTTAACTACAACCCTGATTGTAGTTATCATCAATACCCTAAATATTCGTAAAAATATTATCCTGGTAGGACTGGTCAATGGTATCGGAACAATTATTAGTGGTTTAATCTTTTTAACTACTGCAGCCATAATCATTGGCTTACCAGGTCCGATGATGACCTTAATCCTTACAGTAGTATTACCGGCAGCACTAATCAATACTTTTGCCGGAACTATTCTTTTCACTACAATAGTCCAGAGCAAAAAATTTATCGAACAAACTCAATAACTTAATAATAGCAGGCCATCAGGACTGGAGTATTAAATCTCCAGTCCTGATTTTCTGTAATGAGTATTACTAAAATTGTTAGAGTAGGATAATCGTCGTCAGAAAATGCCTTACCAAAAGTGAACCCGTTCAGCTAAAGCTGAACTTCGGGGCTTTAGATGGGGATTCAACCCACCTGAAGTAAAACAAGGCAACTCACACTTATAGAAGTGGGAGTCATAGAACTTAGATATAATCATCAACCTTACACAGTGACATATAAAAAGGCCATGACAAATAATCACAGCCTCTCTAATCTCTAAGCTTTTGCACAAAACTCTAACCGTTCTCCATCTGGCCCGGTGAAAAACATGATTTTTTTGTCACCAACCTGTCTTGGAGCATCCATCAATAACTTAGATCCCAGACCCAAAACCTTCTCTAAAGCAGATTCCATATCTTCAACCCGAAAAGCAATATGGTCTACAATCCCCATACCTCTCTCTTCCTTGTGCCCATCTAGATATTGGATCAATTCCACTACCTGGCCCTGTAAATCTAAAAAAACTAGCCTGGTTCTTTCATCCTGATGATCGTCAATAACTTTGAACCCCAATCCTTTACAATAAAAATTAATCGAACGTTCAGCATCTTTGACGACTACTCCAATATGTTCTATTTTATGCATACTTATCCCTCCTAAATTTATATTCAGCAGTAACTAGTTTCTGGTAAAAACCTCTTTTCCATTAATAAATACTTTTAATACATTGGTCATTGTTCCCAAAGGATGACCATCAAAGATGACCAGGTCAGCGTCTTTACCAGCCTCAAGACTACCTACACGGTCAGCTACACCTAAAATTTCAGCAGCATTAATAGTAATAGCCTTTAAAGCATCAAGTTCCGACATACCATTCCGAACTGCCAGTCCGGCATATATTGGTAGATAGTGTACTGGCACAACCGGGTGGTCTGTGGTGATGGCAACTTTAATTCCGGCCTGAGCTAAGATTCCGGCAGTAGCAAAAGATTTATTTCGTAATTCCACTTTAGAACGACTACTGAATGATGGGCCAACAATTGCCGGATAACCTGAAGCCAAAATCTCCTTTACTAACTTATGACCTTCTGTACAATGCTCTAAAGTAATATTAATATCAAATTCTTTTGCAATCCGGATAGCTGTCAAAATATCATCTAATCTATGAACATGAACTTTCAGAGGTAACTCTTTTTTCAAAACTCTAACCATACTTTCATCCGCCAGATTACGTTCAACCGGTTTACCTTCTTGATTAGCATATTCAATCTTATCTATATAATTCTGTGCTTTCACTAAAGCCTCTCTCAATAATGCCGCAATTCCCATTCTGGTAACCGGAAGTTTATTCTTGGTTCCATACACCCGCTTGGGATTCTCACCCAGAGCGGCTTTAATACCACAGGGATTAGATAAAATCATCTCTTCAATCGTTTTACCATAAGTCTTGATCACAAGATTTTCGCCACCAATTACATTCGCACTACCAGGGCCAGTCATTACAGTAGTGATCCCATGAGAATACGCATCCCTCAATCCCTCTTCCGCAGGATTAATTGCATCAATCGCCCGCATCTCAGCAGTAACCGGACCAGATACCTCATTACCGTCACTGCCTTCCCATTGAACGCCTTCTTCAGTAATCCCCAGATGAGTATGGGCATCAATAATTCCGGGAGTAATAATTTTCTCCGAGGCATCGATCACTTGAGCATCTTTGGGAATCTCCAATTCCTTACCGAGAGCAACTATCTTACCATCACTAATTAAAATAACACCATCCTCAATGATCTCACCAGTCATCGTATAGATCTTACCGTTAATAATCGCTTTCATGCCTGCTACCTCCTATCTAAGGTTCTTAATCCTAATTTCGCTTAACGAACTAAAATTCCTGCTAATTTATTGACATTTAAGTAAAAAGAACTGGATAAATAACTGTGCTATATCAGATAATATTCTAAAATTTAGTACAGACAAGGATGACCATTCTACCAATAAAAATGACCCACTATCTTTTTTGAAGATAATGGGTCGATATCCTCATCTGACCATCGGCCAAAAACTAACCCTGGTCAGATAAAGAATGTTAAGGGGCATGGTTTAAATTATATCCCTGTGCAATCAGCAAAAAGTCATCTTAATTGTATAACTTTTTGTATATTTCACCTGCAAGAGCATCCAGATCTTTTTTGCTCTTATTCTTTACACCGCTCACCAAATCAGTGATTAAATCATATTTACTTCTCATGTTTTTCCCTCCTTAATAAGTGATTTCGAATTTATTAATTATCTGAAATTGATAATCATTTTCATTTACAATTTAATTATACTCCTCTTGTCCGCTTTTGTCAACCTTTCTAAACAAAAAATTTTTATCTTTTATAATATGTTAATATATTATTATAATTATATTCAATATGATATAACCAATTTCTAATATTTTATAAATTGAGTAGACTAATAAACATTTCCGCCGCTTTTGACAATGGTATATCTTTTAAAGTAACTATTCCAATTGATCTTTGAGGAATCTTCTCTTTAACTTTTATTTCATATAAGTTCTCCTGGTTTAAATCTTCTTGAATAAAGTCTCTGACCACATAAGAGATTCCAAGACCTATTCTGGCAAATTGAACCAACACATCTATACTTCCTAATTCAATCTCAGGGGTTAATATTAGTCCATTCCGGGCAGCATATTCATCAACAAATTTCCGGGTATTTGTACCTTTTTCTAATAAAAGGATTGGATATTTGACCAATTCATGAATTGACAGCTCTTCCGCTGCCAATTTTTTATATTTATCCCCGACAACAAAACATTCTTGCACTGTCATAACTTTTTTTATTAGAACCTGCTCTGCTTCGATCGGAAGATTGACAATTCCCAGATCCACATACCCTGATTTCAACAAACTTACAGTCTCAGGAGTGGTTCGGTTGGTCACCTGAATTCTCACCTGGGGGTATCTCTCATGAAACATCTTTAAATAAGGCAAAAGGTAATATTTACTTAACGTATCACTGGCTCCAATTTTAATCTCTCCACTCAGCAAATTATGAATATCTGCTAACTTCTGTTCACCTGTCTCAATTAATTTGAAAGCCTGTTCAATATACTTAAATAGCACCTCCCCTTCTCTGGTCAGCTGCACTCCCCGGGAAGTTCGTAAAAATAACTGTCCTCCCAACTCTTCTTCTAACAGTTTAATAGTCTGACTAACCGCCGGCTGAGAAATAAAAAGCCCTTCAGCCGCCTTAGAAAAACTCAGTTCTTTGGCAGTATGATAAAAAACACGATATCGCTCAAGATTAAGCATTAATAATTCCTCCTTATATCAGATATAATTAATATCAATTTTACTAATGTCTTCTTCTCTATTATACTTAAATTGTAAGAAAAATACAAGGAGATGATTTATGATGATAAAAGCGGTAGTCGGTTTAAACTGGGGAGATGAAGGCAAAGGTAGAATGGTAGATTACTTTGCCGCTCAAGCAGACTGTGTCATACGCTACCAGGGTGGAGACAATGCTGGCCATACCGTCGTCAATGCCCGGGGTAAATTTGCCTTTCACAATGTTCCTTCTGGCATCTGTTATGATAATGTACTAAACATTATTGCGTCTGGTTCTGTAATCAACCCCGAATCTTTTTGTAAGGAAATTACAGATTTAAAAGCTCATGGTTTAAATATTGACAAAAATATCTTAATCTCTGATCGTGCTATCTTGATTCTGCCTTTTCACCCCCTCCTGGATCGCCTGGAAGATAGACGCTTAAAAGACAAGAGATATGGATCAACTATGAGTGGAATTGCTCCTGTCTATGGAGATAAGTATTTAAAAAAAGGAATCCAGGTTGGAGAGTTACTCCATCCTAAATATTTAAAAGAACATCTGACAGAGGTAGTCGAATACAACAACCTTAGAATCCAGAAAATTTATGGTGAACAATCTACTGAGTGGTACATGAATATTGAAGAAATATATCAATGGTTACTCACATATGGAGAAAAACTAAAACCTTTCATAACCGATATTCAACCGATCATCCACAAACTGATAACAGAAGACAAAAATATTCTTGTAGAAGCTCAACTGGGAGCATTACGGGATATTAACCATGGTATTTATCCATATACCACATCTTCCTCTACTCTCTCGGGATATGCCTGCGCATCTATTCCCATCAATCCACGTTACCTGAAAGAAATCATTGGAATAACCAAGGCATACTCTACCTGTGTGGGAGAAGGTGCGTTTATCACTGAGCTACATGGCCCTCTGGCTGATCAAATTAGAACTGTCGGCAAAGAATTTGGAGCCAAAACAGGACGCCCCAGAAGAATTGGCTACTTTGATGCAGTAGCTACTCGCTATGGCTGTCAACTCCAGAATGCTACACTAATGACTGTCAGCTGTCTAGATGTCCTAAGTGGCTTAAAAGAATTAAAAATCTGCACCCATTATGAGATTGATGGACAGTTAACTACTACTTTTCCCCTCTATGCAAAATTAATAAAAGCCAGACCAGTCTATGAAACTTTACTGGGTTGGGAGGAAGATATTACCAGGATACGAAAATATGCCGATTTACCTGTTAATGCCCGAAAGTATATTGAAAAAATCGAAGAGTTATGTAGTGTATCTATTAAATTTATCTCCGTTGGACCTGCCCGTGAGAATTTGATAGTTCGATAGAACAATACCAGACAAAAAGCCATTAAAACTGACAAAGTTTTTGATGGCTTTTCTTATAAACTAACTACACAAATTACCACTAATTCCAAAATAATCTCTACATTCAGGTTAATCAACTATAAACGGAGAGAAAAATTTTGTTGAATAGTTCACAATCTTTTTTTATTTAATTCCCTTAATATGACATAATTTGTACGGTTAATTATTTAAATCTTGAGGTAAAACTAATTTATATTACCATAATTTAATTTATTATTGGTTTATAGATAGAAAATTAATTATTATAGCTTATATTAGTCAATTATTCGTTACCATTAATTTATATATATTGTATATTGTGGATTTATAAAACATATATTTTTTAATTAAAATTTGGTTTGACTTATTCCTAGTAATATGGTATATTTTAAATAGTGAAACATTTAACAATCATAAAAGGGGGAAGAATTAATGAAGAAAGTAGTTGTTAGTATCGTATTGGTCGCAGTTGTTTGTCTCCTGATTTCTGGTTTAGCATTCGCCTCAACCATGGAGATCGTTGGTGATGGTCAGGAGAATACTGAATTCACTACCAAAAGAACTGTCGATGATTACGTAATGGCTTTAAAGCAATTAGCTCGAGCTAACAAAGCTGGTGACGTTATCATTCCTGAAAGAAACCCTTACAAATACGTATTTGTTCCTTTGATGGACAAATCTGGTGAGGTTCTTGGTTATGGCACCTGGATTAACCTGGTAATTTACCAACATCCAGAAGACTTCATCGCTGTAGTTAATGCTGATGGTACTCTTCAAAAGTGGTATCCATTGGATGCTAATGAACATCATCCCGAGATGAAAGACGAAGACTATTTGAGTAGATTCTATGGTATGACTAAAGACAGAGACTTCATTACTGAAGTTGACCTGATTGCTGGTTCTACCATCTCTTGTAACTTAATGTTTGCTGAACTGAAAAACATTTTATTAGTATTTGATACTTATATTGCACCTCAAATCTAATTTTACTTATAACACAAAAAGGGATTCTCCCAAACATGGGATGAATCCCTTAAATTATTTCTCTCTAAAATAATCTTCTCGAATCAACCTGCTCTCCCCCAGCATAATTCTCTGAATATTTTAATCTCAAAGTATTACATCTACTCAGAATTACGCTCCCTATTTAAAACCTATGACCTTGTTCCTCTATTATCCACCTCAATGCCCAATTCTTTATCCATAAAAAAAGAACCTGCTATCAGATTCTAAAAATAGTCTTGCTATCTGTTTTATCTTATGGTATACTAAAAACGAATGTCAGGAAAATAAAACGTTATAGTTTACCCCTATTATAAATATATCACAAGAATCAGTTCTTGTCAAGGGGGTGTATAGTGATTTTTCACTAATTTTTCTGGCTCCAGCTAAATCAAGATTATAAAGGGGGCTTTCAATGTTTACTAAAGCAGAATGGGCAAAAGAACGGAAATGGTTAGCGCAGATTTTAAGCATTATTGAATCTCAGTTAGCTAGAAGTGAAGAACAGGCCAAAAAATTCAGGGCAAAAGTCTTAACCCTGAACAAAGACATGTGGAAAGATACATCTGCACCAACCGGAGATTATGAAACAGATCTTGATATGGTCATCCAGATTAACCAATTTCTCAAAGAGCGAAGAGTTCAGATTATTAATAAGAATTTCTATAACATCCAGGCTAATAGACTAAAAAAAATGCATCAAAGCCCTTACTTTGCCAGACTTACTTTTATCGAAGATGCAAAAAATGAAATTGAATATATATATATTGGTATAGCCACTCTTCTTAATGAGAGTGACAACTGTTTAATCTATGACTGGCGTGCACCAATCAGTAGTATGTTTTATGACTATCAACCTGGTAGAGCTGAATATGATACCCCCATTGGTTCTATTAAAGGTGAAATCTTGCTCAAACGGCAATACAGAATTATCCAGAGCCAACTGCAATATATGTTTGACACCAATATTAAAATCGACGACGAGATCTTACAGAAAATTTTGGCCCAAAATGCCAGTGGTAAAATGAAACATATTGTCACCAGTATCCAGCAGGAGCAGAACAAAGTTATTAGAGACGATGAGCACACACTCCTGATCGTTCAAGGGTCTGCAGGAAGCGGCAAAACATCCATTGCTTTACATCGAATAGCTTATTTGCTATACAAATACCGTAACACCATCAACTCCGATAATATTCTGATCTTCTCCCCTAATCAAATTTTTAGTGATTATATCTCTAATGTCCTGCCAGAGTTAGGTGAAGAGAATATGCTCCAGGTCACTTTTCAGGAATACGCAGAAGATGTGCTAGGTAACCAACTCGTGGTTGAGGATTTACAAACTCAATTTGAATATTTTTTAAATAAACCCGAAGATAAAACTGCCTATCAGATCAGATTTAATGGCGCCAGGTATAAAGCTTCTTCTGACTATGTTCAGGTAATCAAACACTACATCCAATTAATTGAACAGACAAAAATTCATTTTGAAGACCTGATCTGTCAAGATGAGATTATTGTCTCCAGAGAAGAACTGGAACGCATCTGGCGGAACAGCAATTATTTACCCTTTGCCAAAGCACTGCGTAAGATCAAAAGACGTTTTGTTTATCGATTAAAACCATTTAAGAAAAGAAGATTCAAACAATTATTTACAGGACTGGGCAAAATGCCTGGTTATACTATGGAGCAAAAAGTCAGACTCTGTATGACAAAAATGCGTGAAGAGATTAGGCCAGTAAAACAAAAAGTAGATCAAATGCTCTCCTACAATATCCCGGAGATGTATCTTGATCTCTTTAAGGACAGAGAATTATTCTTGCAGTTATCTCAAGACACTATAATTCCAGATAATTTTGATCTTATCTGTACCCAAACTCTTAACTCTTTCGCCAGAGGCATTATTCCCCATGAGGATGTCACACCACTCCTTTATTTTAAAGAAACATTGCAAGGTAATCACAATATCAGAAAAGGAATTAAATACGTACTAATTGATGAAGCTCAAGACTATTCTGCTTTTCAGTATGAAATCTTTAAAAAACTCTTTCCCGGGAGTAACCTTACCCTCCTGGGAGATATGAATCAATCGATATACTCATATATGGGAATCAATGATTACCAGAGCATCGCTGCAATACTTGGCACAGAGAGCGTAAAAATGATTAATCTAAAAAATAGTTATCGTTCAACAGCCGATATTACCAACTTTGCCAAATCAATTCTCAAAACTGAGCAGAATATTAACGCCGTTAACCGACAGGGAGATAAACCTGAGATTATTCACATCCCTGATAAAGAATCAGTCAAAATGGTTCTAATCAATGGTTTAAAAAACTGTTTCGATAAAAAATACAAATCTATCGCCATTATCTGTAAGACAGCCGCCCTGAGTGAAAAAATTTACAATTTACTAAAAACAGATATAGATATTCAACTTATCAATAAAGATGATCAAAAGCTAACCCGTGAAGTCCCGGTAATCATCCCCTCATATCTATCCAAGGGTCTGGAATTTGACGGCGTATTGGTCTATACCGATGGGGAGAACAACTATCTCCAGAACGAAGAAATTAACCTGTTATACACAGTTTGCACCAGAGCATTGCATAGTCTAAACCTTTATTATACGGATGAATTATCGCCATTTCTCGTTGAATTAAGAACAAACCCCTCTTAAGATAATTAATAATCCCCCACCAATATCTTTCAAAGACGTTAGTGGGGGATGTTCATCTTATTGTTAAATCCAATTGCCAGGTATTTCGCAAAGAGATTGAACAATCTTCAGTATTACTATGATAACTCTAGACATATGCAATAAACAGTTTATGCAATTCCTCCTCCAGTTCGATCTTCATTCCCCGAAAAGTATGATCTAATGCTTTTAGAGTCAGATAAATCTTCTCTTCATAACAGTTCTCCCCCATATGCCCTATCCGAATTACCTTATTTTCTAAAAAACCAAAAGATCCAGCTATCATGACCTGATAATCTTTTAGCATAGTCTCATAAATTATCTCAAAATCCATACTCTCCGGAATATTCACCGCAGTAACTGTATTTGACCAACTATCCAGGGGATATAGTGTCAATCCAGCATCTACCAAACTTTTTCTGACAGCAGCAGCAATCCTGGCATGTCTTGCTATCATATCTTTATCTATTGCTCGTTCAACAGCCACTCTAAAACCATACAGGTCACTAATCGGCTGAGTGTACGGAAACCATTTTTTCTGATACCAATCTTTCCATAAAGATAGGTTCCCATAATACCCAATAATCGGTGTCTTTCTGGCCAGTATCTTCTCCCAGGCAGCTGCACTAATGCTCAAAAAAGTTATCCCCGGGGGGGCAGACAGACATTTTTGAGATCCCCCCAGAACTATATCCATCCCCCACTGATCGGGCTGTAACTCTTCTCCTCCGATCGCAGAAACTGAATCAACCACGGTTATAATTCCATATTTCTTTAATACAGGACAGATTTCTTTGACAGGATTGGTAATGCCAGAAGGTGTTTCACAGTGCACTACAGTGGCGATTTTGTAATCATGATTATTTTCAAGATATCTCTCTAATTCCCCAATATTAATGCCTTTTTGATAATCTGATTTAAAATAATCAACCTCTCCACCGTACATTTTTGCAAAATCACCAAAACCATTACCAAAGATTCCATTATCCAGACACAAGACCTTATCACCCGATTCTATCAGGGAAGCACAGGCAGCCTCCAAACCCAATATACCTTCTCCGTTCAATATCAAAACATCTTTCCGTGTATTCAGCAGTCTCTGGAGTTGTTCGCAGGTCTCTTTATAAAAATCAAAAAAATCCATATCTATATCCGGATTCGTAATCTCTGCACTTAAAGACCTCCTGACATCTTCATGAACATAAGTCGGACCAGGAGTCATAATTAAAGGTTTTCTCATCCTAAAGCACCTTCTTTCGAAAAGTTAAATAATTTTAGATTTTTTTAACGCTGCAATCAGGGGCAATCCTAAAGCAGCTCCAGCCACTATTTGAATAATATTTCCGGGAACTGAGGTCACTGGACTAATCCAATTACCATAAAGAAGACTTTCAGCAATATAATAACCCATCAGCATCCATAAACCACCTACAATAATAGCAGCCATATTCATCCAGAGATTCCCACCTCTAAAGTCTCTTACCCAGGCGATTCTACCAATTAGATAACCCATAATTCCGCGAATCACAAAAGTAAACGGCGCCCAGGCCATCCAACCTGATAATACGTCAAATAAACCCATACCAAAAGCTCCTGCCAATGCACCTTTACGTTTACCAAATACAATAGCTGCCATAAATAACATAGTGTTCCCCAGATGAATTAAACCACCATTAATTGATACTGGTAATCGAATATTAATAAACTTAGTAGCTACAAATACCAGAGCAATCAAGATCCCAGAGAGTACTATGTCTTGTGTTTTAGTGGTAGTGTATGTTCTTTGTTCAACAATTGTATCGTTCATAAAGATCCTCCTTTGGGATAATTGTATTTATCAATGTCATTATACTATATAAATTGTATTTATTCAAGATATATTTTTGGATACAATTAGGGTACAATTTTAAAAAAACAATATTTTAGAGATAATATAGATACTTTTGCTCCACCACTCATATGTTCTCTTGAAATTCACACAATAATATTGACAAAAGATAAGTTTTGAAGTATTATAGTGAGTGAGGACTCACTCACTATTATGAGGGGAGGATTTCAATGAAAAAATCTCAAAAGACAAAAGAGATAATATTTGAAAAGGCGATGGAGATTGTTGCTGCAAAAGGTTATTCAGCATCTTCCACAAAGGAGATTGCTGAAAGTGCCGGAGTGTCTGAAGCTACTCTTTTCAAATATTATGGTTCTAAAGAAGAACTATTAAAACAGATCGTTTTAAAAACCCTTGATAGTTTTGTTAATTACGCACTAAATGAATCCATTCCACAAATTTTTGAGCGAAACACGGATCAACCAGTAGCCAGCCTGCTAAAAGAGATCCTAATAGAGAGAATCAATTTCTTTCAACGTCACACTCCAGCTATGAGAGTAATCTTTCAGGAGATGATGATCAATGATAGTGTTCGACGCGCTTTCAAAGATAAGGTATGGTACGCCATAGTAGAAATGTCTGATAAAATCTTCAATATTGGCAAAGCGCAAAAAGAAATGAAAGATATTGATAATTATCTTTTACGTAAAGTTTTTGTTGGAACAATGATCTTCTCCTTTATTTTTGAAAATGTAGTCATGGCAGATGAGAACAGAGAATACAACCCTGAAGAAGAGATTACTGCTCTCATAGATATTTTATTTAATGGTGTAAAGGAGGAATAAACAATGCATGGATATGTAGAATTTGTGCAAAAACATCGTAAACAATTATTTATCATTCTAATATTAGTGAATCTATTATCCTTAATTGGTATTTTTAAAATAAAAATTAGTTCTGATTTTCAAATTTTTATGCCTGAACGATCTCAGTATAAAGACATTCTCGACGAGATGAATCAAACTTTTAAAACTTCTGATCAAATTATGTTTTTATTGGAAGACGACACCCCTGAGCTGACTGTCGAAAGGTTAGAAGAATTTAGAGATTTTCAATCATCTTTAGAGATGATGGATAATGTCGAGCAAATCAAAGGCCCAGCTCCACAAGTAGTGATGGCCGGAATTCAAACAATTAATATAGACAATATTAATCAGGATAATCTACAGCAATTGGAGAATTATTACGAAAAAATCGGTAAGCTTTCCCCTCTTGTAAAAAAAGAAGGACATCTTTATGGAATCTTTACTCTCTTTCCCGATCAAAACTTTAGCAAGAAAGATTTAAACTCTATCGAAGACTATCTGAAAAATCACCAGATTACCTATTATGCCTCCGGAGATTTATACATGCAGCAGAAGATAATTGATTATGTTCTACTAATTCTTTGTTTTTTGCCTCCTATTGCCATTGTGCTGATTCTTTCAGTCTTTCGATTGCAGATGGGGTCTCTAAAAGCTACCATTCTTTCCATTATTCCAGCAGGAATTGCCGCTCTCTGGACTATAGGGATTATTGGTTGGCTTGGACAGAAGGTCTCGGTTGTAACAGTTCTGGCTCCTGTCTTTACCATTGTCATTGGAAGTGCTGACGGACTGCATTTTATATCCCATGTTCAAGAAGAAAGAAGTGATGGTAAAAATAAAATTCAAAGCATTGTCGAAACTTTAAGAATGGTCGGCATCCCCATGATTATTACTACAGTAACTTCTATGGCGGGTTTTCTCTCTTTGCTTGTAATGAATACCAATGCCATTAAAGACCTGGCAATCTTTGCAACCACAGGTATTTTTCTGGCTGGAGTCGCTACCTGGTATGTTCTGCCTATAGTTTTAACCGGTAAAATAACTCTTAAAAGACCTAATACACATCGAGAAAATTTGACAATAGCTATTAAAAAACTCTGGGGTAGACCTGCAGTAGTGATAGTAGTTATAGTTCTGATTGGATCCATTCTAAGTTTTCAACTGGTTAATACCGAATTTAATCAATTAATGCTATACAAAAATTATACCCAGGTACACAAAGGTTTTGAGAAAATCATGGAAATCAATCAGGGTAGTATTCCTGTATTTTTGCAGATCAAAACTGAGCACAATCCCCTGGATCCCGCATATGCTAAAGAACTCCTGGCTCTGGAAACAGATTTAACTAACAGTAAATATGTGGGGAAAACTATAAGTGTATATGATTTTTATTCTACAATCTATTCTCTATTTTTAAACCTAAAAGATTCAGTTTATCCGACCCAATTAACACAGGTTAATATGATCAGTTCTCTGCTCTCTAGATTGGAATCTGATCCAACCAGTCAACTAATTAACCAAAAAGAGCAGGTAACCAGGATAATGGTATTCCCTGGTGATTTGCGTAACCAAACTTTAGATCAGATCAATCAGCGAATCAAAACTTTTAACCAAGTTCACGACGACTTAGAAATCAAAGTTACTGGTGTACAGTATCTGATGAGAGATCTCAATCAAAATATGATAGATAATCAGGCTAAAAGCCTCGTTCTGGCATTCATTCTAATTTTTATCCTTCTGTTAATTTCTTTGAGAAAAATTAAACCTACTTTGATATCTCTACTACCAATCGGCTGTACTGTAATCTTCTTATATGGATTTTTAGGACTATCGGGAATTTCCCTTAATGTATTTACTACAACCATCTTTAGCATTACCATCGGAGTTGGGATTGACTATGCCATTCATTTTACCTCAATCTGGATGAGTTTCAGAAAAAAAGGGTACAATTCTGCCGAGGCTACCGATAAAGCATACTCTTACACTTCCCGTCCTATTTTGGCCAATGCTTTTGGACTAGCTATCGGACTTAGTGCTCTACTGTTATCTCCTCTACGGATTCATCTCTATGTTTCAGTATTGATGTGGGGAGCAATGATTGCAGGGGTCTTTTTAAGTCTCTCATTCTTACCAACAATGTTGCGTAAAACCAAACTTTAATTAGAACTAAGCGGGGCAGTCAATTAACCACCCCGCTTAGTTCTAATTGTTTATTGTCTTATATTCCTCTAAGGTGCCAACCCGAATCGAGTAATATTAGTCTTTACAGACACATTAACCGGTATATTTGGAAATATTTCTTCCCAATCCAAATTTTTATAAACTTCCGGAAAATGTTTCTGAAAAGAGCTATCCAGACAAAGATAATCTACCCGATAGTTTTTCTGGGCTTCGGATATTGCTGCTTCAGTCTGAGATTTAACATTCCTGGAAAAAGCATCCTGTAATTTTATAATATTCCCTGTCTGGGTCATATCCATATGTTCCCCTTGTTGTTGTAGTAACCTACCATCTATTTTTATCATTATATCAAAGCTTACCTGCTGATTTTCATAAAAAGGTTTAATCATGCAGCTTTTTTTGTCAACATTAAAGGAATATATTCCCTCACCAATTTTTGTATCTATAGTAGCATTAGCATTACCCAGAATCCAATTGATTTCCTGTATCTCATCCTTATTCAACCAACCGATCAACTTCCAGTTATTATAAACCCCACCACCATGATGGATAACAATACTATCATCTTTAGTAAGAATTGTTCTTGAGACTAACCCTCTCCCATCCGATTCGGCAAGCCTCCTATATACCTCATGGATAGATGCTACATTAGCATATGATAATAATGGCTTAACACGGGTTAGTGAAACCAACTCCTCTGCTAAATATTTGTCAAAAAGAGGTTTTGTCTCTATAATATCTTTGGCATCTTCCCCCTGTACTATCAATAACCTCAATCGTAGTTGTACATCCCGATGACGGTGAAAAAAATCCCAGACATCCCGAAAATCTTGCCGGGCCTGCTCTTCTCCGATAACCAGCACCCGGAGATGGGATAGGGATAGCGGGCGATTAATTCTCGCCTGTAAGACTTCTAATATCTCTCCTATACTATCACCTTCTACTGTCTGAACAATATTGGCTGTTGCGTAATTGGGGTCATTTAACATAAATGGATTAACAATTTCAAAGGTAACCTTATATTTATTTTCGGGATCAGCAGCTCTATCCAGACCAATTGCTGTAATAAAAGCTCGCTTGCTAATATCTAATACATCCCAACAGCCTGTCAATAGGCAGAACAACAGCAGCATACTCAAACAAAACTTGAATCTCCCTTTATTCATTCACTTCACTCCCTTTTTGTTTCTTTACGACTGCGACAAGTAAAGTCAGTAGTGGGATAAATAGACCAAATACAAAAGTAACATAGGTAATCCCAATGCGCATCTTCATTAACCATGCAAGATTTGGACAAAAGTATGTTGCTGCAACTGCTAAGACCCCTACGGCAAATATAATTCCTTTTCGGAACTGGCAACCAAAAACCTGGACAATTCCGTATGCTAATAAGTAGAGAAAAATACAAATAGTTGTGAAAATTCCTATCAACCAGGGCATAGTTAAAAATAGTTCATATCTTTCAATCAAAAATCCCGGTAACTGGATAATACCCACGGTATCCATCCCGGGCCAGATAGATTCTTTGATCCCCTGCACTCCCAGAATGCCTATAGAGATTGTAGCCAGGATCAAACTCATAAGACTGGTAATATTAACCCCAATCAGGGACATTTTAATGAGTTTTTTTCTACCATTAAGAAAAGGAGTTATAAAAAGAATGATCTCCAGTCCCTGAAAAACACCTCCATAAAATAGTGCTCCTTTAAGAATTGGAATAATTCCATTACCCAGAATTGGAAGATAACTGTCCCATCTAATCTCTCTTATGGAAAGAATTATTAATAATAATAAAGGCAGAATAACAAATAGCAACATCAATTGAAAAAAACGAATTATTGGAGCCATACCATAGGCCACTAGCCAGATAGCACCGAGAATCAACAGAATTAACGGGACAATCAAAGGGGTTTCATGCAAAAAGAGAGTCTGATTTGCTTTACTGAAACTCTCTAACAATAGGCTGATAAACGAAAACCAATAAAGAAAATATCCTACTGCAATAATTCTGGTCAGGGTTTTGCCCCATATCCTTTGACAATATTCAAAAAAATTTTCATCCGGAAATCGCAATGCCAACTTTGAGAGAATATACGTATTGATAGAAACAAATATCGTTCCCAGAATAATTGAGATCCATGCTGCATTGCCGGCGATATTAACAACTGTCTGAGCAAAATTAAAAAGTTCAAACTCAACCATTGTCATGTAGATAACTGTAATTATAAC
This sequence comes from Halothermothrix sp., assembly GCA_016841825.1. GTDB lineage: Bacteria > Bacillota > Halanaerobiia > DY22613 > DY22613 > JAENYK01. The sequence goes on along the minus strand of JAENYK010000012.1, from coordinate 89,329 downwards.
TCTAACATCAAATTTATCTTTTACCAAATCTCGCATCTTCTTAACCATCAGTTTTCACCTTTTTCTTTCTCCAAATTCTTTGTACTTGCTTTATATGTCTCATCCAGCGGCATTGCTTTGATATCTTCCCTTAGAATATCATGCCCCCAACCACTACCCTCTATTGGAGCAAATGGACTCATATAGGGAATCCCAAAGGATTTTAACGTCACTAAATGTATGGCTATATAAAAAAACGCAATTGCATAACCGAATAATCCCAATACCGTCGCCATAATCATCGTAAAAAATTGTGTAATTCGTACTGACAAACGTAAATCAAAGCTCGGTATACCAAAGGATGTTATAATTGTTAAAGTCACAATAATTACAATTGGCGCTCCAATAATATTAGCATGTAACCCGGCAATTACCAGAACAACCCCGGCAAAGAGGGCTATAGTACTCCCCATTTCATTGGGGAATCTTATCATTATCATTCTAACAGCTTCTACCACTCCCATCATCAAAAAAGCCTCAAAATAGATGGGAAAAGGGGTACCTTCATTGGCAGAAGCTATCAAAAAGGCTAATTTTGTCGGAATTAGGTCGGGATTATAAGAGGTCAGTGCAATATAAAAGCCTGGTAATGTAGCAGCCAAAAGAAACATTATAAACCTGGCTATCCTAAAAAAACTGGCCGCCACAAACCAACGGCCAAAAAGATCTTCCGGGGCATCCATCAAGTCAAAAAAAGTCGTTGGTGCCATCAGGACTTCTGGATTTTCAGCTGTCAAAATTAATACCTTTCCCTTAAATAAAGCTAATTCCGCCATATCAGGCCGCAAAGTGTGTTCAAGCTGAGGAAATGGACTGAGTCTGGAATTCTCAATATTTCTTTCAATATAACTACTGTCAAGAACGGTTTCAGCTTTAATCTGCTTGATACGCTGCTTTACCTCCTTAACTATTCCCGGATGAGCTAAATCTTTCAAATAAGCTATTACAACAACACGCTTACCCCTTGAACCCACTACAAACTTTTCAAATATAAGATTTTTATCGGGAATTCTTTCTCTAATTAATCCTAGATTGTAATCTAATCTCTCAAAAAACTGTAATTTGGTTCCTCTTATCTGACGCTGTTTGTCTCTGGGAATTGGACTAACGAGCAAAACCTGACTTGAATCTTCTTCATATTCTCCCTGAACTTCTACCTCCTGCTCATCGATTTCCCGCTGCACTTCAGAGTACATTCCCGTGTCTTTAGTTAAATTTTTATATATTTTTTTAAGAGAAACTAATAAATTACGCATTATGTCACTTCCTTCAAGTTATAATTACCTTTACTACTTTATATGATAACTAAAATTAACTGTAATCATACTATATTAGGTTAGTGAAAAATTTTTAGTGAACTCGATCAATTGAAGCTGAACCAGGGGCTTCAGATGGGAATTCAACCCCACCTTGAAGTGGAGCAAGGCAGCTCCCACTTATAGAAGTGGGAGTCATAGAATTTAGATATAAAATATTAAATTTATCCTTTTATTTAGTTTGGTGAATCATAACTCAATGTGGTACAAAATTATTATAAAAAAACTTTACCTTTCCTTTACATATTCATCATGGTAAAATGTAATTAGCCGGCAATCCTTGAAAGAAAGGAGTGATTAGGAACAATGATCAACGATAAGAGGTGCTTATCCTCATAATAATGGCAGAAAGGGAAGGTGCACACCTTCCCTTTTTCCACGCTTGACTATATTAATATGAAGAAGTATAATTAGTTTAACAGTAAATGTTTACTATTTATTTTTATTTGATTTTAAGATAAGGAGGTGATCTACGGTGAAAATCAACAAATTTTTTTCATTCGACTATCAATCAAATAAGGAGGTTTTCATCGTTGGGTTATATCAATGCAAAGGATGTTCTGCCAGACCATCTTCTTATGGAACTACAAAAATATGTCGAGGGACAAATTATTTATATACCTAAGAATTCCCGGGCCAGCTGGGGCGAACTAAATGGTACCAGGGAAGTATTTACAAAACGAAATCGCACGATATACAAACTCTATAAGAATGGTGAATCAATTGAAGATCTTATGGATACCTTTCATCTTTCAGAAGAGAGTATCCGAAAGATTATCGCTAATGTGTAAAAAAAGGGAGTGTCTCAAATTAAACTGTACCCTGTCAAGTAAACACAATAAAAAATAAAATGGCTCAGGCAGCCTTGGCTCGAACTTCCATCGGACTAAGGCTGTTTAATTTCTTCTGTAATCTTTCGTAATTATAAAAATAGATATTATGATGATGAATTCAAAGCCAGTACTGTAAAAATGATAGTAGAAAAAGGTAGATCAATAAGTTCAGTATCCAAAGATCTGGGAGTATCTCAGCCCTCTCTAAGACGGTGGGTAAAAGATAGTAGTGAACCTAAAGATTCTACTGCTAAAAGATTGTTAGAACTTAAAGCCTAGAATAGAAAGCTTAAGAAAGAACTACTAATAGGGAGATCACCATTCATGCGATTGGTGAAAGTGAAAGTTCAAGTTTTTGGCTTGGAGTCTGCAATGACTTGAAAAATCCAGGTGTAGAGGATACCCCTATTGCTTGTAAGGATGGTTTATCTGGCTTTTCTAAAGCCATAAATGCTGCGTTTCCAAAAATCGAGATACAACTATACGTTATTCATCAGATTCGTGGCACCTTAAAATACGTGTCCTATAAAGATCAGAAAAAACTAATGGCCGATCTCAGGAAGTATATCAAGCTTTAAATTTGACAGAAGCAGAGATGGCATTTGAACAGTTTAAGGAAAAATGGGGAAGAAAATACTCTATCGTCATCAAATCATGGACGACTAACTGGCTGGGGTTAACAGCATATTTAAAATATCTGTACTAAATAAGAAGAATAATCTATACTACAAATACAATTGAGATATCACAGACAACTTCGAAAAGTAACGAAAACCAAGACTGCGTATCCCTCAAATGAAGCTCTGACAAAAATTATTTACCTGGCTACTCTGGATATATCCCGAAAATGGACTCTGCCAATCAGAGATTGGAAGATCTGTTTATCCCAGATGGCAGTGTACTTCAGTGACAGACTACAACCTGAATTGGTAATATAGTTAATTACGGGGCTTCGCCCCATGAGTTTAACGCTTAAAAATCTCCCGGGTATAAAAAAGACAGACGGATAGTATAGAAGTTTATACCTGGCAGAATCTCATCAGACGCTCGGGTTACTCTCCAGCACTGTCCTAACCTTTTGATGATACAGAGCCATGAATATTATGTCCATTTTATGGCCATAATAATACTGAATTCAACTTAGAAATTTCATCTTAAGAAAAACCATTTACACAAAATAATTTACATCCTCTTTCACTATTAATCCTGTCCAAAACCAACCATTTTTTATCAATGCTAATGAGAACTAAAGATAAAGGATTTTATCAGAAATATCATCAAAATACCCACTGTGATCGACTATAATTATAATTTTGCGCTTCAACTGTTCAGTAATTATTTTTTTGATAACTTTATTTGTCTCTTTATCTATATTAACGCTTGCTTCATCAAATATAATCAGATCAGCATCTTTAATCAGTGCACGTGCAATGGCAATTTTCTGAATTTCTCCACCGGATAACTTAACTCCATTCTCTCCAATATTCATATCCCGATTGGCATTATGATTTTCATAAATCTTTTCAATACCGATTAATTCAGCAATAATATCATATCGTTCTTTGATATGCTCATCATTAGGACTATTTACAGTATAAATAATATTATTTTTAATGGTATCATTAAATAAAAATGTCTTTTGACTTACTACTGCCAATCTTTTTCTTATGCTTTCAGATTTGTATTTACTTATATCTTTACCGTTAAATTCTATAACCCCTTTATCTGGTTCTAATAATCCAATACATAGTTTTAAAACCGTAGTTTTTCCCGATCCATTTACCCCATTTATATTAAAAACAGTATCTGACTTAACTTTAAAACATAAATCATTAAGTAACTCCCTATTGTCATCATAAGAAAATGATACATTTTTAAAGGCTACAGTTTCTATTTTTTCATCAAATTCCAATTGTCCTTTTATTTCTTGTAAATCTTTTGTCTCAGAAAAAAACATCTTATTAATTCTTTCTATAGCAACTAACGCAGGCTCGATTGTTAATGACAGTGTTGAAATAGTTAAAAATGGACTGTAAATTCTGCCCATATACATGGAAAAGACCAATATTCCACCTATTGTTATACCATTATTCATGAAAAATATGCCTCCAAAAATATATAGTAATACTGGTGCAATAAAGGTAAATATTCCAATAGATTCAGAGATTGTTTTCATCAACAATGATTGCTTTATTTTTGTCTCAACCACATCTTCATCAATTTTATTAATTTTGCTTAATTCTTGATCTTCCTTTGAATTTGTTTGGATAAACTCCAGTCCTTTAATTCTTTCATTAAGCATAGTTGTCTGTCTGGATCCTTTTTCAAGGACTTCTTCTGACTGTTTTTTTAATTTTGCAGAGCCTTGTTTTACAATCAGGAAAAGTAACGGTACAGGTATCAATAATACTAAATATATTTTCCAACTTAGATCTAACAATATCACTGATATAAAAATAAAATCCAATATACTTGTGATGATTCCAAAAGATGATGGAGAAAAAATTTCGGAAGCATTATTTATTTCTTTAGTTCTTACGGTAACATATGTACTTTCATTTTCGGTATAAAAATCCATAGGTAGTTTTAATATTTTTCTATAGATTTCACTTCTTATTTTTTTTAAGATTTTTTGTCCAAGTATCATATATTTTTTTCCTATAAAAAATGACAATATTGTTCTACTTAGTTGTAGTACCAATAATAATAAAGCAGAAATTATAATATAACGGAGGTTCTTATTTGCAAAACCTTTGTCAAAAATTAGCTGTGTCAATTTTGCAGGTAATGATTGAATAATTGAAAGAATCACCGATAATATCATCACAAAAAAGAATTCAAGCTTATGGTGTCTAATATATGGCTTCAAAAATGAGACAATATTCTTATATTTTTTCATTATTATCACCTTTATATTTATTTATATAAAATTCTTGAAACATCTTTGGTTTATATTTTTTGATATAAACATAATGACCTAATTTGTTTTTTATATCTCCTTTTATTAAATTACACAAAGATTTATCAAAAAAGAATTCTCCGCTATTATCCTTTTTAAGAGATGTAAAGCATAATTTCCCCATACGCGGACAGCCAGAGGATTACTGCTGCCTCAGGTTTCTTTCAGCTTTTCAAAAGCTGATTGTAGACTAACAGCGTTGTGTTTTGGTTTGAGGATACACTGCTTCAATGGCATTCTCCAGACCTTTCAAACCGTCCATGCAAGCGATCAACATGTCCTGAACTCCCCGACTTTTTAGTTGATCTAGAACCGATAACCAAAAATGTGCACTTTCGGTTTCGCTTATCCACAACCCTAGCACATCCTTTTGTCCGTGGAGATCAATGCCAACCACAGTGTAAATAGCTTTTTTTGTGGCCCTGACACTGTCTTTGACAGATACAAACATAGCATCAATATAAGTTGAATGCATATATAGATTCGAATAGATCTTTTAAAGCATCATTAAGATCGTCAACATTTTCAATACCGAATGTATCGATAAATTCCTTAATCATCTGTTTGCGTTCTTTTGTCATTGTGTGACCTCCCACTGATTGTTATTTTAATTATAGCATATTTTGGAGTTTACACACTTTATTTTACACCCTCACGACATGCTTTTAAGCATATAAAGTATTCCCGCCAATTTTCGCGTTATTTCCCATTACTCATTATGATTAAACCCAGTCCTCCTTTCTTTGCTTTTCAATATATTATACATAATTATACCATATTAGAATTATTATGTCGAATATTTATATACATATAGTCTCCTAATCAACTAAGACAAATAATATATTATGGGATAATGGTAATCAAAAGGTATTTTATCAATAAAACAAAAAATTATTCTAATGAAATTTAAGCAAGTGACAGATGGATATTGCGAAGTAAGTTGCAACCTTAGCCGCTCGCTGTTGCAAAGTTTCTAAACATATAATATACTCTTGATTGAAAAAACACGCAAACATGGTTCAGTAAAATCACTTCCTCAAAGTAATGACAAAAAGTACTCAACAGTTGTCATCAGTTGGAAAAATCAGCGAAGAAAATGATATACTTAAAAAGCTCCGAGCAGAAAAAAGTTAGCAATTTTAAAGATCTGTGAGATTCAGTAAATCCTCAGTAGCGAACAGTTAACAGACGGGTACATAAAGGGTAGATAGTTACCCTTATCTTATACTTTGCCCCATCCACTTACTATGAAAATAAATCCAGGGATACTTATTCCCGGTTATTCCTGATTGACCAAAGAGCAAATCTCCAATGAGCAGATCAAAGAATGGCTTATAGAACTAGATGAAGGTAACAGGTTTCCCAATAAGGTATAGAAAATTAATCATATTAAAATGCTAGGTAAACTTTTTATAACATTACGCTTTTTATTTTCTTGTATTGTTGCAATAGCTGTAAATAAATTAGTAAATCAAGATATTTATTTGAATTACCCTTGTGTGGTAAAAATATTTTTAGGCCAATCAATAAACACTCTAGATTTTCACCATTACATTAAATATAGCCTATGTTACTGTATGGTAAAGATAAAGTTTCGATAGTGCCCACACTCTATTACTTTTTATTCAATGAAGTCTGTTTCACCAAAGTCAGCCCGAAGTTTTCCACCAAAATGTTTAAGAAGAAGAAAATATCGCTTTTCGGAATTAAGTTTTTTCCTTTTTGGCGGACACATAGTATCGTATCGGACAGTCTTTTTTAAAAATCTATTAAATCAACGATTATTGTAAAATAATAGATAATGACTTCACATCCTTTCTTTTTTATTTAGTTTGGTCACTAAATATTTTCTATAAAAAAGGGGTGAAGTCATTTTTTTATGCTTAAAAACCTTGCTATTTAAGGGTTGAAAAATATGAAATTCGCTTAAATATTAATCAAAATAAATATTTAACCTTAATATCAATCATAATATATGCAGATACTCTGAGGATTATCTATAATTATCCAAATTTATAATTATTAGCTAGTATTTTATAATTGCAAAAAAACCAGCGTTTCTCTATAAAGAATTGAAACGATACCCCGCACCCCAGACAGTTTCAATATATTCTGGACTGGATGGGTCTTTTTCAATCTTCTTACGAATTTTTTGAATATGCACTGCAACCGTGGCAGTGTCACCATAATAATCTTCGCCCCAGAGAGCATCAAAAATCTGTTCTTTGCTAAATACAATATTCGAATTAGATGCAAGAAAAACCAGCAGATCATATTCTTTTGTCGTTAGCTGTACTTCTTTCCCATTCAAAAAAAGCTTACGGGAACCAGTATGAATCTCTAACCCCCGATGCACAATAATCCCCGTAGTAATATTTTTTCCCAACAGACGCTCATACCGTTTAATATGAGATTGAATCCTGGCGACCATTTCTGCAGGGCTAAAGGGTTTGGTCAAATAGTCATCAGCCCCAAAGCCAAGTCCACGGATTTTGTCTATATCCTCGCTTCGGGCAGAAACAACCACAATCGGAATCTCTAACTTTTTCCGCACCTCTTTAATGATCTCGTAACCATCTTTATTAGGCAGCATCAGATCGACAATAATCAGATCATATATTCCAACCAGCGCCTTTTTTAATCCTTCCGCTCCATCCTGAATAATCTCCACCTTATATCCATTCAATTGTAAATAATCCCGCTCTAACTCAGCTATATTCTGATCATCTTCGATAATCAATATCTGTTTCATGATAGATCACTTCCCTGCTGCAAAATTGGTAATTTAATGGTAAAACATGAGCCTTCACCTAACACACTCTGAACAGTAATAGTTCCATCATGAGCTTCAACTAATTCTTTGGCAATAGCTAAACCCAATCCAGTACTCATCAAATTCTTGGTTCGCTCAGTATCTACCCGATAAAATCGTTCAAAAATATGTGATAATTTCTCAGCCGGAATCCCCGGGCCAGTATCCTTAATATCGAGACGCACCGAATTAAGCTCTGCAGACAGGTGTGAACTTATCTGCAAATCACAATTCATCCCATGTTTTATAGCATTACCGATAATATTTCGAATAGCCTGATATATTCTTTTCCGGTCAATCTGGACTACTGGATTGAAATCCAGAGTATCGGTATATGAGAATTGACATTCCTTCTCTTCCAGTTCAAGATTAAATTCTTCCATAACATCTTGCATAAACTCACGAATTGGAACTTTTTCAAAATCAAAATCTAATTTTTCCATATCCAGTTTGGAAAATAAGAAAAGATCGTCGATTAACTTATTCATATATTCAGAATTCTGGTAGATTATCTTCAAATATTTACTAACTTTTTCAGGTGATTGAACCACCCCATCCAAAATTCCCTCAATATAACCCTGAATTGAAGTGATTGGAGTTTTTAAATCATGTGAAATATTCGCAATTAATGATTTTCGATTCTCTTCATATTCCGCCTTCATCTTCTCACTCTCCTGAAGTTTCTCAGCCATTTGATTGAATGATGAGATGAGTAAACCAATTTCATTGGGAATACGATCCTTTATTCGAACACTATAATTACCTCTACCAATCTCCTCTACCCCTTTTTTCAACTCTAAGATAGGAACAAAAATCCTCTTTTCAATCCGCCATAGAAAGGATAATTGAATAAATTCTTTAATAATAATAAATAATGCAACCAGAATACCAATAGTTCTAATACCTGCCAACATAAATAACAGATACAGAGTAAAAACATTAAATAATATAAAAACTGGTCTGAATAACCTCAAATAACGATAATACCTCTGAAAATCCTCACGATGTTTTTGCTGCATCTGATCGTGGTTTCCAGACATCTTATGACGGCCGTTTTGTCCAAAAAAATATACAAAAATCAATCTTTTCTTCATCGATCATGCCGCCCCTCTCTAGTCATACACCATATCATTATGCTCTATTATACCATAATCCCATATCAGGCACAAACAAAAGGGCACACACTACACTTACATTTCGGCGCCCTTTTGTCCCCCTCTGTTTTAGAGGAGATCTATATTAATTTTACATCTGAGGGTTTCTCCATTTTAGAACATTACTAATGTAAATCTATCTCTACCTGAATATTTAGATCGTTATCTTCCCCGTTTTCATCCTCCTGGTGTCCTTCCATAGTAATAACCGCTTTCTCAATTTCACGGTTCTGGTTAATTCGAATGTGTAATCTTAACTCTGGATTCACCATGGATAGAAGATATTTTTGTAATCCGCGACTCTGGGGATTCATTTTGTGAGTCATCTTCTCCCGGAAGCTCTTTTGTAGATCTTCCGGAATATTATTTATAATTACTCCCAGATTCAGATGACCATCCTCCTTCTCCTCTATCTGTAAATTATTGAGCAGCTCGAAAAAGAAAGCCAACCTGTTCAATTTTTCTTTCATCCCACAGCATTCCAGATGATGATGCTGATGGTAGTGATGTAAATTCATTCTATCAGGTCTTTTCCAAAACTGATTATGAAAACCTTTGACACCAAATTCAGTAGTACTTTCATGACTTACCTTGTTACCCTGACAGTCCATTTCCGAATGAATTTTTAATTTAACCTGGTCTGTTTCGAGGTTTTTCTCAAACTTATTTTCAAAATCCAGTATCTGATTCGAACCTATAAAGCCTAGTGCCTTAATCTCACCTTTAGTAATCTTTTTCTCCTTCATCTTTGTTATCACATCATATAATATTTTTATTTTATTCATTGATATTACCTCCTGTCTGTTATTGACAAGTTCATTATAATCGGTGAGTTTAAAAAAGCCATAAAGTAAATATAAAAATTCTATAAAGATCTTTTAAGATATTTTAAAATATTTTGAAAAATAAAAAAGGCGATTATGCTCATATCGCCTTTTGATTTCAATTCTATTCACCTGCCGTACTTACTAACCTTTTATTAACAAGATTTAGTTAATTTTACGATAATAATTCAGAATTACTCCGAAAAATATCTCTAATAGATAATCTCATCATTTTGACCTACATTTTTATCAATATAGTTATTGATTATATCCATTGCTTTATTCTCTAGTTCCAGTGACTTTTCAACTATTTGTAGAATTTTAGTTAGTTTTTCAGAAGCCACCGCCTCTTCAGATGGGAAAGGAATCAATTCCGCTAACTGAACAAAATTTTGACTCACCTGCCGAAAAAGCTCTGCTGCAGTTGTTAATCCGGCAAAAATATTAACCTCAGTAGCAAGAAAATTAAGATACTCAGCAGCGCATTTTTTGGCTTTGTTATAAGAAAAAATAATATAGGACAATCCAAATCCATTATATTTTCTCTTTTTTAGTGCTGTTAACAAGTTCAAATAAGCCTTCTTGCCACTACCATAATAGGGACTAACATGATACTCTTTATTCCACTCTTTAACACCATAGATTAGAGATTCCCAGTAGGTCTTATGCGAAAGAACTTCAATTCTATCATAGAATATTTGATAAAATAGTACGGGTACTTCTGATATACCCAGATTACTATACAACAAAGGATCAGGATCTTCCTGACCTGTAACATCTTTGACTGTAAAAATTCCCTGCTCATCATCATACCCAGTGATAATACCAAATTCCAATAATGGTGTAGGTGTCCAGATAACTACGCCCACACCCCGACCAAGAGACTCTTTGATCCGTTCGATAGCCCTGTTCTGCACCAGATTATAAGTATTCAAATTAGGATTATAGTAATATTGAAATATCTCAGACTGCACACCAATCCGATCCATCATAGCAAAATGTTCCTGCCAGTCATATACCGTCAGTGAACTGGGACAGGTCTCCTCATGAATAATAAAAATAAATGCTATTCCTGTCATTCCGGCCAGTTTATAAAAATCATCATTCCACATATTTGCTGCAGTGAGAACACCATCAACGCTCCCCAGATATGATGAACACCCGTTGCCCCCCATCTTCACTTCTGTCAAATTCTGTTTACTCATTATAATCACCTCTCATCAGATTGTTTACTATATTATAAAAGAAAGGTGTGACATATAATGTCATTGTTTTCAATCCTGCTGTGCAAAATTATTTTTGCCCATCCAAAAGCCTACGTAATCTTTTTTTCAATTTATCTTTTAGCCATTCAGGAGACTTTATCTGAAAATATCCTCCATAAGCCAATAGTTCAGACAATAACTTTTGAGAATGATAAAACTTGACTATATACTCCCCTGAACTAATTCTCTCGGAGTAAAAGGATATATGGGTTATATCTTGAGGATTAGCCAGTTTAATTCTTGCCTCGTAAGGGTTAGACATATTGAACAAAACCTGATTATCATATTTATCTTCGTCATAGTAAGCTATTATATCAAAAATTTGATTCACTTCTTCTACTTTTTTTATCCTATCTACACGAATAGTCTGTATTGAGTTCTCTTCATCTACTCCGACCAGATAGCTTTTGGCATCTTTGATAATTAACTTATATGGACAAAAGACTTCTTCTTTCTTCTGATACTTCTGGTTGATATAGCATAATTTTACTTTTAACCTTTCTTCGATCCCCCGGGTTAATAATTTTAGACGTTCTCTTTCAACCTCACACAGATCAAAAATTGGAACCTCAAGACTATTTGGATGATTGGTATGACCACCTTCAGCCAGGCGATGAAACAGTTCCGCTAGATGAGCAGCATGTCCATAATTATAGCTTGAATATTGGTTAGCAAGATATCCAAGTAATTCTTTATCCTTATCGGTAATATATTGGGTGGGTAAGATATACGTTTCATCACGATAATGATATCCTCGTTTAGATGCATCATATTCAATCGGAGCACCCATGGAATCTCTCATATATTCAATATCTCTGGCAGCCTGTCGAACCGAGATTTCGAATCTGTCAGCAATCTGCTCCCGATTGGGATATCTACGTTTACGTATCTGTCGGTCAATCCAGATAATTCTATGGAAATTACTCATTATACTCCCCCTGCCTTCACTAATCGACTCAAAAACATCCAGAACAAGCTAATTATGGTACTCACAATCATTAGACCAAAATCCCGCACCCTAAAAAAATTGTGATCAACATCGGATTAACAACAAGCTGTCAATGCTTAAATTTAACGATTTCAATAGGTGATTTGTACCTTCACTGAAGTAAACACCATTTAGTTATGAATACTTCCACCTCAAGGCTGAGAGATTTCCCTTTTGAAATGTCACCAAATTTACAAATTTTACCTTTAAAATAAAAGAGTCACGAATTTAAAATCGAGACCCTTAACATTTATTCGGCCACTGCTGCTGATGTAATCATCTTCTTCAAAGCAGAAACTGAATCCAATGAATCCACACTAATCGTTGAGGATTCAGGTAATTTAGTATATTCTTGAGCCTTTTCAACACATTTTTGTAGCTTCATTTGAAGATCTGACTTGTCTTGATTCATACAGGTTATCTCGACAGTGTACAGAAACCGCAGTATATCTTCAAACACTATGCCATTTCTCTCTATCTCTACTGTAAAAAAACGACATAATAAATCTACTAGAGTAAAACCTTTATTCCCAAATAGTAATACGATCTCTCGCTTCAAGCCCATTATCTCTTCACTTGATACTAGCTTGTCCAGATAATTTTCATCAAGCCTGAGAATCAGAATCCCTAATTTAATATCCTTTTCTTCCATCCAGGCAATATACCACCGATTAATATACCTACGGACAGTATCATATAAGATCTTCTTCTCAAGAGAAATAATATGGTTTAAAATTATTCCCTTAATCCAGGCGATAAAAGCATATAGATGTCCAAATACTTTACTATGTTGTTTGGTTATTACCGCCTCTTTGCTTATAGAAACATCCAAAAATATCGCCCACAGAGAAACAAATAAAAAAAGACCTCCAATCATATCTTTAGCAGAATCGAATTCCAGGTTAGGAACAGTAAATATGTAAAACAAACAGATAAATATCGAAATTATTGAAGAAAAAAATAACAAACGAAAACACGGTCCTAAAAAAATATTTTGACCCAACAAATTCTTTTCTCTCATCCTGGGTACTGTCGAATTATTAGCTGTAACAAAACCCCTCTGTTTTCTCAACTCATGCCATTCTCGCTTTAATCCAAAAAAATAAATCAGCAGAGTCCCAATACAGAAAGCAAAAAAAATAAACATATATTCGGGAAGAATATTTCTAAAGTTCATTTAACTCAATGGCCCTTTCTAAATTAATCGTCTCTTTGATCTTCGTATTACACCACAGGCTCTCCCGATGAGAATAATCTGATATCTCTCTTGATGTGTAACTGTCAAATTTGTTTAGGACAGAACGTAAAACTGACATCTCTTTGCTGGAATAAACACTCTCATTTAGTTTAACTTTTGGAACAACAATCGTTCCGTAATCTGTAAAGATAGTATCAATAATATTATTCTTTCGTAATATATCCAAATACAAATCCAAATCATCTAACACTGGGCCATAATGATCACAAATAAAATCACCTGCAAATAAGCTACCTTGAAACTTTTTAAAGTATAAAAATTTAGTATAAAATAAAAGCTTATTTAGTTTAGTCTTATACAACCTCATAGAACTACTATTAGCGAAAAAGAGCACTACTTTAGCTAATTGAAGAATAGCTTCTTCCGTTAAACTCTTCTGAGCTTGCATTCTGTTTCCCCCTTTTCTCATCTCACTTATATAGATAACATCACCCATCATGATCCCCTCACTTTTGGATAGACTAGTGTAAAATATAAGTATGCTGTTCTTCGAGGAAAAAGAAGTTATCTATCAGGACAGTAATGTTATCAGCTCAACTAATTTGCTTATATTTTACCATATTCAGAATCTTTTTTCAAGACTTCCAGAAAAAAATCGAACAGTTGTTCCCTTGTCCTGATTTAATGATATCAGACTCTTAATAATATCTTTAATCTCTTTCCCATAATGTACATATCTCAGGCTACATAATTTTATTATGAGAGATTATTAGAAAAGACAGCAATAACCAACATTAAGAAGTAGAGTCAGGTTTGAGAGCCTGACTCTACTTCTTAATGTTGGTTATTGCACTAAAAATAAACCCTTCAATTCATCTCGGACATGTCTTTAGCAGTTTAGTAATTATGACTTCAGCTTACTAACATGTGGGATACTGAATTTTTTAAACACCTTTTTTATTGCAGAAGAATGTAGATATCTCCCGGTTCATTATTTACGTTCCTCTAAATCCTGTTTTTCCTTAACCAGAACCATAATCTCCATCTCAGGGGGATTCTCAACAATATTCTCAGGAGCTGTCAATACCTGTTCTTTTGAGGGGTGATCTTTCAAGCTGCGATAATCGTAATACTCCACAGCAAAAGTATCTGTCATCTCATAATGACTATTGGGAAGCCATGTATGCAAAAAATAAGAAAATGCTTTATCCAGAGCCTCATTAGTGAGCTCAAAAAAACTTTCAGCTGAAAATGTACATACTGCATATAGACCCGAAGGAACAGTATATCTATAGAAATCATTGCTTATATCCTGATAATTATCAACTTTTAATGCTGCCAAATAGTTAAAACCTTCCCCATCTTCAGATGGAAATGAAATCCCACAATGAACATTGGGAGAACTTTGATTTTTTATCGCCTCAGTAACAGTAAATAATTTTGTCCAGGCCATCCCCGGATTATCCTGTCCTGCAGGTTCCCATGTACATTTTTGCAGTATTCCAGCGAGCTTAATATCTTCCTTGAGCTGTCTTAGATTTATTTCCAGCATGATCCCGGCGGCAATGAAAGGTACCCCCATGTCAACCAGATGATATTTAATTGAGAGATCAGGCTTATAAAAATGCGCCAACATAATATCACTCTTTTGATATTCAGTAGGTGTCAGATTATAAACCGACTTAAATGTCCGACTAAAGGTCTCCAAATTATTAAATCCATATGAAAAAGCAATATCAGTTATTTTCCTCCCGTCTCTAATCTCTTCAGAAGCTCTTGCGACACGTCTTAATCGCACATACTGCATTACATTAACTCCCACAAGCTTTAAAAATAACCTTTGAAAGTAGAATTTTGATAGAGCAGCCATCTCAGCAAGTTGATCAATTGACAATTCATCGTCAATATGCCCTTCAATGTAGTCAAGAACATTTTGCATATTAGTATAATAATTCACTAAACCATCTCCTTTATGTTGATCTACATTAATTATAACAGGATAAGTAATGATCTTCTTGACTTAAAGTGCTCTATTTACGATCAATCAATCCCCATATCGAAAGCATTCTAGTATTAGAAATTCGTTCTATGTGCGATGTATTTTAAACCTGTTTACAGTATCTAACAACTCTTCTGCCATCTCTCCTAAATGTTTTGCAAACGATATTATTTCTTCGGTGGAAGCCGATTGTTCTTCACTTGATGCAGCAACTTCTTCAGAATTACCTGCAAACTCGTAACTGGCGGAAGAAATATAACTAATTCCTTTTTCAACTTCCTTACTATTTTGAGTCATTTGTTTTGTATTCTCAGCAACCTCCCTTATTATGTCTACCAATCTCATCGCCAAGATTTCAATCTCTTCGAATACTCTTCCAGTATCTTTAATTGTATCTACTCCTTGCTTCACCGTACTTTTGTTTTTATTCATTTTTTCTACTGCCAGAGAGACATTACCTTGTATCTGTTGGATTAGATCAGCTATTTCAAATGTAGCATTTGCAGACTCAGCCGCTAAATCTCTTATCTCATCTGCAACAACACTGAACCCTCTTCCAGCTTCTCCGGCTCTGGCGGCTTCAATCGATGCATTCAAAGCAAGTAAATTTGTTTGGGAAGCTATTCCATTTATCACATCTAAAATATTACCAATTCTCTCAGAATTGTTACCAAGCTCACGAATAACATCAGCAACCTCTATAGAATCCTCTTCCACCTCAGTTATCATAGATACAGAACCGGAGATGGATTGATTCCCTTTTTTGATACTGTCCATCACACCATTAGCTGAATTTGTCATCTCATTAGATTTTTCGCCTATGCTCCTGATATTCCCCATTAATTCCTGTACATTTTTAGTTATTTCATCAATCTTAACAGATTGGTTTTCGGCAGTCGAAGCCACATTTTGTATAGCATTACTAACTTGATTAGCAATTACCCCAACCTGTTCACCGGAAGCAGATAATTCTTCACTAGAGGATGCAACTTGCTCCGATATATCAACAGTTTTTTCAATTATTTGGCGAAGATTATTTATCATTATACTAAAAGAAGATGCTAAACGCCCTATTTCATCTTTTCATTCCAATAAATCTTTTGAAATCTCATTCGTTATATCAGCCTGTGCAATACTTTCTGCGTAATTTGTCAGATAAATTATAGGTTTTGAAATTTTTTTCCCAATATAATAGGATATCACGATCAGAATTACTAAAACAATGATGCTGCAAATTAGCATCATTTTTATTAATTTTGTGTTTGTTCCAATAGCTAATTTTTTATTCTGTGAAACAACGGCGTCTATATCATCTATATAATTCCCAGTTCCGATAACCCAATCAAACGGTTTAAATGCCAATGTATAGCTTCGCTTAGGGGACGGGTTTGTTTCATTGGGTTTTGTAAACCAGTAATCGGTAAAACCCCCTCCACTAAGGGCGACACTAATTTGTTCTTTTTTATAATAATTTCCATCTACATCTTGATCATTATAACTGTTTTCCCCCTCCAACTGAGGCTTTATTGGTTGCATTATTTTCAAACCATCAGTCGAATCTATCCAAAAATAGTTACTATTATCATCGCCAAATCTCATACTTCTAATAACAGCTATTCCCTCTTTTTTTGCTTCATCTACAGTGAGTTCATCTCTCTGACTTTTCTCATAAATCCCTTGAAGAACACTAATAACAGTCTGAACTTCTTGTTTGATAAGTGAATCGTAGTTTTGTCTTAGTATAGAATCCATACCAGAAATCCTTTCATTAGTTATTCTAAATATGGAATAGATTGAAATTGTCCCGACCATTAGTGCTATAAGTACACCCGTAACCATTGATAATAGTATTATCTTATTTGTAATTTTTTTCACATTAACACTCCCTTTATTTTTAATATTCGAAAAACTTTATAAATTATAAGTGTTGTCCATCCAGCTAGAATAGTACAACAAAAAAGCACACATATTCTCCTTTCATAAGTAATTTTTATAATTAACAAAAATTTTAATTTTACTTCTTTAATAACATAAAATTTTATTATTGTATAGAATTTTAACTATTTATTAATAAAGTATATTATATTTATCCATTATACACCATATTTATTATAAGTTCAACTATATAATAGGTATATATACCTAACAACTATGACAATAATCAAAAAAGGGAATCTCAAATTCTGAGACTCCCTTTTTATATGCTACGCATAGCTATAAATCACCAATATGTGTGGTTTTTTTATTAGGTTAACTCTTATATCGACAGACTTCTGGCATTAAATATTCTTATAGCCACAATGTACAGTACTCCTATGATTACTATCAAAATCGAACTAGCCAGGATAACATACGAACCATTAGCAAAAATTTTATCGATATTAATAAAAGAATAAATAGACAGATACTTTAACCAGGCTATCTTATCACTAATCTCACTGAGCATTTTAAACATTATACAGATAATTGGAACTCCAGCTCCTAATCCAAGAGAATATCTGGTCTCATCGAATAAACACGAGAAGAAAAAGCCGATACCACCAACGGCAACAACAACTAAAAACGTCACCAGATTAAGACCTAAAAACTTACCTATATCCAACATTCCGGGAAACACAGCTCCACTCATAATTATCGCTACACTAACATTAAATACAAAAATCACCGCTATGCTAGCAATCAGATATACTGCCTGGGTTGTCGCAATCTTCACTCGTGTGTTTGGTGTTGTCAGGAGATAGGCCATCGACCCGCTGTCCACGTGTTTGGCAATCAATTTGTTCGCTGTAATAGCCGTATAGATCAAAGGAAACATAATCATAATAAACCCATAGAGAAAATCAGCCAAATATCCGGTTAAATCAGATCCTAAGTTATCAAAACCTAATGCTTTCATGAAACCTTTGGGCATCATATCTAACATCTCATTTAAAGCAGCAGTTCCGCCTGGGTCATACATACTAATACTAACAGATACATACATTAGGATAATCAGAGCAATAAACAACCCAAGCATCCAGTTTGCCCTTAAAGTAGCTTTAAATAACGCTTTATTCATTAGAATCCCCCACCTTCCCATAGTATTTCATGAAGATATCTTCTATAGATAGCTGTTCGGAATCAAGGCCGATAACACTGCATTTTGCCAGAGTTTCAAAAAAATTTGTGTAGTTCTGATTCACTTTAATCCGTACTTGCCGACTAGATATTTTCTCAATAGTAAGATTAGTATTGTTGAGCTTTTCAATATCTGTTGGATCCTGAAAGGTTACAATATATGCTTTTTGCTTTAGCGCATTTAAAGAGTGGATATCCTCAACTGCAACAATTCTTCCATCTTTAATAATACCAGCCCGATCACATACTTTCTGAACTTTTTCAAAGATATGTGAGGACATCATAATCGTTTTCCCTCTGGATTTTTCATTCTCCAGCAAATCCATAAATATATTTTGCATTAAAGGATCGAGCCCACTGGTTGGTTCGTCCAAAATATACACTTGCGGATCATGCATAAATGCTGTAATAATTGCCAGTTTTTGTTTCATTCCTTTTGACATTTTTCTAATCTTTCCATGTAAATCTAATTCCAGACGTTCAATAAGATCGTCACGGATAGAAAAATCTGTTACATGACGCATTTCACCCATGAATTTTAAAAATTCCATACCGCTCATATTATCAAAAAACGCAATCTCACCTGGTAGATAACCAATACTATTCTGGATTTTTGCCGCATCCTTTCTACAGTCCAATCCATTGATTTTGGCATCACCTTTCGTCGCATTGGCAAAACCTAACAGATTTCTAATAGTCGTTGTTTTGCCTGCTCCATTTGGCCCCAGATAGCCAAATGCCTCACCTTCTTTAATTGAAAAATCGAGATCAAAAATACCTTTGCCACTCTTATAAATTTGCGTTAAGTTTTTCACAACTATCATCATAATAACCTCCCAACATTTAAATTAATTTTATTTATCTTTTATTTATCTTATAGAAAGTACTGCTCCTTTTGCTGCCAAAGCAAACATTTTCATATACATGTTCAAATAGCCTTTCACTTTTCGGAAAGTGGGTAGCGGGCTTTTAAGCAGCATTCTGTAAAGTCTTCATCTTACACTTCTATCAAACTAATATCATTCGATCAACTACCAGGTTAATAAAATATATCTCATCCTTATTAAACTATATTATAACCGATTTTTAGTGAAAAGCCAAACGCTTCTGCCAGTTGTTATAACTGAGGATAGAAAGATTTGTAGATTCAAACAGTTAACAAAAAAGCTGACCTCTAGCCAGCTTCTCTGAATAAAATTTATCTAACTTATAGTTTACTCCGTGTATTCAGTCGGAAAAATACCTCTCCAGCCAATAAACCCCAGATAAAGGCAACGGCTGTATTCAAGAGATTAGTAGTAACAGAGACCTCTGAAAAAATAGGAATCTTATATAAGATCAACACAACTCTAAACACAAAAGTAATAAAAAAAGCATATAAAGCCCCGATCAATAAAGAAAATCTGGAATTAACATCGGAAAGTAAGTAACTCAGAAAAACACCCATTAAACCAGTCCAGAAAAGATGAATAATTAATCCATAAATTGATTCCGCTAAAGTATGGGGAACTCTACCCAGAAAAACAAATCCTCCCCAGTCAATAAACCGAATCTCAACGATATTTAAATAATAAAAAGCCAGATTGATTATATGCATAAAAACCGCTCCAACCATTCCTGCTATCAATCCTTTATATACCCGATTCATTAACTCTTCTCCTTTGCATTGGTAATACCAATAGTATCTTCAGCATATCTGTTTTATATTCCTATTAAGCATAACAGCTGACTCCGGTTTTTCAAAAATCAGAACCTTTAAATTGAGATAACAGTCGTCCAAGTAAATAAACCGTTTCAATTGTTTTCTTTACCCGGAAATAAACAAAACAGAATATTCCCAGTAGAATCAGAATAGAAGCCCCTACATACCATACCCAATTACCAATTACAACATCAAACAATTCCCGTTCCTCCTTTATGATATATTTTAATATTAAACATAACTATTTGAAAAGTTGATCGACTAATTTATCGACATATAGTTTCTGGCTCTCCATTTGACTAAAATCATAAGAGATAAAATTATCATAAGCCCGGGGAAAAATGCCAATAAACAGCACAGCAGAAAAAGCGTGTACGATTTTTAATTTTAAGATCTCTTTCTCTTCATTCGGGTAAGAAAGATTTCTCCCATAGCGTCTGAAAAACTCATTTAAAAACTCATTGAAATACTTTATTCCTATACCATCATAATCATTAGCATTAAATGGATCATATAAATGCATTTTGCTAATTGCTGGATATCGAAACAAACCTTCTATGTAATGATATAAATACAGTTTTAAACAAGAGGGCAGATCAGTGTCTGGATCTTTAATAATATCATCAAAATCATTGAAAGCCTGTTTCATACTAAAACTAATTGTCTCATCTAATAAGTTTTTCTTACTCCCAAAATAATAATTAATCGAAGCACTATTAACATCAGCTAGCTTAGCAATTTTACGAATAGTAACATTATTTATATTCTCTGTCTCGATACACTCTATTGTGGCAATAATTATTCTCTCCCGCATCGACTTTTCTTCTAAAGTCATCGTCAGTAACCCCTTTCTGCTTAATTATCCAGTATATAATTTAAACAAATGATTTAAACAATTGTTTTAATCACTTGTTTAAATTATAACATTTACTCATCACAATGTCAATACGAAATCTTACTACCACCCAAATTGAACTTAGCTCTTATATAAATCGTTAGCTTCTATATCAATTCTGAATTATTATACTGCTTGATAGCATATATCTGCTATCTCTACTTACCCTACACTACCTGAATTTACCTATAATATTAAAACCCCCGAGTAATCTGACCATCCCGATCAATCCAATTGTTGGTCACTATTATCTCTTAATATATTGGCATGAGTTATGTGCTGCCAAATAGTAATATTTTTAATACACATAATTGTTTAGATTACTTTTAATTTAAACTTAGCTGCTTATCTAACAAAAAAGACTGTCCTCAAATTTATGAAACCATTTGAGACAGTCTTTTTATTCTCAGATCAATCTTTACAAGGCGGAACAAAGACTCTTTCTAAAGAAAATTATCAAGGTTAACCAGTTAGATTCGAGCTAATGCCTCTGTGTTACACCTCAAACTGAGAAATCATATTATCCAATACCCTGGACGTGTTGGTCAATTTTTCTGCTGAATTTACCAACTCTTCAATCAGGGTATTTTGTTCTTCTGCTAAAGCAGCCACTTCCTGATTACCTGCTGAACTCTCCTCAACAATATTAGTAATATTAGTAACAGATTTTACGATTATATCGGCTTGTTTTTTTACATCTTTTAAGGCTTCGTTAGTCTCTAGAATACCCCCACTGACTACTTCAATTGCTTTTTCAATATTCTTAAAGGAGTCATTTGCCTCAGTAACGACGGTTTTTCCATCAGTAATTGTGGTTGTCCCTTCATTCATTTTTTGGTTTGCACTTTTTGCTTCATTCTTAATTTGGGCTAATAAAGTTCTGATTTTATTAGCAGAAGTAGAAGATTCTTCTGCCAGATCTTTAATCTCACCTGCAACTACACTAAATCCTTTTCCGTTCTCACCAGCCCGGGCAGCCTCTATAGAAGCATTTAAAGCAAGTAAATTGGTTTGCTTTGCTATATTATTAATAATATTCAAAATTAAGTCTATTTCATCAGTTATGTTACTTAATTGGTTCAGATCTCTTGCAACCTCTTTAATAGACTTTTCAATTTTATCCATTTGCTCTGTAACACTGTTTATCTTCACTTGCCCTTCCCCCGCCACTACATTCATAGCTTCAGCGGACTGATTAGAGTTATCATTTATTCGACCAAGCTTATCAATATGTTCTGTCAGTTTATCAATCTGATTTGTAATTTCTACAATCTCATCAGCCTGCTCTACAGCTCCCGCTGACAGTTCCTGAGTGGCCTTTGATACTTCTTCAGAACTATTTCCTATCTCTTTACTTGACGTTAGCATCTGCTCACAAGAAGACGTAACCTGATTAGATACTTCTTTAACTTTTTTGATCAGTTCTTTAAGATTATTTTGCATATTATTTAATGCTTTAGTAAGAATACCGGTTTCATCATTAGTTCTTACACTCAAGGATTCTGTTTTAAGATCTCCACTGGCAAGAATATCCGCAAAATTTACAGCTTTTAAAATAGGGGTTGTTATTTTATGTCCAATATATATAGCTATCAAAATTCCAATTAATAGGCCTCCAAGAATAATCACATATATGTATAATCTAAGGGTAGATATTTCTTTAAGTACCTCTTTTTGAGGACTTGTCACCGCTAACATATAGCCATTAGTCAGTTTTGCATAACCCATAATACTCTTCTCTTTAATAAATGTATAATCAGTTACCCCAGAATCTTTCCCATCTATGCTACTTATCAAACCCTTTAATCCCCCATTATCAACAGTTCCTAAATTATCCTCAGAAGTATATTTGGGATGTACCAAAAAATTATAATCCTTATCCATCATAAAAGCATATCCACTGTCATAAATATGAATCTTCGTAATCATATCTCTAAACCCGTTAAAAGCAAGATCAGTTCCGACAACACCAATTAGTGTATCCCCTTGATATACAGGTTTACTGAATGATATCATTTCAGTTCTTAAGTTCTTATCAACATAAACTTTAGACCACCTACCATTATCCTGTTGAATTGTCTCATCATACATATCTATCAGAGTGTCTATAGAAGCTATCGTATTCCCATCAGCAATATCACTATCAGGTTGTATTTCAGATACTGTTGCCGAAGCAAGAGTATCGACAGACCCTGTCTGAGCTGTTTGACTCTCCTCAGAAGAAGAGCTATTCTGTAGACCATTAACAGTTGCTGAAGAAATTGTATCAGAATCTGATATTGATTCACCTTCCTCTACTATATTCGTATTACTACTTAATATTGAATAAACAAATGTTTGCTGCCTATTTGCCAACTCAGGATTTAGATAGAAGTATGAATTTATCGCTCCTTTATTCATTCGGGTAAACTCAGCCAAAATTGGCTCTAGATTATTCCCAAACTCATTAAAATAATTACTGCTATTATCTGTGGCTGCCACCTGATCAAAACTCGCACTAATAGCAGTTCCAAGTCCACTAACAGCATTTTCAGCTCTGGCCATCACTGCAGAAAGATATTCTGCTTCTTTTTCAGCGGTAAGCTGAAGCCTCTTTTCAGCATTAGTTTTCATCAAAGTGCTGCTCTTATATAATGAAATATATCCCACGGCAGTAGAAATTACTGCAGAACATAAAAAGATGGCAAGTATTACTTTAAAATTAATTCTATTCAAATTTATTCTTTTCATAATTCTCCCTCCAAAAATATATATTTTATACTAAAACTTAATTTTCCATCATTTATAAGCTCATTTAAATAACTCATCGATGACTACCGTTATTTTCTCTATAAATGACCTGATAAGTTAGTGTTTTACTACCTTTATAACTTAGATGATTATTATGCACTATAAATGATAAGGTTCACCTTTGATTATCTTAAAACCTCGATAAACCTGCTCCAACAGAATCAATCTAATCATTTGATGGGTAAAGGTCATCGAAGAGAACGATAGGCAAAAATCAGCAGATTTCACTACTCGCCGATGCAAACCCACTGCTCCTCCAATCACAAAGGTTATCTCACTTCTTCCCTGCACCATCAGATCCTGCATCCAACTGGCTAGATCTTCCGAAGATAAAGACTTACCGCCTACGTCTAAAGCTACTACATAGGAGTTAGATGGAATTTGCTTCAAAATCTTCTCAGCTTCTTTATCTTTTAAAGCTTCCAGGTCTGCCTCACTTGCATTAGCGGGAATCTTTTCATCTCCCACTTCGATTACATTAACTTTCGTATATCTGGATAAACGTTTCAAAAATTCATCTATACCCAATTTAATATACTTTGCCTTAATCTTCCCAACTGCTACAATATTGATCCTCATTGACGTTAACCTCCATAGAGTTTCTCATACTATATATTACACGACTTAGCAGTTGTTATCCTCTAAACAGATAGCACTTTTTTAAAATAAGCTAAATCTATAGTGAAAAAATTTTTCACAACGTTTTACATTATCCTTTAGCAAAAGAAGTTTTGCACCAGCCGTTCGAACTACGTGCTTATTTGGCAGCTCTCCCCTTAAAAAAGTTATCCACTCCACAAAATACATAATTTAATAGAGATAATAAAAAAACCGTTTATCTTGATCATAAACGGTTCTCTCTTTCATCACTTCAGCTTTTCACTAAATTGATCTAATAACTCAGCAACTTTTTTAACTTTTCGAACCGCATTATTCATCTCACCAATAGTCTCCGTCTGTTCCTCTACAACTGCAGACACTTCCTGAGCAGTAGCAGTAGTCTCTTCTGAGGCTTTAACAAAAGTATCCAGATTAACGGCTACTTTTTTGTTCCCCTCAACAATCTGGGCTGTGGCATCATAAATTCCATCAATCTTACCCTTGATCTCTCCATTAGCCTGAATAACATCCTCAAAAGAACCCACTAAACTATTAACGAGTTTATTATTATCGGTAGTCTGATTCACAGTTTTGCGAACCCGCTGACCCATATCTTGAATTTGAACCTTCATTCCACTCACAATATTATCAATCTCATGAATGGAATTATCTGTTTCATTGGCCAGATTACGAATCTCTCCTGCTACAACAGCAAAACCTCGCCCATGTTCACCGGCCCGGGCAGCTTCAATAGCTGCGTTCAAAGCTAATAGATTGGTCTGTCGGGATATGTTCGTAATCAAATCCATTACCTCAGTAATAATATTGGCACTCTCTCCCAGGTTTGTCATCCCAGACTCCAGAGTACCAATAACCTGATTCATTTCACCAGTTGTTCTCTCAACTTCTTTGACCAGGCTTTGACCTTTCAAAGCTACCTGATTGGTATCATCAACTTTTTTAACCACCATACTTAAGCTAGAATATATCCCTTCTGTCATATTCAAAGCATCTTTGATTAACTTCGACATCTGACCCATCCGATTATTTTCTCCAGCAATTACATCTGCCAGATTAGATACCATAGTAACGACCTCTTCTGAACTACTCTCCATATTATTACTACCATTACTTAAATCATACAAAGAACGATTCAAACTACTGGCATATTTTTTCAACTCACCAATTACTGTTTCCAAATTATCACACATCAAATGAAAAGCCTGAGTCAGGGCATAAAACTCATCTCTCGATTTTATATCTACTCTAGAAGTAAAATCTCCTTGCCCTACTTTCTGGGCAAACTCAATTAAAGATCCGAGTGGTCTAGTCAAAAAAAGTCGAATAATCAACCAGGCACTCATTCCCGAAAGAACGGCACAGACGACAAAGATAAATATATTTGTCAAAGTCTCATTGTGAAAAAAATCTATCATAAAACTATTTAAAGCAAATAATAACCCCATAAATATTAAGTTAAAAATCAATAACAAAAGTGTTAATTTAAAACCCAATCCTATTTTTACATCAATTGATTCCAATTTTTCTACTTTCATTGATATTCCTCCATTTCCATTCAATTATCTATTCCATTATGTCTAATAAATTCATCATCCAATAATTGTAAATCAGGACTTAATACCCACAAATTCATTATAATATTTCGTCATCAAGGCATATATTTCCTGCAATAAAACAGTACTTTAAGAAATTTTTATCCGGTATAGTCATCCTCATAAATAGAGAAACAGGCCCATCAGGGACCTGTTTTTTGAATTCTAATTTTGCTTTATGGTTATTTTGGTCTACTCAAAATATGTACCTATTCAACATGAGAATTCAAATTATTAATCTCCTGATGTAGTCTTTGAGCAATCTGCTCCAGTTCTTCTTTACTTTTGCCTTTAACCCCTGATACCAGTTCAGTAACCAGATCAAATTTACTTTTCATCGCTGTAACCTCCCAAATATTTATCATGATACTGATAATCATTATCGCAAATATAATTCTATACCTCACCCCCAAATTTGTCAACCTTATGAAGTATATTCGTAATTTTTAGAACATTATTCATATTTATTTTAGTTTGCTAATACATATATTTAAAATGTATTTTTGTTGGGAGGATGATGGAAATGGTTTTGTTAAACTTGGAATGCCAAAAATCTAATGAAGGTGTTTACATCACAATGGAAGTCCAGGGTGAAAAAACCCATATCAGTACTACCATATCTGGTCAAAATCTCTATGAAGCACTGGGATTACTACTGGATGAACTAATGAAAGGTCAGAAAATTAACCCTGAATTCAAGTTAACCTGGGTACATAGTTCACCTCAAACCCATGAATTAACTGTTATTCAGGAGTTACGAGATGGAACAGCAGTAGATGTCCGGTGGGGAACCAATCTTTTTGAAGACCTGTTCACTCCCATTTATCGCCATCTCAAAGATCTCTAATTAACGAATCCTAACGGTTTTTATTACCTCTCTTTCAATAAAAGCTAATCTACGCTAAATTCGCTATATTTTCTCATGGCTTTATCACACAATTTTATATCTAATTCTATGACTCCCACTTCTATAAGTGGGAGCTGCTTTGATCTACTTCAGGTGGAGTTGAATCCCCATCTGAAGCCCGAGCCTTAATTAAGTTATATGCATACATAAAGCAAAAAGCCATTAGGCAGGATTTGTGTCGTTAACATCATGCTGCCAATGGCTTATTTATTAGTCTTTAATTGGCTAATTCGAAATAACCTTTCTCTTTATCATAGATAAAAACCTCACCAGTCTCAATAATATAGTGCCAACCAGCGATACTAATCTCCCCGTTTTGATATTTCTCTTTAATAAAGGGATAAGTCAGCAAATGTTTCAACTGCTCCACCACATTAATCTGTTCTGTTAACCATTCTCGTGCCTTAATATCATCATCTCCGATTAACTGAGATACCAACTCTCTGGTTTGTCCTGCCAGGGTTAGCCATTTTTTGGTATGGGGAATCTGCTCAAGCGAAGCTTCAGACAAAAAGAGAGCTGAACAACCTCCACAGTTGGAGTGGCCACAAACTACAATGTGACTTACCTTTAAAATGTTTACAGCATATTCGATAGCTGAAGTAGTTGAGACATATTCTTTCGTCTCCCGATTTGGCGGCACCATATTAGCTATATTGCGTACTACAAATAACTCCCCAGGTAAAGTTTTAGTAATTAGATTGGGTACAACTCTGGAATCCGAACATCCAATAAATAATGTATGAGGTTTTTGCGAATCCTTCAATTCTCCAAATAAATCTTTATGCTTTTCAAAATCTTCTTGCCGAAATTCCACTATTCCTTCTAATAATCTTTCCATAAACAATTACTCCTGTCCAGGGTGTTCACGCAAAGTCACCGTTAGTTCTACTTCTCTCTCCTTTCGCAGAACAACTATTTTGATCTTCGTGTCAACCTCCAATTTTCGCAATTCTTTGATCAATTGCTGCATTCCATCTACCATAACTCCATTAAACTGAACCAAAATATCTTCATCTTTTAACCCAGCCTGGGCAGCTGGTCCACCACTAACGATCTGTGTAATAAATACACCCTTGTCCACCGGAAAATCAAATTCTTGCTGCAGCTGCGGATTAATCGTAGTACCATAAATACCAAGCCACGGACGTTTTACTGATCCATGATCAATCAATTGTTTGGCTACATTACGGGCCAAATTTATCGGAATAGCGAAACCCAGACCTTGAGCCCCCTGAAGCATGGCAGTATTAATCCCAACAACCTGTCCGTCCAGATTAAAAAGAGCCCCTCCACTATTTCCGGGATTGATAGCTGCATCTGTCTGAATCAAATCCAAAAGTTCTATCCCTTCTTTTAGAGGAAGATCCCGATTCATAGCACTGATGACTCCCACTGTTACAGAGCTAGAAAAGCCATACGGGTTACCAATAGCAATAGCTGTGTCTCCTACCTGTATAGTATCAGAATCGCCGAGTGGGGCTACTGGGGGGTTTTCCGCCTCTACTTTGACCACTGCCAGATCTGTTACCGGGTCTCGACCTAAAACCTTACCTGTTAATTCATTCTCCTTACCATCTCTATCAGTCCACAATACTATAATCTGATCAGCTCCAACCACTACATGGTTATTTGTTAAGATATAACCTTCCTGATCAATGAAAACTCCTGAACCTTGACCTTTGACCTGTTCTTGCTGCTGACCCAAAAAAAAATCATAAAATATGCGTTCTTTGACTGTAGTTATCTTAACCACAGAAGAACCTACCTGCTCGACTATAGCTGAAATGGGCTCCAATGTCTCATTGTGCTCACTAGCATTAGCCGGTGGGTCTAAAACCCGTAATTTGTCATCTGAATTATGCGGAATAATAGGTATTTGCTCTGATTGTTTTCCCGTTATTACCGGTAGTGTCCACCATACTATTCCTGCAAAGGTAGTCACTACAACTAATAATATAACCAGATACAATAAAAAATTCTTTCCCCTACCCATCCGTTGTCACCTCCAAGTTAGATAACTTAACCCACATTGAAAAGATCAGTTGGGCGATCCCGAAAAGTATATTCTAACCTGACATCTTTACCCAATACTAAGCCATTCCCTTCAAGAGTATTTTTGACTGTCAGATAAGCTAACTCCGGTATATTATTATCTTTACTCAGATGTGCTAAATATATGCACGGAGCACAAAATTGGGCAAGTTTGACCACACAATCTCCTGCATCATCATTGGAGAGGTGACCCACTTCACTCATAATTCTCTGTTTTAGCGACCAGGGATAACGACCATATTTGAGCATCTCTAAATCATGGTTTGATTCTAAGACAACATGACTGACACCCCGGAGTGCAGTAAGTACTTCTTCGGTCACATGACCCATATCTGTTGCAATTCCTACCTGATCTTTACCAGCTCTGATAACATAACCTGTAGGGTCAGCTGCGTCGTGGGGTATACCAAAGGGTTGTATATCTAAAGTACCCAGTGAAAATGCCCCGGCGAAAACCTGGCAGTTGGTCTCTGTAATCTTACCAAGATCGGCGGCCATAGCCGACCAGGTAGCTTCATTTGCAAAAACCGGAATATTAAATCTACGGGATAGGATGCCTGCACCTCTAATATGATCCACATGTTCATGGGTGATCAAAATGGCATCAATCTCCTCTCCCCTTACTCCAACCTGGGCCAATAACTCAGAGATTCTCTTTCCACTTAAGCCTACATCAACTAAGATTCTATGATGATCTGTGCTTACCAGAATAGAATTACCTGAACTGCCGCTGGCAAGAACAGAAATATGAAGTGCTATTTTAACCATCTCCTTTAAATGTAATCCAGATCAACAATATCTTCAATAATTATATAATTAGCGAATTTAGTTTTTTTCTCCTGCCTAAACATTGATAATATTTATTCTAAATCTTTATCTGGGGCAGGATTATTTGGATAAAAGGACGAATCTTCTCTAGATAGAACCTTTTTGGGGAGGTAGAAAAATGAAGAAACCAATTCGGGTACTGATTGCAGATGACTCTGCTTTTATGCGCAAAGTTATCACAGATTTAGTTGACTCTGATCCTGAATTGCAAGTGATCAGTGCTGCTCGTAACGGAGAACACGCTCTAGAGTTGATCGCTAACTTAAATCCAGATGTTATCACCTTAGATTTAGAGATGCCCAAATTAAATGGTCTTGAAACATTAAAAGAGATCATGCGGGTTTCCCCCAAACCCGTAGTTATGATAAGTCATCTAACCCAGGAAGGAGCTGCTACTACTTTAAACTGTCTTGATGCCGGAGCTATGGATTTTATTCCCAAACCATCTGGTTCCATCTCTCTGGACTTTGCCAAAGTAGCTGAAGACTTGACTGAGAAAATTAAGGTGGCCTATTATAACTTTAAACCTGGTATTATTACTTCAACTCCCAGACCACGTGTTGAGACGATACCCACATCTTCTCTAAACCTGGCCCGTAGAGATATGGTAGTAGCACTGGGTACTTCATCAGGAGGCCCCAGAGCCTTAAAGGAAGTTATTCCTTTACTTCCGGCAAATTTCCCTGCCGGAATGGTAATTGTTCAACATATGCCAGCAGGCTTTACCCGTTCACTGGCAGATCGTCTAAATTCAGAATCCAAAATCAGAGTAAAAGAAGCAGAAGATGGAGATCGTATCGAACCAGGTTTAGCACTTCTTGCACCAGGTAATTTCCACCTGGAGATTGAGCAAGGAGGCGTTATTCGCCTTAACCAGAAGCCTCAACTCTGGGGAGTTCGTCCATGTGTTGACTATATGATGGAAACAATCGCTCCTTTATATGGTGAACGAGTAATCGGAGTCATTCTTACAGGTATGGGTCGCGACGGAGCCAATGGTATGGCCAGTATCAAAAAATATGGTGGACAGACGATTGTTCAGGATGAAGAGACTTGCCTTGTATATGGTATGCCTAGAGCAGCCGCAGAACGTGGTCTGGCTGATCATATTTTACCATTACAGGATATCGCCCATAAGATCGTCCAACTCCTGGAACACAAACGCTAATCTTACGCAAAAGGGGTAGTTACAATGATGATGAATTTCGATGAATTCAAAGTTCAAGCGTCCAAGATTTTAGGACTTGATCTCGCCAGTTATAAAGAAAAGAGAGTAGAGCGAAGAGTTGAAAGTTTGATGCGGCGGCGCAGCATTTCAGATTTTACCGAATGTTTGCAGCAACTACGAATGAATTCTCAATTTCGTGCAGATTTTCTTAACCATTTTACCATCAACACCTCTGAATTTTTTCGCAACCCTCTTAATTTCACTTCTTTGGAAAAGGAGATTTTACCTCAACTTTTTGCCGAACATGACCGAGTGAAAATCTGGAGTGCTCCCTGCTCTAACGGTTGCGAACCTTATTCCCTAGCTATCATCATCGATGAATTACAGAAAAATCCACACCACTATGAACTTCTGGGGATAGATATTGATCCCGATATTTTAATTTCAGCTCAAAAAGGAGTTTATAACTCAGGCGCTTTAAAGAATGTAAACCCTAACAGAATGAAACGTTATTTTACCAAAATCGGTAATGATAGTTATGCAATTGATGACAAGATTAAACGAATGGTTACTTTGAAACAGTTTGATCTGTTAAAAGAAACCTATGCCAGGAATTGGGATCTAATTCTCTGTCGGAATCTATTTATTTATCTTACTCAAGATGTAAAAGATCTGATAACCCATAAGTTTGTAGATGCTTTGAAGACAGGGGGTATTCTTTTCCTGGGAAATACGGAATTTATCTTTGAACCAGAGAAGTTTGGGTTAAAGAAAATTGTATCTAGTTTTTATCGCAAAGTATAGCTGCAGCCCAACTGGTGAACAATAGAGGACTACTTGATCTCAATCAAGTAGTCCTCAAAGTATAAACATCTTAATTAGCGTCTAATCTGATACCGCTCAATCTGCCCAGCCAACACCGGGTCAGCCACCACTTTGAGATAAATTCCCTCTTCACGATAGTCCTCCTCAATTACATTGGCTGTACGGTGAAGTTTCTCAATCCACCCTCCCTGATCATAAGGCAAAATTATCTCTAACTCTCGAAAATTCTGTTCAACTTCCTGACGAATTAGGTCGAATAAATCTTCCATCCCACTTCCCGTCCTGGCAGAAACCACTGTTGATGGCTGAACCTGTCGCTTCAAAAATTCCATCTTTTGCTCATCAATACAATCAGCTTTATTAAAGACAGTAATCGTCGGTTTATCTAAGACCTCCAGATCGCCTAAAACATCCCAGACCGTCCTCATCTGCAGCTCATACTCCCGATGGCTGGCATCGACTATATGAAGTAACAAATCTGCCTTCTGTACTTCCTCTAAGGTCGCCTTAAATGCTGCTACCAGGTGATGAGGTAGCTTCTGGATAAAGCCAACTGTATCTGACAGCAGAACCGAAGATGTGCCTAAATCTAACTTACGCATAGTGGGATCTAAAGTAGCAAAAAGTTTATCCTCTGCCAGAACTTCTGCATTGGTCAGATAGTTTAACAATGTTGATTTACCAGCATTAGTATAACCCACTAAAGCCACCACAGGGAGTCTTCTACCCTGATTATGGAGTTGTCGCAAAGCTGCTACTTCTTTAATCTCTCGCTCTAAATCCGTGATCCGTTTTCTAATCCGCCGACGGTCTACTTCCAGTTTAGTCTCACCAGGTCCTCTAGTACCAATTCCACCACCCAGTCTGGATAAAACCTGACCTTGACCCATAAGCCTTGGTAACATATATTTCATCTGGGCCAGTTCTACCTGTAACTTACCTTCACGGGTATGGGCATGTTGAGCAAATATATCCAATATTAGCCGACTCCGATCGACAACCTTAATCGAAATTATCTCCTCTAAATTACGCTGCTGAGCAGGAGACAACTCATCATCAAAGATAATCAGATCTATTCCTTGCAAATAAACCTGATATTTTATCTCTTCAACCTTTCCCTGACCAACATAGAAAGCAGGGTGTGGATTATCCCTACTCTGCCAGGTCTGACCGACTACTATTGCCCCTGCAGTTGTGGCCAACTGTTCTAATTCCATCAAAGACTCCTTTAAAGGATAAAGATTTTTATTGCCAGGCAGCTCCAAACCCACCAACAAAGCTTTTTCTACAGCCAAATCCGTAATCTTATGAATAGCATCTTCATTCAATTGTAGATTAACCCGCATAATTCGTTCAGTGGGATCCAAAGTAAGTAATTCCGTGACTGCATAACCCGCCTCTCTGTCATAACCTCTGGAACGAGCTCCGTTCTCTACAGTTGGATAAAAGATAGCACTCTCTTCAGTTAATAGGTCTCCCTTGACCAAAATATCAAGCCCATAACGGGTAAAAATATAATTTTCCTGAGAACTTAGCTGTTTCAAATCCAGATCTATTCCAAAAATCAACCAACGCATTCCTGATAAGCTTTTATCTGACATTGGACCAATATCATCCCACTCCAAAAGAATTGAATCATTTATTACTCCCGGGAATGTTCCCAGGACAGTACCTTTCTGGTCTGTGAAAAGATTCAGATCATATTTATACTGCTGCACAAATCTCCTGATCTCCTCCAGAAGATCTCCCGTTAAAAGTTCTACATGACCTGCAGGACACTCCGAAAACCTTTTAAGACATTCTCTAACCCCTTTACCTACCTCAATCTTATTCCAGGGAAACATTTTATTCCTCCTATCTCATCTCATAAACTGAACCAATCTATCAATAAATTTTCAATTATTTTGAAAAAAAACCTCCAAACCAACAGGTCAGGAGGTTCAAACCACAAAGGAGATTCTACATCTAATCCAGGCGTGCCAGGTGATATACTAAACCGACAATACCAACAGATAAGTCT
The DNA here is from genome assembly GCA_016841825.1 of Halothermothrix sp. Taxonomy (GTDB): domain Bacteria; phylum Bacillota; class Halanaerobiia; order DY22613; family DY22613; genus JAENYK01. The sequence continues at coordinate 55,422 of JAENYK010000012.1, read as the reverse complement.
TCATTCTTCACCTTGACCTCATCAGGTATAACGATTCTGGTAGGAGCAAAATTCCAGATAGCTTTAACACCGACATTGACTAACTGATCTGCTACTTCCTGAGCAAAAACTGCCGGCACTGCAATGATGCCCATCTGAATTTTATGCTTAATGACGATCTCATCTAAGTTTTTGAAACTCTCTACCTCAATATTGGATATCCTATTACCTATCTTATTCAAGTCTGTGTCCAAAACAGCCTTAATCTCCAATCCTAATCTACGGAAACCTTCATAATTAACCAGGGCACGCCCCAGGTTTCCTGCACCGATTAGGACTATCGGCCAATAGCTATCTAATCCCAAAATCCGCTCTAATTGACGTAATAAAGATTTAACTTCATAACCTACCCCGCGCCTTCCGAACTCACCATAATAAGATAAATCTTTGCGCACCTGTGTAGAAGGAACGCCTATGCGATCTCCCAGTTCCTTCGAAGATATTACTTCAACGTCCAAACGGTCCAATTTGGATAGACAGCGGTAATATAAAGGCAAACGCTCTATTGTAGTCTTCGGTATGGCAATCTTGTCTTTCATTTACTCCTCCTCCTTCCTGTTCTCTTCTAAATTCAATCAGATGTTACCTTCTCCCTTCTCATATGAAACCAAACTCTGAATACTTTGTGAATAAGTCTACAAACCTATTATACTATATCCTCCATAAAATTTCAATTTCTTAGAAATAAATTTGTTTATAAAGCTCTTTCATTCGTTCTTCCAGATAATCGGTCAGCCTGCCAATCTCCTCTTTAGTATTCTCTCGGCCCTGAATATTAATCGGTTCCCCAAAAGATATTCTGACCTTTGGATGCTTAAAAAACCCCCAAAATCGAACATTCTCCAAACCAGATATCGCTACAGGATAGATTGGAACCTGGCCAGCTAACGCTAATCTGGCAGCCCCTTTCTTGATCTTACCGAAATTTTTCTTACGCCGTGTGCCCTGGGGGAAAATACAGACTATCTTACCCTCGGAAAATAATTCTAATGATTTTTTAACAGTATACTTTCCAGGACGTTCCCGATTAACGGGAATCACACCTAGACGTTTTAAAATCAAAGGCAGGAAAGGTATCCGGAAAATCTCATATTTAGCCACATGATGTAACCAGACAGGATATACTGCATAACTGACAAATAATGGGTCTAAAGCATGAACATGATTCACCGCCAATAAAGCTCCTTTTACATCTGATAAGTCAGGTTTATGGTTAATTTCCAACTCTATCAAAGGAGGGATCACAATATCAGCCAGTCTTTTAAGTAATCTCTTAAATCTCATCTTTTATCACTTCCTTTATAGCCCAGCGGCAAATGATTCGATTCTAACAGACTATATGAATTATCTATATAAATTCCTAATTAAAAAAATTTTCAAAAAATAGACTTATCTTGAACATACAGCCCTGCCAAAAGGTTATTAGTAAAATGAGCTGTGATAGTGGTCAATAAACTCCCGGAAGCTACAAATAACCACCCCAAAAATAAACTAATCATCAAAGCATGTAATCCATGGGCCCATAATTTTTTGACAAATCCCCAGTGCAAAATTGCAAAAACCACTGAAGTACAGATATTTCCGATATATGATTGCAGAAATCCTCTAAAAAATAACTCTTCTATTATAGCAGGAGGTAACGAGATCAAAAATAAATCGTACATGTCTATTCCCTGTAAAGTTGTGATCACAGTATCCTGCAGGTTATCTGCAAATTGAGGCCAGACTTCTCCTAGTATTATGCTAAACAGGCGAACTCCCACCCCGGCCAAAATACCTGTATAGATAATCATTACCAGCGAAAATCGCCCATCCCATAGATCTGTGAGTAGATATCTTCTGCGAAAAAAATAATAAAGGATCACTGTTACTAAAAATAAACCACCCTGACTGAGAATAATTAACTTTTTCATCGAATTAAATCTATTCATTCGGTAAACCTCCAGTATATCTCAATCATAGACAATCTTTACCTATATTTATTACTATTCGCTCTCAAAAATTTTTTTCCTACAATAATTTTTATTTGTCCAAGAAAAAAGTCCCTACAGGAGGGACTTTTTTCTTAATTAGCAACTTCAAGTTTTTCTACATTATCTTTCTTGATACTTAGAATCTTAAAGTTCTTATCATTAACGATTCTATAAGTTACCTTATTTACTTTCAAAACAGTACCTTCGTGCCATTCTCCTAAAACATTTTTGTATCTTACACGATCATCAACTTTAATCATCTTCTTTTCCCTCCTTTAACAAGTATTTATTTTAATAAATTATTTTGAATACTAATATCCGTTAATTTACCTATGATATCTTAATTCGCTATAATCGAAAAAATTCCTTCTATAATTTATAGTTTTATTGTAAAGATTTTAAAAAAAGTAGACATAATACGTCAAAAAAGTAGAATAAGTTATAAAAAAGCTCAGAAATGCATTGATTCTAGATTATCTTATTTTGGTTTGAATGTAAATCATTTTTTGTTTACTTGTTTATTTTTTACCACTATATTACTTATTTTAAAATTTATTTTTTAGCATTCGACGTTTTCTCCCCAAAAAAAATTTTGGAAAATTAATTGCTTCTTCCCCTCAATAATTCTCTATTTATTATATATTTTTACCATTATTTATATGTTTAAACATCCCCAAACATTCTCTTTTAAAAAAAGTTATTTTTCACAACAAATAAATATCTTTTAATCGTCATTATACCTAATTTATTCCAACTAAAAAGCATGTCAGCCTTTTACTGACATGCTTTAGCAAATAACCATTTAAGATGCTTTTTTTGTTAATTCCACCAGATTACGATACACCCCATCTTTCTGGTTCATCAGATATTCATGCGTCCCCCGCTCTTTAACCTTCCCTTCAGCAATGACCAGAATCTCATCGGCATCCTCAATAGTGGCAAAGCGATGGGCAATAACCAGAGTTGTTCTGCCGGCGGCGAGACGATCTAATGCCTCCTGAACCAGGTGTTCCGACTCTGTATCCAGAGAAGATGTAGCTTCATCTAATAGCAAGATTGGGGCATCTCTCAATACTGCTCTGGCAATCGCAATCCGCTGTCTCTGACCACCAGATAACTGAGCACCTTTCTCTCCTACCATCGTGTCGTATCCTTTATCAAATTCCATAATAAAATCATGAGCATTTGCTATCTTAGCTGCTTCGATAACCTGTTCCTCTGCTGCCTCCAGATTACCATAACGTATATTATCGGCAATTGTACCAGTAAATAGATAAGCATTTTGGGGTACATAAGCTATATTCTCGCGCAACTCTTTTAATCTGCTACAGCCCATTGAATGGCTATTGATCACAATCTCTCCCCGCTTTGGTGGATAAAAGCCCAGTAAAAGTTTAAATATAGTACTCTTACCGCCACCACTGGGACCAACCAGAGCGATCTTCTTATCTTTAGCTACTTCCAGATTTAAAGATTCAAAAAGTATCTCTTCAGCATTATAACCAAAATCTAGATTTCTGACGATTACTGTTTTATCCTCTGGCTGGTTTTCGGATATAGCCAGCTGACTATATGTTTCAGGTTCATCATCCTGCTCCAATACTTCAAAAATACGATCTCCGGCAGCCAGAGATGCCTGGATGTTAGCAATAATATTGCCAATTTGCAGGAAAAGACGCATAACTGGTACTTTTAACTGGGTGATAGCAATAATTGTTCCAACACTAACCCAGCCTTTCATTGCGAAATATGCACCAACTACAATATAACCCAAAATATCAAGCCATCTTGCCAGGCTATTAAAGGTAGCCAGTTCGGAATTTCTTTTTACCCGGGTTATAGTTGCCTGATAAACATCTTCGTTGCGGTTAGTAAATTTTTTAATCAACCTGGAGTAAAGGTTAAAACTTTTGATAACCTGAATTCCAGCGTAAATATCTGAAAAACTTTCCGTCATAAAACCCAATCTATCCTGAACCAATCTACCAACCCGTCGTAAAGGTTTAGCGTATAAAGCACTAATAATTAAACCAACACTTCCTGTCAACATACTAACTAATGCCAGTCGCACATCTAACCAGAACATAAAGATAACCGACCCAATACCTGAGAAGAAGAAGAGTACTAGATTTGGAATATGAAAGTTGAAACCCTGTTCAAAGACATTCACATCATTGGTTAATCTAGAGATCAAATTACCACTATGCTCATCTTGAAAATATTTGATGGTTAAGCCTTTAACCTTGTTATATAATCGAAATCTAAAAGATGTACCGATTTTAATAGTTACCCTCTGAAAAATATACCAGAAGATTGGCTGCAGCATTGATAGAACTACCAACCAGGTAATCCCAATACGTAAACCATCTAACAACTGTGTCATATCCGCATCAACAGAAGCATCAAAAAGAACGCGGAAAATTACTGCCATTATGATATCCCGTGCACCGAGACAAAGAGCTGCCAATAATAGACCCAGAATATAAATCCAGATGTGTTCTCTTATTGCATTAAATATTTTTTTCATACCACCGCCTCCTTTTCCACCTGCTCAGATTCATTTTGAGCTAATTGACGGAGATATAACCTCTTATAGTGTCCATCACGGTCTAAGAGTTCTTCATGTTTGCCCGACTCAACAACTTTACCCTTATCAATTACCAAAATCCGATCAGCCTGTTGAATAGTGGACAGACGATGGGCAATGATCAATGCAGTAGTTCCCTCCCGCATCACATTGTTTAAAGCATTCTGTACCAGATACTCAGAATGGGTATCTAAAGAAGATGTAGCTTCATCTAATAATAAGATGGGTGCCTGTTTTAAGATAGAGCGGGCAATGGAAATTCTCTGTTTCTCACCGCCAGATAATCTATCACCATATTCACCAACATTTGCTTTATAACCATCTTTAAATTTGCTAATAAAATCATGGGCGTTGGCAGCATTGGCAGCCTCTACAATCTCTGCTGCTTCTGCTAGCTCCAATTTACCATATGCGATATTTTCTTCTATACTGCCCGGAAATAGATATGTATCCTGGGAGACTAAACTGAAATAATTTCTCAATTCTTTCAAATTCCACTCCTGCAGCTCATGACCATACACATTAATCTGGCCTTCATAGTCAGAATAATAACCCAGGAGTAACTTAATAATTGTTGTCTTACCACTACCACTGCTTCCCACTATGGCAAGTTTTTCACCTGATTTCACATCCAAATCTAAATTATTGAGTACTGGTTCGCCCTCTTCTACATATTGGAATGATACATTCTTAAAGGAGATTACTGTTCCCCCTTTAACAGGAGCAAACTCTTCCCCTCCTTCTCTCTCTTCCTCCAGATTCAAAATCGCAAAAATCCGATTGACTCCTTCCATCTCTCCCCTTAATTGCCCAAGCAGTACTGGAATCTGGGATATTGGACCTGCCAATGGATTTAACAGATTGATAAAAGCGATCAAAGAACCTGGCGTCATCTCTCCACGGATGACAAAATAACCGCCAAAACCAAAACAGATCAAAAATGGAGCCATATTTGTAATGATATTGATAAACGCCAAAATAGAACGAGCCAGGGTAGCTTTATAAGCAAAAGCACGTGCTCTGGCTAAAGACTCCTGATACTTTCCAGCTAATGTCTCTTCCAGGCTAAAAGCCCGCATTACTTCTACACCGGTGACCGTGTCCTGAACATAACTGTTCATCAGAGCTAATTCTTCCTGTACTTTCCGTTGAAATTTGGCTACTGGAGCACTGGCAATCGTTGCGATACCAATAATTAATGGAATCCCAATAGTACAGATTATGGCTAATTTCCAATTCAAAATTATTACTAGAATCATTGCACCTACTGCTGTCAGAGGATTAAAGATTAAATTAATCAATGTTTGCGTTGTAAAAGTCTGGACTAGAGCCATATCGTTGTTTAAACGTGATAACATATCCCCCGAATGACGTTTGTCGATTTCTTTAAGCGGAAGATATACAGTCTTTTCCGATAGTTTTTGACGAAGAACCTTAATACCCCCCGCAGCATAAGCTCCAGCCCAGCGGTTTCTTAAATAAGTAAATAATGTGTTGAAAACTATTACGCCCAAGAAAACATAGACTATACTGCGAAAATATACGTAGTCCTGATTTAATACTGAATCCATCAATGCTCTAAATGAATAGAAGATGTACAATTCAAATAAGCCCAAAATCACAGTTAAAACAACCGCCATAACCAGAAAAATCTTACCCGGAAATAATCTGGTAATACGCTTCAGATTGTTAAATATCCGCTGCAAACTTTTCACTTCCTTCCCTTATTATTTTGAGTTTGGTGGATCATATTCGTGATTAACAATAATTCACTTCAGGTTGGTTCTACGACCTTTGAACGTCACCCCACTCTCTCTCGATTATTCTCATCAATAATATCAAAAATCTTTTTGCAGATAATTCGTAAAATGTTAAAAGTGTATTCATGGATAAAGAAGTGACCGCCAGGGAAGCGATGATTATTCAATTTTTTGCCGGTATAGATCTGCCATCCCTCAATCTGCTCCTCTGACAAATCTTCTTCTAAACCTGTCATAATCGTAATGCCAAAATCAAATTTATAATTCTGTTTTTGATGTTTGTATGTGTCACATACTTTGAAATCTCCTCTGAGAATCGGCACAAATATCTTCATTAATTCATCATTTTCTAAAACTTCTGTCGGCGTCCCCCCATAATCTACAAGTTTAGCTCTAAATTTATCATCGGAAAGCAGATAGGTCTTCTCCTCTTCATCTTTAGGACAATGAGGCGCTTGCCGTCCTGAAAGAAACAGATGTAAAGGTGTCGGAAGCTCTTCTTCTATAATCTTGTAACAGATCTCATGGGCGACCACTGCTCCCATACTGTGACCATAAATTGCATACTCACCTTCCTGTAACTGATCTCTAATCTGACCGAATACATCCTGTACCATTTCTCCCATATTGTCACACAATTTTTCTCCATATCTTTTTCCTCGACCCTTGACCTCAATAGGCACAACTTCAATCTCTGGTGGCAAATATTTCTGCCAGGATTTATACACTCTGGCAGAGCCTCCCGCATATGGAAAGCAAAATATTTTGATTTTTGTGTTAGACATACCTATCCCTCCTAATTTAATAAAGCACTCCAGCTAGAAATATCAACCAAATAATAGATCCAGATCTTCCTGTGACAATTCAACAGTATCAAAATCTGATGGAGTAAATCCAAAATTCTCACTGTCAGAACAGTGGGCCAAAATCTCGCGCAAGTTAATTAGATATTTGTCCAAAATAGCCTTAACTGTCTCCGAGCAATATCTTTGAGTACTAAAATTAATCCCAATCTCTAATTTACCATCAACCACCATACCATTAATCTCCAGGAGGCTAGTCCGTTGATTCCTTCTACCTATCTCTAAACCAGTATCCTCTCCGGCAAACGAGAACAGGTCTGATTGTAGATCCTGGTCAAACTGACCAAGATAATTAAAAATAACTCCCCGCAAATCCCGATCATCCTTAAATGGATGTTTAGTCAGATACTTTAAAATACCATAGCTGATCCCTTTCCGGGGAATCTTTCTCAACTGTTCTTTGACTGCTTTAATTTTTGCTTCCAGAAGAGTGCAGTCGGTTAGATCCAAAATCGTAGGATACAGTGAGGTGAACCAACCCAGAGTTCTGGATAGATCCATATCAGGGAATAATTCTTCCCGCCCATGACCCTCTAACCAGATACATAACTGTTCTTCGTTAAACCAATCTTTCAATGTAACAGCCAATCCTGTTAATAACAGATCATCTATTTTCGTGTTATATGCTTCGTTTGCACTGGTTAACAAAGCTGTCGTCTCATCTTCTTCCAGAGTCACTTTACAGAACTGAGTATCTGCGATCAGACCATAGCCTGTTCCGGATAATTCAGCAGGTACTGGTTTACCGGTCGCTAAAGTCTCTTCCCAGTAAGGGATTGCTGCCAGAGAATTTTTAGAATTTGCGTAATCTGTCAGGGCCTCTGCCCATTCTTTTACCGATGTAGTCTTCAGTGGTAAATTTACATCACCTTTTTGCTGTAGTTGAAGGTATATTGTTGTCAGATCTTCCAGAACAATTCGCCAGGAGATACCATCAACGATCAAATGGTGCATCGTAAGCAGAAGTTTCCTTCTGGATTGATCTAAAGCAAAAATAACTCCTTTAATCAATAAATTATCCGTAATATTGAAACTGGATTTAAGTCTTTCGCCCTGAATTTTTATCTTCTCTTCCTGTTCACTATTCTCCAAATTTGAAAGATCAATAACAGGAATTATAAAATTCTCCTCCAGATATCTATTCTCGTAATACATTCTCCTGGTTTGAGAATTATAATTTAACCGTAAAGCGTCGTGATGTTTGATTAAAAACACAAAAGATTCTTCTAATAAAGACAATTCAACCGTAGAATTCAAACTCAACAGAACAGATTGATTGTAGTAATCGGGGTTATTTAAATCCAGATCAAAGAACCAATTAAGGATCGGTGTAGAGAGAACCTCACCTTCCAAAACCCCCTGCTCTGCCTTGATCTTCTGAATATCAGTTGTTGCATGAAGTGCAACCTGACTGACAGTGTGATATGTGAAGATATCCTGCACTTTACATTCTATACCCCGATTTTTCAAACGGGTACTAACCTGAATGGCTTTAATCGAATCACCACCCAATTCAAAAAAATTATCATTAATTCCTACTTTATCTACACCCAATACCTCAGCCCAGACCTGAGAGATTACTATCTCCATCTCATTTTCCGGAGCCACATAATCCACGCCTGTAGCCAGATTACCCAGAGGTTCAGGCAAAGCGGGACGATCTACTTTACCATTAGATGTTAATGGGATCTCTTTTAATTGGACATAGTGTGTAGGAACCATATATTCAGGTAATTTTGCTAACAAATATCCGCGCAATTCTCCTACGGTAAGTTCTTTATCTGATACAAAATAACCTACCAGATATTTATTATCAGAAATGTCTATCTGTACATCAACAACCACTTCCTTGATCTCGGGATGTTGAAAAAAGGCTGCCTCAACCTCACCAATCTCTATTCGATAACCTCTAATCTTAACCTGATTGTCAATTCGCCCCAGATACTCTATCTTGCCATCTAATCTATACCTACCCAGATCACCGGAGCGATACATCCTCTTTCCTGAAATGAAGGGATTGGCAATAAACTTCTCAGCTGTTAATTCTGGACGATTCAAATACCCCCGGGCCACTCCATCACCAGAGATATAAATCTCTCCTACTGCCCCCGGAGGCACGGGCTGCAGATATTTATCTAAAATATAAATTTGCGTATTGGCAATAGGTATACCGATTAGTACTGAGGGATACTGTTCTGTAGGATCAAACCTATGCACAATACAACCTACTACTGTTTCGGTAGGGCCATATTCATTATAAATCTCCAGATCACCACCAAAACTGTTAATCGCGGTTCTGGCCAGTTCAGCTTTTAAATCTTCCCCACCTAGAATAAATTTGTGAACAGTTGAAGTAGTGTTATCCTGATCCTTAATCAGAGATAGATGGGCGGGGGTCAATTTAACAATATTTACATTCTCCTGTTTGATTACCTGATTGATCAGATTACCTTTCTGATCACCCGTAATATAGATGGTACCCCCCTGAAGAAGAGGTACAAAAATGCTTGTCACTGTAAGATCAAAAGATAGAGAAGAATACAGTGGAAAATTACATTCACAATCAGGACAATAATAGTCCTTAGCCCACCAGATATAATTAGTCAAACCTCGATTCTCGATCATTACCCCTTTGGGTTTTCCGGTTGAACCAGAGGTATAAATGACATAACTTATGTTATCAGGGGTAGCTAGTGGATCTAAATTGGTTGATTCACCTTTTGCTTCAATCAGATATTGATCCAGATAATAAACCTCTCCAGTATAATCCAGCGGGATCTTTGCCTTAAGTGTTGTTTGACTTAACAACACCCTACAATTGGAATCCTTCAACATGTAGCTGCGTCTCTCATCTGGATATTCGGGATCTATTGGCACATAGGCTCCTCCGGCCTTTAAAATAGCATAAATACCCACAATTGCCTCCACAGAACGCTCTAGTAATAGACCAACCAACTTATCAGGGCCAACTCCCCTCTTCTGTAAGTCGTTGGCCAATTGATTGGCCAGGCTATTCAACTCCCGATAAGTTAGACGCCGCTCCCGATAGACCACAGCCAGCTTGTCAGGAGTACGTTCAACCTGTTCTTCAATTAAGTTGGAGATGATTTTCTCCCGACCCGGATAGTCAGTATTGGTCTGATTCCAATCTACGAGAATCTTTTGTATCTCCACATCTTCCAGATACTGAACTTTCCATAGTGGAGTATTAGGTTCAGCTATCACCTCTTGAGCCATCTTTAACAGGTGACGTGCTATCTGTTGAATTTGCTCTTCATTAAAGGCATCCAGAGCATAGTCCAATTCAACCATCGTTTCACCCAATTCATTCCGATCCTGAATATGAATGGTTAAGGAATTCTCCTCATATCCATTAAATATCCATTCCAATTCGATAGGATGTCCATCAAATTCCTGCTCATATAGAGAGTTTTGATAAGACAAGGAGACTTCAAACAGTTTATGATTACCCTTTCTGGCCAGTTCTAAATCTTTGACTAACAGATCCATTGGATATTTCTGATTACGGTAATAACTTCTCTGTTCAGTCATGATTACTTTTAAAAATTCTGCAAAAGTAAGCTGGTCATCTACTTTAACTCTAAGAGGCATAGTACTAACAAACATACCAATAGTCTCTTTTTGCCTGGCATTTGACCGATTTAATACTGGTGTTCCAATAACTATATCCTCAACTCCGGTTATCCGATAGATATAGGTGTACAGCAGAGCCATAAAGAAGGAATAAACAGAAGAAGATGCTTTTTTGACATATTCCATGATCTCTCCGGTAGTTTGACCATCCAGACGGACACTGTATCTGGCTCCATTCAGAACTTTTGAAGTCAACACGTTAGGTGATAAATTAACTGCCTGGGGCAGGTTATGAAAATTCTCCATCCAGAACTGCCGATGTTTCTGAAAACGCTTTGAAGCTTTATACTCTTCTTCATCGTTAATAAAATCCAGATACGAAGGTTGAGTATCTCCGGTAAGTTCTTCATCATAGAGTAGATAACGATAATAGGTTTCTAATTCTTTTTTGATTATGGCAAAAGTCCATCCATCACAGATAAGATGGTGACATTTTTGCAGATATATATAATCATCATCAGCCACTTTTGCCAGAAAACACTGAACTAATTCTCCATCTACTATGGGTTCAATAGTCTTATCCTTTGTCCACTGAAGAGCTGTCGCCAGCGGATTCTCCTCCTGACTAAAATCATAAACTGGCAGCTCAAACTCTTCTAGCTCTCTAACATACTGTCTGGGTTCCCCATCCTCGTTAATCACGCATAAACGCAATGTATCATTTCTCTCAATGAGCATTCTGGCACTATCTTCCATAATAGTAGGATTTATCACACCTTTAATTCTTAATGTTCCTACAATATTGAATAGACCTGTTCCCGGATTAAGCTGCTCAGTGTACCAGACCCTTTTTTGAGGATGGGTCAAAGGAAAATACTTCTTCTCTTCCGGTTCACGCCATTTAATCATCGGATTCCTCACCTCAACTTAATTTATTCTTTTTACTATATCCAGGTTCTATGACTCCCACTTCTATAAGTGAGAGCTACTTTGTTCTAATTCAGGTGGGGTTGAACCCCCATCTGAAACCCCAAGGTTCAGCTTTAGCTGAACGAGTTCACTTTGTTATATTATCAACAGTAGGCTGTTAATTCCTTAAGTTTAACAACTTCCGGGGGAGATTTATACCTCAACATTTGGTTATTTATATTCCCGCCTACAGAAATCGGAAGACTTAAAATGTCGTTAATATACGCCATTCAAGCAAAATGCTTTTTTATTTTAAATAACTGAAAAAATCTTTGGCTTTTACCCAAAGATTTTTCAGTTTTACATATATGCGCAGCATTTTATTTATTTATGCACTTTTCCGAGAAGGATCTATATCTAGACTAGATTTTTTCCGCAGAAAAGCTCTAAATCCAATCAGAATAGTTAATATCGCCAGAATGCTCAAGGTTATGGTCAAACTTTTTACCAGGTCAGGTTGATAGAGCATGGCAATCCTATAAGAACCAATCTCATTTACAGGTAATACCCTGACACCACAGAATAAGGCACCGAGTCCAATTATAGGAACTATAATCACCTGAATAATCAATTTTGCCAGATGCATTTTAGAAGTGAAGATAAATCTCTTCTTGCCAAGACCAATTAACATGAAAATAAGCCAGATAACCAGGATTAAGCCTAACAAAATCCCTACATACAAAATCATTCCGGCCAATTGAGCCGTATTTTCCGCGCTAGTTCGGCCAATTGGTGTAACCTCCTGGTCTAATACGATACGGGCAACTCTATTACTTAATGTATGAGTCATTGGATGTTGGGAATTTGACAAAATCGCCCAGCCCAGATTATCAGCAGAGAAAAACGCAATATGGGCAGTAAAATTAGGATTATCGCCACCATGGTCAGCATAAAAATGACCTGCAAAATTCCCATTATAGAAACCAAAGGCATAAGTATAGTCTCCATTAAGCTCCACACCATTGGTATATGCTTCTCGCATGCTGTTTGCACTGAGTATCTGATTATCTCCGTGGGTACCACTATTTAAGATAGTCTTTAAATATTGACCCAGATCATGAGCGTTGGAATACAAACCACCGGCGGCATTGATGACGTCAGGAACCCGATAATCAAAAAACTTAGTATTACCAAATTCCAGACGATGCCCTGAAGATAGGTTACCTAAATCAGCGATATTGTGATAATATCCTGTTCTCCCCATACCCATTGGTTTGAAGACATGCTGATTCATATAATCGGCAAATTTTTGCCCAGTTAATTTCTCAATAATAAGCGCCTGAGTCCAATAATTCAAGTTTGAATACTGCCAACGGGTGCCTGGTTCAGCAAATAAATTAATATTTTTTAATTTCTTAATCTGTTCCTCCAACTGTTCTTCGGTACCATTCTCAATCTCCAGACCATAAGCAGTCGTGGGAATTCCACTGATATGGTGAATCAAGTGTCTGATGGTTATTTTGTCAGATCTGACTTTATCTTTAGAGGCGAACCATGGTAAGTATTTTATGACGGGGTCATCCAGACTTAACTGGCCCTGATCTCTCAATTGAAGAATAGCTAAAGCTGTAAAAGATTTAGAAACTGAGGCAAGGCAAAAGTTGGTATTGGCATCAACTTTGATCTCTGTCCCCTTCGCCTGAACTCCGTATCCTTTTTCAAAAATAATCTCTCCGTCCTGAACTATCACCAGCGCCATCCCGGGAACGTCGAATTTGTCCATGCTTTCAGCAACAAAGTGATCAATCTTCTCAAGCTTGCTCTGGTCAATCAATTCAGCAGCAAGAACATTGATACTGACCATATACACAATTATTAGTATAATTATAAACCTTAGCAATTTTCCCATTTCATACCTCCACCTTTCTTAATTTTTTAATAACTTTATATATTAATTCTAAAATATTACAGATGACTATATAATAAAACCATTCATTTTTACAAATCGACTACTTATTGTGTTGTAGAGTAATTAATCAACCTTTTATCTATGTAAATACCTATTTATCAGCGAAAATTTAACAAATCACCCTGAGTCCCTTTGTCAGAGATGATTTCGTATAATTTTTTATTATTCTTTTTTACAACATATAGCTACTTTAAGTAGTTTATTCTAGTTTATAATAACATTTTTTTACTACTATGTCAATTGGCAACTCAAGTATTGTGAAAATAGTTTTAAAGAAGAGAGATTACTTTATTATAAATACATAACTAGTTTAACACGTTATTTTCATTTTACAAATATATGTTATGCCAAGTGACATGTCTTACTATTTCAATATTCTTTTACAAATAAATTTTTTCTCTTTTCATTACTTTTCTAGAGGAAAATGGTTGAACTTGTAGAAAATAGTTGTTTAACAGAAGATATATTTTCACAATAAATCCATTTTATTTATAAGGAGGAATTAAAATGAATAAAAGAAAAACTATTATTGTTTTGGGCTGTTGTCTTCTTCTCGCTCTGTTGGTAGGCTATAACTTTCAGAAAAATCACCAGAAGTACACTTTGACCGTAAACGTTGAAGGACAGGGTACTGTTCTTCCCGATAATAGGCAATTTTCTTCAGGGGAAAAGGTGACTCTGGAAGTAACTCCAGAAGACAATTGGACTTTTGACCACTGGGATGGAATTGATGGTGATCAGATTGTAGAGGATCAGATAACTATGAATGGTAACAAGACGATTACAGCTGTCTTCACCCCGATTGATAATGTTTCCATCGAATTAAATCTATCTGAACCTGCCATAGGGAAAACTTATTACATCATTTTCGATGATGACCCAGATTATGATAATGGCTATCTTCATAAGTTGGAGGGAACAATCGACGATTCTTTAACAGTTACCGATACAACCTATTATTCTAAAGGTACATATTATCTTTACGCCATAATAGATGTGGATGGAGATGGTATTCAGAGTGAAGCAAAATGGGGAGATCATTATGCAGTGTATGGAGGCACTTATAATGCACCTCCCAAATCTCCAAATGCTACTATTTCAGACAAAGAAACCACCAGTTTTGAACTGGATTCAGAAGTATTAATACCTTCCGGAAACGTTGTGATTAATGCTTCATTTCCGAAGGCAGTTGAAGGATCAGGTTGGGTTACTTTTTATTCCAAAATTAACGATTACGAAATGAAACCATATGAATTCTCAATTGAATTAGATAATACTGATGAGATTGAATTCATTACAGATTTGGATCCGGGAACTTATACAACAATAGTTTGGATAGATCCGAATAACAACGGGGTTCCTGAGACCGAAGAATACATGGGATATTATGGTAGTGCAGATTTAGTAAATGTCCCAGGAGACTACAATGTGGAAGTTCCAGAGACTGGATTCATTATTCTAGATGTCCCGATGGTTAATCTAGACTTTTCTGGTGAAAGTGAGGTCAAATCAATCTGGAATCTTCCTAAAGCTGCTCCAGGGGCAAAATATAAACTTACATTTTTTGACGCCAAAGGCGTAAATAATATAAT
This sequence comes from Halothermothrix sp., assembly GCA_016841825.1. Lineage (GTDB taxonomy): Bacteria > Bacillota > Halanaerobiia > DY22613 > DY22613 > JAENYK01. The sequence continues at coordinate 40,136 of JAENYK010000012.1, read as the reverse complement.
AAAAACTGGAACTTGTCCAGATTCTGCAACTTTTGAACTATCAGAAACAATTCCGGCTGGTTGTTATGGGATCGAATTAGAAGTTGACGTTAATAATACTAAGTATATTGATAAAGGTGACTATCTAGGTTGGTACAGTACGAATTCTGATATTTCTCCCGTTTATCCAGTTATTTTTATTACTGGTAATACCTATAATATTTCAACCGATCTAGTGATATGTGGAGAATAATTTTCCCAATTAGAAGGGAAAAACCAGTTGATACAGATGTTAATTTAGTGCATAACCTGATTGTATGGTTATTTATTCATGTATCAATTTTTTACCAAAGGTGGATTATTGAAGCCCGTCTGGGTGTTTTATAAGAAGATATATCTTCACGATAAATTCATTTTATTTATAAGGAGGAGTTAAAATGAATAAAAGAGGAATTATTATTGTTTTGGGCTGTTGTCTTCTTCTCGCTCTGTTGGTAGGCTATAACTTTCAGAAAAATCACCAGAAGTACACTTTGACCGTAAACGTTGAAGGACAGGGTACTGTTCTTCCTGATGGCAGGCAATTTTCTTCAGGGGAAAAGGTGACCCTGGAAGTAACTCCAGAAGACAACTGGACTTTTGATCACTGGGATGGGATTGATGGTGATCAGATTGTAAAGGATCAGATAACCATGAATGGTAACAAGACGATTACAGCTGTCTTCACCCAGATTGATAATGTTTCCATCAAATTAAATCTATCTGAACCTGCTATAGGGAAAACTTATTACATCATTTTCGATGATGACCCAGATTATGATAATGGTTATCTTCATAAGTTGGAGGGAACAATCGACGATTCTTTAACAGTTACCGATACAACCTATTATTCAAAAGGTACATATTATCTTTATGCCATAATAGATGTGAATGGAGATGGTATTCAGAGTGAAGTAGAACGGGGAAATCATTATGCAGTATATGGAGGTACTTATAATGCACCCCCCAAATCTCCAAATGCTATTATTTCAGACGAAGGAATCGCCAGTTTTGAATTGGATTCAAAAGTATTAATACCTTCCGAAAACATTGTGATTAATGCTTCACTTCCGGAGGCAGTTGAGGGAACATGTCGGGTTATGATGTTTGACGGACGTGTTACTAAATTTGAACCCACAATTGAGCTAAATAATACCGAAAAGATTAAATATATTGCAACTGTAGAGCCAGGAACTTACATGACATATATGATTATAGATAAAAATGACAATAAAATAGTAGAAACTGGAGAGTACGTGGGATTTTATGGCAGTACAGATTTAGTGGAGATCCCAAAAGACTTAAATGTGAAAGTTCCAGAGAATGGATTTATCAATCTGGATATTCCTATGCTATATGTGGACTTTTCTGGTGAAACTCAGGTGAACGCTACCTGGAATCTTCCCAAAGCTGTTCCCGGAGCGAGCTATGAAGTTGTCTATATTGATGAACAAAATTACGGAGAGATTGTGGATACCGGAATCTGTCCATATTCTGCAACTCTGGAATTCTCTAAAACGCTTCCGGCTAGTTATTATGCAATCTTTATAATGGTTGATGCTAATGATACCGGAAGTTTTGATGAAGGTGATTATATAGGATTCTATAATTCAGATTCCTTGTCAACTCCATTTTTCCCATCGTTTTTTATGACTGGTAATACTTACAATCTAACAACCGATCTGGTGATCTATGAAGATTAATTTACCCTATTTGCAAATTTATGTAGTTAAATTCCCCCACCATCCAGCTTAGCAATTGCACTGAATCATCTTTAGGGATAATTTTTTCTATTGGAAACGATAAAACCAATTGATACATGTGTTGATTTAGTGCATAACCTAATTGTATTAGTTTTTTATCCATGTATCAATTTTACACCAGAGGCGGGTTATTGGAACCCGCCTCTGGTATTTATAAAAAGGTGCTATCTCATTTTGAGACAGCCCCTTAGTTATGTCGCAATTTATTGAAAGTTGTCCTCTCAATTTCAAAAAAACTAAAGAGCAGATAGAATAACCCTGCACCCCTGACAGTATACCAATAATCAACAATGATCAACTTTATAGACTTTTTGTTATTTTCTTAGAGGAAAATGCTGCATTTTGTAGAAAAATAGATACTTAACAGGAGATATTTCTTCACAATAAACTTAATTTATTTATAAGGAGGAATCAAGATGAATCAAAGAAAAATTCTTACTGTTTTAAGTTGTTTTCTTCTCTTCGTTCTATTGGTGGGCTGTAATTTTCAAAAAAATCAGAAGTACACTTTAACTGTAGATGTTGAAGGTCAGGGCACTGTTCTCCCTAACGGTGGTCAATATTCTTCGGGAGAAAAAGTGACTCTGGAAGTAACTCCAGATGACAATTGGACATTTGATCATTGGGGTGGAACCGATGGTGATCAGGTTGTAGAGAATCAGATAATTATGAATGGTAACAAGACTATCACAGCTGTCTTCACTCATAATGATAATGTTTCTATTGAGCTAAATCTATCTGAAACTGCTCAAGGAAAAACTTATTACATTATTTTTGATGATGACCTGGATTATGGCAATGGTTATCTTCATAAGTTGGACGATGCAGTCGGTGATTCACTGACCATTACCGATACAACTTATTTTTCAGAAGGTACATATTATCTTTATGCCATAATAGATATGGATGGAGATGGTATTCAGAATGAAGCAGAGTGGGGAGATCATTATGCAGTTTATGGAGGAACTTATAATGCACCTCCCGATTCTCCAAATGCTACTATTTCCGGCGAAGGAACTGCCAGTTTTGAATTGAATTCAGAAGTATTAATACCTTCCGGAAACGTTGTGATTAACGCTTCACTGCCGGAGGCAGTTGAGGGAACGTGTTGGATTATAATTGCTCACGAGGGTGTTAACGAAAAAGAATTCGATGTAGACCTGAATAACACCGACAAGGTAGAATTAATTGAAACTATGGAACCCGGAACTTACATAGCATATATCCTTATAGATAAGAATAGCAATATGATGATAGATACTGGGGAGTACGTGGGATTTTATGGTAGTACAGATTTGGTGGAGTTCCCAGAAGACTATAATGCAAAAATCCCAGAAAATGGATTTGTAGTCCTGGATATTCCTATGCTATATGTAGACTTTTCTGGTGAAGCTCAGATGAACACTACCTGGAATCTTTCTGAACCTGCTCCCGGGGCAAACTATAAACTTACCTATGCTAACCAACAGGGTGGAGAGGATATAACTAGAACCGGAGTCTGTCCAGATTCTGCAACTCTTGAATTCTCTGAAACGATTCCGGCTAATCTTTATGTAGTCTCATTACTGATTGACTGTAACGATAATGGGTACACTGATACTGGTGACTATATCGGTTACTATAATTCTGATTCTGGGAGATGGCCAATATTCCCGTCACTTTTTATGACTGGTAATACTTACAATCTATCAACCAATCTGGTATTCCAAGGAGAATAGTTTACCACCTATGTACAAATTTATCTAATTTAACTCCTCCACTATCCAACTTAACAATTGCACCGAATCATCTTCAGGGATAATTTTTTCAATTGGGAAGGTAAAACCAGTTGATATATGTATTGATTTAGTGTATAACCTGGTTGTATGTATTTTTTGTTCATGTATCAATTTTACACCAAAGGCGGGTTCTCTGGAACCCACCTTTGGTGTTCTTTTAAGGGGCCATCTCATTTTGAGACAGCCCCTTAGTTATGTCGCAATTTATTGAAAGTTGTCCTCTCAATTTCAAAAAAACTAATCGAACAACCGTTCTTCTCAACCACAATATTCACACATATAACCTACGGAAAAAGAACTCAAAATCCAGTATATTGAACGATTGGCGAATTTCCATCCAGATAACGCCTAATCCCCAATAGAGTACTATCCCTCCTGCAGCCTCTGTAGTGGTTTCTCCGGTGCTAATATAGTAAATAATGCCCCAAAACCAATATTAAAGTAATAGGTTACAATTCGCCAGATAAAAATAGCAGACATGATATGCTGACCAGTGAAGAAGAAACTAAAAAACAGGTAGAATCCACCCTCAGCACCTCCCGCAGCGCCAGGCAATGGAATAAAGGAACTAACCATAAATGCAAAGGCATTAGCCGCGATCATATCTGTCAACCTCATCCCATGTAAGCCAAAGCTTCTATAGATACAATAGGGAATAATAAATAATGAGGTTAACTGCAGAACTGTCAAAATACTGGTTTGAACCAATAAAGCAAAATTATTCTTAAGCATGGCAGCATTTCGATGAAAATTCTCCAACTGTTCTTCAAAACGAACCTCAGCCTCGTCATCGTTTTTCACAATATGAATCTTCTTCAAAAAACTGAATAACATACTGAGAATCTTATGAGTTAACGCCCGATGTTTAGCAAACAGCAAAGCTGAGGAGATCACAAAAACATTAACCAGAAAACCAACCATAGCCACATAGAGGAAACTACTCACCTGTTTCTGAAAAAAAGCTGCTTTAAAAATGATTATCACCAATGAATAAGCCGTTAACACTGACTGGTAAATGACAAATTTGACCATCAAAATAGAACCGGCATTACCCGCCGGGATACCATCTCTCATAAAAATGTACAGCTGCGCAGGCTGCCCTCCGGAAGCAAAAGGTGTAATTGAGTTGAAAAATTGACCAATCATAGTCACCTTAAACGAATCAAAAAAACGCTGTTTGGTGTGTACCAATCTTGCGATGGAATGAATAACTCCAGAGTCGAAGAACCATTTGAGGAACATACACACCACAGCAATCCCTACCCAGAACAGATCTAATTTACTCAATTGTGCAATTAATTTATCTAACCCATCAGTAAGCCAAATTATTAAAAACAAAATCAACCCTGACGACAGACCAATTATAATATTTAATTTTTTCATGGCTGTTCAACGACAACCTTTCTACAGACTAAATTCATTTTGTCAACCCCCATACTATACTTAGTTCCCGATTACTCGCCGACAATTAGGTAACACCTATTGTAAAATGGGTTTTCCCACATCATCAGTTACCAGTCATAAAAAAGAACACTGTTCTGTTAGAAATTTTTCGCTTCTAGTATAATCTTTGCATTTATATGTATGGTTAATACATATTGAGATTACTTTTTTATTTTCTCAGATATCTGGCTAATGGTTTAGAAAATTCTGCCCCGGATCGTTTAATAACATTTCAGAAGGGAAGTCTCCCGGCCTCTATAGTTGGGAGAATAAATAACGATATAGCATTTACTACCTCAGTGGAGATACAAACCACCTTCTAAAGTCGTTAAACCCAGGAATTAACAGTTTGATTTGCTATTAATGCAACTTTAACACCCATTTATCTTTTTCTCCACATTTATTTACATTCCTCCTCTTATTTTGTTAGATTTTCAGAGATAAAGCGAATTTTTTATCTTATTTATGGACTAAGTGTGCGGAAAACTTTGGACATAAGTCATTTTCTCTGGTAAAATACCTTTAGGGCTTTTTTTACCCTAAAGATTGGCGACTACGCCTGGAGATAAGGAGTAATGTTTATGAATTGGAAAGATATTTTTACTAAACCTTTTTACATCATCATTATTGCATTATTTTGCTGTATATTATGGGGAAGTGCTTTTCCTGTATTGAAGATCTCGTATACTGAGCTGCAGCTAGCCCCTGATGACCTGGTAGAAAAGATCGCCCTGGCAGGAGTTCGTTTCTTCCTGGCATCGCTGCTCTTATTTCTCTTACTAGTATTGGTAATTAAACACCCTTTAAGGATTAATAAGCAGCAGCTATTGCCACTACTCTTATTGGGAATCCTGCAAACTACTCTCCAATATTTTTTCTTTTACATTGGACTGGCCCATACCTCTGGAATGAAAGGTGCGATCCTTAACTCGATTGGAACTTTTTTTGTCGTTATCCTGGCCCACATATTTTATAAAAATGACAAACTAAACTGGCGAAAATCTCTGGGATTGATCACAGGTTTCTCAGGAATTTTGCTGATTAACTGGGGACAGGGGTTTAGTTTAAACCTCTCATTTCTCGGAGAAGGTTTTTTGATTTTGGCAGGTCTGTCAGGAGCATTTGGTACTATTCTGACAAAACATCTGACCAAAGAGATCCATCCCTTTCTTTTAACAGCATGGCAGATGTTACTCGGTTCAAGTTTACTTTTAATAATTGGTTTACCCAGGGTTAATTTGACCGAGCTGACCTATACACCTACATTCCTTATTCTGTTGATCTATTCTGCAGTTTTGTCGGCATTGGCCTTCTCCCTCTGGAACTCACTGCTTAAATATAGCAAAGCTGGCGAGATTGCCATTTATCGCTTTATGATCCCTGTGGCAGGTTCTATTCTATCTGTTATCTTACTTCCTGAAGATCATTTCTCTGTGAAGATGATTGGAGCGTTAATGTTAGTATCTGTGGGAATTGTAGCTGTTAACAAACGTGCCGAAGAAGGACAACAGTACCCAAATAATCCATAAATTTACAGAAAATCGTCCTCAGAACAGGGGACGACTTTCATTTTTCAATCATTTTTGTTTTTCCATAATACTATATGTGATCATAAAAATTATTGTGCAGCAAACCTGTAACCTCCCCGATCAGACTTACCCGACTATTTTACAGGAAAATTCGTTACGATTACTGATCTTTTCATTATAATCATTCTAAAAATTCCAGAAATATCTCATTCATCCTTACTTTGACCTCATTATAGACCTGATCACTTTCCCGCCCATCAATCTCCAGATTTCTCAACTGACAATACAATCGATCAATCTCTTCTGCTGAGGTTGAATCTATTACATCTAGATCAATCACATACCCATTATTTAAATCATTAGGCTCAAATTTTTTCAATCCTCCGCCATATTCCCTTCTACTATCAGCAAATATCTCCCGGGCTACATCTGTTATCAGGTAGGCCATCAAAAGTCGTCTTCTGGACAGAACTTCTTCTTTAAAATAGATACTGTGAAATGCAGTAAGATTATAAACACCGACTTCATTTTTGACAAAACGAAGCCCTGAACGGTTAAAAACCGTGACCAGAATAGGAGCAGGTGGACGATTTTCGATGCTATACCATGGTTTCCGATGGCTTGTTAAATAGCGCTGATCGATTCCCAATTCCTGACCAAAAGTCAGATATCTTTGAACATTCTCATCTTCTGAAGCATTTTGAGCATTTAACAAATATACATCCCGATTGCGCTCAACCAAATTAACGAAATCATCCTGTGTGAAGAAATGCTTCCTGGCATCCTGAGCTTTCGTTAGGCAGGGTAAAAGACACGTTTCGGGAATCCGATGCTCTTCCCTTTTACGTCTTGAAAAGGTGAAATATTCATTGGCTCCAGTAGCTATCCCTCTGGATACATTAACATATCTGGAGAAAGGAACTAAATTGTGATATTGCTTATGCTTTAACCCCTTATAGTACATCCGCCATTTCTTCTGCGGCTCTAAATCTTTCATTGGAACTACATGGCCTAACTTAATTGAAGTGGTTTCATTTTGCAGGTAAGATTTAACTCTGGTCAGATCATCAAGTTTATGAATGTTAATAAATTCTACACCTTCAGAATCGGAATCATTAGCCAGAAGGAGGATTAAAGCTGTTGTTAGCACATTTTCAAACACCTCTGTCGAAAAATCAATAACTATGGCATAGCGCAGCATACCACTCTCCAATAAATATTTTTTGACCGCTCTGCCATAGTCAGCATTCAAGAATTCTGAGGGTACGATATAGGACATTCGTCCACCTGGCTTAAGTTGCTGGAGTGACTTGAGTAAAAATAATGAATAAATATTAGTAAAACCTGATAATTTCATCTCCCGTTGTTTAAAAATATCCAGCAAACAATCTTTTGTAGCATAATCGTGAAATTTTAAATATGGAGGGTTGCAGATGATTCCATCATATCTGGTCTTCCAATCTGTTGTAAGATAATCTTCATTCTTCAAAGTTAAATGTAGATGCTCCGGTAGTAGAATAGTTTTGCTCTTTTGTACCATCTCCCGATCTATGTCATAACCTGTAAAAACAAAATCTCTTACTAAGGATGGATATTTCTCAGTAATTGATCTGAAGAAGATACCCAGACCCAGAGCCGGATCTAATAGATTAATCTGCTGACGATTATCAACTACCCATTCAACCATAAAATTAGCAATCACAGGAGGTGTGAAAAATTGCCCCAACTTTTTTCGATACTCATAAGAACTATGGGTAATATATTCTTTTTCCGGGCCAGTATCTAATTGAACCATAGAGCTGTTACCCCCCTTAATTTGTCTCTATCCTTATAACTTCGTCCAGATACGCTTTGCACCTGCATTATTAAGCAATATATATTCTTTTCTAAACTAGACCCTATCCAGAATTTGCTCAATAATCATCTGGGCGTAGTATCCCTGTTCAAAAGAGACAATCCTCGCGTCTTTTTGCTCAATCGCCTTTAATACCTCATCGATCAAATCGACCAGATGATCATTCTCACCGAGTTCAACTTTCATCTTTTCAACACCTCTGGTAGACTTCCACAAATCCCGCCAATTGGTAAAGGACAAGGTTCCCTCAGTACCGTAAATTGTTAGTGCCAGCTCTTCTTTCGTCCCAATATTACTAAATCCGTTAAATAACATTGGAGTACCATCAGGCAGAACCCCTGTTGCAATGACTCCAGTCTCACACAATGTAGAATCTTCAGGGTATTCAATCTTTGTCTGCACATCGGTTATCTTGCCGAACAACATTTGTGTCATTTGAACAAAGTGGGTAAAGACCTCTCTAACGAATCCACCCTGTTCCCGCGAAGCGATCCAATCAGTCTGCTGCCAGGAACGGGGCCATTGTTCAAAATAAGCGTGTAATTCAACTCTCCGTAATGTACCCAAAAATCCTTCATCAAGAAGTTTTTTTAACTCATGAAAACCTGCGGTATAGACAGTCGGGAAGTTCATGGCATGTACGATATTCGCTCTTTCAGCTGTCTCAAACATTTCTCTGGCTTCTTCAATAGAATTGGCCAGAGGCTTTTCACAGATAATATGCTTATTGGCTTTGATAATCTCCATGGCAATGGGATGATGATATTTAGGCGGTACCGCCAGATAGATAAGGTCAATATCTTTATCTATTAACAAATCCGCATATGTATTGTAGATCAATACATCATATTGCTCTGCAATCAGTTCTGCCCTCTCCAGATTGGTATCGAAAATACCCACCACGTTAGCTTTACCATGTCTTTGCAATGCCTTAAGAAATCTCTCCCCTACTATCCCCACTCCAATAATTCCTACGTTCACTGTTTTTTTCATAGTCATCGTTGTCCTTTCATTAGTATTTAATTATATTTTCTCCAACAACTCTATATTTTCCTTTCTAATGAGGTTAAGACTCAAATAATCTATTAGCAAACTAACTTATATTTTTATTTTCAAAAACACCATTACCTTCTTCGACTATTTCATATTCTAATTCCTTTGCACCAACAATAATTTTGTCGCCAGAATTTAGAAGTAAATTAAAACCTAAATACAAATTTGGTTTTTCCTCTTTTATAATTTTATCTATACCAAAGATAGCATTTAACTCTTTAGACTCAAGCAGCTTAAAATATATTAATAATTTACAAATTTTTATTACCTGTCAAAGACAATCCATATCTTCTCTATAGCGTAATCCTTTATTGTACTAGTTGTCCTTTATCCCAGGTAATTTGTCCAATAATATTGACAAAGATACTTTCGCCACCTTCAAAATACCAAATTATACTTGTAACTGAATGATTTGGTCTAGGTCCATCAATTTTTATTAAACGCTGCCCAACTATATGTTTAAACAATTGGTCACCATTTTCTTCATCTATACGAAAGGACACATAGATGTCTTTCTCCCATTTGAAAAACACCTGACTAGAATGAGTATTTTGTAAAATCCCTTCTTCGATAAAAATAGCATTAACATGTAATAATTTAAGGTTTAGGAGAGGGGAAAAATCATAATTTTCCTGAAAAGAATCCATTATTTTCGCCTCCTATTTATTCCAGTAAATATATTAGAATAACACTTCTAAAATTAATAAATAATTCGATCAATACGCTCGAACCATTGATCCCCACGATATCAACATAATACTCTCGTCAACCCAACTATAATCATCTGTGTAAAAAGCAGATCAGAATCAGCACTACTTAAATACAGATTGACAGTTCTACAGTACCTTTCGCTTTCCCTGAATGTAGAACACAATAAATCAAAAAATCTCAATCTATTCAAAAAATAGACCCCGATTTAAATAAATGGGAGCCTTCAAGTATTACTCTTATTCGTTGCCATCGGTCTATTGTTCTTCGAAAATATCTGATAGTACTATTACTGTTTCTGCAGCAGAATCATTCCCGGGTTCTGGGTATGGAACTGAAGCAGAATAATTTCCAGGTTCTGGATGTGGAGCTGAAAACACACTAATACTGCCCGCTAACATTATCACCACTAAACACAGTACGCAAAAAACCCTCTTCATCATAATATCCCCCTTATTGTTTTAAGATTTTTTCATAATATGGATTAGATTTTACTTTGCTATTTAATTTTTCCTGCATTATCCGCATACATTCAGCTTTATGGTTACTTACTACTTCGTTTATTTTAAGTAGTACCTCTAATGAGTAAGAATATGCTTCTGCTTCTGTAAAATGATCAAAGGCTAAATATAATGTATCTAAGGCTGTGAAAGTCTGTTCATCTAACAATTCTAGCTTAGCTTTAGTAAAGAAAGAGAACGCCATTTCTATTTTATCATCATATTTGGAAGCTATAACTTCTGATTTATCCAGGTATTCTCTAATTAAAGTAATCTCAACACCACATTTTTCCCTGAACTCTAAATACACTTCTGCTAAATTATTATATAGTCTAGGTAAATCCTTTTCTTCAGCAAAATCAAACGCTCTTTCCAGACATTCAATAGATTTTTCAAACTCATCCAAATAATAATAATAAACACTATAATTATTAAGAACTTTTCTTTTTAAAGAATTAGGTAAGTTATCAAAGTTATGATTAGCTATATCCAAATATTTTTTAGCTTCTTCAAGACTTGACTTTTCTGGATTTTTTCTATCTAATATTAAATAAGCCCATGCATTTGAAAATATCCTTCTCCAATTTTGGTTTTTATAGAAAATATATCCCCAATTTTAATTTTTTTCATGATCTTACCCCTTATTCGATTTTTTTAACGAATTCAAACCTCTTTTAAATTTGCATAAATGTCAAGGAATGTGTGGATAAATTAATTACTAAATTAGTGGGTTTCTCCATATAATTTATCTATTTTATAAAATTTAAAGCTTCAATATTCAATTCTTGATAAAATTTCTCAAATGCCTCTGGGTTTATCAAAAAACTCGCACTCAAATTACCCCACAAAAGCTCCTCTATAACCTCAAATTTATAGTAAGACTTAAGTTTTCTAATTTTTATCTGAGTACATCCCATCTCTGTTGGCATCCAACATTCCTCTTTATTCAACCCACTTATAACTCTTTTAAAAGATTGAATTAATTTCTTCAAATCATCTTTAACGTACATTGTAGACAAATTATCTCGTTTCGGGAAAACCAGACCATCTTTGGTTTCCACTAATATTTCGTAATATAGCCAATCAGCGTCACCATCTTCATATCCGCGAAAAAATAAACTTAACTTCATTTTCCCATTGTCATAAACTGCCATTAATTATCCCCCTTTAAAAACCACGTAAATCACTTGTTATATGAATTTTTCAGATAATCGGGACCAAAAAGGTTTTTTCTCTTCCTAATGGATCATCCCTATACTTCTTCTCTTCGAACACATATAATGCCATCCATTTTATTAACTCTAACATTTGTTATTGACAGTGAACACCCTCTTTAAAAATAAGTCTATCTTTGTCATTCCTTTCAATAAAAAGGGTAAATAAGTAATCACAGTTAAGATGTATAATCTTAGTCATAATAATTATAGGATAAAATTGTATACCTTTTATCTTTTCTTTAACAAATAATTCATACACTTTTTTTGTTACGATTATTTTTTGCCATGTAGTTTTTCCTCCGCCCAACCATTCTTCTGTTTTGTTAAAATCCTTAATACTATCTATAACCTTTCGATCATACTTGATCTGCCCTTCTAATATATATCCTCTTTTCCTGCATTCACAGCTGTTAACATGTTTGGCAGGGACTATTAATGTTTCAGAGTTCATAGGAGGCATTATTTCATTCACCTTTAACTGGAAAAACCCCTCGTATTCAATGCCTCTCTTATAATCAATAAGTGGCCAGAATTCAAAACCAGATAAATTACTCTTTTCCAACAACTTTTTAAGCTCTTCGGTTACTACAAATTCATATAGCCAGTGCAAAGCAGAAATTTGATACTTCTCCATCTTTAGCTTTTTAACTCGCAAATAATTATTCTGCACAGCTCCTTGAGAACATGTTGGACAAACAGAGTCCATATCATAAGAAAACTCTTTATAACCATTATCCTCTTCTGGCTGAGGATATCCACAATAATGATAAGGAGCCATTACTAACAATTCTGCTTCATCTAAATCCTTTTTCGAATAGACAACACTTGTCTTCTCAGAATACTGGATACCATTGTTTTGAAGTACATCAAGCAAAATCAGATATTCCTTCACATCAGTATAAACATTTACAACCTGCATTGTGTCATCCTCAATCTCTTTAAACCCAAGATGTCTAAGCATTAAACTGACTTTTGTAGGTTCTAAATGAAAAGTAATTTTAGCTTTGTATCTCATAAAAATCACTCCTACTCAATGATTTTTATCTATGCTTTATGACCTCTCTTTTTACCATCAACTATCAAACTCGATTTATTTTTGATTGATCAAAAAGGATATTAGTATCAGAAAAGATGTGAAAGTTCGTTTCACATAATCTTTTGCCCATATATATGCCAGTGTTCCCTGGCTTGTCAAATATTGAGCTTTTCTTGTTCAGCTTTAATTTTCTCTTCTAGTTGCTTTTATATGTTTCATAAGTTTCCTATGCCAATAAATCAACATGATGGAACTGGCTTGTTGTTCTTCCTTATACAACACGACAATAGGGACTTCTGGTTAAATCCCAAAAGTCCCTATTACGTCACTCCCACTATGAACATCCATCCTATAACCCAACCCGGGTAACCACTAATTTACATGAAAAATCATCCTTCTCAAATTCTTCCACCTTCACATAATAAGTACCCGGTTCTAACTCTATATCCACCAAGGAAAAACGATTCGTTGGAGGACTTATATCATCATTCTCTCCTATAGGTTCGTCCAGATCAGTAGCGGCATACAGATACAGTACTGTATCACATTCTTCATTCAAAATACTTGTCTCAAAATAATACCTGCCGGCGATGGCAATATCCACAGGGATATAGTCAGATTCACCGTCATCCTCAGTTATCTCTGTTTCAAATATCTTGATCGGATCTCCTTCAATACTTAATGACTGAACTTTCCACTGCTCTGCTTCTTTAATCAGGACAAAGGAGAATTTCAGCTCTCTGTCACCATCCAATCCATCTGTGGACATATATGCATACACCACTACCTGAACATAGAAGTTTTCCATTTCGAAAGGATTGATACTCATTATCTCTCGCTCATAATTGTAGATAGTTAACCGCTCAAACAGCTCCTCCATATATTCCAAAAACTCGGCTTTATTCTGGGACAAATAACTATAATTCTCACTGGTCAGGCTAGCAATCACCTGAATATCTTCATCCTGTACACCATCCAGGAAGTTATCAATCATCTCTTCAATATATGGACGCTCAACATAAGCTTCAAACACAGTCTCCTGTTTGTCAGTTATCAACCAATCCCATCCTAACCTTTCCAGAGAGATCTCCCAGATATAATCAACACCAGCAGTATCATTTAACTCTGTCCCCAGACGGAGAACCATTTCTGCAGTATCCCCATTAATCTCTAATGGTGTATATTCATAGTTTTTAATCTCCACCAAGCCAATAGAATCAAAACCACTATTTATCTCATTAAGATGCTCTTCCACTGTCAGGTTATGAGTTGTATAATACGTGGGATGGAAGAATTCAACAACTGCATTTGCATCTTTATCATTAAATGCTGCACAATATCTATCTAACATAGTTTTGATCATACCCTCTGGTTGGTCAGAACCTTCAAAATTAACACCTGTATTCTCACCGGTCACAGTCCGACTCCCGGGGTTAAAATACCAACCTGTCTTTACAGGTGTAACCTTAACTGTGCCTTTCAATCCTGCCATCGTCCAATTACCATCTACTGTAGTAGTCACAGAACCACTAATTCCACCAGTAAAAACTATTTTAACCCCTGCTAGACCATTGCCTGCCAAATCTGTAACCTTACCAGATACATTGTAAGATTTTCCACCACCACAGGCACTCAGTAAAATAGACGCTATAAGTAATATAAGTACAGGAATAAATGCTTTTTTGTTCATTATTTTAACCTCCTTTGGAAATATTTCTTATATTAAGTAATTCGCCAAAATATAGTAATTTCCTTTTTGAGGCTAAAATAATCTATGCCTTCTGCAAAGTAAAACTGAATACCGATCCTTCACCAACCACACTCTTGACATCTACGGTACCTTCATGACGATCAATAATCTCTTTTACGATAGCTAAACCCAAACCTGTACCTTCCTCCTCGCCACGGGTACGGGCTTTATCAACTTTGTGAAAGCGATTCCAGATATGTTCCAACTCATTCTCCGGAATACCTGTCCCTTCATCCTCTACCTCTATTCTGATCAGTTTATGCTCTTCCCTGGCTCTAATCCAGATCCTGGAACCATATTCTGAATGCTTAACTGCATTTCTCACCAGATTGATCAAAACCTGCCCGATTCGATCAGGATCACCCCAGGCCTGTGCTAAACTGTCTTGAAGTTGGAATTCCACCTGATAATTTCCTTTAGACAGGATTGAGCCCATGCTTCCTATAGTCCTTTTCAATAGATCTTCTACATCAAATTCTCTCAACTTAAAAGCAATAATACCACTCTCTATTTTCGAGAGATCCAACAGATCGGTCACCAGGCGATTCATCCGATCAACTTCGTCCATAACTATATTACAATACTCTGTAGGTGAATCTTCATCTTCATAGACACCATCCCGTAATGCCTTAATATATCCTCTAATTGAAGTCAAAGGTGTTCGCAATTCATGGGAAACATTGGCGACAAACTCACGCTGCATTCTTACATTATCCTCTAACTTCTTCACCAGAAAATTAAAATTCTCCGCCAACCGACCTATCTCATCTTTACTGGTAACATCTACCTGAACATCATATTTCCCATCTGCCATTTTGATTGCTGCAGAACTGATACTCTTCAGCGGTTTGGAGATAGACTTGGAGAACTGATAACTGATTATTACTGACAAAGCCAATACTCCCAACCCTAAAAAGATTAACAGCTGGCGTAACTTTTGAATAATTCCCACAATTCCGGCGATCGGGCTATAGACAAAGACAGCTCCTTCAACTCTTATCGTTCTGGCGATAGGATCCTGAATAGAAATCGGGACAGCCACCATCAGGACAGGTTCTTCAAAAAACTCGACTTTACCCCGCATAGCTACCATGTTCCCCCGAAGTACCTGGGCGATAGCTTCTTTCTGTAACTGCATTCCCAGCCATTTTTCACCTGCATTAGCCGCCTTAATCATTCCTTCAGTATCGGTAAACCAGACCTTCTCATCAATCATCTGTAATACCATATCGACCTGAGACATAGCAGATACAGTATAGAAATAATTCCCTTTAGCCAGAGTATCTGCAACTATGGCAGCCAATTTCTGACCCAATGTAAAAAACTCGTCCTTCTTAGCCTCAAAATAATAATTCTCAAATAGATATGTTACCGAAAAACTCAATACCAAAAGTATTATGACAATCAAAGCCGTAAACCGAACCATCAGTTTTTCAAATAAACTCTGAATCATGGCTAATCTACCTCAAATTTATAACCGACGCCCCAGACAGTTTTGATATATCTATCCCCCGCTTGACCAAATTTTTCCCGCAAGCGGTTGATATGACTATCTACTGTCCGACTACCACCGTAAAAATCAAAACCCCAGATCTGATCAAGAAGATGTTCTCTGGAGAAAACTTGTCCGTGATGGGAAGCCAAAAACCAGAGTAGTTCAAATTCTTTGGGGGATAGTTTTAACTCCTCATCCACTAATTCCACCCGGAACTGGTCATGATTAATTACCAATCCCGGAAACTGCAATATGTTGACTTCCTTTCCGCCCATTCGCCGAAAAACCGCTTTCACCTGTGCTACTAATTCATCCGGGTCAAATGGTTTGGTCAAATAAATATCCCCTCCCAGTTCTAACCCCTTAATTTTGTCATCTTTAGTATCCTTGGCTGTAAGCATAATTATCGAAACCTCAGATTCCCGCCGAAGTTGTTCACAGACCTGCCACCCATCCATATAGGGAATCATAATATCCAAAATAACCAGATCGGGTCTCTCTTTACGAAATACTTCCAATGCCTGAATACCATCCTTAGCCTCTACAATCTCGAAACCTGCATTCTTCAAATATATTCTCATCAGTTTACAAAGATTCTGATCATCATCAACAATTAAAATTTTCACTGCACTTCCTCCTTTTTTCTCCATATACTCAAATTATAATAAACTCCTGAATTGGTGTCAAACCATGGATAATAAACCAATCTGCATGTCTATTCTCTTCCTGTATACATATCGTTCCCCAATCAGAAAAAAACCTGCCATTCTTCCCAGGCAGGTTCTAGCTTACAAGGATTAGTTTTGTAACAATCTTCTTTGTTTTGCAAGTACACAATTCACCAAATTAATTAAACATGCCAAATCTCTTAATTAATTTGAGAGTACAAGTGGTGATCTCAACAGATTCTTATTCAGATAAACCAGATTCCCATCTTTATAAACAGCGATAATCTCCTGCTTATCAGAAGATGTCAGAACTTCAAAGGCGATATTAGCCTCTTTAAATGCATACCAACAACAACTGCTGTTTATAGTTTTAGAAAAATATTTCAGAACAAGATTCCCCTGGGTAATCACCCTTTGATAAGTTAGCGGACAGCACATATGCTAACACCTCTTTTTAATTAAAGTGACCCTAGTCCTGCTTTTTGGATTACAAATGGGGACTTTTGTCTTAGAAATAATATTCTACGTTTCTCTCTTATTTCCTTTTTATCCGTAAAAATTTTTTTATTTTCCCCTTTTATTGTCAAAAAAATTTTAAATATGACAAGCGTGTCAGGGGCTTTTTCAATAAAAAAATAACCATGACCTCTATCTTAGCGTTCATTCAATTCAATCAAATTAACTTGAATTTCTGTGTATAAAAAGTTGTCATTAGCAACAAACCTCAAATTGCATGATATTTTACGATTTGGGATAATATTATACACGAGAGAAGAAAATTAAAATTAGACCACAAGGAGAGTACGCTATGGACAATTTCATTAAAAAATTGAACTGGTTTTATACTTTTGAGGTTAGTCAGGTAGAATTATATACCTCACAAAGTAAACAGGTAGATGATATATATGTGAAAAAAACTTTGGAAAGATTAGCTATCATTGAACAAAATCATGTGGTTAACATCTCCAAAAAAATTGAACTAATGGGTGGTGTTCCTACCAAATTGGGGGATATAATTAAACCCATCACAGGAACAATTGCAAGTATAATGACAGATAAAGTAGATCTGGGAAAAATTCTTACAGTTAATATGCTTCTGGAACAGAAGGCGATTAGCGATTACAAGAAAGCCATAGAAGAGGTCAAAGACGATCCCGGTCTTTATAAACTATTATGGGATAATTTAATCGATGAAGATTTACATATGGCCTGGCTATCCAGGAAAGCTAATGAACTAAAAGAGCAGCAGAATCAAAAGTAACCTGGATCCAATAAATGTTGATACCAACTATAAAAGCATGGGTTTCTATTCCCATGCTTTTGTACTTTCGGTAAAGTTTTATACCATCATAGATTAACTTAATGCTTAAAATGGCGCATTTCAGTGAAGATCATCGCCATATTCAGTTGATTACAGGCAGAAATTACTTCATCATCTCTAATCGAACCACCTGGCTGAATTACGGCGACTACACCGGCATTGCCCGCTTCATCAACACCATCTCTGAAAGGAAAGAAAGCATCTGACGCCGCAACTGCATCTTTAACTCGTTCACCGGCTTTCATAATAGCTATCTTCATCGAATCAACACGACTCATCTGCCCTGCTCCTACTCCAACTAACATTCCATCTCTGGCCAGAGTTATTGCATTAGATTTGACATGTTTACATACTTTCCAGGCAAACTCTAAATCAGAAAGCAGCTGACCCGCCGGTTCACGATCGGTCACCACCTTCATTCCCGTCCCTAAGACTTCTTTATCCAGATCCTGAATTAATAGACCACCTTGAATCCGTTTCATATCCCAGAGGGTCATAGTTGAAGGCAGTTTACTATATGGTACGATCTCCCCTACCTCCATAATTCGTACATTCTTCCAACGTTTTTGCAGCATCTGTAAAGCTTCCTCCTCATAAGTAGGAGCCAGAATAATCTCTATAAATTTATTGCCAGATGTCATAATTTCTGCAGTAGCCACATCCACAGGACGATTAACGGCTACAACAGACCCATATGCAGACAGAGGATCTCCGGCATAAGCTTTGTCATAGGCTTCTGCCAGAGTACTGCCTATGGCTGCGCCACAGGGATTGGCATGTTTAATTACCACAGCTGCCGGTTGAGTAAACTCTCTTACCAATTCGAGAGCACCATTAGCATCATTCAAATTATTAAAGGATAACTCTTTACCATGTAACTGTCTGGCTGTACTGACAGAGCTAACTGTTATCCCACCCATCTCCCGATATAAAGCTGCACTCTGATGAGGATTTTCCCCATAGCGTAGATCCATGACCTTTTCTAATCGTACCTGTAAACGCTGTGGGAAGGTTTCTGTGGTTCCCTCTTTTAAAAGATTGGCAAAATAATTATCGATCATGCTGTCATAGTTAGCTGTATGATTAAAGGCTTTGGCAGCCAGGTGCATTCTGGTAGTCGAGCTTAACTGACCCGTGTCTTTTAATTCTCCCAAAATATCTGAATAATCCTGTTGATCCACAACTACAGCTACATCTTTAAAGTTTTTGGCAGCAGCCCGAATCATCGATGGGCCGCCAATATCTATATTCTCCAATGCCTCATCTAAGCTCACGCCCGTCCGGGCAATTGTCTCAGCAAAAGGATAGAGGTTTACCACAACCAGGTCAATAGTCTCAATATCCAACTCTTTTAATTGTTTTAAATCTTCTTTATTAGAACGACGGGCCAGAATTCCACCATGAATGTTAGGATGCAGTGTCTTAACCCGCCCATCCATCATCTCAGGGAACTTGGTCACATCAGATATTTTAATAATCTCAATACCGGCATTCTGCAAAATTTTTGCTGTACCTCCTGTGGAGATTATTTCAATTCCCAGATCACGTAATCCTCTGGCAAAATCTACAATACCATTCTTATTAGAAACACTAATTATCGCACGTCTCATTCATCTATTCCCCCTTCCGGAAGTTTTTAATGACATTTCTGAAGAGAAAGTTCGTATTAACTACATTAATCCATAATTTTAACCCGTCTACCCTCTATCTTTAACTTGCCTGCCTGATAAAGTTTGACCGCTTCCAGAAAAATCCGATGTTCTTCTTTTTGGATCCGTAAAGCAAGTTCTTCTCTCGTATCACCTGGTAAAACCGGAACCACAGCCTGTTGAATTATTGGGCCAGTATCCATACCTTCGTCCACAAAGTGAACCGTACAACCCGACAGTTTAACTCCATAATTCAGAGCCTGTCCCTGAGCATCTAAACCTTTAAAAGCAGGAAGTAATGATGGGTGAATATTTAGCACCTTTTGAGGAAAATTCCGCAAAAATGTCGGAGATAAGATACGCATAAAGCCTGCCAGCAAGATCAGGTCAACTGCTTTTCTCTGGATTATCTCCACCATTTCTAACTCATAAGCTTCTTTCGATAGAAAATCTTTCCGACAGATAGATTGAACTGGTATACCTCCCCCATTCGCCCTTTCCAGAGCATAGGCGTCAGGATTATCACTGAGTACTACTGCTATCTGAGCATTAAGTTCACCCAGCTGAATGGCATCAATAAATGCCTGCAGGTTTGTACCATTTCCGGAAACTAAGACTGCTAAACGGATCGGATTACACATCCAGCTTCCCCTTCCTTCCTCTGGACAATCTCACCAATCAGAAAACTTTCTTCATTCATTTCTTTTAACATCTCCTGAATTTCTGACTGCTCCTCTGGTTTGACCACTAAAACCAGACCAATTCCCTGGTTAAATGTCCGATACATCTCCATCTTTTCGACACCCGCATTTTCAATATACGAAAAAATAGCAGGACGCGGCCAACTATCTTCATAAATTAGAGCTTGCAGATCTTTCCCAAACACCCGGGGCACATTTTCTAATAGTCCACCACCGGTAATATGGGCTATTCCACCAATCTTAAATCTATCTAACAGAGCCAGCACAGGCTTGACGTAAATTCTGGTCGGTGCCAATAACAATTCACCAATAGTCTTCTCTTCACCGGGCAAAATTTGCGACAAGTTCGACTCTTCTTGCATAAAGACCTTTCTCGCCAGAGTAAAACCATTACTATGAATTCCTGAACTTGGCAGACCTAAGAGCAGATCTCCGGCTTGTACTTCCTCTCCAGTGATCATTTTCTTTCTATCGACCATTCCAACAACAAATCCAGCCATATCATATTCACCGGGATGATACAGATCTGACATCTCAGCAGTCTCACCACCGATCAGAGCACACCCGGCCTGTTCGCAGCCCTCTACTACACCGCTGACCAGGGCTTCAATCTGCTCGGGTACAACTTTATTAACTGCAATATAGTCGAGAAAGAAGAGAGGTCTTGCCCCCTGGGCCAGTATATCATTCACACACATGGCCACCAGATCAATGCCTACTGTGTGATGACAATTCATCAGCATGGCAATCTTGATCTTGGTCCCCACTCCATCTGTCCCGGAGACCAGAACCGGTTCTTCCATTCCTTTAACATCCAGACCGTAAAGCCCACCAAAACCACCCAGACCAGCCAGAACCGCCGGTGTATGCGTTCTGGTAACCAGCCCTTTAATTCGCTCTACAGCGGCATTTCCGGCATCTATATCGACACCTGCATCCCGATAGGTTAATTTATCTTGCACAAGACTTCCTCCCCTCTTCGAGAGAAAATTTACCCATACCTTCACCGATAGGATAATTACCATCAAAACAGGCAGTACAAAAACCTAAATCTGACTTCTCAACTGCCTTAAGCATCCCTGCTTGACTTAGATAAGTCAAAGAATCGGCACCAATATATTTACAGATCTCTGCCCGATTCATCCCGGCAGCGATTAATTCACCGCGGTTGGATGTGTCCAGACCATAAAAACAGGGATAGCTTACCGGAGGTGAACTCACCGCAAAATGAACTTCTTTGGCTCCTTTTTCCCGTAACATCTTGATAATACGCTTACTGGTTGTTCCTCTAACGATAGAATCATCAATTAACAGTACCCTTTTGCCAGCCACAATCTCATAGATTGGACTAAGCTTTAGCCTGACTTTCAAATCTCTGATCTCCGGTTCGGGTGAGATGAATGTTCTACCCACATAGCGATTTTTAATCAACCCCCACTGTAGCGGTATACCTTTCTCTTCGGCAAAACCTTGAGCTGCTGAGATTCCGGAATCGGGTACAGGAACTACAATATCTACCGGATCAGTAATCTCCCGGGCCAGCATTTTTCCCATCTCCATCCGGGCCAGATGAACATTCAATCCGGCAATGTTGCTATCAGGGCGGGCAAAATAAATGAACTCAAAAACGCAGAAAGAACACTGTCGATCAGCATAGCGAACCGAACGCAGACCATCTCCCGTAATAACTACCATCTCACCGGGCTCTACGTCTCTGATATATTCCGCACCGACAATATCCAGAGCAATAGTCTCCGAAGCCAGGACATAATCATCGGCTATCTTGCCCAGAGCCAGGGGTCTAATCCCATGAGGATCACGTATCCCATAAAGAGCCTCTTCTGTTAACATAACTATGCTAAATGCCCCTTTGATTTGGTTCAAAGCATCAATTAGAGATTTTTCCATATCCCTTTCTCTGGAACGGGCAATCAGATGGGCTACCACTTCTGTATCCAGTGTGGTATGAAAGATAGAACCTTCTGATTCCAGGTATTCCCGAATTGCCAGACTATTGATCAGATTGCCATTATGGGCTAAAGATAAGGTTCCTTTTCCCGAGTTAACCAGTAAGGGTTGAGCATTCAAAACATTACTCGAACCAGTAGTGGAGTATCGAACATGACCGATAGCCCGATCACCAATCAAACCTGCCAGATTGGTTTCCGTAAAAACAGAAGTCACCAGACCCATCTCTTTATGCAGATAAAATTGTCCCTCATCAACTGTGACAATTCCGGCACTCTCCTGACCGCGATGCTGCAAGCTGTGGAGGCCAAAATAGGCAAGTTGAGCAGCATTCTTCCGCCCAAATATACCAAAAACACCACACTCTTCTTTTATCTTTGGCTCATAATACATGGGATTGCCTCCTGCCATTGTAATTTGAGTAATTCTACCCTGGCATTAATCCAATCATTGATCTTTAATTCATCTCCTTTAACCTGACCGATTCGCTGTACCGGAACAGTGTTGGCAGAACAGATCTGCATAAAAAGATTCAGATCCTTCCCGGCAATCGTAACAATAATTCGGGATTGAGATTCCCCGAACAGAACCGCATCTGAACGAACTTCTCCATCTTCTATCTCAATCTCTGCTCCCAGACCGTTTGCCATAGTCGATTCAGCCAGTGCCACTGCCAATCCACCTTCGGCACAGTCATGGGCAGATTTAATAATCTTCTGCTGAACCGCCTCAATAACTGTCTGTTGAATGGCCTTCTCCAGATTTAAATCCAATTCAGGAAGTTGACCTGTCTCTAAACCGTGAATCAGTGATAGATATTCACTACCACCTAACTCTTCTTTAGTCTCACCAATTAAAAAGATTAAGTCACCTTCGTCTTTGAAATCCATGGTAACTGCATCTTCAATATTCTCCAGAAGACCGACCATTCCGATGATCGGGGTTGGATAAATAGCCTGACCCGAATGTTCATTGTAAAAGCTCACATTACCACCAGTGACAGGTGTATTTAAAGCCTGACAAGCTGCTCTCATTCCGGCAATAGATTCCCTGAATTGATAGAAAATCTCAGGTTTTTCCGGATTGCCAAAGTTCATCCCATCGGTAATCGCCAGCGGCTTACCACCACTACAGACCACATTACGGGCAGCTTCGGCCACAGCAATCATTGTGCCCTGATAAGGGTTTAGATAACAGAATCGACTATTACAGTCAGTAGTTACTGCCAGGCCGCGATCTGTACCTTCTACCCGAACCACAGCTGCATCAGAACCCGGCAGAACAACTGTGTTACTCCTGACCATATGATCGTATTGTTGATAAACCCAGGCTTTACTGGATAGATTTGGACTGGCCAACAGTTCAATTAAAATATCATTATATTCGTCAGTTTCCGGGATTCGTACCTGACTCAACTCAAAGCTCTCCACTGCATCCAGATAAGCAGGACGAACACTTTCCGGATGATAGACAGGAGCGTCCGCCAGACTGGCAGCGGGAACCCGGGCGGCAATTACACCATCTTCCTTGATCGTCAGGTTGCCATCGGCAGTTACCTGCCCCACTACCACCGCATTTAAGCCCCAACGATCAAAGATCTCTTTGACTTTAGCTTCACAGCCTTTTTTCGGAACAACCAACATTCTCTCCTGGGATTCAGATAACATAAAATCATAGGGGGTCATTTCCTTCTCCCGGGCCGGAACTAAAGCTACATCTAATTCAATTCCCGTACCTGCTCGACTGGCCATCTCACAGGAAGAACTGGCAAGACCGGCAGCACCCATATCCTGAATTCCGACCACTACCCCTGTCTTAATCAACTCCAGACAGGCTTCCATTAATAGTTTTTCCATAAAGGGGTCACCAACCTGAACAGACGGGCGCTTCTCCTCAGATTCTGCACTCAGTTCCTCAGACGCAAAACTGGCTCCTTTGATCCCATCCCGACCAGTTGCAGCACCGACCACCATTACCGGATTACCGATACCCGAAGCAGAACCAGTTACCATCTCTTTGACAGGCATCACACCCAGACACATAGCATTAACCAGCGGATTGCCCTGATAACTTTTATTAAAATAAGTCTCACCACCAACGGTTGGAATTCCAAGACAGTTACCATAATCGGCAATACCTGCAACCACACCGCCAAAGATATAGCGAACATGTTCATTGTCCAGATTACCAAAACGCAGTGAATTTAATAAGGCAATCGGACGTGCTCCCATTGTAAAAACATCCCGAACAATACCTCCAACTCCTGTAGCTGCCCCCTGATATGGTTCAATCGCCGAAGGATGGTTATGGCTCTCAATCTTGAAAACTGCTGCCATACCATCGCCAATACCAATAATCCCGGCATTCTCCCCCGGCCCCTGAAGTACACACTCGCTTTGTGTAGGAAGAGTCTTCAGCTGGGCTTTAGAATGTTTGTAACTACAGTGTTCTGACCACATTACGCCATACAGAGCCAATTCTAAATCATTGGGTTCTCTACCCAGCATATCTAAAATCTTTTGATATTCTTCAAATTTGAGACCATTAAAGGCTAATTTCTCCTGCAAATCCACTGTTAGCATTGAACTCCCCCCTTTTCTGTCCGATAAGTGATAATTGACTCCAAAATTTTGCGCCCATCGACGCAGCCATTACCCAATCGACTGTCTACAGCTCTCTCGGGGTGGGGCATTAAACCAAAAATATTCCTTTCCTCATTACAGATTCCCGCTATATTGGAAACAGAACCATTGGGGTTAGCCCTGTCGGTAACTTCCCCGGTTGGAGTAGTATAACGCAGCAGAACCTGTCCATTAGCCTCCAGATTTGACAGACCTTCCGGATCAATATAATAATTACCTTCTCCATGGGCAATAGGTAACTGAATTACCTCACCTTTGTCCAGAGTATTAGTGAAGGGTGAATCTGCATTCTCGATTACCATCGATCGATATTCACACTGGAATTTTAAACTGCGGTTCTTCTGCATGGCCCCCGGTAACAAACCTGCTTCCAGGAGAATCTGAAAGCCGTTACAGATACCGATAACCAGACCACTTTTTTCCGCGAACTTCCGAACCTGTTCCATCATATTGGCAAAGCGGGCAATTGCCCCTGCCCGCAGATAATCCCCATAAGAGAATCCTCCGGGAATGATAATACAGTCATAGTCTGTCAGGTCCTGATGATCGGCATGCCAGAGATACTCTGCAGTGTGACCCAAATATTCGACTGCATATTTACAATCATGGTCGCAATTAGATCCGGGAAACACGATGATTCCAAAACGCATCTCTATTCCCCCTCAACCTGATATATTTGATAAGTGTAATCTTCAATTACTGGATTAGCCAATAAGCGTTTGCACATCTCTTCTACATAAGCTTCTGCTTCAGCTCTATCTGCAGCCTTAATCGTAAACTCCATAAACTTGCCCATCTCCAGATTATCGACATTATCATAACCCATTGCTTTCAGACCATTTTTAACAGCCGTGCTCTGTGGGTTCAAGATTCCCTTCCGCGGCATCACCTTTAATTCGATTTTAAACATTTTTTACCCCCCTGTATGATCTATTTTGATTAACCCTGTACCCGACCCAGGATCTCCTGATAAGCTTCTTCCACTTTACCCATGTCCCGACGAAAACGATCTTTATCCAATTTTTCTCCGGTCTCTTTATCCCATAAACGACAGGTGTCAGGGGAAATTTCGTCAGCTAACAGAATCTCACCCGAAGGTGTACGTCCAAATTCCAATTTGTAATCAACCAGATCAATACCCAGTTGTGCAAAATAATCTATAAGAATACCATTAATCTTCAATGCCTGAGTCTTAAGAACCTCAATCTCTTCAGTAGTTGCAGCATTTAAGAGTAATGCGTGATCTTCTGTAATCAACGGATCACCCAGTTCATCGTCTTTATAATAGAATTCAACCAGAGGAGTCTCCATTTTCATACCTTCGTCCAGTCCCAGTCGTTTACACAGGCTGCCTGCAGTGATGTTACGGACAACCACTTCAATTAAGATAATCTCAACCTCTTTAACCAACATCTCAGTATCACTTAATAGTTCAACAAAATGATTCTTCACACCCATCTCGGCAAGCATTTTAAAGATGGTAGTAGAGATCAGATTGTTATATTTGCTCTTATTCTCAATAGTACCTTTTTTCAAACCATTAAATGCTGTAGCATCATCTTTATACTGCACCCAGACAACTCCCGGTTGGTCGGTTGCAAATATCTTTTTCGCCTTTCCTTCATACCGCTGCTCTAATTTTTTCATAATAAAATCCTCCTTTAGTGTTTAAAATTATCTTATTCTCTCGCGCCATTCACGAATGATTAACTCTGTTTTCTGAACTGCTTTACCCAGATAGTTCTCTGGTTTCTGGATTAAGAGTTTCTGTTCAGGAGTAAACCTGTTCCAATATTCTTTAAGATTATCATCTTTGAGAATCAACTGATACACACTCTCTCCGCTCTCCTGTGCCTGCAAGGTTTTGACTCTCACTGCCTCATGGGCATCCGGATGACCATATCCGGCTAGCAGAATGTATAAAGGTTCAGCAATAAAAGATTCGCTTGTTTTTGCAAAATTAGCTCTCATCTGTGCCTTATTCACCCACATCTTTTTCACCACTCTGGTCAATCTGCGGGTTGCCATAACCAGGCCTGCGATTACTTCGACTACAAAACGACCCGATGCAGAATTGGTCAGATCTCTCTGGTGCTCGGAGATCTGATCCAGATATAGAGTAATCATCCGCGGCATAAACTCTTTATACATACTCTTCACATTCTCATAATTAATCGGATTCCGTTTATGAGGCATTGTTGAAGAACCTACCTGCTCCGGAGCAAAATACTCACCCACTTCATCAATCTCCGTCCGCTGAAGATGACGCATATCATCGGCAAAATTAGCCAGGATTCCGAAAACGCTAACCAGATGATGCACATAATCGCCAACATATTCAGGCTGAACGATCTGGGAGGAGATAGGTGCAGGTTTGACTCCCACCTCTGCCAGAACTTCTTCTTCAAACTTCAACGGGTCCTCAATAAACAGATCACTGGCATTATATGCTCCAACAGCACCTGCCATCTTACCTCTCAAATTATCTGCAGCAGCTTTAATCTTTTCTATCTGCTGACCTAAGCGGCTAACATACAATGCCAGGGCAAAACCAAAGGTGATCGGCACAGCGTGTTGTCCATGGGTACGGCCGATCTGTACGGTCTCCCGTTCAGCCCAGGCAAGCTCCATTAGAGCAGACAATAGTTCTTGCAAAGTCGGTATCACCAGGTTCTCAGCAGCCTGACGGTAGCGGATGGCAGCAGAAGTGTCCATAATATCTACAGATGTTGCAGAGAAGTGCACGAAAGGTCTGGCTTCTGGACTTACTCTGTTACGAATACAATTTACCAATGCACGAATATTGTGTCGGGTCTTCTGTTCCTCATGATAGACCTCTTCCGGGGTTACTTCTGCACAGGCCTTAGCTACCTCTTCAACCACTTCCACAGAACAGATTCCCCACTTATGCAGTACTGTCACCAGGGCCAGTTCAACCTCTGCCTGAGTGCGAATCACCGCTTCTTCCGATAGATAATATGATAGATCGGCATATTGCTCTTCCGGAATCGAATATCGATGATCCAGGGGACTAATGTTTTTGAAAATATCTCTTTCCACAGTTCTATCCCTCCTGACTAATTTTGCGAACTTTATTTGAACTCAACAATTATAATGTTCGTGTTTTATTGGTTTACACACCTATAATACCATTAATCAGGGTAAATTTCAAGATAAAAAACGAATAATTTGATTGTCAGACTTATATCTAAGTTTGTGACTCCCACTTCTATATGTGAGAGCTGCCGTGTTCTACTTCAGGTGGGGTTGAATCCCCATCTGAAACCCCGAGGTTCAGCTTTAACTACAGGCTTTATCTACAGACAAACCAATTATTCCCTGCAAAGCTGACTCCATTTTTTATACGTTATTTTCAGGAAATAGAAGGATTATTTTTGCTAATTACCATTTATATAAAAGAAAAGTTTGGAAATCCCTGCGCCATATATAACCTTATTTGAGGTAAATAATCTACAAATTGTGGTTGTAATTGCCCAAGACCACAATATATACTATCTACCCAAATGGACAGACTAATATGGGTGTTATATAATGAGAGAGGTTATATAACCATATCCAGGTTCTATGACTCCCACTTCTATAAGTGGGAACTGCCTTGTTCTACTTCGGATGGAGTTGAATCCCCATCTGAAGTCCCGAGGTTCAGCTTTAGCTGAACGAATTCACTTTATAATCACCTACATTATATAACCCAGGATGGTTTTCCATCTTTTTTGAAAGACAATATAGCAGACTAATTTATCTATAAAACAAGGAGGGTAAGTCAATGACAGACTTAAATCTTTCTGCCAATGCCTTAACGGTTTTGAAGAAACGTTATTTACTCAGGAATGCGGAGAATGAGGTTATCGAAACTCCAGAAGAATTGTTTAATCGGGTGGCCTCAAATATTGCTGAAGCAGACCAAAAATATGGAGGTGACATTGAAAAAACCAGAGCTACTTTTTATAAAATTATAGCTGAATTGAACTTCCTGCCCAATTCACCTACATTAATGAATGCCGGAGGAGATTTGCAGCAGTTATCGGCCTGTTTTGTCCTACCTGTAGAAGACAGCATGGAAGGAATTTTTGAATCTGTTAAGAATACAGCAATGATCCAGAAAAGTGGTGGGGGAACCGGCTTTAGTTTTAGCCGTTTGCGTCCCAAAAACGATATTGTCCGTAGTACAGGGGGAGTTGCCAGTGGGCCTATCTCTTTTATGCAGGTCTTTGATGCAGCGACTAATACAGTAAAACAGGGTGGTAAACGTCGGGGTGCTAATATGGGAATCCTCAGAATAGACCATCCAGATATTTTGGAATTTATCACCTGCAAAAAAGATGAACAGGTTTTAAATAACTTTAATATATCTGTCGCCATTACAGAAAACTTTATGGAAGCAGTCATTCACGATGAAGAATATGATCTGATAAATCCCCATGACAAACAGAGTGTCCAGCGTCTTCGGGCAAGAGAAGTTTTTGAATTGATTGTCGAAATGGCACATGCCAATGGTGAACCAGGGATAATCTTTATTGACCGGATCAATCGGGACAACCCTACTCCACATCTGGGAGAGATCGAGAGTACCAATCCCTGTGGTGAACAACCACTGTTACCATATGAAGCCTGCAATTTAGGTTCGATCAACCTGGCCAATATGGTTGTACCGGATAAAAACAGAATGACTGTGGACTATCAAAAGCTGGCTCAGGTAACCGCAGACGCTATACATTTTTTGGATAATGTAATTGAAATGAACCTCTATCCTTTACCCAAAATTGAAGAATTGGTCAAAGGTAATCGCAAAATCGGATTAGGTATTATGGGTTGGGCAGACATGCTCATCCAATTAGGGATCCCCTATAACTCTGAACAGGCTATTGAGCTGGCCCGGGAGGTTATGTCGTTTATCAACGAACAGGCCAAAGCTTCCAGCCGCCAATTGGCTGCCGAAAGAGGAGCTTTTTTGAACTATGAAAATAGTATCTATACCGAACCTATCCGTAATGCCACCACTACGACCATTGCTCCTACCGGAAGCATTAGTATAATTGCCAACTGCAGCAGTGGCATTGAACCACTCTTTGCTATCTCATATATGCGGAATGTATTGGATGGCACATTAATTGAAGTACATCCTCTCTTTGAAAAGATTGCTAAAGAAAGAGGTTTTTATAGTGCAGAGTTGATGGAAAAAATCGCCAGTGAAGGTACTATTCAGGATTTACCAGAGATACCTGAAGATATTCGACAGGTATTCGTTACTGCCCATGATATTACTCCCGAATGGCATATCCGGATGCAGGCTGCATTCCAACAATACACCGACAATGCAGTGAGCAAAACTGTTAACTTACCCCATAAAGCAACCAGAGAAGATGTAGCCCAGGTCTATCAACTGGCCTATCAGTTGGGATGCAAAGGTGTCACCATATATCGGGACGGTAGTCGCAGTGTACAGGTTCTGGCCACTAAGAAAGAAGCAAAAACCGCTGATCCTAAAACACTAAAAATTAAACGTCCCCGTCCGAACATCACTTTTGGAACCACTGAAAAAACCCGGATTGGCTGTGGAAAGTTGTATATAACCATTAATTCAGATCAATCGGGAATTTGTGAAGTATTTACCTCTACCGGTCGAGGGGGCGGCTGTCGCTCACAATCTGAGGCAACAAGTAGATTAATCTCTCTGGCTCTGCGTTCAGGGATTCCCATTGAAGAGATCACTCATCAACTGAAAGGAATTCGGTGCGCTGCTGCTATCAAACGTAAAGGTGTCACCAATGTCTCCTGTCCCGATGCCATTGCCCGGGCAATTGAAAACTTTCTTGATTATACTCAGGGACAAGCTTTCTTCCCGGCTAGTCCGGAGATAACTGTTAGTGATGACGAAAGTTATGACACACTAATAGATGAGACAAATGGACATGCTGTCTGTCCTGATTGCGGAGAAGAGTTAGAACATGAAGGTGGTTGTGTGATCTGTCGAAGTTGTGGCTATAGTAAATGTGGATAACTAACACTTTTGTTCGCCGAAAAAGAGCCAGGTTGGCTCTTTTTCTTATAAATATGCTCCCGGTATATAATCAACACATTTGCAAATACTATTTTACCATCTTCCCTTCAATAACATCTTGATTGCATTTAGCTTCCGCTGAGCTTCCCTATATCCCCGTTCATACACCTCTGCCAGACGATGAAAATCTGTCAGCCTTATTCCATCAACCTTTGGACGGAGGACCAGATCAGCATACCGTTCCAGAATCATATCGGCTAATTCTTCACCCATAACCTCAATAGTCTGCATAATAATCGCCAGCAGATCATCCAACTGATCATCAGGTTGATTAGACGTTCCCAGATCCACCCCGATAATATTCGCACAATCTGCAAAGCGCAAAATATCTACCGGAACCAGATCTTTGACTCCACCATCTACCAGAATCATTCCTTTATAATTAACAGGTTCGAAAATAGCGGGAATGGCTATACTGGCCCGTACAGCCATAGCCAGATCACAGTCTGCATGTACGTCTATATCATGAATATTTTTAAGTTTTTTAGCTGTCTCTTGATTAGTAAAAACCTGCAATCGACCACTCTGCAATTCCACAGCAGTAATCATTAATGGCAGTCGCAGATCATCAAAACTGATTCCTCCAAAAAAATTATAGAGATATTCATCCAATCTTTTACCCAATATCAAAGCCCTTTCAGTTGGTAGATAGCCAATCCTCAGCATATTAAACAGAGTAGTCAAAATAGTCCACATCGCTCTTAAAGGCTTGATTCGCAAATCCAGAGGTGGATTATCAACATAACCGAGAACAAGTTGTTTAAGTTCACTTGCCGAATAACCCACTCCATACCAGGCTCCCACTAACGCTCCTGCACTACTACCCGCGATAGACCCAATGGGCAATCTTTCTTCTTCAAAAACCTTAAGCACCCCGATATGTGCTGCACCCTTGAGTCCCCCACCTCCCAGTGCCAGGGTCGCTTCCTTATACCTCATCTCTCATACCTCCAATATTATCATTTATATATGTTATGCCAGATTACTGGCGAAATGTGTTTACATAATATAAAAGAGTTGCTGCACCGGGTCAACAACTCTCTGGATACCTCATCCCATATTTTTCTAATACTTCAGATAGAACTTATCCTAATTCTACCCTAAATCTCTTAATTAACTGATTTAATCCTTCAGACATCTCTCTCAAATTCTCAGCCAGAGCGATTATTCTTTCCACAGCCTCATTCTGTTCTTCACTGGCTGCAGCCACTTCCTCTGCACTGGCAGATGTCTGTTCCGAAATACTGGCAATACTCTCTACACTTTCCATAATCTCTTTGCTACTACCATATGCATCATTGACCAGTTCACTCGATTTTTCGATACCTTCCCTGACCTGAGTAATTGCCCCACTGATATTTTTAAAACTTAAGTCAGCTGAAGAGACTACCATCTCACCACTCTCTATCTCTTTTGTTCCCTGAGCCATTTTTTTCGTAGCTTTATCAGTCTCATTATTGATCTCTGTGATCAACTTTCTAATCTTCTCTGTTGAATGTGCTGCCTCTTCCGCCAGATTTCTTATTTCTTCTGCTACTACACTAAATCCCCTACCTGCATCACCGGCTCTGGCAGCTTCAATTGCCGCATTAAGAGCCAATAAATTCGTCTGGGTACTTATATTGTTTATGACTTCCACAAAACCATTAATCTCTTCTGAGATAGTCTGGAAATTTTCAATCCCCTGAGCGACCTCATCAATAGAACTTTTGATTTCTACCATTTGGTTACTGACTTTCTCCATCTCAAATCTACCATCGACTGCGGCTTTTTCCATCTCTACAGCCAGCTTTTTCTCCATTTGATTAAAATTAAATAATTTGTCCAGAACCTGAACGAGTAAGCGAATTCTTTCATTTACTTTCTCCACATTAACAACCTGATCATCGGCCCCAGTAGCTACCTGCTGGATTGAATTCGTAATCTGCTCTGATACTCCCCCTACCTGTTGAGAATGAGCGGTCATTGTACTGGAGGAACTCTCAACCTGACTGGCAGCTTTATCTATACGTAAAATCATTTCTCTCAGGTGATGAATCATTTTATTAAAACTATTACCCAGATGACCTATCTCATCGGTTCGCTTTACTTTTACCTCTATATTTAAATGACCTTCAGCCACATGTTCCATATCATTACTCATTTTTTTGATTGGCAGTAAGATATATAGATTTATAATCACCAGAATTACCAGAGACGTCAATACCAAAACAACCAATCCCATAATAACAAATTGCTGCTGAACCAATTTTTGTGCGGCGTAAGCTTCCTTCATAGGCATTTGAGCCAATACTGCTCCTCCCAAAGCTGAAAGTGGTACTCCAGAGACTAAATTAGTCTCCCGATCATACTCATATTGAGTATGGTTAATTTGTCCGGAGATGATCCCCTGAATATCCAACACATCACTAAGATTGAATCTTTGATCTACCAATTCATTTTCCCGATGGGCAATAACCTGTCCTGCCTGGTCTACTACCAGAACAAACCCCTGTTCCCCCACCTTCCAATTCACAATTCTGGACAATCCCTCTAAAGAAATATTCGCCCCCAGAACCCCCATAAAACTACCACTATAATCGTAAACCGGTATTGTCAGGGTAATCGTAGACTTTTCTCCAGACCAATCAGGATGTGCTTTTGTCCAGATTATTTTGACCTCATCCTGAGTCTCCATAGCTGATTTTTGGTACCATTCCTCACTTTGCGGATCATAATCCTCGGGCAAGCGAATAGACGGTTTAAGAATAATTTTCTCCGAAATCGGCACAAAAAAGAGCGCATCAAAAAAAGAAGACTGGCCCAATTCTTCTTCAAACATACTACTGGCAACAATACTGATCTGGTTATTAGATCTCAAACCATAGTTTTTTGATATTCTCTCCAGAATCTTTTCCGCATCTGTTAAAAATGAGCTAATCTCTTTTTCCAAAATACTTGCAACTTCCAGAGTTCTTTTGTTAGTAGACTCAGTTAACTTTTCAGCAATTGACAAGTTTATCACATACCCAATTGTAATAAATGAGAGGAGAATAATTATTCCGATAATTGCCGACACCTTTACTGTTAGACTAGATTTTAAATTCATTACAAGTTTCTTGCCCAAAAAAACTTTTTTCTTCACTCCCTTGCCACCAAAAAACTCAGTTAACTTATTCTCCATGATGATCCTCCCGTCATAAGACTTGTACACTCTAACAGCTTATATTATACTTTGATATACCTGATATTTTACATATACAAACTGTATTTTGCTTACTTATCTTTTTTACCACATTTTTCAATACACAAGTAAAATAGCCCATCCGCAGATGAGCTATTGATGTTTCGTTTTATCTCCATATCTAATTCTCAAAGTGATGGCAACCAAATTGATTAACAATACCATCGTTAATAATACTACGGCTGTTCCATAGGCGATAGGTATCTGTTTGGCGGGAAAAGTCCCTTCTGATACCAGAGCATAGATATGGAAAGGTAATGCCATAGTTTCATCAAATATAGAATTGGGCAGCCGCATTGAAAAGAAAGTTACTGCTGTAAATAAAATTGGAGCGGTCTCTCCCGCAACCCGCCCAATTCCCAAAATACAACCAGTCAAAATTCCCGGGGTTGCAGCGGGTAAAACGACATTCTTGACCGTCTGCCATCTGGTCGCTCCCAGAGCCAGCGAAGCTTTTCGGTACTCATCAGGTACAGAAATAATTGCTTCTTCTGATGCCCGAACGATTGTTGGTAAAATAACAATAGATAAGGTTAACGCCCCCGAGAAGATAGAAACACCCAGACCAAAATATTTTACAAAAATACCCAGACCAAACAAACCAAAAACGACTGACGGTACCCCTGCCAGATTATTAACCCCGATGCGAATAATTCGAATGATCTTACCTTTTTTCGCATATTCAGTTAAATAAATAGCCGTCAACACCCCCAGGGGAGTTGCCAACAAAACAGCACCCAATGTTAGATACAACGTTCCCAGAATAGCCGGTAAGATACCACCTTCAGTCATGCCATTCCTGGGCTTTTGAGTAATAAACTCCCAGCTAATTACTTTCAAACCTTTACTTAAGATAAAGTAGAACATTAACAATAGAAATACCAACAATAACACCAATCCCAGACCAAGTATCGTAAAAGCAATCTTTTGTTTCCTATGACGTTTACTAACTGTTCTACTCATCGCGCACTCACCTTCTTCTTAAAACTCTGTGAAGCTACGTCAGCCAGAATATTGAACATCAAAGTTATAATAAAGAGAATGATACCTATTCCGAAAAGAGCATGATAATGCGGACTTCCAATAGCTGCTTCTCCCATCTCAGCAGCAATCGTTGCAGTCATCGGTCTTACCGGAAGCAGGAAAGATTTTGGAACCATTGAAGCACCACCCGCAACCATCAGAACAGTCATCGTTTCTCCAATAGCCCGGCCCATTCCCAGAATTACTGCTGTAGTAACCCCGGATGTAGCAATTGGTAAATTTACCTTCATAATTGTCTCCCACATAGTTCCACCCAGCGCCAGAGAAGCATCCCGAAAACTACGGGGAACCGAACTTAAAGCATCCTCGGCAATACTAACTATTGTCGGTAAGGCCATAATTCCCAACATAATGGCAGCATTTAGAGCTATCAGACCAGTTGGTAGATTTAACTTGTCTGCCAAAAATGGTCCCAGAACTTTCATCCCAAATAAACCATAAATAACTGATGGTACTCCTGCCAACATCTCAATTATTGGTTTAACAAAATTTTTATATTTAGCTGGCAAAATATATGAAATAAAGATAGCTGATGATATACCCACAGGTACAGCAATAACCATCGCACCAAAGGTAACCAACAGCGATGACATAATCAGTGGATAAATACCAAAATCGGGTGGATCATAGGTTGGATACCATTCTTTTCCAAGGATAAAATCCAACAAGCCTATCCTGTGAAAAATAGGTAGGCCTTCTTTAAATAAAACTATTACGATTCCTGTGAGAAAAATAATAGATGAGATAGCAAAAATAAAAAGAATTCCATGAATAAATTTTTCTTTATTTCTCCAATTCAATATCCTCCACTCCCTTCTTTTTGGGAAAAAATAGGGGGATAGGGAGGTCGTTTAAACCTCCCTACCTTTTACATGAACCAGGATTAGGCTTTAGTTATTGTTAAGTAATTGTTTCCGAATTAATATAAAGGTACAAAACCCAATTCTGAAACAATCTCTTGTCCAGCTGTGCTTAGTAAGAAGTTAATGAAACTCTTAGCTGCACCTTCTGGCCATCCATCAGTGAACATGAACAGAGGACGGGCAACTGGCCAGGTACCATTTTGAACAGTTTCAACAGATGGTAAAATACCATTAATTTCAACTGCTTTAACACCATTAGATAAGTAACCTAAACCGATATAACCAATAGCACCATCAGTCTCTGCAACTACGCCTGCAACTGCACCGTTAGAAGCCTGTAACAGAGCGGATTGAACAACTTTCTCACCTTCCAGAACCAGTTCACCGAATACTTCAAAAGTACCTGAACTAGAGTCACGGGAGATAATAACGATTGGTTTGTTAGCTCCACCAACCTGATTCCAGTTAGTAATCTTACCAGTATAAATATCTCTAATTTGTTCTAAAGTCAATTTATTCACTTTATTAGAAGGGTTAATTATAATTGCGATACCATCCATAGCTACTCTATGAGGAACCGGATAAATTCCTTTGTCTACAGCAGTTTTTACTTCACTATCTTTGATAAAACGAGAAGCATCTGCAATATCGCAAGCATCGTCGATTAAAGCAGCAATACCTGCACCAGAACCGCCACCTCTTACAGAGATGTCCACATCTGAGTTATTTTCCATAAAAACTTCTGCTGCTCTTTGAGCAATTGGTAAAACTGTGGTAGAACCCTGAATTATAATCGACTCATTGGCCAAAACACTTCCCACTGTCATCAGAATTGCTACTGCTACTAATGCCATAATCACAAAATTTTTCGCTTTAAACATATTGTATTACCTCCTCAGTAATATTTATTTGACATATACAGCATAGCACACTATTGTTATCAACAAATTTCCTAAATGTTTCCTCGTGTTTAGTTTATGTTAAATCGGAGTTAAAAACAAAACCCACCTTTCTCAGGTGGGCATGCAATAATCCAAACTATTTTATTTCCTTTAAATAGGCATCATAACCGATCTCTTCTAAACGGGTAGATTTTTTATTAACCTCTGCTTTCATATCTTCTTTATACTTTGCAATTCGAGTTCTAACTTCAAGGTCACCGGTTCCAATCATTTGTGCTGCCAGAATACCAGCATTTTTAGCCCCATTCAGAGCGACAACTGCTACCGGAACTCCGGAAGGCATCTGTACCATAGAATACAGAGAATCAGCACCGCCCAGAGATGAAGTGAGAATAGGTATCCCAATTATCGGCAGTGGTGTATAAGCAGCCAACACTCCAGCCAGATGTGCAGCTTTACCTGCTCCGGCAATAATCACTTTGATTCCCCGTTCACTGGCAGTCCGGGCATACTCTTCAGCACGTTCGGGTGTACGATGGGCTGAGATAATTACCATCTCATAACTTAACCCCAATTTCCCCAGAACTACTGCTGCATCTTTCATTACACTTAAATCAGAATCACTTCCCATTACAATACCAATTACTGGTTTTCCCATATTATTCTCCTCCTCAGTCTTCATTCATAAAGCCTTACTTCCAATATCTTGTCGATAATGCATATTAGCAAACTCAATTCGTTCTACAGCCTGATAAGCTAATTTTTGTGCCTGTGCAAAATCTTTACCCAGGGCAGTAACAGCCAGCACTCGCCCACCATTGGTTAGCCATTGACCATCTACAAAGCGGGTTCCGGCATGAAAGATGATTACATCTTCTGTGTCCAATTGTCCTGTTGAATCCAATCCCCTGATCTCTTTACCCTTTTCATAGGCCAGAGGATAGCCACCGGAAGCCAGAATAACCGTCACTGCCTTCTGAGGATTCCAGCTTAATCTGATCTCATCCAACCGTTCGTCAACTACCGCCAGACAAAGGTCAATCAGATCATTTTCCAGGCGCGGTAAAACCGCCTGGGTCTCAGGGTCGCCAAATCGTACATTAAATTCCAAAACTTTTGGACCACTTTCAGTCAGCATCAACCCTGCATAAAGCACTCCTTTATAAATAATTCCTTCAGCTTTTAAGGCATCTATGGTAGGTTGTAAGATAGTCTCTTTAATCTTTTCCACCATCTCTTCATCAAC
The DNA here is from genome assembly GCA_016841825.1 of Halothermothrix sp. Taxonomy (GTDB): domain Bacteria; phylum Bacillota; class Halanaerobiia; order DY22613; family DY22613; genus JAENYK01. The sequence goes on along the minus strand of JAENYK010000012.1, from coordinate 1,682 downwards.
CAGATGAGATGGGGAAAATACACCCATACCACCTGTATTTGGCCCTTGATCTCCATCAAAAACTGTCTTATGATCGTGGGCGGGCGTCATCGGCAAAACTGTATGTCCATCTGTCAAAGCCAGCAGCGACATCTCCACACCCTGAAGAAACTCTTCGACAACAATTCTACTACCCGCTGAACCAAAGACCTGCTGCTCCATCATTTCCTCAACTGCCTGTAAAGCCTCATTCAATTCTGTTGCTACCAGAACACCTTTACCCGCAGCCAAACCATCTGCTTTAATTACCAGAGGCACACCCTGTTCTGTAATATATTTTTTGGCTTCAACAGGATCAGTAAAGATTTTATAACTGGCAGTGGGAATATTATATTTGTCCAGTAGATCTTTGGCAAAAGCTTTACTACCTTCCAGCATCGCTGCAGATCTATCTGGTCCGAAAATCTTCAAACCTGCCTCAGTGAACAGGTCCACAATTCCCAGACTCAAAGGAACTTCAGGTCCTACAATAGTCAAATCTATCTCATGTCCGATAGCCCAGTTGAGCAAACCTTCCAGATCTTCTACCTTTATTGGAACCACTCTGGCAGTCATTCCAAGACCATCATTTCCCGGTGCACAATAAATTTGCTCAATCTGTGAGCTTTGAGCCAACTTCCAGACAATCCCATGTTCACGCCCACCACTTCCAATTACTAGAACCTTCATAAGTTAACCCCCCTTGACACTTTTCCTAAATACACTAACTATATTATCAAATATGCAGATTTATGTCAACGATATAGCGAACTTTATTTCTATATTTTATTATAATGTTCGTATTTTATCACTGTCTGAATTAGTAAATCAGCTTTAACATTCGTTTCTTCAGAAGCACTCAAAAAATTTTTCAAACTTAAAACCCAATGAAACCAAAGTCTAAAGGCTTAATTTTTTTGTCAAATTTTTGCGATTTTGGGTTGTGTAATTCTGTGTAATATGATATAATAGTAGGTGTAGAGAATTATTGCAGCATTATGCAAGGAGGTTACTAATATGTATCTACGCCAAACACCTAATAAAAAAACTGGTAGGATTTACTTGTCAATAGTACAGGGTTATAGAGACAATCAAGGAAAATCAAAACAAAAAACTATTCAAAAGGTTGGTTATCTTGATGAATTGCAAAAGGAGTATGATGATCCTATCGCCCACTTTAAAAAAGTAGCTAAAGAGATGGATAAGGAGCGTAGAGAGGAAAAGAGTATAACTATCACTATTGACCTGGAAAAGCAGCTCGAGCGTAATAACAAAAACCGTAGAAACTATGGTTATATCATTTTAAGTAAGATATATCATGAGCTAGAGATAGATGTGTTCTTAAAAAATGCACGCAGACACGAAAACTTTGTTTTTAATACTGATGCAATAATGCGTCTGCTTGTATATACTAGACTTTTATTCCCAGGTTCAAAGAGAGCCTCAGTACTAAATAGAGATATGTTCTTTGATAATTTTAAATTCTCGCTTGATGATGTTTATGATGCACTTACACATTTTGATAAGATATCTGGTGCATTGCAAAAACATCTTCATGAAAAGGTTACTGAGCAATATGGACGGGAAACTGACCTTGTTTACTATGATGTTACAAACTATTATTTTGAAATAGATAAGCAGGACGATCTTAGAAAGAATGGACC
>JAENYK010000026.1 GCA_016841825.1 Halothermothrix sp. | reverse complement strand
TAAATGATACTATAGCCTCTACCTCGTTTCAAGGTGGAGGCTATTTGACGCTTACCATAAAGTAAGCATAATAATGATGAGTTATAGGCGTATTGGAAATATGGAATTAAGAAGTCAGAAATTTGAGAATAGGTTTTACAACAGATAGGACAGAGCTTTCTGGCAATGAAAATTCTATATGTTCCATTAAAAGTAATCACCATACTGGTAGAGACGTTATAATACTGGCAGAAGGAAAAAGAATCAAAGAGGAAACATTACAACGTAGAAATGACTATCATTGTGCAAGTAATCAGAGATTTGGCGTAGTAGCGAACTCTTGACATGGAGTATGTGTCTGGAGTCTGTAGAAGGCTAAGCTTTAACTAACAGGCAGGCTCTAAAGCATACAACAATACACGAAGAGACTCCATGCCAAGAGCAAACCAGCTGCATTGAAGAAAATAGCTCTTATTATCCAGAAAGCTGACTTATATCATTCGGTTATGAGAAAGGCCTTGGATTTGAATCAAATTATTGAATATATACAAGGAAAAATATATCTCCCTGAAAGGAAATTTTAGCCAAACAGCCGTCATTTATTGACTAACTGAATGGTAGTATTAATTATCTTAATACTTTGCAGTGCTTGCCACTAGACAAATTTTTCTTTTGCCCTCAGCCCCTATGCCCAACTTACTACACAATCCACATCCCGTAAAAAGACATAAATCCTAGTATAATAAAATGCCTGTAGAACAAAAAAGTCACTTAAAGATTGTAAAGTTTTAGTCTTACATTCTTTAAGTGATTCATGCCTGTTTTATTTAGTATTAATCTTCATAGCTTGATCCAGAATCATCTCAGCTATCTGCTCTTTGGACATCAAATCCAGTCTTTCAGTATATTCTTTAGTAATGATCGTAACCCGATTAGTGTCAACTGCAAAACCAGAATCAGGTCGTAAAACATCATTGGCCACAATCATGTCAGCATTCTTCCTCTCCAACTTAGATCTGGCATTTTCTAACAAATTTTGGGTTTCAGCAGCAAATCCCACTAATACTTGACCAGGTTTTTTTCGTTTTCCTAACTCAGCCAAAATATCCGTAGTTCTCCTCAGCCTGATAACAAACTCTCCCTCTGTTTTTTTAGTCTTCTGTTCCGAATAAGCAATAGGAGTATAATCAGCGACGGCGGCGGCTTTAATCACCAGATCAGCATCATCGAATTCATCGAAAACAGCATTCGCCATCTGTTGAGTATTGATGATTGGAATTACCTTGATTCCCGAAGAAGCCTGTAGATGGGTCGGTCCACTAACCAAAACAACTTCTGCGCCTCTACGATATGCTGCTTCAGCTATGGCATATCCCATCTTCCCAGTTGAAGGATTAGAAAGAAAACGCACCGGATCAATAGCCTCCCTTGTCCCGCCTGCAGTAACAACAATTTTCTTACCTTTTAAATCTTTAGGTGTTAGTTCATGAATGATTCGTTGAAGAATCTCATCTGGTTCCGGAAGTCGTCCTTTACCCACATCTCCACAGGCATGTAAGCCAGCATTGGGTTCCATAAAAAGATACCCATAATTCTTTAATCTGGCGATGTTGTCCTGAACAATGGGATTATTATACATCTTAACATTCATAGCAGGAACAATTAGTACAGGAGATTGTACAGCCATAACTGACGTTGAAAGTAAATCATCTGCAATGCCATGCGCTATTTTGCCGATAATATTGGCGGTGGCAGGTGCAATGACAAATAAATCAGCCGAGTCAGCCAGCGAGATATGTTCTACATTCCAGACTTTTGGTTCTGCAAACTGTTCAACAAATACCGGGTTGTTTGAAAGAATTCTAAAAGTCATAGGCTGAACAAATTCGGTAGCCGCTCTGGTCATCACAACTCTTACAGTAACCCCCAGCTTCTTGAGTGCACTGACTACATAAACCACTTTGTATGCAGCAATACCTCCTGTTATCCCTATAACTACAGTTTTCCCTTTGACCACCTTAATCACCTCGATAAAAATTGGCCCCCTGTCGGGTAGGCCAATAATTATTTGATTCCTTTAAGAATTCTCCGTTTAATAATAATCTTATCAGCAACAATCTCCTCTAAAGCATGAGACACTGGCTTATTGCCCTCAACTTTCAGCAGAGGTTTGCCACCTTCATTTAACATCCTAGCCCGTCTTGCCGAAGCTATAGCCAGCGTGTAAGCACTGTCAACCTTTTTTAATAAGTCATCTAGAGAAGGCTTAACCACCATGGAAGATATCCCCCTTATTTATAATTTTCAATTTTACATCTTTCAGCGATAATGATAGCTTTTAACTTTTCTACAGCATTATTGATCACATCATTGACTATAACATAATCATAGTTATACATCTCATCCATTTCAATTTCAGCGGTTTTCAATCTTTCACAGATAATACATGCATCTTCAGTTCCCCTTTTTTGAATCCGGGAGCGTAGTTCATTCAAAGAAGGTGGTGCCAAAAATACAAAAACTCCATCTGGGAATTTTTTTTTGATCTGTTCGGCTCCCTGAATTTCGATCTCCAGAATTACATCATAACCCTGATTTAACTTCTCTTCCACGTATGTCCGGGGAGTTCCATAATAATTACCACAGTATTCTGCCCATTCAATCAGTTCATCATTATTTAACATTCCTTTAAAATTTTCTAAAGATACAAAGAAATAGTCTTTACCATCAACTTCACCTTCCCGTTTCTTACGAGTTGTGGCAGAAACAGAGTAAAGTATGTCAGTATAATCATTTAACAGTGCTGCGCGTACCGTGCCTTTACCAACACCTGAAGGCCCGGAAAGTACAAATAATTTGCCCCTCATCCTATTTCCCCCTCTAAATTATTCCTCCTGCGAATCAGTTAAACGATGTGAAACAGTTTCAGGTTGTACAGCCGATAAAATAACATGATCACTGTCGGTAATTACAACAGCTCTAGTTCTCCTGCCATAAGTTGCATCGATTAACATACCGCGATCTCTTGCTTCTTGAATAATTCTCTTAATTGGCGCAGATTCAGGGCTAACAATTGCTACGATACGATTAGCTGCTACAATGTTGCCAAAACCGATATTAATCAATTTGATCTCCATAAACCAAAAACCCCCTTCTTCAACATACCCTATTCAATATTTTGTATTTGCTCACGTATTTTGTCAATTTCGCTTTTCATATTGACAACATAATTAGAAATAACGGAATCATTAGCCTTAGAACCAATAGTATTCGTCTCCCGATACATCTCTTGAGCAATAAAATCTAATTTGCGGCCAACCGCTTCAGTACTATCTAAATTCTTGCGAAATTGTCCCAGATGGCTCATTAAACGCACTAATTCTTCATTAATACAACTACGTTCAGCTAATATAGCTACCTCCATTGCTAAACGATCATCATCAATACTCATATCATCTAAAATTTCATTAATTCGATCTCTCATCCTGGCCTTATACTCTTCCAGAATCTGTGGTGCTCTAAGTTTTATCTGCTCAACTTCTCTTTCAATAATATCTAAACGTTGAATCAGATCATAACAAAGCTCGGTCCCTTCGTGAACCCTCATCTCAAGTAAAGAATCCAAACTCTTCTTCACAGTTTCAACAATCAGATCATGCAAGATCTCTTCATTTTGATCTGCTTCTTTGACTTTCAAAACCTCCGGTAAAGAGATTAAAGTCTCAATTTTTAGTTCCTCTGCAAATCCTAAGTTATTCTGTAAAACTGTCAATTCATTATAATAACTCTTAGCCAGTTCATGATTAATCTTGGGAATATAGGCTCCTTCTACCTCATCTTCTTCTATCTTGAGGTAGAGATCAATCCGGCCTCTGTCAAGTTTCTCTTTTAGCATTTTCTGTAAGGTTGACTCCAATGATAAGAGATGCCCCGGCATATGTAAATAAATATTTGAATAACGATGGTTCACTGTTTTCAACTCTGCAGTAATGTGATAACCATCTCGCTTAGTCTCTCCTATCCCATATCCTGTCATACTTTTTATCATTACACTTCCACCTCCTATTCTTCCATTAACCTCGATTACCGCAATAATTCTTCCTCTCCCTCATTCTTCCTTTAAATCTATAACTTATAATACCATAGGCATTGATTCAATTGCAAGACTATTTTACTTTGAATCAGGAAAATTTTAATCTGAATGCGAATTTTTTTCCCCATATAGTTTTAACCGCAAATTCATTCGTTAAACTTGGTAGAATATTATATTTTATCCGTTTCGCTATTAGCATACTTACAGAGTTAGGGAAAAAAGCACACCTGCGTTAACTGTGAGAGTGTCAATGATTCCCCTATATCTGAATATAGAAAGAGGCTCCTCTAAAATAGAAATTTTGGAGCAGCCTCAAAACCGAAAATTAGTATTCTTTTTGAAAATAGTTTACCCATTAGCTAAATATTATAATTATGCTTTCTCAACTGAACTTTTTATCAGTTTGGTATCTCTTAACATGCTCTTTGTGCACAGTTTTATGTAAAACTGTTTGAATCACATCCAACAAAATAGTGGACCAACTGGCCATTCCCAGAATAATCAACCATTCCCGCGAGTTCAACAGAGTGGTTTTAAAGATGTTCTGCATTGACGGGATATATAACACACCTACATGCATACCCGCCGAGAAGAATATTGACAACAGAATCCAGATATTTGTAAAAGGATTAGTCTGCCAGAGAGAATGTCTCTCAGAACGGCAGGCAAAGACAAAGATTAACTGAGCCATCACCAATGTGGTAAAAGCCATAGTTCTAGCCTCTGCCAGTGAACCACCTTCCCAATACAATCCCAGAACAAATGCTCCTAAAGTACTTAAGCCAATCAATATCCCCTGCACAATTATCTTAGTTTGCAGACCATGGCTAAAGATACTCTCCTGTGGATCTCGCGGCGGTCTCACCATAACATCCTGATCACCTGGGTCAACCCCCAGGGCCAGTGCAGGAAGACCATCGGTCACCAGATTAACCCAAAGAATCTGTATTGGTAATAAAGGTAAAGGAAGCCCCAAAACAATTCCAATGAAGATAGTCAAAATCTCTCCAATATTACATGAGAGTAGATAACGAATGAATTTTCGGATATTATCATAAATATTGCGTCCTTCTTCCACGGCTGCTACAATCGTAGCAAAATTGTCATCTGCCAGAATGAGCGACGATGACTCTCTAGTAACATCAGTCCCCTTTTCTCCCATAGCGATTCCGATATCAGCCTCTTTGACTGCAGGAGCATCATTAACCCCATCTCCCGTCATAGCTACAATCTCCCCCTGAGATTTGAAGGCTTTGACAATCCGTAATTTGTCTTCAGGAGATACCCTGGCATAAACAGCAATCTGATCAATTTGGGAGATAAACTCTTCATTAGTCATCTGATTAAGTTCTTCACCAGTAACAACCATATCTCCCCTACATAACAAACCTAACTCCTTAGCAATGGCCCTGGCAGTATTTCGATGGTCACCTGTTACCATTACTGGTTTAATCCCTGCCATCCGACAACGATTTATCGCTTCCTTCGCTTCCTCTCTTGGGGGATCTATCATTCCGATCAACCCTACAAAAATGAGGTCATTCTCATATTCAGAAAGATCTCGACTATTGTTATGTCCACCAATTGAGATTCGCCGATAAGCCACAGCCAATACCCGTAGGGCATTATGAGTCATTTCATCATTCTGTCGTAATATTTTTTCTCTCATCTGTTGACTCAAGTTTTTTATCTGATGGCCATCCTGATATTTACAGCATCTTTCTATTATAATATCTGGTGCCCCTTTGATCAATAACTTTTGCATCAAACCTTCTTTAACAATCACAGACATTCGCTTACGATTAGAATCAAAAGGAATTTCCGACTGGAATTCATATTTTATCAACTGATCTTTTTTAATTCCAGCTTTAGCTCCCGCCAATAAGAGTGCCCCTTCAGTAGGATCACCAATTACCTGTAAATCATTATGGCTAACTTTGCGATTGAAAAAACTTCTCTTCTGCGGTGTTACCAGAGTAGCATTATTACAAAAGACTCCTATCTCCAAGGCCATCTGGAGATCTGAATCATCAGATTGCCGATCAAAATCAATCATTCTGTTCATCGTATATACTTTCCTTACAGTCATCCGATTCTGAGTCAGGGTTCCCGTTTTGTCAGAACAGATCACTGTAGCACAGCCTAGAGTTTCAACTGCCGGTAATTTTCGAACGATAGCATTACGCTTAATCATCCGCTGGACTCCTATCGCCAGTGACAGAGTGACAATAGCTGGCAGACCTTCAGGAATTGCAGCTACTGCCAGACTAACTCCAGCCAGGAACATCTGATACAAAGATTCACCTTTAAAAACTCCAACTCCCACCACTGCCGCACAGGCAAGGAGACATAACCAGACCAACCATTTTCCCAGATATTGTAGTCTCTTCTGTAATGGTGTCTCTTCCTCTTCCATTCCGGATAGCAAGTTGGCGATTTTACCCATCTCCGTATCCAATCCTGTTGAGGTGATCAAAATTTGACCTCTACCTCTGGTAACAATAGTACCCATATGAACCATATTTTTACGATCAGCTACCACTACTTGAGCTATCAGAGCACCTGTTTCCTTCTCTACAGGCATAGATTCCCCGGTTAATAGAGATTCATCTATCTCTAAATTCTGTGATTCAATAACTCTTCCATCAGCTGGAACCTTATCACCTGCCTCCAAATATACCAGGTCACCGGGAACCAGATTCCGGGCTTTAATGAATTTTATCTCTCCATCCCGACAGACTTTAGCATCCGGGGCTGTTAACTCTTTTAAAGCCTGTAATGAACGTTCTGCTTTAAACTCCTGAATAAATCCAAGGAAGGCATTTAAGAGTACGATAGCCATAATTGTAATAGCATCTTCAATCTCACCCATTACTCCAGAAATAATGGTAGCAGCCATTAAAACCATGATCATGAAATCACGAAATTGATCTATCAAGATTTCAAACGCATTTAACTTTTTACCTGTTGGTAAAGCATTTGGGCCAAAGGTTTTAGAACGACTAACTATTTGTCGCTCGGTTAAACCTTTAGATAGATCGGTTTCCCATGTTTTAACTACTTCGTCAACAGTATTGCGATAAGGTATATCATTATTTTCACCAGGTTTTTTATACATCTGCCCTGCTCTCACCTCCTGAATGTCATCACTCTACTAATTTTATTCAACGAATTATCGAAAAATAACCTTAATTCCAGAGGGATAGTTTGACTGTGACAAAAAAATCAATTATACTTAAGACTTGAGGAAGTTAATTTTGTATTTTAAGGAGGATGCACAATGGCCTTTGACGGATTAGTTTTATATACCATAATGAATGAGTTAAAAGAAAAATTAATTACTGCCAGAGTGGATAAAATCTATCAACCTGATGGTGATCTGATTACCTTCACTCTCAGGGGGCACGGTGAAAACTTATATTTACTTCTGTCTGCCAACCCCCAATTCTCCCGGATTCATTTAACAAATGAAAAGTTTACCAATCCCCCCCATCCACCTGCATTTTGTATGCTTCTCAGAAAATATTTGAGTGGTGGTAGAATTATTGCACTGGAGCAGCCTGGATTTGAACGTATTTTACATATCGTGATCCAAAATCTCAATGAAGAGGGAGAAGTTGTACAATATCGTCTGGTAGCTGAACTGATGGGACGACACAGTAACTTAATCCTATTATCAGAGAATAACACCATTCTGGATGGCATCAAAAGAATCTCTTCCGGGATAAGCAGACATCGGGAAATCTTACCAGGAAGAGACTATATAACTCCACCAGAACAGGATAAGGCTAATCCATTAATGGCAGAAAAAGCAGCCTTTCTAGCTTTGATTATGCTGGAACGTGAAACAAAACTATTTCAAGCTGTGATGAAGAACTATCGGGGAATCAGCCCACTGATCGCCAGAGAGATTGTTCTACGTGCAGGATTAAACCCTAATGCAAGATTAGATGAGTATAGTCTGCAAGATTTAGAGCTTCTCTGGGAATCATTCATGCACTTATTTTCCATTTTAACAACAGGTCAAACCACTCCGACGATAGTAGAAGATGAGAGCGGCAAAGTCAAAGCCTATTCCTGTCTTCCTTTAAAGCAGTATGGCGAGCTAAAACAAACATCTTTTCCATCCATGAGTGCACTTTTAGATCACTATTTTGAAAAAAGAATTAAAAAACAGATGTTAAGTCAGATTTCGGGTAATCTGCATAAGACTATATCAAATTTACTGGAAAAAGATCTCAAAAAACGTGAAAAACTTTTATCCCAATTAGACGAAGCCCGTAATGCCAATGAGTATCGGGTCAAAGGAGAGATGTTAACAGCTAATCTTTATCAGATTAAAAAGGGTACGCAACAATTTTCTGCCATCAATTACTATGATCCCGAGATGCGGGAGATAACAATCGAACTCGATCCTGCTCTATCACCCCAAAATAATGCTGCTAAATATTTTAAGCGTTATAATAAGTTAAAAACCAGTATTCAATACATTAAAATAGAATTAGCAAAATTGGATCCCGAGATAGAGTATCTTAAAAATGTAGAAGTGAGTCTTGAACAGATAGAATCTACAGTGGATTTTGAAGAGATTCGTGAAGAATTGATTACTGAAGGATATTTTCATGACAAACGCAAAACTACTCCAAACCGACGTCAGGTCAAAAGTAAACCCATGCGATTCAAAAGCTCTGATGGTTTTGATATTCTGGTTGGGCGGAATAATCGCCAAAATGATCAATTAACCAAAGGAATAGCTTCCAGAGATGACCACTGGTTCCACGCTCAACGAATTCCCGGTTCACATGTGGTAATTCGCAACCATGATCGGCGAGAAATTCCTGACAGAACCATTGAGGAAGCAGCAACTTTAGCAGCATATTACAGTAAGGCCAGATCATCTTCTACTGTTCCCGTTGACTATACATTGATCAAACATGTAAATAAAGCTAAAGGAGCCAAACCTGGATTGGTGTTTTACGAGAACTTTCAAACTGTATTAATTACTCCCGATGAAGAACTAGTAGAAACATTACGGGTGTCAGAAAAATAAGTCATTATCGAACATAAAAGTCGGAATCGAGAACTCTTAATTTTTAATCTCGCTTTCGGCTTTTTTATTATGACAGAAGAAAGTCAAAATAAAAACAGACCAACGGGTAATTATCCTGTCAGTCTGACTACTGCAAAAAACTTTATTGAGTTGAAATTCCTATAGAAGTGATCTGATTTGATCCTTCTAATAGTTTCAGAGCATCTTCAACATTATGACCTTGACGATGTTCCTGCAGGATAAAAGCTAATATCTGTCGTAGTTTCTGCACTGCCTGGTCTTTGGTCAGAAAATTCGCTATTGGATGCCCAATCTGTGGATGGCGACCTAATTTTCCACCAACCATTAAATTAATCCCTGATTTCTCTATAATTAATGCCCCATTTGGACATACACGTGCACATTCCCCACATGAAAGACATTTTTGAGAGTTTATAATAAATCCATCTTTCTCCAGGTGTATCGCTTTTTCCTGACAGACTTCACTGCAGGCTCCACAGTTGTTACACTTCTCTTGATTCTTTCTTAACGATACGATACCCTCAAGGCCGATATCTTTAATATAAGGACGAGAACAACCATTAACACAGCCTGAGATTGAGATACATAAAGTTGGATGAAACACACTCTCATCAGGAAGATGTTCCTTCAATTCTTCCTCTAATCCAAGTTGATCAACCAGATCAAGGATCTCCATCTCTAAATCCTTTGGTTCAATAATACCTTTAGGACACCCAAAAAGACAACCTCTACATACTTCAATCTTAATCGGATCTGTTACCTGAGAGATTAGCCTCTTTGCCAGTCTCCCCACTAAAGATTCACCCATGACTGACTCCACCTCCCTATACATTCTATACCTTTCACATCATTTTGTACAGTGGTTTTTATTAAATTTTTAGAAAAAAATTGATTAATATCGAAATCTTCTCTTTACAATTATTTATATTTATATTTATGAGATTTATTAATCTATATCTATCCAACTTTCCAATTCCGGAAGATTTACTATTGTAATTCTATCTCCCTCAATCTTTATAATTCCCAGTCTCCGAAATTTGGATAGTATTCTAGTGATAGTCTCACGGGTTGTGCCAATCATACTGGCTAATTCCTGGCGATTTAGATTGAGTTCAAAAGCGATCTGCTGTCCATCTTCTCTACCGTAAGTCCTGGCTAATCTTATCAATAGACTGGCTGTTCGCGAATGGGTGTCTAATAACCCCATCTCCTTTATTTTTAGTTGAGCCTCACGTAAGCGAGCATTAATCAGTTTCAAGAGACGAATGGCCAAAGCCGGCTGTTCTGTGATCATCGCTTCAAAATCCTCTTTTTTAATCACTCCAACTCTGGTATCTTCCAAAACTCTCGCAGTAGCAGGATAGTCTTCATCAGAAAAGAGAATAGCTTCAGCAAAAACAGTCCCCGGTTCAACCAGTTTTAAAATCTGCTCTCCACCTTCTGGAGTGGTTTTAGATATTTTAACCCTTCCAGATTTTAAATAATAAAATGCCTCACCAGACTCTCCTTCAAAAAATATGATACTATCTTTGGGGTAAAATCGTTCAACAGCCAAACCAGCAATTCTGGTCAAATCTTCTTCTCCAAGAGATGCAAATAATGATACCGTATTTAAAAACCTGAGATCATCCATATCGTATTTCTCCTTCAAGTAGAAGAGAGAGTCCGGTAGTATCTGCCGAAAAACTCTCTCTTTAAACTTTATTGTTATTCTTCTTCTTTCTCAGCAGCACGGGCTGCCATAACTTCTTCTGCCTGTCTTTCTGGAACTTTGTCATAATGACTGTGGTGCATAGTAAAGATACCTTGCCCACCGGTCATAGACTTCAATTCTATTGAATAATTCCAGATCTCCGCCAATGGAGCCTGAGCACGAATTAATTGTAGTCCATCTCCAATTGGTTCCATACCCAGGATACGACCGCGTTTACTGGTCATATGTCCCATAATGTCGCCCATCATCTCATCAGGTACAGTGATCTCCATATCCATAACTGGTTCAAGAAGTACAGCCTTACCAACGTCCATTGCTTTTTTAAATGCTTTCGAAGCAGCTATTTTGAAAGCCATCTCAGAAGAGTCTACAGCATGATAAGATCCATCATATAATACTGCCTTAAAGTCTACTACTGGATAACCAGCAAGGTTACCAGAATCCAGAGCTTCTCGAAGACCTTTTTCTACAGCAGGGATATACTGACCAGGAACCGATCCACCAAAAATCTCTTCATCAAAGATAAAACCTTCACCCCTTGATAAAGGTTCAAATCTCATCAATACATGACCATACTGACCTTTACCGCCAGATTGTTTTTTATATTTCTCTTCCACATCAGCTTTAGTTGTGATCGTCTCACGGTATGGAATCTTTGGAGCTTTAATGTCAAACTCAACATTGAACTTACGCTTAACAACATCACGCACAACCTCAATATGCTGAGAGCCCATACTATTAACAACCAATTCTTTTGTTTCTGGGTGGTGGAATACCTCAAAAGTAGGATCCTCTTCGGCAACTTTATTCAACGCAGTACCAACCTTCTCCTCTTCACCTTCATTCTTTGGATAGACAGCTACAGAATACATCGGCTGTGGGAATTGAATGGCTGGATATTGAATAGGAGCATCAGTAGTACACAGGGTGTCACCGGTCTCAGTCACATTCAATTTAGCAACAGCAGCAATATCACCAGCGATAACTTCCGTGGTTTGCTCCTGTTCTTTACCTTTTAAGAAATAAATCTTACCCAGCTTCTCTTTAGTATCTTTAGTAGCATTCAGATACTCAGTATCAGAAGTAACCTTACCACTCAATACTTTGAAAATACTCAAACGACCAATGAATGGGTCAACGATAGTCTTGACTATCAGAGCACTAGCTGGTTCTTTGACTTCGATCTTACGAACAACTTCTTCCTCAGTACCTGGTTTGAAACCTGTAATCTCTCCTTTAATATTCGGTGCTGGCATAGCTTCAATTATATAATTCATCAAAATGTCTACACCAGTGCAAACTGTTGCAGCACCAGTCAAAACAGGAACGATTTGATTGTTTTTGACAGCTTCACCTAATACAGAAATTAGTTCTTCGTCAGACAAAGGTTCTTCTTCTAAATATTTCATTAATAATTCATCATCAGTTTCTACCAGAGACTCTACTAGCATCATCCGGAATTCATCTACATCATCTTGCATCTCAGCTGGGATCTCTATCTCCTGCACATCTTGCCCCAACTCATCTTTATATAAATAGGCTTTCTTCTTCAGGATGTCAATTACACCTTTGAAATCTCCCGCAGCACCAATGGGAATCACTACAGGTACTACATGTTGACCAAAGTTATTCTGTAATTCATCCAAAGCCTTGCGGAAGTCAGCACTTTCACGATTCATCTTATTAATAAATACCAGTTTAGGCAGTTGAAATTCGTCAGCCATCTTCCAATATCGCTTAGTATCAATCTCGACACCTGAAGCAGCACATACCAAGATGATAGAACCGTCAGCAACACGTAAACTACCACGGACATCGCCGATAAAATCACTGTATCCTGGAGCGTCAATGATGTTAATCTTATGATCTCTATAAAGAACTGGTAGATAAGTTGCATTAATGGAAACCTTGCGGTTTTTTTCTTCTGGAGTCCAGTCAGAAGCGGTTGTGCCATCATCAACTTTACCTAAGCGGTTAACCACTCCGCATTTAAAAAGCATACTTTCAGTTAAGGAAGTTTTACCAGCTCCACTATGTGAAACAAGAGCTATATTTCTAATCTGCTCAGTACTTTGTACTTTCATAAATGTTACCACCATCCTTTTAAAATTTAACTGCTAATACCTTTTGTACAATAACTGTACAAATAAAAAAGTCTTTTCCCTCCCTCCAATATAACAAATAACCATAAAGTTATGTCGGTATAAAACACCCAAATCCCATATAAAATGGGGGTTGCCCAAATTGATTACTCCAAACTCTCAACTATCGTTACAAACCAGTTGTCAGAAATTAAAGTCGTATTAACAGCAGCTGTTAATACCTGGATTTAACGACTTTGGAAGCGGATTTGTACCTCCACTGAAGTAAACACTACTTAGTTATTATTTATATTCCCACCTATTGAGGTCGAGTGACTTCCCTTCCGGAATAATGTAAAATCTACGTGACTAATAAAGCTTATAGATAATTTATTATTCGGGGAAGTTGCCCGGTTTTCCTGCTTTATTGACAGAATTCTTTTTATATTTGTTATATGGCATTTGATTGCTATGTATTTACCTTACGCGTCCAACGTTCAGCATCACGTTTGTGATATTTCTCCATCATCAGTTGAAATGCTTCCTCCAAATTAATCTCCAGTGAATTAGCCATGCAGCAGATGATAAAAAAAATATCTGCTAACTCTAATGCCAGATCACCTTCATTCTCCGATGGCTTCTTCGGTTTTTCACCGTAAAGATGGTTTATCTCCCGGGCCAGTTCTCCCACCTCTTCTGTCAGACGGGCCAGCATCGACAATGGCTTCCAATAACCTTCTTCAAACTGACCAATCCAGCGGTCAACCTCTGTCTGCATCTCTTTCATCTCCATCTAGCTACCAATCCCTCCTCCCTAACAGAGATTATACCCAATATTTCCAGATATGTTGTATAAAACAGAATTTTTTTTTGCAAAAATTTTGCACAAAGAACAGCTACCAAAACAGTATGCCACATCTATTACCAATCTGATCAGGCAACGTAATAATATTCGGTAATTCTACCCTGTTTCCCTTTTTTTTAAAGCGAAAATGTATTATGATAATAGAAGGAATCTAGTACTGAAGATTTATTAAGGAGTTGATTGTATGATAATCGGCATTGACATAGGCGGCACCCATACTGATGGTGTGTTAATTAAAAACCAACAAATTCATCAGACCAGCAAAGTTATCACCGATCAGAACAATTTGACGACCAGTATTTTGAAGGTTCTGGATAATTTACTACTCAATCAGGACAAAGACCAGGTGACACGCATTGTCTTTTCTACTACATTAACCACGAACCTGATTGCACAAAAAAACTATCCACCAACTGGTCTGATAATGATTCCAGGACCAGGACTAAACCCCGACTGGTTGAAGATAGCAGCTCACAATTGGGTTATTTCAGGTTCTATCGACCATCGGGGACGCCAGGTAACAGCTTTTAATCAGGAAGAACTAAATCAACTACAGGCTGAAATTCAGTGCGCAGGTATTACCGATCTGGCGATAGTAGGTAAATTCTCTACGCGTAACCCAGTACAAGAAAAGCAACTGACTGCTTTTCTCCAGAGTAGCTTACCTGACAGGCTAAGAAATATTCAGTTAGGTCACCAAATAGCTCCTGTACTTAATTTTCCGCGCCGTGTACAAACAACCTGGTTAAATACAGCGGTATATCAGGAATACAGTAAATTTGCTGCCAGTGTTCAGAGGTCTGTGCTGGAACGGGGGATCACAGCGGAGTTATTTCTCTTAAAGGCAGACGGAGGTACTATGCCATTGGAAAATGGTTTGAGTGCTGGTGTTGAGACCATTAAATCAGGGCCAGCAGCCAGCATTATGGGTTTTTTGGCTTTGACAGGTACTGATAACCGAACTTCACTATTGTTAGACATCGGTGGAACTACCACTGATATTGCACTTTTGATTGGTGGTATACCTCTCTTTGAGCCTGAAGGAGTGCAGATTGGCAATTATAATACCTCTGTTCGTGGTCTATTAAATCGCTCTATCTCATTTGGGGGAGATAGTTATGTATACAAAGATCAGACAGGTAATATTCGCCTACAGTCGAAAAGGATCGGTCCAGCCGCTGCTTTTGGTGGAAACACTCCAACCCTTACCGACGCGCTAGTTATCACTAAACTGATGTCAAAAGGAGATAGAGAACATGCCTTCTCCGCCTTTGAACAACTCACAGAGAACAATGATCCCAATCAGATTATCACCACCGCCAGAGCAATAATCCAACAATTCTATCAAATAATTGCCTCAGAAGTTGAAAAATTATTAAACGAGCTTAAACAGCGTCCAGTATACACCATTCATGAACTGTTAACTGATTCCGAGCTTAAACCAGAAGTTGTGATGATGATCGGTGGTCCTGCCAACGCACTATTACCTGGAATAGCAGAATTTCTAGATCTGGAACCAGTATTGCCCAGATATCACCATGTAGCCAATGCTTTAGGTGCTGCCCTGGCGAGACCCACTTTACGTGAAACCTTATATGCTGATACTGAACAGCGATTTTATATCCTTTCCGGAAAAGATGAGGCCTCCGGTAAACAATCCATTAATCATACCCAAAAGAATAATTTCACCCTGGATAAAGCCAAAAAAATTCTTTTAGATTATACCACAAGTTTGGCCGTTCAAAAACAAAATCCAGTATGCTCAGATGATTTTGTAGAGATCACCTTTGAGGAAAGTTTTAATATCGTCAGGGATTATCAGACTAGAGGTCAGATTTTTCGTCTGGAAGCTCAAATCAAACCGGGAATCATCTCTGATTTTACAGACACTTTTATTACTAAAACTAATTCTACATCTCCTCTATCTCCCGAAAGGAGGGTTAAACCTTGAAGAACACTTTACCTCAAATCAAAAATCGCTTAGGCCTAGTCTTCTTCCCTGCTTATGATTGGGCGATCACCCCAGACCATCCTGAACGTGAAGAACGATTATTATACACTCACGATCAAATTTTGGAAGAAGGTTTATTAGACCTCCCAGGCATTCAGGAGTTTAAACCTGAACTGGCTACCGAAAAAGATGTAGCCAGAGTACATATCTGTGTTCCCAATGTTACTAACTTAGCCACCACATCTCATCTAATTTCAGCAGGTGGAGCGATCACAGCTGCCAAAAAATATCTTGATGGATTAGTCGATAAAGCTTTTGCCCTGGTTCGGCCACCTGGTCATCATGCTTTTCGAGTAGTTCATGGAAATCGGGGATTTTGCAATATCAACAATGAAGCTATTATGGTTGAATGGCTAAGGACTACCTATAATCCTAATCTGAAGATAGCATTCATAGATACTGATGCCCATCACGCTGATGGCACTCAAGATATTTATTATCATGATCCCCATGTCTTACACATCAGTATTCATCAGGATGGGCGTACCCTTTATCCCGGAACAGGGTTTAGTTGGGAACTTGGCGGACCCGGAGCGATGGGAATGACTCTAAATATACCGCTTCCTCCCTATACAACCGATGAAGGATATTTATATGTAATTGATCAGTTGATCTTACCGATTGTTCAGGAATTTAAACCAGATATTATTATCAATTCAGCTGGTCAAGACAATCACTACAGTGACCCCTTAACCAACATGAGTATCACAGCTCAGGGTTATGCCAGATTAAACCAGAAACTTGATCCACAACTCGCTGTTCTCCAGGGAGGATATAGTATAGAAGATGCTTTACCTTATGTCAATGTGGGGATAATTCTCGCAATGGCTGGTTTAGATTACTCACACCTCAGAGAACCTGATTACACTCCCTCCCGTTCGCTCCAGACGGTCAAAGTTTTGGACCGGATCAAAAAGGTAACCGAGCAGGTCAGGTATTATTGGGAAAATCGTCAGCGGTTGGTTTCCAATGAGTTTCAACATCTTGAAGATGATTACTATTATCGCGAAAAACAAATATTTTACGATACCGACTACATCTCTGAAGATCAGAAAGAGATCGTCAAACTCTGTTCAACCGATAACTGCCAGGGACATCTTTTTATTGAATCTGTAGGTCACCATTTAGGACGAACAGGTCATCAGGTGCCTATTGCTGCTGTTATCCTGCCGCGTCTATCATGCAAAGAGTGTCAGAAAACAGCCAGAGAAAAATATGCAAAATACTGTGCCAGCAAACAGTTCCACCATGTTTATTTGCAGGACCAGGTCGCTGATGAGTACATCCACTGGAGTCAAAATTAATATCAGATAGAACTTCAAAACCTCCTATTCATTGAATCTAACAATTACGTTTTTCACATCAGCAGATCCTTTTCACTTTAAACATCATGCATTTGACACTAAGAAGACCCTCCTGTAAAAAGAGGGTCTTCTTTTGATTCAATGATTTCTTTTTTTCATTCTGTTCCGCCGTTCTTCCTTTCTCCTGGATACATCATCATCCATCATAAAAGGATGATCTGCAAAGCCCGTCATCCGGGTTTTTGAAGCCATTGGCAGATCATCATCGTCATCATCATCTTCTAATTTTATTCTTCTCGAACCGATTGATCGATGATGATTTTTTAAATCACCTCTGAACTTGTTCCCGAACTCTTCCTCTTCATAACCCATAAGATTGGCATGTTTTCGAATATCATCAATCAGATCCAGATCACCACCAAATTCTGCATCAGCCTGAGTAAAATTCAGACTATATTCTCCTAATTCGGGATCCGAGGCATTAGAAGATTCTTCATCTGCCGTAGTCAACTGATACCGAAAATCCCCTGTTCCATACTCACTAATCTCATCTGCGGTCTCTTCCTTTTCATGACCCATGAGTATTGCATGTTCCCTAATATCTCGTTCATGATCAAGATCTTTTTTGGGTTTCGGATTATTCTTTAGAGTCCGGCCTCCTTCACCCCATCTTGCTGGATCATACTCCTTCCCATATTCTTCATCAACATCAAACTGAAAAATTCGCTCATACTCATCATCTGTTCTGCCCGGATTTAATTCAATACCATACTCTTCATCAGCATTACCATAATCCAATTCCTCACCATACTCCTTATCTTTTTCGGCAATCCTCCCACGGTCTCGACGTGCCCTTCCCATAGCGGCATCCACACTTCCCAGAGGGCTGGAGGTGGTATCTTCTTCTTTGTCATGACGCATCTGTGACGTGGTTTCCTTTGCATACTCTTCATCATTATCTTTAATTATATGCCGACTAAGCTCCTCACCGTATTCTTCATTAGTAAGTCTAACCATCCCTTCGTCATCCGCATCTTCAACATTTTGCCGTGATAACAGGCTATAGACGATTGCACCAACAATTGCTAATCCGATAATCCACCATAATGTAGACAAGAAGAATCCCTCCTTAATTTTTAGTTCTAAGTATAGTTTGAACTAAAGGAGGGAAACTATCCTGTATCTCTTTTGGAAAGTATTAATAAAGGAAGAATAATAGTACCATCATACCAATGCCTGCAAGAGTAGGTAAGACTAACTCTTTATAGGTGTTCTTTAAACTTACGCCAAAATACTCAGCTGTTAGAATTAAGCAAAAATGAACAGGAGAGACATAATAACTAAAAAAGGATGAACCATACATTAAAACAATATAATTTATATCAAGTTGAGTTCCACCAATTATTGGAGCCAATAATGGAAAGGTTATCCCTATAGAACCCGAAGTAGATCCGGTCAAAAAACCAACAATGCCTGGTAACACTACCGCTAATACCCAAATTGGTAGACCTGCATCAATTATATTATTGGCCAAAATCTTCAAAGCATCCAGATTATTAACAAACTCCCGAAAAATCATGATTCCCAGAATGGCCAGACTCAATTTCCATTCAAAAGATTCTTTTAGCATCTGTGAATTAATTTGCTTTCGCTTATAAATAAGCAGACTCAATAACCCCACAACTAAAGCTACCCAGAATGGCATAGGAAAAATAAAAGGTAAAATAATTCCGATTAACATCGGCATCAAAGCCAGTAATACATCTACAAAAGCACGTCTTTTATCTGCAGTTGTGGCAGTTGGAACATCAGGATTCTCAAGGCCCCTAAACAAAGTAAAGTAACCTACCACACCCAGAGTCAGAGTTAGTGGAAAAAAATGCTTTATAAGATAGAAAACATCATATCCAATCAAGGATGCACTGAGAATCAATCCCGGAGTAAAAGGAAAAACAAAGTACCAGATATGACGGAAAAGCAAATTAGTCGCCATCTTTTTTGATGCACTCAGGTTTAAGTCTCTAGAAATAGAATTTACCATTGGTGCAGAAAGCATCGCACCTCCGGGAATCGCCAATGCTCCCATTACTGAAGGAACCAGAACCAGAATGGGTTGAAATTTTTTAAACAGAATTGATAATGCACTAATCATCTGATCAACTAATCCTGTTTTATCCATCAGTTTGGCGATCATCCCGATTGAGATAATTACCAATACCAAATCCAGAGTAGTGGTGTTAAAGATACCTGTAGCTGCAACTGAAAAAAGTCGCGATAAACCAATCTTTGGTGACAGTATCCCAATGATTATAGAACCTATAATCATTGCAATTCCTAGATTTACCCTTTTCATCACTAGACTGACTATAACGATAAATGCTACTATTAATCCTATGATTTCCATTATTACAATTGCCCCCTTTACGTTAATGAAAAACTACATTTATTATGACCCGTAATAACCATTACTACATTTGTCATTTCAAAATCAAAACTTATGTTAATTTTGAACGATTATAGATCATCCATCCCCTTCATTTAAACAGAGAAAAATTCCCCTAATAATTCTTTTACATTTAATCTGTTCTCTGCTTAAAGGGGCATTGGTTGCATAGATAGTTATTGAATTAATCGCTACCATCAAATAAAGAGATAATAGCAGGTGTAATATCGGCTAATTCTTTTATTTTTGCCGCGACAATCTCTTTATTTCTGCCAATAAGAAAAGTGGGAACCTGATTACAGGTATGCTGTACTACAGAAAGATCTTCCACATTCCCATGGTCACTAGAGATTACTACCAGAGTATTTACTAAATCCAATCCTGCCAATACTTGACCTATAAAACGGTCTAAATTTTCAATAATCGGCAGGGCAAAATCTAAATCCTGACTATGTCCAGCAAAGTCAGTCTGAAAATACTCATACAGAGTAAAATCATGTTCATTGACAATCTTCACCAGATTCAGCGCCGCCTCTTCGGGTTCCATAACAGGAAGCTCTAGTCCCATTTTTATCAACTGTCGATTAGTAAACTCTTGATATACTGCCTGACCTGAAGGTATCTGATGGGCATAGCGATAAGAAATACCTGCTTTATCTACACAGACTGTGGTTACTGAACCTTTGATCTTACCATTGAAATATGCTGCAACATATTCTTCAGTATAGGCATTAGCAAAAGTGACTTTTCTACCTTTAGCTTTTAGTTGTTTTAATATATTTTTTTCAGCAATAATCTGTCTTAATCTGGGCCCAGGAAAACCACTGATATGCCTACCTAATATCTGTGCAGCATTAACTCCGGTGAGAAGAGCAGTCTGTCCTGTTGCACTCTGGGGAATGCCTATAACACCTTGAGAGGCATCTGTCGGAATCATCAGATAATCATCTTCTTCAGCAAATAACCTATCAAAAGTCGGTGTCTTTCCCGCTACAATTGGGTTAACCCTGGGATCATCTGAACCTATTCCAAAACCGTCTATGAAGATTAACAATACTTTCATGGGCAACACAACTCCTATATTGTTTTGATAATCAATTTCATCTAATACACTTAATTATTCAATAGGTTTACACAAAATCCTGCCGGTTTTTTTAGAAATGTTCGGGAAACGAAATATTTATCAATTTCATCTACATTATTTTCAATTTTTTATCTTTACAAGAAGAGTTTTTGCACGACTTTTGCAACACCTTTCCATAAAAAGACTTTCTGCACCAGTCTTTTAGGCTAAGTGATCTATCAATATCCTTCCCTGAGAAAAAGCAAACCTAAGTGAAAAACTTCTTGAATCAGTGACTCAAGAAGTTTTAGCAGTTACTCAAAAACTATACTTTTACGCCTTAATAAAACGTGTACCCGGTTTAGTTATTACCTCTCCAGCCCTACACATTGGACACTCTTCGGGTAGATATGTTTCTAGCTCAAAAGTAACCAATGGTCGAAACTCAAGACCACTAAAATCAACTTGACCACCACTGCGGTCAATAAAAGAACCAATTCCAACAATCTCACCACCGACTCGACGAACTACTTCCACTACTTCTTTTACCGACTTACCTGTTGTAACGACATCTTCAACAATTAGTACCTTTTCACCTGATTCAATATGGAAGTTACGCCGTAAAGTCATCTGACCATTCTCTCTCTCAGTAAACAGAGCTCGCTTTTTCAATGCCCGACCTACACCATTAGAGATTAATACCCCACCCATAGCCGGGGCGATCACTACATCTACTTCTCGATCAGCAAACTTTTCTGCTAAAGCATTACAAAATTTGTCCAACTGCCATGGATACTGCAAAATCTGTGCACACTGTACATACGCATTACTGTGTCGACCGGACGATAGTTGAAAATGACCTTCTAATAATGCACCAACCTCTTTTAATATTGTGATAGTCTCATCTCTTGTCACAGTACTAACCTACCTTTCCTTTGATTATCAAACAACCAGTTTATTTTTTTCATTTAATCACTAAATGATTAGATTTCAGGAATTAGTCCATCTAGCCTTATTTTGCTTCGAAAAAATCACCTAAACATTCATTTCAGATGGCAGTGCCATTCCTACGATACTCTTTAGATTTACAATCTCTTTCTCCCGACAATAATCTGCCAGTTCCTGTACTAATCTGGAAGGCAGCGCAGGATCAATCATTGTGGCTGTGCCTACAGATACTGCAGTAGCACCTGCCATCAACATCTCCAACACATCCTCCAGAGTTCTCACTCCACCCATACCGATAATGGGAATGTCTACTACTTGAGCGACCTGATAGACCATGCGTATAGCTATAGGCCTAATGGCTGGCCCCGACAATCCTCCCATAATATTTCCCAACACTGGGCAACCTGACCGAATATCTATTTTCATCCCAAGCATTGTATTAATCATCGAGATCACATCTGCACCTGCTTCTTCAACAGCTCTGGCAATAACCCGAATATCAGTCACATTCGGGCTGAGTTTAGCAATTACTGGCAGACTACTCCGCTTTACCACTTCACTCACCACCTGATGAGCTGCTATAGGGTCTGTACCAAAGGCCATGCCCCCCTTTTTAACATTGGGGCAGGAGATATTAACTTCAATAGCATCTATTTCTGCCAACTTACTTAACTCCTCGGTTAATCTGGCATATTCTTCCACTGTATTCCCGGAGATATTGGCAATGATACATGTATCTATATCAGCTATTTTTGTCCGATAGCTCTGCTTAAATTTCGCCAATCCTGGATTCTGTAAACCTATAGAGTTCAAAATACCAGCAGGAGTCTCAGCAATTCTGGGAGTCGGGTTGCCCTGCCTTTCCTCTAAAGTTAAACCTTTTAAGACAATTCCTCCCGGTAGGGTAGTCAAATAGGGACTCAATTCATAGCCAAATCCACAGGTTCCTGAAGCTGTAATGATTGGATTGGTTAACTGTAATTTGCCTAAATTCACACTCAGCCGATTCATCAAAAGACCACCTCATTTCCCATAAAGACAGGGCCACAGGTACAAACGCGTTCATGTTTCCATTCCCCTGTTCCGTCATCTTGCTTAACCTTACAGACACAAGAGAAGCATAACCCAACACCACAGCCCATTCTCTCCTCCAGTGAAAATTGAGAATTTATAAGATTACTTCCCAGCTGTTGGTGCAGAGCTTTTAACATTGGCTCTGGTCCACAGACATAAATCTGATCATATTCTTTAGATGACAGACACTCTGCAGCTAATTCAGTAACTAATCCCTTCCGCTGACTGCTAACTCCGGGATTGACCATAATAATTTGTGGATCATATTCTTCCATTACCGTACTGAGGATTAGATCCTTCTGATCGGTAACTCCCAGAAGCACAGTCACTTCAACACCACTTTCACTCAGTTGAACTGCCAGTTCGTACAGAGGTGCGATTCCGATACCGCCTGCAACCAGCAAAGCTTTCCCCGTATTTTGAAGTCTAAAACCATGTCCCAATGGACCGATCATCTCCAACCCCTGACCAGCTTTCATCTTTTGAAGTTTTTCAGTACCCACTCCTACTACCTTAATTAATAAATAAATCATCCCTAATTCCCGATCAATTCGATGAATACTGAATGGGCGTTTCAGTAGAGGATCAATACTTCCATCTTCTCCCACTTGCAGATTCACAAACTGTCCAGCCTGGGCTGTCTCTGCTATCTGGGGAGCATAAATTTGCAAACAACTATATCTATCATTTAAATGCAAAACCTCTATGATCTGGGATCTACAAATTTGAGACATAAAGTACTTCCCCCTTACACCAATATTTTTTAAAAAAGGATTTCACAATTTAGATTAATTTCTATCTCAAAAATATTCGGAAACTCAAAGGCAGAGAATGACTGACTCTAAATCATGAAATCCCTGGTACATCAAGATTTCTCAGCTAATTTCATTAATTTTAACTTAAAATAGACGACCTGACCTATCGGTTCGTAATTGATTTATCTCATCTCTCATCGCAATTACAGCTCTACGCGCTGCCGACTTAAAATCTTCACCTGACTGAGCAGCTGCAAAGATAATCCCTCTGGAAGAGTTAACAATTCCACCAAGTCCATCAGAGTTAAAAAATGGTTTCAACTCAGCCGCCCCAGCTCCCTGAGCTCCATAGCCAGGAATGAGAAAGAAAGTAGTGGGCAGCATCTTACGTACTTTTGCTGCTGCTTCTGGATAAGTGGCACCAACTACCATTCCAAGATTAGAATAACCACTCTCACCACACCATTGATTCCCCAGATCCTGTAACTGTAAAGCCAACCTTTCATAAACCAGTTCCCCTGTATTCAAAGATAAATCCTGTAATTCACCTGAAGAAGGATTGGACGTCTTGAGTAAAACCCATAAACCTTTCTCATTCTCCCTACCAACCTGAATAAATGGGTTTATTCCATCACTTCCCAGGTAAGGATTGATAGTAATGCTATCTACGTCAAAAATCGGTTCTTTCTGACCCCATACATCTACTTTACCCAGATAACCATTAGCGTAAGCGGTTGCTGTTGAAGCAATGTCATTTCTTTTGGCATCGATGATAATCTCTAAACCTATTTTCCGTGCAATTTTAGACGATTCAATCAATGCCTGTAAACCACTCAAACCATATTGTTCATAAAAACTGATCTGAAATTTGACCACAGGCACATAAGGTTCTACTGTTTCCAAAATACCCCGATTGAATTCCACCAGAACCTGAGCCAGACTCTCTTTAGTCTCACCCATCGCTTTCTTTATCGGATTTTTCACCTGATCGGGAATCTGGACAAAACGGGGGTCTAAACCCACGCAGACACAACTATTCTTCAGATTAATCTTTTCAATTAAACGATCAATTGCTTGCATTGAAACCACTCCGTTGATAAACCACTTTACCATTTACCATAGTCATCACCGGCCATCCAGTAAGTCTTTGCCCAATGAAAGGATTATTTTTCCCTTTACTCACCAGGTCTTTAATCTCAACTTCCAGTTCCCGATCCAGGTCAACAATGATCAGATCAGCATTCTCGCCTTCACTGAGTTTACTCACTGGCAAACCTAGAATTTCTGCAGGTTTGCTGCTCATTTTTTCTACCATCTCCAGAAGACTCAATTTGCCATCTTTGACCAGGTAAGTATAGATTACTGGTAAAGCTGTTTCGATTCCGGCAATTCCAAAAGGTGCATAGATAAACTCAACCATCTTCTCTTCGTACGCGTGTGGGGCATGGTCAGTAGCAATGATATCAATTGTACCATCCTGTAATCCCTCGATCAGTGCTGTTACATCTTCCTTGCTTCTTAGAGGTGGATTTACTTTATAGCTAGTATCAAAACTTAATACATCCTCTTCACTCAAAGCCAGATGATGGGGAGTAACTTCAGCAGTAACAGGCAAACCTTTTGCTTTCGCCTGCCGAACTAACTCTACACCACCTTTTGTTGTCAGGTGAGCGATATGCAGTTTAGCACCAGTCAGCTCAGCCAGGGCAATATCCCGGGCAATAATGGTCTCCTCTGCTGCCTTTGGATATACTGGCAAACCTGTCATCAGAGAAGCATATCCTTCATTAACCATGCCGTTGTCTACCAGATTTTGATCTTCACAATGACTAATGAATGGCAAATTCCATGGAGTCGCATATTCCATAGCCCGCCGCATTACTCCAGAGTTCATAACCGTATTGCCATCATCAGATAATGCTACAACGCCTGCTTCAGCTAACATACCTATCTCAGAAATCTCTTGTCCTTCTAACTTTTTGGAGATAGCACCAATGGGAAACACCTTGACTACCCCTTCGTCTGCAGCCCGATGTTGAATAAACCGAATTACAGAAGAATTATCGGCAACGGGGTCTGTGTTTGGCATACAGCAAATGCTGGTAAAACCACCTTTAGCTGCAGCTCTTGTCCCACTATATATTGTCTCTTTATGCTCATAACCTGGTTCCCGTAAATGAACGTGTATATCCACCAGACCGGGAAAGATATGCTTTTCCGATGCATCAACTACTTGCATATCCTCAGTAATTTCGATCTCCTCTGCCATTCTGGTGATTTTGTTCTCCTCGATTAGAATATCCATTTTGTCTGTTAACTTTTTAATCGGTTCTACTACAATTCCATTCTTAATTAAGATCTTCATTTTGGTTCCCCCTCCCAGCTAAAAGATAAAATAACGCCATTCGTGTAGCCACTCCATTGGTTACCTGTTCTTCAATTACTGCCCGGTCATCTAACGCTATAATTGGATCAATTTCTACACCTTGATTCATTGGTCCCGGATGTAAGATCAAGACATCGTCTTTCAGATAAGGAATTATTCTTTCATTCATCCCATAAAAGCGATGAAACTCACGAATTGATGGAAACATTCCTTTCTTTTGACGTTCTCTTTGAATTCTCAGGATATTTACCACATCTGCTCCCTGTAAAGCATCTTCTAGAGTATAGAAAACCTCTACACCCAATTTCTTATATTCTACAGGAATTAATGTAGCTGGCCCAACTACTCTAACTTTAGCACCCATAGTTAACAGTCCAAAGATGTTAGAGCGGGCTACCCGACTGTGCAGAATATCTCCGACGATCAGAACTGTTAAACCTTCAATCTGACCTTTTTTCTCTTTAATAGTAAACATATCTAATAAAGCTTGAGTTGGATGTTCATGATTACCATCACCTGCATTAATAATAGAAGCTTTAACATGTTGTGATAACAATTTACAGGATCCCTGAGCAGAGTGGCGCATGATGATAATGTCTGCCCCCATCGCTTCCAGAGTTTTTCCAGTGTCGATCAAACTCTCACCTTTGACCACACTACTGGATGAAGATGATAGGTTCATCATATTTGCACTTAACATCTTACCCGCCAGTTCAAAAGATGCTCTGGTTCTGGTACTTGGTTCATAAAATAAATTGACCACTGTTTTACCGGTTAAAGTTGGAACTTTTTTCACCTTTCTGGTAAATATTTCTTTCATTGCTTCCGCTGTTTTTAGAATCAGGGAGATTTCTTCTCTTGTTACACCATCCAGGCCTAACATATGTTTACTCTTTAAGCTGCTCATTTCGACTACCTCCTTAAAATTTTTCCACATGGTTAAATTTTTATTAAAAAAATCCCTTTCGATCTGTAGATCTCAAGGGATTCTAGATACCAGTTATTCCTTTGCACCATCCCGGTAAATTAACCGACTGATGGCAGCTTAAAGAAACCGACTGGTGAATTTACACCTTCCCTTTCCGATCTCACGGAACCGAATTAAAGGTTTTTGTCAGTTCAATAATTATTACACCAACTCCTGTAAGATAACCTGATCCTCACCATCAATCTCCTCTAAGGCTACATGGATCACTTCCTGGTTGGAAGTTGGTACATTTTTACCTACGTAATCTGCCCTAATAGGAAGTTCCCGATGTCCCCGATCAACCAATACTGCCAGTTGAATCTGGGATGGACGTCCCAGGTCAATGAGAGCATCTAAAGCTGCCCGTACAGTTCTTCCAGTATACAATACATCATCCACCAATACCAGAATTTTACCTGTAACATCAAAATCTATCTCTGTTTTATGAACAATCGGTTGTTGAGTCACTGTAGAAAGGTCATCACGATAAAGGGTAATATCCAGAATACCCACCGGAATACTTTTACCTTCAATTTCCTGAATATGGGCAGCAACTCTTTTGGCCAATGGTACTCCACGGGTTCTAATACCTACTAATACCAGATTTTCAGTGCCTTTGTTCTTCTCCAGAATTTCATGGGAGATCCTCACCAGTCCTCTGCGGATACTCTCATCATCCATCAGGACTTTTTTATCTTTCAGCTCTCTCATCATTGGTTCCCTCCTCTGTTAATCATTATCTCACAATAAATAGTACCTATACGTAAAAAAGCCTTCCCACTGTGAAACAGTAAGAAGGCTTTGGATCATCTCAGATCTCAAAGTTAGACTAATAGATACACTGAATCAGTAAAAGGAAACTGTATCTCTATCAGTCAAAAATCCCAACCCCTTACTAGCCTCACAGGACTAATTTAAAGAGTGATTCATGTTATACGCTTTACTGCATTAACTTTATCAGAAATAGCACACTCTGTCAAGAGTTAATTCGATTATTTTTTTGTAATTCCTGAAGTATATCCTCCATATCCTGGTGAATAGGTGCAGTAAAGACCATCTGCTCACCATTGGTAGGATGTTTGATGGTCAACTGATATGCATGTAACATCTGACGTTCTACTGCCAATGTCTCTTTATGTCCATATTTATCATCTCCCACTACAGGATAGCCCATATAGGAGAAGTGAACCCTGATCTGATGAGTTCTACCTGTCTCTAATTTGACCTGCACCCAGGTATAATCACGAAACCTTTCCAGTACAGTAAAATGAGTTACAGCAGGTTTGCTATGCTCCTTAACCACAGCCATCTTCTTTCGATCTCTGGGATCGCGACCGATAGGAGCATCTACAGTTCCCGTCTCATATGGCAGATACCCCTTAATCAGAGTTAGATAAAACTTCTCTACCTCTCGTCCCTTGAACTGATCTACCAGAGAACGATGGGCACTATCAGATTTAGCTACAACCAGTACCCCGGAAGTGTCTTTGTCCAATCTGTGTACAACTCCTGGTCTAATCACACCATTAATCCCTGAAAGGTTTTCACAATGATATAAAAGTGCATTGACCAATGTACCACTCTCGTTACCAGGAGCAGGATGAACTACCATATCCCACGACTTATTAATAACTATTATATCCTGATCCTCATAAAGAATATCTAAAGGTATAGCTTCAGCTTTGACTTCTAATTCGGTGGCCTCAGGAATCTGTAACAAAAGTTGATCTCCCGGTTTCAGTTTATAGCTAGCTTTCTCCACTTGCCCATTAACTTTTACCCGACCATCATCAATCAGTTGTTTAATATATGTACGACTAAGATCATCATTGACCTCAGCCAAATACTTATCCAGACGCAAATTCTCATCCTCTGGAATAATCTCAAAATCACGAATCTCATCCATTATATATCTCTCCTGTGCTAGTTCTTAGATATCGCTCTCCGATATATCATCCCCGGTCATCTCTTGATCATTCTCCAGATCCAACTCTAATGATTCGTTTGCTTCAACAGCATCTTCATCTGTAAAAAGAACCCGCCAGGCCAATAAGATCATTCCGACAACAAGGGCCGAGTCCGCAATATTAAATACAGGCCA
Organism: Halothermothrix sp.; assembly: GCA_016841825.1. Classification (GTDB taxonomy): domain Bacteria; phylum Bacillota; class Halanaerobiia; order DY22613; family DY22613; genus JAENYK01. Next base: position 3,150 of record JAENYK010000026.1, on the reverse strand, counting down.
GATTTGGAAATCAAAAAAATCTACTACATAACCTAATCTCAATCGATCGAACAAATTACCAATAGTCCCACCCAAAGCCATTCCAACAGCTATCTTTGTCATCCAATCTTTAGGTAGATGACGATAAAAATAAAGAAAAACTGTAATCACCAATACAGAAATCACAATGAAAAATACCCGTTTATTCTGTAATATTCCAAAAGCTGCTCCATAGTTATGAACATATGTCAGATGGAAAATATTAGGAATCACTGGCGTGGACTCCAAATAATGCAAGTTCTGTACTACATAATATTTGCTAATTTGATCAATCACAAATATTCCTAACATGATAATCCAGGTCATTAGTATAACCACTCCATCTCAAGATAAATTTAGTCAACCTTTCATCGACCATACCTATCTTATTTTAGCATATATTTCTACAATACGCAATTACGACAGACAACCCTTTCTTTGATTATCCACTGCTGAAATATCAGAGGATAGTGAAATTATTGCATTCCTTTTAACAAAGAATTGACCCTTTTCACTATCCTCTCCGGATAACTAATATTTTGACAGCAAAAGTGCTGTTCCAGAACTGAATGTCAGTTCACATCTAAGAGGAAAATAGACTCCTTTCTATGACAGAAGTAAATGCAAAAAAGGTTAGCCTTTACTCTTTCTGATCTTGACCAATATTCTCAGTTCGTCCAATTCTGCGTCTATTTCCAGTGTGCACATCTTCGGCAAATTCCCCGGTAAATCCCGCATCAATAACACCATCACCCCAGCTAACCTCACCCTGTGGTTCATCCGCATCTTCAAAAGCATCATCTGGGTCAACGGCACCAGGTTCATAGGCGGGGCCATTGGATGTACCATAACGGGCCACCTTTTGCCAGGCATCTTCTCCATCAAAGACCACATTGTCTTCCCCATCAGTAAAAGTTCTGGCAAAGGGCACGTCCAAAATGACCTCTTCAAGAGGTCGTTCAGTAGAGTCATCATATCTTTCAACAAAATCTTTGCACTCGCGACACATAGTGGTATATGGAAAAGCTTCCAACCTTTCTGAAGCGATTGGTTTTCCACAGTGATCGCAGATACCATATACTCCCTGATCAATCTTGTTCAAAGCATCATCTATCATCCCAAGAAATGATTTATTATTATCCCGCAAAGCTATATCTTTACTCCGCTCAAACATTATATCCCCATGATCTGCCGGATGGTTATCATAAGAAGAAAGTTCACCTACTGAATCCAAAAAACTTTGATCCAGACCACCTCCTTCTCCCTGAACTCCATGTTCTAAAACATCATTTGATTTCAAAAATCTATCCTTTTCATCAAGCAAAATCTTCCTATATTTATCCATAGAATGTTTCTTCATTGTAACTCCTCCTTATTATAGTTTTTAGCTCAATGTATAATCTTCACCATCTCATCAATAGATTTATGAGCCAGAGGAGGTTGATTTTCTTCAGTTGGATAACCCAATGGTAAGAGAGCTACCGGCTGCTGACCTTCAGGAAGATTGAGAATCTGTTTAATCTTTATCTCATCAAATTTTCCTACCCAGCAGCTGCCGAGTCCATAGCCATGAGCAGCCAATAACATATTCTGTGTAGCTGCAGCACTGTCCTGATAGAGATACATCTCTCTACCCCGTTCTCCAAAATTTTGGCTTTCCAGAGTATAATCAGCGGTAACCACAATTACCACTGGTGCAGCTTTTATCCATGGTTCAGAGACTGCTGCTAATTGGTCTTTAATCTGAGAATTTTTCACTACATAAAAAAACCACGGCTCCAGATTTCCCGCACTGGGAGCCAGTCTGCCACATTCCAAAATTCTACCAATCGTGGGATCAGGAATAGGGTCAGATTTATAACTTCGCACACTCCTTCTACTTTCAATAGCATCAATTAGATCTTTGGTCATCTCAATCACCTCATTATAGTTTTATAAGTATGTCTGAACTATTTTCACTATTTTAGCGATAAAAAAGCCGATCAGGGGAATATTCAGTTCAGCAAGCCGAAAGAGTATCATTAGGACCAGACCTCCAAGAATAGTGGCACCAACTGCAACACCCAGACCACGAGCCAATCCAGAGATAAAGTTAATATAGATCATCCGCCGCGGAGATCTCACCATTTCAATATATTCAGCAATATTTATCTTTTGAATGTTTTCAGAGATATTTTCTAATCGGTCATACAAATCTTCCACTAAACGTTTCTCCTCTTCATCCACCTCTGAATCACACCCTTTCCTATTCATCAATAATGTACCCAACTTTAAAAAAATTTATCTCAACAGATATTTAGCGACTTTAATCACGAAAAATTTACTGAAAAGATAGGTGTAATTGAAAGGAGTTTTTTGAAAAACAGCGAAATAGTTTTGTAAACCTATAGCTTCTCACAATTTAGATACATAAGTGTATCCGATCATCAGAAGCTGACACAGTAAGAACAACTTTGTGTATAATAATACAAGTACATAACTTTCTGGAGGTGAACATATTATGAGGAATTTTTGGACTGTTCTGTTTGTAATTATTGCCATTATTATTGCTCTACAAATTTTAAAAGTCCTCTTTTCTGTGGGTTTTGCACTGTTAAAAATTGCTATTCCAATCGCCCTGGTAGGATTTGCGGTGTATGGTTTTTTAGAATTTGCCAAAAAGAAGCGCTAGTCTATTCCTGATTAACTGGGATACATAAGATCTATGCACGGTAACTCAAACTAATAAAGGCCTGTGAAATTCAGAAGGGTTCACAGGCCTTTACTGTTCTATTATTCTCTTTTGCCTTAGCATAGAAACCATGGTTTGGAAATTCGTTTCCTCTTTTCATGTTTATACTACACGGTTCAGCAACCTCTTCACACAGTCTAATCATTAATTTACATCCTGTAACATATCTCAAATAAAACATTAGTAGCGTAAAAGAGGTTGATTTCTTGTTATAATAAAAGAAAAATAGGATTCCACCTCTGGTTGTGATCCTCCAGGCAGATATTAATCTTCCAAAGAATATTCTAACCGCTTAGCCAGTCTTGAGATCTCTCCTGCGGATAAATCAGTAAGCTTAACTATCGAGTCAACAGGCATTCCAGCCTCAATCATTCGCACGGCAATATTACGTTTACCTTCTA
>JAENYK010000025.1 GCA_016841825.1 Halothermothrix sp. | reverse complement strand
TGGTCTTTCATATTCATCTTGACAATAGAATCAATCATAAACCTACCCCCTATCTACTATTTTAAATCTATTATAAGTATAAACGAAATTCATATTTTTTTCAAGTATTTAGAATATAAAAAATAATTGCCCAAGTTTTTAAAAACTGTGTAGTAGTTTAAAACCTTAAATAATTATAACCACCCCGAAGGGTGACCAATCAGTAAGAATTTTGTTTTTAAATCAATTCGATACCCACCTTCACTAAGCCTGGCCAATCTCACTCCCTCCTTTCCCACACACCTCGTAACCCTCCTCAAATCCTCTGAAGAAGCTTGTACCCCCATCTCCTCAACTCCTTCTGCAAGTACTCTGTAAACCCATCCAGAGTCTGCAGCACTTTATTCTCAAGCAGATGGACCAGTAGAGCGTCTATCTTATCGTCAATCACCAAAAATCCCGACACCAGACAGAGATTAACTCTCCAAATATCAAAACTACATTCTTAAGGATGCAGATATAAAAGATAAAAGCCTCGATGAGCAGAAACGCATCATCCAGGCTTAGATTAAAAATATTTTTGTTTTTAAAGATTATGTTGATATTAATTTTATTGTGGATACTGTGGTGGAGGTGGCGGGAGTTGAACCCGCGTATCTACTAGTTTCAACCAGAGCTTCTACGTGTGTAGTCTGTAATCAAAATTCGGGGCTCACTCGTATACAGACAAACCCATGAGACCCTATCCTGTAAAATTCCCCCCTTGCTTACAGGAATCAGCAAGAGAGTAGTTAGCTAATTATGATACTCCGTTCATCTCCGCTAACAGAAGCTGAGGGAGCAGACCGCCTTAGTTAGGCAGCCAGTGCGTAATTATCGTTTGCAGATAATTTTAAGGTTCCAGTGTTTAGCGAGTGAAAGGAGTCCTCGACACGCTTCTCCGATCTCCACTACCAGAGCGAAACCGGAACACCCCCATAGTGCACACTATAGAGAATGGCTTATAACGTAATATTCATTATAACACACATCGTCATACCTTTCAAGAGTGATCTTCTAGTACCGTTCCTTCATCGCACGCTCAATCTGGCGATCAGCAGTCTTCTTGGCAATAGCATCACGTTTATCATAATCTTTCTTACCTTTACCCAGAGCCAACTCAACCTTCAACCACTGGCGATTAAAATACATTCGCAATGGCACCAGTGTATACCCCTGCTCTCTAACCTTACCGAAAAGTCGTCTGATCTCATGCTTATGCATTAAAAGTTTACGTTTACGTTCAGGGTCATGATTAAAACGATTACCAAACTCATATGGGCTGATGTGCATATTATATAACCAGACCTCACCATTTTCAACTAAGGCAAAGCTATCTTTAAAGTTCACCCGTCCTAAACGCACAGACTTAACCTCTGTACCTTGCAACTTAATCCCACATTCATAAGTTTCAATAATGTGATACTCATGACGGGCTTTACGATTGGTAGCAACTACCTTAAATTCACCTTTCTCTTTAGCCATCATCAACCCTCCCCAACACAGAACTACTAATATTATAACAGTTTTAGACTTTATGTCAAGGGATATGTATCCTACCTTTCCTAAACTAACACAAAATCTATCTCTCGCTCGTCGAGATTGACCCGATAAACTTCAACCTTAACTATATCACCCAGACGATAGGTTTTACCAGTCCGCTCACCAATCAGAGCATATTTATCTTCGTGAAAATGATAATAGTCATCAGCCATCCGGCTCACCCTGACTAACCCTTCCACAGAATTCTTCAATTCAACAAAAAAACCAAAAGAAGTTACTCCACTAACAATCCCCTCAAACTGTAATCCCACCTTATTAGACATATATTCCACTTTCTTCAAATCAACACTCTCCCGCTCAGCTTCCATAGCTTTCCTTTCCTGAATTGAAGAGTGATCAGCTACTTCAGGAACCAGGATATCCAATTCATCCATTCGCTTCCTGGAGAGTGAACCTTTTCGCAATACTTCTTTAACAATCCGATGAATCTGTAAATCAGGATACCGCCTAATTGGAGATGTAAAGTGGGAATAGTATTCACTGGCCAATCCAAAATGACCAAGAGGTAAGATGGAATATTTAGCTTGCTTCATTGAACGTAACATTACTGTGTTAATCAACCTTTCCTCAATTGTACCTTCTACTTTATCCAGCAATTCCTGGAATTGACGTGGGTGAATCTCATTTATCCCTTTGATATGATATCCAAAATTATGGATGAACTCATTAAAATCATTCAACTTTTGTTGATCTGGTGTTTCATGAATCCGATAGATGAAAGGAATCTGCCGCCAATACATATCTTCAGCAACCACTTCATTAGTTTTAATCATAAATTCCTCAATCATCATCTCTGCAATAGTTCTGTCAACTTTGATAATATCCGCCACTTTACCATCCTGGTCTAATTTGACTTTGGATTCGGGAAGATTAAAATCCATACTACCTCGCTCAAAACGTTTCTTTCTCAGTAACCAGGCTAATTCTTCCATCAATTCTAAATCAGACAAAACATGTTTGTACTGTTCTCGCAGATCTGAATCCTTATCTACCAACATTTTTTTGACCTTAGTATAGGTCAATCGCTCATTACTTCGGATCACACTTTCTAAAATATCGTATTTCATAACTTTGCCAGTCTCTAAATCTATCTCCATCTCGCAAGATAAAGTCAGACGATCCTCATAAGGGTTCAAGCTGCAGATACCGTTTGACAGACGGTATGGAAGCATAGGAATTACTCGATCTACCAGATAAATGCTTGTGGCCCGTGCGCGAGCTTCCTTATCTAAGGCAGAACCTTCGGTAACATAATGGGTAACATCCGCAATATGTACTCCTAAACGCACAGTCCGTTTATCTACCCTTTCGATAGAAACAGCATCATCAAAGTCTTTTGCATCTTCTCCATCAATGGTAAAAGTTACCTTCTGACGTAAATCACGCCGTCTGTCAATCTCACTGGCAGGTATCTCATCGCCAATATTCTCAGATTCTGCAATCACATCAGCAGGAAAATCCTGAGGAAGCTTCAATTGATGAATAATTCCCTCAATGTCTACTCCTGGATCTCCAATATGACCTAAGATAGCGATAATTCTTCCCTCCGGATTTCGCCTTTTTTCTGGCCAACGACTGATAGACACAATAACTTTCTGCCCCTCTTTAGCACCATTAAACTCTTCTTTGGGGACGAAAACATCCGAACTAATTCGCTTATCATCAGGAACAACAAAGCCAAAATGCTTGCTTTTTTCAAAATTACCGACAATGGTAACATTTGCCCGCTGGAGAATGCGGATAATCTCCCCTTCTTTACGCTTCCCTCCTGTTTTTTTATTGACCCGAACTATAACCCGATCATTGTGCATAGCTCCATTCAAGTTCTCTGCACTAACAAAAACATCATCTAAATCCTGTTCCTCTGGGATCACAAATCCATAACCCCGGGGATGTCCCTGCAGATATCCTACAATTAAATCCATTCGATTTGGAACACCATATAGTTTGGATCGAGTTTGAATAATCTCTCCATCCTTCTCCATTTGATCTAAAAGATTAACAAAAGCTTTGGTATCTGCTTTAGGGATTTCAAAAGTCTTCAATAATTCATCAGCCGATATCGGCTTATATGCTTTTTTATTCATAAAATCTAAAATTGATTCTCTGGCACTCATTAATCTGCCTCCTAATTATCATTCTTACTAGGTATAATGTGTAATACATTAATCGGTTATACTCCTGACACAACAGTTAAATTCTTTTCATTAGAAGCTTCTATTCTAAGCTAAGAGCAGAATGGTTTTCTGTCAATCCTGTTCTCTCATATCTCGATCCCTGGTTGTCAATCTGATCGAACTCTTTCCGGTGAACTCGTTCAGCTAAAGCTGAACTTTGGGGCTTTAGATGAGGATTCAACCCAACCTGAAGTAGAACAAGGCAGCTCCCACTCCTATAAGTAGGAGTCATAGAACTTAGATATTTAATTTCTTATTCCTTTGCAACCAGATCATAGATCAACACAGCTTCCCACTTATTCTTAGACCTTCTGGTCTGGATTTTATCTTTATGTAATTTATGAATCTGAAAATTGTTTGCCGCAATAATCTCTTCCAGTCTTTCAATAGCTTTATCTCCAGAGTGATCCGCATAGCCAATCAGCACATGCCCACCTTTTTTGAGATGGTTCCATGAATCGCGAATATAGCGGGTAATGGTGGATTGGTCTTCGTCATTAAGAGCAGTCTCTGCCCGATTTTTAGCCTGAGTCACAACCCAGGGAGCATTAAAAATCATTATGTCAAACTTTTCCTCACCTACAGGTTCAAAAAGATCCCCACCTTCGGTAGTCTGAACCGCTCCTACCGGAATCTTACCTTCTTCTTCATATCTTTTAACATTTAATCTAGTAGTTGCAACTGCTTCAACAAGATGGTCTGTCGAGGTAACATGAATATTTTTATCGGCAAAGACTCTGGCTGCCAGAATTGATAATACCCCTGAACCACAGCCCATATCTAACAGATGGATCTCTTCTTTATCAACCCACTCTTCTTTAATATCCTCAAAAGCTTGCCGGATAAGACTAATAGTCTCCTGAGATTTGGGAGCCAGAACATTATAATGGGCAATAACATAATCCTGATCTAAAGCTTTTAGATAATGCTTCTCCTCTAAAGCCTCCTCTAATTTTAGCAGGTCATATACAGAGATCAGATATTGCTTTTCTCTCTCCCCATCTCGTCTCTCCTCCAAAAATTCTAATAAATACGGGATCTCAATCTCTGGTTGAACCTGAACCTGATTATTCACGACAGGAACCATCAATCTATTCAAAATAGACCAGTAGATCCATTTCCACTCCCTCTGAGACACATGTCCTTCAATATATCCAACCAGTTCCGATTTTTTCTGTTCAACAACTGCATATAATTCCAGAACCCTCTTCCATCTGGTAGAAATGATAGCAAAGCCACCTTTTTTAATCTGTTTTAGAATCTTGGTATCTCCCTGAATATCTTTTCCGGCAAAAAATTTGACTGTCCCTTCTCCGTCCAGAGCATTAACATACTTCCTTGGCACAAAGACAGTACCCAATTTTTTGACTTCGATAATCCCAGAATAGGTGTTATCCATCTTGTACAACTCCCTTACCAACTTTTTTCATCAACGAATTAGCTCCAGATAATAAAAACCAATACTATGACTGCAGATTTGACCATCTTTCTCTGCTAAGACTCATTATTAAGATATCTATAAATTTTTCTTTTCCGGGATCATAAGCACCATTACAAACCTTTTCCTCCAGTTCAAATCCCAGTTTAGAGTATAAATTCTGCGCAATACTATTATTCACAGCCACTGCTAAAACCACTTTCCACACCTTCATTGTTAAAAAGAGGTATCTAAGGAAACAGCTCAAAGCCTCTCTACCGTAGCCTTTCCCCCTTTGAGGAGGTAAGATTTCAATTCCAATCTCAACTTTTCCCTGCGAAGGGCTGTAACTACAATAATTTACCTCTCCCACTAAATTACCAGCAACCTTCTCCCGAACTACAAACTTTCTGGCTTCCGGAAAGAGTTCACTGCCGATCGATAGCTGTGAATTCAAAGGTTTTAGAAAAATTCGTTTGCCAATTATAAAATCCGATCTACTCCCATCCATCAAAAGAGATGATCTCCTCCAGAGGTTTTCGCCCCAGATCTTTTGGTTCCATCGCAGCATACCCCAATGGAGTCATGGCTACAACCCGATAAGGGTCGGGGATTTTAAGAGTTTCTTTGACCTGATCTTCAAAAAAAGCTCCGATCCAACAAGTTCCCAAACCCTCATAATGGGCAGCCAAAATTAGGTGATCCAAAGCAATAGCTCCATCTACTGCAAATGAAGACATATAGTTCCCATGACCCTGATAGGCCCGAGTCTCATCTACACAACAAACAATTATACAGTAGGCCTCATCCAAAGATTTTTGGCCTTTCGCTGCTACTACAATCTTCTTCTTTAACTCCTGATCTCTGACAACAATAAATTTCCAGGCCTGAATATTTTTCCCTGATGGAGCCACCCTGGCTGCGTTAAGTACTCTAATGAGTTTCTCCTCCTCTACGGGTTTATCCAAATATTTGCGTACACTTCTCCTGGTTTTGATCAATTGATAAAAATCCATAATATATCCCCCCTAATTTGTTAATAGATTTACTATCTACATCTTATAAACCTAAATCTTTATGTGCCGCCTGCATTGCCTTCAGTCCCAGGCCAACAAACTCTGCCAGACTCAATCCCATCTCCTCACAAGCTGCAATCTGTTCTCTAGAGGCTCCTTTCGCAAAATTCTTCTCCTTATAACGATTTAAAACAAAATCTGGATCAATAGAATTGAGTTTTTTGTCAGGATGAATCAGTGCAGAAGCGACAATTAACCCTGTCAAAGGATCACAAGCATAAAGAGCTTTATCCATAATACTCTTTCTGGACAGCCCATGAACTTCATTATGTACCCTTACTGCGTAAACAATGTCCTCGTCTATTCCCTTTTCAGCAAGAAAGTCAGCTCCTATCATACTATGACGTTGAGGATCATCAGCAGTTTTATCATAATCTATATCGTGAAGCAAACCTGCCAGAGCCCATCTCTCCTGCTCCTGATCAAAATGTTCTGCTAACCCTGCCATTACAGCCTCCACTGCTATACAGTGCTTGATTAGATTTTTCTGCTTAACCTGTTCTTTTAACAATTTCATAGCTTCTTCTCTACTCATTAATTTTGCATCATTCATGTTGTATACCCTCCTAAAAATTGTTATATTTTAATAAATACAGAACTAGCTTCAGCCAAAATCTTTCCTTCCTTATCGGTCAACCAGCTCTTAATGGAACACCGCTTTTTCTTCTCTTCTACCAATTGACCCCAAATGATTAATCTCTCTCCGATCTGCACTTTATGTCTGAATTTTACCTCTAAAGTAGCTGTCACAGCCACAATATTTCGCAGATTCATGACCTTAGCCATAGCTTCATCTAATAAAGTAGTAACCAGACCTCCATGCATAATTCCCGGATAACCCTGATGAACCTCCTCTGGAACAAAAGAGGCGATTACCTTATCCTCTTCCTGGCGAAAATTTAATTTTAAACCAATGGGGTTATCTCTACCGCAAGCAAAACACATTTTCAACATCTCCATACAATCTCTTCCCTTCAAAATAGTTCTCTATAATGATAAAATCAATACATCCACTGGTTAAATTATCCCAAAAACTGCTTTTTTACTCCTCTTCTGAACACATATTTATAATTTCGTTAAAAAATGCTGCATCCCTGCCTAATTCTAGAATCATTTGTTACAGTACCAAAAGTGCATCAAAAAACCCCTGAATCAACCACACTACTGATGGTGAGTCAGGGGTTTTGCCTATACTTTTATTTACAACGCCATAAAGAGTGGAGCAAATACCAGAGAAACGATAGTCATCAATTTAATTAAGATATTTAAGGATGGACCAGAAGTATCTTTAAATGGATCACCAACGGTATCACCAATAACCGTAGCTGCATGGGTAGTAGAACCCTTACCACCATACTCTCCACCTTCAACAAATTTCTTAGCATTATCCCAGGCACCACCAGCGTTTGCCATCATAATAGCCATCAGAACACCAGTAACCAGAGCACCAGCCAGAAGACCACCTAATGCCTCAACACTCCAGATACCAACCACAATAGGTACTATTACCGCCATCAGGCCAGGAATAACCATCTCGCGAATGGCAGCAGTAGTACTAATATCTACACAACGAGCATAATCAGGACGAGCTTTATGCTCCATAATTCCCGGAATCTCTCTAAATTGACGACGGACTTCATCAATCATCTGAAAGGCAGCTCTACCTACAGCACTCATAGTAATTGCCGAGAAGAGGAATGGCAGCATGCCACCGATAAAGAGACCAACAATTACTTCTGCTTTAGTCAGGTCGATAGAATCTAAACCAGTAGCATTAGTATATGCTGAGAACAAGGCCAGCGCTGTTAGAGCAGCAGAACCGATCGCAAAGCCTTTACCAATGGCAGCAGTAGTATTACCAACTGCGTCCAATTTATCTGTAATCTTACGGATATCTTCACCCATCTCAGCCATTTCAGCAATCCCACCAGCATTGTCAGCAATCGGACCATAAGCATCAACAGCTACAGTCATACCAACAATTGATAACATACCGACAGCAGATAATGCAATACCATATAATCCACCTAAAGTATATGCAGCATAGATAGCAATAGCTATCAACAGAACTGGAATGGCTGTACTCTTCATACCTACAGACAGACCTGAGATAATATTAACTGCTGGACCACTCTGAGATTGGTCGGCCAGATCTTTAACCGGTTTGAACTCACCAGAAGTATAGTATTCAGTTACTCTAGCGATCAGAATACCGGCAACCAGACCAGAAATAATCGCACCAAACACACCCATTGGGTTATCAATACCTACGTTTCGAACCAAAAAGAATGCAGCGATTAGAGTCAAACCGCCACTTACATAGGATCCCATCTCCAGAACATGTCCCAAATTAGCGCCTTCTTTAGAACGAACAAAAAATGAACCAATGATAGAAGCAATAATTCCTGCTGCTGCGATATAGATTGGTAATATAATATATCCTTTAGGGTTAGCATAAGTTGAACCCAGAGCAATTGCAGCAATGATAGAACCAACATAAGATTCGAAAAGGTCTGCACCCATACCTGCTACATCACCAACATTATCACCAACATTATCTGCGATAACTGCAGGATTCCGTGGGTCATCTTCCGGAATACCAGCTTCCACCTTACCTACCAAGTCTGCACCGACATCTGCAGCCTTAGTGTAAATCCCGCCACCCACACGGGCAAAGAGTGCAATAGAAGAAGCACCGAATGCAAAACCCTGGATAGCTTGAGGTTCAAATAAAGAACTCAAAAGTCCAATACCTAACAGACCTAATCCAACAACGGACATTCCCATAACAGCTCCACCAGAGAAAGCAATGTCCAAAGCTGCACTCATACCTTTTTTGGCAGCAGAAGCAGTTCTTCCGTTAGCCATAGTTGCAATGTTCATGCCTATGTATCCAGCTAATGCGGAAAAAACCGCACCAGTAATAAAGGAGATAGCAGTTACAGCTCCAAGGGATTTAACAAAGAACATAATAATAGCAACAATAGCAACAAAGATAACTAAAAACTTATACTCCCGGCTCAAAAAAGCCATAGCGCCTTCATGAATAGCCTTACTCAATTCTTTGATCCTCTCATTTGCCAACTCGGCTTTTCTAACTTTACTAGTTAAAAAGAAAGCAAAGAATAGGGCTACAATACCGACCACTATTGGGGTAATGTACATACAATTCATCCTCCTTTTATCTTATTTTTAAAATTAACAGAAAGAAAGAACCCTTTTAGGGCTCTTGTAGATAATCTATTCCCTTAGCTTAATCCTGCTATAGCCAGGGCTAAAATCATAAAAACAATCGCAGCAACTGTTGTAATTTTTCCAAACAGTTCGTCCAGCCCTTTCTTTTTACCAAAAAATGCGGTAGCACCACCATCAATAGCGCCAGATAAACCAGCACTCTTACCAGACTGGAATAAAACTCCAGCTATCAGTACTAAAGAACAAATTATTAATAAAATTTTAAGAGCTAATATCATCCTCAAACACCTCCCCTGATTAAAATAATCTAATTTACGTAATTATACTCTCGCGTTTAACGACTTCAGAAAGATATTTGTACGCTCACTGAAGTTTCAGGGGAATCAGTTATAAAACCTCCTTGATAGAGGTGAAAGTCTTTCCCCTTCTGAACTATCGTTAACCACTCACTATTTTAACACACTATACGCAAAATTACAATACTATTAGTAATTTCTTTACCTCATCTCCCAAGAATTCTATGGGTATTTTCTATAAATAGCTCTTAATTACCTATATTTGTTAAATAGTAACTGCTTTGTTTACTTCACTCACCGAACTTTCTAATTAACGTTTAGCAAAATATCTCTATAACTTTATGCAAAATTATTATTCCCTGTTTTCATGATAATATTAATAATAGTAATATAAAGTTACATATATTACAGGTATCTGGTTAAAAAAGGCCTGCCGAAACAGACCTTTTTATTCACTCATTGAATGACTATCTTAAATTAAAGAAGGTAGCAATCCCCGGGTATTCAGCAATCTCACCTAAATATTCTTCAATCCGAAGTAATTGATTATATTTTGCTACCCGATCAGTACGACTGGGAGCACCAGTTTTGATTTGACCAGCGTTAGTTGCTACAACCAGGTCAGCAATTGTTACATCTTCTGTCTCTCCAGACCGGTGAGAGATAATTGATGTGTACCCAGCCTTTTTCGCCATATCAATTGCCTGCAAGGTCTCTGTCAGAGTACCAATTTGATTTACTTTGATAAGAATTGCGTTGGCAACACCAGTCTCAATTCCCTTTGCCAATCTTTCGGTATTGGTTACAAAAAGATCATCTCCTACCAACTGAATCTTTTTGCCTAAACGATCAGTTAACTTCTTCCAACCTTCCCAATCATCTTCAGCAAGACCATCTTCAATAGAGATAATCGGATATTTGTCGACCAGATTCACATAAAACTCAATCATCTCATCAGAAGTCAGGACACGACCTTCTCCTTCCAGATTGTATTTACCATCTTTAAAGAACTCAGTAGCAGCAACATCCAACGCTAATTTTACATCACTGCCCGGAGTATAACCTGCTTTTTGAATAGCTTCCATAATAACCTGTAATGCTTCCTCATTAGAACCCAGGTTAGGTGCAAAACCACCCTCATCGCCAACACTTGTATTTAAACCTTTAGCCTTGAGAACTTTCTTTAAATTATGAAAGATCTCCGCACCCATTCTGAGAGCCTGAGACCAATCACTTGCACCAACAGGCATAACCATAAACTCCTGAATATCAACATTATTGTCGGCATGGCTGCCACCATTAAGAATATTCATCATTGGAACTGGCAGTGTACGAGCGGAAAAGCCACCAATATATCTATATAAAGGCATATCCAATGCATTGGCAGCTGCATGTGCTACAGCCATAGATACACCCAAAATAGCATTAGCACCCAGATTACCTTTATTGGGAGTACCATCCAGTTCAATCAGTAACTGATCAATCTCGATCTGATCTCTTGCGTCCAGACCAATTACCTCTGGTGCGATAGCTTCATTTACATTCTCTACAGCTTTCAGGACACCTTTGCCCAGAAAATACTCTTCATCTCCATCTCTAAGCTCTACAGCCTCATATGCACCAGTGGATGCACCGGATGGTACTATGGCACGACCAATTGAACCATCATTCAAAACAACTTCTACCTCTACTGTCGGATTGCCGCGAGAATCTAACACTTCACGGCCATAAACATCAATAATAGTAGTATCGAACATTTTAATTTCCTCCTTTAGTATCTTACATTTTATTTTATCAAAAGAGACTGTCCTGTCATCTCCTCAGGTTGCTCAATCTCTAAAATCTCTAACATTGTAGGTGCAATATCAGCTAAGATTCCACCATCTCTTAATTTAATATTCTCAGATCCACCAAGGTATAGAAGTGGAACCGGATTGGTAGTATGAGCTGTATGCGGTTCTGCACCTGCTAACATCTTTTCTGCATTACCATGATCACTGGTCAAAATAATCTGACCGCCTTTACTTAAAATCTGTGGAAGCAATTTTTCAAGACACTTATCCACAACTTCTGCTGCTTCCACTGCCGCATCTATTTTACCAGTATGTCCTACCATATCACAGTTAGCATAGTTTAAAATAATAACATCATATTTGTCCATTGCCACCTCTTCTAATAAAGCATCAGTAACCTCAAAAGCACTCATAGCTGGCTGTAAATCATAAGTGGCTACTTTGGGAGAGGGAATCAACCTGCGTTCCTCTAAAGGATTGGGTTCCTCTTTGCCGCCGTTAAAGAAAAACGTAACATGAGCATATTTTTCAGTCTCTGCAATTCGTAACTGTTTTAAACCATTTTTACTCAAAACTTCCCCTAAAGTCTGCTTAATCTCTTCAGCTGGAAAGGCTACGGATAGATCAAAAGTCTCATCATATTCGGTCATACAGATAAAGTGAGGATCTAAAAATTCCCCACGATCAAAGTTATTGAACTCTTCCAAAGCCAATACCCGGGTTATCTGACGTGCACGATCTGCCCGAAAGTTGAAAAAAATGATCAAATCTTCTTTTTGAATCAGACCTTTAGACGTACCATCCGCGATGGTTATGGTAGTTGGGGTCACAAATTCGTCAGTCTCTTCAGCAGCATAGGCCTGCTCAACTGCCTCCATGGCGGTAAGAGCAGTCTTATCCCCACCACCTATCATAGCGTGATAAGCCTTTTCAATTCTTTCCCAACGGTTATCCCGATCCATTGTATAATATCGACCACTAACAGTTGCAATGGTCCCTACTCCTAATTGGGACATTTTATCTTCCAATGCCTTAATATACTCTCTGGCACTAATCGGTGGCACATCTCGTCCATCAAGGATAGCATGAACATAAACTTTATCTAACCCTAGATCCTTTGCCATCTCCAATAAACCAAAGAGATGGGTAATGTGGCTATGAACTCCCCCATCAGATAGTAGTCCCATAAGATGAAGAGCTCTATCTTCTAATTTGGCCTTCTCCATAGCTGGCTTGATAACAGAATTGGATTTTATCTCATCTGTACGGATCGCTAAAGATATCCGGGTCAAATCCTGATAAATAATTCTACCACTCCCCAGATTTAAATGTCCCACTTCTGAATTCCCCATCTGACCCCTGGGTAAACCAACCGACTCTCCTGAAGCCTGAATTAATGTATTCGGATAAGTTTTAAAAAGTTTATTCAGATATGGTGTATTGGCTAATCTAATCGCATTTCCATTTAGTTCATCATTCTCTCCCCAACCATCCAGGATGATCAGGGCCAGCGGTTTAGGTCTCATTCCGCTCTCCCTCCCTCTTTTATTGTCAATACGGCAGCATTATATCCATAATAAGTTATCTTACCCCCACTATTAGTGGAGGTATTTTATAGTAATGTATCACCCTGTCAGTTTACTATTTAAAATTAACAATAGCTGCAAAGGATTCAGCATCCAGGCTGGCTCCACCTACCAGAGCACCATCAATTTCAGATTGCTGCATATATTCTGAGATATTATTTGGCTTAACACTTCCACCGTATAAAATCCGCAACATCTGGGCAGTATCATAGAATTCGTTTTCCACAATCCGGCGAATATAACCGATAGTCTCATTAGCATCATCGGAAGTGGCGGAACGACCAGTCCCTATAGCCCAAATAGGTTCATAAGCAATAATCAGCTTAGCTATCTCATAAGCTGATAACTCATCCAGAGCCGCCAATACCTGGCGTTCACAGACTTTCTCTGTCTGACCTGCTTCTCTTTCTTCTAAAGTCTCACCTACACAGACAATTGGGATTAGACCCAACTTAATCGCTGCTTTTACCTTTTTGTTAACAGTCTCATCAGTTTCACCAAAATATTGTCGACGTTCAGAATGGCCAATAATTACATATTGGCATAGCTCCTGGACCATCACAGGAGATATTTCACCTGTATATGCTCCAGAATCTTCCCAATGCATATTCTGTGCTCCCAGACCAATATTGGTTCCTTCCAGCACCATCTTTATTAGATAAAGTTCAGTAGCTGGAGGACACACAGCGATCTCTACATCTCTAGCATCTTTTACCAAAGGTATCAGATTTTTGACCATCTTTGAGCCCTCAGATACCGTCATGTTCATCTTCCAATTTCCAGCAATCATAGGAGTACGCATTATACTCTCACCCTCTTTCATTTAGTCCCGATCATCTAAAGCTGCAATTCCCGGTAATTCTTTGCCTTCCAGAAATTCCAGTGAAGCTCCACCACCAGTTGAAATATGGGTCATCCGATCTTCAAAGCCAGCTTGGGCAACCGCAGCTGCTGAATCCCCACCACCAATAATAGAGGTTACTTCAGACTCAGCCAGAGCTTCTGCAACACCAAAAGTACCTGCAGCGAATGTTCCCATCTCAAATACACCCATTGGGCCATTCCAGACAACTGTTTTGCTATCTCGAATTACCGCAGCAAAAATATCAATACTTTCTGGACCAATATCTAAAGCCTGCCATTCTGCCGGAATGACACTAACTGGAACTACCTGTACATCGGCATCTTCACTGAACTCAGAGGCGACTACCACATCCACAGGTAAAACGATTTCCACCTCTTTTTCATCAGCCTTAGCGATCAACTCTTTAGCCAGTTCCACTTTATCTTCTTCAACTAAAGATTTTCCAGTTTCATAACCCCTGGCTCTTAAAAAAGTATTGGCCATCCCACCACCGATAATTAAAGAGTCAACAATATTTAAGAGGTTTTCAATAACACCAATTTTATCCGATACTTTTGCTCCACCGATGATAGCAGTGAAAGGTCGTTCCGGATTATGAATAGCTTTACCAAGAGCATCCAGTTCTTTCTCCATCAACAAACCTGCACAGGCAGGCAAGTAATCTGCTATTCCAGCTGTCGAGGCATGTGCTCTATGAGATGCACCAAAAGCATCCATTACAAATATATCCGCCAATTCAGCTAACTTCTTAGCAAACTCTGGATCATTATCTGTCTCCTGTTTGTAAAAACGGGTATTCTCCAATAAAAGGATATCTCTCCAATCCATCTCTGCAATAGCCTGCTTAGGTTCATCACCAATACAGTCATCTACCTTAATTACATCACAACCTAAAACTTCAGCCAAATGTTCTGCTACTGGGTCTAAGCGATATTCATCCTGTACTTTACCTTTGGGACGTCCAAAGTGACTGGCCAGAACGATTTTAGCGTTTGCTTCCATCAAGTATTTGATAGTAGGAATAGCTGCTCGAATCCGGGTATCGTCAGTGATCTCACCATCCTGCATGGGTACATTAAAATCGACTCGTACAAGAACCCGCTTCTGATTAAAGTCAAAATCTTTAAGAGTCTTTTTACGTAACATATATACAGCCCTCCTTTTTTTCACACTTTTAAAATAACTTAACAATATCTACTGCAATGGTTAAAGTCGCATTAATAGCAAACTGTTAATGCTTGAGTCTAACACCTTCAAAAGGGGATTTGTATCTTTACGGAAGTAAACACCATTTAGTTATTTGTACTCCCACCTATAAAGGTTGAGAGATTTCCCTTCTGAAATGTTGTTAAATTGTGTACTTCATAAAATAAATCATGAGAATAAGTATATCTTTAATGAAAACCTTTTACCCCTAGACATGCTTACAGGCGTCATGCAGTTCATGACGCCTATATACACATAAATTTGAGGGTAACCTATAGTCCTTTACTGGCCATAAAAATCGCCAGGTCAACTACACGACATGAATAACCCCATTCATTGTCATACCAGGAAAGAACTTTAACCATCTTATCTTCCAATACCATAGTTGAATTGGCATTAACAATAGAAGAATTAGAATTACCCTGAAAATCTTTGGACACTAATGGTTCATCACAGTAAGCTAAAATCCCCTTCATTGGGCCTTCAGCTGCTTCCTTCATCGCAGTATTTATCTCTTCTACAGTTACTGGCGTATTCAGTTCAGCAACCAGGTCAACAACAGATACAGTTGGAGTTGGAACCCGAACAGCCATACCATTAAATTTACCTTTCAATTCTGGTAGTACTAAAGCTACCGCTTTAGCAGCACCAGTAGTAGTTGGAACCATATTTAAAGCTGCAGCACGACCACGAGTAAAATCTTTAGCTGCCGGAGCATCCAGTATAGCCTGACCACCTGTATAAGCATGAATAGTAGTCATTAAACCTTTTACAATACCAAACTTATCATTTAAAACTTTTGCAACAGGAGCTAAACAGTTAGTAGTACAGGAAGCATTGGAAACAATGTGATGGTTAGCTGGGTCATATTTATCTTCATTTACTCCCATAACGATAGTAATGTCTTCACCTTTTGCTGGAGCAGAAATGATAACTTTTTTGGCTCCGGCCTGAATATGCTTTTT
This sequence comes from Halothermothrix sp., assembly GCA_016841825.1. Classification (GTDB taxonomy): domain Bacteria; phylum Bacillota; class Halanaerobiia; order DY22613; family DY22613; genus JAENYK01. Next base: position 16,603 of record JAENYK010000025.1, on the reverse strand, counting down.
CGCATCTTCGGCTTTTGTAAAGAAGCCAGTAGATTCAACAACAATATCTACACCTTTTCCGGCCCAATCTAATTTTGCAGGATCTCTTTCAGCAGTAACCTGAAACGCTTTACCATTAACAACAATCTTGTCATCTTCAGCTTTAACATCAGCGTTCAATATACCATAGTTGGAATCGTATTTTAGTAGATAAGCCAGATTTTGAGCATCTGTCAAATCATTCACTGCTACAATCTCCACTTCTGGTTTATCCAATGCGTAACGGAAAACCCTTCTACCAATTGCTCCAAAACCATTAATACCAATTTTGATTGTCATAATACAATCTCCTCCTTAGATATTTTATATATATTTTTTTATACTTTAATCTACATAAATTAGTCATACTGTTTTTAATCATTCCGATTATTATCCATAAATTTCAATGATTCTCTTTGCAGTTTGTTCATTTGTGATAAGCACATTATGGTTTTGAGATGACACTACCGATTTAATAGCTTTTGCCTTCTCTTCACCTTCAGCAATAGCGATAACGAATAGGTTTTCTCTAGCCAGATCGTCAAATTTTACTCCAATGCTTGTGGTTGTATGTACAGTCTCACCTGCTTCATTGACATAAAATCCAAAGGCTTCTCCTACAGCGCCTTTCGCTTCCAATTGAGCAATCTCAGCAGAAGTCATTCCCCGACGTTGTGCCATCTCGCGAGCTGTTCCCACACCATGAATCAGAATCTGAGACTTTGCCAAAAGTTCCAAAACCTCTTTGATTTGCGGTTCTCGACTGAGAGAATTCAAAAGAGATTCCTGCAGGTTATCCGGAACTTGCAGAAGACGATATGTTCCTCCCAGTTTGCGGGCCATATTTGCGGATATAGTATTTGACTGAATATCCACATTCTCACCCAAACCTCCTCTGCCAGGAACTACAGTTATCGAACGTTTCTGTCCCTCATAGGACATAGAATCGGCAACCGCAGCCATGGTAGTACCTCCGGTAACTGCAATAATCAGAGACTGCTCTTCACCTAATCGGTTAAATATAATTTTTTTTAACTCACCAGCGGCAAAGCGACCTAAGTCCCGTTTAATATCATCACTAGTATATTCTATTTCATGAGAGGTGGGAACAATCAATACTGTAGGTATTTGTAAAATCTGTTGAAGACGTGCTTCCAGATCACTAATACCTTTGATTAACTTAATATAACCCACTAATGGCTCCAATAGATCAAATCCTTCATTGGTCAGAACCGCCCCCGAGCTGGTTATATCAATCAAACCTAAATCTTTCAGAAATTCTAACTCCTTACGAATAGCTCTCTCTGGTTCATTTAATTTCTCAGCCAGATTACGACGACCTACTGGTTGATGGTGGTGAATCTCTTTGAGAATATTATTTCTTTTCATTGCCACATTTATTAACTCAGGTACTAACCTAGCCTGGAGCTTAAAATATTTCTCCATTCACCCCACTCCTATTTGAAGATTTTTTATGGGACCACATTTGTCCGCTAGGATCAAATTCGACCCACAAGATACAAAAAAAGTATTCCTTAATACTATTCTATAACCCCTCTAATTATGATATACAAAATAAAGGTTATAAAATATACCCAAAGATTATAACTACGCACGCGTTAGTTAATGGATCACTTACATCCCGCGGGTCTATATTTGTCCCGGAAATGTAAAATTTAAAGCATCGAACATCTAAGTATTTCTATATGTATTCCAAATCTCCTGCTGATATGAGAAATTTTTTGTGCAAATTAATCATTTTTTTTGCTATTGTCCTCAATCCAATTTATAATCTCTGTTACCCCATCTTTCATAACATCTAAAACTGGTACAGATAGGAATTCCCTCATTCTGATCAATAATTCATCAACATTCACATAGGAAGGCTCGTATAAGCCTTTTCCTGCTCTGTATCGGGGGAAAAATGGGTTAATCGTCAAAAAAGCTAACTGTAATGGATTTTGAAAATACAGATCAATCTTTTTTTCATAGCCACTGGTCAACAGTGTAAGAAACTCTAACACTTCTCCTGTTATTAGAAGTTTTGTTGGATCATTTAAGATAATCTGCATCTCATTAATATAAGATGAGTCAACTATTCTTCTCAAAGCTGATACACCCAATACCCCTGGTATCCAAAGCGTATTATAACCATATTTAATATTGAGAAGAATATCATTCATTAATTTATCTGTTAACAAAGAAGTATAGTCATAATTTCTGATCTCTATTGATTGATTTACTTTTTTGATTAATTGCACATGGTTTTGAAAGACATCTGGTTGTGTTTGCAGCACACCAGTGTATGCTGGAATTCGAAAAATCTGTTCAATTCCAGAGGTCTCCTTAACCAAAACATTGATATTTTGATGTCTGGATGCACCTGTAGCAAGAATTAGTCCATCTGCTACTACCATGGGAGTTAACCGATTTAACGCACCATCAACTAGTATCAGTCTCGCATTGTATTTCATCAACCTGGCACAAATTTTTTGAAGATCTTGTCCTTTATTTGGCCCAGCAATGATTAACAAACCAGAATCCTTTACTCTACCAATAATAATCTCCCCTAAAGGCGTTAGAATACCTGTTCGTTCAGCAATTTCCACCCATGCACTACTGACAGAAAGACACTTTTCAGCTACTGCTACCAATACCCCTGACTCTACCTTAAGTCTAGGTTTGGGTAGTCCTGTCACATTATCCAGTTCTTCGCCATCATAGCCAATACTGGTTAAAGCATAATCTATCTTTCTACACTCCAACTCCTTCATCATAGCACTAGTTGTAGTGGTTTTTCCCGTATTTTTTGCTGTTCCTGCTATTCCGACAACAAATGCCATGATTTAAAACTCCCCCCATATCACAAAGATATACCTATAGTTTGACCAAATAACAAATTTAGATTCTCTAACCCAGTCAAAATTGTTAATCATCTACAGTCTCCAAATTCTTTTCAACTACATTACCACTTAGCAGGTCAGGCAAATAATCAACAAAAAAAGAGGCTGTCGTATTCAAAACAGCCTCATCAAAATCCTCACACTATTCATCTTTTTCTTCATTCTTCTGTCGATCCATCTCCTGAGTTCTCTTTACCAGACGCGCAATTCTCTCTCTTGCTTTTGTTTTAAGATCTTCGGTCTCTTTGTCATCAATATTTACATCAATATAGAGAATATCCGCCTCTCGTACCTCTTTCGGTAAAAGTTCAACCGGCCAGATAATAGAATGTCTCTCATCTGGTGAAACCAACAGAAGGGCTTTTCCGGAGTTGATCTGATCAACAACAGCACGAATTTGCAAGTTCATTCCTCCTTATACATGCCTCACTATAGTAAGCATGCGAGTAAATTGCTTTCTTTATCCTTCGTCAAAAAAGCCAAATTATCCTTTTTAATATTGCACAGAAATAGTGGTACCATCGGAAGTCATGACAACATTACCATTCATTGCTCCATCTAAATCAGTACGATAAATAGTCACATTCTTAGCATTCAGAGTGTCAATGGTCTCAGTATGGGGATGTCCATAAGGATTATTCTCTCCACAGGTAATTACCGCACCAACATCTGGAGTTATAGCATCTACAAATTCAGGTGCTGTCGCACTGTAACTACCATGATGACCAACTTTTAACACATTCGCATCAATATCAAAACCAGCAGAGATAATATCTCGTTCAATTATTTGACTAGCATCACCAGTCAGAATAAAACTGGTACTACCATAAGTAACTTTTAAAACAATAGATGCATCATTGGTATCTGTTGTAGTGTTAATAATATCATCAGTAGGACTCAAAACTTCTACATTGACATCAGCACTTAGTGCAAAGAATTGACCTCTACGGGCTAAATAGAATGGTACATCATTATTTTCAATAGCAGCCATATAATCGGTATAACTGATAGAAGTATAAGGATAACCACTATCATATGCTTTGCCCACAGCATAAGTATTGATTACTGCATCAAGACTACCGATATGATCAGAATGAGGATGGGTAGCAACAGTTATATCAATATGACCCAATCCTAAATCACTCAGGTAACTTAACACTTTATTTTCAATCTCTATCTGATAGTTTCCTGCATCTACTAGCATTACTTCACCAGTAGGTGCCTGAACCAAAATTGAATCTCCCTGACCAACATCAATAAAGTGAACTTTTAAAACTCCCGGTGCCGGATTATCACCATTTATTGGCGGATCATTAGGGTCATTAGGATCAGTACCACCTGTGTCCCCATTGACTCCTCCGGGAGTTGGAGTAACATCACTTAACCAGTCTGTATATGTGTCAGTGTCTGTAGTAACCGGATTACGATCAAGAGAATTACCTGTATTTGCATATATTGCCCAGCCGCTCACATAATTTTCCCAGGCTACAAAATCAACCTCGATTCCATCCGCATTTTCTAAAATAACTTGATCACCAGAATTACTTAAAGCAAGACTTAAACCACTCACATCTGGAGCAAAACCAAACAATGCATTAAATCCAGAAGAATCAGCAGCGATGATCAGGGTGGATTCTCCGGCAACAGTTGTGTTATTTGGAATAGTGTAAGTTCCTGCATTATCACTAAGCGTCCAACCAGATACATCTACACTGGTAGCACTAATATTATAAAGTTCTACAAATTCTTCAACAGAATCAGTTCCAGTAGTATCGTAATAAACTTCACTCAATAAGATGCTTCCCTGAATACTTCCTCCAGAATTAATTGAACCCGGTGTTGGAGTTACATTACTTAACCAATCACTTACAGTATCTGTATCAATATTCACTGGGTTTCGTTCAATGGAATTACTTGTATTAGCATAAACGCTCCAACCACTCACATAGTTCTCCCAGGCCACGAAATCAATCTCCGCAGCACTTGTATTCTTCAGAGTCACTTCATCACCAGAATTACTCAAGGCAAGACTAGACCCGCTTACATCTGGCGTAAAACCGAAAAGAGCATTAAAACCTGCTGCATCTGCAGCTACAATAACTGTCGACTGTCCCTCAACAATTGTGTTTGCGGGAATAGTAAAACTAGAATAGTTATCAGTCAGTGTCCAACCAGAAATATCAATTGACACAGTACCTGTGTTATATAATTCTACATACTCTTCTACGGAATCAGTGCCAGTTGTATCATAATACACTTCACTGATCAAAATAGTTCCAACTGAAGTAGTCACAAAACCCGGAGTTGGGGTCACATTATTTACCCAATCTCCCTCAACGTCAGTATCAATATTAGCGGGATTGCGTTCAATAGAATTGCCGGTATTGGAGTATGTACTCCACCCTGCCACTTCGCCTTCCCAGGCTACAAAATCAACTTCCGTTCCACTATTGTTCTTTAGAATAACCATGTCACCACTATTACCTAATGCCAGACTTAAATCGGAGATATCCGGATTAAAACCAAAAAGATTACTAAAACCACCACTATCTCTGGCGATGATCAAAGTACTCTGTGCATTAATAGAAACTCCATTAGCAATTGTGTAAGTAGAATAATTATCAGTCAAAGTCCAACCACTTAAATCAAGTGCAGAAGAATTCATGTTATACAGTTCGATATATTCTTCTATCGAATCAGTTCCAGCAGTATCGTAATATACCTCGGAAATAACTATACTGGTCGAAGCCTGGGTGACAAATCTTTCAGTTTGCTCAAGGTTTTTCTTCACCTCTTTACTAAAACAACCAGCCATCATCAAAGTAATGACAAGTAGCACTACAAACAAACAGGTCAGTCTAACTCTTCGCATTATAATCCCCTCCTATTTTTTTTAGTCATCAAACAAAACTATCCTATCCTTTAAAATATCCACTCCTTTCCCTCGGATTTTTAACTAACATTTTTCTCTTTTTATAATGTGGTATTTTATAGTATTCTTCTTTGTTTTCTTAATTCCTTCCTATTTTTTGATATTTAACAAATTTTTAAAGAGAGCAGGGAAAATTTTACGAAAACTAAAAAAGCTGTTTGAGTCCAATTCTTAAATCGAATTTGACTCAAACAGCTTAACTATTAGACAATTATTCATATCTCCGTCGTTTACTAGAAGCGGGAATTTCCAATTCATCCCGATATTTGGCAACAGTTCGTCGAGAGATAGAAAAGCCACGTTCTTCAATAATCTCGGCAATCTTTTGATCACTCAAAGGTTTAATCGCATCTTCTCCTCTGATTAACTCCTGAATAATCTCTTTAACCCCCACTGAAGCAAGCCCTTCTCCATCATTACTTGATATTCCACTATTAAAGAAAAACTTTAGTTCATAGATCCCATAAGGAGTTTGCACATACTTATTAGCAGTAGCTCGACTTACGGTAGATTCATGAACCCCTATTCGTTCAGCCACTTCATTCAAAGTCATTGGCTGCAAATGCTTAATTCCTTTATCCAGAAACGGCTTTTGGAGTTCAACCATAGTCTCTACAATTCTATAGATAGTCATTCTCCGTTGTTCAATACTTTTGATTAACCAGAGAGCAGAATTCAATTTCTTCTCCAGAAATTCCCTTGCCTCTTCACCATTTTGCATATTGGCCATAATTTTTTGATAATAGGCATTAATTCGCAGACGGGGTACAGTCTGGTCATTCATTATTACCACATATTCATCTCCAACTTTCTGAATAAAAACATCAGGTTCTAGATATTTAGTCTCCTGATCACTCGTAAATAAAGCTGCAGGTCTGGGATTAAGGGTTTTAATGATATCCGCCACCTGTTGAATTTCACCGGGAGTAACCTTTAATTTCGATGCAATCTGTTTAATATGATTTTCGCTCAATTCCTCTAAATGATTATAAATAATCTCTTCTACCAGAGGTAAGTCACCATAGTGATATTTACTTTGAATAATCAACGATTCAATCAAATTTCTGGCTCCAATCCCCACGGGTTCTAAAGACTGCACCATTTTTATAACTTTCATCACCTTTACAATACTGACTTCTAATAGTTGACTAGCGCGTTCTGGAGTAATACTCAAAAAACCCTGTTCATCCAAAGATCCAATAAGGTACTCGCCTATCTCTAATTCTTCACGATCATTTGTTAACAGATTGAATTGAGACAAGACAAATTCAGTAAGGCATGGTTTAATGGCGACAAAATTTTCATAATTAGTCTCCGTAACATTATAATCTATCTCCGGTCGCAGATCTGAAGAGTATCTACTATTCTCCAAATATTCTTCCCAGAGATTATTATCCTTCTCGTCAGTAGTCTCACATTTATCCTCTGGAGAAGACTCTTCATCAACCTCCAAAATAGGATTAGACTTAAGTTCATCTTCGATATATTGACTTAACTCCAGTGTAGAGAACTGCAAAAGTTGAATCGCCTGCTGAAGACGCGGTGTCATAATCAAAGTCTGCTTCTGTTCAATCGAAATCCGTTGAGATAACATCATTCTTTTAACCACCTTCTTTAGGATTTTAAGCGAATTTTGTCAGCAGCCTGAGCTATTCTCCGTAAACGTCCATTTACCCCTGATTTACTTAAAGGTGGATTCAATAACTGTCCCAATTCTTTCAAACTTAAATCCGGATGAGATATCCTCAGTTGAGCAATCTCCTGCAAGCTTTTGGGTAAAGTGTCTATCCCCCGACTGGCAGTAATTAACTCAATATCATCTATCTGCTGCATTGATGCAGTGATTGTTTTATCTAGATTAGCTGTTTCACAATTTACCCGACGATTAACATCATTTTTAATATTTTTCATTACTCGATAATCTTCAAATTTCAACAAAGCAGTATGGGCACCAATCAAATTCAAAAATGTTGCTATATCTTCCGAACTTTTAAAATAGATTACATAGCTATGCTTACGATACATAATATTACAGTTCAACTGAAAAGATTGAAAAAAACTCAATAATTGTTGAGCATACTCCTCACGGTCACAAGTAATTTCTAGATGATAACCTCGGTCTGGATGATTTATCGACCCAGACCCTAAAAAAGTGCCTCGAATATAGCTCCTCGCACAACACTCTTTAGATAACATATCGTAATCCAAACGATAGTTGAATTGATACAATTCATTAAGAACACCAATACTAATTAGCATTTCCCTGGTTCCCTTTTGTGGTGGTATCTTCACCTGATAAGAGTTATGTCGATGAAAGCGCATCTTCTGTCTTACCACAATCTCAGTAAACAAATCATAGTTCAACTTAAATAATTTAAAAATTTTACGAGCCACTGCTGCATTCTCAGTGGTGAGAATTAATCCAATCTGCCGCTGAGCTATAGAAAGAGTTCCATTACATCTAATCAAAGCAGCTAACTCAGCATGTTGACAACACCTTCTTTCAGAGGTCATCCTCGCCAACTCATTACGTACTTCGTCTGCAAAAGAAATCGCCATATATCATCACCTTTTGAACTTGAATAGAAAATCCTTTTTACGTGTGTTGAAATACCAATCGAGAAATTTAAATCGCTTACTTCCTACATCAAGCCGAATAATCAGCTTAATGATTAATTCAGATAAATAACTGGGATTATGACGAACCAGATTAGTTTTACTGATTAAAGAACCTTTAATCGTATTAACCCCCAATTTGTTTAACTTATCAGTATCTATCTCTACAGGATAAGCTCCTTCTTCTGCATATTTAAGAGCCAGCTCTGAAGGAATAGGTTCATCATTAACAACAATATAGTCAAAAACTTTAAATCCTACATGATCAAAAATCTGTTGAACATGATCTCCAGCAGTATAATCAGTAGTCTCACCAGGTTGTGTCATCACATTACAGACATAAATCTTTAAAGCACTACTATTGCGTATCGCTTCCGCTACATCTTCAATCAATAGATTCGGAATTACGCTAGTAAAAAGACTTCCAGGCCCTAAAATGATGGCATCTGCTTCTTTAATGGCTCGAATAGTTTCAGGTAAAGGTGTAGCATCAGCAGGTTGTAAATATACCCGTTTTACAGGTTCTGTATAATCAGGTATTTTAGACTCTCCTCTGGTAATCTTCCCATCAGTGTGTTCTGCATACAGGATAATATCTGTTAATGTCGAAGGAAGAACCCTGCCTCGAACAGCTAAAACTTTACTAGATTCTTGAATTGCACGATCAAAATCCCCGGTAACTTCCGTCATCGCCGCGATGAAAAGATTACCAAAAGAGTGGCCTTTCAAATCACCTTCCATAAATCTGTGCTGAAAAAGCCCCTCCATTAGAGGTTCAGTATCTGCCAGAGCAACCAGGCAGTTACGAATATCTCCAGGAGGCAAAATCCCCAGATTATCTCGTAAAATTCCCGAACTCCCACCATCATCTGAAACTGTTACTACTGCTATTATATTAGAAGTAAATTCTTTTAACCCTCTAATCAGGGTAGAAAGACCCGTTCCTCCTCCTAAAGCCACTATTTTCGGGCCCTTTTTTAGCTGACGTTTTTGAAATACAATCTCGACCAGGCTATCCTCTGTATCAGGAATAATCGCCTTGATCATCGAAGCAATGGTATTTTTTATCCCTTTAGCAAATAAGATAAAACCTAAAATTATCAAAGCAGTCCCCACAAAGTGAATTAAAGAAAAACTAATCTTCCCTGTCAATTTATAGGCATAGGATACAATAATCCGTTCAACAAAACCCAGAACCTCAAAGCCTAAAGTAAGGGTAACTCCCATTACAATAACCAATATCCCCAATACTGAGAGAAATAACCAACGCTTAATTCTCATTCCCGGATATAACCATTTTAGCCGTTTCATCTAGCCCCTCTCCTTCAAACCTAATTCCTTTCCCATCGAAATCACTTACACGAGATCATTCTCTATCCACATCCCGATGGTCAATAATAACTTTATAATCCTGATCATATAAAAACTCAGATAACTTCTCAGCTAGTGTCACAGACCGGTGTTTACCTCCTGTACATCCAATAGCTATAGTCAAATGAGTTTTACCCTCTTTAATATAATGGGGAATCAAGAAATGAATCAAATCCAAAAATTTATCCATAAACTTTTCCGCAATCGGCCATTTGAGTACATAATCCTGCACCTCCATATTCAGACCAGTCAATTTTTTTAATGATGGCACATAGTGAGGATTTGGTAAAAATCGAACATCAATAACTAAATCAGCATCTAAAGGAATTCCATATTTGAAGCCAAATGACATGGAAGTGATAGTAATCGTCTCATTGCGAGCCTGAGCACCAAAATTATTTAAAATCTCTTCCTTCAAATCTTTGCTGGATAGATTTGAAGTATCTACAATCTTGTTAGCCATTCCACGTAATTCTTCTAACATCGTTCGTTCTTTTTCAATCGCATCAATAATTCGCTCATAAACTATTGATAATGGATGACGACGCCTCGTCTCCTTATATCGTCTAACAAGCACTTCTGTTGTCGCTTCCAAAAATAAAATTTCGTAATTAACTTGCAGGCTATCCAGATTTGATAACTCCTCAATCAAGTCTTCAAAAAACTCACCACCTCTGGTATCCATAACTAAAGCAACATTACTTACTTTATGATTATAGATACAAAGTTCTGCAAACTTGGAAAGTAATGCGGGTGGGAGATTATCAATACAATAATACCCTAAATCCTCAAAAAAACGAATAGCTTGTGTCTTGCCAGCTCCAGACATACCTGTAACTATAACAAATTGCGGTTTAGTTTTCATTTTTTCACTCCCAACCTGTAGGTGTGTTTTATCTTTATATTGCTCTTTATTTCGTCACAGATTGGGTAAATCCCTGCTTATTATCACTGGAAATATCTGATTCGTTAGAATTTTGGCATGAATCATGCTAATGCAAATTTAAAACTTGTTCCATTGGAAGTCCAATTTTTTTGACCAATTCAATACCTTTATGCATATTCCCAACATCTTCGGGACGATGAGCATCACTACTAATGACGAATTTGACACCTTCCCGGGCTGCTATTCTGACAAAATCTTCGGTCAAGTAACCATGACTAACATTGATCTCCAACGCCGTCTCTGCTTGCCGACATGCTTTTGCCAATTCAACTGTATCTATATCCAAACGATAACCTGGGTGAGTAATAATATCAATCGGATTACGCTTTATAGCATTTATTAGAGCTTGAGTATTTTGAAAACGTATCTCCTTTCTGTCATCTTTATGCAGCTTGTAGCGAATAATATTATCATAAATAATTTTCCTCCCATCATGCCAGCTTTTAGGAATTATCATTAGATGTAAACCAACTAAAACTTTATCTAATTTTTTTAAGATTTTATGCGGTACGTCAATTGTCCCATCCATTCCAATTACATTGGCTTCTACTCCTGTAAGAATCTTAATCTGAGGATAATGTTTCTGTAATCTGTTAATTTCAGCTTTTATATCTAATAAAGCTTCCGGATTTTTTACACCTAAACGATGAATACTATAACTGGCTGGACCATGGTCAGCGATCCCAACTTCAGTTAATCCCTGAGTAATAGCTGCTTTGACATTATCTTCAATGCTACCTTTACCGTGGCTATATTTTGTATGGGTATGATAGTCTGCAAATACTTTCACCTGCATCAGCCCTCCTAATAGTTTTAGTTTATCCAACTTCTTTTTTATTAGCATCTTTCTCTAGTAGAATAAAGATGAGTCAATAGTAACTATAAGTTCCAGTATGGATAATTAGCTCAACTCACATAATAACAATGAAAGGAGGTGGAATAAAAATGGCAGGTGGACAGAAAAATAATACTCTAGTCAATCCTCTGGCACACAAAGCAATGGATGACTTCAAGTATGAAATCGCCCGTGAAATGGGACTACCCGTCTATCAAGGATCTGAAGACTACTGGGGTAAATTAACATCAAGGGATTGTGGTGCGGTAGGAGGAGAGATGGTACGTCGGATGATTACCCAATATCAGATGGGTCTGGCTGCACAGAATAATCAGCAATAATCTTAATATGCTTATTATATGGTTTCATATAAACAAAACATTCCCCGCCTAAGGAATGTTTTGTTTTCAGTGGGGCTAATCAGCTTCATCCTGCTGGATATGTTCATGGTTTCGCAGGTGTTCCATACAATACTCATGATTTCCAGCACATTTGGAACAATATCTGAACTCCATCTCAGGGTCATCTTTCTCTGTTATCCCGCAGACTGTACATTGATGAATAGGAGCATCTTTCGTCTGCGCCATCTGACCGTAGAACTTACGTCTATTTTCAAAGGTTTTTAACCCCCGCTTAGTCCCCTTAATCATTTCTCTACCAAAGAACAGAAGATAGTTTAGGACTGAAACTAGAGCAACAATCTTCTCGGGCAGAGGATTAAAGATTACAGTTTTAACTAACATGGCTATATATATCCAGGACAAAATACTTACTTTGATTGGCAAGATGGCAAAAAGCCTAATCTCATAATTTGGACACATCCAGGCAAAAGCCAGAAATAATGATAAATTCAAATAAATAGAAGTGGCATATCCTCCAACAAAACTTGCTAAAATCGTCCCCAAAATTCCAATTAGATAATACATATTAAATCTAAAACTACCCCAAATACTTTCTAAAGTCGAGCCGATAATTGTATAGAAATATAAAGTAATAACAATGAAGAATAGAGAGGTAGTGGGTGGGATAAAAATAAAAGTAATTAACCGCCAAATCTCTCCCTTCAAAACTAAAGATGGAACAAGTGTCAGCTTCTGCTCAATACTCGAATTAGTATAAATCAAAGCATAAACTATACCCGTTATAATGACAATGTAATTCATTAGATTTGGGATAGCCAGATGATGATATTTGCGTTCCAGTTTATCTAGCCATTTCACAGCAATAACACTCCTTTACCTTTAATTTCGCCAGCATAAGTATGAGAGTTAACTATTAAATATGCTATGTGATCACCTCTCAGATCAGAGTTCTCATTCTATAGTTATACTTCGTCAATGATCTAATGATTCCTTTTATTTCTACTGTAGATTTAGGATAACCCGAATCACAAAACCTATGTGTAGAGGTTTTTTATCGATCAGGAAATTTTGGATAGATATTCCCGCTTTTGTTTCTTGTATTTTGTCACCAACTTAATTACTTTATTGACTATTTTTCTCACTCATATTATAATAAGTATATAAACTTTTTACACTTGTCAACAATGATCTCTATTAAATGACTCTATTTAACGCAAAAGTAGGCTTGATCCAAAATCTTCTGTGAAAGGAGGCTGTATAATATGAATAATAATGAAACCAATGAACAACATTTTGGAATATATCTAAAATATTTGCGTAATCTACGAGGCTATAGTATCATTGAATTGGCTAGACTTTCATCTGTTAGTCCTTCTTATATCTCCAGATTGGAAAGTGGATCACGTCAAACTCCTAAACCCGATGTATTAAAAAAGCTTGCTCCTCACCTGGGAGTTGGATATAGTGAAATGATGGTTAAGGCAGGATATCTAACCATAAATACAGATGACTTAACCATTGATGATGAACAAACTAAAGAACTTTTTCTCTCACTAACAGAACGGAAGAAAGATTTACTAAGAATTGTCGATGGTTTTAGTGAAACAACCATCAAAATGATCGCTAAGGCCATCAAACAGATTCGTGATGAAATAAAAAACGAATTTTTAAATGATGATAGCCTTGAAGATTAAACATCTCTGGCTTAACTTTCAAACTAATACTAGACGGACAACCTATCACAGTACTTTAAAAGATATTCTGTCAAAAGACAGGTAATTATGGTTTTTATATCAAAAGGCATGCCAGAGATCTGACATGCCTTTTGATGTAAGTTTAACATATATAATTTTAAAAGAATTTAAATGTCAAAACCCACATATAACAGCCAAGTAAGACAAATAAACCTGTTGCAACTAATTTTATTCCCTTCAATCTGGTATTCAAGTACTCAGCAACTATCCGGGATGTATTAGTCTTATACGCCGCTATAAGGATAATAATCATCGGCAATACAAAGCTTAGATTATATAAAACAAGATAAAATAATGCTTTAATCCTCAATGTATCAACACCAGTTATGTAAACAATTGTCGGTAGATAAATCTGTCCAGTACACAAAAATTCCAAAAAAGATATTAACACACCCACCAGAAAAGATACTGGTATTAAAAATCCCAAATTCATAAGTTTGTGTACAACTTTATGGATCAAACGAACGATTGCCTTTGGCAAAGTCAAAGACATCTTCGAGTGCTGTTTACGTAATACCTTAAGATAATCTATAAAACTGACGATAGCCAAAATCGTAACCAATATTGCAGTAACTGGATAAATAAAACGGGCAATCCTGGTTATACCTTGCAATGAGTCCATCAATCGAAATAGTCCCCAACCCATTAAAAGATAGCTAACGAAAATACCAAAGGTAAAACTACTGCCTACATAGAGAATCTTCTTACCGGTTTGACCAGAAACCACTAGAAAAGAGATAAAAAAGATCAGTGTAGAGAAAGCGCAAGGATTAATTCCATCTACCAAACCTGCAACCAGAACAGTACCGATATTGAATGCTCGAAATCTATCAATAATCTTGTCCTCAGTCCCCATAGCAGAGATCTCCCCAGGGCCAGGAGTATCCATGGGATTCTTTAACAATTCTTCTAAACGATCATCAATAGCATCATATCCCACAAGCCCGTGCTCACCATAAAAAACAGCAGGGACTAAACCGATATAAGTATCTTCAACATTATATTTTTCACCATATTCCTCTAGAATAACTTGAATCTCCGGATCTGAGGTACTCAGTTCTATAACCTCTAGATCAGGATAAATTGTTTGAACATAATAAACTATATCCTTTGTCTGCATACAGGAACCACAAGTTGGAGAATAAAAATAGACCATCGACCTCTCTGCAAAAACTAAACTGTGGCTGAAAGTAATAAAAATTAATAAAATAATAATAATCCCAACTAGTTTTTTCAAAGGCATTAACATCATCTCCTTACTATATTGATAAATTTTTTAATTGAATCATTGATTTCCCGCTTTATGTAGTCCAATCCCTTGAAAAGGTATGTATGTTGCAAGATAACTTGTAACATATTGTCTATTTTTCTACCCATCTACAGTATATCATTAAACAGTGTTTTTTTCAACCATATGCATTAATTTTTATTGTCATCATCTATAAGACCAAAATTCTTGTTATCTAAAAATATTAACCATCTTACTAAGTTCCACCAATTTTTAAGATGTTCTATCTTACATCTATTTTTTAAACATATATCCTTTGTTTCGTCTGGTTAGTCCACCTTCCTTTAAAAAATTTAATTTTTTCTATTTGAATAAACATATTTATATCAACATTAAACTCAATTTATCTCAAGATAAAACATATTAAAAAATATTTTTTAAAGATTTTTAATTTTTACCCTTAACATAATTGATTAAGTATGGTATAATAGTTCTATATTCAAATAATGGAGTGTGAATAACATATGTCAGGGAAAAAGTACATCATGTTTATTGACGAGACTGGTACTTCAGACATTAACGACCATACTCAACCATTTACCTTAACTGGAGCAATTTTTGAATACAAATATGCTATCATTGAAAATGCCGTATCATGTAAGTTAAAGGATGAAATTTCAAGATTTAAGATGAAATGTTTCGGTACCTCAGACATTCATCTTCATCTTAATGATATATCAAGAGGAATAGGTCAATTTGCTTCAACTGATATTAAAAGCCGCAAATCGTTTTTTAGAGAATTACCTTCCTTTTTAGAATCTTTGGATTTTTACATTGTTTCCGTAACTGTGGACAAAGATAAACTTTTAGAATATTATTCTCCATCTAAAGAACCTTACATTGTGGCTTTCACACATATACTTCAAAATTTTTATTCCTTTCTAAATAACACTAATGCAGAATCTGCCAGAATTGTGATTGAATCTAGAGATGATGCCTCCAATTTATTAGTACAGAAAACGTTTTTTGATGTCTTTAATAATGGTACAGAACATTTACATATTGACGAAACATTAAAGAAGCGTATGAAAGGGTTTGTCATGGCTTCCAAATACCATACTATATATCAATCTGGCTTAGAGATTGCAGACCTAATTTGCAATCCTTTAAGTAGAGTAAGAAGAGGACTTATCGAAGCTAATCCAAAATGCATGCGACCAGGTGAATATGGCAAAAAAAACAAAATTTTTGCATCTATTAAACATAAAATATATACAGCAACAGACCTCAATGACCTGAGAAATTGGGGCTTCAAAAAAGTGCCTGTCCTTAAGCATAAAAGAATTTGGGCTAATGACCCCAGGTAACTTATAAATAATTTAACATCAATGTATTAATAATATAGATAAATCTTAAATCGGCTTAAGACTAAATTAACTAACCACCTTTTTTGCCTTATTTTCAAAATATGTGTTGACTTAACAATAATAAAGTGTTAGACTATGTATATCGTATTCTTGTTTTACTGGTTGGATTTCCCAACCAGTAAAACAAACCTTACTATCCTGGGGGTTGGATTACCGACCGCCAATTCAAATCTTACTATCCTGGGGGTTGGACTACCGACCGCCAATTCAA
>JAENYK010000011.1 GCA_016841825.1 Halothermothrix sp. | reverse complement strand
GATGTCAAGTATTCATATGACTACTATGTAGGAAGTAATCGGTTAAAGAGTAAGATCAGTGAAGACGGTACCGGTTTTAAATCGATAACAGATGAATCTATAGCCGGGATATTGCGTATCGGTAATGGTGAGCAGCTGGCCTATAAGTATGATCAGACCGGGAATACTATTGCTAAAGGTAATAGCTATAGCTTTACAGGTGAAGATGTGGTCTTTAATACAGGTGGTAAAGGTTACTGGGAATATGACTACAATGCCCGTAATCGTCTGATGGAAGTGTGGAAGGATGGTGAGGAGGAAAGTATCTCTCGATACTGGTATGACCATAACGGTAAGCGAATTAAAGTTGAGGAAGCCGGAAAGGTAGTCTATCATATCTTCAATTATCTCGGTCAGGAGATCTACGAAGATAATCTTACTGCTAATGAGCAGACCCTATATGTCTATGCCCTGGGTAAACTTATCGGGAAAAAGGATATTCATGTGGGAGCGGATGAAGGAGGAAGCCCTGTAGAGGTCGAAGATAAGTATTACTATCATCAGGATAATCTGGGTTCGACAGTAATGATGACTGATGAGTGCGGACAGGTGGTGTTTGAGCAGGATTACACACCATTTGGACAGACATTGTATCAACCCGGGACAGTGGAGAAGCCAACATCTGCGGTAGAGCCTGGATTTGGATATACTGGTCAGCGGGAGGAAGCGGATATTGGGTTGTATTACTACAATGCACGGTATTATGACCCGGAGATCGGGAGATTTACCCGTGAGGATGAGTATCAGGGAGATATCACCCGATCGCAGACGCTGAATCTCTACTCGTATGTGTTGCAGAATCCATTGAAGTATGTGGATCCAGATGGGTATAGCGAGTATGATTGGAGCATGGCTATGATGTATGCTATGTCACCAGATCCTGAAGCGAGCTTTAATCTGGACATAGAGATGAAAACTACAATCATCAGTCATACATTTAGGAGAATTTATGACAATGTGATATTTATGGGAAAAGAGGCTTACAATTTTATAGCAAAACCCGAAGAAACGGTTAATAAATATTATGATGTGACAATGAATTTTATCGATGTTGCAACCTCCTCTGCATATTACGGAATTACTCATCCAGGTGATGCATTAGAAGGGTATGGAATGTTCTTCGAAAATATAGAAAATAATATTGAGGAGAATCCACTGTGGCTGGCAGAGAAAACAGGAGATTTAACTGGAGAGATACTGACAAATGCGTTATTGGGATATGTAGGAGCGAAAACTGTCAAATTATTAGATAACATAACAGATTCTCAAAGGGTAGTATTAAATTCATTGGACAATGTAGATGAGATAGTTGAGGGAATGAGATCAATTGATAATTTAACTCCTGAAGAATTAAGTAAACTATCAATAGATGATATGAGAAAATCGATACCGAATGATTGGACATTCAATGCAAATGGACCGAATGGTGATGATTTTGTTCATATTAAAGATTCAAATGGGAATTATAGAGTTAGAATTGACCCTCCGGATAAAATTACACCTTACGATCATATTCATTTATATGATGAAATGGGAAATCCGATAAACATTAATGGGAATATAGTGCCTAAAAATAGTCCTGCTGCTCATATCCCATATAGTAGATAGAAAGGAGAAGTTTTCAAGTGCATAATATAGAAAGAAAACTCTTAGAAAAAGGTATAATTGATTCAGACTTGACTACCTTTTCAATTGGAGATTGGTATTCAAATGTAAAAATTTCCTTTATAGGAAATGAAGAAAATCAAGTAGTATCTTGTATTTTTGATGAGTGTTTTGAAGTGGACTTTAAGCATGACTTATCTTATTCAAAAGGCAAAAATGGTAGTGTAAATAATTTTAAATATTTTGTACAGGATATTGAAATCAATGAACAAGGAGAATATTTTTATTGTTCTATTTCAGCATGGCCGTTTCAGGGAAAAATAGTTTGTAAAAATATATCTATAAAAATAGAATCTACGTAATATAGTTTATCAGATGGCTCTAGTTAAAAGGAGTCGATAGATAAGTGTGTGGAAGCCTGGGTCAATAGATATGGAGATAACAGATATCAAAAGAGCGAAAAGACTGATGTATGAACATCAAGAGTTTACGCAGGTTCCAAATTTTGATGATTTATTAGAGAAATACATACGAATAATGAAGAGTGGTATTTCTGAATAGTAATATTTTTACACTACGGACGGTTATCTTCGGATATCCGTCTTTCTTAATGACTATTTAAGGACTAACGGTGATTTTTTCTATAGCTTTACAGGTGAAGATGCGGTCTTCAATACAGGTGGTAATGTTACTGGGAATATGACTACAATGCCCGTAATCGAATCAAGGTTGAGGAAGCCGGAAAGGTAGTCTATCATATCTTCAATTATCTCGGTCAGGAGATCTACGAAGATAATCTTACTGCTAATGAGCAGACCCTATATGTCTATGCCCTGGGTAAACTTATCGGGAAAAAGGATATTCATGTGGGAGCGGATGAAGGAGGAAGCCCTGTAGAGGTCGAAGATAAGTATTACTATCATCAGGATAATCTGGGTTCGACAGTAATGATGACTGATGAGTGCGGACAGGTGGTGTTTGAGCAGGATTACACACCATTTGGACAGACATTGTATCAACCCGGGACAGTGGAGAAGCCAACATCTGCGGTAGAGCCTGGATTTGGATATACTGGTCAGCGGGAGGAAGCGGATATTGGGCTGTATTACTACAATGCCCGGTATTATGACCCGGAGATAGGGAGATTTACCCGTGAGGATGAGTATCAAGGAGATATTACCCGACCGCAGACGCTGAATCTCTACACGTATGTGTTGAATAATCCGTTGAAGTATGTGGATCCAGATGGGTATGATCCTTTACTTCTGGAATCATTTGATGAAGTTTCAAAGATGAATCTTCATATGGATAGAGATTTATCGTATAACCTGGATGCATTGATAACTGGTAAGGATGTAGAATTTGTTCAGGGAATTCTCTGGTATATGGGTTTGATGGAAACAAATGAAAATGGTTATGGTTCACTTACTCAATCTGCTGTGATGTCATTCCAGGAAAAAGCTAATCTGGAGGTTGATGGTGTAGTAGATCAGACTACTTTGAAATCTCTATTGGGAGCAATGTATTATATTGAAGGTCTGGATTATCATAACCTGGCATGGCAGTGGAATAATGCATTTTCACCGGAATCAGCGGGTGAGGAACCGTCACAAGAGTATGTAACATTTACCAATTCATATGAAGATAATATTGGTATAAGGAAGGCAACCTGGTCAGCTTATCTGGAAGGATTAGACAGGGAAAAGACTATAGATTCAGTTGTAACTACACATTTTGCAATGGCAACTCCAACTATAACCATGGCAGGGGCTAATGTAGTTGATAAAGTCGTTCAGGCGACGACTAATGGGTTATTGGGAATCGGAGGGGTTAAGGTAGTTAATAATGGAGAAGTTAAATCTCCAAATCCAGTAAGAGCTAAAAATGCAACTGAATCTTGGGAAAATTTTTTAGGGGAAGGCAATTATTCAAATAAACATCCAATAACTGGGAAAACCGATGCAGATAGAATCTTTTCTCAAGATGGAACTAAAAGTATACGGTTTGGAAATCACGAAATGAGTAAAATGGGAACAGGAAAATTTCATTACCATGAGGAACTGTGGATCTATGACCCAAATGATAACATCATGAATTATTATAATACGTTAAGAAGAGTACAGCCATAGGAGGGATATATTTGGAAATAAAAGTACAAAAAGTACTTGAAAAGAAAAAAATTTTATTTTCTAGCGAGTTTGGTAATTGTACTGGTTATTGGTGTGATGGTAAAGTGGAAATAAAAAGTTATTTTGTTGAAATTGATATACCAGACAAGGTATTTGAAAATCAAATTAGTGAATCTTTATTTAGAGAATGCTCAATTAGTGAAGAAAATGGGAAAATAAAGATAATAGGTTTGTTAGAAGATTATGAAGAAGATGGGTTTGCTACATTGCGCATGAATGCTAGTCTAATTTGGTTTGAAACTATATTTGATAGCAAAATAAAAGCAATGAAAAATAAATATGTAGAGATATTAGTCAGTGAAATTAACTTATATGATGAAAAGGTTATTTGAAATGGAAATTTGCCTGCCCAGTACTATACTTTTTAAGTAGTACTGGGTCTTTTTATATGGTTTTGGTACAAGTTATAGCTATACAAGTTAAAGTTGAAACAGAAATTGACAACATCAATAGCTGAGCAGTTTGTAGTACAAAAGATGTTTTGAATCTAATAGCAGTATGACTGGCTATTTGCGTTCGGTGGTCAGCTACGGTTATTATGCTTTCGAACAGGTTACCAAAACGGGGCTATCAATTCTGAAAAACCTCTTTCGTTAGAACATTGGATGGATAGTTTTGCGGTAGCAAGTTTTGTATATGGTGGATATAGTTATTCTAAACCGTCTTCATCAATATTACTGACGGAATTGGATGATGATTATATAAATCAATTTGTAAGAGAAGATGCTTATTTTGATTCATTGGATAATGTAGATGAGATAGTTGGGGGGACGAGATATACTGATGAAATAACAGATGGTGTAAGATATATTAATGGTAAACCTGTTGTGATAAATGTTGATAAACAAGCAAGACATATGATTGATACAGTTCAGGGTACTAGAAGCTATTTAGCTGAAGGTGTCAATGCTCAAAAACTACTTGATGATTTTGCTGGTACCGGTGATTTTATCCAGAGTTATAAAGAAGTAGTTAACACAGGTAATACAGTAGGATATTACGTTGATCAGGTAACAGGTGTAGCCCAAGAAACATCTAGGATTACTATTCATTATTCAAAAACAGGTGCACATATAGTTCCTGCACCGCCTAAAAAATAAAGTGGAGGTTAAAGATGCAACTTTTTAATCTTAATAATTATAAAGAAATTACATCTCAAAATGTTGAGAATATAGAAACACCACTTGGTGAAATAAAATTTAATTTAACTATTGAAGATTATGAAATAGCTCTAAAAAAACCTACCAATTTATATCAATTATCAAATAACAATAAAATTTATTCTTGGGATTATAAAGCATTTAAAACAGAGTTATTAATCTGTTATCCCAAAATAAATCTCCCTAAAGAAATGCATGTTGATAATTGTATTGCAGGTGCTTGGAGATTAAAAGCATTAGACAATATTTCTACATGTGTATTTTCATGTAAGTGGACTGAAAATAAAAGATGGTCTGATGTTACCCCAAATAGTGGTGAGTATTTAGATGCACAAACTTGGGAAGGATTAAATAAATATGTTACAATAGGAACTGAAGATGGAGAATACTTGGTTATTCGTGCAATGAAAAATGATATGATACCAGCTCATTTAATCAAGGAGGTTAACACACTTGATTTAGTAAAATATTTTGATGATGGTTTAATGATTCCTATTACTCGAATACTAAAAGACGATATTTTACAAATTCATTTTGTTATCTCTTGGGCACACAATGAAATATCGACTTGGTATGCTGTGGGTATTCCATCACAAGATATTTTAAAAACACTTGATTAAACTCTATGTAGGTAAAAGAATGTCATGGGGTCGCAGTTGCTGACAACTATAAAAGTATAAACAAATAGGTGACAGGATAGTATTATCTACCTTGTCACTTTCTTTTTTTGATCTTCCAGAGCCTACTATGATGAGCTGGGCAGAAAGATCTCCGAGACTACACCCAATGGTAATGCCACAGCTCTATACGGAGATTATCAGACCGAGTATAAATATGACGCTTCCGGACGGGTAACCAGGATTATTCTGAACCCGGGTCTGGATAATCTGGTGACAAAACAATATTATGATGCTCTGGGTAATCTTGTCAGAGTGATTGATACCGAAGGACGGGAGATTCAGAAAGCATATAACTCCCGGAGCATGGTAGTAGCCGAAAGAGATCCCCTGGGAAGAATAGCCTATCATCAGTATGATGGGTTGGGCAGAAAGATAGCGGTTACTGGCCCGCAGGGGGTAGAACTGGATAGTGAAGCAGAATATTCAGGTGATAGCATAGCTCTGTTCAGTGAGATCTATCGGATTAATCCAGAATATACTTCCAGAGTAATTTATGATAGTCTGTCCCGACAGGTTAGAGCGACAGATCTTCTGGGTACCACCACTAAGATCACCTATGATCGGGTGGGCAATAAGTATCTTGAAGAGATTACTGCCGGTTCGACCTATTCCGAAGCGGGAAGTCGGCAGATCAGTTATAGTTATACACCCGAATATTGGTTGGAGTCGATGACCAGGGGAAGTGTTGATGGTCTCAGCTATACGGTCAGTTATGAGTATGACAAAGTCGGTAATCAGATAAAAGAACAGTATCCCGATTTTGCAGCTGTGGGAGCAGGTCAAAACTATACTGAGTACGTTTATGATGGTCTGGATAGACTGACAGAGGTAGTTAACTCCGATGGAAGCAGGGAGAGCTACGAATATGACGAGATCGGTAATCTGGAGAAGGTGACCAATGGTCGGGATAAGGTCACTCTATATGAATACAATGGTCTGAACAGTCTATCAAAGGTGATCGAACCAGGTGGCATTGTCACTACCTACATCTATGACCCCGATGGTAATCTGGTGCAGAAGAATCTGGCCAATGGGTTGACGACTACATATCATTACAATCGACTTAATCTACTGACCGAAGAGGTTAAGGTCAGAGCCGGAGATCTGATGAGTTATAAGTATGCCTATGATGGAGTGGGTAATCTGACAGCCAGTTCCGATCCCAATGGTAATCTGACAGCAGTCAGTTACTATGCCGATGGGATGGTTAAAGAACAACTGCATTATGCTCCGGAATATCCATCAATGGTAGTTCCCGATCTGAATTTGGTGAGTACAACAGCAGTACCAACAAACTATATCAGGGATGAGCAATTCGGATTTGAATATGACAGGATGGGGAATCTGCTTACAGTAACCGCCAATCCGACAGAAGAGCTGGGTTCTGGTGGAGGTCGATCTCCTTCAGGTCTGGCCTATACGACCAGTTATGACTATGATAAATTGGGTCGGGTAATCGGAGAGAGTATGACCATTGATGGGGATACAGGTATCGGTAGATCATATCTGATCGGGTACGAGTATTACTTTACCGGAGATATAAAGAAGATAACCTATCCCGATGGTCAGGAGATCACCTATGAATACAATGAGTTAGATCAGTTATCTGCAGTGAGCGGCTTTGCAGATGATCTGAAGGATGAACAGGTGAAGAACTTCCACTATGATCCGGCAGGTAATCTGATCAGGATGAGTTATAATAACCATGTAGAGACGGTGATCACTCCCGATGAGCTGACAAGACCTGAATGGATTAAGGTGAACGTTCCGGTAACTCCGGATGATGGTGCAGGAGAGATTATCCTTCAGGAAGCACTGAATCTGAACTATGCCTATGACGCTAATGGTAATGTGACCCGGAGGAATAACAATCTCTATACCTATGATGAGCTGGATCGGTTGAAGACAGCAGAGGTAGATGGAGCCCTGATGGTAGATACTCCGTCAGCCATGGGTTATGCTCTGGAAGATTACTTTGTCAATGCCAATCTGAATTATCAGTTGACCGATCTGCAGGTGGAGTTCGACTATGCTGCCAGTACCATCGGATTACGACTGGGAAGTCAGAAGCAGATTGGACGGATTGAGCTGGTTCCCGAAACTGTCGGCAGCCATCGGGTGGTTAAGCAGGGAATCAGTATCTTCTACAGAAGTGTCCAGGATGGTGATTATATAGAGGTCTTACCGACTGAATGGTACTTCGATAAGGATAGTTCAGGGAAGATAATCATCACCTTCGCTCCCGAAATATCTGCCTCTGAGATAAAGATTCACTCCAACTATGATGACAGGGACATAGTGACAGGTGATACCGAGAATGCTGGCGAATTTAAACTGGCAGAAGAGGTCAAAGTGTACGGCAGATATGACAGAACGAAGATAACCTATGACTATGACAATGTCGGTAATCGGATAGAAGAGAGGTATACCGATGTTGACCACCGTTATGATGTCAAGTATTCATATGACTACTATGTAGGAAGTAATCGGTTAAAGAGTAAGACCAGTGAAGATGGTACTGGTTTTAAATCGACAACAGATGAGTTTGTGGCCGGGATATTGCGTATCGGTAATGGTGAGCAGCTGGCCTATAAGTATGACCAGGCCGGGAATACTATTGCTAAAGGTAATAGCTATAGCTTCACAGGAGAAGATGTGATATTTGATACCAGTGGGAAAGTGTACTGGGAATATGGTTATAATGCCCGTAATCGCCTGATGGAAGTGTGGAAGAATGGTGAGGAGGAGACCCAGAATGTCTCCCAGTACTGGTATGACCATAACGGTAAGCGGATCAAGGTCGAGGAAGCCGGAAAGGTAGTCTATCATGTCTTCAATTATCTCGGTCAGGAGATCTATGAAGATAATCTCACCACCAATCAGCAGACCCTGTATGTCTATGCCCTGGGTAAACTTATCGGGAAGAAGGATATGCATCTGGCAGCTGGTGCAGGAGATGGGCCAGTTGAGGTCGAAGATAAATATTACTATCATCAGGATAATCTGGGTTCGACAGTAATGATGACTGATGAGAGCGGGCAGGTGGTGTTTGAGCAGGATTATACACCATTTGGACAGACATTGTATCAACCCGGAACAGTTGCGAAGCCAACATCTGGGGTAGAGCCCGGATTTGGATATACTGGTCAGCGGGAGGAAGCGGATATTGGGCTGTATTACTACAATGCACGGTATTATGACCCGGAGATAGGGAGATTTACCCGTGAGGATGAGTATCAGGGAGATATCACCCGACCGCAGACGCTGAATCTCTACTCGTATGTGTTGCAGAATCCATTGAAGTATGTGGATCCAGATGGGTATAGCGAGTATGATTGGAGCATGGCTATGATGTATGCTATGTCACCAGATCCTGAAGCGAGCTTTAATCTGGACATAGAGATGAAAACTACAATCATCAGTCATACATTTAGGAGAATTTATGACAATGTGATATTTATGGGAAAAGAGGCTTACAATTTTATAGCAAAACCCGAAGAAACGGTTAATAAATATTATGATGTGACAATGAATTTTATCGATGTTGCAACCTCCTCTGCATATTACGGAATTACTCATCCAGGTGATGCATTAGAAGGGTATGGAATGTTCTTCGAAAATATAGAAAATAATATTGAGGAGAATCCACTGTGGCTGGCAGAGAAAACAGGAGATTTAACTGGAGAGATACTGACAAATGCGTTATTGGGATATGTAGGAGCGAAAACTGTCAAATTATTAGATAACATAACAGATTCTCAAAGGGTAGTATTAAATTCATTGGATAATGTAGATGAGATAGTTGAGGGAATGAGTAATGGTGGTGTGCTAGATAGTGCCAACTTTGCTCAAAAAACTTTCAAAGCATCGAGTTTTAGTGATGAAGGTATTGCCTACTACTCAAAAATAGCAGGAAGGGATATAGTAAGTGTAGATGATTTGGTTGGTGCAATTAAGAATGGTGAAATATCTCCTTCTCAAATACCAATTGATTACGTTGTAAGAGATGGAAATACATTAATACTTAACACTAGGTCTTCACAAGCACTTACGCAGGCTGGAATACCTCGAAACCAATGGAATGCGGTTAATAGAACAGGTCAAGACTTGTATGAAGAATTGTTAACAGGTCAGTTAACTAGAAATAAGCTTTCGAGTGAAGGTATATCGACAGTAAGACCAAGTAATCCTAAGTAACAAGGAGGAATTTAATGAGTAAAACATTGTGGACTTTTCCAGTTCCATCTAATTGCATTTATACAGGAGTAAGACTTATTCTTGAAAAGGCAAGTATCAAGTTAATATTTGATTATTATGATGAAGATAATGACGATAAAGTTTTTAACGGACAAATTGAGTTCAAAAATGTAATTGCACATCGTCATACAACTGAAAAATTTACTAAGTTCATTAAGGGAACATATGATAATCTTTGTGAAATTAGCGAGTCAGAATGGTTATCAAATCTTGAGAAGCTTAGTCCAGAATGGGCTGGTATTAATAAATTAAGGCATTATGCAATATACTTAGATAGCTATGGGCTATATGAGTTCCTTGCAGGAGATTATGAAGTTGGTGATACTAAAAGAGGTTCAAAAGATGAGTAAGTATGTTAACTTAAGTAAAGAAGTTTCATATGCTTTAAGACATTCTCCAGAAAAATTCGGTTTAGTATTAGATGAAAATGGATGGGTGAATGTTGATGAATTACTCGAAGCATTGAGACAAGATAAAAAATGGACATCTATTGAACTTGATGACCTAATCAGTATGATAGAAGCATCTGATAAAAAACGTCATGAAATTGTCGATAATAAGATTAGAGCTTTATATGGTCATTCAGTACCTTCTCAAATTAAGAAAGAAGTAGCTGAGCCACCAGAGTATTTATATCATGGGACAGCTAGAAGGTTTATTGAGTCAATTAAGGAAAAAGGCTTGTTGTCGCAAGAAAGGCAGTATGTTCATTTATCTGTAGATAGACAAATAGCTTACAATGTCGGTAGGAGAAAAGATGAAAAACCAATAATTCTAAAAATTAAAGCTAAACTTGCTTGGAAAAAAGGAGTTTTATTTTATAAAGGAGATGATAAGGTTTGGCTATCAGACTCAATAAAAAGTGAATATATTGAATTTCAATAATTTTATTAAGGTGGTTGTTTTTTGATGACCACCTTAGTTTTTTTAAGGAGGGCGGGGGTGACTGTAGGGTCATTAGATGTTTTAAACGGGGCAATCAATCCTGAGAAACCACTTTCGTTACAACATTGGATGGATAGTTTTGCAGTAGCAAGTTTTATCTATGGTGGATATAGTTGAGGGAATGGGTAATGCTTGGAAGAATTCTAACTTACTTAACGAACTTGCAAGCAGTGGTATAAAATATAGTCCTGATGATGTTTTGTCAATAACGAAAACAGCAAATGGCGAACTAGTATGGCTAGAAACAGGTAATCTAAAAGCCGGTATGCAACATATCCGTTCTCATGCAGATGATTTTGCAAGAAAAGGTATACAACCAAATCAAATAAAGGATTTAGTAATGGAGTCACTTACAAATGGAAAAATTGTAGGATATCAAGGTTGAGGAATGGGGAGACCAATATATGAAGTGACGTTTGAAGGAAATACGTATCATACTGCCATAACTGTTGGTAGCAATGGATTCATTGTTGGTGCAAACCCTACAACATGGCCATAGGAGGATTATTCATGAAGAAGATAAAGATATATCTAGATTATCTTTGCTTTCCTGTTTGGATATATAATGATGATGGAGAATTAATAAACAATGATTTACCCAAAGAATTGTCTAAAGATAAGGAAGTAGATGATGTTTTTGTAGAAATTCAAAATATTTATAATAATCTCTTCCTTAATAGTTCGACAGAATTTAAGTATATTGGATTTAGCACTGAATTAGATAGACAAAAATATCTAAAAATGATTGATGATGCTGTTAATATTCTTAAATCAAAACTTGATAATTTGTATGTAATAGAGAAGAAAATTGATATTTAGCGTACATGCCTGGTACAAAATAGTATTTAGTGACAAATAACATTAATAGAGTTGGTAAATAAATTTAATAATTAGTACTAACAACACAGACACTACAAGATGCAATTAAGTCAACAAAAGGTGTTCCAGATCCAAGAGACTCAAATGCCATGATGCATTACACTACCAATGACTAAAAATGGGCGAACATATAACTGGGAAGTACTTTATGAAAGCAGCCAATACTGTATATCATTTTAGATATACAAGAAAGGCAATATGGAACTTACCGACTATTCCTAAGTAATTCGGGAGGAAGATGTTTTTATGACAGCAAAAGAGAAGCTTTACTATTTGCTAAATCAGTTTTAAAAGGGTAAAATACTTTTTGCGATCAGTTTACAGTTATATATGATACTGATGGTAGATTACGAAACATTAAGCAATATGGAAAATAAATTATTTAGCGAACTGCCGCCAATTACATCAAGGTTTTCACCCTATAAGGAAGATTTAAAAATATTGAATGTATATTATGATGAGCAGGAAGTAAAATCTAAAGTGGATGAAATAATAAAAAAATTGCACAATAAGAGACCAAGTAATTAGAGAAATACATACGAATAATGAATAGTGGTATTTCTGAATAGTAATATTTTTACACTACAGACGGTTATCTTCGGATATCCGTCTTTCTTAATGCTTATTTAAGGACGCAACGGTGATTTTTTCTATAGCGTTTGTCCTATAAGTATGATCAGACTAGGAATACCATTGCTAAAGGTAATAGCTATAGCTTTACAGGTGGGAAAGGTTACTGGGAATATGACTACAATGCCCGTAATCGTCTGATGGAAGTGTGGAAGAATGGTGAGGAGGAGACCCAGAATATCTCCCGATACTGGTATGACCATAACGGTAAGCGGATTAAGGTTGAGGAAGCCGGGAAAGTGGTATATCATATCTTCAATTATCTCGGCCAGGAGATCTATGAAGATAATCTTACTGCTAATGAGCAGACCCTATATGTCTATGCCCTGGGTAAACTTATCGGTAAAAAGGATATGCATGTAGGAGCGGATGAAGGAGGAAGCCCTGTAGAGGTCGAAGACAAATATTACTATCATCAGGATAATCTGGGATCGACGGTGATGATGACTGATGAGAGCGGACAGGTGGTGTTTGAGCAGGATTACACACCATTTGGACAGACATTTTATCAATCCGGGACAGTTAAGAAGCCAACATCTGGTGTAGAGCCCGGATTTGGATATACTGGTCAGCGGGAGGAAGTGGATATTGGGCTGTATTACTACAATGCACGGTATTATGACCTGGAGATCGGGAGATTTACCCGTGAGGATGAGTATCAGGGAGATATAACCCGATCGCAGACGTTGAATCTCTACTCGTATGTGCTGCAGAATCCGTTGAAGTATGTGGATCCAGATGGGTATATGGCTAATTTTTCTTCAAATGAAAGTGGTGCCATAACCAGTGAAGAAGAATATTTAGAACATATTCGTTATATGACAAGTCAACCCAAATATGAAGAAATGAAACCTAATGAAAACGCAGTGTTAGCTGGTTTTATCGTTGGTGGAGTTAATGCTGGAATAAATACTGTAAGTGACCTATATAGCACCGTTACTCATCCAGTTAAAACTGTCAAAAATACTTGGAATGGAATAGTCACTCTCGTTCGTAAACGACAGATAGCTGTTGATGCTGTAGTGAATTATTATAACACTTTTGTTGAAGCTAATCCTTACGAAAAATCGAAAATGTTAGGTGATGTTGGAGGACAAATTCTTATAGATGTTTTGGCTGGGCAAGTAGCTTTAAAAGTTGCAAATAAAGCATCTGATATTAGCAAGAGTTTAATAATTGCTACAAAAGTAACTGAAAATGTTTCGGATGTTGCAAATACACCTATGCTAAGAATGAATTTGCAATTGTTTTCAACAAAAAGAGATGATTTTTTTGAGGGGATGTCTAATCTTAAATATGTCCTTAAGAATACGGATATTGATTTAAGAGGTACTGGTATAGCATTTGATGACGCTTTAGATATGGCTTTCAAAAATACGGGGCTTAATAAGACTGACTTTAAAGTTACAAAGTGGGGGAAAAACGAATATGGCAAATCATTTCCAATTGAATGGAGAGCTCCTAATGGTGCGGAAGTAAATATTGATTTTACACATTATAATGTTGATGTTAATGATAATTGGATAACTGGTCCTGATGCACCTTATATTGGGTGGCAAACTGGTGGTAAACGTTCAAGTGAAGGTGCTATAAGGGGACATATTATTATTGATAATGTACCTTATGGGAGATAGGGGTGGAATTGAATGTGGAACATAAAAATGCAAATCTTAAATGCATCAAAATCTTTAAATATTATAGTAAAGAAAATGGAAGATTCTATAAAAGAGAAGATTCTTATGGATGTTAGAGAGAAATATCTAAAAACTGATATAAAGTATCCTTTATGGGAAAGGCTTAATGATGCAAAGGCTAAGTCTGATAAACAGGCTTGGAGATGGGCAGAAGATTTCGTAGGTAATGAAAGTGTTCTAATTTTTTTTAACCCTACTGATGAGAAAAGTGCTTATTTATTGAATTCAGGAAAAGATGTTGTTAGTATTCTCGGAGAAATGTATAGTATTGAGTTTTATCTCACTGACCTGGAGACAAGTTATTTTCTTTGTTTTAACCATCATGATGTGCTTTTAGCATCTGGTGAAGCAAAATTGTGGTTAGAAGAATATAAAAACTAAACTCAAATATAAAAGGTTTATAGTGTAAAGGGAGTTGTCTCAAAATGGGTTTTAACAAACCATTTTGAGACAACTCCCTTTTATGCACAAAACTGGTAAAAAGCTAGATTTATAAGGATAAAATATCGAATATAGGGTATGACAAAAAAGGTTCTCCCGATCCTCATTTTTTCTCTTCGCTTTTCTATTGTATTATGTTGTGCAGTTTATTGATATTGTATCCTATTATGTCAAGCTTATCGGGAAAAGGATATGCATCTGGCAGCTGGTGCAGGAGATGGGCCAGTTGAGGTCGAAGACAAATATTACTATCATCAGGATAATCTGGGATCGACGGTGATGATGACTGATGAGAGCGGACAGGTGGTGTTTGAGCAGGATTACACACCATTTGGACAGACGTTGAATCTCTACTCGTATGTGCTGCAGAATCCGTTGAAGTATGTGGATCCAGATGGGTATATGGCTAATTTTGCGGGAGATGTAAGTAACAGATCTCACTTGAATTATGGATTTGGCTATTCTTACGATTTTACAAATGAGATTACTGATGAGGTAGTCAAATATCTGGGAAATGCTGCAAAGATGATGATTTTGGGGGACTTTACTGCTCAGGAAGACATAAATGCTCTGGGTATAGCCGGACAGATAGGTCTGGATATAATCGGAATAGATGCTGCAGCTGATATCAGAGATCTGGTGCCAGTGTAAAAAATGGTGATGTAACAGGTATTATCCTAAATGGAGTAGGTTTGATCCCCTTGATTGGTGTAGTGCAGAATATCAAGTATTTTGACAATGCCAAGTATCTGGATGAAGCAGCAGATGGAATTAGGCAGTCTGATAGACTTGATGCGGATCTGGATTCCCGAAAAATAGTGCAGGAAACGCCATCGGGTGTATGTTTTGTTGCAGGAACGCTAATTGTTACTGATCGAGGGTTGGTTGAAATTGAGAATATTAAATCCGGAGATATTGTTTATTCTAAAGATGAGAGTACTGGAGAAGAAGGTTATAAATCCGTTGTTCGAACTATTATAAGAACTGCATATCTTATTACTAAGATTACCTTATCAAATGGTGAAGTAATAGAAACTACAAACGAGCATCCATTCGGGGTTATTAATAAAGGTTGGATTGAAGCAGGAGAACTGTTAAAAGAAGATGAATTATATTTCTATGATCAAGACCAGATCCGGATTAAAGACATCGAGCGTCTTAAGATAGAAGAAGGAATTACGGTTTATAATTTTGAGGTAAAGGATTATCATACTTATTTTGTTGGTAATAGTGGAGTATGGGTACATAATAATAATGGATGTTTTAAAAATGGAGATGTTATTGAGGGGACGAGACAAACCATTAAATGGACTGGTGACTCATTTGATGATATTGCAAAGAATTCTACTCCTGATGAATTGATTTCAAGATTAGAGAATTTAGGTTGGGAAAAAATTATTGAAGTAGGTGGCAAGAAAAGTGACCCTGCTACAATATTTATAGATCCAACAACTAGAACAAAAGTAAGAATTCACTCAACACCTGGCGAAGGCATACCATATTTTAGAGTACAGAATGCAGGTGGGGGATATTTAGATTCACTGGAACATTCTCAAGCAATGCAACCAAACAAGAACTAAGAGATTTGACTCATTTCTACTTCAATAAGTAAAAGGGAGGTTAACTAATGGAATACAGTGATATCGACACCGTTCTTGATAAGGTTGATTTTACGGATACATAATTTTTGACATTCGTTCAGAAAGATTTTTAACTAAATTCGTTTGTTGATTGACTACTATTAGGATATCCAAGAAGGGAAAAATGAAACGAGAATTCTTGAAATATGTTTTGAAGGATGTACTAGAGTTGTGAATCTTGTGACTCCTGATATTGTTAAAGAAATCCAATTAGGTAAAAATGTATATGGCTATTTTACTATAATAAAAATTAAAAGTCGATCGGAAAAATCGGTTGCTATATATAATGGAATATTAAGCTCTCCCATTATTGAAATTGACTTTGAGAAAGTGATAATTTTAGAAAAGGAGAATTTTCCAGCGTGAAACATATTTGAACGGTATAAGTTTGGGTCAAAGGGATGGAATTAACATGAAGTTATTCTATCGCTTTCTCTTTGGTTGTGGAAAAATGAAGTGTGAGTATTTCTTTATCAGAGATATTAAAAGACGATAACTTATCCTGATGGTCAGAAGATCACCTGTGACGTAATGAATTAGGGATTGCTAAAAAAACTAAAAATCCTTGATACTACTGATTTTAATGGGTTGATTTACCTAGAATCTCTTTGAAAATTGGATCATCACGAAGTTCATCGAAATCATCGTCTTTATGGTATCCGGCGATAGTAGTGTAAACTAACTGTTTAATTACATCGGCTTGGGTATGTTTAAAACCAGTATCTCCTGTAAAACTTTTTTCAATAAGCTTTGAAAAACCAATAGTTTCATCAAAACTACGTGGGATCAATAAACCTGTATCTGAGGATAGATTGCCTCCATCATAATTTACTGTAATATTTCTGTTGAAATTTAGTGTATTATGCATTATACTATTCATAGAAAGAACTCCTTTTCTGTGGATTTTTGTTGGTTACTTAAATTTTATCAGAAAACGGGGTTCTTTTCTATATAAATTTACTTTTTTTTAACCTGACAGGTGAAAAGTAAGATTAGCTATGTTCACTGATATAGCACCTATGCACAAGGTTTATTAAGTTTTTCATGAATAAAGCGGGTTGAGTTAGTAGAAAATGAAAACCTCAAAATTGTTGGTTTTTCTTGCTATAAAGGTAACTTAGCAGCATTTTGCTATACCGCCAGATTAATTAAAGAGAGATACCCTTCAATCGAAATTTTCATCGGCGAACCAGTATTTTCACAGCAACTTTATCCAGGTACACCTAACTTTGAATTTTTTACCCAACAAGTAGATTATTTTGACCGATATTTTATTGGAGAAAGTGGATCTTGTTGCCCCGATACTTAATGGGTGAACTACCACTAAATAAGGTTTATATGCTTGAAGATATAAATTTCGAACTAATTGACCTAAATACCCTAAATGTACCGAACTATGAAGATTATAATCTACAAGAATATCCAACTATCGCAGCATCGGTTTCTCGTGGATGTATTTTTAAATGTAGTTTTTGTGCAGAGACGCAGTTTTGGAAAGAATATCATCGTAAAGAAGTACAAAAAGCTGTGGATGAATTGACAGAGTTATATGAAAAATATGGGCGTCGATTATTTGTTTTAACTGATTGTTTAATAAATCCCTTAGTTACTCAACTTGCAGAAGAGTTAATTCAGCAGAAAAAAGATTTTTATTGGGATGTAACCCTTAAAATTGATAAACAAGTGTGTAATGCAATAACAGTAGAACGTTGGCGTCAAGGAGGATTTTACCGAGCAAGACTCGGAGTTGAGAGTGGATCACAGCAAGTGTTGGATATGATTGATAAAAAAATCACAGTTGATCAAATTCGTACATCCTTAAAAAATCTTGCATCTGCTGGCATCAAAACTACAACATATTGGATAGCTGGTCATCCAGGAGAGACAGAAAAAGATTTTCAAATGACATTAGATTTGTTAACCGAACTTAAGGATTATATTTATGAAGCAGAATGTGACCCATTTAGGTATTATTATACTGGACAGGTCAATTCAGAAGAATGGTCGAATGTGGGAAGAAGTTTTTTATATCCTGAGGAAGCAAAGGATATGCTTATCGTCCAGACCTGGCAATTAAATACTGAACCATCACGTGAAGTTATGTATGAACGAGGATGGTGGTTCAAAGAACACTGCAAAAAACTAGGGATTCCTAATCCCTATTCAATTAGTGAGATTTATCAAGCTGATGAACGCTGGAAGTCTTTGCATGACAATGCGGCACCTAGCTTCCTCTCATTCTTATAAAAGACAAATTTTCGAAAGGAAAGGTATATATGCAAATTTATAAAGAAATTATCAAAATGAACATTAAAGTTTTTTTTCAACATCGAATGGCATTTTTTATGACATTAATTATGCAAATTGCATTAATTTTAATTTACTTATCATTATTTTACAGTATCTACACATATAATGATGTTGATATAATTAAGGGTTATAATCTGTCGCAAATGGTTTGGTATTTTGCTGCAGCGAACTTTGTAACTGCCTGTGTATTAAACTTTGCTGACAGAAGGATTTCTAATAGGATTATCTCGGGACAATTAAGCGTAGATTTATTAAGACCATTATCTCTATATACAGTTGAGATATCTAATGCTATCGCACTAAGGATTATCGGTTTTTTCATTGAGTTCCTATTGGCACTGATGATCATTGGAGTAATCTATTTTCCGACTTTTATTACGGTAATGTCTTTTTTGCGATTTTTGTTACTTATTATTGGAAGTTTTATGATTTCTTTTTTGATAAGTTATTTCATCGGTTTGTCAGCATTTTATATCAAAAGTAACAACTCATTAATTAGATTAAAGACCTTTTTTATCAGTTTTGCAGGTGGAGCTTTTATCCCACTGGAGTTTTTCCCGGATTGGTTTAATCAGATTATGGACGTATTACCGTTCAAATTTATTTACTATTGGCCAATACAGTTCTTCCTTAATCGCGAACAAACTCGAGGTTTTAACAATTTGCTGAAAGTTTTAATAAATCAATGGTTTTGGGTTTTGTTGTTGGGATATATTGGACATGTGTTTTGGAAAAAAGTAATTAAAGAGTACTGTGCAGTAGGAGGTTAAACATGAGAAAGTTTATCGATCTATCACAATTATTTGTTTTGAATAGTAAGTTAACCATTTCACGAATTACTCAATATCGGTTTGATTTTTTTGTGGGTATTTTGATAAGTACGATGTTTTCGTCGATTGGTCCAATATTACAATATCTTATATTTACTCAGACGAAGGGTTTTCCAGAATGGACTTTGAATCAGATTATTCTTTTTCAAGGGGTTTTACTGTTAGTTCTTGGTTTTCGAGGTCTATTATTTGGAAATGTTAAGAATCAATTTATTAATTTTGTGCGAAAAGGCGATTTAGATCGTCTATTGTTAAAACCATATTCGCCTATGGGAATACTATTTGCGACATCTTTTACCTTAGATAATCTTGGAACGATTATTGCTGGGGGAATTATTACGATATGGTCGATTGTTACATTAGGTTTAGAAATTACTATTGGGAAAATCATACTTTTGTTAGTCTGTGTTTTCTTTGGAATATTGCTAAATATGGTCTTTGATATTTTTCATTGTAGTTTAATCATGATTACGATTGCTGATGGAGGAATTCAGGGGATTATTAATGCCTACCTACGATTTTCAGAGTATCCGCTACAGATCTATCCAAAAGTTTTACAAACTCTTTTTGTCATGGGTGTTCCTTTAGCAATATTTATATATTTCCCAACTCAAGTTTTATTAGGTCGGATTGATCTTAGCCTGCTTTATGGGTGTTTAAGCACACTTGTCTTGTTCTTTTTAAGTTTACAGTTATGGAAACAGGTCTTGAAAAAATATACAAGTGCAGGGGGTTAAAATTATGGAACCAATTATTACTATTCAAGGTTTACAAAAAATCTATAGAACACATAAACGGAATAAGACTGGTCTTGGTGCAGCACTCAAAGATTTGTTTCATCGGGAATACAAATATGTGGAAGCATTAAAAGAGATTAATTTAACGATTAACCGTGGTGAAGTCCGTGGTCTAATTGGTCCTAATGGTGCTGGAAAATCAACTTTGATTAAGATAATCTCTGGTATTCTCCATCCAACCGCAGGTGAAGTACAGGTTGCTGGTTTTATTCCATGGCTCGCGCGTGAGGATTATGTGCGCCATATTGGAGTACTATTTGGACAAAAAACCCAATTATGGTGGGATTTGCCGGCAGTCGATACTTTTGCTTTGAATCGGAAACTTTTTAAAATACCTGAACAGAAGTTTCAACATAATCTGGAATACTTTGTTGATCTTTTAGGGATACATGAGGTGATTACTAAACCTGTGCGTCAACTTTCGCTAGGTGAGCGGATGAAATGTGAATTTGTCAGTGCAGTTTTACATGAACCTGAATTAGTCTATCTAGATGAGCCAACAATTGGGTTAGATATTCTTTCTAAAGAGGCTATACGGAAATTTATCAGGGAAGTGAATCAGGAGAAGAATATTACATTTATTTTAACCACTCATGATTTGCTAGATATTGAAAATCTTTGCGAGAATGTTACAGTCATCAACAAAGGTAATAAGGTTTACGATGGTTCGATCAATCAGTTGCGTTCAGTTTTTGAGAATGAGAGACTGATTACTATTAAACTTCATCATTCTGTGAATAAGGATGCACTAGAGGGATTAGATGTAATTTGGACTAATCGAGTGACTTTGAAGATTCGGGTGAATGTCTCAACACAAGATTTAAAAACAGAGATTCATCGGGTTTTAGATCAATTACCGGTGATGGATATTAATGTGAATAGTATCAGCATTGAAGATGTAATTAAGCAGTTGTGGTAAACTTAACGGTAGTGTCGTCTAGAGATCTATAAAAGACGGAATTTTGAATGCTCCACACCGATTTTTTTAGGGTGACCATCGTTATCGTCCTTGACAAACACCACCCAAATGGTGTTGCAAGAATTACCAGGGGTGAAGGGAACGGATAAAAAGTTTAACTACCCTCCTGGAGTTGAAACAGATGATCTTCTGCAAGTATAAGTAGCTTGGATTTAGCAGGCATATTAGGTAAGTCATTTAATCTGGTATTGCGACTGGCACTCAGTTCTCTAGAGATGAATGTGGTCTAGGAAAGTTGAAATACGCTGTGACAAAGTGGTGAAGGGCAATAGAACTATCTGGGCTTTTAAATCCATTGGTTGTTCTATAGCTGCGTTTGTAAGTTCTATTAAGACGTTCGATGATCTGTTTAAGAGGTTTATACTCTGTTGATACTGGACTTCATTAGTTACCCAATCACCTGATTAACGTCAAAATGGATGTCATGTTGAGTAAAAAAATGTTGTGTTAGGATATAGATAGGATTGCTATCAACAACAAAGGTAGATCATCAGGGATAGTTTTAAGCTTTGATAAAACATCTTCTATCGCCTTTACAGCAGATAAAGTATCCCTGTTAGGTGTATCCTATGGGTGAGGATGATCTTTTTAACAGCATGAAGGAAAAAGAAGATATACTGCCACTTACCATTGACTTTGATGTAGGTCTCACCACTGTAAAAGGAGTTAGATAGTTGGTAAAGGTAGTTATCGATGAAGGGTTCAACAATCATTGCAGCAGCTTCAGCATAGCTTAAAATAGTCCAGTGTGAAACCTTAAGGGGGGAGCATGTATTTAATACAAAAAGTTAGTAGCATTAATGGTTTAGGGTTAAACAATACGTTAGAAAAGGAGGGACCAGTTAAATGAAATATATAATTGATATAGATAGTGATGAAAATGATGAATTTGAAATAAAAGCGGACAATGTTTGTGTTGTTCAAGTTACCGATAATCTTGGAAATGACGTTAGTAATGAAGTTAAAGTACAATTATTCTTAAATAAGAATGCACTTTTAGGGTTAGGAACAGAATTAATCCGTTTAGCTCATAAGTATAGAGAAGGAAAGCATTTTCATTTAGAGCCTGCAGAAGAAGATAATATGTGTCAGCGAATGGGAATATTTTTGACTCCAAATAGCAGCAAATTGATCATAGGTTGTAGTGATAATCATCAAATAGATGAATATTTTAAAAGATAGCTTATTATTACATTCATGTATATTCTGGACAAGAATTCATCACCTTTTAAATAAGCGAATTTCATATTTCTCAACTGGGAAATATGAAATTCGCTCATTCTAAAAAAAGATTTGATCTATTGAAGAAAATTTGAGCTAGACAGGAAGCTAAGCTAGCAATGTGGACCATATTGAGAACTTTCTATAATAGTAGAAGATTACACTCTACATTAGGGTATAAATCGCCAAATGAATATGAGTAAGAATATTATCAAAAGATTGTAGCTTAATAAAATGTTTTTCCGATGTAATTAAGAACAATATGTATCCAAAAAAATGTAAAGGCCTGAGCGTAGCGGAGTACATTATAGTCTTTATATTTTTTGGATACATATAAAATACAGATTGTCCGGAAAAAGGTTTTAAAAAAAGTGGGCAAGCCTTCGAATAATGAAGGAAACACAACATTTTCTGTGCTCAGTTTACTGTTAAAACTGAAATTAATCCACCCCAAACGGCGAATTTTCCTCAAAATCATCCATTTATCTCAAAATTCCTGGACTTAAATAAATTTATCTTTTCTACATAAAATTGTGCTATCCTCCATGTACTAATCGGATATACTGGCCAGCGGGAGGAAGCGGATATTGGGTTGTATTACTACAATGCACGGTATTATGACCCGGAGATCGGGAGATTTACCCGTGAGGATGAGTATCAGGGAGATATCACCCGATCGCAGACGCTGAATCTCTACTCGTATGTGTTGCAGAATCCATTGAAGTATGTGGATCCAGATGGGTATAGCGAGTATGATTGGAGCATGGCTATGATGTATGCTATGTCACCAGATCCTGAAGCGAGCTTTAATCTGGACATAGAGATGAAAACTACAATCATCAGTCATACATTTAGGAGAATTTATGACAATGTGATATTTATGGGAAAAGAGGCTTACAATTTTATAGCAAAACCCGAAGAAACGGTTAATAAATATTATGATGTGACAATGAATTTTATCGATGTTGCAACCTCCTCTGCATATTACGGAATTACTCATCCAGGTGATGCATTAGAAGGGTATGGAATGTTCTTCGAAAATATAGAAAATAATATTGAGGAGAATCCACTGTGGCTGGCAGAGAAAACAGGAGATTTAACTGGAGAGATACTGACAAATGCGTTATTGGGATATGTAGGAGCGAAAACTGTCAAATTATTAGATAACATAACGGTATTCTCAAAGGGTAGTATTAAATTCATTGGCAATGTAGATGAGATAGTTGAGGGGACGAGACAAATTGATTTTTATGTTAAGCCAAATGGAGATGTTATACCATCAACAGGATATAGATATATGTCAAATGAAGCTAGTTACTTAGATGATTTAACTAATTCTATGAAAGTTCCTGAAAATCCTAATGGTACATATATTACATTTGATAAGTTTGGTATACCTCAACCAGGCAGACTACAGGTTCCTCACGATGCTTCTGTAAGGGGATCTTTCGATACTTTACAAATTATTGATGACATTAGAGTACCTAATGGTCAATGGGGAAATGCAAAGTGGTTAGAACCAATAACTAAAGATTTTCCTAAGTATGGACCTGGTGGAGCTACCCAAGCAATTACCAATAAACAAATAATTCTTAATGATTTAATAAATTTAAATAAGTAAAGGTGTGATAATTTGATGTATGCAACAAAGGAAGATTTTGCAACATGTAAAATGATAATTATTGATGAGTTAAATAAAAGAAATTTATTAAAATTTATATCCAATGTGGATAATATAGTAGAAGATATTTTGAATATTGTGTACTCTAAAGGTGGCGACTATTCAGATAAAACTATTAAGTCCTTTGTAGAAACATATTTTGATGTAGAAATATATAAAAAATTTCTAGTAGAAGAATAATTATGACTATTTTGAGGTTATTAAGCTTGAATTTAGGATAAGTAGCAAGGTGATGGAGAGATATTATCTATCCATCACCTTTTTGTGTGTCTGGCATGAATGATAGCTCTACGGTGAAAGTCCGGAACGGGGGGCTGGCAACGCCAACCGTTAGCTGAACAGCAAGGGTGTCCATCGTGAAGTGGAATCTGAAGGAAGCTGTAAGCAAATTCCTGACCTTAGGAACACATCTCTCTACTCTATAAAGAGGCACCTGTAGGAGGCTTGTATATTCGGGTGAGGTTGCTAAACAAACCAAAGCTCAATGTTGTCCGAGAGCATACAAGTAAATAGGATAGGTTAGGAGGAAAGTGATCACTCTTACCCGGGGAGGTTCTGTCAGGGTTGACTAAGTTAACACGTTGAACCGTGAGATTCAGGGTGGAAAGGCAGAGTTTAGCAGAAGTCATAGTATCAGGTGAAGTATAGTGTACAATGCCTGAGAAGGATGGAACGTCAAACGAGTGACCGAAGATATTAATCTCATGAATCTGTAAAGAAAGCCGAAATCATGAAAGAGCTATACTATCAGAATGGTGGAACCGAAAGGGATAGTAAAGTGGGCTGAACAGGTAATAGCGATTGGTAGAATAAGTTACACGGGAGAAAGAATATGAGACTGATGGAGCAGATATTAGCGGGTGAAAACACATTAAACGCACTGGAATATATGGAGAAGAAGAAAAAGAAAACAGCTCCAAGGATTGATGGAATGCGAGTCCCAGAACTGCGGGCTTTCTTAAGAGAGAACTGGAGAGAAATAGGTAAAGAAGTTCTAAAGGGAACCTATCAACCTCAACCTGTCAGACGGACAGAAATACCTAAGGACGGAGGCGGAAAGAGGATGTTAGGTATTCCGACAGTGCTAGACCGTTTTACCAGCAAATAATTCTACAAAATTAGCGATAATATTTGAGAAGGACTTTTCGGTTCACAGTCATGGATTTAGAAAAGGGCATAATCAAAAGATGGCGGTAAGAGAAGCGAAACACTATATTCAGGAAGGAAGAGTCTGGGTAGTAGACATGGATCTATCGAAATTCTTCGACAGAGTCAATCACAATATGTTGATGGCTCGAATCGCTAAGAAAGTAACAGATCAAAGAGTGTTAAAGCTAATTTGTGCTTTTCTAGAAGCAGGAGTAATGGAAAATGGAGTAAGCACAGCTATACTTCGTGAACTCGCTGAAGAAACAGGATTCACATCCCTTCAAAGACCAATATTACTTGCAAATCTTCATTCAAATCCAGCAATTGCGACAAATCAGGTGCAAACATTTCTAGTATTAGATGCCTATAAAGTTAGTGAACAGAATCTTGATGATACGGAAGAGATTGAAGTTAAGTTGATACCTCTGGATCAGGTTGCAGAAAAAATACATTCAGGGCAAATTACCCAGATATTTTCCGTTGCTGCTTATTACATGGCAGCTGAATATCTGAAGAAACATCATATTTTTTAATTCCAGAAGTTAACTAAAAGGTGGTCTAAAACATCAACCATAAATTTAGGAAAAAAATATTAAAATTGTATTGACAAATACACAACTAACGAGTATAATGTTTATATAAACACATCTTTTATCTCCCAAAAAGTGACTGAAACTCGATACCCACCTTTCCCGAAGGAGAGCAACAGTCGCTTTTTGTTTGTCCCATTATTTTTATTTAATCTCATTAATTATAATATTTATATGATATATATAATTCAAACTATTGACATATATGCTACAAGAATGTATAATATTTATGAGATACACTTTTTCAAAACAACATTATTATCCTTAAAAAGTGACCGACAGTTTAGACTCAATCTAACCTCCTCACAGATTTTAGAAAACTGTTCTCGGTCACTTTTATTTTTGCTCAACATAAAGCATTAATCCACTATTGAAAAAGGAACTGGTCTCCTAT
This sequence comes from Halothermothrix sp., assembly GCA_016841825.1. Classification (GTDB taxonomy): domain Bacteria; phylum Bacillota; class Halanaerobiia; order DY22613; family DY22613; genus JAENYK01. Next base: position 170,367 of record JAENYK010000011.1, on the reverse strand, counting down.
TAGGGACAGTTCCTTCAGTCAAATCTATTTCCCCTCAAATAAGATGAATACTTTTAAACAATCTCATCCTTTGCTCTTCATTGCGTGTCTTTTTCCCCATTCCTTTATGTATACCCAAAAAGTAAATTCTGTTTATAAAATATCGGGAATAAATCAACAGCCAGATATTATGAGGTATGTGATAAACGTCAGGATTACTTTCACCTCAGCAGTGGAAACTGGATTAATCTCCTGATATGTCTCCAAAAGATATCGACAATGTTTTTGATTTCGGACCAAAGTTTTACCATTGTGAATGATTATACTGGTTAGATCGGAGATGCAAATCCTGTAACAGATAGTCAAAATCGATCAATAACGGTTTATGCCCGGTAGTTATCAAAATGTTATGATGAACAGAATTATAATGGCAGAATGGGTACTTTTCATAAACCAATATCTCCAGTATAAATATAGATATCTTCATCTATTTCTGGTAGAGTATAACCTATTATCTGTTCATTTCGATCTAATACTCCATGATAATCGGTTCCGGCGGTAATTGCCAGATTTAATTTTTTGGCCCATTGTAGGTACAATTGGGGATTCTGTCCGGGATAAAATACTTCAATTCCTTTAAGACCCCGGGCGTAGAGTCGGAGAAGTTCAGGGAAAGTTACATCCATGCTTTGAGGATGTGCCAGAACGGGAAACCCATCGGCTTCACGAATTATCTGCACTGCATCAACTGCCAGAGGTAGATGGGGTAGATATTCCTTTTTAATTGATTTGTTGGGGTTTTCGAAAAGCTCGTAAATTCCTCTGATCTTAGTCGGGAAATCCTCGGCACTGATCTGACCAATCTCTTTTAGATGGTAAGCCAGACGAATAGGAGTCAGAGTACCATTCTTGGAGATGAGGTTCTGATCAACTGTTTTATCATACCGTTCTTCAAAGTTCATCAGTCGCTGTGAATTGTGGAGGTCTTGTAATTTTTTATAATTGGCAATAACCTCTAGAATATATTGATTTTTGAGATCAAAATTATAGCCCAGAATATGTAGACCCCGGCCATTCATCTGACAAGTGAACTCTATTCCATAGACAACAGATATTTTCTGTTGTTTGGCTTCAGCTAAGAACTCGGCTATACCATCAATGGTGTTGTGATCGGTTAAAGCAATCACCTGAACATCATTTTCTTTAGCCTGGTTGACAATCTGAGCAGGTGTCAATAACCCGTCTGAATATATGGAATGAATATGTAAATCAATCTGTTTTTTTTGCATGGCGTAATATCTCCTTAACCAGTGATTTTCGATGACGAAACCGCCTGACGGTACGTTTCATCTGTGAATAATATTTTCTATCAGACTAACCAATTCTTATTCTGTGTTTTTGAGATCAGAAAGATTATCGTAGTTGATTATTATATTATATAGCTAACCTTTAATCAAAGTGCATTATTTCGGACTGTTCTATTAAGATATTCGCAAAAGATTAACTTAATGCATATATTAAAAAAGAGTTAATTTGTTGAGGGGGTTATTTATAATGATTAAATTTGGTACTGATGGATGGATTGGAATCATCAGTCATGATTTTACCTTTCAAAATCTTACTATGGTTATCCAGGCAGTGGCTTCATACTTATTAGAGATCAGGAATGGATGGATTCAGGATAAAGACATTAGTGTGATTATTGGCTACGATACAAGGTTTATGTCAGATGAATATGCCAGAAGCGCGGCTCTGGTATTAGCGGGGAATGGGATCAAAACTTATTTGTGTAGTAAACCTGTGATAACTCCTGTTTTGTCATATGCAGTAACTCAACTAAAAACCAGAGCGGGAGTAATGATTACTGCAGGACATAAATCGCATATATATAATGGTGTTAAGCTTAAAGGCAGTCATGGTGGGCCAGCCTTATCCGATATGGCCTCAGAAGTTGAAAGTTACATAGGTCGTGATGTTAACATCGCAGAAGAAGATACGGATCTAATTACTTTGATTAATCCTGATGAATTTTATATACAGCGGCTTAGAAAATTGGTGGACATAGATTTGATTAGAAGATCGGGGTTAAAGGTAATTGTTGATGTAATGTATGGTGCAGGGAAGGGTTATATCAAAGACCTACTATCGGGAAGTAAGACTCATATAATTGAGATGCGAAATACGGTTAACCCCTCCTTTGGTGGAACTAACCCTGAACCGATTGGAGAAAATTTACGATCTGCGATCAACCTATTACCTGGATTTAATGCAGATCTGGCACTGGCGCTGGATGGAGAAGGTGATCAACTGGGAGTAGTCGATGATCAGGGAAAATATGTTGATTCCCACTATATCTTTTCTCTACTAATCAGACATCTGGTAGAATACAAAAAAATGGGTGGAGGAGTTGTCAAAACTTTTTCGACTACCCGAATGATAGATAGATTGGCTGAAAAATATAATCTTCAACTCTATGAGACTCCTGCAGGCTTCACATATATTACAGACCTTTTTTTGCGTGAGAAGATTTTAATTGGTGGGGAAGAGAGTGGCGGTTTTGGTTTTCAAAGGCATATTCCCGAAAAAGATGGCATTTTAGCAGGACTTTTCTTGCTAGAACTATTGGCCATGACCCAGATACCGCTGAGTACTCTTGTCGACCAGATGAAGCGGGAGTTGGGAGTTTATGTATGGAAACACCTTGATATTCCATTATCAAATCAACCAAACTTCACCAACCTTACCAACTTTCCCATCCAACTCGCCGGTAAACCAGTAGAGGAGATCAGAGAGATGGATGGTGTCAAATTTTGCCTAAAAGGCGGTTCCTGGCTGTTGGTACGTCCTGCTGCTGGTTCTAATCTTTGTTTTTATGCAGAAGGCTCTTCTTCTAAAGAAGTTGAGGATATTTTACACGCTGGTACCGAATTTTATTCTGGATATGTAAGGCTGTGAATAGAATTGAAGTGTGATTTTAGTGGCAAATCATTCCCAAAGGCTATAGTTGATATGTTTATAACAAATTCTGCAGGAATTAACTGTCCTGATTAACGAGTTGAGATTAAAGTATTCACTATCCTGGGGGAAGTAAGCAGTTTAAGAAAAACAAGGAATGTTAAGAATTATGGGGAATAAAAGATAATAATCAACCAGATTCAGGGAGGTAAAGATGGAAAGTATAGAATTTGTTGAAATCGATCCACAAATGGTATCAATTTCGGGTCAAGAATGGAGTAAGAAGTCTTGTTGGGGTGAACGTGTTCTACACTTCTTAAGGTTAGATGATGGTCTAAACACATTAGCGAAACTGAATGGGGAACCTGCGGGTTTAATTTCTGTATACTGGCGAGAATTACCACAGCCCCTTACTGGGTGTAGGGAGATCTATATTGATATGATTGAAGTATTTTCTGATTATAAGCGAAAAGGGATAGCGACTCAAATGATCCAGAAGATTATTTATTGGGCCAGACAGCATGGAGCATATCAGGTAAGAGCCTGGAGTTCTCAGGATAAAGTGGAAGCGATTCCAATGTGGAAAGCTTTAGGATTTGGAATGTGTCCTGCAACCACTTATCCCGGGGGACAGGAGATTATGGGATATTTTGTGACTAAAGTGATGTAAGGCCGAAGTAAGCATTCATCGTGAAGCTTTTTGTCCAAATGGGGTAAAAGGCTTTTGTTTTTGCAGGGAATGAACGAATATTTATCAATTCGGGGAAATAGACATAAGAAAAGGGGTTGAAATTGGAGGTGAAAGGATGGAAAAAGTCTGGACTGTCGGGTTAACCTGGGGTATTTTGGCCTGGATACCTTACTTTATAGACTTACCATTGCCTTTTCTTTTAAAAATCACTTTGGGATTGCCGGTCTTATGTGCAGGATATTTTGGGCTTGTTGTAGAACGGTTTTTTACTACGGTTTCGAGTAGTATCATCTTTTCTCTAAGTTTACCTACGGGAATATTATTAGCCTGGTGCGTTAGTTCAGTTATTCATTTTTTCAAGGATGAACGCGCCAGGATAATAAAAAGTGGGGTGAAGTAATTGTTCTGGAAAACGTTATTAACAACTTTTGGATTGGTTTTTTTAGCAGAATTGGGAGACAAAACTCAGCTGGCGACAATGCTATTGGTTGCCCAAAACAAATCACCATTGGCAGTTTTTTTTGGTGCTGCTGTGGCATTAGTATGTTCAACTATTATTGGAGTTATTGTTGGTTCGATTATTAATAAAGTGATTCCTACCAACTATATTCACATTGCTGCCGGAATTGCTTTTATCACAATTGGTGCTTTACTTCTGTTTGGGAAGCTATAACTCCAAAAACAAATAGCCCCTGAGGAGAGTTTGCATGGGGCTATCTGTTCTGTGCTCTTACAGAGCACTTTTTGCTTCTACTTAAGGGAGTTTTTGCCGCTCGAAAGCGGCGGCTGGTTAATAATAATATATGTTATGCTACCTTTCCTTGTGCATGGTGCAATTGCAAAAAAAGAAGAGGCATCATGCACAGTGTGCAGATTTACCTCTTCATCCATCTGATGATTACCCTCTAGGTATAAATGTAGTACATTGAGTTTCTGGTGACGAGTTGGCTGAATTATTGGCTCCGCCAATTGTTCCGATCTCCATGTCGGTACCAACTCCAACTTTTTGGTTTAAATTCACCTGAATCTCATCTGCTGTACATAGATCATTTTGCCAGTATTTACAATTTTGTACCGTACAACCGATCTTTGCCATGATAGTCACCTCCAGATTTGATCAATAATAGTATAACCCATAGAAAGTAAATCTATACATCAGTGCTGAAGAGGTTTGAAATAATTTATTCTGGGTATACTGAAGGTGAGAATAATATGGGGGAGGAAATAGATAATGTTATTATGTTTACCCTGTGAGCAAATTATGTTAATTAGATTGAGGCAGAGCAAAGGATTTATTGAAGATCTATGCCCTGAATGTCGAGACAAAGTACGAAAGGCACTGCTGTTGGTCAAAACCGGATAGTTGAGCTACAACCTACCCCTGGTTGTTTATTATGATAAAAGCTGACATCTTTCAAGAGATAGTCAGCTTTTTGCTTATATGCTATAGTTTTATCGTTTTTTTGCAGGTTCAATATTAATATTATTCCCCTTGATTTGGTTATTTTTCATGATAGTTAGGACATCATGGGCATATTCATGAGGAACGTCTACAAAAGTGAAACGATCATAAATGTCGATCGAACCAATCAGCTTACCAGAAATACCTGTTTCGCCGGCAATACTACCTACAATATCCCGGGGTCGAATATTCTGGTTTTTCCCTACATTGATAAAGAGTCTAACCATTCCCGGTTCTGCCCCGGTATTCTGGAAGACCGAATCATCAAGGGTTTCTTCATTGCGGTCATTTGCCATAACCATTTTTAAGAGAGCTGCCGCAATGTCAATGGCTACATAATCGTCAGCCAGAAGTTTTTCCACATATTTCCGGTATTTGCCCAAATGATTGTCGTCCAGAACCTTTTTGATCTTATCTAAAAGAAGAACTGTTCTGCTCTCTTCTACATCACTCAGGGATGGAACCTGGTGTAAAGTTATCTTTGCTTTGGCATATTTCTGAATGTCTTTTAGTTTGTAGATATCTTTACCGACAATAAAGGTAAAAGCATGACCTGTTCTGCCAGCTCTACCAGTCCGACCAATCCGGTGTACATAGTATTCTGGGTTTTGTGGAACATCATAATTAAATACAGCTTCTACATCATCAACATCAATCCCTCTGGCAGCAACGTCAGTGGCGACTAGAATGTCAATCGTTCCCGATCGAAACTTATTCATCACTCTATCTCTCTGGGTTTGTTTCATATCTCCATGCAGAGCATCGGCAAAATAGCCTCTTGTTTGTAATTGGGTCACCAACTCATCGACTTTTCTTTTGGTATTACAGAAGATCAGGGATAGTTTTGGATTATACATGTCAAGTAGACGACTTAAGACTTCTAATTTTGCCCGTTCCTTAATTTCAAAATAAATCTGTTCGGTTCCAGAAACGGTCAATTCTTTATGAACAACTTTCACTAGTTGAGGTTTTTTTTGATATTTTTTAGTCAAATCCATAATTTCACGGGGAATGGTGGCTGAGAAAAAAACAGTCTGCCTTTTAGCAGGAATAGCTTCTAAAATAAATTCGATATCTTCCCTAAATCCCATATCTAACATCTCATCAGCCTCATCCAAAACTATCATTCGTGTACCACCCAGCTTTAATGTTCGTCGATTCATATGGTCCATAATCCGACCAGGGGTACCGATTACGACCTGTACGCCTTTCTTCAAACCTCTGATCTGACGCTCGATAGATTGACCACCATAGATGGGTAAAACATGGATCTTGCGCTTATACTTACCCAGACGACTTAACTCTTCAGCTACCTGAATCGCTAATTCACGGGTTGGACAGAGAACCAATACCTGTACCTGTTTATCATCTGGGTTAACCATCTCTAAAATCGGGATGCCGAAAGCGGCGGTTTTACCCGTACCTGTCTGAGCCTGTCCAACAACATCTTCGCCTTCTAACATGTGGGGTATGGCCTGGGTCTGAATAGGGGTAGCCTCTTCAAATCCTAACTCTTCCACTGCTTTCAGGATTTCTGTCGATAGGTTTAACTCTTGAAACTTTGCTGTTTTCATACTAATTACCTCTTTTTCTATTATTTTTATTGGGGTGTGTCAAAAATGTTATAGTTAATTGACATCACCTGATAGTTTAAAATGTGATGAGAATCTTAAGCTTACATTTTATATTCTATCTGATTTTTTAAAATTTTTAAAGCTTGTGCGTAAAAGATCAACATCTCTATTATACATGATTTACCTTAAGTTTGGTAATTTTTTTATAAAAAATCCACTTAATTTATCTATATTATTTTTCCCAGTCCAAAAAATATTAAAGATATTTGAGAATTCATCACTATAAAGACTATCATTAACCGAGATTTTCTGATATAATAAATAGAACAAATGTTCTTAAAGAATATTTGATCTGCTGTAGATCTGGCAGGAATTATCCAGGGTGTGTGGAAATAAAACAGTTGGGTGAGGGATATTTTCAGAATCATTAGATCGGTTCGCTTGCCCATCCAATAGAACAGGAGTTGATTTTGATGACTTTAGCAAAAGTACTCGCCAGAGCCCGAGCAGGTATGGATCTGGAGAGAGAAGAGATTATCACTTTATTGGAGACTGCTGATCCTGAAGAGAGATCGCAAATTTATGAAACAGCAGAGGCTTTAACTTTATATTACCTCGGCCCGGAAGTGCATCTCAGAGGTCTGGTTGAATTCTCCAATTATTGTACACGAAATTGCAATTACTGTGGCTTAAGAGCCGACAATCATAGATTGAATCGCTATCGAATGACGTCAGAGGAGATAGTTGCTGTTGCTGAACAGATTGAACTTATGGGGTTGAAGACTATCGTTTTGCAGTCAGGTGAAGATTATTGGTATACTTTAGAGATGATGACTAGAATTATTCAGGAGATTAAGCAGAAGACTAATCTGGCTATCACTTTGAGTCTGGGAGAACGGGAATTTACGGAACTTAAAGCCTGGAAAGAGGTTGGGGCAGATAGATATCTCTTAAAACACGAGACTGTTAATCCTGATATTTTTGCCGAAATCAAACCAGATTCCAGTTATGAACACAGGTTGGGAATTCTGGATCAATTAAGTCAGTTAGGATATCAGGTTGGTTCAGGTGGAATGATTGCCTTGCCAGGCCAGAGTTTAACCGATCTGGCCGATGATCTACTCTTTATCAGGACGAACAAGATTGGCATGGCTGGGTTTGGCCCTTTCATCCCCCATGGGGACACTCCATACAGAGGTTATCCCAGTGGCAGTGGAGAACTTTCGCTGCTCATGTTGGCTGTAGCCAGAATTGTCTTACGTCAGGTGCATTTACCGGCAACGACAGCTTTGGAGACTTTGCTTCAGGATGGGCGAAGACGGGCTCTGGAGGTTGGTGCTAATGTGATTATGCCTAACTTTACCCCGCTAGAATATCGAAAATTATATGAGATATATCCTAATAAAGCTCAAACCAGTCTGGATGAAGTGAGAGAAGTAATATTATCTCTGGGGCGAATTGTCGGGACAGATTCAGGTGATGTGCTCATCTGATTTATACATTGGGAGGGAAGATAATGAATGTTACGAGAATTAGTAATCGGGGATTTATCTTTACATTTGATGACTTACAGAAGACGAATTTCCAATGTTCGACTAATGTATATGCTATCGTTGGCAATAAGTATATTTTTATCTGTGACACATGTCTGGGTCCAGATTCCATGGCTCAGGTGATTGACCATCTTAAAAACCTTACACAGATTAAACCCCTTATAATTTTTAATTCTCATGCTGATTGGGATCATATCTGGGGAAATTGTTATTTTCCCAATAGTCTAATTATAGCTCATCATCTCTGCCGCCAGAGAATTCAGGCAGAAGGGGAGCGAGATTTATTACAGTATAGTCTGTATTGTCGAGGAGAAGTCGAGTTGGTTTTGCCAGATCTCACCTTTGATACAGAGATTGTTTTTCCGGGTGAAGGTATTAAATTCTTTTACTCTCCAGGCCATACAATTGATTCAGCATCATGTTATGATATGATTGATCATCTATTATTTGTCGGAGATAATCTTGAAGATCCGATACCCTATATATCTATTGATAATCTGGCACAGTATCGGGAGACTCTGGAGGGCTACCTGAAGCTCTCCCCAGATATTTATCTACCTGCCCACAGTGCAGCCCAGACTACTGAACACTTACTGCGTAAGAACCTGGATTATCTTAGAAGTCTTATGTCCGCCCGGAAATATCTCCCTAAACATAGTGATTATCCCGAAAAGTTTGACTGGATTCATCAAAGTAATCTGCAGGTTTTGAAAAAAGAATAGAGCTAGCCAGTGAATGAATTCTCTTAGTTAAGACAGGAAAATACCTCAGTATGCCGAATTATTATACTATGAGCACAAATATACTGAAAATAATGTCAAACTTAAGAGAAAAAGGAGGATGTTTAAGAGTGGATGCACAAATTCGATTTTTAACCCGGACAGCATTATTGATTGCACTGACTATGGTAATTCAGTTAATCAGGTTTCCACAACTTATTACAGGAACAGGTGTCAATTTATTTCTATATCTATCCGTATTTTTGGTGGGGATCGGTAGTGGCTGCACTATTGGTTTGATAACTCCGATAATCGCATTAAGTTTAGGTATTATGGGATTTGCTCCTCTGATTCCTTACATAATTATTGGTAATTTGAGTCTGGCAATCATATTTGGATTACTCAAAAAGATAAACAGATATTTAGCAGTAGCTGCAGCATCTGTTGCCAAGTTTCTGATTCTGGCTGGAGCGGTCAGATTTATTGTTGAAGTACCTCCAAAAGCAGCTCAGATGATGCAACTTCCTCAACTATTCACGGCTCTAGCTGGTGGGGTATTGGCATTGATTCTGGCTCATCTTTTGAAAAGAACTAACTTATTTCCCCAAATAAAAGAACCCAGCTAGGGAGATAATAATCTTGAAGATCAGGCTATGATTAAGATTGAAAGGAGCGGTCATGTAATGGACTGGCAGTTTGTATGTATCCTAAATGTAGAACTTTTGGATATTCTCGCCTCTGATGGTATGTTGGTTAAACGTCCAATATTGACTAATGGAAAAGAAGTTTTGGTGGGCTTTAAAGAAGCTGAATGGGAGGAAAAAGTTAAAATATGAGATAGAAACCGCCTGATACGATAATTTAATTTTTATCAGTATCAGGCGATTTTATCTTTAGAAATGATCATTTTTCATAAAATATTGCTGTAATCTTCTTAATTTACAGATATACTCTGAACATAATAGTATTTATACAGGAAAATTAACAAATATACCAGAAAATATTCGCATTCCGAAATAAAAAGAAGGGTTTGAAGACTATTTCATGAATTATATAAATTATGGTTATAATAACCTCAGTTATCTGGGGTATTACAGTGTGATACATGCTTATAGAAGGAGGATCTAACTATGGATCAAATTCGTAAATGTCTTTACTTATTAGATGGTAATAGTTTGACACATCGGGCATTTTATGCCCTGCCCCCAATGAATACAGCTGAAGGCTTACCTACAAATGCAGCTTTTGGTTTTACTAGAATGCTTTTAAAACTCATCAATGATGAGAAACCGGATTTTTTGGCAGTAGCATTTGACTTAAAAGCACCTACCTTTCGACATAAGGAGTTCGCAGCTTACAAAGGAACCAGATCCAAAACTCCGGATGAACTTATACCTCAGTTTGATCTGGTAAAAGAGATTTTACAGGCTTTTGATATTCCAATCTATTCAATTGAAGGATTTGAAGCGGACGATGTTCTGGGAACTCTGGCAAAAGCCGCTGAAAAAGAAGGTCATCAGGTGACGATTGTAACAGGTGACCGGGATGCTTTACAACTGGTATCTGATAATATTAGAGTAATGTATAACAAAAAAGGAATTACCGATATTGAAGACTATACTCTGGATAATGTCCGCCAAAAGTATGGGGTAGAACCGATACAGCTAATTGATGTCAAAGGACTTATGGGTGATAAATCTGACAATATTCCCGGAGTTCCGGGCATTGGGGAGAAGACAGCTATCTCTTTGATAAAAGAGTTTGGTAATCTGGAGACAGTTCTGGAGAATATCGATAAAATAAACGGAAAAAAGCGAAAAGAGACTTTAGCAGAACATAGAGAGGACGCTGTTCTGAGCAAACATCTGGCTACCATCAAACTTGATGTACCAATTAATATAGAATTTGACAGATGCGAGATGGGGGATATTGACCAGCTAAAAGTTGTAGAAATCTTTAAACAATTAGAGTTTCGCAGTCTGGTTGATCAGTTTGCCGCAAAAGAAGAGGTTAGTCTTTCGGATGTCAACTATCAGACCATCTCAACGGAAAAACAGTTGACTGAAGTTTTAGGATCATTGAAAAAGAAGATTAACTTTGATGTTCTACTTTCAGGTGATGATCCAATGCGCTCTTCTGTTCAGGGGATTGTAATCATGGGCGAAGATTCAGAGATTTATTATATTCCACTGGAATCGTTCAATCAGCAAATTCCTGACTCTCTGGCTGAGCTGTTATCAGACCCTCTGATTCCCAAATCCATCTATCAGGCTAAGACTAAGATGGTAGCATTACGCAGATTGGGAATCGAGGTTAAGGCTATTAGATTTGATCCCGATATAGCAGTATATCTGTTACGTCCTTCCGAGAAGAATCCATCCTGGAATGAGATTGTCAGTGAACATCTACTGATTACTCTACCTGAGCAGGAAGAAGGGATAGCTTCAGCAGTTTTAAATCTGAATCTATTGGATCAACTGGAACAAAAATTGGTTGCCAGATTAGCGGAATCGAATTTGATTCATTTATTTAGTCAAGTGGAGATTCCTTTAGAAGAAGTTTTGGCAGAGATGGAGTTCAATGGAATTGACGTTGATGAAGAATATTTAAAAGACCTCTCAGTCAAATTAGGCGAGCGACTGCAGAATATTTCTCAAGAGATTTATGATATAGCCGATACAGAATTTAATATTAACTCACCCAAGCAGTTAGGCGAAATCCTTTTTGATAAACTTGGTTTGCCAGTAATAAAAAAGACCAAGACCGGATATTCCACCAGTGCAGAGGTTTTAGACGAACTGGCAAAACGGGATACCACTGGTATCATCTTACTTATTCATGAATACCGGGAACTGGCTAAATTAAAATCTACCTATATCGATGCTCTGCCTCCATTGGTTCATCCCGATACCGGGAGAATCCATACTTATTTCAATCAAACAGTTACTGCTACCGGTAGATTGAGTAGCACTGAGCCGAATCTGCAAAATATTCCGATCAGAACAGAAGAGGGACGTAAGATCAGAGCGGCTTTTGTTGCCAGTGAAGAAGATACAATTCTTTTAACCGCAGACTATTCACAGGTAGAATTAAGAATTTTGGCTCATATCTCCAATGATCCAGGAATGATTAAAGCATTTCAGGAGGATGTAGATATTCATACCCTGACCGCCGCTGAGGTGTTTGATTTGTCAACAGAACAGGTCACTAAAGAGCATCGACGTCGGGCTAAGGCTATTAATTTTGGTATAGCTTATGGACTAAGTCCATTTGGATTATCCAGGGATCTGGGTATAGGTGTAAAAGAAGCAGAAGACTATATTGACAAATATTTTACCAGATATCGGGGTGTAAAAGAATACATTGATACTACTATTCAATTGGCAAAGGCTCAAAATTGTGTAACAACCCTGGAAAACAGAAAACGTTATCTCCCGGAGATCAATAGTCGTAACTTTCATCAACGGAGTTTTGCAGAACGAATGGCTATTAATACTCCAATACAGGGAACTGCAGCAGATATTATGAAGATAGCTATGCTCAAGGTTCACCAGGCTATAAAAGAAGGTCAATACCGTTCGCGACTTTTGTTACAGGTACATGATGAATTGGTTCTGGAAGTGTATAAAGATGAGTTAGAACAGATAGCACAACTGGTGAAAACTGAGATGGAAGGTGCGTATAAACTGGTTGTACCTCTTGTGGTAGATGTGGAAATAGGACCTAACTGGTTGGAACAGTCATCTATTTCTTCATAATTGTTATTTCCAATATTAATAAAATGAATAAGGGGGAAGCGATGATGTTAAACAAAGAGTTAATGGAGAAGATCTTAAAACAGGCTCTCCAATATGGAGCGGATTTTGCAGAGATTTTTTTTGAAGATAAAAAAGCTAACAACCTTACTGCTGAGGGTGGGGTTATCGAGAAAGCTTCAACTGGTTTTGATCTTGGTGTTGGTATTCGCGTAATTTATAAAGATAAGGTCTCATATGCCTATACAGATGATTTGAGTCCTGAAGTTTTGCTGGAAGCTGCCAGAAGTGCTGGTATAGCAGCCAATAGTTCAGCGAGAGATCTAAATGTAATAAATCTGACCAGGAAGCCCATTTCTCAGATGCACCCAGTAAAAATTGATGCAGTTAACTATGATAAAGAAGCTAAAGTTAAACTCATAAAGCGTGCAGATCGGGCTGCCCGGGTATCTGATGAGATCAAACAGGTGAAGATAGTATTTCTTGACCATTCCAGGAAGATAATGATCGCAAACAGTGACGGACTGTGGGTTGAGGATGAACAGTCTGCTATTCGGTTTGTAGTACAAACAGTTGCCCAAAGAGGGGATCTGATTCAAACCGGTATGGCTTCCAGAGGTCATAGTATGGGAATGGAATATTTCGATCTATATTCTCCTGAAATGTTGGGAGAGATTTCTGGTAAACAGGCAGTAACTATGTTAAGCGCCAGACCAGCACCATCTGGTAAAATGACTGTAATTATGCATAACGGTTTTGGTGGAGTATTATTTCACGAAGCCTGTGGTCATGGTCTGGAATCAGATGCGATTATTAAAGGTTCTTCTGTCTTTGCCGGAAAAGTAGGTCAGCAGGTGGCATCATCTATTGTAACTGCTATTGATGATCCAACGATACAAAATCAATGGGGATCTTTTAGCATAGATGATGAAGGTACGCCTGCCCAGAAGACTGTATTAATTGAAAAAGGAATTTTGAAAGAATATATGTGGGATCGGATTACTGCAGAGAGAGATGGTCGTCCAAAACCTACCAGCAATGGACGTCGAATGACCTATCGACATCTACCTTTACCCCGGATGACTAACACATTTATCGATAATGGTAAGAGCAAATTTGCAGAACTCTTTACAAATGTCCAATATGGTCTTTTTGCCAAATCTATGGGTGGAGGTCAGGTCAACCCGGCAACAGGTGATTTTGTATTTGCAGTAAGGGAGGGTTATCTGATTGAAAATGGTCAGATTACTGAACCAATACGTAATGCTACGCTGATCGGAAATGGTCCAGAGATTCTTCATCGTATCGAGATGATTGCCGATAATCTTGATTTTGAACCAGGTATGTGTGGTAAAGGTGGACAAAGTATTCATGCTGCCGTTGGTCAACCTAGTCTGTTGATTAGTCAGATTACAGTAGGTGGAACCGAAGGAAAGGGGGATAAATAAGATGCTGAATTTGAAGAAATTAGTTGAACTGGGTTTATCCAAAGGTGCTGATGAAGTTGAGATCTATCATGAGCAGATTAAGAAAACTCAGATCAAAATTTACAAAAGCGAAGTTGAATCTCTCCTCTCTTCTGTTGGACAGGGTATAGCAGCTCGGGTATTTACAGCCGGGAAAATGGGATTTTCGTATTCGACCAATTTAAGTGATCAGGGTCTAAAACAGCTCATTATGGAAGCTATTGAAAGTGCAAGATTAATTGACAAAAGTGGAGACCAGCAATTACCGAATCCTGCAGACAGTTATCCAGAAGTACATATTTACAATCCAGATATAGTCAATACAGACATTCAGGAAAAGATCAAACTGGCTTTGTTGATTGAAAAGACTGCCTATGAATATGATTCTTTAATTACCAACGTTCCTGCTGTTGCCTATGCTGACGAAGAAGCTGAGGTTCGATTGGTTAACTCGAAAGGTTTAGATCAATCCTATAAAAACGGTATAGTATCTGCAAGCATACATGTGATTGCCAGTAAAGATGGGGTAAATCAAACCGGGTTGGGTATTGGGTATGGGCGACATATTACTGATCTGGATCCGGTACATATCGCCCGGAAAGGTGCAGAAGAAGCTTTACAATTGCTGGGAGGTAAGCCGATTGAATCACAAAATGTACTGGTACTTTTCAACTCCCATACAGGTTCAGATATCTTTTCTGCTTTTGTACCTGGGTTTTTGGGAGAGAATGTTCAGAAGAATAAATCTATGTTTAAAGGCAAATTAAATACCCAGATAGCTAATCCGTTAGTTACTCTGATTGATGATGGTTTGCGGGAAGATGGACTTAGAGCTGCACCTTTTGATGATGAAGGAGTACCTTCTCAAAGAACTATTGTGGTAGAGCAAGGGGTTTTAAAATCTTATCTTTATGATACCAATTCTGCTAGAGTTGACAATCTTTGCTCAACAGGTAATGCTCATCGTAGAAGTTTAAAAGATTATGTGGAGGTTGCACCAACTAACTTCTATTTGGAGGAAGGTGAGCATTCTTTAGATGAGATGATTGCAGGTATAGAGGAAGGTTTTCTGGTTATGGGATTGTCTGGTGTTCATAGTGGAACGAACGCCATCTCTGGAGATTTTTCGGTTGGTGCATCTGGAGTCTGGATTAAGCATGGAAAACTGGCTCAGCCTGTAAAAGAGGTAACTGTTGCAGGTAATTTTAGCGATCTTTTACAAGATATTATTCAGATAGGCAATGATTTAGAGTTTAATGTAGGAACTGGTTTTATGGGGACACCATCTTTTGTAGTTCGCGAGTTAGTTGTTAGTGGTAAATAAACTCTTGTATTTACCAGTTTAGATTTTAACTTTAAAGTCCATCCTAATTTTAGAGCCCCAACATACAGTGAGCCATGCACTGTATGTTGGGGCATAATATTCTGGCGTTCCAACGCTTGTCAAGGGAGAGATTAGAATGGACTTACGGGATACTGACTATGTACCGGCTTATAGTACTGAAGATGGTTCAAATTTAGGTTTATATTATTGTCCTATCTGTAATGAAGATACTTTACATCAAATTTTAGATGTTGGTCTTGAGAACTATGATGTCAAATGCTCAAACTGTGGTACAACTTCTGTCGCCAGAGCAGATTATTTTGACTCATATGAAGATGAATCAATGCGCTGGTCACAGGAGATTGCTGAATTTTTGCCTGATGATGAAAGATAGATAGAGGAACTGGGAGTAATATTTCGAAAAAGGTGTTGTTCTGTCGGAGCAGCATCTTTTTTATTATCTGAACATTATGCAGTTTGCGAAAAGATAGTGCAAAAAAGTCGGGAAAAAAACTTTAAATTCTTCTCCGCTTGTCATTCGTTCCGCGGTTTCACTTTATGTGTGAAAAAGTGAGTTCTGTCGTCTTAACTACGACTACTTTTTACAGTTATTTCAGATAGGATTAAATCAAAGGTTAACCTAATTGTGTATTTTAAATTTTCCCCGATTATGTTAAACTATTAATATGAGTAAAAAGGGGGAATTATAATGCCTGAACTACCGGAAGTGGAAACGATTGTTAGATCTCTCCGCCCGTTGCTTACTGGGAGAGAGATTGTAGATGTAAAAGTGACTTATGACCCGATTATTGGTTATCCTGATAAAGAAACCTTTGCTGCGGAGCTACCTGGTCGCCAGATTGAAACTGTTGGGCGGCGGGGAAAATATATTGTCATTTATCTGGTCGGTAATGAGTTATTGGTAACCCACTTAAGAATGTCTGGTAAATTGATTTATATAGAGAATGCTGCTGAGATAGACAAGCATACCCATGTAGTAATATCTCTGGATAACGGTTATCAACTTAGGTTTGTTGAAATTCGTAAATTTGGACGGATGTATTTGATTCCGAAAACTGCTCCTCAAAAGGCTGGGGGATTTGCCAATCTGGGACCAGAACCTTTAGAGATGAGTGAAGAGGAGTTTTTGCAGGCAATGGAGAAGAAAAAAACCAGGATTAAACCATTGATTTTAAAACAGGAGTTTATTGCTGGTATTGGTAATATTTATGCAGACGAGGCGCTCTTTTTGAGCAAGATTCATCCTGAGAGAACAGCAGATACTTTAAATCTGGAAGATAAGAAGCTACTTTTTAAAGCTATTCAGCAGGTTTTGCTTCAGGGTATTGAAAACCGGGGGACTACCAGACGGGATTATGTCGATAGCTTTGGAGAATCAGGGAATAATCAAAACTATCTTAATGTTTATGGTCTGGAAGGGGAACCCTGTAAAAATTGTGGTACACCTATTTTAAGAATTCAGGTAGGAGGACGGAGCAGTCATTATTGTCCAAACTGTCAATCGAAAGGATAGGGGTTTGTAAAGGGGGAAAGGATAGATGGCCTTATTACAATTTAGGGAAGCATATAAGTCATTTATCGATCAGGAGGTTCTGGTGGGTGTGACTTTTCAAATTCAACCTGGAGAACGGATTGGTTTAATTGGGCCCAATGGTGCCGGAAAGAGCACTATCTTTAAAATCCTTATGGGTCAGGAAGAATTGGATGAAGGTGAATTAATTAAAAGCGGAAAAGCATCGATTGGGTATTTACCTCAAGATTTTGAATGGGAGTCTGATATAACTCTTTATTCTGCCATGTTAGAGGTGTTTAATGATGTTTTTGCTATCAATGATCGTTTGAGGGAACTGGAATTTATGATGGGCCAAAAAGATATTCAGGATGATTCCAAATTATATTCAAAAGTTACCGGGGAATACTCAAATCTTTCGCATAAATATGATGAACTGGACGGTTATTCTGTAGAGAGTCGAATTAAAGGGGTTTTAAAGGGTTTGGGCTTTGAGGCAAAAGACTATCAGTTAAAAATCAATCAGTTGAGTGGTGGTCAGAAAACCAGGGCAGGTCTCGCCAGATTATTACTAATAACTCCCGATTTGTTGTTATTAGATGAGCCGACCAATCACCTGGATTTACACGCCCGGGAGTGGTTGGAAGGTTATTTGAAAGATTATCCCGGTTCGATGATTGTTATCTCCCACGATCGGTATTTTCTAAATCAGATTGTTACCAGAATTATGGAATTAAGAGATGGAGAGTTGGAGCATTATCACGGGAATTATTCTTTCTATCTGGAGGATCGTAAACGTCGTTTATTGGAATGGAAACGAGAATATGAAAAACAGCAGGGAAAGATTAATCAGATGGAAGAGTTCATCCGGAGAAATATTGCGGGTCAAAATACTCGACAGGCACAGGGGAGACGAAAACATCTGGCCAGGATGGAACGAATTAAACGTCCACCAATGGAGATTGACTTACCTAAAATATACTTTTCTATTGAACGTCGAGGGGGTAATGATGTTCTCAAAGTAAATCAGCTAAGTAAAAGCTATCCAGAATTAACTCTTTTTGAAGATGTGGATTTAAACCTCTATCGAGGTGATAAGATAGCCATAGTCGGACCTAATGGAGCGGGAAAAACCACTTTTCTGAAAATTATTCTGGATCAGATAAAACCAGATTCTGGTGAGATAGTTCTGGGGGCAGGGATTAGTATTTCATATTATTCTCAGGAACATGAAGAGTTGGCTTCAGATAAAAATTTGATTGGATATATTAGAGATAAATATCGGTTAACAGAACAGGAAGCCAGAGATTTATTGGCCAGATTTTTGTTCGTCGAAGATGATGTCTTTAAGGAAATCTATAAGTTAAGTGGTGGTGAACGGAGTCGTCTGGTTTTGGCTGAGCTATCATTGGGCAAAGGTAATCTTCTGGTTTTAGACGAACCAACCAATCATCTTGATGTGACTGCCACAGAGGTATTAGAAGAATCATTGAAAGAGTTTCCCGGAACTATTATAATGGTTTCACATGACCGTTTCTTTGTTGAAAGGATCGTCAACAAAATTTGGGAACTGGAAGATGGGGCTTTTACAGAGTATATTGGCAGTTACTCAGAGTATAAAGCGAAAAAGGATCAACAGGAGAAAATTATTCAGGTGAGCAGTGTTTCTGAGGTTAAAGAGAATTTTATCAAACGCCAGAAAGAACGAAATGAAGAACAGAGTATCAGACGTCGATTAGAGGAAGTTGAGTTAGAGATAGAACAATTGGAGAAGAGAAAAGAGACTCTCACCGCAGAATTGGCTGATCCAACTCTTTATCAGAGGCCCGAAGAGGTGATCTCTCAGAAAAATGAGGAGTATCAGCAGCTGGTTAAAAGGCTAGAGGAGCTGTACACTGACTGGGAGACTTTAGTTTCCTGAGAATGACAGTCCAGGGTAAGACAGGCACAGGACTTTTCCCTACTGAATAAGATAACTAGTATCAAAGTAAAGGAGGAAAAGTTATGGACCTATTTTACATATGTTTTCTAGCTATCGCAATAAGTTTAGATGGCTTTTTTGTTGGAGTTACTTATGGGTTACGAAAAATAAAGGTTTCATTTCTCCCACTTTGCATCATTAGTGGAACCTCGGCATTATTTATTATGGTAGCCATGGCAATAGGAACCGGAATAACCGGATTTATCTCGCCTGAAACGGCGGAGATAATTGGTGCTATAATTTTAATTGGTGTGGGAACTATGGTTTTTTATGAGACTTATAAATCATTTGCTATTGAAAAAGATATAAAAGAGGGGTATTCCATAATTTATACAGACCAGGAGCTTGAGTCTCAGCCAAAAGAGTTACTTTCCTGGAACATTAAACCTCTGGGAATAATTATTCATATCTTCAGAGAACCAACTCAGGCAGATTTTGATTCATCAGGATCAATTAGCAATTATGAGGCGATGTTTTTAGGGATAGCTCTTGCTCTGGATGCCCTGGGTGCAGGTTTTGGTGCGGCCTTGTCGGGTTTTAATCCTTTGGTTATTCCTATAATTGTTGGTTTGACTAAATTTCTCTTTCTTTATATGGGAAATTTTATGAGTACCCGTTTGACATCTATTTTAAACAGTAAAGTTGCTTATCTATCAGGATTTATCTTAATTTTATTAGGGGTGATTAAATTAATCTAAGTGGGGGTGAGCTAATGTACCGGATTGGATTAACCGGTGGAATAGCCACTGGGAAGAGTACAGTCGCCAGACTGTTAAAAGACATGGGTTTACCGGTTATTGATCTGGATGTAATTAGCCGTGAGATTATGGCGAAAGGTACTCCCGGATATCGGGAGATTTTAGCTACCTTTGGACAGGTTATACTTTTCTCAAATGGAGAGATTGATCGGAAAGCTCTGGGTAGAATTATCTTTGAAAACACTGACAAACGCAAAAAATTAGAGAAGATTACTCACCCGCTGATCTTGCGGGAGATGGAAGCCCAAATTGACTATTTAGAGAACTCTGGAGCGAGAGCAGTGTTCGTCGAAGTTCCTCTGTTGGTTGAGGTGGGGATGATGGATCAGTTTGATCAGGTCTGGTTAGTTTACGTCGACAGAGAGCTTCAGCTTAAAAGGCTGAAGTTGAGGGATGATTTACAGGAAAAAGAGGCGGTTTTAAGACTCAATTCTCAGATGTCTCTTGAGGAGAAACGACAGTATGCTGATAAAATTATTCTAAACACCGGTGATATTAATCAATTACAGAAACAATTAGACAAATTATGGAGGGATTTACTATGCGCAGATTAGCCTTAATTGCTCATGATAAGAAAAAAGAACAGATGATGGAGTTTGCTGCACGGCATGAAGACGTTCTGGCAAAATGTCAGATTTATGCCACTGGAACGACTGGACGATTATTGATGGAAAGAGTTGGATTAGCTGTTACCAGGATGCAGTCTGGTCCGATTGGTGGTGATCAGCAGATTGGTGCTCTGATAGCCACTGAGCAGCTGGATGGTGTTATCTTTTTACGTGACCCATTAACTGCTCAACCTCACGAACCTGATGTCTCTGCACTTCTAAGATTATGTGATGTTCATAATATTCCATTAGCTACCAATGAAGCTACAGGCGAGATTGTGATAAAAGCAGTAAAAGAGTATTTTGAGAATCAAGGAGAGTAAAAAATGTGAAACCTCTGGTTGTGATATGCTCCCCTCATAATAAACAGTTAGATTATTTTAACTGTTTATTATGAGGGGAGCATATCATTTTGAGACAGTTCCCTTTGTTTAGAAAGAAAGTTAGAATGACAGAACTGCCGGGCGATTTGTTCCAACAAGCAATTTTTAAGAGTTGACCACAGGGAAATTTTTGAAAATGTGTAAGTGTTAATATACTTGCCCTGCTTGCCGTTTTTCTTTAGTAATCACATGGGTGTATGCATACTTTTTAGGTACTGTAAGAAGTTATACATAAGTGTGAAAATCTGAACAAAAAGGCTCTTATAGTACGAATATCAAAGGTTCTAACTTTTTCTTGACCAGTCGGTCTAATCGTGCTATACTATCATTAGACCAGTTGGTCAAGAAGGAGGTTTTATAATGATTACTGTTAATAGCGTATACCACGACTATGAAGGAAAGGGATATTATGCTGTATCCGATATTTCCTTTTCCATTGAGGGTGGAAAAATTTTCGGTTTTCTCGGACCCTCCGGTGCGGGGAAATCCACTGTACAGAACATTATGACAGGGCTTATTCCATTGCAGCGGGGTGAGATCCTCTATAATGGTCAATCCGTCAAAGCTTTGAAGACCAAGTTTTTTAATCAAATTGGCGTATCGTTTGAACAACCTAACGTTTATGCGAAACTGACGGGATATGAAAACCTCAAATATTTTGCCGCACTTTTTTCTGTTCCCACGCACGACCCAATGAAATTGTTGGACAGAGTAGGCCTGAGAGAATCAGCACATAAAAAAGCTTCAGAGTATTCCAAAGGAATGCGGCAACGGCTTACACTTGCAAGGGCGCTGATTAACAAGCCAAAATATTTGTTCCTTGACGAACCCACAAGTGGGCTTGATCCATCCACAGCGGCAAGTGTCCGGGAACTGATCAGAGAACAACGGGACGGTGGAGCGGCTGTGTTTTTGACAACGCACAACATGGAGCTTGCCGATTCACTTTGCGATACCGTGGCCTTTTTGTATGGTGGTAAGATTGCCGCAATGGATTCACCAGAAGTACTGAAACTTGAATATGGAAAGCGGCTTGTAACCGTGACATATGACGAGGCGGGAAATGAGTGCTCCAAGTCTTTTGACATGAGTGACCGTAAGGCACTTGCTGAATTCCTCGTAGACGTAAATCCAATCAAAATTCACTCCCAAGAAGCCACACTGGAAGAAATATTTCTGCGTGTTACCGGGAAGGAGTTGAAATCATGAGCGGCATTCTCGCGCTGGGTATTCAGGATTTTAAACGTCTTATGACAAATGCTCTTTTTTGGGTGATTACCGCAACCTTGGTGCTCATTATCGTTCTCATTAATTTGGCGCTTCCCAAAAATATTTCAGAAGAGGATTACCACATCTTGATATATCAAACAGACCACTATGCCGACCAAGCTATCTCTGTAAGCAGCGAAGAGGAACTACGACAGAAAGTCAAAGAGAATGGAACAATCGGTCTGTTGGGAAATGATGACGGCAGTATTACGGTTCTGAATCCGGGACTGTCCGAAAAAACTGTCCATGCAATTATAACTATGCTTTATCGTTCTTCCAATATTGATATAAATATAGAAAGATTGAACGAAAGCAATAAAACAATTCCCTTTAACAAGCGTATGACGCCTGTTTTTATTTGCTTTGAGGCACTCATTATCGGGTTTATTCTTGGTGGGGTCTTGCTGCTCTCGGAAAAGGAAGAAGGGACGATTCGGGCAATGCGCATAGCTCCTATAGGCGTTGACAAGTATCTCATTTCAAAAACGGGGCTTTTTTCAATCATTGCTGTTCTGTATTCTTTTTTAATGGCCCTTTTCTGTATTGGGTTTAATTTTCCTGTTCTTAGTTTTGCCTTGCTCAGTTTTTTTGGCGCAGCGATATTTTCTCTCATAGGGCTTGCGTTTACAACTTTTTTCAAAGATATGAGCAGCTGGTTCTTTTCCATGGCCCTCCTGCTATCCATCAACATGCTTCCGGTTGTCGCTTATTCGGAACCGTCGTTTTCTCCGTTATGGCTCAGAGTGATACCCTCCTATTCTATGATCTTTGCTTATGAAAACATTCTTTTTGGAATGGGGCGAAGCCTAATACCTGTCGTTTTCACTGTGGCTGGTTGGTGTATTGGTGCATATTTGGTCAGCCGCTTTGTAGTCGGGAGATACCTTTTGGCGGAAGGAAGGTGATAAGAAATGAAAAGTATTATTATGACGATTGTGCGGGAATTTAAACTTATTTTCCGAGACGGCATCACAATTTATTTGACCATTTCTCCGGCGGTGCTTGCTCTGATCTTTATTTTTATATTTAGCAGTGTGCAGGAATCTGACATCGCTCTGGCAGTGGATAAAAGTCTGCCGCAGGATTTGGTTGCTAAACTGGAATCCGTAGCTGATATTGAATTTGTCGATAATCTGGAGAGTTTAAAAGAAAGAGTAAGCGGAGCGGACAGCATTGCTGGAGTTACCATGCAGGACGGCACTGTGAGTCTGCTCGTAGAAGGAAATGAGGCACAGGGTTTTGCCGAATCGAGGCAAAATCTTGTAAGTGCTGCTCTGGGTACTGAGTCTATCCAATATACGACTGAAACGGTTGAAGGTCAAAATTCTTTAGCTTATACTATTTCAATGGCCTGCATCTTTCTGCTTGCTCTGTTTATCGGCGGTTCTTCATTGGGACTTAGCGGTGTAAATGAACGGGAAAGCGGTGTTATCCATGCGGTTTCGGTCAGCCCTATGACGCTTGGCAGTTATGCTGTCTCAAAAATAATCCTGTCCCTGCTGTTTGGTATTATTGGGGTGTCTGCCTGTGCGTTGATTATGGGTCGAGTGGACGCGCTGCCGCAATTCCTTTTGCTGGCTCTGTGCAGTGTTTTTGTCAGCGGTATGATCATCTTTTTGATTATTGGTTTTGCGGGCAATCAAATTGCCGCGGTTGGTGTCCTAAAAATTGTGATGCCTTTATTTTTGGTTGTCGGGATATCCTCTGTTTTTATCTCGGAAAAGTGGCTTTTTCTATACTATGCATTCCCCATGTACTGGCAATATGCAGCGATTGATACGGTAATTTCTAGCAGAGAGCCGACGTTTCAGTTCCTTATGATTCTTGTGACGGGATTTGCATGGTTCATTCCTGTGATGATTGTTTTTACGAAAAAAGTAAAAATGAAAGCTTGGAGGTAATTTTATGGCATGGTATTGGTGAGTTATAATTATTGTTGCTTTTGCTTTTGCAGGTTTTATCTTAAAGGTTAAGGTTGGTGGTGCGTGGATGAAAAAACAGAAAGAGAAAAAAGAGTGGCACGAAAAAAAGATGGAGGATGAAGATCAATGTCGGACAAGAATGGGAAGATGAAATGGCAGCAGGAGGGTGCTGAAAATCCTCTTAACGGCAATACGGAACTTTGCGAAGCCGCGTTGGACGTTTTTTCCACACACTCCTTTGGTGAAGCTTCTTTAAATAATATTATTAAGGCGGCGGGAATGAACAAGGGAAGCTTTTACTACCGTTTTTATGACAAACTGGATTTATATCTGTCTTTGTTCCAACGGCTTAGTGTGGAAAAACTGGAGCTGTTTGCACAATACGATGACACGAATACAGAAGATGATTTTTTTGCATCCATAAAGCAGAAAGCTATGTTGGGAATCCTTTTTGCACGGAGAGAGCCGAGATACAACGCTCTCTATCGTCGATTTCTGACTGAGGAAATGAGCTTTCGGGAAACCGTAGTTGGCGTTTTTGGCGGTGTCACCGAAAATGTTTTGCTCCGTATGGTCGAGAATGCACAGCTAAAAGGACAAATCCGAAGTGATATTTCTGTGCAAATGATGGCTGAGGTCTTTGGAATCTTACTTGAACGGATTGATAGAGTCATTATGCCCGATATGCAGGACTATGAAGTTTTGGACAAGATAGATGAACTGATAACTGTATTGCGGGATGGAACGGCGGTAAAGTAAGTGATATCCGCAAAACGATAGTGAAAAAATGGATACCTAGTCCCGTTTTTTCTGATTTATTAGAAACTGATGTCAAAGCCTAAATAGGCCAATGCCGTGATAAGTTTTCTAGAAAGTGCAATCCTTTCAGCAGAGGCTATGAGCTCAAATCGTAACCTTTGCTTTTTGCATAAGTATTATCTTGTTCCGAGTTTACCAGCAAAATACGGCTTTGTCGATGTACAATCTGTGATGGGATATATGGTCAAAAACTTAAATTTTTTTGCGGAATGATGGCAAACGATAGTGGTGAGCAGGATGAAAAGAAAGATATCTTCCATCTGAGCCATGCAGTTGTATATGCAGATATTGAAAAAGATTGGTGGATGCCAGTCGGGCAGAGTTTAGTTAAAAGTCGGATTGAGCAGATAATAAAGGAGAGTGTTTACAATGGATAACAAGAAAAATGTCTCGCAAACAGCAATGCTGATTGCTTCCCTTCGTGCGCTGGCGTGTTACGAAGACGATTCCCTAATTCATGGGAACGATTATTTAGCGGAACTGTTTTTACCAGAGGATAAAAGAATCCCTTTGAAAACAACTGACTACAGACCCGTCATTAAAAAAGCAATTCCCGAGGGTTTATATGAATATGTGATTGCGCGTACAAAATACTTTGATGAATTATTTTTACAGTATTTATATCAGCAAATTCCTCAGATCGTTTTATTAGGAGCCGGTTACGATAGCAGGTCATACCGATATGCCAATCAGATTAAAAATTCTAAAATTTATGAAGTAGATACATCGGCTACGCAGAAGTTGAAACGCCAAATTCTTCAAGATAATGCATTAGAAATCCATCCGAATGTCCTATATGTAACCGCAGATTTTGAACAAGATGAATGGTTCCAGGGGCTCTACGATGCAGGATATCAAAGCTCGTTGCAAACCTTATACATATGGGAAGGAGTAACTTTCTATTTGACCCCGGAATCGGTGGATTCTATGTTAAGTTTATTGAGACAGCATTCCTTAACTAAAAGTATTCTTAGCTTTGATTATCAGCATAGAGACAACGCCACTACACTTATAGATACCGGTCTAAAAGATGAGAACATTACATTTGGCCTTAATGCTCAAGAGTGCGATAAATACTTGCACAGCTGGGGATATTCTGTGATTGAAAAAGTAGATTCTGAAGCAATGAATAATCGTTACTTAACAATGGTTAACGGTAATAGATTTGGGGAAGTAAAATCCATCATGAACATAGTTACTGCACAAGTGAACTAATTAAAATATTTGCTAAATGCAAAACCGTTGTTGCAGCAGTAGAATAAACATATTTACTGGGACATAAATTGCCTGCATGACGAATACTCATGAGCCGATTATTGATTGGAAATCCTTTGATAAGGTACAGGAACTACTAAAGCGGGATACCCCACCGCCCTGAAAAAGAAAGAGTTTTAGAAGATTGGTTTACTCAAACTTCAAATTAAGGTAAGTGAATATAATATGTTGTGCAGGATAAATCACGTATATGAAGAAAACATATTATAGCAAACTGCTAGTAGTAAGGGATGATTTATATTCATATAAGATCGTGATTAACCTAAAAGGGGGATATTATGAAGCGATTTATTTTAAAGTATAAGATTGCCCTGGTTTTTATTTTATTATTACTGATTGCCAATGGGATGATTGTCTACCAATCTTTTCAAAAGATTGGTTTTGATCTCAGGATTAATAAAGTGAAGAGTTCATTGAAAGATGGAATTTATCAATATCAGATTATGTTAAAGTCTTCTAAATCACTGGACAAAAATACGTCGTTAGAATTGATATATCAGGATGGAAGTAAAGAAGTTTTGAGTTATGACCTCAAAGCGACCAGTAAGAGAGTTAATCTGAATACTCCTAAGAGGTTAGAATATGTGATGATTGATACTCCTGAAGGCGTAGAAGAGACTAATTTAGAAAATAACCGGTATCTATTAAATATCTGGTCTCCGGAGATTAAGGTGTCTGATTCTTTTTCAGTTCCTGATTATAATTATCTGATTGATAGTGAAGGGCGAATCTGGTTTGTCAGCTCTGGACGGGACGGTAAAGGGATCGCTCTGGGGATTTTTTTGACAATAGTAGACCGGGATGGGAAAGTATTAGTATATAAACAACAGATTAGCAATCCAGAACTTTATAGCACATATCCTGTTTTACGGTATATAAATAATCAGGTACATATCTTTTGGAACAGTTTTCAAGATCAACAGGGTTATCTGATCTATCATAGTTATGATTATCGTGATGGTGAACTGATAACTTTTCATTCAGAGATAATTAAAGAGACTGGACTCTCCATGAGTAAGGTTGTGACAAAAATGGCAGATATGGAAGATGATAATCTGCTAGTTTTGCGGGATAGAGTGACTTCTGATGGAACTCAGAGTGGATTTATTATGTTTACCCTTACGCCTACAGGGTTAAAAAAGGAGTTTGAATTTGATTTAATAGCTGATGAAAACTTAACCAATAATGACCACTATGGATTTGAAATTGATGATGAAGGCAATTACTTGATTTTCTGGACTAAGATAATCTCCCGTAATGCTCAGTATAATTTAACTAAAGTTGCACCGGATGGTAAGATCATTCTTCATAAGACCAACTTTTTTAAATCCTCTGCCGAAAGATCTAAGATTGGGCTTCAGGTTTTGAAAAACCAGGATACATACATGCTGCTATTTACAGAGTTCTTTGGTACCAGGAGTTGGACTTCTAATGCAGCTTACCTGTTATGTGATGAGAATGGGGATTTGTTAAAAGATAAAGTCAAGTTGGGATCTGGTCTTTCTCTAGATGTAAGTGGTGTAGTTGATGAATACAACAATATCAACCTTGTCTGGTCAACAAGAGCTGTGAGAAAAGCAGGGGTTAACTACGAATTATTCTTTCTTAAGTTAGATTCAGATTTTCAAGCTCAGACGCCTGTGTATCGGATAACCCGGGATCCAATTGATAAGTTTGATTCTAAATTATTGTTTGCCAGAGGAGAACGTTATGTGATATGGCGGGTATTCAAAGATGACCAATATCAGTTATATTTAAAATCAACTCAAGAGGAGTTTGGTTTAGAATCACCAGCGAATATTGGACTGATTACCAGGGTATTCAAATCCATTGTCGACTTTATGGTAAGCCAGGTGGATCAGATAATTTCGATGCTCTTTTTTAATATTTTCCCGATAGCTGCAGGTTTGATGGTGATTGTCTGGTTATTTAGTACAGGGCGGTTACCAGATAAACAGATTCATTGGTATTGTGGTTTTTTGCTATTGCTCTTATTTGAATTTTTGAATTTTGATTATTTGCGAATATTTCCATCTATCTCAATAGATCTCATTCATCGAACTTTGACCTATATTTTCTTATGTTATGTAGCTGGTTTTTCATTTTTAAACTGGAAAGAAGTTGGCTATGGGCGGAACTTTCTCTATCTATTAAGTTGGATTTTTATGAATAGTTTTGTGATTACTTTGATTAATTATTTACATGGGCAAGTGAACTTGTTCAGCTAAAGCTGAATCTTGGGGCTTCAGATGGGGATTCAACCCCGGCTGAAGTAGAACAGAGCAGCTCCCATTTATAGAAGTTGGAGTCATAGAATTTAGATATAGTTGTGCAATCATATACCAATTCATATACTGAGGAAAAAACACTCCTTAGCCAATAGTGAGGAGTGTTTTTTGGTAAGAGAACCATGATGATTAAGCGAGATTAGATTACGGATTTATCTAAATTAATCAGGAAATAATTTTCTTCCATATTGGGGAAGATGCTTCATAGGGTTTAAGAAACTATTTCCTGTGTGGTCAGGTATAGTACATGGGTAAACCTAATGGTATTTTTCTTCAAAAAATGATTCTGCAATATGAGGAATGAAAAATGATCTGGAATAATATACTAGAAATATATTGTCGTTGAAGGAGGAGCAAGTATGGCGAAAATGCAGATTATCCTTATCGTAATTTTAACTATTCTGGTACTGGGGGCCATCACTATCTATCTTAATTTGGATAATATCTGGAAGATGTTATATCCTTTAAAATATAAAAATCTAGTCTTCAAATACGCTGACTTTTTTGACCTTGATCCATATCTGGTCACAGCGATAATGTATCGGGAGAGTAAATTTGATACCAGGGCTCTTTCACCAAAAGGAGCGATTGGACTGATGCAGATAATGCCAGACACCGCCAGCTGGATAGCCCAAAATCTCAAAATAGAAGATTTCCAGGTAGATGATCTTTATGACTCTGAGACGAATATCTACTTTGCAAACTGGTATTTGGCCGATCTCTCACATGAATTTGAAGGCAATTTGATAGCTATTTTGGCAGCATACAATGGCGGTCGAGGGAATGTCAACAAATGGATTACAGAGAATCAATGGTCAGGGGAAGTACATAAAATCAATCAAATTCCTTTTCCCGAGACCCAAAAATTTGTCAGTAGCGTATTAAGTCTGTATCAACGGTATTTACAACTGTATGAAGGGGAATAATAAGGTTGGAACAACTTTGCTAAATGAGCAAAGAGTTGTCTCCAACCTTTTCTTTTCTAAAAGTTTCCTTTGACATCACCCTGTAGTCACACTATAATGATAGATGGATTACTGTATATGGGAATAATGTAAATAGAATACCAGTATTGATTTCCAGTACCAGCAAATAATTCCCATGGAAGTAATTTTTACTGTCTGGTAATAGGTGAGAAAATTATGTCTTGCCTGTTTTAGTTGTGCGGGCGATCCCGGAAAAGGTTGGAGGAATGTATCGGTTATTATCGTTACAGTCTAAAGATCAGAGGAGGGAGATCCGTTAATGAAAAAATGGAAGTCACTAATTGTCTTAGTTTTGATCTTTGGTCTTGTCCTTGCTGGCTGTGCTGGTCGTCAGCAGAAATCTGAAGATCAGGAACAAGAGGGAGCAGAACCTCCCGCGGAAGTAAGTGAAAAGGATAAATTTGGTGGAACCTTTAAAGGCCGTCTGGCATCAGACCCACCAACTTTAGATCCGGCTTACATCACTGATACTACTTCCGGTCAGGTTGCTGAGCACATTTTTGATGGTCTGGTGCAGTATAACGAGGAAATGGAGATTGTGGGTAATCTCGCGAAAGATTGGAAGGTAAGCGAGGATGGATTAGTCTGGACATTTAATTTGCATGATAATATTAAATTCCACAACGGTCGAGAGATGACAGCAGATGATTTTGTGTATTCTTTTACCAGAATTGTGGATCCTGAAACCGCTTCACCACGAGCCTGGATTTTTGATCAGGTAAAAGGTGTGAAAGAGTTTCGGGATGGGAAAGCAGATACAGTAGAAGGATTTAAAGCTGTAGATACTACTACCTTTCAGATCACGTTAAGTGAAGCGTTTACTCCTTTTATGATTATGCTGACTATGAATAATGCATATGTAGTACCTAAAGAAGAGGTTGAAAGATATGGTGAAGACTTTACCACCCACCCAGTAGGTACTGGTGCATTCCAGTTTGTGGAGTGGATGCATGATGACCATGTAACTCTAGATGTTAATGAAGATTACTTTGCCGGTCGTCCATATTTGGATAAGGTTAATTTTAGAATTATTCCGGATGATTCAGCGGCTTTTTCCGAATACGAGCAGGGGAACATCCATGATCTGGCAGCTATTCCTGAAGGCCAATTGGAGAGGGTATTAAATACTGATGAGTTTAAAGATGAGTTAATCCGGAAGGGAAGGTTAGGCTTATATTATGTTGGTATGAACACTCAAAAAGAACCCTTTACCGATAAAAAGGTCAGACAGGCTATCAATCATGCGATAAATAAACAGATGATTGCCGATGTTCTAAAACATGGAACAGTTACTGCTGCCAAAGGGATTTTGCCCCCAGGTATTCCTGATTATAATCAAGAAGAGATCACAGGTTTAGAGTATGACCTGGATAAAGCAAAGGCTTTGATGTCTGATGCGGGATATTCTGATGGTTATCCAAATGAGATTGAACTGGCTTATAATACTGATAAGGGACATCAGATGATTGCAGAGGCAGTACAGGCTGACTTAAAGAAAATCGGAATAAATGTGAAACTGGTTAACATGGATTGGGGTGTCTATATTACCAAGGTAGACAACGGTGATACTCAGATGTATCGAATGGGTTGGATTGGTGACCCTGATCCAGATAGTTTTTTATATGTATTGTTGAACTCCGCCAATTTTGGTCCCGGAGGCAATGCATCTTTCTTTAGTAATGCTGAATTTGATAGATTAACCAATGAAGCAAGAACTTTGCCAAATGGACCAGAAAGGATGGAAAAATATCAAAAAGCAGAACAGATTGCCCTGGATGAAGCCCCATGGGTTCCACTATATTACTATAATAATTTGATATTACGAAAACCATATGTCAAAGGCTATCGGGTTAATGCATCTGGAGTAATGTCATATACCAATGTATGGTTAAGTGAAAAAGATTAATTTTCTGGATAGGTCGTAGAGTATAGACTGCACAGATAGGCGATACTGTTTATCTGTGCAGTTATATCTAATCTGGCACTAGTAAATTAATTGTCAAGTGCACCGGGTGGTGTATCAGGTGTAGAGGAAAATTTTTTGCCGAAAACTTCTAAATAACGTAAAATTATCTTTTATATAACAGAAAGGTAGGTTTGGGGAAAATGCTAACTTATATCATTAGACGTTCTATCATGGCAGTACCGATTTTAATAGGTGTCGCAACGATTACCTTTCTTCTGACTTTTGTATTTGTACCGGGTGATCCTGTACGGATGATTATGGGTCAACATGCCGATGAGGCGACTATTGACAGTATTCGTGATGAGATGGGGTTAAATAGACCTCTATCAGTTCAATATTTTGATTTTGTGTTGAAAATATTTAAAGGTGACTTAGGTCGGTCTTATAAAACCAGGCGGCCTGTTATCGAATCAATTGCCGAAAGATTTCCTGCTACTCTAAGATTGGGATTAAGTGCGATGGCTGTGGCAATTGTGGTTGGTATTACCGCCGGGATTGTTTCAGCAGTAAAACCTTACTCAGTTGTTGATGGTATCTTTATGAGTCTGGCCTTGTTGGGCATCTCGATACCGGTCTTTTATCTCGGACTTTTATTAATTGTTGTCTTTGCCGTTAATCTAAATATACTGCCTGTAGGTGGTTTTGGCGGTGGGGATATCAGATACTTGATTTTGCCGGCTATTGCTTTGGGGACAGCTCAGGCAGCGCGAATTGCCCGAATGACCCGTTCCAGTATGATGGAAGTGATCAGGATGGATTATATCCGTACAGCACGATCCAAAGGTTTGAGCGAAAAAACTGTCATCTTTAAACACGCTTTACGGAATGCTTTGATTCCGGTAATCACAGTTATCGGTACCCAGTTAGGTTATCTGTTGGGAGGTACAGTGTTGACTGAAACTACGTTCTCCTGGCCTGGAGTAGGTCGGATGGCTGTAGATGCAGTTCAATCTCGTGATTTTCCCATGATTCAGGGTACAGTTCTGTTTATGGCTATTATTTTCATTGTAATCAATCTAGTAGTAGACTTATCATACGGATGGTTTGATCCACGTATTCGCTATGAGTAAGAGAGGAGGAGAAGAGAATGGTTCAAAAAAGTAAAAGCAATGTGATTTGGAAACGTCTTAAGAAGAACAAAATGGCCATGGTGGGGTTAACAATTACAATTGGTTTACTTTTGATTGCAATATTTGCTCCAGCGATTGTGCCATATGATCCATATACTGTTGACTTATCTCAATCCATGAGAGCCCCAGGTCAGGAAGGACATCTATTAGGAACAGATCAATTAGGGCGGGATCAGTTTAGCCGACTATTATATGGTGCGCGGATTTCTTTACAGGTAGGTATCATTACTCAGAGTATTTCGATGGTAATTGGTATCTTTATGGGTGCCCTTGCTGGATATTACGGAGGAAAGGTTGATGAGTTTATTTCTTATTTGATCAATGTATTCTTTGCTTTCCCCTCTCTGCTCTTTGCTATTGCCATCATGGCTACCCTGGGTCCCGGATTAAATAATATCTTTATTGCACTGGGAGCAGTAAGCTGGCCTGGTCTGGCACGGATTGTACGTGGACAGGTATTACAATTGAAAGAACAAGAATATATTGAAGCGATCCGGGCTTTAGGTGGAAATGATTTTAAAATTATCGTAAAACACATTTTGCCTAACTGTATGGCTCCAATTATTGTAACTGCAACTTTGGGCGTTGCTGGAGCGATTCTATCTGAAGCAGGTCTGAGCTTTCTGGGTTTAGGTGCACAACCACCAATGCCGAGTTGGGGATTGATGTTGTCTATGGGACGGACTTATGTTACTACTAAGACCTGGTTGACAATTTATCCTGGTTTAGCGATTATGATTACTATCCTGGGATTAAATCTTCTGGGAGATGGTTTACGAGATGCATTAGACCCACGGATGAAGCAGTAGAAAGGAGGAAGTAGGGGTGAAGAGGCCAGTAATTGAAATCAAAGACTTAAAAACGTATTTTTTTGTTGAAGAGGGAGTAGTAAAAGCAGTAGATGGTGTTAGCTTTGAGATAGCTGAGGGAGAAACACTGGGAATTGTTGGTGAATCTGGCTGCGGCAAGAGTGTAACTTCAATCTCTATCATGCGTCTCGTTCCAAACCCTCCAGGTAAAATTGTTGGTGGACAGATTCTTTTTAAAGGTGAAGATTTATTGATGAAATCTGAAGCTGACATGCGGAAGATTAGGGGAAATGAAATTAGTATGATTTTTCAGGAACCTATGACTTCTTTAAATCCAGTGTACACTATTGGTGATCAGATCGCAGAATCAGTGATGCTGCATCAAAACCTTACAAAAAGAGAGGCTTTTAGTAGAGCTGTTGAGATGCTGGACAAAGTGGGTATTCCTGCTTCCGAAAAACGAGTTCATGAATATCCGCACCAATTATCTGGAGGTATGAGACAACGGGTGATGATTGCCATGGCACTCTCATGCAATCCAAAGATGTTGGTTGCTGATGAACCAACAACTGCCTTAGATGTGACTATACAGGCACAGATTTTAGAGTTGATGAAGCAATTACGTGATGAATTTAATACAGCTATTATGCTAATTACTCATGATCTAGGTGTGATTGCCGAAGTAGCAGATCGGGTTGCGGTAATGTATGCAGGCAAGATAGTAGAATATACGGATGTAATGACATTGTTTCAAAAACCAGGCCATCCTTATACCATCGGTCTTTTAAAATCTATTCCTAAATTAACGGGAAACCATAAACGATTGGAGCCGATTCAAGGAGTTGTACCGAGCCCATTGAATCTACCTCAGGGGTGTAAATTCAATAATCGCTGCCCATATGCCCGGGAAAAATGTTTTGAAAAAGAACCAGAATTGGTTGAAGTAGAAAAAGGACATTCTGTACGTTGTTGGTTTCATGACCAATTGCAGTAGAGGAGGTGGAAGATGATGAAAAAATTACTTGAAGTAAAAGATCTAAAAAAATATTTTCCCATTAAAGGAGGCCTTTTTGGTAGACAGATAGGGGCGGTTAAAGCAGTTGACGGAATATCTTTTGATGTAAGGGAAGGTGAGACTTTGGGTCTTGTAGGTGAATCTGGTTGTGGTAAATCTACAACAGGTCGGTTGATTCTTCGACTGATTGATCCAACTAGTGGAAGCGTGAAGTTTGGTGGCAAAGATATTCTGGCTCTTGACAAGAATCAGATGCGTAAAATGCGGAAAGATATGCAGATTATCTTTCAGGATCCCTATGCCTCTTTGAATCCCAGAATGACGGTTGGTAGTATAATTACTGAAGCGCTTGAGATCCACAATTTGCTTAAAAATAAAAATGACAAGGAAACTCGAGTTCATCAATTGCTAGAACAGGTAGGATTAACTGGAGCTCATGCCAGGCGTTATCCGCATGAATTTAGTGGTGGTCAACGCCAACGAATAGGTATTGCCCGGGTTTTAGCAGTTGATCCAAAGATAATCATTGCAGATGAACCTGTATCTGCATTAGACGTATCAATTCAGGCACAGGTTATCAATCTGCTACAGGATCTGCAGCAAGACTTAGGTTTAACTTTTTTATTCATTGCCCATGATTTGAGTGTTGTGAAACACATTAGTAATAGAGTCGCAGTTATGTATCTGGGTAATATTGTGGAGATGGCAGAGAAGAATGAACTGTATAATAATCCTCGACATCCCTATACTCAGGCATTATTATCTGCGATTCCAATCGCAGATCCTACAGTGAAAAGAGAACGAATTATTCTGCAGGGTGATGTACCCAGTCCGATTAATCCTCCGAGTGGTTGTCGTTTTCATACCAGATGTCCCTATGCCAGAGATATTTGTAAAAAAGAAGAGCCTGTAGTTAAAACTATAGGTGAAGATCATATTGTTGCCTGTCACCTGGTCTAATAAAGGTCCAACCAAGAGTTGGACCTTTATTTCGGTCTCAGTTATAATTTATTTTACGGGCTTTTATTCCCTTTGTTTTTGGATATTTAGGATCACAAAAGTTTTTTCGATTAATAAAATTGCAAAATTTGCAGGAAAATCTGTGATATCTGTTGAATTAGTAAGTAATCAAAAAAGGGAAAATAAATCCGCTTGATGGAATAATTATAGTTTTCTCTAATATTATTATAATAGGACATGTAATGATTTTTTGAATTCTGTGTAGTAAGTTGAATTTCGGGAATGTATTATTATTATCTTGTGGTTCATATCATATTTTTAATTATTAAGATAATTAATGATAATTTATAAATAAATAGAGAATAGCACTTTGATTTTTTTAGTTTGCAGATTTTTCAGAATATTTATTGTTTTCCCTCAGAATACCATGTTTTCGTCTATTATAAACATTTTATGTTTAGTAAAAATAGACGAAGTTTAGTTCTTATAAGGCGTCTACTAAAATGAGGGGGTGAAGAACTAAGCAGGAAGAAGGATTTTTTAGTAGGTGGTTTTGAGGCAGAAAAAAATGTATGAGGAGGTAGTTGAATTTGAGAAAGTTTACATTTTTTGTTGTATGTATTATGGTATTGAGTCTAACTGTAGTATGTTTTGCTGAAACCCCGAAATATGGTGGTGTTTGGAAAGATGCTCTCCAGCAGAATCCTCCATATCTTGATCCTGCAATGGCTACAGATACCACTTCTGCAGAGATCGACTATCAAATTTTTGAAACCTTAGTTGAGAATGATACAGAGGGTGATCTGGTACCATTGTTAGCCGAAAGCTGGGAGGTCAATGGTGATGCAACGGAAGTTGTCTTCCATCTGCGCAAAGGTGTAAAATTCCATGCTGCTACTGAAGGTGGAGTTCCTACTGCTAATGGTGGTCGCGAAGTTACTGCTCATGACTGGGTTTGGACATTTAACTATATCTGTGATCCAGCAACCAATTCTCCACGTGCTTATTTTGTCGAATTTATTAAGGGTTATCAAGAATACATGGACGGTAAAGTTGATTCCCTGGCTGGAGTTTCAGCATTGGATGACTACACTCTAAAATTTGAATTAAGTCAAAAATTTGCTCCATTTGTAAGCGTACTTGCCTACAACACTTTCGTAGTTCTTCCAAGAGAAGATGTTGAAAAATGGGATGAGAATTGGAACTTCCATCCAGTAGGAACTGGCCCATTTACATTTGAATACTGGAATCAAGATGACAAAATTTATCTGAGTAAGAATGAAAACTATTGGGGTAAAGACGATAATGGTAATCCTTTACCTTATATGGATGCACTGGAATTCAGAATTATTGAGGATTATTCTGTTATGTGGGAAGAGTTTAAGGTTGAAAACCTGTATCAAACCTACGTTGATGATCCATATTACCTGGAAGCTAAAGAGACATATGCTGATAGCTTCTTTGAAAGACCACAGTTGGGTACATTTTATTTCGGTATGAATATGGAGTTGCCTCCATTCAAGGATAACAAACCTTTACGTCAGGCTATGAACTATGCCATTAACCGTGAACTCTTAAATGAGCTAGTTCTGAATAATCGTCAAACTCCTGCAAGTGGTATCTTGCCTCCGGGTATGTTTGGTTATAATCCTGATTTAAAAGGTTATAATTATGACCCTGCTAAAGCCAGAGAACTACTAAAAGAAGCAGGTTATCCTAATGGTCTGGAAATAACTCTTCAGTATAACACCAGTACTTTCAATGCGAGAATTGCTGAAGCTTTGCAGGCTCAATATGCCCAAATTGGCATTAAAGTTAATTTAGAGAACCTTGAGTGGGGTACTCATTTGGATACAACTGCTAATGGTGAAGTTCCATTCTTTAGGATGGCCTGGGTTTGTGACTATAACGACCCTGATAACTTCCTGTATGTTCTGCTGCACTCAGAGAACAAAGGTGCGAAAGGTAACTATACCCGTTACCACAATCCAATTTTTGATATGTTGACAGCAAGGGCACGTCGTGAGAGTGATCCAAATATACGTAAAGAGCTATATCAAGAGGCTGAAGCGATCATCGTAGATGAAGCTCCAATGGTATTCATCTATCACCACACTACTGATTCGCTGATCCAACCTTATGTACAAAATTATGTGCTTCCATCATTTGGTCAATACTCTAACAAGTTCACCAAAGTCTGGTTAGATATTTGATGGCCTTTCAGAGGTTAGTCCCTTGTTTTTACAAGTGACTATATAGAGAATTAGAATATTTTTCTGAAATCGCCAAACATGATGTGTGATAACATAGTTGTTACATTGATTTTCAAAAGAATTTTGTAAAGTTCAACATATCTTGACTTCCAGTTTTGCTGGGAGTCAAGATATGTTTCATTTCAAAACAGTAGATATAGTATGTTGCTATAGGATTAAATGGGAGGTGGATAATCTTGGTTACTTATATTCTTCGTAGGCTTTTAGGGGCTATACCAGTAGTTATAGGAGTAATCCTGGTTGTATTTATTTTAACTACTATAGTACCTGGAGACCCTGCTTTAATTATGCAAGGTCAGAGAGGTGATCCTCAGACTATCGAAAGAATTAGAAATGAGATGGGACTAAATGACCCATTACACATTCAGTTGCTTAATTTTTATAAATCAGTTTTTACATTTAACCTGGGTAGATCTTATACGAACAATATGACTGTTGTCCAGGCTATTATGGAAAGACTTCCTTATACTTTTGGTTTAGCTTTTTTAGCGATGTTGTTCGCGGTGATCTTTGGGGTTCTTTTTGGGATTATCTCGGCAACAAAACAATATTCTTCTTATGATTATATTGTAATGGTCATTTCTCTGTTGGGAATTTCCGCACCAGCATTCTTTGTTGGTATTATCTGCATTTTGGTGTTTATAGTATGGTTAAGATGGATTCCTGGAACAGGAACCGGTAATGGTGAACTTGTTTATGTTATCTTACCTGCTGTTACATTAGGAGCCAGATTATTGGCATTAATTGCACGTCTGACCCGTTCTGCTATGCTGGAGGTAATTAGGCAGGATTATATAACTACAGCACGTGCCAAAGGATTACCCGATCTTATTGTGGTATTCAAACATGCATTAAAAAATGCCATGATTCCAGTTGTTACCATTATAGGTCTGCAGACAGCAGAGGTTATGGGTGGTGTTATCATTACAGAGAGAATTTTTGGATGGCCAGGTGTGGGGCGGTTATCAATAAATGCTGTAACAAGACGGGATTTCCCCGTTATTAGAGGAGTAGTCTTATTCATGGCTCTTATCTTTATTTTGGCAAATATTCTCGTAGATATCTCCTATGGATTTTTTGATCCAAGAATACGGTATGATTGATGAAATCTTTAAATCAACATCGAAAAGGAGGGATAGAGTGTGAATGTAGCTGAACCTAAAACTACAGTTATTAAGGAAACTCCGAAGGGAACAAGTCTTTATCGGGATAGTTGGGTAAGGTTGAAACGAAATAAATTAGCCCTTTTTGGAGGTTTTTTGGTTATTATAATTATATTCCTGGCTATTTTTGCAGATGTAATAACAGTGTATGACCCTACTGAACAGTTAATCTGGAAAGAAGGGGCGAAGGCTAAGTTGGCCTCTCCCAGTTGGGAACATCCTTTTGGAACTGATCTATTTGGACGGGATATTTTAACTAGGGTGATTTACGGTACACGGATATCGTTGGCAATTGCTTTAGCTTCTACAATTATTTCTATGATTATTGGAGTATTTTTGGGAGCGTGTGCCGGATATTTTGGCGGATGGGTTGATTCGATTATCTCCTGGCTAGTGAATGTAATCTATTCATTCCCGTTTCTGCTCTTTATTATAGCTATAGTAGCTTACCTACCTCCGAGTATGTGGCTAACCTTTATCGCTATCGGATGTGTTAACTGGATGCGTTATGCCCGATTGATTCGGGGGCAGTTTCTTTCTCTGCGGGAGAAGGAGTTTGTCGAGGCTGCCAGAGCCCTGGGCGCTAATGATTTTGCGATAATGTTCAAACACCTATTGCCAAATGCTTTGTCTCCAATTATAGTTAATGCTACTCTTGGTATGGGTGGAATTATCATGCTGGAAGCATCTTTAACTTTTCTGGGATTTGGTACACAACCACCTACTCCGAGTTGGGGTAATATGATCTCTGAAGGTCAGAGATGGCTCTCTTCTGGACAATGGTGGTGGGCAATCTTCCCGGGTATTGCGATCAGTTTAACTGTTTTAGGCTTTAATCTATTAGGTGATGGTCTCAGAGATGCTTTAGATCCACGATTAAAAGATTAGTATTTTGGGCTATCAAAAATGGAGTAAAGGAGGAAAATAGCTTGAAAGAGAAAGAATTGCTTCTACAATTAGATAATTTGAAGACTTACTTTTATACGGAAGACGGTGTTGTTAAAGCTGTTGATGGTGTTTCTTTTGAAATTTATAAAGGCGAAACTTTAGGTGTTGTAGGGGAGTCGGGGTGTGGTAAGAGTGTTACTTCATTATCTATAATGAGACTAATTCCCAATCCTCCAGGTAAGATCGAAAATGGGCACATTTGGTTTGAAGGTGAAGATTTAGTGATCAAATCCGAGGCTGCGATGCGCAAAATTAGAGGTAATGATATCTCAATGATTTTTCAGGAACCCATGACTTCTCTGAACCCTGTGTATACAGTAGGGGATCAGATTTCTGAAGCGATTATTTTGCATCAGGGTCTGAGTAAAAAAGAAGCTCTAGAGCACGCAATAGAGATGCTGAAAAAAGTAGGTATTCCTTCTCCTGAGAAACGGGTACATGATTTTCCACATCAAATGTCTGGTGGTATGAGACAACGTGTTATGATTGCTATGGCTTTATCCTGTAATCCTAAACTTTTGATTGCCGATGAGCCTACTACAGCCCTAGATGTTACCATTCAGGCTCAGATTCTGGAATTAATGAAAGGATTAAAAGATGAGTTTGAAACAGCTATCATGCTGATTACCCATGATCTGGGGGTTGTTGCAGAGGTATGTGATCGAGTAGCAGTTATGTATGCAGGTAAAGTCGTAGAATATTCCGATGCGAAGACCGTATTTGGTAATCCACAGCATCCATACACCTGGGGTCTCTTGAAGTCTATCCCTAAATTAGATAGCGAAGTAGAACGATTATTGGTAATTGAGGGTGTTGTACCTAATCCATTGTATCTACCGGAAGGCTGTAAGTTCCATCCTCGCTGTCGTTTTGCAACTGATAAATGTAGGGAAAGTGAACCAGAGATTGAAGATTTGCGAGAAGGTCATTCTGTTCGTTGTTGGTATCCTAATGCTGTAATTGAGTATGATAAAGAACAGAAAACCCAACAGGGTGCGTAGGGAGGTGTAGCAAATGGCAGCAGAAGTTTTATTAAATGTAAAAAATCTGGTGAAGCATTTTCCAATTAAAGGTGGGATCTTTGGCAGACAGGTTGGTGCAGTAAAGGCTGTTGATGGAGTAGACTTTTTCATTCGTGAGGGCGAAACTTTGGGTCTAGTAGGTGAGTCAGGCTGTGGAAAGTCCACTACTGGTCGTGTAGTTTTAAGACTGTTAGACGCTACAGCTGGTGAAGTCTGGTTTAAAGATAAGGATGTTATGGCTCTGGACAAAGAAGAGATGCGTGCTCTTCGTCGTGAGATGCAGATTATTTTTCAGGACCCATATGCTTCATTGAACCCGCGGATGACCGTTGGGAACATTATTGGTGAAGCGATGGAGATCCATGGTCTGGCTTCAGGTAAAGATAAAGAAGGGAAAGTTGCTAATCTCTTAGAGACAGTTGGTTTGACAGCTCAGCATATGAGAAGATATCCACACGAATTCTCAGGTGGTCAGCGTCAACGTATTGGGGTTGCCCGTGCTCTGGCTGTAGACCCAAGTTTGATCATCTGTGATGAGCCTGTATCTGCATTGGATGTATCTATTCAGGCGCAGGTAATTAACCTAATGCAGGATTTGCAGAATGAATTTGGTTTGACCTATCTGTTTATTGCCCATGACCTGAGTGTTGTTAAACATATCAGTGACCGGGTAGCAGTTATGTATCTGGGTAAGATAGTGGAGTTGGCAGACAAGCATGAATTATACAATAATCCACAACATCCTTATACTCAGGCTCTCTTGAGTGCGATTCCGATTCCTGACCCGAATGTGAAACGGGATCGGATTATTCTGGAAGGTGATGTACCAAGTCCAGTTAATCCACCAAGTGGCTGCCACTTCCATACCAGATGTAAATATGCCATGGATATCTGTAGAGTGGAAGACCCTGTATTTAAAGATTATGGTAGCGAGCACTTTGCAGCTTGTCATTTATTAGAAAGATAGATTTTTTGCTGTAAAGCCAGTGATTTTCTGATCACTGGCTTTTATAGTTAGAGAACAGTATAGGTGGATAGATTATTAGCTTCTTCTGTGTAGAATGTAAATTGACTTAATATTATGAGAGTGATATAATTTATGAAATAGTAATACTATTTATATTTTTGCGGGGGAGGCAAAAGTAACCTGTACTTGAAAAGGAGGATTTTTTAGATGGTCAAATTCAAAACGGCATTGATCTTTAATGTACTTATGTTAGTCATTGTAAGTGGAACAATATTTGCAGCTGTGCCTGAAGGATGGGCTCCTGGGTGGTCTGAGATTCAACCGTTGAGTGAGGCTTCCCAATTATCTGCTGCACCTACTGTATTAAAAGATTCAACAGGAAACTTGCATGTGTTCTGGTTAAAATCTGTTAATAATAATAGTCAAATCTTTCATCTGAAAATGGATAGTCAGGGTGTAATTATTAAACCAGATATTCAATTGACTGAAGCCGGGGATTGGAAGATTAAAAATTTTAAAGTATTATGGACTCCGGATAACACAATATTAATTCTGCTAGAGATCATTAATAACGGGAGTTATCAGATTCAGAGTCAAACTTTTGATCCCGTGACTTTTGGATTGACAGAGAAGAAGGAATTATTGAATTTTGAACGTCCAATTCAGGGCTTAAATGGAGTGTTTAATAGTCTGGGAGAGTTGAATTTGATCTGGGCAGATTTAAGTTCATCAAATTATGAAATTTATGGAGCTCAATATACTTCAGATTTAATGCAGTTAGTGCCACCCGTTCGTTTAACTTCATCATCAGAAGTGAGTATTTCGCCGAATGTAGCTGTTGATAGGCAGGATAATTTGCATATAATCTGGAATGAATTTAATGGAGCCCAGTGGGACTTAAAATATCAAATGTTTACTGGTGAAGGAGAGCCAGTTTCAGAGTTGCAATCTTTAGGTAAGGCTATTGAATACAGTTCACAAATTCAACCTCAGATTGCTATTGATTCTAAAAATAGGGTGCACCTTGCAGTTATCCACAGTTCTAAGGGAGGATTTGGGATTGTAGATTATAATGTTTACTATTATCTTATCGATAGTTCCAATAACTTTATAGTAAATGATTTTCAAGTATCCGACCATAATGGAGGATATCAAAGTGTCAGCGTGGTTAACCTTACTTTAGATGAAAAAGATCGTGCTCATATCGTCTGGACAGATGATATGTATGGGGCATTAAACAACCTATATGCGATTGTGGATGGTAATAAAATAGTACAGAAACAGATGCGTCTTGCTGTAACCTCTGAAGGTCTCTGGCTGCCTAATTTGGTCCTGAATCAGGGCGACAAACATTTATTTTTTATGGCTTTTGGCAGCGAAGGAAAGTACAATATGGGTTATATGAACACAATTCATCCGGCGCAGATTGTATATTTGAATCGGATTGGTATTGATATCAAACATTTCTTTAGTAGTTTTGTTTATCGTCTGACAAGTTTGATCTTCTTTAGTGGACTTGGAATTATTATGAATTTTGTTCCATTAATTCTGGCATTTCTGGCAATAGTATTGTTAGATCGTTGGATTAAGAATATTCACTGGAGTTTGAAATTTTTACTGATGGTAGGAATTATTTTGCTGTTAATGGGTACGAATTTTGCAGCTGTTCCCGAGGCTTTTAGTTCATTTTATGAGTTACTGTCTATTGGACTATCTTTAGCAATTATTTTTGTTTTAGCTAATGCCGTAAAATTGTATTTTGATGATGGAATGACTTTAATTCTTTTGGAAGTATTATGGTTATATGCGTTTCTATTTATCATGCAAATACCGGCTGGACATCTATTAATGGGGTGATATACAGATGAATTTTAACTTAAAGAGAGTATTAAAGCAGGGAGAGGGCAGTAAAACGCTGCCGATCTATATTTTACTTTTATTGTTAACAGTTCTAACTATGGGTATTTTGTTATATTTTTTTGGACCTGCTATAAAAGAAATACAATTACCATATTTTCAAAATGTAAAAAAATATTTTTTAGTAATTGTGGTAATTCTAATAATATTTATGCAATTAAAGAAAAAACTAGCTTAAAATATTTTCTTTATGAACTTGACATTAAAAAAGTGATGTAATATAATTTAGTTAATAATCATAAGATTATGGAGAGTAGTAGGAAGTTGAGGATGACTAATTTCATAGAAGTTAAGTCGAGTAGGTAACTCCATAATGGCAATTATTTTAGAATGATTGAAACTGACTAATTATTTTAAAATTTGTCGAATATTGACCTATTCTAAGAGATGGGTCTTTTTTTTCAGTTACTAAACTGACATATGTTAGTCTTCTATGGGGAATGAGGGGTCTAGATGAGAAATCATAATAATATGGAGCATTTTGCGTATGAGACGAAAAAGGAATATATTATTAGATTGGCTAAAGAAGATCCATTCTTGAAAATAGAAGAGATTGCGGAGATTGCGCAGACAACTCAACGTTATGTGAGGACAATTCTTTCTGAAGCAAATCTATCTTTAATGAATCTCAGGGAGGAATATGCCCGTAAGATGGAGAAGTATTCAGAGTTAAAAATTTTATTTTCGATCAAAGATTCTGTAATTGGGCTTTGTTTGGATACCGAAAGTAATGCGCCAGCTTTTACATATGGTAAACCGCAAAGGCAGTTACTTGAATCTTCTGGAGATTATGTTTGGAATAAGGACAAAGTTCAACTCAACCAATATATGCAACAGGTTTTCTATTATAATATACCAGTGGCAGTATTGGCTATTGTTACAGCTACTGAACTGGAGAATGCAGACATGAAATATGGTCTTTCTATATTTTCTTTATTGGGTTTAAAGCAAGAAGATACCAGGTTAACTAGTCCAGAGATTGAGATTGGGAGTTTAGGGAACCTGTTAATTGGATACACATCGAATCTTGATTTTGCATCTGATGTATCTGTGATTAAGATTAGTACTTTGATAAATGTCAAAAACAAAGTATTTGGCGAAGAGGTATTCTTTTTCCCCAGCGATTCTATTAAATTAACTATCCCGGGTATTTTTAATCCAACTTTACAGTTGGATGAAGGGTAGTTAGTTCAATTTATTTTTTAACGACACTTCAGAAGGGGGAAGTTCTCTACCTTTATCGGTGGAGTGATTTACTAAAATCCCCTCAAAACTTCAGTGGGAGTATAAATCTCTTTCTGAAGTCGTTAAATCTATGGTGTAATAGTAAATTAAGTTATTACATCGACTTAATCCTTTTAAGGAGGTGAATAGGGGGTATTAGTAGTCAAATGGTTATGTTCTTTTAAGACAACTTTCAATAAGGAGGAGAGTATTTTAATGA
Source organism: Halothermothrix sp. (assembly GCA_016841825.1). Taxonomy (GTDB): domain Bacteria; phylum Bacillota; class Halanaerobiia; order DY22613; family DY22613; genus JAENYK01. Next base: position 125,455 of record JAENYK010000011.1, on the reverse strand, counting down.
AGAAGAATGTTGTTATTCTTTTTGTTGTTATGATGGTCTTAGGCTTTAGTTTTGGCGTTTTAGCTGAAGAGATTCAGGAGGGAGGCACTCTAGTATTTGGTGAGATTGGTGATGCTGAACTGATTAACCCTATTCTGGGTACTACTGATTCTGCTGCTACTTATGCTGAAATGGTATATGAAGGCGTATTAACTTTGGATCCAGTTACTGTAAAACCTATTCCTGGACCACTGTGTGAGAAGTACGAGGGTAGTGAAGATAACCTGGTTTGGACTTTCTACTTAAAGAAAGGTGTTAATTTCAGTGATGGTCATGAATTCACTGCTGAAGACGTGAAATATACTTTCGAAGCTATTCAAGATCCTAACACTAACACTGTTCGTGGTTATTTGATGGACCCAGTAGAAGGTATTAAAATTATTGACGATTATACTATCCAGTTTACTCTTAAGTACCCATTCCCTGATTTCTTAACTGGTACTATGACTATGGAGATTTTGCCAGCTCATCTGTATGCAGGTACTGATATCAACACTAACCCAGTTAACCAGCAGCCAGTTGGTACTGGCCCATTTGTTTTAACTGAGTGGTTACACGATGATCATGCAACATTTACTGCAAGAGAAGATTATCATCGTGGTCGCGTACATCTGGACAAAGTTATCTACAAAATTGTTGCTGACCAGAACTCTCTCTTAGCAGCTGCTGAAGCTGGTGACCTGGATTCTGCATCTGTACCACCTGCTGAAGTAGAGCGTGTTTCCAAAACTGCTGCTAGCAAAGGCTTAAAAATGTACAGCCGTTGGGATTTCGGTTATTCTTATGTTGGTTTTAACTTAGCTTTAGACATTTTTAAAGATGTTCAGGTAAGAAAAGCTCTGGCTATGGCTATCTACAAGCCTGCTATCGTTAAAGTTGCTTATTATGGTCAAGGTATGCCAGCTACTTCCAACGTTGTTCCTGGTATTCAGTGGGCTTACAATGAGAATATCCCTGCTTATGAGTATAACGTAAATGAAGCTAACAGATTGTTAGACGAAGCTGGTTGGAAAGACACTAATGGTGATGGTATCAGAGATAAAGATGGTCAACCTTTGAGCTTTAATTTGATTACTAATAAAGGTAACACTGCTCGTGAGAAAACTATCGAACTTCTTGCTACTTTCTGGAAGAAGATTGGCGTAGACTGCCAGATTGATGCTCTGACCTGGACTACTTTCATCACTGAAAGAGTAATGGCCAAGAAATTTGACGCAATTGTTCTTGGTTGGACCGGTATGGGTCCAGATCCAGACGACTATTCTCTGTTCCACTCCAGTCAGATCGAAGATGGTTACAACTTTGGAACTTACATTAACCCAGAAGTTGATGAGCTGTTAGTACAAGGTAGAACTACTATGGATCTTGAAGTACGTCAACCTATTTATTATAAAATTCAAGAGCTTATTCATGACGACTATCCATCAATCTTCTTAATGTACTCCAAAGGTAATGCAGTTTACAACGAAAATATTCGTGGCCTGATTCCTAGTCCAATCGGTTACATCCATGACTGGAAAGATATTTACTTTGTAAAATAATTACCTTAGTATCTGATATATTTGTAATACAATATATGCTTTGAATTTATAGTAAGAATCTGTGGCCTAAGATGTCTTAGGCCACAGATATGATATCTTTGCATAACTGAGCTTTTAAGGGGGGTAACGAGTTTGACAACTTATATTTTTAAAAGACTATTATCAATGATTCCTATATTCATTGGTATCACCATTATTTCTTTTGCTATTGTCCACTTAGCTCCTGGTGACCCGATGACTGTAATGACTAATCCAAAACTAAGACCTTCTGATATTCAAAGAATTAAAGCTAATCTGGGATTAGATCAACCACTACCAGTTCAATATTATAAATGGCTTGTAAGTCTAGTTCGTCTTGATTTTGGTAATTCATTTATATCGGGGAGGCCGGTGTCCGATGTTCTCAAGGAGAAGGTACCAATCACGTTGTTGCTATGTTCAACGGGTATGTTTGTTGCATTAGCAATCGCGGTAGTATTGGGAATTCTCTCTGCTACAAGACAATATTCTAAAACTGACTATGCGATCTCTGTTTTCGCGTTTGCTGGTTTATCTGTTCCTACTTTCTGGTTTGCATTAATGTTAATTTTGGTATTCAGTGTGCATCTGGGTTGGTTACCAGCTACAGGTATGTATAACTTAAAAGCGGCCAAGATTACTTTGGGAGATAGAATTTCTCATATGATTATGCCTGTAATCGCCTTTGCTGCTCCAAGTATTGCCAGTTGGACCCGTTATATGCGTTCCAGTATGCTGGAAGTAATTCGGGAAGACTACATTCGGACTGCTAGATCTAAAGGTCTAAAGGAGAGTGTAGTTATTTATAAGCATGCTTTAAGAAATGCTTTAATCCCAATGGTTACTCTTCTGGGTCTGTCATTGGCTTTCTTAATTGGTGGAGCCTTTGTTATTGAATCAATCTTTGGATGGCCTGGAATGGGACGAACTGGATTAGATGCTATCTGGCAGCGGGACTATCCGATTGTAATGGCAATTAATACTTTGACAGCGGTTCTGGTATTGGTATTTAACTTACTGACAGATTTAACTTATGGTTTTATCGATCCCAGAATTAAGTACAATTAAGGAGGTGCAGGTGAAAAATGGCAGAAAATGTAATTGTAAATTCTGATCAAAAGCAGGGATTAACTAAAGATAATGAAACAATGCTGCAGATAGTCTGGAAGAGATTACGGAAGAACAAGTTGGCAGTAATCAGTGCAACAATTGTTATCTTGTTATATTTGATGGCGATTTTTGCACCAATGCTTGCTCCATATGCAACAGATGATATGGATTTTGATAACCTTTTTGGTAAACCTAGTGCTCAGCACTGGTTGGGCACCGATTCCATGGGAAGAGACCTGCTCACCTTAGTTATGTATGGTTCTCGAGTATCGTTAACCGTTGGTCTGGTGTCTATGGGTATTGCCATCACTCTGGGTACTGTATTAGGTGCTATTTCGGGGTACTATGGTGGAATTGTAGACAACATTATTATGCGTTTTACAGATATTGCATTATGTTTTCCGCAATTCTTTTTGATCTTAACAATTGTGGCGGTATTTGGTAATGGTATTTATAAAGTTATTGTTATTCTGGGATTGACGAGCTGGATGGGTGTGACAAGGCTGGTACGTGGTCAATTCCTATCGTTAAAAGAGAGAGAGTTTGTTGAAAGTGCACGAGCTTTAGGAGCTAACGATGCGAGAATTATCTTTAAACATCTTCTACCTAATTCCATGGCTCCAATTATTGTTGCTGCAACTCTAAGGGTCGGTACTACGATTCTTACTGAGGCAACATTAAGCTTCCTAGGCTTAGGTGTAAAACAAGGTACTATCAGTTGGGGTGGTCTTTTAAGAGAAGCACAGGGCATTACTGTAATGCTTGAGACTCCCTGGGTAGCTATCTTTCCAGGTCTGATGATCTTTCTGACAGTACTGTCTTTTAACCTGTTAGGTGATGGTTTAAGAGATGCATTGGATCCAAAACTTAAGGAATAGTTTAAAGCTTTGACAAAGTAAATAACGGAGTAGAAGGAGGTATGAAGATGTCAAAAGATTTGTTACTGAAATTAGACAACCTAAAAACGTATTTTTACACTGAAGATGGGGTTGTAAAAGCAGTTGATGGTGTAACTTTTGAAATCTTTAAAGGAGAGACTCTGGGAGTTGTAGGTGAATCTGGTTGTGGTAAAAGTGTTACTTCATTATCTATAATGAGACTAATTCCCAATCCTCCAGGAAAGATCGAGAATGGGCACATTTGGTTTGAAGGTGAAGATTTAGTGATCAAATCCGAGGCTGCGATGCGCAAAATTAGAGGTAATGATATCTCAATGATTTTTCAGGAACCCATGACTTCTCTGAACCCTGTGTATACAGTAGGGGATCAGATTTCTGAAGCGATTATTTTGCATCAGGGTCTGAGTAAAAAAGAAGCTCTAGAGCACGCAATAGAGATGCTGAAAAAAGTAGGTATTCCTTCTCCTGAGAAACGGGTACATGATTTTCCACATCAAATGTCTGGTGGTATGAGACAACGTGTTATGATTGCTATGGCTTTATCCTGTAATCCTAAACTTTTGATTGCCGATGAGCCTACTACAGCCCTAGATGTTACCATTCAGGCTCAGATTCTGGAATTAATGAAAGGATTAAAAGATGAGTTTGAAACAGCTATCATGCTGATTACCCATGATCTGGGGGTTGTTGCAGAGGTATGTGATAGAGTAGCAGTTATGTATGCAGGTAAAGTTGTAGAATACTCTGATGCGAAGACTGTATTTGGTAATCCACAGCATCCATATACCTGGGGTCTCTTGAAGTCTATTCCTAAATTGGACAGTCAGGTAGAGAGACTAATGACTATCGAGGGTGTTGTACCAAACCCATTGTATTTACCGGAAGGCTGTAAGTTCCATCCTCGCTGTCGTTTTGCAACTGATAAATGTCGTGAAAGTGAACCAGAGATTGAAGATTTGAGAGAAGGTCATTCTGTTCGTTGTTGGTATCCTGACGCGGTAGTTGAGTTTGACAAAAAACAGGGAACCCAACAGGGTGCGTAGGAGGTGTAGCAAATGGCAGCAGAAGTTTTATTAAATGTAAAAAATCTGGTGAAGCATTTTCCAATTAAAGGTGGGATCTTTGGCAGACAGGTTGGTGCAGTAAAGGCTGTTGATGGAGTAGACTTTTTCATTCGTGAGGGCGAAACTTTGGGTCTAGTAGGTGAGTCAGGCTGTGGAAAGTCCACTACTGGTCGTGTAGTTTTAAGACTGTTAGACGCTACAGCTGGTGAAGTCTGGTTTAAAGATAAGGATGTTATGGCTCTGGACAAAGAAGAGATGCGTGCTCTTCGTCGTGAGATGCAGATTATTTTTCAGGACCCATATGCTTCATTGAACCCGCGGATGACCGTTGGGAACATTATTGGTGAAGCGATGGAGATCCATGGTCTGGCTTCAGGTAAAGATAAAGAAGGGAAAGTTGCTAATCTCTTAGAGACAGTTGGTTTGACAGCTCAGCATATGAGAAGATATCCACACGAATTCTCAGGTGGTCAGCGTCAACGTATTGGGGTTGCCCGTGCTCTGGCTGTAGACCCAAGTTTGATCATCTGTGATGAGCCTGTATCTGCATTGGATGTATCTATTCAGGCGCAGGTAATTAACCTAATGCAGGATTTGCAGAATGAATTTGGTTTGACCTATCTGTTTATTGCCCATGACCTGAGTGTTGTTAAACATATCAGTGACCGGGTAGCAGTTATGTATCTGGGTAAGATAGTGGAGTTGGCAGACAAGCATGAATTATACAATAATCCACAACATCCTTATACTCAGGCTCTCTTGAGTGCGATTCCGATTCCTGACCCGAATGTGAAACGGGATCGGATTATTCTGGAAGGTGATGTACCAAGTCCAGTTAATCCACCAAGTGGCTGTCACTTCCATACCAGATGTAGATATGCTATGGATATCTGTAAAGTTGAGGATCCTGAATTTAAAGATCTAGGTGGCGATCACTTCGTTGCTTGTCATCTAATGGATAGATAATTTATTTGAACAAATTAATATTTTGTATTTGAAAAAAGTCAATGGTTTATAACCGTTGACTTTTTTAGTCATAAGAAAAAATAACTTTTGTACGATATTTTTTCTTATAAATGTATAGAAGCAAGTTAGTCGTGTAATAATAATAACATAAATCATCTGGAAATAAATTAAGGAGGGATTAAGTAATGCCAGTTGAGGAATTAACCAAAAAAGAACAGATCATTAACTTTGCACAAAACGATCCATTTTTAAAAATCAGTGATATAGCAGAATATGTGCAAACTACTCCAAGATATGTTAGAACAATTTTATCTGAAGCTAACATTTCTTTGATGAAGTTACGGGAAAAGTATGCCAGAAGTATGGAAAAACGTCTGCAGACACATGATGAACCAGAGCCAGATAAAGTTCTGAAATTAAAACCATTTAAAGGGAGCATGGAGACTGGTGATTTAGGTATTGATCAAATGTTGGATGAAGAATTTGAAGGTCTGCAAAAGATGGGTAGAGATGAAAGACTGTGGAGGCTGAATCAGGTATTCTACAGTAATGGTAATCCGTGTTGTGTTAAAGAAGTAATAGCCTTTTTTGGCGAGGATCTAGTAGATGTAAGGTTGTCTTCATTAGAAGATGTATATGAATTGTTTAGTCGTAAGGGAATTAATCATCTTCAATATATGGACTGTGTAGTTAGAATAGATCATGTTGATGATCATATCCGTAAACTTTTAGGAATTAAACGAACTGAGATGTCGATGGTAATATCTCGTTACATATTCATGAACAAAATTCCAGTAGGTGTGGAGAACTATTATTTATGTCCTGATAAAGTGGAGATGAGATTTTCTGGGAAGTTAGTAATGTAAGATATTGTATATTAAGACTAAAAGTCAGGTTCGATGTTATACTGGACCTGGCTTTTTTATGTTCTGTAATGACTGAGATGTTATTACTTTTTACGACTGATTTTCAAAAGTTATTGAAGTTATTAGCGAATGATGATAAAATGATAAGGTAAAGGAGGTGTCAAGTATGTATGATCAAATATATACCTATTCTGACAAGGATAAAAAAAATGAGAGCGAAGGTGTCCAGGAAGAAAAGATAAAATTTGGATTTAAAGATATACTGGCTATGACTATCGCAGCATATCAGGTTGTCTTGATACCTTTTTCAATTGTAATTTTAGCTATGATAATTCTATATTTATTATTTTCACTTTTAGCTTAGGACAAGTTAATAATTATGGTTATTTAGGTCGTAGAGATCTATTAGGATTATAATTCCTGATAGATCTTTTTGACTTTTGGTGACGTAAGTGAATGGTTTTTTTGTTTTTTAGGAATTAAGGTGATAGATGGAGTCAACGATAAATTATTTCAAAAGTCATGCAGGAAATAACCTTCATAGTGTGTAATCTATTAAGAAAGTAGAAAAGAGATGGGAGGAGAATTTGTCTATGAAGAAAAAATGGTGGGCGGGGATTGGAGCCCTGTTGATTATCGTAATTGGAGTTTTTATTTATCTGTATTTTTTCCATGGAGATGCTTTTCCAATGCTAGCTGATGAGGGTCCAGACGTTGAACAGACTGCAAACGATAATGATGATCAGGTTCCTATGAAGACAGGTGTTGAAGAGGTAGTTACATATCTCCTTTATGGTCGGGATACGGCACTTGATGAAAAGTCAGTACAGCTGAATGAGAATGACGTTGAGCAAAGAGTGGAGACCGATCTGGTATTGATAGCTACTGTTGACCCTAAAGACCAAACAGTAAATATCTCCTTTATACCACCTAATACAGTAATTGAGGATAACACTATCTTAAAGGATCTATATAATGATAAAGGTATTGAAGGTCTATGCAGTGGAGTTGAGGCACTCACCCAAAAGAAGATTAACTATCATCTTGGTGTAGATTATGCATCGTTTATTCAGTTAGTGAATGTGTTTAATGGAATTGAAGTTAAGCTGGATGAGACCATCGAATTGAACAAATATGGTTTAACAATACATCCTGGTATCAATAAACTAAATGGAGAGGAGACTTTAAAACTTTTAAGATTAAAACAGGCCAGCACTACAGCTGTTGAAAGAATCGAAAGACAAAAAAGTGTTTTAACAGCGATTTATCAGCGTTTACTGGACATTAAAGATCTTTCGCAATTTCAAGATGTGACTGAGACTGTATTAAACATTCGTGAAAAATTAGAGACTGATATTCAAAGTGATCAGATTTTAAATGAATTTAAATTCCTTAGTGAAGGAATAGACCAATTTAACGTAGATATTTTGGCTGGTGAGTTAGTAAATGGGCAGTGGATTCCTGAGAAATAGTTAAACGATTTATATTGTAAGCAAGCTATTTAAAGAAACCGAATGATTTAAAGTGATAGCTTGATATAATCTTACTATTTTGACTTTTAGACCCTTTGACTATGGGTAAAAAATAGTTTATACTTATTTTTGTTAACGCTTCGATATAGTATTTAAACTTAAAATTGTGTTAAAAAAACTTGCACAAATCGTTAACATCGGGTATAATATGATATGGATGGAGTCGTAGTGTAGCGGTTAACATGTCGGCCTGTCACGCCGAAGATCGCGGGTTCGATTCCCGTCGACTCCGCCATCTATTTGGTCGGATAGCTCAGTTGGTAGAGCAGAGGACTGAAAATCCTCGTGTCCCCAGTTCAAATCTGGGTCTGACCACCACAATGCGAAAGTAGCTCAGTGGTAGAGCATCACGTTGCCAACGTGAGGGTCGCGGGTTCAAGTCCCGTCTTTCGCTCCATAATGGCGCCATAGCCAAGTGGTAAGGCAGAGGACTGCAAATCCTTTATCCCCAGTTCAAATCTGGGTGGCGCCTCCAGGAAGATGCCGGGATGGCGGAATAGGCAGACGCATCGGACTTAAAATCCGATGGTATTTTATACCGTGCCGGTTCGAGTCCGGCTCCCGGTACCAGATTAGCGATCGTAGCTCAGTTGGCTAGAGTACCACGTTGACATCGTGGGGGTCGGCGGTTCGAGCCCGTCCGATCGCACCATATGAAAAAACATGAATTATATATAGTTTTCAAAAAATTGACTGTAGAGACTCCCGTTCCCTACAGTTTATTTTATATAGATGCTGGAGGAGTGACAAGGAAAAACGCTTGTTTAAAAATTAAATAAGTGATTGATAAATAAAACCTCGCATGTCGGATATGGTAGTATCCAGAAGAATGCGAGGTTTCGTGTTTAACGACATTTCAGAAGGGAAGTCTCCCAACCTCTATAGGTGGGAGTATAAATAACTGAATAGTGTTTACTTCAGTGGAGGTACAAATCTCCTTCTGAAGTCGTTAAACTTAAGGCATTAGCAACTTGCTGTCAATGCGACTTTAACTATGGAACATGCCGTATATCAAAAATCATGTATAGTGGCATGAGGGTATTGCTGTTTAGCAGGGGATAGTCTTCTGTGTAATTTAAGTAAAAGCACTAATCAATGGAGACCCCTGCTCCGGCGTAACCGAAGATGGTTGTCGCAATATCGATACCCCCGGTAACAGCTGCTGAGAATACCAGTAGTAAGCGAGTTTCGGCAGTTACTGGGATAGAGAGACCTGTAAGGATACCGTTAGCATTAAATCCAACTGCTATTGCCCCTGTAAGTACGGGAGCAAGGTCAACACTAGTGCCTGCAATTGGGGCAAATGAATCATCCGGTGTTGTTGAACTGTAAAGCTGTGCTGAAATAGTTACTTCGGATCCAACAAGAGCTACAGCCGCTCCAACACTGAAATAGGCAGCAATTGAAGTAATGGTTCCATCTCTTGGCATAGAAAAGGCCAAATTGCTAATTCCGGTTGTGTCAATGAGACCGCCTACGGTAGTGGCGATGTCACTGGATCCAAAACCGATCAGGGCTTGCGTACCTGCTAATCCGCCCAGAACAGTCGTCAAAGTGGCGAGAGGTCCCGAAGCGTATGGAATAATAGCTCCCGGGCCAGCAGGGCCAGTTGGACCGGTAGGACCAGTAGGACCAGTGGGACCAGTGAGACCGGTAGGACCTTGAGGACCTGCAGGACCGGAAACACCTTGAGGACCTGCAGGACCAGAAACACCTTGAGGACCAACAGGACCGGGAACACCGGCGGGACCCTGAGGGCCAGTGAGACCGGCAGGACCTTGAAGTCCCGAAATAGTCGCAGCACTTTGCTGATAGATAGGATACCTACGGAATGGACTTAAATTGGACTGTGAATACTCATAATCGGGATACCTGTATCCCTGATAGGATCTCGATTCTTTCTTTCTCGTGCTACGGAATGGGCTTAAACAGGACTGGGAATACTGACAATCGTAATCGTTACATGACTGACTGGAAATCGATTCTTCCAGTCTCGTGTTGTAATATCTTTCCATTATAAAATCACTTCCTTTTTACATTATGTCTTTTTGTAGATTTAATGACGATATCCATATATGTATGTGAATCGCCACCAAAATAAAACCTAAAGTGCCCCATGCCACGGATATGGTTCCATACTTAAAATGGATTTGCTTTTATTTGTTTAGATTTACTTTATATTATGCAAAGGGAATAGATAGGTTACATTCTTTTTACAGGTGCTGGATTGAAAAAATTTTGATATGACTCTGATTTGTCAAAAAAATTTCCATAATTATAACTGTAGGGATTATTCGTTCTTACAGTTTTTTTATTTCCAGTTTTTGGGATAATTTATGTGTAAATTACAGTATCCTGGATTTTATCAAATAGAACAATTTTATATTATAAATTACATTTTGTATATTTATAGATGACACTAAGCAAAAATTGTCGCATTAATTTAATGAAAATTCCAGAAAATAGAATTACTATTATAGTTATCGACCAATATTTATGTATACTGGCTAATAGTTTTTTGCTTTAGTTTTAGCACTGTATTGGGGGACTGTATACTGAGACCTGAATAGACATATACTATATTATAAAATCTGTAGAGAAAGGAGTGAAAGCATCTTGGAAGCAATACACATTGGAACTCAAAACTGTACCAATGAAATTCGAGAACGTTTAGATTTTGAACTGCGCTTTCTTGAAGAGGAAGGGATAAAAGTTAGAATAGATGAAGACATAAAAGGTAATATAACATTTTTTGATTGTAATATACCAGAAGGAGATGCGTTATTTCAGATTAGTTCTCCCTGGGTTCATCGGAGTACACGGGAAGTTGTGATTCATTATATTGCCAATGCTTTGGCTGATATTATAATCGGTAATTTGGAACAATTTTTTGTGGCGAAAATAATTGAGGCTAACTTTGCTCACTTTGATGCAAAAGATCGGGAAAACATTCTGGGAAAAGCTCTCATCCATTTAAATAATTTTTCACCTAATGGGGGGATTCATTATTTACCTCAGATTGAAAGAAAAGACAGAATTCTTACCAGAATATTAAGCTATTTGAAGAGTAATGATGAACTTATTATTGAAGGATTTATTAGATTTAGATTAAAAGATTATTTTCAGGAGCTAGAGTTGGCGGTAGAGCAGGCAATCGAAGATTTTATGATGGAAAAAGAATACAAAGAATTTATTCGTTTATTAAAATATTTTGTGGATATTCAAGAGCCCAAAGTAGATAGGGTGAATATCGTATTGAGAGACCAGGGAGTCTTCAGACTTTTAGATAAAGATGGTCAAATTATTGATAATGAATATTTAGAAGGAATTATTTTTCAGATGGTAGAAAGTGATATTGATTATGAAGATCTTTTAATCAGTGCTTTAATTACCATTGCACCAGCCAGAATTGTTGTTCACTTTTCAAAAGAGCACCCGGTTGTTGAAACTTTGAATAGCATTTTTGAATCCAGAGTAATTATTTGTCCAGGATGCAATCTATGTAAAGGGGGAACAAATATCAAAGAATAAAAATGAAAAATTCTCTTGACAGACTGAGAAATATTTATTACAATAGTTTCAAAACCATATTCATTAAAGGCTATGAACGGGAGAGTAAGGATTATTACATCCTGACGGATGTTCCTGGACTGATTCAGAGAGTGGAGGTCATCGGCTGGAAGCCTCCTTTATGCCGTAATCTTGAAGACCACCCGGGAGCTGACTACTGAAATCATATAGAGTAAGTAGTTCCGGTTGACAACCGTTATTTGTTTTGAGAGAGTCTTCAACTGTATCAAAGTTACTGTTGAAGGCTAACTAGAGTGGAACCGCGAATTAACCTTTCGTCTCTAAATAGGAGATGAAAGGTTTTTTATTTTTATTTATAACATGAGATTCTCTGTTATAGGTGATTATTTTTTATGAATGGAAAACAAAAAAGGAGGTAGTTTAGATGAAAGAAATCAAAGTCATTTTGCCAGATGGTTCTGAACGGAGGTATCGGGCTGGTACTACTGTTAAAGATGTAGCTTTTGATATTGGTTCCCGTTTGGGAAAAGCTGCGATTGCGGGAAAAGTTGATGGAAAATTAGTGGATGTGGACTATCCATTGGAGAATGATGTTCAGCTATCCATCATTACTGTAGATTCTGAGGAAGGTCTGGAGATCTATCGTCACAGTGCTGCGCACATTATGGCTCAGGCAGTTAAACGAATTTATGGTAAAGATGTCAAATTGGCTATTGGCCCTTCGATTGAAGATGGATTTTACTATGATTTTGATTTAGCAGAGCGAATTACTACAGAGGATTTGAGCAAAATTGAAGCTGAAATGGCCAGAATAATTGAGGAAGATCTGAAGTTTAAAGGTTATCAATTATCCAGAGAAGAGGCTTTAGGCAAACTGAAAGATGTGGATGAGATTTATAAGGTGGAGTTGGTTGAAGATTTATCTGATGAGATTGTAAGTTTTTATCAACAGGGTGAATTTGAAGATCTATGCCGTGGACCTCATCTTCCATCTACTGGTTATTTAAAAGCTTTTAAATTAATGAATGTAGCTGGGGCCTATTGGAGAGGTAGTGAAAACAACCCTATGTTGCAGAGAATTTATGGAACTGCATTTCCAAAACAAAAAGAGCTAGAAGTATATCTCCATCGTTTAGAAGAAGCGAAAAAGAGAGATCATCGAAAGATTGGTAAAGAATTGGATCTATTTAGTGTTAGCGAATATGCTCCGGGATTTCCCTTTTATCATCCAAAGGGGATGGTGATCAAAAATGAGTTAATTGACTTCTGGAGACAGGAACATCGTAAGGCTAGTTATCAGGAAGTAGGTACTCCGTTAATAATGAATGAGGAACTGTGGAAACGATCTGGTCATTACGATAATTATAAAGAGAACATGTATTTTACTGAGATTGATGATCAGGGTTTTGCGGTAAAACCGATGAACTGTCCAGGGGCTATTCTGGTCTATAAGTCTCGAATGCACAGTTATCGCGAATTTCCGATTCGCATGGCAGAACTAGGTCTTGTTCATCGTCACGAATTATCAGGTGCACTTCATGGAATGATGCGAGTACGTGCTTTTACTCAAGATGATGCCCATATTTTTATGCTGCCAGAACAGATTAAAGATGAGATTATTAATGTTATTAAATTGATTGATAGGATTTATAGTGTTTTCGGTTTTCAATATCGGGTTGAGTTAAGTACTAAACCTGAAAACGCTATGGGATCTGATGAAATTTGGGATAAAGCAACTGACGCCTTAAGAAATGCTCTGGAAGTTCTGGACTTAGATTTTAAAGTTAACGAAGGTGATGGAGCCTTTTATGGTCCAAAGATTGATTTCCATTTAAAAGACTGTCTGGGGCGTGAATGGCAGTGCGGAACCATTCAGCTTGACTTTTTGATGCCGGAACGATTTGATCTGAACTATATAGGTGCCGATGGTGAAGAACATCGCCCTGTGATGATACATCGGGCTCTATATGGTAGTTTAGAGAGATTTATTGGAATGTTGATCGAACATTACGCTGGTGCGTTTCCGGTCTGGTTAGCACCGATTCAGGTGGAGGTTATTCCAGTAGTAGAGAAACATTTGGAATATGCTTTTGCGGTAGAAAAACAATTAACTGATGCTGGAATTAGAGCAGAAGTAGATAGCCGTTCGGAAAAAGTTGGTTATAAGATAAGATCATCTCAAGTTAATCAAATTCCGTATATGTTAATTGTCGGAGATAAGGAGATGGAAAAAGGTACTGTCTCAGTCCGGGAAAGACGTGAAGGCGATCTTGGTGATATTATAATTTCTGATTTCAAAGAAAGAATTGAAAGAGAAATTGTCGAAAGAAACAATAATTTATAATATTAAAGCGATTTACTAACAATACAAACAATTTAATAATTAAAATTTTTCATTGAGAGGAAAGAAGATTCCTCTCTTTTTTTATGAAATAATCACATATATCAGATTATCATAGAACTTTTTGTAGTATTTAATGAAAAATAAAGGTAAAAAGTGGAGCAGGAGAATTTAAATTTTTATGGAATTATTAAGAAATGACTAAAGATTAATTCGGTTGTAATTATCTACAATATGTAGAAAAAAATTATGGTGGGTGATTTAGCAATGACAAAAGATCAGAAAACTTTTCGTACTTGTAAAACTTTAGTTAGTATCTTTAATGCGAATTCTCTTTTAGGTCTAGTAGTTTTTTTAACTGCAGTGGTGGCTATTGCCTATATTACTGTCTCGTTTTCTTTGAAAAAATTATTAGACTCAGCTTTGGCTGGTGATTTAGTAACGTTTAAACAGATGATTCTGGTACTTTGTGGTTTAACATTAATCCAAATGATCGCTACATATTTAAAAACTTATTTTATTGGTAAATATACTCATCAGGGAGTAGCTTTAATACGCAGTATGATGACCAATACTTTGGTAAGGTTGTCAATTACAGAATTGGAAAAAAAGCATTCTGGTGATATTACTTCTCGAATGAGTAATGATTTAAATAAAATAAGCGAATTTGCTAAAGACACATTACCCCAGGTAATTTATCAACCGTTATCTGCTATTGGTGCGATATGTTATCTGCTTACTTTAAATTGGAAATTAACTCTGATCTCAACTTTAATAGTTCCGTTTATTTTTAAATTTTCCGCTACCTTCACTAATCCAATTGCCAGATATACGAAAGAACTTCAGGAAAAGTTAGCTTTAATTAACAAAGAAGTTCAGGATACTATAACGGGAATGGAATCAGTTAGAGCCTATGGATTACAGAGTATATTGGGTCAAAAGCATGACCAGGCAGTGAACTATAGTGTAAAGACTGCACTTAAGGTAATATTTATTAGATGTATGTTAACATCTTTATCTAGTTTTGTCAGTGCTTTGCCTTTTTTTATCTGTTTTGGTTTTGGAGGTTATTGGGTAGTTCAGGGGGAGATGACAGCGGGTTCTTTAATCGCTTTTATAACTTTGCTGAATCCACTAACGTATCCAATTGGTCAGATGCCCACTCTTTTGGGTAACCTAAAAGGCGAGATGGTGGCTGCTGATCGGATTATTGAGATCTTAAACCTTCCAAAAGAAAGAGAAGGGGGAGAGGACTATGCAATTAACTTGCAGGTTCCAGTGGTGGTTTTTAAGGATGTAGTATTTGCCTATTCTGATGATGGAACTAAGGTTTTAGATAAGGTGAGTTTTGAGATCATGCCCGGCGAGAAGGTGGCTGTGGTTGGACTTAGCGGTGGGGGGAAAAGTACGATTTTTAAGCTGATTTTAGGCTATTATGTGGAGTTTGCGGGGGAGATTGAGATTTTTGGGCATTCACTTCATGAATGGAATCTTTGTAATTTAAGAGATAAAATAAGTCTGGTTGCTCAGGATACATATCTTTTTCCCGGAACTATTGAGGAGAATATAGCTGTTGGTCAGAATGGAGCCAGTTCTGAGGAGATTATTGCTGCAGCCAAAGCTGCCAATGCTCATGGTTTTATAAGTGAACTGCGGGATGGTTATCAATCAGACGTTGGAGAATTTGGAGATAAGTTATCTGGAGGGCAGAGACAGCGAATCTCTATCTCCAGGGCTATTTTAAAGAATGCTCAGTTATTGTTGTTAGATGAGGCTACTTCTTCTCTGGACACTTACGCTGAGGCTATAATTCAGGAAGCATTGGATAAGTATATTGGCTCAAATTTAACCTGTATGATAATCGGTCATCGTTTGTCAACAATTCAAAATGCTGATAGAATTTTGGTCTTAGAAGATGGTAAAATAGTGGAAACAGGAAGCCATAAGGAACTAATGAACAAAAATGGGATATACAAAAATTTATATGAACATCAATTTTACACTGAAGTCCAGACTGAGGAAAAGGAGGTAGCAATGTGACAGGTATTTTTGCTAGATATATTAAGATATTAGAGAAGAATATTTTTACTTATTCTCTTGGACTTGTTGGGTATAGTCTTTTTGGAACTTTTAGACATCTATTGTTAGCTTTGATTTTGAAAGATCTTTTTGATTCAGCAGCTGCTATGGATTTCAGTCTGTTAATATACTCTGTTTTAAGGGGAATTGGATTGTTATTTATTTGTGCTTTGTTACAGCCATTGTTCCGTTATCTAATGGAAGGATCTGTGACCAAAAGCATAGCTAGCTACCGTAAAGAAGTGTTTTATAAATTGGAGAATATAACTTTTGAATTTTTCCAGAGAGAACATAGTGGAAATATTATCTCAAAATTGACCAATGATATTAAAGTAATGGAGACTGGTCTGGCTAATAGTTTTTCATTAATTTTTTATTTCATTTTGTGTGCTGTTCTTGTGATTGTAGTTATGTTTACGATGGATTTTTGGTTATCCATGATTGCGATAGCTACTGGGTTAGTATCATTTTTCTTTAACGCTAAATATGCCCGACCATTGCGAGATCTGGGCCGGGAGATTCAAGGAGACCTGGGAACTTTGACAGAGAATCTGTCTGATATGTTAGCGGGAGTAACGATCATTAAGACTTTTAATCTTTATAATAGAGCTACTGAAAGATTTTCGAGAAGTAATCAACGGGTTTTTGCTGCTTCAATGAAACAGGTGAAGGCTAATTCGCAGCTAAATTCTTTAAATGAGTTGGGTAAAATGTTAGATTTATTGGGTTGTATGGGTATTGGTGCGTATTTTGCTATTCAAGGAAAGGTTTCAGTGGGTACAATAATTGCAATCTGGCAGCTAAAAAATCCGATTCTAAGTATTTTGGATGGAATGGGAGGGCTTTTGACTAATTTTCAAACTGCGATGGCTGGAGCTGAGCGAATATTTAGTCTGATGGATGAGTCTGAGGAACCAAAGGTATATAGTCATTTGACAAGTAATGTTAATTTAGATAGTCTGGCAGCTATTCAGATGGTAGATATTGAGTTTGGTTATAACCAGAATGAGCTTGTATTACAGAATCTATCCTTGAAAATTGAAAAAGGCTCAAAAATTGCTTTAGTCGGGCCCAGTGGTCAGGGGAAAAGTACTATTTTAAAATTATTATTAGGTTTTTATCCACCTGCTGCAGGGGACATTCTAATTGAAGGACAATCCTACTCGCGAATTCCTTTGAGTGAAATTAGAAAGAAGATCAGTTATGTACCTCAGAATGGATATCTTTTCAGTGGAACCATTATGGAGAATATTAGATATGGCCAAATTGATGCTACTGATGAGCAGGTATTCCGGGCTGCTAAACTGGCCAATGCTGATTGTTTTATCAATGGTTTTGAAGATGGTTATAAGACTTATGTAGGTGAACGTGGTGTACAACTTTCCGGAGGTCAGCGACAGAGAATTCTGATAGCCAGAGCTATACTCAAAGATGCACCTATTCTGCTCTTAGATGAGGCTACCTCAGCTTTAGACAGCGAATCAGAGTATTTAGTTAATGAGGCTATAGGTCGCTTGATGATTGGGCGAACCACTCTATTGATAGCACATCGGTTATCTACTGTTAAAGATGCTGATCAGATTTTAGTAATTGATAATGGTTACGTACGAGAGAAAGGTACACACAATGAATTATTACAGATGACGGATGGAGTGTATCGCAAACTCTATGAGGAACAGTATAAACATTTGAAGGTGTCATAAGATCAGAGGGAGAAATCCCTCTTTTTTATTGGATAGATTTACATCAAGGTTTTTGATAAGTTGTAGCGAAATATATAAATAGTCGAAGCACTAAATATAAAACTCAATGAAGAAATTAAAGGAGGCTACAATGAAGAATTTGAAGAAAACAATGTTAGTAATTTCGTTAAGTGCAATTTTGATGATTGGTGGTTATGGAGCTTCCGTTCAGGCATCTCCTCAATGGTTAACTAATTACTTAGATGGCAAGACTACTCCGGCTGGTAGTCAGTATACTGATCCAGGAGTAAATCAACCGGAGACTCCAACAACAGAGCCTACGACTCCAGCTACAGGTGATAATAGTAATAAGTGGTTTTCGAGTGATTATTGGCGAAGTAAATATGGTGGTGGAAGTTACACACCTTCTGATCCAACCCCAGTTCAACCCACGCCGCCTTCAACTGATCCTGATCAATCGGAACCGGGCGAAGGGAATTTACCGGGGATTAGTCAGGAAGAACATACATTACTTGAACTGTTAAATCAAGAGAGAACCGCAAGAGGATTACAACCACTGCAGTTAAATGCTCAATTAACTCAATTGGCTAGAGTTAAAGCTAAAGATATGGCTGATAATAATTATTTTAGTCATACTTCTCCTACTTATGGTAAGGCTGCCGATATGGTGAGAAATACTGGCATATCCCACTGGATTGTTGGCGAAAATATTGCCAAAACTTCTTCTGCAGCGAGAGCTAATGATCTGTTTATGGGTAGCTCTGTCCATCGTGCTACGATGCTAAGTAAAAATTTTACAGAAGTAGGCATTGGAATGTATCGTAAATCTAATGGTACTCTCTATGTCTCAGAGATTTTTATTGGAACGAGATAATGTACTAATATTAAAGGCTGACGATAATTCGTCAGCCTTTTAATTCATTATTTTTTACAACGACGGCAGTTACTTTGTGCATTTAAAAGGTTTTGTGGCGGATAAGGTGGCCATATTGGAGTAAATTCAGGACATTCTCCAAGTACTTCTTCGCAATCAGGTGGTTCTGGAGCATAACCATAGGTTGGAATCTGCAGTTGAACATTAGCAACCAGTTTGAAAACAATCTGTTTACCGACACAGCAGGTAACTTCCAGAATTCCACCAGTTGTACCGCGTTCGGAAACAAAGCAAAGGAGACATTCTAAGAAGACTTCGGCTAGACATTCAAGATTTGGTTCGCCAGCTCTGGAGAGCAGAACAGTTCTGGTTTCATCGGTTTGAACTACCTGAACATCTCCTATTGGGTTACCATTTATATCAAGGAACTGGTATGCGGTAACAAAACTGAAAGTTACAGTAACAGTGTTATCAAAGTTTATAACACAGGTTGGAGGAGCAATTAATTCTGCACCCAGGCATTCTACATCTACAGCAGCTGCAGGTGCTACTGGTGCATCAATAATTTCATTTGTATCTACAACTCGACACTCTTGAAATACTTTGGTAACTAGTAAAGTATCAACCTCTACTGAAGGTGTAGGTGGAGGACATGGAATTAGGGCTTCTTTTTCTATTTTATCAGTCGGTTTAGTCTCCTGAATTTTGGGCTGAATTTTTGTTTGGATATTTTGTTGAACTTTTTGAACTTGTTGGGTTTGTTGGGCCTGTTGAGTTTGTTGGACTTGCTGGATTTTTTGGATTTTCTTACGTTTAATTACGGAATCCTTGGCTTTTCGAGCCTCTTTTAAAGAAAACTTCTTTTGCATCTTATTTTTTTCCCCCTTTCTTTATAATATATATATTCATTTATAGATAGAAACGCTACAAAGGTATAGATTTTTCAGCACAAAATTGTTAAGCAGAAAAAATTTGTCGGATAATCAGACGAATAAAGAGGAATTTCATATCTATACGCAGAATTTTTTATTATTCCGCTAAAAATGGGGGATTATATTATGGAGACTAAATTGAAGGTTATAGCTGAAACAGCAGATATTTCTCTTGATGAAGCAAAACTTGCTTACGAACTTGCTGATGGTGACCTGGAACGGGCTTTGACTATGATACCCTTTGTCGAGAAGTCAATTATTATAGTTCATGGAAAATTTGTCTGTGGTCGGAATAATAAGCTATATGGAATCTTTCGTCTGGTAGCTAATGGCAAGGAAGGACAACTTTTAGATTTTGGGCTGGCAATGAGTTATACGTTAAATGATGTTGATAGTCCAATCTCTGCCAATCCTGAAGCTTTTAAAAAGGTTGTTGATAGTTTATTTAAACAGACAGATAACAATCAGGTGCAGACTTTTCTGGCGGGATTTTATCATCAGTTTGGGGCTGCTCAAATTAATCAAATTTATCATTTGATTAAAGAGGAGAGGGAAGTTGAACTACGCAATTGCTTCTCAGATCTGGTTGGGAAAATCTGGGGTAATAGTGAACGTGTTGAAGTAGAATTAGAGACGTTTCAATTAACCAGAGTTCAATGTGAAAAAAAAGGTCTTCTTTCTAATATTACTCCTATGGATGAAGATGATATAGAAGAGGATGTAAACTTGACGATTTATCTGGAAACAGAGCCAATTATTTCTGCTGTAAAGGGGAAAACTATTGATAAATTTGCTCTTGGAGATTTAATCCCTTTAAAGATAGTGGATGATCGGGAAGCCGGGAAGTATCTTGGACAGATTCTTTCAAATGATATTGGTATTGCGGTTGCTACGATTAAAGATTTTTATTTTAAAGAACTTAGTGAACGGTACATGGTGACTGTGGAATTTGGTCCAAAGATTAATGGCCGGTTTATGATTGAACCGTCTGTGAGGCTAGCTTCATACTCTGATGTACCGGAAGTTGATGCGGCAGCTTCGACAGCTGAATACCAAAATTTTTCAACGATTAACTCTTTATTATTTGTACTATTAGGCGTTATGCTAGGAGTATTAATCTTCTTTCTTTTATCTGGCTAGTATTGACTCTTTTTAAGTTGTGTGTTATACTATTCTAGGACAATAAAGCAGAAGCCATCCGCTTCTCACCATCCTAACGCCAGTTTGGGACTGTTAGTTGGTTAATTAATGTTTTATACCTTTTTAGGTTGTGTTATTTAAGCGGATGGAGCGTTTATACCCATCTGCTTTTTAATTTTTCAGGAGGTGACGACAATTAGCAAAGATTTAAGGATTAATGATCAGATTCGTTCTCGAGAGGTTAGAGTTGTTGACCAGGAAGGGGAACAGATCGGAATTTTGAGTATTAGAGATGCGTTAGTAAAGGCTGAGGAGAGAGGTCTTGACTTGGTTGAAGTGGCTCCTCAAGCTAAACCGCCTGTTTGTAGGATTATGGACTATGGTAAATACAAATATGAACAGGCGAAGAAAGCTAAAGAAGCTAAAAAGAATCAAAACATTATTACTGTTAAAGAGGTTCAATTAGGTTTAAAGATTGACGATCATGATTTTATGGTGAAAGTAAGACGGGCCAGATCATTTCTTGAGAATAAAGATAAAGTTAGAGTACGTGTTAAATTCCGCGGTCGCGAAATCACCCATAAAGAACTGGGTACAGAGATTTTAGATCGTTTCACTCAAGAGTTAGAAGATATAGGTAAAGTAGAAAATACTCCCAAGATGGAAGGTCGTAATATGGTATTAATTCTAGGGCCCAAACCAACAGACAAGTAATTATAGCGAGAGGAGGAACACAAGATGCCTAAAATGAAAACTCATAAAGGTGCTAAGAAAAGAACGTCCGTTACTGGTACTGGTAAGTTTAAAAGAAGTAAGGCATATAGAAGACACATTTTGACTCATAAGTCAGCAAAAACCAAAAGAGATCTGCGTAAGGGTGCCTATGTTTCTACTGCGGATGAGAAAACAGTTAAACTGTTATTACCTTATTCTTAATTTAAATTGAGCAATTACTGAAGGAGGGTTTCACATGCCACGTGCAAAACGAGGTTTTAAAGCCAGACGTAGAAGAAAAAAGGTCTTAAAGCTGGCTTCTGGATATTTTGGTGCTAAGAGTAAATTGTTCCGGACAGCTAATCAGGCTGTTATGAAGTCTTTATCTTATGCGTACCGGGATCGTCGTCAACGGAAAAGAGATTTTCGTAAACTGTGGATTACCAGAATTAACGCTGGTTGTCGGATGCATGGTCTGTCTTATAGCCGTTTCATCAATGGTTTGAAGCTGGCTAATGTGGAGATTAATCGTAAGATGTTATCCGAAATGGCTATCCACGACCCAGAAAATTTTGGCAAACTCTGTGATATGGCAAAAGCCAAATTGTCCTGAGTTTAATAACATTTTTGTTACAAGTCTTCAACCTTGATTCTTCAATGGAATCAGGGTTTTTTCTTTGGTCACTACTCTTTACAATCCCCGCTAAATAGTGTATAATAGGCATCATAAAAAAATGAATGCCGCGCTGAATTTCGATAGGGCAAATTAATGCTCGTCGAAAACGGAGGACCCAATTTTTGGGGGTGAATTCTGATGTTTCTTCTCTTCACATCAGGAAGGGATTCTCCTGGCCCTAACCCGACAGCTAACTTCGTAAGCGATATAAGGGGGTTACAGTTCCATTTCAATTTACGATGTGATTATTTATTGCATCAACTTTAAGGACTATAGCAAACCTCTGTAGTCTTTTTTTCATTGCGGCGAACGGGGAGGCGATTTTTATCAAACCACAAGTTCAATTAAAATTTCCTAAGCTGGATTTGGGAGGGATGTCTCCTGCGCAGATTTTGGCTTCTGGATATCTTGTCGTTATTTTAATTGGAACCATTTTTTTGACCTTACCTATTGCCACTGTTGATGGACAGGGATTGGCATTAATTGATTCATTATTTACAGCGACTTCAGCTACCTGTGTTACAGGATTAATTGTAGTTAATACAGGGTCTACTTTTACGATGTTTGGTCAAATGGTAATTATGATTTTGATTCAGATTGGTGGGCTTGGGATTATGACTATGTCTACTGCCTTTGCTTTGATTACAGGGCGGAGGATTAGTTTACGACAAAGATTAGTCATTCAGGAAGATTTAAACCAGATGGGTATTTCTGGACTTTTACGTTTGATTCAGTACATTTTGACAGTTACTTTTGTGATAGAAGGAACAGGTGCAGTATTACTATTTACCCGACTAATTCGCGATTATCCGCTGGGAAAGGCGATCTTTCATTCTGTCTTTCATGCTGTTTCTGCTTTCAATAATGCAGGGTTCGATCTTTTTGGCAGCAGTTTAGAGACTTATGTAGGTGATTTGGTGATCAATCTTACAGTGGTTATGCTGATTATTTTAGGCGGTCTGGGTTTTGCGGTTCTTGCTGAGCTGTATGATAAACGTAAAATAACATCCTTACATGCGAAAATGGTAGTAATGACAACTCTGGTTCTGCTAGTCTCAGGTTTTATTCTCTTTTTTGCTCTGGAATATAATAATTCAGCAACTATGGGTAATTTAAATCTGGGTGAAAAAATCCTGGCATCTCTGTTTTTATCAATAACCCCGAGAACGGCTGGATTTAATACAGTATCCACTAGTGCTCTGCATCAGTCAACTTTATTTCTGATAATGATTTTTATGTTTATTGGTGCATCACCAGGGTCTACTGGGGGAGGAATAAAGACGACTACTGTTGGTACGCTTTTTGCTTCTATCTGGACGACCATTAGAGGGAAAAATGATGTAGAAGCCTTTAATCGGAGATTGGATTATGAGATTATAGATAAAGCTTTTGCGATTCTACTATTATCCATAATGGTAATATTGATTATGACTTTTGTCTTGAGTATCACTGAGAGCCTGAATCTGATAGATATTTTATTTGAAACGATTTCGGCATTTGGAACTGTTGGTCTATCGACTGGAGTTACAGCATCTTTGAGCAAAATTGGACGGGTCTTAATTATTATGACTATGTTTGCAGGCAGAGTTGGACCTTTAACATTGGCAGTGGCTATGAGTGAAAACAGAAAAAAAGCCCAGTTCCATTATCCAAAGGAGAAGATAATCGTAGGTTAATGAAGGGGGTTTACAGATGAAACAATTTGTAGTCATCGGTTTAGGGCGTTTCGGAGCCAGTGTAGCCTGTACCCTGGCCAGACGAGGTTGTGATGTGTTGGCGATAGATACTGATGATGAAAGGGTTCATGCTGTGACAAATGAGGTGACTCATGCTGTTGTTGCGGATGCGACAGATGAAGAGGCGATGAAGACTTTAGGTATCAGAAATTTTGATGTCGCGATTATTAGTATTGGAGCTGATGTGCATTCCAGTATCCTGGCAACACTGGTGGTAAAAGAACTGGGTGTTAAGTATGTGGTAGTCAAAGCTCAATCAGAGCTCCATGGTAAGGTTTTTGTTAAATTGGGAGCAGATAAGATCGTCTATCCTGAGCGAGATATGGGTGTACGTGTAGCTAATAGCCTTGTATCATCAAATGTGTTAGAGTTGATTGAGTTATCACCAGATTATACGATTGCTGAGGTATTGGTTCCGAAAAAACTATGCGGTCATTCATTGATTGAGCTTCAGTTTCGAACAAAATTTGGGATGAATATAATCGCTATTAAAAAAGGGGATAGTATTGATGTTACTCCGCAAGCTACTGATATTTTAAAAGAAGGAGATATTCTAATTGTTATCGGTGATAATGATAGTCTGGAACGATTGAGAAAATATTAGAATCATATATAAATCCTTTTTTGAAATGTCGTCAAATGCTTAGCGACTTCGTGGAAGGGTATTCCAACATAATGGAGTATCTTTCTTTATAGTATTGCATAGTCTAAAAAGGTGCGCCTCTGGGCATATTAACAAAGAATCTGGAGGTGATAATTATTAAACGGGCTACTTTATCGCCAACCCAAGTATTAGTAGTAGGTTATCTGGTTGTTATCTTAATCGGAACTATTCTTTTGAGTCTACCTCTGGCAACTGTCCCTGGTGAAGATATCAACCCTTTGGATGCACTTTTTACTGCAACTTCTGCTACAGCAGTAACCGGGTTAATTGTTGTTAATACAGCTACCCATTGGACATTATTCGGTAAATTGGTGATTATGATTCTAATTCAGATTGGTGGTTTTGGTTTTATGACTACCTCTACTCTGGTTATGATGCTGTTAGGCAAGAGGATTACTTTGAAAGAAAGATTAATTATTCAAGAAGAGTTGAATATTCAAAGTTTAAATGGTGTAATTAGATTAGTTCGCTATGTGGTTATTGTAACATTGGGGATTGAGATTATTGGTGCATTGCTTTTGTTCTTTAGATTTATGCCTTTAATGAGTATTGGGAAGGCTGCTTTCTATGGGGTTTTTCATTCCATTTCAGCTTTTAATAATGCGGGATTTGATCTATTCGGAAATAGTCTGGAGAATTTTGTTACGGATTGGTATGTTGTTCTGGTGATAACAGGGTTATTTATCATTGGTGGAATTGGTTTTATGGTCATTTCTGAGATATATCATTGTCGTAAAATAGTCCGCTATTCATTACATACTAAGGTTGTACTCAGTTTTACTCTGATACTGATTCTTCTGGGGACTGGGGTTATTCTTCTTTTTGAATATAATAATCCAGATACATTGGGTAATTTAAGTTTTAGTGGTAAATTGGCTGCGGCTTTTTTTCAGGGTGTGACTCCCAGAACAGCTGGATTTAATACTGTTCCTTTTGGGAAATTGACCAATGCGTCAGTCTTTTTTATTACTGTGTTGATGTTTATAGGTGCCTCTCCGGGTTCTACTGGAGGGGGAGTTAAGACTACCACTTTTGGAACCCTGTTTGCAGTCCTCTGGGCTTTTATGCGCAATCGAGAGGATGTACAGGTGTTTAAGCGCAGACTGGCACATATGACTATATTTAAGGCCCTGTCAGTGGTGTTGATTGGAATGTTAGTGGTAATTGGAGTAACTATGATTATGACCATTACAGAGGATTTTAATTTTTTAGATATTTTTTTTGAAACGGTTTCTGCTTTTGGTACTGTTGGTCTGTCGACAGGGATAACTGGTGAATTGTCTTCTACTGGACGTCTATTAATTATTATTACTATGTTTTTGGGGCGGGTAGGTCCGATTACTTTGGCGGTTGCTATTGGTGCGCAGCGTAATCAGGTGAGTATTCGCTATCCGGAAGAAGAGATGATGATTGGTTAGACCTGGGGAGTATGGTTTAGAAAGAGACAGGAGGTTTGAGTTAATGAAACAATTTGTTGTCATCGGCCTGGGTAGATTTGGATCCAGTGTTGCCAGGACTCTGGCTGAACGGGGTTATAATGTACTGGCCATCGACAAGGATGAGGCATTGGTTCAGGAACTGGCAAATGAAGTGACCCATGCTGTTCAGGCTGATTCTACAGATGAGAATGCTATGAATGCTTTAGGATTGAGAAATTTTGATGTGGCGATTGTGGCTATAGGTTCAGATGTACATGCCAATATATTAACAACCATGATCTTGAAAGAGATGGGAGTCAGGTATGTAGTGGCCAAAGCACTTGATCCATTACATGGTAAAGTATTAACTAAAGTGGGAGCTGATCGGGTGGTCTTTCCCGAAAGAGATATGGGGATGCGGATAGCTTTAAATCTGATCTCTTCTAATATTCTAGATATTATCGAGTTTGCCCCGAATTTTAGTATTGTGGAGATCATGACTACGCAAAATATGGTTGGTAAGACGTTAAATGAGTTACAACTACGAAGTAAGTTTGGAGTGAATGTGGTGGCAGTTAAAGATGGTGAGCGAATTAATATTTCGCCTGCGGCCAGTGATGAGCTACGTGAAGGTGATGTATTGGTTGTATTGGGTGAGAATCAGGCTCTGGATAAGCTAAAGAAATTATGAGTTAGTCTGGATAGTAGGTGAGGGTTTAATGATTACCAGTAATCAAAATCCAGAGATCAAATTAGTACGTTCTCTGGAGAAAAGGAAATATCGAGAACAGGAAAAGCTTTTTGTGATTGAAGGGATCAGGATAATTGAAGATGCCCTGGCGGATAGAGCAGAATTTTTTAAAGTTTTTTATTCTCCTGCTCTTCAAGAGAACGCCCGGGGAATACAACTGCTTCAAAGATTACAACAGAAGGGGATTCCAGAGATACTGATCACTGAGAGATTATTTAAGGAGATTGCAGGAACAGAGACTCCGCAGGGAATATTGGCTATAGTAAGGCAACCAGAGTGTTCTTTGACGGACTTATTTGTACAAAAGAGATTATATAAGCATATTATAATGATAAATGGAGTACAGGATCCCGGAAATCTGGGTACTATTTTGCGGACTGCTGCTGCTGCCGGTTGGGCAGGAGCTATCTTAACTAAAGGAACAGTAGATCTGTATAATCCTAAAAGTTTACGTGCGACGATGGGGGCCGTTTTGAAATTTCCTATTTATAAAGCTGATAATTATAATTCACTCTGGGATCAGCTAAAAGTTGCTGGCTATCAGATTGTGGCAACTGGATTACAGGCCAATAAATGGTATTATGATGTGAATTTCACAAAACCTACGGTTCTGGTAGTGGGGAATGAAGGTCATGGAGTGGAAGAGGAGATTTTAGAAAAAGCCGACTGTCTGATTAAAATTCCGATGGCTCCTGATGCGGAATCATTAAATGTTGCAATTGCAGCAGGTGTGTTGATTTTTGAAGGAGTCCGTCAGAATTTGCTAACAGTAATTTAATCCTTTACCTTGTCAAGAGAGGTTAAGTATGATATAATTTCTTTAAAGAAAGACCAAGTTTAAGCAGACCGCGCGTTATTAGCGCAAACTCTCTTGAAAGGACGTGGTCTGATGAAGATGACCGCCAAATTCTTATGGAGATTGTTTGAAAGTACAGGATCTGTTTCAGCATATCTTGCTTATAAAGAGATTATTTCACATGTTCAATAAGAATGTGTGAATATAGTTCAATATTGTGAAAAGCAATGAAAGAGAGAGTAGTCTAATGAAGTGTTGACAGGGAGGAGATGTCACCGATTGAGAACATCTCTAAACATGAATTAGATGAAGTTCACTCTGGAGCTGTCGGCTGATGGCATAATTAATATGCAGGTAGCATATTTGCAGTAGGTCAGAACGGTATTCCCCGTTATCGGAATCTAAGTGAGTCGTGTTATCTCGGTAGTGTAGACCGCATTGAGTTGGGATTACATGGCTAATTAGGGTGGTACCGCGGAAGAATAACCTCTCGTCCCTTTATGGAATGAGGGGTTTTTTATTTATTAAAACGTAAATAAGTTACAGAGGAGGTTTAAGAGATGAAAGAAAAACTCAATAGTATTGAGCATGAGGCACTCCAGTTAATTAATACAGCTAACGATCTGGATGTCTTAAACCAGCTCAGGGTAAGATTTCTGGGAAAAAAAGGTGAGATTACTTCGGTATTAAAAGGTATGGGCCAGCTTTCCCCGGAAGAACGTCCTGTAGTAGGTGCGATGGCAAATGAGCTAAAGAACAGGATTGAAACTGTTTTGGAAGATCGAAAGGTTACTCTGGAAAGGGAAGCTAAGTTGCAGCGGCTTCAGAAAGAAGAGATTGATCTAACTTTACCAGGAGAACCTGTGATTTATGGGAAAGCACATCCGCTAACTGCTGTTTTTGCAGAATTGAAACGGATCTTTTTGGGGATGGGTTTTGATGTTGCAGAGGGTCCGGAGATTGAAACTGATTATTACAACTTTGAAGCTTTAAATATTCCTCGCTGGCATCCAGCCAGAGATATGCAAGATACTTTCTTTATAACTGATGAGGTGCTGCTCAGAACACATACCTCACCAATTCAGGTTAGAACTATGCAAAAGGGTGAACTGCCTATCCGGATTATTGCCTTTGGTAGGGTTTATCGGGTTGATATGGATGCAACACATATTCCAAATTTCCGGCAGATTGAAGCTCTGGTCATCGATAAAGGGATTACTTTTGCTAATTTAAAAGAGACTATTAATGTTATGGTAAAAGGTATTTTTGGTGAGAATCGTAAGACCAGATTGCGTCCCAGTTACTTTCCGTTCACTGAACCCAGTGCAGAGGTTGATGTATCCTGTTTTGTCTGTGATGGAGTAGGATGTCGTTTGTGCAAAGGTTCTGGTTGGTTAGAAATCGGAGGTGCGGGAATGGTGCATCCGCGGGTACTGGAGATGTCAGGGATTGATTCTGAGGAGTACAGCGGATTTGCCTTCGGAATGGGCATTGAGAGAATTGCCATGTTAAAAACCGGAATTAACGATATTCGTTTGATATATGAAAATGATCTTCGATTCTTAAATCAATTCTAGAGTTTGCGGAAAGGAAGGTGTTAAAAAATGCAAGTGTCTTATAAATGGCTAAAAGATTATGTGGATTTTGATTTAACTCCAGACGAGTTGGCCCATCTTTTGACCCATGCGGGTCTGGAAGTTGAAACTATCGAATCTCCTGGTAAAGGATTGGAGAAGATTGTGATCGGAGTGATAAAAGAGATTGCTCCCCATCCTAATGCTGATAAATTAAGAGTGACTAAGGTAGACGTTGGTCATGAGATTTTAGAGATCGTCTGTGGGGCTAAGAATATTTTTGAAGGTGCAAAAACACCCATAGCTCAGGTCGGTGTTGAACTACCGGGTGGTTTTAAGATCGGTAAAGCCAAATTAAGAGGCATAGCATCTTATGGTATGATCTGTTCTGAAGATGAGTTGGGATTGGTAGAGGAACGTCAACCAGGGGTAATGATTATTGAACGGGACTGTAAGGCTGGAGATTCTTTTGTAGAAGTTATGGGATTAGATGATTATATCTTGACTTTGAATATTACTCCGAACTATGCCCATTGTTTGAGTATGATTGGTGTAGCACGGGAAGTAGCTGCCAGGGTAGGAAAGCCTTTAAAGCAGCCAGAAGTAGTGGTACAGGAGACTGGCCCGGCTATCGAAAAATTAACTGGAATTGAAATTCAAGATACTGATCTATGTCCACGTTATTCTGCCCGTCTGATAAGAGGTGTTAAAATTGGTGAGTCCCCTGAATGGCTGCAGCGGAGATTAGAAGCTGCTGGTGTGAGACCAATTAATAATGTGGTAGATGCGACTAATTTTGTCTTGATGGAGATGGGGCAGCCCCTGCATGCTTTTGACTATGATCAATTGCAGGATGGTAAGATTATTGTCCGCCGTGCCTGTAATGATGAAGAATTGATCACTCTTGATGATAAGCAACGAAAGCTGGATACTGATGTACTCTGTATCTGTGATATAGAAAGACCAGTATGTATAGCTGGAGTAATGGGTGGAGCTAATAGTGAAGTCACAGAGAATACTGTTAATATCTTGCTGGAGTCAGCTTATTTTAATCCAATTAATATTCGGAAAACTGCCCGAAAATACGCTATCCCCAGTGAAGCTTCCTATCGTTTTGAACGTGGGGTGGACATTAATGCCGTGATTGAAGCCGGTAATCGGGCTATTCAACTGATTAAGGAGTTGGCCGGAGGTGAGATTGCTGCAGGTATAATTGATGTTTATCCGGAGATAGTTGATCGATTAAAGATTCATCTTCGCACCCAAAAGGTATGTGACCTTATTGGAGTCACTCTTGACAGAGATGAGATTGTCGACCTATTGCGGCGATTACAGTTTGGGGTAGAAGTCCGGGGTGAAGATATGGATGTTACTGTTCCTACTTTCCGGGGAGATGTGACTCTGGAAGTCGATTTGATAGAAGAAGTTGCCCGGATGTATGGTTATAATAATATACCATCTGAGCTACCGATGGCTGATTATCGAATTGGTAGATTGACCAGATCCCAGTTGTTGGAAGATCAGACCAGAGAATTTATGAACTCTGTGGGGTTGACTGAGACGATGAGTTTTAGCTTTATAAATCCTAATTCCTATAATAAATTGAATCTAAATCCAACTCATGAGTGGCGAAACTCAATTAGATTGATGAATCCAATAAGTGAAGAGTATGCAGTTATGCGCCGTACGCTCCTTGCGGATATTCTGAAGATCATGAGCTTCAATGCAAAACGACAAATGGGGCAGATCCGGATTTTTGAGTTGGCTCGAATTTATATCCCAGGTGATGATGTCTTACCTGAAGAGCCGCGAATGTTAACTGCTGGAGTCGTTGGTCTGGATGAAAAAGATCGTTGGAATCAGAACGCTGCAGGATATTTTCACCTAAAAGGCATCCTGGAGGCTTATGCAAGGAAATTTGGCGTAGGGGAGTTAACCTATTCCCATGGTGAACATGACGCTCTTCATCCAGGTAGGACGGCTCTAATCAAAGCTCATGGAGAAGTACTGGGTTATCTGGGGGAAATTCATCCAGATGTGATGGGAAATTATGATCTTAAGGAGCGAGTTACTGTATTTGAGTTGAATTTTGAGAAGATTGTTGAGTTGAGTGATACCGAAGTAACTTTCAGTGATTTACCAAAATATCCGGCTTTGACTAGAGATATTGCCCTGTTGGTTGACACTAAAGTTTCTGCTCAGGATATCTGTGAGGTGATTCAAAAAATCGGGAAAGAGTATTTGGAAACTGTGGAAATCTTTGATTTATATCAAGGTGCTCAGGTTCCTGATGGGAAGAAAAGTATGGCTTATGCCATGAGTTATCGTGCTAAAGATAGGACTCTCACAGATGATGAGGTTAATGCATTGATTGATGAATTGTTAGAGAGATTGCAGGACAAATTTGGGGCAGAGATTCGAGGTAATTAGAGACTAATATAAAAAGCTGAGCCAATTAAGTAGGCTCAGCTTTTTATATTACAACTTAATCGCAATCAGGATCGTCACTCTCGCAATCCTCAATCTCCACCTCTTTGATTAGCTTCTTAGCCAACTCCAGTAGTTCTTTAGGAACCAATATATCCACATCACCTAACATGCCCATAGTGAATGGATGAACGACATAGGTGGCATCGGAACGCAAAAAGACAGGGATGTCACTGGATTCTAGCAAACTTTTGTAAATGTCAGCAGTAATTGGATCTGTAGTGGTTAATTCTGCCCATCTGATCTCTGACATTGTTCAAACCTCCTTTAAGATTTTCCTGTCTGCAGCTGGTAGAATTGATTCTCAAGCTCTTTACCCATTTGGAAAGCCTGTTTCAGGACCTCTGGGCGAGAGGTAACGGGTGAATTGTCAATATCAGTTACAAATAAATCCTGGTAATAGTAAGTATTAATAGCTTTGAAAAATAGATCAATCACTCGTTTAGAGGGCTCAAATTCTGCGATTCCATCAGGATTACCGGCAGTAGCGATGAATACACCAAGACGGAGTTTGTTCCGGTCAATAAGGGGAGATTTTAAAACATATTTGCTGGCCCAGATCGCCTGACATCTATCAATAAGGCTCTTTAGTTGTGCACTGACTGAGTTGAAGTAGATTGGAGAAGCTATCACAACTAAGTCTGCTTGATCAAAAGCTGAATAAAGTCGATTCATATCATCTTTGATCACACAACCAGGTTGACGTTGACAACCATTACAGGCGATACAGGGTTGAATATGTTGTTTGCCTAAAGAAATCCTTTCAATTTCTAAGTCCCCCTTAGTTGAACTGATTCCTTTGAGAATCTGCTCCATCAGTGCCTGAGAATTACCTTTTTCCCGCGGACTCCCCAAAATTGCCAAAACTTTTCGCATAACTCTACCTCCTGTGTTAGTTGTAAACTAGAAGATGATCAATGAGTAGCCGTGATAAATTAAAAAGATTTAGATTTGTAGGTATTGTAAGCACGCAAAATAATTGTCAGAAAGATAATCTCCAAAGGTATCATGATTAATCTCGCAATTAATCGCGGTGGTAGAAGTCCAAGGAAGCTTTCGACGAATGTTTGTATAGTTAATTCCTTTTGAATAATCATCACAACCCAGGAGGTATTTAAGAAGAGATGTACAAAAATACCTACAATTAATACAGAAAGGATTATTTTCAACATAGAAAAATTATCCCTTTTATATTTGAGAAACAATAGTCCAGGGATCAATCCAACCAGGGCAGCACTAATAGTAAACCCCGGGAAGTATCCACCTCCCATTGAATTTAGCATGACTCCAATCAGATCTGAAGCAATCCCTGTGATAGTACCAGCAAGTGGACCAAATAGGATACCTGCCAGCATGATTGGCACACTTCCAAAACTAATTCGGATAGTGTTTCCCATAATCATGAAGCCTAAAAATCTAGTGAGGACGATGTTGATACTTACCAAAAGTCCCATAAATACAACCGTTCGTACACTCCATTTCATTATAAAACTCTCCTTCCCTTTAGCATAAGGCAATTGGCCACACTAAAGAGGGGGACAGCTTTAATGTGACAGCGGACGCGGTATTGCATCGCAGACTAAACCGTGAAGTAAGTCTTTCGTTTGAGGGCAACTTCCCATCCCTCAACACTTGACGCACAATACCTACTCTGCCTCATACCCCATTTTAATACATCCATCTGAAAAAGTAAAGTATATGATTAGTAATTTTCACCAAAAGGAATTATGTTTAATAAAATATACAAAGTATCATGAAAAAGGAGGGTAATTAAATAGTGTTTTGTTATACAATAGCCAATAGCTATCACTGTGTTCTGAGAGAATTATTGTTGTGGTCTAATACTGCAAAAGAACATCAGACTTTTCTTTTGTCTGTGGCAAATCTTACTAACAAAAATCTGATTAAGTTATTGGAGGACCAGTTGATGAGATTTCACGAAGAATTTGCAGAGATAGAGGAAGAAACAATGGGATTGTATCAGACAATTCCAATGAAGAATCAGAGATTACCATATTTAATAAGAAAGTTCCTGGTGATAAATACAGAATTTATTAGAACTCTGCAGATGCTGAAAGAGTACGGTGAAAATGATAAAGTTTGGCAGACTTTAGTAGAACATATCGAAGATGAACAACAGTATATGGGGAGATTATTGAGAAATCTCCAAAATCAATTAATATTTTAACATCTCTCCTGGAGGGAGATTTTTTTTATCTACTATGGTAAATAGTTTTGGAGAGTCTGGAAAAATATCATTAAGCACTGTTTAGCCTACTTTACTATATCAAAAAATACTAAAATTATGTAAATTATATTAGAAATGTTGTCTAAAGACATGATTTTATGAAATGAGTCTAATTGGTTAAAAAAATTTCTTCCTTAGTGGAGAAATCTTTTTGTAAGGGGAGGATTTTTGGAAATATCGTCGAATAATTTAGAAATAAGAAAAAATGTTAAAAATTAGGCAGAAAGCTAAAAGTGTACTGTTACTTACCAAAAAATGAGGATATTACCGAATATTAGTGCTAAATGATCTTTTAGGGGGGGAAAGCTTTCTGGCATCTACAGGTGAGAGAATAAATAGTTAAATGGGTTTACTTAGTGGAGTATAAATCTCCTTACGAAGTCGTTATACCCAGGCATTACCAGCTTGCTGTTAATGCCAGTTTAATCTAAAAATGGCAGGTGGAGCGAAATGGATCTTCCTTTGATTGATACAGATTTAAAATTTTTTAACGTTAATGGACGGCATTATGTATTAGATATACCTTCATCTAGTTTATTTGAAATTCATCCCTGGATAAAGAAGATTTTAGTTCAATCTGTTAAAAATACTTCAACCGAATACCTGGATAAGGTAAAAAGAGAACATAACTTTTTGGATTGGATGGATATGTCTGGAGAGTTGAATTATCTAATTGATAACCGCTACCTGACTATCTATTCTTCTGAGATTAAACCTTATAAGTTAAAAGAGCAGAAGATCAATAGTCTAACACTAAATATTTGTGACGATTGTAATATGCAGTGCAATTATTGTTATCAAAGTAAAAATAAAACTGATCACGATGCAGAATATATGTCAAAAGACGTTGCCATAAAGTCTATAGAATTTTTATTCAGTGAGAGTCCTGATAACACGATTTATTTAAATATATCTGGTGGGGAACCTTTGCTTAATCCTGACCTGGTGGTTGAGATTGTGCAGATTGTAAGAGAATATCAAGAAAAAGATGAGAAAAATGTTTTTATTACTATAACTACTAATGGAACGCTTATTGAGAAAAAGATTTTGGATCAGTTAAAATATTATGATGTTGAGTTGATTATAACCCTGGATGGACGTCCCCAGGAACATAATTATATGAGAGTGATGAAGAATCGACGTCCGTCATATGATCGGATTTATGATCGTTTACAATGGGTAAAAGAGAGTGGAATTAGATATCGTATTAAGGGAACGATACATCATTATAATGTACAAGCGATTGGTGCAATTTTTGAGATGTATGAAAAAGCGGAGTTCCCTTTGGTTCAATTACAACCTGTAATTGCTTCTGAAGACTCAGAAATTGCTTTAACTGTTGAAGATATTCAAATTATTAAAGACAATTATGCCTGGATGTTTGAGTCTTTTCAGGATGAAGACAGTTTTTGTCATAAGGTGCTTAATCTTAGTTCAGCAGTTAACAGTATTGCTACCCAAAAGAATCTCTGTTACACTTGTGGGGCCGGTAAATACTATCTTTGTATCACTCCAATAGGTGATATCTATCCATGTCATCTATTAGTTGGATATCCAGATTTTTATCTGGGTAACATTGCTGATGAGTTCCTGGATCAAACAGCTCGCAAAAAATTTTATCAACCCTTACATGTTCTCAATCGCGATAGTTGTAAAAGCTGTTGGGCCAGGTATTTTTGTGGAGGTGGTTGTGTTGGGGAGAATTTCTTGGTTCATCACTCTTTAACTACTCCATATGAACCACGTTGTGAAGTCAATCAACATGTCTTAGATCTTGGGGTCGAAGTGTATTGTTCTTCTTTACAGGAGGAAGATTTGTTAAGTTTCGTCCCCGAAAGGAGAAAAAGTGGTCGTGAAATATATAAAATTGGTTAATATTTCTAAGGCTAATCAGGAACAAAGTGCTGCTAAGCAAATGGAATTTAATTCAGAGCAAAGCTGTATTAATCCTTAAACCTGTGATAATCACAGGTTTTTTTAGATTCCAGATATGCAGGATATTGCAGTACTTTGGAGAATTTATACATTAAAGATTTAACGACATTTTGGAAGGGAGTCTCCCGGACTTTATAGGTGAGAGTATCATAACTAAATGTATTTACTTCAGTGGAGGTACAAATTCTTTTTGAAGTCGTTAAACATAAGTCATTAACAGTCTGCTGTTAATGCGACTTTAAAATCTGGGGTGTGATTGTATAATGAGCATAGATAAGAGGGATACTAAAAGGGTAACGGTAGATGTGTCAATTTTCGGTGAAAATTTGATTATTTCTGGACAATCTAGTGTAAATTACATTGAAGCTGTCTCTGACTATGTCAATGAAAAGTTGGGTGATATTCAATCTAACTACCCCAGGATGTCAAAATTTAAAATTATGGCTTTAGGGGCGATGAATCTGGCAGACGAGCTTAATAAAGCTAATCAACTTAATGAGAGGTTGGAGGCAGAGATTATCCAGTTGCGTAAAGAAAAGGATGAGTTGCGAAAAGAGAACGAAAAGGTACAGAATGCTCTGGTAGAATCTGAAAGTAAGGCTCAACACTATCAAAAAGAATATGAGGAGCTAGAATTATTATTGGAGGATGAGGGGTGAGACGATGAAAGAGATTGCTTTAGTAGATCTTGGAATCATACTGTTTTTGCTATATTTTTTGGTTAAGGGATTCCAACAAGGTCTGATTCGCCAGACGATGGCTTTGTTAGGATTGCTCATCGGGTTAAAACTGGCCAGTGACCAGTATGCTTATGTTTCTATCTATATCCAGACTCAATTTGCTTTGAATCCAGCAGTGTCTAACATCATTGGTTTTGCAGGAATTTTAATTATCGTGGTGCTGGTGGTTAATCTTATCGGGTGGGTCTTGAGTGGATTGACAAAAGTACTATTTTTGTCATTTATCGACAGAATTATTGGCGCTGTATTGGGATTGGTTAAAGGAGGAATTGTAGTTTATTTGATTTTACTTTTGATTTCTAAAGTACCCTATAATCCAGTAACTACTCAATTGGACAAATCCACTCTGGCAAAAGATTTGTTAGCCTTAACTCCTTATATTGAAGAGAACCTGGATAGAATTATTAAACCGTAATATTTGACGATTAGCTAAGTCTCATTAATAAAGTGAGACTTTTTTTGTTATCTTTTTGAGTGAAAGAAGGAAAAATAACATATTAGTAGAAAGAAAAGAATGGTAGCCAGTTAAGCAGAGTTCAGCAGCGGGTCAGTAAGGTGGGAAGGGATGAAATAATGAAACACTTATCGATAGCCTGGAAGATGAGAGAGATTGCAGAGTTGTTGGAACTGTTAGGTGAGAATAGTTTTAAAGTCAGGGCATACCAGCAGGCTGCAACCAATTTGGAACAATTGACTGCAGATTTAGAAGATCTCTGGCGGCAAGGACAACTAACTGAGATTCCGGGTGTGGGTAGGTCTATTGCCAGTCAGATCGAAGAGGTTCTTTCTACAGGTGAATCAACCTATCTTAAAGAATTACGTCAGAAGGCTCCTTTTAGTCAGCTTTTAGATATTCCGGGTATTGGACCCAGGATGGCTCGTACGCTAAATGAATCTTTAGGAATTACTAATATTACTGAGTTAATAGCGGCTTTGGAAGCGAAAAAAGTTAGAGAACTACCGGGAATGAATAGTCGAACTGAGAACAATCTGATCAAAAGTATTCAGCAAATTGGTGCTGAAGATGGCACAATTTTATTGGGAATGGCCTTGCCTATTGCCAGAGAATTAATTAGTAGATTACAAGTAGTTCATGGTGTGCAGGAAATTTGGATTGTCGGTAGTGCCAGAAGATATGTAGAAGCTGTATCAGATATAGATTTATTGGTGAACACTACTCAGCCAGAAAATGTGTTAAAGGTTTTGACAACTATGCCTGAATGTCGAGAGGTTCTGACAAGTGGTTCTAACAGGGCGATTATTAGAACGCGCCAGGGAATTAGAGTAGAGCTGATAACTGTACAACCAGAAGATTTTCCTCTAACGCTGTTTATGACAACTGGGAAGGAGCATGTCAGGCAAGTTGAAGAATTGGCTATAGAGCAGGGTTATACATGTAATTATGACCATTGGTTAGATGTCCACGGACAGAAGATGGTGTTTGCTTCTGAGGAAGAGATCTATCAAACACTGGGCATCTCCTATGTTATCCCTGAACTTAGAGAAGGTCAGGGAGAAGTGCAGGCTGCTAAAGAAGGATGGCTTCCCCGATCTGTTAATCTAGAACAGATTAAAGGAGATCTTCATCTGCATACCAGGTGGAGTGATGGGGTGAACACGATTGAAGAGATGGTTAATAAAGGTCGTTCTTTAGGTTATACATATATGGCAATCTGTGACCATTCTAGGTCATTAAAAATTGCTAAGGGAATGAGCATTGAGATGTTATTAGAGCAGCTGAAAGCTATTGATGAACTTAATTCTAAATTGGACGGTTTTCGACTTTTAAAAGGAATTGAGGTAGATATATTAAAGGATGGTGGATTGGATTATCCTGATGAGGTTCTGGCTCAATTAGATATTGTTGTGGCTTCTTTGCATACAGGATTTAATGCCACACAAGAAGAGATAACTGGACGGATGATACAGGCTATGCATAATCCATATGTGGATGTTATTGCTCATCCAACAGGTAGACTAATTCATAGACGGAAAGCATATGCGATTGACCTTGAGCAGATTATTTTGGCTGCTAAAGAGACGGGAACAATTTTAGAAGTTAATGCTACTCCAGACCGTCTAGATTTATCTGCTGAGCATTTGAAATTGTGTAAAGTGCATGGAGTTATGATTGCAATTAATTCTGATGCACATAGTGTTGGCCAGATGGATTATATGGAGTATGGTGTAGGTATGGCCCGTAGGGGTTGGATAGAAGATAAAGACGTGATAAATACTTATACACTGGATGAACTATTGTCTTTGTTAAAGAAAGATATTAAGAGTTCTGTACGGAGTAAAGAATTTGGTGTATAATTAATGATGTGGAAAATTTATTGTGAAGAGAGGAGCAGTTATGGAACAACATACTCTCAGAGTTTTAGAATATGAAAAAATTAAAGATGAGTTGAAGAACTACGCTTCTTCCCTTGCGGGAAAAGAATTGGTTGAAAGACTCCAGCCAGTCATTGACTTAGAGTACATAGAAGAAAGATTAAAAGAAGTTAGTGAGGCAAGGAGAATGTTGGATGAGAAGACTAATGCTCCCTTTGGTGGAATCAGGGATTTAAGGGATATAATGCTCAGAGCTGAAAAAGGAATGGTATTAAATGGACATGATCTCTTAGATATCAGTAGTACTTTGTACGCTGCCCGACGAATGAGAACATTTTTTCTGGAACTGGAGGATGAGTGGCGTCAAGGAACTAATCCATATCCACGAATTTTGCGCATAGGTAAAGGGTTGCATACTTTTCAACCGATCGAGGATGCGATTAATAAAGCTATTGACAATAGTGGTGAGGTTCTGGACAATGCTAGTTCTAAACTTAGATCTCTTAGAAATCAAATTAGAACTGTTGGAGCCAGAATTAAGGATAAATTAGATAGTTATGTTAGCGGAAGTGCATATCAAAAGATGATTCAAGATGCTATCGTTACTATCAGGGGAGATCGTTATGTAATCCCGATTAAAAGTGAATACAAGGGTAGTTTTGATGGAATTATTCATGATAGATCTTCCAGTGGTGCTACTCTTTTTATTGAGCCGATGGCGGTCGTTCAAATGAATAATCAATTGCGCCAATTGACTTCTGAAGAGCAAGATGAGGTATATCGAATTCTAAAAGAGTTGACTGTAAAAGTTGCTATGGAATATGATGGAATTATGAGTACAGTTGATATCCTTGCCAGATTAGATTTTATTTTTGCTAAAGCTGATTATAGTAGAGCATTAAAGGCTGTTGAGCCAGCAGTAAATGATAAAGGGTTAATTGACCTATGTCAGGGACGTCATCCGTTATTAAAGGTGAAACCTGTCCCGATAGATGTAAGTCTGGGAGATGGTTTTAACACTCTTGTGATAACTGGTCCGAATACTGGAGGTAAGACTGTAACGTTAAAGACCGTGGGTTTACTTACTTTGATGATGCAGTCCGGACTTCATGTACCAGCTAATGAAGGATCTGAGATGTCAATTTTTAAAGGAATATTTGCAGATATTGGGGATGAGCAAAGTATTGAACAATCGCTCAGTACTTTTTCATCTCATATGACTAAAATCATCAAAATTTTAAAAAACGCTCAAAAGAACGATCTGGTTCTTTTTGATGAATTAGGAGCGGGAACTGATCCGGCGGAAGGTGCATCACTGGCGATGGCTATTATGGATTATTTACACAAACAGGAGATTAGAACCATAGCTACAACTCATTATAGTGAACTGAAAACTTATGCATATTCTGAGGAAGGTGTAGAAAATGCTTCAGTGGAATTTGATCTGGAGACTTTATCTCCCACCTATCGGCTAATTATGGGGATTCCTGGGCGGTCAAACGCTCTGGAGATTGCCCTGAGATTAGGTTTGCCAAAAAGTATTGTTGAATTGGCCAGATCGGGATTATCCAGTGAAGATGCAGTTGTAGATCAAATGATTAAAGACATTGAAGAGAATAATCGGAAAACCCATAAAGAGAGTCAGGAAGCTCAAAGGCTTAAATACCAGATGGAGAGGCTGAAAGCTGATTATGAAAAACGGATTCAGAATCTGGAAGAAGAGAGAGATTCAATTCTAAACAAAGCTGCCGAGGATGCTCGTAAGATTATTAATGATTCCAAATCTGAGGCAGAAGAGTTGATAAAAAAAGCCAGAAGCGTGGGGATGAAGAATTTAGAACAGGTTAATCTAGAGTTAAAACACAAATTTACTGAAGCAGCTAATAAGATTAATCAGGTTTCGCGTGGGCGTAAACAGGTAAAAACTCATAAAATTCCAGAAAAATTAGAATCAGGAGATCAGGTTAGGATCGTATCTCTTAACCAAAAAGGTAATGTTCTGGAAGCTTTGAATGAGAAAGAGTTTGTGGTGCAGGCTGGGATTATGAAGGTTACAGTTAATATAAAAGATCTGGAAAAAGTTGAAGCAATTGAAGAGACTGTTCAGAAGCAAAGATTCACTAAGATATCTCGTTCTAAAGCTGGAGCTGTTTTGCCATCTCTGGATTTGCGGGGAACCCGTTATGAAGAAGCCAGAGAGAAGACAGACAAGTATCTGGATGATGCTTATCTGGCAGGTTTAAAGTTAGTTGAAGTTATTCACGGTAAAGGAACAGGAGCCTTACGGGAGGGTATTCATGATTTACTCCGGGGGCATCATCATGTGAGTGAGTTTCGTTTGGGTAATGAAGGTGAAGGTGGCATGGGAGTAACTATTGTCAAACTAAGAGATTAATAGATTTCAGAGCATATCATGGTGGTTATTCAATATACTGTAAAATATGTGGATAACATTGTTGATTAAAGAGTGAAAATAAAGTGTGGTTGTGGAGAATTGCGAAATGACGCTATTTGTCACCTTTTGTAAATACTAAATTATTCTATTAGTTATGTTGATAACCTGTGGATAATTTTCGAGTATTTAGTCAAAAATGAGCTATCAGCACGACTATAATTAATCAAAATAAGAGACTTGAGGGAGCAGATCAATATCGCTCCCTCAAATTTTTTTTAAAATTCTAGTCTAAAGATTAAGATGTCAGTTGATTGACTGTTGATCAAGACATCTCCTTTAGTGATGAGCATCTTTTTGTACTCCCAATCCCGATAGAGAGCTAATTGATCTTGAAAATGTTTGTCCGGAACTCCATTTAAATTTATAAAACCACTCTGCCCGGGAGGTACTACATTTTGGCCAGTCACTATCGGCCAGGTACAATTCACAATATGGTTCTCACTACCCCGATCCATAAAAGGAATATCGTATACAGCACCAAAACCACTAGGACTACCAGAGATATGAGTTGCGGGGAATGGCATCATCATAACTTCTGTGGTCCATTTACTCATATCAGCAGTACCATATTTTGTCTGTAACTGAGCTAAAGTCTGTTTTAGTGATTCGATGAAGACTGGTTTCCAGCCGCGGCCATTATAATAGTCATTGTTAACTGGAATAGATGCTTTTTCACCAAGGATTGTTCTAACAAAGAGAGAATAACCACCATAGTTAATCAAAACTCCACCACTATGATATCCTAGATCCATATATTGTCCCAGAATGTCACCGAAGACTTCCCGATTGACAATCTGCCACCATTCCTGGAAGATGGTCAGTCCAACACTATCGTAGTACCCATCATGATCCTGGTCACTTCTCTGGTTATCCCAGGAAGCCAATAGATTTTTAACTTTCATTAGTTTAGGATCTGTGCTATCTGCTAAAGCTTCCAGAAGGAAGTCTTTTACTGCGTAGGCCTGAAGTTCCGCATCAGAGATCTCATGAATAGTATCTGCTAAATCCTGTACACTGATTGGAGTTTTCTCACGTATTAAGCGATCAAGGTTGAAGGAACGGTGATCTTCACTCCAGCAGGTCCAACTAAATATACTGGTCAAATCTCCATTGTTGAAGTCAGGGGCAGGTTTGTTATTCCAGTTGACAACAAAACCACTCTCTGGATTGATGATCTGTGGATGTTCTTCGGGAGTAAGGAAGCCTAACCATTCATATTCGCCGCTACCTGGTGTTGGTAGTCGTAGATCGATTCCTGTAGGTCGAATCGGGAATTTCCCACAATGATAGTAGCCAATATTGCCAGAGTTATCGGCATATATGTAATTAAGTGTGGGTTCTAATAGAGAGGCAGCTGCAATAAATTTTTCTGGAGTATCAGCTAACATCAATTCGGTATAAGAAGCAACTGCA
Organism: Halothermothrix sp.; assembly: GCA_016841825.1. Taxonomy (GTDB): domain Bacteria; phylum Bacillota; class Halanaerobiia; order DY22613; family DY22613; genus JAENYK01. The sequence goes on along the minus strand of JAENYK010000011.1, from coordinate 82,879 downwards.
CTCAAATATCCATCGGCACATGCATTTCTTTTCGAATAGGCTATATCATTTTTACCATCTCTATCGGTATCGACCTGAACTAGAACTGGCCCATGAACAGTTTTGTAGAATGTTATATCTCTGGCTTCTTCTCCTTTAATCTTAATTTCTTCAGATTTGATTTCCATATCAACCCACTTACCTTTGTATAGATATTGGGTAGGATTGGCAGGGTTTAATTGTTCTTCGTAAATATCTATGGTATTGTCGGCGCCAGCTGTGCAGGTAAAAGCAGTAGTTCTGGTTTCACCAAACATTAGATAGGGGGAACCAATTAAGGTTATGCCTACCACATCAAAACCTGCACCGTGTAAGCCAACTTCATACATTAAACCGGGTACCCAATAATCTACCTGAGGTCCGGCCATTAAAAGTGCATTGCCGGTTGCTGACTTTTCTGGTGCTATGGCTACTGCATAACTCATAGCTTCCACAGCATTCTGATGAATTTTTAATGGAGTTTCATAACCTAGAACTGCGAGCAGTTGACTTATCATGTTAGCTTTCCCTTGATAAGACTTTGATAATTGTTTTAGACCTTCTTTATTTAGGAGTGCTAGTTGAGTGTTTGTTTTTAAATCTAGTGTGCTATTTTTAGTGGTATTATTCTGGATGGTTGTGTAAGCTTTTGGATCTTCTAACCAGGCAATGTCATTAAAATAAGAATCAGCTTTATTCCCAAATTTGTCGATTAATTGGGTGTAGAGTTCGCTATGAAGGATCTCATTAGTAAGGTCCATAAATAATCCCAGATTTGCCATCAATGCTGCTGCGGTGTCTAAAGGTGTCCAATGTTTTGGAAGAATTCCCAGTCGATGGAACTCTAGCGGAAGTTTATCTTCTGGATCTTGATTAACTTCGTCAATCCAGGCATTAATTCCGTTAGCATAAGCAGCCATGATAGTCTGATATTTTGGAGCTAATTGATTGTATTGCTCCTGTAAACTTTTTAGATCAGGATATTCATTTTTCCAATAAAAATCTAGAGAAAAATAATCTGGACCAAATATTTCGGAGACCCGTCCATAATAAGTTCTTTTAAGCATCTCTAGTTGGAAAAGTCTATCCTGAGCAGATGCATACCCCCAACCATAATATAATCCTTCCAGGCTCTGAGAATAGATATGAGCGACTCCATAATCATCTCGATGAATAACAGTACTGGCTGATAGACAATTGACACTTACTAACATTATTAAAATTACTAAAATTGGGATAAATTTAATTTTGACCATAAAAATACCTCCTATTCTTTTTATTATATAACTTTCGACTTAGTTAGAAAATCTCCTGCATATAATAGAAAATTAATATAAAATGTTTGCAAAATGGAAATTAATATAATTAATTATATAAAAAAAAGAATGTAGACAAGAAAAAAAGACCCAGTGTTAACAAGATACTGGGTCTTCCGGAAATAAGTTTTTTAAAAAGTTTTCTTTCAAAAAATACGTGTTTATTTAATTACTATTCCCTCCGCTATTGAAGAAGTTCCAGATGGTATCAACGAGTTTTTTTGCACCATTTTGAAGAGCATCTGTGGCTGAACCTGTTGAATGTTCTTCGCATTTGACGGTGGGCATATATTGGTAGAGATAATTACCATCATCGTCAGTGACTGGAACACCGGTTTTTGGATCAATTTGAACTACAGGTACACCTTCTTCAAAGGTATAGATGAAGTTACGTGGTGTATCTTCACCTTCCCGTTTAACACTATATCGCAAGGTAGCAGGTCCAACACGGATTCCTGAACCTTCCTGATAAGTGTACTGTACTACCTGATCTGGAGGGCATTGGGGTGTCGCAAGTTGACCGGTTGCTTTATCGATTCCCACAGTGATTGTCGGTTGATGGAGTTGTTCAATCTCGGTCGGTTCTAAACCTTCACGATAGGTTTCTGTGATCGTTTTCGGTGTATATTGATTTGGCAGTAAACCAGTAGCAGGATCTATTTTTACCTGTACGAGGTTGGCTGGTCTCTCAAAATCGGTAACTGGTCTATTCTCTAACGCCTCACCCATATATTCACCCCAGAGTCGGGCTGCTTCTCCACTAGATAATTTTAAAGGTTGCCCATTTGATCCATACAGAAGTTTACCATTTTCGTCTGTTTCGTCATATATCATTGAACGTGGTGAGTCTTCTCCAATCCAGACACTGGTTACTACATCCGGAGTGTAGCCGACAAACCAGGCATCTTTTGAATCAGAAGTAGTACCAGTTTTACCAGCTATAGGCCGTCCCGGAAGGTGATTGGCAGCTCTCCAACCAGTACCATTGGTTACAACTGAACGGAGCATGCTGGTAATCTGATAAGCTATATCTTCTTGCATTACTATTTTTTGTGATGGTGATGCTTGATATAGTACATGACCATCAGAATCTTCAACTTTTACAATAGCACTGGGTTGAACATAAATACCTCTATTAGCGAATACGCCGTAAGCTGAAGCTAGTTCAATCGGAGTAACACCTTTAGTTAGACCACCTAGTGCGAAACCCAGGTTACGGTCATTATTTGTACCTTCTTTGATAATGGATGTGAATCCTAACCGTTCAGCTAATTGAATACTCGCATTAATGCCAATCTTTTCCTGTAAGCGTACAGTTGCTACGTTGACTGAGTGAGTCAGAGCATAACGTAGAGTCATTGGACCTTCATAATTGTCATTATAGTTAGAGGGCCACGGGTTAGGGTTACCCGGATCTAAATATCCAGGAATATCATTGACCACATCACCGGGTGAATAACCCTGCTCTAAAGCTGCCACATAAGCAATAGGTTTGAAAGCGGAACCAGGTTGACGGTATGCCTGGACAGTTCGGTTAAACTTATCATTACCCCGTCCACCAACCATAGCTTTGATTTGACCAGTTTGTGGGTCAATCGAGATTAGTGCTACTTGTGGTTGAGTTGGGTCATTACCTGTTTGACGATTAATAGTTGGGAGATAACCTTTTTCCGGGTCAAGGGCATTGGCTAATGCATCTTCTGCAGCATTTTGCATTTGCGGATCTAAAGTAGTATAGATCTTTAATCCACCACGATAAACCATATCATAACCAAACATATCCATTACCTGTTCTCGAACATAGCTTACAAAATAAGGTGCTGTATCTGTTTTGATATAGTTTCGCAGACCAGCTAGTTTGAGATCTTCTTTTTTTGCTCTATCTGCTTTATCTATGGAGATATAACCTTCATCTACCATTAAATTTAAAACTGTATCGCGACGCTGAACTGCCCGATCTTTATTTACATATGGAGAGTAGGCATTTGGAGCTGGTAGAATACCAATTAACATGGCCGATTCACCCAGAGTTAAATTCTCCACATCTTTGCCAAAATATTGTTGAGCAGCAGTTTGAACTCCCTGGGCAGAGTGACCCAAAAATACCTGATTTAGATACATCTCCAAAATCTCTTCTTTGGTGTACATCCGTTCAAGCTGTATTGCAAGGTAAATCTCTTGTATTTTCCGTGAAAAGAATTTTTTCTGATGCAAAGCAATGCCACGTGCTAACTGTTGGGTGATAGTACTGGCTCCCTGGACTTTGGACATGTGTTTTAAGTCTATATAGATAGCCCGGAGAATAGCCCAAATATTGATACCATTGTGTTCCCAGAATTTCTGGTCTTCACTAGACACTAGAGCATTCTGCAAATCCATTGGAATTTTGGATAACGGAACATAAATTCTGTTTTCAATATATAGCCTGGTGAGTTCTTCGCCGTCAGCAGAATAAATTGTAGAGGCTTCACTTGGTTTGAAATTAGATAATTTGGATACGTCTGGTGCAGTTTTAATGATCCATGCAATATAACCTACGCTGGCTCCAAAGCCGAGAGCAATTATTAACAAAATACTAATTAAAATTAATTGTGAGGTCTTCCGTAGCATTTTCGAATCCTCCTTTCTCATGATTATTATAACATAAAAATTGAATTCTATATAGTATAAAATAAAATTCTATCACCATTCCCCGATATAATACATATGATATTGACGGGGTGTTAAATATGAATAGATCACCGTGGAAAAAGGCCAGTAGTAGTGTTTATAAAAAAATACTGGTAGTCTTTATAGCTTTGGTAATGATCGGAATTGCTGTAAGTGTGTCAATAGACCTATTTTTACGTCCAATATTTATAGCGGAAGCTGAGTTTAAAGTTACCAGGTTGGTGACAGATGCTATTAGTCAGGCAGTTTATGAACATGCTAAATTACTTAACTATACCGAAATGATTCATTACCAGACAAATCATCAAGGGGACATTATTTTGATGCAGCCAGATCTACAGAAAGTGAATGAATTCACCTCACAAGTTAATCTGACAATCCAGGATAAACTGAATACTATCTCTGAACAAAGGATTTCTATTCCCATCGCCCATGCATTGGGTTTACAATTATTGGCTGGACTTGGTCCCCGAGTATACGTAAAAATGATTCCAATAGGTCTGGTGAAACCCCCACAAATTATTGATAGTTTTGAAAGTGCGGGCATTAACCAGACAAGGCATAAGATATATATGAATGTAAAAGCAGAAGTACAACTTGTAGTTCCTTTTGTTCAAAAAAGTGTGCAATTAGAAACACAGGTTCCGGTTACGGAAGTAACTATTATGGGTAAAGTACCAGATATCTATGTAGGTGTTGAAGGTGGACTTTTAGGTGATTTAGTTAAGAATAAGTCAGAATGAATGATTTTACTGTTATTATAGCCTTGTATAAAATAAAAAATCCCTCTGAGTTTGTTGGATTATTTTGATAACTGTTAGATTGTTCAACATATTTATCCAGTTTATCTGGGTATAAATTAATAAGTAAATAGGAAAATTTAAAAAAACAGAAAGGAAAAAATCAGTTAATAACGAATAATTTAGAAAGAAGAAAAAATATGCAAAGGAGTGTTTGGATAATGCCTACTATTTTCTTTCATGGCCCGAAAATGGAAAAGGAGAAGAAAGCAAAGTTAGCTCAGGAGTTCACAAAAAGCGCTAGTGCAGCAACGGGTATTCCTGAACAGGCGATTACGATCTATTTCCAGGAGACAGATAGAGAGGATGTAGCTAGTGGTGGTGTTCTGGTAGCAGACAAGTAATAACTTTCGCATTGGGACTTTGCACTGTTAACTGTAGATTTAACAGCACAGTGAAAAGTTTCACAAAAAAAGCTTAGCTTTTGCGCTAAGCTTTCTTGTAATGACATTTTAGAAGGGAAGTCTCCCGACTTCTATAGGTAGGAGTATAAATAACCAGATAGTGTTTACTTCAGTTGAGGTAATCTCTTTCTGAAGTCGTTAACCTGTATTAACAGCCTGTTGTTGCGACTTTAATGTCTAAAGAATTGGGTTTGATTTTTACCTGATTGTTTGGCACTATACATAGCCATATCTGCCCGTCGGATTAACTCATTACCAGTATTCATATTATCATCATTTAGAAGACTGGAGTCTAAAGTAGCAATACCAGCACTAAAAGTAATGTTCAGTTTGCCATTTGAGAAGGTGTAATCTGTTACAGTCTCCCGTAATCTTTCAATAATAACATTGGCACCTGCTTTGTTGTAAGCAGGAAGAATAATTACGAATTCTTCTCCACCGTAGCGGTAGATAAGATCGGTATCTCGAATATTGTTGCGTATCAGGTCTCCAAATTCACCTAGCACCTGGTCACCAACATCATGCCCGAACTGATCGTTTATTCTTTTAAAATCATCAATATCAATTAAGATAAAACTAATATTAGGATCATTTTGCACAGTATTGGGAAATTCTCTCTCCAACCAATCGTTGAGGCAGCGTCGATTCTTTAATCTGGTAGTGGGACAGATATAAGCATTCTCTTCATGCTCATCAGCCCTTTTTGAAGCTTTAAATAACCAGGTCACAGAGAACAGTGGGATAATAATTAGAGCCAGTCCCCATAACCCATAAGCTTGATAGCAGATATACATTATTAAACCATTGGATAGATAGAGAGGGAGACCAACTTGAGATTCTTTAAGACCATCGATTAAGGTCTGTTTGAAAGATTCATTCATTTTAAAGGATATAGCACGACTAACCAAAAGCAAATTGGTCACTTCAAAAATGATGATGGCAGGTATAATATATAAAAAATCTCCTGGTAAGTTTAAATTCCTATCATAAAATCGATAGAGAAAAGTACCAGCCAGGAAAATAGAAATGGTGAATTGAGCAATATTAAAGATGCATTTTTCCAATCTCCTTCTAGTAAAAATATGATATGACAAGACTCCAATACTGCCCATAAGTACCGCCATATTTATATTCAATATTAAAAGAACAAATATACATACGGGTGAAGTCATCGTCATCTTTATTCCACTTTTGAACTCAATTGATGAGTTGGAAGCTATGATGCACAAAGCTAGAAAATAAAATATTTCATGTTGAGTAAACATAGACCATTTAGGTAGGTGCAGGAAGATGATCGCCAGACCAAAAATACTTATAATAGTCTGGTAATTACGTTCGTTCCATAATTTAGATATACTTAACAATTCGACCACCTTCGATTTCTATTATTTATCTTTTAATTTTACATTAAAAAGAATGTACTGTCAAGATAATGCACAACTATTGTACATTATTTGTATTGAAGGTTTACAATCGACTAAAATATAGCGAAATGCCATAAAATGCCTTCGCAAAAAGAGTGAGATAGAGTTCTATATTTCTCTATTTTTTTTTGGAATTTTTGGAATAATAATTGGACGAAAACAGGAGGCAAAAGGGAAGAGTGCTCCCAATGCTTTCAGGCCAATGGCAGATTTCGGCTAACTATTCAATGGTAAGAAAAGGAGTAAAGCCACATGCTTTATGAAAGATTTTGTCATGTGGCTAGGTGCATTCTGTTGTTGATGATTTATAATATCTTGCCTAAAAAGGCTTTGGTTCGTTCGTTTTGAGCATTGTTGAAAAAATCCTCAGGAGTACCTTCTTCTACAATAACTCCTTTATCGATTAAGATTAGTCGGTCAGCTACTTCTCTGGCAAAACCCATCTCGTGGGTGACCACAACCATAGTCATTCCCTCTTTGGCCAGGTCACGCATAACATTTAGTACTTCACTGATCATCTCAGGGTCAAGAGCGGATGTGGGTTCATCAAAAAGCATGACCTGTGGTTCCATAGCCAGTGCACGGGCAATAGCCACCCTCTGCTGCTGACCTCCCGAAAGTTGGGAGGGGTAGTAATCTGCTTTATCCCCCAATCCAACTTTTTGCAGAAGTTCTTCTGCCAGCTTTCGGGCAATCAGAGGTTCAACACCTTTTAATTTAATTGGTGCTAATGTTATATTATCAATTGCGGTTCGATGTGGAAAAAGATTAAACTGTTGGAATACCATCCCAACGTGTTGTCTAATCCTATTGATATCGGCTTCGGGGTCTGTGATGAGCTTATTATCGAACCAGATCTGACCAGATGTAGGCTCTTCTAAACGGTTAATACAGCGAAGGAAAGTGCTCTTACCAGAACCACTGACCCCCAGGATGACAACAACTTCACTTTGTTTGATTTCTGCACTGATTCCTTTTAATACGTGTAAATCTCCAAATTTTTTGTGTAGGTCTTTTACTTTGATCATGGGATAGCAAACCTCCTTTCGATGTAACTAACCAGTTGAGATGCGGCCCAGGTCAAGATCAGATAAACAAAAGCTACTCCTAAATACATACTGAAATAATCATAGGTTCTGGATGCGACCAACTTTCCGTTAAAAAGGAGTTCTGGTAAAGCGATGGTAGACACCAAAGATGAGTCTTTGAGTAAAATAATTATTTCATTCCCCAGTGGCGGAAGAATTCGTCGAAATGCCTGGGGTAAGATAACATATTGCATAGCTTTGGCATGGGTCATTCCCAGTGAACGGGCAGCTTCTATTTGACCTCTGTCAATTGATTGAATGCCAGACCGAACGATTTCAGCTATATAAGCTCCACTGTTAATTCCCAATGCCAATATACCTGCAACATATGAGTTTAAATTGATATTAAAGGCAGAAGGGAGTCCGAAGTAGAGAATAAATATTTGAACAAGCAATGGTGTGCCTCGAATAAATTGGACATACAGACTAGACGGAATTCTGAACAGCTTAATTTTGGAAGTCCTGCCAATACCAACAAAAAGGCCAAGAAAGAGTCCTAGCAAGAATGCAAAAAAAGTTATGACAATGGTTGTAAGTGCCCCTTTGATTAAAAAGGGCAGATTAGTAATAATTAAATTGAGATTTACATTCATAAATGTCCTCCTTTGAAAGTAGAACCAGCAGCCAATTTGGGCTGCTGATTGAGTTATCCTTTATAAGTTATGTGTAAAAGTAAAGGATTCTGTTCTTATTCTTCATCTTTGAACCATTTGTCATATAATTCCTGATATTTCCCTGAGTCGATAATTTCTGTTAGGGCTTTATTAACATCTTCTAAGAGATCGGAGTTTTCCTTTTTAACAGCAATAGCATATTTTTCTTCAGTAAAAGGTTCGCTGGCAATTTTTAAACCAGTGAGATGTTGGATATAATTCTCCGCTACTGGAGCATCAATAATAACTGCATCGGCACGTCCATTTTTTAGTTCGAGAAAAGCTTCATTTACTTTGCCAAAACGTTTTAGAGTGGCATTAGCAATCTCTTCAGCAGCATCTGCTCCGGTTGTTCCTAACTGAACGGCAATTATTTTGCCTTCCAGGTCCTGGCGGGTCGTAACAGTATTATTGGTCTCCTGAACTACAATCACCTGACTGGCATCATAGTATGGAGTGGAGAAATTAACATTTTTCAATCTCTCAGGGTTTACAGTCATACCTGCAACTGCCAGGTCCACCTGATTAGCCTGGATTGCCGGGATTAGGCCATCGAAGTCCATATTGACGATTTTTAATTCTTTGTTTAGCTTTTTGGCGATCTCGGTAGCCAGGTCGATGTCAAATCCAACAATTTCATTATCATCATTGGTGAATTCGAAAGGAGCAAATGTAGCTTCGGTGCCAACCCGTAGTTCTTCTTTTTTCCCACAGCCGGTAATCAATAAAGCAAAGACCAGTACCAAAATTAACATTGTTGATAATTTACGCATAAGTAAAACCTCCTTAATTGTTAATAAATATACAAAGACATTTTATAAATATACAACAAAGATGCCGAATCTCCTGCTACCTCCAGAAAAAATATTCTCGTTGGATATTTTTCGATAAATACAGAATAGTGGCACTTGAACAGGAACTACCTGTTATCTACATTAATGCCAAGAGGTAGGAGCTTCTTGTTTAGGCGATCATAGCCTACTAATAAGTAAGTCTTACGCGATCTCCACAAACATAACTTCGGGTTGAGTAACTCCAGATAATATGTATTTATTATCCACTTGTTCCCAATCCTCTGTTAGTATGTTTATGGCTGTATTATGGTTTCTAGCTAATAACAGCCATTAAAATGGATCGCTGTGTACTCTTTCTAAAAGGTCTTTTTTCTAATATGACTGAATAATATTGTTGTCTAATTCTATTGTCATTACTACTTTCTTCATATTTTATCATAGAATATTAAAAAATTCAAGACCCTGTTAATTTATTACCCGCTATTAAAGAATGGAGAAATTCTTGTCAATCAGAAGTTAAATTACATACCCCAGTGAAGAAAGCAAAATTGTCAGAGTTGATCATATTTTTCTCTATTAGCTGGAAATATCTTTAAAAAGGTGATATAATATAAATCCCCCATAATGAGCTTTACTGAATTTGAATGCTAGGAGGTGTATTGCAGTGTTTAAAGGAATTACTACTGTAATTTTTGATCTGGACGGTACATTGGTAGATTCAATGGGGATGTGGGCAGAGATTGATACAGAATTTTTGGGTAAACGCCAGATTCCGGTACCAGAGAATGTACAAAAAACTATAGAAGGTAAGAGTTTTACTGAGACAGCGGAATATTTTAAGAGAACTTTTAATCTTGAGGAGAGCGTAGAGGAGATCACGGCTGAGTGGGTTGAGATGAGTAAAGAGTATTATCGAAATCGAGTTCCCATGAAAGATGGAGCTGTTGAATTGGTGAAATATCTTCATCTACAGGGATTTAAAATCGGACTTGCCACCAGTAGCCAACACGATCTGGTGGATGTGGTTTTGCAAAGTCATAATCTGAAAACTTATTTTGATAGTATTCGGACTTCCTGTGATGTGGGTAAAGGGAAGCCTTTTCCGGATGTTTTTTTAAAAGTTGCGGAAGATTTGGAAGTAGAACCAGCTGAGTGCCTGGTATTTGAAGATACTTTTGCCGGAGTGTTAGCAGCAAAACGGAGTGGGATGAAAGTAGTTGCCGTCTATGATAATTTTTCCCGCCCATATATGAAGGAGATTAGCGATTTAGCAGATGGGTATATTGTTAATTTTAAAGGTATTGCTTAATAAGTCGTTCATCTATTATTACGGCTTCGTTATTTGCGGGAAAACTGACCTTCGTTGTCTTTGAACCCAGTCACTTTTTACAGTCGCTTCAGTGAAAGAAAAGTTTGTCATTGTAGATTTAGCTAATATGCAACATAAAGTTGAAGATAATTCAAAGGGCTGTCTCCCAATAGTTTTTCACAAACCATTTTGAGAGACAGCCCGTTAGCTTTATACTAGTTTAATTTCTAATACATCTCCATTTTTTACTGTATCGGTGAAACTGGCGTTTTGATCATTAATAGTCATTACTAGACGCTCTGACATGGATTCAGGGATTTGATAATTAATAAAATTTAAAACTCGGTTAAAAGTAATCGGTTTAGCTTGACAGATAATCTGATCCCCATTTTTGACTATTGTATCAATAGTGACAGCTTGACCATTTCGGCTTATTTCCCAGTAGTTTGTAGGGATAGATAGTTCTCGATCGTTAAAGATGATATTGATCTCAAAGCATGTGGAAAAACGTTCAGCCAGATCTTTGATGGTTAATTCATGATTTTCAACTGTTTCGACTTCGATTTCTGCACCTTCTTCTACTGGCAGATCTAAATCGAGGTTTTCTCCATTTATCTTAATATGATAATTTCCCAGGTACAGTGATTTTTGTCGGTTATTCAGGGAAATTAATATTTCCCGGGAAATGAGGTCATTCGCTGGAACTTCTAGTATTTGCATCAAGGTTTCGCGATATGTCTCGACATTGGAAGTCTTAATCTCTGCACCGTCGATAAGTGGTGTATCTGGTTTGACTAATTGATCATTCATAAATACTTGAGTCTGAACTTGGACTTCAGTAGCGTTTAGGATAATGGTTTTAGGTTCGGCATAGGTGACTACATCTTTGATCACTCCAATCCCGGATTGGCCATCTTGCCCTGGTTGATAGCAGAGTTCATCACCCTCAGAGATTGGTGTATCTAGCTGGGCTGGTTGACCGTTAAGTTCCAATCTACCAGGTTGCCCCATCGTCCCTTTGATAACCTTAAGTTGACCATTAACTTTGCAGGTTAGAGCCATTCCGGGACGGCCGTGAAGTTTGGCTACAGGAGCATCAGTTGCCAATAAAGCATCGGCAACCGTTGGTGTGCCCAGAGAGAAGATCGTAGTTCTCTGGGCATTTAATCTAATCTCTATAAAGGTTGTTCGATTAGCGTTCTCCCAACTGGTCATGGCAATACCGATAGGGGTTATGGTTTGAGTGCTAGTTAGACCAGTGACCTCACCAATGATCCCTTTAATTTCAGTAGCCTGTTTTACTCCCACTCTGTTAGGAGGTAATTCAAGTTTAGCAGCTAATTTTTGAGTTAGAAGAGGTGTAAGACTTCCTCCGCCAATACATAATACGGCTTGTGGTGATTTTTGATTGAGAGCAAGTATCTGATCTGCAATCAATGTAGCCAGATCTTCTACTGGTTTCTGTAATGCCGTGATCGCTTCACGGGCATCAATTTCAAGAGTCATGCCAAGAATATCGTTAATTTGAATCTTCTCCTGAGTAGTTAGAGAGCGTTTTAACTTCTCACTGGAAGCATAGTCCAGCAGATAGTTCTCGGCTAATGCTTCAGTAATCTCATCTCCGGCGATGGGAACCATTGCATAGGCGATAATGGCTCCCCCTCTGGTAATAGCGATATCAGACGTCCCTGCACCAATATCTACCAGAGCTAAATTAAAGTTATGCATCTCTTTGGGAATAACTACGTTAGCAGCGGCGATAGGTTCTAAAGTCATGTGTTGAACAGTTAAGTCAGCATGTTGAATAACGGTGATCAGAGAATCAACGACTATTCCAGGTAAAAAAGTAGCAATAATGTCTACTTCAATTCGTTTACCTTTTTGTCCAACCAGATGACCAATATGCATATCATCCAGACGGTAAGCGATAACGCTATAGCCAACAAAGTGATAATCACCAGGTTTGTGTTTATCATCCTGAGCCAAAATTTTTTGCGCTTCCTGAACAGCGGCTAGTTCTAATGTATTAACATCTTCGGTCGTAATTTCATGTTTAGTGGAAAATTCCATGTAATGGGATTGTTGTGCGGTCTGTAAGGCTCGTCCTGCAGCTGCAACAGCCACTTTGGTTAGTGGTTGACCAACTTTTTCTTCCAATCTATCTTTGATGGTCTGGACAGCCCGGGCAACTTCGATCACGTTATGAATTTGCCCATCTAGCATGGCTCTGTTTTCGTGTTCGATGACGTCTGAAGCGATAATTTGTAACCCTTCTGGGGTAGGTTCCAGTACAAGACCTACGACGGTTCTGGTTCCTATATCAAGAGCAAAGATTAATTCTTCGCGTGTCAATTTGTAAACCCCCTTTGACAAAGTCTAATCACTTCTAACATAGTTCGACTTCAGGGATGATATTTCCTGCAAAAAGGGAAATTCGGGGGAAAGGCGAATTTTATTAATAGAAGTATTGGGTCATTAAGAATATCTACATAGAAAGGGGAAGATTATTATGAAAATGATGAATCTTAATCAGGCCAAATTCAAAGAGATTCAGAAAAAGATTGACACAGTGATTATTCCGATTGGTACTATTGAAGCTCACGGGGAACATCTTCCGTTAGGAACTGATGTTCTGATTCCAGAGGGGTTAGTGGAAAAGATTGAGACAAAGATGGGTGAAAAAGTATTAATTGCCCCAACTGTTAATTATGGACATGTTTGGACTTTAGCTGCTTATCCGGGTTCAATAAATATCTCTACAGAAGTTTTGATGCAATACGTTTGTGAGATAGGTCAGGCTTTTGTCAAAGCAGGGTTTAAAAATATTGTCCTGTTAAATGGGCATGGTGGAAATATACCTGCTCTTACTACTGCAGGTGAGCGAATTGCAGATCTGGATGTTCAGGTAATTACTTTTAATTGGTGGATAGACTTTAAAAATGAAATTCTGCAGATATGCGAAGGTCAAGGTCATGCTGGTGAAGATGAAACCTCAGCAGCTCTGGCTGTGGCGGAAGAATATTGTGATATGAGTCTGGCTAAAGAGAACAATAGGCAATTAATCGCCAATATTAAACGGAAGAATATTGGACTTCTAAGTTATCAATATGGTCTATCGGGAGAGGCTACTAAGGGAAGCAAGGAGAAAGGTGAGAAAATTCTGGAATCAGTGGCAGATAGAATTATGGAGATTCTGGAGCAGATTTGGAAAGATGAAATTATAGTGTAAGTGGGGAGATTTACTATTATCGGAAAAATATCTTTATTTAAAGGGCTGTCTTTTGGGGGACAGCCCTTTACTATGCTCTGTAGTATTACAGAATTGGTTCGATTGGTATAATTGGCTCCATGTACCCAGGTAATGGTTTGATAGGTTCAATATAACCTGGTAATGGATTAATTGGCTCAATAATATAATCAGTATTAATCAGAGTTTTGTTTTTAATAGTAATCATTCAGATCACCTCCTTCAATCAAATAAAGTCGATGTGATTACTATCTTTTAGATATTAATTAATAATATGGATAAGGCTCGTTGATTAATCCTGGAGTAACAAAAGGTGGAAGTTCTTTGATTTCAACGTTAATCATTTGTGGATTGTTGAATTTTAACATGTCATCTCCTCCTTTTTTGGTTGGTTGAAAAGCATAGATTCTTATTTGTACATGCCTGCTAAAGCACCATCATCGTTGGAATCAAAATTAAATGGAATTGGTTCCCAGTAACCTGGTAATGGTCTAATTGGTCCTTCAATGAATGAGTCATTAATCAAATTTGTGTTTTTGATAGTAATCATGCTATTCGCCTCCTTTTTTGAGTAAAATTATTTTCTTGTAAGAAGAGAACTTTTCTTTGAATGTTAGTCCATAGGAATTGGATTGGTTGGATATTTTCCTGCTAGTGGTGGATATGAAGTAGCAGGATATCCAGCTAAAGGTGGTTTTATTGGACTGATAATTTCATCATTGATCAAAACTATATTTTTGATGGTCAACATGTATTTCACCTCCCTGATGTTATTGATCAAGTCGATCTGAGTAAAATTTGCCTGGTTTTGTTTACCAATCTGATTATTTCAAAATTGGTATTTCAGGGTAAATACCTGGGAGTGGTTCGATAGGTAAAGCAACATACCCAGATAAAGGTGGTTTTATTGGACTGATAATTTCATCATTGATTAATACATTACTTTTGATAGTTAACATGACAATCACCTCCTAAAATTTGATAGTTAGTTTAAAAAAAGCCGATGTTAATTCAATCATTAGAAACAATGGTAAAAATATGGTTTTCTATTTATTAGTATTCTAGAAATAAAAAGAAAATCCTGCTTAATTGAAAAAAATTTACCTATATAGAATCATTTGACACAAAACAGTGAAGAGAATATCTTTTAGTTTTTTGGATGGATTCTGATTTATGTTTATAATATTCGACTATTCAATTTAGAAATAGAAGGAGATGGGCGATTCCATCTCCTGGTCATGACTCTTGATTAAAAATTGGTAAACGTATAAGACTAATGTTAGGCTGATGATTGTATATAGCTTTTGAATCTTTGCCATAGTTCAGGATCTTTTGCCAGGCTGCCAAGTTGGAGTACTATCTCTTCGGTTATAGCCTGATGAGTTTCACAGAGATTGGGGTCAATTTCATCCATTTCAGGTTTTTCACCTTTAAAGATATGTGACATACAGAAAGTGCATAGATGGAATGCCCAACAGTGGGCACATTCTTTATAGTATGTGGTCTTTCGTTTGGCAAGAAAAATATCTTCAAATTTACCAATATTATTTTTGAAACTTTCTGGGTCTGAGATATGACCAATATGATAGTCTGGGCGATTGACAAAAGCATTACATGGTACAAAATTACCCTGGGCATCAATCATTAATTTAGTTTTACTGGGGATACAAAAGTGTTTGGAAGTTTTTTTGTTGAGCAGAGTTTTGACGGTACTGGTAACTTTAGAACTGAATATAGGTGTTTTACCCTGTCTGAACTCAGCAAAACCCAATTGGATCATCTCTATATAATCCGGAATTAGATCAGGATGATAACCATGATATTTTTTAACTTCTGTAGGTGAAATATCATTTACCACCAGTGGGGCTGCGAATATTGTATGTTTGTTGGGAGGTAATAAACTTTCTAAATGTTCTAAAGCTGAGCGTAAGCTTACACCAGCCTCTAAAAAGTGGGTTCCATAAACCATCTCAATACCAACAGGCTGACCAGTTTCCTGGTATAGGAGATTGATATTGTTAACAATCTGTTGAAAGGTTCCTTTACCAGATCTGTTTTTACGAAAACGGTTGTGAATTATCTCCGGACCATCCAGACTGATAACTATCATCACAGATGGATATTTTTTTAAGAAAGCTATGATTTCATCGTTTAATATAGTACCATTGGTGTTAATGTTAAATTTAGGCATCGAGAAGTCCGGATGATCTTCTTTATATTGATGTAGATACTCGACGATAGCTTTGATTGCCTTTAGATTGAGTAGAGGTTCACCTCCGAAAAATTGAATATTATTGATTCCTTTATAGTGAGATAGAATAATCTCCAGTCCTTTTAAAGCTGTTTCGGGAGATATTTTCCCTGCTTTTCTGCCATATGTACCACCTTCGGCTGCACAATAGGCACAGTTAAGATTACAATCTTCTGAGATATTGAATTGGAGAATGTTTAAAATATTCTGATTCTTCAATGTCTGTATGTCATCTTCATCTACGTACTTTGAATTTTCAATGATGAAAGGTCTAGCCATATCAGCATCTTCACAATCAATATTGTAAAATTCTAATGTATCTTTACAAAAGAGAATATGTAAATCATCCCGTTCAATTAAATGAACTTTTTTTGGATCAAACTCACTCACCATTGACACCTCCTTCTTAAATGAGATACTTTCCTTATATTAGATATTCTATTCAAAAAAGGATAATCCTGCTTATCCTTGGGTTTATCATGAAAATTATAAATAGTGTAAGATAAAAACAATTACATATAGAAATTGGTGGAAAAATTTTTTTAAAAAACCTTGATCTGAAGTTAACTTTAGGCTTTATACTATTAAGAGAGCAATAATTTAGAATTGACATGAAGGAGTTTTTGTCAGACCAATGAAAAAAGAGAGTGGTTGGTTAAGTCAGGAGGTGAAACGGGTGAAAATTGGGGAATTTTCCAGATGTACTGGGATATCAATTGCTACTTTGCGTTATTATGACAAAATCAATTTGCTTACCCCAAAAAGGGAGGGAATGCAGAGGGTTTATACAGAAGAGGATTTGCTAAAGGTTAAGGCTATTCAGAAATTAAAAAATATAAATTTTTCTCTGGAAGAAATTAAAGGGATTTTAGAGATGGATCAGAGATTGGATGAAAGTATGCTGACAGGAGAAATTAGTCAAGAACTGGTGATGGAATTCTGCAAGATTCTGGAAGGGAAGTATATAGAAATTCTGCAATTTGAAAGAAATATTCTGGAGGTCAAAAGAGAGTTGGAACATTTGTTGAGTAAGGTAAAAGCTTTGATGTAGGAGACTAGATTGGATTTTTTAGAAGGGAGTACAAAATATGGTGAGTCGAATAGGTGTTGGTCTATATTCACTGGCAGGTGTCTATGGAATAAAAGATCCTGAAGAGATTAAGAGGATGTTGTTGCAGGCTGTAGAATGGGGGGTTGATTATTTTGATGTCGCAGACCAATATGGTCCTGCAGAGGAACTATTGGGCGAGACATTACAGAAATATCGTTCACAAATCAATATCTCGACAAAAGTCGGATTGACAGGTGATGGTGGTAGGGATTGTTCATATAAGCATCTTCTACGGGCTTGTGAAAAAAGTTTATCAAGATTGAAAACTGATTATATAGATCTGTATCAAATCCATTTTGATGATCCCCATACTCCTATTGATGAGACGCTGAGTGCATTGGATGAACTGAAGCGTAGAGGTTGGATTAAGGATTATGGTATTGGCCATTTGGCCAGAGAACGAATAATAGAATACTGTAAAAATGGTGTCCTGGAATGGGTAATGTTAGAATTGAATCCCCTGGCTTTAAAGACATATCTTGAGTTATATTCTTATTTTGTAGATAAAGGGATCAAGATTATAGCTATGGGAAGTACGGGTCGTGGGTTATTAACTGGTAAGATTAAACCAGGTCATAATTTTGAGGCAGGAGATATCCGAAATATTGATCCATTATTTCAACGGGGGTTATTGGAATCAGGTTATAGAGTTTTGCAAAAGTTAGAGGATTTAGGCAATAAATATGGAAAAACTTCTGTACAGATATGTTTGAACTGGCTTAATCAATTACCTGGAGTAGAAAGAATTCTGGTTGGTCCCTCTACCATTGAGCATCTACGGGAGAATCTTGGGGGGTGGGGGTGGCAGATGGAACGAGAGGATTTTGATGACTTAACAAGGTTTCTTTTGAAGGAAGAGGAGAAGAGGAGAGTGGTTCAGCGGTCGGATATTGAAGAAATTCTTGGAGTAGAATTAGGGAATGATCGTCAACGGGTAGTGGCAGACATGGTTTATGTTATTTGTGCACTTTTGGAATTGGAGAAGGTTACTGAGAAAGAGGTTCTTTCTTTGTATTCTGAGCTGATGACCTGGAAGAAGCTACAGGGTGAGTGGGGAGAGGTTATGAAGTTGAAAAATAAATTAATTGAATTGATTTAATAGGGCATTTTTACAGAGGGGTGATTGTAGATGAACAACGAAAAGTTACTGGTGATGATGCTTAAAAAAGCTGAATACATTGAGGGATTTCTGCAACCCGATAATCAGATTTTAGACAAACTGGCTAAAGAAAATAGAGATATACGGGATATTGAACCGAATATTGGAATAGAGTTATATCCTGAAATGCTGGAACGATGTATTCAGCTTACTAGGAAAAATGGGTTGATTGTGGCTGATGATGTGCTTTTTAAGCCAATGGGAATTAGGTCTGAGTTGAGTGACCCGGTTCATCAATATAACGAGATGGTTTGCACTGACGAGAGATTGTACCCACGATATTGCCGATTGGTGATGGGATGGCCATTAGTGTAAAATTGAGAGATTGAATTATAGCTTTCTTCAGGATAAAAAAGTCATATTTCCCTCCAGTAGGCATAAAATTTTACTGGAGGTGGTAATATGGATTGGTGGAAAAGATATGCCAGTGATAAACCTTACCCGAAGATCATAGTTCAAGAAAAAAATCTGTATTACGCTAGCCTGCTGCAAGATGATTATGCCGGTTACGTAAGTGAATTTACTGCTTTGTGCCAATACCTCCATCATCACTATTATTTTGAGGAAATTGATAAAGAATTGGGAAAAATGGTTGAAGGTATTTCCATAATTGAAATGCAGCATATGGAAATTCTGGCTGAACTAATCATCAAACTTGGTGGACATCCGCAGTATGGTGGTTATATATCTACAAATCATCATTATTGGCGTGATAATTTCTCTGCTGATGGAAATAATATCTGTGATCGATTACTGTTAGATATAAAAGCTGAAAAAGATATGATCAATGCATATCACCAACAGATTAAAATAATTAAAGATCCTCATGTAACAGAGATATTGGAGAGAATTATTTTAGATGAAAGACATCATCTGGCTTTGTTTGAAAAAGTATATGGTGAATTTTGTTATGGACAAAAAGTTTGAATTTGACAAACCTTTTTCTAAATCTGGGGAAAGGTTTGTTTTTTTATTATCAATTTCTTCAGGGATGGATAGATGGGTAATTCTGTTTTGGAAAATTATAGAAATCAATAAATAATCTTAATATGCCCGATCTGGAACTACTAAGTTAATATCCTTAAAGAGCTGTATAACAGCCTTATCCTGTTTTTTTGCTTCAATCATTACATCAAAAGTATAGTCAATAGCGATCTCTAGAAAAGCCATAAAAGCATCGGGATTGATATAATCAGCATGGCTCAAGATATCTTTTTTATTTTTTGGACTGGAAAAATGAATTTTGGGTGGTCTCTGCAGTTCATGCCAGGTTGCAAAGATTTGAGGTAGATATTCTTTGAGATCTTCCCCTTGGTTGTAACAGTTATGATGATGGACATCCAGAACCATTGGGCGTTTTAGGGTTTCACAGAGATAGAGAACATCTTTGATTGAATACGAAGTATCGTCATTTTCAATGACTATTCTCTGTTGAACTGGTTTGGGAAGATGGTGAAAATTGGTGATGAAGCGTTCCAGCGATTGTTTTTTTGCGTTATAAACTCCCCCTACGTGAACAACCATAACTGCATTTTTATCCAGTCCCATAGCTGTTAGGAATTTGTCATGATATTCGAGATCTCTGATCGTATTTTCGAAAGTTGTTTTATTTTTGGTATTGATTACCGAATATTGTCCTGGATGTGAACTTACCCAGAGATTATTACTATGAACGATTTGGCCAATTTTTGATAATTCTGGTGAAAGAATTTGAGCAAAATCCCAGATCTGGCCCAGGGGATGGTTAGCTAAAGGGATAAGCTGAGAAGAAAAACGATAGAGTTTAAATCCTTCAGTAGTATTGTGCCAGAGTAAGCGTGTTGTGTTTTTCAGATTTTCCCTGGCGACTCGTTCTAAACGCCAGATACGAGCTGCATCATCTTCAATTTTTTTAAGTTGGGACAGTGGTACAGTTTTTGCGGTAGAGCAATTTTTGATCATGGAACTGATACAGGCATAACCAAAATTGATATTGGGAAGTTCTAGTTTCATGGGTGTTACCTCCTTGGAAGTTATGGGCATAACTGGCATGAGCAAAATGATTCTTGATGACAGTCTTAGTATATGTAGTAGATGGATATTCTAAAATGTTTCGAATGGGTAAAGGTACAAATTTATCACTAAGTGTTCTAAGATGAAGAAATTTAGAAAAAACTATGAGTGAAAAGACCAATTGTTGAATTCACTAACAGACAATGATACAATTAAGGAAAAAAGAGCTGAATTTTTATTTTAAGTGGAGGAATTAGTGATGAAAAAAGAACCTTTATGGAAGATACTTGTGGATCGTAATATTTTTGAAGATAAAAAAACTGCCACCAGTTGGATTATGATGGGAAACGTATTGGTTAATGGGCAGCGTGTTGACAAGGCAGGCGATAAAGTTGCCCAGGATGCGAAGATTATAGTAAAAGGATTGGAGCAAAAATATGTTAGTCGGGGAGGGTATAAACTTGAAGGAGCCCTTAATGATTTTCAGTTAGACATAGCCGGAAAAATAGCCATAGATTCAGGAGCATCAACTGGAGGATTTACCGATTGTCTGTTACAACATGGGGCTCTGAAAGTCTATTCTGTGGATGTTGGATATGGACAGTTAGTTGGGAAACTACGTTCTGATTCACGGGTAGTAAATATGGAGAGGATGAATATTGGTGATGTTAAGGCGGAAGAGTTGGATCCCCAGCCAAACATAGCATCAGTAGATCTGTCTTATCTGTCTTTAAAGAAAGCTATTCCGATTTTTCGTCGTCTGTTAATTGATGATGGAGAGATGCTCTGTCTTGTCAAACCCCTTTTTGAAATCCATGATTCTACTGCCTGCAGAAACGGTAGAATCGAATCCGCTGCTGACTTCAGGACAATATTACAGGAGTTAGTGGATTATACAACCGGGATTGGTTTAACAACTTTGGGAGTAACTAATAGTCCAATCACTGGAAATAATGGGACAAGAGAATTTTTCATGCATATCTCAATAGATCCCCATGCTACAGTTCCCGATGATCCAGGGATACAGATTGAGCAGGCAATTGAGAAAGTGATGGAGATTGGGTAGGCTTAATATATCTGAGTTCTATGACTCCTTCAGGTGGGGTTGAATCCCCATCTGAAGCCCCGAGGTTCAGCTTTAGCTGAACGAGTTCACTCTTGAGAGACTTCGGAGAGCGCTGAAGTCTTTTTTGTTGAGCAAGCTAACATTGCTCAGCGAAGCTTAAATATTGAATAAAAAGTGAGAAATAGGCAACTTTCCTATTGACAATTACACAACTAACATGTATACTGTTGATATAACAATATATCCCCTTATTCTAGAGTGACCAAATTCTTACTCTCCGCATTTCCGCTAGTCTCTTTTATGGTCACTCTCTTTTATTTTTGTTTTTACGAAAATATAAAATTCTCTATTAATAATCTGGAAGGATTTTTTAGAATTAAACTGAATATATATAATATGGAATTATGCAATCGTTTGCATAATGTGTATAAAGTTAAAGGGGGAAGGAAAGATGTGGAAAAAGTTTATAGTTATCGCCTTTTTACTGATATTGACAATTAGCCTGATGGCCTGTCAGGATGCGGAGAAGGTTGGCATGATTGTCGGTAAGGTGGTAAATCCTGTGGGAGATCCTGTTGAAGGAGCAGCTATAACAGTGGTCGATCAGATAGCTACCACAAATGCTAGAGGTGAGTTTGAAATTTTTGCTGAAATAGGTTTAAGAGAGATTGGTATTGCAAAAGGTGAGACTTCTGTTATCAGAGTGGTAGAAGTAAACGCCGGAGAGATGGTCACGATAGAAATTGTTTTAGAACTGCCTATACCTACTGCTATCTCTACGGTAAAGATTGAGGCTAAATCTGGGCCAGTTTCTGTTCCAATTCCCGAAGGCCATGTCCGTCTACACTATCTCCGTACAGATGGCCAATATGAAGGCTGGGGACTTCATCTGTGGGGTTCCGGTTATGTCGGACCAGAAGTTACCTGGACTTCTCCACTGCTGCTCAGTGGGGTTAATGATTATGGTGTTTATTGGGATATCCCATACAATCAAGGTTTAGGTGATTTGAATTTTATAATTCATCGTGGAGATATCAAAGATCCAGATGGTGATCGTAAATATCCTAACCCTGATAATAATCGAGAGATTTTCTGTATAACTGGTGATAGTACTGCTTATTTGAACTTTGATGAGAGTCTGACTGCTCTGGGGAAAGAGAGACTAGACATTCCTGCAGTTCCGGAAGGGTATGTTCGTCTGCATTATTTTCGTTCGGATGGTCTATATGATGGTTGGGGACTTCATCTGTGGGGTTCCGGTTATGCTGGTTTAGAGATTCAATGGGGTAGTCCTGTTTCAATTAGCGGAATGGATACATATGGTGCATATTGGGATATTCCATATGCTGGGGAAGGTGATTTGAATTTTATTATTCATCGGGGTAATGTGAAAGATCCAGATGGTGATCGGATATATACTGACCCAGCAAATAATAGAGAATTGTGGGCAGTGTCGGCTGAATTGGACGCCTATACCAGTCGTCTGGCTGCGCTGAAAGCTATGGGCAATAAGATTGATAGTGCTGTGATTGTCGGTTCAAAACAGATTGAGATTCGTTTAAGTGCTCCACTCAAAGATGCGATTCGTGTTCTGGATGGCAAAAAACCAGTACCGTTGTCTAAATTGGATTCTTCCAGAGAACCAATTTACTTGGTTGAAGTGCGTGAAGAATTGGATTTTGACAAAAGTTATCGGATTGAGATAGGAAAATTAACTAGTATGACCGTTCTGAGTGCGGCAGCAATTGATGATAGATTTGCCTATGATGGAGAGCTTGGTAATTTTTATTCACCACATAATACTATCTTCAAAGTCTGGGCACCAGTTGCATCTGCTGTACAGTTGTATCTATTTGCTGATGGTCAGGCAGTAGAACCGAACCAGATTATTGATCTGACTAAAAAAGAACAGGGCATCTGGAGTGTTACGGTTGAAGGTGATCTTGCAGGTAAATTTTATCAATATGCTGTGACCAATGCGGGTGAGATCAGAATTGGCTTAGACCCTTATGCCAAATCAATGGCAGCTTTTGACATCAACGGCAATGACCCAATTGGTAAAGGGGCGGTCGTCGATTTAGAGAGAACAGACCCAACGGGTTGGGAGAATGACACTTATGTGAGTATCGAAGATCTGGAAGATGTAGTGCTTTATGAGATGTCTGTCCGCGATTTTACAATAGCTGAGAACTCAGGTGTTGCTCTGGAAAGACGGGGTACTTATCTGGGATTCATTGAGAAAATCCCTCATCTGTTAGAAATGGGCATCACCCATGTTCAACTGCAGCCTATTCAGAATTTCTATTATGGTAATGAGTTTGACAGGTCTTTTGAAAATATTGGTAGTCAGGGTGAAGCTAACTATAATTGGGGTTATGATCCTCATAACTACAATACTCCCGAAGGTTGGTATTCATTAAATCCTGCAGACCCACATCTCCGGATTAAGGAAGTCAAAGAATTGGTTAAAGCTTTGCATGATGTAGGTATAGGTGTGGTACTTGATGTGGTTTACAATCATACAGCTAAAACTGAGCCTTTGGAGAATCTTGTTCCCAACTATTACTATCGCAGAAATACTGATGGAAGTTTTACCAGTGGATCTGGCTGTGGCAATGATACTGCATCGGAGAGAAAGATGTGGAGAAAATTTATGGTGGAATCCACCAAATATTGGGTAGAAGAATATCACATTGATGGTTTCCGTTTCGATTTAATGGGTTTACATGATGAGGCTACAATCCAGGAGATTGCGGCTACTTTACGGAAAATTAATCCAGATATTGAACTCCATGGTGAAGCATGGAATATGGGAACACTGCCAGAGACTGATCGTTATATTAAAAATGTCGGTAATAATTGGTCATTATTAGAGATGGAACACGCTGTAGCTGCGTTTAATGATACTATTCGCGATGCACTGATTCAAGAATATTACGCATCTCCTCTTCCAGAAGGTGGTTTTATTCAGGCAGCTAATCCGGGAAAAGAAGAACTGATCAGAGCTGGGATTATTGCCGGTATGATTGATTATACGACAGATTTACCAATAGAAAAAGGTGCTTATCATCGGTTTGCTGATGATCCGGAAGAAGTTATTACCTATGTCAACTGTCATGATGGTTATACTATTTGGGACAAGATTGTTGGTTCTACACCAAATGGTATCGCAAGAGAGCAGATCAAGACAAATAAATTGGCTGCTGCTATTATTTTCACTTCTCAAGGTAAAGCATTTATGCATGGTGGCGAAGAGATGTTGAGAACCAAACCTGATCCAGATAATATTGAGTCGGGCATTGATCATAATAGTTATGATTCAGGAGATCTGACTAATCAGATCGACTGGTCCCGCAAAGATAAATATGCTGAAGTTGTAGAATATTATAAAGGTTTAATTGAACTGAGGAAATCTCATGAAGCATTTAGAATGGAAACCATGGAGGAGATTAAGAAAGGTCTGACTTTCATCAATGAAAACGAAGATTATCTGATCGCTTTCAGATTAATGGAACAGGATGGAACTGATGAGTGGCAGAAGATTGTTGTGATTTATAATGCTAATCGAACTGCCAGGACTATCACTGTCGACGGTGTAGATTCCGGATGGAAAGTTGTCGTTGATGGTGAAAGAGCAGGTATTATTCCACTGATGGATACAGAGGTAATACTGGGTAATGGTACAGTTACTGTACCGGCTGTTTCTGCCGTGGTAATCTATAGATAAAAAAGAGACCTCCCTGATAATATTCACTGGGGAGGTCTTTCGATATATGTTGCCACGAATTTAGTCAAATAAATGCAGAATATGTGTACAATATATGCATATTAGACTGGGTCAACTGGACCAGTGCCTATGGCGCATGTCGAATAACAACTTGCTTGACAAAAACTTCTACACCCATAGAAACAGGCACTACCGCAGCCATCACTACAGGCATTGCCGCAGTCAGTACAGCCTTGAGGTTGCATTATTCCTGAATTCAGAAGATTTTTTTTAGTTTTTAGATACATAATAACACCTCCTTTCATTTAATTTTGAAAAATTTATAATAATAAAAATTATTCCATATATAAATTATACCATTAAATACATATTAGGTAAAGAGCTTAATGTTTATTTTTACTCTGCTCCCTGACTAATTTTGCATCAGAACAGTCTGGAATGAGCCTTGTTGAATGATTCTTGTTTTATAAATAGGGAATAATAGCATTTTCAATTAGAAGCAGGATATAATCTTATATTGGCGAAATTAGATTAAGTTAAGTAATAAGGCGAAGGAGAAGATATTATGGGAATGATTGATTTTACGGGTGCAGAATTGAATCAGATGATTATTCATAAAGTGGGTAATAAGAGTGATAATCAGGGAATTGTAATCTCTGAGGGCATGTCTGATTTACTTGATGAAGGGCTAGAGGAGGTTCTACTAAAATATTTTTTGTCACCATTTAAAAACCAGACTACTTTATATAGATTTTCCCATGAGACCAATCTTAATTTAAATGAAATCTATATGTATGTCTCTAATATCTTTTTGAATAAAGATAATTTTTATCAGGAATCAATCAATATTTTGAAACATCTCTATGAAAAATCAGACCATCCCAGAATTAAATCCGGAGAATTCTATCTGATCTATTTCAAAAATTGTTCTATTGAGGAGCAGTTGACGGATGTTATTGGAATCTTCAAATCGGAAAACAAAGATGTTTATCTGAAAGTAGAGCAGAATCGACGGGAATTTACTCTTAATTGCGAAAAGGGGATTAATGTGAAAAAGCTGGATAAAGGGTGTCTGATATTTAATCAACTTTCTCCAAATGGGTATAAAGTGTGTATTGTGGATACAGTGAATAAGGATGGTGAAGAGGCTCAGTATTGGAAGGATGATTTCCTTAGATTGGTTGAGATTCAGGATGATAACTTTCACACTAAAACCTATCTCAATTTATGTAAAAACTATTGTGAAGATGTCTATGCAACTCTTCATCGGGCAGACAAAAAAGATCAGGCTGCTTTTGTTAATAAGACTTTGAATTACTTTAACATCAATCAGGAGTTTGATTTAGATCAATTTGCTGATGAAGTTATAGAGGACTCTAAAATAATTGAGAGTTTTAAAAACTATAAGCAGGATTATGAAGAAGCAAATGCAATACAGGTAAGAAGTGATTTTTATATCTCAGATCCGACGGTCAAAACTATGAAGAAAAAATTTAAAAATTTGATTAAGTTGGATACTGATGTAGAAATTAAGATAAAAAATCCTTCAGCTGATGAAAATAACACTCAATTTATTGAAAGAGGTTATGATGAAGAAAAGGGAATGTACTTTTATAAAATATTTTTTAATGATGAAGAATAGTGTAATTATTGAAGTGTAAGGGAAAAATTGAATGGTTATCAGGAGGACAAAGATGAAAACTATTAAAACGCTGAGAATTCTATCAATTATTATTGTCTTACTTACTGTAGTAATAAGTGGAGTTGGGATATTTTGGCAAAACGAAGGTGAACCATTTTCTGTTGAAAATATTTATGGTGAGCAGATAAAGCTATTTGGTAATGGTTTATATGCTCATGACAGTTACTTTAAGGCACCAATCAATAAGGGAACTGATGTTGGAACACTTTTTCTGGTTATTCCGGTATTTCTGGTTCTTATTTTTTTAATTAAACGTAACACATTAAAACTAAGAATTCTTCACTTAGGAGTATTATCATATTTGTTATACTATGCTTCTTCATTGGCTTTTGGGGTTGCATACAATAGTTTATTTCTCGTTTATATCTTGTTTTTTTCTTTATGTTTATTTGGCTTTGTACTGAGTATTTTTAGTTTTGATATGGAGATTTTTAAGAATAAATTGAAACCAGGGTTACCACGCAGGGGACTGGCGGCATATTTATTCTTTGCTGGTTTGTCAGTTTTCGTTTGGCTAATAGAAATAGTTGGATCGTTAAAAACGGGTAATCCTCCGTCAACTTTAGGTATGTACACGACAGAACCTACATTTGTCTTAGATTTGGGTATTATTGCCCCCAGTGCTTTTACGGCTGTCGTTCTGGTTTTAAAAAGAAAGCCTGCTGGTTACCTGATGGCCTCGATTTTACTTATGCTAAATATGTTCATTGGTGTAATAGTAATATTGCAAACTGTTTGTCAACAGATATATGGTGTAAATATTAGTCTTGGGCAATTTATTGCTTATGTTGGGATATTTGTTATTATGAGTTTATTTGCTGCCATCCTAACAATTAAGATTCAAAAGAGAATAGAAGATTAGAGAGATTTTTGACAGTTTACTCCTGGAGCTTCAAATAGCAATTATTGTCTGGTAATCTTAAAGAATTCGAGAAATAATCCCACGTGCTCTGGCAGTGGGATGAAAATCCTATAATTTTGAGTAACAGATTGTAATATTTTATACTTGCGCATAGTATAGAAAAAGTGTGACAAACTAAAGAGGGCTTGACGTTGAGAGGAAAGTCTGCTATAATAAAACAAAATTTGTGTATTCAAAAGCATTGATAGGGAAGAGTAGCCATCTATAAGAAGTCTCAGAGAACTGTCGGTCGGTGAGAGACAGTCTTCTTTGTTGGTGAACTGGCCCTGGAGCTGTCAGGGTGAACTGATTGAGAGATTCTCTTGGTCTAGTTCTCGAAAATCTCTTAAAGATTTTTTCGGGAACTATTGAGTAATCCTGAACGGATGCAGACCGTTAATCCTGCCGCTGTAACCTGACTGCTGTGTTCTTTATTAGATGCAAACACGACACTAACGATGAACAGGTAACAGCTTTGAGAGGGTAGAGTGACTCTACCAATGAGAGTGGTACCGCGGAAGTAAAGTCTTTCGTCTCTTAATTGAGATGAAAGGCTTTTTTTATTTTTCCAAATTTATTACCAATAAGGAGGTAAGGGAAAATGGCACGAAAGTACAATCCCCAGGAGATCGAGCCTAAATGGCAAAAATACTGGGCAGAAAAAGAGATGCACACTGTAAAAAAAGATGATTCCAGACCCGGCTATTATTGTCTTGATATGTTTCCATATCCATCTGGTATTGGACTTCATGTAGGTCATTGGCGTGGGTATGTTCTAAGCGATGTCTGGAGTCGCTACAAAACTCTTCAGGGATATCAGGTATTACATCCAATGGGATGGGACGCTTTTGGTCTTCCGGCAGAGAATTATGCAATTCAGCACAAGGTTCATCCAGCTAAGGCAGTGAAAGTTAACGTAGAGAATTTTAAACGTCAACTCCATGATATTGGAGCTATGTATGACTGGAATCGGGAGGTTAATACTACTGATCCTGAGTTCTATAAATGGACCCAATGGATTTTTGCCAACATGTTTAAGAAAGGTCTGGCTTATCGAAAAGAGATGCCGATTAACTGGTGTCCTGACTGTAAGACTGGTCTGGCTAATGAAGAAGTAGTAAATGGTGCCTGTGAACGCTGTGGTGCTGAGATTACCAAAAAGAACCTAAATCAATGGATGTTAAAGATAACCGCGTATGCCGAGCGATTGTTAACTGATCTGGATAGTCTGGAGTGGCCTGAAAGAGTGAAAAAGATGCAGTCGAACTGGATTGGTCGGAGTGAAGGTGCGGAGATTACCTTTGAAATCGAGGGTCATGGAGAGACTGTCACTGTTTTCACCACTCGTCCTGATACCCTCTTCGGTGCAACCTATATGGTACTGGCTCCAGAGCATCCAATAGTCTCAGCTATTACCTCTACTGAACAGAATGGTGCTGTCAAGAGTTATGTGGAGGAAGCATTGAAAAAGTCTAATGTGGAGCGGATGATTGAAGATAAGCAGAAGACTGGTGTTTTCACAGGTGCTTTTGCCATTAATCCGATCAATGACGGGAAAGTACCAATCTGGATCTCTGACTATGTATTAATGGATTATGGTACAGGTGCGATTATGAGCGTACCCGCCCATGATCAGCGAGATTTTGATTTTGCGAAAGAATTTAATCTACCATTACAGGTAGTTATTCGACCTGATGGTGAGACCTTTGAGGCGGATGATCTGACGGAAGCATATACTGGCCCAGGAAAGATGGTTAACTCTGGCGAATTTGATGGTCTGGCATGGGAAGAGGGTAAGAAGAAGGTTACCGATAGTCTGGCAAGTCGTGGTATCGGTAAAGCTATGGTTAATTATAAACTTCGTGACTGGGTGTTCTCCCGTCAGCGCTATTGGGGAGAGCCAATTCCCATTATTCATTGTGAGCAATGTGGAATGGTAGTAGTACCAGATGAAGATTTGCCAGTACGTTTACCGGATGTAGAGAGCTATGAGCCTACCGGTACCGGAGAATCACCTCTGGCGAGAATAGAGGAATGGGTGAATACTACCTGTCCTGAGTGTGGTGGCCCTGCAAAAAGGGAGACTGATACGATGCCGCAATGGGCTGGTTCATCGTGGTATTTTTTGAGATACCCAGATCCTCACAATTCCGAAAAACCCTGGAGTGAAGAGGCGATGGAGAAATGGATGCCTGTGGATCTATATGTCGGTGGGGTAGAGCATGCCATTCTTCACCTGCTCTATGCACGTTTCTTCACCAAATTCTTGCATGATCTGGGTATAGTAAGCTTTGAAGAACCATTTAATCGACTTTTCAATCAGGGGATGATCTATAAAGATGGTGCCAAGATGAGTAAATCGAAGGGAAATGTTGTGAGCCCTGATGAACTCATCGACAGATATGGTCGTGATTCAATCCGACTCTATGAACTCTTTATAGGCCCACCAGAGGTTGATGTAGAGTGGAGTGATCAAGGTTTTGAAGGAGTGGCTCGATTCTTAAATCGTTCATGGAATCTGATCACTGAAATCATTGAAGATGATAGATTTATTGAGCCAACTAAGGAATTAGAACGGGAATGTCATGGTCTGATTAAAGACGTGACTGAGCGTCTGGAAGATATGAAATTAAACACTGCTGTTAGTGCCTTTATGTCCTATGTCAACTTTCTGAATAAGGAGAAAGAGAATGGTATTGATAGGGCATCCTTAGAGACCTTGGTTCTCCTGTTGTCCCCATTTACTCCTCATTTTAGTGAAGAGTTGTGGCAAATTCTAGGTCATGAAGAGAGTGTGTTCAAAGAGAAGTGGCCTGAATATGATCCTAAGAAGTTGGTAGCTGATGAGATGGAACTTCCTGTGCAGATAAATGGAAAGATCAGAGATACACTAACTATCGATATCAATGCCAGTAAAGAAGATATTCTGGCTGCTGCTAAAGCACTGCCCAATGTGGTCAGAAACATGGAAGGAATGCGAGTGGTTAAAGAGATTTATGTACCGAAGAAGATTGTTAATCTGGTCGTGAAATAGTTAAGTGAAGGGCTGTCGGAAAATGATTTATGAAAATCATTCTCTAACAGCCTTTTTTGTTCGATAAATTTTAGATTAGAACAGGGAAGAGAATTTCGCAATCTTTTAGCGAACTAAAAAGCATTGTTTTTGATATAGTAGGTTAATTTACTAATCTCAAATTGTTACTTTTTGGGTTGACTTATTACCTTTTGTCCTATATAATAGTCCTATAATTAAGTAATTTTTTAGTTGATAACAGGGAGGTGAAATTAATGAATGATAAATTATATACGGTCAAACAGGTTGCACAGATGTTTGGAATGCATCCAAAAACAATTCGGAGATATATCAAAGATAACAATTTGCAGGCTCATAAAATTGGTGGTCAGTGGCGGATTCGGGAGATTGAATTAACAAACTTTATGGATGGTAATAATGAATTTAAAGCAGAGTTAGAGAATCACTGGAAAAATAGGTTAAATGAGTTTATTGAAGGCAAAAGCAACCGGGAGAAGGGACAAATTCAGCTTTTTACGCTCCTGGATATATTTGTTGACAGACCTAATGATGCCAGGAAGTTAGCCGATTTAGTGACCGAGAGTATTAGTGTTAATCAATGGAGTGGGATTGATTTTAATTTTTTTTTCGAACCAGAAGAGATGAAAGCCAGATTTATTCTTTCCGGTGGAGTTGAGTATATTAGCTTGGTATTAAAAATTATCGAGGATTATCACAAAGGGAGAGATAACGATGAACTTGCATGATCGGGATGGTATATTTAACGTTATAAAATCCCTTAATAAAAAACTTAATGACGATCTATTGAATCAATACTGGAAAGGTTATACTAAATTACCTTTTGCTTTATATGATGATCAAAAAATTTACCTGGTTGGTCATAAAAACCCACCAAAAGATTTTGTTGAGATAGATGGTGTCTGGGTAGGAGATTGGCGTCAAGGTTTTGTTGCCAATACATCAGTAAATTTTGCTGGAGAAAATATAGGAATTGTTAATCTTAATTATTTAACCCCGCTTACGACCAGGGAGAATCTTTATGCTCTGGTTGTTCACGAGATGTTTCATGCTTTTCAAAACAACTTAAACCTTAGTTTTCAGTACAGTGAATGGCAATTTTTAAAATATCCAATTACTGTTGATAATCTAGCCTTACGGGTTATGGAGAGAGAAGAATTACTCAAAGCTGTATATGCGAGTGAATTTGCAATAAAAAAGCATCATATTGCCCGCTTTATCTCCATACGCCAACAGAGAAGAGGAATATTGGGTGAGCTAATTAATTATGAATTAGGTATAGAGAGCCGGGAAGGAACAGCGACATATGTGGAGTCTAAAGCTTATTGGGAAGTGAGTTCACTGCCTGATAACTTTACTCTTGCTATGTATGGTAAGAATCTGTCAGGTTATCCTGAGAACCTGAAGATGTTTAGAACCAGCTGTTACTCATCCGGAATGTTTATTTGTTTATTGATGGATCAACTGGAATTAGATTGGCAAAAGGAGTTTGTTGAATCTGATAAAATGTTATACGATTATTTTTGCAGTAAGATTGTTTATAGTATCCAATCTGTGGAGGTTACAGCTGTTAGTCCAGCAGAATTTCTGGTTAATCAGGAAGATAAATATAGACAGACAAAATTAAGGGAATTTTATTATCAGAAAGGCTATAGAGTTGTCCTTAAAGGTGATATCAGGATTACAGGATTCAATCCGATGATGGTTATTCCATTAGGTGACCGGGTTTTGCATGAGACGTTTTTGGGAATAGATATTGCTCAACAAAATTTTTTCATCCACAATCAAGTTTTATCAACCCATGTTTCAGAAGATATGCAATTGTTAAGTGCTCTGGAGATATTCGTGGAATATCCGCCTGTAGTAGAAGGTGATCTCGTCAAAGTTTCCGGTGTTGGAGAGTTGAAAGGGAGAGTTAGCCTGGAAGATGAAGTTTTTAACGTTCATCTGGATAAATACTAACTAAAGGATCTATTATGTTCTCTGAATTATTGGAGAATTTTTATAATCAATTTTTTCATTTTATAGGTAGGAGTTTTTCTCTGGAAGGTGAATAAAAATAGTAAGATAAAATAATGGAGGTGGAAAGTTTGAGTGATTTTTTCAAAGACATAGTAGAGAATAATAACAGTGATGGTGGGGGAGAACCTCCCAAGCGGTTTAACTATAGTCTGCTATACAAAGTTCCATTGGGTTTAGTAATAGTAGTTATACTGGCCGTGTATATGGCAACTGGAATTTATACAGTTGGGCCGAAAGAAGTAGGTGTGGTAACCAGACTTGGTGAATACACAACTACTACAGAGTCTGGATTACATTATCATCTACCATATCCCATTGAGGCTGTCAGGGTTGTTAATGTAACTGACGTTAAGCGGGCTGAGATTGGGTTTAGAACTGTCTCCCAGGGTAGATATCAGGAAGTACCTGATGAATCTTTGATGTTAACTGGAGATCTGTCCATCGTCTCAGTTAGTGCTACTGTGATGTACAAGATCAAGAATGCGTCTGATTATATCTTTAAGATTCAGGCTCCAGAAGAGACTGTAAAGGTGGCTTCTGAGGCTGCCTTGCGGCAAGTAGTCGGTCAGAATTCGATTAATGATATCTTGACCACTGAAAAAAGTGCAATTCAGATTGAAATTAGGGATATTTTACAGGAAATTTTGGATAGTTACCAATCTGGAATTATCATTGATAACTTCCTGTTACAGGATGTAGATGTACCTCAGATGGTTGAAAAAGCTTATCTTGATGTAGCCAGTGCCAAAGAAGATAAACAAAAACAGATTAATGAGGCTGAAGCATATCAGAATCAGATTATTCCTAAAGCTAGAGGTGAAGCTGCTAAAATTCTCAATCAAGCAGAAGCATATAAAGCCAGCAGAATTGCTCAGGCTCAAGGTGATGTGGCGAGATTTAACGAACTGTTAACACGCTATAGAATGGGTGAGGATGTTACCAGAACCCGTTTATACTTAGAGACTATGGAAAAAGTCTTACCAGGCTTGAATAAGATCATTGTTCCCCAGGACAGTGAGGGAGTCTTAAAGCTCCTCAATCTCAATCAAGAGAAAGGGGGAGAATAATAATGCGGAAAATAATCTTAACTATTCTCTTTATTGTATTGATTTTGTTTGTAGCTAATACCTGTGTAATTATTTTGCAGGAGACAGAACTGGCTGTCGTAAGCCAATTTGGTAAAATTGTTGCCAAATACGATGCTCCGGGTCTGAAGTGGAAAATACCTTTTATTCAAAATGTACGTATATTTGGAAAGAGATTGATGGAATATGATGTTAATCCAGAAGTTATCTATACTGAAGATGGTAAGAATCTGGTTGTAGATAATTATGCACGTTGGCGGATTGCTGATGCAGAAGAATTCTACAAGAGAGTTGGAGTGATGACTGCAGTACAATCTAAGTTAGATGATATTATCTATTCAGAGATGAGAGCTCAATTAGGTAACTATACTCTAGAGGAGATTGTCTCTGTAGAACGGGAGAAGATTATGGAAGCGGTAACCCGGGAGAGTAATGCCAAGGCTCTACAATCACTGGGTATTGAGATTGTTGATGTGCGGATTAAAAGAGCAGATCTACCTGAAGAAAATGCTAATTCTGTGTATGAGCGGATGAAAACTGCCCGTCAACAGGAAGCTAACAAATACCGTGCTGAAGGTGAAGAGCAAGCCAATCAGATCAGGTCTTTAGCTGATAAAGACCAACAGATAATTTTGGCAGAAGCACAACGGACTGCCAGAGAGTTAATGGGTGAAGGTGATGCAGAAGCATTACAGATTTATGCAGAAGCCTATAATCAGGATCCTGAGTTTTATAAGTTCCTGAGGACTCTGGAAACTTATGAGAAGACTCTAGATGCTGACACTACCATTATGCTTGATGGAGAATCTGATTTTCTAAAGTATTTAAACAATATCTCTTTAGATTCCATAAATCAATAAACTAATTAATGTTTAAAGTACCTGACTTCATGTTGGGTACTTTTTTTATAATGAAACTCCCACCGAAAACTCATGGCGGGAGTGGTTTTTCAAGGGAGATATTTGCAAATTATCTTCTAAAGAAAGTTCATCTGAGCCATCTGTGCAGGTTGATAGCTATCAATGATAGTTTGAGTTGTATTTTCCTGTAGAGTTGGGACTTGGTAGTAACCTTTTCTATTCATATATTGGAAGGTTTCATATACCATATTGATAGAAGACTGAACACAATTACTCATCATCTCATGGAGAGTTGGGTCAGCACATTCAATAGTGGCTTGAGTATCCCAGACTGCAGAAGTTTTTGCACATCCTAATATAGCTGCGGAAATATCTTGATCATTCAGTTGATTTGGATCAGTATTAGGTTTATCTGGGGAAGGATTTCTTAAACCATACTGAACATTTCCATGTTTCGGTGATCGATAAGGAACTGCCTGAGTTCCTCCACTATTGTGAAGAAAATTAACCAGATTGTTATAACCTTGAATTTTGAAATTTAGTTGATTGTCAAGGATCTGAGCCAATTCTGGATCATTGACATGGGGACGTAGCATTTCAAGATGATTGATACAGTTAATGTCATTTGATAAGATTTCATGAGTCATTAGGAGTTCATGAGCTCCAAAACGAGCCATGTTTTGTGGAACAGTGCCTTGTACAGAGATGTTGCCTTGCCTCATTTGATTTTTGTTAACATTGTAGTTCATTGTATTCCTCCTTTGACAAAATTGATTTTTCCAAAGTATAATATGTTACTTTTGTTCTGAATATATGCAGGAAAATAATGTAATTAGGATTTTGTTAATCGGGATCTTATGCTGGTCATAAGAAAAGATGAATCAAAAATAGTCTTTCAGGCTATACTAAAGGCAAGACCATGAACTACACAGGGCGTAGTATTGTGGTAAACTTTAGAAAAGGCTGGAGGATGATTAATGAATCTGTTATTAGCGATAAGTATTGCCTGTGGATTGGCGGGATCTGCTGCCTTTAGAGGTTTTTTTCCACTAATTTTAGCATCTTTGACCGGAATTATAGATTATCCTCCAGCCCTGGAGTGGCTTAGTTCTACCCCGGTACTATTAATTCTTTTAGTTTTGATGGGTGGAGAGTTTTTGTTACAACATTTTCCGGGTGTGAGTTTTTTTCATTCTTCTGTGTACACCGCAGTTAAAGTAATTATTGGTGGAATTCTCTTTAGTTCTGCATTAAGAATCGCTCCACTGATCGGGATGATATTGGGTGGATTGATTACAGGATTTTTTATCTTTTCGCGACTGGCTTTACAACCTCTGGTGGAGGAAGAGGTCTATCAATTCCATCATCTGGAATATGATACAGTTGAAAATCTGGCAGGTATTGTTTTAACTATCCTGACCATAGTTATACCCTGGTTAAGTTTAATCATTTTGGGTGCCCTGAGCTATGGAGTAATAAGAATTGAGCAGAATATTAGTTGAACGGGAATTTT
The DNA here is from genome assembly GCA_016841825.1 of Halothermothrix sp. Classification (GTDB taxonomy): domain Bacteria; phylum Bacillota; class Halanaerobiia; order DY22613; family DY22613; genus JAENYK01. The sequence continues at coordinate 46,715 of JAENYK010000011.1, read as the reverse complement.
TTCTTCCTGGAAAGCGTTTTGATTTGATGTGAGTTGATAATGCCGGTGCTTGGAAAATGTGAAAGGGGGATACACGCATGAGAGGTGGATTTTTTAGAGGTATGATTATAGGAACAGTTGTGGGTACGGTATCTGGAATGTTGATTGATCCAGAATATCGACAGAAAGCCAGAAACTTGATGAATCATAGTGGTGATATGTTTAGCAAAGTTCAGGAAGGTGTGGGAGTGGCAGAGAGTTGGATGGATAGAGGGCGTCAACTTTTGCATCGTGAGAATCAACCTACCGACCAGACAGAATATCATTCAGAGATGGATCTAAATTATCAAACAGGTAGTACTAAAGATAATGAAGGCGGAAAAGAAAATATTGATCGGCGTGTAGCCATCCTGGAACAAAGATTGGAGGAGTTAAGTCAACAATAGTTTGACGGCATTTCAGAAGAGCAATTTCTTTAGTTAAAAAAGGATAGTACCAGATACCTTTAAATCTTAGTTTGAGTGACAGACTTTCTGAAATCGTCTAATCTGAAGTATAATAGACAAAGCTATTGCATTGACTTAAGGTGATAGAGAATGAAATTCCGAGAGAGGTATTTGAAATTATTGATGTTGATGATAGTACTCCTGGCTGGCTTTTTTTTCCTTTATGTGGTCAGGGGTATTCTTTTTCCTTTTTTTATGGCTGCGGTAATCGCTTATCTGGTGAACCCATTAATTGAAAAACTCCTCACCCGGGGATTTACCAGAATCGGAGCAATTGTTTTGTTGTTTAGTATGCTATTAACTATCTGTCTGATCTTTGGAATATTTGGTTTGCCGATGATTATGGATGAACTGAATCGTTTGAGCGAGAGCTTTCCCACATATGTGCAGGGGTTACAGGAGAAGGTGGACGATTTTTATGTTGATATTCAGCGAATCAAGCTCCCGTCTATCGTTAAACAGGTTGTTGATCAATCATTGCAGAGAGCAGAAGAGATAGGTGTAGATTTTTTAAATAGATTGACTGGGATTATCTTTAGTTTATTATCCCATATGCTCAGTCTGGTGATGGCTCCAATCATCGCTTTTTATGTCCTGAAAGATTTGGAGGTTATTAGTGAAAGTATTAATAGCTGGATTCCGGTTGTTTATTGGGATGATGTTTATCGTTTATGGTTGGAGATTAATAGTGTGCTGAGCGGTTTTTTGCGCGGTCAGTTTCTGGTAGCTATTTTTATCGCAGTTTTGACAACAATTGGTTTGACTATTTTGAAAGTTAATTTTGCTGTTGTGTTGGGCATTCTCGCAGGTGCTTTTAACGTTATTCCCTATGTGGGTCCGGTCCTTGGAGCTATCCCCGCTGTGGTGATTGTTTTGATCAAATCACCGATAAAGGCAGTGGCGGTTATAGCACTTTCCTTTGTTATTCAGCAGATTGAAGGAGGTTTTATCTCTCCACGAATAATTGGTGAAAAGGTAGGACTTCATCCGACAACGGTTATCTTTGCAGTTCTCGCAGGAGGACAGTTAGGAGGAATAGTGGGAATGATTCTGGCAGTTCCGATTGCCGGAGTAGTCAAAGTAATCTTACGATTTATCTTTGATAAGATACCTGACCCAGAATAAAAGGTTGTAAAAAAATAGCTAAAACCTCTTGACTCATGAGAGGTAATCAGATATAATTTGAACTAAGTTAAAAATTGTTTCAAAATGACGATGAGAGAAATGAAGTAAGTTAGTTCCAGTTCCCAGAGAGGAGTATCCCCTGGCTGTGAGGATCTCTGTTCATGACTAGCTGAAAGCCCTTCTTGAGTTGTAAGCCGAAACTTTCGGGGAGTAAGTTTACCGTCTGACAGGCGTTAACTGTTACTGGTGCTAGTAGTTGCACCTACTGAGGTCGAGAAGTAGTGTTTACAGATCGACGAATCAGGGTGGTACCACGGTTTACAATCCCGTCCCTGCTGTTTGTAAAAGACAGTTGGACGGGTTTTTTATTTTTGGATTCTGGAAGATTATTCAAAGAGGAGGTAAGGGTTATGAAGAAAATGACAGGTAATGAACTGCGCAAAGCTTATTTGGATTTCTTTGAGAGTAAAGGACATATGATTTTGCCCAGTGCTCCACTGATTCCCAAAAATGACCCCACATTGTTGTGGATTAATGCTGGAATGGCACCATTAAAGCCATTCTTTGACGGCAGGGCTATTCCACCAGCCAGAAGATTGGCTACAGCTCAAAAATGTATTAGAACTAAGGATATTGAAAATGTAGGCAAAACCGCTAGACATCATACGTTTTTTGAGATGATGGGGAATTTCTCCTTTGGGGATTATTTCAAAGAAGAGGCTATTAGTTGGGCCTGGGAGTTTGTCACAGAGGTGATGGAATTACCGGTAGATCGTCTCTGGGTGACTGTTCACCCCGATGATGAAGAGGCTTCAAAAATCTGGCGTGAAATTATTGGTTTACCGATGGAGCGAATTGTGAAAGATCCGGAAAATTTCTGGGAGATTGGAACCGGAACTGGCCCATGTGGTCCATGTACGGAGATTTATTTTGATCGGGGTGAGGAGTATAGCTGTGGCCCAGATTGTAAGATGGGCTGTGAATGTGATCGTTATTTGGAGATCTGGAACAATGTGTTCACTCAGTATAACCAGACTGAAGAGGGAGAATACTTGCCGCTGCCTCAGAAAAATATTGATACTGGTTTAGGATTAGAACGTCTGGCTTCTGTTCTTCAGGAAGTTAATTCTAATTACGAGACTGACCTGGTTTTTCCTGTAATTGTCAGAGTACAGGAGATGACAGGTATTGATTATCGGCAGAGTGAGCAGGTACGGACAGCTTATCGAGTGATTGCAGACCATGTGCGAGCTATTACCTTTGCTGTTAGCGATGGTGCTATACCTTCCAACGAAGGACGGGGTTATGTTATCCGGAGAATTTTGCGCCGGGCAGTTCGTTGGGGCAGAGTACTGAATATTAATGAACCTTTTCTGTTCAAATTAGTTCCTGTAGTTGTTGAGATGATGAAAGCTGGCTATTCTGAGTTGGAAGAGAAGATGGATCAGGTGGTCAGAATCGTTAAAAATGAGGAAGAACGTTTCCAGGAGACTTTAGATCAAGGTTTGAGTATTTTGAATCAGATGATTTCCGAGCAGAAAAGAATTGGTATCGATGAGATCACTGGTGAGCAAGCTTTTAAGCTGTATGATACGTTTGGCTTCCCATTGGATTTGACCCAGGATCTGGCAGAGGAACAGGATTTGAACGTAGATATTCGAGGCTTCCAGGCTGCAATGGATGAGCAACGGGAACGGGCCAGATCTGCCAGAGAAGAGTATGGCTTTGGCGAAGCTGGAGCTGATTTATATATGCAAATTCGTGATGAAAAAGGTATGCCTGAGTTTGTTGGTTATTCAACTTTGTATGCTGATACAGAGATTCTGGCTCTGATTAAAGATGGGGAGTTAGTGGAGGCTTTGACTGCCGGAGAGATTGGTCAGGTAATTTTGAAAACTACTCCATTTTATGCTGCCAGTGGTGGTCAAATTGGTGATACTGGTCGTCTGGAAGGACACGGGATAACCGTAACTGTGACTGATACCCGAAAGGTTGCTGAAGTTAATTGTAGTGATCTCCTAGTTGAAGACGGTGAAGTGAAAGTTGGCATGCGAGTTAGAGCGATTGTGGAAGAAGGTATTCGTAAAGATATCTGTCGAAATCATACCGTTACCCATATCTTGCATAAAGCTTTGAAGGAGATATTAGGCGAACATGTAAACCAGGCTGGTTCTCTGGTGGAGCCTAATCGGATGCGTTTTGACTTTAATCATTTTCAGGCATTAACTAAAGATGAGGTTAAGGCTATTGAAGTAAGAGTTAATGCGATTATCCGTTTAAATTTTCTAGTCAATACTACGGTAACTACTCTGGATAAAGCTAAGGATATGGGAGCTGTGGCACTGTTTGATGAGAAATATGGATCTGATGTTCGGGTAGTGACTGTTGGTGACTATAGTATGGAGCTTTGCGGCGGCACCCATGTATCTGCCAGTGGTGAGATCGGATTGTTCAAAATTGTTAGTGAGACAGGTATTGCTGCAGGTGTTCGAAGGATTGAGGCTATGACCGGGAGAAGTGCACTGGAATTTCTGTCAAGAAGAGAGACTCTGTTAGAAGAGGCTGCTGAGTTAGTTAAAGCTAATCCTGAAGATCTAGTTGGACGTCTGGAAAGACTCGTACAGGAGATGAAGGAGAAGGATAAAGAGATTATTATCTTAAAACAAAAGATGGCTGGTTCTCAGGTAGAAGATCTCCTGGGACAGGTGAAAGAGATTAATGGTGTTAAGTTGTTGACTGCAAAGGTTGAAGGTATTGATGGTGATGCTCTGCGGAATTTAGGCGATGAGCTTAAACAAAAACTGGGCTCTGGTGTAATCGTATTGGCCTCCGATCTGGGTGGAAAAGTATTGTTGGTAACTATGGTTACTGATGATCTGACTAAACGGTATCAGGCTGGCAAGATCATTGGTCAGGTGGCTAAAGTTGTCGGTGGCGGCGGCGGTGGACGCCCGAATATGGCCCAGGCTGGCGGGAAAGACGCTGCAAAAATTGATCAAGCTTTAGCTAAAGCCGAGGAGATGATCCGGGAATAGAAAATATAGTGCTGCTGAGAATATGATTTTTTGAGACTTTACTCATTGAGTAAGGTCTTTTTTTGTAGAAAAGTAAATCTATTATTTTAGGTTGGAGTCTTTCAGAAAAGTAAAAAGCAGTTGATAGGCTGATTCGTTTCATATCATACAATACTGGCTATTTAATAAAATTTAATATTTTTAACCCAGATGATTGGGAATTTTTTAATATACTTAATTTGAAATAAAGGATAATTTTTTCTTCTGGTGAATTAGATTTTATCAGGGATTTTGCATTTAACCCTAATGGAGGAATTTTCAGATGTAAAATTTTGTTGGCCAGCATATAGTAAAATTAGAAGGAGTGATATTGATTGACCAGAACGGATTTTTGTTTACACAATGGAGAGATTGTTTTACGGGAATTAATGGAGGATGATATACCCAGATATATCTCCTGGAATAATGGTGATCGTGAGTGGAAAAAGTGGGATGCACCCTGGGAAGAAGTAGAGGATGACCCTCAGAAGATTAGAAATCTAATTTTGCGAATTTTGGATCGTCCAAAACCAGAGATCTGGGTTAGGTTACAGATGAATCATCTATCAGGGGCACATATTGGGTCTGTTAGTACATACTTGATTGATGAAGATCAGCGAAAGCGAGCAATTGGAATAGATATATATGAGCCCAATTGTTGGGGTAAGGGGTTAGGTGCTCTGGCGGTCAATTTATGGGTGGCATATCTTTTTTGTGTAACTGATCTGGATTGTCTTTATACTGAGACATGGTCTGGAAATGTTCGCATGGTTAAGCTCGCTGAAAAGTGTGGATTTGTAGAAGTGCAGCGGAAGACGAATTATCGTGAGATTGATGGTCAGTTTTATGATGGATTAACTTTTAGACTTGAGCGGGAGCAGTTTGATGCAGTGAATCCCGGGTTAGTCAAAAATGTTGCTGAACAGATCAGCAATTTGGGATAGATACCGGAGAAGGATAAACAAATGATTTTTCCGGCTATATTTTATTCAGGAGGTGATTAATGTGCAAAATCTGGTAGGTTTAGCCATCTTTTTTGCGGGACTAGGTGTGTTTTTTGCCGGAGTTGGATTTTTGTGGTGGTGTTCTTTGTATCAAGTAATTCACTTACCCAAGCACAGAAAAGAAAAATAGCTAAACATTCAGGACTAAACCCCCTCTATTTTGTACTAAAGTAGAGGGGGTTTAAGTTCTAGCGGTCACCTTGCTCAATAATCAAACTCTTCTTAAATAATTTTTTGAAATCTTCAGCTGCAGTCATAGCATCTTTGATCTCTAATTCCGGCTTTTCTTTAGCTATAGTTTTGATTCTGACTATACCTTCGGTGATCTCACATTGGACATCCTGAATGATTCTATTCAGGCTGCGATCAAAACTCTCTGCGATGCGTAACAAGATTCCAATTTTGTAAATATCTTTCAATTCCTCTTTATTTAATATGCCTTTATATTCACTCTTTTTCCCGGGGCGGGATTTTCGATGAGCTGAGGCCAGGAGTGCACTCATCAGTAGTTCCTTCTGGGAAAGGCCGTTGATTCCAGCGTTGAGGATCATATAAAAAGAATGTTCTTGATGGCCATAATAGCGAATATTGATCCCCGCATCATGTAACATAGAAGCGGTTTTTAGAACTCGATCCAGGTTTATTTTTATCTGATGTATATCGATAAGCTGATAATATAGTGATTTTGTTAATTTGAAAATATGCATACTGTGAGATTGATTCAGATCATAATTGGTGATGATATTATGAATGGAGAAGTCCAGCACATCATCAACAGGTTGATCAGTAAGCAGGAGTTTATAGATTAAACCTTCTCTAAGACCATTACCACTGATGAGAATTCTCTCGAGTTGACAAAAATCAATTAGCAGCCAGATAGTAGTTATGGCACTCAGAAAAATATCAGCTCTATCTCTGGAAAGACCTTTGATCTTTTTACGTTTTTTGAGTGGAGTGATACTCACCTGGGTATAGATGTCGAACAGGTCTTTAGAATTCATTTCGTAGTTATGGGCAATCGATAATGGGTATTTTTTTTGATTTCGATCAATCTTACCGATATTTCTAAAAGTACCACCAGCACCGATTAGGGGAATCTTCCCGAGTTTGCTTAACCAGGGTATCTGGTTATAGATATTTAACAGGTATTTCTGTAGATCTGCTTCTCTTTCTTCCTGGGTCTGTGGGCAGTTTACTTTATCTAACTGAAAACGCTGAGTCAGATTGATTGCACCAATGGGAAGACTTAAACATTCGATAATCTTTCTATTTTGGAACCAGATAAGTTCGGTACTGGCTCCCCCCAGGTCGATAATCAGACCGTCTGGTAGTGCCATACTATTAATAATTCCCCAGAAATCAAAATATCCTTCTTCTTCTCCGGATAAAATCTGAATATCCAGATTCAGCTCTTCCTTTGCACGGCACAATAGAATCTGGCTATTAGTAGCTTTTCGTACGGCTGCTGTGGCTACTGTTATTATTTTGTCTGTTGGTTGTGCATCACAGAGTTTTTTGAACATTTTAAGTGTCTGTAGAGCATTTTCAATATGTGCTAAATCCAACTCTTCTGTTATCGTGAGACCTTCTGCTAACCTAACGGTCTCCTTTAATTCATCTATGATCTTAAAGGCAGTATTCTCTTTAATTTCTGCCAGAACAAGTCGCATAGAGTTTGAACCAATGTCTATAATACCGATTTTTTTCATATAAAATCTCCTCTCAGCCCCGAATCATTAAGTAGAATTAGTCTCTTTCTCATTATAATACTTTAGATCGTTTAATTAATACAGGTTACTCGAATTTTAACATAATATTAGCAATTTAGTAATACTGACTTTGAGGTTAGCCTGTATAATAAAATTGGTTTTTTGATTCATATCATATTATATGGTTTTTATATTGTAATTAATGAAATAATATTCATAGAGTCACAGAAAAACTCAGATATTTTATTCTAAATATGATACAGAGAAGAGGTGGCTTATGGAGAACACCAGACCGGGGCTAGTAGCCGTTATTGATGTAGGTTCTAATGCTTTGCGAATGATAATTGCCGAAATTAAGTCAACAGGAAAATCTGTAATTTTAGAGAATGTTAAGAAGTCTGTGCGAATTGGTAGAGATACTTTTGCCAGTGGACGAATTAGTATTCCTACTATTCATGATACCTGTGAGATTTTAAATAACTTTGTCAAATTAATGAAGGATTATCGGGTCAAGTATTATGAGGCTGTGGCAACCAGTGGTATTAGAGAGGCTAAGAATCGCAATTATATTTTGGAACAGATTAGAGTTACTACAGGTTTAGAAGTTCGCATTATTAATAATGCAGAAGAAAGATTTTTTACCTATAAAGGAATCAGGGAACATGTCACTGAGTCGCCCGTTATTCGACAGGAAGGGGTTTTTATCATAGATATCGGTTCTGGAGGTGTGGAGATCTCGCTTTACCATCATGGGAGTCTGCATTTTACGGAATATCTCAAGGTAGGCTCTCTTCGGCTTTGGGAGAATATTGGTGAGTTAGAGCATAAAACTCTTGATTTTCCAAAGGTAATGGAAGAATATATAGAAAGTAGAATCTACCTGTTGAAAAGACAGATTCAATCTCTGGGTATTCGAAATTTTATCGGCCTGGGTGGTGAATTAAGGAATATTTATCATATATGTAAAGGGGTTAAACCAATCGGCAAAGATAAAGATGTAGAAAGTGTGTTAGTTATTGAGCTTTACTCTAAACTAATGGTGATGACTGTAGAGCAGATCATGAAAGAATACCATCTGGAATATGAACAGGCACGTAATCTACTTCCTTCGGTGATTTTGTTAAATTCTTTTCTGCAAGCAGTATCAGCTGAAACAATTATTACACCTTTGATCTCATTACGTCATGGGGTGTTGGCAGATATTATTGATAGAATGTATGATACTGTCCGTAAGGCTGATTTTATTAATGATATTATCAGTTCAACTCGTTACATGGGTAAAAAATTTGGTATTGATGAGGTTCATTCTGCCAGGGTGGAAGAATTGGCATTGACTATTTTTGATCAGATAGAAGATATCCATAACCTGGGTGAAAGGGAAAGACTTTATTTGCAGATCGCTGCAATTCTTCATGATACGGGCAAATTTATTGATCATAATTTTCATGCTATTTATTCGGGGGAGATTGTTAGATCGCAGGATATAATAGGCTTATCCAATCGAGAGTTACGGATTATTTCAAATATTGTACGCTATCATGATGAAGAAGAACCACAGCATTTTCATGACAATTATAATTCTCTGGATTATCAGGATCAGATTATGATCTCGAAATTGGTGGCCTGTTTAAAACTGGCTAACACTTTGGATGTTTCCCATAAACAGAAAATTGAAAACTTAAAGATCGTTAGTCAAGAAGGAAAACTGCATTTTATAGTGGATAAGAGGGATGATCTGGTGTTGGAAAAGTGGTTTTTTGATGATAGAGCTAAATTTTTTGAAGAAGTATTGGGCTGGAAACCAGTACTTCTATATAAAGGGTGAGATGAATGCAAATGATGTCAACAGTATCAAAGGCAAATTTTATCAATCGAGAACTCAGTTGGTTAGAATTCAACTATCGGGTACTAGAGGAGGCTTTAGATAGGACAAACCCTCTTCTGGAAAGGTTGAAATTCACTGCTATCGTTAGTTCTAATCTGGATGAATTTTTTATGGTCAGAGTAGCTTCATTAGCAGATCAAATATTGGCTGGATTCAATCGAACTGATCCTGCCGGATTGACACCAGAAGAGCAGTTGCAAAAGATAGGAATTAGAGTTAATGAGATAGTTCAAGCTCAGTACCAATGTTATAATACTGATCTGGTTTCAGGTCTTGAACAGGAGAAGATTTATTTTATCAAAACTGGTAATCTTCCTCTGGCTCAAAGGCAATATCTTGATGACTATTATTGGAAGACTATTTATCCAGTGTTGACACCAATGGTTGTGGATCAGAGTAGACCATTTCCTTTAATTTTAAATAAAAGTTTGAATGTCGCTCTACTGGTAGAACAGGAAGGTTCCAATGAACCTCTGTTCGCAACAGTTCAAGTTCCGTCGGTTCTGGGAAGATATGTGGAGATACCGGGAGAAGATGATGGACGATATTTTGTACTTTTAGAAGAGATAATCAAAATGTATATAGATACGATTTTTAGAGGTCATCATATTCTGGCTATGGGGTGTTATCGGGTAACACGAAATGCTGATCTGGGTTATGATGAAGAAGGTGCTGAAGATTTGTTGGAAGCAATTGAACAATCTTTGCGAATGAGGCGTTGGAGTGCTGTCATCAGATTGGAAGTAGAAGAGGGAATGAATTTGGAGTTGTTGAGAATTCTTCAGGAAGAGATGGAAGTTCAGAATCTGGAAACATATCTGCTAAAGGGTCCTATAGATTTGACATTTTTAATGAAAGTTAGTTCTATAGATGGGTATGATTATTTGCGATATGTACCTGCCCGTCCCCAACCAATTCCTCAATTTCTGGAGAATAATAATATTTTTAAGGTAATTGTCAGAGAAGATGTTCTTCTACATCATCCGTATGAATCTTTTGATCCGGTAGTCGAGTTAGTAAGGCAGGCAACTCAGGATCCTGAAGTGTTGGCCATAAAGCAGACATTATATCGGGTCAGTGGAGACTCACCTATTGTTAAAGCATTGGCTCACGCAGCAGAGAAAGGTAAACAGGTTACAGTTTTGGTGGAATTGAAAGCCAGATTTGATGAAGAGAACAATATCGCCTGGGCCAGACGTCTGGAGAAGTCTGGCTGCCATGTAATCTATGGTCTTATAGGTTTGAAAATTCATTGTAAAGCTTTACTTATCGTTCGTAAAGAGCCTGATGGAATCAAACGTTACGTACATCTGGGTACTGGTAATTATAATGATGTTACTGCACGAATATATACAGATCTGGGTCTATTTACATCTAATCCGTATTTTGGGGCAGATATATCTGCTCTGTTCAATATGTTATCTGGATATTCTTATTTACCTGATTTATACAAAATAGATGTGGCTCCTGGAGGTCTGCGCGATAAGTTTATCAGTCTAATCAATCAGGAGAGAGATAACTCTAAACGGGGAAAAAAGGGACAGATTATTGCTAAAATGAATGCTCTTGTAGATGAGGAGATTATCCAGGCACTGTACGGAGCTTCTCAAGTTGGAGTTGAGATTGATTTAATTGTCAGGGGAATCTGCTGCTTACGGCCAGGTGTTGAGGGATTAAGTGAAAATATTCGGGTAAGAAGTATTGTCGGGAGATATTTAGAGCATAGTAGAATATATTATTTTTACAATGATGGTAGTGAAAGTGTGTATCTGTCCAGTGCAGATTGGATGCCCCGTAACCTGGATCGAAGGGTAGAATTACTATTCCCCATTGAAGATGCAGATAATCGTGAATTGGTCATTGAGATTTTGGAGTTAAGTCTTCGGGATACTGAAAAGTCCAGAATATTACTGGAAAATGGAAGATATATTAAATTGAAAAGTGAAGGTCGCCAGAAGATCAATAGTCAGGATTATTTCTATCGTCTGGCGAAGCGTGCTGTGGAGAAGTATGCAAAATTTGAAGAGATACATTTGAAATCAATGGTGATTGACTAAATTGAGCATCTGTTAAAATTTATAGATTAGCATCCATAAAATAGAGGGAAGTCTGGTAAGAGGAGATTTCTCTCTGTGTTTTTTAATAAAACTATCTGGATATCTGTGTAGATTCTATCGAGAGTAACGTTTTTTCATTCTTGATCCTATTCTGAGGTCGGTAAAATGAATTCAAAGAGCAGGAAAAAGGGGATAGAGAGCAGAAAATAACAATATACAAAGGTTAGAAGTTTTGAACATATTTCCTGGAACTGCTATAGTGTCTGGGATTTCTATTAAAAGGTGATCAATATTCAATCTATAGCGGTAGATCAAGGTATAGTCTGCATCATGTTAGATGGAAAAAGCGCAAATGATGAAAATGGAGGGTATAATATGAGGTTTTTTCAAAATTTCCGACAATTAATCAATCATCCAGATACTTTTTTGACTGAGAGAGCAGAACAAGAAAACTGGGTTGAAGTTTTAATTCCGATAGTTTTGACCATCCTGGTTTTGGCTGTCTTTCCTATCAGAATTGCCTGGGGAAGTCCTTTAAAGATACTGGGTAGCTTATTCTTGTTGACTTTCCTGATTAGTGGAACATATCTATTATCCTGTCTGGCTCTGTATCTTGTAGGAAGATTATTACATAGTGAGGTTACTTACAGACAGATTATCACAACCTGGGGTTTTAGTTATTATCCTCTATTGGGGCTGGGGTTATTTCTTGTGATCAGTCATGCCCTGGTACCAGAAGGTGTTCCTTTATTTGAATTGGGAGTATTCTTCACTTTGTTGACGGTTACTTTTATGATTTCTCTCTTACTGTGGAAAATTGTTCTGTATTTTGCCGAGATGCGTGCTGTTTTTCGATTGACGATCTTGCAGACTCTGCTGGCTTCAGTAATGATTAGCGTTCTATTTATTCTATTTTGGATAGTGGTAGGTAGTCTAAGCGGCATGCAGATACCAACTGTTTAGTTGGAGATAAGTGTGGAGATTGATACTAAAAAAGAAAAACTTCAAAATTTGAGACCTTTGAAAGGTGAGGTACTGGAATATTTGCGGAAACATACCATAATTTAATAAGATTTAAGGAACAGTTTATTTAAAAGATTAAAAATATTAGAAAGGGTGATTTGAATTGCCTAGACATAAATTTGAGGCGAATAGATTTATTAAACTGGAAAGTCCTGAGAGAAAAAAGGCTTTGCCTATAGAAGAGATTCTTACACCTTTAAATGATCTTAATAGAGAAATAAAGGTCGCAGATATTGGCTGCGGCATAGGATATCTTTCTCTACCTCTGGCAGAAAAGTTAGTTAATTCTGGTGAGGTTTATGCTATTGATATCAGCTCTGAGATGTTGGAGGTCTTACGGGGAAGGATTGGTCAGCTAACAAATATTCGGGTTATTCAATCAGAGGAGAACTACATTCCTATCGCTGACGATCTGATTGATCTATCTTTTTTAATGACTGTTTTTCACGAATTAAATGATCCAGAACAATATATCCCGGAGATCAAACGGATCTCTAAACCTGAACATCGGGTGATAATCATTGATTGGACCAAAACAGCAAGAAGTTATGGCCCTCCACTCAGTCGGGCTATTGCTAAAGAAGAGGTAATTCGGATCTTTAAAGAACATGATTATCAATTAGAGAAAAGCTATCTGGATGGACAGACTGTTTATGGACTGGTTTTTGTCAAAAAGTAAACTACTGAAATCTTAAATGTAGCTTTAAAATATTCGGCAATGACTGTTTTCTTTTATTTTTATCTGAGGGGCTGTGGATTACAAATAATAAGGGTCGGAGAAGGGGGACAGAACTATGCAGATAGTAAAGTTAGATAAGAGCTATAAAGATGATCTACGAAAGATTTTCAGATTGGTCTTTGAAGATAGTTTTGATGATGATCCTTTCAAATTTTTCGTTAACCATGATCAGACCTGGGAATATGTATATGGTATCATTGAAGATGATAAGCTAGTGGCTACATATATTAGTTTTGATGTAGAAGTAAAAATCAGGGATGAGGTATTTAAAGCTCATTACCTTGATGGATTGGCTACGTTACCTCCGTATCGTAATCAGGGTTTTATGCGCAAGTTTTTTACTCAAGATGTACAAAGATGTAAGGTAGAGCAGATTCCGATGATCCTGCTGGATCCATTTAAACATTCATACTATCGTAAATTTGGATTTGAGATGGTAATGGATTCGACTAAACTGAGTGCTGATTGGAATTTGCTTTCTTTAGACCTCAAACCTACAGATTATACAGTCAGTATGGATTTTCTGAAGGATAATCAACAATTACAGGTCGATTATCATAATCTGAGATGTTGGTTTCGGGATAATTCTCATTATAATGAGATGAAAATGCCTGAGCCTTATGAGGACAGTAAATTCCATGATGGTCAGAATATTATCGCCATAACTTATGATCAAACTAAAGAAGCCAGGGGTTATCTGCTTTATCAGGAAAAAAATCGGACGTTAAAAGTTTCTGCATTTCGATATGCAGATTTAAGTGCATTTTACGCTCTAAAAAAACATATTTTAGCTTATACTGATCAGGTTAATAAAGTAATATTCACCAGAATTCCCCCTGATTTTCCTGTGTCTTTAATTCTGGATACTCATTGGCGAGCTGGGAACTATGCAGAATTAAAGAGTAGTTCCAGCAGAATGATGCGCATTCTGAATCCACAGCGGTTGGTAGAAGAATTGATGGTAGCTTATCCTCTTAGACCGCTAATTTTGTATATAAAAGATGAGTCACTGCCAGAGTTGGAAGGTAAATATTTTATCTCAACAATTGGTGAGGTCAGCAGAGATGATTCACTCAAAGAAGATTTGATCATTAGATCAACTGACCTGGGACAATTGTTAACTGGTTTCAAATCAGCTATTGAATTATATCTGGCTGGAAAGCTTGAGATTCCAGGGCAGGCAGAGATAGTATTTTCGATTAAAAAGATTCCTGAAACTATTCAGATACTGGATCAACTATTTCCAAAGATCGTCACTTTTATGGCAGAGGAATGGTAAGTTATGAAATAAATATTAAGAGTGTTTTAATGGGGAAGTTGTAATCTCCCCTATTAATTGAATTTATGTAGTTACAGATGAGGATAATTGAGTTATAATAAATGATGATACTATTAATTGGAGGTGAACGAAGATGAAAATCTTAGTTGCGCCAGATTCGTTCAAAGGAAGTTTAAAAGCTCTGGAAGTAGCCCAGGCTATAGAAAATGGGCTTTTGCGGGCTAATCCCCAGTTTGAGATAGAAAAATTACCTATGGCAGATGGTGGAGAAGGCACAGTGGAGTCATTAGTGGCTGCGACAGCTGGTCAGATAATTCGCAAAATGGTCACTGGACCATTGGGTGAACCGATCGAAGCGTTTATGGGGATTTTGGCAGATGGGGGGACTGCCGTTATTGAGATGGCAGCGGCATCAGGTTTACCTCTGATTCCAGAAGAGAAAAGAAATCCTCTGAAAACTACTACATATGGCACTGGTGAGTTGATTCGTGAAGGGTTGGACCGGGGATGTAGAAAGTTTATCATTGGTATTGGCGGCAGTGCTACCAATGATTGTGGGATTGGAATGGCCCAGGCTCTGGGGGTTAGATTTATTGCTGAAAACGGTCGGGAAGTTGGCTATGGCGGTCAGGAATTGCAGCGAATTCAAAGGATTGATTGTACAGGTCTGGACGGGAGAGTTAGACAATCTATCTTCCGGGCAGCCTGTGATGTGGATAATCCTTTATATGGTGAGCGAGGAGCAGCCTATATATATGGTCCACAAAAAGGAGCCACCTCTGAGATGGTTCAGGAATTAGATCAGGGTTTGCGCCATATGGCCCAGATAATTAGGCGAGATCTAAATGTTGTAGTAGATAATTTGCCGGGGGCAGGAGCAGCAGGTGGTCTGGGGGCAGGTCTAGTTGCATTTTTACAGGCTGAGTTAATGGCTGGAATTGAAATAGTACTGAACACTCTAAGGATTGAGGAGAAGATTCAAGATATTGATCTGGTTATCACAGGTGAAGGAATGATTGATTCGCAAACAGTATTTGGAAAGACCCCAATTGGAGTTGCACAGATAGCAAAAAAATATGCTATACCTGTGATAGGAGTTGCCGGAAGCCTGGGAGATGGTTTTGAGGAAGTTTACGCTCATGGTGTAGATGCTGTCTTTTCTATTATTGACAGTCCAATCTCTTTAGAAAAAGCTATGGATCACGGAGCAGTTCTTCTGGAGCGATTGGGTGAGAATATTGGCAGGGTTTTTAATCTGGTAATTGGAAGCTAATAAAATAGTTGAGAAAAGTATTTTTATGTAGTTGATTGTCGAATTTAAAATTATTCTGTCGAATGATAGGCTGAGATTGGTGTGGCTTTATTTAACCTTACTGTTTTACAAAGAGAAATAATCTTTAAAATGGTAAATAAGCTATATTTTTCAGAAAAAAGGTCTGGTAGTATGCTTGCTTATTGTGTTAAAATAATAATATGAGTAATTGTAGGTAAAAACGATCAAGGGAGAGAACTGTAGTGGTGTTGAAAGGTTTAAAGGTTTCCAGAAGAATTACAGTTATTGCTGTATTATTATTGGTAATTATTTCTTTAAATGGTATATTAGTGGCTTTTTTAATTGAAAATATTGAAGATGATGCTAAAATCCTTAATTATTCTGGTATTCTCAGAGGATCAATTCAGAGAATAGTAAAACTGGAAATCAGTCATACTAGACCAGAAACTCTAAATGTTTTAATTAAAGGGATCGACGAATTAATCAAAAGATTTCTTAATGGGGAGAATCAGGTTAAGACATTTACCCAAAATGGTGATTATCGGTGGACACTACAATTACTCAATGATAATTGGGAAAAACTGAAAGAGATTATTAATGAGTATAGAGCTGATCCGACTGCAGAGAATGAAGCCCAGATGATTCAAAAGAGTGAAGAGTTATGGCTATTGGCTAATGATTATGTTTTGATGGTCCAAAGTATCTCTGAGTATAAGATGCACTATTTTCACTTGTTTTTCCTGGTTACGGTTGTCAATTTGATTCTGGTGCTGGTGATTATCCTTGTGATAAAGAAATTAGTTAGGGACAAACTGGAGTATTCAGTTTACCATGATTATTTGACAGGTCTCTGGAATCGTTGGGCTTTTGAAGAGTTTATTACTAAGAAATTAGAAGGTCTGAAAAACAGTTCTCTTTCTTTAATTATGTTTGATATTGATCACTTTAAGACTGTTAATGATAATTATGGTCATGATACTGGTGATAATGTTTTACAGGCTCTGGGACAGATTGTGGAAGATAATATTCGAAAGACCGATATTCTCTGTAGGGTGGGGGGAGAAGAATTCATGATTCTTGCTCCTGAAACTGATATTGATGCAGCTGTTAAATTAGCTGAGAGGATTAGGTTTGAAGTTGGAAATTATGACTTTGAACGTGTCGGGCAGGTTACCGTTAGTCTGGGAGTTACCGAATATGTCAAAGGCGATACCAGAGATATTATGATGAAAAAGGTGGATGAAGCTTTATATCAGGCTAAATCTGAAGGTAGAAATCGAATAGGACAGGTGGAGAGTTTACGAACTAATTTGGCTTAGAAGAGCTGAAGATGATGGTCAATTATTCTAATCGAGAAGAAGATCTGATCAGGCATAGAGATGTGTAGGTGCATCTCTATTTTTGTGGATAAATAGGGGGGGGAATAATCTGAAAATTAAAGCTTTAGCATAATATAATCCGGAGAAGCAGGGGACTGACTAATGGTGTCGAAGTGAACTAGTGGTAAAAAAGAATTGAGTAAGATTTTTAATATTTGAAATTATTATTTACGTTATAGTATCTTGTATGTAACTTTAATAATGTAGAATAGATTAGTAGGGATAAGTGGAATTCTAAAATTATAAAAGAACTATTTGAAAGGAAGATGGTAAGTGAAAGTAACAGTTGTTGGATATTGGGGAGCTTATCCAGAGGCGAATCAGGCTACATCAGGTTATCTGATTCAAACGGAAGAAGTTAACCTTTTGTTAGACTGTGGTTCCGGAGTTCTGTCAACACTTCAAGCTTATCTTAATTTGACAGAACTGGATGCTGTCATTCTGTCTCATTATCACGCCGATCACCTGGCAGATATTTATAGTCTGCATTATGGGATCATGATCTTACGTCAATTGAGTAAGCGACAGAAACCTCTGGATATCTATGGTCATGCAGAAGATCAGAAGTTTGCTACTCTAGCTTATAAACAGCATTGCCTTGCTCATTCTATCGCACCTGGACAAGTACTTGAGTTAGGTGATTTAAGGATCAATTTCGAAGAAAACGTTCACCCTGTCTATTCGCTGTCCATGCGAATCCAACACGATGACCAGACTCTGGTTTATACCGGTGACACGGGTTGGAGCGATAAGATTATCTCTCTGGCTAAAGATGCTGATCTTTTTCTATGTGAGGCTAGTCTGTATAATGATCAACAGGACATGATTACTGGTCACTTAACAGGGGGACAGGCCGGAGAAATTGCTAAACAGGCCGGAGTGGGACGCTTAGTATTAACTCATCTGCCTCACTATGGTAATCATCTGCAGTTGGTGGAAGAAGCAAAAGAACATTATGCCGGACCGATTGATCTGGCATCTGAAGGTTTATCCTGGGAATTATAGTTATCTGAGTGGTTATAGTGACTTTAAGAATTGTATGTGAAAGGAGATGTCAGGATGTTGAAAAGTTCCAAAGGTGTCATGTTGATACTGATATTAGTTCTGAGTTTGACGGTTTTTGTTGGCTGTGGTCAGAGATCTGATAAACAGGTGGTCTCAGAGGATTCTACTTCCCAAATTAAGAGTGGTGGCAATGTAGTAGTAGTGGTTCCCCAGGATCCCGATTACTTAGATCCACATTTGGCAGCTGCAGCAGGAACCCAGGAGATGATGTTCAACGTTTTCGAGGGGCTGGTTAAACCAGACAACCAGGGACACATTCATCCTGCAGTAGCAAGTGATTATACGGTTTCTGAAGATGGATTGGTGTATACTTTTACACTTAGAAAAGGGATTAAGTTTCACAATGGTAATCTTGTTACTGTAGATGATGTCAAATATTCCTTAGAACGTTTGATGGGCGTGGAGACCGGAGAGCCGTTGGCGGCTTCTTTTACTGTGATCGATAACATTGAGACGCCTGATCAGCAGACGGTGGTCATTACTTTGAAAGAATTTGATGCTTCCTTTCTTGCTAATCTGACAGTAGCTATTTTGCCAGAGGATAATGCTGATCATAATCTGAATCCTATTGGAACTGGGCCATTTAAGTTTATTGAATATGTACCTGAACAACGGGTAGTCATCGAAAAGTTTGCTGATTATTGGAAAGAAGGAGTGCCTTATGTTGATAAAGTTGAGTTTAGAATTATACCTGATAATGAGGCTGCTCTTCTGAGTTTCAAATCAGGAGCTATTGATATTTATCCCCGGATTGCTAATGAACGTCTGGAAGAACTGGGGTCTGAATTTCACTATGTTCAGGGCATGCAGAATATGGTTCAATTAATGACAATGAACATAGCCCATAAACCCTTTGATGATATTCGGGTGAGAAGAGCTATCAACTACGCGATTGATGTCGATGAAATCATTGAGGCAGTTGCCTTTGGTCTTGGTACCAAGTTAGGTTCCAATATGAGTCCGGTTATGCCCCAATATTATCAGGAAGGGTTAGAGAGTACTTATAATTTGAATATTGAGAGAGCTAAGGAATTATTAACTGAGGCTGGTTATGAAGATGGTTTTAAAACAGTTATCTCTGTACCAGCAAATTATCAGTTTCACGTTGATACTGCCCAGGTAATTGCCTCTCAATTACAGAAGGTTGGAATAGATGTCGATATTGAACTGGTAGAGTGGGGTGTATGGTTAGATCGCATTTATCGCGGGCGAGACTATGAGATGACAATTATTGGATTTACAGGAAAGCTAGATCCCCATAAGATTTTGGGGCGTTTTACTTCAGATTATGATGCCAATTTCTTAAACTATAACAATTCAGAGTATGATGAACTAATTAAGCAGGCCACAAAGACAGTTGATCTGGAACAGCGTGCAGAATTATACCGGAGAGCACAGCAGATTTTGACAGAAGATGCAGCAGCAGTATATATTATGGATCCCAATTTTGCGGTGGCGATGAAGCAAAATATTCAGGGGTATATTATTTATCCATTAGACGTACTGGATATGTCTACTATTTACTTTACTGAATAACCATTACGGTATTTTTTGAGGTGATTTGCATGTATTTTGTTTTACGTCGGGGGCTGACCCTGGGGGTTACTCTGATTCTGATCTCTTTCCTAACTTTTCTGGTCTTTCAGATTATTCCGGGAGATCCAGTTCTGACAATATTGGGTATGGATGCAGAAAAAGGGCAGATTTTGGCTTTGCAGGAGAAGCTGGGTCTGGATAAGCCTTTGTTTCAGCGATTTATCTCCTGGATGGGGGGAGTTTTTTCGGGAAATCTGGGAGAATCTTTACGCTTTTCGCGACCAGTATTGGATTTGATGATGAGCAGATTACCAGTGACAATATCTCTGGCCCTAATCTCTCTAGGAGTTACTATAATTATTGCAATTCCTCTGGGAATTTTGGCGGCTAAAGTTCGAGGTCAGTGGCTAGATTATTTGATCTCTCTGTTAACCCAGTTAGGGATGGCTATCCCTTCCTTCTGGTTAGGAATTATTCTAATGTTTATCTTTGGGGTGATCTTTCGTTGGTTCACTCCGGGTAGTTATGTACCCTGGTCGGAAGATTTTTGGGGAGCATTTAAAGGATTATTTCTGCCGGCACTGGCAATGGCAATACCTAAGATTGCTGTATTGGTAAGATATTTACGGGCAGCGGTTTTAGAACAATTAAAGCTAGAATATGTACGGACAGCTTATGGTAAAGGTTTAGGTCAGAATGTGGTTGTCAATAAACATGTTTTGAAAAATGCCTTAATTCCTGTGGTTACAGTTTTGGGGATGATTGTTGCAGATGTATTGGGTGGAAGTCTAATTATTGAGCAGGTTTTTGCTTTGCCTGGAATGGGACGGTTGTTAGTGTCTTCTATCAGTTATCGAGATTTCCCTCTGGTTCAGGGGATGATCTTATATATTGCGATAATTGTAACCTGTATTAATTTTATTGTCGATATAATGTATGGTTTGCTGGATCCACGAATTCGTTTAGAATAGGTGGGAAAGATGAAGAAAAATTTGAACTTGTACATTGGTGGTGGACTAATTTTAATCCAGCTATTAGCTATGTTGGTGAGTTTTGTGTATACTCCATTTGATCCGAATGAAATGAATATTCAGGAGCGGTTTTCTCCACCTTCCTGGAATCATTGGTTGGGAACAGATAATTTTGGACGTGATATCTTAAGTCGAATCATGAAAGGGTCTCAGACAGCATTTCTTGTAGGAACCATTGCTGTCTCCATTGGATTGACTATAGGAACTTTTATTGGAGCTTTTGCCGGGTATCTGGGGGGTTGGATTGATGAGATTATTATGCGGTTAACGGATACATTACAGGCTTTTCCCGGAATTCTTTTGGCACTGATGTTTATTACTGTTTTTGGACCAAGTACTGTTAATACCATGTTGGCTTTGAGTCTTGTCTCAATACCTGTATTTTCCCGTATTTCCCGCAGTGGGTTTATTCAATATAAGCAGTTTGAGTTTGTTGAGGCTGCCAGAGCGATGGGACTTAGCACGATTAGAATTATGTTCTTGCATATTCTACCAAATGTAATGTCACCTTTAATTGTGGCAGCTTCAATGGGATTTGCCAGTGCAGTTTTAGCTGAGGCAGGTTTGAGCTATCTGGGATTGGGGGTACAGCCGCCTGATCCTAGCTGGGGACGGATGCTTAATGAAGCTCAAAATTATATATTTAAAGCACCATGGTACACTCTATCTCCCGGAATTATGATTACCATTTCAGTCCTGGGGTTTAATCTGTTGGGAGATGGGATTCGCGATCTGCGAGATCCGCGGATTACTTGAGGCGAGGAGGTTACAGTTAAGTCTGTAACCTTTTTTATTTATTTAATTTATATTATATGAAGGAGAAAAAAAATTCCCGTCTAATATAAAGTATATATTTTTATAGGGGGTGCAAAATATTTGTCATATTGTAGTTAGTTGTGTTTTGATTTTAAAGTTGAATTATTCGTGGAGATAGGAGGGAGATTATAGATGACAGATATTAGAATTATTGAATATGATCCTTTATATGCTAAAGGATTAGCCGAGATGTGGAATAAGAGTGGCAGTAGTTGGGGTGGAGATAATACGACAATGACTGAAGAACAGACATTGGCCAAAAAAGATGTTTCACCTAACCTAAATATGTATCTGGCTCTGGATGGTGAGCAGGTTGTAGGATTTTGTAGTCTTTCAGAGTATCGGGAAGATGAAGGAAGCTTATATATTCCATTATTGAATGTAATTCCGGAATATCATGGGAAAAAGATTGGCAAAGCATTGGTCTTACAGGTTTTAGAGCGAACTATCGAATTGGGTTGGCCCAGATTAGATCTATATACCTGGCCGGGTAATACCAAAGCTGTGCCTTTATACAAAAAGTGTGGTTTTTTCTGGGAAAGACGGAATGACTCTACTCATCTGATGAATTTTATCCCAACAGTTTTGCAGACAGAAGCTGTTGCAGAGTTCTTTCGGAAAGTTGATTGGTACCAAGATTCAAAAAGAGAGATTAAAATTCAACCAGATGCACTGGAAGTAAATGATTTCGAATGTTATGAGTATCTTTGGGAGAAAAATGGCAGCAGACTGCGGATGGAATTTGAAAGACGTAGTCGGGGATTGAGATTAATCGAGACTGATGACTATCTGGTTAGTGCGATTATGCCAAAGCAAAAGTTAGTCTTTGGTAGGAGCTATAAGATAATATATCAGGTTGTCAATAAAACAGCTGATCCTTTACATATAGTGATAAAAGGTCTGGATGATAAAAATATAAAATTTGACTTTGATCTGGCAATAGATGTTCAAGATCAGCAGATGATAGAAGGAGAATTTACTCTTGGAGAGATAAAAGCAGAGTATTCCAAATGGAGAACCCATCCTGCTGTTTCTGCTGATGTGTACATTAATGGTCAACATGCTCTATTTAGATTAGGGGTTATCCCCCAGTTCCCCGCAAAATTGTCATTGGTTTCTCCAACTAATTTATTTCCTAAAAACCGTCAGGGTGTAGTCTATCTGGATATTGAGAATAACTTTGATGAAATGGCAAAATTCAACTTTACTCTGCCATCTACCGATTGGTTATCCTTTAATCAATCAGAATTTGTCATCTCAATGCAGTCTGGAGAGAAGAGATCAATTCCGGTAGCTTATATTTTAGAAGATTTCTCGTTTTACTCAGAAGAGATCTCTATAGAAGTGACTCTGGCAAGTGGGGAGATTGTGGAATTTGTTAAAGAATTGAATACACCTTTCCCCGGTAATACCGGAATGGTTGGTGGAGAGACAGAAAAAAGTTGGGTTATTTATAATGGAGGTCAACAAGTATCTCTGTATAAGAATAATAATATCCGTTCTTTTACAACGATTAATCAGTGGGAATCCACTGTAGACTACATTTTTCTCAATTATCCTCAATTTGGTAAGCCTTATTCTCTGGAATTTTCTAAAACTACACCCAAAAAGGTAGAGTATGTTACTGAAGACGATGCTATGGTCTTGCGAGCAACTTATTGTTCCAAAGATTTTGAGGGTTTAGAACTGGTCTACGTAACTCGTTTGTTTGCCAGTGGTATTGTGGAGAACTATTATGAGATACATAATAATTCTGATCAGATTTCCGATGAAGTCTATTTGAAGGAAGTTTTTCGATTTGATTTCTCCAGAGGAATCTTGCCCTTTAATGGCGAATTACTAGAGATTGTGGACACATTTTGTGCTGAACCACCAGCCTGGGGACATGGAGAATTCACTGAGAATTGGCTTTTTTCATACGGTCACTCAATATCACGGGGAATATGGTGGTCGCCTGAATATAAGGTTATGGTCGGCGAATATCCATTTGAGATTGAACTTTGTTTTGGTCAGCTGCCTGCTAAATCGACGATTAAAACAAAGCCGATTAGTTTTGCTATCGGAACATTTCGTACATTGGAAGAATTTAGGAATTTTGTTCGGGGAAGTGACTCAACAGATTATCTTCCAGTGAAGGATGTATTTACTTTAGAGGTTAACGGCAACAATCCTTTTGTCCAGGAATCGTTTGAAGTTAAAGCTATAGAAAGGCGGAATTTTTATTTTGAAGGGCAGTTGACTTTGAACTCTGAATCCAATGCTTTTGAGCCGCAGGTCTTGACATATACGGCTGCTCAGAAGAAGAAAGAAGCAGAATTCGCTGTCAAACTTTCTGAAGTGGAGAGTGATGTAATAACTTTGGATGCGGATATGGAGTTGTTTGGATTGACTCGCCAAACTATGGTCTTTAAAATGGAAAGTGAGCAGATTAAAACGGAGATTGGTGCAGAAGAGGGATTAAAGGTGTTGATTGCCGATAATGGGAAGCTGAGAATTAAGGCAGCTCCGGAATTCTCTCATGCCCTATTTTCACTGACACATAATGGGCATGAATGGTTTGAATCTTCTTTTCCAAAGGCTGGCCCGCGTTCCTGGTTTAATCCGTGGGTGGGAGGTCTGGCTTTAGGTGGTAGAGGATTATCGGAAAGTATGATTTTACAGGAGAAGATAACTGGTGAATTTGTAGAACGGGAAGACATCTTTGACAATAAATGGACTGGTATTAAGACCAAAATTCAGATTGATAAAAATGAGGAATTTCGTGGTCTGGAGATAGAACAGTCATTTTTGATGATGCCAGGTGTACCAATTTTGGCCTGCCAGATCGAATTGATTTCAAATCTGAACCGTACTTTAAAAGATCTGACAATTACTATGAGATGCTTCTTTAAGCCTTTTGTTGAGGAACTGACTGAAGGATGGTTTGTCACTAAAGATGTGCATAATCAGTTTAATAGGTACAAAACTGGTAAAGGCAGTATCGAGTTACTGACTAAATCACCTGTACTCTTTGGTGCTAATACTCATCAGGATAGATTACTGTTTTGTATGGAAGATAATTCTCTGGGATTTGAAGCGTTCACAAATATGGTAGATGCGGCTATCTTTTATTATCAGCCAGTAAATTTACAAAATCAAAAAAAGATAACTTTACCTGTAATGTTCTTAATTTTTACAGATCAGTACATTGAGGAGGATCTAATAAAGAATTTACGTCGGGTGAGATTTATCTGATAAAATGGATCTGATGATAAAACAGGGTTCCCGAGAGAATCCTGTTTTATTATAAAAAAATTAATTCGTACTACTTTACTAGGAAATGTAGTCTGGTTTATTGACATTAAAAACCAAAATCAGGTATAATGAAAACTGGATGCTGATGACATTTGAGCATGTGTCTAGAATTATCTTCTTATCTACTGGTCATAGAGGAGGTTGTAAATTTTTGATCTCAATACTATAGAGGGGGGTGGGAATAATTTGACTTTAATTCAGGGGATCAAGTTGTGTTGAGACTGGTAGGTTACGTAATTGCTTGAGGTGTATTTCGATTCTAATCTAATTTGTAGTGTTTTAGAGAGAACTTCAGAGAATTTGGAGAGTAAAGTGACGGAATTTATATAGAGAGATTAAAGATCGCTAATGGGAGAGTTTCAAAGGAACAGAGGACTATTATATATTATCTACCTGGAGAGTTGGATAACTGATGATTGAAATTTTTTGTTATATTATGTTTTGCTAAAATGGCTGAGTGCCATTTTTTTATTTGTTAATTCTATGAAAATAGATATTTTATCTCGCGAGAATTATTAATTTTTTTAAACTTTTTTAAAACCAATAAAATTTTTTTACTGAATTTCGCTAAACAAGAAGGAATTTTTGCTGTTGATGTCCAATAAAATTATTGAGAGAAAATTTTTAATTTAAAAAAAATGAATATCAAGGATGTGAAAAAAATGGTAATAGAACAAGGGAAAGGTGGCCTACCTCATGGTTATTTAAGAATTGAGAGTCATCTTGATGCTTTAAAGCCAGCTGAGAAGAAAGTTGCAGAATATATATTGAGGAACATACCTGAGACTATCCGTCTGTCCATTACCAAGCTGGCTGAGAATGTTGGTGTGAGTGAAGCTACTATCGTTAAATTTTGTCAGCACATAGGTTATTCTGGATATCAAGAATTAAAAATTATGTTAGCCAAATCCAGTGAAGAACAACAGAGTGAAAATATTTACGGAGCTATTGAAGCTGATGATACTCCGAATGTGATCATTGAGAAAATTTTTCAGATATATAACCAATCATTAAACAATACCAAAAAGCTATTACAGAATGCTGATATTCAAAATTGTGTAAAACTTATATTACAGGCACGAAGAATCTATTTCTTTGGCTTTGGAGCGTCGGGAATTGTGGCTTTAGATGCGGAGCAGAAATTTAAGCGAATAGATCATATAGCGGAAGCTCTGATAGATAATCATTCGCAAAAAACTGTAAGTGCTTTGTTGAGTGAGCAGGATTTAGTGGTTGCTATCTCCGATTCAGGTCGTTCCAGGGAACTGATTGATTCTCTGGAGGTTGCTAAAAGGACCGGAGCTAAAATTATTGGAATCACTTCAAATCTTGGTTCACCTTTGACTCAGTTAGCACATCACATATTATTGACTTCTTCTAAGGAAACTCCCTTTAGAGGAAGTGCTCTGGCTTCAAGAATGGCTCAGTTGGCGGTGATTGATGTATTATTTTTGGGAGTGGCTACTGCAGAATATGATCATACTCTGGCTGCTTTGAACAAAACTAGATTGGCTATGCGTGGAAGTAAGATTGAGTAGAGACTGTATTGTTGTGTACGTTCTTATGACAATTTACGAAGGTTGTAGATTTAAGTAGACTTTATTACTAGAGTCGTTAAAACGAAGATGTGATAACGAGTTATTGCATAGATTTGATTTTGATGGAGGTTAGTTATTCTATGGTTGATAATAAATTATCCAGAATTACTGAGACTAGAAATCCTGCCACTATGGAGATTGATAAGTTGGATACTCAACAGATTCTTAAGTTAATAAATCAGGAGGATGCCAAAGTAACTTTGGCTGTTCAACAGGTGATACCGGAGATTACACAGGCTGTTGACGGTATTACTCAGCGTATGCAAAAGGGAGGGCGACTTTTCTATGTAGGAGCGGGAACCAGTGGGCGACTCGGTGTTTTGGACGCTGTTGAATGCATCCCTACTTTTAGTGTGGAACCGGGTAGAGTGATTGGTATATTAGCCGGTGGTAAAGAGGCTATGTTTCAATCTCAAGAGAATCTTGAAGACAGTTGTGAGAAGGGAAGCCAGAGTTTACAGCAATATTACATTACTTCACTGGATAGTGTAGTAGGAATTGCTGCCAGTGGTACTACTCCCTTTGTATTGGGAGCTCTTAGAAAGGCTAAAATCTCAGGTGCATTGACTATCTCTCTGGTCTGTGTGGAGAATTCTCCTGTAGAGCAGGCTGCCGATATAGCCATAGCACCTATCGTGGGGCCAGAAGTAATTACTGGCTCAACCAGAATGAAGGCAGGCACAGCACAAAAAATAGTCTTAAACATGATTTCGACTACTGTGATGGTCAAATTAGGGAAGGTTTATTCAAATCTGATGGTAGATCTCAAACCTTCCAATCAGAAATTAAGAACACGGGCAGTTAACATTTTTATGACCTTAACCGAAACTGATCTGGATGCTGCACATCAATATCTAGAAAATGCCAGTTATAACTTAAAAGCAGCGATAATAATGTATAAATTCGGTTATTCCTTTGGAGAAGCTTTAATGTTGCTAGAAAAATGTGATGGTATTCTATCAAAAATTATTCAATATTAAATGGTTGGTTAAAATTTTCAAATAACTTTTAAAGGATTTTATCTATATGGGGTTAAATAAAAATATGAGACCCCTTATATTGAAAGAATTGTTTATTATATTGGTAAAAGGAGGTGTCTTTCCTGGGTTTAATTTGCATATAGTTAATATTGTTAGGTGAAAAACATTTGCGCGAACACGCGTACTGAGGGGGGCAAAAAAAGTGAAAAAGAATGTATTACTTATGAGTCTGTTAGCAGTATTTGTTCTGGTGGCAGTGGTTGGTTTCTTCACTCCAGCACAGGTTATAGCCAAAGATTGGGAAGGCAAGATTGTTGTTTGGGATGCTCCGCGTTGGCCTGATGAGAATGATGATCGCTTCCATTGGATGAAGTCCAGAATTGCAGAATTTGAAGCTGCTCATCCTGGAGTAGAAATCGAATTGGTAGAAGTACCATGGGCTGAATTGGGACAAAAGCTAAATATAGCTATCGCTGGTATGGATTGGCCAGACCTGGCACCGGTTGATATTAGTGGCGGTGCTATTAAGTTAAAGCAATTAGAACAAGGCGTTATTGAACCATTGGATGATTACTTTACAAAAGATGAATTAGCTGACTTCTTCCCTGGTGCACTTGAAGCATACACATATAAGGAACATCTATATGGTATACCTTCTTCGATGACTGTGCATGCCATGTTATTAAACCTTGACATCTTTGAAGAACGTGGTGTTGAACCACCTGTTAATGGGAAATGGACCTGGGATGAATTTGTAGAAAAAATGCAAAAATTAACCTTTGACCGTGACAATGACGGTAAAATTGATGTGTATGGATTCTCCACTTACATTATGCCAGGTTATTATGAGGCATGGCCATTCTTAATGATGGATGGTGCAAGACCATTGTCAGAAGATGGAGAAGAATACACCTTTGACAGTCCAGAAGCTATCTCAGCTTTAGAAAAATTTGCTTCTCTGAAATTTGAATATGATGTCTCTCCTATGGAGATGGGTGGTAATGATGTAGGTGGCTGTTTCCAGGCATTTGCTAACCCAGAATTGAGAACTGTGGCGGTTGAACCATGGGCCAGTTGGGCTATAGCCAGTGTAAGAAATAATGATAAGTATCAAACTAACTTTATGGTTGCTGAATATCCAATTGGTGAAACTGGGCAATCAGTGACAGTTGGTGGTTCTGGTGGTTTTGTCGTCTTTAAGCAAAGTAATAAAGATAAAAAGGCTGTTGTAGTGGAATTTGCTAAATTCATCTCTGATACTGAACAACAATACATTTTTGCTACAGAGTATGGAACATTCCCGGCACGTAAATCTTCTCAGGAGATGGGTCCATTTGCTGATAATTCACATATGAAACGTGCTTCTGAGATGTTACAATATGCTGTCTCGATACCAAAACATTCTAATTGGCCACAGATTGATGAAAGAATTCAGGCCTGGTTACAGTTGGTATTGAATGGTGAGAAATCTGCAAAAGAAGCTTTAGAGAATGCCGGTGAAGAAGCAGCAAGATTTTTGAATAAATAATTTCTTAATATGAGAGAGCCAAAATCCCCCTCCATACTGTAGGAGGGGGGATTTTGAATAGGTGAGGTGATTTTTATCAAAGGGCAAATAAATCCAACAGAGGTAGGTTCACGTAGAAGGTTATTTAGGAGAAAAGAAAAACAACCAACTATGCACTTACTTAAGCAGATTGGCAAACACAAATGGGATTATCTTTTCTTGCTTCCTAAATTTTCTGTCTTTTTAGTGTTTATTGCATTACCAGTTGTTTGGGCTTTTGTTCTGTCTTTTCAGGAATATCAGATTTTTGATACAGTCTGGGTAGGACTGGATAACTTCAAGGCTGTTTTTACTGGCGATCTTTTTTATAAAGCATTGTGGAATACATTTCGCTATACACTGGTTGTTGTTCCCAGTCAGGTTATGATCGCTTTGATTCTAGCCAGTTTGATTAATCCTTTGAATAGGAAAGCACAGACTTTTTTTAGAGCAGCTTATTATCTGCCAACAGTAACTTCTGTAGTGGTAATCTCTATGGTCTGGCGTTGGATGTATAATTCTAGAGGTCTATTAAATTATATTTTGAGCCTTGTGGGCGTAGATGCAATCAACTGGTTAGGTAGTTCTAATTGGGCATTGACTTCGATAATTATGATGGCTATCTTAACACCACCTGGTGTTGGAGTTATCTTATATCTGGCAGCTATGGGATCGATTCCGGAGTCGTTATATGAAGCGGCGAGAATAGATGGTGCAGGTCCTATAACTACCTGGTGGCGGATCACCCTTCCGCTTCTAAAGCCAACTACCTTGTATCTGGTAGTATTGGGAACAATCGGTTCATTTCAGGTATTTGCTCAGGTACTGTTGATGACTGATGGGGGTCCTGGGTATGCAACGACGACCCTGGTACATCTTATATATAAATCAGCCTTCAGGGATTTTGAATTTGGCTTAGCATCTGCACAGGCTATTGTCCTGTTTGGGATTGTCTTAATCTTTGCTTTTATCCAGTTCAAGTTCCTGAATACAGATGTAGAGTATTAAGGGGGGTGCGCATTGAATAGTAGAAAAATTTTTGCTACTGGTCTTAGAGTTATGGCTTATTGTATCCTGATTGTCTGGGCGATCATTGCCTTGATGCCTTTATATTGGGTATTTACTACAGCATTGCAATTACCTGATGAAGTATTATCTATGCCGCCTAAGTTGATTCCTACTGTGGTGAAGAAATTCATTCCACTTTATTTGCAGGGGGATAAAGATCAGGCGCTGCATATTTTATCTGAGTCGTTTAAAAGTGTGAGAGTATTATTTACTGATATCGGATTACCGAAGTGGTTTTTCAATAGTGTACTGGTAAGTGTTACTGCAACATTGGGAATATTGCTGTTAGATTCGATGGCAGGATATGTTTTTGCTAAGAAACAGTTTCCGGGGAGGGATTTTCTTTTCTGGATAATGATTAGTACGATGATGATTCCTGGACAGGTTACGCTGGTGCCAATGTTTATTCTGGTCACCAAATTAGGGATAAAGAACTCTTTATGGTCGGTAATTTTGCCGCCATTAGCTATGGTCTTTGGTGTGTTTTTGATGCGTCAGTTTATGAAAACTATTCCTACTGAGTTGATAGAAGCAGCCAGAATTGATGGAGCCTCGGAGTTTAAAACATATTGGAAGATTATCATCCCTCTGTCTAAACCAGCTTTAGCAACTCTGGGAATTCTGACTTTTATGTCTGTCTGGAACTCTTTTCTCTGGCCACTGATTGTGCTTAACAAATCATATTTATATACCCTTCCTGTGGGGTTAAAAACTTTACAGGATAAGAATCTGGTGAACTATGGACTCTTAATGAGTGGAGCAGCGATCTCGGCTATACCTATGATCATCGTCTTTTTGTTCTTCCAGAGGTATTTTATCAAAGGGTTGACTCTTGGTGGTTTGAAAGGTTAAATCAAAGTTGTATGTTTAGGCAGAAGTATAGGAGGGTAAATATGAGAGCAACTATGAGAGTATTAATCACGATCTTCTTTGTTATACTTGTCGGAGTTATCTTTATGCCTAATCGAACAATAGCCGCTGCTGTAGATTTTACACAGTTAGAATCGTTGACTGACCAGGAGTTTGTCGAGCTGGTCAATATTTACCAGGCAGATCATCGGCAGTTAGACTTAATTTTGATAGAATTGCACAGAAGGTTTCCGATAAAGGAAGATCGTTTGAAAGCGATTGCCGAGATGTATCTGGGAGCAAAATATTATACTGAGCCTTTTGTTGATGAACTGGCTGATCCTTTGCCTTATACAAGAACTAACTGTACTATGTTTGTTATCTATGCGGCGACTTTTTTGAACAGCTCCAGTTATGATAAAGCATTAGAGAACGTGAAGAAGATTCATTATCATGATGGGCTTGTGGGTTATAAGACCAGATATCACTTTACTACCGATCGGATTACTGATCCAGAGAATAGGTATTTTACTGAGGCGACTGAGCAATATGTTAGTGACCCGTCTGTCCTCTGGAAGGTCTCTATTAATCTTAATGTGAAACAAAGTGGTGGTTATCTACTGGAAGGTTTAGATGGTTGGAGTAAACCAGTGACTGTGAAGTATATTAGGAGAAAGGATTTTACTGTTGATAAATTGAAGTATCTTCCCAGAACTCTGGGAGTAGCTTTTGTCAAAAAATCTAATTGGCCTATCGGGGTAGTGGTGGGACATGAAGGTATATTAATAGATGGTGACCTATATCATTCGGGTTCACCTTCAACTGGATTGTATCGAATAGATAATTATTTTAGTGAGGTATTCCCGGATTCTGATTGGGAAGGAGTTATCTTTTTTCAGATAAATGAAGTGAACTGAGTGAATCTTCGAGACCGGCTTAAGCTGGTCTCGAAGATTTTTTGTGTAAAACTGTCTTTAGTGATGAAGAATTTAGTTATTCAATCATCTTTTATGTTTGAGGTAGTGGATTTGATTTTTTCTGAATTTTGTTGAGTTAAATTAGCATAAATTCTACAATTAGTTAGTATACTTCACGTGAGTACTGTCAATATTGTATAAATTGTCTGAAAATTATATAAATAAATTGATTAATTTTTTAGACAATTCAAAAGAATAATTTTGAATATCTCAATTTTAGTATTAATTTTTTTTAAATTATTTTCAAAAAGGGATTGACATTCTATTCAGAAGTGAATATAATGAGTGTGTAAGATAAATGAAATATTAGGGAATGCAACGTCATTTTAACATAAGTTAAGTGACGA
This sequence comes from Halothermothrix sp., assembly GCA_016841825.1. Classification (GTDB taxonomy): domain Bacteria; phylum Bacillota; class Halanaerobiia; order DY22613; family DY22613; genus JAENYK01. The sequence goes on along the minus strand of JAENYK010000011.1, from coordinate 14,597 downwards.
TTACATAAATGTTAATATCAAAAAGAACCTCGGGAGGTGAAGATGATGTTCATAATGATGGAACATGATCTACTGGCAAAAGAGATTATTAGAGAAAGAATTAAAGGAGCCGAGGACTATAGAAAGAAGTGCAAATAATAATTGTGCAAGAGTAGTGTTAGTAATGCACAGTTTATAATACCCAAAGTAGTTCGTATGAAGTAAGGGGTCAACATCAGGAATAACTATGAATCATGAGGAGGAATTGACTATGATGTTAGATCCAAAAATGCTTAAACAGTCTGGGATGAAGAAGGCCCAGCAGCGTTGGATGAAATAGTTGAGCACCTCAAATATCTTTCAAAGGAGTTGAATATGATGAGAGAATTATTTGAAGTAGCTAAAGCGATCGTTGTTGAAAAAGAAAGAAATTATGTTAAACATGTGAGATAAGCTAAACCCCCAATAAATAAAAAGAACATAACCTCTAAGAATAGATCCCGGGCCAGAAGGTCCGGGATCTTGTTTTTGAGGATGAAAGGTGAGATAGCTTTGAGAATGGGGATGAAGGATGGTTGAGAGCAACAGGTATCAAAAGCTGTATACTAAGCTAAGGGGGAGTTTCTTGAAAATAGAAAACCATCTTGAGTAACGGTGGATTTATTTTTTGTTTGAGAGGCAGGAAGGGGGTGAGTAGATCTCAGTAGTGGCAATACTCTATTCCAACCCAATTTTTAAGCATACATAAAGTTTTCATTCATTATAATAAAATTTTTTTAATATTTATAAAAAAATAAGAAGGAATTTTTATTAAAATGTCAAAATATTTAGTATACCAAAAAATTATCGACAAATACTTACCCGAATCTTTCAGAGTAGAAAGCAAAAATACTTTTAAAAATATTTAGGAGGGAATAGGGATGAAACCAGAGAACGGATTATTGAGAATCACTGAAGCAAGAAATCCATCCAGTATGAATATTGATAAATTAGAGACCAGACAGATTCTGGATTTAATTAATCAAGAAGATCGAAATGTAGCTTTAGCGGTTAGAAAAGTACTACCTGCAATTACTCAAGCAGTAGAGCTGATAAGTAAAGGAATGCGCAAGGGTGGGAGACTTTTTTACATAGGAGCAGGAACTTCGGGAAGATTGGGAGTTTTGGATGCGGTAGAATGTATGCCCACATTTAGTATTGAGCCGGATCGGGTAATTGGCATATTGGCAGGTGGCAAAGACGCTATGTTCAAATCCCAGGAGGATCTGGAAGATAAATTTGAGTGTGGTGTTGAGGAGATTCGAAATTATAAGCTGACGGAAGTTGATAGTCTGGTGGGAATTGCTGCCAGTGGTACTACCCCTTATGTGTTAGGAGCTATAGATGAAGCGAAAAAGTCTGGAGCTGTCAGCATCGGTTTGTGTTGTGCGGAGAATTCACCTCTGGAAAAAGCTGTGGACATCGCTATTGTACCCATCTCTGGGCCAGAAGTTCTCACAGGCTCTACTAGAATGAAAGCTGGCACTGCTCAAAAGATGGTCTTGAATATGATCTCGACTACTGTAATGATCAAACTGGGCAAAACATATTCTAATTTAATGGTTGATTTAAATCCATCTAATAATAAGCTACGCGAGCGGGCTAAAAATATCTTCATGACTATTACCGGTACAGATTACGATATTGCAGATGATTTTATGCAAAGATCTAATTTTAACTTAAAAGCTGCGATAATTATGTACACTAAAGGAGCTACTCTGGAAGAAGCCATAATCAGTCTGGAAGAACATTATGGCTATCTAGCCAATGCTATTGGGTGACTATATAGATAGCTAACTGTTTGCATATAATAAGTTAATCAGGAGGGAAGAAGAGATGACTATTAATATCAGAGAATACCAGGTAAAAGATTTTGATCAAGTGATAAATTTGTGGAATAGGTGTTTGACTCGGGATTATATCTCATCCAGTACGTTTCAACAAAAAGTACTGGCAGATAGTAACTTTGATCCCCAGGGTTGTCTGGTAGCTGAGGATGCTGGGAAAATTATCGGCTTTATGTTGGGAATAATCAGAAAAGTTCCACTAGAAAGTATTGGTCTTCAGGAAGAGATGGGATGGATCACTGCTTTCTTTGTATCTCCTGAATACCGTGGTCAAGGGATTGCCCAGAAGATGTTAGCTGGGGTAATGGAGTATTTCAAAACGAATCAACGTACCAAGATCTATGTCGCCAGCTATGTACCCAATTATTTCTTTCCGGGAGTAGATATTGAGTGTTATCACGAAGCTTATGAATTTTTGAAACATAATGGATTTGAAGACAAACTTCGTGCTCTGGGTATGGGCAATGAACTACAAGATATGGTTATGCCAGAGTCATCCAGAGATAAGCTCGCTGAACTTGAGGATCGGGGCATTTCCATTATGGATTTTGACAAGAAATATACATATTCTCTGTTAAATTTCTTGCGTACAGAATTTCCAGGTGACTGGGCAGGGACTATTGTTGAAAAGATCAAAACCGGAAGCGAAGATGAAATCGTAATCGCTGTAAAAGATGATGAAGTATTGGGGTATTGTCAGTTTGAAGGTCCTCATTTTGGCCCTTTTGGAGTTAGTCATAAACTGAGAAGTGAAGGAATTGGCTCGTTACTCTTCTGGAAAGTGGTGGAGAAGATGAAAGAACACGATCATCACTTTATCTGGTTGGCCTGGACCGGTGGAGATGCAGCCCGTTTTTATCGGGAAAAAGGAAATTTACACCAGACCAGAGAGTCTGCAATAATGGTAAAGACTTTAGACTAAAAAAGGAGTAGATTTGAGATGACTGACAAGAAGAAACATAAGATTATGGTTGTTGGTGCTCATGCGGGTGATGCTGAGATTATGGCTGGAGCTATTGTCGCCAAATATACTCAGGCTGGACATGAGGCAGTTATGGTTCATATGACTCCGGGAGAAAAAGGACACCGTACTCTTTCTCCGGAAGAGTATGCTAAACAAAAGATCGAAGAAGGTCATCAGGCAGCAGAGATATGGGGAACTAAAGCTATCTTTTTACCATATAAAGATGCTGAACTTCCCGTAAATGATGAAGTAAAATACCAACTGGCTGATATTATTCGGGCTGAAAAACCTGATACCATGATTACTCACTGGAAAGGCAGTATCCATAAGGATCATGAAAATACTCATTATATCGTTCAGGATGCTATCTTTTATGCTGCATTACCAGCGATTAAGCGAGATTTACCGGCTCATGGCTGTTATAATCAATTCTTTGCTGAAAACTGGGAAGATCCCGAAGGATTTGAAGTTGATACTTATGTAGATATTACAGAAAGTTATGAATTGTGGCTCAAAGGTTTGGAGCAATATGAACTTTTTGCTGGGAAAATTTCCACTTTTAGATACATGGATTATTACAAAGCTCTGGCAATTATGCGGGGTTGCTTGAATCGTAGTCAATATTCAGTAGGATTGATGCGCCCGAAGGGCTCAAAAGTATTTAAAGGCATCCATTTGCCGGGTCGGGAGTTATAAAATGAAATTAGGTCTGGAAGTTCTATTGGAGGATGGTTATCCATCTTTAAAAGGGTCAAGAATTGGTTTGATTACTAATCCGTCAGGTATTGATCATCAGTTACGCTCTACCATTGATCTTATTCATAATCACCCCGATTTGAACTTAAAAGTACTATTTGGTCCTGAACATGGGGTTAGAGGTGACATTCAGGCAGGAGTAAAAGTGGAAGATATTATTGATGAGAAGACAGGTTTACTAATGAAAAGCCTTTATGGAGAGAACAAACATTTGACTCCAGAGATGATCGAAGATCTAGATGTGATCATTTATGATATGCAAGATGTGGGAGCTAGATTTTATACAATTATTTACACCCTGGCTTATGCAATTGAAGGGGTTAAAGCGGCTGGAAAGAAAATTATTGTTCTGGATCGCCCCAACCCGATCAGCCCTCTGGAGGTAGTCGGTAATATTATCAGTGAACAGTTTACTTCATTTGTAGGTGGTTATGGCTTACCGATCATTCATGGGATGACTGTAGGAGAACTGGCGCAATATTTTAATCAATATTTTGCAATTAATGCTGATCTGGAAGTTATAAAAATGGAAGGATGGAAACGGGAGATGTGGTATGATGAGGCACAGCTTCCATGGATCTATCCTTCACCCAATATGCCTACTCTGGAGACAGCTATTCTTTATCCGGGAACCTGTTTTTTTGAAGGAACCAATCTCTCAGAAGGTCGAGGAACCACAAAACCTTTCGAACTGATTGGGGCTCCCTGGATTAATGCCAGAGATTGGGCAGATGAACTAAATAGTCTGGGTTTAGCTGGAGTTGGCTTCAGGCCGGTATATTTTTCACCTTCTTTCTCAAAACATCAGGGAGAACAGGTAGAAGGTGTACAGGTGCACGTGCTGGATCGGGACAAAATCAACCCTTTACAGGTAGGAATTGAGATGTTGATCACGGCTTTTAAATATCCCAAAACAGATTGGCTTACTTTTAAAGAACATTATTTTATAGATAAACTGGCTGGCGGTGATAGACTCCGTCAGGTTATCAGTAAGCGAGAAGATCTGACAAGTCTTTATTCATATTTTAAATCAACCTGGGATCAACCCTTATCCACTTTTCTCAAAATAAGGGATAAATATCTATTATATTAATCTCGTCGAAGTGCGAATGATAGGGGGTGATAGGATACTAAAGGATGTCATATTTGGAATGGGATCATGTCAAGCTATTAAATATTGCAAAATTAATTTCCAAAAACACCATTAACTAAACAGCCATTGGGTTATTATCTTACCTCAGATGGCAAGGGTTTTTGGGATTTTTTTTAATGCACCAATATACTAAACTCTTTCCACTGAAGATCGTTGATGTAACAAGAATTGACGGAGCTTCTGAATTTCAAATCTTTATCCGTTTTACAACAACAGTTTGCGACTAACTATGGACTATTAATGGCAGGAGCAGCTTTTTCTGCGGTTCCAATGATTATCTTCTTCTTTGCTTTCCAGAATATTTGACTGAAGCTTTAACTGTTGGTGGAGGATTAAAAGGTTAAGGGAAGTGCATATAATGAATAGACGCAAAGTTATGCTAATATTTATTCTATTGGTTTTGATTAGTGTGGTAAATTCTTCGATAAAGGCTGTGGAAGATATAGGTTGGGTGGCTGGTGGAGAAATCAGCGTTCTTACTTTATCCAGAGAGCATATTATGGATCAGGTAATGTTAAGTCAAAAGTTAGGTCATCTAAATACTATTTATGTTACAGTTAAACAATTTGACGGAAGAATATGGTATTATTCTGAGAAGTATGCTGAGGTTATGACCCTTCCGGGTAATGGTATGAGTTATTCTTATAAGGATAATCCTCTGCAAAAGGTAATCAACAGAGCTCATTCTGAAAGTCCCCATCAGGCGGTAATGGTGCTTTTTCAGGCATTTAATGACAAATATGCTGCAGAAAATCTTTTTCCGGAAGCCAGGATTCCGGGGACTGATTGGGTTGATCCGGCATATAAACCAATGCAAGATTATCTGATTGATCTGGCGACAGATCTGGTCAAACATTACCCTATAGACGGATTAAGTCTGGATTCTATTCGTTATCCTTCAGGAGTAAGAGATAGCAGCTTGCCGATCACTAAAAACCGTAATCGAGTAGAAGTGTTGACTGATTTTCTGCAACGTTTTGTAGCCGTAATCCGTGGGATTGATTCCAGAGTGGATATCTCGACAAATGTTTTTGCAGAGACTGTTAAAACTCCTGTAACTCAATTGGGGCAGGATATTTCTAAATTTTCGGAGATTGTAGATTTTGTTTCTCCAATGTTGTATCCTTATACTGACGATCAGCAGGAAACTGAGGAGTCTTTGTATAAGTATCAAAATGTTGAACCTAAATTTTCTACAGAACCTGGGATCACATTTCTCAGTGATAATTGGTTACAGGTTAGGTGGGATACTATTGCGCCAACCGGAGCCAGTATCTCATTATTTCAGGCTGGAGAAATGATTAAGACTGTTGAACACGCAGAACTTACCATAGAACATAGTGTGTGGTTTCGGGATCTTACTGGCGATACCGACTATCAAGTAGTAATTCAGATTGTAGATCCATATGGGCAGACAGTAGAAAAACAGATTGCTGTCAAGACTTTAAAAAATCTGGCATTAGGAGCTATAGCTGAGGTCTCTTCAGTGACTCACGCAGGTTTTGAAGGTGATAAGGTTCTGGATAATGATCTTTCAACCCGTTGGTGTTCTACAGCAGAGACTGACTTAGATTGGATCACTATTGATCTGGGTGGAGTGAAAGAGATTCAGGGTGTAGGGTTGGAATGGGAGTATGCCTATGCTCGCAAGTTTATCATTCAGTATTCAGTAGATGGCTATGATTGGGAGACTATTTATGTAGAAAAAGAGGGTACAGGTGGGAGACAGGATATTTTTTTTGACGCGGTTCAGGCTCAATTTGTGAAACTTATCGGAGTTGAAAAGGGGACTGATCTTGGGTATTCTCTTTGGGAGGTTAAAGTTTATCAAAATTTTATGACCATGACGGTTGAAGGTGGGAGAGAGATGTATGCTGATAGGCTATTAAAAAAGATGACATTAGAAGAGAAGGTGGGACAGTTATTTCAGATTGGTTTTACCGGAACAACGGTTACTCCTGAGATAAAGGAGATGATTGAGGATTATCATATTGGTGGTGTTATCTATTTTCGGCGAAACATTTCGTCACTGGAGCAGGTCACCAGACTTTCTAATGAACTGCAGCGTTTAGCTATGGAGAAAGAATCAGGTGTTCCACTGTTTATCTCTACAGATCAGGAAGGTGGTATTGTCACCCGTTTAACTGGTGGTACACATTTTCCTGGGAATATGGCTTTAGGTGCTGCTGGGGATATAGAATTGGCACGTAAAGCAGGTCAGGCGGTAGCTAGAGAGTTGCGAGGGGCAGGAATTAATATGAATCTGGCTCCCGTATTGGATGTGAACAACAATCCTGAGAATCCGATTATTGGTGTTCGCTCTTTTGGTGAAGACCCTCAGCAAGTTGCAGCATTGGGAACAGCATTTATCCAGGGAATGCAAGCTGAAGGGGTTATCGCCTGCGGCAAGCATTTTCCGGGTCACGGTGATACAGATACTGATTCACATCTGGATCTTCCGATCATTAGACACGAACGGGAACGTTTAGAGGAAGTGGAATTCTACCCCTTTAAAGAAGCTATTAAAGCAGGCCTGGATAGTATTATGACAGCCCATATCTATTTTCCGGCTATCGAATCTAAAGAAGGAATTCCTGCTACTTTATCTCATGCGGTCTTGACGGACTTATTGCGCAAAGAGATGGGATACGAAGGTTTGATTATTACCGACTGTATGGAGATGGATGCCATTGTCAGTACTTTTGGAACAGTTGAAGGATCTATCATGACCCTTAATGCTGGAAGTGATATGGTACTGATCTCTCATACGTTAAATAGACAAAAAAATGCCATTAAGGCAGTGATTGAAGCAGTACGTTCTGGACGGATCTCTGAAGAGAGAATTGAAGAATCTGTGCGACGGATATTGGAGATAAAAGAAAAACGTTTTGGCCTTACAGATCAATTAGTTGCAGACTGGCAGCTTATAGATCTGGAATCTGATGGTGCGATAGCTTACGAGATTGCTAAAAAGGCTGTTACTTTAGTGCAAGATGTGGATGGATTGTTACCAATTACTCGGGAAGAAAAAGTAATGATTATGGAATTTAACATGGGCCAGTTGGGGCTGGTGGAAGATAAGAATAAAATCAGTAGTCCATTGGTTAGCTTTCTGCAAAAACAAAAAATTGATGTCAAATATCATCTTTTTGCTAAAGGAGATACTCAACTTCCTGATCTGACGGGTGTGGAAAAGATCGTAATCTGCACTTACAGTGTGCTTCAAAATCCGGATCAGTCCAGGGTTGTAAAGGAGATTTACAACCTGAATATACCTGTAATTGTGGTATCATTGAGAAATCCTTATGACCTCCAGGCTTTTCCAGAGATATCGACTTATCTGACTACTTATGATTACAGCACAGCCAATTTGTTAGTAGCCAGTGAGATTTTAACTGGTAAAAGCGAGGCTAAGGGCGTGTTACCGATAACTCTTGATCTGTGATCAGAGTTTAAGGAGGATGAATATGTTATATCAAAGATTGACTAAACGAGAAGATATTTATGCTGGAATTGATCTCTGGAATAGTGAGCATCAAAATTTTCAAATTATCCCCCGTTTGGTGGAACAGAATATCTATTCTCCTTTCTGTGGGGTGAATTCTATCGCCTGGGGAGGTTTTTCTGATGGAGAATTAAAGGCTTTTGGTTTAGCTAAATATCTTACCCGGGCAATCCCCCATAGTGCTTGTTTGGATCAGGGATGGATTAGTTTATTGGTTATTCCTGAAGACATTCCAGATCGGCAAACAGTTGGAAGAGAACTTATTCAGCTTCTGGAAGTTGACCTAAAAATGCATGGAGTTGCAAAGATTCGCTTTGGTGGGGATCCTCAGAATTTTTTGCCTGGCTTACCCGAAGAGTTGGCCGCTGATTATTTACCTTTATTGGAAGTTATGGGTTATGTAAAATTGGGGATTGAGCATGACATGTATGCAAACCTGGATGAATATATTACTCCATCAAGGGTTATGGATATGGAGGAAGCTATACAGGCTAGACCTGTGAGCAAAGATGAAGAAGAATATTTGTTGACCTTTTTGCAGGATAATTTTCCGGGGCGATGGTTTTATGAAGCCGACAATATTCGGCAGCGACCCGGAGGTGTAGAGGATTATTGGCTTCTCTGGAATCACGATAAGTCGGTTGGTTTTACCAGAACCAATACTTCAGAATCCCCATATATGGGGCCTAATGTCAATTGGGGTAATCGCTGGGGTGAACGATACTGCGGTCTGGGCCCAATCGGAATAAGTAAAGATTTTCGTGGTAATGGTGGAGGCTTATATCTGATGGATAAAGTGATTGACTCTTTTAAAGAACGGGATTTTAATCATATGGTGATTGATTGGACTGGGTTGGTAGATTACTACGCCAGATTAGGATTCAAATCAGTAATTAGATATATTACTCTTTATCACAATCTGAGTAATTGAGATGTTTGCACCAAAAAATCGAACTATACGGATTGAGTATAATTAGAGTCTCAATAGAGACAAACTATAATAGTCTAAAGATGGGTGATATCAAATGTTCATGTTACAAGATGAATACAAAGAAAAGATTGATAGTTTTCTGCGGCAGGCGATAGAGGAAGGTGTCTTTCCTGGAGCAGTATTGGGGATTGTAAATGCTAATGGTGTGTTGTATAAAGAGGCTTTTGGCTATCGTCAATTAGAACCAGAAAAACAGGAGATGACTCTTGATACAATCTTTGATCTGGCATCATTAACTAAGGTGGTAGCTACAACTACTTCAATAATGCAATTGCTCGAACAGGGTAAATTAAATCTCTGGGATAGTTTGGTTAAGTTTTATCCGGAGGTTAGTCTGGAGAAGAGTGAGATTACTGTTTTTCATTTGATGACTCACACTTCAGGTTTTCAGGCTATAGTTCAACTGTGGGATTCGGGATTAAGTTATGCTGAGAAGATAGAATATATATTGAATCTACCTCTGGAATATAAGACAGGTAGCCAGGTTGTTTATAGTGATCCTAACTATATTCTTCTGGGTGATCTGGTTAGGAAAATATCTGGTTTAGGGCTCGATGAATATGTCGAACAAAATATCTCTAAACCGTTGATGCTCACCTCTACTACTTTCAATCCATTAAAAAAATTGCCGGCAAATCGGAAATTAGCAGCAACAGAGATGTGCAGCTGGCGTGGAAGAATTGTTCGGGGAGAGGTTCATGATGAGAATGCAGCATCTTTTGATGGAGTAAGTGGGCATGCAGGACTTTTTTCCAACGTAGATGATCTGTGTATTTTTTTGCAGATGTTATTAAATAAAGGAACTTATAAGGAAGAAAGAGTGCTTTTACCTCAGACAGTTCAATTAATACGCAAAGACTGGACTTTTAACTTAAACCAACATCGTGGTTTAGGGTGGGATTTGATCAAAAATCCGTTCTCATCGGGAGGTGTGTTGTTAAGTGAGGAAGCTTTTGGACACACTGGATTTACTGGAACATCTCTCTGGGTTGATCCAACTATGAAGATAGGAGTTATCTTGCTTTCTAATCGGGTGCATCCATCTCGCGAGAATACGAAAATTATAACCTTGCGACCAAGGCTGCATAATCTGATTGTTTCAACACTTTTATCTGTTTAGGAGTGAAGTTTATGATATTGGGTGGAATTGATGCCGGAGGTACTGCAACTAAATGTATCCTGGTCGATGAAAAAGGTAAAGTTTTAGCTATGAGTGAGGCAGGACCAGCTAATTACCAGGTGGTTGGTTTAAGATTAGCTGTTCAAGAGATAAAAACAGCATTAACTCAGGCTCTGATTAAAGTGGGAATTGAACAAGTGGATATTTTGGGAATCGGAATGGCTGGTGCAGGTAGACCTGATGATCTGGTGAAGATAAGGAATGAACTGGATCTTCTTCCGGGGGTGAAGGAACTATTTTTGACCGATGACGGAGAGATTGCTGTGTTAGGAGCACATGCTGGAAAACCTGGAGTAGTCGTCATTGCGGGAACTGGTTCTATAGTTTATGGGTTAAAAAGGGATGGAACTAAGATCAGACGTGGTGGTTGGGGACCTCTTTTAGGTGATGAAGGTAGCGGTTTCTGGATCGGTCTTAAGGCGTTAAAAGCTGTTATCAAGGCTGAAGAGAGGAGAGGTCCTGTTACTATTCTTACAGAGAGAATTTGCGAATTCCTGGAGCTGCAGGATTTGCGAAAGTTGATACCACTGGTATATCAAGAAAAATTACCCCGAAAGCTAATCGCTTCTCTGACTCCTCTGGTAATAGAAGTTATGGAAGAGGATGGGGTAGCCAGAAAGATTGTTGCAGATGGATTAGATGAATTGGTTTTAACTATCCAATCGGCTTATCAGGAGTTAGAACTGCCAATAGAAACAGGAGTAATTGGAGGTTTATTTAACAACCCCAAAATTTTTGAACTCTTTGAACAAAAACTGCGCGAAGCTGGGGATTATAAAGTGATCAAACCTAGATATACCCCGGTCTATGGTGCGGTCTTCTTTGGAGCCAGAGAGAAAGATGTGGAATTGGACATCTTAAAGGAGGGGCAGTGATGAATTCAAAACTGGTAATTGGCTTAATGTCAGGTACATCTCTGGATGGAATTGATGCAGCTTTAGTCAAAATCACAGAAACTACCGGTGTTTCAACAAACATGGACGTTGAATTGGTGGAATTTATATCCATTCCATATTCTCAACAGATGAGGCAGGAGATTTTGAATTGCTGCGATGAGCAGGTGGGAACAGTTGATAAGGTCTGCCGGATGAATTTTAAACTGGGAGAATGGTTGGCAAAGAGTGTTTTTCAAGTCGCTGCAAAGGCAGATATGAGTATTGAAGAGATAGACCTTATCGGCTCTCATGGTCAGACTATTTATCATGATGTCAGAGATAAGTCTCTGATCTCAACGCTACAGATTGGCACAGGTGCAGTTCTGGCTGAAAGAACTGGTATTACTACGGTGAGTAATTTTCGACTCAGAGATGTGGCAGCAGGTGGTGAAGGTGCACCATTGGTTCCATATGTAGATCAATTAATCTATACCAGCTCTGAACATAATCGTGTGCTGCAAAATATTGGTGGTATCGGGAATTACACATACCTACCCTGTGGAGCTGATGTAACCAGTGTTAAGGGGTCGGATACTGGCCCGGGTAATATGTTAATTGATGGAGTGGTATCAATTCTCAGTGACGGATATTTACACTATGATCAGAATGGTAAGTGGGCCAGCAAGGGACAGATTAACCAAAAATTGTTAAATAAATTGATGAGTCATCCATTTATTCAAGAATCGGCTCCCAAAACAACAGGACGAGAGGCTTTTGGGTTGAATTATGCCCGTCAATTAATTCGTTGGGGAAAGGAATATAATCTTTCCGATGATGATATTGTTGCCACCACTACAGCGTTCACTGCATGTTCTATTATTAAGGCATATCAGAGGTTTATATCTGACTCTATAGATCAAATTATCATTGGGGGTGGAGGGAGTTATAATCTGACCCTGGTGAGGATGATTAAAGAATATGGACGAGCAACTTTAGGAGAAGTAGAAGTTTTGACTCAAGAAGATCTTGGTTTCTCCAGTGAAGCTAAGGAGGCGATAGCTTTTGCAATCTTAGCTTATCAGACTATGAAAGGATGCCCAAACAATCTGCCGCAGGTCACTGGCGCTGCTCATCCTGTAATATTAGGAGAAATTACACCAGGGCAGAATTTATATCAGTACTTGAATTGGTAAAGTTATTCAATCATTGATAATATGAAATATTGTATAATGTAAAGGTCAAATAGAGGCTGATTAATGGGCCTAATATATCTATAATAAGGAAGTTAAATTAGGAGGAAAAAGCATGAGGCTGCATATAGTAAAAGATTATGAGCAATTAAGTAGCAAAGCTGCCAGTTTTGTAGCCAGTCAGATCATCATGAAACCTGATTCTATCCTGGGATTGGCTACGGGTTCTACACCGTTGGGAATGTATCAAAATTTGGTTAAGCTTTATCAGGAAGATATGTTAGATTTTAGTGAGGTTGTTACTTTTAATTTGGACGAATATCTTGGTTTGGATACAGATCATCCTCAAAGCTATCACTATTATATGCACACAAACTTTTTAGATCATGTCAATATTTTGCGGAATGCGATTCACATTCCTACAGGTAATGGTGATATTAACAAATCTGGCAAAGAATATGATCGGGCGATCCTTAAAGCAGGTGGAATTGATCTGCAGATTTTGGGTATCGGCAGCAATGGTCATATTGGCTTTAATGAGCCAGATCATATCTTGAAGACAGAGACCCATATGGTGCGTTTAACCAAAGAAACCATTGAGGCTAATAGTCGATTCTTTTCATCCAGAGAAGAGGTTCCCAGGGAAGCGATTTCGATGGGAATGGGCTCTATTATGCAGTCCAAGAAAATCCTTCTTTTAGCCAGTGGTGAGAGTAAGGCACAGGCTATCGCACGTGCCGTCAGTGGAGAAATAACCACAGTTGTTCCTGCATCGCTGCTGCAACTTCACTCTGATGTAACGATTATTGTGGATGAAGAAGCAGCAAAGTTGATCAATTAAATACCTTTGAGGTTAAAGATCCTATCTCGTTCTTGTTGAGATAGGATCTTTATGCTATAATTATTGATAGACAGGTAGGATGAAGAAAGCAGGGTTTAGTATGAAGAGAATGATAAACTTGAGAAGATTAGAATTTGCAGTGACCTATAACTGTAGTTCTCAATGTATCCATTGTTTTATTGACGAAGAAAAAAAGAATAAGTATCCTGGTCACATTGGGAAAGAAGGAGCAAGAATCGTCAAAGACGTCGCAGAACTTTATGAACTTGAATCAGTTATGACTTTTGGTGGAGAATCATTGTTATATCCAGAAGATACTTGTGCCATACATCAAACTGCTGCCGAATTGGGAATCCCAATTAGACAAATTATTACAAACGGTTTATGGACAAAAGACTCAGATAGAATGAGAGAGATCGCAGCAATGGTGGTAGATTCTGGAGTTAATGAACTATTGATTTCCATTGATGTTTTCCATGCTTCATATGTATCTATAAACATTTTGACGGAAGTAGCTCAGGTTTTTTTGGATTTAGGATTAGAAAAGATAAAATGGAATCCATGTTGGGTCAAATCGTATAGTGATGATAATAAATATAATTTGGAGACAAAGAAATTATTGGAAAATGTGAAATATTTAGGATTATCTATGGGGAAGGGAAATGTAATATCACCAGATGGGGCTGCAGTAAAAAACCTGACAGAATTTATGCCAGCAAAAATCATATACCCAACTGGTGAATGTAGTGATCAACCATATACTTATAATCTGGATAACCTCAAAAGTATTTGTATCGAACCAAATGGTGATATTTCTATATGTCCGAGTTTCATTATGGGGAACGCTTTGGCTGAAGATATAAAGGAATTGTTATTAAATTATGACCCATACCAGGTAAGAGAGATGAGATGTGTTCTGGAAAAAGGTATGAAAGGATTACTAGAATTGGCTGAACAAGCAGGTATTCAATTAGACTCAACTGGTTATTATACAATTTGTGATATGTGTAAAGAGATTGTAAATAAACTAAATTAGATTTTTTTAATAAAATACATTATTTAAAATAGAAGGGGGCTGTCTCAAATGAGATAGCCCCCTTAAAGTATTACAGGCGGTCGGTAGTCCAACCCCCAGGATAGTAAGATTGAATTGGCGGTCGGTAATCCAACCCCCAGGATAGTAAGATTGAATTGGCGGTCGGTAATCCAACCCCCAGGATAATAAGATTTGAATTTTGGCGGTCGGTAGTCCAACCCCCAGGATAGTAAGATTGAAT
>JAENYK010000024.1 GCA_016841825.1 Halothermothrix sp. | reverse complement strand
CACCGTTATACACATTATAACTGGTGGTAACCCCATCATCATTGGCTGTTATCTGGTAACCGGCCTCATCATAGGTATATTCCAGCACTTTTGCATCTTCACCATTGGTCATAGTTACCTTTTTGACCAGATAATTTGGATAGTATTCGTAAGTGCTTTCTGTCTGTTTGGGATCTTTTTTGTAGATTCTGTTACCTACTGCATCATAACCATACCTGGTCTCATAACCCAGTGAGTCTCTTTCTAAAATCAGTCGATTCAACTGATCATAGTCATAGACTGTCCTCTGGCCCAGAGCATTGACCTTCAGAGTCAGGTTACCCAGCTGGTCATAACTATAACTGGTAACACCATTCCTGGCATCCACTACTTCTGTTAAACGATTGTACTTATCATAGTTGTACCGGGTATAGTTGTATTCTCCATCTTCATAACCCTTACGGTTCCCGTTGATGTCATATTCAAAGCGTTCCTCATTCCCCTCCGGATAGCTGATCTTAATCAACCGATTCAGATCATCGTACTCTTTTCTGGTAACCTTATCAGAAGGATCAATAATCTCTACTTGATTACCTGCCTTATCATATCTATAGGTGTAGGTATAATTCTTACCGTCCCCGCTGACTGTCTCTGTTTTCACCAGGTTATTGGGATAATATGTATAACTGGCTGCAGCTCCATCTGGTTCAATTCTCTCTACCAGATTACCCCGGGGATCATAACTTAACTCTACCAGTGGTTTTTCTGGATCATCTTTTGTCCGCGGCAGTTCACCTTTGATTAACCTATTCAGATCATCATAGTGATAGATAATGGTAAAGTCACCTTCATATTTACCACTATTACCCCGTGGATCGGTCATTGACGTCCGATTCCCAATCTGATCATAGGTATAGGAGGTAGTATTACCAGCGAGATCAGTCTCGGTTAATGGTTTATCAAGGGCTGAATAGGTATATGTATAAGCCTTCTGTTCAGCATCAGGCAATGGAGTATTGTTGGCATCTACCAGTTTTATCTGATTGCCATTGGCATCATAATAGACCTCTGTTATCGCCTCTTTCCAGAGACCACTTCGATCTGTGTAGCTAGTGGTTGTCCTATATATCTGCCCCAATCCATCTACCTCATAGAATGTCTCATGTTCTCCACCACCGGGAATACTAATTACATCCTTGATCTTTTGACCGGCTGAGTTATATTCAGACCACTGATAAGGAGCAGTTGTAATCTGTCTTCCCTTGTCAAAAAAATCTTCCGTTGGAAAAGTTACTCTGGCCAGTAAGTTCAATTCATTGTATTCTTTGACTGTCTTACTCCCATTGGGATCGATTGTGATGACTTCATTCCCCAGACCATCATAATAGACCTGAGAGACTATCTCTTCCAGTAAATAATCAGATTGATTATAATTGATCTGTTTGATTACCCTCTCCTGCATATCCAAATACTGTTCAGTGATCTTGCCTCGCTCATCAGTGATAGTCAGGATATTCTCATCATAGTCAAACTCCATCCTTCTCTCTGGATTATCGGTCAAACTTTCGGTCTCATCAGGATAGATGATGGACTTATTTCTACCCAGAGCATCATACTCATATCTGGTAGTATATCGCCAGGCAGGGCCAGTACTGATCCCATTGGGATCCGTGATCGCGACAATGTTACCCCAACCATCATATTTCAGAGTTGTAACTGCTGCTTCCACGTATGTACCATTTTCTTGTCTATATTTCACCTCTTTGACCATCTGCCCAAGGTCATCAAAATCATACATGGTTCTCTGTCCCAGGGAATTGGTCACAACCGAATATAGACTGCTATCATCGTATTCAATCACTGAAGTTGGATTGTTCTCCCTGAAAGCAGGTGTATAACCGTCCGGCATCCAGTTGACGTCGTCATCGTCATCAGGATTGACTATCTTAATAGTCCGCCCAAGGGCATCATACTCAAATTCATTCACATAGCCCCGTGGGTTCTTCTCCCAAATCTTCCAGCCAGAGATATAATCAAAGCCATATTGAATTATTATATCCCGGGTGTATCCCTGAGGGTCAACAATGTCCTTTTCAATCACCTTTTTCGGTAAACCATAGTTATCATATTCATAGATAGTCTCATGCCCGATGGGATTTATCTTCCTTTTTAGACTACCATCTGTTGAATAGTATTCGAATCTGGAGATTGACCAATTATTATTGGCCCAGGTAGCAGTTTCGATCAACTGTCCAGCTAAATTATAGTTATTGAAATTGTGAAGATAACTAGCAGTAAAATTACCCTGTTCATCAGGTATATAGTTTTTAATTAATTTTCCACCCAGACGATCATGAATATGACTGTCAATCTCGCTCTGGGCAAAAGGAGACTGTTTCCATGGTAGTGCAGAATCTGGTGCTGAATCAGCATTCAAATAATATGACCAGGTCTCGCTCTGCTGCTCTTGACCATTACTCTTACTATAGTCTTTGAGATATTCAACGTTTCCCCAATTGTCGTAATCATAGTTTACTTTACGATAATTATCGCCCCGCAGAGTGACGATCTCGGTAGGTCTCATGCTGTCGGTATTATACTTATATTCACGCCTCTCTAGCAGACTGCCATTCTGTGCATCTGTCATCTCAATATTATCAATCACGCTCAAAAGATGATATGTCCAGAACTGCATCGGAATATCAACTACATCAATTGATCTATCCTCCCAACGATAACGTTTTTTGGGAATCGGTAGATAGTTGTAAATTGTTTCTCGCTGTCCATTGTTCTCTACAGTACAATAGTTGACTGGCTGGTACCAATCATAGTATTCAAAAGTATAATCATAAGTCGTCGTCCTGACCTTTTGGCTGGAATTTAAAAATACCTCAACTTTTTTAGCCAAAAGATACTGTTCCAGATTAACACTGAAGGTCACCGATTCAGGTACAGCTAAAAACCAGTTGATACTACACGACCCATACATCAAAGTAGGCTGTTCGTACTCAATCTTCGTCATTCCCTGTCCGGGTGCAGTCATCATTATCATAGGCTGCACAACCTGAACCTTAAACTGTCCAAATAATTCTACATCAGCTGCTCCAAAGACCGAACCTGCTAATCCAGCAAAAGGACCGCCAACAACTTTGCAGATAATATTCAATATGTTAACTTTAAAACCTGCTTGACCGCCAAACATTAAGCGCAAGTCATATTCATAGCTGCTAACTCTCCCCTGAGCATCAGTTGCATGCTGTAACAGATCATCTACCCCGATATCATAATTAATCTGACGATTATATGAATCATTTTCTACCCAGATCTTGTTAATTTTAGGCCATAATATATCACTCTCATAGCCAAAGCGAATCTTTCTTCCCATTGTATCGATAATATAGTCGAGAAATAAACCACTATACTTGAACTCAATGGCATTTAAACCTGTCGGATCAATCTTTTTAGTAGTCCGACCTAATGCATCCATCTCATATGTAGTTCCATCTTTCATGACCAATTTGTAGCCCAGACTATACCAACGACTCTTGATTGAATTATCCCCCAGATATTGGGTGACATCAAGTGGTGAATAGACCTGTTCGATATAGAGAGTAAAATCTGCGCCTTCATGCTGCTCAAATTTTAATTTTCGATACTGCTTAGGCACATAGCCAAGTACATCCACAAGGCTCATCTCGTTGATATAATACATGCTGCCACTTTCTGTCCGCAGAATTAAGGAACTATTGGCAGCCTTAACATAGGGAATGTTCAAACGCCAACCCTGTCCCATAGAATAGGCAAAATCCCCCTGGTTAAAGATGTATTCTTCAATCATTTGAATCACATTAGCAGCAGCCTGATTAGCCCAATTGATATTTTTGGTGTATTCCTCTACTAAACCTGTAACCTCGGCAAGGTCTTTGACAGTAGAAACATTATCGCCCCCACTAACTAAATTAAATCCTAATGTACCGTTAATCGCCAGAGCAAAAGCATCACTTCTGGCTGTTGCAGTGTCATATCTTCTGGACAAAACAAGATCAAATCCATTTCTTCCTGGCAAGACTAATTCTGTTACCTCAGTACTGGCTGTACCAAACTGTGGAGAAATTGTTATCCCTTCGTGTGTAGAATAGGTTTTCAATGGGGAATAGCCAGCATCTTTGTATTCCTGGGGTGTTAAATCCTGTAAAACGGTTGCCTGTACTGAGAAAGAACTAAAATGATTGGTAATGAAATATATCTTATTATTCTCTATATCGACACCTGCTGATGGAACTAAAAACCATTTACCAAACATCGTATCAAAATGATATACTCCCAGATTTTGCTCAGGAAAACCCTCCGGTATTTGACTTTCATCATAACTGATGCAGCCAATATATCCTTTCTCAGCAACCATGTTCTCTTCTGGAGTATCACTACCCTCTTTATAAACAGAAAACTCATACATCGGACCTACCATCGGGAAGATTGCCTTATCTTCCATTTCCTCACTTTTTACTTCAGAAATAGTTACCTTTTCTACATCGTCCAGCAAACCTTCCTGAGCCATTGTTAGAGTGACATCCTCATATTCCAGAATCGCACCCTCGTCAGGTTCATATGGAACCTCAGTCAAACCCACCGTTCCTTCTTGCCATTCAGTTGATTGACCTTCATTGGACGCCCGGTCAATAGCTAAGACCTGATACGTATATTGATCGCCATTAGCTAAATCAGTATCAGTGAATTCATTCCCGGTTACTGTAAAGTATTCTGGTTCATCTTGATTCTTTTTCGCTATTCGATATTCAATGACATCCTGTGAGATAACATCCCATTTGACTATCATTTTACCATTACCCGGAATAACCCGTAAATTTCCGGGGATTTCTGGTGCTGTGGTGTCGATATAAATCTTGGTCGTGCAGACAGTTCCAAATCCCATTTCGTCTACCGCTCTTACACTGACCACATGCACACCATCTTCCTGTTCGGGCAATTGATATGGGCTTTCTACCCGAACGAACTCTCCGGCATCTACCTTTAGTTCATAATAATCTATACCTGACAGATCATCGGTGGTTTCAAACGTAATTACTGGCTGGACATTATTAGTCCATTCATCTGGAGTCGCTATTGGAACAAACTCATTGGGAGCTGTCGTATCAAGATAGATCATAAACTGCAGACTACTTGTCAATCCAGCCTGATCTATAGCCTTCACGATAATGGTGTTGGCACCTTCCTGAAGATTTAAAGCAGTATTGAAAGTAGTATCTTCATTAACAGTTACCTTACGTCCCTGAACAGTCAAAGACACATCAGTTAGATCTGCAATTTTCCCAGTGATCTGGTAATTATCATCACTTGTATATAGACCGTCATACTCTCCTGTTAAGGTGATTACTGGAGTGGTGGTGTCAATATATACTTCACCAGTACCAATAGTTTGATAGCCTAAGTTGTCAATAGCTTTAACCTTAATCAAATGACTACCATCTGCCAATTCAGGCAAACTATATGGACTTTCTACAGTGAGATATTCTCCATCATCTATACTTAATTCATAATGATCAATCCCTGATCCATTATCAGCTGCACTAAAACTTATTGCAGGTGGAGTACTCGTCCAATCTGCCGGATTTGCCACCGGAGTAAATGGATTGGGAGCAGTTGTATCAATATATACTCTGGTTACTGCAATCGTCTCCCAACCAGCATTATCTATAGCTTTGACAGATATTTCATGTATCCCATCTTCCAGCATCGGTAATTGATACGGACTTATAACTTCCTGATATACTCCCCCATCTATGGCTAATTGGTAACGGTTAATCCCACTTACAGCGTCACTAGTATTAAAAGTAATCTCTGGCTGCGTGTTATTTGTCCAGTTTATTGGATTAGCGACAGGGTTAAAATTCTCAGGTGATGTAGTATCTACCATAATCCTTCTTGTATAATACCCAATATTACCAGCCAGATCTACAGCTTCGATGTTAATTGCCATCTGTTTACCATCAGATAAGCTTATCTGCTGACTGAAGGTATGATCATCAGTAATATTTGCCGCTACTCCATTTATATAAACACAATACTCCCCACTTTCTTCTACCTGACCACTTACTGCCACAATACTGTTCTTCGTCAGATCAGATTCTTCAGGTAATACCTGAGAGATTATCGGTGGAATCAGGTCACGATAAAGAGTAATTGATTCACTGACAGTTCCATTATTATCAGTAACCTGAACTGTAACTGTACTATTCTCTTCAGTTATGGAGATAATTGGAGAGACGTAGTACATGCCATCTACCTCAGCAGGTTTTCCATTAACAAGTACAGATATATCTCCTAATCCCTTGACTGTACCACTCACGATTACACTGTCTCTTTTAATATATGAACCTGGTAAAGGTGAATTGATAGTCAATTCAGCCTGGTCTTTGCGCAGATAGACCATGCGGTAGCTTGTTTGAGTAAATTCCCGATCCTGTCCTACTGTCCGGATACATTTTATTTTGATCAGGTTAAATCCTTCTTCTAAGCCAACCTCTGTACTAAATGCACCCCACCTTGATGTTGATATCTCTTGACCATTTACAGTAATTTTACATAATGGGGCCAGTAATTGACCACTAACGGTAAAAATATCATCTGCTGTATAAATTATAGTATCAGATTGATCGATGCGGAATAGTGGAAGTTCGCCCAACATCGTTTCAACAGTATCAGAACTCTCTCTACCCTGGTGATCAGTAACTCTCGCATTTATTTCCATGGTTTTCCATGGCCTCATACCCGCTTTGATCAATCTAATCCAGAAGTAATTTCCATTCTGATAAGCTTTCTCACCATTAACATAGACCTGAGCTTCCTGGTTATCAATAAAACCATAAATATATTTTGTACCCACCTCAAAGAAATTGATAACCTCACCATCGCCGGGAGATAAAATCTTTACTTGAGGAGCATGGTCTGTTATGGCACTTCCACTTATCTTCACTTCAGATATATTAAGATATCCTGGATTTTCAATCCTGATCTTTTCAGCAGTTAGACTAGCAGTATATTTGATGCTTTTAATACCACTTTCTCTAGAATTTAAGGATAGCCAACTGCCATCTACCAGCACAGATACTCCAAAAGAAGGATTATCATTTTCTGAATAGATTGCTATCTCCTCTATCAGTGTCTCTTGACTGAGGTTTAATTCTATACTATTTTCCGCTGTAACCGGTGTAAGTAATAGTCCATCAGTTAAGTTCGGATAATTGTGTGCCCAATCCCTAATTTCTGGATTAAATCTTGCATTCACCAATGTCAATTCTGTATTGGAACTGATCTTCAGAAAATTACGCCCTTCTCTAAAATCCAGATCTTCAATCAAATGTCTATAAACAGTATGTCCTCTGAGAATGAAGGTGGGTTCGAGAATTACTTGTTTTCCATTTAATTCTACCTGCAAATTATCAGTAGTATTCTCTGTAACCACCAGTTCCAGGTACTGATCTTTTAACTCTTCGGGTGATAACTGGAAATAGCCATTATATGGTTGGTCTAATTCTACAGTATCTGGAATTCCAATCGTCTTGTATTCATCTCCTGTAAATTCACCATTCCCAAAGAATTGGACTTCACTAATCCCACCCAGTCCACCATCAGTTCCCGATACACGTAAACGCACTTTATTGGTAGTAAC
This sequence comes from Halothermothrix sp., assembly GCA_016841825.1. Taxonomy (GTDB): domain Bacteria; phylum Bacillota; class Halanaerobiia; order DY22613; family DY22613; genus JAENYK01. The sequence goes on along the minus strand of JAENYK010000024.1, from coordinate 29,284 downwards.
CTGGCGGTCACTCAAATCCAGTCTATGCCATCCTCTTTGAGTGTCATCTGGTATGTATTCTATCTGCTGCCAGGTGCCATTATCCTCTATATCAAGACTAAAGTCGCCTCTGGTTTTTTCCGTCAAAAAGATATTAATATTTTCTAGCTGATAACTGTTGGCAAATTCAAAGATAACCTGGTCTTCAGTATTTATTTCTTGATCCCTATTTTTGCCTTCTATCAAGTTTAGTGTCGATGAATCATCTATGGCGTCAAATATTTCATCCAGTCCTGGCAATTGGAATCTTGCCCAGAAAGAAGGTTGCGTCTGCCACACGGTATAAGTATTTCCATCAATCAACGATTTGGCTGGTGCGGTTGGTGCTGTGTTTTCAGATGCGATAATTTTCTCAGGTTTAATCTTCTGATATAAGCTGCTCGCCTTTTCTCCAATTATGCTAATTTCTGCAATACTGCTATATTGAACTCCACTTCCGTTTAATCTTATTCGCAACTTACTACTGACAAGATTATCGTAAGATAGGTCGATTATTTGATTCATTCCCAGTTCCTTTATTTGAGGTGCCAAAAATGGTAACCAGAATCCGTCTTTTTCATATTCAAGATAGATGGTAGTCTCTGGATAAAGGGTTCCTGAGACCTGCAATCCATAGATGAGGGTATCTTTTCCTAAATCTAACTCAGCCCACCCCTGTTCTGAACCAGGTTTAAAACCCCAACTGGTTGTTAAATCCCCATCAATCAGATATCCCACTGGATGTAATATATCTGTATTCGGTCCAGAGATAGCTGATAATTTGGCAGGTATTGGTGTAGCATTTATTTCATTTGATAATTCACTCTCTTTACTACCCTTTATAGCTTTGACTGCAAAATAATAGGTAGTATGATTTAGAAGATCAGTTACCAGATAATTTGTTTCCTCACCCACATGTATAATATCACTATAACTTCCACTGACTGTACCATAGAATATCTGATATCCATCAGCTCCACTTACACTATCCCAGCTTAAATTAACTTCATTCTCACCAGCTATGGCACCCGTTAATACTGGAGCCAATACTGGCCCGGTGGAATAAACATACTGACTCCATTCTGTCGTATAGTATAACCATGACTTCTCATATCCGACATAATAATTAATTATATCTCCTTCTTGCAAATCTCTGACCTGGTATTCCCACCTTTGGGTTCCAGTCTGATATTTGAGAAAATGATTCCGCCGTAACTGAGAATTTACTTGATAATAGACAATAGCAAATCGAGAATTAAATCCCTGTGGTTTAAACCAGATTGTTGCCGAACTATCACCTGTTTTTTCAACTCCCATTGTATATCGCTTATTAGGTTTGCTGGATTGAATAGTATTAGTAGCGGTTATAGTAACCGTCTCTGTCCACTCAGAGCCTTGATCATCTAACATCTTTAACTCCAGATCAAAGACAGCAGTTCTGGTTTCACCTTTCGTGAAGGAATCCCAGTTAATTTCAAATTCGATCTGCTCCTTCTGTTTTTGATTAATTCCCTGATATCCACCGGGAATCCAGGAGGGAGTGATCCAGTCATCACCTCCCCGGTTGCGAATACTCCCGATTACCAGTCGTGCAGACTTATTTTCCAATTCTATTGCAGCCCCATCAGAACCTGGAGTGGCCTGTAGAATATTATTTGATATTTCTACCGCCAACTCTGACTGTGAGGTTATATTCGTTTTATTTCCTTCAGCCGCAGCGGGGATCAGCCCCAAAAACAAAACAATTACTGCTAAAAAGATTCCGCATTTTTTTAGCATTTTCTTTCTCCTTTCTGGTTATCCTATTCTTTTTCTCTTAAATGACTATAGCATTTCAGGACAACTACTGATATCAGCTCTACTATTGCCGATTACCTGAATTACCTTCCAGATTATTTAATTCATCCATAGTTATCCGGGATAGTTTTTGATGATAATAATCTATCCAGTTATCATCAAAGATACAATTTATGACAATTGGTCTGCCACCCTGGTCTTCCTTAATCCCATAGCGGCTGTTATTTTTAAATAATGTCCTCTCGATTGTTGGTCTTGTCCCATAAACATGCACGCCGATTACATTATCTGAGACAGTTGAATCAATTAATTTGAGTTCCGCCTGATTTACGACAGTTATTGCTCTTAAGGCATCTTCAATTACTACATTAGTTAAATTAGCTGTTCCTTCTACATGAATTCCCTGCCAATTTCCAGTACCAGCTTCCACCATGCTAATACTTACTACCTCATTTGAGCTACCATCAGTTATTCCAGCTACCAACTCACCCTGAATTAATATCTGATGATTGTAACCGCTACCTTCCGGGGTTGTGTCAATTAACACCTGTGTCCCCGGCTGAATAGTCAGTACTCTGCCTTCAGGAACAATAATATCTCCAGTAATCGTCTGTTCACCGCTCCAGGTCTCATCCCGATATAGGCTTCCCTGGTGAGTATTTTCTACTTGTACTTTTGTCGTTACAATAGTCTCTCCAGCATTATTATCCCAGATTTTTACTTTAACTGTATACATTCCTAATTGCTCATAGATGTGTTCTGGTACAGCTTCATCTGAAATGAGTGAACTATCACCGAAATCCCACTCATAACTGTCAATTGTTCCTCCATCAGGATCATATACCTGATAAGGTATCAGTTGTATTGGTTTACCCGGTGTGGTATAGAAAGCTATTCCCTGTTCGTCTTCAGCAAAAGTCAGTATCGGAGGTTCGTTTACTCTGATTTGTTTTTCTATAACATTCTGCATACTATTTCCGGCCAGATCTATCACTTCAGCAGACAATCTATAGACTCCATAGCCTTCTTCCTGGAATGAAAAGCTATGTATTCTACCAGGCTCAAGCTGATAATACTGCTGAGTCGTACTGCTGCCATCGGGATTTGTCAAGGTAAAGAATACATTTGCCTGTTCACTCAAAGTATACTCAACCAGACCCGGATGATTAAAGACAATTTGATCAGCAGGATCTACAAACTCGATGATCGGTGGTGTAATATCGATTGTCACTGGATTTTCACTGTATACCACAGTACTTAAACCAACTCGATCAAATACTTCCAGAACCAGATAGTAATCTTGCTCAGAAAGTTCGAGACCGGTAACCTGATGATCAAATGAACCAATAGGTTGTATCGCTGGATCAGTCAACCAACTCCCACCGATTTCACTGGCTACACTCATTCGATAATGGGAAACTCCACTTTCGGGATCATAATATTCAATATTTACTCCTCCAATTTTTGAGGTAGTGTTTGTACACTGCGGGCCAGTAATCCTTACTTCCACAGGTGGTTGATGATCAACAATTATTTTTCCTCCCAGGAGAGTATCTGACCAGATATCTACATTATCTTTTACCCTGGCCCGTAGATAAACTTCTTCTGCATGAGGTATTTGATCAGTCTTCAAAATAGCCTGGATCTGATCTTTTAGTTCTGCATGATCCGTAATATTAGTGACTTCAATCCAACCTTTGCTATAGATTGTGGAATCGAATAAAGTACCCACAGCATACTGATAACAACTGATACCAGACAAGTTATCTTCTGCTTTAATAATTGCTTCTATTTCTTGATGAGTATAATTAGCATGCTCAATCTCTGTTACTTCAGGTTTTGTGCGATCCAATATAACCAGAGGACTGATCCCCATTCCATTATTGGGTTTCGAATAATTTCCGGCTGCATTATATGCCCGAATTTTTAGATAGTATTCTCCATCCGCTAAGGAAGTGGCATCTATAGTACTGGTCTTTGCCAATCCCATATCTATCCATTCCGCAGGTTCTATGGCTGGATCTGTGACCAAACCTATTTCATACCTGGTTATCGCAGATATTGTTGTGCTCAGATTAACATCCCAGTCAAAAATTAGTTTATCGCCCGATGCTGTACCATTGACATTAATAATCTCAGGTACTGAAGCATCTAAAATCAAACCACTACTATATCCGGTCTGGGAGATTATCGTCGCACCATTACAACTTTCACCAGCGAAGTAATAAATCTGACCTTCCGTAAGTTGCAGATCGGTTAACGAAATCACCTGTGGTTGATTGTATTCCTCCGGGTCAGTGATTGGCAGTTCCTGGCGTGGGATTCCAGATACCTCTCCCCAGAGGCCATATGCATATAGATATTTATCTACATTCGAATGTACATCTGTTGAATCAATCCACAGTTTTAGATTATTAGTATTGGTAATATAATTTACTTCCTCATCCTGATTTAAATTTGTGGTATGAAGCACCTTCAATTCCGGAATTGAGGGTGCAGAGTTATCAATAGTAATTCCATCACTAACACCAATACTGGCTAGTCCAGCCCCATTAATAGTTTTAACCGCAAAATAATAGGTTGTCCCATCGATTATTTGACTGCTATCGACTAAATCGAGTATATTGCTAAACCTTATTTTCAGACTTTCTAATTCTGACCAGTTCAAAGTCTGATTGTCCAAAACTAAACTATCTTGATCATGCGAGTATGTCCAATAATATTCTTGATTACCACTTTCGGCATCGATTCTATTCAGTAGAATCGTATTGGTCATATCAATAGTAAAGGGTTGATCATAATTAATATAAACTGCCCGATCTTCAATCTCAGGTACTGGTGGTGGAGTGTCATCAATTATTACAGGTGAACCGGTTCTATCTGTCTGAGTACCCGCACCATTGGTTATTCTAAACATGGTATAATAGCGCTGACCAGTAATTAGATTTAACTCTTGACTATTCAGATGACTGTCAACAAGCTCTATCCAGCCATCGGTTATATCGGTAAGTTTATAATCACTTCCCAGGGCTACTTCGACTTTGATCACACCAGACTCAGTATCAGTGCCCTGCCAATCAAATCTAATTTTCCCTGAACTGCTATATTCCGGCACATTAAAGAAGTCAATGACAGGCCCAGAAGTATCCACCGCTATCCCTGGACTAAGGTCTGATAAGAGTGCACCATCATCGGATACAGCGGTTACCTCAAATTGATACGTTTCACCATGAGTCAGATTCAGATTCTCCAATCTTATCTGGGTTTGATCGGTGGATCTCATCTCAGTAATATAACTGCCATCTTTAATTTTAACCCTGTATTGATATTCGACAATCTCTTTTCCTCCAACGTATTGCCAACTGGCAGTTAGCTTATCATTAAAAGCCGTATAAGGACCTTCATCATTTACTATCAATTTTTCCTGATGATTATCTACTTCAATCGTCTGACCATCAAGAATGGAAGTACTCCCTGCTGCATTTGTAACTGCCAACGTTGAGTAGTATATACCGTCCGCTATATCTGGAATGGTTAAACGATACTCCCCATTTACTAATTTCATCTGCAGCCAGCCTGCTTCATTTCCATAAATTGCCGAGGTTAATTCGTTTCCACCAGGTGTTGACCCTATTGCCAGCATTAGTGAAGTAATTGGTGAATGCTCATCATGAGCCTGGGCAGTGATAATTATGGTCTCATTTGACACTACTATATCTGCTGATATACCCAGATCCAGATCGACAGGCTCAGAACTGTCATAAACCAACTCTTCACTGATTACAGTTGTACTATTTCCAACCCCATTGGTTCCTCTAAAGGCAATACTGTAACTATCTCCATCTATTAAAGCAGTCTGTTGAACAGTGTCCCAATCAGCCCACTGGTCATTTACGAAGTCTTCTTTCTTTACTGAGTAGATATTGTATTCCTCAATCTTGATCCCACTTTCAGTGTCTAGAGCGAAAGAATCACATATTAGTGAGTTCAGATCAGCCAAATAATTCTTACTTCCATATGTTTTATGACCTGTCAGATCTAGATTTACTTCCGGGGCCGTTGTATCAATATAGATCTGGCCCAGATATTTTTTCTCCGATTTATTACCAGCCCGATCTTCTACCTGTAATACCAGATAGTATTCCCGATTATCAACTACCCCGGACATATCCAGAACTAAATTAGATGTTGAAGAGTTATCAATTAAATTTATCGTCTGACCTGCTATATTTGCTTCATCTCCCGGATTTTCCACAAACCAATAGGTCAGTCTCCTACTCCCAGAGGCTATATTGTGGACAACAGGATCTGTAATAGTTATCTCTAAAGGAATGTTAGATCGATATGTATTGTAGCTTCCTGATTCAAGTTCTAAGTCAATATTTGCCTCTACTATCTCTGGTGAAGTATGATCAACCTTGAGCTGATAATTGAGAAACTCTGTTGAAATATTACCAGCGTTATCCTGGGCAAAAACTTGAAGTGAGTACTCCCCTGCTTCCAGAGTGATAAAACCTCCCCATGTCCCATCAGAATTTGGAGTGAGCTCCACTTCGTACTCAGAGGATTGATTGTTCTTCTGATAGAATACTCTGTTGATATTGCTATAGATTTCACCCGGATTACCTGTTTCAGTCAGATCGGTCGCTATCACCTTTAAGCTCTCTTTATTAGTGTATAATTGATCGATATTATCTCCTTTAATTAGTGGTGCATGCTTATCTACAATGAAAGTTATCCTTTGACTCTCACTGTGCAATTGATATGTTTCTTCTATTTCCTGAACCTCTACATACCAGGTATATGAACTTCCATGGATCAGATCATCTTTGCTTAAAGGAATGCTGGTCGGATCTCCAATCCTAATCTTATTAAACTCGTCTTCCCCGGGAGTACTTCCAGGTGCCCAATTGATGGTATGAGCAATGTCATCTCCATCCACATCTAATCCAGGTTGATAATTAAAAATTACCTCTGAATCTTCATTATAGACTACATTAAAATTCTGTGGATAGCTCACATCAGAGATAATCGGTGCCATCGGTGGAATATTGGGTACTTTTGCTACAAAATACTCACCTATAGTCCTATCACCGGAGTCATTAAATGCTACCAGTCGATAATATTTTTCCTGATGAGGGTTAAGAGCCTGATGGAAAAAAAGATTAGAGTCAACAATTGCCAGCTCACCCTGGGGAGTAAATTCTCCTCCCGTTAAAGCTCCATACTCTAAAACATGTTTGTTTGCCTTACCGGGATCAATTAAGGTGAATTTCATGAAATGACCGCCATATACGATTTCATTATAGCCACTCTCCTGTTGGTTATATCTAACCTCACCCAATTTGGCTGGTGTAAAGGCTGTATATTGCGTAGCTGTCATGGAAATATTCCCTGCTCTGTCGATAGCATAGATTGCTACTTTTACAGGTTGGTTATATCCCGAATCAGTTACCTCAATAGAGTAACTGCCCCCAGTGACAAGGCCATTATCTGTGGTTAGTAATATCTCACTCTGATTTATCTGTTGAATATGACCGGCTATTGAGTAATTACCCATAAAACCAGCTACATCTGTGATACGATTATCCCAGATTATATTGATTCTCCTTCGATCATTATCCTGGCTGTGAACATGATCAAAATCCTGTAATATCGGAGGCAATGGTGGTGTAGTATCCAACTTAACAGCCATAGTTTTAATCGTTACATTACCAGCTTTATCGACAACTTTCATCTTTACAGTTCGGCTACCATCTGCACCGCTTTTTAAAATCCAGGGAAGATCAGTTATCTGGGTTATCTCTTCAGAAGACAATCTTATCCCGGCAGCAGTACTGGCCAATTCATTCTTGACGGCTGATTTCAAAAAATTATTCTCTACCGCTTGACTCACGGTGTAGAACTTGTCTGGCATGCTGGCAGTATCATTCCAAAAATATACCTCTTCAACACCAATATTATCAAATAGCTGAATATTAGCAATCCTCACCTCCCGATTATTGGTTGGTCTGGATTGGCTATAGGTGATACTCTGGGTGTCATTAGTTAACCTGAAAGTATTAGCTGAAGCAGCAGGTGCAATGGTATCTAAAACAAACTCATACAGACTATCCGCCGGCACTCTGGTTCTTAAAGGTTTATCAGAGTCGTTGGGATCAGTGGTCGTTATCTCTGTCCCACCATCAAATTCTGCAAACTGTAAATACCATTGATATACTCCATCCTGTGCAAAATTCACCGAAGATCCACTACTCTGCAACTCTGTGAAATATGTTTTCAAATTCCCATTATCTTTTTTGTAGATCAGCTGGTATTTGAGCTCATCATCTTCAGGATCAACAGTTGGCAGATTGAGATGAAAAGTTCTATTATTTGTATAAAAAACCTGTTCTAGATCTATGTCTGTCAGGTCTGAATTTGAAACACTGACATCCCCGTTATCCAGTTCAGGAGAAATATTCGGAATGATAACATTCTGTGACGTTTTTGTAGACTTATCACCAATCACATTTTCAGTATAAACCGAATACTGATAAATTCCGTGTTTCTGAAGGTCCCGGTTATCAGTATAAGAACCACTACTATTTAATTCGGTCAGTTCTGCTGAATCTCTTTCAATAATATAGGAAGCGCAATCGACTTCAGGTATCGTCAACCTCACTTGATAAACTGGTTGACCAGTTAGCTGATCTATCTCCGCTACAGGCAGTGCTGTAAATGAAGAAATTGATTCAGATAGTGGAGAGAATTGTGCTGAACGATACCAGGAACTTCGATTATCTAATTTGTCATAAGCCCTTACCCAGGCATAGTAACCCTGTTTACTGGTTAACTGATTAAATATTGTTGTTTTTAGTGTACTATAACTTCCCGATGAGGGTGTTACATTGCCTGTCGTTAGTGCATATTCGTAGGGATGATTGGTTGACATACCGATTAAAGCATCGGTAAAATTCCAGTTTACAGCCACACTCTCTATCCGTTTTTCTCCAATTGTAATAGATTTTTTGACCGGTGGAGTGGTATCAAGAACAACTGGATCTGAAAGATAGCCCTGCGATATATTGCCAACCTTATCCTTTAGTTTCAGATAAACCTTCTTCTGCCCATCACCACTGGTCAAAGTCCAGGTTTTTGTAGTTTTATAGGATTCCCAGGCAGTATAGCTACTACCGTTATTACTAAAACAGATCTGATACAACCCGCTCAGCACATCTTTGGCTGATATATGTAAGTTAACGTTCCTGCTATTGGTCGCTTTACCATCATGAATGTAAAAATCTTTAATCTCAGGAGCATTGATGTCATCGGCATAAACTCTTAAACGTTGGATATATCCCCCGTCTACTGGGCCTAATCCCCTAATATCTGTCTGATAGTACATTGTGATCGTCGGATTAGAACAGTTCACTAAGTTCAGATTGTCCAGTCGTACAGTGAACTCTTTAGTGTAGTTCTTATAACCATCAACAGTATCTGTCCAGCAGGATACTTTCCCTAAATATACTCCGTTTAAATGTAATTTAACATTCAAATACCAATTTCCCCAACCACCAACCAAAACCCAATGGTTTTTGATACTCGCCTTTATCTCACATTTTAAGGTTGTGACATCTTTCAATTTCTCCTGATCTAAGTTTATCGTCTTAAAGTGAACCCAATTCTCATTTTTATTATAGTGATAATTTATTGACTCATCCTCGACTCCAATAAAATTAAACGCATAAACAACCTTACTATGAATCATCATTATGCAAAAAACCAGTAGGAAGCAGCAGATAAGCTGCAAAAATTTTTTTAGTTTTAAGGTAAACATTCCGACTCTCCTTTCAAGATATATCTAATTTCTATGACTCCCACTCCTATAAGTGAGAGCTACCTTGTTCTACCTCAGGCGAGTTGAATCCCCATCTGAAGTCCCAAAGTTCAGTTTTAGCTGAACGAGTTCACACAATTACTTGGCTACTGCATTATAAGTACTAAATTCTGATATATAATAAATATCGTTTATTTTTTTAACTTTAAATAACGATGAAACTATAGTAACAGGTTCATCTGTCATTGAAATCTCTAATTCCCCCAATATTTTATATTCTCCATCGCTAATTTGTTCTACAGCTAGATCACTGATAGTTAAGTAATGGTAATCTAAACCGCTCTCTAAAACATCTTGTAACAAACCAATATACACATCCTTATTTAATGTATTACCTTCGTCTAACATTACAAAATCACTGGACAAAATTGTTTTAATACTATCAACATCTTCATTTTCAAAAGCTTCAATAAACTGGGTAACTGTATTCATCACCAACTCCACCTGATCATCAACATTATCTGCTTTAATACATTCCGATGATACAAATATAAACAGATAAATTATCACCAAGCAACTTATTAGTATCTTCTTCATTTTGACCACCCCTTAGTTTAATTTATATATATCTGTTTTTATCCATATTCTTTCAAATTCCTTCTTTTATTTGCTTTTTTTATTTTATATCCAAATAGTCAGTAAACCCCTATTAATAATAATAAAACTTTAAATTAAGAGTATTTAACCAATTTTGTACGCAAAATAGCTAATAACTCATCAATTTGCCAGGCAAATATATCGGTAACTAATTCCTTGCCACCACAATTTTGAATCTGTTCCTTGACCACCTTCCCACCAATATTCCGATAGAATTGATTAGAATCGAGTTCGCGCCAGTTATACAAAATCACTGAAGTGACATCTCCATTACCAAAGAATTTCATTACTTCTTCAAGTAGTTTTAGACCTAATCCCATTCCACGATATTTATTACTAACAAATAACATGTTCACCTCCACATCATATTCTGCATCACACTCTTCAACTGAACTAGCTGCGACAAATCCGACAAGCTGATTATCCACAATAACTCCTAAAATGATTCGCAGATCATCAGTCTCATCAGCTATCCATTCCTGCAGCCAGATAGTATCTTCAGCTGCATTCAAATTCCTAAGGGTCGCTTTGGGAACTACTTTGTTATAATCATGCCTCCAGCATTCATGTTTGATTTCGATTATCTGGGCAAATTCTTCAATTTTTACTGACCTAATTTCAATTTTCATCGAAAGATTCCTCCTTAAGGTTATTAGTATCCAGATTTTTCAAATGAAACAATTGAGCTGCTTTAAATTTATATAAACTGTTTTTATCCATATATATGACAAATCCTCTTTTTAGCAGAAGTTTTATCTATTTTTCACCTCCAATAATTTATACCGCCCAATCAACAGCTTTGGAGTGCAGGAAAATAAAAAATCCCCAAAATCCAAATCAATCGTGGACTTCAGGGAATTTTATAAGTTTTACGGGTAAAAAATCAAAACCCCGACACAGGGGTTATGTCGGGGAAAGGGGGTATTTATTTAAATAGCCTTGATCGAAAATACATGGAAGGTTCTCGATCTCAACTACTGAATTAGGGTAATTTAATATCTTTATAATATAGTCTAGCTACTGGGTGAATCGCTATGTATTTAGTTTAAGCAAAATATATCACGAAAATATCACGAAAAATAAATTTTTTCCTTATAAATAAAAAAATTCAGTAGGATAAGCAGACCGATAAGCCGGGTTCTGTCGTGGATGATCATCTATCTAGAATGTCTGTTGCCAGACATCTCAAGCGACCTTACCCGGAGACTGGGCGGGCTACCCATTAAAGTCTCTCTACTTGGTCTTGCTCCAGGTGGGGTTTACCTAGCCATTCAGTCACCTGAATGCTGGTGCGCTCTTACCGCACCTTTTCACCCTTACCATACAATAGTATGGCGGTATATCTCTGTGGCACTGTCCTTAGAGTCACCTCCACTGGGGGTTACCCAGCACCCTGCCCTATGGAGCCCGGACTTTCCTCGAATAACGCCTCTCAGCATTGTTACTCGCGATCATCTAGTCTACTTATCTATTGAATTTTTAATAACTTTATAAATTCACTTTCCGTAAAAATTAATCTTTCTGTATTACGTCCCTCAAGGACAAGACAAAGTATAACACACCTAATATTCAGTGTCAAGCAATCTTCTATATTAATATTTCCCACTTAATTTAGATATTATCCTTTTTTATAAAATAGAATCCTTCCACAGAATTCACAATGCACTGGTTCTGCTGATTGTTTGACTTTATCAATAACCATTGCCGGTAAACTAACCTGGCAACCTGAACAAATATTTCCCCGAATTCTCACCACAGCTAAACCGTCATGTCTGCCGTAAATAGTCAGATAATGCTGATAGAGTTTTTCTGGAATCAGGTTTACTAATACCTCACGTTTTCCCCGAAAACGTTTTTCATCAGATCGGAGTTTGTATAGCCTTTCCTTTAACTCCTTCTCCAATTGATCACAATCTACCTGTAGTTTTTGATGTTCAACCTTATACTCAGTTAGCTCTCCTTCCACTTCCTCTACTTCTTCCATCAATTCAATCACTGTCTGTTCCATCTCTTCTTGCTGAGCCCTTAACACATCAATATTTGATTTCATATGTTCTAACTCTTTAGAATTTTGAATTGAACCATCATACAACTTTTCTTCATATTTATCAACTTTTTGAGCAACCTCATTAATCTCTGTCTCTCCCTGGCTCACCTGTCGTTTAATACCCCGTAATCGCCAGTCTAACTGACCTAAACGGAGCGCCGATGCCTGCTCTTCCTGTTTTAACTGTACCAACCTTTTTAATTCTGTTTGATCCAGCTGTGCTGCCTCAATCTCTTTTAAGGCTTTGTCAATTCTCTGCAAGCGATACAGTTGCTCCACAACAGTCATCTCTGCTTCCTCCTCTCTTGGTCTCCACTATCTTTAGTTTCTCTCTTAATCCAGATTTCCCTCTACTTATCGATCAATTTTTCCAATAACCTTATAGATTTTTGCTAGCTTCTGACTGCTCCCAATAAGTCTTTATATGTCTCCAAATCCATACCAATAACTGGATTGGAAAAATTAACATCTGAGCCATACTCCTCGGCACACTTTACACAACAGCGTGTCTCCGGAAAGACAGATAATCGTTCCCAACTAATGGGTTCTCCACATACTGAACAGGTTCTAAATACATAAATCATCCCCATCCCTCCTTTTCTCTTAATAAATGTTCTTTGATTTAAATTTTTTTTGGACATGTTTCATAAGAATAGAAAAAGCAGGTCTTTTATATGACCTACTTGTATAAAAACATTGGATCAGTTTGAATTGTAGACTGAACTAATTCAACAGACATAGATTCTTTGTCAATTGCACTTTTTAATATCTTAAACAAATATGGTACAACAATAACCTCAGTCCAATAATGTCCTGCATCAATAATCTCCATTCCGAGACTCTCCGCCAGTTGAGCATCATGAAAACCCACATCTCCAGTTATGTACAAATCTGCTCCTTTGAACACAGCCTGATTAATATAACTACTTCCACTACCTCCACAGATTGCTACCTTACGAATCATACGTGTCAAATCTCCAGAATAACGTAAATAAGGTAAGTCCAAAACCTCCTTGATATGTCCGATAACATTCTGATAAGACATAGCCTCTGAATAATATCCAATCCGTCCTATACCTACTTCTTCTCCCTGATTAGATAGTGGATAAAGATCATAAGCTACTTCTTCATATGGATGATTTTTAATCATCGCTCTAATCACTTTTGATAGTCTAGAGTTAGGCACAATAGTCTCTAAACGTATCTCTTTTAGTTTCTCCAACTCACCCTGATGACCTATAAATGGACTGGTTCCTTCCAATGGTTTAAAAGTTCCAACTCCAGTTGTCTGGAAAGTACAATGACTATAATTCCCAATCCAACCTGCGCCTGCATCACCAATCGCATTACGGATAGCTTCTTCATGTCCTGCAGGTATGTATACTACAAGTTTAAATAACTGCTCTGTTGAAGTTACAACTAGTGGTTGTGTGTTAATAATGCCCAAGTTTTCTGCCAACAGGTCATTAATTCCCCCAGTGGCAATATCCAGATTAGTGTGGGCCGCAAATATATTTATACCATTTTGAATGGCTTTAATAATCAGTCGCCCTACTGGCTGATCAGATCTTACAGATTTGATCTCTTTAAAAATAAGTGGGTGATGAGCAATAATTAGATCGACTCCCTGTTGAATCCCCTGTTCTAAAACTTTTTCTGTCACATCCAGACTTACCATCACCTTATGGACATCAGCCGCATAATCTCCAACCAGGAGTCCTACATTATCCCAATTCTCCGCCAGTCGCGGAGGAGCAATCTGATTGATGATATTAACTATCCGTTGAACTTTTTCTGCCATTGTTCTAAAACCTCCTTGAGTCGATGTATTTTAGCGTTCAATTTATTGGCTTTGATATTAAGTTCCATACTCTCTGTAGATGATATCTTATCTAAAACTTCCCGGTGATATGTAATAAGACTCTGAATATGCTCTGCCAAATAGGGATCACCCTTTTCATACAAAACTGGTCCTATTTCATAAAAAATATCTTCAAGTCCGTGCGACTCTCCAGATGTAACCAACATAATCTGAAAAAGTTTATCATCTTCTTTAATCAATACTTCATCCTTAATCTGAAAAAAATTCCCCACAAGCCACCTTCGTAACTCATCTGAGCCTTGCATAGGCTGCAAAATCAGACCTTTTACAGACCTGGCTACTGTTTCAGTCTCACTTATGATCTCAATTATAGACTTAAAACCCATACCGGCGATCACAGCCCAATTCACTTCACCAGGCTTTAAAATCGTTAACCCTGAGCCCAATCTTAAGTCAATAACATCTTCCAAACCAGCTTCTCTTATCCAGTGTTGTGCAGTGAGATAAGGCCCTGTACTAACCTCACCAGCAATAATTGGTCGGCAATTGGAATGTCTGGCCAGATAGATGGGAATCTGTGCATGATCGGTACCGATATCGGCTACTCCTTCGCCATCTGGAATATACTTGATAAGTTGCTGTAAACGGAGTGATTGCATATGTTACCTCCTATTCCTTAAATATTATATTCAATATCGGTCAAGCAAGTTCCTGCTCATGACAGATAATCACATTTGCCATTGTATTTTTGTTCAAACCATGTTAAAATGGCAGGGCAAGGTATTTTGAAAACTTACAAAAATGAAATCCATCACAACTAAAAAGTAATTAAATTAACACACATAATATGGTTTGTCAAAATGGGAAGAATTATTAATTTTAACTAAGTGGAATAATAAGATATTAAAGATGGTGATTCAGATGATTGAAAAGAAAAACACGCTTAAACCCATCATAATCGGTGGTATGGTAATGGATATGCGGGGCCAACCTATGAGTAAACTCAAACTACAGACTTCCAATCCCGGAATCCTTAGACAGATTCCCGGAGGAGTTGGTCGCAACATCTGCGAAAATTTATTTCGCCTAAAATGTAATCCATTAATCATTTCAGCTGTAGGTGATGATCTAATCGGAGACGCTTTATTCCTCCATGGAAAAAATCTCGGGTTAGATCTTCAAGGTATATATAAATTAGATGATCAGTCGACAGCTATCTATACAGCCATTTTAGATGAATTTGGTGATCTACATACTGCTATTGCTGATATGACGATCTTTGACCAATTAAATTCAGAACGCATTTTAGCTTTTGCAGACCAGATTAGTCAAACATCAATAGTAATTGTCGATACCAATCTCCCCCGGGATAGTCTAGTTACTATCTCAGAATTCTGTATAGATAAACAGATTCCTCTCTGGATTGAACCAGTTTCAATAGAAAAAAGCAAAAAGGTGACAACTATTTTAGAAAATACCACCTATATCTCCCCTAATATCAATGAATTAGGAGCTTTAGCAGATAAGAAAGTGAGTTCATTAGCAGATATATATACTGCTAGCCAAATTTTACTCAACAAAGGTGTCCAAAACCTACTGGTCACATTGGGCTCTGATGGTGTTATTTTAGCTAATGCCACCGGTTTTCATCATTTTCCTGCAATCCCTACATCAGTAGTGGATGTCACAGGTGCTGGAGATGCCTTCGTGGCAGGGACTATTTTCGGACTACTCCAGGATCGTGACATCTATAATTCCATACCTTATGGGTTAATCACAGCGAAATTAACCATTCAAACCACTGAGACTGTCTCTTCTGCAATTAACCCCAGGTATATAAATCGAATTTATCAGGAGGTCTATAAAAAATGAACAACTATATGATTATTCATCCAGAAGTCCAGGAAGCATTACTGCAAGGTAAAGGTGTTGTAGCTCTGGAATCTACTATCATCTCCCACGGGATGCCTTATCCGGAAAATATAACGACTGCCCGTGCTCTTGAAGGGATCGTTAGATCTGCAGGGGCAGTTCCGGCGACTATTGCTATTCTGGGTGGCAAGATTCTCATTGGATTAAATGATGAACAGTTGGAGATTCTCAGCACCAACAACGAAGTCCACAAAGTGAGTCGTCGAGATCTACCTGTAGTTATTGCTCAAAAAAAACATGGAGCCACAACTGTCGCAGCTACTATGTATCTGGCTAATTTGGCAGGAATTCATATCTTTGCTACTGGTGGTATTGGTGGTGTTCATCGAGGTGCTCAAACCAGTTTTGATATTTCTGCAGACTTAGCAGAACTGGGGATGACCAATGTTGCTGTCATCTGTGCTGGGGCAAAAGCTATCCTGGATCTTTCACTCACTCTAGAAAGACTAGAAACCCTGGGAGTACCAGTTCTGGGTTATCAAACTGAAGAATTCCCGGCTTTCTATAGTCGTAAAAGTGGATTAAAATTAGATCAACGGATTAATACTCCTGGAGAATTTGCAGATATTCTTAGAGTAAAATGGAATCTAGGCATAGCAGGAGGAGTAGTTGTAGCCAACCCAATCCCTGAAGATGCAGAAATCCCTGCAGAAAAGATCCATGATACCATTGAAACAGCCCTGAAAGAAGCCGATACTCTAGGAATCAAAGGCAAAGAGATTACTCCTTTCCTGCTTGATCGAGTAAAACATTTAACATCTGGTAAGAGTCTAACTGCCAATATCGCTCTTGTGAAGAATAATGCCAGACTGGCTGCCCAGATAGCAGTTGAGTATGCCAAATTGGAGAGATAATAATCTGAGATTCTCTGCTCGATTTGTGCATATACCGAAAACAATTCCATAACAATAAACGCCAAAAGGCAACTTATCCCTGTGAAAAAGATAAGTTGCCTTTTTATATTCTTAATTTATCGTGTAAAATAACGAAGCATTACAATAACCACAATAGAGTGATAACTATTGCTTCTTCTTGTTTTTCTGTAACTCTTCATTAACTTGAGGTTGTAGTCTTCCAAAAGAAAGATCTTTATCTTCACCACCCACTGTCAAAAAACCTTTTGTCAAATCCTCAACTGTTCCCTCCAGAAGCGTAAAAAATTGGGTATAAGCAAAGTCACATTTGGGATCAGTCAGATCATCTCCAAAAATACTTTTGATAAACTCCTCAATCATTTGATCCATTCGAAATAGTTTAATATGTAACAATTCGTGGATGATCAGTTCCTCAAGATTTTGTGTATACGGTTCTGAGTTTATCAAAAGAATCGCTTTCTTATCATCCAGGTCAATCTTCACATCACCAGATTTCCGCCAATTAGCATCCATCAATCTAATAATAATATCCCAGTCCCGTAAACGTAAAATATTCTGCCATTTTTTCATATGCTCCTCAATTACCTTAATATCTACTGACATCTTTTTATCCTCCTTGCAATTGTTAAATTTCTTTTATATATTAGTTGTCTAAAACCATGAAAAATCCTTTTTACAAAAAAAGATCATCTTCCCTTTACAGGTCAGAATGATCTATTAAGAAATGTATTAAAGTCACATTAACAGCACTGTTAATAGGGTTTAACGACTTCAGAAGGAGATCTGTATCCACGAAGTAAACACTATTTAGTTATCTATATCCTCCCGTCTATTGAGATTGGGAGACTCCCCGTAGAAAATATAAAAATACGATATCTGCCAGGACAAATATCGCAAAATTATCATAAATGGTGGGCCCACCAGGACTCGAACCTGGGACAACTCGGTTATGAGCCGAGGACTCTGACCAACTGAGCTATAGGCCCGTAATGGCTCCTCAAGCAGGACTCGAACCTGCGACCCACTGATTAACAGTCAGTTGCTCTACCGGCTGAGCTATTGAGGAACAGAATTATCGTCACACATTCTTAACACAAGACTTATTATACGATAAAATCAGATCAAGGTCAAGTACTAAAATCTATTTTTTAAAAATTTTTCTTACTCCAGAAGAAAATTTGTTAATCAAAATTTATAGAAACAAGGAGTATCCCCTCACAGTTCTTCTCAACACATAACTTAGTATATATTAAATTTGTAAGAAGGTCAATAGCAAGAGAGGTTGATTGTTACAAAATGAGCGACCAAATTCAAAAACATCTTATCTCTTGCTATTATCTCCTGGGTGAATTCCCGGTATAAATCTGCTAAAATACACCAATCTAATCCAGATAATCTTTTAATTTTTTGCTTCTACTGGGATGACGTAATTTACGTAATGCCTTAGCTTCAATTTGACGGATCCGTTCCCGGGTTACACCAAATTCTTTACCAACTTCTTCCAGAGTTCTGGGTCTACCATCTTCAATCCCAAAACGAAGTTCTAAAACTCGCTTTTCACGTTCGGTCAAAGTATCAAGAACATCACCTAATTGTTCTTTTAATAGCATAAAAGATGCTGCAGCGGCTGGTGCAGGTGCGTCTTCGTCTTCAATAAAATCTCCCAAATGACTGTCTTCCTCTTCACCTATTGGGGTCTCTAAGGAAACAGGTTCCTGAGCAATCTTCATAATCTCTCGAACTTTCTCCTCAGTTAAATCCATCTCCCGGGCAACCTCTTCGGGAGTGGGCTCACGTCCTAGTTCCTGTAATAATTGTCTAGACACTCTAATCAGTTTATTAATTGTCTCAACCATATGAACAGGTATCCGAATAGTTCTCGCCTGATCAGCAATTGATCGAGTGATGGCTTGCCTAATCCACCATGTAGCATAGGTACTAAATTTATAACCTTTACGGTAGTCAAATTTCTCAACAGCTTTTATTAAGCCTAAATTTCCCTCTTGAATCAGATCCAGAAAAAGCATCCCTCTACCGACATATTTTTTGGCAATACTGACTACTAATCTCAGGTTAGCCTCCGCTAATTTGCGCTTAGCTTCTTCATCACCCTGTTCCATTCTCTTAGCCAAATCAACCTCTTCTTCTGCTGAAAGAAGTGGAACTTTTCCGATCTCTTTAAGATACATCCGCACAGGATCATCTATTCCTACTCCATCAGGAACACTTAAATCCAGATCGGGAGAGTTATCTTCATCTTCATCTTCATAATCATCAGATTCTTCATTATAATTATCTGGAACCTGATCAACCACATCAATATTTTTATCAGCAATCAATTCGTAAATCCGATCTATAGCATCTGGTTCTAAATCCTTATCCTCAAGGGCATCCATAATCTCCTCATAAGTAAGATAACCCCTCTTCTCACCCCGCTCAATCAAAGAATTAACCGCTTTCAAAACTTCAGACTGTATCTTCAATTGCTTCTCCTTAGCCATCAACACCCCCCCTTTCCACTATCATGGTGAAGCAAACAGTGATATCTAATAAGTGTTTGATTTAAATCTTTTAGAGAGCCTTGAGATCCAATCTCCCGTATCTCTTGTATTATTGTCCCCATCTCCATTGTCTTTTGATACTCCTTTATCTTATTTAATCCTTCTTTAATAAAATTCTCTGTGACATCTACTTCCTGATATTTAAATAATAGTTCTAAAATCAGTTTTTTGGCCCTCTCCTGAGCAATACTCTCAACTAGTTCACTGGTAGTCAAGGATGGAAAATTTGATCCTTCAGTATCGTTCTGTCTATTTAAATAGTATAAATAAATCTGTTCTACCACTAATTTATAATCGGGATTACGAAAACAATCCGATGAAATACTGGCAAATATCTGGGGAAACATTCCGGGATTCTTTACTATAGCACTAAGAAATCTGGCTTCAAAAGCATCATCAGACCCTTTTTGAAGTTTATTCTTCTCTTCTATAGTATGCCAGTTTTTATTCTCTTTATCCTTATTTTTACTTTTTTCTTTTATAAATTGTTCCAGTTCTCGCTCCACAGCCAGGCGCGATGTCTTGACTTTATCAGATATCTGATTTAGCAGATAATCCTTTTCAATCTCATTATCTATACTCAAAAATAATGGTAATAATTCCTGAACAGCCCGTACTTTTCCCTCTGGATTATCAATATCATGATTTTTTATTACTTCACCTAGTTTAAAATCGATCAAAGATACATAATTTTGTAATAAACTATGAAACTTTTCTGCTCCACCCTCTCTGATTAATTCATCAGGATCAGTGCTATCAGGCAATTGAACAACCTTAACTAACAGACCTTCATTTTTTAAAATATCTAACCCCCGTAAGGTAGCACTCTGGCCAGCAGTATCTGCATCATAGGCTATATAGACTTCTTCTGCATATCGAGCCAGTAGACGAGCTTGATTTTCTGTTAAAGAGGTCCCCAGAGATGCAATAACATTCTCTACTCCATGCTGATGAGCTGTAATAACATCAGTGTAGCCCTCAACAATAATCGCCTGGTGAGTCTGTCTGATCGCATCTCTCGCAAAATTCAAACCGTATAAGTTCTGGTTTTTGATGAAAATTTCAGTTTCAGAAGAATTTAAATACTTGGGAGATTGGTCAGAACTCATCACCCGACCACCAAATCCAATGGGCTGTCCACGTAAATTAAAGATGGTAAACATCGCCCGATCGCGAAAACGATCATAAAAATCTGCAAAATCTTTAGAATTGCGATAGTTATTACGTTGCTTACTGGGTAATACTAGTCCAGAATTCTCTAATAGGTAATCAGAATAACCTTTTTTCTTTAAAAAATGAAAAAGAGCAGTCCAGGCTTGAGGAGCATATCCCAATCGGAATTTCTCAATGGTTGCTCTGGTAAATCCACGTTTTTCAAAGTATTCCCTGGCCGCTTGACCTCTGGGATGATCCATTAAAAGATATTGATAATACCGGGTTGTCCATTCATGAATGGCGAAAAGTTGGTCACGCATCTCATCCAACTTTCGACTGCTGCTATAATTATTATACTCGGGAATGGGAACCCCAAAACGTTCTGCTAATACTTTTGCTGCTTCGTAAAATGGTAAATTCTCTATCTCCATTAAAAAATTAAAAATATCACCACCCGCTCCACAACCAAAACAATAATATAACTGTTTTTCGCGATTAACTGTGAATGATGGTGTTTTTTCCTGGTGAAATGGGCATAAACCAGTATAATTTTTGCCCTTTAATTCTAATTTTACATAATCAGAGACCACCTCAACAATATCTGCTCTCGAACGAATGTCTTCTAAAAAATTGTTATTAAAGGCCAAAAGCGTTCACCCTTTACCTTTTTGTAATATATCAGATGTGATAACCTGGTTATTACATCGACTTTAATTATTTTCGCCAAAGATTTAATTATTCCTTCTAAATATTCTTTCCAATATATCTAACAAGCGTTGTTGGTCAGACCCGGTATATTGGGCTGGCCCTTTTACACGCCCACCACTTCTGATCTCTTTCTTTACTAAATGACGCTGTAACAATAATTGATCAATGTTACCTTCATTATATACTCTCCCCCGTGGAGAAAGCACCCAATCCACTTTGGGCATAACCATCGCCGCTAAGCCATAATCTCCGGTTATAACCACATCACCCTTTTTAACTTGATTCATTATAGCCATATCTACAGCCTCAGGTTGATTATCAACCACAATATAAGTACAGTCTGGATAATCACTATAATGGGCTATGCTGGTAATCAAAATAACTTCAACAACATGCTTTTTAGCCAATTTAAGAATAGCCTGTTTAGCTGGACAGGCATCTCCATCAATAACTAACCTCATCTGTTTTTACCTCTATTCCTAATTCAAGATTAAAGGCTTAATTCCTCCTTTAATTTTATTTTTTTCGATAAATCTTACCATTTTTATCCCAACCATGGTTTAGGAAAAAATATCTGACGAGCCAGGGCCAGAGCATATCGATCTGACATTCCAGCTATATAATCAACAATAATCCGTTCTAAAACCACTTCTTTTTGCATAATCTGATACTCTTCTGGTAGTTGATCAGGTTGTTCTAAATAATATTGATACAACTCTTGCAAAAGCCTTTTCGCCTTACATTCTTCAGTTTTAGCCTTAGAAGATGATTTATAAACATTAGCAAACAACCAGTCACGCAGCTCTGTGGTCGCCTTCTTGACTTCTATACTTTGATGAATGCATGACTGATTCCAACTATTTGTTATAATATCCCGAACCATTAAATCAATACGTTTTGTATGAGTTTTGCCCAAAATTTTCAAAGGTTCTTCTGGCAACTCTTCTAAACTAATAACCTCCGCTCTAAGTGCATCATCAATATCATGATTAATATAAGCTATTCTATCGGCTATTCGAACTATCTGACCCTCTAAAGTAAAGGGGATATTAGGACCTGTATGATTCAATATTCCATCTCGAACTTCAGAAGAGAGATTCAATCCTCGGAATGGTTTATGCAGCTTGTATTCCAAAAAGTCAACCACTCGTAAACTTTGTTCATTATGCTTAAAACCAGGTGCATATACCTGATTTAGAGCCTCTTCACCAGCATGACCGAAGGGAGTATGCCCCAGATCATGTCCAAGGGCGATAGCTTCTGTCAAATCTTCATTCAATCCAAGCCCCCTGGCAATATTACGTGCAATCCCATCAACCTCTAATGTATGGGTCAATCTTGTTCTATAATGATCCCCTTCCGGAGAAATAAATACCTGGGTTTTGTGCTTGAGGCGGCGAAATGCTTTAGAATGAACTATCCGATCCCGATCACGCTGATAAATAGTTCTCGTCTGACAAGGTGGCTCTGGATGTACACGCCCACGGCTTTCAGCACTAAATGCTGCATATTTGGATAAAATTTGTCTTTCCCTCGCTTCAAAATCCACTCTTGTTAACATGTGATCACTCCATAATTTGATTTTGATTCTCAAAATCTCACATATAGTATAATACACCATGGCTAACAAAAATCCTGCTTATTATCTACTGGCTATAAAAACAAGTTTCATATATTAAAGTTGTATTATCACAAGTTGTTATTGTCTTAAGTTTAACGACTTCAAAAGACGATCTATAGCTCCACTGAAGTAAACACTATTTAGTTATTTATTCTTTTGCCTATAGAGATTGGGGGACTTTTCGTCTAACGTATATTAAAGATAATGTCCGGATACCTGGACAGTATTCCGGACATTATCTTTAATACGCCTTTTCTTTTATCACAGCCTGAGCAGCAGCCAGTCTAGCAATCGGTACTCTGTATGGTGAACAACTAACATAGTCGAGTCCAGTTCTGTGGAAAAATTCTATGGATTTTGGATCACCACCATGTTCTCCACAGATACCAACTTTTAACTCTGGATTTACCTGACGTCCCAATCTAGTGCCCAGATCAACCAATTTACCCACACCGTCCTGATCAATACTCATAAAGGGATTCTCTTCCAGAATCTCCATCTCCAAATACGAATGAAGGAATTTACCCTCAGCATCATCCCGACTAAAGCCAAAAGTCGTCTGGGTAAGATCATTAGTTCCAAAAGAGAAAAATTCAGCATGCCGGGCGATCTCGTCAGCAGTCAAGGCTGCACGTGGTAATTCAATCATTGTTCCCAATTTGTAATTAACCTTAACTCCTGCTTCAGCAATGATTTCTTGAGCAATTCTATTAAGTCTATCTTTTAAATATCTCAACTCTGTTACTCTGGCAACAAGGGGAATCATAACTTCCGGAATAACCTCTTTACCCTCTTGAATTAGTTTTACAACTGCAGTAAAGATAGCCTTCATCTGCATTTCATAAATAGCAGGTATAATAATTCCCAAACGACAACCCCTAAAACCCAACATGGGGTTAGATTCACTCATATTCTTAACTTTACGCAAGAGATTGCGTTTAGCCTTTAATTCTTCAGGATTATCTGCATGTTCTAAATGTGCTACATCTTCAACAATCTCTGTCATCCGTGGCAAAAATTCATGCAAAGGTGGATCTAATAGCCGAATAGTTACCGGAAGCCCTTCCATAGCTGCAAAAATTTCTATAAAATCACCAGTCTGCATAGGTAAGAGTCGCTCCAAAGCTAATCTCTGTTCTGTCTCATTTTCACTAAGAATTAGATTTTGAACGACCGGGATTCTTTCAGGAGCCATAAACATATGTTCTGTTCGACAAAGACCAATACCTTCAGCACCATAATCTCTGGCTTTTTTAGCATCTGCTCCATAATCAGCATTAGCTCTTACCCCCAATTGACGGATCTCATCAGCCCAGGATAAAATCTCCCGAGCTTCAACACTTAACTCAGGTTCGATCATCCGAACCTGGCCAGGGATTACTTCACCAGTTCCACCATTTATGGTAATCTGATCACCCTTTTTAACTATATAATCACCAACAGTAAAAATCTCTTCCTCAAAATCAATTTTAATTGATTCACAGCCACATACACAAGGTTTTCCCATTCCCCTAGCCACAACTGCTGCATGGCTAGTCATACCGCCTCTGGTTGTCAAGACGCCCTGAGCTGCCAAAACACCATGAATATCTTCGGGAGTAGTCTCCAGACTCACAAGAATCACTTTATTAGATTCAGCTAACCTTTCCGCTTCATCTGCATCAAAAACTACTATTCCACTGGCAGCACCCGGAGATGCAGGGAGACCTTTGGCTATAATCTCTGCCTGGGCAGATGTATCAATCTGACGATGGAGAATCTGTTCTAAGTGTCTAGGTTCTATTCGTAATAAAGCATCCTCTTTGGTTATTAACTTTTCTTTAACCATATCCACCGCTACCTTAGTAGCAGCTCTGGCTGTTCTCTTTCCGGTTCTAGTCTGTAAGAGATAGAGTCGCCCATTCTCAATGGTAAATTCTATGTCCTGCATATCATGATAATGATGTTCTAAGCTTTGAGTAATTTTTACTATTTCAAAATATATCTTCGGAAACTCCTGTTGCATCTGCCCAATAGGCATAGGAGTTCTGGAACCCGAAACTACATCCTCTCCCTGAGCATTTTTTAAAAATTCTCCATACAGTACTTTTTCTCCTGTTGAAGGGTCACGGGTAAAGAGGACACCTGTTCCCGATTCTTCACCGGTGTTACCAAATACCATCGACTGGATATTTACAGCAGTACCCAAATTATGGGGTATCTGATTGGCCTCCCGATATACTATAGCACGTTTATTCTGCCAGGATTTGAAAACCGCCTCGATTGCCCCAAATAACTGTTTCTGAGGTTCCTGTGGAAACTCGACTCTGGCTTCACTCTTAACTATCTCTTTAAAGTCTTCAACCAACCTCCGTAAATGATCTACACTTAACTCTGGATCATTTTTTACACCTACATCAGCCTTGAGTCGATCCAGATGACGACCAAAACGGGAACCATGGATTCCCAACACAACTTCACCATACATTTGAATAAATCTACGATAACAGTCAAAAGCAAAACGTTCATTGTTAGTTACCCGGGCCAGCCCCAAAACCACCTGATCATTCAATCCCAGATTCAAAATAGTATCCATCATGCCCGGCATAGAGATTGCAGCTCCCGAACGAACAGAGACCAATAGCGGATTTTCAGGATTTCCAAAACCCTTTTCTGTCTCTTCTTCTAAATCAGCAATATATCCAGGCACCTCCCGCAAAATCGCCTCCGGAATCTTTTCGCCTTCCTTATAATAATCCAGGCATCCGCCAGTGGTAATTGTAAAACCGGGGGGAACCGGAAGTCCTAAATTGGTCATCTCTGCAAGATTCGCACCTTTACCACCCAACACTGTCTTTAGTGAACCATCACCTTCAGTGAAAGAATAGACATATCTGATAGCCATTAATATATGCCTCCCTAATCGTTTTTTCATCGTATTTATCATCTTCAACTATTTTTTTTAATTGCACTTTATTCGTCATCTAAAATAGAACAATTAACGTATCGGTTATTTTATTATTAACTTTTCGCCATGCCGTCAATTCGGAAATAATCAGGTTTCTGGGTGATTTTATGTCTAGCATCGATATATCTAACAGTACCGGTTGTGCTTCTCATCACCAAAGAATGGGTAGTAGCCCATTCACCGATGTAGCGAATTCCTCTCAAAAAATCCCCATCAGTAATTCCAGTTGCGGCAAACATAACATCATCAGTCCGTACCAGTTCATCAATAGTATAAATCTTGTTAGGTTCAGTAATTCCCATCTGCTTACCACGTTCTAACTGTTGATCATCTGCAAAGATCAGACGTCCCTGAAACTCACCACCTAGACATTTTAATGCAGCAGCAGTCAAAACACCTTCTGGAGCGCCTCCAGTACCCAACAACATATCCACACCAGTCTCTTCAAAAGCGACAGAAATACCAGCAGATACGTCACCATCACTGATCAGTTTGATTCTAGCTCCAGCCTCTCTTACTTTTGTAATAATTCCATGATGACGCTCACGATCTAATAAAACTACCGTTAATTCACTGACACTCTTCCCCTGTGCTCTGGCCACAGAGTTTAAATTCACTTCTATTGGGCTATCTAAATGTACACATCCTTTAGCTTTCGGACCAACAGCTATCTTTTCCATATACATGTCTGGTGCATTCAAAAGAGTACCTCTTGGAGCCACAGCAATTACTGCAATAGCATTAGGCAAACCTTTAGCTACCAGATTGGTTCCCTCCACTGGGTCTACAGCAATATCAACCTGGTTCGAAGCTCCTTTAGAGCCAATATGTTCCCCGATATATAACATTGGTGCTTCATCCATCTCTCCTTCGCCGATCACAACAACTCCATCAATATTTACTGTATCGAACATTGCTCGCATAGCTGCCACTGCAGCACCATCAGCCGATAATTTATCACCTTTACCCATCCAGGGAGCACTGGCCAAAGCCGCTGCCTCAGTTACCCGGACAAACTCCAAAGCTAATTCGCGTTGCATCATTTTATATGTCCCCTCTCATAATTAATATTTCTGAGGCTGTCTCTTCAATAGATTTATTTGTAACATCCACTATTCTACAGCCAATTTTTTCCATTATACCTCGACTATAACTGAGCTCTTCATATATTCGTCTCATCTGAGCATAGTCAGCAAGATGATCTAATTTCATCGCTATAAGTCTCTGAAGGCGAATCTTATGTAACTCTTCAGGTTCAATAATTAATCCATATATTTTGTCGGGATCAAAGGCAAATAACTCCCTGGGTGGAGTCACCTCCGGAACCAGAGGTAAATTACCCGTCTTAATCCCATGGTGAGCTAAATACATACATAAAGGTGTTTTGGATGTACGACTAATTCCAATAATCACCATGTCACCTTTAAATAGTATTCTCATATCTTTGCCATCATCACAGCGCACCGCATGCTCAATAGCTTCAATTCGCCGATAATAGGTCTGATCAATCTCCCGATACGCCCCAGGTTTTAGTCTGGGAGTAATGCCCAGGAAATGGGATATTCTATCTATGATTGGACCCATGAGATCGATTATAGGGAGTTGATATTTTTTGGCTTCATCACGTAAAGTCTCTTTTAATTCTGGCATAATTATGGTGAAAGCTATCAGACAATCTGTATTTTTAAATCTATCTATAATAGCCACAATCTGTTCGGGATCTTCGACATGGGCATATTTTTTTATATCTACTTCCTTTAACCCAAATTGACTTAATCCTGCTCTCATTACAGTTTCAGCAGTTTCACCAGTGGAATCAGCAATGATAATTACTTTGGCTTTCAAATTAACAAAATTATTCATCAAACTCCCTCCTACATCTCTAACAGATGGCTAACGATAGCATTAGCCAGGTTAGTCTTGCTAAATCTACCAATAACCTTTAAAAGAGTTTTTCCCGATATCTGCTCTTCCTGGATAACAGGTAAGGCATCAATCTTATAATCTACCAACTTCCTGGCAGCTATATAAAAAGGTTCTTCAGGTTGAGTAACAATGATATTTGGCATTCTACTCATCACCACACTGACCGGCAGTTGATGAATGTCCGAATCACCAATGGTTATCTTTAACAAATCCTTCCTGCTAACAACCCCAATCAGATAACCATTCTGGTCATTAACGAACAGTGTACCTATATCTTCTAAAAATAATGTGACAATTGCATTATAAACTGAAGAATTCTCCTGAACTACCACAGGATGTGATTGTAAATCCTTTACCTTCACCTCCAATAATTTTTCTAACTTATCTATTTTGTCAGGCTCCTGAACAAAATAGTAGCCAACCCGTGGTTTAGCATCCAGAATTGTTGCCATCGTTAATATCGACAAATCAGGACGCAAGGCGGCCCTGGTTAAACCCAGGTACTCGGCAATCTCCCGGCTGGTTATTGGTTCATTTTTTTTAACAATCTCGATAATCTCCTTTTGACGTTCGGTTAGTTGTATAGAAATCACTCCTCTCAAAAGATATATTTATGCTTTCGCCAGCTATAATATGAAAAAATTAATGGAAATGTGATATGCTGTTTGACTCTTTAGCTTTAATAGTATAGCACATTAATTTATATTTTCGACTTCTGATTTGCATTCTCCTTCTTATTGGAATATATTTTCCGGTTTGTTTTTTGATAGATTCGCCTCTCTCAGCCCATCCTTTTTCTACCTCAAGAGAACATATCATAAGAAACTTTTAGACTACATAAGATCTATTCAATCTAATAAAGGCCTATGAAATTCAGAAGAATTCACAGGCCTTTACTGTTCTATTATCTCTTTTACATTAGCATAGAAACCATGGTTTGGAAATTCGTATCCTCTTTTCATGTTTAAACTACACGGTTCAGCAACCTCTTCGCAGTCTAATTATTAATTTATCTTCCGTCATAATACCCAGTGGGTTTTTACTCTCAAATAAAGTTATTAGCGTGAAAGAAGTTGATTGTTATAATGCAAGAGAAATAGAATTCCACCTTTTGTTTTGATCCTGTAGACTGATATTAATCTTCCAAAGAATGTTCTAACTGCTTAGCCAGTCTTGAGATCTCTCCTACAGATAAATCAGTATATTTAACTATCGAATCAACAGACATTCCAGCCTCAATCATTCGCACGGCAATATTACGTTTACCTTCTACTATTCCTTCTTTCACCCCTTTTAACATCCCTTCTTTTCTACCTTCTCTTATACCTTCTCTTCTACCTTCCTTTATGCCTTCCCGCTTACCATCAGTAACTCCTCTGGCATACCCCTCTTTCTGCCC
>JAENYK010000001.1 GCA_016841825.1 Halothermothrix sp. | reverse complement strand
TGGTACTTGAGGGGTAGCCCTCTGGGAGAGTAGGTCGTTGCGGGAATTTATTTTTTTTATTATTAAGTAGAATATTAGTATTTAATCTATAAAACCCAGAGGAATCTGGGTTTTTTTGCGTGGGACTGGTAGTCGCACTTTTTTAAAATTATTTGTGTGAATTATATGTTATTATATGCTATAGGTATCGACCACCTTACTTAAGTAAAAACGAATCTAGAGCCTGGAAGTTCAATTTTCTCAAAGATGAAAGTCTTTCTTTAAGGATGCTGGTACAACCAGGAAGCTTAATCTAGGACTCTATCAACAGAATTATGATATGTATGTAATGAAACTTCAGGAGCTTGATTTAGAATACCAGACAGTATTAAAGAACAGAAAACAAGATCATATCTTGGTATCTCACTCTGCTTTTGGATATCTATGCAAAAGGTATGGACTTGTCCAACTGTCGGTAACTGGAATTGCACCTCATCAGGAACCAACTCCTGGTACTCTCGCTAAATTGATAGAGGAAACAAAAGCACATGGAATTAGGCATATTTTTATGGAAAACCTGGCAAGCCCTAAAACGGTTTATGTTTTAGCTGAAGAAGCCAACTTGCAAGTGTTAACTTTAAATCCAGCGGCGGGATTAACCGAAGAACAAATTAAATCAAACGCTGATTATTTTTCAATTATGAGAGAATTCTCCG
Organism: Halothermothrix sp.; assembly: GCA_016841825.1. Classification (GTDB taxonomy): domain Bacteria; phylum Bacillota; class Halanaerobiia; order DY22613; family DY22613; genus JAENYK01. The sequence continues at coordinate 714,476 of JAENYK010000001.1, read as the reverse complement.
AAATTTACAACAGGCTTTGGTAAACTGAACTATGAATCCAGCTATCGAAATTTGCAATCTGTCATTTGGCTATCAGAAGAACTTGCTATTACAAGAGGTTAACCTAACGATCAATAAGGGCGACTTTGTCGCCTTTATTGGTCCAAATGGGTCAGGCAAAAGTACTCTTTTAAAGTTAATCCTTAACACGTTAAAACCCAAGAAGGGAGAAATTAAATTATTAGGTGTTCCAAACTTTCGCTTTACTGATTGGACGAAAGTGAGGTATATTTCTCAAAAAGTTCGAGAATTCAATGATAGTTTCCCTGCCACTGTTAAGGAACTGATCGCTTCTAACATGTATCATCAAATGGGTTTTCTAAAATTGGTAACACCAAAATTGTCAAAAAGAATAGATCAGAGTTTAGAGATGGTGGGCTTATCTAAATGTAGAAATGAACAGATTGGTAATCTGTCAGGTGGTCAACAACAACGGGTATTTATTGCGAGAACTCTGGTTAAAGAACCAGAAATAATTTTACTCGATGAACCTCTGGTTGGGATAGATCAGAAAACACAGCATGAAATTCAACAAATTTTAATTAAGTTAAATCAAAAACTAGGAACTACCATCGTTATGATTTCCCACAATCTTGAATCTATCAAAGGTCAAAGCAATAAAATCTTCCTATTCAAAGATATGGATGTGTTTAACTATACTGCTAAAGAATTTACTGTTCATCTATCGAAAAAGGGGGAATGGGTGGTGAATAACTCTTATGTTTGAAATATTTTCCTACTCATTTATGCCAAGAGCATTTCTTGTAGGAAATTTGGTTGCTGTTGCTTTGGGGATGGTTCTGGGAGTTTATCCTGTGTATTTAGCAATCATAGTTTCGGTGTTGGCAGCTATAGGTGTTGAAAAATTGCGAGTTGATTATAAGGATTATGCAGAACTTTCGTTGGCAGTAATTTTGTCTTCAGCATTAGGGTTGATGACAGTTTTGGTGAGTCTATCCCGAAGTAATTCCAGCATATTTAGTTATCTTTTTGGCAGCATCTCTTTGGTAACTCCAGAAGATTTATGGGTAATTTTCCCGATATCAATTTTCATTGTGGGAGGAGTATTGGTTTTTTATTATGGTTTCTTTTATCTGTCCTTTAATGAAGAAGAGGCACACATGGCAGGGATTCCAGTTAAGTTACTAAATAATTTTTTTATGGTCATGGTTGCTATTACTATCTCCTTTTCAATGCGAATTGTTGGTGGATTGTTAGTGGCGTCAATGCTTATTTTGCTAGTTGCTACAGCATTAAGGATTGCTAAAAGTTTTAGAGATACTATTATCTATAGTATCATCTTGGGAATCTTTTCAGTTAATTCTGGTTTGTTTATTTCATTTTATGTGGATCTGGCTTCTGGGGGAACAATAATTTTGTCCAATATCATTATTTTTATCCTGGTTGTTTTGTATCAATTTTTGAGAGATAAGATTCGAACAAAACGATTTCATTATTTAACATCTTTTCGGCGGTGAATTAGATATAAATAATTGGGTTTTGAAAATTTTGACTTAATATAATTTAATTAATACTAAAATATAGAGGAGGTTTGGAAATGAACCGGAGAAACAAGTGGGAAGAGATCTTGAAAAATCAAGGATTACGCTGTACAGAACAGGGATTAGTGATCCTTGAATCAGTTAGCTCAAAATGTTCGCCCAATTTCTGCTCAAGAGTTATTTGATCAGATAAGATATCAGAACTCGAAGTACAGATTATCTACAGTGTATCGTAATCTGAATTTGTTTGAAGAGAAAAAAATCGTACGAAGAATTAATATAGATTACAAAGAATCAATCTTTGAGCTAGCTTTGGGAGAACATCATCATCATCTATTGTGTATGAAATGCGCCGAAATTATTACCCTGGATTGCCCACTTAAAGAATATGAAGAAGAATTGCAGCGGAAGACCAAATATACAATTTTAGATCATAAACTAAAATTATACGGTATATGTCCCAAATGTAATAACAGAAGTGAAACATTCTAAAAAAAATGGAGGTATAACAAATGCAAAGAAATATTAAAATACAGAGAAATGGTTTGACTTTATTTTTTTGTTTTTTCTTCTGGGTTTACTATCTTCGTTTTGTATTAGGTATTTCGACGAGTTGGGGATAAGGGTCAATATTAGTAGGGGATTAGTTGAAGGGTTTACTATAATATTTTTGAGTGTTATACTAGAAGCGATTCCATTTATTATGATCAGCGCTTTGGTCTCTTCCCTGATACAAATGTTCGTTTCTGATCGTTTTATATCAAAAATTATACCCAGAAATTTTTTTGTCGGTTTGTTGGTAGTTTCTTTAACAGGACTGATCTCTCCTGTTTGCGAATGTGCTAAAGTCCCCATTATGAGAAGTTTAGTTAAGAAAGGTGTACCAACTCATTTTGCGATTACTTTCATGTTGGCCGTCCCTATTGTTAATCCTGTTGTGTTGACTTCTACGTATTACGCATTTTCTGGACAGTTATAGATGGTCTTATTACGGAGTATTTTAGGTTTAATTGCTGCTATCGTGATTGGATATCTGATAGGGAACTTTTATCATGGTAATCCTTTAAAAGAAAGTAGAGGAAGTTTTCTATATGGTTGTACTCATTTAGATCATCATGATCATAATAACCAGCAAAATGAAGATCATAGAGTGGGCTGTACTTGTGCTAGTCATGGTCATCTTATGGAGGATAGACCGAATTTTGTGGTGAAGTTTTTGAATATATTAGAGCATACCAGTATAGAGCTATACCAGGTTGGGCGATTTTTGATTTTTGGAGCTTTCCTATCATCTTTAATGCAAACATTTGTTTTGAGAGATTTTATCTTTTCGATTGGGCAAGGATCTATATCTTCGGTATTGGTAATGATGGCATTAGCCTTTGTTCTTTCTCTCTGTTCAGAAGCAGATGCCTTTATCGCTCGAACTTTTGTTAGTCAGTTTACTACTGGTTCTATTATGGGTTTTTTAATTCTTGGACTAATGATTGATATAAAAATACTATTATGCTTGCCGGTTTGTAAGGGACGATTTGTATTTCGATTAATTGGAATAATCGTTTTGGTGATTTTTATTTTAGCAGTAATAATAAATCAATTGGGAATATGAGGAGGAGATTCATGAAAAAATTCAATCTCAATGAATGTATTTGGTTTTTTATTCTCTGGGGATTTGCTTTTTATATTGGTAAATTGATATATTCCGAGTCAATTTTTTATTTTGTACACCCTAAAATGTTGGGATATATCTACTTTTCATTATGGGCTTTTATAGCTTTAGGTATGGTACAATTTCGTCGGTTATACAAAGAAAGAGTTCAAAGGTTAAAATGGGGGTATCTGTTTTTTATTGTTCCTCTAGTGTTAGGGATAGTTATGAACCCACAGGAATTAGGGGCTGAGATTAATAGTAAGAAAGGTATTACTCTTAATTCCTTTGAGATCAGGTGGAGACAGAGCGATGATGATCAACAACCTGAACATGTCGATTTGTATAGATTTACTGAATTGAATTATTATGATGCATTAAGTGAGCTTTATCTAAATTACGACAAATATATGGGACGTGAAATAGAAATCTATGGTCAGGTATATCGAGAGATTGATCAGAATAATGATGAGTTTTATATCACAAGATTGATGATTTCTTGTTGTGCGGTTGATTCTCAGAGAGTAGGAGTTCTATGTTATTGTAATCATGGAGATCAGTTGCAAAATGGTCAGTGGGTGAAGATAAAAGGAGTTATTAATGCTAAGAAAATTTTAGGGAAATACGATGGGGGAGGTGAAATAATGCCGTATATTCTAATTTTATCTTTAGAAGAGATGGATGAGCCAAAAAATGGTTATCTTTATTGGTAAAATAGTACTGAATATTAAAAATACTATCTATTCAGATTGTCATTGTGAACTTATGGTATTTAGGAATTCGTAGATAAAAAGTAAAAAAACTTAATTAGATCAGTTTGTTAAAGTATAAATGAATATAATTTTCAATTGGTTTGAGTTGTCATATTAGATAACAATATAGAAGTATTCTTATAATTAGAGGTAAAATAAAGAATACATTGATGTACATAGATTATATTTAACATAACACAACTTAAAATTCTAAAAAATTTATTCCGAGAGTGAGATGTAATCACATTTTGATATTTTTATAATAAAGGAGAGGGAAAAATGATAAAGAATATTATTTTTGATTTAGGAAATGTATTGTTGGAATTTAAGCCAGCACAACTTTTAGAAGAAAAGTACTCAGATCCAGAATTACGGGAAAGGTTGTTTCATGAGATTTTTCAAAGTCCTGAATGGTTACTATTAGATAAAGGAGTGCTTAGTCAGGAGGAGGTTGTAGAACTACTCACCATAAGACATCGCGATGATGCTTTAGAGATTAAAGATATTTTTCAAAATTGGCTGGAGATGTTAAAACCTATTTCAGGTACTGTGGCATTGTTGAAACAGCTACGAGATTTAGGCTATTATAATCTTTATGCTCTCTCAAATTATCATATCCTGGCCTTTGAAAAAGTTTATAAAGAGAATGATTTCTTTCAATATTTCGATGGAATGATTATCTCTGCATTGGAGAAGACGATCAAACCTGAGCGAGAGATTTATCAAAAGCTGATTACAAGATATGAGATAATACCTGAAGAAGCGATCTTTATTGATGATACTGAAGCAAATCTAAAGGGGGCGGAGGAGTTTGGAATGAAAACTATTCTTTTTAAATCTCCCCATGAGCTTAAGGAAAAATTAAGAGATTATACTATAAAATTTTGATGTAAAGTGATGGAATGATTAGATTTGGGCAAGCATCATTAGAGTGGGTTGCAATATTAGATTGGCTTTTTATTCTGCTGTCTTTCTTAGTTCTGACCTTTTGCAGTAAATAAAAATAGTATCTGCATTATTATAAATAATTATTCCCGGCAGTTTTTTATCTGGAATTAGTTTTATAACCAATAATTTTGAAAAATTACTCCGATAGATTACTAGATTTGCTAACATAATTTATTAGCTCTACTCTTATTTTATTTATCGGCTAACCTTTTATCTCCTATCGTATGGTTGAAGAACAGCCTATCTATTCGATGAATCACCCTGGTTCTGTTTTTTAGCTAAATTAATTTTTCAGTAGAAAGAAAATTGAATAAATTAATGCTTGAATTAGAGTAATATTCAACCTAATGTTCTTTTTTATGTATAAATTATTGTCTTAATAAATAAAAAAATAAAATATCTTTTAATCATTGCATCGTTTATAAATTTTGCTGGTACTTTAGCTGTATTTCTCTTCCTCCATTATTTAAATTGGTAGATGGTCCTGATCAGGAAGATATGGAGTTGTCATGGCTAAGGATGTGTTTTTTTATTTTTATTCGTAATGGTGGCAGATGAAAGGAGAATTAGATTATGGGGAAAGTTTATGAAACAGAATGTTGCGGATATTATAGTGTTAAGTCCTATGCGGGAAGGAATGCTGCTTCTTTATTTAGTAAATACTAAACCTATTCGGGTTATTGGGTGTAGTTGATACACACCTATGGTCTAATTCCATGTAGTTTTTATAAAAATATTGTTGACAACGACGACGTTGAATGTTACAATTACTAATGTCGCAAAAAGCTTTGAGGATTTTTTTTAAAAGGGCTTTGGACAAGGAAGTAAGAGTTTGCTATAATGAGAAAAGTATTGGGGTGTCGCCAAGTGGTAAGGCACCGGACTTTGACTCCGTTATGCGTAGGTTCGAATCCTGCCACCCCAGCCATAATCATGGGTCATTAGCTCAGTCGGCAGAGCACCTGACTTTTAATCAGGGTGTCGATGGTTCGAATCCATCATGACTCACCACAGATGCGAAGATGGCGAAATTGGCAGACGCGCTAGATTCAGGTTCTAGTGAGCAGATAACGCTCGTGGGGGTTCGAGTCCCTTTCTTCGCACCAATTGCGAAAATAGCTCAGTGGTAGAGCATCACGTTGCCAACGTGAGGGTCGCGGGTTCGAGTCCCGTTTTTCGCTCCATGCGCCTGTAGCTCAGCAGGATAGAGCAACGGACTTCTAATCCGTAGGTCAGAGTTATGCCATCACCTGACGGTGATGGGTTCGAATCTCTCAGTCTATCAACAGCGAAATGACGGGAGGGAATGGCGGTTTTACTGTTTTTGGTACTATAGACAAATAGAATATCAGCAAAACAGATTATACGCTTAATATAAGCTAGCCTGTTGTGCTAAGGAACACCTGCAAAATACATAAAGGCAGGTGTTTTTTTGTGGGCAAAAGTAACAGAATCAAAATGGGGTTTGGTAGTTCTGACAAAACTGTACAGGAAGCTTTTGGGGAGTTCATGCTTTATTCTAAGTCTAAGAATCTGTCGAAACGAACATTAGAGTATTACGAGATGAACAACGAAAGGTTAGAGGGGTTTCTTCAAACTAAGTCTATATCTCTTATTAAAGATGTTACCGCAAAAGTCTTTGACCAATTTAAGTTAAGCCTACAGGGTCAGATCAACAATTCAACTTCTATCAATACTGTTCTTCGGGCTGTAAGAGCCTTTCTGTATTACTCTATGAAATTAGACTATTTGAAGGAATTCAAGATTGAACTTGTTAAGACTCAGAAGAAGATCAAAGAAACCTATTCAGATGCCGAGTTGAAGTTGCTTTTAGAAAAGCCAAATTTGAGGAAATGTAACTTTAGTACCTACCGTAACTGGGTTTTAACTAACTACTTTTTGGGTACTGGTAATAGGCTTAGTTCGGTCTTGAATATCAAGATCAGGGATTTAGACTTAGAAAATGGGATGGTTAAACTGCGAAAGACGAAGAATAAACAAGAGCAATTAATTCCTTTGAGTCAGACGTTGGTGAGGGTATTACAAGAATACCTAAGCTTTCGGAAAGGTGAACCAGAGGACTACCTTTTCTGTACTAATACAGGTACTAAATTATCATTAGATGGGTTAACATCAGCTATCGCCCGATACAACAATAGAAGGGGTGTATCTAAAACGAGTGTTCACCTTTACAGACATACATTCGCTAAAAAGTGGATTCTCAACGGTGGGGATCTATTTCGACTCCAAAAGATACTAGGTCATTCATCTATAGAGATAGTTAAAGAATACGTGAATATGTTTACCGACGATATAAAAAAGGACATTGATCGGTTTAATCCTTTAGAACAATTTACCGCAACTAAGCAGGTAATCAGATTAGGTTAAAAGAGACGGCGAAAGAGTGAGGGAGGGGTGCAAACCCCTCTTTTTTTAGTATTGTTATATAATAGAAAAAGACCCCTATGTTAGAGGTCTTCTCAAGCTAGCTTTGATTTTGTCCAAAGTCATAACGTGATTTTGATTCGGGTTTTTCCTAGCGTATTCGCGTAAGCCTTCTTGTCTCTCTTTTTCTTTCTCTTTCCTACGTTCTGCTTTTTCGGAAAGATAAGAGTGGTATGTTTCTTCGCTGGAATCGTTGGTGTCGTTCTCATCGAAATTGAAGGTATAATCTTCTTCGTCAATTGTATCGTTTTCTAAGGTCGTAGATTCAGGAGACGGAGACAGAAGGGTTGTTGAAGATTCTTTCTCACGTTCAGCAGAACCTTTTTGGATCACCCTTTCATATGAATCCATTATGTTTAGGTGATAATTCGCATCTAAAATGTAATACTGATTCACCCTTCCGTGGTGCTTACCTTTGATGATAATCCCTTTTCTTCAAGTCGCTTGGTGCAAGTATTGATGTATGACCGACTTATATCAACCATCTCGGCTATTCGATCTTCACCTGGAAAACAAGCGGAGGTTGTCCGATTAGCGTGTGTCATCAAAAGAGTTAAAATCTTATATTCTGAATCGGTACACTCTCTAATTGCTCTTTTGATAAAGTCGTTGGATGGAACTATATATGGGCTGGTTGGTTTTGGAAGTTTTGTTTTTTGGAAAATGTATCTAAACATATTTTTAATCATTGAAAACACCCCTTTATCTTTTTTGGTCATTTAAGTTTGGTTATGTTAACTGGAGTTAACATAACCAAACTTAAATGTTCACTAGATTAGACATTTAATGTTTACCTCACTTAACACTAACAAGAAGAAATAACAAAAATTATCAAGTTCGCAGAAACTGCTTCACTTTGATAATAGAATGATCTGTGTTGGATGAGGTACATTTTTAAGGAGTGCTGTAGCTGTCTTTAATTAACTCAACAAGACAGCGAAAGTGCTTTCAATGATTTTTCTCGATGTACCTGCCCGTTGTATTAACGGTTGGTGTATTTGATTTGGAAGTTGACTGTTGTTAACCACGTTTTGTATCCACCTCCTCTACAAATGATTGTAGTTTATCATTAATCTGTGCTATCTATTATACCACAAACTGATATATAAGTCAATCGTAATTCCCAAGTATGTTAAAAGAAGGGAATTACCAATGCACGATTTCCTCAAATAATAAAAGAGTTTCCTGATCTTAGACCCAACCAGATTTGCACAATACCTGTAGGTGTTTTTTTTGTTAGTTTAGGGAGTGAAGAAATTTTCACGTTAAGAGGGGATTAACTATCTAATTTCTATCGGTTTACTCTATGGAGACTGACTATCGGGAAAACTATCCTAATTTGGTTTGGAATTTGTTTTCTAACAATGCCTGCAAGTGCTTAAGCCCGATCTGACAAGGATTAAAGACCCTTGGGTGTAGTCCTCACTCTTGCAGAAGTTCATCCCTAACCCCACCTATCGACTATCTGAGCCTTACAGATCACTGTGAGTAATGACCAGATAAGAACCCAAGAATAGACTATTCAATATAAGAAGAACAGCGAAATCATGAGTTAAGGGGATTGCAGGAATCCTAGCACTATTGAAAGGTATAAAAAGCCTGAATCTCACCACTTTCGCCGTACCTATAGACAGGACATAAGTTATAGATGCCTTAGCAGGCTCTAAACGCCTTCTGTAGCTTGTCTATTCCTGTGTGTGTACTTTACCACCTGACTAATGAAAGTCTCTCAGAAAACCTCTGAGAAGCTAATAAATCGGTTAGGACTTATAATGAAAGGGGTATGCCAATAAGAAAACATAGCTATTGGCTTAGAAAAAGACTTACAAAAAAACAAGTCCCTGTTCATTGGCTTAGAAGGACAAGGACTTGTCTGGTGTACTTATTGTTTATCTGAGTGCTCTACCATCTGTACCCTTTTGAATTCTCGGGACATCCAAGGAAACACCATCTTGTTCGACTACAATTATTGTTAAGACACCTTCTTTAATATCCATTGATTCCCAAACAGAGAAGTAGGGTTCTAATTCTGGATAATTACCTACCCTATCTGTCAAATAGGGGTACATGTTCCCAGAAGGTAAAACTAGAGTACCACCAATTAATTGACCAGTTTGGAGACCAACAACGATTTTGTTCAATGCTCTGTGTGAAGAACTTATGTTGCCTGTTTCCCATTCTACTGCATAATGCTGACCATTGGGTAATTTTATAACCGCATCTAAGGGGCCTGGCTTCTTATAGACAGCAATAGGTAATCGTGCTTCGGGTTCCCATCCTAAGTCTTCCAAAGTTGAAACAAAAGCGTCTTTAATAGGCTTAACTCCATTTCCTTTTTTCTTAGGATGTAATATAAACTGACCAGTTCCTTGTGGATGTTGAATTGCATAAATAGCTTGTCTAAGATGATTTTCAATTTGTTTCATCTCAGGGCTGCTTTTAAAATTTCCTACCTCGATAAGAGTTTTAATTTCGGTTATCTTCATAAGCTTTTTCAACATCTTGGACTATTGTACTAGGATTTATTTGTAAAGCCTTTGCAATTGTAAAGATAGTATTTAATGTAGGGCGACGTTTACCGCGTTCTAATAAACTGATGTAAGTCCTATCTAAGCTACAAAGATGTGCTAACTCTTCTTGACTTAGTGAAGCTTGTTTACGATACTTTTTTAACATTTCCCCAAATAACATTTCGACGTCCAAGATGAAAACCTCCTTTCTGTTTATTCAATTATTGAGGAAATGTGACAAAGGGTCAACGGACTATAGTCTACAAAATGTTCATTTGATACTTAACATTCGGCGTACCTTGTGTTATAATTTAAAACAGACTATAGTCTGCAATATCGTGGAGGTGTATTTATGATTGAAGGTCGTTTTTTTAGAGCGTTAAATATTACGAACAAAAAGGAACTAAAAGATTTCTCGTCAGTCTCCAAGGTCAAAATATCCAACTTAAGATATTACAATGAAGAAGGGATTCTGCCTTCGGGAAAAGATTTAGAAAGTCTACTGAGAACACTGGGAATAAGTAAAGAAGAGTTAAAATTGAAATTGGGGATTATTGATAATGAAATGCTTGATGCACTACAATTTAATTCATCAGATGTTATGAGGTTAATTAATAAGGATCTTAACGAGGTGAAAGAACAAAAGGGAACTCATGAATTAAGTTTTGAAACAGACTTTGGTAAAATGTTTCATGGTGATTGTCTTTCTTTGATGGATGAGATGGAATCAGAATCAGTAGACCTCATTTTCGCTGATCCTCCATTTAATCTAGATAAGACATATGAATCTGGGATAAATGATAAAGTGTCAAAGGAAGAATATCTAAGGTGGACTGAAAAATGGGTAAGTAAGTGTGTCGATTTATTAAAAGAGGGTGGAGCTATTTTTATATGGAATCTACCAGTATGGAACACTTATATATCCGATATTTTAAATCGTTATTTAACTTTTAGACATTGGATCGCAGTAGATGTTAAGTACCGATTACCTATAAAGAATCGACTTTATCCTTCACATTATGGGATGCTCTATTATGTCAAAGGAAAGAAGCCAAAAACATTTAACAACCAAAGACTTCCTTTAAAGATATGTAGGCATTGTGGCGGTGATATTCATGACTATGGAGGGTATAAAAGCAAATTAAATGAGGATGGTATTAATTTAACAGATGTTTGGTATGATATTCCTCCAGTTCGGCATAGTTTGTATAAGACTAGAGATAGTAACGAGTTATCTTTGAAGCTTTTAGAAAGAGTGATTAGCCTGGCATCGAATGAGGGAGATACTGTATTTGATCCTTTTGGTGGTAGTGGGACTACTTATATAGTCTCGGAAATCTTAAAAAGAAATTGGATTGGCGTTGAACTCGGTCCCGTAGAGGGCATTAAAAAACGATTTGAAGATATTGAGTTTCATGTAGGGCAGATAAAAGAAATTCAGAAGAATAGCAATACCCTGTTTACTGATGAGATGCGGAAATTGAGAAAAGCAAACGGTCATTGGCTACCAGAAACTTTAAACTCGAATAAAGCAGAAACCAAAAAAGCTAAAACTCCTGTAAAACTGTTTGACAATTAAAGCTGACCCAATATAGAATTGGGGTCGTTTAAAATTTTATGAATGTGTGTGATAACCGCTTAGCTTCGCTGTCAGGTCTTTATATAAGTTATGGTGTAACCTACCCCCCCTTGGTTTAGAACAAGTAAGAAGGCTTTTAAAACAGAATTAGGCATAAAAAGAACGCTCTTATCCTCGAAAGGATTTAAGAGCGTTTTCTAGTTCATCATCAACAATATGTGTATAGATCATTGTAGTAGAAAGGTCAGTATGACCTAAAGCCTTTTGAACCAGTCTAATGTTCTTTGTCTCTCTGTAAAGATCAGTAGCAAATGTGTGACGTAACGTGTGTGGAGAAACATTTTTGTTGATCTCAGCTTTCTTGGCGTATCGCTTGACCATGTTCTGTATGTATCTATCTTTTAAAGGCGTTCCTTTAAGTGTAGTGAAGATAAATTCAGGATTCCCCTCTACGTCCTTTCGCTGTCTGTCTCTCCAATTCTGTAACATCTCTAAGCCCTTATCACTAATCCACAACGTTCTGTCTTTGGAGCCTTTCCCTTCTCGAACCATAGCCTTACCTGTCATTAGATCAACGTCCTTCCAGCGAAAATTAATCACTTCCGCTAATCTAACACCAGTCAACAACATAAAATTCATCATTACGAAGTTACGTTCTCCTGTTGGATATCTTGGGTTTGCTTGTTTGAGTAAAGCTTCCTGTTCCAACTCTGTCAACACCTCTGGCAACTTTTTACTTCTTGTCATAAAAACACCCTTTTGTGAATGAGTACGTATAATACATATTTTACGTACTATATAACGCCTAAAACCACTATAACATAATACTAACACGATTTCAAGGAAAAAGCGTACTATATCACAAATGTAGATAGAACGGTCTGTTCTCTATAGTTACATTTTTTTACTTTATTATTAAAAATTAATTTTAGAAAAACTTGACATATACGCACGTATGTTCTATAATTAAAATTGGCAAAATTATATAAAGGGGGATTATCTAAATATATGTCCAAACTAGTTGTAAATTTGGAAGACGGACAGCTACTTAGGTATAGTAAAATTATCTTACAGTTTCCAAAATTGAAGGAATTCCTTGATAGGTCTGATGTTATTTCTGAGGAAGATTTAGAGCAAATGTCATTATCTGAAAAACTATATTTTCAACAGAACATAGACGAGATTAAAAGCAATGCAAAAGTCGAATGGTTTACTGACATTTTTTCAAGACAAGATCTAAAGAAAAGAGTAAGTTGCGATTTGTGTCATCGTTCTTTAAAGCGTACATGGAAAGTTACTAATAGAAGAACAGGGTATGAACTTACAGTGGGTATAGAATGCAAAGATAAATTTGATGTTTTAACAAATGATAGGGGATATTCGGAAGCTGAACTTAAAAAGAAAAATAATGAATTGAGCTTATTACAGGAATTCAATGCTTATTTCCCAGGTTTTAAAGGAATGGTAGAAAAGTGGGGTTACGCCTATCATAATAATTACATCCCGAAGGATATAGTTGAAGAGTTCGTAACTAATTATAGTAAAGCAAGAAATATATTAAAGTACATTCGAGAAAATAAGATTAAAAAGAAGCATTTGGTTCAGTTTGCCCAAATCTCGAAAAGGCAAGAATTTTTCTTGAAGAGTATAGAAAATCTAAGTGACGAATTCAGAAATGATCTATTTATTCCAACTCAAAAAATATATCAAAAATTACGAAAGCAAAATAATTATAAAGTCCTTGACATTTTACGGCATCAGGGGGAGATCACCTCTGATACAATTAAATATATTTTTGAAGAAACTTTCTTGAATTCATTTATTACTGTGTATAACTCTAAAATTCTTAGAAACTATCCAGTTCAAATAACTGATATTGATAAAGATTCTAAAGAATTGATTATATGCGTTCAGGATATTAATGAAAATGAATATTTATTGAATTGTTCACTTAAAAGATTTATGTATTTTTATGCTCCAGAGATTTTTAAAGAAGAACCATCACCTTTTATAGTGAATCTACTTTTAAATGATTCAAAAGTGGTAAACCTTAGATCTGTACATAATATTGCCCGTGAATTAACAAAGAAGTTTTCCAATACAGATATTGAAATAGATGAATATTACTCTGAATACTCGTCTCTAATTTATATAATTGAAGATGCTAAAGTATTTGTAGATGTAAACATTTATGACTTTATTAACGACAATAAAAGGTTGATATTAAACCCAGAAGAGAGTATTAATAAGGCAGTTTTAGATCTTAAAAACACTAAAGAAATTAAACGTCCTATAAAAGAGTTAAGCAAGTATAAGCGTTCTATTTATGATTTAAATAGAGTGATATAGTTGATTTTATTAATGTAGATGTTAAGCAATTTTTATGGATGTATCTAACTGTCAGGAATAAATTCTTGACAGTTTTTTGTTTTCCATTTTTTAATCATCAAAGCAGTGTAATAATAAGAAGGGGAATAAAGTAATCAAAAGATAATATTGGCCTTTGCTATAAAAAAATAATTGAAAATTATTGCGTTATTTCCTTGTGAATGATACAATATATTTGGTAATAAAAACTTTATAGTTAAAATATAACAATGATATAGAGGGGGAGCGAGAATGTTGTCAGGATGTAACGAATACTTGGAAAAAGCGAAAAGTAGTATAAGCAACCAAAACTACGAAGAATTTCTGATGTTCATTGGGAGTGCAGAAGCCTTGGCGAAAGATACTGATATTTACTCAGAGATTCAGTACATTAAAGCTAAAGGTTTTTTTGCGTTCAAAAAGTTCGGAAACGGTTTACTAGCTATTGATGAAGCTTTATAAACAGTACGTGATTCAAGAAAATCCTTTAAGTTGTTAAAAGCGAAAGGTCTTATTTTGGCGTATAAGGGGCACTTTCAAGAGGCTTTGAGATTGTTTAAGGAGCTTCTTTCCCAAACGGATGAAGTATCTTTACTAACCGAAGCCTACATAAACATTTCTTGGGTAATGCTTGAAGAACACAAAAGAAATCCAAATGAAGCAGTAATGGAAGAAATCAAGCTCTATTTGGATACAGCTTATGAAAATCTGGATGAACTTAATGATGCTCTGATGGAAAGGTTAATCCTTAATAATTATGCTGAGTATTTTAAGTTAAAGAAGGACTACGAAATGGCAGTTGAGATGCTTGAGAAGGCACTTCCTTTATTCCCCGAAAAGCAGTTGTGTGAAGTTTACCACAGTTTAGCCCAATTATATCTGGAGCAGGAAAATGTGGATTTAATGGAGAAATATATACAAGACGCTGAAATTCTTGCTATTCGATATGACAACGACTTAGTGGTAGCTAAAGTTTTATATACTTCTGCTATATCAAAAATGAATAATGGTGATTACATAAAAATTATGGACTCTTTATTTATTGCCTTTCACAACTTTTTGGCTTGTGGCTCTTATAGCTATGCTTATGATTGTTTTGAAAAGATCAATGAAGCAAGCAATGCTTTTAAGGACGATTGTGCTACCGCTTTGAGGGAGCAGTTCAAGAGTATGTTCAGCGACACAGCTTATACAGACTTAATTTAAGGGGGAGAATTATGATGAAGAAAGTAGTCGTAGTTTGTTTACTAAGTGTTCTGATGTTAGTTTGTGCTTCCAATGTAGCTGTACCTGTATTATTAGCTAATGGTGGTGACATAGTTACAACAGGAGATCCATTACCTCATGATGAATGGGAATAAATTGCAATTCACTTCATTTCGCTGTCAGGGTTTATCCTTGGCAGTTTTTTTATTGGTATTTAACTTGGATAGATAGTTTGGATAAAATACTTGATCTGAAATTGAGTATAATCCGATCTTCAATGGCTTCGAGGGTTGATTTTTGAAATCTGAATATTTAGAAGGGAATCTTGAGTAACAGGCCTTAGGTATGGAATAAACTCTGCATTAGGTGAAATGATTATACATTGAATTTACCCTAGTATGTCATTGCTGCATCACAAAAGGGTACTCTTAGTAGGTTTAAATAATCTTGTACATTGATCAAAATATAAATAGGTACGTTTTTGTTTTGATGAAGAAGCTTTATAATCTCATTGTTTTTTATCTAAACGTTAAAAACCTTTCATTTTTGAAATTTGACTAACTATGCCAAAAATATATTTATAAAGGTGATCAATTATCTTTGTGGATAGGCAGGATATTTCTATGAAATAGCTAAATATTAAGATAGTGGAGAAACTTAAATTAGAATCAGTAAAAAGAGCAAATTATAGTTTTGGTTATTTTGAGCTTTAAATATGAAAGGATGGCGAAATAATTATGGATAGTTTTTTTTATTCTCCAATACGTGCAAACGATAAAGAGAGTACTTTTTTACAAGACCTCAAGGAGTTTGCAAATGAAAATAATGTTCAAATGTATGCTATAAAGAAACCACTGGGGGAAACGAAGTATGTTTACGATTATGAAGAGGCATTAGTTCTTTTGGTCCCGAAATATAAACTACTATTTATTAATTTTGGTGAAGATAATGAGGGATTTGAGAATTATTTTGAAGACTTTATTGAGGATTTGGGATATTTATCCGATAAATTCGGTTATAAGGAAATTATAGGAAGACCTAGAAAATGGCGAGATGAATATTTGTCTTCAGTTAATTATAGCAGTATAAAGGACAAAGAAGTAGCTGATTTTCTAACTGAGTATAAACTTGCCACTAAGGAAATGGAGAGAAATGGAGAATTTTTGATCTCCTTATTGACAGGAAGTATTAATGATATTGAACGTGTAGGTAAATCTTTTCCTGAAACTTTGCTGGACAAAATAAAACAGAAAATTATATTATTCGACGGAGATCAAACTCGGTTTATATATGAAAAGATAGATAAAAAAAGAATAATTATCCAAGGATTAGCAGGCACTGGTAAAACAGAATTACTATTGCACAAATTAAAAGAATTATATACAAAAGATTCAAATTCTAGGATTGTATTTACATGTCATAATAAAATATTAGCAGAGAGTTTAAGGCTTCGGATTCCTAAATTTTTTGATTTTATGAAAGTCGATGAACAAATCAGATGGAATGATAGGCTTTGGGCAATTAGTAGTTGGGGGTCAAAAAGTAATAAAGATTCGGGATTGTATAGTTTCATTTGCAATCATTATAATTTAACATTTAGCAGATATTCATTAAGTATTTCATTTGATGAATTGTGTAAAAAAGCTATTTCTGAACTTAAGCTTTTAGATGAAATAGAACCATATTTTGACTATATTCTTATTGATGAGAGTCAAGATTTTCCAGAATCATTTTTCGAATTATGTGAAATTGTAACAAAAAATGCTATTTATGTTGCGGGGGATATTTTTCAAAATGTCTTTGAAGATATACCTATTAGTGATGTTTCTCCTGATTTTCTGCTTAACAAATGCTATAGAACAGATCCAAGAACATTAATGTTTGCTCATGGATTAGCTATGGGACTTTTCGGTAAGAAACTTCGTTGGCTTACAGATGATGAGTGGAATGCATGTGGATATATAATTGAAAAAAGTGATAAAACTTATAAACTTCGAAGGGAGCCTTTAAGAAGATTTGAAGATATAGACCAAAGTGAAGAGAGTCTAGAGTTAATTGAATCAGAGGAATCAAATTACGCAGATAGAATACTTGAAATCATTGAAGAAATAAAGAATAATAATAGTACTGTTAAAGCAGATGATATTGGAATAGTTTTTTTAGAAAACCATAACAGTAACTATAAGTTGGCAAATGAATTACAGCTAAAAGTTAAACAACAATTTGGCTGGGACGTAAATATTGGGTATGAATCTAAAACCAAGATGAAAAATACTCTTTTTATTAGTAATAGAAATAACGTTAAAGGACTCGAATTCCCTTTTATGATATGCATCACTCGTGATGCCTTAGATAATAATTTACAAAAACGCAACTCAATCTACATGATGTTAACTAGATCATTTTTGAAAACATATTTCATCATTTCGTCGCGAAATAATGATTTAGCAAAAAAATTAAAAGAAGGCTTAAAGGGGATTAACGAATATTCTTATTTGTCTGTAGTAGAACCGAGCGAAGAAGAGAAATTAGAATTAAGAAATGCAATTATCAATAACCCTACTGTAACAAAATCACAAGGAGAAATGATTGATGATATTATGAAAAAGAACGGGGTAAAGAAGGAATATTGGGATAAACTCCGTGGCATGATTGAGATGGCTTTTAAAGGCGTTTTTGATTATGATACTTTAGAGCAAGCGATTTTGATGAATTACAATTTGCTTTCTGGAGAAATAAGCAAATATGAGTAAAAATTATATTCTTAAAGTAGGGGATTATTTATTTGAGCAGTTCAGTAAACCGATAAGGGAAAAAGAAGATGTATTAGTTTTACTTTTAGAATCTATTAAAATATTATTACTTGGAAATGTAATAAATGAGGAAAACGCAAAAGGTGATCTCATATTAAAGGTTGATAAGATGAGTAGATTATTTTTTTTCACTGAAAAAAAAATGTTCTCATTTAATTTCCCTTTTACTATTGAAGAAAATAGTGAGGATAATTTGATTGCCAGGATTTATGATCCACAAACTGGAATTGAGTTAGATAGTAAAATGATTTCTTTGATGCTGGCACTTGTAAATCAAAAAATTTTTGATGGTGATTCCATTGATGGTGTTTTTGTTGAATTGTCAGAAACTATAATATCGTATGGAGGGACAGATGAGATTAATACTATATGGCTATTGATTAAAAAATTAATGGTTTTCGAATGTGGTTATTTAAGGTACGATTATGATAGTGAACATGAAAATGGCAAAAAACATCCGTTATTTCATTGCGATATTAATTTCTCAAGCAATGTAACATTTAAAGTAGGGTTACTTGAAGCAATAAAAATACATGAATTTATTGATATTTTGGATATTAATACAGATTGTCACTTTTTATCTAAACAAATCTAACTAAAAATAATTAGATTAACTATCAGTAAATCTAATCTCCTTTTTTGTTGTATAGTAATCAATTGTTTGAGACAAAAGATTAATTAGATTTGTAAGAAAAACAGCTTGACAAATTGGTGATAATATTAGATAATAGTTCTTGCAGGCGATTCCTAGTCTGTAGTGCAGTAGTCAAAAGAATCTGTCGTGATCGTAATAACCATGCGCCTGTAGCTCAGCAGGATAGAGCAACGGACTTCTAATCCGTAGGTCAGTGGTTCGAATCCACTCAGGCGTGCCATAAAAAGGGCGCATAGCTCAGTTGGGAGAGCATCTGCCTTACAAGCAGGAGGTCATAGGTTCAAGTCCTATTGCGCCCACCAGTTTATTAGTAAAAGAGGTATTGAAGGTTTTATGATTTTTGATCTCCAACCTCTGACATCTGAATACGGAGTCGTGGTGTAGCGGTTAACATGTCGGCCTGTCACGCCGAAGATCGCGGGTTCAATTCCCGTCGACTCCGCCATAAAGTAAATAAATTTCCCGTGATAATAGCGGAGGAGTTACACCTGTTCCCATACCGAACACAGTAGTTAAGTCCTCCAGCGCTGATGGTACTATATGATGAGGGAACCATTATTGGTAACCCTCTGGGAGAGTAGGTCATTGCGGGAACTATTTTAAAGGATTGTCTCAAAATGGTTTTACCAAACCATTGGCGGGCAATCCTTTTTTAAGATTTTTTAAAATACAATGTCAAATTCGGCTATGACAAAACAGAGGATTCTTGACCCTCAATTTTTCCTTTCACTTTTCTATTGATTAAACAATTATTTACTAATTGTTGTATCCTGCATCGATCAGTGAGATGGCAGATTCTATATTTATTTTATGGAAATATGCCATATGCAAATTTCCGTATTTTATCTCCTTCATTATTTGGTTTAGCATTTCCAGCGAATCAAATTACTTTTTTCTTAGAAAATAAATATGTAAAACATGTCTTTTTCTCTCCAGTTAAAAGGATTTTTTGTTGAAAATGGTGAATGATAAGCAAAGAGGTCATTTAGCATTAGTTGTACTACAAAATTTAAGTTGGTTACTATTCGCAGGGTGACTTTTGATAGTGATTTATCGTATAGAATAATATTTTTTGACTCAATCTGTGACTGGAAATATTTTTATTTTTAATAGATAAAGAAATTTAAATGGGCTATAAAATTTGGATATTTATTTATAAAAGTACATAATATAATTATAGCCCTTATAAGTTACTAAGGAGGTTGATTTGATGAGTGTTGTGTTTGCAGGACTTACTCCCCATCCACCGTTATTGATTCCTGAAATTGGACATAAAGATCGAGATAGTATATCCTTAACAGATCAGGCCATGGTTAAATTAGCAAGTTATTTGTTTAATCAGAAACCTGATGTGTTGGTCATGATTAGTCCTCATGGGCCAGTTTTTTCTGATGCAATTGCGATTTTACATAAACCTGTTTTACATGGGGACTTTGGTCAATTTGGTGCATCACAGGTGAGTTTTGAGGAAGAGCTGGATATGGATTTTATCTCGGAAATTGAAACTGAAGCGAGTAAACTAGATGTCATGGTGGCTTTAATGGGTAAGCGGGAATGGAAACAATATCATATTGACGGTAATCTGGATCACGGAATTTTGGTTCCTTTGTATTATTTTCGGGAAATGGGTTTAACAGCACCTCTGGTTCCAATTACTATAGGTATGCTGCCATATGAGGATCTATACAGGTTTGGGGCTATGCTGGCCAAAGTGAGTAATAAGTTAGGTAAAAAAATAGCAATAGTCGCCAGTGGAGATCTTTCTCATCGTTTGACTCCACAGGCACCCGCGGGTTATAATCCTCATGGAAAGGAATTCGATCATTTTTTGATTAAGAGTTTGAATAATTATGATATTGATTCTCTTTTTGAAGTTGATAGTAAATTAATTGAAAAAGCTGGTGAATGCGGTTATAGGCCGGTTATTATGATGTTGGGTGCTTTAGATGGATTAGCAGTAGAGAGTGAAGTAATCTCTTATGAAGGCCCTTTTGGGGTAGGGTATTGTGTGACCGCGTTTAAACCAACTGGAGAAAAAATTCCCTCTAAAATTGATTCTATCTATGAAAAAAGAGCTGAAAAGATAAAAGGTATTCAGAAGCAAGAACATCCATTGGTACGGTTGGCCCGGGAAGCTATCATTAATTATGTCAACGGGGAAAAAATAAAGTTTCCTGTTGATCTATCTTCTGAAATGGAACAACGGGCAGGCGTATTTGTGTCGATCAAAAAACATGGTCAATTGCGGGGGTGTATAGGCACAACTGCTGCAACGAGAAAAAATGTTGCTGAAGAAGTTGTTCAAAATGCTATTAGTGCTTCTTCAGAAGACCCGAGATTCTTCCCTATTGAAAAGGATGAATTGGAAGATTTGACAATCTCTGTAGATGTTTTGGGGGAACCAGAGCCTATAACCGGGTTAAAAGATTTAGATCCAATCTGCTATGGGGTTATTGTTCGACAGGGTTATAAGAGCGGGCTATTACTCCCGGATCTGGAGGGAATAAATACTGCTGAAGAGCAGGTAGAGATAGCTAAAAGAAAAGCGGGCATTATAGGGGAAGAAAATATTCAATTATTTAGATTTGAGGTAAAGAGGTATCATTAAATGGGGCTATCGTGCATTTTATAGATAGTTCTTAATTGCTTAATAATATTATAAGAAAATATTGAAAATCTCAAAATTTATTTTGATCTGATATTTTTTGGGAGGTTTTTAGTCAGAAAATCTGTAGATGATCTGTGGATTAGGGATACT
Organism: Halothermothrix sp.; assembly: GCA_016841825.1. Classification (GTDB taxonomy): domain Bacteria; phylum Bacillota; class Halanaerobiia; order DY22613; family DY22613; genus JAENYK01. The sequence goes on along the minus strand of JAENYK010000001.1, from coordinate 693,254 downwards.
GTCTTGTAGAAATCGAGGAGAGATTATAATGGAGACTGAGGTTAAATATTTGGTTAACGGAAATTTGGAGGCTATTGAGAAAAAGTTGATATATATATATCGGGATTTAAAGTATCAGGGTGAAATAGATTTACCGGCAATTTATTTTGATACTGTTGATGGGCAATTAGCGAAATCTGAATCCATTATCAGGATCAGAGAGGAAGGAGAGAAATGGGTTGGATGTTATAAGGCTAAAACGTCTTATGAACGGCAATTTATTGAAGAAGAGATAAGACTGACTTTAAGAGAGAAAGATGGGACTAATTGGATTCAGCGGTTGGAGAATTATCGTCAGATTGAAGATATAATTGGAGATAATCAGATAGATCCTGTGCTGAAGATTGATACAAAACGTAAAATTTTTATTTTAAAAGAACAGGAACTATATTTGGAGATAGTTTTGGATAAGGTTAAGTATCAGGAAGGTCTGGTTTGCGAGAATAGAGTGGAGGTTGAATTGAAAAACGGAAGTCTGGAAAAATTTGAGTACTTTGTGTCAAATTTTGCAGAGTGCTTTCCAGAATTACAGGAGACAACGGTGTCAAAGTATCTTACTGCGAAGAAATTGTTATAGAACATAGACCACTGTATAAATATTCATTTGTAATTAATTATGCAGTACTGAATATTTTTTTGCTTTTGAGGCAGGAGTTTGCCGATTTATGCTGAATTATTAATAGTAAATGTGGAAAAAATAAGGGGGATGCGATTTTAAATTGTAAAAAGGTGGTCGTTTTCCCGTGTATCGAGCTTTATATTTTGAAAAGTTGGAAGATAATCTGGTCAGATGTACTCTATGTCCAAGGGAATGTGTCATAAAACCTGGAAATAGGGGATTTTGTCGAGCAAAGGAAAATCATGCAGGAGAATTATATTCTACGATTTATGCAGAGGTTTCTTCCAGCGCGATAGATCCTATCGAGAAAAAGCCTCTATATCATTTTTGTCCAGGTAGTACGATTCTTTCTATTGGAACTATTGGATGTAATCTTCGATGTAAGTTTTGTCAGAACTGGCATATTGCTCATATTCAAGCTCCTACAAGGAGAAGAAGTGGGAGAGAATTGGTTAATGAGGCTTTACATAATGATACTATTGGGATAGCTTATACATATTCTGAACCCTTGATCTGGTATGAATATATTTTAGATACCAGTAAAAAGGTGAAGGAAGCAGGATTAAAAAATGTGCTGGTGACTAACGGATTGATTCACCGAAAACCTCTCGAAGAATTGTTAAGTTATATTGATGGAGTCAATCTTGATATTAAAGCTTTTACTGAGAAATTTTACGATGAAGTCTGTGGTGGTAAGGATTATTTTAATTATGTAAAGGAGACTGCGAAAGTTGTCTCTAAGGCATGTCATTTGGAAGTTACGACTCTTTTAATTCCTGGTCTGAATGATGACCCTGACGAACTCCAGGAGTTAGCTTACTGGTTAGCAGAGTTGAATCCTGATATACCATTACATTTAAATCGGTATTTTCCAAATTATCAGATGGATTTGTCGCCCACTACTGTTGAAAGTATGTTAATGGCTAAGGAGATAGCTGAAGAATATTTGCATTACGTATACCTTGGTAATGTGGCAGATGCCGATAGAACGACTTATTGTTCTGAATGTCATTATCCAGTAGTAAAACGAGATTGGTTTGTTGAAGTAGATCTAAATGGAGAGTGCTGTCCTGAATGTGGCACTGTGATTTCACTCATTTTGAGTTAAATATTTAGTAAAATAAATATTTAAATCTTTATTAAATAATAAGTTAAACATTAAAGGAGGAAAAGAGTCATGAAAAAGCAAAAAGTTATTATCATGGGAGCCGCTGGTCGTGACTTCCACAACTTCAACACCTACTTCAGAAACAATGATGCTTACGAAGTAGTAGCCTTCACCGCAACTCAGATTCCTGATATCGATGGTAGAAAGTACCCGGCAGAATTAGCTGGTGAACTATATCCAGAAGGTATCCCAATTCATGATGAATCCGAATTGGTTGAATTGATTAAGAAGCATGATGTTGATCAGGTAGTATTTGCTTATAGTGATGTTCCACATGAAGTTGTTATGCACAAAGCTTCTATCGTTCATGCAGTAGGCGCTGATTTTAGACTTTTAGGTCCCAATAATACTATGATTGAAGCAAAAGTTCCAGTTATCGGTGTTTGTGCTGTTCGTACCGGTGTTGGTAAATCTCAAACTACTCGTAAGGTTATTAAAGAATTGCAAGATATGGGTAAGAAAGTTGTTGCTATCCGTCATCCAATGCCTTATGGTGATCTAGTTGCTCAAACTTGTCAGCGTTTTGAAACTTTTGAAGATCTGGATAAGTATGAGTGTACTATTGAAGAGCGCGAAGAGTATGAACCACATATTGCTAATGGCGTAGTAGTGTACGCTGGTGTTGATTACGAGAAAATCATTCGTGAAGCTGAAAAAGAGGCTGATGTAATTCTGTGGGATGGTGGTAACAACGACTTCTCATTCTATAAAACCGACCTTCTTTTCACCCTGGTTGACCCACATCGCCCAGGTCATGAATTAAGATACCATCCAGGTGAAACTAACCTGCGTATGGCAGATGTAATCATTATTAACAAGATTGATTCTGCTTATCCGGAAGATATTGAACTGGTTCGTGCAAATGCAAGGGCTGTGAATCCAAATGCTGCTATTATTGATGGCGCTTCTCCAACCTTTGTAGAGGATGCTTCAATAATTGAAGGTAAACGTGTGTTAGTTATTGAAGATGGTCCTACTTTAACTCATGGTGAGATGGAATATGGTGCTGGATATATTGCAGCTCAAAAAGCTGGTGCTGCCGAAATGGTAGATCCACGTCCATATGCTGTTGATTCTATCGCTAAAACTTACGAAAAATACAATCATCTGTCTGTAATTCTTCCAGCTATGGGATATGGCGATAAACAAGTCAAAGACTTAGAAAAAACCATTAATGCTGTTGATTGTGATGCAGTAGTCATTGGTACTCCAATTGACTTAAGAAGAATCGTTAAGATTGATAAGCCAGCCACTCGTGTTATGTATGAACTTCAAGAAATTGGTGAACCAACTGTTCGTACTTTCCTGGAAAAATTAAACCTGTAATTTTAGCAAATTAAGTGAACCCGGGAGTAATCCCGGGTTTTTATATGGTTGAATAAAGAAACTTGTGAGTACTGAGTTTTGATCATATGTAAGTTAGAGATTGGTTAATAAAATATTGCGAATATTAAAGGAATTAAACGAAAAGTACAGAAATATTTTATATAGTAGAATGACGTACGTATGGCGTATGCATTAAATAGTAGGGAGTAGGATTTATATATAATAAGTGTTTACGGGAATGGTTAGGTTTTTGTCTTGGTTTTAGATGGTTGATTAAGAGGGAGGTAATTATTTATGACCAAAATGATGAAAGCAGTTGTAAAAACAAAACCTACTCATGGTGGTGAACTAATTCAAGTACCAATCCCAGAGATTGGAGCTAAAGATGTTCTGGTCAAAGTTGCAGCTACTGCTATTTGTGGAACGGATTTTCACATTTATGAATGGAATGAGTGGGCACAGCAAACAATAAAAATACCACAGATTATGGGACATGAACTGGCTGGGTATGTAGTTAAAGTAGGTGAACAGGTCACCTCACTTAAAGAAGGAGATTTTATCTCTGCTGAAACTCATATTCCATGTGGAGTCTGCTATCAATGTAAAACTGGTAGAATGCATGTTTGTCAGAATATGACTATATTTGGTGTTCATCAAAATGGGGTTTTTGCCGAATATGCTGTAGTTCCGGAAGTAGTTGCCTGGAAGAATGACCCTGCCATGTCTCCCGAATTGGCTCCATTACAGGAACCTTTAGGTAATGCTATTGATACGATTCTTTCTGATCAGATAACAGGATTAACTGTGTTTATGCCAGGGGTTGGCCCGCTGGGTCAGCTGGGTATTCTGGTTGCTAAAGCGGCAGGAGTTGGAAAATTAATCGTTTCTGATGTTAACCCCTATCGTCTGGAAAGAGCGGAAGAATTGGGGGCAGATGTTGTTTTGGATGCCAGAAAAGATGATGTGGTAAGCACAATTATGGAAGTTACTAAAGGCAATGGAGTGGATGTAGTAGCAGAGATGTCAGGTAATCCTATTGCTTTAAATCAAGGATTGAAAGTGTTAACACCTGGTGGTAGATTATCTTTGCTTGGTTTATTCAACAAACCTGTTGAGTTAGATTTGAATAATGATGTTATTTTCAAGTCTATTAAAGTTAATGGTGTTACTGGGCGTCAAATGTTTTCTACCTGGTATAAAGCCGCTGCTTTGATTAATTCTGGGCTGGTAGATTTTAATAAGATTGTAACCCATACCTTCCCATTAGAACAGTGGGAAGAGGGGATGAAGTTGATGGAAAGTGGTAATTGTGGTAAGATTGTGTTGACTGTTGATTAAAAAATTAAGGTGAGGTGTAGGGTAATGAAAGAGTACATGCAGTTTATTCCACAGGAAGTCGCAAGGCTTAAAGAAGAAGGACTTTTTACAAATATTAAAACTTTGGAGAGTCCTCAAGGGGCCTGGGTTGAGATTAATGGTGAGAAAAAGTTGAACTTTTGCTCTAACAATTATCTTGGTCTGGCTGCTAATCCAGAAATTCGGAAAGCTGCGAAGGATGCCATTGATAAATACGGTGTTGGTCCTGGAGCAGTAAGAACTATTGCAGGTACGATGACTGTGCATAAAGAATTAGAAGAGAAGTTGGCTCGTTTTAAAAAGGTTGAAGCTACTATGGTAGTTCAATCTGGATTTTCGGCTAACCTTTCCGTTATTCCTGCATTAGTTGGTAAAGGTGATATTATTTATAGTGATTCTCTAAATCACGCCAGTATCATTGATGGTAGTCGTTTGTCAAGGGCGGAAATAAAAGTTTACGAACATAATAATATGGAATCTTTACGTGCCGTACTTGAGGCTGATAAGGATCTGAATTGTCATAAATTGATCGTTACAGATGGTGTTTTCAGTATGGATGGGGATATTGCCCTTTTGGATAAGATTGTTGAGTTAGCAGAAGAATATGGTGTCATGACTATGGTTGATGACGCCCATGGTGAAGGTGTTTTAGGTCATGGAGGTCGAGGAATTGTTGACCACTTTGGGGTTCATGGTCGGTGTGATGTGGAAGTTGGTACTTTCTCCAAAGCTTTAGGAGTTATGGGAGGCGTTATTGCTGGTAGTCAAGGGCTAATTGATTATTTGAATCAGAAAGCGCGGCCTTTTCTTTTCAGTTCTGCTTTGACAGTACCCGATACTGCTGCAGTTAGTAAAGCTGTTGATCTATTAATGGAAAGCGAAGAACTGGTTACCCGTCTGTGGGATAATGGTAAATACTTTAAAGAAGAGATGCAGAAACTTGGATTTAATTGTGGCAATAGTGATACACCAATCACTCCGGTTATGATCGGTGATGCTAAAGTTGCTACTGAGTTTAGTAAACGACTCTTTGATGAAGGTATTTTTGCTACTAAGATCGGTTTTCCAACTGTTCCAAAAGGTAAAGCCAGGATTAGAGTCATGATCTCAGCTGCTCATAGTAAAGCAGATCTAGACTTTGCGTTAGAGAAGTTTACTAAGGTGGGTAAAGAGATGGGTTTGATTTAGTAGATGATTAGATAATTTGTATGTGAGTACGTTAGAAACTGTCCGGGAAAGTCGGACAGTTTTTTGTCTAATAAGTATATTGCTGTCCCATTTTACCACCATCCCCAGCCAAAAATATACAGGATAAAAGATGCATGAAAACAGGCCTGTAAGATTGTAGAGGGAATGATGTTGCGGCATCTCCAGAAAAGGTATGTTGAAAAGAAGCCTAAAATAATACGAATCGTGATAAAATATATGTTAAAGTGCATGTAAAAGATCCCATAGAGGAGTGCATTTAAAAATAAAGCCTTTACAGAACCAAGTCTTTCTTCCAAAAAGCTAAAGGTTAATCCTCTGAAAAGTAATTCTTCAGAGAAAGCTGGGATGATGGTCATAAATACTAAAAGGACAAAAAAAACTAAACTGGTTGCAATTTCTTCCGGATTTGACGCAACAATCATTGGTTGAATTTTTGAATCAGTATATACTAAGGGTAGATGAACTATAAATAGAACCAAAAGAACCAGTGGAAAACTGGTTTTGAAACCAAGTTTGATGTTGGCCCAGAATCGCTTTAAGGTTAGCCCAAATTCTTCGACAGGTAGTGAATATCGATAGAGGATAAAATATAAGGCGATTGGGACAAAGAGTAAACGCGCGACAATGAAAAAAAAGTAGTGCACTACCTGTGTCAGAAAAAGACTTCCTTCAAAGACTAGTTGAGTGGTCATTTCATAAAAGCCTTGAAGAAAGAACCATAATAGATATAATATGAGCATATCTTTGATGGTTAAATGCTGAGGTCGTAATTTAAGTTGTTTGGTCATAATAGATTCTCCTATCCTTATTGATATATCTAGTTCTATAACTCCCACTTCTATAAGCGGGAGCTAGCTTGTTCTACTTCAGGTGGGTCGAATCCCTATCTGAAGTCCCGAGGTTCAGCTTTAGCTGAACAAGTTCACTTATTATTATTGGACATTTTCTTCTATAATCCTTTGCAGGAGTATGGATGAATATTGGAGAATTATGGAGGTAGAGAAGAAAAACGAATTTTAATTAGTGTGGTTAGAGGTGATGGCAGTGTTGATGCTCGATATTCGTAAAAAAATTATTGAAGCTGCACGGAAGATGCTCAAATATGGCTTAACTACTGGTACCTGGGGGAATCTTAGTATTCGTCATAACGAGATATTGGTAGCAATTACTCCCAGTGGTGTGGACTATGAAACTATGATTCCTGAAGATGTAGTAATTGTTGACTTAACCGGTAAGGTTATTGATGGAACTTTAAAACCTTCTTCAGAGATGCCTATGCATTTGGCAATTTATCAGGCTAGATCAGATGTTCAGGCAGTGGTTCATACCCATTCACCGTATGCTTCGGCTTTTGCAATTCTGGGTAAGGAAATACCAGTTGTGTTAGCTGAAATGGGTTCGGTTGTAGGAGGTTCTGTTCTGGTCACCCCTTATTGTCGTCCTGGAACCGCTGAACTAGGAAAAGATGTGGTTCGTTGTTTACGGGACCGGGCTGGAGTGCTTTTAGGTAATCATGGTGTTGTTGCTATTGGAAGAAATATTGAGGAAGCTTTAACTGCTGCACAGGTAGTTGAGGATGGCGCCAGAATTTATCAGATGGCTGCTGTTATAGGAGAACCGAGACTTCTTCCTGAAGAGGAAGTTAGTGTCTTAAGAGAGCAATATATTAAGCATTATGGGCAAAAATAAGGATAACAGATAGGTGGTGATTAACTATAACTTTAACAATTATAACTAATATTATCGATATATTGTTAGTGGCGTATCTCTTTTATCGGGTTATATTGTTAATCAGAGGTACCCGGGCTATCGAACTTATCAAGGGTTTATTTGTATTATTTTTAGTATCATTTTTGAGTACCCAATTACATTTAAATACAATCAATTGGTTATTAAAGAATACGATGACTATGTTTTTTGTTGCATTACCTGTTGTTTTTCAACCTGAATTGCGCAGAGCTTTGGAACAGATTGGTAGGGGGAGATTTTTTGGTCAAACGATCTTTAAATTAGAGCGTTCGGTTTTGACTCGTTTAATCACCGATGTGACCGAAGCAGTAATGTATCTTTCAGAAAATAAAATTGGAGCTTTGATTGTTATTGAGCGGGAAGTAGGATTACGGGATTATCTTGAAACAGGTATAGCTCTTGAAGCAAGATTGAGTAGAGAGTTATTGGTTTCAATCTTTTATCCTGGTAATCCTTTACATGATGGTGCGGTAATTATTCGACAGGATTTGATTCAATCAGCGGGATGTTTTTTGCCATTGTCAGATAATCCACGTCTCCACTCCAAATTTGGTACACGTCATCGTGCAGCTATGGGAATCTCTGAGTTGAGTGACGCTTTAGTAGTTGTTGTGTCTGAAGAAACGGGAACCATATCTGTGGTCCTGGAGGGGCGAATTACCAGACATCTAGATGAGATGAGGCTAAAAGAGAGGTTATATACTAATCTTGCCAAACCTCAGGAGGAGAAGAATAATTGGTTTAGTAACTTCCATTGGAGGAAGCAAAAATGAGAGAATTTTTTGTAGGTAATTTAAAATTTAAAATAATTGCAGTTTTGTTGGCTTTTCTCGCCTGGAGTTATGTTCATAGCGTATCTCCTTCCGATATTTTTAACCCATTTGGAAATAGGGAACGTAAGGTTACTTTAAGTGTTCAGTATCTTAATCTACGTCCCGATTTGAAAATGTCTAAAAGTACTGATTCGGTAGAATTAGTGATTAAGGAAGGAATAAAGACCTTTGGAAACAATGAGTCTTTAGGAGCATATGTGGACTTAGAGCAGATTGAAGAACCGGGGAGTTATTACCTTGAGATTGAGCTAGATATACCCCAATGGATTACACTGAAAAGTCAACGTCCTAAATTTGCTCTGACTCTCATAGAAGAGGTGACAAAATAAATGTTACGTTTGCGAGAGATTAGGATACCCATTGATGCAGAACAGGATTTAGTACAGGTTATAACTAATGAGTTAAACATTAAATCTAATGATATTCAGGAATCTGTGATTAAAAAGAGGGCGATTGATGCTAGACGAAAATACGATATTAAATTCGTGTATACTGTGGATCTAAGCTTACAAGATGAGGAAAGAGTACTGCAGCTAAATGCTAAAAATCCATATCTTTCTAAAGTTGAGCCTGCTTCGGAGATTACTATAAATGGTGATAATCCTTTAGAGTATCCTCCAATCGTGGTGGGATCGGGGCCAGCAGGTCTGTTTGCAGCGTTATATCTGGCCAGATATGGTTATCGCCCAATCCTATTAGAAAGAGGTCCAATGATTGAGGAGCGTACAAAGGCTATTGATAATTTTTGGAGAGATGGCAGGCTAAACCCGGAAGCTAATGTTCAATTTGGTGAAGGGGGAGCCGGGACTTTTTCTGATGGGAAGTTGACTACCAGGGTTAAAGATGTTTTGGCAGATGATGTCCTGGCTGATCTGGTGAAGGCTGGAGCTCCAGAAATTATTAAAATTGATGCTCAACCTCATATTGGAACTGACCTCTTAAGAAAAGTGATTCAAAATATTCGTGATGAGATTATATCTTTGGATGGAGAGGTTCGATTTAAGTGCAAAGTTACAGATCTATACGTGCAAGATGGTCAGGTAACAGGTGTGGAAGTTAATGGGGTTGAAAAAATATCAGGTAAGATAGTTATGCTGGCGATTGGGCACAGCGCCAGAGACACATATACGATGTTGAGATCCAGAACTGTTGCTCTGGAACAAAAACCTTTTAGTATAGGAGTTCGGGTAGAACATCCTCAACAAATGGTGGATATAAGTCAGTTTGGCTCAGCTGCTGGTCATCCTAAATTGGGAGCGGCTACATATCGTTTGAGTGAAAGATTTAAGGAGATAGATAGAGCAGCTTATACTTTTTGCATGTGTCCTGGAGGTCATGTAATTGCTTCGTCTTCTGAAGATGGTGGAGTTGTGACCAATGGGATGAGTTATCATGATCGGGATTCAGGCGTTGCTAATAGTGCTTTTGTGATTAGCGTAAAGCCTGATGATTTCTTTTCTGATGATCCATTGGCGGGTATAGAGTTCCAACGGGTATGGGAGAGAAAAGCTTTTGAATTGGGTGGTAAAACATATGCTGCTCCTGCTCAATTACTGGGAGATTTTTTGAAAGATCGCCCCAGTAAAAGTTTGAATGGTGATGTGCAGCCTACATACAAACCGGGAGTAATACCTGCAAATCTTCAGGAATGTTTGCCTCCGTATGTGGTTCAGGCGATGAAGAAAGCTTTGCCCATCTTTGAGAGGCGGGTCAATGGTTTTACTAATCCGGGAACTATCTTAACAGGTGTAGAAACAAGAACTTCGGCTCCTGTAAGAATTATTCGTAATGCGGAGATGGAATCTTTGAGTCATCAGGGATTGTATCCATTAGGTGAAGGAGCAGGTTATGCTGGCGGAATTATGAGTGCTGCTATCGATGGGATAAAGGGAGCATTGGAGATATTAAGGAAGTATGCTCCTTTTAAATAAAGGTATTCTATCTAGTTGAGGAGTATAATATTTAGTTAGAAGAATAGTGTAGTGATAGTTTAAAAAGAATGCTATTTTTAGTTGGTATTAGAATAATTCATATTTTTTAAGAAAAAGCAAAAATTGCGGCGATATATTAGACAGATTATAGAGAGGTGATTAGTTTGGGTAAATTTTTTGGAACTGACGGAGTTAGAGGTAAAGTAAACGAAGACATTTTGACTCCTTTGTTGGCCTATCAGTTAGGTAGAGCGGGTGCTCATTATTTTTCGGAAAATAATGAACGACCTTGCGGAAAATTGTTAGTTGGCAGAGATACCAGAATTTCTGGCTCTATGCTGGAAGCTGCGCTGATCGCTGGAATTACTTCAGTAGGTTCAGATGTAATCTTATTGGGAGAAGTTCCTACACCAACAGTGGCTTTTTTGTCTCAACTGATGGAGGTAGATGGGGGTGTAATGATTTCAGCTTCGCATAATCCCTATTATGACAATGGTATTAAATTTTTTGATGTGGCGGGCAATAAGTTGATGGATGAGGTTGAGTCAAAGATCGAAGAGATAATTCTGAATGGAGTAGAAGATATTCCTTCTGCAATTGAGACACAAGTGGGTAGAGTGTTTACGCTGGACGACCCATTGGATTCATATATTGATCATTTGAAAGGTACTATTCAGGGAGATTTACAAGGTTTGAAAGTTGTTGTAGACTGTGCTAATGGTGCGGCATCAGAAGCTGCTCCTCGCCTATTGCGCGAGTTAGGGGCAGAAGTTGAGGTTGTCTTCAATCAACCTAACGGGGTAAATATAAACGATAATTGTGGTTCCACCCATCCCGGGAAGTTACAGAAGATTGTGGTTGAGCACAAGGCAGATGTGGGTATTGCCCATGATGGGGATGCTGATCGACTGATTGCTGTAGATGAAAAAGGAAATCTGATAAATGGCGATGCTATTATGGCTATTTGCGGTCTGGATATGCTTAACAAGGGGCTTCTAAAGCAGAATACAATTGTGGTTACCCAATATAGTAATCTGGGGCTGAAAGAATTGTTTGAGTCCCATGGAGGTCAGATTTCAGAGACTGCGAATGGTGATAGATATGTTCTTGAACGGATGTTGGAGAATGGTTATAATCTGGGAGGCGAGCAGTCAGGGCATATTATCTTTTTGGATTATGCTACTACGGGGGACGGATTATTATCAGCGGTTCAGTTATTGTCTGTGTTGAAAAATTCGCAGAAAAAGTTATCTGAATTAGCAGCTTTATTGGAAAACTGGCCCCAGTTGAATGATAAAGTTAGGGTCAAACGTAAGGCGGAATTTGCTACTAATACAACTATTCAGAGGATGGTTGCTGAGGTTGAAGCACGTTTAACAGCTAAAGCAGGTCGATTATTAATCAGACCATCAGGTACAGAGTCAGTGGTAAGAATTATGTTGGAAGGAAAGAGGCTAGCAGATATTGAATTGGAGATGGCTCCGCTTAAAGATATAATTGATCGAGAATTAAATTAAGATAGCTTTTTCTTATAAAAAAGTCTTAACAAATTTTTAGTATTTTGATATAATATATTAGTGTATCTTTTAGTTTATAAATGCAGGTACACTTTTATATCGTCCAGGGAGGTGATATAGGTTAGTTTAAAAATTTATAAAAAAGGGGGAGATTAGGAATACTAAAATTATTAAAGCGCCTGAACTTAAGTCTGCCCGGAAGATGAGACTTAAGTTGACGAGGAAGAGGTTTATCGAATCTGATCGGCGGATGCCTCTAGGTTTTAACTGTGAACCTTAAATTTTCCTACAAAACTTGTGAGTGATCATAAGGATAATTGGGAGAATAACAGTTGACAATTGAATATTGACTTAGGGTTTTACCCAAATATAAAAATTAACGGAGGTTATTATAAATGTGTGGAATTGTAGGATATTTAGGAAATCAGGAAGCTGCAGAAATTCTGGTTGATGGATTGAAAAAACTGGAGTATAGAGGGTATGACTCTGCAGGAATTGCTGTATATGATGGAGAAAACTCTAAAATTTTACGCAGTGTGGGTAAATTGAGTGAATTAGCCAAATTAGTAGATACTAATCAGCCTGTGGGAGTAGTTGGTATAGGTCATACCCGGTGGGCAACCCATGGTAAACCTTGTTTGGATAATGCCCATCCCCATAGTGATTGCACCGGTAAATTTGTTGTAGTTCATAATGGGATTATTGAAAATTACCTCCATTTAAGAGAAGAGTTAATCGAGGAAGGCCATAAGTTTATTTCTGAAACTGATACAGAAGTGCTGGCACATCTTCTGGAGAAATTTTACGATGGTGATCTAGTAAAAGCTGTTCAAAAAACGGTGGCAACAATTAAGGGCGCCTATGCTTTTCTGGCTTTTACTGAACATGAACCAGACCGCCTGGTGGCTGTTCGTGAGGATAGCCCGTTAGTTGTTGGATTGGGTGAGGGAGAACAGTTTATTGCTTCCGATATTCCAGCCATTTTGAAGCACACTAATCGTGTGTATATTTTAAATGATGGCGAAATGGTAGATTTATCCAGAGATGCGGTGAAGTTAATGACCGTTAAGGGTGAACCTGTAAAGAGAGAGATCTTAACTGTGGATTGGAATCCAGAGATGGCTGAAAAGAGCGGCTTTGAGCATTTTATGTTAAAAGAGATTCATGAACAACCCGAAGCACTGCGCCGCTTTTTGACAGGACGTTTGAATGAAAAAGGGGTTCATTTAGAAGAGCTGAATTTTACTGTTGAGGAGCTGCGGAAATATTCCAAAATTTTCGTTGTAGCCTGTGGAACTGCTTATCATTCTGGTCTTGTTGGAAAATATGTGATCGAACAATTGGTGCGAATTCCTGTAGAAGTAGATATTGCATCCGAATTTAGATATCGTTCTCCATTAATTGATAAATCTACTCTGGTGATCGTGGTCAGCCAATCTGGAGAAACTGCCGATACTCTGGCAGCTTTACGGGAGGCTCAGGGTAGAGGTGCCAGAGTTGTCGCCTTTACCAATGTAGTAGGTAGTACAATTGCCAGGGAAGCAGACCAGGTATTGTATCTGAGGGTAGGACCTGAGATTGCGGTTGCTTCAACCAAAGCTTACACCGCTATGTTGATGGCTTTTTATATTTTTGCTTTGTATCTAGGTCAGATTAGAGAGACTTTAGGGTCTGAGGATCTGGCAAAAGCTGTCTCGGCAATTAAAGAGATCCCTGCTCAGATTGAAAAAATTATTGTCAATAATGAGGAACCAATCAAGCAGTTTGCTGAACGGTTTACTCAATTTGAAGATGCTTTTTTCATCGGTCGGGGTGTGGATTATGCAGTGGCAATGGAAGGATCGCTTAAATTAAAAGAGATCTCTTATATCCATGCAGAAGCTTATGCTGCTGGAGAGTTGAAGCACGGAACATTGGCTTTGATTATTGAAGGAACACCGGTAATAGCATTGGCTACTCAAAAGAGCATCTATGAGAAGGTGTTAAGTAATATTCAGGAGGTTAGAGCCAGGGAGGCCTGGGTTACTGCGGTGGCTCTAGAAGGTGATGAGGAGATTAAAAAATCTGCTGACCATGTTCTATATATACCAGATACCCTGGAGTTATTTACTTCTATTCTGGCGATTATTTCTTTACAACTCCTGGCTTATTATGCTTCTAAGCTTCGGGGTTGTGATGTGGATCAACCAAGAAATTTGGCTAAATCTGTGACTGTGGAGTAGTACTAATGCCCACGCTGCAAAAGCGTGGGCATTTCAGTATTGAAGTGAATAATAGATAGATGTTACCTGGGATTATCTTATTTTGAGAAGTTTTGGGGAAATTAGGATTCTTAAATGGAACAGATATTGTTCGCTGGAAGGATATCATCTATAGTTGTCGAAGGAATAAAAATATGATTTATATATTTTGAAGTGCCTAAAAGGAGATGGCCAGAAATGTTTAGGGTTTTGATGGGTGTTATGTTTGTAATGATAATCGGGGTCTATTCGTTCTCTGTTATGGCATTGGATGCTGTAGGAATAAATAAGATTAAACCTCAACCCTTAAAAAGAGGAGATACTATTGGAATTGTTGCTCCTGGGTATCTTGTAGATCGCACATTATTGGATAAGGGGATTAAATATCTGGAGAGTCAGGGATATAAAGTGTTATTAGGTGAACACATTTTTGATAAGTCAGGTTTTTTAGCCGGGAAAGACGATCTGCGGGCGAAAGATATTAATGAGATGTTTGCCAATCCAGATGTAAAAGCGATTATTTGTGCTCGAGGTGGATATGGTTCTATTCGTCTGGTGGAAAAATTAGATTTTGAGGTTATTAAGAAAAATCCCAAAATATTTATTGGATATAGTGATATCACTACTCTTTTAACAGCTATCTATCAAAATACAGGTCTGGTGACTTTTCACGGACCAATGGTGGCATCTGATATGAGTAAAGATAAATTTGATCTTTATAATGGGCTTTATCTGTTAAAAGCAGTAAGCTCTAATAATCCGGTAGGCCAGGTAATAAATCCAATTGATTATCAGGAGACATTTTTTATTAAGAATGGTGTAGGTCAGGGGGAGCTGATTGGAGGTAATCTTACAGTAATCTTATCTTCTTTAGGAACTCCTTTTGAGATAGATACTAAGAATCGGCTATTATTTGTCGAGGAGGTCGGAGAATCTACATATCGAATTGATCGGATGCTGCAGCAGCTAAAATTAGCTGGGAAATTTGATGAAATTACAGGTTTTATTTTTGGAGAATCGATCGCCTGTGGTCCCGAAAATGAAAATGACCCAACTACTCTAGAGATAGTTCAGGAGTTTGTGAAAGATTTTGGCGTTCCTGTAATGTATGGTTTGACTATTGGTCACGGAATCTATAAGGCGACTCTACCGATAGGTGTGGAAGCAGTTTTAGATTCTAAAACAGGACTGAGAATTATCGAATCTGGGGTAAAACCAGAAGATAGACCCAAATCGTGGGAGATAGAAAAGGTAAATTTATAAATGGGAGTGAATGTCTCTATTCATAGATTGAGTTCGAATTTTGAATTTTGATTCTAATTGGGATGAATTTTCTAAAATTGTATGCAGGTGATTGGTTATCTTGTATTGAAAATATAATGTAATGTTCAGCATTTTTTCCGTTTAAGAAAGGAGGATAAGTCCGGTAACATAGAAGGTAATTCACTGAGGTGAATTCAAAAAAATGGATCGTACACTGAATGACTAGTTGTACGGATAAACAGTACTTAGAAATATATTCGAGGAGGATAATATTTATGATGAAAAAAGTAGTTTTTTTAGTATTTCTTGTAGTATGTTTTGCTCTTCCGGTTATGGCAGATGATGCAGTTGTTGCTGTGGTTCAAGGTCAAGAGATCACCGCTGATGAACTTGATTCTAATGCTAATATTTCTCAGTTAGTTATGCAAATTTATCAGATGGACCAACAATTTGCAAGTTTACTTTTCTCTACTGAATCAGGGCAGGATCTATTAAATGAGTATCGGAAAGCTAAGTTAGATGAGTATATTTATCAAATTTTATTGAATCAAGAGGTAGAACAAAGAGGTATAATCTTAACAAAAGAGGACCAGCTTGCTATGTTCAGAGAACAGTTAGGTACTGTTATCAAGCAGAATAATTTAACCGAGGATCAACTTACTTCTATTTTGCAACAGCAGGGTTTTGAATCTCTAGATGATTATCAGGAGTTCTTTCTGGAGCAGAATGGTGGCATGATGGCAATAGGGTTGTTGAGAGATGAAATAGTCAAGGATGCAGCGATTGAAGATTCAGAGGTCCAGGAATATTACTTGAATAATCAGACATACTTTCAGAAAGATAAGCAAGTACATGCTCGCCATATTCTTCTACCTACCAGGGAACAGGCCGAAGAAGTATTGGCTAAAATCAAAGATGGTGCTGACTTTGCCGAGATGGCTAAGGAGTACTCCACTGGCCCTACTGGCCCTGATGGTGGTGATCTGGGCTTCTTTGGTAAGGGTCAGATGGTTGCTGAGTTTGAGGAAGCCGCTTTTGCCATGCAGGCCGGAGAAGTTAGTGACATTGTGCAAACAGACTATGGTTTCCATATTATCAAAGTTGATGAGATTCAACCTGAAAGTATTGTTCCATTTGAAGAAGCTAAAGATCAGATTAAAACAGGTCTGCTGGAACAAAAAAGAGATGATATTTGGAATCAGTTCGTTAATGATCTGAAAACTAATGCTGAGATTGAGATCAGACTATAGGTCGAAGATAAGTCCTACTCTATTGGGTAGGGCTTTTTTATGGGCAGAATGCAGTGATAATGAGTACTATTGGTATAACTTCGGCGACATCTGCAAAAGATACTCCAGCAAGTATTGACATAAATACATTATAACTGTATAATTTTTATAAAAGTAAAAACTGATGGAGGGTTTACAGATGCAAGATTTATCTTATGTTGGGGAAAAATTAAGAACACTGCGCTTGAAGAGGGGTCTAACTCTGGCTGAAGTAGGAGAGGCAGTTGGAAGATCAGCTTCGTTAATTGGAGCTGTGGAGAGAACGGATCGCTTTCCGTCATTATATTCATTGATCGAGTTAGCAGAGTTTTATCAAGTGCCACTGGTATTTTTGTTTGATAATGATATTAGTGAGTATCAACAGGATTTAGCGAATAGGCTCACAGAGATACTGGCGGAGAGAAAAATATCAATTGCTGAAGTGGCAAAAAGAACTGAGATAAATTATTTTGAGTTGGCTGATTTTTTTAAAGGAAGAAAGAAGTTGTCTCTGAACCAGTTGAAGATTATTACTAATTTTATAGATATTCCATTAAAGAAGTTAATTCCGAATACAGCCCGATACATAAGACATATTCAAAATTACCTGGATGCATTAGGGTTGGATAAAGCATCGATTCAAAATATCTTAGAGTACATTGATAGTAAATTTGAATTGTAAAAAGTGTGATACTTAACTGTCTATAGGAATAATTGATTATCGCTCCTACGTTGTCAAATGACAATATAGGGGTATTTTTGTATGTTTAGAGGTGCTTTTTCTGATAAATTTTAAAGAATTATCAGGAAAATAAAGAAGCTCACTTATGGAAAAGCTTTTGGAAGTGTGATTAGAGTGTGTTAGCTAAATAGGCACTCTTAGTTTTCTAGTCTACTGTCAATATAATTAAGGATATTGGTTGTTGATTCATTATCTAAACCGAGAGCTTCCAGATAACGTTTGATATGACTTAGATAGCGCACAGCCTGGGGAATAATATGTTTTACTGGGATATTAAGATAGTTGGCGAGGATTTCTAACTGATCCAGGGTTAGGCTGGTTTGGCCAAGCAGAAAGTCAGCAAGTTTGAAATAGTTAATGTCTGTTTTGCGGGCCAGTTCCGAAGTTGAGATACTTTTTTGAGTCATGATTTTCTCAACTTGTTCACCGATTCCTTTCTGATATTTGTCTAAGTCGTCTTCAAAAAGGAAACTGAGAGGTACTTCGTAGAATTCAGCTAATTCAAGCACCGAGGAGAGGGAGGGACAGCGGTCAATTCGCTCAACGGAACCGATTAGGGAGGGCGATTTGCCGATGGCTTTGCCTACTTCTGCTAAAGTTAATCCTCGTTTTTCCCGCAATTGTCGAAGTTTTTGACCAACATAGGAGATGTCTTTCATGAGTGTATCACCACTTTTAGGTTTACTTTAATAAAAATTATATAGCACTAATATACAATTGTCAACATTTTGGAAGACTTGATACAATATTGTATTTAGGCATTATAGAGTGGATGATTGTTTATATTTATCTGTTTTATATCATTTGTATAACTGATTGGAATCTATCTTCTATAAGTGTTCGGATTGCAAAAAGTTGATTCAAAAAAAGAAAAAATATTTTTTATGCTCTAAAATAGTTATTGAAAAGTTGAATAGGAGAAATATGATCATTTGTTGTAGTAATAGGTTCGTTTATCTGTCAGTTACTAAATTTTTTGTTTTGTTATATAAGTAAAAAATACTATAGATGGTGAAAAATCGGGAAAAGAGATTATTTTTATTATTGCCGAATGACAAAATACAAAATATATATTGACAATTTTTGTGGGCTTCAGTATAATTAAGATGATTGATATGTTGACAAAAGGTCATAACTATCTTGGCAAAGTACCAGGGAGGTGAAGATTTGATGAATTTGTACTTAGTTAGTCATGAAAGGAGAAGAAGATGAAGACTATCGAATATGCGATTTTTTTGCTGTTTGAATTCCGATTGTTATGGGTTAGTATGAAGTACAGTTATAGATGCTTAAAACTTATTTTGCAACACTGGTATAACTCTCGTAGGTAAAATAACCCTTCAGGGGCAGGAGGATGCTATTCTACGACGAATTATTACTGTATCACTGTCGTTTTAAGGGGGCAAAGTTATGATTAAAAAATATGCCAGGATTTATGGAGAAGCATTTAAACTGGCCATTAGTTATCCTCAGTTTATTCTGCTTTTTTTATTCAGTAATCTACCAACGTTTTTTGATTTCTATTATCTTAGTGATACTTCAAATTTGATTCTTACACCACTTTTTTTTGTTAGCAGATTAGCTGCTCTGGGAGGAATTGGTTATCTGGTTATCCATCTTTTGCGGCGGAATGAACCTCCTAAAGATATTGTTACCAAAGGGGTTGTACGGAACTTTTGGATAATGGTGAAATATATGTTGCTTCAATTATTGATCGTGTCCTTAGTCAGTATTATCCCTCTAACAATTCTGGAGAGATACTTCGTTATCCCATCTTTTGTACCATATTTTTGGATGTGGATCAATGAATATTTATTTATTTTTCTGATTTTTGAGGCTATTTTTTGGGAAGATAAGGGTGTGGGTAAAGCCTTCAGAACCAGAAATGTTTTTATGTTAGCCAGGTTTGAATGGATGTTAGCAATTTATATAGTTGTTAAACTGCCTTTTTTACTGGTTAAGCTTTTACCATTATGGGGTTATGGGTGGATATATAGAGGAGTCTGGGTAGTTATTCCGATCCTGTTTATTATGTTTATGGATTGGGTGAATACTATCTTTACGTTTAAAGTTTACGGAGAGGATAGGTTAAGAGCAATACAGGAAGTTGAAGACAAAATGAAAGAATCTTCCAAGAAGCTGAAGGAAAAGATTCGCGAAAAGAGATCGCAAAAGTAATTTAAATTCGGTTTTGTATATGGCAAATTTGCGAGATGATAAATTGAATGTTTTAAATTGGATTGCTAATTGAACATTGAAAAACCCCTACAGTTAACTGATAATAGTAGGGGTTTTGGTTTGCAGGATAGTATTAACCGATCGCAGTAGTATCTAGTCCTCAATAACCTGTACTTCGGATAGATAAATTTGTGCTTTTTGAGCATAGCCAGAAGCAGAAGTTTTGAGAGCTGTAATTTCGGTGTCATTAAGAGTACGTTTGACCCGACCTGGAGATCCGACAACCAGGCTTCGTGGAGGAATCTCTTTTCCCGGGGGAATGAGTGAACCAGCGCCTATTAGGCATTGATCGCCAATTTTAGCGCCATCCAGAACGATGGCTCCCATACCGATTAGGACATTGTCTCCAATGGTGCATCCATGAAGGATCGCATTATGACCAATAGTTACCTCGTTGCCAATAGTCAATGAATATTTACTGTCAACGTGGAGAGTTGAGTTATCCTGAATGTTGGTCTTCTGGCCGATAGTAATCCTGGCTACATCGCCCCGCAGTACTGCATTGGGCCAGATACTGGAACCTTGACCAATCTCCACATTACCTATTATCTGCGCACCTTGAGCAATGAAGACATCAGCTGCTACTTTTGGAGTGATTCCCTGATAGGAGAACTTCATCAATACATCACCTCTATTCGATTAGCGTTCTTTATATATATTCTTGTCCAATCTTTTGAATCCTACTTCATTTTAGAGAATTTTGAAAAAGGATTTTGCACTAGAATACCGAAAGTTTATTACATGGATATTTTGGAAGAATACTAATAGGTATCGGTTGAGAAGTTTTTTGTTGAGGAGGTATGATAATGGTTATTCTGGGAACCGGAGTTGATATCGCTGAAAATTATCGTTTTGAAAAATTGTTAGATCAGCAGGAGACTGCTTTCTTTATCCGTATTTTTACTGCAGATGAGAGAAATTACTGTGATAGATATCCGAAAAATAGGCTTAAGGCCCAACACTATGCCGCCCGCTTTGCAGCAAAAGAAGCTCTGGTTAAGGCTTTAGGAACAGGATTTCGCAAGATGAATTTTCATGATCTGGAGGTAAGGAATGATTCTTTAGGTGCGCCATACTTCGAAATCAGCGGTAGAGTGAAGGAGATGGTCACTGAGAAGAGAATTGAACGGATTCACCTTAGTCTGTCCCATAGTGATAATTATTCTATTGCTTTTGTGGTTTTAGAAGGAAAGGAGGCAATAGTGTGCGAATAGTTACTGGTGAAGAAATGCGAGAATTTGATCGGATGACTATTGAGGAGCTGGGTATTCCGGGAGTGGTCTTGATGGAACATGCAGGTTTGCGATCTGCTCTGGAGATCGCAGAGTTAGTGAAATCACCTGGCAGAATGCTGATCATTGCTGGAAAAGGTAATAATGGAGGTGATGGTTTTGTCATTCATCGCTGGTTGGAACGTTGGGGATATGACTGTACAACTTTACTTTTGGCATCTCGCAATGAGATTCAAGGTGATGCCAAAGTAAATTTAGATATTTTATATAATTTAGATGCTGAAGTTGTGGAAGTACATACCGAGGGAGAGCTCAGAGAATTCTGGAATGGAATCGGTCAGTATTCCTGGATTATTGATGGTATTTTGGGAACAGGAATTAAAGGTGAAGTGCGAGGTTTAAGTTATGTAGCAATTGAACTGGTTAATCAATCATCCCAAAGGGTTGCGGCTATTGATCTTCCATCTGGGTTGGATGTTTTAAAAGGTAAGCCCCTGGGAGCAACAGTTAGAGCTGACCTGACAATCACCTTTGGATTACCTAAAGTAGGCTTGCTGCTTTATCCTGGAAGGAGTTATGTTGGAGATTTGAAGGTCGTGGATATTGGGATTCCGGAGAAAGTTGTACATCAAGCTAATATTCGACGTTTCTGGATGAATAGAGAGTTATGTAAACAATTACTACCAGAGCGTCCTGATGAAGGTCATAAAGGTACTTTTGGACGAGTGGTAGTTCTGGCTGGTTCCATAGGAATGACAGGTGCTGCTGCTTTGACTGCAGAAGCTGCTTTGCGAAGTGGGGCTGGTCTGGTCACTTTGGGGATTCCGGCTAGCTTGAATCAGATTATGGAAGCTAAGTTGACAGAGGTGATGACCAGACCTTTACCGGAAGCCAATGGACAGTTGGCAGTTACAGGAATAGAGGAAATTCGACGTCTTGTGGCTAATGCTGATGTGGTAGCTTTTGGACCGGGTCTGGGTCAATCTGACGGCTTAGAGCATCTGGCTCAGACTCTGATTAGGGAGTTATCAGTACCTCTGGTGATCGATGCTGATGGATTGAACAACCTTTCTCAGCCGGTTTTGAATGATCTAAAAAACAGGGAAGCTTTAACTATTTTGACACCCCATCCGGGAGAGATGGCTCATCTATTGGGATTAAGTGTCGCGGAGATTCAGGAGGATCGGGTAGGGTTAGCGGAAAGATTTGCCCGGGAATATGGAGTAGTGCTTGTTTTAAAAGGAGTACCTACTCTTACTGTTTTTCCTGATGGTCAGATTTATTTTAATAGTACGGGCAATCAGGGTATGGCTACCGGGGGAACTGGTGATGTGCTGACCGGAATTATTAGTGGGCTTTTGGCTCAATATGAAGACCCCCTTTCTGTTGCTGCCGGGGTTTATCTTCATGGACTATCTGGGGATCTGATTGCGGAGATGGACAATCCACGTTCGCTAATCGCTGGTGATCTTCTGGAAGGTTTGGCTATGGCCTTTAATCAATTAGATAGGAAGATGGGAGATGACAGGAAAGATGAAAAAACCATTACGCCCAGTCTGGGCTGAAATAAACCTGGACAATTATACTCATAATATTAAGGTGATCAAAGGACGTTATCCTGATACTAAAATAATGGCTGTTGTTAAAGCTGATGGATATGGTCATGGGGCTATTCCGGTAGCCAGAGCGAGTCTATTGGGTGGTGCTGAGAGATTGGCGATTGCTATCGTAGATGAGGGAATTGAACTGAGAGATGCAGGTTTCACTTCGCCGATTCAGGTCCTGGGCGGGACACTGGAGAGTCAGTTAGAACAGGTGGTAGATTATAACCTGATCCAGACTGTTTTCAATCTGGAGACTGTTCGAACTCTTTCAGAGATAGCTGAAAAGAAGGGTAAAACAGTTAAAGTTCATTTGAAGATAGATACAGGTATGGGGCGGGTTGGTGTAATGCCAGAAGAAGCCGGAGAGATTGCTGCCCAAATTGTATCCTTGCCTAATATAAATTTGGAAGGTCTGATGACACATTTTGCTACTGCTGATGAAGCGGATAAAAGTTATACTGAAAGGCAGGTACATCGTTATTGTCAGGCTTTAGCAGATATTGAATCCAGAGGTATTGAGATAGCGATTAAACATGTGGCTAATAGTGCTGCAATTATTGATCTTCCGCAGTATAAGTATGATCTGATACGTCCGGGTATTATGTCTTACGGTCTCTGGCCTTCAGCAGAGGTTGATCATGATATCGATATTAGACCTGTGATGGAATGGAAAGCCCGTATTGTTCACAGTAAGCGGGTAGCACTGGGAACAGGGGTCAGTTATGGGAAAACGTTCATAACCAGGAGAGAATCTGTTATAGCTACACTTCCATTGGGTTATGCTGATGGTTATTCCCGGCAATTATCGAACAAAGGGCAGGTTCTGGTGAAAGGTCAACGCGCTCCGATTATCGGACGGGTGTGTATGGATCAATGTCTGATTGATGTCACCGATATTCCCAGCGTAGAAGTGGGTGATGAGGTGGTACTATTGGGGAGACAGGGGGATGAGTTTATTAGTGCTGAAGAGATGGCATCCTGGATTGGAACTATCAACTATGAGATAGTCTGTCTGGTTAACAAACGGGTTCCCCGTTACTATTACGGTAAAGTAACTCAATAAGGGGAAAGGGAAATATTACAGAAAATACGGTAATAGTAGTCGATATTTCCCGGGAAATGTAGGTTATTGCCGAAAACTATTCTGAAAACCACTATAAATTGTTAGTATGCGTGCGAAATTTGCTTATATTTTATTAATCATATCTTATTATTTTAACAAATATTATTATGTAAAGGAGGTGAGTGAAATTGTTGGTCGAACGTCCAGTAGTTTTTGAAAATGAAGGTCAACAATTAGTTGGGATAGTCCATGAACCTGAAGGTGGAGTTAGAGGCCCTGGAATTATCTTCCTTCATGGATTTACTGGTAATCGTTATGAACCTCACCGATTATTTGTTAAGACAGCCAGGGTTTTAGCTCATTTGGGTTTTTGGTGTCTGCGTTTTGATTTTCGTGGTTCTGGAGATAGCCAGGGTGATTTTAAAGATATGACTGTCTCTGGAGAGATTAGTGATGCTTTAACAGCTTTGCGATGGTTTAAAGAAAATACTCAGGTAAACCCAGAGAAGATAGGAGTTTTGGGTCTTAGTCTGGGGGCTTGTGTTGCCACTTATCTGGTAGCCCAATCTGTTGTTCAAACATTGGTACTCTGGTCTGGATTAGCAAAACCGGTTGAATCATTTACCCAGGAAGTTCCCTATGATGTAATGAAGAACCAGGCTAGAAAGCAGGGAGGATTGGATTTTAAAGGTTGGAGAATTGGTATAGGTTTTTTAGAAGAATTGGCTTCTTTAAACCCTCTAGAAGTAATTCAACAATATAATGGTTCAGTTTTGATTGTCCATGGTAATGGAGACACGGTTATCCCGGTAGAACAGGGTAAACTATATTATGAAAAACTTAATGTAGAAGATAAAGAACTTTATATTGTTGAAGATGCAGACCACACTTTTAATAAAATTGATTGGGAACAGGAAGTTATTCGTAAAACTGTAGCATGGCTTGAAAAACGCTTAAAATAATTAGCTATTCATCAGTGGAATTGGATTGCTAACTTTGACTATCCTTGTATTTTTTGATATACTATGTTATAAGTACACCCAATAGTGGTTGGGTGTTTTTTTTGTATTACGTGCTATACATTTAGGGGGATAACATTTTTGCGAGGGGTTGAAGAGAGTATGATAGACTTAATCGTCGACGGATTGCCTGATTTTGTAAATACTGGTGATATTGTGGGGGCTTTTACCAATGAAGTGAAGATTGATGGTTCACGAATTGGTAAAATTAGAATCAATCGAAAACGTCGGAGAGCTCTTGTAGAGATTGATGAAGAGGTTGTACAGATTGTTCTTCAGGTGATGAATGAAAAACAGATTTCGGGTTCGGATGTTAAGGTATCTTTGAGGGATTACGATGAGTATTTGCAGATGAATCTGCGAAATTATTCCAGTAAGTTTAAAAATCTTATGTATTTGGAACGTCAGGAACAGTTGGTGCGATATCGATTAGAGATGAGACATCTGACGGGTGAAGAACGTGAAAAATTAGGGCACGCCTTGTTAAAGATGAGAGGACGTGCTGATAGTTTCCCGGAGAATGATTATTATCAGGTGAGATTTATTTCACAACATGGAGAATCGGCTCTTGTGAAAAATAAGTTGTCGGTTGGAGATCTGGTAATAGTCAGTAAAGATAATCCTTTAGCTGAGGGATGCCCTCAGGGGAGAGTTATCCAGATAGAACCGACAGCTTTGACTGTTGAGTTTAAAGGTGAGCCTGCTTATTATGTTTATGGTCGGGGACTCAGGATTGACTTATACGGACATGACCGAATCTTTCAGCAGACCCTTAAGATTTTGAAAATGCTATATTTGCAGGATAAGTCACTTTCCGGTCGCTTAAAAGAGATCCTGATTGGAGAAGAAGAACCGGAATGGTCTGGCTGGAATGTGGAGATTACTGATTATGGCCGTCTGGATGAAGATCAACAGCTGGCATTATACAATTCTTTGAAAGCAAGGGATCTACTTTTAATTGAAGGTGGAGCAGGGACCGGTAAGACTGCATTGGGTGCAGAGATTATTCGACATCATTTGGAGCGAAGTTCGACTGTTTTGGCAGTAGGTACTTCTCCTAAATCGAGGAATCTTCTGGCGAAACAGTTGAAGTCTCAGGGATTAAAGGTTCTAGTTCTGGGAGATGTAGATTTGAAAACCGAACCTGAATATGATGAAATCTATCAAGATCTTTTGTCAGTAACAGAATTAATGAAAAAGCGAGATGAGTTAACCCATCCTGGTGGTCAGTGGATGGAGGGATTAACCTATAAAGATATTTTAGAAAAGGCGGGAACTACAAATCGCTATGCGGGAATTCCCGGTTACCGTTTAAAGGAGATGGCGGAATGGATCTATCTTCAGCGGGAGATTGATCAACTATTAAATAATGTTCGTTATAATCAAAACAAGATTTGGACACGTCTGTTATCAGAACATGATATTTTGTGTATAACTTGCGATGAAGCAGCTCATTTGAATCAAAAATTCGGTCTGGTAGTGATTGATGATGCACATATGATAACTGAGCCTGAGATTTTGCCTGCATATTTTAGGGGGAAAAAAGTTATTCTTTTGGGAGATAGAAGTCAGATTAGACCGGGAGTAGCAAGTGTTGAGGCTAGAGAGGGGAAGTTGGACAAGTCTCTTTTTGAGAGGTTTATGGAAGAATTAGACGAGGAATGGATCTGTAGGTTGGAGACTCAACATAGATTCAATTTCTCTATCTGGAATTGTTTAAACACCTTCTGTTCTGTTGGAGAGAAGATCGAACACCTCTCGAGTGGGGCATCTGTCGATTTAGGTAAATGGAGAGCTGGTGTTAGTGGTAATATTCTGGAAGATAATGCATCAATGATCTTTTTGGATACTTCCCGGATTGAGGTTGAAGAAATTAGAGATGGAGACGAGTATAAGAACGAATTAGAGACAGATTTGATTCGAGAATTTATACAAACAGGAGTGGATCTGGAAAAAATGTCAGGAAAGATTGGAATTTTGACATTTTATTCAGCTCAGGTGGAAATGATAAAAGAAGCCCTCACCGTAAATCAACTTGAGATGGATGATATTTATCCAATAGATGAATTTGCGGGTTGTGAGAGGGATTTAGTAATTATCTCTCTGGTGCACAGCAATTATTGCAATTATCTCGGCAAAATTGTTAATTTACCACATTTGATTACAGCGATTACTAGGGCCAGGGAGAAGTGTGTGATTATTGGTAATTATAAAATCTTGATTCAGCATCCTATATATAAGACACTTATTGAAAGAATACATTTGAAAGGTAAAGTATATACTTTGTAAGAGACCATTAATTACCACTCCTCAATTACTCTTGATGGGCAGGAAAAAGACCTAATATGGAGAAATGTATATATACAGTTGGCACATCTATCTATACTTTTTTTGTGAAAAAGCTGTATTGGGGTGAGGTGTTAAATGACAAAGAAAGAAAGGCGAGAGAACTACCGGAAGAAATATCGAGGACGTTTTAAGGAAAAAGTTAAGGATGCATTGAGACTAGGTTATGTGGAAATGGGTGCCCTCAACCTAGAACTGGCTGAAGAAGGGTTTAGCACTGAAGATTGAGGCGAGAAATCGCCTCTTTTTTTTATATAAATAATTTATGACTTTTGCATTAAATGAAATAAAAGTGTATATAATATTAGCTGTTGAAGAAACTATTAGTACAATTATTATAGAAATATATATATGCTAGATTAGCTATTGTAGGATTTTATTGACAATCATATTACATTAAGTATATAATATATAGAGAGATAGAAGAATTTGACTCTTCTGTGGGGGTGGTTTTGTTTGAGTAACCTGAAACGGGTAATGATTAGTCTTCCTAATAGCTTGTTAAAAGAGGTAGACGGAATTGTTCAGAAGGAGAATGGTAATCGTAGTCAGTTTATACGGGAAGCAATGCAGATGTACATCGCAGAACGCCAAAAGAAAGAGCTTCGTGAGAAGATGAAACAGGGCTATATTGAAATGGGTCAAATTAATCTCGAGATTGCTAATGCAGGCTTTGCAGCAGATCATGGGGCTTTGCTAGCATACGAGGGAAATCTTGCGGAGTGTGAGTAATGTGTCGATGAAACGTGGTGATGTTTTTTATGCAGATTTGAATCCAGTGGTCGGGTCAGAACAAGGTGGCATTAGACCTGTTCTAATTATTCAAAATGATATTGGAAATAAATATAGCCCAACTGTAATTGTAGCAGCTATCACTTCCAGAATAGATAAAGCAAAGTTGCCTACCCATGTAGAAATTAACGCTGAAGAAAGTAATTTAGAGAAAGATTCAGTCATTCTATTAGAACAAATTCGCACTATTGATAAACGCCGACTACAACGTCAAGTGACCCATTTGGATCAAGAGATTATTGACCGTGTAAATGAGGCTTTGGAGATCAGCCTTGGACTGATCGAATTGTAAAGAATGCAAAATCGATAAATAATCTAGCTTAAAGTTATAATGATAAACCCTCTGATGCCGGAGGGTTTATTTTTCGTTTAAACAAAGGCAATTAATGGGGAGCTCAAGGATTTTGTTCGTTAGGGGAAGGAAATTCCCTGAAGGGTTAAGAATATATACTAGTGATAGTAAATTTGATATTTATAGATTGGGAGGTAATAGTGAAATGGCTAGCGAGTTGGTCCATGTGTATCGGGGACAATATGTGGAAAGTATTCATTATGGATCTGTGGTATTAGTTAATGCGCAAGGTGAGGTAGTAAAATCGGTCGGAGATCCAGAGTTGAAGACTTTTATTCGTTCTTCTGCTAAACCTATTCAGGCGTTACCAATAATTTTTTCTGGGGCTGCCGAAAAGTTTAGTCTAACTTCCAGAGAGATTGCCATAATGTGTGCCTCACATAGTGGTGAAGATGTCCATGTTGAGACTGTGAGAAGTATTTTACACAAGATTGGGGTTTCTGAAGATAAGCTGGACTGTGGAATTCATCTACCATATCATAAGCCTAGTGCAGATAAATTACTTAAAGCTGGTATTACACCTACGCCAATTTATTGTAATTGTAGTGGCAAACATTCTGCTATGTTAACGCTTTGTGTGTATTATGGTTGGGATTTGGAGAATTATACAGATATAAATCATCCATTACAGCAGTTAATGTTGGATGTGGTTAGTGACGTTACTGAAGTCCCCCGTGAAGATATTTGGCTGGGAATTGATGGTTGTGGTGTACCCGTATTTGGCCTCCCACTGAGAAATATGGCTTTAGGTTTTGCAAAATTAAGTCAGCCGGAGACTCTATCTGAGAAATATCAGGAAGCAGCGAGATTTATTACCCAGGCTATGTATTCCCATCCATTACTGATAGGAGGTACAGACCGAATCTGTACTGATCTGATGGAAGTGATGCAAGGTAAAGTATTTGCCAAAGCCGGTGCTGAAGCTGTATATTGTGTCGGATTTGTTGGACAGGGATTGGGATTGGCAGTGAAGATTGCTGATGGTAATAGCCGGGGAAGAAGTGTGGTGGTATTAAAAGCTATGGAAGATCTGGGTTTGATCACAGCAGAAGAATTGGCTAAGCTAGAAAAACATCGCTACCCAGTTGTAAAGAATCATCATCAAACTGAGATAGGTGTGATTAAGCCAGCATTCAATATGTAGTTACAGATATTATAACAGACAGCAGTTGGAGAAAGGAGCGAGAATTGTGAAAGAGATACTGAAAAAAGTTGAACAGCTTACCGCAGAGGTAGAGGCAGAAGTTATCGCTTTGCGAAGAGAGTTTCATCAACATCCGGAATTGGGATTTGAAGAAGAGAATACTGGAAGGAAAGTCGCTGAGTATCTTGAAAATCTTGGTATTACTGTAGAGACCGGGGTTGGACGAACAGGAGTAGTTGGATTATTAGCAGGAGAGAATCCTGGTCCAGTAATTGCTTTAAGAGCAGATATGGATGCCTTACCTGTTACTGAGAAGACTGGTGTAGAATATGCATCACAGATACCTGGCAAAATGCATGCTTGTGGTCATGATGGTCATACATCTATTCTTTTAGGGACAGCTAAGGTTTTGAGTCAATTACGTTCTGAACTTAAAGGTAGCGTTAAGTTCATCTTTCAACCTGCAGAGGAAGGACCTGGGGGGGCTTTACCTATGTTGGAAGCCGGAGTGTTGGAAAATCCTCATGTAGATGCTATCTTTGGTTTACACTTGTGGCCTGATTTTAAACCTGGCCAGATTGGTTTAGGCTATGGAGCAGTGATGGCTGCACCAGATAAGTTTGTTGTCAAGATTAAAGGTAAAGGTGGTCATGGTTCTGCTCCTCATGAGGCTATTGATTCGATTACTATTGCTGCCCAGGTAATTAACGGATTGCAGCATATTGCCAGTCGCCAGATTATTCCTACTCAGCCGGTTGTAATAACTATTGGTACGATTACCGGTGGTTATCGTTATAATATTATCGCAGATGAGGTGGAGATGACAGGAACCATTCGGACATTAAATCCTGAAGTCAGAACAGAGATTCCACAACGAATGGAAGAGATCATTAAAGGAATCACCTCTGGTTTTGGTGCAGAATATGAGTTTGAATACATTAAGATGTATCCACCTTTAGTTAATCATCAGGAGATGGCTGAATATGTGGAGAATATTGGCCGTCAGGTATTGGGTTCTGAGGGGGTACAGCTGATTAAAGACCCGGTTATGGGGGGAGAAGATTTTGCTTATTATCTGGAACAGATTCCCGGTGCATTTTTTAGATTGGGAAGTAATAGTGGGCCTGAGACCAGTTATCCATTACATCATCCTCAATTTAATATTGATGAAAAGGCATTAGTCACTGGTATGCGGGTATTGTGTAATCTGGCTTTAAATTATAAAGGATAGATAGAGTTACTAAAGGAGAGATTGCCACTACTCTAAAGAGGTGGCT
This sequence comes from Halothermothrix sp., assembly GCA_016841825.1. Lineage (GTDB taxonomy): Bacteria > Bacillota > Halanaerobiia > DY22613 > DY22613 > JAENYK01. The sequence continues at coordinate 662,927 of JAENYK010000001.1, read as the reverse complement.
CAATTCCAACTGTCCAAGTTAAAGGAGGGAGAACCCTTGAAGAAAAAAGTAGTACTTTTATTTTGCCTTTTCCTCCTCTTCAATACTTCTGGAATTATGGCAGCTGAAAATCCTGCAGAGGTATATCTTAAGGAAGTATTAAAACAGTTACATCTTGCAGAAAATTTTCAGGGTGAGATTTTGACCCGGATTAATTTGCATGATACTATTTTGACATATCGTATTGGCTTGTTGAAAGATGGTACTAGAACCGATTATAGTGCTGATCATACTTTCTGGCAGCTGAAAGGGACTGATATTGGCAGAATGATTGGAGCTATTCCCTGGTTTTATTTACCACCAGATTATTATTTACTGCAGAATGCGTTACCGATTCAACGGCGCTCAATAGTTGAAGAGCCCTTACTCAGGATTGGTTATGATTATGAGGTGGAGATTCTCAGTGAAGATGAAAATACGATAGTGTTTGGATTGAACAATGGATATGTATTTCAGGAAGTTATGATGAACCGGGAGAAGAAGATTATTACTGAGATTAAGGTACTGAATGCAGCTAAAAAGTTGATGGCTGTTATTGAATATGTTAATTGGAAAGAGTATTATTCGGGAGTTCTTTTGCCGGAAACGATTCGGGTAAGCGGTGATGATGGACGAATGATTCTGGAGATGGTATTTGTTAACTGGAAAGTAAATCAGGGAGTTGATTCATTTGCCCGGACATTACCTGACGCCTGGAATAAAGCCGTAGATAATTTGCGAACTGACATTTTAGAAAATCCGGCTGATGATGACTTACATTTTAAATTAGCGATGTTGTATAAACAACAGAGTTTCTGGAATAATGCTTTAGAGGAATTGGATAAAGCTCTTGCTTTGAATCCTAAATTAGAATATCGGGAAGAGATGGCGAAGATCTACCAGACATTGGGCGAGTATGAAGAGGCAGTTAATCAGTTATTGGTGGTTTTGGAGAAAGGGGAGAATGGTGCAAGATACTTCTTGTTAGGGACTCTTTATGATAAGATAAATAATCCGATGTTAGCTCAAGATGCATATGAACGGGCTGTAGAATTTGAAAATTTGAATTTTATTTATTGGGAACGTTTATTCTGGAGTTATCGAAATATTAGCAGTCAGGATAAACGAATGCAGAGTAAAGCCATTCAGGCTGGTGAAAAGTTGGTAGAAATCAAACCAGATAGTTATCAATACATGATCTATTTGGGTGATCTGTATCTGGAGAATAATCTCTTAGATCAAGCTTTTGAGCAGTTTGAACAGGCTAGATCTCTGGAACCGGAAGAAAGCCTGCCTGTGATAAAGCTGGCCAGATATTGTGAGAAAATAGGTGATCTGGAAGGAGCATTATCCGCCTTTAAGGATGCGACCAGAATTGATGAACATTGGTGGAATTATTTACAATTGGGTGATTTTTATCTCCGCCAGGCTCAAATTGAAGAGGCTTTGGTTGCCTATGAACAGTCTTTACAGATGAATCCACGAAATACGGATTTGAATATCAAATTAGGGAAGGTTTTCTGGCAGATGGGGCGTGAAGCAGATGCCAAAGAATATTGGTACCAGGCACTACAATATGAGGAGACTAATATTTATACTTATATTAGAGTAGGTGAGATTCTCTTACAATATAATCTGGTACAGGAAGCTGAGGAGATCTTTGATCGGGCTATCGAACGTTTTCAAATGTTGGGAGACCAGAGCTTACAGCCTGGTCTTTCGCAAATTTATGAAAAGATTGGTTTGCTGCATGTGGAAGCAGACCCAATCTATGCTCTACAATGTTTTGAGAAAGCATATCAGTTTCAGCCTGGCAGTATTTCGGGATTATATCTGGGGTTAAAAGAACTAAAACAGGGAAATCTGAATCTGGCGATTAACTTTTGGACTGAAGCTACTCTGCTGGAAGGAGATGAATTTGAAGCATATATTCTGCTGACAGTAGTTAAAGGTCTTCGGGGTGAAGTTCTGGGAAGTCAGAGTAAGGAATTGGATAGCATTAATCAGTATTTGACTGTCGAAGAGCGTGAACTGATGAATAAGTTTTTTAGTTATTTTACTGTGATTCGCACTCTGAAAAATGAAGATGAAAACACTCCTGATGAAGCAAAGATTGCCTTTACAGCAGGTATGGAAGCTTTTATGAAGGGAAATCTTAATCAGGCTGTAGAGGATTTGCAGCAAGCTATCGAGTTGGATAGACATTATCGAAAAGGACATTTTTTCCTGGGAATAATCTATTCTTTGATGGGGCAATCTGAAGAAGCTCAGAAACATTTTACGATGATTCAGAATGATTATGCTGGAAGTTATGCAGCCCGGGTGGCCGGAACAATCGACCAGAGCATTAAAAGATTATTCTGGAAGATAAAAATTTAGAAAAAGTTAGGAGGATTTTTGTTTCGTAAGTCGAAATAATTATTAGGAGTGAATAAAGTTGAGTAGGAGGTAAGATATGAAAGCTATAATTAATGGCAAAGTTTACACAGCTGTAGGTGAAGTATTTGCAAATGGTACGATTCTTATTGAGAATGGCAAGATCATTGCTGTTGGGGAGAATATTGACGTTCCGGCTGGCGCAGAAGTGATTGATGCAGCTGGCATGGTTGTGACTCCTGGGATTATTGATGCCCATACTCATTTGGGTATTGGTGAGGAAGGGATTGGCTGGGAAGGTCGGGATTATAACGAAGTATCTGATCCAGCGACCCCACAGATGAGAGCTATTGATGGGATAAATCCTGAAGATGAAGGCTTTAGGGATGCGATCAAAGGTGGTATTACTACTGTGATGACTGGCCCTGGTAGCGCCAATGTTATTGGCGGCGAGAATCTGGTTATGAAGACACATGGTCGGACCGTTGATGAGATGGTGATTTTGAATCCTTGTGGTATCAAAGGTGCTTTTGGTGAGAATCCTAAACGGGTTTATGGAACAAGAAGTGGCTTTCAATTACCTGTAACCCGTATGGGAACTGCTGCTGTAATGAGAGACGCTCTGGTTAAAGCACAAAATTATCTGGATAAACAAAAACATGCTGAAAAAGAAGGTAAGCCTGTAGAACGGGATTTGAAGTGGGAGAGTATGGCACGTCTATTAACTAAAGAGCTTCCGTTAAAAGCTCATGCTCACCGCCATGATGATATTCTGACTATCTTACGGATCGCTAAAGAATTTGATATTAATGTGACTTTAGAGCATTGTACTGAGGGGCATAAGATTGTTGAAGAACTAAAAGCTGCTAATGTTCCGGCGATAGTTGGTCCAACTCTGGGCAATCGTGCTAAGTATGAGTTAAAAGATATGACTTTTGATACTCCTGGTATTCTGGCAAAGGCCGGTATCAAAGTGGCTTTAATGACTGACCATCCAGTTATTCCTTTACAGTATCTGCCTATCTGTGCAGGTCTGGCTGTACGCCATGGAATGAAGGAAGAAGATGCACTCAAAGCTATCACAATTAATGCTGCCGAGATTTTGGGTGTTGGAGATCGTGTAGGCAGCTTAGAGGTTGGGAAAGATGCCGATATCGTTATCTGGGATGGACATCCATTTGAGACGATGACCCATGTAGTAAAAACTCTGGTTAATGGAGAGACTGTTCATAGTTTGTAAAAGATAGAAAGAGATTAAGCCTCCAATTGCTGATGTGGTTGGAGGTTTTTTTTATTTTTGGGAACATATTTTGAAAATAGATCGTCTATAATCATAAAGTTATTTCTCCCCGGATGATCACCGGGACTGTCAATGGAATAATTTTTCTATACATAAGAAGTTGTCAATTAAGATTAAAGGGGGAAGGTTCTAGTGAAAAAAGGTATCATAGTACTTTTATTTTTTTGTCTGGTAACTGTTGTTTCGGGTTGTCATTCAATAAATGCTCAGGAAATAACATATTCTGTCGACGAACTATATGCGATTGCACTTAACGGAACTTTAGAATTGGATACAGATGACGCTGCGGTAACGATTATTGGAAGTGAGCGAGAAGATGTTCATCTGAAGTTGGAATATCGGTGTAATGTCAGGGGAATATTGGTAAGCCCTTATGATTTGAGCATTAAGGAGGTCAATGGTAATCTGAAGATCCAGGATAGAAAAAATTCAGGCGTAATGATTATGAGTACAGATGTAACTTATACTATATTAATTGAAGTACCGCAAGGTGTTAGTTTGAACCTAATCGGAGATGATGATCGTTACCAAATTGTGAACATCTCCGGAAATGTCTCTCTCGATATGGATGATGGAATAGCTAATCTTTCTGATACACAGAGTGATGTCTATAATATTACGATGGACGATGGGGTAGTTAGATTAGATGACAGTCACGGAAAGTTATATGCCAGAATTGACGATGGTGATCTGATCTGTGATGATAGTTCTTTTCACAGAATTGATGTAAAAACTGATGATGGTACTGTTGATATAGCGACAGATCTTGCTGATGATGGATACTATAGGTTTGTTGCAGATGATGGTCATATTGTTCTTGATGTACTTAGAGGTGGAGGAGAGTTCACTATAGATGGCGGAGGAGTATTTTCTGAAGCAGAATATACGCTGACATACAATAGTGAAGAGATGCGTATCTATGAGTTAGCAGGAGGTTCTGCCAATGTAACTTTTACTATGGATGACGGAACTGTTACTTTACAATGAAAGTGTTGACTAAAGGGGTTAGTTCAGACTAACCCCTAAGTTAATTTTATTTTAAATATACTAAACCGATTAAAAAATACTAATATTTGTAACCTTATATTGATTTACTCAGGTGCACAGATATGATACAATATATTTAGTATTCCGAAAAGAGGCGTGTGTCCTAAGCAAATATTTGAGGTGAATAATATATTATGATAAAAAAATACATTCTACTAATTGTAAATTGTCTGCTAATTCTTCTTTCTTTGTCGGGGCTGGCCCTGGCTGATTCTGCTGTACCGATTTTGAATCTTCCTATGCTGGAAAAACTAGATGTATCTCTGGAAAGAGAATTAATAAAGATTGATATGCGGTTTAGTCAGGAGATTGATTATACAGATGTTACTATGCAAAATCCTACGAGATTTGTTATTGATGTACAGGGTGGTTGGTTTCTGACCCAGTTTAAACAGGAGGATTATCAGGATTCTCTGTTACGTCAGGTAAGATACTTTCAATATCGTGATGGATTGAGAATTGTCGCTGAATTGAAATATGCAGGATCATGGTATGATCTGACCTGGAATGAAGAGACCAATACTTTGACGATGATTATTCAGCGCAAATTTACTAAAAGGCAAACATCCACATTAGCTGACGGAGTTACCTATCATTATATCAGAAGTGGTACTAACGATGGTCCAGTACACATTCATGCTCTTGAAATAGAGATCAATCCTTTTGCAGAAGGTAGAAAGATTCTGGAAGAGATTGGTTCGGATTATCCTAGTACCAACCTAAGTCTGAGAACTACTTTTCGAAAAGGTAGTCTTGTTGGCTTTAATAAAATTAGTGATCTGGTTGAACAGGAAGACGCTTTTGCTGGTATAAATGGAGGTTATTTTGGTTCTGATGGATTACCTCTGGGGTTATTGATTCAAGATGGGCAGTTAGTTAGTGCACCTATTCTGGATCGAACTGCCTGGGGGATTGATGCCGATAGGCGAATGAGGATGGATAGAGTCTCTTTTAAAGGAGATATAGTGGTCAATTTCTTTGAAAGACGTCCGGTATCAGGGATTAATCGACCTCGTTACAGTGATGAATTAATTTTATATACTCCGCCTTTTGGGCGAACTACTAACTCCAACCAGTGGGGTCTGGAGGTTGTGGTTCAACATAATCGGGTGATTGAGATAAATCAACAGGGGAATAGTGTGATACCCCCTGATGGTTTTGTGGTCTCTGCTCACGGAATTGCCAGAGAATTTCTGGAGAATGTGAAGATAGGTGACCGTGTTCAATCTATTGTGAGCCTGAATCCAGATTGGTTACACGAAGGAGTTATTCAGGCAATCGGTGGGGGTCCGAGATTAGTGGAAGATGGAAAGATAAAGATAACCGGTCAGGAAGAGAAGTTTTTACCCGATATCCTTTATGGTAGAGCGCCGCGTTCTGCTCTGGGGATTACTGCGGACAATCGACTTTTGATGGTAACAGTAGATGGTAGAGCGGAGCACAGTATTGGCATGACTTTACAGGAATTGGCTGATCTTATGCTCTCTCTGGGTTCTATTCAGGCGATGAATCTGGATGGTGGTAAATCTTCTACACTGATAGTGAGAGATAAGATTTTGAATACGCCTTCAGTAGGTGAGATTGGTGTGCACAATGGGTTAATTTTAAAATTAGACCAGGTTTCTTCTAAACGAGTGAAGGATTAATCTAAAAAGGTTCCACTGGATTGTTGAGTGGAACCTTTTTATGGTTCAAATTCATTTTTAACTTTGCGAATACGCATCAAACGTCGTGTGTATCGTTTGCCTTGCTCCAGATCTGCAAAAGGTATGAATATGCGAATTTGTTCAGTCTTTTTATGCATATAATCGTGTAATTCACTAGAAGAAGCACAAACAGTTACTTCAATTCCCCGATTCTCTAAAAAGGATCTTAGCAGATTGGCTTCAAAAAGCGAATCAGAGGTATGGATACAGATCCACTGGCGTTCTTCTTCCAGACATCCCATAAAAAGCACCTCCTTTCTTTATTATATGTATTCTACATATAATGGAAAAATCCTGCTTGCTAGAATAACTTTGTTGACGTAGGTGGTAAAATATATTATAATCTGATTAGCCATATCTGGAAAAACTAAGTTAAAGTCAATGCGGTTAGAATTATGGTCTTAATGATTATCAAAGGAACCTGGGTAATCGGAATTGGGGGCAGAGATTATGCTTGAATATACGACGAATTCTCCGGAGGAGACGTTACATTTTGGGAATGTTTTAGGTAATATTTTACAGCCGGGAATGGTAATTTTACTATATGGAGATCTGGGAGCCGGGAAAACCTGTTTGGCTGGTGGAATTTTGAAAGGCTTAGGAATTAATGAATATGTAACAAGTCCCACCTTTACGCTGGTCAATGAATATTTTGGAAGATTGTCAGTGGCTCATTTTGATCTCTATAGATTAGATGATCCAGATGAACTCCTGGATATCGGTTTTGAGGAGTATTTTGATGATCGGGTGGTATTAATAGAGTGGCCAGAAAGGGCTGGAGATTACTTACCATCTGCTTATATAAAGATTGAGTTAAGTGGTCAGAATACTCAGCGGCGAATTCAACTTGTGACCAGGGGAGAAGAATATGTATCTTTATATGAGGAGATGAAAAATTTTGTTAGTATTAGGAATTGACACGTCTACCAAAGTTGGTGGATTGGGTATATTTGATAGTGAGAGAGGTTTGATTGGTGAAAGTAATCTGGCCCTGGAACGGACACATTCTGAACGTTTGATGCCACTGCTGGCGGAACTGTTACAGTCTGTTGACTTACAGGTTCAGGATTTAGATGGGTTTGCAGTTACTTTAGGTCCTGGATCGTTCACTGGAACCAGAATCGGTGTCACTACTGCTAAAACGTTAGCACAGATGACTGACAAGCCGATTAAGGGAGTATCAACAATAGAGGTGACTGCGTATAATCTGGCACTGGTTCCCGAACTGATTTATCCTATTTTTGATGCCCGAAACCGTCGGGTATATACTGGGGGGTTTAGAGGTGGACGAGAAGGAATTAGTCGGATAACTGAGGATCTGGGATGCAGTATTGATGAGTTAATGGATAATCTACAGAATCTAGTGGAGCCAGTATATTTTCTGGGTGATGCTATTGAGAAATATAGTCAAATATTATGGGATAAATTGGGTTCAAGAGTGATTATTCCTCCTGCTGCCCTCTGGATGCCCAGAGGTGGGGTAGTGGCAGAATTGGGGGCTAAGAAATTGATTGAAGACGAAGCAGATGACCTCTTCGGGTTGACTCCCAATTACCTGAAACCATCCCAGGCAGAGATTAACTGGGCGCAAAAACACGGAAAGTAGGTGGGGTGTTTGGAGATTACAATCGACCTGATGCAAAATGAGGATATCGAACAGGTAATGGAGATTGAAGAAGCTTCTTTCTCCAATCCGTGGTCAAAAAATGCCTTTGAGAGTGAGTTAGATGGTAATAACCGATATGCTTATTATTTGGTAGCCAGAGCAGACGAGGGGATAGTAGGTTATCTTGGGACATGGTTTATTGTCGATGAAGCTCATATTACCAATATTGCGGTCAAACCTTCGGCTAGAAGAATGGGGATTGGGAAATTATTAATTAATTCACTTTTTGAACAGGCAAAACTTAGAAAGGTCATGGGGGTAACCCTGGAAGTTCGCGTTACCAATCTTCCCGCTCAAAATCTTTATAACCAGTTAGGTTTTAAAGCTGTTGGATTTCGACCAGAATATTATCAGGATAATGGTGAAGATGCATTAATAATGTGGAAAATATTGGATGGAGCAGGATTGGAATGAAAAATCCTGCTTTTTAATCGTATACAGTGTACCTGATACATCTAATGAAAACATAAGAAAGGGGTTCTGCTAGATGAAGGAAATATATATTCTGGGGATAGAAAGCAGTTGTGATGAAACATCTGCAGCAGTAGTGAAAAATGGCAGAGAGATTCTGTCTAATGTAATCGCTTCACAGGTTGATTGGCATCAGAAATTTGGCGGTGTTGTGCCTGAGATTGCTTCCCGAAAGCATGTAGAGTTAATTAATCCTGTACTAAAAGAGGCTGTGGAGAAGGCGGGTATTGATTGGTCTGCCCTGGCTGGTGTTGCTGTTACCTATGGGCCAGGTCTGGTAGGTGGTCTTCTGGTGGGTATCTCGGCTGCTAAAGCAATAGCTCTGACACTGAATATCCCATTGATCCCGGTTAACCATCTGGCAGGTCATATCTATGCTAATTTTTTGACTGGGGATGAGATCAATCCGCCTGTTATCTGTTTGACAGTCTCGGGAGGACATACCGATCTTTTGTATTTTAGTGATCTTGGTCAATACGAGGTTCTGGGGAGAACCAGGGATGATGCAGCGGGGGAGGCTTTTGATAAGATTGCCAGAGTGTTAAAGTTGGGTTATCCTGGGGGACCACGAATTGAAAAACTGGCCCGAAAAGGGAATGAGTTTGCTATAGATTTTCCTAAACCTTTGCTAGACCAGGATCACTATGATTTTAGTTTTAGTGGTTTGAAAACTGCAGTTTTAAATTATGCAAATCAATTAACGCAGAAAGGCGAAGAGCTGCCAATGGCCGATCTGGCTGCAAGTTTTCAACGAACAGTAGCAGATATTTTAATTGCCAGAGTGATCAAAGCGGTTAACACCAAAGGTGTGAAAAGCGTTATACTTTCCGGTGGAGTGGCGGCTAATAGTCGGCTGCGGGAGTTGTTGCAAAAGGAGTTGGAATCACTAAACGTCAGTTTACATTACCCACCACCTATCTTATGTACAGATAATGGAGCGATGATTGCATCAGTGGGGTATTTCCTGCTGCAGCGGGGTGAAATAAGTGGTCTGGAGCTGAATGCTGTTCCTAATTTACATCTGTAGTGTGGATAAGTATAGCAAATTCTGTGGATAAATGTGTATAACTTTTGTAAATTATTCTCGTACAAGGATAATTGCCGGTAGAAAATGTGGAAAAGTACTGGATAAGATTGTAGAGGAATTGTGGAAAATGTGGATGGGAGTGAATTTTTGTGCGTAATTCTCAGGAACAATTGATTCTTTTTTCGGCTCAACAGGATAATATCTTGCCGCTGACCTCAGCCTGTAATGTAAAATGTGTATTCTGTAGTCATCCGCAAAATCCACAGGGAGTTAAAGTTTATAGTATTGGTCATCGTAATTTGGAGGAGATCAGGACAACTTTAGAATTTGTTGATCCCACTCAGAAGATTGTTATTGGTGAATCAGTGACCCGGATTATGGAGGGTGAACCTTTTTTGCATCCGGAGATCAGAACAATTTTGCGGATGATTAGGGATAAATTCCCCACTACAGCAGTTCAAATTACTACCAATGGAACCTTACTTTCGGATGAGATGTTGGATTTTCTACAAGATCTAGGTCGAATTGAATTATATATATCTTTGAATAGTTCTACACCGAAAGGAAGGATGTGTTTGATGGGGGATAAGGGAGATGTGGTATGTACAGCCATTACTAAGCTTAAACAAAAAGGCATCTCTTATCAGGGAAGTATCGTGGCTATGCCCTGGATTGTGGGTTGGAACGATATGGAGGAGACAGTGAAATTTTTGGACAAGTATTCAGCTGAAAGTGTCAGGATTTTTATGCCAGGTTTTACTAAAAGAGCTCCTGAAAATTTGCATTTTACCAACGCTCTGGCTGAAGAATTGGTTACCTGGGTTGAACGGCTCAGGAAAGTATATAGAACTCCTCTGTTGATGGAACCTGCTTTTTTAACGGATCTGCGGGCGAGAGTAACGGGTGTTATTCAGAATTCACCAGCACAGATTAGTGGATTAACTATTGGAGATGAGATTCAAAAAATAGATGGAATAGAAGTCTTTTCCAGGGTGGATGCTTTTTATAAACTGCTTCATGGGGGTATTCAGAAGATAGATTTAATTCGTAGTGGGCAAGAGATTAAATTGACTATAAACAAACTCCCTGAAGAGCGATCGGGAGTTGTTTTTGCTTATGATCTAAACCCTGAACTATATCGTCAAGTTTTGAGGGGGATCGAGCGCAGGCGGGCGAAAAAGGTTTTGTTGATGGTCTCTACTCTGGCTAAACCAATGTTAAAGATCATGCTGGAGAGGCTGCACCAGGAGTTGACGGATGTGGAATTTGCGCTGGTGGTGGTTCAAAATAGATTTTTCGGGGGATCGATTATAGCCGGAGGTCTGTTGGTGATACAAGATTTTCTGGATACCTGGAGAGAATTATCTGATCATGAATATGATGTAATTATGCTGCCCGGGATATTCCTTGACCCCTGGGGGTATGATTTGTCCGGGAGAAGTTTTGGTCTGTTGGAAGATGAATTGAGAGTTCCAATTGAAGTCATTAATATTTAAGGTATAAGAGTAATTGGCGAGGGTATAATAAAAACAATTGGAATTTTTAGGTTAAAAATCTGGAGTATTTAGTGGGACATAGCTATCGAAAATTTGAAATTGGTGAAAAGTCATAAAAAATCGAGATATATTTCGAAAATACGAAATATTTTAAGTAGATCGCCTCTTAATAATCATAACAATCTCTAAGGGTGATTAATAGAACTTGATAATAAATGACTGATTTTGTATCATTAGAGATGTGAATGTTAGCACTCGACTTAAGTGAGTGCTAACAACTAAAGATTAGATTATTTACTTAGCAAAAAGATAATTTTGGAATATAAAAAAAGTAAATTTTCCACATGTGGAAATTTTAAATATTTCAATTAAACAAATCAAAGACATGAAGGAGGTAGTGATATGAACATCAAACCTTTAAGTGACAGAGTGGTAGTTAAACCAGTTGTACGTGAGGAGAAGACAAAAGGTGGTCTTTTCTTACCTGACACTGTAAAAGAAAAGCCAATGGAAGGCGAAATCATAGCAGTGGGTGAAGGTCGCGTATTGGATAATGGCACTAAAGTGACTCCAGTTGTTAAAGCTGGTGACCGGGTTATTTTTGCCAAATATGCTGGTACAGAAGTAAAATTTGATGATGAAGAATATCTGATCATCAGTGAAAAAGATGTTTTAGCAATTGTGCAGTAGGTTTTAGGTAAAGGTACTTAGAATGTGAACATTATTCAACATAGATTACTAAGGAGGGGACATAAATGGCTAAACAATTAAAGTTCAGTGAAGAAGCTCGTCGTGCATTAGAGCGGGGTGTTGATGCTCTGGCTGATGCTGTAAAAGTAACATTAGGTCCTAAAGGCCGGAATGTTGTGTTAGAAAAAAGTTTTGGTTCTCCAACTATCACTAATGATGGAGTTACCATTGCTCGTGAGATTGAATTGAAAGATCCATTTGAAAATATGGGTGCACAAACAGTAAAAGAAGTTGCTACCAAGACTAATGATGTTGCAGGTGATGGTACTACTACAGCTACCGTTCTTGCTCAGGCTATCTTTAAAGAAGGTCTGAAAAATGTTGCAGCTGGCGCTAACCCAATGGTATTAAAGCGTGGAATCGAGAAGTCTGTTAAGAGAGTTGTAGAGAGAATTGCTGAAATCAGTGTACCTGTTGAGAGTAAAGAAGCTATCGCTCAGGTTGCTTCCATCTCCGCAGCTGATGAAGAGATCGGTCAACTGATTGCCGATGCCATGGAAAAAGTAGGTAAAGACGGCGTTATCTCTGTTGAAGAGTCGAAAACCATGGGTACTAGCCTGGAAGTTGTAGAAGGTATGCAATTTGATCGTGGCTATCTGTCCGCATACATGGTAACAGATACTGAGACTATGACTGCCGAATTAGATGATCCATATATTCTATTAACAGATAAGAAGATTAGCAATGTCCAGGAACTTTTGCCTCTATTGGAGAAAGTCGTTCAGCTTGGTAAACCATTGTTAATCATTGCAGAAGATGTTGAGGGTGAAGCTCTGACTACATTAGTTGTCAATAAGATCCGTGGTACCTTTACATGCGTAGCTGTTAAAGCTCCAGGATTTGGTGATCGCCGCAAAGCTATGTTAGAAGATATTGCTGTTCTGACCGGTGGTCAGGTGATCTCTGAGGAGAAAGGTATTAAACTTGAAAATGCCACTCTGGACGATCTGGGTCGCTGCCACAAAATTACTGTTACTAAAGATGATACTACTATCGTTGACGGTAATGGTAGTGAAAGTGACATCAAAGAGCGGATTAATCAGATTAAGAAACTAATGGAGACTACAACCTCTGAATTTGATAAAGAAAAATTACAGGAACGTCTGGCTAAGTTAGCTGGTGGTGTTGCAGTTGTTCAGGTAGGTGCTGCTACTGAAACTGAACTTAAAGAGAAGAAACATCGGATTGAAGATGCATTGTCTGCAACCCGTGCAGCAGTAGAAGAAGGTCTCGTAGCCGGTGGTGGTACTGCACTGTTAAGTTGTATCTCCGCATTGGATGATGTGACTTTAGAAGGCGATGAAGCTACTGGTCTGGATATCATCCGCAAAGCTTTAGAAACCCCAGTTCGCTTAATCGCTAACAATGCTGGTTATGAAGGCTCTGTAATTGTTGAGAAGGTTAAGAGTCAGGCAGTTGGTGTAGGTTTTGACGCTTACAAAGGTGATTTTGTTGATATGATAAAAGCTGGTATCGTTGATCCTGCTAAAGTTACCCGTTCTGCTCTGCAGAATGCAGCCAGTGCAGCAGCTATGCTGTTGACTACTGAATGTCTGGTTGCTGAGAAGAAGGAAGATAAAGAACCTGCAGCTATGCCCCCAGGAATGGGCGGCGGAATGCCAGGAATGGGTATGATGTAATCTGGAGTTTAATAAATGACCCTTCGGGAAAACCCCGGAGGGTTTTATTTTGTGTACTTTGCGGATTGTGGATAATTTTTGGGATGTATAGAGTTGCCAATAGTCTAATTAATCTGTAAGGTCGGCACAGGAAGTTTATATTTAAGTTTTTGAAGAAAGGAAAAGGCGGCCCGATAGGGGATTATTTTTGATTAATATAGTTGGGGTTTGGGTTATTCAATAGTTATTATATAAAGAGGTATTACTTATGAGAGAGGTATTTGGTCAGGGTGTGTGGAATTTTATGTAGTAGATAGATAATTAAAAGGAGAGATAAACATGAAACAATTTGATCAGATACCGAGAATATCTTTAACTATAACCCCTACCCCAATTGAACCACTACCGCGTTTTAGTGAAGTATTGGGCGGACCAGAGATCTATATCAAACGTGATGATAATACAGGGTTGGCGTTGGGAGGAAATAAAGCACGTAAACTGGAATATCTTTTAGCAGAAGCCATAGCTCAGGGATGTGATGTGGTCTTGACAGAAGGTGGTCTTCAATCAAACCATGCCAGAATGACTGCCGCAGCTGCTTGTAGGGTAGGAATGAAGGCGATTCTGGTATTGAAGGGAAAAGAGATTGAGGAGTATCAGGGGAATCTGCTGCTAGATCGACTTCTGGATGCAGAGATAGTGGTTGTTGATCCAGATGGACCTCTTAGTCGCAGAGATGCTATGTATCAAAAGGCTGAAGAGTTAAAAGAGCAGGGAATGAAGCCGTATGTTATCCCCACCGGTGGTTCTACAGGTCTGGGGGCGATGGGATATATTCGCTGTGCGAAGGAGATAATTGATCAATCAAAGGCTCTGGGGATTAATTTTGATTGGGTGGTTCATCCTATTGGTTCCGGGGGAACACAGGCCGGTTTGTTAGCTGGAAAGAAGCTCTTTGAAGGAAATTTTGAAATTTTTGGAATAGCGGCTGACAATGAGGATTTTGAGCCTGAAATTTTACAGATCGGCAAGGAGATCGCTCTGTTGTTGGAGAGTAATCTATCCATTGAACCTGCAGATATTAATTTAAATTATGATTATTTTGGACCTGAGTATGGTGTTCCAAGTGAGATAGCGATAGAAGCGATGAAACTGTTAGCGAGAACGGAAGGAATCATTGTTGGACCTGTATATACTGGGAAAGCACTGGCGGGATTTATAGATTTGATCAATAAAGGTCAGTTTAAAGCTGGTGAGAAGGTATTGTTTGTTCATACCGGAGGTGCACCTGCGGTCTTTGCAATGGATATCATCGATCAATTGGAATAATAGTTGTCAAAGGTGCGAAAAGTGAGACGATTGTATATTTTCGAATGAAAGGTTACTGGGAGAGATGATAAATAATAATCTTCCAGTGACCTTTTGGCTTTTGGATGGCAATAGTACGTAGAAATTTGTTTGTGGAAAAATATATAAATAAATAGTATATATAAACAGGAATAAGTGTATTAATATAGAAATATATATATAAATTAAAGAAGGAGGTATAAGATGACCAGAAAAATGTTTTTGGCAATGATTTTGTTGGGAGTTCTGGTTTTGACTAGTGCGAGTGCAGTTGCTCTACCAGCCAGGTGTCCAAATTGTGGAGGTATGGACTTTGAGGAACAAACTACTAGGGTAACAGATTCGTATAGGACAGCTTGTACCCATATGCCTAATGGATATGATCGGAATTATATTACCCATGAAGTACATAGTACTATCTGTATTGAGTGTGGGACTAAGATTAATGAGACCTGGACTTATATAGGTACAAGTGTAACTTGTCATGGTTTTTAAATTGGTGCAGGCTAACAAAAAAGTAGAGGGTCGGTGATCCTCTACTTTTTTGTTATTTGGGAGATTAATAGAATGTTGACGTTTTGAAATGCTACCAGAAAAATTTGCTTTTGACTTTTAAAAGGGGGAAAATGATCCTGGGTATTTTGTTCAGAAAATTGATTATTTTTATGGTTTTCGCAAATGATTTAACGAAGTACTGGACAAATTGTCGAATATTATTTATAATATATCCATATAATGTTCGTTAATTATTATATCGCTAATTGGTAAAATTAACTTGACAAAGATGACTGAATTTACTATAGTAATAGGAAATAGTTTTGCGGCTGTAAAAAACTAATCTATAGATGTATGAAGTTGCTAATGTTTTTCTTCACTTGAGCAATACTAATAAGGATAATAGAAGAGGAGTGAATGTAATGGCCAAAGAGCAAAAAATTCTGGTAATGGACTTTGGTGCCCAATATGCTCAGTTGATAGCGCGAAGGGTGCGGGAGTATAGTGTTTATTCAGTTATTCGTCCATATGATGTTTCTCTGAAAGAGATTAAGGAGTTAGATCCAACTGGAATTATATTTTCTGGAGGTCCGAAAAGTGTTTATGCCGAAAATGCACCCCGAATTGATGAGGGAATTTTTGATTTGGGCATCCCAATTTTGGGAATATGTTATGGTATGCAGATCATGGCATATACTCTGGATGGGAAAGTTCAAAGAGCTGAACAACGGGAATATGGGAAGGCAGAATTGATAGTAACAGATCAAAAAGGGTTATTTGCAGACTTAGGTCCTGAACTGGTGGTCTGGATGAGTCATGGTGACCATGTTTTACAGTTACCCGAAGGATTTACGGTGATCGCTAAAACAATCAATACTCCTAATGCAGCTATGGCTAATCATGACCGCAAGTTTTATGGGGTACAATTTCACCCAGAAGTCGCTCATACTCCCCAGGGGATGGAATTGATTCGTAACTTTTTATTTGAAGTCTGTCATTGTAAAGGTGATTGGACAGCCAGTAATTTTATTGAAGAGAAAGTTGAAGAGATTCGTCAGGTTGTTGGAAAAGAAAAGGTTATCTGTGGGTTGTCAGGTGGAGTCGATTCTTCAGTAGCTGCAGCTCTGGTACATAAGGCTATCGGGGAGCAGTTAACCTGTATCTTTGTCAACCACGGCTTTTTGCGAAAAGGTGAGGCAGAACAGGTCAGAAAGACTTTTAAGGAACAGTTTGATATAAATCTGATTTATGTTGATGCCAGTGAGCGATTTATTAATCTGCTGGAAGGAATTACTGAACCAGAAGAGAAACGAAAACGGATTGGCAATGAATTTGTCAGGGTGTTTGAAGAAGAGGCGAGAAAGATCGGAGATGCCAGGTATTTGGTTCAGGGTACTTTGTATTCTGATGTAATTGAAAGTGGAACAAAGGAAGCGGCGAAGATTAAGACCCATCATAATGTGGGAGGACTTCCTGATGACATGGAATTTGAATTGATAGAACCTCTTAAAACACTCTTTAAAGATGAGGTTAGGTCAATTGGTAAGGCTCTGGGATTACCTGATGAGATCGTATGGCGGCAGCCTTTTCCTGGCCCGGGTCTGGCCATTCGGATTATCGGAGAGGTGACTCATGAGAATTTAGAGATTTTGCGCAATGCCGATGCTATTGTAACCCAGGAGATCAGAACGGCAGGTTTGAATAAAGATATTTGGCAATCTTTTGCTATTCTTCCGGCGAATTTGCGTAGTGTAGGTGTTATGGGCGATGAGCGGACGTATGCCTTTCCGATCGTGATTCGGGCAGTGAAGAGTGAGGATGCGATGACTGCTGATTGGGTGCGTTTTCCCTATGAGGTTTTGGAAAATATGTCTACCAGAATAACTAATGAAGTCGAACATGTAAATCGTGTTGTCTATGATATCACTTCCAAGCCGCCCGCAACTATTGAATGGGAATGATTTTACTAAAATAAAAAATAAGTTAATTTGAGCTAGATTATTGACTTCGCCAGGAGTCATAATCTAGCTTTTTTGTTCGTAAAATAATAACACTGAAAATGATCACAAATGGATTACTCAAACTAAAAATTGAAGATTTACACCAATAAGCAGGATAATATATGTAATATGTAAAAATATATAAGTTAAAGGAGGTGAAAAAAATGTATCTCAAAAGCAAAAAGTTGGTAGCGATCAATCCATCTCTACCACCTGAAAACTGTGAATGGGGTTGTGATAATCAGGCTGCCTGGAGTTCTGTATTATAAGTATATTATCAGCAAGAAAGAGGTTACATCTCACTGGTTTTGAAAAAACTTTTGAGAATAACCTCTTTTTTGTGAATTCATTTCTTTATAGATCTACTATTAATTTCGTCATTAATTAACATGAATCACAATATTATTTTTGTTTTTAAATCCTAATAAGTAATTGGGATAAAGAAGGCCAATAAGAAATAAAATAATAAAAAATTACCTAAAATTCTATTGACAATCTCGACGTCGATGTGTTAATATTAACGATATAATAAATAATAGTGCTTAATGTTCGTTATAATACGAACTATATTAATATATGAAAAGCAAAAAATTAGCAAAAGACGAATTAAAGGAGGACGCACAATGTTAGAGAAGATGTTTAATCTGCAGAAAAAGGGTACAACGGTAAGAACAGAGGTTATTGCGGGGCTGACAACATTTATGACAATGGCTTACATTATCTTTGTTAATCCCAATATTTTAAAAGATGCCGGAATGCCAGTTGATGGAGTCCTGATCGCTACAGCTCTGTCGGCCGCTTTAGGAACATTATTAATGGGACTTTTATCCAATTATCCTTTTGCTCTGGCTCCAGGTATGGGTTTAAATGCGTATTTTACTTATGGAGTAGTAATTGGTCTGGGTTGGACATGGCAAGAGGCGTTGGGAGCTGTATTTTTATCTGGAGTATTTTTCTTATTTTTGACTTTTTTCAAAGTTAGAGAGAGTATTATCAATTCAATTCCAATGAGTTTAAAGAGTGGTATCAGTGCAGGAATTGGTTTGTTTATTGCTTTTATCGGTCTGGTTAATGCTGAGATCGTTGTAGCCAATCCAGATACTCTACTGGGTTTGGGTAATGTGAGAAATCCTCATGTATTGCTTGCCCTTTTTGGAATTATTATTACAGTATGGATGATGGTAAAAAAAGTTCCAGGTGCGATTCTCTGGGGTATTATTGGTTCCACTCTATTAGCGATTTTTACCGGAGTTACCAGTGCACCAACTGGCTTGATTTCAATCCCTAAATTTGGCTCATGGTTGAGTATTGCTGGTCATTTAGATATTGCGGGAGCCTGGAGTAAGGGTATTCTGACTGTGGTCTTTTCTTTTCTATTTGTTGACTTATTTGATACTGCGGGAACACTGGTCGGAGTTAGTCAGCAAGCAGGTATGTTAGATAAGGATGGTAAATTGCCGAATGCAGGTAGAGCTCTATTGGCAGACTCTTTGGGAACAATGGGTGGTGCTCTGTGTGGTACTCCTACGGTTACCACATACATTGAATCTGCTTCTGGAGTTGCAGCCGGTGGACGGACAGGTTTGACTGGTGTAGTCGTGGCGATATGTTTTCTATTATCTTTATTGTTTACACCAATCATTGGTATTGTACCGGGATCAGCAACTGCTCCGGCGTTAATCATAATTGGTTCAATGATGATGAGAAATGTTATGAGTATTAATTGGGATGACTTTACAGAGATTGTTCCTGCGTTTATGGCGATGATAGCTATGCCTTTGACTTACTCTATAGCGAATGGAATTGCCATTGGTTTTGTAGTGTATCCGATTGTTAAGTTATTAAGCGGCAAAGGGCGGGAAGTTCACTGGATAGTATATGTTCTGGGTGCATTGTTCATCTATCGTTTTGCTTTTCTGGCAGGTGCATAAAATAATTTAAAGTTATTAAACTTAGGTCTATGGGGCCTAAGTTTTTTTATGATCGGTAAAAACACGTATCGTTATTGAATAATTTTAATAATAAGGAAGGGTTTTTATTGAATCTCTTGAATTTAAATTTATGTCTTGAGAAATAGAGTGGAGCGAATCGCTGATAATGTTAGGTTTATAGGTTAAATAAGATTCAGGGAGGTACAAAATGTATAGAGTTGGAGTTCTAACCCTTAGCGATAGGGGAGCAAAAGGTGAGCGAGAAGATTTGAGTGGTCAGATTATTCAAGATATGGTCAAAACAATTAATTGTGAGGTAATCAATTATGAAGTAATTCCTGATGATAAAAGCTTAATTAAGGAAAAACTGTGTCAATGGTCTGATGGAGAGAACCTGAGTCTAATCTTGACAACGGGGGGTACAGGGTTAAGTCCCCGGGATTGTACTCCTGATGCTACTCTGGAAGTCGTTGAGTATGAAGTCCCCGGGATTGCAGAGACTATGCGTAGAGAGAGTATGAAAAAGACTTCGCGGGCCATGTTGTCCAGAGCTGCAGCGGGGGTAAGGGGGAGAACGCTAATTATAAATCTTCCGGGAAGTCCCAAGGGAGTTCGGGAATGTCTGGAAGTTATTCTTGAAACTCTGCCCCATGGCCTGGATGTTTTGCAGGGGCGGGTTGAAGATTGTGTCAGACCATGATAAAAAATAAAATTATTTCGGGATTGGAAAAGGATTTTTCATATATAGAGCGAATATGTTATAGTGTTTATGCATGTTTGAATAAAATGCGACGGGAAAGGAGTTCACAACTATGAAATATCCGTTGATTGAGATTTATCTGGATCGCTTAAAAGAGAATGCTGAGAATATAGTGGCTCTGGGCCAGAAGTTTGGTGTTCAGATATGGGGAGTTACTAAAGTAACCTGTGGTCATCCAGAGGTGGCTCAAACTTTGTTAGCGGCAGGGGTTAAAGCTTTGTGTGATTCCCGGATTGAAAATATTCAGAAGATGAAAGAGGCGGGGATTGATACCTACTATACTCTTGTGCGAATTCCAATGATTAGTGAGGCTGAATCGGTGGTCAGGTATTCCGATTGTAGTTTGAACTCTGATCTAGAAGTTTTGGAAGCATTAAGCCGTGCTGCCAGTAATCTTAACCGGATTCATGATGTGATCTTGATGGTTGATCTGGGAGATTTACGGGAAGGATTTTGGCCGTCTGAGATACTGGATGTTGTGGGTGAAGTGCAAAAGATGAAGAATTTATCTATCAAGGGTTTAGGTGTGAATTTAACCTGTTGGGGTGGAGTATTGCCTACAGAAACTAATCTGGGGCAACTGATGGATCTGGTTAATTCAATTGAAGATACCTATCAGATTAAGTTAGATATTATCTCTGGTGGTAATAGCAGTTCTTTAGCATTACTAAGGGAAGGTAAGATGCCTGTTGGGATAAATCAATTACGAATAGGGGAAGTCATTATGTTAGGCAATGACACCGTTAGCCATCAACCTTTCCCCAATACCCGTTCTGATACATTTGTTTTAAAAGCGGAAATTATTGAACAGAGAGAGAAACCTTCTCATCCTCTGGGCACAATTGGTTTAGATGCTTTCGGTAAGGTTCCGGTCTTTGAAGACAAGGGTCAGAGAATCAGGGCTATTCTGGGTATCGGAAAACAGGATGTGGCTGCTGATGGGTTGAGACCAATTGATTCGGGTATTGAAGTTGTGGGAGGAAGCAGTGATCATATCATTGTTGACATGACCGATGCTGAAAAAACTTATAAAGTCGGGGATCTAGTGAGCTTTACAGTAGGGTATGAATGTCTTTTGAAGACAATGACTTCTCCCTATGTAGCTAAGAAAGTCTGTGAGCGTGCAATTTAGAAACGATTTTTTTGAAGAAAAAGCAGGACTTTTTTATACATTAACGAATAATTATTAGTAGATGAATAAATGGATATTATTGATCTTGAATTTTTTGAAAACATAAATAATCTATAAAAAAGATACAATTTGAAAGGAGTGCTTTTTAAAATGCCAATTAGTTTAAAAGGAAGACATTTATTAACTTTAAAGGATTTTACTCCATTGGAGATCCGTTACTTGTTGGATCTGTCCATGGACCTGAAAAGGAAAAAGAGAGCTGGAACTCATGGTGAGATGTTAAAAGGTAAGAATATTGTTCTTTTATTTGAGAAGACTTCTACAAGAACCAGATGTGCTTTTGAAGTTGCTGCTTTTGATGAAGGGGCACAGGTTACATTTTTAAGTAACAGTCAGATGGGTAAGAAGGAATCTATCGAAGATACTGCTAAGGTATTGGGTAGATATTATGATGGGATCGAGTTTAGGGGTTTTAAACAGGAGACCGTTGCAGATTTGGCCAGGTATGCAGGTGTTCCTGTGTGGAACGGTCTGACTGATCTGTATCACCCAACTCAGATTCTTGCTGATTTTATGACCATTATGGAACATGTCGATAAGCCATTGAATCAAGTGAAACTTGTGTATGTCGGAGATGCTAGAAACAATATGGGTAACTCCTTAATGATAGGTGCTGCTAAGATGGGTATGCACTTTGTGGGTGTGGCTCCAAAAGAGTTGTTCCCAACTGAAGGATTGATTGCTGAGATGCAAGAAGTGGCTAATGAGACAGGTGCTAAACTTGAATTTACCGATAATATTGATGCAGGTGTTAAAGATGCTGATGCAATCTACACAGATGTCTGGGTATCAATGGGTGAAGAAGATAAGTTTGCCGAGAGAATTAAGCAATTAAAACCATATCAAGTTAATATGGAGATGATGAAGAAGACTAACAATCCTGATGTTATCTTCATGCACTGTTTACCATCTTTCCATGATACTAAGACTGTAATTGGTAAAGATATTTCTGAGAAGTTTGGCATCGAATCTATGGAAGTTAGTGATGAAGTATTTAGAAGTAAGCATTCTGTAGTCTTTGACGAAGCGGAAAATAGAATGCATACTATTAAAGCTGTAATGGTTGCGACTATCGGATAATTTCTGTAAGCAAGAAGGAATTACTGGGTTACTGGCGAAATATTAATAAAAGAATGAAAAATGAACGCAAAACAGTTTTGTTTTGCGTTCATTTCATCAGAGGTGTCGATCTAGTTTGTGTCTTCCTTTATATAATAAGGTAAAGCAAAGGAGAGGTCCCGGGTGAATGAACGTATAAAAGATAAGTTTAGTGACCAATTGTTTAAGGCGATTTTGCTTTTGGAGAATGAAGATGAGTGTTATCGGTTTTTTGAGGATATCTGTACGATTAATGAGATCAAATCGATTGCTCAACGTTTAGAAGTGGCCAAGATGTTAAAGGAAGGAGCTACTTATGAGGAGATTGCCAAATTAACTGGAGCCAGTACTGCTACTATCAGTAGAGTCAAACGGTGCTTGAACTATGGTGCTGATGGATATCAACTTGTTTTGCAAAGAATGGGTGTAGAATAAATTTTCGGAATTTTGAGAGACCTTGAGTGGTCTCTTTTTTTATGCAAAATTACCTGATTATTAAGTGACAGATGGGGAATCTTAAACTATGAGTAATTCTGGGTAGCTGCCTTGACAGGAGACAAATTGTCTGATAAAATATATTCATAAAAACATAGCGGAATAGTGGGAATTAAAAAATGGGGGGTTAACTGACTGATGAAGATTGTTGATAGTGTTGTTGAATTAATTGGGAATACTCCGATGGTCAGATTAAATCGTCTGGTTGATGAGGGTAGTGCTGAGGTGATAGTTAAGCTAGAGGAATATAACCCAGGCGGTAGTGTAAAGACAAGAATTGGATTGAATATGATTAGGGAGGCAGAAAGAAATGGTCTCTTGAAGCCCGGTGGTACTATTGTAGAACCAACCAGTGGAAATACAGGAATAGGACTGGCATTGGTAGGCGTAGCCTTGGGTTACAAGGTTATCTTGACTATGCCGGAGACTATGAGTCAGGAGAGACGAAAGTTACTGGCTGCTTATGGAGCAGAGTTGGTGCTTACTCCCGGAGATAAGGGGATGCCAGGGTCAATTGAGAAGGCGATGGAGATTGTAAAGAATAACAACAACTATTATTTGCCTCAACAGTTTGAAAATCCGGCTAATCCAAATATTCACAGCCAGACTACTGCACATGAAATTTTGCGGGATACCGCTGGTCAGATAGATGCTTTCGTCTCGGCAGTTGGGACTGGTGGTACATTAACAGGTGTAGGCAGAGTCTTAAAAGAAGAGATTAGTGGAATTAAAATTGTTGCAGTAGAACCTGCGGATTCACCAGTGCTGTCTGGTGGCAAAGCGGGACCACACAAGATTCAAGGCATCGGAGCCGGTTTTATTCCGAAGATTGTGAATACTGAGCTTATTGATAAGATTATTAAAATCACCAATGATGAGGCTATGGAGACCGCGAGAAGATTGGCAAAAGAAGAGGGGATGTTAGTGGGTATCTCTTCTGGTGCAGCTGTCTGTGCAGCTTTACGAATGGCAAAAGAACTGGGTCAGGGTAAACGGGTAGTGGTAATCTCTCCCGATACCGGGGAGAGATATCTGAGTACCGAACTATTTGAGAATTTGAACTAAATTTTGCTTGACAAGAGATAATCAATGTGATAAAATACTTGATATATTAAAGTTTTAATGCGTTACCTCCTTAAAGTTTTTTGTGCAAATTGAATATGGTAGCTTATCCAGAGAGGTGGAGGGACTGGCCCGATGAAACCCGGCAACCGGCCTGATAGATGTTTATTATCAGGCACGGTGCCAATTCCTACCCAATGACTATCATTGGGAGAGATGAGATTCTGTCAATTTACTCTCCTGATGTGGGGAGTTTTTTTAATTTGGAGAAATTTATTTTAACTAGATGGGACCTGATAGCTTGCTGTTAAGGCGACTTTAATTCATAGTAATTAGATATGAGGAGGGATAGGATGATTGAAGTTAGGAATGTATCGAAGATTTATGGTGGAGAAGGAGAAGTCAAAGCTTTGCAGGGGGTAGATCTATACATAAATAAAGGAGAGATTTTTGGTATAATTGGTCCCAGCGGTGCGGGGAAGAGCACATTGCTCCGCTGTATAAACTTATTGGAAACGCCGACAACCGGAGAGATATGGTTTGATGGAGTTGAACTCACAGGTCTGTCAAGTAGAGGGTTAAGAAGAGTTAGACAGAAGATGGGTATGATTTTTCAACACTTTAATCTATTGTCATCACGTACTGTGACAGAGAATGTGGAATTTCCTCTGGAAATAATAGGAATGCCTAAGAGATTGAGACGAAAAAAAGTTAAAGAGATGTTAGAGTTGGTTGGACTGACAAACCGGGCTGATCATTATCCATCTCAGTTAAGTGGTGGTCAAAAACAGAGGGTAGGAATCGCCAGATCCCTGGCATCAGATCCAAAAGTACTGTTGTGTGATGAAGCGACTTCGGCTCTAGACCCAGCTACAACCAGATCAATTTTAGAACTGATTAAAGAGATTAATCTCCGCCTTGGATTGACAGTCGTCTTGATAACCCATGAGATGGATGTAATCAGGATGATCTGTGATCGAGTGGCGGTGATGGATGAAGGGTTGATTAAAGAGCTGGATGATGTACAAAAGATATTTATCAGACCTGAGTCCTCAATAACTAAAGATCTATTAGGTCAGGTTAAAGTTAAATTTGACCCTACAATGGTCAACGATATAGATGAGGGCTGGATTCTAAAGATAACTTTTGTGGGACCATCAACTAAGGAGCCGATTATCTCTCAATTGATTCAGAAATATCGGCTTGTAGTGAACATTTTAGCGGGGAATATTGAACAAGTGCATGGTGAAGCGTTTGGAGAGTTGGTTATAAAAATTTCTGGAAATGAGGCCCTATTGCTTGAGGTGATTAATGATTTGCTTACGAAAAATTTATCTGTGGAGGTGCTTGGTCATGGAAGGGATTCTGGTAAATTTGCCGAAACATCTACCTCTATTGTTTAATGGTTTGCAGGAAACGCTGTATATGGTTGGAGTATCATTAGTGGCGGCAGCAATAGTTGGTGTTCCGTTAGGAGTACTAGTTGTGGTGACAGAGGATGGACATATCTTAAAACAGCGTTGGTTGAATCTGTTGTTGGGGGGAGTTATAAATGTAGGGAGGTCGATTCCGTTTATCATTTTGATGGTCGCGATTATTCCATTTACCAGAGCTGTTGTTGGTACATCTATCGGAACATCAGCTGCTATTGTGCCATTGGGAGTGGCAGCAATCCCCTTTCTGGCCCGGGTTACGGAATCCAGTTTAAAAGAGGTAGATCCGGGAGTGATTGAAGCTGCCAGAGCGATGGGAGCCAGTAGAGTAGAGATAATCTTCAAAGTGTTAATTCCCGAATCATTGGGTAGTTTGATTTTGGGATTAACTATTACTACGATCAGTCTAGTCGGTTATTCAGCGATGGCGGGTGCAATCGGAGGGGGAGGATTAGGAGATCTGGCAATACGATATGGATATCAACGTTTTCGGGGAGATATTATGCTGGAGACAGTTGTTATTCTGGTTTTAATGGTGCAGGCAATGCAGTGGGTTGGCAGTAGATTAGCCAAAAGAGTTACCCATAAATAAGCAATGTTAATTCCCTAAGTCATGGACTTAGAGAGGAATATAAAACTAAATATTTAAGAGGAGTGAGTATAAGTGAAAAAATGTATCGCTTTAGTGTTGGTTTTAGGCTTAATTTTATTGGTGAATGGGTGGGTAGCTGCAGCGGGCTTGTTAAAAGTTGGAGCAACCCCTGTACCCCATGCAGAAATTTTAGAGTTTGTCAAACCGTTGTTGGTAGAAAGAGGAATTGAGTTGGAGATTATTGTCTTTAATGATTATGTACAACCTAATCTGGCTGTAGCAGAAGGAGAGTTAGATGCTAATTATTTTCAGCATGTACCTTATTTAGAGACATTTCGTCAAGATCATCACTTGAATCTGGATTATCTGGCTACTGTTCACATCGAGCCGTTAGGTCTATATTCACAGAAGATCAGCAAAATTGATGACCTGACTGGTGGTGCTGTAATTGCTCTGCCAAATGATCCGACAAATGAAGGACGGGCATTACACCTGCTGCAGGCTAATGGTTTAATTAAGATTGATCCTGCAGTGGGACTTGCAGCAACTCCCCTGGATATTGTAGAGAATCCTTTAAAACTAGAATTTCGTGAATTAGAAGCAGCTCAACTACCAAGAGTTCTGGCTGATGTGGATGGCGCAATTATTAATACTAACTATGCTTTGCCTGCAGGATTAGTTCCGTTGAAAGATGCTTTGCTTATTGAAGGTAGTGATTCACCTTATGCCAATATTCTAACTGTTCGCGGGGAAGATGTACAGAATGAAAATTTACGAATTCTGGCAGAAATTTTGGTATCAGATGAAGTGGAGGAGTTTATTATCCAGAATTATGAAGGAGCAATCGTTCCCGCCCAGGCTTTAAAGGGTGAATGAAGATAGGCAAGCGTACTTATACCCTTTTTAAAACAAATTTCTGACAAGGATAGCCAAATTCTATAACAAGTTCATCTTCAACAAAACCTAATTTTTTATATAAAGCTCTCGGTGCATCTCCATTAGGGTCATTCTTCCGGAATGTTGTGACCCATATCTCTGAGTCTTTAGGAAACAGGGAGATCATTTTCCCTATCAGTGCAGAAGCTAATCCCTTTTTTCGATGATCAGGGTGAATGGCCATGCAGGATAGGCATTGTTGCTCAATCGAAAATAGTAGAATACCTACTATTTCATTCTGGTGCCTGACACAAATAGCAGATTGTCTATCAATGTTTTTATTTAAGGTTTCCCGGTATTGATCGATCACCAAACCGGGAAAATTATCCTTTACTATTTTGACTAACTTCATCCAGTCAGAGATGTCATGCTTTTGGGCAACTGCTATTTTGTAACCATTATCCATAGTCTATCACCTCCAATAAATTTTAAATTTTGTTTCCGATCAAACGTCATCAGTGAAATGGAGACACTATCATGGATTACTTATTGGTGATTTGTAGTATTTTGATTATACCACAATTACCAGTAAGAGTCACTATAGAAAATGGAAGATTACTTCAGACTAACGTTGTTGCTGATAGGCTGCATGTTTAAAAATTTTTGGTAAAAGAATTGAAAATGAGTTAGCAGAAGTGAACTGAAAATAATTAACGCTTGACAACTTCTTGGGCATATGCTATACTAAACGAAACTTTATCAGGAAAATACAATGATTGGGAAGAGTAAGCATTTTTTTGAAGCCCAGAGAGTTAGCGGTTGGTGAGAGCTGACGTGAGAGGAATGCTGAAGGTAGCCCGGGAGTAGCAGAGCTGAACAATTAAGTAGGTTTTGTCGGAGTCTCACCGTTAACAGAGAAGGATATCGATGATTATTGATAGTCATCCGTATCTGATTGAGTTGGGTTAATTTAAACCAATTTAGGTGGTACCGCGGAAGCCAGCCTTTCGTCCTATTGATTAGGATGAAAGGCTTTTTTGATTTCTATAAAGAGTGTATTTATTTTGATAAAGCTAGCTAATCAACCAACATGTCAGACTGCAGCTGGCGTGTAATCAGTTGTAAGGAGAGCGTTCTGGATGTATTGGAACTGAACAGAATCTTTCAAAGTCAAATTTTAAAGGAGGTAATTCTATGTTAGCAAAAAAATATCAGCATAGTGAAGTAGAGGCCAAATGGCAGAAGTTTTGGGAAGAAGAAGGTATCTACCGGTTTGATGAGGATGAAGATGGGCCAATTTATTCTATAGACACACCTCCTCCGACTGTCAGTGGAGCTATCCATATTGGGCATGTATACTCATATACCCATGCAGAGATTATTGCCAGATTTTGGAGGATGAGAGGGTATAGAGTGTTCTATCCTTTCGGGTTTGATGATAATGGTCTGCCCACTGAGAGGTTAGTTGAGCGTGAGCGAAAAATTAAAGCCAGTGATTTGCAGAGAGAACAGTTCAACCAATTGTGTTTACAGACGACGGAGAAATATGAAACGAAGTTTAAGGAGCTGTGGCAAAGTCTGGGATTTAGTGTAGATTGGAACCTGGAATACTCAACTATTGATGAAGCTTCTCAGAGGGTTTCTCAAATATCATTTCTCGATCTCTATCAAAAAGGTAAAATCTATCAGGCACAGAATCCAGTTCTCTGGTGTACTGAGTGTCAAACTTCTATTGCTCAGGCAGAGATCGAGACAAAAGAGTTGGAGACTAAATTTAACTATTTAAATTTTAAAACTGATTGTGGAGAAGATCTAATCATAGCTACAACTCGCCCCGAACTGCTGCCTGCCTGTGTAGCGATATTGATTCATCCGGATGATGAGAGGTATCGTCATCTGATCGGGGATGAGGCTATTATCCCATTGATTGGGGAGAGGGTTCCAATTATTGCAGAAGAAGAGGTGGATCGAACTAAGGGAAGTGGGGTTGTAATGTGCTGTACTTTTGGAGATCAGCAAGATATTATCTGGTGGAAGCGTTATCAACTTCCCCTTAGAGAGATGATAGGTACAGATGGTAAGATCAAAACTCAATACAAGCCCTATGATGGTCTAAGTTTTGAGGAAGCCAGGGAAATCATTATTGGTGATCTGAAAAAGGAAGGATATCTGATTAAACAGGAAAGTTTGACTCATCAGGTTGCCCATCATGAACGGTGTGGTCAGCCTATTGAATATCATACTTCCCGTCAGTGGTTTATCAAGGTTATGGATGAGAAAGAAAGGTTAATTAAAGTGGCTGATGAGATTAATTGGCATCCAGCATTCATGAAATATCGCTATCTGGAATGGGTTCAAAATCTGGAGTGGGATTGGTGTATTTCCAGGCAGCGTTACTTTGGAGTACCGTTTCCCGTCTGGTATTGTGCACAGTGTGGGAAGATCATAGTCGCCGATTTTGAGCAGTTGCCAGTAAATCCCCTTAAAGATCAGCCAGTTAGTCGATGTAATTGTGGCTCGACAGACGTTGTCCCCGAGCAAGATGTCATGGATACCTGGGCTACCTCATCTGTTACTCCTCAAATCAATGCTTGTTGGCGGGGAGGAGAGGAGTTCACTTTTGAGATTAAACCTATGAGTTTACGACCTCAAGCTCATGAAATTATCAGAACCTGGGCATTCTATACTATTGTCAAAAGTTTATATCATTTTAATCAGATTCCGTGGAAGGATATAATGATTAGTGGATATGTTATGGCATCCAGAGGTGAAAAGATAAGTAAATCTAAAGCTAACTCCCAATATACGCCTGAAGAGTTGATTGAGAAATTTTCCGCAGATGTTATCCGTCTCTGGACTTCTCAGGCTAAGTTGGGCACAGATATTTATTTTGTTGGAGATGAGGTTAGAAACAATCAACGGATACCGATCAAACTGTGGAATGCTGCCAGATTTGTCTTAAGTCATCTGAAGGATTTTTCGGGAATTGAACAGAGAGAGTATGAATTGATGGATCAATGGATCTTAATTCAGATGCAAAAAACTCATGAGGCTATGACCAAATCTCTCGAAGCATATGAACTTAGCCAGGCAAAAGCTATTCTCGAGAAGTTTTTCTGGAATGATTTTTGTGATAACTATCTGGAAATAGTAAAAGAAAGGCTGTATAAGCCTGAGCTCAGGGGAGATGATGGACGTAAGTCTGCTCAACAGACTCTGTATATGGTATTATTAAATATTATTAAGATGTATGCTATCTTTATACCTCACATGACTGAAGAAATTTATCAGGATTACTATAGGGTAAGAGAGGGAGTTATGTCTATTCATTGCTTACCGTGGAATAGATATACTGACCTGAACTTTGTCCAGGCGATAGCATCGGGTGGAGAAAAATTTATTCAAATCGCCAGTCAGGTTCGTAAGTATAAATCAGAACAGGGGATTTCCCTGGGAAGTGAATTGGCAAGGTTGAAAATCAGTGTAGGGAGTGAAGATAGTCGTGACTTTTTATTAAAGACACAGGATGATCTTAAGGCGGTTACCAGAGCTAAAGAGTTGATTTTTGAAAAAGCTAACAATGAATTGGGAGTAACAATCATTGACGAATGATCTCTGGTTGGGAAAGATGTTTGACTTAGTGATGTGGATTCCATGTATGATACAGCCCCCACTTTAAAAAATAGCTGAAAGTGGGGGAAAGTGTGTATTTGGATCAGAAAAATGTATTATAATAGTTATATCACAGAATTTAGCAGGAATTTTTAAAATATTGAAGAAATAATTTCCTAACTATCTAAAAGATTTTTTCAAAAGGTGGAACTTTTGTTGGACAGATTCGTATTTATGATTGAGATGCTAAGATGAATAGAAAGGAGATGTGGTATATGCTTATCTTAAAGAATGTTACCAAGAGTTATGATGGTAAGAAGAACGCAGTGGATAATTTATCGCTAGAGATTAAGCAGGGAGAGATATTTGGCTTTCTTGGTCCGAATGGTGCAGGTAAAACTACAACAATTAAGATGATTACTGGCATTCTCTCTGCGGGTAGTGGACAGATTGTTATTGATGGTCATGATATTTCCAAGTCTCCAATTGAAACCAAAAAGTGTTTTACTTATGTGCCTGATCATCCGGAGATTTTCAATGCGATTAAAGGGATTGATTATTTGAACTTTATAGCCGATATGTATGAGGTTTCAGTAGCGGATCGACAGAGACAGATTGAGAGATTTACTAAAGCTTTTGATATTTATGGTGCTTTAAAGCAGCCGGTTAGTTCATATTCTCATGGTATGCAGCAGAAACTTCTGATTTCAGGTGCTTTGTTACCCAATCCCAAACTGTTCATTCTGGATGAACCATTGGGTGGTCTTGATCCCCATTCTGCGAGAATGCTCAAAGATATGATGAGAGAGCATTGTAAAGATGGAGGGACTGTGTTTTTCTCATCCCATGTGCTAGAGGTTGTGGAAAATCTGTGTGACAGGATTGCGATTATTAATAAAGGTCAGCTGGTTGCCTGTGACACATTGAATAATCTTAAACAAAATTCTAATAGTACTTTAGAAGATATCTTCCTGGAGTTGACTAAAAATGAATAAATTCATATCGTTAACCAAAATTCAGGTCAAAGATCTTTTTACTAAATATCAAAATGGGATGAATTTGAAGAGTAATCTTATTGGAAAATTACTTATGGTGGCGGTGGTAGTATTATTATTGACTCCCTCCATCAACTTTTCGTTGTTGACTTTTCAGGCTTTTGCGATGATGAATGCCCCTGAGTTGGTGATTACTTCTATGTATGTTGGGGCGGTAATTCTAATGTTTATGCTGGCCATTCCGTTTATTGTATCGGTCTTCTTTTATTCAAAAGACATGAAGTTCCTGGCTGCACTACCGATAAGAGAAGATGCTATAATCTTTTCTAAATTGAGTACAGTGTATTTATACCTTCTGATAATTAGTACTCTACTTATTGGGCCAGCTGTGGTGATTTATGGAATCAATGTTGGGTTTGATTTAACTTTAGTCTTTTTTGGATTGTTGGCGTTGATTTTGGCACCGGTTCTGCCATTATTAATCTCGGCATTGCTGGTATTAATGCTGACTAAAGTAGTAAGTAATAGTAACAAGCGAAATCTGTTGGTTATAGCGGGTAATGTTCTTTTGATTGTGGCGATTGTGGGAATTCAACTGGGCCTTACCAGATACATGGCTAATCCTGAAACTCTGCAGAAGATATTTAGTAATCAGGAGGGACTTCTGGGATTTGTAGGTTTAAGATTTCCACCTAGTGTATGGATGACCAGGATGATTCTTGGGTCTTTTAAAGATGCCCTTTACTTTATTGGCCTTAATTTGGTAGTTCTATTGATACTGCAAAAACTGGCTACGTTCTTTTATCGACGGGCGATGATGGCCTTTAATCAGGGTGGGCAGATTGTGAGAGGCAAGATCTATTATATCCATCGCAGTATTGGCTGGCAGTTAGTTAAAAGGCATATTATGATTATCTTAACTCAGCCGACATTTCTGTTAAATACGGTTATGTCTCTAATTGTGCCAATCATGATGTTTGTTATTTTGTCTTTTTCAGGTGAAGCATCTCTGGAAATGTTAAAATCTCCTGAAATTATGCCGTATATGATTTTTATTTTTGCGGGAATTCTTGTCTCTCCGGCGATAATTGCTAATATTTCTTCAACAGCTATTACTAGAGAGGGTAAAACTTTTTGGGAGACTAAAGCTTTACCGATTAGCTCACAGGATAATATTAGATACCGGGTTATTACTACGATGATATTTAATTTTGCAGGTTCTATTATCCTTTTAGTGACTTGTCTTTTTATTCTGCCTTTAAGTTGGGAGACTGTTCTTTTGGGTGGTCTATTTACCATAGCAGTAACTCTCTTTTTGGCTACAGTAGACATTATTGTGAATATTTATCGACCTTTATTGAATTGGACTAACCCAACTGCAGCGGTTAAGAATAATATGAATATCATGATTTCTTTGGGGATTCGGGGATTCTTTGCTTTACTATTTTACCTGTTATTTAAATATTTGCCGATCACCTGGAGTAGTGACACTACTATTCTACTGGGTAGTGGGTTCTTCTTTGTATTATATTTGGTCACCCGCTATATACTTTATAGTTATTATGCCGAGAAGTTTGCGCAAATTACAGTTTAAGATGTTTCAGAAGGGAAGTTTCCAACTTCTATATTGTGGGAATGCAAATAACTAAATAGTGTTTACTTCAGTGAAGGTACAAATCCCTTTATGAAGTCGTTAAACCCAGGCATTAACAACTTGTGCTAATGCGACTTTAACATGGCGAGAGGCTATTTTGGGATAGCCTCTTTCTGTTTGCTGGTGGGCTAAAAGCAAAAAATTAACTAATATGTTATTGTAGAGGTGAGGAAGATTAATTCTGTGATTAGAATATTTTTGATAATTGGCGGGACGATTGCAGTCGGATTAGGTTTGTTAGGAATTTTTCTACCTATTTTGCCGACAACACCATTTCTGCTCCTGGCAGCCGCCTGTTATGTTCGCAGTTCTGATAAGTTCTATCACTGGCTTATTCAGCATAAATGGTTTGGAAAATATATCAGAGATTATCGGGAGAAGAGAGGCATTCAATTAAGAGCTAAGGTTCTTGCTTTATGTTTTTTATGGTTGACAATCGGTTATTCCATAATTTTTGTTATATCTTTAACTTGGGTGAGATTGTTGATTTTAGGTGTAGCTATTGGTGTTACTGTACATATAACCTCACTAAATACATTGTGAGCATTCAATATCTTAAAAAAATAAGGAGCTGATAAGAGTGAGTAAAAGTAGAATTGGGCAGGAGTTTATGGAAAAGACCAGGTATAAATATCATGAACAGACCGCTCAGGAAAAAGGTCTCCCACAGCCACCTTTAGAGTTAGATTATAACAGATCTTTAAAGGTGATTGAGCTACCAACACCTGAGAATATTCATTTAGGGAATGTGGACTTTCGGAAAATTTTAGATCAGCGCACAAGTCTCAGAAAGTATGCTGAGACACCTCTATCATTGGAAGAGTTATCTTTTTTACTCTGGAGCACACAGGGTGTTAAAGAGGTTAG
Organism: Halothermothrix sp.; assembly: GCA_016841825.1. GTDB lineage: Bacteria > Bacillota > Halanaerobiia > DY22613 > DY22613 > JAENYK01. The sequence continues at coordinate 629,042 of JAENYK010000001.1, read as the reverse complement.
TGCCAGACCAGTCACGTTGCGAACTGTACCTTCAGCCGGTGCAAGACATGCTTTTGAGACATACTTATTGATTAATCGAGTTGAAGGTTTAAAACCAGGATTGTATAGATTTTTAGCAATTGATCATAAATTGGTTGAGTTAAACTTGGATTCTGACCTGGCTTCCAGATTAACTCAGGCATGTTTTAAACAGAAGATGGTGGAGACCTGTGCTGTAGCGTTTTTCTGGGTGGCGGTTGTGGAAAGGATGGAGTGGAGGTATTGGCAAAGAGGTTACCGCTATTTGTTTCTCGATGCTGGTCATGTCTGTCAAAATTTATACTTGAGTGCTGAGGCTATTGACTGTGGTGTGTGTGCGATAGCTGCTTATTCAGATGATGATGTAAACCAGATTTTAGAGGTTAATGGGGTAGAGGAGTTTGTGATTTATCTTGGGACTGTAGGTAAGAGATAGATAATAAAAGAAATGATTAGGACTAACGGTTATACTTTGGGTATCCTGGATTGAGGAGAAACCCTCTCTTTTCCATCTAAAATGGAAAAGAGAGGGTTTTTTTAGTGATAAAAAAAGAATTTATTGATATGTAAAATTATCGGATAAGTAAATAGAACTGATGATAAATTTGAAATGATTTTATCAATCCTAGATCAATCCCTTCTCAACTTCGTATCTATATAAGCAGAAAGGGTTTTCACTAAATTTTTGAATCATGGAATAAGCGACAGATGAGCATCCTCCCCGGCAGAGGTCACGGTATTGGCATTCTGCACAAAAACCAGTTAATCCTTCGACAGTGCGTTTTCTAAAAGGTGTGAAACTTTCTGGATCTCTCCAGATATCCACCAGAGAACACTCCCTGACATTGCCTTCGACATTTTGACGGGGATCTCCACCCATTATTGATAGACATCCCCGGATGTTACCATTAGATTCAATACCAACCACCGTTCTTCCGGCTAGACATCCAGTAAAGGGATGATTTCTAAGCATAGGTTCAAAAGAGCAGAACCAGCCGATATTGTGGGTAATAGATGTTTTTATCTCCTTTCTTTGGCGAAAATCAGCAATCTGTTTTGCTAATTGATATAGCTGTTCTATGGTTAAGCAAAGTTCGGGATTTTGACTGGCATTTCCCATATCTTCAACAATTTGCAATTGCCATATTGGAATTTCTAGGTTCCGTAAAAGGTCATATAAAGCAGGAATCTCGTCTATGTTTAGAGCTGAAACGGCTGTATTAACTCCAATGAGAAAATCTTTCTGTTGTGCTAATTTAATATTAGCAACAATCTTATTGAAAATTCCTGGAACTCCCCTGATATAATCATGCGTTGGACCGAGGGCATCAATACTGATAGAGATATTGTTGATTCCAAGAGTTTTTAATTTGTCTAAATTCGATTCATTTATCAATAGACCATTAGTTAGAGGTGAAACCCGAATTCCATGATCTACAAGACGTGCACAGATGTTCTCCCAATAAGGACTAAGAAACATCTCACCACCAATAAGGCTGATCCTTTGACAGCCCAACTCTTTTAAATCATCACATATTTTTAATGCTTCTCTTTCAGTCAATTCATTAATCCGTCTATCTCCAGATTTAGAACCACAGTGGATGCAGTTGGCATTACAGGCATTGGTTAACTCCCAAACTGCTGTGCTTAATCTATACTCCATATGGTTACCTCCTTAAAGTAATGGGTTAAAAGTTGAGAAAAGGGTGGGAATGGGAAGAGTGACAGACCTATCGTTTAGTAAATTAATTTATTAACGTTCAACAGCTGTACCGGCACCGTATGGAGTCTGAGGAGGATCAGTTTCGTCACCAAAATTATACATAGTTAAATCCCAATATTTATTGATCATCTGAGCACCTCCTTTCGATGTAGTGATTTCTTCCCATCCCCAATGTTATTTTTTATATGGAAAAAATGTTAATATAGTATTAATTCGTTATAAAGTAATAAAAAACCTTTTTAGTAGTTAAAACTGCCTAAGTATGCAGATATGCTTGTCGGTATGAAAAATATTAGCAATAACTGTTAAATATATGCAGTAACCTGATGTATATTTCAATAGATTTTGGTAAGCAAAACATCCAATCTCTACATATCATAATAGTAGTTGATTTGGGAAGCTGATGCGGCGTTTGCTGCAAATCAAAGGGAAGCGAGGAGATAAAGTGAAAGGTGTTATTTTGGCTGGTGGTAATGGAACTAGGCTCAATCCCCTCACAAAGGTAACGAATAAACACTTGCTCCCTGTGTATGATAAGCCACTTATCTATTATCCCATAAATGCAATGGCCTCTGCCGGAATTACTGATATAATAATGATTTTAAGCGGTAATATGGTTGGGGACTGCATGTGTTTATTGGGAAGTGGTAAGGATCTGGGTGTGAATTTGACTTATAAGTGTCATGATAGTGAATGTAATCAGGTGAATCAACTCTGGTTGGCCAGGGATTTTGTAGATAGTGAGCAATTAATGGTAATAGCAGGGGACAGTGTGATTGTTGGAGGTAACCAGAGAAGTCTGGTCAGGGAGTTTCTGAAATCGAAGGCAGAAGCGGGTCTTTTTTTGAAAGAAGTACCTTATCCTGAACGCTACGGCGTGGCCGACATTAAGGGAGGGAAGGTTAAAAGAATTGAAGAAAAAGTGATATCTTCAGGGTCTAATTACGCAATCACTGGCATTTATCTGTATAAACCTTACGTTTTCCAGGTTATCGAAAAATTTCGGGATTCTGCTGACGAGTTAAACTTTTTTAAACTAAATAATTATTATATTGCCAGGGATTCATTAGAGGCGTATTATTTGAGGGGTTATTGGATTAATGTAACCAAATTTGAAAGTTTGTTTAGAGCAGCCATGTTTGTCAGAGAGGAACATAGGAAAAATGACTCTTAATCTGAAAATATGGGTTTGATTATAACTCTTAAATGACGAGGAGTCTTTTTTTGTCTGGATTTACCGTAACATTTAGCCTGTAAATGCCATATTTTATTAGTAGATAATAAAAACTTTTTAACGAAATTTCAGAAGAGAAGTCTCTCAGTTTCTATAGGGAGTATAAATAACTTAAAAGTGTTTATTTTAGTGATGTATCAATCCCCTTCTGAACTCGTTAACCCTAAGCATTGACAACTTACTGTTAATGCGACTTTAATTAAGAGGAAATGAGGTTGAGCATGAATGAAAGGTATAATCTTAGCTGGGGGAACCGGTTCTCGCTTATACCCATTAACCAAAGCTGTCAATAAGCATTTACTTCCTGTTTATCACAAGCCGATGATCTTTTATGCTATTGAGGCAATGGCACAGGCAGGAATAGAAGATATTCTGGTCATTTTGGGTGGAGAGAGTACTGGTGAGTTTATAACTCTTTTGGGGAGTGGTAAGTCTTTTGGAGTAAACCTGACTTACCGCTTTCAAGATGAAGCAGGTGGAATAGCACATGCTCTGGATTTAGCAGAAAATTTTGCGAATAATGATAAGATCCTGGTAATTTTAGGTGATAATATATTTGAATATAATCTAAAAAATGATGTGGAAGTTTTTTGTCGCTCAGACGCCAAAGCAGGAATATTTTTAAAAAAAGTTGTTGACCCAGAGCGATATGGTATTGCAGAGATTAAAGATGATAAAGTAATAAATATTGTTGAAAAACCAGAAAATCCCGAATCTAATTGGGCAGTTACTGGCATTTATATGTATACACCCCAGGTTTTTGAGGTGATTAAAACGATTATTCCTTCTGACCGTGGGGAGTTAGAGATAACTGATGTTAATAATGTATTTGTTAAAGATAACTCTTTATTGGCATTTTATCTAGAGGGATATTGGATTGATGCCGGAAAGTTTGAGAGTTTATATCTTGCATCCAGTTACGTGCGTCAGTTTCAAAATAAAGGAGGAGGAGTTTAGATGATAGATGGTGTCAAAACAAAAGCACTAAAAATTATCCCAGATGAACGGGGTAGACTTATGGAAATGTTGAGGGAAGATGATGATTTGTTTATCCGCTTTGGACAGATTTATTTGACAACCGCTTATCCTGGTGTAGTAAAAGGATGGCATTATCATCGAAAACAGACAGACCATTTTGTGGTAGTCAAAGGTATGATGAAGGTTGTCTTATATGATGGTAGGGAAGATTCTCCAACTTATGGAGAAGTAAATGAATTTTTTATGGGTGAGCATAACCAGATCTTGTTACAAATTCCCCCGTTTGTCTATCATGGTTTCAAATGTATTAGTGAGACAGAGGCAATGGTTGTTAATATCCCAACGGAAAAATACGATTATCAATCACCAGATGAATACCGGGTTGACCCTCACGATAATCAGATTCCTTATGATTGGAATCGCAAAGATGGCTAAGGAGGGATCAAGTTGAAAAAAATTCTAGTAACAGGTGGTGCAGGTTTTATTGGATCTAACTTTATTCTGTATATGATGGGCAAATATCCCAATTATCAGATAATTAATCTGGATTTATTATCTTATGCTGGAAATCTGGAAAATCTAAAGTTAGTAGAAAAATACCCCACCTATAGATTTATTAAAGGAGATATATCTGATTCAAAGTTAGTAAATCAGATATTTGCAGATGGAATAGATTGGGTGGTTAATTTTGCAGCTGAATCGCATGTGGATCGCAGCATTGAAGATCCTGATATTTTTGTGAAAACCAATATCTATGGAACCTATGTGTTATTAGAAGCTGCGCAGAAGTTTGGTATTAAAAAATATCTGCAGATTTCGACAGATGAAGTATATGGATCTCTAGGAACTGAAGGGAAATTTATAGAAAAATCTCCTTTAACACCTAATAGTCCTTACTCTGCAAGTAAAGCCAGTGCTGACCTTCTTGTCAGAGCATATTATAAAACTTATCAATTGCCAGTTGTTATAACTAGATGTTCTAATAATTATGGCCCTTATCAGTTCCCAGAAAAGTTAATTCCACTTTTTATTACTAATGCGCTGGAGGATATGGAATTACCTCTGTATGGCGATGGATTGAATATTCGAGATTGGATCTACGTTGAAGACCACTGCCGGGCTCTTGATCTAGTTTTACATCAGGGAGAGATTGGTCAGGTGTATAATATCGGTGGAGATAGTGAGAAGACTAATTTACAGATTACCCAGGTAATTCTGGAGGAATTGGGTAGACCTGATTCTTTGATCAAATACGTTTCTGACCGCCCCGGGCATGATCGACGTTACGCCGTAGATTTTAATAAGTTAAAAACTGAGCTCAATTGGGCTCCATTGTACACTTTTGAAGAAGGGTTACGGAAAACCGTTCAATGGTATGAAGAAAATATAGACTGGTGGAAAAGAATTAAACAGGGTGTCTATCGGGATTATTATCAAAAGATGTATGTAGATAGGTGATATTATGAGGATATTGATAACAGGGAGTAAAGGACAGTTAGGGAAGGCGGCAGTTCAGATTTTGCAAGCCGATCATTATTTATATGCCTGGGATGTAGAGGATTTAGATTTTAATGATGGAGTTAAAACTTTTGATAAGATTATTGAACTCAATCCAGATCTCATTCTTCATTGTGGTGCCTATACTGATGTTTCTGGATGTGAACTGAATCCCGAGAAAGCTTTTCAGGTCAACAGTCTGGGTACTCGTAATATTGCTATTGCAGCAGCCAATTGTGATGCGACGATGGTATTTGTTAGCACAGATTATGTGTTCGATGGGAGAAAAGAAAAAGAGTATCTGGAATTTGACAGGACCAATCCGCTAAATGTTTACGGCAGAGCAAAATTGGCTGGAGAAGAATTAGTAAAAAGTTTGCTGCAAAAATATTATATAATCAGAACATCCTGGTTATTCAGTAACTCTGGGAAAAATTTTGTTAAAACAATATTGCGATTAGCCAGAGAAAAAGAAGAATTGGTTGTCGTTCATGATCAGATTGGTACTCCTACTTTTGCTAAAGATCTGGCTCAGGCGATAAAAGTGATTATTTCGAAACCTTTTTACGGAACTTATCATGTCGCAAATAAGGGTTTCTGCTCCTGGTATGAATTTGCCAGAGAAATAATTAGATTAACAGATGTGGATATTTACGTGAAACCAATTAATTCTGCAGAATATGGTGATATAGTCCATCGTCCTAAATATTCTGTGTTGAGAAATTTTAATTTAGAGATGACTTATGGATATCAGATGCGTGATTGGCGGATTGCTCTGGAAGAATGCTTACAGGAAATGGTTTAAAGAAAAAGATCTTCAGGGAGAGAGCCTGGAGATCTTTTTTGATGTCTAGTAAGTTATGTATCTCGCGAATTGGAAATGATTTTGTAAAAATGATAATTTTCTAAAAAAATAAATAGAATATTCTTTTTGCCTTCGGAGTAGGAATTTGGCGGACTGTGATTGTAGAGGTTAAATAAGTGAGAAAATGAAAATGGCCTCGCTTGCGCGAGGACCATTGATCACGAAAATAATGTTTATTACCGCGGTTAGTGGAGGTTTTCAGTAGTTAATATTGTTAGAGATAAATAATTTATTTGTTAATATTTTTAATATAATCTTCTCTAAAGATACTCATAAACAACACATCTCGAAATTCTCCATCTTTGAAAACGTCCTTTTTGAGCACACCTTCTACTATAAATCCCATTTTTTCATATAATTTTACAGCTGGCTGATTGTCTGCAAAAACTTTGAGGTAGATTTTGTTAAGGTTTAACTGGTTGAAGCCATATTCTAGAATTAAATGGCTAGCTTCACTTCCGTAACCTTTACCCCAGGCAGTTGTTTCTCCAATGGAGATTGAATATTCGGCTTTCTGATTGAAATGATCAATATTGTCGAAGCCGATTCTCCCTATTGCCTCTCCAGATTCCACAATCTCAATGATGAACTCTAACCTTTTGGGATTGTTGATTAGACTATTAAACCATGCCAGGTGTTCAGTTTGATTGATTGGACGTGAATTGAAGACTGTTTTCAGAATTAGTGGGTTATTTCTCCAAATAACCATTTTTGCTGTATCATTGGCTGTGATAGGCCTTAATTTTACTCTGCTAATTTGCATTAGCATTTACCAGTTGGTTTAAATTGGCGTAGGGTATCAATAATATAGTCTGTTTCTTCATTGGTAAGATCAGGGAACAGTGGTAGAGTCAGAATTCTTTTCCAGATCTCACAGGCTACTGGCACTCTGGATTTGAGGTTTTTATAAAATGGATGAAGGTTTGCCGGTAGATAGTGAACTCCAGTGGCAATACCATTGTCACAAAGGTAATCAATTAGTCGATCACGATTGTGCTTATCAGGAACTTTGATCTGAAATAGATGCCATGAACACTTTACATGATCCTTCTTACAAGGCAACTCAATCCAGGGAAGATCTCGTAGACAGTCAATATATTTTTGGACAATTTCACGTCGTTTTGCATTCAAACACTCCAACCGTCTTAACTGAACAATTCCGATAGCTGCGTTGATATCACTCATATGATATTTATAACCTAGTTTATCAACCCAGTATTGCCAAGCGTATACCTGAGATTTATCGGTTCTTATCCAGGTGTCCTTAGAGATTCCTACCCAGCGCATTTCCCGGAAAAAGCGGTCATACCATTCATTATTACAGGTAATAGCTCCTCCTTCACCACAGGTAAGATTTTTCACAGCGTGGAAGCTGAAGCAGACCAGATTATCACTCTTACCAATTTTGTGACCTTTATATTCTGCACCACAGGCATGGGCTGCGTCTTCAATTACTGATAAGCCATAATTTTTGGCCAGGGCATTTATCTCATCCATTTCACATGGATGACCTCCCAGGTGAACTACAATGATTGCTTTTGTGCGTTTAGTGATTTTTCTCTCAATGTCGATAACATCAATATTCATATGCTGGGGATCAACATCTGCAAAAACAGGAATACCACCAGCGTAAGAAATAGCATGAACACTTGATATAAATGTCATCGGAGTGACAATAATTTCATCTCCCTCTTCAATTTGGAGACTTTCCACAGCCAGGTGAAGGGCAGCTGTTCCTGAGTTTAACCCGACTGTAAATGGAGAACCAATATATTCACTAAACCGCTTTTCAAATTCATGGGTTTTGGGACCTAATCCTAACCATCCTGATTCTAAAACTTTTTTAACTTCCTTTATTTCTTCTTCAGTGATAGATGGTCGTAAAACGGGAATTGACATTTGTTTAACCTCCTTAACTTTATTGAGTAGATATACTCTCTCAATATAGTATGATGAATGATAGATTAATGTGTTAAATAATGGATAGACTCAGATGAACAGTGGGTTTGCAGCAGGTAGAATGTCAATAAGTTGTTGATCAATAATTTGTACATCTTCCCAGTGGAAGTTGAGTGTTTCAAATACCTGAATCGAAGGTATTTCATATTTATAGCCACCATAGAAAAAGAATACACTCGGTTTAATTCCCTTGATTAGCTTACCTTCGCGGATAATTTCCGGTGACTGAATTTGTTCCGCGGTCAATTCTGGTTTTATCCACTGTCCGTCAGAGAGGTTATAAAAATCAGTGTATGCCAGGGTAAAATCACCCTGATTAATTCCATTAATAATATCTATTTTGTATTGTTGATAATTAGGGAATAAATGTTTCTCTTCGGGAGTGCCGCCAAGGTGGTATCCGACGACATTCATTAGATAACCGGTTAAAAGTCCTTGATTCCGAAAACGCATGTTATATTCAGCATCTTCTAAACCGTAGTAGATATCGTCATAATAGCCACCTAATTTGTTATAGGTAGAGCTTTTCATGGCGACACACTGTCCTCCAACGCCGGGAGTTTCCTGGATTACTATATCCCCATATCTTCTTTCATAATCCGGCTTAAAATAGTCTTTATCCTTCTCTAAATTACTTAAGTTGATGCAGAGCCAGCCAATATTGGGTACTGTGTTTAGAGCTTTAACTAATTCTGTTAACCAATTCCGGGGAACAAGAACATCATTGTCTAATCCAATAATGTATTGGCCTTTGGCCAGGGCAAAGCCTTTGTTTGCAGCTTTACCTTTTCCAATATTAGTCTGATGATAAATAACCTGTGATATTTCTTTATGCTGACTTTGTAATTGTTTGAGGTATTCTATAGTACCGTCAGTACTTTTGTTATCTAGAATAATGAGTTCATAGTTAGGATAGGTGGTATTATGCAAAATAGATTGTAAAACCAATTTGGTGAAGGGTAAACGATTGAAAGTTACGATTATAATTGATGCTAATTCATTCATAAACATCTCTCCTTAAATATTAATGTTTTGCTTATGTAGTATAGTATGCAGTGGAGGAAAGTAATGATTGTTCGTATAGAAAATAATCTGCCTTAATGGATATATAAAAAGATAGGAATGTAAATATCTCAAGATAATTTTAATGTAAAAATGGCATTAACTTATTTGATTTAGTGCACATATATTGTATAAAGTAAGTCTTTATTATAAGGAGGAATTTTGATCAATGGAACCTTTAGTTAGTATTATTCTACCGACATTTCGCAGGGGGGATAATGGATATTTAAATAGGGCTATACAAAGTATTATGATGCAGAGTTATCCTAATTTTGAGTTAATTATCATTGATGATGGTTCTAAAGACAGTACACAAAGAGTTATTAGTAGCTACAATGATGGACGAATTAGAAATATTAGACATGATGCCAATTGTGGGCTTCATGCAAGGCGATTAAATGAGGGAATTGGGTTATCCCGGGGTGAGTACATTTCATTTATGTTTGATGATGATTATTGGCTGCCAGATCATCTTAGGACATTGGTCACTCATTTTATGAGATGTTCACAAGAATATGGAATGGCTTTTGGGTATTCTCTATGTATTAATGCTCAAACCAGGGAGATTGAATTATTGGGAGATGAATACAACCCTGGACGGTTAAGAGTTGGGAATTGTTTAGGAAATCAGGGTGTACTAGTTCGAAAAGCTGTGTTATATGATGTGGGTGGTTATGATGAGCATCCGGGAATTATTAGATTATGCGATTGGGATTTATGGCTTAGAGTAATAAATGGAGGTTATAAAATCTATAAAATACCTATAGTTACATCTATTAACGAATTTGCTTTGCCTGATTCAATTAGGCTTACAGTTCCAATTGATATGGATTTTGTTTATAGACGAATAGCTGAGAATCGTTTAGATTATTTACGAAGCCTTATTCAACCTGACCGAAATAATAGTGCTTGTATAAATCTTCAGGCGGGACACCTGATAAAAGGTGATCTGGAACCAGCTGTTTACTTTATATTCCACGGACGTAGGTATCTTATTCCAAGTATTGAAGAATTTAATAGACTACAATTTAGTTGGGATAATGTGGGGTTAATTCCCCAGGGAGAGGTAAATGCAATCCCTGATGGGGGAGTTTTGAAAGTTTAAAATCTGTAAGGTATTCTCTGTTTATGATTTTTCTAACTCACTTTAGCAAAAGGGTTAACAACTTCGGAGAAAATGATTCATATAATAAATAAAATGTGGATGATAAAGGTGGTGTCTGGATGAATACAGGTGTAAAAATATGGGTCATAGCCCGAAATAGTCATCAGAAAAGAATAAGGCAAATTATTAATTCTTTAGAAAGAATTAAGGTTAAATATAGTGATATTAAAATTATTATCTGGTCATATATTAACCCTGGTGAGCTTGCTTTGGGAATTGAGCATATAAAAGCCCAAACCGATCTTTTAGCTTTATGGGGAAAAGGTATATTGCATAATTCAATTGTTTTGATTGATCAAATTGATCGCAAAGATATATATTATGTGAATCAGTTAGTAGAAAAAGAGATTCCTTTGATTATTGAGGAAAAAATACTGAGAAAGTTAGAAAATAATCTGAAAAGAGTTCAGCGAAAATGTCTCAGTTATTCCTATTTGCATCCGGGAAAATTAGAAGTAGTAATACCCAAAATAATTCGAGACCAGGGGTATTGCCAGACTAATTATGTTAATATCAGAACAGATTATTCGGAAGAGAGTGAGATTATCAGGAATGAAGAGTTTTTGTCAGATATTCAGTTTAATTGGGAAGGCACATCAAGAGCAGATTTGGTAATTATTAATTATAATACCCTGAAATACTTAAAGGAGTGCATTGTTTCAATTAAGAAAAATACTCAATATCCATTTAATATTATCGTTGTGGATAATGGAAGCAATGATGGAAGTGTTCAATTTCTTAAGCGTTTAAAAGGGATAACTTTAATCACTAATCAGGAGAATCAGGGTTATGCTAGAGCATGCAACCAGGGAATAATGGTGGGAGAGGGAGAATTTGTAGTTATATTAAATAGTGATATCATCGTTAGTCCTGGATGGTTAACTTCAATGGTTAATATTGCTAAAAGTGATAAGCAAATTGGGGTGGTCGGACCAAAAATGGTTGATGAGCGTAATAAGCTGGTAGGAGCTGGAGTAACTAAACTTAATCAGTTTTGTTCATCTAGAGGAACAGGGTTGGTTGACCAGGTAGGTCTCTTTGATAAAACAGAAGATTGCTATAGCGTTGGAGGGGCTTGTTATCTAATTAATAGAGAGGCACTACGGAAAGTGGGAAGGTTTGACGAAAGTTATTTTTTCTATTACGAAGAGACTGACCTATCCTTGAGAATGTTGGAGAAGGGTTATCGGGTAGTTTATTCTCCAGAAGCAAGAATTACTCATTTTCAGGAAGGTAGCATGGATGTAACCAGACCTCAGGAAAGGTCTCTACGAAATCATTATTTTTTTGAGAGTCAACAAAAATTTACAAAAAAATGGATTGAAATATTGAATGGTGCAACAATTCGTGAATTTACCAGAGATATTGTGGTTTTTGGTATTATACCCTGGGATTTTCGTTTTCAAAGACCTCAACAGTTTTGTACCAGATTGGCTGCTCAGGGATATCGTATTCTCTATATTAATAATACCTGCACCCATCAAATAGGTGGTTCATTGAAAAAGATAAATGACAATCTTTATGTTGCAAGTTCTACAGGAAATGGAGTTGTCTATAATAATCTGGGTTTTCATCAGCAGAGGGAGCTAATCAACTCAATCTATCGCTTTTTTGATCAACTGAGTATTAGTAATCCAATTCTCTGGGTAGATGTGCCTTATTGGGGCGATGTAATTGAAAATTTTGAGCGGGAGATGTTGGTGTATAATTGCATGGATTCGTACACAGATTTCACAGACCTGCAAAAATTTTGTCCTAATTTGGAGCAAAAAGAAGAGATCTTATCACAATCTGCCGATCTGATAATTACCAGCGCTTTGCTGCTTGAAGAGAAGATGCATAAATATAATGATAATGTTGTATGTGTGCCTAATGGTGTGGATCTGAGTCATTTTGCCCAGGTTCAGATACAAGAAAAACCAAAAGATTTGATTGAAATTCCCCAACCAATAATTGGTTATTATGGGGCGATAGCTGAGTGGATGGATTTAGAGTTGATCAAGTATATCGCTGAAAAGATGGGTGATCATTCTTTTGTATTTATCGGACAGCCGACAGTTAATATTAGTGAATTGACCAGTATATCTAATATTTATTTTTTGGGTGAAAAACCATATCATGAGCTGCCAAATTATTTGTATTATTTCAAAACAACGATTATTCCTTTTAAGAAAAATCGTCTATCTTTGTCAACAAATCCGGTGAAACTATATGAATATTTGGCTGGGGGAAAGCCAGTGGTAAGTGTTGATTTGCCAGAGATCAGGAAGTTTTCTAATGTGGTATATATTGCCGAGAATTATGATCAGTTTTTATTCTTATTGCAGCAGGTAGGAGATGACGAGATTGTTATCGAGAGAAACAAAAGATTACAGGCGGTAGAAGGTAACGATTGGGATGATCGGGTTAAGGATATTCTTAATATTATTGAGACAAGAAGGCGTGAACTGATCCAGAAGAATCTGTTTGGAGATATGCAAAAGATGTTGGCCGGGGAAAAGGGGGATCAGAATGAATAATTATGTAGACATCATCATTGTGAATTATAATACTCTTAAATATTTGAAAAATTGTCTGGAAAGTATCAAAACTCAGACAACTTATCCATATAGATTGTTGATCATTGATAATAATAGTCAGGATGGAAGTAAAGCTTTTTTGAAGAGTCTAAATCAGGGAGATGTGTCTGTTATTCTTAATGGGCAAAATCTTGGATGTGCAAAAGCCTGGAATCAGGGGATCAAGATGAGTAAAGGAAAATATATTTTGTTTTTAAATCCTGATACGATTGTAAATTCCGGATGGTTGACTTCAATGGTTGAATGCGCAGAGTCAGACTCACAAATCGCAGTAGTTGGTAATAAGCAAGTTAACGAGTATGGCCGCATAATTCATGCGGGAGTAGTATATGAGAATGGTACTCTGGTTTATCGTGGGTACGGTGAGCAGAATGATTCAAATAAATATAATCAGGTTTGGGATTGTGTAGATGTTTGTGGTGCTTGTTATCTGATTAAACGAAGCATTATTCAGAAAATCGGACTTTTTGATGAGAGATTTTTCATGTATGCTGAAGAGACAGATTATTCTTACCGTGCAAGGGAAAAGGGATTTCGGGTTGTATATTGTCCGGTCACCATTATTCATTATAAAGATGGTTCACCAATCAGTGACCAAAAGCGACAAACATTGCATATGAGAAGTAGAAAACTGTTTGAGCAGAAGTGGGGAGGGAGTATTCGTGAGGGATAAATTGGCCAGTATTATAATTACTACGTGGAATCGGTTAGAGTATTCTAAATTATGTGTTCAATCAATTTTAAATAAAACGGAATATCCAAACTATGAATTGATTGTTGTTGACAATCACTCTACTGATGATACTGTAGCATGGTTAATAAATTTAAAAAAGAGAAAACAGATTCAGGAGTTAGTTTTGCTGGATAGAAATTATGGGGTTGCCCATGCATTGAATATAGGGCTAAAAAAGGCTAGAGGAGAGTTCCTGATTCGTAGTGATAATGATATGGTATATAATCAGGGATGGTTGACCTCCTTGATCAGAGCACTGGAGCGAGTTCCTAGATCAATCCTCCAGGTAGCAGTTTTTGGTGAGTTGATTGAAGATGGGATAGATGTAAATTTTACTGAGGTAAATCAGGTCAATGGAGTTATTGTGAAAGAATGTGACATTGGCGGCTGCAATATGGCATTTACTAGAAAGACTTATCAGGAATTGGGTCCTTTTCCTAATGTGGCTTTTGCTGAAGACTCTTTATATTGTAATAACGCACGGAAGTTAGGGTACGTGATTGGTCAGATTAAACACGCGACTGGGACCCATATTGATCATCCAACATGTTCTTTGTCAAAAAGATATACAGAATATGGGGATCATCGGATGGAAATTTTGCAAAAGCTCAATGATTTTGGAGTCGAGTTCTTACTAGATGAGGATAAAAAGTTTTTTGAAATTCGTAAACGTAGAAATGTAATAGAGGAGTAGAGTGGATGGGTAGGAGTGAGATCAATGAGAATTCTCTATATTACCTCGGGAGTTAAACAACTGTATCCTCATCGATTGATTGATCATTCTATTGAAACAGCCTTGAATAGCTTAATGGATGAAACACAGGTGTATCACATTGATAGTAGTAAAAGTTGGGATAATGAGCTAGTTGCATTAGTTCAAAATTATGAGCCAGATTATGTATTTACTATTCATGGGGGGGTTCTTACACAAGAACTAGTGCAAAGGTTGAAAAGTCTGGGAACAATAATGGGAATTTGGTTCATTGATGATCCGTATGATATTGATGAGAGTGTAGGAAAACTTCATGACTATGATCTGGTATTCACTAATGAGGAGTCCTGCGTAAGCGTTTATCAAGGTTATGGGTATCGGGCTTATTATCTTTCTTTGGGAACACTTCCGGAATTCTATTATCCTGAGATTGTGGAGGGAATCTATCAATCCCAGGTGTGCATTGTAGGTTCCCCATATCCGAGAAGGGTGGAAATTGTTAAATATCTGCTGGATAATCTACCGAAGGATACTTTAAAAATCGTTGGTCCATATTGGTATGAATATTTCCCTGGGAGGAAGGAATTAATCAATAGATATGTTAATTATCATGAGATTAGAAGATTTTATAACGGGGCAAAGATTAATTTAAATATCTATCGGAATGATGATGAACATGTAATCCCTAATTATCAGGTAAATACAGAAAAAATTCCTGCTAATTCACCCAATAATCGAACATTTGATATAGGTATTTGCAAAGCTTTTCAATTAAGTGATATTCGATTAGGATTGGGTAAAATTTTTGATTTGGAGACTGAGTTAATCACTTTTGAAAATGAACGGGATTTATTAGAGAAGATAAATTATTATTTACAAAATCCTGATAAATGTAATCAGATAGCAAAAAAAATTTATTATAAAGTGATTGAAAAACACTGTTTTCGGCAGCGGTTGCTTAAGATGATAGGATGGGCCAAAGAGATTATAATAGAAGAGGTTAGTAAGATAGTTACACCGGATGTGTTACAACAGGGGAAGATCATAAAAGCCAAAGGTCCAGCTGTATATTTTGTCTATCAGAATCGGAAGCATCTAATCCCGTCGGAAGATGTTTTTGATCGCTTGAAATTACGTTGGGAAGATATGCAAGAAGTCGATGATTGGGCTTTAAAAAGCATATTAAAGGGGTTGCCTCTGGAGATTGAATAGTCTCTAGATTTAGAGGATTAAGTTGTGTCAGGTCGAGTAGATCTGTTGAGAATGTTTTTAAATTTTTAGACTTTGGAAAAAGGAGATAATTTTAATGAAGATTATGTATATTACCTCCGGACATTATTTTTATCCTCATGGTAATTTGAATACTTTTATCACCAGGGCAATACAGAATTTGCAAAAGCAGAGTTATATTTTTGAATTAAATCCTAACGATAATTGGTTTCCCAAATTATTAAGTGCGATAAAAAGTTTTCGTCCGAATTTTGTTTTTACAATCCATGGTGAATATATGAACAATTATCATCTTAGTCGAATTAAACAGATGGGTGTAAGTACAGGTATCTGGTGTGTTGATGACCCTTATGATGTTGATAATTCTCTCCCTAGAGTTAACGGTTATGACTATATATTTACTACAGAAAATCAATGTATTCCGCTTTATCAATCTTTGAATCAGGGAGATGTATGTTTTGTTATGTTTGGTACGCAAACTCAATTTTATTATCCTGAATCGCCAGAACCAGGTTATGAATCTGATATTTGTTTGATCGGTTCACCTTTCGGTAGTCGAATTGAGATGATTGATTATCTGATCAGACTTTTAACTAATGTGCATTTTAAATTGGTCGGACCTGGTTGGACGAATTATTTTAATGGTCGGGCTGATATCGTTGATAAAGTAGTTTCTCCTGATGAGATACGAAAATTTTATAATGGTAGTCGAATTGTGTTAAATGTGTATCGGAAAAGTGATGAGACTTTGGACGGAGGAACGTTAAACTGTCGTGGAATTGAAGCAACTACTCCTAATGTCAGAACTTTTGACATTGCTGCCTGTAAAAAGTTCCAATTATCAACTGAACGTAAAGGACTTCAGGATTTCTTTAATTTGTCATCTGAAGTAATAACCTACGCTAATTTGCCTGATCTTGTTAATAAGATTGATTATTACCTGCGCAATGCAGGTGAACGAGAAAATGTTGCTTATAATGCCTATTATAAGACGATAAATCGGTATCGCTTAGAAAATTCTCTAGAGACAATGTTTAATATTGTTAGATATGAGACTACAAAGGCGAGGCAGTTGGTTGTTACTCCAGAGTTACTAAGGGCTGGAAAATTGTATAAAGGGGTCACTTCTCCGGGGGTATATTGGGTTTTAAATGGTTACAAATATGCGATTTCAAGTGAAGAGATGTTATACAATTTAGGATTTTGTTGGGAGAATGTTCTGGTTGTAGGGGAAGAGATTATTAATCAATTTCGCGAGGGCCATCCGCTTTAAAATTCAGATTTATGCTTCCTATGTTAATCAAATAATTGTTCTTGAGTACTATGTGTCTTTGAAAATTACCATTCTATTGGTTAACAAAAATTTTCCTTGTAGAATATACTGAAGAATAACAATAAAAAAAGGAGGATTTTAGATGAGCCCTAAAGTTAGTGTAATTATGCCGACATTTCGTCGGGGAGATAATGGTTACCTTAGGAGAGCGATGGATAGTGTATTAACTCAGGTTTTTAATAATTTTGAATTTATCATTATTGATGATGGCTCTCGTGACAGTACCCAGCAGATAGTAAGAAGTTATGCAGATCCACGGATTAGATATGTGAGACATGAGGATAACTGTGGAATACCTGCAGTAAGAGTTAATGAGGGTATTAGATTATCCAGAGGTGAATATCTGGCATTTATGTTTGATGATGATCAATGGTTACCATATCATTTAGAGTCTACTGTAAATCATTTGAATAATTTAGGAAATAATTATGCAATGGTTTTTGCACTAACCCACTCAATAAATGCCCAGGACCAATCGGTAACAATTCTCGGGGCAGATTACTCACCTCAAAGAATATTTGAGGGTAATTGTATCGGTAACCAGGCAGTATTGATTCGTAAAGCTGCTATTATAGATGTTGGAGGATATGATGAAGATCCAAGAATGAGAAGAGTGTGTGATTGGGATTTGTGGAGACGATTAAGGTCTGTGGGATACGAAATATTAAGAATTAATCATGTTACTAGCATAAATACCTGGTTTCTTCCTGACTCTATGATGAATTCAGTGGGTTATGATGAAGCATTTGTTCTGCAAAGAATGAATCAAAATCGTCGGGTATATTTGAGAAGTCTGGTATCACAGCCTTTTACTCCGGCACAATTAAGAGATCCCAGTATTTTGCATCAGGGACAATTAATTAAATCAGATGGACCAGGAGTATACCTGGTATTAGCTGGTTATAAACATTTGTTCCCCAATGAGGAGCGATTTTTAGGTCTTGGATTCAGTTGGGCTAATATAGCCTATGTATCTCAAGAATATCTAAATAGTATTCCTGATGGAGCACCTCTGTTTTAAGGAGTGAAATGATTGTGAAAAAACGATTACTTTTTGTCACTGGTGGTTGTGATATAGTGTTATTTAGGATGAATATAGGTTGGATTACTGAAGCAATGGAGGAACGAGGGGTATTTCAGGTTGATCATATAGATTGTGGTCATCAGGATTTATCTCCGCTCATTCCTGAATATGATGTTATAGTCTACTATCGGTTAATTAGTCAGACGAATTCTGCTATTGATTTGGCTAATTCTTTGAATAAAGTAACCTGTTATTTAATTGATGACTTTTTACTTGAACAGGAATATGGTCCAAATATTGTTTATCTAATGAATAAGGTTGATTATGTAGTTACTTCGACTCCTCTTTTACGACAATTATACGAGAGTAGTGGAATTAATAAATCTTTTTATGTTAAACGTGATGGAATACCAGTAAAAAAACTTCTTCCATATAAATCGGAAAATCAGGTTAATACAGGGAATTTTCGATTAGCCTGGCTTGGGGGTTGTGCTCACAAAACATCAATTTTTTTTAACTCAATTATCGAGGTCATGACGATCTTATCAAACCGTAAAAGAGGTGTCCATTTGATTTGTTTTGGCAAACCTGCAGATTTTGCAAATACTATATCTAGTTTGCCATTTATTAGCATTGACAATCTGGCATTTATTCCTTTTTATGATGAAGCAAGATATTATATGACTATTTCTAATCTGGCTATAGATGCTGTAATCTGTCGTGTCCCTTATGACAATTTGAGTCTGGGAAAAGCTGAGGCTAAGTTTATGGAAGCTGGACTTTATGCGATCCCTCTGGTGTGTTCAAGATATGGTATATATAAGGAGGTAATAGAAGAGGGGGTAACCGGTTTATTGGCAGACAGTGGTGAGGAATTTGCGGATAAGATTATGCTCTTAATGGATAATCCGACTTTGAAAAATAATTTGGGCAAAAATGCCCATAACAAAGTTGTCAAAGAATATGATATTGAGAAGAGAGCCAGAGAATTTGAAGAGTTTCTTTTGCAATGTTTGAATGAGAAACGGAACTAAACAAACATGTATTCTTGTGCTGAAGTTTATTTCTATAATTTGTAAGGATATGTTGATAAAATGTGAGGAGCTTGCATCTGCAAGCTCTATTTATTAGACCTAGTCTGCCCGGGAGAGATAAGGGTTAGTGAATCGACCGGAGAGTTATACCATGATGTTTTGTTCTTTTGCTGTAAATTTTCTCTGCCACATGATAAAACAATTCTGGGATAAAGGTGGTGTTTTGATGACAAAAGATCTAAAGATATTGATATTGGCCCGAAACAGTCATCAGCGGAGGATTGACCAGACTATAAAATCATTGAATAAATTTAAAGAAAAATATCCAAACATGGAAATTGTCATCTGGTCAAATATTAGTCCGACGGATCAGAGTGAACATGTTCAACATATTAAAATAACGGAAAATTTGAGAACTTTATGGGAAGAAGATAAAATTCGCAGCACTCTTGTGTTGATTGATCATATTAATCATCAGGATATGAAATTTATTAGATTTTTAACTGAAATGGATGTGCCGCAAATTTTAGAAACCAAATTGGTTGAAAAATGCAAAAAATATTTGCCTAAAATTAGTAATATGACTTACTCCTATCTGCATCATGATAAATTATTGGTATTGATTAGGCGAATTTTGTTCGAGCAGATAGAATATAGTTTAGATAATTTTGTGTGGGAAAACAAGACAGACAGCGAGGATGCTCGTCAACTAATTACCAATACGACTAGTGTCAAATGGGAAGGAGCTTCAAAAGTTGATTTGGTGATAATAAATTATAATACATTGGGATATCTGAAAGAATGCATTGCTTCCATTCAAAGAAATACTAGCTATCCATATAACCTAATCGTTGTTGACAATGGTAGTAATGATGGAAGCGTAAAATACCTGGCACAGTTTCGGGAGATTACTTTGATTATCAACAAAGAGAATCTAGGTTTTGCCAGAGCCTGTAATCAGGGGATTATGGCTGGGGAGGGAGAGTTTGTAGTAATTTTAAATAGTGATATTAAGGTTAGTTCAGGGTGGTTGGCGGCTCTGGTTCAAACGGCAAAAAGTGATGAAATGATTGGTGTTGTTGGTCCTAAGATGGTTAATGAAAAAAATCAGATTATTGGTGCTGGTGTTACCAGTTTGAATCAGTTTTGTTCATCTCGTGGACTGGGAGAGAAGGATCGACCCGATCTTTTTGATCAGCTAGAAGATTGCTATACAGTGGGAGGAGCCTGTTATCTAATCCGGCGTCAGGCATTAAGAAAAGTTGGAGTATTTGACGAGAATTATTTCTTCTATTTTGAAGAGACTGATCTATCTTTAAGAATGTTGGAGAAAGGATATCGGGTAGTTTACACTCCTGATGTTAAGATAATTCATTATCATGAAGGGAGTATTGATAAAGAAAAACCTGGGGAACGATTTGTGAGAAATCGGTATTTTGAGACCAGTCAGCAGCGGTTTGTAGATAAATGGAGAGATGTGTTGGAAGGTGCAGTGAGGCGTGAAGGTACTCGGGATATTGTAGTCTTTGGAATTATCCCCTGGAACTTTCGCTATCAGCGGCCTCAACAGATCTGCAGTCGGTTGGCCGGCCAGGATTATCGAATTCTATATATAAATAATGTTTGTCAGTCACAAAGTTCTTTAGAAAAATTACATGACAACCTGTATGTTTTGACAGTTGAGGGAGATGGGGTCGTATATAATAATTTATCTGTGACTCAACAGCGAAAAATACTGAACTCGATCTATGAGGTACTGGCTCGGTTAAAGATATATAAACCAATTCTCTGGGTAGATGTTCCATACTGGACAGAAGTGATGGAACACTTCGACCGGGAGATGATTGTGTATAATTGTATGGACTCTTATACTGATTTTTCGGATATCCAGGAGTTTTGTCCGGATCTGGAAATATTGGAACAACAACTGTGTGAGATTGCTGATATTGTTTTGGCCAGTTCTCAACCTTTACAGGAGAAACTGTTGAAATACACAGATAATGTCATTTGTGTACCCAATGGTGTGGATGTGAATCATTTTGCTTATTGGAAAAATTGGAAAATTCCTCTAGATTTAGTTGGTATAACACAGCCGATTATTGGCTATTATGGTGCAATAGCTGAATGGATGGATTTGGAGCTGATTGATTATTTGACAGAAGAGATGCCAGACC
Organism: Halothermothrix sp.; assembly: GCA_016841825.1. Classification (GTDB taxonomy): domain Bacteria; phylum Bacillota; class Halanaerobiia; order DY22613; family DY22613; genus JAENYK01. Next base: position 607,722 of record JAENYK010000001.1, on the reverse strand, counting down.
ATTCCTTTGTGTTTATCGGAATGTCGACGGTGGATGTGGAACATTTGAGGCGTAAGGCAAATGTGTATTTTTTGGGAGAAAAGTCGTATGCTGAGCTGCCCGACTATTTACAGCTTTTTAAGATTGCGATTATTCCTTTTAAGAAAAATCAATTATCTTTTTCAACAAATCCTGTAAAATTGTATGAATATTTGGCTGCTGGTAAACCTGTGGTTAGTGTTGATTTGCCAGAGATTAGGCAATTTGAAGATGTAGTGTATATTGCCGGGGATTATGAAGAATTCTTATTTTATTTAAAACAGATAGACGATTCGAATCAGAATCTGGAGAGGCCAAAAAGACTACGGGCTGTGGAAGGTAATGATTGGCATAATCGGGTGCGGATAATTCTTAAAGCAGTGGGGAAAACAAAATCTGTTTTAACTCAACAGAGTCTTTTAGGCAAGATGCGAAAGCTGATTCACAAGAAGGAGGAATGTGAAAACATTAGCGAATAGAGGAATATTATAAAACACAACTTATCAATTATAATAAATTATTTGGGGAAGTTTTAAAAATAAAAAACGACCTTAAATGTAAGTTCAGAAGATTTGATATCTGAGCTTCTTTTGAGTAGGAATCAGGTTAATTTAAGGTCGTTTTTCATTGATACTTATGTTCTTAATTAGTTTGCTGAAACGGTTATAGATAATATAGTTTATCGTGCCGAAATGTTATTGAGTGGATCTTCTATCTTAACCCCACTTTCAACTTCATAACGATAAAGACAGAACGGGTTATCACTGAAAGAACCTGTTAGGGAATAAGCGACAGAGGAACAACCACCACGACAGAGTCGATTATACTTGCAATTGGCACAAAAACCAGTCAAACCTTCAATGGTTCGATTACGGAAGGGTTTAAAACTTTCAGGATCATTCCAGATCTCAGTTAAAGAGCGTTGGCGAATATTCCCCTCTACATTATCGGTAGAATCTCCACTCATTAGCGATAGACAGCCGCGAATATTACCATTGGAATGGATTCCGATGACATTCCTTCCTGCCAGACAGCCAGTAAAGGGATGGTCTCTGATTAACGGTTCAAAAGAGCAGAACCATCCTATGTTATGAGTGAGAACGATAGTCATATCAGTGTTCTGACGAAATTTAGCGATCTGTTTTACAATCTGATAGAGATCGGCTACAGTCATTTTTAATTCAGGATTATTGACTGCATTCCCCATGTCTTCGACGATCTGAAACTGCCAGAGTTTAATCTCTAGTTGGTGCAGAAGGTTATATAGAGCTGGCAGCTGATCTAAGTTTAAAGCTGAGACAGCTGTATTTACTCCGACGATAAAATCATTTTGTTGAGCTAATTTGATGTTGGCGATCATCTTATCAAAAATACCTGGTACACCTCGAATATAGTCATGAATAGGAGCCAGACCATCAATGCTAAAAGAGATGTTATTGATTCCTGCATTACGTAACTTATCCAGATTGGTCTGATTAACCAGTAACCCGTTGGTCAATGGTGCGACTTTGATTTTGTGTTGAATTAAACGTTGACAGACCTTTTCCCAATAGGGGCTTAAAAAAATCTCTCCCCCAATCAAACTCAAATTAACGCAGCCCAGTTCGTGTAATTCATCACACAATTTTAAGGCCTCTTCTTCGGTTAGTTCATTGCTACGCTGCTTACCGGATTTGGAGCCACAATGGATACAATTGGCGTTACAGGCATTGGTAAGCTCCCAAACTGCTGTATGTAACTGAAAATTCATATGGGTACCTCCTCTGGGGTATTAGGGTTTATATATAGAAAATTGTTTGGAAATGAAGGGATATAATAGGGTATATGTACTATTTAAATAATGCTTATGCTTTTACAATAGGTTGAATAGGTTCAATGATTGTTACAGAACCATAAGGTGGCATTGGACCAACAATTAAATCACCAAAATCCAGGTTGTCAAGCTCCCACATTTTATCGATCATCTATAACACCTCCTTTATGTTAAATTTCCCTTCATTTCCAATGTTTTATTTTTCATAGATTGTAATATAATGGTTCAATTGTGTAGTACACAGTTGGTTTAAGTGGTCCAGAGACTCTTCTAGTATCTTTGAATCTGGTTGTTGGATATAGTTAGTGATAGTTTGAATGTATGTAGAGCCTACTGTGCGCAGCAGACGGTTTAAGTCAGATCGAGTTTCCTGGGAATTTAGCTTTTTGAGAATCATGGGAAGCTGATCTAGTTTAGGTTTGATTACTGCATCAAAGTGTCTGGTGAACTGATACAATGGTTCAATATCCGGATTAACGAAGGAGCAATGGGTATCATACCAGACTGTAGGGGCTAGACCGTCTGCTGTTAATTGTTGGGCAATTGGAGTATTGTGAAAGACAACAAGTTTATTTTTTAAACTATTAAGCAGGTTAAACCTATCAGTTTTTAAAAGAAACTGCAGATTGGCCTGGACTTCTGCCAGATCTGTATAGGGATGAAACATAATAAAGCCAATTAGATACTTGATCTGCAGCTGCTGTAGAATCTGAACAGCCCGAAGATTGTCTTCTACTCTTAAACCTTTACGAAAGAGATCAAGAGTGGGTTGATAACCTGATTCTAATCCTAAAAATACCTGTTTCAATCCAGCTTCTTTCAAAAGTTGCATTAGTTCAGGTTGGACTTCATTGGCCCGGCATTCAAAGGAGAAGCTGATTTTAGTATTGGCTTTGATCAACTGGCGAGCAAAGTCTTCAATTCGCCGGTAATCTTTCTGGCTAATTCCGATAAATGTATCATCGATGATGTAAAAATAGTCGGTAGCATAAGCTCTCTGTAACCTGACCATCTCTTCGATAACCAATTCTGGGTCTCTGGTACGTCTTGGACGTCCCTGAGCAGCAATCGAGCAGTAGGTACATCTGCCGTAACATCCCCGACTGGTTGAAATCAAGGGGTATAATCCTTTCTTCAATGTCAGGGGGAGTGTGTCACGGGTAGGAGGAGCCAGTTGATCCAGGTCTGGTTCATAGCAGGGCTTTTTGGATGCAAAATGTGGGTCATTAGTGAATGTTATATTTTCAATCTCCTGCCAATTTTGATGATTCAAAATAGCTTTAGTTAGTCGCACAAGAGCAGATTCACCTTCACCTAGAATCAATGAATCGAGTTCAGAAATATCCTGCAGAATCATCCGGGTACTGTTGGTTGCAAAGACTCCACCCAGTGTAAGATGGGTGTCCGGAAGTTGTGCTTTTAACTCAGATACCAGCTGCTGTAAAGGTTGAAATGCGGTCTGATAACAGGAGATGCCGATTACTGCAGGGTTAAGACGAATAATCTCAGTGGTGATCTGGCTCAATGATTGACCTGTTAAATTCTGGTCAATGATCGTCGTTGGAATATTCTCCTGACGTAAAGCAGCTGCTAAATAAGCCACACCCATATGTTCAAATGAACGTTTGTCTGCTATAGATGCTGGTGGTTGCAAAACAACAAGGCATACTGCTGAATTCATATTGAGACCTCCTGAGCGTAATTGAATAAAATAGTATTACTATAATTATTCGGTAATCTAACTAAAAGTCCTTTGAATGATCCGAATTATAGTAGAAAAAGTAATTAAAGGGAAATATATTGAAAATATCTTGCCTATAGAGCAAAGATATTCGATAAGTAATGATTTTCCTCTAACCTATTTGAGAATTTATGCAAAAAATAAGGGACTTGCATCTAAGTCCCTTATCATGATAAGTATGCTTTTATTCCCCAGAATACAATAGTGCATAATATTCTTTAATCATCCGCATTGCAGAGAACTGTTCAAAAGTTGAGTTAATACTGGCTCTCATCATCTTAATCCATTTGGTACGGTTATCGTAATAAGTAGGGATTACTTCTTCAAGGAGAACTTTGTATAATTCTTTTAGATCGTGTTCATCTTGTTCTTCTCCCTCGAATCCGTCGCCAAATTGCCAGCCATTTACACTGTGTTCACAAGCTTCTGGCCACCAGCCGTCTAAAGTTGAAAGGTTTAAGATACCATTCATGGCAGCTTTCATACCGGAGGTTCCGGATGCTTCCAACGGACGGCGAGGATTATTTAACCAGACATCGGTACCTCTAGTTAACATGCGGCCGATGGAGATGTCATAGTTTTCCAGGAATACTACACTATTGGGGTATTTTTTCATCATCTTAACCAAATTTGCGACGATAGCCTTTCCTGTGTCATCCATCGGATGAGCTTTACCTGAGAAGATGATCTGGACTTTGCCTTCTTTTAATAAAGGTTCAATAATCTCAGTATCTGTAAAGATGAAGTCGCTTCGCTTATATGGAGCCGCCCGACGGGCAAAACCGATCAGCAGTGCATTAGGATCAAGTTCAACTCCTGTTCGCTCTTTAACAAATTCGATACATTCTTTTTTGATCTCCAGGTGAGCATTCCACAGGGCAGTATTGTCATCCATATTGGTCTTAATCCGCGGGTCAGCCCAGGTACCCTGATGTACACCATTGGTGATAGCAATGATCGGAGGAGCCCCTTCCACATGATTCCACATCTTGCGGGCAGTCAGTCCATGTAACTGGGCGACAGCATTGGCACCTCTGGAGAGATGAAGACTGGCTACAGTCATATTAAAAGGAACTCCCCCGATTTTAACCATCTGATCCAGGGTCAATCCATTGTTAGCACCCATATACAACAAAGTCTCCAGTGAGTGTTCTTCATTACCGGCTTTGATTGGTGTATGGGTGGTAAAAACAACCTCTGCCTTAGTCAAATCATAGGCTTTGGTAAAGGAATAACCAGTTTCCATCTTTTCACGGATAAGTTCAAGGGCAGCTAAAACGGCATGACCTTCATTAAAATGATAGACGTCTATTTGATGGCCTAAGGCTCTAAGGGCACGGATGCCACCAATACCTAGAATCATCTCCTGAGCAACTCGTTCTTCACCAAACCAACCGTAAAGCTGACCAGTAATCCATTTACCAGGATTGTCTGGTAGGAAGGTATCTAATAGGTACAGTGGAGCGTTGCCATATTTGTCAACTTTCCAGACTTTTGCTGCAATTTCAGCACCACGAATCTTGACTTTAACGGTAACTCCAGTATCTTTTAAGAATTCATAGTCATACATTGGATAAGAATCATATGGTCTGCCATCTTCTCCAATTAGCTGGCGGGTATAACCTTGTTTCCAGAGTAAACCGATACCGATTAAAGGCACCTCTGCGTCATGGGCAGCCTTTAGATGGTCACCGGCGAGAATTCCTAAGCCACCTGCATATAAATGAAATTCTTGATGCAAACCATATTCCATACAAAAATAGGCTACACGTGGTAAGGTTTTAGTACTCTTCATGCAATTTCCTCCTATCAAAATATACTTTTTTCCATCTTCTAATGTGTATTTCTACATGAAAAGGAGTATCCCTGCCAGAAAGCGAAAACGTTTGCACAAATTCTCAGAAAAAATTCTACTACTTGTTAAACTTACATATATAGGAATTGGACGTGAATTAGAGTAACAGGGAGGAGTTTGTTATTATATGTGGAAATATATAAAGGTTGTCGCTGGATAAATGTCATGTAATTATGAAACCTGTCGAATAATTTCGGGGAGGTGACAATAGATGGCTAAGATTGTTGTTAAACGTGAGGTCTGTAAAGGATGCAGATTATGTCTTGATGAGTGTCCGAAGAAGATTATTGGTATTGAGGAGAATGCCAATAGTCACGGATATTATCCTGCAGTTTTGCTGGACGAGAGTAAATGTCTTGGTTGTTCTATGTGTGCATTAATCTGTCCAGATGTTGCGATTGAAGTGTATAAGTAAAGGGGGAATTAGTATGGGTAAAAAGCAACTGATGAAAGGCAATGAAGCTATTGCTGAAGCAGCAGTCCAGGCTGGGTGTAAGACATATTTTGGATATCCCATAACTCCTGCTAGCGAGGTCATCGAATATCTGTCCTGGCGTTTATCCGAAGCCGGGGGTGAATTTGTCCAGGCAGAGAGTGAGGTTGCTGCAATTAATATGGTTCAGGGATCTGCTGCCTGTGGAGTTCGGACTATGACTGGGACTTCCAGTCCGGGGATGAGTTTAAAGCAAGAAGGTATCTCCTATATTGCTGCTAACGAGTTACCATGTGTTCTGATAAATGTTCAACGTGGTGGCCCAGGTCTGGGTGGTTTAGGTCCTGCTCAGGGAGATTATTTTCAGGCGGTTAAGGGTGGTGGACATGGAGATTATCGGACCATTGTGTTAGCACCATCTACTGTACAGGAAGCTGCTGATTTAGTAATGGAAGCTTTTGATTTAGCCGATTTATATTGCAATCCGGTGATGGTTTTGACTGACGGCATCCTGGGTCAGATGATGGAAGTAGTCCAGTTCAAATCTGGTACACAACGAGAACTGCCAGTTAAAGATTGGGCTGTCAAGGGTTCAGCTGAACATGCGGATGGTCAAAGACGGATTGTTACCAGTTATTATTTAGATTCAGAAAAGTTTGAGAAGTTTGTCAAGCATCTGGGCGAAAAGTATGCTCAAATTCAAAAAGCGGAACAACGCTGGGAAGAGTATCTGACCGATGATGCAGAATATTTGATTGTCGGTTTTGGTACTTGTGGTCGGATTGCTAAAAGTACAGTCCAGATGGCCCGAAAAGAAGGTATCAAATTAGGGGTAATCCGTCCAATCAGTCTGTGGCCTTTCCCGGTCGAGGCTTTTGCTAAAGATGTCAAAGGTTATTTGACTGTGGAGTTGAGTTTAGGACAGATGATTGAAGATGTAAAGCTGGCTGTTGGGGACACAACTCCTGTAGAGTTTTATGGTCGCCAGGGAGGTATGGTACCAACTCCAGAAGAGTTGTTAGAACAGGTTAAAGAAAAATTTGACTTAAAATAGAGATAAGGGAGGGATCAGAGGATGAACAAGGTATTTGATAAGACAAAGGGGTTAACTGATGTTAAGACCCACTATTGTCCAGGATGTACCCATGGAATCATTCATCGAATTATTGGTGAGATTTTAGAAGAGAAGAACCTCCTGGGTCAGACTATCGGGGTTACGCCTGTTGGTTGTGCCGGATTTGCTGAGCGGTATTTTAACTGTGATATGGTAGGTGCTGCTCATGGACGGGCTTCTGCAGTAGCTACAGGTGTCAAGCGTTCTTTATCTGATAAGGTGGTTTTCACTTATCAGGGTGATGGGGATCTTGCTTCTATCGGTACTGCCGAGGCTATTCATTCTGCTGCCAGAGGTGAATTAATTACTGTTATCTTTGTTAATAATGCGATCTATGGAATGACTGGTGGTCAGATGGCTCCGACTACATTACCGGAACAGAAGACCAGTACCTCACCTCATGGACGTTCTATCGAAAAAGCCGGTTTCCCTCTGGATATGCCAAAGATTTTGTCTCAGATTGAAGGGGCTGCGTATATAGCTTCTGGTTCTGTGGATTCCCCAAAGAGTATAATTCAGGCCAAAAAATATATTGAAAAAGCCTTTGATACTCAGCTTGCTGGTAAAGGGTTTAGTTTTGTGAGCCTGTTGTCCACCTGTCCAACCAACTGGGGTTTGTCTCCGAGGGACGCTATCAACTGGCTGCAGGAAAATATGATACCATATTATACCCTGGGTGAGTTGAAAACCTGGAAATAAGAGAGGAGGAATGGCTATGGAAACTAGAATGTTGTTTGCCGGTTTTGGAGGTCAAGGACTTTTATTTATGGGAAAGGTATTGGCCTATACTGGTATGCTGCTAGATAAACAGGTATCCTGGATTCCATCATATGGTCCTGAGATGCGTGGAGGAACTGCAAATTGTTCAGTGGTAATCTCTGATGAAGAGATTGCTTCTCCTATTGTGAATCGTCCTGACATATTGGTGGCGATGAACCAGCCATCTTTAGATAAATTTGGCCAGGCGGTCAGATCAGATGGTGTGATTATTGTTAATTCTTCCATTGTCAAAGATGTTCCTGTATTTTCGCAGTGTAAAGTTCTTCAGGTTTCTGCCAATGATCTGGCACATGACCTGGGAAGTGTGAAGATTGCTAATATGGTAATTCTGGGTACTTTACTCAAAGAGACAGATATAGTGAAAATAGAAGACGTGCATAGTGCTTTGGCTGAGATTATTCCTGCAGGACGACAGCAGATTTTGGAGATGAATAAAAAAGCTATTCAGACTGGATTTGAATTGTCGGTATAGATATTTTTGATCTGGTCAATCGACTAAGTGAATAGAATTGTTTGAAAAACCAGTTGGGATATGTCAACTGGTTTTCATATTTTGGCGACCTTTAGGTAATCTTTTGTTAACAGACCATAGCAAAAATTTAAGAGGACTTTCGTAAATTTTGGAGAAACTTAATTAAGGACTGTCGGTTATGCTATAAATTTAATACCACTTAGATAAACTAAACCTGTTAAGGGGGCGACCAAGATGAAAGTGGGAATTTTCACAGATACATATAAACCACAGATTAATGGAGTGGTTACATCGATAGCTTTAATGGAGAAAGTGCTCAGAAAACACGGACATGAACCATATATTTTTACAATTTCGCATCCTGAGGTGAATCCGGAACAGGATCCCGATTATGTAATCAGGGTTTCGTCTTTTAAATTTTGGGGAAATGATGAGCATCGGATCGGGATGATCTATTCTCCCTTTGCCAGTAGGAAAGCCAAAAACCTGGGTATCGAGATCATCCATTCTCATGCACCTTTTTCTCTGGGAATTTTTGGACATATTACAGCTATGCGATTAAAGATTCCGGAAGTCCACACATATCATACTATGTTGGAAGATTATATTCATTATTTAAAAATGCATAAGTTCATTCCTGAACAGTTTGCTCAAAAGTATTCCAAAATCTTCTGTAATATGGTAGATGGTGTTATTGTTCCTACTCCTAAAGTTTATGATAAATTAACAGCTTATGGGGTATCAAAACCCATGTTTGTCTTACCGACAGGAATTGACCTGGCTAACTTTCGCTGTCATTTTTCTGTTGAGGATAGGCTGCGGATGAGACGGGAATATGGACTAAGTGCTGACGATAAAGTTCTGATCTTTATTGGAAGAATTGCTCAAGAGAAAAATATTGAAGCACTGATTGAATACCATCAGGAATTGGTTAAAGCTGATCCAACATATAAATTGTTTATTGTGGGTTCAGGTGACCATCTAGATTGCCTAAAAGGAATAGTTGTAGAAAGAAATTTACGGGAATCTGTGATCTTTGCGGGTAAGAAAGATTATGTTGAATTACCTTATTTTTATAATATGGCTGATTGTTTTGTGATAGCATCTACTTCTGAAACTCAGGGATTGGTAGTGGTGGAGGCTATGGCTACCGGTCTGCCAATAGTGGCGGTTAATGATGAATCTTTTCACCCAATGGTTAAGGATGGAGTTAATGGATATCTCTTTGTTTCGAAAAAAGACTATCTTAACAGAGTCAGAGAGCTGATGAATAATACTGAATTGCGAAAAGATTTGGGGCGAAAATCTCTGGAGATCTCAGATGAATTCTCTGCAGAGAGATTTTATGAAGAGTTGATTCATATATATGAGACTGTGAAAGAGAATTATTAAGGTTGAATTTGTATATTTAGCTCTGCCTGAAGATAATCAAACACCCCATCTAGGGTGTTTGTTTTTGATTATGCTCAAAATTTATATTGGAATAATTATGCAGTATGATGTCTAAAATACGTTATCTCTAATTAGAATGGCTTCGGCAAATACGGATCCTAAATAATCGGTATAGAGGATATTTATTATTAATTCATCATTTTCCTCTACATATGTAGTAATAACTAATTGTAGATGGGAGTTATCTATAGCAGTGTCAAAAAAGCTTTCATAATAATACAGGTTTTGTAGACACCTGGAGCATTCGTCTTCCAATTTGTGGGTAGGATAGGAGCTAAGATTAACTTCTAATATATAGATATTTTCTTTATCATTATTCTGCATTAATATCTGCAGATAGTCTGGCCTTTCAATACTAGATAAATCCAGGCTATTCATTGATTTGTAAATTGTTCGTAGGAAGGTTGCTTTACTTTGGACTGTGATAAATTTGATACTAGCTGCGGAAAATATGTCATCAGATGGACTAAAAGTGGCATAAACTATATCACCATCATCATCTAGATAAATATACATGGGGAAAGATGAGTAGCTATTCAAAGAGTTATTAATGCTTCGGATAATATAACGATATACATTATTATCGGAGACACCGGTGTTGTTGAGATCTTTTTGGATCCAGTGCGCAACACGATCTTTGTAGTAATAGATATCATCATACTCAACGCATACACTGGCATAAGTTATAGAAGTAATCATCAGCAAGAAGCAGACTGTAACAATTAGTTTTCTCAAACCCTCACCTCCTCTCTCAGGATTACGTGTATTATGGTATTCATTCGAAAAAGGGGGTGTTACTGGAGTTTATATTTTATCGTTAAGGATAGAATAGGGAGTGTGCATTTTAGAGGGAGGATTATTATATGAGTAAGGGATCTTTGATGAAGGGAACCTTGATCATGGCAGCATCAGGGCTGGTAATCAAATTGATCGGGTTTATTTTTAAGATTGTTTTGGCAAGAGTTCTTAAAGAAGAAGGATTTGCTATTTATAATATTTCTTATTCGGTGTATGGTCCGATTTTAATGTTATTTGTCTCAGGAATTCCGGTAGCTATCTCCCAGATATCGGCGGAAGAAAGGGGTAAGAATGGTGCAGCCAATACGGGGATTTTTACTACCATGTTGGCATTTAACGCCTTTTTCGGTTTTCTTCTGGCAGGACTTTTTGTTCTGGCAGCCAGACCTCTGGGATTATTGCTTTTGGGGGATGCTCAGACTATTCTCCCACTTATGGGAATCGCCCCGGCAATTTTTTTTGCTGCTATGTTGGCGGTTTTCCGGGGATATTATCAAGGGCTGCAGCAGATGATGCCGACTGCTGTCTCGCAGATTGTGGAGCAGATTATCAGAGTTGGTGGCGGTCTGGCATTGGTGATGGTGTTGATCGAAGCTGGCCCTGGTTATGGAGCAATGGGAGTGACACTTGCTGCAGGGGCAGGGGGATTTGCTGGTTGGATGGTTCTGGTGGGGTATTATCTTCGCTGGAGAAAAACTGGTTTTTTAGCTAAACCGGGAGGTGGGTGGATTCAACCCGGGATAGTCAAACGAGTGTTGAAATTGGCTATTCCTGTCACAATTGGAGCTCTGGCTATCTCTCTAATGCAGTTTTTAGATGCTACAATCATTCCTTTACGATTGGTTTCGATGGGTTTTACCAGAGAGCAGGCTAATAATTTTTTTGGTGGTTTTGGAATGGCTAACTCACTGGTGACCTTTCCGACAATTCTCTCAACTGCTATCTCGGTTAATCTGATTCCTGCTATCGCCAAAACCAGTGTTTCAGCACCGGAGTTAACAAGGTATCGGATTGGTCAAGCAGTGAGATGGGGAGGAATTGTGAGTTTTCCGGCATCAGTAGGGTTGTTTTTATTGGCTGAACCGTTATCAATTTTGGTTTTTGCAACAAAAATGGCTATTTTACCATTACAGGTTTTGAGTTGGTCAGTAATTTTAATCTCACTGCAGGGGGTGACGACGGGAATTATTCAGGGATTGGGGAAAACCTATCTACCTGCCAGGCATCTTTTAATTGGAGGTATTTTCAACGGTATTATCAATTATCTGTTAACACCGATTTTGGGGATCAGAGGAGCTGCTATGGGAACCATTGGTGGATATTTAGTAAGTTTGTTGGGAAATTTACGTGACCTGGGCCAGTTAACTGGCTTCCGTCAGGTTTGGCGTATATCTCTGCCAACCATTTTTGCGACAGCAGGAATGGGGTTGATAGTGTACATAGCCAGATATTGGGTAGGGATATGTCAGTTACCTCTGGTGCAGCAAGTGGGAGTGACAGTCCTGGCTGGTGTAGTCAGTTATTTTCTTCTATTGCTCTTCCTGGGAGGGATAACCTGGAAAGAGATTAAAAGTCTTTTACTACTCGATCGCTTGTTTGGAAATAAAAGGTAATATGCCTAGTATATAAGAAATTTGATTAGGACTATTGACCTGGGAAGATAAATTTGTTATAATGTCTTTTAGAAGTACATATTTCGACAAATTATAAGCAAATGCCTGGGTGATTCACGATAGAGTGAGTTGCCTGGGTTTTTTTGATTATTGTCGATGCTGGTAGATTGGTATTTGATTACTGTTGAATGACCAGAATCCAAGTAGGGCATATTGAGAGTATACAAACAGGAGGTGGAAGGATGACACTGGTTGGTTTATTTGCTGTTTCAATTTTGCCAGGGGTATTTTGGGTCTGGTATTTTTATCGTCAAGACTATTTAGATCCTGAACCCTGGGGTTTGATTTTGAAGTCATTTATCGTTGGGGTTTTGTCAGTAATTCCCGCAGGGATAATTGAAAGACCTTATGCTAGTGAACTGTCCAGGCCAAACAACTTATTGGGATTGTTACTTGTAACGATTGTGGTCGTTGGTGTGACTGAGGAGACAGTTAAGTTTTTGGCGGCATATTTCTCTGTTTATCGAAACAAGGAGTTTAATGAAGTCATGGATGGGATTATTTATGTGGTCACAGCTGGATTGGGTTTTGCGGCTGCGGAAAATTTGATGTATACCACGATGTTTGGTTATAAAGTTGGGGTTATCAGAGCAGTAGTAACCAGCTTAGCTCATGCAGGTTTCTCGGGTGTTGTGGGATTCTTTTTTGGAATGGCCAGGTGTAATCCTGAAAAGAGTAAGTTTTACATTTTATACGGTCTTCTCTGGGGAAGTTTGCTGCATGGTGTTTATGATTTTCTTGTGATATCTGGATTTATAAACTTTTTTGTAACAATGTTTTTGGTTTTGCTGCTGCAAATTTATCTTGCCCGATTAATCAAAAGGGCTGAGCACATTTCTCCATTTAAATAATTTCAGGATAATTAAAAGGATTTTACAGTGAAAAAGTCGAACTATCTAAGTTGGAGGGATGGGGAATGAACGGAAAGCAAAAGATGAAAGTTACAGTAATAGATGGTATGGGAGGTGGTCTGGGTAGTCAGATTATCTCTCGACTCAAAGAGAAGTTGGACTCATTAATCGAGATTACGGCATTAGGAACTAATGCCATGGCTACTAGTCGAATGATGCATAGTGGTGCACAGAAAGGTGCTACAGGTGAGAATGCTATTCGGGTTAATATTGGAGATGCTGATTTAATCATTGGACCTCTGGGAATAATGATGCCAAATGCTCTACTGGGTGAGATTACTCCCAGAATGGCAGAATGGATAGGTCTGGCTAAAGGTAAGAAGATCTTGCTTCCGGTTAATCAATCTCATTTCCACCTTGTAGGTTTGCCAATTAGGCCGATGACAGATATGGTAGACCAATTGATATTCCTGATTGAGGAGGAAGTGAAAGCAAATGCCAAAGAAGAATAGTTATGATGTTATAATTATCGGAGCAGGACCATCAGGTATCTTTACTGCATTGGAACTGGTGAACAGTGACAAAAATCTGGATATTCTGATCATTGAAAAGGGTTTAAGCCTTAAAGAACGGTCCTGCCCAATGAAGACCAGGAACACTAGCTGTATTAAATGTAAACATTGCGGTATTGTCAGTGGCTGGGGTGGAGCTGGTGCTTTCAGCGATGGTAAGTTGACTTTATCCACTGAAATTGGTGGTCACATGCCTGAATATATTGGGCATGAAGCATTGATGAAGAGAATTAAAAAAGCTGATGAACTATACCTACGCTTTGGAGCCAGAGATAAGATTTTTGGTGTAGAAGCTCAGAGAGCTGAGGAGATTGGAGATCAAGCGATAATGGCTGGTCTCAAATTTATTCCTGCTCATTTGCGTCATTTAGGTACAGGATACAGCATGACAGTTCTCCAGGCGATGATGGATTATCTGATCGAACAGGGTGTGGAAGTAGCTTTACGTACCCGGGTTGTTGAATTAATACCTGAGAATGGTAAGATAAAGGGAGTAGGTCTGGAGAATGGGGATTACCTCGATTCCAGATATGTTGCAGTCGCGCCTGGGCGAGAGAATGCTGAATGGTTAAGCAAAGAAGCTCAGCGACTGGATCTGGATATGAGTATAAATCCCGTAGATATTGGTGTTCGTGTAGAATTACCTTCTATTGTGATGAAAGAACTAACAGACGATATATATGAATCTAAATTGGTCTTCTACAGCAAGAAGTTTGAAGATAAGGTGAGGACGTTCTGTATGTGTCCTAATGGTGAGGTTGTGCAGGAGAATAATCAGGGTTTGATTACGGTAAATGGTCATAGTCATGCCCATATTAAGACCAAAAATACTAACTTTGCGCTATTAGTCAGTAAGACCTTTACTGAACCTTTTAGAGAACCGATCACTTATGGACGATATATTGCAACTCTGGCCAATCTGTTAAGTGGTGGTATCATCGTTCAAAAGCTAGGTGATCTTTTATCGGGGCGTCGTTCCACTACTGAGCGGATTAAAAAAGGCTTAACTGAACCTACGTTGAAAGATGCAACTCCCGGTGATCTAAGCCTGGTCTTCCCTTATCGTCATCTGGAAGCCATTGTGGAGATGCTACAGGCGTTAGATAAAATGGCTCCAGGTGTCTATGATCGGGATACTCTGCTGTATGGTGTAGAAGTTAAGTTCTATTCATCCCGTCTGAAAGTGAATCAAAATCTAATGACTCAGATTGATAATCTATACACTGGTGGAGATGGAGCGGGGATAACCCGTGGTTTGATGCAGGCATCTGTATCTGGTATGGTTATTGCTGAGGATATTATTCGCAAAGAGAGCTAATCTAATTTGCTATTTGAGAGATGCCAGCCTACAGCTGGCGTCTCTTTTAGTAACATATTTTGTGTGACTAAATAAATTAGCAGTTTTTGAATGAGTCTTAGCAGAATAAGCTGAAATATGGAAAATTGATAATTAAAAAGGTGGAGAAAATATGTTTGAACTATTCAAAGATTATCAGAATAGAATGAGTCAGTTTTCGGCGAATGTAAAACTGTATCTGTTGGCTTTAGCTTTTAACTCCATTGGTGTGGGGATGTTTCAGGTATTGTATAATTTATATTTGAAGGAATTACAGTATGATGAAGCTTTTGTCGGACAGACAATCTCATTGAAAGCGCTGGCTGCAGTTCTGGTTCTAATTCCGGCAGGGATTTTTAGCGATAAATTGGGTAGACGTAAAGCGATGATTACAGGTGCTTTAACATCGGGTGTAGTCTATGTGTTGTTGAGCATCTTTCAAAGTGGCAATATTATTCTGACATTTATTTTTCTTAATGGGCTATTTAACGCTTTTTTTATGGTAGCTCAATCTCCTTTTATGATGGAGAACACTTCTCCACGGGAGAGAATGCACCTGTTTAGTATAAATTCAGCTTTGACAATGGGAGCCTGGATGTTGGGTAATATTTTGGGAGGATGGCTACCTGACGTGTTACATACCTGGTTTCCCCTGTTGACTGCCATGAAAATCACACTTTTTATCTGCTCAATTATTATTTTATTGGCAGCCATTCCTTTATTTAAGATTCGGGAGCCCAGGGCCAGAGAAGAACGGAGATTTGCAGATATTTTGCAGGTATTAACAGAGAAACAGGAATTATTGACGATTGGGAAATTTCTTTTGCCATCGGCTCTGGTGGGTTTTGGGGCAGGTCTTTTTGTCCCCTATACTAATCTCTATCTGGCAAATGAGTTTAGTATGTCCTCGTCGTTGATCGGATTTATTTTAGCTTTGAGCCAAGTGACTACTGCTGTTTCAACTTTACTGGTTCCTCTGGCGGTTAAATATTTAGGGAAAGTTAAGTCGATACTTGCTTTTCAGTTGGTGTCATTACCTTTCCTGTTGGTCATGGCTACGACCTCTAACCTGATCTTTGCAACAGCTGCTTTACTTTTACGCACAACTTTTATGAACTCGGCTAATCCTTTAACCTCAAATTTGATGATGGAAGAGGTCGGGGAGAATGTAAAAGGTATTGCCAATAGTTTTAGTCAGATGGCATTTCAATTGGGGTGGGCTGTCATGGGACCGATAAGTGGTCTGATTATTACTGCTTATGGTTATAGCTATATTTTTTATCTGGCAATGTTGTTCTACCTTGGTTCTGCTTTAAGCTACTACTTCTTTTTTCGGAAGATAGATGAACGTACTTCCCCGGGCAGCCTGAATATCTAAGCTTGATTCATCAGAAATCCTGATAAGACCATAGTTAGTGGTTTTCTCAGGATTTATTTTTGGGGGTACTTAATTTTAGGTGTATGGGAAAATTAGGTTTGAGTATCATCTTGAGAATGCAGAGATAACTCTTTATAATATAATTATGTAAGAAAGGTTACAAGAATATTTGCAAAAAAAATTTCAAATCAGTGAAACTTTTCTCTGGGGTGGTTGTATTAAAAGATAGAAGGCAGGAAAGAGGGTCGAGAGCAATGGATATGTCTGAGATAAAATTAATCAAAAAAATACTGGCCGGTGAAAAACAACTTTTCAGTCAGGTTATCGACAGATATCAGCGTTCGATCTATAATCTGGCCTATCGAATGTTGGGAAATCGGGAAGATGCACTGGATATAGCCCAGGAGACTTTTCTCAGGACGTTTAAGAGTTTGAACTCATATGATCAAAACCGTCCTTTTTCGCCCTGGATACATCGAATTGCCACTAATCTGTGTATTAACCAATTACGCAAAAAAAAGCTGAAATTGGTTCCTTTGGTAATCTCAGATGATGGTGTAGAGCGGGAGAGACAGATTGCTGATACTGGTCCCGAACCAGCCGAACAGGCTGTAGTTAGAGAATCTCAGAATGAATTATTAAAGGCGTTGGTAGGTCTTCCGGAAAAATATCGCACTCCATTAATCTTGCGACATATCCATCATTATACATATGAGCAGATTGGAGAAGTTCTGGAGATTCCTCCGGGAACGGTAAAAACCTGGATTTTTAGAGGAAGGGAAATATTAAAAAAAAATTTTAAAAAAAATCTGAGTTATGAGGAGGGAGAAAGCAGATGAAAGAATGTAGCAAATATATTGATTTAATGCACAAACAATTAGATGATGAGTTAAGCGAGATTGAAGAAAAGATGTTACACAAGCATCTGGCTATTTGTCCTGCCTGTGCCGATGATTACGCCGCCTTTAGAGAGATGGCTCAGATTTTTGATCAAACGGTCATAGTTGACCCACCCGTAGAATTAAAGGAATTGGTGATGGAAGAGATTATGGGAATGGAGTGGGAGGCAGCTGTTGAAAAATCGCCAGCGATTCCCCAAAAGAAAAAAGGTGTTGGAATATTGGTGATGGTGGCTTTGCTTAATGCAATATTATTTGTATCCAGATTAATACCTTATACCTGGGTGTTCAGGAGTTCTGTGAATAAGGTAGTGAATATTCACATCTTTGGTCAGATGTTTGGTCGATATTCGCTGGTTGGACGTCACATAGCTAAGGCTTTAAAGTTAGTCTATATGTCAATATCAGACCTAATTCCCTGGAGTTTTTTGATTCCGTTTGGTGGAATTACAATATTTTTGGCTTTGAGTTTATTCGGCCTACTTAAATATGAGGGTAAAATCGATTAAAAGGAGGTTTAATGAATGAAGAATGGATTATTAATAAGAAGAATATTTTGGGTTACTGTACTAATCAGTATTCTGACATTGATGGGAAGCGGTTTTGTTTTAGCAGATGGTGGCATCTTTCAGATGAGCGGTGATATTACCGTTCCTGAAGATAAAATAATCAACGGTGATGTGGACTCAATGGCCGGAAATATCAATATCTATGGCACGGTTAATGGTAATGTGACAGCTATGGCAGGTGATGTTACTATTTACAATAAGGTTAATGGTAATGTCCAGAGTATGGCTGGCAGCATTTATCTCAGAAATAAGGCAGAAGTTAGTGGTGATGTAATCGCCATGGCAGGGCGAGTTTATCAGGATGAGGGAAGTGTGATAACCGGAAAGATAACTGAACTCTCCGGAGGAAGACATGGTAATATGTCCTGGAATATTGATGGATTGGAGTTTAGCCACGGGAATTTTAGGATTAATGGAATACCGTGGTACATAAAGTTTTGGGGAGGAGTTACTGGACTAATTAGTTGGCTGGCCCTGGGAGCATTGATTATGTTCTTATTTGCTACTCAGATCCAACGGTTGGCCGGTTCTGTAATGGAACGACCAGGTTATTACTTCCTTATCGGATTTCTCGGGTTTCTGCTCTCTCCATTTTTGATAGTGGTGTTGGCGATCACTATTGTAGGTATCCCATTAATTCCGGTTGCCATTCTGGCGGTTATCTTTGGGGCTCTCTTTGGGCAACTGGCTGTAGCGAGAGTAATTGGTAATAAAGTGAAGGAAATGTTTGGGCTACATTATAACACTGAGATGGCCAGGGTATTGGTCGGAATTGTCTCAATGTTTTTGATCACATTGATTCCAATAGTCGGACTGGTCTTTTTCTTCATTAGTTTATGTATAGGGTTTGGGGTAGCATTGAAAAATCGATTTGGCATCGAGAAAAGGAGTGATGAAAATGATACGTAAAATGTCTCTGGTTTTGATAGTATTAAGTATGCTCTTTTTATTTGCCGGTTGTGTAGAGATATCAATCCAGCCAGACGGATCTGTAGAGTATAAAGAGTATATTGAGGAAACCTTTGAACCCAGTGATTCATTTGTTCTGGATAATTTTGCGGGTACTGTTCTGATCGAACCTTCTATTGATGGTAAGATTAAGATCCAGGCGGTTAAAGTTCTCAGAGGTTTTTCTGAAGAGAGATTAAGAGAAATTGTGGACGAAGTTACAGTAGATATGGATTATAGTGCCAGCCAATTGGTTATTCGAACAGATCAACTCAGACCGCGACCTTCAGGTGTTTCATCTATGAAAGTAGATTTTCGGATATATCTGCCGGTTGAAACTATTACAGATATCCGTTCTTCTAATGCTAATATTATGATATCTGGATTACGCGGGAATTTAAAGATGCGTACCAGTAACGGCAGTCTGGTTGTCAAAGATCATACTGGTGATGTGATTGGAACCAGCAGTAATGGTTCTATTCAGATAGATGGCTCTCAGGGTAACTTTGATCTTAATACATCGAATGCTGCTATTGAATTGACAAATATAGCCGGATCAATTAAAGCAGATTCTTCTAATGGTAGAATTAGAGTGGATACTACGGATGTGGTTTTGGGTGCATATCTGGATACTTCAAATTCTTCCATTGAATTTCGGGGAAAAATGGTTGAGGGGAATCACTATGAGATGGATACATCCAATGGTTCTATTCAGATCTGGATTGATGAGAGTCTGGGATATGATTTGAATGCTAAAACCAGTAATGGACGGGTGGAGTTCACATTCCCAATCGAAATTGCCGGATCTTATAATAGTAATCATCTGTATGGTCAGATTGGCGGTGGTGGAACCACCTTGACCCTCAGTACTTCAAATGGTAATATCAAACTTCACAAGATGGAGGATAATTAATGAAAAGGATATATTTAATAGTTCTGATGACAAGCATTCTGTTATTGTCCCTGTGTATACCGGGATTGGCTTTTGAGTATGGAGATCGAATCCGGTTAGGTGATGACCTGATTGTATCTGATGATGAGGCGGTTAATGGAGATACAGTGACAATTTTCGGTAGTCAGACGATTATGGGCAGAGTAAATGGTGATGTTATTGCAGTCTTTGGAGATGTAGAAATGGTTGGGGGTAGTGTTCAGGGCGATGTGGTTTCTGTCTTTGGTGATGTTATCTTACGTGAAAACGCAATTGTTGCAGGGGACGCTATTGGTGTAATGGGTGAGATTGAGCGGTTTGATGATGCTATAGTCTCAGGGGAAGTTACCAGTGTAGCCCCAAATATGGTTTTTGCTGAAGTAACCCGACGTATTCCTGTACATTTTTCAACTAACAATTTCTTTATTTGGAAATTTTCTGGTTGGTTTGGGAGGATGCTGCTTTCGATTCTGATGACGCTGGTTCTGATCCATTTTATGTTACCTAACCTGGAGAAGATTCAGGGAGCTATCCAGAAGGATCCGGTGAGAGTGGGTCTGAAAGGTCTGTTAGGAATCCTGGTTATAATTATAGTTTCTATTTTGTTGGCGATTACTATAATTGGCATTCCTATATCTATAATTTTGGGAATAGCCAATTGGATAGCCACGATGATTGGTCTGGCAGCAATCTATCTTCTGGTTGGAAAACAGGTTGCAGAGAATTTAAAATTGGAGAATCCTACTGTATATGTACAGGGAGTGATCGGTTCTGTAATCTTTAGTATATTAGGAGTGCTGCCTTTGGCTGTGGGAGGATTGATTAAGTTATTGGTGAGTTTATTGGCACTGGGTGGTGTATTGGTAACCAAATTCGGTACTGGTAAGCCGTGGATTAAGTAAGGAGGTGTACTAATGGGTTGTCTGGGTTCAATTATTGGACTAATATTTGGAGCAGTTGGATTGGTCATTAGCCTTGTCTTTGGAGTAGTTGGGCCGATCATTGGTGTTGTTGCATTGATTATACCAGCACTGGTTTTTATCGTGCCCCTGGCTATTCTGGCTCTGGTAATTGGTTTTATAGTAATGATTGTTCGGGGAGATGATAAAAGACATCGTACATCACAAAATTATCCTCCTGATATTAAAAAAGACCCACGAAAGCAGGATACATGGGATGAGGAGGAAGAGATTACTCCTGTTGATGTAGATGACTGGGAAGATATTCCCGATGAAGAAGAGAAAAATGATGAATAATTTGAAGAACTGGCTTGCTGATGGGTAAGCCAGTTTTTTGGTGTTCGGGAGAGTATGATATATTTTGCTAAAGGAAACTTTTTATTGGTGTAAAGGATATTTGGCGTCAATCCAGAAAAATATATAGATATTGTATAGTTTAGTAGAGAGGTGATGATAAGATGCAGGGGAAGATTCAATTCCGCGTACGTTATGCTGAGACAGATGCCATGGCTGTTGTACATCATGCTAATTATTATGTCTGGTTTGAGATGGGAAGAACTGAGCTCTTAAGAGAGATGGGCATGGAGTACAAATCTTTGGAAGCACAGGGTATTCTCTCTCCGGTTATAGAAACCCAATGTCGATATATATCTTCAGCGAAGTATGATGATCTAATCACATTGGAAACCGAACTTATTATCGTAGAAAGGCTAAAATGGGCTTTTGGGTATAGGGCTTTTCGCGGTGAGGAACTTCTGGCAGAGGGAAAGACAGTACATTGTTTTATCAATCGTGAGGGGAGACCCATATCGGTGAAAAAAGCTAAACCAGAATTGTATGAGATAATGCTAGCTAAGGGTTTGATTAAATGAGCTGAATGAGACAACTAATATATCTATTACACAAATTCTTAGAGGCGTGTTGACAAAGTAAATGTTACATATTATAATATGAACGAATATTTAGATATTCATTCGTATTATTGGAGGCACTTGCTGTAAGGGATGAAAAAAGCTGACATATTGGAGGCAATTATCGTGGAAGATAAAAAAATACTGATCTATAATTGTGCAAAGGAATTATTTAGTGTTAAAGGATTTAAGGATACGAATATATCTGAGATAACAAAAAAGGCTGGAATAGCTGTAGGCACGTTTTATAACCATTATTCTTCAAAAGAAGAGTTATTTATGGATATTTTTCTGGAAGAGAATGCAAAGCTTAAAGAAAAATGCTTGCAGTCCTTCGATTTTGATCAGAATCCTCTGGAGATAATAAGGCAGATGCTGGGCTTAAATGTTGTGGAGATGAAGGCTAACCCCATACTTAAGGAATGGTATAATCGAAGCGTATTTGAAAAAATTGAACAGACATACCGGGAGAAAAATGGAATTGCAGCAGTCGATTTTTTGTATGATAGCTTTCATGGTCTTATTAAACAGTGGCAAATTCAGGGGAAGATGAGAAAAGATATTGATAGTAAAATGATTATGATGATTTTTGCAGCAATCATCAATGTGGATACACACAAAGAAGAGATCGGACTTGAATATTTTCCTGAGCTGCTGCAGTACATGACGGAGTTGATTATGCAGAGTCTGACTAGCTGTCCTGAATAGAGAAAGGGAACAGTTTTTAAAAAATACCAGAGGAGAGTTCAAAGAAATCTATTCCTGGTGGAAAATTAATATATGGGAGAAAAGTAATCGGAGAAAAATAAACGGGACTGCTCTCAATGGTCTGTAGAAAACCACTTTAAACAATCCCGATAAGGATCTGATAAATGGTCCGGCTGCCGGGATTTGAACCCGGGGCCTCTTGCTCCCGAAGCAAGCGCGCTACCAAGCTGCGCTACAGCCGGATACCATTGATATTTTAACGCAAATAGAGGATATTGTCAAGGAGAATTATTTTAATTTAGGATCATCTCTGGATGTTTTTTCTGCTGGCCCGGGAGTAATATAGGTCTCTTCTTTAGTATAAATGACTACGCCACCAACTCTATTGGCTACAAAATTATAGAGCCAGATAAGCAGGGACAGTGTCCCTGCTCCCAATAAAGCATAGAGGGAAAGAAAGAAAAAGAAGCCGAAAATTGAAATCAAGGTATTGTGAGCATCCAGAGGGAGAAAGAGTAGAGTTGGAATAGTGAAAATTAAGCCGATGACCAGGCCAAATACTAGATAGATTCTGGCAGCACTCAGGATATCTATTTTAATTAATTCATACCTTTTCATGATAATCCTCCTTAATAGATAGTCGTACGCAAAAGGGAATATCTCCTTCTTCTGGAGATTAGAATCAAACCTCATCAATGAACTAAATATTTAAAAAGTGGGTGTGAATATGTTGACGAAAATTTTGAAGATTTTTCTGGGTTTAGCTCTTCCGGGGTATATGGGGTTACTTTTTTATCTATCTTCAATTCCCGGTACAGAGATTACTATCCAAACGCCAGATTATATCTTACATGCTCTGGCTTTTGGAGGGTTGAGTGTCTTATTTATGGCCAATATACTGATTCATACGCAGAAAGATAAGGTTAATTTATTAAAAAGTATGATCATTAGTACTATTTTAACTAGTTTTTATGGATTGCTGGATGAATTTCATCAATCTTTTGTTCCCGGACGGACTCCCGATTGGCACGATATTCTGGCTGACCTGGTCGGGGCAATTCTCTTTCAACTGGGCTTGATTATTCTGCTTCATCTTTTTTATCATTATCGCGGGGTGCAGCCAAAAGAATGATAACACCCAGAATAATTAAGACTGCTGGCCAGTAATGCCTCAGATAGTCAAGATAAATTTGTGGAATGAATCTGAAGTCAAATTCTACAACTAAAGCAAAAATGATCAAACTTAAAGCTGGGTAAAGCGGCCAGTAGCGAGTTACACTCTTATTATGTACAAAAGTATGAATAAAGATAGTACAAAAAGCTAGACCCAGTGCTAAAAAGAGTAAACCGCCAGAGTAATCAGCCAGAATAGGATAATAGGTCTGTTCAATGGCAATAGTATATAAGCCTAACCAGGTCAAAAAGGCGCCTGGTATCAAAAGTCCCAAAATTCGACCTTTGAGAAAATATGCTGCAATAAATGTGCTTCCTAAAAGTAGTAGGAATATATCTCCATCAATGATCTGAAACCGTTCCAGAAGCAGAAAAATGCCGGCCAGAATAAGAAACACACCAAATAGGCTATTGTTTCGCTTCATGGAAGATACTCCTTTCTAGTTAAAGTCGCATTAGCAGCAAGCTGTTAATGCCTTAACTTTAATGACTTCAGAAGGGGATGTGTGTTCACTGAAGTAAACACTGTTTAAGTTCTTTATACCCCCACTTACAGGGGTTGGGAGACTTCCCTTCGGAAGTATCGTTAAAAGTTAATTCTGAAACCACCCCTGGATTCAGGATTTCCAATCTGAGTTAGTGGTAATTTTGTCTCACCGAAGAAGAAGAGAAAATCGGTACCGAATATGATATATGGAGTGCCAGAGAGATCGTTTCTCGAAAAGGTGTACTCTCCTCCCAGATAAAAATGCCACAGGATAATCTCTTTTGGAATCCGGTATTGGGCACCTACGCTTAAAAGTAAGTCATTTTCCATATTCTCGAATTCACAGTTGAAAGTAGCATAGTAATCGGGTATCATTTGAAATTTTAATCCGAAAGCATGGTTGTGCTGATATTTGTACCAATCAACGATAAAGTGATGGTGATTATGATACGGACGATTAAAGTTGATATTAATATCATAAGTAGTTTTATTGTCGTCATGGAATGGTGGATCTTTTTCAAGTATTTTTTCTCCGGCTAAAACTGGAAGACTAACAGCTGTTATTAGACAGATCAGAGTTAATACGATTATTTTTTTCATGTGGTTCCCTCCCTAAGTAATAAATTTTTGTGGGGCTATCAACTGAGAAGGTTAATTCTGCTTCTGGATTCTCAGGATAGCAATTACCGCAAAGGTGAGCATGACATCAGTGCAGCAATTTAATTTTTTAGACGTTGGATATTGGGATAAAGTTCCTCAGATGAGACGAATTTTTTGCTATAAAAGATCTGTTTTTGAGCATTAGTTAAAAGGTAAAGGGTGGGAATTGTGTATACCTGCATTTCCCGGGTTAGTTTGAGATCTGGGTCCAGGTATAGGTGAAATTGTGAGTTTTGTAATCCTTCAATCTGTTGAGCCATTCGACCGCAGTGAATAAAGATTATTGCCAGATTATCAGGTAATTGGTCTGCTATTTGACTGATCTCGGCTACCTGTCTTAAGGACGTAGGTGAGGATTCGTTGATAAATGTGATTAGATAATCTTGAGTGGGAAAAGTTTTTTGAATCTGAATCTCTTCCCCTGATGGTGTTGTTAAAATCTGTTCAGTGAAAGGATAAGATACGAATATGGGTTCTTCAAATTCAGGTGTTAACAAATTGGGAAGTACAAAACACACGAGGGTTAATGCGATGATTAGATAAATTTTTCTGGGTGTGAAGCGGTAATTGATTTTTTTCATTATCTCACCAACCCGTATACTATTATTATCTATATTTTATTTGTTTGATCTGGAGAATAGAACTTAAGATAGAGAATTAATCTAAAATACTTGAGCCTGAATCAAGATTTTTAAGAAAGGAGTAACATTGATTATAATGACAGAGGCAAATCTGACGAGTGGAGTTTATGTATTGGAGATACACTTATCTGATGCTATCGAACTTAAAGTGGGCAAATTGGGTATTTTCGATATGCTGCCAGGTTATTATTATTATGCAGGGACAGCACAGAGTAATTTATTGCACAGAATTAATCGGCATCTGCGTAAAGAGAAGAAGTTACGCTGGCATATTGACTATCTGTTAGAGTATAGTCAGATCTTACAGGTTTATCTTTGGCCTGGAGAGCGGGAGATGGAATGCTTGCTTGGTGCATATCTGACACGGTTTCCGGCAATGCAAGTACCAATCCCCGGATTTGGCGCCAGTGACTGTAAGTGTAATAGTCACCTCTATTATTCTATGTATCGTCCTGATCTGAATAACTTACTTCATCTGGTTAGCAAAGAACAGGGGATTGAAGGAAGAACATTTCTTACTGAATAAATAAAGGGTTGTATATTATTTATATTGAAATAGGAGGATAGACGATTGGTTAAAGGGGTGATTTGATGATTTGGAAAGACAGTTATAAGATTGGTGTCCAGGAGGTTGATGATCAACATAAAGAACTGTTTGAGAGACTCAATGCTTTTTTAAGGGTAGTTAGAGGCAAAGATACCATGGAAGTAAAGGCAGAAAAGGTTGCTGAAACTCTGGCTTTTATGGGGGAATATGTTATTGTTCACTTTGATTCTGAGGAAGAGATCCAGCGAAGATATAATTATCTCAACTATGAAACTCATCGTCAAATTCATGAGCGGTTTAAAGCAGAGCGAATCTTTGTGGATTAGTTCTGTTTTTTTGTTGGTAAGCAAAATTTTTATTAAATAGATCCTAAATCTCTTGACTATTAGATAGTAGTAGAGTAAAATGTTATTTAGTATAGCGAAATATTCGCAGTGAAGTTAATTTTGTTTACGCCAGTAGTGACGCAAACAGGTGCTAGAGAAGAGGAGGATTTATTTAAAATGTCAACAGATCTTAAAGTGGTTGCCCAGCAACCTGATAAAGAACTTCCCACCTATTTAGCTGCAGAGAACCTTGGTAAAGCCACTTTTAAGCTGGCATTGCCTGCTATTGGTGAGATGCTCTTACAAACGATGTTGGGTTTTGCGGATATGGCGATGGTAGGTTCCCTGGGAGCAGCGTCCATAGCAGCAGTTGGTCTTAGTGATATGCCAATGATGACTGCTACATCTGTTTTTGCAGCAATAAGTGTGGGTACCACAGCTTTGATCGCCAGAGCTATTGGAGCGGGTAAACCAGCGGAAGCTAATAGTATTGCAAAACAATCCTTAATTATTAGTGTTTTGATGGCTTTTGTATTCACAACTTTGGGATTAATTGTCGCCAGATCAATTATCGTGTTGATGGGTGCAGAACCAGAAGTTATACCGTTGTCTACTGGTTATTTCAAAACTGTCTGTCTTGGATTGCCATTTATGATTATCACAATTATTATGTCTGGAGTCTTACGGGGGAGTGGAGATACCAAAACTCCGATGTACATCAACGGGATGTCTAACATTATTAATATTATCGGGAATTTTTTTATGATCTTTCAAAGTAGAGTTTGGGATTTCACGCTTTTTGGGAAACAGATATCCCTATTTATTCCGGGAGCTGGTCTGGGAGTGCAGGGAGCGGCGATCTCTACCACTTTTTCCAGATCATTGGCAGGAGTGATAATTCTCTGTCTTTTGCTAAAAGGTAATGTGGGTGTTAAGATTAACTTTAAAGAAAAGTTTCGGATCGATTTGGTAATCATTAAAAGAATCTTCAATATAGGAATTCCGGCAGCCATTGAGCAATTTCTCATGCGCTTTGGACAATTGTTATATAGTAGAGTTGTTGCCAGCCTGGGTACTGTGATGTTTGCCGCCCATCGGATTACGCTTACGGCAGAATCCATCTCTTTTAACGTAGGCTTTGGCTTCGCTCTGGCTGCTACTACTCTGGTTGGACAGTATCTGGGTGCGGAAAGGCCAGATTTAGCCGAGAAAAGTGGTTTTAGCTCTGTTAAGATGGGGGCGGCCTTTATGGCTACAGTGGGGATATTCTTCTTTTTCTGGCCCCAAATATTTTTACGGATTTTCACTAATGACCCACAGATTCTGGATAACGCTGTCTGGTGTTTGAGAATTGTGGCACTTTCACAACCATTTCTGGCAGGAGTTATGGGGTTTGCCGGAGGTCTTAGGGGGGCAGGAGATACCAGGCGGGTATTGCTTGTCACAATGATCGGTATCTGGGGAGTAAGATTAAGTCTGGCTTATCTATTCGCTATTGTTCTGGGATATGGGTTGATTGGTGCCTGGGTGGCGATGACTATTGACCTGATAATTAGAGGAAGTCTCTTATTCTTTAGGTTTAAGAGTGGTCACTGGAAATATATTAAGGTATAGGTGAGATAGGCATTAGGATCAGAATAAAGAATATATAGTTAAAAATTATGAAATTTGCTTATTTACAAACAAAACTTTATGGGACCCTTTCTAACTGTGGTGGAAAGGGTTTACTCATGATTGGCTTAGATTATCTATTATGTTATATAATAAAGTAGATAAAGGAGGAGTCAGAAATGAAAGGTTGGGATTATTCACAGATATGGTATCATGGTTCTCCCTTTGAGTTAGAATATATTTACAAACGGAGCACTATTACGCAGGACCGTCATCTGGCTGAGGTGTTTTCCCATAAGCCAGAGATAGTTGCTGATTTTGATGATGGGAGAATCAAACATAATGGAGAATTGAACGGTTATCTTTATCTTATAGATGAAAAGATAACTGAGGAAGATGTGTATCCACATCCTGACTCCAACATGTCAATGGGTAAAGAATGGCTTACTACCAGAGCATTAAAGGTTAAGTTAATAACCTCCACTGAGGTGGCGGAAGAAGAGTTGTTCTCTCAGGAAGAGATCGCCAGGTTGCGTAGTAAAATGGGATCAACAGAGGTGGAATAGTCGAACAAAAACCTTTCTTTTTCCGGAAGCTGCTTGTGTGAAACCGCTGAATCTGATTTTCGGGATTTATGAAAATTTACCAACTATGAGATTTAACATAGCACAGAAAATCTATTGTAATTATAATATAGTTAAAGAGGTAAAATAAACATAAGTTGTTAGTCAAATTGGTTTCAATCTACAGTGATAGGGAAGGGAGGTTTTTAATGTATTTAGAAAAGGAATTTTCTTTTGGTCAGGTTTTTGTCGATGTGAAGCGCAACCTGATTTTTGTTGATCGTGGTGAGGGAAAAGAGATCTGGCAGTGTTGTTTTGAGAAAGAACGTAAAGCATTATTCGATTGGTTATTTACTGAACCAGAACTTGATCGGGATGATGCCAACCAAATAGCCTGGCAATATGGTATCTGTGATTGTGGAGCAGAAGAGGAAGGGGAAGGAATGGAAGTTCTAAAGATCACTTCTCCCAGAATAAAAGATAGAATAATATTGGAATTATTATCAAGTAAGAGAACCTATGAGTTGAGAAAGGTTGAAAAATTGGGGATATTTTTGGTCAATCCTGAAGAAATGGTGTATCTTCTTGGTTCTGAGCCTGGTTGGGTTCAATGGGAAAAGGATAAGGGTTGGGTTCGGAAAAAAGAGTTTGATAAAGTAGACGAATATTTTGTTAAACACATAATTACTGGTAATTCAGAACGTTATTTTGATAAAATGTCTGGTAAAATTTAAATTATTTATCGGATGGGATCTCCTCTGGAAAAGAGGGGATTTTTTCTTGTAATCAGTAGGTGCTCTAATGGATTCGTTTTGTAAAAAAATCGCTTAAATTTAAAGGATTTTAGCTGTTTTTGTCTAAATATACCATTAACAGTATTTAGTCAGTAGAAGGTAGAAAGTGAGGAGGAGGATGTCATTTAACGATATTTCAGCAGGGAAGCCTTCCAGACTCTATTGGTGGGAGTATAAATGCAGCTAAGTAGTGATTCCTTCAGTGGAGGTACATATCCATTTCTGAATCGTTAAATCCAGGCATTAACAGAGCTGACTAAAGCACATGGAGGAAAAATACAAGAAAGTTGGTTGAATATATGAAATGGTTAGAAGTCAAGAAAAGTTTACCTTTACAGGGGACTATAACTGTACCTGGGTCAAAGAATAGCTCACTTGGGTTGTTAGCAGCCTGTTGTCTGGCAGATGAGCCTGTAATACTGGATAATATTCCTAATATTCAGGATTTCCGGGTTATCTGTGAGATTGCAGATGATATTGGATTAACTATTGAGAAAGAAGGTTCACGTTTGGTTTTGGATGCCACCGGAATTACCAATGCAGATATAGACCCGAAAAAGGCTTCGGCGTATCGGGCATCATATTATTTTATCGGTGGCTTGCTCAGTAAGTTTAAAAAAGTTTCGATTGGATATCCTGGAGGCGATAATTTCGGTTCCAGACCTATAGACCAACATATCAAAGGATTTAAAGCTTTGGGAGCTAAAGTGAATTTTTATCAAGGTTATTATACAGTAGAAGCGAAGAGACTGAAGGGAACCGAAATATATTTTGATATGGTTACCATGGGAGCAACCATTAATCTATTACTGGCGTCAGTTAGAGCCGAAGGTAGGACTATTTTGTACAATGCAGCTCGTGATCCTGAAGTGGTAGACGTGGCTATCTTATTAAGTAAGATGGGGGCGAAGATTAAAGGAGCTGGTACAGATAAAATTATTATAGACGGAGTAGATTCCCTCAAAGGTTGTACTCATCGAGCCATCCCCGATAGATTAATAGCCGGAGCATTTTTGATTGGTGCGGGTACTACTGGTGGAAAGATTACAGTGAAGGGAATTATTCCAGAACACTTACAATCCTGTACAACCAAACTGCAGGAAGCGGGTTTTGAATTTGAGATTGGCGATACTTATATCACCTCTTCTGCACCGAATGGACTTCAACCCATCAAAGTTGTCACTGGAATGTATCCCAGATTTGGGACAGATTATCAACAACCATTAACCACTCTCTTGACCCGCATAGAGGGTAACAGTATGATTGTTGACAAAATTTTTCCTGAGAGAATCAAACATTGTATTCAATTAAATCGGATGGGTGCCTATATTGAGATTCAAGATAGTGGGAGTATATTTATCTCTGGCAGCAGATCTTTACATGGAGCCTGGGTGCATGCCACCGATGTTCGGGCTGGTATTTGTCTTCTACTGGCAGGTTTAGTGGCGGAAGGAACTACATATATAACCGGTGTCGAACATGTTGAACGTGGCTATGAAGATATTGTGGCAGCATTTAGTTCATTGGGAGCGAGAATCAAACTGTGTGAAGATGATAAAGTGACCATTGATCGAACTAGAGAGACGTCGGTGGAGATAAGTAAATGATCTGAGAGATTCTGGACAGGTTGTATTATGCCCTGTTTATCAATTTTAGATTAAAATTAAAGAAAATTTGGAGTGAGTTGAAAAAAATTTATTTAGTTAGAAGGAGAATAGGAGATTAATACAGAAAGTATATTGAATATGTGTGATAAATTTTTAGTATTCACAGCATATTGATTGTGTTCTGTATAAAGAATATATTTAGAACATGATATTATTGGCTATACTAAATAAGGTGATGGAGCTCACCGACAATCATTGCTTTATGAGAAGCAATTAATGGCTCCTACTTGGATATAGGGAATACGTATATCCAGGTAGGAGCTAATTTTATGTTAATAAGAATATAGGAGGTTTTTGTTATGGCACTGAGTCTTGCACTAATTATTATTTTAGGTTTAGCTTTTAACAAAGCTTTTGATCAATTGAGACTTCCTGGGTTATTGGGGATGTTGTTGTTGGGAATATTAATCGGACCGTATGGAATTAATCTGATTAATGAGGATATTTTGCGAATCTCGCCTGATTTACGAAGGATAGCATTAATTGTGATCCTGTTAAGGGCAGGTTTAGGGATAAAGAAAGAGACACTGCAGAAGGTGGGAATACCTGCACTTAAGATGAGTGTTATCCCGGTCCTGTTAGAAGGATTGACAATAACCGTCATTGGTAGCTATCTGCTGCGGATTCCTCTGGTAGAGTCAGGGATGTTAGGATTTATTATCGCTGCAGTTTCACCTGCAGTTGTCGTACCACAGATGCTGGATTTGATCGAGAGAAATAAAGGTATATTAAAAGGTATTCCTACTCTGATTCTTGCGGGTGCATCTATAGATGATGTGTTTGCAATCACGTTTTTCTCGACATTTTTGGGGTTTTACTCCGGGCAGAATATCAATCTGACTTGGAAGATTTTAAATATACCAATTTCTATAGTGTTAGGGGTATTATTGGGGATAGTAGTGGCTTTAGGTCTGATCCATTTTTTCAAAAAATATCATATTAGAGATACGAAAAAAGCCCTTTTGATCTTGAGTCTTTCTATAATTTTGACTGGTCTGGAGGATTTTCTGAAAAATATCATACCTATTGCCAGTCTGGTAGGAGTTATGGTAATTGGTTTTATAATGCTCGAAAAATATGAAGTTGTAGCTCAACGCTTAGCCTCAAAGTTTAATAAAATCTGGGTTTTTGCGGAGTTGATCCTATTTGTTCTGGTTGGAGCAGAGGTTAATGTTCATGTTGCTATTAATTCGGGATTGTTGGGATTAGTGATCATCTTTGTTGGGTTGCTGGCCAGAAGTATAGGAGTTATCATCTCATTAATTAATTCGGAATTGACCTGGAAAGAACGACTGTTTTGTGTCATTGCCTACACACCCAAAGCTACCGTTCAGGCAGCTATTGGGGCAACTCCTCTGGCGGTAGGTGTGCCTTCAGGTGATATAATTCTGGCGATTGCAGTGTTGGCGATTATGATTACTGCTCCATTGGGAGCAGCGGGAATTAAGCTGGCAGGTAATAGGTGGCTAAGCAGTGATCGGGAGAAATTACCGGGATAGAGAGTAGAAAAGTTTATTTTGCCATAAGAAGAAAAAAGTTTGGTCATCAAAGATTAAGACCAAACTTTTTTTGTGATTAACTCTATCCCATATCAGGATACATATCGTGGAATTGCAGTCTTTTTTCTGCCATCTCACTCCAGCGGGGCTCTTTCTTTCCATAATTACAATAGGGATTGATAGAAATACCACCCCGGGGAGTGAAGTTACCTTTAACTTCAATATATTTAGGATTGAGTAGTACAATTAGATCTTTCATAATAATATTCACACAATCTTCGTGAAAATCCCCATGATTACGGAAACTGAATAAATAGAGTTTCAATGATTTGCTCTCCACCAATAATTGATCCGGAATGTAGGAGATATAGATGGTGGCGAAATCGGGCTGTCCGGTAATTGGACATAAACTGGTGAATTCTGGACAATGAAAATTTACAAAATAATTGTTATCAGGATGCTTATTTGCAAAACTTTCTAAGATGGAAGGGTCATATTGATCAACATACTCTGTTCCCTGATTACCCAACAGTGTAATACCTGCCAATTCTTTTTTTGTTCTACCTTGCATTATAAAAACCTCTTTCCGTTTTGTAGTTGTTTTACGATTAAGACACCAAGAATTCCCGGAATAATCTGACCGATAGTAACGCTAACTGCCAGTATTTTATACGGTACATTGATTAAAAAAGATAGCCATATGGGGACGAGAAGTCCTGGTCCAAAGATGATCGGCAGTGCGATAAACCAGTCATTCAATCTGGATTTTTTGATCAGATAGACCGTAGAAGAGGTAATCATCCCTACTAACATGCCGCCCATAATATCAAAGATTCCAAGTCCACCCATCAGAGTATTACTCAACAGATTACTTAGTCCCATTGGGATGATTAGAAAGGGATAGATGGCACTTAGGGCATACAGTGATGTGGCGACTCTAATCTGATATTGACCAAAAGCAAAACTTTGAGTGAAAAACATTATTAATACATATAATGCGATCACCAGTCCTGAGATAGCTATTTTCTTTGTACCATTGGAGATGTTTGTTTTAGTTTTGCCGATGTAGTGTTCATTTTCTAACATTATAACATGACCTCCTTGGGGACCTCCTTGCATTTGTGAGATAAACAAAAAGGGCCAGAATTCTCATCTGCCCCTAAATACTATGACTAAAAGACCAGTCTGCTGTTGGAAAATAAAAAAGGGCATAAACCGCCCTCTATTTACAACAAGACTATTAAGTAAGTCTTAAAGTCCATAGTTTTGTTTAGAGACAGGATGGTTGCGAACTGTCTTATTTTGTTGTACAATCTATTATAGCATAGGATGGGAAGTTAAAGCAATCCTTATTTGCGATTTATTATTCTTTAAATAACAAAATCTCATAATAGTCATAGGCTGTGTATGCTGTAAATCCACAACTTTTATACAGGTTGAGAGCTCTGTCATTTTCGCTGGCCACTTCCAGGTTAATAGAGGTATGAGGAATCGTCTTTAACAATTCGACAAAGGAATTTAGTATCTCTCTACCGTAGCCGCGTCCCCTGTATGCGGATAAAATACCAAAACCAAAAATAACTATCTCACCATCTACATTGGAAGCACTAATATGCCCGATAACTTCGCCAGCTAATTCTGCAACATAGATAAAAGAGTTTTCTTCATCTGCAAAAGAATAGAATTCTTCCAGATTATCTAAAGGTCTGTCATGACATTGGGAAAAGATCTCTGCCCGAATTTTTATATCTTCAATTCCAGCTTTGCGTAATGTAAGCTGTTTTTCACTGGTTGGTATTGTTCTGGTAGGGTCTAATCGCATTTTGTATTCAGTAAAGGAATATCTGGCTCCAATCTGTTTCAGGCAATTCTGACCAGATGGTGAGCTTTTTTCACACATTAATAATAATCTTTGAAAATTTCTCCTGATACATTCATCTTTAGCAGCTGCCAATAGTTGACTAAATATGCCATTCAAGCGATAGTCAGGATGCATCATACCACTGATTTCGGTTTCATATTTATTAAAGATATACATTCCCAGAAAACCGATCAACAGACCATCTTGATAATATAGAAAATCAGTAATCACATTAGTAGGTCTGGCTCTTAAGTCATCCCAATTAAGTCTCATGATTAATCCTTCATATTGGTCACATGCTGCGGCTAATTCCTGGATAGCCGTCAATTCATTCGGACTTAGACCTGCACAGAGGTTTAAGCCATCTTGATTTGAGTCATTCACATTAATTGGTCCCCTCTCTCTGCTGAGTTGAGAATATTGTACCATTAGAACCAAGATTTTGTCAATTTATTTTAATTATGCAGATCATTAGACTAGACGCAGTTGAGCTATAGTGTAGTAATAATGGGTTGAGATTTGGTCACCACAATGGTATGCTCAAATTGAGCTACTAATTTGTTATTTGGAGTTCGTAAAGACCAACCATCATCCTCTTCAATCACATATGTCCCACCATTGGAGATAAAAGTCTCAATAGCCAGAACTACCCCGTTAGTAAGAATACGATCATCCCATTTATCATAATAGTTGACGATATCATATGGTTCGTCATGAAGTTTCCGTCCAATGCCGTGTCCAGATAAATTGCTAATTATGGTAAAACCATTACTGGTCGCTTCATTGTAAATCGTTTTCCCCAGTTGATTAATCTTCACACCGGCTCTGGCTATTTGAATAGCCTTTTTTAGGGCTGTTAGTGAGCAATCCAGAAGCTTTCTTTTAAGTGGGGATATTGAACCAACGGGAAGGGTTATTCCAGTATCGGCGAAATATCCATCCAATTCAGCAGATATATCTATATTGACAATATCACCTTCCTCAATCAGACGGGAGTTTGGGATGCCGTGAGCTGCAACATCGTTTAAACTAATACAGGTCGTGCCCGGAAAGTTATATTCAGATTTAGGCGCAGATCTGGCTCCATTTTTGGAAAGAAACTTTGCTCCTATTTCGTCAAGCTCAGCAGTACTGATTCCTGGTCTGATTGATTTAGCCATCTCTTCTCTTGCCATGGCAACAATTTCCCCAATCTTTTTAAGAGCAGTTAAATCATGTTCTGATTCAATAACCATAGTTCATCACTCCTTTTGATATACATATCTTACCATATGTTACTTCTTCCTGCAAGGTGCGATAATGTGTATTTTGTGATGATGATAACTGCTGAAGTGAATTTTGATCATATTACTTCACAGGAAATTTTGCCAATGAAGATAAAAGGAGGGAGGGTTAATGTAGGTGAGGAGTGTAGAATAAAAGAGAAGGGGTTACCTCAATGAGGCATCCCCTTCATTTCTGGTATAATTGATAATAATCTGGTGTTATCCAGGGATACAGATGGGTTCCCCTATTGATATATTAGCCGGATTTTCTATTTGAGGATTGGCCTGCACAAGACGATTATAGGAAATTCCAAATCTGGAGGCTATGCTATACAAAGTATCTCCCGGTTTAACCCGGTAAATGGAACCGCCATAGCAGGCGAAGGGGCCACCTCCCGGAGCAGGTGGTAGGCAGATCTGCTGCCCTATCTGTAAGTTTGAGGGATTGACCTGTGGATTTGCTGCTATCAATGCATCAAGAGTATAGCCGAAACGTCTTGCCAGACTGATAAACGTATCACCTGCCTGAATTGTATACAAACGTCCGGGACATTCTTGTGCCGGAGGTGGTGTAGTCGGGATACAGATTCGCTGGCCAATCTGCAGGGTATCAGGGTCAATACCTGGATTTGCATTCAGTAAACTGGTCAGGGAGATGTTATATCTACGGGCGATACTGTAAAATGTATCATTAATTGTTACTGTATGAAGGAAACCACCCGGGCAAGACCCTGGAGTAGCTTTTGAAGGAAGACAAATTTGCTGTCCAACCACCAGGTTATTGGGATTAAGTTCAGGGTTGTTTTGCAATATAGCCCTAACGGTAGTATTATAACGATTTGCTAATGAATAAAGAGTATCTCCTGATTTTATTGTGTATATAAATCCGGGACATTGTCGGTTTGACTGTCTCATGTTTAAATCATCCTTTCAGGTTAATGATAGTTTATAATATGTCTGGCAAAAGTAGAATGTCATTAAAAGATGGTTTAAACATGTAAATTCATAACCTGACTATAGTGGCCTAGTATCTGTCCAGATGCATAAAATGGTAATACTTTTAACGGCGATGTCTCAGGAAACCGAAACATCGCCGTTAGCATAATTGTATGTAAGTTGTATGGTTGTTAGTTCTAAAAAATTAGGAAGTAAATAATATTGATATATTAAATCGTGCTGAGTTCGGACAGAAAATATGTCTGATTATCGTCTTCAGCAATCTGTTCGGCAGCTTGTCTGGCAAGTTCAAGATATTTTTCTTTCTCAAGATCATTATCGAGAACCTTATAAGCACGGGCGATCGCTTCGTAAGCAAAAGCGAGGTCAAAGTCGCCATAATTATTATCCTGACAATATTTCAGACTTGCCCAGGCGTGGTGAAGGGCACTTTCCCCCAATCCTATTAAAGAGTAAACTCTAGAGACTTGCCATTCACCTCTGGCCAATTCCAGTGGAGTTCCAATCTGCGCCCAATGATAACGGGATGCGTGTGCTTTATGGATCATGCTCAAAGTCTCTTCTTCTGTTCTATCAGTTTTGTCGATCAAACTCCAGGTCTCGTTAAAATTAGTGACAGCTTCCCGCTTATGCCATTCCTGTACTGTAAGCGTCATACTCAAATTTATCCCTCCTCAAAAAGATAAGTGTCTTGTCCTAATTATAAAACAAATTTTGCCTAATTTCAAGAGATTATGTTGGTGTAATACGATCTATTGAGCAAATAAATTTTACTGTAATAATTTTGTAAAATGCCGTGGGTAATTGTTGATGTAAAGTAAATAATGCACATTAGTCTCATCTATTTGTAGTATTTCTAAAGGATTATAGGGTGTTTTGGAGAATATATATCGAATAATAGGTAGTAGATTAAGTACTGGAGGTGGTCTTATGTCCAGACTACAAAGTCAAAGAAAGAGATATTTTCCTTTGTTTTTTGGTAGTTTGCTAGTGATGGGGGTTTTAGCCGGCTCTGCTTATTTTCTGGGCTCTTCTTTACAATTACATAGTTTGATGCAAGTAGGTATTTTCCAAATATTCTGCTTGCTGGTGACGGCGGTAATGTTTGGGGTTATGGGGTTTTTAAAGGGAGAAGATAATCCTTTAAATTCGCTGGGTAGGGGAGAAATCTACGAAAAAGACGTCCCACCAGTTATCAGGAGTAAGTTTAAATTAGTCGTTCAGAGATTGTCTAAGTTTTACCTGCGGTATGGTTTTTTAATGCTGCTCTGTGTTTTTTCAATATTAGGTTTTTTTAGTGAGAAATACATCTATGATCGTAGTTTTGATACCCCCCTTAAGGGGAATCTGGCTATTTTGGTCGGAATGGGTTCGTTTCTGATTGCTTTTGTGTACATGTTGGCAGCCAATTGGATTGTAGGAGAAGGTAAGGATTTAGAGAACATAACAGTGTTGGGGATATACTATCGGGGTGTACAATGGTTTGCTCTCTTCTGTGGATTAGCAATAATTATTAAGGGTTTAGGATTTTCAATGGTTGAATATTATCTGGTTATCTTTATTTTTTTTAGTACGACTTTGATTTTTTTAGAAACGGTGGTATGTGCAGTTGTAAGATTGTTCCTGGGAGTCAGGGATGAAGGGGTAAGCGTCAGATTATATTTCGTACCTGCTTTTTTAAGTGGAAGCAATCCTGTCACCAATATTATGAATTCTATCGAAGATAACATGGGGATATCTCTGCGCTCTTTATGGGCGATTAATATTGTCAGACACTCTATTGGTCCCCTGCTATTAATTATTATCCTGCTATTCTGGGGAATGACAGGAGTGGTGCAGATCGGTTATGATGAGCAGGGGATCATCTATAATTTGGGCAGAATTATAAACGCGAAACCTCTGGAAGCGGGTATCTATTGGAAATGGCCCTGGCCTATTGAGACTATAAAAAAGTTTGCTGCTTATCGAATCAATCATTTTACAGTTGGCTATGAGGAGTCAGAATTAGCGAACAATGATTTTCTATGGTCCAGAGGTCATGGTGGTGAGGAATATCCATTGGTTCTGGGGAATGGAAGAGAATTAGTCGCGATTAATATGAAAGTATTTTATAAGATTGATGATATTTTCGATTATGCATTGAATTATCAGAAACCGGAACAAGAATTGCAGGCAAGAGCTTACAGAATTCTACTGCAGGAGATTGCCAATACAGATTTGGATACTTTTCTAAGCATTAACCGTGAATCTTTTGCCCGGCTTTTCAGGGAAAGATTGCAGAAGATTAGCGATGAAGAGGAGTTCGGTCTGGAAGTTGTGAATATTGCTTTAGCCAGTATTCATCCTCCAATCGATATAGCCAATGAGTATCAAAATATTGTGAGTACACAGATTCAAAAACAGATAATTATTAAACGGGCAATAGTTGAGAGAGAGGCCAGTTTACCTAATGCTGAAAAAGAGAGAGCCAATCTGATTACGGATGCCAACATCAGTGCTTTGAATCGCCGGAGTGAGATTAATAGTGAGGTCACTCAATTTACATATCAAAGGGCAGCGTATTCTTTAGAACCGGAATTATATCTGGAGTGGAGATGGCTGGAAAAGTTAGAAGGAGCTATCACCGGAAAGAAAATATATTTGTTGGACGAAGAATCGGATGTTCAACGGGGAGAGATCTGGCTGGATTTTAGAAACTAAAGTATTGGAGTTGAGAATTGATGAGTAAACTGTGGTTACGCTGGCTAGTGGGATGTCTGGTTTTGTTAGTGATTACCATTTATGGTTTCACCTTCATTCTGGATGAAGGTAATATTGCGGTCGTGACAAGATTTGGTGCTCCACGAGCAGAGTTGACGGAAGCTGGCCTTTATTGGAAGATACCCTGGCCTTTTGAAAAAGTATTTATTCTGGATGGGAGACGTCAATTTCTGGATTCGAGTTTCTCGGAATCTTTGACCCGGGATAAACGGAATGTTATCTTACAAACCTATCTGGTCTGGTCGATTGCACAACCTCTCAAGTTTTTGCAGAGTACAGGTGGTCGTGAGATTGCTGAACTGCATTTAAATAGTTTAATTACTAATGCCAAGAATGGTATTCTGGGTAAGTATGAGATTTCTGCTTTGGTATCAACAGATCAGGATGAATTAAAGATTGCGGAGATTGAACAGGAGATTCAAAAGGATATTGAGAATCTGGCTGAAGAGCGTTATGGAGTAAAGATCCATCAGGTAGGGTTAAAAAGATTTGGCTTTCCGGAGGCTAACCTGGGAGCTGTCCTGGAACAGATGAGAACAGAAAGATACCAATTTGCGACCAGATATCGGGCAGAAGGTCAGCTGAATGCGAATCAGATTCGAAATGAGACCGATGTTCTGGTAGCTCAATTACGGGCAGAAGGTATCGAGGAAGCGGCCAAAATTAGAGGAGCGACTGAGGCAGAGGTGTCGAAAATATATGCCGAGGCTTATGCTGAAAACTCTGAACTATTTACATTCTTACGCAGATTGGAGTCTATGAATAATATTCTTGGTGAGAACTCAACTTTAATTTTTAGAGCAGATAGTTCACCTTTTAATGTTCTTAATGAACATTTTAAGGAGGGAAAATAATGAGTCAGGTTAACTCTTCGATTATTAACAGTGTTAATACAGCAATTGCCTTTATGCGCTGGTTTGCATTGGTAGTGGTAATTGGCATTTTCCTATCAGGAGTAACTTTTGTGCAGCCCGATGAAGTGGCTTTAATTATTCGCTTTGGAGAATTGGTCGGAGATACACCTGCTGAACAGATACATCAACCGGGATTATTATTTGCATTCCCTTATCTAATTGATAGTGTAATTAAAATCCCGATTAAGCGGATACAGGAAGTTAATCTTGAGGATCTCTACCCACCAACCAGGGTAGGGGATATAACGAGACAAGGTTATGGTTTTTTGCTTACTGGAGATGAAAACATTATCAATGTCAGAGCCAATCTGAAATATCAGATCACCAATCCAATAAGTTACGGATTGTATGTTGAAGAACCGCAAAAGGTTGTGCGTGAGATAGCAAGAGGTGTTTTGACCCAGATAGTGGCAGGAGTACCGGTAGATTATATCTTACTTGAGGGGAAAGAAGAGACTGCTAAGAATGTGCGAAGATTAGTGCAGGAGAGTGTGGATGCAATTGATCTGGGAGTTCAGATTATGACCCTTGAGTTCATGGCAATCCAGCCTCCGATAGAAGTAAAAGGAGATTTTGATGAAGTGACCAGTGCCTATGTTGAAAAAGAGACTCTGCTGCGGGAAGCGCGCAGTTATAGTGAGCAAAAGATCCCGGAGGCTAAAGCATTGAGGGATCAGATAATCCGTGAAGCTGAAGCTTATAGACTGGCCAGGATATCTCAGGCCAGGGCGGAAGTTGCTGAATTTTATGGAGTGTTGGATGAGTACGTCAAAAATCCAGAGATTGTGCATCAACGTATTTTTTATGAAAAAATGGATGAGATTCTTTCGAAAGTTGGTGGACAGACTCTGCTGCCGATTGATGAAACAGGAGGAAAAATCATTTTGCCTTTGGATGTGAATGAAGGGTATGGAAGGGATGAAGGGGAATGAGTGGAATAGTTCGTACTGCAGGAGAACAATTGCAGCAGTCCTTAGAGCCTGTCTTGACTGGAGAGGAGAAGAATCGGTTAATCGTAAAGTTAGGTTCTGTTCTTCTGGCGGGGAGTCTGCTTGTGACAGGAAAGCTATATGAAGCATATTTTCCGGATCAGGATGTAGTCTATGGTCTGATTCTGTTGATTGGAGCGCTAATAGCCAGTTTTTCGATCTTCAGAGTAGCTTTACAGGGATTCTTCTCCCGGGAGCCGAAGGCAATGATGGAACAACTGGTGAGTTTGGCTCTATTGGCTGCTCTGGCCAGAGGAGATTATACCACAGCGATTCTGATCCCTTTATTAATGGCAATCTCACACTTTTTGGAGGAACGTAGTATTTTAGGAGCCCGGGCTGCTATTGAGGGGTTGAAGACCCTGCAGGCCAGAGAAGCGATACTGCTAACTTCTGAAGGGGAACAGATCGTGGCGACTGAAGCTTTACAACCTGGAGATAGAATTTTGATCCGACCAGGGGATATGTTTCCGGTAGATGGTAATGTGATTAAAGGTAGATCATCTGTAGATCAGAGTTCAATGACTGGTGAGAGTATTCCCATTGATGTCTCTGAAGGTGATCAGATCTTTGCGGGAACGGTAAATATTCAGGGACTTTTGGAAGTTAGTGTAACCAAAGAGGTAGCAAAGACTTCTCTGAGCAAGATTGTTGAACTACTTAAAAAAGCGGAAGAGTCAAAGACATCAACAATGCGACTTATTGAGCGGTATGCTATATATTATTTACCATTGGTAATCTTGATTGCAGCTGCTGTTCTGTTTATGACACAGGATCTGTATCGGGTGATAGCCGTTCTGGTGGTGAGTTGTCCCTGTGCTCAAATTCTTGTCAGTTCTACAGCCATGGTAGCAGCTCTGGCTGTTTCCTCGAGAAATGGAATTTTGATCAAGAGTTCTGGCTTTTTAGAGGCTCTGGGGGATATTAAGACGATTATCTTTGATAAGACCGGAACTCTGACAAAAGGTGATTTGAATGTGACACAGATGAAACCTTTAAATGGAACCAGTGATGCTGAACTGATCAGGGCTGCAGCTGTAGCCGCCAGAGGATCCAGTCATCCTGTCTCATTGGCTATAGTTCGGGCAGCGGTGAATTTGGCTGTGGAAGAGGTGGCAGTAGTTGAAGAAGCAGCAGGTCTGGGGGTAACTGCAAATGTGGATAATAGTCAGATAGTTCTGGGGAAGAGGGACTGGTTGGAATCTTTAGGAGTGGAAGTACCGGATGATACCGATTATCCTGGTTCCACTGTCTGGATAGCGAAAGAGAAGAAACTTCTGGGCTATCTTCTGTTGGCTGATACACTGCGTCCAGAAGCGGAAGTGATGATTCAATCTATTCGGGAACTGGAGGTCGAGCGGATAATCTTGTTGACTGGAGATAGAAGACAGGTAGCACAGACCATCAAGGAGAGTCTGGATCTGGATGAGGTCTTCGCTGAATGTCTTCCATCTGATAAATTAGATGTGGTCGAAAAGGAAAGAGATGAGGATACCCGGATAATGGTCGTTGGTGATGGAGTGAATGATGCACTTGCTTTAGCCAGAGCGGATGTAGGAGTAGCTATGGGTGCTATGGGATCAGATATTGCAGTTCAGAGCGCGGATATTGCATTGATGGGAGATGATTTGCGTAAGCTTCCATTCCTGATCCGATTATCCAGGAAGACCAGGAATGTTATCTATCAAAATATGGTTATTGCAGCTTTATCGAGTGCCATTATGATCACTCTGGCTGCCATTGGGCTTATCTCTCCGTTAGCAGGTGCTTTTTTGCATAATATAGGTGCACTGTTGGTGCTGTTGAATAGTGCCAGGTTATTGCGTTTTGATGTGTCGTAGATCTTCGAAAGAGAAAGATTGAAGATGAAGGGACTCTTTTTGACGAGAGTAATATCTCGGAGGAGAGTCCCTTTTGGTGGTATATAGTAAAATGCGGATTGGAAGTCGTTCTGCTGGAATATATTAATATAGCACCAAAAATTTGCTTGTATAGAAGTTTAATTTAGTGATGATTATGATAAATAATAAATATGTGAGATTAAGTAGAATAGATATAATTAAATTATTGATGATTAGTTCTGAATGTATTTATCTATTTCTACAGTTAGTTAGTGAAAGTTTTTAGTTTTGGGAAAGGGAAAAAATATTTTTTGACGAAGAGATATGGTATACTGGTTTTTATCAGGGTGAATGCTCGCTCAGCATCTTCACTTAATTGGGACAATAATTTGGAAAGGAGAATGGTTTTGGGGAATGTAGACAA
Organism: Halothermothrix sp.; assembly: GCA_016841825.1. Taxonomy (GTDB): domain Bacteria; phylum Bacillota; class Halanaerobiia; order DY22613; family DY22613; genus JAENYK01. The sequence continues at coordinate 564,532 of JAENYK010000001.1, read as the reverse complement.
GCGAAATAGACTTGAAGCAGAGATTTTTTCATATAGAGTTGCTAAAGATAAGAAGGTGTTTATATTCTGGAATGGAAAACAAGTAAAAATTCTGAAGGGAAAAGAGAGCGAGCGATTTTTGGCTAAAATAGCAGACGCAGATAAGTTGGAGTCACAATTGATTATGGCGAAGATCACAGGTAATTTTAAACGGGGAAATGAGAAAAATAAATAACATTCTGGTTGAATATACATTTGTGAATAAAGAATTGACAAAATAAGAAGGAGTGGATAAGGATGAGAAAAGGTTTGATTTGCTGCTTAGTAGTTGCCTTAGTGTTAATGGGACAGTTTCTGATTGCACAGAAGGCTAATGCTAAAGAGGTTGATCTGGGGGGAGTCTGGGAAGGTAAATTGGCTGTATCGGGCATCGAATTGCGAATTGTCTTTAATGTGGAGGCGACTTCTGAAGGTTATGAAGCGACTATGGACAGTCCAGATCAGGGTGCACAGGGTATTCCGGTTTCGGCGGTAAAAATTGTGGATGACCAGATTATCTTTGAGATTGCTGCGGCTGCTGCATCTTTTGAGGGTACTATGAATGCGACTAATCAGGAGATTGATGGGGTATGGAAACAGGGAGGTGTTACTTTCCCGCTGAAGGTTGAGAAACAGGCTGGCCCGGTTGTGATTAATCGTCCCCAGGAACCCAAAAAACCATATCCTTATAAAGAAGAGGAAGTAACATATGAAAATGAGATTGATGGAATCACTTTAGCGGGCACATTAACCATTCCGGAAGGGCAGGGACCATATCCGGCAGTGCTGTTGATTACTGGCTCAGGTGCCCAGGATCGTGATGAGAGTCTGATGGGACATAAACCATTCCTGGTAATTGCCGACTATCTAACCCGTCACGGAATTGCAGTTTTGCGGGTGGATGATCGAGGTGTTGGTGGTTCTACAGGCAATATTACTACAGCTACATCTGCGGATTTTGTTAAAGATGTTCTGGCAGGTATTGAGTTTCTTAAGTCCCATCCCGAGATTAGAAAAGATCAGATCGGTCTGATCGGTCATAGTGAGGGTGGTATGATTGCCCCAATGGTGGAAAACCAATCAGATGATGTTGCTTTTATTGTTCTGATGGCAGCTCCAGGTATCCCTATTGATGAACTAATGCTTTTGCAGTTAGAAGATGTTAACAGGGCTGCCGGAGTCAGTGAAGATGATATTCGGGAAGCTCTCGTGTACCAGAAAGAACTGATAAAGATTGCTAATGAGGCAAAAGATGACCAACAGGGTGCAGCAGAACTGCGGCAGAAATTAGAAGAGATATTGAACTTAAGCAGTGAAGAAGAAAAGCAGGCGGTAATTGATAGTTGGGGAAGTCTTGAAGCTTATGTAGAAAATAATGTTGCTACATTCTTAACACCCTGGTATCGTTACTTCCTGGCATTTGATCCAGTGCCAATATTAAGCAAAGTCACATGCCCAGTGTTGGCGATTAATGGATCAAAAGACGTTCAGGTTGCTGCAAAACCAAATCTGGAGAGTATCGAAAAAAGCTTAAAGGCAGCAGGGAATCAGGATGTTACGATAAAAGAATATCCTAATCTCAACCATCTCTTCCAGACTGCAGATACGGGATCACCTACTGAATATGGAATAATTGAGGAGACTATCACACCTGTAGTGTTAGAAGATATGGCACAATGGATTTTACAGCATGTGAGTTCAGGTCAATAAGAAGACTGTGCGAGGCTAAGAAGGGGCTGTCTCTAATGAGACAGCTTCTTACTTAATGATCTGACTGACATAATTATGCTGCTTTATGTGTTCAAAATAAGCTGAAATGCAGATTGGGCAGTTGAGATAATCTTATGACCGACTGTCCTGGGGAAGAAAGTCCAAAAATTTAGGGAGAGGTAAGCATATGCTGAGTAAAAAAATTAATCCGCAAAATATGGATTTACATTCACAGATTTCCTCATTACAGACGATATTATTTGAAAATCCGATCTTGAAAGAGCTTCTGGTTAGATCCCGAGATTTAGAAATTAAGAACTATTACATTGGTGCCGGTTGTATTGCGCAGACTGTCTGGAATTATCTGACGAATAAGCCGCTAAATCATGGAATTCAAGATATTGATTTTGTTTATTATGATCAAACAAAACTAAGTTGTGAGGATGAGGAAAGGGTCATCGGACAGATCCAACAGTTATTTTCTGATATTCCATGTAAAATGGATGTGAAGAATCAGGCCAGAGTTCATCTGTGGTATGCAGAACACTTTGGTTATCCAATCGAACCGTACTCTTCTCTGGAGGATGCGATTAATTCATGGCCAACAACTGCAACATCAATTGGCGTCAGGCTAAAGGAGAATGGTGACTTAATCGTCTATGCCCCCTATGGGTTGAATGATCTATTTGGAAAGGTTGTCCGCGCCAATAAAGTGCAGATCACCAGAGAAATATATGAGCAGAAGGTTTCGCGTTGGCTGTCAGTCTGGGATGATCTGATAATAGTTCCCTGGTGAGGAGTTAGGTATGGGCGACAAATACATGGTTACTGTTCTGGTGTATGAATGAAATCTGTTCATTTATCAATAAACAGATGGAAGGTTAGTCAAACCATCGACTAAATATAATATGGCACAGAGAGGGGCTGTCTCAAAATGAGATGGTCCTTTTATCTATGGTTAATATATAGTTGGTACATTCTCATGGTGTGCGTAAGCCAGATGTAAGTTGACATTATACCGGAAATGGTTTAAGATAGAGTTGAATGGAATTATTTGTAATATAGATAGTAACAAGTAGAAGTATTTTTAATGAATTGGAAATGTATTTTGAATTCGAATATTCAATAAGTTAGGTGGGATATAAGAAATATTTTAAATTCATACTTCTAAAGGAGGTTGATTGAATGAGGCGTAAAAAGTTACTTGTGGCCAGTTTAGTAGTGATAGTCATGGTTTCTCTTGCGGCATGTCTTCCTAATATTTTTAAATTAACTATCAAAATCAATGGACAGGGTTCAGTTACACCAAAGAGTGGGAGCAGATTTGTTAAAAATGCTGTTGTCAAATTACAGCCTACTCCAGAAAATGATGATTGGTGTTTTGCGTATTGGGGTGGGTCAAATTCTTCAGAGATTGACGAGTGGAACCGGATACTTATGGATGGAAACAAGAGTGTTACCGCTAATTTTGTAAAAAGTTATGTTGACTTTAGTAATCTGGTAGTGAATACTGTTTATCATGTTGGCGATGTTTTTACAGATTCTGCAGTAGGGATTAATTTTGAGTCATTCACTTCGCTGGATTATCAGATCATTGAGAGTGGTTGTGCGAAAATAGATCATTATCAATCGGCAGGCGGTCAGGGTCAGGATCTATTCCTCAACAACATCTGTGCTAATTTTGATTTTGTCCATGGATTGTATAGATTGACTTTCTTATATGGAGAGTATGGCGGGAATGTTAATCTCGGAATAAATAATGGGCATTTCTACAATATTGAGAATATTAGTGAGCTTGATGGGCTGATTGTGGATGATATTCTGATAACTGTTACAGAATACGGAAATGGTCAGGGAAGGATGACTCTGAATGGTACTGTTGGCAATTTTGTGATAGGTGGGCAGGAACTGTGGATCGATAGTGTTAAATTTGATATGTAGATCTGGGTGCAAAGACTGGATATTCTTAAGATGCTCCCCGTATAATAGATAGTTAAGCTAATTTAACTGTTTATGATGAGGGGAGTTTTATTATGGGAAGGTGATTTAAAATCGAATTTGAAATAGGAGCAGCACGGATTAGCTAAATTATGCTGTCTATTGGAATTGGATGGAGATAACTTAATCTTAGATAATAATTTTAACAACTAACGTAATTATTTTTAGTTTATGTTCTTGAAGGGTAAAAATCCTTAATGTAGAAATATATATTACCAAAATAACTAAAGATAAGCTATAGATTGTGGTGAAGTCGCGATCGGGATAAATCCGTTTAACAGTAATGTGAATTTTGAATCCTATAGTGGACGAGAACATTATGTCCTGAAGCAGGCGATAATGACAGATTTGTCCGGGATAAGAAGGAGGGAACAGAGTTGATAAAGGTAAGGGACTTAACTAAGCTCTATAGAGTGCCGAAGCAAAATTATAAGAAGAATCTGAAAAACTGGATTTGGACTCCGACTGAAGAGAAGGTAGGTGTTGAAGGGATTAATTTTGAAATTAGTGACGGTGAGATTGTAGGATTCATTGGACAGAACGGGGCTGGCAAGACGACGACGATAAAAATGTTGTCAGGTATCTTAACACCTACTAGTGGTATAGTTGAGGTTAATGGATATATTCCGTATCAAGACCGTGGGAAATATACAAAAGAGATTGGGGTATTAATGGGACAGAAGTCGATCCTCTTTTATGATATACCTGTTATTGAGTCGCTGAAGTTTTATAAAGATGTATATGCATTGAGTACTAAAGAATTTGAGGAAAGGATGCAGTTATTATCCGACAAATTAAACTTAGAATCACTTTTAAAAATTCCGGTTAGAAAGTTATCTTTAGGTCAGAGAATGCGTTGTGAATTCGTTGCTTCTTTATTACATAATCCGAAAATTTTATTTTTAGATGAACCAACATTGGGTCTGGATATAATAGCGAAACAAAAAATATTAGATTTTTTAACTTTTCTTAACACTGAATTAAATACAACAATATTTTTGACAACTCATGATCTAAATGATATAGATAGATTATGTAAGCGAATCATAATCCTGGATAAAGGTAGAGTTTGTTATGATGGGAATTTAGATCAGATCGAAAGTAGAGACAAATATAAGATCATTCAGGTCAAACATCACGAAGATTTTGATATAAGCAAAATCATTCCCCGAAATTATGCTATGTCTCTATCCTCAAATAAGTTTGAGTCATTGATCAAAGTTCCTATAGACAAGCTCACAACTACAATAAATAATTTGTTAAATCGGAATGAGATTTTTGATATAAATATTAATTACCTTAGTTTAGAAGAGATAATTCGAGATATGTATGAGAAACCTGATAAAGAGGAGGTTTCCAATGGTTAAATATTATTCGAAACTGCTTTATCGGTTTATGATTATTTCCTGGCATAAGATAAAGACTTTTAACTTTGAATTTGTGATGACTTTGGTGCATTTAATATTTAATTTTTCTTTTGTTCTGATATTTTGGTACACGTTGTTGAGTCATATTCAATCTTTTGGGGATTGGAGTTTTCCAGAATTAGCTCTATATACAGGTATTACTTTTGTGGGGGAAAGTATTGGGGGAATATTCTTTGGTTTTCGTGATCTGCCATATACCATAGTACAGGGTGGTCTTGACAAATTTCTGGTTCGGCCAATTAATACGCTTTTTGCAGTGCTTTTTGAAAGGGTCTCAATTATTTACTTTATTGAGGAGTTGATCGTCAGTATAGTTCTTATCGTAACTATTGTTCTGCGGTATGATATCTCAATTAATGCGATGAATGTCTTATATTCGTTAATTATTTTGGTTTGGGGTGTGTTCATCTATAACTGTTTATATGGGATTGTTACATTTTTAGCTTTTTGGGTAGGACAGATAGAAGTCTTTCGTTCGCTAATATTTGGATTAGCTGATAGTAAACAATATCCACTATCAATATTTCCCGAAAAAATTAAGCTGGTGTTAACTTACATTATACCTGTAGCCTTTATTTCATATTATCCAGCGGTGATTTTCCTGAACAAAGATAGTTTGAAGTTGGACTTTGTACTAAAATTCATTGTGTTTTCGGCGATAGTACTTTATCTGTTTAAACTGACCTGGAATATGGGATTAACACGGTATGAGGCGAATGGAGGATAAAAATGAAGAAATATTTACGGTTAATCTGGATTGAATTGAGGAAAGGGAAGGAATATAGTTTGAATTTTGTTGGGCAATTGGTTAATCTACCACTCCAATTATTGATTATTTACTTCATCTGGAAATTCGTCTTTCAAAGCAAGGCAGCTATTGCTAACTATACATTCAATGATATGGTTTCTTATTATTTTCTACTCAAGATATTCGAGAGTGCTATAATGCCGGTGGGAATTACTGCTTATGAGGTATGGTCAGATATTAATCAAGGACGTTTGAATCTATATTTGTCTAAACCATTGTACTATCCCTTATATGGTTTTTTTACTAAGATAGGCTATTTTATCTGGGGATTTGCCGCCGGATTCATTTTTTTAAGTGTTTTCGGATTAATTATTCCAATAACCATCAAATTGAGTGTGCTGAGAATAGTACTCAGTGTACTATCTGCCTTTTTTGGTATGGTGATTATGTATGCATTGTTTTTCTATGTTGGGTCATTGACTTTCTGGGTTGAGAATATTCTAACCTTGCGTGATAATTTGTGGAATGTGATTAGAGTTCTATCTGGACAGATATTCCCCATTGCCCTATTTCCGGGGTTTTTGCGAGTTATAGCTGAGAATCTCCCTTTTCAGTATATCTATTATGTTCCGGTGTCTATTTTGCAGGGTAAGTTGAGTGGGAGTCTGCTGTATGCAGAATTGGGTAAGCAGTTTGTGTGGGTTGTCGGTATGGTTGGTGTGATGGTACTGGTGTGGAGTGTGGGAAATAAGAAGTATTCTGCTCAGGGAGGGTAGAGGGTAGTTTGAGTCACTCTGTTTTTGAAAAGGATACGTGTTTATTGGGTTTGGGCAGTGCTATGAAAACGGAGTATTATAATTAAAAATAAAGTAAAGCGTTTTGGAATATTTTGTAGGTTTCAAAAACGCTTTACTTTTGTTTTTAAAATGTAGATAAATTAATTTTCATCCGGATCGGGCCAATTATTTGTCGTATAAATCTCTCCAGAAACATTAGGCACAGCAGAAGGTTGATCAGTTAAAATCATGAAGGTTCCTTCGACAAAAATCAAAGTCATCAACAAAAAACAAAATACTTTTTTCACAATAATCCCCCCTAATATATATTACATTTTATTGTAAAAAGGTGTTTCGGAGAAAAAGTCTTTAGCACTTCTTTTGATAGAAAGCACACAATCATTTTCTAATTGGTGAGATATATCTAGAATTTGAATAAAGCAATTGAAAGCGTAGGATATAGCATTGGTTTTAATAAAATATTTTAGTGATACATATAATGAATCGGTAGCCTTTAACCATTCATCGTCTTTAATTTCTAATAACCCCTGTGTATATAGGGATTTTGCAACCTCTAAATAATTACTGTATTTTTCAGCAAGAACTTCTGCCTTATGTAAGTATTCCTCAGTTTTGAACCTATCACCAAACTGGAAATGTAATTCAGCCAAGTTGTTATAAACTAAAGGCATCTCTTCTTCGGTACAATACGGAATAGCACGTTCGATGATTTCTATCGCTTGATTATAATCTTTATTACAAAAATGATATTCACCATAGTTTAACAATATTCTTTTTTTTCTGTTGTCATCAAGTAAATCTAAATATTTTTTTGCTTCCTCTAAAAGTTTATTTTTTTCCTCTGTTCTGTACAAAGCTAAATTTGCCCAGGTGATATTGCTATACAACTCAGTGAGTAAAATATAATCATTTGTTTCTTCTAGCAAATCAGAGAATAAATTAATCGCTTCTGCAAATCTCCCCTGATACCCCCAAATTAATCCACGATATTTCTGTAACCTAATTACATCAGCACCTTGATTAGATTTCATAGCTTTGTCAATAGCAGACAGTGCTTTATCATACTCTTGAAGTAGATAAAGTCCTCTAGCTTTTAAAAAAGCTATTTTTGATAACAAATCGTTATCACCATTAGCCAAAATTCTGGCACTTCCCACATTAACTGACTAAATCCTTTTCTTTGAGTGAATTGATTGCATCTTGATAATAAATTTCTGCTGATAATGCTAAATTTTCATCCATTAACTCACATCCTCCCTAATAAGTAGTCATGATTAACATTTATTATTAATTCCTAAAGATGTAATTATAACCAATTTATTAGATACTTCTTAATTATACCATGATAATTGATTCTAAGCAATAATTTTAAGACAAATTTAAAAAAAAATTTAATTTTTTGACGAAGGGAGATATGAAATGCTCTATAGAAACTTAACACATTCAGTGTTGTGCTTCCCTTGCCATTCGTGTAATTTTAGTACTATGAAAAAAGTTAGTCAAATAAAAAGGTATTTGCTGAAATTTGTTTAATATATTTGCATATATCAAAATTAGTGTATTATTAATAAAAATGTGTTATTCTATCATGAAGATCTTTGATTGAAAGTGGAGTAAGAAACGATTATTTGGATAATATAGAAAATCAAAATATTAAGTTGAGAGATGTTAAAATGAAAGGAGAGTATGCAAATATGGTAAAATTTAAAAATATTAATTTAGTAGCCATAATTTAGATTTTATAAGCGAAATTGCAAATAATATTATTATAATTGAAAACGGGAGTTTAGGATATAATGATAATTTGGAAAATGAGATTGAAACAATTCAAAAAATATATTTTGAGCAATATGGAGAGATTTTGTGATGTATGCGTAAAATTACTGGTACAAACTACTGTAATTACTAATTTTGCTGTATGAAGTTGTCGAGAAGTGGGGGTAAAGCCCATGAAGCTAATGTACCAGGTTATTGGTATTAGTTAAGTTACGAGTTCTCGAAAATCTACTCAATTAAAAAAGAGGTGGGTTTAAGTGAATATTAGTTTGAGAAATGTAACAAAAAGATTTGGACAGGTTACTGCGATTCAAGATTTAAACCTGGAGATTGGCACAGGAGTTTTTGCTCTATTAGGACCAAATGGTGCAGGAAAGACTACAATGATGAAAATGCTGGTTGGCTTACTTGCACCAACGAGTGGTCAAATTTTGGTGGATGGAATATCTTTAGATAGTAAGCAAAATATTGAAAAGGTTAGACATATTATCAACTATTTGCCGCAAGAATTCGGATTATACCCTTCATTGAAAGTAGCTGAGGAATTGGATTATTTTGCTCAGCTCAGGGGGCATCAAGATTTTAAAAGAAGAACTGCTTTGATTGAAAGGCTTTTGAACGTTGTCGGTTTACAAGAAAAAAAGTATGTTAAAGTATCAACTTTATCTGGTGGTATGAGACAGCGTTTAGGATTGCCATTACTTTACTAAATGATCCGAAAATACTTATTGTTGATGAGCCTACAGCAGGTTTAGATCCTGAAGAAAGAATTAGATTTCGAAACTTTTTATCCTCTTTAGCAACCGATAGGGCGATTATTTTGTCTACACATATTGTTGCGGATGTGGAGAATATTAGTAGTCGTTTAGCTATTATAAAAAAAGGTCAAATTATTTTTAATGGTGCGATTAAAGATTTATTGGAGCAATCTAAAGGTTTTGTATGGAGTGGTACTGTGACAATGGATCAATACATGGATTTGTCACAGAAATGCAAAATAACTTCAAATATTGTGGAAAAGGAACATCACTATCTACGGATTTTGTCCAAAGATAAGCCTGGTAAAAACTTTACCGAAATAATACCTAATCTGGAAGAAGCATATTTAAAGATGGTAGGAGAGGAGGTAATTTAGGTGTGGATAAATATCAAAAATGAAGCCAGGCTAATTTATAAAAATCTATTACCATATTTATGTGTCACTGCTGTAATATCTTATCTGGTGTATGGTGCTGGCCGAAGTTTTTTAATTAAAGGTACTTATTTAACCACCGAAATTGTGAGTAAAGGAATATTATCTGCTGATTTAGAATGGGTTCGACGTTCAGTACTAGACTGTTCTATATTATCAGTTCTCTTTTCAATATTTATTATTTATGGATATCTTAACTCACATGAAAATGTTAAAGAGTTAAGTTATATCATTCCCCTTAATTCAATGTATTTAATTTTAGCGAGAATTTGCAATTTAGTATTTTCACTATGGTTATTTGGTATGTTTGGATCTATTATAGGTAATATTGTATTGAAAGTAAAATATCCAATGCTACAAATTAAATTTATCCATATCTTTGGATATTCATTAGTCGAAGGTATAATCAGGTTATTGCCACATATTGCGTTATATGTTCTGATTTATTATTTTGTTAGTAGTTTAGTTGAAGGAAAAAAGTTTATATTATACTATACATTTAGCATTTTTATGTGGTTCATTTTAGCAGTATTTATTAATTATATTGTTAAGATATATGTACCATTGACTGTCTTTGATGCCTTAACGAATCCAATCAATATCCTAAAAATAATTGGTTTCTTGATTAGCAGTATTATATTAGCAATTAGCTCAGCTAAAATTTATGATAACTTGCGGATTGGCAAAAAAGTTGGGTTGAAATTTAACTATCATACTGACCGCAGTCGAGGTCGAGCGCGAAGCATGGCTCGCTACGAATATAAGATAGCTTATAATTTTAGGATATTTAGTATTTTTTTAGTTCCTTCGGCAGTAATTTTTTTTGTGGCTGTCGTTGCCCTTTCAAAAGCTGGCAATCTTGAGTCTTTTTACCCAGTGATTTTAGCAGTGTCAGAGTTTATCTTTCCTATAACTATAATACCTTTAGTTAGAAGCATTACAGCAGTTGAACGGGATGTAAACATTGAGAGTATGGTCAAAATAATTCCAAAGGCCAGGAGCAAACAATTTAGTTATCGAAGTATTATTTTTATTGCAGTTTGTTTGTTCACTGTTGTTTTTTATACGGTTTTAGTAATAATTTTATTTAAACTTGACAGTTTTCAGACGCAGAGAGTGATTTTAGCAACTGTACCGAATTTATTGCTTATGGTGTCACTAAATTTGTTATTAATTACTTTTATAAAAAATGAAAATATTGGTATTTTAATATCAATCAGTGTATGGTTTATATTGTATTCAGTAAGAAAGGTATTGCCATATATGGTTAATCCTTTTGTAATTCTTACATATAGCCCATTTAGTTCTAAAATTTTACAGGAAAAGTATCTTTATTAGTTATATCTGGTATAGTTCTAACTTGTTTGCTGGTGAAAAAGAAAGTATTTACACGGAGAGAGAAGGTCATCAATGATTAAAAGCTATGCAAATATTTTAAGCCATATACAGATTTCGGAATGATTTTGATAATAATGATTAATGTAGGTCCAGGTCTTCTAACACTACTTGCTATGAAGTGTTTGATTGGCGTTGTGTTATCAGGTAAGTAAATTTCATAATTCAATTTTTGGATAGAAAAAATGAAATACTTCTCTAAAAGCAATGTTTTTTGCACGAAAAAAGAAACTTTGAGGTCAAAAAGTTCAAATGTGGACAAGTGTAATCTAAAATTGTGTAGTCTATCCTGGATTGTTCTGTAAGCGTCAAATGGGTTCTTTCCATAGTTAGTTGAAACACTTTTTCTGATATACTTTATCCAGTATTTTAGGAATGATTGGTGTTATGGTATTGGTGTGGAGTGTGGAAAATAAGAAGTATTCTGTCAGGGAGGGTAGGGTTAGCTTGAATCAATCTGTTTTTGAAAGGTACACGTGTTTATAGGTTTTGGTAGGGGTTATGAGAAAATTAATTTTATGGATTTATTAGTAAAAATTCAAAATTATTGTAGCTATAAACATTTTGCTTTTTTAAAATAAGAATTAGGTAAAATCAAGGTTCTTAGCTTTTCAAACAGTGATTTTTAACTATTAACTGTCAAACTTGATCTTATGATAATATTTAAAAACAGAAAATAATTATAATTGAATGCTTGACATATTATACAAATAATATTATAATAAAGAAAATACTTACTTTTTTGAAGAAGAGGAGGGGAATTTAAATGAAGATGAATGCAAAGGCTTTAAATGGTTTGACTACTTGTAAAGAATTTTATGATCTGATTAAAAAAATTGAAGAAAAGTTTTAAATTATACTTAATAAAGGATCAAAAATCTAGGTTTCGACCTAGATTTTGGTTTTATCTAGGGAGGTTCTATGCAAAAGATGAGACTTGCTTTATTAAATATGCCGGAAGATGAGACATATGACATTCATTATAGTGAGCATATTGGATTAGCTTATCTTGCTGCAAGTGCAAGAAAAGCTGGTTATGAAACTTTATTGTTAGATGGGGATGCACAAAATTTATCCATAGATGCAATTTTTACTAAAGTTAAAGACTTTAGACCGAATGTAGTTGGTTTTACTACAACTTATTCAATAATTGATAAAGTAATTTCTATGGCAAAAAAATTAAAAGTCTCCAATCCAAATATTCGAGTTTTATTGGGAGGTCATCATGCCCACTTTTTAGCGGAAAAATTACTTCAAATAGATGTAATAGATTTTGTTTGCCGTGGTGAAGGAGAAGAAACGTTGGTAGAACTTCTTAATTGTCTTTCATCAAATCAAACTTTAATAGGGTGTAAAGGTATGTGGATTAAAGAAAAAGATAGAATTATTAAAAATAAAGCTAGATCAATGCCAGATATTAATAATTTGCCCTTCCCAGCGAGAGATGTTCTTGAAGAACAATTAAAAAAGCATTCATTTGCAATTGCATGTATTTCATCAAGTAGAGGGTGTATTGGTAAATGTTCATTCTGCAGTACTCCAATGTTTAATCCTCGTTGGAGAAGTAGAACTGTTAAAAGTATTATTGAAGAAATTGAGTTAATTATTAATAATTACAATTTAAGTTATTTTAACTTTAATGATGATATTTTCATTATACCAACTTTCGAAAGTAAAGAAAGAGCTCGGGATTTCGCAACTGAAGTATTAAGAAGAAAATTACAGATTAATTTCAAAATAAACTTGCGTGCTAACAGTTTAACATTAGCGGATGAAGAAATCATTGTTTTATTGAAAAAAGCAGGACTAATTGATGTCTTTATTGGATTGGAAAGTGGAACTGAAACTACTCTTGAAATTTATAACAAGAAAGTTAGTGTTAAGCAAAACTATGATATCTATAAATTATTAACGAAACACGATTTGATTGATCCGACATGTGGTTTTATTTTGTTTAATCCATATATAGTAATTTCAGAGTTAAAAGAAAATTTGAAATTTTATTATGACCTTGGACAAAATCTATTAGGTAGACTAAGTCAAAAATTGGAAATTTTTCCAGGAAGTATGATGGAGCATAGATTAATTAAGGATGGAAACATAAACATTCTTAATCCATATCCAAATGGATATAAATTCGTTGATAAAAAAGTTGGGATAATTTATGAAGAATATATGAAAATAGTAGCGGAACCTGTTGTTCAAAAATATCTAGGTTTTGTTTCTGGTATTAATAAATATTTTAAAACAAAGAGTAAAGAGATTGAAAGTAATAAGCTTTTAGTACTAGAAACTTATAAGCAAAGATTTAATCTTAGCTTTAGAGTTATCAACAAAGCTACGTATGATTATGCAATTCAAGTTATTGATAAAGTCGATAAAAACAAACTTTCGACTTTATGTATACAAAGAGAAATATTTATTAATAAAATAAGAGATGTCTTTCGACAGCTAGATCAATAGGATAGTATAATTTAATATTTTGAAAAGGAGACAAGATGGATGTTTAAAATACTTAATTTTAATCGTAATATCAATTTTTATTTTTTTTCAAAGATTTTAATGAATATTGCTTTAGGAATATTTCTTGTTTTATTTAACCTATACATAATAAATGTGGGTATCTCGGAAAAATTCTTAGGTCTTTTTCTGGCTGTTGGAAATTTAGCTATGGCGGCCGGAAGTATTCCTGTAGGTGTTTTGATAGACAGATTTTCAAAGAAAAAAATTTTAATAATCTCTGGGTTGTTGGCTGGAATGACTTTTCTTTTAGAAAGTTTCGTTGTAGATCAAGTAGGATTAATTTGTTTAGCAATACTATATGGATTGAGTTTTTCCGCTTTGATGTGTATATCTGGGCCATTTTTAATGCAGTATGGTGCAAATGAGCAGAGATCAGCTCTATTTAGTACTGCAAAAGCAATTGGTTTAGCTTCTTTAACTTTAGGTTCAATTCTAGGTGGCTATTTAGCTAGGATTAATCTGGTCAGTCAAATATATAGGACAGGTTTAATTTTTGCTGGACTATTTTATATTATCTCAGTTATACCTCTGTTCTATATTGAGGAGAAAGAATATGTTTTTGGCAAGAAAACTAAAAAGAAGAGAGAAATGGACCAAAGTTGGTATATGGATTTATTTAAAAAAGAAAATATAATGGTTTATTCTTTTTTAATTTTGACATTTTTTTTATTAGGTTTTACCGTTATTTTGTCCCCTTATGTAAATTTATATTTTGCAAAAAGGTTGATGATAAACGCTTTATATATTGGTGTATTAATGTCAATGATTCAAATTTTTTCTGCAATTATGGCTTTTTCTGGTTCTTTGTTGGTAAAGAAGTTTTCTCTAGAGAAAATAATTGTAGTAGGATTTTTTATTATTGCAGTTGCTTACGCTTTGATGATAGTATGGAATTTAACATTACTACATATAGTTTTAATAGTATTAATCAGTGGATTAATGAATTTGGTAAATCCACTTTTTCAAAATTATATCTTTGAAAACATTGAGCCAGAAAACCATGGGACATCTTCAGGTTTTATGAATACAAGTTTTAATCTTGGAGATTCCTTGAGCACCTATCTTGGAGGAATATTAATAGGCTTAAATTATTATAATTTAATATTTTTGATTGCTGGTTCTGTTTTTATTGCATTGGCAGCAATTTTATTAATTAGTATAAAATATAATCATTAAGTTGAATTTAAAGGGGTTGATAATTTATGAAGGTAGCATTGGTCTATCCTAAAATAGAGGAACTATCTTTGGGATTTTATACTGGGGATGAACACTTAGGTTTAGCTTATATCGGAGGAGCTTTAAAAGAAGCTTCCCACGATGTTCATATCATTGATGCTCATATGTTAGGTTTGGAAGATAAAGTGGTGGTCGAAAAATTGAAAAAAGGGAAATATGATATTATTGGATTATCAGCAGTTTATTCGAATTTTTCATCTGCATTATCTATTGCTAAGGCATTATATTACTATGACACATCTATAAAATTAATTTTTGGAGGAGAACATGCTACATTTGCTGCTGAAAAGATTTTAAAAGATTCACCAGAAATCTATGCAGTTGTAAGAGGAGAAGGAGAGCAGACAATTGTTGAATTAGTGAACAATATTGAAAAATCTATAGAACCCATCTTAGTAAAGGGGGTTTATTATCGTTCAGGCGATTCAATTATTAAAAATCCCGATAGAGAAGCCATCGTAGATATAGATTCTATTAAAGAACCAGTTCATATTAGTTTAGAAAAAGGAATACAAAATAATATTAAAGCAACATTAAATGTCCTTTGCTCGAGAGGTTGTTTAGGTACTTGTAGTTTTTGCAATGCTAATAGTTTTTTTTCTTTAGGTGGAGGAAGTAAATGGAGGTGTCGTTCTCCTAAAAAAATTGTTGATGAAATTGAATATTTAATTAATAGATATGGGAAAAACAAAAATATTCACGATACAATAAATCTATGTGATTTAAATTTTATTAATTCATCGCCAAGAGGGATAGATTGGGTTCAGAATTTTATTAGTGAAATGGAACAAAGAAACATAGAGTGCTTCTTCTATATTTTGACACGAGTAGATTCAATTATGGATAATCAAAAATTAGTAAAAACTCTTCGCGAGATTGGATTAGTGCAGGTAGAGATGGGTTTGGAGGCTGGAAGTACTTCAGGTTTGGAGGTCTATAAAAAAGGCATTAAATTAAATCAAAGTTATGAAGCAATTAATTTTTTACGTGAGCTGAGGATAGATGTTACTCCATCAGGGTTTGTTACTTATCACCCATACTCAACTGTAAATGAATTAAGAAATAATGCAATTTTCCTTAAAAATATTAATTTTTTTAAAATAATACATTTGTTTTCTAAGGTTGCACTTTACCCTGGTTCTAATCTAACTAGACAGGTAATAACAGATGGATTGGTACGGGAAGGTTATCAACATTATAAGGTTTATCATTATGATTTTTGTGATTCGAAGGTACAAACGATTTATGAAAAAATATTAACTCTAAATAACGTAAAACTTCAGTATTTATCTAATATGATAAATTATATTGAATATAAAAAAAATATTATATTGCGAAAACTTGAACGGAAATATCTTGGAAAATTTAAAGAGATAAATGAAACAATTATACCTTTTGAAGATAAAGTAGATAGATATTTAGCTGCTGCTAGGGATGAGATATATAATTTTTTCATGCAGATTTTAGATTTGGCTGAGGATGGTTGGAGTGAAACAAGCTTCGAAGGTATTAAAGCAACCTTTAATCACAATTATTTAAGCTATAATGAACCAATTATAGATTCTTTTAGAAAAATGTTGATATATATCAATAATATATCTAATGAGTTAGGGAAAACTAAATTTGACACATTTTAGTTGTTAATAGCATAGTTTGTTTCTGTATTTTCAGAATGATAAGACAATGTTATCAGTTTAAAGCTATATGATGTATAATATATAACACTAGCGTTTCATAACAAAAATAATGAAGTGTCAAGTCCCAAATTGATCAAATTTGATTGAATAAAAAGAAAAAACTCTTTATAATTAGAGATTGGATAGTCTTTGCCCAAGTCCCTAATAATAAGGAGATATCCTTATGGACAAAGATATAACAAAAACCACATTTTTTTAACTATTTCAACTAATTTGATTTACAACTTATCAATCATGCAGATAAGTATGCTAAAAAGCTCAAAACCATCCAATTATTCATTTTTGCTCAGTTGCATCTACACAAAGGATTACGTGATACAATCAACTAAATGATGATAATTTTAAAAAATTACTTGGTCTTGAATCTATAAGCCCAGTCCAACTTTCGAGTAGATTAAAAGATTTACCTACTGAAATTACTGAACCCTTATTCAACAACATATTAAAGAAATATGGCTCTACCATGGGTTTTAATGTGCTAAGACAGGGATTAGGTAGTATTTATCTAATTGATGTTTAATAATGAGTCTGTGTTTCTCTCAATATAAGTGGCTGAATTTAAAAGAATTAAAAGTGGCATCAAATTGCATCAAAGAGTAATTCTTTGCGATGGTGGAGTAATTCCGGGAAGTAATAGAGCTACAAGATTGATTTTCTTTTCTCTACTGAGTTCATCATTAGATTTTATTAGTTAAGAAAAATGAGAGCAGTCATTAAGTTAGATTATGTTCGAGAACTGATAACTGAGCATATATGGAGAATCTAATATCCTTTTTGTGTTGGAGATAAATGGTGTAATCGCCTAGCTTATTTAATTTTTAGACTTTAGAGTGTAGTTATCATAACATTGGTTCTTTTTCTCCATACATAGTGGATCAAAGAGTTAAACATCACATTATTTACCTCACAAAACTCATGCTTTTATGAAGCGAAGTTCTGTCACAGTTTAAGTAACAGAACTTCGCTTTTTCCTTCCCCCCCAAAAAAATTCCCCAACCAGCAGGAAAATTCCCCTCCAACACGGAAATAGTAAGTTTGAGGAGATCACACGTACATACGTTCGCCAGAATCTCCCCACAAATCCAAAAACAGGTTGGTGAATAAATTAATGTTAACCGAAACTGTACAGAAGGAATACTTCCGCTTACGCGACCAAATAATCGAATCATTTTACAGGCATTTGAATACCGAGCAACGGGAAGCTGTCTTTACCGGTAATGCCCCTGTGCTTATCCTGGCGGGGGCGGGGACCGGCAAAACCACCGTTCTCACCCACAAACTCCACTTTATCATGCAATTTGCTCACACATACAAGAGTGAACAGATACCTGCTGGTCTTACTGAAGATGATCTACAGTTAATGGAGAGTTGGTTAGAGGAACAGGAGAGTCGGAAATTCCGTAATCTTCCACCTGGAGTAGTCCGGTTAATCTCCGGAGGGGTTAGACCCTACAATATCCTGGCTGTTACCTTTACCAACAAAGCCGCCAACGAGATGAAAGAACGTGTCGAGCGATTGATGGGGTATAACAGTGAAGGACTGTGGATTGGCACATTCCATTCCATCTGTGTCCGCATCTTACGTCGAGAGATTGAGAAGTTAGGTTATAAGAGTAATTTTGTCATTTACGATTCATCTGACCAGCAGACTGTGGTAAAGAATATACTTAAAGAGTTAAATATAGATTCCAAACAGGTTAAACCCAGTGCGGTGCTGGCCATGATCAGTAATGCCAAAAACGAGCTGATCGATCCGGAGGAATACGGATCCACTGTGGGGGGTTACATCGAGACCATTGTGGACAAAGTATATGGCCAATATCAGAAGATGTTGAAGAGTAGTAATGCACTGGACTTTGACGATCTGATTATGCTAACCGTGGAACTGCTGCGTAAGTATCCCCATGTCAGTGAATACTATCAAGATAAGTTTCAGCAGATTCTGGTTGATGAGTATCAGGATACCAACCATGCCCAGTACGTTCTGGTTAACTTACTGGCCAAAAAACACCGTAATATCTGTGTTGTCGGTGACCCCGACCAGAGTATCTATGGCTTCAGAGGAGCAGATATTCGCAATATCCTGAGCTTTGAAGAAGATTACCCAGATGCCAGAGTTGTCAAGCTTGAGCAGAACTATCGTTCTACTGAGCGAATCCTGGATGCTGCCCATTATGTTATCGTCAAAAACGTCGGGCGTAAGGATAAACGTTTGCGAACAGATAAGGGAAAGGGTGAATACCTGAATCTGTTTAAGGCCAATACCGATCGGGAGGAAGCACAGTATGTGGTCTCACAGGTTATGGAATTGAGAAGACAACATGGCTATAATTACTCAGATTTTGCCATCCTCTATCGGATTAATGCTCAGTCCCGGGTATTTGAGGATGTTCTGATGCGTAATCGGATTCCCTATAAGGTTTTTGGTGGACTCAAATTCTATGATCGGATGGAGATCAAAGACACTATCGCATATTTGCGGTTAATCTATAATCCGGTTGATGATGTCTCTTTCTTAC
This sequence comes from Halothermothrix sp., assembly GCA_016841825.1. GTDB lineage: Bacteria > Bacillota > Halanaerobiia > DY22613 > DY22613 > JAENYK01. The sequence goes on along the minus strand of JAENYK010000001.1, from coordinate 545,496 downwards.
GAATCGTCAATAAGCCCCGCCGCGGTATTGGTAATACTTCCTTAGATCACCTGGCAGCATATGCCGAGCGGATGGGAATTAGTCTCTACGAAGCGGCTGGTCGAGTCAAGCAGATTTCTGCTATTCGTGGTAAGGCTACTAATTCACTGCTCGAATTCTATCGGATGATCGAAGTATTACGTTCACTTAGTGAGAACCTTACTGTAACCGACCTGACCAAACGTATGTTGGAAGACACTGGATATCTAAAGGATCTGGAATTGGCAGGAACCGTTGAGGCACAGACCAGAATCGAAAATATTCAGGAATTATTTTCCGCCATGGAAGAGTATATTCGTGGTAGTCAGGGTTATACTCTGGCATCTTACTTAGAAGAAGTAGCTCTGGTCTCCGATCTGGACTCCATGGATGCCGCAGAAGATGGAGTTCTGCTGATGACCCTACATACTGTTAAAGGATTGGAGTTTCCGGTAGTCTTCCTCACTGGTATGGAGGAGATGATCTTCCCCCATGCCAGAAGCCTGGAGGATTATGAAGAGTTGGAAGAAGAACGCCGTATCTGTTATGTGGGTATCACCCGGGCCAAAGAACGTCTCTACCTTAGTCATGCGACAACTCGACTTATGTTCGGACAGTCTAAGTACAACCCGGTCTCACGGTTTGTTGAAGATATTCCCGAAGAACTGTTTGGGATTGTTTCCGAACTTGAAAGGGAAGAGATCACCCCTGTACATAAAGCCCGCAAACAACTTATGCAAAATGAGATCAACAGGCCGGAAGGTGCGATTGACAGATTCCTACAATATACTGGCGGTGAACGGGTAAAACATCCTACATTCGGAAAGGGAACAGTCGTTGGTGTAAAGGGAACAGGAGAAGATCAGGAGTTGGATATCGTTTTCCCTGCTGTGGGATTGAAGAAAGTATTACTCCAATATGCACCGATTGAACGGATAAATTGAGTTAGTCATATTTATCATACATTCTTTCAGCACATATTGTTCAGATTAAAGGAGAGAGACCAAAATAGAGCCAATTGTACTTAAGTATAAGTTTGCTGTAACGTTCTACAGAGAAGATAAAACTATATTCCACCTATTATTACAATTGCTAGCAAAAGAATCCCATAATGTCAGATAGAAAAACGGAGGTTGACAACATGGAAAAGGTAATCGAAGAATTACGCCAGCTCGCGGAAACAGAAGGCCGAGAAGCAGTCTTAAGTAAAGCTAACGAATATGCAGAAAAACTACGCACAGAGATAACCTATCACGATAATCGTTACCACATCAAAGATGACCCGGAGATCTCAGATGCTGAATATGATCAACTGAGACGCCATCTGGAGGATCTGGAAGGAGAGTTTCCCGAGATCATCACCCCCGATTCACCTACTCAGCGAGTGGGCGGTGCACCGATTGAGGCCTTTGAGAAGGTTACTCATCGCGTTCCCATGCTCAGTTTAGGTAATGCCTTCAATGCTCAGGAATTACGGGCATTTGATCAGCGAACCAAACGCTTGAGTGGGAGAGAGGAGATTGAATATGTTGTCGAACTGAAGATCGATGGACTAACCGCAGTTCTTACTTATGAGGACGGTTTACTTATCAGGGGGGCAACCCGTGGTGATGGTGAAGTAGGCGAAGATGTCACCCATAATCTCAAAACCGTTAAATCCATTCCTTTAAAGCTGAGCCAATCAGTGACGCTGGATGTCAGAGGTGAAGTCTTCATGGACAAAGAAGGTTTTCAGGAACTGAACAGTCGTCGTCAGGAGAATGGCAAACCTCTTTTTGCCAATCCACGAAATGCGGCAGCGGGAACTGTTCGCCAATTGGATGCCAGAATTGCAGCTGAACGTCCGCTTAACTTATTGGCTTATGACCTTATCTATTTGGGAGAAGGTGGTCTGACCACTCACATGGAGGTTTTGGAGTACCTGGAAGAACTGGGTTTTAAGGTCAATCACCGTCACTTCTGTGCCAACATCGAGGAAGTTATCAAAGTTGTCGAGGAATGGACTGAGGGGAGAAATAATCACTCTTTTGAGATAGATGGTCTGGTTATAAAGATAAATGATCTCGCCTTGCGGGAAGAACTGGGAGCTACAGCCAAAAGCCCCCGTTGGGCCATCGCCTACAAGTTTCCCGCCCAACAGAAGACGACTACTGTCAAAGATATTCTGGCTTCGGTCGGTCGAACCGGTGCTATAACTCCTGTCGCTATCTTAGAACCAGTGGAGGTGGCTGGCTCTACTGTCGGTCGGGCAACCTTACATAATGAGGATGAGCTTCGCCGCAAAGACGTACGCATTGGTGATACAGTGGTTATTCAGAAAGCCGGAGATGTCATCCCGGAAGTAGTTAAAGTGGTTACTTCAAAGCGAACTGGTGAAGAGCAGGAGTTTCAGATGCCCACAGCATGTCCAGTTTGTGGTGCCGATGTAGTTCGTGAACCGGGAGAGGCTGTACATCGCTGTACTAATAACCTGGGCTGTCCTGCCCAGGTGAAAGAGGGAATTGTTCACTTTGTTTCCCGCAATGCAATGAATATTGACGGCGTTGGACCAAGTCTTATCGATCAGTTGTTGGAGAAAAGTTTAATCCATGATGTAGCAGATCTCTACTATCTGAACTCAGAGGAACTGAGCAATCTGGAACGAATGGGTGATAAATCAGCCCAGAATGCTATCAATGCTATTGAAGAGAGCAAAGACCGTCCTTTAGACAGACTGATCTTCGCTCTTGGTATTCGTCATGTTGGTGCAGGTGCTGCCAGAATCCTGACCCAAAAATATCTCTCCATAGCTGATTTGATGCAGGCACAAATAGATGACCTGTTAGAATTGGACGAAATAGGTCCGAAGATCGCCGAAAGCATTGTGGAATACTTCAGTCATGAACGCAATCGGGAATTAATTGAAAAACTTCGTCAGGGTGGAGTCAGGATGGAGATGACTGAAGATGAAGGGGCACCTATGGATGATTCTCTGGTTGGAAAGACCTTTGTTTTCACTGGCGGTTTAGAGACTTTGACCCGTAACGAGGCTAAGGAGATGGTTCTAAACAGGGGTGGAAAAGTTTCTTCTAGTGTTAGTAAAAAGACTGACTATGTAGTAGTTGGAACAGATGCAGGATCCAAAGCAGATAAAGCCCGGGAATTGAATCTTCACATACTCTCAGAAGCAAAGTTTAAGGATCTGCTAAAATGAACTGAATAGACGATTGACTGAATTCAATCTAAGGATAACCAGTGAGATTGCAAGCAAATGAAAAAGCCCTTTAACAATACATGGGCTGATGACTTATACGTCGATAATTTTCATTTGTCTTTAATCTCACTTTTATTTTTATAAAAAATTTTCTTTTCTCTCCAAACAATGCTTTGATTGTAGGTTAATCGCGCATACTATAGAAATGCAGGAAAATTCATTAGTAAAATATCTATCCGATTCAGATTGTATTTATGTGTGCATTTTCGTTCAGTAAATTATAAACCAGAGAACAATTAATGAAGACTTATAGGTCAATAGAGGAGTGATAAGATGATCAAGTGGCCTTCATCACCTGCAAATCGTTTTTTTGAAGCAACCAAAATCTTCACTTTTGCCCTATCAAAAGATGAAACTAAGCTCGTTTTTGACAGCAATATAAAAGGCGAATTTGACCTCTGGGGTATGGACTTACCCAACACCTATCCGTATCCGTTAACCTTAAGTGGACAGATTACCCTTTTTCCTATCTTCTCTCCAGATGGTTCGATGCTTGCTTTTTCAGCTGATCAGACTGGAGATGAGAATTATCAGATTTACCTGATGCAGTCAACGGGCAGTGAGTTGGTGAGAATCACTGAGGGAGATGGGTATCATAATGAGGTCTGTCAGTTCGATGGGAAAGGTAAAATCTATTATACCTCCAATCGGGCTGATCTGTCCTATATGAATATCTTTACTTATGACCTGGATACGGGAGACCATCAATTGCTATTTCAGGAGGAAGCCAACTGTTATTCAATTCAGATATTTGCCGATCAGGGGTATGTGTATTATATCAAGCATTTTAGCCACTCTTTTATCCAGTCCTGGTTATATGACCTGCAGAGTGGAGAACATCTTCTGCTGACACCGGAAGATGTGCCCCATGTGGCAGAAGATGTGCAATTTATCAGCAAATATGAGGTTCTTTTTACTACTAATTTGTATGAGAAATATCGCTATATCATGAAGTATGATTTTCAAAATAATGAATACACGGTCTTTTTAAGAGAGCCAGGGGATATCGGAGGATTAAAAGTGTCTTCCAATAAAAAATGGATCTCCTATATATTTCAGAAAGGTGTGGAAGATTATCTGTATCTCCTAAATCTGAAATCCGGTAGGAAGATCAAAGTTCCTACAGAGATGACCACGATTTACAAGGTAGAATTCGGTCAAAAATCAGGTAAATTGTACTTTCTGGGTTCGAGTGCGATCAGTTCCGAAAACATATTTACCTTTGATCTTTCTACAGGTCAGCTCTTACCAGTGACTAATAATCCAATTCCTGGGGTAAAGAAAGATATTTTTGTCTGCCCAGAGACTGTTCGCTATCGTTCATTTGATGGTCTGGAGATTGAAGGACTATTATTTAAAGCTGAAAAAAATTATAATGATCATTGGATCATCTGGCCCCATGGTGGACCTCAGTCGGCAATCCGTAAGTCATTTCGGGGTATGTTTCAATATCTTCTGGCCAATGGATTTAGCATTTTTGCCCCTAACTTTAGGGGAAGCACCCATTATGGAGCAGATTTTCTGAAGATGGTTGAGCAGGATTGGGGAGAAGGTCCAAGGTTGGATCTGTTGGCAGGTGTAGAATGGCTGATTAAAGACAAACATATTAATCCGCAAAATATGTTTATTATCGGAGAAAGCTATGGAGGTTATCTGGCATTACTATTGCATGGACGGCATCCTCATTTGTGGAAAGGGGTGGTAAACATCTTTGGTCCAACAAATCTAATCAGTTTTGTGCAATCCATTCCTGAATTCTGGAGATCATCAATGAAACAACGGCTGGGTGACGCCGCAGAAGATCGGGAAAGGTTGATCAAAGATTCACCGATAACTTATCTTGAAAATATGACAAAACCTATGTTGATAATTCAGGGAGCTAATGATCCCCGGGTAATTAAAGAGGAATCAGATCAATTTGTTAATAAAGTGCGAAAGCAGGGAGTCAGGGTAGAATATCTAATCCTAAAAGATGAAGGACATGGATTTTCCCGAAGAAATAACGAAATAGAAGTTGCTGAAAGGATAGTACGATTTTTGTATTCGCTAATGTAATGTACATTGTCACGTCTCATCTGACAGAAGAGTTGATCTGTGAGTACATCTAAATGGCCAGCCAGGGTTTCTTTAATCGAGGTGAGCATTCCGGCTAACTTCGATTTTTTGGACATTCCCACATAATACCTAAAGGAATATAACAATTTATAATGAATATAAAAAGAAATAGAGAAAACCGTTGTGCCACTGCAAACGTCGTAGCAATCAACATACTATTTGTCCAGATAATCAAATTTAGAAGGAGATGAGGCAATGAAGGTTTTTTATCGCAAAATGTTGGGTTTTACTTTAGCCACAACTATAATCGGTTTTACTCTAATAGCCCCGGCAGTAGCTGAGGCTTCTGTTCACCAGGTAAAGAAAGGTGAGACTTTATGGACTATTGCCCGTCATTATCAGGTGAGTGTAGATGAGTTAGCCAGATTAAACGGAATTCGTAATAATGACTTTATTAAACCAGGGATGGAGCTTAATGTTGGTGATCGTTTTAAATTGTATCAGGTAAAAAAGGGGGAGACTCTCTGGTCAATTTCGCAAAAATTTGATATTAGCTATCTTGACTTAATTGATTTCAATGGTTTAACAAATCCAGATAAAATTCGTCCAGGGATGTCCATCAAAATACCTCATAGTTCGGATAAAAACGGAACTACTGCAGCATTTCAGATTCCGGAAACGTACACAGTAAAGAATGGTGAGAGCCTCTGGTCAATTGCCAAAAAGTTTAATCTCAGCTATCAGGATATTATTGCGTATAACAATTTAAAGGACCCTGACAGTATCAAAGTTGGCATGAAATTAAACCTGGTTCAGAAGATTCAGAGCTATATAGTCAAATCCGGGGAAAATCTTTGGTCGATTGCCGGCAAATTCGGAATAAGTTATCAGGATTTGATCAAGCTTAACAATATCAAGAATCCCGATACTATCCGGACTGGCATGAAGTTGAAGATTGCAACTTCGCCAAATATTACTTCTGGTCAATCTGGCAGCAGTACAAAAATTCAGCAAAGTATGTTTATCTGGCCTGCCAGGGGAACGATCTCTTCTCCCTATGGATCACGTTGGGGTAAGATGCATTGGGGCATTGATATTGCACTACCTATTGGGCGCAATATTATAGCAGCTGCCAGTGGTAAAGTAGTCTGGGGTGGTTGGGTTAATGGCTATGGGAATACAGTGATTATCGATCATGGGAATGGTTATCGTACATTATATGGTCATAACAGCAAACTGCTGGTTACAGGGGGAGACTATGTAAAACAGGGGCAGCTTATCGCCAGGTCGGGTAATTCTGGACGTTCCACCGGCCCACATCTGCATTTTGAAGTTCAAAAAGATGGTAAGGCACAAAATCCGATGAATTATCTGAAGTGAAAGACAGAATAGTGAAAGATATAATGGTTTGTGTGTTAAGTCAGCCCCAGTGTATTCTGGGGTTTTTGCATTGCAGGGTAATGACTTTTAATACTAAGTTGATAATCATCCTCTTTTTGTGCTATAATAAATGGAAAATAATCTATAGAAAGGCTGGTGTAATCATGATTAATCAATTGGAGATAGAGCGTGTGGCCAAATTGGCCCGATTAAAATGTACCGAAAAAGAGGTTCAGCAGTATACTCACCAGCTGGGAAGCATTCTGGAATATATTAATACTTTAAATCAGATAGATACTACTGATGTAGAACCAACAGTTCAGGTCATATCACTGAAAAATGTCTACCGTGAGGATAAGGTGCAGCAGTCTCTGGATAAGGAAGCGATTTTTGCTAATGCTCCAGAAAGGGAAGAATCCTACTTTAAAACTCCGAAAATACTCGGGAGATAAGGAGGTGTATTATGGAGCTATTTCGTAAGAGTGGTCGCGAATTATCTGCTATGATGCTAAAAAGAGAGATTTCAGTTGAAGATCTACTGAGGGCCCACCTGTGCAGGATTGAACAGATAGAGAATAAAGTCAAAGCTTTTATCACCATTACTGAGGAGAGAGCTTTAAAGCTGGCCCGGGAGTTAGATAGACAGTTAGCCTCTGGCGCAATGGATGATCGACTTTCCGACCTGTGGGGAATTCCCATCGGTCTCAAAGATAATCTCTTGACACGGGGGATAAGAACGACCAGTGGATCAAAGATGTTGGCTGAATACTTCCCACCTTACGATGCTACTGTGGTTGAACGTTTGACCAGGGGTGGAACCATTCTGATGGGTAAGACTAACCTGGATGAATTTGCCATGGGGTCTTCGACTGAGAACTCGGCATTTTATCCGACGCGTAATCCCTGGGATCTGACCAGGGTTCCCGGTGGTTCCAGTGGAGGATCAGCTGCTGCGGTGGCTGCGGGAGAAGTGGTGCTGGCCCTGGGGTCAGATACTGGTGGTTCGATCAGACAACCGGCTGCTTTTTGTGGAATTGTTGGATTAAAACCAACCTATGGTTCGGTATCCCGTTATGGATTAATCGCATTCGCATCCAGTATGGATCAGATTGGACCACTGACCAGAGATGTAACTGACAGTGCTTTAGTATTGAATCAGTTGATCGGTTACGATCCCAGAGATTCAACATCGGTTCGACGTGGAACTGAAGACTTTACGCAAGCTCTGATCACAGATGTCAAAGATATAAAGCTTGGTGTTCCGCAAGAATATTTTGAGCAGAATATTCATCCTGAGATCAGCCAGTTAACATATAAAGCGATTAGAATTTTGGAGAAGCTTGGGGCGCAGGTAGAAGAAGTTTCATTACCGCATACAGAAATGGCTTTACCGACATATTATATTCTAGCACCAGCGGAAGCCAGTTCAAATTTGAGTAGATTTGATGGAATACGTTTTGGAAAGCGTGCCCATGAAGTCACAGATCTGAATGATCTCTATAGTCTTACCCGTAGTGAAGGTTTTGGTTCTGAGGTCAAGCGGAGAATTATGTTGGGAACCTATACCCTGAGCGTCGGTTATTACGATCAGTATTATCGGAAAGCACAAAAGGTGCGGACTCTGATAATTGAGGATTTTGCCAGAGTATTTGCCAATTTTGATGTTTTAATCTCTCCTACTACACCGACTACCGCTTTCAAACTGCAGGAGAATCTGCAAAACCCGCTGGCTATGTATAAAAGTGATATTTTAACTGTACCTGCCAATCTGGCAGGGATTCCAGCTATTTCAATTCCTATAGGTTTTGATTCTACAGGATTACCGATAGGTCTGCAGATACTGGGTAAACATTTTGCCGAGGCTACCCTGCTGCGAGTGGCTTATACTTTGGAACAGGAGCTTGGGCTATTAGCTAAAAAAGATTGGGGGATTACAAGATGAATTGGACAATATCAGAAATAACCACAGATTTTGAGCGTCAATGGTTACAGAATTTGTTAATTCAGAGTTGGGGTTCTAATATCATAATCAGACGTGGTCAAGTTGAAAATATTAATCAACATCCTACTTTGGTGGCCAGAGATCATACGGGAGAGCCATCAGGGTATCTGAGTTTTCAGATCAAAGATCAAAATTGTGAGGTCATTGTTCTGGAGAGTATAGTGAGAAACAGAGGTGTGGGTACTGTTTTATTGAACTGTGTCAAAAATATCGCTATAGAAGCAGGTTGTCACAGAATATGGTTGATTACCACCAATGACAATGTTAATGCTTTACGTTTCTACCAAAAGCGAGGTTATCACCTGATTGCGGTCTATCCCGACGCTATTGATGAGTCCCGGAAGATCAAACCTCAGATTCCTTTATTAGGGAATGACGGAATACCACTCAGGGATGAACTGGAATTAGAATTGATTCTTTAGCCCGATATCCCTTATATTATCAATATTGTTATGGGAGAATTGAAATCCAGTGAATTTGGAGGTGTAAATATGGTTCCGGACTTTCAACCGATAATTGGCCTGGAAGTGCATGCCCAGCTTGTCACAGAATCCAAAATATTCTGCGGCTGTAGTACCAGATTTGGTGCAGAACCTAATGTTCAGACCTGTCCGATATGTCTTGGTTTACCAGGTGTGCTGCCAGTTTTAAATAAGATAGTAGTTGAATATGCTATTAAAGCAGGTCTGGCTTTACACTGTGAGATTAATTCAATCTGCAAATTTGATCGTAAGAATTATTTTTATCCAGATTTACCTAAAGGGTATCAGATTACTCAATATGATCAGCCGATCTGTCATTCAGGGTATTTGGATCTAAGCGACGATCAGTCCCAACCTTTTCGCGTAAGGATAAACCGAATTCATCTGGAGGAAGATGCAGGTAAACTGGTACATAAAAGTGAAGATTGTGGTTCGCGATCGGGAGTAGGTCTGGTAGATTTGAATAGAACAGGAGTGCCACTGATTGAGATAGTTACTGAACCAGATATTCAAAGTCCTGATCAGGCTCGAGTTTACTTAAATGCACTCAAATCTATTCTGGAGTATTTAGAGATATCGGATTGTAATATGGAAGAAGGATCGCTCAGAGTTGACGCCAATATCTCTCTTAGACCAGTGAACTCAAATAAGTTGGGGAATAGAATTGAATTAAAGAATATGAATTCTTTTAGGGCTCTGGAGAAGGCTTTGGACTTTGAAATCAGGCGTCAGACTCAGATCCTGAGTAATCGTGGTCAAGTGATTCAGGAGACCAGGATGTGGGATGAGAAGATAGAAGAGACCATAGTTATGAGAGGTAAAGAAGATGCCGGGGATTATCGGTATCTTCCTGAGCCCGATCTACCTCCTCTGGAGATTAGTGCTAAGTGGATAGGGGAGATCAGAAAAACTCTGGATGAATTACCGCATGAGAGACGTACCAGGCTGATTAACCAATATGATCTGCCTGAATATGATGCTCAAGTATTGACTATTGATAAGAGATTGGCAGATTTTTTTGAGTCAGCAGTCAGCGAGTATCCAAATCCGAAGATAGTATCCAATTGGATAATGGGTGACTTTTTACGACTGGTTAAGGAGAAAGACCTGGAATATGACCAACTGATCTTAACCGGTAGATACCTGGCAGAACTGCTAAAGATGATCGATCAGGGAATTATCTCCGGAAAAATAGCTAAGATTGTCTTTGAAGAGATGTTTGAGACTGGTATGCAGCCAGAGAAGATTGTGGAACAACGCAATCTGAAACAGATTAATGACAAAAGTCAATTATCAGTAATTGTAGATAAAGTATTGGCAAATAATCCAGCTGCCATTGATGATTATTATGCTGGTAAAGAGAGAGCCCGCAAATATCTGATCGGTCAAGTAATGAAGGAGACTGAAGGGATAGCTAATCCACAGCTGGTAGTAATGATTTTAGGGGAAAAGTTGAAAAGCTAAGTAGAAAATAAATTTTCTAAAAAGTCAAATTTTTAGAACTAAAATCAAGGAAAAAATGATAGGATGGCGAAGTTTATCATATATTGTTACTCTTTTAGGATTGAGGGATTGACGAGTAGGTCTAGATTTTGTAGGTTAAATCTTTGTTTACCGTAATTTAGTGAATTGAGAGGCGGAGTAGATGGAACTAATTAAAGAGGACAGTTTTTTTGATTATTTGAATGAGAGTTTTGTCGATAGTGTGCGATTACGGATTAGTAAAGGTTGTAATAATAGCTGTACTTTTTGCTCTATACCAGATGAAGAAGGTCGGGAGGTATCTTTTACTCCTATTCCCCAATTAGAAGATCTGCTTTCGCTTTTGTGGGAACAGGGAGTCAGGCATTTAGAATTTGTTGATGATAATTTTTTGCAGTATGTAGAATCTGTAAGCAGATTGCTAATAACCCTGGACAGAAGAGGGCAGCAATTTGCCTTCTCTTTCTCCAGTCCGGTTAAGCTTATTTTAAAAAATCAGAAGCATCTTATCTCGCTGCGACAGCAAGGTTTACGTTGTGTGAATTTGAAGGTGATTAATTCTAATCAGGATGTGTTATATCGTTATGGAATGAAGATGACTGCTGCCGATCAGCACTATGCCATACAGATTTTGCAGGCGTTGCGCTGTCAGATTCAGCCAGAATATATTCTGTTTGAACCCCTGACTACCATTGATCATTTGCACAATGATCTGGTTTTTTTGGAGAAGAATAAACTCCTGGGGATAACTCCTTTCACAGATATTTTGACTAGTTGTTTAGATCTGGAGAAAGAGACCCCCATTGGTTTTGAATATCGTAGTCGTAAATTATATTTACCTTCTTCAGATCCATACATTCCTTATCAGATAATGGATGAGAGGGCTCAGACGATTTATCATTGGTTAGCTTATTTTAGTCAGGAATTCGGACCACAGTGGAAAGAGATAGAACAGCTGCTTCTGGATTTGAGAATAACTGTAGCCAATCAGAAATCTAACTGGATAGTGACCAATATGGGTCAAGAGTTAATGTATATTATCTATGATCTTAGGTTGGCTCCGTATGATCTTTTTAAAGCCCTACTCTCCTGTGCAGATGAAGGGGATTTAGATTCAATTACTACGGAGAGTATTAATTTTCAAAGTAATCAGAGACTGCAGTGGGTAAAGGATCAATATTGGAGTTATCGTAAATATTATCGGATTTGATACAGGGCAACAGTCTTCACCTTTCTTAACAGTATGTACTGTAGATTGGCGGACATATTGCCTTTTTTATTTTCTACTTTTTTCGCATAGTCTATTTTGGTAAAATTGAGTTTGCATGATATTTTTGTATATAGCGTAAGGAAGTTAATTGCCAATAAAATAAGTAAGAGAAAATGAGTTAAAAACAGTAAAATTTAATCCAAATTGAAGATTGCGAAAATACATTGAATACATTAATATGTAAGTATATTAATGGAGGAGGTGACTCCAATATGGATAAAAAGGCTACTCCTAAAGATAGCAAGCCAGCTAAAACTAATAACAAACCTAAAAAATAATGTTTGTTAAATTAAGTGCAAAGTCGCGACTCGCGCTGCATAATAACACATGTTTTTTGGCTATATATAAAAATTGATGATGTTGTTGGCACACGGGTAAAATTGTATCTGTGGGTTTAAAAAAAGCAATGCCGTAAAGGTATTGCTTTTTTATTACTTTTAGTCTTCGGAAAATCTTTCTAGAGGAATTTTTTTAATTTATAATGCATATTTATTTAGATAAAGGAGGACTTTTGGATTATAGTATTGAAGTACAATATTAGGCCTTTAGTCCTATAATACTTTTAAAAAAACGTTCTCTCTGTAGATATATTGTAAATTTAAGAAATATAATGTAAAATGGTAAGGGGAAAATTCGACAAAATTTGCGGCAAGGAGGTGTCAAAAAAGGCGATGTTAGCTAACCTATTGGTTGTTCTTGCCTTCGCCATCGTTTCCATAGTTAATTTGGTCTCTGATAAAACGGACAATCTTGAGGGAATATATGTTACTAAGCCATTACTAATGCCTCTATTAGCTTTATATTATGTTATGAGTGCGACAGATCATAACTGGTTAATTGTATTTGCACTAATCTGTGGATTTTTTGGAGATATATTTTTGCTGTGGCCGGAAAATAAGCTTTTCTTTAGTGCTGGTCTGGTTTCATTCCTATCTGGGCATATCTTGTATACAGTAGTTTTTCTGGAGACTACTTCTTTTTTAGCAGATGTTCCTGATTGGTTTTATGTATTGACGATTCCATTTTTGATTTATGCTGTAGTTTTTCTGAAGGTTTTGTATCCATTTATCAAATCATATTTGATACCAGTTTTCGTTTATATACTCGGCATGATCACTATGAGTTTTACTAGCCTTACTCGACTCTGGAATGTTCATAACATTGAATTCTGGTTACCTTTCATTGGTTCATTATTATTTATAATATCTGATTCGATTTTGTCTTTTCAATCTTTCAAATTAAAAAAGAGGACTCCTGATGGTGAGGTCTGGATTATGAGTACATATATTTTGGCCGAGTTGTGTATTGTGTTGGGATTTTTAAGATAGTTTTTGAAAATAGCCAATGCTGCAAAAAGGCACTGAGTCAGTTAATTACTGAACCAGTGCCTTTAATGTTTATTGCTCTATGGGCTGAATTTCTTCTTCTTTGCGAAGTTTGATCTGTTTCCATCTACCACTACGATATCTGGCGTAGAACATAGCCGACCGTCCGATAAAGTCTATAGTGAAAGCTATCCAGACTCCAACAAAACCTACCTTAAAGACGACAGCCAGAAGGAATGCCAGAGCTACCCTGGTGCCCCAGACTCCAAACAGGGTGATTAGCATAACCCAGGTAGTATCACCTGCACCTCGCAAGGCTCCTGCGAAAGTCAAGAGAATTCCTAAAAATGGCAGTGAGCAGGCAACAATACGTAACGCCAGGACTGCCAGTGAGATAACCTCTGGATCTTTAGTAAAAAATAGAGTGATATATCTGGCTCCTGCGAAGATAAATAAACCAAAAATCAACATGAATAGTGCTGCCATTTTGGTGGCAGTGTAACCGGTTTCTTCTGCTCTATCTGTTTTTTTGGCTCCTAGATTTTGCCCAACTAAAGTGGTGGCTGCCATATTGAAACCAAATGCCGGCATATTAGCAATCGAGATACCTCGCATTACTATCTGATTAGCTGCAAGGGCAGGTGTCCCCAGGGTAGCGACAATCATGGTCAAGATGGTGGTTCCACCATTTCTAATTAATTGTTCGGCACCGGCGGGGATGCCAATACTGGCAACCTGACGGATGATCTCCCAGTTGAATTTGAAGTTTTTTGGCCAATGAATACGGAAATTAGTCCTACCTGTAATGAGCACATAAAATGCCAGACTAAAAGCTACAATCCGTGCCAGAGAAGAGGCAATGGCTGCGCCTGCTACACCCAGTTCAGGGAATGGGCCAATGCCGAAAATCAATAAATAGTCAAAGATTATGTTAAAGATATTGGCAACGACCATCACTTTTAAAGGGGTTTTCATATCCCCGGCTCCCTGTAAAGTCCCGTTAAGAACCATCAAGGTGAAGAAAAATGGAAAGGCCAATGCTGTCCACTGAAAATAAACAGTTCCATATTCAATAACTAATGGGTCTGGTGTGTCCATACCCATAATCATCAGATTTATAATCGGTGTGGCAAAGATAGATGCCAGGATACCGATGATTAATGCTACTACAAACGTAATGGCTATGGATTGCCGTGAGATTTCTTCTGCCTGAGCATAATCTTTGGCACCAACATTTCGGGCTACCAGAGCTGTTGTACCTACACTGAAAGCAGTGGTCGCACTGATGATAAACCATAATAGATTATTGCCAATACCGACCGATGCGATAGCTGCTGCTCCCAATGAACCTACGAATTTTAAGTCTACAATTCCTACAATCATTTGCAAGGCCATTCTTAAGATTACAGGCCATGCCAGGAGTACAACACTTTTGGGGATACTCATAGTTGTAAAATCTTCTTTAATTTTTCCCACTTGTTGCACCACTCCTTTCTTAGATAAATTATTTCGGAAACAAAAATAATGATAAATAAATAATAACATAGGGGAAAGGGTTTTGTCAAAGGAATATCGCCTGCTGTTGGCACATAATTATTAATAAGTAAATTGATGCTAAAGGAGGATGCACCGTGAGGAAAAATATGGTATATAGTGTGATTATTACTCTTGCGGCAGTATTATTGGCACTGCCCTATATATATTATATGGTAGCCTATAGTACACCAGGAGGTATGTTGGTAGAAGGTCCTCATTTCTCCTGGCCAGATTTTTGGGCTGAGGTAGGGGAGTTATTACTGGTTGTTTTTATCGCCTGTTTGATCGGTTTTGCCTGGAGCAAACAGGAAGGACTTGGTGGTCTGGGGAGTATAGTCGATTTGAAGCGAAACTGGCAAAGGATTATGATTTATGGATTGTTTATGGGTGCTCTGGTTTTTATTTTTGGAGATCGGTATTTTATGAAGATTGCTCCAGGGTTTTATCCTACTAGATTAAAATTTGCACTTTTTATCCCTTTTTATGCTGCATTGGTAGAGGAGATATTTACCCGTTTTGGGGCTATGACTTTGTTGGTAAAAGTTTTTAGAAATAAACATGTGGCTAACATTCTGGCAGCACTCATCTTTGCTATCGGGCATGTGACGATGTTTCAGGTGCAAGGGGTGATTTATCGCTTAAACTATATTACCTTTTGCTCATTTATCTTGAACTTTGGAATTAGTCTTTTCTTTGGGTATATTTATTGGCGAAAAGGTCTGGTAACCGCTATGGGAATTCATTTTGTCGCTAATCTAAGGTATGTGTTGATTGCGATGATACTCTAGGGTGGGAATGGTTTGTAGCAGCGAAATGAGGGGGGCTATAGCAGTTTGCCATAGCCCCGTCTATATGAAGAAAACCAACTGTGATGTTGGCTTTCATCACGCATTTATTGTTTTTAATTGTAGTTTTGGTCTGAGTTGATCAGATCAAGGATGGTTTTCAGGTTGTTAATACGGATAGTGAGTTCCAGCTTTTTCATCAGATCAGAGGTTTGGGTTTGTTTTTTCTTTAGATAGTTAATTCGGGCAAAAAGTCGTTTGCTGCTCTCTTCCCGATACATAGTATTACCTCCTGTTTGTCCATTTACTACTATTTATATTACCTCAAGGGGAAATATATACCACTTTTATTTGATAAATTTTGAAAAATATATTATCATATAATAGTTGATATTACCACTGAAGTGAACCTATAGAATCAATAGATTAAAAAGATGGTAATCTCCAAAAACTAGATTTAGGTAGTGAATTCGTTCAGCTAAAGCTGAACCTCGGGGCTTCGGATGGGAATTCAACCCCATCTGAAGTAGAAACAAGGCAGCTCCCACTTATAGAAGTGGAAGTCATAGAATTTAGATATATATTTAAGGAGGATTTGACTTTATGGGTGACAGACCGATTAAAAAAGGTGAGATTCTTACTATACAATTGGACAACCTGGCCTATGGTGGTGAGACTGTGGGCAGGATTAATAATTTTGCGATCTTTGTTCCCGGTGGAATTCCCGGGGAGAAGGTTAAAATTGAGGTTAGCGAGGTGAAGAAGAGGTATGGGAGAGGTAAACTACTGGAGATCATTAGTCCGTCTGCATATCGGATTAATCCTTCATGCAATGTGTATAACGAGTGTGGTGGCTGTCAGATGCAACACGTGGATTATGAAGAACAGCTGCAGCTCAAGCGGCAGCTGGTGATAGATGCCATTGAACGAATTGGTGGAATTAAGGGAGTAAATGTGCTGCCTACCCTTGCCAGTGAGCAGAGATTCTATCGCAATAAAGCACAGTTTCCTTTGGGAGTTAAGAAAGATGGACGGGGTAATGCAGAGATAATCACTGGTTTTTACGCTCCTGGAACACATGAGATCATCTCCAATGAGTACTGTCAGATTCAGCATCCTCTGATTAATAAGATTGTTCGCAAAACTCTACAAGTTTTGAATGATGAACAGATATCAATCTATGATGAGATACACCACACAGGACTTATCCGCCATCTGTTGGTTAGGGTAGGAGTGTGTACTAACCAGGCGATGCTAGTCTTTGTCACTAATGGATATCATTTTCCGGAAGGCAAGAATATTGCGAAAAGGGTAATGGAGGAGATTCCTGAGTTGGTCAGTGTTCTGCAAAACATTAATTCACAGAAGACCAATGTGATTCTTGGAAGGGAGACTAAGTTGATACTGGGAGAAGAGAGGATCATCGACTATATTGGAGAATTAGAGTTTGAGATTTCTGCTCAATCTTTCTTCCAGGTGAATACTCTGCAATCCAGAATTTTATATGACCAGGTTATCAAATATGCAGGGTTAAGTGGTCATGAGGTGGTCCTGGATGCCTATTGTGGAATTGGAACTATTTCTTTGTATCTGGCAAGAGCAGCAGGAGTTGTGCATGGAATTGAAGTAATTGAACAGGCTATTGAGGATGCAGAGAGAAATGCGGTCTTGAATGGGTTGGAGAACCTGTTTTTCTATTCCGGTCTGGTGGAAGAGGTGCTGCCGCGTTTGACTAATGATGGTGTTACTTTTGATGTAGTGGTGGTAGATCCGCCGCGAAAGGGTTGCCATGAGAATGTGCTAAAGGTTTTTGGGGAGACCCAGCCGGAGCGGATTGTATATGTTTCCTGTAATCCTACTACTCTGGCGAGAGATTTAGCTGCATTGCAGGAGCATGGGTATCAGGTAGTAGAAGTGCAGCCTGTGGACTTATTTCCGCATACTTATCATGTGGAGTGTGTAGTAGGAATGCACAGGAAGGATACGTAAAAATCCTGAGTTTTCAGCACTTTGCACGATATACTACTTTCACAACAGATGGCGATGATTTCAGGAAAAATAAAATTGATGTTTCAGTTGTTTTAGACATGGAGTGTGTAGACATGTCGATATTACGCATTGAAGTAATTTCGAGACTGGGTAATGATGAAAGAATGTCGGTTTTTTATACGGCGTTCTTTCTTTATATATTGATTTGTCGTTACACTAGCAAGCCAATTATCAGGGTCGTATTCAAGTGCCATGCATGCTCTGAAAATCTATGGAGGAAGAAAATAAAGGAGTTAACACATACATGTTATTTTTCTGAAAAATGGGCAAGTAGGAGCAACAACTGTGTCGGGTTCAATGCTTAAGCCCCGAAAGCGTAAATTATAGAAAAATTAAAGTTGACAAGTGTACTTCATTGAACTATAATGTACATATACAATAAGTACATTATAGTGAAGTTTAACCAAGGAGGCAAACTAATTATGGCGAAAGAAAAAAGATTTGAATGGAGCATGTTAATGCTGAAGGTGCAACATTAGCAAATGTAATGACTGACAAAGAGACAGGAGTGCAGTATTTGCTAGTTATATTTCCTAATGTTGGTTCAGGCCTTACAGTTTTGCTTGACAAGGATGGGAAACCATTACTGAAAAAATAAACATTCAACGTATTATTGAAGTACTTCAAAAATTAGGTGTTACAAACTGTCAGTGGCTGTCGCAAGTTTGATTTTTAAGGTATAGATACTCAGCAGAAACGAAACTCCTTATTAAGTCAACTAATCTGTTATAGCAATCAAGGAGATTTGTTCTATGCAGGGAAAGTCACTTTTGCGACAGCACTCTTTATTGAAAGGAGGGCTGTTATGGAAATTATCATAAGTAGCAATACAAGCAAGCCCATCTATGAGCAAATAACATCGCAGATAAAGGCAATGATTATGAGCGGCGAACTACAAACGGGTGACCCCATTCCATCTATGCGTTCTCTGGCGAAATCCATTCATGTCAGTGTGATTACTGTTCAAAAGGCTTATGAGGATTTGCAGAGGGATGGTTTCATAGAAACAACTGTAGGTCGTGGGAGTTTTGTATCGGCACAGAACAAAAATTTTTACCAAGAAGAACAACAGCGCCGGGCCGAGGAGCATTTGCAGGAAGCCGCAGATATTGGAAGGACAAGCGGTATTCCAGTCGAAAAACTCATTGAGCTACTAAGGCTGTTCTATCAGGAGGGATGATTAATAATGAAAGACAATGCTTTAATTGTAAACAGTCTGACAAAGAAGTATCACGATTTTGTTTTAGATGGTGTATCGTTCAGCGTACCACTCGGGACGATTGTAGGGTTAATCGGTGAAAACGGCGCAGGGAAAAGCACGACTATCAATGCTATTCTTGGGTTGATTAAGAAAGATTCCGGTACTATTTCTATTATGGGCAAGCAAAATCAGGAAATTGACAATGCTGTACGCAATCAAATTGGTGTAGTTTTTGACGGTAGTAATTTCCCAGAAGGATTATCGCCTAAAAAACTGAACAATGTTTTTAAAAATATTTATTCAACATGGGACGAAAATGGTTATTTCACTTTACTAAAAAAGCTAACCCTGCCGGCCGAGAAAAAAGTCAAAGAATTTTCCAAAGGAATGAAGATGAAGCTATCTATCGCCGTTGCGCTTTCTCACCAATCCAAACTTTTGATTTTGGATGAAGCTACAAGTGGGCTTGACCCGGTTGCCCGTGATGATATCTTAGATATGTTTTTAGATTTTGTACAGGATGAGAGCAACTCAATTTTAGTATCCTCACACATCACAAGTGATTTAGAAAAGGTTGCTGATTATATCGTTTTTATTCATAACGGCAAGGTTGTATTCAGTAAATCCAAAGATGAACTTAGATATAAATATGGGATAATCAAATGCGGTGCAGCGCAATTTGAAGCCATAGATAAGCCGGATATTATCACATATCGAAAACAAGATTACGAGTGGCAAGTGTTGGTCAACGATAAAGATTCAGCGAAAAAGAAATACCCAAAAGCAGTCATTGACCCGGCAACAATTGATGAAATTATGCTGCTTTATGTGAAGGGAGAGACAAAATGAAAGGTTTATTACTAAAAGATTTTTATATTATGCGGGATAGCTCGTTGATAATGGTTTTGACACTGGTCATTGTTGGAGTGGGATTGGCGGTATTAAGTTCGCCGTGGCTTTTGATTTCAGTAGCTGCTGTTTCGTTGAGTACGGCAGCAGTAACGACTATATCAAATGATAAGATAACACAGTGGGATAAGTTTTCCGCAACGCTCCCAGTATCGAGGACGCAAATCATATCAAGTAAATATCATATGTATGTGCTTCTTGGTATATTAGGAATTGTGTTGGGAGCAATTATCAGTATTTCTGTGTCAGTATTGAACCACAGCTTTGATGTAAACTCATTACTCATGAATTCCTGTCTTGCGGTTATTATTTCGTTACTTCCCGGTAGTGTTAATATTCCACTTTCTTACTTGCTTGATGCTGAAAAAAGCGTTGTTGGGTTGATACTTTCTTATGTGGTTACGGCAGGCGCATTCACAGGGGTAAGGTTTCTTTTAAGTCATTTTATAGATATGGAAGAAAATATGCTTCTTTTATATGGAATAGTTACAGCCTTTAGTGTTATAGCATATTTGTTTTCATGGCTGACATGTCCGAAAATGGTTTCTCACAAAGACATGTAACCGAGAAGGTATTTCAAAATGATATGGAGATATGCGAATGGATATTGTATTCTGTATGCGGCAATAAAACAAGGTTGAAAATACGAGAAGACACGGAGCTTAAAACCTTCCCGTTATTCTGTTCAATGTGCAAAAATGAAACGCTAATCAATTTAATACAATTGAATATGCCAGTTATCAAAGAGCCAGGCGCTAAGACGCAGAGCCGATAACATGTGAGTGAAATCACAGTTGTCGGCTCATTCGTTATAACTCCTTACTGTATGCCGACGAGAAAGGTATTATCATGAAGTTCTAATGTGAATCAACAACTGTAGAATAAGCGTCCAAATATTTTACGCTTACCTTAGTACAGTGATAATAAAAAATCTCCTGAGAAATTTTACGATAATATAGAACATCATTATGAATTCTTAGGAGATAAGCTCATTATAGGTAAGTTTTGTGCAATTGGAGAGGGTGTTAAGTTTATTAAGACTTACCGCCGATTGCTGGGAAACAGCTCCTGATTGGCGTTTTTTTGTTTATAACACTTTTATCGCACAGAAAATGGTAAAACCTCTACGACCAATTAATCAAGAATATAGCTAATCTACTGTTTTTACAATAATGTCTTTTGAATAATAATTCATTCATTTGGTCTACGGAGCGTGGATTATGTTTTAAAGAATATAAGTATATAATAAAGTTGAGCTGAACAAGATGGATATAAAAAAAAGAACTTTTAGAAGCCTATAAAAACAGGCATTCTGAAACTGGCGAAGCATTTTTAGGCATTTCTAAAGATACAAAAGCAGACTTAGCACTGGTACTAAATTGACAGCAAATTGGCATCCCAATAAACAATTACAGGAACTTTGGAACAAATATGGACCAGGAAACTTTGAGCTATCAGTTATCAAAGTGTTAAAGGATGATGACTCAAACGAAGATCATACAGCTCATAGTTAGAAAGTTTAAGAGAGCAGTGTTTAGCTGCTGATCCCAATACGAGGAGGATATGGCGATGAATGAAAAAGTTGTTATTGTATCAAATGGTTATGACCGTATAGACGGTAGAAACGCTTATCAATCTGATATCAAACGTTTAACTTTGGGTGTACCAATACTAGAAGAAAATAAAAAAATGCAGATCGCCGCACAGATTTGGAAAATTGATGAGGGTGACGAATTGATTTTGGCCCAGGAGTTACCTATCCATCAAGTATTTGACTTGATGATCTTTTTATCTAGAACATTACTTTACTTTAAGGAGGCTTATCGTCTTCCACTTTTATATGATCCGGAAAAACCCACCGTGGAACGTATTGGGATACAGGGAGGTGTATTGCCCGTAGAGGTTTGGATTAATAATCAAAATATCAATGAGGATATCAAAGCATTTGCACAGAGTTTAAATGATCTAGGGGAATTGATCGGGGAACGGCAGCGGATACTTAATCGCATTTTAGAAGAATTGGGGGGTTATTAATATGAAACAGAACTGTATTCTATCACCCACCAGACGGTTAACAGAAGCGGAGCAATCTCTTGTCTGGCAAAAGCCTTCCTCACATATTGAAAGTGAAGCAGAGAATCGTATATATCAAGAAGTAGTAAGGAACTGGAATCGCGGTGAAATGAAAATCAGTACAATTTTGCTGGAAGGCGATGCAGGGTCGGGAAAAACTCAGCTTGCCAAAGCCCTCTCTGCTGATTTTAACCTTCCTTATACAAAAATAACGTGCTTTGCTGATATGGATAAATCCGATGTGCTAGGCTCTATTCTACCGGTATTACCTGAAGAAGACGATAAATCAGATACGATTGAATATCGATATTATCCGTCAGAAATTGTCCGTGCTTATGAAAATGGATGGCTCCTGGAAATTCAGGAACCGACAGTTATTCGGGATGCAGCTGTTTTGATGGCCCTGAATTCCGCATTAGAACCGGATGGCAGCTTAAACTTACCAACTCGCATTGCACATCGACATCCGGATTTTGTTGCTGTTATTACAACAAACCGCGGCTACAATGGCTACCGTCCTTTAAATGAAGCTTTACGTGATCGAGTACAACATGCAGAGAAACTAGACTTACCATCCAAAGCAGTTATGATGGAACGAGCCCAAGCTAAGACCGGTTATCACTCTGAAAATGTTCTTTCCCTTTTAGCTGAAACTATTATCTTGTTGGATGAAACGGCCCAAGCTAATGCAATCAAAGGAGTGGCCGGGATGCGATCTTACATCTTTTGGATTGATGCCGTTGCCAGTGGCGCATCAGTACAAACTACTTTATATCATAAGGTACTTTACAAAATTACCACTGACCCACAGGAGATTGCTATTTTAGAACAGGCACTAGCAAGCCATGGCTTGCTAGATAAGCTTGCAGAACTTAATGCTGTCTGTCATTCTCATTCAGATGGAGAAAATCCGGAAGTTATGGAACTTAATATTTCCGAGAACGGAGAATATTCTGCCGGAACAGACAAAACTGATAAAAATGCAGTGCGTTTGAGAAAATCAGCAGACAGCGAGGGACATTCAAATATGAACAGTGATAGAACTACTGATGTTTCAAGCAATGATAATGGAGAAGATGGAACTCCTTTTTACCATGAACTTGATAACTCTGCTACAAGCGAATCACAAAGAAAAGAATTTCGTAAACGGTTGAACATAGAGGCTCGGCAAAGTGTTAAGGGTAGCTTTCATGAGGGAATCAAGCTGATTGTCCACCGTCCGGAAGCTACCGCTCAAAACAGAGAAGAATATCACAACATTACTGCCGACTTGCTACCAGTCATTCGGGAACTAATCCGCAAAACAAATCCACTTTTGGAGCATGAAGTTTCCGCTGAATTTGCAAAATCTCAGCTTTATGGCACAAAATTCTGTGCGGATCAAGCTGCTTCTTTGGATTTTCGCGTATTTGCCCGTAAGCGACCACCCGAGGAAGAACCCTCTCTTATAGTTGCACTCAGGATTGATGAATCAGCGTCTATGTCAGCCTTTGGCCGCTTAGATGCAGCAAAACAGGCAGCCGTCGCTTTATATGAGTTCTGCACTGGGTGTGGCATTCCGATAATGGTTTATGGGGATACAGCAGACCGCTCTAAACTTGAGCAAATGTCCATTTATGCATATGTAGATTTTGAAAGCAAAGACACGGATGAAAAATATGCTCTTATGAATATTCAGGCTCGCAGCAATAACCGAGATGGTATGGCATTGCGTATTATTTCCGATAGATTGCTTAATGCACCGCAAAAAAGCAAATTAATAATCAGCATCAGTGACGGGCAGCCGAAGGCTATGCCTGATTATACAGGTGAAAAAGCAGCTTATGATATGAAAGATACTTTACAGGAATATCGCCGAAAAGGTATCCAGTTCCTGGCCGCCGCAATTGGACAGGATAAAGAATCTATCCGTGAACTTTACGGAGCAGAAAATACCCTAGATATAACAGATTTGAGGCAACTTCCGGCAAGATTAGTGCAAATCATCGCAAGATATCTATAAATATGTTATACTAGGCAGAAATGGAGGTGGAGACATGGATTGTGTGAAAATAGGAAAATTGATTGCCAAGTTGCGAAAGGAAAAAAATCTTACGCAGAGAAATATTGCAGATGCGCTGGGCATTCAAAATAAAACGGTTTCTAAATGGGAATGTGGTTTAGGGTGTCCTGATCTATCTCTGTGGTCGAAACTATCCGCTATTTTGGGTGTTGATATGAAACAGATGATGGAGGGCGAAATTACAGCAAATAGCCCAGACAATGGCAATATTGACAACGTACGTTTTTATGTCTGCTCTTCCTGCGGAAATATTCTGGTTAGTACAGGAAGTGCCTCTATATTCTGCTGTGGAAGAAAGTTGGAACCTATCTTGCCTACGGATTCACCTGCTGCAATCAAAATCACAGTAGAGGAAATAGATACTGATTACTTTGTCACCATTGACCATCCAATGACCAAAGAGCATTATCTTTCTTTTGTGGCCTATGTTAAAAGCGACAAAATATATCTTAATCGTTTATACCCCGAGCAAAGCCCAACCTTTCGAATCCCCATAACTACTGGTGGAAAACTATATGTTTATTGTATTAAACATGGTTTAATGGTATACTAGGCTATCTTATTTATTGTATCATTCAACTAAGAGGAAGAAAATCTATAAAGGATGAACGTGAATTTTTAGTTGAGCTAAAGTCTTTTAAGGCTACAATGATATTAATACTGATGTATGTTTACTTTTTTGGCATATCAATTTATGTATTCTATGAAAATGATGTTCTAATGCCAGCATCTTGGATGTGGTTTTTAGCCTATACCACTGTGTTTTTCACTTATATAGTAAATAGTGGATTTTATTTATGGTATGAGAAACGGGTTGATGGATATGGAAAATATTAAGATTTCAAATAATATTCGTAAACTAAGATTTCTTTGTGACGAAATGAGCCAGAAACGGTTAGCTGACTTAGTCGGATGTACTCGACAGACAATCATTGCACTAGAACAAGACAAATACTCCCCTTCTCTTTTGTTAGCGGCTAAAATAGCTCAGGTTTTTAAAGTTTCAATTGAAGAAGTATTTCAGATAGAATTTTTATAATAAGACAACTATTTATACAAACATATCTAAGTTCTATGACTCCCACTGCTACCAATTTTGCAGGTGGTATTATCAATGGCAGCTCATGCAGCTGTTGGAATGAATAAAGCGTAAAACAGGCAAAATATAGGGCAGGTGGAATAAAATCAATTCTCATAAATGAACTAGATCTGCTTTTAAATATACGCTCAACAGGCTTCCGCTAGAATGGAACTTGCCATACTCTAATTGGATGAATGAGCTGCCATTGGCTAATTACTGATTATTTATAAAATGTGATTATCAGATTAAATATGAGAAAAGAGAGAGGTATTATGGAGATGAATAATGTTTGGGAACAGATGGCGAGCCGATACGATACAGAAACCAGGGTGAATATAGCGAAAATCATTGTTCAGTCTGTGCGTTCCGAACTAAAAGACACAAAAGATAAAACTGCTTTGGATTATGGTTGTGGAACAGGTCTTATCGGTATGGGATTAATCGACATGTTCAAATCAATGCTCTTTGTTGACCCATCTACCCAAATGATTGAACAGGTTAATCGAAAAATCGAAATTGGGCATATTGAATGCACCAGAACATTGTGTTGTGATTTTTTAGAAGAGATACCAGGCACATTACGAGTTGACTATGTTATAATGTCACAGGTTCTCCTTCATATTAAAAATAGTCGTTTAATGTTGACTAAATTATTTGATGTATTGAAAGAAGATGGGCATTTATTACTTGTTGACTTCGATAAAAACGAAAATATAACTTCCGATAAGGTTCACAATGGCTTTGAGCAAAAAGAGTTGATAGATTTACTCATACAAATCGGCTTTGCATCTGCTGCTGCTCGTACTTTCCATCATGGAAAAGGAATATTTATGAATAAAGATGCCTCTCTTTTCATTTTAAATGCCATAAAATAGGAAATAAAAATCTTATGAAAAATTGAAGCATGTGGCAGACGCAGCTTCGTTTCATGAGCATAATGGAGATTAGATTAAGGTGTTGAGAAATCAGCCCCTTTTCTTTTTTGGCTGTTTTCCCGTAATCAAGCGTAATCATATCCAACATAAGACTCTTTGTCCTGGTTCGCAATAGGGTTCTTTTCTATGGGATAGCATACGGCTGATGTGATATTGGAACAACTTCTATTGACAAACCAACTATTATGTGTTACTATATAGTAGTAGTAAGTAATACTGAATATTAGTCATACAGAATAGTGAAGGGGTGATTGTGCTGGAAAACCTAACTGAAATGCTCAAAGGCGTGCTTGAGGGCTGTGTACTTGAAATTATTAGCCGTGGAGAAACCTACGGCTACGAAATCACGCGGCGGTTGAACGCCCTCGGATTTTCGGATGTTGTGGATGGGACAGTTTATACTATTTTGGTGCGGCTTGAGAAAAACAAGCTGGTGGAAATTACGAAAAAACCTTCCGACATGGGGCCGCCGCGAAAGTTTTTCGTGCTCAACGACGCGGGGCGTAAGAAACTACAAAATTTCTGGCAAAAATGGGAATTTGTATCATCAAAAATTAACGAGTTAAAGGAGGGAATACAATGAATTTTTGGGAAAAGATCACAGGTAGCGACATGACTAAAGATTTAAAAACTTTTGAATCGCGAGCCAGAAAGCTGCCTGCTGATTATCAAGCGGCATGGGAAAAAATTAATGCCAATCTTTGGGCACACTCAGATTTCTCCGGTCGCAACCTGATGCCAATTCTTGACGGTGTGCTTGGCCTGCTCGAAGAAACGGCGGCGGACGGTCAGAGTGTTCAAGAGGTTTTAGGTGACGATATCAAAGGCTTCTGTTCAGCACTGGCCGGTGAAGAAGGGGCAAAGTCTTTTCGCGACAAGTGGCGCGAGCAACTCAACAATAATATCGCTAAAAAATTAGGTAAATAGGAGGATAAAATGAGAATACGAGATATCATCGAAGGTAAAAAAGAGTGGCGAGCGCACGTGGCGCGTGTCAAAGCGCTACCGCAAGATTATCAGATTGTTTATAAAGAGATTCAGAAATATCTCTTTAAGGTCAGCCCTGTTGAGCTAACCGAAGGGACGGGTTTACTCTCGGGGATTATCGATCTTTTTGAAGAAGGTGCGGCCCTGGGGAAAGGCGTGCTCGAAGTGACGGGCAGTGACGTAGCGGCTTTCTGCGACGATCTAATCAAAGATTCAAAAACTTACGCTGATATCTATCAAGAATCTGTTAACCGAAAAGTTAACAAGGCCATAAAAAAGGTTACGGATAAAACAAAGTAAAAGGGGGGTATTGGGATGGAAAAAGCAATTCAAGTAAACGGGTTGCAAAAGTCCTACAAGAAACTTCATGTTCTAAAGGGTATAGATTTTGAGGTGGAAAAAGGCAGTATTTTCGCCCTGCTCGGCTCCAACGGTGCGGGCAAGACAACGATTGTCAGAATCCTCACCACGCTGCTGAAACAGGACGGCGGAACCGCCGCCGTAAATGGCTTCGACGTTGCGACAAAGCCCGACTATGTGCGCCAGTCCATCAGCCTGACAGGGCAATTCGCCGCCGTGGACGAGATTTTGACAGGGCGGGAAAATCTCATCATGATCGCCAGGCTGCGGCACCTTACCAATCCGCGTCAAGTGGCTGACGATTTACTCAAACGCTTTAGCTTGACTGAGGCCGCCGACCGCAGGGTTTTTAGCTATTCGGGCGGTATGCGCCGCAGACTCGACATTGCCATGAGCCTTGTGGGAGAACCGCAGCTTATCTTTCTCGACGAGCCAACCACTGGGCTTGATCCCGAAGGACGCATCGAGGTATGGAAAACTGTCAAAGAGCTTGCTGGAGGCGGTACAACGGTGTTCCTGACCACACAATATTTGGAGGAAGCCGAGCAGCTTGCGGATCGAATCGCCATTCTGCATGAAGGGAAAATTATTGCGAACAGCACCCTTGAGGAACTGAAAAAGTTGTTCCCGCCCGCAAAGGTGGAGTATGTGGAAAAACAACCGACGCTGGAGGAGATATTCCTCGCAATCATCGGCAAGAAGGAGGATGAATAAATGGGAACCGTAAAGAAATACTTTTTCAACGATATGGGCGTTATGGTTGGACGTTCCATGCGTCATATTTTCCGCAGCGTGGACACCATCATCACAGTTGCTATCACTCCCATTGCGATGATGCTATTGTTCGTCTATGTGTTGGGCGGTGCGATTCAAACCGGCATGGATAACTATGTGAATTATCTGTTACCTGGTATCCTGCTGATTGCGATAGCAAGCGGCATATCCTATACGGCTTATCGCTTGTTTATGGATTTGCAGTGTGGCATCTTTGAACGATTCCATTCTATGCCGATTGCGCGTTCGGCTGCGCTGTGGGGACATGTGCTGACCTCACTGGTATCCAATGCGATTTCGGTTGTCTTGATCATTTTCGTAGCAATCATAATGGGCTTCCGTTCGTCAGCAGGAGTATTGCCATGGCTTGCTGTGGTCGGTATACTCACGCTGTTTACACTGGCTTTGACATGGATTGCGGCAATTGCCGGACTGTCCGCAAAATCGGTGGATGGTGCAGTTGCCTTTTCCTATCCGCTGATCTTTCTTCCATTTATTAGTTCGGCGTTTGTACCCACCGAATCAATGCCGTCAGTCGTTCGTATTTTTGCCGAAAACCAGCCGGTGACTTCAATAGTGGAAGCTATACGCGCGCTCCTGTCGGGGCAACCTGTCGGAAATGATATTTGGATTGCGCTCATGTGGTGCTTAGGGATACTGATCGTCGCATATCTATTTGCGATGCGCGCATACAAACGGAAAGCAGTTTAATGTTTACGATAGAGATCAACAAAAACATCAAGTAAAGGGATGATAAAGTGTGTAAATGCGAGTGGATATTATGCCCGGTCTGTGGCAACAAAACACGGGTCAAGATACGTGATGATACGGTGCTTGAAAACTTCCCGCTATTTTGTCCCAAGTGTAAACAGGAAACGATAATTAATGTAAAACAACTGAATATGTCAGTTATCAAAGAGCCAGACGCGAGGATGCAGAGCCGATAACCGTGAGATTGTTCACAGTTACCGACTCTTTCTTTTATGGTGCGCTGGATACTGACATTTCACAGCGAATACAAAACCGTAACAATGAAAAGTCAATCTTCGTGGGGAATATTTATACCAAGAAGCTTATCCAGAACGGGAAAAGCAGGGGAACGATGCGAAAGGACGTTGACGACGATCTGATGATGGAATACAATACATGCCGACAAATCTAAAAAAGCGGTGCAGCAATGGCAGGGTTGATGAAAGCACTTGAAACCTTTATTCTCTTTAAACAGGTATGTTTGTGACCGATAATATAGATTTAGAAACAGGGGTGGCGATAAACATCACCCCTGCAAGCTGCTTGAGGAGGACTGGAAGAATCACCGTAAGTCGGTTTCACAGAGGCCGATCAAACGCAATATGTTTCTTTCTGACTTTGGGCATAAATAGAAGGATGCAAGCATGTGTTGGCGGCCTTCTATTATCTAAACGATGCAACATAATACACTATATAGTTTTTCATAGCTAATTATTTCATGCTTTTTCTTGATATTATACAGATATGTGTATATAATAAAGCTAACCTGTCATGGAGGTTGGCAAAATGTTAGACTATATTTCTGTTCGGGATGCTGCAATCAAATGGGGCATTTCAGAACGTAGCATACAAAAACTTTGCGAAGAAAACAGGATAGATGGTGTTGCGCGTTTTGACCGTTCATGGGCGATACCAAAGGATGCTCCAAAGCCTGCCGATGTAGACTGAAAGAAAACAGGAAAAACAGCATATTGCCTTAAGATAATCTTAAGGATTTGATAAGATTAAACCCACAAAACCGTTTTCGATTCCTTGATATAATATTATGGGTTTTTGTGAAAGAAGGGGTTGAGAGACTATGACAGCAAATATTTTAGTGGTAGATGATGAGCAGTCCATTGCGGACTTGATTGAAGTATATTTGAAAAACGAAAATTATGATGTGTTCAAGTTCTATAATGGGCGGGATGCTTTACAGTGTGTTGAAAACCAAAATATAGATTTAGCAATATTGGATGTCATGCTCCCTGATGTAGACGGTTTTTCAATCTGTCAGCAAATCCGGGAAAAGCATAAATTTCCGGTTATCATGTTGACAGCCAAAGAAGAAGAAATCGATAAGATTACCGGGCTGACTTTAGGTGCTGATGACTATATCACCAAGCCGTTTCGCCCTTTGGAACTTGTTGCCCGTGTAAAGGCGCAGCTCCGGAGATTTACCAAATATAATTCTGCGGAGCCAAAACAGGAAGAACACTTGATTACCTTTTCCGGCTTGGTATTGGATATGGATACCCATGAATGTACGCTGAATGAAAAAAAGCTATCTCTCACTCCTACAGAGTTTTCAATTCTTTGGGTCCTTTGCTCCAATCGCGGACGGGTGGTCAGTTCGGAAGAGTTGTTCCAAGAGGTATGGGGGGACAAATATTTTACTAACAGCAATAATACGGTAATGGTTCATATCAGGCATTTAAGGGAAAAAATGCACGACAGCGCAGAGCACCCTAAATATATCAAAACGGTATGGGGGGTTGGCTATAAAATTGAAAAGTAAGAGAGATAAAAGAAGGAATGATTATACAAAATTAAAAAGGAAAGTATTTTTTCAAATGCTCCTTATTATTTTTGCCACAGCTGCAACTGTTTACTTCCTGCGTTTTTTCATTCAAGAAAACTTCAGTGTTGGAGATAGTATTGTACAATTTTTAAAGAATACGTTTCATATGCGTGACAGAGATGCTGTAACGATTTCTCATCTTTTATTTTTTAATCATATAGAAGCTATTACACTTATTGTGGTTCTCATATGCTTAGTTATTTTGCTTAAATTTTCAGTTTCCTGGTTTACTAAATATTTCGATGAAGTAAGTGCTGGAATGGATAAACTTGCTGAGGAATCCGATGATGAAATTACATTATCACTGGAATTGGATTTTATGGAAAATAAGCTTAATCAGATAAAAAACAACTTGGAAAAACAAAAGAAAGCTGCACTTGATGCCGAGCAGCGCAAAAATGATTTGGTAGTTTACCTGGCTCATGATATAAAGACACCTCTGACCTCTGTTATAGGATACTTAAGTCTTCTGGATGAAGCTCCTGATATGCCTCCTGAACAGAAAGCAAAATATGTCGGTATTACCTTGGAAAAAGCTTATCGATTAGAGCAGCTTATAAATGAGTTTTTTGAGATCACAAGATTTAATCTTCAAACTATTGTTTTAAATAAGGAAAAAATCAATTTACTGTTCATGCTCCAGCAGATGGCAGATGAATTCTATCCAATGCTGACCCCACAGGAAAAGCAGGTGTCTGTCAATGTGCCTGACGGCCTCATTCTATGGGGAGATGCGGACAAACTGGCCCGTGTGTTCAATAACATTCTGAAAAATGCGATAGCCTATAGCTATGAAAACAGCGTCATTGGCATTTCTGCTAAACAGCAGGACAAAAATATTGTTATAACTTTTACTAATCAGGGAAATCCAATCCCACAGGTAAAGCTTGAAACTATTTTTGAAAAATTTTACCGATTAGATTCTACACGTTCCACAAACACCGGTGGAGCAGGGTTAGGTTTGGCAATCGCCCAAGAAATTGTCACGGCTCACGATGGAACAATCTCTGTGGAAAGCAACCCAGATAATACTACATTTACAGTAAAGCTTCCGTTATAAGAAAATCTTAAGAAGTTCATAAGATGGAATTCCAACATAGCTCCTTCTTCTGTGTTTAAATAATATCATCACAGAATAAGGAGCTGATTTATTATGGCACGAAGAGTAAAAAAGAAAAAGTCAAGCAGCATAAGAAAATAATAAGTTCTTCATAAGAATTTATTAAGATTTTGATAAGTTAAAATTCCAACATCGCCTGCCTGATTTCGATAAGATGAAATTGTCGAATCGGACAGGTTTTTACATTCCCGAAAGGAGGTACGGACATGAAAAGAAAACAAATTACTCAGCTGTTTCCATTCTTACTGCCGATCCGTAGGACACAAAGAAAAATAATCTTCTATGCCAAGATGTACTTTGACCGGAACCGTTATGCGAAAACAAAGGCTCCAGAGCTTTTACCTTTTTGTATATCTGAAACCAAATCGAAGCTTCTAAATGAAAATACAGGCTTTGATATGAGATATCAGGAAAACAAAGTTTTTAACTTGAAACTTGCTGCTAAGACACTGAACGGCCTTTTGATAAAGCCTGGGGAAACTTTTTCGTTCTGGCAAACAGTACGGAACGCTGATAAACATACGCCCTATAAAGACGGGTTAGTTCTAAAAAACGGAAAGCTTTGTATTTCAGACGGTGGCGGTCTTTGCCAGATGAGCAATCTGCTGTTTTGGGGGTTTTTACACTCGCCGCTTGCCGTTGTGGAAAGGCATACGCATAAAGTAAAAGATTTTCCCACTATGCGGGATGAGGAGCCGGAGGGCGTGGACGCTACGATCAGCGAGGGTTGGCTTGACCTTAAAGTTAAGAATGAAACGGATATTACGTTTCAAATTGGTATTGCTTTTGACGACACGCATATTATCGGAAGTTTATTCACGGACAAAGATTCACCTTTTGTCTATGAAATCGAAGGTAAAGACTTATCGTATTCCCGCGAGAACGGCAGGATATATGAGGAAATTTCGATTTACCGCCGGGAAATGGCCGCCAGTACACAGGCGATCTTGTCTGAAAGACTGTTATATAAAAATCTTTGTGAGATTGGTTATCAGCTTCCCGACAATACACCAATAGTTGAGAGAGGAGAAAAATGCTATGAATAAACTTAAAATCGCTGTACTGTTCGGAGGCTACTCTTCCGAGCACGAGATTTCATTACAATCCGCGTATGCCGTGATCACACATATGGATCATAAAAAATACGAGCCAGTATTGATTGGCATAACCAGGCTTGGCGAGTGGTTTTATTTTTCAGGCTCATACGAAAAGATTAAAAATAATACGTGGAATAATCCCATTGATTGCGTTAAGGCAATTATTTCTCCTGATCGCGTAACTCACGGTGTATCGGTATTAGGTTGGGACAGAACTCACACAATCATGATTGACGCTGCTCTGCCTATATTGCATGGAAAATACGGTGAAGACGGTACGGTTCAGGCTCTGTTAGAACTTGCCGGTATCCCCGTCGTTGGCTGTAAAATGCTTGCTTCCGCTCTCGGTATGAATAAAGACAAAGCTCACAAAATAGCAAGTTTAGCTGGTATTCGTGTGCCACGTTCTTTCACCTTGAAATACGAAACGGATATTAATTCATCATCGTTAATGGCTAAAAACATCGGATACCCGTTGTTTGTGAAGCCCGTAAACGGCGGCTCATCTTACGGAATTACTAAAATTTTGAGCGAAAGTGACTTGCCAGCAGCCGTGAAACTCGCCCTTGAATATGATGAGGAGGTTATAGTTGAGGAAAGTATCCCCGGCTTTGAAGTCGGCTGCTCCGTATTGGGCAACGACGAACTTATAGTTGGGGCGGTCGATAAAATCGAGCTTTGGGCTGACGCGCCTGAAAATAGCTTCTTCGATTATGATGAAAAATACTTCCGCGCCACGGCGCGTATCCATGCTCCGGCGAGTATACCAGAGCAAAAATCCGAGGAAATCAAGGAAACGGCCAAAATCATTTATAAGGCGCTGGGCTGTACGGGTTTTGCGAGGGTGGATATGTTCCTTACACCGGACGGGGAGATCGTTTT
Organism: Halothermothrix sp.; assembly: GCA_016841825.1. GTDB lineage: Bacteria > Bacillota > Halanaerobiia > DY22613 > DY22613 > JAENYK01. Next base: position 511,788 of record JAENYK010000001.1, on the reverse strand, counting down.
CAACGAAGTGAATACAATCCCCGGCTTCACTGGCAACAGCCGCTATATGAATATGCTCAAAGCTGTTGGCATGACATTTGAACAAGTTATCAATACGGCTATCGGATTGGCGGTAGGCGCATGAAAACGGTATCGCTTTCAAGAAATATGGTGCATACAGGTCACCTAATCCTCGTCAACCGGGATCATCCATACCGGGAAGGATCACCATATAAAACGCTCGCACCCGTAGACACCACGAACAACAATGTGCTTTTGGAACGCCGTTTTGCGGCAGTCTATGAAAAGCTGATGGATGAGCTATGCGCGCATGGACAAATCACGGCTGTCAGCGGTTGGCGGTCAGAACGGGAACAAGAACAGATTTACAGTGAATCCTTATTGAAAAACGGCTCAGACTTTACCGCAAAATATGTTGCGCTTCCTGGGCATAGCGAACATCAGACTGGACTCGCGGTTGACCTTGCGTTGAACCAGCCGGACATAGACTTTATACGGCCATACTTCCCCTATACTGGAGTATGCGGAGCCTTCAGGGAGATGGCGGGCAGGTTTGGGTTTATTGAACGATACCCGGAAGGTAAAGAGAAAATAACAGGTATTGCCTGTGAACCCTGGCATTTCAGATATGTCGGTGCTCCCCATGCCATGATAATGGAGCAAATGGGTGACACACTGGAAGAATACCACGCCAGAATTAGGCAAATTTCCTATGGGCACAACTCGTTGGAATACGATTTTGGCAGCTCGCAGATAGATGTATCTTATCTACCCGCCGACAAGGAAATCGTCACGTTTGATATAGAAGGTGATACGCCATATTCAGTATCCGGTAACAATATGGATGGATTTGTCGTCACTGTATGGAGGGCAAGGTAACGGGAACCTGGCTGAGACGTTGAGAAATCAGCATCTTTTTTTTCTTATTGAGGTCAACTGCATAGATATTACAGGCAGGAGCGATAGCCTCTTGCCTTTTTTTCTGCGGATTGTTATTGAAAACAATCGCTTGTACAACTTTGCATGAAGCTTGGTATGAGTTAGGTTCTGTGTTAAGATACATAATATACTGAAATAATTCATATTTGATGTTAAATGGATTAGCGCGAAAGCAATATTTGTAAAATAAATTGGGAGTATTAAGATATCTTGCATGATGTTTCAAGACATAATTATCTTTAACCATATATGTAGTGGTTTTAGAGCAAAAAAAGAGCAATAATCGAAGTAAAAAAGTTTTTATCCCGATTTTTAAGGGCGTTTTATAGATGACATAGGGGATTTTTGATGTTAACAGGAGCAAAGAACAAAAAGGTGTTAGACACAATAAAGCGTATCTAACATCTTCTTTAAATAGATTTAACCATTTTACGCAATATGCTCAGCCAATTGTATTCTCATCCCATCCGGATCTTTGATAAAGATAAATCTGATATGGGGATTTGGCTGGATCGGGCCGCTGTCAATGTTAATGCCTTTTTCCTTAACCATGGCAATTGTCTCATCAAGAGATTTGACTTCAAAGCCCCAGGAAATATCGCAGCCGACATTTGTATCACGGCACTCACCGTCACAAATAAGTTCAATTTTTGTTTCCCCACTGCCTAAAAATGCAATATCTGTTCCAAGTCCGCCTTTAAATCTGTTTACCACCTCAAGCCCGAGGACATCTGCATAAAACTTGATGGATTCTTCGAGATTCTTTACTCTCAGAGTGCTCCAGCTGAAATTCATAGAACTACCTCCTTAATGTTGTGTTAATTTATTTTAATATCTGCTTTAATGTAATTATTTCAAACCCTCGACAGTTGTATACCTCCAGAACCGATATTATCAATATTATTGCTTCATTCAAATCTGTAATAATGAAGGTATTTTCCAAAAAAATTTAAGCAAACTCATTAAAATAGATGAAACGACTACAGATTTTTTGCGGCAATTTTTTCTTCCAGCCCGAAAGTAATAAATCTTGTACAGTAATATCTTTGGATAGTGCCTATAAATTACTGTGCTCAAGGAGTATTATTAATATCCAGCTCGACATTAAATGTTCTAAAGAAACTGATCATTGCAATTGCAGCACATGTTATAATGAAGTCAAAGCTAAAACAAATATCTCTCTGGAAGCGTTTGTAGTGTGAATTAATGAATACGATGCCACCCCTCTATCAAATTATTAGCTGATTAAGGTGAATAATCTTGGCTCAACACTAAAATCTGTAGTTGACAAAAATTTTATGCACTATTTCTGTTGTAGCAGTATTTATTATTCTCTATAAAGACAAGAAAACCCTTTTTGTACATTATGTTTCGTCTATATCAGTTTTCTCTGATAGATCTCCTCTGGCGATAAAACCAGCAGGATGACATCCCTTACAATACCATCATCGCTAAATATTCACACTTAAAATTAGTTGCAATAGCATCTTATATGGATAGATGGTGATGTTTATGAAACAGGAGTCATTTGGAAGATATATTTCAGCAATATACAGGTAATATTCATCTTGTCCAGTAAGGCTTTCGTGCATTGAATAAGCATTTATCTCATCTCCAAATATTGATCAATTACGAACTAAGTAAATACGGAATAGGCAGCAGACAAGAGACGAGCTGAAGTCACCAGAGGGACATGAGCATTTCCTAAATAGCCTAAAGGCCTGGCATGCCAATATTGTCAATGTAGACAGATATATGATGGATATTCCGGGTATGAAGGATGAAATGCGCCTCCAATGATGCTTATTGTATCGGCTAACAAAAAAAGAGATGAACTTGCTTAGTTGATAATGAAATATGTCTTTTTAATTTAGTAGAAATGTATTTATTAGGATTGTTTGCGTTTAGTGCATAATGATCGTGATGAATTGTGGTTTAAAGGGTAAATAGGACAGTTCAAACTCAATTTATAAAGCTGCCATCAGGCAGCTTTAAGTTTTTATAACAGAAGATAAATTGTAAAGAAATAATTTTTACCAAAACTATTGACAATGTATTTTTTGTGATATTATTAAATCGTTTGTAGTAAGTAGTAAGTAAGGAGGATGACCCATGAAAGATTTATCCATTACCCAAAGATATCTGTTATGTTCATTAAGTGCCACAACTACCATCCTCTGCTGCTGGGTATGATTCTGGAGCGCAGTACAGGCATGAGCGTTTCCGAATATTTACGGACGAAGATTTGGGAAAAGGTCGGTGCTCAGAGCGACGCCTCGTGGAGTCTTGACAGCGAAAAATCCGGATTTGAAAAGATGGAGAGCGGCTTGAATTTCAGGTCCATCGATTTTGCAAAGATTGGCAGTATGCTCTTGCATCGCGGTAAATGGAATGGGCAAACCCTTGTAAGCGAGGAGTGGCTCGACAGGTCGATTATTGCCTCGGAACCTATGAATGCCAGCGGTATCGGATATCAGTACATGTGGTATAGCTTTGCTAATGAGAAGGGCGGATATGACTATTTCGCCCATGGCAATCATGGGCAGTACCTCTATATCTCACCAGAAAATAACACGGTTATTGTGCGAACGGGAATGGAAGAAGGAACCATCGATACATGGATCGTCGCATTGTATCAGATGGCGGTGTATGCCGGGAGCCTGAAGAACTGATTTTTGGAAAGTGCGTAATGAGATGGACTATGACATCATTTACGTACCATTCAGACCGCAGATCAAATTCTTGTTTTTGACAAAGGAAGTCTTGTAGAGCAGGGTACCCATTCGCTGCTTCCGGAAAAAGAGGCTTATATTCGCAACTCTGGAAAATTCAGGAGATGGCAAAGGGATGGAAGATTGCGTGATCAAGCTTCAAAATATAGGGTATTGCTAATCATTTCTAGATGTGTTATACTAAAGGCAAATGTTTAGAAAAGAGGTATTAGAATGTTTATTATTAAAATGAGACTCCGTTATTTAGTTTAGTATAAATAACTAAATAAAAATAGGGTAAGAAAAACCTATAAATTTAGGTTTATTTATTGAGCCTTATTTGGATTCTCAGAATGAACATTCATGTACTATTTTAATCGTATTCTATTATAGACATTAGGTATGACTGCCATAGTGTAGTAGTCGGTGTCCTATATTTTAATAGAGATATTAGGGTTGCATATGAATTATGTTCATCTGCAGCCTTTTTTTGTGTTGAATGGTCATTTGCAAGAATTCACATCGAATTAGTAAAGGGGGAACATTTATGTATTATATTTTCATATAATCCTTCATGTTTAAATCGCAGGGTTTTCTCTGCGAACAGGAAAATGAAAACATGCGATTTTAGACAGGAGGAAAGAAAATGGAATTAATAATAAAAGCAAAAGACGTTCGTGTGGAATACAAAGGGCGTGATGTTTTGGATTTAGATGAATTAGAGTTATATGATTATGATCGTATTGGCCTGGTAGGAGCAAATGGTGCAGGAAAAAGTACCTTACTTAAGGTGCTTTTGGGGGAAGTAACTCCAGCGGGATGTAAAATCAACCGTTTTGGAGAATTCGCCTATATCCCTCAGCTAGATGAAGTAACTTTACAGGAAGTCAAAGATTATGCAATTATGGGGAAACTCGGTGTTGATCAATTAGAGATAAAGACCATGAGTGGCGGTGAAGAAACAAGACTCAAAATAGCACAGGCTCTTTCAGAACAAGTACATGGCATTTTGGCAGATGAGCCTACTTGCCATTTAGATCGTGAAGGAATTGATTTTCTAATCGGACAGTTAAAATATTTTGCAGGTGCATTGTTAGTTATCAGTCATGACCGCTATTTTCTTGATGAGGTAGTAGACAAAATTTGGGAGCTAAAAAATGGCAAAATTACGGAATATTGGGGTAATTATTCTGAATATCTTCGTCAAAAAGAGGACGAGCGTAGAAGCCAGGCTGCAAAATACGAACAATTTGTTGCAGAACGTGATCGACTGGAACAGGCCGTGGAGGAAAAACGAAGAAAAGCTCGTAAAATAGATAAAAAAGCAAAAGGTGCTACTAAGAGAAACAAATCCGAAAGCGGTGGACGTCTGGCACATCAAAAAACAACGGGAAGTAAGCAAAAAAAATTATACAATGCTGCTAAGTCTATGGAACACAGGATTGAATCTTTGGCTGGTGTGGAAGCTCCGGAAAGAACCAGAATGATTCGTTTCCGACAGAGTAAAGCATTGGAACTTCATAATCCATATCCGATTATTGGTATGGAAATTAATATAAGGTTTGGAGATAAGGTGCTGCTTGAAAAGGCGTCTTTTCAGATCCCACTTGGGTCAAAAGTTGCGTTGACCGGTGGCAATGGTGTGGGGAAAACGACTTTAATTCAAAAGATTTTGAATCGTGAAGATAGTATTTTAATTTCTCCTAAAGCTGAAATAGGTTATTTTGCCCAAAATGGTTACAAGTACAATTGCAATCAGGAGATCATGGAGTTTATGCAGGAGAACTGTGATTACAATGTATCAGAAATTCGTTCAGTGTTGGTTTCGATGGGTTTTGAACAGAATGATATTTGCAAAAAGTTATCTGTTTTAAGTGGTGGTGAGATTGTTAAGTTGTTGCTGGCTAAAATGCTCATGGGCCGGTATAATATCCTGTTACTGGATGAACCGAGTAACTTCCTTGATCTGCCTAGCTTAGAGGCTTTGGAAATGTTGATGAAAGGGTATGCAGGGACAATTTTATTTATCACTCACGATAAACGATTGATTGATAATGTAGCTGATGTTATTTATGAAATCAAAGATAGAAGATTAAACCTGATAAGATAAATATTTAGTACGTTTTATGTGATAGAAAACTGTAAGAAGATAAGCAGATGCCTTATACAAATGGTGACCTCGTTTTTTCTACTGAACATCCGATTTTTACCGCCCAGGGTAATCAGTAGTGGCATTACGATGTAAATGGGAACAATTCTGGGCAAGCGGTGAATTGACTAGCAAGTGGAACTGACAGAACTAAGCTCATTTGGATTGCTTCCAATTGAGCTTTTTATCTAAATCTGCGTTTGTTTTCTGGTAACTCATCCTCGTTGACGCGTCAATGGGAATATGGTAATATATTAACTGGAAATGGTTATAAAGTTCATAATTTTAAAGACGCATAGATATGACGATATCACTAAAAATTGTGGAGTGATTGGATGTTGCTAATTTTCGTTCCATGAAATTTGTTCATTAATATTGAGGGGATTTCTACCAGCAATGGACAAACTATAGGTGGAGGTTAGATGATGAATAGAATATTGGTTGTAGAAGATGAAGATATATTACGTGAAGTAATCATAGATTATCTGATTGAAGATGGATATCAGACATTAGAGGCTGCAGATGGGGAAAAAGCTTTAGAGCTGTTTCAATCAAATTCTGTTGATTTAGTTATCCTGGACATTGTTCTGCCAAAGATTGATGGCTGGTCAGTATGCCGCAGAATACGGAAAAATTCCAGTATTCCTATCATCATTTTGACTGCGCGTTCAGATGAGGATGACTCTCTTCTGGGATATGAATTGGGAGCGGATGATTATCTGACCAAACCGTATAGTCCCCGGGTTTTAATGGCAAAAGTGAAACGGTTTCTTGAAAAATATACGGGCACTACGAATGGAATGTTGATATCGACCAGCGGTATTGTGATAAATCTCGGGTCAAGACACGTGTCTGTAGATGGTAATACCATCAATTTGACGCATACAGAATTTGAAATTCTCGCTTATTTAATGCAAAATAAAGGGATTGTTATTACCAGAGAGCAATTAATAGTAAAAATATGGGGTTATGATTTTTATGGCGATGAAAAGACAGTGAACAGCCATATCAGAAACCTACGTGCCAAGCTGGGTAGTAAAGGCAGCTGTATTGTTACAGTCATCCGTTCAGGTTATAAGTTTGAAGAGGAGCAGCTATGAAAAAAAGTATTGTTTTTAAATGGTTTGTGCTGACAGTTCTATTAATCTCTACGATGTTTTTATTCATTGGAATCACGCAAAATTACTTTTTTGAGAGATATTATATTAATAAGAAATCGGATACTCTCAAAATGGATATGAACGAATACTTAAACCTGGCAGCGAAAAAAGGAATGGAAGCAGCATCCGGAGATTTTTTTAAGAATAACCATGTCTGGATTACGAAATTGGATGAATATGGACGTATCTGCGATGTAGAAAATTACTATATCGAAGTGAGGTTGAAGAATGAATCCCAGGGTAATTTACGAATACCAATGTACTCCTTTGAAGGAAAATTTTCTTCCGCTGTACTCTTTTCATTAATAGTCGGTGATGAGGTAATTATTGATACAGTAAATATTGCAGATGAAAGGATACCTTATCAGATACAGACTGATTCGACGGGAGTCGTAAATTTAAACATTGCGAACAAGTTGCATGGTCCTTATGCCGATAAAGCATATAGTCACCTTAGCACTGGTCTATACAGGGGAAGGATAACGAAAACTGTATTTCCGGAACGAATGGAATATATATCATTTCCTTATAATGAACAGTATTTTTTGGAACAGGTAAAAGAGTTTCAAGCAGGTCTGCTGGCTGATAATGCGAAACCTCTTCAGCGTACAGAAGAACATAGTGCAACAGAAAATTTTGCGGAATATAAGATAATTATTAAACCGGTTATTGAAAACGGGGTAACGGGATATATTTTTGCAATGACCTCTCTGCAGCCGGTAGATGAAGCAATATCGGTCATACGGCAATTCTATCCTTACTTTTTTGGATTTGCCTTTCTGTGTGTTATATTTTTGGCATTTATTTTTTCTAAGTGGCTGGCGAAACCGCTGATATCCATCAACCAGATCACAGGGAAAATGGCAAACATGGATTTTTCGGAAAAGTTGCCAGTGCGTTCCGGGGATGAAATTGGTCAGTTATCTAGAAATATTAATTACCTGTCGAGCCAGATGGAAGCGTATATTGGTCAGTTGAAACAGGATCTCGATAAAGAGAAGCAGCTGGAAAATACACGGAAGGAATTTATTGCCGGGGTATCTCACGAGCTGAAAACGCCTCTTGCCGTTATGAAAAGTTGTTTATCTATTTTAAAAGACGGAATTGCAGCTGAAAAAAAGGAACATTACTTTCAGGCCATGGAAGACGAAATACAGCGAATGGACTTCCTGGTTGTAAACATGTTGGATCTGGCTAAGTTTGAATCTGGTACCTATAAACCTGAAATGGCTCCTTTTGAAATAGATAAAGTGATTATGGAAGTATGCAGGTCGTTGAATGAGCAAATACAGGAGAAAAATCTCTCTCTTACATTAAGACTTTGTTCTCAAATGGTAGTGGGGCATAAAGGGCTAATCAGTCGCGTTATTACTAATTTTCTCAGTAATGCCATCCGACATACGGAGAATGGACATGCAATCATCATAGCTGTGAGCTGCAATGGACAGACAGCAGAAATCAGTGTAGAAAATCAGGGAAGCCCGATATCAGAGGAAGACAGGAAAAAGATATGGGATCAATTCTACCGGGTCGAGGCGAGGACATCCAAAGCAGGTATGGGTCTTGGACTCTCCATATCCAGAGAGATATTGGAGCTTCATCATGCAGTTTATGGTGTGGAAAATACGCAAGATGGCGTCCGTTTTTTCTTTTCACTGCCGGTACAGACATAAAGCATTGGTTATATTTTCTTAAGAAAGATATGTACCCTGTTTGAGACACTCTTATTCAAATAATTTAATATTTTATCAGCTAAACAGCTATGAAGGATACTTCATGGCTTTTATTTTGCATTAAATTAGAACAAAAATAAAATCCGAACTTTATCTCGTCTGCACCTGTTCTGCATTTTGCTGCTGTAATATATGTGTATCAAATAAAGAAAAGAGGTATTTTACATGAAAAAATTAATGATTAGTTTCCTGATAGGCATTCTTTTGATTGGTATGACTGCCTGCGGAAATAAGACTGTTGAAGGAGATATTACAGCTATGTTTAAGAACAGTGTATTTATGGGAGATTCCGTTACCGAAGGCTTTGCTTTTAATGAAATCCTACCGGAAGAATGTGTAATAGCTGGGGCGGGAGCAACAGCTGGTTTCACTTATGATGACATTGATACTCTGGTTGAAAAGAAACCCGATAACGTCTTTATCATGTTGGGATCATGCGACCTTCTCATGCCGGTCGATGACCCCAAAGAGTTATTCAGAAATGATTTAACGAAACTGATTAGCAAGATAAAGGAAGAACTGCCTGACTGTAAAATATATCTCCAATCCATAACACCTGTAACCCAGGAGGCATTAAAACAAGAATCCCGCTATAAAAGAATAGAGGAATATAACGAGCTTTTGCAGGAGTTGGCGGGAAAGTTATCTGTTAATTATGCAGACATCGGAGTATTGGTCAGGGAAAACCCTGATTTATTTGCCGAAGATGGTGTTCATTTCAAGAAAGAATTTTATCAGCTGTGGCTGAAGAAACTGTCTAAATCATTATAGCGGAGGGGTAAGGTGTATGGTCTTCAGCAGTTTGTTTTTTGTATTTGCTTTTTTGCCGATCACAGTAATTCTCTATTATTCATTAGGAAAGCATTTCAGAAATATTATCCTGTTTACTGCAAGCCTGTTTTTCTACGCCTGGGGAGAACCTGTCTATGTGCTATTGATGTGCGGTTCCATAATGATTAATTACTATATATGCACTCTTTTAGGTAGAGATGATACCAGCAGACGGAAAAGGAAGTTTTTTTTAATAATAAGCCTGGTCTTCAATTTAGGCTGTCTCGCTTATTTTAAATACTTTGGCATGATTCTGAGTACAATAGCATCAATTGGCAGTTGGAGTTTGCAGGCGGGAACACCGGCGCTTCCCATAGGAATTTCGTTTTACACCTTTCAGACACTATCTTATGTGATTGATGTATATAGAGGAAAAATAAAGTCGCAAAAAAATCTGATTCTTTTGGCTCTTTATATTACTATGTTCCCGCAGTTGGTGGCCGGGCCTATTGTCAACTATGCAGACATTGAATCACAGTTAGCTGACAGGAGTATGACCTTCAAGAAATTTTTCTCCGGGATGCGGCGCTTCCTGTGCGGTCTGGCGAAAAAAGTGCTTCTTGCCAATAATATAGGCCTGCTCTGGTCCGAAGTAAAAGCCATGCCCGGTACAGAAATTTCTGTGCTCATGGCATGGGCTGGGATTATTGCCTTTGCATTGCAGATTTATTTCGATTTTAGCGGGTATTCAGATATGGCGATTGGATTGGGAAGAATGTTTGGATTCCGTTTCAAGGAAAACTTCAGGTATCCATATGTTTCGCAAAGTATCTCGGAATTTTGGCGGAGATGGCATATCTCTCTCGGATCATGGTTTAAGGAATATGTGTATATTCCTCTTGGCGGGAGCCGTGTTGGTAAGTGGAAAATGATACGGAACTTATTTCTCGTATGGTTCCTCACAGGGCTCTGGCATGGTGCAAGCTGGAATTTTGTTTTATGGGGGCTTTATTTTGGGACTTTAATATTAATAGAAAAATTGTTTTTGCAGAAAAGCATGACACGATGGCCAAAGGCTGTCCGTCATATATATTTATTGCTGTTTGTTATTATAGGCTGGGTGTTTTTTGAATTTACCAACCTGACGGATGTGTTGAGTTTTCTGCGAATAATGTTTGGAGTGGGAGGCAATGCACTTATTGATAACCAGACAATTGTCAAGCTAAATGCTTATGCTTCTCTTTATATTGTTTGTATCATTGCCGCTTCACCCTGGTCGAAGAAACTGGCATTATTCTTTAAAAGAATTCATGCCGATATTTACAGAGTTGCAGTAAACGTGTACTATTGTGTACTAATGTTTTTTTCAACGGCATATATGGTTGCTTCAACCTATAACCCATTTATATATTTTCGATTTTGACCTGGAGGATTGATATGAGAATAAATAACAAAAAAGATTGGGCTATTATAAAGAATATAGTGTGTATGTTTCCGCTTTTATTTATCCTTGCTATGTTTATATTGCATCTGGCCTTACCGGATAAAACTTTCTCGAAAGAGGAACGACGTTATTTAGCACAATGGCCTGTTTTCCATTTTGAAAGAGTAATAGATGGTAGCTATGAGACTAAAGTTGAATCATATTTTTCAGATCAGTTCCCTTTTCGAAACTTTTGGGTTCATATTCAGGAGGGAGCTGATCAAATTTTGTTGAGAAAGTGATTTTTATTACTTTACTGTGGACAGTAAGGCTGCCAATGGCTGACTCAACCTGGACTAATTTGACAAGATCGGAAATATCGAAGGTAGTTGGGAACAACTCGACAGGTGATGATGTTGTTTGGAAGCGGGTTGGTATCCTTGCGATCAGTATAGCGGTAGATGGATATGGGTAGTCCTGTACTTTTGTAGCATAGTTTCCGATTTTAAGGGTTAGGCTGTTGCATATAAAACAAACTATATAATTGTGCAATTATTTGGATAAGTGATTGACAATTTTGTTTGAGTAGAGTATACTTTATTTAAGTTGCAACTTATCACGAAAGAGGTCTTAAAAATGGAATTGAAACAATATTATGATATATTAAAAACAATATCAGATGAATCTAGATTTAAAATCATAAATATATTATTAAACCATGACTTATGTGTTGGGGGTTTGGCAAAACAGCTTGATATATCTAAACCTGCTGTTTCCCAACATCTTCAGGTGCTAAGAAAGATTGGTGTGGTCACTGGGGAAAAAAGGGGCTATTATACACATTATATAGTAAATCGGTCTCTTCTAAAGCAGGTTGGTGAAAGAATGATAGAAATTGCATCTAAACCATATGCCATTGAATGTCAACGCAAACAAACAGGTGAATGCGAATGTCAATGTATCAAAAAATAAATTTTTTCTTCATTTAGTGAGAATGAGTATCAATCTCACCACCTTGATTTAATTCTTCTGTACAGAAGGATTAAATCAAGGTGGTGAGTTAGTGTATTCTAACTATGATTACTCGATTGGTAATAGTAAAAGAGTGTAGTTTAAATGGGGTAAAATATTTTGAAAAATATAAATTTTATTGCAAAAAAGCAAGTTGTTTACTAAGCGGTCTAAGTTTTGAAAATCAAATGAAGATAAAATTTTTTTAAAGTATAAGTTAGATCACTCTAACAATATTATAAGGAGGTGAATTTTATGTTAATTGCCAAAGAGCTTAGTTTTAACTATGGTAAACGAAATATTTTGAAAAATGTAAATTTTATAGCTGAAAAAGGGCAAGTTATTTCGTTGATTGGCCCTAACGGTTCAGGAAAGTCAACACTGCTGCGCTGTTTATGCGGCTTGATCCCTGCAAAAAGAAATTCGGTGTTTTTGTTTGACAGGCCTATAGAAACATTGGGAGTAAAGGAGATTTCGAGAAAAATAGCTTTTCTTCCACAATCTCATGAACGATTGCAAGGTGTAACAGTATACGAATTAATTTCAATGGGGAGAGCTCCCTACCACCGCTCTGGATGGGTAAACACGAAGGAGGATCAGGAGAAAATTGTATGGGCTATCGACTACATGCAAATTGGTCATCTGACGCACCGACTGGTGGAAATGTTGTCCGGGGGAGAAAAACAGCGTGTTTGGATTGCTATGGTACTCGCTCAAGACACGCCGATCATTCTACTGGATGAACCGGTTACATATATGGATTTGAAGTACCAATGTGAACTGCTTAGAACAATAAAAGATTTGAAAGACAACTTCCAAAAAACCGTTGTTGCCGTTTTTCATGACATCAACCACGCTATTGAGATATCTGATTCTGTATATCTTCTGAAAAACGGATACGTTTATAAGGCTGGAGGCAGTGAGCAGGTGATTACGGAACAGGCTATTCAAGATGTGTATGGGGTATATGCACATATTTGCAAGTTTAAAAGATGTTGTCGCAATGTAGTCGTTCCAGCGGGTGTATATGACGGTTCAATGGACACTCCGCTTGAAAACTTACAAATAAAATAAAGAAAGAGGATGATCAGATTTGATACGTATTATGATTCACACGCCAGTTAACTTAAGAGGTCGCATGCTGGATTATTTAAAAAATTATCTACCCAATCTGGAAAAAAACATCGGTGATAAAATTGCGCTCTACACGCCCCATGATCCCGAATATACTTCGGATTGTAGCGAGGAATGGTTAGGCCCATCTATTGAAAAAGGAATTGTTCCCGATGTGATGGTAACCCATGTCCCTGAATTTGCAGCTTTAAGAAACAGAGTAGAAAGTGGATTGCTTTCAGATTTGGCAGGCCGATACGCAAATGAAAACCCGGTAAGAGAAGAATTAAAAATGCTGACAGATCCTCATGGATTGTTTTATCCCCTATTTGTGGTCCCTCTGGCTATGTTCTATAACACGAAAAAAATAAAGGAGGAGGAATTGAAACATTCCTGGACTGATCTCTTTAATGAAAAATTTAAAATTATATTTCCTGAACGAGATAAGCCCTTAAGCAGAGCGGTAGGAGCCTATTTAAAACGTAAATTTTCGGGACAATTTTCTGAATTTGAAAAAAGAGCCATATATGAAGGCTCTCCGACTAATGTCATTAAGTCGGTTGTTTCAGGAGAATATGATATGGGGATGACTAATTTAGCATTTGCTCTGATGGCAGAAGGCAGAGGCATTTCGATTAATTATCCCGCAGAAGGATTTGTTCTTCTACCTCAGGTTCTTGTGTGGAAAAAAGGTGCTGATGAAAAACTTAAAATTATTGCCGACCTGCTGATGGGCGAGGAAATGCAAAATTACCTGAGTGAGCAGGGAACCTGGCCGGCTCTGGGAGGTATCTCAATGTCTGATACGATTGCATATAACCAGCAGTTGACAAACTGGCAGGGTTGGGAAGCTTATATCAAGCAAGTTTATGAGTTTGATAAATTTGCTAGTACGATAGGAGATGAGAAATAATGCTTAAATCTAATAATTTTGCAAAACTACAACCTATGTATCCTTTGTTGATTCAACAATTTGTAGACGATTATAATCTTAATGAAGGTATAGCTGTAGATATTGGGGTGGGCCCAGGTTTTTTGGGTTTGGAGATGGCAAAGATAACCAATATGAAAATCGTTTTTATTGACATTAGCCAGGAAGCATTGGATCAAGCAAAGGAGACTTTCGGTTCGCTGGATTTGGACAATGAAGCTGAATTTATTAACGCTGATGTTCAGGCTCTTCCTTTTGAGGATAACTACGCAAATTTTATCATGAGCAGAGGTTCCATTTGGTTCTGGAAAGAACCGGAAAAAGGACTGACGGAAATTCACAGGATTTTAAAGCCGGGGGGTGTTGCGGTAGTTGGTGGCGGACTGGGAAGGTATCTTCCTGAAACCATGCGTGCCAGATTACAGGAGACTCTTAAAAAAGGGCAAATTGAAAGAAAAGAGAAAAGGCCCAGTCTTGAAGAATTTAAAGCTATGGTGCAGAAATCCGGACTATCTAATTATCGAATTATGACAGACGGAGACACAAGCAGTGGTAAATGGGTTGAGATCAGAAAATAAAATATGCATATGTGAGGAGGAATAAAAATGATACTGAATAAAAATGTTGTAGTTGCCCTGGTGACAGTTTTGGTATTGTCACTTGGGCTTGTCGGATGCAACGGCGATTCTCAAGTTCAGTCTACAAATCTGTCCGCTGATCAACCTGCGGATATGCAAACAAAAAATACGGTTAAGGATGAGCTTGGACGGGAGGTAACGATTCCGGAAAATCCCGAAAGAGTTCTGGCACTGACTTCTGCTGTTATGCAGGCGCTTTTCAATATTGACATTACTCCTGTCGGAAAAGTCAATGACTATAAAGTTACAGAAGAAGGTATGGCTTTGCCCTCTATCGGAACTGCATCCAGCGTAAATATTGAATCGGTCTATGTTCTTCAACCCGATTTGATTATTGCTAGCAGTAGATTCCATTCCGGGCTTGAGGAGGAACTGGAAAAAACGGGGGCGGTGGTTTATTATTTTGATCCGGATAAGGTGGGGGATATTTCTGTAGTGGAAGTGACAGGATACATTGGGAAACTGCTGGGTAAAGAAGATGTAGCCGAACAATATGTGCAGTCGGTATTTACGGTTGCGGATGAGTTTAAAGAGAAGATAGCCTCTGAAACGGATATTAAAACTGGTATTGTTATACAGGATGGAGATGCCATTGTTGCAGCGCAAAACGCTTCTTCCTACGGTTCTATGCTTAAATTATTGGGAATTGATAATATTGTTCCTGATAATTTACCAAACGCCAAAAAATCTTCTTTTGTTCCGTTTGATGTTGAAACCATTTTGGCAAGCAATCCAGACCTTGTTTTTATCATGACATCAAGTAAAGATGCTGAAAACAATAAAACAATCTTAGAAAAATTCAAGAGCGATCCTCAGTGGGCTGGTCTAGATGCCGTTAAGAAAAATCGGCTTTTAATTTTGCCATTCTCTGTTAACCCGAACAGATCAACCCCTGAAGAGATGGTTAAGGTAACGGCGGAAGCAATATTGAAAACTGGCCAGCCGCAAAAATAAATACCGTTTAAAAAAATTTGTGGAACGGTGGGACTGCACTTCCTCTCGTTCCACATTATTTAAAAGCTAAGGTTGTTTGCATAGCAAAATTTTTCTACTATTTAAACAACGACATCAAAAATGTTCTTTGATGAGGAGGTATATTTGTTGAACAAAATTGAAAAAAAATCTACTCATCTGAAAGCATACCGATTAACAGTTATATTGATAGCGGTGGTCATTCTGGTATTCATAGTTTTCTTAAGCACAGTGACTGGTACCATACAATTTTCTGTACATGAAATAATTAGTATGCTGAAAGGTGACCTGCGGGGAAGCCTGATCAATCAAATAATTTTCAACGTACGAATGCCCAGAGTTTTTACAGGGGTATTTGTTGGAATGAATTTGGCTGTTGCAGGTGTTTTGTTGCAGGGTATTTTACGTAATCCAATGGCTTCTCCAAATATTATTGGTGTTAATGCAGGAGCCGGGTTAGCCGCTGTAATTATTATGACCATATTGCCTGGAAAAATTGGAGCAATTCCATTTGCTGCTTTTTTTGGTGCTTTGCTGGCGACACTGTTGATTTATATACTTTCTTCAACTTCGGGAAGTTCTAGTACTGTTCATATCGTTTTAGCTGGTATTGCGGTGTCTAACCTTCTAAATGCGGTAACTTCCGCATTGATGATGATTAACAGTGATGTATTGGAAGTAACCTATTCATGGTTGCTTGGCAGTCTTTCAGGCCGAAGCTGGATGGCAGTGAATACTATCTGGCCATACAGTCTTGTTGCCTTGGCAGTAGCCCTGTTTATCAGTCCGAAAGTTAATCTTTTTGGATTAGGAGATGAAGTTGCCAGCAGTGTCGGTCTACCAATCCGTTTATATAGGATTGTCATTATGCTTACGGCAGCGGTATTGGCGGGCAGTGCTGTGAGCGTGACAGGAACTATCGGTTTTGTTGGTCTTATTGCTCCCCATTCGGCACGACTTTTAATTGGTAGCGACTATCGATATCTAGTACCATTATCGGCAATACTGGGAGCTATTTTGCTTATTTTATCCGATACCGTTGCAAGGATAATTTTTCAGCCGGTTGAATTATCGGTTGGTATTATTACATCGGTATTGGGAGCACCTTTTTTCCTATTGCTTTTGTATAAGAAAGGAAAAGAAAAGAGGCTTTAATATATTATGATTCGAAAGGTGATGTTTTCATGAAATTCATTACGTTTTCCGGACCGCCTTCATCGGGAAAAACTTCTGTTATTTTAAAAGCAATGGAGGAACTAAAGGACAAGTATTTTAAAATTGGAGTATTGAAATTTGACTGTTTAGTAACCGATGATGATAAACTGTATGATGCGCAGAATATTGACAGCAGAGTTGGTCTGTCAGGTAGTATGTGCCCTGACCATTTTTTTGTTAGCAACATCGATGATTGTCTTAATTGGGGTATCAGGCACTTCTATGATATTCTAATCAGTGAAAGTGCAGGACTATGCAATCGTTGTTCACCCCATATTAAAGGATGTACAGCCGTATGTGTTATAGATAACCTCATGGGCATAAATACGCCAAAAAAAATTGGTCCTATGCTCAAAATGGCAGATATTGTTGTGATTACAAAGGGGGATATTGTCTCACAGGCAGAAAGAGAGATATTTGCCTTAAAAATCAGGCAGGCCAATCCGGATGGTATTATCTTACACGTCAACGGGATTACAGGCCAAGGGGCTGGTGAGTTAGCGGTACTAATAGAGAATGCCACCCAGGTTGAAACATTGAAAGGAAAGGAACTGAGAATTAGTATGCCATCTGCTCTTTGTTCATACTGTCTTGGTGAAACGCAGATTGGAATGGATAAACAAAAAGGGAATGTAAGAAAGATGGAGTTAGATTAGGCTAAAAGGAAGTGATTTTATGAAGGATTCTGTTTCATTGGAGAATTTGACTATAGAAGACTTGTTAAGTATATACCCATACTCCGTGGAGTTTTTCGATATTAACGGTTTGCCTATTGATGACGTAAATAATACTGTTAAAGACTATATCACTTCACTCCCTTATGTATTTTTGGAAGATATGGGTCTGAATCAAGAAGATTTACTTAAGCGGTTTCGTGCTTTTATGAGTCGTATGAAGGATATCAGAGAAGAACGTACTTTCAGTATTCGTGATATCACTATTTTGGGTGGCAGAGATAAAAATGAAAAGCTTGAAGAAATTGAGGTGAAGATTAACATAGGAGAAATAATCTGCATTGTTGGTCCTACAGGTTCCGGCAAAAGCAGACTTTTAGCCGATATCGAGTGGATGACGCAAAGGGATACGCCAACTAAAAGACAAATATTAATCGATGGGTCTGTTCCACCGCGAAATTGGCGTTTTTCGGTTGAACACAAGCTGGTAGCTCAATTATCTCAGAATATAAATTTTGTCATGGATATTTGTGTTGGAGATTTTATAAGACTACATGCACAAAGTAGAATGATTGACGATATTGAAGATAAAACACGACAAATCATATTTCATGCAAATGAGCTGTCCGGTGAAAGATTTGACTTAAATACGCCCCTTACTTCCTTAAGCGGTGGACAGTCCAGAGCCCTTATGGTGGCCGATACTGCTTTTCTAAGTACATCTCCTATTGTATTGATTGATGAAATTGAAAATGCCGGGATTCATCGTAAAAAAGCACTGGAGCTTTTGGTAGGGCAAAATAAAATTGTGCTCATTGCTACACATGACCCCCTACTGGCTTTAATGGGAAATAAAAGAATCGTTATCAAAAATGGTGGTATCCAAAAGGTTATTGAAACGACACCCAATGAAAAAGAAGGGTTGCTCCGGCTAACTGAAATTGACAATGCTTTGCTAAAATACAGAGAAGCTCTTCGTAATGGTCAGCTTCTAGATGATATCAAATAAAATAGAAATTTTTTCTGTTGCATCTTGACAAAATCAAATAAGGAATATATAATTTAATTAAGTTAAAACTAAATTAAATTATGGATGTATCTTCCTACTGGCAATTTAAAATAACAAAATGGAGGTGTAAGACATGTGTAAAAATATCAAGAATGACAAATGTGATCATCCTGAACTGAGACCTGCAGACGGAAAATGCAGCGAAGAATTAATCAAAAAATGTCACGGCAGCACGAAAGAGCATCCCTGCGAATCGGAGAAAGAGTAAGAACGACAAAAAACAAAGCGGTTATCTTTCAGTGTATTGAATAATCGCTTTGTTTTTTGTTAGAACTGAAAGAAGTAATTTAATTGCACATTTACAAGTTATGCATTTATCAAAAAAGCACAATGATTTTCCAGCAGTTAAACACACTTTACCAGACACACTAATTAAGCAAATCCTTAATTGAATTAACTGTAATATAGTAAATTCAACACATGTGGGAAAAGAGGGATATCTTGAAAAATAAGAACATAATGTTAAGTCTGTTGCTAACCTTTATGAAAGTAGGCTTTTTTACTTTCGGCGGTGGTTATGCGATGATCGCACTTATTGATAGTGAGTGTGTGGAGAAAAAGAAGTGGATTACCTCGGACGAGATGATGGATGTGACTGCTGTTGCCGAGTCTACACCAGGACCGATCGCCATCAATGCCGCTACTTATGTAGGTTATAAACAAGCGGGCTTTTGGGGTTCTTTGATTGCCACCTTTGGAATTGTCTTTCCGGCTTTTTTGATTATGTACATCGTTTCCATGTTTCTTGGTCATTTTATGGAAATTCCCCTCATTGCCAGTGCATTCAAGGGTATCAAGGTTGCTGTCGGTATTCTGATATTAAGTGCGGGAATAAAAATGCTTAAAAGAATGTGGAAGAAGATGAAAAAGCAAGGTAAAAAGTTACCTTTGGTTTTTGCAGTATGCGGGTTTGCAGCAATGCTCATCATTGATATCTTTGCATTAGAATTCTCACCATTCTATCTGATATTGATCGCTGGAGCTCTTGGGTTCTTGTCGTTTCGTAAGGGTGGAGTTCCTAAAAACCAAGGAGGTGACACACAATGATTTATCTTGAGTTGTTTCTTGCCTTCCTTAAGATCGGTAGTGTTGCTTTCGGTGGTGCATATGGGGCAATTCCGTTAATCCAGGAGGTTGTACTCTCTCATTCCTGGGTTGATCCGGAAACTTTTATCTATTTTATTGCCGTGAGCGAAACGACGCCTGGACCTATCATGGTCAATCTCGCCACCTATGTCGGACATCAGCAGGGGGGCTTTTTGGGAGCAGTTCTCGCTACAGTAGGCGTAGTACTTCCTTCCTTTATCATTATTCTGTTGGTAACGGCGGTGTTTAGGGGATTCTTGAAAAACAAAAATATTCAGGCGATACTAAAAGGATTAAAACCCGCAATTATCGGAATCATTATTGCAACGGGTGCATTTATTATTTTTGATAATATGATGAGTGGCGCTCTCGTTTTGCATTCTGCTATAGACTGGCATGGTGCAATTATTCTCGGTATTCTTACATTGGCAATAGTCTTGCATAGGAAGATTTTTAAAAAGAGTCCTTCTCCTATCTTGTTAATTGTTATTTCTGCTTGCTTGGGGATGGCATTTTGCTAGGTTTATTATATTTTCATCTGGCCTTACCGGATAAAACTTTCTCGAAAGAGGAACGACGTTATTTAGCACAATGGCCTGTTTTCCATTTTGAAAGAGTAATAGATGGTAGCTATGAGACTAAAGTTGAATCATATTTTTCAGATCAGTTCTCTTTTCGAAACTTTTGGGTTCATATTCAGGAGGGAGCTGATCAAATTTTGTTTAGAAGGTGATTCAGGTTTGGCGAGGGTACTGGAAAACTTAATCGTCTGACAAAAAGTAGCATAATTTTTGCACACAGTGTGAAGGAATTATGCTACTTTTTATAGAAAGTATTACTAGTAAAAATTGATAGGTGTTGCCTATGTTTATTTTGCTTGACAAGTATACTTAAAAGGATTATAATAATTTTAGCGTTCGATTTACGAACTGTGTTATGTGATCAATGATTTTGGCTTCGAGTAGTTGGAGAGAGGAGATTAAATTGGAAGAGAGTAAGAGTATTTTTTCAGATAATGAATATACAATTATGTCAGAAATAGTAGAAAATGAGAATGTCACGCAGCGCGAACTTTCGAGGAAATTAGGGATTTCTGTCAGTACAGTCAACGTATTGATCAATAAAATGATCAAAGAAGGTCTAATTAAGATGAACCAGGTGTCTCAAAAGCAAGTACTCTATATGTTGACTCCGATTGGAATGATGGAAAAAGCTAAAAAAACCATAAGATACTTAAAAGTACATTATCGGGCGATTTATGAAACGAAAGAAACGATAAAGACTGTTTTAAATGAATTAGGTCAAGAACATGATGTTATCTTTGTGTTAATCTGTGATGACGAAATGGGTGAAATAATTTGCATTGCAGTGGAAGAATTTCAATCAAGGGAAAATAAATCAAAGGTTAAGATTATTGATAAGAAGAAAAGGCTTGATACCCAGAAATTTGATTCGCCAGTATTGTTACATATGTCAGTAGATGAAGGAGTGCTGAAAGAATATGTTGAACTTACTGGGATGAAAGTTGTGAATTTGATAGAAAGATTATAAGTGGTTTT
The DNA here is from genome assembly GCA_016841825.1 of Halothermothrix sp. Taxonomy (GTDB): domain Bacteria; phylum Bacillota; class Halanaerobiia; order DY22613; family DY22613; genus JAENYK01. The sequence goes on along the minus strand of JAENYK010000001.1, from coordinate 490,634 downwards.
TTGAAAGATACGGCCTCAGCAGTCCAGGTTCGTTGGTGGATCATGATAGTTTTATTGGTTTTGGTTTCAATATTGATCAGGAAGTTATAGTGAAATCACAAGGGTATGGCAATGAGTTTAGCCTTTTTATATAACCTTGATTAAGGAAGACCTGCGATGGAAGATACAAAAATATATAAAATAAAGGAGCTTTGCACTATGGCTGAAAAGATTTGGTTGGCATCCCCTCACATGAGTGATGAGGGTTATGAGATGGCGTATATAAAGGAAGCATTTGATACAAACTGGGTTGCACCTTTGGGACCAAATGTGACTGGTTTTGAGAATGAATTAGCAGCGAAGGTAGGTGCAAAAGCAGCTTCAGCGACAACAACTGGAACTGCTGCAATTCATCTCGCTCTAAAATCTGTAGGGGTTAAAGAAGGGGACATCGTTCTTTGTCAATCATTGACTTTTTCGGCTACAGCTAATCCAATTATATATGAAAAAGCCACCCCAGTCTTTATAGACAGTGATTATGCTACATGGAATATGGATCCAGCCGCCTTAGAAAAGGCTCTTGTTAAATATGGCGATCGGGTGAAGGCGGTATTGGTAGTTCATCTCTATGGTCTTTCAGCGGATATAGATAAAATTGTTGAACTTTGTGACAAGTACAACGTTACGCTTATAGAAGATGCTGCGGAATCCCTCGGAACTTATTATAAAGGTAAACACACAGGAACCTTTGGTGAGTTTGGTGTATTTAGTTTTAATGGCAATAAGATTATTACCACCTCAGGTGGCGGCATGCTTGTTTCAGATAATGAAGAAAAAATTGCTAAGACTAGATTCTGGGCTACTCAAGCCAGAGATCGAGCAAGGCACTATCAGCATAGCGAAATAGGCTTCAATTATCGCATGAGCAATATCGTTGCTGGGATTGGAAGAGGACAGTTAAAGGTATTGGATCAGAGAGTTGAAAAGAAAAAACATATCTTTGAGTTTTATAAAAGAGAGTTGGGTCAGTTAGAGGGTGTAGACTTTATGCCTATCAATGACTGGAATGAACCGAACTACTGGTTAAGTGTTATGACATTGAGCGGAGCAGTAAGGCCACTTCAAATAATGGAAGAATTAGAAGCTGAGAATATTGAGTCGAGACCCGTGTGGAAGCCGATGCACATGCAACCATTCTTTGCTGAGTATGATTATATTGGTGGAGATGTGAGTGAGAAGCTATTTGAGAATGGTGTGTGCTTGCCAAGTGATACAAAGATGACAGATGAGAATCTTGAAAGAATCTGTAGAATTATAAAGGGGCTGTGGTAAATGATTATAAGTAGTAAAGAGAATAAGCCCATCTCAAATATGATTGATACTACTGAAATTAACTCACGATATAATGGTGGCATATATAGAAGATTTATAAAAAGACCAATGGACGTCATTTTATCTTTGGTAGCAATTATTGTTTTAAGTCCAGTACTTATAATCGTAGCTATTCTTGTAAGAATAAATCTTGGTAGTTCAGTGCTGTTCAAACAAAAAAGACCGGGGTTGAACGAAAAGATATTCACCATGTATAAGTTTAGGACTATGACTAATGAAAAGGATGAAAAAGGTGAATTGTTGCCTGACAGTATCAGGTTGACAAAATTCGGTAAAGTGCTAAGATCTACAAGTCTTGATGAACTGCCAGAGCTGTTTAATATTCTGAAAGGTGATATGAGCATTGTTGGCCCGAGGCCTCTACTTGTTCAATATCTTCCTTTATATAGTGACCATCAAAAGAGAAGACACGAAGTGAGACCTGGTCTATCTGGACATGCCCAGGTGAATGGGCGTAATGCAATCAGTTGGGAAGATAAGTTTAATCTTGATGTTGAGTATGTAGATAATGTGAGCTTTATTGGGGATTGGAAAATTATCTTTAGTACTATAAAAAAGGTATTTGTCAGAGAGGGAATTAGTTCTGATACAGCATTTACGATGGATCCATTTAGGGGCTCAGTAAAAAAATCAAATAATTAATATTCAAATAAATGCTTCATATACAGTTTTGATAGTTTGAGATCAATCATATTATTACTATTTTAGAGAGGAATGTACTCGTCATGAAAGAGAAACTCTTAATCATAGGTGCCAGTGGACATGGAAAAGTTGTCGCTGACATCGCAATAAAAATGAATAAGTGGAAAAGCATCGCATTCCTCGATGATGACGAATCTATTAATACATCTATGGGGTTAGAAGTCATTGGCAAAACTTCTGATGTTTTCACATATAAAGATGAAGCAGACTTATTTGTTGCTATTGGAAACAATGATACAAGAGAGAAAATCCAAAAGGAGTTTGAAGCTGAAGGACTGTCTATTGCTAGTTTGGTCCACCCAAGTGCCGTGATTGGAACAGATGTTGAGGTTGGTATTGGTACTGCTGTGATGGCAGGAGTTGTTATTAACAGCGCAAGTATGATAGGTAAAGGTTGCATTATAAACACAAGCTGTAGCTTAGACCACGACAATATGATTGAAGATTATGTCCACATCTCTCCTGGTGCAAATTTGGCTGGAACGGTCAGAATTGGCAAGGGAAGTTGGATTGGCATTGGAAGTGTTATAAGCAACAATGTCAACATCTGCCGTAGTTGCAAAGTAGGTGCAGGTGCTGTGGTTGTTAAGGATATTACTGAACCAGGAATATATGTTGGGGTTCCGGTGAGGAGAGTAGATAAATGAAACAGAATATGTGGATTTGGAATCATTATGCGACAAATATGTTTTTTGATAAAGCTGGAAGACACTATTGGTTTGCAGAAAATCTAATAAAAAAAGGATACAAGCCTACGATATTTTGTGCATCAACAAATCATTTTTCAGATAATTATATAGACACTGAAGGAAATAAGTATTCTGCAGAGTCCGTGAATAATATCCCTTTTGTGTTCGTTAATACACCTGAGTATAAAGGGAATGGTAAAAAGCGAATTCTTAATATGATTTCTTTTTATAGAGGACTTTTTGCTGTAGCTAAAGAGTATGCAAAATTAAATGGGAAACCGGATGTAATTCTGGCTTCAAGTGTACATCCGCTTACGATGGTAGCTGGTATTAAAATCGCAAAAAAGTTTGGAGTACCGTGCATTTGTGAGATTAGGGACCTTTGGCCAGAAGCAATATTTGCGTTCAATAAAGCAAAAGAGAATAGTTTGCTTGGTAAAATTCTCATAATTGGTGAGCATTGGATTTATAAAAGGGCTAATGCATTGATCTTCACTAAAGAAGGGGATTCAGATTATATTAAAGAACGGAGATGGGATACTAATCAAGGTGGAGATATCGATTTATCAAAAGTTTACTATATAAATAATGGAGTAGACATTGAAGCATTTAACAAATTGATTAATACTGTGACCCTAGAGGATGAGGATATAGACAACGGTATATTTAATGTTATTTATGTTGGGGCTATAAGGCCGGTTAATAATGTAGGGGATATCTTAGATGCAGCTACAATACTCAAGGAACATCAGGATATTCAATTTCTAATTTACGGCGATGGCAATCAAAGAAAAGTATTAGAACAAAGAGTTGCTGAAGAGAACATAGATAATGTTAAAATGAAAGGCTTTGTTAATAAAAAGTATATTCCGTATATTTTAAGTAAATCATCCTTAAATATTTTAAATTATTCCCAAACCCAGTACAATTGGACACGGGGAAATAGTTCAAACAAATTATTTGAGTATATGGCTTCTGGAAAGCCAGTAATTTCGACGGTAAAAATGGGTTATTCAATATTAGAAAAATACAACTGTGGGTTAGAGTTGGAAAATGCATCAGCGCAAGATCTTGCTGGTGCAATTCTTAAAGTGAAAAATATGACTGATAAAGAATATAAGCGAATGGGCGATAACGCAAAAAAAGGTGCAGAGGATTTTGATTTTAAGGTGTTAACAAGCAAATTGATAAGTGTAATCCACAAAGTTATGGAGGAATAATAAATGATTAATGTTATTGGATTAGGTTACATTGGGTTACCAACAGCACTCATGTTTGCTAAAAGTGGAATTGAAGTAATTGGTACAGACTTGAATGAAAAACTTGTTGATTCTTTATCTAAAGGCATACTCATTTTTGAAGAAGAAGGGTTGGAAGCTTTGTTTAAAGATGCGATAGATAATGGAATTAAATTCACAACCAATTATCAAAAGACTGACACATACATTATTGCAGTTCCTACACCCTATATAAATGCTAGCAAAAAGTTGGATCCCAAGTATGTGATTTTAGCTGTCAATCAAGTTCTTGATATTTGCGAAAAAGGTGCGGTGTTGATCATTGAGTCAACAATATCACCTGGTTCCATTGATAAGTATGTAAGACCTGAAATTGAAAAAAGAGGTGTAATTATAGGTAAAGATGTTCATCTAGTCCATGCACCTGAACGTATTATTCCTGGTAACATGATTTATGAATTGGAATATAATTCAAGAACTGTAGGGGCAGATGATCCTAAGATTGGTGAAAGAGTGAAAAATCTATATTCAAGCTTTTGTAAATCTGAAATAGTGGTAACGGATATCAGATGTGCTGAAATGTCAAAAGTTGTAGAGAACACATTTAGAGATGTTAATATAGCTTTTGCGAACGAATTAGCTAAAATTTGCAGAGCTGACAACATGGATGTTTATGAAATAATCCGAATTGCTAATAAGCATCCAAGAGTTAATATACTGCAACCGGGTCCTGGGGTTGGAGGTCATTGTATTTCGGTTGATCCTTGGTTTTTAGTTGGTGACTATCCTGATCTCACGAACTTAATTCTGGCAGCAAGAAAAATTAATGATTCAATGCCTACTCATGTATTAAGCAGAATTAGGGATATTATGAGAGAGCATAACATTACTGATATTTCTAGAATTGGTATTTATGGTCTTTCATACAAAGAAAATGTTGATGATACAAGAGAAAGCCCAACACTTCAACTTCTTGAAAGGATGGACGAGCATTTAGCTTTCGGTGTTAAAGTATATGATCCATATATTAAAGAAAGAATTGTAGATCACCAATACATGAATTTTGAAGATTTTTTAAATGAAATAGAGATTTTAGTTATTATTATAGCGCATGATCATATTAAAAACCACCTTGATCGAGTAAAAAATAAGTTGATTTTAGATACTAAGAATATTTGTGAATTTGCTGGTGTGTATAAATTATAATGTAAGAAATATTATTTTAACAAATGAGATTATTAAAGAAGGTGTGTTAATGAAGATTTTAGTATTAGCAACAATTATTCAAGGCCAGATGGGTTCGTATCATTACAATATATTCATACACGGAATAAATGGTATTTGAATCATGGGATTGATGTTTCGGTAATCTCATTCGCAACACAAGCCCACTATGTTTTAGATGGGGTGAAAGTCTATACTTTAAACTCATATAAAAATGAATTGATTGATGAAAAGTTTGATTTACTGGTATCTCATGTGCCCAACATAAGAAATCATTATAGGTTTTTAAAGGAATGCGGAAAATACTTTTCTGGTTATACAAACCAAATAAATTTTTTGAGTATTTAGCTGTCGGTAGATGTGTAATACAAGCTTATACAATGGGATATTGCATATTAGAAAAATACAATTTTGGTATCAGTGCTTTTGCGCGAAAAGTCCTGAAGAAGTAGCAAAACAATACTTAAAGTAATGTAGTGATGATGAAAAAGGCAAACAAACAGGGCAAAATGCTAGAAAAGCCGCATATGAGTTTGATTTTAAAAAATAATTACTAAATTTATTGAAATTATCGAAAGTGTATAAAGAAGGAGCGCAAATCATTGTGAAATTATATGAGAAGATTTTAAAAAAAGAAGAGAAAATTTCAGTTATTGGACTTGGCTATGTTGGTATGCCGATAGCAGTTGCTTTTGCTAAAAAGGTTGATGTTATAGGTTTTGATCTTAATGAAAAGAAAATACACTTATATAAGTCTGGAATTGATCCAACGAATGAAGTAGGTAATGATGAAATTAAGAAGACAACTGTAGATTTCACGTCAGATGAAACTAGACTGAAGAAAGCTAAGTTTCATATTGTGGCTGTTCCAACACCAATCAATTCAGATAAAACACCAGACCTTTCACCAGTAGAGGGTGCTAGTAAAATAGTTGGTCGTAATTTGACTAAAGGTTCTATTGTAGTTTATGAATCTACAGTATACCCAGGTGTAACTGAAGATATTTGTATTCCAATATTAGAAGAAGAATCTGGATTAAAATGCGGTATAGACTTCAAAATTGGATACTCGCCAGAAAGAATTAACCCAGGGGATAAGGTACATAGACTTGAGAATATTATTAAGATCGTCTCAGGTATGGATGAAGAAAGTCTTGATGAAATCGCGAAAGTTTATGAGTTGGTGATTGAAGTTGGCGTTCATAAAGCTGGATCTATTAAGGTTGCTGAAGCTGCTAAAGTAGTAGAGAATAGTCAGCGTGATATTAATATCGCTTTTATGAATGAACTTGCAATGGTGTTTGATCGAATGGGAATCAATACTAAAGAAGTTGTTGACGCGATGAATACAAAATGGAATGCTCTTGGATTTACTCCTGGACTCGTTGGAGGTCATTGCATAGGGGTTGATCCATATTACTTTGTTTATGAAGCAGAGAAGCTTGGTTACCACAGTCAAATTATTCTATCAGGCAGAAAAATAAATGACGGTATGGGTAAATTCGTTGCTGATGCGATAATTAAAAAACTCATCTTGGCAAATAAAGTAGTAAGACAAGCTAAAGTCGTTATATTAGGAGTAACCTTTAAAGAAAACACACCAGACACAAGAAATTCTAAAGTTGTAGATATTATTGACAGTCTTAGAGAGTATGGTATTGAACCAATTGTAGTCGATCCTGAGGCTGATGCTGATGAGGCAAAGCATGAATATGGTATTGATTTGGTTGATATCAAAGAAGTCAAAAATGCTGATTGTCTAGTATTAGCAGTAGCACATGATATCTTTAAACAAATGAGTTGGGAAGAACTAGATTCCTTGTATGGCAATTTTCATAACGAAGACAAAGTGCTAATTGATGTAAAGAGTATACTCAATATAAAAGAGATTGAAGAAAAGGGTTATAGTTATTGGAGGTTATAAAATGAGAATATTATTTTTATGCACTTATTATCATAGGGCAATGATATTTAGAGATTCTATGGACGGGTTAAAAAATCTAGGCCATTATGTAAAAGCGTTTAATGCGGTAGTCAAGGGTTCAAAAATAGATGATAAATACAAAAAAATTATGGATGATGCCGTCATTCATAAAGAATGTTTTGGTAAGTGGGACAGATTTTTTTACTTTAATAAACAAAGGAAATTTTATAATACATTAGTTGAATCCGAAGATGTTAGTAAGTATGATATAGTTCATTCGCATACGCTATTCAATGGAGGATATGTTTGCTATAATCTTAAGAAAAGGTTTGGAGTTTCATATATTGTATCAGTTCGAAATACAGATATTAATGTATTTTTAAAAATTCCTTTTTTTAAAAATGTTGCTAATAAGATAATAAAAGAAGCCGCAGGTGTACTATTCTTATCAGAACCGTATAAAAATGAATTTATTAATAAGTATGTTATAGATGAGCTAAAGAGTTCTATCAGTGATAAGTCTTCGGTTATTAGAAATGGACTTGAATCGTTTTGGTTAGAGAATAAAAGTCAAATCAGGGAATTTAAGGGGAATAGGGCAATTAATGTCTTGTACGTAGGACAAATAAATAAAAATAAAAACATCACTACCACAATAAATGCGTTAGATATATTAAAGCGAGAAGGATATCAAGTAAGTTTTACAGTTGTTGGACAAGTGATAGATCAAAAAATTCAACAAAAAATTACTGAGTCTGATTATACTGATGTAATTGATCACCTTCCAAAAGATGAATTATTAAACATATATAGGAAAAACGACATATATGTTATGCCATCAATACACGAATCATTTGGCAGAGTATATGCAGAAGCTATGACACAAGGATTACCAGTTATATATTCAAAAGGCCAAGGGTTTGACGGTATCTATCTAGATGGCTACGTAGGATATTCAGTTCCAAGTAGAAATCCAGAATATATTGCAGATTGCATTAAAAAAGTAATTAACAACTATTCAGCGATTTCTGCTAATTGTATAAAAAAGTGTGGTGATTTTGACTGGGAACGGATTACTGTTCAGTTAGAATCATTCTATGAAAAATCATTAGAAAGAGAAAGGAAACTGACGTGAAAATAGCATTGCTAACCTTTCATAATGCCATAAATTATGTGGCTGCTCTACAAGTATATTCTTCTCAAAAGGCAATTCAAGATTTGGGAGTATATTGTGAAATAATCGATTATGTTAATGAATATCGAAAAAATGCATATAACATGTTTGAACATGCCAAAAAAGACCTTAAAGAAAAGAAGCTAGTTTCATTTGCAAAGTATTTTGTGGGCTTTCTATTTATGAATAGCAGAAGAAAGAAGTTCTTAGATTTTTATAATAAAAATTTAGTGTGTACAAATAAACAATTTACTAGTAGTGAAGAAGCAAAAAGTTTAAATGGATTATATGATAAATTTGTTGTTGGGAGTGACCAGGCTTGGAATTATAAGAATCATAGTGCTGACCTCTCCTTTCTTTTAGATTTTGTCGAAAATGATAGTCAAAGAGTTTCATGCTCATCAAGTTTTGGATTAGCAAATATCCCTGATAACTTAAAAAATAAATATGTTGGTATTAGGGAAGAAGGAGGATTATGTGAATAAATTAAGCTATACTATTAAAATAGAAAATAAATTTATTGTATTTATAATATTATGTATTGTTTTATTATATCCTTCCTTTTTTTATAATGCGTTGATTTATTTACCTCAATTATTTTTGGGGATGATGAGTTTATATGCGCTATTAAAGGTTCCATTAATAAAGCCAGTTAGAACTGTTCTATTTTTTGCTATTTATATGATCTTAATGAGTTTTATATTTTCATTATTGAATAACAATGGTGGGCTGGTAACTATCGCTATTTCATCATTACGATTATTTTATCCATTTATCGGATTAATAATTGGAGGCTGGTTTAGCAAGAAAATTTCTTTAAAATCTTTTTTATATCTTTGCATATTTTTTTTAGTTCTAGAATTCATAATAGGCTACTTACAAATAAATAATACAAGTTTTAGGATATGGTCATATAATCTTTATAGACCCGGAGAATCTGCAGAACGGTATTTAAGTAAATTTATATATTCAACTGGTAAAAGGGTTATAGGAACAATTGGTAACCCTAATGTGTTCGGATTGATAATAATTCTCTTAAATACTGTTATCCTTATTATGACAAATATGATACAACAAATTAGGAAACGGAAAGTAATAAGTGTATTAAGCATTTTAATGTCAACTTTCATTATTATCAATACACAATCTAGAACAGGAATATTATTATTGGTTTTAACTGTTGCCATAATTATTTTTAAAAGCAGTAAAAAGAAGTCAATTAACCAAATAATGTATTTTATTTTATCGTTTTTAGGAGCACTTCTTTTATTATTGTTTATTCAGTCTCAGATTAGTAGAGAAATAAGTTTTTATGCTATGGATTCAAGATTGGAAATATGGAAGACACAAATATCTAGTATGTATGAGTTATCCACATATGGTAAATTTTTAACTAGCTTATTTGGGGTGGGATTCCATACAACAAGAAATTTAGGCACTTTTGATAATCAATTTGTTAAAATTTTTGTATCCTCAGGATTTATCGGATTGTTTATTTATTTAAAATTAATTCTTGATGTATTTAAATCATTAATTATGATAAAATCTAGTAATAAAGTGGGGCTGTTAGGATTCATTATTGTAATAGTATGGTTACTTGGAAGTTTAGTAGCTGACTATCAAGAAATTTTTAAATTGTCTATTACAACATTCATAATAATAGGGTATTCTATTTATTCTAATTACTATTTTCAAGGTAGTCTAAAGGGACATTCTGATAGATTAAGGTAGCGATAGCATAATGATGCTAGTATGTTTGAAAGGAATGATTGTTTTGAAGATATTATTAATAACCCAACAATATCCAGGGTATATAAACCAATCAAAAATTGAAGCTACATATGTAGTTCATTATTTTGCAAGGGAATGGGCTAAAAACAATGAAGTGCAAGTTATAAGATTGTGGCCATATTATCCTAAGATATTTAACTGGTTTAAAAAGTCAAAAACTATGAACATGCATGCATTTGAAGAAAAGTTTAATATAGAAGGTGTGCTTGTTAGAAGAATTCCTATATTAAAAATTCCAAGAATTAATTATACAAATATAAATGTAAAGATGATTGCTAAGAAAATAATGAATTATATTTATGAACAGTTTACTCCCGATGTAATAATATGTGATATTATAAATCCGTCAATATATATTGGGCATGAAATTGCTAAAAAAAATAATAGCTTATTGGTTGCTAGTTTACATAATTCTGATATTAGATATTTATCTAAAAAGAGAAATTTTAAATTTTTTATGGATATTGAACAAGATATAGATAAAATTATTTTTAGATCAAATAAAGTTGAGCAAAATTATTTGAAACTATATACCGGAGATAGAAAAGAAAGTGATTACTCAAAAATATTTTTTGGCATTGACAAAAATGAAATCATTGATATGAAAAAACTTAAAGAAAAATTATTAAATACTAATAAGACTATAATGATTGCATCAAGCCTAAAAAAATTAAAAAAAGTGGATATTTTAATTAAAGCCTTTTCGGAGATTGAAAATAAAAATGGTTATGTTTTAAAAATTATTGGTGATGGCCCTGAACGGCAAACACTTGAAAATTTAGTTGAACATCTTCATTGTAAAAGCTGTATACAATTTAAAGGCGAAAAAAAGAGAGAAGAAGTATTAACTATAATGGAGCAATCTGATATATTTGTTATGGTTAGTTCTCCTGAGACATTTGGGTTAGTATATATTGAAGCCATGGGAAAGGGATGTATCACAATAGGGTCTAAAGGAGAAGGTATAGACGGGGTAATAATTAATGATGAGAATGGCTATTTATGTATACCTGATGATGTAAATAACTTAAGAGTAACTTTAGAAAAAGCGATTAATTTGAGTATAAATGAAAAAGAAAAAATGGCGAAGAATGCTATTGCTATGACTTATGAATTTTGTAATGACAAATTAGCGAGTGATTATTTAAGTAGTATTACTTAATTTATAATTAAATTTTACGAAGAAAGGGAGAAGATATGTTATGAAATCTAAAGTAGCAATATTAACATTAAATGGTTATTTTAATTATGGAAATAGATTACAAAATTACGCTACCCAAGAAATAATAAAAGATTTCAACTTTGAAGTCGAAACTATTATCAATAATAATAAAGAAATATATCTCAATAAAAGAAGTAATGAAAATATATCTAAAATAAATAAGATAAGAGGTGCTACTTTGAATGAATTAACTTCTAAATTGGGTAAAAAATGGTATAGGTATATTCATAAAGAAAGTATTTTGGTTAGGACAAAAGTATTTAAAAAATTCACTGAGGACTACATCAAAGAGACAAGCTTTGCTATTTCAGATATTAATATTCCAGAGGATTTGTCAAATAGATATGATTACTTTATTACAGGTAGTGATCAAGTTTGGAACCCGGTGAATACATTAGATTCCTCAATATATTTCTTGACTTTTGCAGAAACACATAAAAGGATAGCTTTTTCTCCGAGTTTTGGTGTATCTAAAATTGAAAGTAAGCTTGCGGATAATTATTCAAATTGGATTTCTTCTATGAAATCTTTATCTGTAAGGGAGGAAGATGGAGCAAAAATTATTAAAGAACTTACTGGTAGAGATGCGCAAGTTCTCGTTGACCCTACTTTATTATTAGCGAAAGAAAAATGGCTTAAAATAGCAAAAGAGCCACCAAATAAACCGAAAGGCAAATATTTATTAACTTATTTCATAGGCGGAATACCAAAAGAGTATAAAAAACAAATAACTCATATAGCAAGAAAAAATAACTTAAAAATTATCAATCTAGGTGATATAAAAGACAAAGAATCTTATCAAACTGGGCCAAGTGAATTTATAGATTATATAAATTCAAGTAGTATTTTTTGTACAGATTCGTTTCATGGAGTCGTATTTTCAATTATTATGGAAACTCCTTTCATAATATATAAACGAGTTAACAATTCACAATCAATGTACTCTAGGTTAGAAACATTATTGGGATTATTTCAAATGAAATCCAGGGAAGCAAAAAACATAAAGGACATGGATGATATATTTAATGTCGATTTTTCACACGTTCCTTATATTATGAGTGTTGAGAAAAAAAGAGCTTTAGACTATTTGAGAAAAGCTTTAAATGTTAAGGATGGATAAACGATTATGAAAATAAACCAACTAAAGGCGGGAGCAGCCTTATCATATATATCTATGGGATTAGGGTACTTAGTATCGATTATATACACTCCTTTAATGCTACGATTACTAGGCCAAAGTGAGTATGGACTTTATAATTTAGTAGCATCCGTTGTTGCTTATTTGGGAATATTGAAATTTGGATTTGGCAGTGCTTATATGCGCTACTATTCTAGGTACAGGGTTCAGGAAGATAAAGAAAAAATTGCTACTTTGAATGGTATGTTTTTAATTATTTTCTCTGGTATAGGGTTGATAGCTGTAATTGCTGGAACAATATTAGCTATAAATACTGAAATGATTTTTGGATCCGAGTTGACTAGTGTGGAATTATCAAAAGCAAAAACATTGATGATGATTCTTGTAATAAATTTGGCTGTATCTTTCCCTAATATAGTTTTTGCTTCTCATATTACAGCAAATGAGAAGTTTGTGTTTCAAAAATTAATTCAAATGTTTAAAACTGTAGTAAATCCTTTCGTAGTATTACCGGTTTTACTTTTAGGCTATGGTTCTGTAGGAATGGTTATTGCGATCACTATTTTTAATATAACTATTGAGATAATTAACGCAGCTTATTGTATTAGAAAACTTAAAATGAAATTTGCTTTCAAAAATTTTGATTTTGGATTAATGAGAGAAATGACAGTTTTTTCATCATTTATTTTTATAAATTTGGTCATTGATCAAATAAATTGGAATGTCGACAAGTTTATATTAGGCAGATTTCATGGAACAATTGCAGTCGCAGTATATGGACTAGCTGCACAGTTAAATATTTATTATTTATCTATAGCTACAGCAATATCTAGTGTCTTCATTCCAAGGGTACATAGATTAGTCTCAAATTTTGATAATAATGATGAATTAACAAAGTTGTTTACGAGAATTGGTAGAGTGCAGTTTATCATACTTTCTTTAATTTCAACTGGACTAGTTTTCTTTGGAAGACCATTCATTAATATATGGGCAGGAAGTAATTATGATGACTCATATCCTATAGCACTATTGCTAATAATTCCTGTTACGATTCCACTTATTCAAAACATTGGTATAGAAATACAACGTGCAAAAAATATGCATCAATTCAGATCTTGGGTTTATTTTTTCATTGCATTAGGAAATTTGGCATTAACTATTCCGTTGGCAAAGACGTTTGGTGGTGTAGGAGCGGCGATTGGCACAGCTGCATCACTTATAATCGGAAATGGATTGATTATGAATTGGTATAACCATGTCAAAGTGGGCTTAGATATGAAGTTTTTTTGGAAACAGATAATTAGCTTTTTGCCAGCATTGATAGTGCCAGTATTGACTGGTATATTGATTAATAGTTTCTTTAATCTTAATAACTTATTCTACTTCTTAGGGTTTGGAATTATTTATGTGATTATATTTTGTATTTCTATGTGGGTTATCGGAATGAATCAATATGAAAAAGATTTGATAGGAAAACCTATAAGAAGACTAAGTGGACGAATAGTAAGTAAATAATTAGCACATGGGTGGTTATGAGATGATTGATAAAGAGTTAAAAAACAAGAAGGATTGTATGGGGTGTCATGCATGCGCAAACATATGCCCTAAAAATTGTATTTCGATGGAAGTAGATGAAGAAGGTTTTTTATACCCTACAGTTGATTGTAGTTTATGTATAAAATGCCATAAATGTGTTGATGTATGTCCGATAATCAATAAGACAAAAGTAGAGAATAATCCGATTGCGTATTCATGTATAAACAATGATGAAACCATTAGGTTAGATAGTTCGTCAGGTGGTATATTCACATTGATTGCAGGAAAAGTGATTGATCAAGGTGGAGTTGTTTTTGGGGCAAGATTTAATGAAAGATTTGAATTAGAACATAACTTTGTTGAAACAAAAGAAGGACTAAATCAACTTAGGGGGTCAAAATATTTACAGAGCAAGATAGGAGATTCATATAAGCAAGCAAAGTTTTTTTTGGATTCTGGGAGAATAGTATTATTTACAGGAACACCTTGTCAGATTGCAGGATTAAAATCGTATTTAAGTATATCGTATATTAATCTATGTACTATAGACATTATTTGTCACGGGGTACCGTCACCTGATGTATGGTGTAGGTATGTAAAATTTCGTGAAACTAAAGCTGGGACACAAGTACAGAGAATTGCTTTCAGACAAAAGGATGAAGGCTGGAAGCAATACTCTGTATCATTCTTATTCAAAAATGATACAGAGTATCGTCAAAACCTATTCAAGGATCTATATATGAGAGCTTTCCTAAAAGATGTTTGCTTAAGACCTTCTTGTTATGATTGTAGATTTAAATCGTTGAGTAGAGAAAGCGATATTACACTTGCAGATTTTTGGGGTATTCAAAATATTTTACCTCAGATGGATGATGACAAGGGAACATCATTAGTATTTATAAATAGTGAAATTGGTCAAACCTTATTTGAAGAAATAAAGGACGGTATGTTATATCAAGAAGTAGATATTAATGAAGCTGTTAAGTACAATTCAGCAGCAATTAAGTCTTCTAGGCCTAATAAGAATAGAGAAAAATTTTTTAAAGACTTAAGTTCATTGTCATTCGATAGATTAGTAAAAATGTACTGTACTGATAAGTTATCTATAAGGGCTAAAAAATTTTTAAAATCAATTTTGAAAAAGATAACAATTAAATTAGGCTTAATGAAAGTGATTAAAAAATTATAATATATAGTATTTGTGCTAAGGCAAAAGGTGGTATAACATGAAAATCCCAACAGCAAGCACAGCCGGTTTCATCGGCTTTCACCTATCAAAAAATTATTAGATCAATCACATAAAGTACTTGGGCATTGTAACATAAACTAAAGTAGGATTAGATCAAAGAATCGGTAATCACTATAATAATCCATCATTTGGTTATGGTGGATATTGTTTACCAAAAGATACTAAGCAATTATTAGCAAACTATGCAAAGGATAAAGTTTATACGAGAGATTTATTTAGCAGAGACTAGGGAAACTAATACCCTGATAGAGCTTACTTTAAAAGAAGATATATGCCTATGATTTTTGGTGGTAAAAGATAGGATATAGGCAATAAACTTAGTTTCTTTGAGGCAGCATTGAGACGTGAGAATCTTAGGAAGAATTCTTTGAATATTTTATAAAAGTAGTTGAGAGTGAGAGAAGTAGTTTAGTGATATAGGCATTGGAGACGGGCATCATTTTCGGATATTGATGCTCGTTTGTTTTTAGGTAGGTAGTCAGAATGTTTGAAACCCGATTTCGATGGTCATAGGTAAATAAACATTCCTGGAACCCGACCCACCACAATTATTTATCAGTAGATATTCATGTCGATATTTACAATAATTTAACACTAATAAGTATTGACAGAAACATATATCAATGTTATTATATGAATGAATAAAAAAATATTCATTCATATTAAGTTTCCAGCATGTTTTAGAATACTTTGCGAAATTTATAATGAAAGGCTTAATGGATTACTCAGAAAAAGAATAATCTACCAGTGCTTTAAGGAGGTGTCTACATGAATAAAATTGATAAAACACAGCATGGCAAGGTCTCAGAACTGAAGTCAATACAAAAGGTCTTACTTATCTGTGGCATATTTTCATCGTTGCTTTATGTCGGTGCTGACATATTTGCAGCAATGCAGTGCGAGGGCTATAGCTATATCTCTCAATCTGTCAGTGAGCTACAAGCTATCGGAGCTTCGACCAGGCCACTCATCGTCTCACTTTTTACCATGTATAATGTGCTTATAATAGCATTCGGCTCAGGTATCTGGGTAACAGATAGTCGAAAGCGTGCGCACTTTACGGGACTTCTACTTATTGGATACGGGATCGTGGGATGTGTGGCGTTGTTATTCTTCCCCATGCACTTACGTGGAGCCGAAAAGACAATAAGCGACACCATGCACGTAACTTTCACAGGTGTAATCGTACTCTTCATTCTGTTGTACATAGGGTTTGGGGCTACTTTGCACGGGAAGTGGTTTCGCCTCTATTCGATCGGGACAATTTTAATCCTCATTATATTTGGAGTTTTAGCAGGCATGGACGCTCCACGGGTTGCAGCACAGTTGCCTACGCCGTGGCTAGGAATTAAGGAGCGCATTAATATATATGCTTCCATGCTTTGGGTGCTGGTGCTGGCCATTAAAACCTTGCGAGCGGAAAATGGTCAAACTTTTTATACATGATGGATGCTAAATGTATAGACCAGATATAAATTTATTGATCTAAGCTTGCATAAATTAATGTTCAGATATATCAATATTACATAGTTTGAAGTCTGAACAATGATGAGAGAATGTCACTTTTTGCAGCGTTCTCTTTTCATGTATATAAGGTTAATAAGAAAATCTGTTTGCTTTATGACCATATGAAACAAGGCAGTTTATAATTTTCCGTCTAATTTTGCATATAATTATTGACATATGCTCATAACTGTACTAAAATTAATTTGTGGGCATAAGCCCACAATAAAAAGCATTTTGCTTCCAGTGTATGAAGTGAACTGTCAATTTAAAAGCTCCGCAAGATATGAAGATGAGATAATGGTTATCACAAGTCTGAATCAAATTTTTCGCGTTTGTTCGTGTTTTTCATGTCAGGTGATAAATGCTGTAAATCATAACTTTTAGCCATTGGTGAAACCATGCATGTATGAACAGACAAAACATTCAAGCTTCTACTACAGCAAAAACAGTTCCAAAAGTTTGTTCTGTGTCAAGTCAAGCTGTCAATAAATAAAATCTGAAAGGAGAAAATTATTATGAAAATCGCAGTCGCGAGTGAAGGTAAGATGGTAACGGAGCATTTTGGTCATTGTGAGGGCTTTACAATCTTTGAGGCAGAAAATAATCAGATCACAGGTAAGGAGTTTATTCCAAATCCCGGACACAGACCTGGATTTTTGCCAGTTTTTCTACATGACAAAGGCGTTAATGTCATCGTTTCTGGTGGTATGGGTGGTAGTGCAGTTGATATTTTCAATGCAAAAGGAATTGAGGTTATTACTGGAGCATCAGGTGATGCTGAGACGGTGGTTAACAGCTATTTACAGGGCAAACTGAAATCAACCGGTTCTGTTTGCCATGAACACCAGCATGCAGATGAGTGTGGAGAATAAAGTAAGTCGGATTTTTCGATTGTAGAGGAAATAACTGCGTAATATGTAAAAACCACAATCCCTAACAGTATGAGGGGCTCCAGGGGCATGATACTGGATATTTGGGCTGTCTCAAAATGAGGTAGCCTATTTTCTTTATTTTGAGAGCAACAGCCTTTCGTGTCTATCGCAAACACTTTGCCACCTTTCCCAACTTTTTATGCAAATTCAAAGGAAAAATACCCACCTCCTGAACCAATGTCGGCAATAATTTCGTCGGTTTTCCAGTACTTTTTGTGAGTCCTTGTTAGCCCTATTGTTGAGCATGATTGCCCAGATATTAGTTAACCACACTTGTCAAGATATGATCATCTAAAATATATGAAATTTGATCCAAAATTATTTTTAGAAAGGATTGAAGTATAAAAAACACAATGATATACTGAATATAACGGCGCCGTAAATAAACAGAAAAGGAGATTTATTTATGGAACAGTTTATTGTGAAATCAATTGGGAAAATTTTTGTTGATGACGAGGGGATGAGATTAGTGCTGGATAAAGAATATATCCCTGCGCTGACAAATCTTGAGGATTTTAGCTATATCAATGTGCTTTGGTGGTTTGATAAATGCGATAATCCAAATTCTCGCTCAAAACTTGTTGAGAAGAGCCCTTACAAAAATTCTCCCGAGTTGTTGGGGACTTTTGCTACCCGTTCTCCAGAGCGTCCAAACCCTATTGCTATAAGTTGTAGCTATGTTACTTACATTGACTATCAAAACGGGGTGATTGGTTTAGCCTATATCGATGCTGAGAATGGAACCCCTGTTTTGGACATTAAACCGTACACTCCCAGCCTTGATAGAGTAGAAAACCCGTCAGTACCGGAATGGTGTTCTAATTGGCCTAAAACTGTGGAGGAATCCGGAGAGTTTGACTGGAGTGCAGTTTTTAATTTTTAGTTTTAACATAGAAGTTTGTTCCAACTCATTTAAAAAGTCCAGTTTTCTTTTTGAAAACTGGACTTTTTTTAATGGTTCTGATTAACTCACAACCTTGTAAAAATAATCTTGACCAACTTGGTCATTTGGTATATAATATAAATGACCATATTGGTCATCTAACTATTTTCATTAACACAGAAATGAGGTGATTATAATTTATTCAAAATTTTTTAGTTTAGAACCAGAGAAACGGGAACGTATTATTAATGCAGCTCTTAAAGAATTTGCCCGTAATGGTTATGAAAAGGCATCGACCAATGAGATTGTGAAAGAAGCAGAAATATCTAAAGGGTCACTATTCAATTATTTTAACAACAAAAAAGAACTGTATTTATTCTTGCTTGACTATGTGGTTGAGGTGATTGATCAAATTTACGCTGAGGTAGATTGGAATGAGACAGATATTTTTAAAAGAATGAAAGCAATCGGATTAGTTAAATTTAAGATCTATAAAAAGTTTCCGGAGGCATTTAATTTTCTAAAAGCTGTAGCCCATGAAGATGCTACTGAAGTGAAATCTGAAATCAAAGAAATAGGTGAACAGATCATTGCAAGTGGTTTCGAGAGAGGTTATCAAAATATAGATTTTACAAAATTCCGTGATGATATTGATATTCAAAAAACGATCAATATCATTAATTGGACGATATTGGGTTTTGCTGAGCAGCAAAGAGATGAAGTAGATTCTTTTGAAGATGTTGGGCTGGAAGTGTTCGACGAATGGGATGATTATTTTGACATAATGAAACGTTGTTTTTATAAAGAGGAGGGAGAATAGTATGTTTATTGAGATTTCAAACTTGAAGAAAAGTTACACATCGGGTGCGGTTATAACGAAAGTTTTGCAGGGAATTGGGATGAAATTGGAAAAGGGGGAGATCGGTGTTATTCTTGGCCCGTCAGGCTCAGGTAAGTCCACGTTGATGAATATTATTGGCGGCATTGACCATGGTGACAGCGGCAATGTCACCGTGGATGGAGTGAAGATCAATAATTTGGACGATGATAGACTGACAGATTACAGGCGTGGGGAGATAGGGTTCGTCTTTCAGTTCTATAACCTGGTTCCCAATCTTACAGTCGCTGAAAACATTGAAGTCGTTGCTAACATCAGTAAATTGCCTTTAAACATTGATGAAGTCTTAACGGCGGTGGAGATGCAGGATAAAAAACACCGTTTCCCCAGAGAGTTGAGCGGTGGTGAGCAACAGCGGGTGTCCATTGCCAGGGCGATTGTTAAGAATCCGAAGCTGCTACTTTGTGACGAGCCAACAGGTGCCCTTGATTATCAGACATCCCGCAGCATTTTGCATCTTCTACAACAGGTGAATAAAAAATACGGGACAACCATTCTGATGATTACCCACAATGCTGCGATTGCCGCTATGGCTAACAGAGTATTTAAGCTGAGAAGCGGGAAAATCGTAGATGAAGTAGTTAATCAAACGGTTGTTTCTGCAGAAAGGATTGAATGGTGATGGTACTGAACAAAAGAGTTCTTCGGATATTGAAAGAAAACACATTGCGGTATCTTGGTGTTCTTATTCTTATCATCCTTGGAAGTTATACATTTATTGTAGCGGCAGGGATTTCGCAAAACCTGGATACTCTGGTTACCACCTTTACAGAGGGGCATATACAGGAAGATCTGTCCTTTAGAACTGACAAGGCGATTACGAATAGTGCGGAATTAGAAGAAGCCACGAACGCGATAATTGAAGAGTCCTTGACTTTCGACGCCACTCTATCCGATTCACTTACTCTGCGTTTGCTCAGTAAAACTGAAAAACTGAACATTCCAGCCGTCATTGAGGGGCAAGCACTCTCTGGCTCTGGACAAATACTGCTTGATCCCGCTTTTGCACAAGCGAACGGCTATTCTGTAGGAAGTCAGATAGAAGTGATGGGCAAATCCTTCACTGTCGTCGGTTTTGTGTCCTTGCCCCACTATATCTATCCATTAAAAAATGTATATGATATCATGGTTTCACCTGAAAATTTTGGTGTAGGTGTTATAAACCGCGAAGATTTTGTGGATAGAGAGAATGTTAACGGTATTTATTCTGTCAAATTTAATGACCGAACCCAGAGCATTAATCAGCAGGCAGCTGAGTTTCGGGAGCGTTTGCATGAAGAAGGCATTACAGAGTCCGAGTGGATTGACATTATGAACAACAAACGTGCAAGAATGGCCTGGGCTTCTATAACGGGCTTAAAAACGATGAGCATACCGATACCAGCGGCAATGTTTCTACTGTGTTGCTTAATCATAGGAATTATGATATGGCGCATGATCAGTCATGAATCAGTGATTATCGGAACATTCTACGCGCAAGGTTATAGGCGGCGTGAGTTAATGCGTCATTATATGACTATTCCTCTGCTGCTCGCCCTGGTAGGCGGAGTGATAGGAAGTTTGTTGGCGTTACCGTCCATTGCTCCATCGGTTATGGCCATGGTTTCATATTACAATGTTCCTGTCACTGACATTGAACTGAGTATTTGGAATGTTTTAATTGGAATACTGATGCCTGTACTGTTTTTGGGCATTAGCAGCTATCTTGTTATACGTTCGCAATTACGACGCTCCCCTGCGGAGCTTATGAAAGGTGAAAAGCAAAAAACCAAAGTGAATATCATAGAACGTACTCTTAAACTGGAAAGGTTTAAGTTTAGTACGAAATTTAAGCTGCGAGAGCAGTTAAGAAGCATCTCCCGGATATTATTCCTACTTTTAGGTGTTACCAGTGCTTCGGTCCTCATGCTTTTTGGTTTTACAATAATGAACTCTATGGACTATGCATTCAAAAGCAGTACTGCTGAGACCTACAAATTTGAGTACGAATATGCCTTTAAAGAGATACAGCATGGTAAGGCACCAGAAGGTGCTGAGATATTCAATGCAGGAAGGTTTTATCCCGAAAATAATGAGGGAATTGAGTTTTATATAACTGGAGTAGAGCCAGATTCGACAATTTTGACGTTGGAAAATGGTGCAGGCAGTTCACTTTCCAATAACCAGACTAACATTACAAAGCCTCTGGCGGATCGACTGCGCATTAAAGCGGGCGATAGTATAAGCTTGATAAATAAGCAGGATGGGAAGCTGTATACATTTCATATTGACGCTGTTGCCGATTCTTATGCCGGGCAATTTATCTTTATGCCTATCGATGAGTTTAACGCACAGCTCGGATTTTCTGAAAATAGTTACGCAGGGCTTTGGAGTACAAGAAAGCTAGATATTCCCGAAGAGCAACTCTCGGGAACAAAGTCCTTAAGCGAGACAGCTAACGCTATGGATGAACTGCTGGGTCCGATGGTTTCCATGGTGGTGGCAATGACCCTTATCGCCTGTGTTGTGGGATTGATTATCATCTATCTTGTAACCTCATTGATTATTGAGGAGAACAAAAATACCATTTCGCTTTTTAAAATATTTGGCTACAGACGGCGCGAAATTCGCTCTCTAATATTAAACAGCTCGACTTTTGTCATCCTGGCTGGATTTATCATCAGCATTCCGATTATGGCAGCATCAATGGATGCAATGTACAGTTATCTTGGTGCGATGATAAATTTAGTATTACCAACGATTATTAATCCGCTTTATGTGGTTGTTTGCTTTGTGGCCATTATGTTAACTTATCAGCTCAGCAAGCTGTTATGTGCAAAGAAGGTGAATGCAGTATCCATGAGTGAAGCACTGAAAGCAGGAACTGAATAGAAAGAATCTGTTATTTCCTCTGAAAGACCGTAACATATAAAATGGCCAATTGGCCATTTTTTTCTTTGCCACTCATCTAATAAAATGGATATTTTATCTCATAAGGATGATTAATTTTCGTGAATCAATAAAATTTTTTTACTATATTTCGCTAAATAAGAAGGAATTTTTGTTGTTGATGTCCAATAAAATTATTGAGAGAAAATTTTAAATTTAAAAAAAATGAATATCAAGGACGTGAAAAAAATGGTAATAGAATAAGGGAAACTTCTAAGCATGCAAAAGGGAGGACGATTTTTCTACGTAGGAACGGGAAATCATTCGATAATGAGTCATTGGTTAAAAGTTTCAAATAAAATCTTCCTCTTCAGTTATACATAAACAGGTTAACTAACGTTAAGATAAAGAAATTTATTCTTAACAATTTTGAAGGGAGGGAAAAAGAGTCACTAATTTATTTGAAAATTATAAATGTTAGGGAGGAAAAAAAATGAAAAGAAAAAGCTTATTAATCGTACTTGCACTTGTGCTGGTATTCAGTATCAATGCAGTGAGTTTTGCCGCTGTACATAAAGGTGGAACAATTACTGTAGGGATTGCCTCTGATGCTCAGAGTCTTGATCCTCGTTATGTAACTACTGCCTCTGGAATGTATATTTCTAGTCAGATCTTCAATGGTCTGATTAAATTAGATAAAAATGTTCAGTTCGTTCCAGATTTAGCAACCTGGGAGACCCCTACATCAACTGAGTATATCTTCTATCTGAAAAAAGACGTCAAATTCCATGATGGTTCTGAAGTAACCGCTGCAGATGTAAAATATACTTATGAATCTATGTTAGATCCTAAATATGCCAGTCCTAAAGCTGGTAACTACACGCAGATTGTTGGTGCTGATGATTTTATCAATGGTAAAGCTAAAGAAGTAAGCGGTATCAAAATTATCGATGACTATACTATCTCCTTTACTTTAAAAGAGCCTTTTGCTCCATTCTTAGTAAATATGAATCTTGGTATCGTTCCCAAACATATTGCTGAAAAAACTGGTAAAGAATTCACTGATGATCCAATTGGAACTGGCCCATTCAAATTTGTAAGTCGTCTTGTTGAGCAACAAACTGTTCTTGTTGCCAACGATGACTATTTTGAAGGTCGTCCAAACATTGATAAAGTAGTCTTTCGTCCACTGCCAGAAAGTTCTGTTGGCGTTATAGAATTAGAGACTGGTAGTATTGATGTTCTGATGTCTGTAACTCAAGATGACATCGTTAACATTGAAAATAATAAAAATTTAGTCCTTGATTCTGCTTCTGGTACTAACTATCAGTATATTGGTTTTAATGTTACTCATGAACCAGTTAACAATAAATACTTACGTCAAGCAATCGCTTATGCATTAGATAAGGATTCTATTGCTGATTACTTCAATGGTGTTCGTACTTACGTTCCATTGCCAGGTGGTCACTATCTAGCTAAGGAAATGGCTAACTCACCTGATATTAACAAATATGAATACAATCTTGAAAAGGCAAAAGAACTGTTAGCTAAAGCTGGTTATTCAAATGGCGTAACTGTAACCATCAAAACCAGTAGTGGTCGTGAAGAGTTAGCTCAGATCATGAAAGAAATGTTAGCACAGGTTAACATCAATGCAGAAATCCAACTTCTTGAGTGGGGTACTTTCTACAATGATGTTAAACAAGGTCGAGCAGAGATCTACCTGTTAGGTTGGTTGGGAATTATTGACCCGGATGGATACTGGTTCTTCCATTCAGAAATGACTCCTCCAAATGGGGGATCAAACCGGATGTACTATTCTAACCCAACAGTTGATATCCTGATTGAAAAAGGTCGGAGAACTCTGAATCCTGAATTAAGAGATCAGTACACTGAAGACACTTACAAATTAATCACTGATGATTGTCCAATGATCTTCTTATACTCTGAAGCTGACTTAGCGGCACATAGAAAAGGTATTGTGGGTTTCGAACCTGCTCCATACCCTGTAACTATTTTGGCCAATCTGAAATCTGTTTATCTAGAAAATTAGTAAAGAATAAATTAAGGGGGGAGAAGATCTCTCCCCTTACCTCTTTAAGAAAGGAAAAGGTGATTCGACTGTGACTAAATATATAATAAAAAGGCTTTTGCAAATGATTCCTGTAATTTTGGGAGTATCATTGATTGTCTTTTCCTTGATGCATCTTACTCCTGGTGATCCTGTTCAACTTATGTTAGGTGATTATGCTCCAGCAGCCGACGTCACCAGAATGCGTGATGCTCTAGGTTTAAATGATCCTCTCTACATCCAATACTTTAGATTTATCACTGGTGCAGTTCACGGAGACTTTGGTAACTCTTTATTTTATCGCGAACCGGTAATGACATTAATTAATCAACGAATTGGCTACACATTTCGCTTAAGTCTGCTTAGTATGTTAATCTCTTATATAATCGCGTTCCCTGTTGGCATTATCTCTGCTATCAAACAAAACAGCTGGCTTGATAATTTCGGAATGGTTGGCGCTCTCTTAGGAGTCTCAATGCCCAGTTTCTGGCTCGCGCTGATGTTAATCCTTTTATTCTCCTTGCATCTGGGCTGGCTTCCGGCTACTGGTGTCGGAACATGGAGACATATGGTACTTCCCGCAATCACTCTCGGTACTTCTGGAGCAGCATTGACCACGAGATTGGTTCGTTCAAGTATGCTCGAAGTTATCAGAAAAGATTTTATCAGAACTGCCAGAGCAAAAGGACTCTCTGAAAAAGTAGTAATCTATAAGCATGCTTTAAGGAATGCTCTTATTCCAGTAATTACTGTTATCGGTTTACGTTTGGGTTCTATTTTAGGAGGAGCAGTTATCACCGAGACCATCTTTGCACGTCCAGGAATCGGTCGACTTATGGTTGATTCAATTTTCAAAAGAGATTATTTGGTGGTTCAAGGTATTACTTTTATAATTGCAGTATCCATTTTGATCGCTAATACTGTGGTTGATTTAACATACTCGCTAGTTGACCCACGAATACGTTATGAATAGTCTTGAACCAAAAGGAGGTATGAAGATGGAGAAAAAGTCGGAAAATCAATGGGTCGTAGTCTGGCGGCGATTAAGAAAAAATAAACGTGCTATGATTGGACTATATATCGTTGTTATCGTATTTTTATTAGCGATTCTGGCTCCTGTTGTTAGCCCATATTCACCTACAAAGATCAGTTTAAAAAATAAATTAGATGCTCCTAGTAGTGCACACTGGTTAGGAACAGACAAATTAGGCCGAGATGTCCTGGCAAGAATTATTTATGGAAGTCGCATCTCAATTCTCGTAGGTATTATCGCTGTAGGTATTTCAGGGACTATTGGCATCTTTTTAGGAGCGATTGCTGGATATTTTGGTAAATGGATTGACGTATTTATTATGCGGTTAGTTGATATTCTCCTTGCATTTCCTAGTATCCTGCTAGCGATTGCCTTAGTCGCAGTTTTAGGAGCAAGTTTATTTAATGTAATCCTGGCTATTGCGCTTGTCTCGTGGGTAGGTTATGCGCGAATGGTTAGAGGTGAGTTCTTACGTTTAAAAGAGTTGGAATTTGTTGAAGGTGCTCGGGCGATGGGGCTATCTGACTTCAAAATTATCTTTAAACATATTCTACCAAATGCTATGGCACCTGTAATCGTTATGGCTACTTTAGGTCTTGCTGGTGCTATTATCTCTGAGTCCTCTTTGAGTTTCTTAGGACTTGGAGTTCAACCACCTACTCCTTCCTGGGGTGGAATGTTAAGTGAAGGGCGTACGGTAATTCGTCAGGCCTGGTGGATACCAACTTTCCCCGGCATCGCTATTCTCTTAACTGTATTGGCTTTCAACCTATTAGGTGATGGTCTTCGTGATGCACTTGATCCTAAAATGAAAGAATAGTAATCTTGAAAGTTGGGACGGAATAGAAAGAATCTGTTGTCTCTACTTCAATTGAGCTGCATCCATAAGATTATAGACTCTTATCTGTTCGAAACCTGCCTTTTTGTGGCAGGTTTTCAAGTTTAGAATGAAATAAAAACCATCTTTGTAATCAATAGAGTACCCCCATAAGATTGCTAGCGGATTTTCGATTGTTAACCATAATTATTCACATACTTATTGACAAAAGGAGACCAATGTGTTAATATAACATTGTTATATAACGATGTTATATCTAAGGTCTATGACTCCTACGTCTATAAGTGGGAACTGCCTTGTTCTACTTCAGGTGTGGTTGAATCCCCATCTGAAGCCCCAAGGTTCAGCTTTAGCCGAACGAGTTCACTTTGAAAGGAGAGAAGATGATGACTGAGGATACGCTGCAAAATATACTGAATAGTGGACGGGATGAGTTTATGAAAAAAGGCTTCGAAGGCGCATCTTTACGTGCTATAGCAAAAGCAGCAGGTGTAACCACTGGAGCTATTTATGGTTACTTTCCCGATAAAAAGGCTTTATTTGACGAGTTAGTATCTCAGCCTGCTAAAGAGCTTCTGGATAAATATATATCGACTCAGCAGGAGTTTGCGGAGCGTCCGGTGGAGAAACAGGGGACAGAGATGGTTCAGGCTTCCGATGAGAGTTTGGCGTGGATGGTAGAACATATTTATAGCCATTATGATGCTTTCAAACTGTTGGTCTGCTGTTCTGCCGGCACGGAGTATGCTGCTTATGTAGATAAAATGGTGGAGGTCGAGACACAGGCTACACTCCGTTTTATTGCCGCTATGCGTCAGGCGGGGCAACAGGTAAATGAGGTGGATGAACAATTAATTCATATTCTGGCAAATGCGTTTTTCTCCGGAGTATTTGAAATGGTGGCTCACGATATGCCCAGGGAGAAAGCTAAAGGTTATATCAGTAGTTTGAAAGAATTTTATATAGCTGGATGGTTACAAATTTTGGGGCTCTGAAAAGCCTCAAAAATTTTCGACATATTGTTAGAGTATCCTAACTTTCAAATTTCTTTCGTATCTCTTAAAGCTGCATTAGCGGCAAGCTATTAATACTTTAAGTTCAACTACTTCAGCGGGGGATTTGTATCTCCACTGAAATAGACAATATCTAGTTATTTGTGCTCTCACCTATAGAGGTCGGGAAACTTTTTTTTAAGAAATGTTGTTAAACTGAAGAGGAGAGGAGGTTTATGCATGACCAGCTGATGGTTTAAGGGATATTGTACTCTGATTTCATAGTAGTTGGGTGGAGTTGTTTGGGCTGTTGGATGGCGGAGAAAACGTATCTTTAGCCTGCTCGTTTTGGAGGGATAGACAGGGATTTTAATATATATTACAGACTAAGGGGGAATTTGCATGAACGACACATTAAGTGAACACAGGGAAAAACAAAAACATTTTATATTAAACGGCAATCTATGGAAGGTAATGATAAATTTATCCTGGCCTGCTGTAATAGCGATGGTACTCTATGGCATGAACTCTGTTCTGGATGCGGTTTTTGTCGGGAGATTTGTTGGAGAAACTGCCCTGGCAGCGGTCTCAGTGGCATACCCTCTGTCGCAGATCAGTGTAGCCTTTGGTTCTCTGATCGGGACAGGTGCGGGAGCCGTATTGAGTATTGCTTTAGGTGCCAGGAATAAAGAAACACAGGATAGGTTGATGGGTAATGTCAATATTTTATCCCTTGTTGTAACAGTTTTGTATATGATTTTGGGTTTTCTTTTTTCATCACAATTGATTCAAATGATGGGCGGCAAGGGAGAAGCATTGCTATTAGGTGATAGTTATTTTCGAATTACCGTTATAGGGTCGTTATTCTGGATCTACGGATTGGCGGGCAATATGATTGTCCGTGCTGAAGGTAGAATGAAAATGGCAGCCATCATGATGGGCTCTGGATTGGCGGTAAACGCCATTGCGAATTATATTTTAATGGGTATCTTTCATTTTGGAGTAGAGGGTGCAGCATGGGGGACGAACATTGGCATGTTGGTCTACACATTGGTTGGTTGGATTTATTTTGGCAGAGGTCATGCATCGTTCAAATCCAAAATCTTCTCTATTCGTTGGGATAAAGAGATCGGAACGTCTATTCTTCGGTTGGGGATGTCATCGCTGATTATGAGTATTATGAGTCTTGTACAGGCGATCTTTGTCTTTAATGCACTCTCCAGGTACGGTACAGTGGCAGATGTGGCTTTCTATGGTGTGGTTTATCGGATATTTACTTTCTTGCTTACACCTATATTTGGTCTGATGCGTGCTCTACAACCGGTAATCGGCATTAATTATGGTGCGAAAGAATATGATCGTGTCATTAGTTCCTACAAAATCTTTGCTGTAACCGCCATGGTATTAACATTACCCTTCTGGATTCTGTCCATAGCGATACCTGGATCTGTCCTGGGGCTGATGATGAAAGATGCAGTGTTTACCAATACGGAACTTCTGTATTTCAGAGTATATATGGCAATTTTGCCTGTATTGTCGTTTATCTTTATGGCTATGACCCTATTCCCATCTGTTGACAAAGGCAAACCAGCGGCTATGATCGGTATTGCACGGCAGCTTGTGTTCTATGTACCGGTTATGCTTATTTTGCCGGGAATAATCGGTGTTGCGGGAATTTATTACGGTTCCTTCGCCATTGATGCGGTAATTGTGATCTGGACGATGCTTATGGTGCGTAAGGAGTTTTCTCTATTGCGCAAAAAGCATGATAGCACCTTTGGTGAAGTAATGGTTTAGGATAGTTATCATCTCTTTGATGTTTTGCTGAATTGAAGTAGCTGAGCACTGGGGGAGGTATACCCATATCTGATGCTAGATAATTAGAAACTGATAGATCCAGTATACCTCCCCAGTTTACTTATAAACTGGAAAAGGGCCAGCTGTCATCCGAAAATTCGCACTTCCTTTCTTCAGATTTCTACGAAGTTATTTTCTTTCTTTATAATTACTGAGGAATCGCTGCATTGCCTCAATTGATTCACTGCTGATCACATGCTCAATCGCACAGGCATCTTCATCGGCAATTCTGGTATCAATTTTTAGAACCTCTGTAAAAAACTGCTGGACAACTTGATGTTTATTTGAAGTAAGCCTGGCCAGTTTGAGTCCGGCCGGAGTGAGAAATACTTCTTTATATTTTTCCGTGACAATAAGTCCTTTTTCGGAAAGAGTTGACATGGCACTGTTGGTGCTTGCCTTTGTGACCCCTACTCTTTTGGCAATATCCGACACTCTCGCACCTTTACCATCCCGGGACAGCTCATATATTGCTTCCAGATAGTTCTCCATTGTAAATGTAAGATTAGTCATTTTATTTGCCTCCTTATGGTTGTTAAAGAAAGATCAGTCCTCTCTGGTCAGATTATTTTGCTAATCTGCTGTGGTTCATTGATCGACAAATTCAAACAATTCCTCTACTGTAGTCTGAAACACTTGGGCAATATCCAGGGCCAGTTTGAGGGAAGGATTGTATCTACCGTTTTCAAGATTGCCAATCGTTTCCCGACGTACACCCACCAGTTGTGCCAATTCCTCCTGTTTTAAATTATGGCGGGCTCGAAATTCTTTGAGTCTGGTTTTCAACATTACTTATCACATCCCTCTGCGTTCTCTATATTCCAGCACTGCGAGTGTAATCGTAAAAGCAAATATCGAACCGACAAAGCCAATGGCAAACGCAAAAACAGGTGTAAGAACATCGGTAAAAAGGATAGTTACAACGATAGCTGATACTGTTACGACTATACCACTAAAAAAACCAGCACTACCTGCTTTATGTAACATTTCGGTGAACATCTCATCAGGTATTACCCAGAAGTAACGAAGATAGGCGAGAAAACCAAAAAATCCAAGAAAACCTTTGTTTGAAGTAGTCAGGCCGAATATACCTATTAAAGCAAGCAAAGAAAATAGACCAAGTTTGTTTAGTTTCATCACGTAAACCTCCATGTGTGATATATTTAACTCTTTATGATAAAAATATATCATATCATTAATAATCTGTCAATATGAAATGAAAATGATACAACTTGTATACAACTTTGATGTATAATGGTTTTAGAGGTGGTAATGATGATTAAGATTTTTATTGTGGAAGATGAAAAACCCATTTCCGATTTAATTCGGATTAACTTATTTGAAGCGGGATATTTTTGTGATTGTGCTTTCGATGGGATGACTGCTATCAATATGCTTGATAAAAATAAATATGATTTGATTCTGCTAGACATCCTGCTTCCAGAACTAAACGGATATGAAGTTATGGAATATGTGAAACCGATGGGTATTCCGGTCATATTTTTGACAGCTAAAGCAAGTATCAGTGATAAGGTGAGAGGATTAAAATTAGGTGCAGATGATTATCTGGTCAAACCCTTTGAAATCATAGAACTTTTGGCACGAGTGGAAACTGTTCTAAGAAGATATAACCTTAATCAGCAGATAATTAACATAGGTGGATTAACTATTGATACAGGTGCAAGAACTGTGAAAAAATTGGGAAAAGAAATCTCTCTAACAAAAAAGGAATATGAGCTTCTGCTTTTCTTTATTAATAATAAAAATATTGCACTTTTTCGGGATAAGATATATGAAAAAATATGGGATGGAGATTTTATGGGTGACACTAGAACGGTAGACTTGCATGTTCAACGTCTCCGAAAAAAGCTTGAATGGGAGCAGCTTATTACAGCTGTATATAAAGTAGGTTATAGATTGGAGATAGATCAATGAAACTGTCCTGGAAAATATTTCTCAGTACTCTGATAATTATGGTATCTACATTCAGTATAGGTGGTTATCTCTTGATTTCCGTTGCTTTTCATTCTGCTTTTAATCGAGAGAGTGGTGCGGCCTTAGAAGAGAACAAAATGTTACATAGTTATTTCGGAGCATTAATTTCAACTATTTCATCTGAAGATCAGGTTGATCAAGCAATGACAAATATTTCTGATTCTATCATAACCTACTTTACCAAAGATAAATTGGCAATCAGAATTTGTAATAAGGATCGGGAGATAATTGCCCAAAGTGAAGATGTAAATTTTGATGAGTGCTTGTTGCAAGAGCTCTTGCTGCAAGAGCTTAAAGACAATTCTTTGATCTATAAGCCAGGCAAATATAATGATCAGTATTATATTCAGACGGCATCAGTTCTGCAAACTCTCGATGACAAGGTATATATTGAAACTATTCACGATATATCCTCAATCTTTATCGATAGGCAGAATCTTTTTTCTTTTTATCGAAAATTGATTTTCTGTATATTAGTTATTAATGGATTCTTTGTCTTTTTGATGACAGTCTGGACTATCTCACCGTTAAAAAAACTTTCAAATACAACCAAGGAAATAGCTGCAGGGAAATATAATAATCGAGTAGTTGTTCAGTCAAAAGATGAAATTGGATTATTAGCAGAAGATTTTAATAAAATGGCCGATAGTCTTGAAACAAAGATTCGAGATTTGGAAGCGACAGCCATAAGTCAGCGAGATTTTATCGGAAGTTTTGCTCACGAAATAAAAACACCTCTTACTTCGATTATTGGATATGCTGATATGCTTCGTTCAAAACAGATGTCTGAAGTAAACAGAGTTTTGGCGGCTGACTATATTTTTGATGAGGGAAAACGCCTGGAAACTATTTCGCACAAACTACTTAATTTATTAGTAGTGCAAAATTATGATTTTGAGATGAGGCAAATTAGAATAAAAGAACTATTTAATGAGGTTGAAGGTGTTATGCGGCCAACTCTTATCGATAGAAATATTGTACTACAGATTTTTACTGATGATATTCAGGTTCGTGTTGAACCTGACTTGATGAAAACTCTGATTATTAATCTTCTGGATAATGCTAGAAAGGCAATATCTAAAAACGGAAAAATTAGTTTACTAGCTAAGCGGCTATCTGTGGATAGATTTGTGATAGTGGTTGAAGATAACGGAAAGGGAATTCCCAAAGAAGAACTGTCCAGAATTACAGAGATATTTTATATGGTAGATAAATCCAGGCTCAAAGATGGCGGTGTAGGTATTGGACTAGCCTTATGCAAAGAAATAGTTGAGATTCATGATGGGGAGATGAAATTTGAATCTCAGGTAGGTAACGGAACCCGCGTTTACCTGGATTTAAGGGGGTAGGAATTTATGAAGGTGCAGATTAAATATATCTTAACAGTCGTCTTGACGTGTATTTTTATTACAACGGGAATCTTTTTACCTGAATGGATGATTGGCTATACAGATAAAAAAATACTTGAAAAGGTCAAAACTGAAACTCTGAAATTACCTGAATTTATATCTGATCCAGATACATCAATGATTAAAAAAATTGGCTTATTAAAGGATTATCCCAAAAGTGTGAATCGAGTACCTCTTGAAATGGGTATGAACTTTGATTTAAACTCAGCTAGTGTCAAATTCTTTGAAGAGATCACAAAACTTAGTAATCTTGGAGTATTGCCCGAGATAGGACAGAGTGATAAAACTGCGATCAAAGTAGATGTTAGCTTATTTGTTCAGAAAGATGCACCATCTGTAAATGCAGTTCTCTGGGATATAGTCTGGCAAGAAGATAATTTAACGGGAAACTTCTATCTGGATGATGAAACGGGAAAAATTATACAATTTGCCGTGACAAGGTTGAATAAATCATTTAACATAGATATGGAGGCCATTGAAGTATGGGCAAAATACCTTGGCCTTGATGTTAAAAATGTAGAGCTTCAGCCAGAAGCTAACATTTTGTGGGAAAAAGATGAAAATATTATGATTGCTTACGCTGATTATACTGTTTATAACTTTGAGATTACACAAGCGAGTTATACTTTGCCTTATACATTTTACTCTTTTGAAAATGGATATGGTTTTGGGTATATAGGAAAATTTGTGGCGATTTATGAAAAAAACTATGTTATTATCACGCCATAATTGGGATATGTTCAAGAGGAGTTTCTAAAAACTAGTCTACAATAGCGATTTATAAGAAAATAGAGCATCGAGTGGAATGCGCTTTGAATAGATTTCTCAATCTAAATCAAAGCGTATTTTTGCGTGCAAATGTTCTTATCAGGAAAATTGGTAAATATTTTTTATGATTTAATCAGATATTATGCAATTTTGATTCATTGGAGATACAAGTTTGATACACCGGGCATTTACGATAATCTAAGAGGTGAGATTAGTTACATGCTTGATGGGAAAATGGTTCTCTTTGGCGAAATGACGATAGGTGTTTTAGAAAGGATGATTCATATGAATACAAAGAATAAGTTTACTTCTTATAATAAAGGGATAAGTAAAAAAAAGTCGAAATCAAAAATATTTTTACAACTGCTTAAGCTGTGTGCGATACTTGTTCTTGTATTGTTTTCTATTCAGGTTCTGGCTAATACAATAGGTGATCGAATGAAAAAAATGCCGATCAAAGAAGAAGAAATTTTGCAGAAACATGATTCGCCTGGTGCATTGAGGGATAGAATTATGATAAAAGAGCAGTCCTATACAGATTTATCTCCAGGGGATAGCGAAGATTGGATGTTGAGGTTGGTAAATGGAGAAAACCCTCTGCCTAATAACTATCTTCCTAAATTGAAGGAATTAAAAAATGGACTGCAATTTGATGAAAGGGCAATTGATCATCTTAAAGCAATGCTTGATGATGCAAAAGCGCAAGGTCTTTCTCCTGTAGTCTGTTCTGCTTACAGGTCAATAGACAGGCAAAAAACATTGTATAATAACAAAGTATTTAAATGTCTGGCTGATGGTTTTGATCAAAAAGAGGCAGAAGGCGAAGCTAAAAAACATGTTGCTTATCCCGGAACCAGTGAACATAATTTGGGATTAGCAGTTGATATTGTCTCTCTCAATTATCAAATTCTTGACGAACAACAGGCTATGACACCGGAGATAAAATGGTTGATTAAAAATTGTGCTAAGTATGGATTTATTCTTAGATATCCTGAAGATAAGATAGACGTAACAGGAATCACCTATGAACCCTGGCATTTCAGGTTTGTCGGAATAGAGGCTGCACAGGAAATTATGAACAATGGTAT
Organism: Halothermothrix sp.; assembly: GCA_016841825.1. Taxonomy (GTDB): domain Bacteria; phylum Bacillota; class Halanaerobiia; order DY22613; family DY22613; genus JAENYK01. The sequence continues at coordinate 456,238 of JAENYK010000001.1, read as the reverse complement.
TACACTTGAAGAATATCTGACGAATAGATAAAGTATATTTTTATTGAGGCTGATATTCCAATTTTTGAATAACCCTTAATTAATTATAGGTTAAAATTAAGGAGATAGCTTTGCCAGTTGGTTTATTGGATAAAGTTGTATAGATAATAAACGAACGATAATTTGTAAAAGAAACTAATACTACCTGGTTAGACTTTCTAAACCCCTCAAAATATAGAGGAACTTAGGAAGTCTAATTTTTATTGCTTTGTGGTTTAAATATTATAAACTAAATAAAAGGTAAGAAATTGCTAAAATGGTGGGAAAATTATTATAATTGAGATGGAGTATTTCTAATAAATTTCTCCGATAAGTGGTATTTAGATCAATTGTTTGTTCTCGCAGGATATTACATCTTTTTGGTAAATTGTATACTATAACAAGGAGAATTTGGGAAGCAGAAGGAGGTACAAAATGTTGAATGGAAGCAATCTGGAACAAAGGAATAGAATGAGAATATTCGTTGGTTGGATGGCGGTGCTTGTCACGGTATTTTTTACAAATTTCTGGACATATTGGGGTATTATCGAGAATTTTCATGAAGGCTGGTATTCAGAGTCTCTAATCGAAAACCTTTCGATGCTTTTTTTGCAATACCTCTTATTTAGCATCGTTTTTATTATGTTAGCTGTGCTCTCCATAAAAAAACCTAAGTTTGGCCTGGGTCTGCACATCGGATTAGGTATATTTTTGGCCTGGTTTTTCCGGGGAGCTTCCTTTAGCGTAATTGGGCTTTTGATTGTACTACCTATACTCAGTCTAGGTTTGATGTATTTTTACGGAAGACCTGAACCGCGAAAATGGGCATATCGTCTGATTATTATATTACCATTAGTTATTATTTTAATCGTTACGCCGATTAAGATCTATCAATTATCACAACGGGTTAATGATGGTGATTTTGGTATGCGGTTGGTCGAAGGGAATGGTGTTAGTCTTCTGTGGGCTCCAAGAGGGCCAGGATGGCCAGACGGTAGTGTATCATACTATGAAGCATTGGAACGGTGCAAGTATTTATCGGAAGACGGTACGACTCTGATGCAAGAGGAACAAAATATTTGGCGGTTACCCACAGTGGACGAAACGGTTCGCTCGATGATGATACATAATAAAAATGCTGGTGGTAGATGGGACCCTGGAACGGAAAAAGCTTATTATGAAATCACACCAGATAAAGAGACGCCTATATGGGATTCCCATTCCAGGATCATTTATTACTGGGTTCAAAGTGAATCCGATTCAGATAAAGCATATATTATTGTCTATGATGGTGGTGTCTTTGAAAGGTATAAAGACAGAAAGTATGGCTATTTATCTTTTAGGGCGGTTAAAACTGGTGAGTAGGATAGAAATTTAATTCGGGGAAACTTATCAACTATTATTTCGTAATATTTATATACAGTATCCTCTGGAGTTTGTTTCCCATCGTCTGAGGGATAGGTTGATGACAGTGTGAATGAGATCATTTATTGAAGATCTTTTTGTATGTGAAACTGAACAATGCAAACTTGAGATAACACAAATTGTTATCCTTCGGTGGTAGATTATTGAATAAATCAAGGTATAATAGTTACAAAGGATGTGAAAAGTATGATAAATCAGAATCTGAAAAATTTGCGAAGACGTCATAAATTTACCCAGGAAGCAGTTGCGGAGAAGCTTAATGTTTCGAGGCAAGCTGTCGGGAAATGGGAGAATGGAGAGACAGTTCCGGATATTAATAATTGCATTGCTCTGGCAGAATTATATGGGGTGACATTGGACGACCTGGTGAATTATCGAGATGATAAAGGGGATACTGGTATTCATCCGAAAGGGAAACATATCTTTGGAGTGGTAAAGGTTGGAGAACGGGGACAGATTGTTATTCCCAAAAAAGCCAGAGAGGTACTTAATATATGTTCCGGTGAAAGTTTGCTGGTTCTGGGTGATGAGAACGAGGGAGGAATTGCGATTATGAAAACTGAGTCTCTTGAACTATTTGCTCAGGAGATATTAAAGCATCTAGAAAATAAGGGGGAAGTCGAATGAATGCTATTCAGACAGTGAACTTGACAAAGAGATTTAAAGATAAGACTGCTGTGGATTCTCTTAACATCACTATTGAACAGGGGGAACTATTTGCTCTGCTTGGGGTGAATGGTGCAGGTAAAACTACAACGATTAAGATGTTGACCTGTCTTAGTAAGCCGACAAGTGGTGACGCGACTTTGCTTGGAGCGAGTATTATCTCTAAGCCGCATGCCGTAAAAGAGAAGATTAATGTCTCACCCCAGGAGACTGCTGTGGCTCGTAATTTATCTGTCCGGGAGAATCTGCAATTAATTGCTGAAGTATATGGATTTGACAGGAAAGCTGCACGGAGCAAAGTGGAGGAGATGCTCAGGACTTTTAGTCTTACAGAAGTATCCGGAGATAAAGCAAAAATTTTGTCGGGTGGGATGCAGAGAAGACTCAGTATTGCCATGGCTCTGATCTCAAATCCGCAGATACTTTTTCTTGATGAACCTACTCTGGGACTGGATGTTATCGCAAGACGGGAGTTGTGGACTGTTATTGCCAAATTAAAGGGGAAGATTACGATCATTCTGACGACCCATTATATGGAGGAAGCAGAAGCTCTTTCGGATAGAATAGGAATTATGGCCAATGGAAGATTAAAAGCAGTTGGAAAGGCAGCAGGATTGATGGCTGAAACGAAGACAACGACATTAGAAGAGGTCTTTGTATTGCTGGCTACAAATGAGGAGGGAGCAAGATGAGATTATTAGCATTTGCTGCACGAAATCGTAAAGAGATTCTCAGAGATCCTTTAAATCTGGCTTTTGGTATTGGTTTCCCACTGGCTGTGTTATTACTATTATCTGCCATTCAGGCAAATATTCCAGTAGATATATTCGCTATCGATAAACTGGTTCCGGGAATAGCAGTTTTTGGTCTCTCTTTCGTCTCTCTATTCTCTGGAATGTTAATCGCGAAAGATAGAAGCAATTCATTTTTGATGCGCCTGTTCACAACTCCACTCTCTGCGTCTGATTACATCATGGGATATACGCTTCCTTTGATACCAATGGCGATTCTGCAAATTGCTGTCAGCTTTGTTGCTGCATTCTTTTTGGGACTGCCGATTACTGCCAATGTTTTGTTGTCGATCATTGTGCTGATCCCAACAGCATTACTATTTATAGGAATCGGACTGTTAGCAGGCAGCGTATTTAATGATAAACAGGTGAGTGGTATCTGTGGAGCACTGTTGACTAATCTGAGTGCATGGTTGAGTGGTACCTGGTTTGACTTAAATCTGATCGGAGGCTGGTTCAAAGAGATCGCCTATGCCCTTCCCTTTGCCCATGCTGTAGATGCGGGTAGAGCTGCTATTTTTGGAGACTATGCAGCAATATTACCACACCTCTGGTGGGTATGTGGATATGCGGTTGTTATCATAGTGATTGCAATTTTTGCTTTTCGACAGAAAATGAATGGTGACATTGCTTAATGGGGTTAGTTGTTCTCTATCTTGAAATGTATAAATGGGTGGGACAGGGAACAAGTAAAAAAATATATTACAAATTTGAATGTGGTTCATGTGTTATATTTAACTTAGTTGGGTTGGAGGTAATAACTATGGTCAATAAAGAACGAATATACATACCATTACCGAATGAAGGAACTCAAGTTTGGATTCCGACAATGGGGGAGAAAAGGTGTTGGTTACCATAGCTTATCATGATGTTGAAAGCAGATGAGTGGACATGGTAAATTAAATGATAGTTCTTATACAGATTTTTAATCTGCTTAGAGGTATTACCGATCTTTTAGAGAATATAGTCGATTATAATCTTTTTGAATTCAGGAGTATGTCTGTATAAAAGTAAGGCTAATTAAAAACTCATTTGTCAGTGACAATTATCATGGATGGAGGGTGAATGATCAATGAAAAGAATATTGGTTGCAGCTATGCATCATGAGTCCAATTCTTTTAACCCCATAATAACCAGTGAAAAAGATTTTAAAGTAATCTATGGGGAGGATATTTTTAATAATTTACGGGATAATGATTCTTTAACGGGAATCATTAAGACTTTACAGGGAGCAGGTTATGAAGTAATTCCTACAGTATCTGCCAGAGCTGTTCCTAACGGTGAGATTGATTATGATTTTTATAGCAGGATAAAAGATGAGATCATCAGAAGAGCCAGAGCCGCTCAGAAGGAAGCACCAATTGATGCTATAACCCTTTCACTGCATGGATCGATGAGGGTCAAAAAACAGGGAGAAGCGGAAGGGTACTTTTTAGAAGAGTTAAGAGCTATCTTTCCTGACATTCCTATTTTTTCGTCTCTCGATATGCATACTACTATGACCACCAGAATGCATAATAATTGTGATGGCTTTGTGGGCTATAAATGTGCTCCCCATACAGATTGTTCTGAGACTGGGGAACATGCTGCAAGAATGACAATAGCTGCCCTTGAGCAGAAGGTAACTGCAAAATCAGCATGGGTGAGAGTTCCTATTCTAATTGCCGGTGAACAATCATCAACCACTGTCGAGCCGATGATAGAACTAACAAATGCACTCAGAGAGTGTGAAAAGAGAGAGGGAATCCTGGCTGCATCATATTTGATGGGTTATCCCTGGGCAGATAATGAAGATAGTTCTATTGCGGTTTATGTAGTCACAGATGGGGATCTTGAGTTAGCAGAAAGAGAGGCTGTGAGATTGGCAGAGCTTATTTGGGCCAGAAAAGATGACTTTTGCTTCCAAACAGAGACCTATCATCAACAGGAAGCTCTGGATATCGCTTTTGATGCAGTAAAAGATGGTAAATTACCTATCTACATCTCCGATTCGGGAGATAATCCAACTGCCGGTGCAGCTTCCGATTGTACTGATTTTTTGAAGTTAATAATGTCCGATCAGAGAACTGATATGCTCAAAGAACCGATAGTATATGGGGGAATCTATGACCCAACAGCTACAAAACAATGCGAAGGGCGAGTGGGTGAAGAGATATCTCTTACATTTGGAGCAAAATTTGATCCTGTTACCTCATCTCCAATTACTGCAGTCGGAACAGTAAAAGCCTATATTAAAGATTGGTCCAGGGGGGGAATGATCAAAAGTGACCTGACATTATTTAATAGCTGTGGAGTAGATCTAGTGCTTGCAGAAGCTCACGTTGGATACACAATACCTGAAATGTTTATAGATTTAGGAGTAAATCCGGAAGATAGAGAGATAGTTGTCTGTAAACTGGGTTATCTCACCCATCAACACAGCCTGGTAGCAAAGCGCAGTATCATGGCACTTACCAGAGGTAACACAAATGAAGATTTAAAAACCCTTGAGTATAAACAGGTTAGGCGACCAATATTTCCGTTAGATGGAGATTTTAGATATAATGCTTTAGACAATTTAGTGAAAAAGGAAGGATAGTCTATGATCTTAGAAGTATGTGTGGACTCCTATACATCAATGGTAACAGCCAGAAATGCCGGTGCAGACAGGATAGAATTGTGTTCTGCACTTAATATAGGCGGTTTGACACCAAGCTATGGGTTAATGAAAAAAGCAAAAGAGATTGAGGATATAGAAATTTTTGCGATGATACGTCCCCGTTCTGGAGATTTTTTATATGATGATAATGAGTTTGAAACTATGAAAAATGATATTGCTATCGCAAAACAGCTGGAATTTGACGGTATTGTTGTCGGTATCTTATTACCTGATGGAAAGATAGATCTAGAACGAATGCGTGAATTGATCAAAGCTGCAAATCCTCTGGATGTTGTTCTTCATCGGGCTTTTGATGATGCAAAAAATCCAATGGAAGATATTTCTGAGCTGGTTAACATGGGAATTTGCAGGATTCTCACCTCTGGTCAAAGAGAAAATGCTCTGGCAGGTGTAGAGTATATTGCACATATCCAGCAAAAATTTGGCGATTCTATAACTATTATGCCTGGCTGTGGAGTAAATGTCGATAATATAGAACAAATATACAACTTGACCGGATGTACTCAGTACCATTTATCAGGTAAGGTTAATGTTGGCAGTCAGATGGAGTACCGGGAGTGTATTCAGAGAATGAATACTTCTACGAATGAATTTGTGGTAGAGAGAGCAGATTATGACCTTATTAAGAAGGCAAGGGAGGTTCTTGATAAGATTGGATAAACTATACTAAATAGTTAAGAACAGTATCAGTGATGTTATGACAAGAAAACCTTTCCATTTATAAATCTAGAAAATTATCCTTAGTTTGATATTCATAGATTTTTTAAATTATTCTGCTATATCAAATTGAGGTTCTTTGAAATTTATTATTTTGTCAGAAGATAAAAAATTTTATTCTTCCATTGACCACGCTGGTCGGTTCATGATATAATGGGATTGACCATGTTGGTCGGTTATTTGTAATCCGCTGTGAGGTGATAAAGCGATGAATGAACTATTTCAGAATATTGATGCTGAAAAAAGGGATAGAATTATCAATAGTGCTCTTGAAGAATTTAGTAAAAATAGATTTGATAAAGCATCAACAAATACTATCGTAAAAAATGCTAATATCTCTAAAGGACTGTTATTTCATTATTTTAAAAGCAAAAAAGAATTGTATCATAAATTAGAGAAATTTTCAATTCAAATAGTTACAGATGCTATTGCTGAAAATCTTGATTGGGAAGTGGCGGATTTTTTTGAGCGAATGAAGCAAATTGTGCTGATTAAAGGGGAGGTAACCTTTCATTATCCATATATTTATGATTTTCTTGCTATCTTGATTGAGGAGAGAACATTAGCTAAATTACGTGAGGGGGTTGAAGAGCGGTCAAATGATTTGATTGATCAAGTCTATACCCATAATATTGATTTTTCAAAGTTCCGCGAAGATGTAGATTTCAAAATAGTGATGGAGATTATTAAATGGACATTTGAAAAATATGTTGAAAGGTTAGTAAAAGAGCGAATAAAATTTGACAAAGAATTTAATTTTAAGGAGATAGAACAAGAGCTTGAGCAATATATTAAAGTATTAAAGAAGGCGTGTTATAAAGAATAAAGCTGAGAAATACACATTTAAAGGTTAGGAGGAATGTTTATGATTACTGTACAAAACTTATATCATTCTTACAATAAGGATGATAGGTATGCTGTGAAAAATGTTAGTTTTGAGGTACAAAAAGGTGAGATCTTTGGTTTTCTTGGACCTTCTGGAGCAGGTAAGTCTACAACACAGGGAATTTTGACTGGACTCTTACAATTGCAGCAAGGGGAGGTTTCTGTTGCAGGGTATGATGTTAAACGGTCTTCTCCGGAGATGTTTAACAAAATTGGGATGTCTTTTGAACAGTCCAATGTATATAGTAAATTAACGGCGAAGGAAAACCTACAATTTTATCGAAAGTTATTTGATGTGGAAACCCGTGAACCAAAGGAATTATTGAAATTAGTAGGATTAGAAGGAAAAGGAGATATACAGGCTGGAGAATTTTCTAAAGGAATGAAGCATCGATTGACTTTTGCTAGATCGATGCTTAATAACCCGGAACTGTGGTTTTTAGATGAGCCTACTACCGGGTTGGATCCTGCTATTGCCGCTGAGATTAAGGATATCATTAAGAGAGATAATAAAAAGGGAGTTACAGTGTTTTTGACAACTCATAATATGTTTATCGCAGAGGAATTGTGTGATCGGGTGGCTTTTATTATTGATGGGGAGATTAAACTGATTGATTCTCCCCGGAATCTCAAACTACAATATGGAGAGAAACTTGTTGAGGTAGAGTACATCGAAAATGGAAAGAGTGTTAGAGAAAAATTTTCTACTGTATTGGATAAAGATAAGAAGAGGCTCCAGGATATAATCGGAAATTACGAAATACAAACAATGCATACTAAAGAAGCTACTCTGGAAGAAATATTTATAAAAGTAACTGGGAGGGGGCTCGTTTAAAATGAAATTATGGCATAGTTTCATAAAAGAACTTAAACTTGCCTTTAGAGGGTTTTACATTTATATTGAAATATTTATGGCTGTATTGTTGCTGGTTATCTTACTATTTGCTGTTCCTGAAAAATTTGTCAGTAAGCAGTCTGAGTATATTCATCTGAATTTACCCCAAATGGTTAAAGAATCATTCCTGCAGAGAATGGAAGATAATGATCTTGATGGGAAAAGTGAGCTTATAGAAATTAAGAACGATGGAGAAGTCATTAAGGTACAATTTTTTGAAAGTGATACACGAAAAATATATCTCGTAGACAACAAAGAAGATGTGATTAAACTGGCCGATAAAAAGCAACAATTAGGTGCGATAATAAAATTAGATGATAGTTATAATTTAGCCTATGAATACTACCTGCAGGGTTATGAATCTCAGCGTTTAAAAAATTTATTTTCGATTATCCACGTTGAAAATTCGGATATTCTACAGACTACCCTGGATGAACAGGATGTCCGTCCGTTATCTACCAGTTATGAACAACTTACAGATAGGCAAAACATCCTTCCTTCTGTATTAACTTTTAATGGTAGCTTATTGGGTCTTTTTCTGATAGCAGGATATATCTTCCTGGATAAAAAAGAAGGTGTTATCAAAGCTTATGCAGTATCAGCAGCTTCGGTCTGGCAGTATCTGCTGAGCAAAGTGGGAGTTCTTATGCTGACGGGGATAATATCCAGCTTGATAGTTGTTCTTCCGATTATGGGATTACAACCAAATTATTGGGCGTTAATATTATTCTTACTAACTACAGTTTTTTTATCCTCCACTTTAGGGCTTTTGGTGGCCAGTTTTTATGAGGATTTTTTGCAATCTTTTGGAAGTATTTTTTTGATTCTTATGGCCATGGTTATTCCCAATATTGCGTATTTTATTCCGGGTTGGAATCCGTTCTGGGTAAAGATTCTTCCAAGTTATCCAATGCTTGAAGGGTTTAAAGAGATCCTGTTAAAAAATGGAGATATAACTTATGTTTTATGGCTTTCATTTGGTTTTCTCGCAGCCGGGATAATTTTGTTTTTAATTTCGAATAAACGTTATAAGAAAACCTTAACAGTTTAACTGCATTTCAGAAAGGAGAGTCTCCCGGCTTCTATAGACTTACTTCAGTGGAAGTACAAATCCCTTTTTGAAATATTTAAATTTGAGGTATTAACAGCGTGCTGTTAATTGGTTATAATAGAAAGGAGGAATGGATAATGCTAAAAAGAATCTGGGCTATTTTTACCAGAGATGTTAAAGTAAGCATGAGAACTTTTATATCATTATATATCCTGGTTGTTCCATTGATTTTAGCATTTGCGATAAATCTATTCACACCCGGAATAAATGATACTACTATTAATCTGGCACTGTTGGAAGCAGACAACCCTGAACAGATTGCGTACTTTAAAAGTTTTGCAAAAGTTGAACTCTTTAAAGATGTTGAGAGTGTGCAAAAGAGGGTCGAAGCCAGAGATAATATAGTTGGGATTTTGCCGGAAGGAGATAAGCATTATATCATGATTCAGGGAAATGAGCCTGAAGGCGTAATAGACTATGCAAAACTTATTAACTCGTTAAACGAATTGGATATTCAAGTTGAAGATACTAATGCAGAAATCATCGAATTTGGCAAGACGGTACCACCATTAAAAAGAACATTGGTGAATGGTGTGTTACTTTTAATTTCTATTTTAGGTGGTATGCTAATAGCTTTTAACATTGTTGAGGAAAAGGCAGATCGAACTATTCGGTCGATTAATGTAACACCTACGACAAGAAATACTTTTATTCTGGGGAAAAGTTTACTCGGTTTGGTATTACCGATATTCGGTACGATAGCAACGGTTTTTATATGTGGTTTTGGTGATGTAAATCTGCTTCAAATACTTCTTATAGTATCTGCTGCAAGTTTGTTAAGCCTTTTAGTAGGATTTATCCAGGGTCTTAGTAGTGATGATATTATCAGTGCCGTATCTATTATAAAATTACTCTTTTTACCTTTGTTTGCATCGGTTTTAGCCATCGAGTTATTATCAGCTAAGTGGCAAAAATTCTTTTATTGGAGTCCCTTTTATTGGGCTTATAAGGGAAATAACGCAGTATTATCGCAAACTTCAACCTGGCAGCAGATACTCAGTTACACAGGTATTGTTATAGTGTTATGTGGAATTGTCTATCTAATTGCGGCACCCAGAATAAGAAAAGGCCTGGAGTAAAGCTAATGTAAATATGAATAGAGGGGGGAATATTGGTGGGCGAACTAGGTATTCCTAAAGAGAAGAATAAAAAGGTAAATTTGGATAGAGTTTTTACTAATATTTTTAGAATATTATTGGTTTTTGCTATAGGCGGTAATCTAACTGAAGGAAATTGGTTGAATATGTTCACAGCAATTACTACTCTTGCTCTGACATTTCTCCCTTATTTAATTTCACAAAAAAACCATATCTATCTGCCCCGGAGTTTTCAGACTGTTATCTTTCTTTTTATTTTTGCAGCCTTATACCTGGGTAATCTTCGGGATTTTTATACCATATTTTGGTGGTGGGATCTTATGCTGCATACTCTCTCGGGAGTCATTCTTGGATTTATTGGATTTTTATTGATATATTTGCTAAATAAAGATGTAAAAGTCAATGTGATGCTAAGTCCGTTCTTTGTGGTACTTTTTTCTGCTACTTTCGCAGTAACAATGGGTGTTTTGTGGGAAGTTTATGAGTTTAGTATGGACTCAATATTTGCACTTAATATGCAGAAATCTGGATTGGTAGATACTATGTGGGATCTGATAGTCGATACTATAGGTGCAGTTTTTTCTTCTATTATTGGTTATCTTTATTTAAAGAATCAACAGATTCCTATATTCGGTAAATTTGTAAGGAAATTTTATCAAAATGCTTTAGATGCTATTAAAAATCCAAAAGATTGATTATTTTTTGTATAATAATATCTGATAAATAATTCGGGTTGATAAAACAAAATTAATCTTAACGGTTTTACATCAATAAGAGAGAAAGGTGTCTATTTTTCAGTAGATGTCTTTCTTTTTTATCTTTGTTCTAGAATGATACATTTAATGGACAGTTCCATAGCAGTGAGGGGGAGTCTACCTTCGCCAAAAAACAACAATAGGCTGATATTCAACTTTATAGTTCTGAAGGTTGAATATCAGCCTATTTATTATGCCTGTTTTTTAACATATCTAGCGTACAAGTAGGGCAATAACTCGCTCAGATAAGCTTCCATATCAGAGCAGTCAGGTTCATAAAGGTCTCTATTTTGATAACTGGATTCACCAGCGCAGCCTCCTCCACAGAAGAGAGCCATTTCGCAATCCCGGCATTTTTCCATATTGGCCACGGTTCGATTGTGCCATTTAGTATATAGGTCATTAAAAATAACTCCGTTTTCATCATAGGTACCGATGATGTCTTTTTCGCGTCCTACGAGAACAGAACACGGATAAATATAACCCCAGGGGTCAAATACCTGTAGACTGGAATGGGCAAAGCAGTATGTGTACTTTGGATGCCAGTTGGTGTTATCCAGAAAATTGGTAGCAATATGGCTTAATTTGACAAACATCTCTTTTGTCGAATTAGGGTAATCGATGGCTTTGTCAATCTGTTGGATATATTTTCGAATTATGTTGCAGTTATCGCCTTCAAGATGCTCCCCTTCCCGTAAAGCAGCAACAAATAATTCTATTCCGGGGTCGTCGCGTAAACCATATTCATCAAAAGTCTGCAAAAGATCATTAACCTGATTTTGATCATCAATATCTACATTACAGCGAATGAAGATTGGGAGATTATCTTTCCGGGCCAGCTTTACATTCTCTAAGATTTTGTGGAATGTACCTTGTTTACCGGCAGTGTAGCGGGTTTGGTTATGGCGTTCTTCATTACCATCTAGAGTAATTTGAATTTTTTGAACATCTACATCAACCAGTAGAGGAATGTAATGTTCTAAATAATAACCGTTGGTAATGATATTCAACTTAAGATTTTTAGCTTTGATGTATTTAATAAACTCAATTACTGTCTCTTTGTTCCTTGGTAAGAGGGGTTCGCCGCCGAACAGAGTAATTCTCTCAACCTTATAGTTATCAAAATGTTTGATCAGAGAATGCACCATCTCAGGTGTAATTTGTTTATTCATCCAGTCCTTACCCTTATCCATCAAGGTCTGCTCATAACAGTAAGGACAGCGGAAGTTACAGTCATAAGTTAGAATTATTAATGGTTCGATTATCTTTTGGTGTCGCTGGTGTTTTTGCTCTAATCGCTGAAAAAGTTCTTTTTCAAGATCCAGCTCTGCGTTCTGATCTTCGACCAGGTACCCACGCTGCTGTAGTCCTTCAAACAGTGTCTGTTCTTGACCAACAGGAGTTATTGCAGCCTGATCTTTCCATTTTTGATAGATTCGATACCCTGTATTATCAAGCAGATCAATGGCTCCATTTAGACCATTTAGCATAAAATATTTACCATCTTCAACGGGAATAACTCGCATTCGATTAATTAATTTCAATCTCAGTCCCTCCTTAAGTGGAAGAGAGCCTACAAAATAGGCTCTCTTCAGCGCAGATTAAATACCGTAGAATAATCTACCGCAACATGGGCATGGATTTTCTTCTTCAACTTCACCGTCTGTCCAAATTATGTTTAAAGGTTCTAACATTGCTTTTCACCTCCTTTAATTAGTAATTAGTACCACATTAAGACTTAATGTTGTATATTACGATAATAACATAACTTTGGTTATATGTCAAGACATTCCATAATAACAAAATAAATTAATAAAAAGGCACTATTATTAAAAATAGAATAAAAGTATAGTATTAAAAAATATGAGGAGACCATTTTTGCTTCAGGATAAACGAGTTTATGCTACAGTGTTATATAATAGTCAAAAATGAAACTTATTCCGTACATAAAATAAGAGCGATTGGGTTTAACCAATCGCTCTCATTTTACGTCTAGTTCTCGTTGTGCATTCCCGTATAAATAAGAATTGCATCTCTGAGAAACTCTGCTGTTCCTGGTTGTTGTTTATCATAGTATGCTTTAAATCTTTCGTCGTCTACATACATTTGAGCAAGACCTGCATGGGCTTCTTTGCTGTAGCGATCCCAATAAAAACTTAACCATTGACGATGTAGATCTGCTGCTTTTTGAGCTATTTCACCTGAAGGATCATTGGTTTGCATTGCTGCATGAAGTGTTTGCATAACCTCATCTGCAAGGTTAGTGACTTGATCATATTCTTCTTGAGTTATATTTTTTAGTTTGTTATTAGACTTGGCAACAATCTCATCGCCATATTTTTCACGAATTTCCTTGCCATATTTTTTTTCATTATCCTCAATCATTTTTTGTTTGAAACCTTCGAATTTCTCTTTATCATTCATAGGTATACTCCTTTCTTTAGAGGCAATTGTTTTATCGACATTTGCAATCAATAAATCTAATTGCTCTTTTTTCTCAAGAAGTTTCTCACGGTGTTCTCGCAATGCTTTTAGTTCATCAAAGGTAGGCGTTGTTATAATGGTTTTAATCTTATCCAGGCTCACGCCTAATTCTCTATAAAAAAGTATCTGTTGTAGTCGATCAACCTCTTTTTGTCCGTAAATGCGATAACCTGATGAATTGATCCTTGCCGGCTTAAGGAGTTCAATTTCATCATAGTAGCGCAGCGTTCGAGAACTGACACCTGCCATTTGAGCTAACTTCTGCACTGTATATTCCATGTTCTCACCTCCTGATAGTTTTACTATATACCTTTACGTAAGGTTAATGTCAAGGGATATCTAAATATTTTTTTCAGATAGCACTGTAAATGATATAAAATCCAGGTCAGATTATATCTCCAATAATTCGACCTGGATTTATTTAGTAGACTTTTTCTGCTGTTAATTACCCTGATGGTTATTCGTCAATTGGGTGAAGGGGGTGACTTTGGATAATCTTATCCACTTCTTCATAACCTGTTGGAAAAGCAAAATTGTACCGTGCAGGTAGGGCGAAAACATATTTATTGTTACGTCCCAGTTCGCTAGGTCCAATAGGTGCAGCCCCAATGTGAAATTCTTCTTCTTGTAGTGAACTCCATTGATTATGAGTAAATATCATGATCGGGATATCCTGTCGCGGGTTCTCAGGAGTCCATTCGGGATGTCTGATTGAGATAAGTGGGCCAGTTTCAACAACTTTACCGCTTTCTTCCCCTTCTATAGCTTGCCCTTCCCATTTGTCAGTTATAATTGTGAAACCTTTCCAACTTTCCGGTAGGGAGAAATTAAAACCATACTCGGTGTTTTTATAAACTATTGAGTCTGATTTAGCGTATTCACCGAGGGTAACACTGTTTATAAGCCAATTATCGTCTGTCTTCTTCACTACTAGAGTTATAGGACGATTAGTGGCAGCTCCTTCGTTAGTTTTCTCTTCACTTGTTATCTCAATTATTTTGCCTTTTACTTCATAACTATCTGCGGAGAGTTTATTAATATTTTGAATTTCTATCCGATCTGGCCAGGGACTTGATGTTAATCTGCCGGGAGCATTTAGCGGATCGTTGATCCACTTTTCAAGAAGTTCTGGAGATACATAGTCACCGTAATTCTCTTGCATACTCTTTTTAAGTGTGTCCTCCGGTGCCTGTAGTGAGACCAATTGGAGTTTTTTACCAAAATTTTCAACCAAATTTGTCACAGCCTCTTCATCAGCTGGACCTGCCTGCTGTAATTCCCCCGCATTTTGGTCTTCCTGTTCTGGCTGAGTATCTTCTTTCTCAATTACACACCCTAATAGTGAAATACTCAGCAGTAAAATCAAGGCAAGTGATAGTATTTTTTTCATTTTGCTACCTCCTGAAAATTTGTTTTGAATTGAATTACCCAAAAGATTAAAAGTTATCTGAAATTTGTCTCACTTCCTATATCTCGCCAACGCTAATCTTTTGATAATCGTCAGAATAATCGTTCACTGAATGATCTTTAGAAAACAATCACCTCCTTATAAATGAAAACGGCCATTGTGCTTAATTATTATTTTTGTGAGCTCATTAAGTGATTTTTCTGGATCATTTATTAATCTGTCCAATTAAAGGATTATGTACCATTAAAATCGAAGGGAGGAGGCTAAAATATAAAGAGACTGTAATAGATGTGCTCTGCTTACACACCGATTACAGTCTTTTTTATTGCAATGTTTTACAATTATATTCAATCTTTCTTATATTAAACCTGGCATAAGACATATCTCCATCGGGAAAATTCCAGATCGCTTCACCATAAGTTGGTAGGTTAAAACCGTTGATATTTTTATAATCTGAGACGGGTGTTGACCACCTGACCTTATCAAAAGTTCTACCGGTTGGTGAATAGAATCGATCATCTGAAACAAAATTAATCAGTTGACCCTTTTCGTTGAAGTATAACCTTGCAGATACCGTGATTTCCTGATCAGTAAATATTGCTTTTGCAGATAATGTATCAATCGGCTCCCACTGAATTTTTGGATCAATAAGAGTAGCTGGTGCCAGAATGCACATATCGTTCAACACAGTTACTGTCTCGCCCTGATTCATCTCGCGACCTTTACCATCAACTACTGGAATTAGACCTGCCAGCTTAATCAGCATAATTGCTTTTGCATCTTGATAAGAATGTAGTCCACTAATAGGAATTCCGGACATATTTGCCCGGATGAAAAACAGACGGGTAAGTTTATCGAAAAAACTATACTGTTCTACCTGTACATCAAACCATTCTTTTTTATCATCCATTTTCATGTTTCCATCAATAACGGCTTTGAGGTTAAAAACTTTTGGTTTGCCTACTACTCCAACATAGCGAAGATATTTTTGAACTGGCTCTGGTAGATGTGCAATATCTTTGTCCAATAATAGTGAATTGTCAAGATTTTTTGTTCGTTCTAAACCTGTTAGTGCATCTGATCTGTATTCCCTATATAATTTATGTGAGTAATAAAGTAGAGTTGAAAAACCTATGATTACCAAAAATATTATTATCGTATACTTATTTATCATGAAATGTAACCTCCTGTAGATGTGTATTCTATTTAAATTAACGCTATATTGCTATGGGTCAGTTATTATTCATCCTGTGAATGTTAGCTAACATGTTATTAAATCCAGTATATATAGCATTGATTTCGTCGCAACTTAAATCTCGAAAAAGTTGGTCAATAAAAGTTTGATCCCTATCTTCCCTATCTTTCCAGAATACATGATTTTTCTCCGTTATTGTTAGCCTTAGAACTCTACCATCTTTTTTATCTTTTTCTAAAACCAAAAAACCCTTCTCCTGGAGTTTTAATGCAAGCTGTTTTACATTTTGATGAGAATTACCCATCAAATTAGCTACTTCGGTCAAGGTAGGAGATTCTCCTACGAATTGTAATATGGCCGAAGTCAAAAACCATTGTTTGATAGTCATATCATCTTCAGCCAGGTGGGAATCCCCTAAAACCTGGAGCTTATTTGCCAGGAGAAAAATACTGCCAAATACAAAGTTTTTCTTGTCAAGAATATCCAATGTATGTTCTCCTTTCATGAGTTTAAGAGTTAACAATATAGGTAATATATTACCTATATATAAGTAATATATTACATAATTGAGTTTATGTCAAGAGAGTTTTAAAAAATTTTCCGAATTGTATATCTGTGAGTTGAACCAATGTAATTACATTATTATTCTTCCTCTATCATTGATTATGCTGTAGCTACCTATTAGGAATAAGAAGATAAACAAGGAGTATGAGTGATTGTATTTGGCGGTTAGTAAGCTAAGGAAGAATAAGCCCCAGTTACCTCAAGAGATAACTGGGGCTTAGCTTATTGCTGTAACAGTTCCAATAACTTCCTGGCTGAGTTCTCAATATCACTTTTGCCTAAAATTGCTGAGACGACAGCAATGCCGTCAATTCCAGTATGAGCAATCTGCTGAAGATTAGTTTGATTGATCCCACCGATAGCGACCACTGGAATGTTCACTCTTTGCTTAATATTTCTCAGCTCATCAGGAGTTACTTTTCTGGTGTTAGATTTGGTAGTAGTAGGGAAGAGTGCCCCAACACCAATATAATCAGCCCCTGATCTTTCCGCAGATAGAGCTTCTTCTAATGTAGCTGCGGAGATACCCAATAGTTTTTCAGATCCCAGTAGTTTTCGGGCGGTCGTTGTCGGTAAATCTTCCTGACCTAAGTGAACACCCGCAGCATCGACAGCTAGCGCAATATCCACTCTGTCGTTGATAATCAATGGGATCTGACATCGATCAGTAAGCTCTTTAACCTGCTGTGCTAGATCGAAAAACTCAAGAGAGGAAATATTTTTTTCCCTTAATTGTACGAGGGTGACTCCACCATGAATAGCTTTTTCTATACAGGTTAGTAGGTCTCTGTTCTTCAGAATATTTCTATCAGTGACCAGATATAGAGTGTAATCCTGTTTATAGTTCATTCAATCTCCCCCATTTTATAAAATCTTCCGTTGACAAAGAACCGATCTGATCAAAGAGCTTGATCCTGAAAGTTCCCAGATGATCTGTACTCTGCAGCTGCTGAAAAGCTTTCTCTCCGGCGATACCCATCGAGACAATTCCGGCAGTCGCCGCGAGGAGCTTATCTGTACTGATACCGGCATATACGCCAACTAGTGAAGAAACCATACAGCCTGTTCCGGTGACCCTGGAGAGCAAAGGATGACCATTTTCACAGATCAGGCTATGTTCGCCATCAGTGATCAGATCTTTAGCACCAGTGACTGCAACAACAGATTTGAGCCTTTTTGCCAGGTTAATTGCCACCCGTTTACCTTCAGCAAATTCTCGGGTTGAATCTACTCCCCGGGTGTGTACTTCTATTCCTGCCACTGCCATAATCTCAGATGTATTACCTCTAATTATTGCGAATTGTATGTTTTTTACTAAAGTCTGAGCAGCTTTATTTCGAAAACTGGTGGAACCAACACCTACAGGGTCGAGGATAACCGGAATATTTAAGTGGTTTGCCTTTGCTCCTGCCAATAACATCGTCTCCAGGTTAGCATAATTGAGAGTACCCAGATTAAGAACCAGGGCAGAGCTGATGGAGACCATCTCTGCAACTTCGTGAATATCATCTGCCATCACAGGTGAACCTCCGAGAGCGAGTACAATATTGGCACATTCATTTGCGGTAACATAGTTGGTGATATGATGGATCAGAGGGTTATGTTCTCTTACTTCTGTATATAAATTTCCGATTTTTTGATAGATGTCCAATTTTTAATCCACCTCCAGAATAATGTATAGATCAGTCCAGTAAGAATCATTACTGGAACAGTAGCCCCCAGAATAAAATTAAATCTGATAAAGATGTAATATAGAACTATCCCAACTACCCAGACTACGACAGCTCCCCAGTTCACCTGAAGATCTGGATCGATGGAACGATTTTTCAAAATAAAGTAATCGGCAATCACCACTGCAAAAAGGGGAGCGAAAACCGAGCCAATAGCATAGAGAAAATTCTCATACTGTTCAATGGGAACTATAATTGCGATTATAGTTCCAATGACAGCCATAATAATCGCCATTTTACGTTCACTTAGTCTGGGAGTAATATTCAAAAAAGTAACTCCTGCTGAATAAGCATCCAGAAAAGTGGTAGTCACTGTCGAGAGGAGGAGTATTCCCAGGGCAGTTAGACCTAGATTGGCAGCCAACATCATTCCGGTAGGGTCTGCATTAGCTGAAACAATAGCTGCACCAAGACCGATGATATACATCCAACAACTACCGCTAAAATATCCAATCCAACTTCCCCAGATACCACCTGACTTGCTTCTGGCGAAGCGGGTATAATCAGCAATTAACGGCAGCCAGGAAAGAGGCATGATCACATTCAATTCAATTCCCAGACCAAAGGGAAGATTACCGGTAATCTCTCTGGTAAACAATTGATTATTCTTAAAGATAACCAGACTTAGTAGAATTGTTAACCCAAACAGGAGAGACACAGCAATAATATTAATCTTTTTAAAACCCGCATTCCCCAAATAGATCCAGAAACAGATCAAGCCTCCAATGACCAGACTCCATAGATATAGGTTATCAAATGACCAGAGAATTTTGCTAATTGTATTAACAGATCTGGCTCCAGAGATAATCATTACGGCTGTCCAGCCGATTAACTGTAAAACATTGAGTAGGGAAAAGAGAAATGTTCCCCATTGTCCAAAAGCCATTCTGGTTGAAGTAATGGCCGGTAATTTTTCATTATAACCAATAATTCCACCCAGAATTAAAATAGTTGTACCGATCAAATGACCGATAATGATTACCAATAATCCATTAGTAAATCCGAGAGGTGCCAGCAGACCGCCTGTCATAATCTCGGCAATGGAAATGGCTGCACCGAACCAGAGAAATAAGAAACTGAGCATTGTAAGGTTGTTTCCAGGTTGACTATTCATCTAACATCCCTGCCTTTTCATATAATTTGTAAAAATGATGAGTTGGACCGACCCCTTTTCCAATGGAAAGGGAGTGTTTGATGGCAATTGTAATATATTCCTTGGCACTGGTAATCGCATCTTCAACTATACAACCTTTGGCTAGACCAGAGGCGATAGCTGAGGACAGTGTACAGCCAGTACCATGGGTATTTTTGGTCTTTATTCTTTCAGATTGGAAGTATTTGATCTCCTGGCCATCAAAGAAAATATCTGTGGCATCATCCACCAGGTGTCCACCTTTTAAAAGAACATATTTTGGTCCCAGTTCATGGATAATCTGGGCTGCCTGTTCCATCTCTGCTAGACTATTAATGGACATATTAGCAATGATCTGGGCTTCCGGGATATTGGGGGTTACGACTGTAGCCAGAGGAAGAAGACGGTTTAGTAAAGCATCTTTTGCTTCTGCATGGAGTAGGTCATAGCCGCTTTTTGAGACCATCACCGGGTCGACAACTACATTTTTGACCTGATATTGCTCTATCTTATCAGCAATAACATTAATCGTTGGAATCTGCGAGACCATTCCAATTTTTACCGCATCCACCTGAATATCATCAAAAATGGCATCTATCTGTTGAACAATGACTTCCGGGGTAATATCCTGTACCGCAAAAACTCCCTGAGTATTCTGGGCAGTAACAGCGGTAATGACACTCATGCCATAAACTCCGTAGGCTGAGAATGTTTTCAGGTCTGCCTGAATTCCCGCACCACCACTGCTGTCAGAGCCTGCAATCGTTAGAACTTTTTTCATTTGATAACCCTCCCGGCTATTTTTATAATTTTATTCTGTTCGAACAACTTAAGCAGCAGATAACCGATCAAACTTCCTCCAAGAGTGCTGATCAGAAAAGGGATGACAAAAAAGAAGACGGCCACTTCATTACCGATGATATATTTGGCAATGGGGTAGGAGGCGATTCCTCCGATAATTCCTGTGCCCAAAATTTCCCCTAATGCAGCGAAACTTTTGCTGGTGGTCTTTCGAAAGATCAATCCTGCCAATAAAGCGCCAAAAAGACTACCGGGAAAAGCTAAAAGCGAGCCGGTTCCGAGAATGTTTCGCAGTAAAGAGATGGAAAAAGCATTGGCTACTGCATAACCAGGGCCAAGAAGGACAGCAGATAACAGATTGATCGTGTGTTGAATGGGAAAACATTTGGAGATTCCCACGGGAATATAGATTATGTGTCCTGTCAGAGTACCGATAGCAATGAGTAGAGCGGATAAAGTTAGTTTTTTGGTTTGCATAAAAAATCATCCTCCTAAAAAAATTTTAGCACCAGGGGAGGATGAGCAATAGGTGGGATTATGCTTAAAATAAAAAGCACAATCCCAACGACGGAATTGTGCTATCAGATACACAGAAAACAATGTACATGATTACAACCACTTCCCTACGCTGGTATTATCCAGATCAGGTAAAAAGGGTCAAAGATTCGAGCGGATCTTTATCTCAGCTGGCCTCTCCAGCTCCCCTAGCGCTAATAGCTATTTATTTGTTCCTAATTAGAGTAACATATAATTGCCAATAAATCAAGAGAGTTTTCACCATCGAGTATGAAAATAATCAGTTAATTAATGGGAATAATTATCATTAATTCAATAAAAATGAATTCTAATTATATATTACAGCTTCTGAGAGCCACTCTGAAAAGATCTACTGTCAATCCATCAAGGAGCATCAATGGATGATAACCTTTGGAGTGGTAATGGTAGTTGTAGGCATTTCATTGTATTTAAAACTTGGGGAATTATTTTTTATATTCTAAATACTTGAAAAATATATGAATATCGTTTATACTTATAATAGATTTAAAATAGCAGATAGGGGGTAGGTTTATGATTGATTCTATTGTCAAGATGAATATGAAAGACCAATTTAAAGAACGTGTAGAGAAATGTAAGCAGGCAATGAATAGGGATCTTGATTACGAGAAAGCTTATGATCTGGCAGTTCAGGCTAAATACATTGCACAGACTATTTTAGAGGATCCTTTATCAATTTTTGAGAGCGAATTGCTCAGAGGTTTATCCCGATTAGGAATGGATAGAATGAGTGGTCATGAGATTTTAAATAAGCTTTATTGTGAAAGTCGCTCATTAATAAAGGGGAAAATATATTTCGAGACTTTAATGACTTATGCAATGGGAACTGCCAAAAAATGTATTGGAGAATATGATGAGGCATTGATATTTTTTCATGATTGTCTGAAACTAAGTCAAAAGCAGATAGAACAGGCTAATGAGAATGGGAAAAATTCACTAAGCAACATATCAAGAGTCATTAGAGTGACAGCAAATATTGTAGTTACATTATTATATAAAAGCCGTCAAATAAACTATCCATTAATTATCAATAGTTACGAAAATAAGGTTAGACAAATTGGCTATGATAATTTAGAACAGATAAAGGAAGAATTAAATAAAGTCACCTTTTCGATAGAGACTAATAACGAATTGAAAGAAGCTGAACGTTATATTAATGAAGCGTTAAGACTGGCAAAAGAATATCAGCTTAAAGAAATGGAATTAATGTGTTTGCTGAATAAAGCAAATATATTGATTGAAAAAGAGGATTATTTCGACTCAATAAAAATTCTGGAATTTCTAGAGAATGAGGAATATATTGCTGAAAATGTTTTAGGCTATGTTCTAAATGAAAAAGGTATCGCTTATATTAATATTGGTAAATTAGAATTAGGTGTAGAAGTTTTGCATAAATCTTGGAATTGGTTATCCAAAAAGAAGGATTTAGATGGTCTAAGCAGAAATTTATATGGCACGAGTCTATATTATCACAAGATTGGTAAATTAAGTATGGCATACTCTTTTGCAGAAATGGCTTTGAACAGAGATAATGACCTTTGTAGTTTAAAGCTGCTTTATGAGATTACCCTTTTGAAATACATCCAGGTTAGGCGACATGGAAATGAATCAGAATATGCTTTTTATAGAAGTGAGCATGAAAAATATAGAAATCAATTAGAGAGGAGAGGGTAGTTATGAGGAGAATTTTGGTAGTTAGTTTAATGTTGTTGATGGTTGTATCTAGCTTTACCTTTGCTGTATCAGCTACTGATGAGATCACGTTAGAAAGCATATCTACTGATGTAACGGTTGTTACTTCTGATCATACGGGAGGTGCAATTGTTCAATGTGACCCGTGGGTTCCAATAGGTGTTGATTAGGAGAAAGCGATGATATTAAGTAGGAAGTAGAGAGGAGAAGGTAATTATGAGGAGAATTTTGGTAGTTAGTTTAATGTTGTTGATGGTTGTATCTAGCTTTACCTTTGCTGTATCAGCTACTGATGAGATCACGTTAGAAAGCATATCTACTGACGTAACGGTTGTTACTTCTGATCATACTGGAGGTGCAATTGTTCAATGTGGACCGTGGGTTCCAGTAGGTGATGATTAGGAGAAAGCGACGATATTTAAGTAGGAAGTAGAGAGTAAGGGATTAATTGTCTTAATGATCTGGGCTTTATTGATGGTAGGTGTCGAGGTGTCTCTTGCAGGTGGGCTAGTTAGACCACCTGCAGAGGATGGGTCAACAGCACACACTATTATAGTTCTTTAGTAGTTAATAAAAATTCTCCTGGTTGTCATGCTGGGAGGATTTTTTAATGGTTTGATCTGGTTGCCTGACTTACTGTTAAGGGTCAAATAATAGTGTCTCTTTTTGTTTATTAAATAAAAATTGTAACGTTATATCCACAGAATATATGAGAGTTACTTTAACAGGTAAAATTATTAAATTTGACGCACCTATTGATTGCGGGTGTTTTTTAAAATTGTAGCCGTGTAGTTTCAAATGGTTGGTAGTAAGAAAGACCATAGAAAATCTTTCTGTCAGAGTCTTCAAATATAGAACTCGAATTATTCATCTAGCTCAAAAACAATAATCTGAGTTCTATAAATTCTTGATTAAAAGCTTCATAGAAGGTTTTTTCACCGTTATCCATTGACTACTCTACTACCTTTTTATTAAATGCGTCTTCCACAGCTGCAAGATATAGTCAACCTTCGTCAGTTGGAATGTAGGTAATATCTCCAAATCAAAGTTCGTTAGGTCTTGTTGCTATATAAATTTACCTTTTTTCTTTTCACCCAACAGGTGAAAAAGAAGACTAGTATAGCAGCTGTACAAACGGTTAATTTGTTCTTCCTTGAATAAAACGGGATAAATAATCAAAAAAAATTTATTGGACTTGCAGGAGATTACTTGTTAATGGCTAATATATATTATAACAGTAGATTCGACATTTTTCACGCTTTGACTAAATTAGAAAATTTAGCTTTGTTAAAAATATATTTGGATAAGTTCTCAAAATTCATAATTTTTTTCGTGTACACTTACCCTTATTATAAACCCAATATCTTTACCTTCCAAAAAGAGTGGTTAATATCCGCTCTTTTTGCATTTGGAGATTAAATCGGGACGAAAAGCATTATCCTATAGACAAGGAGGAGGAAAGATGACAAAAATTGTTTTGATGAACTAACGCCCGCAAACTAGTGACTTCAGTCATGAGTAAGGACGTTTCTCTTAACATATGTTAAGAGAAATATCTCTTTTAAGTACTGGTCTCGCTTGCATCTACCTTTTACATATTTTATAATAAATGTAGGAGGGATAATATGATAGAAATACATAAGGGAAGAGGGTATGTATATTCGATTCAATATCATGTAGTATGGGGTGGTCATCTTTGGAATCCATCTTACTTTGTTGCTACAGTAAGTGAAAACACCAGGGAGCAAATTGAGAATTATATCAATAACCAGAAACAGAGGTGAGTCATAATGAAGATAGTTGAAAGGGCGTACAAATATCGCTTGTATCCAACTAAAAGTCAAGCAACATTAATTAGAAAAACTTTAGGTTGTGTTCGTTTTGTCTATAATTACTATTTAGGGAAGCGGATTGAATTGTACAAAACCAGGGGAACTACCTTAACCTACACTCAATGCAGTAAAGATATGACTCAACTCAAAAAGGAATTAACCTGGCTAAAAGAAGTCGATAAATTTGCTCTACAAAATAGCTTACGAAATCTAGATGCAGCTTACCAAAACTTTTTTCGTGAAGTTAAGCAGGGTAACAAGAATCAGGGATTCCCTAAATTCAAATCTAAGAGAAACAACTGGAAAAAATATAAAACTAACCTTACCAATAACAATATAGAGATTAAAGGAGATCGAATCAAATTACCTAAATTAGGTTGGGTTAAGTTTGCTAACTCACGTAATCCAGAAGGGCAGATCATTAATGCTACCATCAGCCAGACACCAACCGGAAAATACTTTGTATCAGTTTGTTGCTTATCTGAGATCGAAGAGTTACCAAATAGCGAAAATGTAGTCGGTATTGACTTAGGTATTAAGCATTTTGCAACTCTGTCGACTGGTGAAATGATAGCTAACCCAAAACATTTACAAAAACTAGAACAGCAACTTACAAGACAACAGAGGAAATTAAGTCGCAAGAAAATCGGCAGTGGCAAATGGTATAAGCAAAAACATAAGGTTGCAAAACTTCACGAACGAATAGCTAATCAGCGTAACGATTTTTTGAACAAACTTTCTTTTAGACTGATCAACGAAAACCAAGTGATCTGTCGGGAAAGTTTGGATATTAAGGATATGCTACAAGATTCGAAATATGCTAAGTCTATAAGTGACATTTCCTGGTCTGAATTTGGTAGAATGATAGATTACAAAGCAGATTGGTATGGTCGTATTGCGGTAAAGATCGACCAGTACTATCCTTCCAGCCAAATCTGTTATGTATGTAATGAAAAAAATCCAGAAATTAAAGATCTCAAAATCCGCGAATGGGTTTGCTCAAATTGCGGAAGTAAACATGATCGAGATCATAATGCCAGTATAAATATAAAAAACGAAGGCTTAAGATTGTTAAGTCAGCAAATCTAGGGTAGGTTCCACCCGAAGTTACGCCCGCGGAGATCTATAACCAGATCAATGAATCGGGAATCTCGCGACTTTAGTCGTGAGAGGTTCAAGGGGAATTTCTTATTTGTGGAATAATTTTAAGTAAAGGTATCATAAACCCCATAGAAACAAGATAAAAAATTCCTGTAATTCCTAAACCTTTTATAAGGAAGTAATCTTTTCCAGTATATTTAAAAACAAAAGCTATAGTTACTCCTACTATACTTCCAATAAAAAAATGATTAATATATCCAACTATTATCCCATAAGTTGTGTTTGTTTTATCCCAATCCAAAAATAATGAAGATGCAATCTGTAGAGTAGTTATTTTTACTAACCCCAGAGATTTTAAAAACATGTTGGTTATATGCATACCGATAGTTCCAATTATGCCTGCAATAGCTCCTATGGTAATTGTATCACGCATGTACTCATCTCCTTAATGATTGTTTTGTGACTAAGTTGTCCCAATAGTGTCATTAATATTCATGCTATAATTCAAGAACTTATTTACCTTATTACATAGCAGAGGCGAGAGGTGGGAAGGATTGATACATAACGGTAAAATCAAAAAATTACTTGATTGATCTTAAAAAAAGAATTATAATAGTAATAAACCCATAAATATGTTTATATGATAATTAGCCCAAAACCAAATAGAGAAAAATACAACCAAAATGGTTAAAAAGAAAGTTTCTATCATTTAAGTTTACTTATTCAGAAACGAGGGTTAATAATGAAAAAGATAATTTTTATATTGTTCATTTTGTGTTTTATAAACATTAGCAGTTCTAACGTCTGTGCTATACAAGAACTTTATGTTGTTGAAAACCTCAAAGATTTTTATAGACTAATGCCGTTCGCCATAGAGAAGAATAATCCAATCATAATGGCAGAGCCAACAGAAGAGGAAGCAATAAATCACTTTACGGAACTTTATAAATATAAAATCGAACATATTACTACTGAACAAATTGATGTGTTGCAAAAAGAGATGGTTACAGAAACAGTTGTTGTAGTAACAGATGAAGATCAGAGAGTGGTTGCAATGGGTAGTCAGATATCTGCGAAATTAGGCATCCCTCTTTTGTTCAGGAAGGACTTAACTAGATATTTGGAAAACCATAACATTAACAAGATAATAGTATTGGGTAATCTTGATCAAGATATAGGAGACCAAATTATCAGAGAAGAGTATAACAACTATAAGCAAATCAGACAATATTATAGTACTTTATTCTCAGCAAGTAGGGTCATGGTATTTGTTGATAGCATGGAATATTGTCCAGTAGGTACATATTTAGCAGCATATCGTAATGGAAAGTTGTTGTTTGATTTAAAAGAATACACGAAAAGTAAACCTTATTTTGCCTGGGTAGTACAACCACACGACTTTTCTCCAAAAAAACTTCAGGAATTATATAATTACCTGGATTATGATCAGGATGGTATGTATGAAAGTGGAGTTGGTATCATTACTGGCAAAAATATTCAAGATGCTAATTTACTTGTAGCTAGAAGTTTTTTCTATAGAGAATTGAAATTTAATAATAAGTATTTAATTATAAGACCTGAAGAAAAACAGGGGAGCAAAAGGGAAGGGGAAGGTGAGTCGTTATATTTTGTTTTTGATGGGTCATCTGCAGCAAAGACCACTATTTTTAAGGAATTTTGGGATAGCAACTACATTCAAATTACTGCTCATGGTACACCTTCTTTTCTCAAACTTCAAGATAATGAATACCTATCTACTTCAAACTTTCCTTTTGTTAATTCATCTTTATTTATTGCAGAAGCTTGCTTTACTGGTGATTTTTCTGATAGTAGTAGTATAGCATTAGAGGCGATACACAAAGGAGTCGTTGCTTATGTAGGTTCTATTAAAAATGGTGGGGTAACTGCTCCTTATATTAGTGGCTTGCCATATCTAATTACTACTAATGAAGTCCCATTGAGTAAGTTAGTTGCATTCCATAATCATGAGATTAGCAGACTAATTGAACAGCTTCCTAGAGCCTTTATGATTGGTGATCCAATGTGGGGTATGTTCGAAAGTATCGGAAATTGGTCTGATGATCATTTTCTATTAGATTTGCCGCATACTTTCCAAGAAAATGTAGTGATACCTTTGCAGATTGACGAGAAAGAGTACAAAAGTGCAGTAATAGCTAATTATATGGAAGATAGAGGTTCGGGAAATGCTTTAGTAAAATTTTTGAATAATGTAGATAAAAAAGTAGCTTTTTTGGTTACAGATAAAGCAGAAGGATATGTAAAATTCGATAATTCATTCTCGCTAATGGCTTATGCAAAAGAAATGATGATTTATTATCTAGTAGGGTTAAAATTCTTGCAAGGTG
Source organism: Halothermothrix sp. (assembly GCA_016841825.1). Lineage (GTDB taxonomy): Bacteria > Bacillota > Halanaerobiia > DY22613 > DY22613 > JAENYK01. The sequence continues at coordinate 428,359 of JAENYK010000001.1, read as the reverse complement.
AGTTACTAGTTACCTTTAGTATTCAATTGAGTGTTTTAGTCTGTGGAGTTCTGATATTTTACTTCATGTATTGCCGTGGAAGAATAAATAAGGAGAAGCCATTTGGATTGATAGTGATTCTAATTCTAATTCTATTAATGATTTTGCTAGATTACTATGTGTTAGGAATTAAAATCAATGTATTAAAATACCTTATATATATACTCGCATTTTATTTAAGCATTAGTCAGAGTAAGATATGGGAGAATATAGTGCTATTTAATCTAGTGGTATCTATGCCGATTTTGATTATTCTTAGTGTACTTAAAGTTAATATTATGTTGTTTATAAATCTTTCTTTCACTTTACTATCTTTAAATTTATACCTTTTGGTTTTTTTATTAGTAAAATTAAGAATAAGCACTAAAATTGGGCATAAATAGATTTTAATTATGCCCAGAACTATTAGTTTTTAAGTTAAATAGCAAATTACAAGGTTGTTCATAAAATATTCACACTAGTTTGTTAGAATTGAATAAAAGAGGCGATAAAATGGATCAAAGTAAAGAACAATGCACAGAACACGAAAATGCTGCAGGACATAGGCATATTCATGACCATGGTTGGATGATGTTATTTTGCTCTGTCCATTAACGCATATTGTGATGATGAGAGGTATGTTTTCTAATAAGAAATAAATTAGAAAGGAAGTGAATTGAAATGTGGTGTCATGGTTTTGGTTATTATGGATCTGGCGGCTGGGGTAGTATTTTGGGAATATTTTTAAATATTGCGTTGGTTGGTGGAGTTATTTATCTAGTCACTAAATTGTTCTCCAAAAGCACAAGTAACTTCAATGGAATTGCTGTTCTGGAAGAACAGTATGCGAGAGGCGAGATTGGTAGAGAAGAATTCTTAGAAAGAAAAAATGTGTTAAAAGGTAAATAGGAGTGAAGTAAAATGTGCTTATGACTGTGATAGGAAATCGTAACATTTAGCGAAGATATAGTTTATAAATATGAAAAAGAGGATTATAGTATTGACACTCTCATTTATGAGGGTATCAGACTGTAGTCGAAGTCTACCTAATTAAGATTAGATAGGCTTTTTTATTTCACAATTCAAATTACGACAATTGAATTTTATGACAGGTTTCAATAATTTCCGCACATTTTATATCCCTTAATCGTTATACATTATGAAAGGAGGTTTTCTCGTGTCTGTAGAGCTAAAAGACCAATATGACAAAATATACAAATATTGCTATTTCAAAGTAAGGAATTCACAGCTAGCGGAGGATTTAACACAGGAAACTTTCCTTAAGTTTTTTAGTCAAAATTCTTATATTAATCGTGGAAAGTCACTTGCATATCTTTATACCATAGCAAAAAACCTGTGCATTGATACATATAAAAAAATAGAAACACGTTCTTTAGATGAAGATATCCCATCAGAAAACAATTTTGAAGATTTTGAAACTAGCTTTATTATAAGGCAAGCTATTAACACCTTGCCAGAGAATTTGCAAGAGATTGTGCTTCTACGGTTTAATAATGATTTGTCAATGAGGGAAATTAGCAATATTACTGGTCTTTCACGGTTTAGTGTGTACCGAAGACTAAATAAATCATTAAAACAAATAAAGCTTGTTTTAAGAGAGGAGGATTTTTATTGAATCGAAAACTAAAAATGCGAATAAAGTTGGCGTTTAGTGCACCCTTACCTGTCAGGAAAAACGAATTTTTGCAAAAAATCAGTTTTCCAAAAGCAACATATAGTGATTTTATTTTTAGCCAAATAAGGTACATTAGGAAACGTGTTTGGATGATGTCGATTGCTTTGGTAATTAGTGTTTTGCTTGGGTTGAGGTTTATCTATATTGATGACATATTTAGATTTGTATGGATTGTATTTTCGGTGTTACCATTTATAGTCTTGATTTCTGTTATGGAAATTTCGAGGAGTACTTCCTGTCATATGGAAGAGCTCGAAATGAGTTGTAGGTATAGTCTTACGGATATTGTGTTGGTGCGTTTGGGGATACTGGGGAGTTTAAACTTTACTGTTTTTGTGATACTTTTATTATTATTTAGCGGAAAAACAGGTTATAGTTTTTGGCGATTAGGAATCTATATGCTTGTCCCTTTTATGCTGACCTGTACACTATCTCTTTTTGTACTAAATCATGTAAGGATAAGAGAAACATTCTATATCTGTGGTGGTATCAGTTGTTTTGTTAGCGTGTTAAACAGCGTTTTGGTTTATTCAATAAAAACTGTATTTACGGATAAATTTCTGACTTTATGGGGCATTGTATTCTTTGCTTTACTTATTTTAATGATCTTTCAGACATTTAAATATATTTGGAAATTGGAGGGGAAACAATGGAACTTACAATTGACCGTTTAACAAAGCAGTATCAAAACAAGATAGCTGTTGACCGGATCTCTTTAACATTAACCAGAGGTGTTTACGGACTCTTAGGTGCAAATGGTGCGGGAAAAACAACCTTAATGCGTATGATGTGTGGCATTTTAAGGCCTACAAGTGGAGAGGTTAAATTCAATGGGATAGACGTAAACCATGAGGATTATCGTGATGTACTTGGATATTTGCCCCAATATTTTGGATATTATCCAGAATTTACAGCAATGGAATTTTTGTGCTACATGGCAAGTCTTAAAGGTTTACCAAAGCAAAGGGCAAAAGAAAAATCTACAGAGTTGTTGGAGCTTGTCTCACTGTTTGATATGGCAAAGCGAAAAATTAAGACCTTTTCTGGTGGCATGAAGCAACGTCTCGGAATAGCACAGGCCATGCTTAATAATCCCAAGATTTTGATTTTGGATGAACCAACAGCAGGACTTGACCCCAAAGAGCGTGTACGTTTTAGAAATCTTATTTCGCAGCTTGGAATTGATAGAATTGTATTGCTTTCAACCCATATAGTTACGGATATTGAAAATATTGCAGAAACAATCTTGATAATGAAGGATGGTCAACTGATCCACAAAGGCAGTTTAGAGGATATTATCAAGATTATTGAGGGCAAGGTTTTCGAATGTAGCGTTGATAGTAAGACAGCCAAAAAGCTAAGCAATTTATATCCGATCATCAACTTAAGAGAAGGGAAAGATAAAACATTTATACGTTTTGTATGTGATGAAAATCCTTGTGAAAATGCCATCAGTGTAAGAGCAACTTTGGAGGATTTATATTTATACTATTTTAGTGAGGTGGGCGAAAATGCATAGCTTTTTTGACATTGTAGGTTTTGAGTATAAAAAAATGTTTAAAAGAAAAAGCACTATGGTCAGTTTGTTTCTACTTGTAATTATTGTTGTACTTTTTAACATAGTATCAGTTACTTCTACTTCATACTGGCATTTGACGGGTGGAACCTCTACATTTGAAGCAATGAAGTTAGACAAAGAGGTTATCCGTTCAAAAGCAGGGGTAATGGATGAAGTTTTTATAAAGGAAGCCATCGAGCAAAATACCATTATGATTAATGATGACGAAAACTACCTAATTAATGAATATGGTAGACATTTAAAAAGTGATGCCTACATCAAATATGTTTTGCCCTACAAAAAGGCAGTTGATATCATAAATAATGTTTATGAGAAAAATACCGGAGAACTTTCTACCGATGGGTTTCAAGTCTTCAATCCGGGTAGGGTAAAGCCGATTGATACACTTACCGTGAATGATGCGAAAAGTTTCTATGCGTCGATTAATCGAGCTTTAGTTGTATATATTACTGGTTTGGCCAATCTGTCCCAAAATGAGAAAGAAAAACATTTTGATATGCTTTCAGAAGTAACAACACCCTACTATAACGACCATTATGACGGATATCTGTATTTTAATAAGTACTTAGAAGTAATTGCTTTGGCTATAATGATTGCTATTGCATTTTGTATCTCACCAGTTTTTGCACATGAATATTATTTGAAAACAGACCAGATTATATTATCATCAAAATACGGAAAAAGCAAGGCAATCTTTGCAAAACTGTTTACAGGTGTAACATTTTCAGTAGCTGTATCAGTTGTGGTATTGTTTTATTTTTTGTTGTCAATGTTGTCGATTCATGGTATTAACGGAGCTAATATGGCAATACAAACAATCAATGTTTATTCAACATATCCTCTTACTCTGTTGCAAGCAAGCTTAATTGGAATCAATGTTACTATTTTTATCACTTTGTTTTTTGGAATATTGACCATGCTTTTTTCAGCATGGTTAAAATCACCATTTTTGGTTATCACGGCTTCTTTTTTACTTCTGTTTGCACCTGGATTATTTAACGTCTCACCTAAAACTCGATTATTGTATCAGCTATTTCAGATATTCCCTGCAAAGGCAACACAGTATTCTAATATTTATTCAAATTATTTATTTGAGGTTTTGGGATCTGTATATACTCCTGCAACATTTTACATTGTCTTTGCATCAATTGGTTCGTTATTGACTATTCCATTTATTAAATACACTTTTAAAAATCACCAAATAGGATAGCGATATAAATCATACACAGAATATGCTTGGCGACTTTCATGTAAACCGCTATGTTGAAGATAGTCCTTCTAAACTGTCAATTATTTCATTGTCATCAGGAAAATTTTATGGTATAATCCCTACGCTGGAGAACTCCTTTGATGCCGATACATCTTTAGAAACATATACTGAATATGACACACTGGTGAAAAAAGTAGCTGAACTCTACAGCATCTGGGATGAACTAAATTTATTTAATGGAGAGGAAGAAATAATTAAGAGTGTAGAAAATATGGAATTCTGAGGTGAGTGTAGCTCTAGAGATTATTTCGAACTAAACAACTTTTAAAAGATATAAGCTTAGCAGTAATTAATACTATATAGTTTAGTATTCTCAGACCATCCATTGTTCTCCATAAAGCGTTTTAACTTGTCTGTACTGACCCATTGTTGTGGTTCATTCATTACATCCCCCCTTGTATATTATATATATCTCTGCTATAATAATAGTAATACTTACTGATAGGAGGGATTGGGTTTATGAGCCATCAATTCCAGAATTATGAGCAAGCGCTTACCACCCAGGAGATCGAGATGCGGAAGAGATTAGTTGGTTTTACTGATGAAGATGCTCTACTGTTGACCCATTTGAGAGATATGTTTACGAGTGCTGCTGATAGAGTTGTTGATCATTTTTATGCTCACATTACCGAATTTTCGGAGTTGAAAAATATTATTAATCAGCATAGCACAGTTGAGAAATTGAAAAAGACTCAAAAGAAGTACTTTATTGAACTGACCAGTGGTAAATATGACCTGACTTATTTTCAGGAAAGGTATCGGATTGGTAAAGTCCATGATCGGATAAAACTTAAACCTAAATACTATATTGCTGCCTACTCTATCTACTATAATGAGATTATTCCCATGCTTGAGGAGAAGTATGGAGCTAAACCGGAATTGATCTCTAAGTATATTCAGGCTGTTCTCAAGATCATCAATATCGACATGCAGTTGGCTATTGAGACTTATATCTCCTCATTTATGGAGATTAATACAGTTATTGATACGCTGCAGAGTACCAGTGAGAGGGTGACCAGTGTTGCTAAAGATCTGGCTACTTCTACATCAGAGATCAGTATAGCTTCTGATGATCTGGCTCAGCGGGTTGTGGAGATCTCTGGAGAGAGTCAGGAACAGGCAGACACTACTAATGAAGCTACAGAAGAGATTAAACACATGACAGAGACTTCTCAGGAATCTGTCAAAAAAATTCAGGTAGCTGTTGATACGATTAACCGTATTGCCGATCAAACTAATCTTTTAGCTTTGAATGCTACCATCGAAGCTGCCCGTGCCGGAGATGCCGGACGTGGATTTTCGGTCGTAGCACAGGAAGTGAAGAAACTGGCTGTCGAATCCTCAAAAGCGGCCAAAGAGATTGGTTTAATGGTTAGAGGTATTCAAAATGATACTGAGAAAAGTACTTCGAAGACTGTGGAACTTATCGAAAATATCTCCCATGCTTTAACGGTGATTGCGTCTGGTACTCAGGAAGCCAGTGCATCAACAGAAGAACAATCTGCCACTATTCACGAATTGGCAAACTCAGCCCAGATTCTCGCAGAGATCGTTGAATCTTTAGAAGAGCTTGTGGACAAGTTTAAAAATAAATTAAATTAATTTTTGGACAGAAAAGCCTTCTCCTTTAAATTTGGAGAAGGCTTTTCTGTGTGCATGCTTTTAGAGAGATTTTTAAGAATTCTTTGCTGAAATATGATCTTATGATCTATTGAATTGAATTCAAGAATCCTTATACTTCGTTACGTTCTCTAAAAAGTAAAGTAATGGACCAGATACCTGCCAGCCCTACCAGGGAGTAAACTATTCGACTGAGCCAGGCTCCCTGACCACCAAATATAGCGGCGACCAGGTCAAACTGGAACAGACCGATTAAACCCCAGTTTAGAGCACCAATAATTACTAAAAGTAGTGCTAAACGATCCATCTCATCATCTCCCTATTGCTTTTTTCTTAGTCTACTCTTTTTGCTTAGCAAATATACTTTTCGTTTAAAAGAGAGTTGGAAACAGGAATTCAACTTTTAATCAAGAATAATTCTAGGTGATGATATTGATATATATCTGTAGTAATTAGCGTTATTTATCAGCAAAATATATAAAGAAAGTAGGTAACGATGATGAAACCGGAGACCAAGATGCACCTGGCAATGGTTGTGACTGCGTTTTTTTGGTCAGGAGCATTTATCGCGGGTAAAATTGGAGTACAGGAGTTCTCACCATATGGTGCGACATTTTTTCGTTTTTTCTTTGCTACTATTTTAATGTTTGGAGTCCTCTGGAAAAAAGAAGGACAAAATTGGAAATTAGAGAGGTCACTGTGGCCCTTGACTATTGTGTTAGGGACTGTGGGAATGTTTGGTTATCATATTTTGTTTTTTACTGCGTTAAAATATACGACTGCAGTTAATTCTTCAATAATTGGTGCGACTAATCCAATGATTACTACTGTGCTGGCAGCGATTTTTCTGAAAGAAACTTTTAATTTGCAGCGTCTGGGAGCGATTTTGTTGGCGCTAACAGGAGTAATCTTAACAGCTACTAATGGTAAATTGGAGGTATTGTGGAATTTTACTTTTAATGTTGGTGATCTGATTATGTTAGGCGGAGTATTCTGTTGGGCTATCTATTCGGTGGTTGGTCGACGTGTTAAAGGAAGAGTCTCTTCTTTGAAGTTGATGGCCCATGTGTTTTTAGTCTGTTTAATCATTTTGATCCCTTTCATGATAAGTGAGCGAATCTGGCTGCAGTTACCTCAGATAACCTGGCAAGGCTGGTTTGCAGTACTTTATATGGCAATCTTTCCTTCTGTATTAGGTTATCTAATTCAGATGATCTCGATTCAACAGATTGGAGCCAGTAGGACAGCTGTTTATGTGAATCTAGTACCAGCTTTCTCCATGATATTGTCTTTTTTGATTTTGCATGAAGTAATTGGGTGGTTTAAAGTATTTGCGGCCGGGTTGATTATTGGAGGAGTCTTTCTCAGTTCCCGATTTAAGTAACTTTCAGGGGTGGAGTTAATAATAGGGGAAGTAAATTCTGGACAATTAGACTAAAAATTAGACGTAATTTATGAGGAAGGTGGTTGTTATGGAGATCAGTTTTGAGCCATTAGGTGATCGGGGAGTGAGAATTGGGTTCCCCGAGATCATCTCTCAGGAGGTTAATCGGGAGATTAGAGCTTTTGCTTATGCTCTGGAGAAAGAAGAGATTATCGGAATTGTCGAAATCGTCCCAACTTATGTGGCGATAAGTGTTTATTATGAGCCGAAAGATATCTGCTACCGGGAATTACTATCACGTCTTGAGATGATAAAAGAGAAACTACAGGTTGTGGAATTACCGACTGCCCGATTGATAGAGATTCCGGTCTTATATGGTGGTCAGGGCGGACCAGATCTGAATTACGTAGCCGAAGCCCATGAACTGACAGTTGAACAGGTAATTGACTTACATACATCTAGACCATATTTAGTCTATATGTTAGGCTTTGCACCGGGCTTTCCGTATCTGGGTGGATTATCCGAAGCTATAGCGACTCCACGTTTGACCAATCCCCGACCGAAGATTCCCGGTGGATCGGTGGGGATTGGTGGAATGCAGACCGGAATATATCCCCTGGATGCTCCCGGTGGTTGGCAGATTATTGGGCACACTCCAGTGAAGATGTACGACCCTCAACGTGCAGAACCTGTATTTTTACGGGCAGGAGATTATCTGCAATTTGTTGCTATTCAATCGGAAGTGTATCAGCAGATCAGAGTCAGGGTAGAGAGAGGGGAATATCAGGTTCAGATAAAAACAATTAAGGAGGATGAACAGAGATGATTTTTCGAGTGGACATCAATAGCGATCTTGGTGAGAGTTTTGGAAGATATAAGTTGGGACAGGATGAAGAAGTCTTAAAATTAATCACATCAGCGAATATCGCCTGTGGATTCCACGCAGGAGATCCAAAGGTGATGTTTGAAACGGTAAAATTAGCCCATGAACAGGGCGTGGGTATCGGGGCTCACCCTGGTTATCCTGATCTGAACGGTTTTGGGCGTCGGGAGATGAAGTTAAGTGCAGATGAGATTTATCAATTGACAGTTTATCAGATTGGGGCTATCCAGGGATTTGCCAAACTTTTTGGAGATCGAGTTAGACATGTTAAGCCGCATGGTGCTCTGTATAATCAGGCTTCGACTGATCAGATGATAGCAGAAGCTATAGCTCGGGCAATTAAAGATCTGGATGCAGGACTGATTTTATTTGCTCTTGCAGGAAGCGAGTTAGTTAAAGCTGGTGTAAAAGCCGGACTACAGGTGGCAGAAGAAGTCTTTGCAGATCGGACTTATCAGGCAGATGGAACTTTGACACCCCGGAGTAGAGCTGATGCTATGGTACAGGATAGTACTGAGGCACTGGCCCGGGTGGTGCAAATGGTGAGAGAAGGTACACTCATCGCTACAGATGGCACGAAGCTTACTTTGAAGGCTGATACTATCTGTGTACATGGCGATGGTGCTAAAGCTCTGGAATTTGTGAAAAAACTTCGTGAGGGATTACATCGCGAAGGGATAGAGATTACTAAAGTGGGTGGCCATAGATGACAGGAATTCGAGTTGTCGATCCTGGACTGTTAACAACAGTCCAGGATCTGGGGCGAATAGGTCATCAACGGGAAGGTATGGTAGTTGCGGGAGCTATGGATCCAATTAGTTTGCAGATGGCGAATATTCTGGTTGGAAATCCACGGGATACTGCTTCATTGGAGATCACTCTTCTGGGACCAAAACTGGAGTTTACAATAGATACGGTGATTGCAATTACCGGAGCTGATCTGCAACCCAGAATTGATGGTCAACCTGTACCGACCTGGTGTGGTCTGGCAGTAAAGAAGGGAAGTATTTTAGAGTTTGGGGGAATCAAAAGTGGCTGTCGAAGTTATCTTGCGATCTCGGGAGGATTTGAGCTGGCCCAGGTAATGGGAAGTAGTTCTACATATCTTCGAGGTCAGCTTGGTGGTTTTCAGGGAAGAGCTTTGCAGAAAGGTGATTTTTTACCTATCAAGTCCCCAATTATTGATCCAATCTCTTTTCGCCCCCGCTGGTATTTTAATCAACCTGTGTATTCGCGGGAAAAAGAGGTCAGGGTAATTCGGGGGCCAGAGTTTGAGAGATTCACTCCAGCCGGGATTACTACATTTTACTCCGCTAAGTATGAAGTTACTTCCCTTTCTGATCGGATGGGGTATCGTTTAAAAGGACCGAAAATAGAGAAGCAAGCCGGCAGTGATATTATTTCAGATGCCATTCCTTTCGGGGGAATCCAGGTCCCCGCAGATGGCATGCCAATTATCCTTATGGCAGATCGCCAGACCACCGGTGGTTATACGCGTATTGGTACTGTGATCAGTGTAGATCTGCCTCTGATAAGCCAGAGTAAACCGGGTGATCTTCTACGATTTTGTCAGGTGTCTGTTGAGGAGGCACAGGAGTTATATCTACAGATGGAGAAGGTATTAGAAAGCTTATCTGAGGATAGGTTATTCTCTTAAGGTGTCTAATGGATCTGGAACCTTTGACAAAAATTCGCATAGATTATTAATGAAGTAACTAATAAATGTGTTACTGAGTGCTGTGATGACAGAATAGGTCACTCCCGGATTACAGTACTAAGTTTGGCCCCCTGAACATCATGACTTTTATTTCGGATAGCGATGACTAACGAAATAAAAGTCTTTTTATAACTTGTGAACATTATCAGGTTACACAATTATCTCTTTTTTGCTCAGTATTCTTTAAATAGTAAGGGTCTACATGAATATAGACTTCCTTGATCTGATGTTGGCTAACTTTATCGATAATCTCATTCTTGACCTGATGCGCAATCTGATGAGCTTTTTCCATTGACAGTTTTGAATTAACAGTTATGGTCATTTCAATTATTTCAGAAGCAGCATGTTTACGAATTTTTAGATCGGTGACAGTTTTAACTTTTTCTATTGATACAGCAATTCCGGTGATCTGATTGAGATATTTTTCATCTGGGGAGGCTTCCATCAACTCATTTATGGTATCTATAAGGATTCCCCAGCCTACGCGGATGATCATCCCACCGACAACAATTCCGGCAATCGGGTCTAATATTGGGAGACCGTTACGGGCAGCAATAACCCCAAACAGTGCGGCAATAGAGGAAAGAGCATCTGATCGGTGATGGATTGCATCTGCCATTATTGAAGGACTATTGATCTTTTTTCCGACATGCATAGCATAATGATATGTACCTTCCTGAGCAATAATTGAGACCAGGGCAGCCCAGATATTGATAAACTGGGGATAGAAAAGATCCCGATTAATTATACTTGTCAGGTTATCTTTGAGAATAAATAGACCACTGACAATCAGACTCAGAGCCAGAATGTTAGAAGCCAGTGTCTCAGAACGTTCATGACCATAAGGATGGGATGAATCAGGAGGAGTACAGGCATATCTAAGGCTAAAGAAAACAATTATTGTACTAAAAGAGTCGGAAGCTGAATGAATTCCATCTGCGATGATAGCTCTACTATGGGCCAGATATCCGATGAGAATTTTTGAAATTGCCAGAGTGGTATTGATGATTAATGTGAAGACTAACACCCTTTTACCTTGACTGAAGCGTGTTGTTTCTTTCATGATCTTCAGCTCCTTTAGAATAATTGACTACATAGGATAGTGTATGACGGGAATTTCTAAAAGTGATAGATGAAGTGGTAAAAGTTAGCCGTTTTTAACATCTATTAGCGATAGGCAGCAAAAAAATCACCTCTCCAGTTCTATATTAACCAGGAGGTGATTTTATTATCGTTCCAGTTTTTTAGATCTCTCTTTCATAAATTCGAAACATCTTATACAAGATTCCACCTGCTCCTTCGGCATCCCGACGCATTGGCTCATTCCATTCACCAATATAGGAACCTTCAGCATAGGTATAACCTAGCTTTTTGGCCGCCAGAAAAGCTTTTAGATAAACCGCTGCTGATACTCCTTTTCGGTGGAAATCGGGGACTACAAAGTTGACAAAAATTCTTCCACCGTGGATTTTCTTCTTATACCAGAGAAATTTTAAAAATCCGATGGGTAAGAGACGTCCGTTTAGATGTCTGAGTACATTATTATAATCGGGTAAGGCAATGGCGAATCCGATAGGGCGATCGCCATGACGGGCAATATTAATCAAAGATGGTTCAGCAATTTTTAATAACTGATCTGCGATCGTATTTAATTCTTCCATATCTGGAGGAACTAGATGAGGCCAATCGGCAGGGATGGCTTCTTCCAAAATTTGTTTGACATCCAATAATTCCTCATTGATTCTCTCCATTCTTAAAGGGTGTACTTCATAACCATAACGTTCTTTTACCCGTGCTACGCTCTGGAGTAGTTTGGGATCAATCTCTCGTTTGAGATCATAATAATAAGCACAAAAGTCCATATTTTTTATAAAACCGTATTGCTCAAAAAATTCAAGATAGTACACTGGATTATAAGTGCCCATCAATACAGGGGGAGATCCAAAACCCATAATCATCAATCCACGATAATCATCTCCCCTGGTTGGAGAGATAGGACCAACTATGGTATTCATACCCTGTGCTTTAAGCCAGGAGGCTGCATAGTCAAGCATAGTTTTCGCCACCTGATAATCGGAGATTACTTCAAAAAGAGTTATCCAACCTTCCTGGCGGTTTTTGGATTGGTTTATCACATGGTCAACTCCCATGCCTAATCTTCCCACAGTCTGCCCATTCTGTTTAGCTAAGATGAATTGAAAGGGGCCTTTTCGTAGCAGGGCATTGGAAGTTGGTTCTAGTAAACTTTTGATCTCACTTTCCAGAGGTGGTATCCAGTATGGATCATTTTTATAAATTGTATAGGGTAATTTGATAAAATCTTTGACTTCCATAGAAGATGTTACCCGGATAATTTCGATTGAATCGTTCATTAGATCAACTCCTTTACATAGCGGCATTATGATCCTGAATACTATTAATAATCGCTTGATGACTTGCTCTGTCAATGGGGAACTTGAGCATAAAGATAATGCCAAGAGCCAGAACAAGAGCCGCCGCAGGACCTATAAGTGAGCGAATAGCCCAGATAGTAGCAGTATTTTGGGTTTGGTTGGCTACATAACCTGTCCAGTTTAATACTTGACCAATGATGAAGATAGATATAGAAGTAGTAACTTTGCGAGCGAAGGTGGTAAATCCATAATAGATACCTTCCATTCGTTTACCAGTAACAGACTGACCGTAATCTATACAGTCTGGCAAGATCGAATAAGGAATCACATGGGCAACAGAAACACCGGCTCCAGCCAGAATAGCTAGAACAAAGACGCCGGTAAGTTGACCTGCCCCTAATAAAAAGATGGGGAAGAGGACGACAATCATTGACCCAATCCCAATTAAATACGTCATTCTCTTGCCGTATTTTTCACTAATTTTAACCCATAGGGGGAGTTGAACCACCGCGGAGATGAAAAGTGCACCAAAGATAGCAGAATCGTAACCTTCTAAAAGCAGACAGTATTTAATAAAATAGATAAAGACTGCAGAAATAATATCAATAGCTCCCCAGGTAAAAAGAAAGATGGCCAGAGCTATTAGAAAGGGACGATTTTTTAGAGTCAGGCTAACTCCTTGAAAAAAGGAGGTTGAATCTTCGTTACCACTAACCCGTTCTTTTGTCCCGAAGAAAACACTCAGAGGTGAAGTCGTTATCAGAATTCCGAAAATAGCACCCATAATCATAAACCCGGTCTGGGGTGTTGCAAAACTATGAACAATTAACTGAGGAATGACTACAGCTACTAGACCGGCAATAATTGAGAAAGCCATACGATATGCTGTTAGATTAGTTCTCTCATCATAATTAGGTGTTAATTCTGGAGTCAAGGACATATAGGGCACAGCAAAGAGAGTATAGGAAGTTGTGAATAGGACATACAATAATGAATTATATACAAATAGTCCCAGCTGCGTACTAAAAGGTATTGGAACCCATAAGAGGAAAAAACTTACCCCAAAAGGTATCGAGGAAAAGAGAAAGTAGGGTCTGCGTCTTCCCCATTTAGTTGTTGTTCGATCTGAGAGATAACCTACCAGTGGGTCGGTGATAGCATCACAAAGTTTACCAATAAGCACAACACCTCCGGCTAAAGCGGGATTTAACCCGGCAACATCGGTCAGGTAAAAGAGGAAGAAAAAACTGATAATGGTATAAGACATACTTAGACCATTATCACCAAACCCATAGGCCAGCTTTTCCTTACGTGTTAAATAAGTTTGTGACATTGTAATTCATCCTTTCTGGATATTCTTTTTATAAATACGATAGGTCTTATAGTGAACTCCACCAACCCCTTCTGCATCTCTGCGCATCGGTAAATTTATCTCACCGATAGTGGAACCTTCGCCAAAATTATAACCTAATTTTTGAGCTGCCAATAGTGTATGAAGATAGATAGCAGCAGAGACTCCTTTTTTGTGAAAATCGGGGACGACAAACATGACGAAGATCCGTCCACTGGTTATTTTTCGTTTATACCAGAGGTACTTTAAGAATCCCAGTGGAAAAAGACGTCCTCCAACTTTTTTTAATACTTCATTATAATTTGGTAAAGCCAGGGCAAAACCAATGGGACGGTTACCATGGCGGGCAATATTAATCAAAGTAGGTTCAGCCAGTTTGGTAAATTGATCTGCCATAGATTGCAGTTCATCCATCTCGGGAGGAATTAGATTCTCCCATTCTTCGGGCATGGCTTCATCCAGAATTTTTTTTATATCCCGGAGTTCATCCTGAAGCCTGCTCATCTGAAGACTGTCAACTCTAAATCCGTAGCGTTTTTGAGCCATGGTGACACTTTTTAGTAGTTTTGGATTAACCTCGCTGGAGAGGTCATAGTAATAGGCGTATAGGTCGAGATCTTTAGTAAAACCGTATCTTTCAAAGAAAGTTGGATAATATTCAGGATTATAAGAGTTCATCAGTACCGGTGAACTATCAAATCCCATCACCAAAAACCCCCGATAATCATCCCCATTAGTCGGAGAAATAGGACCGTAAACCGATTTTATTCCCCGTTCCTGTAACCAGTTAACGGCATAGTCCAGGAGTATTTCTACTACTGGATAATCGTTGATAGATTCAAATAAGGTGAGATAGCCTGCTTCTCTGGCTTTCTCCCGATTCATCTTCTCATCTATGCCAACTCCTAAACGGGCTACTATCTGTCCATTCTTCTTAGCCAGGAAGAATTGATATGGTCCTTTTTGTAAAAGATGATTGGATTCTGGATTGAGTAGTTTACTAATCTCACTTTCTAAAGGTGGTACCCAGTGAGGGTCATTTTGATAAATAGTATAAGGTAGTTTGATAAACTGTCGCACATCAGAGGGCGTTTGCACTGGAATAATTTCAATTTGCTTATTCATCTAATCTCTCCTTTCCAGGTGGTAAATCGTTTTGTTAAGCTGAACATAAAATAACGTCATATTAAGAAAATTCGCTAATATTGTAGATAATTCCTGTATAATGATGCAAATATGATAAAAAACACTGTTTATAAGTTGTGAAAACAAAAAATCTCCTCTTCAAATGATCTCTCATTTAGAGGAGGAGATTAGAAATTTAGCTGATTAAATTCTTAGAACAGATGATTGATTGGAAAGAATACTTTGTACAGGATAAAACTGATCAGGAGAGGAACAAGGCTAATAATAAATAAACTTAATCCATGAGAGACGAGCTGCTCTGAATCTTTGAATTCCTGATCGAATCTAAAATACCCTCCCTGTTGATACCAGAAGTTACTGGCCCGTGCTGCTCGACTTTGATTGGAAAAAAGACCTGTAAAAAATACATAGATGAAGATGGCAAGAAATAGATAAAAATTAGCATATGTAATGCAGTTAACGAATGTATGGCCAGTTATAAAGTAAACGATAGTTCCAATAATAGTAGCGATTACAGATAATCCGAGCCCTTTTTTGACCAATTCCAAGATAAATTTAACCACAATATCGCCTCCGTTCGTTATCTAGTTAGGTATACGTAAATAATAACTCAAAAGTTTCAACAAACTCAAAAAAAATTAAAATTTTCAGCAAGTTTTCATCATGAGGAAGGGATAGCCATTTATTTGTCAAATTTATGTAAGGAGAGTCTGGAATTAGCCAAATGTGTGCATTGGTGGGATAATTCCAGAACAGATTGCAAAGAATTTTAATAAGAGCTAATATTTGAAGGGGGGGAAGTGGATTTTATCCACTGATAGTATGGAAGAAAACAAAAAGAAATTGGTTCAAAGATCTGATATTGGAGAAGAGTATAAGTGGGATCTGCAGGATATTTATCCTGACATCCAGGCCTGGGAAGCAGATTTTCAGGTAGTTAAAGACAGAATTCCGGGATTTAAACAGTTCCAGGGCAAGTTAGGAGAATCTGCAGAAAATTTATTAGAATGTTTCAGATATAGTGATCAGACATCACAAAAGATTTTACGACTTTTTCAATATGCAGCCCGTAAGAAGGATGAAGATACGCGTATATCTGAGAACCAGAGCTTGTTTGATCGGGTACTTAGTCTGTCTACCGAGTTATCAAGTAATACTTCTTTCATTACTCCGGAGATTTTGGCGATTCCAGAAGCCAAACTTGAAGAGTTTTTGAATGTCAATGAAGAGCTAGCTATCTGCCGACACTACATTGATGATCTGACCAGAACCAGATCCCATGTGCTGTCTGCTGAATTAGAGCGGGTAATAGCTATGACCAGTGAGATGGGGAGTGCACCTAATCAGATATTTGTCATGTTAAATAATGCAGATATCAAATACCCTGCTATAAAAGATGAGGATGGTAATGAGGTAGAATTAACCAAAGGACGGTATATCAAATTTACTCAGAGTAAAGATCGTCGGGTCAGAAAAGATGCCTTTGAGGCATTTTACGTTCCCTATGAGAATCATAAGAATACAATGGCTACTACTCTGGCATCTAAAGTTAAAGGCAGTATCTTTTATACCAAGGTTCGGAATTACAATTCTACTTTAGAGGCGTCTCTGGATGATGATAATATTCCTGTGAGTGTCTATGATAATCTGATCCAAACCGTTTCTGATAATTTGGAACCAATGTATAAGTATATGAAACTCCGTAAAAAGGTTTTGGGTGTTGACGAACTCCATATGTATGACGTTAATGTTTCAATTATTAAGGATGTAGATATCAAGATTCCTTTTGAAGAGGCTAAAGAGACCATAATCAAAGCAGTTGCTCCTTTAGGTAAAGAGTATCAGGAGATTTTACGTAATGGTTTGACATCTCATTGGGTTGACGTCTATGAGACTGAAGGTAAGACCAGTGGTGCATATTCAGCAGGGGTTTATGGAGTTCATCCATATGTCCTGATGAACTACAATGATACGCTAGATAGCATGTACACTCTGGCTCATGAGATGGGTCATGCTTTACATTCGCATTTTTCCAGTGAAGCACAGCCTTTTTTGTATCATAGATATAAGATCTTTCTGGCAGAAGTTGCTTCTACGCTAAATGAGATCTTATTAATGGATTATCTAGTCAAGAATACAAAAGATAAAGGTTTTAAATTGGCTGTATTGAATCATTTCCTGGAACAATTTAGAGGTATAGTTTATCGTCAAACTCTGTTTGCTGAATTTGAAAGGATGATTCACCAGAAAGCTGAAAGTGGTCAACCCTTAACCCATGAACTGTTGGGGAAACTGTACTATGAGTTGAACCAGAAGTACTATGGTCCAGATATGGTTGTAGACCCGCAGATCAGTCTGGAATGGTCCAGAATTCCTCACTTCTACTACGGCTTTTATGTTTACAAATATGCTACTGGGTTTTCGGCAGCCACAGCTCTGGCACAAAGAATTTTGGAAGAGGGGCAGCCTGCTATTGAAAATTATCTGAGCTTCTTAAAAGCAGGTAATTCTGATTATCCAATTAATATTTTAAAAAAAGCGGGAGTGGATATGAGTACTCCAGAACCAATTGAACAGGCATTGAATAAATTTAAAGATGCTGTTGCTGAAGTTGAGAAGCTTTTAACGTAAGTTATTTGAAAATCTACGATATTTTTTGAGATGGAATAGTGCATTTGAGATGATAACCCTGTGAATATAAGATCTTTTGAAGCCCGGAATGGCATTTTGTTATCCGGGCTTTGCTGTGTGATAAGTTTGATTTTTTCATATTTTTGAGTTAATTTGTGATGTTAATCTTCTCTGGTCACCTATCAGGTGTAATTTTTTTGATAAAATTTGTGGATTAGGTGAACCTTTTATGTAGTAAACTCGTCTTATTGGCAGATAGATAGAAAGAGGTGATGGCTTTTGCAGGAATTTGAATTAGTTTACAAAGCAAAAAAAGGTGATCTGAAAGCTATGGAAGAGCTTTTAGATCAGAATTATGCTATCCTCAAAGGCTATCTTCTTAAAATTACTCTGGATCGGGAACTGGCAGCAGACTTGACTCAGGAAACGATGTTAAAAGCGTTGAAAAAGATCAAAAAATTTAAAAACCGATCCAAATTTTCTACCTGGCTAATCAGCATCGGAACTAATCTTTATAAAGATCATCTGAGAAAAAATCATCGGTTGATTATGGTAGAAGATATAGATAAGCTGCAGGTAGGGATATTAGAAGCAAAAGAGACTGATTTAATTATTACTGAGTTGTTGGCCGAGTTACCACTTGATAAACGGTTGGTTTTGGTCCTAAAACATTATTTTGGTTACAACTATCAGGAGATAGGGCAGATGTTGAATTGCCCTGTTGGAACAGTCAAATCCAGGATGTATTACTGCATGAATTTTTTGAGAAAACGGATGACAGGGGGGGAAGAGGATGAATAAATGTGAGAAGTATCGACAACAGTTACTTGATTTGGCCTATGGTGAAGGGGAAGAGACGGCAGATTTAAGAGATCATATAGAAAATTGTGTTGAGTGTGCTGATTATTTGGGTGAGTTGCAAATGGTACAGAACAGGTTAAATGAGTTTGATCCACCGATGGATTCAGGCTATCTCATGGTAAAAAAAGTGATGCGTCATGCTTATGAGTCCAGAGAGAGAAAACGTCTGATTCTGGATCTGAGCAAATTTGTCAGTATTATGATTACAGTTTTTTTGCTATATTACCTTTTATATAGATGGCAAGGGTTTCAAGGACTAATTGTTGTCCAACTGATTTTCTTTATATTATTACCACTAAGTATAATTCCCTTAACCAGAATGCAGATTGAGAAGAGGAGGTAGATGATAAATGACCGATATTGAATCTGGAGCTATATATCTAATTCCGATTATCTTTTTGTTGATTCTTCAGGCAAGTTGGATTTTTTTCGATGCGAGAAAGCGGGGGGAGTTATACTGGATCTGGGGAATTTTTGGCTTATTAAATGTACCCAGTAGCCTACTAATCTATCTAATCGTTACCAGGTATAGGAAGGTGGTCTGTCCAGATTGCGGTCGGGCTTTTCGGAAAAAGGAACATTCCTGTCCTCACTGTGGCGGAGGAAGATTAACCTGTGCACGCTGTGATGCTGAGGTACAGTTTGACTGGACTTATTGTCCGTATTGTGCTTATCAATTGAAAAATGATTAATAAGGGGGAAAGCGAGATGTTTGCAGATATGTCGGTTATGGAGATTATTCAGCTATTACTGCCAGTATTAGTAATACAGTTAATACTGATGATTACCGCTTTGTTTGTTCTGGTAAAAGCAGAAAAAGTGAGATTTCTACCTAAGTGGGTCTGGGCTGTGATTATAGTTCTGGGTGAGATTTTAGGTCCGATAATTTTTTTGACAGTCGGCAGAGAGAAGGATGTGTAAAACATGCTGCAAGTTAAGAATCTTGTAAAAAACTATGGTAGTGTTATGGTTTTAAAGGGGATAAATTTTAGTATCGGGGCAGGTACTGTCTTTGGTTTTCTGGGTCCCAACGGGGCAGGTAAATCAACGACCATGAATGTACTCACAGGTCTCATTGATTTTCAAGATGGTCAGGTTTTGATTGATGGTCTGGATTTGCGGAAAAATAAAGATGCTCTGCGGCAGCGGATAGGTTATTTACCGGAGAATCCTGTGTATTATGGATATATGAATGCCCCTGAGTATTTGAGAATGATTGGTGATCTGAGTTGTTATCCTCAAAAGGAGATCTCAAAGCGGATTGATGAACTATTGGAACTGGTTCAGCTAACAGATGTGACCAGGCGCAGGATAGGTAAATATAGTCGGGGAATGAAGCAAAGATTGGGATTGGCTGTAGCATTATTTAATCATCCTCAATATCTATTTTTAGATGAACCAACTTCTGCTTTAGATCCCCAGGGACGAATGGATATGTTAAACCTGGTTGAACAGTTAAAGAACCTGGAGATCACAGTATTTCTCTCTACTCATATATTGGCGGATGTGGAACGGGTTTGTGATCGGGTAAGCATTTTGCACCAGGGTGAGATCAGGTTAACTGAAGATATGAATGAATTGCGGCAGAAATTTATCCAGCCTATTTTTGATCTGGAAGTAACAGGGCAGTTGGATGCGATTCTGACCAAATTCAGTGGGTTGGATTGGGTACAAGATGTGAAGGTTGAAGACTCTCAATTGAGTGTCTATGTTAGCGATCCGGAAATGGCTAAATATAAATTACCGGAAGTGATTGCCGACTTTAATCTGGGATTAGTCTCTTATAAGATCAGACAGATTACTCTGGAAGATATATTCGTAAGGATGGTGAAAATATGAGAACATTTAAGGCCTATTTCAAAAAAGAAATCATCGAATCCTGGAGGCAATATAGGTATCTGGTTCTGGCTGTAGGCTTTATCTTTTTTGCTATTGCTGATCCATTGATGTTAAAAATCCTTCCGACAATTTTAAAAAATCAGATTCCGGCAGAGATGATGCAGTTTATGCAATTTGATCCTGTGCAGGCGGTTGCTAACTATATGAAAGATATTTATCAATTGGGAAATCTTTTTGTCATTCTAAGTCTGATGGGAATCATTAGCGATGAGATCGGGCAAGAGAAGCTGGTCTTTCCGTATTCCAAAGGTTCTAAATCGGAAGGAATTGTTTTGGCTAAATCTATACATTATAGTTTGACGCTTTTATTCCTGATATTGGTTGGATTTATTTTGAATACTTATTATGTTAATCTTCTTTTTGAGGGAGTGATTGTTGGGTATGCTGATACTTTAAGATCTGGTCTATTATTCGCCATATACTATATCTTCACTATATCTTTACTCTTATTGTTCAGTAGTTTTACCAGAAAGGGATTAGTAGCGGGGATGATAGTATTATTGTTCAATTATATAGAGCCAGTTTTGTATAATATTAAGGGATTGGCAGACTGGCTGCCCTATAACCTGGTCCGACAGGCAAATATGTTGGGAGATCTAAATATGTCTATAGCCTGGAAAAGTATATTGACCACTCTGCTCTATGCTATTATCTTACAGGCATTGACAATCTGGAGGATGAAAAGAGTGGAAGTGATTTAATATTGTTGGCAAAATAATTTTGTGAGCATGGTTAAAATCTGCCAAAAAGGGTTATATTAAACACAAGAGTAAGTTTATTATTCTATGTGTGTAATATCTGTTGACAAAGATGTTATTTTAAAACCCTGGGAGGTTGGCAGGATGAGAAAATATTTTGAAACCCTGATTTTGATCCTGATCATGGTACTGGTGGGTGGCGGTATTCATATTATGCAATTGCAGGGAATCATATCAGATGAAAATCTGGTTGGTAAAGTAGCTTTTGCACAGGATCCGTTAAATCTGGCGGAAGATCAGTTAGAACAGATTGGAAGACTTGTTGATGACTATTTGCATGGATACCTTAATGGTTCTGGTCGGGGAACGACTTCATCAGAAGAGAATCTGGTTGAAGAGATGATTGAACTTAGACTTCAGTTTAGAATGGTCAGGGATACGATTGAGTTTTTGTATCCCCAGGGAACTCATCTGACTCCAGTGATACTTCAATTTCAGGATGGGTTTGATCTGCTAATTGTGGGATTAAAAAATGACGATGAAGAACTGCTGCAGGAAGCACATCAGGTATTTGACCAGATTGATTGTTAGTTAGATGACCATACATTAGGTGATGCGATAATCGAAAATAGATATTCAACTCAGACGGCTAGGAGATATAGCCGTTTTTTGTTGGTCCAATATCTTGTGATTCGTGGATCAATTATAGTCATATGCAGGAGGAGTTAAACATCTAACGAAACTTAAGAGCATACCAAAAAATAGGAGGTCATCTGTGATATGATTTTTCCCAGGAATTGACTTCGTAATTTGCCAAAATAGAGGTCAACGGGGGAAGCTTTTTGCATAGTATATAGCAAAGGGATACAAGAGTATTGACAATCCTCTGAATTCTTCATATAATTTAGGTATGTGACCTTTATTTGGGTGAATTTTGTTGGAAAACTTCTCTTAAAACTTGTTCAAAAACTTATGTGATTCTGTTATAATATAAGTGGGTATTAGAGATGCCCGTCTCATTCATTTTTAATTCAGGCTGCACATTTAACTGGTGGTAGTTCATACTCATCCCTGTATAGCAGGGTATGCTGCCTTTGAAAGGAGGGATAGAAGTTGATTCATAACATCGTGGATAATCGGGAAAGCAAGCGGGAAGAGAAAGCTCTTGATGAGAAGAAACGTCGCAAGCAGGCGAAAACCAGGGCTTTGATTGAAGAAAAGATGGACCGTAGTCCTAAAAACCGCAGTGCTTACCGACGTAGCAAACGAGATTGGCTGGACGTCTATGATGAAGAGTTGGAATTAGAAGCCGAATTGGCCGATGATGATCAATTCTGATTGTTTCTTGCCATCAAAGGTGGCATCAATATACTTTATTTGCAGGCAGCCTGAACAGGATGGATTTATTCATAACTTAGCACATATTGGGAGTCGATTGACTCCCTTCTTTTATATCTATTTTGGGTAATGGGGATAATAGACGGGTATTTACCTGGAAGTAATGGTGATAATCACCCACGGGGAATGGGGATAAAATCGGGAGCTTAAAAAGGGTATATCTAGATAGATGACGAATTTTTACTATAATACGAGATAGGAGTGTAGCGAGATGAGAAGTTACTTTACTGATTCATATGTGCAAAAGTTTTCAGCACAGATAGTGCGGGAAGAGACTTTAGAAGATGGTAGACATGTGGTGGTATTGAATGGAACTTATTTTTACCCAACTTCAGGTGGACAACCTAATGATCTGGGAGAGATAGCAGGGGTTAAGGTGCTGGATGTTCTGGATGGTGAGGAGATCTTACATGTGGTTGAGGGTTCAATCGGCTCTAAGGAGGTAGAATGTGAGATCGACTGGGTACGGAGATTTGACCATATGCAGCAGCACGCTGGTCAGCATCTGTTATCTGCCTGTTTTGAAAAGATATATGATGCAGAAACTGTGGGTTTTCATCTGGGAGATGAGTATGTGACTATTGATCTGACTCTGGATGAGTTGACTTCTGAGATGGTGAAGAAGATAGAGTTTGCTGTTAATGAGCTTATTTATCGTAATTTGCCAATTAAAGCATATATCATTGAACCTGATCGGCTGAAAGAACTTCCGCTGCGAAAACCTCCAGTGGTGGATACAGATATTAGAATTGTGGAGATTACAGGAATAGATTACTCTCCATGCGGGGGAACCCATCCGTCCAGCACTGGGGAGATTGGAGTGGTGAAGATTCGCAGATGGGAGAAGAAAAAGGATAATATTCGGGTAGAATTTATCTGTGGTTTGCGGGCCTTAGAGGATTATCAATGGAAAAATGAGCAGATTAATCAGATTGCAAATCGTCTGTCCTGTAAAGATAATGAATCTCTGGATGGATTCAATCGGGTTTATGCTGAGGCTAAAGATTTACGCAAAGAAGTTGGCTTCTTACATGAGAAGGTTCAAGCTTACGAGGCTGAAGAATATTATGACAATGCCAGAGTGATTAATGGTGTTCGTCTGGTTAGGGAAGTCTTTACTGATCGCGATATGGGTGAGATGAAGCGACTGGCCAATAAGATTATCCGTCATCAGCAGGTTATTGTTCTCTTTGCTGCCAAAGGCGAGAAAGTGCAGGTTAGTTTTAGTCGATCTGATGATCTGCAGGTGAATATGAACGATCTTTTGCAAGAGGTTATTGGTCTGATTAATGGTAGTGGAGGTGGTAATCCTAAGTCAGCTCAGGGTGGCGGTAGTGAGATTAACAATCTCGAAAGTCTGCTCCAGGCGTCTGAGATGATTCTGACTAATCGAATTCTGAAATAGGGGATTAGGGGTGAAGAAGATGGAAGATAAAATTAAATTAAGTCTTATCGAAAGTTATGATCGGATGGCCAGAGAACGGGAGACTGATGAGGTCGATCAATGGAAGTTAGATGAACGAGAGAATTTTTATCAACTATTAGTGGACGACAGAAAGGAGAGTCTGTTAGATATTGGTGCTGGCACTGGTTATGATAGTAAATTCTTTAAAGATCAGGGTTTCAAAGTTGTAACCACAGACCTGACACCTGAGATGGTTCGTCTATGTAAAGAGAAGGGGCTGCGGGCTTATGTGATGGATTTTTATAACCTCGAGTTCCCCGCTGAAAGTTTTGATGCAGTATGGGCATTGAACTGTCTGTTACATGTACCAAAAGCCAGCCTACCGAAAGTGCTGAAGGGGATTAAACGGGTGATGAAACCTGGTGGACTGTTCTATATGGGAGTGTATGGCGGGCCAGAGGTGAATGAAGTCTGGGAACATGATCCATACTTACCCAAGCGCTTTTTTGCTTTTTATCCGGAAGATAAGATGAAAGAAGCCGTCAGTCAGGTTTTTGATCTGATATATTTTAAGCAAATTCCCCATCGGGGAGAGATTCATTTTCAGTCGATGATTTTGCGAAAATAAGATTAGTGACTTGAGGGAGAGCAGATGCAGTGTCTATTTTCTATGGAGAAAATGAAGATCAAAGCAGGAGTCATAATATAGTGTGGTGAATGTATTGTAATTAATGAACATTTTTTAGAGAAATGTTAAAACAGAGATTGCAAGTAAGTGAAAAAATTTATTGGAGTAAATATTTGGCAATACCGATTAGGGGAAATTAGCTTGCATTTACTCTTAGTTACTCCAATTTATTCAAAGGTAATCTTACGGCAAACCGGGCAAAAGAGGTGTTTTCGACATGAAATTTAATCAATTTTTTAAAGATTTTTCGGCTAGCTTGATGATTACAAACCGCTATATATCGCCATTTATGACTTAGGACGGGTCATTATTGATAATCCATTAAAATAAGGATTGAAACTCCACCAACTCTTTCGGAATAGCATATGTGTAAGTGAGTCATTATTGATAATCCATCAAAATAAGGATTGGAGATAGTAGTATCTTATTGAATACAGTTTTTAATGAAATTTTTTAACATTAAATGATAACCTTTGTATTATTAGAAGGGCTGTCTGGCAATGAGAATTTTTGAGAGACTATATTTTCCATGATTTTAGAATAAGAAGTCATATACATCACTCATTTTGAATATTTTTTATCAAAATGAGTGAATTGGAATCAGTGAGGTGCCTACTTTCTCAATAGATGATTAAATAATAACCTTGCTGATGTGTATAATAATTTAGCGGAATTGTACATAAAAATTGCAAAAAACAATAATAATGTTGTTCCAGATATTGGTAAGGACTATCTGGATAAGGCTGAAGTATTAGGATCTAGTTATAAACAGAACATATCATTAGGATATACTTTTTACTTTAAAGCAGAGATGGAATTGATGGAGGAACAACTATTTAGAGCTTTAGACACTGTATATCTTGCATTTGAATATTTTAAAAACGCTGAAGCAACTGTCATGGCTTGTGACTGTTTGGTAAAGATCAATGTGCTAATGGATGAATATAACCATGGAAATTTAGATTCTCTGAGAGAAAACTTGAAAAAAAATTGGAGAATACATCCTATAGTAAGCAAATATAAGAAGAATGAGGGGGGTTAACTGATGAAGAAGGTATTCTGTATAGTATTGCTAGTGGTATTTATTTGTTGGGGGGGTATTTCTGTTTTTGCTGATCCATACGTAGTCCCAGATGAAAGTCCGAAAATAGTGATATAACCAGCTATTTTTGACTCAGATTGTGTTCAGGGAGGGAAATATATTTGTTTGACAGCAAAAAGACTCCATTGTGTAGGAGTCTTTTCTATTCTAGATTCTCTTTGATGTATTGGATAACACTGTCTTTTTTGTTGTCTTGCATGGGGAGGTTAAAGATAAGTGTCTCCAACAGTTCAAGGTTATCGGCTTGATAGGAGGGTGCTTCAATTTGTAGTGCTTCTGCCAGTAGTTCGTACTCTTTATAGGTAATTATCGAATCTCCCTGCAATATTTCTATCAGGCGGATTGGAGAAATTCCCGACGTTTCTCCCAACTCATCTGTAGAGATGTTTTTTTCTGACATTTGAAGTTTCAGAGTTTCAACGAACTCTGTCCTAATCATTTCTTCAGATGGCATTAATAAAACATACAAAGGTATTCCCATGTATTTAGCCAGACGAATTAATACTGGCATAGACATATGAGAAACCATCTTGACGACTCGATTCAGATAACTTTTGTCTACTCCAAGAGCATCCCCTAACTGTTGATAGGTGAGGCTATTTTTGGCCTTAAATTCACAAATTCTCTTCGCCAATATTTTGCTTTCAAAAAATGGTTGGTTTTTCATGGATTTCCCCTCCTATAATTTTTCCCTATTATTATTGTACTATAATAGTAAAAAATATGCAATAATTTATTGACGTATATACAATATAGTTATATAATGTTTATGAGTGCATTAACATCCCTTTGAAAGTGACCCAATTCTGTATCTCTATCCCCACTTTTCCCATATTAACAGAAAAGATGGTCACTTTCTTTTTGGAAATTAACATTATAGTTGGTTAATTTTATATATTGCGTACAGAGATTTTCATTTAAATTATCATCCGTTAATCGAAATTGTGACCGTAATTCTAAGTCGTTATCCAACACCTCCTCAAAGGATTGGATATAGAATACGGTCACTTTTTATTTTGGGCTTTGGGATGCCAGACTTAATATGCAAACCCAATGATAAATTAGTTCTGCCTATATTCAGCAGTGAGTAAAGACCCATTCATTCTATTCTAAATTATTATCTTTCAGTTGTGATTCTTTTTTGTCAGTTTGATACTCAATAAACTCAAAAATGTCTAAACCTTCTTTCTCACATAATTTTAGTAAACCTAACAAAAGTTTTACTCCCCCATTTCGTTTTTCTCTGAGAATACGATTTAAATAAGAGTTATCAACTTCTAATTTGGCAGCCAATATTGACTCCGACCATCCTTTGGCTTCCATAATGTTCTTCAATTTGTCGGTATTAATCCATTGATAAGATAATTTGCTCATACTGGTGTTCCTCCTTTTTGTACCTTATATATAAAAATTATATTAATAAAATGCGTATATGTCAACAAAAATTTTCCCTTTTACTACCAATCACGGACTTAGTAATTAGAAAAATTCACACATACTGCGATTAGAGAAATTATATCTCTTTCGAACATCATAAAACTTATGTAATATCCCTAAAATAATATTTTGAATCATCATAATTGGCAAAGGGCAAAAATTTTGTACGTGGTAAAATAAAGTCCTCAGATCATTTACAGAAAAGTGGTATAATTAATAACATAATAAACAATTTTTATTATCAACATCCATATCTTGTCTTGTAAAGTTAAGGAGGAACTAATATAATTATATAAAAAGAAAAATACCACTTAAATTTTATTATATTAATCTATAGAGAGGGGTGATATAAATGCTTCGTACTTTGAAATTGATCGGAGATTATTCACCAGCAAGTGGTGGGAAAACTTTATTAGATCTCCTGGTAAGATGATCCCAATGACAAGGGAGATTACAGAGACTACTCTTTCCTTTTAGGAGGTTGAATATGAAGATAAAACAGGCTATTTTACGCTTCAATACAGCAGAAAATTTTCACATAAGTTTTGGACATTATTTACGAGGTTTTTTCGCCAATTCTTTCTCTGAAGTACTTTTTCATAATCATATAGGGGATGGAAAATATCGATATGGCTATCCCCTGATTCAGTATAAAATTATAGATGGTAAGCCTACTGTGGTGGGTTTGAATGAAGGAGCCAATTTAATATGTCACTATTTTTTGGACATAGATAAGTTGATATTAAGGGATGAAGTATTTACGGAATTTGAAAAAACTTTATTTGTTGATGAGATAGAGATGGTCTTTGAATCGACTTTGAAATATACATATAGATTCCTGACACCATGGATGGCACTAAATCAGCAAAATTATAATATATATTCTGAAGGAGAAGACAAGCCTAATTTTGATAAGAACGAATTTCTCCAGCGACTTCTGGTTGGAAACATCTTAAGTTATGCAAAAGCCACAGGGTGTTGGTTGGATTCACAGGTGTTTGTGCTGCCAATATTAAAATCAATTCCTGTAAAATTTAAAAATCAACAGATGATTGGATTTGGGGGAGAGTTTCATTCTAATTTGAAACTACCTGAATTGATAGGATTGGGTAATTCTACAGCTAGAGGGTTCGGAACTATCAGGCTAATTAAGTAAATGTTAAGTGCTGAACCAACTAGTTATTGTCTGTGAAGGAGGTAAAAGATGCAATTAGTGATTAATTCATATGGAAGTTATTTGAGGTCTGACCATGGAAGCTTTTTGATGAAGTATCGCCGCATACTTTTAACGATTGTCTAAACCAGGTGTTGTGATGTGCCCATCGGGTAGAAACTGCACCAGATACAAGGGTACAGATGGTAATAACAATTAAATATTTTTTGCAAAATTTTGTTTATTAATGTTAAATATCCCGTCAATGGGAGAGGATAAGTGGTATAACCTGTAGAAGTAAATAGATGCTAAGATGTAAAGCTTAGCCAGGGAGGAGATTGGATGACGGTAAGGGTCAACTTGCGTGGCGTGGATTTATTATTTACCACGACAGATCAGGTTTTTTCACCTAAACAGATAGATGCGGGAACTAGTGCTATGTTATCAGTAGTAGAATTTACTCCAGAAGATAAAGTTCTTGATCTGGGATGCGGCTATGGGATTGTTGGTATCCTGGCAGCTAAGCTAATCGGCAGTGAGCGGGTAGTCATGGTTGATGTAAGTCCGGAAGCCATCAGATTATCTAAACTTAATGCTGAGCAGAATGGGGTTGGAGATATTCCAATTCTGCTCAGCAATGGTCTGGAAAATGTGAAGACTGATGGATTTACTATTATCTTAAGTAACCCACCTTACCATGAAGATTTCTCAGTACCCAGGAGTTTTATTGAAGATGGTTTTCCCCTGCTGGCACTGGGAGGTATAATGGTCATGGTGGTGAAACGTCTTAATTGGTATAAGAATAAACTAAGTTCTATTTTTGGTGGAGTTACTGTCCACAAGATTGATGACTATTATGTTTTGACTGCGGAAAAACGGAGTCTGGCCCCGCCTGCCAGACAAAAAAAGCCTCAAAACAAAAAACAGGCTAAACGTGAAGAGATGGCCAACAAATTTAAAAAACGCAAGAGATAGTTGGTGGAATAATTAGAGGAGGTCTATGAATGGAGATCGAACAGTTAATGACTAAGATGAATGAGTTTGTTGCAGCTAAAGGCTGGTATGAGATTGATTCGAAAAAACCTCAAACTCCACGTAATATAGCTATCTCTCTGGCTTTGGAAGCCAGCGAAGTTCTGGAACATTTTCAGTGGGGAGAGACACCTCTTGATAAAGAAGCTCTGGGCTCAGAACTGGCAGATGTTACCCTATATCTCCTTCAATTAGCTTATCTGTGTAATATCGACCTGGAAGAAAGTGTATTGCAGAAGCTAGATGAGAATTATCTGCGTACATGGGAGTAACTAAATGACTCAGATGAAAGGATGTTTTGCTGATGAAGAAATGGTGGGTATGGTTATTGATACTTATTGTGGTAGGAGGTCTGGTCGGAGTTAGATTTTATCTCAATCGACCTGCTGAAAAACAGGAATTGGTCGTGTTTGCTGCAGCCAGTCTGAGTGATGTTTTTACAGATCTGGCCAGAAGATTTGAAGAAGAGAATCCAGATACTAAGATTAATATTAATTTTGCATCTTCTGGTGCTCTGCAGATTCAGATTGAACAGGGTGCTGTGGCAGATATTTTTGCTTCGGCAGGGGTTAAACAGATGGATGCTCTGTTAGAGAAGAATTTGATTGATCGGGAGTCTGTGCAAATTTTTGCTCTAAATCGGATGGTAGTAGTCACTCCCCAGGATGGTCAAAAGATTTCGGAACCCGGGGATCTTTTGAGTACACAGATTCGGGAGATCTGTATTGCTGATCCAGAGACAGTTCCCGCAGGACAATATGCTGCTGCTGCTCTGAAAAACCTTGGTCTGTGGGATCAGCTGACTAATCTAATCTATGCCGGTAATGTGAGACAGGTTTTGCAGTATGTAGAACAGGAAGAAGTTGATCTGGGGTTTGTTTATTTGACAGATGCTCTCATCTCTGAGAATGTTGAAGTTGTATATACCTTACCTCAGAGTTCTCATCCCCAGATTGAATATCCTATCGGACTTGTTGAAGGTGCACAGCAAAAATTGGCTGAAAGTTTTATCGATTGGGTATTATCGGAAGAGGGAGGAACTATTCTGAATAAATACGGCTTTGAAAATCCGCTGCCATAGAGGTGAATTACATGAGTCCAGTTGGATTCCCCATTTATCTATCTTTAAAAATAGCAATAATCTCTACATGCATTGTTTTTTTGGCCGGAATGGGGATAAGTTGGCTTCTGGCCAGGGTGAGATTCCCCGGGAAGAGGCTGGCCCAGGTTTTAATAAGTTTGCCATTAATATTTCCTCCAACTGTTCTGGGTTATTATCTGCTGCTTATCTTTGGTCGGAGAGGAATTGTCGGTTTCTGGTTAGAGAAATCTCTGGGTATCAGATTGGTATTTCATTGGACTGGTGGAGTGGTAGCTGCTGTTGTGGTCTCACTGCCCTTATTTATTAATGCGGTCAGACCTGCTCTGTCTACTTTGGAGAGAGAGATTGAACATGCAGCAAAAGTGGATGGTGCTACTGATTTTCAGATATTTTATAAAATTATCTTACCATTGATAAAGAAAAGTGTGATTGCAGGGATTGGCCTGACTTTCGCCAGATCATTGGGAGAGTTTGGGACAACCTTAATGCTGATCGGTAATATTCCGGGAAGAACCCAGACCATGTCATTGGCTATTTATCAGGCGGTGCTCTCTGGAGAGTATGGAGTAGCCAATCAATTGGTTCTAATTATGACTTTTTTAGCAATGGCCATTCTGTTTATGATTGGACAAATCGATCATAAAGAAGAATAATGATGAAGATTTGGAGATTGAGTTAACTGAACTCTGTACAGACTTTGGATATTAAAGTTAATTAATGTTGACATACTGTGCAATAAAAAGCATTTCTACCACCGATTTTTGCATAAGAAATCGGTGTGCCACAGACATAACACGGTTCGCCTTCTCGATAACTAACTTTTAATTCAGGAGTAAATCCGCCAGTTAATTGGTCACTGCTGGAGTATGCTGTGTCTCTTACTCCACCCAGGTTGATCGACTCACGTAATATCTGGCGTAACTTAGAATATAACTTTTGGATCTCTCCGGTCTGCAGTTCACTGGCCTTCCTATCTGGTAGAATGCCGGCGAGAAAAAGTCCTTCATTAGAATATGTATTTCCAATTCCAGCAATAAAGTCTTGATCCATTAGCAGAGGTTTAATCATCTTCCGCCTTCTGGTCAGCATTTGCTGGAATTTTGCTGCCGTGAAGTCTATATCCAGGGGGTCTGGCCCTAGCTCCTGAATTTCGGTTATTTGGTCTAAATCGGTGGTCATCTCCAGATGAATGTAGCCCAGATACATCTTGCAGAAATATAATTTTTCACCAGTGGTAAACTCCAACATTAACTGATAATTCTTTTCAAATTCTTCAGTAGGATTGAGATATTTCAGATAACCCTCTAGCATGAAGTGAAAAAGTAACGATATAGGTTGATTGAACTGTAAGATAATTATTTTGCCTCGGCGAAGTATTCTGGTGACAGTTGTCTTCTCCAGATGATGTAGTACTTCCTCAATCGGTACATTAAATGTCTTTTCTCTGGTTATCTCAACCAATTTAATCTGTTTATTAACAATAGTCGCTTCCAGTTGTCGGCGGACAGTTTCGATTTCAGGAATCTCTGGCATCTTTTGAACAACTCCTTTTTCATAATTTATCTGGTAGATTATTGGGTAGTATTCTCTATAACCCTATACTTTAGTATAACCTTACTTATTTCAGGAAATTATCAAAGTAGAGTAAAAATTATTTGAGTGTCCGATAATTTGTGGTATAATAGTAGGAAGGAAAATTTTCTATTTTGATTATATTAAACCAGGGAAAAAGGAGGATTATGATGCATTACTTTGAACGTCTAAAAGTAAAAGATGCCCTGATGAGTACAGTAGGGCAGGAAGATGTTATTATCTTAGGTTGGGTGCGTACTAAGCGAGTTTCCAAGAATATCGCTTTTATAGAGGTAAATGATGGAAGTACTCTTTCCAATCTTCAACTGGTCATGGAACCCGATAACTTTCCCGTGTTAGATGAGATTAACACTGGAACCAGCATCAAAGTAGTAGGTGACTTAGTATCATCTCAAGGTGGTAAACAGGCCTGGGAGGTTGTGGTTAAAAAATTAGAAGTGGTAGGCGATTGTCCAACAGACTACCCACTGCAGAAGAAGCGTCATAGCATGGAATTTTTACGGGAGATTGCCCATCTGCGTCCCAGGACTAACACTTATGGAGTACTTAATCGTTTTAGAAGTAAGCTAGCCTATGCAGTTCATCAGTTCTATCAGGAGCGTGGATTCTATTATATTCATACCCCAATTATCACAGCCAGTGATTGTGAAGGCGCAGGCGAGATGTTTAGGATTACCACCTTTGATCTGGACAAAGTTCCGATGATTGATGGACATGTGGATTTTAGTCAGGATTTCTTTGGTCAAGAGACATCCCTGACCGTGTCTGGACAGTTGGAAGCTGAATTATTGGCTACTGCTATCGGGGATGTGTACACTTTTAGTCCGACTTTTCGGGCAGAGAATTCCAACACATCTCGCCATGTAGCGGAATTCTGGATGATCGAACCAGAGATGGCTTTCTGTGATCTGGAAGAGAATATGAAAGTTATTGAAGCATTTTTAAAATATCTGTGTCAGTATGCATTAGATAACTGCCAGGAAGAGATGGAGTTCTTTAACAAATGGGTAGATCAGAGCCATACACGGATTCAAACCATGGAAAACATTGTTAAATCTGAGTTTGGTATTGTGTCTTACACTGAAGCGATAAAGATTTTAGAAAAAGCTGATCGGAAGTTTGATTTCTCGGTAGAATGGGGTATTGACCTACAATCAGAACATGAACGCTATCTGACAGAGGATCATTTTAAACGACCAATGATGGTAATAGACTATCCAAAAGATATTAAAGCTTTCTATATGCGAATGAATGAAGATGGTAAGACGGTTCGTGCTGTTGACGTTCTGGTTCCACAGGTTGGTGAGATTGTTGGTGGCTCACAGCGTGAGGAGCGTCTTGATGTATTGATTGAACGAATGAAAGAACTAAATATGACTACAGAAGAGATAGAGTGGTACCTGGATATTCGTCGTTGGGGTAGTGTTCCCCATAGCGGATTTGGGATGGGTTTTGAACGGATGTTAATGTATATGTCCGGTATTTCCAATATCCGTGACGTCATTCCATTCCCAAGAACTCCGGGTAATGCTAAATTTTAAAGATGAATCTATTATAAAACGCGATAAAGAGAAATTGGCTCTTTATCGCGTTTTTTCCGTGGTGTCTGTTCCTGGGATGTATCAGTAGGTGATCTATTGTATTCAGCTATGTATATTTCTTCTGAATAAACAGGAATTTTCAGCAGGGAATTGTTCTTTAAATGTAGAAATTCAAAAGATGATTATCTTTTATTGGGAATTTTCTAAAAAGTTCGAGCAGGACTATAATTGACTGTTTGGTGGGGAATTTCTTTTGATTCTTTGACGATAGGCATAAGAGGAGGGAGAGAGATTATGATAGTAATGCGTTTATTGGAAGATGCAGAGGATTTAGCTGAGAACAGATGGAATAATACCTTTATTGACTATAATCCA
This sequence comes from Halothermothrix sp., assembly GCA_016841825.1. Classification (GTDB taxonomy): domain Bacteria; phylum Bacillota; class Halanaerobiia; order DY22613; family DY22613; genus JAENYK01. Next base: position 394,387 of record JAENYK010000001.1, on the reverse strand, counting down.
GATTCAGACAGGGCAGTGAGTAAGCTGGGGGATCATTTTTTGTACGAACTGTATCAGAATAAGCAGGGAGGGGTGTTAGTAGCTGAAGAGGTAGAGATCGGTAAGATAGTTGGTTGGTTTTCATTCCTGGATAAAGGGACTGCTCTGGAGATATCCTGGCCCTGTCGAAAAGATTTGCAGGATACAAATAGATTGGTAGGTGGGCATCTTTGGGTTAACCCTGGGTATCGAGCGGGGGGTATTGGAGAGGCACTGGCCCGGGAATTTGTTGAGATCGCACAAGAGTGGGGTTTCAACGGAGTCGAAGTAGCCTGTTGGGAGGAAGGGAACTGTAGTGATTCAGGTTTAGCCTGGCAGACTACTTTACCGTTTCGGCAAGCAGATTTTGTTGAGGCTGCAAAATATAGTACTACTCTATTAAATTCTACAGATTTTATTGTTATGGAATTTGTCTGGACCTAAAAATAATTATAGAACAGGTGGACGTTAGATGAAAATTAATAAAATTGGTGGTTTACAGGTAATATTATCTTCGGCATGTTTTGGAACATTACCTTTATTAACTATGCTTAGTTATAGTGGTGGAGCCAATGTTGTGACGATTCTGGCGTTTCGTTTTTGTATTGCATCATTGATTATTTGGCCTTATTTATGGTGGACCAAGACCAAGATCAGAGTAACTCTTAAACAATTAGGGATTTTTGTAATAATGGCTATTTTTGGATATGGAGTTATGGCAGTAACTTATTTTACGTCACTGTACTATATTCCATCATCAATGGCAGCAATGATTATGTTTGTCTATCCGGTCGTGGTCACCTATCTATCCGCAGTATTGTTAAAATCACCAATTACCAGAGCTAAAATTGTTGCTCTGGGATTAGTTTCTGTGGGGGCAATATCGATGACCTGGGGTGGGAAATTGGCTTTTCATCCCGTTGGTGTCCTGCTGGCTCTGATCTCGGCCTTGTTCTATGCGTTATATATAGTTTATTTGGGTAGTCCGTATACTTTTAACCAGGAGCCCAAGGTTCTGACCGCATTTATCATTCTTTTTTCAGCTATATTTTTTACCGCTCTGGGTCTAATTCAGGGCAGTTTAATCTTTGAATTGGGTGCTATTGCCTGGGAGGCGATCATTGTCATGGCGATCATCTCTACGGTGTTTGCGATTATGGCATTCTATTCAGGAGTTCAAAAGATCGGTCCATCATTGGCAGCTATTATCAGTACTGTTGAACCAGTTACTGCTCTAATTTTAGGGATGGTTATTTTTGCTGAGAGGTTGAGTTATCAACAATGGTTTGGAGTCCTGTTAATTATTCTGGGGGTTGTTTATGTGCAGATGCCGGAAACTAAATCCAGAGTTGATTGGAAGGCTCGAATATAACAAAATGGTTAAGTCCATTCAAAAACACTTCTATCAGATTACGGGAGTGTTTTCGTTTTGTCTAAAGATTAGTCTAGTATACAAAAGCAGGACACTTTCAATGTTATGAAGAATAAAGAATGTGATTGGAAAAAGTTTATAAAGATAAATACTTAATCCAGGGGTGATTGTAGATGACGGTAGAAAAGTGGCATGAAGCAGAAAAATACTTGTCTGAGAATGATCCTATTTTAGCTCAGGTGATCAAAGAGTACGGGCCATGTACTCTCGCATCACCAGTTAATTACTATCAAAATCTTTGTGAATCAATTATCAGTCAACAGATCTCGATTAAAGTAGCCGATGCCATCAATAATCGGTTTATTAGTCTTTTTCCGCAGGGGCAGGTTGATCCGGAAAGGGTAATGGAATTGAATGAGGAGGAGCTAAGATCTGTAGGATTGTCTAAGCAGAAGGTTCGCTATCTTAAAGATTTGACAGCAAAGGTCTTAAGTGGTGAAGTGACTCTGGAGACGATAGATCAACTGTCTAATCGAGAGATAGAGAAGCAGTTGGTCAAAGTTAAAGGAATTGGACCCTGGACTGTGACGATGTTTCTAATCTTTTGTTTAAACAGAACAGATATTTTACCTGTAGGAGATCTGGGAGTAAAGAAGGCGATTCAAAATTTATATAATTTTGAAGAGATACCTACTCTGGAGGAGATGGGGGAAGTCGCCAGATTGTGGCATCCTTATGAAACCATCGCTTCATGGTATCTCTGGCGAAGTCTGGAGAACAAGAACTGATTTAAAAAGGAGGAGAATGGATGAAAAAGATTTTGGTGTTACTGTATGATAAATTTGTTGGGTATGAGATTATTCTGGCGACTACTCTATTAAAATCTAGATATGAGATCATTACTGCTGCACCAGAGATTGGTCCCTTTACGGAGAGCAGTGGTCTGTTGATTAATGCTCATCTGACCCTGGATGAGGTCAATATTGAAGATTATGAAGCGGTAATAATCCCTGGTGGTATATGGCATGATCTTTTAGCCAACTGCCGGGTAACGGAATTGTTGAAACTTGCTCATCAACAGGGGAAAGTATTGGGAGCTATTTGTGCAGCACCCATTCACCTTGCTAAAGCAGGTATTTTGCAGGATAGGCAATATACTACCTCTTTAGATGAAGAAGAAGGTGGAGAACTCTTTGAATGGGAAAACTGGTTAGATGAGCCTGTGGTAATTGATGGCAATATTATAACTGCTAAAGGAAATGCCTATCTGGAATTTGCTTTTGCTCTGGCAGACTTACTTGGATTGTACACTGAGACTAATCAGGAAGAGCGGGAGAATGATTTTAAATATCTGAAAAATGCACTCTAGTTGTGAACTTTACAATTATAGAGGATTTATTTAAGGAATGGCGAAGTATAAGAATAATCAAAATAATAAATTAACTTAAAGGAGTGGCAGATGATGAAATATATCAGGCGATTAATCTTGTACCTAATCATTGTAGTGACTCATTTTTTATTCCAGTCAACGATGATGCTCCTGTCATTTGTCAGTAAGTTGGTCTTTTACGAAGATTCTCTCTGGTCAGTTGGCGGCTTATTTTCTGTTATTTCAGCTGGATTGTATCGGATACTGGCATTTCCCTTTGTCTGGATCTTCCAAAAATTTTCGATAACTTTTCCCTGGTTTAAAGATTTACCCTTCGTTTTAAATAGCCTTTTATGGGGATGGATTTTCTTTATTGTGATTGTCAAATCTACTAGACGGAGGAGTTCCCGTTACAAATTTGTGAGAGGTGTCCCGAGATGATAATTCAAGATTTTCAACTGGAACGTTTCTTTGCTAAATATGAGTTTAAAGCTCCATACTTATTGTGCAGTTCTGATTGTGAGTCTTTTACGGTAAAGCAGATTTTGGAATTGGAGGATGATGCAGCAGATTTGGGAGAATTATGGCTCGGCTATACTGAGACATTGGGTCATCCTGACTTAAGGGTAGAGATTGCTAATCTGTATAAGACGATTACTTATGACAATGTGATTGTGACAGCTGGAGCCGAAGAAGCTATCTTTATTTTTATGAATATTGCTTTAAAACCGGGAGATCATCTGATTTATATGTCACCAGCATACCAATCCCTGTTTGAGATAGCCCGTTCGATCGACTGTGAACTAACACCCTGGATATTGAAGGAAGAAGATGGTTGGGATGCTGACCTGGAAGAATTAAAGATGGCTATTCAACCCAATACCAGAGCTATCGTTTTAAATAATCCACACAATCCTACAGGTTATCTAATGAGTAAAGAACATTTGGCCCAGGTTGTGGAGTTGGCTAAAGCACATGATTTATATATCTTGTCCGATGAAGTCTACCGTTATTTAGAATATAAGGAAGCATATCGCTTACCAGCTATCTGTGATCTATATGAGAAAGGGATTTCTTTGGGAGTTATGTCCAAAGCTTTTGGGTTAGCAGGTTTACGAATCGGATGGATTTGTACGAAAGATCAAGACATTTTTGAACGGTTTGCTTCATATAAAGATTATACGTCGATCTGTAACAGTGCACCAAGTGAGTATTTGGCTATCGTGGCTCTAAAAAATAAAGAGCGTCTTCTGGAACGCAATCTAGAGATAATTGGAAACAACCTACGCTTGTTAGATGATTTCTTTGTTCAATATGCTGATCTTCTCAGTTGGCACCGACCCCGGGCAGGTTCTATTGCCTTTCCACGTTTATTAGTGGATGAATTTATTGAAGATTTTTGCATTAGACTGGTGGAAGAACAGGGTGTTTTGCTTGCACCTGGGAACTATTATGGCGCAGGAGATAAGAATTTTCGGATCGGTTTTGGTAGGAAGAATATGCCGCAGGCTCTGAGATTGCTGGAGGACTATCTGCAAAAATACTATAGATGATAATTCGGGATATAACAAAACCTGAAAAATATGGAGGGGACAGTATGGAGAGATTTATTAGTGAATTAATTACCGTTGATGTGGAGACGATGAGAGCCTCAACATTGGTAAGTGGTTCTCCTGACTGTCCTCGACGTTTTTGTTGGCGAGATAATTGGTATGAGGTTATCGAAGTTCTGGAACAGTGGAAAAGGACTTCTCCAGAAGGAGGTAGAGCTGCTGGTGAAAGGTATGTCAGAGCTCACTGCTTTCGGGTTAGAACTGACCAAGATATGGAAGCAGTTATTTACTGTGACCGACAGATGAGTAGAAGTAAAAAAAGTGGTTGGTGGTTATACACAATTAATGAGTCAAAGAATGATTAAAAATATTAAAAATAAGAAAGAACTATAATAAAAGAGTTTTGAGGTGGAGTGAAGCGAACCCTGGGATATCGAAAGAGTATCTGTTGTTCAATGAATGCCCGGTGAGAAGTGATGAAAGGTGAAGATCTGCCAGTATGGTCGAAAGATCAAGATTAACTGTAAAAAATATTGACTGATAACTCTTGAAGGGGGCATTAGCTGTGAGCAAGAAGAGGTCTGAAGAGCGTAAGGTCTTATATTATATCGGTTTATTTCTTACTATCCTCGGAATACTAATCTTTTTCTCCACTTTTTTTGTTATGTTTGATGATATTCCTTCTGGACGTGATTTGGGTTCTAATTTTCTCAGTTTTGGAGATAGTATGTATAGTTTTGCTGGCAGAGGTTTTGGTGGATTTATTATAATCTCCGTTGGAGCTATTTTGATGAATATTGGGCGGGCAAATTTGAGGATTTTGGCTCCAGAACAAACTGAAGAAGATTTGGAATCATGGAATCGCTCGCGGGATGAGGTAGATGATACTTTGGATAAGGAGGATGTGGTTCGGGGTCTTACCACTAAACCTGGCAGTAGTGACAATTACCGGGAGAAGATAGTGGTGAAAGTTCGCTGCCCTTTCTGTCGGGAATTAAATGATGAAGATGCCAGATTTTGCACGAAATGTGGCAGAACTATTTGAATTAGTGGCAGATGAGAAAGGGAATGATGATGGATGAAGAGAATTGTTAGATTTGCTGATGGTGAATTGGATGTTTCTCTAACTGAAGAGACTGTGAAAAAATATCTAACTGATGACTGCTCTATTATCTGGTTAGATATTGAGACTCCCGTGGATGAAGATTATCAATTCCTGGTTCAGGGTCTGGGATTACATGCATTGGCAGTTGAGGATTGTCGGGAAGAAGGAGCTAAACCAAAGATGGAGGATTATGGGGATTTTTTCTTTTTTGCTTTTCGGGGGATTAATTATTATTCTGGTTCACATGCGTTAGACACCCTGGGAATTAAAATTTTTTTCACCAGAAAAATATTAATTACTGTACATCATAAAAATTCTAAGACCATTGAAGAGGTTTTACATAGTGTTAATGCTAATCCACAAATCATGGTGACGACAGAGAAATTATTGTTTAAAATCATGGATATTTTGACAGATAATATTATGCCAGTAATCAATCATATAAATGAACGATTGGACACTTTGCAGCATCATATTTTTAAAAAGTTTTCTCCATCCATTTTAGAAGAGACCTTCGAGTTAAAGAAGTGGGTGTTACGTTTAAAGCGATTCTTATATCCTCAACAGCAGATTATTACTAAGTTAATTCAGATCGATCATTCTTTATTCAGTGGGAATCTTACATATCAGCTTAGAGACATTTTGGATCATACTCAGGAGGTTTTAGATCATCTGGCGATCTATGAAGAGCTGTTCCCTGATGCAATGAATTCTTATCTGTCCCAGGTGACTAATAGGATGAATGAAGTGATGAAGACAATGAGTATCATTGCTACCCTGATGTTACCACTGTCATTTGTTACGGGTATTTTTGGGATGAATTTCCATAACATGCCTTTGATTAACGAAGGGTTGGGGGGATTTTGGAAGATTGTTAGCGTTATGGTGATTATTTTTTTAGGAATGGTAGTATTTTTTCGAAAAAAAGATTGGTTTTAATCTGGACTTAAGCAAAGATTGGCTAACTTCAGAAAGTGGAAGTTGTTAGCAGGATATAACGGATTAGGAGCGAATATTTTTAAAAAAGAGGGATTAAAAATGTCTCTGGAGATTAATTGGAATAAAGAGGAGGTATTATTGTGGCTCTACTTACACGGGTTGAAGGTATGCGTGATCAGATTATTAGGTCAACTCAGGAGTTAGTTAGAATTAAGAGCGTTAAAGCTGATGAGCTTCCTGGTAAACCTTATGGAGAAGGAATTAATGATTGTCTGGAGTATGTGTTGAAGTTAGGTCAGGAGTTAGGTTTTGAGACTCTCAATACTGATGGCTGGGCTGGTCATATTGAGATGGGGCAGGGAGATGAGATTGTGGGTGTACTGGTACATTTGGATGTAGTACCAGAGGGAAGTAACTGGACATATCCCCCTTATGGAGCCGAAATTCATGATAATAAAATTTTTGGGCGGGGTACTATAGATGATAAAGGGCCAGCCATTGCAGCTCTTTATGCGCTGAAAGCGATTAAAGATGTTGGTATTCAGTTGGGAAAACGGGTAAGATTAATCTTTGGAACTGATGAAGAGATTGGTGGTCCGGGTCTGGATTATTATTTAGAGCGTGCAGGGTTACCTGATATTGGTTTCTCTCCGGATGCTTCTTTCCCTGCAATCCATGGTGAGAAAGGAATTATGGTCTTTACTTTAGAACAGGACTTTAGTCGTAAATCTGGATGTACTGGTTCGGGATTACAGCTCAAATCCATTAAAGGTGGTAATGCACCGAATATGGTACCAGATTATTGTGAAGCTATTCTTGTGGGTGATGATTATAGCAAGGTACAGGACACTATCAAGCAGTTTGCAGCTAAACATCATACCAAATTAGAATGGGAAGAAGCGGGTAATCAGTTACTGATCAGATCTTATGGTATCTCTGCCCACGGAAGTATGCCGGAGACCGGGGTTAACGCTATCTCCCAGTTGATGACCTTTCTGGCTGAACTGAACCTGGATTCCAGTGATTCGTCCGACTTTGTTCGCTTTTATGCAGAAAAAATTGGGATGGAGTATTATGGTGAGTCTATTGGTTGTGGATTGGAAGATAAAGTTTCTGGAAAATTGATATTTAATGTAGGTTTGGTTGATTTGAATTCAGATAGTGGAAAAGTAATCGTTAATGTTCGTTATCCAGTAACCAGTTCTCAGGAAGAGGTATATCAGGAAATGGCGGAAAAACTAAAGGAAAGCGAAGTCAGGGTGGTACCGGGAAATCATCTGGCTCCATTATTTATTCCGGCTGATGACGAATTGATTGTTAAACTGATGACAGTTTATCGGGAATTAACTGGCGATGATAGTGAACCGATTACAATTGGTGGTGGAACCTATGCCAGGTCCATTAAAAAAGCTGTGGCTTTTGGTCCACTGTTTCCTGGACAACCAGAGCTGGCTCATCAAAAAGATGAGTATATCGCAATAGATGATCTTATTCTCAATGCGAAAATCTATGCCAAAGCTATTGTAGCATTGGCAAAATAAATATATTTGACTATTGGGGAGACCTGCTGGAGGTCTCCTTTTACTTAGTGTCCAGTGCAGGAAAAGAAGACTATCTTGTATCCCGGGAGATTAGTGCAGAAAATCCTTCTGCAGAAGAGGAGTGTAAAAAGCCGTGAAAAAGCTCTTCTTTTCTTTCCGTTTCGTCCTCCCGGTGATGTTATTTACCTGTCCAGACACCAACAAGGCGACAAATTTGTTTTCCCTGATCGATCCAGCGCTGTTCATAACCTGTGATAACATTATTTTTGAAGAATTTGCTATTGTGGAGGTCATAAGTGAAGTTTTTGATTTCAAATCCGTGCTGCGGGAGTTCTTCTAATGAGAAATTAAAAAGCTCCAGGTTATCAGTTTTAAAATGAATCTCACCCTTGATCTGTAAGAACTTTTTGTACCGTTCCAAAAATCTATGGTGGGTCAGACGACGTTTGTAATGTTTCTTTTTCAACCACGGGTCAGGGAAATTGATGTAAATTCGTTCTACTTCAGAGAAAGAAAAATATTCATCAATAAATTGAGCGTTACCGTAGATAAGCATAAGATTTTCCTGTTGATTTTTAACTGCAAATCGGGCGGGGAAGAGCAGGACTTCTTCAATCTTTTCGATAGCAATAAAGTTAATCTCTGGATAGAGTTCTGCCATGTCCATGATAAACTTACCTTTACCTGTTCCAATCTCCAGATGAATGGGATTGGAGTTGTTAAAGATGTGATGCCAGTGTCCAGAGGGGTTGTTATGATCTTCTGGTCCGAAGATTACATGGGGATTTTTCTTCAACTCATCTTCGGCTCCTGGTTTGTTCCGCATTCGCATATCTGGTCATCCTTTCTCAAACGGTGTTCTCTCAGATTGTACTATATTGTCGAAAAAATTGCAACCCTATAGGTAAGACTGGATCATTTTGAAAGGAGTAAGATATATGAATTTATTGCCAATATTCTATCAAATTCTTGTATTATTTCTAATCACATTAGTTGGTTTTATCCTTTATCGCTTGAAGGTGGTTGACGATGAATTAATCACTGGTATCACCAGGTTGGTAATGGATGTGACATTACCGGCTTTAATTATTACTTCAATGAGTTTCGACTTTTCCCGGGAAATGTTGTGGGAAATAGGACAATTATTGATGATATCTCTGGGATTATATCTATTTTCCTGGATAATAGCTATAATTGTAACCAGTAGATTGAAAATCTCCGACAAGTATAAAGACATCTTTCAGTTCATGTTGATTTTTCCGAATATCGGTTTTATGGGATATCCAGTGATTGATGCTATTTTTGGAAAACAGGGACTTTTTTATGCTTCAATCTTTAACTTTACATATGGATTAGTAGTCTGGACATTAGGTGTATGGATTTTTCGTCGAAGAGAAGAAAAAGGTTTTAAGTTTGAGTGGAAACGGTTATTGACACCTGGGATGATAGCAGTTTTAATTGGGTTTATCTTTTTCTTATTTTCGATCAAACTTCCTTATCCGATAGCTTATACCCTGGAGATGATTGGAGATATAACAACCCCTCTATCTTTGTTAGTTATTGGAGCATTGATGGGGAGATCAGCTATCAAAGAGATCTGGAATAATGGATTAATCTATCTGACAAATATTTTGCGATTGCTAATAATTCCGATTTTAGTTCTCGTGATATGTATGGCGTTTGGATTATCTGGCACATTATTGGCTGTATCGGTAATTCTTGCCGGGATGCCTGCTGCTGCCAATACAGCTATGTTTGCCAGTAGATACGATGGCGAGACTGATTTGGCAGCCAGGATAGTATTTCTCAGTAATCTATTATCACTTGTAACTATACCGGGGTTGGTATTTTTACTGCAGTTGTTTTGACATGACTAAGGTGAGTATTTCAGAAAATTTCAGGGAAATAAATTGAGATTAAAATGAATAAAACTATTAAAAAAGTTTGTAAATATGGTCGGAATTATGGCTTAATTTATAAACTTTTTTAATATAGTATTTTCATTAGAAAAATTGAAACTACATATGTACTAATTTCACTCAATGTATTGGAAATCTGTGATAAATATTATATTTGCAGGAGTATTTAAAAATCTAGAGAAGATAGGAGAGTAAAGATTGGAATTTGAAAGGAGAGAAAAAATGAAGATTTGTTATCCAGAACCAAAAAATATACCTCAATTAATGGAATTGAGTAAGAGTTTTGCTGATGAAACTTTTTGGGCCAGCCATATCCCTATTGGGCAGATGGTTGACACAGAGACAGCCAGAGATCGATTATTTGGTTCCGAAGTTGTTAATGTTCAGATTGCAGAGAATGAAAAGGGACAGTTAGTAGGGTATGTGGGTGTCTATAGTGAAATTGTTGATGGAGAAATGGTTTATTTTGCTTCACTGTTGGTAGCTGTTGAGTATCGTCATAAAGGTGTTGGTAAGAGATTAGTGGAACAGGTCTTTCAAAATCTGCCCGCCGGGATAAAGGTGGAGGCCTGGGTAGGAGATTTTAATCGGGCATCATTGGAAGCAACACCGAAAATGGGATTTACACTGGCGCGCACTATGAATTTGGAGATAGCAGGAAAGGAAGCTACAATCTATATATTTGAGAGAAAAAGTTAATATGGAAATCTACGTACCAGAGTTAAAAGATCGAGAAGTAAGAGGATTTGCTGCTAAAGAAGTTATATCTTTAAAAATAAATGATGGGTAAGGATTAACCGCTGTCGAAAAAGGCGAAGATCACGGCGGTTTTTCTTTATTTAATTAAAAAAATAAATTGAATTGATTTTTCTTTAACCAATAGCATAAATATGTATCTGAGTACATATATATTGTGGTAGAAGATTGCTCTAGGTTACTGAGCAAAATGGTACAACATTGACGTATTAAAAGGTAATTTGATAATAAGGAGGAATCTCAGATGCACTTTAATGAGCTATGGATTGCGGGGGAAGTTTTAGATTACCCAACTTTAGAAATGAAAGATGAAGAATTTCCCATTTTTAAATCAACTCTCAGAATCTTGCGGATAGGTTATCTTAAAAAACGCAGGGTTTCAGTAAATTTAAATTATCGTGGAGAGGATTTAACTCGGGAATTGATCAATGAGTTAGATAAGTATTCGCATTTACTAAATACCAGGTTGGATAATCCTAATGATGTTGAGCAGATGCTAGACTATGTAGTAGATATATTCCCTATCATAACCTTTGGACGTTCAGCTCAATTCTGTTATGATCGGATACATAAAGGTGATTTTATCATTTTTAATGGTGAGATTCAGTCAAGAGATTTACAGGTAGCAGTGGACTTGACCGCAGAACAAAATCGGGAATTAGACGAATATTTGCGCAGTATCAAACTTTTTCATCGGAAAGATGAGTTTTTACAGAGTATGGATCTGTTAAATATCAGGAGGAATCAGTATCAGATAGCATTTAAAGAGGTTTATATCTGCGGAATGAAGGGTGGTTCCAGATACTTAACTCAGGGAGATAGGATTTATGAAAATAAATGTTTTCTTTTGGGGCGAGTGTGTAATGATCCTGAACTTCGGTATACAGAAGAAGGTCGGCCTTTATTAAACTTTATCTTATACATTAAGCGTCCTCATAGCGAACATAAGCGTGAAGATTTGAAACAGGATTATGTGAATGTTATCTTATGGAACGAGATGGCTGAGATAATGCATAAGTCATTGAAAAAGAACCATGAGGTCTTATTGAATGGAAGGTTACAGTCAAGGATATATTATAAAGAACATCTTCCAACCCCGGAACAGAGTTATCAGTTAAAAGAATTTTTGCATTCAGCAAGCGTCCATGATTCTAAGGCTGAATCTGAGCTATTACGAATTATTGGTATTGATGGTTATAAGAGTAGGCACCGCGCGTATGAAGTCTCGGCAAAACGGATTGATATCCTGGGTTAAGTGTTGAATAAAACCGATCTCTTCTACTTTAACGGCTGATCAAAGCGGCCGTTTTTGTTTTGTCTGAAGGCATTCATCACAGGGTAATATCAAACCTTTGTATAAATAATCGTGGTAAGTCAGAAGCAGATTGAATATAGTGCAGCATATTTTAGTGTTTTCCAGATTACTATAAGAATATTTCAATAGAATTGACGGTGGATTTTGTCTTTAGAAAGTGGAACTATAGAATCACGTATCATCAATCTGCATCCCTTAATTTTGTTTTTTTCTTGTTGGATATCAAATTATCTAGTGCTAACATTATTGTGGGATGTTCAGTATCGCTATATTGGCATCCCCCATTATATGCTTATTTTTGACCTTCGTATGCTTCGCCCAGGTTTGACTCCAGTCAACTGCCCATTCCGGGCAACAATCTGTCCATTGACTATCACAGCCCGAACTCCCTGTGGAGGTAAATCAGGTTTGCCAATCGTTAGGTAATCAGAACGATCAATTATAGTATCGGCATCAAAGATAACCAGGTCGGCATCCGCTTCTAATCCAATCCATCCTTTGGTAGTCAGGTTAAGAATTTTGGCGACCTGATTAGAGGATTTACCCAATGCTTCCATGAGAGTCAGCAGACCTTTGTCTCGTACATAAGAACCCAGTATTCTGGGATATGTTCCCGAATCCTGAGGATGACCGGTTTCGGGTTCTTTAGCTACTGCACCATCGGTAGAAAAGACGACATAAGGTAGAGTTAATGCTGTTAACATCTCCGATTCCAGACCTGCAGCCAGAACAGTTCCTACAGTTAAAGGTGCACTTTTCCTAATTTCCGCATATAATTCGGGCGTACATTTTTTGGCTGTGTGCGGTCCACTGGAGATGATCAGGTCAGATAATGAGCAGTGCAGTTCTTCTGTCCAGCCGGGATCAAAGGTTGGGGTTCCAATATAAGTAGCAAAAAATGGATAAGCTCCACTATCACAGGTGATCTCCCTTCCTTCATTAATGTTCTGTTCAATCAAGTGGATAGCTTGATCCAGCATTCCAAATCCGTAATTATAAGTTAGATGTGATATGTGAACTCTGGCATCTGTATCTTTTTTGAGAGCAAAGATCTCTTCCAGAGAGGAGTCAAATCGTTCTACATCTCCTCTGGGATGAATGGCGACAAATCCATCATATTCTGCAGCAATTTCACACAAAACTCTGGCTTCTTTGTAGGTGGTAGCCGGAGCATATTCAATTCCCAATGAAATTCCCAGAGCACCTTCATTTAAAGCCTGTCGGGCCAGATTTTCCATTCTGGAGATCTGGCTGGAGGTAGCCTGAGTGTAATCATCTAATCCTACCAATTCTCGTAATTTCCAGGAGTGACCAACCAAAGTACCGATATTAATAACAAACCCCTGATCCATCGTATCCAGAAAAGGACCGATGGGAAAGAGGGACATTCCACAATTACCGGTCAGGGTAGTGGTTATGCCCTGTAAAGCAGCCAACCCTGCCATATATTCGTTACCATCGATGTGGGAGTGGATATCGATAAACCCGGGGGCGACGACAAGTCCAGAAGCATCCAAAATCTCTTGACCAATGAGCTCGTCGGAAGTAATAGTTGTGATCTTACCACTTTTGATCCCCAGGTTGGCTGTCACGACAGTGTCACTTCGGGGATCCATGATACAACCATTGGTAATTACCAGATCAAGATCAGGATAATCATTCTGCATATACATTCCTCCTCTCTATCTGATAGTATTCTATCACTTTTCTGAGTAAATGTAAAAACCCAGATGATCAATTTTCATCGACAATTTATAACTTGTTTGATACTGATTTCTGGATCTGCATCAATTCTGTCAATGCTAATATTTTTATTAAAATATTTGATTGTCATCTGTCTCCTTCAGATAACATGATTATAACTAATAATCAACTTAATTAAATTAATAGAACTAAAATGGTATTAATTGAATTAAAATAACATGTTTTGATGGTGTCTTGCAGGGGGCAGGGGAATCTGGTATAATTAGCAGAAGAAAGGGGAGTTTATCATGCCAAAGATCACAGATGTGTTAAATATTCCCCGTGGTGGAATGTATGACAAGTTTTTTACCAATCGGGAGGCTTTGATTGAGCAATTCTCCATGGGAGATATGAGCAAACGAGAATTTATCACTGCTAATTACGATTTTGTTATGAGCTTGAACGTTAAACCTTTCAAAAATATTGATTGTTTACAAAAGGCTTTTTTAAATTATCATTATTATAATATCCTGGCTAAGTATCAATATATGGAAGCGAGGGATATTAAACGCAGAGGTGAACATGAGAAATACTATCGGAAAGCCATTGATGATGTAAACTTTTATTATTATCAAAAAGATAAGGCAACTTTAAAGATTTTGGAATTGACTGATTTTAAAAATATAGAAGGCTATTTTATCAGAGTAAGATCTAAATTTTTAAAAGGTGACCTGATTGAGATAGTTTTGCGTGATTTTGATCACCTAATCTTACACTCCAAAAATGATCGGATTAAAGAAAGGCTAGAACAGGCGGGGGTTTTTAAGTCTGGTAATCATATATCTGTAATTGATCAGTATATTAATCAGAAATATTAAATACAATCATCAAACGAAGAGACCCTGGTTTTAGATTCCGGGGTTTTCTTATTGGAGGATTTCTTTTGGTCAAATTAGCGAAAAAGGATATATCCATAATTAAGCAGAATATTTGTATATGAAAGTATATTAGTTAAGGAGGAGAATGTATGTTGAAAAAAACTTCTATTGTGTTACTGGTACTTATGAGTTTATTTATAGGCAGCTCTATCTGGGCGGCAGGAGATGATCTGGCAGCACAGATTAGTGCAGCAGAAAAACTTTTTCAAGCATGGGATGATCCCGCGAATCTGATTGAAGCAGGAGCTATTTATGAGAGCTTACTGGAAGAATATCCGGATAACTATGAATTACTCTGGAAAGCAGCCAGGTGCTATGAAAAATTTGGCAATAATATTGAAGATCCTTTAGCTACATATGAAAAGGGAAAAGAAAGAGCAGAAAAGGCCACTCAACTATATCCAGACCAGGTAGAGGGTCATTACTGGTTAGCTGCGTTGATGGGACGGGTTGGAGAAGAAAAAGGAATACTGAATAGTCTGTTTATGGTGAAACCGATGAAAACTGAACTGGAGCAGTGTTTAGAGATTGATCCTCAATTTCCGGATGCGTATTATGTTTTAGGCAAGCTATATTGGAAAGTTCCAGGTTGGCCTTTGAGTGTTGGCGATAAGAAGAAGGCTGTAGAATATGCATTGAAGTCGGTTGAGTTAAACCCAGATAGTTTTGTTTTCCAATGGGGTTTATATGAAGCTTATAATGCTGCTGGTAAGAAAAAAGATGCTAAAGAAACTCTGGAACAGATCATCCAGATGCCAATTAAGCCAGGTTATGAGTTGGATGGAGCAGAATACAAAGAGCGGGCACAGGAGATCTAAAGAGTTTCACTATCTTTTGAGTATTGTAGACTAGATTGATAAATACTATTTTCTAGCCCTGTAACAATCTTACTGATTGTGCAGGGCTTTAACTTAGTAAAGATTAATTTGCATACTTGACAAAAATTATCTACAAATGTATAATGTAGGTAGAACCCAAAAAGGAGGGAATTTGTTTTGGCTGAGAGAGTAAATTTTACAGAAGATGCATTAGAAAAAGACTTTCATGAATTAATAACACAAGCGACCAGGGCAATGAATGAAGGACATAACTATATTCGGTCATATGATCTGGCTACTCAGGCAAAACTGCTTGCCGAAATTTATTTGAAAAATGATTTATTTATTATAGAGAGCGAACGGATCAGGGGGATGGCTTATTTAAGTATTGACAGCATGATAGGTCATGATATTATCGAAAAGCTCTACTATGAGAATAAGACCAGGCTCAAAGATTGGAAAGGGCAACTGATAAAAGTGGAGATGGCACTTGGTGTCAGCAAACGGATTATTGGTGAATATGATGAGGCGATCCAGATCTTTAGCGATATCTACAAATATGCACAACGAGACATAGAACGATGCAAAGAGAAAGATATAGATCTGAGCGAAGAGATGAGGATTATTATCAGATCATATATTGAGATATCCTGCTGCTTGATTTATAAGAGTCAACAGCGGAATTATTATTCGCAGGTCAAACGGGTTGAAGATCGCTTAAAGAGTTTAACTGTGGAGGAGTTTGATTTAACTAAAGACTGGTATCGGTATCTGGAGGTTCCGAATTATTCTACAGAGACTAACAATGATTTAATCGAAGCGGAGAGACACTTAAAAGAGGCTATCTTGATGTGTAAACAGCATGGATTTAGGGATTTAGAATTATTTAGTATGTTGGATTATTCCTGTATCCTGATTGAGAAGGAGGAGTTTGATGCTGCTTTAGAGATCTTAGACAAGATGAAAGAGGAGCAGTTTACCAAAGAGAACCTGTTTGGCTATGTGATGGATGAGATTGGAATCATCTATGTGCATCAGGAAAGATATGAAGAGGCGAAAGATATATTTGATCTGGCCTGGAATTGGCTTTGCAAGAGAAATGATACTAATGAGATGAGTAGAAATTGTTATGGCACTGCTTTATATTTTTTTAAAACTGGAAATCTTGATCTGGCTTATGCTTTTGCAGAGTTGGGATATAAGAAGGATCAAAATTTACCCTGCTTGAAATTACTTTATGAAGTATGTCTGCTCAAATACATAAGTGCTCAGCGTTTGGGGAATGAGTCTGAATATGCTTTCTATCGTAGTGAATATGATAGATATAGACAACAATTAGAAAGGAGAGGGTAAGATGAGAAAATTTATAGTAGTATTTCTAAGCCTACTGATGATGATCTTTGCTTCATTGGTAGTATTGGCAGGTCCAACAGCTCCAATTGAAGTAAGTCCAGCTTCAGGACCTACAGCTCCAATCGAAGCAGGTATCACTGGCGGTCCAACTGCACCTATAGAAGTTGGACCCCTGGGTGGTCCAACAGCTCCAATTGAAGTGTAATGATTTTGGCGTCTTACATAGCTTTGACCTTCTGCTAACCGGTGGAAGGTCATTTTTTTATAGTGTTCT
Organism: Halothermothrix sp.; assembly: GCA_016841825.1. Lineage (GTDB taxonomy): Bacteria > Bacillota > Halanaerobiia > DY22613 > DY22613 > JAENYK01. Next base: position 377,434 of record JAENYK010000001.1, on the reverse strand, counting down.
CTGCAATTTGTCCAAATCAGTGGTTAATGGCGCTCTTAATTTTACAAGCTGATGAGTCAAAGGTAATTGGCAGTTAATCTGAAACGAGTGAAGAGCATGGCGTTTAATTAACCGTTCACTTCCCCCATACAGAGTATCTCCGATTAGGGGATGTCCCAGATGACTCAGGTGCACTCTGATCTGATGAGTTCTGCCAGTCTCAAGAGTAAGGCTCAGTAATGTCGTGTCAGCATATCGCCGGATCACCTGGTAATGAGTGATAGCTTCTTTTCCCCCTGAAAAGTCGATCTGTCTTTGAATTATACTGCCGGGAACTCTGCCAATTGGAAGATTAATGGTTGCCGAGTCATTGTCAATAACTCCATGCACAAAAGCCAGGTATTGACGGTGAATTTCGCGGCAGACAAATTGATCTACAAGATAATTATGAGCGTATTGATTCTTTGCGATCAAAATTAAGCCTGATGTGTTACGGTCAAGGCGGTGGATCGGTCGAAAAAGGTTGTAGTTACCCTGCTGCTGTAAATAATATAATACACCATTAGCCAGAGTATATTCTCTCTCATCTGCTGTGGGGTGAACCAATAGATCGCTGGGTTTATTTACGACAAGAAGGTTGGCGTCTTCAAAAATTATATCTAACTGCATTGGTATGGGTTTATACTCAGATGTTTCATTAAAATTAAAGTTAAATTCTATCAGGTCTCCTGACTGCAGAAGGGTTGTGGAAAAATTCCGGTATTGACCATTAACTCGCAGGCGGTATTCTCCCCGAATTTTCCGTAAAAATGTTCTGGAGATTTTGAGTTTTCGGCGTAAAAGTTGATAGACTGTTGAGCCAGCCTCAGAAGGGTTAACCCGATAGGTAATTATTTGTTCAGAGTCGTGGAAATGATCTATAAGTGATTTCACCATTAGGTACACCTCTCTTGCAGAAATTTGCTTCTTCTTATATTATAAATAGGAGAGAGGACAAATTTCAAGATATGCTTAGAAATTAAAATAAATCGTTTCCACGGTCAGTCTGAATGAGGTGATTTCTTGTGTGTCTAGTTGTCGAAAGTAGTCGTACTGAAAAGGTTTTAAAATGTTAATTGGAATTGGAGATGATGATATGTCAACCAAATTTGTCTGTCAAGAATGTCATAAGGAATATAGTCTTGATCAGCCAATCTGGAGATGCTCCTGTGGGGGGTTATTAGAATTACGGAGTAAGGTTAAAAAATTTAGGGTAGTTGATGAAGACCGGAGTTTATGGCGTTATCGGGAATTATTGCCCATTAAGGATCAGTCTGCAATAGTTACCTTGGGAGAAGGAATGACTCCTTTATTAAAACAGAAGCTAGGTGGACATCAGGTGTATGTAAAACTGGAATTTCTCAGTCCAACTGGTTCTTATAAAGATCGGGGAGCAGCGGTTATGCTCAGTAAGATCAGAGAATGGGGAATCAAGCAGATTGTTGAAGACTCTTCGGGTAATGCCGGTGCTGCGATAGCCGCTTATGCCGCTGCCGCCGGAATAGAGTGTGAGATCTATCTACCGGCAGAGACATCTGCCGGTAAAATCAAGCAGATCAGGGCTTATGGTTCTAAGGTTGTCAAAGTATCCGGTAATCGAGATGCCACTTCATCGGCTGTGATGGAAAAAGCCAGCTCAGTATATTATGCCAGTCATTCCTGGAATCCGCTGTTCTTTGAAGGTACTAAAACGATGGCTTATGAGTTGTGGGAACAGCTAGGAGGCATCAGTCCTGAGATAATTATTCTCCCCGTAGGGAATGGTACAATGCTATTGGGGGCTTATCTGGGATTTCGAGATCTGTTAGAATTAGAGATGATTCCTGGTCTTCCCAGGTTCATTGCTATTCAGTCAGCTCATTGTACACCTGTTTATGCAGAGTTTAACTCATTACCAGACAAAGTTGTAACTCCTACAGTTGCAGAAGGGATCAGTGTAGGTAATCCTGTTCGTAAGCGGGATATTGTGGAAGCCGTCAGGGCTACAGCTGGTGTAGTGTTAACTGTAGGAGATGAGGACGTATTGCATGGGGTAGAAGAATTGGCTAAACAGGGGATTTACGTTGAACCAACTTCAGGCACGGTGGCTGCAGGTTTTTATCAGGCTCTGCGGAAGGGAATGATTCCGGCAAAAGCCAATGTAGTTTTGCCCTTAACGGGTAGTGGTTTAAAGAAAGGTTAAGGTAATAAGTTGCCAGATCTTTATAGGTGTATTCTCCAATTTTATCTATCCCGGGAGGAGTAGATAATTTATGAGCAAAGAGATTTTTTACATACTCATTCCGAAAAGTGAATAATATAGGCATTAGATGAGAAAAATTAATTAGACATGGAAATGCTCAGATCTAATCAGACGAAGTAGAATATGAAATGGCAGGAAAATAGTGATCTGAACGAGAAATGAATAGATACAGAAAGAGCAATGTTAGGAGGTTAGCGTAATGGATTTATCAGAGATTAAAGAGGTTTTGGCTAAACTTTCGGGGTGTAAAGTTATATCAGATGCTCCGCTGAAAGAATATACCAGTTTTAAAATTGGTGGTCCTGCTGATCTGCTAGTCGAACCAGAGAATAGTAATGCTTTACAACAGGTTATGCGGATTTTAGCTGAACATAACCAGTCTTATTTTGTTCTCGGTAAAGGAAGTAACATTTTAATCGGGGATAAGGGGTTTAGAGGGGTAGTTCTCAGATTAACTGGTTTGAATAATGTTCGGTCTGAAGGAACTAAAATTATTGCAGAATCGGGAGTTACTCTGGCAAAACTCGCGGGATTTGCTGTAAATGCTGAGTTGACAGGATTGGAATTTGCCAGTGGTATTCCCGGAACTCTGGGAGGAGCAGTCGTCATGAATGCTGGTGCTTATGGTGGAGAGATGAGAGATGTAGTAACCAGAGTCACCGCATTAACTCCTCACGGTGAGATGAGAGCGTTGAATGCCAGAGAAATGGAATTTGGTTATCGGCAGAGTATCTTTCAAAAAAATGGTTGGATTGTAGTTGAGGTCGAGATGGAATTACAGCCTGGTGATTCAGTTGAGATCAGAGATAAAATGAATGAACTTAACTCAAGGCGTAAAAACAAACAGCCGCTGGAATATCCGAGTGCAGGGAGTACATTTAAGAGACCACCTGGGTATTTTGCCGGAACCTTGATTGATCAAATGGGATTGAAGGGGTATACCATTGGTGGAGCTCAGGTTTCCGAAAAACACGCAGGATTCATTATTAATGTTGGAGGAGCCAGGGCCAGCGATGTGCTAAAATTAATTCAACATGTTCAAAAGCAGGTCAAAGCAAAAGCTGGAGTAGATTTAGAACCTGAAGTTCATCTTGTAGGTGAATTTGATAAGCAAGATGAGTAGGATATTCGTTAGTCTAAAAATTTGTTTCCCGAAAATTTTGATTTAGTATAGATAGAAGAAGGTACTTTTGTTGGGATTGCCGAAAATTAGATTAAACACTTTTATTTTTTAGGAGGTTTTGGCAAAATGAAAATTCGGGAGATTAGAAAAGAAGACTTTGACAATTTTATCAGAGTCTATTGTGGTGCATATCCTGGTGTAGATATTATTCCGGAAAAGATGGCAGAAAATTTAGAAAAGAGACTGGAGAGTAAAACCAGTAAAACCCTGGTGGCAGAAGGGGATGATGGCAGGATTTTGGGTGGTTATACTCTGTATGATTTTGAGATTTATCAGAATTATAATGAATTAACTATGGGGGGGATTGGATCTGTCTGTGTAGCTCTGGATTCTAAAAAGCAGGGTGTAGCCAAAGCCTTGATTATGGATGCATTGCAGAGGATGCAGGAGAAGAATATTAGTACATCTATCCTTTATCCTTTCAGGCATGATTTCTATCAGAAGATGGGATGGGGTCAAGTAGGAGAGGTTAAAGAGTATATGTTTAATCCGAATTCTCTGCCCATTGATGAGCGGCGATTGTATGTCAGAAGATCTTACGAGACAGATTTAGAAGGGATCTCAGTCTGTTATGACAGATTCGCCCGCGCAGGTAACTGTCTGGCGAAAAGATCTGAGCGGGTTTGGCAGTTTAAATTAAAGAATCCTAATATCTTTGTTTTTGAAAAAGATGGGGAGATTCAAGGTTATCTGCAGGTAGCTTTTGAGAAAGGTAACGGGTTTTTGGACAATGTCTTAAAGATAGAAGAGATGATTTATAATACTCAGGATGCTTATTTTGGATTACTCAGTTATATTGCTAGCCAACTGGATCAATTTGATAATGTCCTGTATTATGCCAGTCGTAATGAACCCTTTCACATTTTATTAGCTGAACCAAGGCGAGATAAGGATATGATCTGTCACTTATATAAGCATTCGCAAAAAGTGGGTATTGGTTGGATGTTCAGACTCGTGGATGTTGAAAGATCATTTTTGAGTAGAATGAACTATCATGGGGTAGATTTGGAGGTTACTTTTGAGGTTGAAGATAGCTTTTTACCCGTCAATAGCGGTATGTATAAACTGATCTTAACAGATGGTAAGCCGCAGGTTATCAGAGATCAGAAGAGTGAGTGCGTAATTAAGCTCGACATCTCTGTATTATCTCAACTCTTTGCGAACTATATTACTTTCAGTGAAGCGGCAAGTTTTGAAAAAGTTGTAGTTAATGATCTGGAGATTATTCCGGTTTTAGACCGTGCTTTTAGTTTGCCTACCCCACGGATGTTGGAGTTTTTCTAACCGAATTCAAAAAAGTACTACAACCGTCGGGTTGTAGTACTTTTGATAGTACCATTCTATTAGAAAATGCTTAACACAAGCCCATTTAGCCAGGCACCAAATTCTTTAAATAGAAAGAGTATTTTGGCTAATGTTCCCTGAGTATTAGCGTATTTTTCCTCATTCTTTTCTTTACTTACAGAATCTTTATCTTTACTTGTGGTATCCTGGCGAGTTTGTTCAGAATTCGGAGTTTCATTTTTAGTTTTATCATTTTTCTCAATGGTAATGGTGCTGCTTTGGGTCTTAGTGCTATCATTTTTACCAGTGATATTTGTTTGAGATTGTTTATCTTCAGCAGAATTAGATTCTGTCTTGTTAACGGTAGCTTTGTCGATAGTAGTATCAGATTTTGCTGAATCACTGACACTTTGGTCTTCAGTGGAAGTAGATTCTGCGGACTCATTAATAATTTGGTCTGCAGTAGAATTAACTTCTTTTGAACTATCGGTATTTTGATTTACCATTGAGACAGACTCTGCAGATTCATTGGCAGCCCGGTCTGCAGTAGAACTAACCTCTATTGGATTATCGGTACTTTGATTTACCGTTGAGACAGACTCTGCAGATTCATTGGCTGCCTGGTCTGCAGTAGAATTAACCTCTGTTGGATTATCGGTATTTTGATTTACAGACGAGGCAGATTCTGCGGACTCATCGTTAATTTGATCTGCAGTTGAAGCAGATTCTATCTTGGTATCATTAGTAATTTTGCTTTCATCAGATGTCTGGAGATCATTTTTTTGAGCTTGATTTTCATGCTGATAATTTTCATTTAAATGATCGCCAGAAGGTGTCTGTTCTGTAGTTTTTTCATCTGAAGATTTATCTGTTTCAGTGCCTATTTGCTCATTTTGCACGTCTTCTGATTCTGTGGTTGTCTTGTCCTCAGTATTATTCTCTACAGAACTTCGCAGGTCACTATTTATCGGACTGGCTGTATGCTCTGGAATCTCTTCAGGATCTAAATTGTTGGCGACGGCTACATCAGTCATAACTGGTTCCTGATTTGCACTATCCTTTGCTCCGTTTTGAATTTGCACGTCCTGTTCCGTGTCTTGACGTGCAATTACGTTAGCAGTATCCAAATCTGTATGCTGAGAAGTTTCCATATCGAGGATTGATACTCTTTTAGTCTCAGGGGGATTTGTATTAGTTGATTCAGCCCGGGAGGGTAAATATATTGAGCAGATTAATAGTGCAGTCAGGATGAGAATGTTCAATTTTTTCATTGTTTTACTCTCCTCCTTAGTATTTTATTAGGGTATTAATGCCCAGCCAGGATGGGCAAGATAACTATCGTTTGTTATTATACTACTTTTAATCCATTTATTCCAGTAAAATTTATAATTTAGGGATAACAATTATTTCCTGCAAGGAGTGAACTGTATGCAGATGCAAACATTATATGAGAAGATTCAAGATCAGATTGCTCTCCTGGATGGACGTGTAGGAGTAGTAATTAAAGATTTGAAGACTAATAGAAGAATTGCAATTCACGCACGGGAGATCTTTGATGCTGCCAGTATAATCAAACTTTATGTATTGGTCGAATTGTTGAATTGTTGGCAGGAGGGTTTGTTAACTCTGGATGAGAAGATAGAACTGCAAACCAAAGATCTGGTAGGTGGTTGTGGTGTATTGAAGATTATGCAGCCAGGTATACTGCTGACATTGCACGATCTGGCTTCATTGATGATCTGTCTTAGTGATAATACAGCGACAAATATATTAATTGAACGGTTGGGACTTAAGGAGATAAATGAGGCTATCTATGGAATGGGCTTGCGGAAAACACGATTGGCCAGAAAACTGTGTATCATGATTCCGGGTTTATACAATTATACAACTGCCCAGGATACGGCTGTTCTGTTACAGTCATTGATATCTGGTCAGATGCTGGATCAGCTCAGAAAAGATTATGCGATTAATCTTCTCTCAAAACAACAGTTGAATAACAAAATTCCCGACAAACTTCTCTTCTGTCCAATCTGTAAGCAGCAAGTTGAATATGAGGTTAACTGTCCCAACTGTCAGACTGATTTACGCAGACATGATGCTACAGGGGTGCAATTTGCACACAAAACTGGGGAGATAGTTGGAGCAGAGCATGATGTTGGTATTCTTTTTTTAACTGACCGTCAGGTGATCATATCTTGTTTTACAGGTGATCTTAAAAATAATGAGGATGGAATCCGCTTTCAACAGCAGCTCGGAGTTTATGTTTACGAATATTATAAATCTTTAGATCATTGGGATTAGCCACTAAATATATGGGAGGTTTTAGACAGGATGAAAATCGGTTTAATTTGTGCTATTCAAGAAGAAAGTGAACATATTCTTCAGGAGATGGTTATTACAGAGAAGGTTATCAGACTTAAGACTACGTTTTATCAGGGGCAGTATATGGGCCAGGATATAGTATTTGTCATTGGAGGAATCGGGAAGGTTAGTTCTGCTCTGTGTACGCAAGTATTAATTGATCAGTTCGCTGTTGAGATAGTAATTTTTTCTGGTATTGCCGGAGCTTTGCATTCGGAGTTAATGGTTGGAGATACGGTAATTGGGATTGAGGCTTTTTATCATGATGTTGATCTGGCGGGAGAAGGAATCAAAACCAATACTATAACCAGTATTTTCCGTAACCGATTTCGTACAGATCCAGATTTGATTGCAATGCTTCAGAAGACACTGGTCAGTAAAAGGTCTCCTTTGCCTTCAGTTTTAGAGAAAAGACGTCAGGGCAAAGATTTGACTATCACTTTTGGGAGAATTCTTACGGGAGATCAGGTGATTACATCGAGAACGAAAGTTCAGGAATTGTGTGATCAGTTTCAGGGAGATTGTGTGGAGATGGAAGGGGCTGCTGTTGCTCAGACCTGTGTATTAAATGAAGTGCCTTTCTTAATAATTAGAACAATTAGTGACCTTGCCGATGAAGATGCGATGCAGACAGCTATGGAATCTATGGATTCAGTGGTCAAAATAAATTATCATATTCTTCAGGATGTTCTGGCAAATTTAAAAACGATATATCTGTAGAACTATATACAAAAAATAACATTCATGCTATAATCTAAATAGAAGGATGGAACTGGCTTTGAAAATTGGGTCAAAAAGCACCAGGGAGGTTGAAAAGGATGAAAAGTCGGGCATTTATAGGAAACCTGCTAATATTATTGACCATACTAATAATTCAACCAATGGTTTTGGGGATTGGAATCATTCCTTTAGATCAACAACGGCCAGTAGCAGATCTGAATGGGAACAGAGTCTTTGATGATTTGGAGATGGAGATGAATTCAAATCAGGGGCCATATCCGGTTATCCTTCATCTTACAGGGCCAGCCAATTCAGGAATGTTAGAATATCTTCGAACAGGCATCGGTGAATTTTCGCCTACCTATATTTACCGTCATTTGAATGCATTGGCTGCAGTCTTAACCCAAGATCAGATTAGCAAGCTGCAGGATGATCCTAAAGTTCAAAAGATTCAATGGGATGTTCCTATAGAGATATATATGGATACTGCTACTCTGGATTATGGAGTAAGCGCAGGATGGAGATATGGTTTAACTGGTGATCGGGATAGTGATCCGGGGATATTTACACCACAGGATGTTGTTATAGCGATTATAGATACCGGAATTGATATCAATCATGTTGATCTTCCATCTAACAAGCTGCTCGGATGGTTGGATCTGCTTAATGGTCAAACAATACCCTATGATGACCACGGTCATGGTACTCATGTGTCCGGAATTGCTGCTGGTTTAGGTATTGGGGATAGTGTGTATACGGGGGTAGCTCCTGGAGCGGGTCTGGTCATGGTTAAAGCTTTAGATGGATCAGGTAAAAGTCGAATGAGTGTTGTCGATGCAGGAATTGAGTGGATTATCGATCATCGAGAACAGTATGGGATAGATGTTTTGAGCATCTCCTTTGGTAGTAAAGGTTCTGCTAATGGTAGTGACTCTACCTGTAGATTAGTTAATTTAGCTGTAGATCAGGGAATCAATGTGGTGGTCGCTGCAGGTAATTTGGGCTCAACAGGACAGAATATTGGCTCACCTGGAGCGGCAGAGAAAGCTATAACTGTTGGTGCTATGTCAGATGCAGGGGAAGGTGGAGAGTTCTTAGCATATTTCAGTAGCCGGGGACCTACTCTGGATGGTCGTCCCAAGCCAGATCTGGTTGGACCTGGATGGAGGATTATGGCTCCACTGGCGAGAACAACTGATCAATACATAGTTTTTAGTGGGACAAGTATGACCGCACCTTTTACTGCAGGAGCAATTGGACAACTTTTGGATTTAGTGCCAACCCTAACTCCAGAACAGGTCAAAGATATTTTGTTAACCACAGCTGAAGACTGGGGACCGGGTGGTTGGGATATAGATTATGGGTGGGGACGGCTTTTTCTGGATTCCGCACTGAACTTTCTACTTACAGGTGATGGATTGGAAGCTAAGAAAAATCATTTTCAAGTTGGGGAAGATTTACCGGGACAGGGATATTATGATCGGTGGATTATTGATCTCTATAGTACAGACCTGTCTTTCGCAATAACCATGGTTTCCTACTTAACGGGTCAGGAAGATAATTTGAACTTGTATTTATATGACCCAGCCGGTAACCTGGTAGCCAGGGGAGAGAAAGGCGGTCGTCATGAGTGGATCTCATATCAACCTATCACAACCGGAACATATATATTAGAAGTAGTATCCTATCAGGGAAGTGGTAGTTATTATCTGGATTTACATGGAGATATCTTAAATGCTTATCTCGTCGAGGATAATCGACTTTAATCGAGAAAATTTGTCAAAAACTCTTGACTAAAAAGTTTTCATGTGCTAAAATTGTTATATGGATAATAAATATTTAAAAAATGGTAAATAAACAGATGGTGATCTGGGGGGATAGGATCATAGGGTGAGAGAGTTACTAACACATCATCTTTCTTTCATATCTAATTTCATAATTTTTTGGAAGCTTCCTGACCTGGGGAAAGGTAGGGAGCTTCTCCTTTATTTACAGTCTGACCAACTAACTAGAGTTGAGATCAGGCTTTTTTTTGTCTAGTGAACAAACTCTTATCCCTTCCTCTAAAAAAGTTAATTTTATTATAAACGGAAAAATAAAGAAAATTATCACTTGACTTCCATTAAATTATTTGTTATACTAAAAGTACAAAAACCCAATTTATAGAAAAAGTTTAGATTTTAGTTACAGGTGGTTGGTGGTAAATATAGTCATGGTGGATTTACATCTCAGAAAGGAGGTAGACCGGAACCTATAGAATCGAGATCTACGATTATGCTGATAGCGGTGACTACTTCTTGGATGTAAGTGCAGGTGCTAATGATCTGTATCTCAACCAGGATCAATAATTCAGAACAATAATATCCTGTGCAGGATTAGAATAAAGAGGCGGTCTCTATCAATAGAGATAGAGGCCGTTTCTTTTTTCAGCACATCATGCATTTTGTAAAAGTGAAGTACAAAAAAGTTTTGAAGAGAAAGTGTTGTTTATTAGAGAAAACTGGTATAATAGGAGGGAGTATATAATGAAGGGAAGTTAGATAATGAAAGTATTGTTGACAACATTAAATTCCAAATATGTACAATCTAATCTGGCTATCCGGTATCTTAGAGCTTATTGTGCTGAATTGCCAATTAAAATTGTGCTGAAAGAGTATAATATTAACCAACAATTGGATTATGTGCTGGCTGAGATTTATAAGATCGGGGCTGATCTGATAGGATTTAGCTGCTACCTCTGGAATATAACACCTATTTTGCAGTTGTGTGATAGTCTGCGGAAAGTAGCTCCTGAGATCAAGATTGTGCTGGGTGGACCTGAAGTTAGTTTTGATCCGGAAAGTATTTTGCAGGAAAATCAATATATAGACTATATTGTTCGCGGAGAAGGTGAAGAGACTTTTTACGAATTACTGACCATCTTACTGGAAGAATCTTCGCCTGAACAGATACCTGGGATTGTGTATATTAGAGATGATGTGGTTGTTAGTGGACCCGAAAGGTCTTTGATCGCTAACCTGGATCAAATTCCTTCTCCTTTTTTGGATTATCTGGAGGAGTTTCAAAATAAATTGGTTTATTATGAAAGCAGTCGAGGGTGTCCTTTTAACTGTCAATATTGTCTGTCTTCAACTTTTCAGGGTGTTCGAACTTTTTCCATGGACAGGATTAAAAATGATCTGTTACAGTTGATAGAAGCTGAGGTTCCCAGAGTCAAATTCGTGGATCGTACTTTTAACTTCAAATCTGAACATGCATTGGAAATCATGGAGTTTCTTTTGCGAAATCAGCGAAAGACTAATTTTCATTTTGAAATTACTGCACATCTGATTAGTGATGAGATATTGAGATTTTTAAAAGATGTGCCAACAGGGTTGTTCCAGTTTGAGATTGGTGTTCAGTCTACCCATAAAGATACACTGCAAAAAATACGCCGGGTGGATGATTTTCATCGTTTGACAGAGGTGGTTAGGGTTTTATCAGAGTATAAAAATATTCATCTACATCTGGATCTGATTGCCGGATTACCAGCAGAGAATTATATCAGATTTCAGCAGTCTTTTAATGATATATTTAAGCTTAAACCTGATAATCTACAGCTGGGGTTCTTAAAATTGCTTAAAGGGTCAGGAATTCGAGATAATGCAGATGAGTATGGTTATAGATATCTGACAGAACCTCCTTATGAGATTCTGGCTAATGATCTGTTAAGTTTTGCAGAGATTCTAGAACTGAAGTTGGTCGAAGATCTACTGGAGACTTTTTATAATTCTCATAGATTTGAGATGTCTGTTGATTTTATAATTACTCGCTGGTATTGGGAGAACCCGTACAAGTTTTTCGAGGAGTTGAAAGCAGCCTGGCAAGAGGGAGGTTATAATCATGCTCCAGTGAAAGATATAGTTTTGTATCGGTTTCTGCTGGAGTTTTGTCTAGAGAGGTTTGCTGAAGACCAGTTAGCTATTAAAGAATATGTGAAGTATGATTTTTTGCGAAATAATCGAACCAGTAACTTACCCGAATGGTTGATCTCTATAGATGTTGCTAATTACAAGAGTCGCTGCTATCAGTTTGTTAATGATGAGTCGAAAGTTGCGAAATATCTGCCCCATTTACAGGCGTTAGAGAGCAGACAGATTATGCGAAGAATTTTGATACAGCCTTTTGCTTTTGATATATTTGAGTATCAGAAACAGGGTTATACTGGAGAGCTGAAATGTGAGACATTTTATATACTTTTTGACTATGAAAGAAGAGATTCGATTTTTGGACAGGTTGAGTCTATGGTGGTTGTGATATAGTAAATTTAAATGTTGTTAATGGAGAGGATGAAAAGCGATGTTAAAATTGGAGGATAAAATTTTTCGGATGCCAAAGGTGGAATTGCATCTGCATCTGGATGGAACAGTGAGAACAGAAACGATTATTGAATTATCCAATCAACAGGGAATAGCTCTGCCAACTGAAGATGTAAACGATTTAAAGCAGTATCTCCAGGTCTCTGATGAGTGTAAATCTTTGGGTGAGTATCTGGAGAAGTTTGAATTCCCCTTAGCAGTTATGCAGACTTATGATGCCCTGGAGAGAATCGCATATGAATTGTGTGGAAGGGCTGCTGCTGAGAATGTTCGGTATTTTGAAGTCAGATTCGCACCTCAGCATCATACCAGAGAAGGTTTAGCCCTAGATGATATTGTTCAGGCAGTACTGGATGGACTGAATGAAGGTCAGATAGAATTTGACATCAAAGCGGGTTTAATTCTGTGTGCGATGCGCCACCATCCCATTGAATTGAATTTAGCAATTGTCGATCTGGCTATTGATTTTAAGGATAAAGGGGTTGTAGGTATTGATCTAGCCGGGGATGAGTACAATTATCCACTTGAGGGTCATACAGAACTCTTTGCAAAAGCCAACAAAAATGGTCTGCACATTACAATTCATGCCGGGGAGGCAACTGGAGCTGAAAGTGTAGCCAAAGCCATGGAATTGGGGGCTGAGAGGATTGGGCATGGGGTCACAGTATTTAAAGACCCCCGGATTCTGGCAAGAGTGAAAACGACAGGCGTTCTTTTAGAAATATGTCCCAAAAGCAATCAGCATACCAGAGCAATAGATACTATTGCAGAACATCCTGTGAAGGATTATTTTGATTATGGTGTCAAGGTTAGTATCAACACGGATAATCCGATGATCTCCGATACATCATTGACCGGGGAGTATCTTCTGATGATCAATGAACTGGGCTTTACTTTAGAAGAGGTAAAACAGATGGTTGTTTATGCTGCTGAAGCTGCTTTTTTATCCAATTTGGAAAGAGATCAGTTGGTTAGAGATATTAAACAGGAGTTGACTAAGATCGTTTAGCGTTATGTTAAAAACTCTCCCTACAATGTGCTAGATAGAAGATGTGAATAATCCAATTTAATTGAAATAGTATGTCGTTCATGGTATAAGTTGTCTGTTGAAAACACATACTAGAAATCAAAGTGAAAACATATTGGGGGGGAGTCAAAATGCGTGTAGAAGTTGACCAGGAAAAATGTATAAGTTGTGGATATTGTGTAAATCACTGTGGAGAGATTTTTGACTGGAATACTGAACATAAAGCTGAAGAAGAGATGGGGATTGTTCCCAAAGATTTTGAAGATGCAGCTACTGATGCAATAGAGCATTGTCCGACTGATGCGATTCTGGCTATTAATGATGCAGAAGATCCCTGGGATGTTGATACGACCCGAGATCAGGATCAGGATAGTTGGATTCTTGACTAGTAAAATGGGAAAATCATCTTTTAAAGGAATGGAAACTATGGCTGTAAGACTGTTTGCAGATATTCAAAATGATTTGGATCAGGTGTACAATTTAATGTTGGTGGAATTAAAAAGTGACCAGAGCTTTCTGGATCAACTTATCTCTTATCTATTGCAGAAAAGAGGGAAGATGATTAGACCGGCTCTGGTCATTCTGGCGGGTAAGATTTCGGGTAATCAGAATTCGGAATTACTGGCCCTGGGAGCTGCAGTTGAGATATTGCATATGGCTACACTTATTCATGATGACATAGTGGATGAAGCAGAATTTCGTCGGGGAATAACTACTGTAAACAAAGTTTTTAGTAATCAGGTAGCTGTTCTACTGGGGGATTTCTTCTATGCAAAATCATTAAAAATCTTGAGCAAAGTACCTGATGGTGGATTTGAACTGGTCTCTGGGATCGTCTCCAACTTAGTTCAGGGAGAGTTCCTACAGTATGAGAATAGTTTTAAGTTAGATCAGGAAATGAACATTTATTGGCGCTTGATAAACTGCAAAACAGCTTTTTTCATTGCCAATTGCTGTCGCTTAGGTGGTCTGGCCAGTAATAGTACCAGAGAAGAGGTTGAAGCATTAACAGAATATGGGCGGAATTTGGGTATGGCGTTTCAAATAGCTGATGATCTGCTGGATTTTTCTATAAATTCTCATCACCTGGGTAAACCTACGTATAAAGATGTTAGTAATGGTATTTATACATTACCCATATTACATGCACTAAACCATAGTAATAACCAGGAAAAACTACGGGCAATTTTGTCTAAAGACAAGTTGGGTAGTAGAGATTTTAAACTTCTGGTCACAATTCTCCAACAATCGGGTTCTTTAGAATATGCTCATAACAAGGTAGAAAGACTGGGAACAATAGCACGTGAAAAATTAAAAATATTCTCTGATTGCCAGGAAAAAGATATATTAGAATCATTGACTTATTATAATTTGAAAAGGGATTATTAGAGGTGATTCTAGATGAAAGTTAAAGGTTTCTGGGTATTGTTTCGGTTTATCCCTGTTTTGTCATGGAGTTTTAGTGCAATTGTCCTGGGTTTGAGTATTGTCGTGGGACATCTTAGCTGGTCTGTGATCAGATTTAGGGATTTATTTTTAATTATTTTAAGTGCGGCTTTGCTGCAGGGTTTAATTGCTCATGCCTATAACGATCTGATAGATTGGAAGAGTGGGACTGATAAATATTCACCTGGAATACTATCAGGAGGATCCCGGGTTATTCCAAAACAGTTAATCCGGGAGAATGAATTGACTTCTATTGCCTTGTGGAGTATAATGGCAGTGTTAGTCATTGCACTGTATTTTATATATGTAATCGGGTATGAGATTTTAATTTTTCTGGTAGTGGGTCTTTGGGCAGCTGTAGCTTATAGCTGTTCTCCTCTAAAATTAGCTTATCGCCCATGGCTGGGTGAATGGTTGTGTGCATGGCCTGCAATGTTAATCTGTACTGTGGGAACAAGTTATGTATTGAGTAGAGGTAGATTATACGGTGAGAGTATCTTATTTGGAATGATTCATGCTACCTTTAGCATCACCTGGTTAATGTTACACCATATTCCCGATATTGATGCCGATCTTCGGGCAAAACCACCTAAATTGACAACTATTGCTTACATCAAATTTAAAAGTGGATGGAAAGGTGTGGTAAGGGTTATTGAGGGTTACCTTACGCTGACTTTACTGATGTCTATTATCGGAGGAGTATTTTTGCATAGATCTGATATTACTTTAATTTCGGGATTTTTGGTTATTATGGTCTTATATATAATTCATAAAACTAGACTGGAGCAGGTTGAAGCAGTGACCAGGACAGAGATTTTGACTATAGTGATCACCATAGTTAATGCTGTAGGACTCTCCTGGACCTTTTTAAAGTGATCTACAAGGATAATTTAATTGAATTAACGAGCAGACTGATACAAGTTTTTGTAAGGAGGACGTTGAGAATGGACTTGAAAGAAAGGGAAATTATTGGGAATCAGGTTCTGGTGAGAACAATTTATGGCAATATAATTTTAACCATTCTGAAAGCATTAGCTGGCTTTGTTGCGGGAAGTACAGCGATGATCTCTGATGCTGTGCATTCATTGTCAGATGTCCTAAGTACAGTGGTGGCAATGATAGGAATTAAGATATCTAACAAACCTGCCGATGCCACACATCATTACGGGCATGGTCGGGCAGAAACTGTGGCGACGAAGATTTTAGCGATGTTAATCATGGTTACTGGTGCAGGTATTGGTTGGACTGCGATGAAGAATTTAATTGCCGGTGACTTTAATGTACCAGGTTCTTCGGCTTTATGGGCTGCTTCTCTCTCGATAGTTATTAAGGAGTGGATGTATCGTTATACCAGGAAAAAAGGAGAGGAGATCAAAAGTAATGCTCTGATTGCTGATGCTCATCACCACCGTTCTGATGCTTTCTCTTCTGTTACAGCATTAATTGGTATTGCTGGAGGACGTTTGGGTTATCCTATTCTGGACCCGATTGCCGGTTTGGCCGTGGCGATTTTGATTCTAAAAACCGGAGCTGAACTGTACTGGCAGTCAATTCAGGAACTGGTGGATCATGCACCTGATGAGGAGATTCTAAAAGAGATAGCTCGTTCAACTGTTACGACTCCTGGTGTGATCAATGTTCATGATATTAAAGCCCGAACATATGGCCCCCTGGTGTATGTAGATTTAAAGATCTGTGTTAATCGTCATATACCTGTATATAAAGGACATGATATTGCTCACGATACGGTAAACCATATAAAAAAACATCTTCCGGAGATCAAAGATGTATTGGTTCATGTCAATCCATGTATTCATGTGATTGATGAATTTGACGATCGTCCTCATTGTGGTCACTGTAGTGCTCTGCCACGGGGGGAGATGTTGTTGGGAGATGAAGAACTGGAGAAGGTATCAGAAAATTTACAGAATCATGGAATTGAGGAAGGTGAATAGTAGAATAATCAAGGGTGCTCTCTCAACCAGCAGTGGTTTGGAGACACCCTTAATTTTTATCTCATAAAGATTAATCAATTTAGTCTCTTACCTTCCATAATACAGTTCAAATTCTATGGGA
Source organism: Halothermothrix sp. (assembly GCA_016841825.1). Classification (GTDB taxonomy): domain Bacteria; phylum Bacillota; class Halanaerobiia; order DY22613; family DY22613; genus JAENYK01. The sequence goes on along the minus strand of JAENYK010000001.1, from coordinate 360,719 downwards.
TGGGGACGGGTGCTAACTAATTTAGCTTCCGCCCGTTTTCGAGTAACCCAGTTTTGTAGAAATGCATCGCTAAATACGTTACCTTTTAGCAGGAACTCATGGTCGGCTTCCAGGGCATCCATCGCTTGTTCTAGACTGGCGGGTAAACCTTTGATGTTATATTTAGCTTTCTCTTCATCTGAGAGAGCGAAGATGTTGAAGTCAAATGGTCCAAATCCTTCTTGTGTTGGATGAATTTTGTTGACAATACCATCAATTCCGGCCATCAAAAGTGCTGAATAGGCCAGATATGGGTTACATGTAGCATCAGAAGATCTGAACTCAAAACGTTTCTTCGCAGGGTCTTTGACATAACCTGGAATTCTAATTACAGAACTGCGATTCGAAGTAGCAAAACAGATGCTTACAGGTGCTTCATAACCTGGTATCAATCGTTTGTATGAGTTAGTTGATGGGTTTGTTAAAGCCAGTAAAGCTGGAGCGTGTTTTAGGATGCCACCCATATAGTATAGTGCAGTATCGCTTAGACCAGCATACCCCTGTGGGTTAGAGAAAATATTTATACCATCTTTAACCAGGTACATGTGAACATGCATTCCATTACCTGCTTCACCATAGATAGGTTTGGGCATAAAAGTTAATGTTTTATTATTACGAACAGCAACATTTTGTAGAATATACTTTAAAAGAACAGTATTATCAGCCATCTTGCGGGGAGTATCGAAGGTTAATTCAATCTCTAACTGACCCGGTCCACCTACTTCGTGGTGATGGTATTTGACTTCGATTCCAGCCCTCTCTAGTTCGACTGTCATCTCACTTCTCAAGTTGTGTAGAATGTCCATCGGAGGAGCTGCATGATACCCCCCATGTTTGCGATTTTGATAACCCAAGTTTTGATATTCATCTTCACCAGATTGCCAATAAGCATTGTCAGCTTCTAATTTTAATTTGACATCATGAGCTTCATTTCTATAAGATACATGGTCGAATACGTAGAATTCAAATTCAGGACCGATCATATTGCTATCAGCGATACCTAACTCCCGTAAATAGTTTTCAGCTTTTTTGATAATAAATCTTGGGTCATGATCAAAAGGTTCTTTTCTATCAGTAAGGGCGAAGACATCGCCAATCATACTCAATGTTGGTAATTCCCAAAAAGGATCTTTAAACGTACTGGTGATGTCTGGAATGAAGACCATATCACTTTTTTCAACTGTGGCATAGCCATAATTGGAGCCATCAAATCCAATACCTTCTTCAAATAATTTTGGAGATAATCTGGAAACAGGAATTGTCAAATGTTTGACCTGTCCGGATAGAGCAATCATCCGGAAGTTGATCATCTGAATCATATTGGTTTCACAGTACTGTTTTAATTCTTCAAATGTTCTAAACCCATGTTCACCGCATAGTTTTGCATCTGTCAAAGTTTTAACCATAAAATACCCCCCTTAGAACGTTTATACTTTGATGAATAAAAATGCATCAATTAATATTCTTACTACTACATTAATTAAACAAAAAGCCTGAATTCCCTGCAAATTCAGAAAAAATAAATACAGTTCTTTAAAATTGAATTAATAGTGGAACCAGGATGGGGACCAGGGCTGATAAAACTGCTCCGGTGACAAAAGCCAGTAGAGCAGTATTGGGATTGGTCAATTTGGAAATTATTGGCAAAGTGGTATCCATACTGGTGGCTCCTCCCGGGGCGATCGTGGTGACATAACCTAGGTGTTTTGCAATAAAAGGCATAGTCAGTACAGCTAACAGCTCTCGAAAGACATTTGTTAAAAAAGCTGTAGCTCCCAGTTCGGCTGAATGAAGTTTGGCCAAAAGAATCCCCGAGAGGCTATACCAGCCAAAACCTGCACCTACAGCTGTGCCTTCATTTATCGGTAAGCCGATTAAGATAGCACAAAGACCAGTTGCTATTATGCTTCCACCTCCTACAGCTAGTGGTAGAAGAAAAATTTTGAGACCCATCTTTTTTAAGGTTTCCCAGATTTTACGGTTGCTGCCCAGATCTATCCCAATACCCAACAATAGAATAGCCAGAGCGATGGTTGATATCTGATCTAAATTTTGAATCATTCCATCGGAGAGAAAAAATCCTAAGCCGAAACCTGTACCCACAGCAGCTAATATCAACCAGGTCATTAATCTTCAACTCCTTTCTGCTTGAACAGTTTTCTTTCCAAAAACCAGACCAGTAGAACACTACCAATAACACTGGAACAGGCGAGAAGGAAAGCTCTGACGCCTAATTGATTGATTTGTTCTAATACTGTGGGGTTAGAACTCAGACTGGCACCCATGCTTACCAGTAAGACAATTAATCCTCCTGTAGTAATCCAGTGTGTAAGCGAAAGATATTTTTTGGGAATTAGATTTGAGTATCCAATGATAAAACCGATAATTAAAGTAACCATGATTGTCCACATGCGCTATATTCTCCTTTACTAATTGTACTATTAAGATTGATTAATTCTATTATATATTCTTATTAACAGAAAGAAAAGGGAGTACACAGGACTTATTCTAATCCGGGGAGGGAAGTTTTAAAATGTGTAGAATTATATTAATAAAGAGAACGGGGAACTGCTGTAGATCAGTGGAAAAGTGAGAGAGAGATTGGAGTGAGATCCAGATGATTAGAGTAAAAAAGATTCTTTTGGCTCAGGTAAAAGTGGGTATGAAAACAGCCCATAATGTCTATTCTGAATTAGGTACCCTCTTAGTTCATAAAGATACGATAATAGATTTTCGGCATATTAAGAAGTTGCGTTCTCTGGGGATACGTGCTATCGAAGTCTATGTGGAGGAAGATGAGATTGAGGTCACCAATTTACAAAATACAGGGTATATTCCAATAATGGAAGAAGTCAAATCTTTTTTAAATAAAGTTAAAGAAGAAGGAAAAATTAATTTCAGTTCTCTCACTAATATTGTCGAAGGAGTCAGACAGATCTATAGTAATAAAGATATCGTTCTTTGTTTGAATGAAAATTTTCGAACAGAATACTATATCTATAGCCATAGCCTGAATGTGGCTTTATTGGCTATGTTAATTGGCAAATGGTTAAAGTATAATGATAAGCGAATAACTCAGTTAATATATGCAGGTATTTTACATGATCTTGGGAAGTTGAAGGTAAATCCTAGTATTCTGAATAAACCTGGACGCCTGACTCAAGAGGAGTTTTTGGAGGTTCAAAAGCACACAATTTATGGATTTCAGATGATTGAGTCACTCAAATTCCTGAGTGGGGAGATAAAGTCTGCAATTCTCTATCATCATGAGCGGTTAGATGGTTCAGGTTATCCTCATGGAATGAGAGAAGGTCAGATTCCATTAATGGCCCAGATTATAGCAGTAGCGGACATTTATGATGCGATGACATCTAATCGGGTATATTCGGATGAAAAACCGCCATTTCATGTGTTAAAGATGATGGAAGATCAGAGTTATGGTAAACTTAATCTGGAGATAACCAGAACTCTATTATCCAATATTGCTAACTACTATGTAGGTCATCGAGTTATCCTGAGTAATGGGGAAAAGGGTGAGATTATTTTTATCAATCCTTCCCGGGTCTCTCGACCAATTATTAAGACACAATCAGGTTTTGTCGATCTATCAATGGATAGCACGATTGAGATAGAAAAGATGACTTCAGGAGTTCATACTGAAGATATAGGTGATAAAAGTGATACCGAAGAAACCTAAACTGGTTTATTAAAAACTAACCCCCGGATCAGATTTTATTCTGAGGCGGGGGTTTTTAAATGTGGAAATTGATCATTAAGCCAGTTCTGCTTCGGTATCAAATTCTTCTTTGTACTGTAATTGATACAATTTATGATATAAGCCTTCTTTAGCCAACAACTCCTGATGATTGCCCATCTCTCTAATTTCACCTTTATGCAGAACAATAATTTTGTCTGCATGTTGGATGGTAGAGAGGCGGTGGGCGACGATTAAAGTAGTTCGTCCTTTAATTAGTCTCTGCAGAGCATCCTGGATTAGTATCTCGGTTTCGGTATCAATATTAGCTGTAGCTTCATCCAGGACCAGTATGTCTGGGTTGTAGGCCAATGTTCGGGCGAAGGCCAACAACTGTCTCTGCCCAGCCGAAAGTGTAGAGCCGCGCTCGGTCACGGGTTCATCATATTGTTTAGCGAGATTGGAGATAAATTGATCTGCATTGACATAACGGGCAACTTCTCTGATTCTCTTATCTGTTATATTTGCATTACCCAGGCTGATATTGCTTTTGATATTTCCTGTGAAGAGGAAAACATCCTGTAAAACTACACCGATTTTTGATCTTAGTTCAGATTTATCTAGAGTTTTGATATCTTTATTATCTACAAGGATCTGTCCTTTCTGAATATCGTAAAATCTGCTTAAAAGATTGATAATTGAGGATTTGCCGGCTCCTGTAGCGCCAACAAAGGCTACTGTTTCCCCGGGGTTAATGGTAAAGTTCAAATTTTTCAAAACCCATTCACCTTCATTATACGCAAACCAGACATCTTTAAATTGGATTAGACCCTGAGTCTGACCGAGTTTTTCCACTTGAGCCGGATTGGAGATACCTTCTTTTTCATCTAACAGAAGGAAGATTCTCTCTGAAGAAGCCATCGCTGACTGCATAATGTTGTATTTTTCGGTCAGATCCAGAATTGGTCGGAAGAACTGTTGGATATAACTGATAAAGGCGAAGAGTACTCCAAATTGGATATGACCACGAATTACTTCACCACCTCCAAACCAGAGTACTGTAGCTAATCCCAGGGAAGAGATAACTTCCATCGTCGGTCTAAAGATAGAATAGGCCATCAGTTCTTGTCTGGTTGCTGCAAAGTAACTTTGATTAATATTATCGAACTCTTTGAATTTTTTTCTTTCCTGATTGAAGATCTGAACAATCTTCATCCCACTAATATTTTCTGCGATATTGGCATTTAATCTGGCTAGCCGTACCCGGACTCTCCGATATGCTTGACGTGCTTTAATCCGGAAGATAACGGTAGAGATAATTACTAGTGGTAAAACTGCACAACTGTAGAGTGCTAATTTGGGGTTCAATTGGAACATGACAATCAATATTCCGGCTAGCATAAAGATATCTTTGAATAAATTGACTAATACGTCAGTATACATCTCATTCAAAGCTTGAATATCATTGGCAACCCTGGTAACCAATCTTCCAACAGGGTTACTATCAAAAAAGGATAGAGATAGCTTTTCTAGATGAGTAAATAGTTCCTGGCGAATATTAAAGATAATCTTCTGCCCGGTCCACTGCAGGATGTAGACTTGACCAAAATTAAGGACAAATCCTCCTAACAGGATACAGAGGAAGAAGATAGCCAGATGATAGACAGCATTGGCATCCTTTTCCCGGAAGACTTTTAGTACAGTACCATCTAATGGCACTGCAGTATATTCTATATCTCCAGATTTAACAATAAATTGATTATTAATAGATTCAACTGTAAAAGAATTATCAGTGTCAATTACTCCGGGAATTAGATAGTATTTTCCTTTGTTATAGATAATTTGATTTTGTGGAACACCTGAAAATTGGGTAATATCTATCTCATCACTACGAATATAACGTTTGTCGTTGTATATAACACCCATCTCATCTAGATCATCAGGTAATGTCTGATTGTCGAAGACCAGATATGGTCGATTATAGGCGTTGATATGGTCATCAATGGCGATCTTGATCAGATACGGTCTGGCTAGTTGGATTCCTGTAATAAACAGCAGAAGGATGATCGAGATCAGAAAATATACCCAGAATGGTTTTGCATATTTTAACAGACGTTTCATTAATCGCGAATCATAGGCCTTTCCTAATATCTCTTCTTCATGAAAATTCGGCATTAGCTTTCAACTCCTTATCAGGCGGATTCTAATTTGTCTTCCAGCAGCTGTTTCTGGTAGAGGTAGTTGTATAGGCGATCATTTTTCAATAATTCCTCATGTGTACCCTGTTCCAGAATCTCTCCTTTTTCTAAAACAATAATATGATCGGCGTCTTTTATCGTAGAAATGCGGTGGGAGATTATAATACTGGTTCGGTTTTTCATAAGTTTCTTTAATTCTTGAAGAATTTTTTCTTCAGTCTGAGTATCAACAGCAGAAAGACTGTCATCTAGAATAAGAATCCTGGGGTCTTTAATAATGGCTCTGGCAATTGAGGAGCGCTGTTTCTGGCCTCCTGACAAGGTAACTCCCCGTTCACCAACAAGAGTATCAAATCCTCCCGGGAAATCTTTGATATTATCATATATTTGAGAGACTCTAGCTGCTTCTTCCACTTGTTCCTGATTAACCTCCGCAAAGGAAAAAGAGATATTTTCATTAATTGTTGTGGAGAAGAGAAAGTTATCTTGCGGTACATAACCAATATTTTGACGGAGGAAGGCCAGAGGAATCTTATTTATATCTACACCATCAATAAATAATTGACCTCTTTTGGTGTTAAATAATCTTAATAATAGATTGACCAATGTAGTTTTACCACAACCAGTTCGTCCGACTATAGCCAGGGTCTGGCCTTTTTCGATAGTCAGGTTGATATTTTTAAGAACTGGGTTATTTTTGGTGTACCCAAAAGTCAGATTTTTGAATTCGATTTTCCCCTGAATTTGATGATCGTCAATGATATCTGAATAATCATAGATCTCTGATCTTTCAAAAAGAATAGTATTAATTCTCTCCATCGAAGCTGCACCACGTTGGAATATGTTGATTACTCGACCGATAGCCATAATTGGCCAGGTCATCAGTCCCAGATATGAATAGAAAGCAATAAAATCGCCGAGACTGATATCACCTAACATAACTAATCTGCCACCATAGCCAATAATGATGACAAAGCCTAACGATGCGAATATTTCAATTAATGGATGGAACACGCCAATAACCTTGACCAATTTCATATTTGTATCCAGGTTATATTGGTTTGATTTTGTGAAACGTTTTAACTCTAAATCCTCCTGGACGAAAGCTTTTACTACTCTGATACCAGCAAAGTTTTCCTGAATCCGATCTGATAGTTTGGCAAAAGCATCCTGTACAGTTCTAAATCTTTTATGTATCAGTTTGCCAACTTTTACAACGATAAGTATCAGAAATGGCATAGGAATGAGAGATAAAAGAGTTAATTTTACATTGATTGATAAAAGAATACTGATTGTAACAATAGATAGGAATAATGAATCAAAAGCAAAAATTAAACCTGGACCCATAGCCATCCGAATAGAGTTAATATCATTGGTTGCATGAGCCATCAGATCTCCAGTCTTATGGTGGTTGAAGAAATTAATCGATAAAGTTTGCAAGTGTGCAAAGAATTTGTTTCGGATATGATATTCCAGTTTCCGTGAGGTACCGATAATAAACCAGCGCCAGAGAAAACGGAAGATAGCCACACCCAGGGAAATACCGATAATCATCAGGGTGTATAATAATAATCCCCGAAATCCAATCTCTCCATCCTGAAATGAGTCAGTCACATTACCCAAAATCCGTGGAGTAATTAACTGAAAAATATCTGTAAATAAAATCCAGATAAGTCCACAAATATACATCCATTTATGTTCCCGTAGAAATGGCCACAATGTTTTAAAATTTCGCAAGGCTAATCCCCCTTTAAAAAATAATGGTTCTGTTACAAATTATATCGCATCACGAAAGAAAAAGAAACCTATTTCTTTACTCATTTTGCTAGAATATTAAGGAAAAAACTGCCCTACAGTTAACAATAGAGATAATTCTCAGAGTTTAGCTTTATTTTACAGGATTTTTTTCGATATTGAGCGAATTGATACATAGTAAGTGAATTAATCTGGGGGGTGACAGACTGTGTTTTTACATTGGATTCTTCTGGTCATATTTTCGCTCATGGGAATCTTTGGCCTGGTTTTTAACGTTAGTGAAGGAGTATTTGTAGGAGCTGCGTTGATTCCCTGGGAGGTCAGAATGATTCTGGCAGCCAGAGGGAAATTCGATTCTAAACTGATCAAAGTTCTGATAGCGGTGGCTGCAATAGTTGGAGTTGGTTTCTTTGTTCTACATCAGTTGTGGAAGATGGCATTAATTTTATTGGCGGTACAGGCTTACATTTATGTGGTTGTTAATAAATCAAAGATGAAGATGGAGAAGGCGAGAGAGCAGGTTTCAGAGAACGAACGGGATAAGGGATAATCTGTCCAAGTAAGAAGCTGATAAGATGTTTCGGAAAGCAATCTCTGAGGTTAAAGATTCTATTGCTTTTATAAGTAGCAGTAAAAAGGAATCCGTCGGGATTCCTTTTTATTCGATTAATTTAAAATCAAAACATTTTAGGACACTTTTTCACTGGACTGAGAAGCGGAATTATTGGATTCCTTTTTGGTATCATTGTTCCGACTATCGTTTACATAAAATCCTGAACCTTTAAAAATGATACCTGGAGCAGTGAATACTTTCCTTACTTCCCCACCGCAAGTTGGACATTTGGTCAGGGGAGACGCAGTGATTTTTTGAAATTTCTCAAACTGCCCACAATTTTCGCAACAATATTCGTAAGTTGGCATCTAAAAGCACCTCCCTTGGGATTTTTATCGCTAAGAGTAATTGTTAAGATGTAAGTATTTGACTTTCGCTTACATTCAATGTTGGTAATGACCTTCAAAGATTATTTTATTGCGGAAATGTTTTTTTGTCAAGGGGTATGAGTGAGAAACTGAGATAGTCAGCTAGAAGAAATTTACTCAGTAAAAAATTTCTGCCACGGGGGGTCTTGATCCCACTGTGCAGATTTTAATTTGATGTCGTCTGCGATTAAAGGGTCTTCAAGCAGGATAGACCAGGCTTCCTGTAAATTTTTAATAAATTCTGGATTCAAATCATTTAAGTCGCTATGTTGAACCAGAGGGCAGATAATAATCCCGTCAGGATTCATAATTAAGTCAAAAGTGTCATCCGCTGCATTGTAATAAGGAATCAGTGGAAATGTTCTACATTCAAAGGGACGTTTATCTCGTGGGCAAGGTTTAATACATTTTACAAAGTAATATTCTCCTTCCCAGGAAGGTGGGAATTCATAATCAATGGTTGAGTGTTTTTCTATGACAAGCCAGTCTTCATTAGTGGAAAACATTACTTCTTCACCGGGTAGAAGATACATCCCGACATCATCCTGGTCATCCCAGTCACTACAGCATCGCCTGGAGCAGAGTTCACCACAATCCCCAAATAGTGGGGTGACATCATCTAATAGTTGATAGATGTATTCAAAATCAGATTTTGTTAGCATTATTGTTCAACCTTTCTACAAGCGTATTCTTGTTCTATTCTATCAGAAATTTGAGTCAAAAGAAAGGTTTCGAATAAAAACCCGGAACTGTGACATATATCATTGTTGCAGACAAAAATGGTGGATATAATAAAGCCAATAGATGAGATAAAAGGAGTGATGATAATAAATGGTATTACGTAAAATTGTTAAAATTGATGAAGAAAAGTGTAATGGCTGTGGGAGATGTGTTTCTCCCTGTGCGGAAGGTGCGATTCAGATCATTGATGGTAAAGCAAAGGTGATTAGAGACGAGTTATGTGATGGTGCAGGTTTCTGTTTAGGAGTGTGTCCGACAGGTGCACTGACAATTGAAGAGCGTGAAGCAGAAGCATTTAGCCATCAGGCTGTTGAAGAGCATTTGGAAAAGACACCTCATACTGAGACTCAGGAGATTGAGATTAGCTGTTTTAACTGTACTCGAACTGATCAGCAGGCTCCTCTTTTTCCAATTAGGTATAAAGGAGACAGTGTCTGGGTATGTGCTAAGTGTTTACCTCAAATGATCCATGGGTAATTTAAGATTAGAATTTTGCTATACTCCCCTTATAATAGACAGTTAAAGTAATATAGTCTATTATAAGGGGAGTTTTATTATGGGAAGGAATCCAAAATGACTTTTAGGTATTTCAGGAGATAGGTTAACCAGAGTACAGGAATTTTCAGAGTCAATAAATTAGCCAGACAGATAAAAGAGAGATGACTTTTTTAGATTTGTTCATTAATAATAATAAAATTTTTGTGTATTTTACTGGTATTCTTTATTGTCAATTCTTGATATTTTCTAAAGTTTACGGTATAATTAGAGTAAATCAAAGGTTAAATAACCGGAGGGATTAAAATGGCTGTAGAATTAAATCATGAACTATTATATCATCATATGGAAGAAAATTTTCAAAAAGGTCAGGCATATTATGAGGAGAATAATCCACAAAAAGCCATTGAATATTTTCAAAAGGCTCTAGGAACCTGTGAGATTTTATCAGATATGGCTAAAAAAGCTGAGATTTTATATCATCTGGGACATACTTACCAGTTACGAAATTCTGCTCAGGACTTTAATTTAGCTGAAGAATGCTATCGTGAATTGCTAGAGATGGATGACAATGAGTATTATATTAAAGTCCAGTTAAATCGTGCCAAAGCGTTGATTCATCGCGGGGAATATGAGAAGGCTATCGCAATATATAATGAGCTTCATGATAGTGGTGAAGTATTACATATAGATGCCTTGCTTAGTGAGATTTTTGCGTATTTTTGTCTAGGTAAATTCACAGACTCACTTTATTTTCAGGATGCTATTAAATATTGTCAGAAAACTATTGAAATAGCAGAGGTTGATGGCAATTCATTAGCTTTATACTATGCTTATCATAATTTAGGTCACATCTATACAGAATTGGGTGAAGATGTCAAGGGTATGGCAGCTTTTCAAGATTCTCTGGAATATGCTCCAGCTCAACATGAACGTCATAATACTCTGGTGGATATGGCTGTTATCTTTATCAAATTATCTCAATATGATCTGGCAAAAGCATATATTGATAAAGCTCAACATCATTTTGAAAAATCGCAGGACGTGTTGGGATTGGCCGGGTGTCTATTCGCCAAAGGTAAACTAAATCGCAAGAGAGGTCGAATTGACGAAGCGGCCAATTATCTTGAACTAGCTTTATCAGGTTATCGCGAAAAAGAATACTATTATGGAATTGTGAAATCTTTCCTTGAACTCTATGAACTTTATCGTCGAATTAATCCCGAAAAAGGTGACTTATATTATGAACAATATAAGTTTTATTTGAATTATGTCAGTCCTATGGGTGTGGAACATATTGATTACATCAGTGAAGAGGATGATTCAATGTGGATGTAGTTCTTTTTAATCAGAGTTACCAGATGATGGTTCGATTTTTTATAAAGTAGTTGATCAAAATTATATTAATAAGCAAAATCACCCTTTGGGGTGATTTTTGATCATGGGAAACCTATCTTTCATTGAGTTTTATAAATCTCGCATTAACCAGCGTTCTCCTCGAATTACGAGGAAGCTCAGGGTAAAGAGAGTGAGGTTGTTCAATGCATAAGCCCAGGGTAACCAGGTAGCAGGGGCTTTTAGGAGGTAAGTCAGAATCAACAGACCAGGCATTAGGATTAACCAATTGCTGGCCAGACTGATAGCCATGTTTATTCGTGTTTCACCTGCTCCCGAGATTGCTCCTAGACAGGCCATATAACCGGCGAAGAAGATATCTCCAATAGCCATGATTCTGATAAACGTAGTTCCCATAGAGATAATCTCCGGGTCATTTTGGAAGACAGCAATAACCCAGGGGGCAAAGATTGCCATGACAATTCCATAAGCACCGATTAATAACATATCTATTCTAATCCCGGCGAAGGCAGCTTCTTTGGCACGATCTTTATATCCTGCTCCAAGATTTTGTCCTACAAGGGTAGAGACAGCCATCTCTAATGCGAAAGAGACCATGAAAAGAACTGTTCTTATTCTGCCAAGCAATCCCCAGGCAGCCACAACAATTACTCCATAGAAGTTCAAAATTCTAATTACTAGCAAACCGATAAAGTGGTTTGAACCGCTATCTATAATTGTAGGAGCACCTAAACGGAACATGGTTTTAATGATCTTCCAATCAGGTTTGATGGAATGAAAGATAGTTAATTGAACCCGACTTTTCCCGGTTGTTAGCCAATATAAACCGACTGTCAGGACGATGGTATCGGCGATTCCTGTGGCAATTGCTGCTCCGGCTACACCTAATTTACAGACGAAGATTAAGATTGGGTCGAATATAATATTAAAGATTGTCGCAATCAGCTGTAAACGGGCAAAACGACTGACATCTCCACTGGAACGGAAAGCAGAGTTAATGGTAAAACTGGCAAAAGCGATCGGCATAAACCAGACACGTGCGCTGAAAAAATCAACTGCTGCCTCTAAAGCTTGCCCATCACTTCCCAGTAAGGAGAGCAAAGTTTTGCGAAAAGTAAAGGCAAGCAAGACAAAAGTAATGGCAAAGGTTAATTTAAGCAGGATAGTCTGGGAGAAGATTTTTTGCATTCCTTCCTGATCTTTTTCTCCATACCGTCTGGCAAATAAGATTACAGAAGGAGTACCAAAGAGATCGTTAAAGATTGCTCCAAACCAGTAAAGACTCATGGCTACAGTTACCCCTGCAATTGCTTCAGTGCCTAATTTACTGACCCAGAACATATCAGCAAGGTCATATAAAGCTGTCAAAATAGAAGCTCCCATTGCCGGTACGGATAGTTTGACTAAGCCTTTTTTGATGTCATAATTGGTGTAGTCAATTGATGTAGATGATGACATGTACAAAACACCTCCATTTCAATACTATAATACATTCGGCATTGAGTAGTAAACACCTTTTCTGTTGATGTTATGTTTTCAAATATTCCAATGGAAAAAGAGAGTTGATTTAGGTGTAAAAAATCTGCTATTTATGACCAGATTTTTCTATGGGAAATATTAACGATAATTCTTTAGAGTGTCAAACAATTTGTTTGCAAAATATTGACATGGTAAGTACTGGTGTTTAAATATGAAAATTACAAAATTTAGCGTATTTAAATTTTAAAGTCAAATAACTGGAAAATACATAGTGTGTAATTTTGACGAATTTTCCTGTTATCTGTCAGATAAATAACTATTTTTGGATAGATTTAGTGTTGTAAATAAAACACATTTATGGAATGATAAAAATTTGTTTAACCATAAAAATTAGGGTTTATAAGTAATCAAAATAATCTTCAATTGAATATATTTTCCCTGCTGTGCATATAATGTATTGAAAATACAGGAAAAGTAAGTTATAATATATTTATAGAGAAAGGTGCAATAAAAATATGAGGGGGTAGATTTGATGAAAAGGATGCTTGGAATTCTCTTGGTTGTTGCTATGTTATTTGCGATCATAAGTGTAATTGCATCAGATTTGCGAAACGGTGTAATGGTTAGTGATCCACAAAATGGAGGAGATGAACCATTTAGGACTCAGGGAGATTCACAAAACGTTGGAGATAAACCATTTGTGATTATCTGTGATCCACAAAATGGAGGAGATGAGCCATTTAGAACTGAAGGTGATCCACAGAATGGTGGCGATGACCCATTTGTAATAGCTGGAGACCCACAAAATGGAGGAGATGAACCATTTAGAACTGAAGGTGACCCACAGAATGGTGGCGATGATCCATTTACCATTGCGTAGAGGATAAATTTTGGCATATTTACATAAAATGCTGGCGAAAGCCAGTATTTTTTTGAATTAACTAATTAATGATGTAAAAAATCAAACAATTTACTTGATTTTTCCTTAAAGACAATGTATAATTATACTAAGAATCCCAAACCGCTTGGTCTTAAGGGGGTTATTTCATGGAATTATTGGATTTTATAAATAATAATCGGAGTACGAATTTTACAAAAGCACAAGAGTTATATATTCAGGGCAACTATGTCAATGCTTTAGCATATTTTTTTAGAGCATTGAATGCTGCTGAGATTTTGAATGATCGGGAGAATGAAGCAGAAGCGAAGAAAGGTATAATGTTCTGTTATGCTTTGAAATGTGAATATGACCAGGTTTTGGATTTTAGTAATGATTTATTGGATAACTATCAGTTAGAATCAGAACAGAGAGAATTATGTCTGACAGCTAAAGCTTTTGCCTTAAATCGTAAAGGTCAATTCCGAAGTGCAGAAAATATTTTGAAAGATATTTTGTATAGTGATTCTGAGCGAGTAAGGTTTCGGGCACATACTGATTTAGGATTGTTGTATTATTTCTTGCATCGTTTTTCTGAGAATCAGTCCATCGAATTAGCATTGGATAACTTTAAAGCTGCTTTTTCTATTGCCTCATCTGTAGGGGGAAAAGCAATGTATAAAGCCACCTCTAATATGGGGTTAACCTATCTGGAGAAAGATGAACTGCAGATGGCATTAACAGCATTTGAGCAGAGTTTAGAATATGCTGATGGTGACCATAATCAGGCGCAAACCTTTAATGAATTGGGAAGGGTTTATGCGTTAATGGGTGATTTAGATAAGAGTGAGGAATATTTTGAGAGAGCTGCCAGATATGCTTTGGAGAATAGTAAATTTCTTACTTTGACCTATAACCTTTATTATCGGGGTTTAATGCAGATTCATTTGGGTAAAGTTAATAATGCTTATAATTATCTGCATACTGCATTATACAGTTTCCTTGAGCATAAGCACTATCCTGAAGTAGTTGTTATCTATAAGAAGTTATCTGCTTTATTTCAGGATAAGAATCCTCAACGTGCTGAATATTTTTTGAAAGAGTATCATCATTATTTAAATTACATAGATCCCTTGGGTGAATAAAAAACAACGGTAAAGCCGTTGTTTTTTTTTAGAGAATGGGTAAGATAAAGTTAAAACAGAATTAAAAAGGAGTGAAACTGATGCCTCATGACCATAGTCCAGTGGTAAAATGTGTTGTCAATACTTGTACCCATTATATTCCAGGTGACCTGTGTAGTGCTACCAATATCGACATTTTGTATGAAGAAGTGGGAAAGATGTCTGAAAACTCCGAGCAGACTGAATGCAAGACTTTTGAAATTAGGAGTAGTTTAAGCAATATGTTGGGATCTATGGACAATTTGAATTTGGCTGGTGCAGTTACAGAACTGTTTAGTTCAGGAACTCAGCTAACACCTTCAGTTACCTGTATAGTAGAATCCTGTAAATATTATAAGGAAGGTAATCTGTGTGACGCTAAGGAAATCGACATAAGTGGGAAAAATGCAAATGAATGCCAGGATACCAATTGTGCTTCTTATTTTCCCAAGTAATAATTTTTTGATCGCCGCTCTGGTTTATTGAAGAGCGGCTTATTATTTGATTGTCCTTTCTACGAGAAGTAGTGTAAGGATAAACATTTGTGAAGATGAATAAATTGTCTGGAATAATTAATGTTGATAGATATGTGTATTTATAATGTTATAAAAATCTAAAGTAAAAAATCCGCAAAATGAAGAGGAGATTATTGGGGAGATGACGAAGTAGTAATGCAAAATAAATCTGAGAGGTGAAATGTAATGAAAAAAATAGTTTTTGTTCTATCCGTAGTCCTACTTTTCTCAATTAATGTTTTGGCTGCTGAAGATTATTATACCGGGACGGATTTTGTCAGTAGTGGTTTTGAAGGTGGATATATGATGCTAAATCAGGGTGAGTTTAAAACCCTTACTGAAGATGCAGGTTATCCTGCTTTACCAGATGGATTGATTTATTACGGCTGGTCTAGCCGAATTGGCTCTCGCAATGGGCTTCGCTGGGGATTATATAATTATGAAGGTCGGGCCAAAGCTGTCAATGCGGATGCTTTAAGTGACTTAAGGTTCACTGCCTGGGGTTTGACTATAGATTATGGTTATGGTATTCTGGATAATCTGGATGTCTATGGAGGAATTAGTCTGGCTGGCAGTACATATGAGCTGACCCTGCGAGATGGTGTATTGACAGATTTCGCTGACCCTAACAAGATTTTTGTGACTAATCTCTTGTTTATGGGAGGTCCAAGAGTGGGAGTTGGATATAAAGTTAATGAATGGTTTGGTCTTCAGGCCAATGTTGGCTATAATTATGGAGTTGGTAATGATCAATGGAAAGATGGTAATGCCAGAACTGATATTGTGCCACCACTCAAAATTAATGGTGCTATATGTGGACTATCTGCGGGACTAGTTTTTTAGGAGATAAGCCTCTTTGGAGGCTTATTTTTTTGGATAAGAGTGAAAATATCCAAACTTTTGAAAAAAATAAACCTTTAAATCTTGACAGTCAATTTAAGGTATGCTAAAATTTGTTTGGAGGTAGTAAATTCGGTCAAAACGGATAAAACTTAATTGATTACCTGATTTTACATAAATGTATAAAAGATGTTGAATGTTTATATTTTTTTAGAACCAGAGCAATTGGGAATTTGTGAACTTGGTATCCCCACCAGTTTCCTCCTCATCTCCTGATTGCTCTTGATTCTAAATGTTTAAAAGAAGGGAGATAAATGAACTTGTACGCACCGAAGTTGAGCAGAGAGGACTATTCTGAGGACAAAGCTTTATCTATGTATCAAAGACTTGGGAATGAATTAGTCGAAGAGTTGAATGTGCTGAATACATTAACTGATATAATTCAGATCTTTAAAGACAACGATATTATTGCCTTGAGGCAGATATTTGAAAACTCTAAACGGATTAATTTGCACCAAGAATTTACTATTAAGGCTGGTTAAACACATCTTGCTCTGATGTGTTTTTCTTTATATCAGGTTCGCGAAGTAAGCTGGGCAGAAAAGTTTACATTATAAAATAGTTTTTATTGGTAAAAAGGAAGATATAATGAAGGAAATTCTGAATTTAGGTAGAAATCCTAATGTAAACCGAATTAATTAAGAACTTTTTCAATATTTTTATTTAAGGCATATATTACATTCAAGTTTTATAAAGGGGGCATATTTATGCTTGACTATTTATTAACAGCCTTTCCCCAGCTTGCAATATTAATTGACACTACTGGAATAGTTTTAGATATTAATCAATGGACTATTAAGTTCATTGGTTTGCGTAAAAATAATATTATCGGTAAAAAATTAATAGAAATTTTGGATATTGCAAATTGCAAATTTAAAAAAATTTTAGAAAGTAAAGAGATTTTTTTTGATACTTGTTCCTGTGTACAAATCGGAAATCAGACTGAGTTTTTGTATTATGTTCTTCCAGATGTACTTAATTGGAATAGGGTGTTAATTTTGGGGATAAATCTTGCCAGTTTTTTGCCTACAGGAACAGTTGGGTTTAATCGTTCAATAAAGATGTTATTTGAC
Organism: Halothermothrix sp.; assembly: GCA_016841825.1. Taxonomy (GTDB): domain Bacteria; phylum Bacillota; class Halanaerobiia; order DY22613; family DY22613; genus JAENYK01. The sequence goes on along the minus strand of JAENYK010000001.1, from coordinate 343,453 downwards.
GAATTTTCCCACGCTGGGGTCGGATTGATGCTGGTTGATAAAGAAGGAGAACTGGTCTATGCCAATAATCTGGTAATGAAATATCTAGGCTTTACTAAGGAACAGAGTGAATTAGTTGTTATGGGAAGGCCGCCATTAGTTTTGAAGGCTCTTGAACAGAAGCAGGTTATTCGGGAGATTTGTGAATATATTATAGATGATGAGAAGATGTATGTGGATGTAACAGCTATTCCCCTGCTCAGAGATGGAGAAGTGATTGGTGGTATTTCTCTGGGTACAGATGAGACGGAAAGAATTTTATTGGAAAAAAAGCTGATTGATTCTGAAAGAATGTTCTTGATTGGAGAGATGGCAGCTCGAATTATGCATGATGTTCGCAATCCTCTACAAATTATTAAATCCTCTGTTCAGATGATAAATATTTGGAAAGAGAGAGGTAATTTAGATTCTGAGAGAATTGACGCCTTGTTGAATAATATTGATGTTGCAGTTAATAATGTTTTGGACCTGATGAATGATATCCTGCAATTCTCCAAACCAGAAAAAGTTAAGATGGTGAATATTAGCATTCCTGATCTGATGGAACATATGGTCGAGCTTTTGAAGTCATCTTTTGACAAATTTGAAATTGGTTTTCAGATGCAGTTATGTGATTGTCAGAAGATAGTTGGTGACAGTAAGTTGATTCGCCAGGCTTTTTTAAATATTATTCAAAATGCTATGGAAGTTTTACAAAAATTTTCTGGTATTAGGCGGTTTGAGATCAGATCATATAAGAATGCGGATAATGTTATTTTTGAGTTATTCAATACTGGCCCTCTGATTCCGGAAGAGATTCAGGATAAGATCTTTGAAACCTTTTTTACGACTAAAGGCACAAGTGGAACAGGTTTGGGTTTGACTATCACAAAAGAGATTATCGAGAAGATTCACGGAGGAAGGCTGTGGTGTGTAAGCAGTATAGAGAATGAAGGCACTTCCTTTTTTATTGAATTACCTTTATATCAAGACAGGGAATATGAACTGGTTAATGTTATGGATGGTAAACTTTAATAAGGTAAATTTTCAATTATTAACAACCCGATAGGAACATCTTTACTTATCGGGTTTTGTAATTTATGGATAATATTTTGACTAAGTTTTCCACAAGTTCACGAAAAGTTGGCTTTTCAATGTAATAAATTTTTCTCTCTGGCTTTAGAGAGAGTGTGTGCAGAGCAGAGTATTATGGAAATATTTCGGGGAAAAAGATGGATTATGCAGGAGAATTAAGGAGAATGAGCAATAACGTTTAATATAATGTTAATGGGGTAGGTATGTTCAACAACTGTAAGGGTGAGTAATAATTCGGAAAGGAATTGAATTATGGGACATTGGGATGAACATTTGGCAGTGCAGAGTTTTATTGATGAGGCTGTGGTGAATTGCAACAATCCCTGGGTCAATAATGATCTGATTGCTTTTCTATTGGGGGTGGCACAGCATGAAGTATATGATCTATGTGTAAATGAACGACCTATCAATCTGGCTCGGATTGATTTTGCAAGAATTGATCTTTTACGAGAAGAGTTTCCTTCAATATTTGTCAACCTGATTGGGATAGGTGTGGCCTTATGGAATTGTTTTAGCAAGTATGAACAGGACAAAGATAAGGTGAAATTAAGACGACGCCTGTTGGGGTTATTAGGGGCGATAACTCCCGATTTGTTGGAGGGACTTAGGTTAGTGCTGTTACCTGATGGTCAAAAAACATGGATGCGCGGAGATGCCAATAAATTTCATCTTTGCAAGAAAGGTGATAACTATTTTATTGATACATTTGATAGACCCGAAGAGGATTTACAACGCAGGTTGTTCTTACAGAAGCTGGCCCTTTCCCTGGAACTGTTTAGAATTCAATGGTAAGGGTTTGTTATATGCAGGTGAATTACTTTTGTGAAGTGTACTGTTCTATCTAAAGACTTAAGGATTGAAGACTTTTCTTAGAAGAATTAAGAGGAGTCGATTATAGTGAAAAGTGTCAGGTAAACAATTTGTTCAGTGAAAAGAGGAATAGGTCTGAGATTGTACAATATATCTAAGTGATGGACATATATAATTATTACTATACTAAGGGAAATATTATATTTGCGGGAGGCCTATTGAGATGACCAGACAGAGGAAACGTGTTTATATCGCGTACACAGGGGGGACTATTGGAATGACTAGATCGGAGATAGGGTATGTGCCTACTCCGGGTTATTTAGCCAGTCAGATGGAATCTGTACTCGAACTGAAAAGTGAGGGAATGCCAGAGTTTGTGATTCATGAATATAATCCTTTATTGGACTCTTCTAATATGAGTCCCGAGAACTGGGTAGCGATTGCTAAGGATATAGCAGATAATTATAATGAATATGATGGATTTATTGTACTTCACGGCACTGATACCATGGCCTATACTGCTTCAGTCTTATCTTTTATGTTGGAAGGATTAGAAAAACCGGTTGTTATCACTGGATCACAGATCCCGCTCTGTGAGATTCGTAATGATGCAAGGGATAATCTCATTACGGCACTTATTGTTGCGGGTAATTACAAAATACCTGAAGTTTGCTTATGTTTTGGAGATAAGTTACTTAGGGGATGCCGCTCTATCAAATTCAGTGCGGATCAGTTAGATGCGTTTACTTCACCTAATTTCCCACCTCTTGGAATAGCGGGGGTAGAGATTAAGATTAACTGGGATCTGGTTTTACCGCCTGAGACGAATAAAACTCATACTATTGAGGTAAAGGAGATAGGCAAATATTCCCTGGCTACTCTCAGATTATTTCCGGGAATCTCGGCAGAGGTTGTGGAGAATATTTTACGACCACCATTAATTGGGCTCGTTCTGGAAACATATGGGGTCGGTAATGGCCCTGATAATAACAAAGATCTAATGAAAGCTCTACAGAAAGCGACAGATCGGGGAGTAGTTATTGTAGCCTGTACTCAATGTATAGAAGGTGCAGTTCATCTGGGTGAGTATGCTGCAGGCTCGGCTTTAGCAAAAGCAGGTGTAATTAGTGGTCATGATATGACCCAGGAAGCAGCATTAACCAAATTATTTTATCTCTTTAGTATGGGCTTATCAGTAGAAGAAGTCAAACTTCAGATGCAGTCAAACCTGCGGGGTGAATTAACTTTACCACCATTGAAACAGAGAGAAAGCTAGAAGGGGTGTCTCAAAATGTTTTTTCACAAACCATTAAGGAGTAATCCCTTTTTTGGTTCTCCAGAAGAAGAGTGTGAGTGTGGTAAATCTGTAACAGGGGAAGCTGGGATAGCGAAATGCTGTGCCTGTATTGTCTGTTTTACTTGGCAAACTTAATTGGTAAATTTTATTGTTTTAAGAGGATACTTCGCAGAAAACTTGCAGACACACTCGTTCAGTCGGGATAGCCTCTTTGAGGGCATTTAGTTGTTGCTAAACAGCGTATCGTGCGAATTATGGTACCCAAAATTAAAAGTTATAAAGGAGATGAAAAAACATGGACTTAGAAAGAATTAGCAACTACATAGAAAATTTGTATAAGGATAAAGAAGAACTAAATCGTAAAAAATTTCAAGATGAAACAGAACTAAAAGATTTTGTACCAGTAGTGGATGATGATGTAGCTAGATTTTTGAAATTAATAGTTGCAATAGGTAGTCCAAAGGAAATTTTAGAAATAGGAACGAGCATTGGATATTCAGCAATATCAATGGCTCAAATGGTGAAGAAATATAAAGGTCATATAACAACTATTGAGTTTGATGAAACTGTTGCAAAACAAGCTAAAGAGAACTTTATTAAGTCTGGAGTTGATGACCAAATTGATCTAAAAATAGGTGATGCTAGAGGAATTGTACCAAATTTAAATAAAAAATATGACTTAATATTTCAAGATGTAGATAAAAGATTATACCCTATTTTGTTTGATGATTGTATTAAGTTATTAAAACCAGGGGGAATATTTGTTGCAGATGATACATTGTTTCCTGTAATAGATTTAGATCCTAAGTGGCGTTATTTGATTCCATCTATTGAAGAATTTAATGAGTTGGTTATAAACGACAGTAGAATTGAAAGTACTATCCTATCTATTGGTGATGGAGTTACAATAGCTTTGAAGAAATGATCTTATTGCAGCAGATAACAAAATATTACCAATCAGATGATCAAACATGCTGATAGTATACAGGTTTGTTAATTATCACATATTGGTATAGACCTAAAGATTCATTCAGATTAGAAAAATTAAAAATTTTAGTTGTAAATCCAGAAGTAAAGTGATATAATTATCACACGGAGTGACAATTATATCACAAAAAGGAGAATAATAATTATGAAAAGGAGTAAAAGATTAAAATTTTTAGGGTTTTTGGGTTTTTTAGGATTCGGGGGATTCCAGTATTTTCAAAATTATAATATTAGCACTCTGGGTAATTTCGCCTTTTTCGGATTTTTTGCTTATTATTGGGTTGGGGAAATAGCAGGAGATATGATTGATGAACGTTATCTTGAAAACTCCCGTAGAGCTAGAGCCTTTATTTCTTATATTGCTCTTTTAGAATTTGCAATTCTTTATTTAGTAGCTCCTATGAAATTTATTACAAAAGAAATTTTGACTGCAGTTTTGGCTTTATGTTTTGCGTCTTTGCTTATAATTTATGCAGTTGCATTCTATAACTTTGAGAAAGAGTAGATAAAATGGCAGAATTTAAGTGCAATTTGAAAAAATATCGACAACTTGCTAAAATGACTCAACAAGAATTAGCAGATAGGGTAAATGTAAGAAGAGAAACTATTCTTCGATTGGAAGGAGAAAAATATAATCCATCTTTAAAATTGGCTATTGATATATCCAGAGTTTTAAATGTACCAATTGAAGACATATTTATTTATGATTAGTCTTGTTTATGGAAGAATTTTTCTCAAGATAGGAAAAATAAACAAATCATGAATTACCAATATAGTGAAACAAGGCCGATTATATGAATTTTATGAAATTAGTATAAAAATGTAAAGAATAAAATCTGAAGCATCAGGTTTGCTTCAAAGTTAGTTCGTGTTAAGTTGAGTTATAAATATAAAGAAAGACGTGGTGCAATGAAATTTTCTTACAAGATATATGATATTGGTTGGGCAGATGCTTGTCTAGAAATTAATGGTCAAACCGTATATTTTTCTATAAGTTATTTTAAATTTTTGTCATTTATTAGAATGGAGGAGGAAAATATTTGAGATAGGAGGGGATTATTTTGAAGTTGGTGTTTTTGATCGGGAATGCAGCGGTAGGAAAAATGACAGTTGGACAGGAACTGATGAAAATTACAGATTTACGATTATTCCATAATCATATGACCATTGAACCGGTTATTGAAGTATTTGGCTATTTTCATCAGAAATCAATAACTAAAATGAGAGAGATTATTTTTGAAGAATTTGCAGTGTCAGATAACTATGGATTAATATTCACATATATGTGGGCTTTTGACCAAAAGTCTGATTGGGATTATGTTGAGCATGTAACTAATATCTTTAGAAAGAATGGTGCTGATGTTTATTATGTGGAACTTGTTGCACCTCAAGAAATAAGATTGCATAGAAATACTACTGAAAATCGCTTAAAGCATAAGGTTTCAAAAAGGGATATTGAAATTTCTAATCAAAGACTTATCAATGATGATAATAAGTTCGTTGTGTTAGTGATGATGGTGAGGTACTGTTTGATGATTATATGAAAATCGATAATTCTAATCTTTCGGCAGAACTTGTTGCAAATATGATAAAAGAACGCTTTGATTTATGATTTTATCAACAATTATGTAATATCTCAGGCTAAATCCTATGAATTTTATAACAATATAAGAAAACATACTTTCATGAAAAAAATATGATTTCCCTATTTATGTAAATGGTTGAGCCCTGGAAAAATTCAGATGTTAAACTTTTTTGAAAAGAGGTTAAAAATTATGAGTAATGACATCGAATTACGCAACACTTTTGACAAAGTATCAGAATTATATGATTTAGTTAGACCACATTATCCTGAACTACTTTTTGATACCATCGTTAAGGTTGTTCGATTAGATGAAGATGCTAAACTTTTAGAAATTGGACCTGGGACTGGGCAAGCAACAGAACCATTAGTTAAACGGGGATACGATATAACTGCAGTGGAACTTGGATCTAATCTTGCAGAATTTGCTAGAGAGAAGCTAGCAAATTATAAGAATCTAAAAATTATTACAGGAGCTTTTGAAGAGATTAATTTGGAATCAACATCATTTGATTTAATATATTCCGCAACTGCTTTTCATTGGATAAAACCTGAAGTCAAATTTAAAAAATCATACGATCTTTTAAAGAATGGGGGGTATCTGGCAATTATTCATACTAATCATGTTTCAGAGGAGAGAGAAGACAAATTTTTTTATGCTACACAACCTATTTATAACAGATATTATCCAGAGGAGAAAGATTTTAATGTGCGTGTGAAATTAGTGGAAGATTTGAAACTCGATAAATATGATAACAAATATTTTATACCAGTTTTTTTCAAGACATTTCCCCTTGTTGTTAGGTATTCAGCCAGCAAGTATATTCAACTACTCAATACATATTCAGCGGTTATATCAATGAAACCAGAGCAAAGGATAAAATTTTTGAAAGATATTGAAGAACTTATAGATGAAAAATTTGGCGGGAGTATACAGAAACATTTTGCAATGGGTCTAACACTTTTGAGGAAAAAGATGAAAACAAAAGATTTGTCTCGGAATAATAATTGAATTATATGATATTTATAATGAGTTAGATTATCAATTATTTTAGAAATATTAGATGCACTGCGTTCTATGATGGGTTGATTGGATTAATAAGCAATTACAAAATATTTCATGAAGAAGAAAAGAGGTTAATTGTGAATATTCGGATATGTAAACTTACTCCTGAAATGTTGGATGATTATCTGTATTTTTTTGAAAATGTGGCACACACAGATAACAAAGAATGGGATCGTTGTTATTGTCTTAATTATTGCAGCGGTGCTAACGCAAATATTGATTTTTCATCTCCTGATGTGAGGAGAGAGTATGCGATAAAGTATATAAAAAGCGGAAAAATACAAGGTTATCTGGCATATTGTGGAAACGAGGTTGTTGGATGGTGTAATGCTAATCGTAAGTCAGACTGTTTGCATTGTGGGGGATGGCAATTTATATCAAAAAATGATAAAGATTTGGATTCAAATTTAAATATTAAATCAGTATTTTGCTTTACTGTGGCCCCTGATATGCGAAGAAAAGGTATTGCAGCACAGCTTTTACGTCGCGTTTGTGAAGATGCTATTCGGGATGGTTTTGATTATATTGAAGCTTATCCAAACAAAGGCGAAAGCGACATATATTATGATTATGTTGGGCCATTAGATTTATATAAAAAGTTTGGATTCGTTATATATAATGAAACAGATGGAAGATTTGTGATGCAAAAACGCTTAAAATGGATAATTCACATCACAAGACGAAAATTATGGAACGAAGCGAAAAGGAAAGGCATTTATGTTAGTGAATCGCTTGATAGTGATGGGTTTATTCATTGTTCAGATATAAATCAAGTTACTAAAGTGGCCAATTCTTTGTTTAAGGGCCAAAGGGATTTAGTATTACTATACATCAATGAAGATAAGGTTGATGCAGAGATTAAATACGAAGATTTATATAATGCGGGTGAAGATTATCCGCATATATATGGGCCTATAAATATTGATGCTATAGAAGATATTAAAGATCTTATTCTTAATCAGGAGGATAATTTTGAATTACCAAAATAATTTCGGGAGGAATTATAAATGAAATTTAGTATTTGTGGATTGGATTGCAATGGATGTGATTTTTATCAGACTGATTGTGAAGGATGCAGAGAAGTAAAAGGAAAACCGTTTTGGACTGAAACAGGGTGTGAATTATTTAATTGCTGCTTAGAAAAAGACTTTAATACATGTGGTGAATGTGATGAATTACCATGCAAAATGTTCATTGAATTAAAAGATCCTAATATTAGTCAAGAACAACATTTGAAAGAAGTCGAGAATAGAGTAAATAGATTGAAAGGAAAGATTAATTAAATAATTTGAGGTGTAAATAGTGAGATATAGAAAAATTCAAAAAAGTGATGGAGAGGGATACTTAAAATTAATGAGACAATTAGATGTCGAGACAACTTTTATGTTATATGAACCGAATGAAAGAAAAACTACTATTAAAGAGATGGAAAAAACAATAGAGCAGACTAACATTACAGGTGGAGTTATAATAGGAGCCGAAGTGAATAACGAATTAGTAGGTTTTATATCAGCAAATCGAGTACCGCTTAAAAGGATAAAACATAGTGTATATTTAGTGTTAGGAGTATTGGGAAGAGAAAGCGGGAAAGGAATCGGTGCTGGATTATTTGTAGAATTAATAGAATGGGCAAGGGAAAATGAAATTACAAAATTAGAGTTGACAGTAATGAAGCATAATCAAAGGGCTGTAGATCTTTATAAAAAGATCGGATTTGAAATAGAGGGAATCAAAAAAAATTCAATAATTATAGATAAGCAGTATGTGGATGAGTATTATATGGGGATGATTCTATAATTTGAGATGAGTTTAATAATTGCTCAGCCTTTATCAGAACTATACGGCCATGAAACCATTGGGATTGTCTTTTTTCCTGTTAACGAAGCCTGCACTCGTGTATTTTAAACATGGAAGATGCTAATCTGGAAAATGGAGATATATTAGTTACCTCCTTTACTGACCCCAGATATTTGTCTATTGTTAAGCATCTATGAAATATGCAGTACCAGGTGCGATTGTTAAGATGTTAAAAATAGTTTATTAAAAAGCAAAGGAGGAGAAAATTGAAGAATTTTATTATGGGACAGTATGGTTCTTTTGATCAAAAAAAGTTAGATAAAGATTATCGTGAGGGATTTTACGGAATAGAAGCGTGTTTGTTAGCAACAGAAGGTGATATTATTGCTTTGCAAAAAGAAGCAAAAAGGAAAAAATTAAATATTGGAATACATTTTCCTTTGCGTTCTGGAGTTTATTCATCTAGAGACCCTCTATTCCTCGATTTGGATTCTAGTGTTAGAAAGAGAGCTTTTGATGATATTAAAAAAGAAATAAGTTTTATTTATGATCACAATATTAATCCTACATATATATTATTTCATTATCCTAAACCTGTCATCATACCCGATGAATTTGATTTAAGAAGATGGAAATTTTATAAGCGTTCAGAATATGTTTATGAATCTGAATATAGTTATGAAAGTTTTGTTGAACACAGTTTGAATTTATTTCAATGGTTGAGTAAGACGTCTAATGACTATGGATTTATTCCGATTCTTGAATTAGATGCACTAAATGAATATATTATCAAAACATCATTTGTAGAGGATTTATTAGAAAAATATACAAATATAAAGCTATGTATAGATGTTGGTAGGCTGCATATCCAGGATAAAATTGATCCTATGTTTGATAGTAGAGAAATATTAAAAAGATTTATAAAATATACGCAAATTTTGCATCTTTGGAATGCTAAAGTTGGTAAAATTGTCGAGCATGGACATTATCCGCTCTTACCAACTCTTAACCCTGAAGACGGTTGGTTGGATGTAGAAGAAATATTTGAGGTTATTAGAAAAGAAAATAAAAATTTAATGTTATTTTTTGAACACAGATCTGATCTTATTACTAAAATAGAGTTAGATTCCTGTTATAATTGGATAAATGAATTAATAAGTTTGGATTAAAACTTGAACGCTGTTATGTTTGTTGAGAATTATCATTTGGGAGGAAGAGGGGGTGAAGCACCAGTTCTAAAGATTGATAACAATAGAAGAAGTTCTGTATCTAATGATACAGATTCACTTAATATTTACGAAAGGCATTTTGAATATCTCGTTATAATGAAAAAAAAAGGAAATTTTTTCGCCAAAACGTCGAAGATCAAGACATATCCTGAATTTTTCTCCGCAAAAAGCTCTCCAAACTCCAAATTATATCATGAATGTTTGTTATGTGAAATGGGAACATAGGCAAAATTTTGCACTTGCTCTATGTACTATTTATATTTAATATTTTTCGGGAAATTTAAAATGTGAGGTGAAAAATGAGTATTAGAGAAGCTGATTATGCTGATCTTGATAATGTCATGAGTTTGATTGAAGCTTGTATTAAAGATATGGAGTCTCAAAATATTTATCAATGGATATGGGGTTTTTATCCTACAAGAGATTTTTTTGAAAAAGATGTTAAACATGCTTCATTATTTCTCCTGGAGAACGAAGGTAGATGTTTGGGGATTATATCTATTGATGAAAACCAACCTCCAGAGTATGAGGCATTAAAATGGTTTGTCAATAATTCTAAAATATTAGTTATTCATAGATTAGCAGTAGCTCCTGACTTTCAAGGGCAGGGAATAGGACACAGACTTCTGGATTTTGCGGAGAATTTTGCTCTTAAAACTGGGTATGCTTCGATAAGACTGGATGCATATAGTGGGAACTTGAGAGCTATCAATTTTTATGAAAATCGCGGATATAAGAAAGTCGCTGCTGAATTATATTTCCCCCAGAGAGAACTTCCATTTTATTGTTATGAAAAAAATTTGTAATAGACTTTGATAGTCCTCAACATGGTATAGTTTTTTTATATAGTTCAACAGGTGGTGCTGTCATCCAGCACGAGATTTTAACTGTAATTCAGACTTAGAGATAAGATTAGTTACGAGTAAGATGGATTAAATTAATAAGTTTTTTGAATTCAAGCAGGTATATTTGACGAAAAGATCGAATTATGGCAGTAAAAATTACTTGATAGCCAGTTTTGTTTTGGGTGGTTAATTTTGCTATGTATATTAACTAAAGGGGTGATGTAAAACTAAACATTTTGTATTGAAAATATAAAAGGAACAGAAAACTAAGATGATCTTATAAACTAAAATCAAAGGAGAGTTACAATTTATGCAAAAGCGATCATTAAAACCACAACGGGGATTTTTCCCTCAACCGTCATATTTAATTGGTACATATAAGGATGATAATACGCCAAACTTTGCTCTGATTACCTGGGTTACATTTTGTTCAGTCGAGCCTCCAATGCTAATGTTTGCATCAAGAGGTAAAAAACTTACTCGTGAATTAGTTGAAAAGAGAGGTGTGTTTTCTGCAAATCTTGTTACAACAAAAATGATGTATATGGCAGATTATTTTGGAACTACATCTGGTTATAGCAAAAATAAATGTGACGAGATCGCAGTTGAACAGATGAAAGGTTGTGTTCTGGATGTTCCAGTATTATTGGAATCACCCTGGGTCTATGAGTGTTCGCTTGTTGACATAATAGAAAAGGGCACTGGATATATATACGTAGGAGAAATAAAAAATATAATGGTTGATGAAACGATAACCGATACTACATACGGGAAAATTGATCTGGTTAAAGTAGATCCATTAATCTACGCTCCAGGACAGTATTATAAGATTGATTCAGCAATTGGATCTGTAGGTTATTCTACAAAAGAGAACAGTTAATATTTATTCAATAATCTATATCCAGGTTCTATGACTCCCATTTCTATTAGTAGGAGATGCCTTGTTCTACTTCAGGTAGAGTTTGAATCTCTCATGAAGCTCCGGGTTCAGATTTAACTGAATGACACTCCAGGCTGAATTAATGGAAGGGTTAGGGTATCTAAAGAATATTTGTTGATTAGATACTAGTATGTTATTCAAACTAGATTTTTATGGAGACTTTCAAGAGATAGAGAAGTTTATTTATTTGCTTAAAATGAAATAGAATAACCCAGTAAAAAGAGGAAGATCTCTGTATTATGGAGATGTTCCTCTTTTTATTTTATTTAGAAAAATATGTAATAATATAGGATAAAATAATAAAAAATTTTATTTATAGCATTAAATAATTTTTTATAAAATTTTTCTTAAATTTAATAATTTAAGGAAGGAATACAGGAATACTTGTCGAACTATAATATATAGAAAAATGCTATTTAGTAATTATTTTACATATTACTTGAGATATATCTATTAAAAAATTGTAACAGGCTAGGTAGCTATATAGTTAATTTTCTTGGAAAGTGAAAGAGTTAAAGATTTTTATTATTTACTCTAAACAAATTAATCAGTAATGCAAATGTTAAACTTTAACAGTAATCCAGCATATTGCTTAAGGTCAAAAACTTCTTAAACACAGAAGAGACCTTTTTTACTAGATTATATCCTATATCTGTTAGGATGATAAGAAGGGGGAGATAAGATAAAGTAAAATTGTTTGATGTAGTAGTGGGTTTAGTCAGAGAAAAGTATTATTTTAAGAAAGTCAAAAATGAAAGGGGATTATTTAATTATGAAAAAATTTAAAGTGAACATTCCGGCAGGGCCTATTTGGAACAATGATGATGCAAAGGTAAAAGCTCCTAAAGTAGCAGCTGCACATCAAGGTGAATGGACAGGGCAGTGGACAACCGTGGTTGAAGGTGCGATGAGTGTTGTGGAAGTAGAGTTAAATGTTGAAAATGAAGGTAACCATTCATTCAAAACAAATGTTCTTGCAGGTCCACTCTGGAGTAATGATGAAGCTCAAGAAATAGGGCCAGTAATTGCCGCTTCTTATGGAGCTAAATTCACAGGTCAATGGACTACAATTGTTGAAGGTGTAATGAGCGTAATTGAAATTGAATATACTTTTTAACATAAGCTTAGAAGCAATTTAGAATTCGATTCGGTTTATATGATGGGAAAGCTAATTGATTTTAATAGCTGATAACTCTCTCGGGGGGCTGTCTCAAATGGGGCAGTCCCTTTTTAAATTTGGATTAGTTTAGATAAAATTTTTTTAAAATATGAATATCTATGATTTTCTCTATCTCAGCTGGCTTCGAAAACTATGAAATTGTGTCGTAAAAGTAATATTATGAATAGAAATTGAGAGGAGCAATGGGAAATAGCATAATAAGAAAAGGTATTAGATGAAATTTGGAGAACAAAAGGATATAGTAGATTTTAGCACTGAGATTGCAGTAACAAATATATTTGGAAAAGATGCTTGCTTTTGAGATTACCAGAGAGGTTTGAGGAGGTATATATTATTGAAGGTAAAAGTGTTATTGGTGATGTAACACTACAAGATATAGACTGGATGAATCGTTCTTGTAGTATATGGTGTGGGGTTATAAGGAGGAAAACTATGAATACATTCATTAAGAGTATAAGTGAGATACAACCTAGTCAATTATATATCAACAAAGAACAATTTTCTAAAGCAGAGAAATATATTAATTCAGTAGGTTTAGATAATCTTGAACCTTTGCCAATAAAAAAGATTGGACAGAAGATATTTTTCACCGATGGTCATGCTAAAGCCCTTGCATTATTTAAAGCAGGGAAAGAAGAAGTAAAAGTATATTGGGATGAAGAGGATCTTGACTGGATCCAATATTTTGTCTACCTAAATTGGTGTGAAGAAGCAGGAATAAAACAAATTAAAGACCTTGATGACAGAATTATTAATGATTTAGACTATCAGAGATTATGGTTAACAAAATGTAGATTAATGCATGAAAATCTGCATTCCGATATAGAAGAGTATATACACATAAAAACCGTAACAAATTCCAAAGACAGAGAGGATATTTGTGAGTTAGTATTGAGAAATCTACCTAAGTGGTTTGGTATAGAGGAAGCATTAAAGGAATACGTTAATGGAGTTAAAGATAAAACTTTCCTTGTTGCTTATGTAGGCGAGATACCTGTTGGATTTATATCAATAAAAGAACATAACAGATATACCAGTGAGGTTTATGTGATAGGAATATTAAAAGAATTTCATGGAAGAGGTATAGGCAAAAAACTTATAGAACAAGTAATCAATATGATGAGAAAAAAAGATAAGAAATTTTTAACAGTAAAAACATTAAGTGAATCTCATCCTGATGAAAACTATAAAAAGACAAGAAAGTTTTATAGTGCTTTGGAATTTTATCCTTTAGAAGAGATCATAGAAATCTGGGGAAAAGAAAACCCATGTTTATTTATGGTTAAGAATTTGAATTGATACACGTAAAATCTGGGCTAGGGAAAGATAATTTTTTTGACTCAGGAAGGCATTCAGGGCAAAAAATAAATGGACTAATAAAATATATTAAATGGAAATCGGAGTGAGATATATGTCGGATAAAATAACACTATCATATTTACAGGATTACATAAAGAGGAAAGATTTTAAACCAGATTTAAAACACGCTTATTTCCTGAAGCTAGTAGAAGAAGTTGGAGAATTATCAGAAGTATTGCGCAAGGATAAAAGAATGATAAATAAAAATATTAAAGACACAGTTGAAGAAGAGTTATATGATGTTCTTTATTATGTAGTGGCATTAGCGAATGTATACGAAATCGATTTAGAAGAAGCGTTTATTCTTAAAGAAGAAATTAATGAAAAAAAATATAAAAGAGTGAGGTAAAAGAGTAAAAGCAGGTCGTAAATATGCAAACAATTCTTAAATAGTTCACGTGAATAGTGGGGAGACCATACACCGTACACTATGAGGTTTAAGATCTTGCTGTTGCTCCATCTAATTCCTGTCTAGCGCCCGTGCAAAAAGCATGAATCTTAACCAGACCCTGGCTTTGTGAAAGACCGTTCAAATATATGATATATCGATAGGAGGTTATATTTATGTCAATAAAATTTAGAAATTATATAAATCAACCAGGTATTACCGAGGATTATTATAATGTAAGAGATTTTCTAATGGGATTGAGATATTCAGAATTTATCTATGCAAGATGGGATTGGATGGTTACTCATAGTTATTTCGGATAAGGATATAGCGTTTCAAGATATTGCAGCTGACAATGGATATATTGCTACAGAGCAGAAGGAAAATGATGCGATTTTTTATCTGGATAAAATATCTACATCCTATAAATTACCAGATGGATTTCGTATAACTTCCCTGAAGGAGACTTATGATCTATATCAATATAGGCGTGTTTTATGGAAAGGGTTTAATCATGAGTTGAATGGTGAAGGGGATTTTACCTTTTCAAAGGAAGATGAGAAATCAGCAGAGATAGAGATGATGCGTCCTAATTTAGATTTGAATCTAAAGATTGCTGTCGTGGCACCAGATGGAAATTTTGTTTCATATTGCGGTATGTGGTATGATCCAGAGGCTGATTTTGCATTAATAGAACCAGTAGCAACTGATCCTGATTATAGAAAGATGGGTCTGGGGAAGGCTGCAGTATTAGAGGGAATTAAACGTGTTGGAGAAAAAGGAGCAAAGAAAGTTCTGGTAGGATCTTCACAACAATTTTATTATAGTATTGGTTTGCGTCCTTTTGCCACAAGTACTTTGTGGAAAAAAAGGAACTGATATATTATAAAAGGTTTGTACGGGAAGTCGGATTCCTTAATTGGGCATGTCAAATTCATAAAAGTTTTCCTACTAGAAAATTTGCAATAAAAAAGATTTCAGGTTGAACTATGAACTGCTTAAAATGGAAAAATTGGTAATACATAATTAATCCAGCAGAGTATTCTTTGTGGTGCCAGCGGGTAATATCACAAATGTTCGAGCAAGGGTGCACTAAAGAAGATTTTCGAGGTCATTAGTTTTCATGATTTGGGATTTAACGACATTTCAGGAGGGTAGTATCTAAAGCTTCTATAGGTGGGAGTATGGGATTGCGTATAATCTTAAACTGGAGGATTAATTGAGCTGATGACTATAGACTGAAAACTAAGAGTATTAAGGAAGAATAACAGATAATCTTAATTTGTGAATATTTTTTCTACTTATTTCGATTAAGATCAAATAGACCCTCTGGTTTTTAGAATCAGAGGGTCTATTTGATCTTGATCAGGGAATAATAAGAGTATAAGAAATTCAAAAATGGATTTGATTATCTGGGAAAATAATATTTTGTCGAAGGAAATATATTTCTCGACATGAGATGAGTTTTTTTATTGTTGACTAATATGAAACGAAGAGATATAATAAGGAATAGAGAGAATTTATCCCCAGACTCTTGCGGCAGAGAGTAACCAGGCTCTGAAAATCTTCACCTTTCCCTTTTTATCCTGGTTACTCTCTCATTTCAGAAAGGTAGGTGCAGGGAATGAACTATTACATTCTTCTGAATGATGGTACTGTTAGAACATTTGACAATGTGCAGAGTATTGACAGTAGTTCAAAAGATACGGTGACTCTGAATACAGCCAGTGAGCAAATAGAGATATCCGTAAATGATGTGATTCTATATGGCGATGAAGAATATTGGATTAAGATTCTCGAACTGTTTCAAACTATTGATCGTTTAACCAATAAGATGGTCAAGAGCAAATTACAAAAGGCTATGTCTTTTGGTTATCTGGTAGGATTATTTACGATGTAGAAACACTCACCGATAGATTTTTTGAGACTTGAGTCGAAGACATTCTCCTAATTAATAAGTTTATTTTATGTTTTAGGTGGAAGAGAAGGGGACCACATTAAATAATCCTAAAGAAGCAAAACATATTATTCTATTTGTGTTTAAAGAGATATAGATTAAACAATTTGATAGAGTATATAATAAAATATATATAAATGAAACCCACCTGATTATTCAGGTGGGATTTTTTCTTTTTAGGCCATCTTTGATTAGTGTTAATTAGAATAATTCTAATTTTCCAGTTAATCGTCTTGGTTTGCCAACCAATTGGATGGATTAATATATTCTATGAATTAAACAAATAATCTGTGAATATTTATTACAATATATAAAATAGTATATACTCATTTAATCAGAGAAGAGAATATTTTTAACTCCCCGTGTTGAAATTGATTAAGTCTTCAATTTGCGGTAAAGCATTGTCTCTTTGAATCAGATCAGAGAAATGGTCATTCTCATAAATAATGCTGATAAAATAATCAACAATCTTCTCGTCTAACTGGGTGCCCTTGACCCGCTGTAACTCAGCGATTGCTTCTTTAGAAGTCATTCCTTTGCGATAAGCACGGTCGCTAGTAATAGCGTCAAAAGTATCTGCCACTGCAATAATTCTGGACTCTAAAGGAATGATAATGTCTTTCATTCCGGCAGGATAACCCTTACCATCAACTCTTTCATGGTGGAAGCGAATGATATTCTTAATTCGATTAAAACCTTCGATATTACTTAAGATTTTGTAACCATAATCAGGATGCGCTTTTACAATATCATATTCTTCCGGAGTAAGCAGGTCAGGTTTATTTAAGATGTGTTCAGGAATTCCAATTTTCCCAATATCGTGAAGAAGTGCAGCCATTCGAATAGTCTCAATATCTGGATATTTGATCTTTTTAGCAATTAATTCAGAGTAGATCATCACTCGTTGAGAATGCCCTCGCGCATAAGGATCTTTTAATTCAATAGCGGTAATCAATCCGTGGATGATCTCTAAATATGTACTGTTAAGTTTCTCATTGGCCCGCAGAATCTGTTTAACATGGTCCCGCATGGTCTGAGACATCTTATTGAAGCTATCTGCGAGACCTGATATTTCATCATCACCCTGAACTTTGATCTCATAATTGAAATTACGTTGTACGGCAGTTTCAACTTCTGAATGCAAAAGTTCGATTCTTTGAGCCAGTTTGCGCGATAACAATTGACTTAAAAAGATAAATAATACGAATAGTACGATTAGACTCAGCAGAACATTCTGGAAGAATAACTCTTTGGCACCTTTGGGAAAGAGATTGTTATATTTTAGAATTACCTGACCCAAAAATTGATTATCTATAGACTTAAGGTCGATTATCGTCTCGTCTGGGTTCATTTGTTCTACAGGTTCATAGGCAATATTAATAGTTAAGTCATCTGAGTCCATAAAAGTTGCGATATTTTCATTAATGAAATAATAATCAAATACCTGGATAAATATGAGAACACCATTGGGATTAAAGCGCGCAGTAGATTTGACAACTGGACTGACCGCAATCAAATATAATCGGTCACCTTTGCGGATTAGACCTGATTGATAAATCACATCATTCAGAGCCTGATCAATAAAATTAGATTGTAAAAAATCTGGGTTAAGTGGAAAATTCTTGGTATTAGAAAAAATTATATTTTTTTTATCATCAATTAAGATTACCGAGTCTATGCCATATAAAGATTGATCCATATTATCAAATTTAGCATTAAGCCATTCATCATCTTGAATATTAATTTGATTATACAGCTCATCCCAGATAGCAGATTCTACTACTTTTTGTTTTAGATCGGCTTTCTTTTTGTTAAATATTTTTTCAAATATCTCTCTTTGAGTTTGCAGATAAAAGTTTCGAAATTCGTTAAAATGTGAATCCATTGGAAAGTATACTAAAAAAATCACCACAATAAATTGAAAAATAATAAAAATCGTAAAAGCTTTATTATACCGTCTTTTTAAATACATAATTCACCTCCGAATTAAGGAGTTACCAGGTACAGCTTAATATTACTATTTTATATTCGCTATACAAGGTTAAATTCCTTTATAACAAAAAAACTTTTCCATTTACCGAAATTGTTCCTTGTAGTAAAAAATGGGAGATAATATCTTTATGTATAAAATATTGTAAATAAAAATGATGTATCAATTTATATTATGGTATATTATGGTAGACATACTGGCAGGTGGCCCAACTAAAATTTCCAGCTAATAATACTAGAAAATGATAGTGAGTCACCCGCCAAATTTGCAATAATTTCATTAATTAGTTATAATATTTTCGCATTGTTTCCTGATAGATTAGCCAGGTACTAAAGGCAGCCGTTAATGGAATAGCAATAAATAGTCCAAGACTTCCTGTTAAGGCACGAACAATCTCACTGGAAATCAAATCAAGGTTAATCACTTTAAGAAAAGATGGTTGATAACCAACTAGAATGAGCAGTAATGGTAGTGAACCACCTGTATAGGCCAAAATCAATGTATTAGACATGGTACCCATGATATCTCGACCAACATTCATCCCTGCACTAAACAATTCTTTAGGAGTAGCAATAGGATTGGCATTATGTACTTCTTCAATTGCGGAAGCGATAGACATTCCAACATCCATTACAGCTCCTAAAGCACCAAAAAGCATTGATGAGAATAGGATACCCTGAAAGTTCAGTTTATAGTCTCTGATATAACCTAACATCTGAGCTTCTTGTGAACCTAAACCTGTTAAGCTGGCAGCTTTGCCGAAAAAAAATGCCAGTAAACCAGCAAAAGTCGCACCCCCAACAATTCCTAAAATCGCACCCCATGTCTTTCGCTGCCAACCACTAACTAAAATCAAAGTTACGGTAGTGATAATCGCAGAAAGAATAATTGTAATTATCATCGGATTATATCCATTTAGAATCAATGGTAACAATACGATAAATATAACTGCTATGGTAAAAGCTAGACTGATCAGAGATTTTAGACCTTTGAGACCACCTAAAATTAGTAGAACAATGACGAAAAGAATACTCAAACCTAATAAAGGAAAATCTCTGGCTATATCACTTAGGTGAGCGGCGTCGAATTGGCCATCCTTTTCATCAATGGTTAGAATTACTTTTTGACCAGCTTTCACTTTTACATCATAAGTTGGATTATTAGAAAAGATGTTATATACTTCAGTCACTTTTCCACTATATTTACCACTTGTAACTTCTATCTTAACTATTTGACCAGGAAAAGGATATTCTTCAGTTGGTTCGAGAATATTCCTTTCTATAGAGATAACACGACCTCTTTCGATAATATCTGTGTCAATCTCTTCTCCTTCAGCAAAGATAATACCAGTAGAGGACAGTAAAAGGAAAACTATGAATAATGGTATAAAGTAGTTGTAGGAAATCATGTATTTTTCGACTCTGGTCATAGACAAACTCCTTTCAATTTAAAATATCTTTTCATCTGATAATCTTCGTCGCAAAAAGGCTATTTTCCTGCTGAAATCAGAAATGTCCGACTGTTTAAGATAAAAATATCGGAAAAATTTTTTATATCCAAATGGAACTAATTTTTATTCTGGCAGGAAGAAATCAACTTTATGCAGAAACATAATATACAATGAGAGTATCATTAAAGAAAATGGGAGGTTAGCATTGTGTTTACTTTTCAGCAGTTTCTTTATAATGAAGTTAAACCTGCATTAGGTTGTACAGAACCAGCAGCGGTTGCTCTGGCGGTTGCCCGGGCTGTGAAAGAGCTGACTCATAAACATTCTCAGGTGAAGGTTGAGAAGATACGTCTGGAATTGAGTGAGAATGTTTATAAAAATGGAAAATATGTTGGAATTCCAGGTACTAATGGTGAGAAAGGAAACAATTTGGCAGCGGCTTTAGGTGCTCTGAGTGGAAAACCTGAGGCTGCACTGGAAGTGCTTGCAAATGTGACAGATGATATGTTAGAAGAGGCCAGGGAATGGGTAAAAAGTTGTAAAGTCCAGGCTCTATGTTTGGATGGTATAACTGGAATGTTTATTAAGGCGATAGTACTTGCAGAAGAGGGAACCTGTTCTGTTACTATCAAAGATAGTCATACTAATATTGTCAAAATTGAACAGGATGATCAGGTAATCTTTGAGTCACTTGAAGAGACTGTCAATGATGGAGTAGATATTTTTGCTGTGATGAATAAAATGCATTTTAAAGATTTGTTTAAGCTTTTAGAGGAGATTACCCTTGACGATGAGGCATATTTATTAAAAGGTTTTACAATGAATATGCAGGTTGCTAAAGAGGGGATAGAAGGCCAAAATCATGGACTAAAGGTTGGCCTAAGCATAAAAAAAATGATTGAAAGTGGAATGATTGCGGATGATCCGGTCAATTCGGTGCGTCTACTGGCTTCGGCAGCATCGGATGCTCGTATGTCTGGAGCTAACCTGCCAGTGATGAGTAGTGCTGGAAGTGGTAATCATGGACTGGTTGCGATTATTCCTGTGGGATATCTGGCACAAACAATGGGGAAATCGGATGAAGAGATGGCTAAAGCTCTGGCAGTTAGTCATCTGGTTACCAGTTTTGTTAAAAGTAGAACTGGACGGCTGACACCTATCTGTGGGTGTACAGCTGCTGCTGGCGCAGGAGCTGCAGCAGGGATTGCTTATCTGCGAGGTGATGATGTTAATCAGATCGAAAAAGCAGTTCAGACGGTTTTAGCTAATATTATTGGAATGATCTGCGATGGAGCTAAAGAAAGCTGTGCGTTTAAAGTAGGAACTGGAGCAGCAGAGGCGGTATTGGCAGCCAACATGGCACATCTGGGATGGGGAATTGAGAGGTTTCAGGGTGTTGTAGGTGCTGATATTGATCAAACCATCAATAATTTGATCGGCATCAGTACTTCGGGAATGGGAGGTATGGATCAGATCATTTTACATATACTACAGCAACAATCTGATTCATCTTGTTAAAAATTATCTAAGCCCAGGTCGATGACCTGGGCTTTCAAATGACCACTATTTTTATTCCAGACTCTCATAATCTGGATTTTGTAAGAGGCGTATGTTGGTAATCGGCCAGTAGGTAATAAAAGCTTTTCCGGAAATGGACTTATAATCTACATAACCTACTGGGCTTGGATATCGGCTGTCTGAACTGGCATTACGGTAACGATTATCACCCAGGACAAATACATGCCCTTCAGGAACACGAAACTCCCCAAAGTCTTGCAAAATGGCTATATCGGTATATTTGGTTTCGTCAATTGGTTCTCCATTTACTTTGACCTGTTTATCTTTAATGGTTATGGTATCACCGGGAATTCCAATAACCCTTTTGATGAAACGATCTTTTGGTGCTCCATCGGGTTTAAAAACTATAATATCCCCATGTTTAGGTTCAGAGAAACGATAGAGAAATTTGTTGACAAATAGACGTTCTCCATTATGCAGAGTCGGTTCCATCGACTGACCTTTCACTACAAAAGACTGCACAACAAAAGTAATGATAAAAGCAGCTAAAATACCTGAAATAACTATAGTTTCGACAAATTCTCGGAATGGAGATTTAGATTTCTTTTTGTTAGATTTGGATGAAAAAAATTTTCTGAATTCCATGCTGTCAGCTCCTTTTCAATGCAGTTGGCGTAAGTATCTCTTGACGCCTCGTTTTTAGTGTAATCCAAAGTATTCACGAAAATGTCACAGATCGAAAAAATAATTCGATTAGCCCAGATCTGATCTATCTGAGCAGAATAGCCGTTGCAGGCCAGAGGGAGATGAAAATATATAAATAGACAAAGATAACGCCACCTAAGAGATAGGCAAAAACTTCGATAAACTTAATCCGTTTTCTTGTAAGATGTATCCAGAGATAGAAAAGACCTACGGCACTTAGAAAAGCTAGGATCTTATAAATAGTTCTGATACCGATTACGGTTATTGCCAATGGTGTTAATTGAATTAAGAAGATTATTAGGATTAGGAGCAAAGCTTTGAGCGGAAGGGCAATTTTGATCTTATATTTATCCAAAAGAAGTAGGATAATTGTTGCGACAAATATTGGAACTCCATTAAGCAAGACTCCAATAGCTGCAAAAGCTAGATTGCGAACTAAGCGATAAACTAAACTGAATAATAAATTGTCTTCATCCAGACCTGCCCAGTTCCAGTATGTAATTTTGGCCGGATCAATAGTATTCATGTAGGAAATATTTGCTAAACCTCGATCAATAATCTCCATGAAGAATAGATGTCGATATCCAGATTTATCAATCATAATAGTTGGGCGAACAAAACCAGTTAGACTTACGGCTAACTGTTCTGCAGGCTTAATTACCTGATCTTCTTTGATCACTTTATAGATAATATTGATTGGCTCCAGAATTGAATCTGCCCAGACTGCGTGTATTTGATTGGTGTCGTCTACATATGTGCTGGGGGGATAAGTTATCGCATAGGCAGTTTCTGAATGTTCAGAAAGCATTATAGGTTCATATTTGATCTGTAGATCTGAATTGATTACGGTATAATAGACATCAAAATTACGGGATCCAAAACCTCCATGGTTCATCAGACACCAGAATAGATAGATCTGGTCAGTGTTATCAACAATAATTTCGGGGGTTACATGATCTTCGTATTCCATTGATTCACTGATGACATGCGGGTAGATTAGCGGGTTACCTTTAGAATCAATGACCATATATTCTAAAGACCAGGTGGTATCTAGTCTATTATCATTGTATACGATATGAATTTGGTCTTTAGTATCGATAGCGCTTTTCGAAGATGTGGTCATCCCTTTGCTGATGGTTAACATTTTGGAGTCAATGATAAAATCCAGTTCGGGATTAAGTTTGGAGTAGTATAGTTCATGGTTTCCTGTGTCAGAATTGGACCAGAAGAGGTGAAAATTACCGGCGGAATCTTTCACACCATTTAGGCCTTGAAGTGGACGGTAAAAGGCTTTAAGAATTTTGTACGAGATGTTATCTTCTCCGGGAACGACCTTTGAGAAACGTAACTCAAAATCCCCATTATATAGGGTTGAATAGAATAGTTGAATCTGATTATCTTCATCTAAAAAGGCAGCATAATCTTTGACTATCCAGTCAGGGTCAGAAGTCAAAAAATATGGTTTCTGGATAGTCTGACCATAGTTATTTGTTTGCATATATTTGATCTGAATATTACCATCAAGCTTATCAAGCCAGAATAAATGGTAATGACCCTTTGTATCAATTAAAACCTGGGGGGCCGGTGAGATTAAAGAAGCAGTGGAGAGAATACTATAATCAGACCACCCCTCACCCCAACCAGTAGGAACAGCTTTTACTGTTATAGGATAAATTTGTAAAATAATTATAAATACTAACAGAAATATTTTCTTCATATTTATCCCTTCTTCCTATGGTTAAGAATACTGTCTGCTATTACCTATTTCTCCCTTCAAAACAAAATTCCTTTGAAATAATGGCAAACTTGGAGAATGATTTATCTTAAAAAATTATGAATTAAGGAATGAAAATTTTCATTAATTGGCAAAAAAAGGGGAGATTTTATTTTAAGAAAAAGAAAATGCGAAAAGGAAATTAGAAGGAGATATAGAATAGTATAAACCGTAATAGTATTGTCTGGTAGAAACTAATAGTTTACTGTTACAGAATCCCGCGTAATTATAGAAAAGTTGTTACTTTGGGTGGAAAGGTTGGGTATTATGGGAATTAGAAATATTTTTCTATATAGGATAACTTAGCATACTAAAATGTTACTGCTAGAAAGGGAAAGATCCAATAAAGCTAAATGAGAAGAGGAGGGTAAGAGGAGTGGAGATTGTCAATATTGTTGAAAAACAATTGAGAACAGAGATGGATTTGGAGATGATGTTAGCAGAACATAGGGATTTTTTCACAGAATACTTTCAGACCTTTGGTGAGCGGGAAGAATTTATTAAGTATACCGGTTTGATGCTAGAAAATTCTAATTCAGATGATGTCAGGATTAAAATTGATAAGATTATCAGTGTTTTGAAGATACTTGAACCAAGGATAAATGAGTATATGACTAAAAAAATAGATGTAGGGGTGATTTTGTTTGCTGGAGTGGGTTCCTGGGACGGACATGGAATATTGATTAATGGTAAGCCTTATATATTTTTTGACCTTACTGCTATGGTTGAGATGATGAATAATCCGGGATTTAGATTAGATTTTCATCTTACTCATGAGTTCATGCATGCCATTCACTATTATTTTGCTCCTGAATTCTATCCCGGAAATTATCAAAATGTTCGAGACCGATATCTAAAAAGAATGTTGGCTGAAGGTGTAGCTTCTTATCTGACCAGTTGGGTTCTTAGAGGTGAGGTTGAGGATTATTTGTGGTTTGGACTTTTGAACCATACTGCAGCCAGGCAATGGATGCGTATTGCTCGCAATGAGAGACAAGTTGTCTGGGCTACTTTAAGGCGATTAGTTGATGATCAACAGGAAGATATTACACTAACTGATAAACTGTTTTCTATCAAAGGATTTGGAATGAACGATCTTTTGACAGGACGCTTCGGTTATTATTATGGATACGATATTGCCAGAAGTGTAGCTGAAGACCTGGGAGTTGAGAAATTGTTTAATATGAAATTAATCATGTATAAGGAGTATACAGAAAGCTATTTTACTGAAATTGATTGATGAGGAGGTAAAGGACATGTTTTTTGGAGAGGTTTTGGGGTATACAAGAAGTGGAAACAGCTTCAAAATTAGCACAATTGGGGGAGAAGTAACCCTTAAGTTTATTAATGAGAGAATAGTAAATATATTTGCACCTATTGAACGATCTGAACAGGTTTCAAAAGCGATTGAAGATTTGCAGAATAAGATAGCTCAGATTGACCTGGTGGTTTTAGATGATCAAGAGTTGATGATTAGTTCTTCTGCTTTGACTGTAGAGGTTAAAAATCCTTTTAGATTAATTTTTAAAGATGTTACTGGTAAAGTTATTAATGAAGATTATTTACCTTCTATTGAAGAAAAAAGTGATATTGTTAATGTTAAATCTGTTTCGGTATGTAAAAAATTGAATTCTGACGAACATTTTTATGGGTTTGGTGAAAAAACTGGCTTTTTGGACAAAGCGGGAGAAGAGATGGAGATGTGGTGTAGCGATATTCCAGAACCTCATGTCCCTAGTATCCATGCATTATACAAATCAATTCCTTTCTTTGTTGGTTTTAATCGGGGGGAGGCTTATGGTATCTTTTTCGATAATACATATAAGACGTATTTTGATATGGGTAAAAGCTCCCCGGAATATTATTCTTTTGCTGCTGACGGTGGTAATTTGGATTACTATTTTATCTATGGTCCAGAGATAAAAGAAGTTATGCAGAATTATACTTATCTTACTGGAAGAATGAATCTTCCTCCTCTGTGGGTATTGGGTTATCAGCAGTGTCGATGGAGTTATTGCCCTGACAGTCAGGTTAAAGAGATTGCTACCATGATGAGAGAGCAGGAGATTCCTTGTGATGTAATCTATCTTGATATTGATTATATGGATGGATTTCGAGTTTTTACCTGGGATGAGGAAAAATTTTCAAACCCGACAAAAATGTTGACTGAATTAGGAGAGATGGGATTTAAAGTGGTCACCATTGTTGACCCTGGAGTCAAAAAAGATAGCGGATATTCTGTGTATCGGGAGGCATTACAGAAAGGGTATTATGTTCGAGATAAAGATGGTATTCCCTATGTCGGAAAAGTCTGGCCTGGAGATTGCATTTTTCCGGATTTTACTGCTGAAGAGGTTAGAGATTGGTGGGGAAGTCTGCATAAAAGCCTGTTAGATGCTGGAGTCGCAGGAATCTGGAATGATATGAATGAACCTGCTATTTTCACAATTCCCAGTGAAGATCGGGAGCCTGAAGAAGTAAAAACCATGCCCCTCACCAATCTTCATCAGAATGATGGCAGACAGGCCACTCATGATGAGATGCATAATGTGTATGGTTTAATGATGTCTAAGGCCACTTATCAAGGTTTGAGTAAATTGAGTCAAAAGCGTCCTTTTGTGCTGACCCGTGCAGCTTACGCCGGGATTCAGAAGTATAGTGCTCTCTGGACCGGGGATAATCACAGTTTTTGGGATCATTTGGAGATGTCTCTGCCTATGTGCATGAATCTGGGAATGTCAGGAGTGGCTTTTGTTGGGACAGATGTAGGTGGTTTTCAATATGATTGTACACCTGAACTGCTCTCCCGTTGGGTTCAGGTTGGCTGTTTTACACCATTTTTTAGAAATCATTCTAGTAAGGGAACTAAAGATCAGGAGCCGTGGGCTTTTGATATGGAAACTAAAGAGATTAACCGCAAATATATTCGACTGAGATATAAACTTATGCCATATATCTATAATGTTTTTGTTGAAGCCAGTAGATCAGGACTTCCGATAATGCGGCCTTTAGTTTTAGAATATCCCAATGACCCTGAAGTTTATCAGATTTACGATCAGTTTATGTTTGGATCAAGTCTTCTGGTTGCTCCAGTGATTACACCAGGAACTAATTATCGCCATATATATCTGCCGGCAGGTGAATGGTATGATTATTTTACAGGAGATAAGTATATGGGTGAGCAGCATATGGTATTTTTTGCACCACTGGATGTGCTGCCTCTATTTGTGAAGGCTGGTAGTGTAATCCCTAACTATGAACCAGTTAATTATATTGGTGAGAAAAAGATGGAGAATTTGTATCTGGAGATCTATCCTGGTAATGGGGAGTATGAATATTATGAGGACGATGGCGAGACGATGGCATATTTGCATGGAGAATATAATCAAACTGGTTTTACTTTGCAAGATAATGTTGAGTCTCTGGTGATAACTATTACTGATTTGCAGCGTGAATATGTTGATGGGGTGAAAGATTATATTTTGCATATCGGTGACATTAAAGCTCAGAAAGTACTGATTAATGAGGTTGAGGAGGAGATAATTTATACTGCCGATAAGTTAATTATTACTCTATCTGTTGGGGAAAAATACGAGATTAAGATTGTCAAATAAAGCGATAAGGCGTCCTGGATAAGGCGCCTTGCTTATATGTAAATTTATCCAGTTTAATTGGGAGGAATAAAAACGAAATCTGGCGAATAGGTTAGAGTCGATTGGTTAACCTGGTCGTAAACAAAGGAGGATAAAGAATAATGTCTTATATTGAACATCTATTGCAAAAGCATCCGTTAATTCCGGCGGTTAAAAATTTGGCAGATCTGACAAGGATTCCACTAGATAATGTGGATTTAATTTTTCTCCTAAATGTAGGAATTTCAGAGGTTAACAGCTTTGTTCAGTGGGCTCAGGAGAATGATAAACTAGTCTTTGTTCATCTGGATCTGGCCCACGGAATTGGCCGTGATCGGGAAGGGATTAAATATCTAGCTGATGTATTGGGGATTGATGGGATAATAACTACGAAAAACCATTTGATCAAATATGCCAAAGAGTTTGCTCTGATAACGATCCAAAGATTATTTATTGTTGATTCTGCAGCAATTGATACTGGAAAGGCGATGATCAAAGAATCTCAACCTGATTTAGTGGAGATCTTACCCGGAATTGTTATCCCTCAGATAAAAGCTGCACTCCGACATCTGGGTATTCCAATAATTGCAGGGGGATTGGTTACTAGCATTGAGGATATTCAGATTCTGCTAAAAAATAATGTTCTCGCTATTTCTACGAGTGATGCAGAATTATGGAAATACACCTCCAAATAAATTCTAAAAATTTTTTTATTTGTAAAGAGGATTATTCATTTTCAATACGAATTAATGTAAATATTGGGGCTGAAGGAGACGGGAAATTTTGCCCCAAAGGCTGGATTGAGGAGGTGAGGGATGTGCAATTATTAGTTATGGTGGTAGATAGAGAAAAAGATTTGGATGAGATTTTTGAAGCGTTTGTTGATATCGGAATCAAAGGTGTTACTGTAGTTGATAGTTATGGTTCGGGTCATCTTTTTAATGAGAATTTATCTATTTTCGGTAAACTTAGTAAGATTGCAGATGGTCGTAAGAAGCATAATAAGACAATCTTTTCTATTGTGGAAGATCCACAAACACTGGAGAGAGCGATTGAGGTTGGTGAACAGATTGTCGGAGATGTAAATGACCCCCATACTGCAGTAATTTTTACTATACCCCTGGGTATTGTTAGGGGTCTTACTAATTGAGTATAGAAGTAAGTTATTTCTAATTTCAACGCTCTTGGGAGGCGAATAGTAGTGGAAAATTTAGTGGAACCGCTTGGTGTCCTGCTTTTGGCAGGATTATTTGGGGGTATTTTGATTAATCGTTTTAAATTACCTGCTGTAACTGGGTATATTCTTGCGGGTTTAGTAGTAGGTCCTGCCATTCTTAAATTGGTCTCAGTTGAATCTATAGAATACTTAAATCCTATTAACTCTATCGCCCTGGGGGTGATTGCTCTGGTAATCGGGGGAGAGATGGAGATTAAAACACTACGAAAATTGGGTAAGAGTATTATGTGGATTGGAGTAATGGAGATCTTAGGAGCTGCAGCTCTTGTCTGTGGCATTATGCTTTTATTGGGGCAGCCACTACCTATTGCCTTACTTTTAGGTGGGTTGGCTACAGCTACTGCACCAGCTGCTACTGTGGCGGTAGTCAAAGAAGCCAGGGCCAGAGGGCCGGTAACTGAAAGCCTATTGGCAATCGTTGCATTGGATGACGCATTAGGTGTTATCGTTTTTGGGCTAATGGCAGCTGTGGCGAAAGTAGTGGTTGGAGGAGAGAAAGGTGCTTCGATGGGACATTTGATTAGTGCACCTTTTATTGAAATTTTCTATTCACTTCTGCTAGGAGCAGTGTCAGGATTTATTTTAGCCTATATCGCACGGCGATCTAATAAAAATCAAACATTATTAACTTACACTTTAGGGATAGTTTTCCTGACTGCTGGATTAGCGTATCACTGGGGACTTTCTGCTATTCTGGCAAATATGGTAGTTGGAGCTATTCTGGTTAATACCAGTCCTAGACGTCGGAAGATCTTTAACCTGATCGAAGGGATCGAGATTCCAATTTTTGTGGCTTTTTTCGCTCTGGCTGGTGCCAGTCTGGAGGTTGGAATGTTAGGTCAGGTAGGACTGGTTGGTCTGGCATATGTAGTTACCAGAATGGCTGGTAAAGTTAGTGGTGCATACGCAGGTGGTCAGATTGGCAGAGCTTTACCTGTGGTTAAGAAATATCTGGGATGGGGGTTAATGCCTCAAGCCGGTGTGGTTGTAGGTTTGACCATGGTAGCTCAGCGAATTTATCCTGAAGGTGGCAAGTTACTTTTAAACATTGTTTTAACTTCAGTGGTAATCTCTGAGCTGCTTGGCCCAGTATTTTCTAGAAAAGCTCTGGAGATGGCTGGTGAGATTCCTCACGATAATAAACGGAATATCAGGGATATTTCTACCAGCATATAACTTGTTGAACTTATTTATCTTTTTGAATTATACCAGATAAAGCCATATCTGTATGCAGAGGTTTGAAGACCCGAAAATTTTCTGTATATGGATATGGTTTTTTGTTGGTAGGATGTTAGAAAATTTATTTATAAGAGATTATCATTTGGAAGGAAGGTATGGTATAATAAAAGTAAGTCAATATTATAGAAAATGCAGTGTGTGGCGGAGATGAGGAGAGACCACATTCATGTATTAAAGGATTAGTATGTCCTTTTACGTGAATGTGGTCTTTTTATTTGGGAAACGTATGGGATTGAGTTAAAGTGAATTTGAGAAAGAGGGGTGTAGCTATGGAAGACTATGATGTAATTATAATTGGAGGGGGAGTTGTGGGAGCAGCCATTGCTCATAAACTGGCTGAATATGAGCTGAATGTAGTGCTTTTAGAGAAGGAAAGCGACCTGGCCTCGGGAACCAGTAAAGCGAATAGTGGAATATTCCATGCTCCGTATAATGTTAATCCTGAGACGTTAAAAGGTAAATTACATTTACGGGCGATGGAGATTGGCCCGAAACTGATGAATAATTTACATGTACCTTTTAAACAGATTGGTGCATTGGTGGTTGCTTATTCCTCTACAGAGGTTGCAAAATTGGAGAATTTATATGTGCAAATACAGAAACTAAATCTTCCGGCTATAAGCTGGTTGAATCAAGAGCAGGTAATGGACTTAGAACCCGAAATTAATAATAAGGCGTGTGCTGCACTATGGGCTAAGCAGGCGGGAATTATCTCTCCATATGAGTTCACCTTTGCTCTGGGGGAGAATGCAATTTTGAACGGTGTGAGGATCTATCTGGATTCAGAGGTGATAGGACTTAGAGAACAGGAGAGTCGGATGGAAGTATTAACTACCGAAAGAATTTTTCAAGGTAAAGTAGTAGTCAATGCAGCAGGGCTGCATTCTGACAAAGTTGGCACTCTGGTTGGAGATTATGAATTTACCATAACTCCACGTCGAGGAGAATATTATCTGTTTGATCGAAATTGTGGAAATATTATCAATCATATTCTATTTTCAGTGCCTACTGAGGTTAGTAAGGGAATTCTGGTGACACCTACAGTAGACGGTAATTTGTTGGTAGGGCCTAATGCAGAAGAGATAACCAGTCGGGAAGACCGTCAGACTACCAGAAAAGGATTGGAAGAGGTTATGTTGGGTGGAGAAAGGATAATTTCCAATCTACAAAAAGGAGAAGTAATCAATCTTTTTGCGGGATTACGCAGTGTGATCAAAGAGACAGAAGATTTTTTTATTAGAACTTCAGCTAACTGTAAAAGACTGATTCATGTCGCCGGTATTCAATCACCAGGTTTGACTGCTGCACCAGCTATAGGGGAATATGTAGTTCAACTGATAGGTGAGATGGATGGAATTATTCTTCGTCCTAAGAAGAGTTTCGGGTATTATCGGAAACCTGTTATCCGTTTTAGTGATCTTTCGCGAGAAGAACAGGCCAGGTTGATCGATCAGGATGCCCGTTATGGGCAGATAATCTGCCGCTGTGAGCAGGTAACAGAAGCAGAGGTGGTCGATGCTTTGACTAGACCGCTTCCGGCCAGAACACTGGGTGGAATTAAACGTCGAGTTCGTGCCGGAATGGGTAGATGTCAGGGAGGTTTTTGCGGTTCAAAGATTATGGATCTAATTGCTAAATACAGTAATCTGTCGAAATTGGAGATTACTAAAGAAGGTGGAAATTCTTATATTCTTAGTGGAGTTACCAAAGGCCAATAAGAAAGGAAGGGGGTAATATGCAAAAAAGGAAGGTAGACCTGGTGGTTATTGGTGGCGGACCTGCAGGATTGGCGGCAGCATTGGCGGCTGATGAAGAAAAAGTTCAGAACATTGTTCTAATTGAACGTGATATAGAATTGGGCGGAATCCTCCACCAGTGTATTCATAATGGATTTGGCTTACATTATTTTGGGGAGGAATTGACAGGACCAGAATATGCTCAGCGGTTTATAGATTGGGTAGCTGAAACCAAAATTGAGATTAAAACCAATACAATGGTTTTAGAAATTGCAGCTAAAGGACAGGAAAAGTGGGTCTATGCAGTAAATCGGACTGATGGAATGGTGATCTATCAGACAAAAGCAGTAGTTCTGGCAATGGGCTGTAGGGAGCGAACAAGAGAGGCAATTAGAATTCCAGGCAGTAGACCAGCCGGCATATTCACCGCCGGTACTGTTCAGCGATATATCAATATTGAGGGATATTTACCGGGGAAAAAGGTTTTGATTTTAGGATCTGGAGATATTGGTCTTATTATGGCCAGGCGAATGACTTTGGAAGGATCCCAGGTGTTAGGTGTATTGGAGATCATGCCTTATTCTAATGGATTGACCAGAAATATCGTTCAGTGTCTGGAAGACTATCAGATACCACTGTTGTTGAGTCATACTGTAGTGCAGATTCATGGATTTGAGAGGATTGAAGGAGTGACTATCGCCAGAGTTGATGCTAATCTGGTTCCAATACCGGGAACAGAACGCTATCAAGCAGTGGACACTTTGCTGTTATCAGTTGGATTGATACCTGAGAATGAGTTAACCCGTATGGCTGAGATAGGGTTGGATAAGGTAACGGGAGGTGCTCTAGTTAATCAGAATCGGGAGACGAGTATTCCTGGAATTTTTGCCTGTGGCAATGTGCTGCAAGTACATGATCTGGTAGATTATGTGACAGAAGAGGCAAATCTTGCCGGAAGAGCAGCAGCCAGGTATATTGATAGTCAGAGGGTACAGGGAGAACAGATTGAAATCAGCCCAGGTAACAATGTTCGTTACGTTATACCGCAAAAGATACAGGAACCGATCACTGATCCGATAGATTTCTATTTCAGAGTGACAGAACCTATGAGTGTAGGAGAGATACAGTTTTGGGTTGGGAAAGAAGAGATCTATCGTACAAAGAAAAAATTTTTGAAACCGGCAGAAATGATACGGATTACAGTTAGTTTCACTAATTGGGAGAAGATGATTCAAGTTGGAAAACTATCTGTTGTGATAAAAGAGGTATCTTAAAAAGGAGGTCTGCAAATGCAGCGAGAAGTGATCTGTATTCAATGTCCTCGTGGATGTCTGCTTAATGTAGAATTTGATGAAGTGAAGATCTTAGCCGTGCATGGTAATCGGTGTCGGCGGGGGATAGGTTATGCTGAAGAGGAGATCTATCATCCAACCCGGACTTTGACGACAACAGTTCGGGTCAGAGGTGGAGTCTATGCAGTGATACCTGTAAAAACTATAAAACCAATACCTAAAGAGAGGATTGGCCAGGCGATGCAGGAGATTAGTAGTTTGATCGTCTCAGCACCGATCGAATCGGGTCAAGTGATTATCAAAGATTTAGTTGGTCTGGGAATAGCGGTAATTGCAACCAGAAGATTAACTGAGGCAAACTAGAGGTATATGAGTTGATAATCTCTTTATAATAAAGCCGCCTTCACAAAAAGGCGGCTTTGAAATGATTAGCTTAGGAACTCATATCTTCGGTTGCTGCAACTTGCCCGTCAGTGACATGGCCTAAAAGTTCCAAATTGTTAATTAGTAGGCGGAATCGACATCCCAGGTGAGAAGCAGCAGCTTTGCACATCTCCATCCGGGAGAGATAAATTTCAAAATAGTCCATCACTTGACAGAGGGCAGAGTCATAATCAATATATAAGGTGATATTCTTATTCTGTTGATCGACTTCAACCCGTGAGTCCTGAATGGCGAGATTAACCCGGTCATGAATATCACTGGAGTTACGTTTGTGAACTCTGGTTCGATGGGCATCGCTCTTGTCGGCAATAATAAGTGCTGCAGAAACCGGACTGACTGGAAAACCGATCTCTTCTTCATGATTAGCTATAGCGGTTGTAATGGTACAAATCTCATCCAGAGGAACATTTAGACGTCTTAGTTCAGTATATACGATCTGGGCACCGGAGATTCCATGATGTTTACGGTTAAACATGTTCCCAATATCATGGAGATAACCGGTAATGGCTCCCAGTTCAACTGTTCGATCATCATATTCTAAAGTCTGCAAAATATATTCTGTGACTTTAGAGACATAGTTGACATGGCGAAAACCATGTTCTGTATAACCTCTCTCCTGTAGATAAGCATGGGCTTTTTTGATCATCAGATGAAAATCAGGGTTAGATTTAACACTATCCAATGTGAGTAACATTAACTTTCCCCCTTTCTCTATTAATGGTATGCCATAGTTACCTGGCATTGAAAATGTACTAACAATAGTTCAAGATTTATTGGTAAATTCCTGCTTGTCAGGAGGAGGAAAATGTTGTTTTGGAATAAATATTCTCAATTATTTAAAGGATTGTAGAATTAAATTGGTTGGTGAGTGTAGATTCACCATAATGAATTAAGTGGACAGATGAACAAGTATATATTTTATATATATGCAGGAATTTTTCGTTATGCGAAGAATTTTTTTATGTAGAGTTCTAAAAGTGCATAAGAGTCTTTTACACTTTTATGTTTAACCTTTGTTGGGAAGTATAATAAAAAATGGTAGGGAGGGCATTAAGTATGGAATTAAGATGGGATCTGGACCAATTATTTACTTCTTTTGAGTCAAAAGAGTTTCAAAATTCACTCAACAAACTGGATGAATATATTGACAAAATTAACCAGTGGGTTGCGACAAATTTGCATGATCAGGAAGATGCGGTGCAGAAATTGGAAGAGTACATTACTTTGAACAATGATTTTACTAGTTGTTTTCTACGTTTAAATGCTTTTGCCAGATTGACAATGAGCACAGATGTTACTAATGATAGAGCTTTACAGACTCTGGAATTATTAGACAACAAAAGAAATGAGATAACTGAGTCTGTAGTTCGTCTGGAAAGATGGGTAGGCGAACTGAATAATCTGGAGAAGCTGATCTCTGCTTCCGCACTATTAACTGAACATAGTTTCTATTTGAGGAATATAGCCAGGCAGAGTAAATATTTGTTGAGTAATGAACTGGAAGTTCTGATCGCTCAAATGTCTAATACTGGTTCCAAAGCCTGGGCAAAACTTCAGAATAAACTGGTCTCAACCTTGTCAGTAGACATTACTCTGGATGGTGAAGAGAAACAATTACCGTTACCAGTAGTGAGGAATCTGGCCTATCACGCCAGACCAGAGGTTAGAAAGAATGCTTATCAGGCTGAGCTTAAGGCTTATGAGAAGATTGAAGAAGGTTCTGCAGCAGCTTTGAATGGGATCAAAGGTGAGGTAATTACGGTTGCTAACATGAAGGGCTATGAATCCCCATTACATGAGACTCTCTTACAGTCCAAAATGGAAAAAGAGACTCTGGTTGTTATGTTTGAGGCGATTAGAGAGAGTCTACCAACTTTCCGTCAATACTTCAGAAAGAAAGCTGAGTTGCTGGGTTATAGGAATGGACTTCCTTTCTATGAGATGTTTGCTCCTGTTGGTACTGGAGAGAAGGAATTTACATATCAGGAAGCCAGAGAATTTATCGTTAAAAACTTCAGAACCTTTACTGACAGACTGGCAGATTTTGCTGACAATGCTTTTGCAAAGAGATGGATCGATGCTGAACCACGTCAAGGTAAACGGGGTGGTGCTTTCTGTTCTAATATTCATCCGATCAAAGAGAGTCGAATTTTGATGAACTTTAACGGAACTTTCAACAATGTGACTACTTTAGCGCATGAGTTAGGTCATGGCTATCATGGCCTGTGTCTAATTACTGAAAGTGTGGCAAATAGTCGTTATCCAATGCCTCTGGCTGAGACTGCATCAATTTTTGCGGAGACTATTGTAGTAAATGCTGCTCTGGAGACTGCCACTCAGGAAGAAGCATTTAGTATTTTGGAGAGTTCGGTATCAACTGCCGGGCAGGTTATTGTAGACATTTATAGTCGCTTCTTATTTGAAGATGAACTATTTAACCGACGCAAAGACTATTCCTTGTCTGTTAAAGAACTGAAAGATCTGATGGTCTCGGCGCAAAAGGAAGCCTATGGTGAAGGTTTAGATCCGGAATACTTACATCCATATATGTGGGTTAACAAGAGTCACTATTATTCTGCTGATCGTAATTATTATAATTTTCCATATGCTTTCGGACTGCTCTTTGCTCTGGGGTTGTATTCTGAGTATTTAAAACAGGGTGATGCCTTTGTCGAAAACTATGATGATCTATTAAGAGCAACAGGCAGCATGAGTATTATTGAAGCAACTAAGATGGTAGGTATTGATGTGAACTCAATTGATTTTTGGAGGAGTTCATTAGGGTTGATTGTGAAAGATATTGAGAAATTTATAGAATTGGCAGATGCTTTGAATAAATAATTTGTTCTGACAGATTAAGCTGATTGATTTGTCAAGGGGCTGCTGTAGTGGTTTTTATAAACCACTACAGCAGCCCCTTTTTTTGAGTTTGTGGATTGTAGATAGCTTTGGGAAGATGCAGAGGTCACTTTTTACAGTCGTTTCTGGAAAAGATTTACGATAAGGCTTTCCTTCTTTTAAGAAAGAAAAAGAGCTTTTTTCAAAAAAAGGTAGCTGACTGATAAATCAAATTTGTTCTAGTTTGAGTAAAAGCAAATTGTGTCATTGAGTAATTTTTGATAGTTATTTTCTCTATATATGAAGAGAAAGTTAAGTAAATCAGTTATAAAAAGCAGGTAATTTTGGTTATTGGTTGAATCTTGATAATATATCTAAGTTCTATGACTCCCACTTTCATAAGTGGGAGCCGCCTTATTCTACTTCAGGTGGGGTTGAATCCCCATTCTGAAACCTCGAAGTTCAGCTTTAGCTGAACGAGTTTACTGCGAAAAGGAGGAGAAACTGTGAAGCTTCAGAAAGAGGAGTTGTTAAAAAAATTTACCAGGGAAGCAAAAGAATCTGATATTCAAAAAATATCTCAAAAATTAGGGAAGATGTATAAAGGAGCGATTAAAGAGGTCTGGCCCAAGGTTCAGGCATTATATAAGATGATTAAAGATCCGCAGGCAGCCTGGAAATCCAAGGCTCTGGCAATTGGAACACTATTATATCTAATCAGTCCTTTAGATGCAATACCTGATGTCATTCCGGCGGCTGGTCTGACCGATGATGCTGCACTTATTATGGGGACAGTAGCAATGTTGGGCCATGAGTTGAAGAAATATCTGGTGAAATCAGCTGAAGAGTTTGCAGATATTGAGATTCGTAAACATAATCGTAAAGTGAGGATTACGCTAATCTCACTGATTATCTGTGCGGTAATTGGGATTGCAGTCAAACTTGTTTTGGAGAGGTTGGGATGAATCTATTTTCACTATATCGGCTAGCTTTGTTTGGATTGACTTTGTTTGAAGTGGCTGTTTTTTTGCGGAAGGTCTTTCGCTACAAAAAGTATTTTGACAAACTGCCCAGGAGTGTGCGGCAGTTTTTACAGAAAAGAAGTAGTAGATTTATTCTTGGTCGGACTAAAGTGCATCGTAGAGACCTGATAATTAATGGATGTTTGATAGGACTTCTTCTAATTTTAAATTTTCTCCTGATAAATTTTTCTTAAATCTTTGCAGGAGATTATTTTTTTGTGCAAAATGGATATAATAAAGGTTGTGCACAAAATTGTACACAGAAGAGGAGGAGAAATATGCATCCATATATTGAGTATGTAAATCCACATCTTGGTAAATTATTGGAAGATATTAAGATGGACAAAAAATATATTCGGGGAGAGGGCTGCTATCTCTATGATAGTGAAGGAAAGTGCTATCTGGATTGTATTGCTGCCTATGGGGCATTACCTTTCGGATATAACCATCCGGAAATCTGGGAGTGTATTCAAGATTTTCAACGAAGTTATGAACCTTCATTTATTCAACCTTCAGCCTTAAACGCTGCGGGAGAATTGGCGAAAAGACTAATTCAAATTGCTCCGGAAGGTTTAAAATACGTTACATATACCAATAGTGGTACTGAGTCAGTCGAAGCGGCTATCAAATTATCTCGTTCTGCTACCGGTCGAATGGGCATTTTGACAACAATTAATAGTTTTCATGGTAAGACGATGGGGGCTTTATCAGCTACGGGTAATCCTGGTTACCAAAAAGCTTTTGGTGCACCGATAAAAGGGTTCGAATGTATCGAATATGGTAATGCTCAGGTTCTGGAAGAAGAGTTGAGTGCCAGACCTGATTATTATGCTGCTTTTATTCTGGAACCTATTCAGGGTGAAGGTGGAATTGTAGAACCTCCTGTGGGTTATTTGCGACAGGTTAGAGAGATCTGTTCAAGACATGGTGTATTATTGGTTCTGGATGAGATCCAGACTGGTCTGGGTAGAACCGGTAAGTTATTTGCCTGTCAACATGAACAGGTTATACCAGATGTGCTGGTAATAGCCAAAGCTCTGGGTGGTGGTATTATTCCTGTAGGTGCCTGTCTGTCTACTGCAGAAGTTTATAATGAAGAATTTGCCAATAAGCATTCTTCAACGTTTGCCGGCAATTCTCTTGCCTGTAGGATTGGAATCAGGGTCTTAGATATTCTTACCAGAGATAATGATCAGATGTTAAAGCAGATTAGTGAACGCGGTGAATTACTCAAATCCAGGCTGACAGCTCTACAAAAAGATTATCCGCAGTTGATTAAATCAGTCCGCGGTCGAGGTTTAATGATGGGAATTGAATTTGGCATTGATCGATATACCTTTCCCGGAAGCATGTTAGGTCCTATTGCTGAGCAGGATATGTTGACTCCGATTGTCTCCAGTTATTTGTTAAATAATCAGCAGTTACGGGTAGCACCTACTCTCAATGGTAATCATGTAATTCGGATAGAGCCACCGTTAATTATTAGTGAGGAACAGTGTCATGCCTGTGTGGATAAGATTGAGTCAATGCTCCGGGTTTTAAGTGAAGGCCATACTGCAAAATTTGTCTCTTTTCTAATTGATGTGACCGCAAATAAAGAGTATAAATCTGTAGTTCATAAAGAAGAGCAGGTTATCAGACCTACAGAAGATTCAACGGAAGGTAGATTTGCATTTTTGATACATCCTCTGGATTTACGGAATTATTATGAATTTGATGATAGTTTAG
The DNA here is from genome assembly GCA_016841825.1 of Halothermothrix sp. Classification (GTDB taxonomy): domain Bacteria; phylum Bacillota; class Halanaerobiia; order DY22613; family DY22613; genus JAENYK01. Next base: position 304,298 of record JAENYK010000001.1, on the reverse strand, counting down.
CTTCTTTTAATGATGGAGAATTAAGCAGATTAACCAATCGATTGGGTAATCTGTTAGAACCTTTTGTTCTGTCTGCAACCAGGGTGAGTTCGAAAAGTGGAAAGAGAGCTTATGGGGAGTTTATAGCTATTCCCAGAACTACCCGGGAGTTAATTGCGATGTCAAAAGAGGAAGCTCTGGCTGAATTGAGATCTGGTTTAGAATTGGCTAAAGAACGGGGAGCAAAGATTGTCGGACTCGGAGCCTTCACTTCTGTTGTTTCCATGGGTGGTCTATACATAAAAGATGAAGGGATACCGTTAACAACAGGAAATAGCTATACTGTGGTGTCAGCAGTAGATGCTGTTATAGATTCTTTGAGTAAATTGAAAACTTCTCCCGAGACAGCTAGTGCTGCAGTTGTGGGAGCGACAGGTTCGATTGGAAAAGGTGTTGCTCTGCTGTTGGCAGAACAGGTATCTCAATTGGTACTGATTGGTAACCCGGCAAATGAACGTTCCAGTCTGAGGCGATTGTATAGTATAGCAGGGGATATTTATCGATATTTGGTTACTATTCTAAAAGACGGTAAGCATTTACCTGGCAGAACTGTAGGTCAACGTTTATGCAAATACGGCAGCTTGCCATCCGTGGATGCACCTGTCAGTGAATTTGCAGAGTTTGCTAAAAGAGTAAATGGTAAAGATAGTCCGATTTTAGTTACCACACGAATTAATGAAGGACTATCTCTGTCAGATATAGTTGTCTGTGCAACCAGTAGTATTGATAAATTGATCACACCTCATAACTTAAAGTATGGAGCTATTGTGTGTGATATTTCTAAACCGGGGAATGTGAGTAAAGAGGTGGAGATGTTGAGACCTGATGTTCTGGTAATTGATGGAGGAGTTATTGGTGTACCTGGACGTCCTTCTCTGGGGTGGAATTTTGGTTTCGAAAAGGGTCTGGCCTATGCCTGTATGGCTGAAACGATGATGTTGGCGTTGGAGCACCACTATCAGCATACCAGTATCGGTTCATCTGGGATTACTCTGGAGAGCATTCTTTTTACACGGCAACTTGCTAATAAACACGGATTTGAGTTGGCTGATTTACGCAGTTTTGATCGACCTCTGAGTCCTGAAAAGTGGCAGCTGGTGATGGATTATCGAACTCAAAAAACTGGTTAATTGAAAGACCCTAACATAGATAAAAACAGACCTGATCTGTTGAGAAGATCAGGTCTGTTTTAGCTTTATTGATTAATTTCTAAATCTAAGCTTAAGTCTTTCGCGAGTTTAATCATAAGCATTTGCATGAAAGCATTGGCTTCCAATCCAGTATATTGTTCTGAACCACCACCCATGATTATATCTGGGGTCGGACGTTGTTGAGTGTACGCTTCAGCCCAGACCTGATTGACCTGGATTAAGGCTTCTAATTTTTGCTGGAGGGCACCGTCAGCTTCAATTAACTTTTTCTTGGCTTCAGCTTCAGCATCTGCCTGAACACGAACAGATTCAGCCCTTAATTTTTCAGTCTCCAACTCTACTTGTGCTCTTTATTTTGCCAATTCTGCAACGGCCAGTTCTTTTTGAGCCTGGATCTCGGCAACTTCTTTATCCTGTTCAGCTTGAATAGTTGCCCGAACTTTCTTTTGCTCTTCTTCATATTTGGCGACCATTACTTCTTTTTTACCAGTCTCTTCAGCAGCAATGGTATCTTGACGGGCTTTTTCTGCTTCATATTTGGCTAATTCAGCTTCCTGAGCTTTTTCCCGTTTCTGATTGATCTTTTGTTGGACGTCAGCTTCATAGTCGATGTCAGTTACGTTAACGTTGACAATATTGACTCCGTAAGATTCTAGATCACGAGGTTTGCGTAATGGTATGTCGTTTTTGTCCTTAACTATCTCCTGTAAAGTGATAGTATCGTTGTCACCACGTGAAATTTCGACAGATCTGGTCTCATAAAGACCATTTACTACCTGGTCAATTATGTAAGACATGAACTGTGGTTTATTACGATAGGAGGTTTCAGCAGTCATCATAGAAGCAGCTATCTGACTGGCTTGCATAGCCATCTGCTCTATAGCCCCTAATTGGAATGCATCATTGGTTTTGAAGACTTTTTGTATTTGAAGTCTCTGGGGATCGGCAGTTGGCATCATATATCGCACGTTCATACTGACATAACCAATACCTCCGTCAGCAAAACGGACATCAATAGAAGTATCATTTCTTTTACCTTCATCAGGCCACTTTGACCAGTACAATGTGTCAGCTTCTTTCCATGAGGTGACAGTTCCAAACCATTTGAAATACCAACCGGTTTCCTGAATAACCCGCATATCGCCTTTAATTGGTTGAACCAATTTGTAGAAACCCAGGTCATTGCGATCAAGCGTACTCCCTCCGACGATACCAATAATGACAATGATAAGAACAATGACGATGAGTGGTCCCTTGATGGGCAGCTTAAACTTTTGCTTTTGGGGTTTAAACTCCTGAATTTGAGATTCAATGTTATTGTTATCCATAGGTATTCCTCCCTTTTAAATGAATGATATAAAGTATATTCATCGAATAGAAAAAAAGTCCTTTTTGGTGAGCAAATTTATTATAAAAGTGAAAGAGAATAATAGGTTCGTTTTTCACTTTATACTGGATAACGTCGGTATAATTTATGCGAGGATGGAATGTTATTGACAGTTAAAGTCGTAAAATGCTATAATTTAAGAAAAAAAGCAATAAAAAGAAACTGTGTTTTTAGCAGATGAAAATTATAACATGACGATAGAGTAATTAATTAGTGGATTAAATTGAGGGAGGGAAAATATTGAAGAGATTAGCAGTGATTAGGAATTATTTCGACCGGAAACCACAGGGTGGATTATATCTGGGAACATTGATGCATATTATCAGTCATTGGTTGTATGGTAGTGCGTTTGCACTTTTCTGGGCTGAGAAAATCTATGGACATGCCAATATATTAATCTTGCCATTGATTATTTCCTGGGTGATGATACTTATGGAGTTTCCCAGGGGTGTGCTGGCAGATAAATTTGGTCGAATGAAAGTTTACGGTCTGGGATTAATTATATCCGCCATGGGGATTGCATTTTTTGTTTTTGGAGATGCGATGCGATATTTTATTCTGGGAGCGATTCTAATTGGTACAGGTGAATCTCAGATGTATACTTCTCTGACAGCATGGTTTTTTGATAAATTGTCAGGAAATGCAAATAGAGATTCATTGAAATATTTTGCCCGATCAAGCGGTATAACATCGCTGGTCAGCGCCGGATTGGGTATATTTTTTGCCGGAATGGTAAAGGGGGAATTTGCCTGGATAGTAATGCTCTCTGCAGGGGTTGTCAAAATCTTGGGCGGGCTTCTTTTAATCACAATTTTACGGGATAATAGACGGTATGTTACTGAGTCGATAATAACGTTGGTAAGCAGAAGTGTTAATTGTTTTCTAAAAACTTCCAAATTAATCAAACTGGTTGGTCTATTGTTAATTAATTATAGCATATATGCAATTTTTTTATCCTTCTGGCGAGATAAGGGATATGCTTTGGGTCTTGAGCCAGGTTTTAATTATGATGGACTGTTCTATGGATGGGTAGGTATAGGTGGATTGGTTTTAGGTAGTCTTGTAGCAAGCAAAGGCATTTCAAAGATAAAGGCAGTAATAACCATCTGGATTCTGCATTTAGTTGGTGCTTTGCTGGTTTTACATAGTGAAAGTATAATTATATTTAATGCTGGTTTTTTTCTGTTTGGGGTTGGATATGGTGGCTTCTTTCCAATTTATCGCGGGTGGATTCATTCTCTTGTTCCTTCCACTATCAGGGGGTCGGTTGTCTCCTTATTTAGTGGTATAAATATGATGGGGGTTATGTTGATCCGTTATCTGATAAGTGGATTAGTAGGAAACTACACATCTATTGGAATTGGAGGATTGGTAACCATTGCCATGATAATTACATTGTCTCTAAAGACCAGATCTAATTTAAATCTTCCAGAACGGCTAAGCGGGAGAGGATAAATCTTCTGTGGAATATTTTCCGAACTGAAATCTCGATTTGGAGAGGTGTTTTTTATATATTCATATTCACATTTTTCCGGGGTTTTTCATAATATTAATTATGAACATATGAGAGGAGGTTAAATATGGGTAACTATTATGGCTTTCACGGAAGTCGGCAACAACAACAACCCCAATGTCCTGGAGGTCAGATTTATACCATAAGGTCGGGTGATACGATTTATCGATTGGCTTTACGGTATGAGATTTCGGTTGATTCTATTTTGGCAGCAAACCCCGGTCTAGATCCTGATAGTTTGCAGGTGGGGCGGAGGATATGTATTCCTGTCCCAGCATGTCCCGGAGGTCAACTGTACACAATTAAAGCGGGGGATACCATTTATAGGATCGCCCAGAGTTTTGAAATGTCCGTAGATGCGCTGTTGGCAGCTAATCCAGGCATTGACCCAGACAGACTATACATTGGTCAAAAAATCTGTATTCCCGGTGAAGAACCTGAACCTGAATTTTGTGAAGGTGGAGAGATTTATGTGATCAGAGCTGGAGATACTATTTATCGGTTGGCTCAACAATATAGTGTAAGTGTTGATGAGATCATTGCTGCTAACCCAGGAATTAATCCAAATAGATTACAGATTGGTCAACAGATATGTATCCCGAGATCTTCGGTAGAATGTCCAGGTCGGGTGTATGTAGTGAAGCCTGGTGATAACTTATATCGGCTTGCTCAGCAATGGAATGTAACTTTATCGGCAATTTTGGATGCTAACCCTCAGATTACAGATCCAGATAATCTCTCGGTAGGTCAGAATATTTGTGTACCACCTGAAGCTGATTAATTTAACGGAAGATAATAAATCCACAGTTATGGAGTAACCAGTAACTGTGGATTTTTTTATTATATTGGCAGGAAATTCGAGAATATTTCGAGAATTGGTTATAAATAGGAAAAATATTGATTAAACTAGATTGTGAAGATTATTCGGTAGCCAGCTTGTTCTTAAAAGTTTAATTAAATAAATGAAAGGTGGTATTTTGATGGTAAAAAATGAGATGACTTCTGAAAATTTGCGTTCAGCTTTTGGTGGAGAGAGTCAGGCTTACCAGAGATATTTGGTCTGGGGAAGGAAAGCTGAAGAGGATGGTTTTCCCAATGTAGGTCTGTTGTTTAAAGCGATCGCTTATGCAGAAGAGGTGCATGCTGGCAATCATTTTGTCGCTTTGTCTAACATTAGTGGTGATTTTCTGGTTGCATCTGGGGCAGGTTTTGGTCTGGGATCAACTGCAGATAATCTGGAAGGTGCTATTGGGGGAGAGAATTATGAGATTGAGCAGATGTATCCTTCATTTTATCTGGTTGCTAAAGATCAACAGGAGAAAGATGCTATTCGCTCTTTTCACTATGCTCTAGAAGCAGAGAAGATCCATTCAAAATTATATAGTGAAGCCAGGGAGTCGGTGTTGTCTGGAAATGATTATGATCTGCAATATGTAAGTGTGTGTGGTATATGTGGGCATACTGTGAAAGATGGAACTCCTGATAAATGCCCAATTTGTGGAGCTCCGAAGAAAAAATTTAAAGAATTTAGAAAATAATTGGAGGTGAATCTGTTGGCATTTTATGATATTAAGAGTGCAAGCAATCCCCAGGAGAAGACTACACTGGAACAGAAACATGTACCATTGATTAGTGTACCAGCAAAGGTAAAACAAGGTGAGTTCTTTGAGGTTACTGTAAAGATGGGGGAGATTGATCATCCGGTAGAACCAGGTCATTTTATTCAGTATGTTGATCTTTATGCCAATTATTATCATCTGGGTAGAGTCGGTTTTACTCCCGAGATGAAACCAGAGGCGACACTGAGAGTTAAGTTAGAAGAATCCTGTACATTACGGGCCTATATCCTGTGTAACCTACATGGTCAATGGGAGAACGCGGTGGATATAATAGTGGAGTAGTAGGTTGCCAGCTACAGATTAATCGGTGGGGAGACCTGCCGATTTTTTGATTTATAATTATTTTAGAAAATGCTCGGGAAGTCGATAACTTTGCATGGATGGAGATTGGTGCATATATATATGCGATTAGGGTAGATTAATTGGCTAAATCTAAGCTAATATTAAAACAAAGGAGTAAAGTATGTTTGATATAGCGATTATTGGAGGAGGGCCAGCGGGTGCGACATTGGCAAGGATGGTAGCGACCCGTATGGGGGAAAAATGCAAAATATTATTAATAGATCGCAGGAGATTGACTCAGGAGGTAGATGTAGGTTCTTTTCGAAAATGTTGCGGAGGTCTGGTAGCTCCTGATGCGCAGAAGATGCTGGCCCGGATGGGGTTGGCATTACCCAAAAGCGTGTTGGTCGGTCCACAGATTTTTGCAGTGAGAACTATTGATCTAAGTGTAGGTCTGGAGAGATATTATCAGCGTTTTTACATTAATATTGATCGGGAGAAGTTTGACCGCTGGTTGGTGTCGCAAATCCCTGATAATGCAGAAATAATGGATGATTGTTTGTTTAAATCTTATGAACAAAGTGGTAACGGTTATCGGTTGAAATTATTGTATAAAGGGAAGATTATTGAGCGGACTGTTAGAATTATTATCGGTGCCGATGGAGCTTTTTCTCAGGTCCGAAAACAGGCTTTTGGTGAGAAAAAATGGCCAAAGCGATATATTTCAATTCAGAAATGGTATAAATCTCAGAAGACTTCACCTTATTTCGGAGCGATCTTTGATCCTGAGATTACTGATTTTTATTCCTGGATTATACCGAAAGAAGACCTCCTGATTTTGGGAGCAGCGCTGGAGATGGGTGAAAATGTTCATCAGAAATTTGAACTGTTGAAGTTAAAATTGGAGAATTTCGGGTATCAGTTTGGTGAAGAGACTAAAAAAGAAGGTGCATTTATTCTACGACCATTGAACCTTGGGCAGATTAATACTGGAAAAGCTGGTATTCTTCTTATTGGGGAAGCTGCAGGATGGATTAGTCCCAGTTCTGCTGAGGGTTTGAGTTATGCTTTTCGAAGTGCGATGGTTCTGGCTGATTCAATAAATCAGGGATTTACTGGTCTGGATAGTCGCTATAAGAGGAGATGCAGGAAACTTTTTGCCAATGTTCTACTCAAAAATGTTAAATCTCCTGCTATGTATGGACAAAGGTTACGCCAATTGGTATTGCGCAGTGGAATAGAAAGTTTGGATGTATGGGAGTAAAAGAGTTTATCTTAGGTAGGAGTAATTCCGATATTAATTATCATTCAGATTATAACTCTTGCTCAAAATTAAGACAGTAGAGTCTGAGAAATATATATTGGAGGAGATCAGATGAAAGATACAGCAATTGTAGTATTTAGTGGTGGTCAGGATTCAACGACTTGTCTATATTGGGCTCTTAAAAACTTTGCAGTAGTGGAAACGATCAGCTTCGATTATGGACAAAAGCATAAAATTGAATTGGAACAGGCATCAACAATAGCGGGACAACTGAAAGTGAAACACACTATTCTCGACCTTGGTCTCTTAAATCAATTGGCACCAAATGCTCTGACGCGTGATAATATTGATGTAGAAAAATACGGGGAGAAGAGGGATCTACCGAACACCTTTGTTGATGGACGGAATATGTTATTTTTAACCTTCACTGCAGTTTTAGCGAAACAGAGAGGGATTAGACATATTGTTACTGGTGTATCGCAAACTGATTTTAGTGGATATCCCGACTGTCGGAATGTATTTATCAAATCTTTGAATGTAACCCTTGATTTAGCAATGGATTATCAATTTGAGATCCATACACCTTTGATGTGGTTAAGTAAAGCCCAAACCTGGGAGTTGGCTGACCAACTGGGGTGCTTTGAAGAGATCTTACATAACACTGTAACCTGTTATAATGGAATAATTGGAGCAGGGTGTGGTGAATGTCCAGCTTGTGTTTTGAGGGCCAGGGGGTTAGAAGAATATCTACAGTCAAGGACAACCTGATTCGCAATTAGGTATTGCGCGTTAAATAGATGATGATTTTTTCGATAAGCTGTAAGTATGGGGAGATAATTAACGGTTGTCCATTATTTACCTGCAATATAGTTGAGTCAAGTGGAATACTAAGGTTACTGTAAAACTACATTATTGAGGAGGCTTCTGATGGTTCAAGTAACAGCTGCAATAATTCAACACCCAGATAGAGCTTTAGCTAACAGATATCTGATTGCTCGTAAACGAATTGGTAAGCTTGCCGGTATGTGGGAGTTTCCCGGAGGAAAGATAGAGCCGGGGGAATCTCCAGAAGAATGTTTGCAACGTGAAATCTTTGAAGAATTTGGCATCAAGATTACTATCGATCAATATCTGACTACAAGTTGTTATACCTATCCCCACATATCTATTGAACTGATTGGTTTTCTGGCTACCTATCGGGAAGGGGAGTTGATGTTGAGTGATCATGATCAGATTCAATGGGTAACTTTAAGCGAGATGGATAATTATTCTTTTGCACCTGCTGATATTCCATTGATTGTCGCTTTGCAAAAAGCATGTTCTCAAATATAGATTATAATCTTATTGAACTATTTTCGAGATTATCAGTACTTTGAAAGTATTATTATATTAAAGAGTAAAAGACTGTTAACAACTTTAACAGTCTTTTATATGTGTGCCGGGCAGCCATGAGAACGATATCACTCTACTCAATTTCGCTATACGTTGACTGTGGTTAAATAATTAATAAAATATTATTAAATTATCTAAAAAAATAAAAAAACTAAATATTTATTTATAATACTTATATTTTGGGTGAAATTAAAAAGATAGAAAATGTTGCTCTTTCCTATTGATTATTTGGGGAATATAGCTTATAATAGACATGTAAGGAAAAAAAATCTATTATTACAACTTCTGTATATTGAGTGTTATTTTTTTGTTTCAAAAATGTAATCGTTTTCATTAGGTTATGATTATGAAATTCTATTGTAATTTTAACTAATGGTTGAACAATTTTAGGTTTTAAGGTTTAGTGTGGGGCATAATCTATTGAGAGAGGAGGAATACCCATGAAAAAAAGATATTCTGCACCTGTTGTACAGGTAAGCGATGAGAAATTTGTGATGAGTGGAAGTTCTGCAGAGATTGAACCAGCTACTGCAACTGTAGCAGCAGCCGGTATCACTACTGTAGGTGGTGCAACTACCGCAATTATTGCCAAGCATTGCTGGTAGTTAACACTAAGCTAGAGGACAATTTGACACTGAAAGGAGGAATACCCATGAAAAAAAGATATTCTGCACCTGTTGTACAGGTAAGCGATGAGAAATTTGTGATGAGTGGAAGTTCTGCAGAGATTGAACCAGCTACTGCGACTGTAGCAGCAGCCGGTATCACTACTGTAGGTGGTGCAACTACTGCAATTATTGCCAAGCATTGCTGGTAATTAGTAATTTGCGACTGTATTAGTCTGCTGATTATAAAAAAGGAGGAATACCCATGAAAAAAAGATATTCTGCACCTGTTGTACAGGTAAGTGATGAGAAATTTGTAATGAATGGGATATCCGCAGAAGTTGAGCCAGGTACTGCAACTGTAGCAGCTGCTGGAATTACTACTGCTGGTGTTGCTACTACCGCAGTCATTACTAAGCATTGCTGGTAATCGGGTGGTGGCCACTATGAAGAAAAAATATAATGTTCCTGTTGTAAAAATTAGTGATGAGCAGTTTACAATGAGTGGAACTTCTGCTGAAATTGAGCCAGGTACTGCAATTGTGGCAGGTGCTGGGATTACTACTGGTGCTGCTGCTACTGGTGCAATTATTGCTAAACATTGCTGGTAAAATCTCTTTGGTAGGGATTTTATGGGCAGAAATTCTTCTCTGATTGTAGAGGTTAGTGATGAGAAGTTTGATCTAAATCCTGTTGATAGGTTATTTACAGGATAAGAATAATCGAGTTTTGATTGAATACCCGATTTACTATATGCCCCACACTAATTCTTTTTTATAATATCTTCTTTATGAGGAGGAGATTCTATGCAAGTTAGACAATTGAACTTATTCACCGAACCAGGAATTTTTTTTAGACAGCTTAAAGAGAATCCTACCATTATTTTACCAATAGTATTTATCCTTTTATATACTTTTATAAGTATCCCTAACGGCGATTTTTATCAAAATGTCATGGAAAATTATTTCAATGTTGATATACCCGATGGAGAATCAACTCAATTAATTAATATGGTTATTCTGGTTATAACTAATCTTATTTATTGGGTTATAAGAACTGGAGTGTACAGTCTGTTTATTCGGTTGGCAGGGGGAAGTAAGGTAAAGGCCAAAGTCATCTTTTCAATGACGGGGTATTTTATCTTACCAAGTCTGTTTGCAATGCTGCTAACTACTCTGGTTTTATTGCCAACAGGTCAGATGATTCCTTTAGGTTTGGAGGCTTTTCTACCGTTGGAAGAGAGATTATTTACATTACATGGAATGATTCTGGCCAGTATTACTCCTTTCGCTGTTGCATATATTGCAATGGCATCTGCTGCAATAAAAAATGTTTCAAACCTTTCGTTAAAGAAATCACTGGTCATTACAATTATTTTCTGGATTTTATCTACAAGTTGGCAGATTAGCTACAATTACCTGCTGTTACAGCGATTGACCAAATAAAAGAGGAGATGGATTATGACTGATATTTTACTGATTATACCGGCTTCCATCGATGAGTTTACCAGACATGAAGTTCCCCCTCTTGGTATCTGCTATATTGCAGCATGTCTTCAGCAGAAAGGATATACAGTTAAGATTTTAGATTTTGTAGCCACTCCGATGAAGAAAGATCGGTTTATGGAATATCTGGCACAGGAAGACCCAAAGATTATTGGGATTAGTTCTCTAGTGACAATTCATAACAACGGATGTCGTCTGGCAAAGCTTATTAAAGAACATAATCCCGAAATTCCGGTGATTATGGGTGGATCTCATGCTACCTGTATTGTTAAACAGGTCTTGAAAACAGGATATATTGACGTGGTAGTTCGTTTTGAGGGAGAACTGACATTTACTGAACTTGTGGAATATTATCTGGAGAAATACCCCAGCTCCCTTGCAGAGATCAAAGGGATCGCTTTTATGAATGGGGAACAGATTACTGTTACTGCGGAGAGGGAATTGATTAAAGACCTTGATGCTCTGCCATTACCGGCTCGGGAACTGATCGATCTGTCAACTTATGAGAGAGCCGGTTCGATTATTACCGGAAGGGGTTGTGTCTTTACCTGTAAATTCTGTGCGGCCAATTACCTCTGTGGTGGAAGATATCGGTTGAGAAGTGTTGATCGAGTTATTGATGAGATGGAATTACTTTATCGAAACTATGGTGTGGAAGAGATTTTTTTATTGGATGATACGTTTGTCTTAAATCATCAACGAATTTATGAATTTTGTGATAAGCTGATCACTAAAAATCTACCAATTCAATGGTGCTGCACTTCCCGGGTTAACCCACCTATTCCTTTTGAACTTTTACAGTACATGAAAAAAGCTGGATGTCGAAAAATTGGATTTGGAGTAGAGTCAGGCAATAATGAGATATTAAAATGTATCTCGAAGGGGATTACCGTGGAGATGGTGGAGCAGTCCGTGTTAGAGGCTCATGAAGCAAGTTTGGTTGTAACTTGCTATTTTATTATCGGTTTTCCTGAAGATACTGATCAATCTGTCAGAGATACGCTGGGTTTTGCCAATAAGTTGAGGGAGATAGGTACAGAAGAGTGTCCTGTCTATACGACTTTCGGGATTATGACACCACTACCTGGAACATACTATTGGGAACATGCTGAAGAATTGGGGATAAAATTCCTCAGTCAGAACTGGGATAATTTTAAATTCACAGAACCAGTGATCGAAACACGAAATCTTTCAAAAGAACAGTTGAAAGGTTATCTCTTTGAAACACTGGTTGTAAGTTGAGGTGAGATAAATGTCTGAGATTATACTGCTGCAAGCACCATCTGATTTTGAGAAAAGACCTCTGACTCCACCTCTGGGGATTGCTTATCTGATTGCGGTCTTAAGAGATGCAGGATTTAGTGCCAAAGCATATGATCTATCAGCTTGTGGTAAAGGTTTAAGGGAATACATCACAGAAGTTATTACAGCAGAGAAACCGAAAATCATTGGAGTGTCTACTGCTACCGAAAATTTCAATAATACAATCAGAATATTGCGAATTATCAGGGCATCCCACCCGAACATTGTCACACTGCTAGGGGGGATTCACCCGACGTTTACTGTAGAAGAATGTCTTGAATATGATGAGGTTGATATTGTTGTGCGCGGTGAAGGGGAGAAAACTATTGTTGAATTGGCAAATTATTTTTTAGAAGGTCAGGGGAGTTTGCCAGATATTCAGGGAATTGGTTTTAAAAAAAACCAGCATGTGATCCTGACTCCTGAACGGGATGTTATTCATAATCTGAATGAAATACCTTTTCCCGCGAGAGGAGATTTTGATCTTTCCAGATATCAAGTGCCTTTTAGTATAGTCTCAACCAGAGGTTGCCCAGGACGGTGTGTTTTTTGTGTATCCAGGGTTATAAATAAAGGGAGATATCGTGAAAGATCAATTGAAAATATTATGGCTGAGTTAAAAACTCTGCCTTTTGATGAAAATAATCGGTTTTTAGCATTTCAGGACAGCACATTGACCTCAAATCGACGGCGTTTATTGGAACTCTGCTGTCGGCTCAAAGATAGTCTTCCGGGAGTTAGCTGGTGGTGTGAATCCAGAGTAGATACTCTGGATGAAGAGATGTTACAGGCTATGAAGGAAAGTGGATGTGCGGGAATTGAGTTTGGCGTGGAGGCTGGTTCACAGGAAGTTTTGAATCTGATACGGAAGAATATTACTCTAGAACAGGTCAGAAATACTGTGCAAATGACCAGTAAAGCTGGAATCAAACCGATCTGTACAATTATGTTAGGACATCATTGTGATACTAAAAAGACGCTGCGGGAGTCGATCGATCTGGCTATCTCTTTGAAAAAAGATTATGGCAGTGATGTATTTTTTAATGTTGTTACCCCATATCCGGGAACACCGTTTTTGATGCAGAAAGATGAATACGGAATAGAAATTCTGGCAAAAACTTATGATGATTTTAGTCCTAATAATCCAATCTTTAATACCAAAAACTTAAATGCTAATGAGATTCGTGAAGCTTATATAAATGCGATGATTGAATTATCACAGGTTTAAAGGGGGAAGACTATGCTTGATATTCTACTTATTTTGCCTCCCATTGTTGGAGCTGAAAGAAGTCAAGTCCCTCCTCTGGGATTAGGTTATTTGGCCGGAATGGTCAAAGATAGGTATTCTGTAAAGATTATTGATATGGCAGCGACTAAGATGAAAAAAAATGAGCTTATACAGATCCTTGAGGAGAATAGACCAAAGATTGTGGGCATCTCATCTCTGGTTAATGTTCATAAGAGTGGATGTAAGGTTGCCCGAATTGTGAAAGAAGTTTTAGGCGGGGAAGCTATGGTGGCCATGGGAGGACCGCATGTGACCTTTCTGGCTGAAGAGACTCTAACTCAGGTTAAGGAGATTGATGTAATTGTTCTGGGAGAAGGTGAATATACTTTTCTCGAACTAGTTCGTCATAGATTTGCGGGAAATCCGGAAAAACTTGAAGATATAGCGGGGATAGTTTTCCGGAAAGGAAATGATTTGATCTTTACCAAAAAGCGTTCGATGATTAAAGAATTAGACCAGGTTCCTTTTCCAGCCAGAGAATTAATGGATATCTCTTTATATCAGGAATCTGGAACGATTATTACGGGACGGGGTTGTCCGTTTGTCTGTAAGTTTTGTGCGTCCAGTTCATTATGTGGACGTAAATTTCGGGCTCGTTCTGCGAAAAATGTTTTAGCAGAGATTGATGAATTATATAATAAATTTCAGATTAAACGGGTATATTTTGCTGATGATACTTTTGTTTATAATCAGAAAAGAACCCAGGAGATCTGTTCAGGTTTAATCGAGCGGAATTACGGTCTGATCTGGGGATGTGGAACCAGGGTTGATTGTGTTCCTCAGAATAGCCTGGAACTTATGTACCGGGCTGGCTGTAAAGGAATATTGTTGGGTATAGAATCTGGAGATGAGAAGGTACTGAAAAATATTGGTAAAGGAATCTCTCTTGAGTTGATCCTGGATGCAGCAAGACGGATTCATGATATTGGAATGCAGTTGACCTGCTCATTTATTTTGGGGCTTCCGGAAGATACTGAAGAAAGTCTGCATAGGACTTTTGATTTGATTCACCAATTACGCGAATTAAAGCAATCACCGACAGAAGCAGATATTACGATCTATTTTTCCATTCTTACACCTTTACCGGGCACTGAGTTCTATGACCGTGCAGAGGATTTCGGGATTGAAATTCTGACTAAAGACTGGGATCGATATACATTTATGGAACCGGTTATTAATACTGAACACTTTACTCAGGACGATTTACGTGAGTTATTTTTTGCAGCTAATGCACCTGTCCGGGAAATGGTAGGTGATCAGTGATGTACTTGCGGGGAGTTGTCTGGGAATATACAAGAAATGAAAAACCGGGGATCAGTTTTTTACGACTTTTAAAAATATCGACTAAATATATGATTATCCCTTTACTTTTTTTGACACTATTGTCTGTTGGACTCAATTGGGCTGTGGAAGGAACCGTTAGTCTGGGATGGTTCACTTTGAATTCTGCAATTGTTATAATTTTAATTCCTATTCTTTCTATAGTGGTCCATGAGTTCTGTCACCTGTTAGAATGGTATGCTCTGTTGAAAGGAGACTCATATCAGGTGGTGATGCTGCCGGTTCAATTTAAAATGCGGATCTTATTCGCCGATCAAAATATGGATGTTAATGAAATAATTAAGATTTTGTATGCTGGACCGGTCGGGGTGTCAATTCTTTTGTTTATCACGCTAACAATTAGTATATTGTATCACTGTGATCTGGTGATCAATGTGGGTTTGGTGATTTTTTTGATATTTAATCTATATACTTTGATAGCAGGGGGAGATGGGCGTCGGATCAGACAGATCTCCAAAGCTTATCAGATCGGTTTAGGAAAACGAATAAGACTACTGGCGTTTTGTGTTCTTGAGATGCTAGGATATCTGATGCAAAGCAAAAGAGATAAGGAGTGATTAAAGGATGGATAGTGCATATTTAGCTTATACACCAAAGAAAAAAGTAGTTCTCTGGAAATATGAGAATATTGAGAGTGAGGATAAGTCTGTTGTTGTCTATCTGAGTAATGGATCTGCCAATGATAGTGGAGAGTTCACTGTTGAAGGTAATGTCATTCGAATCCAGGGTATCGGTGTTATCTTTTGGGAGTTATGTGATGGTGGAAATACAATTGAAGATATGGTTAAGCGGATTGTAGAAGAATATGATGTTGAGACTGAACAGGTTACTCAAGATCTGGAAGCATTTCTGGATAATATGGAGGATATGGGGCTAATAATCAAAGATTGGGCTCCATTCTAATGGAAGTAGAGAAGATGAATGTTATTCAACCGGATATTCTTCTCATTAGTCCACCATCTGTTGTATTTGAAGAATTGGTTTCTGGAACGCATAATAGTTTACCACCTGTTGGATTAAGTTATGTAGCAAAATCTTTGATGTTACATAATTATTCTTTTGATATCATTGACATGGCTACTGAGGGGATGGGAAAGCAGGAATTAATAGATC
Organism: Halothermothrix sp.; assembly: GCA_016841825.1. Classification (GTDB taxonomy): domain Bacteria; phylum Bacillota; class Halanaerobiia; order DY22613; family DY22613; genus JAENYK01. The sequence goes on along the minus strand of JAENYK010000001.1, from coordinate 288,497 downwards.
TTCTGCAGACAACTACTCCCCAAATAGTAGGGATTACCGCTCTGGTGAATAACTATAATAACGGTTTATTGGTAGCCCAAATCGTTAAACAGGTTCTTCCGCAGACTAAAGTAATTATGGGAGGGCCTCACGTAAGTTTTATTCCGGAAGATGCTTTACGTTCTGGATATATTGATATAGTCTGCATTAATGAAGGAGAAGAGACGATTATCGAGTTAATGAAAGTTTTTCAGGCCAACCAGAGAGATCTATCAGCGATTAAAGGGATCGCCTATCTGAAAAATGAACAGATTATTCGCACAGAGAAGCGTAAAGGTTTTACTGATGTAAAGGATCTGGGTTCACCTGTGCATCATATCTTTGATTATAATAAATATAACAATATTGCTCCAATTATTACCGGAAGAGGTTGCCCATATGGCTGTATTTTTTGCGTGGCTCATGCATTGAGTGGACGGAAATATCGGGTACGGCCCATCGAAGATGTTATCGGAGAGATTGAATATCTGATTCATGAAAAAAATGTGCAGCGATTTATGATACTGGATGATACGTTTACTTTTTATGAGGATAGAGTAAGGGATTTTTGTGAAAGGATTATTCAACTTGGCCTGAAAATTAAATGGAAATGTGAGGCCAGGGTTAATACTGTGAATTATGATCTAATGACTACCATGAAAGCAGCAGGCTGTGTCGGGGTACAATTTGGGGTAGAGTCAGCCAATCCTGAAATTTTGAAAGAGATCAAAAAAGAGATTAGTTTAGATCAGGTGCGTCAGGCAGTTCTGGATGCCCATCATGCCCAACTGGATGTTAAATGTTCTTTTATAATTGGACTACCGATGGAGACTGAGGAGATGGTCAATAATACGATTAAATTTGCTCAGAGTCTCCATAGTCTGCGTGAAGGTTCAGCTACTTCCAAAATCCAGACTGCTTTTGCGATCTGTACTCCGTTACCGGGAACATATATTTATGAACATGCTGAAGAGTTGGGTATTAAATTTTTGACAAAGGATTGGAATCAGTATAATTTCTTGCAGCCAGTTATTGAGACTCGACATTTAAAGCGTGCTCAATTAACCAATTTTCTGGTAGAGTCTTACCGATGTTGGAGGGATGAACTGGATGAATAAGAGCATTGAAAAAAAAGGAAAGAATATGGTTCCGGTAATAGGTCAGGGGATTTCTGTGGTAGAAGAGGATGGAGTTATTCTGTTAAAAGATAGATTGCTTTATTCATATGTGGAATTGAATGACACTTCGGTCTATCTTTTAGAACTAATGAAAGAAGATAAAAGTTTTTCGGAAATTATCGAATGTATGAAAGAAGAGTATCAATTAGATGATAAAACAGCCCTCTATCATGATTTGGAGCAGTTTTATCAGATCATGAAAAAGCGAATGGTTGTTCACAATCGACGGAGTCTGGGATTTAAGATCAACCAGTGGTATTGTCGGCTCTATAAACATTTATATCCAAAAGATCAGTGGTTTTAAGGGGGATGGAAAATGGAATCAAAGCCTGATATAGTCTTGATTAGTCCACCTAGTGCAGCCTTTGCCGATAAAAAGTATAATGCATTACACAACTGTTTACCTCCAATAGGATTAGGGTATCTGGCGACAATGGTTCGGGATAAATATTCTGTGGAGATTCTCGATCTTGGAATGCGGGGAATGAAAGGGAAGGATTTAAAAGAATACCTGGCTCAGGTAAAACCGAAGCTTGTAGGAATTACCAGTACAGTGAACAATTATCGCAATGGAATTCGTGTGGCCCAGATTACAAAAGAGGTTGATTCTGCGATTATTGTAATTATGGGTGGGCCACAACCAACCTTTCTTCCTACAGAAACATTGCAGACAGGGTTTGTTGATATAGTTTGTCGACATGAAGGTGAATTGACTTTTGCTGAAATAACTGAACATTATCTTGGTCGGTCTGTTCAAAGATTGGATCAGATCAGAGGAATTAGTTTTTTAAAAGATGGTGAGATAGTCCATACAGAACAGCGGGAGTTTATTACTGACTTAGATCAGCTTGCCTTTCCTGCCTATGATCTGCTAAATTTAGAGCAGTACGATCAAGTCAATGGAGTGATGAATATCGTAACCGGTAGAGGTTGTCCATTTAACTGTAGATTTTGTTCTGCCAACGTGTACTCTGGTAAACGATATCGTCAACGCTCATTGGTCAAGGTACTCGATGAGATTGAATTATTGCACAAGAACTTCAATCGGGATCAATTTTTTATTGCTGACGATACCTTTACTTATTCTAAAAAGCGGGTTAAAGAGTTCTGTTATGGACTAAAAGAGCGGGGTTTAGATATTGTCTGGCAATGTGAGGGACGGGTTAATACAGTGGACTCAGAGATTTTGAGTCTGATGAAAGAGTCCGGGTGTTACTCCATTCAATTTGGGGTGGAGAGTGGAAGTGATGCCATGTTGGAGAAAATTGATAAAGGTATCAGTACTTCAGAAGTAAAGAATGCTGTTCGTCAAGCATATGAGGTAGGATTAAATGTAATCTGTTCGATGATTATTGGACTACCCGATGATAATCAGGAAGATATTTTACATACATTGAATCTAGGGAGAGCTTTAAAGAGTATCCAGATTGATGAACGGGATAATCATATCAGGTTAGTATTTGCAATCTTTACACCACTTCCCGGAACTTATTTCTATCAACATGCTGAAGATCTGGGGATTCGCTTTCTGACAAGAGATTGGGATCAATATAACTTTACCAATCCGGTAATTTCAACGAGATATTTAAATTCAGATGTAATTCAAAATTTATTTTATGATGCTCAAATGATTGCTAAACTATAAGAAAGGAGTTGATATGATGATCAAAGTAGAAGGTTTAAGAAAAGAGTATGCAGATCTGGTAGCCGTCAATGATATTAGTTTTGAGATCAAAAAAGGCGAGATTTTTTCCCTTTTAGGCCCTAACGGTGCTGGCAAAACAACAATTTTACGAATTATCTGCGGCTTGTTAAACCCCACTGCCGGCCAGATTAAGATTAATGGAATGGACATTTCTACAGATTTGGCGAAAGTAAAGTCCCTGATGAGCGTAGTCTTCGACAGTGATACAGTTTATGAAGATCTGACAGCGATGGAGAATATGAGTTTTGCTGCTAACCTCTACAATCTGCCAACCAGAGAGGCTAAAAGCAGAATTAAGGAATTGTTAGGGCTATTTAATCTGGTCGATCAAAATAAACTGGTAAGAAATTTCTCCAAAGGGATGAAGCAAAGATTAGGTATCGCCCGCGCTTTATTACCCAATCCACAAATTTTGATCTTAGACGAACCAACCACTGGGCTTGATCCTCAATCGACGGTACTAATTCGTGATCTAATCCTGGATCTAAAAAGACAGGGTACTACAGTATTGTTAACCTCTCACAACATAGCGGAGGTGGAGAAAGTTGTAGATACAGTTGCGATTATTGATCATGGTGAACTCTGTGCGTATGACAGTTATCAGAACTTACATACCCAATACTCGGATAGTTTAAAGTTTGAGATAGAATCATTTGCTTTAGCTGAACTGCTCAAATTTGTACCCGCTGAGGTGGCTGTTTTACAGAGTCAGGAGGAGAACAGAGGCATTTTTTATGTTAAACAGTTACAAAAATTTCTGTATTGTCTAGGTGATGGGATGGGTAATGGTTTAGTTATTACAAAAATTCAACAGGCTCAGTTAAGTTTGGAAGATATTTTCATCCAATTAACTGGAAGAGAGTTGAGGGATTGAGATGAAAAAAATTTTTGTAATTTTGAATAAAGAGATCTTACAGGGCTTGCGAAATTGGGTTCTCTTAATCTTGATCGTTTTGCCGATAGTGGTAACAATCGTTATGGGTTTTATGTTCACTGAGCAGTTTAGCTTAACGATGATCATCCCTGAAGATGTTGAGCAAGATGAGGCGATACTACAGAGAACTGTCGAAATCAGTGAAGAGATGATCCAGATTAGAAGAGTTGAGAACTTTGAACAGGCTAAAAACCTTGTTGATGGTGGAGATGCCCCAATTGCGGTATCTCTTCCCCAAAATTCTGCCGGAGATATCCAGGTGTATTATGTTGAGAATCAATCTATGGGGAAGATTGCCCTGAGTATATTGCAGAATGCAATATATGAACAACATGTTGGTGATGGAATTGAATTTGACATCCAGGGGATCAGTATTGAGACTGACAGTCTCAATTATCTGGCAGGTATTCTGGTCTTTGCAATTATCTTTATCGCAGTATCTCATTCAGTGACGATGATCAGTGCCGAGAAAGATAAGCAGACACTGGATTATCTCTTAACAACGCCCGTTGGTTATCATCAGATTATCTTAGGAAAGATAATCTTTGTCACACTGATGACTCTGTTCTCAGTGATCATGACTGTATCTATGGGAATCTTGTTGGGAATCGTGACTGAAATATCGAGTATTATCGTCTCGTTGATCTATACGGTGTTAATCACCTTTGCTTTTGCCGGTCTGGGTCTGATAATCTCTGGATTGTGTAAGAATTTGCAGGAAGCGACCAGCTACAGCATAATTGTGATGATGCCGCTGGCTTTTTTTGCAATGATTCCCGATGGGGGAGGAGTTTTAAAAATTATCAAGGCTGTCTTACCTTCCTCCTATGCTAAAGATATGTTGAGTGGGGCACTTAATGGTCAATGGCCAGGATGGATAAGTTTCGTCTATATCGTTGTCTTCAATATCCTTATGCTGACAATAGCCAGTATGGTTTTAAAAAATAGTTATAATGACTAAATAAGGGGTAAGGTTGATGAAGAAAAAGAGTTGGATGATTATTGGAGCATTATCCCTGGTAGGGCTATGGATCTGGATTGGTTTTCTGTCCAGGGCAGGAGTAGAACAGGTATTAGGTGATGGGATAATTCAGGTTGTCGAATTACAACCATTGATGGTTGAGATTGAAGGTGCTGGTAAAGTCCAGGATTATAAAGCTCAAACTATCTATAGTAGAATTGATGGTCTGGTGAAAGAGATCTATGTTGAAGTTAAAGATCATCTTCAGGCAGATCAACCAATTCTTCAATTGGAGAATGTTCAAAAACGAAACCAATTAAAAGATCAGGAATATCAACTTAAAATCGATTCTAGAGAGTTGGAACTGCTAAAATATCAGGTATCCAAGCTTAACTTACAGAAAAAAGAACAGTTGATCCAAAGAGAAGATCTGCTGAATACAATACAGAGGTTGGAAGAGAAGTATAAGTTAGTACAGCAGATTTATGAGTTAGGAGATGCTGCGGGGCAAGAGGTTGAAGATCTGCTTGTTGAGATTAACAACCATCAACGCGATTTAGAGATCATTACTTTGAGTATTGCAAATACTGAGATTGATCTGGCAGTGCAGGATGAGCGAATCGCTCTGGCAGAGCTGTCCAACAGTAAACTTCAGGAGGAGTTGCTTCGATTACAGGAAGAACTAAAAAATCTGACGGTCGTAGTCGAACGACAGGGGATTCTAAAAGATCTGTTGGTAGAAGAGGGGCAGTGGGTGAATTCTGGCAGTCAGCTTGCTTTCCTTTCTGATCCAATTTATAAAGTGGCAGAGATCTGGATAAACGAGTTTGACATCTCCTATATTAAAAAAGGTCAATCGGTCTTACTTAGACCAGAATTTGATCAGTCAATCGAAATCTGGGGTGAGGTCAATAATATTGATGAAAATCCTCAGATATCAAATGGTTTGACCAGATTTAAAGTTGAAGTGATCTTTGTAAATACTGCTGATCTATATTCTGGTTTGTCTATTGGGGCGTTGATTGAGGAAGAGATCAGAGAACAGACTATCTGTTTACCGATTGATGCTCTGATGGAAGAGGAAGCCGGAGAACAGACTGTGCGTTATGTATTTGTTGAGAAGAATGGGAAAGTGGAACGGGTGACTGTCCAGACAGGAATTATTCAGCATGGAGATATAGAGATCATTCGGGGAATACATCCTGGAGATAGAGTGGTTGTCGGTCCCTATGAATATTTAGAACATCTTAGACGGTCTGGGGGGTAATTCAAGTGCATTTTTTGGATGTAATGCAGATTAGTCTGGAAAGTTTGTTGACTAGCAAATTTCGCAATCTGTTAGCCCTGTTTGGGATTTTGGTTGGAGTAGCTTCGGTGATGCTCATGATCTCTCTGGGTTCTGGTGCCAGATCAATGCTCTTAGATGAGTTCTCAAGTACGTCAATGAATACATTGATTATTGAAGCAGACATTACCAACAAAAACAGAGTTCCCCGCTGGTTTAGTCAGAGTGATTTGATGCTGATTGAGAAAGGGTCACAGGACATCAGGGAGATTGTGCCAATAAATTGGTGGCAGACTCTGGTCAAATACAGAACAGAGAGTGTCTATACTTACGTCCTGGGTACAACTTATAATTTTACTAAAGTTGTTCATCTCAAATTTGAATCGGGACGATTCTTTACTTCTTTAGAAGAATCTAGTCAGATTCCGGTCTGTGTCATCGGTCAGAAGGTTAAAGAAGATATTTTGCAGACAGAAGAAGATGTGGTCGGTAGAGAGGTTCAATTGGGGGAAGTAAAGTTTAAGATTATTGGAGTGTTGGCTAAACAGAATGATTTGAATATGGGGTTTACTGGGGATCAGAAGATATATATCCCGGATACTATCTATCGTGTTCAAACAGGTAATTATGAAAATGAGATGGTCCTACTGCAGCATAACCCTCAGATCAAAACAGTTCAGGTGCAAAATCAGCTGAAAAAACTATTCAATCTAAAATATAACTACATTCCGTTTTTGGTTACACCGATCACTGAACTTCAGGATAATATCAAAATGCTGACAACTGTGCTTACAGCTTTGTTAGGAGCTATTGGCAGTATCTCTCTGGTAGTTGGTGGAATTGGTATTATGAATATTATGTTGGTTACTGTAACTGAAAGAACCCGGGAGATTGGAATACGAAAAGCATTAGGAGCTAAGAAGAACTATATTCTGGCTCAGTTTATTATTGAAGCGATTGTACTCTGTCTGACCGGGGGATGTTTGGGGATAGGGTTAGGTTATCTTGGTTCAACTATAGTTAATCAGTTGAGTCCGATTCAATCAAAGATCACCTGGGAGACAATTGCCATCTCATTGGGATTTGCAGTCGGAATTGGAGTTATTTCTGGACTGTATCCCGCCTGGAAGGCTCAACAATTAGACCCAATTGAGTCATTGAATTATGAATAAAAGCAGAACAAAGGATCTGTTTGTAGAGGTTAGTGATGAGAAGTTCACTATTCAGATCTTTTATTCTGCAATCTTATTATATTACAATGTATGCTATTTTACAAGGAAGTGGGAAGGTGAAAAGATGTGTGAGAGAGTATTCATGAAAAGTAATATATTCTGGAAAAAAAAGCCTTATGGATCACTTTTATATGACATTTATGATTTTCCTGGCCGCATGAAGTTAAATGAAACCGGGACTTATTTTATAAGTTATGTTGACGGCAAACATTCAATTTCTGATATAGCCCAGAAAGCTAGTGAAGAGTTTGCAGCAGATTTTGATGTTATCTTAAATGACTGTCAGGATTTTTTTAATCTGTTATTACAAAAAGATTGGATCACTTTTGACCAGTCAACGGGTAAACCGGTTGCTCCTGAACAGTTAGAACCAAATATCGAATTGGTAAGTATGCGGGTGACTAATCGATGTAATTTTAAATGTATTCACTGCTTTCCAAATTCCGAGTCTGTTACTGAGGATGAGATGACGACTGAAGAGATAATGGCTTTGATGGATGAACTTGCTAAATTTAAGCCATTACATATTACGTTAACTGGTGGGGAACCATTTTTACGTCCGGATTTTCTGGATCTGGTTGAATATGCCAATAGTAAAGGTATGTTAGTAAGCTTATGCACAAATGGTTCTCTGGTGGACGAAGAAGCTATAGAGAGACTGCAAAAGTGTGCTCTGGCATCTTTAAAGATTAGTATGGATGGGGCAACAGCAGAAATTCATGATAAATATAGGGGAAAAGGTAAGTTTGCCAGATTAATTCCCAAAATCAAACAGATGGTTGCAGCGGGTTTGCCTGTGTGCATTAATTCGGTAATTTCCCGAGTGAACTTTCACGAATACCGGAAATTGTACGAGTTAGCACAGGAATTGGGTGTCTATGAGTTCGCCTATGACTATGTTCGCAAAATGGGACGAGCTAAAGAAAACTGGGATGATGTAGCTTTATCTATGGATGAACAGATTGAGTTTATCTCTTATTACACCAGTCTGGCTTCATCTCCAGAGCCGCAGAAGGTTGCCATTGGTAGTGTATTTCATACCAGTATCTTAGGTGAGTTGATTAATCCAGTTTCGGTTAAGAAAGCTTGTAATAGCTGTTTGAGTACGGTTGTTATTCTGGCTGATGGAACTACTACCCCCTGTTGGAGGCTCTATGACGGTATGGGTTATGTTGATGGCAATATTCGTCAGCGGTCTTTTACTGATATCTGGCAAAACGGTGAATTACTACAGAAAATTCGCCATCTGGAGATAGATCAGATTGAGAAATGTAGAGATTGTCAATACAACCAACTATGTGATGCCAGCTGCCGGGCCTGGGCACTTCCGATTCATGGAGACTGGTATGGAGCACCAAACGAAGAACGTTGTCTCCAGAGACAAATTCTTTTTTCCAAATATTGAACGGGAGGCATTGACTATGCAAGATGCAAGGTTATCTCTGGCCTCGGGAATTCGCGGTAAGATTCGAAAATATGGATTATTCTTATATAATCCTAAAACCCTCTGGAAGATGCGAATGAATAGGCTGGGGCTAGAAGTGATTCGACGCTGCGATGGAACTAAGTCGATTGTAGATCTGCAGAATGAGGTACAGAATCTTGAGGATTTTAAAGAACAACAGGTGACAGAAGATGTGTTTCAATTAATCGCCTATCTGTATACACAGGGGATTCTGATTCCCGCTGAAGATGAGAGAGGAAATCGGGAGTTGTATCTTGATTTGGAAGAGTTTCCTTTAGATCTGGCGACCATTCAGTTAACCACAGACTGTAACCTTCGTTGTCATCACTGTTATATTGAGGCAGGTTCCGTTGAGAAGAGATTGATGAAAAAAGAGATGTTTGAATTGATTATTGACCAGTTACAGGTAATGCATCCAATTGAATTGGTTTTAACTGGTGGAGAACCTCTATTGCATCCCAGGCTACTGGAATTTTGTCATCTGTTGAAAGAAAAGAATCTTCCGTTTAGCCTTTTTACTAACGGAATATTGATTACATCAGAGTTAGCAGAAGAACTTGGATATTTAAATCCGGTCAGTGTTCAGGTCAGTCTGGATGGAATTACATCTGAAACTAATGATCGGGTGAGGGGTAGAGGATCTTTCGACAAAATTTGTTCTGCGATTAGAGCGTTGAGACAGCACGGAGTGCGTACTGTTGTCTCCACAGTGATGTCCAGAGTAAATTATAGTGAGTATCGGGAGTTTCCAAAATTTGTGGAAGAATTGGGAGCCAGTTCATATAACCCGATAGATGTGATGCTAAGTGGAAGAGCTGATTCTAATCGGGAAGACCTGGGACTGACTACTGAACAGGTATTGGAGATGCAGAGATATTACTCGGAATATAAGTCAAACAATCAAAATTTCTCTTTTGGTGAGATTTCTTTGAAAGAGGATATAGATCGTCAGTTGGAGGGTTTGCCGCTGGAATTATGTACGGCAGGGACGACCAATTGTTTTATCACAGCGATGGGAGATGTATATCCCTGTCAGATATTCCCCAATCAGTTTGCGATTGGAAATGTCTCTGACCAATCACTCAAAGATATGTGGACTGAATCAGAGATCTTTCAACAGATACGACGATGGAGATTATCTGACATTCCTGAATGTGCTAACTGTGAAGTTAGAGAGGTCTGTAAAGGCGGCTGCATTGGGTATAATCTGACGATTAATCATGGTTCTTTCGGAATACCCGAGAGACAGAGTTGTGAATGGAAGAAAATATTTTATAGTGAGAATCTGAGCTAAGGAGGGGGTATTATTGTTAAGAGTTATTGTTTTTATCTGTGGTGCATCGGTAATGATTTTAGAGACTTTGGGAAGTAGAGTAATCGCTCCATACTTTGGCAGTACTTCGTATGTCTGGACAGCAATGATCGGAATGATTTTGGCAGCACTATCGCTTGGATACTATTGGGGTGGACGAATTGCCGATCGTTATCCGCGGATTGAGATTTTATTATATTTGATCGCAGGTGCCGGAGGATTAATCTTATTAATCCCACCCTTTGCTCCTTTTATTCTGATGGGGAGTAGTTTGATTGGGATGACGGTAGGGCCACTCATTGCTGCACTAATTCTCTTTGTACCTCCGGGAATTCTTCTGGGTACAGTCTCACCTTTTGCCATTAAATTATGCAGTAAAGGTACAGAGAGTATTGGCAGTATCGCAGGACAGTTAAGTGCTTTGTCCACTTTGGGCAGTATTATTGGTACGTTTTTAACAACATTTGTGTTTATCCCCTATCTTGGGGTGAACAATATCCTGTATAGTATGTCAGTTGTTTTGATTCTGTTAGTATTGGTGGCGTTAAAAGGAAAAAAGTTCTATATCGCCGCTTTGCTGCTCCTGATTCTAATTCCGGTAATTGATTCAGATGCGATCGTTTTTGAAAAAGATGGTCCTTATAATCAGGTAGTTGTTGCAGATTACAATGGTAGAAGATGGCTGTTGTTGAATGGAATCTCTCAGGGTGGTGCGATTAAGATTGATGAATCGGGTGAAGTGATTGATGGAGATCGCTATATACCTTATCAGGATTATTTCCATCTGGGCTCCCTTTTTACTCCGGAGATGAAAAAAGGCTTACTTCTGGGTCTGGGGACAGGTTACGGTTTTGAGACTTTTAAGAATAATTATTCCGATTTTCAGATGGACATAGTTGAGATTGATCCGGTAGTAATTGATGTCGCTAAAAACATATTTAATTTTGATCAAAGACAGTCACAGGTATATGTTGAAGACGGACGGATGTTTTTTAAAAAGACTTCAACCAGGTATGATATAGTAATCTTCGATGCATATGGGACTGCAGCACCTCCTTTCCATCTGACGACAAAAGAAGTATTTGCCCAGGCTCGAGCCTGTCTGAAGCCAGAAGGGGTCTTAGTGGTAAACATTATCAGTTCCCTGGAAGGCGAAGACTCTTTAATGTTTAAGAGTATCTTGAAAACGATAACCAGCCAATTTAACCATGCCTATATTTTTCCCAAAAAACATGATAGTGAAGAGCTGAATGATCCAACATTATTACGCAATATCATTATTGTGGCTGATAATGGTGACTCGTTAGTCAATAAGGAGGAACTGTTGACCCGGGTTCAAAATTGGAAGGGTACTGACCCTGTGATCAAAGATAATTTACAGGTATTTGCTGGTCAATATTCTTTGACCAGAGAGTATGATCTGGAAGATGGGATATTGCTAACAGATCAATATGCTCCTGTTGAACGTTTAACAAATCATATTGAGCAGGTTGTGAGATTGAGCAGTATCTATCGGCTGGTCTATCTGGATAATTTCTTCAAATCAACTGATATTGGGGGAGATGAGGTATGAGTTCATTAAAAAATATGGGGTTATTTTTGAGTAAACCTAAGAAGTATTTTGGGCAAAATTTGCAGTTAAATATTTGGATAGGGATCAGTTTAGTTGTTTTCTGTACTTTTTTAAGTATTCTAATTCTGCCGCAAGATTATAATGATCTGGAGATGACCGAGACTTTATCTGGTGTATTGGTTGTTATTCAGGGAGTGATGCTGAATATTGTTATGTTCAGCAGCGTCCTGTTGATGGCGATAGTTATCTGGATTGTAGTCAGATTATATAAGTCTCAAGAAAACTTTGCAGATATTTTTGGATATAGTGTCTGGATATATTTGCCGATTATATTGGGTATCGTCTGGACTGCACTAATTAGTAAAACAGGCTTACCGGGAGTGTTAGAATTAAACGTAAAAGTGTTAATGGACATATTTTCAAAGCCTATTTTGAGTGATCTTGGTAGTAGAATAAGTCTTTTTTCCTTATGGTCTTCGATTATACTCTATTATTATTTCCATAAGAAAGTGGAGGTCAAACAGGGATGGGCTATTGGATATACTATTTTGTTATGGCTGATACTCAATATTCCGCCAGTACTACTTTTTGCTTAAAAAATATCATCTACTGATAACATTAATCAATAACATTGCTAAAGTTTTAAAGGCTATAGTTTCTAAAGAGTAATAAGAATCTATAGCCTTCTTTGTACAGAGTGTGAAATCGTATCTGGAAAGTGTATTCGCATAAGGAAAGGAGAAAACCAATGAATTATTACAAATTCTGCTCAGGTGTTGGTTTGAGGTCAATTGACGGAACCGAGTATCTGGTTAATGAAAAAGAACATAATGGAATTCCATTAGATAAAGATACCAGACTAATTGTGGAAGACCTATTATGTATAGATGATATCTCAATGATAAATGATCATCTGTCGGAAATTGGTTCAGAATGTGATCAGGAGTTCGTGAGTAGTTTTATAGCTCATCTGCTAGAAAATGGTTTTTTGCAGGAAGAACCTATCCCTCTTTTGCGAAAATTAACTGTCTATCTGACAAATGCCTGTAATCTAAATTGTAAATACTGTATGTTCAGGTCTGGAGAAAAGAAAGTCGGAGAACTGCAGACAGCAGAAGTTATTAATTTAATCGACCAGGCTCTGGCACTGGGCTTAGAGGAAGTAGTTCTGTCAGGTGGTGAAGCAACTTTGCATCCTGGTTTTATGGAGATTGTCAATTATATTGCCAATGTTGGAAGAAAATTAACGATTGGTACTAATGGAATGACTTTATCGGCCGGAGTAATCGAAAATTTAGCAAATAAAGCTGTGCTTCTGGATTTGAGTCTTGATAGTATTACCAAAGAGATTAATGATGAGCTGCGCGGTGCAGGTAATTATGATCAAATTAGGCGGGTGATCGAGTGGTGTAAACAATCTCAGCTTCCATTCAATATTAATTCGACAATAATGCGTGCTAATTATCATCTGCATAAAGAATTGGGGAATTTTGCTCTTTCGTTGGGGGCTGAAAAATATACAGCCAGTAATATTAAAATGTTGGGAAGAGCCCTCGATTATAGGGCAGAACTTGAGTTAAGTGATGCTGAGGTTGCTCAGGTGATCCTGTTTAATGATCTGTGGACTGAGAAGAACTGCCCTCATAAAAATCGGGCAGAGACGATTCTGCTTGAAAAAAGAGATCGGGGTGAAGGATTTGACTGTGGTCTGGGATCAGCAGGAATTATTATCTCACCGACAGGAAATGTCTTACCGTGTGGAACTTTTCCGATGGATCAACCCTATTGCGGTAATATTCGGAAGAATTCTTTGCAGGATTTGTGGTCAGGATCAAAAATTCATCATCTTCGAAAGATGAGTGTCTGTTGGATTGAGAAATGTCGTGATTGTGAGTTAAAATATGTCTGTGGCGGTGGATGTCGGGCTTTCTCTTATATGGAATTCGGTGATGTTGATGCTAGACCAGATGAAGTGAACTGTAACATTAAGTTGAAGATTTTTTCAGAGATTGGACATTTATATGAACAGTATGGTTCAGATTCACAATCATGGTTTGAGTATCTGATCAGAACAGATTGATAGGTGGGAGACTGTCTGAAGGCCGCTGATGACGGCAGTGGCAAGTTATAAGCCAGAGGAATGGAAAAGAGTTAAGATTTTTATTAGCTGGAGGAAAGGGTGTCTGTTTGAAATAAATTGATAGTATAGAAAAAAGCTGTTGATTTAAATTGTTCACAGCTTTTTTTCTATGTTAAAGGAATATCTGAGGGGTCTGTTGAACAATAATAGATAAGATCTGCTAGATGTTTTTGAGAATTGGTGAAAAGAGAGGTGTGTGGAAGTGGACTAAAATAGTGGCAGATAAATTGGCATTTGATAATATATATTTAGTGGTGATGCTTAGAACAGAATACTATAGTTTAGTAGTTCTCTTCGACAATCAACTTAAAGGAGGCTATAGGGAATGATTGAGGTGAAAAATGTTGTCAAAAAATTTGGCAGCGTAGAAGCAGTAAATGGAGTCAGTTTCGCGGTAGCAAAAGGAGAGGTTTTTGGATTTTTAGGACCTAACGGAGCGGGGAAAACCACTACAATTCGCATGATGATTGGTCTTTTAAAACCGACAGATGGTGAGATTTTTATTGATGGTATTGATGTAGTTAACAATGCCAAAGCTATGCATGATAAGATTGGAGTTGTTTTCGATTCTCCAAATTTTTATGAGCGGATTACTGTTGAACAGAATTTATATTTTTACGCTAGCTTATATAAGATCGGTAAAGAAAGAGTGAATGAATTAATAAAGCGTTTTCAGCTGGAGGAGAAGCGCAAAGCTCAATTCAAAAAACTATCAAAAGGACAGAAACAACGGGTGACAATCATCCGGGCACTGCTGCATAATCCTGAAATTCTCTTTCTGGATGAACCTACTTCTGGGCTTGATCCAACATCTTCAGAGATTATTAGAGAGCAGATTAGAGAGTTAAAAAATGAAGGGACAACTATCATACTGACCACTCATTATATGGAAGAAGCTGATCAATTGTGTGATATGTTAGCCTTTATTAGTAAAGGGAAGATTGTTGCAGCAGGTAAACCTTATGAACTGAAGTTAGAACATGGTGAGAGAACTATAGAAGTAACATATGCAATCGAAGATGAGGTCAGAGAAAAAGCTCTAAATATGGATGATCAGACAACACCTGATGCCTTAAGTCAACTGTTGAAGAATGAGCAGATATTGACGCTCCATTCGCGGGAAGCAACACTGGCTCAGGTATTTATCAAACTGACAGGGGAGGAGATTCTATGAGAAGCCAGATTATTAGCAAATTAATCATAAAAGATTTACGGGATCTGATGAAAAATCCATCTATTCTCCCAATTGTCGTGTTGGCACCATTTTTAGCGTTTATTATGACCAAATTAACTCAGGGCCCTAAAGAACAGTTATTACCAATGTGGATTATTTACGCTCTGGCTATGGTGGGAGTCATGATTCCGGGATTTTTGACTGCTGAAGAGAAAGAGAAAGGTACTTTGGATAGTCTGCTGATCTCTCCTGCCCGACATGAAGAGATTATTATGGGAAAAGTTCTATTTTCATTAATGATTATCATTGTGGATGTCTTTTTAGTTTTGGCTCCAAATAATGGATTGACCGGGAATCAGGTACTTCTCTGGTTTGGGGTTGTTCTGGCTTCTGTCTTTTTTATTCAGATTGGCTTAATAATTGGTTTATTTACCAATAGTCAAGTTGCTGCAGGAGCGATTAGTAGCCCGGCAATGTTATTCTTCTTTTTAACTCCAATGTTTGCAGAGGTATTACCAAAAGTATTTCAGAGTATGATTGAATATCTGCCAAGTTCTTCTGTTACCATAATGATGAGAGTTAGTATACAGGCTGGCTCTTTTGGGGAAGTAATTCCTTCAATAATATCTTTGGTCGTCTGGAACATAATTGCATATGTATTTACATTGATGGGAATTAGACGTCAATTTCAGTAATCTTTCAGGTCAAAACTTTTTATCCTCTTGGGATGGAGTTGTGTGTTAGAAGGGACTATGGTCGTGATTTTATATAAATTCATGGATTTTTTAACTTCATCAAAGGTAAAAGCCTGATTGATGCAGAATGTATGCTATATATACATAATCAGGGGGAGTTGAAATGTCAAAGAAAATATTTTTTTATTCACGGACAGGTACATGTGCTCAAGTTGCTGATAGATATTCGAAAAATGAGGCTGGTTATAAAGTTCAGGTTATGGATATACCTGAGAATCGCTATTGGGGAACTTTTGGTTATCTCAAGGCCGGATTTAACACGCTTTTTAACAAAGGTTATTCCTATAGTTTAGTGGGTGACAAATACACCAGTTCGGAAGAGGTCACTGAGATCATCCTGATTATGCCAGTCTGGGCCGGAAAGATGCCCCCGACATTTAGGGAGTTTCTTTTAAATGAATCTTTCAAGCCAGGTCTTTCTGTTCAAGTGGTTACTGTATCACGAAGTGGTCAGGGACGTGAAGTCTTTCATCAGATTGTGGAGATCTTACAGAAAACCGGTGTAACTGAGATTAGACACAAAAATTTAAAGAGTAGTGAAGTCATATAATCACCTTATTTAAGGTGGTTATTTGATTTAATGGCGATATACACAAAATCTTGTTCTGTTTTAAATTATATTAGACATTTTGTAATCAACTCGGCAATTTTGATTGAGAAACAAGTGTTTAATTTAAATAATGATATCGGCAAAAACTTATCTAAAAAAATGTGGTTTGGAAGGGGGTGACTTGAGTGAAAGTAAATAACAGTAAACAGAAATTTCAATGGACAGGATTAGGACTTATTTTTGGCGCAGCAATTGGATTTCTGGTGGGGATCATCATTATACCAGCTTACTTTATTTGGTTTGGATTGGGTGGTGCTGGAGGTGGCTTGATTTTAGGCTCGATAATTGATGCTCAAACTAGAGATGGAGGGAATGAAGGCGACTAACTCCGAAAATTCAATAGTTTTACCGGATTCATTAGCTAAGTCGGTCTGCCAGTTCTGTAGGGATGTTGTCTCAATCCTTATGTCGGAATTGATAGATCGACTTTTGTCACTGGTGTAGTATAAGGATAAAATTCCCTAGTTCTCACTACCTAACCAGAAAAAATTGGATAAGGAAAAAAGAACGATTTTAGAATTTGAGCTAAAGTTTTATCAATCATCCAGCTTTTTCTGTGATATAATAATAGTGGAAAGTGACATCACAAATTATTCCAGAAAAAGGGAGATGAGGAAATGGGTAAAATTATCATAGTTGATGATACGATGAACCTGAAAAATAAATGGAAGAAAGCATTAAGTAGAGAAAATTTTAAAGTTTTGGATGCAGTAAATAGCAAGCAGTTGTTCTCTGCATTACTTACAGAGGAGATCGATCTAATAATCATTGAACTTTTTCTTGGAAGTGAACATGGCTATTATATCATTAAGCGTTTGAAAGAAGACCCGATCTATCAGACGATTCCAATTATGGTGGTCTCTGCTGAAAGACGCCGTGCTTCTATTCAGGAAGTTATTGATATCGGGATTGTAGATTATCTGATTAAACCAGTAGATATAGACACATTAGTTAAAAGAGTAAAAAGGATAATGGCCAGGTTGGACAAATTGGTGAAAACTGCAATAGTTTAGATGAATAATTTGATATATTTTAATGAGATAGGGTTATGGTAACCCTATTTTTTATTGTCTAGTTTATTGTCTGACGCCTTCCTTTTTGACTAGCAAAGGAATAGTTAATTTTACTTGACTTTTCATAAAGATTAGATACAATGAGAGTAAATTGCCATATGGATACACTTTGAATAACTTTTTCAACTTATTTCCTTGATCCAGAGATCAAATTTGTGTAAAAATTCAAACTTTCATAGAGGATTTTTTATAATATTATTAAATATATACTTATATATAGCTAACATAAGAAGGGTGTGGCCTTATATGCAGAATTTTCAGCAAAGATTAATTCAAATCATAGAAGAGAAGCGAAGTTGGACTCAACGTGGACAAGTAGCCAAATATATTCCTGAATTAAGTAAAGCTAATCCTAATATTCTGGGGATAGCTATGATAGATCTAACTGGGCAGATATTCACCGCGGGAGATATAGACTATGAATTTACTATTCAGAGTATCTCCAAAGTTATTACTCTGGCTCTAACTTTGATGGATTCAGGTGAAGAGGTAGTATTTGGCAAAATTGGTAAGGAACCAACTGGTGATCCTTTTAACTCTATCATTAAACTGGAAACCTTGCGGCCGGGTAGACCTTTAAACCCGATGATTAATGCGGGAGCTATTGCTGTTACTTCATTGATTCAAGGTCGAGATGTGAGCGAACGTTTTGCTAGAATTACCAATTTGATTCAGAAATTGACTGGTAAAGAGGAGGTTAGAATTGACCATTCAGTCTATCTATCTGAAAAGCAAACAGGTCATCGCAATCGGGCTCTGGCGTATTTTATGTTAAACGAGCAGGTAATCAATGGTGATGTGGAGGATGTGTTGGATCTTTATTTCCGTCAATGTTCGATCATGTTGACGGTTGCAGATCTGGCAAGGATCGGTACAGTATTGGCTAACAATGGTCGTTCCAATGAAACAGGAGAAGTCATTATTCCCGGGAGAATTGCTAGAATTATCAAAACCTTTATGGTCACCTGTGGAATGTACAATTCTTCAGGAGAATTTGCTATTGATGTAGGTATTCCGGCGAAAAGTGGTGTCGGTGGAGGTATTCTGGCAGCAGTTCCTGGTAAATGGGGTATTGGAGTGATTGGCCCTGCTCTGGATGAAAAAGGGAACAGCATCGCTGGTAGTCAGGTATTGCAGGTTTTATCGAGAGAGTTAAATCTTTCAATGTTCACTTCAGGGTAAGATTATTCTTTTCTCCAAAATGACTAATTTAGAAAGGAAGTGATTTTGATGACACAGCAGGATAGAAGGAAAACTATTCCCTGGATAGGTCTGGGTTTGATTCTGGGTAGTGCCATTGGTTCATTTTTAGGTTTACATTTTGCCAACAAATATTTTGCTATTTTCTGTGGAGGAGGCGCAGGAATTGGCTTGATTGTAGGGGCTATGATTGATAACCTACTTACGAATGGCAAGAGTATAGATGAATAGATGGTTTGATGGGAGTTATTGATCTTTTTCTCGAACTGAAAAGGATTTGATTTAATTTCCTAGAATTATTATAAGGCATGAAAAAATCTGAGGGTGAACTTTCAGACATTTGTCATGCTAAAAATTAATATGTAAAAACATCATTAAAGCAAAAAAGGAGGACAAATTTCAAATGAAGAAGTTTGTTGTATTGACTTTAGCAGTATTAATGTTAGCTTTTTGGGTAATTCCAGCTTTTGCGCAACCAAATGGTGAGACTCCAAACCGCCTGGTATTGGGTATGGTTCCTTCCCGGGGAGTTGACAAATTGGTCGATAACTGAGAGTCATTGGCTGAGATGCTAAGTGCGGAGATTGGAATAGATGTATACCCATACATCTCCACCAGTTATATTGGTCTGATCGAAGCTATGGGTAAAGGTAAAGTGGACGTCGGTCTGTTTGGTCCTTTCGGTATGGTATTAGCTGAAGATCGTTATGGTGTGGAGATTCTGGTTAACACTGTACGCTATGGTGCCAACAGCTATCGTGCTCAGTTTAATGTCAGGGCTGATAGCGGAATTACAGATGTAAAAGATTTAGAAGGTAAGACTATTGCATTCGTTGATCCAGCGTCTGCAAGCGGCTACTTATTCCCTTATGTGTACTTAAAAAATGTTGTGGGTTTAGATCCAGAGAAAGATCTTACATATATCTTCGCTGGTGGTCATGATGCAGGTGTATTAGCAGTGTATAATGGTGATGTCGATTGTTCTCTGTCCTTTACTGATGCTCGTACAGCTATCAAAGGGGAATATCCAGATGTATTGGAGAAGATCAGTATTATCGGTTATACAGATTATATTCCTAATGATGGTATTGTTGCTCGTAAAGAATTAGATGATGCTCTGCTTGTTAAGATTAAAGCTACTTTTTTATCTATTGGTAATACTGAAGAAGAAGTTAGAATTCTGGATGATATTTTTGATGCAAGTAGTTTTGCTGCAACCAGTAGTGCAAAATATCAGGTGGTTCGCGAAACCTATCAGGAGATGCAGGGCAAGATTACTGAGATCTAGTGAATTCGTTCAGCTAAAGCTGAACCTCTGGGCTTCAGATGGGGATTCAACCCCACCTGAAGTAAAACAAGGTAGCTCCCACTTATAGAAGTAGGAGTCATAGAATTTTAGATCTAATATCTGCAGAGGATTTGATTGGTATCCTAATGGCACCCTTTTTATAACACTAAAAGTAGGGGGAAGAAAATGATCGAATTCAAAAATGTATCAGTGACTTACCCGGGTGGTGTTCAGGCATTAAACAATGTAAACCTGTCTATCGAATCTGGAGAATTTGTTGTCATCGTAGGTTTGAGTGGTGCTGGTAAATCTACCTTACTGCGAACTCTTAACCGTTTGATTGAACCAACGGCTGGAGATGTCTGGTTTGACGGTAGAAATGTAACTGCTGCTTCTCCTAAAGAATTGCGGCAAATTAGAACTGAGATTGGCATGATCTTTCAGAATTTTAATCTTGTGGAAAGATCTTCTGTATTTCGCAATGTTATGACAGGAAGGGTTGGACATCTGGCAACCTGGCGGAGCCTGTTGGGCATTTTTCCTAAGTGTGATAAGGAGATTGTCTTTGACAGTCTGGCAAGAGTAGATATTCTTGAGGAGGCTTTTGTCCGTGCTGACCATTTATCTGATGAACAAAAGCAGCGGGTTGGGATTGCCAGAGCTTTAGCTCAGGAACCTAAAGTTATTCTTGCTGATGAACCTGTTGCATCTTTAGATTCACCTACATCTCATATTGTGATGAAAGATTTGATGCGAATTAATCAAGAGCTGGAGATGACTACGATTGTTAACTTACAATTATTCGATCTGGCACTGGAGTATGCAGATCGAATAATTGGTTTGCGTAATGGTGAGTTGGTATTTGACGGATCAGCACATTCCTGCACAGAGGATACTTTTGAGATGATTTATGGACGTCCTATCACCGCAGATGATATGCGGTGATGAAATAATTCAAGATTTTATAATCTGCTGAAAGTCTTCGCTTTTGCGGAGATTTTCTAATTCCGGATTCTTTAAAACAAGTTTTCTAACATCTCGGTCATAATAGATAGCCTTTTTAAGATGATTTAAAGCTTTGGTAGATTCTCCAATCCAGTTATATAAGATGCCAAGGGGGTAATGGAGAAATTTGGCGTTAGGATGTTTGGTAGAGAGGTTTAGCATCTTCTCTAAGGCTATCGGATACTGCTTGTTGAACACATAATAATCAACTAGACGTAGAGTAGCTTCCAGTGGATTAAAGTTAATTCGTTTGGATGATTGAAGATAGAATTCTAAAGCATTGGGAAATTTCCTTTGTGCAATAAGAATCTGATCATATAGTTGATATAATTGATTATCATGAGGATTCAGGTATAGACCTTCTAGCGCGAAACTTTCTGCTTTATAGAAGTTTTTAGTGGCTAATGCCTTTAATGTTTTCTCCTTTAAACGGTTTGCTTCTAGCCAATTATTTTCCAGAGATTCGTATACTTCCTGCCGTCTCTGCCTCTCATCATCCGGTAAGAACTTCTCTTCCAACCTAGCCATGTGTACCCAGACAGGACGGGTTAAACATTTTAGCTCTTCAGCATGTTGAAAGAAGTGCCATTCTTTCTCAGGGTCAACATGCAGTTTAGCAAAGATATCCATAGCCAGAAAATAAGAAGAATAATAGTAAGGATTTAGTTCAATAGCTTTCTCCACAGCCTGCAGTGCTTCATCAAAAAGGTTGAGTTTGAAGCAGGCCTGGCTTAAGAAAAAATATACCAGTGGATGGTCAGGATTGTTGGCTGTTTCTCTCTCCAAATATTGCTTTGCTGTGTGATAATTCTTCTCAGCAGATAAGGCTACCCCCATTAAATAGTTAGCCTGATGATAGTCAGGATTAGCTTCTAAGATGATCTTCAGATACTTTTTGCTCTTAATGGGTTTGTCCAGATTAATTAATTTCTGAGCATAGTTGAAGAGATGATAGTGATAGACTTCAGGAATCCTTCTGTATTGTAATGCCTGTTTTAGTGGAAGATAAGTTTGAAAATATTTTTTTTTAAGGTATTTGAAAGCCTCCTGAATACCTCTAATTGACAGATAAGATCCGGATGCCAGAATAATAATATTATCTAAATTAAACGTTAAATCAAACATATTCAAACCTCCATCAATTTACGTTCAAGATCTACTTTTACTCCTTCGTCAAAAAATTCACTTATCCTGCAAGGAGTTTGCCAATCTTTCGAAGAATACATGATAAGAGAAAGGGAGTGATAGAGTTTGCTTACCGTAAAACGGTTAAGAGTTTTGGGGTTAGTAGCCCATGTTACACTTCTGACATGGGTTTTGGACATTGTAGGAGTGGGGCATCTGGTTACTAATCCGATAGTTTTAGGGGCGATCCTCCTATCATATTATGATTTATGGATAAAATAAATAAGGGGTGAGATAGATGAGTTTTTTGAAAGGTATCTTTAATGTATTTAGAGATGCTAATGAGGTGGAATTAGAGAAGATCTATCCACTGGTTGAACGAATTAATGCCTTAGAATCACAGATTAAAGTTTTGAATGATGAAGAACTTCGTGCCAAGACCGATGAGTTTAGAGCCCGTTTAGTAAAAGGTGAGACCATTGATGATTTATTGCCTGAAGCTTTTGCTGTTGTGCGAGAAGCAGCCCAAAGATCTACTCTCGAGAAGTTTCGCCATTATGATGTACAATTGATCGGCGGGATTGTTCTACATCAGGGGAAGATCGCTGAGATGAAAACCGGTGAAGGTAAAACCCTGGCTGCGACTTTGCCAGCATATCTGAACGCTCTGACCGGTAACGGCGTTCATGTGGTTACAGTTAATGATTATCTGGCCAGGCGTGATGCTGAATGGATGGGTAAAGTTTATGAATTCTTAGGTTTGACAGTAGGAGTTATTCTCCATGATATGTCCCCGGAAGAGCGGCGACAAGCATATCATGCAGATATTACCTATGGGACCAATAATGAGTTTGGTTTTGATTATTTACGAGATAATATGTCCATGACTCCCGAACATCTTGTGCAGCGTGAATTGAATTTTGCGATTATTGATGAGGTGGATAGTATTCTGATCGATGAAGCCAGAACTCCGTTGATTATCTCTGGGCCTTCAGATCAGTCTCCGGAAATCTATGGGAGATTTGCAAAAATTGTTCCCAGATTGGTCAAAGATGAGGATTATACTGTTGATGAGAAAGCCAGAACAGTAGCCCCCACTGAGGAAGGGGTTCATCAAGTTGAGAAGGTTCTTGGAGTAGGTAATTTATACGATAATGAACATATGGATCTGGTACATCATCTGAATCAAGCTTTGAAAGCCCATGTATTGATGAAGCGAGATCGGGATTATGTAGTAGCCGAAGGTGAAGTAATGATCGTTGATGAATTTACTGGACGGATCATGGCTGGACGAAGGTATAGTGATGGTTTGCATCAGGCG
The DNA here is from genome assembly GCA_016841825.1 of Halothermothrix sp. Classification (GTDB taxonomy): domain Bacteria; phylum Bacillota; class Halanaerobiia; order DY22613; family DY22613; genus JAENYK01. The sequence goes on along the minus strand of JAENYK010000001.1, from coordinate 265,143 downwards.
ATAGAAGCCAAGGAGAGAGTGAAGGTCCAACGGGAGAGTCAGACCCTTGCCGGTATTACATATCAGAATTACTTTAGAATGTATAATAAATTGGCAGGGATGACTGGTACTGCTGAGACTGAAGAAGAGGAGTTTATCAAAATTTATAAATTGCCTGTTGTTGTCATTCCAACCAATGAACCAATGATTAGAGATGACATGGCTGATGTGATCTATAAATCAGAAAAAGCTAAGTTCACAGCTGTTGTGGAGGAGATTGTCAAACGTCATCAGACAGGGCAGCCTATTCTGGTCGGTACCATCTCGATTGAAAATTCTGAAATGCTGAGTGAGATGTTAAAAAAACGGGGCGTTTCCCATAAAGTATTGAACGCTAAGTATCATGCCCAGGAAGCTGAGATTATCAAAGATGCAGGTCATAGTAATCGGGTAACTATTGCTACGAACATGGCTGGCCGTGGTACTGATATTGTTCTCGGAGAAGGAGTTAAAGAACTGGGTGGCCTTCATATAGTTGGTACTGAGCGCCATGAGAGTAGACGGATAGACAATCAGCTTCGTGGTCGTGCTGGACGTCAGGGTGACCCGGGTTCTTCCCAGTTCTATATCTCTCTGGAAGATGACCTGATGCGTCTCTTCGGTTCAGATAATATTTATGCCATTATGGATAAGCTGGGGATGGAAGAAGATATGCCAATTGAGCATTCTTTAATCAGCAAGTCTATCGAGCGGGCGCAGAAGAAGGTTGAAGCCCGTAATTTTGAGATTAGAAAACATGTCTTAGAATATGATGATGTATTGAATAAACAGAGAGAGATTATTTACAATCAGCGTCGAGAGATGTTATTGGAAGATAAGCTTAAGGAGAAAATTTTGGGTATGGCAGAAAAAATGTTAGAGGATATGCTATCAATCTATCTGCCAAAAGAGATTCACCCCGAAGATTGGGATCTGGAAGGTTTAATGACTTATTGGGAGCAGAGTTTTGCAGATCGGGAATTGGTCAAAGTGGAAGATTTAAAAGGTAAAGATTTTGCTGAGATTTCTGAGTATTTGTGGGATAAACTGAACAGATTATACGTTAATCGTGAAGAATCATTGGGTTCTCAGGTTATGTGTCAATTGGAGAAGCAAATAGCTCTGTCAATTATTGATCGAAAATGGATGGATCATCTGGATATGATGGATGATTTACGCCAGGGTATTAGTTTACGGGCATATGGTCAGCGAGATCCTTTGACAGAATATAAGTTTGAGTCTTTTGATCTCTTCAAAAATATGACCGAGAGTATCAGATCAGATGTGATTAAAACTCTCTTCCATATTAGAGTAATTACCGGGGAGACTCAGATGAAAGAACGTCAGATCACTCATGTATCCGGCGATCAGGATACAACTAATCTGGCTCTGCGTCAACCAGGTCAAGCGGCTCCGCAAAGGGAGATGTATACTAACAACTCACCTGAGAATAATGAGGTCAAACGAGAACCAATTGTCAAAGGTGAGAAGATTGGTCGTAATGAGCCATGCCCCTGTGGTAGTGGGAAAAAATATAAGAAGTGCTGTGGTAGATAGAGGGAGTAAAGCCTGTGGCTGTGTCACAGGTTTTCTCATTTATGAAATTATTTACAGAAAATCCGGAGTAAATTTACAAAAACAGTTTTCAAACTGATAATTATGTGATAAGATTAATAAGGAATCTTGGAATGTCATAGAATTTGTGTGACAATGTCAAAAGGAGGGAGTATTATGAGTTTGCATGTGTATAATACACTCACTCGTCAGAAAGAGGAGTTTGTGCCATTAAAAAATGATAAAGAAGTGGGAATGTACACTTGTGGACCTACTGTATATAACTATGCTCATATAGGGAATATACGGTCATATGTGTTCGCTGACCTGCTTCGTCGGGTTTTAGAATATAATGGGTTTGAGGTTAAACATGTTATGAATATCACCGACGTGGGGCATCTATTATCAGATGCTGATGAAGGTGAAGATAAGATGATCAAGAGGGCTAAAGAGACCGGACAAAGTCCGTGGGAGATAGCAAAACAGATTACAGATGTATTTTTTAAGGATTTTGAGCGACTAAACTTACTCAAACCAAAGATAGTCTGCAGAGCTACTGAACATATTCAGGAGATGATCGATTTTGTTAAAGTTCTTTTGGAGAAGGGCTATGCTTATGAGATTTCTGATGGTATATATTTTGATATCAGCAAATTAGCTGATTATGGTAAATTGTCGCGGATTAATTTAGAAGAGCAGATGGCAGGTGCCAGGGTAGATGTGAATCCTGAAAAACGTCATCCAGCTGATTTTGCTCTCTGGAAAAGAGCTGAACCGAATCATATTATGCAGTGGGAGAGCCCGTGGGGAATGGGTTATCCGGGATGGCATATTGAGTGCTCAGCCATGAGCATCAAATATCTTGGTCAGGAGTTTGAACTGCATACCGGAGGGATAGACCATATTCCCATTCATCACGAGAATGAGATCGCCCAGAATACAGGTTATACTGACAAAGAAGTAGTCAGATATTGGATGCATGGGGAGTTTTTACAGGTTGACGGAGGTAAGATGTCTAAGAGTCTGGGGAATGTCTGGACTATTTCTGATATTGCTCAGCGGGGTTATAACCCTCTGGCCTATCGCTATATGTGCTTAAATGCTCATTATCGTAAGACGATGAATTTTACCTGGAATGGTCTGGAGAGTGCAAATACTGCGTTAACTAGATTGTGGATTAATGTAGAGAAATTCCGTGAATCTACGAATCATCTGGCTAATATGAGCCAACTAGACCACTATCAAAAGCGTTTTGAAGAGGCAATAGATGATGATTTGAATGTACCGGAGGCTCTGGGTATTCTCTGGGAGATGGTACGCAATTCGGAGGTTGTCTCTAAAGAAGGTTATGATTTGATTTTGGAGATGGATCGGGTCTTTGGGCTGAATTTAGATCAGGAGATTGAAAAACAGCAGGAATTATCGGTGGATTTGATGCAGTTGATCGAAGAGCGAAAAGAAGCCAGAGTTAATAAAGATTGGGCTCGCTCGGATGCTCTGCGAGATGAACTGAAAGCAAAGGGAGTATTAGTGAAAGATACGAAAGAAGGTCAAGTATGGGAAGTTGTTACTCCTGAGCAATAAGGTTGACTGAGTATGTTTGATAATTAGCAAAGTTACCTTTGGGTGACTTTGCTTTTTTTACGACATTTCAGAAGAGAAGTCTCTCAGCTTCTACAGATGAGAGTATAAATAACTGAATGCTGTTTACTTTAGTGGAGGGACAAATCCTCTTGTGAAGTCGTTAAACTTAAGGCATTAACAGCTTGTTGTTAGTGCGACTTTAATTAATATTTTGATGTCTTCTTATAAAGTAATAAGATTTCCAAATTAATACTTGTAAAGATATGGGATAAAGACGCAGATAAGACATTGTAGGACATGAGAAGTAGATTGGTTTTGCTAGAAGAAGTATTTTTTAGAGGGAGGAACGTGTATGAAGACGATCATAATCTATGCCAGTAAACATGGGACTACTAAGAAGTCGGCTGAGTTATTGGCAAAAAGTTTATCTGAGGATGTTATACTAGTAAATGCAGTCAAGGACAGAGTTCCTAATTTACAGGAATATGATCAGATAATCATCGGTGGTTCAATTCACATGGACAAAATTCAATCTCAAATCAGAAAGTTATGTGATAAAAATAAAGATTTACTGATGAGGAAGAGAGTGGGGATATTTATCTGTTGTGGTGGTAAAGAGGTGGTAGATGAACAGATGAAGGCTGCGTTTGACAGCTTATACGAACAGGCCCATGCCCGGGGATATTTTGGCTATGAATATGATCTCTCCAAAATGGGTTTTCTGTCTAGAATGGTGGTCAAAAATGTCGGCAAAGTAAAGGAAAGCCAGTTTGCAATTGAAGAGGAGAATATTAAAAATTTCGCAACTAAGATGCTGGAGAAAATGTAAAATGGATTGAAGATGTATTCTTAGAAAAGGAGTGGTATCAAATGAATGAAAAGATTAAACTAAACAAAGAGAAAAAAGATCATATGATTCAGGCGATAAAGACATTCTTTTTAGAAAAGAGAGATCAGGATATTGGTGAGCTTGCAGCCACATTAATCTTAAATTTTTTCCTGGAAGAATTGGCTCCAGAAGTCTATAATCAAGGTGTCTTTGATGCACATCAATATATGAAAGATCGAATAGATGATATCTTTGAGATTCAGATTTATTAGTCAAAATAACGGATCAAATCATCACTTTTACATCTATGGTATAGATTTCGTTGAGAGAGTGGAATGAACTTAAGTAAAAGTACAGGAAAATATTTTTTCTACTCATTGACTACCTGGTCAATCTATAGTATAATGACAATATACAAATTGACCATATGGTCAAAAAAGGGGTGATTATTTATGTATGCTATCAAAACTACTAATTTAACTAAGTATTATGGAAAAGCCAGAGGTATTGTCGAAGTTAACTTAGAAGTTCCGGAAGGAACCATCTTTGGCTTCATTGGTCCAAATGGAGCAGGCAAATCTACTACTATCCGTATACTCTTAAATTTTATCTACCCAACAGAGGGTTCTGCTCAAATCTTTGGCCAGAATTGTGTTCAGGATACAAAAAAAATCAAGCAGAGCATCGGTTATATTCCAGCTGAAGTCAGTTATTACGATGATATGAGAGCACGGGATCTGTTCCAATACTCAGCAAAGTTTTACAATCAAGATTGTACGGATCGAATGAACTATCTTGCTGACAGATTAGATTTAGATCTAAATAGGAAGATTGACGACATGTCTTATGGTAATAAGAAGAAAGTTGCAGTAGTACAGGCACTTTTGCACGCTCCTAAGCTGTTAATTCTTGATGAACCCACTGGAGGTCTAGATCCATTGATTCAAAACAGATTTTTTGAGTTATTAAAAGAAGAGAATCAGAATGGAACAACCGTATTCTTCTCTTCTCATGTTTTAAGTGAAGTTCAGAAAATGTGTGACAAAGTGGCGATTATTAAAGAAGGCAGGATACTCAAAGTTGAGAATATCGAAGATTTGAGACAGAATAAATTTCGAACTATCAGGGTTGATTTTGCAAAAGATGAGCACAGTGATTTAAATTTATCCGGAATCATTCAGAAAGAGATTGTGAATAACAGTGTTAAAGTATTGTATAGTGGTGAGATTAAAAGATTATTATATGAGTTATCTCAATTGAATGTACAGAACGTCACGATCGAAGAACCTTCTTTAGAAGAGATCTTTATGCATTATTATGAGAAGGAGGGGGAATAATGAATCTACTATTACGTGAACTGAATATTAACAAAAAAGGTTTAATTTTGTGGGGAATCATTATTATTGCTCTGGTGTCATCAGTGATGTTCTTATATCCTTCGATGGCAGATGATGCTGCAAATATGATGGATATGGTTAATGGCATGCCAGAAGGAGTCCGGGCATTCTATAACTCAGCTTTTGGATTAGATAGATTATCTATTACTGACATCTTTGGGTTTTATGCGATGTATGTGGGTTTGTTTGTCATGCTCCTGGGTAGTATTTATGCAATAATGCTTTCAGCAGGACTTCTATCAAAAGAAGAAGGGGAGAAGACCATTGAATTTCTTTTAGCTAAGCCATTGACCCGTAGGGAGATTGTAACCAGTAAATTACTGAGCTATCTATTCAATGTATTCATCCTGAATCTGGTGTTAGGGCTGGCAGTGTTCGCAGTTTTTCAAATAATCAAACGTGAACCATTTAGTATAACTACTTTTTTATTGATTATTGTGGCTCCGTTTTTACTGCATCTGACTTTTGCTTCGATAGGATTTTTACTGTCTACGTTTATCACTAAAAGTAAGACTGTACTATCTGCCTCCCTGGGGATCGTATTCTTGACTTATTTTTGCGGCATTATCTCAGGTATGACAGAGAGCATGGGTTGGTTGAAATGGCTAAGCCCATTCAAATATGTGGAACCCGCTGATATAATTCCAACAGGACGAATAGATTTAATTTATCTGATTCTCATTTTGATAATAAATGTTTTTTGTATTGGTTTGACATACTATTTTTATGAGAGGAAAGATATCACTGTATAAATAAAAAGTATTTGTTTGAGGGTATGATGAGATTGTCAGCATACCCTGTTTCATTTTAATGACATTTTGGAAGGGAAGTCTTCCAAACTTTATAGGTAAGAGTATAAATAACCAAATGATGTTTATTTCAGTGACAAAGCTCCTTCTGAAATCATTATACTAAAGAATTAACAGTCTGTTGTTAAAGTGACTTTAATAGTGACGAAAGGATGTTTTTGCATGTTTGAGAATTTCGAAAAATTACCAAATGAAAAGAGAGAGCTGATTCGTCAGATTTGTATAGACGAATTCGCCACATATGGTTATGAAAATGCCTCGACTAATCGAATAATTGAAGCTGCGGGAATTTCCAAAGGAAGTCTATTCCACTATTTTGGGAATAAAAAGAATCTCTTTTTGTATATCCTTGACTATGCTATTGATTATTATATTGAGATGGTTGGTCGGTTGTCTGAGGAAGTCACGGCTAGAGATATTTTTGACCGAATGAAGGTCTGGGGCTTGCTTAAGATCAAAATGGTTGTGGAAGCACCAAAAATGGGCGTATTAATTAATAAGTCTATGAGAGAAATTCCGGATGGATTAGAAAAAGAGTTGTCTGAACGAGTTGAGAAACTTACCGATCTAGCCAAAGGTGTATATTATAAAGATATTGATACTTCTGCTTTAAAGGATAGTGTCGATCTTGTTAAATTGGTTGAGCTTCTGGCATTTTTACGCGAAGGGTTTGCGAAAAAATATTCTAACTATGCTAATCTAAGTAATCTGAATCTGGTGGATGACAAATTTTTGAAAGAAGTATATGAAAAGATGATTGTTGATTTTGATGAGTATCTAAATCTGATTAAGTGGGGGGTCTATAAAAAATAATTATCATACCCTGACTAATCTTTCATTTAATGATCTGTTTTTATCAAAGTTAATCATTAGTAAAGAGAATAGAAATTCAACAATAAAAAAGTGACTGACCTTATAAGTTTACAATAACTTTTTGGCAGTCACTTTTAGTTTTTCTGATGAGAGTTAACTAATCTCGGTGTAGTGTTTATAAATTACTTCGGGGTGAAATATTCATTTTACGTGAACCTCAAATCAACTGGCTTTTTCAATATCTTCTTTCGCCAGGTATTTATTCATGATGGTCATCTCTTTAGATACCCAGAATCCAGTAACAGCGGTCGATAGTAAGTCAGAAGCTGGGAATGCATAAAAGATTCCATATAAACCAAAGAAGAGTGGGAGTATCAATAATAGGGGAATTAAGAATAAAATCTGTCTGGACATCGATAAGATTAAAGCGGGCAATGCTTTACCGATGGCCTGGAAAAGACTGGCACCGATCATTTGAAAACCAATCACGGGAACAAAAATACTCATAGTTCTAACGATGGGGACTCCTTCTGTGAGTAAAGCCGGATCATTGTTAAATGCCTGAACCAATAGTTTTGTGAAAATCATCAGAATGGCGAAACTAAAAAAGGCGAAAGTTGTGGAAGCAGTTATAGCTAATTTTAAGGCATCTTTGACCCGCTGCAAATTTTTAGCCCCGTAATTGAATCCAACAATTGGTTGTAAACCCTGAACGATACCCAGAAGAGGCATCATAAAAAACATGACCAGACGATTTGAGATACCATAGATAGCAATGTGTAAGGATGTTCCATAAAATCCCAGAGAATTATTTACCACAATTGAAAACAGACTTCCTGCTACAGTCCGGGTAAAGGAAGAAGCGCCGATAGCAAAGATTTCTTTGAGAAGTGGAACATCTAATTTTAGATCCTCACGGCGAATTTTCAATAGACTCTTCTCACCGATGAAGAATCTTACCAGATAGATAAAAGATAAGCATTGGGCGATAACAGTAGCCAGTGCTGCACCTTTGATTCCCATGTTAAAACCAAAGATGAAGATCGGATCCAAAATGATATTGGATACAGTACCAATAATCATACTAATCATTGAATTTTTTGCAGAACCTTCTGCCCGAACCAGATTATTGGCAGACATGGCAGAAGAGAAGAAAAAACTTCCCATTAAAATAATTGACATATATTCTTTAGCGTAGGGTAAGATGTCATTAGTCGCTCCAAAGAGCTGCAGCAGAGGATTTATAAAAATCAAACCCAGTATCGAAAAACCAATACTTAAAACTGTCACTGCTGTAAAAGAGATTCCTGCTGTCTGTTCGGCTTTGCGCTGATTCCCCGCACCTAAGTTCCGCGAGATGATTGAAGCAGCACCAATACCAATTGTTTGAGCGATGGCCATAATTAACATCTGGATGGGAAAAGAGATCGCCAGACCGGCGATAGCCAATGTTCCTCCACCTTGACCGATAAAGATAGTGTCAACCAAATTGTACAGAGAGTTAAACAGCATAGCAATGATGGCTGGTGTTGAATATTTTATTAGTAAATTTTTTATTTTCTCATGACCTAATTCATATTTGCGATCTTGTTGCATTTTCATTATAAATCCTCCTTGGTTGTAATTAATTTTTGGTTGAGTTCCCAGAGTTGGTCTAATAGTTGGGAAAAGTGATAAATATCTTCTTTAGTTAGTGGTTGTAATTTATCTTCAAGATATTGATTCATGGCATCTCTAAGTTGTTCAGCCATTACAACACCCTGTGGGGTAAGTGTAATGAATAGTTTGCGACGATCAGTACCCTTTCTCTTTCTCTCTACATAATTCAATTCTTCCAGACTGTCAATTACAGATGTCATACTGCCTTTTTGTAACTCTGTTCTTTTGCATAATGCAGTCATGGTATGTTCCTCTTCTTCATAGAGGTGCATGAGTACTCGCCGTTGAGTCCTATTCAAGTTGGTATTAAAGTCAGAGTTGCGAAAGTCGTTCAGAAGTGTTCGCTGAACTAGATGAAAGGTTCGGAGCATCTTTAACATTAGTTGAAAATAATCCATATCCTGACCCCCTTGCTTAGAAAACTAATTTTAAGAAATCTAATGGTTAGAATTCTAACAATATTATATGCGAAGAAAGAGATAATGTCAATAAAATTATGTGTAAAAATTAGCTTGACTAATCGGGTAATCTTGGCTTATAATCAATATGACACAGATGTCATATATTTTTGCTCATTATATGACATCTGTGTCATACAGCAGACAAAGAGAGGGGAGAGAATGAGTGCCAACAAGTACATTTTTCAACCTGCCAGAGGAGAAGAAGAAAAGAATTTTGAACTCTGCAATCGCTGAATTTGCAGCAAAAACCTATGATGAAGCGAATATTGCCAGTATTATTCGTAATGCTGAGATTCCCCGGGGGAGTTTCTATCAGTATTTTGCCGATAAAAAAGATTTATACAAGTATATTCTGGATATGGTTGGTCAGCAAAAGATGGTCAATTTGACTCCTATAATAGCCAGGAAGCAGGAACTGGGGTTTTATGGCGTTTTGCGTGAACTGCTTAGAGTAGGTATTCAATTTTTTTTAGATCATCCTAAGTGGGCCCGAATTGGTGAATTATTCATGAATAGTCCCAGTAGAGAACTTAAAAGGGAGATTTATGGAGAGCAAATCCCAGAAGCCTCTGTCTTTTATCGGCAAATATTGAGTATGGGACTAGAGAATGGTGAGATTAATCCGGCGATTAATATAGACCTAATTGCAGAGATTTTGTACGTTGTCGTTAATACTACATTGGAACAATATTTGAGGAATAATAAATTGGAGAACCTGGACGAGATTATGGGGGTAATTGAGGAGATGATTGATTTTATTCAAAAGGGTATTGGGATTTAACCTATCTATTGGTCGTATTTAGGTTTTTATAAGATAGTAATGGGAATGGCTAGTTGGAGTCAGTTAGGAGTTTATTCTCTGTAGATTGTGGGAATTACAGTTGTGGCGTTATTGCTGCTTAAGAGGAGAATTCGTAAAAGGCATAGCGTAAGGGAGGTGAGAGCAGATGCCATGGTGGGGTTGGGTGATTTTGGGTATTGTTGTGGTAGTTGGTTTTCCGATTAAGATGCGGGTTTTGAAGAATATGATGAAGAAACGGGAAGCAGACCAGAGGGAAGATTTTTGATATATGTGCGGAGGATGTGGAGATCAGGTTAAAATCATCCCGGCTGATAATTTAGATTTATTAATGAAAACGATTGAGATACTCAGGAGTTGCTGCTTGACAATATTCAAAAAATCTAACTACGCGTGCGGCGCGTTATAATTGGGGTACACCAGTGCAAAAGGACTGGGCTGCAAACAGTTCTGTCTTGTTACGCTCGATTATAGATTTTGGGAGATGCTCTTGAACCATAAGTATTGCTTAGATTGTTATTAAGCTGTGGGAGTATACTCTCGCAGTTTTTTTATTTATCGAAACGAAAAGGAAAGGGGTTAATTGAAAATGGAATTCATGGAAGTAATCCTGCAGAGAAGATCGTGCCGGGAGTTCTTGGCTGATCCGGTTTCAGAAGAGATAGTGAGGGACATCCTTGAAGCAGCACGTTTAGCACCAACGCCCGGTAATGGGCAAAACTGCTACTATGGAGTGATTAGAGATCAGCAGCGAAAAGAGGCTTTGGCAAAGGCAGCTGGTGATCAGATGTGGATCGCTTCTGCGCCAGTAGTTATCGCATATTGTGCCAGTCTGGAAGTGGATCTGAGAGATCTGCCTGCAGATGATTTTGGATTGATTGTTAATCAGACCAGATTTGGGGATGAGTTGATCAATTATCTAAATCAATATGCTGATCGAAAGTTGATCGGTAAGTTCTGGGTCAATGGTTCTCCATTAATCCCTGGAGAACATGTATTTCTGACAGCAGTAAACCATGGTCTGCGGGCATGTTGGATAGGGTATCTGGATACTGAGGAGGCTGCCAGAATTCTTAACCTACCTGATGATATGATCTGTTTATTCTTAATGCCTATTGGGTATGCGGCTAAAGAACCACAAGAGATTGAGCGAAAGAGGTTTGAAGAGGTAGTATTCTACGAGAGTTGGAAAATTAATGACAATTGATCTGTCTGCTGTATGAAGTTGTCAAATAAATTGACGAATTCACAAATATCTGGTATCCTTATATAAGGTGTTTGGCAACGCAAATTTGGTCTAAAGGAGTGAAGAAGAATGTTTCGTGAATATGCTAAAGAACTGAGTGGATTAGTTCAAAAAATGAAAGAATTGGGTGAGTCCCTTTGACCTTGCTGGACTAAAAGCCAGACATGGTAAATTAGAAGCAGAGATGACTAAACCGACATTTTGGGATAATCCAGAAGAGGCACAAAAGATTGCTCAACAAGCCAGTAATCTTAAAAAACGGATAGATTTTTATGAAAGCCTGTATTCTCAGGTGGAAGACAGCCTGATATTGTTAGAGATGGCTGAAGAAGAGGAAGACCAATCTGTTTTACGTGATGTGAAAATCAGTCTACCTGAATTATGCAGAGAGGTGGATGCTCTGGAACTGAGAACCCTCTTAAGTGAAGAATATGACCCAAATAATGCAATTTTGGCGATTCATCCCGGTGCGGGTGGTACAGAGTCACAGGACTGGGCTTCAATGTTGCTGCGGATGTATACCCGGTGGGCAGAGAAAAGTGGCTATGAAGTGGAGACTTTGGAATTCTTACCGGGCGATGAAGCAGGAATAAAAAGTGTCACTTTGTTAATTAAAGGAGATTATGCTTATGGTTACCTGAAAGCAGAGCGTGGGGTACATCGCTTAATTCGGATCTCACCTTTTGATTCTGCTGGTCGCCGTCATACATCTTTTACTTCTATTGACGTACTTCCGGAAATTACTGATGATGTAGAGGTGGATATCGACCCTACCGAACTTAAGATAGACACTTATCGAGCCAGTGGTGCTGGTGGTCAGCATGTAAACACAACCGACTCTGCTGTGCGGATTACTCATTTGCCAACGGGTATCGTAGTTCAGTGTCAGAATGAGCGTTCTCAGCATAAGAATCGGGATATGGCGATGAAGATTTTACAAGCCAGACTTTATGAACATTATAAGCAAATACAGGAGGAAGAATTGGAAGAGGTTAAAGGTGAATATAAAGAGATTGCCTGGGGAAGTCAGATCCGTTCCTATGTATTCCATCCGTATAATATGATCAAAGATCATAGAACTAATATAGAAGAAGGAAATGTGCAGAAAGTGATGGATGGTGATCTGGACTCCTTCATTCAGGCTTATCTAAAGCGCAAGAGATAGGAGTGATTGTGGTATGCGCAGATTTTTCCTGATTATATTCATAGTTTTGTTTATTGGATTAGGAGTAACAGAGGTTCTATTACCCAGATACTATGAAAACCAGGTAGAGACAGCACTCCGTCAACAGGTCGCAGGAGTAGATGCTCTGGAGGTGAAGATTAGAACTCACCCGGCTCTACTTCTGCTAACCGGTAGAGTACAGCATAGCTCTTTTAAGACCAGAGGTGTAATAATTGACCAGGTTCGGATTGATAGCCTGGAGTCCCGGTATGAGGATTTGGTTTTTGTTGATACCCCTCAGGGAACCAGGGCATTTGGTGGGAGTAATCTTTTCTTTCAGGCAGATATTCTTGAGGAAGATTTAAACAGATATCTGAAGACTATCTTACCTCAGTTAGATGAACTACGGGTTGAGCTAAAACCGGACAAGGCAATAGTTTATGTAAAGTTACAGAACTGGATTGATCTAAAATTAACGGGAACTTTAGAGATAGTTGATGATTATCGGATTCGTTTCGTGCCTATTGATTTAGATGAAGCCAGAATTTCGGCAATCTTTGTGTCTCAGGTTTTGAGTGCTTTAGAGTTTGATCTGGGATTAAAAGATTCACCAATCCCTCTGGACGTAAAAGAGATCAAGATTTTAGAAGGGAAGATTCAGGCTCTGGGAGGAAGTGAGGTATAGCACTTTATCCTTAATACTACGAGACTGTGTGAGGTGCGAAGCACCTGGCACAGTCTTTTTTGATGATATTTTCAGGGAGATAGTGGTTTGAAAGATCGGTGTAGAAAGTTTTTTACGGAGGAGTAGTACAAAAGTCGTAAAAAAACTTTTATCCTTTCTCCACTTAGCGTTCATTCCGTCATCCTGATGATTAAAAAGAATCCCCATAGATAATAATATTTTTAGGAGTATGATTACCAGGAAATAGACGTAAATAATAATATCTGATTAAGTGAATTCGTTCAGCTAAAGCTGAACCTCGGGGTTTCAGATAAGGATTCAACCCTATCTGAAGTAGAACCAGGCAGCTTCCACTTATAGAAGTGGGAATCATAGAACCTAGATGTATTCTCGCAAAATTCAGATAAAGGATTTTCTCACCATAAAGTAGAACTATGAAAGATGGGTATGGGGATTAAAAACATATTCAAAATACGTGTTATGGAGGTCGGGGAGATTGTGATTAAAAGAAGAATATTTATCGGATTTATTTTAATTAGTCTGATAACAGGTTTGTTTGTTGCTTTTGGGCGTTATCGCCTGGAAGAACAGAGCAAAATAGTTGAGATTGTACTGGACTATCCTGCCTTTGAACAGTTGCAGCGGGTTACCAAGATGAAACCAAAAGAGTTACTTGAAAAATTAAAAGATGCGGGGGTTACTTCGGTTGCAATTTATGAGAAGACACTCAATCACTATGTGAGTAATAATGAATTGGTGATTGTTGGTGGAGGGGAGCTGGCCCGTGAGTATTATCTGTCTGATAAGCTTGATGCGGCATTTGTAGATCTCTTTCAACCTGAAACTGATATCGATAACTACTTTCTTTTATTCACTGAACATGATACATATCAGCATCTTTCTACTATTATTCAGAAATTACCTGATGTGATTACCCGGGGTTCTTATAAAGATTATGAACGTGGAGTCTATATTTTGGAAGTAGAAAACGGGGATTCGGGGATTACCAGTCATCTTTTGGGTTTTAGCCCTGAAGAGATAGAGTTGATCTCCTCTGCTGGCTTAAAAGTAGTACCTAGAGTTGGAGATACCAAAGAGAGATTGGCAGTCTTACCCGAAATTTTGCAAGATGTTCAGGCCAGGGGAGAGATTTCACAGATTGTCTTCTCCGGAGCGACAGTTATTGGTTATCCTGATCGTTTAAATGAGACTGCGGAGATCCTGGAAGAATTCGGAATAAATGTTGGAATGATTGAACCTTTTATCGGTCCACAGTTGGGTATCAAAGAGCTGGCTGTGCTTACTGGAATGAATATCACCAGGGTTCATAGCTTTCAACAAAAAGAGATGGATAGCTATACTTATGTTAAGGTTTTAGATCGTTATATTCGTTCTATTAAGGAACGAAATGTTCGTACATTGTATTATCGTCCATTTCTGGTGGGGAAAGAGAAAGTAAAACCTTTAGAGCTTAATCAGCGTCTTCTGCAGGATATAAAAACAAACCTGGCCAGAAGTGGTTATACTTTGGGAACAGCTCAACCATTTCCCGGTTGGCGGACATCACCCATCTGGATTGTTATCTTAAGTATTGGTCTTTTTGCTGCCGGATTGGTGTTATTGAATAAGTTTATTATTATACCGGATTGGGTGGAGTACGGTCTGTTGGTGCTGGCAATTTTGGGAACCTTTGTCCTTAGTTTTAAAGGTTTTGTGCTATTAACTCGAGATATGTTAGCCCTATTGGCAGCGGTTGTGTTCCCATCTCTGGCTATTATCTATGGTTTTGATCAGGCTGTCAGGTTAGCCAATACGGAACAGAAACCGATTGGGCAGGGGATACTCCTCTTTTTTAAGGTGATCGGAATAACTATGATGGGTGTTGTAATGGTTATTGGTCTATTGAGTGATGTTCGTTACATATACCAGATTAACCAGTTCAGAGGAATCAAATTAACTTTTATTTTACCGCTAATGATAATTATAATTTATTATATTCTCCAAAATATTGGTGTTAAGAAGTTAGCAGATTATGCAGAGTTAGTTAAGGCTATACCACGTTATCTGAATCGGCCTGTTCGCTATTCGCACTTATTGCTGTTCGGACTTTTGGGATTAGCTGGATTGATTTATATTGGACGTACAGGGAACTTTCCGATCTTGCCGGTATCTTCAATTGAGATAAAGATTAGGGATTTACTTGAGGATCTATTGATATATCGACCACGCTTCAAAGAATTTGCTATCGGACACCCATTTATGATTCTGGCATTGTACTATCTATTGAAAAAAGAGAAAAGAGGATTGGCATTACCTTTGTTGATTGTTGGTTCGATCGGACAATTGACCATTATCAACACATTTTCTCATATCCATACACCGATTATTGCTTCTTTGCTCCGGGTGATTTCAGCTATTGTTCTGGGTATTGGCGGCGGATTAATTCTAATCTGGTTATATAATCAGGTCCTGAAGTTATGGGAGAGGCTAAGGAGTTGGGTTTATGATTAAAAAGGTCGTTATCTCTGGTTATTATGGATTCGATAACTTGGGTGATGAGGCTGTTTTGCAGTCAATTATTCAGGCATTACGTAATGAAGAACCTGATCTGGAGATCACTGTTTTATCTAAAGATCCTCAGAGTACTGCCAATCGGTATGGGGTTAATGCCAGAGACAGGTGGAGGATTCTCCAGATTGTTAAAACTTTGCAGAATGCTGACCTGTTGGTCAGTGGTGGAGGAAGTCTTTTGCAGGATGTGACAAGTCAGCTGACTATTCCCTATTATTTGGGAGTAGTTGGCCTTGCCAAGATATTGGGAAAGAAGGTTGCTTTTTACGCTCAGGGTATTGGACCGATTGAAGGTTTTTGGGGCAGATTGTTGACTAGAATTTTGGCTAATTGGGTACAGTTGATTACTGTTCGGGATCAGGAATCATTAGCCCTGCTTGAATCCATTGGTGTCCGAAAACCACCAATGGAAGTGACTGTGGATCCTGTGGTACTGTTAGAGCCCAGAGCTCCTGAGACTCAAGAATATCGGGAACTTTTAAAATTGAGAAATAGATGTACCGAAAGGGGTATTCCGCTGATTGGAATTGCTCCTCGCCCGTGGCAAGGGTTGACAGGATTTAAAGAAGCTCTAATTCAAACAATTGAACGATTACAGAAAGAGAGAGAAGCAGAGATTTTGCTGATTCCCATGCATCGGGAAGTTGATCTGCCTTTTTGCCAGGAGATAGGATCTAATCTCTCGAAAGTTAAGGTGATCGAAGGAGAGTATCAACCTGATCAGATGCTGACTTTTTATCAACAGTTGAGTCTGTTGATAGGGATTAGGCTGCATGCGTTAATTTTCTCTGCAGTTGCTCATGTACCAATTGTAGGTATATCATACGACCCGAAGATTGATAGTTTTCTCAAGCGGATTTCTGATCAAGCCATAGCTAATATAGAGAGTTTACAGTCTGAATCTTTGTATATTGAGATTATTCGAAGATTAGATGATCTGGCTAATTATCGAGAACAGATTATAACCCAGGTTGGCATGCTTCAAGAACAGGCCAGAAAGAATGCCAGAATGGTTTTAAATTTGTTATAATGAAAGATGTTGGTGATACTATGAATACAATTAAAATATTAGGAGTAAAAGTTAATATCATCACCATGGAAGAGACCCTGGATTGGATTGAGAAGACCATTGCCGGAGGAGTTCCCCGGCAGATTATTACTGGTAATCCAGAGATGTTAATGACAGCTCAGGCAGATGAGGAGTTCTATCAGATTATGAACAATGCTGATCTGATAGTTCCCGATGGTATTGGTCTGGTTCTGGCAGCGAGACATTTTATCGGAATTGATGTTCCTGAACGGGTAACGGGTTTTGATCTCTCTACAAGATTTTTTGCATTGGCTGCAGAGAAGGGATATTCGATTTATTTGTTAGGTGGAAATCCCGGAGTTGTGGACGAGGCTGCCCTTGCTTTGCAGGAGAGGTATCCAGAATTACAGATCAGGGGAACCCATCATGGATATTTGACTGATGAGGTGCGAGAACAGGTTATTGCAGAGATTGCAGCCCTAAGACCAGATATGCTTCTGGTGGGAATGGGGGCTCCGCGACAGGATAAATTTATTGCAGATTATAAAGACCGATATCAGGTTCCTGTATCTATTGGAATTGGAGGTTGTATTGATATCTGGGCAGGTAAATCCAAAAGGGCACCTGAATTTATGCAGAGTCTGCATCTGGAATGGTTCTATCGTTTGGTCAGAGAACCATATCGTTTTTTCAGAGTATTGGCACTGCCAAAATTCGTTTATTTTGCTGCCAGGTTTAAGGAGCGTCGGATTACATGAAGTTTTCCAGAATAAAGCGAATTCTGTTGGATTATTTGGGGATTACCCTGGGGTGTCTGTTGACGGCCATGGCCTTGATTATCTTTTTGATTCCCAATAAGATTGCTGCAGGAGGAGTCAGTGGTTTGGCAACTGTCTTGTTTTATCTGTTTAATTTTCCTGTTGGGATTGTGATGTTTGCGATAAACATTCCATTATTTCTTATCGGAGTCAAAGTATTGGGGAAAAGTCTAGGTTTTCGTACCTTTTATGGTATCGTGGTCTTATCATTTTTTACAGATTTTTTAGCTGCCTACCTTCCGGTCCTAACCCGTGATCCCCTGCTGGCCAGTATCTATGGTGGTGGGCTTACGGGTTTAGGTTTGGGATTGGTCTTTAAGTCTAGAGGAACTACCGGTGGGACCGATCTGGTAGCAGCTTTGTTGAATAATTTCTTTCCTGTGGTCAGTATTGGTCAGGGACTGTTAATCATTGATGTGATTGTGGTAACTCTTGCAGGAATCGTTTTTAATGCTGAACTGGCTCTGTATGCTGCCATCTCACTTTTTGTCTCCAGTAAGATAATTGACTTGATCCAGGAGGGATTCAATCTGGCCAAGGCTGCACTGGTGATATCAGATCATTCTGAGGAGATTCGTCAGGCTATTTTAAATACTATGGGGCGGGGAGTGACGACTCTTGATGGTAAAGGTGGATTTACCGGTAAAGAGAAAGATGTTATTCTGGTGATTGTCAGTAGAGCTGAAGTTACGGAGCTAAAACGGTTGGTTACCAGAATTGACCCCAGATCTTTTGTGATTTTGACGGGAGTACATGAGGTGATGGGTGAAGGTTTTAAAGAGGTAGATTTGCATTCTTAAGATATCAAATGTATATAACTTCCAGATATTTTTACTAAATTAAAGGAGGATAAAGAATGAATAGAAAGCGATTGGAGTCTATCCAGGACTTAGAAAATCAGGCGAAAGCTATCCGGAGGGATATTATGATGATGATCCATCAGGCTGGTTCAGGCCATCCGGGTGGTTCGCTCTCGGCAACCGATATTGTTACCGCTCTGTATTTTAATGTAATGAACATTGACCCAGAAAATCCACGGTGGGAAGATAGGGACAGGTTTGTTCTGTCTAAAGGTCATGCCGCACCGGTATTATATGCAGCTTTGGCGGAATCTGGATATTTTCAAAAGGAGGATTTAAAACATCTGCGGGAGATTGATCAACATTTACAGGGTCATCCAGATATGAAAGGAACACCTGGTGTAGATATGACCACAGGTTCGTTGGGTCAGGGAATCTCTGCAGCGGTAGGCATAGCATTAGCTGGTAAATTAGATCAGAAAGAGTATATTGTATATGCTGTTATTGGTGATGGTGAGAGTCAAGAGGGGCAGGTTTGGGAAGCAGTTATGGCTGCAGCTCACTTTAAACTGGATAATCTTGTGACAATTTTGGATCATAATCGGATTCAGTTAGTCGGTCCATGTTGTGAGATTATGAGTGTTGAACCTGCCGCTGAGAAGTTTAAAGCTTTTGGCTGGCATGTGATAGAAATAGATGGACATAACATGGAAGAGATAGTTAAGGCATTAACAGAAGCGAAAGCTTACAAAGGAAAACCTGTGATGATTGTAGCGAAGACCGTTAAGGGTAAAGGTGTATCTTTTATGGAAAATACTGCTGCATGGCATGGAAATGCACCAGGTGATGAAGATTTGCAGAGAGCTTTGGCAGAATTAGCATAGAGGAGGGGAATAAAATGGCAGGAAAAGCTACGCGTGATGGATTTGGTGTTGGCGTTTTAGAGGCAGGGAAAAAGAATGGTAATGTGGTAGTTCTGGATGCTGATGTAGGCTCCTCTACTCGTGTCAAAAATTTTATGAAAGAATTTCCGGAGAGATTTTTTGAGATGGGTATTGCTGAAAGCAATATGGTAGGTGTAGCTGCAGGTCTGGCAACCTGTGGTAAGATTCCTTTTGCCAGCACTTTTGCTGTTTTTGCCAGTTCAAGAGTCGCTGATCAATTGCGAAATTCGGTCGCCTATCCTAAATTGAATGTGAAGATTGCTGCAACACATGCGGGAATTACAGTTGGTCCTGATGGTGCGACCCATCAATCAGTTGAAGATATAGCCATTCTGAGATCTATTCCCAACTTTACTGTGATTGTGCCCTGTGACTATTATG
Organism: Halothermothrix sp.; assembly: GCA_016841825.1. Lineage (GTDB taxonomy): Bacteria > Bacillota > Halanaerobiia > DY22613 > DY22613 > JAENYK01. Next base: position 245,580 of record JAENYK010000001.1, on the reverse strand, counting down.
AAGCCAAAGCAGCGGTGGAGGCAGCTGCAGAATATAACGGTCCTGTATATTTGCGTTTGACCCGAGGTGCCGTACCTTTTGTATTTGATGAAAAGTATCAGTTTGAATGGGGTAAAGTTGTGCCACTGCGTGATGGTCAGGATGTGACTATTTTTGCAACCGGTGTGATGGTAGACCAGGCTTTAAAAGCTGCAGAGATTCTTGAGACAGAAGGTATCTCAGCACATGTAGTGAATGTGCATACACTCAAACCTCTGGATTTAGAAGGTGTGATCAGAGCCGCCCAAAAGACAGGAGCAGTAATCACTGCCGAAGAGCATAGTATCTATGGCGGTCTGGGAAGCGCTATCGCTGAAGTGCTGGCTGAAAATGCATCACTTCCAATGCAGCGAGTGGGCATCAAAGACACATTTGGGGAATCCGGTGAACCTGATGAATTGATGGAAAAATATGGTCTTGTGGATAAAAATATTGTTGAAGCAGTACATGTGGTTTTGAAGCGTAAATAACTCAGATTACATCAGTCTCGGGGGATCACTTCTCCGGGACTTTTTTGATCTGTAGTTACAGTAAAGCATGGGTAAATTGCCCAATTGAGATTCAGACAGTTTTCTGGTATACTATAATATATCTGGAGGTGAGATGATGACCAGGACAAGTCAACTAATATTACTGATTTTAGTATTGGGTTTCTTTGTAACAGGTTGTGGAGCCCAAATAGAACGAGATCCTGCTGTTACATTTATGTATTGGATGGAGACATATCAGGATGATTTAGCGATGAAAGAATGGTTAGAGGAATACAGCACTACTTCAGGAAAAGTGATAGAACCACTACCGACTCCAATTGATGGATATGATCAGAAGTTGATTATTCTATTTGGAGCCCAGAGTGCACCGGATCTGTTTATCTTAACTCCAGATCGATTTCCACTATTTGAAGATAAAGAAGCATTACTCTCTTTGAATCACTTCTATCTCGAAGCAGGGATGGAATTACCTGATAAAGAAAAATATCCATATCTATATGATTCTGATGGTTTAGTGTACGGTGTTCCCGCTGGAGAGCAGATATATGTTATCTTTTCAAGAGCTAGAAATGAACAGGAAAGTTGGCAATTATTAAAATTTTTAATGCAGAAATTAGAGGTATTTTAAAGGTATTCCAGTCATAATCGCGAATTGATAAGTAATATTATTTAGTAACGTAGAAAACTTTTTGAAGAAGGCTGGTGTAAAAATGAAGAACAAACGTCTATTTATTGGTTTTTTAATTATTGTGATGCTCTTTGCTGGCGGTTTGGGAATCTCTTACCGCACTGCAATAGCTGCAGAATTTTCCGATATTCTCGCTAAGTTTCAGATTATATTTGATGTATATCAGATAATAAATAGCTATTATGTCGATGAAGTTGATACAGACAAGGTAATTGAAGGTGCACTAAAGGGGATGGCTGATGAACTAGATCCATATTCTGTGTATCTTGACAAGGAAGCTTATGAAGAGATGCAGACAGATCTTATAGATGGAGTCTTTGGTGGGGTTGGGATTGTAATTACTATCATCGATAATCAATTGACAATTGTTTCTCCAATTAAGGATACTCCGGGTGCGGAAGCAGGACTACAGTCAGGAGATAAAGTTTTAAAGATTGATGGCAAATCTACCGAAGGTCTTTCGACTGTTGGAGCTTCTAAACTAATGAAAGGTGAGCCCGGTACTGAAGTAGTTCTGACTGTTCAAAGAGAGGACTCTAAGCCTGAAGATGTAGTAATTGTTCGCGGACTGATTGAAGTACCATATCTGGATTATGAGATGTTGGATGGTGGTATTGGCTATTTGAATCTGTATGAATTTGGTAATGGAGTTGGAACAGACATCGCAGATGCTCTGGAAGACCTGGATAATCAGGGATTGAATGGAATTATTCTTGATTTGCGGAGTAATCCTGGTGGTATCCTGCAGGAAGCTGTGAATGTGGCCAGTAATTTTATTACCAAAGGGCCAGTAGTGAGAGTTCGTCAACGTGATGATCTGGAAGAGACACTAACTGTGAATCGTCTGATGAAACATTATCAATTACCAATGATTGTTTTGGTAGACGGCGGCAGTGCCAGTGCTTCTGAGATCGTAGCTGGTGCTATTCAGGATACCGGCGTCGGCAAATTATTAGGTACTACAACCTTTGGTAAAGGAACTGTTCAATCTATTATTCCATTGGATAATGGTGCTGCTTTTAAAGTGACTATTGCCAGATATTATACTCCAAATGGACGCTTTATTCATGAGAATGGTATCGAACCTGATATTACTCTGGAATTCGATATTGATAAGTACAAAGAAGATGAGACTGACAACCAATTAGAGAAAGCTATCGAACTGCTTGAGCAGCAAATAGCTGACCAAAATGCTGAAAAAGCTATTAAGCCAGCCAGTTAATTAGTAAATTATTATCTGCTGTAGATGGGGGATGGGTATATCTAACGAAGATGCCCATCCCCCTGTTCTAATACATCTAAGTTCTATGACTCCCACTTCCATAAGTGGAAGCTGCCCTGCTCCACTTCAGGTGGAGTTGAATCCCCATCTGAAGCCCCAAGGTTCAGCTTTAGCTGAACGAGTTCACTGGAAAGGAAGTTATTTATGAAAAAGACATCCAAATATATATTGTCTGGATTATTATTAATTATTCTAGTTATCTCAGGATTGGCTATTGCACAGCATTATGGATTTAGTTTGACTCAGATTATTTTTTATCAGAACAGAGCTCAGAAGAAAGCCGAGAAGATAGAACTACAAGAAAAATTGGAGGAAGCATTGATCAATAATGAGCTTCTGGATATGAGTCAGGCTGTACAACAGATTGATAATAACTTGATGATTGTCTTCAATCAGATGAATCTACAGGTCTTACCTGCTGCTCAGGAAGAGCAGGAGATTTTGTACAGAGAGCATCCCTTTAGATGGATTTTAAAGACATACCAGATTGAAGTTCCTACTTTTGATCGGAACCCACAGGAGATCAGACCACTAAAAGAACAATTAGTCCAGCAGATTCTTGAACAGGGAGGACAGTTAATTGATGAGAAAAGAGAAGAGACGACTGACAAGATAGAGGAAGTGCTCTATTTTGCTCACAGCGTGAATGATCAGTTAATCACAACCCATGAGTTGATTCTAACCAAAGTAAAACCTAAAGCCAGGTTGGCGATCGTAATTGATGATCTTGGGTATCACTGGTCTGAATTTGAACGGATGATGACCATACCTAGACCGATGACCTTTGCGGTAATTCCCCATCTTCCTGAAAGCACTCACCAGGCAGAACGGGTTTTGGAAGAAGGATACGATTTGATTATGCACCAGCCGATGGAACCTATATCCAGCCTCAATCCTGGAGAAGGGGCAATTTATACTGAGATGACTGATGAAGAGATTGTGGACACCTTAAAAACTAATTTAAGTACTCTACCCTCTGGAATCATTGGAGTTAATAACCATATGGGTTCGAAAGTAACTGCGGATATCCGGGTGATGACAACTGTATTAAACTATTTTAATCAGCAAAGTCTATTCTTTCTTGACAGTAAAACTTCTTCGCAATCGATAGCTGAAGATGTAGCCCTGGAGATTGGTCAACCTCATCAGGCAAACAATATTTTCCTGGATAATGTTGATCAATTGGCAGATATAGAGACTCAACTGATGAAGGCTGGTGAGATAGCACTGCAAAATAGTCAGGCGATCACCATTGGACATGTTAAAAATTATACAGCTAAAGCAATCCTGGAGATGATCGATGAATTAGAGGCGATGGGAATACAGCTGGTATATGTAAAAGATCTGTTAAAATAGAATCAAATTTTGGATAAAACCCAGTAGGTGAACCTGCTGGGTTTTATTGTGCAGAAAATGAAGAAGCATATACACTGGTTGTTATTATTGTGTTGATAGTAATTATTGGGCAAAATTACTTAGTTTATTATTGAACTCAGTGAGCTTTTTTTACTAATATTAGAAATGGAATAAAAAAATTTAAATTTTCAGGCAGGATATTTCCCTACTATATAGAATATAGTAAATATATAGAAGTAATTACAAAACGCAGAGATAATGGAGGGATAAATTTGAATAGGAAAAACTCTGGAGCGATTATTGTTTTGCTATGTCTGGCTTTATTTTTACTGACACCTTCTCTGAGAGCAGAGGAACAGTTTCAACCTACATATTATTTTACCGGAAAAATACAACTGATTGCCAATTCATATTTTGGAAAATATCCGCTTAATCCAGTGGTGGAGATTCCTGAAGGGATTACAGATCCGGAAGAGTTGGCAGAATGGGAAGCAAAGAAGCGGGAAGATACAGCTATTCGCAATACTTTTCGTTTATGTAATCCAACAGTTCCGGGGATATCTCAGAGTATTGAATTAGAGTTTTATGCCAATCCAGTTCCTGATTTGGAAGCAATTATTGATATGGGACATAGAGGAATGTGGGGAGGCAGTGGTAGTGAATATGAACTAACATCTCCACTATTTTTGAAAGAAGCGTATGCCCGTTATTATTCAGAAAATGCAATGTATACCATTGGTAGATTCAGTTATGAACTTGGACCTTTGGGACTGCTTTTGGGTCATCCAAATGGTGCAAAAGAAGGTGTATTAGTTCATACGATGATGAAAGATACCTGGATAACTTTTGCCTATAACCGACTCTTGATGAGTCTGTATCCAGATTATCCTTATGTATCAAGCTATCTTTTGGATGATCTGGTTGCACTGCGATTATCAAGAACAGTTGGAGAGAATAACCTGGTCGGTTTTAATCTGATTGCTAATGGATTTTACGATGAGATAGGTTTGAGTGTGGACTATAATGGTAAATTATGGGGAAAGACAGCGGTAGCAGAATTGGCAGTAATTTATCCGGCCTGGGTATTTCGGGATTTATTTCCCGATCATGCCTGGCCCGGGGGAATTGTTTCAGTAAATTTGATTGAGAATCTGGAACATATTTTAACTTTAAGGGTCGGAGCATTGAGTAAGGGTTTTATCTCACAATATGGTGTTAAAGGAATGTCTGGCATGGAACAAGCAATCAAATTCTATCCCAATACTGGCGGGATAGATCTGGTTTACCAGCGTGGTTTATCTGAAGATCTGATTTTTGGAGCCAATCTATATGCTGCTACATATTTGGATTGCAGCTATCAAATTGAAAGAAAAGCCCGCTATGATATGAGAATACTTGAAGTAAAACTTCAAAAATATCTATCAGAAGTTTCTGATATTCGACTCTCTACAGCTTTACTTAATAATGATAAAGATACTTACGGTAAAGTTGAGCTGAGTTGGAACTTTACTTTCTAGCAAAGGGGGGATTGATTGACTGGGGATGATTGGATGTATAAAATGTTGGCGGGGAATAGGTGAAGAGAAGAATAAAAATTTAAGGAGGTTTTAAAATGAAGAAGATGTTATTTTTAGTAGTTCTGTTGGTTTTAGCTGTATCCTGGAGTGCTTTTGCAGCTGGTGGTCTGGTTGGTCAAAAGATTTATGTTGACCCAGGTCATGGTGGTTCTGATGCAGGCGCAGTTGGTCCTACTGGTTTATATGAGAAAGATGTTAATCTGCGGGTTGCTACAGTTCTGAAGAACTGTCTGATTGAATATGGTGGAGCAACCGTTAGAATGAGTCGTGCTGGTGATTCCACTCTGTCTCTCAGCTATCGGGCTACTGATGCCAATAATTGGGGAGCACATCGTTTTATTTCGGTTCATCACAATGCAGCTTCTGACCGTTCAGTTAACGGTACTGAGACTTTCTGTTATACATCCGGAAGTAGTAACAGTTTTGACTTAAGAAATAAAGTACAGGCTCAATTATTAGCATGGGGTGGTTTAAACAATCGGGGTGCAAAGACTGCTAGTTTTTACGTATTAAGATATACTAGTATGCCAGCTATCCTGACTGAAGCATCTTTTATCTCTAATTGGGATGAAGAAGCCCGTCTAAGAGATGCTAATTATACCTGGAGAGAAGGATATTATATCTACAGAGGTATCTGTGACCATTATGGAGTTAGTTATTAAGATTAATAGATGACCTGTTTGGAAAAACCCAGTGTAAAAGCTGGGTTTTTTGATGCCGATAACTTCTCCATTTGACGGAAAGGTGGTGGATGTGTGAAGTCGTGAAATAACTTTTATTTCTTTTTCGGGAATAAAAGGGGTGATTTTTCAAAAGAGAAGGTGTGCGATAGGCTAATTTAGTCATCTTAAATTTGTCTGGTAGATAAAATTTGTTGAATAATCCTACTGTGATTCCATATACTCTTAACAGGTATGAAGGCAAGGGAGGAACAGATGCTAATGATACCGGAAAATAGATTTATTTCAGGGAAGTATACCTGGATCAGTCTCCAGAATGATTGTGCGATTATCGGGTTAAATCAGGAGATTTTAAACGGTGGGGTTGAGATCTATTCTATTGACTTACCTATTGTAGGAGAGGAGATAGAAAGAGAGGATTATTTTATAACCGTCGAGACAACCAGTGGAATGATTGAAGTCTATGCACCTGTTACAGGTCATGTATTGGAAGTGATTGAAGATGACCTGGATATTGCTCTTCTTAATATTGATCCCTATGCAGTAGGTTTAGTAGTTGTTGAACTGGATGATGATTTTGAATCGGAACAAGGAACATCTGTTTTGTCAAACGCATATAATGCTGTAAGTGAGATTAAAACCAGGGAGCCAAATCAACACATGTAAAATCTATCACCTTAAAGAAAGGTGCTAGTAAGATGTACTTAATTTTACTCACGCACATCTGTGCGGCAAAACTACCCCCTTTTAGCTGAAAATGGTGTATCCGATAGTAAACCCCGCTGGTTAGCTATCGGGTTTTTCTTTATGTAGAGGAATTTTGCCTCTCCTGGAAGAAATATAATAAGTAATGGAGTTAATTAAGGATGTGATATTGATGAATTATTGTGTTATTACCCTGGATCTGATCAAATCACGAAAGCTGAAAGATCGGGGAGGGGTTCAGGAAGAGTTAAAAGACATTTTAAAAATAATTAATACAAAATTTGCACAGATGATTAAAGTTCCGTTCGCTTTTACACTGGGTGATGAGGTACAAGGTATTGCCAATAGTCTTGAAGATAGCTATACTTTAATCCGGGAATATCAACGTTTATTGGCAGAACACTATATGTATGCAGGTGTTGGTTATGGTGAGATTACAACCAGAGTGAGTAAACGGAGTGGTGAGATGGATGGGCCAGCTTTTTATCAGGCCCGGGCCAGTGTTGATTATTTAAAAAAGGAGTATGAGCGGATTCATGGTAATACTCTGGAAGAACGTTTTGCACCATTAGTTTATTATACTTTTGCCTCAAAGAAAACTACGATAGTGGTAAATAATTATTTAAAAATGATTGAATTGTTAAAATATAAATTAACAGATAAGCAGAAGGAGGTGTATTGGCTTTTATTTGAGACGGACACCTATCGGGAGGTAGCGGATATGTTATCCCAGTCCAAATCTGCTATTACACAAAAGGTTCAGTCAGGTAATTTAGAGGAGATCAGGGCTGGAGAAGAAGGGTTTATCGAACTTTTAAAAATGGTGGAGAACAGTTATGATAACAAAGGAGGTATGCTAAATGTTTGACAGTTCAGCAATTTTGATAATTATGTTGTTAGCTTATTCAATTGTTGAGTTTGTTTATCGTGAGAAGTTAAATCTCTGGTTGAGAACTGGATTAATGGTGTTAATTCTGGTGGTAGAACTATTTTGGAGATTTGCTAACTTATATCAATATATCTTGATTCCGATTGCTGCTATCTCATACTGTGCAATCTCATTTTTACAAAGTAAGGCTCAACTTCAGGAGAAAGGTCGGGAGTTTCGTAATTTATTGATAACTTATCTCACTCATATAATTGCATTTTGTGTAATATATATTCCATTTAGAATTAATTGGTATCCAGTTAGTGGAGGTAAGATATATTATGCCAATCTGGATATACAGCAGTGGGAGGTTATTTTATTAATATTAGTTGCCAATATCTGGCTAGCACCCCGGATTATCAGAGCCATATTAAACGATCTGACTTATCGAACCTGTCAAATTAAAGGTGGGGGAGAGGCAGAAGAACATATTAGTGATGAAGGGGCCTATCAGGCTGGAACATTAATTGGTATTCTGGAACGGCTGCTAATTATTGCCACTGCTCTATTGACTACCAGTGGTACGGTGAATATTAGTTTGATCGGCTTTATTCTGGGTACCAAGTCACTGGCCAGATTCAAGAAGTTTGACAATCAGGAATTTGTGGAATATTTTATTGTCGGGACGATGGCCAGCGTGTTATTTGCCCTGTTGACTATCTGGCCAGTGTCAAATCTATTTTTTTAGGTCTGGTTGAGTTGATAATCGCTGAACAAATTGGATAGAAAGTTTTGCACAGAGAAAAAGAGATGGTCTGTAGCCATCTCTTTTTAGTTTATGCTCATATATCTAAGCTCTATGACTCCTATTTCTATAAGCGGAAACTGTCTTGTTCTACTTCGGGTGGGGTTGAATTCCCATCTGAAGTCCCAGAGTTCAGCTGCAGCTAAACGAGTTCACTCACGTTACAAGGGAACTACAAAAGCTGATTAGCCAATACTTAAAATTTAGATGAATTTAAAATTGATAGATTAACAGTTGATGGATATTGATTAGAAAAATTAAGCAGAATAACTTAACCAATTAGCAGTTAAGTTATTCTGCTTAATCTCCCTTTTGAGAGAATTCTTCACAGGTTTTTTTAAAAAAATTGCAGGAATCGGCTAACATTTATCGAATATATGTTCGGTAACCCTGTAAGCAGAAATGTAACATTTGGCCTCTTTAAAATAGTAACTATTATTGATATAATAATATAAGTATCATTTGTGATGATACGATTTTTATCCTGGCAGAGATAGGCAGTATACTTTTAAAATCTTAAGCGGATAATAAAGATTGGCATAATAGATGTACATGCATGTGTTAGTAAGTTGTAACTGGAGATCAATAGAGATTATATCAGATAATTATTGTGAGAACATAGTACCTCTGATTTTAGATATTTGGAAGTGGGGAGAAGAGGTGCTTAATTGGTGCAGGCAGAATGCTTGCCATGTTATCTAGTTTGTTAAGATGTAGGGAGGTGGACCATTGATGAAGAAAGGTGAGTTTGAATTAAAAGCAGGGTATCATCCCCAGGGGGATCAACCCCAGGCTATTGAGAAGTTAGTAGATGGTCTAAATAATGGCGATCGATTTCAGACACTTTTAGGAGTAACCGGTTCAGGGAAGACCTTTACTATGGCTAATGTAATCGCCAGTGTGAAGAAGCCAACTCTGGTTATTGCACATAATAAGACCCTGGCAGCTCAGTTATGTGCAGAATTTAGAGAGTTTTTCCCTGACAATGCTGTGGGTTATTTTGTGAGTTATTATGATTATTATCAGCCAGAAGCTTATGTACCCCAGACTGATACCTATATCGAGAAAGATTCTTCGATTAATGAAGAGATTGATAAATTGAGATTGTCGGCTACTATGAACCTTTTTGAACGTCAAGATGTAATCATTGTAGCCAGTGTATCCTGTATATATGGTCTGGGTTCGCCAGCAGATTATCTGGATCTCTCCTGTAAGTTACAAGTGGGGGGGATTAAAGAGCGGGATGTGATCATTCGTGAGTTGATCAATATTCAGTACAATCGGAATGATTTGAACTTTGATCGGGGAGCTTTTCGGGTAAGAGGTGATACTTTAGAGATCTTTCCCGCATATCAGGAAGAGGCCTATCGGATTGAACTCTTCGGTGATGAGATTGAGCGAATTACCAGAATTGATACGCTTACGGGTGAGATTTTAGAGACTTTAGATGAGGTCACTATCTATCCTGCCAGTCACTTTGTTACGAAAGATGAGAAGATCAAAGTGGCGCTGCAGACCATTGAAGCAGAACTTGAACAACAGTTGAATATCTTTCGCTCTCAGGGTAAGCTATTAGAAGCTCAGCGGCTGGAACAGCGAGCCAGATATGATCTGGAGATGCTTGCTACAGTGGGTTTTTGTTCTGGTATCGAGAATTATTCCCGTCACCTGGCAGGTCGTGAACCAGGTTCCAGACCGGATACATTACTAGATTATTTTCCGGAAGACTGGTTGTTAATCATTGATGAGTCGCATATTTCAATTCCTCAGATCGGTGGAATGTACAATGGTGACCGTTCGAGAAAAGGGAAATTAGTAGAATATGGTTTTAGACTGCCCTCGGCTCTCGATAATCGACCATTACAGTTTGCAGAATTTGAAAGCTTAATTAATCAGGCTGTATTTGTGTCGGCAACCCCTGCGAAATATGAGTTAGAACATTCTACTCAGGTGGTTGAGCAGATTATTCGCCCCACTGGTTTGGTGGATCCCGAGGTTGAAGTGAAACCTGTTCAAGGTCAGATTGATGATCTACTGGCGGAGATTCATCAGGTAGTTGATGAACGAAATGAAAGGGTATTGATTACTACCTTGACAAAACGCATGGCCGAAGACTTAACTGAATATCTGGCAGATGCCGGAATAGGAGTCCGCTATATGCATTCTGATATAGACACTATTGAGAGGCAGGAGATTATTCGGGATTTACGATTGGGAGAGTTTGATGTTCTGGTTGGAATCAATCTTCTACGGGAAGGCTTAGACTTACCTGAAGTCTCTCTGATTGCTATCCTTGATGCTGATAAAGAGGGATTTTTACGGGATACCAGATCTTTGATTCAGACTATCGGTCGTGCTGCCCGAAATACCATGGGGCGGGTTGTGATGTATGCTGATCGAATGACTGATTCGATGAACAGAGCTATTGATGAGACCAATCGCCGCCGCACATTACAGATAGAGTATAATCAGAAGCATGGGATCATTCCACAGACGATCATAAAACCTGTGCGGGATGTTTTACGTCCTGTGGAGATGCTGGCAGAGCCAAAACGTGAATTGGAGATGCCGACTGATGAGTCGAGAAAAGACATGAGTCCTGCTGAGATTCAACTTCTGATCTCTGAACTGGAGAGAGAGATGAAAGAAGCAGCTAAGAAGTTAGAGTTTGAGTTGGCCGCACAGATCAGAGATGAGATCGAGGAGTTGACTAGCCAACTTGATATGGGATAAACTACTTTCTTAGCTCATTTGATTAATGAGAGAAAAGTAGTGGACAGTTATTTTATAAACGGAGGTTTAAAGCAAAATGGCTAAAAATAAGATCATTATTCGCGGGGCTCAGGAGCATAATTTAAAAAATCTAGATATTGAGATTCCCCGTGATCAATTGGTAGTAATTACGGGATTAAGTGGTTCGGGTAAGTCTTCCCTGGCTTTTGATACGATCTATGCCGAAGGTCAGAGAAGATATGTTGAATCTTTGTCGGCATATGCCAGACAATTTCTGGGTCAGATGGAGAAACCCCACGTGGAATATATTGAGGGTCTGTCTCCTGCCATCAGTATCGATCAGAAGACAACTAGCAGAAACCCTCGTTCGACAGTTGGTACAGTTACTGAGATTTATGACTATCTGCGTCTGCTTTTTGCCAGAGTTGGACATCCCCATTGCCCTGTTTGTGGACGTCCGATCACATCTCAGACCGTTTCTGAGATGGTGGATCAGGTGATGGCTTTAGGGGAGAGAACCAGAGTACAGATTTTGTCTCCTCTGGTACGGGGACGAAAAGGTGAACATCAGAACATTATTGCTATGGCTCAGCGGGAAGGTTTTGTTCGTCTACGGGTAGATGGTGAGATTCGTGAAGTTACAGAAGACATTATTTTGGAAAAGAACAAGAAACATCATATTGAAGTGGTAATAGATCGACTGATTGTTAAAGAAGGTATTGAAGGTCGTCTGGCTGATTCTATCGAAACTGCTTTGCGCCTGGGTGAGGGGCTAATGATTGTTAATATCATTGATGGTGAAGATATTATCATGAGTGAGAAATTTGCCTGTGTTGAATGTGGAATTAATTTAGAAGAGTTAGCTCCCCGGATGTTCTCTTTTAATAGTCCTTTTGGAGCATGTCCCGAGTGTGATGGTTTAGGAGAGAAGCGTGAGTTCGACCCTGAGCTAATTCTCGATTTTGAGCGTTCGGTGTCAGATGGTGGAATTATACCCTGGAGACATTCTAACGGGAAGTATTTTCCCCAATTGATGAGTGCTCTGGCTAAAGAGATGGGATTTAGCACTGAGGTACCGATAAAAGAACTTTCCAGGGAAGCAGTCGATGCTATCTTATATGGAGTAGATGATGTGGTAGTTAAGTTCCCCTACACCAATAGTTATGGTCGTACCAGAGTTCATGAGACTAAATGGCATGGCATTATTGGGTATTTTCGTCGGCGGATGGCAGAGAATAGTACCCATTCATATCATGCACAGATGGAACGATATATGAGTGTTCGCCCCTGTCCTGAGTGTAAGGGATACCGATTGAAAAAGGAAGCTTTAGCCGTGAAGATTGGAAGCTTATCAATCTCTGAGATAACCCATTTTTCTATAAAAGAAGCTTTGGATTTCTTTAATAATCTACAACTAACTGATCGGGAAGAGATGATTGCTGAACAAATTTTAAAAGAGATTAAAGCAAGATTGAGCTTTTTAAATGATGTCGGTCTGGATTATCTAACATTGAGCCGATCAGCAGGAACTTTATCGGGTGGCGAAGCTCAGCGGATTAGATTAGCTACTCAGATCGGTTCTCAATTGGTAGGAGTTTTATATATTCTTGACGAGCCAAGTATTGGTTTACATCAAAGGGACAATGATAGATTGATTAAAACTTTAAAAGGTTTGCGCAATATTGGGAATACGGTGATTGTTGTTGAACATGATGAGGAGACTATTAGGGAAGCTGATTGGGTTATTGATATTGGTCCCGGAGCTGGTCGTCATGGGGGCTATATAGTTGCTGAAGGTTCGCCAGAAATGGTGATGAAAACTAAGGGATCACTTACGGGGCAGTATTTATCTGGAGAGAAGTTTATCCCGATCCCACTCAAACGGGAGAAACCCAATGGCAAGTATATTGAGATTAAAGGAGCCAGACAGCACAATCTACAGAATGTTGATGTGAAGATTCCGTTAGGTACTTTTACCTGTGTAACCGGGGTTTCAGGTTCTGGTAAGAGTACTCTGATCAACCAGATACTTCATCGCAAATTAATGCAGCACTTTTATGATTCTATTGAACGTCCTGGTGAACATGATACTGTACTGGGGCTAGAACATCTTGATAAAGTTATTACTATTGATCAGTCACCTATTGGTCGGACGCCGCGTTCTAATCCTGCCACCTATACTAAGTTGTTTGATTATATTCGTGATGTTTTTGCAGCTACTCCTGAAGCTAAGGCCAGGGGGTATCAGAAAGGACGTTTTTCTTTCAATGTTAAGGGTGGACGGTGTGAAGCCTGTACAGGTGATGGGATTATCAAGATTGAGATGCACTTTTTGCCAGATGTGTATGTACCATGTGAAGCATGTGAAGGTAAACGGTATAACCGTGAGACATTAGAGATTAAGTATAAAGGTAAGACTATAGCTGATGTTTTGGACATGACAGTAGAGGAAGCATTGGAGTTCTTCAGTAACGTCCCGACTATTGCTAATCGTTTACAGACATTATATGATGTAGGTTTGGGTTATATCAAACTTGGTCAGCCGGCAACCACTCTCTCAGGTGGTGAGGCCCAGCGAGTGAAGATTGCAACAGAGCTTAGTAAACGTTCAACGGGTAAGACTATCTATATTTTAGATGAACCAACAACTGGTCTTCATTTTGAAGATGTCAATAAATTGTTACAGGTGCTCTTTCGTTTACGTGAAGGGGGTAATACCGTATTAGTTATTGAACACAATCTAGACGTAATTAAATCTGCTGACTATATCATTGACCTTGGTCCGGAAGGTGGGGATCGAGGTGGACAAATTATTGGTTTAGGCACACCTGAAGAGCTGGTTGCGATCAAAGAATCTTATACCGGCATGTTCCTAAAGAAAATTTTAGAGAATGGTCAGTATGCTGACCCTCTGGCAGAGTATCGTGATGAAGAAGATACATTAGAGAAAGAGGAAGTTTCCAGGGCTTCAGCTATGGGAGCATAAAGTATATCTAAGTTCTATGATTCCCACTTCTATAAGTGAGAGCTGTCCTGTTCTACTTCAGGTGGGGTTGAATCCCCATCTGAAGCCTCGAGTTATAGTTTTAGCTGAACGAGTTCACTTTCTTTCAGCCAATTATAGAAGATACTTAAGCCCAGTAATAGAAAAGATACCTGTCTAATAGTGGTTACACTCCTATATTAGGCAGGTTTTTTATGTTTGATAATTAGTTTGCTAGATATATCAATCAACGATAGTGAATTTTTTGGTTTTGGAAATGCTATTAATAATTTTTACTCTGAAATAATATACTTAATCAGCAGATTGATTATCAGCCAGGTTAGTTCGCTTCCAGATAAACATTCTATGACAAAGTTCAACGAATTTTTAAAAAATTGTGGATCTAAAGCAGGAAAAACCATTTCTTGTGTAGAAACTATATTTTGTGCAAACGTTTGATCTAAATATTTCGCAGGTGTGTTAAAGTTAACCAATCACTAGGAGTGAGAATACATGGGACCAACTATTAAAGATGTAGCAAAAATAGCTAAAGTATCACCTTCAACCGTATCACGGGTAATAGCTGGAAGTAACAGAATAAGTAAAGCAACCCATCAACGGGTTCGTAAAGCAATGGAGGATTTGGGATATTATCCCAATGCTAATGCCCGAAGTCTGGTTAAGAACAGTACAGAGACCATTGGTCTGGTGTTATCCAGATCTGTTGTTGCAGCTCTGTCAAATCCATTTTTCCCGGAGATTTTTCGGGGAATTACTTCAGTTACCCAGGAGTATGGCTATAGTCTGTTATTGAGTAGCAGCAAAGATTATGTACAGGAAGAGGAAGAAGCATTAAGAATGTTAAAAGAGAGGAGAGTAGATGGTTTATTAATCCTGGCTTCGAGAGCCAATGATTCGTTGATCGAGACTCTGGTAAAGGAGAAGCATTCTTTTGTTCTGGTAGGCCGGATGCCCGGGATTGAAGAACTTCATTGGGTCAATAATGATAATGTGCAGTCAGCAGAAAAAGCTGTCGATTATCTGACAGAATTAGGTCATAAGAAGATTGCTTTTCTGGGAGGTTCACCAGAACTCATTGTATCCCGGGATCGTTTAATCGGCTACAAGAATGGTCTGCAAAAGGCTGGTTTGGATTTTGACTTTACTCTGGTTGAAGAGGTGGACTTTACCGAAGAAAGTGGCTTCAAATCTCTGGAACGATTATTGGAGAGACATCCTGACCTGACAGCAGTTTTTGCGATTGATGATCTGCTGGCTCTTGGTGCGATGAAGGCTATAAAAGAAGAAGGATTGATCGTACCTGATGATATTAGTGTTGTCGGTTTTAACGATAATCCACTGGCTTCATATGTGGTGCCTGCTCTAACTACGATACGTATTCCTATCTATGATATGGGAGTACAGGCTGCGAGAATGCTTTTGCAGAAACTAAAAGGTGAGGAAGTTACAGAATATCAAATAGTATTAGATTCTGAATTAATTATCCGGGAATCGTCTATGGAACCTTGTAGATAGTGGTGTTTTTTGTGTGGGTTGTGCAAACGTTGTAATTTTTATAAAAATTTTTTGTTTATCTTTGTACATAGAATATTGATGCAATTAACTATTAATTTTCAAACTAAAAGTCAGATAATAATGATAATTATTATAATTGTTTGGGAGATATAGTGGACTCGTTCAGCTAAAGCTGAACTTCAGGGCTTCAGAGAGGGATTTAACCCACCTGAAGTAGAACAGGGCAGCTCCCACTTTAGAGAAGTGGGAGTTATAGAGTTTAGATATAGCAGAATTATTTTGCCTATAAATGTTTTGTTCCCAAATCATTGAACTAAACGTTGTCCAAAATAAGTTAAGTTGTTACATATGTCATACTATCCGTGTTAATAAAACCCCGGTAGGAGGTGAACCTGTAGCAATCCTAAATTAGAGATGTTTTGTTGAAGGATTTCATTTTTGATTTATTCAAAACTAAATTTACAAGGAGGAAGGATGTAAATGAAAAAGTCTCTACTGTTCGTTCTGATACTTATTTTTGCTCTAAGTATGAATGTAGGTGCGACTAAGTTGGTAATTTGGGAGAGTGCTGGCCCGGAGACGGATTTTGTCAATACTGTGAAAGATCAGTTTACTGCTGAAACCGGAATCGAGATCGAAGTTGTTCCTGTTGATCAATTAAGCCAGGCCAGTAAACTAGCTCTGGATGGACCTGCCGGCAAAGGTGCTGACATTGTAGTCTGGCCACATGACCGGATTGGCCAATCCGTTCTGGAAGGTTTATTAGCTCCTCTTCCTGTAACCGAAAAAGATTTGGCTCTATTCATTGATTCCACAGTGGATGCTATGAGTTATGAAGGCAAAGTATATGGTTTGCCATACTCTCTGGAAACAACTGCTCTGATCTATAATAAAGATCTTTTACCAGCTGTTCCCAATACCATGGATTCTCTATTTACCATCGCCAAAGAATTAACTGATGACGATAATTACGGCTTCTTATACCCTATCTCCGACTTTTACTTTAGCTATGGTTTTCTTGGTGGGTATGGTGGCTATGTATTTAAACAGACTGATAGTGGTCTGGATACTGAAGATATCGGTTTTGCTACTGTAGGTGGTGTTCAGGGTGCTGAATTATTGGTTAGATTCCGGACAGAAGGAATTATTCCGGAAGGTACTGATTATGGTGTGAGTGATGGTCTGTTTAAAGAACAGAAAGTTGCCGCAATTATTAACGGCCCCTGGGCATTTGCTGAGTACAAAAAAGCTGGCGTGAACTATGGTATCGCTCCACTGCCAAAACTGTCCAATGGTCAATATCCAACTACTTTTATTGGTGTTAAAGGTTACTACATTAGTGCATTTAGTGAGAACAAAGATGCAGCTCTGCAGTTTATCAAATGGTTAACCACTAAAGAGATGGCTTATAAGCACTATCAAATGAATGCAATTATTCCAACTAATGAAGAGGTTATTGCTATGCCTGAATTCCAGGAAAATAAAGACTTCCTGGCATTTGCTACTCAGGCTAGCCGCGGTGTACCAATGCCAAACGTCCCAGAGATGGGTCAAGTGTGGGACCCAATGGCTAATGCTATCACTATTATGTTAAATGGGGAAGCAGACCCAGAATTGGCAATGGAATTGGCTGTCGAACAAATCTTAGAGAACATCTGGGAGATGAAAAACTAATTTCCGTTTACAAGATCCTGACGGCATTCACACACTTAGCTAAGTGTGTGAATGCAACTTTAGCGACATTTCAGAAGGGAAATCTCCCGACCTATAGGTGAGAGTAAAAAATAAATCAATAGTGTTTACTTCTGTGGAGGTATAAATCCCTTTTGAAGTCGTTAAATTTAAGGAATTAACAAATGCACCTTTACTAGGTGAAGATATTGAAAGAGGTCAGGTTTGCATATGGGAAAGAGAGGTGTGAAGTAATGACCCCACAAACCAATGCTGTGTCAAAAAATATTACTGTGACAGGGACTAAAAGATATATAGCAGCTATTTTATCAGCAATCTGCATGGGGTTTGGTCAAATTTTTAATGGTCAATTTGTCAAAGGGATAGTTTATATCATTATATATATTTTTGCGATAATTAGTGGGCTAGATTTTTGGAAATATTCATATTGGGGTTTGACGACGATGGGGGAGACTCCAGGTAAAGATCACTCATTGGTGATAATGATTGAAAGCCTTGTGGGAGTTGTTTTATTTTTAATTGTTTTAGGGATTTATATTCTTAATATTATTGATGCTTATAAGAATGGAAAATTACGTGATCAAGGTTATCGGGTACCTGGTATTAAGCAGACGATAAAAAATGTTGTAGACCAGGGTTATGCTCTAGCCTATCTATCACCCGGTATGATTTTTCTGATACTGGTAACATTGATACCATTACTCTTCACTACTTTGATTGCTTTCACTAATTATGACTTATATCACTCACCCCCAGCAAAATTTATTGAGTGGGTGGGGTTTAATAATTTTAAAATGATCTGGTCTTTTGGTGGTTGGAAGAGAACCTTAACTTATGTCTTTTCCTGGACTGTTGTCTGGACAGTTCTTTCAACTGTGAGTACTTTTGGTCTAGGATTATTTGTGGCATTAATCTTAAATCAGAAAGATATCAAAGGCTCAAAAATTTTTCGGACGATTCTTATCTTGCCCTGGGCTGTACCGGCTCTGGTCTCGATACTGATCTTTACAGGTCTATTCAATACTAATTTTGGTCCAATCAATGACTTATTGGCGTTTTTCCACTTAGGTCCTGTCAGATGGTTGGAAGATCCCACCTGGGCCAAAATAGCAGTGCTCTTAGTTAACCTATGGGTTGGATTTCCATTCCAGATGGCTCTATGTACAGGCATTTTGCAGAGTATTCCCCAGGATATTTATGAAGCAGCTATGGTTGATGGAGCATCTCCATTTCAGAAGTTTTTTAAGATCACTTTACCGCTGGTTTTGTATTCAACTGCCCCATTGATCATTATGCAGATGTCATATAACTTTAACAATTTTAACGTTATCTATCTATTCAATCAAGGTAAACCTCCGATTATAGGTTTGCGGGATGCAGGTGGAACAGATATTTTGATCTCCTGGGTATTTAAACTGACATTAGACAAACTTAAGTATAACTATGCGGCAGCTTTGTCGTTAATTATCTTCATAATAGTTGCCGGATTTAGTATCTATAACTTTAGAAGGACCCGTTCCTTCCAGGAGGAGGATATGTTACAATGATAAACCAAAAGACTTTGAAATATTTACGCTTAACCTTTTCTTATCTATTTTTGTTGGTTATGGTTGCGATTGTGGCTTATCCAATCCTCTGGATGATCGGAGCATCTTTCAATTCAGGTGATAGTTTGTACAGTTCAACAATGTTTCCCAAAAAACCGACATTAGAACATTATCGGGAGTTGGTAACCAATTCAGATTATCCATTTCATCTGTGGTATCTGAATACCTTGAAAGTGGCCAGTTTGACTGCTTTATTAGGAGTAATCCTGTGTTCAACTACTGCATATGCCTATTCCAGGTTTAGGTTTGCAGGTCGCAAATATGGAATGATGGCTATGCTGGTTATTCAAATGTTTCCTTCTTTTATGAATATTGTGGCTCTGTACGTTCTGTTAAATATGGTCGGGTTATTGGATTCTCATATGGGATTGGTTTTAGTCTATGCCGGAACGAATATTCCCTTTAACGCCTGGATTATGAAAGGTTATTTTGACACTATTCCAAAATCTTTGGAAGAAGCAGCATTAATTGATGGTGCCAGTAGAATGACAATCTTCTGGAAGATTATGATACCTTTGGCTAAACCGATTATTGCCGTGATCACCATTTTCCACTTTGTAATACCATTTGGTGATTTTATTTTGGCCAGAATTCTATTAACATCTTATAAGAAGTATACCTTGACGATTGGACTCTTTTCGTTAGTTAATAATCAATTTGGTAAGAACTGGACCACTTTTACTGCTGGAGCACTATTAATGGCAATTCCTATCGTAATTGTGTATATGTCGTTACAGAAATACTTTATCTCTGGTTTAACCAGAGGTGCTACCAAAGGATAACGATTAAGGAGGTGTACTGTGATGTTGCGTGAAGCGATTTTGCATGAATCTGGAGGAGCGTATGCTTACCCAGTATCAGAAGATACTCTGTTGATTCAATTACGAACTGCAAAAGATGGGATGACTAAGGTGTATGTGTTTTATGGAGACCGTTATACCTGGCCTGAAGTGTTACAACATACTTCAATGGAGAAGTACGCCAGTGATCAACTTTTTGACTATTATCGAATTCAGATTCAGGTTACAACCCGCAAATTCAGGTATCTTTTTTTGTTAGATGATGGAAAAGAGAGAATCTGGTATAATGAGTTTGGTTTTCACAGTAGTCAACCTTCTGGATACTATTCAGGTTATTTTCAATATCCATATATTGCTCCGGATGACTATTTTGCTGTGCCTGATTGGGTACAGGATGCTGTTGTTTATGAAATTTTCCCGGAAAGGTTCTGTAATGGGAATCTGGCCAATGATCCTGAGAAGGTAAAATCCTGGGGTGAACTTCCTCAAGATCAGATGGATTTTTATGGTGGTGATCTGGCTGGAATTATCGAAAAGTTGCCCTATATAGAGGATTTGGGGGTTAACACGATATATCTGACACCCATTTTCCACGCTGCTACCAGCCATAAATATGACACAACTGATTATTTTCTGATTGATCCACATTTTGGGAATAATGAATTGTTTCGAAACTTGGTTCAGGAATGTCACGCCAGAGGTATTCGGGTTGTGCTGGATGCTGTCTTTAATCACTGTGGATATGATTTCCCACAATTTCAGGATGTTTTAGCACGGGGGACAGAATCTTCATATGTGGATTGGTTTTATATTCATGACTTTCCGGTGACCAGTGAACCGATCACTTATGAAGCTTTTGCTGAGGTTGCCTGGAGGTTACCCAAACTGAACCTATCTAATTCTGAAGTTCGAGAATATCTACTGCAGGTGGCAGAATATTGGGTTCGGGAATACGATATTGATGGCTGGCGTCTGGATGTAGCTAATGAGATCCCTCAGACTTTTTGGCGAGAATTTCGTCAACGGGTACGGGCGATAAAAGATGATCTATATATTATCGGGGAAACCTGGCATCATTCTGGTACCTATCTTCAGGGAGATCAGTTTGATGCCGTGATGAACTATCCTTTCAGGGAAGCCGTGATTTATTTTTTTGGTAAACGTACTTTGAGTGTAGATGCCTTTGATGAGAGGTTGACCTGGAATAGAGTTACTTATCGTCAGCAGGCTGTGCAGGCTGCCTGGAACCTTCTGGATAGTCATGATACTGATCGAATGTTAACTTGTTTTGCCGGAAATAAGGCTGCTTTTCGTCTGGCTATCATGTTTCAGATGACCTATCTGGGAATACCTTTCGTCTATTACGGAGATGAGATTGGTCTTGAAGGCGATCAAGACCCTGATTGTCGACGGTGCATGCCCTGGGATGAAAAGGATTGGGATCAGGATCTATTACAATATTATCGGAAACTAATTAAAGTTTATCGCGAGAGTTCTGTTCTGCGTCGGGGAGAATATCAGACTATATATAAAGATGAAGCTACAAAAATTTTTGCTTATAAGCGATTTACCGAGACTGAGCAGGTAGTCGTAGTACTAAATAATAGTATTGATGATCAGAAGATGATTATTGAACTGACTGAATATGGTTTTGCTCCAGAATCTCCTGTAGCAGAATTAATCAGCGGGCAGGAATTTAAGACAGAAGCCGGAGTTTTGACGATTGATATTGGTCAGATGGAAGGAGTAATTCTCACTCAGGTGGAGTGAGTAAAAGAGCCGCGTTGGGATTCCCTCAACAAGTCAGGGGAGTTCCGATGTGGCTTTTTTGGCTGGAATTATTATTGAAAGAAGTCTGGAAATATGTAATCTTCTTGCGAATACTTTAACTCTGTATTATAATAAAAGCAACTAGTAATTATTCTTACTAAATTGAGGGAGTTTTTATGATGAATCTGACAGAAAAACTAAAAATTTTGCCCAGACAACCAGGGGTCTATCTGATGAAAGATAAATATGGCGAGATTATCTATGTCGGAAAGGCCAAAGTACTGCGGAACAGGGTGAGATCTTACTTTCAGGAAGCTCGGCAGAACAACTATAAGACGGAGATTTTAAAACAGCATATCTACGATTTCGATTATATTGTCACTGATTCAGAGGTTGAAGCGTTAATTTTGGAATCAAATCTGATTAAGAGACATGATCCTATTTACAATATTAGGTTGAAGGATGATAAGACTTATCCGTATATTAAGGTAACTGTTAATGAGGAATTTCCACGGATATTTAAGACCAGGATTGTCAAAAAAGATGGCGCCAGATATTTTGGCCCCTTTGTTGATGTGGATGCAGTTTACAAGACCTTAAATATTTTGAAAAAACTCTTTCCTATCCGTATGTGTAAAAAGAACATTATAGACGGGGAATTTGACGATCGACCCTGTTTGAATTATCATATCAAAAAATGTCCAGGACCTTGTATTGGTGCTGTCACTAAAAAAGATTATCAGCAGATGGTGAAAGAAGTGATCCTGTTTTTAGAAGGAAAGGCAGATCAGTTGATTAGAGAGTTAAAGGATAGGATGAACCATTCTGCGGAAGAATTAGACTTTGAAAAAGCTGCTTATTATCGTGATTCAGTAAAGGCTGTGGAAAAGATAATTCAAAGTCAGAAGGTGGTTACCGAAGACATGGTTGATCGTGATGTGGTAGCCATAGCAGTAGAAGATGACAAAGCCTGTCTGCAAGTGATGATTATCAGACAGGGTAGATTGATGGGACAGGAGTATTTTATGATGCAGGGTGTGGCAGACGAACAGCCAGGTGAGATTATCTCTGCCTTTATTAAACAATACTATCTGGATCAGCAGATTTTGCCCAGAGAAATTTTGCTAGAAGAAGAATTGGATGAACCTGAAACCATTGGCGACTGGTTAAGAGAGGTGGCCGGCAGGAAGGTAGTCCTGATAGTTCCTCAGAGAGGTTTAAAAAAACAGTTCATTGAGCTGGCCCGGAAAAATGCCCAGGAAAATTTGAAGAAAGAGAGGATTAGAGAGACCTATGCCTCTGATCGTCCTTTAAAAGGAGTGAAAGAGCTTCAGACCTATCTGGAATTAGACAAACCTCCGATCAGGATAGAGGGTTTTGACATCTCTCACATTCAGGGTATAGATACAGTGGCTTCATTAGTAGTCTTTGAAAATGGTCAACCTAAAAAGGATGATTACCGCCGCTTTAAGATTAGAATTGCTGAAGGGAGTCCTGATGATTTTGCCAGCATGAATGAAGTTGTCGGAAGACGGTATCGGAGGCTTAAAGAAGAAAATAAGAAACTGCCTGATCTGATTTTAATTGATGGTGGTAAAGGTCAATTAAATGCAGCCATCGCAATTCTTCAAGAATTGGAGATTGAAGACCAACAGATTATCGGTCTGGCCAAGCGTGAAGAAGAGGTATTCTTACCGGGACAATCGGAACCTATTCTTTTACCCCGCCATTCTGAAGCGCTCTATTTAATTCAGAGAGTTCGAGATGAAGCACATCGTTTTGCAATAAGTTTTCATCGTCGTCTACGAACTAAGCGAATGACTCATACTTTGATCGATGAGATTCCGGGAGTTGGTCCCAAGCGGCGCCAGGCATTACTTCAATATTTTGGTTCACTAGAAAAGATACGCTCTGCAACCATTGAGGAACTTTGTGAAGTAGAAGGTATTAGTGAGAAGACAGCAGAGGGAATCAGAAGTTTTCTGCTTGCTGAGTTTTTAGATAACTAATATTTTATCGAGCCCCTGCTGATAAAGAGAGGGGCTTTGTACTGGATAATGTGTTGGCAATTGATTGAAGAATAGAGAATGTTAAGAGAAAGTTATTTTTAATATCGCCAAAAAAAAGAAAGAGGAAAATTTGTTTTCATGGTGAATTAATATAGTTGCGGGTTGCTTAATGATTATAGATATAACAGGTTTTAAGTTAATAGTGCATAGTTGTTCTGGATGGTTATTTATGTGCCTACAGTAGAACACAATTTATTAGAAAGTTGGAGGGCTAAGTATGTTAAAAAAATTAAGTTTGAGGATGAGATTGACTATTTACTTAATTGTCATCAGTATTATCCTTCTCGGGACAGTAGCCGTCCTGGAAAACTCTAAACAATCTACTGTATTTTCACACTTAGCAGAGATTCGTGATACAAATAAGGTTCTTATTGAAGAGTTTTTCACTAATCAGGTTGAATACATAACAGATTTTTCTACTGAAGACAAAGTATTGGGTATGATGGAGGTGTTGACTCAACTCTATCAATCCAATGAGATAACAGATTCAACTAAATATACTTCTCAGATTAGAAGTTTTGAATCTACCTTTAAAAATTATGCAGGCCGGCGGCGATTGCAAAGCATAATTCTTGTCCATAATGATGGTACTGTGCTATATAGTACCAGAGATGAGGGAATTTTTGGAACGAATATGCTCTCTGGAGAATATAGGAATACTGGTCTGGGTCAGGTGATTGAGAAGGCCGAAATCGGTGAGATTGCACTTTCTGATCTGGCTATTTTTAAACCAACTGATAAATTGAGTATGTTTTTGGCAAAACCCCTTGAGCAAGATGGAAAGACAGTTGGTTTCCTGGTATTTGAATGGCTAGATGGGAATCTCAGTAGAACTTTTACTAGACCTGTCAAATTTGGGGACTCAGAAGATACTTATCTAATAGGTTCTGATATGTTGATGAGAACCAATTCCAGGCTAGTAAAGGAAGATACAGTTCTGGTTCAGACAGTTGATACTCAGGCAGCAGAGCAAATATTGGCTCAAAAGACAGGGATTGTTAAACAGAGTAGTTATCAAGGTACGACTACTTTGACTGCCTATGCCCCGATTAGTTTTATGGGAATAGAATGGGGGATTATTACTGAAGTTAAGGCTATTGATGCTTTAAATCTGACATTTCAACTTAAGCTGCTTATCTATACATTGATTGCTATGACGATCATGATAATCATCTTTTTACCCTATATTCCAGCAAAGTATAAGGTAAAGCAGTATTGGACTGAGACGTTCTGGGCTTACCTATATATGTTACCGGTTTTTGCAGTTCTGGGTTTATTTGTCTTTTACCCAGTGATTAAGTCTTTTACGATGAGTTTTTATGATTGGGATTTGATTGGTGCCAGAACTTATATCGGTTTAGATAATTTTAAAGAACTCTTTGGAGATCGATTATTCATCAAGGCGATCATAAATACCAGTTATTTTGTTTTTGTTTCCGTCCCAATTACTATCTCCCTTTCATTATTTATTGCAATATTACTAAATTCAAATATCAAGGCTCGTTCCTGGTATCGGATGGCTTTCTTTATTCCATGGATTACTTCACCGGTTGCAGCAACAATGGTCTGGAAATGGATCTTCAACTATAATAATTATGGTCTTTTGAACTATTTCCTATTGAAGTTAACTCATCTGGTTAACTGGTTTGCCCATATATTTACCCTTGGAGCTGTTGACCAATGGCTACATTTTGCACCGATTAACTGGTTGAACAATCCTGACTTAACCATTCCCAACCTGATCTTACTTAGTGTTTGGAAGATGATGGGTTACAATATTGTTATCTTTCTGGCTGGCCTTCAGAATGTTCCGAAAGAATTATATGAGGCCGCAGAGGTTGATGGTGCATCTAAATGGCAGAAGTTCCGTCATATTACACTGCCATTAATCTCACCTACTACTTTCTTTATCTCAATTATTTCTATTATCGGTGCTTTTAAGATCTTTACTCAGGTCTTTGTTCTGTATAATGGTGGTACTGGTCTGGTGAATAGTGGGTTGACCATGGTATTCTATGTTTATAAAAAAGCATTTGGCGACTTTAGAATGGGTTATGCATCTGCGGGAGCTTATGTATTGTTCTTCATAATCTTCGCTTTCACCCTGGTTCAGATGCGGTTGTCCAAAAATAGAGTACATTATAGCTAATAAGGTGGGTGATAAAAATGAAAGAGACGCTTGCAAATAGAGAGTCACAATTAGAAGTGAATTCTACTTTAACTTATAAGTTTAAAGAGAGATTTTCTCGAGCTGTTTTATACGTTGTCTTGACCCTGGGTGCCTTATTGGTTTTAATGCCTTTCTTTTGGATGATCTCCACTTCGTTAAAGATGCCCAGTGAGGTGGCTTCGATGCCACCACGGTGGATTCCCAGTGTGTTTATGTGGGAGAACTACTCAGAAGCGTGGAATATGGCGCCTTTTGCTAAATATTTCTTTAATAGTTGTTATGTTGCTATTACCTGTACCATTCTGGAGTTAATCACATCTGCTCTGGCGGCTTATGCCTTTGCCAAGATGGAGTTCTTTGGTAAAAAGGTAATCTTTATGGTCTTTTTGGGAACGATGATGATTCCGGGAGAAGTAATGTTGATTCCTAACTTTATGACGATTATCCAATTAAAATGGATTGATTCATACAAGGCATTGATCGTCCCCTGGATGGTCAGTGTGTTTGGAATCTTTTTGATGCGGCAGTTTTTCATGACAATTCCCAATGAATTACATGATGCTGCCAAAATCGATGGATGTAGCCGTTTCAGATTTTTGTGGCAGATTGTTATTCCTCTGTCCAAGCCAGTTTTAGTGACAGCGGCTTTGTTCAAATTTGTCGGCAGTTGGAATTCATTTCTCTGGGTACTCATTGTCACCAATTCCCCAGGGATGCGGACTGTACCTGTAGGGCTTTCGTTCTTCTCTACCGATGTGGGTACAGATTACCATCTGTTGATGGCGGCATCGACCTTTGCTCTGCTGCCTCTTCTGATACTTTTCTTCTTTTTACAGAAGCAGTTTATTCAGGGGATTAGCCGAAGTGGGTTGAAGGGTTAAGCTTCTATAAACCATGTCTGGACTTATGGGGGAATAGGAGGTCTGGACATTTGCTAGAGGTCTAGCCTTTTAATAATTAAAATCAATACAAAACTAAAGGAGGATTTTACACATGAAAAAGTTTTTATTAATGGCACTGCTCGTGGTTATGGTTGTTAGCATGGCTATGCCTGCATTTGCAGCTGAGAAAATTACCGTAACTTTTTGGCATGCTATGTCCAGTGGCCATGGTGGATTCTTGCAGAAACTGATTGATGATTTCAATGCTTCTCAAGATGAGATTGAAGTTGTAGGTATCTATCAAGGTAGCTATGGTGATCTGAGTAAGAAGCTTTTAGGTGCAGTTGCTTCTGGCGAGCCACCTGTAGTTGCTCAAATGTATGAAGATTGGACTACTAAATTCGTTGAAAATGACAAGATTGAAGCTGTTCAATGGTACATTGGCAGTGTCTTCACTCAAGAGGAGATTGATGACATCATCTGGTCTTTCCAATTATCAAACTCCTGGGATGACACCATGTATACTATGCCATTTAACAAGAGTACCAACTTGCTGTACGTTAACTTAGATCTGGTTGACAAAGTTCCTACCACCTGGGATGAGCTTGTTGAACAATCTAAAGTAGCAACCAAAGATGTTGATGGTGATGGCGTTATCGATATCTATGGTTTTGGTATTCGTCCAACTGTAGATACATTTAACATCTTCCTGCGTCAAGCTGGCGGTGACTTCTTAGATGAGAATGGTAAAGCCATCTTTAACAGCCAGGCTGGTGTTGATGCACTGCAATTCCTGCATGATATGGTTTATAAGCATAAAGTTGCAATGATCTATCAGGGTTATTTAAATGAGCCACTGGGAGAAGGCAAACTGGCTATGTATCAAGATTCTTCTGCTGGTATGCCATATGCTGCTCAGGCTGTAGGTGGCAAATTTGCATGGACAGCTGCTCCTCTGGTAGCTGGAGTTCAGGCTGCTGCTCCATTTATGGGTACTAACCTGGCTGTTTTCACTGATCATTCTGATGAAGTGAAATCTGCTGCTATGGAATTCCTGAAGTTTATGGTTAATACTGAAAATACTGCCTGGTGGGCTATTCAATCTGGTTATCTACCAATACGTTATTCCGCTCTGGAGACTCCAGAATGGGAAGAATTCGTAGCTGCTGATTCTAAAAACGCTGCTGGCCCAGCTCAATTTGATTATGGTACATTTGATCCTAAGCCAGACGGATGGAGTACAATCCGTGATATCATTGGTGACTATGTACAGCAAGCTCTGCTAAATGAGATGTCTATTCAAGATGCTCTCGATGCTGCAGCTGCAGAAGCTAACAAAATTTTGGGATTCTAGAATAATAATAAAGAATTGCACAGGGTCTACAATTTAGTAGACCCTGTTATTCCTCCGGAAATGTCTGACATCTAACAACTCTTATAATGGCACTACCTGGGGAGAGTAAAAAAGCTTCCCGGAAGGCCGATTATTCTTGACGAGATTAAGTGAGATAGTTGGATGAAGAGAATAGTTATGGATTTGATAGCATACAGAGAGGGTGATAGATGATGGAGCAATATCCTTTTCGTTTGGGTGCCACTTCATTGACCAATCCAATGCAGGATGTCTTTGCTAACATAGATTTGAATGTTCGCTTAGGTCTGAAATCAATTGAAGTGACATTGGAGTTCCCTCAAACTCTTCCAGTAGATCGGAATTTTATTAGCAAACTGGTAGAGTATAAGGAGAAATATGAACTTGATTATACCATTCATTTACCGTTAAGCTTACGAATGACTGATGTGAATCCATTTATCCGGGATGCTTCTTTAAAAACTCTTGAAGAGATCTTTGCAGCAGTGGGTGAGATTCAACCCCTGGCTTATATACTTCATGTTACTCCCATGTTTAAAACTGGAGGAACACCTTTGGGGCGTCCTTTTGAGGTTCAACTTCATGAACACAGACTGAATGCTGTTGAAGATACCCTTTCTAGATTGAAAGATATGATTGAGCCCCGGTTGATTGCTGTGGAAAATCTGTACAGTGAGTTTGAATTTCTAGACGAATATATCAAAAAATATGAGTATAGTGTCTGTATGGATGTCGGACATCTGTTATTACATAGAGCAGATGTATACCTCTTTTACCACAGATATAAGGAACGGATCAAGGTTATTCATCTTCACGATGTTGTTAATGGTAAAGATCATCAACAACTGGGTGAGTCAAATTCTCTTCTCGATTTGCCAGGGTTATTTCATCTTTTGAGACAATATAATTATCAGGAAACAATTATTCTAGAACAATTTAAAGTTAAACATATTCAACAATCTCAGCATTTAATCAAAGATATCTGGGATCAACTTTCGATGTGAAAACAAATTCTGTAATATCGGAAAAACATTAAGAAACCCGCAATTTTTTAATGCAATTCGGTATACTAACAAAAAATTGATTAATCTGAATTAAGAATGTACAGTAATTGAGGTGATGTTGATGCGATTTATTGCAGACTTTCATACCCATACTGTGGCATCTGGTCATGCGTTTAGTACTATTCAGGAGAATGTACAGGCAGCCGCTGAGAGATCTTTGAAGTATGTGGCTATCACTGACCATGGGCCAATGGTACCTGGCGGCCCCCATCCCTATTATTTTGGTAATATGCGTGTGGTTTCTTTGGAGATGTATGGGGTTAAAGTATTACGTGGTGTAGAGTTGAACATTCAGGATACACTGGGTGTTGTAGATTTACCTGCAGAGATTATCTATGATATGGATATTGTACTGGCAGGACTTCACCCAGCTACAGGTTATGAGGGAACAACTTTGGAAGAACATACTGAAGCAATGATTAATGCTATTTGTAATCCCCTGATCGATATTATCGTCCATCCAGATAATGAGAACTATCAGATCGATATTCCCGCTGTTGTGCGTGCTGCCAGGGAGAACAATACCTTTTTAGAGATTAATAATAGTTCTTTTGCGAATAATCGCCCTGGTCGAAAGAATAGTTATGACTACTGTAAAAAGATTGTTGAGGAAGCCAAAAGACAGGAGTTAATCTTAGTTTTGGGGAGTGATGCTCATTTTTCTGCCGATGTGGGCAATTTTGAGTTAACTATGAGGTTGATTGAGGATGTTAACTTTCCAGATGAGTTGATTTTGAATACTTCGCAGGAGAAGGTTGAAAAATTTTTACAGGAAAGAGCAGCCCGTCGAGAGAAACTGGTTATTCCTAAATACTAGACTATGTGCGTGAGTACATGGTCATTTTTTTTGCATTTTACGGATGGGGTGGTACAGGAAATCTTTCCGTGGATGATTAGTTAGTGCAGAAAAGCTGTAAAAAAATTGGTCTTTCCCTTTCGTTTGTCATTCGTTGTTCTATCTTGACATCACTCACTGTGGGAAAATA
Organism: Halothermothrix sp.; assembly: GCA_016841825.1. GTDB lineage: Bacteria > Bacillota > Halanaerobiia > DY22613 > DY22613 > JAENYK01. The sequence goes on along the minus strand of JAENYK010000001.1, from coordinate 215,426 downwards.
TTTTTCTGAATTGGATATTTGAATTAAACTTTTTAATTAATAAATTAATAAAATCAATTTTTTAATTAATTTTTATAATAAAATTCTCTTGACAAATACCTGATCTACTGTGTATAATTAAGACAGAAGAAATTAATAATATTAATCAAGAAGTTAAATACTTTGAAGTATTAATCAAAATATTCAATAAAAGGATGGAACAAAGGAGGTTTAAGAGTATGGCACACGAGATTATTGGTAAGTGCCCAGTTTGTAATCAAGAGCTGGAAGTAACCAGAATGGACTGTCAATTCTGTGGAACCAGTATTCAGGGTAATTTTGAGATATGTAAATTTTGTAAATTGGATTCTGAACAGAAAGAATTTATCGAAGTATTTATTAAGTGTAGAGGTAATATCAAAGAAGTGGAGAGAGAACTGAGTATCTCCTACCCTACTGTAAGGAGTAGACTTGATCATGCTATTAAAGCTTTAGGTTATGATGTAGGAGCAGCTCCAGATGATGATAAAGCTCAGAAGAGAAAAGAGATTTTGGATATGTTGAATTCAGGTGAATTATCTTCAAAAGAAGCAGTCAAATTATTAAAAGATCTTTAAAAATTATATTATGAGGAGGCTTATTACAATGAGTGAGGAAAGAAAGCGTATTTTACAAATGTTGGCTGATGGTAAGATTAGTGCTGATGAGGCCGATGAACTGTTAGCTACTTTAGGTAGCGAGAAAGAATCGAAAAGTATAGCACGTAAGGAGGCAAAATTTTTACGGATAAAAGTAACTGAATTTGGTCAGGAAAAGGTTAATGTTAACATTCCTTTATCTCTGGCTAAATTGGCAATGAAGTTTATCCCCAATGATGCAAAAATGAAGATGGAAGAGAAAGAAATTGATCTGGATGAGATTATTAGAGAGATTCAATATGGTGCTCCTGCCGGTAAGATTGTGGAAGTTGAAGATGGAGAAGATCGGGTAGAGGTATTTATAGAATAGTGTTGGGCGTTGTAGAAAAACTCAAAAATCGTGCTTTTCTGATGGTAATTAAGGTTAAAACAGATGATTTACGATTCCCAATTATCATTCCCATACCTTTACCATTAGTAGAAGATATAATTATTTCTATTTGTAGGTTAGGAAGATACGGCTTTAAAATCTTACCAAAGCTTCAGAAACACTTCCGTTTCAATTTTGACGAATATCATGAGTTTTGGTCTATTAAGGTAAAAGGTGAGGTCATCCTGGAAGCCATCATCGAACTAGTTCATCAGTTACAATATTTTGGGCAGTTTACTTTAGTAGAAGTAAAGGATGAGGATACTCATGTCAGTATTCGACTCTATTAAGCTCGTAAAGAGAAACTTTTGTGGATGAAAGGAAGAGATTTTATAGATGTATGGTGAAAGTAAGATTACTCTCGAAGAAGTAGGTGCAATATTAGCGGTTTTAGGATAGTTTATTCAATTGTAATACTTACTTCAAACTGATGGTCGGGGTAAGTGATACCACTATAGATGCCCTTATAGTGGTATTTATTTTTAGATAGGAACGTAGTAGTTGAGAGAATTTTATCAAATTATAACTGGGGAGTGATAATAATGAGCAGAACTGAAATACATGTTAGAAGGAAAAGAAAGAGATTTATCCTTAGATGGTTTGCCAATACCTGTTCTATTTATCTAACTGCTGGAATTCTGGGAGGAATGATCATCGGCGGGATCGTGGATGCTATAATTGCAGCTCTGTTATTGGGAGGAGTTAATTATTTTATTCGACCTTTTTTGATGATTGTCTCATTACCTTTTACTATTTTAACCCTGGGTGTATTTACCTTTGTGGTCAATGCTCTGATGTTAGGCTTAACTGCCTGGTTGATGCCAGGTTTTGCTATAGCTGGATTTGGGGCTGCTTTCTGGGGAGCTGTCTTAATAAGTATCTTCAATTTAGTGATTACAACAATAATAGAGAATTAGTTTTAAAAATGTAGCCTAGATAACTGAAACAAAAATATGATGTGTATATTATTTTAGGGTAAGGCTAAGAATATTAGCAGATAATTAAGGAGGTGACCTTTATGGCATATGTAATATCTAATGAATGTATTATGTGTGGAGCCTGTGAATCCGAATGCCCAGTTAGTGCAATTAGCGAAGGCAGCGATAAGTACGAAATCAATCCAGATGAGTGTATTGATTGTGGTGCTTGTGCAGAGGTGTGTCCTGTGGAAGCAATTAGTCCAGGTGCTTAAATCTTGGACTATATTTTTTAAAGACAACTTATCAGAAACACCATGTATCAGGGATACTTGGTGTTTTTTTTAACGACATTTTAGATGGGAAGTTCCAGGTCCTTATCGGTGGGAGTATAAATAACTATAATGGGTGGAGGTACAATTTCTTTCAAGATCGTTAAATTAAGGATAAACAGCTTGTTGTAATACTAATTTGATCCTTTTCCAGGTTAGTTAACCGGGTTGATAATTATCTGGAGTGAATAATTTGAATTCTTCCTGGAGAATATGGTAAAATAAATGTGGATTATAAATAAGGAGGAATTAGGGATGGCAGGATATACAGAATATAAGGATGACCTGGTAAAAAGACTGCGAAGAATTGAAGGACAGGTTCGGGGAGTACAGAGAATGATTGAAGAAGACCAGTATTGTGTGGATGTCCTTACCCAGATTGCAGCAGTACGAGCAGCATTATATAAGGTAGGTTTTAACATTCTGGAGAATCATGCAAATGGTTGTGTAAGAAAGGCGATGAAGTCTAGTGATGATTGTGGGCAAGAGGCTCTTGATGAATTGCTGGATGTGGTGTTCAGGTTCACTAAGTAATCTTGACATAAATAAGTCGGTTGTCAGATGAGAACCCTATGCTTTTTTGCAGGCAGAGGGTTTTTTTTAATTGATTTTGAGAATGACTTGCAATTGGAAGATTATTGTGTTATTATATTGATATACCCCAAGGGGTATATTGGATTAATTTGAAATCATTTGATTGGAGATACTTATGATGAGAGGAGGTCACTATTAATGGAAAAGGCTTTACGTTTAGAGAAAATAGTTGTCAAAGGTATGACCTGTGAACACTGTGTCAGGCGGGTTAAAGAAGGAATTGCTTCACTGTCAGGTATTGATAAAGTTGATGTATCTTTGGAGAAAGAATTGGCCAGAGTAGCTTTTGATCCAGCCATAATTAGTCTGGATGAGATTATAGAAAAGATAAGAAGTCTGGATTATGAGGTTCCAGATGATCAGATGACAAGTGTAGAAGTACAGACTGATGACCAGGAGATGGAGATAATTAATGTACAGGAGGCTGCAGGAGAGACCCATAAACGGATTTTTAAGATCCAGGGAATGACCTGTGCTAACTGTGCTGCTTCTATTGAGAAAAATATAGCTAAACTAGATGGTGTTAGTAAGGCAGTAGTTAACTTTGCTTCAGAAAAATTAACTGTTGAGACAGTAGGGGAACTGACTGAAGACGGGATTATTGATAAAGTTGCCAATCTGGGCTATCGGGCATTCTCTGAAACCGGCGATGAGGGGAAGATTCAGTTTAAGATCCAGGGAATGAGTTGTGTCAATTGTGCCGGAACTATTGAGAAAAAGTTAAATCAAGCTGCGGGAGTACAAAAGGCAGTGATTAACTTTGCCAATGAGAAGGGAACTGTGGAATTTGACCCTGCTGTTATTACAAAGAGAAAAATTTTTGATCTGGTGAAAGAAGCCGGTTATACACCTGTAGAAGAAGAGGAAAATGATGATAGTGTTACGATAGCGAAACAGGAATTAAGTTGGTTGATCTTTTCTGCTCTGGTGGCTATACCTGTTGTTTATCTGGAACATTTCTATCCTGGGGGACACGTTAACTTAAACCAGGGAATAAAATATATGTTATTGGTAATTACTTCGGTGGTATTATTCACTTCTGGTTGGACTTTTTACAGTGGAGCTTACCATTCTTTGCGAAACAAGTCAGCTAATATGGATGTGTTGGTTGCGTTGGGATTAACAGCAGCTTACGCGTATAGTGTGTTGACAACTTTTTCGAATATTTTCTTTGAGGGACATAGTTTTTTTGCGACCGTTCTGGAATTGATCACATTCATCAGATTTGGTAAGTTTTTGGAAGCTAGAGCTAAAGGTAGGGCCAGTCAAGCCCTGAAAAAATTGCTTGAACTCCAGGCAGACAAAGCCAGACTGCTTGTGAATGGTCAGGAGAAATTGGTTGCAGCCTCTGATATAGAAGTGGGAGATATTGTGTTGGTTAAACCCGGAGAGAAGATTCCGATTGATGGGGTGATCATCGAGGGTCATGCCAGTATTGATGAATCCATGGTTACAGGAGAGTCGGTTCCTGTCGAGAGAGAAAAAGATGATTCTGTTACGGGAGCTACCATCAACAAATCTGGTGTAATCAAAGTTAAGGTGACCCGGATTGGTAAAGATACGGTTCTTTCTCAAATCATTCAGATGGTGGAGGAGGCCCAGGGTGACAAACCACCTATTCAGCGCTTTGCCGATCTTGTATCCAACTATTTTGTACCGACGGTAGTGATTATTGCTTTGATTAGTTTTCTTGTGTGGAAATTTGTAGTTGGTATGCCTTTTGTTTTTGCTTTTACAGCGATGATTGCAGTTCTGGTTATTGCCTGCCCATGTGCGTTAGGACTGGCTACTCCGACTGCAGTTATGGTGGGTAGTGGAATTGGTTTGGATCGGGGGATTCTCTTTAAATCTGCGGCAGTTTTGGAATATATCGCCGGTTTGGAGGCTATTGGGTTTGATAAAACTGGAACGATAACTAAAGGGAGTCCAGAGGTAACAGATATTATCTCTGTAGAAGGTCTTTCTAAGGATGAGTTATTGCAGATTGCAGCCAGTGGTGAGAATCTTTCCACCCATCCTCTGGCACAAGCGGTCGTTGAAAAGGCTAAAAATCAGGGTCTCCAGCCAGGAGATGTGCAGAATTATGAAGAAAAAGGTGGTCATGGGATTATCTGTGAGTATCAGAATCAGAAATTATATATCGGGAACAGCAAATTATTGCGGTTTGCCGGGGTGGATGTTGGCGAGATGGAGAAAGAGTTTAACAATCTGGCTGGTAATGGAAAAACAACGATGTATATTGCTTTGGATAATCAGATTAAGGGCGTTATTGGTCTGGCAGATGTGATCAAAGAGAGCTCGCAGGAAGCGATTAAAGCACTGCAGGAACTGGGATTAAAGACTTTTATGATCACAGGAGATAATCAAAAAGTTGCCGAAGTAGTGGCAAGAGAAGTTGGAATTGATGAAGTTATGGCAGAAGTTTTGCCTGAAGATAAGATTAATGTGGTTAAAGATTATCAACAGAGGGGTTTTAAGGTTGGTATGGTAGGTGATGGAATTAATGATGCACCTGCACTGGCCCAGGCAGATATTGGAATTGCTATTGGTTCTGGGACTGATGTTGCAAAAGAGACCGGAGATGTAATTCTGGTGAAAAATGATCTGCAAGATGTAGAAAGGGCGATCCGTCTTGGGCGGAAGACTTTGGGTAGGATCAAGTTGAACCTATTCTGGGCTTTATTCTACAATACTCTGGGTATTCCTGTAGCTGCAGGTGTTTTATATCCTCTGACTGGACAATTGTTACCTCCTGAATGGGCTGGATTGGCAATGGCTTTCTCTTCAGTGTCAGTAGTTACCAGTTCTTTATTACTGAATAGCTATAGAAAAAAACTCTAAGGGCTGATATAATAGGATGGTGTAAGATTTTACACCATTCTACTTTTGCCCAATTGGCTTAATAGATGTTGAGAAATTATTGATAAGATAAACGGGGAGGTATAGCAAATGGAGGAAAGGGCACAGGTGATCCGGCTTGTTAACAAAGATATTGCGGAAGTAGAGTTACGTGGACACAGTGCGTGTAGTGCCTGTGGTAAATGTTCCCACGGTGCTGGTAAAGATATTCGTTATGATGTGATTAATCCGATCAATGCACGGGTTGGGGATATGGTTGTTTTGGAGATGGAGACTAAAAAGCTATTAAGCGCAGTTTTTGTTATCTATCTATTGCCTCTGTTAACTTTGATTCTGGGCTTTGGGATCGGTTCCTGGATTAATTCTATACTAAAAGTGACCAGTGGTGAAGGGTTTGCTGTAGTAGTGGGTCTGGTGTTTATGGCCTTGACCTTTGTTTTTGTTCGGTTATTTGATCGCCGGGCAGGACAAAATAGTGGTTTTCGTCCAAAGATTAAACGAATTATCTATGAATAATCATTCCATCATCCTGGTTCTACTCTTCATACGAAAATTGAACAGCAAACTGTTAATGTTTGGTTTAACGGCTTTGGAAGGGGATTTGTATCTCCATTGAATTAAACATTATTTAGTTATTTGTACTCCTACCTAGAGAGGTTGGGAGGGTTGACTTTTGAAAGGTCGATAAATGATTTAATCAAAATGGGGTATTGTAAAAGAGAAAGGAGGTGGAAGTAATGGCAGGTCAAGTTACCTTTGGAGTTAAAGGCATGAGCTGCAAACATTGTAAGATGGCAGTGGAAAAAGCGTTGAAGGGTGCAGATGGAGTTACTGATGCAGAAGTGAATCTGCAGGCTGCAAACGTCACTGTTACTTATGATTCTGCGACTGTCGGAGTAGATAAGTTGAAAGAGGTTGTTAGTGAAGCTGGCTATCAACCTGAATAATACATTTATAAGACAATCTGACTTGGATTCGTGTCTCTGAGTCAGATTTTTATCATCTATGGAGTGGTCCCGGTCTGTATGTTTATTAGAAATACCATGTCTACATATCTAAAACTGAAGTTAGTACTCTGGTAGAATATGCAGGAAATTATCGTCATATACTGTTAAAAAATTAAAGTAATTTAAAGGAAAAATGTACAGTAGGCAGAATATTTTAAATAACAAGAAGTTAGGAGGTGAGGAGTATGCAATTGTTGGTGATGGTAATTGATAAAGAACGTGATCTTGACGACATTTTCGAAGCATTCATAGATATCGGTATAAAAGGTGTTACTGTTTTAGATAGCATGGGCTCGGGTCATTTATACAATGAAGATTTATCTATTTTCGGAAAACTTAGTAGGTTGGGGGACGGGAGAAAGAAACATAACAAGACGATTTTTTCTATTGTTGAAGACCCCGCAAAATTGGAAGAAGCGATAGACTTAGTAGAACAAATAGTTGGAGATTTAGAACAGCCTCATTCTGCAGTAATGTTTACAGTACCTTTGGGAATAGTACAAGGGTTAACAAATTAAAGCTATAATAAACTCATTGGTAGCATTTTATAGGAGGCGAATTTTGTGGAAATCAGTTTGGTGTTGGCATTGGGCATCCTCTTATTAGCAGGTTTGTTGGGGGCTGTCCTGATTAAAAAACTAAAACTACCTGCAGTAACTGGTTATATTTTATCTGGACTTGTAGTTGGTCCTGCACTTTTTAGATTTATACCGATAGAAACATTGAATGAATTAAATCCTCTGAACACAATAACCCTGGGAGTTATAGCATTGGTTATTGGGGGTGAATTGGAGTTTAAAACTCTGCGAAAATTGGGTAAAACTATTATGTGGGTTGGAACTTTGCAGCTCTTAGGTGCCGCTTTGTTGGTGAGTCTGAGTTTAGTACTCATCGGTTTACCTTTACCTATGGCTTTGCTTTTAGGTGGAATTGCTACTGCTACTGCACCTGCAGCGACAGTGGCAGTGATTAAAGAGGCTAAAGCCAGAGGCCCGGTAACCGAGTGTCTTTTAGCAGTTGTGGCATTGGATGATGCACTCGGGGTTATTGTTTTTGGCCTGTTGGCTTCTATCTCAGATGTAATTGTTAAAGGGGGTCAGAATGAGTCTATTTTTCAGATGATTATGGCACCTGTGACGGAGATAGTTTTGTCAATTTGCTTTGGTTTATTAATGGGATTCATCCTGGGGTTTATAGCCCGGCGGACCAAAAGTCCTAAAAATCTTCTTCCGATTACTCTTGGAATTGTTTTTTTTACAGCAGGGATTGCAGAATTGTTTCATTTATCTGCCATTCTGGCTAACATGGTTGTTGGGAGTTATATTGTCAATACTTCTCCCAGAAGGCGGAAAATTTTTAATCAGATCGAAGGTATTGAACTACCCTTATTCGTGGCATTTTTTGCATTGGCCGGTGCCTGTCTGGAGATTCATATGTTGGCTCAGGTCGGGTTAGCAGGTCTAATTTATTTTGTAACGAGAATGCTTGGCAAGGTTATTGGGGCACATCTGGGTGGAAAACTGGGTAAAGCAGACCCGATGGTTACCAAATATCTGGGCTGGACACTAATGCCCCAGGCTGGAGTTGCAGTCGGTTTGACTATTCTGGCTCAGGCTGTTTATCCAGAAGGAGGCAGTGCGATATTAAATATTGTGCTATCCTCTGTATTGATTACAGAATTAATCGGGCCTATCTTTTCCAGAAAAGCATTGGAACTGGCTGGAGAGGTAAAGGCTGAAAAGAAAGGGTTAGTACGTGAAATATCGTCGAATCTTTGAGTCGTGGATTAGTGTAACTATGTTGCTCTGTAAAGTCGGGAAGAATATGAATCACTTAATAGTCTGGGGCTAGAGGATAGAGGGTTTTTGAATCTGTCTTCGGGCCATTGGATGGTGGTGTTCATTTTCTTCCTGACTTTTTCATCATTGTTATGCAATTTTACGGGTTGTAGGATAACTATTTGAAACTGCGGAGTTGGCGATAGGCCGATTGGTCCGAAAGGCTAGTGTGGGAAGTCCATTTCGAAGGAGAGTTAAGAAAACGTGAAAAAAGTTGCTGCTAAATGCTGAAATGTGTTAAAATAATAAGATAGGTTATAACAGTTAGGAAGGAGTTTGGAGAGTATGAGATATCGAATGATAGCTTTAGATATGGATGATACACTTTTAGGAAGTGATTTGAAGATCAGTCCAGATACTGTTGATCGGATTCGACAGGCTAAGGAAAAAGGAGTTCAGATAGTTATTGCGACAGGACGGATGTTTCGGGCGATTATTCCCTATCTACAGGAATTGAATCTGGAAGTTGATCCAGTCATTGTTTATAATGGAGCTATGGTCAAACGTCTAAGCGATTCTAAACCGATGGTTCACCACCCCATTCCTGTAGATTTGGCAAGGGAAGTAGCCAACTGTATTGAAAGGGCAGGATCTCAGGTGAACGTGTATTTGGATGATCAACTATTTGTTAGGGCAAAAACACCCGAAGTGTTACGTTACATGAAAAAAACTAGAGTAGATTCTACGGAAGTTGGGCCAATTGGTGAGTTTTTCAATGAAGGTTTTGCGGGCCAGGGGCCGACTAAAATGTTGGTTATCCATTATGATCTGACTGAGATTGATCAATTGAGAAAAGATATACAGGATAAATTTGGTGATATTTTGACTATTACCGGATCTAAACCTTACTTTATTGAGATTACTAAGCGAGGTATCTCTAAGGGGTATGCGTTAGCTGAACTGGCAAAAATATCTGGGTATACTGCTGAACAGGTGATTGCTATTGGTGATGGGTTAAATGATCTGAGTATGGTTAAATGGGCAGGATTGGGAGTTGCTGTTGCCAATGCTCACCCTGATCTCCAGAAAGCAGCCAATTATGTAACCAGCTCATGTGATGAGGAAGGTGTAACCCAGGTTATTGATAAATTTATTTTGCATAGGGGGTAGGGGTGTGGTAAGTTATCCAGATTGGTTAGAAGATAGTAGCGGACAGTTTAAAGCTGATATTTTGGCTTTTGGCCCTCATCCGGATGATGTAGAGTTGAATATTGGTGGTATTCTGGCTTTGCACAGCCTGCAGCATAAGGTGGTGGTAGTTGATCTGACTGCTGGTGAGATGTCCAGCAATGGAACCTGTGAGGAAAGGCGGCAGGAGTCGCAAAAAGCTGCCAAAATTCTTGGTTTGACAGTGCGAAGAAATCTGTATCTTCCTGACGGTGGACTCAGAGCTGAAGCCGATGAACAACAAAAGCGGGTAGTAGCAGCTATTAGATATTATCAACCTGAGATCGTACTTTTACCCTTTTGGGAAGATCGCCATCCTGACCATGCTGCTGCCAGTAAGCTGATTGACATTTGCCTGTTTAAATCTGGCTTAAAGAAATATCGTACCATTTCTGATTTACAGCCATATCGGCCTGCAAAATGGTATTATTATTTCCAGCATCACTATGGAGATCCTGATTTGGTGGTAGATATTAGTGAGATGTATCAAAAGAAGGTAGATGCCATCAATGCTTATCAGAGTCAGTTTAGGGATTCAGATAATTTTAAAACATTTATTAATCAACCAGTATTCTTGCGAAAAGTGCTGGCCCGGGATGAATATTTTGGTGGAATGGTCGGGGTGAGCTATGGAGAAGGTCTAGTATATAAACTACCAATGAAAGTCAAAAATTTGCTCTAATTATATGGAGGTGTTGTGATGAATATTGGAATTGTCTGTTATCCATCCCATGGAGGGAGTGGGGTTGTGGCGACTGAACTGGGAAAACAATTGGCCCAGCGTGGTCATAATGTACATTTTATCAGTTATGGTTTACCATTTCGCTTGCATAAATTTTATGAAAATATATATTATCATGAGGTGGATACTCCCAACTACCCACTGTTTAAATATCCACCCTATTCTCTGGCCCTGGCTAATAAAATTGCTGAACTGATTAGATATGAGGATCTGGATGTAATTCATGCTCATTATGCTATTCCCCATTCTATATGTGCGATGATCGCCAGAGATATTGTTAAAAAACCCGGTTTACGGCTAGTCACAACCTTACATGGTACAGATATTACTCTGGTAGGTAATGACCCATCGTTTCAAGAGTTAACCAAGTATAGCATTGAGGGAACAGATGGAGTAACTGCTGTTTCCAAAGCTTTGCGGCAGGAGACTATTGAGACTTTTGATATCCAGAGTAATATTGAAGTAGTCTATAATTTTGTGGATGTCCAGGAATATTCTCGTCAACTCAATCCAGAGGTGAATCTGGATCATGGAGGAGAACGGGTTAAAAATATTATTCATATCTCTAATTTTCGACCGGTGAAGAATATCTCTAATGTAATCAAGATTTTTTATCTGATTAGCCAGGAAGTGAATTCCCGGCTGCTCCTGGTTGGTGGAGGTCCCGAGGAATGTCTGGCAAAGCATATGGTTCAGGAGTTAAAGATTGAGGATAAGGTTCTTTTCCTGGGGAAACATGATAATATTGTACCTTTAATGTCAATCTCCGATCTTTTGTTGCTTCCATCGGTAAAAGAGAGTTTTGGTCTGGTGTGTATCGAGGCAATGGCCTGTAAAGTACCAACTGTGGTTTCTAATACTGGTGGACTGCCAGAGGTTGTGGAAGATGGAGTGAATGGTTTCTTAGCTGAACCCGATGATTATCGGACTATGGCAGAAAAAGGTATCTATCTGCTGCAAAACCCGGGGATTCATCAGGAATTTGCAGAGAGAGGGCGTCAAATGGTTGAAGATCGTTTTAACGCTGAAGCGATTGTGGAACAGTATCTGGACTATTATCGCAGCCTAAAATAATGATGAAATTAGACGGTTATCTTCCGGGGATAACCGTCTTACTCATTGACATGCATATCTTTACTTTAAAAAAACCGAATGATATAATAAAAGATAGAATTTATCGGAGGTGTAATTATGTCATCATGGCAAGTAGTAAAAAAAAGTTTTAAAGATTTTTATAAAGATCTATTCTTTTTAGGTGCAGTGAGTCTGATCTGGTTTTTTATTGTTGGTCCTTTGATGTATGTGGGAGTTGCGGGGATTTTTTTAAGACAACCCTTTCCTATAGTGATGAATATACTTTTTGTTGGACCATTAACTCTGTCTGCTTTTAATGTAACCTATAGACTGATCTGTCATCAAGAAGTTAAATTGAGAGATTATTTTCAGGGATTTGCGAAAAAATTTATTCGGGGAATGTTTGCTTATTGGCTGAGTTTAGTGATTTTAATTATTCTTGTGATAGATCTGTTTTTTTTCTTGAACTTTGGTAATACAATACTTCTTTATTTGAGTGGAATCTGGGTTTATTTAATTATTTACTTTATTATGAGTCAATTTTATTTCTGGAGTCTGCTGGTTCAGACAGAGGATAAGTTGTTCGTTATATTCAAAAAATCTTTACTGTTAGTTTTGGACAACCTATTATATAGTGGAGGAATTTTTGCCGTTTTTCTCCTGTTGACTGCTCTGGGTGTGGTTACGGCAGGTATAGCTTTTGCAGTAAGTTTTATTGGGTTTTTAGCTATTTTATCAAATAATGCAACCCATAACTTGTTGGTAAAATATGGCATAAAAGAAGAACTTTCTTCGCCGTACAAAATAGAATAAGGTATGTTTTTTGTCTAATGTAATATATTTATTATGAGGAGGTACATTAATGGGTAAGAAGTATGTAATTGGTGTGGACTTAGGTGGTACGAAGATTCTGACCGCCCTGGCCGATCTAGAGGGGCAGATTCTACAGAGAGTACGGGTGGAAACCGGTGCTAATGAACCGGCAGAGCAGGTGGTTAGACGGATTAATACCACCGTGGAGCAAGTTTTGAATGAAGCACAGGTCTCAAAAGATGATGTTCTCCGAATCGGAGTAGGCTCTCCGGGACCGTTAAATATTAAAGAAGGAATTGTTCTCTTTACTCCTAATCTTAAATGGAACAATGTACCAATCGTTAAAATGATGTCAGATGCTTTAGGATTACCAGTTTTGTTAGAGAATGATGCCAATGCTGCTGCCCTTGCAGAACATGCTTTTGGTGCGGGTAAAGGTAGTTCTAATATGATATATATGACGATCAGTACTGGTATTGGTGGTGGGGTAATTATCAATAATCAGATACTGCATGGATTTAGTGAGAGTGCTGGAGAGATCGGACATCATACTATTATGGCAGATGGGCCAGTCTGTGGATGTGGAAATCGTGGTTGTCTGGAAGCACTGGCTTCAGGTACTGCTCTGGGACGCTATGGACGTGAAGCAGTGGAACGGGGAGTTGATACTCTAATAGGAGAGATGGTTGAGAAGATTGAGGATATAGATGGCTCTGTTGTCACCAGAGCTGCTCAGGAAGGTGATCGGGTAGCCCTGGAAATTGTCGATAAAGTTGCTAACTATATTGGAATTGGTATTGCAAATATGATTAATATTTTTAATCCCGAAAAGATTGTTCTGGGTGGTGGTGTAACTAAGGCAGGGGAACTATTTATTGATCGAATATTGCAGACTGTTGAAGAACGGGCATTGGAGGCACCACGCAAGTTATGTGAGATTACCTTTTCTAAGTTGGGATCTGATGTAGGAGTTCTTGGTGCTATAGCTGTTGCTTTAAAATAGATGTCATGTTTGAAGATGAGACAATTAAACACAGCAGGAGATGAAACCATTTGCAGAGCATCAGTATTGAAAATATACTTGAGCATTTCAAATTGGAGATTTTGGCTGGTCAAGAGGGAGTAAAGCGGAAGTTATCTGTAATAGACATTAAACGGCCGGGAATTGAACTGGCTGGTTATTGGGAACACTTTACTCCCGAAAGATTACAACTGTTTGGAAGAACAGAGACCAATTTTTTGAACAATCTTTCAGCCAGTGTCCGTCGGGAAAGGTTAGAAAAATTTTATAGTTATCCCCTCAAGGGAGTTATTATTACCCGAAACTTAAACCCGCCTGACCCAATGATTGAATTTGCTGAAAGAGCAGGAGTTCCACTCTTACGGGCCAGTATTGCTACTACTCAATTTTTGAGTAAGATGACTGGCTATCTTGAACGAATGTTGGCTCCATCGCAGACAGTTCATGGTGTCCTGGTTGAAGTCTATGGAATAGGAGTGCTGTTGACAGGAACGAGTGGGATTGGCAAAAGTGAAACAGCTTTAGAATTGGTGAAACGATGTCATAGGCTAGTAGCAGATGATTTGGTAATGATTAAAAAGATTGGAGCCAATACCCTGGTTGGTTGTGCTTTGCCACTTAATCAACATCATATGGAATTGCGGGGTATTGGAATTATTGATGTCAAGACACTCTTTGGCGCGGGAGCAGTTAAAATAGAACAGAAGATTCATCTGACTGTTAAGCTGCAGGATTGGAACTGTGGACCAGGTGATGATTATGACCGATTAGGTTTAGATACTAACACTACTTCATTATTAGGTCTGGATATTCCACAGGTTATCATCCCGGTACGACCTGGGAGAAATCTACCTACGATTATTGAAGTTGCTGCATTGAATCATCGTTTACAGTTTATGGGCTACAATGCTGCACGACAATTCGTTCAGAGATTGGAAGAAGAAATTAAACGTAAACAGAAAGGACTATTAGATTGGATGTAACAATCCCGCGAATAAGGAGAAAATTCGGTTGGAAGGTGAGTGGTGATGAAACGCAGATTCTGGATTATTCTCCTGATCTTTGTCCTAATCTGGGGTTTGACTCTATCTATTCAGGCAACAGGTGAAGCTGTAAATGATAATTCTAATGAAATAGAAGAACAGGAACAGATGAGAAGCGAAGGAGAAGTTGTCTGGACCACCATCCTGGATATGAAAGATCCTCAGGGTGATGATTTTGGACCCGGAACTTATCTGTATCCTACTAATAGCCAGTTTGCTCCATATCAAGGACTATTGGATATTGAAAGATTTAAGGTTTTGGGAAGGGAAGATCAGATCTGTTTGCAGATTACCTTTGGTCAAATAACAAACCCCTGGAAAGGGTCAAATGGATTTAGTCACCAATTAATTGAGATCTATATTGATCATCGTCCAGGTGGAGAACGCCATACTTTTTATCCGGGGGCACGGGTTGTATTTAGTCCACGGGCATCCTGGGATACTCTGATAAAGGTTACAGGTTGGGGTATTTATCTTTTTGATTGTGATGATTCTGTGACTCAAGAACCAGATTTTTATTCAGAAGGAGAAGCGAAAGTTCTTGAAGATCAAAAAACGATTCAGATAATTTTACCTATTAGTGAATGGACTAATCTGGATGATCTGCAGGATGGTTCTTACTATCTGTTGGTGGGTGGTCATGATGGGTTTGGACCAGATCATTATCGAATTGTAGAACAGGGGATTAGTGAATGGTATTTTGGAGGTGGAGATGGCTCTGGTTATAATCCCAATGTAATTGATATGGTAGTACCAGATGGGAGGAGTCAGCAAAAAATTTTAGGTTCCTATGACCCTGCAAATCATGTTCGGGCGGTAGTTGAGCCGGTCTCAAAACCCAATCCGGTTCGTAAAGTTATTATTTATCTTGTTTCGTTTATCATCTGTCTGTTGATTTGGTTAGGCTGGCATAAACGAGGCGTCTTTACTCGTAGTCAATGATCTCTTTTCAGACCTGGGAGCTAAAAAGAGGAATTTTCCTGAAGGATGAAGAAATGATTAGGTTAAGACCCGATAGAGGGGAGGAACCAGGGTGAAAAAAATACTCAAAGATGTGCATATTAGTATTCTTCTATCGATTATCTCTATTCTACTTTTTCTGAGTTTTACCGTTCAGGCTGATGAGATTGATGTAATGCCAAAGGTTTTATTTGAGATGGTAGATCCTGTAGGAGATGATTGGGGTCCGGGATATTATACATATCCTCAATATAAACAATTTGAACCACATAAGGGGTTATTTGATATTACTTATTTTTCCATTGTAGAAGATGGGAGTGATTATACTCTGGAATTCGTCTTTGACGAGGTCCGGAATCCCTGGAATTCTAAGTATAACTTCAGTCATCCATTAATTGAACTGTATTTTGATAATAAATCTGGAGGTAGTGGTCAGCTATTTCGACCAGGAGCTAAAGTAAAATTTGACCAGAAGGCTCCATGGGATGTAATGTTACATATAACTGGTTGGTGGGTTAAAGTATTCCGACCTGAAGATCGGGAAGAGGCAGAAAGATCTATCTGGAGTGACCCAGAAGATCCCTTTGATTTAGAGGCTGCAGTTGTAACTCTTGAAGATAAGACGATTCGTATTGAGATTGAGAAATCAGTTCTGGGAGATTTGAGTGATGCCAAATTTTATCTTCTGGTTGGTGCCTTTGATTCTTTTGGGCCGAATTATTATCGGGATGTCGGAGAGACCGGTGATGATTGGATATTCGGAGGAGCTGTAAGCAGTTTTTCTCCAAGAGTAATAGATATGTTAGTTCCGGCAGGTCAGACTCAGGAAGAAGTATTAAACGTTGAGGCAGATGCAGATGAGTTTGCGACTATTCCGTATTTAAGAATTTCTATGGATGCAGAAGCTCCACTGATTATAGACCGTTTATTTATCTGGTTTGGTATCTTTGTTGTGGGTCTTGTATTACTGATAATTGTCAGGGCAAAAAGTAAAAAAGATTCAATTGACACTTAGTATAATACCCATTCTTCTTTCAAATATTAAGATAGTAGGAACACAAAAACATTAAAAAGGAGGAATGGGTTTTATGAAAAATGGTCAGCAGTTGGATCCTCATATGGATCAGGGGATTAGTGTTCAACCTACTCCAATTATTGCCGGTCAAAGGTTAGAGATTAAGTACGACGGTCTTTTGGCAAAGTCTGGTGCACAGGAAGTATACCTTCATGCGGGTTTTGGCAAGAATCAGATCTGGGATAATGTAATGGATATTAGGATGAATCGTCAAGGTAATAGTTTTGTATCAAATCTTGCAATTGAGGAAGAGAGTCGATTTAATTTCTGTTTTAAAGACAATGCTGAAAACTGGGATAACAATAGTGGTCGTAACTGGTCTTTTGAAATTCATAATGGTAAACTCTACTAAAAATTAAAGGCGTAGTTCTACGCGAACAGAGTCTATCGGGAGACCCGGTAGGCTCTTTTACATACTAACTGCTGATTATGGATTAAATAAGGAGGTACAATTGGATGGAACGAATTCGCCTCACTGGTTCAATATTACGAAATGAAAATGAGTTCTCCCGGCGGGAATGGTTGATTACTAATGGAGTTGGTGGTTTTGCGGGTTCTTCTTTAGTTGGAGCTAATACCAGGGGGTATCACGGTCTATTGATTGCTGCTCTTAAACCACCACTGCAGCGACTGCTGCTGGTCGGTAAACTTGATGAAGAGGTATTGATTTCTGGTCGGGAATATTTGCTGGCAACTAATATCTATGAGAATAGTGTGTACCCCCAGGGATTTAATTATCTGGCTGAGTTTAGTTATAGTTTCCATCCTACATTCACATACGAGTTGGATGGTTGTTTGCTGGAAAAGAAGGTCTATATGTGCTATGGGGAGAATACCACCATAGTTGAATATACATATGTGGATGGTTCAGGAACTATGACTTTACAGTTGACGCCTTTTTTAAACTATCGTGACTATCATGGTCATACGACTGCTGCGGACTGGCCATGGGATATGGCTGTTCAGGGAATGCAGTATAGTTTTATTGCTTTTGCAGGTGCAGCACCTATTTATTTGACCAGCACAGGTGAGTGGAATTCAAACCCACATTGGCAGAAAAATCTGTTTTATCCCCTGGAAAAATATCGTGGTTTAAATTCAATTGAGGACCACTATGTTCCGGGTAATTTAACCATTAATCTTCAGGTTGGGCAGAGAGTAGGTGTGGTCTTTTCGACCCTGAATAAGTATCGGGAAGAGCCAGATTTAGACCAGATTTACTTAAAGGAACAGGAGAGAATAATGCATATCTGTCAGCTATCGGGTGCAGAGGATTGGGAAAATCGTCGTCTAGTGATAGCTGCTGATCAGTTTTTGGTTTATCGGGAGTCATCTGATACAGCTACAGTGATAGCGGGTTATCCCTGGTTTACCGATTGGGGGAGAGATAGTATGATCGCTTTGCCAGGATTGACTCTAGCTACTGGTAGGTATAAAGAAGGTAAAGAGATTTTAGAAACCTTTATCAGATATTCTAATTATGGTTTAATTCCCAATCGATTTCCTGATGAAGGAGAAGATCCTGAATATAACACTGTTGATGCTACTTTGTGGTTTTTTATAGCATTCTATCAGTACTTTCTAAAGACTGTTGACCTGGAATTTGTTAAAGAACATCTTTCGCTGTTAAAGCAGATGATTCTAAGACATCAAACAGGAACCCTCTGGGGAATCAAAATGACAGATGATTATTTATTAACACAGGGTGAAGAGGGGGTTCAGTTAACCTGGATGGATGCCATGGTTGGAGACTGGGTTGTCACTCCTCGCCAGGGAAAGGCTGTAGAGATCAATGCCTTATGGTATAATGCGCTAAAGATTATCTCCTTCTTTTGTCAACTGGTCGGTGAGGATGAAACAAGTGAGGAGTATGAGGAGTTAGCTGATAAGGTTCTGAAAAACTTTAGAGATGTATTTTGGAATGAAGCGGGCGGCTATCTGTATGATTGTGTAACAGATATGGGAAAAGACTCAGCGATTCGCCCTAATCAGATTTTTGCTCTAAGCTTACCTTTTCCATTATTGGATGTTACGGACGGTATCAGAGTATTGGGAGTAATTAAAGAACATCTTCTGACTCCAGTGGGGCTGCGTAGCCTTTCTGATAAAGATTTAAAATATCATGGAAATTATGGTGGTGATCAATATCAGCGGGATGCGGCATATCATCAGGGGACAGTCTGGAGTTGGTTAATGGGTCCATACTTGGGTGCATTATGGTATGTGGAGAATGCACGTGGCACTGATGTGAAAGAAAAGATATCAAAATTACTGCAGCCACTATTGGCACATCTGGAAAGTGATGGAGCTATTGGTCAAGTTAGTGAGATTTTTGATGGTAATCGCCCGTATCATCACCGGGGCTGCTATGCACAGGCCTGGAGTATTGGAGAGATCCTTAGAATAAAAGACTTAATATCTTGAGTGGCTTGCAGGAAGTTTTTTGATTGGTAGCGAAATAATATGAAGAGGACAATAAATAATTATAAAGGGAGGTAGACATGTTGAGGAGATTACAGATTTTCGTAATAGTACTTGTAGTTGTTATTTCACTCTTTGGTTTTGTAAATCCTGTGGTTTTGGCAGATGATTCGTTTAGTCAGGGAATGCTGGCTTATCTGAGCCAGGATTATTCAGGAGCAATTACTTATTTTGATCAGATAATTAGTAGTAAAGGCGAATATTTATACGATGCTTATCACTATAAGACTTTAGCATATATTAAGCTTTACGATCTAAAAGGTACACAGGATACTTTAGCTGCAATGCAGAAGGAAGGGTTTGATTCTGGTTATCTTCATTGGCGAGTTGGGCAGTTATATTTGAACAAAGATTCCAAATTTGATAGCCCGATGCTTGATATGGCTTTGATTGAATTGGAGAAAGCTTATGACCTGGGAATTACCAGTGCAGTCTTTCATCAGGATATGGCAGTAGCCTATCAGGGAATGGGACAATTCGAGAAGGCAGTTACCGAATATAAGCTGGCTTTAATGCAAGATCCTAAATATATCGAAGGTTATGTGAATCTTGCCCTGGTTTATAAAGAGATGGGTAAATATGAAGAAGCCTATGCATCTTTACAAACAGCATTAGAGAATAATGCAACCAATGTCAGCGTATATCAGAACCTTGGTGATCTGAAATATGTGATGGGTGAGATGAAGGAAGCTGCTGAATTTTATAAGAAGACACTGGAACTAAATTCTGATCTGGTGGCAGTCTCCTTAAAATTAGGTTTGACTTATTACAACATGGAGAACTACGATTTAGCAAAATTCCAATTTTTAAAGACCATTGAAGCCAAGCCTTATCTATTTCAGGCATACTATTATTTGGGAGAGATTGAGACTCATAACGATAATTATGAGGAAGCGATCAAATATTATGAACTGGCGATTGAATACAATGCCAACTACGCAGATGCCTATATAGCTTTGGGGGATGTTTACTTAGAGCAAGGTAATAACTATCGGGCTATGTCTCAGTATACACTGGCGATTGAGAAGAACAAGAATTATCCTAAAGCTCATTTTCATCTGGCAAAAGCTTTTATTAAGCAGAACATGACCAGTGCAGCGATAGATTCATTACGCACAGCACTGCATATGAATCCAAATTATACAGAAGCACAACAGTTATTGGATCAGTTATTAAATAATTAACGAGATTTAGGGCAGACCTGAAAGGTTTCAGGTCTGTTTTCTTTTTAAAGCAGGAGAAATACTATTGATCGTGAACTAGATATTTAGAGGAAACAAATGCAAATTTGTTTATTATAGACAAAAGGAGGTATCCATTATGGAGAAAGGTTATGGTCTGGCTCTGGGAGGAGGTGCTGCACTGGGAATCACCCATCTGGGGGTGATTAAATATCTTCAAGAGAATCATATCGAGATAACACATCTGTCAGGGACCAGTGCGGGTTCTATCGCAGCAACTGCACTGGCTCTGGGAATAGAGTTAGACGATATGATCAGGTATGTTAGAGATTTGAATTGGCGCAAGTTTACTACTTTGCGATTTCCAAGACGTGGATTAATCTCCTCTGAGATTCTGATGAAAAGGTTGGAAGACTTATTGGGAGATAGGACTTTTGAGGATTGTCAAATTCCTGTGGCAGTAGTGGCGACTGATCTGAGAATTAATCAACGGGTAATAATTACAGAAGGTAGGGTTCTTCCTGCGGTCGCAGCTAGCTGTGCAATACCGGGTATTTTTACCCCTGTAAGACATGAGAAAAGACTGTTATGTGATGGAGGTCTGCTTGAGAATGTTCCGATAAGGACTATTGAGCAGCTAGGTGCTGAGAATATAATTGCCGTTGATTTGACGAGTAGGGTAATTGCTGAAAAAGAGCCGACGAATCTATTTGATATCATAATTAGAGCGATTAATATTTTACTTTTACAATCCCATCAGACAACTGGTTCAGATCATATTGTCATCTCACCTGAATTAAGTGAATTTACTCCTCTGGATATTCATCGGGTTGATGAATTAATTGAAGTTGGTTATACTGCTGCGAACAGAATTTTGGAGCCATATTTGCAGAAAGAAATTAATAGTGACATTTCAGAAGGAAGTCCTTCAGTCTCTATTGGTGAAAGTATAAATTACTAAATAGTGATTATTTTAGTGGAGATATAGATCTCCTTCGGATGCCATTAACCCCAGGCATTAACAGTAAGCTGTTAATGCCTGGGGTTAATTTATCCCTAAAAGTTAAGGGATAAGGGAAACTACTGTAGTAACAGGTTAGATAATCAATACTTTGCGATTCCCTTCCCTTTAGTCAGTTTTATATTGACTAACAAATTGCTCTGACCCTCCCAATCTTTCCATGATAAACTCAGGAGATCCTTCTGAGCTGATAATCATCTTTCTCTGGTAGAATTCATCAATAACCATCCACTGACTGTCGATAATATTGGATGGCCGATTGGTAGGTGTTTTGATTTCATTAGAGCAAAGGACTGTCCGAAAAGAGCCGTTTTCATCCCAAAATCCTAATTCAAAGACGAATTTTTGATCTGGCTGATTAAGCTGGATATACCAACTTCGGGAATCGGAGTTAACCTTTTGATAAAATTCTGCCTGTTGTGACAGGTTTTTGACCTTGATCTCTAAATTGACTGCAGGGCAATCTTCAGGCAACACCCAGGATAGGTGTACCCAGTAAGGGTCTTTAGCCAGAGCAATAAGCATAGGAGATAAGATCATCTGGATTGGCATTTCGTGACCTGGTATCTGAGTAGGTTTATTGCCAATTCTTAGCACATGATCTGGAGCTATCTCCGGATCATATTCCAAAATAGTTAGAGGTGCTTTGACCTGAGGTTGTATGTCAAGAGCTGCCTCGATATCTGCTTTTGAAGCCCCAGATAAGTCCTCTGAAGTCTTTTTAACATCACCATTTTTCAGTTGAATTTTCAAATCATAGACATTGCCTTTGAGTCGCATTGTTTCAATCTCCATCCCTCTGCTATGCAATCCAGCATGTTCAGTTCTGGTTAATCTGGGATCAGCAAGATTTCTGATTCGTAGATCTTCCCGCTGAGTTTTATTCTCACTGTTTTGATTATCGTGTTTTGTATGTTCGCTGAGATCCATTTCAATCTGTTTATCCAGATCTGATTCTTCAGCAAACTCTGTGTCTGTTCGAGGTTCCAGATGACGACGGGGTTTGAGTGTTATTTCACGCTCACCCTTTTCAGGTCTAGTTATGAAAAAGAAGAAAGTCAAAATAACGATGACCGATAAAATAAGCCATGGAATCACTTAGTGGTCACCTCCTGAGAATATTTGTAGTCTATTAGTTAAGCGTTCTGGTATATTTTGTAGTCCATTTCTGGGAAAAGATTGTCTTCTGCCTCATAACTGTATAGTTCTGATTCGATAATTTGTCCATTTTGTAACATTTCAATAAGAGAAGTAAAGTGATTTAGATGGGTTTTGGTTCGCCTAATTGCATAATCAACCATAGTTCCCGCTTTCATAATGAAAGCCCAGTCACTACTCTGTGCAAGCAGAAGTTCTCTGGCAGCCTGGTTTAATACCCTGCGCTCTAAGAGAGACGGATTATTCTTTTCACTGGCCAGTTTAATCATTCGTTCATTGGCCTGATGAAGGTATGGATAAATCCAATCATTGGTTCCATTTAACCATACTTCATGGTAACCTTCATGTCCCCAACTGCCTTCAGCAGGTTTTGCTACCTGTTGTTTTGGATATAGCTGAAGATATTTTGCTGGGGTAATCATGCTAATCTGATGCTGATCATAATGAAGTTTTTTCAGGACAT
Source organism: Halothermothrix sp. (assembly GCA_016841825.1). Taxonomy (GTDB): domain Bacteria; phylum Bacillota; class Halanaerobiia; order DY22613; family DY22613; genus JAENYK01. Next base: position 192,633 of record JAENYK010000001.1, on the reverse strand, counting down.
ATTCCAGAAATTGAGGACCCTCGTACCACCAATGACCAAACAATTCTGCATCATAAGGTGCAGTTAGGATTGGTGGTTGCTGCATAAAATTATTCAGGTATTCGATCTGTTTCTGACGGTTGAAGATAAAATTTGCAGCATGGAGTGCCGCTTTTTCTCTGGCCCATTCAGGTTTATAAACTTTTTTGTGATTTGACTTACCTGTAATCCGGTAATATTTGATACCTGTCATTTTTCTGATTCCGGTAGAATGGAGGTACGGTCTGATATAGTTATAGTCTAGGTCATACCCAATATCCCGATAGAATTCCCGATAGTCAAAATCACCAGGATATCCCTCCCGGGCACTCCACACCTGATGAGAAGTCTCCACATCCCGTCCAAAAAAGGCTACCCCTGCAGGGGAATAGATTGGGGTGTTAACTCCGTAACGTGGACGGGGTACTGCATATAAGATGCAATGTGTGTCTACAAAACAGAATTGGATACCCTCTTCCTGGAGAATATCATCTATTCCGTCTTTAAAGCCGCATTCAGGTAACCAGAGACCTTTAGGACGTCTTCCGAAAAAGTGTTGATAAGTTTTGACACCCTGGGAGATTTGTGCTTTGATAGCCTGGCGATGGAGCATTAACGGCAGATAACCATGAGTTGCGGCACAGGTGATTATCTCGATCTGGCCAATATCTTGAAAATGTTTAAATCCCTGAATGATATTTTTCTGGTATTTCTTACAGAATAAATAGTAAGCTTCTTTGAATGAATTGAGATACATCTGAGCAACGTGTAAGAACTCTGGTTGATCCTGGGTTCTTTTTACTTCCTTTTCTGCCAGTTCGATTAAATGTTCTAAACGCCTTGTATATCTAGTCTGTAAAAGTGGATCATTGAGCATATTCAATAAAGTCGGTGTTAGAACCAGTGTTAAAGGAAAAGGTACACCTTCAGCTTCTAGATTAGACATCATCTTCAATAATGGAAGATATGTCTCCGTTATTGCTTCATGCAGCCAATCTTCTTCAAGTGGATCTGAATCGTCGGGGTGTCTAACGAAGGGAAGATGAGCATGTAATACTAAATTGAGATAACCCTGTGTCAAATCACTTCACTCCTATTCACTTCTATTTTGTACTCTCTTTAATATGATTCATGAACGCCATCTTTATACATCAGATAACTGAATAAAAGTCCCAATAGTGGAGATATTAAAATCGATGTAAAAACTGAGTTTACTAAATCATGAGTTTGTAGTTTGGCAAGAGAAAAACTTGAGGGGAGGAAATATTGTTGCGGATTCTAATTTTTTCACCTGAATATCCACCTTTACAGATTGGAGGATTGGCCAGACATGTCCATCCTCTGTCTGAAGCCTTAATAGAAGAGGGTCATGAGGTGACAGTGATTACCCAGATGGCTAATGGTGCACCTACTCTGGAGATAAAGAATGGTGTTGAAATTATTAGGGTTAATCCACTATTTATTAATGCTACAGATTTTACCTCATCTATTCTTCAGACTAACTTTGAAATGATTCAGGCAGCAGGGCGTCTGCTACTGGAAGGCCGGAGTTTTGATTTAATTCATGGACACGACTGGTTGGTAATTATGGCAGCACGTTCTTTGAAACATATGTTAAAAATTCCATTAGTAATGACAATTCACGCTACAGAACATGGTCGTAATTATGGAATTCACAATGATTTACAACGTTATATTAATGATCTGGAATGGCTATCTTGTTATGAGGCCTGGAGAGTGATTATCTGTAGTGAATATATGAATCGGGAGATTCAATATCTGTTCCAGGTTCCACAGGATAAGATTGATATAGTAGAAAATGGTGTGGAGATGATTGATTTTTCAACGGATGTACCAGTGGGTTTTAGAGGAAAATATGCTCATTCGGATGAGAAGATCATCTATTTTGTAGGGAGATTGGTTCAGGAGAAAGGTGTGCAGGTCTTAATTGATGCTATTCCAGAGGTTTTAGCTCACCACCCGAAAACCAAGTTTGTTATTGCGGGTAAAGGACCCAAATTAGGCGAATTGAAGCATCAAGCAGAAGTAATGGGAGTTGCTGATCGGTGCTATTTTACTGGTTTCATAGATGATGAAACCAGAGATCATCTATATCGACTATGTGATCTGGCGGTCTTTCCAAGTCTGTATGAACCTTTTGGAATTGTGGCTTTAGAAGCGATGGCTGCCAAAGTTCCGGTTCTGGTTACAGAGGTGGGTGGATTGAGTGGTATAGTTGAAGATGGTATAGATGGAATTAAGGTGCTTCCGGGGTCTGCCCATGAACTGGCCCAGGGTATTTTGAGAGTTTTAAGAGAACCTCAATTACGGGAGAAGATCAGACGGAATGGTTATACAAAGGCAAGAGAAAAATATAACTGGCCTGGTATAGCTAAAAAAATCACACAGGTTTATGAAAGAATCTATCAGGAGTATCTGGATAGTGAGTGGGGTGCAGAATCTATAGGTACTCCCACTGAGATGCTGGATGTTGAGGATAAAGTATATTACCGCTATCAACAGGTATAATATAGAAATTTACTAACTTTAAGTCGGAGAAAAGGAGAGGTTAGGATGAAAGCAATTATCATGGCAGGTGGTCAGGGGACCAGATTACGTCCACTGACATGTGATCTACCAAAACCTTTAGTTCCTATTTTGAACAAACCAGTTATGGAATACAGTATTGAATTATTACGTGAACACGGAATTACAGATATTGGAGTAACAACCTGCTATTTGCCTGAGATGATTAAAGATTATTTTGGCAATGGAAGTAGATGGGGTGTAAACTTACAATATTTTTTAGAGGAAGATCCTCTGGGGACAGCCGGTAGTGTACGGAATGCTACCGAGTTTTTGAATGAGACATTTGTTGTTATCAGTGGAGATGCATTGACTGATATTAACCTGCAAGATGCTATTAAGTATCATCAGGAGAAAGGTGGACTGGCTACTCTGGTATTAAGTCAGCAACAGGTTCCATTGGAATTTGGGGTAGTGATGACCGATGATACTGGTGAGATCACTCGATTTTTAGAGAAGCCATCCTGGGGTGAAGTATTTAGTGATCTGGTGAATACAGGTATTTATATCCTTGAGCCAGATATTTTTGAATATTTTGATCGGGGAGTCAAATTTGATTTTAGCAAAGATTTATTCCCATTGTTGATGCAGGATGGAGAACCTTTATACGGTTATACCAGCAGCGGCTATTGGTCTGATATTGGTGATGTGGAACAATATATGCAAACCCAGTTCGATATTTTGAATGGCCAGGCAGATGTATATATTCGGGGTCAGCAGATTGAAGAAGGTATCTGGGTAGGTGAGAATACAGAGATTCCGGAGAATGTTCAGTTGGCTACACCTGTGTACATTGGTGAGAATGTCACGATTAAACCAGGTAGTTATCTGGAAGCCGTTGTTGTGGGGGATCATACGATAATTGCAAATGGTTGTTCATTAAAAAGAAGTATTCTCTGGCAAGGTGTATATTTGGGGAATAATGCTGAAGTCAGAGCTGGTTTTCTATGTGATGGAGTGAAGGTTAAAGATGATGTTCGAATTTTTGAAGGAGCAGTGCTGGGTAAAGATAGCACTGTAGGTCGTAAAGCAACGATTCAGACTGGAGTCAAAGTATGGCCAATGAAGGAAGTAGAAGACTTTACTATTTTAAACCGCAGTCTGGTCTGGGCTCCAAAATGGCGTAAGCGATTATTTAATACATATGGAGTACACGGATTGGCTAATGTGGAGATGACACCTGAGTTTTGTGCCAAGTTGGCGACTGCCTATGGCTCTTCTTTTCGGAGAGGTGGAGAGATTGCGGTCAGTTCAGATAATTTTGCTATCTCCAGGATGTTACAAAAATCTGTAGTGGCAGGGCTCTTATCTGCAGGGATAAAAGTAGTGGATTTGGGAGAAGTTCCTTCACCTACTGCCAGATACAGTATTGCAGCAATGGAAGCCGAAGGCGGAATGCATATTCGCTGCTGTTATGACAATCCTGAAGAGGTAATTATTGAATTTATTGATAATAGTGGTTTGATGATTGACAGAAGTATGGAAAGGGAGATTGAAAAGAGATTTTTTGGTGAAGATTTATATCGGGCAGAAGAGGACTATGTCGGTGAATACTATTATGCTCCACAGATGGGTGAAAGTTATCTCGAGGGTTTAATTAGTTTGGTCAATCGGGATGAGATTAGACGGAAACGCTATCAACTGGTGCTAGATTATGAGTATGATAGTTTGAGTCCAATTTTATCGGTACTTTTAGATCGATTGGGCTGTGATGTGGAATCTACTTATAATTATGGTAAAGGTAAGCGCCCGCTCAGCTATGCAGAAAGATTGGCAACTACGAATCGAATTGGGCAGATGATAGTTGAAAATCACTTCGATTTTGGTGTAGTGTTGGATCATAATGGGGAGAATCTAACCCTGTTGACAGAGGATGGTAGAGTGGTTACAGATGAAGAATTACAGATTGTTTTGACTATGGTTATGATAGACCAGGGATTGAGAAAATTGGTTGTACCGGTAAATGCTCCGGCATATATTGAGGAACTGGCTGATGAGTATAATGTTGAGGTTATGCGAACTCGCAGTGATCGACCAACTGTAATGCGTAACTTCTATGCTGAAGCGGCTGTTCAGGGTGAACCATTCTTCTATCCATACGGAGATGGGATAGCAGCTCTGGTATTGATCATGGATTTTCTATCTAGTCAAGAGTTAAGTCTGGGGTCTCTGGTTGAGACGATTCCGGCTTTTTATACCTGCGCTGAAGATATTGACTGCGCATGGGAGGAGAAGGGAAGAATCATGCGTCAGATCATTGAGAATATGGATGCTGCTGAAGTAGAACTAGTAGATGGAGTGCGCATTCACCATGACCATGGTTGGACTTTAATCTATCCAGATGGAGATGAGCCCTTATTCCACGTATATACAGAAGCTGATGATCCAGAAGTTGCGGCAGAGATTTCGCGCGAATATGCCCACAAGATTGAAGACTATCAGTTAAGTTAGGAGGAAATCCTGGTGCCGAGAGCTTTAACAATTGGAAATGGCAATCTGCTGATCAATTTTGATAGGGGATTGAATATGCGAGATCTGTATTTTCCCCATGTGGGTGAATTAAATCATATCGGAGGTCACAAAAATAGTTTAGGAGTCTGGGTAAATGGTCAATTCGGTTGGACAGATGAAGTTGATTGGCAGAGAAAAGAAGGTTATCTTGAAGAGAGTCTGGTCACAGATGTTACCGCAAAAAATGATCGTTTGGGGATTGAGTTAGTAATCAATGATCTGGTCCACTTTCGAGAAAATGTCTATCTGAAAAAGATCAGGGTGAAAAATCTGCAGCAGCAGGATCGGGATGTCAGGATTTTCTTCACCCACGATTTTAATATTAATGAGACAAATATTGGTGATACAGCTCTTTATGATCCTGGCCTGGATGTGATGATCCATTATAAACGGGATGTTTGTTTTCTGATTAATGGATATACAAAAGATGGAGATGGGTTTTTCCAATTTGCCTGTGGGACTAAACGTTTTGGAGGTGCAGAAGGAACCTGGCGAGATGCTGAGGACGGTTGGTTAGAAGGAAATCCTATCGCTCAAGGATCGGTGGATAGTACTGTTAGCATGAAGATGATTGTTCCTGGTCAAAGTGAAAAAGTTTTGTATTATTGGATTGTTGTGGATCGAGGATTTGAAGAGGTCAGGGAAAAGAATTCATATGTGTTGAGTCGCAGTCCTGATTATCTTCTGAATAGTACTGAGTGTTATTGGCGGGCATGGGTTAATAAGAATCATAAAGATTTCTTTGATCTATCGCCAGAGATCATAAAATTGTATAAACTAAGTTTGTTGATAGTCCGGACACAGATAGATAATGGAGGAGCAATTATTGCTGCCAATGATTCAGATATATTGCATTATAACCGGGATCATTATAGCTATATGTGGCCCCGGGATGGTGCTCTGGTAGCCTATGCTTTAGACCTGGCAGGTTATCCAGAGATTACATCTCGATTCTTCAAGTTTTGTGAAAAAATTATGGCTGAAGGTGGATATTTGTGGCATAAATATAATCCTGATGGATCAGTCGGTTCTAGTTGGCATCCGTATCTGAATAATGGCGAGATTCAACTACCAATTCAGGAAGATGAGACTGCTTTGATTATCTATGCTTTGTGGCATTTTTACGAATGGTTTCATGATCTGGAGTTTATTGAATCACTTTACCGGCCATTGATTCGAAAAGCTGCTAATTTTATGGTGGATTATCGTCATCCGGAATTGAAGTTGCCGTTGATGAGCTATGATCTCTGGGAAGAGCGGAGAGGTATCTTTACTTTTACAGCAGCCTCGGTGTATGGTGGATTGATTTCAGCAGCTAAAATTGCAGGTCTTTTAGGAGATGTAAAACGTAGGGATAGTTGGCAAAAGGCGGCTGAAGAGGTTAAAGAAGGTATGCTTGAACATCTGTATGACAAAAAACTAGGAAGATTTATTCGCGGAATCTATCTAGATGGACAGAAAATTCATCGTGATCTTACTCTGGAGAGTAGTATGTATGGACTCTTCAGATTTGGTGTGCTTTCTGCAGATGATCCCAAAGTGATTCAGACAATGAAGGCTATTGAAGAGGGGTTATGGATTAAAACTGGTGTGGGAGGGATTGCCCGTTATACCAATGATTATTATTTTAGGAAAAGTGATGATATAGCCAATGTTCCAGGTAATCCCTGGTTTATCTGTACTTTATGGTTGGCAGATTGGTATATAGAGCTGGCTCAGTCGGCAGAGGAGTTGGAAAGGCCAAAAGAAATACTGTACTGGGTAGTGAATCATCAGTGTGAAAGTGGGGTGCTTTCTGAACAGATTCATCCATATACAGGAGAGCCTTTATCTGTGTCACCATTGACCTGGTCTCATGCTACCTTTGTGTTGGTGGTAAATAATTATTTGAAAAAATATGCCTGGTTACATCAAAAATGTTTTGTGAAGATTTAGTTGGGTAAGGAGGGATTGTAAGTGGTTGAAGAACAGGTAGAGTTAAAGGTTGAAGGAGGTCTGAATGCAGAAGTTGCCACTCGTTTTGTCCAGATTGCCAGCAGATATACATCAAGAATTACGCTGTATTATGAGGATAAGGAGGTTAATCCCAAGAGTATCATGAGCCTGTTAACTCTGGCTATTGCTCCTGGACAGAGATTGACTATTAGAGCACGGGGTGAAGACGAACAAAAAGCTTTACTTGAGTTGAGTCGATTTTTGCAGACAGGTGAAGGGTCTGCTTATCCAATCTGAACGGATCTTTGTTAGACAGGGTGATCGGAGATTCTATCTGGTCACCTTTCATTTTGGTAAAATTGGTTTCCTTTATCCTTGACTCCAATCTGTTATCGTCTGGCAGGATTGTATAATATTTTTTTGCTTTTTTTCACCAATACAGATATAATTATAATTGGGTTTAAACGAATAGGGTATTCTGGGTGAAAGTAGGGGTGGAGATTATGAGTATTACTACATATCAAATTTATCTACTTGCTGGATTTGTTATCTTAGGATTGGTGGATCTGTATCTGTATAGGTATCCAATTTTTCATCCCATTGTTTTACTGACTGGGGTAGGTTATTTCTGGAGTGAATTTAGTCATGGTTTAATCGTTGGGGGTGTGTTAGAATTAATCTTTGGGATAGCTCAAATTAGAGAGACCAGAAGATTGAATCTAATCCTATACGCTGGGGGTCTGGCGATTTATTTAAATCAGCAGACTCATAATATTAATCTAAGTCTGTGTATGGCTTTTGGATTACTGCTGGCCCTTGGATTACAATTGATAATGGAACCAGTTCGTGATTGGCTAAAATGGCTGATATTAGTCGTTTTTAGTATTGCTGCTGTCTTTTTGCTCCCATTGTTGGGAGAGATCTTGGGGTATATTCCGGCGTCTTTGCTTAATCACATTGCGGTAGCCGGAGGGATTCTTCCCTGGATCTTTTTTGCTTATGCTATCTGGAGTTTGAGTAGTAGGACAAGACATCGAGAAGTGACACTGGCTATTCCAGCTATCCTGATCGGAAGTTATTTGGCTATAAGGCTAAACTTCTGGGGAGCTGTAGTCTTCGTTGGGGTATATTATATATTAGATGTACTGTTGAAACATCGGGAGGTTGAGGCTATCAGGTGGTTAGATTGGCTGTTGGTAATTGTTGGTATTTATTTAATGTTACCTAATCTGAGTTGGCTAATTGTTGGAGTATTTGCCGGAATCTTAATCTTGAATATTGTGTTGGTCGTGAGAAAGTTTGCTCCTCTGGAGATTTATCTATTAATTTTGATCATTGGGATTATACTAAGTCAAGGAAGATTATTAAGTTAACAAAGAATAGGTGGATAAGCTAAGATGAAAATAATAGCAGATTTACATACACATACAATCAGTTGTGGGCATGGTTATAGTTCTTTAGAGGAGATGGCTGAAGGTGCCAGGCAAAATGGAATACAGATATTGGGAACGACAGATCATGGGCCAAATATGCCAGGAGCAGCTGGGTTAAAATACTTTGAGGAGTTATGGCGGATTCCTGAATATATTGCAGGAGTAAGGATACTAAAGGGTGTAGAGTGCAATATTTGCGGATTGGATGGCAGTCTGGATGTTCCGGATAGGGTTCTGCAGAACCTGGATCTGGTTTTGGTCGGATTCCATCCTCGGTGTGGTTATCTGGGCAAGAATGTTGAAGAGAATACCAGGTCTCTGATTGGTGCTATCAGCCATCCCTTAGTCGATCTGATAGTTCATCCGGGCAATCCGATGTTTCCTATTGATGAGAAACTCGTTGTTGCAGCTGCTCTGGAATATGATGTAATTCTAGAGGTGAATAATAGTAGTTTTCGCGGGAGTCGGAAAGGGAGTTGGGATAACTGTACAGCTATTGCCAGTGAGTGTCAGCACCAGGGGGTGTTGATGGCAATGGATAGTGATGCACATATCTCTTTTGATGTCGGTAGACTGGATTTGAGTCAAAAGTTGATTGAGACAGTAGGTATGGATGCGGAGCAGATAATCAATACTTCTGAAGAAAAGGTTATGGAATTTGTGCAGAGAAAAAGGTTGTATAAAGCTGAATATAGTTATAAATAAGAGGTGAGATAAGATGGCTTTATTTTTGACCAATGGTAAAATAGTTTTGGAGAACGGGATTCTGGCAGGACATGGATTAGTTATCTGGGATGGTAAGATTCAGGAGATTTTGATGGATGAAGAGATCAAACATCGCTATCTAAAGAGTCATCAAGTAATTGATCTCAAAGGAGGGTACATCTGTCCTGGTTGGATTGATATTCACTGTCATGGAGCAGTAGGGGTAGATGTGATGGATGGTGATTCTGAAGGTATTCGTAAGATAGCTAAATTCAAGGCATCTCAAGGGGTGACTGGATTTGTTCCGACCGGAATTACAAATCCTTGCCCAAAGATTGAAGAAGCAGTGGAAACAGTTAGAGAGGTTGCCGGAAATCTTATAGATGGTGCCCAGATATTGGGCTTTCATATGGAAGGGCCATTTATTAATCCGGAGAAAAAAGGTGCACATCAGGCGGAGATGATAATTCCTGCAGATGGAGAATGGACGCTCAAAGTCCTGGAACGGGTTCCCGGGAGATTAATTGTGACTGTAGCTCCTGAGATGGCTGGAGCTGTGGAATACATTCGAGAGATGAGCAAAGCCGGGGTATTGATCGCTGTAGGTCATAGTAATGGTAAGTATTCTGATGTCTGGTCAGCATATGAAGCTGGTGCTACTCATGGAGTGCATACTTTTAATGGCATGCGAGGTTTGCACCACAGAGAACCTGGTGTGGTTGGTGCCATTTTAGATCTACCCTTAGTGGCTGAATTGATTGCAGATGGTATCCACGTTCATCCAGTAGTTATGCGTATGATCAGTCGATTAAAGCTTCCAGAACATCTGGTATTGGTCACAGATGCTATGCGGGCAGCAGGTCTGGAAGATGGTGTCTATGATCTGGGTGGATTGCAGGTATATAAGGAAGGAAAAGAGGCCCGTTTACATGATGGAACCCTTGCCGGTAGTACTTTGACTATGCAAGAGGCGGTTCGGAATGCTGTTCATCTGATTGGGCTTTCCATTACTGATGCTGTCAGGATAGTCTCAACTAATCCTGCACGACTCCTGGGGATTTTGGAGTGCAAGGGAAGTATTGTTGTTGGAAAAGATGCTGACTTGACTCTGTTGACTCCTGACTTGGAGGTTCATACGACTATTGTTGACGGTCGGGTGATTTATCAAAGAATATAATAAAAAGACTGTTGATAGAGTTGATATCAACAGCCACGGTCGCCATAGTTGGCGACTTTTTTCAGTTGGCAAGATTATAATACATTAGGGATGGGTATTTAATGTGCATTGATCACTTCGTCTGAGCCAAATGCATAGTGCCCACTCTCATAAGCCTGGTTTTCTACTTGTAAGATAACACCTTCTACATCATAGTTTTTGGCTACGGTTCTGACCAGACTGAGAATAATTGCCTCTTCAAAAGATGCACCAGCATTCATCTGGGTAATGAATTGACGGTTAACATTGACTCTGGCTATCTCTGCAGACTGTTTATCTACACTAAGGATTTGAGCATCTTTACCTAAAATTGGCAGGGGATTGATCTCAAGTTTTGGTTCGGGGTTTTTGAGATAGTGATTAATCTTCTGTAAGATTGTCTCATTCTCTTTTAACTCTTCATCTACAGTGACCTCTGTTATGGCGACATCTGTTCCGGTATCATAGGGGTAATAGAAGGTCAAAGTTATTGGAGTAGTCTGTTCATCAACCTTCTGTGGGGTTTCTGATCTTTTCCCACAGGCAGTGAAGAGAATGGCTATACTGAGAAGGGCCAGGCAGAAGATTAGGAACCGGCGTTTTTTGCACATAGTATCTCCTCCTACGATTTTGTGGTGGTACATTCATATAGACGTATATGATGCAAATTTGTTTCATAGTAGATTATGGTAATAGAACATGGCTATTAGTAATATATTAGTATGGTGGTCTATTTTAAAAAACTGCAAGACGAAGCTTGCAGTTTTTTCTTTCAGAGGTGAAATTAATTAAATCTTATATTGTACACCAATAGTGATGCCAGTATTATTAGTGGCAAACCATGTAAAGAACTCACTTTTCACCTTTAAGTCCTGGTTTATTGCTTTTTCACCAGTAATACTAATTCCATTACTTGACAGTGAATTATATTTAAATGCACCTGTTAAGGTTATATCTTGCATCGGTTCAACCTTTACAGCATTGGTAATATGTAAATCTATGTCCCCACTGTCCAATGCTCTTAGTACGGTATCGTCTATGATAGAATAGTCACAATAGAGGGTATAAGTTAATTTGTCCATTGGTTTTGTCTGATATGCCGCCGACAAAATAACTTGTAGAAGGTCAAAATCCAAATCATACATAGCCGAGTCTAATTTAGCTTTTAATAGGTGACCTGGCATAAACTCATAGCTAAAACCATTTTCGAGATAAAGATTTGTCTGTATATCGGTATCAGTGCTATAAGAGTCATTAGTGGTTAATAGGTCAATTTGCACATTATTGTATAGCTCAAAGTTATCTGATATTTTTGAGGTAATCAATGCTTTTGGACCAAGAATAAAATAGTTATCAAAATCACTTGAGAGTAATTTTGCATATAATTGTACTGCAGCAGTTAAATTATTCTGATCATAAAATTTGTATTTGACATTACCACCAAAAGTGTAGATATATTTATCTAGCTCAATATAAGAGTAAATCTGGGTATTATCAAAAATTCCGTAGCTAACTTCTCCGAACTGATTAAAGCCATCGTTATAAGTATCGTATGGAAAACATAAATATTCAATCAGACCTTCATTTACAGCATACTGAATATCAGCTGAATCAATAAAATCCCAATAGTAAACCTGGTCATTGGCCGATACTCCCAGTGCAAACACGAATACTATTACAACGGTTAACAAAATACTTCTTTTCATCATATTAAATCCTCCTGTCTTCTTGTGTTCAGATAATAGATAATTTGAACCCTTTAAAGTATTTCGCCTCCTTTCAACTAAATGTCTAAACACTGTAATTCTACCAACATTTTAAAAAACCTTCTTTTAAATAGAAATACACACAATTTAAATTTATTTGAACCTCAGTTTATTCAGTAGTATAATTTGATTAGATAAAGCTGACTGGAATACAATTTTTGGTAAGGAGTATCCTGTGTGATGTTTTAAGAGTTTATTATATTGGAGGTTATTTTGCTATGAGGGATAATTTTACCGTTACTTTTTGGGGTGTTAGGGGCTCTAGACCAGTTCCCGGGCCAGACACAGTTAAATATGGTGGTAATACTCCCTGTGTACAGCTTCAAATAGGGTCAAGGCTGTTGATCTTTGATGCCGGAACGGGAATATGTAATCTGGGCCAGCATTTATAGAGCCAGTACGGTGATTCCTCTATCACAGGGGATATTTTTATCACTCACACTCATTGGGATCATATTCAGGGATTACCCTTTTTTGCACCAGCTTTCAAGCCAGAGAATGTGTTTACCCTTTATGGACAGAGGAAGATGAATCAGACTTTTGAAACTTTGATTAGAACTCAGATGATGTATCCTTATTTCCCTGTTCAGTTTGCAGATCTGGCAGCATCCTTTGAATTCTGCGAAATAAAATCTGGTGATAAGATCAAATTAACAGATGAGATTCAGATCATGACCTTTGAAAACAATCATCCTGGTGGTAGCATTTCATATCGCATTGATTATGGAGGGCATTCATGTTGTTATCTTACTGATATCGAACATGATCCGGAGAATAGTATCAGATTGGTTGATTTTACTATGAAGTCTGATCTAGTGATTTACGATGCCAACTATACTGACGCTGAATATCTGGCTCTTAATAGGGTTGGTTGGGGTCATTCTACCTGGCAGGCAGGAATTAAATTGGTCAGACAGGCTCTGGCAAAACAGTTGGTTCTTTTTCATCATGATCCCAAGCGAACCGATCGAGAGTTGGAACAGATTGAAAGAGAGGCGCAGGTTGAATACCCTGAATGTTACGCTGCCCGGGAAGGGATGATAATTCAATTATAAATTTATATTAAACCGACTTCCTCTGTTCATAATTAAGATATTTAAGTGAATGATTAAAATTATCAATAGATATATTAATTTTTTTGGTAAAGTTCTTGACAAGATCTGATATAATGGATATAATGAAAGTGGGAATATTAATATTTTTAATACCTACCTTAAGATAATGCATTTTCCAATAAAAAAATTAAAGAGGTGATAAGATGGCTTACGAATTGATCGGTAAATGTCCAGTCTGTTCTCAAGAGTTAGAAGTCTCGAAACTCACTTGTAATTTTTGTGGAACCAGTATAGAAGGTAATTTTGAATTATGCAAATTCTGCAAATTAGATCAGGATCAAAAGCAATTTATCGAAGTATTTATCAAATGCAGGGGTAACATCAAGGAAGTGGAGAGAGAGCTAAACATCTCATATCCCACAGTTAGAAGTAAATTAGACCAGGTAATCAAATCTTTAGGATATGATGTTTCTGCAGAGGTGGAGGATAGGACCGGCAAACGGAAAGAAATTTTAGATATGTTGAATGCAGGTGACATCTCCTCTAAAGAAGCTATCAAACTGCTAAAAGAACTTTGAGAGCTTGATGTGTCCTATATTGAGTGTTATCCAAAGTTAAAGGTAATATATTGATTATACATCTATATATTTTGGCATTTTAGAAGGAGGGAAAGTAATGAGTAATGAAAGAATGATGATTCTTAAGATGTTGAGTGAAGGCAAGATTACCCTTGAAGAAGCAGATGATCTATTAGAAGCATTGGGTGAAAATGAATCCATCCTGGATAAAGAGATAGACCGAGATGCAGACCAGTTTAATACAGATGATGAAGAATTAGATATGGATGAAGAATTAGATATGGATGAAGAAAGAGATGAAGATGAAGAATACTTATCTGGATTGGAAGACAAGTTTGATAGTATGGAAGATCAATTAGATATATTACAGGATGAGATAGAAAATGAGATGGATGAATTGGAAGAACAGTTAGATGATCTGGAAGATTTAGAATACCTTGGTGTTGAAGAGCGAAAAGAGATGGAACGGAAAGTCAAAGCAGCCTACGAACAACTTGAGGGGCGTCGTAATAAGATCAAGGAACGGAGAAGAGAACTAAAGCGAAAACGCAATGAGTATCGTAAAAAATATAATGACCACAATCATACGATTAGTTTTGACTTTCAGGAGAGTATGGATGAGATCACAAAACATTTTAACGAATTTAAAGAGCACTTTACCGGTGAGACGATGGACGAGATTAAATCCACTGTGAAGGATATAGCTGGTCAGATTAAGGAAGGCATGATGGAATTGCGGGATGGGCTTAATGAAGGGTCAAAGGAATTTCAGAAGGCTTTCCAGGGTAAAGATTTTAAGAAGATGTTCAATAATATTTTTAAATCAATCGGTTTTTATCCTAAAATAAAGGTTGAACGGACTATTAAAGGTGCTTTTGATCCAACTCAAGGATCTATTGCTGTTGACCTGAAAACCAGCAATGGTCGAATTGAGATTGTTGGAACAGAAGAACAGGATTATAGATTGGAGGTAACATATCAGATAGCTGCTGAGAATGAAATTGAAGCCGACAAGATGATTAAAGAGATGACTCTAATTGAACAATCTTCATCACTGCTAAACTTTCAAACTAAATTCAAAGGTCAGGGTTCCGTCAGACTTAAATTATTTGTCCCCAAAAGCCAAAATATTGACTTCAAGTTAAAAACCTCTAATGGTCGGATTTCGTCTCACGGATTGAAGAATAATGGTAAGTTTGAATTCCAGACCAGCAATGGTCAGATTGCGATATATGACCTGCGAGTACAAGAGTTAACTGGACATACATCTAATGGTCGGATTGAGATTAAAGATTTTGCTATTTCTACAATTGATGTTAACACCAGTAATGGCAGTATTTATCTGGATGGATTATGTGAACAGCTAACTGCGCATACTTCTAATGGAACCATAACAGTTAACCCTTATGTAGTTGAAAGAGGTTCCATGACTTTACGTACATCCAACGGACGAATTAAGGTTATGGTTAAAGATCCCGAGACCGCAGTAGATATTTACGCCAAAACTTCTATGGGTAGTGTTAATTTTGATATTCCAAACCTGGTATTTGAAACCAAGATTGAAAAGAGTGGCAAGAAAGAATACCAGGCTCATTCTGAGAACTATATTGGGCAGGTTAAGAGATTACAGATTCAGGCTTCTACTTCCATGGGTAGTATCTTTGTCGGTACTTATTCTGAGAATGAATTTTCGGAGCCAAAAGAACCGAAAGTGCCAGAAACACCAGATGAACCAGACAGTTTCTGAGTAAGATAAAAAAGATTTAGATTAAGCCAAAAGAGCTATGCCAGTAAGATTGGGCATAGCTCTTTCTATTTTACTGATATGTATATATAGCTTTTAAGCATGCAAAAAACTAACCCGGGTATTACAAAAATGAATTGTCTCGCTTTCTATCGATCAAGAAGCAAAATAAGGTTTCTTAATGTATTTGCTCATTATTAAATGAATTAGTGAAAATAAAAAGTTGAAATTCTCACTGAATAATTTAAATTTCGAAACATTTTGTATCAATAATGCTTTTAATATTGTATTTTTTATGTTAAATGTGATATACTATTAGCAGGAGGTGGGTAATATGAAGGAATTTATTGTTCGAATCCAAAAGGTTGAACTTAGCAATTTTAAAAATGTGGAATACGGTGCATTTGACTTAATATCTAATAATGAACAAGATAATTTCGAGAATAGCAATATTTTGGGGATATATGGTCAAAATGGTTCAGGTAAAACTTCTTTTATTTCAGGTCTCTCTATTTTGGAATCTTTATTATCTGGGGAGAGTTTGCCCGAAGATGTTATAAACTATATTACGCAAGGGAAAGATAACTCTCATTTTGCTTTTGAGTTTAATATAAAAAATAGCAAATCATGTTATATAGCAACATATGAATTTACTATACAAAAGAGAGATTTACTGGACGCCGACGAAGAGGATCAGGAGCGAAATCAAGTAGTTGTTTCCCGGGAAAATTTAAGTTATTCTATGTTGGAAAACGGCAATTGGACTAGACGTAAATCAATAATCAATTATTATGCAGGTGAAAATAATGAAGAAGTTTTTAGTCCAAAAATTAGATTTAAAGAAATTACCCAGCAAAAGCAAGATGTTATTGATGATTTACGAGTAGCTAAAAAACTTGCAATAAAACAATCAACATCGTTTATTTTTTTAAAAGATACATATAAGCAGATAATAAAAAATAGCTCTAATGAAGAGTTTAGCGATATAATTAAAGCACTTGTTTCCTATGGAAAATATAATCTCTATATTATCGACAATCGTAATACTGCACTTATTAATGCAAATATTGCACTACCATTTACCTTTAAACTTATGGGAGAAGACACTCTGTCAATGGGGAGCATTCCTATTAAGCTAAATAGCTCTTCTGTAATACCTGAAGATATTTTCGATATTCTCAAATCGGTAATAGAAACTATGAATACCGTTTTAAGTCAAATAGTTCCGGAACTTTTTATTGAATTAGTTGATTTGGGAAAACAACTTTTACCAGATGGCAAAATTGGTAAAACCGTGGAATTAGTTTCAATTAAAAATAATGTGAAAGTTCCCTTAAAATATGAGTCTGAAGGCATTAAGAAAATAATTTCGGTTTTACATATGCTTATTGCTATGTATAATAATCCTTCCATGACTCTGGCAATTGATGAGTTAGATTCAGGAATTTTTGAATATCTGTTAGGAGAAATATTGAAAATCATAGAAGAATCAGGTAAGGGGCAACTAATTTTTACCTCACATAATTTGAGACCGTTAGAAACTCTGCAAAAAAGGTCTATTATTTTCACAACTGCAAACCCTAAAAACCGATATATCCGTTTGACTAGTGTTAAGACCAATAATAATTTACGAGATTTTTATTATCATGATATTGTCCTGGGGGGGCAAAAAGAATGTATATATGAACCTACCAATAGTTTTGCTATTGCCAGAGCATTTCGAATGGCAGGTGACCCATTTGAGAACTAAAAAAATAATATTGTTTATTGTAGAAGGGATAACGGAACAAATCTGCCTTGGTTATATATTAGATCAGTTATTAAGTAATCAATTGATTCAATTTCAATTAACAAATGGTGATCTTACGTCTAAATTTGGTAATAATTCCTCAAATATTGCTGCTAAAATTGGCGAAGTAGTCAATCAATTTAGGGGGAGAATTTTTAAACCAAGTGATTTTTTAGAGGTAGTCCATTTAATTGATACAGATGGCGCTTTTATTCCAGATGATAGGATTATGCAAGCAGAGTATGAAAAATCATTCTATACTGATATTAATATATTATCTAACAAAACTGAAGACATTCAAAAAAGGAACCGGCGAAAATCCCAAATTTTGAATCGTCTTATCACTTTGAATAAAGTTTGCAGGATTATTCCCTATAGTGCTTATTTTTTGTCATGCAATATGGATCATGTATTACATGATAAGGCTAATTTATCACGAAAGGAAAAAACAGAATATGCCACTCAGTTTGAAAATAAATACAGTACTCAGCCAAAAAAATTTATTAATTTTATAAACAATGCTCAGTATGCTGTTAGTGGAAATTATCAGGAGACATGGGAATTTATAAAGTTGGATACGCATTCATTACAGCGATATTCTAACTTTCATCTGTACTTTAGTAATCCTAAAAATCTCTAAAATTAATGCTGTAGTAACAACAAAATTAGGTTAACGACACTTTAAAGGTGTCGTTTTTTTACTGGAACTATTAATAGTAATTGTCAGAAATATAGTTACAATTATAGCAGAAAATAAGATAAAGTTAGGAAGGAAAAGATAAAACCTATGGCGAATTATTTTAAAAACAACCTTTTGTTGGTATTAAGAGAAAGGAATAGATAAATACTACTTTATTCGGTATCATGTAAAATTTATGTAATCAACCCAATGGATATTTGGCTCTAAACTTATATTTTCTTGCGTACATATTTTATTCGCGTTAAACCGCGGTAAATCTTATAATATCAAGCATCAGATATTAGTATCTAAAAGGGGGAAGAGGTAAAATGAAAGGTATTGCATTTTTGTTTCCGGGACAAGGTGCTCAATATGTAGGAATGGGCAAAGATTTGTGTGAAGAATATCCCATTGCTCGTGAGACCTTTGAAGAAGCTAACAACGCATTAGGCTATGATTTGATGAAGCTATGTTTTGAGGGTGACTTAGCAGAACTAACCAGGACTGAAAACACCCAACCAGCTATTCTAACTCATAGTGTAGCTGCATTTCGGGTGTTAATCCAGGAGGTAGATATAGTTCCCGAATATGTAGCGGGTCATAGCTTAGGTGAATATTCGGCACTAGTCTGTACAGGAGCGATTGACTTTTCTGATGCAGTAAGACTGGTACATCAAAGAGGTAAGTTTATGCAAGAAGCTGTCCCGGTTGGTAAGGGAGCTATGATGGCAGTTATGAAGGTTGAACCTTATGTGGTCGATCAGGTTTGTGAAGAAATTTCGACTCAGGATGGAATAGTAGTAGCGGCTAATTATAACTCTCCACAACAGGTCGTTATCTCAGGAGATGAAGCCGCTGTTAAACAGGCCGGGGAGAAATTGGAAAGTATGGGTGCGTTGATTAAGTTATTACAGGTTAGTGCACCTTTTCATAGTCCTTTAATGCGTCCCGCTGCTGAGAGGATGAAAGGACTCTTAAAAGAAATCGATTTTGGAACTATTAAATGGCCAGTAATCTCTAATGTCTCAGCATTGCCTTACAGGTTTGGTGACAGATTGGTAATTAATCTGACTGAACAGATTGTTAAACCTGTAAGATGGCAGGAAACTATGGAATATTTAGCAAAACAGGGTATTAACAAAGTTGTTGAACTTGGCCCCGGAACAGTATTGAAAAATCTATTAAAGAGGAGTTTTCCTGAGCTGGAAGTGTTGAATTTGGACACTAGAGACCAGGTCAACTCAGTCAAAGAAGGATTAGATATTAAACCTGATTTGAATCGGGTGGTTAGCAAATCTATGGCAGCTGCGGTAGCTACCCGTAATCAAAATTGGGATAATGATGAATATCAAAAAGGTGTGGTACTTCCATATAAAGAGATTCAGGAGTTGCGTAACCAATTAGATGAAGAAACCAGAGAGGCGACAGATGATGAGGTTAGAAAAACACTGGAATTATTGAAAACTATTATGACAACCAAAAAAGTTCCAATCCAGGAACAGTTGGAAAGGTTAAATGAGATATTGGATATGACCGGAACCCAGAAGTTATTCAATGATTTGCTCCCCAGTGCTTAAGAGTTGTTTGATAAGGGTATACCAGGAGGGTTGCAGGAGTGTAGTCTTAGCAAAACAGCTAAGACTTGCCAGAAGACAAGCTCTTCGGGATACCCTTTTCTAGTCTTTCAATGAACGTACTAAAAGTACAGATTAGGAGATATATTTTCTAAAAGAGGAGGATTTAAATGGACAATTTAAGTCGCTATATATATGAACAGGTTGCCAGACGTAACTTAACGAAAGAGGAAGCAAAAAAATTGCTAAAAGAATTACAGAATAGGACTAATAAACTCGATGATGATATTGCAGTTATTGGGATTGCTGGTAGGTTTCCGGGAGCGGATAATATTGATCAATACTGGCAGAATTTACTTAATGAAGCTAACTGTATCGCCAGATTCCCACTTTCGAGACAAAGGACGGTCAATTCTTTTCTGCAAAAATATCTGCAGAATTTGGGAAGCCCGGTTGCTGATCTACAACTGACAGAAATGTTTCGCCAGGGAGGTTTTCTGTCAGAGGTTGATACCTTTGATGCGGGTTATTTTCGCATCTCTCCCCGGGAAGCCAGAAAGATGGACCCTGTTCAACGAATATTTTTGGAAACTGCCTGGCAGGCGATCGAAGATGCTGGTTATGGTGGAGAGAAGATAGTTGGAAGCAAGACAGGGGTTTATGTAGGAAGAGATCATACTGCAGAGTCCATCTATGAGAAGATGGATGATGAGGATGATGGTTTAAAATTGACTGGTAAATGGACCGGAATTCTGGCCAGTCGTCTTTCCTATATTTTTGATTTGCGCGGCCCCAGCATAGTAGTTGACACTGCCTGTTCTTCAGGGTTAATGGCGATTCATCTGGCAATTCAGGCGATTAAAAATCGGGAATGTGACCAGGCTATAGCCGGAGGAATAGCCCTGAACTTATTACCAATGAAAAACACTGGTATGGCAATGGTGGAATCACAAGATGCTATGGTCAGAACCTTTGATAAAAACGCTAATGGTACGGTCTGGGGCGAAGGGGTTGGCGCTGTGATGCTCAAACCCGGCAAACAGGCTAGAGCAGATGGAGATCCAATCTATGCGATAATTAAAGCCAGTGGTGCGAATAATGATGGAGCTTCCAATGGAATTACAGCTCCGAATGCAGTCGCCCAGGAAGAGATAATTCTTAATGTCTGGAAAGAAGGGAAGATTAACCCTGAAACTATCTCCTATGTGGAAGCACATGGAACCGGAACAGTTCTGGGTGATCCTATCGAGATTAAAGGATTGACCAATGCTTTTCGAAAATACACCGATAGAGAACAGTTCTGTGGGATCGGTTCAGTGAAGACAAGTATTGGACATTTGGTTGGAGCTTCGGGGATGGCTTCAGTGCTGAAGATAATTCTGGCTCTTAGACATGAACTTCTCCCGGCATCAATTAATTTTGACGATCCTAACCCTTTTATCAACTTTGTTCATTCACCGTTGTATCTGCATGACCGAACCACTTCCTGGAAGAGAAGTGATACTCCACGTCGAGCTGGTATAAGTTGTTTTGGATTTAGCGGCACTAACTGTCATCTGGTTCTGGAGGAAGCTCCTGTAATGACTAACCAATCTTCTGAGGAGGAAAAACCGCAGTTACTGGTGCTCTCAGCCAAAAGCGAGGAAGTATTACAGAATCTGGTGAATGATTATCAGAATTATCTCTTAATCTATAAGGATCTGGATTTGCTCAATATTTGTTATACTGCCAGTACGGGACGAGGACATTTTACGTATCGTCTGGCTCTATTGGTTACTGATCTGGTTGATTTAAAGGATAAGTTGAGACGGTCGAGTGAAGTGAAGTTCGGTGAGCTTAATGATCCGGGCATCTTTTATGGGGAACACAGAATTGTCACTTCCAGTAAACAGGTGCGAGAAGTTAATGAGCTGACTGATACTGAAAAAGGTCAGTTAAGCAGACAGGCCGGATTACAAATTCAGGAATTGTTGACGAATACTACGGATCTGTTTAATGGATTGAAAAATCTGGCTCTACTCTATACACAGGGAGCAGATGTACATTGGGACAAACTGTATAGTGGGTCAACACTGCAGAGAATCAATCTCCCTGTATATCCGCTTGAACGGGCTAGACACTGGTTAGAGGTAAAACCAGAGGCCAGAGCGGAAGTAAAGATAGTCCAAAAAGAGATCAATCATCCTCTGCTGGATAGATGTCTGGCTGACTCAGCTTTACAGGAGGTCTATACTACTGAATTCACTGTAGAAGGCAAATGGGTTCTGAAAGATCATAAAGTAATGGGGAATTATGTAGTTCCCGGTACTACTTATCTGGAGATGGCCAGGGCGGCTATTACTCAGAATTATACGAATAGTGTGATTGAACTAGATGATGTAATTTTTTTGACACCTATGGTGGTCAATGAAGGCGAAGAGAGAGAAGTACATACGATTCTGACAAAAGAGGATTCAGGGGATGGATGTAAAGAATTTTTGATTGCCAGTAAGACTATGGACGGTTGGGTACACCATGCTACAGGGAAGATAAAATTGGTTGAACCAATAATTCCCGACTGCGATCTAAATGAACTCAAAGAGAGATGTACTGAACGAATTCCTGTCTCCCCGGCAGCTGATGGTCAGACTGTTCGGGCTAATACAGGGCCTTTCGAGTTTGGACCACATTGGCAGGTTAATCGGGAAGGTTTTCTGGGAGAGCAGGAAGTATTGGTGGAGATGAGTTTGCCGGACGAGATTACCGATGATCTGGCAGAGTTTGGTTTACATCCTGCTCTTTTAGACAATGCAGTAAATTTAGGAATCAGAATATTCGGTACAGGATTGTATCTTCCATTTACTTATAAAAAAATAAGAATTTATCGACAGATGCCCCAACGGATCTATATACATTTGGAAAAGAAAGAGAAATTGGGTGAGCTGCAAACTAATCAACAGGAGACAGCGACATTTAGTATCACTATCTTTACTGAAGATGGAGAACTGATTCTGGAAATAGTAGATTATGTGATCAAAAAAGTTCATCATGCTCAACGCAAATTTAAAGAATTGGCTGGTAAGGGGAACAGCTATTATCAGATAGGTTGGGCTAAGATAGAAAATGCTGTTCAGATAACAGAACCCGAGTCTGAAGGTAAGGTATTGGTCTTTACGGGAGAAACTAAACTTTCGCAGGAGATCGTGCAAACTCTCCAGGTTCAGTATTCGGAAGTTATTGAAGTAGAATTAGCTGATGAGTATCAACGATTAACTGAGAGTAGATATTCTATATCTGGGAAAGCGGAAGATTATCGACAGCTTTTGACTGATACGAATGATGGATTACAGAAGATCGTTCATCTGTTCAGTATGGTAGCGGATTCAGAGGTGACTAGTTATCAGCGATTGCAGGAGTTGAAAGCTCGGGGCGTAGATAGTCTATTCTATCTTAGTAAAGCTATTGTTGAGACTAAAGTAAAGAATCAGTTAGATCTTTTATTAGTTACGGAGAATGTATATCAGATTACTGGTCTGGAGAAGGTGATTAATCCCCATAATGCCAGTCTGGTTGGCCTGGGGAAAGTGGTCGACCAGGAATTGTCTAATGTCAACTGTTCTGCTCTGGACATAGATTTACAGACTACCCCATCACAGATTATGGCTGAACTTTTGGCGAATGGACGACCATATTTGACTGGTTATCGCGATGGACAGCGGTTTGGTGAGGAGTTTAAGCCAATTAATCGAGAGAACCTGGAGGGGCCAGACCTGCAGATTAGAGATCAGGGTGTTTATGTGATTACTGGTGGTACTGGTGGACTTGGTCTAGAGATTAGCCAGTATTTACTTTCGAAAAAATCTGGAAAAGGATCTTTAAAGTTAGCTTTGCTTAATCGGAGATCATTACCAGCGGTTTCCGAATGGGATCGATTAATCGCTGAGAACCAGGATGAGAAGTTGGTCAATAAACTCCAGGCTCTTAGACGATTGGAGGAGTTAGGTGCTGAGATTAGCTGTTATGGTGTAGATATTGCTGT
The DNA here is from genome assembly GCA_016841825.1 of Halothermothrix sp. Classification (GTDB taxonomy): domain Bacteria; phylum Bacillota; class Halanaerobiia; order DY22613; family DY22613; genus JAENYK01. The sequence goes on along the minus strand of JAENYK010000001.1, from coordinate 169,047 downwards.
GCCTGATAGACTAACAGAAGTATTGGATGAATTACGAGCCAAATATGGTAAGTTGAATGGAATTATCCATGCTGCGGGAGTAGCAGGTGATGGATTCATCTTCTTAAAAGATAAAGCTGTTTTTGATCAGGTTGTCCGACCAAAGGTTGAGGGAACCTGGTTATTGGGAGAACTGACCAAAGAAGACGAGTTAGACTTCTTTGTGTTGTTCTCTTCGCAGACTGCCCTCTTCGGTGGACCTGGACAGGGAGATTATACAGCAGCTAATTCATATCTGGATGCTTATGCATCTTATCTGAACCGTCAGCAGAGAAGGGCTGTAGCAATAAATTGGCCAGCCTGGAAAGAGGTAGGTATGGCGGCTGACTATGGAGTGACAGAAGATGGCATCTTCAAAACTATTACTACCGCCAAAGGACTGGATATGTTTGGTGAGATTCTGAACTCCCGATTATCCAGGGTGATTCCCGTAGAATTAAACTATCAGTTAATCGGTGGGCGAATTGATCAGATTCCGATTAGATTATCGACAGAACTTAGAGATATTGTTGAGAGACAGGCCAAAAAGGTTAATTCGCTGACCGATCTACCCAGACAGCGGACTAATGTTCAAATTAGAGGAAAATATGATCAGGAGTTTAATCAGACTGAGACCAGACTTGGACAGATCTTTGCTCAGGTTCTGGAGATAGAAGAGATCGATATTTATGACAATTTTTATGACCTTGGAGGAGATTCGATTCTGGCAACTCAGTTATTAAAGGAGTTGGAGCAGGAATTCCCCGGGATTGTAGATATCTCTGACATCTTCGCCTATCCAACTATTGCTCAACTATCAGAGTATATTAATCAAAAAATAGGTGTTATTCAGGACCAAATTTCTGAAGAGATAGAGGATCAGGAGGTTGAATTGGAAAAACTATTAGATGGTCTGGAATCCGGAGATCTGGATATTGAAGGTAGTCTGGCCATCCTGAATGAAATGAGGTCAAAAGATGATGAATGACAAAATTAATGATCTTAATCGTTATCTATTGGAACAGGTGAAAGCAGGGAAATTTGAAAAGAACAAAGCTTTGGATATCTTAAAAGAACTTAATTCCCGTCAACAGGTAAGTCAAAAAACGGATGATATTGCGATTATCGGAATGGCTTGTCGTTTTCCGGAAGCTAATAATCCAAGAGAGTTCTGGGAAAATCTGCGAAATGAAGCTAACTGTGTAACCACTTTTCCTGGACATCGGCGAAAATATACAGATATGTTCCTACCGGAAGGTTTTGATCCGAAACTGGCTTATCTAAAAGCAGGTTATCTGCGGGAAGTCGATCGCTTTGACCATGAATTCTTTAGCCTGACAAAACGTGAAGCCATGCTAATGGATCCATTACAGAGATTATTTTTAACAACTGCCTGGGAAGCAGTTGAGGATGCCGGATATGGTGGTCAGAAGATTTATGGAACCAGAACAGGGGTCTATGTGGGGAAAGATCATGCCATTGAGAATAGTTATAAGAAGATGGTTACTGAACCTGATCCCCTGGCAGCAACAGGTAGTTGGGCCAGTATTTTAGCCAGACGTTTTTCCTATATATTTAACCTGAGAGGTCCGAGTATAGTGATGGATACTGCCTGCTCTTCAGGATTATTAGCCCTGCATACTGCTGTGCAGGCTTTACGGTCTAAAGAATGTGAAATGGCAATTATTGGTGGAGTTAATATCTTTTCTTTTCCCCTAAATGATGGTGGACTGGGAATGATTGAAGCAGCTGATGGCTTTTTACGCCCCTTTGATCGCAATACTCAGGGAACGGTCTGGGGTGAAGGCCTTGGAGCAGTGATGCTAAAACCAATGAAAAAAGCTCTGGCTGATGGTGATAATATTTATGCGGTGATTAAAGGTAGTGCGGTTAATAATGATGCTGCTTCCAGCGGTCTGACTGCTCCGAATCCTGAAGCTCAGGAAGACGTAATCACCCGGGCATGGAAAGAAGCCAATGTGGAACCAGAGACGATAAGGTATATTGAATGTCATGGTACAGGGACGGAGTTGGGCGACCCTATTGAGATCAAAGGTATTACCAACGCTTTTCGCAAGCATACTGACAGAAGACAGTTCTGCGGCATTGGTACAGCTAAAGCTAATCTGGGGCATATGGTTGCTGCATCGGGGATTGGTTCTCTAATCAAAGTGGTGTTGGCTTTGAAACATCGGGAAATTCCGGGTACGCTTAATTTTGCCGATCCTAATCAATACATTAATTTTCACGACTCTCCGATCTATGTTGTAGATAAATTACAGGAATTGAAAACAGAAGAGATACCACTGCGGGCAGGAGTTAGTGCCTTTGGATTTAGTGGGACTAATTGCCATGTCGTTTTGGAAGAAAGACCTGGTTATGAAAAACAGGATGTCATAGCTGAACATCCATATATCCTTACTCTTTCGGCCAGGAATTTCACGAGTTTAAAAGAGTTACTCTGGCGATATACAGCTTATCTGGATCAAGATGTGAATCTGGCTAATCTGTGTTATACAGCTAATACAGGACGGGGTCATTATAATTATCGTCTGATACTGATAATTAGTGATCTGATTGATCTTAAGGATAAGTTGGGAATAGTGATTCAGGCTCTTTATTCCGGAAGTCAGGATCTCAGAAAGTTTTCCGGAGAGGGGATCTATTATGGTGAATATCAGATTATAGCTGCTAATAAGAAAAATGATGTAAATGGGATCACTGGACGGGAGATAAGACAATTGAGCAAAGCTGCAGCAGATCTGGTAAGTCAATTGGATAGTGAGTATGGAACAGTTTTAGAAGAGATGTGTCAACTATATATTCTCGGTGCAGATCTGCCCTGGGATGAGATATATCGGGATCAGAAAATAAGACGGGTCAGTTTACCTACTTATCCCTATAATGGAAAACGATTGTGGGTTAAAGTAAATCCTGCTGTAATCCATACTCATACTGGTAGATATACAGCGCATCCATTACTGGAAAGATGTGTAATAGAGAGTGTAGATCAGGATATTTTTCAGACAAACTATAAGAATGACAAGCAGTGGGTTTTGCGTGAACATCGCCTTCTGGGTCAGTCTATTCTACCTGAAACTGCCTATCTGGAGATGGTTTTACAGGCCTGTAGTACCTATTATCCTCGAACAGCCATGCGTTTTGTAGATGTGCGGTTTGAGATTCCTCTGGTAGTCGGAGATGGAGAGATGCGGGAAGTTCAGACTGTGATTGTCAAAAATAAGAGTGATCTGGAATTTAAGATCATCAGCAAAGAATCCTCAAGTCAGGCGAGTCTGGATGAGAATTGGATGACCCATGCATCTGGTAGATTAGTTGGTAACCCGATTACAGATTCGACCATTCTGGATATTGAAGAGATCTGGCAGAGATTAAAAGCTGTAACTACCCGGGACAATCAATGGACTGAGAGCTATGAATTAGGTCCAAGGTGGAAAAACCTTCAGCATGTACGGAAGAATGAACGGGAGATTCTGGTCAGATTAGAACTGGCTGCACACCTGATTACTGATCTGGAAACTTACCATCTGCATCCAGGTTTATTGGAGACGGCTTTGGTTCAGGCTGTGCAATATGGAGAGGAAGGGCTCTATCTACCCGAATCTCTGGCTGAATTTCAGAGTTTCGCGTCACTTCCAGAAAAATTTTATGCCTATCTGATAAAGGTTAGTGAATCACCCTTGAAAGTGGTTTATGATGTCTGGTTATTGGAAGCGTCCGGTAGGATATTAGCGGAAGTAACCGGATTAACTCTGCAAAAGGTTACAGATTTAGAACTGGCTTTTAAAATGTCTGGTGAAAGAGAGACTTATTATCAGCCTGGCTGGGAGCTTGAAGAGTTAACTCAGGAAGCTGAGAAATGGACAGAGGGAGATCTGCTCGTCTTCAAAGATTCCCGGGGAATAGCTGACAACTTGATTGAGAGGTTAAATCAGTTGGGAAAACTGGTTATTCAGGTTGAGATTGGTGCTGAATATGCTCAACTTAACCAGGAAAAATTCTTAATTCGGGAGACGGAAGAAGATTATCGACGGTTATTTGCAGAACTAAAAGGGAGAAAGTTGGGTCAGATTATTCATCTGCAGAGTATGATTGAGAGTGAGGATAATGATGAATTAACTGGGCAGTTGGCAAAAGGACTGACAGATCTGTCCTCAATTTTGGATCATGGGGTTATGAGTCTTTTCTATTTGAGTCGGGCTATCGTTCATAATCGGATCAAAGATAATCTGGAGATAGTATTGGTTGCAGATCGGGTACATGAAGTGACGGGTAGGGAACAGATTATTCAACCAGCTGCAGCGAGTTTATTCGGTCTTGGTAAAGTTGTCAGTCAGGAGATGGCTGAATTGAACTGTAGGTGTCTTGATATAGATGGAGAGACCGGCATCGACCTTCTGTGTAAAGAATTGCAGACTACTGGACGGGAATATCTGGTAGCTTATCGTCAGGGTCAACGGTATAGAGAGAAGTTTGTACAACTTAAAGCGAGAGAGATGACTCCTGATGTGACAGGTAATTTACCTGTTTTCCGTCAGGGAGGAGTCTATCTGATTACTGGTGGAACAGGGGGAATTGGTTTAGAGATCTGTCATTATCTTGCCAGCAGCGCGGTCGGAGCAGATCTGGCACTCTTGAATCGTTCAACTTTCCCCGGACGGGAAGTATGGGAGACGATTCTGGCTCAGAAACCCGACTCCCGGTTAGCAATGAAGATCAGTAAAATTCAGGAGATAGAAGCCAGAGGAGTCAAAATTCATTTTTATACCGGGGATGTTACCAGTTCTACTGATCTGGAAAGGGTTATTGCAGAATTGAAAACTACCTTTGGTGGAATTAATGGGATTATTCACGCAGCCGGGCTCGCGGGAGATGGTCTTTTGACCTTACGAAAAGAAGCAATCTTTCGTGAAGTGCTGGCACCTAAGATTCACGGCACCTGGCTTCTGGATAGATTAACCATGGATGAGCAATTGGACTTTTTCGTAATGTTCTCCTCAATAGCTTCTCTATTGGGAGGCAAAGGTCAGGGTGATTATACAGCAGCTAATGCCTACCTTGATGCCTATGCACAATATTTGAATAAACGGGGACGGAGAGCTATAGCCATTAACTGGCCTGCCTGGAAGGAGACCGGGATGGCTGTTGATTATGGAGTAAACGATGAGCAGTTGGTCTTTAAATCTCTCTCTACCCTAAAAGCTTTACGGTCTTTTGATCGGGTGATCCATTCTCAACTGGTTACAGTTATTCCTGGAGAGTTAAATTACCAGCTATTGGCTGCGATTGAGGGAGAGTTCCCGCTTAAACTGCCTCCAGAGATTAGCAGGAAGATTAGGAGAGTGAAGCTAAAAATTCAACCTTCTGCTGCTGTTAAAACCGATGACCAGAGAGTCCTGAGTCCTGATGCTACTCTGGAAGAGATTGAGGAATTGTTGGCTGAGATCTGGGCAGAGGTTTTTGGGGTTGAGCATGTGGAGCGAGATGATAATTTCTATGACCTGGGAGGTCATTCCCTTAATGCTACTCTACTGGCTGCCAGGGTGAAAAAAGCTTTTGGTGTTGAGATCACTCTGGAAGATATCTTTAACTGTCCAACAGTTAAGGAACTAGCCAGTTTAATCTCCGGGGCGGAAGAGAGTATCTATGATTCCATTGAAGCAGTGGAAGAGCTGGAATATTATCAGGTCTCTTCTGCTCAGAAGAGGATGTTTGTCCTGTATAAACTGGATGGTGGGACAAGCATTCATTATAATATGCCTGCTGTTTTGATCGTTGAGGGAGAGTTGGATCGGGAGCATTTTATCTGGTCAATCAATGAGTTGATCGCCAGGCATGAATCTCTGCGAACTTCTTTCCACGTGGTAGAAGGGGAAGTAGTTCAAAGAGTGCATCAGCATTTACCGATTAATCTGGAATATCAAGAGGCTGACGAAGAAGATCTGACAGAGTTTATTCGCAAATTTATCCGTCCTTTTGACTTAAGTGTAGCTCCTTTACTCAGAGTGAATCTGGTGAAGATCAGAACAGATGATCGGAATAGCAAACATCTATTCTTATTTGATATGCATCATATTATCTCTGATGGTTATTCGATCAGTATTCTGGTAAAAGATTTTGTCGCTCTCTATGATCGAAGAGAGCTTCCGGAATTGAAGATCCAATACCGGGATTTTGCTCACTGGCAGAATAAACTTTTTGAGTCCCAGCTTGCCAGAGAGCAGGAAAAATATTGGTTAGAGACTTTTAGCGGCGAACTACCATTGTTGAATTTGCCGACAGATTATCCGCGGCCAGCAATAATGGTCTTTGGAGGCGATGTCTATAGATTTAGTCTGTCGAAAAGTCATACTATAGAGTTGAATAATCTGGCTGCCAAGAAAGGCGCGACACTGTACATGGTTATGTTGGCGATCTATAATGTTCTTCTGGCCAAATACACAGGACAGGAGGATATTATTGTCGGTACACCTATCGCCGGCCGCCCCCATGCTGATCTGGAACATCTTATCGGTATGTTTGTTAACACTTTGGCTATGCGAAATTACCCACAGGGTGAGTTAAGTTTTGATCAATTTCTGGGAGTTGTCAAAGAGAGAGCTTTACGGGCTTATGAAAACCAGGACTATCAGTTTGAAATGTTGGTAGATCAACTGAATTTAAAACGGGATATGAGTCGCAACCCATTGTTTGATACTATGTTGGCCTTACAGAACACACCGACATCAAATTTTGATATTCCAGGTTTAACCTTCCGCCTTCAGGAGTTTGAGTACAATGTAGCTAAATTTGATTTGACATTGACAGCGACTGAGATGTCTCAGGGAATCAATTTTGTCATGGAATATAGTACTCAACTTTTTAAACGGAAGACTATTCAGGCTATGGCTGGACATTTTCTGAATCTGATCAAAGACATTATTTCATATCCTGAAAAACCTCTAGCCCATTTGAATATTTTCTCGCCAGAAGAACGAGAATTGGTGATGGTCAGGTTTAATGATAATCGGGCCGATTTTTCCCGGGACAGATCGGTTTATCAATTGATTGAAGAACGGGCTGCGGATAATCCAGAAAAATTTGCTCTGGTATATGAAGGAGTCGAAATGACCTATGGTGTGTTGAATGCCCGCGCTAATCAACTGGCCCGTGTACTGAAAAAATCTGGCCTGGAAAGTGACCAGACTGTTGGTATTCTTCTGGAACGTTCTCCACTGCTGGTTGAAGGAATTTTGGCGGTCTGGAAGGCCGGCGGAGCTTATATACCGATAGATATTGAGTATCCTGGACAACGGATTAGTAGAATTTTGCAGGATTCTACTACTAATATATTATTAACTTTAGCAAAATATCAAGATGGTGATCTGGGATTCCCCGGGGAGACGATCTTATTAGATGATCGGGATGGTGAGATTAGAAAGGAAGATGAATCCAATCTGGATTTACCGCTAGAGATGAATAACCTGGCATATGTTATCTACACTTCCGGCTCTACAGGTAGACCTAAAGGTGCTATGGTTGAACATATTGGGATGATGAATCACCTGCAGGCTAAGATCAATGATCTTCAATTAGATCAGGACAGCATCATAGCTCAAAATTCATCGCACTGTTTTGACATCTCTGTCTGGCAGTTCTTTGCGGCATTAAATCTGGGTGGTAAGACAGTCATCTATTCTAATGAGCTCAGTCTCGACCCTGGTCAACTTATTTCCCAGGTAATAATTGATAAAGTGACAATTTTAGAGGTTGTTCCGTCTTTATTAGGGGTAATTCTCGATTATCTGGAAGTGGATTGTCGAGAATTCGCAGATCTGGAATATCTGTTGGTTACAGGAGAGACAGTCAAGCCAAATCTGGTGAAGCGATGGTTTGAACTATATCCGAATATTAAGTTGGTTAATGCCTATGGTCCAACTGAGGCCTCAGATGATATTACCCATTATGTGATGGATAGAGCTTCTGAGCTGGAGAGCATCCCGATCGGTAAGCCTATCCAAAACTTTAATATCTATATTGTAGACAAGTATCTCCAGCCCTGCCCGGTAGGGGTCAAAGGTGAGATCTGTGCGGCAGGCATAGGTGTTGGTCGGGGTTATCTCAATGATCCCGAGAGAACCCGGGAAGTATTTCTGGCAGATCCGTTTGCCCGAAAAGAGACTGTGCGAATGTATAAAACTGGAGATCTAGGTCGTTGGTTAGCTGATGGCAATATTGAGTTCTTTGGACGTAAAGATTATCAGGTGAAGATTCGCGGCTTTCGAATCGAGATGGGGGAGATCGAAAGTTGTCTGGTAAATCATCCTCAGATTAAAGAAGCAGTGGTCATTGATTATGAAGATATGAATGGAAATAAATATCTGTGCGCTTATCTGATTGGTCTGGCAGAATTAGATCTTCAGGTGTTAAGACAGTATTTGAAAGAGGCGTTGCCAGAATATATGGTTCCGGCATATTTTGTTCAGTTAGAGAAGATGCCATTGAATGCCAATGGTAAGATTGATCGTTCAGCTCTGCCGGAGCCAGAAAGCAATCTGGTGACCAGTACGGAATATGTACCACCAGAGAATCCTGTGGAGGAGAAATTGGTGGAATTGGGGAAAGAGATCCTGGGTGTTTCTCAGATTGGGATTGATGACAATTTCTTCGAATTAGGGGGTCATTCATTAAAAGCGATTACTCTGGTCTCCCGAATCTATAAAGAATTCAATGTAGAGATTCCTCTGCGGGAGATTTTCAAAACCCCCACTATTAGCGAATTGGCAGAATATATTCAGATTGCAGAAAAGAGTCTGTATACAGGAATACCGATAGTGAGTCAACAGGAATTTTATCCGGTCTCTTCAGCCCAGAAGAGAATGTTCGTTTTAAATCAATTAAATCCTGAAAGTACTAACTATAATTTACCGGCTGCTATCTTTGTCAAAGGTGATCTGAATCTGGATAAGTTTACTATAGCCTGTCAAAGATTGATTCAACGGCATGAGGCTTTTAGAACATCTTTTGAGTTTATTGATGGAATTCCAGTGCAGAAAGTTCAGCAGGAAGTCGAATTTGTTCTGGAGCAGATGACTCTGGCTGATCTAAATCTGGCTCAGGCTGTTGATGAAGATCAGGTAGTTTTGCAGATGGTAAAAGACTTTGTTCGACCTTTCGATCTGACCCAGGCGCCGTTACTGCGGGTTGGTCTGTGCACTCTGGGAGATAGATATCTGTTAATGATGGATGTTCATCATATTATTTCAGATGCTATCTCAATGGGATTGATGATTCGTGAAGTTCTTCAACTGTATCAGGGGATAGATTTGCCAGAATTGCGAATTCAGTACAAAGATTTTGCTGTCTGGCAGAATAGATTACTGGAATCGGGGGAGATTGAAGAACTGGAACGTTATTGGTTAGAGACCTTTGCCGATGAGATTTCGGTTGTTAATCTACCAACAGATTATCCCAGACCTCTGGTGCGGAGATTTGAGGGTGATGGAGTAAGGGTGGTTATCGAGCAGGAACTGGCTCGTAAGGTTACTGAGTTGGCTGTCAAAGAAGGTGGTACCAACTTTATGATCTTACTGGCTGCCTATAATATCCTGCTGGCCAAATATTCTGGTCAAGATGATATTATTGTTGGAGCACCGATTGCGGGTAGACCCCATTCTGATCTGGAGAATATCATGGGTATGTTTGTCAATACTCTGGCTCTGCGTAATCGACCGAAGAGAGAGAAGACGATTCTGCAATTGATCAGGGAGGTCAAAGATAGAGCGTTAAAAGCCTTTGAATATCAAGGTTATCAATTTGACATGTTGGTTGAGAAACTTGACCTGGAAAGGGATCTGAGTCGTAATCCATTATTTGATACAGCATTTGCTATGCACAATTTTGATTCAGGTAAACAGGGAATAGTAATTGATGATTTAGAATTTGTCCCCTATTCCTTCAAAAATAAAATGGTTAAGTTTGATCTATTAGTGAATGCAGTTGAAGCTAAGACTGAAATTTATTTAGATGTGGAATATAGCAGCAGTCTATACAAGAAGTCTACAATAGTGAGAATGTTTGACCATTATCGGAATATCTTAGAGCTGATGGTTGATAATCCAGAGCTGCAAATCTCCGAGCTGGAAATGCTCTCTGGTGAAGAGAGAAATCGACTGTTAGAAGGATTTAATGATACAAAACGAGAGTTTCCGAAAACAAAGACTTTACAGCAGATCTTTGAAGAACAGGTACAGATTACTCCCGGGGAGATTGCAGTCTATTTTGCCGATGATACGATGACTTATCGGGAGTTGGATTTACGAGCCAACCAACTGGCACGACTGCTTAGAGAAAAAGGAGTTCAACCCGATTATCCAGTTGCGATAATGGTTGAACGTTCACTGGAGATGTTAGTTGGGATTATGGCAATCCTGAAAGCTGGAGGTGCATACCTGCCGATTGATCCTAATTATCCGGAGGAAAGAATTAGTTTCATCTTGGAAGACAGTAATTCAGAGTTATTGTTGATTCAGGAGCGTTATCTTGAACAGATCGAATTTGCCGGAGAGATGATTAATCTTGAAGACCCGGAAATTTATACTAAAGAAGGTGTCGGGATTGGGAGAACTGCTGGCCCTGAAAATCTGGCATATATAATTTATACTTCCGGTTCCACTGGCCGCCCCAAAGGGGTAATGATCGAACACTGTTCAGTAATTAATAGATTGAATTGGATGCAGAATAGATATCAACTGACAAATGAAGATATTATCTTACAAAAGACTCCGTTTACTTTTGATGTCTCGGTCTGGGAACTCTTCTGGTGGTTTTTAGTAGGAGCCAGGGTCTGTTTCTTAAAACCTGAAGGTGAGAAAGAACCTGAAACTTTACTTAATAGTATTCAGCGATATGGAATTACTACTATCCATTTTGTGCCATCGATGTTACAGATCTTTCTGGAATATCTGGAAAATCTGACTGATCTGAAGCGATTGGCGACACTGAAGCGAGTATTTGTCAGTGGTGAAGCGTTATTCTCGCAGCAGATTAAAAGATTTAACCAGCTATTATATGCTACTAACGGTACGACACTGCATAATCTCTATGGTCCAACCGAAGCTACAGTAGATATAACCTATTTTGATTGCCCTGTGGATTATTATCAGGAGATGGTTCCGATTGGCAAGCCAATTGATAACGTCCAGATCTATATTCTTGATCGGGACAATCATCTTCAACCAGTAGGCGTACCGGGGGAATTATGTGTTGCTGGTGTAGGAGTGGCCAGAGGATATTTGAATCGACCTGAGTTAAGTGGGGAGAAATTTGTTGAAGATCCATTCATACCTGGTCGGAAGATGTATAGAACAGGTGATTTAGCAAAATGGTTGGATGATGGGAATATTGAGTTCCTTGGGCGTCTGGATTATCAGGTTAAAGTGAGAGGTTTTAGAATCGAGATCGGTGAGATTGAAGCCAGATTATTGAGCCATGAAAAGATTCGGGAAGTCGTGGTAGCAGCCAGAGATATCCAGGATTATCACCGGGAACTCTGTGCATACATCATTCCTATTCAGGATATCTCAGTTCCTGAACTCAGAGCTTATCTGGCTGAGAAATTACCTGAATACATGATTCCTGCTCATTTTGTCAAATTAGAAAAGATGCCTTTAACGGCTAATGGCAAAGTGAATCGTCGGGCATTGCCAGATCCAGACAATAGCGTTAGCCGAGGTGTGGAATACGCTGCAGCTACTAATGAAGTTGAAGCTAATCTGATTGATATCTGGACTGAAGTCTTACAGGTTGAACAGATCGGAGTTCGGGACAATATCTTCCATCTGGGAGGAGACTCATTAAAAGCTTTACGAATTGTAGCAAAAGCGGGTGGTCAATTCACTCTGGCAGATATGTATCAACATCCAACTATTGAGAGTCTGGCTAAGTACCTCAGAGAAAATGATTCAGTTAAACGGGGGGTTTTGTATCAATTGACGATCCCTGCTGAAGATAAGCGAGTCTCGATAGTCTGTATTCCTTACGGTGGAGGCAATCCGATTGTTTATCAACCATTGGCTAGTGCCCTCAGTCAGTTATCCAATGAATATGCAATTTACTCTATCTCGTTACCCGGTCATGATTTTGGTTTTGAACAAGAATTAAAACCACTTAATGAGATAGCAGAAGAGTCTGCTCGGGAGATTTTACAACAGATCAAGACACCACTTGTTCTTTATGGACATTGTGTAGGGAGTGGATTGACTCTGGAGATTGCCCGGCGATTAGAAGAGAAGGGTCAAGAGATTAGAACCATCTATCTTGGGGGTATTTTGCCAGTTAAAAAACGACTCTTCAAAAAGATTGAGACAGATCCCTGGGAGAAATATTCTGATCGAGAGATCTATGATTTTCTGAAACGTTTAGGGGCTTTTAGTGGTGAATTGAGTCAAACAGAGATGGCGTTTATCATTCAGAGTTTTCGGCATGATGTTCGGGAATCTATGGAGTACTTTGTCAATCATTTGGAGATGCAGCATCTATCAAAATTACATGCACCGATTTACAGTATTATTGGGGATAAAGATCCTTTGACAAAGAGTTATGATAAGCATTATCAGGATTGGAGCAGATATTCTGAACTGGTCAGACTAGGTGTAGTAACTGGTGGGGGACATTATTTTGTTCAATATCAGGCTGACCAGGTGGCTCAGATTATTCATCAGACTGAAAAAAGTTCGATTAAATAGGAGATGACAAAAATCCTCAGAGACAATTTGAGTCTCTGGGGATTTTTATTTCATATGGGGAAAAGTAGCTGCTAATCTTTGGATTGTGCTTAACTCAGGCCTGGTTTATTCTTAGCTCCTACGATAAATAATTACCAGGCAACAGGGGAAGATAGAATTGAAGTGAAATGAAATCAAAAGGGCTTGAACATTAAGTACCTGTCCTGAATATGATAGATATGATAGTAAAAAGTCTGAATGAGCTACTTTTTCTAATGATTGATATTAGCTCAGTCAGATTAATATTTTGTCTAAAACTTATCTTTGCATAAGCAGAAGATAAATGGTATAATTAGTTAGGATAGATAAGATAAAGGTTTTAACAAATGTATAGCGAAATATTAAATAAGGGAGACTAGATTTTAGAACTTCAAAAGGTGGGATTTATTATGAGTAATGAATACAAGCATGATCAGACTATGATGTTTCGGGTAAAAAAAGACGAAGAGGTTAGTAAAGCTGCTCGAATCTTAACCGAGGTTTTTGAAGCATTAAAAGAAAAAGGTTATAATCCAATAAATCAGATTGTCGGTTATATTCTATCTGGCGACCCCGCCTATATAACTAGCTATAAAAATGCCCGGAGTTTGATCAGAAGTCTGGAAAGAGACGAACTGATTGAAGAGTTAGTTCGTAATTATCTGGAAAAAAATATGGAGTGAGATTTGTGGACTCCAGATATGAAGATTTTTCAAAAAGTTAAAATGACCATCGTTGAGGGTAACGGTGGTCATTTTTAGTGTATAATTGACATATAATGATATTAGTGAAAAATTATAATCATATAGAATTGTTTTTATCAGTTTATCTTAGTTAATGGCCTTGAAGTTTATTAATTTTTATAGTATAATGACAGATATAATCCACTGAAAGTGGAACTGAAGAGATGAATCTCTTCCCGAAATAATTAAAGTATTGATGTTGGATACTTAGTTTGGTATCTGGTCTGCGTTTAATCTGGACAATCGAATATGCTATACGACCAACCATGAAGGTAAAGCTATTAGTAAGATAGCATTACCTTCATTTTTTTTGAAAGTAAATTTTTGGCCAATGAACATAAAATTGGTCGGAAAATTAATAAAATCAAGGAGGTAGTGTCAATGAGATTTGGTACAAAAAAAATGGTTTATACCGGTGTATTGATTGCCCTGGGGGTGGTCCTACCAATAGGATTTCACATGGTAGGAGCTGGGGGACAGATCTTTCTTCCCATGCATATTCCTGTCTTTTTAGCCGGTGTAATCCTGGGTTCAGAATTGGGAATGATAGTTGGAATAGTAACTCCTATCCTTAGTAGTTTGCTTACAGGGATGCCACCGATGATTCCCATGCTGCCAATTATGGTGGTAGAGTTGGCTCTTTACGGATTAGTAATCGGTTGGCTTTGTCACAAAAAACAAATTTTCATCTACATTAGTCTGGTGATTAGTATGCTGGCTGGGCGAATAGGAGCAGGTGTAGTGGTCTGGATACTGGTTCACCTATTTGGAATAACCACTTTACCGGCTAATCCGTGGTTTTTTATTACAGGTAGTATAACTACAGGTTTGCCAGGGATTATAGTTCAGTTAGTTCTGATTCCATTAGTCATTTATTATTTAAAAAATCGGCTTGATCTGTCAGAAGATGGGACGGGATATTCAGCGTAAAGCATGTTAGAAAAGGGAATTACAAGAAAGGAGATGGTCTTGTTAGATGTCAATAGAGTTTTTCAATAGTAAAGCTAGAGAATGGGATCAGATGGTGGATCATAATCAGAATAAGATCAGAAAAGTGATGGATTGGCTGCCTGAATGGGCAAGTCCGAGTATTTTAGATGTTGGTTCAGGGACCGGAGTGATGATTCCATTTTTGAAAGAAAGATACGGGGCGGAAGCAAGAATTACAGCTATTGATTTTGCCGAAAACATGATAAAGGTCTCTAAGGAAAAACATCGAAACTATCAGCATCTTGAATTCATCATAGGTGATGTAAACACATACCTATTACCTGTGGAGGAATATGAACTAATTATTTGTTATTCAGTCTTTCCCCACTTTGCTGATAAAGAGATAACTTTGAAAAAGTTGCACAGTTCTTTGAAAAAGGATGGAAGATTGGTTATTTTCCATTCTCAATCTCGACAGGCGATCAATAACCTTCATCAAAGGGCGGGTCAAGAGGTGCAGGAAGATCGGCTACCAACAGCAGAGGTTGTGGCGAGACTGGGGCAAAACCTGGGATACCAGATTGGACGATTGTTGGATAACAAAGAGATGTATGTCGTGGAATTTATTAAATAACAGTTATCGCTATCCAATAGTCATAAAGATAATAAATGTAAGATTAACAGAGGAATTTTTCTTATCGAAAAGTTCCTCTGTTTTAATGTGTATAAAAGTCGGTGTTGTACATATATTCAGAAAGATGGAATCACTAGGGCAATATGTTTATCTTTAGTTTGGGAATCATGGGAGAATATAGTAAGCTATCTTTTAATATAATGATAAAAATATTAATAAGTACCTTTCAATACACAGTACTATATGTTATAATTGTATTAACTAAAGTGGTCTATGAGGAAGTCTGTTGAGAATATGCGGTTTTTTAATTTGTCAATAAACATTACTTCTAAAACTATTTAAAACCATGAAGACAGGTCATTAATTCTAATTAACCATTATAACTATAAAGGAGTGACAAAATAATGAAATTTCCTAAATTAAAGATTGGTAATTTAAGTCCAGTGTATCCAATTATCCAGGGAGGTATGGCAATTCGAATTTCGATGGCTAATCTGGCCAGTGCGGTAGCTAACGAAGGAGGAATTGGTATCATTGGCGGCACAGGTTTGTCGATAGAAGAGTTAAAAGCCGAGATTAAAAAAGCCAGAGAGAAGACCAATGGAATTATTGGTGTTAATCTGATGTTTGCAGCATCTAACTTTGTTGAATCGATCAAAGCTTCGATTGATGCAGGGATAGATCTGATTGTTTCCGGAGCTGGTTTTTCCAGGGATATGTTTGCTATTGGCAAAGCAGCCAAAATACCGATTGTTCCTATCGTTTCGTCACTTAAATTGGCCAGAATTTCGGAAAAACTCGGTGCATCTGCGATCATTGTTGAAGGTGGTAATGCAGGCGGTCATCTTGGAACAGACCAGGATAGTTGGGATATTGTTAAGGAGATAAAAGAGCGATTAAATATTCCGGTTATTGCTGCCGGAGATGCCATTGAACCAAAAGATGTTAATAAAATGTTTCAGTTAGGTGTCAATGGTGTTCAGATGGGTACCAGATTTTTGGCCAGTTTAGAATCGGAAGTATCAGATGTCTTTAAACAGTTGTGTGTCAATGCCAATAAAGAAGATGTGATTACGATTATGAGTTCCACTGGGTATCCGGCTAATGCTATTAGAACTAAAATGTCTGAGCGTGTACTAAGTGGACAGGCTCCCAAACCTAGCAGTTGTGAGAAGTGTCTAAAACAATGTACCCGAGTATTTTGTATTAAAGAAGCTCTGATAAATGGTTCTAAAGGTGATTTAGAGGAAGGAATCTTTTTTACTGGAAAAGGCGTCTGGAAGATTAAACAGATCTTGTCCGTGCGAAAGATTTTTAAGCAAATAATTGAATTTGAAGGATAAAATATTTGTTCCTGCACAATTGTATACTCTCCGCAAGTTAAGTGTGTTTTCCTGGTAGAGAGATCGGATTGATGTTAATGAATGATGTTTATTAGAAGAATTTAAATAATCATTAGTCGACAGTTTATGCTGCCGACTAATTTTTTTTTGTGATATACTGGTATTATTTTGCGTTACTATTAAGTAATTTATTTTTAAAATGTAAAAATATTAAAAAAAATATATTCAAAGGAGGAATATGCTGCATAAGGTAGAATAAGATAATAGATACATTCAAAGCAAAAAAAGCAAATCAATATTTGAAGATTACCTGTAATACTAGTTGCTACATCTAATTGCAAGATTATATTTGTTTTAATTAAATCAAAGGAGGGATGAAAGGAACAATACGAGTGAGTTTAGAAATGTGGTTTGATAAGGTTAAAT
Source organism: Halothermothrix sp. (assembly GCA_016841825.1). Classification (GTDB taxonomy): domain Bacteria; phylum Bacillota; class Halanaerobiia; order DY22613; family DY22613; genus JAENYK01. The sequence continues at coordinate 152,189 of JAENYK010000001.1, read as the reverse complement.
TTGATAAGGAGGGCAAAAATGAGTAAGATTACGTTATTCAGTAAATCTAATTTTGCAGGTGCATCACATTCACTATCTAATGATACAAAACGGTTCGGGAAATCTCAGAAAGTTGCTTCTATTAAAGTAGATGATGGTAATTGGCTGCTTTATGATAAACCTAATTATGAAGGTAATTGTACGGTTATTTCTGCGGATGGTGGTCCCAAAAAAGATGGGAATTATCCTGAACTCAGTTCCAAGGTGACGGTTGAATCGATTCGTTTACTACCAAAAGAAGGATTAGTTGTGTTTGAAAAAGAGAACTATTTGGGCAATGCCTGGGCAACCAATAAATATTCTACTTTCGAACGGGCTATTAAACCATCAGGAAAATCATTAATTATTATATCTGATAATTATCTGTTATTTCCAGAGATGGATTTTAAAGGTAAACCAATTTTAATTAAAGCCAAAGAATCTGGTCTCGGTACAGTTCCCAATCTGGATGGCTTAAAAGGACAGCAGATAAAATCCTTCCACAAAGAAGGTGAGAATCCTGATGATAAAGCTGAAAAACAATTATCAGCCAATCACCCGGAAACTCTTGAACGCAATGAGTGGGAGAGATTGGCACGCGAGATTCCGGCAAAACCTATTATTCCAAACAAATCGGCTCTTAAATATGGTAGTTTATACGTATTGGGCTCTGGTTTGAAGCTTGGTCATCTGACAATGGAAGCAATCGGTCATCTTAAAGCAGCAGATAAGGTGTTTTATTGTGTCGCAGATGCTCCTACAGAGATGTATATTCAACAGTTAAGACCTGATGCACTGGACTTATATGTCTTCTATAGTGATAGCAAAATTCGTTACAATACTTATGTACAAATGTCTGAAATATTACTGCATCATCTTCGGTTGGGATTTAAAGTAGTAGGTATCTTTTATGGTCATCCGGGAGTGTTTGTCTGTCCTTCTCATCGGGCCATTACAATCGCCAGAAGAGAAGGTTTTACCGCGGAGATGCTGCCTGCAGTCTCAGCGATGGACAGTCTTTTTGCCGACATTGGCATAGATCCATCTTTCCCTGGTCTGCAAACTTTTGAAGCGACCGACCTATTATTACGGGGGCGGAAAATCAATACAGACCAGCATGTAATACTCTGGCAGGTTGGTTGTGTGCTTGACACTGGTTTCAGGAGACGGGGCTATAAGAATGAGAATTTCCATCTGCTTTTAGACTATTTGAAAGACATTTATGGACCCGATCAGGAGATTGTTCATTATATTGGTTCTATTTTTGCTACTATTAAACCGCGAATCGAACATTTTACCATTGCCCAGTTATATGATCATGAAAATGCGAAAAAAATATCCGGGATTTCTTCATTCTATATTCCTCCAAAAGAGTTGCGTGGACCGAATGCCGAAATCTATCAAAAACTCAATTTGAAAATTCCGGATAAACCATATTCACCGGCAGACCGTACGACATATCGACAAGTAGAGTTTAATGCTTTAAAAGAGTTTGCGAATTTCAAAGTTCCACCAGATTATAGACGTACTGTTTCTACACCTACAGGTCAATTCTTGATTGATGTCAGTCAGGATGTTAAGAAACTTCATAAATATTTTGTTAATCCTAAAGATGTTCTCAGTCAACAAAAACCTGCGTTATCGGAACATGTTCAGAATAGGTTAGTTGCTCCATCGTCTAATACTTTACGAATGTTGGCCAAACCAAACGCTGAAGACGTGGCTAAAGATTTTGTGTATCAGGTTCTACAAAGTCCAACATTTGGTGATAGTTTCCATGAAGTTATTTCTAAATATGGGCAGGTAGAAGAGGGGGAAGAGAGTGTTAATGAATGGATCAAGCAGCAGGGATATGCAACTACATTTGAAGATGTTTTGACCACCTATGACCAGGTTTTACAGGAATCGCTGCTTCCAATGACCGGGAACTATAAGACCAACTTTGATGATGCGATTGTTACTATTGTTGGGGATCAGACCAGTTGGAAGAGTCAGATCTATTATAATGGGATTTACATCAAAAAATTCACCTATGAAAATTCTGTTTTATCCTGGAGTACTGGGGATGGTAATTCTGTCAATGCTACACTGCAATTTGGTTGGAAAGATCCAGACAGCAAAATTGATCCAATTTTTACAGGCAAAATGTGGTATACCAGTCAATCTGAACCTGCTTCAAATAATGTTCAGGGCGAGTGCACAAGTGCACCTTCGACTATATCAGTATGGGATGGATTATATAAGACCTTTAAAAACAGTGGCGGCAGTTGGGTAACCGGAGATGCGGTATTAATTAATGGTACAAATAACACTGTATCTTTGGGAGAGACCGAGATTAAGAATTTTACATATGAAACAGGAAAATTAACCTGGAGTAGTGATGATAATTCTACATCTGGTGAACTGAACTTCTATATGAAGCCAAATGATGACAGTACTGGATATACTGCAAACTTCTCCGGATACATCTGGGATAAAGGTCAGAGCAAACCTGCAGATGTAAATTACAGCGGTAGTCTTGATACCTCTTATCTAAAACCATGGAATGGATATTATTCAACTCTGATTAAGGGTTCAGATGGGAGTTACACTCCCGGGCTTGAATTAATCGTCAAAGCCGGTGATACATTAGCCCAGAGCCAGATATTCTATGGAGGGAAAACGATTATAAACTTTGAATATCGTACTCCAATACTTAGTTGGAAAGATACCGATAATGATACTAATGTTCAGGTTTCTTTCTATCTAAATAGTAATACTAATGTAACCGGTTTTTCCGGAACAATAAATGATAAAGGTAAACCTGTACCACCTCAAGCGAACTTCTATGGTAGTATTGATGAAAAATATCTGTCACCATGGTCAGGATATTATAAGACAACGCTAAATAAGAACACAGGGCCAGAAGTTATCATTCAGGGCGGTGAACCGGGTCAGGATTCTATAATCAAAGTCGGTGGAGTGACTATCAAAAATATGGCCTTTAATAATCCGGTACTTTCCTGGACAGATGCAGATAATGATTTTAATGGGAACATTACTGTCTTTACAAAACCTAATACCAATATTCGTGAGTTTTCCGGATACTATTGGAAGAAGGGTGATAAACAACCTGCGGATCAGAACTGGCTTGGCGAAATTGATATTGACTATCTGTTATCCTGGAGTGGTAACTATTATACTTACAAGAATGATGGAAGTGATGATTGGAAGACAGGGCCTTCCTTCCAGGTTGTAGGTGCAGAGAATCAGGAAGACAGTGTAATTATGTATAATGGACAGCAGATCAAAGAATGGCAGTTTAATAATCCGGTCTTATCCTGGAATGATACTGCCAATCAATCAAATGCGACGATTACCTTCTATATACCTAAACCTGATCCCAGTAAAGATAATCAGACGATTACTCCATCATTTACGGGTAAAGTATGGGATAAAGGAGGAACAGAACCTACAAATAGTAATTATTACGGTACTCTTACACCTCCACCACCTAATAGCAATTACAAAACACCATTGATTGATACGATAATGAAATATATGAGTTATGGACTAACTATATTCTTCCTGGGTGATATAGGTTGGAAGGTCTGGAAGAAATTCAGAGCGTGGAGAGCCGGAAGAGCATCTAGACAACAAGTGCAGGAACAACAGGATGAATTCAGAAATGCCGAACAGGATGTTGTAGAACCAAGAGAACAGGCTCAGGCTGAGCAAAATCCAGGTCAACAGGATATTCAGGGTGGTGGTGAACAACCAGTCCAACAGCAGCAAGAACAGCAGGAACAGCAGGAACAACAAGAACAACAAGAACAACAAGAACAACAAGAACAGCAGGAGCAGCAGGAACAACAGGAACAGCAGGAGCAGCAAGAACAGCAGGAACAGCAGGAACAACAAGAACAACAAGAACAACAAGAACAGCAGGAACAGCAGGAACAGGCAGAGCAGGCAGAACAGGCAGAGCAAGTCGAACAAGTGGAGGCTGCAGAAGCGGTAGAGGCAGTTGAAGCAGTTGAAGCAGTAGAGGTAGTAGAGGCAGTTGAAGTTGTAGAAGTAGAGATAATTGCAATTTAATTTTGGGCAGTTTGGATAAAAAGATGAGATGAAGATGAACAGGTTGCTATCGGTTACTATATACATTCTTTTCCATTAAATGAGATAAATTTGGAGATGACATGTAATAAAGAAGGTTGTTTCGAAATGGTTAAACATTGCGAAACAGCCTTAATTTTTTTATATGTCTCACTTTAATCGTTGGCTTTATTTCGGGCTTTTTCAAAAGATGTTCGATCAAACTGTAAAAATATATTTCAAGGAGGAATATATGAAAAAGAGTAGAATAAGATAATAGATGTATTTAACTAAAAAAACATAAATTACTATTTTGTAGATTAATCAAAATAATGATCAGTACACATTTCATTGCCCAACTCAGCTTATTTGAAACAGAGGGGAGATGAGTAAAAATAATTAAGCAATCTAAATGATGTGGTTTGGTAAGGTTAAATTAGATAAGGAGGGCAAAAATGAGTAAAATTACGTTATTCAGTAAATTTAATTTTACAGGTGCACCGTTTTCGCTATCTAATGATACAAAACGGTTCGAGAAATCTCAGAAAGTTGCTTCTATTAAAGTAGATGATGGTACTTGGCTGCTTTATGATAAACCTAATTATGAAGGTATTTGTACGGTTATTTCTGCGGATGGTGGTCCCAAGAAAGATGGGAATTATCCTGAGCTCAGTTCCAAGATGATGGTTGAATCGATTCGTTTACTACCAAAAGAAGGATTAGTTGTGTTTGAAAAAGAGAACTATTTGGGCAACGCCTGGGCAACCAATAAATATTCTACTTTCGAGCGGGCTATTAAACCATCAGGAAAATCATTAATTATTATATCTGGTAATTATCTGTTATTTCCGGAGATGGATTTTAAGGGTAAGCCAATTTTAATCAAAGCCAAAGAATCTGCTCTCGGTACAGTTCCCAATCTGGATGGCTTAAAAGGACAGGAGATCAAATCCTTCCACCAAGAAGGTGAAAATCCCGACGTTGTGGCTGAAAAACAATTATCGACTAATCACCCGGAAACTCTTGAACGAAACAAATGGGAGAGGATGGTTCGAGAAATTCCGACCAAACCAATTATTCCGACCAAATCAGCCCTTAAATATGGTAGTTTATACGTATTGGGCTCTGGTTTGAAGCTTGGTCATCTGACAATGGAAGCAATCGGTCATCTTAAAGCAGCAGATAAGGTGTTTTATTGTGTCGCAGATGCTCCTACAGAGATGTATATTCAACAGTTAAGACCTGATGCACTGGACTTATATGTCTTCTATAGTGATAGCAAAATTCGTTACAATACTTATGTACAAATGTCTGAAATATTACTGCATCATCTTCGGTTGGGATTTAAAGTAGTAGGTATCTTTTATGGTCATCCGGGAGTGTTTGTCTGTCCTTCTCATCGGGCCATTACAATCGCCAGAAGAGAAGGTTTTACCGCGGAGATGCTGCCTGCAGTCTCAGCGATGGACAGTCTTTTTGCCGACATTGGCATAGATCCATCTTTCCCTGGTCTGCAAACTTTTGAAGCGACCGACCTATTATTACGGGGGCGGAAAATCAATACAGACCAGCATGTAATACTCTGGCAGGTTGGTTGTGTGCTTGACACTGGTTTCAGGAGACGGGGCTATAAGAATGAGAATTTCCATCTGCTTTTAGACTATTTGAAAGACATTTATGGACCCGATCAGGAGATTGTTCATTATATTGGTTCTATTTTTGCTACTATTAAACCGCGAATCGAACATTTTACCATTGCCCAGTTATATGATCATGAAAATGCGAAAAAAATATCCGGGATTTCTTCATTCTATATTCCTCCAAAAGAGTTGCGTGGACCGAATGCCGAAATCTATCAAAAACTCAATTTGAAAATTCCGGATAAACCATATTCACCGGCAGACCGTACGACATATCGACAAGTAGAGTTTAATGCTTTAAAAGAGTTTGCGAATTTCAAAGTTCCACCAGATTATAGACGTACTGTTTCTACACCTACAGGTCAATTCTTGATTGATGTCAGTCAGGATGTTAAGAAACTTCATAAATATTTTGTTAATCCTAAAGATGTTCTCAGTCAACAAAAACCTGCGTTATCGGAACATGTTCAGAATAGGTTAGTTGCTCCATCGTCTAATACTTTACGAATGTTGGCCAAACCAAACGCTGAAGACGTGGCTAAAGATTTTGTGTATCAGGTTCTACAAAGTCCAACATTTGGTGATAGTTTCCATGAAGTTATTTCTAAATATGGGCAGGTAGAAGAGGGGGAAGAGAGTGTTAATGAATGGATCAAGCAGCAGGGATATGCAACTACATTTGAAGATGTTTTGACCACCTATGACCAGGTTTTACAGGAATCGCTGCTTCCAATGACCGGGAACTATAAGACCAACTTTGATGATGCGATTGTTACTATTGTTGGGGATCAGACCAGTTGGAAGAGTCAGATCTATTATAATGGGATTTACATCAAAAAATTCACCTATGAAAATTCTGTTTTATCCTGGAGTACTGGGGATGGTAATTCTGTCAATGCTACACTGCAATTTGGTTGGAAAGATCCAGACAGCAAAATTGATCCAATTTTTACAGGCAAAATGTGGTATACCAGTCAATCTGAACCTGCTTCAAATAATGTTCAGGGCGAGTGCACAAGTGCACCTTCGACTATATCAGTATGGGATGGATTATATAAGACCTTTAAAAACAGTGGCGGCAGTTGGGTAACCGGAGATGCGGTATTAATTAATGGTACAAATAACACTGTATCTTTGGGAGAGACCGAGATTAAGAATTTTACATATGAAACAGGAAAATTAACCTGGAGTAGTGATGATAATTCTACATCTGGTGAACTGAACTTCTATATGAAGCCAAATGATGACAGTACTGGATATACTGCAAACTTCTCCGGATACATCTGGGATAAAGGTCAGAGCAAACCTGCAGATGTAAATTACAGCGGTAGTCTTGATACCTCTTATCTAAAACCATGGAATGGATATTATTCAACTCTGATTAAGGGTTCAGATGGGAGTTACACTCCCGGGCTTGAATTAATCGTCAAAGCCGGTGATACATTAGCCCAGAGCCAGATATTCTATGGAGGGAAAACGATTATAAACTTTGAATATCGTACTCCAATACTTAGTTGGAAAGATACCGATAATGATACTAATGTTCAGGTTTCTTTCTATCTAAATAGTAATACTAATGTAACCGGTTTTTCCGGAACAATAAATGATAAAGGTAAACCTGTACCACCTCAAGCGAACTTCTATGGTAGTATTGATGAAAAATATCTGTCACCATGGTCAGGATATTATAAGACAACGCTAAATAAGAACACAGGGCCAGAAGTTATCATTCAGGGCGGTGAACCGGGTCAGGATTCTATAATCAAAGTCGGTGGAGTGACTATCAAAAATATGGCCTTTAATAATCCGGTACTTTCCTGGACAGATGCAGATAATGATTTTAATGGGAACATTACTGTCTTTACAAAACCTAACACCAATATTCGTGAGTTCTCCGGATACTATTGGAAGAAGGGTGATAAACAACCTGCGGATCAGAACTGGTTTGGCGAAATTGATATTGACTATCTATTATCCTGGAGTGGTAACTATTATACTTACAAGGATGATGGAAGTGGTAATTGGAAGACAGGGCCTTCCTTCCAGGTTGTAGGTGCAGAGAGTCAGGAAGACAGCGTAATTATGTATAATGGACAGCAGATCAAAGAATGGCAGTTCAATAATCCGGTCTTATCCTGGAATGATACTGCCAATCAATCAAATGCGACGATTACCTTCTATATACCTAAACCTGATCCCAGTAAAGATAATCAGACGATTACTCCATCATTTACGGGTAAAGTATGGGATAAAGGAGGAACAGAACCTACAAATAGTAATTATTATGGTACTCTCACACCTCCACCGCCTGATAACAATTACAAAACACCATTGTTTGATACGATAATGAAGTATATCGGCTATGGACTTACTATATTCTTCCTGGGTGATATAGGCTGGAAGGTCTGGACGAAATTTAGAGATTGGAGAGCAGGAAGGGCAACCAGAGAAGAGGTGCAAGCACAACAGGATGAATTCAGAAATGCGGAACGGGATGTTGTAGAACCAAGAGAACAGGCTCAGGCTGAGTTAAATCCAGGTCAACAGGATATTCAGGGTGGTGGTGAACAACCAGTCCAACAGCAGCAAGAACAGCAAGAACAACAGGAACAGCAGGAGCAGCAAGAACAACAGGAACAACAAGAACAACAAGAACAGCAGGAGCAGCAGGAACAACAGGAACAACAGGAGCAGCAAGAACAAGCCGAGCAAGCGGAACAAGCTGAACAGGCAGAGCAGGCTGAACAGGCAGAGCAAGTTGAGCAGGCAGAGCAAGTTGAAGAAGTAGAGGCTGCAGAAGCAGTAGAGGCTGTTGAGGCAGTGGAAGCAGTAGAAGCGGTGGAAGCAGTAGAGGTTGTTGAAGTAGAAGTTGTTGAAGTAGAAATTATTGAAGTAGAAATACTTATAATTTAATTATGCTATGTTATCTATGTAAAAGATGAAATGAAGATGAACAGGTTGCTATCAGTTAGCAGCCTGTTTTTTTATGCCCAATATCTTAATTCTTCAAAATATTTTGTGAAAGAGATAATTAGTTTCAAATTGAAAGGAAAAGTTAGTTCAAATGTTGAAAAGTTAATATATTAAGCAATCTAAATATAATATTTTCATAAATAATCAAAAAGGGGGTGCTATTTTGGCAGATATAGCTTTTATATCCACTTATCCGGAATTGACCAGACAGGTGACTGAGGTCGTTCAGGAGACGGGAGAAAAAGTGAAAATTGTAGAGGGACTGTTAGAGCATGGAGTGGATCTGGGAAAAAATTTGGAAAAGGTAGGGAGTAAGGTTTTAATCTCAAGAGGTGGTACTGTGCTGATGCTTCAATCTCAGGTACATATTCCAGTAATTGAGATTCCGATTACAGGTTATGATCTGGCTAAAGCTTTGAAAGAGGCTAAACAGTATGGAGATCGAATCGGGATGATCAGTTTTCAAAATATGTTTTTTCAGGTAGAAGATCTGGCAGATCTCTTTGAGGTAGAAATTACAAAAATCCATCTGGCTAAAGACGATCAGGCTGAAAAAGTTATTAGTACTCTGTCAAAAGATGAATTTGATGTTCTGGTCGGTGGGGTTGTTACTGTTCAGAATGCGATAAAGTACGGTTTTAACTCTGTCTTTATTCGTTCAGGGAAAAATGGGGTTTACCAGGCGATTGCAGAAGCTAAACGTATTCTGCAGATTCGTTTAAAAGAGATGAAACGAACCAAGATATTTCAGACAATCTTAGATTATACCAATGATGGGATTTTGGTTTTTGATCAGAGTGGAGAGCTAACTACTTATAATCAGAAGATGCAGGAGATATTAAATGTTCAAGAAGAAGAGCTGCATGGAGAAGATCTAAAAGGTCTGATATCTCCTGAGAAATTTCGGAATTTACAAACTGGTAGTGGAGAATATGACCGAATTGAAAAGATTAGGGGTAAGACACTGGCTGTTAACCGGATTCCATTGGAAGTAGGGAACAAGGTATCTGGGTTGGTTGTGACCTGTCAGGATGTTACTTACATTCAGGATTTGGAATACAAAGTACGCCGGGAGATTCTTTCTAAGGGGTTAACTGCAAAACATACCTTTAATCACATTATTGGTGAGTCTGCAGAGATTCAACAAACGATTACAAAAGCCAAAAGATTTAGTCAGGTAGATTCTAATATTCTAATCTATGGAGAGACGGGTACAGGGAAAGAGGTTATCGCCCAAAGTATTCACAGTGCCAGTGATCGAAGACAGGACTCTTTTGTGGCCGTTAATTGTGCTGCATTACCAGAGAATCTTCTGGAAAGTGAGCTGTTTGGTTATGCACCTGGTGCATTTACCGGAGCTATCAAAGAAGGAAAACAGGGTCTATTCGAGTTGGCACATGGTGGAACTATCTTTTTGGATGAAGTTTCTGAAATGTCTGCAAAGCTCCAGGCTCGTCTGCTTAGAGTTCTGCAGGAAAGAGAAGTCCGAAGGATTGGAGATGATCGGGTAATTCATGTGGATTTGCGGGTGATAGCTGCATCTAATCGGGATCTTGCAGAACTGGTCAGGGAAGGTGAATTTCGTGAAGATTTGTTGTATCGCCTGGATATTCTCAGAATCACCTTACCACCACTTCGTCAGCGGACAGGTGATATTCAGCTATTAGTGGAGCATTTTATTAAACAAATTTCTCAAAGAATGGGAAGAACGATAACTGGAATATCTTCGGGAGGTCTTCGGTTATTAGAGGAATATTATTGGCCTGGTAATATTCGCCAGCTTGCCAATGTGATTGAACAGTCGATCGTTCTTACAGAGGATGGTCAGATAACCGATAATCTGCTTCGGGAGATTCTTTTGAATAAAAAACCTTTCTGTCCGAAGACGAAGGGAATAGCTTTTGAAGATGATGCGGCGATAATCGAAAGAGTTCCTTATCCAGATCAGGAGATAGAAACTCTAACAGATATGTTGACTTATCTAGAATCAGTCATCATCCATCGGTTCTTGAGTAAAAATCAAGGTAACCAAAAGAAGACGGCAGAGGAGTTGGGAATTGACCGCAGTACCCTCTGGAGAAAATTAAATCGCTAATTATTTAAATTAGAGTGTTGCAATTAAGCATCCGGAATGTTTTAACGCTGCAACAGTACAAGATGCATTTTTGAAAGATTAATAATTGATTGATATTTTCCAAAGACCTAAAAATTCAGAAATATCAGTCCCCGGTGAATTTTTTGAAATTTTATTATCATTCTGGCACAATCTTTGCTTTATTATATTGTTGAATGAAATAACGCTTTGGATAATATTTCGGGAGGTGGTTTTCGAGTAGGTAATCCGGCAAAATCATTCGAAACAGACTGACAAAAAATTTTAGGAGGAGAGCAGGATGAAAAAAACATTAGCTATTATTCTGACAATTGCTTTCTTTGCGGTAATTAGTATTACGGTACTGGCGGATTCTTATCCAAGTAAACCAATCGATTATGTTGTTCCATTTGATCCAGGTGGAGAATCTGATTTAACTGCAAGATTACAACAGAAGTATTTAGAGGAAATTTTAGGTGTTAATGTTCTGATTAAAAACAAACCAGGCGGTGGTGGTGCATTGGGTTGGGCTGAACTAGTTAAAGAAAAGCCAACTGGTTATTCGATGACGGGATGTAACCTACCTCATACTATTGTACAACCATTAATGAGAGAAAATACTGGTTACGAAACAGAAGATGTGAATCCAGTTTTCTACTTCCAGAGTACACCAAACATTTTGGTTGTTCCTAAAAATAGTCCATTTAATTCTTTAGAAGATATCATTAATTTTGCTAAAGAAAATCCTGGTGCTATGACATTAGGTGGTAGTGGTAGTTATAGTGCTAATCACCTTGGTGTTTTAGAATTAGAACAAGTTACTGGTGCTACCATAACTTATATTCCATTCACTGGTTCTGGTGCTGCAATCCCTGCACTATTAGGTAATCATGTCGGTGGTTTGATGACCTATACAACCATGGGTGTAAACTACAAAGACGACATAAAGATTTTGGCTGTTGCTTCTGAAGAAAGAGTTCCTTCTCTACCAGATGTTCCTACCTTTATCGAACTAGGTTATGACATTGTTGAAGGTGCATATCGTGGAGTAGCTGTTGCTCCAGGTACTTCTGCAGAGCAGATCAAAATATTAGAAGATGCTTTAAGAAAGATAAATCAAAATCCGGAATTCGTTCAGAAGATGAACGAGATGGGTTTCAAATTGGAAGATTACGGTCAGCAAGCTTCTGTAGAGTTAGTTGCCAAGAGAAAAGAATATTATACTCAATTGCTTGGTGAGTTAGGTCTATTGAAATAGGAAAAGATTTGCGGTAAAGTAGTGGTCGATCACTGCTTTACCGCTTTTAAAGAAAGCGAGGGAAATAAATGGAACTAGCACTAAAGGTCTTAGTAAACATATTTGCGATTAAAAACCTGATACTTATGTTAGCTGGTACCACCTTCGGTATGATGATGGGAGCTCTGCCCGGTTTAACTGCTACAATGGCAGTAGCTTTATTGGTTCCCTTTACTTTTACAATGGAACCGGTATCTGGTCTGATCACTCTTGGGGCAATTTATGGTGGTGCGATCTATGGTGGATGTTTTTCGGCAATTCTAGTAAATACTCCCGGTACACCTTCCTCTATTGGCACAACCTTTGATGGTTTCCCCATGGCAAAGAAAGGTGAAGGAGATCGGGCGATCACAATTGCTACGATTGCTTCTGCTTTTGGTGGTATTATTGGAGTTTTGGTATTGATCTTTTTGTCTCCACCGCTGGCAAAAGCTTCATTAAAGTTTGGTCCTCCAGAGTATTTCTGGGTAAGTATTTTTGGTCTTACAATTATTGCTAGTCTAGCATCTAAATCGATCATTAAAGGTATTGTTGGTGGTATATTCGGTCTTCTGGTCAGTACAATTGGTATTGCTCCAATTGGTGGAGATGTTCGATTCACCTTTGGTCTCTCTTCTTTCCAGGGGGGTGTACAGTTAATTGTCGCTCTGATCGGTTTCTTCTGTATTCCGGAATTGATCAAAATGGTTGGAGATGGAGCTCAATCTATGCATGCGATGGAGGTCAAAACCCGTAAGGGTGTCTTTGGTCGGACATTCAGAGAAGTTTTCAAAATGCCCGGCAATCTGATCAGGTCATCAATAATTGGTACTATTGTTGGGATTATTCCCGGTGCCGGTGGTAATATTGCCAACCTGGTTAGTTATAATGAGGCGAAGCGTGCTTCAAAGGATCAGGAGAAGTTTGGTACAGGTTGTATGGAAGGGATTGTAGCGACTGAGGCTGCAAATAATGCGACAGTTGGTAGTGGGATGGTTCCTCTGGTTACTTTAGGGATTCCCGGTGCGCCTCCGGCAGCCATTATTTTGGGGGCATTGATGCTGCAGGGGTTACGCCCAGGGCCAGAACTTTTCTCGACCCATGCTGATATAACCTATACTTTCATGTTTTCGATGTTGATTGCTAATATTATGATGGTTGGAGTAGGGGTACTGGGAGGACGTGGTCTGCATAAAGTAGTTAGTAAGCTGCCGGTCAGATTTCTGGCTCCTTCAATCTTCTTTTTGACAATACTGGGTTCCTATGCGATTAGAAATAATATTGTTGACGTATTTGTCATGTTAGGTTGTGGTGTTATCGGTTATATCTTAAGAGAACTGGGATTCCATCCGGGACCAATTCTTTTAGGTTTAATCCTGGGTTCGATTGCTGAGCAGGGATTGGTTCAATCAATGTTGATGTCAATGGGTAGAGCGAATAGATGGTCAATCTTCTTTACTCGCCCAATCTCTTTAATTTTAATCGTAATGTGTCTGGTCTCTGCGATCTGGCCGCTAATTAAAGAAATGAGAGAGAGAAAAATTGGGAAGGAGGCAGCCAAATAATGAAAGAGAAAAATGTTGATCTGTATGCTTCCATTTTGATGTTAGTTATAGCAGGAATCTTCTGGTCTCAGATGGGTTCTTTCACAAAATTTGGTGCCATTTTTCCCAGAGCAATTATCGTTCTTTTAGCGATCAGTTCAATCGGACTCTTTGTCAAAAGTTTGCTCTCTCCAGAGAAAAAGACTATATTTGAACATAAAGAAAAGTTAGATGCAGTAGTCTTTCTGGTAACAATTATTCTCTGGGTTGTTCTGATGAAAATTATTGGATTTGTGGTAATCAGTATTATTGCCTATTTTGTGATAACCACATATTTAGATACAGAGCGTAAGAATAGAACAATTAAAAATCATCTAGTTACCCTGGGATTTATTTGTATTCAAGTATTTGCTTTTTATCTAGTATTTTCTATTCTTTTACATGTGCCGGTTCCCCATGGATTCCTATTTTAGGATTATCTGTTATATTTGATGGTCGGTCTTTCAGCCGACCATCTGTTTAAAAAAATATATTGAGGTGAGTTGCATGGATTTTCGTTTAAAATATGGAACAGGAAAAATTGATTTTGAACTTCCAATAAAAAACTTGAGTTCAATCGTAGAGGCAGACGAAACAGCAGGTTTAGCTGACCCGGTGGCTGAGGTATATAAGTATCTGAGAAATCCTATCGGTGCAAAACCTTTAAAAGAGATTGCTCAGGAGAAAAGGGCAAAATCAGTAGCTATCATCGTTAATGATATTACTCGCCCGACTCCCTTTGATGTAATCTTACCACCAATTCTGGATGAATTGCACAGTGTAGGGATCACCAAAGATCAGATTAAATTTTATATCGCAACCGGGATTCATGATCCCCATACCGCTGAGCAGAATGTACAGATCTTTGGGGAAGAGTTAGTGAATAATTATCAGTTCATCTCCCATGATCCTGATGGAGATCTGGTTAACCTGGGAGAATTGAGTTCGGGTAATACCTTATATGTCAATCGTCAGGTATATGAATCTGATCTGATTATCACAACCGGAGTAATAATTATTCATTATTTTGCAGGATTCTCCGGTGGCCGTAAATCAATCTTACCGGGAGTCGCAGGTCGCTCTACAATTGAAAATAATCATAGTCATATGGTTGATCTGATAGAACAGAATCCCCCTATTGAAGAAAATCCGGTTAGTAATGAGATGATTGAAGCTGCCAGAAAAGCGAATGTAGACTTTATTCTAAATGTAGTTACCAATAGTCATAAAGAGATCGTAAAAGTTGTCGGAGGAGATCTGGTTGAAGCCTGGAAATCTGGGATTAGTACCTGTGCACAGATGTATAAGATGCCGCTGGAAGAGAAAGTAGATTTGGCAATTGTCAGTGCAGGTGGATATCCCAAAGATATAAATATCTATCAGACCCAGAAGGCATTAGAAAATGCAGATCGGGCAACCAGAGATGGGGGAATGATCATCTGTCTGGCTGAGTGTGTCGAAGGTTTAGGAGAAAAAGTCTTTGAAAGCTGGATGCGCGAAGCTAAGAAACCAGAGGATAATATTGATAGAATTCGCATAAAGTTTGTCATTGGTGGTCATAAAGCCTTTGGGATCTCCAAAGTATCTGCCAAAAAAGAAGTTGTTTTGATTTCCGGTTTGGATCAGGAGACTACTGAACTGCTCTTCTTTACCAAGAAAAAGGATATTCAGGAAGCTTTGGAATATGCCAGAGAGAAGCTGGGAGAGGACTTCAAAGCAGTTATCATGCCCCAGGCAGGGCTTGTTCAACCATATATGCAGACAAAATAATAAAAAAAACCGTTAATCTGAAGCCGATCAGATCAACGAATCTTTAAGAAAATTTAGATTATTATAATTATAACATATGGGACAGAAAAAATCTAGCTTTAATTTTGAGGAGTTGATAGTGAATGCATGCTTTATATAAAATTCTTGCTTCCCATGCTGGAGTTGATTCAGTTACGCCCGGGGAAATTGTGACAGCTAATGTAGATTTTGCTGAAGTAAATGACTTATATTTGCAAGTTTTAAAGTCATATGAGGCGATGGGTGGGGGGAAAGTTTGGAACCCGGAGAAGATAACTTTTATCTTTGACCACTTTAATCCTGCCCCATCGATTAAAGCTGCAGAAAATCATCGACAGATGCGTGAATTTTGTTTTGCTCAGAAAATTCCCCATCTGGTTGATATCAATGAAGGAGTTTGTCATCAGGTAATGCCTGAACGGGGATGGGTGCGGCCAGGAATGATTCTGGTAGCCACTGATTCCCATACAGTAACCCATGGTGCATTTGGTGCTTTTGGTACCGGAGTAGGTTCAACTGACATGGCTTCAATTATGCAAACAGGAAAACTATGGTTTAGAGTTCCGGAAGTAATCAAGATCAATGTTGATGGTATTTTGACCAAAGGTGTAATGGCTAAAGATGTAATCTTAAAGATTATTGGTGAACTAAAACAGGATGCTGCGGTTTATAAAGCGATTGAATTTACCGGATCGTTAATTGAGAACCTGTCCGTTGCAGAGCGGATGACTATCTGTAATATGACAGTTGAGATGGGAGCAAAGACTTCGTATATTCAACCAAATGAAGAGGTTTTGAAATATGTTCGTGAACGCTATGGCGATGATTTTACCGTTTATCAGACAGACCCAGATTTTGCTTATGCAGCGGAATATCACTTTGATGTGAACAACCTGGTTCCCCAGGCTGCTGCACCTCACAGTGTTGATAATGTAATCCCGGTCAGTGAAGACCACCTGGGAGTGCAGATTAATCAGGTATTGATTGGGACTTGTACTGGTGGACGTTTTGAGGATATTGAGGTGGCTGCTAAAATCTTAAAAGGTCAGCATATTCCGGTTCATACCCGTTTGATCATTTTGCCTGCTTCTAAAGAAGTATTGTCCCGCTGCCTGGAAAAAGGTTATATTTCTGATCTGATGGCAGCAGGTGCGACCATTGCTGCACCAGGATGTGGACCATGTTTAGGTGTTCACCAGGGATTATTAGCCGATGGAGAACGGTGTGCGACCACATCCAGTCGGAATTTCCCGGGGCGGATGGGCAGTACTAAGGCCGAGATTTATGTTGTTTCTCCGGCTACAGCTGCAGCATCGGCATTGGAAGGCAAGTTGGCAGACCCGCGGAAATATCTTTAAGGGAAGGAGCTTCTGACAATGGAAAAAATCCAAGGTAAAGTATTTAAATTTAACGATAATATAGATACAGACCAGATTTACCCTGGTCGGTATTTGGACAAAAGTGATCATCAAGAGATTGCACAGCATGTTATGGAAGGGGCAGATCCTTCTTTTAAAGAGAACTATCAACCGGGAGATATTATTGTGGCTGGTAAAAATTTTGGTTGTGGCTCCAGTCGTGAGCATGCAGTAATTACACTGAACGCTGCTGGTGTTGGTGCAGTTATTGCGGAATCTTTTGCCCGGATATTCTATCGGAATGCGGTCAACATGGCTTATCCTGTTCTGATCTGTCCAGGGATTGTTGAACAAGTGACTGCAGGAGAGGAGATCGAGGTTGATTTAGTTGAGGCGAAGATTACTCTGTCATCGGGAGAAGTCCTTCAGGCTGAAAAACTCTCAGATTATGTTCTAAACATCTTTCAACATGGTGGAGTTATTCAAATGTTTCAGGCCAAAAGCGGGCAGGAGGCTGGACAAAAATGAATTTGCTGAGGGAAGGTGTGCAGATCTCTCTGATAAGTATCAGTATCGTATTTGCTAGCCTTCTGGTCTTTAATGTTCTTCTTTCATTAATGGGGAATTTTTTTCAGCGGGTTGGTCATTCCCGGATTGCAGAAAGGGAAGGCCAATCCTCTTTCCATACTATCCAGAAAATTACTGCTGATCAGCGAAAGATCACTGCTATTATGGCGGTAATTAGAGAAGAGATTGGAGATCACAAGGCAGAAATTAAGATAATACCGCAGAGAAAGGGAGAAGGATGATGAGAAAATATCTGGTTCAATTTGCCGATGAAGAATTCGTAGTCCAGGTCCGGCTACTAACAGAAGATGAACAACCTAACAGTGAACAGACAGGCACAGATTCGGGGATCACCGCAGTTCCTCCAAAAGAAAAGGTTATTGACAAGCAATGTGAATCTTTAGAAGCACCTTTAGGTGGAACTATTTTAAAGATAAATGTAAAGGTTGGAGATAGAGTTAAAACCGGTGATCTGTTAATGACCTTAGAGGCTTTGAAGTTAGAGAATGAGATCACTGCACCTTTTGATGGTGAAATTGTGGAGGTTATGGTTAGTACAGGTTCGACTATCGATCTTGGTGATCCACTTTTAACGATTCAAAAAGCAGAGGAATAGGTGAAGATTATGTTTGTAAATAAATTAGTTAGTTTATTGGAGAGCACGGGATTTAAGCATGTTGGTTTGGGAAATATGGGGATGATCCTAATTGCTCTGGTTCTCCTCTATCTGGCGATCAGAAAAGAGTATGAACCACTTCTCTTGATTCCTATCTCCTTTGGAATTCTCCTGGCTAATATTCCAATGACAGGTTTGATGGATGAAGGTGGATTATTATATTATCTATATAAAGGAGTAAAATTAGGGATCTATCCACCATTAATCTTTATGGGTGTGGGAGCTTTGACAGATTTTGGGCCATTGATTGCCAATCCCAAAAGTATGCTTTTAGGTGCTGCTGCCCAGATAGGAATCTTTATTACCTTTCTGGGAGCTATTCTTTTCAAGTTCACTCTACCAGAAGCAGCCTCTATCGGTATTATTGGAGGTGCTGATGGTCCGACCGCAATCTTTCTGACCAGCAAGTTAGCACCAGATCTGTTGGCTCAAATAGCCGTGGCCGCTTACTCATATATGGCTCTGGTTCCGATTATTCAACCACCTATAATGCGGTTGTTGACGACAGAAGAAGAGAGAAAGATTAAGATGGAGCAGCTCCGCCCGGTCAGTCGAGTTGAGAAAATAATCTTTTCAATTATCATTGCTCTGGTAGGTATCTTTCTTTTACCATCTGCCGGTGCATTATTGGGTTCATTGATGTTTGGTAATCTATTACGGGAGAGTGGGGTTGTCGACCGACTGGCGAAGACAGCCCAGAATGAATTGGTAAATATCGTAACCATCTTTTTAGGTTTGACGGTAGGAGCTACCGCTTCTGCTGAGACTTTCTTAAGTTGGCAAACAATAATTATTATCCTGTTAGGTTTATTTGCTTTCTCTATCGGTACTGCTTCAGGACTTCTTCTGGGAAAATTACTAAAAGTGTTCTCGAAAGGTAAGATCAATCCATTGATTGGAGCAGCCGGTGTTTCGGCTGTGCCGATGGCAGCCCGGGTTGTTCATAAAGAAGGTCAGAGAGCTAATCCGAGTAATTATCTTTTGATGCATGCTATGGGGCCAAATGTTGCAGGAGTGCTCGGTTCTGCAATTGCGGCTGGGTGCTTATTGGCTCTGGTAGGTTAAAATCAACCTAATTAGCAAGTTAATGATTTAGATTATGGATACTAAAATTGCTGAAGATAAAATAGTAGGGAGGTTGTAATAATGGATCTGTGTGAAGTGGCATTACGATTACATGAAGAGTGTCGGGGAAAATTGAAGATAGAGGGTAAGATGCCGATAAAAAATGATGCTGATCTGGCATTAGCCTATACGCCCGGAGTCGCGGAGCCATGTCGGAAGATCAAGGATAATCCGAATGATGTATATAAATATACTAATAAGGGTAATTTTGTTGCTGTCGTCTCTAATGGGACAGCTGTTTTAGGTCTGGGCCAGATTGGCCCTCTGGCATCACTACCGGTCATGGAAGGGAAAGCGGTCTTGTTTAAAGAGTTTGGTGGAGTTGATGGCTTTCCCATCATCATTCAGGCAGATACATCCGATCAGGTGATTGAAACTGTTGAACGGATTGCCCTAACCTTTGGAGGAATTAACTTAGAAGATATTAAAGCACCTGAATGTTTTTATATTGAAAGCGAATTGAAGAAGAGATTGGATATTCCTGTCTTCCATGATGATCAGCATGGTACTGCAATTATCGCGTTAGGTGGTCTAATCAATGCTCTGAAAGTAGTCAATAAGCAGATGAATCAGATCAAAGTTGTGATTAATGGAGCGGGTGCAGCTGGTATTAGTATCGCCAGGTTGTTATTAGATGAGGGAGTTGAAGATCTCATTCTGGTTGATATAAATGGCGCTCTGTGCAAGGATTGCCCGGGTCTCAATGAAGCTCAGACGGAGATTGCGGCTATAACTAACAGAGCGATGAAACAGGGAAGTCTGGCAGATGTGATTCAGGGAGCAGATGTATTTATTGGTGTCTCTGCAGCTAATGTTTTGAAGAAAGAGATGGTTGAGGCGATGGCGGATAGTCCAATAGTCTTTGCTTTAGCTAATCCTGTTCCGGAGATTGAACCAGAACTGGCCAAAGCAGCTGGTGCTGCAGTGGTGGCTACTGGGCGTTCTGACTATCCAAATCAGGTGAATAATGTACTGGCATTTCCTGGAATCTTCAGAGGAGCATTGGATGTGCAGGCTGTTGAGATAAATGAAGCGATGAAAAGAGCAGCAGCCCATGCTCTGGCGAAGATGGTCAAACCAGAAGAGTTGAGTCGGGAATATATTTTACCGAAAGCGTTTAATCGGGAAGTAGGTCCGACAGTCGCAGCAGCTGTGGCAGAAGCTGCTGTTCAGACTGGTGTGGCCAGGATTAAACGAACCTTTACTGAGGAGTTGGAATTGGCCAGAAAGGTTATGAGTTTGTAGCTCGTAAAGATTGATATAAAGGGAGTAAAGTTCCCAGGATGACAAGGTATTTAATCAAAGTGAATCTACTCCCAACTGTTTTTCGGGGTTGGGAGTAGATTGTTATGTGTAATGATGTAATTTTCTGGATAAAGATATGTATTGTGTATTCTTATCATGATTTTGAGTTTATATTTGTTCAAGTAATAAATTTTTCACAATCAATATCATTTTTTAAAAAAATTTTCCTAAAATGAAAGGTAAAAGGGGTACTGTGCCGAATACTAATAGAGTTAAAGAAATTTTCAAGGAGGCTGTATAATGGGTAATAAATTGAGCATGCGAATTAAATTAATTGGTTTGTTTTTATTAGTAGGTCTGGTTCCACTTCTCATCTCTAATTATGTATCGTATACTAATATGAGGGGAGCAATTGAAGATCAGGTATTTAATCGTTTGACAGACCTGCGTGATCAGAAGGAAACATTACTCGCTCAGTTTTTTGATTATCACCTGAGCAACATTAAAGCACTTTCTGCGAATTTGGCAGTAATGAATCATATGCAGTTTATAGGTTTTACATATGACACTATGGGTCTTTCCAGTCAGGATGTCTACCAATCTTACAATGATACATATGAGGATGATCATAAAAAATTTGTAGACAATTATTCCTATGGTAATCTATTTTTAGTTGCTCCAGATGGGACAGTCTTATACTCTTTAAAGAATAAGCAAATTGTCGGTGAGAATTTATTAACAGATGAGTATCAGGATACAACCTTTTCTGGTTCCTTTAGAACAGCTCAAAAAGGCAAAATCTCGATTTCAGAGTTGGAGTTCTTCAAACTCTCACTGAATCGGGTGATGTTTATCTCTGCACCAATCTATAATGCCAGTGAAAATTTAAATGGTGTGGTAATTGTTGAATTACCTATCTCTGAACTGAATGATTTGATGAAAACATCTGCCTCATTATATGTTACGGAAGAAGTCTATCTGGTCGGTTCAGATCACATATTGAGATCTGATTCTAAGAAAAATTCAGACTATATGGCTTTAGTGGGAGAGATTAATACACTTGCCGTGGAGCAAATAGATAATGAGAATTCCGGAGTAGAGATCATTGAGGGCTATGAGGGTATTAAGGTTTTGAGTTCCTTTAAGCCTTTAAAAGTTGCCAGTCTGGATGATTTGAATTGGGGAATTGTTGCTGAAGTTGAAAGTATTGAAGCTTTTGGTCAAGTAAATCGCTTGATGCAGAAGGTTTTCACTGTAGTGGGAATAGCTATTCTGGGGACTATCCTGGCAGGCATTATCACAACTCAACTAATTTATAAACCTATCAAACATTTAACTCTTATTGCCAGAGAAATGACTAATTATAATTTCTCATTTGATATGGGTACAGTTAAACGGGAAGATGAATTGGGTTCTCTGTTCAATGCTTTTAAACATATGTCATTAAATATAAGCGAATTGATTGACAAATCAAAACAGACTATCGCTCAGATTGTCCAGTCAGGCGATGTTATTCAAAACATTTCTGATCAGAATACGGAAGCCGGAAATCAATTAAACGGAATTATTCTGGGTATAGCTGATGGGACAAGTTTACAGGCAGCTACTACAGAGCAAGGATTGAATAATCTGCGAAATCTGGGTCAGCAGATAGAAAACATTACCAATGGCTTTGATAAAATTCTTCATGTCTCCGAAGATTCTAATTCTATTACTCAGGAAGGTTTGACAGTAATTGAAGATTTGATTGAGAAGAATCAAGAGAATACGGTTTTCATCGGGGAAAATCAAAAAATCATTCTTTCTTTACAGAAGACATCAAATAATATTGGGCAAATTACTGAGTTAATTACAACCATGTCTGAACAGACCAATCTCTTGGCGCTTAATGCTGCTATTGAAGCAGCCAGAGCAGGAGAGGCGGGCAAAGGTTTTTCGGTAGTGGCAGATGAAGTGAGAAGTCTAGCTCAACAATCAGCTGAAGCAGCCGGAAAGATCTCTGGTCTGGTCGCTTCTATCCAGAACCAGATTAATCTTACCGTTGAAAACTACAAAAAAAGTGCGAATCTAGGTCAGGAGCAGGATCAGGCAGTAGACAAAACTAAGCAGCATTTTGCGAAAATTTCCGAAGGCAATCAAACAGTTCTGGTTGAGATCAAACAATTGAATCAGGTCATTAAGGCTATCGGACAGAGCAGTCAAAATATTATTGGTTCAATGAATGATATCTTTTCTAAAGCTGAGGAGATTGCTGCTTCAACTGAGGAAGTTTCTGCAACAACCCAGGAACAGACTGCTGGCTTAGAGGAGTTAAATGCATCTATTCTGAATCAGCAACAGGTCATTGATGAATTGCAAGAATTGATTGGAAAGTTCAAAACTGATGAGAATCTTCTGCAGGATGAAGATCACACAGAAGATGATCATATGATGGAAGATGACAAGCTTACAGAAGAAGATATTTAACAACTTTTCAGCAAGGAAATCTCTCAACCTCTGTAGCTGAGAGTATAGGTAGATACTTCAGTGGAGGTAAGAACATCGTTGGAAATCGTAAATCTTAAAACATTAACAGCTTGCTGTTACAGGGAAGTTGAGAATATCGGGTAGAAGATAGACGAATCTCGGGTCAGTTGGCCCGGGATTTTTGATTATGTTGTATTCTGGAGAGCTGGCCCAGATTTCTTTATTTCAAAAGGTCTTTTTTTATAAAATAACAGAACCGCCATTAGGTAGTTATCATGAGATTCTTGACAAGCGACTAATAAATTGGTATAATATCGTTAGCCGATATATCGGTTAACGATATATCGGCCCGGGATATATCGTGGTAAGATATAAAGAAGGGAAGGATTTTAGATGGCTAATAATCTTGATCTGAGTAAATATTTACCGCTTACTGAAGCGACTTATTACATATTAATCTCATTGATTCGACCATTGCATGGCTATGGAATTATGCAGGATGTCGAAGCATTGAGTAAGGGACGGATGATACTGGGTCCGGGTACATTGTATGGAGCGTTGAGTAAGCTGGAGAAAGAAGGTCTGGTTCAACAGACAGAGGTAGCGGATGAGGGTGATAGCAGACGGAAGTACTATATTCTTACAAAATATGGGCAGATGGTTGCAAAATTAGAATACGAACGGCTCATTCAATTAATTGGGGATGGTCGAAAACAACTTGTGCAGATTGGGGTGATAACTGATGACTAAAGAGCTTAAACGAGTGTTTAATATTTTTTTGATCTGGCAGGAAGATAAAGAAGAGAGATGGCTGCGTGAGATGGCACTTAAAGGCTGGCATCTGATCGATTTTACCGTTTTTATGTACATTTTTATCAAAGGTGATCCGGAGGATTATGTCTACAAACTGGATTATAAGGTGAGCTGCAACTCTGACCTGCCGGAATATATTAATATTTTTCAAGAAGCTGGGTGGGAGCATGTAACTCAATTTTTAGGATGGCATTATTTTCGTACTAAAGCTGAAGGATCGAGAACTCCTGATATATACTCAGACAATGAATCCAGGATTCAGAAATATCAGAGCCTGTTATATGTTATCTATGTGGTTACCTTTGCAAATGTTTTTAATATAATAAATATGTTTTTTGGGACTATTGATATATTCCCCTATGCATTCAATGCTTATACAATAATTCGGATTATATCTTTAGGCCTATTTGGTCTGTTAGGTTATTCAATTTATCGGATTAAGCGGAAGATTAATGATCTTAAAGATAAGTTATAAATTAATTTACCGATATGTTGCGGGTGGGGCTCGGTTTCAAAAGATGTGCGGATCTTTTGAAACCGAGTTCTTTATTTTATGTACGGAAGGGTGATACAGAAAATCCTTTTGTGGAAAGAGAAGGCAGAAAAGCTGTGGATAACACTTTTCTGTATCCTTCAATCTGGTATTTGAGTATACTTTCCATAACACAGGTATATCCCACCTACAGAAATGGATAGAATAGTTATAAATATGGCATTTTTAGGAGTGAAACACTGTGCGGAAAATCTGGATAACCCTTCTGGTGATTATTACCCTGCTAAGTATCACCTGTTCAACTCAGGCTGAGAATCCTGGTAAATTCATCATTATTCTGCTGGATCAACTTTCGTTACAAGAGGTAAGTCACTTTGGTGACAGTGAACTAATTGATCTGCTAGATAACAGTGCCCAGGCTTTGATGAATGTGAGAACAGATAAGGGTATTGAATCTCAGTACACTTATCAGGCTTTTGGTGCAGGTAGTAGGGGAGAGGAGTATGGGGCAATACCGGGACTTCTGGGACAGACGTTAAAAGATTATAACCTGAAAGCCGCCCTGTACGGTAACACAGATTATGGGATAGAAGAGAATCGGGAAGCGGTCACTATTATTATGGATGAGAATGGACAAATAGATTATGGTGACATCAGTAAAGATATGCTGCTTCAGGATCTGGATTTTCCTGGCGGATGGCGAACGGATTATCGGCAGCTGAGTCAGGCTTTTCGGCAGGGTTACGCTGAATATGAAGTGATTGTGTTGGAAGTGGGTGATATCGCTCGCATCAAACGGGCGGTCAGCCTGCAGGAGATTAATACGGAAAATATGGAAAGTCTGATAAATCAAACACTTCTGCGGGTTAGCAGTCTTATCAGTGAGATAAGAGAGACGATTAAGGAGGAAGAGGATCAGTTAATGATAGTGGCTCCGACTCCCGATCAGGTAAGTGAGTATGCTGCAAAATTAACCTGGGTATCATTATCTGGTCAGAATGATGTAGGTATCTTGTCAACTGCCACAACCAGAAGACCGGGGCTGGTCACGATCTCTGATCTGGCTCCAACCATTTTGTCTTATTTTCAAATATCCAGTCCACCTGAGATTATTGGAAGGCCAATCTATGCTGTTGATAATATCCATGGTGGTATTGGTCGCCTTTTACAGTTACAGGTGCGGATTCAAAGAACTTCTGAATGGCGTCCCTGGTATATCAAGGCCTTTATCCTGATTCAAATAATCATTCTAATACTGGCAACGATGACGTTCTTTGCCCGAAAATATGCCATTGGCCACTGGTGGAAGATAATAACCACACTAATTCTGGGAGTCATCTTAATTCCGCTAACATTTCTGATATTCTCACCATATTTGATTCCGGATTTTGGGGCTTATCTGGTGTTTTTTGTGGCGATTATTGGAATATTTACCTGGCTGGCTAAACATTATTTACGACCACCTATATTCCAGATAGTTTTCATCACAGTAGTAACAGTTCTGTTAATCCTGATAGACATTATCCGTAAATCCCCCTGGATGTCCAGTTCTCTTCTGGGGTATTGTCCGGTAATTGGAGCCAGATATTATGGAATTGGCAATGAATTTATGGGTATTTTGATTGGAGGAACCCTGCTGGGATGGACCGGATTATTAGATTATGTGGGTTGGTTAAAGGAGAGAAGATTAGTTCTGACTCCACTGGTCTTTTTGGGAGTCACCATCCTTATCGGCATTCCGGCTTTAGGAGCCAATTTTGGAGGAACTGTGACTGCACTGGCAGCTTTTGGTTTCACCTATGTATTAATGTTTGAACGCAGCAGGAGGTTTAAAATAATCCTGGTATCATTGCTTGCGATAATCTTATTTTTAAGCATAATCATTATCAGTGATACATATAGTTGGACAGGGGAAAGAAGTCACCTTGGTCAGACGATCCATTTGTTAAAAGATCAGGGGATTTCAGCCCTTTATGCTATCATATCCCGAAAGCTAAGTATGAATCTGAAACTTTTGCGGTGGACGATCTGGACAAGGGTGCTTTTGACCTTCATTGCCGTACTGGCTCTGCTTTTCAAGCGTCCAAAGGGATACCTTCAGGCATTGATTAGTGACCACCCCAACTTCACCCTGGGTTTTATGGGAGTTATTCTGGGAAGTGTGATTACCATGATGGTCAATGATTCTGGAGTGGTAGCTGCAGCGACTTTACTGTTCTTTGCAGTACATCCGTTAATTTACCTGTTTCTAAAAGAGGCTGAGTCAGATCAGTTTTAAGCAAATTTTTTTCAAAAAACAGAAAAAATTTTCGGTGGGAGAAAGGATTTTCTAAACTTTTGGAGAAAATTGTAAAAGAAGAAAGGTGATAGGGAGGGATAAGAAAATGTTAAATTTATTTAGCAGGAAGACTAAGATCCAGGATTCCAATGGTTACAAGTATCGCCTGGCTTTAGATATAGGTACAGAATATATGAAGGCTGTAATCGTTGAATATAATGCCAGCGAGAGTAATATTGTTGGATATGGAAGGGTACAACAGAGGTATAGTGACATGATGGGAGGAGCGATTGCCAATATTCAGGGGGTTTTGCAGACAGCCCGTAAGGCGGTAGAACTGGCCCAGCAGGAGACTCCCCATGAACCTATTGATGCAATTGTCGGGATAGCTGGTGAATTTGTCAAAGGTGTGATGACAACCCTTGATGAAGAGCGAAAAGAACCAACTGAACGTATAAGCATTAAAGAACTGGAGATACTAATTGAAAAAGCCCAACAGTTGGCATATCGTCAGGGACGAGAAGAGCTAATCAGATCAACAGGTGTGAGTAATCTGGAGATAGAACTGGTCAATACAGCGTTGGTGGAAGTGAAGATTGATGGATATAAGGTATCTAACCCTTATCAATTTCAGGGGAAAAATATCTCATTAAGTCTATTTAATACATATGCCCCATTGGTCAATGTTGGACCATTGGCTACAGTTGTAGAAGGTCTGGGTTATCAACTGGTGGGAACGATTGCAGAACCTTATGCAGTTGCCAACAGTATTCTCACAGATGAAGCATGTGAGTTTGGAGCTATCGTCGTTGATATCGGCGGCGGAACTATGGATGTAGCATTAATCAGAAATGGAGGAATTGAGGGAACCATGATGGTTGGCATTGGTGGTCGTTCCTTTACCAGAAAGATCGCCCGGGAGTTGAATATAACTTTACGGGATGCAGAAGAGCTAAAGTTAAGGTATTCGCATAACCAACTGCCGCCAGATATGACTAAAGAGATCAGAGATATGATTATTCCTGATCTACACCTATTGTTTGATGGACTGGAGATGGCATTAACCGAATTGGCCAGAGGGAATGCGTTACCACCCAGGATCTATTTCTGTGGTGGGGGAAGTGCATTAAAAGGTCTAATTGATGGAGTTAAAGAGAAACGGATTCACGAAAGGCTGCCTTTCTTTAAAAAACCAGATATTTATATGCTCAAAGCAGAGGAGCTCGATAGGATTAATGATCCAGATAATCTGGTCAGTGGTGAAGAGAATGTGACTCCCCGGGCTTTAGCATTACAGGCAGCTTTTTTGACTACCCAAAATCTGTTAGATCAAAGGTTAGCTTAAAAATTTACCTTTGAGACTTAACATAATCTTAGGGGAGTGATATAATGAATATACGGGGGTATCGGGTCTTTTATCTTGATCCAGAAGAAGATATCAATAGTTTGCTCACCGAATTGAAACAAGTATCAGCAGAGAAGCTGGCCCTTGTAGTAGATCAGCGTTCTAACGTTTTTAACAGTAAGATTAATCTTCAGCTATTACAGAAATATTTAAAGGACTGGGATAAGGAACTGGTCTTTGTCTCACAGGAGATGCGCCTAATTCGTCTGGTGTTAGAGTCAGATTTGAAGTTATATCCCGATCTGGATGCATTAAAGAATGATGAGCAGATAACGGATATAGAATCACCGATTGTCACATCTTTATCTACTGAGGAGCTTCTTCCGGAGTTAGGTGCAGTGGAATATGATGAGACAGAGATGGCGCCTACTATGTCCAGAAGTGCCAGACGACGCAAAGCCAGATGGGGTAGGAGAATTGTGGTTGCCCTCTTTGCGATTGTGTTATTGGCAGGACTGGCCTGGGTGTACATAGGATTTCCATTGGTTACTGTGGAGGTTAGTCCATCTGTACGGAAGTGGGAGAGAGAGTTAGAGGTTATCTGTGACTATAATCTGGAACAGGTCAGGGTGGATGAGCGGAAGATACCTCTGATCACTTTCAATTCTGATGTGGAAGGTCAGGCTGTAGTGGCTACAACTGGTAGTAAAAAGATTGGGTTTACCAGGGCAGAAGGAGTTGTGCTTTTTGCCAATACCGGCAATCAGGCGATCACTGTACCGGCAGGCACAGTATTGCGGACAGGTACTGGGGTTAAGTTTAAGACCGTACAGGAAGTAACTGTTCCCAAAGTTCAGGTTCAGGAGATTGCCGGGATGATGGTTGGAACCACTGTTGGAACAGCGGAAGTGAACATCGTGGCCTTAGAAGCGGGCACTGCAGGAAATGTCTCCAGTGGTCGGATTACTCAATTTGACGGTAAAGATTACGGCTTACAGGTACGCAACCCAGAAGCTACTCGTGATGGAAAAGATCGGGAAGAGCCTGTGGTGACCCAGGCAGATTTAGATCGGGTTATCAGTAAACTGGAAGAAGAATTGAAGAACTCGATTAAGGTTCAATGGGATAAAGAGATCGGATCTGACTATCTGGTATTGGAAGACACATTACAATATGAGATGGGTGATGTGAAGATAGACCATTCTGTGGATGAAGATGCTGAAGAGATTACTGCGACTGGCAAAATTCTGGCATCTGGTTATCTATTGTTGAAAGATGATCTTCGAGTGATTACCGAGCAGTTGTATATAGCTGAGATGCCCGAGTCTTATGAACTCTATTCTTCTGGAATTCAGATTTCGGAGTTGCAGGCAGTTATTCAGGAAGATGAGACGATTAAAGTTAAGCTGAAAACTGTTGGTCAGGTGGTGGCCCAGATCAGGTCAGAGGAGATAACTGAGAAGTTAAAAGGTCAGACTGTTGAATATGCCGATCAACTTTTGCGTAAAATGAACGAGATAAGATATTTTCAGATTCTTACCGGTGGCAAGACGCGAATTCCCAAATTCACTTTTGCCATTCGGGTGTTAGTCCGAAACCCTACAGAATCGGAGGAAGGGAGTATCTAATTTGAGAATAATGGCTTTAGACTATGGTGATAAAACCATTGGGGTTGCCTTAAGTGATGCTTTAAAGATTACCGCTCAGGGCAAAGAGGTTATCAGACGAACCAGTTGGAAAGAAGATTTTCAACGATTGGATGAACTCATCAAAGATGAGGAGGTTGAGCGGATTGTTGTCGGCTTACCGCGAAATATGAATGGGACTTATGGTCCCAGGGCAGAGGAGACCTTAAAATTCGTTGAAAAGTTAAAGAATCGTCTGTCAATACCGATAGAGACATGGGATGAACGACTTTCCACCGCTGAGGCTGAACGAACTCTGATCAAAGGAGATATCAGTCGGCAAAAGCGGAAGCAGGTGATTGATAAATTAGCTGCTGTGATTATTTTGCAGGGCTATCTGGAAAGATATTATAGATAGGAGTGAATAATGATGACAGATAACAATGCAGGCGGAACATTCAGTGTAGATGCTGAACAAGGATATTTGATTCTGGAAGATGAGGAAGGGAATAAGGAGAGATTTATCATTGAAGAGGATGTGGAAGTATCAGGTAAAAAATATCTGATCCTCTGTCATGAAGATGAAGTAAGCCTGGGCGAGTACATAGCTTTACGGGTTGATGAAGACCCAGAGACAGGTGACTCTTACCTGGCTGCTGTTGAAGATGAAACTGAACTGACACGGGTTCAGGAAGCATTGGATGAACTGGATGATTTTGAGGAAGAGAAATAAAGTACAGGTTGATAGCGAGACCTCCGATCGGGATGACGATTGGGGGTCTTTTTTTGGTTGGTAGGGAAGGACAAATTATTTTTCCTAAATATCAGTTGATAAACTCATATTGATTTGCATAAAACCACATATATGCTGTATATTAAATAACTATAAGTATTATTTTACCTATCATACAATTAATCGGAAAAACAGTTATTAAAATTTTAGTTATAATGATTTTTATAGTTGATTAATTTACCATTTTAATATATTATTAAATGAAAGGAGTATTATTAACATATACCGTTATCGTAAATTGACAGAACTAAATAACATTAGGGGGAGGTGAGCTAATGAGATTTTCTACAGAGCTTTTATTAGAAAATGAAATCGTTCCTAAAGACAAAAACAGAATCATTATGTCTATACTAAAAAGTTGCTTTAGTTCTTATAACCAAGAATACTACGACAAATTATATAACAACAATTTAACTCAGATTAAAAACTTCACTTTTGCATTGTATCTGGGAGATTGTAAATTTTTAAGAGAAGAAATCATGATTCCAGAAAAGAAGATAATCCTGAATTTTTCTACATATAGTTCAGAGGATGGAATTATGTTTTTTAATTCTTTCATGAGTAGCAAAGGCAAACAACACTCGATTAAAAATAATACTATCACTATTGGAAATATAAATATAGTTAAGGAGAAGCCAATTTATGGTCATGAAGCAATATTTAAAACAATGAGTCCGATTGTAGTTAGGGAACATCATGGAGACAATAAAACCACCTGGTACCATTCCTTAAATAACGAAACTGGACAGACTATTTTCATGAATAATTTACAATATCAGTTAAAAAATCAATATGGGGAAAGAGTACTGCCAGATTTTGAAGAGATATGTGTCGAAATAGCAGAGAACAATAAAGAAGTGAAGGTAAAAAATTATGGAATAGTTGTTCTCTCTAATGTAGGAGGGATAAGAATTAAAGGGCAACCATATATTTTAGAATATTTATACAAGGCGGGAATAGGTAGTAAACGCAGCAGTGGCTTTGGAATGTTGGATATTGTTTAAGGGAGGTGAGTAGATGGGTGAAAAAATAAGATTAGAAATGAGTGATTGGTTATATAATGCTGGCTTAGTGGGATTGTATAATATTTTAGAGAATGCTGGAGATTATGTGGAATCAAAAGGTCAAAGTATTGAATTTGATACTGACCTTTTTGAAAATTTTGAGGAAAAGTATTTTAATTATTTTATAGATAAGTATGAGAAAACTCTTTCCTGGTACAAAATAGTCTCTTATGAAGAAGTAATTCGGCAACATGAGAATAATGATTTACAATCTTTTCAAGAGAAAGATTTAGAAGCTCTAAATACATATTTAAAAAACGTAGTTAAAAAATATTTAAATAGTGCCAGTTATAAATCAGCATATGATTTGATTAATAGTGAGTTAGATATTATAAGAAAGGTAAAAGTCTTAGATAGTATTAATTTAAAAAAGCAGGAGATTATTGAGGATAAGCTTCCAGATATAAAAGCTACTTTTGAAAAGTTAAAGATAATAATAAAATTTTGTAATGAAGAAAAAAGTAAAAAATACCTTGCTGCAAAGAATGTAATCTATAGTATAATAAAAAACGCTTGGAATGGAATATGTTTTTTAAATCCAAAAACTGAGGAAAAAGATTTATATATTGACTATAAAGAATATTTTATCAAACCTGCAATTAAATATATAGAAAATAACAAATCTAAATTTAAATATAATTGTTTTACCTGCGATAAACCAATTAGCAATTTAAAGAATGATTTGTGCTTTTTAAACAATTTTGGCTTTGATGTAGGAAAAAAATCATCTCATGTCTGGAATTTTGCTAATGATGTTGCCGTATGCCCTCTATGCAAATTAGTTTATTCGTGTGTGCCTGCCGGTTTCACTTATACGTATGATAAGGGCATATATATTAATGATAACTCTACCTTCGAAAATTCAAAAAGAATAAATAACAAAATACGAATGGAAATATTACAAGAAACTGAATTTAACTCACTTCTTACTTATAAGAGTTTGATAAATGCTATTAATGAGCAATCAAATGAAACTATAAAATATGAACTTGCAGATATCCAGATTATTAAACTTAAGGATAATAAATATTCGTTTAATATATTATCTCGGCCTATGCTGAGTATCATACATAGATCGAAGGATGATTTGAATAAAATAATTACTGGTGGATTTTTGGAAATCAAAACATACTTTAATATTTATGAACTTGTGATTGATCGTGTTTTAAATAATCAAAACTTATTTACTTTAATACATAAGCTTCTGATTTTTAAGTTATCTAAGTCCAAAGATTGTAAATTTAGTATTTCGCAAGTTGTTAAGGTGATGATTATTAATTTGAGAATAATGGAAGGGATGGGTTATATGCAAAAAACTGAGAAAGATATTATAAAATCGGCTAATGCCTCAGGGTATTATCTTAGAGAAGAGTATAAAGGTAAAGGATCAAAAGACAAGCTTAATGGTATTGCTTATAGATTACTTAATGCTTTGAAAACCTGCAATAATAATATGTTTATGGATACCGTTCTTAACTGTTATTTATATGTTCAGAAGACCGTACCGAGTATTTTCCTGGAAGCTTTAAGGGATGAAGAGCAATACAAAACTATTGGTTACGCTTTTGTGTCTGGATTAATTGAAGGAAAAGATGATGGTAAAAAGAATGGAGGAGAACAAAATGACAAATAATATGAGACCGAAGGGGTTAACATTATCTATCATTTTCGAAGCTGAAAGTGCGAACTATGGTGAGTCAGTCGGAAATGTTGCATCTCTTAAAAAAGTAGCCCGGGGCAAAGGGGAACAATATACATATATCTCCAGACAAGCAATAAGATATAATATTGTCGAGCAGCTTGGAGAACCATTGGCAAATGTTAAAGCTGAAGGTAGTGGAGATAAAAAAGTGATACAGTTTGACGAAGATTCAACGATAAAAGATTATCCAGAGTTAGATTTCTTTGGATACTTGAAGACCAAGAAAGGAACGGGTGGGAAAAAACGTGCTGCCAAAGTAAGGCTTTCTAATGCTATTGCTTTAGAACCTTTTAAGGGAGATTTAGATTATTTAACGAATAAGGGATTAGCTGATCGTTTAAATGAAAATATGAATATTGCCCAGGCTGAGATTCATAGATCATTTTATCGCTATACTATTGCCGCTGATTTAGATCAAATAGGGATAGACGAAGAATATGATATAGAGATATCTAATGAGGAGAAGACTAGAAGAGTAAATAAACTCTTAGATACTATTGCCTTTTTGTATAGAGATATTCGGGGTAGAAGAGAAGATTTAAAACCATTATTTATCATAGGTGGTCTTTATGACATTAAAAATCCAATTTTTCAAAATGTTTTAGTAGTCAAAGATAACAGATTAGTTATTGAACAAATTGAAGGTGTACTTTTTGATAACATAAAAGATGACACTTCTTGCGGTTTAATCAATGGATGTTTTGATAACGATATTGAGATTAAATCAAGATTGAATGTTAGATCTATGCCAGAGTTTTTTAGTACCCTGAAAGCAAAGGTGAATCAATATTATGCGGGCAGTTAGACTGAAGTTAAGTCAAGACATGGTCAATTATAAAAAACCAACAAGTTTTCAATTAAAAGAAACATACCCTTTACCTCCTTATTCTACGGTAATTGGCATGGTGCATAACTTGTGTGGTTACAAAGAATACAAAGAGATGGAGATTAGTGTGCAGGGAAAGTATTTTTCTAAAGTAAATGATTTATTTTCAATTTATGAGTTTAAAAATGGAATGAAGTACGATAAAACAAGACATCAGATAAAAGTTGGAAATTTTGGAATTAGTCGAGGAATATCTACAACTGAGCTTTTAGTAAATGTAGAGTTATTAATTCATATTATCCCTGAGAATCAGAATTTGGTTGAAGAAATAAAGGAAGCATTTTTATTTCCTTGGGAATATCCATCGTTAGGTAGACGTGAGGATTTAGTTATTGTTAAAGACGTGAAAGTGGTGGAAGTTTATAATAAGGAGCTTGAGGAAGATGTTTACTTGAAATCAGATCAAACAGCTTATATCCCTTTAAGTATGTTAGCCAATGAAGATATAAAATCTGGAAAAGTCCAGGGGGTATCTTCTAGTGGAACCAGGTATACTTTGACCAAAAATTATGAATTGAAAAGCTATGGAAAAGGCAAGACTTTTAGAAAATGGAACAAAGTTGATGTACTATATACATCAAAAATAATTGCTTCCGAGTGGGGAATTGTTTTGATTGATGAGGATGAGAATATTGTATTTGCTGTATGATTAGGAGGGATGTTGTGAAAAATTTTTTAGCTAAGTCAAATCCTCCTGAAACAATACAGGAGCACACAAATAAGTTAGTGGAAAATTATAGTATATTAAACGCTATATATCCTGAATTAAAAGTAAACTGGGATTTAGTATATCTTGCTTGCTTATATCACGATTTAGGAAAAATCAATGAGAAATTTCAGGTAAGAATTAGAACGGGAAAAAGGATAGAGAATGAAATTCCCCATGGGATTTTGAGTTTATCTTTTCTAAATCCTAAAAGATTGCTGAAACAAGGATTTAGTAAAGAAGAGATTAAAATATTAGCTCATTCTATAGCCTATCATCATGAAAGGAACCTTTTATATGAAAATGACACTCTAGATAATGAGATTAGTTTGTTAGCTAAAGAAATTAAGGACTTCATATATGGGAGAATACCAGAATTAGAAGTTAAGAAGCTTAGTGTAAGATTCTATGTAAAAAATGATAGAATAGAACAAGTATCGGATAAAAAACTTTTCTTCGAATATGTCTTAGTTAAAGGCTTATTAAATAGACTTGATTATGCAGCCAGCGGTGGAATTGAAGTTGAAAAACAGAATAATTTTTTATTAGATAAGATGGAAATATTATTGTCTGAATGGAAGAATGAGAACTCGAATGCAGATTGGAATGACTTGCAAAGACATATGATTTATCATAGAAACGATAATATAATTGCTATAGCCGAAACAGGTATGGGTAAAACTGAAGCTGGTCTATTATGGATTGGCAATCAAAAAGGTTTTTTTACCCTACCTTTGAAGACTGCCATTAATGCAATGTATGATCGAATATCAAAAAAAATTTTAAAAAATAGCTTCGAAGATAAAGTTGGCCTTTTGCATTCAGATACTTATAGTGAATATCTCAATAGGGATTATATAGAAGGAGATATTGATGAGTATTTTAATAAGACAAAACAGTTATCCTTGCCACTTACAATTTGCACTTTAGATCAGCTTTTTGATTTCGTATTTAGATACAGAGGCTTTGAACTAAAATTAGCTACCTTGGCATATTCGAAAATTGTCATTGATGAAGTCCAAATGTATTCACCCGATTTGTTGGCGTATTTGATCTTAGGATTATATTATATAACCCAAGTTGGTGGTAAATTTGCCATTTTGACTGCTACGCTTCCTAAATTGGTAGAGGATTTATTGCGGGCGGAAGGAGTAAATTTTGTCTCTCCGAAAACTTTTACCAATAATGTAAGAGTTCGTCATAGTGTGAAAGTGATCCATAGCCGTATGGATGTACAGGAAATTATTAGTCGATACAATCATAATAAGGTATTGGTGATTTGTAATACAGTGAAAGAAGCTCAACGGGTATATAATGAGTTATGGAAAGTGTTTAAACCATCGGTTAATTTATTCCATAGTGGTTTTATCAATAAAGATCGTAAGCAAAAAGAGATAGATATTCTTGAATTAGGTGATAAAAAATCACGAGAATATGGTATTTGGGTAACTACTCAAGTAGTCGAGGCTTCTTTGGATATTGATTTTGACTTATTATTTACGGAACTTTCGGATCTCAATGGACTTTTTCAAAGGTTTGGTAGATGCTATAGAACAAGAAAATTTACTGAAGAGGGGTATAACTGTTTTGTATTTGATGGTGGTAAGAGAGAGTGTAATGGCGTTGGAATATTTATTGATAGGGAAATATTTGCGTTATCGAAAGATGTTTTGAAAAATATAAATGGACCACTATGTGAAAAAAAGAAAATGGAATTAGTTCGCAATCTTTATACAATAGAAAATTTAAAAAACACTCTATATTATAATAAAATCAAAAATACCTTAGAATATGTAAAAAGTACAATGGATTTTGAGTTAGATAAAAAGGAAGTGAAAAAACGATTCAGAAATATCAAATCTCAAACAGTTATGCCTGCCAATGTCTATATTGAAAATCGTCAAGAAATTGAACAATATATAAGTATTTTATCTGAAGACTCTAAGCTGTTAAGCCTAGAGAAGAAAAAAGAATTAAAGATTAGAAAGGCTAGAGCTCGAAGTTGCTTAATGGAGTTTACTGTAAATGTGCCATGTCATCAAATTAAAGGAAACGTAAATCAATTAGTGATAAACAAATATGAATCGATTATATTGTTTGATTGTAAATACTCAGAAAAATTGGGTATTCAATATATTAATAAAAGTAAGTTAATAGAAACCCAACAATTGGACAATTTTTATTAAAATTTTTGAGAGGTTAAAAACATGAAAAAAGTAACTGGTGTTATGGTCTATTATTACTTTGTATGTAGCAGAAAGTTATGGTATTTTGTTAACGATCTGACAATGGAGCAGAGTAGTGATCTTGTAAGCATGGGGAAATTAATAGATGAAACATCTTACAAAAGAGAAAAGAAAAATATTCTAATCGATGAAAATATTAATATAGATTTTTTAAAAGATTGGAGAATTATCCATGAAGTTAAGAAATCTAGAAAGATTGAGGAAGCATCTAAGTGGCAATTAAAGTATTATATCTGGTTATTGAAGAAAAAAGGTATTGCTATAGAGAAAGGAATTTTGGATTATCCGCTTTTAAGAAAAAGAGAGAAAGTTTTTTTGACTGAAAAAGATGAACAAAAGTTAGAAGATATTCTGAATAAAATTGAAAAAATTATGTTATTAAAGCAACCGCCAGAGATTATTAAGAAATCTATATGTAAAAAATGTGCATATTATGAACTCTGTTATATATAGGGAGGTAGATATGGGAGAAACATTTTATATTTTTCGGAATGGAGATTTGAGGAGAAAAGATAACAATATTGTAATAACTACAACAGAGGGGGATGAGAAGAATTTAAAAGCAGAAGTTACCGAAGAGATATACCTTTTTGGGGAAGTTGGGATGAATACAAAATTGTTGAATTTTTTGTCGCAAGCAAAAATTGTGCTTCATGTGTTTAATTATTATGGGTTTTACAGTGGAAGTTTTTATCCGAGAGAAAAAAATATTAGTGGATATTTATTGGTAAATCAGGTAAAAAAATATGATAATCATGAATCTAGAGTTAAGATAGCAAAAGAGATATTAAGTACTGCTGCTTATAACATTTACAGAAATTTAAGGTATTATAATGGTAGAGGGGTTGACCTTGATGATCCAATGAAAGAAATTCAAAATTTGACTCATAAGCTGGGGAATGGGACAGACATTAGTCAACTTATGGGAATAGAGGGCAATATCAGAAAAATATATTACCGGGCATGGAATAGTATTGTTAAGCAGGATATTAATTTTGAGAAAAGAGTGAAAAGACCACCAGATAATATGATAAATTCTTTACTTTCTTTTGTAAACAGTCTTGTCTATACAACAGTGCTATCGGAAATCTATAAAACTCAGTTAAACCCAACAATAAGTTTTTTGCATGAACCAGGAACAAAAAGATTTTCATTGTGTTTAGATCTGGCGGAAATATTCAAACCTTTAATTGGAGAACGAATGATATTTTCTCTTCTTAATAAAAAACAGATTACCGAAAATGACTTTGAAAAAGAATCTAACTTTTTGTATTTAAAGGAACCTGCAAAAAGAACAATATTAATGGAGTATGATAAGAGGCTAAAACGCACAATCTTACATAGAGATTTAAATCGAGAAGTATCATATAGATATTTGATCAGACTAGAATGTTATAAACTTATAAAGGAAATAATTGATGAAAAAGAATATAATGGATTTAAAATTTGGTGGTGATTTTTATGTATGTAGTCTTAATATACGATATAACAATGGATGAAACTGGCCCTAAAGTTCTTAGAAATACATTTAAAATATGCAAAAAATACTTAACTCATATTCAAAAATCAGTATTTGAGGGCAATTTGACAGAATTACAATTGATGAAATTAAAGAGGGAATTAAACAATTATATTAGAAGTGATCAGGATTCTTTGATTATCTTTAAGAGTAGGGATGAAAAATGGTTGGTCAAAGAATTTATGGGAATTAATGATGATAAGACATCTAATTTTTTTTAGATTTTAAATCTGTCGATCTATAGTAATGTAAAAAACCTCGTAGATCGACAATCTAGATAGGATAACGTTTTTTGAACTATTTTGGAGATAATGAACGAAGAGAACAGCTGACTAATTAAAAAAAAGTCCGATGGACAAAAACACGTCTAAAAACCTTGGCATTGCAACGGTATAAGGAAGCCGGCCTTTTAATAGAACTACAGTAGAATGTAAATTCCCTTACAGTTGCTCTCGTTTATGCCCATCTTTGACTTTTAATAGAACTACAGTAGAATGTAAATAAAGGATTGAAGGTAGAGACATTTTCGATGGATTGGCTTTTAATAGAACTACAGTAGAATGTAAATTGCTTCCTTTAAATCTGCTAAATGTCTCCCTGACAACTTTTAATAGAACTACAGTAGAATGTAAATGTCTTTGCCAGTTGCATCTCTGATATATGTTTCGACCTTTTAATAGAACTACAGTAGAATGTAAATTGATTTCAACTTCCTTAACGCTGTAAGGCGCAAGGCTTTTAATAGAACTACAGTAGAATGTAAATAACACTCATAAGCCACAGGACTGTGTATAACTCTTTCTTTTAATAGAACTACAGTAGAATGTAAATACGTATCTT
This sequence comes from Halothermothrix sp., assembly GCA_016841825.1. GTDB lineage: Bacteria > Bacillota > Halanaerobiia > DY22613 > DY22613 > JAENYK01. The sequence goes on along the minus strand of JAENYK010000001.1, from coordinate 112,998 downwards.
TCTTTGATCGTCAATAGTTGATATAAGCTTTTAATAGAACTACAGTAGAATGTAAATTGAAATTGATCAGTTTATTCGTGAGGAGAAGGAACGCTTTTAATAGAACTACAGTAGAATGTAAATCCAGGTGTCTCCTTCCTGTAAAGAGGTAAACAATACTTTTAATAGAACTACAGTAGAATGTAAATGCGGTTTGAGAATCACTATGTATCGGATACATCCATCTTTTAATAGAACTACAGTAGAATGTAAATGATTTTGTATCCCCAGCCATACTTGGGGTCTACAGCCTTTTAATAGAACTACAGTAGAATGTAAATAAATGATTCCGTTTTGACCATCTCAAATGCTTCCTGCTTTTAATAGAACTACAGTAGAATGTAAATAAACAACTAGGACGCATACATATTGATTTAATCCCCCTTTTAATAGAACTACAGTAGAATGTAAATGATTTTGAAAGCTTTTCTAGCACTCACAAAAGGGTGCTTTTAATAGAACTACAGTAGAATGTAAATAAAATCGGATTTTAGGACAACCTACCTCAATTGCGGCTTTTAATAGAACTACAGTAGAATGTAAATGTCCGTCCATGATAAACTTTGGTGCGAAGTTATCTTCTTTTAATAGAACTACAGTAGAATGTAAATCTCTAAAGGTACTTTTGTTACAAGTTTTGTCACCGCCTTTTAATAGAACTACAGTAGAATGTAAATTCATAATAGGCGATCTCTTCGCCAGTTACGATGATTCTTTTAATAGAACTACAGTAGAATGTAAATGCCTCCTCCCTCTAGTGTTACAAAATCCCCCTTTAGCTTTTAATAGAACTACAGTAGAATGTAAATGCTATTACCTTGTTGCTGATATGCATCTAAGTGCACCTTTTAATAGAACTACAGTAGAATGTAAATATATTACATGATCACAACCTGCACAGTGTAAGATATCTTTTAATAGAACTACAGTAGAATGTAAATGATCAACCTGATGAATGGCGAAATACATACATCTTACTTTTAATAGAACTACAGTAGAATGTAAATATGTCTGCATTATCTACCATAGGCTTAGCATTATTGCTTTTAATAGAACTACAGTAGAATGTAAATAATCATTGCAAGCATGATGGACTTCCAACAATTCTTCTTTTAATAGAACTACAGTAGAATGTAAATTGATGACTATAAGGAATACAACGTAAGTGTGACCGCTTTTAATAGAACTACAGTAGAATGTAAATTAGATATACAAACATACTTTAAATGTATGTTTGATCCTTTTAATAGAACTACAGTAGAATGTAAATGATCTGGGTTACGTTCAACCCCCTCTGATCGGATACACTTTTAATAGAACTACAGTAGAATGTAAATGTAGCATCACCAAAAAACAGTACCTTGATTATTGGGTCTTTTAATAGAACTACAGTAGAATGTAAATTATAATCCATCACAAGATATTTGTGCCACGTCTACCCTTTTAATAGAACTACAGTAGAATGTAAATTTTAATACCCGCACGCACAAGCACGCACGATAATACACTTTTAATAGAACTACAGTAGAATGTAAATATGGTAGATAAAAGTGTATTGCAACCTTTCCTTGATCTTTTAATAGAACTACAGTAGAATGTAAATGTGTTGCGGTTACCAGTGTTGTGGTTACCCGAGTTGCTTTTAATAGAACTACAGTAGAATGTAAATCGCATCAGCAATAGTTGTTTTGCCTGCACCATTATCCTTTTAATAGAACTACAGTAGAATGTAAATGTATAATCATCTGGTATTGTTTGCAATCTTTCGCATTCTTTTAATAGAACTACAGTAGAATGTAAATCAAGTTTAGCTTGAGTTAGGCTTGAGGTCTCCATTACTTTTAATAGAACTACAGTAGAATGTAAATGACAATCTAATTCTTCGACCTTTGGCAATCTCGTCCTTTTAATAGAACTACAGTAGAATGTAAATGTTCGACCCGTCCCAATATTCGGCAAAGGTTACGGTCTTTTAATAGAACTACAGTAGAATGTAAATCTTAGAGGGTGTCTAGAGGGTACGCGTGGAATCCCTCTTTTAATAGAACTACAGTAGAATGTAAATGTCAAGTATGTTATACAAAAGGGATATCGGATTGTCCTTTTAATAGAACTACCGTAGAATGTAAATATCAATGGCAGTGTTACAGATGATTTTTTCTTTACACTTTTAATAGAACTACAGTAGGTGTAAATAACAAAGTGTCTATAAACAGAAAGGATAAAAAATAACCCTTACCACAAATTTCTCTCAACAAATATTTGCAAAATCCAGTCGCTTTAAGTTATAATGAAAATATGTTACTTTATAATAGAAAGGGTGAGTTTATGGCTCAACTTTTACCCGCGAAAACCCACCTTGATTCCAAAAAGGTTGTCAGTTTAATTATGCTGGTTCTGGTATTTCTGGGAGGGGTTATCTTCTATATCCAGTATTTAATTGGGCCAGTCGCTTATTTTTCTCCAAAATCGGTGGAGGTGAACATTCCTTCAGGGAGTAATCTTACCAGTATAGCCCGATCTTTAGAAGAAGCAGGTCTGGTTCGCAAATCTTCATACTTTGTTGCCCTTAGCCGATTTAAGGGAGTACAGAGTAAACTTAAGGCTGGTTATTACGAATTTACCACCAATATGTCTATTTCACAGATTATCAACAGAATTGTGGCAGGTGATGTGGCTACCTTTAAGCTGACCATTCCCGAAGGACTGACAGTTAAGGAGATGGCTTCGCTGATTGGAGAGAAGACTGACATCACTGCTGAAGAATTTCTCACAGCGGCCAGAGCGTATAAGTTAGATTTTATGCCTGAACAGGATGTGGAGTTCCAGGTAGAGGGATTTTTATTCCCGGATACCTATCAGATACCTCGCAAAGCGACCGCTACCGATCTGATAAAGATCATGCTTAAACGTTTTGAAAAAGTCGTCGGAAGCGAAGAAGTTCAGGTACGGGGACGAACTTTGGACATCTGGGAGGTCATTACCATTGCCTCTCTGATTGAAGAAGAGGCCAAGTTGGATGCAGATCGCCCGATGATTAGTGGAGTTGTCTATAACCGTCTTGAGCAGCGGATGAATCTGCAGCTTTGTGCCAGTGTCCTCTATGTCCTGGGAGTGAAGAAAGATAGACTATCAACGGCTGATACCAGGATTGATTCACCCTATAACACCTATCAACATCCTGGCTTAACTCCTGGACCGATCTCTAATCCGGGTCTAAAATCTATACAGGCAGCACTAAACCCTGAAGATGTACCATATTTCTTCTATTTTGCACTGCCTGATGGTACCACTTATTATAGTCGAACTTATGAAGAACACTCCAGAGCAGTACAGAAATACCTTGACTAACGATTAAGGTACGCTTGCGTTGGAGATACTAAAACCAGCCCCCATAATTAGTTAATGGGGGCAATTGAGGTTATTTGGAGGGAGAGGCATGGGTGAACTTTTGCCTGAATGGTTACAGACATTTTTGACCGATACAGTGCCGCCGAGGGAGTCGTTTCTCGTAAGATTGGAGAAGCAGGCGGCCAATGAACATATTCCGATAATTCATCCTGATGTTGCCCAGTTTTTGCATTTTCTAATCAGAGTACATCGACCGAAGACTATTCTGGAGGTTGGGACAGCTATCGGCTACTCTACCATCTGGATGGCCAGAGCAGCGGGGCCAGACTCACTAATCAAAACCATCGAGATCAATGAAGATCGGGCCTATGAAGCCTGGCTTAACTTTAAAACAGCGGGAATAGAAGAACAGGTTCAAAATATTGTTGGTGATGCCATTGATCTGATCTCCAAACTGGACACTCAGTTTGACCTGATATTTTTGGATGCAGCCAAAGGTCAATATTTGACCTTTTTCGAAGATGCGATTAAGCTTTTGAATCCTGGAGGTCTGATTATTGCAGATAATGTTCTATTAAATGGCTGGGTAGCCGATCAGGAATTAATCCCCAGTCGAAGGATGAAAACCATGGTCAATCGGATGACAGATTACATTCAACTGGTAATGAATCATCGACAATTGACCTCATCTATTATACCTATTGGTGATGGTATGGCAGTAAGTCTAAAGGAAGTGAGCGCAGAATGAAAAGACCAGAAGTATTAGCACCAGCCGGTAGTCTGGAAAAACTAAAAGTAGCAGTTTTGTATGGCGCCGATGCTGTTTATCTCGGTGGACAGAACTTCGGATTGCGTGAAGGGGCAGATAACTTTACCCTTGATGAGATGCGTGAAGGGATTGAATTTGCCCATCAAAGAGGAGTAAGAGTCTATGTTACAGTGAATATTATCCCTCATAATCATGATCTTGGGGGACTGCCGACATATTTGAAGCATCTTGCAGAGTTACAGGTAGACGCTGTGATTGTTGCTGACCCAGGTATCTTAACTATAGTGCGGGAGACCATTCCGGAGATGGAAGTTCATCTAAGTACCCAGGCCAATGCAGTTAACTGGCGTAGTGTTCAGTTCTGGCATCAACAGGGGGTTGAACGCATAGTATTGGCCCGGGAGTTGTCGCTAAAGGAGATCGCTGAGATCAGAGAACGGGTTCCCGATGTAGGTCTGGAAGTATTTGTTCATGGCGCCATGTGTATCTCCTATTCAGGGCGGTGTCTTTTGAGTAACTATATGACCCATCGAGATGCCAATCTGGGCCAGTGTGCCCAATCCTGTCGCTGGAAATATGCTCTGGTTGAGGAAAAACGCCCGGGAGTCTATTACCCGGTCTTCGAAGATGAACGCGGTACATATGTATTCAATTCCAAAGATCTGTGTATGATTGAACACATTCCGGAACTGGTCAGACTGGGTCTGGATAGTTTGAAGATTGAAGGCAGAATGAAGAGTTTACACTATGTAGCCACTACTACCTATGTCTATCGTCAAGCTATTGATAGTTATCTGGAAGATCCCGATAACTATCAGTTTGATCCTATCTGGCTGGAGGAGTTAAAGAAAGTCAGCCATCGGAGTTACATTACCGGTTTCTACTTCAACCCTCCCGGATCAGATGAGCATAACTATCAGAGTTCGGCCTATGTCCGCAATTATGATTTTATGGGTTTTGTCACCGATTATCTGCCTGGGACTAAAGAAGCAGTCATTGAGGTTCGAAGCAAGTTTTTCCGGGGTGATCGGATCGAGATCTTTGGTCCGAAGACCAGGGTATTCACTGCTGATCTGACCTATATCAAAGATGAGGAGAATAATCAGATTGAGGAAGCACCTCATCCCCATCAGATTATCCGTATCCCAGTAAATCATCCTGTACGACCATTGGACATGGTAAGACGGGAGAAACCAGAGCGACAGACCGATTAAAATCACATTGACAGCAGGCTCTTAATGCCTATTGTTATCCATACTCCCACCTATAGAGGTTCGGGAGACTCCATTTTTGAAATCTCGTCAAACATTAGATTAGACCAATATTTCCCATATCAGAGACAGGCACTTTTTTTCTACATCCCACATAAGATACTAGTAGAGCTTATGTGGAGGTGGAAATATGGTGCCTTTTTTACTGACCATCCTGGGTCTTTCTTTATTTGAGGGAGTCCTGTTTCTGGTCTCCTATGTTACTAACAATGTTTTCCCCCAACCCTTATCAGCAGATGAAGAACTGAATTGCTTAAAACAGATGAAGAATGGAGATCAGGAAGCACGCAACACATTAATCGAACATAATTTACGTCTAGTGGCCCATATAGTCAAAAAGTTTGAAAACACCAGAGAAGATAGTGAGGATCTGATCTCAATTGGAACCATAGGTTTAATCAAGGCCATCCAGACTTTTGATTATACCAAAAACACCCGGTTGGCTACCTATGCGGCACGCTGTATCGAGAATGAGATATTAATGCATCTGCGCTCCACTAAAAAATTGCAGGGAGAAATGTTAATTCATGAACCTATCGGTTCAGACAAAGAGGGTAATGAGATTACCTTGATCGATATTTTGGGAACAGATCCTGATATGGTTATGGATAAGGTGCAGTTGACTTTGGAAGAAGAGAAACTATATGAACTTTTAAGAGAGTTGGATTACCGGGAGCGTACAGTTATCATAATGCGTTATGGGCTCAAAGATGGTGAGCAATATACTCAGCGGGAGATTGCCAAAAAATTAGGTATTTCCCGTTCTTATGTCTCAAGGATAGAGAAGAAAGCAGTCCAAAAATTGGCTAAGAAGTTTGATAAAGAGAAACATTAGAAAAGATTTCCCTTTCCCTTTCCCCATAAATATGTTATAATCAAAACGAATAAAGTTTCTTCTTAAAAAATAGCATTTATTTACACGTGTTGAGGTGAATAGACTTGTTTAAATATCTCTGCCCAGATCTGTACATGACCAATATATTAGATATAAATCCGGCACTGCTGAAAAGCATGGGAGTTCGGGGAATTATCTGCGATCTGGACAATACCATTATTCCCTGGGATGAGGATATTTTACAGACCGAGATCATTGATTGGTTTGCCACTTTGAAGGCAGCTGATTTCAAGCTCTGTCTGCTTTCCAACAGCCTGCATAATCGGGTTAACGGTATTGCTCAGATTTTGGAAATTGATGCTATTCCCGCTGCAATTAAGCCCCGTAAGGGTGCTTTTCGCAAAGCAGTGGACAGGCTGGGGGTAGACCCCCGGGAGATTGTAGTGATTGGAGATCAGCTATTTACCGATATATTTGGTGGAAAACGTTTAGCGTTGAAGACGATTTTGGTCCATCCGATTGCTGAGAAGGAGTTATTCTGGACGCTCTTTGTTCGTCGTTTTGAAAGACTTGTGCTCACTGGATTGCGGCGGAGAGGGTTATTAAATGATCAGGATTAATAATTTTTTAAGTTTATTTTTAGACGTTCTGAGTTATAATATGATTGCAATTAATTCCAGTATATTTTTTTTGATACAGGATAATATATTATTTGTGTGAAAGGAGGCTAATCTATGCAACCTTTGACTCGTATTCTGGTTTGCTTAAGTCTAGTGATTTTGTTGGGAGTAGGTATAGCTGCCAATGTACAGGCTGTGGAATTTGGAACACGAAGCTTAAAGTATGAAGATGAAGGTCCAGATGTAGCCATCCTGCAGTACCGTTTACAGGAAGCAGGATATTATCAGGAGAGAATTGATGGACTCTTTGGGAAGAAGACTTTAGCTGCGGTAAATCAGCTGCAGAAAGATAACAATCTTTACACTGATGGGGTGGTAGGTCCGAAAACCTATGCAGTTTTGCCCCAATCCAATGCTCTACCAACCAGGGGTCAGTACACTCAGGAAGAATTGATCTTTCTTGCCAGAGTGATTCATGCTGAAGCCCGGGGTGAATCATTCAAAGGTCAAGTAGCTGTTGGTGCAGTGATCTTAAATCGGGTGGATAGTGATCTATTCCCCAACACTGTGAGAGAAGTTATCTTGCAGGAAGGTCAGTTCTGTACATTGGGAGATGGACAAGTCCATCTCTATCCAAGTCAGACAGCCATTGAAGCTGCCAAAGCAGCTATATTGAGTTATGACCCTACTTATGGTGCTCTGTTTTTTTATAATCCAAAGACTGCAGCCAAGAAGAATTGGGTAGCTGTAACCCGTCCGAAAGCAACCAGAATTGGTTCACATGTGTTTGCCTGGTAAAGCAAAATATTAATTTAACGACGTTTCAGAAGGGAAGTCTCCCGGTCTTTATAGGTGGGGTAAATAACTAAATGGTATTTATGTCAATGGGGGTACAAATCTCCTTCTGAAGTCGTTAAACCCAAGCATTAGCAGCCTTGTTAATGCGACTTTAACCATGTACCGCAGGGATTACTCTCTGCGGTATTCCTTTTTATCGAGAGAATTAGCGAAAATTTGTTCTGTTGACTTATAGTTATGATAAATATAGTAAAAACTAAGGTGGAATAAATATAGTAAATTAAATGAAGATTAAGGGAGGATTTCGGATGAGAATTAACAGGAGATATTTATTTTTTGGCGTAATTTTTCTATTAATGCTAGGAGTTTTGCTGGGATGTGTAGAAAAAGAACCTTTAGATGAAGTTAAACCCCAGGAGGATTTAGTAGTAGAAAGGAAAGTAGATCTGAGAAGCTATTTTCCGATAACTCCAGGTATGATCTTTGATTTTGCCGGTGAAGGTAACGAATTTGCTTCTTTTGTCCGGGAGATTAAGTTTGCCGGAGAATCAAAAGTTCAATTTCATGATAACAATGGTGGAACCATCACAGCCCGGGTTTATAATGTGCAGAATGATAAGATTGTTCAAATTTTTGAAGAAGGAGAGTATTATGGTGAAGGCAGCCTTTTGCAGAAGACAGATGATGATTCACCAGATGAGGTGATTTTGCAAAATCCTGTGCAAATGAACACTACATGGAAGTCTGCCAGTCGGACCCGGGAGATTGTTGGTATTGATGAGACTGTAACCGTGCCTGCAGGTACATTTTATTATGTTATCAAAGTTAAGATTACTTCAGCCGATAGTACTGCTGAGAATTATGAATACTATGCTCCGAATGTTGGCTTAATTCTTCGGGAGTTTAAAGATAAAGACTATCAGGTTACATCCAAATTAAAATCCTATGGTTTTGCTACTACACCTGAGACTTCGGAGGAGAACACAGAGCTTAAAACGACCGAGACTACCGCAGTTAGTCTATCTGATCCTGAACTGGCCCTGTTGGGGTATCAACTGGAACGTCAGCTGCGCTCACTCTTTCAGTCGGCCTATGAGAGTTATATAAATCTGAGTAGATTAACTAGTGCCAGTCAGGAGAATTTTGAGCAGATTGTTTCTGTTTATCAGACCGGGATTCAGAGATTGGCTGTGAATAAGATCGTGGATTCGCAGGTAAAACTATTGAGAGATTATTATGCCAGCGGGGAAGGTGAAGCTTCATTTCCCACTCATGAAGTTGTAGAGGCTGCCAGAGTCACTAACCGTAATACTAATACTGCTAATGTTGCTCTGGAAATTACCAAATATTACCCCGTCAGAGAATGGGGTGCTGCGGCTCATGATAATACATTTTATTATGACATCAGACTTGTCAAAGAAGGTGGTCTCTGGAAATTGGCGGGTATCAATGGTGAATAAATGGAGAGGAGATTGATATGCTATGGAGAAATATCATTTTCGCAGGCCAGAAAAGATGATTCAGAATAGGGATAAGATGGTTGAAGTGATCAAATCTCAGAAATATATGACGCTTGCCATGACCAAAGATAATGAACCCTATCTGGTTACTTTGAGTTATGCTTTTGATGAAAGGCGGAATTGTTTCTATTTTCACTGTGCTCATCAGGGAAAAAAGATCGATTATCTGCAAGCTAATCCACTGGTTTGGGGTCAGGTGCTGGATGACAGAGGTTATATGCATGGTAAATGTAATCACGCATTTCTGACAGTTCAATTTAAGGGAAACGCTGAAAAGGTAACCGATATAGAAGAGATTCGCTATGCACTCCATCTGTTGATTGAGCAGTTGGAGGATGATCCGGAACCTGTTAAAAAGAGGTTTGAGGGCAAGGATATTACTACAACTGCAGCCATCATTCGAGTTCAGATTCAGGGGATGAGTGGCAAAACTAACCTATCCACCGATTCTTAAGAATCAGGCTAAGATAAAACTATGTCGAGTCGATTACGGAGAATGTTAGAGAATGGATCGAGTTTATTCTGGTTCAGAAGCACTCAGTTAATATAGCTTATATCAGAAAGGAGTTGAATCAAGTGTGCTGGCTCGCACAATACAGGAGACTGTATTAATATCCGTTGGATATAAGGAAAGATTATTAACATCTTTTCAGAGCTAATAAAATGAGTAAACAGAATGTACATCAGAAGATCATAAACAGTCAGATTGTTAACAATGATGGGGAGTTATTTCTGGCAATTGCAAAGTTAAAGAAACCGATTATCTTAAAACCCCTTGAAGATGGAGCATGGGAACCGCAGATCTTACCTGAGATTGAATGCCAGGCTCTGCTCAATTTTAATCAGTCTTTCGGACCATGCCAATGTAATAGTGAAAAATTTCCACCCGAGTATCCATTTATCATAGCAGAATATAGGGCTGATTAGTCAGAGAGATTAAATATGTTAATAAAATAATTCCACTGGAATATTATTTAAGAGAAAATTTAAAAAGGAGTGATCGCTATGCAATACAGGATTGAAGGGGGTAATCTTCCGGTTGTCATCTGTCAGCTAGAACCAGGTGAGAGCCTGTTTACCGAGAGTGGGGGAATGGCCTGGATGACAGATAATATTAAGATGGAGACCAATATGGAAGGTGGATTTTTAGGCGGTCTGATGCGCAGTTTTTCCGGAGAGAGCCTTTTTATGGTGACTTATTCCTGTCAGCGAAGTAGCGGTGAGATTGCATTTGCTTCTTCGGCTCCCGGTAATATTGTGGAATTTAATTTAGCAGCCGGTGAGAGTATTATCTGTCAGAAAAATGCCTTTCTCTGTGCTGAACGCTCTGTCAATTTAGAAATCTATTTTAAGAAAAAGTTAGGTGCAGGGTTATTTGGCGGTGAAGGTTTTATCTTACAAAAATTAACTGGCCCGGGTACGGTTTTTGTGGAGATGGATGGAAGTATTGTCAAAAAAGAGTTAGCCTCCGGAGAACTTTTGAAAGTGGATACAGGTCATGTAGCTGCATTTACTCCTTCGGTTCACTACGATATTAGTACAGTTAAAGGGTTTAAGAACATTCTCTTTGGTGGAGAAGGTCTGTTTTTAACTGACTTGAGGGGACCGGGAACTGTCTGGTTGCAGACGATGCCTATTGAAAATGTCGCCAAAAGGATTATTCCTTTTCTCCCTCATAAAAAAGATTAGTTCACATTATTCTGCAAACGAAAGGAGCACCATCTATGATACTACGTGACCCTATTCATGGAGATATCTCTTTTACTGATCGTGAGGTAGAAGTAATAGATACATATGTGGTTCAACGTTTACGGGGGCTGCATCAACTTGGAACTGCAAATCTGGTATATCCGGGGTGTATTCATACCCGCTTTGAGCATTCTTTAGGAACAGCTCATACTGCTAAAAAGATTCTGCAGGCATTGAGGTGGAATGGCCATAAGGTTGAAGATGAGTTGGAGGAATTAATTACTGTATCAGCATTATTGCATGACATCACCCATCTGCCCTATGGTCATACACTAGAAGATGAAAGACAGATCTTTCCCCGCCACGACACTGGGAATCGGTATGACCTACTGATTAATCAGGGTGAAGTAGGTCAAGTTTTGGATAAGTTGGGACTAAAAGAAGCAGTACTGCAAATGTTAACTTTGAAAGGTAAATCTAAGCTATTCCCCCAGTGGGTGAAGGAAGTTATTAGCAGCACTCTGGATGCCGATGTATTAGATTATCTCAAACGTGATGCGTATTTTGCAGGTCTGGCCCATGATTATGATGAGCGAGTTTTTAGTTACTTTACTATTATTGACGATTCCCTGGCAATTAATATGGTTAAACATGGTTTAGATCGATTAGATGCGCGGTCTGAAATACTACACCTTTTACGATTTAGATATTTTATGATGGAAAGGGTGTATTCCCATCATACGAAGATAATTGCCGGGACGATGATTGCGAAAGCAGTGGAGATCGCCACAGGTTATGGCCTAACCGAAAATGATCTATTGTTTAGCAATGATTTTACATTGATTGAGCGATTAAAGCAGATCGGTCAAGATAATCACGATGAAAGGGTCAGCAGTTTGATTAGCCGTGTTGAATCACGTCGTTTGCTGAAACGGGCATATGTTCTCTCAACGGGTCAATTAGGTAGAAAAGATAGGCATGACTTGATCGGGACATATAATGGCCCGGGGAAACGCAGAGAAGAAGTAGAGGAAGAGATTGCGGGAGAATTGGGTATATCTTCTGCAGAAGTCGTTATTTACTGCCCTACAGAGTGGGTGATGAAGGAATCGGCGGCTTTAGTTAAGACCACCCTGGGTGTTCACCGCTTAAACGAACCCCGTCTGAATCCACCTGTAGATGTTAAGGTTTTAGAAGATCAGTATGAGAACCTCTGGAGGTTTTATGTCTGTGTCCCCAAAGAAAAAGTTATCCAGGCCGGGGAACTTTGCGAAAGTTATTTTAAATATAATAACGAATTTGTCTTAAGGAAACCATGATTGAATTATTTTTGCGAGTTTTGTAGTAGAAGACATATTCAAAAAAAAAATCAAATCTAGGCATTTTCTTGAAGGAAAATGGGGAATATTATAGAAATATAATATAAAACCAATACTTCACTACTGAATTATAACAATAAAATAGTAGGAAGTTTTATGTGAAAATAGTAACATTCTTAGTTTTTTGGATAATTTTTTGGGAATTTAGCTATTTTCATAAATATTGATATTACAGTGGATGTAATTGACATTAGAATTATATAAATTGATAGATAGTGGCGAAATTACCGAATTATTTTGTGATTAACAGAAGACTTGTAGCTGATATTACTTATCAGGACAAGCAATAGTTTATTATGTTAATTCGGGTAAATAAAACTCGCCAACTTTTTTACACGTTTTTTACAAATAATGTGACATTTTAAATACAAAACCATTAATAATAATTGCCAATTTATTAATATTTTATATAACAATTAATTAGATAATGCTGGTTTTATTAACCTGGAAAGGTTCAAAAATATACAAAGGGATATGAAAGGAGTGCTAGAGATGTTTAAGAGAGTTGTTGTGGTGTTTGGACTAATTATGTGTCTGGTAGTATTAGTTGGAGGTGGGGTATTAGCTGATGAATTGAAGGTTTTGACATGGCAAGGTTACATAAGCCCAGAAGTAATTGAACAATTCGAAAGTACATATGGTACAAAACTTGTAATTACTGATTATTTGAGCTTAGATGTAATGAAAGAACATTTATATAATGATCCCGGAAGTTATGATTTGGTAATTACTGCTGGTTGGGTAGTACCAGAGCTACTTGAGGATAATATGCTCGAACCATTGGACAAAACCATGTTGAAGAACTTCAAAAATATCCATCCATGGTTTGTCGATCTACCATTTGATAAAGGTAATAACTATACTGTTCCTTATATTTATGCATTTTTTGGACTGGCCTACAATAAGAACACAATTTCTGCTGATGCAGTCACTTTGAAGAATCTTTTTGAGACAGAAGATGCTTTAAAGAATAGAGTTACCTTTTATCCAGATGTTAGATGTATGGTTGGCTTAGCATTAAAGTATATGGGGAAATCAGCCAACAGTACCGAATCTGCTGATCTAGAGTTGGCCAAGATGCTGTTATCAAATTTGAAAGCGAATTGTATTGATGGCGCGTGGGATTTGAGTCGTACAGTTGTTGACCCAGGTATTGCAATTGTACAGGGTCAGGCTGATATGGCGATGTTCTATGCAAACAAAAAATTTGTGCAGAATTTCCTTGGATTACCAGAAGATTTGGAGTTCGTTATGCCTGAAGAGGGTGGAATTATTGCTTCAGATAACATGATGATCGCTAAAAATGCAGTAAATAAAGAGATGGCCTATAAATTTATTGATTTTATTTTAACAGCTGAAATAGCTGCGAAGCAGGTAGCGTTTGTCGGTTTGCCAATGCCGGTAATTGGTGTTGAGGAATTGCTAGATCCAGCTCTGGCAAATGATCCAACAATGTATCCACCTGCAAGTCTTTTGAAAAAGTTTGAATTCTTAAATATTGGTACACCTGAATTGATGAATATGTATAAGAATCTTTGGAATGAAGTTAAATAATTAAAGATGATTCACCCTACGTTTTAGGAGGTGGTAAAGTGAGCATTAGATTTAAATTAGTCGTCCTGTTCCTTCTAATATCGTTGTTACCTATGGGGATTATAGCTATTTATTCCACCTCTACAACAACAACAGCTTTAGAGGAACAAGGAAGATTGTTTTTGGAAGCCAAATTGCAGGCCTTTGCTCAGATAGTAAATCAAGAAGTAGGAGATCGGGAACTAACAGGTTTTCTGCAGCAGATTGTTTTCACTACCTTATCAGAGAAGGCTGTTAATGAGAAATATTTTAAGACAGGTTATTTGGCCATACTTAAAGAGGATGGTACTATGGTTTATCATCCTGACGCAGATTTGGTTTCTCAAAATTTAGCTGAAGAAGAGTATATTGCAGGGGCGATCGCCCAAAAAGAAGGTTCTTACAAATTTGAATATAGTGGGAAACAATTTGAAAGCTTTTTAGCTTATAATTCACATCTGGGAGCTGTTATTTGGGCTATTGCTCCCCAGGATGAGATTTTAGAATCTGCACGGAACATGCGTAATAGTATGTTATTGTTTATCGCACTTTTTGCAGTTATTATAGCTGGAGTAGCTATTTATTTTGCCAATTCAATCTCTACTCCAATTAAGAAAGTATCAACTGATGTTACCTATATTTCTGAAAATCTTGATTTTACTTCAATTAAAATTAAAAAGTATCATACCAGGAAAGATGAAATTGGAGTTTTGGTTGGTTCTTTCCTGAAGTTATTAGACAATTGGATTGATGTATTGGAAAAAGTTACTCAGGCTTCAAATAGCTTATTGGAATCAGGCGTTCAATTAGCTGAAGCATCAGAAGATTCCTCAGCTGCATCTGAAGAAGTATCAGCTTCCATTGAAGAGGTTGCTAATCGGGCCAGTGACCAGACCAATTATTTGAATCAAACAATGGATGCCGTTACACAACTGGTTCAATATCTGGATAATTCTTCTTCATTGGGGAATGAAGCGTTTAAACTTGCATCTACTACTTTAGAAACTGCATCACAAGGTAAGAAATCTATAACTAATGTTATCGCTCAGATGAATAATATTAATTCAGTGATTGGGCAGATTTCTGATGTAATTGGAACCCTGGTTACAAAGACTACGCAAATTGGTGAGATTGTCAATTTGATTGATAGTATTGCAAATCAGACCCAACTTCTGGCTTTAAACGCTGCTATTGAAGCTGCAAGAGCCGGAGAAGCCGGGAGGGGATTTAGTGTAGTAGCTGATGAGATTAAGCAATTAGCTGAAGAATCTATGAAGTCAGCGAATGAGATCAAAGGTTTAATTAAAGAGACTCAGGAAGAATCAAAACGGGCCAGTCAAGCTATGGAGACCGGAAAGAAAGAAGTCAAAGATGGCGTGCAGGTTGTTGATGAGGCTGGCAAATTATTTAATCAGATTACTGATGCATCACAGAGTAATTTAAAGGGTTCAGAAGAAGCAAATCAGGCTTTACAACAGGCAGCTAAGCTATCTGATACGATTATTGATCGGGTACATGAAGTTGCTGGTATTGCAGAAGAGACTTCTGCTTCCGCAGAAGAAGTTTCTGCTTCTACTGAAGAACAGACAGCGACTATGGAACAGGTTTCTGCTTCTGCTGCAACCTTAAAAGAGATGGCATCAGAATTGAAAAGGGTTGTTAGTCAATTTAGATTAAAATAATCAATTTTTCTCACAAAGTAAAAACTTTAACACAAAACTAATACTAATAACTAAAAATTAATAAAAATATTAGCTTGACTTTATCCTCTAAATCTTGTAAAATTAAAGCAGGAATGGAGGATAAAGTTTTTTATTTTATAATATGGAAAGGAGGTGAATTTGCGACGGGCGTCAGGCTTATATCTTGGAGGAGATATAAGCCTGAATGAAATGGTTTTCATGGAGGGTATTGTTTTAGGGATTTCGAGAGGGGGACACTTAAATGAGTAAAAAAAAGAATAACATGCAAAGTGAGGAACTTATCGACTTCTATGGTCTCGAGGAGGAAGGTTCTTTAGCACTACAGGGGGGTGTAGTGGAAAGGAACTCTGAAGACAGTTCGAAATCTCACTTTGTCCTTATTCCTGGTGGAAAGGCAAATGTGGACGTATCACCGGTTTTAAGTCAGGAAGATCTGTTAAAGTTTGTGCAATTACCACACAAAATTTATCAAAATGATCCGTCCTGGATTGGACAAGATGATGCTGAGGAACTGGCTAGATTTAATCCAGAAATAAATACTAGCCTTCAGTATCTTAAAACTCAATTATTTATTGCCGAAAAGAAGGGTGAAGTGGTTGGGCGTATCTGTGCTACGATTAACGATACATATAACAGGTTATGGAATCAAAATATTGGTTTTGTTGGCTTTTATGAGAGTGTTAATGATCAGGATGTAGCCAATATGCTATTAAAATCTGCTGAAGCCTGGATTCGTAAACAGGGTAAAACTGGGGTCTATGGACCATTTAGTTTTACTTCTAATGACACTGTTGGATTTGTAATAGAAGGATTTAATGAAGTACCAACCCATGGACTGGCGTATAATCCTGATTATTACCCTGCTCTATTTGAGAAAGCTGAGTATTCTAAAGTTAAGGATGTAGTTGAACTGTTAGGGAGTATGGAAGATTTGTATGCCTTTGCTGACAAAAAATTTGGTGATGCTGACCATATTACTGCTTCTGGGGAGTTTACAATCAGAGAGTTTGACCCTGCGAACTTTGACGAGGATGTGGAAAAAGTTCGGCGGGTGTTTAACACTAGTTTTGCCAGACATTGGGGCTTTTGTCCGATTGCAGAAGATGAGTGTCTGGATTTTATTCACTATTATTACGATGATCATATTCCAGAAGGTTGCTTTTTTATCATGGAACATTATGGAAAACCCGTAGGCTTTTCTTTCTTCCATGAAGATGGGAATCAGAGAAAGCATGGACAGAGATTCAATCTGGAGGCAAAACCTAATCGAATTAAAGCATATATTATGGGTATATTGCCAGAATATCAAACTAAAGGTGTCAGTAAAGTCATCTGGAAATCTATGTCTGAAGCTCTGAAAAGACATGACTTTACTGAAGTTAGCTATTCCTGGATTGTGGAAGATAATCATAAGTCTATGAATATGTGTAAAGGCATGGGCGGTCAGGATGCAAAAGTATTTAGAATTTTTGAAAAAAAATTCTAAACTAATTGTCAAAAAGCACTGTTTTTTTAAAAAAAGCAGTGCTTTTTTTTGTGATAAATATACCCGGAACAGATGATTGCAAAGATAATTAGCTTAGGTAAATATTCGTCTAAACTACTTAAAAGATAAATTACATAGGATGAAAATGAACAAAAATACGTATAAAGATAATAATACAAAATATTAAAAAAAATAAAGGAATTTTACAGTAGATAGCGAATATATAAAGTATATTAATTGCAAAGGGGGTCAATAAAGTGTTAGTCTTAAAGAATTGTCATGTTTTGGATTCGAAGAAGTGGGAAATTAGTGGTCGGACGAATGTTATAATTGAAGGTGACACTATCAAAGAGTTGACCGATTCTGTGCCTGAAGGTTGTGAAAAGATTAATTTACATGGAGCCGTAGTTTTTCCTGGTTTCATGGATGTCCATGTGCACACAACTTTTACAGGTGAGCCCTATATGTACGATTTTGATGAGGTAAGTTTAGTAATCAAGACTGCAAAACGTCTTCAGGATTATTTGAAAGATGGTATTACATTTATTCGAGATGTTGGAAGTTATAAGCAAGTGATGACAAGAATCAGGCAGGCAGTGCAGGATGGAATCTTTGTGGGACCATCTATTCATTGTTGTGGTCAGTACATAACTATGACTGGCGGTCATGCGTATGAAGGTGGACGTCAGGCAGAAGGTGAAGTTGAGCTAAGACGGGCTGTACGTGAGCAACTGGCACATAATGTAGACTTCATAAAAGTGATGGGTACATGGGGATGTATGGAGGATGGCATTGATACCGGCACTCCCCAATACACTGAAGAGGAATTTAGGGTAGTAGTTGAAGAAGCTGCCCGTCATGGGCGTAAAGTAGCTGCTCATATTGGTGGTAATAAAGCCTGTATTGATGCGGTTAAGGCAGGTATTCATTCTGTAGAGCATGGTATTCTTTTTGAAGAAGATGCTATTGATTTAATGGTAGAACGAGATACCTGGTATGTACCTACTTTGACCCCTCCATACAGAATGTTCCATGATGTAATGGCAGATTCTGGTTTTCCTCAATGGATGATTGATAAGATGGAAGTGTTGGTTAAAACGCATTTTGACGCCTATCGGGTTGCTTTAGCAAAGGGTGTCAAAATGGCTACTGGTACTGATGCCGGTTCTCCATTTAATCCACATGGACAGTTACGTTTTGAGATAAAGTTACTGGTTCAAGAAGGCATGACAACAGCCCAGGCTATTGAAGCTGCCACGCTTAATTGCGCTAAATGCTTGGGTGTCGAAGATCAATACGGTACTATCGAAGAAGGTAAAAAGGCTGACTTACTGGTGTTTAGCGCCAATCCATTGGAAGATATTAATAATCTGGATACACTGCAATATGTCATTAAGCATGGTAAGTTAGTAGTAGATAATACTAAATAAATTTTGCCCAAAAACTCCTCTTCTTGAGGAGTTTTTGTTAGTTGATTATCAGATAACTTTTGGAGATACACGAGTAGGTGAATTTTTTGAAAAGAATCGTTTTTTACTGTAGGTTATGATTTTTTCAGGAGAGAGAAAGGGTAAATCATTAACAAGGAAGAATATCGAAAGGTTATATCTAAATTCTATGACTTTCCCTGCTATAAGTTGGAGCTACCTTTCAGGTGGGGTTGAATCCCCAGCTAAAGCCTCAGAAGTTCAGCTTTAGCTGAACAAGTTCACTCTCTGGATTGTTGTAGATGTTGAAAATGAAAACAGCTCATTAAGAGGAGCTGTTTTCGTACTTTATAATATTGGAGATACTGCAGATGATAGATTACTAGTGGTCTAGTTGTGCAGTATATGATCTACTGCTTTTTTTAAATCTGAGCAGGAATGGTCTGCATCAGGGTCGGGAGCACCTATTTTAATAGTTCTACACCCGGCAGCATTTCCGGCCTGAATATCTGTAGCAAAATCTCCTACCATCCAGGAGCTAGAAAGATCAACATTGTGCTTATGGGCCAGAGTTAAAATCATTCCGGGATTGGGTTTGCGGCAATCACATTTGCTTTTAAAATGGGGGCAAAAGATTATCTCATCAAGAGTAGCATTCTCTTCTTTCAGTATTGCTTCCATATGGGCATGAATGGCATTGAGATCGGTTTCGGTGAAATACCCCATTTCGATACCACCCTGATTTGTCACTACAAAGACAAGGTAACCGGCCTCTTTCAAGCGGCGAATAGAGGATGCAGTCCAGGAGTATAGAACCAGGTCTTCAGGTTGATTTACATGGTTCGTATTATCATTAATCACACCGTCACGATCCAAAAAAACTGCTTTATGTATCATAATAGCCTCCTCTGTCAAATTCTTTATCTACAGTCTTTAGTATAACACAAATTAAGAAAAGACTTAAAGCTGAATTCAAAAAAAATAGTCAGAGAATAGGCTTCCCTGACTATGTTGCTTACTTATCTATGCTCTTCAAAACAATCGCGGCAGTATACGGGTCTCTCACCAGTTGGTTTGAAAGGAACCTTAGTCTCTCTGCCACAGGCAGAACAAACGGTATCGTATAATGGACGTTTGTTACCTTGTCTTCCACCACTGTTACGATGGTTGTTTCTTGATTGTTTGCGAGCTTTGCGGCAGTCTGGACATCTTCCGGGCTCGTTGTCAAATCCTTTTTCAGCATAAAAAGCTTGCTCACGAGCAGTGAAAGTAAAGTCCTTTCCGCAGTCCTTACAGGTCAAAATTTTGTCAGCAAAAGCCATAGTTTCAATAACCTCCTTTAGGTTTTAACCGCCAGTTGCCAGGGACATGACCATAATCTACCGCTTACCAAGAGAGGTTAGGGAAACTATGCGGACCTTAATGTTCAACAGGTGGTATCAATCATCCTAATTATACTCTGTTTTCAGGCCCTTGGCAACTAGTTTTTGTTGTAAAAATAATTTTTTTTTAGTAGAAATGATTAATCTTATTTTGAGCCTGGTGATTAGTCGACAGTAACTTTCGGGTTTCGTCAAACTTTGAGCTAATGAGATTGTTTTGTTCAAATTATGTTGGAGTGAGTTCTCTAATTTTTTGAAATGTGATTTAAAATTCGCAAAAAATTTAATCGGATGTAAAAAAACGGGCAGGAATTTATATACTTATATTGAATATACATAGTAATGATTTAAACCACATTAAAAGTCGGTGTTAAAACTTATTTTAAATGTTGTCATAGTGAGATGACCTTCATCAGCATATTCCAGAATTATTATTCTAAGTAGAGGAGGGTAATTATGTATGTAAAACACTTAAGGTGTATTGCCTGTGGAAGAGAGTATCCCACGACTCCTCAGCAGACGACCTGTCAGCATTGTGGTTTTGATGGAATATTAGATGTTATTTATGATTATGAGCAGATTAAAAAAGTTTGGACTAAAGAGAGTCTGGCAGAAGATAGAGACTTTTCTATTTGGAGATACCTACCCCTTTTGCCCATAGAAACTGATACTCTACGACCTAATTTAAGAGTAGGTGGCACTCCTTTATATCATGCCTGTAAGTTGGGAGAAGCTATAGGGGTTGATAAACTATACATTAAAGATGACGGTTTAAACCCGACAGCTTCGCTTAAAGACAGAGCTTCTGCCATTGCTGTGGTTAAGGCAGTAGAAGCCGGAGCCAGTACAGTAGCCTGTTCATCTACCGGTAATGCTGCTTCATCCCTGGCCGGTAATGTGGCTTCATTATCAGGGTATGCTCTCAATGCCTGTATCTTTGTTCCACAGAGAGCACCTGCAGGAAAGGTAGCACAACTCTTAATCTTTGGAGCCACCGTAATTAGCGTTCAGGGTAATTATGGAGATGCTTTTGATCTATCGACAGCTGCAATAGAACGCTATGGCTGGTATAATCGAAATGCTGCCATTAATCCTTATCTTGTGGAAGGCAAGAAGACGGTCGCTATAGAGATCTGTGAGCAGCTGCATTGGCAAGCTCCTGATTGGGCAGTATTCTCTGTAGGAGATGGTTGTACTATCGCCGGTGCTTATAAGGGATTTTATGATCTATATCAGTTGGGAATGATTGCTAAGATTCCTAAACTGATTGGTGTACAGGCAGAGGGATGTGCTCCTCTAACCAGAGCCTGGGAGACCTCTAAACACTGGCAGAAGACTGAAGAAAATACATTAGCTGATAGTATAGCAGTTGGTAGTCCCCGAAATCCAGAGAAGGCTTTACGTGCTGTTCGGGAATCGAATGGTTTGATGGTTAATGTTTCAGATCAGGAGATTTTGGAGATGCAGTCATTTATCGGGCGACATAGTGGAGTCTTTGGTGAACCGGCTGGTGTGACCGGTTTTGCTGGTTTAAAAAAACTTATCGAGAATCAGCGAATCTCACCCGAAGAGACCTTTGTAGTAGCTATTACAGGAAATGGTTTAAAAGACATCGCCAATGCTGCGAAAGCTGTTGGCGAACCGCTAAAATTGGCTCCTGATATTGATCAATTGGATAAAGTTCTTCAGGAGCGAGATTTGATCTAAGTATCTTTGAAAGGGTGTGATTGAATTATGATGTTGGGTCAAAAGATTCGACAGAAGCGTCAAGAGAAGGGCTTAAGTTTGACTGATCTCTCAGAAAAGATAGGCCGTACTCCCAGTTTTTTAAGTCAAATTGAACGGGGGTTAGCTGAACCTTCGATAACATCATTAAGAAAGATCTCGGAGGCTCTGGATGTACCGATCTTTTATTTCTTATTGGATACATCTGAACATAATCCGGTTGTCCGTCGTAGTGAGCGGAAAGTATTACGATTTCCCGAATCACAACTGACTTTTGAATTAATCTCTCCCGACCTGAATCGCAAGATGGAGATTATGGAAGCCAGATTAGAACCAGGTGCTTCTTCCTGTGAAGAACCATTAACTCATCCGGGTGAAGAGTGTATGTGGGTGGTTCAGGGAGAGATGAAGATTGAGATAGGTGAAGAAGTTTATCAGTTAGAACCGGGAGATAGTATCTACTATTTTTCAATGATTCCGCATCGGGTGACCAGTATTGGGGATGAAGACCTCATCTGGTACTCAGCGATGACTCCACCAGCTTTTTAAAGTAGGTAAATATTTAGCTGTTCTGTAAGCGAATTGGCTAGAGAACAGCTGCTGATATTATTAATCAACTAACTACAGACCTAATTAAGGAGGGAGTTTGAATGGCCAGAATATTGGAACAGGGACTGGTCGAAAGAATTGATAATCGGGCTAAGTATTATGAGACTGAAATGGTTCAATTTATGCAGGATCTGATCAAAATCCCCAGTGAGAGTACTCGGGAAGCTGAAGTAATCCAGCGGATTAAGGAAGAGATGGAGAAAGTGGGTTTTGATGAAGTTAAGATTGATCCGATGGGAAATATTCTGGGCCGTATTGGCAGTGGGCCCCGGATTATTGCCATGGATGCTCATATTGATACTGTTGGGATCGGTGATATTGATGAATGGGAATGGAACCCCTATGAAGGTAAGCTAGAGGATGGAATTATTTACGGACGTGGTGCTACAGACCAGGAAGGTGCGATGGTCAGTATGGTTTATGCCGGTAAGATCATTAAAGATCTTCAGCTGACTGATGACTATACTCTCTGGATGGTGGGCAGCGTTCAGGAGGAAGATTGTGATGGTCTATGTTGGCAATACATAATTAATGAAGACAAACTAATACCAGAATGTGTGGTAATCACCGAACCAACCAATTTGAACATTTACCGTGGTCATCGGGGGAGAATGGAGATGGCTGTGATCACTAAAGGTATCTCCTGTCACGGAAGTGCGCCTGAACGTGGGGTGAATGCTGTTTATAAGATGGCTCCTATTCTCCAGGGAATTGAGAAGCTGAATGAATGTTTAAAGGATGACCCCTTCCTGGGTAAAGGTACGATTACGGTCTCTTATATTGAGTGTAAGACTCCCAGTCTCTGTGCAGTGCCAGATCAATGCTATATTCACCTGGATCGGCGTTTGACTGTAGGTGAGAATAAAGAACTGGCTGTGCAGCAGATTGAAGCTGTGATTAAAGAAGCAGGAATTGAGGCTGAGGTTAAGGTATTGACTTATGATACGCCCAGTTATACTGGATTGGTCTATGAGACCGAGAAGTATTACCCAACCTGGGTACTTCCTGAAGATCATTCTTTGATTTTGAGTGCTGTCGAGACTTATCGGCAGGTTTTTGGGAAAGAACCAAAAGTTGATAAATGGACATTTAGTACTAATGGTGTAGCCGTTATGGGGATGCACGGAGTTCCCTGTGTTGGTTTTGGACCAGCTCATGAGATTTATGCTCACTCTGTTAATGATCAGATTCCTGTCGAACATCTGGTTAAAGCAGCAGGTTATTATGCAGCTTTCCCGATTATCTACTCTAAAATGACTGAATAGAATGAGCTAACTAAATTTATCTGAATATTATTAATTAACTGAAAAATAAATGAATAAGCACAATATTTAATAAATTAAAGGAGGTTATTTTGATGCATTCGTTATTAAGAGGCAAACATTTTATTTCAACCCAGGAGTGGACTAAAGAAGAACTGAATATGGTATTAGATGTAGCCAGGGATTTAAAAAGGCAATTCGCGATTGGTATTCCTCATCGCCTTCTGCAAGATAAGACTCTGTTTATGATGTTTTTTGAACAATCGACCCGTACCCGCAACTCCCATGAAGCCGGTATGACTCAATTAGGTGGTCATGCCCATGACTTAACACCTGACAAGATGCAGATCAGTCATGGTGAGGCTCCTAAAGATACTGCCAAAGTGTTAAGCAGGTATGGGCATGGGATCTCTATCAGAAACTGTTTTTATGGTATTGGTAACAAATATATTAGAGAGGTTGCTGAGCATTCCAGTATTCCGATCTTCAATATGCAGTGTGACATCTATCATCCAAACCAGGCGATGGCTGATTTGATGACTATTCAGGAGAAATTTTCCAATGAAGTTAAAGGTAAAAAGGTGTCTGTGATCTGGGCTTATACTAGGAGTTATATGAAACCATTATCTGTACCTCAATCTCAAATTCTTCTCTTCCCACGTTTTGGGATGGATGTGACTCTGGCATTTCCCGAAGAGTTCCAATTAATGCCCGAGATTGTGGAACAGGCTAAGGAAAATGCTGCTGCTACAGGCAGCAAATTTACCATTACCCATGATATGGATGAGGCTTTTGCAGGTGCTCATGTGGTGATTCCTAAAAGTTGGGGTGCCCAGTTGACTACTACCGATGAGAAAGAATCTCTGGCTTTAGGTGAGAAATATAGAGATTGGATCTGTGATGAGAGAAGGATGGCGATGACTGCACAGAATTCTATCTATCTGCACGCCTTGCCTGCAGATCGGGGTAATGAAGTTACCGACGCAGTTATTGACGGCCCTCACTCTGTGGTTTTTGATGCAGCTGAGAATAGACTACACATTACCAAAGCTCTATTAGCTCTATGTATGGCCGGTCGTCCTTAATGTAATTTTTAGTAAAAATAATTTTTCCAAAGAGGAATTTGGCATTTAGTTGTGAATACTAATCATTGAGGCGTAAATGTTAGGTGCGTCAAAAAAATTGGTATGAGGTGAACATAATGTTGGAGAATTTGCGAAAGGTTGATCCAGAAGTTTTTGATTGGGTTAAAAAGGAAGAAGCACGTCAGCATGATAAGGTAGAGTTAATTGCATCTGAAAACTTTGTTAGCCCTGCAGTGATGGAAGCAGCTGGTTCTGTACTGACAAATAAATATGCTGAAGGCTATCCGGGTAAAAGATACTATGGCGGTTGTGAGTTTGTGGATGAGGTAGAGAGATTGGCAATTGATCGGGCAAAACAATTATTTGGTGCTGATCATGCTAATGTGCAGCCTCATTCTGGTTCTCAGGCTAATCAGGGTGTATATTTTGCCATGGTTCCAATTGGTGGTACTGTTCTGGGAATGGATCTGTCTCATGGAGGCCACTTAACACATGGTAGTCCAGTTAATCAATCAGGTACTTATTATAACTTCGTCCACTATGGAGTGTCTAAAGAAACAGAGACTATTGATTATGATCAGGTTAGATCTCTGACTTTAGAGCATAAACCAAGATTAATTGTAGCAGGTGCCAGTGCATATCCCCGGATTATTGATTTTGCAAAATTTAGAGAGATTGCCGATGAAGTTGGGGCATATTTCATGGTAGACATGGCCCATATCGCCGGATTGGTAGCAGCAGACCTGCATCCAAATCCAGTTGAATATGCTGATTTTGTAACAACTACTACCCACAAAACCCTGAGAGGTATTAGGGGTGGGATGATCCTGTGTAAAGAGGAATTTGCTAAAGCTATTGACAAAGCTATCTTCCCGGGATTACAGGGCGGACCTTTGATGCATATTATTGCCGCTAAGGCTGTTGCTTTTAAGGAAGCATTGGCAGATGATTTTAAAGCATATCAACAGCAGATCATCAAAAATGCAGCAGTATTGGCAGACGCTCTGATGGAGAAAGGTTTTAGGCTGGTATCTGGAGGTACCGACAACCATCTGATGTTGGTTGACCTGACAAATATGGATGTAACCGGTAAAGAAGCCGAACACATTCTGGACGAAGTAGGAATTACTGTAAACAAAAATACTATTCCTTTTGAGACCAGAAGTCCTTTTGTAACCAGTGGTATTCGCATTGGTACTCCTGCGGTCACAACCCGCGGTTTTAAAGAAGGTGAGATGCAAGAGATTGCTCAATTGATCTATGATACCATTACTAACCGGGATAATGACAGTGAACTTACCGGGATTAAAGAACGAATAGAGGCATTATGTCAACGTTTCTAAAGTGAATAGTCTGAGAGCTCATCTTCTGAGCACTCTTTCCAGGTGGGATAATCTCATCTGGCGCAAATTGCGCAAAAATTGCCCGAATTTTGGTAGGTAGCATCTCTTTTTAGAGATGCTGCTTCACCCGGGCTTTTTTCGTCGAGGAGGGAAATATTAAGATGGCGAGATTATTGATTAGCAATCTAAAAGAGATTATTACTATGGATGACCAACGACGGCGTTTTACAGGTTATGATCTGTTAATTGAAGATGGGGTGATTACGAGAATTGAACCTGAGATCACTGCCATAGATATAGATGAATTTATTGATGGGACAGATATGTGGGCTTTTCCGGGTTTGATTAATACCCATCACCATATGTATCAGACTTTGACCCGGAATATACCGCAGGTGCAGGATGTGGAACTGTTTGATTGGTTACAATACCTTTATCCCATCTGGAGTAAGCTTACTCCAGAAGCAGTATACACCAGTACTCTTTTGGCACAGGCAGAACTTTTGCGGACAGGGTGTACTACTTCTTCTGATCATTTTTATGTATTTCCTAAAGGCCAACCCACTACTTTGATAGATGAACAGATTAGTGCGGCCCGGAAGATAGGTATGAGATTCCATGCCGCCAGAGGAAGCATGTCTCGAAGTCAAAAAGATGGAGGATTACCACCCGACAGTGTAGTCCAGACTCCTGATGAGATTTTGAAAGATTGTCAGCGTTTGATTGAAGAGTACCATAATCCTGATAAAGGTTCAATGGTTCAGATCGTTCTGGCTCCCTGTTCTCCTTTTTCGGTGACCACTGATCTTTTAAGAGAGACAGCTATATTAGCCAGAGAGTATGGTGTACACTGTCATACCCATCTTTGTGAGACGATAGATGAAGAGAATTATTGTATCGAGATGCATGATATGCGTCCATTGGCATATATGGAGAGTGTAGGATGGATTGGTTCAGATATCTGGTATGCTCATGGTATTCATTTTAATGATGAAGAGCTAAAGATTTTGGCTGAGACAAAGACCGGTGTAGCTCATTGTCCTGTGTCTAATCAAAAATTAGCTTCCGGGATTGCCAGAGTTCCGGAAATGTTAAAACTGGACATCCCTGTTGGATTGGCTGTCGATGGTAGTGCCAGTAATGATTCGTCCAATATGATTGCTGAGATGAGGGCAGCTTTCTTAATCCATCGGGTGACATCTGGGATTACTTCTATGCCTGCAGAAACAGCTCTATATCTGGCTACCAGAGGTAGTGCTAAACTGTTGGGTAGAGATGATATTGGTTCTCTGGAGATTGGAAAGATGGGTGATCTATTTATGGTCAGCTCGCAGCGAATTGGTTTCGCCGGTGGCCAGCTAGACCCAGTATCTGCTTTGATTCATTGTGGAGATTCTCAGGTTGTGGATTATACCATTGTCAATGGGCAAATCGTTGTAGACCATGGGATAATCAACACTATAGATGAGGAGAGATTAGTGGTTGACCAGAATAGAATTAGTCAACAGATTATTGAAGGATAACAGTTCTCGACCGCTGGATACTGTGAGCTTTGACTTAAAAAGGAGTTGAGGAGGATGATCTTGATTAAAAATGCCTGGCTTATCACCCTGAATTTTGAAGAAGGCAGGCAGGTCATCAGAGATGGAGCTTTAATTATTGAAGACAATCTGATCAAGGCGGTGGGACAGACCACAGATTTAGTGGATCAATATGACTATTCAGAAGTCCTGGATGCTCAAGGGAGAATAGTTATGCCAGGGCTGATTAATTCTCACATGCACTTATATAGTACCTTCGCCAGAGGTCTGGCTTTGAAAAGACCACCCGGAGATTTTCGTCAGATATTGGAAAGACTCTGGTGGAGATTAGATAAACAATTAACGGAAGAGGATATTTATTACTCGGCATTAATTCCATTAATAGATAGTATCAGATATGGTACTACCACTTTGATCGATCATCATGCCAGTCCATATGCTGTTCAGGGTAGTCTGGGAATTCTGGCTGAGGCAGTAGAACAATTGGGGATTCGAGCCTGTCTGGCCTATGAGGTTTCCGATCGGGATGGTCAGGAGATTACTCAATTGGGAATTAAAGAAAATGTTGAATTTATTCGGGCCTGCCGCCAGAGAGATGATGATCTGATCAACGGACTTTTTGGTCTTCATGCGTCTTTAACTTTGTCAGATGCTACTCTGGAAGCCTGTGGTGAGGCTGTAGCTGGTCTGGATACAGGTTTTCATATTCACACAGCGGAAGGAATCCAGGATGTAGAAGACAGCCTGCAGCGTTCTGGACTCAGAGTTGTCGAAAGATTAGATAAATTCGGCGTCTGGAATGAGAAAAGTATTGCGGCTCATTGTGTTCAGATTACTCAGGAAGAGATGGACATTTTAAAGGCCAGAGGTACAGCTATAGTCCATAATCCTGAGTCAAATATGGGTAATGCTGTTGGCTGTGCAGATGTGACGACAATGCTCAACAAAGGTCTGCTGGTAGGACTTGGTACTGATGGATTTACTTCAGATATGTTTGAAAGTATTAAAGCTGCCAATGTTTTGCATAAACATGAACAAGGAAATCCATCAGCATCATGGACAGAAGTTCCCGAGATGGTTTTTACAAATAATCGATTGATTGTTGGGAAATATTTTTCCAGACCTGTGGGTCAATTGAAAGTTGGGAGTTATGCTGATCTGATTATTCTTGATTATGATCCACCTACACCACTGACTGATAGCACATATTATAGTCATCTGTTATTTGGAGTCTCCGGGGGACGGGTTGTGACCACCATTGTCAATGGTAAGATACTGATGAAAGACCGTGAAATCAGAGGAATAGATTTGGAAAAAGTGCATGCTTATTCCAGGAAGCTGGCAGATAAATTATGGCAACGTTTTTGATTTTGTGTGAAAATAAAGGATTGTATTACTCAAATGTATAATATAACCATGTAAAGACATTTCAGATGAAACATAGAATGTGGATCTGATAAGGAGGTGTAACTATGGGGATTATTGGTTTTACGTCCCGTCGTCTAAATGAAGCTCTTCAATATCTTCACCAATATGGTGATGAGACCACTATAATCGCCGGCGGCACAGATGTGTTGGTCAAATATCATGAACGTCTGGATGAACTACACAGAGTGTTAAATATCTGGCAGTTGGAAGAATTGAAGAGCATCAGGATTATCAATGATCAGATCGAAGTGGGTAGTCTGGTAACTCATACACAACTGGAGGATTCGACGATTATTCAGCAAAATGCACCGCTGTTGGCTGAGGCTGCTGGTTCGGTAGGTTCACCCCAGATTAGAAATCGTGGTACTATCGGTGGTAATGTTGCTAACGCATCTCCCGCCGGGGATACGCTAACACCATTATTGGCTCTGGATGCCAGTGTCAAATTTGTCAGTTTAGACAGAGGGGAAAAAGTAGTGTCTTTAGAAGAGTTTCTGGTCGGACCAGGGCGTCATATTATGAAGAAAGATGAACTGATCACAGCATTAATCTTTCCAATCCCCAAAGATAATACTGTTGGAGCGTTTGTCAAACTAGGATATCGTAAAGCATTAGCTATTTCTACTGTAAATGCAGCGATTATGTTGGGATTACAGGGTAATCTGATTGAAGATTGTCGAATTGCCCTGGGAGCAGTAGCTCCTACAACCAAACGGGCTAAACTTGTGGAAGAACTATTGCAGGGTCAAGACGTTACAAAGAGTAATACGTTTGAAATATTGGGACAGCTAGAGAAAGATATAGCACCTATTTCGGATATACGGGGAAGTCAGCAATACCGTACAGATATAGCAAGAGAATTGGTCACCCAGGGTCTTCAGAAGATTGTAAACAAGGAGGTAGGACGCAGTGGGAGATAATAGATTGATGATTAAAGTGACTGTTAATGACCGCCTATATGAATTACAGGTTGATCCTGAACTCAGATTAGTGGATCTTCTCCGGGATGAGCTGGGTCTTACCGGTACTAAGGAAGGTTGTGGGAAAGGTGAGTGTGGGGCCTGTACAATTATCATGAATGGTAAGACGGTTAATTCATGTATGGTGCTGGCCTTCCAGGCTGATGGTTCAGAGATTTTGACTATTGAGGGAATGGGTGATGGTGAAGAACTGCATCCAATTCAGGAGGCTTTTATCCGTCAGGGAGCAGTTCAATGTGGGTACTGTACTCCCGGGATGGTTCTCTCAGCAAAAGCTATTCTGGATAAGAACCCAAATCCGTCTGAGGAGGAGATTAGAAAAGGAATCTCGGGTAATCTCTGCCGCTGTACTGGTTATCAAAAGATTGTTGATGCCATTAAAGATGCAGCTGAAGTGATGGGAGGTGGCGGGGATGAAAGGTAATATTGTAGGTCATTCTGTTCCCAAGGTTGACGCTAAAGCCAAAGTCACGGGCAAAGCTCTGTACGCTACAGATCTGTATATGGAAGATATGCTCTATATGCAGGTGTTACGTGCACCCTATGCCCATGCTGTCATTCGAAAGATAGACCTGGCTCAGGCTCTAGCAGTACCAGGGATTGTGAGAATCATTACTAAAGAAGATCTACCAGGTTTAAAAAATCATGGTCTAATCTTTAAAGATCAGCCTGCCCTGGTGGGAATTGGTGAGAAAGTTAGATTCACTGGTGATACTCTGGCTATTGTCATTGGTGAGAGTAATATTCAGGTTCGGAAAGCTATAAAGAAGATAAAGGTTGAATATGACAAATTAGAGGTTATAACTGACCCTCTGCGAGCTATGGAAGAGGATGCAGTAACAATTCACACCGCTGGAAATATTGTCTGTACCCATAAGTTAGATAAAGGTGACATAGTCCGGGGATTTATGGAAGCAGATTTGATTGTTTATAATGAGTTCAAAACACAGCATGTTGAGCATATCACTCTCCAACCTGATGCCGGTCTGGCAACTCTGGAAGAAGATGATACTATCTGTATCTGGGCTGCTACTCAGTGGCTTCATGATACCAGGGTGGATGTAGCCCAGGCAATGGGACTTCCTGTAGAGAAGATTCGGATTATTCAGCCGGCAATTGGAGGAGCTTTTGGTAAACGAGAGGACATTATTGCTCAACTGCATCTGGCTATCGCTGTCAGAGAGGTTAAACGTCCTGTAAAAACTATTTATAGCCGGGAAGAATCGATTATTGCTACATCCAAGCGTCATCCAATGATTTTCAGGTTTAGAACAGGTGTGAAAAAAGATGGAACTCTGACTGCCTGGGAAGCGACGGTGATTGGTGATACAGGGGCGTACGCTTCTTCTGGCCCGGCTGTAGTGCACAAGGGGCTTTATCACTGTACTGGACCTTATGACTGTCCTAACGTGCGGGGAGTCGCCTATACGGTCTATACAAATAATACCTATGCTGGAGCCATGCGGGGATTCGGGGCTACTCAGACGGCTTTTGCCTATGAATCTCAGATGGATATTATTGCAGAAAAGCTGGGAATTAACCCGATTGAACTGCGTTTGAAAAATGCTTATCAGGTAGGATCTACAACCCCAAATGGGCAGAAACTTTATGCCAGTGTTGGTGTGAAGGAGACCATTATCAAAGCTGTGGAAGCTTTTGAAAGGCTGGGGGGTGTGATCAGATGAAAAAGAGAGGTGTAGGTATTGCATCTGTGATGTTTGGATTTGGCTATGGTGAAGGATTTCCAGATCATTCTACCGCATCTATCAGAATAAAACCTGATGGTAGGGTAGAGGTAAAGACAGCCGCAGCGGATGTGGGGCAAGGGGTTTTAACTGTAGTAAGTCAGATTGCTGCAGAGATTTTGGGTGTTCCGGTGGAATCAATAGATCTGGTTAATGGAGATACAGCTGTCACCAGGAGTTCTGGTTCTACTTCCGCTACCCGCCAGACTTTCTTTACCGGGAATGCTGTGATGAATACAGCACAGATTTTGAGGAGTATAATCTTTGATCTGGCAGTAAAAGTATATGGTAAAACTTATCCTGAACTGTATTTTGAGAATAGTTGTGTGGTTCCCCATGGAGCCGAGGAGAAGAAAATTAGTTTTGCTGAATTGGCTAAGATTGCTGCTGAACGTGGTGAAAAGTTGGAAGCTGAAGGTTCATATTTTCCGATTACTACTCCTCCAGATCCCAGTAACGGTCAGGGAGAGCGTGTGTATGTCTCCTATACTTTTGTAACCACCATAGCGGAGGTTGAGATAGACCTGGGAACAGGTCAGGTTGAGGTTATCAGGATGGTAGCTGCACCCGATGTAGGGCAGGCTATTCATCCCCAGAATGTGGAAGGTCAGATGGAAGGGGGTTCAGCCCAGGGAATTGGTATGGCGTTGATGGAAGAAATTTTGTTTGACGAATATGGAACCCTTTTAAATCCAAATCTATCTACATACTTAATTCCTACATCATTGGATGTGCCGAGAATGCAGACAGTTATCGTAGAAGATGAAGAACCTTTAGGTCCTTTCGGAGCTAAGGGAATCGGAGAGCCAGCTATGATCAGTACTGCTCCGGCCATCATCAATGCTATCTATAATGCGTGTGGTGTCAGGATTAAAGAACTTCCGGCTACTCCGGAAAAAATTCTTCGGGAATTAAAAAAGCTAGCAGCAGGTAATTAATCGAATTTATAGAATCTTATAAAAAGAAGGTGACAGATAAATGGTAAATCTATCCACTGAATTCTGTGGTATTAGGTTGAGTAATCCTGTAATGCCTGCGGCTGGCCCTCCAATTCGTGATGGTCAGGCAGCTATTGAGGCTGCTAAAGGAGGTGCCGGGGCGATAGTGACCAAGACTATCTCTGCTCAGGGTGCTAAAGTCCCACGACCGTGTATGGCTGAGCCGTTTAGGGGAGGGTTTTTGAACACTGAATTGTGGTCCGAGTTGGACCCTGAGATCTGGTTGGCAGCAGAGTATCCTCTGGTAAGAGAAGTAGGCTTACCAATTATTGCCGGTTTAGGATATACTGAAGATGATATCCGACAATTGGTTCCCCAGGTTGCTCCTTTTGCCGATGCATTTGAGTTATCAACCCATTATCTGGGTGGAGATACTTCACCAGTGGAGAGAGCGATTAGGGCTGCAAAAGAATCCTGTGACTTGCCGATATTTGTTAAATTGAGCCCACAGGTGGATATTCCGACCTTTGCCAGAGCAGCAGAGAAGGCAGGTGCAGATGGAATTGTCTTAATTAACTCCTTTGGCCCCTGCTTAGATATAGATCTCAAAACTGGTAAATCTGTGATGGGAAGTGATACTGGGTATGGCTGGCTGTCTGGTAAAGCTATTTTCCCATTGGCTTTGCGTTGTGTCTATCAGGCAGCACAGGCAGTAGATATCCCAATTATCGGTGTTGGTGGAATAAGCTCTGGTACTGATGCCATCAAGATGATTATGGCAGGAGCCGTTGCGGTGCAGACCTGTACCGCAGCTATTTTAGAAGGACCGACTGTATATGGTAGAATCGTCAAAGAGATGGAAAGTTATATGGAGAAAGCAGGATATCAATCATTACAAGATTTTCACGGCCTGGCCCTCAAGAACAAGCCCGAGACTGCTACAATGAATCCAGTAACCCCGCAAGTCGATAGCGAAGCCTGTACAGCCTGTGGAATCTGTGCCAGAAGCTGTGCATACCAAGCAATTACTTTAGAAAAGATTGCCTTCATTGATGCAGATAAATGTTTCGGGTGTGGATTGTGTGTCACCAGATGTCCGCGTGATGCTATAGTCCATAATTGGTAGATGTTCAGAGAGGATTAATGATAACCAGGTTTAAGTAGAATTTCTTCTGCGACCTGGTTATTTTATTACTACATAGAACGTAATACTAATAATAAACACTTTGACTTATTGGAAGAATAAAGAGTAGATGTATAAAACCGAAAGGGGGTTAAGATAGGAGATGATTGATCGATTACACAATTATCTCGCTATAGCCCGTGGAGACAGTCCTGCTGAACTGGTGTTGAAGGATGTTAGAATCGTTAATGTATATTCGGGAGAGATTTTCCTAACTGATCTGGCGATTCATCATGGTAAAATAATTGGATGGGGAAGGTATACAGGTGAGAGAGAACTGGATATTCAAGGTTCTTATTTACTTCCCGGATTAATCGATGCTCATCTGCATTTAGAAAGTTCGATGGTATTACCCGACGAGTTCTGTAGGGTAGTCTTGCCTCATGGTACTACTACAGTTGCTGTCGATCCACACGAAGTTGCCAATGTAGCGGGCATTAGGGGAATTGAATTTATTCGTCAATATTGTGGACGATTGCCGTTAAATATTTTGATTCAACTTCCATCCTGTGTACCGGCCACTCCTAACGAACTATCCGGAGCTACTCTCCTGGCTGAAGACCTGGAACCACTATTGGATTTACCTGGGATTCATGGTTTAGGAGAAATGATGAATTTTTTTGGAGTTGTAGAAGGAAATTTAGAAGTTTTGCAAAAATTAGAGATAATGAGGGGAAGATTTAAAGATGGTCATGCCCCTTTATTGGTAGATGAAGCTTTGAATGCATATTGTTTTGCAGGAATTGGTGCAGATCATGAGTGTACCAGTATCGAAGAAGCAAGAGAGAAGATCCGAAGAGGTATGTATGTGATGATCCGGGAAGGATCTGCTGCAAAAGATTTGACAAAGATCTTACCTTTAATTAAGGCAGAAAATGCCCGACGTTTTGTTTTCTGTACCGATGACCGTCATCCAACTGATATTTTAGAAGAGGGACATATGGATTACGTTGTTCGAAAAGCTATCGCTGGGGGAATAGCACCAATCGAGGCGGTGAGAATGGCTACCTTAAATGCTGCTGAATGTCTGGGATTGAATGAGCTGGGTGCGATAGCTCCGGGAAAAAGAGCTGACATGGTGGTAGTTAACGATCTGCGTAATTTTCAGGTTACCCATGTTTTTAAAGATGGTCGATTGGCTGCACAGGATGGTAAGTTGGTTCGGGATATTGGTTATTCACCAGAGATTCAATTGAGGAATACAGTTCAGGTAGGAGAAGTCAAGCTAGCTGACCTCCAAATTCCCTTAGCTGAGCGGTATCGGATTATGTGCATTCAGTCTGATCAGCTTTTGACCAGTCAGATTATTGGAAGGGTGGCGATGGAGGAAGGCGGTACAAAGATTCTGGAACCGGATGTGGCCAAGATTATAGTAGTCGAACGCTATCGGGGTCGATCGCAGATGGGCATTGGATTGATTAAAGGTTTTGGTTTAGAGAGAGGGGCTATGGGTTCTAGTGTAGCTCATGACTCCCACAATATTGTTATTGTCGGTAAGGATGATTTAAGTATTCTGGCTGTGCTGCAGCGAATAATCTTAGAACAGGGTGGTCTGGCTATTGCTCTGGATGGACATTTACGGGAGATATTACCATTACCATTGGGTGGACTCATATCTGATCAACCAATAGCCTGGGTTACCGAGAAGTTGAACCATTTACATCAGTTAGCCTATGCTCAGGGGGTCAAACTGAGTGATCCTTATATGACTTTATCTTTTATGGCACTGCCAGTGATTCCAGAATTAAAGATTACATCACAGGGATTGTTTAATGTGAATCAGAATAAATTTGTTAATCTGGCGGTAGAGGATAGTTATCAGGAGAGGTATTAGGATTATTTATACTCTACTTTATAGGGGTGGTAATGTGGGTAGAGTATTTATCTGCCGTGAGGCACTATAGATTCGGGAAAGGAGGGAAGTAGTAACATATGCTTACAGTGTATAGCGAGAAGCTTATATCAGGTATCTATTATTGAAAGAAGAGAGATCTGAGTGTTCAACTGTTTAATGTCTGGTTCATGGAGAGAATTAGATTAGAGAGTATAACAGTTCCGGAACTGACAGTAATAAATCACTGCATTGTAAGCATCTGTTCAGGTAAGGTTGTCTTGGGATGAAGGTGTTGAAAAAAAGGAGGTAGAAGTATGGCAGAAGTTAAGACAAATTCACAGGTTCAAAATTCTTTTTGGAATAAGCAATTCAAATTAGTTGAGAACAACACTACTGTGAAGAGAGAGTTTGTTGCAGGGTTAACAACATTTTTAACTATGGCGTATATTATTTTTGTTAATCCACGTATTTTGAGTGCTGCAGGAATGGATTTTAATGGAGTATTTTATGCTACGATTTTTGGTGCAACTTTAGGTACGTTGTGTATGGCACTTTTGACCAATTATCCTTTCGCTCTGGCTCCAGGTATGGGGTTAAACGCTTTCTTTACATATACTGTAGTCATTGGAATGGGAGTCTCCTGGCAAATTGCTCTTGGTATTGTCTTTATCGAGGGTATTATCTTTATTATCTTGAGTGTACTCCCCATTCGTGAGATGATTGTCAACTGTATTCCAATGGGTTTGAAAGCATCAATTGCTGCAGGTATTGGTCTATTTATCGCATTTATTGGTTTACAGAATGCAGATATTGTTGTAAGTAATCCGGATACACTGGTTCAACTTGGTAATATTATGAGTGGACCTGCATTAATCGCTTTAGTTGGTTTACTTTTTACAGGAATTCTATATGCTTATCGGGTCAAAGGTGCATTATTGTGGGGGATTTTGGCCGGAACACTCCTGGGCTGTATTAATGGGGTTACACAACTTCCAGCTGGTTCACAAGAAGGATTTTTTGCATTTTTAAAGAGCCTGGTAGAGGTTCCATCTTTCGGTCACTGGGCTCCTGTCTTCCTGAAGTTAGATATTGCGGGAGCATGGCAGGGAATCTTTAGCGGTGGGCTTTTTGCTGTACTGATTGCTTTTCTCTTTGTAGATATGTTTGATACTGCAGGTACCCTGGTTGGTGTGAGTACTCAGGCTGGATATGTTGATAAAGATGGGAATTTGCCCAAAGCCAGTGGTGCTCTGTTGGCAGATGCTATTGGTACGACTGGTGGTGCTCTATTTGGTACTTCTACAGTTACTACCTACGTAGAGTCTGCATCTGGTGTATCTGAAGGTGGTCGTACTGGCTTAACAGGTATCTTTGTTTCTCTGTTTTTCCTATTGGCTCTATTTTTTAGACCATTAATCGGTATGGTATCTGGCGCTGCCACTGCTCCAGCTCTGCTCATTGTTGGTACAATGATGATGAAAAATGTTACCAGGATCGATTGGGAAGATTTTACTGAACTGTTACCAGCCTTTGTCACTATGATTGCAATGCCATTAACTTATTCGATCTCTGAAGGTATTGCACTGGGCTTTATCACTTATCCGATTATGAAATTAGTAACCGGTAAGGGTAAAGAAGTACACTGGCTTGTATACTTGTTGGGTCTTGCTTTCCTTGCAAAATATATCTTTGCATAGTTTTCTAAATGATACTGGTTCACCAATTATGGTGAGCCAGTTTTTTTTGAGTAAAATTAGTATTTTAAGCAAATAAGGTTCCTGTTAAATTCACTTAGGGAGAAAATTGAATCGTTTTTCTTAATATTATGGAAGTAAACACCCCTGACTCAAATAATCAACAATATTACAATTAAATAGAAGGAAAAACAGTAAATATAAAGAATATATAATACTAAAATCATATACATAGGGGGAAGGAAGGATGAAAAAAACATACTTAGGAATCGGTATTATTGTATTAGTTTTGCTTGTTATAGGTGGTTTTTGGTTAGTTTCAAGAGATAATGAGATCAATGCTGATCCAGGAGAGCAGATTACTCAGAGTGATGCTGAACAGTCAGAGATAGAAACAGAGATAATAGCAGTGCCGGAAGCTGTTGAAGAGAGTGCACAAATAGCACCTGAACTATGCGTGGTAGAAGAAGGAGAGTCATATTTTGAAGTTGTCAGGAAGAAGTCTCTTCTGGGAGAAGTAATCAATACAAATGAGAAATTTGATTTTAGCAAACTGGGATTTGAACAGTCGACTCCCGGTAAAAAGGTTTTGTTGACTTTCTCTAATTCTGGGTGTTCGGGTTGTCAGAAATTTTATCCTTTATTCAAAGAGTGGGTAGAAAGATTTTCCGATAAATTGGATGTTAGAGCAGTGTTATACGGTTCACCCAGTACTAATGATCGGATTAAGCAGGAGTTAGTTGATGCCGGAATCACTACAGTGACCACAGCTGATTTAGATAACTTAGTGGATCCAGAGTATCAGAAATATGAGAGTTTGTTAATTGATGAGAATGGTATATTGGTTTACGGTTTATATAGTTTTGACATTCCCAAGTGGAAATTAGCTAAAGAAATTATCGATACATTTGTAACAACGGGTGAGGTTGTTGAGCAAAAACTTGACTATGTATTCAAAGGTAAAAAGTTGAATTTTCCAACAATGACTGATCTGTCTGGTAGGGAATATACTACTCAGGACTTTGTTGGTAAACCTACTTTATTTTTTGTGAATTGGCCACATGTTAGATTAAATCAACAAGCCTATTCTGTAGTCAATAATATTTATGCCAGGTATAAAGATAATATCAATGTGGCACTGGTTTTATATGATAATGAATCTGTTACCGGGCGAATGACCAAAGAATATTATGATACCTATAATATTGAGTCAAATTTTACCGATAATGCAATCAAAGATATTAATTCTTTGATTGTAGGTCACGGATTGGAAGACAAGCCAGTCTTTTTTGATCAGGAATGGGAATTTTACAATTATTCCAGTCTGGAAGCTACTCCTTCAGTGTTTGTCTGTGATGAGAACCTGAATGTGGTCAACATTTTGAGTCTGGGAAGATGTATTGCTGTAACAGCCAGTGGAGATCTGACTGTTGAACAGGTGGTTAAAGATACTTTTAACATAAAATAGTAAGTTTATGCGCGTACGTTGAGTACGCGTTTTTTTTTGCCCAATTTTTAAAAGCAAGTAAATCAATCGTATGTACAACGTCAACTGTACGAAAATTGTGAAGTGTCTTTATAACTCATAATAATGTTTGACAGGAAAATATCTACATGTGATAATATGAATAAAAAAATATTCATTCACATTATCTATTTGGGAGGTCGAAAATGAAAAAAGTTACTGTATTTATTGGAAGTCCACGGAAGCATGCAACTTATCAAGCAGTACAAGATTTTGAAAAGAATCTAAAATCATATGAGGGATATTGACTTTGAATATGTCTTTTTGAAAGAGTATTATTTTGATTATTGCAAAGGGTGTAATTTATGCTTTGATAAAGGTGAGGAATATTGTCCTCTGAAAGACGACAGGGATCTGATGATTTTAAATTTGTAGAAAAAGAGCAGATAATTTGGTGATTGATTCAGCTTTATAGATCATTCAATATGAATATTGGTAATTATCTTCCACAAGAGAAGCTTTTTAGATATTTTTATCTCAAAGAATGGCAGCTTTAAAACAAGTACCTATGAATACCTTGATTGGAATAATAAGCTTGTAGAGATGATAAAAGGCTTGCCTAAATACCTACAATAGGATAGAAATGAAGCTTAATCTAAAATCCAATAACATCGTGATAGGTGTTATTGGATTTTATTTGTCTAATCGGTGTACGGTGTTGTATACCATTAGTTGTGAATTTAATAGGAATAAATTTTTGCTAGAAAAATTATTAGGTAAAACTGGAATAATTATAGAATATATGATATTATGGTGATATAGTGTCTTGAAATGCAGCTAATTGTTTTACTTTACCACAAATAAGATAATAATAACTGGAAGTTTAAGGATAAAACAATAAAATTGTATATATTGCTTGCGGAGTAACGATTATTCTAGGGGGTTAATGACTATGAGAGGATCAATAAAAGTTATACTATTTGTATCTATATCTTTATTTCTTCTGACTTCAGGAGCCTTAGCAGATTATGGTGATATTATCTTAGAACAACAGGGGAATATTCGTTTGATGTTAGGATATCTTTCGGGGCAAGGTGTGTCTGAGGGATATGGTCTTACTTTTGATAATCTTATGTATAGTTATAGTCTAAACCTATCTGGAACAGCGATCAAAGATAACTCAAATCTCTCTTATGCTTTTAGTAAAGAGGTGGGGGATGATCTAAATTGGAGTTTTCATTGGACTAATCCCTGGTTTGCTCTCTGTTATGATCGGGATATACGACTGGACTTTCCGGAAATCAATCTGGCTTTTACAAAGAATGCTGTTGATGGTTTTGAATTTGAGACATTGGAAGATGAATCAAGTTTGACCTTATTCTATGGCAAAGAAGCTATTTTTCCGATGACTATCGTTGTCAGGGGATTCATGCCGGGAACGACCAAGATCAGACTGTTTGATTATTATAATGATGGTGTGGATAATGGTGATGATTCTATCCCTGCATCCGGAGGAGATATTGTAGAATACAGTGAGATCATTACAGCAAATGGTATAACTCTGAAACGCGAGGAAGATTATATCCTTAATTATTTGAATTCGGATTTGACTTTATTGACACCATTGAATCCAGAGACAGTTCTTGAAGCTAAGTTCCAATTTAAACCGACCAAAGAAGAGCTATCTTTACCAACAGAGATTCTTCAGGGTGGAGTTTATACTCAACGTTGGTTGGAGAATAATCTAACTACATTTTATATTAAACGGGGGGATAATCTTATCGACATTGGCGGGATTGCAGGTAGGTATGTCGATGGACCGATTAGTATTGAGGGTGAATGGGCAATATCTGATGGAAAAGATTTAGAGCAGGGACATGCCTATTATCTGGATATGAAGATTATGGAAGAAAAATTTAAGGCTGATTATAAAATTAGTACAATTGATGATGAATTTAGAAATCTAGGTGTTAGTTCATTTGCGCAGGGGTTGTCTCAGGAGATTAGTCTAGATTATCAATGTGCTGAAGATTTTAATTTGATACTATTACACAGTACTTACTATGAAGATACTGATCAAGAAGTAACCAATAGTCTGACTCAGGAAATTATTGATTGTCAGATTACAGAGAATCAATCCTGTCAATTTATTGTGGAAGATTTAGAGATGAATACGGAAGATCTAAATAAAAGAAAGACAGATATCGCTTTAGGTTATACTTATGAGAAAAAACCTTTTACATTAAGTTTGGGTCAGTATTTGATTGATCCGGATAATCGTTTTGTTGAATGTAGTATTGATCTGGATAATTTAACTTTAGGTTCAGATTATACTGTGGCTGAGACGATTAAAGGTAAAGAGCATCAACTGAACATAGTTAGTACTCTTCGACCAATTGATGTAATAGATATTAATACAATTCTCGAATATCGCCACCTTTACGAGAATTTACATGGAGATGTTCGACTTTTGGTTAATGCTAATACTTTTGCTATACCCGGATTCTCTGGTACTGGACAGTATGTGTATTTTACCAGGCAGAAAGATAAAGCCGAAGGTAACCGCTATATTTTGGATCTAAACTATAATAAATTCAAGAACAGTTCCTATAAGTTGTATTATTTGCGGATCAACAACAATACCCAAACTTCCAAAAGTTATGTACAGGAAGTTCAGGCTGGGGCAAGTTTTCCAGTATTAAGAAAGTTTAAACTGGAATATAGTGGGGATCTAGATAGTTACAATCAGGAGACAAAACAGGATGATTCAGTTTATAGTGGTAGTGATATCTATCTGCAAAATCTAACATTGGGGTATCTTTTCAATGATTATCTAACTTTGAATACTAAATTGGGCTATAAGATTAATCATACCTGGAATAATGTTTATCAGGACGGGGAATATGTCACTGTGCATACAAAAAACAATGGATTTGTCTATGGTATAGGAGCTGCTTATGAAAAAGCATATAATCAAAATTTTTCTCTGGAAGTTATCTATGAACCTGTAGATGTAGACCCATTGGTGACATGTTATGGTAAGATTCAGTACCCGTTAGTAGGATCTGTTCTGGATTTGAATAGTGAGCTGGGATACAATCTGGATACACAGAAACTGGGAAGTAAATCGAATCTGGCTTTGACTCTGCCGCAGATGTTGAAAATTGAACCTAAAATTAGTTATCAACATGAGAATTCTTTAAGCACACCTTTAAAAATGGATAGCTTTTCTCTAGAATTAAAGTATAAAATATCAGAAAAACAATCAATCTTTCTTCAAGGTATGCGGGATTATAAGTTTGATCTTCCTGACGCTGAAGATTCTTCTGATGATGAATCTGAGAATCCTCCCCAGGAGTTAATTAATAGTTGGGGAATAGTAATGGGGTTGGAGTTCGGTTTTTAATCGCAAAAGAACAGGTTATCGCTATTAACCTGTTCTTTTGCGATTTTTGATGAGACGACAATAATAAAAGGTGTCGGGAACATTAACAATCAATAGTTGGTTTTAAACATCCAAAAATGATTATTATGCCTCCAGACACCCGGGTTTTTACTCAATCATGACAGATTAATTGAAGATTGTGCTGTAAGATTAATCTAATTTTTCAGCTGCAATTCAGTCAACAATTCGGGGAAAATAAGTGTTGGTGTTTTAATGAGTTTGAGGTACGAAACGATCATTCTGTTGATCGAAAGCAGGTGATGAGATGAAGAAGATAATTAAATCTTCATGACCAGTATTTTTTAGTCCATGAATCGAGCCTTTAGGAATAAGTATAATATCCCCCTGTTTGACATCGCGAAAATCCTGATCAACCTGCATTTTACCCTGACCTTTGTAAATAAAATAGGTTTCGTCGCTTTTCTTGTGATAGTGTGGTGGAACTTCATTTCCAACCTGGGCCAGATAGAAGCTCATCTGCTCAGTTTCAAAAACCTTCCCGACACCAATCTTTAACTCTTGATTTGGAACTATCTTGTTTAGCATAGCTGCTGCGTTGAAAACTTCCATATTAGTTGTTGTAGCCATTAATGCTTGCATCTCCTTTTTATTATAGTGTGTGTGTTCTGCTGAGGAAGATACAAGGGAATTTTTGTCTTGGCAAATCCTTTTACAGACAAGATAAAGCCACCAGGTTTAACTGATGGCTGACTAAGTTCAGTAATTTTTAACGAAGCATCTCCTCTTTACATTTGGCACACATAACCTGATTTTTAAATTGCAGTGTATCATTTCCGCTGCCGCAGAAGATACAGGTTCGAATATACTTCTTCAAGATAATCTCTTCATCCCCCACAATAATCTCCATCTGATCGCCTGGGTCGATATCCAGACTTCGGCGCAATTCGATGGGAATAACTATTCTCCCCAGTTCGTCAACTCGCCGTACTAAACCTGTTGATTGCATACTCAATTCCTCCTCATTTTGTAAAATTTTCTCTAAATCCGACATACTCTGGTAAGATTATTATATATAAACTT
Source organism: Halothermothrix sp. (assembly GCA_016841825.1). Lineage (GTDB taxonomy): Bacteria > Bacillota > Halanaerobiia > DY22613 > DY22613 > JAENYK01. Next base: position 69,839 of record JAENYK010000001.1, on the reverse strand, counting down.
CCAAGGAATTTCAATATTTATTATAAAAATAATAAAAAAAATTGCGAATTTATAAAATAGACTAAGATATATCCGATGCAATTTAGTTATGTTCTAATTTTACTCTGCTATAAATATGATTAATAGGAGGTGAAAGGAAGATGAAGTGGTTATGGTTAATTCTAGGTATATTTTTGGGGATTGGAGAATTGGTTACGGTCCAATTTTTACTGCTCTGGTTTGCTTTAGGTGCGTTCGCCGCTGCAGTCACAGCTATTTTTTATCCTTTCGTCTATCAATTGTTGGTTTTTGTGCTGATTTCGGTTATTTTCACCATTAGCTCCCGTAAGCTTGTTCTCTGGAAGAATGGTACCAGAACTAATGTAGATGCTTTGATTGGTAAGGAAGCATTGGTAATTGAGACAGTTCAACGGGTGTATTGTGACCGGGGATTGGTCAAAATCCATGGGGAAGCCTGGCGAGCTTATTGCGAAGATGGTGAGATATCTGTTGGGACAACAGTAAAGATAGTTGAAGTCAATGGTACTAAATTAAAGGTGAAAAGTTAGATTATTCGGTTCTAAAACACCTTTACATAAGAATATCTATGGAAAGTAGGTAGTCCAAATATTAGGAGGTGAAAATATGTTGATCTGGATTATTGTTCTCCTGCTGTTAGCTATTTTTGCTGTTCTATTGGGGAAATTTTGTCTGAAGATTGTTCAACAATCCAGAGTGGGTGTTGTGGAAAGACTCGGTAGTTTTCATAAGATCGCTCATAGTGGAATCAATTTTATTATGCCTTTTACCGATACTATGGTGAGTGAATTGGACATGAAAGAGCAGGTGCGGGATTTTGAACCCCAGCAGGTGATTACCAAGGATAATGTGAAAATGCTAATTAATACAATCGTTTATTATCAGATAACTGATCCAGTTAAAGTTCAGTATGAGATCTCGAATGTGGAATCAGCTATCGAAAATTTGACAGCGACTACATTAAGAAACGTGATCGGTGAGATGGAGTTAGATGAGACTTTAAACTCCCGTGATACAGTAAATTCCAAATTACGTTTGATCTTAGATGAAGCTACTGATAAATGGGGAGTAAAGGTCAATCGAGTAGAGTTAAAAGATATTGCACCACCAGAAGATATTTTGGATGCGATGGAGACTCAAATGAAAGCCGAGCGAGAGAAACGGGCAGGAATCTTGCTTGCTGAAGGAAAGAGAGAAGCGGCAATCAGAGCAGCTGAAGGTGAACGGAAAGCAGAGATAGCCCGGGCCGAAGGTGAGAAGATGGCTGCTATTCTTCGAGCCCAGGGTGAAGCAGAAAAGATTAGGGTTGTTGAACAGGCCAGAGCTGATATGATTAAAGAAGTCTACAAAGCAATCCATGAAGGTGCACCAGATGAAAGGATAATTGCTTTACAGTATCTGGAGACCTTAGAGAAGATCGCGGACGGACAGGCAAGCAAGATTTATATGCCCTTACAGTGGGGTGAGGTATTGGCTAATCTTGGAAATTTCCTGGATTTGAAGAATGGTTTTAAGTAATTTTGGACAATAACTTCCTCCAGCTGCAATGGGGTGTTGTAAAGAATTAACTTGCTAATTGATAATAAAATTATATATAATAGAGGTAAATACACAATGCTGGGGGGAGTTATCATGAAAATTCTACTGGGCACAAAGGTTAATCCTAAATATATTCAACTCCTTCAAAATGTAGGTCTGGAGAATGGAGTAGAATTGCAGATTATTGCTTCTGATGACAAATCAGTTCTGGAGAAAGAAGTGTTGGATGCACAAATATTTATCTCCTGGTGGAGTACCTTTGATCCCAAATATGTAACTATCGGAAATGAGTTGCGTTGGATTCAGACTTTGACTGCAGGAGTGGATAATTTTCTTCTTCCTGAAATACCTGAGAGAGGGATTATGCTTACCTCTTCAAAAGGTATTCATGGAGTTCCCATGGCAGAGCATATCCTGGGAATGCTATTGGGAGTAACCAGAGGGCTATTTGACCTGCGGGAAAATCAACGAAAAGGAGAATGGGCTAAACCTAGAGTAGCGGAGATTTACGATAAGACTTTGGTTATTCTTGGTTTGGGTAATATTGGTAGGGAAGTGGCTAAAAGAGCTAAATCGTTCGGAGTTCGAGTTGTAGGTGTAAAACGAACGGTTGCTGAGGTTGAAAATGTGGACAAAGTTTATGGAGCAGAAGATTGGTTGGCAGCTATTCAGGAGGGAGATGTGGTACTCTCAATTCTGCCATATACCCCGAAAACTTGTCACATGATTGGTAAGGAAGCGTTTGAGGTGATGAAAGAATCAGCGATTTTTATGAGTTTTGGTAGAGGTGATGTAGTGGATGAACAGGCTCTGATCGTAGCTTTACAGCAAGGTCAGATTAAAGCGACAATCCTTGATGTTTTTGAGAAAGAGCCTTTAGATCCTGAATCTCCTCTCTGGAAGATGGACAATGTCTATATCTCACCCCATATGTCTGCACTTTCAGATCACTATATGGAACGGGCGATGATGATTCTGGCACAGAATCTGGATCATTATCTGAAAGGTGAACCTTTAGAGAATCTGGTGAATTTTGATCGAGGATATTAAGATGAATTGATCGATTTATAAGTTAACTTACATCTAATGAACCAAATTAATTGGGATGATAAATAAATTATTGGGGACCAATTGTTTAGTTTTTCACTTTTCTGGGTACATTAAATATAAAATGTTCAGAAAGGTGATTTCATCATGGCAAAGAGTATTGCGGTGATCGGAGTTAATTATATACCTAATATGGGTATAAAGCGTCTTATCGAAAAGTTACAAAATACGATGAGAGAACCTGATGTGAGGTTTCTTCATTGCAGTTCGACCAGTTGGGATATATATCATAAAATTATTGCACTTAATGTAGATAAAATTATAATTATTGATCAGTTTGCAGACGAAGACAATGATGATCCTACTTCATTAAATTTTATTACGATAAATGATCGGATTCTGATTGTTGGAATTAATCCGGTATTTTTCAAACAAAAAAGCTTACCCAGTCATCTGGGGAGTGGGTTACAGCAGATTATTTTTCGTATTAAAAGGCTAATTTTAGAAGAGATTGCCCTTGACTCCCTCGCGTAGCTTTGATATAATGATTGAAAACGCTTATCCACTGAAAAAGGTAGGTGGTGAGAAATGGAGGACAAGCTTCGGGAGTACGAGGAACGCTTGAGTGAGAAGAATTTTAAACTTACCAGTCAACGGAGACTTATTCTTAAGACGTTGATTGAGAATATTAATGAACATCCCAGTGCTGAGGAGATTTATCAGTTGGTACGCAAGCAGAACCCGCATATTGGACTGGCTACTGTTTATCGCAGCCTGGAGTTGTTGTGTGAACTGGGAATCTTACATGAACTTAATTTTGATAACAACTGTCGGAGATATGAATTGGAACAGGGAGATAAACATCACCATCATCTGATCTGTTTAAAATGTCGCAAGATTGTGGAATTTAATGATGATATGTTGAAAAATCTGGAAGATCATATCCAATCTCAATACGAGTTTGATGTTGTTGATCACCGAATTAAATTTTATGGTTATTGTGCTGACTGTCGGAAAGCGCAGGATAAATGAGCATAAATCCTCATTCTCTACTCATATAAATAGTAGGGAGTGAGGATTTTTTTTTGAGGTGGGATGTTGATGAAAATTGCCCTGGTAGGTTCACCGAATGTGGGAAAAAGTGTGATCTTTCACCATCTGACTGGTAAATATGTTACAGTCTCCAATTATCCGGGCACTACAGTTGAGGTAACCTGGGGCCAGTTCAAATGGGGCGAAGAGAAAGTTGAGGTTGTGGATACGCCTGGCATTTATTCTCTATTCCCCATCAGTGGTGAAGAGAAGGTGACTAGAGATCTGTTGTTCACAGAGGAACCGGATCTAATTCTACATATTGTTGATGGGAAAAATATACAACGGATGTTACCCATTACTATACAACTGTTGGAAGCTGAGTTTAGGGTGATTCTGGTTGTGAATATGATGGATGAAGTCAGACGGTGTGGAATACAACTGGACTGTAATAAGTTATCAAAGTTAATTGGGATACCAGTTATACCGACCGTTTCAATCAAAAAAGAGGGGATTTTGGAATTAAAAAGGGTAATTGGTGAGTGGATATTGGGAATGGAGAGTTGGAGTAACAGTAAAATCTTATTGAATTACCCGGGAGAGATTAAGCTGAATATTCAACGCATCTCTGGCATGTTACGGGGAAAATATTCGTTCAGCAATCAGAGTATGGCATTGTTTGTACTGCAGCAGGATGGTGAGATGTTAAAAGTGGTTCAGAAGACAGAAAACCAACGTACTTATGACAGGATTAACACGATTCTCGAAAAGAGGATGACTGGGGATAAACGTTCTGTAGCATATGCAATAACGATGACCAGGCAGCGGAAAGCTGAACAGATATTGGCTAAGTGTCTGGAGTTACATGGTGCAAAAAATCCTTATTTACAGCGAAAATTGAGTCAGATCTGTACCAGACCTTTAAGTGGAATACCGATCGTATTACTGGTTTTGTATTTTGGGATATATCGATTTGTTGGTGGTTTTGGAGCTGGAGTAGTGGTAGATTTTCTGGAAGGGGTAGTTTTTCGTCAATGGTTAAATCCTCTATTCACCACCTGGGTGGAACGATTGCTTCCCTGGGATAGTCTGCAGCTACTTCTGGTGGGGGAATATGGAATTTTTACCCTGGGATTACGGTATGCTGTGGCAATAATTTTACCGATAGTAGGTACATTTTTTCTTGTCTTTTCTATTTTGGAAGATTCGGGTTATTTGCCAAGATTAGCGTTGTTGGTAGATCGGGTACTGAAGGTGATAGGTTTGAATGGGCGTGCTGTGATTCCGCTGGTTCTGGGATTAGGGTGTGATACTATGGCTACTTTGACCACCAGAATTTTAGAGACGAAACGAGAGAAAGTTTTGACTACACTGCTGTTGGCATTGGCTATTCCCTGTTCAGCTCAATTGGGAGTGATTAGTGGGTTGTTGGCAACTGTACCGGGAGGCCTGATCTGGTGGTTGATTGTGGTAGGTACTGTTATGCTAAGTGTAGGTTATCTGGCTGGTAAGTTTTTACCGGGAGAGCAAGGGGGATTTTATATGGAGGTGCCTTCACTGCGCTGGCCCCGTCCAGGAAATATTTTGAGCAAAACCCGGGCGAGAATAGAGTGGTACTTCTTAGAGATATTGCCTATCTTTGTTTATTCCAGTGTTCTAATCTGGATAGGTCAGCTTACTGGATTGTTCACTAGACTATTGTCTCTTCTGGAACCAGTGGTGAAGGCTTTAGGATTGCCGGCAGAGACGGCGGTTACTTTTCTCTTTGGATTTTTCCGTAGAGATTATGGAGCAGCGGGTCTTTTTGATATCTATCATCAGGGTATTTTGGATGATGGAGGGCTAATTGTTGCATCAATAACTTTAACTTTATTTGTTCCATGTCTGGCTCAATTGGCTGTGATGATTAAAGAATATGGAATAAAGGTAGGATTGTTGATTACCGGTTTTATCTTTCCTTTTGCTTTTGGGATAGGTTATCTGGTCCATCTGCTTTTGAGTATTTTGTAAATAGAGGGGAGGTAAGGGGGTGAAGGTGAATCTTAGTCAATTGAGGGTGGGGGAACAGGGAAAAATCTACGCTTTGAATACAGATAAAGCAGATTTTTATCGGAAACTGTTAAACCTGGGATTCTTTCCGGGAAGTGAAGTCAAAGTTATTCAGACCTTTCCGACTTACCTGATTCAGCTTGGCTTTACCCAGATTGCTCTGGATCGAAAAACTTGTGGATTGATTGAAGTATTAGTGACAACAAAATAGTATCCTCTGGACGAGGGAGTCAAAATAAATCAGTTTTGATTCCCTTTTTATTTATCAAATTTGACAAGTTTAGGCTAGGGGATATTTACTAGATAAATTTTTCTTGTAGGAATCTTAAGTAACGATAGAGGAATTATTGCTTCCGATACCGAAATATATAACGATTGCCAAAGAGAAGGGAGGAAGAATAATGGGTATAGTAAAAGAAAATTTAAACGGAAAATTAGAACTGCTGTTTAGGAAAAGGGGTAATCCGAAAAGATTTAAAGCTAATGAGATGATCTTTATGGAGAATGATAAGGAAGGATGCCTTTATTATATAGGGACAGGTCTGGTCAAACTATCAATGTTTTCCAATGAAGGTAAGGAGAAGACTTTATTTATTCTTCCTCGGGGCCAATTTTTTGGAGAGGTTGCGTTGGGAGATAGTCATGAGTATGCGGTGAATGCTGAAACTTTAACAGAAACGGTTACTTATGCCATTGGTTATAAAGAGATGCGGGAACTGATGATAGAAACTCCTGATCTGGCATTAGAACTATTGAAGATGATGTCTGAGAAGATGAGGTTAATTACTCAACAGGTTAAGGATATAGTTTTTTATGATATAACTGGACGACTGGCCAGTCAGATCTACACTTTTTATGAGCAATTTGGTAAACAGACAGAAGGCGGAATCTTGATTGATTTAATTTTGACTCATCAGGAGATTGCTAATCTTCTGGGAGCATCCCGGGTTACTGTCACTAAAACTTTGAAACAATTTCAGGAAGAGGGTTTAATCGAGATCGTTAATCGAAAGATAGTAATAATAGATTTGTCACAATTGATGAGTTATATTCGATAAGCAGGAGGAGTTTGGATGGGAAAGTATAAGCGAATAATTGCTGATGTAGTTTTACTTATTATTGTCTTAATCTGGGGTACTACTTTTCCTTTGATGAAAGATGCGCTTAAAGAAATTAAGCCTTTGAATTTTATCTTTATCAGATTTTCTATTGCCACTCTGGTTTTGGGGATAGCTTATTGGAAGAGGTTAAAGAAACTACAACCTGATCTGATTCGGTTAGGTATTTATCTTGGGCTGGCTTTGACGGGAGGATTTATCTTTCAGGTGAGTGGTTTACAATTCACTACTGCTTCTAAGGCAGGTTTCATTACTGGATTATCAGTGGTGATTGTACCGATTATTTCGATTTTTTATACGAAAAAGTTGCCTTCAATTCCTGTTCTATCTGGAGTTGGATTGGCAGTAGGCGGACTCTTATTTTTATCATATGATGGGAACTGGACTTTTACTATTGGAGACTTATTAATTCTGTTATGTGCTATCTCTTTTGGTTTGCATATCTTCTTTGTTGGTCAGTTTGTGCAGAAGCGTGATCCGATCCTTTTGACCTTGGTGCAGATTGGAGTTGTCAGTGTTTTTTCTGGAGCTGCTGCTGGAGTGAGTGGACAGTTACAGCTGTTTTATTCTGCTAAGGTCTGGTGGGCGATAGTATATATGGCAGTGATGGCGACAGGTTTAGCTTTCTTGATTCAAAATTGGGCACAACAGTTCACAACTTCGATTAGAACTGCGATAATTTTTTCGATGGAACCTGTATTTGCCATGATCTTTGCATTTCTACTTCTTGCTGAACCTATTACTGGGCAGAGTCTGATAGGGGGAGGCATGATTATTTTGGGGATGATTCTTGCTGAGGTAGGAGATTATTTACAACTCGTAATAAATAACAAAGGAGTGACTGGAGATGACCAAATTAGTTGATTTTCGGAGTGATACAGTAACTAAACCAACTGCCGAGATGAGGAAAGCGATGGCTGAAGCTGAAGTGGGTGACGATGTATATGGTGAAGATCCGACGATAAATCGTTTAGAAGAACTGGCAGCTGAGAAGGTTGGCAAAGAGGCTGCTCTATTTGTTCCCAGTGGTACTATGGGAAATCAGATCGCAGCATTGACTCATACGACTCCTGGTCAAGAGGTGATCACTGATCCAAGAATGCATATCTTTATGTATGAAGTTGGAGGATTGGCTAAACTGGGTGGAGTACAGACAAGGACTATTGAGACAGCAGATGGGTGTTATACACCCGATCAGGTGAGAAGTGCAATTAGAGGTGAGAATATTCACTTTCCGGAGACTGGTCTGGTCTGCCTGGAGAATACTCTGAATCGTGCTGGTGGTGTGGTAATTGCTCCCGAGAGAATGAATGCAGTTGCCGATGTGGCTCATGAGTTTGGAATACCTGTTCATCTGGACGGGGCCCGACTATTCAATGCGGCGGTTGCTCTGGGTGTTGAGGCGAAAGTGATCTGTGAGAAGATGGATTCGGTTCAGTTCTGTCTCTCCAAGGGACTGGCTGCCCCAGTGGGTTCTATTCTGGCTGGTAGTAGTGAATTTGTGAAGAGAGCCCGAAAGATGCGCAAGGTACTGGGGGGCGGGATGCGTCAGGCGGGTATTCTCGGTGCTGCAGGAATCATTGCATTGACTCAGATGGTGGATCGTCTGCTGGAAGATCATCAACGGGCAGAACGGTTGGCTGTAGGTTTAGCTGAGATTGCAGGTGTGAGTGTGGATCTGGAAAAAGTGCAGAGTAATATCGTGGTCGCTGATTGTGGGGGCTGGGGTAAGGATGTAGATTCATTAATTGAGATCCTGGCAAAACGTGGGCTGATGGTAACACCTTTCGGGCCACAGCATCTGCGGATGGTACTTCACAAAGACTTAGATGATGCTGATGTTGAGGAAGCATTGCGGATTATGTCGGAGGTTAGTAGAGAATTAATCTGAAATGATGACAGGTTGCTTTTTTGAGGCAGCCTGTTTTTGGTTATTAGAATTCTGGCGGGAATTGTTCTGGATAAAAAAGGGGATAAATAGGCTATAATATAGGAATGATGACAATAGATTAGTTTATAGATTGGCCCTCAAGGAAAAAATTCTTCTTTTTAAGGAGGAAATAGTAGACATTTCCCCGAAGTGTTGTTAGAATATAAATTAATATAAATAAAGGAGGAGGCTATTATGACAACTTCTAATAATGATCTACCTTCCAATTTTATTCACAAAATGATAGAAGAAGACCTGGAGAACAACCGATACGGTGATCGGGTACATACACGATTTCCCCCTGAACCTAACGGTTATTTGCATATTGGGCATGCCAAGGCTATCTGCCTTAATTTTACGACTTCCGCTAAGTATGGTGGCAAGTGTAACTTAAGATTTGATGATACTAATCCCAGTGCAGAAGAGATGGAGTTTGTCGATAATATTCTGAAAGATATTCACTGGTTAGGTTTTGACTGGGAAGATAGACTATATTATGCTTCTGATTACTTTGATAAACTATATGAGTTTGCTGTAATATTGATTAACAAAGGTAAAGCTTATGTAGATGATCTTAGTCCAGAAGAGATCAGAGAATATCGGGGTTCACTAACCAAACCTGGAAAGGACAGTCCTTATCGGGATCGGTCAGTGGAGGAGAATTTGGATCTCTTTGAGAGGATGAGAAAAGGCGAGTTTGAGGAAGGATCGAGGGTATTAAGGGCTAAGATCGATATGCAATCTGGTAATATTAATCTGCGCGATCCGGTTATATATCGGATATTGAAAGCTAAACATCATCAGACTGGTGATAAGTGGTGTATTTATCCGATGTATGATTATGCCCATCCTATTTCGGATGCTCTGGAGGGGATCACCCATTCCCTGTGTTCGTTAGAGTATGAAGATCATCGACCACTGTATAACTGGTTTTTGGAGGAGGTAGGGGTATTTGAACAGCCGACTCGACAGATTGAGTTTGCCCGTTTGAATCTATCCAGAACTGTGATGAGTAAACGGAAATTGCGGGCATTAGTAGAGGCGGGTCTGGTTGATGGATGGGATGACCCACGGATGCCAACGATTGCCGGTTTACGAAGACGGGGATATACACCTGAATCGATTCAGGATTTTGCTGAACGGATAGGTGTTGCTAAGGCTAATAGTGTTGTTGATGTGGCGTTGTTAGAACATTGCATTAGAGAAGATTTGAATGCTAAAGCTCCACGGGCGATGGCAGTCTTGCGTCCACTTAAGGTGATAATTGATAATTATCCTGAAGATCAGGTGGAGGAGTTGGAATCTTCCAATCATCCAAATAATCCAGAGATGGGTTCCCGGACTATGCCATTCACCCGGGAAATATATATTGAGCAAGAAGATTTTATGGAAAACCCCCCCAGCAAATTTTATCGGATGACCCCCGGTAAAGAGGTTCGTCTGCTGAACGCATATATCATTAAGTGTGAGAGTGTGGTTAAGGATGAGAATGGTGAAATAGTAGAAGTTCACTGTACTTATGATCCCGGTTCTAAGAGCGGTGGTCCTACTGCTGGTCGCAAGGTCAAAGGTACTTTGCATTGGGTATCTGCCAGCCATTCGGTGCCCGCTGAGATTCGCATCTATGACTATTTATTAAATGAAGAGGATATGAATGACGAAGATGAGGATGATTTCAAAGCTCAGATTAATTCGAATTCTCTGGAGATTCTAAAAGATGCCCAAGTGGAACCCAGTCTTAAGAGTTCTAACCCGGGAGATAGGTTCCAGTTTATGCGACAGGGGTATTTTGTGCAGGATATTCGCGATTCCCGACCAGATCATCTGGTGTTCAACTTAATTGTTAACCTGCGGGATACCTGGGCTAAGATGCAAAAGAATAAGTAATTTTGAAAACTGAGATATGCTCACCTATAATGAGAATTATGGGTGAGCATTTTTACTGTTTGATAAAAAGGGAATTTTTGAGGTTTCGAATGCTAATGCAGGGAAATAATAATTGTAGATTATTTGATAAGATATAATCAATCACCTCGAGAGTTAATATCAGAAAATGCGAAGATTGATTATGGCAGATTAAGATCGCTAATCGCAAAGAATAAAAAAATTTTGGAATATATAATTTCGGAAGAGAAAATTGAGTCTGAAATTGTAACAAAGTTTTCTTTTGAAATGTTATATGATGAAAATTATTTTATATCTTTGTTGTTTTATCTTGGAATGTTGACAATTGATAAACAAGTGAGAAGTAGATTATCATTGAGAATACCTAATTATGTTATTAAAGAAGTGTTATGGAGCTATTTTGCCCAGAAAATCAAAGAAGAAAATAATTTAACGACTATATAAATGATTAACGAATTTCAAAAAAAGTCGGGAAACATATTAAACAAATCTTAGTAAACCAAATTATTTGAGACCTTTTAGCATGTGTTAGCATAATATGTTAATAACTTAGTTAAAAGGAGGTTTGGTTTATGCAGATGGGTTATACCTGGGACGGATACATGATTCTTGATTCAAAGTGGGGTGATGTGACTGGTGATGGATTTCTCGACTATGTATTTTTGACCGGCAGAAGATTCCAACCATCATCTCCGTACATGGTAGATATTACTTTGATGATTCAGGATGGTAGAACTGGACGGATTACTCGAGTTCCTTTGGAAAACAACTCTGGGTACTCACCAATGCTGTTTTTAGGTGATTTTACTGGGGATAAGGTTTCGGATATCCAGGTGAGTATTGCTTCAGGTGGTAGTGGAGGGTATTACTTTAATTACATCTTCTCAGCTAAAAATAATCAGGTAACAAAACTATTTGACAGCGATGTGTTTAATGAACAATTTCAGTATGAAGTTAATTACTTAGATAATTACAAAGTACAGGTAGTCAGTTTGACTCTAGATCAGGAATTTATTTTGGACATAACATATAAAGGTCAAGATTATCTAGATCAATTGTATGATGTGACTGGTCAGTTGATTAGACCAGTGCAGGGGAATGTATACGGTTTGGTTAATCTATATCCTGTAGATGTGGATAATGATGGGGTATATGAATTACAAATATGGCAGGAGATAAGCGGTCTATATCATGCAGATGGTTTAGGTTATGTGCTCACTTTTATGCGCTGGGATGAGTCTGATTTTGAACCTTATATGCAGATGGTTGCCATCTTTGGGGCAGATCTTTGAAGACATAGCCAGTTGGTGAAAGCTAACTGGCTATAATTTTGTGGAGATTTGGGAAGAGTACCAATTTTTTATTTCAATTTTATAACGAACCTCTTTAAAGAAGAGACAAATTAGTCTTTTTCTTTTGTCTTCTGGTTTTTTGTACAGATGAGTTCATTAGTTATCTGAACTATCTCCAGTCCCACCCTTTTTCGAAATGATCCACTAAATAAGGGATTAAAGGTGCTTGTTACTTGAAATTTTTTCAGTTCGATGAGATATTGAATTTTTTAATTTGTTCAACAGTTTTCTGATTAGAAGAACCACACTTTTCTTTGATAATATGTGATCCTAAATCCATCTTTACAGGTGTCGAAGGTGCACCATGACTATCAGAAGATAATAAATATAATTTTCGTCGATTAGTTTCTAGGGCTTCATCCGACGATTATTAGCTCTTAACTTATTACTAAAAGGAAGATAGATAATTATAAAATTTACATATTTTTAATAAAATAGAATATTTTTATATATTATTATATTACATTTTGCCTTATAGAACCTGTAATATCAAAGGTTTTATTTTTTCAATAATTCTATGTACTATTGTATATGATTTTTTTGATGGCAAATTTAAAATCTATTAAACTGATTTCGATAGTGAACGGTAGAAAAACAGATTTTTTGAACTTAAAACTTTAATGTTAATAGTTGAACAATTTCTATACAATACCTTGATACTACTAACGTTATACGATATAATATATTAAACGAACTTTTCGAAAAACCATACATGGTTTTAAAATTGGTTATATTTAAATTATTCTCAACTAGAAAAATTTAAATTCCAAGTGGTTAAAAAATAAAATTATATATTTTTTTGGAAGGGAGGGATTACCTGTAGTCCAGTCTGAGCATTCAACGGTCTTCTTTTTGCCACATTGTTGATTATTTTTGAGTAATTGTTATTAAAAGTAAATGGGTTAAAAATTTTTATATTTTTTAAAAGAATTCTTGTTGAGCTTTTTATTTATGGTTAACTTTTAATTTTTAGATAGAACTTAGTTTTGTGGTAGTTATACAAACATTTTGGGATATATTTTTTTGGTAGATGAAAATGGTGATATTTAATTCGAAGAGCAAAGTTTGTCATGGTGTATGTAGAATAAACACTGGAGAGAGCAAAATTCTATTATTATAAAAATCCACCTAGTTAAATGGAATAAAACAAATGACTGAAATCAGTAATGCAAAATGAAATGTGCCTCATAGTCAAATCAAAATACATATTGAATGATATTAGAGGCTAACTGAAATTTAACAAAATGAAAATTTCAGAGATTGAACAGCACGATGGAAAATGCCCTATTGAAACTTTATATGATGCTCATTTGCTGAGGGTGTTATAACTAACTTAGGTAAAAAAAGTAGTGAGGGTGAGAAAAGTGAGATACTCAAACCTGAAAAAATTAATTATTAATAATTTAAACTGTGAAAACAAACATAAATTTTCAATTATTACTCATTATTTACAAAATAGAGATAATATTGTTCGAAGATATTTTGAACAAGAAGCCTTGAATTACTTACCAGATGGAATTGATTTAGATACTATAGAATGGGATGTACCATTTCCACCACCTTCAAATTATAAATTCACCTTTATAGATTTATTTGCTGGAATTGGAGGAATGAGAATTGCATTTCAGAATTTAGGCGGTAAATGTGTTTTTAGTTCAGAATGGGACAAATATGCCCAGAAGACTTATGAGTATAATTTTGGAGAAATACCGTTTGGAGATATTAAAAAAATTGATGAAAAAGGTATTCCTCGTCATGATATTTTACTTGGTGGTTTTCCATGTCAAGCTTTTTCTATCGCTGGAAAAAGAGGAGGTTTTGAAGATACGAGAGGAACATTGTTCTTTGATGTTGCTAGAATAATCAAAGAAAGACAACCAAAAGCGTTTTTACTGGAAAATGTTAAAGGGTTAATAAATCATAAAGGTGGGAAGACATTAGAGGTAATATTAAATACTTTGCGGGAAAACTTGAATTATTTTGTTCCAGAACCAAAAATTATTAATGCCAAAGATTTTGGGGTTCCACAGAACCGTGAAAGAATTTTTATTGTGGGTTTTCATAAACGACTTGGAATTAATGAATTCGATTATCCAAAACCTACAAAAGTTGAAGTTATGTTTAAGGATATAAAAGAAGAAAATCCTGTTTCTGCTAAATATTACTTATCAACAAAATATTTATCTACTTTGAAAGAGCACAAAAGAAGACACAAGTCAAAAGGAAACGGATTTGGATATGAGATAATACTTGATGATTCGATTGCCAATGCTATTGTTGTTGGAGGAATGGGAAGAGAAAGAAATTTGGTATTTGATGATAGGTTGATGGATTTTACGCCTGTGACTAATATTAAAGGTGAAGTGAATCGAGATGGGATTCGAAGAATGACACCAAGAGAATGGGCACGATTACAAGGTTTTCCTGACTCTTTTGGTATAAGAGTTTCGGATACTCAAGCTTACAAGCAGTTTGGAAATTCTGTTGCTATTCCTGCTGTACAGGCCATGGGAGAAAATATAATTAGATTGTTATTAAGAAAGGAGATATAAGCAATGTTTTCAGGAAATAAAGGGGAATGGAGTGAAATATACACGCTTTTAAAATTATTGGCTGAAGGTAATTTATATGCTGCGGATTCAGACTTGAATAGAATTCCAAATATTTATTATCCAATTATAAAAATTTTGAGAAATGAATATGATGAGAATTTTGAATACTTGAGAGATAATCAGATTCAGATAGTTAAAGAAAGTACTGGAGAAATAGTCAAATTACCTATAGAAGAATTTCACGAAAAATCAAAAATACTTTTGAATAAAATTAAAAGTTCTAAGGGAGCCTTTTCAGTTAGTGAATTGGAAGATTTTTTGAAAAATATTAATTGCAAAACTTTGAAAGCCAAATCAACAGCCAAAAGTGACATAAAAATTGTGGTTCATGATCTAATTACGGGTTTCACACCTACTCTTGGGTTTAGCATAAAATCCCAATTAGGTAGTGCTTCAACTTTATTAAACGCTGGACATACTACGAATATTATTTATAAAATTCGGGGGAAAATATTGACTGATGACAAAATTAAGGAAATTAATTCTATTTCAGCGAAAGCCAAAATAATGAAACGAGTTAAAGAAATTGAGAATGCAGGGTGTTCTTTTCAATATTATGATATGGAATGTGATGTTTTTAAATTGAATTTACAGGTAATTGATAGTAAACTTCCAGAGATTATATCACATTTATTAGTATATTACTTTAAAGGAAAAAATTCGTCTATTACTGAGTTATTACGAATACTTAACCGCGAAAATCCATGTCAGTTTAATCTCGATTATAATCATTCTTTTTATGAGTATAAAATTAAGAAACTTTTATCGGATATTGCATTAGGAATGACTCCTTCAGTTATTTGGACTGGCCAATATGATGCAACTGGTGGTTATATTATTGTTAAGGAAGACGGTGATGTACTGTGTTATCATATATATAATCAAAATGAATTTGAAGATTATTTACTAAAGAATACCAAATTAGAAACTCCTAGTTCTTCAAGACATGATTTTGGAAAAATATATAAAGAGAATGGAAAAACATTCTTTAAACTTAATCTTCAAATTAGATTTTTATAAAGGAATTTAGTAGGTATTGTACAGCAAAAAAATATTTCTTTTTTATCAGATAAAAGAACAGGTTTCTTATTTCAAACCTGTTCAAATATTTAGTTTTTAAATTCTATTGAACTAGCAAGTTTATAACAATTTTGATAACTAAGATGAATTGCGTGAACTTAATGAATTATTAATTACTTATATAATCACTTAAAAAATTAAATCAAAAATGCTATAGATAAGGCAATTAGAATTTATTATTTTGGTTGAATTTTAAAACATTACAATTTTTATATAATTATTATTGTAAAGAAGTGATAAAATGGATAAATTATTTGAGATTGAACCCCTTTTGAGGTCGAAATATAAGTCACCTGGGTATGATAATAAAGAGGATCCCATGGATGAATTAATTTATATTTTGCTTTCGAAAAGAACTAATCTGAAATGTAATCAAATTTCATTTAATAACTTAAAAACTCATATTAAAAAATGGGATTTAATTAAAGATATGGATACTGATGAGTTAAAAAACATAATTTCTGTTGGTGGTTTGCTAGAGCGGAAGACTAATGACTTAATAAACTTATGTGAGAAAATTTTTTTAGATTTTCAAACTTTTGATTTAAGAAAGGTTTTTCTGGATAAAGATTGGAATGACAATCGGATATATAATTATTTGGTTAATTTACCTGGAATAGGAGCAAAATCCGCTTATTGTGTTATGTTATATTCACTAAAGTTACCAGTAATGCCTGCTGATGTTCATGTAATTAGAGTTTTTAATCGATTAGGATTGATACCATATGATGAAAAACAACATCAGCAAGCACAAAAAATGATTTCTAATATTGTTAGAGGGTTACCTTGGAGCTTTTTATATTCTTTACATGTCAATTTAAAAGCTCATGGAGAAACAGTATGCAAAAAATCAATGTGTTTAGTTGAAAATTGTGTAATAAGTAGTTTTTGTGACTTTTTTAATAAATAATTCTACATATTTCACTGATAAAGGGCTGTATAAAAAATGATTTGTGAAAACCATTTTTACACAGCCCTTTATTGATAGAAAGCTTACCCCTCATGCATTGACGACCCCATCCCCACTTATCTCCATCTTCTTTTGCTCATTATACTGCTCTTTTGCATAAGACCATTGATCGCGAGCCATCTTAACAATAGCAGGTTCAGCAAAAGATTTGGGGTTATTGACAGCTTTATCAAACCATCTAACAGCTTCTCCATATTCACCAACTCTGCGATGTAGTTCACCTAAGAGATAAGCTACACGAACCTCAGATAAGTTACCGATGGGAAAGCGCTCTGTGGAGTAGGCTTCTTCGTAGAATTGGATGGCTTTATGTATGTACTCCTGTTCATTTGTCGTATCTTCCAGGTCACGATAGATCCAGGCAGTTTTGAGACAGACACCAGCAATCAAACTGGTAGGGACTTTGCGGTAAGACATGAAAAGTAGTGCCAACTTAAAATAGGTTATAGCTTGTTGGTGAGTTCTCTCGCCAAGGGGATCAATGGGAAGTTTGGTTTTGGAGAGAATTTCGGCGATTTTGGTTATCTCATCATGTTTGACCGTATTGAAGATAGATTTGGGAGCTGCATAATGACATTCCGGGCAGACCCAGATATCATAAAGGTAAGGTATTACCCCTGAATATTTGTAATGAAAATCTGCTTCCTTACCTTGAGGAATACATCTATTTGGTCTTACAGTAGTCGCCAGAAATTCAGTCAAACAAATTGGACAGGTAGCTTCTTTGAGAAAAAATGCGTTTTTCGACACAGGATAGACCTCCCTTTTTTTATTTTGAGACTATATTCCTAGTATACCATACAATAGTCCTATTTTCTATACTGTCAAATTTTTTTCTATCAAACCTGGTGTTTCTACATAAAAGAAGGAAAATTGAAACTGTAAATAGAATAACATGGAGTACTAGTTTAAATGCATCAATCATAGATTGAATATAATGATGGCGATAGAAAGGGGATTAGGATGGTTAATGAATTAGAAAGAGGTTTGTTTATTGTTTTTGAAGCAATAGATGGTTCAGGTACTTCTACGCAAGCCAGATTGCTTCATGATTATTTTGTTCAAAAAGGTTATCGGGCATATTTGACTGAAGAGCCTTCTCCTGGGCCGATCGGAAATATGGTAAGATGGGCTTTGACCCGTAGACTTACGATGACTGGAGACAAAAAGCGGAATGATCGACAGCTTGCTTTTTTGTACGCCGCTGATCGGCATGATCATTTATATAATGAAGTAGATGGCATTATGAAAAAAGTAAAGGAAGGTTGGGTCGTCATCTGTACCCGGTATTTACTTTCATCAATGGTATATAACTGGAATGATGAACGGGAACTGGCCTTTGTTAAACATCTGAATAGTGAATTCCCACTGCCTGATCTAACGATCTTTTTAGACTGTCCTGTTGATGTCTGTTTACAGCGTTTGAATGAGGGACGTCCAGTCCAGGATATCTATGAGAATTATGATAAACTAAAAAAAGTTCGGGAGAATTATGATCGTATTTTGGCAGAGTATACAGCACCACTTTGCTATGTTAATGGTACTCTAAATAAGATTGAACAGAATCAACAAGTTGTTCAAGTCGTTGAAAAGATATTGGGGATTGGGATAGATGGGTGACAAGATCTCCCTGACGATAGCAGCTGTCACAGCTATTGTTACACGGGCTTTATAAATATGACAAATCAGGCTGATTCCAATTACGGCCATAATTTTTAAATCAGAATTAATCCAAAGACTTCAGTGGGTCCACTGAAGTCTTTTCCATTTCTCTATCAGAAATCCTTCTTTCCACATATAATAACCAAGAGTAAAAATTTTACCAACTCAGCTTTTGTCAATAAGAACCTAAGTTGAGTAAAAGAAGGGGTGAGATAATGTTTCACATCAAACGAAATTCGCAGTCAATTCAGAAGATTAATCAGACGATCCGGTCTCAGCTTCTGGAAAAGTTAGATCATTTCCATGATGATGACACAATTAGAGTAATCATCAGAGTTCATGAACAGTCGCGAATTTCTGCAAAAGCGAAACCAGAGAAGAACCTTCAGATATTAAAGGATACAGCCAGAAAATCGCAAAAACCAGTCATAGATTATCTGAGTAAAGGTTTAAATACTCGTATTCATAATCTCTGTAAATATAAAGGTTTCTGGCTAGTCAATCTAGTCTCGGCCCAACTAACCAGAGATGAAATTGTTGATCTCGCAACTCTACCAGAGGTTGAACAAATTTATCAAGATATAACTGTTCGCATTCCAGAAAACCAGGCTAAAACTTTTAATCAGTCAAAATGGGATAATATTGGTATGGTCAATGCTCCACAGGTCTGGGCTCAAGGGTATTATGGGCAGCAGATCAAAGTGGCAGTTTTGGATACAGGAGTAGATATTGAACATCCCGAACTGCAGGGTGCTATGGGTGGGGAACCACCATATCACGAGGGTTATTGGGTAGAGATTAATGAAGACGGTGAACCTATAGCCAACTCTAAACCACATGATTCCGATTTTCACGGAACCCATGTTTCTGGCACGGTTCTAGGTCGTAATGTGAATATGCGGATTGGTATGGCTCCACAGGCTATTCTCGGGCATGCTTTGATTCTCCCACAAGGTGGCGGAACTATGGCTCAGGTATTAGGAGGTATGCAGTGGGCTATCGAACAGGGTTTTCACATCGTAAATGGCTCATGGGGAATTGATGATCTCATACCTGATCTGTTGGAAGCCATCAATAATATGGCAGCTGCAGGCATTTTTCCGGCTTTTGCTATCGGTAATTCAGGTATGGAGTATACCTGTGCCCCAGGTAATACACCTTTAGCGGAAGCAGTCGGAGCCTTTGGCCCTGCTGGAGAAGTCGCTGAATTTAGTGGGGGAGGGGTCACTATCTATCCTAATTATTTTTATGCAGACAATAACGAACAGATTAAACCAGATATCTCAGCCCCAGGAGTTGACATCACATCAGCTATACCGGGTGGGAAATACTCCACTCATGATGGAACATCCATGGCGACTCCTCATGTCGCCGGGGCTGTGGCTTTGTTATTATCTAAGAATCCTACGCTGACAGTAGAAGAATTAAAGACGATTTTGCACCAGAGTGTAGGTGGTCAAATTGGGATGCTTAGTGATCCGGGAAGAAAAGGTAAAGATACCCGCTATGGTTGGGGAAGATTGAATGTCTTGCAAAGTCTGCAGCATGTGAAAGAAGCTGAACCAATTGGCCTTCTTGAAGGTTATGTTCAGGGAGAGAATGAGTTCATTGCCAATGCCCAGATAGTCTGCACTGGTCCACAGGAGAAGATACTCTCTACAGATTATCATGGATTCTTTCATGGTTCTTTCAAAGAAGGTAGTTATACACTGACAGTTATTGCAGAAGGTTATGATTCTCAGGTTAGAGAAGTTAAGATTGTTATTGATGAAAACACAATTAAAAACGTCATTTTGGATAAATTACTGGTGGAAAATTTGCCTGAAGATGAACCTGAAGATATGTGTATGAGATTCGACTCTCCAACACCTGAGATAAAAGATAAAATATATGATATAACTGAGCAATTACCAGAGACACCAAAAGAAGATTAATTGGGTAACAGAATATTTTATTAAGTTGAATAATAGAAACCTCCTGCTGTCAAAGTGGGAGGTTTTGTTTATGTAAAATACCCGACTAAAAAATAACAAAAATATTAATATTAAATATTTAGTTTTATACGAATTAATATTTTGATAATCAGAATAAAATTCACTCATTATTAATTAATTGCTCTATTCCTAGCATAATATTGCTCAGTATTATATATATTACCTTCAATATCCCTTGTTAGGCAACAATTATTCCTTCAGGGTAAATTAATTTATAGAAAAAAAAAGCAATATATCAATTGACCTAGCTAAAATACTATTATATAATAAATAATGTAAAACTTTATATAATGAATAGTATATAAAATATGTAAAAATGTGAAAAATATAAATTAAGGAGGGGATTTATATGATAAGGTCGAAACGCTTGGAAAAACGTAACATAGAAGACATTCTTTCTTTAAGTTCTATGCAGGAAGGATTCTTCTATCAGTACTTAAAAGATCCCGAAGGTGACCAATATTTTCAACAACTCAGTTTGAACCTTTCTGGTCAGATGAATATTCCCTTATTTAAAGAAGCATGGAATTTTGTACTTTTTAGAAATGAGATTATGCGATCCATCTATGCCTGGAGAGGACTACCAAAACCGGTTCAGATAATTTTAAAAGATCAAGAATTGGTAATTAGAGAAGAAGATCTTTCACTGACCACAGATCAGATACGACAACAGGAGTTGTTAGCCAGACTTTTAAAAGAAGATCGCTCAGATAAATTTGATTTAGAGGAAGGACCACTATTTCGAATCCTGCTCTGCAAATTGGCAAAAGATAAATATGAGATGGTTTTGAGTTATCATCATATTCTTTGGGATGGTTGGAGTACAGGGGTGATCTTGAAAGAGGTTTTTGAAACATATCAACAACTGGAACGGGAAATTATTCCATCATTTAAAGCTAAAACCAGATTTAAAGAATATCTAGAATGGATTCTCAAACAGGATAAAGCTGTTCAACAAATATACTGGCAAGATTATTTAGCAGATTATGAGACGAAAACTAAACTGCCTTTTGACCGGATTACACAATCGGAGATTAGCCAGATTGCTACCTTTAGCTATAAATTACCTGAAGAGTTTGGTCGTCGAATTGACGAATTGGCTCATGAGAAACAGTTCACCCTGGGTGCTTTTTTATATGCCATTTGGGGTATTTTATTACATAAATACAACAATGAAGAAACAATAGTTTTTGGTACGACTGTTTCGGGTAGACCTGCAAATTTAATTGGCGTTGAGGAGATGGTTGGTCTATTTATTAATACATTACCTCTGAAAGTTAAAACTGATGCTAAGCTGCCAGTACTGAATATTTTGCAGGAGATCCAACAGATGATTCAAGATCGAGTTGATTATCAGACTACACCGCTTTCCGATATTAAATCTTACAGCCCATTACCCACTAATGATAACCTTTTTGATTCCATAGTTGTCCTGGAAAACTATCCTCTGGATCAAAAATTAAAAGATCAGATATCACTGTCCCAGGTTGACTCAAAATTATCTGACGATAATTCCACCATTTCCAATACTCACTTTACTAATCTAATGATAAACTCTTATTCCAGTTTTGAAATGACCAATTTCCACTTGACTTTAGCGATTACTACTTTTCAGAATATACAACTTGAATTCATCTATAACCCCCAGGTCTTTAATTCACAAACCATTGAAAGGTTAGCCCAACATTTCGAAAATATTGTCAGAATTATTCTGCGTAATCCTGAGATAAGTGTCGGTGAAGTCAATATTTTATCCTCGGAAGAAGAGATTGAGCTGATAAGAGAATTTAATCAGACTGCAGAGCAATTCCCATTAGATCAAACCATTGTACAGCTTTTTGAAACCCGGGTAAGTCAATCTGTCGGGGAGATTGCCCTGGTTTTTGATAATCAACAGCTAACTTACAGTGAGTTAAATTCACGGGTAAATCAATTGGCCCGTCATTTGCGCAAAAAAGGGGTTGGAATTGATCACTCTGTTGGCTTAATGGCTGATCGTTCTATGGAATTAATTATTGGAATACTGGCAATAATTAAAGCCGGTGGAGCATATTTACCGATTAATCCTGACTATCCGGCAGAAAGAATTACTTACTTTTTAAAAGACAGTGGAGCACAAATTCTTCTTACCCAGAGTCAGTGGTCAGGTAAAGTGAATTTTGCGGGAGAGACCATTAATCTGGATGAGGCTGAGGTATATACTGAAGACAGTTCTAACCTCTCGCAGGTAAATGACTGTCGTAATCTGCTATATCTGATCTATACTTCCGGTTCTACAGGTCAACCCAAAGGTGTGATGATCGAACATATATCATTGGTGAACTATCTATTTAGTTTATATGGAGACTATGGTGAACAGATAGATAACAGTGATCGATGTTTGAGTTTGACTAATATATCTTTTGATGTCAGTGTCAGTGAGATGTTTTTACCATTAATATTCGGGGCTCAATTGGTTTTATACAAATATAAAATGTTAGATGTACGGGAATTGGCTGAGTTCATAGTCAGTCAAAATATTACTTTGGCTTATATACCTCCTGCACTTTTACAGGATCTGGTCACTCATTTGCATAACAGGGTGGGTGAACTGTCACTAAATAAAATGCTTGTGGGAGTCGAGCCGATTAAAGATTACATTTTGCAGAACTACTATCAACTGGGTATGCAGAATAATAATCCAATGTATATCGTCAATGGGTATGGGCCAACAGAAGCCACTATCTGTACTTCCACATATTTATATGAATCAACAGAATCTGTCGGGAGGAATGTTCCCATCGGAAGACCTTTAGCCAATGTCAGAGTATATATTCTCAATAAAGATTTGCAGCCAGTTCCGAAAGGAATTGCCGGTGAACTATGTGTTTCCGGAGTTGGTCTATCGAGGGGTTATTTAAATCACCCGGAGTTAACTGCAGAAAAATTTGTGGACAACCCTTTTGAACCTGGTGAGAAGATGTATAAAACTGGTGATCTGGTCCGATGGCTGGCTGATGGAAATATTGAGTTTGTTGGCAGAGTGGATTATCAGTTAAAGATCAGAGGTTTTCGAATTGAACCTGATGAGATAGCCTCTCAATTAATCTGCAGCGAACTGGTCGAACGGGCTATTGTCATTGCCCGGGAAGATCGGTATGGCATCAAATATTTATGTGCCTATGTCGAGGTGAATTCACATCACGGAGAGTCAACTGTGCAGTCAGCTGAGTTAAAAAATTATCTGGCTGAAAGACTGCCAGAGTATATGATTCCTTCATATATTATCTTGATGGAACAATTACCTCAGACTCCCAATGGAAAGATAGATCGAAAAGCATTACCTGAACCTGATTATGAAGTACGGGTTGGGGCAGAGTATGTCGCTCCCCGTAATGAGTTGGAAACACAACTGGTTGAAATCTGGGCAGAGATTCTGGATGTTTCAGAGGTTGGAATTGATGATAACTTCTTTGATCTGGGTGGACATTCTTTGAAAGCTATCTCTCTGGTATCCAGAATGATCAAAGATTTAAATCTTGAGGTCTCAGTACGTCAGGTTTTTGATACTCCGACAGTTAGAGAGATGGCTGAGGAACTGTCAACAGATAATATTCTGGAGATTGGTGAGGAAGCTAAACCTGAAATTCCCCTGGCAGAGAAATCCGATTTTTATCCTTTATCGTCAGCTCAAAAGCGGCTGTATATTCTTAATCAGTTGGATGAGATTAATACCGCCTATAACATGCCTCAAGTCATGATAGTAAGAGGACAGCTGGATGTAGTCAGATTAGACCAGGCCTTGCAAAAAGTGATCACCAGGCATGAGTCATTGAGAACCGTATTTATTACTGACTCAGATGGTCAGCCGGTTCAGCGGATTCAACAGGAGATAGATTTCAAAGTGGTTTTATTGACTATAGATACAGAAGAAATCACAGATTATCGGCAGCAGAGTCCGGGTGAGGAAAGGAATAAGTCCGAAATAACTGAAATGGTACCTGTACCGGAATCTTTCACTGGCGAACAGGACAATCTGGATTGGCAGTTGATCAGGCTCAGAGCCTTTCGGGAAGGTATCGAAAAGCTGATTAATGATTTTATTCGACCTTTTCATCTGGACAAACCACCATTACTTAGAGTAGGTCTGATTAAAGATATTCCTGCTGAGCTGTTATCAGATCTATCGGACACTCACCAGATAGAGAAAATTGGATATTCGGGTAGTGATAATCGTGACCAGAGTGACGAACATCAGAATGGCAATGCTTGTTGTGATATCCTTATCTTTGATATGCATCATATTATCTCAGATGGTTTATCGATAGCTATCCTGGCTGAGGAGATATTGGATTATTATACTGATCTGGATAGAAAATTACCAGAATTAGAAATTCAGTATAAGGATTTTGCAGTCTGGCAAAACCACTTACTGGAATCAGATAAACTACACATTCAGGAGAATTATTGGCTAAATCAGTTTGCGGATGAAGTGCCAATTTTAAATCTACCTGTAGATTATCCGCGTTCAGGAGTGATGGATTTTGAAGGGGATAAGCTGGAGTTTACAATTGATCGCGACCTGACTGCACAGTTAAAAAGATTGGCAGCAGAAGGTGGAGCGACTCTCTATATGACAGTATTAGGAGCTTTTAATATTCTGCTGGCAAAATATACTGGTCAGGAAGATATTGTTGTCGGTTCTCCAATTGCAGGGCGTTCTTGTGCAGATCTGACAAGGTTAATCGGTATATTTGTTAATACTCTGGCCTTAAGAAATCAGCCAACAAAAGATAAAAACTTTCGGGAGTATTTAGCAGAAGTCAGAGATAACTGTCTGCAGGCTTATGAGAATCAAGATTATCAGTTTGAAATGTTAGTAGAGAAACTGCATCTGGATCGGGATATGAGTCGAAATCCTTTATTTGATGTGGTATTTGCTTTACAGGAAGATGATTTTGCTTTTGATAGTGGTGAGTTCGACTTAAGCATATATCCCTATCGAAATAAAATGACCAAATTTGATCTGACTCTGGAAGGGATGGAGATCGACGGTCAATTGGAATTCTTGCTGGAATATAAGACAGATCTGTTTAAAAGAGAGACTATTACACGAATGGCTGTTCATTTTCAAAACATTCTTAATCAGCTTGTCAATAATCCAGAGATTAAATTATCTGCCGTTAATATGCTTTCTGCTGCAGAAATGAAAAAAATTTTGACAGACTTTATTCCATCGCCAGAAGAGTATCCGGTGAATAAAACAATTGCCCAGCTTTTTGAAGCACAGGTGCAAACACATCCCGATGAGCTTGCTGTTAGTTTTGGTACAGAGAGGTTAACTTATGGTCAATTAAACGCCAAAGCCAACCAGTTGGCAAGAAAACTTAGAAAATCGGGAGTTCTCCCGGGTCAGATAATCGGTCTATTGGCTTATCGGTCAGTGGAACTGATTATTGGAATTCTGGGAATTATAAAATCTGGTAGTGTCTATTTACCAATTAATCCTGATTATCCATCCGGGAGAATCATCTTTTTACTGGAGGATTCTCAAGCCAGCTTACTTCTAACCAGTCGCCAGTTGGCAGAGAAAGTTGGTTTTAGTGGAGAGATAATTGATCTGTATGATCCAGAAATCTATTCGGGAGATATTACAAATTTAGAATCGGTCAATCAACTTAAAGATCTGCTCTATCTTATCTATACCTCCGGATCTACCGGGAAACCTAAAGGGGTGATGATCTCTAATCGGGCATTAATTAATTTTGTTTACGCCATTGGTGATAGTTATCAGCATCAGATAGGGATTGGTGATCGGGCACTGAGTCTGACCAGCATCTCTTTCGATGTTAGTATCTGTGAGATGTTTGTACCCTTAGTATTAGGTGCGGAATTGGTTTTATATCCACCTGTGATGCTGGATGTGGTGGAACTGGTTGAATTCTTACTGAAAGAAAGAATAACTTTTGCCTATTTACCACCGACTATTTTGCAGGATATATTAACTCTGGTGAAAGACAGGGGTGAGACTCTGAGATTAAATAAAATGTTGGTTGGTGTTGAACCGATTAAAGATTATCTTCTGGAAGAATTTTTAGAGTTGAACAGCTCATTACAGATAATTAACGGTTACGGACCAACAGAGGCAACTATCTGTGCCACTTTTCATCAATATAAATCCCATCTATCTACAGGTAAGAATGTTCCCATTGGTAGACCATTGCCCAATACTCAGATTTATATTTTGGATCAATATAATCAACCAGTGCCTATTGGTATCATCGGAGAATTATGTATTGGTGGGATTGGATTGGCCCAGGGTTATCTGAACCAACCTGAGATGACAGCAGAAAAATTTGTGGATAATCCTTATAAATCAGCTTCTGTGATCTATCGAACTGGAGATCTGGCCCGCTGGACTCCGGATGGTGAGATAGAGTTTATGGGCAGAATTGACTATCAGGTGAAGATTAGAGGTTACCGAATTGAACCAGGTGAGATCGAGGATCGACTGCTTACCCATCAGCTGATAAAAAGCGCCTATGTGATGGATCGGCAAGATTTAGATGGTAGAAAATATCTTGCTGCTTATCTAGTTCTACAAGAACTAACTGATAGTATAGAGAATAAAGTTGAATCGACAGATCGGCTATCAATTAATGACATCCGTAGTTATCTTGCTTCGTCTTTACCGGAATATATGATTCCAACTTATTTTGTGGTAATTGATAAACTGCCTTTAACCTCTAATGGTAAGATTGATCGTCAAGCGCTGCCTGAACCTGAGTTCAGTATAGTTACTGAGAGACAGTATGCAGCACCTACCGATGATCTGGAAGAATATCTTGCTGCTTTATGGCAGGAAATTTTGCACATTGAAAGAGTTGGAATAGAAGATAATTTCTTTGAATTGGGTGGACAATCTCTGAAAGCCACATCTTTTGTAGCCAGAGTTTTAAGAGAATACCAGGTGCAGATTCCGCTTAGTCAGGTATTCAAAACTCCGACGATCAGAGAACTGGCCGTTTTTGTTTGGTCTGGTAGTATCAGCCAATCTCGAGAAGATGTACGTTTAGCGGCAATAAAGGAACGACCATATTATCCAGTGTCTTCTGCCCAGAAACGATTATTTGTCCTCAATCAATTGGAGGGAATGAGTACCACTTATAATATGCCGGGAGTGTTCTGGATTAAAGGGAATCTAAATCCGGAAAAATTGGAAGATGCTTTTAAAAGACTGATTGACCGTCATGAATCTCTGCGAACTTCTTTTGAGATTATTTCGGGAGAACCCCAACAGATTATTCATGATCAGATAGAGTTTGCGATCGAAGATTACTCAGATGCACAGCTTCTGGAAACTAACACGATCCAGACTGACCAGGACCGGAAATCAGTTATAGACGGCTGGATTACTGAATTCATTCGTCCCTTTGAGCTAAGTAATCCACCTTTACTACGGGTAGGTCTGTTGAAGCTGGCATATGGTGTAGAATTAGCGAAGAACAGGGAAGCGGCAGAACTGATTACCGGGCGGGGGCTGGCTGACTGGATTATGATCCTGGATATGCATCATATTATCTCTGATGGAGTCTCGATGAATATTCTGGTAGAAGAGTTGTTGGCATTCTACAATGACCTATCTTTACCTGAACCCCGGATTCAGTACAAGGATTTTAGCTATCGTCAGAACGATTTCTTTAGTTCCAGAGAGATGAAAGAGCAGGAGGAGTATTGGTTAGAACTGTTTAGAGATGAAGTGCCTGTATTGGATCTACCGACTGATTATCCACGACCGGCGGCACTATCCTTTGTCGGAGATCGCATCTATTTTGAACTGGACAGAGAGATGAAGCAGAGATTGGTCAGGTTAGCCAATAATCAGGGAGTGACCCTGTTTATGATATTATTAGCTGCCTATAATGTTCTGCTATTCCGCTATACCGGTCAGAATGATATTGTTGTAGGTACACCGGTCGCTGGACGCTCGACTGTAGATGTAGAGAGAATGATCGGAATGTTTGTCAACACTTTAGCTCTGCGTAACCAGGTAAAGGGAGGATTCTCCTTCACCGAATATCTGGATCGGATCAGAGAGAATACTGTGCACTCATTTGAAAATCAGGATTATCAGTTTGAGATGTTACTGGAGCAATTGGACCTTGAACGGGATCTGAGTCGGAATCCTTTATTTGATACATTATTTGTTTTACAAAATATGCGGGAGATCGAAGATGTACTGGCAGCACAGGGGGAAGCCGGGCTGGAATTTGTGCCATATCCTTTTGTACAACCAACTGCAAAGTTTGACCTGACACTGTTTGCAATTGAGACAGGTGAAGGTCTTAAGTTTGAATTGGAATATCGAACTAGTCTGTTCAGACAGGATACGGTATCCCGATTGGCTGAACACTATCTGAACATCTTACAAACTATTATTAATAACCCGCAGATCCAACTGGCAGAGATTCAGATCCTATCCCATAAGGAACGGGAACAGATTTTGACTGAATTTAATGCTACCGGGCGAGAGTTTCCAATCAATCAGACTCTACCACAGATTTTTGAGCAACAGGTAGGCAGATTAGCTGAGTACCCCGCTTTGATCTATGAAGATCGGGAGATGACTTATCGGGAGCTAAATCAGAAGGCCAATCAACTGGCAAGAATTCTCCGGGATAAAGGTGTCGAACGGGAACAGATCGTTGCCATTATGTTGGAACGTTCCTTTGAGATGATTATTGGACTCTGGGCAATTATCAAAGCGGGTGGAGCATATCTGCCAATTGATCCTCATTACCCTATAGAAAGGATTAACTTTCTCCTGGAAGATACCCAGGCCAGTCTGCTGCTGACAGATTCTGGTGAGCGGATAGTGGGGTCAGGTTTTGATGGAGAGGTGATTGATATCTCCAGAACAGGGTTATACTCTGGTGATGCTTCCGATCTGGAGATAGTTAATCAACCGACAGACCTTGCTTACGTTATCTATACTTCTGGCTCTACCGGTCAACCCAAAGGGGTGATGATAGAACATAATTTTGTGATAAACCGGATGTATTGGTTACAGAGAATGTATCCAGTGAGTATCGAAGATACAGTGCTGCAAAAGACCACATTTACTTTTGATGTCTCGGTCTGGGAGATTTTCTGGTGGTCGAATCCAGGTGCAAAACTGTGTCTGTTAACACCTGGGGGCGAAAAAGACCCGGCTCTTCTGGTGGAGGCTATTGAACGGTATGGGGTAACTGCGATTAACTTTGTGCCATCCATGCTAAATGTTTTCTTTGATTATCTGGAAGCTCATCCCGATGCAGTTTACAGATTGGGCAGTTTACGGGATTTCTTTTCCAGTGGAGAAGCTTTATTGCCAAAACAGGTAGAACGCTATAATCGACTGATCTATCGGGTTCATCAGATCAGACTCCATAATTTATATGGACCCACAGAGACGACGGTGGAAGCATCCTATTATGACTGCCCCACAGGCGTGGATTTGGAGATCGTACCCATTGGTAAACCGATAGATAACGTCAAACTATATATTTTAGACAGATATCAGAATTTATTGCCTGTAGGAGTGGTTGGAGAGTTGTATATCGCCGGTCAGGGATTGGCCAGGGGTTATCTTAATCAGCCCCGGCTGACTGCGGAGAGGTTTGTTCCCGATCCCTTTACCCCGGGTGAGAAGATGTATAAAACCGGTGATCGGGCTTGCTGGTTGGCAGATGGTAACATTAAGTATCTGGGTAGGTTGGATTATCAGGTGAAGATTCGGGGATTCAGAATCGAACTGCCGGAGATTGAGTCACAACTGTTGAAACACCCTGAGATCAAAGAAGTTGTGGTCAGTGATCGAGAAGATCGGCAGGGCAGTAGATATCTTTGTGGATATGTGGTTCCCAATAATCAAGCAGCAAGTGAACGGTTATCGGGGATTCAGTTGCGAAAATACCTGGCGGCAACTCTTCCCGAGTATATGATTCCATCATCTTTTATCCTGATGGAAAAATTTCCCCAGACGGCGAGTGGGAAAGTTGACCGTAATAAATTACCTGAGCCAGATAATGTTGGGATAGTGGACAGAGAATATGTGGCACCAACAACAGAGTTAGAGAAAGCTCTGGCCATTCTCTGGTCTGAAATATTGGGTCTGGAACGAGTGGGGATTGATGATCGATTCTTTGAACTCGGTGGGCATTCGCTTAAGGCCACGGCTTTTGTGACCAGACTGTATAAAGAGATGAATCTGGAACTACCTCTACGTCTGATGTTTAAAAATCCGACTATTCGTGAATTGGCTGAAACTCTAAAAGGGATGGGTAAAGTAGAGCATGAGATCATTCCGGTACAGCAGTCCGATGTGGGAATCTATCCTGTATCTTCTGCCCAGAAACGATTATTTATTCTCCATCAGTTGGAGAAATCCAGTATCACCTATAATATGCCGGTGGTTATCAGATTGGTTGGTAAGATTGATCTGCAGAGATTAGAACAGACTTTCAGGAAATTAATCGCCAGACATGAATCTCTGCGAACTTCTTTTAAACTTGCTACCTTAGAAGAAGGGGTGTTAGGTGAACCTGTCCAGGTAATTCACCAGAATGTGGACTGTTCAATCACCTACATAGACAACCAGAATCTGAATGACTCTTTTGATGGGGAGAATCATGATCTGATCGAACACCTGGTCAAAGGTTTTATTCAACCCTTTGATCTGAGTCAAGCACCATTGTTGAGAATCGGGGTAATATCTCCAGCCGGGAAAGTGATCTCTGCGGACGAACAATCAGAAATCATTCTGGTGTGGGATATGCATCATATCGTCTCTGATGGTCGATCAATAGAGATCTTAATTAATGAGTTCGGACAACTGTATCAGGGCAGGGAGTTGGTCGAACTGCAGATTCAATATAAAGATTATGCATCCTGGCAAAATGAACATCTGGATTCGGAGAGATTAAAGGCGCAGAAACAGTATTGGTTAGATGTTTTTGCAGGAGAATTACCGATATTAAACTTACCTACCGACTATCTCCGTCCGGCGGTTCTGGAGCATATCGGCGACAAATATAGTTTTGCTATAAGCGATGGATTGAGTGCCAGGATCAAAAGACTTTCTGTTGAACAGGATGCTACTCTGTATATGGTTTTACAGGCAGTTTATAATATCCTTTTGGCCAAATATAGTGGTCAGGAAGAGATAATTGTCGCATCACCGATCGCCGGTCGATCCCATTCGGACTTTAATAATATTGTGGGAATGTTCGTTAATACTCTGGCAATGCGCAGTTATCTCACAGCTACAAAATCTTTCAGAGAATTTTTGCAGGAGGTCAAAGTAACAGCTCTCTCTGCTTATGAGAATCAGGATTATCAATTTGAATTGTTGGTTGACCAGCTGGATTTCAAGAGAGATATGAGTAGAAATCCACTCTTTGATGTAATGTTTTCAATCCAGAATATGGATTATTCATTAATCGAATTGGATGGGTTAAAGTTATATCCAGTTGAGATTGACAGTCGAATATCTAAGTTTGACTTGACCTTGACAGCTCTGGAAATGACCGCCGGTCTACATTTCACTATTGAATATAGGAGTAAATTATTTAAGAGATCTACTATTGAAAGGATGGCTGGTCATTTAGAACGGATTTTACAGACGATAACTGCCAATCCTGAGATTGAATTGGCGAAGATTGAGGTGGTTTCAGAGGAAGAAAAAGAGTGGTTATTGAGAGAGTTTAATGACACTCAAAGAGAATATGGTAAATATCAAACCGTCTATCAGCTGTTTGAAGAACAGGTTCAACAAACTCCTGACAATTTTGCGATTGTTCTGGGTGATATTCAGATAACTTATGCTGAATTAAATGGTCGAGTTAACGGACTGGCACAGATTTTACGTACCAGAGGTGTGATGCCCAATAAAATTGTCGGGATTATGATCGAAAAATCTATTGAAATGGTTATTGGTTTGTTGGCTGTTCTAAAAGCAGGAGGAGCTTATCTCCCTATAAGTCCGGACTATCCCGAAGAGAGGATTAAGTTTATTCTTGAAGACAGTCAACCGGAGTTACTGTTGACCAGGGGTGTGTTGATTGACAGATTGGCAATCACTGTGCAGCATTGGATAGATCTGGACGATGAGGAACTGTACAGTTTTCGATCTGAAAATCTGGAGATAGTCAATCAACCAGAAGATCTGGCTTATGTTATCTACACTTCTGGCTCTACCGGAAGACCTAAAGGCGTGTTGATCCAACATCAGGGGATGGCAAATACTTTGCGTTGGAGGATTGCTGAACTGCAATTAACCCCGAAAGATGTCTCACTGCAATTATTCTCCTTCGCTTTTGATGGATTTGTTATCACTTTCTTTACACCACTCCTTTCTGGAGCAAAAGTGATTCTTTTGACTGACGCTGAATCTAGAGATTCGTTGGTGATTGTTCGGAGATTGATCAGTGAACAGGTTACTCACTTTATGTGTGTACCTTCACTGTATAGTGGCATTCTGGATGCACTGGATATCGTAGTTCCACAGAGTAGAGAGATTGAGGATAATAAACAGGTGGATATTGAATATGGAGGGCTTAATTATCTGAGATCAGTCTCCCTTGGAGCAGATAAGGTAACAGATAATCTGGTAAGCCAAAGCAAAGCCAGACTTCCTCAGATCGAACTAATCAATGAATACGGTCCGACAGAGAATAGTGTGGTCACAACTATTGCCCGTAATATTCAGGATGCTGAGAATATTACCATTGGGCGACCTATCGCCAACATTCAGATATTAATTCTGGATAAAGATAATCAGCTGACTCCAATTGGAGTGCCGGGAGAATTGTGTATTATTGGTGTTGGTCTGGCGATGGGTTATTTGCATAGACCGGAATTGACCAGAGAAAAATTCGTTACTAATCCGTTGAATCCAAACCAGAGAATGTATCGTACAGGTGATCTGGCCCGTTGGCTGGAAGATGGGAGAATTGAATTTGTTGGTCGAGTTGATTATCAGGTGAAAATTAGAGGTTTTAGGATTGAACCGGGTGAGATTGAAAGTAAACTGTTACAACATTGGTCAGTTAAAGAAGCAGTGGTTATTGATCGGGATGATGAGCAGGGCCAGAAATATCTGATCGCTTATCTGGTCTTGAGTGAAGAATATTCGATGGAAGAATTGCGATCATATCTACTGACAGAGCTGCCTGAATATATGGTTCCGGGTTATTTTGTACCTTTAGAATGCTTACCATTAAATACTAACGGTAAGTTGGACAGGAGTGCATTACCTGTACCGGAGGGTGAAGCCATCAGAAGCAGTAAATATCTGCCTTTAGCGACTGAGCTGGAACAGCGATTGGGAGAGATCTGGTCTGAAATTCTTGGAGTGGATAAAATCGGCAGCATAGATAACTTTTTTGAACTTGGCGGTCATTCTTTGAAAGCAACAAATTTTGCGGTGCGGGTATTACAGGAGACGGGAGTGGAGATTCCTCTGCATCAGATCTTCTCAACACCGACAATTAGAGAACTGGCAGAATATATTAATCAAAGTATAGATAAAGTGTGTACTGATATCCAACCAGTTGGGGATCAGGAGTCTTACCCGGTCTCTTCGGCACAACGACGACTGTTAATTCTCCACCAGTTGGAAGATGTTAATCTCAGTTACAATATGCCGATGGCTATGGTTATCAGTGGTAGTCTGGACGTAAATAGGTTAGAGGAAGCTTTTCGGGTTTTGGTTCAGCGACATGAGACATTAAGAACTTCTTTTGATTTTGTGGCAGGTGATCCTGTACAAAAGGTGGCACAGACAGTTGACTTCAGGATTGAAAAATACTTATTATCCCGTTTAATAGAGAGAGAAGTTCTGGATGATCAGGGTGCAGCTTATCTGCAGCAGGTTCTTACTGAATTTGTTACCTCATTTGATTTGAGTAAAGCACCTTTACTCAGGGTAAAACTCATCACAGATGATCTGGGAATGCTGGATTCTTTGATTTTCGGAGATCAGTCAACTGAACGAACACCGTCCTGGCTGTTGTTCTTTGATATGCATCATATTATCTCTGATGGAACTTCGATGGAAGTTTTGACTAAAGAGCTTATAACTCTGTACGACAGAGGTATCAAAGATAGTATTCTGCCTAAACTGAGGATTCAGTATAAAGATTTCTCAGCATGGCAAAATCAGGTATTTGCCCGGGATAGGTTTAAAGTTCAGGAGGAGTACTGGTTGAAGATTTTTGCTGGAGAGATTCCGGTGCTAAACTTGCCGACAGATCATTCTCGCCCACCGATGAAGACTTTTGACGGTGATCATCTGAGATTTGAGGTCTCTGAAGAGCTAACCTGCGCTGTTCACGAGCTGGCACAAACTCATGGAGCAACTCTGTATATGGTTCTGTTATCAGCATATACGATCCTCTTGTCCAAATACAGTGGGCAGGATGATATCATTGTAGGTTCACCGATCGCCGGTCGATCATTGGTTGATCTGCAGAATTTGATTGGAATGTTTGTTAACACCCTGGCGATGCGCAATTATCCAACAGAGAACAAATCATTCATTCAATTTTTAGCTGAAGTAAAAGAACATTCACTGCAAGCCTATGAGAATCAGGATTACCAGTTTGAAATGTTGGTGGATAGGTTAAATATTGAGCGGAGTCTTAACCGTAATCCGTTATTTGATGTTATGCTGGTGGTTCAGAATACAGAGAGGTCAACTATTGAGATTGATGATCTCCGGTTTATCCCCTATGAGTTAGAGAACAGAACTGCCAAGTTTGATCTGTTATTAACTGCCTGGGAGGCGGACGGTAAGATTCAGTGTGGTCTCGAGTATAGTACCAGATTATTCGCAGAGCAGACAGTACAGCGATTTGTCCAACATTTCATTAATCTTCTGACGGTGATTACCACCAATCCAGCGACTCTGCTGGGTGATCTGGAGATAATCACTGTTGAAGAGAGGGATTTATTACTTCATGTTTATAACAATACAGCTGTAGAATTTCCGACCAGAGATAAGACGATTCAGCAGCTTTTTGCAGAACAGGTTCTGCATACTCCTGATGCCCGGGCGGTCTATTTTGAAGGGGAGTCACTGACCTATCATGAGTTGAACCGAAGGGCAGAAATCTTGGCTCAGATTCTCAGGGTTAAAGGGATTGGGCCTGATCGAATTGTCGGAGTAATGCTCGAACGATCTCTTGATCTGATCGTCGGTATTCTGGGTATTTTAAAGGCTGGAGGAGCTTATCTGCCAATTGATGCTGAATATCCTGCAGATCGGATTGAATATATGCTGCAGGATAGCGGAAGTGAAGTCCTGTTAACTCAGTCAACTTTGCTGGAAAAAATTATTTCTCCGAATGAAAAAGCGGTGGACTCGCAGAGTCCGCTCAGTGGTGAGATTTACTTCTCCGGAGAGATAATTGATCTCTCCCGTTTAGCAGCCGTTATGGCTAAAGAATCACGGGGGGATTCTCCTGTATGGGCTGAAGTTGCGGTGACCGGAGACCTAGATAGTGAATTGATTGATACATTGGAAGAGACAGGGATAGAAAATCTCTCCAGAGCAACAGATCTGGTCTATGTAATCTATACATCAGGTTCTACAGGAAAACCTAAAGGGGTGATGTTGGAACATCGAAATCTGACTAATCTGTTGAGCTTTGAATTTGCCAATACTAACATTGAGTTAATGGGCGGGGTTCTTCAATTTACGACGATTAGTTTTGATGTATCTTTTCAGGAGATATTTTCCACTTTGCTCTCGGGAGGAGAGTTATATCTGGTGAGTAAGGAGCGGCGAAACAATATCGATCATCTTCTGGAGTTTATTGCAGAGAGACAGATTAGCACAGTCTTCTTGCCAGTATCTTTTATTAAATTTATCTTTGGGGAAGATGATTTTGCAGCCAAATTCCCTAAATCGGTTAAACATATTGTGACTGCCGGGGAACAGGTGTTGGTCAGTGAACTGTTTAGAGATTATCTGCAGCAGAATAATGTCTATTTACATAACCATTATGGTCCTTCTGAGACCCATGTTGTCACCACATTAACCTTAGAACCGACTGGTGAGATACCTGAATTACCATCAATTGGTAAACCAATTGCCAATACTCAGATTCATATTGTAAATAGTTCATTAAAACTGCAGCCAGTAGGTGTAGTCGGTGAGATACTGATTGCCGGGGAGAATGTCGGCCGGGGTTATCTACACCGCCCAGAATTGACAGCAGATAAGTTTATTCAGGATCCTTTCAATCCAACATCCAGAGCTTATCGTACTGGCGATCTGGGAAGATGGCAGTCTGATGGGAATATCCAATTTTTGGGGCGGGCTGATTATCAGGTGAAGATTAGAGGCTTTAGAATCGAATTGGGCGAGATAGAGAGCTGTTTGCTGGATTATCCAGATGTCAAGGAAGCAGTGGTGATTGATCTGCAAGACGATCAACAGACCAGCTATCTTTGTGCATATCTGGTTATCAATCAGGAACTAAATCTGGCTGATCTGAGAAGATACTTAAGTCAAACTCTCCCGGATTATATGATTCCAACATATTTTATTCAGATCGACAGAATACCACTCACGCCTAATGGTAAGATCAATCGTTCTGCTCTACCGGAACCGACCGAGGAGTTGACCAGTGGAATAGAGTTCTTACCGCCTGTTACCGAGACTGAACAGAGATTAGCTTTAATCTGGAGTGAAGTTCTGGGGGTTGAACGGGTTGGAGTTAATCATAACTTCTTTGAGTTGGGCGGTCAGTCTTTAAAAGCTACAGCAATGGTTTCCAGGGTGTTTAAGGAGTTTGAGGTAGAGCTTCCTTTACGTCAGATTTTTAAATATCCAACTTTACAGGAATTAGCAAATTACCTGGAAGACTTAAAACGGGAGAGTTATCGAGATATTCAACCGATCGCCGAAAGGGCAGATGGATGCTATCAGCTATCTTCAGCACAGAAACGATTATTTATTGTCAATCAGTTAGCAGGTATCGGAATAGCGTATAATATGTCAGGAGTAGTTCGGATTATTGGAGAACTGGATATAGTCAGCTTAGAACAGGCTTTCAATCAGGTTATCGACCGCCATGAGGCTTTACGAACTTCATTTGAACTGCAGGGCTCTGAAGCAGTGCAGCGGATTCATCCAAAAGTAGATTTTAACATCGAATATCTAAAGTTGGCAGAAGAGAAGTGTGAACTTGGCGAACTGGTTAGAACAAGTATAAAACCATTTGAGCTTGATCAGGCACCATTACTGCGGGCAATTATTATTGAAGAAGACGAGACTGAGCATATTCTGATTCTGGATATGCATCATATTATCTCTGATGGTAGGTCTCTGGATATTCTTTTACAGGAAGTCGTGACTCTGTATGCACAGGGAGCAGCTGCTGCACTACCGGAGCTAAATATTCAATATAAAGATTTTACATCCTGGCAAAACGATCTTTTTACATCGGAAAAGATTAAAGAACAGGAACAGTATTGGTTAGAGACTCTGGGTGGCGAGCTGCCGCTTTTGAACCTACCGTTAGATTTCCCACGCCCTGTGGTGCAGTCTTATTCAGGAGAGAAGTTAACTCTGACTATCACTGAGGAGCTGACCTCTCAGTTAATGACAACAGCCAGGGAACATGGTGCTACCTTATATATGATTTTGTTGGCAGCTTACAATATTTTACTGGCTAAGTATACTGGTCAGGAAGATATTATTGTCGGATCTCCAATTGCCGGTCGAACCGATTCTGAACTGAATAAGATTATCGGTGTGTTTATTAACACTCTGGCTTTACGAAATTATCCCCAGAGTCAAAAAAGCTTAAAAGAATTTCTGGATGAGGTGATTGAACGGTCTCTCCAGAGTTATGAGAATCAGGATTATCAGTTTGAGATGTTGGTGGAGAAACTCGGGATTCAGCGAAATTTAAATCGCAACCCAATCTTTGACACTATGTTTAATCTTCTGGATTCTGCTGAAGCGAAGACCTTCAGTATTCCGGGTCTCCAATTTGTTCCTTATGATGAGTTTGATCAGCAGATAGCCAAATTTGATCTGAATCTGACTGCTCAAGAGTCTCAGGATAAACTCTATTTTGCCTTTCACTATGCTACCAGTCTGTTTAACAGGGCTACTATAGAACAACTGGCCAGGCATTTTGAGCAGATTCTGATTATCCTTGGAGAGATTGGAACCTCTGCAGATCAGATCACTCTGGGAGAGATAGATATGCTGAGCCCGGTAGAGAAAGAAATTCTGTTGACAGGGTTGAACAGAACTGGGGCAGATTTTCCCGAAACTAAGACGATTCAGCAAATTTTTGCTGAACAGGCTGCCAGGACACCCGACAGTCTGGCTTTATCCTTCCTGGATCAGGAGTTGACTTATGCTGAGATAGATCGGCGGTCGACAGGATTGGCTATTCAACTCCAGATGCTGGGTGTAAGCACAGATAGAATCGTAGGCCTGATGGTTGAACGTTCCTGTGAGATGATGATCGGGATTTTGGGAATCTTGAAAGCTGGAGGTGCATATCTACCCATAGATCCCCATTATCCCGCTGAGCGGATTGGATATATTCTTCGGGATAGTGGTACAGAGGTTGTTCTGACGAGGGGTAATATTCCCCGGGAATTTGTCGGTCAAGTAGTGGATCTATCAGATCAAAGTATCTATCAGACTGAAAAAGCTCTGCACACGACAGAGGGCAGCAGAAATTTAGCCTATGTACTCTACACATCGGGATCGACTGGTAAGCCAAAAGGGGTAATGGTTGAACACCGTTCAGTCGTTAATACGATAACTCATTTGCAGAAGAGATACCCTCTTGATAGCAGTGATACAATCTTACAGTGTACAACATTTACCTTTGATGCTTCGGTTCGGGAGCTTCTCTGGTGGTTCTTTGCAGGTGCCAGACTATGTTTTTTAGAACCTGATGGAGAGAAACAGCCAGAAGTGATCTTACAGGCTATTGAAAAATATCAGATCACAATGGTAAAATTTGTCCCAGTCCTCTTAAATGAGATCTTGAACGCTGCCAGCCAGATAGAAAGAAGTAGGTTAACTTCACTGAGATATATCTTTGTCGGTGGTGAAGCTTTGTCGAAGCAGTTGGTAGATAAGTTCTATCAGGTCTTTCCATCTGGTCAGATGTTGGGTAATCTGTATGGTCCGACTGAGACAACGATCCATTGTACCGAATATGAGATCTATCAGCCAATTACCACGAGTGTAGCTCCTATTGGGAGACCGATCAGTAATGATCTAATCTATATTCTGGACAAAGATCAAAGATTAGTACCCCGGGGAGTGGTGGGTGAGATCTATATTAGTGGTGTCGGGTTGGCCAGGGGATATCTGAATAAACCTGAGTTGACTGCGGAAAGATTTCTCCCCAATCCGTATGTACCAGATACGGTGATCTATAAATCGGGCGATCTGGGTCGTTGGTTGACTGATGGTAGTCTGGAATTCAGTGGAAGAACTGATGATCAGGTAAAAATTAGGGGATTTAGAATCGAATTAGGTGAGATCGAAGATCGACTGCTGAGTCATCCTGCTCTGCGTGAAGGGACAGTGATGCTGAAAGAAGATACTGTCAGCGGTGAAAGATATATCTGTGCATATTTTGTATCTTTAGAAGAGTATGCAGATACATTGCTGATTAGCGAACTCA
Source organism: Halothermothrix sp. (assembly GCA_016841825.1). Taxonomy (GTDB): domain Bacteria; phylum Bacillota; class Halanaerobiia; order DY22613; family DY22613; genus JAENYK01. The sequence goes on along the minus strand of JAENYK010000001.1, from coordinate 29,840 downwards.
GAGCGTATCTGGCAGCAGAGCTTCCGACATATATGCTTCCTGCTTACTTCATTCAACTTAAAGAATTACCTTTGACCTGGAACGGTAAAATTGATCGAAAATCCTTGCCGGCTCCCGACGGTTCAATGTTCAGAGATGATTATGTGGCACCATCCAACGAATTAGAAGAACGATTGGTTCAGTTGTGGTCGAATATTCTGCAAGTAGAACAGATAGGGGTTAATGATAACTTCTTTGAGATCGGTGGGCATTCACTAAAGGCAACTATTCTGCTCTCCCGGATTCATAAAGAGCTAAATGTGAAGTTAAAATTACAGGATATCTTCCGCAGATCAACTATCAAAGAGCTTTCCGAGCTGATTAGACAGGTCGAGGCAGATAAGTTTATAGCGATTCAACCTGTCAGGGAACAGGAATATTATCAGGTATCTTCTGCTCAAAAGAGATTATATGTACTTAATCAGCTGGATAGAGATAGCACTAATTATAATATACCACGGGTGATGATTATTGAAGGTCAGCTGGATTTAACCAGATTGGAGGATACTTTTAATCAATTAATTAAAAGGCATGAATCTTTGCGCACTTCTTTTGAACTGGTAGATGGGGTTCCCGTTCAGAAAATACATGAAAACGTAGATTTTGCGATCAATTACCTGGATCTGGCTCAGGAACAGATTCAGGATGTAGAGACAGATTCCCGGAAGATCACTCAGTTAACTGCTGAGTTCATCAGACCATTCGATCTGAGTACAGTTCCATTATTAAGGGTAGGTCTATTAGTTCTGAAAGATAAATCCATTCTGATAACAGATATGCATCATATTATTTCAGATGGTGTATCATCAGGCATTTTAATCAGGGACTTTATTCGGTTATATCGGGGTGAAAAACTGTCTGAATTGCGGATTCAATATAAAGATTTTGCTATCTGGCAGAATAGTTTCTTAAATACTCTTCAATTAAAGGAACAGGAGAACTATTGGTTGACAGTCTTTGGACAGCAGGTCGGTCAACAAGCAGAGATACCTGTACTTAATTTGCCGACAGATTTTCCGCGTCCGCCTGTCCAGAGTTTTGCGGGAGATCTGGTTAATTTCGAATTAGGAGCAGAATTGACCGATGAGCTCAAAGAGTTGACCAGCAATCATGATGCTACTCTGTATATGACTTTACTCAGTGTGTATAACCTTCTGCTGGCAAAATATTCAGGGCAGGAAGATGTGATTATTGGGTCTCCCATCGCCGGAAGGTCTCACTCGGATCTGGAGAATATTATGGGAATGTTTGTCAATACGTTGGCAATGCGAACTCGTCCCGAGGGCAATCTTACCTACACTCAGTTTTTAGATCAGGTGAGAGATCAGGCTGTACAGGCGTATGATAACCAGGATTATCAGTTTGAGATGTTGGTTGAAAAGCTGGGATTACAGCGAACTTTGAATCGGAATCCATTATTTGATGTGATGTTTGTCCTGCAGAATACAACTGATGAATTAGCGATAAATATTGAAAGTGTACAGTTCACTCAGTTTAATTATGATTATACGACCACTAAATTTGACCTTACTTTATATGCCCTTGAAGATCGGGAACAGATCAGGTTAGCTTTTGGTTACTGCACAAAATTATTCAAACGGGAAACTATTGAACGGATGGCTGCACATCTGGTACAGATTGTTCAGGAGGTTGTCCAAAAACCTGAGCAGAGGTTGGCAGAGATACAGATGATCTCTGCTGAAGAGAGAGCCAGATTAATCAATGATTTTAATAATACCAGGACAGAATTCTCCGAACAGAGTTTAGATCAGATCTTTGAAAGTCAGTTGGTCAACTCTGCGGAGCAGGTTGCTCTGATCACAGCAGAAACTGTGGTTACTTATGGTGAGTTAGCTCTGCGGGTAGATCAATTGGCCAGAAGATTGAGAATCAAAGGGGTTGGAACTGATCAAATAGTTGGTTTAATGGTAGAGAGATCGATCGAGATGATGATCGGAATTCTGGGTATTTTAAAAGCCGGTGGTGCATATCTGCCGATTGATCCCCACTATCCTGAAGAGCGAATTCGCTATATTCTGGAAGATAGTCAGACCAACTTTTTATTAACCCAGGCTAAGTTTACCGATCGACAGTTGGGAATTGAAATGCTGGTGGTAGAGAGGGATGATTTTACTGAGAATATTCAGAAGGAAGGAATAGATTTATTGGAGATAGAAAGAGAGCTATCCGATTTTAATAGATCTGGTGATCTGGCCTGTGTGTTGTATACTTCTGGATCAACGGGTAGACCTAAGGGGGTAATGATTGAACATCGCTCCATTGTTAACACTCTAACCCACATGCAGCGCAAATATCCATTAGATGTTGATGATATTCTCTTACAGAGTACAGTGTTCACTTTTGATGCATCCATGCAGGAGATCTTTTGGTGGTTCTTCAAAGGTGCCAAATGTTACTTGATGGCGGTAGACGAAGAGAAGTATCCTGACAGGGTGATTGAGATTATTGCCAAATACCAGATTACTGTGGTCAAATTCGTCCCCATCTTGCTAGAAGAGTTGTTAAAGGTAGCTCAGAGTGGTAAAAAAGATAAACTTGCTTTGCTTAAATATATCTTCGTCGGTGGAGAAGCCCTATCGCGTCAGCTAGTTGAACGTTTCTATCAAATATTTGCTTCAGGACAGATTCTGGGTAATCTTTACGGACCGACCGAGACCACCATTCAGTGTACAGAATATGAGATTACTGAGCCAATTGAAGGGGGATCTGTTTCGATAGGTAAACCGATCAGTAATAATCAGATTTATATTCTGGACAGCTATCTAAATCCAGTTCCGGTTGGAGTGATTGGTGAGATCTATATTGGGGGAGTAGGTTTAGCCAGGGGTTATCTGAATCCTGAATTAACGAAAGAGAGATTTATCGTCAATCCGTTTGTTCCCGGTGAAAGGATGTATAGATCTGGTGATCTGGGCTGTTGGCTGGGTGATGGCAATATTCAATATGCCGGTAGAGTTGATCATCAGGTGAAGATCAGAGGTTTTCGGATTGAACCAGGTGAGATCGAGAATAGACTATTGATGTATGATTCTGTGGAACAGGTTGTGGTTATAGATCGTCTTGATCCTGTCAACCAGAGATATTTAGCTGCTTATCTGGTAGCAGCCAGAGAGCTGCAGGCCAGTGAACTGCGGGAATATTTGCTGCAAAATCTGCCAGAATACATGATCCCTACATATTTTATTCAATTGCCAGAGATGCCTTTAACCTGGAATGGCAAGATCGATCGCAGCTCATTACCTGCAGCTGAGATTGGTATTGAAAGACAGGAATATGCGGCTCCAACTGATCTGGTTGAGGAAAGACTGGTGGCCATCTGGTCAGATATTTTGCAGATTGAGCGAGTTGGAGTTACAGATAACTTTTTCGATTTGGGAGGTCATTCCTTGAAAGCTACTGCTTTCATTGCCAGGATCTTTAAGGCGATGAATATAGAGATACCTTTACGCCAGGTGTTTAAAACCCCAACTATTCGGGAGTTAGCTAAATTCATCCGGGATAGTAAAGCCAGTATCTATGCTGCAATTCAACCAGTAGAGAAGAGAGAGTTCTATCCGGTCTCTTCTGCGCAGCGGAGACTCTTCATTTTAGATCAATTGGAAGAGATTACTACCAGTTACAATATGCCGGCTGCACTGATGATCAGTGGTGGTCTGGATATTCAGCGATTAGAAAGAGCGTTCTTGCAATTAATCTCCAGACATGAGACTTTACGGACATCTTTTGAATTCACCGCAGGTGAGCCCGTACAGCGGATTCAGCAGAATGTAGATTTTGCCGTGGAAAGAGATCAATTATCCAGATTGATTGGGCAGATATCTAATAATGAACTCAGAGGTGAGCAATCTCTAATGCTGGAGACTATCAGTCAGGTGGTTCGTCAATTTATCAAACCTTTTGATCTGAGTATGGCTCCTTTACTAAGGATAGGATTGATCGAAAATGATCTTGAGTTGGTAATTCAAAATGAACAGCGCAATGAGATAATGAATTGGATATTGATCTTTGATATGCATCATATCGTCTCTGATGGGATTTCAATGGGTATTTTGATTAAAGAATTGATTATTCTGTATGAAAAAGAGGATCGGGCTGAATTACCGGAACTGAGGATTCAGTATAAAGACTTCTCAGCCTGGCAGCAGCAGATTCTTACATCTGAGAGGATCAAAGAAGCGGAAGAATATTGGTGTCATATTTTCGCTGAAGAGATTCCTGTATTAAATCTTCCAACAGATTTTCCCCGTCCAGCAGTGATGACTTTTGAAGGGGATCGAATGAGATTTACGATTAATTCAGAGATCACCGCCGGGTTGAAACGACTGGCCCGGGAGAATAATGCAACAATGTATATGATCTTATTAGCCAGTTATAATGTTCTGTTAGCCAGATACAGTGGTCAGGAAGATATAGTTGTCGGTTCACCGATTGCTGGCAGACCACATACAGATCTGGAAAATATTATTGGCATGTTTGTCAATACTCTGGCGATGCGAAACTATCCTGTTCAGAAGAAGAGATTCCGAGATTTTTTAGATGAAGTTAGGGAAAGCTCACTGCAAGCATATGAGTATCAGGAATATCAGTTTGAAATGTTAGTGGATCGACTGGATATTGAACGGAGTCTGAACCGTAACCCTCTATTTGATGTTATGTTGGTCTTGCAGAATACTGAGCAATCAGGTGCGGAGATTGCAGGTTTACAGTTCATACCTCTGGAGTTAGAGAACAAGACTGCCAAATTCGATCTGTTGCTAACTGCACGGGAACTGGAAGATGAGATCTTCTGCAGTCTTGAGTATAGTACCAGGATATTTACGGTAGAGACCATTAGGCGTTTTATTCAGCATTTTACTAATCTGTTAAGTGAGATAATTGTTCGTCCTGATGTACAATTAGTCGATCTGGAAATAATTACTCCCGAAGAAAGGGAGAGGTTACTCTATGAGTTTAATGATACTGGCACGGAATATCGCAGTAAGCAGAAGACTATCGATCAGTTATTTGAAGAACAGGTTAGGAGAACTCCAGAAGCGATAGCTCTAATCTTTGAGGAAGAGAGAATAACGTATAATCAGTTGAATCGACAGGTCAATCGCCTGGCATGGACTCTTCGGGACAGGGGTGTGAGTTCAGATAAGATTGTGGGCTTGATGATTCAGCGATCTCCAGAGATGATTATCGGCCTTCTGGGCATTCTGAAAGCTGGTGGAGCTTATCTACCAATAGATCCGGACTATCCTGTTGAACGGATCGAATATATGTTGACAGATAGTGAAGCCCAGATGCTGATAACTGCCCATACCGATCAAGGTATTGATCTGGCAAGGGGACTTAACTATTCCGGAATAATTCTCTATTTAGATCAGATTCTCCAGGAGAGTGGACAGACTCCAGCAGTAGGAGATCTGGATAACTTAAAATCGTTGAGTAGTCCAGACAATTTGTTGTATGTAATCTATACTTCTGGATCAACGGGCAAACCTAAGGGAGTTATGTTAGAACATCGCAATCTGACTAATCTGCTAAGTTTTCAGAGTAGTAGAACTAATATTGATTGTACCAGGGTTTTACAATTTACGACTATCAGTTTTGATGTGTCATTCCAGGAGATCTTCTCGACTTTACTAACGGGGGGACGATTGTATCTGATCAGTAAAGAACGTCGGGATAATATCTTTAGTCTGTTGGAATACATCAGCCAGGAAGAGATTACCACCCTCTTTATGCCGATGTCCTATCTCAAATATATCTTTGGTGAAGCAGAGTATGTTCGGAGATTTCCAAAAAGTGTGGAACACATCATTACAGCAGGCGAACAGTTAGTAGTAACTGAACAGTTTAGAGGGTATTTGCAGCAGAATCAGGTCTATTTGCACAATCATTATGGACCCTCTGAAACTCATGTAGTGACTACTTTAACCCTTGATCCGATGGAAGATATTCCGGAGTTACCGACCATTGGCTATCCAGTCTCCAATACCCAGATCTTCATTCTGGATGAGCAGTTACAGCTACAGCCGATCGGAGTGGCTGGTGAATTGTGGATCGGGGGTGCAAATGTGGGTAGAGGTTATCTCAATAGATCTGAGCTGACTGCTGAGAAGTTTATTGCAAATCCTTTCTGTGCCGGGGAGAGGATCTATCGAACAGGCGATCTGGCCAGATGGCTGTCGAATGGTCAGATTGAATTCCTGGGACGTGCAGACTATCAAGTGAAGATTCGGGGATTCAGGATTGAACCTGGTGAGATTGAGACAACTATCATGAACTATCCAGAGATCAAAGAAGCAGTAGTAGTTGATAAAGCAGATGCTGCAGGCGGAAAATATCTCTGTGCCTATCTGGTCGGAACAGTAGAGATTGTCATCTCTGAACTTCGGGATTATCTGGTTCAAATTTTACCTGATTATCTGATTCCGGCATATTTTGTTCAGTTGAGGGAGATACCTCTAACCCCCAGTGGTAAAGTGAATCGTCGTGCTTTACCAGAACCAGATGGGAGTATGCTGGTGAAAACGGAATATATTGCACCACTAACCGATCTGGAAAAACGGTTAGCGGTTATCTGGTCAGAGATTCTGGGTGTGGATAGAATCGGAACTAAGGATAACTTTTTCGAATTGGGAGGTCATTCGTTACGGGCTACTACTCTAATCTCCCGGGTGTTTAAAGAATTTAGTCTGGATCTGCCACTGCGGGAAGTTTTTCGACATCCGACGATTGCAGAATTGGCTAAAGTAATGGAGGAGCAGATTAAGACTGTTTATCGAACAATTGAACCTGTTGAGATCAGGGAGTACTATCCTGTGTCCTCAGCCCAAAAGAGATTATATCTTCTCAATCAGCTTAAAGGTGATGATATAAGCTACAACATGCCGGCAGCAGCCATAATTGAAGGGAGATTAGATGTTGAAAAACTTAGCACTGCTGTCCAGAAGTTGATCGTCCGGCACGAGGCTTTAAGGACATCTTTTGAACTGATAGCGGGGGAACCGATGCAGAAGATTGATTCACGGATAGAGTTTGTGATTGCTCAACTCAACCTGGAGAGTGAACGGGAGGTGGAATTAAATCTTCGACTTAACAAAATTCTTCGTAAATTTGTCAGACCATTTGATCTGGCCCGGGCACCACTTTTCCGGGTAGGTCTGGTTACTCTTGATGTAGATAGGTATCTATTGGTCTATGATATGCATCATATTATCTCAGATGGTGTCTCCATTCAGATAATTTTACAGGACATTATGGCACTATACTTAGATCAAGAGCTGCCAGAACTAAAAATTCAATATAAAGATTTCTCCAACTGGCAGAATCAATTGTTCACATCTAAAGAGATCGAAACTCAGGAGCAGTTCTGGATGAACACTCTGGCAGGTGAACTACCAATATTAACTTTACCTACTGATTATCCTCGTCCACCTGTGATGAGTTTTGCAGGTGATAAGCTGCAATTTAGATTGCCTGAAGATCTGGAATTTAAAATCAATCAATTGATTGTCAGGGAAGGTGTAACTCTGTATATGTTCTTACTCACAACTTTTAATATCTTTCTGGCAAAATATTCAAACCAGGAGGATATAATCATCGGTTCACCGATTGCTGGTCGACATCATGCAGATTTGACTGGGGTTATTGGTATGTTCGTCAATATGTTGGCGATTCGAAATTACCCAACAGCAGATAAAACTTTCAGTCAATTTCTGGGAGAGGTCAAACAGAGGGCGATTAAAGTCTATGAAAATCAGGATTATCAGTTCGAAATGTTGGTAGAAAAACTAAATTTACGAAGAGATATGAGTCGTAATCCTCTCTTTGACGTGGCTCTGGCTTTACAGAATTCTGGTAATTCGGTAGATATTCAGGAGAGTGAGCTGAAAATTATTCCCTATGAGTTCAAAACCCAGGTTGCTAAATTTGACCTCTTGTTGAACGTTTTTGAGACAGTAGATGGACTATCTTTAAACTTAAGCTATAGTACCAGATTGTTTAAACGGTCAACTATTGAATTAATGACAGAACATCTGGTTAATCTGCTGCGAGTGGTGGTCAATAATCCGGTCATTGAACTTGGAGCAATCAGTCTGATGTCAGTCGAAGAGCGGCGGCGGTTGTTGGAAGACTTTAATCAGACAGATCGTCTCTATCCAGAGGACAAGACGTTATCAGCCTGTTTTAGAGAACAGGTGGAGAGAGTTCCTGAACAGATTGCCTTGATCTATGAAGATCAACAGATCACCTACACCGAATTGCACGCGCGCTCTAATCAGTTAGCCCACACTCTCAGAGATATGGGTATCGGCTCAGACAAAGTTGTGGCAATTATGATTGAAAGATCGCCAGAGATAATTATTGCTATCTGGGGAATTATTAAGGCTGGTGGAGCTTATTTACCACTGGACCCGGATTATCCCCAGGATAGAGTGAATTATCTGCTTCAAGATAGTGATAGTGAAGTTATTCTGGTTCAATCGAATTTTGTCTCCAGAATGGCCGGATTGTCAATTGGGGTGTTGGATATAAGTCAATCGCAGTCATATGCAGAAAGTTCAGCGGATCTGGAGGATATTAATCGACCCACTGATCTGGCTTATATGATCTATACTTCGGGAACCACCGGGAAATCGAAAGGAACTCTGGTGTGTCACTATAATGTCATCAGTTTTGTTAAAGAGACAGATTTTGTTGATTTTACGGAGAAAGATAAAATTCTCCAGGTATCGAATTATGCCTTTGATGGTTCGATCTATGATATTTTTGGTGGATTATTAAGAGGAGCAACCCTGGTTATGTTTAGGAAAGAACTAATTCTGGATATTGATCAACTGGCCCGGTTAATTGTTGATCAGCAGATCAGCAAATTCTTCTTAACTACAGCTCTGTTCAATACTCTGGTAGATACTAATCTTCATTGTTTATCTGGAGTCCAGCAGGTCTCATTTGGTGGTGAACGGGCATCTGTGGAACATGTGAGAAAAGCGTTCGAGTATTTAGGTCCGGGTCGAATCAGTAATGTGTATGGTCCCACCGAGTGTACGGTAATGAGCACTGAATATGTGGTCAATGAACTGGACGTCAAAGCCCAATCAATTCCAATTGGCAAGCCGATTACCAACCGAAAGGCGTATATTTTCAATAAAGATAATTATTTGCAACCAATCGGGATTGCAGGTGAGCTGTGTATCGCAGGTACAGGATTGATCAGGGGATATCATAAACGGAACGATCTAACCCGGGAGAAATTTGTCATTAACCCGGTAGTTCCGGGAGAGATGATCTATCATACTGGAGATCTGGCGCGTTTCTTACCTGATGGGAATATTGAATTCCTGGGTAGAATTGATCAACAGGTGAAGATTAGAGGATTCAGGATCGAACCCGGTGAGATTGAAGCCCGACTACTCACACATCCTGATGTGCTTGAGGCTGTGGTCTGTGATCGGGAAGATGAATGGGGAGTTAAATACCTATGTGCATACCTGGTTCTTGAGAATGAGGTGACAGCAGCAGACTCTTCAGGATTATCTGCAGAAAAGTTGGCAGATTTAAAATCTTATCTGGCTAAAGATTTACCGGAATACATGATGCCTGCCTATTTTATCTCTCTGCAGGAGATCCCTTTAAATGCCAATGGTAAAGTTGATCGACAGGTTTTGCCCGAACCAGATCTCAGCTTCGGAAGTATGGCTTACATAGCACCGCGGAATGAGTTGGAGATTAGACTGGCGGCTGTCTGGTCAGAGATTCTGGGAATGCAACAAGTAGGAATTAGGGATAACTTCTTTGAGTTGGGAGGTCATTCACTGAAGGCAACCAGATTGGTCTCTGCTTTGCATAAGGAGTTGAAAATTAAAATAAGTTTACAGGACTTTTTCAAAACTCCGACCATAGCTGCTCTGGCAGAGATGATACACAACTTACAAGTCAGTGAATTTAGTGATATTGAACCACTCCCTGAGCAGGAATATTATGAGCTATCATTTGCTCAAAAACGACTCTGGGTAGTTTATCAGATGGAACCTGGTAGCTCTGCATATAATATGCCAGGTAGAGTAACATTTACCGAACAGGTTGATTCTCAGCTGATAAGCGAAGTGTTCACCAGGATTGTCAATCGTCATGAAAGTTTGCGAACCAGATTCACCGTCATTGGAGATATGCCGAAACAGGTTATTGCCAGAGAGATGACTGTGCCAGTTCAGGAATTTGACCTATCTTCTTTAAGTCAGGAGGCAGGGGCAGAACAGAGGAGTAAGATCTATCTGCAGGAGAGTTCGCGACCATTTGATTTGGAGACTGGCCCACTCTTTAGATTTGGTTTAATTAAAATAACTGAAAATGAATATGATCTGATCTATTGTTTACACCATATAATCTCAGATGGATGGTCAATGGAAGTCTTAAGGCAGGAGTTCATTCAACTGTACACTGCTTTACAGTCTGGACAGTCGATCAACTTACCAGAACTTCCGATTCAGTATAAAGACTATGCTGCCTGGCAAAATGAACTATTTGCTGATGAAGAGGGGTTAAAAGAGGTCAAAGATTATTGGTCCAGTCAATTAACGGGCGGTCTGACAAAACTTTCCTTACCAACAGATTATGACCCAGCTACCCTTAGTGATCGTAGAAGTGCTGGTTATAGGTTTGTGATTCCCCAGGCTACTCTGGAAAAATTAAAAATCCTCGCCAGAGAACATAATGCCAGTTTATTCATGGTAGTTCTCGCGGTTTTAAAAATCTTTCTGGCAAAGAATACAGGTCAAAAAGATATTGCCATCGGTATTCCGGCAGCCAGTAGAGAGCACGAAAATCTGAAAAACATTATGGGCTTCTTTGTTAACACAGTTGTTCTCAGAAATAATATCGACTATGGCGAAACTTTTCACCAGACGATGTTAAGAGTTCAGGCTAATACAGTAAAAGCACTGGAATATCAATCTTATCCCCTGGAACTGGTGGTCTCTGAATTGGGGATCAACTATCCGGAGATTCAGGTATTCTTTAATATGGTTAATATGTTAAATCGGGAGAGTCAGGAGTTGGAGAACTTACAGTCATTCCATATCGCAAAGGTTCAGGATGTCAAATTCGATCTGGTATTTTATCTGACTGAGTATAGTAATGGATTAGATATTAGATGTCAATATCTCACAGGTTTATTCAAGCCTGAGAAGATTGAGTTGTTGATGCAAGAATATCTGAGTTTATTGGAAAAGGTCACAGAAAATATTGAGCAAAGTGTTGATGAACTAATCAGAGGCAAGAAAAAACGCAAAATTATCTTCTAATAAGTGTTTTAATTGATACTCGATTAATTGTATTCTGCAGTGAAGGAATCAGATAGTTACCTTCACTGCAGAAAATGATCTGTATGGATTGATTTTTCGGAAGTGGTAAAGTCATCTTTCCGGGATTAGCAGTGCAATCTAAATTCTGGAGCATTTTAAAATTACGATGAAGATCAAATTTCTTTCGAAAGACTATCTGTGACTGGTGGCCCTAGACCTTAGAGAAGGAGGTATTATAATGTTAGTCAAGAGATTTGAAGAACAGGTTTCAAAATTCCCGGATAAAATAGCTGTAAAAACCAGAAATAATCACATAACCTATGCTAACTTAAATCATTCAGCCAACCAGGTTGCGCGTACTATTTTAGAACAGGTGAATAGTATCAATAAGGAAGTGACAGTTGGTCTCCTTTTTAATCATGGAACTGACATGATTGTAGGGATGATCGGAGCATTAAAGACCGGAATGATCTATGTTCCTCTGGATCCATCCTATCCTGAAGAGAGATTGACATATATGCTTCACCACTCAGAAGCAACATTTTTGATCACTAATAATTCAAATCTGGGGAAGGCACAACGAATAGCTGCACAGGAAAAGGAGATTGCCATAATAAATATTGATCTGATTTCAAAAACTGTATCAGATGAGAATCTTCACACAGAGTTCTCCGATGGACAGAAAGCGTATATTCTGTACACCTCTGGTTCCACTGGTAATCCCAAAGGGGTTATTCAAAATCATGAAAACATCTGGCATTTTATCCGCAATTATACTCATCAGATGGCGATTACTTCTGACGATCGACTGACTTTGTTCTCTGCTTTTAGCCATGATGCAGCGGTGATGGATATTTATTGTGGTCTGTTAAATGGTGCAACTCTGTATCCTTTAAATATAAAAACTCAGGAAAACATGCAGGGAATCGCTAATTGGTTAAAAACTGAACAGATCACAGTCTGGCATTCGGTACCAACCCTATATAGATATTTTATTCGTACTTTACAATCGGAAATCTCATTACCTGATCTCAAACTGATTGTTTTGGGGGGGGGAGAGTGTACTGGCTAACGATGTTTTAAGTTTTAAAGAGAAATTTGCTCATACCAAAACTATTTTGGTTAATCTGTATGGCCAATCCGAATCTTCCTTTAACTCTGCCCAGTTTATCAGCACAGATACCCCATTTACCAAAGTAACTTTGGGAAAAATTGTTGATGACACAGAGATTTTGATTATCAATGAGTATGGAGAAGAAGCTCTACCATTGGAGGTAGGTGAGCTAGTAATCGCCAGTAATCATGTTGCTCTGGGGTATTGGAGAGATCCTGAGAAAACTAAAGAGGTATTTCTCCAACATCCAGAACTGGGCAAACTCTATCGAACCGGAGATCTGGGTCGTCTGGATGGTGGGGAGGTTGAATATCTGGGGAGAAAAGATTTTCAGATCAAAATTCGGGGTTATCGGGTGGAGTTAGGCGAGATTGAGGGTACGCTTGCGACTAACTCAGGAGTTCGGGACGCAGTAGTAATTGCGAAAGAAGATACATTGGAGGAGAAGCAACTTTGTGCTTTTGTCGTCTTAGAAAAAGATCTGACAATTGCAGAATTACGGGAATATCTGGCAGGTAAGTTACCTGATTATATGATTCCAGTTCATTTTATAATTTTGGATAGATTACCACTCACTCCAAATAAAAAAACCGATCGCAAAGCTTTAATTCAACTGGCCGCGGAGATGAATCTGGAAGTGCAGTTTGTCCCACCAACCAATCAGATTGAAGAACATTTGGTCAATATCTGGGAAGAGATTCTTGGGCGAGAGAAGATTGGGATTAATGATAACTTTTTTGCCATTGGAGGGCATTCATTAGAAGCGACACAGCTGAGATTTAAGATACTCAGAGATTTGGAGATTGATATTCCCCTTAAAGAGATCTTTAAGACGCCAACAATCAAAGAGTTAGGAACATATTTACAAAATGCTGAGAGGAGTATCTATTCAGCTATCTCGATAGTAGAAGCTCAAGAATACTATCCGGTCTCCTCTGCTCAAAAACGACTTTTGATTCTCGATCAGATCTCAAATAATAATCCCGGTTATAACATGCCAGGAGTGCTGATCATTGAAGAGGAGATAGATTGGAAGCGGATTGAGCAAGTTTTTAAAACACTAATCCAGAGACACGATTCCCTGAGAACCTCTTTTGAATTTATCGATGGTGAACCGGTACAGAAGATTGTTTCAGATTTGGAATTCTCTCTGGTTTACCATGAGATTAATAATCCTGTCCTGACAGACGAGGAGATAATTAAACAACAGGTCAGTGAGTTTATCAGACCTTTTGACTTAAGCAGAGCACCACTGTTCAGGGCCAGTCTGGTCAAATTGGCATCGGAGAGGTATCTGCTGATGTATGATATGCATCACATTATCTCTGACGGGGCATCCAAAAGGATATTAATTAGCGAATTTATGAATTTATATGGTGATAGGGAATTACCTTCATTGAGAATACAGTATAAAGACTTTGCAGCCTGGCAGAATCAACTCTTAGAATCTCCTGAATTTCATCAACAGGAACAGGTCTGGTTGGAAGTCTTCAGTGGAGAGGTACCTGTTCTCAATCTACCGACAGATTTTTCACGACCCACAATGCTCAGTTATCGGGGTGAGGGAATAGAATTCAATATTGATCGGGAACTGACTGCCAGGTTGAATAAATTGGCTCAAAAACAGGATGTAACGATGTATATGTTATTACTAGCCCTATATAATGTGTTGTTATTCAAATACACTGGTCAGGAAGATATTGTTATCGGCTCCCCGATAGCCGGTAGATCCCATGCAGACCTGCAAAATATTATTGGCCTGTTTGTTAACACCTTGGCCATGAGAAATTATCCCACATCCGGGAAGAGTTTTGAACAATTTCTGAGTGAAGTTAAGGAGATGGCTTTAACGGCATACGATAATCAGGACTATCAATTCGAGACCTTGGTCGATCAGTTGAATCTACAACGGGATCTGAGCAGGAATCCCCTGTTTGATGTGATGTTCATCTTACAGGATCATGGTAATTTACAGGAGGAGATGGGTGATTCTCCAATTAAACCATATCCCTTTGAGAATAAAGTATCCAAATTTGACCTGACGTTAAATGCCATCGAAACCTTCCGGGGGATAAATTGTGTTCTGGAATATAGTACAGACCTGTTTACGAAAGAGACCATGACAGGGTTTGTCAATCACTTATTGGTTCTGATAGAACAGATAATAGAGAGACCAGAGAGTAAGCTTGCAGATCTGGAGATCTTGACTGAATTGGAGAAGGAGGAGTTAATCTCTGGTTTAAATGCCACTGAGAGGGAGTATCCACAACACAAATCTGTTCAGCAATTATTTGAAGAACAGGTGCAGCGAACTCCGGACAGTACTGCTCTGACTTTTGCAGAAGAGAGTCTGACTTATACTCAATTGAACGCCAGGGCAAACCGACTGGCCCATTATCTGAGGGGAAGAGGAGTCGGTAGAGATACCATAGTTGGTCTCTGGACTGAACGTTCCCCTGAGTTGATAGTAGGTCAATTGGGAGTTTTGAAGGCTGGAGGTGCGTATCTACCACTGGATTTTGAATATCCGTTAGAACGTATCAAATATATGTTGACAGATAGTGAGGCTTCCATTCTGGTGACAAATAGTCAATCACTAAAAGGGTTGGAGTTTACCGGTCAGGTGATTGATTTTGCTGATGGGGAAATTTATCGGGAAGATTCGGACAATCCGGAGAGAATTAATCAGAGTGATGACCTGGCCTATGTAATCTATACTTCTGGCTCAACAGGTAAGCCCAAAGGGGTAATGATCGGACATCGGGCAGTACATAATCTGATAATAGGGGTAACGGAACGGATAGACTTTACTGCCGGAAAAAGATTTTTCTCTGTAACCAGTTTTTCCTTCGATATATTTGTCCTGGAGACTCTCCTGACCTTATCCCGGGGTTTATGGGTAGTTCTGGCTACTCCGGAGGAACAGCTTGATCCTGAACAGTTAAATAATGCTTTATTAAAGCATAGTATTCAGTTAGTACAGATGACCCCTTCCAGAATGAAGTTATTACTCAGTTCCGGAAAGGATAGTGGTTTAAGTGATCTGCAGGTGATTTTAATTGGGGGAGAACCCTTCCCGGAAGATCTGCTTAAGGAACTGCGTAGAGTGACTTCTGCCAGGATCTATAATATGTATGGGCCAACGGAGACTACAGTCTGGTCAACGATTAAAGAGTTGACGACAGCAGAAGAAGTAACCATCGGAGAACCGATTGCCAATACCGGAACCTATGTCCTGGACAGTGGTCTGCATCTGGTACCCCGGAAGGTGATAGGTGAGTTATATATTACAGGCGATGGACTGGCCAGAGGCTATTATCGACAGCCTGAGTTAACGGCAGACCGTTTCATCCCCGATCCTTTTGTTCCGGGGAGTAAGATGTATCGAACCGGAGATCTGGTCAGACGGACGACCACTAATGATCTGCAGTTTATTGGACGGATTGATCATCAGGTCAAAATTCGGGGTTATAGAATTGAGACAGGTGAGATTGAAGCACTTCTGTTGGAACATCCTCAAATATCTCAGAGTGTGGTTATTGATGCTGTGGATGAATCGGGCGATAAGTATTTGCTGGCCTATCTGGTGAGTACAGGGGAAGAGGAAGTTGGTGAATTGCGTCAATATCTGAAGAATGTTCTGCCTGAGTATATGGTTCCTTCCCGATTCGTTTTCATTGAGGAGATGCCATTAACAGCCAATGGTAAGATAGACCGTCGGGGTTTAGTTGAGCCCGAAGAGAGTGTATTGGGAGAGAAGGAATATCTTCCTCCGGAGGATGAGATTGAAGAGAAATTATTGGAGATCTGGAAAGCAAATCTTGGTAGAGAGCAGATCGGAGTTCTGGATAACTTTTTTGAACTTGGAGGTCATTCATTAAAGGCTACATATATGATAGCCCAGGTCTATAAACATCTGAAAGTGAACTTACCGTTAAGGGAAGTGTTTTATAAACCGACTATCCGGGAGTTGGCAGGATATATTAAAGCCTCCCGGCAGGATGGCTCTTTTGGGGAGTATGTTGATATTCCACTGGTAGAAGCTCAAGAATACTATCCGGTCTCCTCTGCACAAAAACGACTTTTGATTCTCGATCAGATCTCAGAGAATAATACCGGTTATAACATGCCGGGAGTGCTGATCATTGAAGAGGAGATAGACTGGAAGCGGGTTGAGCAAGCTTTCAAAACACTAATCCAGAGACACGATTCTCTGAGAACCTCTTTTGATTTCATAAACGGTCAGCCAGTGCAGAAGATTGAAGATAGTCTGGAATTCTCAATGGATTATGCTGAGATTGACATTTTAGATGGAACCGACGAGGAGATAATTAAACAACAGGTCAGTGAGTTTATCAGACCTTTTGACTTAAGCAGAGCACCACTGTTCAGGGCCAGTCTGGTCAAATTGGCATCGGAGAGGTATCTGCTGATGTATGATATGCATCACATTATCTCTGACGGGGCATCCAAAAGGATATTAATTAGCGAATTTATGAATTTATATGGTGATAGGGAATTACCTTCATTGAGAATACAGTATAAAGACTTTGCAGCCTGGCAGAATCAACTCTTAGAATCTCCTGAATTTCATCAACAGGAACAGGTCTGGTTGGAAGTCTTCAGTGGAGAGGTACCTGTTCTCAATCTACCGACAGATTTTTCACGACCCACAATGCTCAGTTATCGGGGTGAGGGAATAGAATTCAATATTGATCGGGAACTGACTGCCAGGTTGAATAAATTGGCTCAAAAACAGGATGTAACGATGTATATGTTATTACTAGCCCTATATAATGTGTTGTTATTCAAATACACTGGTCAGGAAGATATTGTTATCGGCTCCCCGATAGCCGGTAGATCCCATGCAGACCTGCAAAATATTATTGGCCTGTTTGTTAACACCTTGGCCATGAGAAATTATCCCACATCCGGGAAGAGTTTTGAACAATTTCTGAGTGAAGTTAAGGAGATGGCTTTAACGGCATACGATAATCAGGACTATCAATTCGAGACCTTGGTCGATCAGTTGAATCTACAACGGGATCTGAGCAGGAATCCCCTGTTTGATGTGATGTTCATCTTACAGGATCATGGTAATTTACAGGAGGAGATGGGTGATTCTCCAATTAAACCATATCCCTTTGAGAATAAAGTATCCAAATTTGACCTGACGTTAAATGCCATCGAAACCTTCCGGGGGATAAATTGTGTTCTGGAATATAGTACAGACCTGTTTACGAAAGAGACCATGACAGGGTTTGTCAATCACTTATTGGTTCTGATAGAACAGATAATAGAGAGACCAGAGAGTAAGCTTGCAGATCTGGAGATCTTGACTGAATTGGAGAAGGAGGAGTTAATCTCTGGTTTAAATGCCACTGAGAGGGAGTATCCACAACACAAATCTGTTCAGCAATTATTTGAAGAACAGGTGCAGCGAACTCCGGACAGTACTGCTCTGACTTTTGCAGAAGAGAGTCTGACTTATACTCAATTGAACGCCAGGGCAAACCGACTGGCCCATTATCTGAGGGGAAGAGGAGTCGGTAGAGATACCATAGTTGGTCTCTGGACTGAACGTTCCCCTGAGTTGATAGTAGGTCAATTGGGAGTTTTGAAGGCTGGAGGTGCGTATCTACCACTGGATTTTGAATATCCGTTAGAACGTATCAAATATATGTTGACAGATAGTGAGGCTTCCATTCTGGTGACAAATAGTCAATCACTAAAAGGGTTGGAGTTTACCGGTCAGGTGATTGATTTTGCTGATGGGGAAATTTATCGGGAAGATTCGGACAATCCGGAGAGAATTAATCAGAGTGATGACCTGGCCTATGTAATCTATACTTCTGGCTCAACAGGTAAGCCCAAAGGGGTAATGATCGGACATCGGGCAGTACATAATCTGATAATAGGGGTAACGGAACGGATAGACTTTACTGCCGGAAAAAGATTTTTCTCTGTAACCAGTTTTTCCTTCGATATATTTGTCCTGGAGACTCTCCTGACCTTATCCCGGGGTTTATGGGTAGTTCTGGCTACTCCGGAGGAACAGCTTGATCCTGAACAGTTAAATAATGCTTTATTAAAGCATAGTATTCAGTTAGTACAGATGACCCCTTCCAGAATGAAGTTATTACTCAGTTCCGGAAAGGATAGTGGTTTAAGTGATCTGCAGGTGATTTTAATTGGGGGAGAACCCTTCCCGGAAGATCTGCTTAAGGAACTGCGTAGAGTGACTTCTGCCAGGATCTATAATATGTATGGGCCAACGGAGACTACAGTCTGGTCAACGATTAAAGAGTTGACGACAGCAGAAGAAGTAACCATCGGAGAACCGATTGCCAATACCGGAACCTATGTCCTGGACAGTGGTCTGCATCTGGTACCCCGGAAGGTGATAGGTGAGTTATATATTACAGGCGATGGACTGGCCAGAGGCTATTATCGACAGCCTGAGTTAACGGCAGACCGTTTCATCCCCGATCCTTTTGTTCCGGGGAGTAAGATGTATCGAACCGGAGATCTGGTCAGACGGACGACCACTAATGATCTGCAGTTTATTGGACGGATTGATCATCAGGTCAAAATTCGGGGTTATAGAATTGAGACAGGTGAGATTGAAGCACTTCTGTTGGAACATCCTCAAATATCTCAGAGTGTGGTTATTGATGCTGTGGATGAATCGGGCGATAAGTATTTGCTGGCCTATCTGGTGAGTACAGGGGAAGAGGAAGTTGGTGAATTGCGTCAATATCTGAAGAATGTTCTGCCTGAGTATATGGTTCCTTCCCGATTCGTTTTCATTGAGGAGATGCCATTAACAGCCAATGGTAAGATAGACCGTCGGGGTTTAGTTGAGCCCGAAGAGAGTGTATTGGGAGAGAAGGAATATCTTCCTCCGGAGGATGAGATTGAAGAGAAATTATTGGAGATCTGGAAAGCAAATCTTGGTAGAGAGCAGATCGGAGTTCTGGATAACTTTTTTGAACTTGGAGGTCATTCATTAAAGGCTACATATATGATAGCCCAGGTCTATAAACATCTGAAAGTGAACTTACCGTTAAGGGAAGTGTTTTATAAACCGACTATCCGGGAGTTGGCAGGATATATTAAAGCCTCCCGGCAGGATGGCTCTTTCTTTGAGATCAAACCTTGTTTAGTGACAGGAGATAGCAGTAATAAACAGGTTTATGCTCTATCTTCTGCTCAGAAACGTCTTTTTGTACTTAATCAATTAGAAGAGATCAGGACGGCATATAATATTCCCCAGGTTTTGAGAGTAGAGGGTAATCTGGATCTATTTAAGCTGGAGAAAGCTTTTAAAGAATTAATTGAGCGTCATGAATCTTTGAGAACATCCTTTCATTTTGAAAATAATGAACCAGTGCAGATAATTCATCAAAATGTGCAATTCAAATTGACGATTCTTTTCGCCGAAGAGTTTAGACGCGAGCTGCAGTCCAGAGAGCTGTCACCTGAAAAACAGGTCAGGGGATTGGAAACAGGCGAGTTAGAGATAGGAGAACTGGAACAACTTATTCAGGAGTTTATTAAACCGTTTGATCTATCCAGAGCCCCATTGTTTAGGGTAGGAGTTCTGAAACAGGGTACAGGAAATATTTTAATTTTTGATATGCATCATATTATTTCTGATGGTATTTCTATGGAAATCTTAACCAGAGAATTGTTAGCCCTTTATCGAGGTCAACAACTGCCAACCCTTCATTTACAGTATAAAGATTTTGCATTCTGGCAAAATCAACTCTTTGCGTCAGGGAGACATAAGCAACTGGAGGAGTTCTGGCTAAGGATTTTTGCGGATGAGATTCCGGTGCTCAATCTACCCACAGATTTTCCATGCCCTGGAGTAAGGAACTTTTCTGGAGATCGTTGGGGTGTAGAGATTGACTCCCGAATTGTGAAAAAGATCTATCTATTGGCTAGAGAGCAAGGGGTTACTCTGTATATGATTCTTCTGTCGGGACTGAACATTCTTCTTGCCAGATATTCAGGTCAGGAAGATATCATTATCGGCTCACCAATTGCCGGAAGATCCCATGCTGACCTGGTGAATATCATCGGTATGTTTGTCAATACTCTGGCTATGCGGAACTTTCCAATCGGAGCTAAAACCTATCAGGAATTCATTCAGGAGGTTAAAGAAAATGCGCTTCAGGCTTTTGAGCATCAGGATTATCAGTTTGAAACATTGGTCGAAAAACTTGATCTTGAACGTAATCCAGCGCGCAATCCTCTCTTTGATATTGTCTTTACTTTACAGAGTAGAGAAATTGATGATAGTTCTGTGCATGAATTGAATCTAAAACAGGTTAAATTTGCAAATCGAACTGCCAAATTTGATCTAACATTAAATGCTTTAGAGGTTATTCAATCTGACACAGATAATCGAATTTTGTTGGCCTTTGAATACAGTACCCAATTATTTAAACCAGAGACGATAGAGAGGATGGCGGGTCATTATCTAAATATCTTACAAGAAGTTGTCGATAATTATCAAATGAAACTATCCAGGATTGAGATGATCTCTGCCAGTGAAAGAGAACAGATTATGCGGGAATTTAATGCTACAACCTGTTCCTACCCACAGGAGAAGAGTATTCAGCAGATATTCGAAGAACAGGTTAGGCGTACTCCAGACAATATTGCTGTCGTTTATAATCAGCAAAAATTTACCTATCTGGAGTTGAATCAAAAGGCTAATCGACTGGCGAGAACATTACGTGTAAAAGGAGTTAAACCAGATGAACCAGTTGGGATTATGATCGAACATTCAATAGAGATGCTAACAGGTGTTTTGGCGATTATCAAAGCTGGTGGTGCATATCTGCCGATTAACCCCGATTATCCTGAAGATAGGGTTCAGTTTATGCTGAGGGATTCTGGAACGAGATTATTGCTCACCCGTAAAGGGTTAGGTGATCAATTTACTACTGATGAATTTATTTACCTGGAAGCAGAAGAAAATTATCAGTCTGACCAGAGTGATCTGGAAAATGTCAATTCGCCTGAAGATCTAATCTATATTATGTACACTTCAGGTTCCACTGGAACTCCCAAGGGTGTAATGATCAAACATCTTAATGTCAATCGATTGATTTCTGGTTCTAATATGTTGATCATTTCAGAGACTGATCGAATATTGCAGACAGGTTCACTGGCCTTTGACGCTTCAACTTTTGAGATCTGGGGTTCACTCTTAAATGGAGCAGCCCTTTATCTGGTAGATAAAGAGATTCTACTCTCGGCTGTGGAATTGGAGAAGACTTTAAAAGAGAATCGGATAACCAAAATCTGGATGACAGCCCCTTTCTTTAATCAGATGTTGGAAGAGAATCCGGATACCTTTACAGACTTGGAGACCTTATTTGTTGGTGGAGATGCATTGTCGCCTAAACATATCAATCTGCTGAGAAGTAGATGCAAGGATCTCCGGGTGATCAATGGTTATGGGCCAACCGAGAGTACAACTTTTACAACTTATTATGAGATACAACGGGAGTTCGCCGAGACCATCCCCATAGGTAAACCTGTCTCCAATACACGGGTATATATCTTTGATAAATTTAATCGACTTCAGCCTATAGGAGTGGCTGGTGAGTTGTGTATTGCGGGAGATGGACTGGCCCGGGGTTATTTAAATCGTCCTGAACTGACTGCTGAGAAATTTGTGGTCAATCCGTTGGAAGAAAGAAATCGGATGTATCGATCAGGTGATCTGGTGAGATGGTTAGCAGATGGCAATATTGAGTTCCTGGGTAGAATTGATCATCAGGTTAAGATTAGAGGTTTCAGAATTGAACCAGGTGAGATAGAAAATCAACTGTCAAATCATGGAGAAGTCAAAGAGGCTGTGGTCGTAGACATTGAAGACAGTCCTGGCAGTAAGTATCTCTGCGCATATTATGTCGCTGATCGGGAATTGGGTGTAGCTGGATTACGGGAATATTTGGCCAAAAATATGCCTGACTATATGATCCCCTCTTACTTTGTGCAATTAGAGAAGATGCCATTGAATACTAATGGTAAGATAGATCGAAAAAGGTTACCACAACCGGAAGGTTCGATTAACACAGGACGGGAATATGTTGCCCCCGCTACCGAGGTTGAAGAAAGATTAGTTCAGATCTGGAGACAGGTATTGGGAATAGATAGTATCAGTGTGACTGATAACTTCTTTGATCTGGGAGGTCATTCGTTGAAATTGATTAGTACTTTGAAGCTGATCAATCAGGAGTTTACAACCAATTATTCCATTGGAATGCTCTTCTTGAATCCTACTATTCGTAGTTTTGCGGAGAGTATGGGAAGAGAGATAGTTCTACAAGGTCTGGAATGTGTCGTTCCATTGAAGGCTGGTACAACAGATCGAAATATCTTCTGTATCCATCCACTGGGTGGAGCCATTCATTGGTATAAAGATTTTGCAGATAACCTGGGTGAAGAGTATAATATCTACGGTATTCAGGCAAAGGGAATGATGCATGATGCTAAACTTCCTGAGTCAGTGATTCAGATGGTAGCAGAATATATTCAGGAGATACGCAAAGTCCAACCCGACGGCCCATATACTCTATTGGCTTTCTGCGCGGGAAGTCTGCTAACATATGAGATGGTACGTCAGTTAGAAGCAGACAATATTCCAGTGAAAAAATTTATTCTTTTAGATTCTGCAGTCTTTAGGGTCAATAGGCAGAAGAAGAATTTGGCTACTGTTCTCAGATCAATTAGTAATCTCTTTAGTAGTACACAGGCTGAACAGGAGAGTGCAGCCCAGACAGAGGATATATCGGAGAATTTAACTGACCAGGTAGCTATCAGGCAGAAACGGGTGGAAGAGAATATCTTGCAGATTATGAGCAAATATCAACCAGCTAACTTCATCAAATCAGATATTTATCTCGTGAAAGCAGATGATAATCCTGACCGTAGGATCACAAAAGAGCTCTGGAGTCCGTTAACATTAGGTCAGGTCTATCTGTTGAACACGCCGGGGGATCATTTCACGATGATGGAAACTCCATTGGTAAATGAGACGATTATAAGGGTTAATAGGATTTTGCGGGGTGAGATAAATAGGTAATAACTAATGTTGGGGCTGTCCTCAATGGTTTTAAAAACCATTGAGAGACAGCGTCTGGCTTTAGTTAATTAGAGACATATTGTTTCTCCAGGATTATGGGAGAGAAAAGTAATATATGCTATCCACTCTGAATATTTTAAATTAAGGGGGAGTGTTAAAATAGTTGACGTTTTTCTCTCTAAGGGTGGACAGTAAAACTTTTATGAATTCAGGGAGAGGGAAATCCGTCAAAAGAATCCTACTATCTGTATTCCCTGTAGGGGGCAGTATAGATTATGAGTATTTATAATATACTTTAGCAATATGTTAAATATATAAAATCACAAGAAGAAATAAATGTTTTCGGTTGTAATTCTATTGATATTCTTGCATCAATGCGTAATAATTATTTTTTACTAATAACCCCTATTATTTGTTTTTTCCTGGGAGTGGACAGTAAAAATGGTTAAAGAAATTATACGGAAAAATCAAATTTATAAAATATCTATAATCAGAAATATTGAGCAAATATGTAAAAATTATTATTTTTTTATTGAATAATTTTACCATGGATGATATAAT
Organism: Halothermothrix sp.; assembly: GCA_016841825.1. GTDB lineage: Bacteria > Bacillota > Halanaerobiia > DY22613 > DY22613 > JAENYK01. Next base: position 5,704 of record JAENYK010000001.1, on the reverse strand, counting down.
TATTATGGAAAGTGAGGTTTGTGTTAAAGTTTTTAGGATAAGAAATTACATATAAAAGTTAGGGGGAAAGAAAATGGTAGAATCTGGGTTGGTGCTATCTCCAGCAAAATATTACGAAGAAGCAAAAATTATGTTGGAGAAGAAGGATTTGTTAGGTTTTATGTTGAAGATTGGTGTAGCAATAGAAGCTTCCGCTAATGATAAAGAAATGTTAGCTAATTCAACTTTTTTGAAGTGTAAAGGATTAGTCAATTTTAATCAATTTGGTGCTTTATTGGATAGTATAGATGATGCATTAAAATATAATACTGGAGAAAACGCATTTAGACTAAAAAAATATAAGGGAGTTGCTTTAGGTTATTTGGGTGAATTTAAAAAAGCTTTAATAATTTTCAAAGATTTATTGAATGAAACCGATGAGATTTTGTTGTTAATTGAAGCTTATAATAATATTGCTTGGGTTAATTTGTTAATAACGACCATTAAAAAAGATGATAGTGCTTTACAAGAAGCTAAAAAATATCTTAAGCTTATTCGTGATAACTTTGATAATATAGATGATAAAAAGAGACAACGATATTTTAATAACTATAGTACATATTTTTCATTTATTGGAGAATACGACAAAGCTATTGGAATGCAAAAGCGTGCTTTGGATTATTGCCAAGAAGCTGATTTACCAAAAATCTATAATAATTTAGCTGCCTTATATCTTAACTTCGATAAAGAAGAGTTGTCTGTAGATGCAATTGATTATTTAGAAAAAGCCGAAGTCATTAGTAACAAAAATGGAAATAAATTTGAAATGGCAAAATCTATGTACACAAAAGCTTTATATGAACTACGTGAGGAACAGTATTTCCGGGCATTAGATACTTTATATTTAGCTTTTGAATTTTTTAGAGATGCCGAAGCTTATTCAAATTCATTTGATACATTGATAAAAATTAATGAGGTAATTAGTGAATATAAAATTGATTGTTTGAGTGCAATGAGTGAGGGTCTAAAAAATAAATTAAAAGGCACTCCATTTTTTGAATAAACTAAAGTGAGGGGGGAATTGTTATGAGAAAGTGGTTAGTTATTTTTGGATTAGTATTATCTCTGATTCTTACTAATATCTCTATTTTAGCTGATTCGTATATTGAACCTGTAACAGACAAAGGAGGTATCGTATTAACTTGTGGACCGTGGCCTGACCCTGATACTGATGGATAATCAGAATAGATTTAAGATAATTGGAATAGATTATAAAGGAAAAAAAGACTCCTTTGCTAGAGGCCACTGAAAAACTTAATCGCTAATAAAAAGAAGCATAATTCTGAACATTGTGTAGGAATTATGCTTCTTTTTAGAAAGTATTATTATCGAAAATGACTGGTAGGTCACAATGTTAAAAAAACAGATAGGTATGGTTTTGAGCTATTAAGTTTATTATTTCTGCAAAAAATAGGTATCTCTTTTAGCTTTACTAATTATTTTTAGTTGTAATCTTTTAATACTTTTTGTCGGATTATATAGTGTTTTTCATAAAACTTTATGTTTTGCTATAATATTTTCTATTTTCTTTTTGGCTAATATATTGGTTGCTATATAGCCCCTAATCAATTTGGACAAATAGTATGATCTCCATATGTTTTGCCAATCGAATCAATACTTGCACAGACATGTAGGAAACCATCTTAACAACACGATTAAGATAGCTTTTATCCACGCCAATAGCTTCACCTAGCTCCTGATAGTAAAGATTATGTTTATCTTTAAACTCGATAATTCTCCTTGCTAATATCTTCCTTTCAAATATGGTTTCTCTATCATTTGATTTTTCTCTCCTTTTAAAATATGCTTCTATCATTATTATACTGAAATAAAAAAATATGTAATAGCCTATTGACATATATACAATAGAGTTGTATAATGTTTATAGATGCATTTTAACTACACCCTGAATAAAGTGATTGAAATTTTGATTCTATCTTGGAAAAAGATGTCATGGTAGCATAAATGTCGTGGCTCCAGAGCAGCATTATAAAACAATCATGAACAATCCTGAGAAGCAAAATCTTTTGTTGCATAATCTTCATATTTTAGATGATTAGGGGTATTCTTCTCGAGAGTTACTTTACCAAAATAAGAGTATTGGAAATTTTTATTAAAATTTAGGAACCTAAGTTGAAAATGTATATTTTGTATACTAGATACCAATATGAGCATAGAAAATTACTGAAAAAATAATTACACACCCAGCAACTAGAGAAATGTAAATTAGATTACAAAAAGAAAAATGGATTTATAAGGTAAATTATGTAAGTATTTGGTTTGGGTGTTCCGGTTAAATCAGACATATAAAAGAACTCTTTACTAAAACTTGTTTAAAATTTCAAATACTTTCTATTTTATTAAAATTATATTACCTTTTTCTGCTCATTGTATTTTTGTTCATATTCAATTGGGGACATGTTTCCTAATGAAGAATGAAGTCTTCTGCAGTTATAAAATGTCTAAATATACTCAACTATTAGTTGTTCAGCACCTTCATGCGTTTTGAACTTTCTACCATATATTATATCATTTTTCAAGGTAGAGAAGAATGATTCCATTCAGGCATTATCATAGCAATTATCTTTACGACTCATACTTTGCTAGATACTAATCTTACGTAATTCATCTTAATAATCATAAGCAGCGTATTGTAATCCCCTATCTGAATGGAATATTAAACCCTGATCCAGTTGTTCTTTACCAATAGCCTGTCTTAACGCTGATAATGTCAATTCTTTTGTAATTCTATTGCTAAAAAACCAACCAACTATTTTGCGATGAAATAAGTCTTCAATACCAGCCAGGTATAACCAGCCTTCATCTGTTGCTATAGGTAATATCTCCAACCCATTTTTTATTAGGTGTATCAGATGTAAAGTCCTGATTCAATAGATTTGGAGCAATCGGGTAACTGTGATTTGAATTAGTAGTAGCTTTATATTTTTTTTAAAGCGGTCACTAATACCATTTTCTCGCATCAACCTGGTCACTTTATTCTTACCACATTTTATACCACTTTTTGTTTTACTTGCCTGTCATTCTACGCATTCCATAGGTCTCAAAGGTTTCTTTATGAATTCTTTTAACTTTGAAGTTAAAGGAGGATTAAAATGAAAAGTAAGCTGCGAATTTTGCTAATTATTGTTACTATGGTTTTTATAATTACTACAGATACAAACGATACGGATAATAACTCATTTTTATACCAAAACATAGCAGAAGAATGTTTTGGTGATAGAGAAGGAACTATGATTGTATTTAACCCTCAGAATGGAGTAATATACGGTATTGTTAATAGAAATATTGCGAAAGATAAACCCGAGTTCGACAGTCATAGGTAAACAAAAATCCTTGGAACCCGTATCAAATGGCGAGTTCCAGGATTCAGTAATTTTTTAGGTGTGTAACTATGCTTTCGGATTAATTTTTAAGTATCTTGGAGGTCTCTCAACCCCCATTGCTCTAAGAATTTTTAACTGTTCATTGGTCAGTTCTGTACATTGATATACTTCACCAGAATTGCAAGAAAATTTTCCAACCTGAATTTTGTCCAGCTCATGTCGCAGGTTTCTCCATGTCATTTCAGTAGAGGTTTCTGCAATCCGTACAAGTAGTAAGGCCAACCATGATAGGAGAACATGGGCTCTGATTCGGTCTTCAAGACGGTGGTACACAGGTCTTAAGTTAAGTTCCGTTTTCAATGTTCTAAACGCATCTTCAACATCAACTAGTTGCTTATAGCCCAGTGCTACATCCTCAGCAGAGAGGGTGTCATCTGAAGTCCTGATAAGGTATTTGCCATCATACTTTTTGTCCTCAGCAATTTTACTCTTGTTAAGTTTCAGTTGACCTCCAGTGAGCTGTTTAATATACCGACCGTACGTTTTATGTGATCTCAGAGCACACATTGCTTTTGTATGATCCTTTTCAGGCATTTGTTTTATTCTTTCTAAACGTGATTCGATCTCTGCAATAATAGAATTTCTTTGTTCTTTCTGTCGTTTAGCTTCTAAAGGGTTGTAGGCAAGTATATAGCGAGTCCTTGCTTCTCCATCACCCACGATGATCTCTTTGATTTCGAGATTAGGTCTAATCTTCTGATAGCGTTCAGGTCGTGCCATTGCTTCTACTACCTCTTCTTTACTGGAACGAAGTTTTTCTCCCAGTATGTAATGACCACCTGCCCGCTGTAAATATCGGGCATTATCATCTGAGGTAAAGCCACGATCCATTACTGAAATAACCCGGCCAAGTTTCCAGCCGACCAGATCATTTTTGACTTCCTGTACTACTGACATATCAGCAGTGTTACCAGGCCACACCCAGCTTTTAATAGGGATACCATCTCTAGTGACAGCGAGACCAATAACCATCTGTACTAGATCAGGTCTTTTATCCTTAGAATACCCGATTTTTCTAAAATCATCATCTTCATCTACCTCAGAAGGCTGTACTTCAAAATAGCTGGAGGTAGTGTCAAAGTAAAGAAGGTCAACCTCAAGATTCAAAAGGTTGGCAACTGAATAGAAGACCTGTTCTTCCAACTCATCTTTAACATCCAGTAAGAAATCCATGGAACGGTACAGGTTATGAACCGATGCTGTCTCCAGATTGGGGATATAAACATCTTCCTCAACCCAGTGCTCAATAGCTAACTTGCTGGAAGGATCTAAGGCACGATTAGCAACCATGGCAAAAAGAAGACGTTCAATGTCCATTTCAAAGTTACGACCTTTTAGCAATTTAGCAATGATAGAATCAAAGCCAAATTTGCGCCAGAGTTGGTCAAGAGCCCAGACACCACCTAGACGTTTAGCAGCCAAAAAAGTAAATTCAGCAGCTTGTGCTATGGCTGGTTTGGAGAATTGGGCCTGACCAGGATTCAAATAACGAGAGATGCTATCTACCAAACGTTCTAACACAGTGATATCTAATTCGTCCTCCCTTCCGAACGAAATGAAATGTTGATATTACGGGATTTTAGATTCAAAAAAGCCTGTTTTTATACCTATCACTGTCGAACTCGGGATAAATTTATATGTCCATTTTCTACTATAAAAATTGTATTGACTTATGCTGCCCTAGATAAAAAAGTAATAAATCTGGAGACAAAAATTAAGTCTGGGGATATACATTTACTTAGTAATAATGATTATCAACCCTTGAGAGATATAACTGGAAAAAAGGGTAATCTGTTACCAGGAGATTATATAAAAGAATGGAAACCTGGAGGGTTTGGATGGATTAATTATAAAGAAGCAATAATATTTTCAAGTAATGTTTTTTTAGTGAAGTTGCGTTACTATTGCAAAAAGATAACGTGTTGAGTTATTTAGAAAAGTTTTATGGATCATCGTCGATGTATCATTCGGATATCCCAGATATCTTGACAACATTAGAGTTAATTAATATTTGTACGCATGGTAATTTGATTAAGGTTACTCCTTTTGGTTTGGCTTCAGTAATAGGTGCTTTTGCAAATGGTGGAAGGATATATGATTTAACAATAGAGGGCAAAAAAATGGCTATATGTGATTTAACTAATAAAGCAGCCATATCACAGATATCTAATGCTATGCAAGAATCTGTTAATAAAGGTTTATGGACCGGTTTGAACCCCTAAGATTGGAGATTATGCTACAAAAGGTTTAGCACTCGTAGT
>JAENYK010000010.1 GCA_016841825.1 Halothermothrix sp. | reverse complement strand
TGTCGGCCTGTCACGCCGAAGATCGCGGGTTCAATTCCCGTCGACTCCGCCATAATTTTTTGTTGAAAAAAGTCGACTGCAGATGCGGTCTGCTTTTTTGTATTTATATGGTAAAATGCAGGTGAATACTACTTTATGTCTCGTTTATCAATTTTTAAAGATAGATATATTAAAAAGTAAATGGAAAAAGTTGAAAGTGGAGGTGCTGCAATAGCTATAATGTCGACAATTCTTAATCTTAGTTGGATAAGACATCAGTCAAGGGAACGTGATTTTCAACATGACAACTTAGGATAGCCTACTTTTTAAATTTTGGAGAAGAACGAACCACCTTAAGGAGTGGTTTTTTATTATCCAGGAAATTATGTTTTTTGCAGAATGATGCTCTTCAGAAAACATGAATTTAAGAAATGAGTGATTTTTAATGAGACAAATGAAATTAGCAATAATAAGAGAAATGTAACCTTAAATTACATATTGCTGTAGTATGCGGATTACTCGATAGCTGTTTTGACTTTTTCGCAGAGGATTAATTCAATGGATTTATTTAACAGTCTCCTCCAATGTAATACTGAATCGTTAGAATAATAAGTGATTCCGGCGGAAAAACTATATTGAAAAATGGTATTTGAATTAGTAGATGTTAATGGTAATGGTGTTGTATTAATAAATAATGAAAAGAGGTGCGCTATGCCAGAAATTTATTTTGCAGGTGGTTGCTTTTGGGGAACTGAGAAATATTTTTCATCAATTCGGGGTGTTTTGTCTACACAGGTCGGCTATGCGAACGGAGAGACGGAAAACCCTACTTATGAGGAGGTGTGTCATCGAAATACGGGGCATGCTGAAACGGTACGTGTTGTCTATGATTCCGGGATAATTTCCCTGGCATTTTTGCTTGAGCTATACTATGGATCGATTAATCCTGTCTCCGTCAACCGGCAGGGCGGTGATCACGGTACGCAGTATCGAACCGGTATCTACTATGTCAATGATGAGGATCTGCAGGTTATTAAGCACTCTATTGCACAGCTGCAAGAACGATACGATAAGCCTATTGCTATCGAGGTAGCACCGCTACGCAATTTCAGTCCTGCGGAGGAATATCATCAAAAGTATCTGGATAAACATCCCAACGGGTATTGTCATATTTCAAAGGCCAAGTTTGAACAGGCGGCAAAGTCAAATGCAGACCCTACAGTTTACAGGCTACCGGACACCGATACACTGCGCAAAACGCTAACTGCGGTGCAGTATGAAGTGACACAGAACAGTGCCACCGAACCTCCTTTTCAGAATGAATTCTGGAACACCTTTCAACCTGGAATTTATGTGGATGTGACAACGGGTGAACCACTCTTTGTCTCGAGTGACAAATTTGAATCTGGCTGCGGTTGGCCAAGTTTTTCAAAACCGATTGATCAAGATGTGATTTACGAAAAACAGGATGCTTCTCATGGAATGCATAGGACAGAAGTTCGAAGTCGTGCGGGGAACGCTCATTTGGGTCATCTGTTTAACGACGGTCCCAAGAAAACGGGAGGATTGAGGTACTGCATTAACAGTGCATCTTTAAGGTTCATTCCTAGAGAAGAGATGGTGCAGGAAGGCTATGGGCATCTGTTGGACCTGATCAAATGACATTTTCTCTTGTAATAATAGCATAACATAGTTCAAAAGATTTGAATATCTAGAGAGTAAATAGGATAGGTTAATTTTTATCGCTTTTAAGCCTAAATGAACTAAGAACCATACATTGTTTTGAATATTTGGAGGTGACATTCCTCCTCTAGTATGATGCGATTTAATATCGCCACAACATTTAGATCGCAGATGGTATTTGCCTGTCTGGAATACTTGTTGATGGCTGTTTCCTCTGTTTTGATTGATTCTGTTATCAGTGCATGTAACTCTCGTGGGTAACTGATAAACGATGGTGATCACCAGTGTTTGTATGTCTGACCACTCCAAAGGCGTGAATCTGCTCCGGGCAACCGTGCAAGTCTGGTGAATATATTGAGGTGATGCATTTCAACGATACTGATATTATGAAAGCATGTTGAAATTAAGGGATATGATGCTCCCGTTACAATAGCGATAGAGAAATACCTAGTGACATCGCTCATCTCAGAGACAACCTCAGCCATATTGCTGAGTATTTCGCAGGCATATATGGGATTTGGTTTGTTTACACGCACCGGAGGGTATGGTAAGTTATTTTATAAGTACACTCGTTGGAATGGTTATCGTTCATTTACATTCTCCTTTCTATATGTTTATACCGTATACTGTAATCATGTAGTCGAGACATTATGACCAACATCAGCAGTCAGGACATCAACTTATGAATATGGATTTGTCTATAACGGATTGTAAGAGCTTAAACAGTTAAATTTAAATTGATCAATAACCATAGCAAAAAGAAAACATATGCGATCGTAATTGTAGATAAGAGTTTATATTTAGTTAGGGGGGATTTTTAAATGAATTATGTAGGACCGGCATCGCTATATAATTTCTTAAGGCAATGTAATGCGAGCCCATTACCGAAAGTAGTTTTAGATTGTGGTGCTGGTGGAAAGAATCCACCATTGACGCTTTTTCATCAACATGGTTACCAAACATTGGGCGTTGAGTTTTCGGATTCACAGGCAGAGGCAGCCCGCAAATTTGGTCGAAAAAATGGTATAGATCTAAATATTGTTTCCGGAGATATGAGACATTTGCCTTTTGCAGATGGGTCCATTAGTTTTATCTATTTATTTAACACCATTTTTCATATGAGTAAAGAAGAGAGTGCCCAATCTTTGAAAGAGATTGAACGGGTGCTGCCACAGAGCGGACTATGCTTTGTAAATTTTCTTTCAGTCGAAGATGGAGGGTATGGGGAAGGTAAGAAATTGGCAAAAGGTGAATTTTGGCAGCAGGAAGAAGACTATGAAACGATTCATAGTTATTATGAAGATGACGAAGCTGATAACTATTTTACAAACTTCATGATTCTCCGAAAGGAGAAACGTATTGTTGATGAGCATTATAAGGATAAACAGTATCATGAGTGTTATATCGATTATATCGTGCAAAAATTATAAGGACTTTCTGAAAGATTCAGAGTGTTTATAGACCGTTAGACAATTTTGTCTTACGGTTTTTTTATTTTATATTTGCTTATTAGTTGTATGTTTGTATGAATTATTAGGGTGAATAATAATTATTTAGATAAAAAAGAAATAATTAAATATTAACTTTGGATACGGTTTTATGTTTAGAAAAATATCTTTATCACAAACTAAATTATTAGATTAAATAGGGTAGGTGAAACTAAATGAGCAATAAATTATCATTTATGGATTATGGTTATTTTTCGGAAAAATATAAGTTAAAAGATCTAGACTTAGCTAAATCGATCTGGAATCTAAAAACTGATGAAGAATTACATGGGCTATGGTTGAGGGAAAAAGTTAAATCTATTATGACGATGTAAAAATTTCATTAATATTTGTAAACCAATAAAACCCATTCTGTTTTTTAGTAAATTGTATTGATTGAGTTCAAATTTATTAGAAGTAAATAATTTAATAGGGATATAAAAAAAATAGTAAAGTAGTTAACCTTCTTAATCTTGATTTTTCGTAATTTATAACACTGTTTGGATACTTATCTCGGATAGTTTAGATATTACATGTGAATTTAAGATATATTCCATATACTAAAAAAAACTCTACAATTCATTGTAGAGTTTTTTTATTTTGTGCTGTGGAAATTTAAAAAAATTTTCTTAAAATCTGGTATTTTTTTTATGAAAATTTCATTTTGTCAAAGATTTTGTTCAAAAAAATTTTAGGTGTATTATCGCTGTTTTATAAAATTGATCACAATTAATTCGTTTAAAACCGATAATTCGTAAGGATAATTAGTATAGGAGGAAGAAATTAAAGGGTTAATTTAAAGTTAATAAAAATGGTTACATAAAAAGTAAAAAAACTAACTATATCAAGGAGGAAATTCCATATAAATGTAGTAGTACTATTAATACACTAAAGTGGAGGTTTAAATCCCATATATTATAAAAAAGGAGGAACAGGAAAAATGTCGACCCCTGTATTATGGATAGAAAATTTGACTAAAGTGTATCGAACTAGAAATCAGGAAGTTGTCGCAAATGATGATATTAATCTTACTGTTAATTCTGGTGAAATATTTGGAATCCTAGGTTCTAATGGAGCAGGAAAAAGTACTCTTATTCGTCAAATCATGGGAACAATTCCCAGAACATCAGGAGAGATTAAGATCAACGGAAAAGAGACCAAAAATCAGGACAGGAATTTGAAAAATTCATTGGGTTATATGACTCAAGGAAGTTTGCGTGCTCTTTATCATTTGAAAATTGAAGAAGCGATTTATTATACCTGTCGTTTAAAAGGACAGTCCAGAAAACAGGCCAAAGCAAATGCTAAATTACTATTAGAGGAATTGGATTTGATAGAACATAGGAAGAAATTATTGAGTCAACTCTCGGGAGGTTTGCTGCAGATGGTTAATTTTGCTATCTCAGTAGCTTCTGCACCAGAAATATTGATTTTGGATGAACCTACCCGGGGTTTGGACCCTGGACGTCGCAAAAAGATTTGGGAATATATCCATCGAATTAATCAGCATTGGGGAACAACAATAATTCTGGTGACCCATAATGTGTTGGAAGCAGAGATGCTTTTAGAGAGATTGGCCATTTTGAATTCAGGTAAAATTATCACTACAGGTCGACCTGGTGAGTTAAAACAGGAAGTTGACAATCGTTTACGCATTGAAATTTACTTAAAGCCTGAATATAAGTGTGACGAGGCTATGTCTAGTGCTCTGGAAACGGTTGGTGAGTTTATCCAATTGGATGAACGTCATTTCGTTGTTTTATTAATGAGAGATAACTTTATCGATAAATTAAAAGAGATTCACTCTATAGCATCTTTTGACATTATTGATGATTTCAGAATCGGGATGACCAGTTTAGAGGATGTGTATATTAAGAAAGTTGGTGAGAAAATTGTCTAAGAACTTTGATACTTATGTAGAAGTGGCACGACATGGTGAAGATTCTAAAAGCTTTGTAAAGTTTATCAAAGATGTTTTGATGTTGACCGTGATTAATTTGAAAGAAATTCGTTTGAGTGGAGTTTTTGCAGCGATTTTATCAATTCTTTTACCTGTGGGGATCGTCATTTTCATGAGTATAGCTCAACCTAATTTACCTCTGGATGTACGAATGCGGTTTATTATCGGTAATGTTCTGGTTTCTGTTTTACAGACTTGTGTAAGTGCTCTGGGTGGGCGAATTGCCCAGATTAAATGGTATGGTGGGGCGGAATATTATTTTGTTCTCCCTATTAGTCGTATATCTTTGATGTATGGTCTGCTGTTAAATCACTTAATTCTCACCATTCCTGGAATTTTAGCTGTATTGACTGCAGGGGCAATTTTTTATAATGTCACATACCACTTTAGTCCATTACTAATTCTTGTTTTTGTTGAGATGATTCTGGCTCTCTGTGGAATTGGGATGTTTATCGGAATGAAAAGTCGTCATCCCGGGAAGGCGACTGCTCTGGCACAAGGTGCTTCCTTCTTTCTAATGTTTGGTACTCCAGTATATTACTCTGTTTATGCTTTACCTCATTTTTATCGATATTTTGTGCGATTAATGCCGACAACTTATGCCTCAGATGCAGTTGCACAGATTATTCGCGGTATTGTGAATCAAGAAGTGTGGTTGGATGTTCTGGCTCTGGGTATTTTCTCGGTGATCTCCTTATTTATTATTAGTCGAGCAACAAAATGGACAGAGTTCTAATTGTCGTAGAAAGGAGGTGAGAAACATGAAATTATTAGTATTACGCAGTAACAGTAATGCAGTAGGCGAGTGTAATGTGAACAAGCCAGATTGTGGTGTTGAGTGTGTTTTGAGTCTGTAGAATCTCAACTCACAGAAGAAAGTTGTTTGTATAGAAAGGAGGTGAAAAAGATGAAAATGTTAGTTTTGAGAGCTAAAGGTAATGGTTTTGCACAATGCGGTACTAATGAAGCTGAATGTCAAACCAGATGTGAACTGGGTCTCTAATTCCAGTTTGGATCACAGTGAAAGGAGGTGACATCCATGAAATTATTAGTTTTGAGAAATAACGTAAATCAAGTAACTGATTGCGGTACTAACGCTGGTGGTTGCCAGACTGAATGTGAATTAGGTCTGTAATCTTATGGGAAAATTTTGAAAGGAGGTACATTTATGAAACTTTTAGTGTTGAGAAATGGAGCCAAGGCGTGCACAGCATGCAACATAAATGAACCTGAATGTCAAGTAAGATGCGTATTAGGCTAAACAAAATTTTGTCTACCTAAAAGGAGGTGGAGTAGATGAAATTATTAGTTTTAAGAAATAGTGCTAATAACGTAGCAGCTTGCAGTACTAACGAGCCTGAGTGCCAGACAAGATGTCAATTATCTCTGTAATCTGTAACATGAAAGAGTAGAGTTTGCAGGAAAGAATTCGGTCTGATTTCAGGCTGAATTCTTCCTGCTATTAAAATAAGGTAGGTGGGAATACATATGAAATTCTCAAGATTTAATGTCGTAATTGATGATTATCCTCAAAAAGGACACTATTTTTGCTTTAACACTCTGACTAAAGCGACAGTAGTTTTTAATCAAGAGTTATTGGATTACGCTCAATCTCTTGATGGGGTTACAGAATTAGCTGAGATTACGGAAGAAGGTCGTGACCTGGTAGAACAGTTAATGGAGATGCAAATGTTGTGTCCTGATCGGCGCAATGAAACAGATTTTTTGTATTATTGGCTTAATTCCCAGAGACATGATACTCAGACTTTAATGCTGACGATTTTGACCACATACCGCTGCAATCTGAACTGCCCGTATTGTTATGAAAAGGGAATTGATTTAACTCCAGATCTGGACGAGAAACTTCAAGAAGATACATATAATTGGATTATTGATAAGCTGGATAAATTTAATTCAAAGAATCTGAGCATCTCCTTTCTCGGAGGAGAACCATTGCTAAACACCCAGCCGATTGATTATTTTGCAGAGAAGTTTCATGCTTTAGCAGAAGAAAAGGGGATTGGATTTAGTTTTGGGATTGTCACAAATGGTGTGCTGTTGAAACCGGAAAAAGTTAAAAAATGGCGTTCTCTGGGTTTAAAAAGTATTCAGGTCACTATTGATGGTGTAAAAGAAGTTCACGATCAAATGAGGCCATTTAATGGTGGTGCTGGTTCTTTTGATATTATTATTGCTAACATGGTTAAAACTTTGCAGGAGATTCCAGAGATGGAGTTATCATTACGAATTAACTGCAGCGAGGACAATTATCAAAGAATTCCGGAACTGTTGGATTATTTGGCTGATTTGGATATTGATAAAAAACAGCTGCGAATAAGCTTTGGCTATCTTACCCCAGCACATGAATCCAGTGATGAAGCTAATGGTTCTTTGATTGATCTGACTAAAAGTGGCAAGGTGGAAGTGTATCTGGCTAAAGAGACAAAGGCTCGCGGATTACGGGTTGTAGAACGTAGTCTGGGAGGTCCGTGTATGACCTTGAAAAAAGCAGCATTCTTGATTGATCCGATTGGAGACCTGTATAATTGTTGGAGTTTTGTTCGACGTGCAGGTTTTAAAACAGGATCTATTTATGAAGAAAAGATGAAAGATTTTTATATTGAAATGGTTGGTTTTGATGTAATTAAAGAATGTGTTGATTGTAAATTTGCTCCTGTTTGTGTAGCCGGATGCCGCAATGATGCTTTTATCCATTTTAAAGATCCCAAGGCAAAGCATTGTCGCTCTCTGTTTAAAGAAGAGATTGGAAAAGAGCTGCTGAAACTATACTTCACTCCTGATTATATTGAGGAGATGGCTGCACAGGAAGGATATGATTTATAAGAGAGGTCAAGGAGGGCTGATTATATGCAAGAGAAAAGAAGAAGAGGAAGTAGATCTGGCAGAAACAAATTGACCGTCAATTATCTTGCTGAATCAACGACTGCCGAAAATTATCAGATTATTGCAGATTACCTGAATAAACAGGATGGTACTGATCCTTTGACAGCAGAAGATATTAAGGAGCGTATGGATTATTTTGCTCACTATACAAGTCTAATTCAAGATGGTGAAGAGGTAATCGGACTGGGAGATTGTTATGTTTCCAGATTAGAAAATCTTGTTTATGGCGAAAATCTGCTGATTGCACCTGCCTATCAGGGGATGATTTATGGGGGAAGTTTTTTGTTTACTATTCTGGACGCAGTTCAGAATTTTTTCAAGAAAGAGGCTGGTACTAGTCCCAATAAAATGATCTCTTCAGTACAGGCTGGTAATTTACGGGCAGGTAAACTTTATGAGCGTCTGGGTTATTTTGACATGGATGATTCTAGTAATCGAATTCAAAACTTTATTCCATTTATCTATGATTATCCTTTTGCCAAAAGGTTTTTTGCAGCTCAAGAAGTTGAATTAGTTCATTGTTGGAAGTACTATAACCCGGCTTATGAAGAGATGTTGACTGAAATGAAGATTAAGACCTTTCCCTATGCCTTCAAAACGAAAGAAGGTCTTCTGAGAGTAATTTTGGATGGAATTTCTGAACGTCCCATCTGGGTGGAAGATGATCAGGTTCTACTGGCCTGTTGGATCGCTGAACAGGAAGTCTTTGTGGGAGTTGGCAAAGAAGTTAATTGGTTGATTCAAAACCGCAGCTCAGATCCAGTAGAATTTGCGCTACATAGTTATGGTAATGGGGGCCTGAACTTTGAGTTAGAGGAAAGTGTGACCTTAATGCCTGGTGAGAGAAGAGTGGTAACCCGAGTGCTGGAAGCAGATTGGGTGGACGATTCAGAGTTAAATACTGTGGAGACAGAAATTGCTTTTGGTGATCAGGTTGTTCGATTGCGTAATGGGTATCGTTTGCGAGAGTTGGTTCAGTATAGATTTGAACGGGATCTGACAAGACCTTTACGTAGTGGGAAACAATATCATCGTTCGTTGAGTTTGTTTAATAATTATTTTCAGCCGATTGAAGGGACAATTGTGATTAGTAAAGTTGATGGGTTAGAGTTGTCCAGTGATCAGAAATTCTCGTTTAATATTAAACCAAATAAGACAGAAAAAATGGATCTGGATTTTGTGACCCTAAATCCTGGAGTTGGGAAGATAGTGCTGAAATGTACTCTGACTATCGACGCAGTAGGTGAAGATAGTAAAATTGTCGTTGAGCAAGAAATTGACCTGGAGTTGGGTGTTTTAGAAGTAGATGGTTTATTGGTCTGGAAAACAGAGTCTAATTTGACTGTAGCAGAGAATGATAATTATGCATTGATTATGGCAAACCCAAATCTGGATCGAAGTCTGTATCTTTTAGATAAGTCCAGAAATGAGAGAGTTTTAAAATTCCTTGAGGAGGAGATGGGACCAAAATTTGTTCCTGAATTTGTGCATCAAACTCGACCGCAATTCTCAATTGTCGGCAATACTATTATCGAAAAGGATGGTAAGATCACTTTACATACTGAACTGGAATATCGTTTACAGCAAAACCTTTTCTTAATTCGTGAATATACCATATCCCGATCAAATGCAATCTCTATCGATTATCGCTTGATTAACCGTAGTGCAAAGGAAATCAATATTGGGATTATGAGTAAATTAAGGAATGGTTGGCTGGGTGCTGATGTTACACTACCTCTGGATAAGGGAATGGTTGTGCAGAAATGTAATAGAATAGATTATCCTGGAACCGCCTATGATGTGAGCTTTGCTGAGAACTGGACAGCTCTGGAGTATGAAAATAAGGTACTCGGAATCATTTGGGGATCTGGTAGAATCTCTTATAGTAAATCTCATAATCTGCCACAGATTGGTTCTGGGCTTTATCATCTTAAGCCAGGTGAACAGGTTCAACTTCCTACTATGTATGTTTATTATGGTGGTGGAACAGCAGATGAGGTGCGAAACTATTATGGCAAGATCGGATATGGTGGTCTGCAGGATTTACCCCAACGGGAAACATTGGATTTAAAATTGGCTGAGCGTCAATTGGTCATGAATCAAAAGGAAGCTAGCTTTGATCTGCAGGTTGATCGGGCGATTGACTTTTTGGAAAATCGTTGGATTCAGGGAAATCTATTAGTAACAGCTCCAGAATCCTGGTGGGTGGAGATTGTTGATCAGAGATTGAAAGTTAAGCTGCCAGATGATGTTCAATCTGGCCTATATTCATTGACTATCGCTTATGATGCTTCGACTTTGAAGAAAAGCTGGCCAATTAAAGTTCTGGTGACTGATAATAGAGGAACTTCCGAAGTTTGTCGCCAGGAGATAGATGAGTTAATTCAGATCGACAATGGAAAGTTAAAATTCCAGGTATCACCAGGGTTTAGGGAGAGAATTGTGTCGCTGACTATGGAAGATGAAGAGTATCTGTGTACTACTTATCCTGAGCCTACAGCTTATCATAAAGAGGCTCCATGGTTTGGGGGAATCGGATATTTCTCTACGATGAACAACTGGATTCGCCAGGAAGTATATTCGGCTGAACAACAGATAGATGAAAGTATCTGGCAGGGAGTAGGGTTTAGATATATTTCTCCGCAAAATCCTGAAATTTTCCTGGAGATGGAATATCTAACCGGCCCCGGATCACCAATACTGGCTGTTCATGGAAAAGTGGTAAATCGTTCAGAGAAGCTTTTTACTGAGCAGATTACCATTGAAAGTAACCTGACTAATTTACAGGATAGTGAGATGATCTCAGCTTTTATTTATGAAAATGACAGATTGGTTCAGTTAAAATGTCAACCAGAGAAAGAGAAATATTATGAGATCATTACTACCCAATGGGCAGCGGTTGAAACGGGAAAAGGCAATCTAATGGTTGCTATAAACCCGGAAAACAATCATCAGATGGGTGTTAAGAACTGGGGAGCATTTGGAATACATCTGGCGATTCATCAATCGATATCTTTGTTAGCAGGCTTTTCGAAAGATTTTACTAGCTTCTTTATTCTGGAAAAAGACCTGGTGCAGGCAGAGCAGTATAGGAATTTGAAACCTTTCGTCATGAGAGGGGAGAGTTAAGATGGTGCAAAAATACGATACGATCATTGTTGGAGGTGGGATTGCTGGTCTGGTTGCAGGAAATTATTTGGCCAGAGAAGGAGATCGGGTTCTGCTGATTGAGAAAAACACCTTTGTCGGTGGTTATTGTTCTTCATTTAAAGATGGTAGCCTTTTGTTCGATGGCGCTGCTACAATGATCAGCGGCCTGGGAAGCAAAGAAGGTTATGCGCAGAGAGCTTTTCGAAAGATTGGGATCTCTTGCGAAGCAGATTTAATTCCTTTAGAAACATTTGAAAAGATTGTATTGGGGGATGAGGAGTTTATAATTCCGGCAGATTTTGATGAATTTATCGGTATGCTGAAGAAGCGGTTTCCTGAAGAACAGGATGGGCTGGATCAGTTTTTGGATCTGGTGGAAACTATTTTTGTGGAGATGGAGAAGATAAATAGTTGGGAAGAGCCTATTTTGACTAATTTCCAACAGTTTCCTAAAGTATATCCGGTAATTTTTAAGGAAAAGAATACAGATCTGGAAGAAGTTTTGAGTAGATTTTTTACCAATGAACAGTTGAAGAACTTTTTACGTGCTCAATGTTATCGACTGGGGTTAATTCCACAGACTACGTCGCTGATTAACTATGTGGGATGTTGGTATTATACTTACAAAATGGCTCCTGCCTATTTAAAAGGTGGAGTTGGGAGACTGGCCAATCTTTTGGCGGGAGGAATTATAGCAAAAGGTGGAACAGTATTAACTGGTCAAAAATGCTCCAAAATACTGGTGGAAGATGGTCGGGCCCTGGGTGTAGAATTGGAGAATGGACAGCGGTATCTTGCCGATAATGTTGTATCCAATGCAGATGCTACGAAGACTTTATTTGAACTGGTAGGCGCAGAGCATTTTAAGAAATCATTCGTGAAAAAAATTGAACGTATGGTTCTATCCCCTTCTGCATTTATCCTATATTTAAGCATCCGTGGTGATCTTTCTGAATATAATCTGGGTTCTGGAGATGTCTGGTTTTTTGAAGAGGAGGCTTTTAATAAGGAACTTAGTGTTGAAGAGCAGAGCTTTAATTGGAACAGATTATATTTCTCCAGTCCCGGAATAAAAGATCCGACCGGAAAGGGAAATGGCCAGATTAGTTTGATGATCATTAAGACGACTCCTTTTCATAACCCAGAATATTGGGATATCCATGCAGAAGAGTATAGTGAGCAGATATTGAACTATGCTGAGAGATTTTTACCGGAATTGAAGGAAAAGATCGTCAAGATCAACTACTCAACACCAATAGATTTAGCTGAGACTACTGGAAATACTCAGGGATCTGTGGTTGGTTGGGCACCTATTCCTTCACAGAGTGGATTTTTGCGTTTGCCTAGAGATACTCCCATTGAGAATTTGTATCTAACTGGCCATTGGACTGGCCCGGGTTCTGGAGTATTGACAGTTATCGTTTCAGGCATGAAAGTGGGACAGATGATTGTGACTCGTGATGCACAGTAGCAGAAAGGAGTTGAAATAATGCAGAAAGCTGTAGTAGCAACAGGACTAGGGGTTTTAACTCCCATAGGTAATAATGTAGAAACATTTTGGGCTGGTCTAGTGAATGGTAGATCGGGAGATCAGCCAATTACTTCATTTGATATTAGTGAATATCGAATGAATCGAGGGTGTGAACTAAAGGGATTTGATCCCAAAGATTACTTTACACCCCGGCAAATTCGCCGGATGGATCGGGCATCAATGCTGGCAGTTGTGGCAGCCAGAGAAGCTGTTGCAGATGCTGGAATTGATCTGCAGAACTATCAGGGACGAATTGGGGTTATTTTGGGTACAACGCTCTCCGGGATGATCAGTGCTCAGGAGTATTTTCGCAAAATTTTGTGCGATCGTCAGGATCGCGCATTGGCAACTAACTTACTTGAGTACCCCTTATATACCGCGGGAACACATCTGATTGATAAGCTAGGTATCGAAGCTGAACAGATATCTATCTCAACAGCCTGTTCATCAAGTTTACACGCTATTGGAGTTGGTCTGGATCTATTGCGAACCAAACGATGTGACCTGGTTATCGTCGGCGGTTATGATCCAATGGCTGAATTAACTTATGCAGGATTTGAACTGTTAAAGGCTATGTCCCGGGATGGAATTAAGCCTTTTGATGCTGAACGTAAAGGCTTAGTTTTAGGAGAAGGTGCAGGAATTTTGATCCTTGAGCGTCAGGAAGACGCCCAGGTTAGAGGGGCGAATATATATGCTGAAATTGCTGGATATGGTTCGTCCAGTGATGCATTTCATATGACTGCTCCTCACAGTGAAGCAGCTGGAATCTTACAGGCTATGAAAATGGCTATGAGGGATGCAGAATTATCTTTAGAAGATATTGATTACATCAATGCTCATGGAACCGGTACTAAGCACAATGATGCTGCGGAAACGTTGGGAATCAAACGGTTTTTTGGAGATTTGGCATACCAGATTCCTATCAGTTCAAACAAATCAATGATTGGTCATACTTTGGGGGCTGCAGGTAGTATTGAGACCATTGCCGGAATCATCTCCATGAATAAGGGAATAATTCCACCAACAATAAATTATTCTACTCTTGACCCAGAGTGTGATCTGGATTATGTACCAAATGTAGCCCGTGAGCAGCAAATTCGAGCCTTCATGAAAAACTCTTTTGGATTTGGTGGAAATAACGCCATTCTGATAGTAAAAGAGGTGGAATAAATGAAGAAAAGATATGTGATTACAGGAATCGGTATTGTTTCGCCATACGGCATTGGATTAGAACCATTCTGGCAGGGAATCAAAGGTGGTGAATCTGCTGTACGACCTATTAAGAATTTTGATGGTAGTGGATATCCAACTAAAGTTTCGGGAGAAGTTAGCGATATTCCTTATAAGGAATATGGTTATTCGTTCAGTTTTAAGCGGATGCCTCGCATCTCTCAGTTCTCTCTTTTGGCCAGTGATCTGGCTTTAAATGATGCTGGGTTTGGAGAGTTGACTGAAGAGGATACTGAACTGATGGGAGTATATCTGGGAACACGAAATGGAGCCCTGGAAAAGACGGGAATCTTCTATGAAAAAGTTGTTCTGGAAGGACCTTATCGGTCTGCACCATTACTTTTTCAGGAGACAGTGTTTAATAGCATTGCCGCCAAAATTAGTCTGAAATTCAAAATCACTGGCCCGTCTTATGTTACTCCCGCTGGAGAGACAGGAACGTTAGCTGCTCTAGATCTGGCCTTACTGCAGATGGAAGTTGGACGAGTTAATCGGGCTTTGGTAGGCGGTGCTGATGAATTTTGTGAGGTTCTACATCAGGGACATTGCCATCTGAAAATTACTGCGACAGATGATCTCAGCAGACCTTTTGATGAAAAGAGAACAGGGTTGATCTGCTCTGAAGGTGCGGCTATTATAGTTGTCGAGGAATTAACTGGAGCTATGGAACGGGGTGCCAATATTTATGGTGAGATTATTGGATTACACACATTGAATGATCAACATCGGGTGGCTGATAATGACCCACAGGGGATTAATCTGGCCAGGTGTATGGAATTGGCGATGCAAGAGGCAGGGTTGGAAAAGGTAGATTGTCTTGTGACTACAGCCAATGGTAATCGTCATATTGATCAGGGTGAGTTAGCAGCAATTAAGGAAGTGTTTACTAGTCGAGTACCGATTGCTAATATCAAATCCTTGATGGGGGATACCGGAGGAGCAGGTGGTGGAATGAATATCGCTGCGGCAGTTATGATGCTGCGGGATCAAACTATTCCAGCCATTGCTAACCTGGAAAATATTCCTGAAGGATATGATTTCGTTTTAGAATCACGGACTGCCGGATTGGAAACGGTTATGGTCAATGCAGCTGGTTTTGGTGGAAACAATTTTTCGTTAATTATTAAAAAATATTAAGGAGGAATAACAATGGCTTATACACTTGATCAAATTAAGGAAACTATTAAGGAGATTATTGTGGAGCGTCTGGAACTGGATATTGAACCAGAAGAGATTGAAAATGAAGCATCATTATTTGTTGAAGGTTTAGGTCTGGACTCGGTTGAAGCGTTAGAGATCACTGTCGGTTTAGAAGAAACGTTTGGAATTGTAATTGATGCTGATGAGCCTCTGGTAGATGAGTTTTATTCAGTTGACACACTGGCTGACTTTGTGGCTGATCTTTTAGAAGAGCAAAAAGGGGAAGAGGTCGTAGATTAGGAGGTTAAACATTGATGGATATTAGAGAGATTATGGAACGAATTCCCCATCGTTATCCGATGATTTTGCTTGATCGGGTTGTTGAACTGGAACCCGGTCAACGGGGAGTGGGAATTAAATGTGTTTCCATCGGTGAACCCTATTTTCAAGGTCACTTCCCTAAATTCCCAATTGTGCCAGGGGTTTTGATTATTGAATCACTGGCACAATTGGCAGCTGTAATTTTTTCTGAACCACCAGCTAAGAATGGGGAGTGGGAACGCAAATCTGAACCAACAGAAGAAGATCGTCCAGGTTATCTGGCCCAGGTAAATATGCGTTATCGACAGCCTGTAAAACCAGGTGATGTAATGCGTTTAGAGATTGAGTTAATCAAACGAATGGGAAGAACCTGTAAAGTTAAAGCCAGGGTGACAGTGGAAGACCAGATTGTTGCTCAGGGTGAGATGACATTTGCATGATGGGAGGGGTTATGAGTGTTTCAGGAGTTGCAGGATAAAGTGGTTATTGTAACTGGGGGATCTCGTGGAATTGGCAGAGCTATCTGTATCGCTTTTGCCAGACAGGGTAGTAAGGTAATTATAAATTATAATTCCAATTCAGAGGCAGCCCAGGCCACTTTAGAAGAAATACTAAAATTTGATGGACAGGCCGAAATCTATCAGGCTTCAGTTGCCGATAATGAACAAGTTAAAGAGATGATCCGTTCAATAAAAAAGAAATATGGACAGATTGATGTTCTGATTAATAATGCTGGTATCAATAAAGATAATTTTGTGGGTATGATGAGTAATGATCAGTGGACAGAGGTAATCGAAACCAATCTGAATGGGTTATTCTACTGCTCCAGAGCAGCCATTAAGGCGATGTTGGGGAAAAAGTCTGGAGTGATCATTAACCTGACCTCACTTTCAGGGTTGGCAGGACAGGCAGGGCAGACCAATTATAGTGCATCCAAAGGTGGAATCATTAGTTTTACCAAGGCGATGGCCAGAGAAGTTGCCAGATATGGGGTTAGAGTCAATGCTATAGCCCCGGGGTTGATTGAAACTGAAATGCTAGATAAGATTCCGGCTGATATTTTGGAGCATCACCAGAAATTGATTCCTCTGGGTAGATTGGGTAAACCGGAAGAAATCGCCAACATTGCCCTATTTTTAGCTTCTGATCTATCAACATATATAACTGGGCATGTGATCAATGCCAGTGGTGGTGAATACATGTAAAGTTGTGGAGGGGTTATTTTGAAAGAAAAGATACTGATAACTGGAATCGGAGTCGTTTCCGCATTAGGAATCGGAAAAGAAGCATTATTGGATGGATTAAAAGAAGGTCTGTCTGGTATAAAGGATCTGGCTCATCTTAACACAGATGAGTTATTCACTAGTGGTGGGGAAGTGGCGGAAATATCTGATGAGATGTTTCGATGTGACCGGGCTTTTTACATGCTACAGATTGCTTTGCAGGAAGCATTGATTGATCGGGGAGAGGGCATGGGCAATCTATGTGTTGGGGCAGTTGTGGGTTCAGCTCAGGGAGGATTACGTACAGGTGAGAAGATTCATCACTTATACGCTCAAAAGGCAGAAGTTCCACAAGAACTCTGGTGTGAATACCCCTTAAATCGTCTGTTATACCATATTAATCAGCAGATTCAACTGTCAGGGCCAGAGTTGGTCGTGAGTAATGCCTGTGTCTCCAGTACCATGGCGCTTGGAGTGGCTATGGATGTATTACAGGAAGGGTTGGCTGATGTAATGATTGTGGCTGGGGTGGATACCATGTCCCGTTTTGTCTCTGCCGGATTTCAATCTTTGAAGGCTATTACCAATGATGTTTGTCGTCCATTTGATAAAGAGCGAGATGGGATCATTCCCGGTGAAGGAGCAGGAGTGTTGGTCCTGGAACGTGAAGGGTCCCGGTGCAGAAAACACAGAAAAATCTATGCAGAGCTTTCCGGTTATGGTTCAGCGGCAGATGCAGTACACATGACTGCTCCCGATAAAGAAGGCAGTGGTTCTGCACAGGCAATTCGGATGGCTCTAAAGCAGGCTCAACTTCGACCTGAGCAGATTGATTTTATTATTCCTCATGGAACAGGAACCCTGTACAATGATGCAATGGAGTACACGGCTCTGGTCAAAGTTTTTGGCGAAACTTTAGAGAAAATCCCTGTTAGTTCAATCAAACCAACATTAGGACATACAATGGGAGCTGCAGGAGTCCTCTCTGCAATAACTGCTATTATGGCGATACAACATTCTTTTTTACCAGCGAATCTTAACTATCAGACACCAGATGTTCAACTACCATTACATGTAGTTACTCGACCAAAGCTAAATCAGACTAACCGACATGTTATGTTTATGACCTCAGCTTTTGGAGGAAGTAATGCTGTGGCTATCTTGAGTAATCCAGATCTGGCTGACAAAAGTCCGAAGAAAGTGGTTAAGTTTACCTCTCCTGATGCCAGAAAGAGAATAGTAATTAGCGGAGTTGGAATTATTTCAAATTTTGGTATTGATAAGGAAACTTTCTTGGAAAATGTTACGTCTACAGATATACAGCAGCTTTATTCAGATACGGATTTGAAAACAGCGATAAATTTACTTCGGAGAGAACCGGCCTTTGCTCAATTTAACCTATCAGGTTGGCGGTTAATGGATGAGGTTAGCAGATTTGCAGTTCTGGTATCTTTACAGGCTGTTTTGGAGGCAGGTATTGATCTTACTGCTATCGATCCTGCACAATTTGGAGTCTTTTTTGGGACTATATTCGGGTGTTTGGAGAGCAATATTAAATTCCACGAAAAGTTGTTAACTTCTTCACCCCGTTTTGTGAGTCGAACCACATTTACTAATACAGTCTTCAATGCCGCTGTGGGTCAGATTGGACTAAGTCTAGGAGCTAAAGGAATGCATCTGACAATTGCGTCCGGAGGCGTTCATCCACTGGTATATGGAATTCAACAGATCCGCAAGGGAAGAGTTACTCAGGCTCTGGTTGGTGGGATGGATAAACTGGATCCGATTGTGATAGAAGGATTCAAAAAGACTGGACTAGTTGATTCTTCGGGGACAGGAATGGTCGTTCAAGATGGGGCAGGAGCCCTGCTTATGGAGAATCTGACAGATTGTCAGAGACGTAAGGGCAAGATTTTGGCTGAGATTGTCTCTTATGGAGTAGGAGGAGATTTTGAGTTAACCATGAGAGAAGCTCTAAACAGTGGTAGAATCTCCCATGATCAGGTTGAATTAGTGATAACCAATGAAACCGGTTCACAGTGGGATCTGGCAGAGCGTAAAGCCATTGAAAATATTTTTGAGAGTAGATTGCCAACTCTATATCCGATGAAAAAATTGATCGGTCAAACCTTTGGTGCCGGATTATTCTGGAGCATAATTGCTGCTTTGGGAAAACTGGCAGCAAATCAGTTGATTTTGATTAATTCAGCATGTTACGATACACGATCCAGAGGTACTTTTATTTTGAGAAAATTTTAAACCAGGTAGGGGGAGTGGGCAATGAAAGTATCGGTGCAAATTAAGGTTCGTTATAGTGAAACAGATCAGATGGGGGTCGTCTATCATGGTAATTATTTTCCCTGGTTTGATCTGGCTCGCTTTGAGATTTTAAATCAATGTGGTATCAATGTAAAAGAGTTAGAAGCACAAGGGATTTTGATGCCTATCTATGAGGTTCAATGCAAATATAAAGCTCCAGCTAAATTTGATGATCAGTTGATCATCGAAGCTGAAGCAGATGTTTCGATTTCAAATCGCCTGGTAATAGCATTTAAGGTCATTCGTGAAGAAGATGACATGGTTTTGACAGAAGCCAGGACGGTGTCTGTGATTACCAATCGGGCGGGTCAACTAATTCCGAAAAAAATTTTTCCTCGAAAGTGAGGTGACAAATTTTGCAACTAACAGATCGGGAGTTTATGAGTTCGGAAGAGATTAATCAGATGCAATTAGAATTAGTTAAACAGACAGTAGGCTATGCTGGGCAGAACTCTAAGTATTACCGTAAAACATTTAAACAGGAAGGTATTCAACTAGAGGATATAAAAAGTTTTGCAGATTTTAGTAAACTGCCCTTTACTGGTAAGGATGATCTGCAGATATATAATGAGGAGCTGTTCTGTGTTCCTAAAACTGAGATTGTGGAATTTGTCTCGACAAGTGGTACTACAGGAGAACCGGTAGTTTTTCCCTTAACGAAAAATGATCTGGAACGGTTAAAACTAAATGAAGCACTGAGTTTCTCCTGTGCCAATGCACAGAATACAGATGCTTTTCAAATTATGGTGAATATGGGTAATCTGTTCGTCGCCGGGTTGGCCTATTATTTAGGCTTAACCCATTTGGGAGCTACAACCTACCGCATAGGAGCAGGTTTGACTCAACGTCAACTTTATCTATTAAATAAGTTTCGCCCTAATGGACTGGTGTCTGTTCCTTCATTTTTAATTAAGCTGCGTAATGTAGCTTTAGAAGAAGGTATAGATGTTAAAGATTTGGGAGTTGAAAAGATAGTCTTAATTGGAGAACCTATTCTGGAGATGGATTTAACTTCCAATTCATTAGGTAAAAAGATTGAAGAATATTGGGGAGTTCGCCCGTTTTCCAGCTATGGAAGCACAGAGATGTCTACTTCTTTTGCGGAATGTATTGCTCATCAGGGATTACATAGTCATCCTGAGTTGATCTATTTTGAGATTGTAGATGAAAAAGGTCAACCTGTACCGGATGGAATGCTGGGAGAATTGATTGTCACTACTTTACAGGCAGAAGGTATGCCATTACTCAGGTATCAGACTGGGGACATTACTTTTAAAATAAGTGGAAGATGTGACTGTGGAAGGAGTACAGATCGTATTGGGCCGATTATTGGCCGCAAAAACCAGATGATAAAATCAAAAGGCACTACTATCTATCCTGGACAGATTGAAAAAGCTTTGTTGGCTTTTAAGGAGATTACCGATTATATTATCCAGGTTAGTACAGGAGCAGAATTCTCTGATGTGATTACTTTAAAACTTGGAATGGAGCAGACGGATGAGAATCTAATTCGCAGAATAAAAGAACAGGTTAATGCTATTGGACGGGTTACTCCAGAGATAGAAGTCTATCAGCCGGCAATTATTGAAAAGATGACCCATGTTGAGGGAAAAACTAAACAGAGAAAATTTATCGATTTACGTGAACAGGTAGATTTAGGTGGAAGGGGTGAAAGAATTTGAGTTGTGTGAGTAGTAGAATTGAAAAGGGAAAGATCATTGGTCTGGATTTTACAAAAGATGAGATAAATTATGCCAGGCAAAATAATCAAATTCTCTCTCTTGATCTGGAATTGAGCCATAGATGTAATCTGCGTTGTGTCTATTGTTTTGCTGAGTCTGGCCCGGCTTTAAAAGATGAGATTACATTGGAAGAGATTAAAGATGTGATCGATCAGGCATTGGATTTAGGTTTAAAAAAAGTTTCAATCGTTGGTGGGGGAGAACCCTTAATGTATCCTGATTTTTTCAAAGTAACCGGATATATTAAAGAAAAAGGTTTAGATCAGATTGTTTTTACCAATGGAACCTTGATTACCGAAGAGGTAGCGGAGAAATTAAAAGCTGATAGAATTTCAGTTGTGATGAAGTTAAATAGTTTTGATCCTCAGACTCAGGATTTTTTAACTGAAGGTAAAAATGTTTTGAAAAGAATTATGACTGGATATGAAAATCTATGTCAGGTAGGTTATCTTGATGATGAAGAATTAACTTTAGGTGTGGAAAGCGTGATCTGTAAACAGAATATCGGAGAACTGCCAAAGATCTGGCGTTGGGCCAGAGAACGACGGATTACTCCATATTTTGAGATCTTGACAGTGCAGGGACGGGCACGAAATTATGACTTGTTGGTTCCCATCGCCGAAGTGAAGGTACTATTTGAAGATTTACTCGCTATCGATCAGGAGTTTGGTTATAACTGGACACCGATTCCTCCGATTGCGGGTCAGACCTGTCAGCGAAACTATTATGCGATTTTATTAACCTCACTTGGGAAGATTCAACCTTGTACTGGAATTAGTGTAGAGATTGGCGATATTCGAAAGTCTAGCTTAAAAGAGATCGTTGAATCTTCAGAGGTTCTAGCTCAATTGCGGAAGATGCCTGAAACTTTGAAAGGACCCTGTGGAAGTTGTGAAAAAAATGTTGACTGCTATGGTTGTAGAGGTTCTGCTTATAATTTGACTGGTGATTATCTTGCCAGTGATCCCCTGTGTTGGCATAATGAATGTGATCTGGAGGTGACCAATAGTGTATTGGCTCAACAAGCACGGTAAATCACTAATCATCTTTTGCATCATCAGCCTGATCATCTTAGGTGGATGTTCGGTAGAACAAAATCCCGATAAAGCAGCAGCACTCTATGCAGATAGTATAGCTGCTGCTGGAGAGGGCGACATTGATGCTGCCATCTCCAAACTCAAGAAAGCGGTAACATATGATGAAAAAAATATTGAATATACCGTACAATTAATTTATTATTTGAGTAATAAAGGAAAATATGAGGAAGCAGAGAAATTTATAAATAAAGCACTTAAGCTTGCTCCGGGTAATCTTGAGTTGCGAATGGCAGCTGGGCGAAATTATATTGACTGGGTGCAAAGCATTACCGATTATCTGGATATGGGAGCTTTAGCTGATAAAGGTATTAAGCAATTTAATTATATATTAGAGCGTAACCCAGATCATTTTGATGCATTATTGTATAGAGCCAATACATATGCTAATTATCCAGATATTGGTGGTATTTATGAGCAGGCAGAACTCGATTTTAAACATCTTTTAGAACTGGAAGTACCGGGAGAAAATCCTGATTACGCTGAAGTTTATTATTATTATGGTGAATTTTTAGAGCGTAATCAACATGACAAAGAAACGGCACTGGAGATCTGGAAAAAAGGGCTAGAACTATATCCAGAAAGTGAATTACTTCTAGAAAAACTGAACTAGGGGGCAAAAGTATGAAGTTAAACATGATTAAGTTGGCTTTTCGCAATATTTTCCGGAACAAACGGCGGACTGGGATAACCATGTCAGCAATTATCTTTGGAGCCGTAACCATTATCTTGCTGGGAGGAATTCTTGAGTGTAGTATGGATGGACTCCGGGAACAGAATATTAGATCGGTTATCGGGGGACATCTGAAGATCTCCCGTGATACAGGGGATATTGTGACTGATGATCTTTACGACCAAATTATTTTAGGAGATATGCTGGCGGAGATTGAAGATATTTTAGAAACAGAAGATCATATTAAAGTATATGCAACAAAGATTGATGGAATATCAGGTCTAATTGGTAACGATCTGACATCAGCAACTTTTATTGCCGATGGTATTGATCCGGAGAAAGAAGCTAAGATGAGAAGTTGGGCTACTATTGTGGATGGGACTAGACTTCGAGAAGATAATTTCGCAGGTGGATTAATCGGAGTGGGGTTAGCACAAATATTAAATATTGGAGTTGGAGATTCTTTGATCGCATTGTCCACAGAAGGTGGATTGAATGCTATTGAAGTTGAAGTACAGGGAATATTTGAAACCGGGAATTATGAATATGATAAACGAGCGGTTATCTTAACTCTGGAAAATGCCCAGATGCTATGGAACGTAGATGGAATTAAAAGTATTAGTATCTTGCTAGACGACACTGATAATACAAATCTGGTGGCCAGTAATTTACAGCGAATTTTTGTAGAGAGAGATATTCCAGTGACGATAAAGACCTGGATGGATGATGCAGTCTATTATCGTCAGGTTTCTGGATTTTTATCCGGGCTATTTAGTGTAATCAAATTTATTGTTATGGTGATTATTGCGATAGGTATTGCTAACGCTATTCTGATGTCAGTCATGGAGAGAACACGTGAGATCGGAACTCTTAATTCTATTGGTTTTACCACACATCAGATTATCCGACTCTTCTTGACAGAAGCTACTTTTCTGGGTATTATTGGTGGTTTGATTGGGTGTTTGGTGGGGATATTATTGACAAAATGGTTGGCAACTATGAATATTTTTGTTCCACCACCCCCTGGTTCCAGTACTGGATTTCCATTAATGCCGATAGTGGTACCGCGGGAAGTTCTGTTTGCCTTTGGATCTTCTGTGGTAATATCGATTATTTCTGCTATTTATCCAGCAACATTGGCTAGTCGAATGAAGCCTGTAGATGCATTGAGACATATCTAAGTAAAGAGGGGGGATTAAAGTGAAAAGACTAGTTTTGATAAGTTTAACCTGTGTTCTGGCTCTAACTACTATATGCACAATCACCCTTGCAGAAAAGTTAAGTCCTGCGGAGATTTTGACCAAAGTTGATCAGATCAGATATCCGATTCACTCATCATTCCAGATTCAATGTCAGATGTATATTTATGATGGTGATCAGGTGGAATCTCGCAAAGATATGGAGATCTATGTACAGAACCCGGTAGAAGGTGATTCGGTGTTAGTCAAATTTGTGTATCCTGTTGAGGATTATGGTAAAGCGGTTTTGAGTGTTGGTGATCAGAACTGGTTGTACTTTCCCAAAACTCGTAAAACCATTCGGGTCGCACCTCAATATATGCTAATGGGTGGAGATTTCTCTAATGGTGATGTGACCAAAATTCGTTTAGCTGAGGATTATACAGCTACTTTAGTTGGAGAAGAAGAGATTTTTGAGATGGAGGCTTATGTTTTAGAATTGACGGCTAATAGTAAATCAGCTACATATCGCAACCTAAAATTGTGGGTGAGTAAAGAAGGTTATCTTCCATTAAAGCAAGATATTTATACGATCACTGGTAAATTGGTTAAGAGTCTGGTTTACATGAAGTTTGAAGAGATGGCGGGAAGTATTCGTCCTGTACAGATGATGATGACCGATGCCATTCGATCAACTAAGAAAACAATAATGGTCTTTAAAAGCATGGAAGTAGTGGAACTTCCCAGTTCCATGTTTACTAAGAGTTATCTGGAAACATCTAACTAGGAGGGAATAAGATGAGTCAAAAGCTAATAAGTATTATCTTAGTGATTGTAGCAAGCCTGTTTATTTTCTCATCTCTGTCTTTGGCAGATGGAGAACTGATAATTAATATTGGTGAAGACTTTATCCTGCCTGATGATGATTTTGGCGTTGGTGATACTATGGCTGGATCATCTAAAGGTACTCTGACTGGACAAATTGGTTATGTGTTCTCCTCAATAACTGAAAGGAAAGATTCGTTGTTAAATCAAGAGGGTATATTGTTTACCCTCCCTGATAAAGAGCATGATTTTGATCTTCAATTAGATTATAATTATGATTTGGGAGAAGATGGACGAATATTTGTGTCGGCAAATTTTACAGAAGATCGACAGAGTGGAAAAGATTTTGAATTCGATTTTGGGTTAAAAGAAGCTTTTGTTAGTCATGGTTTTCAGGATTATGGTAATTTGATTCTGGGAAAACAGAAATTAAATATTGGGAATGGATTTGGTTGGACTCCAACGGGAATTCATTCGAGTAGTCAGATTACTATAGGTTTGTTCAGTGGCCGCTGGTCTCTTTCCTACGAAGGTTTTACATTTATGACTGTTCTGGTTCCACCATTGGCAGATGTGCAGAATGAGAAAGGTTTATTGTATGAAAGAATAGAGACTAATCTGGGTTCAGTTAATCTAGCATTGAGTGGTTTGATTCGTGAGGAAGGTAAACCTAGAGTGGGGTTAGATGTGGCTACTTTTATTGGGGATATTGAACTGTATACTGCTGTAAGTGTAAGACAGGAGAATTTGCGTACATATTTGACTGAGGATACAACGCCAGATCCTTTTGGCGATGAATTAAAAACATATAATTTTACATCTAGAGAAGATGAAGATTGGTATCTTTATGGGTTGGTTGGTTCTAGTTATACTATACCCGGAACTGAAACTTATCTCATGGCTGAGTATTTTTATGATCAGACCGGATTGACCAGAGATGAGATTCAGGAGATCGGGGATGCTGCCGAGTATTGTCTGGAGATGATGGAAGATGAGCGATATCAGGTTATAGGGATGGATAAACAATATCTGGGCTATTTGGGAATGTTGAATCAAAACTTCACACCGGGACAGATGGGGAAGCATTATCTTTTCCTGGGAGTTCGTGAAGTTCAACTGCTGGATGCAGTTTCAGGCAATATATATGGCATAGTTAATCTTGCTGATCGGAGTTGTGTGATCAATCCTGAAGTGAGTTATGCTTTAAATGGAAATACAGATCTTATCATAACTGGGAATCTGCTCTTTGGTGAGGAGAAGACCGAATACGGACTGGGTGTCATGGAACGCAAAATTAGTTTAAAGACAGTAACTCTTTTTTGACGACATTGCAGAAGGGAAATCTCTCAGTCTCTATAGGCGAAAGTAAAAATGATTAAGTAGTGTTTACTTCAGTGGAGGTACAAATCCCCTTCTGAAGTCGTTAAACTTAAGGCATTAACAACTTGCTGTTAATGCGACTTTAATGGAGGTAAATCAAATGGCAATTGTAAGTTTAGTAGATATATCTAAGACATATAAAATGGGTCAATCAGAGGTGCATGCACTCCAGAATGTCAGCCTTAAGATAGACAAAGGTGAGTTTTTGGCAGTGGCAGGTTCTTCTGGCAGTGGAAAGACGACGATGTTAAATATGATTGGTTGTTTAGATTATCCAGATTCGGGTAAGGTCTGTGTAGATGGTGCAGATGTAACTTTGTTAAAGCCTAATCAGTTGGCCAGGTTACGAAATCGAAAGATAGGTTTTATCTTTCAATCTTTCAACCTGATTCCAGTATTAAATGTCTATGAGAACATAGAGCTTCCTTTACTTCTTTCGACGAAGACGGCTAAAGAGCGGGAAAAATTGATTCTCAAATTTATTGATGCAGTGGGCTTGGGAGAGCATATCCATCATAAACCAGATGAGCTAAGTGGTGGTCAGCGACAAAGGGTAGCTATTGCCAGAGCTTTGACGACCGAGCCAGATTTAGTTCTGGCCGATGAGCCTACAGCCAATCTGGATTCAAAGACTGGAATGACGATTATTGATCTGATGCTCGAGTTGAATCAACATTTTGGAACTACATTTATTTTCTCTACCCATGACTCAAAAGTTTTAGAACATGCCAGTAGAGTTGTCAATCTGGAAGATGGTAGAATTATTAACCAATTAGAGGAGGTAACTGGATGACAGGGAAAAAGATTAATAAGAGAACTGTCTGGTTAATTATTGGGCTGGTACTGATAGTAGTTATTGGCTATGGAGCTTATTGGGGGTATGGTAAGTATCAAGCAAATCAACGGGCAATGGCCGTGGAGAATAGGATTAAAGAGTATGAGGAGCAGTTTGCCTCCCATTCAGAAGATGTGGATTTTCTGATGGAATATGCGATTTTTCTTCATGATTATGATAACTTAGCGCGTCTGGAGAAGGCAATGGAGCTTTTTGAGTTGATTCAGGAGTTAAGTCCAGATAATCCGACAGCTATTGGATATTATGGCAGTGCGATGACCAAGATAGCTAATCATGTGGAGAGTATTCCTGAGAAAGTGGAGAATCTACAGGCAGGTTTAGATATTATGGATAAAAACGTCAGTGATCATCCAGATAGTTTTGATGCCCGGATGGTTAGGGCAGAGAACAATTACTATATCCCGGAGATGTTTAATCGAATTAATGTGTCGATTAAGGATTATGAATATATGCTGCAGATGACTGAAAGTGGTCAATATGCGAGTATGATTCCTTATCTGAAACTTCGATTAGGTCAATCCTACATAAAAGGAGAGCGGCCAGAAGATGCGAGGAAGGTTTTACAGGAATTGGTTGCAGAATACCCTGAACATTATTATGCGAAACAGGCAGAAGAGATCTTGAAAAGTATAGATTAAGGAGGAATAATGGTGAAAAAAGTAACTGGATTGATAATCACTCTGATCTTAATCTGTGTCTTCTCAGCTATAGTTTTGGCAGCCGACGAATATGAGATCAAAAAGATTAAGATAATTGGGAATGAGAAGGTTCACAATAATGTGATTTTAGCGTTATTACCGTTTGAGATTGGTGAGCTGTATTCTAAGGAAGAGATGACCGAAAAAGCACAATTGGCAGTTCAAATTCTGAATGATGAGAAATTATTTTTTAATGTAAATGTCTTTCCTTTATATTCAGACGAACAGCAGGCGTGCAATGTGTTGGTGGAAATTAGTGGGGAATGGACTTATCAGTTTGGTTTTGGGGTTATGCCCTGGTATATTATGGTGGAAGATCGGGCATTTTTGGGAGAGAGTAATACTTTGGGAACCGAGCTTAGTTTGAGTAAGCAGAAAGTGTATTTTGCAGATCGCTATATCCTGGCTTATCCAGTTGATGTGAGGGTGGAAGTGTATAATCAGACTAAAACTGTAAATAAGATTTTTGGGTATGAGGAGAAGTATTATGCCCTGAAAGGATTTGGTGGATCAGCCAGTCTAGCATATAAATTTGAAGATGGACAGAGTGTGGCTTTAACTGTGATCCATACTAACGAGCAGCTGGCCACTAATCTGGAAGATTCAGTTCTGGATACGGAGCTGGGATTGTTTGATCAGAAACAGATTAAGCTACAGGGGAAATATTTGTTTAATTCTGTTCATGGCTATGGTTTTGGGGCTACAGCTGAAGTAGCTAAATTGTTAAATGAGAATCTAATCTATGCTAGTGGGAATCTCAGCGGGCAGTATACCAGTAAATTGGTGGGAGATTTGACCGGCGCGATCAAGTTGGATTACGGGATTACTACAGATCAAACACCATATTATCAGTTATTTAATATAAATCATCTGCAAGGGGTTCGGGGTGTGTTTAATCTTGCTCCTAATAGCCAAAAACTGTTGTTAAAGTCTGAGATAGCATATCCAGTCTTTTATGGAATTGAAGGAGTTGCTTTTTTGGATATAGGTAATACTTGGAATTGGGATGCCGGATTTGCAATGGATACTACAGGCATAGGTTATGGTTTGGGATTACGCTATCGTGCAGGTATGCCA
The DNA here is from genome assembly GCA_016841825.1 of Halothermothrix sp. Taxonomy (GTDB): domain Bacteria; phylum Bacillota; class Halanaerobiia; order DY22613; family DY22613; genus JAENYK01. The sequence goes on along the minus strand of JAENYK010000010.1, from coordinate 188,310 downwards.
ATTAATACAACATTCCGTTTGGAAGCAGCTATGGGTGATAGTGGAATTGCCACCTATTTTGTAATTGGTGAAGCTTTTTAGGAAGGAGAGATAAGAGTGAGATACATATCAAAGATTAGTTGTATGGTTTTAATAATCCTCTCTCTACTGACAGGTCTAGTTCTGGCTACCGATACAGATATTGCTGAATTGAAAACCAGGTTGGAGAAAGAACCGGAAAATGTAGCATTACTGAAGGAGATTGGGATATATTATCATACTCTGGGTGATGAAGGAGACAAAGATGCTGTAACTGAAGCTATGAAATATTTTGAGAAAGCGATTGAACTGGCTCCTGATGATCTAAGTTTGAAAACTTTACAGGCCTGGTATGGAAGTCTGTTGGCCATGGTCGGGCGAGATAGTAGTAATCCATTAACCAAATACTTTAAGGTCAAAGATGGGCTTAAATTAATGGATGAGGCAGTGGAAGCCTATCCAGATTATTACGAGATCAGAATGACCCGGGCGATGACTACCTGGAATCTGCCAAATAATGTCTTCGGACGACTAAGTGAGTCAGTTAATGATTTTGCTTATCTGATAAATAAGGAAAATGCAACTCCCGGTTATCTGCCGCCTCGAGAGTATCGGTTGGCTTATCTTAATATCGGATTGGCGATGAAAGAGGGCGGAGATCTGGAAACTGCGATTAAGTGTTGGAAGAAAGTAATTGAACTAGATGCAGAGTCAACAGAGGCAAAAGAAGCCGGGGAATTGATTGCCAAATATGAATTTTAGATTTTCAAACCTGAAAAGATATGTAATATAGAAAATTGATGCAAAACCCCTGTATGATACTGGATTTACAGGGGTTGAATTTTGTCTAATGTCTGAATAATTTCCATTTTAATTACAATTTATTATAGTTAAAATACAATCTAGATTGACTAATATAGGTAATCTTTGTATAATTGGTAGTAAGAGTCGTATAATTTAATACATTCACTCCGAGTTTGTTCTGCCTAAGGATGTATTTGTCTATGGAGGCAAACCGATAGGGTTTTGATGGAAACGTCCTGGCCTCCTTTTTGGAAAGGAGATGACTTTTAGGCACAGTATAGAGTTTATGGTGTTTTATTTGTCCATTCTATGCTTGTTTGCTGCTACCTATTTTTTATCCTTTTCCATTGTAAAAGGATTTTTTCTTTTTGAGTAAGATTGATTTAGCCAAATAGCTATTTATTATTTATAAAGCTTTGAAGAGGAGGTGAGATAGATAAAAAAGTGGATTAGTATTTGTATAGTTTTAATAGTAGTGCTGTTCGCAGCAGGATATTTTTTCTGTGCAAAAGATCAAATACCAGAGATTGCTAATACCTTACAGCCTGGAGAGAAGATAGGATCTTTGAAGAAGTTTGAAACAGATGAGATCCCGGAGGTATTCATAGTTGAAGATGATGAAGGAGTTAAAAAAATTGTGCAAAAGGTTATTACAGATGGTTATGTAAACAAAATCGTACTGCTGGTTACCATTGCCGTAAATTCAGAAGAGGTTCTAGAAGTTGAAATCCTTCAACATCAGGAATCAGAAGATTATGGAGGATACTTAACTGAGGATTGGTTTTTACAGCGTTTTATCGGAAAAAAAGCTGGTCAAAACCTTACTTTAGTCAAGATGAGTGCAAAGAGCTCCGATCAGATAGTTGCTATTACAGGGGCAACGAAAACCAGTGCTGCTGTTTTGCGAGGAGTTAATCTGGCTTTACAAAATTGTGCATCAATTAAAGGAGGACTAGAATAATGAGAAGGAATTTGCGAGGAATATTATTCATGGTGTTAGTTATGCTGTTGACGATATCTTTGACGACCTGGGCAGAAGATAAACTTGTCATTGTTGGATTTAGTGATGGAGATATTGAAGTTACCGCTGCTGCATTAAAAGCTCTTCCAACTGTAACAAAAGACGTCGTCTCGGTTAACTCTTCTGGAACAGAGAAAAAGTTTTCCATTACAGGTCCAACATTTGCTGATCTGCTAGCTAAATTTGACAAATCCCAGAGTAGTTTAGAAGCGATTCGCTTTGTAGCAGGTGATGGATATTCAATCGAAGTTCCGGTTGAGGTTTTACAAAATAGACAGATTATTCTGGCATATCTGATGGATGGAGAACCTCTGGATGAGAAAAGTCAACCAGTGCGGGCGGTAATTCCCGAAGAAAGGGCAATGTATTGGGTAAGAAACCTGGTAAAAATCGAAATTCTGGGTGTAGACGAACAGGTAGCAGTGGAAAGAGTTCATTTTCTGGAAACTGCTGTTGGGCAGCTGGAAACTGTGGACTATACATACTATGAGAGTTTAGACCAGGCTGTTTCGGTTCAGGATTTGTTGACTAATCTGGCTATGACAGATGATTCGTCGATTCAACTGCGGGCGGTAGATGGTTTGAACAAAAGTGAAGATCAAAAGATTTTTAGTAATGGTTACATCAAAGTGACTGGCACAGATGTTCCTCTGTTCTTATCCCCGGAAATCCCAAAGGGTATGTATGTAAAACATATCCTGCACTTTATCCAGGCAGATGCAGCAGTTATTTCGATGACTAAAGCTTTAGAAGGACTAGAACAAACAACATTGGATGGTATCGAGGGAATTAACGTGGTTACAATATTGGATGCGTTGGGAGTTGTGAAAAATGAAATCTATCGCCTGATTGCAGATGATGGCTATTCTGTAGAAGTAAATGCAGCAGATTTAAGTTTAGGGATTATCTATTTAGATGACAAAGGTCGGGTCAGAAGCTATTTTAGTGGATTACCAAACAATACGGGAGTCAAAGGATTATTGACTATTGAAGCAGTAAAGTAAAGCAAGTTCAACATTTTTTTAAAATCTGGGGTTTTATCTCACTACTAAAGGTGGGTTTTCCGCCTTAATTATACGAGGGTAAAGGTGAAGGAGGCCTGGAGATGAAAAAATTATTTGCCCGGTATTCGATGTTTGATCTGGTTATCATTGCTTTAATGGCCTGTATGGGAATAGCGATTAAACCTTTAGTTGTACCTCTGGCTCATATTATCACTGGGCCTCTATTCATACCTGGTGGAGTAATCGCTGGTGGGTTTTATATGTTGTGGATTGTGTTGGGGGCAGGAATTGTCGGGAAAAGAGGCACAGCTACTTTAATTGCTACCGTACAAGCCATTGTGATTCTTTCTGTAGGAATTTTTGGAACTCATGGATTGATGAGTTTGTTTACTTATATTTTACCTGGGCTGGCTGTTGATTTCGTATTACTGATTATTGGGCATCGGGGTTGTTGTGTGAACTGCTGCTTTCTGGCAGGAGTGGCGGCGAATATCAGTGGAACATTTTTAGTTAATCTGATCTTTTTTCGACTACCGTTAATTCCGCTGATTCTGAGTTTGAGTAGTGCAGCACTGTCTGGAGGATTAGGAGGAATTATTGCTCACAATTTGATTAAACAATTGGTCAAGTTTAAAGTGATTATTCCGAACAATGCAGAGGTGGTAAAATGAAATTAAAGCTAATTATTACTGGGATTGTTATCTTGATAATCGGGTTGGGATTAGGGAGTTATCTGGATGAATATCTTTTTGTCGAGAAAGAGGAGCAGTATATTCCAAAATTAATCGTCCTGGGAGACGTGGAGAATATTCTGGCAATCACTGGGTTGGAAGAATATGACCCAGATGAGTTTGTATATCAAAATGAAGAATTCTTGGGGATAGATTTACGACGCTTAATCGATAAAGCATCACCGATTACGGATCGTTATACGATACAGTTAATGGGTACTGATGGTTTGACAGCTGAATTTCCTGGAGATAATCTTACAGGTTGCTACATAACATTTACGCAGAAGCATGGCTGGGAAGCGATAAATCTACATCACCCAGTCAGTAGTAATATTAAGAGTCTACAGGAGATTACGATTATTGCAGACGGCTCCAATTGGGATCGGGGAATGAATCTGATGACCACTGAGAAGAATTTGTTAAATATCACTCCGGGGCAGGCTCTGGCTAATTCTTACACAACCTATCTGAATTTTGAAGGTTCAGTACAATTGGAGAATGATGATATCGATTATCAAACGAAGATTTTGACCCGAAAACGGATTTTGCAGTTGAAAGATCTGCTGCCAGAAGGTACTAAAGGACAGATATTAGTATTTGGGAAAAAAGGAGAAACCACATACCATCAGGAGGGTTTTTTGGAGATTAGCGGAAATCGTTTTAATTATCTCTCACCGACAAGAAAGGAAGAGATTGATAACATCCAGGGAATAATGATAAATCCACCTGTCAATAGTATTGCTGATACTTTTTATGATGCTGAGCATTATCTCGAAACAGGCGAACGAGTATTAATATTCTTGATTGATGGTTTCGGCTATCATCAATACACATATGTTGTAGAACATGGATTATTACCCTTTATGAGCACTTTGCAACCCGCAAAACAAGCTCTCTCAGTCTATCGACCGGTTACTAATGCAGGGATGGCAGCAATGATTACTGGGGTCGGGCCAGAAAAGAATGGAGTCTATTCTCGTGCACAAAAAGATATGCTGGTTCCTGATATCTTCACTATCGCGGAAAAGACCGGGAAAAAGAGCCTTCTGATTGAAGGTGATATTAAAATTTTGAATACAGGTGTAGAGCCAATCTTAAACCTGGATACTAACGGGAATGGAACAAAGGATGACGAAATTTTTACCACCGCTATGGAGAATCTGTCAACTGACATATCTCTGATGTTTGTACATTTTCATGGGGTGGATGATCTGGGAACAGAATATGGGGATCTGGCTGATGAGACATTGGATTTCATTACCTTAGTAGATGGCTATATTGCGCAACTAGTTCAGGGATGGTCAGGGAAAGTAATTATAACTGCAGATCATGGGATGCATCAAATCCCCGGAGGTGGACTGCATGGTGTCGCCAGGTTTGAAGATCTGATCGTACCATATATTATTACTGAAGGAGGCGGAAAGAATGAATAAGAAAATCTTGATAATAGTAGTCGTTTTGGCATTAGTTATGGCTATAACCGCTTATCTGAATAGAGGAGATTTAGCTTTAAAGAGGGATATGCAAGAAAATGCTATCATTGCATTGAAGGTTGAGGACACTTCGGTGCAGATGGATCTGCAAAAAATCAGAGAACTGCAGGTTGAAGATTTTGCCGCTTCATTGAAGAGTAATGGGCAAGATCCTCGACAAGTAACTTACACAGGTGTTGCTTTAAAGGATGTATTTGCGGCTGCAGGTCTGGAGATTACGGGGAAGGACATGGTCATCGTTAAAGCTGTTGATGGTTATACGGTGGCTTTGAGTGTTGAAGAAGTTTTAGATGATCAGAATGTATACCTGGTCTTTCAAAGGGATGGCAAACCTCTGGGTAAAAAAGAAGAAGGTGGTTTTGGACCTTATCAGGTTGTGATTCGTAAAGACGCTTTTAGTCAGAGATGGTGTAAATTTGTCTCTGAGGTTGGGGTGCAATGACCTATCCCCTGGAGACCAGAAATTTAAGTTTTTGCTATTCCCAGCATAGTAGATTAATCCTTGACAAAATAAACTTGCGGGTTGAGCTGGGCCAGGTGTTAGCAATAGTAGGTTTGAGCGGAAGTGGAAAGAGTACCCTCTGTTATTGTTTGAGTGGAATTATTCCCCTTGTTCAGCAGGGAGAAATGTGGGGACAGGTATTGATTAAAGGTTCTCAGACTAGAGAGATGAATCTGCCGACTATTGCTACCCGGGTAGGAATTGTGTTTCAAAACCCTGAGACTCAGATATTTTTCCCCACAGTAGAAGATGAGTTGGCTTTCGGTCCTGAGAATTTATGTATTCCACAGGAGGAGATCGGTCAACGGATTGAAGAGGGATTAAGGTTGGTGGGGATGGAGGCTTATCGCTATATGAGTCCACACCATCTCTCGGGAGGTCAAAAACAGTTGATTGCCCTGGCATCGGTTTTGACTTTGAAACCAGAGATTCTAATTTTTGATGAGGCTATGTCTCAGATTGATAAAGTTGGAAAACAGAGGATAAAGGAAGTAATTCTTGATCTAAAGAAGGCTGGAAAATCTATCATCATGGTGGAACATGATCTAAAAAATTTGGATGTTGCAGATAGGATTCTGGTCCTGCGGCAAGGGAGGTTGGAAGATTTTGTTGGGTTATTCTGATAAACAGCAAGCTTTTATCGAAGTAAATAAGATTGCTTATACCTACCCCCAGGGAACGCAGGTTATTCTGGATATGACAACTAAGTTTTATCCTCAACAATTTACTGCCATTGTGGGCTCAAATGGTTCAGGTAAAACCACTCTGGGCAAACTTCTGGCGGGGATTTTTAAACCAACTTCTGGCCAGGTATTGATTGCTGGAAAACTATCCACCAGGCTCAAACTTGGTGAAATTGGACAAAAGGTAGGATATCTCTTTCAGGAGCCAGAGCGTCAGATTTTTGCTCCGTCAGTGAGAGAGGAGATCGGTTTTGTTTTGAATTTTCGGGGAGTATCGGAGAGAGAGATTGCGGAAAAAGTTGCTAAAATGTTGAATTTATTTCACTTAGCAGAGTTAAAGGATGAGTATCCCTTTCGACTGAGCCGGGGGGAGAAACAGCGATTAGCTCTGGCAGCAATTTTGGTTAATGAGCCAATTTTTTTAATTTTGGATGAACCAACTACTGGCCTGGATCTTCACAGACGAGAAGAATTATCGCAGATTTTGCAAGAATTGAAACTCCAGGGATTAGGCCTTGTGGTCATTAGTCACGATGAGGATTTTGTTAACGCTAATGCTGATCGAGTATTAGAAATATCTGGAGGTGAGATTATTGCAGACCAGCAGCTCCACCCAAACGATCGAGGAGAATGAGCTTGATCCACGAAGCAAATTATGTATCGTTTTTGCTCTATCGAGTGTGGCAGTATTTGTACAAAAGATCTGGTTATTAGCACTAATTCTGATGTTAGGTATGGTCTTAACTTACCTCCTGGGCGAGAACTTGCACCTTTTTAAAAGATTTGGGAGAATAATCTGGCTATTTGTTGGAATTGCAGTAATTCAGAGTATCTTTACACCAGAAGGTATCCCATTAATCGCGATTGGAAAGATTAGGTTGCTGACTGTGGGGGGATTAGAGAAAGGCGTTTGCTTTTTGTTGAGAATTATGGCAATTATAGTTCCTGCTTCGATTATGATCAGCACCGGAACGCGGGAGATTATTCAGGGGTTAGTTCAGTGGAAAGTCCCCTATGAGATTGCCTTTATGGTTTCTCTGGCAATTCGATTTTTGCCTTTGTTAAGTGAGGAGATTAAAGATACTTTTATTGCTATTCAGTTAAGAGGAATTGAATTAGATAAGATACCTCTGGGAAAAAGATTGAGAATGTATTCATATCTTTTTATGCCGGTTTTATCTGGAGTGATATTAAAGGCACGGGAGTTATCCACTGCGATGGAGACCAGAGCTTTTCGTGCATTCCCTCGACGAACCAGTTATCGTGTATTGAAGTTACAGAATCAAGATTATCTGGTAATGGGTATGAGTTTATGTTTCGTAATCGTGGTGTTGACAATTAACTTTTACTATAAAGGAGGCTTTTAGATGAAGGTATTATCGGTATTTGGAATTAGTGGAACCGGAAAAACGACCACGATTGAAAATATTATTCGAGAGTTGAAGAAGCGGCGATACTCGGTTGGGTCAGTGAAGGAGATCCATTTTGAGGAATTTGCTATTGATCTGGAGGGCTCTAATACTGATCGGCATCGCAAAGCGGGGGCTGAATTAGTAACTGCCAGAGGGTTTTACGAGACAGACATTCTCTATCCCAGCAAACTTTCTGTTGATCAGATTCTCAGGCATTATCATCATGACTATGTGGTTTTAGAAGGAGTCACTGACCGACCTTGCCCCCGCATTGTAACAGCCCGCACAACCGAAGAGATTGACCAGCGAATTGTTGATGATTATGTCTTTGCTATCTCGGGTCAAATTTCTAACGCGTTATCGGAATATAAGGGAATTCCGGTGATTAATGCTTTAACCGATATAGAAAAGTTGGTAGATCTCATTGAGGAGAAAGTTTATGATATATTACCTGATTTTCCTGCCCAGTGCTGCACAGCCTGCGGTTATAGTTGTCAGGAATTAGGTATAAAAATTCTCAATGGTGAAGCGAAAAAAGAGGACTGCATTCTCAGTAATGGGCTGGTCAAATTGTATTTAGACGGAGATGAGATTGAGATGGTTCCATTTGTCCAATCGATATTGGGTAATGCGGTTTTGGGTGTGGTCAAAGAATTAGATGGCTATAAACCTGGGATGCAGATCAAGGTCAAAATTGAGGGAGATTATGATGTATGATTTAGGGTGTCTGGAGAATTATCAGGTGATAAAAAAGTTTAAGAGTAAAAAAAATGAAGTTTTTTTGATGCGACCTGCAGTTGGTTTAAGCAGAGAGATTGAACAAGATTTGGTGGTTTTAAAAAGATTTAATATTAATTATGAAAAAGAAGTTTATTGGCTGAGCCTATTAAGAGAGCATGGAATTAGGGTACCTGAGATTATCTTTCACGGTGAGAATTATTTGATCTTAAATTATCTTTCGGGGGAGACACTGTGTGCATATCTAGAGAGACAAGAGAAGTTGGGTATGGAGATTCAGGGATTGACTCCAATTTTAAAACAATTTTATCAATGGCTGCAGAGTTTTTATCAGGTAGCTCAATCTTTAAATAACTGTATTCTGGGTGATGTGAATCTGAAAAATTTTATTTTTCATCAGAATGGACAGATCTATGGTATTGATTTTGAGGAATGTACTCCGGGAGAGATAGAGATGGATGTCGGAAAAATCTGTGCATTTGTCCTGACCTATTCTCCTGAATATACAACCTGGAAAGAAGCCCTGGTTAAAAGGTTAATGACAGATCTTGTTGGGGAACTATCGTTGGATATGATCGGGGTTAAACATGAGTTTTTACAGGAACTTCAGGCGATTCATCGGCGGAGAGACCTACCTGTTTCGTTAGGCAAAAGTTGCAGGAATAATTTTTGGGATTAAAACCTCGTCAATGCTCCAAATTGTCGAGGTTTGTAGTTTAGGATCTGTTTGGGGTTAGAGAAATTTAGTCATTTGTATCTGGATTATTTCGTATGCATTGGAAGATGAATACTATTAATATTACAGACGTGTCTCCTGGTAGGTACGTTTTTTTATTATAGTCAGGCTCTATTTTGGTTGATTTCTTGCATTACTTTGCTTAAAAATATTGACAACAGGATAGATTAATGATAAAATGACTATTAGTCATATGACTGATAGTCATTTTATCATTAATTACATTTAAAGAGAGGTTATGTTATGCAAAAAGACCAGAGTGTATTGTGGAATAATGTTTTGTTGGCTGTAGTTGTTTCAGTGATTGGGTATATTATATTAAAATCAACAAGCAGAACTGGTCTGGTGGATATGAGCATTGAGATGATTTTATGGTTTGTTGGGAGTATGATTGCTTTTCGAGGTTTTATAAAGTCAAACGGGAGAACAAATATAAACTTCAAAAAATTTGAGTTCTTTTATGGGTTAACTTATCTAATTATCGCAGTTTCATTTGTCATGGGAGTTCATCATTTGCTCAAAAATCCTACAATAATAGAAATCGGAGTTGCGGATATAACAAAAAGTAGTTGGTTGATTATCATGAGTTCGATTAAGTCATTTTCGATGGTATTTTTAATTATCACCTGGAGTTATTTTTATAAATTTTTAAATATAAAAGTATCTCGGGGAAAGATGATAGCTATTTTTTCTGCAGGATTTTTGCTTTATTTAGGAGCTGCAGCTATTATTTGGTGGTTAACTAATGACCTTACTGTGTTAAGTTTAGGGATTGTTGTTGGCCTGGTAATTGGAATATTTGCTTTGATTGCCCAGGATACAAGAGCCAGATATCTAATGATAATTTTTACAATATATAGTGGTATTCATCTGGTTGAATTTTATCTTATGGGTACTGGAAGTAGTTTAACAACAGGTCTAAATAATCCTATCTATTGGGGAGTTACTGTCTTATATATTTTGGAGATTAGCAGCTGGATTAAACAGGAGATGGACAGAGAGGAAGAGTGGTCAAATGCCAAAAGACACATTTTATAATTTACCGGTGGAAAAAAGGACTAAAATTATTGATGCAGCGATTATGGAGTTTTCAAAGGTGCACTATCGAAAAGTAACTATTGACAGTATTGTCGATAGAGCAGAGATTTCCAAGGGGAGCTTTTATCAATACTTTCAGAACAAAGATGATCTGTTCAAATTCATTTTTGATCAGATTGGGAATCAGAAGAAGCAGACACTCGAAGAGATCAAAAGATTTGCAGAAGCTCTGAATTTTCGAGATTATCTGATGAAAATGCTAGCCGAGGCGGAATCTTATGAAACTAAACTGGTTGAACTCAAAGATAAATTTATTAATGAATGCCCCCAGGAAGTGAGAAAAGAGGTTTTAAAAAATGAGATACCTAAAAGTAATAGACTTTTAGAAGATGTATTAGTTTATTATGTTGAAAAGGGTGAATTAAGGAAAGATTTGAATATCAAAATAACAGCCTATATGATCACAACCTGTATGACTAATTTGGATTTTTTTGAGTTTGCTGCAGGAGATAGTCTGCAGTTAATTTTGGGTCAGATTCTGGATGTTTTGATTGATGGGATGAAGGTGGTTTAATAATTTAGAAAGTGAGTTGATAATGATGTCAAAGAAGGAATTTATTAAAAATGAAAAATATCTGAAATTAAACGATGAGGGTGACTTTGTAATTGATTATCCAAAACCATTGGAAATTATTGATTTTCATACACATATGTCCAACGTAGTGCCTTTGAAGTTAGTGAATCCAGAGACGAAAGGAAAAAGTCTGAGCTATCCGACTCTTCCCGATATCGAAGATATGGATCTGTCAGTACCATATTGGACAAAAATTAATCCTGACGAAAAGAAAAAAGGACTATTATCGGTTATTAAGTTCTCCCTTGAGGGATATAATATCTTTAAAGATATGGTTCAGGGTGGAACTTACGACAACTGTTTTAAATCTCAGACAGAGAATATGATTAAAAAGAACGTAGTTCTTCCGTTAAGTACTAAGAAGCAGGATCGTTCTCTGGAAGCTTTACGCCTGGTTAATGATTATCCTGATAGATTTATTGCTTTCTGTTCTGTTCATCCTGATGACCCACAGATGAAAGAAAAAATCTTTAAATATAAACAGTTAGGAGCAAAAGGTTATAAATTGAAGATAACTGATCTGGAGTTAAAAGGTAATTTTGAACCACTTATTGAGACCTTAAAAGTATGTTATGAAGTTGGATTCCCGGTAATTCTGCATACGGGTTCTTTAACGCATATACAGCGGGAAAATTCGTCTAAACTAATGTGGAAGTTATTAAATTCAACCAGGGTAGAGATTTTTGGCGAACTATTAAAGGAATTACCAGATGATTTTAGATTTATTTTTGGGCATAGCGGAATTGCAGAATATAAACTTGTCGCCGAATATTTACGAGAATTTCCATCAACCTATGCGGAATTATCCTGTCAATCAGCTGATAGTATCAGATACTTGATTGAGACCTTAGGATCTGAAAGACTTATCTATGGTTCGGACTGGCCAGCTTTACCGCAGGCAATTACCCTCTCCAGAGTGTTACTTGCGACAGAGAATAATCCGGAAGCGCGAGATCATATTCTGAGTAAGAATGCACAGAGAATTTTGAATCTATAAGTAAAAATTAGTAAGCAATGGAATGAGAAGAGGGAGATAATAATCTGAAATATCTCCCTGCTAAAATCTCATTAAAAACGTGTCTGATAGTGTGATATGTCTCCTCAAAATAAACAGTTATGCTATTTTTGCTGTCACTTTAGAGGAAACATTTCATATGGAGGGCATGTTTTTTTCTATTGGGTAATTCGGTAAGAAATTGTTTGACTCACTATTGAAAGATGTAAATTAAGCTACAAAAAATATAGCCAAAATCTTGCAATTTGAAGAGGAATTTGTAATTGATTGGTCGAAGTATTAAATGTATATTAACATCCTTTCCAAAATTTTATAAGGAAGATATTCAAAAATATCCAAAGTAGCGATTATTTTTTTTGACTGATAAAGAAATTTTTAGCAATAATAATAAAAATACTAATTGTACTATATAAACGTAAAATGTAACTAAATTTAGATAGGGGGATATATCATAATGCTTAATAAAAAAAGAGTTGCTAAAAGAGATATTCAGGATCTGTATGCTTTAACTCCTATACAGGAAGGTATGCTTTTTCATTATTTACATAATCCCCAGGGAGTGGAGTATTGTGAACAATTAAGTTTGGAGCTGCAGGGTCACCTTAATTTAGAACTGTTTGAAAAAAGTTGGGATTGGGTGGTTGAAAATAATGAGGTATTACGCACTGTATTTCGGTGGGATGAGATTGAGCGGCCAATTCAAATGGTTTTGAAATCCCATACTCTACAATTACAATTTGTTGACCTAATTTCTTCACCAGATGGAAAAGAAGAGATTGAGCAGATTAAAAAGGATGATCTTGGGGAAGGATTTGATCTTGAAGATGTCTCGTTTCGCTTGACTTTATGTCAAATTGATGCAGAGAGATATGTGTTGATCATTAGTTATCATCATATTCTGTTTGATGGCTGGAGTACGGGAATTATTTTGCAAGAGTTTTTGAAGACTTATGTTGATCTGTGTCAAGGTAGAAGACTGACCAGAATAAAAAAGGGGAAATTTAAAGATTATGTGAAGTGGCTGCAGGACCGAGATCGAAAAAGTGAAGCGAATTACTGGACAGATTATTTTGTGGACTATGATAATAATCCTGAACTACCAATAAAAAGAACTGACCGGAGTAAAGAGACCAAAGTGCAGAGATACAAGATAATCCTGGCAGAAGAGATGATTCGGGAACTATCTGAACTGCTGGTAGAATACAAGATAACGTTGGCTTCGTTTTTCTATACAGTCTGGGGTTTACTTTTGCAGAGATACCAGAACAGTTCTGATGTCGTCTTTGGAACTACGGTTGCAGGGAGAGGACATAAACTTCCAGGTATTGAAGAGACTGTGGGCTTATTTATCAATACACTTCCTCTTAGGTTTAGCAGTTGCTCAGAGACAAAATTGATCGACCTATTGTTGGGGACACACAGGTCGATGGTTGAACGGGTTGAATACGAAGCCACTCCTCTGGTGGATATCAAAAGATTTAGTGGCATAAATCCAGGGGAAGAGCTATTTGAGACTTTGGTGGTTGTGGAAAATTATCCATTGGATAAGTTATTGATTCAGACGAATGGAGAATTGCAGATTGTTGATTATTCTATTTTTGAATGGGTTAATTATGATTTGACAATAAGTATTACTGCATTGGAGCAGGTTGAAGTAACTTTTATCTATAATCAAAAATTGTTCGCTGAAGAGACTATTGCTGGCCTGGGAGAGCATTTTCGCAATCTGAGTTGGAAGTTGGTGAATAATGTCGATCAACCGGTAGTAGAGTTTGAATTCTTGACAGAAGATGAGAGATTTCGCATACTTCATGAGTTTAATAATACACGAGATGAATATTCAGAAAATTCTACAATTCAGCAACTTTTTGAACAGCAGGTGGAGCGAACACCAGATAGAGCGGCAGTAGTTTGTGGTGATCAACAATTGACATATCGGGATTTGAACTGCAAATCGAATCAATTGGCTCATTATCTTCGGGAACACGGGGTTACTCCCGGAATTATAGCTGCAATAATGGTCGAACGTTCACTGGAGATGATGATTGGCATTCTGGGAATTCTTAAGGCAGGTGGCGCTTATTTACCAGTGTCACCAAAAGAACCGCTTGAGCGATTAAGTTATATATTAACTGATAGTCAGGCTGCCATTTTGTTAGTGGATCAGGGATTAACACTAGGTGATCAGGTTTGCTGCAAAGAGAAAGGGGATAGAATAAGTAATCAGGGATGGAGTTCTGCTGTGTCAAGAGAAATGACCAGTTCCAGGATTATCGTTTTGAATCTGGAACAGTTTTCTGCCGAAAAGACTTCAAACCCATCCCATGTTAACAGTTCTAATGATCTGGTGTACGTTATTTATACTTCGGGCTCCACAGGTAGACCGAAGGGAGTTTTGTTGGAACACAGGGCAGTTCTGAATACTTTGAGTTGGATGCAGCGGAAGTTTGCGTTGACAGAAGATGATGTATTACTGCAGATTACTGCTTTTACTTTTGATGTCTCGGTCTGGGAGTTATTCTGGTGGTCCCTGGTAGGTGCACAGTTGGTTATGCTGCCGCCTGGTGGAGAACGGGTTCCACAGGAGATTATTGATGCCGTGTATCACTATGGTGTAACTAATATTCATTTGATTGCTTCTATGTTAAATATTTTTCTGGATTCGATTAAAGGTGAAGATCTGATCAAATTAAAATCACTTAGAAAGATATTTTCCAGTGGCGAGGCGGTTAAACCTGGGCATGTGGAGAAATTTCAATCCGTCCTTCAAAGTCAGCTTCCCGACCTGCAGTTGTGGGATCTGTATGGCCCGACAGAGGCGGCGATTTATGCATCGTATTTTGACTGTTCGACAGGTGATAAATTAACGACTGTTCCCATCGGTAAACCTATTCAAAATACATCTCTCTACATTCTCAGTAACAGTGGATTATTACAGCCAATTGGTCTGCCGGGTGAACTGTGTATTGCCGGGAAAGGGCTGGCTAGGGGATATCTAAATCGACCTCAATTAACAGCTGAGAGATTTGTGGATAATCCTTTTCATTCGGGAGAGAGGATGTATCGTACTGGGGATGTGGCTCGCTGGCTAACTGATGGAAATGTGGAATTTTTGGGACGCCTGGATGATCAGGTAAAGATTCGTGGTTTTCGGATTGAACTGGGAGAGATTGAAAATCAGCTGTTAAGAATGGCTGAGATTAAAGAAGTGGTGGTTAGATCCTGGCTAGATGTATTGGACGAAAGTTATCTGGCAGCATATATTGTGTATCATCGGCAGATCACGGATGTAGAATTACGCAGACGTCTGGCTGAACAATTACCCGAATATATGATTCCGGGACATTTTATCGAGATGGAGGAATTACCTGTCACCACAAATGGAAAGATAGAGCGAAAGAGTTTACCAGAACCGCGAGGAGCAGCAGCTCAGATGACTGAATACATCCATCCCCGGACAGAGTTAGAAGCCGCCGTTGCTGAGATATGGGCTGAGATTTTGGGAGTGGAACAGGTGGGGATCAATGATAACTTTGTCCAACTGGGAGGGCATTCTTTAAAAGCGATTCGCCTTGCGTCAAAGTTAAAAAAAGAGTTTGGCATACAGATAACTTTGCAGGAAATTTTTGAACAGGGGACAGTTGTTGCGATTGTAAAACTGATCGAGCAAGACCGGAATAAAACAGTGGATACTATCTCTCCGGTTTCAGAACGTGAATATTATCCAACTTTAGCTGCACAGCGGAGATTGTTTGTGTTAAATCAGTTAGCAGATCTGGATGTTAGCTATAATATGTCAGTTATCTTTGAGATACAAGGTCAGCTGCATCTCTCTCGACTGGAGGAGGTCTTAATTAGGTTAATCCAACGTCACGAGATACTCCGCACATCTTTTGAATTGATCTCAGAAGAAGTGGTTCAGAGAGTGCATCCGACTGTAGAATTCTCGCTGGAAAGATATGCAGAGGAGGATATTCAGCAGATAATTAAGAAGTTTATTCGACCATTTGATTTGAACATTGCCCCATTATTGCGAGTGGGATTGGCAAATACTGAGGATGGTAAACAATATCTATTGTTTGATATGCATCACATTATCTCTGATGGAGTGAGTGTAGGGATTTTGATGAAAGAGTTCTTACAGCTGTATCAGGGTGAATTACTCCCTAATCTGCCGATTCACTATCGTGATTATGCGGTCTGGCAAGCAGAAGAGGTCAGTGATGATCTCTCCAGTGCGGAAGAATTCTGGATTGAACAGTTTGCAGATGAAATACCTGTGTTGGATCTGCCCAGGGATTTTGTATTTCGTGTTACTCAAAGTTTTCAGGGAGATCTTCTGGTATATACTCTGCCGGCAGAATTATCTGCTGACCTCAAACAGTTTGTCAATGAGTCAAAAATTACTCTTTATATGCTTTTGTTGGCAGTATATTATATCCTATTAGCCAGATATAGCAGACAGGAGGATATTGTGATCGGAACTCCTACTGCCGGGCGTCCATATGTTGAGTTGGACGGGATAATTGGAATGTTTGTCAATACTCTGGCTTTAAGATGCAGACCCGAGGGTGACAAATTATTTGTCGACTTTTTACTGGAAATTAAAGAGTATGTCCTTAAAGCGTTGGAGAATCAAAATTATGGCTTTGAAAAATTGGTGGAAAAGATTGGGGTAAAAAAGACTGATTTTGCGAAAAACCCTTTGTTTGATGTGATGTTCGTTTTGGAGAATATGGATCTTCCGGAACTGGATCTTCCTGATCTGACTTTTAAAGAATATAACTACAAATCAGGTACTGCTAAATTTGATTTAACTCTTTTGGTTGAGGAGATAAATGATCAGTTGGTTTTGAGTATGGAGTATCGAACTGATTTGTATAAACAAGATACAATCTGGCGGATGTTAAGACATTATGAGAATATATTGAGGGGGATTTTACAGAATCCTCAGATAGCGCTTGGACAAATCTCACTGATAACTCAGGAAGAGTATCGGGCTATAGTGGATACATTTAATGATACCCGGGTTGAGTATCCTCAAAAGGAGACGTTATCTGCACTTTTTGAAGAACAGGTGCAAAAATCACCCAATAGGGCTGCAGTTATCTCCAAAGAAGAAAACCTGACTTATGGAGAGGTAAATGTCCGGGCCAATCAACTGGCACATCTGTTAAGAGGGAAAGGAGTGACTGCTGGCACAGTTGTCGGGATTATGGTAGACCGATCGCTGGAGATGATGGTTGGTCTATATGGTATATTAAAAGCCGGAGGTGCCTACCTACCGCTCTCACCAGATTGGTCTGTTCAGCGGATTAAATATATGCTGGACGATTGTGGAGTTACACTACTCTTAACTACGCAGAAACTTAGGAAAAGGGTGGGAGAGACGCTAGATACTGCCAGGACAATTATTGCCCTTGATACCAATGAGCAGATTTTAGCTGCCCAGAAGATTACCAATCCAGATCCTGTTAATTCTTCCCGGGATCTGGCGTATGTGATCTATACATCGGGCTCGACGGGGAGACCTAAGGGTGTATTAATTGAACACAGATCGGTATTGAACACCCTGTACTGGATGCAGCGGGAATACCCGATAACACCTGAAGATATATTGCTCCAGATCACAACTTTCACTTTTGATGTATCTGTCTGGGAACTGTTCTGGTGGTCAATAATCGGAGCACGGGTGATAATGCTAAATCCCGGGGGAGAGCGTGACCCCGAACAGATATTACAGACTGTGGATGAATATCAGGTTACCCAGATACATCTGATCGCTTTAATGTTAAATGTATTTCTCGATTATCTGCGTTCGGAAAATTCTGTGGTTAGAGTAGCTTCTCTGAGACGAATTATTACCAGTGGAGAGGCTGTTAGTGTGAGCCATGTGGAAAAGTTTGATGCAGTATTGGGTTCAGTCTATCCGGGTTTACAGTTGATCGATATTTATGGACCGACAGAAGCTACAATTTATGCGTCGTATTTTGACTGTGCAGCCTATCGGGAATATCCATCGATTCCCATTGGTAAGCCAATTGACAATACCCGACTGTTCATTCTGGGACCAGAAGATCAACTACAACCAATTGGCATTCCCGGAGAACTGTGTATTTCTGGTGTAGGGTTAGCCAGAGGGTATTTAAATCTTCCCCAATTGACAGCAGAAAAATTTGTGAATAATCCTTATCTTCCGGGAGAGAAAATGTATCGCACAGGTGATCTGGTGAGGTGGTTGGCTGATGGTAATATTGAGTATCTGGGAAGGATAGATTTTCAGGTCAAGGTACGTGGTTATCGGATCGAACTTGGAGAGATTGAGAACCAGCTCTTACATCTTCCTCTAATCAAGGAGGCGGTGGTGGTAGCAAGAGATGATGAAACTGCCGGGAAATACCTGGTCGCTTATCTAATTGCTGCAAAAGAGGTTTCTTCGATAGTGTTACAAGAGAGTCTATCACAGGAGTTACCTGATTATATGATTCCCACTTATTTTGTTCAGTTAGATCAGTTGCCCTTGACCGCCAGTGGTAAGCTTGATCGAAGAAATTTACCTTTACCGAAAAAGACTGTGGATACAGGATCTGCTTATATCTCTCCCCGAAATGAATTGGAGGAAAAAATTACTCTAATCTGGAGAGAGGTTCTGGGACTAGAACAACTTGGAGTCAGAGATAAATTCCAACAGCTAGGAGGTCATTCGTTAAAAGGAATTCAACTCAACGCCAGATTAAAACAGGAGTTTGGTGTGGAGATAGCTTTGAAGGAACTGTTCAATCAGGGAACTGTGGAGAAGATAGCCAAACTGATTCAGAGTGTAGAAAAAAAGGAGTATCTGCCGATTAAACCCTGGCCTAAACAGAACTATTATGCTCTATCTTCCGCACAAAGACGATTGTTTATCCTGGAAAACATCGGAGGTGCCCATATTGTCTATAATCTCCCGGGAGTGCTGCAGATAGCCGGAAATCTGAACCCAGTGATACTGGAACAGGCTTTTCAAAAGATTGTAAATAGACATGAAAGTCTCAGAACATCTTTTGAGTTGGTGATTGGTGAACCTGTCCAGAAGGTCAATGAAGTAGTAGATTTTCGGATTGAGTATCTGGATACTTCCAACTGTACAATTCCCGAGGTAATTGATGCTTTTATCAGACCTTTTGATCTCAAAGAAGCTCCTCTGTTGCGAATTGGATTAGCTATACTGGATAAAGAAAACTATCTGTTACTTTTTGATATGCATCATATTATTTCAGATATGATCTCGATTCAGATTATGATTCAAGAGTTCGTAACCTATTACACAGGGGGAGAATTGCCAGAGATTCAGATTCAATATAAGGACTTTGCGGCATGGCAGAATCAGTTCTTCCAGTCGAAGAATTACAAAGCTCAGGAGAGATATTGGTTGTCTAAGTTTAAAGGTCAGATTCCCCAGTTAAATCTATCACTGGATTATTCCCGTCCGACTGTGCAGAACTATGTAGGGACAAGCCAGGGTTTTCAATTATCAGTGGAATTAAGTGAGAGTTTAGCGGATCTGGCTCAGAGTTTGGAATCTACGTTATTTATGGTCTTATTGGCAGTTTATAATATACTGTTGATGAAATACACTCGACAGGAAGATATTATCATTGGTACACCGATTGCGGGTAGATGGCATCCTGATACCCAGAAGATAATTGGAATGTTTGTTAACACTCTGGCTCTGCGAAATTATCCCAAAGGGGAGAAGAGATTTAGTGAATTTTTGGCGGAAGTAAGAATCCATGCTCTGGACGCTTATGCGAATCAGGATTATCAATTTGAAGAATTGGTCTGGAAATTAGGTCTTACCCGGGATTCCAGTCGCAATCCTTTGTTCGATGTGATGTTTGTTGCCAGAGAGAAGGAGCTAACAGAAGATCTACCTGATTTAAAGATTAGACCTTTTGATTTTGAATATAAAGTGGCTCATTTTGATCTCCTGTTGGAATTTTCCGTAATTAAGGGAAGAATTAATCTTGTATGGGAATATGCTACTTCCCTCTTTGGTAGATCTACCATCGAAAAGATGCATCAGCGGTATGCAGAGATTTTACAGCAGATCGTGGAAGATCCAGGGATGTTAATCAAAGATATCGGATTTACTCATCAATTATTGGAAGCTAAATCTAACATTTTGGAAGAAGATGTGGGTGATTTTGATTTTTAAGATACTTAGGAGGAGTGAGTTGGGAAAAATCCCTCTTTAGTAGTGGGACAGGTCTCCTGCTAAAACTATTAAAAACAATATAGAATAACGTGATTTGATACTACCACTGCTAAAGCAGCTGGACTTTTTACCCTAATTCTGTAATCAAGGCTCTGTCAATTTTAACAAATGATTTGAGGGGAAGGTGGTTGACAATTATGCAAAAGAGTATTTTGTCTGGCGATGCTGCAGTACTCTCCAGTCAATATGAAGTGGAAGAAAAGTATTGGCTTGACTGTCTTGCTGGAGAACTGCTCAAAACAAGTATTCCCTATGATTTTAGAAGAACAACGAGTAGTGAATTGGCTCAAATAATTTTTGCTCTGCCAGAGGAAGCTAGTTTAGGATTAATTAAATTGAGTGGTCAGTCTGATCCTCGTTTACATATGATTCTGGTGGCAGGAATTGTAGCTCTATTAGAACGCTATACTGGAAATAAAGATATTGTTATTGGAACACCTATCTATAAACAGAATAATCCAGCAGATGGGCAGAAATTTGTCAATACTGTCCTTCCACTGAGGCACCGTCTTGGAGAAAAGCTGAGTTTTAAAGAACTTATTCTTCAGGTTCGTAAAATCATTACTGATGCCAGCGAACACCAAAATTATCCTTTAGAGATGCTGCTGCAACTTTTGGAGTTGACTGATTGTACTGAGGGCTTTCCGCTTTTTGATCTGGCAATTTTGCTGACTAATATTCATGAGCGGGATTATCTGGACAGAATTGAACTGAATCTGATCTTTTGTTTTGAACGGGTTGGAGAAAGAATTCAATGTGTTGTGGAGTATAATTCGGCAGTCTATGAAGCAGAGTCCATTCAACGGGTGGCTGCACACGTACAACAGTTATTCACCGGGATTTTACAAAATGTGGATATTGCTTTGGCTCAGTTAGAGATTCTTCCTCAGTGGGAGAAGGATAGGTTATTGGTCGATTTTAATTCCGATTTGCAAGACTACCCAATTGATCAAACTATTTATCACCTTTTTGAGGAACAGGTGATCAAGACTCCCGGGGCAGTAGCTGTTCGTTTTGAGGGCCAAACTTTGGATTATCAGGAGCTGAATGAACGGGCCAATCGACTGGCCAGATATCTCCAGAGAAAAGGGGTAGGTAGAGAGGATATTGTGGGGTTAATGATGGACCGTTCTCTGGAGATGGTAGTCAGTCTGTTGGCAATTCTTAAAGCAGGAGGAGCATATCTACCAATTGATCCTAAATTACCAGAAGAACGGATTCTCTACATGCTGCAGGATGCGGGAGCAAAAGTATTGCTAACCCATGACCAGGTAAAGAAAGATCTTTCCTATACTGCACTACAAAATTTTGAAGTTAATCAAGGTGTGCAGGTTGTGCTGACTGAACCGCGAGGGCATATTCAGGAGTTTGATACTCTGCCAATGCCGGATCGTTCATTGATTGATCTGCGAAATTACAAAGATAAGATCGGAATGGCCAGTGTGACCAACTGTATTTCGATTCAGAGTACCCGGGGCTGTCCATATCATTGTCTGTATTGTCACAAGATCTGGTCGAAACACCATGTACACCGAAGTGCGGAGAATATCTATAACGAGATTGAGTATTACAACACTTATGGAGTAACCAATTTTGCATTTATTGATGACTGTTTTAATTTAGATCAGGAGAATGGTCGACGATTATTTCAAATGATTATTCAGAATAATTTAGATGTACAGTTATTTTTCCCCAACGGATTGCGGGGGGATCTGCTGACTCCTGAATATATTGATCTGATGGTTGCAGCCGGGACCAGAGGAATTAACTTATCTCTGGAAACAGCTTCTCCGAGACTGCAGCGATTGCTAAAAAAGAATCTAGATCTGGAAAAATTCAAAAAAGTGATCGATTACATTGCAGAACAACATCCAAATCTTATTTTGGAGATTGCTACAATGCATGGTTTTCCGACCGAGACTGAAGAAGAGGCTCTATTGACTTTGAACTTTATTAAAGATGTTAAATGGCTTCATTTCCCATACATTCATATATTAAAGATATTTCCCAATACCGAAATGGAGGAATTTGCCCTGCAACATGGGGTGAAAAAACAGGATATTCTGATTTCAAAAGATCGGGCATTCCATGAGCTGCCAGAAACTTTGCCCTTCCCCAAGGGCTTTACCCGCAAATATCAGGCCAGTTTTATGAATGAATATTTTCTTTTGAAGGAGAGACTGGAGCAGGTACTGCCGGTACAGATGCAGATTATGGACGAGGAAGCACTGATTCAGAAGTATAATGCCTATCTACCGGTGGAGATTAAGAGCATTCAGGATATTATTGACTTTGCTGGACTGGATCTGGCATCATCTATGGAGACGGGAGAATCCAGCAAACCTGTGACTATATTTGAGAGAGGATCTGTGGGGCGGAAAACTACCGGGAAAAAGGTTCTACTCCTGGATCTTTCCCAACACTTCAGTTCACATCAGATGTTATATAAAGTTGCAGAACAACCTCTGGGTTTGCTTTATCTGTTGACATATTTGAAAGATAGATTTGGTGAAGAAATTGATGGTAGAGTCTATAAATCGGGTAATGATTTTGATAGTTATGCTGAATTGCAGGACATTTTAGAGGAGTATCAGCCAGATATGATCGGTATTCGTACACTGACCTTCTTTAAAGAATTTTTCCATGAGACTGTGGCGATGATTCGTCAGTGGGGAATTAAAGTGCCTATTTTTACTGGGGGGCCATATGCTTCCAGTGATTATGATACGATCCTCAAAGATAAGAACGTGGATCTGGTTGTCTTAGGTGAAGGGGAATATACACTGGAGGAATTGGTTCGTCAGATGCTGACTGATGGATTCCAGCTTCCTTCAGAGGATATCCTAAGTCAAATCAAAGGAATTGCCTATCGCAAGGATGCGGCTTATAAAGATTATTCCCGGGAGGTCTTATTTGTCAATCGACTGACCCGGCAGATAGAAAAAGAAGATTGTGTTAATTTAGAAGGGATCACTTCAGGTGAGGATCTGATGTATGTGATGTACACTTCTGGTTCTACCGGGCAACCCAAGGGGGTTATGGTCGAACATCGGCAGGTGAATAATTGTATCTGCTGGATGCAGGATAAGTTTAAACTGCAGTCCTCAGATATAATCGTCCAGCGAACCAATCTGACCTTTGATCCCTCGGTCTGGGAGATCTTCTGGCCTTTGATTATTGGGGCCAGTGTGCAGGTATTGACTGCTTATCAGAGTATTGATGCTGAGTTTCTACTCAATCTAATGCAGGAAGAAACTCTGACGATGATGTATTGTCCGGCTACGATGGTGACGGCGATGACAGATCTGTTATTAAAAAAACCCGAGACTCTGCAGTTAACTATGCCCTGGTTGATTATTGGGGCAGAACCGATCTCAATGGAGGTTGTGAAGAAATTCTACAGATATTATCGAGGACAGATCGTGAATACGTATGGTCCGACAGAATGTACGATAAATAATACGTATTTTGATCTTGACCCTGCTGATCAACGTAATTTTGTGCCTATCGGTAAACCTGTGGCGAATAATCAGATTTATATTCTGGCTCAGAATCAGCGATTGATGCCAATCAAAATGGCAGGCGAGATGTATATCGCCGGGAAAAGTGTGACTAGAGGCTATATTAACAACCGGGAAAAGACTGATGCCGCCTTTTTAGCGAATCCTTTTGGTGCTGGTAAGTTGTATCGAACCGGAGATATTGGAAGATGGCATGCTGATGGTACGATTGAGATTATGGGGAGAGTTGATGAACAGGTTAAGATTAGAGGTTATCGGATTGAGTTAGGTGAGATTGAAGCTGCTCTGAAAGGATATGGGCAGATTAAGGATAGTATTGTGCTAGTTAGGGATGATCAAGATCTGCAGGCAGAGGTGCTGGTCTGTAAAAAATGTGGGATCACTTCTACATATCCCGGGATTCAGATTTCTGAAGATGGTATCTGTGATATCTGTCAGGAGTTTGAGAAGTACGCCAGAACTTTTGGAGAATATTTTCAGACTCTGGATGATCTGCAGCAGGTGATTCAACAGACCGGTCGAGGCTCAGGGAGTGAATATGATTGTCTGCTTTTATACAATGGAGGACGGGGAGCGGCTTATGCTCTATATCATCTGGTCGAGCTGGGATTTAAAGTGAAGACTATCAGTTATGATAATGGGTATATTACCGGAACAGACCTGGAGAATATTCAGAGGGTTACCGCCAAATTAGGTGTGGAACATGAGATTTTACGCTACCCAAATTCACCGCAGATTTTAAAAGAAAGTTTACGGTCAGCTCATACGGTTTGTCGAGGGTGTTTTCATCTCAGTTCTGCACTGGCGGGAGAATATGCGTATAACCATAAGATCCCGGTTGTGGTTGGTGCTACACTGTCCAGAGGTCAAATTATTGAGAACAAACTTTTGATGTTCTTACGGCAGGGGATTACTGAGATAGCCAGATTGGAACATGAGATTGCTGAACTGCAGAAGAGTGCACCTGAGATTGATAAAACTATTTTTGAACATATTGATATCAGTGTAATTAAAGATGGTAGTGTCTATGAGAAGGTCAAATTCGTTGATTTTTATCGTTATTGTGATGTGACCAATAGTGAGTTGATTGATTATCTAAACCAGAAAGATCCGTATTGGCAGAGTAGAAAGGATTATGCGATCTATTCGACTAACTGTCCGCTTAAACAGATCGGTGATTATGGACATCTTAAGGCTCAAGGGTATCATTTCTATGGCAGTGCTACCAGTTGGGAACAGCGTCTGGGGCATATTACTACAGATCAGGTCAAAGTTGATTTACAGTGTAATGTCAGTGAGAAAGGGTATGAGAATTTTATCAAATCCATCGGCTTTGTTGATAAACATCTGCTTAAAAGCCGGGAAAAATACCTCTGTGCTTATCTGCTTACAGAGGAAGATATAGTTACTGCTGAGTTACGGGAATATTTGGCTCAGAAATTACCGGAATATATGATTCCAGCTTATTTTCTGCAAATTCAGGAGATTCCTCTGACCCCGAATGGCAAGGTGGATAAAAGAGCTCTACCCCGTCCAGACAAACTCCGCTCTGGATCGAAAGCAAACTATGTAGCTCCAGAGACCGATCTGGAGAAAAGTTTGTCAGAGATCTGGCAAAAAGTTCTGGGAGTAAGTCAGGTGGGAATCGAGGATAGCTTCTTTGATCTGGGAGGTAATTCACTCAAAATTATCCAGGTGGGTAGTGAGATAAAGGAAAATCTGGGGAAAGAATTGACTACCGTAAATCTGTTTACCTACCCAACCATTCATTCACTGGCAGAATTTATTAGTCATCAGGAAGAGAGTGAAGCCAATATTGCCAGAGTTGATCGAACTGAACAGATCAGTCGGGGACGAGATCGTTTGCAGAATCAAATGCGACGTAGAAAGGGAGGTGCTTGAGTTGAATCAGGGGGAGAATAGAACTGGTTTAGAGATAGCAGTTATTGGAATGGCGGGTAGGTTTCCGGGAGCTAAAAATATTGCTGAATTCTGGGATAATTTAAAAAATGGAGAAGAGTCGATCTCCTTCTTTACTGCTGAAGAGTTACGGGAAGGGGGTATTCAGGATGAGGTGTTAAATGATCCTACATATGTCAGAGCCAAAGGTGCCCTGGATGAGGTTGAATACTTTGATCCTGGATTTTTCGGGTATTCGCCCCGGGAAGCGGAATTAATGGATCCCCAGTTAAGGGTTTTGCATGAATGTGCCTGGCAGGCTGTAGAGTGTGCCGGATATAATTCTGATAATTATCCTCATCCCATCGGTTTGTATGTGGGATCTGCTTCTAATCTACCGTGGATTGCCCGTTCCTTGATGGGTAAAAATGCAGGAGCAGAACAGTATGATGCTATAAGTTTGAATGATCGGGATTTTTTGAGTACACGGATTTCGTACAAATTAAATTTAAAAGGACCAAGCTTTACTGTTCAGACCGCCTGTTCTACTTCTCTGGTAGCAATCCATCTGGCTGTACAGGGATTACTTAGTGGAGAGTGTGATATGGCTCTGGCGGGAGGAATTTCAATAACTCTACCCAAAAAAGCAGGTTATTACTATCATCAAGGGATGATTCATTCTCCCGATGGGCATTGTCGGGCTTTTGACGCACTGGCCCAGGGCACTGTCCGGGGCGATGGTGTCGGAATTGTGGTCCTAAAGCGTCTTGAAGATGCCCTGGCTGATGGGGATACGATTCATGCAGTCATCAAAGGTTCTGCGGTAAATAATGATGGAGTGCGCAAAGTTGGGTATACAGCACCCAGTGTGGAGGGTCAGGTAGAGGTAATTCGGACAGCCCAACAGGTGGCAGAAGTTGAACCTGAGAGTATCACTTATATCGAAGCTCACGGTACTGCCACAGCCCTGGGTGATCCGATAGAGATTGAAGCATTAAAGTTAGCCTTTGATACAGATTTACGACAATTCTGTCGGATAGGTTCAGTCAAATCAAATATTGGTCATCTGGATGCTGCAGCAGGAGTAGCGGGTTTTATCAAAACAGTTCTGGCTTTGCAGTATGGTCAGATTCCTCCCAGTTTACATTATACTACGCCCAATCCTGGAATTGATTTTGCCAATAGTCCTTTTTATGTCAATGATCGATTATCTGAATGGAAAAAAACAGATTACCCATTGCGGGCAGGAGTTAGTTCTTTTGGGATCGGGGGTACGAATGCCCATCTGATTTTAGAGGAAGCGCCAGTTGGTCAAGAGTCATCTCCGGTTAAACCACTGAATATTATCACCCTGTCGGCTAAAACCGGGGGGAGTCTGGAAAGAATGACCGGAGACCTGGTCACCTATCTTCAAAATACATCCGGGGTGAATATCTCTGATCTGGCTTATACTCTGCATCTGGGACGAAAAGATTTTAAATATCGACGGGCGGTGGTGGCGACAGATATAGACGAAGTAATTGAAGAATTGTCAGATTTAAAGCCAACGCGGGTTACCAGTTCAATTGCCGAGTTGGAGAATCGTCCTGTAGCCCTGATGTTTTCAGGTCAGGGTTCTCAGTATATTAAGATGGGACAAGAGCTGTATCAAGAGATAGAGGAATTCCGCCAGATTGTCGATTACTGTTTTGCGACACTGCGTCCACTGGTAGGATGTGATCTGGGGGAAGTGCTGTATCCTGGTGAAGACGCTGATCAAAAGAGAATTAATCAGACATATCTGACTCAGCCGATACTCTTCACCTTTGAATATGCTCTGGCTAAACTTTTACTGAACTGGGGTATCAAACCCCAGGCGATGATTGGACATAGTATCGGGGAATATGTGGCTGCCTGTTTAGCCGGGGTATTTAGTCTGGAAGATGGGTTAAAGTTGGTGGCTTTACGGGGTAAGTTGATGCAGGAAGTACCTCATGGATCAATGTTGGGAGTCTCGCTGTCTGAAACGGAGTTAATGGCTCTGATGCCCAAAAAGTTATCTTTGGCTGCTGTAAATAGTTCAGCTCAGTGTGTTGTCTCCGGGCCAGCCTCTGAGATCACCGCCTTCGCCGCCAGTTTACAGGCTAAAGCAATAGAGTGTCGGGAGTTACACACCTCACATGCTTTTCATTCGGCGATGATGGATTCGATTTTGGATAAATTCAGGACTCAGGTTAGTCAGCTGAAATTAAATCAGCCTGAGTTACCTTATATATCTAATGTGACTGGTAGTTGGGCAGACAGGGTGACAGATCCCGAATATTGGGTCAAACATCTGCGGGGAACAGTTCGCTTTGCCGATGGTTTGCGGGAGATTTTGCAGGATCAGAAGATGATTTTGATAGAAGTTGGCCCGGGGCGGACATTGAGTACCTTTGCCAAAAGGCATGAGAAATTAAACTCTCAGGTTGTCATTAATCTGGTAAGACATCCAAAAGAGGAAGGTTCTGATCTGAATTATCTGTTAGACAAAATTGGACGCCTCTGGGCTGAAGGGGTACAGATTGACTGGGCATCTTTCTATCAGGGGGAGCAAAGGTCCCGAATACCTTTACCGACTTATTCTTTTGAGAAACAGTACTTCAGTGTAGCTGTCCCCAATCTTCTGGGTGGTAAATTCGTCGACGGTGCCGATAAATGGAGTGAGGTACAACAGGCTGCAGCTACTTTATATGAGAGAGTAGAGCTACCTGGTTCCTATGTTCCTCCCCGAACAGAGGTTGAAGCAGTGCTCGTGGAGATCTTTCAACAGATTCTGGGAATTGGTAAGATTAGTGTCTATGAGAGTTTCTTTGATCTGGGAGGAGATTCACTAAAGGCTGTGACCGTTGGGGGTCAGATTGAGAGTAAATTCAATCTGCGGATACCTTTAGAGAAGTTGTTGAGTGGTTTGAGTATTGAGGAGTTGGCAGCATATATTGAAGAGGAGATGGCACAGGGAGGTCAATCTGCACAGGTTGTTTATCTGAGGCGGGAACCTGACCCGACAAATCAGCATCAACCTTTCCCCTTAACCGATATTCAGGGAGCATACCTCTTGGGGAGAGATAACCAGTTTGAGATGGGAGGAGTTTCGACCCATGTGTATCAGGAATGGGAGACTGAAGTTGACATCTTCCGCTTCAACCAGACTCTAAATCGGTTAATTGAGCGGCATCCGATGCTCAGGGCTGTCTTCACTGAAGATCATCAACAGAGGATCTTAGAAGAGATCCCGGTGTATACGATTCAGATTGAGGACCTGACCGGGTTGACCGAAGCAGAACAGGAAAGACGGATCATTCGGGAAAGGGAGAGGATGTCCCACTATGTTTTTGAACCCGGGCAGTGGCCATTATTTGAGCTCAAGGCTCTTCGCTTAACTGCGAAAACAAATTATCTGTGCATTGGTTTTGATCTGTTGATCGGTGATGCGGCCAGTATTAGATTAATTGGTGAAGAATTAATGGCTCTATATGCCAATCCTCAGTTAGAATTCCCGGCTCTTGAGTTCACTTTTCGGGATTATATACTGGCTTATCAGGATTTGAAGAAGTCAGATCTTTATCGGAAAGATAAAGAGTATTGGTTGAGCAAATTAAACGCTTTTCCGGCTGCACCTGCTCTCCCATTGCGAATTAATCCATCTGAGGTAGAAAAACCACATTTTGCCCGTCATAAAAGGGTTTTCGCCAGAAAAGATTGGCTTAATCTGAAAGCGAGAGCCAGAAAACATAATCTGACACCTTCTGCATTGTTGGCAGCTGTGTATACCAGAGTTCTGGCATATTGGAGTAACCAGCCTGATCTGGGGATTAATCTGACGATCTTTAACCGATTTCCTTTCCATCCTGATGTGAATAGAATTATTGGTGATTTTACGTCTGTAATCCTACTAGATGTGCATTTTTCTGCTGGAGTCTCTTTCTGGGATCAGGCAAAAGAGGTGCAAAATACTCTTTTAAAAGGTCTAGAGCACCGACACTACGATGGAGTGGAATTTATTCACGAATTGAGCAAACAGCGCAATGCCAGAAGACAGGCATTGATGCCAGTTATCTTTACCAGTATGTTATTTGAGACAGATCAGACAGCGGAGGTAGTTGAGCCGATTGGCGAGGTGAAGATGGGGATCTCGCAGACTTCTCAGGTGTATCTGGATAATCAGGTTGGTGAAGAGAATGGTGAACTGCTGGTGGTCTGGGATTATGCAGCCGATCTCTTTGAACCAAAAGTGATTAATTCAATGTTTGATCAGTATATTTCTGTGTTAAAGGCATTGATTACAGGAGAAGATGAGTACGTCTTCAGACCGGCAGAGGAAGATCTGGAGTTGATCCAAAAATATAATCAGACAGAAAGAAAGATTGAACCAACTACTCTGCACCAGTTGTTTATTGAGCAAGTAGGTTTAACTCCTGAACAGATAGCAATAGAGGATGGAACCGGGAAGATTAGTTATCAAGAGTTAGATCTAAGATCCAATCAACTGGCCTGGTATCTGCGTGACAGGGGAATAGGAAGGAATGAGCTAATCGGTGTTCTGGCTGTTCGGGAGATAGAAACTGTGGTGAATATCCTGGGTATTTTGAAGGCTGGAGCAGCTTATGTTCCTATCGATCCTGAGTATCCCACAGAGAGAAAAGAGTATATCTATCAGAATAGCGACTGTAAACTGCTACTAAAACCTGGTTTTTATCGACAGGAGAAACTGGAGCAGGTACAGAGAGATAGATTGGAAAATGTGAATATTCCTGATGATCTGGCTTATGTGATCTATACATCGGGTAGTACTGGAAAACCCAAAGGTGTTGTGATTACTCATGGAGCTGTTACTAATACAATTATTGATATTAACCAGCGGTTTAATGTTAATCGGGAAGACCGGATTATCGGTATCTCTTCAATGTGTTTTGATCTGTCGGTTTATGATCTATTTGGCTCTCTGAGTACAGGAGCTACACTGGTAATGATCAGAGATCAACGGGATGTAGATGATCTGGTTGACATTTTACGGCAGAAGCAGATTACCATCTGGAATTCAGTGCCGGCAATTATGGATCTGGCTGTCCAGCAGATGGAGCTGGAGATCACTCTGACCGGTGATGGTGATCGAAGTTTGCCTTCTGTGAAAAGGGTAGAGCAAGATAGTCTCTATTATTGGTCACCTGCTGTGGAATGGAGGAGGCAGGGAAGGTCAATTAATATTGGGAGATACTTTTTCTCCGATCTGGCTTTAGAGGTGTTTCCCGATCTGTATTTTCTGACTCAAAAGGGAATCAGCGTTGCGGAGATAGTAAAAGAATTCCCATTAATTGATGAAAATGAACTATTGAATTTGCTGAAGGAGTTAATTGATAAGCGGATTCTGGTCAACTCTATCCTGACACCTGAAGAGTTATTTCATCGACAGAGTAGGCTTTTTAATAATCCTTATAGTGAAGAGATTCTCTATAATGAGCAGGAGTATAACAAATTTAAAAAACTTCAACAGACCAGAAGATACCGGGGTTATGATCGTGGAAAGGTATATTTAGAGCAGCAGAATCAATTTCCGGATTTTATTAATCAGCGGCGCAGTTATCGGGAGTTTGTCGAGAATACTCTGATCAGTAAGACGACTTTTGCTCAGTTTCTGTCAGTGATGCAGCAGTTTACAGAAGGCGAAAATATTCGTTACTATTACGCCAGCGCCGGGGGATTGTATCCTATTGATCTATTTGTCTATGTGAAGAAGAATCGGGTGGAAGAGATCGATCAGGGGTTGTACTACTATAATCCTGGTGATAATAGTCTTGATCTGATCACTGATCAACAGGTGCTTAGTGAAGATATTTATGGATACGGGAATCAGTCGATATTTACCTCAGCGGCTTTTTCAATCTATCTGATCTATAATCCGCAGACCAATATGCCCAAGTATGGAGCTATGGGTTATTACTTCGCCTGTCTTGATGCAGGGATAATGGTCTCGACCATGACCCAGGCGGCTGAATTGCTCGATCTCGGATTATGTTCAATTGGAACGATACAGTTTGATAAAGTTAGAGATTATTTTAAATTAAATGCCAATCAGGTCTTCATCCATGCGGTGGAGGTGGGCTTAAAACCTAAAGCGGTGAATCTTCAAAAAGGATTACAAGTTTCCAACAGTGAGGCTGTGGTTAGTACTAAAAATCTGGATGATTTTGATGCTGAAGATAAAGATGCGGCAGCGGGAATTAGTGATCGGGATACTGCGGAGATTAAGAGTAAACAGAGTTTACGTCTGGTGCTTTTGAGTGGGGATTGGATTCCTTTAAAATTACCGGAAAAGATCAAAAAACATTGTCCCCGGGCGGAGGTAATTAGTCTTGGTGGAGCGACAGAGGGTTCGATCTGGTCAATCTATTTTCCTATTGACCAGGTTGCCGATAGTTGGAAAAGTATTCCCTATGGCTACCCACTGGCCAATCAGAAATTCTATGTTTTAAACCATCAGCAGGAATTGCTACCTTTAGGCGTGCCAGGTGAACTGTATATCGGGGGCGTTGGTGTAGCTTCAGGGTACATGAATGATCAGGAGAAATCCCAAAATTCCTTTATTGACCATTCACAACTTGGCAGATTATATAAAACCGGTGATTATGGGGTTATGCATCAGACCGGGTATATAGAATTCATTGGTCGAAAGGATTTTCAGGTCAAGATTGGTGGTTATCGGATTGAATTGGGAGAGATAGAGACTCAACTGTTAACGGTTCAAGAGATCAAAGACGCTGTGGTAACTGCCAGAGGTTTGGGAACTGATAAATATCTCTGTGCATATTATGCCGCTGATCGGGAGTTATCTACCGGTGATCTGAGAAGAAGTTTGCAGACTCTGTTACCTGATTATATGATTCCCACCTATTTTGTCAGGGTAGATAGGATGCCATTGACAGCTAACGGTAAAGTTGACCGCAAAGCTTTACCTGATCCTGAAAAGATTAGAACGAAGCTAGAGACGGTTTACGCGGCTCCAACAACAGACCTGGAAAGAAAGGTCACTGAGATCTGTCTGGAGATCTTGGATTTGGAAGAACTGGGGATGAATGATAACCTGTTTGAACTGGGAATTCGTTCTCTGGAGATTGCCCGGATTAATCATCGGGTTAATCAAGAGTTTGGGTCAAATATCCCGATTGTAGCCATGTTTGAGTATTCAACCATTCGTTCTTTTGCTCAATATCTTTATCAGGAGTTACAACTACAGACGATTAATCCTTTAACAGAGGTTGCAGCTCAGGGTGAGGATCTGGAAAGGACAGATACTCTGGATGAAGGCAAAGATAGGTTACGGGCCCGGGCACAGCAGAGAATTAACCATAGAAGAGAGGGAATGGATGATGAATAAGATCAGAGAGAAGAGCAAATCAACAGGTCTAGAGATAGCGGTTATTGGAATGGCCTGTAGGTTTCCGGGAGCAGGGGATGTGGACCAATTCTGGGAAAATTTAATCAATGGTGTCGAATCTATCTCCTTTTTCACGGAGGAAGAATTGATTGCTTCTGGGGTTAATCCCGGGCTAGTTTATCAACCTAATTTTATCAAAGCCAAAGGGGCTCTGGAAGATGTGGAATATTTTGATGCTGCATTCTTTGATTATTCTCCCCGGGATGCCCAGATAATGGATCCCCAGATGCGTTTACTTCATGAATGCTCCTGGCAAGCAATAGAAGACGCTGGTTATGATCCCAATAGATATAAAGGTCTGATAGGTGTTTATGCCGGTAACTCTAACAACATAATCTGGCTAAATCGTCTATTGACTCAATTATCTTTGCTGGAACAGCATGGGGCAATTGGCTTGAATTTTCGTGAGTATCTGGCACCACGAATCGCCTATAAATTGAATCTGAAGGGGCCAGCTGTCACTATTCAGACAGCCTGTTCTACTTCCTTAGTGGCGATTCATCAGGCCTGTCAAGGTTTATTGGCAGGTGAGACCGATCTGGCTTTGGCAGGCGGAGTGACGGTCAGTTTGCCGATAAAAGATGGCTATCTGTATCATGAGGGAATGATTCTCTCTCCCGATGGACATTGCCGGGCTTTTGATGCTGAGGCGAAAGGTACAGTCTTCGGTAATGGGGTGGGTGTTGTGGTTTTAAAACGCCTGACTGATGCTATTCGTGATGGAGATTATATCCATGCAGTAATTAAAGGTTCAGCGATTAACAATGATGGTAGCCAGAAGGTTGGTTTTACAGCTCCCAGCATTAAGGGGCAGGCTGCAGTAATCAAAACAGCCCAATATGTTGCAGAGGTGGAGCCAGAGAGTATTAGTTATATCGAAACCCATGGAACGGGAACAGCTTTAGGAGATCCGATCGAAATTGAGGCTTTGAAAAAAGCATTTTCCGGAGTTAAAGAACAGGGAGTGTGTAAAATTGGTTCAGTCAAGACCAATCTTGGTCATCTGGAAGCTGCTGCTGGGGTAAGTGCATTTATCAAGACGGTTTTGAGTCTGAAGAATCGTCAGATTCCGCCCAGTTTGAATTACAGCAGACCTAATCCCAGGATTGACTTTGCCAACAGCCTTTTTGAGGTTAATACCCGGGCTGCAAAATGGAAGAGTGATCAATATCCACTGCGGGCAGGAGTTAGTTCTTTTGGAATGGGAGGAACCAATGCTCATGTGATATTAGAGGAAGCACCTGAATATTTGGAGGTATCAAAGCCAAATCCTTTCGAACTGATTCTCCTTTCAGCGAGAACAGCAGCAGCTTTACAGAAACAGGCTGAGAACCTTCGAGATTATTTGCTCAAATATCCCCAGACTAACCTGGCGGACCTGGCATATACACTGCAGGTAGGAAGAGCTAATTTTGCGCATCGCCGACTAATGGTAGTCGCCGGATCAGATGAGCTGCTGCAAGAATTGCAGTCAGAACAAGCTCAGATTTTTGCAGTTCAGGATACAGGAAAGTCACTAATCTTCATGTTTGCCGGTCAAGGCTCCCACTATCTGAATATGGGACGGCAGCTGTATCAAGAGATACATTCATTTCGTGAAGAGTTAGACCACTGTTTTGAGTTAGTAAAAAAGATAGCTCAGATAGATTTAAAATCAATCCTGTTTCCCAAAAAAGATGCGATAGAGGCAGAGAAAAAACTACAGAGGACAGAATTTGTTCAGCCGATCGTCTTCAGTTTCGAGTATGCTCTGGCCAGATTACTGCACAGTTGGGGATTGCAACCCACTGCTCTGATCGGTTATAGTCTAGGGGAGTTGGCTGCGGCTACTCTGGCGGGAGTATTCACCCTGGAAGATGCTTTAAGGTTAGTGATTGTACGGGGGAAACTGATGCAGCAGGTTTTGCCGGGAGCGATGTTAAGTGTACCACTTTCCCAAGAGGAGTTAGAACCTTTATTAGGTGATGATCTCTCGCTGGCGATCATCAATGGTCCATCCTGTGTTGTAGCTGGTGAATCAGAGGTAATAGATCAGTTTGCAGAGAAGATGCGGGAGAAGAGATTAATCTGTACTCGTTTAGCTCTGAGCCATGCAGGTCATTCCCATCTGATGGAACCGATAATTGATGAATTCAGACACCTGATGGAGATGATAAAATTGACTCCACCCCGGATTCCCATGATCTCTAACATTACAGGGAGTTGGTTAACCACTGAGCAGGCTGTAGATCCGGAGTATTGGGTTCAACAGCTGCGAAAACCGGTTCGCTTTGCTGAGGGAATAGAGAAGTTAATCGGGGAGAAGAGTAATTTGTTTATTGAGATTGGCCCAGGTCGTGACCTTAGTGTTCTGCTCCGTCGATATATTTCTAAAACAGAAGAGCGGGGTGTAAATCTAATTAGACCAGAAAAACGAGAGATTTCTGACGTTCAGTATCTGTTACAAAAACTGGGCAGACTCTGGTTACTGGGTTTAGAGATAGACTGGTCTCAGTTATATATACAAGTTGGACGACGGAGAATTCCGCTGCCCACATACCCCTTTGAAAGACAGCGATATTGGATAGAGGGAGATCAGTTAGCATCTGCAGCAGCGGTAAAAGAAGATGTACTTCTTGAAGTGGAAAATTCACCTGCTCAGAATGGAAAGGAAACAACCGATACTAATGGATATTATTCCAGACCCAGTCTCAGTGCAAACTATCTGGCTCCTCGAAATGAGATTGAGGAGTTCCTGGTGAACCTATGGCAGAGATCGTTTGGGATTATGCCGATCGGGATTGAAGATGATTTCTTTGAGTTAGGTGGAGATTCATTGAAAGCTGTGACGATCGCTGTGACCATTCTGGACAAATTTAGGGTAGAATTGCCGATGACTGAATTTTTCAAAGAACCGACTATTACCTGGATGGCTAAGCGGGTTGCAGATAGTGAAAAGTTCACCATCTATTCTATTAAACCTGCAGAAAAGAAGGAAAGGTACCGATTATCTTCTGAACAGAGACGTTTATATAGTTTACATGCCAGAAACTCTGAGAACATTGTGTATAATACTCCGGCGATTCTTACTTTAGAAGGTGATATTCAACTGGAAAAGATCGGGACAATTTTTGCTGAAATCATTAAGCGTCATGAGATCTTACGGACATTTTTTGAACTCTATGACGGAGAGCCAACACAGCGAATTGTGAAGCAAGTGAACTTCTGGCCTGAATATAAAGAAATCAGAAAAGAAGAGATAGATTTTCAGATTAGAGAATTTATCAGACCATTCAATCTGGAAAAAGCACCTTTAATGAGATTAGGTCTGTTCAAAGTAAGTGCAGACTGTTATATATTAATTCTGGACATGCATCACATCATCTCAGATGCTGTCTCAATGGGCATCATGGTCGACGAATTCCTTCAGCTGTATGCTGGTCGGACGGTGCAACCTGTTAAAATTCAATACAAAGATTATGCTGAATGGCAATATACGGAAGAGAGAAAAGCTATTTTGCAGAAACAAGAATTCTATTGGTTAGAGCAGTTTGCGGGAGCAATACCGGTATTGGAATTACCGACTGACTATCCCCGTCCAGCAAGACAGCAATTTACCGGTAATATCACAAGATTTATTATCAATAATCAACAGAAGGATAGTTTACAAAAGATCGCATCTGCAGAGGACGCTACATTGTACATGATATTTTTAGCAATTTTAAATATCCTCTGTGCCAAACTGAGTGGTCAGGAAGATATCGTAATTGGCACAGTCACAGCTGGTCGCCGCCATCCTGATTTGCACTCGGTGATTGGGATGTTTGTTAATACCTTAGCTTTGCGGAATTATCCTGCAGGGGAAAAGGGTTTTGTTCAGTTTTTAAGAGAGGTACGTGAGCGGACTTTACAGGCTTTTGACAACCAGGAATACCTTTTTGAAGATCTGGTAAAGAAGGTTGCAATCCGAAAAGATCGCAGTCGAAATCCTTTGTTTGATGTGATTTTGGTATCCCACAATCTCGGCATTCAGGAAGTAGAATTACCTGGACTCAAAGTAAGTCCATATGAATTTGATATGGGAATATCTATGTTTGATTTAAGATTAATCGAAGTTGAAGTAACAGAAGGAGTCCTATTCACTCTGGAATACAATACAGCTCTCTTCAAAAAAGAGACTATCGACAAATTTGTCGAATATTTCCAGGAAATAATTACTCAGATTATCGAAAATAAAGAGATTGTTTTAGCAAATCTGACTATCTCCCACACATTATTAGCACCAGAATCTACTTTATTTACAGAAGATCAGGGTGACTTTGTGTTTTAGAAAGTTAAAACACTGGAGTGACTGATTAGATGAGAAATAGAAGACGATATTCCATATTGAAATGTCATTACAGATTGACCAGATCAACATTTATTTGAGCAAATTTATCATCAACTCAAAGGTACGCAAATCCTAACGAAAGGGGTTAAGACTATGGTTAATAAAAATCATTCTGCTAAATTGTTAATCGCTGCCAATCAACAGACGACCGAGAAGGCCTACTGGTTAGAGGAATTCTCCGGTGAGTTAACCCGAACCAGTTTCCCTACAGACTATCCAGTTAGTAACAATAGTCCAGTTTTCGCCCGGACAACTTTCTGTTTCAATCCAGAATTAGTTGAGAGATTGACCAGAATCAGTAACCAATCTGCTGCCAGATTATACATGGCCTTGACTACTGGACTGGTAGGCTTGTTACACAAATACACGGGAAATACAGATATAATCATCGGTACTCCGATACTAAAACAGCAGACAGAGGGTGAATTCACTAATACAGTATTAATCTTAAGAAATATCTTTGAAGAGAAAGTTACTTTTAAAGATCTGTTATTGAATACCCGTCAGACTATTACAAATGCAGCTAAGTATCAAAGCTATCCATTAGAAATATTAATTGATCAATTGGGTTTTACCAATCATCTGGATTTATTTGATATTGTTATCTTATTAGAAAATATTCATGATATAAATTATCTACAAAATTGGAGATCTAATCTGACCTTCTCTTTTCACAGTACAGAGACAGAAATTGGTGGATTTATCGAATATAATACTCTATTATATAAAGAATCAACTATCCGCAGAATAATTGATCAGCTGGAGAATCTGTTGACTGCTGCTTTGGGTCAACCTGAAGAGGAGATTACTGAGATTGATATTCTTACACCTGTTGAGAGAGAATTACAGGTTTCGGGTTTAAATAGGACTAATATCAGTTATCCTACTGATAAGTTGATTCATCACTATTTTGAAGAACAGGTGAAAAATCACCCCGAAAAGATAGCTATCCAACTTGCAGATACGAAGATACAGCTCACCTATCGGGAGTTGAACGGGAAAGCCAACCAACTGGCCAGACTTCTGCAGCAGCGGGGGGTACAGGCGAATACGATAGTAGCAATGGTAATCGAACGATCGTTGGAGATGATTATTGGAATTCTGGCAATTCTCAAATCGGGAGGTGCTTATCTACCTATTGATCCTGAATATCCAGTTGAGCGAATTCGTTTCTCTCTACGAGATAGTGAATCCAGCGTGATTTTGACTACTGAACAGTTGGCAAAAGAACTAGATCTATCTTCAGAAGCTATTCATCTGGACGACCAATCAATATATCAGGGAGATACATCTAATTTGCATAATCCGGGAGAACAATCAGATCTTGCCTATATTATTTATACCTCGGGGACTACAGGTCGCCCCAAGGGAGTAATGATCGAACAGCGAAATGTGGTCAGATTATTTTTTACGAATACAGATCCTTCACTTTTTGACTTTGACCATCAGGATGTCTGGACAATGTTTCATGCCTATTGCTTTGATTTTTCTGTCTGGGAGATGTATGGGGCATTGTTGTATGGTGGCAAATTGATTATCATTCCAAAGATGATCGCCCGTGATCCAAAGAAATTTTTGGAGATACTAAAGACGCAAAAAGTTTCGATTCTCAACCAGACTCCATCAGCTTTTTATAATCTGATAACTGAGGAGCTGAAAAATTCTCAGGCACAATTAGCTTTAAGATATGTCATTTTTGGGGGAGAGGCATTAAAACCCAGTAAACTCAAAGAATGGTCTGCTAGATATCCTGAGACCAAATTAATTAATATGTATGGGATTACCGAGACAACAGTGCATGTGACTTATAAACAGATCGGTGAAACAGAGATTCTATCGGGAATCAATAACATCGGACGACCAATTCCCACACTAGCTTCCTATATAGTGGATAAACACTGTCATCTATTACCGATAGGTGCCGCAGGCGAATTGTTGGTAGGAGGAGCAGGAGTAGGTCGAGGTTATCTGAACCGACCTGAACTGACAGCAGATAAATTTACTGCCGATCCACTGTATCCAGAGAAAAAAGTCTATCGTTCCGGTGATCTGGTAAGATTGTTGGACAATGGCGAGCTGGAATATCTGGGTAGAATCGACCATCAGGTGAAGATTCATGGATTTAGGATTGAACTGGGAGAGATTGAAACCAGATTACTCAGCCATAAAACTGTGCAAGAGGCGGTTGTAATAGCCAGAGAGGACCAATCTGCTGCTGTTGCTCTGGTGGCTTATCTGGTTTTAAGCGAGGATCTGTCAACTTTAGAACTTCGGGAACATCTGGCTCTGGAGCTGCCGGACTACATGATACCTGGCTATTTTGTCAAGCTAGCTCAACTGCCATTGACGACTAATGGTAAGGTTGATCGCAAAAATTTACCAGATCCTCTGGAGATGGTATCCTCAGAGAAAGCCTATCTACCACCCAGAACTGAGCTTGAGCGGGGTTTAGTTGAAATCTGGCAAGAGACTTTAGAACTCGGGCAGATCGGAATCGGGGAGAACTTCTTCTATATCGGTGGAGATTCCATAAAAGGGGTCAAAGTGGTGAGTCTAGCTAATGTTAGATTTTCAACCCAACTACAAATTGCAGATTTGTACGAGTGTGAGACGATAGAAAGCCTGGCACTGAGAATTGAGAAGACCAGAGGTTTAAGTATTCAGGCTGAATATGAGGAGATCAGAACAGAAATTGCAGCGATGACGGAACATATGGAACTGTCAAATCTGGTGACAGATAAAACCTGGGGGGAGATTGAAGATATCTATCCCATGAGTGATATTGAAAAAGGTATGGTCTTCTATTCACTGCGTAACCCAACTTCAGGTGTATATCATTATCAGTTGGTCTATGAGATCAATGATCCTGATTTTGACCCTGGACGGTTTAAGAATGCGGCAGAGTGTCTGCTGCGAAAACATCAAATCTTGCGAACAGTCTTTAACTTAGATGATTTTGTTGAACCTATGCATCTGGTTTTCCGGACAGGCATCTGTGACGTAGAACATCAAGATCTAAGTGATCTATCTGCAGATGAACTGGCTAACTATCTGGAAAAATATTTAGCAGAGGATCAGACACAAATTTTTGATGTTACCAGGTTACCTCTGTGGAGAATTCGCACCTTTAGTTTAGGTGGCGGCAGAGTTTGTGTAATCTTGATCTGCTATCATGCCATTCTGGATGGCTGGAGTATTGCGTCTATGACCACAGAATTAAGTGAGATCTACCTAAAATTGTTGTCTGAAGCAGACTATCAACTTGAACCGTTAAAATCAAGCTATAAAGAGGCAGTTATTACGGGAATTCTGAATAAACGGCGAACAGATATGCGTGAATTCTGGAGAGAGGAATTAGCAGATTACAAACGATGGGTTCTTCCCGAAAAACAGTTTACCTCAAATAACACAGGTAAAAAAATATATCACTATCCATTGGGCTCTGAAATGGAAAATAAATTGATTGATCTGGCGAAAGCTCATGCGACTACACTGAAAAATATCTGTTTTGCTGCCTATGGGTACACTTTGAATATGTTTGCCTATGAGAATGATCTTACTGTGGGGTTGGTGACCAGTAACCGACCGATCTGTGAAGATGGTGAGCGAATTCTGGGCTGTTTTTTGAATACGGTTCCGATAAGAGTTCAGATTCCGGCTGGAATAACCTGGTCTAATTATCTGGATTTGATTGAGCAGAAACTGCGGAGAATTAAGCGATATGAAAGCCTGTCTCTCTTTGAGATTGCCCAAATTGTCGGAGAAAAGACCCAGGAGAACAATCCCATATTTGATACATTGTATAACTACATGGATTTTGATATTTATAATTCAATCCAGTTGGATATAGGTGAACGATCCATCCCGATTGAAGGTTCAGCCAGTACTAATACATTATTGGATTTTAATATAAATAATACATTGGATGAGTTCTCAATTCTAATATCTTATGCTGCCGCTATCTTTGAAGAGAGGGATGTGGAACGACTGTGTACTTATTTTGAGAATATATTGCAGATTTTTCTGACCAGTCTGGATAAGCAGGTGGCCAAATCTATGGTTATCTCCAGTCGGGAGAGAGAGGAGCTGTTATCCAGATTCAATCAAACCGATCTGGATTATCCCCGGGATAAACGGATTGAAGAATTGTTTGCAGCTCAGGCGACCCTTAGAGCAAAGCAGACAGCTGTCGTGATTCAGGATCGGCAGCTCACTTATAGTCAACTTAACGATCAAGCGGACAGGTTAGCCGCAAAACTTCGTTCATTAGGTGTTAGCTCAGAGAGTATCGTCGCAGTATTGGTGGAACGATCCTGCGAAATGATTGTGGGTCTTCTGGGGATTTTAAAAGCAGGAGGAGCTTATTTACCTATTGACCCTCAATATCCTGAGCAGCGGATTCAATACATGCTGGCCGACAGTCAGGCTGCTTTCGTCCTAACTCAGGAGAGTTTAGTCTCCAAATTAGGAAAAATTGGATTTTACGGTACAGTGCTTGATCTTTTTGCAGAAAGTTGTTACGAATGCGAAACAGATGACCCTATAACTAACTCAGATGCTGCACAATCTCAGTCTGTCAATGATTTAGCCTATCTCATCTACACCTCAGGTTCTACAGGTCAACCAAAAGGTGTGATGGTAGAACAGCATAACTGTGTTAACTTTATTTATGGTATTAGAGAGAAGATTGAGCTTACTCCCGGTAAGACTATGCTCTCACTGACAACTATCTCCTTTGATATCTTTTTTTTGGAGACGTTAGTTCCTTTAACTCAGGGATTGACTATAGTTATTGCCAGAGAAGAGGAGCAGAATGATCCTGAGAGGATTAAAGACTTAATCAGCAAACAGCATGTTCAGATGCTGCAGCTAACTCCCTCAAGATTGCAGATTCTATTAGAGAGTGAAGCTGGACGTATGGGCATTAATCAACTGGATGAGATTATGGTAGGTGGGGAGGCGTTTTCGGAGTATCTTTTGATCAAATTACAGGAGAACTATCAGGGTAAGATATATAATCTATATGGTCCAACAGAAACTACTGTCTGGTCAACAAGCAAAGAGCTGACCGGGGAGAAAGCAGTAACTATCGGAACTCCGATAGCCAATACCCAAATTTATATTGTAGATAATTATCTGCAGTTACAACCCCAGGGATCTCCCGGAGAGTTGTGTATTGCAGGTGAAGGTATTGCGAGAGGCTATCATCAGCGGGGTGAGTTGACTACCGAAAACTTTGTCTTGATACCTTTTATTCAGGGAAAAACCATGTATCGCACGGGAGATCTGGCCTATTGGCAGTTGGATGGAGAATTGGCTTATCTGGGTAGGGTAGATCACCAGTTAAAAATTCGGGGATTTAGAATAGAACCAGGTGAGATTGAACGTAATCTGACTAATATTCCGGGA
This sequence comes from Halothermothrix sp., assembly GCA_016841825.1. Lineage (GTDB taxonomy): Bacteria > Bacillota > Halanaerobiia > DY22613 > DY22613 > JAENYK01. The sequence goes on along the minus strand of JAENYK010000010.1, from coordinate 145,573 downwards.
ATTGGTGAAGCAGTGGTTATCGGTCTGGAGAATGCCCTGGGGGATAAACATCTGGCAGCTTATTATGTTTCAGATGAGGAATTGACTGTCTCTGAATTAAGAGCAGCGCTTTTAAAAAATCTTCCGGATTATATGATTCCAACATACTTTATGCAAATTGCCGGGATGCCCTTAACTCCAAATGGCAAAATCAATCGGAATGCATTACCCGAAATAATTACCACTAGACCTAATCTGGCTACTAATTATACGGCTCCGCAAACAGAGATTGAGAAGGAGATAGCTGAAGTCTGGAAAGAAGTTCTGGGAATTGATCGGGTAGGTACCGATGATAATTATTTTGAACTGGGCGGTAACTCGTTTAATATTATTCAGTTGAATCAGAGATTGCAAAAGACATTTGCCAAAAAATTGTCTGTGGTAACTATGTTTAGATACCCCACTATTCGGTCACTGGCAGAACATTTACAGACAGAAGAAAGCCAGTTCAATGACAGAACCGGGATCATCAGTCAGCTTAGAGGGGGTTTAGCAGAGAGAATGGATATTGCTGTCATTGGTATGGCAGGTAGATTCCCGGGAGCAAGTAATCTTCAGGAGTTCTGGGACAATCTCCAGAATGGTCTTGAGACGATCAGTTTCTTTACCACAGAGGAATTAATTGAGCAGGGGATTGATCCGGAGGTGCTGCGAGATCCCAATTATATTAAAGCTAAAGGATATCTGGCTGGCAGTGAGTATTTTGATGCACCATTTTTCAATTATTCTCCCCGGGAAGCGGGTTTGATGGATCCTCAGATGCGAATTTTCCACGAAATTGTCTGGGCTGCTCTGGAAGATGCCGGGTATGACCCTGGAGTGTATCCTGGACTGATCGGTTTATATGCGGGAGCTTCTTTGAATCTATCATGGTTAGCACATACCCTGCAGGGATTGAGTAGCCCTTCAGAAATCTATGATGCAGTTAGTCTGAATAATAAGGATTTTCTGGCTACCAGAATTGCCTATAAACTTAATCTTAAAGGCCCGGCAATTGCAGTACAGACAGCCTGTTCCACATCGTTGGTGGCGATTGATACAGCCTGTCAGGGATTATTAACCGGAAAGTGTGATATGGCATTGGCAGGTGGAGTGACGATTAATTTACCTCATAAATCAGGTTATTACTATCAGGAAGGGATGATTAATTCACCGGATGGACACTGTCGTGCTTTTGATGCTCAGGCTAGAGGAACTGTTGGCGGAGATGGTGCCGGAGTCGTGGTTTTAAAGCGGTTGGAGGATGCTTTGGCTGATGGAGATTCTATATATGCTGTGATCAAAGGTTCAGCTGCGAATAATGATGGAATTAGAAAAGTTGGGTATACAGCACCCAGTGTTGAAGGTCAGGTAGAGGTGATTAGAGCTGCTCAACAGCTCGCAGGAGTCACAGCAGACAGCATCAGTTATATCGAAGCTCATGGAACCGGAACTAATCTGGGTGATCCGGTTGAGATAGAAGCTTTAAAGGTAGCATTTGATACGGATAAACGAAATTATTGTGCTATCGGTTCAGTGAAGACTAATATTGGGCATCTGGATTCAGCGGCAGGAGCAGCAGGTTTTATCAAAACTGTGCTGGCGATAAAACACCGTCTCTTGCCCCCCAGTTTGAACTATACAACTCCCAACCCGGGAATTGATTTTGCTAATAGTCCTTTCTATGTCAATGCAGAATTACAGGCATGGGATAGGGGAGATTCGCCCAGACGTGCGGGTATTAGTTCTTTTGGGATTGGAGGAACCAATGCTCATCTGGTCATTGAAGAGAGCCCTGAACTGCCGGTTCTGGCAGATAAGCGCCCGTGTAAACTGATCTTGCTCTCGGCTCAGTCGGAAAAAGCCCTGGAACGGATGACTGACAATCTGAGGGAATATCTGATCGAGCATCCAGAGATAGATCTGGCAGATATGGCTTATACTCTCCAACGGGGAAGACGGGCTTTTAAATATCGGAGAATGTTGACTGCATCTGACATAGAAGAGGTTGTTAGTAAGCTGGATTCACTCTCTCCAGCTGAAGTTGAGAGCAGATTGATGCAAGAAGAGTTAGATGATATCGTTTTTATGTTCTCAGGTCAAGGTTCGCAGTATGTGAATATGGGTCGAGAGCTCTATCAAGTTGCAGACAGTTTCCGGCAGATTGTTGACTACTGTTTTCAGAGATTACAACCGCTACTCAACTGTGATTTGCGGGAGATTTTGTATCCTTCGCAGAAATCTACAGGAACAAATTCGCATAGTGGCTTAGATCGGATTAACGAAACTTTGTACACTCAGCCGATCATCTTCACCTTTGAATATGCTCTGGCTCGACTTTTGCTAGATTGGGGAGTAAGACCTACGGCTATGATTGGCCATAGTATAGGGGAATATGTGGCTGCCTGTCTGGCAGGAGTGTTCTCTCTGGAAGATGGCTTAATGCTGATAGCGAAGCGAGCTCAGTTAATGCAGGAAGTACCTACAGGTTCAATGTTAAGCACGGCTATGGCTGAGTCAGAGTTAACTCCATTGTTAGCCGAACACCAGGTCTCATTAGCAGCGGTGAACAGTTCTCATTTTTCTGTTGTCTCTGGTCCAACTGAAGCGGTTGAGGCTTTTGCTGACAGACTAACAGAGTTGGGCTACGAAAACCGTCTGCTGCATACTTCTCATGCATTTCATTCTATGATGATGGATCAGGTTTTGGATAAATTTGCTAAAGCTGTGGCACAGGTAGAGTTACACAGTCCATCGATTCCATATATCTCTAATCTCAGTGGAGATTGGATCAGATCTGAGGAGATAACTGTTCCTGATTATTGGGTTCAACATCTGAGAAATACTGTCCGCTTTGCTGAGGGAATGGAGAAACTATTGTGTAAAGAAAATTCGATTTTTGTTGAGATTGGCCCAGGTCGGGCTTTGAGCACCTTTGTCAGACAACACCTTGCCCGGAGACCCGGTCAGAAGATCCTGAATCTTGTGCGTCATCCCGGAGAAGAGATCTCTGATTATCAGCATCTTTTACAACAATTGGGACGGTTATGGTTGAGTGGTGTTACGATTAATTGGTCTGAGTTCAATGGTGCAGAAAAGAGATATCGGATAGCTTTACCTACTTATTCTTTTGATCCACTACCTTTTAAGATCAATGTTTCTGGAAAGATGCGATTGGAGGGTCTGGGTAGAGAGGTGGCTTCTACTCAGGAATTGGCGTTATATACTAGAGAAGATTTGCCCGATTCCTATTCTACTGGACGGACAGATGAAGAGAGGAAGATAGTTCAGATATTTGAAGAAACTTTAGGGATCTCACAGATTGGCATTTATGAAAATTTCTTTGAACTGGGTGGAGATTCGTTAAAAGCAGTAACTGTGGCTACAAAGATTAGACAATTGTTCAATGTTGATTTACCTCTGGCAGAGATTTTTAACCATTCGACACCGGAAAAACTAGCTGCATTGATTACCCGGGCAGAGAAAGTGGAGTTCGTTGATCTGGAGAAAATAGAACAACAGGAGTATTATCCTCTCTCCTATAATCAGCAGCGGTTATGGACGATTTATCAGTTAGACCCGGAGAATTCTGCGTATAATATTACGGGAAATATCCCACTTTTGCATCAAGTCAATGAAGAGTTCCTCAAGATAGCTCTGGAAAAGGTCATCAGTCGACATGAGAGTTTTCGCACTGGATTTAAGACGATTGGTGAAGAAGTGGTGCAGTTTGTCGAAGATCAGATAGCCATTCCGCTGGAGATTATCGATCTATCAACAGAAGATAACCCAGAGAAGAGAGCCTGGGAAATCTATGCCAGAGAGGTAAGTAGAGTGTTTGTTTTGACAGAGATGCCTCTTTTCAGGACAGTACTGATTAAACTAGCTGAAGAACACTATCAATTTATCTTTAATCTACACCACATCATCTCTGACGGTTGGTCTCTGGAGATCTTACAGCATGAATTTTCGATGTATTATAATGGTTTTCTGACAGGACAGCCTATAGAACTGCCTGAGGTAACTTATCAATACAAAGATTTTGCAGTCTGGCATAATAAGTTATTACGGGATTCGGAGATTAAAGCGAAATCGCATGATTTCTGGAAAGAGAGACTTAGCGGTGGTTTTCCGGTTCTGGAATGGCCGGCGGATTTTAGTAGAGTTGAACAGCAGAATGACACACGTAGTAATCTCCAGACAGGATATCGGACAGTAATTGGAGCAGATCTTAGAGATCGGATTAAAGAATTAAGTTTAGCAGAGAATACCACTATGTTTATGGTTATCTATTCTGCCTTTAATCTTTTGTTAGCCAATCTGTGTAATCAGGAGAGGATTGTCTCCGGGATTGCTAATGCGGGGAGAGATCATTCTTCTTTACAAAATATTGTAGGCTACTTTACCAATATGTTAATTCAAAAGATAGTTATTGACCCGGAGGAAAGGTTTGTTGATCTCTTACAGCGGGTAGATCAAGAAGTTCACGCGACATTCGAACATCAGAATTATCCGTTGGAACTGGTTTTGGATGAACTGAAGATCAGATATCCACAAATATCGGTATATTTTAACCTGTTAAATATGTTTGTTGAAGCAGGTTTAACAGAGTTGGAATCATTGGATTCTGCACATCTACAGCAGGTCTGGGAGGGTAAGTTTGACTTAGAAATTTTTGCTATGGAGTATAAGAATGGGTTGGAAGTTACCTGGCGCTATCGAACAGCTCTCTTCAAGCCAACGACTATCGAATATATTGCTGAGGAATTTATCAAATTAGTGGGTGAGATTGCTGTCAATGTGGAGAGACCACTGTGGGAGTATAACTTGTTCGATTTAACCGGAATTCAGATAAAAGGTAATCAAATTAGCCCGAAAGTTCCATTCTATCAGTTTACTGAATCGTATCCTTCGCTGATTAGCCGCTTTGCAGAACAGGTGGAATTGTATCCTTACCAGATAGCGGTACAAAGTGTGAATCAGAAATTGACTTATCAGGAGTTAAACGATTTCACAGATCAGATCGGCTCTCAGATTTTGCAGTTAACTGGCGGAAAACAACAGGGCATAGCTATCTTATTTGAACATGATGTAGAGATGATTGTTGGAATTTGGGCAGTATTAAAGACAGGTAATTATTATATACCTTTTGATCCAACCTATCCGGTCAATCGCTTACAGTATATGCTCAAAGATTCTGGGTCGCAGTTAATCTTGACTAATGAGCGAAATACAGGATTAGCAGAAACCTTGAATGTTGTCGAGGGAGGCCGGGTCACTATTCTAAATATTAGTCAACTGGAGTCGGAACTGCCCAGAGATAATCTTAATACGTCGATTAGTCCTGCTGATCTGGCATATGTGTTATACACTTCGGGCTCTACAGGGACACCGAAGGGGGTTATGCAGAATCATGGCAATGTGCTGCATTTTATGAAGATTTATACCAATAATCTGCATATCAATCCGCAAGATCGGCTTACTTTACTCTCCTCATATGCCTTTGATGCAGCGGTGATGGATATCTTTGGGGCTTTACTCAATGGGGCTAGTTTGTATCCTTATTACTTAAAGGAGGGTGATATTACTGGCTTGATTAACTGGGTCGATGGTCAGAAGATCACCATCTTCCATACCATACCGACAGTCTATCGTTATCTGATTGAGGAGTTAGCCCATAACATCGGTAATCTGGACAGTGTTCGTTTACTGGTTCTGGGTGGAGAGGCGGTCACCAGACGGGATGTTATCAGCTATAAGCAGTATTTTTCCGATAGGTGTTTAATGATCAATGGGCTTGGACCTACAGAATCTACAGTTACTCTACAGTATTTCATTGATAAAGAGACAGAGGTTACTAAAGACGCTGTTCCGGTAGGTTATCCTGTAGATCAGACACAGGTTTATCTCTTAGACAATCGGGATAGAGAAGCGAGAGTATTTGGCATCGGTGAACTTGTCTTTAAGAGTGATCATCTGGCTGTAGGGTATTTTAATCATCCTGAAAAGACCGAAGAGGTATTTGTCCCGGATCCCTTGACTAATCAGGGAAGGGTTTATCGAACCGGAGATTTGGGTAGGCGTTTGTTGGATGGAGGGATTGAATTCGTTGGTAGAAAGGATTTCCAGGTCAAAATCAGAGGTTATCGGATTGAATTGGGAGAGATCGAAGAGAGGCTTCTGGATCATCCACAGATTAAATCAGCTGTGGTGGTCGGGTGGGAAGCTAATGATGGGACTAGTTATCTGGCTGCCTATCTGGTCTCAGCAGTTGAAGTTGGTCAGGCTAAACTTAGGGAATACCTCGCTCAGAATCTACCTGATTATATGATTCCGGCTAATTTTGTCTATCTTGACAGATTGCCAGTGACTAATACGGGTAAGATTGACAGAAAGGCATTACCGGAGATTGAGCAAATCGAGGCAGCTGGGGAACCGCAACAGACCCCCCAGACACAATTGGAGGAGAAATTGGTCGCGATCTGGGCAGATATTCTGCAGCTTCCCCGGGAATCTATCGGGGTCAATCAGAATTTCTTTGAACTGGGTGGTCATTCTTTAAAGGCTATTAAGGTCATCTCCAGGATTCATAAAGATCTTGAAGTAAAAATTACGATGATCGACTTCTTCAAAAAACCAACCATCGGTCAGTTGGCAGCATATATTAATCAATCGGTCAAAGAAAGTTATGCTTCTATTGGGACTGTTGAAGAGAAGAAATACTACCCTGTTTCTTCTGCTCAAAAACGATTATATGTCTTACAGGAGATGGTAACAGATAATATCACTTATAATCTACCCTCAGCTGCAGTGATAGAGGGTAAGTTGGATCTGACAAGACTAAAAGAGACTCTGGATAGGTTAATCGACAGACATGAAACTTTGCGAACATCATTTGTTCTTCTGGAGGGAGATCCTGTCCAAAAGATTCATGATACTGTGGACTTTGCAATCGAAGTCTATCAATCCAGTGCAGAAGAAGCTCCTGAACTTATTCAAAGCTTTATTCGGGCTTTTAACTTAGAGCAAGCACCATTGTTTAGAGTTGGATTGATTCAGATAGTTTCTGAAGAACATATTTTGCTGATTGATATGCACCACATTATCTCAGACGGGTCTTCTTTAGGTATTCTGGTGCAAGATTTTATGCGGCTTTATGCAGGTGAGAATCTACCGCCATTAAAGATCCAATATAAGGATTACGCTGAATGGCAGCGTGGTACAGAGGTAAAAAAAGAGTTATTGGCTCAGGAACAGTACTGGATCAATGAATTTGCCACTGAGATCACACCTCTGAATCTACCTACAGATTTTGAACGTCCACCAGTGCAGAGTTTTGCGGGGGATCAACTAAACTTTAGGATAGGGGAAGAGACCGGATTGCTGAAACAGCTGGCACTAGCCGAAGGTACAACCTTGTATGTGGTATTGCTGACAGCCTATACTATTTTCCTGGCCAAAATTAGTGGGCAGGATGAGATAGTCGTAGGTACTCCGGTTGCTGGACGAAATCATACTGATCTGCAGCAGATTATAGGAATGTTTGTCAACACACTGGCATTGAGCAATCAGATTACTGGTGAGCTGACAATTAGGGAGACGATCAGACAGATCAAAGACAAGACCTTACAAGCCTTCGCCAATCAGGATTATCTGCTGGAAGATTTAATTGAAAGATTGGATCTGGTTCGCGATCTGAGTCGTAATCCTCTCTTTGATGTATCCTTCGCTCTGCAGAATATGGATATACCGGAGATAGAGATTGCGGGATTAGCACTCAAACCGTATAAATATGTGAAGAGTACAGCCAAATTTGACCTCAATCTGGTAGGGTTAGAGGTGGGTAATGGACTAAACTTTATTATGGAGTACTGTACAAAGTTGTTTACCCGGGAGACGATTGAGAGGTTTATGCAGTACTTTACTCGAATTCTTGAGACTATTGCCTACAACCCTGAATTAAAGATCAGTGAGGTTGAGATTATATCTCCAGAGGAGAAGAGTTGGATTATCGATCAAATTAACGACACCCGGAGAGATTATCCGGAAGATAAGTTAATTCAGCAGATTTTTGAAGAGAATGTGGAACAGGTTCCAGAGAAGATAGCTCTGATCTTTGAAGATCAAAGTCTCAGTTATCGAGAGTTGAATCAAAGAGCTAATCAACTGGCCAGACTGCTCAGAGGTAAGGGGGTTACTGGGGATGTTAGTGTGGCGATTATAGTTGAACGTTCTCTGGAAGTGATTATTGGTGTTCTGGGAATCTTAAAGGCGGGAGGAGCTTATCTACCTATTGATCCTCAGTATCCGGAGATGCGGAAAAGGTATCTTCTGGAAGATAGTAAATCACAGATTATATTGACCTCAGCAGACCTGATTCCGGAGAATCAGGAGATCTGTCAGTCCCGGGAGGTAATCCTTTTGGATGATCAGCAGGTATACACTGGCGAGAAGAGTAATCTGGAGATGATTAATCAACCTGCGGATCTGTGTTATATTATTTATACTTCAGGAACCACAGGAGAACCGAAAGGTGTAATGGTCTCCCACTCCAATGTAATCCGTCTGGTGAAGAACACTGATTATATTGATTTTGCTGAACAGGATAGTCTGGTTCAATTCGGTGTGTTACAGTTTGATGCATCGACCTTTGAGATCTGGGGAGCACTCCTGAATCGACTGACATTATATCTGATAGCCAAAAATGTCTTATTGGATCTGGATCTGTTGGAAGCCAGATTCAAAGAGTATAAACCGAGTATATTGTTGATGACGACAGCCTTATTCGATCAGATCGCCTTAAATCGGATCGAGATCTTCAATGGGATAAGCTATCTACTGGTTGGTGGAGAAGCTCTGTCGCCAATTCATGTTAATCGGGTTCACCAGAGATTCCCGGAGATTAAGCTGTTAAATGTTTATGGGCCGACAGAGAATACTACTTTCTCTACTGCTTTTGAGATTCAAAAGGAGTATACCCGATCAGTTCCCATCGGATATCCAATTGCTAATTCTACAGCCTATGTTGTAGATAGATATGATAACTTGCAGCCTGTGGGAATTGTTGGTCAATTATATGTGGGTGGAGCAGGGGTAGCCAGAGGTTATCAGAATAAACCAGACCTGACAGCGGAACAATTCATTGCTGATCCGTTCAAGGTCGGTGGACGCCTATATAAGACCGGTGATCTGGTCAAACTGTTAGCTGATGGTTCCCTGGACTTTATGGGTAGGATTGACCATCAGGTGAAGGTAAGAGGTCATCGGATTGAACTGGCGGGAATTGAGAGCAAATTATTTGGCCATCCGGAGATCAGTCAGGCTGTTGTGATGATTAGAGAAGGAACTGCAGATAAATATCTGACAGCTTATGTGGTGGTAGAAAACGATTTGACTGCTGCCGGGATCAAAGATTATCTGGCACGGGAATTACCTCAATATATGGTTCCCGACTTTATCATCATTCTGCCAGAGATGCCGATAAACCGTAATGGTAAGATAGATCGCAAGGCACTGCCATTGCCTGAAGAGATTACTCTGAGTACAGAATATGCAGCCCCGCGGAATGAGACTGAGGAGATTCTGGTAGATATCTGGAAATCTCTTCTGGGTCGAGAGTCTATCGGGATTAATGATAATTTCTTTGAGTTAGGTGGTCATTCGTTGAAAGCTACCCAATTGATTTCGAAAATCTATCAGGAGTTAGAGGTAAAGATACCATTACCGATGATCTTTAATCATTCGACCATTGAAAAACTGGCTGAATATGTTCAACAGACCGAAAGAGAGAGCTATGTTTCGATTGAGCCCGCTTCAGTCAGGGAGTATTATCCATTATCTTCAGCACAGAAACGCTTATATGTCTTACAGCATATGGATGCCAGTAGTATTGGCTATAACATATCTATAGTTGTCAGATTAGAAGGGGAACTGGACAAAGAGAGACTTGGCCTGACTCTTAATAAGTTAATCCAGCGCCATGAGAGTCTGCGGACTTCTTTTGCGATGGTTGATGGAGAGCCGCTGCAGAAGATTGCAGAAACTGCTGTCTGTGATATAGAATTTGTCACAATTGATCAAACAGCAGTGGATCAGTGGATTGCTGATTTTATTCAGCCTTTTGATCTCAGTACAGGCCCATTATTTAGAGTTGGCCTAATTGAACTAAATCCTCTGGAGCATATTCTGATCATCGATCAACATCATATCATCTCTGATGGTAGTTCACTGAGTATCTTTGCTGCAGAATTTATGAAAATATATGCAAGAGAAGATCTCTCGCCATTGCGGATTCAGTACAAAGATTACTCAGAGTGGCAGAGAGTAGGTAAGGGGCAAAAGAGTTTGTTAAAACAGGAGCACTATTGGCTTGAGGAATTTGCCAATTGTGAGCTTCCTGTATTGAATTTGCCGCTTGACTTTAAACGACCAGCTGTACAAAGTTTTGCCGGAGATCGATTGAGTTTTGAATTAGGTCCAGAAACTGGAGAATTAAAAGAATTGGCACGGCGGGAGAATACAACTTTGTTCATCACTCTCCTTGCTGCTTTCAAACTCTTCTTAGCCAAAATAAGTGGACAGGATGAGCTGATAGTGGGTACACCTGTTGCTGGCCGCAGTCATAGTGACCTGGAGCAGATTATCGGAATGTTTGTCAATACTTTAGCTCTGAAAAGTCAGCTGGATGGCGAGATGAGTTTTAGAGAATTTTTGGCTCAGGTCAAAGAGACAGCGGTCAAGGCTTTTGAGAATCAAGATTATCAATTGGAGGACTTATTTGAGCGATTAGATCTGGCCCGGGATATGAGTAGAAATCCACTCTTTGATGTCGTATTTACCTTACAAAATATGGATATACCGGCGATAACGGTTCCTGGTTTGAAGATGCGGCCATATGATTTTGCTAAACGGACCTCAAAATTTGATCTGACCTTCACTGGTTTAGAGGTTGGAGATAAGCTGCTCTTTACAGTGGAATATTGTACAAAACTCTTTACACCAGATACCATTAAGCGGTTTACCGAATATTTTACCCGGGTTATAACTGGAATTATAAAAAATCCTGATGGGAAGTTCAGTGAATTGGAGATTATATCTCCGGAAGAGAAACGGTTAATCATTGATGAATATAACAATACCCGGAGGGACTATCCTAAAGAAAGGTTGATTCAGCAACTTTTTGAAGAAAGTGTGATACAGGTTCCGGAGAAGACAGCCTTAGTTTTTGAAGATCAAACTCTCAGTTATCGGGAACTTAACCAGAAGGCGAATCAATTAGCCAGGTTACTCAGGGATAAAGGTGTAAGTAGAGAAACCAGGGTGGCGATTATGGTTGAACGTTCTCTGGAGGTAATAATTGGGGTACTGGGAATCTTAAAAGCTGGTGGGGCATATCTACCAATCGATCCTGACTATCCCGAGAACCAGAAGAGATATATTCTGGATGATAGTCAAGCAGAGCATATTTTGACTGTACAAGAGTTGTTAGTAGAAAATCAAGAGATCTGTCAAACCCGGGAGGTCATTCTCTTAGATGAAAGTCAAATATATACTGGGGATGACAGTAATTTGGAGATTATCAATCAAATAGAGGATCTGTGTTATATCATCTATACTTCGGGAACAACAGGAGTGCCCAAAGGTGTGATGGTGACCCATCCAAATGTTATGCGTTTAGTCAAAAACACTGATTTCACGGAATATCGCGAAGAGGAGAATATGTTACAGTTTGGAGTATTGCAGTTTGATGCTTCAACCTTTGAAATCTGGGGAGCTCTGTTAAATCGGATGACACTGTATTTGATACCGAAAGATGTTCTATTAGATTTGAATGTGTTAGAACTGCGATTTAAGGAATACAATCCGGGAATAATGTTTATGACCTCGGCTTTATTTAACCAGATATCTCAGAGTCATGTGGAAATCTTTGCAGGAACTAGGCATCTGATGGTAGGGGGAGAGGCAGTATCACCTCCACATATCAATCTGGTACGACAGCGATTTCCGCAAATGAAATTATCAAATATCTATGGTCCGACTGAAAATACGACTTTTTCCACTATTTTTGATATTGAAAAGGATTATACTCAGTCAATTCCTATTGGACGCCCAATCACCAATTCTACAGCTTACGTTGTAGATAAATACGATACTTTGCAGCCTATAGGAATTGTTGGTCAGTTATACGTGGGTGGGGATGGAGTTGGTAGAGGTTACTTGAATAAACCAGAATTGACCGCAGAGAGGTTTATCTCCAGTCCATTTAGAGAAGGAGAGCGGCTCTATAAGACCGGTGACCTGGTTAAGATGCTGCCCGATGGTTCGATCGAGTTTATCGGTAGAATTGATCACCAGGTGAAGATTAGAGGTCATCGGATTGAATTAGCGGGTATTGAAAGTAAGTTGATTGACCATCCAGATATTCGGGAAACAGTGGTTCTAATTCATGAAAAGTCTCCCGGAGATAAATATCTGACCGCTTATGTAGTAGTAAATAACTCACTAACCACTGCCATGATCAAAGACTATCTGGCTGAGGAACTACCTCATTATATGGTTCCAGATTATATAATTATTCTGCCAGAGATGCCATTGAATCGGAATGGAAAAATAGATCGAAACGCTTTACCATTACCCGATGAAACGATTGCTGAGTCAGAATATATTGCACCTGAGACCGAGAGTGAGCAAATCCTGCATCAGGTCTGGTGTACTGTATTGGGTAAATCCAGAATTAGTATCAATGATAATTTCTTTGAACTGGGAGGTCATTCAATTAAAGCGATGGAGGTTGTCTATCGGATTCATAAAGCATGTGGTGTGCAGATAGCTTTAAGTGATCTCTTCAAACAACCGACAATCGCCAAACTGGCAGCTCTGCTGGGAGATCTGAATAAATCCATCTACTCAGAGATTGAACCATTACCAGAACAGCAGTATTATCAGACATCTCCTTCTCAGAAACGGGTTTATGTATTGTATCTGTTATCACCTGAGAGCACTGCTTATAATATGCCAGGGTCTGTTATCTTTGAAGAAGCTGTGGATGAGAAGCTGATCAGGAGAGTTGTCAATGAGTTGATCCAACGCCATGAGAGTCTGCGAACAACCTTTGCTGTTGAAGATGGAGAGGTAGTACAGGTAGTTAATCCGGAGATGCCTGGGGTGTTTAGAACTCTGGATATTTCTCATCTAGATGAAGAAGAGAAGGCGATACAGCGAAAAGAGATAAGCTATCGGGAGACTAGTCAGACATTTGATTTAGACCAGGGCCCACTGGTGCGGATATTACTGATCAAAGTCTGTGCAGATGAGTATGACCTGATCTTTACAATGCATCATATTATCTCTGATGGTGCATCTATGGAGATATTACGGGCTGAATTTGCTGAGTTATATGAAGGTTACCGTCGGGGTGAGCAGCCTGAATTACCACCATTACCGATCCAATATAAAGACTTTGCAGCCTGGCAAAATTCACTGATTACTGATCCAGAAAAGATGGCTAGAGGCAAAAAATTCTGGGCCAGTCAGTTGAGTGGAGAGACCCCGATCCTGGAACTGCCTTTCAATTATTCACCTGAGAGTTTGACCAGTCGGGAAAGTGGTGGGTATCGGATAGTGGTTCCCGAAAAGATTATCATTTCATTGAAAGAAATGGCTGTAAATAATAATGCAAGTCTATTCATGGCTCTGTTGACCGGTTTTAACATCTTCCTACACTCTATCACGAAACAGGAGGATATTTTGATCGGGATTCCATCAAGTGGACGTTATCATGATAATGTTAAAAACGTGATTGGCTTCTTTATCAATACTTTAATTCTTTGTAATCGAGTTAATCCAGAGGAGAGCTTTTTAGACCTGCTGCCCAGAGTGCAGAAGAATACTGTCGGAGTGTTGGAACACCAGGCTTATCCGCTGGAGACTGTCTTAGAAGAATTGGCGATTAGCTATCCAAAGATTTCAGTCTTCTTTAATATGTTCAGCACAGAAACTACAGTCAATCGGCAGATTGAAAAACTTGAACCCTATCATCTGGAAAGAGTTCAGGATGCCAAATTTGATATTGTCTGTCTAATGGGTGAATATGCCAATGGTGTAGAGATAGTTTGCTATTATCTAAGGGGTTTATTCAAACCAGAGACGATTGAGTTCTTTATGCAAGAATATATTTGGACACTAGAGAAGATAATTGCCAATGCGGACTCAATAATTAAAGAGTTGGTCGAATAATTCAGGCAATGTGAACTCTCGGAAAGGATGTGAAATCATGTTGGCAAAAAAGTTTGAAGAACAAGTTAGATTAAATCCTGATAAAGTTGCCGTTAAAGCTGATGATCAAGAACTGACTTATTCTGAGTTGAATCAGGCTTCCAATGCAGTAGCCTATGAGATAATGAAAAACAGAACTCAGACCAACAAACTCTCTGACGCAGAATTGACCCGCTATAGCAGACAGATGTTGTTAGATCGTTGGGGAGTGCATAATCAGGAAAAATTAAAGGCGACAACAGTTTTTGTTGCGGGGGCAGGCGGTTCTGGCTCTCCTGTGATTCAACAGTTGGCTCTTCTGGGAATTGGAACTATCATCATCTGTGATTTTGATGAAGTTGAACTTTCTAACTTAAATCGACAGGTATTGCATGATGATTCCCGGATTGGATTGAATAAAGCTATCTCTGCCAGGATGACTGTGGAGAAGCTTAATCCTCATGTAAAAGTTATCGTCTATACTGAAAAGATAACCAGGGAGAATGTGGAGGAGATGATCGGCGATTCTCAGGTTATTTTTGATAATGTTGATGATATGGAAGCTAAATTCATTCTTTCAGAATATGCAGTAAAGCAGGGAGTTCCCCATGTTCTATCATCTATGATCGATATAAATTCATATGCGGTGATTTTGTATCCACCCTATACACCCTGTTTTCACTGTCTGTATGATCGGAGCAAATTGGAGGAGATTAAAGAACTGCGAGCGTTGAGTACTGCCAGGAAAACAGCTAACCCTGTTTCTGCTCCGGCACTTTTTGTCAGCACGGGATTTATCGTTAATGAGGTTGTCAAAATCCTGATCGGCAATGGACAACCGGCATATAATAGATATTTTCTGTTTAACCAGAAAGGTAGTGAGGAGATAGCGATGACAGATGGTCATCTGGCGATAACTTATCCTTTCAGTGAGCATTTTCGGAGAATTTCCAGAGAACAGGGGTTTGATTGGTTTGAAGGTTGGAGAGGAAAATTCGTGGAAGAATTAGAGATTAGTCCAGACCCTGCCTGCCCACTTTGTGGGGCAGCAGGGGCGGCTAATCGCCACTCTAACAACCGGGAATCGGATGAAAACCTGTCAATAAACGTAGAAGATCACCTGGAGGATGGAGAGAAGGAGAATGTGGCTTTATTATTCCAACATGGCGCAGATATGATAATAGGTCTTATGGGAGCAGTTAAGGCGAGAAAGACCTATGTTCCTCTGGATGCCGCCTATCCAGAAGATCGTCTGGTCTATATGTTGATCGATTCAGGGGCAGAGTTGTTGGTTACTAATACTCAAAATCTGGTACAGGCTCAGAGTTTGTTGGATAGAGTAGAAAGATATGTGAGGATTATTAATCTTGATGATCTGGATCTGAACCGGTCTGTCAAAAATCCTGAGCTGCCGTCGAAAACCGGGGAGATCGCCTATATATTATATACTTCTGGTTCTACGGGAGAACCTAAAGGGGTTATGCAGAGTTATGAGAATGTAAATTATTACATCACCAGATATGTGGAAAAATTTGCGATGACCGATGAAGATCGTCTGACACTTTTCTCAGCGTACAGCCATGATGCTGCAGTGATGGATATTTATGCTGCCTTATTTATCGGAGCTACTGTGTATCCGAAAGATTTGAAGAATAAATTGAGTCTCTCAGAGGTTATGGAATGGGTGATTCGGGAGAAGATTACTATCTGGCACTCTGTGCCAACTGTCTATCGTTATTTTTTGAAAACATTGACCGGAGATGAGAGGTTTTCTAATCTGCGCTATATTATTCTGGGAGGTGAAGAGGTATTGGAGAGTGATGTTCTCCAATTCCAGAGATATTTTGCAGATAACACTGTTTTGGCAACAAGTTATGGCTTGACAGAGGCTACCTATAATGCTTCTCAATTCTATCGGATAGATACACCGTTTGAAAAGGGATTGGGACAGACAGTAGAGGGGACGGAGTTACTGATAATCGGGGAGAATGGGAAGAGAGTTAGACCATTACGTACAGGAGAGATCGTTATCGCCAGTAATCATGTAGCGCTGGGTTATTGGAACAAGCCTGAGAAGACAGAACAGGTTTTTGGGATAAGTCCTGAACTGAACTCGCGGGTTTATCGTACCGGTGACCTGGGGAAATTATGGGTTGACGGCAGTATTGAATTTATCGGCCGCAAAGATTTTCAGGTAAAGATCAGAGGTTATCGGGTAGAGCTGGGTGAGATTGAGAGTAGACTGTTAAATCAGGAATCTATAAAAGAGGCAGCAATCATCGCCAGAGCCGATGAAGATGGTGAAAAGTCAATTTATGCGTTTTATGAACTGCAGGAAGAGATCTCTGCAGACAAGCTACGAACTGCTCTGGCCAGTCAGCTACCTGACTATATGGTTCCGGCATTTTTTATCAAATTAGAGCAGATGCCTGTGACTCCGACGGGGAAGATTGATCGTAAAGCTCTGCTGGAGATAGAGGTAGAGCATGGTGAGACCGATTCCTTTGTTGCCCCGACCAATCCTATGGAAGCGAGGCTTGCAGAAGTCTGTGGTCGGGTATTAAAAAAAGCAAAGGTTGGGATCGATGACGATTTTTTTGCCCTGGGCGGTAATTCACTAAAAGCCACTTATCTGCTGTCAGAGATCAATAAGGAGTTCAATGTGAATTTACCGATAAGAGAAATCTTTTTGCGTCAGACAGTCAAGGGAATTGCCGAATTAATTGAAAGGACTGAACAAAAGCAGTTTGTCGCCATTGAGAGATTGGCTGAACAGGAATATTATCCAGTATCTTCAGCTCAGAAAAGAATCTATCTGTTAGATCAGATCACGGAAAATAGTACTGCCTATAATATGCCGCGGGTTTATATGATAGAAGGGAGACTGAATCAAAAGGCCTTTAATCGAGGGATTCAAAAACTGGTTAAACGACATGATGCTTTGCGAACATCTTTTACCATTATTCAGGGAGAACCGGTTCAAAGGATCGCAGAAGATTCGAAAGTTGAGATTCAATATTTGCGGATGGGTCAAGGAGAACTGACTGCGGGAAGAGATTATACCTGGTCTGCAGATCTGGAACAACTATCTGCGGAGAGTATTGTTTACCTGCAAAAGGTTATCACAAAGATGATTAAACCTTTTGATCTGAGCCAGAGTCCACTACTCAGGGTGAGTTTGATCGAACTCAATCCCGAGAAGCATCTTTTCTTCTACGATCTACATCATATTATCTCTGATGGTACTTCCATGACCTTGTTGGTGCAGGAGTTCATTCAGTTCTATTATGGTCAAGAACTACCAGAGCTGCGAATTCAGTATCGGGATTTTGCAGCCTGGCAGAATGAGCTGTTGAAATCAAAGCAGGGATTGGCTCAGGAAGAGTACTGGTTATCGGTCTTTGCAGAGCAAATTCCAGTACTGGAATTACCTCTGGATCGTCCCAGACCTGTGGTCTTAGACTTTGCGGGGGCGAGGATTGGTTTTCAGGTAGATTTAGCGAGAACTGAGCGGTTAAAAGCATTGGCGGCCAGTCAGGGAGCTTCACTGTTTATGATTTTGCTAGCAGTGTATAACCTACTGTTAGCCAGGTACAGTGGTCAGGAAGACATTGTTATTGGCACACCGATAGCCGGGAGAGATTATGCTGAGCTGGAGAAGATTATTGGGATGTTTGTTAACACTCTGGCTTTACGTAATCGTCCTCAAGGCCAGAAGACTTTTATCGAGTTTTTGCAGAAGGTCAAAGAAACGACTTTCAGAGCATATGATAATCAGAATTACCAGTTTGAGTTGTTAGTAGAAAAGCTCAATCTGCAGCGGGATATGGGTCGCAACCCCCTCTTTGATGTGATGTTCACTCTGCAAAATATGGATTTGACCGCCAACAGAGTAAGTGGATTGGAGGTCAAGCCCGTAGGTTTTGAGAACAATATGGTCAAATTTGATCTCAACCTGATTGGAATGGAGACTGCAGAGGGGATCTATTTTAACCTGGAGTATCGAACAAGTATCTTCAAAAAACAGACTATTGAACGGATGATTGAGCATTACATCAATCTGCTCACCGGGGTGATCGAGCATCCGACAGAAAAGATCTCGGCTTTTGAGCTGATGACGGTCGAAGAGAAAAATCAACTACTGTTCGTCTGGAATACAGCGAGGACGGTTCCTGTAATTCAACCTATCCATCAATTATTTGAAAACCAGGTGGAGCAGTCAGCAGAGAAGTTAGCTATCGTCAGTCAGGGTGAAAAATTGACTTATCGGGAGTTGAATGAACGTGCTAACCAACTGGCCCGGTTTTTGAGGGAGAGAGGAGTTCTTCCCGATAGAGCTGTGGGTTTGATGCTCGATCAATCTCCAGAGATGGTTGTCAGCCTGCTGGCTGTTTTGAAAGCTGGTGGCTGCTATTTGCCGTTGGACAGCAGCTATCCTGTAAACCGGATTGTTTTTATGTTAAAAGATTCAGAGGCAGACCTTCTGCTTGTCAGGGGAAGAAATTCTCAGATTGATTGGGAAACACATTGGCAGGGAGAAGTAGTCGACCTGACTGATCTGGATTTGGCTGACTATTCAACTATGAATTTGAATCATCTGAATAACCCGACAGATCTGGCCTATATTATGTACACTTCTGGTTCTACAGGTCAGCCTAAAGGGGTTTTAATTCCCCATCAGGGTATAGTACGTCTGGTAAACGATCCTGATTATCTGGAACTGTCCCCCGATGAGCGGATAATGCAGATGGCTCCGTATACTTTTGATGCTTCAACCTTTGAAATCTGGGCCAGCCTTGTGCATGGTGCCCAACTGATTCTAATCGCTAAAGATCTGGTTCTGTCTCTGGATGAGCTGGCCCGGACGATTGAGGAGCAGCAGATAACCACCTGTTGGCTAACTTCGTCTCTGTTTAATCGGGTGATTGACGAGATTCCCTCCTGTTTACAGGGGGTTCGCAATCTACTGGTTGGTGGAGAAGCACTATCAGTACCCCATATTCAGAAAGCATTGACTATTCTGCCTGAGACTAAGCTGATCAACGGGTATGGACCGACTGAGAATACTACATTTACCTGCTGTTATCCAATAAAAGAATTGGCCAAAGGAAGTCAGTCAGTGCCGATTGGGAGACCGATTAACAACACGACTGTTTATATTCTGGACAGGTATTTACAACCCGTTCCGATCGGTGTTCCCGGTGAACTATATGTTGTTGGTGATGGGTTAGCCAGGGGTTATTTAAATCAACCTGAGTTAACGGAAAAAGTCTTTGTTAACAATCCTTTTGCAGAAAATGAGAAGATGTATAAAACAGGTGATCTGGCACGTTGGCTTCCTGATGGTAATATTGAGTTTTGGGGGCGGCTAGATGATCAGTTGAAGATCCGTGGTTTTAGAATCGAGCCGGGAGAGATTGAAAATCATCTTTTGGCTCATCCTGAGATTAGAGAGACAGTGGTTGTTCCTTATATGGATAGTCGTGGATTAAAAGATCTGGCTGCCTACATCGTCGGTGAACGGGAGTTTTCTAGCACAGAGTTACGGGAATACATCACTGCAGAATTACCTGAATATATGGTTCCGACCTATTTTGTGCAGTTACCGGAGATGCCTTTAAATATTAACGGAAAAATCGACCGTCAGGCTCTGCCTGAACCTGTCAAGACACTTCTGCAGACAGGATATGTGGCTCCAACCAATCAACTGGAGGAGAGTCTGGTTGAGATCTGGTCTGAAGTCCTGGGGGTAGAACAGATAGGAATTACCGATAATTTTTATGAGATTGGTGGAAATTCTTTAAAAGCTACTTATCTGGTCTCCAGGATCTACCAAGAGTTTGATGTCAATATACCGATCAGGGAAATATTTCGCCGGCAGACGGTCAGTGGAATTGCTGAATTCCTGGCAGCTGCAGAAAAAGGTAGTTATGCGTCTATCGAAAAGCTTCCCGATAGATCCTTTTACCCCGTCTCATCTGCCCAGAAACGGTTATTTCTCCTGGATCAGATCTCTGAACATAGCACTGCATATAATCTGCCCTGGGCAGGAATTTTGGAAGGTCCCCTTGATCTGGAGAGATTGACTACAGTTCTGCAGACACTGGTTCAACGTCATGAGTCTTTGCGAACTTCCTTTACCATTATTCAGGGGGAGCCTGTTCAGCAGATTCACCAGGACGTATTGCTGGAGATAGAATATTTTCGAGTAACTTCTGCTGGTTTGCAGAAGGAGGACGCTCCGGATAATCTCTATGGGGAGATGGAATCTGCAGAGCTGACCGATTCAGAGCCCCTGGAATTGGTAAAATCTTTTGTCCGTTCTTTTGATCTCAGTACAGCACCTTTGTTAAGGGTGGGATTGATTCAATTGGGGACAACACGACATCTGTTGATCTATGATCTGCATCATATTATCACTGACGGTACTTCTATCGGTATCTTGCTCAGAGAATTTGTCGCTCTATATTCTGGAGAAGAGCTTCCAGAGTTGAAGTTACAATATCGGGATTATGCAGCCTGGCAAAATCAGCTGCTAACTGCAAAAAAAGGGCAAGAGCAGGAAGAATATTGGGTTGAGCGATTCAGGGGAGAGATTCCTACATTGGATCTACCAACAGATAAACCTCGCCCTGCAGTCTTAACCTTTGAAGGTGAACGGGTTAATTTTCAGATAGATCGGGAGGTGTCAGATAGGCTCAATCAATTGGCTGCCCTCTATGATGCTACACCTTTTATGATTCTACTGGCGATTTATAATCTCTTACTGGCCAGATACACTGGTCAGGAGGATATCATTATCGGTTCACCTACTGCAGGTAGAGATCATCTTCAGTTGGAGAACATTATTGGGATGTTTGTCAATACGCTGGCTTTGCGCAGCAGACCGGTGGGGGATATTACTTTTGCAGAGTTCATTAAGGAAGTAACAGAAGATACTTTTGCCGCTTATGCCAACCAGAACTATCAATTCGAGATGTTGGTAGAGAGATTGGAGTTGCCGCGGAACCTGAGCCGGAATCCTTTATTTGACGTGATGTTTGTCTTGCAGAACATGGATAATTCATCTTTGAACATCAGGGATTTACAGATTAAACCACTGAATTATGCGAATAAGGTGGCCAAGTTTGATCTAACTCTGACTGGCATGGAAGGAAGAGCCGGGTATTTCTTTACTATTGAGTACCGTACCAGTCTATTTAAGAAACAGACGATCGAAAGAATGGCCAGACACTTTATCAATCTTCTGAAAGCAGTGGTGGAAGACCCAACAGAGAAGCTATCTGCTATTCAGATGCTGACTACTGCTGAAAAGGAACGGATAGTCTATCAGTGGAATGATACTAAAGCGACCTTTATATCCAGACCCATCCATCAGTTTTTTGAAGATCAGGTGATCAGAGACCCAGAGCAGATAGCAGTGGTCAGTTCAGATGGCGAGATAACCTATTGGGAATTGAATCAACGGGCCAATCAGCTGGCCAGATTCTTGCGGGAACGGGGTGTTCAGGTTGATGTTCCTGTGGGATTGATGTTTGATCGCTCGGTGGAAATGCTGGTCAGTATTTTGGGTGTGCTCAAGGCGGGAGGGTGTTATCTACCGATCAGTCTGAAGTATCCTGTGAGTCGGATAAATTATCTTCTGGCTGACAGTGGAGCCCATCTACTATTAACAAAAGAAGAGTATCTCCAGAAACTATCGGAAGGATCTGAATTAGCCTTTGAAGAGATAGCTGCTGCACTGGAAATGGATCTCCAGAGTGCAATCCTGGATTTTGACAGATTGGAGCTGCAGAGATATGCTGCTTCTAACTTAGATAACCTGAATAGTGTCTCGGATCTGGCCTATATAATCTATACCTCTGGTTCAACCGGGCAGCCCAAGGGGGTATTGTTAGAACACAAAGGGGTTGCAAATTTGCGGGGATTTATTGTCGAAGAACTCAAGGTCACATCAACCGATCGGGTGGTTCAATTCTCCCCCTGGACTTTTGACCCCTCGGTATTTGAAATCTGGATGGCATTCTTCACTGGTGCTGCATTATATCTGGTATCTGAGGAGATTATTAATGATTATCGCCGGTTTGAAGAGTTCTTGCAGAAAAATCAGATTAGCGTTCTGCAGTTACCACCAGTCTATCTGGAATATCTGTCACCAGAGAGGCTGGACTCTTTGAGAATCCTGTGTACAGGTGGATCAACAATAAGTCGGCAGTTGGTGGATCGTTGGCGAAATAAATTGATCTATCGAAATCTTTATGGCCCCACTGAGACTACGATATTTACAACAGCCTGGATCGCTGAAGATAGTTGGGAAACTTTCCGGGCGGTTCCTATTGGTAAGCCGATTCTCAATACACAGATTTATATTCTGGATGCTTATCTCAATCCTGTAGCCGAAGGGGTTGTGGGGGAGATATTTGTTGGAGGACCGGGAGTAGCACGGGGATATCTCAACAGACCTGAGCAAACCAGGGCATCATTTATCCATAACCACTTTACAGGTGAAGGTCTGCTCTATCGCACGGGTGATCGGGGTAAATGGTTGACTGCTGGTTTGATTGAATTTGTTGGACGGAATGATGAACAGGTGAAGATTCGTGGGTATCGGGTTGAACCGGGAGAGATTGAGGCTCATCTATCTGGATACCCACAGATTCGGGAGGTCGTGGTAGCAGCCATTGAAAATACGCAAGGTATGAAAGACCTGGCTGCCTATTTTACCGCCGATGGTACTATCGCATTAAATGACCTGCGGATATATTTAGAACTTGATCTGCCAGAGTTTATGATTCCCGGATATTTTATCCAGCTAGAGAAGATGCCGATAACCTCTACTGGGAAAATTGATCGACAGGCTCTGCCAGATCCCGGAAAGAATCTGGTTAGAACTGAGTACCTGGCACCGACCAATGAAATTGAAGAAAAGTTGACTCACATCTGGTCAGAGATTTTGGGGGTAGAGCAAGTTGGCATAAATGATAATTTTTATGTACTAGGAGGTAATTCTTTAAAGGCGACAACTCTGGTTGCCAGAATTTACAGAGAACTCGGAGTTAATCTTCAGGTTAAACAGGTTTTTATCAAAAAGACTGTGCAAGCTCTTGGCAGATTAATCGCCAACACACAACGGGGGAATTATCTAAAGATTGAAAGGATTGAAGACCGGGAGTATTATCCTGTATCTTCAGCCCAGAAGAGACTATATATTTTGGATCAATTTATGCAGAAGAGTGTTACCTATAATATGCCCCAGGTGGTCAGGATTAAAGGCAGATTGGATAGGGAACGTTTTGCGCAGACTATCCGCAAATTAGTTCAACGCCACGAATCTTTGAGAACATCCTTTGCCATGATAAAGAGTGAGCCAGTTCAAATCGTTCACCAGAATGTCCAGGTCAGAATCGAATATCTTCAGGGAAATGAAGAACAGCTCGCCGAGTTAATCAGGGCTTTTATCCGACCATTTGAGTTAGATAAAGCACCTTTATTCAGAGTGGGATTAATTGAGCTTGAGCCTGAAACTCATCTCTTTATCTATGACCTGCACCATATCATCTCTGATGGAACTTCCATGGGCATTTTGATGCGGGAATTTGCTCAGCTATATGCAGGTCAGGATTTGCCTGCGTTAGATATTCAATACAGAGATTATGCGGTAGCTCAGAATAGTTTGTTGAATTCTGAGTTGGGTCAACAACAGGAACAATATTGGTTAAACCAATTCACTGATCAGCTTTCGGTTCTGGACTTACCATTAGATAAAGCCCGTCCATCGGTTATGACCTATGATGGTGATCAGGTTAGCTTTAGCATAGATTCTGAACTGACTCTGAAGTTAAAGGAATTGGCTGTTAACAGTGATGCCACGCTGTTTATCGTCTTACTGGCCATATATAATCTGTTCATCGCAAAGTACTCAGGCCAGGATGATATTATCATAGGAACTCCGATAGCGGGTAGAGATCATGCAGATACGGAGAAAATCATTGGGATGTTTGTCAATACTCTGGCTTTACGGAATAAACCGCAGGCCAGGATGACTTATCGTGAGTTTTTAGCCGAAGTGCGAAATAATACCTTTCAGGCATACGAAAATCAGAGTTATCAATTTGAAATGTTAGTTGATAAGCTAGATTTAGTAAGAGATATGAGCCGCAATCCTCTCTTTGACGTGTTATTTACCCTGCAGAATATGGATACGACACCAGCAGGAGAGACCAATTTACAGATCTCTCCATACAGAGTTGAAAAAACTGTGGCCAAATTTGACCTGAGTCTATTTGCAGCAGAAGTCGGTGAAACTATTCACTTCAGTCTGGAATATCGCACCAGTCTCTGGAAGAAGTCGACAGTGGAACGGATGGCGGGACATTTTAGTCAGCTAATTCGGCAAGTGGTCAGAAATCCAGACAGACTGATTGCCGAGATTGATCTGGCGACCACTGAAGAGAGGGAGCAGATTTTGGCCAGCTGGCAGGAGACCGTTCGGCTGCCGATTACCAGAACTGTTCAGCAACTTTTTGCAGAACAAGTGGTAAAAACTCCGGAGAGAGTAGCTGTCAGCAGTCAAAATAAGACCATTGCTTATCGGGAACTGAATGAACGGGCCAATCGATTGGCAAGAGTTTTGCGGGAGCGGGGAGTTGAGATCAATACACCTGTCGGCCTGGTTCTGAATCAATCACCTGAGCTGATAGTCAGCCTTTTGGCAGTTTTAAAAGCCGGCGGCTGTTACCTGCCAATAGATGCCAGTTATCCCAGAAAGCGAATTCAGTACATGTTGACAGATAGTGATACAAAATTGGTATTAATTAACAGCGAAGACGAACAGAACGAGGAGTCGCGTCAGATAATCGAGAACCTGACTCACTGGACAGGAGAGATGCTGGATATTGCTCACCTGGAGTTAGCAGATTATCCTTCGACTAATCTGGAAGATATCAATAGTCCGGAAGACCTGATCTATATTATGTACACATCTGGATCTACAGGAACTCCGAAAGGAGTTATGGTAGAACATCAGGGGGTAGTTCGTTTAGTCAGAGAACCCAACTATCTGGAGTTGACCGACAATGAGCGGATTATGCAGATGGCACCATATACCTTTGATGCCTCCACCTTTGAAATCTGGGTCAGCCTGCTAAATGGCTGCCAGTTGATTCTGGTTCCCCGGGAACTGGTACTATCTCTAAACGATCTATCACAATTAATGCAACAGCAGCAGGTGACAACCTGTTGGCTGACCTCCTCTTTATTCAATCGGATAATTGATGAGGTACCCGAAGCTCTGCAAGGTTTAAGAAATTTACTGGTTGGAGGTGAAGCATTGTCGGTAGCACATATCAGAAAAGCACTGGAATTACTGCCTGAGACGACTTTGATCAACGGTTATGGTCCGACGGAAAACACTACATTTACCTGTTGTTACCGGATTAGCGGAGTACCTGCAGATATGTTGAGTATTCCACTGGGGAGACCGATTAACAATACGACTGTCTATATTCTCGATCAGGACTTAAATCCAGTACCTATTGGGGTTTATGGAGAGATCTATACAGGTGGATCTGGCCTGGCGAGAGGTTATCTGAACAATCATCAGCTAACCCGGAAGAAATTTATCGCAAACCCATTCATTCACGGAGGTAGGCTATATCGAACTGGTGATAAAGGTAGATGGCTCTCTGATGGTACTATTGAGTTCGGGGGTCGGATGGATGATCAACTAAAGGTTCGCGGTTTTAGAATCGAACCGGGCGAGATTGAAAATCGTCTGTTAAGTCATCCGGATATACGGGAAGTTATAGTATTGGCTTATACCAACCGTCAGGGAACCAGAGATCTGACAGCATATATTACTGCTGATCGGGAACTATCGATAACTGAATTGAGAGAGTTTGTAGGAACAGAACTGCCTGAATACATGATTCCCGCCTATTTTGTTCAGTTAGCTAAACTGCCATTAAATATCAATGGGAAGATTGATCGTCAGTCATTACCGGAGCCAGATAAGAACATCTTGCGCTCTGAGTATCTGGCTCCGGAGACAGAGACAGAGATAGAATTGGCACGCATCTGGGCAGAGACTTTAGGGGTGGAGCGGGTCGGAGTTACCGATGACTTTTACGAGCTAGGTGGTCAATCTCTAAAAGCAACAGTACTGGTCAGAAAGATTTATCAACAATTGGGAGTAGAGATTGCACTGCGGGAGATTTTCCAGAGACCACAGATTAATGATTTAGCCAGGTATATTGACCAGGCTGCTCATGCAGATAAAGCCAATCAGTTGGAGAAGGATAAGAATCTCATCTTATTGAGAACTGGCAAGGCTGCTGATAAACATCATTTCTTTATCCATGCCGGAAGTGGTGAAGTAGGGGCATATCTGCAACTGGTAGAATATCTGGATCCTGTGTTCAATTACTGGGGGATCCGGCTGGAAGGTATGGAAAACTATGAATCTCAAGATGTAACCATAGAAGAACTGGCAGCAAAATATCTAGCCATTATTCAAGAAGTACAGCCATCAGGTCCCTATCAGATCGGTGGTTGGAGCATTGGGGGAACTATCGCCTTTGAGATGGTCAATCAGTTGGAGATTCTGGGCGAAGAAGTAGCATTTATCTCCATAATTGACTCCCAACCCCCCAAAACACCAGAGTGGAGGAAAATGGTCAGGCAAATGAAGAAACTGAATCCCGATTCGCCAGAATTTAAAGAGTCTATCCCCCAATCGTTGGCCAGATCAATTCCTGATTTTGCCCAATTGGGAAAAGATGATCTGATTAAATATGTTAACATTATTCGAGATCTCTCAATAGCCAGAGCTAAATATGTTCCCAAACGACGAATTCAGAGCCAATTGCACTATTTTGAAGCCAATCAGCAGAATTTTATCAATCGGGATGACTGGAATCGTTACTGTCAGTTACCGATGATGGTGCATCAGGTGTCAGGAGATCATTTTTCCATCTTTGTCAAACCTGCGGTAATTGGATTTGGCAAGAAGTTTTGTAAAATATTTACCAATCAGGTAAAGTAGGTAGAGGACAATCAGACTAACCAATGGATTAGCAGACTATCTCAGATGAACTATATGAAGTCTGTGTTTTACTCGCCTACTGGAAGTAGATAAGCGTTTTTGTCAGCAGACGACCTCACAATGGTTTCAATTAACTGGTGCAGAAACTATCATAGCGTAACATAAATTTCGTGAAAGTTTTTTAAGAAGAATCCCTGTTTGTGAATCTTGTGGACAGATGGGGAGGATGTTAATTTCAGCAGCCAAAGTTCGAAATTTTTTCGACTGAGGCTGCTTAATGTTTTTTGAAATTAAATTCTTCTGATTAATCTATAGCGAGAGGATTCCTGGAAGAATCTTAATTTAGAATAGAGGATATTAGCATAGATTTAGTGAAGGTTTAGTGAAAATCTTTATATTGAAAGGAAGATGAATATGATCCAAAATTCTGTTTCATCTGACCGACCTGTTTCGGTAGTTATCGTTGGTGCGGGCCATCGGGGTCTTTTATATGCTTCATATGCGGTAGATCACCCTGAAGAATTGCAGATTGTGGGTGTGGTTGATCCGATAAAATTTCGGCGTGAGCAGGCAAGAGAACTCCATAACTCTCCTGTTGAAAATTCCTGGGAGAGTGTTGATGAATTTTTGCAACATCCGCAAATGGCCGATGCGGTGATTAATGCTACCATGGATCATTTGCATGTTGAGACTTCAATTCCGATTTTGAAAGCAGGTTATCATCTACTGCTGGAAAAACCTATTGCCGTCGATGAAGAATCTTTGTTACAACTCCTGAAAGTGGCACGAGATACTGAAAGAAAGGTGATGATCTGTCATGTATTACGCTACGCACCTTTCTATGCTGAGATTAAGAGACAGATTTTAGCGGGAGCTGTAGGTGAGATTATAAATATTCAGACAGCAGAACATGTGAGTTATCACCATCTGTCAGCCAGTTACATCCGGGGAAAATGGAATAGTAAAGAAAAATGTCATTCGACTATGTTGATGGCTAAATGCTGTCATGATTTAGATATTCTTACCTGGCTGAAGAGTGGGTATCCTCCTGTAAAAGTCAATAGTTTTGGAAGTCGGATGTATTTTCGAAAAGAGAAAGCACCAGAGAGGTCAGGCACTCGCTGTCTGGTAGATTGTCCTATTGAGGAAGAGTGCCTGTATTCTGCGAAAAAGATCTATCTGGATCATCCAGATCGTTGGGCTTTCTATGTCTGGAGTTTTATTGAACATCTTGATAATCCTACCCGGGAAGATATGATTGAGTCTTTGAAGACCGATAATCCCCATGGCCGCTGTATCTGGAAATGTGACAATGATGTGGTAGACCATCAATCGGTTGTCCTTCAATTCGCTGATGGTTCAACTGCCACTCACAATATGGTGGGAGGTACAGCCAGACCCTGTCGCAAAATTCATATATTGGGCAGTAAAGGAGAGATTGAAGGAGTGATGGAAGATGGGCAGATCACTTTGCGCTATCCAGACTTACGTCCAGGGAATGAATATCGTGAAGAGATAATTGAAATAGATGTCGTCAATGATGGTCATGGAGGTGGCGATATGCGTCTGATGGAAGATTTTGTTCAGGTAATCAGGGGTGAAGAACCTTCTATTTCAACTACTAACATCGAAGATAGTATTTATGGTCATCTACTGGGGTTTAGAGCAGACAAGTCAATGGATACAGACCAGGTGGTAGAAGTTTAAAGATGACGAATTAGCCAGGATTCTAATGTTCACTTTTATTTGAGAGTATGGATAGTGTGACACTTTGTAAAAAAATATTGTGTTTTTCTGGTAGATGAAGGATTTTTTAGCGAACATAACCTACTAATAAGTTCTGGGTTAAAAGGGGGTAATATTTTGGATGAACGGATAATTTTTTATGATGTCTTCACAGACAAAGTTGGAAAAGGAAATATTATTGGAATAGTGGATTTTCCGGAAGAATCTGTTTCTCCAGAAGAGTATCAGCAGCTTGCATTTAAATATAGAATATCTGAGATCGCAGTAATTCTCCCCAGTATTAGTGAGACTGAATATGATTATGAGTTTAGATTTTTTTCTCCTAAAGAAGAAGTCTCCTTGTGTGGTCACGGAACCATTGGTTTAATAGCGTTTTTAGATCAAACTAATAAGTGGTCTGCAAAAGAACTCAAAATAAAGACACAGGCTGGAATTATTCGCTGCGGTGTGAAATCTGATGGTTGTTATTACATGTATCAAAATCCTCCAATATTTTATCAGGAGAGAATTGATGAGCAAGCAGTTGCAGATATTCTGGGAATTCGACCAGATTTATTTAAAAATTATTCCATCAATCTGCCAATTCAGATGGTCTCAACAGGGAGAAATAAGTTAATGATTCCGATAAAAGATCTAAATTCACTCTTATCTATTCAACCCGATTTTGAGCGAATGGAATCTTTTTGTCGGAAGATAGGTACCAATGGATTTCATTTATTCACTTTTGAAACATTTTCGGAGCGAGCAGCTGCACATACTCGGCATTTTGCCCCAACAGCTGGTGTATTAGAAGACCCTGTAACCGGGATTGCTAATGGGGCACTGGGAAGTTATCTTGTTCATTATGGTCTGGTTGATGGTGGTTTGAGGAGTTGTATTTACATAGAACAGGGATATAATCTCGGAAAGGCCGGAGAAGTATATGTAGAGATTGTTAAAGACATGGATGGAAAGATTACAGAGGTCATGGTGGGTGGAGAAGCTGTTGAAAATGTCACTTATCTGTGATGATGCTTGGGTGGGTAGTTTTCAAGGTTAGGAATTCAAGCTTAATTTGTCGGTTAGGGATATTCAGTTTTGTCTGAAATTTATCTAAAAATATCAAATTGATAAAGGGGAGGATTTGAATGTCTAAAAAATTTGTGTTTGGCTTTGCTTTGGTTTTGGTTGTAGTTTTTGTTCTTATCTGGCTTACTAGTGTTAATGTTTTATCTCTATACAATGGAAAAATACTTTTAAAATCTAATGCTATAGATAAAGTGGAAGAAGAGCATTATGTGAATGAGTATCTGGATTTGAAAGTTGTTAAAGCAGAAGGCAAATTTGTTTTAGCATTATCCATATTGGACCCTGATATAATAGTCTATTTTAATGATGGAACTGTTAAAAGTATTATGAGTGAGTTAACTGAAAAACCTATCTTTGATGAGCTACGTGAATTAGAATCAATACAAATTCTTATCTATAAGAAGGAAGGTTTTATTTTCCGTGAATCAATTGGATCTTTTAGTTTTGGTGATGTCGACGATATTTCTGAGTATTCTACTATTGATGAGGCGCGAGAAGCTTTAAAATAGTGATATTACATAAAAAATATGATATTAGTTGCACTGTTGGAAGACCAAACGTTCAATGGCAAATTTCTGTTTATTTGAATTTAAAAAATCAATAGCAGTATTGGAGATTAATAGACCTCTATCAAATAGATAGGTCTATTTTTTTATTGTTTGGGAGACAGGGAGATATATCTAAGCTCTATGACTCTCACTTCTATAAGTGGGAGCTGCCTAGTTCTACTTCAGGTAGGGTTGAAGCCCTGAACTCGATTTATTGTCGGTCAACTCCAGATAGTTGGGTTTACTGACTAAACGAACTACCCCCTGATGTTCTACCATAACTCCTTTAGGAGTCCCTGTAGATCCGGATGTGTACATAATACAGTCTTTTCCAGGGCAAAAGTTAATCTTTAAATATTATAATAAACATAATGTTTGTAACCGATGCATAAATAATAGCATAAAGTATTATAAAATGAATGGAGGTTGATCACATGTCGTTCGAAGTCGTATATCAGTCAGTGTTGGATTTTTTCGGGAAAACACTAGATAAACCTAATGGGCAGATTATTTTACTAGAAAAAGATGAGGATGGCTGGATTGTAGAATATGAGGTCTTAGAGGATTTTGAGTACACACAAAAATTTGCAAAAAATGATATCTTAGCTGTCTACACTATCAATCTTGATTCAAATTTAAAGGTTACCAATTTTCAAAGAAGTAGGTTATTAGAACGTGGTTCAGTATTTCCCGAGTAAATGAAGGAGGGTTTTGGATGCAAAATGATAATAAGCGTCTTTCAGATAAAGAGAAAAATTTTGTTTTGACAGATGAAATAAAAAAGAAGGTAGATGATGCCAGAGTATATTTAAATGCCGGTCTTCCCGTTCATTTTCAGGGTTGTTCTGGTGTTGGAAAAACCTCTCTCGCATTGTATTTAGCTAATTCATTAGATAGACCATATTTGCTGATTTATGGTAATGAAGACTATACGAGCACCGATCTTGTGGGAACAGAGGGCGGGCTCAAATTCACTCAAATAATGGATAATTATGTTCAATCTGTGAAAAAAACTGAAGAAATATTAAATCGAACCTGGATAGATGAAAGATTAGCACTTGCCTGTAAATATGGCTATACATTAATTTATGATGAATTTACCCGTTCAAAACCAGAAACAAACAATATTTTTCTGGCAATTTTAGAGGAAAAACTTCTTGCTATGCCTACCATTCGGAGTGAAGGCGAATTTATGGATGTTCATCAAGATTTCAGGCTAATTCTGACCAGTAATCCTGAAGAATATGCAGGAGTGTATAAGAGTCAGGATGCGCTATTGGATCGGGTTGTGACGATTAAATTAAATCAGTATAGTGTCGATACCGAAGTGGCAATTATTGAGAAACATGTAAATATTCAAAGGAGCTTTGCCTGGGAAATAGCTTTAGCTATGCGAAAGATTCGGGAAATCTGTGATTCTGAACATCAACTTTCTATAAGGAAAAGTATAATGTTAGCAAAAATTTGGTGTGAATTGGGTTACAAAGAACCTTTAGATAGTGAAACAATGGTTAGGTTGGCCCAAAACATCTTAAGTGAATGGAACTTAGAATTCAACCAATTACAAAATGTCTTTAGTGAGGTGGCTAAATAACATGAAAAGATTATTACAGATTGTTGGAGAAATGGAAGAAGAGAGTATTGATCGGCGAGTTATGGCTCAGGTTGAAGAAGTAGGTGATTTTGTCGTAGCTAGAGGTTTAAGAATAAAAGTTGGCTTAGACCCGGAAAAAGTGGGGGAGGAGAATGAGCGAGTTTAAGCATGTTTATATGTATGGTGTAACAAAAAATCGACTCGAAACTCATATTGATGGGTTGAAAGAACAACCAGTTTATACTATCAAATGTAAAAATGTCTATGCGGTGGTTAGCTCTTTTGATGATGAGATTGTTGACCCCATACGTGAACATGTCTTTGCACACATGAAAGTCTTATCAGAGGTTATGCATGAGCAAGATATTATCCCAATGAGTTTTGGAAATGTTTTTCAGAAGAAAAAATCTGTTCTATCCCTATTAAATCAGGCTTATATTGATTTGCTTAAACTATTTCCCCGGGTTAAAGGGAAAATCGAATATGGACTACGGGCATTTTGGAATGAAGAGAAAGAGATTGAAAATCTAAAAATGTCTCCTGAATTACAAAGAGAAATCCACTCTTATAAAGATAAGATTGCATTAGGGGAACAAGTGAATGATCTGTTGGAGATGAAAAAAGAGAAATTTTTAGATGATTTATTAACGACAGTAAAACCAATTTCTTTGAATTGTAAAGAAAATCGCGTAATTGGCGATTCCATGGTATTTAATGTAGCTATCCTGGTAAAGGAAGAGGAGGCCGCTCATTTTAATCAGGTCCTTCAAGAATGGATTAATAAACATGAAAACGAACTGGAGATGCGATTTTCTGGACCCTGGCCTCCTTACAACTTTATTCGTTTTAGAGTAGAAATCTACGCTAGGTGATGACTATGTTATTTAAAGGAATCAAATATATTCTTACAGTCATTCAGGAACAAGTAGACCAAGAATTTTTCAACGAAGAACATCTAGAAGAAAAATTATTGGAATTGGAATTTGCCTATGAATTAGGTGAGATATCAGAAGACGATTATCTTACAAATAGGCAAATTATAGTTGATCGTTTGAGAATGGTTAAAGAAATGAAGTTAGAAGAGGAATTAGAAGAGGAAATAGAAGAAGAATTAGAAGAGGAAGAGGAGGGTTAATTACTGTGCTATACGTCTATTGTATTGTCAATAGGGAGGGTTGGCCGCCTGAAGAATTAGTAGAACTTAAGGGAGTAGAAGGTTTGGAGGTTTATTCTGGAAGTATTGGACATTATGGCTATCTATATAGTGAAATTGATAAGGCAGGCTTCACTGAAGATCAAATTGAAGAATTATCACAGGACATTGAATGGTTAACCAAGAATGCAGCTGTTCATGAACAGGTGATTGAATTTGCACAAGGGTCTGCAGATGTTATTCCCCTTCGACTGTTTACTATCTTTTTAACAGAGGCTAGTATATGTGACATGATTAAACGGGAAAACGAAAAATTTGCACAGATTTTTTCAGATATTCAGGGAAGACGAGAATGGGGTCTCAAGCTTTTTATTAACACTGATCATATTGCCATTCATGCCAAAAAACATCCAGATTTTATCGCTATGGAGAAAAAGATGGAGGAATCAACATCTGGTGCGACCTTTTTTATCAAGAAAAGGATGGAAAAACAGCTGGAAGCATTGAAAGAAAAAATGAGTTTTGATATAGCCGATGAAATTCACCAGGCAGTATTAGAAGTTGCTGCTGCGGGAAAATTGAATAAACTTCTTTCAAAACAGACTACTGGTTCTGATAAACCAATGATTTTGAATGCAGTTTATTTGGTAGATAAAGGATCTGAAAAGGAATTTAAAGAGAAGATTGATGAGTTAATTAAAAAATTTGTTCCGAGTGGAGTCGAGTTTAGATTTAGTGGTCCCTGGCCAAACTATAATTTTTGTCAATTGTAGGTGATTAGAATGGAGTCAACGAGAGAAAAGCAAGAAGTGACATTATTAGAAGTTTTGAACCGGGTCATCAACAAAGGAGTGGTGGTCTCAGGAGATTTAGTTATTTCCATAGCTAATGTAGATCTAATCTATGTTGGATTGAGATTGGTTTTGGCATCTGTTGAGTCATTAGGCGAAGGTTATTGGAGATGAATTATGTTCATTTTATATTGCTTTTTAAATGATGATATGGTTGTCTCACCGACAGAGACAGGAATTTTTGAAGAAGAATTGGTTTATGTTCAAAAAGATGACCTATATGTGGTCGCTGGGCGTGTGGAGAAACTTTACCCGAAGAATGAAACCAATTTAATAAAATATAATGAAAAACTAGAAAAATGGTATAAACAATGTACACTATTACCGATTTCCTATGGAATAGCATTGGATTCACTACAAGATATTGAGCAGTTACTGTTAAAGTACTATCAAGAGATAATGACTCAGCTAATTAAGATTGAAGGCATGAATGAATGGTCACTCTATTTAGTAAATTCAACGGAGAAGCCAAAACTAAAAAGGGATTCTAAGACTGGAAAAGGATATATGATGGAGTTATTTTCTAAATATGCACAGCGAGAAGAACAGATCAAAAAAATGGATGTAATACAAGAATGCCTGGATATGGAGGTAGTTGATAAAGTTGACGAATTTATAGACCATAAGGATTTTTTGTGTCGTCATCTACTTATAAATCAAGCATTAAGTGATCAATTTTGTGAGAAATTCACTCAATATCAAGAGAATAATCCGGAACTTTCAATAATCTTAACCGGACCCTGGATTCCATTTAACTTTGTAAAATTAGAGTTATCGCTGAGGAGGGATGACAATGACACAAGATAAAAGCATAATTGGAACAGAAGGAGCGATCCAGGAGTTAGAAGGGCAATTAAAAACTCAGCAATCGGTAACAAACAAAACAGATAAGTTGAATGCTAATCGTGACAATGTTGAACAAGGATTGGCAAAATTGGTGCTTACTTTAGTAGAATTGATTAGAAAGTTGATGGAAGAACAGGCAGTTCGGCGAATGGAGAATGGCTCACTAACAGATGAGCAGATTGAAGAAATGGGAATGACTTTTTTGAAACTGGAAGAAAAAATGGATGAGTTAGTTGATATATTTAATCTTAATCGGGAGGAACTAAATTTAGATTTAGGGCCGCTGGGAAATCTTATGTAAAGGTGTGATAATATGGGTAAGAATTTGCAGAGTACAGATGGTTCGTCTTTGGCGGAAATATTAGAAAGGGTTCTGGATAAAGGGATAGTCATTGCGGGAGATATTAGTATTGCTCTGGCAGACATTGAGCTTTTGACGATTCGAATTCGACTACTAGTCTCTTCTGTTGATAAAGCTAAAGAATTAGGGATAAACTGGTGGGAGCATGACCCATACTTAGTTGGGGAAAAGCAGGAAAAAGAAAAAATTAAAGCAATGGAGGATCGTATTCAATTTCTAGAGTCCAGAACTCAAAATAGTTCTGAAACACAGTATTAGAGAGAACCAATTATTCACTGTAACAATTTTCGAGCCAAAGAATACTATATAGTAGATAGGCCAATGTATAATTACCGAAAGGAGTGGGATTCATGGGAGTTAAAAAAGAAATTCATTCAGCTTCCTTAGCAGAAGTATTAGATCGAGTGTTAGATAAAGGTATTGTGATTGATTTATATGCACGTGTTAGTTTGGTTGGTATTGAAATCTTAACAGTTGATTCCAGAATTGTAATTGCAAGCGTGGAGACCTGGTTACGTTATGCGGATGCAGTGGGGTTAACGGAAAAAGACCATCATCATCATAAAATTGCATAAAGTATTGGTTGATTAAAAACGTTATCCTGGTTGGAATCAGGTTTGTAAAAAAGGTCGATTATAAAGGAAATTGATTATAAGGAGGTTGCTTTCACATGGTTTTTGAAGCCATTTACAAGCAACCTCCATTTAGTGTTTAAGCATGTTTATCTCTATAACAACAATACTGAATAGTTGTTACAGACTTGAATAGGTCAGTTGGGAAATTGACATGTTTTTCCCGGTATGTTATACTGAGGTGATAAATCAAAGTTTAACTAGTACGACTGGAGTTACTACCAGGATACATGCTGGATGCACTCCATAATTAAATAGCTATTCCAATAATGGTTCCGTTTGGATTAATAAGGAAAACGGTGAGAGACCGTTGCTGTAGTCGCAGCTGTGACCAGCGGTTTGGTAATATCTCCACTGCGTAAATAGTGGGAAGGAGATATTAATATGGAGCTGGAAGCCAGAAGACTTGCCATTATTGTTGTACCTCGTTATTTTCCGACTCAGAGAAGGCGAAGGTGAGCGATGTTAGTTAGTTTAGATAATTTCTGCTGACTAGCTTATTTTGCTGACAAGCTGCCTTCTACAATTATGGGCAGCTTATTTTATTTGTATTGAACTGTGAATTCATTCCGTGAGGAACATAATTTCAAAGTTAACTGGAGTTGCTCGATCTAACCAGCTGCTCTTAGGGGATGCAGGGTACAGTTTGAATTAGTTGTCTGTCGGATATTGAATAAACAGGTATTTTTAGTTAAGAGGAGGTCATTGATGGTGAGAGCGATGATCGAGTTAAAGGAGTTAACACGTAAATTTGCTGATAAAGCTGTTGTTGATCGGATGAATTTGAGCGTCCAGGCTGGTACTTTTTTTGGGTTATTAGGACCCAATGGAGCCGGGAAAACCACTACTTTGCGGATGATGACTACTCTACTTAGACCGACTTCGGGTCAGATCTTGATTGACGGTAA
Organism: Halothermothrix sp.; assembly: GCA_016841825.1. Classification (GTDB taxonomy): domain Bacteria; phylum Bacillota; class Halanaerobiia; order DY22613; family DY22613; genus JAENYK01. The sequence continues at coordinate 108,553 of JAENYK010000010.1, read as the reverse complement.
AGATTTGACCAGAGACCAGCTGGACTTCAAAAGGAAGATTGGGATGGTGGCTCAACATATCAGTCTGGAGAATGAGATGACAGCCGAGGAGAATTTGCAGTTACATGCCAGATTGCATAAGATGTCCAAAAAAGTGAGAGATGAACGGATTCAGGAACTTCTGGAGTTTGTAGAACTATCTGAGCACCAGAATAAACAGATCAGGATGATGTCCGGTGGAATGAAACGAAGGGTGATGATCGCCCGTTCGATTTTACATAGACCTTCTATTCTGTTTCTGGATGAACCGACGGTAGGGCTTGATCCTAATAGCAGAAGAAAGATCTGGGATCTTTTAAAAGACCTCAACCAGGATGGACTGACAGTCTTTATGACAACCCATTATATTGAAGAGGCAGAGATGTTGTGTGATGATGTGGCTTTAATGGATTGCGGGAAGATTATCGATCGGGGTTCTCCTGCAGAACTTAAAGATGAGGTTGGAGAATTTGTTTTAGAGATCTTCAAAGATGGGAAGACAGAGTACAAATTTTTTAAAGATCGGGAGCGGGGACTTGAGTTTGCCAATCAGGTCTCTGGGAAAGTTACATTGCGCAAAAGTTGTCTGGAAGATGTCTTTGTTAAATTAACAGATCATGGGGTAGGTGAGTAAATTGGGAATTACACCAGTGTTGTGGCAAGAATGGGTCTTATTTAAGCGGAAGTTCTGGCAGATCACAGGTTCTGCCCTAATTGGACCACTATTGTATATGATTGCTTTTGGTTGGGGATTGGGCAGGGGACTGGAGGTAGAAGGTCATTCATACATGACTTTTGTGGTCCCGGGGATTATCGCTCTGACAACGATGAATACCAGTTATAACGCGATCGCGGTTCTGCTAAATATTCATCGTCTATATGATAAAACCTTTGAAGAGTTTATTATCTCACCGATTTCTATGTTCCATTTTGCTCTGGGTAAGGTGATCGCCGGCGCCTGTAGAGGGTTATATGGTGGAATGATTATCTTAATTGTCTCTTTTTTGTTTGGGGTGAAGATGATGTTGAATGGCTGGTTTATTCTATTAATGATTTTAAATGCACTACTTTTTGCTGCACTTGGTCTATTTGCTGCGCTAATCATTCAGTCCCATGCCGATATGGGGAGATTCTCCACATTTGTGATGACTCCTATGACATTTTTATGTGGGACATTTTTTTCCTTAGATAATATGCCTGAGATAGTTCAAAAGATAATCTATCTGCTTCCGCTAACTCATGCAAGTCAGGGTTTGCGTTCACTGGCCCTGGGTAATCAGTTTAATTGGATTAATGGATTACTTTTGGTGTCTTACTTTATCGTGCTGTTTTTACTTGGTTTACGCCAGTGTTATCTGGTGGAAGCTTAAAATAATTACTATAAGGTTAATTTCTGATGCAATCAGAATCAATGGAAATGACAGCACAATAGCTATTTATTTTTACAGAAAAGATAGGTATTCGGAAAATAAGTGTGGACATTATCTCCAGTATGTATATTGACACCAATAAATTCTTTATATATAATGAAAATGGTCTGAAAGTAAAATATTATAAAAGTTACAGGTGCTTCTTGCGATCAAACAAGAGGTTAAAAGGGAAGTTCGGTGTAAAGCCGACACAGCCCCCGCTACTGTAAACATTAACGAAACCATAAACTAAACCACTTGGAAACTGGGAAGGTTTAGCGCATTATAGTGCGAATGGGAGTAGGATGAGATGTGAGTCAGGAAACCTGCCTGCAGCTTTATATGTGTGTGATTTCGGAGGGAAATGTATGCACTTGCCCAATATTGGGTTAGCATATTTTTGTTCAAAAATGTGTTAAACATATTTGGCTGGCATAAATGAAAAATGACTCCGAAAGGGGTCTTTTTTTATGATCAAATTCAAAGAGTCGAATACTTTAAAATGGAGGGGAATTACATGTTAAGAAGAAAGTATGAATGGATTTTAATGTTGGTCGTCAGTGTGCTACTTGTTTCCGGAGTTGTTTCGGCCGGTAGTATTCTGGAGTTAAGGTACACAAATGCCTTTAACATTGAGTATCTGGAGAATGGGAATAAGATAGTTACGGATGGAGATGGTGTGGATTGGCTATTGGTTCCGCAGGGACAGCAAGTACCGACAGGGTATGGGAATCTGTCTGTAATCTATACGCCTATTGACCGGGTCCTTCTGGCATCGACAACTCAAGCTTGTCTACTTAGACCACTGGAGGTGTTAGACAGTGTCGTTGCTGTTACAGCTTCACTGGACTCCTGGTATATTGATGAAATCAAGACAGGACTTCAGAATGGAACGGTAACATTTGTTGGAGAAGACTGGGCTCCAGATTTTGAGAAGATTCAGGAGATTGACCCAGACTATGCTGTGGTTTACACTGGATCTTATCCGCAAACCACATTGATTGAAAAATTTAAGGAGTTAAATATCCCCTATCTGGTGGATAATGAGTACATAGAATCCAAAGCTTTTGGTAGAATGGAATGGATTAAGTTTTTGGCGACTTTTTATAACAAAGATGATGTGGCAGTAGAATTTTTTGATAGCGCTTTACAGCAGATTGAAGATTTACAGGGAGTATTTGCTGATAGAGAACAGCCAAAGGTTGTCTGGGGTTCTCTTTATAACGGAAAGGTTTATGTTCCCCAGGCAGGCTCCTATGTAGCTGAGATGATTGCATTGGCAGGGGGAGATTATGTATTCAACCATCTAGGGGTTAATGAGTCAGGTAGTGCAGAGATAACGCTGGAAGAATTTTACGTCCAGGCGATTGATGCGGATATTTTCATCTATTCAAGCTGGGACGTTCTTTCCACAGATGATATCGTTAAGCAGGCTCAAATCTTAGCTGAACTCAAATCTATGAAAAATGGTAATGTTTGGAGATATAATGAGAACTGGTATCAGAGTCTGGACAGAACACATCTGCAGATTGTTGAACTGGCAGGGATCTTCCATCCCACACTATTCACAGAGAAGATCAATGATTATCTGACACAGTTGAAAAAATAAGAAGTTTGACACTGCCAGTTATATAAAGTTGAGGTGTGATTATGGAAATCATTGCTAAGAAGACCAGGCGTTATACGATGGTTTTGACTGTGTTGTCAGTCCTATTACTCCTGACATTTCTGTTAAACGTAGGTCTGGGATCGGTAAAAATATCACTGATTCAGGTTTTTTGGGAGATTAAGAAGATGGTCTTTCATCAACAGGCAGAACAATCGGTCTATCGGGCGATTATCGGTCAAATCAGACTTCCCCGTACTTTGGCTGCCATGATTAGTGGATCTTCGCTGGCTGTAGCCGGCCTGCTTTTGCAGATTTTTTTTAGAAACCCATTGGTTGGACCTTTTGTTCTCGGGATCTCCTCCGGAGCGACTCTGGCCGTGGGATTGATCTTATTGGCAGGTGTTAGTTTTGGGTTGAATACAGCCATTCCTTTTTTGATCGTTCTTGCTGCCTTCAGTGGTTCAGTTCTGGTGATGATAGTTGTCTTACTGATCTCCCGTAAAGTCAAAAGTGTAGTTACCTTATTGATCATTGGTCTGATGGCCGGGTATTTCTGCAGTTCTGTAACCAGCTTTTTAATGGCTTTTGCCGAAAAAGAAGAGGTTAAAGGCTTTATCATGTGGACTATGGGAAGCTTCTCCGGATTTAGCTGGCATAAGGTGACGGTGTTACTTTTGATTGCACTACCGATTCTCCTGGCCACCTTATTAATCTCTAAACCGCTGAATGCTTTATTGATGGGTGAAAGTTATGCTATTAGTATGGGGGTTAATATCAAAGCTACTAGACTAATAATTGTGCTAATCTCCAGTCTTTTGGCAGGTCTGGTCACGGCGTTTGCTGGGCCAGTCTCTTTTGTCGGACTCTCAGTACCTCACATCTCAAAACTCTGCTTTGGAACTGCCGATAATAAAATCTTGATTCCCGGAACTGCTCTTTTAGGAGGAATCATCACTGGTTTATGTGATCTATTTGCCAGAACTGTCTTTGCTCCCATCGAAGTGCCAATCAGTGCAGTTACTTCACTTTTGGGAGCACCGATTGTTATATTTCTCTTACTGAGAAGGAGGAATGTCCTTTGAGCATTATCAGAACTGATTCTTTAGCGGTGGGATATGGGAGCAAAGTTGTTGTCGATCAGGTGAATCTGGAAGCATTAAAGGGGCAGATCGTTTGTCTTCTGGGGCCAAATGGTTCAGGAAAAACCACAATTTTACGTACTCTTGCAGGGTTTCTTTCTCCACTCAAGGGATCAATTCTGCTTAAAGGTCAGGAATTCTCTGGGATTGATCAACGAAAATTAGCTAAACTATTGGCAGTGGTTTTAACTGATCGCCCTGCTCCCGGATTAATTACTGTCTTTGAAGTAGCAGCGATGGGTAGATATCCGCATACAGGTTTTTTTGGGAGACTGACTACTAAAGATATAAAGATAACGATGGAAGCTTTAAGTATGGTCAATGCAGAGAATCTGGCTCAGCGTTATTTCAGCGAACTGAGTGATGGCGAGAAGCAGAAGGTGATGATTGCCCGGGCAATTGTTCAGGAACCAGAACTGATTATTTTAGATGAACCAACCATCCACTTAGATGTCAAACATAAGCTTGAGGTGATCTCTATCTTAAAACAGATGAGTCAGGAGAAACAGATTACTGTCATTCTCTCTTTGCATGAGATAGACCTGGCACTAAAGAGTTCTGATACAGTCATCTTAGTGAAAGATGGGAAGATAATGGATTACGGTTGTCCAGAGGATGTGCTTTCTGGTGAGGTGATAGAAAAACTATATGATATTGATATGGCACATTATAGTGATCAATTGGGGACAATCGAATTGTGCAATCAAGCTAAAAATTTAGCCTTTATCTTAGGCGGTGGGGGAAGTGGAAGCAGACTCTACCGGGCTTTGAACAAACACGGTTATGAGATTTTGACTGGAATCGTTCACCAAAGCGATCTGGATTATTTTGTCGCCAAATCTATTGGAGCCAGCATAATCAGTGAAAAGCCTTTTGAGATAATTAGAAAAGAAACATATGCAGCTGCTTTGAATACTTTGAAAAAAGTCGATACCGTGATCGATGCAGGTTTTGTGATCGGAAAGAGCAATGAACGCAATCTTGTGCTGTTGGTCGAGGCAGTTAGAATGAAAAAATCTATCTACAGCCTGCGCCAGGAAAAAGAGACCAGAAAACTATTCCAACAGCTGTCTGCAGATCAATACATAGAAAGAATAATCTTTTGTCAGGATATTGCAGATATTGTCAAAAAAATTACCCTGGGTAAATGAGAGGTGGAGAGATATATTATGTATAGAATATTGTTTGTCCTCAGTATGCATGACTCATCATACGTCTTGAGAGAGGTAAGACAATCACTGCAAAGTGATTATCCTGATCAGTTTCAGATTGATTTGCTAAATACCAATGATCTAGACAAAGACCTGAAAAGTTTTAAACGGGCAGTATCTTTAGCTGCAGAGAGTGATTTTGTCTTCATCTGTTGTCATGGAGGATTCACTCGATTTAAAAGGTTTAGGGAGTTTTTCGATAGCTTTAAAGAGAAGAAAAAATCCTACCTTGAGTCAGGGATAAATGATGAGATCAATGAATTAAAAAAATACTTTAGGTTGAGTATGGATGACTATTTTGCCATCTATCGATATTTTACTATGGGTGATTATGACAATATCTATAATCTGATCTTATGGATGGCAGCAAATTTTGGAAGTTTGGAGTATGAGTATCAGGAGCCGAAAGTTATTAAATGGGAAGGAGTATATGACCCGGAAAGAGAGATCATCGATGACAGGAGATATATTGCGGAGGTCAGAAATCGTCAAAAACCTACTATTGGTATTTTATTTCATGTTAATAATATTATCAGGAATAATCTGGAACATATTGATGCATTAATTCAAAAAATAAAAAGTTTAGGGGCTGTTCCTCTCGCCATTTATACCGGGGTTACCCGGGAGGAAAAGTTAGAAAAACATGGAATCCGCTGGTTAATTGATAACTATTTGCTGACAGATGGTCATTCAAATATTGACGTGCTGGTTAACACGATAGGTTTTTCGTTGAGTGTCTTCGGTGATCCGGGAGATGGGAGTCAGATAATTGATGACAGTATCTTTGAAAGTTTAGGAGTCCCCGTTCTACAGGCTCTCTCTACTTATCTGACTCTGGAACAGTGGAAAGAGTCTGTAAGTGGACTGGATGTGATGTCCTTAGTCTCCAATATCTATTATCCTGAATTTGATGGTCAGATCATTACCGTTCCCATCGCTTATACTGAATATCTGCAGGATGAGATCGGTCAGCGAAACGTCTATCGGCCGATAGCAGATCGGATAGATAAAATCTGCAGATTGGCACTAAATTGGACGCGGTTAAGATGTTTGTCCAATTCTGAGAAGCGAATTGCCATAATTTTGCACAATGTTCCTCCACGGAATGATTCCATCGGCTGTGCCTTTGGACTGGATACTCCTGAGAGCGTCTTTCAGATGATTAATGCTCTAAAGGCGGACGGAGTTAGAGTTGATTATGATTTTAGCGATGGACAGGAGATCATCCAGAAGATCATCCAAGGCGTTAGCAATGACTTAAACTGGCAAAGTCCTGAACAGATGCTAGAGAAGAGCGTGGATATAGTAACTGGAGATCACTATCGGGAATGGTTCTCAAAACTGAGCGAAACTGTTCAACAGCAGGTGATTAAAGATTGGGGTCATCCCCCAGGTGGTTTTATGGTTCATCAAGATCAATTGCCGATTCCGGGAATTCTTAATGGTAATATCTTCATCGGTTTACAACCCCATCGAGCTTTTACCGAAAAGGCCGAGGAGTGTTATCACAGTACAGATCTGGTCTGCCCTCATCAATATATTGCTTTTTATAAGTGGATTAAGGAGGGATTTGCCGCTGATGTAATCATTCATGTGGGAACTCATGGAACATTGGAATGGTTACCGGGGAAGGAGAAAGGCCTATCAGCAGACTGTTATCCCGACATCGCCATTGACGATCTTCCCCATCTTTATCCTTGCATAATAAATGTGACTGGTGAGGGAATCCAGGCAAAGCGGCGTTCTGCTGCGGTTCTCCTGGCGCATATGATCCCATCATTGGTAGAGAGTGAGACCTATGATGAACTGGCCCAGATAGATGATTTGCTGAAGGAGTACTATCATTCACTGCCTGCTGATTCGAGGAAGATTCCAGAACTTCAGGAACAGATCTGGACGCTTGTGGAAAGTATTGATCTGCACACGGATATTCAAATCTCAAAAACCGCAGCTTTTGATGATTTTATGGAGTTTATCGATCGGCTGCATACCTGGACTTCCAGAATAAAATCTTCACTGATCAAGGATGGATTACATATTTTTGGTCAAATTTATCCCGAAGAACGCTATAAAAATCTGCTGCGGGCTCTGGTACGGATTGATAATCGGCAAACCCCTTCGCTTTTAAAATGTATTGCCCAGGCTAAAGGTTTGGACTATGAAGAGCTTCAGTCCAGGCCGACGGCTCTGGTTACTCCGGGGCAGACAGGATTGATGGTCATTGATCAATTAATTATGATCGGTAAAGATTTAATTGATCGACTGGCAGAGGCAGATTATCGCTCAGAGCAGATTGAGCAGATAATCTATGATGTCCTGGGGACTCAGACCTTTGATATCACTCACCTTATCCAATGCTTGAAGTTTGTCGCTGATGAGTTGACCTGGCGGCTTAATCGGACAACCGATGAGCTACACTATCTGGTGGAGGGAATAAATGGTCGATTTGTCTCTCCGGGACCATCAGGAGCACCTACACGGGGGCGGCCAAATATCTTGCCCACTGGTCGGAATTTCTATGCCATCGATCCCGGGGCAGTTCCGACAAAGTCCTCCTGGGAAGTGGGTAAAAGATTGGCTGATGATCTGCTGGCAAGGTATCTGCAGGATGAGGGTACTTATCCAGAGAGTGTAGCCATCGTTGTCTATTCCGGGGAGACAATGAAGACATACGGAGATGATATAGCCGAGATCCTTTATCTGATGGGAGTTCGCCCCGTCTGGCTGGAAAGTACGGATAGAGTGATGGGTTTAGAAGTTATTCCACTTACGGAGCTAAAGCGATCCCGAATTGATGTCACTTTAAGGATTTCCGGTCTGTTCAGGGATACTTTTCCCAATGTGATTGGATTAGTTGATGACGCCGTTAATCTTATCGCCGCTTTAGATGAGGCTTATGAGGACAACTTTATCCGTAAGCATATTCATCAAGAGGTTCAGGAGTTGATCAATAGGGGAATCAACTCAGAAGAGGCAGTTGCTGAAGCTTCGCTCAGGGTTTTTGGCTGCCCACCGGGAACTTATGGAGCGGGTGTAGATATTCTAATTAACAGTCGAAAATGGCAGGACGTCGATGATCTGGGTAAAATATATACTACCTGGGGAGGTCATGCTTACAACAGGCAGCTGCATGGTGCGAAAAAACAGGAACTCTTTGCCCTGCGTCTGGCCAAAACCCAGGTTACTGTGAAGAATGAATCCTCTGTGGAGATTGATATGTTCGATAGTGACGATTTTTATAACTATCATGGCGGCTTGATTGCCGCGGTTCGTACCCACAGTGGTCAAAAACCAAGATCATATTCGGCCAATACTGCCAATCCAGAGCGAACAGAGCTTTTGGATCTTCATGAAGAAACTTCGCGAATAATGCGAGCCAGGATCAATAATCCTCGCTGGATCGCGGGTTTAAAAGAGCATGGCTATAAAGGTGCTCAGGAGTTTGCCTCGATGGTGGATATCGTTTTTGGCTGGGATGCTACCTCTGCTGTGGTTGACGATTGGATGTATGAGAAAATTGCTGAGAATTATATCTTTAATGAAGAAAATCGGAAATGGATTGAAGAGGTAAATCAATGGGCACTGCATAGTATGATTGATCGTTTACTGGAATCAATTCAGCGGGGGATGTGGAAAGCATCTACTGAGAGTAAGGATCAGCTAACCAGACTGTATCTGGAAATTGAAGGTAGTATTGAGGATTCTTTGTAAGATGGATGGGCTGCAACTTTTAGTTTTACGGATAACTGATGACTGTAATCTGCGCTGTAAATATTGTTATGCCCGGTCAGGGGAAAGAAATAATCTGATGAGTCGGAAAGTAGCTTTTCGGGCGATTGACTATGCCGCGCAACAGTCAGATTCCTTTAAAGTACAGTTTACTGGTGGTGAACCCCTCCTGGGAATAGATTTAATTGAGGAGATCGTCGATTACGGTCAGCAGAAAGGTTTGCTGATCGACTTTCAGCTGCAGACCAATGGGATGTTAATTGATGAAAGAATGGCTGGAAGATTAAAGAGTTTGAAGATCGCTATGGGTTTAAGTCTTGATGGCTGGCCAGAGATCAACGATCAACTCCGGATTGATTCTCAGGGCAGCGGCTCTGCTAAAGGGGTGATCACTGGTTTACATCATCTGGGACAGTTAGGGATTAAGGTGGGAATTACTGCTACCTTGACTAAATACAACCTATCCGGGATAGTTAAGTTTGTAGATCTGTTGAGTTATTTGGGAAATGTTGCGGGGGTTAATTTCGATCTCTATCGTCCCATCGGTCGCGGAAGTGATTTAGATCTTCAGATAACTGACTTTAAAATGCTGCAGAGAGAAGTAAAAAAAGCTCTCGATCGGGCAGTAGAGATCGGCAGTATAGGAGGAATACCTATCCAGTTTAAAGAATTGGAGAAGATAAAGTACTTAATCCAGACCGGGCAAAGTCGGGAGAGATACTGTTATGCCATCACAGGTACCTCTTTTGCAGTTATGCCGGAAGGTGAGGTATATCCCTGTTCTTCGCTGACAGGCTATCAAGAGTTTAGCTATGGAAATATTCTGGATGCTGAGTTTGATCCTTCAAGTAAGATGCAGGCCTTTATTAGCCAGGTGGATCTAATGGAGGATCTAAGATGTCAGAACTGTCAGAATCGAGACCTGTGTGGCGGCGGCTGCATAGCCAGAGCTTATTCCTGTTATGGAAAGCTGAACAGAGTCTATCTGGGTGAATGTATCTTACGTCAGACATATATTGATTATGCCCGAAATCTGAATATTGGAGGATGAGCGATGTTTTTAACAAATTTTTCGACTTCAGCGATGAATCTTGAATGGTTTGACCACGATTGGGAGCAGATTAAGCAGTTCACTACGAGAAATCAACTGAATGGAATTGAGTTAATCCTACATGGTGATTATGACTTATCTAAGATCCCAGAGGATTTAGTTCACGGTTTGCATCTCAGTTATTGGCCGATGTGGTTGGATTTTTGGCGGGAGGATCGTCAGACTCTTTTAAAACAGTTTAAAAACGAAGAGAATATTCGTCAGTTTTATGGTGGTCTTGATGCCCAGCTATTGGTAGAACATTATCAAAAAGAGTTCGCTATCGCCCAAGGATTGGGGGTGAAGTATCTGGTCTTCCACGTTGGTCATGTTGAGCTATTGCATACCTATAACTGGAACTTTACATATACTAACTGGGATGTTTTGGAAGCAGCAGTAGAACTGATTAATCAATCTTTTCCAGAGAATGATCAAAATATTGTGCTCCTTTTCGAGAATCTCTGGTGGCCAGGCTTGAATCTTCTGGATGATGAGTTAACCCGGAAGTTTTTCCAGAAGATTCACTATCGGAATAAAGGTTTGATGTTGGATATAGCTCATCTAATGATCACCAATTCTAACTTACGGGATGAGCAGGAAGCCAGTGATTATATTTTGAAGCAGATAGATGATTTAGGGGAGCTAAAAGAGCAGATTCGGGGAGTTCATCTGAGTTCGTCTTTACCAGGTGAATATTTAAGAGAGGATCACTCTGAGGAATTAGCAAGAGTAGCTGAGATCCAGGGAATCTGGGAACAGTACGTGGCAGCGATCCCCCATATCAAGAAGATTGATCGTCATCAGCCTTTTAGGGATCAATCTATCCGAAAAATTATTGCAGAGATCGAACCCGAGTATACGGTTTTTGAAGTCTTACCCAGGGATGCAGTAGAGTTTGAAAACTTTATCCGGGAGCAGAATTTAGCCCTCGGGAGATTATAGAAAGGACGGTTTTTATGTTGATTTTCAAAACGCCAGTAGGAGATTCCGTACATCGTTATCAAAAAGCAATTGTGATCCCATTTACCGGTAGACGGGGAGTGGTGAGTACATCGGTTCTCAATGGTGGATACCATATTGATTTAGAGGCAGTTTACAATCGTGATGAGAATCTGGGAGCAGGGATTGGCTGTAAGCTGAGAGCTGCTACCTATGAAGAGCATTTGCGATTAATTGGGCAGGAGTTGGGTTTGAATCCTGAAAAGATTACGGGACTCAGTACGGCTGCTTCCATGGATAATCTCTCAATTATAGTTGAACGCTCTAGAGAGCTTAGTGTAACAGCGATCGTTACCGGGGGAGTTGAAGTAAATGGCGGTAGAGCTGGAGACAAGGCTTCCTATGATGAACTAGATCTGCAGGAGAAGCAAAAGTTAGCCGAGAAGTCCGGTACAATCAATATCATCGTGGAGATTAATGCTAATCTCCCTCCCGGTACTCTGACCAGGGCACTGGTCACCTGTACAGAAGCCAAGACTGCTGCTCTGCAGGAATTGATAGCTGGCAGTAATTATTCGACTGGATTGGCTACTGGTTCTGGTACAGATGGGACAATCATGATCTGCAATCTAGATTCACATATCTATCTGACTAATGCTGGTAAACATTCCAAACTTGGGGAGTTGATTGGTAAAGCCGTTAAAGGGGCAGTGAAAGAGGCTCTTGACAAACAGACAGGGCTGTCACCACAAAAACAGCACAGTCTTCTCAGGAGATTCAAACGCTATGGTTTAAATGAAGAAAGCCTGTGGATTTCGTATCTGGCATCATCTGTAGCTAATGAAGAAGACTGCCTTCCCAAGACGGATTTTATGCATCGGCTGGATTCTCTCGAAATTGAAGGCAAATGGGTTACAGCCGCATCTTTATATATCCATCTCTTAGATCAATATCAGTGGGGTTTATTGAACGATAGTGAACTAAGGGAAGGAGGGAAATTAATTTTGACAGATCTGTATTGGCATCTAGAGTCGAAAGAGCAGTTAGTTATGGCTGAGGATTGTGAAGATTTGATCACTGAGCTGATAACTGACTTTGAAAAAGTTATTCTCACTGCTATTAAGGTGGAAGGTGAGGTCAAAATAGGCCAGGATAGACTATCACAGATAGATCTGGCAGCCAAAAAGAAAGGAAGATAAAGATGAATATCAGAAGAGACATTTATCCATTTACTGCAATCGTCGCCCAGGTGCTAATGAAAGAGGCTTTGATTTTAAATGTTATTAACCCCAGAATAGGTGGGGTTTTAATTCGTGGTGAGAAAGGGACAGCAAAGTCTACGGCAGTTAGAGCTTTAGCAGATCTTTTACCAGATAAGAAAGTGGTAGAGCTACCCATCAGCAGTACGGAAGATCGGGTTGTTGGAACCCTTGATATTGAACATACCCTGAAGACGGGCGAGAAACGCTTTGAACCGGGAGTTCTGGCAGAAGCTGATGGAAACATTCTCTACGTGGATGAGGTTAATCTGCTAGACGATCATATTGTTGACCTGTTATTGGATGCCGCTGCTATGGGGGTGAATATTGTTGAGCGGGAAGGTATCTCTTATTCTCATTCAGCAAGGTTTGTTCTGGTAGGGACGATGAACCCTGAAGAGGGTGATTTACGTCCTCAGCTGTTAGACCGTTTTGGTCTGACTGTGGAGGTAGTAGGGGAACAGAAGCTAGAGGATCGGGTTGAGGTGATCAGGAGAAGACTGGCTTTTGAGGAGAATCCGCAGGAATTTTACAATGATTATCGGGCTGAACAGGAGAAGCTGGCACACAATATTGAGCATGCCCGGGAACTATTAAACCGGGTCAGTTTGCAGGATCAGTTATTGGAGCTTACCGCTGAACTTGCCATAAAACTGGGGGTTGATGGGCATCGGGCAGATATAACCATTATCAAGACAGCAAAAACATTGGCTGCTTACAGGCTCAGAACTGAGGTAACTCAGCAGGATATCATTAGAGCAGCAGAACTGGTCTTACCCCACAGAATGCGCAGAAAACCTTTTGAAGAGAGTTCCCTGGATTTCACAGATTTCTCCCGGTGGATTAGTGCTCAGCTAGGGGAGGTTCAGGGATGATGGAGGATGTATTATTTCCTTTCTCGGCTATTGTTGACCAGGAGGAGGTCAAAAAAGCTCTACTCCTGAATCTGATCTCTCCACGGATTGGTGGTCTCCTTCTCTGTGGAGAGAAGGGAACAGCTAAATCCACTATCGTTCGTTCACTCTCTCAGCTGTGTCCCGGCTTAAAAGTTGTCACTCTCCCATTAAACGCCACCGAAGATCGGGTGGTCGGTACCTTGCAGATGGAAACTGCTTTAAAGGAAGGGAAAAAGGTCTTTGAACCTGGAATCCTGGCAGCTGCCAATAAGAATATCCTCTATATTGATGAGGTAAATCTTCTCTCCAACTCACTGATCAACACGATCTTAGATGTTGCCGCTTCGGGGGTTAATCACGTGGAAAGGGAAGGACTCTCCCACTCCCATCCTGCCTCATTTATTCTCATCGGTTCAATGAATCCTGAAGAAGGAGAACTCAAACCTCAGCTGTTGGATCGGTTCGGGTTTTTTGTAGAAGTGAGGGGTTCACAAGAACCCAGGAGACGGATGGAGATAGTTAAGAAAAGACTGACTTTTGAAGAGAACCCGGCTTCGTTTTTGGAGAATTATCGTGAACAGGAAGAGGATTTACTGCAAAGGATATTACAGGCGAAAAAACAGTTGGCTAAAGTGAAGATCTCACCAGGATTGTTACAGTTAATTGCTGAACTGAATCTGGAGGCATTCACTGCAGGTCATCGGGGAGATCTTGCTTTAGCAGAAGGGGCCAGGGCATTGGCAGCTTATTATGGGCGAGACCAGGTATTGGTCGATGATATCAAAGAGATTATTCCCTTAGCTTTATCTCATCGCTGGCGAACTCCACCGGTTAGCTTATCAGATCTACAGGAGGATGATTCAGCAGCGGAAGACGATGATTCAGCTCTAGAAGAGGATCAATCGACTCTGCAGAATGTTCCTCCCAGAACAGAAGAAGAGAATAGTTCGCCGCTGTCAAAATCAGATGAGGTTAAAGAAGGAGACGAGACAGAAGCAGAAGAATCATCATTGCCTATGGAAGATATTTCTACAGAGGATCAGGTCTTCGAGATAGGGGATCCCTTTAAAGCTAAAGATATTCTAAAACCGCTGGTAGATCATCGGATGCGTAATCAGGGGAGCGGCCGCAGGAGTAAAACCAGGACTCAGTCCCGGTTAGGGCGATATGTAAAATATCGTTTACCTAAAGGAAAAGTTAGTGATATTGCCTTTGATGCAACTTTACGGGCTGCTGCTCCCTATCAGAGCGTCCGTGATCGAAAGGGGATGGCGGTCTCCATTCATGCAGAAGATCTTCGGGAGAAGATTAGAGAGAGGCGGGTTGGTAATACGATTCTTTTTTTAGTAGATGCCAGTGGTTCGATGGGAGTGCAGGAACGGATGAAAACTGCCAAAGGAGCTATTTTCTCCCTACTGCACAGTGCTTATCAGAAACGGGATATGGTAGGGATGATGATCTTTAGGGGCCAGAAGGCAGAGCTGGTTCTGCCGCCGACCCGGAGCGTGGATTTGGCTTATAGATGTTTAAAGGAGCTTCCCGTTGGGGGCAAGACTCCTCTGGCTCTGGCGATAAATCGCTCGGTAGAATTGATTAAAGCTCTGCGGGTCAAGGATCAGGATGTTATTCCAACGGTTATCCTGATCTCCGATGGGCGGACGAATGTGGCATTGAAGGGAGAAGATCCTTTAGCAGACGTACTTACCGTCGCTGGGGAGGTGGCCCGTGAGAGAATTCAGTTTGTCGTTGTTGACACAGAGGCTGGATTCGTCAAATTGGGACTGGCCCGACGGATCGCTGATCAGTTGGGGGGATTTTATATCAGATTGGAAGATCTTTATGAAGGCGAGTTGGCATCAACTCTGAAATGGGTTCTGAAAAACTAATGGTCTTTTAAGGAGGTTTTGATTGATGAAAATTGGCGATATTGTTTTTCTGGCAATTATTGCGGCCTGTGTGACGATCATTGGCTTTGTCACTGTACCACTGGTTCTGGCGATTCCGATTCCGGGGATACGTTCACTGGCACCGGCATTCTTTTATGGTATATTAATGGCAATAGGTCTAATGAAGGTCAGAAAGATTGGTAGTCTGTTTCTAATAGCTTTATTTAATGGTCTGGTTTTACTGATGATGTCCTGGGTGATGTTTGCCAATAATTTGTTGGCAGGATTAATTGCAGAGCTTTTGGTGCTGCTAATCTTTAAAAGCTATGATGTAGAGCGAGCTGTTTTTATTGGTGCAGGTCTTTACATGCCACTGACAATTCCTGTTAGTCTGCTGATTACTGCCTGGGCAGGGGGAGCGGGTATGCAGCGACTGATTACCGACCCATTTGTGATCTGTGGGGTATTGTTGGGTACAGGAATCCTTAGTTTTGTCGGAGCGTTTGTGGGGATAAAGATTGGAAGAGAACTGAAAAAGGCTGGTGTATTAAAAGTTCAGGTCTGATTAAGGGAGTGATTATATTGTGGTCAGTTGATAGTAATAAAATACCCCTGCATCCGTTGGGCAATATAATCTATTCGATCGTCACCCTGAGTTGGGGACTGCTGATTAGAGATGTGCGACTGTTGTACATATTTATCTTCTCCTTGGTTATCCTCTTCTCCTTTGCCGGTTACTTTAAAGCAGTTATAAAGGTTTATCGAATTGTTATCCCTTTAGGGGCAGTGGTGGGGCTTCTGGCATTTTTACTGGGAGATGGACTGATAGGGAGTCTAATGACTCTGGGGAGAATATCTCTTTTGGGATTTTCATCAGTGCTGGTAGTGACCATTGATGCTACTGGTTTAGCCAGATCTTTGACTCAGGTGGGAGCTCCCAGATGGTTGTCTTTAGGATTTTTGATTACTGTCCGTTTCATTCCTGTCTTAAAAGAGGAGATTCAAAGAATTCGAGAAGCGATGATGGTTCGCGGAGTCAACCCAAAAAAGGCGGGGCTGCAGATTACCTATCGGGCCTTTGTTCTGCCGCTGATTATCAGATTGATTAAGATCTCCGATACACTGGCTGTATCTTTAGAGACCAGAGGTTTTTCTACTGAGGTCAAGGGTACTATCTATCGTCCTCTTCACTGGTCAGTAAAGGATTGCTTTGTCAGTTTTGGCTTCATAATTTGTATAATAAGCGTGGTGTTCATCCAATGGATAGGTCTATTTTAATTAAAAACCTCTGTTTTAGGTACGGTGAGCAGAGGGATTGGATCTTAAAAGAGATTAATCTGCAGATAGATGGGGGAGAGTTAGTGTTGATCTCTGGGATCAGTGGAGTTGGTAAGTCTACACTATTGGCTTGTATTAACGGAATTATCCCCAGGATATTCACTGGCGAGTTAACAGGTGCAATCCTGATCAATGGTGTGCAGAACAGTGGTTTAAGTATGGGTCAGATAGCTCTTGATATTGGCAGTGTCTTACAAGAACCCGACTCCCAGATTTTTAATCTATTTGTCGCAGATGAATTAGCTTTTGGTTGTGAGAATTTGGGGATTTCGCCGACTGAGATTGACCAGAGAGTTAAACGTTACAGTCGGTTGATTGAGTTAGCTGAGGATGCCAGGATCGATCAGCTCTCTGGGGGAGAGAAAGCAAGACTCGTCATCGGATCTGTGCTGATGATGCAGCAGGGGATCTACCTTCTGGATGAACCCTTCGCCAATCTGGATCGTGAGAGTAGTCAGAAACTGCTGGTATATTTGCAGGAGTTAACAGTAAGAGGTGAGATAGTGATCATCGTTGAACATCGATTAGATCTGGTCTTACCTTATATAACCCGGATGCTCTGGATGGATGCTGGAGAGATTGCAGCAGATCTTAATCGTGAAGAGGCTCAAGCCAGATATCGTCGGTTGTTTAAAAATCATGAACCGGCTCTATATATTAAACGTAGTCCACTATTTAAATTAGCTGATTTTAGCTGTGGCTATGGTGATAAAACAGTATTGAATAAGCTCACTGCTAACCTGATGGTGATGGAAAATCTGGTCATCCTGGGAGAGAATGGTTCAGGAAAGACTACTTTGTTAAAGGCACTGGCTGGTTTGATCAGAAAGTTTACTGGTCAGATTTGGAGAAGTTCTGCTCTTGAGCAGAATGGAGTGCAGCAGATCGGATACGTCTATCAGAATCCTGGCTATCAGTTATTTATGGATACGGTATATAATGAAGTAGATTTTCAGTCCAACAGCCCGGAGAATACTCAATACTTTATCAAATTATTTGGTCTGGAATCTCTGCAGGATGTTCATCCCCATTCTTTAAGCGAAGGACAGAAACGGCTGGTAACCATTACTGCGATGGCAGCGATCCGACCGCAGGTTTTACTATTAGATGAACCCTCTGTTGGATTAGATTCCCTCTCTTTAGACAATCTGATCAGAGCTTTAGCTGAGATACGTAGAGAGTTAGAGACTACTATAATTATGGTGACTCATGATTTGCGGTCGGCACAGTGTTTTGCAGAACGGGTTCTAATTTTAAAGGATGGCAGAATAGCTGCAGACGGAAATACTGGTTTGCTTACTGAATATTTCAATCTAGATGATTAGCTTATAAGGGGGCTTAAGGATGCAGATTGTTTTTATTGCAGTGGGAACTTCCGGGCTTAACCAGGTACGTAAAATAGGTGAGCGCTGGGAGCAGAGTCAATGGAGAGACCGGGTCAATTGGGAATTACACTATGTGGGAAGCGATGCCTTTGCCCAAAAGGATTGGGAACCGATCTTGCAGAGTATTCTGGGGAAAAGGTTGGTTCTCCTGGATCTGATGGGGGTAGATAAAGAGTTCTGTCAGGCTTTGTACTCACATCTGGATGACTTTCCGGGAGATATTGTGGTCTTAAATGCCAGTGAACAGAGGATCAGGGGTTTGACACGACTGGGTAAG
The DNA here is from genome assembly GCA_016841825.1 of Halothermothrix sp. Lineage (GTDB taxonomy): Bacteria > Bacillota > Halanaerobiia > DY22613 > DY22613 > JAENYK01. Next base: position 90,368 of record JAENYK010000010.1, on the reverse strand, counting down.
TTCTCACTTCAGAGAATGAGCCGGATGGGTGAGAACAGATCAGCAGAACAGACGGGGATGCGCAAAATGATGAAGATGATTCAGAGGATGGAAGCAGTTGGAGAAGCTTTTCCCATTGGTAAATTACGGGATATGCGCAACTATTTCTGGTTAGGTAAATATTGGAAATTTGCCGATGAGCAGAATATTGAAAACCTCCTTTTTTTACTGGGCAAAGAGTATCTGGGTTATAAAGACTTTCCCGCTTATCAACCCCCAGTGACCATTGATGAAGTGATCCTCTATGATCCGGTAACGAAAAGGGGGTATCGGCATCTCGATCATTATCTGGAGGATGTTTCACTGTTTCCAGAAAAGGCTACAATCGGAGTTCTGTTCAGTAACAATAACTATCCGGTAGATACCTTTCCAATATTAACAGAGCTGGCGAAAAAGCTGAGAAATAAGTTCAACCTGATCCCCATTGCCATGGCCAGGTCGATTGACAGAGATTTAGAGCAGGTCAAAGGGTTTTTAATCAATGATCTGATAAAAGTAGATGTGCTAATAAATTTGTTATCCTTTCGTCTGGGGGCGGGGCCAATGGGAGGCGATGCAGAAGCTGCTGTTCAGCTGTTACAGGAGTTGAATGTGCCCGTTTTACATCCCTTTTTTCTCTCCAAAAGAACTATTGAAGAGTGGAAAGCAGATAGTCGCGGTGTCAAAACGGGTGAATTCCTGATTTCCATCTTTTTGCCAGAGCTTGATGGAGTAATCGAAACTTATCCCATTGCAGCTCAACAGTCGGCAGAAAGTGGAATCGGTGAGTTGGCTTTGATTGAGGAACGGGTTGACCATCTGCTCGGTAGAGTCCTTAGCTGGAACAGACTGCAGAAGAAATCCGTTAGGGAAAGGCGGGCAGCGATCATCTTTTATGATTATCCGCCAGGTGAGAGTAATCTGGGAAGTGGAGCATTTTTGGACAGCTTTCGTTCTCTGGAAGCTATCTTAAAGAGATTGGCGGCGGAAGGTTATAATCTGACTCCCAGGACTGCCGGGGAATTAAGAGATATCTTTGTCGGTGGCGGGATGGTCAATACCCCTAAGTGGACGGATCAAGCCAGGAGCAAGTGTATTCGGGTAACAGCGGCGGAGTATCAGAGTCTAACCTCAGACTGGTCGCGTAAAGATGAGATAGATAACTATTGGGGAGAGTTTCCCGGTAAGATTATGGGAGAGGATCAGGAGGTCTGGCTGCCGGGAATAGTTGAGGGGAACATCTTTATTGGACTGCAGCCGGCCAGAGGTTTCTATCAAGGGAAGGACTATACTCAGGGCAGTGCAAAGGATTATCATGATAAATTTATGCCACCCCATCACCAGTATGTAGCCTTTTATAAATGGCTGGAGAGGGGATTTGGAGCAGATATCTGCATTCATCTGGGAACTCACGGAACTGTCGAATTCCTGCCCGGTAAAGAGGCTGGACTCTCGGGTGAGTGTTATCCTGACTATCTGCTGGGAACGATGCCCCATCTCTATGTCTATTACTCTGGTAACCCGGCAGAGTCAATGATTGCTAAGCGGCGGAGTCATGGGGTGATGGTCAGTCATCTACATCCGCCGTTTGTGCAGAGTGATCTCTATGGGGAGATGCAGGCTTTAGAAGCCTTACTGGCAGAATATGAGGAAGCTCAACTGATGAACTCTGCCCGCCTGGAAGACATTTTAGCTGACATCAGAGAGATTGCAGGGAAACTTGGCTGGCCCTGGGAAGGGTTAGAGGAGTTGGCGGCGACCCTTTATGAGATGAAGAGTGCCCTGATTCCGGGCAGATTGCATATCTTTGGAAGTGGTTTTAGCTCTGTAGAGGTGGTTGAGTTTCTGGTACAGTTATTTATGGTTAGTGGGGATGGCTGGCCTTCTTTATATCAGCTTCTGGCTCAGGATGAAGGTTGGGATTGGGTGGCTTTAACCGAAGCTCCGCATCGTTACCAGAAGGAATATCTCGGATTGAAGAAGAGAGCTCTGGAGTGGATTCAACGGTTTGTCATGCAGGAAACAGAGTTAAATGGGGGCGATAAGCAGCGATTGGAGCTTTACCAGGCTATCCGACAGCAGGGGATTAGAATCAAAGCAGCACTGTTGAATAATAGAGAACTGGAAGGGCTGCTTAAAGGTTTAGCTGGCAGTTATATTTCGGCAAGTATCGGTGGGGATGTCTTTCGAAATCCTGAACTACTGCCGACAGGACGTAATCTCTATCAGTTTGACCCTCGACGAGTGCCTTCTCCCTCGGCAATGCGTCGGGGAAAAGAGATTGCCGAAAATACCCTTGAACAGTATTATCAGGTGCATGGACAATACCCTGAGAGTGTTGCGGTAATCCTCTGGGGCCTCGAGACTTCAAAGACCCAGGGTGAGACCATTGGACAGATCCTTTCCTATCTGGGTGTAAGGATTAGTAGAAGTGGAACTCTCTGGAGACCTATTCTGGAAGTGATTTCTCTGGAAGAGCTGGGACGTCCCCGGGTAGATGTGACCATCCAGATTTGTGGATTTTTTAGAGATATGTTCCCCAATCTGATCGAATTAATCAATGATGCTTTTGAGCTGGTCAGTCAATTGTCGGATGAAGGAGAGGAGAATCAGATTCAGAAGCATGCTGGCAAACTATTAACTGAGCTGCGGCAGATGGGTCTTAGTTCTGAGGAAGCGTCTGAGTTTGCCTATGCCAGAATATTTGGCCCTGAATCTGCTCAATACGGAACCGGGGTCAATCAGCTGGTCAAGAGCAGGAACTGGCAGAGCGAAGCTGATCTGGTCACCAATTATCTGACCAGTCTGCAATATGTTTATACAAAAAATCATTACGGAAGAGAGATGCCGGGACTGTTGGCAAAAAATCTTTCCCGGGTAGAGTTGGTCAGTCAGATTAGAAGTTCCAGAGATTATGAGCTAACAGACTTAGATCATTATTATGAATACTTTGGCGGACTGGCCAGAACCGTTGCAGAGACTTCCGGCAAGAAGGCGATGATGTTAATCTCTGATACCCACAATGGACGTCCGCGAACAGAAGATGTTCAACGATCTATTCAGCGAGGCAGTAGAACCCGCCTGTTAAATCCCAAATGGTTAGATGGGATGCTGCAGCATCAATTTCACGGGGGACAACAGCTAGCCGATCGGCTGGAGAATCTTCTGGGGCTGGCGGCGACGACAGGTTCGGTGGATAACTCTATTTTTGATGATGCCAATGAAAGATTTGTTCTGGATGAAACGATGAGAAACAGAATCCGGGAGAATAACCAGTACTCATTGTTAGAGATTATGGAAAGGTTGTTGGAAGCCCAACAGCGGGGCTATTGGAAGCCGAAGGAAGAGGATTTGGAGGAGCTTAGAAGACAGTATCTTAAGCTGGAGGGTGATTTGGAGGGGTTAAACGATTAAGGATTATGAGAGAGTCCTTGCTGACAGCGGCAAGGACTCTATAATTATCGGAAGTTCTTTTCGGAGGATTAACCTTGTGCCGTTAGAGTTGACTGTACTCAGTTTGATAGTCTTTTGCTAACAGATGCTTTAATCTGAGCAATCCCTGTTTTAGGGTCTGATCATCTGCAGGCCCGGATAAGGAGATCCGAATAGCGGGAGGAGTTATCCCACTTCCAACGACAAACTTTTCTCCACAGAATACCTGTATCCCTGCCTCACGGGCCAGTATTTCAAAGGACCATCCCTGACCATGCCAGTTTTCGGGTAGATATAACCATTGGAAAAAACCATAGGTTCTATGGGTTGGATTGTATTCTCCTAAGATCTTCAGAGCCAGTTGATTTCTTTTTTGAGCCTCTTTTCTTTTTTCTGCAATGACCTCCTCGGCTCTACCGCTGGTGATCAGCCTGCAGACAAGCTCTGCTGTGATCGGGGATGCCATCCAGATTGTGTGGAGTAATCCTTTTTTCAGCGATTCTCGAAACCTCTCAGGTGTCTGAACAAAAGAGATTCTAAATCCGGGGCCAAGGAGTTTAGAGGTTCCTCCGAGGTAGATTCCATGCTGGGGAAGGTAGGTGGTTATTGGAAGATTATCCCGATCGCCAGTATAAGCATAGGCGTCATCTTCCAGTAAAATCAGATCATATCGCTTAATTATCTTTGAAATATGTTCTCGCTGACTCTGGGACATAGATCTGGTTGTTGGATTGTGAACTTCGGGCATCAGATAGATCCCCTTGATCGGCTCGGTTTTGCAGACCTTTTCGAGAGTCTCGATATTCATTCCCTGGGCAGTCATTTCGATGGGAACAAGTCGGATTCCGTATAATGCGGCCAATGACTTAAACCCCGGATAGGTTAAGGTATCAACGGCGATCCGATCGCCATATTTAAAGAGACTTAACAGACAGTTGGCAAGGGCGTTCTGGGAACCGGCGGTAATTATTATCTCTTCCGGTTCAGGATTTAGCTTAAAGCGTTGAAGCCATTCTGCTCCAACTGCTCGATGGTAACGCTCCCCCTGGGGTTCAGTATATCTGAGCAGTCTTGCGAAATCCATTGTCTGAAGGAAATCTCTGCACTGATTTGCCGTACTCTGATCTAAGGAGTAGAGAGGTAGAACCTGGCCCAGATCAATTATTTCGGCTGAATCCTGTTCAATAAGGGTCAGGGGAACTCTGGCATCCGGGGAGATGAATGTCCCGCTGCCCACAACTCCATAGATTAATCCCTTCAACTGACAGAGGCGAAAAGCCCTGGTTATGGTGCTGAGATTAACACCCAGTCGATCAGCCAGCTCTCTTTGAGGTGGTAATAGATCATTGGGCTTAAGTATTCCCCGGGCAATATCTGTTTCCAATGCCTCTGCAATCGCCTGGGCTAGCTGTTTACTATCTTTATCTATTCGGGGAATCCATGATCTACTGGTCATAATAACCTCCTAAAAATATTGTTTTGCATACAATTATATCATTGACTGCATACAATTTCAAGCATATAATTAAATAGTAACTACATACATTTTCCAAATGAAATAATTTGTCTGAAAAATGCCAAATAAAAATACAGACAATTTTAAGGAGGTTTTGTTGATGAGTAAACAAAAAACAGGTATAGTAAGTGAGCGTTTGAGAAGAGAGGCGACAACCAGGCAGCTTTTTGAGCAGGCAAAAGATTATGCAGTGGAATATATGCAAAATGTCTCCACTCAATTGGTTTTTCCGGAGGAGGCTGTAGTTGATGGGTTAGAAATATTCCGCGAGCCTTTACCTCTGGAGGCTGCCGATTCGTATCAGATAATTGAACAGCTCCATCATTATGGATCGTCAGCTACCGTTGCTCAGACCGGAGGTCGATACTTTGGATTTGTCAATGGTGGAATTATTCCTGCTTCATTGGCTGTCAAATGGTTGGTAGATACCTGGGATCAGAATGCTGCATTATATGTCATGTCTCCAATAAGCTCTGTTTTAGAAGAGGTTTGTGAAGGTTGGCTTAGAGAATTGTTCGGTTTTCCTACGGGGACTGCTGTTGGATTTGTTGGCGGTAGTTCTGCAGCTACTCTCTGTGGACTGACGGCAGGGAGGAATCGTTTATTAGAACAGTCAGGTTATGATGTCAATAAACAGGGATTGTTCGGAGCACCTGAGATTAAGATTATTCTGGGAGAAGGAGCGCATTCTTCAGTCTATAAAGCCCTTTCAATTCTGGGACTTGGCAGTGAACGGGTTATTCGAGTTCCGATGGATGACCAGGGAAGAATCATAACTGCTCAGGTACCGGAACTGGATGATAAAACTCTCTTGATTCTCCAGGCTGGAAATGTCAATACAGGTTCTTTTGATGATTTTCAGAATCTGTGTGAAAGAGCGAGCAGAGCAGGTTCCTGGGTTCATGTGGATGGAGCTTTTGGACTATGGGCTGCAGCTTCTGATGAATTTCGACATCTGACTCAAGGGATTGAGCAGGCTGACTCCTGGTCTTTAGATGCCCATAAGACTTTGAATGCTCCTTATGACAATGGCATCATTATCTGTGCCGACAGAGAAGCTTTGACAAAAGCTCTGCATATGACCGGTTCTTATATAGTCTACAGTGATAACCGTGATGGCATGCTCTATACTCCGGATATGTCCAGACGGGCCAGAGCTGTTGAGCTATGGGCAGCATTAAAATCTTTGGGCAGAAGGGGGGTTGCAGAGCTTGTCGAAGATTTGCACGAAAAGGCAGCTTATTTTGCAGCGAAACTGGAACAGAATAATTTTTTGATCCACAATCAGGTTGTCTTTAATCAGATTATAACTTCTGATCCCAATCCGGAGATGACAAGAAAGATTTTGAACGGAATTCAGGCTTCCGGAGAATGTTGGTGTGGTGGTGCGTTGTGGAACAATACTCCTGTTATCCGGGTGAGTGTTTGTTCATATCGGACCACTTATCAGGATATTGATCTTTCTGTGAATACTTTTATCAGAGCGAGAGAAGAGGCGTTAAAGGCGGATAGAAATTAGTAATCTAATCTTGTATTGGTAATATAACTATCAGAGATAAGGAGGACTGTCAAATGAGTTATTATTTCGTCGCTCAGATTGCAATTCATGATGAAGAGGAGTATAAAAAGTATTTAAAAGATGCAGGTGAAGTCTTTAGTAGATTTGCTGGAAAGTATCTGGCAGTGGATGCAAATCCGACAGTATTGGAAGGAGTATGGGATTATGGCAGAATGGTCATTATCGAATTCCCTGATAGAATTGCTTTTGAGAGCTGGTATAAGTCACCGGAATATCAGGAGATTCTTCAATATCGACTGCGGGCGGCCAGGTGTGATACTCTATTGGTTGAGGGAGTATAGTAATTATTTCTCCGTATTCATGAGTTGAGCAGAAGAGTAGTTAGATTGGTTTACTTGTCGGTTCTTAGTGAGAAAATGAATTCAAAAGCAGGAATTTTTATTAATGGGAGAGAAAAACAGTATAGTAGGATTTTGCAGATTTTGAGTAAATAATCTGTCGTCGATCGTCAGTAGTGCAAAAATCCCTGGGGGTCGACGACAAAACTGTTCAGCTGAGTTTGTTGGTAATACTGGAATGGAGTTAGTTTGATTGAAATGAGATGGAATTTTTACGATTATACGCTGATTTGCTGAAGCCTGTATCTATGCGTGCTGAATGGATTTATAGCTTACCTATGAGGAATTGAAACTTTACATCTCCCATTTGAATTGTTTTGGGAAATGAGTTTAAGCCTATCTACGAGGAGTTGAAACGAAATTATTATGTCTTTGCAAAGACATTAATAATTTTGGTTTAGTATAAGTGTTTAAAAAGGGGTGGTAAATCCACTTATATCTGGTATAAGAAATTATTCTTTGGACTTCAATTTAAAGAAAATATTTAATGAACTACATTGGAAATATTTTTGTGAAAATAATCCTGAAGGTTGAGAGTAATATAATAGGTTTTCCGCGGACCTGAAGTGAACATAAAAACCCTGGGAGGTTCGCGCATAAAGCCACACATAGGTTTTCGTGAAATTGTTGTAAAATTAGGGTGGTAAAAATACATCATATTTGGAGGTTCGCGGAAACCGTGATCTGAGCCATTGGTATTGCTAGCCTTTTGGGGGCTACTGTCGCACCCTACGCGGGTGCGTGGATTGAAATTTTTGCTGTAATAGTTGCAATGCCCGTTGCTACGCGAGTCGCACCCTACGCGGGTGCGTGGATTGAAATACAATATATCATCATATTGTTGCCCTCCTTATTATTGTCGCACCCTACGCGGGTGCGTGGATTGAAATCATAATTGCTGCAATATCTAAAAAATCTATCCCTGCGTCGCACCCTACGCGGGTGCGTGGATTGAAATTCCATCACCTTCTCCTTCTGCATCATAATTTCCAGTCGCACCCTACGCGGGTGCGTGGATTGAAATAAATATGTGATTGCCACACTCCCAGCAAATATTAGTCGCACCCTACGCGGGTGCGTGGATTGAAATAGATTTTTGAATTTGTGTGGAATATACATGTGCCTAGTCGCACCCTACGCGGGTGCGTGGATTGAAATTTGATACATTTTCTTGGCCGCATTTTGATTTTCTTGTCGCACCCTACGCGGGTGCGTGGATTGAAATATGAGACCGGCTTCGTTATATACAAATGATGTAAGTCGCACCCTACGCGGGTGCGTGGATTGAAATCGATAAGTAGCCTTAATGCGACCGCCCTCCGCTTGGGTCGCACCCTACGCGGGTGCGTGGATTGAAATTCTTGAAGCTCCTTGTGAAACTAAATCCATTATCCGTCGCACCCTACGCGGGTGCGTGGATTGAAATTTGTGCTACCATGTGCAATAGCTAGACTCTCTATGTCGCACCCTACGCGGGTGCGTGGATTGAAATTGAGTCAAATTATGTTACTTTTTGGACAAATAGCGGTCGCACCCTACGCGGGTGCGTGGATTGAAATACGGAGTTAGGTTTGCCACTCAAAGAAGTGCGGAGGTCGCACCCTACGCGGGTGCGTGGATTGAAATTTAACACGAGGATTAACAAGCATTTTCCAGCCCGTCGCACCCTACGCGGGTGCGTGGATTGAAATGAGATTTAGGCTTTGGTACTCATAATTTAGGATAAGGTCGCACCCTACGCGGGTGCTGGGATTGAGATAGTTTTTCTTAAAAAGAACTGGATTGGCATTACTAAATATCAAATTGATGAACTCAGTATCTGTGCGTGTTGATTAGCATTATAATCTATCTGTGAGGGATTGTAGTAAGATATTCAAATAATTTATTATAGGGAGGAATTTAATTTGAAAAAACAAAATACTCTGAAAAACGCTATCCGATTATATCAAATTTTTCCTCAAAAATGGTTGCTTTATATAGGATTATTAATAGTGTTTGCTTTATCAGGCATTAATTTATTCTATTCTTTTTTAATGAAGCGACTTTTAGATGCAGCTCTGGGAAAAGATATGGGTTCTTTTGTTGTGGCTATGTATCTAACTGGAGGAGCAATAGTTTTGGAAATTGCACTAAAGTATTTAAATGTGAGAACAATTGGCAAGTATGGAGAACAAGGTGTTAGTAGAATTAGAGATATGTTAGCAGATATGTTACAAAGAGCGTCCTATGGTGTATTGAAAAATAACCATACGGGAGACTATATTTCACGGGCTACGAACGATATTATGCGAATCCGAACTTTTGCTTCATCTAATATCATACTTTTAATATATAACCCGTTGATGGCTCTAGGGGCTTTGTTTTTGTTGTTTTTTATAAGTTGGAAATTAGCATCAATAACATTAGTAGTATTACCTGTTATTTTATTCGGTTCGAATTTAATTTCTAAACCAATGGGTATATATGGTAAGGAATTACAACAACAGCTTGGAGTTGTGAATGCGATTGGACAGGACATTTTTAGTGGTATTGAGATAGTAAAAGCATTTAATTTGGAAGCAAAGCTAGGACATAAATATGATCAGGCAGTAGATAAAATCGTATTTTGGAATAAGGCACTGGGGAAAAGAAATGCAGTTATGCGTGGTTTCTCTCAATTCTTTGCAATTGTTCCAATGGCTGTTGCAGTTGGTTTCGGAAGTTTTTGGATAATTAATGGTTCGATGACTCCAGGGAGTCTTTTGGCCTTTGTCCATCTTTTGAATCATTTGTCTTTTCCGCTAGCAATAATTCCTAGATTAATTGGATTGACTAAGAGAGATATGGCTGCTGCGGAAAGAATTTTTGAGATATTGGATATGGACAAAGAGAGAGAAGACGGCCAGGTATATGATTTAAAAAATAGTGATAATGTAATTGAATTTGACGATGTCACATTTGCGTATTCTGAGCATAATGACAATATTCTTAATAGTATTTCTTTTGAAGTAAAGCAAGGAGAGATGGTTGCTTTAGTTGGCCCTAGTGGGAGTGGCAAATCAACATTGATGAAATTGATCATTGGATTTTACAACAATTACAAAGGTCAAATTAAAATATTTGGTAATTCTTTAACTGATTGGAATTTATATGCTTTACGATCTCAAATTTCATTGGTATCTCAAGACACTTATTTATTTCCTGAACAGATTAAAGAGAATATTCTCTATGGAAAATTGTCAGCCACAGATGAAGAGATTTATACCGCTGCCCTGGCTGCTAATGCTGACCAATTTATTGAGAAATTTACCAGAGGATATGAAACCGAAGTTGGAGAATTAGGGGGCAGATTATCGGGTGGAGAAAAGCAAAGGATTTCTATTGCTCGTGCTATATTAAAAAACGCTCCTATATTACTATTAGACGAGGCAACCTCTGCCCTGGATCGTGAATCTGAGTCATTGATTCAAGAAGCTTTAGATAATTTCATGAAAGGTAGAACTTCATTGGTAATTGCACATCGTCTTTCTACAATAAAAAAAGCCGATCGAATCCTGGTGATTGATCAAGGAAGAGTAGTAGAACACGGTACACATGAAAGTTTGATAGTTCAAAATGGAGTATATAGAAAACTCTATCTCCATCAATTGAGAGATCAGGAGACGAAGTTTGATGGAAATGAGGTTAAATACCAATGAGGAAAAATAACTTTTTTCGTTTATTTAATTTTATGAAGGGAATGTTTGCTAAATACATTGTTGGAATTTTAGGAGTTTCATTGACCTCTGCATTAACACAAGTTATCATGGCTTATTTTTTCAAAAATATTTTTTCTGCATCTATAGTAAAAAATCAGGAATTTATGCTGGCCAACTTTATCCATTTTGGTATAATTATTGTGATTTTTCATCTTATTCTTCCTTTTTTCGCTTATATGGTAGATGTAGTTGCTGCAAAAACTACTGGTAATTTAAGAAAAACAGTATTTCACCATTCTAAAAATTTACCGATGAATTTTTTTAAAGATAAGCATAGTGGAGATTTACTGTCACGTTTGACCAATGACATTAGTGAAGCTGAAAAAGCCTATTCCCAAACATTTATTCAATTCGTAACACAGGCAGTAACAGGTGTATTTACTCTGGCATATATATTTTATTTAGAATGGCATCTGGCCTTGTTAACAGTTTTGGGTGGGATCATAACATTGATAATTAATGTTTATTTTTCGAAAAAACTCAAAAATGCTAGTTCCAGAGTTCAAATTTTTTTAGCTATGCTAACAGAGAAGCTTTCTAATATATTGGTCGGAGTAGATATCATTAGAAGCTTTAATCTGCAAAATTTGTACACAAAAAAATTTCATATTGATAATCAACAAGTATATGATGCTTCCTATGAAAGAGTTAATATTGAGGCTATTGTTAGTATGTTAAATGCTTTAGTAGCTACAACTGGATTTGTAGGAATTGTTGCGGTTGGTACCTATTTAACTATTCAAGGTTATATTGAAACAGGTATTATCATTGCAGCTCTACAGTTACAGGCGGGGCCAATTCAACTTATTAGAGCACTTGGTAATTTTATTCCTCAGTTACAGAGTTCATTAGCAGCTGCTGATAGACTGTTTGAAATTATAGATGAAGAGCAGGAACCACAGGTTTATCAAGAAACCAAAGGCTATAAAAAGCAAAATATAATGGTTGGTTTCAAGAATGTTAGTTTTGCTTATCAGGACGACTTAATACTCAACAATCTTTCTTTTGAGATTTCTAAAGGAAAAGTTGTAGCTTTGGTCGGTCCCAGCGGAAGTGGTAAAAGTACTATTTTCAAGTTGATTTTAAACTTTTATCCCTGTACCAGAGGGGATATCATTATTGATGAAACTTTTATAAGTGATCAAACTATTAGAGAAATTAGACAAAAGATTGCTTATGTGCCACAGGATGCGTATCTCTTTAATGGAACCGTTGCAGAAAATATTAGTCATGGCAAAGAGGAGGCCGTCACGGAAGATATCGTAGAGGCAGCCAAAGCGGCTAACGCTCATAATTTTATTATGGAATTAAAGAATGGTTATGATACTGTGGTTGGAGAGCGTGGAACACATTTATCTGGGGGACAAAGGCAAAGAATTGCTATAGCTAGAGCTGTGATAAAAAATGCACCTATTTTATTACTAGATGAAGCTACTTCTGCACTTGATAACGAATCGGAATATTTTGTACAGGAAGCTTTAAGTAAACTGATGCTTGGTAGGACTACTCTGGTAATTGCTCACCGATTATCTACCATTCGGGAAGCTGATCAAATATTTGTATTAAAAAATGGCATTATTACAGAAAAAGGTACTCATCAAGAGTTGATGGGGAAGAAAGAGGGAGTGTATTATCGATTATATTCTGAACAATTTAGAGAGGACAATGCTGATGCGGTATCTTGATTCTGATAATATGTTTTCTGGATATAGATATCTTCATACAAGATTTAAGCTTGTAGAACCTCAGTATATGAACACTTAAAACTTAAAAAAGTTGATAAAATAGTTCAAACGCTTTTGATTGGAGATTAAGATATTTGGAGTGGGATAAATTAGAAAAACATCTGGATGCAATGAATCTAAAGATTGGGTGATAATATAGTAGATTTTCCGCGAACCTGAAGTGAACATAAAAACCCTGGGAGGTTCGCGCATAAAGCCACACATAGGTTTTCGTGAAATTGTTGTAAAATGAGGGGGGTAAAAATACATCATATTTGGAGGTTCGCGGAAACCGTGATCTGAACTATTGGTATTGCTGGCCTTTTGGGGGCTACCGTCGCACCCTACGCGGGTGCGTGGATTGAAATATCGACTTCCAGCAATGCTTTTTCTGCTTTATGTCGCACCCTACGCGGGTGCGTGGATTGAAATAGATTGCAGTATGCAGGATGGAGTTGCAGCACGAAAGTCGCACCCTACGCGGGTGCGTGGATTGAAATTGGCTCTTTTTTTATTTGCATTAAAAAATGGAACGTCGCACCCTACGCGGGTGCGTGGATTGAAATCGCAGATCTGCTCGCCAAAGCCCAAACGGAATTCGTCGCACCCTACGCGGGTGCGTGGATTGAAATTAAAGCTATCAAAACATTAAGGGGGCTCGAGCTAGTCGCACCCTACGCGGGTGCGTGGATTGAAATTAGTCTCAAAGATTCCATAGTTGATGGATTGCAAGTCGCACCCTACGCGGGTGCGTGGATTGAAATCCTCCTCTTTGATAAGCTCATCATGACAGAAAGGTCGCACCCTACGCGGGTGCGTGGATTGAAATCTCCTTGATTGCCTTTAGTTTTTCTTTTGGTATTGTCGCACCCTACGCGGGTGCGTGGATTGAAATTAGCCAGTCTAGTCTCTCCACTACATCCCCTAATTGTCGCACCCTACGCGGGTGCGTGGATTGAAATACTAATATCTCTGGTCACATTAATCACCTCTGCCCGTCGCACCCTACGCGGATGCGTGGATTGAAATCATTTAATACACACATACGCAGGCACGCATAGGCGTCGCACCCTACGCGGGTGCGTGGATTGAAATAGGTCAACATGGACCTATTGCAAACCGCCCCAAGTCGCACCCTACGCGGGTGCGTGGATTGAAATAGGCTATAGTCATGGACACCCTTTGCCATAGCGAGTCGCACCCTACGCGGGTGCGTGGATTGAAATTAGGTTATTTTAAAGGTATCCCTCTCAATCTGTTGGTCGCACCCTACGCGGGTGCGTGGATTGAAATCTGTTGCACTTGTATACTGTTCCGTCTGCATCGAGTCGCACCCTACGCGGGTGCGTGGATTGAAATATATTATACAAGTTTATACATCACTATACACGCCAGTCGCACCCTACGCGGGTGCGTGGATTAGAAACACATACCGTAAGAAAGAAAATGATTATGGTCATTGGTAAAAATGCTGACTCATTTAAGCTGGTTGGAGAATTAGATTTTCTTAATTTGGAGGTTCTTAAAGCAAATAACCGATCCATATTGCGGTGGAAGGGTAGTGCAGAAGTGAACGGAGACGTTTATCCATGCATAACATGCCTGAAGAATTCAAATTTGGTACTATTAAAGACTGAGATTGGAATGATTCAAATATATCAAAAGTTACGTAAAGTTTATATAAACACTAGTGAATGATAAGTGTGCTAAATATGTCGTCCGTTATTATTCTAATCTTTAAAGATAGGTGGTATTTTAATGTATAAAATATCTTTTGTAGTTTTTCTCAATATTAATTTAAAAAGGTATTATTTTTATAAACTAATTTATGATTTTTGGAAGAATAAACAAAATAATGTCATACATAAGAATGATTTAATCCAGTTGGGGCAGCGAGCACAATTAACTTATCCTCAAACGTTAGATGAAATTATTGGTCTTTTGTATGCCCCTTATATTATTGATAAGACAGGCGAAGGCTTAAACTTTCATTTGACGGATAATGCTTACTTAAAATTTTCTGATTTACTCACTGAAGGAAGCCATCAGGAAAACGATCTTGGGATTATGTTACATATAGAAGGAAGAATTAATCGATTAACAATGCATTTAACTGATTGCTTATCCGATAAATTTATACAGAAACTCACTGCCAGAGAGTGGAGTAGGAATAAGTCAAAATATCGTTTGATGAAAAAGCATAAGAATTTTGAAGTTATTTTATCTGAGATTGAGAATCTTTTATCTGATCTTGATGTCTCAGAACCAAATGACAACACTTTCGTTACTTTACTCAAGAATTATGGGAGACCATGGAAAACAATGATTTATACTGGTAATTTTATGTTTAAGGGTAATTATTCTAGTTCTGTGATTCCGCAGTATAAGGATATATTTAGTGCGGTACTTGATGAATGTAAACAGCCTATAGATTGGCAAGGTAAGCCTATAAACGATGATAGTCTGAAATATATTTTGAGTGAGCTTCAAGAAGAAATGGACTTAGATTCTTTTGTTAGTAATAGTATCGAAGATGGAATATTGCGTCATATAGAACCAAAACAATATTCATTAACTAGTTCGGGATATATTTTGATTAGATCTTATCTTAAAAATCTTCAGGGTGCTAATGTTTTCCACATGTTTTTTAGAAGAGTTGAGGATGATTTGTTTCTGCTGAAATTAGGAATCAACACCCTATTCAATAAGGAATTAGAGAAATATATTTTGGAAAAATTCAAATATGACAATCGAGGTTGGTATTCTTTATATGGTTCAAAAGCTGAGTTACTTAGTTGTATAGGAAACTTATATAAATATGCTAAGGGAATAGAAGAAGGATGGAGACCAATTAAGTTAATATGATATTTTTAGGAAAGATATTATTGCGTTAAAATCCATTGAAGCAATTCGGGAAACATTTATTACCATATATATAGGGGGTGGTAAACCCACTTATATTTAACGTCATAGATTTTTTTGAACTTCACTTTAGGGAAAATATTTTATGGAATACAT
Organism: Halothermothrix sp.; assembly: GCA_016841825.1. Taxonomy (GTDB): domain Bacteria; phylum Bacillota; class Halanaerobiia; order DY22613; family DY22613; genus JAENYK01. The sequence continues at coordinate 75,006 of JAENYK010000010.1, read as the reverse complement.
TAGAAAAATTTTTGTGAAAATGATCCTGAAGGATGGGTGATGATATAGTAGATTTTCCGCGAACCTGAAGTGAACATAAAAACCCTGGGAGGTTCGCGCATAAAGCCACACATAGGTTTTCGTGAAATTACTGTAAAATGAAGGGGGTAAAAATACATCATATTTGGAGGTTCGCGGAAACTGTGATCTGAGCTATTGGTATTGCTAACCTGTTGGGGGCTACTGTCGCACCCTATGCGGGTGCGTGGATTGAAATACTCAATTAAAAAAAATGTGGCAATATATAAAAAGTCGCACCCTATGCGGGTGCGTGGATTGAAATATAACCAGATGGGTAAAAAAAAAGTCAGCAAAAAGTCGCACCCTATGCGGGTGCGTGGATTGAAATCAGCCAAACCTGTCATGCTCCCGATTATGACATTGTCGCACCCTATGCGGGTGCGTGGATTGAAATTAAGTCTGTAGCTGTTAGTTTTAATTTGTCTTTAAGTCGCACCCTATGCGGGTGCGTGGATTGAAATTCTTGAAGCACAGATTTATGATCCTGATATGCTAAGTCGCACCCTATGCGGGTGCGTGGATTGAAATAAATACTCCCATCTTTTCATAACATCAAAGCCTCGTCGCACCCTATGCGGGTGCGTGGATTGAAATCTGAAACCACTATAGAGATATGGTCAAGGATGATAGTCGCACCCTATGCGGGTGCGTGGATTGAAATCTGGTGATGATCTGATAAAAGAGTTTCCAGAGATGTCGCACCCTATGCGGGTGCGTGGATTGAAATTCCAGCATAGAATTATTAGCTAGAGGTGATGATCGTCGCACCCTATGCGGGTGCGTGGATTGAAATCCGGGAAGGGAGCTATTGAATATAAAAGAAAACAAAGTCGCACCCTATGCGGGTGCGTGGATTGAAATATTCGCACGTTTTCTAACAAAAAATAGCTAGGATTGTCGCACCCTATGCGGGTGCGTGGATTCAAACTACTAGTGCCTGCAGAACTCCTATGTTATGTAAATACATAAAACACCATCTTAATGTCAATATGATAGTGTTTTCATATGGATTGCTATTGAGCAGTAAAAGGCTAACTATAGGTTTGCAACATTCTGCCCCCGCATAATATATTTTTCTGGTGACATAGCTGCCGTTGGAACGGGGCGAGGATCATATGCAGAATAGTTGGGAGTAGGTTGGACAGTTATATCAGCAAATTCAATGGGAAGTCCTGCTGAAGTATAAAAGCTCATTCCGTCTTGTAGATGGAAATGGAGATGCGGTTCGGAAGTATTGCCTGAATTACCGCAATAAGCTATACACTGTCCACGTTTTACTGTGTCACCAACCTTTACCCGGATACTTTCAGGTTGCAAATGGGCTAAAAGTCCATATTCCTTATCTGCATGACGAATAAGAATGTAGTTGCCCCGTATATCTTTTGCAGAACAATCAACTTGACCATCACCTAACAACAGGCTGTCAGGATGTTTGTCCTGAAGTTCAACCACTTCACCATCTGCTGGAGCTAAAATTTTTTTACCATAACAATAATAGTCTGCTGTTTTTTTGTTTTCTCCAGAAGAGCTATATCCTTTTTCATCAAGGATTACAAAATCATAGGCATACCGCTGTGTATTGATTTCCCAGGAATGGGAAGAGGTTTTGTCAATACCGCCGTTGACCACTGTCCATGTACCGTGAAAGGGTAGAGAATACTTCACTTTACATTGATAATTTTCTGCATCTGGCAGGTTAGAGCCATACCGTAAAGGAATGACCAGCATACCCCATAATTGTTTGAGTGACTGGAGAAATACAGAAAAGTTATAAATGATACTGACGAGACCAAACAACCAGAATAACCAAAATAGGTTCAACAGCCTATTGTTAAAGATAAAGCTCAACAACCCCAAAAATCCTAAGTATTGAATTTTTTCACAAAGCCGAACGAATTTTTTCAAATTTCCCCCTCCTTATCAAATAAAAATAATTCCTCTATCGTGCAGGAAAACACATGAGAATGCTCCATGGCAAGTTTTATAAGGAATTGTAGCAACCTTTCTCTAAACTATGGGTACTTTTCGCAGTACACCGATCAGCACAGTCAATTCTCTTACCCTGGTCATGTAGTTTATAGTCAAAGCCATCTTAGTTCTCTCATTGTTCTCTTATCACAAAGACCATCAGTACAATAATGAAATAGAATACAGAAACGATACTGCATAGTAACTTTTAATGAGATATATTTATAACATTATATTAGAAATATACCACATCTGTTCTCTCATGTCAATAGGATAGAACAATCGCTAACTTAATTCCCTGGATATTTATAACTTTAGGAAAGGGTTGAATTCGTGTTTATGCCCGGATTATTCAAAAAAACGACATCTCTATGCAGATCAGGGTTGAGGGGATATGAAGTTATCTTTTATCCAAATACGTAGAAGAGATGAAACAAGTTTTATATAACCAATAGAAAAAATATTGTGCATGATGGATAATCTGTTTCTGAAAAAAGGGTATTTTAACTATATGTGGTATACATTAAAGTAGTAAAATATAAATTTTATGGAAAAGAGGTGTTTTAAATGGCGGAAGATAGAAAATGTCCATGGTGTGGAGGTAGAGCAGTCCCAACCAACTTCCTCGGTACAGAATATGTCTGTTTGGACTGTGGTTATCACTTTTCTGTTTAGTATCTACCACCCTTTGGGGTGGTTTTTTATTTTTCAAAGGTATGGAAGGGAGGAAATACGTAATTGATGTCGAAAATGATATATAATGTCAAAATTTGAGATTAAATAGAGAGGACAACTTTTAACTAAACATTGCGGAGGTGGTAAATTTGATATTAGTAATCACACCAAAAACAAATATTCACACTGGAGGTATTGATGGTGAAGCTAGGTTTAACATGACAGGTTTGATTGGTTCTATCAGGTGGTGGATGGAAGCATTAGTTCGTGGAATGGGCGGATATGCCTGTAGTCCAACTTCAGAAAACAGGTGCGAATTAGATAATCAAAAATTTCAGCAGTTGTTGGACACTTTGGGATATCATCAGGCTATAGGTAGAATGAGAAAGGATATTTGTCCAGTATGTCAATTTTTTGGTTGTGGAGGTTTATCTTCAGCATTCAAGTGGAGTTTAGATGATAGATCTTTAGAAGTTCTTGAAGTGGATAGGGGTGCTACAATTGCTCTGATGCCTTTACGGCCAATTAGTCCAGAACTCTATTGGCTTTTTGCTAATACATTAAAGATAATTACCCAATATGGCTCGATTGGAGGAAGAAATCCCGCAAAGAAAAGTTCTGATGGAATTGCTGAAATTGAAATAGTCGATTTTCAGAATTCATGTTCCTTTAGTGACGTTAAAAATTGGTTGAAATCTGTGGGAAGCAATAAGAGAAATAATCAAAACCATCCTGATTTGAGAAATTTTTGGTTCATAGATGACCATTTTACAAAAAAGCAAATTAATGATTTTCTTCTTCTTGACTCAAAAGGAAACCCATATAACTGTAAAAATTATAAATTATATGAATTTTTGAGAGGAAGATTGGGTGTTTCTAAAAAAATTTTTTCTTTTCAGTACAAGGATTATGATGCCAAGATTATGAAAAGAACCTGGGGATATGTATGTGATAAAGATGATTTCAATAAGCTTAATTTTGGGCAGTACACCAATAGGGTACTGCGCTATAATGAGTTAAATAATATGATTGAAAGGAGGCAAAAAAAGTGATGGACTATTACCATAGTGTAATGGATAAGTTACAGGATAATGGTTTAAATAAATGGGATTTTGATGAATTTGGAGTAAAAGCTCTGAGTGTTTTCTGTTTAGATAAAAAAGATCTTAAATCAGAAAAAGAAAAAGAGTTTAGATGTTGGATGCGAGCTAAGGATGGTAATCTCAATTTACAGAAGATTAAAATGACTGACCCAGAAGATAACTTTGCCTGTCTTCACCCATATGCTTGTTTGTTTAAGATTGAATTTATGTTTCTGGAGAAATATTTTAGTAAAGATGATGACCCTCTGTATTTCTTTGATAATCCTGTTACTAAAGATCATCTGTACGGTTTACCGATGATTCACGCTTCCAGCTGGAAAGGAAATCTTCATTGGGTATGTCTGAAAAACTTTGTCAACAAGTATTCTCTGGATGTAGACAATCAAAATGATACAGGATTAAAAGATAAAATATTCGAGGATAGAATTAGATTAATTTATCTTTTTGGTACTGAACAGAAGAGTGTATCCAGTTATTTAAATAGCCTGTTTTTATCAAAAGGCTTTTCATTGGAGGATTTTCAGCAGAAAATCCAGGACGTTTCTCAGGGTAGGTTTAAAGAAGAGATTGTGGTACGCGGAAGCCTCTCTTTTTATTCATCATTTTTTGATAAACTGGACTATGCAGTTATTAATCCTCATGATCGAGTAACTCGTGCAGGTCTATCGAAAACTGGCCCAATCATATATGAAGTTATTCCAGAAAAAACTTCAGGGGAGTTAACCTTTTTATATTTACCTTTTCATGTAATAGGCAGTGAGCAGGATGATTGTAAAAAAATTATTGTGCAAGACTTATCAATAATCGAACAAGGGATAATCTCTTTGTTGGAAAAGTATGGTATATCAGCAAAAAGAAAAGCTGGATTTGGTAAGGCACGAATAAACTCTATTAAACTCATTTCTCGATTGGAAGAATTAATAAAGTCATTAAGTTTATTTGGACAATACTCAGTAACTCTTGATGGAGGAGGTGTACAGGGTGGAACGCCAATTTAGTTTTGAAGAGAGAAAGTTCATCTTAATCGGAGAGATGTTAGGTTTAATCCACGATATTGGTAAAGTAGCTTCACCAATATCTATAGATAAAGATTGTTTGTGGCCACACGAGTTACATGTTATGAGACCGATGATCGAACTTGGCTTTGATTATGAAGTTTTTAGGGACTCTCCTTCAAAAGATGTGACAAATGTACTGTATAGTCAATATCGACAAAAAGATGATGATGAAAAGTCTAATGGTAAATCGAAGAAAAATAAAACCAGCAAAAATAACCGAAAAAGAAGAGGCGTATCAGAACCAGAAAAATTAATTAATCCTAAATTACTGGAAAAATTAGATATCAAATCTGTGCATACAAAATGGAGTGAATTGAATTTGGATGAATTCTGCAGTCAATTTTGTCATCCTGAGAGCGAAGTAATTCTCTCAGCCTTTCGTCATCACTTTATTTATAAGCTAAGACCACTCTCCTTTTTAGAATATTGTATAGCCCAGGCAGATACAGTTGACTCAAAAGAAGAGAGAGACGGGAATTTATACTATTCAAATATGCGGAGATCATTGAAAGTGGCAAATCCTTTTGGTGGAGAGTACAAATCTGTTGATAATCTGGATGCGATAAGGCAGAAAATCTATAATGGTTTAGCTGTGGGAGAGAATTCTTTGCTAAGTAGGATTTTCAATTTGGAAAAAACTGACGAAAGGCAGCTGTCATTATTGCGTCAAGAGTTGATGGAGTTTGCAAAAGAGATGTTAAATGCATCGGCTATGTCTCTGGTTCCTGATAACGATTCAACCGTTTGGGATCACGGGTATTCAACTGCTACGATAACTAAAGTGATGATAGTTTCACTGTTGTTGCGAAAAGATAATCTTTCTACTGATGATAAAAATTTTATTGTTAAATTAAATAAATCTTACAATTTTCTAGTTACTAATGGTAGTATAAGCCTCTATCTTTCAACTGAAAAGCTTCCAGAAGCAAAACTGGAGGAAATTAAATGGTTCGATAAGAAGAAATCTCATTTAAATTATGAATACACAGGGAAAAATACCAATAAAAAGGTAAGTGAGGGGCAAACGATCTATTACAATATATTAGTTGGCAGTGGGAAAAAATTCAACCATGACAAGTTTAAAGAAATAGTTTCGGCATATCATGAACCGAAGAATAGACTTGGATTTTTCAAGATTAACTCTGGCGGCTCTGGTACAAAGTACGCTCGTCTTTTTGAAACTGGTGGAGCTGGTTGGGAGAATAAGGTTAACTTATTTGACTGCCTATACGGAACTCCGCATATCTTAGGGATTCAATATCCTGGACGGGATTTTAGAACCCAGGTCTTCAGGATGCCTGACTTCATTGGCCGTACGCAGATTTTGGATGAAGTGATTAGAGAGATTAAAGATCTGATTGAAGTTGACTATTCACTGGGCAATGTCATCTATGAAGATATCAATGGAATTTATTTTCTGGTTCCCGATTTAAAGTACTTTAAAATAGATATTGAGTATGCTGTTAGAAAAGAATTCGCCAGATTTGAAGATGTTATCTCTCCACTGGTGAACTGTGAACCTTGTCGTTATATGTCTAATACATTGAATTTTGGCTCAGCAGTTATTAAACTCAAAAAACTTTATGAAAAGAACCTATTGAAGGAGATTGCTCCCTATAATCTGAAGAATATGGACACCCCCGAATTGACATGGATCAACAAATGGAACGAAAACAGCAGAGGAGTGTGCCAACTATGCGGTAAGATGCCTGAGAATCGACGGCATGATGGGATTTGGGAAGATAAGATATGTGATTGGTGTTATAATGTAAGGACAGTTGGAAAGAGCAAAGGAAGAGAGGTATTGCAGTTAGCAGCAGATTCTGAGGTGACATATGCAAGATTTATGGATCAGATAATGGATGGTAATCAGAATATAGTATTACTGGTCGGTGATATTGGGATGTTTGACTTCTGGTTACGCGGAGACTATATCTATACAACTCAGGGGCAAGGGAAGAATAAAACGAAAAAACCTGGACCTTCACGGCTTAGAGCAGTTATCAGAAGTGTGGAGGATTTTACTCAGAGTATCTCATCTCTTCTACAGGATTTAAATTTAACTGGTTATAGCTTTACTATTCAGAGTGATGACTTTGGTAAAGCAGATATAGGTATTTGGACTCACATATTTGATGAGGATAGATTAAAAGATGTAATTAAATCTTACATTGAGGATGCTGAGCTGGTAAAAGAAGTTTTTAATTCTTTGTTAAAGCAGCATAATGGTCTGTTTAAGTTGGTCGTGCAATCAGAAGCAACTGGAAAACTTTTTATTGAATCAATTATCACTTATCCTCAAAAGAATTTCTCTGAAGAGGTAGTGGAGATTATCCAAAAATATTTTGATAAAACTGTAAAATTTGTCCAGGAAAATGGAGAAGATAAAACTAAATATGTTCATCTGAAGCTAAATCCAAAGATAGTATTGAGAGCTAGGTTTGTCTATCAGATGGCGGACGAATTTATGCTATTGCTTCCAGGTAATGAAGGCGTTAATGTTGTCGAGAATCTTTATTATGAATTCAATCGTTTATTCGGCAAAGCTATTGGAAGATTAAGCCTTAATTTCGGACTGGTCTATGCTCGCCATAAGTATCCACTTTATTTGATTTTAGATTCTGGAAAACGAATGCTTAGCGAATTTAGACAGTCAATAAATCATTTAGAACTTCAAGAGCTGACAATTGTTACCAAATCCGAAAAATCTGAAGAAAGTAAAAACGCTAAAAATACCAAAAAACCTGGTGGAGGAGAAAAATCTAACAAAAGAAAAAAGGCTAAAGAAAACAAAGAAGAACTGGAAGAGTTGAAGATTCGGGTTGATGGACTAGAGGCAGAGGTTAAGGAGGTCAATGAGAATTGTGACAATAAGAAATACTCTCTGAATCTTCGATTTAAGGATAATCTTCTTCATCATCAGCAATTATCGTGTGGCATAGATACAGAGATAGATACTATGGATTCAAGCTGGGAAGACCGTTACTATACTAATTTGGTTACGCGAGTAAATGGTGAATTAAAGGTGCAACAGATTAACGATCTACAACCATCCACAGAAATATTATTTGCCCCTTCTTTGATAGATTTTACTTTCTTAGCGACAACTGCAGACAGGGTGAATATCAAGTTAGATAGTTCTGGTTCAAAATTACTAAAACGAAATCATCGTATTAGTCCAATTAAGACCAGACCATTACTTATGGAAGAATTTTTAGAGCTAGCGATAATTAATCAGAAGCTCACTGACCGAAATGTTTCAACTTCCAGCTTGAAAAATTTGGAGACATTGTTAGCTCTGAAACTGCAGAGTTTTTATAAATCCTTTGAGTCATGGCAGAGTGATTCCAGACAGGAGTCGATTTTAGACCAACTGTTAATCACAATAGTTAATAGTGTTGGTGATTTTGAAACCTATTTTACAACAGAAGATGATAAGAGAGAGTTTTTTCAGATATTGAAAGATGGTCGTTTTTTTGATTTGATGGAGATGAGGACTTTCATTTATGGTTATCAGATAGAAAGGAGTGGTCACTATGATATGTAAAAAAAATTTGCGGCTACTGACTGCGATAGATCCTATCCATATTGGAACCGGGGGTTATCGAATGGATCGAGTCGACAACTCAATAACTAGGGATATGGATGATATTCCCAAAATCCCTGGGACTAGTATCTCAGGTGCAGTCAGAGGTTATGCTGCTTTGGCGACTAATGAGAACAAATGCGGAGGAAATATTAACTGTGGTGATTGTAAGATCTGCCATACTTTTGGGGCAACCAGAGATTATAAGTCACTTAAAGGCTTAGTCAATTTTTATGATGGTCTTATACTACTTTTCCCAGTCGCAACTGTGCTAGGGCCAGTCTGGATAACGACACCTCAGAGGATAAGGGAATATCTAAGTGAAGTTGTTAAAGAACAAGAGCTATTATCTCTTCAGATTCCCGATGACAGATTCTTTCCTTTGAATACGGAAGAATTTATAGGTAAGGATATTAACCTTAGTTGGATTCTTTTAGCTAGATTTGAGCAGAATCAGCAGTGTAATGAGTCGGAGGAGCAGGTAGAAGATAATCTATCGAAATATCTAAAAAGCCATCTTCCAGAACATGTATATCAAAAGATTATTCTGGTTAATGATAAGATTTTTTACCATGTTGTCAACGACAATCTGGAAGTCAGAACATCTGTAGCTATTGATCCTGCAACCGGTGCAGCCATAGATAAAGCTTTGTTTACCTATGAAGCTATTCCAAGAATGACTGTTTTCTATCAAGTGACAACCTTACTCAATCCTGAACATTTTTATCATAAAGCTAAAGTTGATATTGACTACGTTCAAGAGCTAGTTGATATAGGATATCAATATATGGAGTTTTTGGGTGTAGGAGGTATGTCAACAAGAGGGTTTGGTCGGATTGGCTGTAAGATCATTAATGAAGGAGTTGATGAATATGCAGACAGCCCAAAACTTTGAACGAATAATAGCTGAATCTGGGTTCTCTATTGTGGAGAAGGTCAAAAATGAGAATAAAAAAAGCACAATAATCAATGTATTGAATAAGTCCATCGGTATTTTGCAGGAGAATGGAATTTACGCTTTTTTTCTCTGGTTAACAACTCGTTCAAATGAGGAAAAATTGATTGGGTTAGCAGTTTATGATACAGCATTCAATTTGATTGAAGTATATGATCAGTCTCTTTCTGTAAAGAATGCGGATAATAAATTAGCAAAATTTATGGAACTGAAAGATTTAAGTTTAGATAAATTGCTTTTTATCAAGAAGTTGATAGTTGGGATGCTGACTTATGCATTGTATAGAGCAAAAGCTATTGATAAAATTGAAGAACAGGGTGAGAATAATGAATAAGTGGTCGGGATATGAGGTTATCTTGAAGGCTTTATCTCCAATCCATCTTGGCTATAAAAAAATGGGTGTGGTCGATTTAACCAGAAGATATATTCCAGGTAAAAATTTATGGGGGGCTGCCACTGCTGTAAAAGCAACCATGAATATGGATACCTATGATCCGAATAAATACCTGTCGGAAGGTAAATATATTAGGGATAATTTTCGATTTAGTTGTTTCTATCCTTATGATCTCCAGAGACAATCAGTTGTTATTCCAACTTATCAGTATAATTGTTTAGAGTATCTTTATGCACGAGGAAATGATCTGTTTTCTGCTTATGAGTTTGAGAGTCAATATATTAGCAGTTATGCATCGACTTCTATAAATGGAGAACTAGGAAGTGCCAGAGAACATACTTTGCATGAAATAGAACATCTGGTATCTGGCTTGAGTTTTAAGGGGTATGTCTTTTATAAGACTTCTTTACAGGATACTCTGGTATGTGATTTAATTAATAAGCTAACCACTCAGGGATTGGGGGGAGATCGGAGTAGAGGATTTGGCAGGGTACGAGTTGTAGAAATCAATAAATTACCCACAGAGGGAAATCTTTTTAATCTCAGTGGCTTTGGAATGTGGAAATGGCAGTTCGATAGTAAAGATGAGGAGCTGTGTTTTCATCTGGAGATGGGTGAAAAAGACCGGGTATTGGCTCTGCTGCCGATTGTTTTTGATAAATCTCAAAATACTAATTTTCAATATATGATGAATTTTATTGGGGATATTGAACCAATCGTTGGACGTGAATGGTCTGCGACTGGTGCTGGTCAAAAATTTTCTGAAGTGATTTATACGATAACACCGGGTTCGGTTTTTCAATTAAAGGAGTTAGCTTTGAATTCGTCAAAAAGGTTAAAAATGAATGCTTATGGTTATGTTAATATGATTATTTAATAGATAATAAGTGGGATCAATTTGAAAGATTTTACTAATTGATTACATAATTATTTTAACTCTTTTCCCATCAATCTAAAAGTTGAAGATTACAATTATTCTTCTGCAATAAACCGCAGTGATGTAAGAACTCTAGTGTCAAAACAAAGCAATTTCTTTATTTTTACTCACATAAATATTCTTCAACCGAGAGATACTATCATCAAACAGGTTCATTCAATCACCACCTGGTTTACTGTCAGGAAGCGATCAGAGAAAATTTGAGCTAATCTCCTTGACAAGACAGAGTGGATATGCTATTCTGTTAATGATGTTAACTATCCAGTGCGAAGGTGGCGGAATTGGCAGACGCGCTAGATTCAGGTTCTAGTGAGCAGATAACGCTCGTGGGGGTTCGAGTCCCTTTCTTCGCACCATTCTATCATATCGTAGAGTGGCAGTATTATCGTTTCATGCGCCTGTAGCTCAGCAGGATAGAGCAACGGACTTCTAATCCGTAGGTCAGTGGTTCGAATCCACTCAGGCGTGCCATTTAGATTAAGGGCGCATAGCTCAGTTGGGAGAGCATCTGCCTTACAAGCAGAGGGTCATAGGTTCGAGTCCTATTGCGCCCACCACAATTTTAATACTGACATTTTGAGAGTAGCTGAATTGGCTACTTTTTTTTTGGAATTATTGGTCTGGCAGATTCCAGGTCACTATTGAAAGAAGGTGATTTGATTTGTGGTGAGACCTGGTATTCTTCTGAAACATATCAACAGGTAATTGGAAAACAAAAGTAGAATAGTATAACAACACTCACTTTTTCTGAACATAGAGAAAAAATATAATCTATACTCCCGACAAACCTTATCCCGGAAACAATAGTATTTCCAACCGACGATGGGTACGATAATGTAGTTATAACATTTCTTTTAATCGCTATGTGCCTAAATATATAATAGGAGGGAGGGGAACCTAATGAATTTTGATCTGAAACAACTGCAAAATGTTGCCCTGGTAGGAGCGACTACCACTGAAGAGAAATATGGGAACATTATTTTTAAGTTTTTAAAAAATAATACCGATTATCACCTATATCCTGTGAATCCCAACCTTGATACAGATGAGATTTTGGGAATTAAGGTTTATCCTACTTTACACGATATTCCAGATAAGCTAGATATGGTAATCTCTGTGGTGCCACCGAAGATAACACAGCAAATATTACAACAGGCTATTGATTTGAACATTCCCAGATTTTGGTGTCAACCCGGAGCATCTACTCCTGAAGTTGAAGATTTGGCCAAAGATAAGATTGATTTAAATCGGGAAGAATGTATTATGATCGCCCTTAGATAATAATTCTAAATCGGGCGCCATTTTTTTTATGAGTAAAAGAAGCAATTTGGGAGACAGATTATATATAACAGATTGACAGGTCTGTGATGATATTGGGATTACCATATGAATCGACGATGCAGATTTTAAATCGAACACAGGGGATAATAAAGATCGTATTCAGTGATTGGAGGTTTTAGTTAATTGCATTGATAGAATCATGGAACTCACAGAGTTGATCTCCATGATTGGGATGAAAGATTATGTCTGGAGATTATTCTAAAAACTATTGTTCTAAAAACTTATCTAGATTTCTGTCAGAGATAAATTTTCTATGATAAATTTCCCTCTCCCAGTCCACACTAAGAGTAAAAAGGATGTGTGAAGTATTGATTATCTGTGGTGCCAGATATTTCGATAGTGAGAGTTTAGAATTTTATGATAATCGCCAATTGTGGATTGATGATGGGAAAATTGTAGATATTGGAGTACATTTGAATCAGGCGGGTCGGGAAGTAGTTAATCTCCGGGGATGCCTGGTCTTACCAGGTTGGATAGATGCCCATCTCCATCTAACCCTATCTGGAGATAAAGATCCTGTAGGGAAATGGCAGGAGGAAGGAATCATTCTTACTGTAATCAGAATAGTATCCAGATATTTACAGAAGCATCTCCAGGCAGGGGTTACAGTAATCAGAGATCTGGGAGGGGATGGGGATATTGTACTGGAGATAAAAAAAGCTTTTAATCAGAGGATGATCCAGGGTCCAGAGATTTTGACGTCAGGTAAAGCTATAACAATGACAGGTGGACACATATATCAGATCAGCCGGGAGATAGATGGGGCTGACCAGGCCCGCAAAGCTGCCCGCGAAGAACTAAAAAAGGGAGTAGATCTACTGAAAGTGATTGCAACTGGTGGAATTTTGACTGCGGGAGTTGAACCAGGTTCTTCTCAATTAACACTGGAGGAGATTAGAGCAATAGTGGAAGAAGCTCATAAGGCAGAACGAAGAGTATCTGCTCATACGGAGGGCAGGGAAGGAATTTTAAACTCTCTCGTAGCAGGCGTTGATACCATTGAGCATGGGATTGGTCTTGATAGCAAGACCCTGGGATTGATGCAGAAGAATTCATCAATCCTGATCCCAACTCTGGCTGCACCGAGATTGATTGTCCAACATGGTGATCAATTACCTGCAGAGATGGTCAAAAAAGCAGAGAAGATGGTAGAGATCCACAAAAGCTCCTTTGCTCTGGCTTATAACCATGGTTGTACCATAGCCGTGGGGACAGATGCCGGAACACCATTTAATCCTCATGGCAAATATAGTTATGAGTTACGGGCACTTTTAACGGATGGTATGCAGATCGAAGAATTATTACAGGCTGCGTCTCTCAATGGAGCAAAAGCTTTGGGAATTGAGGAACGGTGCGGTAATATAACAGTGGGGAAAGATGCAAATCTGACAATTCTTGATGGGGTATCTTTTGCTGGAGAATGGTATAATCGCATAAAGTATACAATGCACAAAGGACAGATTACTCAAATAAACTAAGGAGTAGTGATGATGAATCTAAATATGGCATTATTGTTGGGAGCAGGTTTTTCACGTCCTTCAGGTATTCCTCTTATGCACGATCTGGCAATTAACTTTCCGACTAATCTGGAAGGAGAGGATAAACTTACATATCTGCAGCTGTATGAATTGCTTCCGGAAATCACTGAAGATTTTGAGCTATTGATGCAGGTCTGTCACGACCTGAAAAACATGCCTGTTGAGTTGATAAATCGGTTGATTAATCGCTCTTCAGATCAACAATTGTTGGATTTTGCACAGTTGGTGAATGGAGCTGAGAGTCTCGACCGCTGTCTTAAGCATTATTTGCATCAGCATTGTCAGATTCAAAAAGACCAGATTGCCTATTTGTATCCTTTTGCTCACTGGCTAAAACTGACCGGTACTCAGCTTGATATATTTTCTGTCAATTATGATCTGGTGGTTGAGAGTCTGTGTGAGGAATTTTTCTTAACCTATACTGATGGATTTTTGGTCAATTGGCAGCCAGAGTTATTTAGCAATCCAACCTATCAGATTAGATTATACAAATTACACGGATCTTTTGTCTGGTATCAGTCTGTGTTAGGAGAGAGGGTGAAGATACCTATTTTAAACTATGATAATACTTTAAATTATCTGGCCAATGATCGGATCAATTCGATGATGGTATATCCAAAACGGGAAAAACGTGAACCCTTTCAGGAGCTGCTGCAAATTTTTCGAAAGAAACTGCTAACTTTGGATCGACTAATTATTATTGGTTATAGTTTGCGTGATCAGGAACTTACAGAAATAATTGTCAGGGGAATGCAAAAAAATCAAAATCTGATTGTTGAACTGATTTCACCTGAGGTAGATGAATTGGCCAGAGGACTGCAAATGTCAGAGCGACTTGAATCTTTTGCTGGAGGGGTTGAAGAATGGATTCAGGCAAGATTTTCGCAGATGATCGCAGGTTGTCGACCACAAAAAAAAGCAGAATAAATCTGCTTTATATGATAGTTTACTGGTATCAGAAATAGTATGTCTGAATGTAATCCACTGGCTTAATCATCTTTCTGGCAATCCTTGCAGATACCGTAAAACTCCAGACGATGACGATTTACGATATGTCCAGTGGCTTGACTAACATCCTGATCAATAGTGTCAAAGATATCAATATCCAGGTCTATAACCTGATTACATTTGGTGCAACAGAAGTGATAATGGTTTACTGGATTACCATCAAAGCGGCTGTAAGTACTGCCAAAATCCAGTTCCATAATCTCCCCCATCTCTTTTAAAATGCTTAGATTACGATAGATAGTTCCAAGACTAACATTGGGAATAATCTTGCGAACTTCTTCATAAATCCAATCAGCAGTAGGGTGGGAAGTGGTACTTTTCAGTACATCTAAAATGGCTTGACGCTGTTTGGTCATCCGTGTACCTGGTTTTTTCGCCATGCTAAAAACTCCTCTCTACTCACTTTTTTTGAGGTCACCAGATTATTATAGAATTAGTATTAATAACGATTACTAATTATAATTTAGCATAAATCCGGGGGATTGTCAAGAAAAATGCAGGAGTTTTATACTAAATGGGGAAAATGAATATAGATATATAGGATTTAGCGAATTTTTTGAAGGAGGTATTAGGATGTCAACCAATCTCAAAATTGCGCTCCTTTTTGGAGGGCGTTCTAGTGAGCATGAGGTATCGATTATGTCTGGTCATTCAGTCTATCAGGCAATTGATAAAAATACATATGAAGTATATCCCATAGCCATCACTAGAGAAGGCAAATGGCTATCACCAAGAATATCCAAAAAAGTTATGGAAGATGGGAGAATCACTACTGAAAAAGAGCAGGTAGTGTTTGTTCCTGAACCGGGTAATGGTAGAATCATAGGGATTAAGGGAGATATGAACATTGATCTCAAAGTTGATCTTGTTTTTCCGGCTTTGCATGGCCCCTTTGGTGAAGATGGAACATTGCAGGGGATGTTAGAATTGGCGGGAGTTCCCTATGTTGGGGCTGGAGTAGTCTCCTCAGCAGTAGGAATGGATAAAGCTATTATGAAAGATTTATTTCAGGTAAAAGGATTACCACAGGGAAGATATCAGGTCATTAAGCGCTATGATTTAGAACAGGATGTAGAAAAAGTTATTGCAGAATTGGAGCAAGTCTTTGATTATCCATGTTTTGTTAAACCAGCCAATCTTGGTTCCAGTGTGGGAATTAGCAAAGTGCACAATCGAGAAGAGATGCCAGAGGCTTTGCGCAAAGCAGCAGAACATGATCGAAAGATTATTGTGGAAGAGTTTTTGAATGGTCGGGAGTTGGAGGTAAGCGTTTTGGGTAATGAGATTATTGAGGCTTCTGTGGCAGGTGAGATCATTCCCGCCAAGGATTTTTATGATTATGAAGCCAAATATATCTCTGAAGATTCCAAACTGTTGATTCCGGCTCCTTTAGATGAAGAAAAGATGGAAGAGATTCGTTCTTTTGCAATTAAGGTCTATCAAGCGATCGACTGTCAGGGGTTTGCCAGAGTGGACTTTTTTCTGGAACGGGAGACTGAGCGTCTATTAGTTAATGAAATTAATACAATTCCCGGATTTACCAGGATTAGCATGTATTCAAAACTCTGGGAACATAGTGGTTTATCATATGGGAAATTAGTTGATCGACTAATTCAGTTGTCTTTAGAGCGTTATCAGGATATGAAACGCAACAAATTTTAACGACAATTCAGAAGGAACATTTCCCAGTCTCTGCGGATGGGAGTTTAAATAACTAAATAATAGTGTTTACTTCAGTGGAAGTATCAAACTTCTTCTGAAGTCGTTAAACATAAGCGTTAACAGCTTGTTGTTAATGCGACTTTAATTGATCAGTTACTATTTTTGGGCATAAGAATCACTCACTAAGGGTGGTTCTTTTTTTAATTATAACTTTAGGAGGTAAAATTTAACGTTTATCCAAAATAAATAATTCGTAAAAATTATTGATTCGGCAGGAAGATAGATATTTTTACCGAAGTCTTAATATGGGACTATGGAACTATATACTAGCACCTGTTGCTGGTTCAAAGTCCTAGATATTAGAGATAGAGGTGAAAGATATGACGTCAAAAATTTTAAAACCCAGGTATATCCCACTAATTTATTTAATCATATCTGTTATTCTTATCATCAATTGTCAGACAATTTATGGATCTACTGATCTTTTTGATGAGATTGAACTTTATTATTTAATCGGTTTAACAGATCTAACAGTTGGAGTTACTCATTTGCAGGGATATATTGAACCGATTACAGATGAGGATGAATTTGCTACCAAAGTGTTTATCGAGGGCAGATTTGCTGTATATCTCAAAGGGAAAGTCAAAGGCAAATATTTAGTAACTGCCCAATTGGATACCGGTGAAGGGTCTTTATCTGAGTTTCGTTCCATTCTAAAGAGGCAGGATCTAACTGTTAATCCAGACCAATATTATCCTATATATGGAGATGACTCCACTATTCAAAATGATGTAAAAACCAGTGGAAAATTATATTTAAGTGTCGAATGGGATAATTATAAGATTCTCTGGGGTGATTATGCGAGTGATTTCAATACTACTGTTTTGACCGCTTATAACCGACAGTTGTATGGTGTCAAATTGGATTTGAATGACCACAACTCTGGTATAAAATATTTTTGGTCTATACCTGGAACAATTCATTCTATTGATAAGATAAAGTCTACAGGAAGTTCGATCTACTATCTAAAATACGCTAATATCTTGTCTGGTAGTGACAGGTTGAAAATCGAAGTTCAAGATCGGGCAATTGGAGAAATTATTAAAACTATCTCTTTACAGTTGGGGAGAGATTACACCATTGATTATCTTCAGGGAAGAGTTATTCTTTTGCGAGCACTGGAAGATTTAACGGGTAATTCAAACATTATTAATAACTCAATTACTCTTGATAATGATATATTTTTGATTGCTGAGTATGAGCATATCCCTGAAGAGATTGCAACAGACTCTACTTATGGTTTCAGAGCATATTCTTGTAAAGAGTTTCTTAATCTGGGTGGTAATCTTATCTCTGAAAAGACTCAGAACGGAGAACTATATACCCTCTATGGGGCAGATATGACTTATGCACCCCCGGGGGATCAGGTTTATTTTAAGACAGAGTGGGCATATTCTGTGAATCAACCAGATCAGATTAATTATTCTGATTCGGGTGGGCTTAGTTATATTGCATTACCGGTAATTGGGGGAGAGAAGGGTAGTAATGCTGTAGATGTTAATTTTAATTTTCAGTTACCCACTAATGTTACAGATCTTTCAAACCTAAGTTTATCAGGTGATTTATCATATAAGGAGAAGGGTTTTGTCTCTTCAACCCAACAGTCGTTAAATGAACAGGGTCTGGCGAAGATCAAGTTACAGGGTAATCTTCTGGATTTTCTAGTGAATAATAATATTGTTCTCAAACGTGCGTCTGGAGGGGAGGATATCAATTTTGCTGCAATTATCTTAAGTGGAGATTATAGTCCGCAGATGTCTTTAAGCAGTTCGTTAAGGTATCAGAAGATTATGGAGAAGGATTTAGCACCTCTAGAAGACACAATTATTGGACTACGGATTGACTATACCGAAAGTTCAGCAGAGAAGTATTATCTTATCGAACAGTTTACACTGAACAATAATCAGCATACCCCGGTTAACCATCGTGTTATCGTAGGTATGGATGCTGCAATTTTGGATCAGCTCCGACTGAAGTCAGATGTCTCTGCCGGAAGTCTTGGGGATTTTGCCCGTTTAAATCTGAAATATTATTATACTGATCAGGGTTATCTTTATGGGGAGTTCCACAAAGAAAAGGACGCTTTTGGTGGGGTTACAAATCGTTTCTTTACGGGAAATAACCTTGAATGGAATCAACAACTGACTTTTCTTCTGGAGAGACAAAGTTCCTGGGGAACTTATGCGGATGTATCAACTAATCTTATTGGTTTAGAGTACCTGCCTACGGATAATTGGCTTTTAGGATTGGAGTATACCAGTGGTAATTTTGATAAAAAACAGGAAAGACCTTATGATAGGTATTCGACTATTAAGATTGAGGAAGTAACCAAAAAGCTTTTTGAAGATCTGGAGATAGAAGAGATTGGAGTCTATGAACGGGATAGTATCGGGATTAAATCTGCTCTTAATCTGGCTGATCTTAATTATCATTGTTATCTTCAGGCTAGTTTGATCAATGGGGATGATAATCTTGTACAATATCTTGTGAGGAATCGTCTTAATTGGGATTTGAATCCCCAACTGGCTTTGATCACTGAATTGGATGGTTCTCTAACAATGGATCCCAGCTTAGCAGATGAATGGGCACGGGGAATTGAAGGGAATTTAGGTTTTGCATATCGACCGATAACTGATGATAGTCTTAACTTATTTGGGAAATTTACCTATTTGGAGAATTTGTCGCCTGCTGAGCAGATTTCCGGAACAGTTCCCGATGAGAGATCAGCCATTGCTACTCTGGAAGGAGTTTATGACCTAATTGCTAACCTTCAATTAAGTGAGAAGTTAGCTTATAAAAGCTCTGCATTGAGGTCTGATGATACAGAGGAGTGGATTACTAGTGATACATACCTGTGGATTAATCGATTAAATTATGCTATTCTTGCCGGCTGGGGTGTCTATGGGGAATATCGCCGTCTCTGGAATACTTTAGCTCAGGATTCTAAGCAGGGTTACCTGATCGGTATGGATTGGGATATTGCACCCCATACGCAGCTTGGAATAGGCTATAATTTTACTGATTTTAATGATGATTTAACCAACCTGAACTATGAATCACAGGGTTTGTTTATGAATGTAATGCAAAAATGGTAATCTGAAATATTGTAGACCAAAGGAGGACTGGACTAATGGGAGCTAACCTAAAGCAAAAACTAAGTAGTTTTCTTCTGATTTTGCTCATTATCTTTTTTTCGTCAGCACTTATACTGGCAGCAGAAGAAGAACCTACCTTAAGTGTTATTCAACCTGATGACCTTATTGCATATGTTAATGACAGCGTTGGACAAACATTTTCTGTCGAGATAGAGAATATGAGCATTTATCAGGCAAAGGACATTCAGGTAATCATCGAGATTATTGATACCCAGACAGGCTTTGCTAATCAGCATTTTGCCTATCTTGTAGATAGTATGACGGTGACTATGGATGAAATAACTATACCTATACTGGTAGACGTTATTGATGATAAGATAATCATCACTTTCGATCCAGAATTAGACCTGGAGGCTGGGGAGAAGGTGAATTTGAGTTATAAACTGACCACTGATGCTTTTTTGGAGGGTGGGTTATTAAACATTGTCAAAACTACTGTTCAGACCAGCAATTCTCTGGGGGATAATTACGAGTATTTTGATGAAGAGACGATTGATGTTCTGGCAGGAGAATTAGAAGCAGAATTAATCCCAATTTCGCATGTACCATTAACTGTTCATCGGGGAGAGACCATTACTTTAGAGGCACGGATTACCAATAACGGGCAAGGTCATTATTATTTCGATGAGGATCAATATCTAATAATCGATTGGGGAGATGGTTTTGCCACTTCGACTCTGGTTGGAGGGATTGGTAATGTGGTTCCTCAGTTTGAATCCGACTGTTATACAGTACTTTTGAGCCAATTGGCACCCGGAGAGTTTTTGAACTTCCAATTTACTCTGGATGTACAGGATTATGAGAATTTTGAATTAACCTGTGCTTATGATAATACGACTACTGGTGAGAGCTATTCTGATCTGGAGGATTTTTTCCTTGCTATCAGTCAACCGCAGATTGATATTGTTGTGAATAAAACTCCAGTATTAGATTATGGGGCAGAATCTGATACAATGGAGATTCAGATAACCAATAATAGCACTAGATACGGTACTGCCCGTAATTTTAAATTGGATACAGATATAGATAGGGATTATTTCACAGTCTCCAATGTTATTCCAGGATGGAGTTTTGAACCTGATACCGGAACTTTTATGTATCAGGCGAATGATGGAACTATTGCAGAGACCGAGAGTGTTAACCTTACTTTTGCTTTGACACCTAATCTGGTTCCTGAAGGTGCTGATCACTGCTGCCACCTACACAAGTACCAGGGTGTTAATGATCCTGATTATCCAGGCAAATTTATTGATGATAATACAGCTGAGTTTGAATTAACCCTGATACCTGAATATCAGAATGACATTGAGAAAACTTTTATGTCTCCACTGGTTGAATCAATGTATTCAGTGATAAATATTCCAGATATCACAATTGGCAGAACTATTATGTGTACACAATCCAGTGATGGCGATAATCAGCGAATATTCTTAAATGAGTCGGTGGACTTTATTTTCTCTGCTAAAATTGATAATTTGAGTAAATGGCGGGAAGATAATGTGGTGTTTACAAACAATATGCCTGAAGAGTTCATTTTTGACCCAGAAGATGTAACGGTTACTACGGGTGATGTGGTAATTATTGATGAAGTAGACAACAGTAAAACTATCTCCTGGAGTATGACTCCTGCTGAAGCCTATAATGGACAGACTATAACCATTCGCACTACTGCTACTGACGACCCAACTCTGGCAGGTCAGTTAATTACTGATACAGCTTCTCTTGTCGGAATAAGTATATCCGGTTGTGATGTAAAAAGCACAGCTAATACATATTTTTATTTGCAGAGTAGAGAAGAAGAGACCAGATTTCTCTATGAAAGCAAAAATATTGTTAACCCTACCGACGAGGGAAGGTTTGACGTTTGTGGTAAAGATGATAAAGATGAGGTATCATACGAATTACATTATGAATTTGATCCTCTGTCTTCCGGAAACTGGACTGATTCAACCTATACCGATAATCTGGATAATGAGCAGGTTTATCTGACTGATACAGCCCAGTATCGGGTTGGTGGCGGGGAATGGACTGATATACCCGCAGATTCTATAATCTCCATCTCTCCCTTAACCTTTCAATTAGATTTTCTCCAGGGGATTTATGGGAATAATAGTGTTGCCGGAAAGATCTTATATTTAAGATATAAGCTTAGTTTGACTGATGACAGTTTGCCAGCTACTTCTCAATATTGGAAAGATTTTGTCAGTAAATCAGACCTGATTATCTCCAATGCCATTGGTGGAGAAGTGATAGATAATCAGCATCATTTCTATCAGGGAGTTTTTGTGCCAATTTCCAGAGCTCGCATGGATGTAGATATTGATTTTAACCGTAAACAGATTAGCAAGGGTGAATTATTGGAGATTAATCTCAATGTGGACAAACTTACACCCTGGAACGATAATAATGTTGTTTTGACTGTAGATTTGAACGATAATTTTGCTTATCGGGGTAATCTGGAATACACAGGATTCAATGGTCAGGTACCCTCGGTAAATCTAAATGATAGTGATGGTGATGGGCAAGCTGAGATCATCTTAACCTTTAATAATCCGTTTAATCTCAGCCAGACAGATAGTATTGGTACGATTACTTTTGATGCTGTCAAAACTGGATCTGATCATACACAGATAACCGGTAAGCTTGAATATGATGATGATCTGGGTGCACATTACACCGGAATAGAATCAACCAGTGTGGAATATTTATTGGAAGCTGCACTGGATGTTTTGGTCAGTCCAGTTCTGGTTGATCTGACATCAGATAATCTGAGTTGGGTTTACGAAGTTGTCAATATGGGGATGGGAACCGCATATAATACCTATTTGACTGAAGAATTATTGGAAGTTTTGACCTATTCCGATTCGACTGTTGATGATAATCCGGCTAATCTAGTAATCACTGATTCTCCGGGATATCAGACTATACGTTGGGATCTGGGTGATATTCCCCCGGGTCAGACCAGAAAAATAGTTGTCAATGCTGCAACCAGTGGTAGTTCTGCAGATTTTGATCAGGCGAGTACAGCCGAGACCAGTTATGGTTGGAAGGATATTTCTGACAATTACTATCCAATTCAGATTGTGTCAGGAAATAGTGGTACTGATTTTCCCAAATTTAGAAAACCAACATCTTCTATATTTGTAAAAAATGATGAGGTACCAGCTATCAGTCTTGAAGATACTGGAGTCTTGAAGATACGGGTAGAGAACAATGGCAAGACTGATAACTATAATTTGATCATTACACAAGAATTAGGCACAGGTTTTGAATACACCCCGGGAAGTACAAAGATTAATGGTCTAGCTGTTTCAGATCCAGTGATTAGCGGAACATCACTAATCTGGTCATTTGAGAGTTTTGCTGACCTGGAACTGCTGATTCCATTGGATGTCTGCCTGATTGAATACGGGGTGATGACTACTGAGGCATTCACTACAGAAAATGTGGTGACTCCTACTGTAACCTGGCAGATGCCGTGGGATACGGGGGGAGTAAGTCGCTCCGGTTCTACTATTGGTGCTCAGTATTCAGTGCCGCGTAAATTACCGTATATCACTGTGAACGTGAGTGGGATGAACCTGGAAACAGATATGGAATACTCGAAAGATGTTACTGCATCTTTAAATGAACAGGTTAGATGGAGAGTAAGGATTAGCAATACCGGGACTGCGATTGCTAAGAATATGACTTTAACTAATAGTTTGCCTACTAATATGAGCTTCGTCTCCATAACACCAGCACCTATTGGTGATAATCCTTCCTGGAATATTGGTAATATAGAGGTTGGTCAGACAGTTGAGTATTATGTAATTGGTAAGTTTGATGGTCCCTGTACTGACCCAGATAATTATACTGCCAGTGTTAGTTGGGGAAGCCAGACTTCGACACTAACTAGTCCCGGTGACAACAGTGATAGTGCCAATCTGATTACACAGCCGGAAATAGCTACTGTTGAACAAAATATTACCGATTTTACGACGAAAGACGGTCATGTAGTATTGACTTTTACTACTACCGGGGCACCGATATATAATATGGAAGTTCAATATAATCTGCTTTCCCGTTTTGCTGTAGCTGATTCACCGGGATTAACCTATTCGGGGGGTTTAAATACGGTCGCGCCGTCGATTGAGCCAATAGCAGGTCAGACTACTTTGACCTGGAGATGGGCAGGACCGATTTTTGCAGGTGTTCACACCATAGACTTTGATATTCAAGATTTTGATTCTGGAGCTAGTGATAGTTCTGTGTTTGAACCTGAATTGGATATTACTTATGAGAATTCATCGGGAATTGTGCGGCCGACTGTTAATGATATTGGTTCATTTACACCCAAAAAAGCTAATCTGGTGGTGAATATCTCCGAAGGGCTGCAGGTTGCCAACAATGCAGAAGTAGTGAACTGGACTATCACAGTTCGCAATACCGGTAATGCTCCGGCGACCAATGTGGAGATTACCGATACTTTAGGAGATGCTTATTCTAATATTTTGCCAGGTTCATCGCCAGATGAAACGACAGGAAATGTTTTGCAATGGAACAATCGGACTATCAATCCAGGTGCGACTCTTAGTTTTAATCTGCAGGCTACCATAAGTTCAGCAGGTAGTCATTTGAAAGAAATTACTGCTATAGAATGGGGACATGCTTCACAGGTCTGTTCAGATTCTATCAATACTCTGGTAGCAGTTTTTAGTTTCCAGAAAACTGTAGACCAGGATACTGGGAATCCAGACGACCAATTGGCTGATTCAGCTGGGGAGATTGTGACATTTACAATAAATCCTAATTTTCAGGGTGAAGATCCGTATCAAAATATCACCATTAGAGATATATTACCAGAGGGATTGGAATTTTATGATGAAACTGTTCCGGGAGGAGTTAGTTCAGCACATGGCGGGAAGAATCTGTGCTGGACGATTGATGATTTTGTTGGACCTAATTCTCCAATGATAACTTATAGAGCCAGAATTATCAAAGAAGGTGCTCTGACTAATGGTTCCATGCTCTCTAATGAAGCTACTGCATCTTTTGAAATAAATGTTGGTACAGTGTACAGTTTTGATCATATGATTATTCCAGATAAATTGGAGGATACTGAAGATATTGTTTTCTATGAGCCATCTATTTCTATCACTTCCCGAACCTGTACTCCTGACAGTGGTAGTAATGTGACAGCAGATCAGGAGATTACTCATACTCTAATCATTACTAATACAGGTGATAGTCCTGGTTACCAGACCAGGGTTTATGATACTTTGCCATTTGGGACGAGATCATTTGATCCCGGCTCTACACTAAGCGTGAGTAAGCATGATACAGAAGGAAATGATCTTGTATTGGTTCAAGATACAGATTATGCGATAAATTATGATAATGTCAGTGGAGAATTGAATATCATTTTTGAGAATACTTCTTGCGGTATTCTTAAAAAGGATGAATACCATACTATCACTTATAAAACTGAGGTTAATAGTGATATTAGTGCAGGTGTTGCTCTGCTGCATAAAGCCAGAGTATTAGAATACTATAGTCAACCGATGGGGACAACTGGTGTTGTCAAATATCCGGCTTCCGCAAATCAGACGGTAACTTTTAATACTACTGATGCTCAATATAGTATTTATCGGGTAACCCCAATTGATGGTCAGATTAGACCCGGAGATACTGTGGCTTATAGATTACGTTTTACTGTACCGGATGGAACCAGTATCTATGACATCAATCTTGAGAATACTTTACCACCAGGATTAGAATTTAATGTGGGTACTTCCAGTGGTCCAAATACAGGTACAGGAGGGCCAGATCTGGGATCGCCCGTACCGGATGTATCAGGGGATATAGGCACAGGTCAGGTTTTGACCTGGTTCACCGGAGATAATGTTGATATTTCCAATAATACCGGGTCAGATATAATCTATCAACTGGAGTTTAGTTCGACTGTGAGGGAAGATATTCCCGAGATAGTGAGAGGGGCTACCCTTACCACTGGTATGATCTTCAACTTTAACTCAATCAATGATGATGAGTTGACCAGAACCGATAATTCTGCAGTAACAGATAACTTAACAGTAATTGAACCTACTCTGGTTATTAGCAAAGATATCACTTCGACTGGCTCATATCAGGCTGGCAGTCTTGTAACCTATCAATTAACTATAGAACATACTGGAGAGAGTAATTCTGCTGCTTATGATCTAGTAGTGAGCGAGACTTTACCAACTATGATGCGTTTACGTGATTTTGAGATTATCGAAGGTACCCTGGGAGAAGAAGTTCAGACTGATGACCAGCATATCAGTTGGGGAGAGACGGGGAATGTTGACCTCGATAATGATCAGCGACTGGTGCTTAATATAGAAGCTGAATTGACTACAGAGGTAGAACCAGGACAGGAGATAGATTTTCAGACTGACCTGGAGTGGGAGAGTATTGATGGGGTGAATTTATATGAAAGATCATATACTGATAATTTGGTCGCTTCTGTTACTATCAATGATGCTACCGATTTGAATAAGGCTATTCATACTCTTCCAACATCAGGTTATACAATTGGAGAAACTTTTGTTTACCGTATAGTCCTGGGTGTGAATGAAGGAACTACCGATAACGTATTAATTAAGGATACGCTGCCTTCAGGAGTTGAACTTGTCAGTTATGATATTACTAAGGGAGTGAATATTAGTTATTCACCACTGGCTCAGGAACCACTGGTTGGTCAGACGGGACAGATTATCTGGGAATTTGGTAGAATCATCAATCCCGATGATGGATTTGAACCCGATCAGATTATAATTGACTATACAGTTAAGATTGCCAATCTGGGAGTGAATCAGTCAGGAGAGGAGAGATCTAGCCAGGCTGAGGTCAATTACGTAGATTATGCTGATAATTTGCAGACGGTTAGTTCTGACGATGTGGAGTTCACTATTCAGGAACCTGAGATCTCAGTGGTGCAAAAGGTCAGAAATGAGACCAAAGGTGATCCAGATGATTATTCAAGTTGCAGCAACCCAGATGCCGGAGATATTCTTCAGTATAGGTTAGTTATCACCAATGGAACAGTTAATTCATCCACGGCTTTTGATCTTAATCAGGTAGCTAATCTGAGTGAGGGATTATGCTATATCACTGACAGTATGCAGGAGGAACATCTGGGAACTGTGGAGCTTGATCCCCAGGTTAGTGGTACTGGAGATAGTGGTTCTCCTCAAATGTTAGTCTGGGGCAGAGAACAGGTGCCGACCAGAGATGTTGATCTTGCTGCGGGAGAGACGATTATTTATACTTACAAAGTACGTGTACTGGATCAGATAGCTGCCAATCAGCAACTCGCTAATTCTCTGGAGTTAGATTGGACCAGTCTGGATGGAGAGATAGTTGGAGAAAGAGATGGTAGCGAAGGAACAGGTGGGTTAAATGACTATCTGGAATCAGTTGTTACAATTGTTAACTCGGCAGACTCGAATCTGCTAAATATTACACGAAGTACAGATACATTCAATCCCGGTACAAATGATCTAAGAATCGGGGATATAGTCACCTTCAGGTTGAATTTAGATTTGCAGGAAGGTACTACTAAAGATTTGACAGTAATTTCAACTCTGCCAGAAGGTCTAGAATTTGTAAACACTGTGAGTATTAACGGTGATTCATCATCGCCGTATGAATCGGCTAATGGATTTAGTTATGATGAGATTCAAGACGATCATATACCTGCTGCAGGTGATCAGAATTTATATTGGAGCTTTGGTGATCTGGTTAATTCTGGTGATAATCTGGTGAATGATTCTCTGGAGATTGTTTATCGTGCTCAAGTGGTAAAAGAGTTAGCTGTTACGCCTGCTGCCCAACTTCTGGATGTTAGCGCGAACCTTGATTATACTGATAAAACGACGCTTCCAGAGGTAACTAAGGTTAACACCCAAGTTGAAGTCAGACAACCTCAATTAAATGTAAATATTACATCTAGTCCTGCAGATGGGACTAATATTATGGCCAATCAGAAGCTGAAGTATACTATTACGGTTACTAATACTGGTCAGGGGTCAGCCTATGACCTGCAGATATTAAATACTATTCCATCCGGTTTGCGCCAGGGTGAAGTAGACGGAATTACAGTGCTAAGCTGCACTATAGGGGGGATAGACAAAGTAATCAAAGATCCCGATGATAATCCGAATTATTTAACTGATGGGCAATTAATCTGGGATCTGAGTGATCTGAATATAGATGATTATCATATTCCGGCAAGTGAAAGTCTGATTATCATCTACACTCTTCGTAGTGATGGAGATCTGGCAGAAGGCGATACAGTGAGTAGTACTGCTCAGGTTACTGCTTATTATTCTCTGGATGATCAGGACTTGCCTTCTGAGGTGATGCAGGAAGATAGGCAGCAGTATGCACAAACAGTGACCTCCAGTGTAAATCATCATACAATCTCTACTCCCGAAGCGTTGAGTATTGATTTATCGGGGACAGGTTTTATTGGTGAAGAGATAGTCTATCAACTAAAGATCCCCGGAGATGGGGCTACTGTTGACACTGTGTTGTATGATCTACAATTAGATTTAGATTTGCCAACAGGAGTGGAGTTTGTCAAAGCACAATTTGGTTCTGAGAATCAGGCGACAGGTAGTTTGACTTCAGATCTTGATGATTCTCAGTTAACCTTAACTGGAATTGAGTCGATACCCGCTAACTGTCGAGGAATTGTAGACATAACAGTTAAGATTGTCAACTGCCAGGAGAATACTGCCGGAGTTCAACTACCACTGTCAGGATCTTATAGTTATGAGTTAACGGAAAGCGATAATGATGATTTTGGTACAGGAGATGTGCTTAATACCGATTTGATAATTACTGAACCTGAACTAACTATCCTGCAGGAAGTTCGCAATCAGACTGAAGGAGATCCCGATGATTTTACAACTCTGACCAGTCCAGATGCTGGAGATGTTCTGGAATATCGGGTGACTATCAATAATACCGGAATCAATATTTCTTCTGCTTATGATCTGAATATAGTGGATACCCTAAACAAAGGTCTGGGTTATCTAGCCGGAAGTATGGAAGAGAACTATTCAGGAAGTCAAATAGCGATTACACCAAAAGTTACTGGTACGGGTATAGATTCTGCTCAGATTATTCACTGGGGCAGAGAGGCTGATCCAAATCAAAGGGATATTGACCTCCCTGAAAATCAGACGATTGTCTATACCTACAAAGTCAAGGTATTGGATAGTGTATCTGTGCTAGAGAATCTAACGAATTCTATTGTTCTGGATTGGACCAGTGCAGATGGAATTGTAGCAGGAGAAAGAGATGGTAGTGATGGATCTGGAGGCCTGAATGATTATCGGGATACTGATTCTACAATGGTTCAAATACCAGATGATAATACTCTTAGTGTCGAGATTACTGATACTTTTAATTCTGGAGTGAATGATTTACGGATTGGTGATTTGGTGACATTTGAATTAAAAGTCAATCTTCAGGAAGGTACAACAGGTGATTTAGTTGTGAACTCAGTTCTTCCGGAAGGTTTGGAATTTGTGGATATAATCAGTATCAATGGCGATCTGGAGGCTCCCTATTCGCAAGGAGGAGTATTCACATATGGAATAGTGGATTTTGCCATAACACCTTCCGCAGATGAACAGATTCTGACCTGGACTTTTGGAGATATAACCAATTCAGGTGATAATGATGAAACAAATAATGAATTGATCATAATTTATCGGGGAGTGGTGAACGAAGCTCTAGACCCAGCGGTGGTAAATCAGGATCTAAACGTCAGTTCCAATATTGCCTATACTGGAAAAGCAACCTTGCCAGAAAATACAGAAATTATTACAACTCTTGAGGTTAACCAACCTGATCTGAATATCAATCTGGCTGCGGAACCATCTGGTGATAGCAATATTATGGCTAATCAATTAATTGAGTATACAGTAACAGTAACTAATACCGGAAACGCACCTGCATATGATCTGTTGATAGTTGATACCTTACCCGTGGGCTTACGCGAAAAGGGGCTTATAGGAATAACTGTTAAGAGTATAACCATAGCAGGAGTAACCAAACCGGCTAAAGATCCTGAATCGAATATTAACTTTACAGATGATGGTAGGATTTTGTGGAATCTGGATGATGGAGCGACAGCAGATACCTATACTATTTTGCCTACCGAAGAGTTGATTCTTGTCTTTACAGCCAGGGCGGATAGTGATCTAAGAGAAGGGTTAGTGCTCAGTAATTCAGTGTCGGTTGAAGCGTATTACTCACTGGATGATGACCTATCTCCCGGCAGTAGTATTAGAAGGCAATACAGTACACCGGATGCAGCTGTAGATCATAATACTATTTCAACTCCCGGTATTCCGGGGATCACTAATCCGATTACGGGAACTATTGGTGAGGAGATTCTCTATCAGCTCCAGATCCCGGGTGATAGTAATTCTGAGGAGACCCTTTATGATCTGGAAGTTGAGGTCACCTTACCTGACAATGTTGAATTTATAGAAGCTGACTTTGCTGCTACTAACCAGGCTGCAGGTAATTTATTAAGCGATTTGAGTGGAGATACTCTCAAATTGACTGGGATAGAGACTGTCTCTATTGGTACTCAGGCAGTGATAGATTTAAAAGTGAACATCAAAAACGATGCATTTAATACTCAGGGAACACAATTTGAAATAACTACCAACTATACCTATGAACTGATAGATGGCGGGATCGATGACTTTATCGGAGGTACTGAGATATCAGACTCTTTGACAGTGATTGAACCTCAGTTAGTGATAGCTCAAGAGGCGCGAAACGTGACCAAAGGTGATCAGAATTTTGAACAGATTACAGCACCGGACGCGGGTGACATAATAGAATACAAGGTGACGTTAACAAATGGCACTGGCAATGTTTCAACAGCATATGATCTAAACCTGATAGATAACTTAAATTCAGGCTTAAAATATGTCGCTGGAAGTCTGGCCCAGATTTATGAGGGGATGACAACTCAGCTCGTTCCAGAGGTGGTCGGAACTGGCGAAACAGGTTCCCCGCAAACTATTAGTTGGGGTCGGGATAGTCTAACTCCAATTTATATCAATTTGCCAATGGCTGATCAGCTTACTTATATTTACCAGGTTGAGGTAATGGATCAGACAACTATAAATCAATCACTTATCAATACTGTTAGCGTAGACTGGACCAGTCGGGCTGGTCAGATCATCGGTGAGCGTGATGGTAGTGATGGAGTAGGTGGTGTGAATGACTATACAGCAGCGGCTATCACCACTGTTCAAACTCGAGATGCTAATAGTATAAGCCTGGTCAGAGATACTGATACCTTTAATCCGGGAACAAATGATTTGCGGATAGGTGACCTGGTAACATTAACAATGACAGTTCACCTACAGGAAGGTACGTCTCAGGAATTAATATTGTCTTCACATTTGCCTGTTGGTATGGAATTTGTGAAAACAGTTAGTATCAATGGTGATACAGAACCACCATTTACAGAAGCTGGAGTATTTAGTTATTCACCGATTACTTTACTCAATACGCCAAATGCAGGCTCAGCCGATCTGATCTGGGACTTAGGGGATGTTGTAAACACTGCAGATAACCATGAGGTTGATGATCTGGTAATAAGCTACCAGGTGCAGGTGAATGACAATCTGCCGGATGATTCGGCTGTTCAATTGGTCGAGGTTGAGGCAAATCTTAGCTATACTGGGAAGACAACAATGCCTGAATCCACATTAACCGGAACAGAATTGGCGATTATCCAACCTGAATTAGAGGCAATACTGACCGCCAATCCGATAAATGGTAGTAATATTATGGCAGATCAGCTAATCACTTATGCTTTGACTATCACTAATGTTGGAACTGCTCCAGCATATGATCTGCAAGTTCTAAATATTATACCGGAAGGACTTAGACAGCGAGGTCAAACAGGCATATTTGTTGAAAGTATCAAAATTAATGGTCTGGATAGAGCTATAAAATACCCGGAGACTAATGCTAATTTTGATATTGATGGGCGAATTCTCTGGGACTTCAATGATGATCAGGCTGATACCTATACGATCTCCCCAGGTGAGATTATGGAGATAATTTATACTATTAGAGCAGATAGTTCTCTTACTCCGGGAGATATTCTGACAACTGTTGGCAGAGTGGAGAGTTATAATTCTTTAGATGATGATAATCTTCCACCTGAGTCAACATTGGCTGATATGGCTCAATATGGTTCGACTCTCAATCAGTCGATAACTCATAATTCCATCTCAACTCCTGGGTTTATGACGATAGGTAATCCTCTTTCGGGAACTATTGGAGAGGAATTGGTCTATACAGTGAGGATTCCGGGAGATAGTCAGTTAATCGATACTGATTTATACGATTTGGAGGTTGAGTTTACATTACCAGATAATATAGAGTTGCTGGGAGTTAATTATGCAATTGATAATCAGGCTTCAGGTGATCTCAGATATAATCTGGTAGATGATGATTTAATTTTGCAAGGAATTGATCTAATCCCCACGAACAGACAAGCTGTTGTGGAACTTCATGTGAGAATTAAGAATCAGGAATTTAACCGATCTGGTACAGAATTTGTACTGCACGGTGAATATACTTATGAGTTAGTTCAAGATGGGAATGATGATTTCTCTGTCGGAGATACTGAATCTACTCCAGTGACAGTTGTTGAGCCAGAATTGGTTATTGATAAGAGTGGTCCGGAATGGGTTAGTCATAATGCCTCAGCTAACTTTACTCTGTCTATTGTTAACAATGGTCAGAGCACAGCCTGGCAGCCGGTAATTAAGGATATCTTACCGCCAGAGATGAGAGAGCTAGAACCGAGAATAACTGGTTTTTGGATCGGACAACCGGCCAGAGAACTATTTGAACTTGCACCTGATGACTATGATTTAAGCTATAATCAGGAGACCGGAGAATGGGTGATTACTCTAAAATCAGCTGCTGGATATATTGATCCTGGTGAAACACTCACTCTGAATTATCAGGCTGATTTAAATAGGCAGAACTATACTAATCTTACCTTAACTAATACAGGAATGGTTACAAAATACTACAGTCGGAACATTGACGGAGGAGTGACAGATGATGTACGGGTTTATGATCAATTGGGAGATGAACAGACCTCAGAAGTAGATGTGAAAATTCAGTCTCCTATAATCACGGCAAATATACTGCCAGATCGGGTATTAGCCAGACCGGGGGAAATGGTGCATTATTCGATACAGATTAATAACACGGGAAATATTGCTGCAGATAATCTGACTCTGAAAATTGATCTGGCTGCGGAATTTGCAGCAGGAAGCCTGACTAATCTGACTACCAGTTCGGGAGTAATTAGTATTGAAGAACCTACTGCAGGTGTGAATGATACCGGAACATTTACAATTACTCAAATCTCATTACCTGCAGAGAGTGGTCAAGTTACAATCAACTGGGATGCTACTCTTAAGTCTGTATTGGTTGACGGAACTATCATTCATAATCAATCAGAGTTGAATGTTCCATCTTTGATTGATCAAATCCAGTTGGGATCAGCTGGTTTGACTATTGCATCTTCTCCTGTTCTGTCTATGTCAAAAAGAGATAGCTTCTCTGAGAGTGAGCTCTCTACGGGAACTCTAATAACATACAATATGCGGATCGGTAATACAGGTAATGAGAATGCTGTTCAGGCTGTACTGCAGGATCAGATACCAGCGAATACCACATATGTAACAGGTTCTACGCTGGTTGATGGACAGATTCTGGAAGATAGGAACGGAGAATTCCCATTGGCTGATAGAGTTCAATTGGGAAGAATTAATGTCAACCAGGAGATAGAAGTGCAGTTTACAGTACAGGTTAATCCAGAGGTAGTAAGTGGAACGATTATTACCAGCCAGGCATTTTTAACTGCTTATGGTGAGGGTACAGAAGGTGTAGATACAGAAATTATTCAGATTTTGAGTGATGATCCAGACACTGTGCTAGCTGATGATCCAACCTATAGTGCTTTAGGAGATCTTCCTATTCTGGATGCACAAAAGATTGTTACCGATGACAATGGTGGTGAACTGGAAGCAGGAGATGTGCTTACCTACAAGATAACTGTGACAAATCTGGGTAATGCTCAGGCTACACAGGTTGGACTGGCTGATACTATTCCTGAGGAGACAACTTATATTGCAGGCACTCTGCAAATAAGTGGTGATAATAGAATGTCTACAAATAGCTTCAAGACCCAGACAGTCAGTCGTGATCCAGAAGGTGTTGTTGATGGACGAGATGTACGTATTGCCCTGGGCAATCTAAATCCGGCTGTTAGTTTTGAGATTACCTATAAAGTTTTGGTAGATTTTGTGCCTGATGAACAGATAATCATCAGTCAGGGAGTTGTTTCCTGTGAAGAGCTGCCAGATGAGAAGACAGATGCAGATGGTGATGATTCGAATGGTGATCAGCCCACCGAGATTGCTGCCGGTTTAGTCCCTGTATTACGGGCGATTATGCAGGTCAGTGATCTGAATGGTGATAATATTAAAGTCGGTGATTTATTGGAATACAGTATTCAGGTTCGCAATATTGGTTCTTTGGAAGCAACAGATGTGGTCGTAAAAACTGCTTTACCGACCCAGTTAACTTATATGGCAGATTCAACTATGGTTCGTGGAATTACGGTAGCGGATACACTTGCAGGAGGAAGCCAGCTTGAAGAAGGGCTTAACCTGGGTGTACTTAACGCTGGTCAAACCATAAATATTCGCTTCCGGGCTGCAGTTAGTGAGGATTCTGGAAGAACTATTGATCTTCAGGTAGTTTATCAAAGTGGAGAAGGCCTTACTGGGGTCAGCGACTCAGACCTGGATGATGGAATAGACAATCAAGTAAGTGAATTTGTTTTAAATAATCAGGAACTTTTTGCAGGTATAGACGCCAACAATATAGATATCTATCTGGATGATGATGATCCTACCAGAATTCAGATAGGCAGTAATCCGGGAACTACTAATATTTTAGGAACTGTCTGGCTAGATGATGATCACGATAATCAATTAGCTGCTAATGAACAGTTATGTGCAAATTGGATTGTTGAGATTTATCAGGGCAATAATCTAATTGCATCAACTATGACAAACTCTGCAGGTTTATACAGATTCAGAGGTTTATTACCCGGAAATGGTTATAAATTATATTATCGGAATTCAACTACCCAGGTTGCCAGTGGAATTGTTCAGGGTTTGACTCTGTTATCGGGAACTTTAGATACCAGGCAGAATTATCCTTATGAACCGACAGGAATAGTCTATGATGCAGTAACCCGACAGCCCGTTTCTGGAGCAGAGGTTTGGATTACTGGGCCAGCAGGTTTTGATGCTGAAAGGGATCTCCTGCCAGGTCAGCAAGGTCAAATTACAGGAACTGCTGGACATTATCGGGTGGATATTCTGGATGGTGCACCTGAAGGGAACTATACTCTCAGAGTAGTGCCACCGAACACTTATAGCCCGCAATTCCCGTCCACAATCATTCAACCGGAAGAAGAGACACTGGTGATAAATGGTGGTAGTGAACAGGTTATTGAAGATTCATATCTGATTGTGGAGAATAATTTGCCATCAACTTCCGATGTAGATACTACTTATTTCTTAACAATTAGCCATCGCTCCGGGAATTTAAAAATTTGTAATAACCATATCCCAATCGATCCAGTCCTGGAAGGTGCTATTTTGTTAACCAAAAAGGCTAACCGCCAGACAGTCTCCATCGGAGAGTTTGTTCAGTACTCTATTGTGATTGAAAATCAGACTACTGCTGTGATTAGTAACTATTTTATTCAAGATATGATTCCGCCAGGATTCAAATACGTTAAAGATACTGCCAGGCTTGATGGGCAGCCATGTGAACCAGTAGTAAATGAAACACTACTCTGGGAAGAACTGAGTTTAGAAGCGGGGCAGACAGCTACTTTGACATATAATCTGGTCGTCGGAACAGGAGTAGTCGAAGGTAATATCTATCAGAATCGGGTAACAGCGATTCATGGATTGACTGATGTGGTTATCTCAAATGAAGCGATAGCTGATGTTCGGGTTATTGTTGACAGTAGATTCTCCAGCTCTCTGGTTATCGGGAAAGTCTTCAATGATCTGAATGGTGATGGAATACAGCAGGAAGATGAGAATGGCTTGCCAGGGGTTAAGATCTTGACAGTTTCTGGTCAGATTATCACAACTGACAACAAAGGTCTTTATCATCTTGTTGATGAATTGGCGAGTAACTTTAGTAGAGGAGAAGACCTACTACTCAAACTAGATGTCTCTTCATTACCTGAAGGATATGAGTTAACTACTGAAAATCCGGTTGTGATTAGTCTAACCGGAATTGTGCAAAAAGTTAATTTTGGTGTCAAATCCAATACGCAATAGTGTGATTGAAGGCCTTCTGTTTATTCAGAAGGCCTTCTCAGTTAAAAAGTCGCAAATATTTTGTTGTAACGCTAGGAAACATTGTCTAAATTATATGGAGGAAATTGGACTTACATCTAGAAATCATTATTTAATAGTTGAATAATGTATCTATAGTTATAAAAAATGTAAAATAATCCATGGTTTTGTCTGCAAAATAGTGATTGAAGATTGCTAATAAACCAATATCACAATTGAGGAGGTGTGAATAAATCTATATAGGTAATCATTTTATTGATGATAAATATTTAGAATAAAGGGGAGATGGATAGTGAAAAGAGTTTTCAGCATATTAATTATTTTATCTATATTTATTTTGAGCGGCTGCTTTGGAAAAAATAAATCACCTGTTGCTAATTTCCAATATTTGCCGACTAAACCCGAAGTGGGAGCGATTGTTACTTTTGATGCATCTTTAAGTTCGGACAAAGAAGATCAGTATAATCTCTTAACCAGATGGGATCTATCCGGAGACGGAAACTGGGATATTGATTATTCTGCCGATAAACGAGTTCCAGACAAAGTGTCCTATACTTATCTACAACCGGGAACGTATAAAGTCAGTCTGGAGGTTAAGGATACTGGACAGGCAACTCACCATGTGGAAAAGAATGTGACAGTTGTGAGTAAACCATTTATTTTTGAAGGAGTAGTCCTCGATAGTAGAGGTGGTATTGGTGTTGGAGGTGCACAGGTCACCTTATACAATGATAAAGAGGAATATACTGGACAGACTGAATCTGATGGAAGTTTTCAGCTTGCAGTCAGAACTGGTCTGTATCAACTGGAAGTCACTAAGGAGGGGCGTTCTACATCGAAAATTCAGGATTTATATCTGGGTCTGGAGATTGACCCTGAGATGGATATTCCTTTGTGGGAGGAGTTTTACCCAGATTGGCCGCAAGAAGCTCCAATTATTCATGTTAATTCTTTACCACAGGCATCATTAACCACACCATTATCGGGAGAAATACCATTACAAATTTGGGGAGAATCAGAACTGGGAATTAAATCTATTGAGGTTACTGTTGGTCATCAGAACTATTCTCCAGATTATTATTTCCTGTCAAAAAATCGCTGTGATATTACATTAGATACCACTCAATTGCCAGATGGTTGGAATTATTTACGAATCTCCATGTATGATGTTAATTATAATATGACCCAGAGCTTTATTCCATTATATATTGATAACTCTACCCTGAATGTGAAATTGGACAAACCAGCGATACTTATGTTGTTCTCAATGACTTTTGGAGAGTCGTTGAAATTAATGAATCTCGATGATAACCTTTCTCTTCAAAGTTATCTTCCATCAGGGGTCGAACTGGATCTATCAAAAGTTATGGGTGTATCTTCAACTGAAGAACGAACTATCTTTAACCAGATAGTCTGGACACCGTTAGAGAATGCAAAAGGTTATCGTTTATATCGTAGTCTGTCCCTTGATGGGAATTATCGTCTGATTGCATCTACAGACAATACTTCATACACCGATCTATCATCCGATCTGGTGCCAGGTCAAGAAGTATATTATCGGGTTGCAGCCTATAGTGAGGATATTGATGGACCAATGAGTGATATAGAATATACGATTCCTCTGGATGTCTTTAATGTAAGTCTGCTGTCTCCGGCTAATCAAGAGATAGTTACCATTGATACCCCGCTTCTGGAATGGGGTTACAATCAGCTGGTAGGTGATAGCCAATCATATGACATTTTGGTTCAGGGGATTACAGATGAATCTCCTTCTTTAGTTCTTACTATCGATAGTCAGACATCATATTTCTATGACGGTACTCCTTTATTAAATAACAAATTATATGAATGGGATATCGTCAGTGCAAGTGCTTATAGAGAGTATAGTACAGTAGCTTTTGCTCTTTCAGCCAGTGGTGGTCAGGCTGAAGGAGCACTGAATGGTGCTTTTAGATTCTATACAGAGTTTTAAAAAAGGAGGTGGGATGCAAAATGAATAAACGAAAAATATTTTTGCTAGTAAGTTTGGTGATTCTTGCCATGTTAATTTCAGGATGTGGTCTGTTTTCCGGATTTAAAAAAGAGATAAAACCTGGTGGTCAGCCAGCTGAAGATAGTATGTTTGCCAGGCATATTCCCGGTCAACTTTTAATTAAAACTACTAATTCTGAAGAGTTGAAAAAGGTCTTAAATAATTTTTCTGGTGAAATAGTTGACTACCTTGATAAGTTACAGGTTTACAAAGTGAATCTAGATGTATCAATAAAAGGTAGTCTAAATAAAACCATCAAATTTTTCAAAGCTAATCCCCATTTTACATATGTAGAACCTGTTTATATTTACCAACCACTGATTCAGATTCAAGATCAGGAATATTATAACAGGCAGTGGGGGCCAATGAGTATTGGGCTTGATGAAGCTCTTGAGTTGGCACCAAAGCAGGGAGAAGGGGTAGTGATAGCTATCCTCGATACAGGGGTAGACTATACTCATCCAGAATTTGTCGGAAGAGTTTCCCCTGGTTATAATGTTTTTTCTGATGAAATAAGTTTTGATGCTGCCTTCGATGATGTCGGACATGGTACTCATGTTGCTGGAATCGCGGCTGCCAATCTAAATAGTGCAAAAATAGTGGGAATCGCTCCAAAAAGTACAATTCTACCTGTGAGAGTTTTGACTTCAGAAGGTGGTACAGATTATGATGTTGCCAGGGGAATTCTCTGGGCTGTAGATAACGGTGCAGACATTATAAATATGAGTCTGGGAGGAAAGGGCTATTCTCAGGCATTGCAAGATGCAATTAACGTGGCGGTTGTTAATAATGTGGTGGTAGTGGCAGCTATGGGTAATACAGGGAAAAACGAGGTTCTTTATCCCGGTGGATGCACAGGAGTTATTGCGGTCGGGGCAACCAATGGTCGCCAGGAAGTTAGTTCGTTTTCAACTAAAGGATCACATATTTCGGTCTCAGCACCCGGGGAGAATATTTATTCTTCGGTTCCTGTAGAAATGGGGTCTTACGATATATATAATGGAACTTCCATGGCTACTCCCCATGTAACTGGAGCTATAGCATTGCTTTTGGGTGAACATTCTGCTGAGCTAAATTATTCACAGATTAAATCTCGTTTAGAAAAGACCGCTTTAGATATCGGTTCATATGGCTATGATGAGAATAGTGGTTATGGAATTATCGATCTGGTACGTTTTTTGAACAATGATGCTACAGACAAATATGGAAGTCTTGCAGTCTCGGTTACTTATTATGGGGAGCCCTTGTCCGGGGCTGAGGTAATGCTTTTAGATCAGCAAAAAAATGTAATTAGAAATCTACATACAGATGGAACCGGAACGATCATTATGCACAATATTGACTCTGGAACCTATCTGGTTAGAGTTAATGCTTATGGAACGATAGTTGAACAGGCCAATGTAGTGATTAATGTTGGTAATCTTACCCGGGTTGATTTTTCCGATATTGCTCCTCTCTTGCCAACGGCTCTGGAGGGATATGTGGTTGATTCCAGAGGTGGAACTGGAGTTAGTGGTGCAACCCTGACTATCACTAGTGAGACCACAGGATCTGTATTCAATACGATTACCGATGACAATGGGCATTTTACCATCAGTCTGGCTGCTGATAAGTACACTGTTCTTGTAGAAAATGCCGGTTTTGGAGCATCCAGATATCAGAGTATAGTAATTGAAGAAAATCGAATTAAATCTATTACAATTCTTCAACCACCTGCTCAGGACCCGGCAATTGCTGCTAATCCACCGACTATTACAGTAACCGGAATAAGTATTAATGATACTCTTTCAGGAACTGTCGATACATCTATTGAAGTGACTGGCGAGTTGGATATTCAGACCATCGAAGTACGCTTTGGACATCTGGGGACAACTTTTGATCATCAGGCAGTGGCTGTAAATCAATTAGATTTTAGTTTAAATACCACTAAGAAAGGTAATGGACAGAGTTATGTTGATATAATGG
The DNA here is from genome assembly GCA_016841825.1 of Halothermothrix sp. GTDB lineage: Bacteria > Bacillota > Halanaerobiia > DY22613 > DY22613 > JAENYK01. The sequence goes on along the minus strand of JAENYK010000010.1, from coordinate 35,025 downwards.
CCTATGATACCAACAATAACGTAGCTCAATGGACTATTCCAGTAGTGATAGATAATACTCAGGAATCTGGTCAAGTTCCGGCAAAAGTTTTGATTAATAACTGTTGGGCGATGACTTATGGGGAGAGTCTGGGAATCTATAGACAGACTATGGAAAATCTTTATTATAGGTTGGGAGTTAGCAAAGATGTGTCCACTCTGGAGATAGCCGGAGAAGAATATGATGTTAGATCTGCTCCTGATGATGCAACAATACTGATAGACCTGAAATGGGGAGTGCGGCTTGAGGCGACTGGATATAAGATATATAGAAGTACGTCTTTTGCAGGACCCTACTATCAGATTGCGGATGTATCTTTACCCAACTATATTGACTATGATGGTAGCTTACAATTGGGCCAGCGCTATTACTATAAAGTTGCCGCATATAATAGTTCTGGCATCGGTGAATTCTCCGATTCGATCTGGACAGAACCATTAGATGTTTTTAATGTAAGCCTGGAAAGCCCTACTAATGGAGGAATAAATGATAGTGTGACTCCAAGTTTTCTCTGGTCACATGATCTTGTGGAACATGATCAAAAGAGCTTTTTTCTTGTCTTAGAAGGAATTACAAATCCTGCAATGATCTGGACATCTATGGTTCGTAATAAGATTAACAAGGTGTACACCGGAGAAGATTTAATCCCTGGGCATGAATACAGTTGGAACATTTATGATGCACAGGCCAGCAAAAAATACTCCGATTACTCGGGAGCGACATCCTTTTCTGGTCAGGATGGCACTTCGCTAAATGGTAGCTTTACATTTACTGTTGCTTCCGATGCCGGAGGATCTGTTCGGGAGAATATTTTGGAGATGGTGATTGATGAGGCAGATGGGGAGACTGAGGCGATTGAACTGGATCTTTTAGAAGAGGGTAATTATGACATCTATACTACCAAATATCAGGAAGACTGTGATACTATTCTGTATTTGTATGATGCGGAAATGAATGAGATCGATTATAATGACGATGATTTAAACCAATATGCCCGAATTGCTACCTATCTGTATCCGGGAACTTATTATATACGGGTACAAGTATATGAGGGAAGTCAGACCAGGTCTTTAAAGTGTAATTTATTTGTCGATCTGGTTAGATATTAATCGTGAGCCGTGTCTTTTGACATGGCTTATTCAATGGTTTAGAAAGGAATATTTTGTAGATTTGTGGATAATTTTCTGGAAAATATAAGAAGCTGTCGAGAGGTTAATTTTTTCTTGCACCCGCCGAACATATGTGCTAGAATTAAAGTAAGACCTGATAAATGAGGGTGAAGGCTATGGAAGAATCAAGATGTAGGGAATTACTTAGTACACAGGGGATAGAAGATTGTTCCATTATCCATGTGGATATGGACGCTTTTTTTGCTGCAGTTGAGCAGAGGGATAATCCTGAGTTAAAGGGGAAACCAGTAATCATTGGAGGATCTGATCCTACTTCCCGGGGAGTGGTCTCTACCTGTTCTTATGAAGCACGCAAATATGGTGTCCATTCAGCCATGCCTTTACGGGAAGCTTATAGACGGTGTCCTCATGGTATCTATTTACCTGGAGATCATCGTAAATATAATTCTGTTTCCAAAGAGATCAGGAAGATATTTCGTAATTTTACGCCAGTTGTTGAACCATTATCTGTGGACGAAGCATTTTTAGATGTGCATGGCTGCGAGCGGTTATTTGGAAATTCAGTAGAGATTGGGATTAAGATCAAAGAGGAGATACAACGCCAGCTTGATCTGACAGCATCTGTCGGAATAGCTCCCAACAAGTTTCTGGCTAAACTGGCTTCGGATCTTAACAAACCTGATGGTTTTACAATAATTACCAGAGATAAAGTTCGGGAAATTCTCTGGCCTTTACCGATCACTCGACTCTGGGGAGTTGGTGAGAAGACGGCAGAGTATTTGATTTCTAAAGGAATCAAAACCATCGGGATGTTAGCAAAGTTAGATGTAGCTATTCTGGAGAGTAATTTGGGTAAGATGGGTCCAGATCTGCATCGACTGGCTCATGGTATTGATAATCGAAAAGTTGAGACTCATCAGGAGGCGAAGTCGATAGGTAATGAGGTTACTTTTAAAGAAGATACTAATAATATTGATTTTTTAGAGACCACTTTCCTGGAATTGGCTGAACAGGTAGGAAGAAGACTGAGGAAAGCCGATGTTTCTGGTAGAACTATCAGTATTAAGCTCAGATATTCTAACTTTAAAACCATAACCAGAAGTAAGACTTTGTCTCAAACTACCAATTCCAGTCAGACTTTATATGAAGTAGGTCTGGATCTGTTACGAAATACGGATTTATATAATAAATCTTTTCGTTTGATTGGTCTAAGTGTATCCAATTTATCTGATGATAGTGTTCAACAGATCTCTCTTTTTCAGGAAGAGATTGATCTTCACTCTGACCGCTTATCGGGCATTATGGATGGTTTGAAAGACCGTTTTGGCGAAGATGCAGTAATGCGGGCCAGATTAATTAATTTAAAAGAGAAAGAGCAAGATACTACAAAAGATAAAGCGAAAAAAACTAATCGTGAGCAGACAAAATAATCATATTAGCAAAATTACCTATTAAAAATGTTAGTTCTCCATTAATTTACGCGAGGAAGTTATGGTAAAGACGTCAGGTGTTTCAAATAATCTCTTATCTATCGACGTTGACCTTATTTCCATATAATCAGTATTCACCGATTCATCTCTCCTTAACCTGTCCATCCCCGGAATAGAAATCCACTATAAAAGAGGGTTTGATAACCTTTACATTATCTGGTTAGCATTTTTAGCAAGAAATAAACTTTTCCGCCAACATGGAAATTATGTACCCAACCAGAAGTGTTTTGAGTTCTATCAACCCTCTTTTATTTTCGGGATTTTTACCTGACCATGTTTTAAACCACACCTGATTACGCTTTTCTACTGCGTGGAATAAAAACCAGAAGGAATTTACAAAAATTAGGCAATCGAAAACCACCACAAAAGCTTTTCATGTATTCATTCTGGGAATCTTTATTTTTGGTCCAGGTATACAAAAAATCGATTTTCATATGCTCTACCCCCCTGATGAGTGGTCTCTCTTTATTATCATATGTAAAGGGAGAAAAAAAGTGACCCATTACCGAATTTTTTTTGTAATTTATTTCAAAAAGACAAAGGAAATTTACGACTTACATAGAATATAGTGATTAAGTGGGGGAAAGTGGGGCGTTTGGGTGTGATAGTGGGAGATTAGTGGATAGGAGGTGGATGTGCCATGTTTATGGGTGAATATCAACATTCGTTGGATGATAAAGGAAGGCTAATTATGCCCGCCAAATTTAGAGAGTTACTTGATGAACCTTTTGTAGTAACCCGGGGCCTGGATAATTGCCTTTTCGTATACCCACAACAGGAATGGTGCATCCTAGAAGAGAAATTAAAGTCTCTCCCAATGACCAGTAAAGATGCCCGTGCCTTTGTCCGTTTTTTCTTTTCCGGTGCTACCGAATGTGAATTGGACAAATCGGGACGGATAAGTCTCCCTCAGAATTTGCGTGAATATGCTGCTTTGGAGAAAGATGTAGTGATCAGCGGCGTTTTAAATCGGATAGAACTCTGGAGTAAAGATAGATGGGATCATTATCTAGCTGAAACTGCTGATTCTTATGAAGAGATTGCCGAAACTATGGAAAAACTAGGTATCTAATCAGAGGTGAAGATAATGGATTATGCACATATTTCAGTTTTATTAGCGGAAACGATTCATCACTTGAATATTAATCCTGATGGTATTTATGTGGACTGTACTCTGGGAGGGGCGGGACATTCACTTGAGATTGCCAAAAGACTAGGTCCGGCTGGTCGGCTTATCGGAATTGATCAGGATAAGCAGGCGATAAAAGCAGGGGAGGACAGGCTTAGTGCGTATATAGATCGTGTAACCCTGGTTCGAGATAATTTTAAAAATTTAAAAAGAATTTTGTACTATCGTGGTATTGAAGAGGTAGATGGAATCATGCTAGATCTAGGATTTTCTTCACAGCAAGTTGATGATGAAAAGAGAGGTTTTAGTTATCAGGCAGATGCAGAATTGGATATGAGGATGGATCAGAGGCAGAAGATGACAGCTAGACATGTCGTTAATTTTTGGACAGAAAGTGATCTGGCCAGGATACTCAAAAATTATGGTGAAGAGAAGTGGGCCAGTAGAATTGCTCAGTTTATTGTGAGGGAACGGGAATCTAAACCTATTGAAACTACAGAAGAGTTAGTTCAGGTTATCAAAGCTGCCATTCCTGCCAGTGCCCGTAGATCTGGTCCCCATCCTGCCAAACGTACATTCCAGGCTTTACGGATTGCTGTTAATGATGAGTTAGGTGTATTAGAAAAGGCTTTAGAGGCAGCAGTTGAAGTTTTAAAACCTGGTGGACGAATCTGTGTTATCTCATTCCATTCATTAGAAGATCGGATAGTCAAACAGTATTTTAAAAATAAAGAGAGAGACTGTATCTGTCCGAAAGATCTACCCATCTGCGTTTGTGATGTAAAACCAATCTTAAAGGTAATTACCCGAAAACCTATTACGCCTGATAAACGGGAATTGGAGGAGAATCCCAGGGCACGTAGTGCTTTGTTGCGGGTAGCTGAAAAACTTTAGGATTTGATCAGCGACTTAAGTTAAGTTCTAATTATTAGAGGGGGTGAATACATTGGTATTAGAAAATAGACAGTCATATTATAAATATAGTACAAATGGCTCATTTACTAAGCAGGAAAATAGCTTACGTACAAAGAAACATAAGAATAGGTCATTCCCTTTTGTCTTTAAAGCGATTGGGATTGGTTGTCTTGTATTTTTTGTAGGTCTTATAATTATTTTCTATGTATACCAATACGTTCAGATTGCTACTTTGAACTATCAGATTGCTAGCTGTGAAAAGACTTTGGAGGAATTAGAGATAAAAAAGCAGAATTTGCGATTGACGATTGCTCAAAAGAATAATTTGAAAGAGATAGAAGAGAAGGCTCGGACCCGTTATGACATGGTTCAGGCGACTGACCCGTATTATCTTACCTTAAACAAAGATAATCAGGATATAGACAAAACAGAAAATATGGCTTCTTCTGATTCCAAAAATTTTGCTCTAATTGTTCATGGAGTGACCGATTGGTTTAAAAATTTAACATCTGTTGAGGCCGGAACTTTAGATAATTAAAGTCGCATTAACAGCAGGCTGTTAATGTTTCGGTTTAACGACTTCAGAAGGGATTTGTACCTCAATTGAAGTAAACACTATGTAGTTATTTATCCCCCGTCTATAGAAACTGGGAGACTTCCCGCCTGAAATGTTGTTAAATGGCCCTCAATGATATTAAAAGGGGGTTCGTGTGATGGAGTACTCGAAACTACACATAAGGAAAAGAATGGTAATTCTTTTCCTTGTTGTGGTTTTTCTTATGTTTGGATTGTTTGTTAGGTTAATCTGGGTTCAAGTGGTCAATAGTCAAGAATTTGAAAAAAAAGCCTTAGAACAACGCTTGCGGGAGTTGAAGGTGGAGCCTAAACGGGGTAACATCTATGATGTTAATGGTGTAGAAATAGCTATTAGCGGTACAGCTGAAACAGTGGTAGCAGTACCCGCTGAGATTAAAAATCCACAGGAGACAGCATATCAATTATCTTTGGTTTTAAACAGTTCTGAAGAAGAGATTTATAAAAGATTAACCAAGGTTGCTGCCAGTGTGTATGTCGAACGTAAGGTATCTGACGAACAGGCAGCCAGAATAAAGAAATTAGATTTACCAGGTATCAGTTTTGTTGAAGAGAGTAAACGGTATTATCCCAAAGGAGAATTAGCGGCACATGTATTGGGATTTGCGGGAATGGATAGTCAAGGTTTAGATGGTATAGAGAATAAACTTGAGCACTATCTACATGGAGTCCCCGGAAGAGTGGCTGTGGAAAAAGATGGAATGAATAAACAGATGCCAGATGGGACTAAAAGGTATTATCCGCCACAAGATGGGTATAATGTATACCTGACAATAGATACTGTGATACAATATATTGTAGAACGAGAGTTGGAATCTGCTTTGACCAAAATTGATGCCCGGGGTGGAACAGTAATTGTGATGAATCCAGAGACGGGAGAGATTCTGGCTCTGGCGAATCGACCAGCTTATGATCCCAATAATTTTCAACGGTATTCACAAAAGTTGTGGCGCAATATTGCCATTTCCGATACATACGAACCTGGTTCTACATTTAAAGTAATCACTACTGTAGCGGCATTGGAAGAGGGTGTAGTTACTCCTAATGACCATTTTTTCTGTAAAGGTTCAATCGTTGTTGCTGGTGAGACGATTCACTGCTGGAAAGATGGTGGGCATGGAAGCCAAACATTTGCTGAAGTAGTTAAGAACTCCTGCAACCCTGGCTTTGTGCAAGTCGGTCAGCGTCTGGGGGCAGAAGCTCTTTATAAATATATTGATTCTTTCGGTTTTGATAATCGAACCGGGATTACTTTACCTGGTGAAGCAAGTGCGATTAAATATAATGTTGAAGATGTTGGACCTGTGGAATTGGCAACTACCGCTTTTGGTCATAGTATCAGTGTGACGCCTATACAATTGATAACTGCTATAAGTGCCGTAGCTAATGATGGTCTCCTGCTCAGACCTCAGCTGATAAAGAAGGTTGTAGATAATGAGGACAATATTGTTCAAGATTTTAAGGTTGAACCCATTCGACAGGTAATCTCCAAAGAGACTGCTAGTTTAGGACGTCAACTTTTGGGGAATGTTGTTGCTGAAGGTACAGGTCAAAGTGCTCAGGTTGAGGGATATGAGATTGGTGGAAAAACCGGAACAGCTCAGGCATATGGGGCACAGATTTATGACTCATCTTTTGTCGGAATGGTGCCAGTTGACGATCCTAAACTGGTCATTTTGGTTGTAATTCACGATATTACTAGTGGGGTCTATTTTGGATCTCAGACAGCAGCTCCAATTTTCCAGAAGATTGCTCAAAGTGCATTGCATCATTTGAAGATACCTCCACAACATGAGGTTGTAGATCAGCCTACAGGACCTTATGCTCCAAAGAATGTTGAGATCCCGGATTTACGAAATCAACCAATTGAAGATGCCCGTAAGATATTAGAGCAGAAAGGATTTCATGTTAGAGTAGAAGGGTCAGATAGTGAACTGGTAGTTGATCAGGTTCCAAAACCTGGTAGTGTTATGTTACAGAGGAGTACAGTAATCCTCTTTGCTCAGGATGGTTTGTCAGAGATGAGTCGTTACCAGGTTAGCGTACCTGACCTGAAAGGAATGTCTGTCAAAGAAGCTGCAGAATTATTGGCAGAATTAGGGTTGAAAATTAAATATTCTGCAACCGGGACTATTACTGAACAGATTCCTGTACCTTATACCAGAGTAGATTCTGGAGTTGAAGTTAAGGTTTTTGTTCAATAGTCAATAATAACCTGCTGGTAGTATAATATTTGTTATTGGGAGCTGAAAAATATGGAGATATTAACAAATCTTTTAAAAAATTTGCCTGATTATGAGTTCCTGGGAGACACACATGAACTAAAGGTGACAGGTATTACCTATGATTCTCGCCAGATCAAACCTGGAAATATCTTTGTTTGTATCCATGGTTTTAGGTTAAATGGCCACGATTATATTGATGATGCCTTAGAAAATGGTGCCTCAGTGATAATTGTTCAGGAAGATTGTCAGTTGAAACCAGGGGTAGTTTATATCAAAGTGCAGGACAGTCGAGAGGCTCTGGCGAAATTGAGCGAAGCTTATTATGGCTTTTCTCAAAAGAGGTTGAATTTAATCGGAGTAACCGGTACCAATGGTAAGACTACCACAGCTTATATGATAGAATCTATTTTACGACAGGCGAACTTTACTACTGGTTTAGTAGGTACGATTCGTAATAAGATAGGCGATCACTTTTTGCCGACAGAAAGAACTACACCTGAATCTTCAGATCTTCATGAACTCTTTCATCAAATGTTAGAAATCGGAGTTACTCATACTGTTATGGAGGTAAGCTCCCATGCTCTGGAATTAAAACGAGTAGAGGATTTTCAGTATAAAGTTGGTATTTTCACTAACATTACTCAGGATCATCTGGATTTTCATGATTCTCTTGAAAATTATAAGATTGCTAAAGGAAAGCTGTTTAAAAAACTAACTCCTGATGGAGTGGGGATAATTAATCTCGATGACCCGGCGAGTGAGTATATGGTTAGTCAATGTAATGGTCGGGTTATCACTTACGGAATTCAAAAAGATGCAGATCTTAGAGCTAGTGAGATTGAAGTGGCCATAGATGGAGTGTCTTATCATGTTACAACTCCAGTTGGTGAGACTGAGATTAAACTGAACTTTACAGGTTATTTCAATATCTATAATTCTCTGGCAGCAATGGGTACAGGTTTGGCTTTTGACATTCCATTGGAGGTAATTAAAACAGCTTTGCAGAAATTACCTGGAGTTACCGGGAGATTTGAGCAGGTTAAATGTGGGCAGGAATTTGGTGTGATTGTCGATTATGCCCATTCTCCCGATGGGATGGAGAATGTTTTGCGAACAGCAAAAGAGATTGTTCATGGACGTTTAATCGCTGTTTTTGGATGCGGGGGCGATCGTGATCGGACCAAACGTCCGATAATGGGGAAGATTGGTGCAGAATATTCCGATCTGTGTATTATTACATCTGACAATCCTCGAACCGAAGATCCAGTGCAAATATTGGAGGATGTGGAAAAAGGAGTTTTAGGATCAAAAAATTTGCAAAAATATTTAATTATTCCTGATCGAAGGGAAGCTATCTTTAAAGCCATTCAGGAAGCTAAATCTGGTGATCTGGTATTAATTATGGGCAAAGGACATGAGACATATCAGATATTCAAAGATAAAGTGATTGATTTTGATGATCGGGAAGTAGCCAGAGAAGCTATTAAGAGTTTATAGGAGGAATGTCCATGATTCAGATGAGTACACAGGAACTGTGTAAAGCAGTTGATGGAGAATTGGTTGCGGGTTTAGACGGAGAATTTATTGGTGTAAGTATTGATAGTCGGACAATTGAATCTGGTCAACTCTTCTTTGCGATTATTGGTGAACAGATGGATGGTCATACCTTCGTCGAGAGAGCACTGGCTAATGGAGGAGTAGGAGCGATTGTTGAGCGGGAACAGGATATCTCATTACAGACTGGTCAGTTTCTGATAAAAGTGGCGAATACTACTCAGGCTTTGCAGAATCTGGCTCATTATTATCGGAGAAAATTTGACTTAAAGGTAGTGGGAGTTACTGGTAGTGTGGGTAAGACGACCACTAAAGATATGATTGCTGCTGTTCTGAGTTCCAAATATAGTGTTTTAAAGACAGAAGGAAACTTAAATAATTATTACGGACTTCCCCTAACCCTTTTCAGGATTACACCTCAACACCAGGTTTTGGTTGTAGAGATGGGGATGAGCGCTTTAAAGGAGATTGAACTGCTGGCTAAACTGGCTGAACCTCAATACGGTGTTGTTACCAATGTCAGTTATAGCCACATGGAGTATTTGAAAACTCTTGAGAATGTTGCTAAAGCTAAACAGGAATTAATTGAAAATCTAGTTGGAGAGAGGATTGCCGTTCTGAATGTTGATGATCAACGGGTGAAAGAGATGGCTGCATTGGTTGAACATGTTGTCTTTTTTGGTTTAACCGCTGGAGATTATCGTCTGATAAGGATTCAGGAAGATACTGATTTAGTCGGTTTACATCTGGTTGTCGACATCAAAGGTCAAAAGAGAGCCTTCCACATTCCGATTTCGGGAGAACATAATGCCTTAAACGCTCTGGCAGCTATTGCTATTGGACGAATTCTGGGATTGGATGACCGGGAGATTCAGCTAGGTTTAGATACTTTTACACCTTCAAAGATGAGGATGAATATTCTTAAGACATCCCGGGGTATTACTGTATTGAACGATGCTTATAATGCTAATCCTACATCGATGAAAGCTGCTTTACAGGTATTAGCTAAATACACAGACAGAAAGATTGCTATCCTGGGAGATATGTTAGAATTGGGTGAATTTGCAGGATCAGCTCATTATGAGCTAGGTAGCCTGGTAGCTCAGAATCGAATTGATCTTTTGCTGATCAAAGGTGACTATCGTGAAGTTGTTGCTAGAGGTGCAAAGGATTCGGGATTTAAAGTTGAGAATATATTTACTTATTCTACAAACCGGGAGATTAGTGAACACTTAATTACTATAGCTCAACCTGGCGATATTGTTTTGGTTAAAGGTTCCAGGGGAATGGCTATGGAAGAGATTGTAAATGACCTGCTAGAGGAGGTGTAGTTTAAGATGGTAAAATATTTATACGGACTGGGTTTGGCATTTTTAATATCTATAATTATTGGTCCGGGTTTAATCAAGATACTATATAGATTGAAATTTGGTCAACAGATTCGCGAGGTTGGTCCACAGAGTCATTTAGCGAAAAAGGGAACACCGACTATGGGAGGGGTAATGATAATTACCGCAATTCTGGTTACATCTTTAATAATTCTTCCGGTTAAAGGTAATGATCAGGTACTCTGGTCTCTTTTTCTTACTTTAGGTTTTGGGTTAATTGGGCTTTTAGATGATCTGATTAAGATAGTTGCATCGCGGTCTTTGGGGCTCAGGGCATGGCAGAAGATTGTTGGACAGTTAATTCTCAGTGGATTGGTGGCCTTATATATTTTTGGTGATCCTGAATTGATGAAAGTTTTGATTCCTTTCACTGCCAGGACGATTGATCTGGGAATATTAATGATTCCTTTTTTATTTGTGGTAATTTTGGGTGTAGTGAATGGAGTAAACTTAACAGACGGACTTGATGGCCTGGCGGCCGGTGTGACTCTGGTTGTGTCATTAGGTTTTGCTGTAATCTTAATCTTACAGGGTAATGTTGAGATGGCGGTTTTTGCCTTGATTGTGACTGGAGCTTGCGCTGGTTTTACGTGGTTTAACTCTCATCCTGCTCAGGTCTTTATGGGAGATACTGGATCATTTGCTTTAGGTGGAGCCATTGCCGGGATGGCGATCTTTGCAAAAAGTGAATTTTTTCTGGTCATCATCGGTGGTATTTATGTAATTGAAACTGTTGCTGTTATGCTGCAGGTTGCTTATTTTAAGATAACCAACGGTAAACGGCTCTTTAAGATGGCTCCGATTCACCATCATTTTGAATTAAGTGGGTGGGATGAACCCAAAATTGTAGCAAGATTTATGATTCTTTCATTTGTATTTGTTGTCGTCGGGTTGATTGGATATATCGGGTTTATGTAAAATGACTAAATTTTTGGTACAATTTTAGTTTTTCAGTATAGTTGAATAGGCTACTATATTGAACATAGTGAAAGGGTTAACTTTGACTATGAACTCTGTGGAGGAAAGGACTGGCGATTATCGATGGAACTGAAGGGGAAACGTATTGGAATAATCGGTTTGAGTAGAACCGGCATTGCCTGTACACAGATTTTAACAAAACTTGGTGCTACAGTGGTTGTAAGTGATGCAAAGAATGCTGACAAATTGCGTGCTGAAGTGGCTCAGTTAGCGGGCCTTACCGGAGTAGTTTTTGATCTGGGAGGACATTCCGACACGGTTCTGAATGTGGATTTTCTGGTTTTGAGCCCCGGTGTTCCTACAGACATTCCCATTCTGTGTAAAGCTCAGGAACAGGGGATTCCGATGATCGCTGAAGTGGAACTCTCTTATCGTCTGTCTCAAGCTCCTTTTGTGGCGATTACGGGAACTAATGGTAAGACAACTACCACTTTGCTGATTGGCAAATTGTTGGAAGCTTATTCCCATAGAGTATTTGTGGGTGGTAATATTGGGCGTCCACTTATTGGAGAAGTTCTAAAGCTTACAACTGAAGATTTGGTAGTTGCCGAGGTTAGTTCCTTTCAATTGGAAAAAGTTGAGGAATTTCACCCCAGGATTGCTCTTTTTTTGAATCTTACTCCCGACCACCTGGATCGACATAAGACTATGGAAGCATATCTGGAAGCCAAAAAGAATATATTTAAAAATCAGACTGTTCAAGATTATATTGTCTTAAATGCTGATGATAAGATAGTCAGTCAATTGGCTTCTGACGCACCATCTCGGGTAATCTGGTTCAGTCGGCGAAAGCGGGTGATTCCGGGATGTTATCTCGATGGAGAGATGTTAGTCTGTGATCTGGGAGATGGGCCAATAGAGTTTGGTGCTATTAATGAGTTAAAAATTCGTGGTCAACATAATATTGAAAATGCATTGGCAGCATCAGCTGTTGCATTTTTGTTGGGAATTAAGCCTGAAGAGATTCGATCCGGTTTACGGAGTTTTAAAGGTCAAGAACATACTTTAGAATATGTCTTAACTTATAAAGGCGTTAAGTATTATAACGATTCTAAAGGGACTAACCCTGATGCAGCTATAAAAGCGTTGGAAGCCTTTCATGAGCCGTTAATTTTGATTGCGGGGGGATTGAATCGTAATCTTGATTTTGCTGATTTTATTCAATTAGTAGTAAACAAAGTTAAAGTGTTAATTTTGATTGGTGCCACTAAAGAAGTGTTACGAGATAAAGCCCTGGAATGCGGTTTTGTCGGAAAGATTATTTTGACTCATAACCTCAGAAAAGCGGTTAAAATAGCCTATGAATTTAGTGAACTGGGGGATGTTGTCCTGTTATCTCCCGCCTGTGCCAGTTGGGATATGTTTGACAGTTATGCACAAAGAGGGCACTTATTTAAAGAATATGTGCGGAAATTGGTTAAATAATAAAGGAGGAGATAAGGGGATGAAACCAACTGAGCGGTCTTCACCTGATATCCTGGTCTTTGTAATTGTCATTATTCTTATGGGTATTGGTTTTGTAATGATTTATAGTGCTAGTGCTTTGAATGCGGGATTTAATATTTTGATTCGACAGTTAATTTGGTCTGTGATCGGACTTGGTGGCATGATATTCTTTACTAACTTTGATTATCACAATTATCGTCGAATGTCGGGCTGGCTTTTAATTGGTTCAGTAGTAGCTTTGTTAATTGTTTTGTTTATTGCTGATCCAATAAAGGGTTCAAAACGTTGGTTAGAGTTCGGTGGTTTCAGGGTACAGCCTTCTGAAATAGCGAAATTTGCATTGGTACTTTTTATGGCACATTATTTGGCACTTCGGGCAGAAAAGCTGAGAAAAAGTCTTTGGGCTCTGATTCCGCCTTTGATTATTACGGGTGTTGTCTGTCTGTTAGTCTTAATTGAAGACCTGGGAACTGCTGTGACTATGGGTGGAACAGTTTTTATGATGTTTTTTTCAGTTGGTGTCCCGATAATTACTCTTTCTGGTCTGGTTGTCTTATCTATTCCTGCCGTATTGGTTTTTATCTTTTCACCCGAATATGCATATCGAAAAGAGAGAATTTTGTCTTTTCTAGATCCCTGGGCAGACCCTTTAGATAGTGGCTATCATATCATTCAATCACTACTAGCTCTGGGTTCGGGTGGAATATTTGGAGTAGGATTGGGGCAGAGTCATCAGAAATTTTATTATCTGCCAGAACCTAACACTGATTTTATTTATGCGGTTATTGGTGAAGAATTAGGTCTTTTAGGAACTGCTTTTGTATTACTGCTCTTTTTTGCTCTGGCCTGGCGAGGCTTTCAGATAGCTTTAAAGTGTGACGACATATATGGTTCTATCCTGGCGGTTGGTTTGACCTGTATGATCGTCCTGCAGGCAGGGGTAAATATAGCTGTGGTTACTGGTTCGATGCCTGTTACAGGTATCACTTTACCGTTTATTAGTTATGGTGGATCGTCGTTATGTATTATGCTGGCAGCAGTTGGTATATTGTTGAATATTTCACGTCATGTAAAAGATCTATAATGTTCAGGAGAGTTGGATGAGGCTTATCGTAACAGAAACGGGAGACATATCTATTCAACTTTGGTGATTGCCAATGGTTGAAAAGGAATTTCTGGCGGCAGATACCTTATACCTGGGTACTGTAACGGGATTGGCAAAAGATATTGTTCTCCCAACTGGTTATCAGATAAAAGTATAATAAAAGCTGTACGGGAGATATTAAATAAATAGTGTACTATTTTGTATAGGTCATTATTTTTTTGATAATGGATGGACATGCTGGAAAGTTTGCACACTTTAGCGGGAAAGTGCATATGATGGGATATGTAGCATTTCCATGCCAGCCTTGTACTGCGTTATGACAGATAAAGGAGTGAAGTCAATGGGGTCTAGAGGAAAGATACATTTTATCGGTATTGGTGGTATTTCGATGAGTGGGATTGCCAGTCTTTATTTAGATCTAGGTTTTGAGGTAAGTGGGTCCGATTTACGTGATTCCCAATTACTCAAAGAGTTGGAGAAGAAAGGTGCCCAGATATTTATCGGCCACAATGCTGCCAATCTTGACCATCCAGATGAAGTGGTAATAACCGCAGCCATTCCTCAAAATAATGTGGAATTGGTTGAAGCGAGAAAGTTGGGAATACCCATTGTCAAACGTGCTCAGATGATTGCACGTCTTATGGAATATAAGAAAGGGATTGCTATTGCAGGAACTCATGGTAAAACTACTACTACTTCCATGATTTCTTTAATTTCGGAGAAAGCTGGTTTAGATTCGACCGTTCTTATCGGCGGGGAGTTGAATGATATTGGCGGTAATGCCAAACTGGGGCAAGGTGAATATCTAATCACCGAAGCTGATGAGAGTGACGGCTCTTTTTTGTATTTCCAGCCGCAAGTTTCGATCATTACCAATATTGAACCAGATCATATGGAGTATTATGGAACAGAAGAAAACTTAAGGGCTACCTTTAAAGAGTTTATGAATAAAGTGCCCGTTGATGGAGTTAAAATTGTTTGCTGGGATGATTCGGTAATTAGATCGATCGTTAATTCGAAGGATGAAAATCTTATTACATATGGAACTTCTCAGGATGCGGTATTGCGGATTGAAAATGCTAAATTGTTATCAGATTATACAGAGATGGATATCTACTATAGAGGAGAATATCAGGGAAAGATGACTCTGGAAGTTCCGGGAATGCATAATGTTTATAATAGTGCAGCCGCACTTTGTGTTGGCTATTATTTAGGTTTATCTTTTGAACAGACATCTTCTTATCTGAATCAATTTAAAGGTGTACAGCGACGCTTTGAAAAAAAAGGTTATATTAGTGGTATTCTGGTTATTGATGACTATGGACACCATCCAACTGAGATTAAGGCAACTTTGAAAGCTGCTTTACAACGAAAAAAAGAACGGGTTATCTGTGTATTCCAACCTCATCGGTATAGTCGAACCCAGCATCTGTTAAATGATTTTAGTAAATCCTTCTCTGATGCTGATGAAGTTATCTTAACAGGTATTTACAGTGCAGGTGAAAATCCTATTTCCGAAGTAGATGGCAAAGACCTGGCATTATTGACGGAGAAATATGAAGGACGTCATGTAGCGTATTTTCCAACATTGGATGGAATTGCAGAATATCTTTCAGAGATTGTCCGCCCAGGTGATATGGTTATTACTATGGGAGCGGGAGATGTTTACCGGGTTGGGGAAGAACTGGTTGACCTTTTAAACAGTTCCGAGGTAAAGATTCCTCACTAATAAAGATAATGTTTCAATAAATCATGGACAAAATAACCCAGCAAGATTCAACCTCTGAATCTAATAAAATAAGGAGGTAATCTTTACGTGAACACTGTGGTGAACCTTGATGAATTACAGTCATATTTTACGGGAGAGATTCGTGAGAATGAACTTTTAAAATTCCACACAGGTTTTCGCATTGGTGGACCTGCTAAAGTATTGCTTATTCCAAGGGGAATTGAAGATTTGCGTCTTGCTATTACCTGGGTGGGAAAGAGATGTATTCCTTATCAGGTAATTGGCAATGGAACATCGGTTTTGTCTCATCCAGCAGGGTATGATGGCTGGGTTATTAAATTAGCTAATGTGTTAAATCATATTCAGATTAAGGGTACTAGAGTTTATGCAGGAGCAGGTGCAACTATGACTGCTCTTTTACGACATACTATTGCTCATAGTTTGACTGGTTTGGAGAACTGGTGGGGTATTCCAACGACTATCGGGGGATGGGTTGTGAAGATGGGTCGATGTAAAGATCCTGAGTTAGATCATCTGATACAGGAAGTTTATGTGATGGAGCCCGATGGCTTAATAACCAGATGGATAGAACCTTCACAGTTATTTAATGACGAGACGCAAGATTTTAAACGGATCATTGTCGAAGTGGTGTTTAATTTAAACCATGGTGAGCGGGAAGAGATAATAAATAAGATCCAAAATCGTCAGGACGAATGGAGATTTGTTACTCAGAATCATTTTCCGATGGCTGGCCCGGTATTTTTTTCAACTGAACGGGATTTGACTGAAGTGTTTGTCAAACATGAAGTTTCTGGTTTGCGGAGAGGTCAGGCCGCCTTTTTGGGGATTGGTTCTGGATATGTGGCGAATTTAGGAGAGGCCGCATATAATGATGTGCTGGCTCTTTTAAAAGATATTAGGGAAAAGATTGTGATACCAGATTTTAACTTACGAGAAGGATTGTTTTTATTGAAGTCCAGGGAGGTGATGGGATGTTAAAGTATGAAATCACCGGTGGTGTTAGACTAAAAGGAAAGGTTCGAATCAGTGGGGCTAAGAATGCTGTGTTGCCAATTTTGGCAGCTACAGTCCTTACTCAGGGAAAAAATATTATCAGAGATGTTCCTCATTTAAAAGATGTGGAAGTAATGATTGAGGTTTTGAAACATTTAGGCGCTAAAGTAACATTTACAGGGACCGTCCTGGAAGTAGATACAACAGGCTTATCTGTCTATGAAGTACCTGATGATCTCATGCGAAAAATGAGAGCTACGGTCTTTTTGATGGGGCCTTTATTAGGTCGATTTGGCAAAGTAAGAATATCACAACCTGGCGGCTGTAGTATTGGACCAAGACCGATCAATTTTCATATAAAAGGTTTAAAAAGTTTGAATACAGAGTTTCAAGAAGGCCATGGATATTTGTTAGGAGAATCAAAATCATTAGTAGGTAATGAGATTCATTTAGATTTCCCCAGTGTCGGGGCTACAGAGAATCTAATGATGGGAGCTGTTAAAGCAAAAGGGACTACCATTATTAGAAATTGTGCTAGAGAACCTGAGATAGTAGATCTGCAAAATTTTCTAAATGGTATTGGAGCAAGAATTAGAGGTGCAGGTACAGACATGATCAAAATTGATGGTGTGGAAAAACTTCAGACCATCGATTATACTGTTATACCTGATCGGATCGAGACCGGTACTTTTATGTTAGCTACTGCTTTGACAAATGGTGATGTGATTATTGAAAACACTATTCCGGAACATGTTGAGCCATTGATTGCCAAACTAAAAGAAGCTGGAGTAGAGGTAGGCTGCAACGATGACCAGATTCATGTCAAAGGTAATGGTCGTCTTAAGGCATTGGAGGTAAAAACTCTTCCATACCCAGGATACCCTACTGATTTACAGCCACAGATTATGACTGCAATGTCTGTTGCTGAAGGAACCAGCATAATTACTGAGACTATTTTTGAAAACCGACTGAAACATGCAGAAGAGTTATTGAGAATGGGCGCAGCGATTCGAATTGAAGGACATTCTGCCATTATTAATGGTATGTCAAAACTATATGGCGCTATTGTTGAGGCCAGTGATTTACGAGCTGGAGCTGCTCTTGTTCTGGCAGGTCTGATTGCTGAGGGAAAGACTGTTATTCATGGCGGTGAACACATTGAAAGAGGATATGAGAAGATAGATGAAAAGATCGCCCGATTAGGAGGTCAAATTAATCGGATAGTCGAGTAAAGAATAAATGAGAGAGGGGTGTGCTGTGGTGAAGAAAGGGATTGTTATTTTGTCTTTTTTAATTTTACTTGTCATTGGAACTGTTGTTACGATACACTCCTCTTATTTTGAGGTTAAGTCAGTTAAAATTTTGGGCATTCATCAATTGAATGCTGTGGATATTGTTAATGTAGTAGGCAATTTAGAGGGGCAAAATATTTTTTTGATTCCTGGTAGGGAATTGGTAGATAATTTATTAAATCTTACCCGGGTTAAAGGAGTAAAGATAGAAAGAAATCTTCCTGACACCTTGATTATTCAGGTTAATGAACGCTCTACCCTTGGGCTTTTTAAAGATAATAATAATCGTTGGGTCGAGGTTAGTGCTGATGGAAAGATATTAAAGGTATATGGGGATGAAACTTTACCTCAATTACCTCATATTAATGGTCTAATTATAAATTCTACTAATGGTCAGGTAGATGCCAGTGAGGAATTATCTAGATTTTTTAATGTACTGACTCTTTTCTTCCCGTTACAATCGAAAATTACTAATATCAGTTATGATCCCCAAGATATTCAGATTAGATTTACTACTGGGACTACTTTATATTTCGGACAAGCTATCAATGTACAAAAGAGATATGAAATTTTCTCAGCAATTTGGGAAGATTCTAACTTTAATTTAGAGAAAATAGAATATATAGATTTGCGCTATGAAGACAATCCGGTGATTCGCTTATTTAATTAAAGTT
The DNA here is from genome assembly GCA_016841825.1 of Halothermothrix sp. Lineage (GTDB taxonomy): Bacteria > Bacillota > Halanaerobiia > DY22613 > DY22613 > JAENYK01. The sequence goes on along the minus strand of JAENYK010000010.1, from coordinate 16,323 downwards.
GCATTAACAATAAATTACTAATACCCTAAACTTAACGGAGATGTGTACTCCATTGAAGGAAACACTATTTAATTATTTTTTCACTTAAAGAGGATAGAAGACTTTCCTTCGGAAATGTCATTAAAACCGTTGCTAAAAATGGATATAATGTAGGGTGTAAGAATAAAGTTTTTAGAAAATTTTTTTAAAAAGAGGAGATTAAAGTTTGATGTTGAATTTAACTTTATGAAGCTTTTGTAGAAAGGGGAGCAGACTGTGGCTCAAAAGAGAATTATAGCTGGCCTGGATGTTGGAACAACTAAAATATGTGCTACAATTGCTGAACTATCCCGGGATGGAATTCTTGAGGTTATAGGAATTGGTACCAGTCCCTCTCTTGGTCTGCGCAAAGGGGTAGTTGTCGACATAGATCAAACTGTACGAACTATTCTGGAAGCAGCCAGTAAAGCAGAAAGGATGGCTGGTGTACAGATAGATACAGCTTTTGTAGGTATAGCTGGATCCCATATTAATTCTGTTAATAGTAGGGGAGTAGTTGCTGTTACCGGGTCTGAAAAAGAGATTAAGGGTAGTGACATTATCCGAGTTGTGGAGGCAGCACAATTTATTAATATCCCTCAAGATCGACATGTGATCCATGTTCTGCCCCGGGAATTTATTGTTGACGGGTGTAGGGGGATTAAAGATCCTCTGGGGATGTCTGGAACACGTCTTGAAGTGGAGACTCATATTGTAACTGGATTGATTACTTCTGTTCAAAATCTGGTGAAAAGTGTGCAAAAGTCCGGAATACATATTACTGAAGATAATGTGGTTTTGGAGCCCCTGGCTGCCAGTGAGGCAGTACTTAGTGATGATGAACGGGAGTTAGGAGTTGTTTTAATTGATATAGGTGGAGGTACTACTGATGTAGCTATCTTCCAGAATGGTAATATTGCTTATACAGCTGTTTTGCCAGTCGGTGGAGATCATGTTACCAATGACATTGCTGTAGGACTCAGATGCCCTGTTTTAAAAGCTGAAGAGTTGAAGATTAAGAAGGGTTGTGCTCTGGCAGAATTGGTTGATGAATCTGAGATGGTTGAAGTTGTTAACGCAAGTGGGAAGAATAGTTATGAGATATCTCGTAACTATTTGTGTGAGATTATTGAACCACGGATGCATGAGATTTTCTCCCTGGTCAAAAAAGAGATCTCTAAATCAGGTTTTGATGGACTTTTACCAGCTGGAGTTGTGTTAACTGGTGGAGCTTCTCTAATGGAGGGTAATTTGGATCTGGCTAGTGAGGTATTAAACACACCGACAAGATTAGGTACTCCAGAGGGAATTCATGGCTTGATGGATTTTATGGGCGAGAATATGTATCGTTTTCAAAATGATTCCAATAATTTGAGTACTGCTGCATTTGCTACAGCAGCAGGTTTATTACGTTATGGAGCAAACCATTTGTATCTGCCAGAAGGTGTAGATAATGAAGAGAACCTGATCTATAACTTCTTTGGACGTTTACGAGGTTGGTTTAAAGAATTCTTTTAGGCCGTAGGGGAGGGAATAAGTATAATGTTTGAATTCGGAGCTAAAATGCAACAGTTCGCGACGATTAAGGTCATCGGAATCGGTGGAGGTGGCAACAATGCCGTAAACCGGATGATTGCTGAAGGAGTAGAAGGTGTTGAATTTATTGCTATAAATACTGATAAGCAGACTTTATTAGCCTCTGAAGCTGAAGAGACTCTGCAGATTGGTGAGAAGCTGACCAGAGGATTAGGGGCTGGAGCCAACCCGGAAGTTGGAGAGAAAGCGGCTGAAGAGAGTCGTGATATTATTCAGGAGTCTGTTCAAGGTGCAGATATGATCTTTATTACCTGTGGAATGGGTGGTGGTACCGGGACAGGAGCTGCTCCTATAGTTGCTGAGATAGCTAAACAGACTGGTGCTCTGACCGTCGGGGTAGTAACAAAACCCTTTACAGTTGAAGGGCGTCAACGGATGGAGAAGGCTGAACGGGGGATTGCTAATCTTAAGAGTAAGCTAGATACTTTGATTATCATCCCTAATGATAGATTACTACAAGTTGTTGAGAAACAGACTACATTATTAGATGCATTCAAAACAGCTGATGATGTATTGAGACAAGGTGTTCAGGGAATATCTAATTTGATCACTCAAACTGGTCTGATTAACTTAGACTTTGCAGATGTGAAGACTATTATGACAGATGCAGGGTCTGCATTGATGGGAATCGGTATAGCCAGTGGAGAGAATCGCGCAGTGGAAGCTGCCAAGATGGCTATCGAATCACCATTATTAGAAGCATCAATTGATGGTGCTAAAGGTGTTCTTCTAAATATTACTGGAGGTTTAGATTTGGGACTTCATGAAGCTAATGAAGCGGTTAGAGTGATTTCTGAAGTAGCAGACCCGGATGCGAATATCATTCTGGGAGCTGTTATTGATGAGACCATGACTGACACAGTTCAGGTTACAGTTATTGCCACTGGTTTTGATCAAAAATCAAATGTTAAAGAGAAGAACTATGATCAGGAATTCGATGTTCGATCCTTTGGTGATGACGATTTAGAGATTCCGGCTTTTTTACGACGGAAGAAAAAATAATTTTATGCAGATCTCGATATGGGCTAAAACCCTATATCGAGATTTTCTGCTTTTTGGGGCATTTGACAAATTCAGACGTCATCTTTTAGCTTACGCTGAATTTTGACTGAAAGAGATCTGGTATCTGGTAATTTTGCTGACATATTTTTTGACGAACTTACATATATATGTATATACTAAACATTTTCACGAGATCTTCCTGGAGGAGTTCCGATGGTGAAGGATGGCAAAAGTCTGAAGTAGAGTTGTATTTTTTCTGGAAATTATTTATCTTAACCATATTGGAAAAGTGAGTGATTACTAACCAGGAGGCAATATAAATGGGTACAGGAAAATTAATTATCAACCTGGATGTGCTTTTTATGAATGATCTGGTGATGAGTTTGATACTGCTGTGGGCTACTGCTAAATTCACTGGATTGAAGATAAGAATCTGGTCATTTTTGGGCAGTGGTCTTCTGGGATCAGTATATACCATTATCGTGATCTTTCCCATATTTAAAGGATTAACAGGATTTTTGTATATTTTACTCCATCTGTTTCTAAATTTATTTACTGCCGTGCTAATGATTTGGACTGCCTTTGGTAAGCTAAAATTAAAAAAATTTATTAGGAGTTTGGGATATTTCTATTTGATCACTTTTTTAGCCGGAGGCGCTGCGTTAAGTATATATTTTATAATTGGTTCATCACCAACCAATTGGATCTTCGGATGGGTAAAGCTAGGTGATATTTATGGTTGGTTGTATTTTACTGCTGTGATTATGACATTAGTATTGGGAAGACATGGTTGGAAATTTATTAGAGAGAGATTTTATAAAGAGAGATATCACCTCAAATTTGTGGTCTGGATTGAAGATCAATCAGTTCAGGTTACCGGATTATTGGACACAGGTAATCGATTACGCGATCCATTTACCAGGTTACCTGTTATCGTAGTGGAACAAAAAGTTGTATTAAATCTTTTTCCGGAAGAAATACAGGAGATATTAGTTGAAGAAAATTTAGATGTGGTTGATATGATAGAAGATTTATTAGAAACCAGTTGGTTTAAGCGGTTTCTAATTATTCCCTTTTCATCTCTGGGCAACCAGGGAGATCTTTTGATTGGCTGCAAAGTTGATGGACTAGAGATTCTGGGAGATGAGAGGCGCCAGGTCGGAAGGGTTATTCTGGCATTACACCAGGGAGAATTAGATATTGAAGGTGATTATCAGGCACTACTTCACCCTGAATTACTGGAGGCTGTGTAGGTGTAGTTCTGGGTGATTAAATTTTATAAGGGGGTTTATATGTGAAATTATTGCATGTATGTTTAGGATTACAATTATTCAAAATCAGGGTTTTACAATATCTAGGTTTATATCAATCACCAATCTTTTATGTTGGCAGTAGTGAAGCATTACCACCACCCTTAACCTCAGATGAAGAGAAATATTTTTTGGAAAAGTTAGGTGCAGGAGATAAAGCAGTTCGTAGTGTGTTGATTGAACGTAACCTCCGATTGGTGGTATATATCGCCCGGAAGTTTGAAAATACTGGGATTGATATTGAAGATCTGGTCTCTATCGGGACTATCGGTTTGATCAAAGCAGTTAATACATTTGACGTCAGTAAAAATATAAAACTGGCTACATATGCTTCCAGGTGTATTGAAAATGAAATTTTGATGTATTTACGAAGAAATAATAAAAAACGTTCAGAAGTAAGTTTTGATGAACCTTTGAACATTGATTGGGATGGTAATGAACTTAAATTGTCTGATGTCCTGGGGACAGAGAGTGACCTAATCTATAAGTGTATTGAAGAAGAGGTTGATAAAGAACTCTTAGCTGAAGCTATGGAAAGATTAACTGAGAGAGAGAAGAAGATTTTGATTCTCCGGTTTGGTTTAAAAAGCAAAGGAGATACCAAGACTCAAAAAGAAGTAGCTGATATGTTGGGAATATCTCAGTCGTACATTTCCCGATTGGAAAAGCGAATTATTAAAAAGTTAAAATTTGAAGTTAAAAAGATGGAATAGCCGCCAGAGAGCGGCTATTCCATCTTTTTAACTTAACTGTTAGAGTTGATTGTTGCTGATTATTTATTTTCAACATTGGTTGACATTTTGGTCTATTAGATGTAAACTTGTTATATCAAGGTCTATATACAATAGACCAAAGGAGGTAAAGAAGATGACTAATTATCAACTTCCCCAAAGTGAAGCGAGATTTGCTGACTTAATCTGGCGATATGAACCCATTGGCTCTGGTGAATTGGTAAAGCTCTGTGAAAGAGAAATGAACTGGAAGAAATCAACAACATATACAGTTTTAAAAAAACTGTGTAAAAAGGGCATTTTTCAAAATGAAAATGCAGTTGTCTCATCCCGGATAAAGAAGGATGAGTTTTATGCAAAACAAAGTAGACATTTTGTTGAAGATATTTTTGGAGGATCACTGCCTAAATTTCTGACAGCTTTTATTGGAGAAAAACCGCTTAGCGAACGGCAGGCTGATGAGTTGAAAAAGCTTATTGATGAGCATAGGGAGGGATAACTTTGGAAAAGATACTGCTTTCCGTGTTAAATATGAGTCTCACAGCAAGCTATCTGATCGTTTTTATAATGTTTCTCCGCTTACCTCTGAAAAGAGCTCCAAAGGTTATTTCTTATCTTCTGTGGGGATTTGTTGCCTTTAGACTTATTTGCCCATTTGCCTTTGAGAGTACATTTAGTTTTATGCCTGCAAACATTACATCTGTTTCACATGATTTTGTTTCTCAGCAGAACTTACAAATTAATAATGGGAGTATTGGTAATCCAGCTGTAACCAGAATCTTCTTTTCTTCTTCGGTAGATGCGAGTGTAAATTCCGTACCTCTCTATATTCAGATAGGTTCATATATCTGGATTTTAGGCATTATAGCAATGGTTATTTACAGTATTGTCAGTTTTCTAACTATAAAAAGACACCTCCAAAGTGCAGAGTACATTGAATGTAATATTTACGAGACTACTAATTTGAGAACACCTTTTGTGCTTGGAGTTTTCAGACCGAGAATTTACATTCCTGCCGGACTGATGAAAGAAGAAAAACGCTATATTATCTGTCACGAAGAGACTCATATACACCGATTTGACCATATTATAAAGCCATTTGCTTTCTTAGTTTTGAGTATCCATTGGTTTAATCCTCTGGTCTGGATTGCTTTTGTACTAATGAGTAATGATATGGAGCTATCCTGTGATGAGAAGGTTATTAAGGTAATGGGGGAGGATATCAAAAAAGCATATTCCGCTTCACTTTTATCTTTTGCACTGGGCAAGCGAATTTTGAATGGGAGTCCCCTTGCTTTTGGGGAAGGTCATATAAAGGCGAGGATCAAAAATATATTGGATTACAAAACGCCTGCTCTCTGGGTAATAGTTGTAACAATTGTTTGCTTTGTAGTGCTTGGAATTGGACTGCTTTCAGATCCAAAGCAAGAAGTGTCTGTGCTGGATGAGCAGATTATCCCTGAAGAGTTGCAGTTTGTCAGAACTGATTCCATAACACCTACAGGATCACAGAAAAATGAAATTGGAGGTGGCACTCAGGGGCTTTCTTCCACTGAAGATTCTACATCTCATGAAATTATCCATTTTTTGAATGAAGAAATCCGTGTAATAGTCTCGTTGTCAGGAGACGATGCACAACTTGCGGAAGATGTGATTATGAACTACATGATAAAATCTGCTGCCTGGCCAGGAATTGATCTCCAGACATTGGATGAATGTTATCTATTGCGTGTAACCTATTCTGATGGGACAATCACCGATTACTATGCCTATTTATTGAATGGTAATGCTGTTATGCAGATGGGGATGAATGGTCGGTACAGCCGCATAGATAATGATCTGTATGAAAATCTTGTTAAGTTAGTACAGAATAGCACGGAAACGGATGAAAGTCTGGTTAGACCAATAAATATTACTGAAAATGCCGAACGTTCTAACCTTGATGTTTATATAACCAATGCCGTTTATACTGCAAACACTATGCACTACAATAATGGTGATCTTGCTAGCGAAGCTCATACGGTTCTCAAAATCGTGGAGAATGACAACATGGTTACGGTCTATGTTATGGTGCTCTATCTGGAATTTAAATATTCAGATAATGGATTTTCAGAAAGTGGTGGGAGCCATATGCCAGTGGCGATCACTTTTGAGAAGAATGATTTTGGAGGATATACACTACGGGAATATTGGATGCCGCAGGATGGAAGTCAGTATACTTCCTCAATTAAACAGAAATTCCCTTCCGACATCTACAATGATGCACTTGACACGCAAAAATATATCATAACACATATACAATCATGCTATGAGCGGGCAATTGAATATTATAAGTGCGATGTTGTGGAGGAGATAGGCGGACTAATTGAGACGATTGCCTCGTCTCCTGCACATATGTCAAATCCACAGGCATATATTCAGGAGCATAAAACTGAGTACAGGAAATTAATTTATTACGGAAATCATACGCTGCGTTATTGCTTTGCCTTGTTTGAACAGGGAGGACAGACCGGATTGGAGGGGCAGATCATGGCATCAGCTTGTAGAGACATTCTCGGTAAGGCAGAGGATATCGTACCATTAGCCAATACCGGTCAAGATTGGTATGAAGCTTTCAGGGAGTCTGCGATAGACCTGAAACAACAATATGGTGATGCTTATCTGAAGAAAAATCAGCCCGGCTGCTGGCTGCTTATGCAAATGCTTGATATTACTGTGAATTGATTTGGCAGACGGAGCTAATGAATCGCTGCATCTGTTTTGTTGTTTTCGATATCGTTAACTAAAAATTTTATTGAATAATTACTAATAAATTTTGGATTTGTCTTGTGAGTAAGTTATAAAAATTTTGAATAAAATTTTTTATAAAAGCCGTCTTTATCAATGGTTAGATAGATCTTAGCCATTTGATTAAGATGGCTTTTGCTGTATCTAAGATTAACTTAATGGGTATAACTTACGCAAAAAACGGTGAAAATGTATATTATGATTGAACATGAAATAATTGTATGTATAAAGGTTTTTTTCGCTGGTAATACTGTTAATAGACAAAGCAAAAATGGCAATAAGTGGGAGGGACAGTATAATGGCAAACAAAGTAGAAATCTGTGGAGTCAACACATCAGAATTGCCTGTCTTATCAAATGAGGAGATGAGAGTATTATTCAAGCGATTGCAGAAAGGAGAAAGGGAAGTTAGAAACAAGATCGTTGGCGGGAATTTACGATTGGTCTTAAGTGTAATTCAAAGATTCAATAATCGAGGAGAACATGTCGATGATCTATTTCAGGTAGGCTGCATCGGTTTAATGAAGGCAATAGATAATTTTGATCTCAGTCAGAATGTCCGATTTTCCACTTACGCAGTACCAATGATTATTGGTGAGATTCGTCGTTATTTACGGGATAACAATCCAATTAGAGTAAGTCGTTCTCTCCGGGACACAGCATATAGAGCTTTACAGATTAAGGAGTCCTTAATCAATAAAAAGGCTAAGGAGCCTACTATTGGTGAGATTGCCAAAGAGTTAGGAATTTCCAGAGAAGAGATTGTCTATGCATTGGACGCTATTCAAGACCCTATCTCGCTGTTTGAACCGATCTACCATGATGGTGGTGATCCAATTTATGTGATGGATCAGATTAGTGATGATAAAAATGAAGACGAAAATTGGTTGGAAGGAATTGCTGTTCGAGAAGCTTTGCGTAAATTAAATGATCGGGAAAAACTGATCTTAACTCTTAGATTTTATGAAGGTAAGACACAGATGGAAGTGGCTGAAAATATCGGAATCTCTCAAGCCCAGGTCTCCCGTTTGGAAAAGGCAGCTCTGGGACATTTAAAACGTTATGTTAGGGAGGATTAAAGAAGGAGGAAATATCTTATATGAAGCGATTATATATCTTAATCATAGTCACATTAGTATTTCTATTGGGGATGACCTTTAACTCGACACGGGCTTTGGTCTGGGAAGATGATGAACAGGTAGCCTATCGGTCGGAAAATCTGTTACGATTACACATTCTGGCAAATAGCAGTTCTCCCGAAGATCAATATCTAAAGCGGCAAGTTCGAGATCTAATCCTAATTGAAACAGGTAAATTTTTCCGAAATGTTGACAATGTTGAAACTGCAATTCAGGTAACCAGTACCAATCTACCCACTTTGCAAAAAAAGGTTGAAGATTATTTGCGGATTCAGGGAAAAAATATTGCAGTAAAATTAGAGTTAGGTAGATTTAAGTTTCCAACCCGCACGTACGAAAATGTGACTTTACCGGCTGGAGAATATCAGGCTCTAAAAGTATGTCTTGGAGAAGCCGAAGGCAATAATTGGTGGTGTGTTCTTTTCCCCCCACTCTGTTTAGATAATGAAAAAGAAGTTTCAGGTAGTGAGTCAGGTCAATATATGGCGCTGGCCTTTTCGCCGGAAGAATCTGAACTAAAGATTGAATATAGATTAAAATTTTTGGAAATATTGGAAGATGTTCCGCAGTGGGTTAAGGCAAATTATCTGAATGTATTAAGAGTAGCTTTAATGGGAAGTAATGGTGTAGTATTACCATAAATTAAGGAATAATCTAAGTGGCAGACACCCGCAAGGGTGTCTTTTTACGATCAGCTATTGATATCTTTTCAAAAATCTTTCTCAAAAGATGCACATACAATCTATTCACATCATATAATATAAATAAGGCATAGTTTTATTCCCGCAAAGGGGGGAAGAGTGATGATAAAAACCTCAGAATTATGGGCTAAAGAAGTAATAAATGTGGTGGATGGACGAAGATTGGGAATGATAGAAGATGTGGAACTAGATTTGCGAATAGGTAGAATTGACTCAGTTGTAATTCCGGGTCGAGCTGGTTTATTTGGATTTTTTGGTGGTACTCAGGATCTGATCATTGATTGGAGTCAGATTCAAAAGATAGGTCAAGATGTGATTTTGGTAAAAATCGATAAGTTTTTGGAATTAGAACACCATCGAAAAAAGGAAGAATTTTAAGAGAGAAATTGACCTAATTATAGGGATTCTATTGCAAATTCAGGGACAAGTCGATATAATTAAACATGTAAACCAGAAAAGGAGGACCTTTAAAAGATGAAGTGTCCCTATTGCAATTATAGTGAGAGTAAAGTTGTTGATTCCCGTTCGACTGAAGAGAATACCTCGATCCGTAGAAGGCGTGAATGTTTGAACTGTGGGGAACGTTTTACTACATATGAACGGATTGAAGAACTTCCTCTAACCATCATCAAAAAAGGTGGACAGCAGGAGTTTTTTGATCGGAACAAACTCTTAACTGGAATTCTTAAGTCTTGCGAAAAGCGTCCCATCTCGAGAAGTATTCTCGAAGATATGGTTAAGGATATTGAACGGGAACTTAGAAACCGAATGGAGAGTGAGATTAATAGTGAAGTAATTGGTGAGATGGTGATGGATCATTTGAAAGAGATTGATGAAGTAGCTTATGTTCGATTCGCCTCTGTCTATCGTCAATTCAAAGATATTAATATTTTCAAACAGGAGTTAGAGAAATTATTGGGATCATAAAGGAGGAAACCTAAGTTGAAGCTGGTTGAAAAAGATGGTGTTAAGTGGCTGATCTTTGACCATTTTGTCCAGTATGAGCAGGTGATTCATGGTTTTTCTACCAGGATAGGGGGAGTTAGTGACATTCCTTTTGCTACTTTGAATCTGGCTTTTCACGTGGGTGATGACCCTGGTTCAGTGGTGGAGAACCGCCGTCGATTTTGTCAAGCTCTGGGACTGGATCTGGCTGATTTGACTGCGGGAGAACAGGTGCACAGTGATAAAATACGAGTCGTTATTGGACAGGATCGCGGATGTGGTGCTGTTGATTATGATACAGCCTTTTCTGGAACCGATGGTTTTGTTACCGATGAACCAGGAGTTGTTTTGAGTTCTTATTACGCAGATTGCGTTCCTTTATATATTTTAGACCCAGAACAGCAGGTAGTTGGGTTGGCTCATGGTGGTTGGAAAGGGACCATTATGCGAATTGGTGCCAGAATTATTGAAAAAATGGTAGAACAATTTCAGACCAAACCAGAGGATTGCCTGATTGGAATTGGTCCTTCAATTGGACCATGTTGTTATGAGGTAGATCGGCATGTAATTACCCCATTACAACAGGAGTTTGTCAATTGGTTTGAACTGGTTGAAGAGAAAGAAAATGGTCGCTGGAATTTAGATCTATGGAAAACTAACTATCAGGTATTTCTGGAAGCTGGGGTAAATCCTGCAAATATAGAAGTAAGCGGATTATGTACTTCATGCAATACTGAACTGTTTTTCTCTCATCGGGCAGAAGATGGAAAGACCGGGAGAATGGCCAGTATTATTGCTTTAGAACCTAAAAAGCAGCAGGAAATTAGCTAAAAAATATAGAATTAGTCTATATACCAGTATCAAATTTGATACTGGTTTTAAGTTAAAGTCGCATTAACAACAAGCTGTAATTCTTAAGTTTAACGGTTTCAAAAGGGGATTTATACCTCAACTGAAGTAATCCTATTTAGTTATTTATACTCTCCTATAGAGGCTGGGAGACTTTTCTTCGAAAATGTCGTTACAGACAAAAAATCCTGGATAACTGCAGGATTTTTCAGTAAATTTTGCAGGTAAGATCGTAAGATAAGAGGAATAATAATTTGAAAGCATTATTTTTATGGGAGGCCTTTAAAATGGTAAGAGATTTTAAACAATTCGTATCCAGAACAGAGCCATACCCAAAATCTAACAGGGGTAATCGACGAAAAATTTTTAAAAGATCTTATCTATATTGGTTGACTGCCATCTTTCTTATCTGCATTATTCTGGTCAGTATCCAGACAGGGGGAAAAACTGAAGTTTTTGTGACTCAGTATGGTCGTCTTGCTGATGAATTTCCTGGTCGAGGAATAATTGTCAGGAATGAGGAGGTAATTTATGCACCTTATTCTGGGCAAGTAACTTTTTTGGTGGCTGATAAAGAACGGGTAGCTGCAGGTGTACCAATTTTGGAATTCGAAGGTTCCAGGGGAAAAAAGACCTTTTATTCTAATGAGCCCGGAGTTGTTAGCTTTCGGGTAGATGGATTAGAGAATAATTTGCGCCCAGATATAATTTGGGATCTTAACCAGAACTATCAAACTTTTAAAGGTAAATCTATTCAGTTAACTGATGGTGAGAGGATTAATGCTGGTAGACCTTTATACAAAATTGTTGATAATACGAAGGTGTATTTTCTGATTGAAGCTCCCGCGGATCAGGTTTTTCGGTATAGTATTGGTACTAAGGTCTGGGTTACCTTTGACGGATTGACTATTATTGGCTGGGTTAGAAAGATTGATGATCATCAAAATCTTTTTGTGATTGAACTGGAGCGTTTTCCGAACGAGTTAATTGACAAACGTTGGGTAGATGCGACTGTTTTAAGTGATGCTGAAACTGGTGTCTATGTTCCGCGAACGGCAATCGTCAGAAAAGATGATGAATATGGTGTGTATTGGTTTTATAATAATAGTATCCATTTCGCTCCTGTTGAATTAAAAGGCGGCAATCTGGAGTATGTTGTTATAGCTTCTGAATTGGATCGGGGAATGGAAATATTGGCTAATCCACAGAAAGACCTGACAAAATTCTTAAAAGAAGCAAAATAAATAGGAGGTAGTTGATTTTGAATCTATTGGAAAGATTGATAGATGTTCAGAAGAGAGTTGGTGAAGCCGCTGCCAGAGCCAGGCGTGATCCTGATGAAGTCCAACTGATTCCTGTCAGTAAGTTTCATCCTCTAGAAGAGATACAGATGTTGATGACTGCAGGAATTACAGACTTTGGTGAGAATAGAGTTCAGGAACTTTTGGAGAAACAGTCTGTTCTTTCAGGTGCGGAGGTAAATTGGCATCTGATTGGTCATCTGCAAAGGAATAAGGTTAAGTATGTTGTTCGCATGCCCAATCTAAAACTGATTCATTCTGTGGATAGTTTTCGTTTAGCGGAAGAGATTCAAAAGCGGTGTGAGACTGAAGAACGGGAGATGGATATATTAATTCAAGTCAACGTAGCAAATGATGATGCCAAATTCGGTGTTCCTGCACGGACAACTGTAGAATTAATACGGAGGATATTTGTTTTTGATCGAGTTAAAGTCAAAGGTTTAATGACTATTGTACCTGAAGTTGATGACCCTGAAGAAGTGAGACCATATTTTAGGAAGTTAAAGGAACTTTCAATGGAGATTCAGACAACTATCCCCGGAGTAGAGATGACAGAATTATCTATGGGGATGACCAATGATTTTGAGATAGCAATTGAAGAGGGGGCAACAATGGTCAGAGTAGGATCAGCTATTTTTGGTTCACGTAATTACTGAAAATAGCATAAAAGGACAGGTCAAAATCGCATTAATAGCAAGCTGTTAGTGTCTTAAGTTTAATGACTTTAGAAAGGAATTTGTACCTCCACTGAAGTAAATACTATTCAGTTATATTTACTTCCAACCATAGAGACAGGGAGACTTTCCTTCTGAAATGTCGTTAAATAATAAATATTATAAGAGGAGGTTACTAGAGATGTTCCTTATCTGGTTAGTACATTCGATTTTTCAAATCTTTTATTTTTTAATTATTGTCAGGGTAATAGTCTCCTGGGTTCGTCCCAATGTAAGAGACAAACGGATTATTAAAGCGTTACGTCTATTATATGATGTGACTGAACCTGTGTTAGCTCCAGTCAGAAATGTTATTTATCAGTTTAGTTCTTCTCAGATGAGGATTGATTTTTCTCCATTTATTGTTATAATACTACTACCTTTTGTGGAGAGAATTATCCTATCTATTTTACGAATTTTTATTTAGAATGAAGGGAAGTTGTAAGATGTTAAATCGAGAAAAGATAATGACTCACCTGACTTCAGAGGAAGATCAGATGGTTGTTGCGCAGGCGTTAGATAAAGTGGAAAGTGTATTGAAAGGTCAGGATATGGCCTGTACTAGTTTTTTAGATCCCCACCAACAAGATGTAGTTGAAGGAATTATCAGACGGATTCATGAGATCAAATATCGTTTTATGGGGGGATTTGACAGGGCGGAAAGACGGCGGATTGTGATGATTCCTGAATATATGATGTGGGAGATGGTTGAGATTCCTTTATGTTATCTGGAGATTAGTGGCAATTTCGATTTTCAACAGGTTTCACATCGGGATTATTTAGGAAGTATTCTGGGATTAGGTTTGAAGCGAGAGATGGTCGGAGATATTCTGGTAAAGCCAGATGGTGGTAGTCACCTGATTGCTGCTTTAGAGATTAAAGAAACTATTCTCTTTAATTTAGAAAAGGTACATCAGGTTCCGGTCACAGTAACAGAGATTAGTGAAGAACAATTGGCGATCCCTGAAGAGAGAGTTAAAGAGATCAATACAACCGTTGCCTCACTTAGACTGGATTCGATAGCCAGTGCTGGTTTTTCTAATTCGCGGACTAAGATGGCTAAGGATATTAAGACAGAGAAAGTTAAGGTTAATTTTGAAACTGTTACAAACCCAGCTCATACCATCGATCCCGGAGATATAATCTCTATTAGAGGTCGAGGTAGAGTGGAGATCAAAGTTGTCGCAGGAGAAACCCGCAAGGGTAGGATTAAGCTTACATTAAATCGATATCTTTAAAAGGAGGCAGAGTTAATGAAGATTACACCATTGGATATATATAATAAAGAGTTCTCTAAGAAATTTTCTCTGATCGGTTATGATGGAAAAGAGGTTGACGAATTTTTAGATCATGTAGCCGCAGCTTATGAGAGAATCTTAAAAGAGCTAAACCAACTTAAGGATGAGAATGAAAGATTTAAATTGGATTTAAGCAGATATCAGCAGATGGAAGGTACTTTAAAGGAGACAATGGTAGTAGCTCAGGAGACTGTAAAAGAGCGGAAAAATCAAGCAGAGCGAGAAGCTCAAATGATTATTGAAAATGCTAAAACCCGGGCCAGAGAGATGACAACCGAGGCAAAAGAGAAGGTCAAAGAACGGATGAAGCAGTATCGACAGATTGAAGAATATGAGCAATTCTTCCGCCTGAGATTCAAAGCCCTATTGGATTCTCATCAACAGATGTTAAACGAGAACAAGATTGATAAGCCCCAGGGAATGGAGATTCTTGAAAAAGAGCTGGCCTTTAGTGCAGAAGAACCTATGGAAGATGACGTTGATAACTGGATGGCCACTAAAGAGACTGAGGAAAGTAATGAGATATAGAACGAGAACCTGTCCCGCGGGACAGGTTTTTCTTTCTCTGGAAATTATGTTTTTCGTAGGATGTGGATAACTATTTATTGAAAGTATAAATCATTTAAAGAGAAAGACAAATTTCTGAGCCAAAATTGAAAATATTTTTCAGAATAATCTTTAACAAACAGATCGTTTATGAAGAATTTATTGTGATTTTAGTAATTTATCTGATTAATATAGTAATAGTTTGAGTTATTAATGTTGTCCTATGACAAAATATTAAATTTTATGAAATTTTGATAAATAACTCTTGCAAATTGAATACTTTAATGATAGTATAGTTATAGATTGACAGTCAGGATAAATCTTGACCTCCGCACTGTTCACCATAACTAGATACCCCGATTGTAATTGCCTATCTTGCCAAAATTAACCTTCCCGGAACTCCTTATTACTTTTACAGCCCTTTTATCTCAATTTGACAACTCAGCTAACCAACCACCTTATTCTAATAAGGGGGTGCAAGTAGATGGTGAATAATAGTTCAGCAGATTCTTATACAGATTATGACAGGATGTTCAAACAGTTGATTGGTGCTTTTTTGTTAGAGTTTATGGAGTTGTATTTTACAGATGCAGCACTGCTTATTGAGCAGGATAGTATTAAAGAAGAAAACTGTGAATTACGGATTATGGGTGATCTAAGCACCAGAATTGCCGATCTTGTCTATCGACTGCGAATGCGGGGTGAGAAGAGAGAGGTTATCTTACATATTGAAGGGCAGGAACAGCGGGTTAAGGATTATAATCGTCAGATGTTCAGTTACTTTATTCGGCTGCACGAGAAGTATCCGATCATGAAGATTCTCTCTGTAGTAGTCTTTTCATCTGGTGTGAAAGTTGAGGAGACGGATGAATACAGTATGGAATTTCCTTTTCTGAAGACCTTAAGGTTCAGGTTTTTGAAGGTTCAGTTGAAGAAGCAGGATTGGAAATCTTATCGAGATTGTGTAAATCCGATCGCCGCTGCTATGCTGAGTCGAATGAAGTATAGTTCTCCGGAGCGGATAGAAGTCAAATTGGCTCACCTCAGAATTATCGCCAGGCTTAGTCTACCAGCCGAGAAGGTTGAATTGATTATGGCTTATTTTGATTCGGGAATGACACTTACTGAAGAAGAAGAGCTGATTATTGATCAGCGATTGCAGGATGAGTTTGGTCGAAAGGAGAGTGAAAAGATAATGGGTTTTGTTACTTCCTATCAGTTAAAAGGGCAGAAAGAGGGGTATGCCAGAGGAGTTACTGATGGTAAGCGGGAAGGAATAATGGAAGGAATAATGGAAGGTAGAAAAGAAGGGATGTTAAAAGGGGTGAAAGAGGGAATAGTAGAAGGTAAACGTAATATTGCCGTGCGAATGATTGAGGCTGGAATGC
>JAENYK010000042.1 GCA_016841825.1 Halothermothrix sp. | reverse complement strand
ATGGTATGACTCAGAGATAGGCAGGTTTATTAGTGAGGATACATATCAGGGAGAGTTGAATGATCCGCAGACGTTGAATCTTTACATTTACGTCCAGAATAACCCGCTGATTTATGTGGATCCTACGGGTAACTTTAAAGTAGAATATGATGAGACTTATGGATATCCCGTTGAAGGAATAGTTGAAAAAGGAGATACGTTAAGTGATATTGCTTTAGAGATATACGGTGATGAGGCTGCTGCAGAGGCTCTGGGAATTGTAAATAGTATTGATGATATTGATTTAATAAATGAAGGACAAAATCTTATATTACCTGGATTTATTAATGATAATTCCGGTAATAATTACAAGTTGCCAGGGTATGTAGAAGGAGTAAGAGAGACCCCGGACGCTTTTATTGCGGCAACTGCAATAAGCACTATGATACTTCAAGCAGGAGCTTTAGATGCAGTTACTGCATTAAGTAGTAGTGCATATGATAAAGTCGATAAAGCTTTTGAAAAGAGTTATTATTGGCTTAGTGATAAAACAGCACGACTTAGTAAGGCAGTTGGGGATAAAATTGGAAAGTTGTTTAATAGAGGAGCAGGGCGACTTGCAAGAGGAAAACTTGACCACGTTCTCAAAGATCATACATATGGTAGAATGCAGAGCACAATTAGCAAATTGATGGATAAAGGATTAACAGAGTCAGCAGGAAAATTGCTGAGGAAGAAAACATTTTTTAATCCAAGTTGGTCAGAACAGAAAGTAATTAAAGCTGTCAATAAAGCATTCAATAAACTAATATCTCAAGGGATTACTCATGGTGAACATGCAGTTGAAGTATTCGGAGAACAAATTAATGTTTATGTGGATAATGGAGTACTTCGTTCCGCATATGGTGATTATACACTTACTTTATCGGACTTTGGATTTTAGGAGGGGATTGGATGTTATTAATTAATTATGAGATTTTAGAAGAAGAAAGGAATAGAATTTCTAAAAAAAATCACATAAGTGAATTTGCGGATGATTTAAATACTATTATGGGACAAATTCAGCTCATATTTAATGAAACAGTAGAAGGATTTGTTGATAAAGAAATTCCATATGATGGTGAGTTCTTGCTTGTATGGTTTATACTTTTAAATGATGTTTTAATATATTTAAACGTAGATTGTTTTGTCACTATACATTTACCTGATACAAATAATATATGGTTTGAATTTGAACTGAAGAATGGTGAAGTAGTAGTTAGTAAGATTAGAGCAGAAAAACAAAAACACATTCAGAAATTTGTAGAAAACTCACCTCGAAAAAGAAATGAACTGATATGGTCTGAGAGAATTTCAAAAAATGAATTATATAAAACAATTATTGATAGTACAGGTATTTTTATAAGAGATATTATGTCAATAAATGAAATACTTTCCGAATTAAGTGAATTTAAAGAACTTAAAAATAAATATGCAAAATCGAAGAGATTGTACTAATTGCACGAGTTGACGGTACTTTGGATTTTGCTGAGCGGACTAAATACTTCTACCATACTAACCATCTGGAATGACGGTAGAAATGGAGGGTAAGTACTTCCAAAAAGCAACTATAAAGAATATGATGTGAATCCGTATATTAAGGGACAAAATAGGAGCCTTGAGAGAATCGTAATAGAGTATAATGGATCAGTGTGGTACACTAATGATCATTATAAGACATTTACAAAAATTAAGTAGAAGAGGTATAAAAATGATGATAGAAAAATTAATTAAATTAGAAAAACCCTACTTCCATTTAGTTGTTTTAGAAAAACTTGATTTTCAAAGGTATTATTCGATTTGCAAAAATATTGAGAATAAAAATCTTATAGTGTGAATTATTGAAGGTAATAAATGTACTACAATTGATGATCTTTTTGATGAATTTGCAAAATCGTTGGAGTTTCCAGACTATTTTGGCTATAATTGGGCAGCTTTTAACGAGTGTTTAAACGATTTAGATTGGTTAACTGCGGATGCTTATTTATTGTTATTTGCCGATGTAGACAAAGTCATAAAAGCGTTGGGTAAGAGTTTTACAGTTCTCGTAGAAATACTAATCCGTACAATTGATGAATGGACAGAGGGGAGAAATTACGATGATTTTCCTACTCCACCAACTTCATTTCATGTAGTTTTTCAGTGTACAAAAAAGCAAATAAATGAGGTTATGTCAACGTTTGAGATAGTTGGATTAAAAGATGGAAACTTGCTAAATATTATAAAGTAATGCATTATTGTGTTTGATAAGATAGAAATCCTGTATTTAGCAACTTTTTTCTTCAGCATCCCATTCCCGTTAATAACATTTAATAGTAGAGTGTCTTAAACTATACTCGGGAACAGGAATTGCAGTATTATTGGGCAAACGTAAGTCCGGGGATGGAATTTTTCTCTATGGGGTTCTATGGAAATTTGCCAGAAACCATAGATTATTCTAGATATTCAAAAGCAGATATTGATATGTTCGGTCATTATTTATCAAAGTGGTTTAGGTTTTGCTAATCAACTGGACTTAATGTTGGCAGTACACTACAATAAGATACCACAACAGACTGAGGGAACGGTTAACTCTACTAAAAGAGTGGGAAGATGGATGTCACAGGCTGAATATGACTCGATGGTTAAAACTGGAAAAGTGCAAATGTCCCCAAATGGAAACACGACCTATGTAGCCAACCCTGCAGATCCTAATGCTTTTAAAGCTGCTTCTAACGGGTCTATTTATGTAGAATTTGATGTTCCTACTAATTCTATTTACCCGGCTGGAAATAATAATTGGGGACAAATCTCTGGACCAGGCTCATTAATGGATAGATTAAATCAAAGCAAGGGCTTGCCTCCGATTAACGGAATGCCGAATGCAACAAATATAAAGATAATAGGAGGGCAGTAGAATGAATAATCTATTATTTGTTAAAGTAAAAGAAATTGTTACTCAATGGATAAAAGATAAAGAAGAGATTTTTAAAAATGTCATGATTGAAACGATAGAAAATACTGAGGATCGTTTATATGTAATTTTAAATTTTGGAGAATGTATGGCTGCTATTGTTGTCGCAGAACCTGACTTTGCACCTTATCGTTTCGTATCTTTTGAAGCAGGTGCTATAGTAAATGGTATTCATAAAATAGTGCATACGTGGTATGATGAGGAGGGTACTACCATTGAGGAAATTATTAAGAATTTAAATAATGCAATAGATGTTGTTTTAGAGTATAACAAATAGAACATGCTAATGTACATGATGGTCACACAGTTTCGGCTGATGTGGCCTTTTTTCTTATTTGTAAGCGTCAAATACTTTCCACATTTAAACTGACCTAAAATCAAGATATAATAG
>JAENYK010000023.1 GCA_016841825.1 Halothermothrix sp. | reverse complement strand
CTTATAAATTATCATTGTAAATGACTTAAATTATTAAACTAGTCGGCGCGCTACAATCCTGAACCAACGGTTAGTGCGATTATTTTTAATCCGGACAACAAGATACTTCTTTGTAAATCTCATAAATGGAATAACAAATATATCATTCCCGGTGGTCATATAGAATTGGGCGAAAAGATGGAAGCGGCTCTTAAAAGAGAGATTTTGGAAGAAACTGGTTTAGAAATTTACGATATTCAACTGATAAGCGTAAAAGAGAGTATATTTAGCACAACCCTCAGTGAAAATAAGCATTTTATATTTATCGACTATCAATGCAAAACAAATTCTACTAATGTGGTATTAAATGAAGAAGCTGAAGAGTATGTCTGGGTAGATCTGGTCGATATTGATAAATATGACCTGGGAGGGTTTATTCGTCCTTTATTGCTAAAATTGCGGGATAGGGAAGAATCAAGTGCACATAAGGTAGAGATTTTTTATGGTTATTAGATTTTAACTAACTAAAGAATCGGTCAGTTTAGATGTTAGCGAAGAAGATAGTCTATTAATTGGAGTATAATTGAAAAACCTATGCTACTTAGAAAAGTTGTCACAATATCTAATATTAAAGCTTCAAGTTACCACATACTCTAGAGAATTGATTTCTCAAGGGGAGGAGGTTGTTATGATAAGAAAAAACGAGGAGAGATATTGATAAGATTGTTCAATTGTGGTATGAAGTATCCCTGAAGCTCTAAGATTTGGTAGTGAAGAATATTTGAGATTAAAGCAGAAGTGATGGCTAGAAAATGGGAAAGATGACTGAAGCAAGTTGTCTGATCGATCAAAATTTTGGGTTTTATGAGGAACGATGAGTAGACTAGAAGTCGAGGGAGGATGATTAATGTTAATTGTTTTTTTCATTATTGGTGTACTTGTGCTAGGATTAGGGGGTGCTATTTGGAAATTTAATTTTGTAGAGATAATTGCTGGATATGAAGAAAAAAGAATAATCGATAAGCAGGGTTTGACAAAATGGGTTGGAACCAATTTGATCTTTATGGGTATAGTTTTGGTATTCATCAGTATTCTGGGATACTGGTTTTGCGAAACAGTTTGGATATCCGTTATATTTGTTACTGTTGTAATTTTGTTTAGTATCAGGATTGCTGTAGGATGTAAAAGGTATGAAAAGCCAAAAGAATAGTTTTCGCAAGATTTTACTATTAATCTTCAAGGAGGCGTATTGTATGCAAAACTATAAACAATGGTTAAAGTTTTTCTGGCGAATTACTTCCTGTCATATTGTATCGTATTTTCTGATGGGATTGCTGGCCCTTCTCTTTTTAAACTATGCAGATAGATTTACTTCAGGTTCTTTAGCTTTATTTATGCGACCAACTGATTCTCCCTGGGTAGCATTGGGACCATTATTGCAGATAGTTAGAGGTCTCATCTTTAGTATTGTACTCTGGCCGATTAAAGAAATTATTGTGGAGAAAAGTAAGGGTTGGTTAATCTTGTGGGGTCTATTCCTTGGGTTGGCAATATTGGGTACGAGTGGGCCTACTCCCGGTTCGGTTGAAGGGGTTATTTATACAACAGTATCATTAAAAGAGCATTTATTTGGTTTGCCAGAAGTTGTGTTACAGACTTTAATATTGTCATTGGGAATTTATAATTGGTATAAAAAACCATCTAAAATATGGAATATAGCCATGGGAATATTAGTTATAGTAATCATGTTTATGAGTTTAGGTGGCTATTTCTCGGCAATCGGATAATTGATGAGTTTTCTGTTGGTATAATCTCTCTCCGAAATACGATAATTATTAGTGGTTTACGGTTTTAGATAATTGAAATTTTGACAGATCGGAGAACTTTGAAGGAGTAGATATTATGAAGACATATTGGACACAGGAAACCTGGAAGACAGTGCAAAAATTTTTGCCCGATGAGAATAGAATTACTGAGGATCATTACCCTTTTGAACGATACTGGGAGTGGGGTCATTGCAGAGTACATATCGATTATTATCCTAATCCATCGGCAAAAGTCAAAATAATCCTATTACATGGTGTCGGAGGCAATGGAAGGTTATTATCTTTTATTGGAGTACCACTCTTTAAACGGGGCTATGAAGTCATCTGTCCAGATCTCCCTGGATATGGGTTTACCCAGACAGATGGGAGTAATCTTGAATATTCTAACTGGGTAAATTTAGTTAAAGATCTTGTTGAAGATGAATCCCAAAAAGATAATAAGCCAATTATTTTGTTTGGGTTAAGTGCAGGTGGAATGTTAGCTTATCATGTTGGGTGTAATAGTGATCATCTGGCAGGTTTGATCTTTACAAATCTGTTGGATCAAAGGTTACAGTTAGTTCGGGACCATTCGGCTGTGAACAAATATGTTAGTAGACTTGGATTGATACTACTAGAGTTATTACAAAAGCTAAATAGTAGAATTAAAATACCTATGAAGATGGTTGCAAATATGAACGCTATCGTGAATAATGAAGATATCTTAAGTTTATTAATAAATGATAGAACATCATCAGGAGCAAGTGTACCGATAAAATTCATAACTTCAATGGTAAACTATCATCCGGAAGTAGAACCTGAAGAATTCAATAAATGTCCACTTTTATTGGTTCACCCAGGAGATGATAGATGGACTGAACTGAGTTTGAGTAAGCTGACTTTTGATAAGTTTACGGGTAAGAAATATTTGAAGATATTAGAGAATGGTGGTCATTTTCCGATTGAGCAACCAGCATTGAGTCAACTGGAAGAATATATAGTTAACTTTATTGTGAAGATAAATCAGAATACCTGTTAAGGTTACTCATCGGGCAAAGAAGTCCAATATTTTTAAAGTGTATAATGTTCAGGCTAGTCGCCTGAGTTCAGTATTGAATTTTCTTATAGAATATAATATGAGGTTATGACGAGTTTGTCGATAATTAACTGAAAGGAATGTGTTTGCTCAGCTACAAAGCATCTGTTGATTAAAGAAAGGAGATATTTAAGTATTTAGAATATTCAACTCATCCTTAGCATATTATCTAGTAATTGAGATAATAAGGGGATGTTTTTATGAGATTAGGTGATCTGGTGATAAACCGGAATGATCCTGAAAGTCTGATCTTTCAGATTACTGCTTTTGACGGAGATAGGGCAATTTTGAAGGTTATCGATCTGCCACTAACTACGGTCTTACCTCTGAAAAGTCTTGTAAAAATAGCTTCCGCTCCACAAAATAATTCTCCTTTAAAATTGATTCGCGGGGGAGGAGAATAATAGCATGGAAAAGATAAAAGCAGGGAGAGAACCCTGCTTTTAAATTTGACCTATGATTATCAGAAAATTCCCCACCCTTTATAGGTAAGGGATGAATGAATAGGATTTTGAATTATTCCATTTCTACATACTTAAAGATGCCTCTGCTGGAGATTAAGATTATCGAAGCAACTAACAGATTCCAACCGATTAGCATCAGATAGGAATAATAGTTAATATAGGGGATTTGTACAAACTTAAATTGAACAATTATTGATATGATCAGACCGGGAGCAATGGCAAATATTAAGAGCAGGATAGATAATGCTCCATTGAGAATCTTGTTATGAACTTCCCCAAAAAGTCTTCTTCCCAGTACATCGCCATAGATGTAAATACTACCATAGGAAGTATAGGCAATGATGGATAATAGAATTGACAAGATATCTGCTTTAAGAACAACTCCTGCTGCGATAAAAATAAATGAACCATCAACCAGATTTTTTAAATTATCCGCCAGAGTTGCGTAGAACAGTTTACTCGCTGAACTGCTGGGGAATAGATAGATATATGGTTTTTTGGTTTCTTGCAGCCATTTCCCCTGGAAAGAGAAGAAAAATAGCATATAGATAGTCATGTATAGAACAGTTCGAATATTTCCACCGGAATAAAAGAATTTGGAAGCCAGCCCAACAATGGCTAAAATAATGGTATTTCGATTAATCAGGAAGTAACCGGTCTTTCGATATTCTGTCATGTGTCTGGTAAAGATGGCTTTAGCTCCCGTTCCCGTATATCTGGAATGAACTTTCTTCAATTTATCATTTTGCAGACCTTCGATACTAGTGCCTTCCTTTTTGGCTCTATAGACAGATTCTTTATATTCAGTAGCTTCCAGAACATCTTCATAATAATCAGTTTTTAATCGACCAAAAATGTATAGCAATAAAAGAGAGAAACCGACAATCAAACTAATGTATAGATACATGTGAGAGTTAAAACCCTGAGCAGATTGAACCATCACAGCTCTAAACCAACCAACAAGCGGTATCGCGTTTAACATATCATTTGAAAGGAATATGATCAGTGCCTGAAGAAAATTTTGGGTTCGAACCAGTACATAGAGAAAAATACCCAGAGTCAGAAAGAGAATACCGTTTAAAATATTTTTGGACAATTTGCGGTTCTTTCTCGATTTGGAAGCATAGGCATAGATAATAATACCTAAGAGAGGTAAGATGACAAATAAGCAGAATAAGCTAATCAGAATAATCGTTATGCTTGAACCACTAATTCCAAAGTTTAATCTGAGTGAAGGTAATTGGAAAAGAAAGAAGACCATAGTGAAAATTGTAGTCACTAATTGTTTGATAAATCCATAAATAAGAATACTTTTCGGTGAGATAGGAGCAGAAAATGTCAGATTGACATCAGCCATTCGAAAGAAAGAACTCCCTTTCTCAATTCCATTCTTTAGAGAGAAGTAGGAAATTAACAGCAGAACTCCAGTGATGATGGCTGTAAAGAGATCTTGAGAACCCTTCAACTGGTCTGCTTGAATGGGTTTACGAAAACTGATAAAGATCAGAAATCCCATGCCAATAATAATAACGATATAAAAAATTAGTGCCAGTGGTTTTCTCTTTAGTTCCTTGATAGTATTTTTTAAACTGGTAATTAATAAATAGTAAAGTGCTCTCATATTATCCCTCCGTAACTTTAAAGAAGATATCCTCAAGGGATTGGGCTTCTTGAGCCAGTTCTTCGCGAGTTTTGACGAGAACAATCTTAGCATTATTCATAATAAGAACTTTGTCCCAAATCTCTTCAATACTATCAATAATGTGGGTACTGATAATTACAGTTTTACCCTGTTCTTTAAGCTCTAAAAGAAGTTTTTTTAACTCTTTGATAGCTTTTGGGTCAAGACCAATCATTGGCTCATCAAATAAGATGACTTCAGGTTCGGGTAGTAAAGCACAGCAGATACTGACTTTTTGCTGCATACCTTTGGACAACTCTTTGCCTAGCTTGTCCCGTTTATCGTCCAGTTCAAATCGTTTGAGCAAAATTTCCGCTTTCTGTTGATAATTGGAAACATTATAGGCATGAGCGATGAATTCTAAGTGCTCGTAAACGGTGAGCATATCATACAAAGCTGGCACTTCTGGAACATAACCAAAAAGCCTTTTGGCTTCCAGACTTTTGTTAGGGAAGTTGGAGATTTCGATAGAACCGGTGTACCTGAGCAGTCCAGCTATACTTTTGATCGTTGTACTCTTCCCTGCACCATTAGGTCCAAGAAGTACGGCAATCTCTCCGGATTTGACTTCAAAACTGATATTATCAACAGCCAGTGTTTTATCATATTGTTTCGTGAGATTAATAATATTAAGCATTTAAAAGCCTCCTTTCAGTCTGGTGAATCTTAATAATAGTAGCGTTTCTGAATGACAGCAGAATGATGTGTTTAGATTATATGTGTCTATGTACTGAACAAGATAAATTATATCTATGTTCTATGATTCCCACTTTTATAAGTGGGAGCTGCCTTGTTTTTACTTCAGGTGGGGTTGAATCCTCATCTGAAGCCCAGAGATTTAGCGTTAGTTGAACGAGTTCACCGGAAATATTTCTGCATATGATTGTATCATAGCACTAATGTGAAGCGATTTCAAGGTTTTTTGGAAAATTGATTGAGAGAAAACGGAATCTTGTAAAAAGGGTAGACTGGGGTTGATGTAAAAATACAACCAGGTTGTTCTCCTGAGAGAATACAACCTGGTAAGTTATTTAATGGGTATGATCTGGATTATATTGACTTCGTCGTGGATTGCTGAAAGTAGTAGGAGTTGGTGCGGGATTATCGAAGTAGCGCTCAGGTGTTGAAAGATCAAAATACAGTCTGGCATCTTCATCGACTCCAAAATCTCGATTAGAACCCTGAACACCTACTTTATTTAGAGCTTCTCTAAATAAGGCATTGTGAGCTTCTTCACGGTTTAAGAGAAAATCGATGGTCTCCTGAACACCTCTGTCCTCAATTTGACGGTAAAGATATTCGTACACCACTTTAGCTCTTTGTTCTGCAGCAATGTTGGAAAGTAAATCTGCAGGTAAATCTCCGGTAACGTTAACGTAGTTGGCAGACCATGGAGCACCAGAAGAGTTAACCAACATTGGGGATAAGCCGCCCAGAGTGTGTTGTTCAATTACACCACTCTGTACTCTTGCGGCATCGACATCATGACCATTGAGCAGATTAATCATGGTAGCAACCATTTCCATGTGACTTAATTCTTCAGCAGCGATATCTAAGAATAAGTCTTTGATGGCTTTATCTTTGATCCGGAAACTTTGGGAGATATACTGTAATGCCGCCTTTAATTCACCATTTGGACCACCTAACTGTTCCTGCAGTAAAACTGCATAAGTCGGGTTTGGACGATCAACTTTGACTTCATGTAGTAATTTTTTCTCATGTTTAAACATAGATTCACCCCTTTCGTAATTAGTGTTAGCGAAATTGTCAGGAAACATACTAAATAAGCAGATGAATACTATAAACCTGATCTAGATTTTAGTTAAGTGGAAATATTGAAATCATCAGAAGCATACGACCGAACAAATTTCTTCATATGTTAAAAAACATTCGTAAAACCCAGAAATTTTTTACTTCTCTGGCAGGAGTTAATCTTTGATTAGCGAAATTATTTTAGAGGAAGAAGGAAAAAATAAGCAGATGAACAATATTTTGAATAGTCAGGGGGAATTATAATAGCAAGGAGGGATTGTAAAGCTATGAGAACTATTAAAGCCGAGATTATAACTCAGGAAGTGGCTAGACTATGTCAGGAAGCCAACTTTTTTTTGGGTAAAGATGTAATAGATGAATTTAAGGCAGCTCTGGAACGGGAAGAATCCGAAACAGGTCGCGAGATATTGGAGCAATTAATCCAAAACGCGAACATTGCTGGTGAAGAACAAGTTCCCATGTGTCAGGATACAGGATTTACAGTAGTTTTTCTGGAATTAGGTCAGGATTTGACCGTCCAGGGCAATCTATACTCTGCCATTCAGGAAGGAGTACGTCTGGGCTATGCTGAAGGCTATCTTCGAAAATCTATCGTTGAGCATCCATTTAAACGCAAGAATACGGGTGATAACACTCCGGCAATAATTCATACCGAGGTCGTCTCTGGTGATCGACTTAAGATAATAGTTGCTCCGAAAGGTGGCGGTAGTGAAAATATGAGCCAGATTAAAATGTTGAAACCTGCTGACGGTCGCCAGGGAGTAAAGGATTTCGTTCTTCAGGTAGTGGATGAAGCTGGCCCCAACCCTTGTCCACCTATTGTGGTAGGAGTGGGTATTGGTGGTACTTTTGAAAAAGCAGCATATCTGGCAAAGAAAGCTCTGTTGCGAGATCTTAATTCAGCACATCATGAGCGGGAGATTGCAGAACTGGAGCAAGAACTGTTATTTGAGATCAATCAATTGGGTATTGGCCCTGCTGGTTTAGGGGGAACTACCACGGCGTTGGGTGTGAACATTGAGATTTTTCCGTGTCATATCGCCAGCCTTCCGGTAGCTGTTAATCTTAATTGTCATGCTGCCAGACATAAAGAAGTGATATTGTAGGAGGTGTCAGTGATGAAACACTTAACAACACCCTTGACCGCTGAAGATTTGGAAGTTCTCAGGGTTGGTGACAGGGTGCTTCTATCAGGGGCTATCTATACTGCCCGGGATGCAGCCCATGCCAGATTAATTGATTTGCTTACTGAGGGCAGGAATTTACCTTTTAATATTGAAGGACAGGTTATTTACTATGCAGGCCCAACTCCTGAAAAACCTGGTAAAGTTATCGGATCTGCAGGGCCAACCACCAGTTATCGAATGGATCCATACACACCTTTATTAATTGAAAAGGGTCTTAAAGCCATGATTGGCAAAGGTTTACGTTCACAGGAAGTCAAGGAAGCCATGAGACAATATAAAGCGGTCTATCTGGGAGCAGTTGGTGGAGCAGCTGCTTTGATTTCGGAAAGAATTCAGGCGGCAGAACTGATTGCTTATGAAGACCTGGGAGCAGAAGCGATTCGTCGTTTGGTTGTTAAGGATTTTCCCTTAATAGTGGTCAACGATATTTACGGTGGCGACCTCTACGAGGAAGGAGTGCGGCAATACCGCAAAAAGGCTAAGAGTGGGAGGGAAGAATGATGAGAAATTTACGTGAGGAAGCATTACAGATGCATCGTGAAAAAAAGGGTAAATTAGAAGTCAAAAGCAAAATCCTGGTAAAAGATAGTTGGGATCTTAGTCTAGCCTACTCTCCGGGAGTTGCTGAACCGTGTAAAGAAATTCATGCCGATAGAAGTAAACTCAACGAATATACTGCCAGAGGTAATCTGGTAGCTGTAGTTTCAACTGGTACGGCTGTTCTGGGTCTGGGGGATATTGGTCCAGAAGCAGCTTTACCTGTTATGGAAGGTAAGTCTGTTCTTTTTAAAAACTTTGCTGGAGTGGATGCTTTTCCATTGTGTATCAGTACTACTGATGTTGATCAAGTAGTGAATTTTGTTAAATTATTGGAACCTACCTTCGCTGGAATTAATCTTGAAGACATTGCTGCACCAGAATGTTTTAAGATAGAAGAGAGATTAAAGAGGGAGACTAACATGGCTATCTTCCATGACGATCAACATGGTACAGCTATAGTTACCCTGGGTGCATTACTCAATGCGTTAAAAGTTACTAATAGACAGATAGAAGATATCAAAATTGTATTGAACGGTGCTGGAGCTTCTGCCATTGCAGTAAGTAAACTGATTATCTCTGCTGGTGCTAATCCTCAAAAGATTATCATGTGTGATCGTATGGGTGCTATCTATAAAGGTCGTGCTGAAAGTATGAATGAATACAAACAGTATATCGCAGAACTAACTAATGGTCAGTGCTATCAGGGAGACCTGGCTGGTGCATTTATCGGAGCAGATGTCTTTATTGGTCTTTCCGCTGCTAATGTGGTGACTAAAGACATGGTTAAAACAATGAATGCTGATCCGATTCTCTTTCCAATGGCTAACCCTGTTCCAGAGATTATGCCAGAAGATGCCAGAGAGGCAGGAGCAAGATTAATCGGTACTGGCCGTTCAGATTATCCTAATCAGATTAATAATGTTTTAGCATTTCCGGGGGTGTTTAGAGGGGCATTAGATGTGGAAGCAACTGACATCAATGAAGAGATGAAGGTTGCTGCAGCTCACGCTCTGGCAGATCTGATAACTGAAGCTGAATTATCTGTTGATTATATCATTCCTAACCCCTTTGATGCAAGGGTGGCTCCTCTGGTCGCAGCTGCAGTTGCCAGAGCAGCTATAGAATCAGGTGTGGCACGCAAGCCGATCCCGGGAGAAGAGATTATTGCTCACACTCAGAAACTATTAGCCAATATCCACAAATAAAAGCTAACGTTCGTCCTCCCCATCAGAAAAACGGAAAGTCTGAGGAGGGGATTTATTTAAATAAAATTTAAATATACTCACTATAAATTTTTTTTATATATCTAGTATTTAAGTCGATTATTTGCTTGTAAAATCCCCTCTAAAACCTTTAATATCAATAATTTTTATCACTAATCTAATCAATCGTGCATAGACTATTATTGAAAGAATGAGTAGAAATAATTTAATAAATATTAAAAAAAATTTGCGTAAGAGCAGGAAATTTGTTAATAAGGTAGAATAATAATTATCGTAAGCGTGAGTAATTTTTTTTGAGAGACTTTGTTGAAAACTTCACAAATCTGGATGATAGATGCGGGAGAGTTCTTGCTGAAAGTTTTAAGTAGGTTGGAGGCGCATGATGCGCAAAGTAGATAAGTCTTCATGATTTTGCTTAAAGCGAGCACCGAAGGAGAAATCTTCGATTCACGCTAGTTTCGAAGAGAAGCTCTCAGGTTAAAGGGACCGTATCTTGACAGGACTCTGGAAAGTCATTCAGTGACACCGAAGGAGCAACTTTCATCTTTTGCACAGATGATGGTAAACTCTCAGGTCGAGGACAGAGCAATGCGTGGGTATACTATCCGTGCATTGCTTTTTTATCTGTATTTTGTGAAATTTAGTACATAATCCTGAGTTTTTTAATCGAGACCAGGTAGTGTATGTCATTAAACTTGCTGAACTGGTTAAACTAAGATGTGATCTTGAGGTGATATTGTGAAACCCATTATAATTTTGACAAATAATCCGATTGTAATAAAAAAATACCAAAAACTTCAACTGATCACTCAGGGAACAGCAGTGGAAGTTTTGCTTAAAACCAGAGATCTTGTTCATCTGGGGCATAAATTACTTAACCATCCTTTGGCGGGAAGTGTTAAGCCTAACGAGACACCCTATCGTTCCTTAATGGTTAGTCAGAACGCAGAACAATTAGATTATACTTCTCTGTCTTTGATCGAAGGAGCTATTCAGATATATGCACAGTTCTATCGGGATCATCCTACACCTGAGTGGACTGAAAAAGTTTTACAAGATTTTCAACTTATAGACTTGACTCTCGTAACCAGTGGTTATCAAAGTTTTGGTAATTTAAGCTAAGGAGGGAACTATATGAACAAAGAATATGACCTGTTAATTGTGGGAGGTGGTCCTGCTGGTTTGGCAGCAGGTATTTATGGATCTCGCTCCAAAATGAAGACAGCAATTATTGAAAAGAAGAGAAATCCTGGCGGGCAAGCTGCGACGACTGAAGAGATGGAGAACTATCCAGGTTTTGCTCATGGGACTACTGGCCCGGAGTTGACCAAAAAGATGACTGAACATGCTGTGGCATTTGGGACTGAGATTATCAAATCTGATGTAGTAGAGGTCAGGTGTCAGGGAGAAAAACGAATTGTAATAACTAGGGATGGGCAAGAATTGGTTGGTAAGACTATCATTGTCGCAACTGGCGCAGAACCAAGAATCCTTGGAATTAAAGGTGAAGGTGAATTTAGGGGACGCGGTGTTTCTTATTGTGCAACCTGTGATGCGGATTTCTACACTGATCTGGATGTAGTAGTTGTTGGTAATGGAGATGCTGCGGTGGAAGAAGCTATCTATCTGACGAAATTTGTTAATAAAGTTACTATTATTGTTATTCATGATGAAGGTGTGATGGATGCCACGAAAGTTATTCAGGAGAGAGCTTTTGCTAATTCAAAGATTCACTTTATCTGGAATTCTGTAGTTGATGAGATAGTTGGGGATGATTTAGTGACAGGTGTCAAAGTGAAAAATATTAAAACTGGTGAGATCAGTGACCTAAACTGTGATGGAGTATTTTTCTTTGTCGGTACTGTTCCAAAGACTGATTTTGTTAAAGGTTTAGTTGAGATGGACGATTTTGGGTATATTCCAACTACCGATAAGATGGAAACTAATGTTCCTGGCATTTTTGCAGCTGGAGATATTAGACAAAAATATCTGCGTCAGGTTGTTACTGCTGCAGCTGATGGTGCTATTGCTGCTACTGCTGCCGAAAAATATATTGCCGAAGAAGAAGGTTTCAAAACAGATGTACTGGATGCTGACAAACCAGCTCTGGTTATCTTCTGGAGTCCAACTGTTGAATCAACATTTGAAACAATTAACATGTTAGAAAACTCAGTGCAAGGTAAAGAGATCAAACTCGTCAAAATAGATACTTACAAAAATCGTCTGATCGCTGATCGTTATCAGATTAAAAAGATTCCAACTCTTCTGCGCTTTGTTAAGGGTGAAGTTGTTGGGCGTACAGAAGAGGTGACCAGAGAGAACACCCTTAACTTAATTAAAAATTAGGATGAGTCTTAGATGTTGTTCCATGATTTGCACAAATAGTTTGTAATACATAAATGAAATTTTTGAGAGGAGGTGAACATGGTGCTCGAACTTAATAAGGAGAATTTTGATGCTGAGGTTTTGGAAATTTCTAAATCTATGCCTGTAATGGTTGATTATTACAGTCCAAAATGTGAACCTTGTCAAGAACTGATGCCTGAAGTACATGCACTGGCTGAAAAGTATGATGGTAAGATGAAATTCGGTAAATTAGATATTACTCAAAATCGTCGTCTGGCTATTGGTCAAAAGGTATTGGGTTTACCAACCATGTGTTTTTACAAAGATGGAGAGAAAGTATCCCAGTTATCTGGTGATGATTTGACAGCTGTGGAAATCGAAGAAGAGATACTAAAATTTGTTTAGAGCTGGCTTTACCAGTGAGCTTTAACGGGCCTCTGGGATATGTTGTACAAGAAGCAGGGAGGTGAAAATCAATGCGCCTTGAATTAGGAAAGATTTTTATTAAAGATGTACAATTTGGTAGTAAGACAGAAGTGAATAAAGGAGTCCTTACTGTCAATAAAGAGGAGCTGATCAAAAAAATCAGTGGTGATCCACGGATCGCTTCTATTAATGTCGAACTGGCTAAACCGGGCGAGGAGATCAGAATTATTCCGGTAAAAGACGTTATCGAACCAAGAGTAAAGGTTGAAGGTAATGGTGGGATATTTCCGGGATGGATCTCCAAAGTTGAGACAGTTGGTTCTGGGCGGACCCATATTCTAAAGGGGGCTGCTGTGGTTACCACAGGCAAGGTAGTTGGTTTCCAGGAAGGTATTATTGATATGTCAGGTCCAGGTGCAGAGTATACACCATTTTCAAGAATCAATAATGTGGTAATTATCGCTGAACCTATAGAAAAACTGCCGCAGCACGAGCATGAAGCTGCTGTGAGAATGATCGGGTTAAAAGCGGCTGCCTATATTGGTGAAACAGGACGGAATATACAACCAGATGAAGTCGATGTATATGAAGCATTGCCATTCTTTGAAGGTACTGAGAAGTATAGAGATTTACCAAGAGTAGCATATGTCTATATGCTGCAAAGTCAGGGATTACTCCATGACACTTATGTTTATGGAGTGGATGTAAAACAGATTATCCCAACATTTATCTATGCAACTGAAGTGTTTGATGGTGCGATCATTAGTGGTAATTGTGTATCAGCCTGTGATAAGAACACAACTTATCATCATTTGAATAGTCCAGTAATTGAGGATCTGTATAAATATCATGGCAAAGAGTATAATTTTGTCGGTGTGATTATCACTAATGAGAACGTTACCCTGGCTGACAAAGAGCGTTCTTCCAATTATGTTGCCAAGTTAGCGAGCATGTTAAATCTGGATGCGGCTATCGTTTCCGAAGAAGGTTTCGGCAATCCTGATGCAGATCTGATTATGAACTGCAAAAAGTTAGAAGTTCAAGGAATTAAGACAGTGTTAATTACAGATGAGTATGCTGGTCGGGATGGTGCTTCTCAGTCTCTGGCTGATGCTAATCCGGCAGCTACAGCTGTAGTAACTGGTGGTAACGCTAATGAAGTTATTACTCTACCGTCAATGAAGAAGGTAATTGGTCATGTTGAGCCGGCAGATGTCATTGCTGGTGGTTTTGCCGGTTCTCTGGCGAAAGATGGCAGTATTACCGTAGAGATTCAGGCAATTACAGGTGCAACCAATGAGCTGGGCTTTAATAAGATGTCTGCTCAAGGTTATTAATCTATATATCTTCTAAATTTTAAAAATAAATTAATGGAGGTGAGTACTCATGCTTAAGGGCAAAAAAGTGGCGATCATTGGTGATCGTGATGGTATTCCGGGTCCAGCCATTGAAGAATGCATTAAGACAACAGGTGCCGAAGTTTTGATGACGACAACTGAGTGTTTTGTCTGAACTGCTGCAGGTGCTATGGACCTGGAAATTCAAGCAAGGATCAAGGAACTGTCCGAAAAACATGGGGCAGAAAATTTAGTAATTATCTTAGGTGGTGCTGAGGCCGAGGCTTCCGGTCTGGCATGTGAGACTGTTACTAATGGAGATCCTACTTTTGCAGGTCCATTAGCTGGAGTTCAGTTAGGACTCTTGTGTTATCATATTTTTGAACCTGAAGTTAAAGATCTGATTGACCCTGTTGTATATGATGAACAAGTAAGTATGATGGAAATGGTATTAGATGTTGAGGAAATTATTGCTGAAGTATCTCAATATCGTAATCAGTACTGTCAATTTCTGTAAATGATAATCAAGTCCCGGGTGAAGGGGGGAAAACGATGAGTAAAAGACGGATCTTACATTATTTGAACCAATTCTTTGGTCAAATTGGTGGTGAAGATAAAGCTGATATATCTCCAATGATTAAAGAAGGCCAGGTAGGACCGGGGATGGCTTTGAATCAAGGTTTGAAGGAAGTTGCTGAGATTGTTAATACAGTAATCTGTGGTGATAGTTACTTCAACGAAAATCTAGATGAGGCGAAAGCTGCCATTCAGAATTATCTGGATGAAGTTAAGCCTGATCTGGTGATTGCTGGCCCTGCTTTTAACGCTGGTCGTTACGGGATGGCTTGTGGTCATGTAGCAGAAGTTGCAGCTGAAAAGGGTATTCCGGTAATTACAGCCATGTACGAAGAAAATCCAGGTGTTGAGATTTTCGCCAAATATGCATATATCATACCAACTGCTGACTCCGCTGCTGGTATGAGAAAGGCCGTTCCTGCTATAATCAATTTTGTGAAGAAATTTATTGAGACAGATGGTGAAGTTGGTAGCCCTGAAGCAGCAGGTTATTTTCCGCGGGGTATTCGGAAGAATTTCTTCGCTGAAAAGCGAGGTTCGTTGAGAGCTGTTGAAATGCTAATTAGAAAATTGAAAACTGAAGAATTTAAGACCGAGTATCCAATGCCTGATTTTGATCGGGTTGCTCCAAATCCTCCGGTTGCCGATATTAGCAAAGCTAAAGTCGCTCTGGTTACCTCTGGTGGTATCGTACCTAAAGGTAATCCTGACCGGATTGAATCTTCCAGTGCATCTAAGTATGGGAAATATAAATTAACTGATCTTTTGGAATTTACTGAGGATAACAGTGAAACTGCTCATGGTGGTTATGACCCGGTTTATGCTAATCAGGATGCAGATCGAGTAGTACCTCTGGATGTTGTAAAAGAGATGGTAGGAGAAGGAAAAATTGGTACTCTGCACGATTACTGGTATGCAACTGTTGGTAATGGTACTTCTGTTGCTAATGCTAAGAAATATGCAGCTGACATTACTAAAGATCTGGTTGCCGATGGTGTTGAAGCAGTTATTTTAACCAGTACCTGAGGAACCTGTACTCGTTGCGGTGCAACGATGGTAAAAGAGATTGAACGTGCAGGTATCCCCGTAGTTCATGTGGCTACCGTGGTTCCAATCTCCTTAACTGTAGGTGCGAACAGAATCGTCCCTGCTATCGCGATTCCTTATCCATTGGGCAATCCGAAAATGGATTGCACTGAAGAGAAGAAACTGCGTCGTGCCCTGGTTGAAAAATCTTTGCGAGCTTTAGAGACTGAAATACACGAACAAACTGTGTTTGAAGATTAGGATAGGTGGGTAATGGGTAGTTATCAGATTACTCATTACCCCTTTTATTTAACGACATTTCAGTGAGGTATTAACAGTTTACTGTAATGCGACTTTAATTGGAGGTGACATTTTATGACACTACCTGTAGTTAAAGGAGCCAGTTATATACTGGTTCAAGCTCCTTCTACTCTTTTTCAATATGGTTCTACACAGACTCAGACCCGACAAAAAGATCCTAATGCAGAATATTTAAAGCAGATCCCCGGGCATTTGAGAAGTTTTGAAGCCTGTGTTGGCTATGCCCCGAACCAGGCCTATATAGGTAATCTGCTGCCTGATGAACTGGGAAATATTGCAGAACCATGGTATGATAATCCTGTAGCAGATGCATCTCGCTTTGGAGCTCAGGGTGAGATAATGCCGGAGGATGAATTCTTAGGTCTGGTAAAGATGTATGACAGTTTTGATCTGGTAAAATTGACTCAAGAATTTACAGAATTGGTTAAAGCTAAATTAAAAATTCATCCGATCTTCAAAGACAAAGACCTGAAGGCTTTGAGCGAAGGGGTAGAGTTTAATGAGATTGACGAATTAGTGAACAAACATGTGGCAGATGGTTTATATTTTGAACATAAACTTATTGGTTGTGTAAAACAGGCTCATGACACTGATCCAAATTTAAATGCTCATGTGATGTTAGAAAACTCAATGACTAAAGCTTCTGGCATTTTAGCATTGTTGAATTTGGGGAGACTAGGTTATGATATTACCGATATCGAATATGTGATTGAAGCTTCAGAAGAAGCATGTGGTGATGTGAATCAACGTGGGGGTGGTAACTTTGCTAAAGCTATGGCTGAAGGTGCTGGCTGTGTAAATGCAAGCGGTTGTGATGTCCGGAGTTTTTGCGCTGCTCCTGCCCATGCTCTGATCAATGCCGCTTCCCTGGTAAAGGCTGGTGTTTATCAGAAAGTTGCTGTGATCGCTGGAGGTGCTGTTGCCAAATTGGGTATGAATGGTAAAGATCATATTGCCAAAGGTGTACCATTGTTAGAAGATTGTTTAGGTGCTTTTGCAATTTTAATTACTGCTAATGACGGTGAGAGTCCGATTATTAGAACCGATCTGGTTGGACGGCATACCGTTGGTACCGGTTCTTCTCCTCAGGCAGTGATTACTTCATTGGTAACCGATCCACTGGATAGAGGTAATTTAAAGATTACCGATATTGATAGATATTCCGTAGAGATGCAGAATCCAGAGATTACAAAACCTGCTGGAGCCGGAAATGTACCGGAAGCTAACTATAAGATGATTGCTGCTTTGGGAGTAAAACGTGGAGATCTGGAACGGGCTGAGATTATGAACTTTGTTGAGAAACATGGTATGCCTGGGTATGCTCCGACTCAAGGTCATATTCCATCTGGTGTTCCGTTCATCGGTCCAGCTCTGAAGTTGATGAAAGCAGGCCAGATTCAAAGAGCAATGATTATAGGTAAAGGTAGTCTTTTCCTGGGACGGATGACCAACTTGTTTGATGGTACTTCTTTTGTTATGGAGCGAAATGCAGGTATTATAGAAGAAGCAGCCGCAGGTCAGGATGATACTGCTCTGAAGACGATGGTTGCTGATGCAATGCGTCAATTAGCAGAAATTTTGCTTAAAGAAGATTAATTGGGCAGCCAATCCAGGAGGTGATATTGTGCCAGATAAGAAAAAACAGTTAGGACAAATATTTAACCAGATTGCTGAAGCTATTGAGACCGGTTCTTTTGGTAAGAAGACCAGAGTAATTCTGACCACTGGTGGTAGCGAACATGGATATTTGGAACTGGTTAAAGGTGCTGAACTGGCTCAGGCCCGCAATAGTGATCTGGAAGTGATCCTTATCGGTCCGGATTGTGATACCACTTTGGAACTCTACGCGACTGATTGTGAAAAGGAAGCTCATGAAAAGATGGAAGAGTTATTAAAGAGCGGTGCGGCAGATGCTGCTGTTACTATGCACTATAATTTCCCAATTGGGGTATCTACTGTCGGTCGGGTAATTACTCCGGGTATTGGTCGAGAGATGATTGTTGCGACTACGACCGGTACATCGGATACTAACCGGGTCGGGGCTATGGTGAAGAATGCTCTTTATGGGGTAGCAGCTGCTAAGGCTGTAGGTATAGCTGAACCTCAAGTTGGAATTTTAAATGTTGATGGTGCTCGACAGTGCGAAAAAATTCTTAAAGATTTACAAACCAATGGTTATGGTATCCACTTTACTGAGTCTGTACGTGCTGATGGTGGAATAGTCATGAGGGGGAATGATTTGTTGTTGGGAACCCCGGATGTTATGGTTACTGATACATTGACGGGTAATCTTTTGATGAAGATTTTTTCCAGTTTTACCACCGGGGGAAGCTATGAAGCTATAGGTTACGGTTATGGTCCAGGTGTTGGAGAAGATTTTCCAATGATTATTTGTATTCTATCCAGGGCTTCTGGTGCTCCAGTAGTAGCCAATGCTATCCGTTATGCAGCTGAAGTAGCTGCAGGGAGGATTACTGATGTGGCTACTAAAGAGATTCAGGCTGCCAAAAAAGCTGGTTTGACTGAAATGCTTGCCGATTTGGGCAAGACTGGTGCTATTACGCAAAACCAGGGAATTCAGGCACCACCCAAGGTAATCGTGGATGAGGAGATACCTGGTGTGGATATCTTGCAGATTGATGAGGCAGTAAAAGCAGTCTGGAAGGCAGGTATCTATGCTGAAACAGGTATGGGATGTACTGGCCCGGTAGTGTTGGTTCCAATAGCGGAAGGAGATAGAGCAAAAGAAATTCTAATAAAAGCAGGATATATCTCATAAACTACTTGCCATTTACGTTAACGTTAAGAGATGAAAGCTTTTTAGTTAAGCGACCACGGTCTACTAATAAGCAAATCTTAAGTGATCTCCATAAGCATAATTTTGGAGCGAATTAATCCTGGAATTTGTGGAATTGCAGCTGGTGGTTGTGCACCACCCTGGTTGATACAATTTGCTTAGAGTGTATTGCTTATCCTGTAACTTAAGCCCAGATAACTTGATGTTAACACGACTTAACTATGAAGAATGCTTAAGATAGACGAAAACCTTCAGGTAGACTAACTGGAGGTTTTCGTCTGCTTATAAAGTATCTATTATAAGTAAACAAAAATTTCTATATTTCACAGGACAAAAGTTTTGCCGAAGTAAGCTTTGAGGTATTAAAGGATTATTTAGTAATTTTGTCTGGTAAATATATCTAAGTTCTATGACTCCTACTTCTATAAGTTGGAGCTGCCTTGTTCAACTTCAGGTGGGGTTGAATCCCTATCTGAAGCCCCGAAGCTCAGGAATTGTTGCTAGCAAATCCTATCTTACAGAGCGAAAGAGTCTGTTTCCCACCAACTGGAAAGAGGCTTGTCAGAGGTAAAATAACCGACCAATGATGGTCCTGCATACCATGGATCATCCCAGATTTCACCATCTTGATAATACCAATAGGTAACCGCATATAGATGCCATCCGGTATATGCAGGAATTGTTACATCAATAGTAGTAGAAATAGAAACCTGATGACTGGAGTTGTAGTTAATATGTCCTTCAACTATACCTTTATATCCAGCACTACAACCTATCTCCCAGGTTTTAGTATCAGTAATGGTTTCGCCATAACCAAACTCGACAGGTAGACTACTGTTGTTGTTCATACCAGTCTTGTGTGTCCAGGAATGGTAATTACCAGTAGCAGTGGTTACACAATAAAGATCAGCTGATACACTTATGGACAAAATCATAATCAAAGCAAATGCAAAGAGTAAAATTTTGGCTTTTCTCATTTTATGTACCCCCTTATTATTTTTCATATTATAGAAAAAAACCCAAAGCTTACTTCTATACATTTATTATAAAATAAATACCTTAATTTGTCAATAATAAAATTACAAAAATTTCTAGAAACTAATTTATTTTTATTGACTAATCATAATATTTTTTATGCTAAAATTTTCTTGATCCCGCAAAATATATAAATGAAGATATCCTTTGATTACCTGGTTAAGTAGGAAATGATAATTAATTTTATTCTCCAGGATGGTTAATTGTAAATTTAGATATTGATTGGGGTTAGTGTTGCTCTTTGCGTATTTCGTATCCTGTTCTAAGGTATTGATTTCTCTATTAATTAGGTTTAGTTGTAAATAGGATTGAGTCAGTTTGTCCCGGGTTTGCAAAAAGTTCATTTTTAGCATATATTCAGTCTGTTCTGCATCATGGCGAGATTGAATACTGGTGTCGTCGGTGGCTTGTAAAGAATCATATAATTGAGCACTTACATTAAGGTGTATAGAATTCTGCGAAAAACTAATTGATGGATTAATATCTGTTCCCAGGGATTTAATCTTACTTCTTATGGTTAATGCAGGTGTTAAACAGTTTTCGGTGTATTGTAAACTGGTTTCAAAACGAATTGGGTCAATGTCGATTAGGTTAGCTGTGGAGTTTTTAAGCGTATTCTCCAGAGTTAATCTGGCTTTTCTTAATCTTAAATTAGTTGTTAAAACTTTCTCCAAAGTAGTAATGTTTATTAATTGGTCTAAAGTAATTTCCCGATGAGCACTAAAAGGTTGAGGAGTACTGAGATTTGGTTCACAGTCAGATGATAACTGTAATTTCCAGCGTATTTCCTCACCCAGTAGATTTAAGTCATTTTCATAAGAGAGTAATTCAAGATTAAACTTTTCTATGTATGCAGGATTAATCATTTCCTGGGATCTTGTATCAATGAATTCCTGGAGGTGTTTTTCATATTCTTTGTAAGTTTTGACGACATTATGGTAGGTATAGTATAGATAATAGGTATTAATTAACTGTTCTGTATTATCTACAATTTCTGCCTGCCGAGTTAAATCGGTGATTAGTTGTTGGTTAGTGAGATATGTTTTATCTTTAAAAGGGTCCCAGACAATTCCACTGTTTAAACTAATACTCCCGGGAATATCGGTTAGTATATCCTGGTTTAGATTAATGTTGATGTCAAATCCGTCTTGAGATAAGCTTAACTCTGGAGAAAGATCAGTAGAGAGTGTTACATTTTCCAGACCTACTCTAACCATCTCTTCTAAAGATATGTCTTGTTTTGCAGCAAAGACTGCTGTTGACACAAGGAAGAGAATTCCAAAAGTAATGATAATGATTTGTATTTTTCTCACAAAAATCACCCTTTCTTAAAATTTGGATTAATTTGAAGATTGAAATTCTAGTGATGATAGTGGGAAAGTGAAAGACCAAAATATGTATTGGTTATACAGTCACTTCTTTTCCATTAAATTTGTTTACTGTTTTATTATAATATATTTTCTTTAAAATGTCAATATTTTACTTATTATAACCCAAAAAATAATTGTATTTACTGAATTACCCTTTAGTTTTTTGCGGATGTCAGTCTCTAGATGTGAATAGGGCAAGCATGTAATATTTCTATTAACTAGTTTGTTCAGAAGGTGGTTGGAATGCTGTTGACTTCTGGAGTTAAGGATAGTACCGGATGATACCGCTAAATTTTTGTGGAAGTTACGGAAATTTACAAATATTAAATTGTAATTTAAAATTATTACTAAATTGATATAAAATTAGCATACATATGACTATAATCACATGTAATTATAAAAAGGTATTTGACAATTGTAAACGAACACGTTGAAGACCTTTTTGTTTTGTACAAAAAAATAGTCAACATATGTAAAAAACAGAGAGGATTTTTTGGTGATATGTAGAAAAATAGAAATATATAAAAATTGGGCCTAAGAATTAGTACATTTTCCGATTAAGGAGACGATAACACATGTTAATCTCGTTTTTTCATAATATGACCCTTATGGTTTTTTTAGTTTTGATAACTGTTAGAATAAAGTCCACTTTAATAAAAAAGAGAAAATATAAATTGGTTTTAAATTTAATTTTAACACTGACCAATGGATTGATGGCTGTTCTGGTTATGTTAGATCCGATAAAAGAAGGAGATACATTATACTATTTGAGCAGTGTGCCAATTTATCTATCTGCTTATTTAGGTGGATGGGTTCCTGGTATTCTGACTGGACTTTTTCCGACTATTTTTCGACTATATTTAAATGGAGGGGTTATCGGATTCTGTTTACTCACAAATATTCTTTTACCCATAGTATTTGCGGCTTCTCTTAGAGAGAAGTTAATATTTTATCAGGATTTGGTCAACATCAAAAAAGCTTTAAAAGTTTTTAGTATATATTTCTTGACTAAGACTATTATTTCTTTAATTTTTTTGTCATTTCCTTTGCAGAAGTATCTCACAATATCTGTCTCTATGTATCTGTTTTCGATGGTCTCTTTAATTGCCATTCTGATGATTGTTTATGAGTCGACACAGGGACATATAATGCACAATAATTTACAGAAGAGGAATGAAGAACTACAGAAGGAGAAAGAGAAGCTTCAGAGATATTTGGGAGTGGCAGAAGTTATCGTCCTAATCCTTGATAAAAATCATCGGATAAAGATGATAAATAAGAAAGGAACTGAAATTTTTGGTCATTCAATTAGTGAGATTGAAGGGAAAAATTTTTTTAATTATGTCAAGCAGGAGGATTTATATAAAGTAGAACAAAAATTTAGCACTATGCTTAATAAAACTACTCAAAATGTTGGTCATTGTGAATGCTCAATCATTAACAATAAGTTGGAAGAAAGGGAGATTTTGTGGACATGTACTAGTTTAAAGGATGAGCAGGATAGATTTGAAGGAATACTCTGCTCAGGTATTGATATTACAAGACGAAAAATCTTACAACATCAACTGGAATATAATAAGTTGATCACTCAGTTTTTTGCTAATCTTTCTCATGAGATGAGAACACCTTTGAACTTAATGTTCTCAGCCATTCAAATGTTAACTTTTTATTCTCCGGAAGCCAGTTCGGGACATTCAAAAAAGTACTTACACGTTATTAAGCAGAATATTTTTCGAATGTTAAAACTGGTAGACAATATCATTGATGTTACCAAAATTAATTCTAACCAATTTAAGATTAAAAAACAACCTTGCGATATTGTTCAACTTATACAGAAGATTGTCGATTCGGTCGCAGACTACACTGCTGAAAAGGAACGAATATTACATTTTAATTCTGAAAAACAACAGAAAATTATCGTATGTGACCCATTTCTTGTGGAAAGAATCGTGCTCAATCTAATCTCCAATGCACTAAAATTTACGGAACATAATGATGAGATCTGGGTGAACCTTAGTCTAAAAAATGATGGAGTAATTGTATCTGTCAAAGATACAGGCATCGGGATTCCGGTGGATAAACAAAAGATTATTTTTGAACGTTTTCATCAAGTGGATAAATCTTTTCGTAGGATTCATGAAGGAAGCGGTCTGGGGCTTTATATAGTTAAACTTTTGACTGAACTGCATAATGGCTCTGTTGGGCTGATCAGTGAATATGGGGAAGGCAGTGAGTTTACCATCTATCTACCAACCGGGAAATTGCCGGAGAATATGGTTGATATAACTAATTTTATAAATGAGGATACTATTGACAGAGTTGATATTGAACTTTCTGATATCTATGCTTAGTTCAGATTAATGATGTTTTAGTTGCGCTCTGGAAGTAAAAAGTTTGCAGGATTCTGTGAAGCAGATACAGAAATTAATGAACATAAATAGTTTGCTATTCTGCTAACCCCTGAAATCAGTTGGGGCTTTTTATTGTTTTGTGGAAAGGTGGGGATAACGATGGAAAAACAGATTAAATTACAGGCAGCTATAGAAAAATTACAGGTTGATGGTAATCGTTATACTTCTTTGATTAACTATCTTAAGTTGAATTCAGTGATCGCCATTGAGGAGGTGGATGGAGGGATACTGGCCCGGATACTTAGTGGAGATGGCTTAGAGTGGGGGCTTCTGGCTGTTGATACAGAGGCCGAAGTAAAGAATTTGATACCCCGATTAAAAGAGGAAAAGAGATTTGCTGGATTGGAGGAATGGATTTACTCTCTGATTGTTCGAGAAGTAGAGGTTGAGTGGGTGGAGCACTGCTATACTTATTATCTGCCTGCAAATGTTGGGATTTTAGATCAACCTGGACTTCCATCTATACCAGTTGAGATGACTGAATTAATAGCACAAACCTGGAGTTATGATGCCGATTGGACCAGAGAATATATTCGTAACCAATTGGAATATGGAATCTCGGCTGTGAAATATGTGGATAATAATCCCGTCGCCTGGGCAGCAATGCAGGATGATGGAGCTATGGGTTTTATGTATGTAATCCCTGAATATCGGGGTAGAGGTTATGCTCAAGAGGTTACCTATGATCTGATTTGTAAAATAAGACAGATTGGTCAGGTTCCATTTATGCATATTGTGCAAACCAATTATGCTTCTATTAGATTATCGGAAAAGATGGGATTCAAAAGATTAAAAAATATCGTGTGGTTTGAATTTTAACGATGTTTTAAAAGGTGACTCTCCCAGTTTTCTATAGGTAGTAAAAATAACTAAATAGTGTTTACTTTGGCGGAGGTGCAAGTCTTATCGAAATTGTTAAACTAAAAGCCCTAATAGTTCGCTGTTAATATGACTATAATTTCACAAAGTAGAAAAATTTGAAAAAAAATTGACATTTCCAGCGGAATTTAGTAATATAATTTTGTAAAACTTATTTAAGAAAAGGGGTTGAATTATGGAGAACTGTAATTTTCAGGAGCTTGACTCAATCATTGAAAAGTACAGAGACAAGTCAGGTAATCTAATTCCAGTACTACACGAAGTTCAGAATAAAGTTGGTTATTTGCCAATGGATGTTCAAAAATATGTAGCAGCCAAACTCAAAGTACCTTTCAGTAAGGTTTACGGCGTTGTGACTTTCTATTCGTTTTTTTCTACTACTCCTAAAGGTAAGCATACAATTGGGGTTTGTCTGGGGACAGCCTGTTATGTGAAGGGGGTAGAGGGAATTGTAGAGAAGATCAAAGAGGAATTGGAGATTGAAACAGGGGGAACCAGTAATGATGGGCGATTTACCATGACTATCACCAGATGTCTGGGAGCCTGTAGTATGGCTCCGGTTATGATGATTGATGAGAAGGTTTATGGACAGTTGACACCTGAAAAGATTCCCGATATTTTGGATAAATACTAATCCGATATATCAGAAATTTTGTACCAATTAGGTCTGATTAATGAAATAACTATTGAGGGGAGATACTGATGGCAAATAAAGAGATATTAATCTGTACAGGTACAGGTTGTTTATCATCAGGGGCTGAAGATATAGAAGCGAGATTAGTTGAACTATTAAAACAACACGATCTAGAGAAAGAATACCCAGTAAAGGAAGTTATTAAAAAAACTGGCTGCCTTGGCCCCTGCAGTCTTGGACCCACAATGATTATCATGCCAGAAAAGACTTTTTATGGTCGATTGCAGGTTTCAGATGTGGAGATAATCGTTGA
Organism: Halothermothrix sp.; assembly: GCA_016841825.1. GTDB lineage: Bacteria > Bacillota > Halanaerobiia > DY22613 > DY22613 > JAENYK01. Next base: position 24,346 of record JAENYK010000023.1, on the reverse strand, counting down.
AGAACATTTAATGAAGGGAGAAGTAGTTAGTTCATTATTGACAGAAGATAGTCATCATCACCCTATTGAGGATTATACTCAGATTGATTTTATGAAAGGTCAAATGAGAATTGCTCTCAGGAACACTGGTTTACTTGATCCCAATAGTATTAATGATTATATTGCTAAAGATGGATATAAAGCTTTGCATAAAGTTCTGACAGAGATGAGTCAGGAGCAGGTTATAGAGGAGATCAAAACCTCACAATTAAGGGGACGGGGTGGTGCGGGTTTTCCTACTGGTTTGAAATGGGAATTTACTAGAAAAGCTGTTGGAGATCAGAAGTATGTGGTCTGCAATGCTGATGAGGGTGACCCAGGAGCGTTTATGGACAGAAGTATTCTTGAGGGAGATCCTCATAGTATTATTGAAGCGATGACTATCGCTGGTTATTCTGTAGGTGCAGGTCAGGGTTATGTGTATGTTAGAGCAGAGTACCCACTGGCTGTGAAGAATTTAAGTTTAGCTATTGAGGATGCCAGATTAGCTGGATATCTGGGTGAGGATATCTTTAATACGGGATTTAAGTTTGATCTGGAGATTCGGGTAGGAGCAGGGGCTTTTGTTTGTGGGGAAGAGACAGCATTGATTGCTTCGATTGAAGGGGAGAGAGGTCAACCCAGACCAAAGCCACCTTTTCCAGCCAATTCAGGATTATGGGGTAAGCCTACTTTAATTAATAATGTAGAGACTTATGCGAATATTGTACCAATTATTTTACAGGGAAGCTCATGGTTTAATAGTATTGGAACTGAAACCAGTAAAGGAACTAAGGTTTTTGCTATTGCCGGCGATGTGAACCAGACCGGGTTGATCGAAGTACCGATGGGAACGACGTTACGGGAGATTATTTTTGATATTGCGGGGGGAATTCCTGGTGGTCGTGAGTTTAAGGCAGCGCAGACAGGTGGGCCTTCTGGCGGAACAATTCCTCCGGAATATTTAGATCTTCCGATAGATTATGAATCATTGAAGAAGATCGGAGCTATTGTCGGTTCTGGTGGACTTATTGTTATGGATGATCGAAGTTGTATGGTGGATGTGGCCAGGTATTTTTTAGATTTTACCCAGGATGAGTCCTGTGGTAAATGCATTCCCTGTAGAATTGGCACTAAGCGGATGTTAGAAATTTTGGAAAGGATTACTATAGGCGAAGGTCAGTCTGGAGATATTGACAGATTAATTTCTCTGGGTAATACTATCAAAGAGACTTCCTTATGTGGATTAGGTCAGACCGCACCTAATCCAGTTTTGAGCACTTTACAGTTCTTTAGAGATGAATATGAGACCCATATTAATGAGAAAAATTGCCCTGCCCGTCACTGTAAAGCTCTGGTTGGAAGTTACACTATTGATCCGGAGAAATGTGTTGGTTGTGGTTTGTGTGCGAAGAAATGTCCTGTAGAGGCGATAAAAGGTGAGAAGAAGCAGCCATATAAGATTAATTCAGACAAATGTACAGTCTGCGGAGTTTGTGTTACTACATGTCCTGTAGATGCTATATCCTAAAGGAAAGGGGTTTATAAGAATGTTAATTAACATAAATCACCGCCAATATGAAGCCCAACCGGGCCAGACCATACTTGACATCGCCCGGGCTAACGGGATAGAGATACCAACATTATGTCACCACCCTGCTTTAAGTATTGCAGGAGCCTGTCGAATGTGTGTTGTAGAGTGTGATAACAGACTGGTTGCGTCCTGTACCACTCCTGCAAGGGATGGAATGGAAATATTGACTGATAGTAAGCGGGTTATTGGAGGGAGAAAAACTATCCTGGATCTGATTCTTTCAGATCATCCTCTTGATTGTATGACCTGTGAAGCTAACGGTGATTGTAAAGTTCAGGACCTGGCATATCAATATGATTTACGGGAGTCCAGTTTTGGTAGCAAACGCGAGTCCAGATTTTCCATTCGAGCAGATAATCCATTCCTTGAGGTAGACCCTGATAAATGTATCCTGTGTGGAAGGTGTGTCAGAGTAGACCATGAGATTCAGTGTTCATATGCTATAGATTTTGTTCACCGGGGATTTGACTCCATAGTTGGAACACCATTTGAGGAAGGATTGGATGGTGATAATTCTACCTGTGTCTTCTGTGGTCAGTGTGTGGAGATGTGTCCAACAGGTGCTTTAACTTACAAACCATCTAAAGGTAAGGGTCGAGATTATGAATTTCAGAAAATTGTGACTACCTGTCCATATTGTGGTGTAGGTTGTCAGTTGGAATTGCATGTCAAAGATAACAAAGTTATTAAGGTAGGTTCTGTCTATCAAGTTGGTTCTCCCAATCCTGTAGGTGAAACCTGTGTTAAAGGTCGCTTTGGTTACGGATATGTAAATCATGAAGATCGGTTGACTACCCCATTGATCAAACGTAATGGTCAGTTTGAGGAAGTTTCCTGGGATGAGGCCCTGGATTATGTAGCTCAGAAATTAATCCAGATTAAGGAGATCTATGGAAGTAAGGCGATTGCCGGTTTTAGTTCAGCTAAGTGTACTAATGAAGAGAATTATGTAATGCAAAAGTTTATCCGTGCAGTTGTCGGGACCAATAGTGTGGATCACTGTGCTCGACTATGCCATGCCTCTACTGTAGCGGGTCTCGCTAGAGCATTTGGTTCTGGGGCAATGACTAATTCTATTGGTGAAGTAGAAGAATCTGACGTTATATTTGTCATTGGTTCTAACCCAACGGAGAATCACCCGGTTATCGGCAGTAAGATCAAACGGGCTTTGAAGAAAGGTGCGAAATTGATTGTAGCCGATCCCCGGGAGATTGAGCTGACAGGTCTGGCTGATGTGGCGATCTACCAGCAGCCCGGAACTGACGTAGCTTTGGTTAATGGTTTGATGCATGTGATCATTCAAGAAGGTTTATACGATCAGACTTTTGTTGAAGAGAGAACAGTTAATTTTGAATTATTGGAAAGTATAGTTGCTGGGTACAATCCAGAAAAAGTGTCAGCGATAACAAGAGTACCTGCTAAAGATATTATCCGAGCTGCTCGTCTTTTTGCTTCTGCGAATAAGGGATCTATCTATTATGCCATGGGGATTACCCAGCATAAGACTGGTACTGATAATGTATTATCTCTGGCTAATCTGGCTATGCTAACCGGAAATTTAGGTCGAGAGAGTACAGGGGTTAACCCATTACGTGGTCAAAATAACGTGCAGGGAGCCTGTGACTTAGGTGCACTTCCCAACGTCTATCCCGGTTATCAAGCAGTAAATCTACCAGAGAACAAAGCAAAGTTTGAAAAAGCCTGGGGTACACAATTATCAGATGATATTGGTTTAACTGTTGTAGAGATTTTAAATGCAGCAGGTAAAGATATAAAAGGATTATATATCATGGGTGAGAATCCAGTTCTTTCAGATCCAGACCAGAATCACGTTATTGCGGCTCTAGAGAGCCTTGATTTGTTGGTGGTACAGGACATCTTTTTGACTGAAACTGCTCAATATGCTGATGTAGTGCTTCCTGCGGCTAGTTTCGCAGAGAAAAATGGAACATTTACCAATACTGAGCGGCGGATTCAACGGGTAAGAAAAGCTATTGATGCTCCTGGTCAGTCGAGATATGATTGGGAGATTATCTGTGATCTAGCACAACGTATGGATTACGCGATGAGTTATGACTCAGCGGCAGAGATCATGGAAGAGATTGCAGAACTAACACCGATTTATGGTGGTATTCATTTTGATCGATTAGAGGGTACAGGTTTGCAGTGGCCTTGTTCTTCTAGAGAGCATCAAGGGACTAAGTTTTTGCATCAGGGCCAGTTCACTCACGGTAAGGGTAAGTTTCACACTGTAAGTTATATTCCACCTGCTGAGGAGCCTGATTCTGAATATAGTTATCTGTTAATGACAGGTCGGATGTTATATCATTTCCATACAGGAACGATGTCAAGACGTTCACCAGCCATTGACCAATATGAGCCAGATGCGTATGTTGAGATTAATTTAGCAGATGCAAAACGTTTAGGCATCGAAGATGGTGAGCGCGTTAGAGTTACTTCTCGCCGGGGTGAAGTTGAAACCTATGCACGAGTAGGCGAGCGAGTTCAGGAAGGGCAACTTTTCATGCCATTCCACTATGCCGAGAGTCCTGCTAATAGGTTGACTAACCCCGTATTAGATGTGATTGCCAAGATTCCTGAGTTGAAAGTATCTGCGGTTAAGTTGGAAAAAGTTAATATGTGAATTTTTCATGCAACCTTTAACCCTCATTGATTTTGGTGAGGGTTCTTTGATATAGAGTCTGATTGATGAAAAGGCGATAGGATGAAAAATTATAAAATGTTCTGGTTTTCAACATGCGAGTACGATGATGACTAGAATATTGTCATATGTTTACAATATTGAATAAAGGTTTTGGAGGTGATGGTGATGGATTTAACTACTGAGTTTAAGATTATTCGCTTAGCTGATGATACTTTTAAAGAAGAAGAAGATCAGGTAGTTAAGGAATTTCCTTTAAAGATTATAGTCAATGATGAAGAAGTGGTTACCCTGGCGTGTAGTCCCCACTACTTGGATGAATTGGCAGCAGGTTATCTCTATTCCGAAGGATTCATTGAAGATAAATCTCAAATTTTGCAGATAACTTTGGTTGAGGATGCGGTAACAGTAGAACTATCAGAGATGACCAAAGGAATGGGGGAACTGCCTCATCGAATTATCACCAGTGGCTGTGGTAGGAGTACAGTCTATACAGATCTCTATGGAACAGGATTAGTCAAAGTTCGTTCAGAAGTTCAGGTAATTCATCAGCGGATACTTCAACTTTCATCAGAGTTAAATAATCTTTCGAAGCTATTTAAAGAGACTGGTGGGGTACATAATACCCTGCTGGGGGACTGTCAAGGAGAGTTTTTAATCTTTCGGGAAGATATCGGTAGACATAATGCTGTAGATAAATTGGTTGGCCATCTGGTTTTAAATGATTTGACAGCAGATGATAAGATTCTGGTAACGACTGGTCGAATTTCTGCTGAGATGTTACTCAAAACCGTAAGGAGACAAATTCCAATATTGGTATCCCGTTCTGCTCCAACAGATATGGCGATTCAGTTAGCTTATCGGTTAGGGGTTACTTTGATCGGTTTTGCCAGAGGGAGAAGGATGAATATATATACTCATGGGGAAAGGGTAATCTAGTATTTCTGTTGTTTGATCAAATCTCCTCCTTGATTATGATATATCGAGAAGATTCAACAAAAAAGCAGTTATATTCTATCATTGTTAAACAAAACACCTGGAGAAAAGAGAGCGGTCGATTGGCCAATTTGTTCACAGGGGAGAGTTAGTTATTTGTTAGTTTTATTGAGTTGTGACAGGATATTTTTGAAAGAATGTTGAATACTAAAAAATAATTAGGGAATTGACCTATAAAAGAAAGGTGATTTGATGAAGTATATTTATGAGACAGAGGCTAAGAATTATGAAGATTTTGCCAGCGGTCGGGTTCTGTATAATCAAAGTGGTGCTACATCTTTTCCAGTTAGATTAGGTAGTGAGATTTATTTGCGGTGTAAAAAACATCTACAGGATAAGGGTGTTAAGACTCCTTTTAGTGTATATGATCCGTGTTGTGGAGGAGCGTATCTGCTTACTATCTTAGCTTTCTTACATGAGAAGGATTTTTCCAGAATTATGGTATCAGATATAGATGAAGATATGTTGAAATTAGCAAAAAGTAACTTATCTTTATTAACTCTGGAAGGATTAGAACAGCGTATTAATCAGATCAAAGGTTATATTGAGGAATTTCATAAAGAATCACATAAAGCAGCTTTAGAGAGTGGCAATAGATTAAAGAACATGATCGGAAGACGTCGGAAACAGATAGATGTAAGGTGCTTTCGGGCGGATGCATTAACTATTGATGATATTGACGAAAAGGTCGATTTAGTTATTACCGATGTACCATATGGTAATATTGTACAATGGTCTAATGGGAATGACGATAATCTGGGCAAATTCTTGCATAATCTATTAGTGGTGCTCAAACCTACATCTGTTGTTGCTATAGTTGCGGATAAGAGGCAGGTAGCACAGGATGAAGAGTATACCAGATTAGAAAAGTTCAAAGTAGGAATTAGACAGATAACCATTTTGGAGCCTAATTCACTAGAGTAAAAAATTATAGAAAATCCCTTCTGTTTTGCAGGAAAAGTAAGAGTTTTGACGAATGTGTTGTAGGCAGGAAGGGGTGGCGAGATGCGAAAAATGCAATTTGTTAAAGCTGTGGATGATGATTTGGATTTTCTTGCTGAGGTAGTAGAATCTATACTCCCATTATATAAAGATTTGATTCCAGGTGCTTTTGAAAGACAGATTCAAAAGTTTCGTGTCTGGAGGAAGTTTCCGATAAACTATGAGATCTGGTTGATCGTGAACAAGGGTGAACCTTTAGGTTTTTTCGGGGCGGAATCTTTAGACTCAGAAGTGGTCTATCTGGCCGCCTTTTATCTGCATAATGACTATCACCGAATGCGACTTGGTAGTATGGCGTTGGAAGAATTTGTTACAGACCTGCGAGGGGATGGTTATAAAGAGCTGCTGCTTTTTGCGCATCAGGAAGCCTATTGGGCAGTTAATTTCTATCTGAAACATGATTTTGAAATGGTTACTGCCAATTCGCTGGAGATCAGAACTTATAAAGGTGGAATATTGGCTGATTATTTTCTGCCGAAACCGATTTTGATGCGAAGGTTTTTATGAAAACTAAATATGTGAAAACAAAAACCGCCCTTTTAGTGGGCGATTTTGTCTTCAGGTTATATTATATGGCTCTCTCAACCCGGCCGGATTTCAGACAGTTTGTACAAACTTTAATCCGTTTAGGACTTCCATCGACGAGAGCTTTAACTTGTTTCAGGTTTGGTTTTTGAGTACGCAAGGTTATTCCAGTTACTTTACGACCAACCCCGCCTTTTCTTTTGGCTTTACCACGTCTAACGATGGATCTGGCTTTAATGCCACCTTTTCCACAAATATCACATACGCGTGCCATGTATCACACCTCCTTTGATAACTACATCAACTATAAGATGCCAAACGCGATTCTCGCGTGCACTCACTTCTATAATTTTAACACAAACAGTAGCGGCATGCAAGGGAAATTCGTATTTTATTGAATACAAAGCAGGATTTTAAGAAAAAAATGTTGAATAAGTCTTAGGGGAGCAATAATGTTCAGAACAGTTAATAATAATTTTCGCTAAATATGAATATTTTAAAAGTAGATTATAAGCTTAAGGAGGGTATATAATGGGGCAAGAGTTTAGCAATAGTTTTGGTAAAATTAGCATTTCCCGCGAAGTAATAGCTATAGTATCAGGGCTTGCAGCCATGGAATGCTATGGCCTGGTCGGAATGGCTTCGCAAAAATTACAAGACGGTCTAGCAGAACTTCTTGGGCGTGAGAGTTTGAGCAAAGGAGTTGCAGTTAAGATCGAAGAGGAGGAAGTAATTATTGAACTGTTCATCATTGTTGAGTACGGTATCAACATTACTGAAGTTGCTAACAATGTTATTGATAAAGTTAGTTATACTGTAGAGAAGATGACAGGAGTAAGACCTTCTAAAGTAAATATTAATGTTCAGGGAGTGAGGATAGGTGCTACATACTAATACTTCAAAACAGACGATCAAGCAATTAGGTTCCAGGGAATTTAAGAAAATGATTTTAGCCGCAACTTGCTGGTTAAATGAACATAAAGATTACGTTGATTCTCTAAATGTATTCCCCGTGCCAGATGGGGACACTGGAACCAATATGTATTTGACTGTCTTAAATGCAGCCAAGGAGGTTCAGAGTACTGAATCTGATTATGTCAGCGATATTGCTGATGCTTTACAGGAAGGTGCTTTGATGGGAGCCAGAGGCAATTCTGGGGTTATTTTATCCCAATTATTCCGTGGGATTGCTAAAGGACTGCGTGGAAAAAGGATTATGACAGCCAGTGATCTGGCTAATGCTTTAAAATCTGCCTCCGATATGGCCTACAAAGCTGTTATGAAACCAGTTGAGGGAACTATTTTGACTGTTGCCCGATATGTTGGAGTTGGAGCAGTTGAGAAAGCTAAGACCTCTGAGGATGTTATTCAAGTATTGGAAACAGCTATCAAAGAAGGGGAGATCGCTTTAAAGAAGACTCCTGAGCTGCTTCCGGTTTTGAAGGAAGCTAATGTTGTTGATGCTGGTGGACAAGGATATCTGTTTCTGTTAGAAGGGATTTTACGGGTGCTGAAAGGCCAACCGGTAGAATCTGATCTAAAAGTTATCGAGAATAAGAAATCTGAAGATATTCAGAGAGCGCAACCAGAGGGTATCTCGCATGAGAATATTGAATTTCAATACTGTACTGAATTTATGATTGTCGGAGAGAATGCCCCAATTGATAAAATAAGAGAACATTTAGAAGGGTTTGGAGATTCCTTATTAGTGGTAGGGAGTAAAGATTTGGTTAAAGTTCATGTGCATACCAATAATCCAGGTTTGGTTCTTGATTACGCTTTGACTCATGGTTCATTAATTAAGATAAAGATTGAGAATATGGTAGAACAGACTCAACAGCGTGAAGAGAAGATGGCTAGAGAATCTGTTATTGTCACACCGAAGAAGCCTTTTGGAATAGTATCTGTTGCTGCTGGCGAAGGTCTGGCAGAGATTTTTGAAAGTTTAGGTGTGGATCAGGTAGTTCGGGGGGGACAGTCCATGAACCCCAGTACCCAGGATCTGGTCGAAGCTGTAGAGAAGATTAACTCTGAACATGTGATAATATTACCCAATAATAAAAATATAATTTTTGCTGCTGAACAGGTTAAGAATATCAGCAAGAAGGAGATAATAGTTATACCCAGCCGTTCCATTCCGCAGGGAATTGGTTCATTGATGAAGCTTAATCCCGAGGTTAATTTTAATGATAATGCAGAGATTATGATTCATGGTTTAGATGAGGTGAAGACGGGAGAGATTACTCATGCAGTTCGGGATTCCCGGGTTAATGGAATGGAGATTAAATCTGGAAATTGTTTAGGATTATATGATGGAGATATTCAGGTAGTAGGTAGGGATAGTCAGAATACTGCGCATGAGCTTTTATCTAAAATGATTACTGAAGATGATTATTTAATCACAGTATATTATGGTTCCGACATTAGTGAGGAGCAGGCAGAAGAGTTAAAAGCTCTTTTAGAAGATAAATTTGCAGATTTAGATATTGAGTTATATTATGGAGGCCAACCGCTATATGATTATATCTTCTCTGTTGAATAGTAAATATGGAGGTGTATGAATGGCTAAGATTAAGATAGTAGTAGATAGTGCAACAGATATTCCCCGGGAGATTCTCGAACGCTATAATATTACTGTTTTACCTTTTCCGATCTATTTTGGAGATGAGATGTTTCGGGATGGGATAGACATAAACACTGATCTATTTTATCCCAAATTGAAGGAGTTCGGCGGATTTCCGACAACTTCTCAGATTACACCTATCGAATTTAAAGAAGCATATGAAAAACTGGCGAAAGAAGCAGATATAATTCTTTCAATTCATCTATCTTCACCATTAAGCGGAACCTTCAATTCTGCGCGTTTAGCTTCCTTAGAGGTTGATAATGCTCAGGTTATCTGTATTGATTCCAGGAATGCTGCTCTGGGTTATGGATTTCAGGTAATTGAGGCGGCTAAGGCTATTGAGGAAGGGGCGGAGATTGATGAGGTGTTGGCACGGATACAAGAGGTGAAAGATACTGTTAAAGTATATTTATCGGTTCCCAGTCTGGATTATCTGGTTAAAGGTGGTCGTATTGGTAAAGCTACAGCCTTTTTAGGCGGGCTATTAAATATCATACCTTTATTAACTATAGAAGATGGTATAGTTGCTCCTTTTGAGAAGATCAGAGGTAAAAAGCGAGTTTTTCAACGTTTAATGGAATTAGTTCAAAAGGCTATTAAGCAATTTGGTGGCAAAGATAAGATTAATCTTGCTGTTTTGCACACAGATAATCATCAAGAAGCTGATAACCTGGCTGAACGGATTAAAGCTGAATATGGCATTAGAGATATTATAATTACTCAAGTAGGACCCCTGATTGGGACACATATAGGTCCAGGAGTTTTAGCAGTGATCTTTCATAAAAAGACATCATAATAATGAAAGACATATGTCAAGGGATACCATAACACTGACATATGTCTTTTTTGTGATTATTGCTGAATTAGATTGAATAGGTTTGAGAAAGGGGAGTTAAGTATGTTAAAAGAGATAATTGAAAAGTTAAAACGCCCCTTCAAAGCTGAGGTTAAATCAGGCTTTTTGAACACCTCAGTCTTTGGTGGTTTTGATAAATATATCTTAAGCCATTTAGATCAACTTCAGATCAAAGTTCAGACAGGTGCGGAAATTATTGATCCAACAGATGTATTAAAGGCTGTTGATGATTTAAAACAGTTATTTAGGACCTATAGAACTATAGGTCCAGATGAACGTCAGGAGTGCATTAGGCAGGCTATTCCTCTAATTCAATTGTTGGATAAAGAGGCTGCAGGAATGGGAAGCATTGAGGAGTCAAATGACGATAACAATGCAAATAAATCCGGGGATAATTTGTCCCAGGTTGAATCTTCAGAGAACCAAGATATTCCAGAAAAGAAATCTCTGGATCAACAGTTATTAGATAATTTACGGGTATTAGATAAGTCTGTTCAATATATCAAAGGTATAGGTCCCAAAAGGGCGAAAATCATGGAACGGCTGAATGTGACGAATGTTATGGATATGTTATATTATCTACCCAGAGAGTACTCAGATCGTTCAGAAGTTCTACCCATTGCAGAAGTCAAGAACATTGAAGGAGAAGTTACTATTGAGGGTCAAGTTGTCTCGATTCAGGAGAACAGTCCCAGACGGGGGATGAAGATCGTCAAAGTTGGAATTCACGATGATTCTGGACTGGCTTTTGGGGTTTGGTTTAATCAACCTTACATCAAAAATCAGTTTAAGAATGGTGATAAGGTGATTTTTAGCGGTAAAATGAATCAGAAGAATTATAACCGATATCGAAAGATTGAGTTAAACAACCCAATTTATGAGAATCTGGAATCTGATGAATATGTGCATACTCGGAGAATTGTTCCCATTTATCCTCTAACTGAGGGTTTGAGTCAGAAAGTCGTCAGAGAGATGACTAAAAATGCTTTAGATGAATATTTGTATCAGATGCCTGAATTGATTCCGGAGGTTTTTCGTAGAAAGTTTGGACTTTTGGGTATAGATGCCACTTTAAGAGCCATTCATTTTCCAGAGAATAGAGCTTTATTGGATGAAGCAAAACGGAGATTAATCTTTGAAGATTTCTTTTTATTACAGCTGGGAATACTAGTCAAAAGGAATACAGTCAGATTTGAAGCATCTGGTTATCTCTGTCGGGATGATCGGGAAATACTGCAAGCTTTTTTAAATTTTTTGCCCTATAAACTGACAGAAGCTCAAAGCCGTGTCTGGCATGAGATTAGTCAGGATATGGAGAAGAAGAAACCTATGTATCGGTTACTCCAGGGTGATGTAGGTTCAGGTAAGACTGTGGTAGCCGCCATGACTTTGATCAAGGGAATAGAGAATGGTCTGCAAGGAGCACTAATGGCTCCCACAGAGATATTGGCTGAACAGCATTATTTGTCGATAAAAAATTGGTTTGAAACTTTAGATCTCAGAGTAGAACTCTTGACAGGGAGTATGAAGAAGAAAAGTAGAGAAGAGAAGTTGTTGGCTTTGCAATCGGGAGAGATCCATCTGGTCATTGGGACACATGCTCTGATTCAGGAAGAAGTTCAATTTGACAAATTAGGTGTTGTCGTTATTGATGAACAGCACCGTTTTGGAGTGGAACAGCGGGAATTGTTAAGAAAGAAAGGGTTACATCCGCATGTATTGGTTATGACTGCTACTCCAATTCCCCGATCGATGGCTCTGACCATCTATGGTGATCTAGATCTGTCGGTTATTGATCAGCTACCTCCCGGGAGAAAACCTATTATTACTGCCTGGCGGGGATCTGAGACCAGAGATAAGATTTACTCTTTTGTCAAAGAACAGTTAGATCAGGGTAAACAGGCCTATGTGGTCTGCCCACTGATCGAAGAATCAGAAGTTATAGATGTAGAGTCAGCGACTCAAATGGCTGAATATCTGACTGAAGAGGTTTTTTATGAGTATCAGGTGGCTCTATTGACTGGTCAGACTCCCCGGGATGAACGGGATCAACTGATGCGAAATTTTCGGGATGGAAAAATTGATATTCTGGTCGCGACTACAGTAATTGAGGTTGGGGTAGATGTGCCCAATGCTAGCATTATGATTATTGAGGATGCTCAGAGGTTCGGATTGGCTCAACTCCACCAATTACGGGGACGGGTTGGACGTGGACAAGCTCAATCTTATTGTATTCTTATTGGAGATGCGACTACACCCGAGGGTGAAAGACGTTTGGAAGTCATGGTTGAGACTAATGATGGATTTAAGATTGCCGAAGAAGATCTGGCAATTAGAGGTCCTGGAGAGTTTTTTGGAACCAGACAGCATGGACTTCCCGAATTTAAAATTGCTAATTTGATTCGAGATTGGGAAGTATTAGAGGTAGTGCGGGAAGAAGTACAGGAGATGCTCAAACAGACACCTGAATTGATTGGTTCACAATTGTTGCAAAAAATCCTCAGAATGCGATTCAAAGGAAGCTTTTTTGCTGAAGAATAATAATATATGGAAAAATAATAGAAATTGGCGATCCGCGATCACCAATTTCTAAGGGAGAGGAGAAATCGGAGGAAGAGTTAATGGGGAGGACTTCAACTACTTCAACGATTTCTTACTGCCTATAGTTTAACACGTTATTTGAAAAGTATGCATTAAGAATGGGCTTTTTACTGACATTTCTAAATGATGTGCTGACATAGTTCTCTATGGACTTTAAGGAGGGTTTTTAGATGCGGGTAATATCTGGTGAGGCCAAAGGTCGTAAATTAAAGAGTGGTAAAGGTCAAAAGGCCAGGCCTACAAGCGATAGGGTTAAAGAAGCTCTGTTCAATATTATAATGAATTATCTCCCAGAAGCGGAGTTTTTGGATTTATTTGCAGGATTTGGTGGTATTGGTATTGAAGCTATAAGTCGTGGAGTTAAGAGAGTGACTTTTGTCGAAGAGGATTCAAATCATGTAAGAATTATCAAAGAAAATCTAAGGATGACTGGATTTATAGACAGGGCTGAGGTCATCGCCGGAGATGTGCTGCGGGTGTTACCCAGATTAGCGAATAGTTTTAACCTAATCTATATAGACCCACCTTATGCTGAAGAAGAGTTGTATCACAGGACATTGGAGTTGATATTTGAACATAATTTGCTGTCTTCAGAAGGAGTATTAGTTTGTGAACATAATATCCAACTGTTATCTACAGCATGCGAATTATTTGAACTATTGAAGACCAAGACTTATGGCGAGAGTAATCTAACATTTTTTGGAATTAAGAGAGAGGGGAACTAGATATGACAGAACAGGTTGCAATTTATGCGGGGAGTTTTGACCCCATAACCAATGGACATTTGGATATTATTGAGCGAAGTAGTAAGATTTTTGAAAATGTGATTGTTGCTGTATTTTGTAATCCATTTAAAGAACCATTGTTTTCTATGGAGGAAAGGGTGAAAATGCTAGAAGAAGCTGTTAAAGATTTTTCTAATGTATCAGTAGATGCATTTGAAGGATTATTAATTGATTATGTAAAGCAAAAAAAGGCCAAAGTAATAATTCGGGGAATACGGGCGGTTTCTGATTTTGAAGGTGAGTTCCAAAAAGCATCTATTAATAAGAAGATGGCTCCCGAGATTGAGACTTTGATTCTAATGAGTAGTAATGAACATGCTTTTTTAAGTTCCAGTCTTGTCAAAGAAGCAGCTCTTTTTGGTGGCTGCATTCGAGGTTTGGTTCCTCCCTATGTTGAAGCAAAGATGTTCCACAGAATTAAAGAGATTAAAGAGAAAAGATTGAAGTAAATCGGAATTAACCTAGCATATTTAACCTCCAGTTATCACAAAATAGGATTAACTGATATGGAGGTGGGAGAATGCAATTAGTTCTATGGATGGGATTAGATATAGTTTTACTCATAGCTATGCTAATAGTTGTACCGTTCGAACGGATTAAAGAATTGTTTGTCTATGGTTTAGTCGGTGGAATACTTCTGGCTATAGGTATTTTTTTGGTATTTTCATCTGTTCTAAAATATTGGACTACAGTTGGTTCTATTCAGTTTTATGGGATCGGATTATTACCAATAATTGGCTGGTTTTTTCCAACAGTCATCTTTGGCAATTACTTTCCTAAGAATGATTCGGCTATCTCAAAAGTAGCCTATGTGTTATTATTTGCTGTCGGATCGGTGGTAATGCAGATTGGATTTGTTGCCCTGGGCATGTGGCGGAATTATAATTGGAATTATTTATATACCTTTTTACTGGCGATAGCAGCCCATACTTTTTTGGCATTGTATATCATGCGAACAGAGCACTATTTGTCTGAATGAATTGAATTATTTGAGGGTTGCCAATGCCTTTTTTGTGGTATATAATGTAATTGGTATGGTGTTACATAAGGAAAAAGGAGTGTTTCAGGCTCCTTTTTAACTTTTGATAATTGTGCAAACGTTGGCACAATTGATAAGATTGATATTTTAATTATACCGTGAGATACGGGTTGATAAATGGGAGGTAGGTTTATGGGGAGTTCGTGTACTAATTTGGATCTGCTATTGCACAGATTAAGGAGACTGTCCGGGAATGCATTAGGAGAAGAATATCTGATACCAGGAGTCTGGGATTATCGGAGAGAAGAAGAGGGAGTTATCTGCATTAATCCAGTGGAATATTATACAGATTTTGTACAGGATTATTTATATTCCAGGGTTAGTTCGGAAGTTAAAGATTATCTGTTACCTTTATCTTTTGCCAACAGAGATGAAAACTGGTTAGCTAATGGTAGTATCTACTGTCTGGATGTACGAACGGCCAGTAGTTGGGATCACAATGGAGATCGAGCTATTGTTGCGCGGGGTGAAGAAGTAAGTGAGTTAGGTACATTTTTAAAAACATTATTATTGTTACCTCATATTAAGAGATTGGGAATTGATATCTTATATTTACTTCCAATCCTAAAGACCGGAGATGTGTATGGTAAAGGTGAGTTAGGTTCTTTTTATGCTATCAAGAATTTTTATCAGCTGAATGATGATTTGCATGATCCTCTGTTAGATCTTCCCGGAGAAATATTCCCAATGGAGGTGGAATTCAAGGCATTTATTGAAGCCTGTCATCTTCTGGGTATCAGGGTTATTTTTGATTTCCCACTGAGAACTGCCTCCAGAGATAATGATCTGCTCAAAGATCATCCGGAGTGGTTTTACTGGATTAAAAAGGATCAACTACCCAATTATCAGGTTCCCGAATATGACTGTCTGGGTGTGCATGTTGCAGCTACTCCGGAGAGATTGCATAAGATCTACTATTTACCTGAAACTTTGGAGTATATTAAGATGTTTAGTTATGCTCCTAACAAATTAGATCTTCATCTCTGGGATAGCTTGGCTGCTAAGTTCCGGGATGAAGAGGAAAATATTCTCGACCTTATAGAAGAAAGTTATGGATTAACAACTGCACCGGCTTATGCTGACTGGATTAATGATCCGCAACCCAGTTGGGATGATATAACATTTCTGCGATTATATCTGGATGAACCACTAGTTAGAGAAGGTTTCTTTGATGACACCACTCCTCCATTTCTGTTCTTTGATTCCATCAAGACTAACTGGTATCGGGGTAAGGTTCCTAATCAGGATTTATGGAAGTATCTGTCCGGAATCATCAGACATTATCAAGAGAATTTTGGGATAGATGGAGCAAGAATTGATATGGCCCATGCTCTTCCCGAAGACCTAGAGAGAATGATCATCTCCAGAGTTCTGGAGTTTGATCCAGATTTTAAATTTATCTCTGAAGATTTGCAGAACTCCAACCATGAGATCGCCAGTAAAAAAGGGTATCATAGCATTATTGGAGAATCCTGGTCCAGTGAAGGTCGTCTGGATGTGGAGAATCTGGAAAAGTTACTCAGAGAGTTACCAACTCTGAGTATCCCATCTTTTGCCTGTGCAGAGACTCCTGACACTCCACGTGCTGCTTCACGGGATGGCGGTAGAGTGTTCTGTCGTCTGGTTGGCGTGATGAATTATTTTCTACCTAATAGTATCCCCTTTATCAGCAATGGTTTTGATCTGTATGAGCGTCAACCAATGAATCTCGGTCTGGATAATACTGAAGAAGGTCGATATATGCTGGGGGAGAGTGATCTGTATTATGGGCGACTGGCATTTTTTGATCGTTATCAGATGCACTGGTTGAATGAGGGATCAAAAGAGATGTTAACTCTGCTGCGACGGGCTCAGAGTTTGCGGAAAGAGTACTGGAGTCTGCTCAATGAGCGGAATGCTTTTTATCTGGATGGAGAGATAGAGTCAGATGTGATTAGATTTGGTTATCGGGATAAAGAGAAGGAATTAGTCTGTCTGGTGAATCTGGATTATTGTGTGGGGAAGGATGTAACAGAAACAGGTGAGGTGCTGATTAGTTCAGCTTTAGAGGTAATTGATGAAGATTTCCAGCCCGGAGAGTTTAGAGTGATTTTGCGGAAATAGTGAGTAAGAACCCGATCGCTTAGCGGTCGGGTTTATTAAATTGAAATTGTTTATTATCATTAGTCGGTATCTTCTATGAAAATATAAAAATAGAATTTTATCCCCAAATATGTTACTCAAATATCAATGAAGACCTCAAAAAAGTTATATTAATAGCGATAATCACAGAATAAAGTTATGTTTAATACAATAAGGATATACTGTATCTGGGTAATGTTGCTAAAAAGTGTAGCAGATTATTATAACTAGAAAGGGGATTCTTGAAGATGGGGAGCAAGGCAAATTATGCTGTACAGGAGATTGGATGGCACAATCCGATTTTTTCTCAGATCAGAGTAACTATTGAGTCAGCATTTTATCAAAATAATGTGATACCAGTGGCAGTGCCACAAGAGGCGTATCAGCTGGCTGTGAATTCAGCGGGAACCATTGTTACAGATATGTTAGTCTATCGACCAGAAGAACTGGGATTAGAGGCCGGTACTAAAGTTCTTCTGTTCAATGATGGTGCTGTTAAGGGAAGGGCAGCTGCTGCCAGAAGAATACTGGGGGAACCAGGGGTAGACAGGGAGGAATATGCAGCTAAAATTCGGGAAGCGATCTATAATACCTGTTATCGAAAGTTGTATCACGCAGCCGCTTATATTGGTCTTGATAAAGATTTTATGGTTAGAGCTCATCTGCTAATCCCGGAGGGGGAAGAGAATATTCTCTATTCCTGGTTACTGAACTTTCAATATATCACTGAAGAGTTTGACTCTTTGTATGGGATGTCGAAGATGTTGGAAAAGGAAGGTGACATTTATATCTTTTCTGACCCCGACTGGAGACATCCTGACCATCCATTAGGTTTAAGTTTTTTTGATCCGGAACACAATTGTGCGGCACTTCTGGGGATGCGGTATTTTGGGGAACATAAGAAGGGAACATTGACCCTGGCCTGGGGTATCGCCAATCGAAATGGATATGTTTGCTGTCATGGCGGTTTGAAACGCTACAACCTATCTGAAGGGGAAAAGTATGTAGCTGCGGTATTTGGTCTGTCAGGTTCCGGAAAGTCTACAATTACCCATGCCAAACATGATGGGCGATATGATATAACTGTCCTGCACGATGATGCATTTATTATCTCCATGGAAGATGGCTCTTCTGTAGCCTTAGAACCTGCATATTTTGATAAGACTCAGGATTATCCCGCGAGTTCAGAAGATAATAAATACCTGTTAACTGTACAGAATAATGGATGTACTAAGGATATCGATGGGAAAATCGTCCTGGTAACAGAGGACATTCGTAACGGGAATGGCAGAGCTGTTAAGTCGAGGCTGTGGTCACCTAGTAGAGTAGATAGGTTTGTCGAACCAGTTGATGCTATCTTTTGGCTGATGAAAGATCCTACTCTACCACCTGTGGTTAAGGTGCAGGGGAGTATTCTTGCTTCAGTGTTGGGGGCAACTCTGGCAACCAAACGGACTTCTGCTGAAAGGCTGCCAGAAGGAGTTGATCCCGATGCTTTAGTGGTAGAACCCTATGCCAATCCATTTCGAACTTATCCATTAGCTGAGGACTATAGGAAATTTAGAGATCTGTTTGAAAAAAGAGAAGTGAAGTGCTATATTTTGAATACAGGATACTTTATGGATAAAAAAATTCCTCCACAGCTAACTTTAAAAATATTGGAAAATATTATTGAGGAGAGGAATAAATTTGTAAAATGGGGTAACTTTTCGGAGCTGGAGATTATGGAAATCGAAGGTTATATTCCGGCAATGAATGATGAGAAATATAGGAAACAATTAATCAAAGGGATGATGGATAGGATTGAGTTTGTTGAATCATGTAATTTAGAGAGGGGTGGATTTGACAGACTGCCAGCTGAGGCACTGGAAATATTACAAAAAATCGTATCTGAATTATCGATGGGAATTTGATATTATTTTTTGAAAAATGTGTTTAAATATTAGTAAAATACACTAATTGTTAGCTGGAAAGGTACCCTCAGACTCTTTGCCTATTAAGGTGAAGGGTCTTTTTATGTAAAGATATTGAAAACTTAATCGTATAATATGACTTATCTTGTGAATATTAAGAGGTTTTTAATCTAATTTTAATAAATCCTTGTTATAATCGAAAAGAATTTTTCGATGATATGCTCTATTATGGAAGGAGAATTGATGGTAATGAGAAATAGTATACGTCAGGCAATGATAAAGCTGGACTTACCGACATCATTAAGGGAGCGATTGGCAGCATTTCTGGAAGAAAAAGATGTGAGTGAGACTGATTTTATCATCGATATATTGGAAGAATATTTAGAAAAACAGGAGATTGAAGAAGAGAGAAAAGGCGATCTGGTCAACAAATTGATGAGAAATATAAGAAGATTTTGATTGTCAGGAGGGAAGTTAGTGATGAGGATTCTAATTATAGAAGATGAAGTTACTCTGGCAGAGATTATTCAGAGAAAACTGACAGATGAATATTACGTCGTTGATATTGCATCAGATGGAGATTCAGGATTAGAATTACTCTTTGTAAATGAGTATGATGTAGTAATTCTTGATTTAATGCTGCCCAAAAAGAGTGGTTTGGAGCTCTTAAGCGAGTTAAGGCAGGCTGGTCATAAAGTTCCGGTATTAGTGTTAACTGCCAAAGATAAGGTTGAAGATAAAGTTGAGGGTTTAAATATAGGTGCCGATGATTATCTGACCAAACCATTTGCTTTTGAAGAATTGTTGGCCAGAATAAAAGCCCTGTTAAGACGAAAAATAAAAGAAGAGAATAACATTTTGAAGAATGGAGATCTAATCGTCGATACGGCCAAATATCAGGTGACAAGGGCGGGACGAAAAATACCACTGACTTCAAAAGAATATATTTTACTGGAATATCTGATGCGAAATCGAGGTTATGTATTGACCAGAAGTCAGATTGAAGAACATGTCTGGGAGTATGGAGAATTTAATAGTTCCAATATAGTGGATGTATATATAAGATTTTTGCGCAAAAAGATTGATGATGATTTTGAGGTTAAGCTGATTGAGACAGTCCGGGGCAAAGGGTATAGGTTAAAGGTGGTGGATAATGATAGTTAAGGGTGTATGGAAAAGATTTTTAGCCATAAAAACGATTCTTACTATCTGGTATATTGTTATCCTCTGTATAGTATTAGTGGCACTGAGTTCGGTCTTATATTTGAATATGAAGAAAAAATTATATGAAGAGGTAGAAAACTTTCTCTATATTGAAGCTCAACAGATTAGCGTTGAGTCAAATCTTAAAGAAAATATGCAGGATCGGTTAAAACCAGAAGATACATATACCGATGGTATTATCAAACACATGGCTGATAAAGGCGTCTATGTAGCTTTTTACGATGTAGATGGCAAGATGGAATTCAGAAACTTACCTGATTCGATAATGCCAGACAAGATCAAAACAGTTCAAAAGTATTCTGTATTGCAATATAATGAGAATAATTGGGCGGTAATTACCATGCCGAGAAAGAAGGATGAAAAGGTAATTGGTTGGATTCGGTTGAGTCGATCTTTAAAAAGTGAAGATCAAACCTTAATGAATCTATTAACCATCCTTTATTTAGGAGTGCCTGTCACTCTGGTTTTGGCCAGCCTGGGCGGATATATTCTGGCTCGAAAAGCGTTAAAACCAATAGATGCGATAGCAACAATTACCCAAAAAATAAGTCATTCCAATCTGTCTAGACGTATTGAGAGGAGATATATAGATGATGAGATAGGTCGTTTGACAGATACTTTGAATGGATTACTTGATAGATTAGAGAGTGCTTTTGAGCGACAGAAACAGTTCACCACAGATGCATCTCATGAATTGCGAACGCCCATATCTGTAATCAGGGCACAGGCTGAGGAAGCACTGGGTAAGACCCGGACAGTTGAAGAATACAGAAAGGCTTTGGAAGAGATCAAAAAGCAGACTGAACATATGAGTTCGTTAATCGGACAGTTATTATTACTGGCAAGGTCTGATCGAAGGCAAAATCAGCTGCAGAAAGAAGAATTCAATCTGGTTGATGTAATAACAGCAGTTGCTGAAGAGATGCAATTAGTTGCTAATCAAAAGGACATACTAATTCATACAGTTGTGAAGAAAGATAAGATTATCGTTTTTGCGGATCAGAGTCAAATAATTCAGCTGTTATTAAACCTGTTGGACAATGGGATTGAGTATACACCGGAAAATGGTACGATAGTTATTCGGATGAAACAGATTAAAGACATGGTCAGAATAGATGTAATTGATAATGGTATTGGAATACCTGAGGAACATCAAAATCATATCTTTAAAAGGTTCTATAGAGTAGACAAAGCCCGTTCCAGAAGTAAAGGTGGAGCAGGCTTGGGATTATCTATCTGCCAGTGGATCGCGACAACGCATGGAGGACAGATCAGTGTCAAAAGTAAGGTAGGTAAGGGGACTATGTTAACAGTGTATCTGCCACTTACATGAAGGTATATTAATAAGAAGTATCAGGAATGACGTGGATTTTTGGAGACAACTTTAATTGCCTTTTCAATGATCTTGTGCGCATCAAGATGAACTCTATTCTCAAATTCCAAAATTTTGGTATGCAATCCACCCTCAGAGTTGGGAATGTATTTGGCGGGTAAGCGATTTAGGGCAAAGGCAGCCATATCTTTAAGACATTTTTCACAGGTACAGACATGTTCAAACTGTGGTTTTGATAAAAAGTCTTCCAGGATCTCCAGTACAATCTGTTGAGTGTTGTTATAGAGTTCCTGATCGATTTTCTTTAAATTGAAGGATCTTAGATTGTCATTATTCATTAACAACAGCCTCCTTTAAAAATAATTTTTATCAATATATTCCACAATATTTTAAAAAATCCTGCATAAAAATAATAGATTTGTGCATTTTAATGTTTATTAAAATTTGAAGTGAAGGGTGAGACGAGTAATGAGTGTATTTATAACAGTAGCGATTTTTATTATTACGTATTTATTGATAGTGTCGGAAAGAATAACTAAAGCCACTGCAGCAATGAGTGGTGCGATGGCATTAGTTGTAATTAAGATTATAACCCAGGAAGAGGCTTTTGAATTTGTTGATTTTAATACCATCGGGCTGCTTCTGGGTATGATGATAATCGTAAATATAACTAAAGAGACAGGATTGTTTCATTATATAGCAATTAAAACAGCCAAGTGGGCAGGCGGAATTCCGGCAAGGATTCTGGTGATTTTTGGACTAATTACTGCATTTGGTTCAGCATTTCTCGATAATGTTACTACAGTTCTATTAATTGCACCTGTAACTATGGTAATCTGTAAAGCCCTGGAGATCAATCCGATGCCTTTTCTGATTACAGAGATTGTGATGTCTAATATTGGGGGTACAGCTACAATGATTGGTGACCCACCCAATATCATGATCGGTACCAGTACGAATCTGAGTTTTCTTAGTTTTATGCTGAATTTGACACCGATCATTCTGCTAATTATTCCGATTGTGTTGGGAATTATGTTAATCTTTTATCGGAAAGATCTGCAGATAAGTAAACGGAAACGGGTGAAGATTCGTTATTTTGATGAAAAAACAGCAATTAAGGATAAAAAGTTGTTAGTTCAATCGCTGTGTGTGTTAAGTCTAGTTATTTTGATGTTTTTATTACATGATGTGGTTGGTATTGAATCTTCGACAGTGGCATTAGCTGGAGCTGCACTGCTGCTGCTGATCAGTGATGTATATCCTGAGCAGATCTTAAAGGAGATCGAATGGACTACGTTATTATTCTTTGCAGGGTTGTTTATGCTGGTCGGTGGTCTGGAGAAAGTTGGAGTAATTGGCTGGTTGGCTCAACATACTTTGAGTTTTACCAAAGGTCACTTTGTCTTGACCACATTATTTTTGCTGTGGGTTTCAGCCCTGGCATCCAGTATTATTGATAATATTCCCTTTGTGGCAACAATGATTCCACTGATAAATGCCATCGGGCAGACTGCTGGTCCAGATCTGGATATTCAACCTCTATGGTGGGCATTGTCTCTGGGGGCATGTCTAGGGGGGAATGGATCTTTAGTAGGTGCATCAGCGAATCTGGTTGTAGCGGGCATTGCTGAAAAGAGTAATTATAAACTTGGATTTATGACATATCTTAGAGTCGGTCTTCCAATAATGCTTTTGACAGTATTGATTTCGGCTATCTATGTGTATTTACGGTATTTATTATAGGAGAAAATGTGCCAGGAATGTTAGTTAGTGCTCTTTACCGTCAGTGGTGAAGAGCTTTTTTAATAAAAGGCGCATCGCGAGGATACGCCTTTTAGATTACTTTTGTCAGAAACATATTAGTGCTTGAAGGAGAAATAGAAAGAGCACGTCGTATACTGAGAACCTGAAGGTATTACAGGTTTTGCAGTTGGATCGTCGGGGATTGCCCAACCAGTTCAGTTTTGGTTGGTAATGTATACTATGACGCTGGGGGTTGAGGTGTGAAAGGTGGAAAATTAGGAATAAAATGGGTTACAGAGTCGTCTTCTTTTTTGGGTGGATTGAGATTAAGCTAATTCCCAGATATCTTTGAAGGGACAGTATTCACCTTTGTTGCTTTGTTGGTGAACTAAACTTGAAATAAAATGAAATAAAAATGGAAGTTAATTTAAAAGAAAAATTTTGTAAGAAGATGGTTATGTGTATGAAAGTATTAATTTTTTATCAAACATAGAACAAGTGATAAAATTGAAAATATATCGTTGTGATAATTGTAAATGTCTGATAATTTATAGTCCGTGATAAAGAATAAATCAAGTACTGAGGATAAGAGTTTTGATAAAATAATAATAGGAATTATTATAAACCTAGATGATGGGAAATCATTAGAGAAAGTTGAATGTTCGTTTTGCGGACAGCAGACAAAATATGTTGGGACTGATATTCTAATAGTGTTTATACCAGAGAGAATCTTTTTGAGTGCATTGACTCAGAAAGATTACATCAATCTACATATCTGGAACAGTGTTGGTAGAGGTTATCTTATAAATGGGAAAAAAGTTGATATATCAATACAGGATATCATGCTGGCTAGTAGAATGGAAGGTGTTAATAGGGAAATAAACATAAAGATGACTATGAATAATCGGAATGTTGATTTCATTAATTTTATAAAGGCGAATTACAACCGTTATCGTCATGTTCAGTATGCATTTTCGGAACTTATTAAAGAAGACTACATACGGTTACCAATAGTATCCTTTAGTGGAGGTAAAGATTCGACGGTAGTATCTGATTTGGTAATCAAGGTATTAAATGATATAAATATTTTGCACGTATTTGGAGGTACCACTTTGGAATTACTTTTTACATATGAATATATAGAACGGTTTAACGACAAACCATTGTGTCCTCCATTTTTGCCTATAGATGAACCATTAGTTGAGGAATTTGGTCTTCCCAATAGAGTGATGAGATGGTGTTGTACATTTATAAAGTAAGCGTCAAATAGCCTCCACCTTGAAACGAGGTAGAGGCTATAGTATCATT
>JAENYK010000009.1 GCA_016841825.1 Halothermothrix sp. | reverse complement strand
GCTACAAATTTTGAGGTTTAGCACCATTTTTCTCTTTTTACTCCTAAAGTCAGGTATTATATCATAAGTTTGATCTAATAAAAATATTGCCCCGATTGTATTTGATAAGCTTTTCAAAAAATCTTTGCTGTAACGATTAACATCAATAAGTATGTAAGGGAAATTATAACATAGATTATGTTGGATGTGAACTAAAAAACCAATAAATATGTAATAATTTATCATTTATATGGAGGGTAATAGTTAATGTGTGTAGAATACTTGGAGAGGACTTTAGGACTATAGGTAAAGTGTTTTTATATAACAGTAAAGAAAACTATAAAGTTACTTGGATGTGAAAGTAGGTGTGGAGCACTGAAGATGCTGGCATCTGTTAACAGGGCGTATGTGCCATTTCTTCCGTTACACTCCAGAACAGCACATGCGCTCAATTTGTTAGATGTAATTGGACAAGCTTATATGATTTTGAAAATGAGGAAGAGGGGGTTGTATGAGTATTCTTGAGCAGTTTAAAGAATTAAATTTTAGAAAAACATCTGTACTTGAAGTTGGCGGTTATCATCCGACGAATAATCTTTTAGCAACCAATTTTGCGTTGAATCCAGTAGGATTACCTGGAGATACATTTCAAAGGAGTATATATTAAGTACAAAACAGGTAAAAGAGGAGTGAATTTCATTGCTTCTGCAAGTAAGAAATCGAATAAAGCATTTAGAGATAAGATAAAAGCATTGAAAATTCACAAGAAAACTGGCTGTAAAATTAAAATGATTGCAGAATGTATAAATCCTATAGTAAGAGGATGGGTCAATTACTCTGGGAAATTCAATGTATCAGCAATAAGATATTCTTTAGATTGCGTAGAAAGAAGAATCATAAAGTGGGCTATGTGTATATTCAAAATATTTCGGAACCACAGGAAGAGGGTTGAAAATTGATTATCTGATGTCAGAAAAAGGGAACCGTATCTATTTGAACATTGGAATTATATATAGTATAATAAGGTGAATAATTAGATCCGGATGAAGGGAGACTTTCAAGTCCGGTTTTGTGATAAGCCTGGGGTGAAATTCCCTAGCTTACTCGACCGCGGGGGTAACTGGTAATCCTACCGTGACTACGAAATATGGTGCAGTATGTGAATTTATGTTACGGAATGACTTGAGACTATGTTGAAAAAACAGGCGCCTTCTCAGATCTCCTACTTTTTCAACTATAAGGAGAGGTTGTATGAAGAAGATCAAGGCTTTAATTGAATTGTTAAGACCAGAATTATTGATTGCAGCAGGTATATGTGTGGTCATTGGAGAAATAATCACTCTGGGGAAGTTATCATCTCCCTCAGAGATATCTCTGGGATTTCTATGGGGATTTTTCCTCTCTGGGCCAGCAATTATTTTAAATGATTTATTTGATATTGAAGTGGATAGGGTAAATGCGCCGAAGAGACCTTTGCCATCTGGGTTGATTTCTATGAGTACAGTTATTATTTTTACTATTATTACAACTCTAATCGGGCTAACAGTCTCTTTTTTCATTGGAAAATCAGCAGTTATATTATATTTAATTTTTTGGATCATTGGTTTTCTTTACAATTGGAAGTTAAAAGAATTCGGTCTATTAGGTAACTTATCAGTTAGTTCGTCGGTTGCTATTACAATTATTCTTGGCGCTATAGTAGTTGGAGATCCCTGGAATAAGATTGTAGGAATATTTACTTTAATTGTTTTTCTTTTGAATCTTGGGGAAGAAATTGCTGCAGATGCAATGGATATAGAAGGGGATAAACAAAGAAATATAAAGTCAATTGCGATACTTTATGGGAGAAAGAATGCCCTTCGTATATCGGCTTTTTTATTTATTATAGCAATAGTATTAAGTTTTCTTCCTTTTATATGGGGTTTGTTTGGTATAGTTTATCTTATAATAATTTCTTTAATGGATATATTGATATTATTCTTTACAATTAAGCTTATAAAAAGTAAATCTATAGAGACCGGTCATGTTTTGATAAGAAAGATATATTTGAGTGGATTACTTGGAATGATTTTAATAATATTAAGTAGGATTATTACTTAAGCTATTTTTTGTTAGTCTTCACCTAATGAATGGATAGCAAGTTTACACGATACCGTTCCTATCAGATTTAAAAGGACATGTACCTTAACTTTTTTACACCCATGGCTTTGATGTTATCCAGGCTGAGATTTTCTTTTAGTATTCCAAAACATCTTACTACATTGGTTCGCTTATTGTAGATCTTATTCCATTCTTTGATCCACGGTGTGGGGTAGAAATAAATTTCGGATTGTATTTGATTCTTGTTTTTTTCACATACCCGTAATTAAAATCTGAACACCAGGCACTACCATAGGGACAATAATTATTGTTCAATTTTGTATAATAACGACTAAAAGTTGCTTCACTTGGAACTAGGTCAATTACCTTAAAACCACAAACATATCTAAAGACAGGGTTAGTTTTTAGACGTTCTATGAGTTTAACTCTTGTAGCTCTCGATCTGTTGAGTTAATAAGTACTCTAACTATTGGAGAAGGATCATAACCATTTGAAAAAATTACTGAAGAGTATGTTTTCGATCTAAATCAAGGTGATGGTGATCCATACTATCATTATAGAGATGTGGAGTGGTTTGCAACTGATATCCCTCGTTCAAATAATGATCCAGATATATTATATTCTTTAGGTGTTTTTAGAACAGTATACAGAATTCGACGTAATAACGCTGAAGAAAGAATCAAGTTGATGGCAAAGAATGGTTGGAAGTCTTCAACAACTGAGTTTGAGGTCGGCCATGAAGATACTGAATCAGTAACTAATGATGTTGATTTGGAGGAATATGCAAATGATAGCATAGCTAAATTTTTAATAAGGAAGTTTAGGGAACATGGAATGACCATGAGAGTTGAAGTAATATTAAGTGAAAGGGTACACTACATATAGAAGTCCTGAGGGCCCCGACAAAGGTGTAGATATTCTTGCTTCACCAGGATCATTAGGTTTTGGAAGGACTAGATTATGTGTTCAAGTAAAAACTTCGGATACACCAGTTGATCGTCCAACTTTAGACCAATTACTAGGAACTATGAGTAATTTTAATTCTGAACATGGATTATTGGCAGATATATATTTTTAGATGTTGAGTTATATACAGATGAAAATTATGGGAATAAAATAGTAGTCGGACATGCTGATGAGATTATGATAGAGTACATATAATTTGTGAATGGAGAGGTATAAATAACAAACTTATACCTGAAGAATGGAAGAAATAATTTATCTGCATTTAAATACTTGTTATGTAAAATTTTAAAGTAGCACTCAACTCTGGGTTAAGTTTCAGAGGATTTTCTTTTAATTGCTTA
The DNA here is from genome assembly GCA_016841825.1 of Halothermothrix sp. GTDB lineage: Bacteria > Bacillota > Halanaerobiia > DY22613 > DY22613 > JAENYK01. The sequence goes on along the minus strand of JAENYK010000009.1, from coordinate 217,780 downwards.
AATTAGAAGGATTTATTCAATTTTTATTGAAATAAATAGTGAAGATTGTCATGAATTTACTCTAAACATTATTTATCCATATATATACAGAATATCTTAACTCAGGTAAGGAGCCACATGAAATGTCCAGTATGATAATAGATAATAAAAAATATAATAAAGTAGGAGAAGTGCTAAGAGAAAGCATCTATGATGATACTAGATTGTCCATTGCTTCTGCTTACTTTACTATCTATGCCTATAATAATCTAAAAAACGAATTAAATAATATAAAAGAACTAAGATTTCTCTTCACAAAACCTATATTTAGTGAAAATGGAAATACTGTTAAGGAAAAACGAGAGTACTATTTAGAAAAACTCGAAAGAGAAAAGGCTGTAGCTGGTACAAAATGTGAATTGAAATTGAAAAATGAATTACATCAGACTAAGATTGCTAGAGAATGTGCAACCTGGCTTAGAGATAAAGCAAAAGTAAAATCTATAAAAAACCCAGATATTGTGGATAGCAGATTATATATTACTGAAAATCAGAATGACAGTAATATTGCTATCCAGGGTTCATCTGATTTTACTTCAGAAGGATTAGGTTTTAGTAATTCCCCCAAACTGGATTTGAACACTTATATTGATGATATATCATCAACAAGACAATACATAGAGTGGTTTAATGAAATCTGGGATAATGAAGAATTAGTAAAAGATGTTAAAAAAGAACTACTAAATTATCTTGAAATAATATATCGGGAAAATAGCCCTGAGTTTATATACTTTGTGACCCTCTATAATATATTTAGAGATTATCTGGATGAATTGGATGAAGATAATTTAATAAATGCTGGTACAGGCATCAAAAATTCCGTGATCTGGAATAAACTATATAGTTTTCAACGAGATGGAGTGTTGGGAGCAATTGATAAACTGGAAAAATACAATGGCTGTATTATTGCTGATAGTGTGGGTCTCGGCAAAACATTTGAAGCTTTAGCAATTATAAAATATTATGAGTTGAGAAATGATCGGGTATTAGTCTTATGCCCAAAAAAATTAAGAGAGAATTGGACGATCTATACCCTAAATGATAAACGGAATCTCTTAAGCGAAGACCGTTTTAATTTTGATGTATTAAATCATACTGATTTAAGTAGATATTCTGGTATGTCTGGAGATATTAATCTGGAGACAGTTAATTGGGGCAATTATGACTTAATAGTAATAGATGAATCTCATAATTTCAGAAATAATCCTGCTGTAGCTGACAAAGAAACCCGCTATTCCAGATTAATGAATGAAGTAATAAAAAATGGTGTTAAGACAAAAGTTCTGATGCTATCGGCCACACCTGTTAATAATCGAATGAATGATTTAAAAAATCAAATTGCATTTATTACTGAAGGTGATGATAAGGCATTTGCTACAGCAGGGATTAAAAGTATAAACAGGACTCTTAGAAAGGCACAATATGCCTTTAATAAATGGCAAGATAAACCAGATAGTGATAGAACTTTAGAGGTATTTTTGGACATGATTAATATCAATTATTTTAAGTTACTGGATACAATTACTATAGCCCGTTCCAGGAAGCATATTGAAAAGTATTATGATATAAATGAAGTAGGTGAGTTTCCTTATAGATTGGTACCAAAGAATATCTATGCCAATGTAGATATAAATGATGAATTCCCTACATTTGCAGAAATTAATAAAGAGATTAAAAAATTAAACCTGAGTATTTATTCTCCCTTGAAATATATTCTCTTAAATAAACGCCAGGAATATAGTGAGAAATATGATAAAAAGGTACAAGGTGGTAAATCAGTCTTTAAACAGGTAGATAGAGAAAAGAGTTTAGTAAATTTAATGCGGGTTAATATCTTAAAAAGAATGGAAAGTTCAGTTTATTCTTTTGGAGTTACGATTGCTAACATACTCAGACAAATAGATGAATGTCTAGAAAAGATTGAGAATAGTGCAGATTATATAGATGAAGATTTGAATATTAATCAAATAGATATTGAAGATGAAGAGATTGAAGATATGATGATTGGGAATAAAGTAAAGATTCTTCTGCAGGATATGGATAAAATAAAGTGGAGACAGGATCTAGAAGAAGATAAAATTAGGCTAGAAAAATTACTGATTGCCACAGCTAAAGTGAACTCCAATCGTGACGATAAGTTAAAAAAATTAAAAGAGGAAATAAAAAATAAGGTACTAAATACTATCAATAAAAATAATAAAAAGCTAATAATCTTTTCTGCTTTTGCAGATACAACAGAATATTTATATAAGAATATTTCTTCTTGGGCTTTAAACAATTTTGATCTACATTCTGCCTTAGTTACAGGAAGTGGTGGTAATCAAACTACTTTAGAGAATATCAATAAAGATTTAAATTCGATCTTAACAAATTTTGCTCCACGTGCCAAGGAACGAAATGCTTTATATCCGGAGATAGATGAAGAGATTGATATTCTTATAGCTACTGATTGTATATCTGAGGGGCAGAACCTACAGGATTGTGATTATTTAATTAATTATGATATTCACTGGAATCCTGTCCGCATTATTCAGCGTTTTGGTAGAATTGATAGAATAGGCTCAATCAATCAAAAAATTCAATTGGTTAATTTCTGGCCCAACATGGAGCTGGATGAATATATAAATCTGGAAGCCAGGGTTATCGGGCGCATGGTTCTATTAGATGTCTCTGCTACAGGAGAAGAAAATATAATTGATTATGATGAAAAGAAAAAAATGAATGATCTGGATTATAGAAGAAAACAGTTAAAGCAGCTGCAGGAAGAGGTAGTTGATTTAGAAGAAATATCTGGTGGTATTTCTATTACTGATATGACTTTAAATGATTTTAAGATGGACTTAATGGAATTTATGAAGGATAATCACGAAGAATTAGAAAAAGCACCATTAGGGATGTATGCTATAACCCCAATGGTGACCCATATTAAAGAAGAAACAGCAAAGGGAGTTGTTTTTTGTCTTCGTCAGCTCAATGAAGAAAATATAATAGAAGATTCCAATGCTTTTCATCCCTATTACCTTGTCTATATTACTGATGATGGTACCGTAAGATATAGTTACACTCATGCTAAAATAATTTTAGATTTATATAAAAAACTATGTAAAGGGAAAGATGATATTCAAATAGATCTTATTAGCTTATTTAATCAAGAAACTAATGATGGCCAGGATATGAGTAAATATACATCACTTTTAGAAAAAGCCGTTCAGGATATTGTGGGTAAAAATGAAGAAAAAGGTGTAGAAAGTTTATTTTCACGTGGTGGAACCACCTTAAGAAATGATCATTTTAAAGGTCTAGAGGATTTTGAATTAATTTCATTTTTAATCATAAAGTAGGTGTATGATAATCATGTTAAAAGATTTCTTAAATAACTTAAAAATACCGGATTCCTGCCTGATTAATAAAAGAATATATAAAAAATTATTCTATGACAAGGGAGATTTAAAATACTCTGATAAGAAGATTTTTAGTGATGATATTGATCAGATCCAGTGGCTATACACATTGAATGAAGATACAATACCAATTAAAGCTTATAAAAATGAAGATTTAGATTACAGTGAAATAGTTGTAATAAAGGTGAATTTAAAAAAAGATAATAGGTATCAAAGAATTGCTGATATAATGCAGCGCACGATTCCCTACCCTTTAGTTATCCTTTTCCTGTATGAGAACAGATTACTTATAAATGCTGCTTATAAAAGAATAAATCAATTAGATGAAGACAAGGCAACTTATACTGAACTCATTTTTTCTAATTGGATTAATATGGATCAACCTAATCAAATCGAAAACAGTTTTATAAAGAGTCTTTCTATCAAGAACCTATCATATGCTAATTTTTATAAATTTTATACAGAGCTTGTTGATAGAATTATAGCTTTTAATATTGCCTGTATAAAAGGTGAGTTCAGAATAGAGGATCATCATAAATTACTAAAATCTAAAGACACACTGGAGAGGATTATTAAATTACAGCTTGAGACTGGTCAACTAAAAAGAATGATAAAAAAGGAAAGTCAGTTTAATAGACGAATAGAGCTGAATATGAAAATAAGGAAACTAGAATCACAAATTAAAGAAAATAAGAAAGCATTATAAGGAGGGCATATTTCTATGGAAAAATTAGATCCAAAAGTAGATGGCAGTAGTATGGATATTATTAAAAATAATATTGAAAAACTAAAATCTATCTTTCCAGATGTTTTTAATGAAGAAAAAGTGGATATTGAAAAACTAAAAGAAAGACTGGGCGAATTTGTTGATGCTAAATCGGAGAGATATAACTTTACCTGGCATGGAAAATCTCAGGCAAAAAGATTAGCACAACAACCTTCTACAGGTACCCTAAGACCTTGTAAAGAGGAAAGTACGGATTGGGATACTACTGAGAATTTATATATAGAAGGTGATAATCTAGAAGTACTTAAATTATTACAGAAATCTTATCATAATAAAGTGAAGATGATATATATAGATCCACCTTATAATACAGGGAATGATTTTGTTTATAGAGATAATTATAAAGATAATCTTAAAAATTATTTAGAAATTACGGGACAAGTTGATGATGATGGTAATAAACTGAGTACTAATTCAGATACCAGTGGAAGATATCATACTGATTGGTTAAATATGATGTATTCCAGATTAAAACTTGCACGTAATTTACTAAAGGAAAACGGAGTAATCTTTATAAGTATAGATGATAATGAGGTTGCAAATCTTAGGAAAATTTGTGATGAGATATTTGGTGAGGATAATTTTGTTGCTGATTTTCCTCGAGTTACAAAGAAGGCAGGTAAATCTAGTGAACAAGTATCTAAAAATAATGATTACATTTTATGTTATGGGAAATCAAATGAATTATTATTAAACGCTTTTGAACATAATGATGATGGTTTTAAATATTCTGATGAATATGAAGATACCCGTGGGAATTATAAATTAAATCAAACATTAGACTATGGTTCTATTCAATATTCTCCTTCCCTAGATTATGAAATAGAGATAGAGGGACAAACATTACGTCCAGGAAATGTTACATATGAAGAAATGGAGGAAAGAAAAAGAAGAAATCCAAAATCTGATTTTTGTTGGAGATGGTCAAAAGAACTTTATGAGTTTGGATTAAAAAATGGATTTATTGTATTAAAACATTCTAGTAATGGGTATAGAATATATACAAAGACATATCAAAATGCTAAAATTTTAAAGAATAGTAATAATGAATATGTAGTTGAAATAAGAAAAAGAACAAAACCTGTTACTACTTTACATTTTATAGCAAATAAGTTTTCGAATGATAATTCTAAAAAAGATCTTATGAAAATATTTGAAAATAATATTTTTGATTACTCAAAACCTATTGAATTAATAAGGACATTAATTTTTTTAGGAACAAGTAACGATGATATTATATTAGATTTTTTCTCTGGATCGTCTACAACTGCACATGCAGTTATGCAACAAAATATTAATGATAAAGGAAAACGCAAGTTTATCATGGTTCAACTCCAAGAACCAACTGACAAGAAGTCTGATGCTTATAAAGCTGGCTATAAATATATAACTGACATCGGCAAAGAGCGTATTAGAAGAGCAGGAGAAAAAATTAAAGAAGTAAATAAAGGTGAAGATGGGATTGAAAACCTAGATACTGGTTTTAAAGTTTTTAAACTAGATACCTCAAACATTAAAACCTGGGATACCAGCTTAGATGATGATCTTAAGCAGACTTTATTTAACATGGTAGAGAATATTAAAGAGGACCGTACAGAAGAAGATATAGTTTATGAAATACTGCTGAAATACGGATTAGATTTAACTATACCTATTGAAGAAACAACTTTAAATAATAAGAAGGTATATATAGTTGGTTATGGTTCACTTATAATCTGTCTGGATAAAAATATAACTCTTGATATTGTTGAAGAGATTGGAAACTTAAGAGATAAATATCAACCAGAAATTATGCGAGTTATCTTTAAGGATAATGGATTTAAAGATGATGTTATCAAGACCAATGCTATTCAGATCCTAAAGAAATATGGAATAGAGGATGTAAAAAGCTTGTAGGAAAGGTGGTGTGTTGATTGAAATTAAAATTTAATCCTAAGTTAGATTATCAACTGGAAGCTATTGATTCTATTGTTGATATATTCGAAGGACAAGCAATCTGTGATACTAATTTTACTGTTCCCCAGCTGGATAATGATACTCTTTTTGAATCCAATTTAGGTGTAGGAAATAAATTAACTTTAGATGAAGAAGATATTCTGAAAAATGTACAGAAAATACAATTGAGAAACGGACTTAAACAGAGTAAAAAACTTACTTCATATGATTTTAATATTGAAATGGAAACTGGTACTGGAAAAACTTATGTATATCTTAGAACCATTTTTGAATTGAATAGAAAATATGGCTTTACCAAATTTGTAATCGTGGTACCTTCAATAGCTATCAAAGAAGGCGTCTATAAATCGTTGCAAATTACAAAGGAACATTTTAAGGGTTTATATGATAATGTACCATATGATTATTTTATATACGACTCACAAAAGTTAGGCCAGGTTCGTAATTTCGCTACCAATGATTATATCCAGATTATGGTTATCAACATAGATGCTTTTAGGAAAAGTTTCAGTGATCCTAGTAAACAAACAAAAGCCAATATCATTCATAGAGAAAATGATCGTTTAAATGGACTTAAACCAATTGAATATGTCCAGGAAACTCAGCCAATTGTTATTATTGATGAACCACAGAGTGTAGATACTACCTCTAAGGCCAAGAAAGCTATTGCATCATTGAATCCCTTATTTAAACTTAGATATTCGGCTACTCATAAGGAAGTATACAATTTAATGTATAAATTGGACTCAGTAGATGCCTATGAAAGAAAACTAGTCAAACAGATTGAGGTTGCTTCTATTGTTGTAAAAGATAGTAATAATCAGGCCTATATAAAATTACTGGCTGTAGATAATAAAAAAACTCCAATATCTGCAACTATAGAGCTCGATATTAATAAGAATGGTAAGACAAAAAGGGAGAAGAGGAAAGTAACTCAGAGTGAAGATTTATATGAATTATCTGGAGGCCGGGAAGTATATCATGGTTATATTATCAATGATATCTATTGTGAAGAAGGCTTTGAGTATATTGATTTTACCAGTAAGCCGGATGTTATAGGACTGGGAGAAACAATAGGGAATGTTGATCAAGATGAAATAAAAAGACTTCAGATAAGAAAGACAATTGAGGAACATTTAGATAAGGAGCTGAAACTTAAGGAAAAAGGAATTAAGGTATTGAGTTTGTTCTTCTTAGATAAAGTAGCTAACTATCGCTATTATGATAAAGATGGCTACCCACAGAAAGGGAAATATGCACTTATCTTTGAAGAGGAATATAATAAATTAATTAAAAAGCCCAAATATCATACACTCTTTGAAAACATAGAAGAAGTTGCAGCAGAAAAAGTACATGATGGCTATTTTGCAATTGATAGAAAAAAAGATGCTAATGGTGAGTACCGGGTAAAAGATTCCAACGGTATTTATCAAGCTGATGAAAGTGCTTATAACCTTATCATGAAGGAAAAGGAAAAATTGCTAAGTTTCGATTACCAGCTTAAGTTTATTTTCTCTCACTCTGCTCTGAAAGAGGGATGGGATAACCCTAATGTATTTCAAATATGTACACTGAATGAAACAAACTCTGAGATGAAAAAACGTCAGGAGATTGGTAGAGGTTTAAGGATTGCCGTAGATCAAGATGGCGAAAGGCATGCTGGCTTTGATATTAATACCTTAACCATTATGGCCAATGAATCCTATGAAGATTTTGCCAAGGCATTACAGAAAGAGATTGAGGAAGAAGAAGGTATTAAGTTTGGAATAGTTGAAAAACATACTTTTGCTAATGTAGTCACTGTTAATGACCATGGTCAGAGAGCTTATCTGGGAGAAAAGTCTTCAGAAAATATCTGGCAGTATCTTCTGGCAGATAAATACATTGATAAAAAGGGATTAATCCAAAATAAGTTGCGTGAAGAATTAAGTCTAAATATCTTAAACATTCCTGTTGAATATGATGAAGAAAAAGACCAGATTTTTGGCATATTGAAGAAAATTGCTGGTAAGCTTAATATAAAAAATCGTGAGGATAGAACAGAAGTTAATCTTAATGAGGCTGTTTATCTAGATGAAGATTTTAAAAGACTATGGGATAAGATTAAATATAAAACTACCTATTTCGTAGATTTTTCTGTGGATGAACTGATAGAAAAATGTGCTAATGAGATTAAAAATAATCTACTGGTAGGAAATACTGAAATGATCTACACTAAAGCTAAAACCGAAATTTCCAGAGGTGGAGTATTACCTGATGAAGATACCGTTAAAGAAAGAAGATATCAATACAGACCCACAGACTATAATCTGCCTGATATTATCAGTTATCTGCAAAATGAGACACAACTTACCAGAAAAACTGTAGTAGAAATATTAGTTAAAAGTGATCGCTTAAATGATTTTAAAGTAAATCCCCAGAAATTTATCGATGAAGTAATCCGGATTATCCAGTATAATATGAGAAGCTTTATTGTCGATGGTATTAAATATGAAAAAATAGCTGACGATGAATACTATGCTCAGGAATTATTTGCAAATGAAGAGTTATTTGGTTATTTATCATCAAATATGTTGAAATGCAAAAAATCTGTTTATAATTATGTAGTCTATGATTCTGGTATAGAAGAGAAATTAGCCCGTAAATTTGAAAAGAGCGATAATGTATTAGTCTATGCAAAATTACCGGCCTGGTTTAAAATTCCTACACCACTGGGAAGTTATAATCCTGATTGGGCAGTATTAATTGAAAAAGATGCTGAAATGAAATTGTATTTTGTAGTAGAATCTAAGGGAAATATTAATCCACGACTCTTACGAGATGTAGAAGATGATAAAATTAAGTGTGGTAGAAGACACTTTAAAGCTTTAGAAGAGGGTGTGAAATATACAGTTGTAGATTCATTTGATAGGTTGATGGATGAGGTATATCAATAAGTTATTGGCCCCTACGGAGGTCTCTATTTTTCTATATATGATAAATTAGGGAAGGTATAATGAGAAACCTAAATTTAGTAAAAATAGTTGAAGATATATATGCCATAGTAGAAAAATATAAATCAAAAAAAGATAAACCTTGTAAACAAGCTTTAGAGTACTGTATGTAATCTTGATATAAGGGTAGCTAATATCTTTTCTGGAGGTTAGGTCGTAGAGATAATTAAAGATTTCTACACTTCCTAATTCTTCAGGAGATTAACCATAGTACTTTGCAAACTTTTTAATGTAAGATAAGTCAGCTCTAACAGTATTATAGCTATATTGTGTCAGATCTTATTTAACTTTGCTTAGTAGGTCATTCATTTGCAGTTCCTCCTTTCGGTTGTAGTCGAAGGAAGAATTATTACATCATGGTGTCCATCAACGGCTGTTGAAGTTGCATTAAAATTATTAGAAATGATACGCAGCACAAAGGATGCAAACAAAGTAAGAAAAATTATGGGATATTAATATGAATTAATTGGCAAATAAAGAATTAAAATATTGTGGTAAAAATAATTTAAACAATTAGACTCTATGAAGGGGTTAACAAGGTGTAGCAGGAACGATATTTGCTTTCACCTAAAAGTCATTGGTAATGATTTAGAAATTATTCCTTTATTTCTTGACAAGAGAATTTAACTAGTGTACAATATCTATGTATAAATTAGAGTTGACGGAATGATTACATGAACTTCTGATCTTTCAAAATTAAATAAGATAAGTTCCAATAATGGTTTCTCCGGAATTAATAGGGAAAACGGTGAAAAACCGTTGCTGTAGCCGCAGCTGTAACAACCTGTCCAAAGTTACGATGACCACTGCTGATAGGCGGGAAGGAAGTAGCTTTTTTTAGAGGTTGGAGTCAGAAGACCTGCCATTTTGTGTATTTCGTATTTCCTCCGGCACTAGAGGTGGCGAGAGATAACTTTTGTTTGATAGGGTTTTTAAGCTATTTTTACAATAGTTCATCAAAACAGGTTATTTGTCTTTCTCCGGAAAGACATTTTTTGTTTTTACTAAACTGTAAACTTACTATATGTCAGTAGTCCCTATTAATGCAAAATTGGATATATTCAAGTTATCAGCTACCTCTTTTTGTAGGTAGCTTTTATTGTTTTGTGGGTCTTTATGCCTTTTACTACCTGTAAGTGTTATTACATATATCGAGTTCACATTTCGATCTTATATTTTTCATCTAGCTTAGTAAATTTAAAATGAGAAATAAAATTTTTGTGATAATCATATCTTAAAAAAGAAAGGAGTTTGATTAACATGATGTTAGAAGTAAGAAAAATAGGTGAAGTAAAAAGTAGGTTCAAAGAACCGGGGGATCCATATGAGATGCGACAGTATGAAAGTGAAATAATTATCGAAACTGAGTTTGTGGATGGGTTATATAAGATTGAAGATTATAAACATCTGCAGATAATCTTTCATTTTCATCAATCAGTGGGTTATAAACTTATTGGTCCCAGAAGATACGGACCGGAGAGGGGGGTTTTCGCTTCCCGCAGTCCCAAACGACCCAGTCCGATAGCTGTAACTACGGTAGAGTTGATTGAAAGAAAGGATAACGTATTAAGGGTTAAGGGTTTAGATGCTATAGATGGAACCCCTGTGCTTGATAGCAAGCCTTATTCTCATGAAATTGATAAAAATAAGGTAGAAAGGAGTATTTGAGATGTCAAAAAGAAGCTTGTTGAGCTTATTTTTACTGATTATATTTGTTTTTGTCACAATGGTTGTTGATGTTGATTTGATTGGCCAAAATGTTTTTGCAGCAGAAAATACTGGAGATTATGCAGTAAATACAATTAGATTATCCGGTGGTGATTATGGTTATCCTTCTCCTTATGCTCATTATCCCAGAGGTCCTGGCGGGTATAAGAGGAACTTAATCTTTGATAGTTTGCTTGAAAAAAGCGAAGATGGTCTGATACCATGGCTAGCCAGGGATTATCAGGTAATAAATGGAGGCAAAGATTATTTGTTTACACTCCGTGATGATGTTGTATGGCATGATGGTGAACCTTTCACAGCAGAAGATGTTAAATTCAGTTTTGAATATGGATTAGAACACCCTTTAGTTTGGTCTGATTTATCAAAAGATGATATAGAGAGTGTTGCGATTATAAATGATAATCAGGTTTTAATTACTGCAGTCAGCGCTAATTGTTCATTATTATCTAATATTGGTAACCAGCGGATAATTCCTGAACATATCTGGAAAGATGTGGATGTACCGAAGGAATATAATGAACCTGCTGCTGTTGTCGGAACTGGTCCATATATATTAACTGATTATAATAAAGAACATGGGACTTACCGTTTTGATGCATTTGAGGATTTTTGGGGTCCTCAACAGAACATAAAAACTATACTATTTGTACCAGTTAGTGAAGCAATTCTTGCTTTTGAGAAGGGTGAGATTGACTTAACAGATGTTAGTCCTGATTTATTGGGGCGGTACGAAAGTAATCCCGCATATAAAATAGTTCAGCAGCCAGCTCTCTGGGGATATCGACTGATTATTAACATGAAAGATGTAGATGTTTTAAAAGATAAAAATGTTAGACAGGCACTTGTCTATGCCATTGATCAACAAGAGCTTATTGAGAAAATTGAAAGGGGAGCCGCTGTAGCTGGCAGTGCTGGGATTCTGCCTCCAGATCATGTTTATTACAACCCGGATGTCAAAAACTATCAATACAATCCGGATAAAGCAAGAGAATTATTGCAGGAAAGTGGCTATACTTCCCTGTCTTTTGAATTAAAAGTACCTACTCAGTCAGTAAGAATGGCTGAACTAATAAAAGAACAATTTGCCCGGGTCGGGATTGAAATAACAATAATCAGTGCTGATACCAAAACTCATGATAGTAGAATTAATAAAAATGAATATGAACTGGCTATTACCGGTCACGGCGGCTGGGGTGGTGAGCCTGATTATCTAATAGATAGGTTTGCCGGTGAAGAACTGACTGGAACACCATCCGCTTTAGGGGCTGTTGGATACAATAATGAACAATTAAATTCATTGTTAATCCAACAGAAAGAAGAATTCAATAGTGAAAACAGGAGAAAGCTGCTTTATCAGGTTCAAACAATACTTGCTGAAGACGTTCCCGAGATACCACTATATTATACCTCAGGTTATTCAGTTTACAGGCCGGAAAAATATGATGGCTGGATGTTTATGTATGACCACCATAGTTTATCGCATAGTAAACTATCCTATCTGGAAAGGAAATAATTATGAAAAAAAGGGGAAAAAGCAGAATAGTTGAATATATAGTAACTTTATTGATAATAATTACACTTAATTTTATACTTCCCCGGCTTATGCCCGGGGACCCCTTTTTATTTCTTTCCACTGATCAGGGCCAGGATGTGATGTATTCAGAAGAACAGCGACAGCAGTATCTGGAATACTATGGATTGAATAAACCAATTATTGAACAATATGTTTTATATTTAAGTAAAGTGATACGAGGTGATATGGGGCTCAGTCTTTATTATAATGAACCAGTGATTAACATAATTTTAAGGCGGTTAGTATGGACATTCTTCCTGGTTATTATGTCTGTAATTATCAGCACTATAATCGGGATGATACTGGGGAGTATCTCAGCCTGGCACAGGAATAGCTGGGTGGACAAAATATTATATTTTAAATTAATTATTTTATCTGAGATACCTTCTTTTCTTTTAGGACTAATATTACTTTTTGTATTTGCAGCTGGTCTCAATCTATTTCCACTGTCAGGTGCAATCACTCATTATGCAGAATTTGATAATGGCTGGGAAAAGGTAATTGATGTATTACATCATGCCGTTTTACCGATTATAGCCCTATCGGTTACCCGGCTAGGTGGGACATATCTTCTGGGGAGAAATAGTGTGATATCAGTCTTAAATAAGGACTATATCAGAACTGGACGGGCTAAAGGTTTATCTAAAGTTCGAATTATCGGCAATTATGTGATCAGGAATGCTCTATTACCGGTGATAACCCAGGTTTTTTTAAGTCTTGGTGGATTGGTAGGTGGAGCAATTCTGGTAGAAAATGTTTTTGCCTACCCGGGCTTAGGACATTTAATGCGGGAATCAGTGATGATCAGGGATTATCCATTAATTCAGGGGATATTTTTGACAGTTTCGATTTTCGTTCTAACTGCTAATTATTTAGCTGACCTGATCTATGTTAAGGTTGATCCCCGAATCAAAAATAATTCTGACACAGAGTCTCAGTAACAGTCAGGATCTTTCGAGGTTCTGTAAAAAACATCTATTATACTGGATTTAGCTAATCAGGGTTACTATAAAATTACGAGGTATAAAACATGAATATATTTTTAAAATTTATTCGATATATTAGTGCTTTTTCGTTGATGGGCAAGATAAGTACTTTCATAATAATTTTCATGATCATCATTGCTGTTTTTGCACCCTTAGTTTCCCCTTATCCTCCTGATAAATCATCAGGGCCTGCTCTTTCTCCACCCGGGAGTAAGCATATTATGGGGACAGATGATCTGGGATATGATATCTGGTCTCAGATAGCCCATGGAGCCAGAGTCAGTTTGATTATTGGTATCGGTACCGCTCTATTGGCTTCATTTGGCGGTGGTATTGTGGGAATAATCGCGGGATATAAGGGTGGCCTGTTGGATAAAACAATAATGCGGATAATTGATATTATGATCGTATTACCAGATTTACCATTGATAATAATTTTGGCTGCATTTTTAGGACCAAGTCTTGTAAATATTATTTTTGTGCTCACCATTTTTTCCTGGATAAGACCAGCCCGGATAGTTCGTTCTCAAATATTAATGCTAAAAGAGATGGATTATATTAATTCTGCTAAAACATATGGAGCAGGTGTTATGTATCTTTTGAAAAAGCATTTCTTGCCAGAAATTTTCCCTATTATAGCTGTGAATATGATTAGGCTTTCAAGCAGGGCAATAGTATCAGAAGCGGGACTTTCATTTCTGGGATTAGGTGATCCTGCGTCCAAAAGCTGGGGCCGCATTATTCATTATGCAACAAATTTTCGCGGTATATATTATACTCCTTTCTGGAAATGGTGGCTGTTGTATCCCTGGTTGACCTTGATAATTTTAGTATTGGCACTGGCTTTTCTCAGTCAGGAATTAGAAAAAGTATATAGCTTACGTAAATAGGATAGTGCTGTAGATATATGAAGAGTATTCCGATAGATGTTAAAATGGGGGTGGATTATTTGCTAGAAGAGCAAAATATTTTGGAGGTTAAGGACTTATCTGTAAACTATATTTCCAGAGAAGAAAAAGTAAAAGCTGTAGATAAAATTTCTTTGAACATAAAGAAAGGTGAAAACCTGGGGATAATAGGAGAATCAGGTTGTGGTAAAAGCTCTTTAGCTCTTGCTATAATGAACTTAATTACAGGAGGTGAAGTGACGGGTAATGTTTTTTATAAAAATACAGACCTGTTAAAACTTTCAGAACAAAAATTAAAGAAATTTCGCTGGCAGGAGATAGCCATAGTATTTCAAAATTCATTGAATGTTTTAAATCCTGTGTTAACAATCAAAGAGCAGATAAGTGAACCTATTAAAACCCATCATAATTTCTCTAAAGAACAAATAGCTAGAAAGGTTACTGAATTAATGGAATTGGTTGGTTTAGATACTAGATGGGAGGAAAGTTATCCACATCAATTATCTGGAGGTATGAGGCAGCGAGTGCTAATAGCAATGGCATTGACATGCAATCCCAAATTATTAATTGTTGATGAACCGACAGCTTCGCTGGATAGAGAAAGCAAAACGCAGATTATTAATCTGTTAAATTATTTAAAAAAGAAATATAAGTTTACTATGCTGGTTATTTCTCATAATATGAAGACAATAAAGCAGCTAACTTCCCGGTTGATCACGATGTACAAAGGAAGGTTTGTCGAAATTGGTCTGACAGAAGAAGTCATCAAAAACCCAGAGCACTGCTATACCCGCGGTCTATTAAATTCTTCTCCCGAGTTATTTCCATATAAAGATTTGTGGGGAATTAAAGGCAGTGCAGAAGAGGATACAGATAAAGGATGTGCTTTTTATTCCCGATGTCCTCAGAGTAATCAAAACTGTCAGGATAAAAAACCTGAGTTAGCATACGTCGGTGTGGAAAGAATGGTCGCCTGTAATCAGGGTGGGATCATAACCTTTCTTGACGCAAGAGATATAAATAAAACTTATAAACTGGAGAATGGAAATTATCTTCAGGCAGTTAAAAATACAGGTATACAAGTGCGTAGTGGAGAAGTGGTAGCCCTTGTTGGAAAATCAGGATCAGGCAAATCGACTCTGGCCCGCGTATTAGTGAATGCTTTAAAACCCGAGAGTGGAGAAATATATTTTTTGGGAGAGAAAAATGAAAATGAAAGAGCCACAAAAATGATTGGAGGCATGCAGATAGTATTCCAGGATCCTTTCACGGCGACAAGTGATCGTCTATCAGTTCTGGAAGTGGTAACTGAGCCCCTTGATATTATTAAATGGAATACCCCTGCTCTCAGAAAAGAAAAGGCAATATTACTTTTACAGGAAGTACAGCTGCCGACTACATCATCTTTTTTAAATCGTTCCTGTCAAAATTTAAGTGGTGGACAACGACAGCGTGTCGCTATCGCTCGATCACTGGTTACAGACCCCAAATTACTGATAGCGGATGAGATTACTTCAATGTTAGATCCCTCTGTTCAGGCTAATATTATTAGGAAATTAAAGGAATTACAAATTAACAAAGGATTTTCCATGTTATATATAACCCATAATATTGACCTGGCCAAGAAAATTGCAGACAAAGTATATGTAATGCAGGATGGTGAAATCATTCAAAAAGGAAGTTCTTCTGAAGTTTTTCATGAGAGGGGTTATAATTATGTCAGTGAAAGAACAGAAAGTGGTATCCGGTCATTTGGAGGGAGCAAATGAGTTGATTTTAATTTAGCATCTAGGACAAATTGTCAATTGAATTTTGAAAAATGCAGCTAATTTATAAAATAAATAAATTATTTTGCTTGTAGCTGCCAAAAAGAATTATTGTAGATTCAGTACTGCCTAAACATTTTTTTCTATTCAAGCGGCTTATCACCAGAAAATTCTGGAGATAAGCTTTTTTATTACCATGGTAATTGAAAACTTAATAGATAGTAAAGCACTTCGCATTTTTTCGGGGAGTTTAATTAGTATCCTGTCGACATAGTGTTTCTTTTTAGATTAATTTTATTTCAATATGATAAATTTGATTCAACTAAACACCAGTTAAATCAAACTTGTAGTAACAGATTGATAAATTTTTTATAGTCAACTGAAAGTTATCACAAAGACTAACGAGTAATCCTACATTTCTATTTCGTATCAATGACTCGCTTTCCCAAACCTAAATGTGAGATTTTAGTTTATATTCCCCACGCCAGATCCTAAAAGATCAGAAAGATGTAGCATAAAAGATTGAATTTATCATTTTTTTCATCGTTAAATTAGGTTGTTTTATTTCATTTACAGGACTTTCTTTTTGGTTATGTTCAATTATTGGGCATGGCAATACCAGAAAGAAATATTATGATAACATTAGAGAAAGGAGGGGGCAAAATGAAATTAAAAGAGAAAAAAGGAACTGAAGTACCTCATGCTTTATCAGTTAAGCTTTGTATGAGATCTCATGGGTGTACCAGTACTGCATCAGAAGCAAAAAAATCAAAAGAAAAAGAAGAAAAGAAAGAGGAAAAGAAATAATTTTTTGTATGAAGTAATTTAGGGCGATTCAGCCCTAAATTACTTCATACAAAAAATGTTTATTATGAGGGGGTAACTAATTTGGAAAATTATAAAACATCAGAATGGATCAAAATATATAATCATAACAATAGTGTGGATATATGTTTTTTTCAACCTTTAGATCTAAAAGTTTTGATAGGAGATGAAGAAGCAAAAGAGATTTTGGAAAAGTTTGCTGTTCCCCAGGATTTGAACTATTTTACGGAAATGGAAAAAGAATTAGTAGATTTATTTAGAAAATTTAATTTTATTATTCCTACCAACGAATCTGATGATAAAAGATTCATTCAGGAAAGGACAAAACTTATTAATTTACATAAAGATATAGATATTACGAACAAAAAATTTTCTGGATTAAGAATTATTTTAACAGAAAAATGTAATCTGAGATGTTCTTACTGTTATGTTAGACGTGATGTTCATTACTTTAAGGATATGTCGGAAGAAGTAATGCTAAAAGCTGTAGACTTACTAATTAATTATAATTTGGGTGGCGAAGTGACCATTCAGTTTTCGGGTGGTGAACCGTTAACTAGATTTAGCATGATTCAAAAATGCGTAAATTATATTGAAGAGTTTATAGATAAGGGAGAAATTATAGGGTGTAATTTTGCTTTGGAAACAAATGCCACATTAATAACCGATGAAATTGCTAGTTTCCTGGCTGATAAGAAATTTATAGTGGCAGTATCTTTGGATGGTTCAAAAGAAATAAATGATACTCATCGAATCTATCATAATGGTCAGGGTACATATAATGATGTAGTCAAAGGTATAGAGATATTACAAAAATATAGTGTTATTCTTCATATTGATTTAACACCAACTATAACTAATATAGGTGAAATAGGGAACATGTATAAATATTTTGTAAATCATATTCAGTGCAAAACAATGACTATCAATACTCCGCAGCCAGGCCCGGAAGGTTGGGGAGTTTCTGGCAAACTTCTGGCACGGGAAACTATAAAATGCAAAGAATATGCCAAGAGAGTTAACGGATATGTAGAATCGCTTGCTGATCGAGTATATGTAGGTCTGGCAACTGGTGAACCACAAATTCTTTCCTGCTCTACTTTTTCTGATACTCTAACTGGGGCAGTTTCACCTGATGGTAAGATAAGTTATTGTATTGTTTCGTGGAGTTTGGAGGAATCTACTCAGCCTGTTGAAAATTTCTCATTCAATAGTAATTTTAAGATGTGGAAATATAATGAGCTTTATATAAAAGAAGATTGCCATAGATGTCCCGCTATCAATGTTTGTGGAGGACCATGTTCATTGGAAGGTTTTTACGAAGACCACTACAAAAATAAGGATATTGAAAGATGTAGATTTTACAGGGAGATATTAAAATGGGCTATATGGGAATAGATTATATCAAAGATGTTACTTTGAATTGGACAATTGATCCTAAACCAGATGAAATAATTCTGGTCTCAGGTAACGCCTATGCGGGAGAGGTTCTGGCATCAATAAAAGATTATTGCCTTCGAATGAGGTCAAGAGTAATTAGTAATATATTTTCAGATGATGAGATAATTAGAATGTTAAAACACAATGTTGCATCAGAAATAAGTAATGTTTGGATTCCTGAAGTTATTACTCATAATACATTTAGATTTAAAAATAAAGTACACAAATTGGACAAAATCATTTTGCTATTCACAGATTTTATATTTGATAGTGACTTAGAGAGTAACCAAGGACTTCTTCAATTGAAAGAAATGAACTTGAGTAACCTATCTCAGTATTCGAGATATCAAGTTAAAACTATTCTTTTAGAATATCCAAAAGAAAGTAGTATGCGGAAATATTATTATCAGGCCTACAATACAAACTATCATCAAATGGCAAATTTAAACCAAAAATTAATGAATATTCTACAAAAATCTAATCAGATCACTCTGCGTTGTCCCCAAGGAAGCTATTTATCTTTCTATAGAGATACAAGAACTATATATAATGAAGATTGTTCCTTTGATAGTGATCATCTTTTCCAATTACCCGGAGGAGAAATCTTTTTTGCTCCTATCGAAGAGAAAACTCAGGGAGAAGTGTACATACAAGGTGAATCGATAGGTCTAGAACAGGATTTTAAATTAATCATCGACAATGGAAAAGTCGTTGATTTGCTAGCACCGTATGACGCAGCTTTGAGAAACAGAATTTGTCAGATATTAGGTATTCCGGGTGAGATAGTTGGGGAAATAGGAATAGGTACCAATTCCGCTGTGGATATTAAATCCTCCTGCAGTTTATATGAGAAGAAATTAACAACAGCACATATAGCTTTAGGAGAAAATATTTATTATGGTGGTAATCATTCAAGCTCAAGACATGTAGATTTAGTTATAGAGAAGCCCAGTATATGGGTTGATGGACAATTAATTATTCAAAAAGGTTATTTTAAAGGAGGAACATAATTATGGGTATTATCTATCAAAAACCCCGTTGGGTGTACATTTATAAGCAAAACATTGATGAGTATGCATTATTTAATGCGCTGAGTTTAAAGGTATTGTATTGTGATGAGGAAGTAATAAATTTAATTAATTCTCCTCTATATATCGGTAATCTGGAGAATAGCTCATCCAAAAAAATATTTAAAACATTGATAGATAATAATTTTTTAATTGAAAATGAAAATTTAAAATATGAAGCTGAATTCTTTGAAAAGTCAAGACAAAAACTTATTGAACACAAGACAGAGGTTACCGGGTATTTTGGTAGAATTAGAGCGTTAAGATTAGTATTAACAAATAAATGCAATTTAAAATGTGGTTACTGCTTTGTGAAGAATGATGTAAAAGATAACAATAAAGACATGAGCAGAGAGGTATTATCTAAGGCTTTAAACCTGGTAGTAAGTCTGAATAGAGAAAAAGATATTGAAATTCATTTTTTTGGCGGAGAACCTTTACTTAAATTTGATTTGATCAGAGAAACTGTTTCTTATATTAATGAATTGATTATAAAAGGGGAACTAAATAAAGTTTATTATGCAATTACTACCAACGGGACTTTGATTACACCAGAAATATCAAAATTCTTTAAAGAAAACGATTTTGAAGTTAGTGTTTCAATAGATGGTTGGAAAGAAATTAATGATCTTTATCGTAAAGACAAGAATGGTAATGGAACATTTGATCGAGTAAAACATTCTATTGATATTCTACAAAAAGATCAAAATAGAATAGGATTATTGTTGACACCATATTTTCATAATGTGGATCAAATAAGTGCAATATGGGAATATTTTGTTAATGACTGGCACTGTACGGGTATGGCTATTAATTCTCCTCAGCCAGGAATTAAGGGATGGGAAATAAGTGGTGAGAAACTTGCTAATGAATTGTACAAGTGTAAAAAGATAGCTCAAAAAGCGGATGTGGTTTTTGAATCATTAGGTGATCGGGTGGTTGATGCGCTGAATACAAGAGTGCCGCAAATCCTCGCCTGTAATACATTCTCTAACACTACTGGAATGCTGGTTTCTCCGGAAGGTCTGGTTAGTCCATGCATAGTAAATTGGGGAATAAAAGAAATCCTTCAGCCCCTTGATACCTTTAACATTACACCAGAATTTTCACAATGGAAGAATTATCAGATAAGTGTTAGTAATGATTGTTTTAATTGTCCGGCGATAAACATATGTGGAGGTGTTTGCGCTTTGGAAGGATACTATTTAGAAAAAACGGGGAAGCGTGATCTGGAAAGATGCAATTTTTTCAAACAATATTTAAGCTTAGCTATCTGGGATGACTAGCAATGGATGAAATTTATAGTTTTCTACAGAATTTATTTCAGATAGAGAAAATTAAACTCCACTGGGATTCAACCGATCTGACGAAAAAGCTTAAAATGTATGAGAAAACTATCGACGATTTATTTTATCAATGGAGCATGGACATTTATATACAAAATTATCGGGAAAAAGAGTTAGCCAGTCAGAAAAAATTTGTCAGTATCATGATTCATAGGGTGTTTTACGAAAAAAACGCCAATTTCCAATATAACTATCTGAGAGTATTTGAAGAAAAGTATGTTTTTAGGATATCTGAAAAAAGGGTAGTGATAACAAGTTTTTCGTATGAAGAATATATGTCATCCACAAGTTATAACGTTTCACTTACACTAGATAGCAGTGGTGGTGAACTTAAATGTACTTATTCATTGTCGGGAGAGCAGATTCCTAAAATAATTTACGCACAACTGGCAGATGAATTTAAAATAATTGATTTTTCGGAAAATATAGAGCACATTGAACAAAAAAGCAACTACATTATTATTAAAGTGCACCGGAATTTGTTACAAGAATTACAGAATACGCTATTATTAATCTATACTACTAAATTTTTTATTACTCAAGGAATTTTTCAAATTTCAAAAGAATTTGTTTTTCTGCATACTTATTGCGGTTTTTTCCCTTTGAATATTAACTGTGTCGATTTACAAATAATATGCAAAATACCTGTTGGGTTTAAATGTATTACTAATGGTTATCTTCTTAGAGAATACCACACTGCAGAGAGTTCAATTTATGAATGGATTTTTGATAATCCTGATGACTTATGTTGTATAATATCGAGATTGAATGTAGTTAAAGCTGCCAGTATATCATTATTTTCACAATCTGAAATAGAAAAACTTGAGGCTAATTTAATAATATACGAAGAAATATACAGTTATTTTCATAAATTTTTTGATTATGATATTGCCAACCCGCCAGTATCTATTGTTGAAACAGATAGAGCATATATAGATGGAATGAGCTTTAAGAAAATGTTAGTTATTGATAGAAACATAGATGATACGGTAAGTATGCTGCCGAAAGTTAATATAATAGCTCATGAGATAGTTCATCAATGGTGGGGAAATAACATTCAATTTAATGGAGAATTACAAGGTTGGCTTAAAGAAAGCATAACTGAATATTTAAAAAATATTTATTTAAAAGAATATTATTCACTTGAAGTTTTTCAGAATTATCTTGACCAGGCTGCAGGATTTTATTTTGCTGCCACTTTTTTTGAAAAAGATTTTTCTTTAGAAGAAGTAGATGTCTGTGACACGTTTATCTATAATAGTCTTATTTATGGAAAAGGTGTTTATATTGTTCATATGTTAGTGGATTTGATTGGAATCAATAGTTTTCGAGATATATTGAGATATATTTTTGATAAAAATTTAAATTCGATAATTACTTATAGCTATTTTATTGATATTTTGAGAGAATTTACAGATGAAAATGTTTGTTTATTTTTGAAGCAGTGGTTAGTTAAGCGGGGAGTTCCGGTAGTAAATTCAAATTATACTATCCATGAACATTGTTTAGAATTAGTAATCAAACAAGATAATGAGTTTGTTTTTCCATTGGAGATTGGCTTGCTTTATTTCGATGGTATTCAGTATCGAAAATTTTGGGTTACTGCTAAGAAGAATAAGTTCAAAATTAATTTAGATAGCCGACCAGACAGAGTTATAATTGATCCAAGACGTGTTCTATTACATAAAACTGACCATTTTATGTCAGAAGGTTATATTTTAGCAGCTCAATTATGTGAGACTAATTTGGACAGAGAAAAATATCTGAAAAAATCCATTGAATATAATGCCAGAAATATAAGATCATATTATTTTTTATGTAAATATTATGATGAAGTACAAAACACGAAAATGTTATCTAAATATTCATTAGAGGCTTTAACTTTAGACGATCCTGTAGGCTTATATAAGAGTAGCTTTAAAAAATATTTAGAAAGGAGATAAAAAATGGTTAATCGAACTGCATATTTTATTATAACTAATGAATGTAACCAAAAATGTAAATACTGTTTTTATCAGATAGGTTACTATAAGCGATTCATTGAAACAGAATTTCAGTTAGAAGATGCAAAAATATTGATAAGAAATTTAAAAAAAGCAGGTTTCAAAGAGATCAGTTTTACAGGTGGAGAAGCCTTTATGTACAAATACATATTGGAAATAATCGACTTTGCCCATCAAGTTGGATTAATAGTAACTTTATGTACTAATGGAACTTTGTTAACCAGAGAGGATATAGAAGATTTAAAGGCTAACGGGCTTAACAATATTTATATTTCTCTAGATGCACTCAACGAAGAGATCCATAATAAATGTAGGGGGAATTATCAACTGGTGCATCAAACACTAATTAATGTACTTGATGTAGATTTTGATGTAGTTGGGATAAATTTGGTACTGACTAGATATAACTTTAAGTCGGTTGGCGGTATCTTAAAGTATTGTAAGGAAAATAATATTCTACTTTCTGTGACACCAGTTTGGTTATTATTAGAAAATAATGATTTGCAATCTGAGTTAGTTTTAAATCAGAATGAACAAATGATCTATATAAATTCTATGCTTAATTTGGCCGATGAGTATGGAGTTACTTATTATGAAAAGTCCTTAATTTTTTTTAATGTGGAAAAATTGCAGATCCCAAAACAGTGTCAGGTAAGTTCTTCAGATTTGGTTATACAACCCAATGGTGATATTTTGCCTTGTTTTTTTAATAAAACTGTATTGGGTAATGTTTTTAATGATTCCTTTGATAAAATCTTAAACATACGGGATGCTTATCTGAGAACTGAAGATCTTAATTTATGTTTTTCGAAGTTTTGTTCCAACCTGGTTTGGGAGTAATCACCAAAAAAATAGAAGGAGAGAGAAATCATGCGGTATAAAAAATCACACTGGATTTATGATTTTGAAAGAAATGAAGATTATGCATTTTTTAATGCAAATAATCTTACTGTAATTTTCTCTGATGAAGAATTATTGTCTTTATTAAACCAATTCAGAGAACCAAAGACTTTAGATGAGATTTTGAAATTACAAATGACAGATCAGGAAACCCTATTATACCTAATTGAAAAAGAATTTCTTGTTCCTGAAATAATCGATGAAAAAAATCTTTTCTTAAAAAAGGGATCAGATTTAAAAGATCAGTTGACTAACGTTCAAATAAAAGAGACAACTTTAAATGCTATGAGAATTATTTTAACAGAGCGATGTAATTATAGTTGCAGCTATTGTTTTGTTATGGGTCAAACTGAACAGCATGAGAAAAGGGATATGAGCCGTGAAGATTTATTTAACGCTGTTGACTTTTTGATTGAAAACAATAAGGGTGGGCAAATTAATTTACAATTTTTTGGTGGCGAACCACTATTAAAATATCCGTTAATTGTTGAATGTATGGAGTATGTAAATAACTGTATATCTACTGAGAGAATTAAAGAAGTTGAATATTCTATTGCTACAAATGGGAGTCTTTTAACCGATGAGATATGTGAGTATTTTAAAAAAAATGAGTTATTAGTTAATTTATCTATAGATGGACCTAAAGAATTGCATGATTTTGGTCGAATATATCCAAATGGCGACGGTACATACGCTGATACTATAAGAGGCTTAGAATTACTAAAGAAACATGGAAACAAAGTAGCGATTTTATTGACTCCTACTACAGAAAATGTAAACCATATTTCCGAAATTTTTCGATTTATTGTGACAGAATTAAAATGCAAAGAGGTAACGATCAATACACCTCAGCCGACGGAGAATGGATGGCCAGTAGATCCGGTAATTCTTTCTAACCAGATAAAAGAAGCTTTATTAATTGCAAAAGAACATAATGCTTTAATTCATTCGCCTGCAACAAGGGTTTTAGTCGGTTTAAATAAACGCGAACCACAGATACTATCATGTGCGCGTTTGGAAAATAGTGAAGAAGTAACAGTCTCACCGGAAGGGTTAATTAGTTATTGTATTATTACCTGGCATGTTAAAGACTGTTTAGTTTCAATTAATGATATCCATAATACAGATTTATTTAACGAATGGAAATATATTGATTCATATGGTTTGGAAAAATGTTTTAATTGTGCTGCAATTAATGTGTGTGGTGGTCCATGTGCTTTAGAAAAATATTATGAAAGAAAGTCATTTAGACATGATAATGATCGATGTAAATTCTATCAAGATTTTATTAAATGGGCGGTCTGGAACTAATTAGGAGGTGAATATGAAAATATTTAACAATATAAAGCTAAGTAAACCATCAGTCATTTTTTTAACTCTGGTTACCAGTCAGAATTTTGCTGATAAATTGACTGGCCCAATTTTTATTATATTCCTGGCAGAACATAATTTAAGTAGTACCCAGATTGGTATTTTATTAGGAATAGCGACCTGGGTTACTGGAGTATTAGATTTTCCTACTGGTAATCTTAGTGATATAAAAGGAAGGAAAAAGAGCTCTATTCTGGGATTTATATCTTTTGGCATTGGTTTGATTATTTATGGATCGGGAAATAAGTTTTGGCATTTTGCGATTGGACAAAGTATGATCGGGTTTGGATTTGCATTTGTTAGCGGAGCCATTGTCGCCTGGTACTTGGATTCTTTGAATTCTATCGGGGTGGAGAACGAGTCAAAAAAAGTATTTGCATTATCTAATGGGATATCCTATTTTTTCAATACTCTGGCGGGAGTATGTGCGACATTATTACTTTTTTGCAATCTGCGTTTGCCTTTCTTTGTTGCTGGGGGAACTGTTTGTCTTGCTGCATTAGTTTGTAGTATCTTTATGGAAGAAAACTATGGGGAGAAGGATCAGAAATACCTGCAGTTTATAAAAAACACCTGGAACACTTTTATCTCCAATAGTCAAGTTAAAATGTTTACATTAATTCAGGTTGTTTCAGGGATTAGTTTTGTATATTTCGTATTATCCTGGCAGAGATATTTGACAAATCTGGGTTTAGCAAAGGAATATTTGGGCATCATCTTTGCTTTCATGATGTTAGCAATCTCTCTAACTAGTTTTATTCTTGCACGGTACATTGATGACAAGAACTGTCCTAATTTTGCTATTACTAGTATGGCGTTAATGGCTTGTGCGTTTTTCTTGATGTTTTTGAGTAAGTCTATAGTTTATGCAGTAAGCAGTTGTATTTTATTTCAAATAGCTCTTTCTATTAAAATGACATCATTTACAATATGGATCAATAACATAATTCCTCGTAACTCTCGTGCGGCCATACTTTCGACAATATCAACATTTGAAAATATCGGACTGACAATAATGTTTGCTTTAGTGGGTTTCCTGATAGATATAGTTGGCCTCTCAACCGGTTTTATTTTTGCTTCTACTGCAGCCTTAGTTAGCACCTTGTTCTTTTTTAAATTAAAAAAATCTAAGCAAAATTTAGAAATGTAGTATAGATAGGGGAGTGAACTCGTTCAGCTAAAGCTGAACTTCGGGATTTCAGATGGGAATTCAACCCCACCTGAAGTAGAACAGGGCAGCTCCCACTTAGAGAAGTGGGAGTCATAGAACTAGATACAAATTTCAGGATGTTGTTGTTAAGATATTAATTTAAATAAAAAAGATTGAGGTGATGGCAAATGAGATTTTTATTAATCAATCCGGCCTCTTCAAATGATAAAACGCTTATATATAATCCAATTGGACTAATGATCTTAGATTCGATAATAAAGGAAACGGGTAATTACTCAAGAATACTTGATTTGGATTATTTAGTAAGCTTAGATAAAATAGATAAAACCAATTTTTTTGAAGAAGCTTTGCGTATTATATTGGAGAGTAGTGTGGATTATATTGGATTTACAACTAACTGCCTCAATTACCCGATAGTTATGGAATTGGCAAAAAAAATTAAGGAAAAACGGCCTCAGCTTTATATTTTTCTTGGTGGTCCTCATGCTTCTATGACATATGAAGAAACTCTAAAGACATTTGATTTTATAGATTTAATTGTTGTTGGAGAAGGCGAAAATACAATTAAAGATTTGCTAAAAAATAACTTCAGACCATCTGAAAGAATTTTGGGTATAAGTTTTCGCGAAGGCGAAGATATTGTATTTACTGGAGAAAGGGGATTAATCCATGATTTGGATCAAATTCCACGAATTAATTATAAATCTCTAAAGATTAAAGAATATTGGAATGAGATGATGGAGGTATCTTCTCAGAAGTTTCAAATCGAAATTGGTCGTGGATGTCCTTGTGATTGTTCATTTTGTAGTACCAGCGTTTTTTGGAAAAGAAAATATAGAGTAAAATCTGTAGAACGAGTAATTAGTGAGATAAAAGAGCTGTATTTTGGTTTTGGAATTGATAAATTTGAGTTTATTCATGATAATTTAACCGTTAATCAGGAGTATTGCGAAAAGCTATGTACAGAAATTGAAAATGCTAAATTAAAAATAACATGGGAATGTAATTCGAGAATTGATCAGATAGATGAAGATTTGATAGGTAAACTAAAAAATGCTGGATGTAAAAATATTTTTTTTGGTATAGAAACTGGTTCTATACGTTTACAGAAGGTTATAAAAAAGAATATAAATTTAAAATCAGTTAAGTCCAATCTCAGAATGGTTATTTCACATGGAATCAAACCTATAACATCATTTATTCTTGGTTATCCAGATGAGACTGAAGAAGAATTAAATCAAACTCTTCACTTAGGTCTAGAATGTGCTGTAATTGGTTCGTCTGTTTTCCTGGAAGTATTTTCACCTATTGTAAAAACAGAGCTTTACAATAAGAATAAAGATAGAACTGAATATTCCGAGTATCTGAGTAGTCGTTTATGGATTGATCCAAAAAAATTAGACATATACAACTTTATTCGAAATAATAGAGCGTTATTTAGTTTCTTTTATTCATGCAGAGGAGACAATTTGGAAAATATAGAGATATTTCTGATTTTCTTTGTTTTCATTTATCTAATAAATAATTACCCGGAACAACTTCAGGAATACCTGTTTAAAAATAAATATTTGCCGTTTGATTTGATTAGAAAAAAATGTGAAAGAAATAAGCTAGGTGATTTTTCTAAACAGTATAATAAGATTGATTTTTTTAATTATATTTATGAGTGTTACTCTAATTTGGTTGACTGTATTAACGAGAGAGTCACTTTTTAGAGTAGAAAATGCCCTGCTAATATATATGGAAATAAGAGGATGCTTCCATGAGGCCTGTAATAATGGGGTCTGGTGAATTCATCGTGTTCATCAACTGCTGATGTGAGAATACTGTTAGTCTGAGTTTGTGTGGGAGGTGTTGAGCAATCAACCCCCCTAACGTGGCTGGAGGTTTTTAGAGGAATAAAAGAACAGTGGTTTTGCTACCACTGTCAAGTAAAAATAATATTTATTTTTTCCCGGAGCATGAGCGACTTTGTTTAAAAACTGAATTGCTGGGTTATATTTGCCACTCTCTGAATGAGATATAGCAGATTGAATAAACGGTAAGGAAAAATTCTGAGATTTGAATCTAATAATCCATAAATATCTAACATATATGATAATATTGATGCTTAATTATTATTTCTGGATAGTCTGAACTATTCCCCTGGTCAGGATTACTAGTTATTCGTAACTGGCCTGGTTATCTAAATAAAACTCATTCTGTTGAATAACATCTTCCATCATTTGTTTTGAAGGTCCACCTATAATATTTCGCTGATGCACACATTCTTCTAGAGAAATGGCTGTATAGATTGATTCATCAAAGACAGGAGAAATACTCTGATATTCTTCTAGAGACAATTCTTCCAGAGTTTTATTATTTTCGATACAATGAAAAACTAACTTTCCGATAATCTTATGTGCATCCCTAAAGGGGATATTTTTTTTGACCAGATAGTCTGCGGCATCGGTTGCATTAATAAAACCACCGGTAGCAGCCTGGTACATATTATCGGTTTTTACTTTCATGGTTTTGATCATTCTTGTGAATATAGGTAGGCACATTTTGATCGTATCAATGGTATCAAATACAGCTTCTTTATCTTCTTGCATATCCTTG
Organism: Halothermothrix sp.; assembly: GCA_016841825.1. GTDB lineage: Bacteria > Bacillota > Halanaerobiia > DY22613 > DY22613 > JAENYK01. The sequence goes on along the minus strand of JAENYK010000009.1, from coordinate 188,919 downwards.
TTATAGGCTAAAGGAAGAGATTTCATGGTTGTCAAAAGAGCCAGGAGATTGCCGTATACCCGACCTGTTTTTCCGCGTACTAATTCAGCAACGTCAGGATTCTTCTTTTGGGGCATAATACTACTTCCTGTACTATACGCATCATCTAGTTCTATAAATTGAAACTCATGAGAATTCCATAAAATGATTTCTTCACAAAAGCGACTTAAATGCATCATCAGAATAGATAGATCACTTAACAACTCGATACAAAAATCCCGATCAGAAACAGCATCCAGACTATTTAATGTGATCTCTGGAAAGCCCAGTGCTGCAGCTACTGATTGACGATCTAGGGGGTAGGTGGTTGTAGCCAAAGCACCAGCACCCAAAGGAAGAATGTCGGTATTTCGATGGGTGTTTTTCAACCGCCCCCGGTCTCGTTTGAGCATTTCAAAGTATGCCATTAAGTGATGGGCCAGGGTAATTGGCTGTGCTGGTTGCAAATGGGTGTAGCCTGGCATGATCGTCTCTATATGATCCTTTGCCAGATTTAGTAAAACTTCTTGTAGCTTCTGAAGCATTGATTGAATGGTTTGAATTTCTTCTTTAATATACATGCGCAGATCTAAAGCTACCTGGTCATTACGACTGCGTCCGGTATGAAGCTTTTTACCAACATCCCCTATGTATTCGATGAGAAGTTTTTCTATATTCAGATGAATATCTTCTGCTTCTATATCAAATTCGATTTTACCATCTTCAATGTCTTTTAAAATGTCTTCTAATGCTGTTTTTATTAATTCAGCTTCTTCTTGAGGAATGATCTTTTGCTTTCCCAGCATCATCACATGGGCGATGCTTCCTTTAATATCTTGTCTATATAATCTTTGATCAAAGGAGATGGAAGAGTGGAAATCATCCATCATTCTAGCTGTGTCTTTTGAAAAACGTCCACCCCAAAGTTTCATTTAATCACTTCCTTAACCAAGTTTGATATTGTTACGTTGCTTCATTAATGCCTGGACTTTGGAAGGTAGTCCAAACAGATTGATAAAGCCTTCTGCATCCTGATGATTATATAATTCCCCGGTTGCAAAGCTTGCTAAGCTTTCATCGTAAAGTGAATATGGAGATGTTGCACCCATTGGAATAATATTTCCTTTATATAATTTTAATTTTATAGTTCCTGATACGGTTTTCTGAATCTCATTAGTAAAACCTGATAATGCCTCTCGCAATGGAGTAAACCATTCACCACAATAAATGAGTTCTGCAAATTTGGTGGCTATGGTCTGTTTGAAAGAATAGGTTTGCTGATCTAAACATAAATGTTCTAATTCCTGATGAGCCTGATAGAGGATGGTCCCTCCTGGAGTTTCATAAATACCTCTTGATTTCATTCCTACAACCCGGTTTTCTAAAATATCGACAATGCCAATCGCATTTTTCCCACCGATTTCGTTTAATTTTTCTAAGATTGCTACAGGGTTTAAAGATTCGCCATTCAGTTTAACGGGAACCCCTTGCTTGAATTCAAGTTCGATGAGGGTGGGTTCGTCTGGTGCTTTTTCTGGTGTAACTGTCATTTTAAGAAGTTTTTCATAGTTTGGTGCACGTTCTGGATCTTCGAGCTCTAATCCTTCGTGACTAATATGCCATAGATTCCGGTCTCTGCTGTAACTTTCTTCTTTCTTCATCGGTACGGGAAGTCCCCGGTCTTCCAGATAAGCCATCGCATCTTCCCGGGATTTGATATCCCAAATCCGCCAGGGAGCAATCACCTTTAAATGTGGTGCCAGGGCTTTGATGCCTAATTCAAAGCGAATTTGATCATTTCCTTTTCCGGTACAACCATGACAGATGGCTTCTGCTTTTTCTTTGAGGGCAATTTGTACCAACTTTTTTACAATAATTGGTCGGGCCATCGAGGTACCTAATAGATATTTGGATTCATAGATGGCACCTGTTTTTAAGGTAGGCCAGACATATTCGGTTATGAACTCCTCTTTAACATCTTCTATATATAATTTGCTGGCTCCAGTAGAGAGGGCTTTTGCTTTCAGATCTTTTAATTCCTGACCTTGTCCAACATCAACACAAACCGCAATTACTTCATAATCATAGTTCTCCTTTAACCAGGGGATTATTACAGATGTATCTAATCCGCCAGAATAAGCTAAAACAACTTTTTTATTCATGACTTTATTCCTCCAATCGTTTTGTCCACGAGATTGAGTATAATTATACATAAAATTTGGATATTATGCAAGCCCTTTGTGCATAAAAATTGTATAAAATATTATACCTTTATTTCTGCGAAACAAATAAATCCTTATAAATGAAGAAACTAGACGAGAATAAAATATTTTATAAAAAAATAGTTGCATGTTTATAAAACTATGGTGTATAATGATAAAAGATTGTCGAGGAGGCGAATCAGATGATTAAAGCTGGAATTATTGGTTCAACAGGATATGTAGGAGAAGAATTAATAAGAATTTTGTTGCGACATCCACAAGTTGAGATTATAAAGATGACATCGAAAAGTTTTTCGGGAAAAGTTTATAGTGACGTATATCAAAGCTATTTAGGACTCTGTGAGATAGAGTGTACAGATGAAGAAGTGGAACAGGTTGCTATAGAAGTAGATGTTATTTTTATGGCACTACCTCATGGAATTGCATCTAAAAACTTAAATGATGCAGTACTTGCTCAAACAAAAGTGATTGATCTGGGTGCAGATTTTCGTTTGACAAATAAAGAAGTTTATGAAGACTGGTATAGTACTGAGCATCATAATGCAGAGCTGCTGAAGAATGCTGTGTATGGACTCTGCGAATGGAATAGAGAGGAGATTCGAAAAACCAGTTTGGTAGCTAACCCAGGATGTTATCCAACATGCAGCATTTTGTCTCTTGCACCTTTGCTAAAAGAAGGAATTCTGGAAAAAGATAGTATCATTATAGATGCTAAATCGGGGATATCTGGTGCTGGACGGTCTTTAAATTTGGGAACACACTTTGCAGAATGTAATGAATCCATCAAAGCCTATAAAGTGGCAACTCATCGCCACATACCAGAGATTGAACAGCAATTGGAAGAAATAAGTGGTGGAACGATCAACATCTCCTTTACTCCTCATCTGGTTCCGATGAATCGGGGAATACTGATTACTACATATGGTCGATTAACGGAAATTGTTTCTTATGAAGAAATATCTACAATTTATAATAAATACTATGGAGAAGAGTTTTTCATCCGGCTGATGAACAAAGATATTTATCCTGAAACCAGATGGGTCAAAGGATCAAACTATTGTGATATTGGATTTGTAATTGATGAAAGAACCAACCGGGTAATTATTGTCGGAGCGATTGATAATCTGGTAAAAGGAGCTGCAGGGCAGGCAGTGCAAAATATGAATATTATGTTTGGATTAGATGAAAGAATGGGTCTTACGGGTATTCCACTTGTACGTTAAAAGTGGTTTGGAATTGAAAGGAGCGTATTACAAATGAAGATTGTAGCTGGTGGTGTAACACATCCGGAGGGATTTCAAGCAATAGGTGATCATATAGGAATTAAAAGAAAAAGAAAGGATCTGGCTTTATTATATAGTGAGATTTCTGCGACAGTAGCGACTGTTTTGACTACCAATGTGATCAAAGCAGCACCAATCTTGTGGAATCAAAAGGTGGTTGAAGTGAATAAATCAATCAAAGCGATTGTAATCAATAGTGGTATAGCCAATGCATGTACAGGAGATACAGGGATGAAAAATGCTGAGTTAATGGTTAAAAAAACAGCTTCTTGTTTAGGGGTAGAAGAAAAGGAGGTTTTGGTGGCATCCACCGGGATTATAGGTAAGCAACTTCCAATTGAAATCATATCCAATGGTATCGAAAAAATAAAGCCAATGCTAAGTAATTCAGTTGATGCAGCTCATAAAGCCGCCGAAGCAATTATGACAACCGATACCTTTGTTAAAGAAATTGCAGTAGAAGTAGAGATTGGGGGCAAAACCGTGAAAATAGGTGGAATGGCAAAGGGGTCTGGAATGATTCATCCCAATATGGCGACAATGTTGGCTTTTATTACGACAGATTTGAATATTTCTGAGAGATTGCTGGAAAAAGCTTTAAAGGAGAGTGTGGAAGATTCTTATAATATGATTTCGGTTGATGGTGATACCAGTACTAATGATATGGTTGCTGTTCTGGCAAATGGGGCGGTAGGAAATGTTCAAATTTGTGAAGAGAATAAAGAATATGAGCGTTTTAAAGAAGTTTTTCATTATGTAAATACTTATTTGGCGAAGCAGATTGTAAAAGATGGAGAAGGGGCAACAAAAATTTTGGAAGTCCAGGTAAAAGGAACAGCTACAAAGGAAGATGCTAAAAAATTAGCCAAATCAATTATCAGATCGAATCTGGTTAAAACAGCTTTATTTGGAGAAGACGCCAATTGGGGGAGATTTATTGCAGCCCTGGGGTATGCAGGCGTTGATTTTGATCCGGCAAAAATAAGCATGGGGATCAGTAGTTCAGTGGGGACGGTTCTTCTTATGGAGAAGGGGAATCCGATTGAGTTTGATGAAGATAGGGCGAAGCAAATTTTAGAAGAAAAAGAACTGGTTATTACAATTCATTTAGAAGAAGGAGATCAAGAAGCAACAGCCTGGGGATGTGATTTAAGTTATGAATATGTGAGAATTAATGGAGAATATCGAACCTAGGGGTGATTGTTTATGCGAAAATATATTGAAAAAGCAAAAGTATTGATTGAAGCATTACCATATATTAAAGAGTTCTACGGAAAGATTGTGGTCATCAAATATGGTGGCAGTACCATGAATGATGAATTGATTCAGGAAGCGATCATTCAGGATATTATATTGATGAAACTGGTTGGGATTCGTCCTGTCATTGTACATGGCGGAGGACCAGAAATTTCTAAAGTTCTGCAGAAAATGGGAAAACAATCAGAGTTTCGGAATGGTCTTCGGGTTACTGATGAGGAAACGATGGAGATTGTGGAAATGGTTTTATCCGGCAAGATTAATAAGGGAATCGTCAATCAAATTCAATCTCAGGGAGTCAATGCAGTTGGGATTAGTGGAAAAGATGGAAAAACTCTTTTGGCCAAAAAGATCAACCCTGATCATGAAGATATCGGATTTGTCGGAGAAGTAATTCAGGTTAATCCCTCACTTCTTGATATACTAATTGAAAGTGACTTCATTCCTGTGATTGCTCCAATTGGGACAGATGAAGGGGGGAGCATGTATAATATTAATGCAGATTATGCAGCAGTAGCAATAGCAGGAGCATTGGAAGCTCAAAAATTGGTCTTTTTAACTGACGTAGATGGAGTGCGGAAAGATCTCAATGACCCCTCTTCCTGCATCTCTGAGTTATTGATCCAGGATGTAGCAGGATATATTAAAGATAGCATGATTTCAGGTGGAATGATTCCCAAGATAGAGTGTTGTGTTGAGGCAGTTGAAAAAGGTGTAAAATGTGTGCATATTTTAGATGGAAGGGTAGAGCATAGTTTGATCTTAGAGATATTTACCAAAAAAGGTATCGGTACAATGATTAAGGAGTGATCTGATGAGCCAGACAGAGTGGATTCAACGGGGAAAAAATGTGATTATGCATACATATAATTCCTTCCCGGTGATCTTGAAAAATGGAGATGGTATGTATGTATGGGATGAAAACGGGAAGAAGTATTTAGATTTTGTGAGTGGTATTGCAGTTAATAGTTTGGGATATAAACATCGGACATATATCGACCAATTGACGAAACAGATAGAAAAGCTAACTCATTGTTCTAACTTATATTGGAATATGTCTAATATAGAACTGGCAGAATTATTAATAGAAAATAGTGGTTTTGATAAAGTGTTTTTTTGTAATAGTGGAACAGAAGCGGTAGAGGCTGCATTAAAGCTAAGTCGAAAGTATGGAAAACTGGTACATGGAAGAGAATGTATTCAAATTATCACGATGAAACAGTCCTTTCATGGAAGAACTTTTGGCGCGATTACAGCTACAGGACAGGAAAAGTATCATAAAGGCTTAAGCCCAATGCTCCCGGGGATCTCCTATGCACCTTTTAATGATTTTGCAGGATTAAAGCAGATGGTGACTGAAAAAACCTGTGCAATTATGTTAGAACCTATTCAAGGAGAGGGGGGTATTCGACCAGTAGAAAAAGAATTTTTGCAAAATGTCCGCAACCTGTGTACAGAAAAAAATATTATCCTGATCTTTGATGAAGTTCAGAGTGGAATTGGTAGGACTGGAAAACTATTTGCCTATGAATATTATGATGTACAGCCTGATGTGATTACATTGGCTAAAGGATTGGGGGGAGGATTTCCAATCGGTGCAATGATGGCAGTAGAGCGAGTGGCTAAAGCTTTTCTGCCTGGAGATCATGCTTCAACTTTTGGCGGAAATCCTCTGGCAAGTACAGCTGCCAAAACGGTGCTCACTGAGATTTTCGAACAAAATCTATTGAGCAATGTGACAGAACAGGGTAATTATTTGAAAGAGCGATTATTGCAGCTTCAAGAAATCTCTAAAGAAATCATTGATATTCGGGGTGTCGGACTGATGTTAGGAATGGAGATGACAATTCAGGTTGCTCCGATTATCCAAAAATGTATGGAGCGGGGTTTACTTTTGATATCAGCAGGTTCTCATGTTATTCGATTTGTGCCACCTCTTATTTGTCAAAAAGATGATATCGATGCAGCAATTCTAATTTTACAAGATGTTCTTGGGGAGGAATAACTATGGAAGCAATGATATTGTTAGAGAGTGGGATGATTATTACGGGAACCGCCTTTGGTGCTGCAAAGACTATTGTCGGAGAGATTGTATTTAATACAGGAATGACGGGTTATCAGGAACTTTTGACAGATCCTTCTTATGCTGGTCAGATTGTAGTAATGACATATCCGCTGATCGGTAATTATGGAGTGAATGCCGTAGATGTCCAATCTGATCATATTCAGGTTAGTGGATTTATTGTCAAAGAGTTTGCAGAACATGAAAGCAATTGGAAAAGTGATAAGAGGTTGAATGAATATCTAAAAGAGCAGGGTATTTTTGCAATTGCAAATATCGATACCCGGATGCTAACTAGAATCATTCGAAATCATGGAACAATGAAGTGTTTAATGACTACAGAAGAGATTACAGAAGAAATGAAAGCAAAGCTAAAGAGTCATTCTTTTCCAAAAGATATTGTCAAACAGGTATCAAGAGAGGATATAGCGGTGCTTGATGGTTCTTGGAAGAAAATTGGTTTGATTGATCTAGGTGTGAAGAGGGGGATTATCGAGCAACTTCAACAGTATGGCGAAATTCACCTATTCCCCTGGAATGTATCGGCTGAGACTATACTATCCCATGGATTGGATGCTGTTTTGCTTTCCAATGGGCCTGGAGATCCAAAAGATGTGCTGAAAACGATTGAAACAACGAAAACACTTATTGGCAAAATCCCCTTATTCGGGATATGCTTAGGGGAACAGATCTTAGCTTTAGCTCTCGGGGGAGATACCTATAAGTTAAAGTTTGGACATCGGGGCAGCAACCATCCTGTCCAGGATGTACGAACCAATAAGGTGATGATAACTTCACAGAATCACGGATATGCCATTTCTTCAGAATCGTTACCTGAGAATGTTCAGGTGACACATATTAATGTCAATGATGCAACGGTTGAAGGTTTTTGTTCACCTGATCATCAAATTCATGCTGTTCAATTCCATCCAGAAGCAGGGCCAGGGCCTAAAGATGCCGATTATATTTTTGAAGAGTGGTTTAGTTTATTAGAAGGGAGTGAGCAGAGTGCCTAAAAACCCTATGCTCAAAAAAGTGTTAGTGATCGGGTCAGGACCGATAATTATTGGACAGGCTGCTGAATTCGACTATGCGGGGACACAGGCCTGTAAAGCACTGAAAGAAGAAGGCATTGAAGTGGTTTTGGTGAATAGTAATCCGGCGACTATTATGACAGACGATCATATCGCTGATCAGGTATATATCCAGCCTTTGACGGTGGAGACTTTAACTTATATCATTAATCAACAAAAGCCAGATGGTTTGCTTCCGACGTTAGGAGGACAAACGGGTTTAAATCTGGCGGTAGAACTTCAGGAAGCAGGTGTATTAGAAGAGTATGAGGTAAAGTTATTAGGAACATCTTTAGATTCGATTCAAAAAGCAGAGGATCGGGACAAGTTCAAAAAGTTAATGGAAAAAATCAGTGAACCAGTGGCACCAAGTAAGATCGTTTATAGTGTGGAAGAGGGAGAAAATTTTGCAAAAGAGATCGGTTTTCCGATCATTGTTCGACCTGCTTATACTCTGGGTGGATTGGGTGGAGGTATTGCCCGGAATATAGAAGAGTTAAAAACGATTCTTCAATCTGGGTTAATGAATAGCCGAATTCATCAGGTATTATTAGAGAAGAGTGTAGAAGGTTGGAAAGAGATTGAATATGAAGTGATGCGGGATTCTAACGATACCTGCATCATTATCTGTAATATGGAGAATATTGACCCTGTTGGGATTCACACAGGAGATAGTATTGTTGTTGCCCCTTCACAGACTCTCAGGGATGAGGAGTATCATCTGCTCAGGAGTTCTGCGATAAAAATTATTCGTGCTTTACAGATTGAAGGTGGATGTAACGTACAGTTTGCATTGAATCCAGAACGGTTAGAGTATATTGTTATTGAAGTTAACCCCAGGGTCAGCCGCTCATCAGCTCTGGCGTCTAAAGCTGCTGGTTATCCGATTGCAAAAATTGCTGCAAAGATTGCGATTGGGCTGCATTTACATGAAATTCCAAACTATGTAACCCAGAAAACAAAGGCATCTTTTGAACCAGCTTTAGATTATGTTGTGACCAAAATACCCAAATGGCCTTTTGATAAATTTCCCGATGCGAATCGTACTCTAGGAACGCAGATGAAGGCAACCGGAGAAGTGATGGCGATTGACCGTACTTTTGAAAGTTCGTTTTTAAAAGCAATTATTTCTCTGGAGGGAAATGATACAGGATTAAGAAGAAGAGAACTTTCTTCACTGACAAATGAAGAGATTATAAGACGAATTGGTATTTGTGATGATGAACGAATTTTTGTGATTGCAGAAGGATTACGGAAAGGTATTTTGGTAGAAGAAATTCATGCAGTTACAAAAATAGATCCATGGTTTTTATATAAAATTGAGCAGATTATTCAGATTGAAAAAGCCCTGGAAAAAGAGCCGCTAACGGTGGAACTTTTAAGAGAAGCCGAAAAGAAGGGATTTACTAATGAAGAAATTCAAGAGTTATCTGGTGAATCAATGGCGATGGTGGATACCCTGCGGCGGGCTCATAACATTTATCCCATCTATAAAATGGTAGATACGTGTGCGGCAGAGTTTGAGTCAGCTACGCCGTATTATTATTCTACCTATGAACAGGAAGATGAGAATATTATTAGTAAGAAGGAAAAAATCATTGTGATTGGGTCTGGTCCAATTCGTATTGGTCAGGGAATTGAATTTGATTACTGTTCGGTACATGCTGCCTTAGCAATTAAGGAGGCTGGATATGAGTCTATCATTATTAATAATAATCCAGAAACGGTTAGTACCGATTTTGATATAGCAGATAAATTATATTTTGAACCATTATATAGTGAGGACGTTTATAATGTGATTCGAAAAGAGATGCCTAAAGGGGTGATCGTGCAGTTCGGAGGACAAACTGCGATTAATCTGGCCCAGAGGCTTCAAAAGAAAGGGGTTCAGATTTTGGGAACTTCTGTCGATTCAATTGATGCTGCAGAAAATCGTGAACGTTTTGAACGATTACTCTACGAACTTGGTATTTCCCAACCGAGAGGGATAGCGGTGACCGGAATTGAAGAGGCAATTTTGGCGGTAAAGAAAATTGGATATCCTGTATTGGTTCGCCCTTCATATGTAATCGGAGGCCGGGCAATGCAGGTGATTTATAATGAAGATAAACTTCGACAATATGTTAAAGAAGCAACCTCTATTTCTTCTGAACATCCTATTTTGATAGACCAATATATAGAAGGAATAGAAGTGGAAGTGGATGCGATTTCTGATGGAGAAGATATATTAATCCCGGGAATTGTGGAGCATATTGAACGGACGGGGGTTCACTCCGGTGATAGTATTTGTGTATACCCACCGCAAACTTTACCGGAAGATGTAATTGATACTTTAGTAGAAAAAACACAAAAAATTGCAAAAGCACTACCGGTGATTGGGCTGATGAACATTCAGTTTGTTGTGAGGGATGGAGATGTATATGTGATTGAAGTAAATCCCAGGGGGTCTAGAACGGTTCCCATTTTAAGTAAGGTTACACAAGTACCGATGGTGCATTTAGCTGTAAAGGTTATTTTAGGCGAAAAATTAAATAATTTAGGATATGGGATCGGGCTTTTTCCGACAACGAATCTGGTTGCAGTAAAAGCACCTGTATTCTCTTTTCTAAAACTGAATGATGTCGATGTTGCACTCATGCCTGAAATGAAGTCAACCGGAGAAGTCCTGGGGATTGATTCAAATTATGAGGATGCATTGGTGAAAGCTTTTGTGGCAGCAGGATATTCATTCCCGAAAGAGGGAACAGTTCTATTATCCCTGAATGAAAAAGATCACAAAGAAGCGATTGGATTAATCCAACAGCTTAAGAAGTTAGGATTCAATCTGGCAGCAACAAAGGGAACGGCAGCTTATTATAGGAAACAGGGGTTGGAAATAGGATTAATCGAGAAAGAGAAGCTCGAGTTGATTCAGGAACAAATAAATATGAAAGAAATAAAAATGGTGATAAATACACCAACACAAGGAAGAGACCCCAGACGAAAAGGTTTTCAGATTCGTTCAATGGCGGATAAGTGCCAAATTCCCTATTTTACCTCGCTGGATACTGTAAATGCTTATTTGAGGGCTTTACAGCGGGTGAATCAACAGATTCCTTTGACTTATGATGTTTTAGATCAATATATGTAAGTGATTTTTGATGGTAAATCACAGTTGGATCAACTATAAAATGATGATAAGATGTAACAGATGCCACCTTAACATAGGTGGCTTTTTAGGTTTGCCCTGTAATGTAAGATGAGTAGTAGGGAATCATATCTATGCTGTTTGGGTTGTGTCGATAGGTGAATCTAACCGCGGCATAGTATCTAGCGTGAGGTGGAGTCTAAAGAACCTGAGTAGGATGACCGCCCGAAATGCGGTTATGTCACTTAACGTTTTAGTTTGTGTTATAAGTTGTAAAAATGTTATATATTTTGAGGAAAAAGCAGGGTTTTATAAAGTTAGAGCGAATGGATATATAGGTTGTTTCCGTTAAGCGAAAAATTATCACCCTGGACTCTGTAAAGAAGCTTACCAAGTCCATACTCATGGATAGGTGGTCTGAAGGAATGTGAGAACCTCAAAGAGGATACTGTGAGATGTGGAGGGTGACTACTCAGGGGAAAGTGGAAACCTGTCAGTGTGGTCATATTTTTTAAGAAGTATTACTAGACTGGGTAGAGACCTTACTTCCATATTATATATATTTTGATAGTATTACCTGGATAGAAGATGTGAAATGTCATGAAATTTTGAGAATGAATGAGTATTTGCAAGAAAAAATTATTTTATAGAGGGAGGGTTAAAAAGTATGAAAAACATATTTCCTGAACCAATTTTAAAATTACCAGAAGCAGATATACCACTTAAAGGTATTGAGGCTTATTTATCTCAAGGAGAAGACCATCAAATTATTTTTATGAAGTTCAATGAGGATGTAGAATTACCTGAACACACTCATGAAAGCCAATGGAGTATCGTGTTTGAGGGAAAAATTGAATTAGTTATTAATGGAGAAAAGAATGTATATACCAAAGGAGATAGATATTTCATTCCAGCCGGAGCTAAGCATTATGGTAAAATATATGCAGGTTATTCTGATATGACTTACTTTAATCAAAAGGATAGATACACAGTAAAAATCAAGAACATTGATTGAGAGGAAATTTATCGTTAGCACTGCATCATATAACAGATAGTTTAAAATTTTCCTGCGCTGTGCCGAAATTTATGAATCTAGCCAGGTCTGGCTAAGGTTCATGCGTGGTTAAGGAGTTAGAGATTTTTGGAGTAGAATGTTACTCAAACTTTGTTGAGCAGGTAATAGCTGATGATAATAGTAAGATCACGTTTCAAAGGGAATAGGAAAACTGTAGGAGTAATTATAAGTGAGAGGAGAACTTTGACATTGAAAATATATCATTCATACCCGGATTATGATAGTATGATAGATTGCTTAAATAATGATTACAACATGAATTTTGATAATATAAAATTATATAGAGATATGATAGGAACTGTTTATTTTTTATTGGAAAAGGATAAAAGATACGTTTTTAAATTATATAGAACATTTGATGCAGACGCAGCAATACAATCGACTGAAATTATAAACTACTTAAGATCAAATAATTTTCCAGCTGTTCGAATTATTCCTACTAGACAGGATAAATTATATACAAAATTAGAGATGCCTGAGGGAATCAGGGTAGGTATTATGTTTGAACATATAGACGGAGAAGAACCAAATATTGAAGAGGATATTTTTTTAATTGGTAAACTAACAGGAAAAATGCATAAATTAATGGAAGACTATAATCAGAAATTAAGTGAACTTAAAAAAGATCATTATATTGACCAATTTGTAAAAATTATGCGAGAAATGTTCTCAGATGTAAGCAAAATTGATAAAATAAATAAATACGGTGAAGAGCTTTGGAATAACATATATAATTTACCTAAAGGTTTTTGTCATGGAGATTTACATACAGGTAATTTGTTAAAAACAAAAGATGGAAACATTATCTTCTTAGATTTTGATATATCAACATACTCATATCCAATTTTTGATGTCGCAACAATATGTGATCAAACTGACTTCTGGACTGTAAAAGAGAGTGATATGGAAAAAACATTTGATAGCTTTGAAAAATTTTATGAAGGATATTCAAAAGAAAGAAAGTTAAGTGAGTTAGAGCAGTCTGCAATATTAGACTGCATTGCTATTCATCATTATGAATTAAATGGAACAATTCCTAAATATCGTTTGCCACTTGAAGGGAACCATTGGTTGAATAAGAGTTACTTTAATGCACACTATAATTGGACGATGGAATGGAAAAATAAGCAAAAAAGATTTTCAATATAATAATTTCAGTTGTATTAAGGTCGTCATATGTGATTAACTGTTCTTACGTCGAATAGTGTTGCCGAAAAAAATTTCAGGATTTGGTTCCTTTTATCTGTTTGTCAATAATCTTAGAAAAATATCTTGCGTCACATGTCTTTGAACTATGGTAACCTAAGCTCTGATCACAAATTCAAGTGTAGGTAATATCTAAGGTGTGTCCGAAAGATGTAAAGTTTTTAACATGTTTTTGGAGGGGAAATTCTTATGATTATAGTATCAAAAAGTGAACGACCGAATCTGTATCCGCTATTTAAAGATGTGCCGATGTGGAAGGCAGCAATTACCTCAGCAATTGAGGAAGGGTATGGTGAGATCAGGACAAATTCTTTATCAAATCCGTCAATGGCAGTTTTGTTTTATGGGGGATTGGTGATTTATGCTGGAAATTCCAGTAATCATAATGCCAGAGACTTAGTCAAAGAATATCCTGTTCAACCAGCTATTCTCGCCTATTCTGAAGATTGGAATAAGGTTTTGTTAAAAGTCTATGGGGAAAAATTAAAAAGTACAGTTCGTTATCATCTTCCTTTCGAAAATCTCTCTTATAATCGAATAAGTGAGATTAATAAATATGACCTATGTAAGAATGTTAAAGCAATTGGTTATGCAGATTTTAATTATTTACAAGATAAATTGTCCTGGGAACATCAATTTCATCATTATAAAAATCAAGAAGAATTCGTCGATAGGTCATATGGATTTCTTTATAAGGAAGAAGGACAAATACTGGCTGGGGCTTCAGCATTTATCCGTTCCTCTAAATACATGGAATGTCAAGTAAATACATTAGAAGCACATCGAAGACGAGGATTAGCTACTTTGGTTAGTGCAGCTTTTATTAGCAAATGTATAGAGAATGATAAAAACATATCATGGGATGCTGCTAATCGGGCATCTGTGAATCTGGCAAAGCGGTTAGGCTATGAGCAAGTGGAACAATACGAAATCTTGGAATTATTTCCATGAGCATTAAAGAACTCCTCTACGTATTGCGATTAAGTTACTATTTGCTTTCTTTCAGAGTTTAATCGGATGTGTTCAAGGGCTTTTTATTCTATATGTAACCTATGCTCAGCGAACGACAAAACTAATAGAAGTGCCTTACAAAAGTTAGGTCTAGAATCTATGTATGTAAAAAAGCTATCTAGATGATATAATCTCCCATATTAATTTGAAGGTAAAATAATAAAAAAGAGGTGAATGCATTGAGCTTAATCCAAGTTGAAAATGTTAGTAAGATTTATGTTACTACATCTGGCATATTTAAGCGAAAAAGAAAGGAGATTGTTGCTTTATCTAATGTTAATTTGGAGATCAACTCGGGAGAGATATTTTGTCCGATTGGGCCAAATGGAGCCGGAAAAACTACATTAATTAAGCTTTTAAGCACTTTAGCCTTACCAAATACGGGACGAATTATCATTGATGGGTATTGCACTCTTAAAGATTCAAAGAAAGTGCAAAAGAAAATTGGTGTACTATATGGAGGAGAACGTGGACTATATTGGCGTATTACAGCGAGAGATAATCTTGAATATTTTGGGAATTTATACGAAATACCTCCCCGGATTTTGAAAAAAAGGATAGATGATTTATTAGACTTAGTGGATATGACTGAACGGCAGAACGATAAGATTGAGACATTTTCCAAAGGTATGAAACAACGAATTCATATTGCAAGATGTTTATTGCATGATCCTGACATATTATTCCTTGACGAACCAACGTTAGGTTTAGATGTGGAGGCTTCCCATGATTTGAGGAAAATGATTCGTAATCTAAAAGAGTGTGGTAAAACAATTATCTTAACAAGTCATTATATGAATGAGATTGAAGAATTAGCCGATCGAATTGCTTTGATTTTTAAAGGAGAGATAAAGGAAGTTACTACTGTAAACGATTTTAGAAACAAAGTAGAAAAAATGAATCTAGAAGATGCTTACATATCGGTATTAAAGGGTAAAAGGAAAGGAAGTGGGTAAATGAAATCTTTTTTTTATAATCTAAAAACTATTGTCAATGCTTTTCAGTTTCATTTAAAGTTTATATTGACAGAGAGACTATTTTTTATTAATTCTATCATTGTGCCCATGGGTCTGTCGATTATGTTTTATTTTATTTATAGCGGTCATACCGACAATGTGATTTTTTTTGCAGTAATAAAAGCTGGCTTGCTTGGTTTGTGGGGAGCTAATATCTGGGGAGCATCATTTATACTTGAGGGGGAAAAAAGATTAGGCACTATTGACTACTTGATGGTTTCTCCTCACTCGATATATTTTGTTTTAATTGGTAAAGCTTTAGCTGTTTCCTTTGCTTCAAATGTTTCTTTTATAGTAAGTTTAATCTGGGCACAAATCTTTGTAGGGTCAATCTGGGTTTTTTTTAGTATTTATCAAATAGCCTTAATCATGATAGTTTGTACTTTTGCTTTTAGTTGTGTAGGTCTATTGGTAGGTGTCTGTTTTATTAGTTTTAGACAACCAGAGATTCTAATACAATTTCTTACTTACCCAGTTTATCTGTTGAGTGGTATCGCTGTAACAATAGAGGTATTTCCAAAGTATATTCAGTATATATCTAAATTAATACCTCTATATTGGGCACAACGGGGGATACAGGAGATTTTGATTTATAAGGAAAATTTAACTATTTTGACTGTTCTATTGTTATCGGGTGGTTGTTATTTAATTGGTGCAGCTCTCATTTTACAGAGAGTAGAGAGGAGGGCACGATGGACTGGAGATTTTTCCAAGTATTGAATAAACAACTGTATTTTTTTAAGCAAGAGATTATATTGTCAACCAAAAACTTGTTTTATTTTTTCCCACCAAAATTTTATTTACCAGCATGGCTAGTAAAAACGATCTCAGAAATTATTTTCTTTAGTTTGGTAGGTTACGCAGCAGGAGGTAGTAAAGGTGCATTATTTGCAATGATTGGTAATTGTACTGTGACAGTCGGAAGAAGTATAATTACTCGTGGGTCTGGTTTAATAGCTAATGAGAAGTGGATGGGCACACTTTCTTACATAGTGATATCACCTTTTCGGTCTTTCCGATTTGTAATCGGCAGAAATACTTTAAATATACTTGAGGGATTTATTACATCTTTGGTAATTTTTTTGGGTATTGGTTTGACTTTCAACCTGTTAAAAGGGAATTTGGTTTTATTATTCGTGTATATAATTGTATCTTTGCTTCTTGCATTAAGCATGATTGGATTAAGTATGATCATTGCAGGAATTACTTTTTATGTGCGAACCAGTATGTATGTATCATCGTCAA
The DNA here is from genome assembly GCA_016841825.1 of Halothermothrix sp. Lineage (GTDB taxonomy): Bacteria > Bacillota > Halanaerobiia > DY22613 > DY22613 > JAENYK01. The sequence continues at coordinate 172,324 of JAENYK010000009.1, read as the reverse complement.
TATGGTTAGCTCTGATGATTTTTTGTGGTGTAACCTTTCCTATCACCTATCTACCTCCAATAATGCAAAAAATCGCCTATTGGCTTCCCATGACTAATGGAATTCTAGCAATTCGAACAGTAATTGAAGTAGGAAGTCTTCACCTATTGGTTTTTAAATTGATGTTAATGGAATTGGGAATAGGAATGTTGTTTTTCTTAATTGGTACTATAGTGTTGAAATTTATGATTTATATAAGCCTTAAAGAGGGGACATTAGACTGTTTTTAGAATATTATTCTATTTTATTAGTTTTATGTGTGTAATCAGTGTGTGCATCCGGGAAAGAACTCAAATCGTATGGAATTGGGTTAATTTGTGTTTTAATATAATTAGATATGGAGGTATTAACTATGTTTAAATTTTTGAAAGAACGGCTTGTATGCCCTCAATGCTATAATGAACTGGTATGGGATGTTTTAAAAGACAATGAGATAAAGATTATCAAAGCTAATATTAATTGTTCTTTTTCAGCATCTCCTTAAATTTGTCCCTTTTGTGTCATTATCATATAAATCTATTCAATACCATGGGTGTTGTTATAAAAGGTAGTCCAAAAGCGATATTCAAAATTATAGTTAAAGGGGAATAATGAATGAAGAAAACTGAAAAACCATTATTCAAATGTGTTGACTGTCTGCGAATTTATATTCCAAACCTTGATGATGGATTGAAATTCTACCGTGAGGAGTTAGGTTTGCAAGTAATTTGGAAAACAGAAAGTGCGATCGGTTTAGGAATGGGAGATGAAAAAACTGAAGTTGTTCTCCAAAATGAAGATGAATGGCAGGAAGTAGATATAAAAGTTGATTCTGTCATAGATTCAGTTGAACGAATAAAAAATGCAGGTGGAGAGATAGTACATGGTCCCTTTGATATCAAAATAGGTAAATGTGCTGTTATAAAAGATCCCTGGGGTAATCAATACGTGATTCTGGATGATAGCAAAGGTACATTTATCACTGATAGTGATGGTAATATAATTGGACAAAAGACTAATTAAAAGCATTGTAATAATGATTAAATAATTGAAAGGGATGACATCTATGAAACTTTTAGAATTTATATCTATCCATGGATTAATTTATTCTTTTGTTTTATCAATGATAATAAGTTTATCTCAGTTATATAATCCCCGGTTATGGTTACATGATTATCCAGCAGAAATACAAAATGAAGTACCTCCTAAGACAAAGAAAGAAAAAAGGTTAACATTATATCTAGGGATACCTTTTTTGTTAGTCATGTTTTTTTACCCTTTTATAGTTACTTTTAATGATATTATAGAACTAAATGTGCAAGTGATATTTCTACAAGTATTTGGGATTATTTTTTTCTTTAATTTAGTAGATTTAATATTATTAGATTTGTTAATATTTGTTTATATTACTCCAAAATATCTCAAAATTCCTGGCTTCAAAGAAGAAAGAGCTTATAAAAATTATAAATTTCATGTAAAGGGTTTTTTTAAAGGTACTATTTTATCTATGCTACTTGGTCTTATTTTATCTATCATAATACTCTTCTTAAAAGGATAGTCACCTCACATTTTCAAAAAATATTAACCCACTTTAGAGAAAAAGTTATATATGGAGTACTTGAAATAAGGGGGATTTTTAAAGATATTATCTAGTCATTTGAATCTTAATAAATACATATAAAATATTCTAAGTTAAAAAGGAGATATCTAAATTAATGGAACAGATATATTAGCCATTTTTAAGAATAACAGTTTTGAATTTGACTACAAAGACAAAAGCACCTGGAAAGAAGTTATAGAATACGGGCGTTCTATTGGATTACCTGAAAGTCAATTGGATTTTCCAATAAAAGGATTATAGAAACTGAGGTTATTAACTTCATAGTATTGTCAGTTCTATCCCTTTGCATTTGTCTATATTCATTAACTTACGATAAGAACTATCTGAGGTTAATGAATTTGAACGATCATAAACGTTTTTGGAAATTTTGGCTAGATTAGATTTGCAGGGAGTCTTGGGTTAATTTGTGTTTTAATAATTAGGTATGGAGGTATTAACTATGTTTAAATTTTTGAAAGAACGGCTTGTATGCCCTCAATGCTATAATGAACTGGTATGGGATGTTTTAAAAGACAATGAGATAAAGATTATCAAAGCTAATATTAAATGTTCTTCTTGTGGTAAGGAATATTTTATTCAGGAGGGAATTGGTAATTTTTTGGTTGAAAATGTAAATCAAAAGGACCTCTGGGAAAAGCAAGAAAGTTACCTTGATAAATTATTTAAAGCTAATCAAAAATTAAAAGAAAAACTTATGTCTGCTGAATTGGATGAGATGAGTGCAGCTGACCTGTATATTAAGAGTGATATACTAAAAGAAATGGGTCAAGATAAAAAAGCTAAGGAATTAAATGATATCGCATATCAAAGAGCATATACAGAAGGATATATAGCAGCAACAGAAAAACAGTTCAAATATTTGGTTAATTTATTAAAAAAAGACGATGAACAAGTTGTTGTAGATATAGCTTCTGGCCCCTGTACTTTAGTTAAACGGATTCTTTACGAGACAGATTTAAAAGTCGTAGCTACAGATTTTAGTATGAAAATAGCAAATAAGGCGTATGAAGAACTTTATAATCAAGGATATGAAGATAGGGTATCATATTTAGTATTTGATAGCAAAAAGACTCCTTTTAAAAAAGCTTCTATCCCGATAATGACAACCTATCTAGGATTACAAAACATAGAAAATCCAGGTAATCTTCTTTTAGAGATTAATCGGATATGTTCGGGGGCTTTTTATTCTATATGTAATCTATGCTCAGCAAACGACAAAACCAACAGAAGTGCCTTACGAAAGTTTGGTCTAGAATCTATGTATGTAAAAAAGCTGCTTATAGAAGGATTAAGAAACAACGGATTTAACGTTGAAGTATTAAATTCAATATTTGCTAAGTCCAGTCCTACTCCAACTGGTAAAATTATTAAAGGTATTGGGATAGATCGTTTTCCTGTAGCTGATGGAATATTTGAGCACTGTATAATTCGGGGAGTATCTAAAAAGTAGCATGTTTACTAAGAGAGGAGAAAAATGTATGGGAACTATCTTGCAAGAATTTACTCAAATAGATTTTTATTATTGGAGTGATCAATGTCCATATAATAGCTACATTAGAAAAACCTTGAGTTTATTAAATGATAACCCTTCATTTTCTGTCAATACCTATGATATTTCTATTCAACCCTGTTTAGCAGAACAAGTAAATATGTATTCACCTACATTACTGATTTTTAATAATAAAGTTAGATGGAATGGTCCAATTACTTTAACTACAATTCAGTCAATAGCAAAAGGGACTATACCTAATAAGAAACCATACATAGTTGATAATAGTAATAATCTGATAAATGGAACAACTAAATCATATACTGAAGAAACGGTTTTAGATACTTTTAAGCCTTGTGGATGCGTAGATATGTCATGTTGCCTCGAAAAAGCAAAATGGATACAGCATATTAAAAACAATTTTGAAATTCCACATATAGGTATATTACATTATTTTAATAATTCTTGTGTCGGTGGTGCAGAGTTTGTACCATCATTGGCTGTTCCGTACGCAATACCAAAGGGTGAAAATATAGCTTTTTTAACCTGTTCATTTCTTTCAGATAGTCGTGCTGATTACAGAAGTTTACCACTTAAAGTACTGGAAAGAGAATTACCTAAATTTGGTTTTAAGTATTTAATGGCGATAGCTTCAGAAAAGGTAGTGTTCCCAAATGGTACACTTCAATGGTTTATTAACAGAGGGTATGAGGATCTGGGGGAAATTAACTATGAAGAATTAGATTTTGCAAGAATGCACCTAATAAAGAAAGAAGTATAACTATTTTTAGAGAAATCTTTTAGGCAGAGATAACAGAATTATTTCGATATCTGGTGTTGATGTATCACCTATCTATGGAAAAAGCTTTAAAAGGTCGTATCAGGATAAAATAGGACAAAATACCACCTAAAATTTGTAATTTAATTTTTTTAAAATTAAGAAACATTTACAAAAAAGACATTTTACTAAATTCTTGCGCATCTGCTCGTGGGATATGGAAGAGTAATAAGGCTATATATTGTAACAGAAAGTGAGGTATGAAGATGGAAGATTATAAGGTCGTAAAAGATGATTTTAATCAAATTTCGGAACTTGACGAATTAAAATGGAATCATAATAATTGTTATTTTAAACATCTGATTAAATATGTCCCTGAGCATATTGAAACATGCCTTGACATTGGTTGTGGAAAAGGCGAACTGTCATTTATGCTATCGAAAAGATCTGAAAAGGTGATTGCAGTTGACTTAGCAGAGAAGATGATTGAGAAAGCAAAAACTCTGTATTCAAACGAAAATATTGAATACATTTGTGGAAATATTCTTAATATGGAGTTTGACAATAATAGCCTGGATATTATCATAACAACGGCAACAGCACATCATTTACCTTTCGAGTGGCTTTTATCTTTTGCAAAAGATAAATTAAAGAAGGGTGGCAAATTGATTGTACTAGATCTTGTACAGGCAAAATCTTTGTCTGATTATATTATTTGGGGTAGTGCTTTTATTCCTAATATTGTGATGAATCTGATTAATAATCACAGGCTTCAAAAAGACGATATTCATTCAAAGGAGATTTGGGAGAGACATGGCGAACATGATACGTATATGACCATGGATGAGATTAGATCAATAGCCAAAAGACATATCCCGACTGCGAAAATTAGGCGAAAGTTATTTTGGCGGTATTTATTAATCTGGCAAAAATAGATCTAAGTAGATTTAGCTAAAATCAATTGCAACTTCTTATAATTTGAGATTTATGGTTTTACTACTGTTACGGTAAGATTCATTTAGTAGATCAGGTTAAGGTAGATTAAGACTCATCTTATAAGTTAAGTGTAATTGGGATAAGTGGAAGGATGATCTGTAATAGATATAGGGGGGTGATAGAATAGCTATGGATTATAACAGTATTGTAGGACAGAAACACCGTTCTTTAAAAGGTAAAAATATATATCTTCGTCCACCAGGATATGATGAATTAGAATACATTCAATGGTTGTGGATGGACGAAGAGACGATGAAAGAAGTTGGTAGGTCTATCAGCTTATCTGATGAACAAATAGAAAAGTGGTACAGACGCATGGTCTCTCCCGGAAGTGAGACAGATTATTATTGTTTGATCTTTGATTTGAATGATACACCAATTGGTGAAATTAGTTTTCATCGCTATAATGCGAAGGCAAAAACTGGCCAGTTGAATATAAAAATTGCAGCAGTACATAGGGGTAAAGGTTATGCTACAGAAGCAATATATTTGCTTTTAGGATATTATTTTTTTGAATTTGGTGGACAAGTTATGGAAGATTTGATCGTGTTAGATAATATAGCAGGCCAGCAGCTATTACTAAAGTTTGGATTTGAACATGATTCCCTGGTTGATGATGGATTTCTAGTAAGGATGACAAAGGAAAAGTTTAGAGAATTGTATAATGAAGATGAATATTTTATGCGGCTAGCTATAGATTTGGCCTATCAATCACGACAGAATGGGGAAGATCCGTTTGGAGCGGTTCTAGTTTACGATGGAATGCTAATGTGTCAAAGTGAAGACAAAAGTCTCAGGTTATCCGACCCTACTGCACATGCTGAAATAAATGTAATCAGGGAATATTGTCAATCGAATAAGAAGATTTCGTTAGAGGGTTTTACGCTTTATTCGAGTACGGAACCGTGTGTAATGTGTTCTGGAGCGATTCATTGGGCCAGAATCTCGAAAGTTGTGTTTAGTGTATCCCAGGAGATGCTTTGGCAATCTAGTGGAGGACATTCTAAGCCTAAATGTAACGAGATACTTAATATGGGAAGGAAAAAAGTGGCGATAGTTGGACCGCTTCTTCCTGATGAGGGTTTAGAGGTCTACCGGGGATACGAATTTGTGCCGAAAATAAAGAGACATAAGATGTTTTTTTAAATAAGTAGTTGGTTGATAAAGAGCGTTTATACAACTGGATTAATCTCTGGAAATACAAATAATGTAAAAAATATTGACAATAGCAAATATAAGTGTTAAAATGGAAATACATAAATTACTAGACACATCAGAAATATATTGGAGGGTTAATTATGGGCAGCAAAGTATCAAAATACAATATATATATTCCCTATGAAGAAGGTACATATTTGGTATTTAACTCATTAACCAGTGCATTAGCGAAGTTAAAGGAGGAGAACTATCAGCAGCTCTTATCCTTTCCAAAAGACGATCAGAATCTGGATGACCAGTTCATTACTGACTTAAGAAAGTGCGGGTTCATAGTTGATTCTGAATATGATGAACTACTGTATATACGTCGAAAAATGTTTGAAGAAAGGTTCGCTAAAGATGACCTCAGTTTAACGGTTGCACCGACTATGGAATGCAACTTTAACTGTGAATATTGTTTTGAGAATGGACAGGTCGATGGCAAAATGGATGCGGCGACGATGGCTCAGTTAGTTAAGTTTGTCGATGAACATCTATGTCCAGAGGGGAGGCTTTCGGTCTGTTGGATGGGTGGAGAGCCTTTAATGGTATTAGATGTGATCACAGAGCTGGCTTGTGAATTTCAACGGCTATGTCGGGAAAAAAATTGTACATATTACTCTAGTATTGTTACAAACGGATATTTACTAGATCCGGAAATTGCCAGTAGATTATCAGAGATAAATGTTGGGACGATCCAGATTACTCTTGATGGAGAAAGAGAGCTGCATAACAAAAAACGTCCACTCAAAAATGGAGGTCCGACATTTGACAAAATCGTGAATAATATTATTGATTCTATCGATATTTTAAATAAATTTGTGATCAGGGTCAATCTTGATCAAGAGAATTTCGAGAAGGCAGATCAGATTATGGATGTATTTGACAGACCTGATTTGAAAGAGAAGATAGCGCTGGAATTTTCCTTAATCAATGCCTTTACTGATGAGATGAAAAGTCGTTGTTTAGAGAATAAAGAGTTTAATAAGATCCAGCTTCGTTTAAATGAACAGAAGATATCTCGCGGTTTTATTGAGAGAAAATATCCAGCCAGAAGGTTTAATCCCTGTGGGGTAACGCTTGGCAATAGTTTTGTGATTGATTCCAGAGGAAGAATCTATCACTGTTGGACTGATTATGGACATTATGAGAAGTCTACCGGGAGCATCTTCGATATCCAAAAAAATCAAAAGCAGCTGCAATTGGATTCTCTTCGTTTGCTGCATGATTCTACAGAAGATGAAGAGTGTAGAGAATGTAAATTCCTGCCTATATGTATGGGAGGTTGTTATTGGGTACGAAATACACAGGGCAAAACCTGCAAATCTGAGGTGCATTTAGAAGAGACACTTAAATTATTTGTAAAAAATAAACTTTATGAACAAATTACAGGGAAAGGGGGGTGAGATAATGGAAATATTAGTTCCTGCAATTAATGAAAGTGCGAAAATTGTTTGTCCGTATTTTGGTTGGTGCGAGATCTACAACCCTGATAAATGTGATTGGGGTAATGATATTCCTGGCCCAATCGCATAGTCAAAAAAAGTACTTTCTCTGATTATTCGTGAGAAAGTACTTTTTTTGTGTTATTATCAGATGAATATGTTCAACACCAATGGGTGTTGGTATAATACATTTACATCAGTCATATAAGATGGAATAAAATAATCAAATAAAAATTTCAGCTGATTTGCAGGTCAAATTGGCTGTCCATTGAGATATAATATTCTTATTAATGAGATAGTATATGGTTCTTTGAAACATATAAAATGATCTTTGACAGGAAAAAAGAACTAATTTCAAAATAAGCCGATTTTAGATGGTTAATCTAAGCAACTGGCTTTATAATCATCAGTTATAAAACCGTAATTGATGATTATAAGAATAATGAGAATTAGAATACACTATCAGGGAAAAGAGAATTTATTAGGGTTATGTTACTTTGGTTAAGGAGAACAAGAAAGTGACTAAATTTGAATAAATTAAAAAAAATACGCTTTAAAGAAGGAAAAAATAATATTTTGGGGAATAAGAAATATAATATTAAATTGTTGACTAAGGAGGTCAAAAGTTTATGAAGAGGAAATTGATGGTAGTGAGCTTGTTATTAATTGTCATTATTGTTAGTGGATGTAATTTGTTTACTAAAAAAGGTTCGTTGAGCGGCAAGGTAACAGATGAATTTTTTCAACCGATCAAAGATGCGTTAATCTCAATTGATGGTAAAACTTTTGCAACTGATGCTAAAGGTAAGTATATCGCTACTGAAATTAAAGCTACTACCCAGAAAGTCACGGTAATTGCTGATGGTTATCAAAAAAAGGAAGAAATGGTTGAGATAAAAAAAGATGGTACTGGGGAATTAGATTTTAAATTGGCTCTATCCGGAAATCTAGCTAAACAGATGGTTACTAATTATTCAAATAGTATGTATCGTTTAGGGACTATTGCTGTTTGTGAAGAGAGTATTATTCGAGATCATTTTGAGAAGAAGTTATATCCCTTTTATGAAGATATGGGTGAGTACATGGCAGAGTTGATATCTGGTTTGACTCATACCCAGATTCTTGAATATGCTCCCGGTATCTATACTTCTGTTGTTGATCCTGAGTGGGGATCTATACATTACACTTTAGAAACCCCAGGAAGCAGTACCGAAGATTCTCTTGAATGGAAGGTAAACGACGATAATAATGGTGTTATTGTAACTATTGTTGCAACTAATTTCGAAAGACGAATGGATGATGATTCCGAGAATTCTATGACTATTGATTTAACGAATTCTTTATTTACATATACAATTGAATCTACTGATAACCCTGATGCAACTTATTCTGCATCCTTAGAAATCGGTGATCAAAATAGTCATATTGTTTCGATCATTGAACCTATCGATGAGTATACTACTAATTTTATAGTTCCATCTGGTCCAACTGCTGCAATTGAGGTGGTTTTCAATCCAGAGCAGGATAATTCTAATGATGATATCACTGTAAGTGGTTCTTTTAATCTACCCCAAGTTATTGATGAATTAACCTTATCATTAGAAGGTTCAATTATAAGTTCAGTAGCCCGCTTCGACGGATATATTAACTTTAGTATGACAGCTGAAGAAGGTGTAGTAGATTTTTATAGTCCAATGAATATTCAAGGTAATGGTACCTTTGAGTTCCCGGATTATTATGAAATCTCTGGTGGATTTGACTTAAATTTGGCCTGGTTAAAATACAATGATTCGGATCGAGATGATACAAGAATTAATTATAGTATGGAACTCATTATAGAATACCTACAATTTGATGCTGGATATAAATCTGATTCTACAGAATTTGACGGTTCAATCATTTATAAAGTAACTAATCTCGGGGATTTTCAAGGTTCAGAATATTTTGTACCCGTGAGAGATTTAACTTTAGAAGGTACATTGGCTTATGTCGATGGTGATATTTATTCTGTAGATGTTGATTATGTCTATTCGTCTGAGGAACATACTGATATGTTTTCTTTTATGATTGCAAAAAATGAAATTACCCTGAACGGTGATATTGCATTTAATTATGAAACCAGGATAGCTAGTGTTAATGTTCTTGATAGAAATGGTTCTACTCTAGAACTTGAATGTGGTGACACTTCAGCAAATGGGGAAGAAGTAGGTCAGATTCTCTCTGCAGATGGTTCAAAGTTGGCAACAATTAAAAAGATTATTCCAACAAATATATCAGAAACACCTTATTTAACAGTAAATTATACTGAAGGAGAATTTGATATTCTGTATCTTGATTTCAACCAATACTTTAAACTAGATTCTATCTAATAAAAGTATATCTAAGTTCTATGCCTCCCACTTTTATAAATGGGAGCTGCCTTGTTCTACTTCAGGTGGGGTTGAATCCCCATCTGAAGCCCCGAAGTTCAGCTTTAGCTGAACGAGTTCACTTGAGGGAAAGGATAACTTTTTGTTCCTTTCCTATTTTCGGGAGTGATATGATATGATCCGCAGGATTTTTTTGCTTCTCTTTATTGGATTAGGATTAGTTCAATCAACTTTTGTTTATGCCAGTGAAACATTGTTTGAATATCAGTTAGATTCCAATGGTCAATTTTTATCCAAATCAGCTGATCAAACTTATATCCCAGTCTTTTTGCCCACTCATTCCGGGATTTTGTATTCAGAGATAATGACTCGTTATCTGTTTAGAGATGGGTGTATGGAGATGGGGTTGGAGATTGAGAAGGCTACGATTATAGATTATAATCTAAGTGCAGGTCAGGTTTTGTACTATACTTTAAAAAAGGCAAAACTACCTAATGAGTATAATGGAATCAGCGGCAGTTATGTAAAATATACACGAAAGAATCTTCTTATGGGAGTTTCCCTGCTTCATAAAAACTGGGATTTAAATACTGGGTGTAAAGTCATTCAGGGAACTAGTCTCTTTAAAATAGATATTAAAGATGGTCAGGCGGTTAATGCTGATGATGCCATATTAGGATATGATATTAAAGCAAACTCTGTTTTCTGGCAAGGGTATGCAGAGGATCTGGGTTTAGGTCTAGGTTGTTATTTTAATTTAAAATATCATCCAACCGAGAAGATTACTATTTCTTTTTCTGGAGATGATCTATTTAGTAGTATAGTTTGGAAGGGGATTGATGAGTATCATGGTAAAATTGATCTTGACTTTATTCAACCAGATGCAGAAGGAATACCATCACTTAAACCACCCGTAAGTGGAGTGTACATTCCAGATTGTACATTAAAGGTTGATATTCGACCGGAATGGATCGGCAAGATAGATTATCATAAGGATTCATATAAGATTGAGAATTGGGTTAGATATAATAATAGTTGGGAGGTTGGAGTTAAAGGAACACTTCATTTGAAAAGAGTTCCGGATTTTTCTTTTGGGTTAGTCCGGCAGACTGAATTTTGGACTTATTTTCTGGGAATGAATATGGAAAATTTTCAGGTAGATCTGGCAGCTAATTCTATTAATCTGCATAAAGTGACTCAGTTACAGTTTGGTGTCCGAATATATCTATATTAAGGTCATAATTTCAGTTAAATTCGCCATAAGGAAACCTTCCAAAATTTTAAATAATGGGCTTACCTATCTGGTTATTGTTACTATTCTTTATTTGTGATTTTTCCTTCAAAATAGCAGATTACGTTATGTTTTTTGTCGGTGTTGGATGATTGATCAAACTACTGGTTGACATTCTGTAGTAGATATGCTAAAATTGGTAAAATAGCCAGTAGCGATGAAGGGAAGAGTAAGATAGCCAGAGCTTATTACAGAGAATGGTGTCAAGGCTGAAAGCACCTTAAGTATGGATATCTGAAGACCACCCCAGAGCTGATAAGAGGAAACCATTATTATAAGGGAGTATTCTTATCCGGTTAAAGCCGTTATCCTTATTGAGTGGGTTGAGTATTCGACCAAGTAGAGTGGAACCACGGACCTTATCCGTCTCTTGTAAGAGATAGGATAAGGTTTTTTTTATGACATTTCAGAAGGGAAATCTCCTGCTCTTTATAGGTGGAGGAACAAATCTCCTTCTGAAGTCGTTAAACTTAAGGCATTAACAGCTTGCTATTAATGAGATTTTAATTTCTAAAAAAGGAGGAATGGAGAATGGGTCAGATTAGAGTAATTTTGCCTGATGGTTCAGAGAAGAGGTTTGAATCGGGAACAACGGTAAGAGAGGTCGCTTACAGTATTGGTCAGCGATTAGGTAAAGCTGCTATAGCGGGAAATGTCAATGGGGAATTAGTTGATACAACGACTGAATTGCGAAAAGATGTAGAATTAGCGATTATTACTTCGAGTTCTGACGGGGCATTGGAGATATATCGTCATACTGTAGCACATATTATGGCACAGGCTGTGAAACGGATCTTTCCTGAAGTAAAACTGGCTATTGGGCCAGTGATAGATGAGGGATTCTATTATGATTTTGATCTGAATACTAACTTTTCACAGGAGATCTTACAGAAGATTGAGGAAGAGATGCAAAAGATTATTGCTGAAGATTTAGTAATTCTTCGGGAAGAATTATCTCGAAAACGGGCGATTGAGTTAATGCAGGATCAAGGTGAGGTCTATAAGGTGGAACTGTTGGAAGATCTGGAAGTTGATACTGTGAGTTTCTATCGACAGGGTGAGTTTACTGATCTGTGTAGAGGTCCACATCTGCCATCTACTGGTATGGTTAAAGCTTTCAAGTTAATCAGTGTTGCTGGTGCTTACTGGCGGGGTAGTGAGAAGAATAAGATGCTGCAGAGGATTTACGGTACTGCTTTCTTGAAAAAGAGCGAGTTAGATGAACATCTCCAGCGATTAGAGGAAGCGAAAAAGCGTGACCATAACAAATTAGGAAGACAGTTAGAATTGTTCACTACTGATGAGAATATTGGTCAGGGTTTACCTTTGTTGATGCCTAAAGGTGCAAAGATTGTGCAGCTTTTGCAGAGATTTGTGGAAGATGAAGAGGAGCGTAGGGGTTATCAGTTGACCAAAACACCACTGATGGCTAAAAGTGATCTGTATAAGATATCTGGGCACTGGCAGCATTATAAAGATGGGATGTTTGTGCTGGGAGATGAGGATCGAGATCAGGAAGTGCTGGCCCTGCGCCCGATGACCTGTCCTTTCCAGTTTATGATCTACAAGGCAAAAATGCGGAGCTATCGAGAATTGCCTCTTCGCTATGCGGAGACTTCAACTTTATTCAGAAATGAATCTTCCGGTGAGATGCATGGTCTGATCCGTCTGCGGCAGTTTACCATATCTGAAGCTCATCTAATCTGTACTCCACAACAGTTGGAGGAGGAATTTTTGGGAGTGCTGGATCTGATAAATTATATGATGCATACTTTGGGGATTCAGGATGATATCTGGTATCAATTCTCCAAATGGGATCCAAACAATAAGGAAAAGTATATTGATAACCCTCTCGCCTGGGAAGAGTCTCAGGAGAAGATGCAGAAAATTTTGGATAAAGTGGGAATTGACTATGTGCTGGCTGATGGAGAAGCGGCTTTCTATGGCCCTAAACTGGATATTCAATTTAACAATGTTCATGGGAAAGAAGATACTATCATCACTGTGCAGATTGACTTTGCACTTCCCGAGCGATTTGATATGTATTATGTGGATCGGGATAATGAGAAGAAGAGACCATTTGTTATTCATAGAACTTCACTGGGTTGTTATGAGAGAACCCTAGCGATGTTGATTGAGAAATATGCGGGTGCTTTCCCCACCTGGTTAGCTCCAGTTCAGGTACGGGTTTTACCAGTATCAGAAAATTTACTAGATTATGCCTATCAAGTTAAGCGAGTTTTGGAAACTGAGAAAATTCGTGTGGAAATTGATGATAGTGGGGAGAAACTGGGTTATAAGATTCGACAGGCTCAACTGGAAAAGATACCCTATATGCTGGTAGTAGGTTCGAAAGAGGCTGATGTTAATACTGTAGCGGTACGGGATCGGAAAAAGGGTGACATCGGTAGTTTTGATCTGGAGGAGTTTAGAAGTTATATTTTGCAGGAGATAAAACAGAAGCTATAGTTATTGCATTTGAATTTAGGTAAATATGGAGAATTAGTTTTTACTCAGTTGATGAAAAGCAAGTTAAAAGTACTCCTATCAAAAAAATAGGAGTACTTTTGTGCTCAGGATTATTTTATAAGCTTAGGGAATTAAACCACCGCCACCTTCACCTTCAATGTAAATGGTTTCATAATCGTCAACATAAGTATAGTTTGCTTTATAAGTTCTCATGACTTCGACGACGATGGAATGGTCGGTAACATGTCTAAATTTAAGATACAATTTAATGTAAGGAGTTATAAATGGGTTCATAATAAATCCATTCTCTGAGACATGGAGCAATGAGCCATCTCGTAGATAAGGTTGAAATTCTTTCTGTCTGATGCCATTTTTTGTATCAAGTTTCTGGTATAAATAACTATAAGAGTAAGGGGAGCCGCACATAAAAATAAATTGAGTTAGTACTTTGCATTCTAGCAATTCCATCTGACTCTCAGGATTGACTACTATATGATCTAGTGGATTTGAAAAATCGAAATCTGTTTCGTAGTAGATGGAAAGTTCCTGAGGATCAGTGATACCTGCCGATTGACCGATGTAACGGTATTGAATCTTATCGCGGTGAATCGTAAATGTGGGATTTTCAATCAAAGAAAATAGCCCTATTTTCCCGTCAAATGTAGGATTATCACTTCCATAAGTATAATTACAGTATGGTAGTCCCAGTCGAATAAAATCAATTGGGCTGTTAGTAATAATCGTCCCATTGAGACTAATGGTACCTTCTCCATAGGAATGTTGAGTTTTGGTAGTGACAGGGCTTAAGAAATTCGTAAAAGATCCGATAATGTCAAATACTCCTAATCCTATTCCGACAAAAGGATCAACTATTGATATCGTAGAAGCTGCCAGATCAAGAATATTACCAAGTTTTGATTTGTCGCTTTCTCCGGTCTCTTTGAGTTGGTCTGAGTCGCTTTTAATAGTATCTTTAAGACTGGATACATCTTTCTCAATATTGCGAACCTGTCCATTTTTACCGAAGACATTTCCTAATAAACCCATAAATCCAGAAGCATGAGTTGGAAGGATAGTATCGACTTCGAATTCAAAGGAACCCTCTAATTCAATGGTAGACACAGTTTTCGAATCTATGTCTAATCGCAAGTATAAGTGATTGTTATTAGAATAATTGGAGTAATAGGCTGGATCGTATGATACAAAATAATCCAGAGCAATCCATTTTCTGTAATATGCCCTGACAACAGAGACTCGATCATTATTGATTTCTGTGTTTTTTTCTTCAAGACTAAAAGCAATTGGTCCACATTCATTCAGGAAAAAAGCAGGATCAATTAGGTATCCACTGCCATTTTCTAAACGACAATTTAAAATAAAGTCCTGTTCGCCTGTGGTACTGGAATTTCCTAGATAGAGGAACAATCGTAGAACCCCTGTATACTTATTATAGAGTGCAAAGTATGTTACAATCGGTTGTTTTCCAGACTGATAAAGAACCCAACCTTCTGTTGGTGGACATTGTTGGGAATCGGTTAAGTCAAGCCCATAATGATTACTGGCACCCCAGGGAGATGGAATTGAAACACCGTAATAATCAGTGAACCAACTGGGATCTGACCATTCCCAACTCGCTTGAACCATCATTGAAGAGATACACACCATGAGTACTGCAGTTGCGAAAATAATCATCACTCTTCTTTTCACTACATTTCCCCCTTTTTTGATTATACCCGGGAATAAAATCCTAGATATAATGGATTATTTTACTAATTATATTATAACATAAATATATATATAAATAAAGATAAAATTTGGGAAAACATTGACTTATTAATTAAACAATATCTAAAAATTAGAATCAAGCAATTGGTTGAGAGATTTTCGACAAGGATGTAAAACTATTTTTAGGGGAGATAGTAAGGTATTTTAAAGAGACTTAAATATTTTGTGTTTCTCATATTTCCAAATTGATTTTCTTTATAAGAGAGGTAATTGTTGAGATTTGCTGAATTAATATGTACATATTACTGATTATCTGACTGTATAGAGCGTTTTGAGGATGAAAGATGGATTTGCGAGGTTAATGGATTAATAGAAAAATTGAATGTATTGCGGCTAGTAGATGTCATAGTGTTTTATTGGTTAGGTGTTGTAGGTGAAAAGAGAGGTGATGGATTGATTTGATTACGCCAGTGGAGTTGCATTGGGGAGTTGTAGAGTGTTTAGGTGAATATGAGATTCTGGAAAGTTATCGTGAAGGAAGTTCGCGTACTGGTGTGTGGAGGATAAGGAGTAAGACAGAAAAGCAAGATTACTTTGTCAAGTCACATTCAAGGAAAACGCGGTGGCATCCGGAGGTATTTGCATATGAGAACTGAATTCCTGCGATTGAGCCATTTGCTTCCGAGTTGGTACATACTTTATATGGTGAAATTTATCAGGCGATTATCATCACGGTTTTAGAGGGAGTAACCTTGAGAGAGATGTCGGGTTTAGCTGATGAGCAGATAGAAAGAGCTTATTTCAAAGCTGGAGAGTTGACCAGAGTGTTACATGATAAGTTTAAGGGTACATATTTTGGAAGACCGGATTGTGCGGGGAAGCCAATTGAGATATTTCATCATGAAGATCCGGTCTATTATATGCAGCAGTCAATACTTGATGCACTTAATGGTGGTAAAGAAACGCAGTGTTTTGGTTTAGAAGAACTACGTCTTGCTGAATGGGCACTGGATAGAGTTGATATATTTGAGGGGGTGGTTCCTTGTGCAGTCAGTTGGGATTCGAGTCCAAATAATTGGATTGTGAGTAAAAAGACGGGTGAGTTTATGGGAATGATTGATTTTGAAAATATGCTTTGGGGTTTTAGTGTGGATAATTTTACAATTATGTATGAACGGTATTTTCTAAATTTTCCACAGGGGAAAAACGCATTTTTTAGCGGTTATGGGCTGGATATTTTGGAGGAGAAGGAAGTACAGATTAAGCTCGCTTGTATTAAGGCTGGATTGAGTGGAATCGTCTGGGGAACGAGATTTGGTGATCGAAGAAGTGTGCTGTTGGCCAGGAGAATGTTGGAGGAGCTGGAGAGGAACATTGTCTGAATGATGAAAAATGGAGATAGACGAGTAATAAACTGTGGAGGTGAAATACAGTGATGAAAGATCAATTACAGGAAGCATTAAAAGTAGATAATTTACCATTATCAGCTAAATATGATCCTGAATGGATGATTAAAAATGAGATGGGACCGAGTTCGATCTGGCTCACAGAATGCTTAATGGAGAAAATGGATTTAAAACCAGGTATGCGGGTATTGGATATGGGTTGTGGAAAGGCAATGAGTTCAATTTTTTTAGCGAAAGAGTTTGGTGTGCAGGTATGGGCGACTGATCTTTGGATCAGACCTACTAATAATTGGGAGAGAATAAAACAGGCAGGTGTAGATGACCTTGTGTATCCAATCTATGCTGAAGCTCATTCTTTACCATATTCCAATGGTTTCTTTGATGCAATTATCAGCATTGATGCATATCAGTATTTTGGAACAGATGAAACATATATTTTAGATCTTATTAAATTACTTAAAAAAGATGGGCAAATAGGAATAGTAGTTCCGGGATTGCTGAAAGAATTTGCAGATGAAGTGCCAGATAGGTTGAAGCCATATTGGGAAAATGAGTGGTATTATTGGCATTCACCTACCTGGTGGAGTAAACTCTGGCGAAGGTCAGGGGTGATCAATCTTGAGGTGGCAGATAATATTCCGAATGGTTGGGATCTGTGGCTCAAATGGGAGACTGTCGCCCAGGCGTCCGGGCTATGGGGTAGAAATGGGGACATAGAATTATTGGAAGCTGATGGTGGTGAATATCTTGGATTTACCAGGCTGGTAGGTTGTAGAAAATAGTATGAGTTTTCTACAGAATGTTGAAATATAATAAAAGGGAGAGAGAAAGATGAAGGATTATAAAGAGTTGTCTAAAAGATCTTTTAATCAGAAGGCAGGAACATATTTGAGGACACACGATCATAAAGTTACAGCACATTTGAAAAATGCAGCGTTAGTTGATATTCAACCATCTGCTGGGGAGAAATTGCTGGATATTGGCTGTGGCATAGGGGATTTACTCTCAGGATTTAGCAAGAGAGCAAATTCTAGTGATCTATATGGAATTGATTATGCAGATAATATGATCCATCAGGCAAAAAAGAATTTAGTGGGTGTAGATTTGTCTATTGGAGATGCTGAGAACTTACCATATGATAATGACTCTTTTGATTATGTTGTAACATGCGCAGCCTTTCACCATCTCCCAAATCCAGTTAGAGCGTTGACTGAGATGAAACGGGTGTTGAAGAAGGATGGTAGGGTATTTATCTATGATTATACGGTTCCTTGTGGCTTAAGATATATTGTCAATTTCTTTATTAGATTTTCACCTGAGGGAGATTACAAAATTTATTCTGGTAAAGAATTGAAGAGAATGCTAGAGCGGACAGGATTTAGAGATGTATCAGATAAAAAACTTAATTCTAACGGATTTTGTGTTAATGCACATAAATAAGAATAGTGTTGAGATCCTTGATAGCGTTTTTTAGAGGAATGAGTGTTGGCGAAAAGAATATTCAATTGATGAAGATAACATGTTCCACTGATTAGCACTTACTAAAAGAGACGATTCTTAATCAGGATGTTGAAAATTATGAGAAATATAATACAGAGTGAACAACATTTATTAACAGGTGGATGGGGTGACCTATTAATGAAAGTAAAAATAACTGTCAAACAGGCAGGTAGGCGGAAGAATTATCTAACAGAAAAAGAGTTAAGTATAACAGATGTTCCCTCTACTTTACGGCAGCTCATCACCGAGATTGTTCGGCTAACTGTTAATGAATATAATAGCAGACCTGTGGGTTCATTCATTCTCCACTACCTATCTCCTGAGGATATTAACATTCAAAGTCAGACAGGAAAGGTTGGTTTTGGAGAACGTAAGCATAAGGGGCAAACCGATGAGGTTAAGGCGATCGCCGCAGCTATTCTGGCATTTGAAGATGGACTTTATCGGGTATTCATTGGTGAAGAGGAAGTGACTGCCCTTGACGACGTACTTATCCTTAATAATGCAGAGGTGTTGACTTTTGTTCGATTTACTATGCTTTCGGGCAGGATGTGGTGAGGTGATGAGTGGTGAATTATAGTCCAGGTACTGTTGAATTACGTCAGTATTGGTCCAGAATTATTTCAGAGACTAATTTGACATCTGAAAGAAACAAAAGACTGTTTGATGCAGTTTATTCCTGTTTTACAAAAGACAGAACGGGTTTTTATTATCCCGAAGAAAAGTATAGTTTAGAGAAAACTCTGTGGTCAGGAGAGACGAGCGGGATCACAGATATCTTTTCTGATTCCGAATTCGAGGTGCTTGGGGTTTTGCTGGGTGAACAATGGGGGATAAAGTTTAAAGAAGTCTGGGATAGAATTACTGAGTATCCGTATTCTAATGGATATAACAGGCGTTCTGCCAGATCAAAGCTGAATGATAAATTATACTTACTCTCTGCTGCAAGGAAACTCAGGGGTATGGTTGAACTGATGGTACTGGATTTTTCTTATGAGAGTTATTTTGCTGAACAATCTGATTGTTTTACTGGAAATTGGGTAATTGGAGATCTGTTAGCTCTGGAGATTGATCAAGGCAATGAACTGGTGATGCAGAATATTTATGATATTATTTGTGGAGATAACAATACAGGTTTGATCACCCGGGAGATTATCGAGGGAATAGTAAAGAGTCATAATGGTATGACTCACAAATGGTTAGGCGACTTATTGCTGGCGGCTAAGTTACAGGAAGGGCTGCGCCAGCAGATTGTAGAATCCATGGATGGAGGGTCGCGGGGGGGCTTTTTGTATCTTCTCAAAATTATCCTTGATTATGATCTGGTTAGATTTTCGTCAGTTGTTCGTGCCTTTGATGTCTGGACAGGCATGGGGATTATTGCTGCTAAATCAGCAGTTATCAAAAAATCTCTGGAAACGGTCTATAGATGTCTAACTGAGAGAAGTTATCTGGAGGAATGTTTACAAAGTAATGATACTTTACTGATCTATATCGGAATCTGGGCCAGCGCCTTTGATGAAGTTAGCGAGATAGTTGATGAACTGAGTGAACTCTTAGCTGCAGAGGAGAAGTATAAAAAATTAACTGCCCTTTATTTCTTAGAGCAGATCCAATTTCCACTCCTCCAATATGAGTTAGCTTGTCGGCAATTAAGGAATCCAGACCTTGAAGTTATCTGTTGGGTAGTTGCAAATATTTATCCTCATATACAATTTGACTATATTCCGTTAAATGAAATGAATTGGTTAAAAGAGTATCAGGACATTTACGACCTGGAAGATTTGTTTTTTGAGTTGAAGACAATTCTCGATGCTCTGCCCAGGAAGAAAGTTGTTTTTAAAGCGAGCGTCTTCTCCTGGATAGACATCTCCCTTGATGCTGAACAGCTAGCGATAAAAATGCTGCTGGCTCTGTCAAACAGACCGACTGAGCGGTTGGTGGATGTAATATTGGATTATACAGATAGGATGAGCGTTAATACCCGACACAAATTTTTGATCACCTATCTGGGTAAAGTTAATACCCCAAAGCAGAAAAGGGCGATTATTGAGTTTATGGGTGATCGGAGTCCTTATGTGCGAAAGGCAGCGATGGCTGTGATAAAGAAACTACAGCTGACAGATGATGATTATCGGATGATCGAAGATATGCTGCGCTATAAAGCCGGTGATCTCAGGCAGAATGTTATCTCAATCTTACTTACGCAATCTCCCAATAATCTACTGTTTAGCATTCAGCGTTTGCTGAATGCTGATGATGAACAGAAGACTCTGGCTGCTCTGGATCTGGTAGCTATTATTGATGAAAGTCTTCAATTCCAATCAATTGCTGAGGAGTGTCGGGAGATGGTGACAGTCTTATCTGAAGCTTCGCAGTCACAGCTGGTCAGAGAATTGATCAATAAGATTGGGAATAAGCATAATTTTACAGCACAAAACGGTTTTGGGCTCTACGATCCTAATTTAGAACTCTCTCTGCCGCAGATCACATATCCGACAGGAGTTACTCCCGGTTTTGAACCCGATAAACTAGAAGCTATTTTTAAACTGTTTAGTGATCTGTTTAAGGCGAACCGAAATTATGAGTATGAAGCCGAATATTGGGATGGTTCCCGGAAAAAAGTTGTCCTGGGAGGTGAGTTCAACTTATGTAAAAAGTCTCTTCCCAAACCCGGAAGGAATACTTTAACCCTTGATAATTATCCTTTAACTGAAGTTTGGCGCGATGCGGTTAAGAAGTTGGAGTTATCAGCACAAAATATTCTGGATGTTTTGTTCTATTATCGTTGTGTCAAGGAAACAACCTATTATGGATTCTGCCAGGATGATGATGGACAGCTGCAGGAGGTTTTCCCGCACGATTTGACTGAGTTAACTGAGTTTGTTAAGCGAACACCATACACACGACATATTTATACTATCCTATCTCTGTTATTGCAGGACTATCCTTCAAAAGAAATATTCCAGATCTGTTATGATATGTTATCATACATTTTTTGCACTATTCCTCCAGAGAGTTTTGCTGTCATCCGGAAACATAATCAGAATATCCATAATCAGCCGCGCACTCTGGTTGATTGTCACAAGATTTCATTCTGGTATGAGCTATTGAAAGCACATCAGGATGATGCTGAGAGCTTCCAAAAAAGTTTTTATCTTAGATATGCTTTCTATCGAGTATCTGGATTTCGATCCTGTGCGTTAATCCAACTGGAGGATTTGGAAAGGGCTTTTGAGTTGGAATTAATTGATGAACGTGAACTATATGCAGAACTCTGCGGCCGCCCGTGCAGTCCACAAAAATTACATGCCTTGACCTTTCCCAGACGTCGTAATAATTCAAAATATTCATTATGCCCGGGGTTTAATCAAGTCTGCAAAAATGTCATCGACCGGGTGGTAGGAATTGAATTAAGACGGGGAGATATGCCGACAGAAGTTAGCCATCTTGCTATAAAAATTTATCATTGTATTGGGGCAAAGTTTTTTGTTGATATACTGGTTGGTTCGGTGAAAGAGACTTATATACGTGGATATAACTCTGTCGGAAGCAGTACTACAAAACAGCAGATTTTTAGTCATCTGCTGACCTATTGTTATCCCGATGAGGACGAGGATGAAGACACTTTACGAAAACTGCTGAAGAATCGCCAGGTTACTGATAGACAACTGATTGATGCGGCAATGTATGCACCTCAATGGTTAGACATTGTTGAAAGATATTTGGGCTGGCCCGGGTTGAAATCTGCAGGTTGGTATTTTCATGCTCATGTTAATGATACTTTCTCTGAAAAAAAATGACGATTGTTTCCCGATATTCGGCTCTTACACCGGAGGAATTTGCAATGGGTTCTTTTGATATTAATTGGTTTCGCGAAGCATACGCGGCTCTTGGTGAAAAACGGTTTCAAATGGTGTATGAGAGTGCTAAGTATATCGGTGGAGGACGTATCCATAAACGGGCTCAGATTTTTGTAGATGCAGTTCTGGGCAGAATAACAGTTGGGCAAGCAGAGCAGGTGATTACAGAAAAGCGGAACAAAGATTATGTGTTAAGTTATGGCCTTATTCCGCTGAATGATAAGGAAGAGATACTGCATAGATATGAGTTTTTGCAGCAGTTTTTAAAGGAAAGTAAACAATTTGGAGCCCAAAGGCGTGACAGTGAAGGTAAAGTAGTAACCATTTCTCTGAAAAATCTTGCCAGAAATGCTGGTTTTGCCGATGTCATTCGTTTTACCTGGTATATGGAGACAGAAAAGATTCGGGCAATTGCAAGATTTTTGCAACCCAGGTTAGTTGGAGAATATGAGGTACAGATTAGCATTAATGATCTGGGCAAAGCAAAGATGGTAATCACCAGAGATGACAAAATCCGAAAATCTATCCCGGCTGTAATAAGAAAAGATGAGTACATTGTAGAACTAAAGGCTGTAATAAAATCACTGAAGGAACAACACAGCAGGGCCAGATCGCTGCTGGAGAAGGCAATGGAATCAGCAGCTGAATTTATGGTTGATGAACTGCAGAATCTTACCCTGCACCCTGTATTTGCTCCTTTTTTGCAAAAACTGGTCTTCAAGTGTGGGGATAAACTTGGATATTTTCAGGATAGTGGATTGATTGACGTTCAAGGTCATCTACATCCCCTTAACGCTGACGCCAGATGTCTTGTGGCCCATCCAGTTCATCTTTTTGAGAGTGGAGAATGGTCTGAGTTTCAAAGAGATATTTTCCGGCGGCAGATAGTTCAGCCCTTTAAACAGGTATTCAGAGAGTTGTATCTGCCTAACCGGGATGAATTGGCTGAGGGAATGAGCTCTTCGAGGTATGCCGGACATCAGATTCAGCCCAAAAAGGCAATTGCTCTACTTCAGAGTCGAGGGTGGGTGGCAGATTACTATGAAGGAGTGCAGAAGGTAGATTATCAGGAGAACATTATCACTCATATCCGTTTGTTAGCTGATTGGTTCTCGCCTGCCGATGTTGAAGCTCCTACTATCGAAGGGGTTCAATTCAGTGATCGGAGAACGGGTGTTCAGGTAGCGATTGCTGATATTCCTCCAGTAATCTTTTCTGAACGTATGCGAGATATTGATCTGGTAGTTAGTGTTGCCCATGTTGGAGGGGTTGATCCTGAAGCTAGTCTGTCAACTATTGAACTGCGGAGTCTGCTGGTTGGCGAGATGGTGAGATTGCTCAAACTGAAGAATGTTGAATTAAAGGGAGTACATGCTTTTATTAAGGGCAGCCTGGGAGAGTATATCGTCCACCTTGGTAGTGGACTTGTTCAGCAGCTGGCCCGGGGAGCTCTGTTTATTCTGCCAGTTCATTCACAGCATCGTGGGCGAATCTTCTTACCATTTATGGATGACGATCCAAAAACCGCAGAGATCATCTCGAAGATCACCTTGCTGGCAGAGGATCACAAGATTAAAGATCCCAGTATTCTGGAACAGATATCTCGGACCAGATTGAGCTAGAGGGGTTAATTCAGAATGTGGGAAGAGTCGGAAAATTAAAAAGAGCTACATATGAAAGGAGTATTTAATGGATGAAAGTATTAATAGAACATTTGGCTAAAGCTTTTAATTTAACTGAGGATTTAGTTGAGATTCTGTCGACTGAGGCTTTTGAATTGAAACTAAGGGATTTGCCTTCCAACACCATTGGAGAACAGTTTTGGTGTATAGTAGGAGCTAGAGAAAGTTATCTGATGGCAATTATTAATCAAGAGTGGTCAGGTTTTAGATGTTCATTAGATAATCCTAAATCAAAAGAGAAAATCTTGAAAAGTGTGCAAAAGTCGGCAGAAGAATTTTTGCACTATTTAAATAATCATAGTCTAACTGAGATCCAGATAGAATTATTGGTCACCTTATTAGAACATGAGATACAACACCATGGACAGCTTATTCGATATATGTATGGAAATAAGCTAACTTTCCCAAAAAGTTGGAACGAGCGCTATACGGTCTGATTGTTATCAATCTCTAATCTGACTACTTACTTTAAAAGATGAATATGATAATCAGGTTTTAGGAGTTAAATTTTCGTATATGACAGTTATCGAAGAGAAAAAACATGGGCTATAATCGGGATATTAGATATAACAGAATAACTCGAATTGTCCAGAAGAATAGTAATACATTTCATTATCTATTAGCTGTGCTAGCAGATAAAAGGTTTTGCGAATCAGAGAAGCTTCAGTTTCCAGTAGGAGATTGTGGCTTTTTATTTTGTAATAGAAAATTATTCCCGGGTCATTTATACTCTTTGATTTGGACAACGGTGTTTTGGAAGCATAAATAATCCCAATATATTGGAAGAATTGGTATAATATAATGAAATAAACATTAAAAAAGAATTACAACAATATTGACACTAATTAATAAAAAATATATAATTATATTATAACTATAAAAACTAGTGGTGCATAAATACTATTTACTGATTAATAAATAAGATATAAAGCTAATTATCAATACAGAATATATTTAAGATTGAATCTATGAAAATAATAAAAAGGAGGAATTTGCATAAAATGGGAAAAACCATAACTCAACCTATAGATTGCATTCTAATAGGGTATAATGAGCCTGATTTTGCTAATTATGAAAGAGTGCTGAGAAGTATGGGTGAAAATTCTGGTGCTTATCGGGACTTGAACTTAAACTTTGTGGAATACGAAGAAAAAAAATATACTCCCGCTGGACTGTTAAATTATTTGCGAAAAAGAAAAGGGATAGATAGTAACATTCACTGTGCAGAACCTTTAAGTCTAGCTGTGGCTTACTTAAGTACTTTCTTGAACCGACAAGGTTTAATAACAGAGTACATAAATATTTTTCAACATGAGAAGGATAGATTGGCAGAATTACTAAAAACCAATGTCAGAACTGTTGCAATTACTACCACGTTTTATGTCTCGCCATTGCCAATTATTGAAATAATTACATTTATACGTAAACACAATAGGTCAGTGAAGATTATAATTGGTGGCCCTTTTATATCCAACCAATGCGCACAATTTGACTCGGAAACATTAAAGTTTATGTTGCAGTCTTTAAATGCTGACTTCTATGTTAACAGTTCTCAAGGGGAATATGCTTTATATCGGATTATTGATGCATTAATCAATAATAAATCATTTGCCGACATTGATAATATCTTTTATCTGAAAGACAAAAAAATAATATCTACAGACTCTTCTTTTGAAAATAATGACTTAGATAAAAACTATGTTGATTGGAGTTTATTTGATTCCGATAAATTAGGTAGAACCGTTAATCTTCGTACAGCAAGGGGATGTGCTTTTAACTGCTCTTTTTGTGGCTATCCTGTGCGGGCTGGGAAATATACCCTTGCATCAGTTAGCACAGTAGAAAAAGAGCTAAGTTACCTGAAAGATAATGGAAAAGTCAAATATCTGGCTTTTATTGATGATACCTTTAATATTCCCCAAAATCGTTTTAAAGAGATATGTAAAATGATGATGCGAAATAAGTATGGTTATAAATGGTTTTCATATTTGCGCTGTCAATTTTTAGATGAAGAAACTGTTCAATTGATGAAAGAAAGTGGTTGTGCGGGTGTCTTTTTGGGGCTTGAATCAGGAAGTTCGGGAATTTTACAGAAGATGAACAAAGGTGCTCAGATTGACAAGTATCGTAAAGGCATTGCACTGTTAAATAAATATGACATTCTTAACTTCGCTTCTTTAATTATTGGTTTTCCGGGTGAGACTGAAAGAACAGTTCAGGAGACCATTGCTTTTATAGAAGAGACGAGTCCGACATTTTATCGGGCTCAGATCTGGTATTGTGATCCAGTTACTCCAATCATGGAGCAAAAAGAAACTTTACAGATTGAGGGGATGAGTTTTCAATGGAGCCATGTTACAATGAACTCCATGCAGGCATCAGATTGGGTGGACAAAATGTTTTTGACTGTCAAAAACTCTATTTGGCTTCCCCAATATAATTTTGACTTCTGGATTATTCCAACCCTTTTGGGGAAAGGAATGAGTCAGGAGCAGATCATGAGTTTTGTGAAAGGATTTAATGCTCTGCTTAGAAACAAATTTATTCCGGAACCCGATAGAATTCTCCGACAGGCTATTAATAATTTGGAGATTGTTTGAGAGTTCATTTCTGAGCATGTAGATTTAGGATAATTTCTGACTGGTGAAGCTATCCACTCTTTTAACTGAGATTATTAAACAAAGGTTTTATTCATGATTCAACAAGAGCAAAACTCCTCTTTTATTGTCGTTTAATATAGTCTTGAATCTTCCCTTATGCGGAGAAAGCGAATCTTTATTCTGATAATTTGTAACTAAGTTTAGAATTAAATTGAAGGAGGTTTGAGTGATGGCTGATAGTAATCTGCTAGTTAGATATCAAAATTTGACTGATATCTTTAAGTATGGTGAAAATTTAGATGCAAAAGTGATTAGATTTATCGATACTCAGAACAGGGAGAATCTTATCACTTACAGTGAACTTTATGATCTATCCTGTAAAATGCTCTACCATTTACAGGAAGAGTATGGATTAAAACAAGATAGCAAACTTATCTTTCAGTTGGATGATAACTATGATTTTATCGTAACTTTCTGGGCCTGTTTATTAGGAGGAATCATACCTGTTCCGATAACCACTGGGCATAATGATGAACACAGGTTAAAGTTGATCAGTATATGGAAATTTTTAGAAAAACCAAAGATTATTGGATCGGAAGATAGCTATGAGAATCTTACAAAATATTTTAAAAATACAGAAGATGGTTTAGAAATTATCCTCCCACTTAAAAAACATTTTATCTTCACCTCTTGTCTTGAGAAAAATATCAATAAATATGGGACAATTTTTGATCCACTACCTTCAGATCTTGCCTTTATCCAATTTTCCTCTGGATCTACTGGCGATCCAAAAGGGGTCATGCTTACTCACAAAAATTTACTAGTAAATATTAATTCAATTATCCAGACAACTAGACCAACTGATAATGATAGTTACTTAAATTGGATGCCTTTAACACATGACATGGGGATTATCGGTTGGCATTTGGTTCCTACTTTTGTTACTTGTGATCAGAACATTATGGATACCAATTTATTTGTGCGCCATCCCCTTGTCTGGATGCATAAAGTGAATGAGCATCAAGCTACAATTTTAGCTTCTCCAAACTTTGGTTTTAGACATTTTCTAAAACAATATAAACCAGATAAGCATCAGGAATGGGATTTATCTCATGTCCGTTTGATTTTTAATGGGGCTGAACCTATTTCAACCGATTTGACTAATGAGTTTTTGGCTGAGATGAGTAAGTATGGGTTAAAAAGGATATCCATGCTTCCTGCATATGGAATGGCTGAAGCCAGTTTAGTAGTTAGTCTTGATAACATTGATACTGAGTTTAAATCTATTTATCTCAATCGTAATTCTCTTTCTGTAGGTGAAGTGGTAGAAGAAGTTGAGAAAAACGATGTTAATGGTATCGCCCTGGTTGAATTAGGCCAACCCTTAATTGATGTGTACCTTAGAATTTGTGATGCCCATAATCGTGAACTACCGGAAGGCACAGTCGGTTTTGTGCAGATTAGGGGTGAAAATGTCACTCAGGGATACTATAAAAACCCCGCAGCGACAAGTAAAGTTATGACCGAAGATAGATGGTTGAATACTGGCGACCTGGGTTTTCTAAGGGATGGACGCTTATTTTTCACTGGCAGGGCAAAGGATATTATCTTCGTTAATGGTCAGAACTATTACCCCAGTGACTTAGAAGAGGTAGCATTAGAACTTCAGGGGATTGAATTGAATAAAATTGTCTTCTGTGGGTTTACTGATCATCAAGATCAGCGAGAGATCATTTTGGCCTGTGTGTTATTTAGAAAAAATCTGGATAGCTTTATTCCACTGGCGATTGAATTAAAAGAATTTATTCTTTCAAAAATAGGAATTGAGATCACTTATGTTATTCCGGTCAAACAAATTTTACGGACAACAAGTGGGAAACTTCAAAGATATAAGTTCGTCCAATCATACATGGATGGGGAATATAAGCAGGTGATTGATGAGGTTGAATCCAGGATTATCGAGGTACTCTCTTCAAGAAAGATTGAAGAACCAACAACTAAAAATGAAAAAATTGTGACCCATTTAGTTAGTAAAGTCCTGGATACTGATAGGATAGGGATTGGGGATAATCTTATTCATCTTGGTCTGAACTCACTAAAAGCTGCTTCATTAATCTTTGCTGTTGAAGAAGCATTTGATGTACTAATTCCACTTAGAAAACTATTCACTGCACCTACTGTGAAAGAGATAGCAGTTTATATTGACAGTCTAGAGAAAAGTGCAAATCCCTCCATACAACGTTTGTCTCAAGAAGCATATTATTCTGTATCTGCTGCTCAAAAAAGGGTCTTCGCTGCTAACCAGATCGGAGTAGACCATACCGGCTACAACCTGCCATTTATGATCACAATTGAGGGGAAAATAGATATAAAACGCCTTACTCAAGTGTTCAATACCCTTATCGAGCGACATGAATCTCTCAGAACATCTTTTGAAATAATGGGTGAAGAGCCAGTCCAGAAGATCTGGGAGGAAGTATATTTTAACCTCCCTTACTATCAAATCTCCAAAAACGAGTTGGAGAGAACTGTTAGAGATTTTGTTCAACCTTTTGACTTAAGTAAGGCACCATTGTTTAAAGCATGCCTTCTGCAGCTTGGATCTAAACATATACTCATCTGTGATGTACACCATATTATTGCTGATGCCAGCTCTATTGAGATATTTATTAAGGAAATGTTCCTCCTGTACAGTGGTGGAGTTTTGCCAGAACTTAAGGTTCAGTACAAAGACTTTGCTAGTTGGCAAACCAGATTTTTTATGAGAGAAGATTATCAGAGAATGGAGAAGTACTGGCTGCAGGTTTTTGCAGATGAGATTCCCATTTTAAATCTGCCCATAGATTATTCACGACCAACATTACGGAGTTATCGGGGTGATCGGTATAAATTTAGCCTGGATGCAGAGCTTTTTGCTGACCTTAATCACTTAGCCAACGAACATAATCTTACAATCTATATGCTGCTCTACGCGTTGATGAGTACAGTGTTGGCCAGATGTACTGGACAGGAGGATCTGATTTTGGGAGTCTCTGTACCTGGCAGATCCCATCCGGATGTCTTAGATTTATTCGGTATGTTTGTCAATATCTTAGCAGTACGCAATAAGCCTGAAGGAAGAAAAACTTTTCGGGAATTTTTGCTGGAAATTAAAGAAATATTACTTACAGCATATGAAAATCAGGACTATCAGTTTGATACCCTGGTAGAAAGGTTAAACATTCCGGGAACCTTAGAGCGTAGTCCATTAGTAGATGCAGTGCTGGTTATGCAAAACGTGGATAGATCTTTAAAGACAACCGGTGATGTTCAGTTTGTGCAGGGTGAATATGTTAAACAGGCTTCTGTTTTTGATGTTACTTTTAACGCTTTTCTGGATGGGTTAACTATCAGTTTTGACTGGGAATATAGTACCGATATATTTTCTGAAGAGACCATCGCCCGAATGGCCAATTATCTGATCACCACTATCGGGGAGGTTATCAAAAATCCTGAAATAACTCTCTCCAAAATTGAGATGCTCTCTTCAGAGGAAAAGAATATCTTAATAAATGAATTTAACAATACCAGAATAGAATTTGACAGTGATAAGACTATCCAACAGGTTTTCGAAGAGCAAGTTTTAAAATCACCAGATAGGACTGCTGTTAGTGATGGTACAGAGACTTTAACTTATGCTCAATTAAATCAGCGGGCTAACTCAGTAGCTAAAGGCTTACGTACAAAGGGAGTATCTCCGGACACTATTATCGGCTTGGTATTTGAGCGCAGTGTGGATATGATAGTGGGGATCATCGGTGTTTTAAAATCAGGTGGAGCTTATTTACCTATTGCCATTGATTATCCCAGAGAGAGAATTAAGTTTATGCTTGAAAACAGCAATTCGAAAATACTTCTTAGTCAGAAAAAATTAGTTGAAAATCTACAATTTGCAGAGGTAGAGACATTAATAATTGAGGATATCTATTCTAATGACTTCCATTTTAATGATCAACATAATCCAGAGTTAATTAATAGTTCGCATGATCTGGCATACATCATCTATACTTCTGGCTCGACAGGTAATCCTAAAGGAGTAATGATCGAGCACAGGAGTGTACTTAGCCTGATAACTGGTTTGGAGCAGACTATCTATTATCAGTATAATAAACCATTAAACATTGCCTTAGTGGCACCTTATGTTTTCGATGCCTCTGTACAACAAATTTTTGGGAGTTTGCTTCCAGGCCATACCCTATACATAGTACCTGAAGAAACCCGAAAAAATGGGGCGGATTTATTTGAATTTTATAATAAGTATCAGATTGAGGTTTCTGACCTGACTCCTACCCATATCAGTCAGATGAATATGGTTTTTAATTCTGAGATTACGGAGATACCAGTTAAGCATTTCATCGTGGGTGGCGAGGTTTTGTATCAAAAAGAGGTAAAAAATTTTTGGGAGCTAATAAAAGATCAACCAAAAATTCATAATGTATATGGACCAACTGAGTGCTGTGTTGACTCTACTGCTTATCTGATTAATCCTCTGGAATTAACTGATAGTGGAACCGTAACTATTGGGTCTCCGCTAGCCAATGAAAGGATATATATTCTTGGAAGAAATTTGGAGATGTTACCTGTCGGGGCTGTGGGGGAGATCTTTATTTCCGGAGCTGGAATGGCCAGGGGTTATCTGTCAAATCCTGAATTAACTGAAGAGCGTTTTGTCACAAATCCCTATGAACCAGGTGAGAAGATGTACAAGACTGGTGACCTTGCCCGCAGACTGAGAGATGGCAATATTGAATTCATCGGACGGGCTGATTATCAGGTAAAAATTCGTGGTTTTCGGATAGAGTTAGGTGAGGTTGAGGCCAGACTTGTTGGACATCAGGCAGTAACAAAGGCCGTTGTGGTGGCTAAAATTGGTGCTGACGGGTTTAAGTATCTCTGTGCTTATGTCGTCTTCGATAGATTGATAGAAGCAACTGAATTAAAAGACTATCTGACAGCAGAGTTACCTGAATATATGATTCCTTCAGTCTTTGTGCAGATAACTGAATTACCTTTAACCCCCAGTGGAAAAATTGATCGACGGGCATTACCTGAACCTGAGTTGGAGAGCAAGGTCACTTTTGTTAAAACTGCCCCAGTAGATTATGTTGAAGCCAGAATGATTGAGCTCTGGGAAGATGTATTAAGTGTTGAAAAAGTGGGTGTGGAAGATGATTTCTTTGAACATGGGGGTCACTCACTAAATGCAACTGTTCTAGTGAGCAAGATTAATAAGGAGTTTAATGTCAAATTCCCATTGCGGGAAGTCTTCAAACGTCGGATATTAAAGGAAGTTGCCGCTGTCGTCCGCGAGCTGGAAAGGAAGGAGTTTTATGCAATTAGACAGGTTCCTGAACAGGAATATTACCAGGTCTCCTCTGCTCAAAAACGTCTTTATGTTATCAGTGAGGCACAAAATTACAGCATTTACTATAACGCTCCTGTAATTAAAATTATCAACGGCGAATTAGATCTTGAACGCTTAACCGGAGTTTTTAAAGAAATAGTCAGAAGACATGATTCACTCCGGACGTCTTTTGATGTTATAGATGATGTGATTGTTCAAAGAGTTCATCAAGAGGTTCGGTTTGAAGTCGGATTCTCTGAGATAGAAAAAGATGAGGTCATAAAGACTATCGAAGGGTTTGTCCGCCCCTTTGATTTACAGCAGGCACCCTTATTTAGAGTGGAGATTGCTAAATTTGAAGCCAGTTATCTCTTTATGCTGGATATCCATCATATTATATCTGATGCGATATCTATGGAGATTATCTTTAGTGAGATTGATCAATTATATCAGGGGAATCCCTTGTCTGAACTGACGATTCAATACAAAGATTTTGCGTTCTGGCAGAATCAGGCTTTAAATTCTGAGCGAATTAAAGAACAGGAAAGATATTGGGTAGAAAGGTTTACGGGTGAGATCCCTATTCTAAAAATGTCAACAGATTTCGCCAGACCAGCGG
Source organism: Halothermothrix sp. (assembly GCA_016841825.1). Taxonomy (GTDB): domain Bacteria; phylum Bacillota; class Halanaerobiia; order DY22613; family DY22613; genus JAENYK01. Next base: position 139,873 of record JAENYK010000009.1, on the reverse strand, counting down.
TATTGAGTTACGAAGGAGACCAGGTGGAATTTGCCTTAAATCAAGATATCTTTACCGAGCTAAAAAGTATATCTAAAGCCAATGAAGCAACGCTTTTTATGACTCTGCTTACTGGTTTTAATATATTATTAGCAAAATATACCGGTCAGGATGACATTATCGTCGGTACACCTATTGCTGGCAGACAACATGCTGATCTATCAGGGATAGTGGGTTGTTTTGTTAATATGCTGCCACTGCGAAATTCTCTTTTTGTAGACAAAACATATACGCAAACGCTTAATGATGTTAAGGAGAATGCGCTTAAAGCATACGAAAATCAAGATTACCAGTTTGAACTTCTTGTTGAAAAGTTGGGGTTGGAGAGACAGAGCGGTCGAAACCCATTATTTGACATAGTTTTTGCTCTGCAGAATACTGGGGATGTATATCTGTATAGTGATACAGACATTATTACTCCTCAAAGTAAGTTGGTGTTTGAACCTGTTAAAGTCAAACACACCATCTCTAAATTTGACATTACCATCGTAGCGTATGAAGATGATGGTAAGCTAAATTTTAAATTGGAATATTGTACTCAATTGTTTAAACCGGCAGCGATGGAGAGGTTTGCTGGGCATTTAATAAATCTTTTCAGGCAGATTGTAGCGAACCCAGAGCTAACTTTGAGTCAATTAGATATTCTCTCAGAGTCGGAAAGGACTCAGATTCTTCACAGTTTTAATGATACTCAGGTATTCTATGCTAAAGAGAAAACTATTATAGATCTTTTTGAAGAACAGGTTTTTAAAACATCTGAAGAATTTGCAGTCTGTGCTGGCAGTGAACTACTAACTTATGAAGAATTAGATCAAGCGTCTAATCGAGTTGCTGACTTATTAAGGGATAGAGGGGTAGGCCGAGATCAGGTGGTTGGTCTGCTGACAGATCGCTCTATCGAAATGATAGTTGGCATAATGGGGATTCTAAAGGCAGGAGGAGCGTATTTGCCGATAGGCCTTGAATATCCCAAAGCCCGGATTGAATATCTGTTAAAAGATAGTCAGAGTAAACTATTACTTCATTCGGACAGCCAATATGTGGATCAATTGGATATAGAGATTGAGAGATTAGGTTTTTCCACTAAAAGTTTACGTATTACTGAGAAAACATTGATAGATAAAGTAAACAAACCAACTGATCTCGCCTATGTAATCTATACATCGGGCTCAACAGGAACTCCTAAAGGAGTAATGGTTGAACATCGAAATATGATTAATCTACTGGTTGGTCTACAAGAGAATATTTATTCCAGATATGGTTCAGGTTTAAAGGTTGCATTGGTAGCACCATACATATTTGATGCTTCTGTTCAACAGATTTTTGCTGCCCTGTTATTTGGTCATTGTTTATATATTGTTCCTGAAGATATCCGTCGGGATGGTGAAGGTTTGGTAGAGTTTTATCATGAGTATGATATTTGTATCTCTGATGGAACCCCGATGCACTTAAGTCTAATTGCTAAAGCATCTTTAATTGTCGATGATCTGCCAGTCAAACATTTTATTATCGGTGGAGATAGTCTTTATCAGGATAATGTTAGACACTTCCTGGATAAGTTCAGGGATTATCAACCTCTGATTACTAATATCTATGGACCAACAGAGTGCTGTGTTGACTCCACTGCCTACCTCTTTAAAATGGAAGATGAATTTGAGACTGTCCCGATTGGTCGTCCCTTAAGTAATCTGCAAATTTATATTCTGAGTACGAATTTTGAAGTATTGCCTGTGGGCGTTATTGGAGAAATCTATATATCGGGTGATAGCGTAGCCAGAGGTTATCTGGCAAACAGTGAACTGACTTTAGAACGATTTATTCCAGACCCATTTAGATCAGGGCAGAGAATGTATAAAACTGGCGACCTTGGCAGATGGCTTAGTGATGGTAATATTGAATTTGTTGGTAGGGCTGATTATCAGGTAAAAGTTCGCGGATATCGGATTGAACCTGGAGAGATAGAGACAAGGCTTTTCAAATATTCCGGGATACAACAGGTAGCTGTTACTGATCAGACTGATAGTCAGGGGGTAAAATATCTGACTGCATATCTGGTTCATTCAGGGGATATAACAGAGGAGGAGTTAAGGGGGTATTTGGCACTTGAGCTTCCGGATTATATGATTCCGGCACATTTTATCTTCCTTAACGAAATGCCTCTAAAATCTAATGGTAAGATAGATCGCCAGGCTCTGTTAGGACTCACATTAGGAGTGGAAGCCATTTCTGATGAGGGAAAACCGAAAAATCTTACCGAAGAGAAGATGATGGCAATCTGGAAGGATGTTTTGGATTTAACCAGAGTAAGTAGAGATTGTGATTTCTTTGAAGTAGGAGGTCATTCTTTAAATGCTACTCTATTGGTTTCCCGAGTTAATAAAGAGTTTGAGGTCAAATTCCCACTGCGGGAAGTTTTTAAAAGACGCACCTTAAAAGAGATGGTTAGATATATTAAAGAAGCAGAGATAAAGGCATATTCTGCCATTGCAAAAATCGAAGATAGGGAGTTTTATCCGGTTTCAGCAGCTCAAAAACGGGTGTATACCTTAACCAGATTTGATAAAGGTGGTATAGCTTATAATGCACCGATCGTCATGGAAATGAAAGGCACGCCAGATATAACCACCTTTGAAGAAGCTTTTAATGGATTAATCCGATTGCATGAATCTTTACGTACATCTTTCTACCTTCAGGGTGGGGAAATAGTTCAAAAGATTCATCAGGATGTAGATTTTACTTTAGAATATTTAGCGGCTGCTGAAACAGAGTTAAAGGTGGTTATTCAAAAATTTATCCGACCTTTTGACTTAAGTCAGGCACCATTATTACGGGCAGGTATTACTAAGACTCAGGATAAAACTCTCTTTATGCTCGATATGCATCACATTATTTCCGATGGAGTTTCCATGGATATTATGCTAAGAGATCTCTTTGATCTATATCAGGGTAAAGAGTTAATTCCTGGGCCAGTTCAATACAAAGATTTTACAATCTGGCAGAATAAGTTTTTAGAATCTCCGATTATTAAAGAACAGGAAGAATACTGGCTTAATAGCTTTACGGGCGATCTCCCAACGTTAAATTTACCAACTGATTTTCCATGGCCTTCAGTGATGACTTTTGCTGGCGACAATCTTAAATTTGTGCTGGATCAAAAATTGTTTGAAGCTCTAAAACGGCTGACCCGAAAAGAGGATGTTACTCTATTTATGACCCTGCTTGCCAGTTTTAATGTGTTGATGGCAAAGTATTCTGGTCAGGATGATATAATAATCGGTACACCTGTTGCCGGAAGACGACATGCAGAACTGGAGCGTATTGTAGGCTCATTCATTAATACCCTTGCACTGCGTAATCAACCGGCTTCAGAGAAAACATTTAGAGCTTTCTTAAGTGAAGTTAAGGAGAATGCTATTTCTGCCTTTGAGAACCAAGATTATCAGTTTGATATGTTAGTTGATAAGCTTGGTCTGGAACGGAATATGAGTAGGAATCCATTGTTTGACGTAATGTGTGTTCTGCAAAACGCCAATGATTTTTCAATCTATACCCGGAATTTGACAAATTTCGGAACAGATAATCTTAGAATTTTTAACTATGATTATGAGTATCCCATTTCCAAATTTAGTCTTGTTTTGGTTGCATATGAGATCGAAAATGAACTGCATTTCCGTTTAGATTACAGTACAGCCCTCTTTAAGAGAGAGACTATAGTCAAAATGATAGAATATTTTATAAATCTTTTAAAAGCTGTTGTCCAATACCCTGAAATCGGGTTAGCTAATATTCGATTAATCTCTGGTGAAGAGAGGAAACGTCTCCTCTATGATTTTAATCAGACAAAAGTTCAGTATCCACTGACAAAGACTGTTCATCGACTTTTTGAAGAACAGGTTCTTAAAACCCCAAAACAAATTGCTGCAATTTCTGAAGATACTAGTATTACTTATTATGAGTTAAATGAAAAAGCAAACCAATTGGCCCGTAAGCTTAAGGTTAAAGGTGTGAAATCAGAGCAGATTGTTGGGGTTATGGTACATGCTTCTATTGAGGCATTGATTGGAATTTTTGCTGTTTTAAAAGCAGGAGGTGCTTATTTACCGATTGATCCCGATTATCCAGTAGCGAGGATAGACTACATCTTACAAGATAGTGACACTCAACTACTATTAACCCAGAACTCTTTCCGGTCAAAACTATTATCAGACTGTGCAGTACTTTATCTGGATGATGCCAAGCTATATACTGGGGATGGTACGAACTTAAGCACGGTTTATAGTTCAACTAATCTGATTTATGTAATCTATACATCTGGTTCTACTGGAAGACCGAAAGGAACATTAATCGAGCATCAGGCTGTGGTCAATTATCTAATCTGGGCAAAGAGGGTCTATCTACAGGGTGAAAGGTGTGACTTCCCGCTTTATTCATCTCTAGCTTTTGATTTGACGGTGACTTCTATTTATCTACCACTTCTTTCGGCCAGCAAGATCATAATTTACACTAGCGATAAAAGAGAGATGTTAATTGGTAAAATTATTAGCGAGGATCGGGTAGATATAATCAAACTAACGCCAGCTCATTTAAAGGTCATGGCAGGGCTTGAGCTTGCAGCTTCAAAAGTAAAAAAATTAATAGTTGGTGGAGAAGCATTAAAGACTGATCTGGCAGCAGAGATTTATCAGAAGTTCGGTGGAGAGATAGAAATTTATAACGAGTACGGTCCAACAGAAACAGTAGTGGGATGTATGATTTACCGCTATCAACCGGAGAAAGACCGAGGTTTAACTGTTCCGATTGGGATTCCGGCAGACAATGCGCAGATTTATCTTCTGGACTCCACTTTAGAGCCGGTGGGGGTTGGATTGCCGGGTGAGATTTACATTGCAGGTGATGGTGTTGGTCGCGGTTATCTAAATCAACCTGAACTTACAGAAGAGAGATTTATCGGGAATCCATTCATTGAAGGCTGGCGGATGTACAGGACAGGGGATTCAGGGCGGATGCTTTCAGATGGGAATATTGAATTCCTGGGCAGATTGGATCAACAGATAAAACTCAGAGGTTATCGGATTGAACTGGCAGAGATTGAAGAACAGCTTCGCTCCTATGAAGGTATTAAAGAAGCAGTGGTGATTGATGAGAGAGATACTGCTGGTGAGATCTATCTTTCGGGATATGTTATCGGCGAAGGAGAGTATCTTTCAATAGAGGAGATCAGGAAGTATCTATTGGCGAGATTGCCAGAATATATGATTCCGGGAGAGATAATAGAGATTGAGAAGATTCCCCTGACCATTAATGGTAAGCTAGATCGTCAGGCTTTAATGGAATTGAAAAAATCAGTGGGAGAGGAGAAAGAACTGCCGCGGACTGAAGTAGAGGCAAAACTATTGGCTATCTGGGAAGAAGTTCTGGGTAGAGAATTGGGGATAGCTGATAACTTTTTTGCACATGGCGGCCAGTCGATTAAAGCAACCCAGCTGATCGCACGGATTAATCAGAGAATGAATGTGGAACTGTCACTGATGGAGGTCTTTATGAGACCGACGGTGGCAGAAATGGCTGCAGTAATTGAGGAACTGCAGGAAAGTCTTTATGAATCGATTGAACCGATTCCGGAAGCTGAATACTATCAGGTCTCTGCTGCCCAGCAGCGAATTTATACTCTGGCGATGATGGACAAAGACGGAATCTCCTATAATGCTCCGGTGGTTTTAGAAATAGATGAGTTGATAGATATATTGAGGCTGGAATCAGCTTTTAAAGCATTAGTGACCAGACATGAAGCACTACGGACAGGTTTTACAATGGTGGAAGATAAGGTTGTTCAAAAAATTCTGCCAGAGGTAGATTTTGCCATTGAGTTTATTGAAGTAGAAGAATCGGCAGTTAAAGAGATCATTAACACTTTTATTAGACCTTTTGATTTAGAGAATGCACCTCTGCTCAGGGTGGGAGTGGTCAGGACTCCTGAGAGAATGTTGTTAATGCTTGATATTCATCATATTATTGCAGACGCGGTATCCATGAAGGTGATCTTTACCGAGTTAAATGCTTTGTATGAAGGTATAGATTTAGAGCCATTGGAGATTCACTATAAAGATTTCGCTGTATGGCAGAACGAACTATTTTTATCGGATAAGCTAAAAAATCAGGAAGAATATTGGCTGGAGGAGTTTACGGGGGAGATACCAATTTTAAATCTACCTACAGATTTTAAACGTCCAGCAGTGATGAGTTTTGAGGGTGATTCAATATACTTTGCTCTGGATAAAGAACTTACTATAGAATTAAATCAATTCACTATAGAGCGGGAAATGACCCTCTTTATGACCTTATTCGCTGTCTTTAACATCCTTTTAGCCAAATATTCTGCACAGGAAGATATCATTATCGGTACACCAACGGCAGGTAGAAGACATGCTGATCTGGAGAATATTATCGGAATGTTTGTAAACACTCTAGCCTTACGCAATTATCCGGTGATGAAGAAGACCTGTGAGGAGTTTTTAGATGAGGTTAAAGAGAGTTCACTGAAGGCATTTGATAATCAGGACTATCAGTTTGATATGTTAATTGAAAAACTTGAGTTGAAGAGAGATACTGCCCATACTCCTCTCTTTGATGTGATGTTTGCCTTCCAGAATGCTACTGATGTTCAGGGTTATCTTGAAGAATCAGGATTAAAATTTATTCCGTACGATTTTGAATATAAGATAGCTAAATTCAATCTGGTATTAGTAGCCTATGAGATGGATGACCGGATTCATTTCAAATTCGATTATAGTACAGCCTTATTTAAGCGGACTACAGTAGAGATTATGGGTCGATATTTTGTTAACATATTGAGGAGCTTGATTGCAAATCCAAATACGGTCTTACAGGATATTCAACTGATCACTGAAGAAGAGAGAACTAAACTAATATATGAGTTTAACGCGACAGAGAGTGAATATCCGGAGGAGAGAACTATCCAACAGCTTTTCGCTGAACAGGTTGATCAGACCCCCGATTGTCTGGCAGTAGTAAACGATCGAGAGGTGACCTATAAAGAATTAGATGTACTCTCAGATCAGTTGGCAAGGATGTTAGTGGTCAAAGGAGTTAAAGAAGAGAGCATTGTGGGAATCATGGCTGACCATTCGATAGAGTTAATAGTCGGAATCCTTGGTATCTTAAAGGCTAATGGTGCTTTTTTGCCGATTGATCCCGACTATCCGGAGAAAAGAATTAAGTATCTGCTTACTGATAGTGGATGTAAAGTCCTCTTAACCCAGAGCCATCTGCTGGATGGGATTACAGAGTATGTAGAAAATCATATGGGAGAAGACCGTCCTGGAAAAGACTCTGCCGAAGACAACTTTACCGGGGAAGTTATCTGTCTGGATAACTTAGAGAAGTCCATCACTGGAGAAGGAGAACTTACAGGAGGCTGTGGTCCGGAAAATCTGGCCTATGTGATCTACACATCCGGATCAACGGGTCTGCCAAAGGGAACATTGGTTCAGCAGCGTGGAGTAGTTAATTACATAACCTGGGCGAAAAAAGTCTATCTGGAGGGAGAGCAGATTAGTGTTCCCCTGTACTCATCCATAGCTTTCGACCTGACGATCACTTCCATCTTTGTTCCCCTGCTTTCGGGAAACAGGATTGTAATCTATGACGCTAAAGATAAGGGTGGAGTGATTACGAAGATTATCGAAGAAGATCGGGTCGATCTGATCAAACTAACTCCGGCCCATCTAAAGATCATTCAGGAACTGGATGTGCAGAATTCACGACTTAAGACTTTGATTGTCGGCGGGGAGAATCTGGGTACAGAACTTGCCAATAGGATTTATCACAAGTTTGCGGGTAATCTGAGGATTTATAATGAATATGGCCCAACGGAGACAGTGGTTGGATGCATGATCCATCGGTATAATCCTGAGTTGGATAATGGCAGCTCAGTACCGATAGGCAAACCGGCAGACAATGTAGCGATTTATCTACTGGATGCCAATCTGGAACCAGTGGGTATAGGAATACCTGGTGAGCTATACATCTCTGGTGATGGTGTGAGTAGGGGTTATCTAAATCAACCTGAACTTACAGAAGAGAGATTTACCGGGAATCCATTCATTGAAGGCTGGCGGATGTACAGGACAGGGGATTCAGGGCGGATGCTTTCAGATGGGAATATTGAATTCCTGGGCAGATTGGATCAACAGATAAAACTCAGAGGTTATCGGATTGAACTGGCAGAGATTGAAGAACAGCTTCGCTCCTATGAAGGTATTAAAGAAGCAGTGGTGATTGATGAGAGAGATACTGCTGGTGAGATCTATCTTTCGGGATATGTTATCGGCGAAGGAGAGTATCTTTCAATAGAGGAGATCAGGAAGTATCTATTGGCGAGATTGCCAGAATATATGATTCCGGGAGAGATAATAGAGATTGAGAAGATTCCCCTGACCATTAATGGTAAGCTAGATCGTCAGGCTTTAATGGAATTGAAAAAATCAGTGGGAGAGGAGAAAGAACTGCCGCGGACTGAAGTAGAGGCAAAACTATTGGCTATCTGGGAAGAAGTTCTGGGTAGAGAATTGGGGATAGCTGATAACTTTTTTGCACATGGCGGCCAGTCGATTAAAGCAACCCAGCTGATCGCACGGATTAATCAGAGAATGAATGTGGAACTGTCACTGATGGAGGTCTTTATGAGACCGACGGTGGCAGAAATGGCTGCAGTAATTGAGGAACTGCAGGAGAGTCTTTATGAATCGATTGAACCGATTCCGGAAGCTGAATACTATCAGGTCTCCGCTGCCCAACGTCGGATATATAGCTTGACCATGTTTGATCGAAATAGCATTATCTATAATGTCCCTGTAGTTCTGGAGATAGGTAACAGTTTTAATCTGGCAAGGCTTGAAAATGCCTTTAAAGAAATGATTAAACGACATGAGGCATTTCGCACCTCTTTTACCATAATAGATGGTAATTTAGTGCAGCAGGTTCTATCAGAGGTAGATTTTGCCATTGAATCTATTGAAGCAGAAGAATTAACAGTAGAAGAGATCATTAACAAATTTATCAGACCTTTTGATTTTGAACAAGCACCTTTACTCAGGGTAGGAGTGATTAGAACTTCTGAAAGAACGTTGTTAATCTTTGATGTTCATCATATAATTACAGATGCAGTATCAATTAAGGTTATCTATACAGAGCTAAGTGCATTTTATGCAGGTGAAGATTTAGAACCATTAAATGTTCAATATAAGGACTTTGCTGCATGGCAAAACGGGCTTTTACAATCAGCTGAAATTAAAGATCAGGAAGAGTATTGGCTAAATAAGTTTGCCGGAGAGATACCAGTATTGAATCTGCCAACTGATTTTATCCGACCATCAGTTCCAGATCTAACTGGAGATTTAGTAAAATTTGTCCTGGACAGACAACTTACTACCGAACTAAAAGAGTTTGGTGCTAAAAAAGAAGTAACCCTATTTATGTCTCTGCTCGCGAGCTTTAACATTCTTCTTGCTAAATATTCGAATAATGAGGATGTTATTGTCGGTACACCGATAGCCGGTAGAAGACATGTTGATTTGGAGAATATTATCGGAATATTTATCAATACGCTAGCATTGCGAAATTATCCTGAGAGTAACAAAACCTTTGAAGAGTTTTTAGCCGAGGTTAAGCAAAGTTCAGTAGAAGCTTTTGACAATCAGGACTATCAATTCGATACATTAGTCGATAAGCTAGTATTGAAGAGAGATCTAGGTCATAGTCCATTATTTGATGTGATGTTTGCTTTACAGAATGCTACTGACGAAATTGAATATAATGAAGAGTCTGAACTTAATCTTAAACCGTATAATTTTGAGTATAAGACAGCAATATATGATCTGGTATTGGTAGCTTTTGAGATGAATAATCAGCTTCATTTCAGATTGGAATACAGCACTGATCTTTTTAAACACGATACTATTATGACCATGGCACAATGTTATATAAATATTATCCATGAGGTACTAAAAAATCCCCAAATTTATCTGCAAGATATAGCGTTAATCTCTGAAGATTATCGAGATGAACTGATCTATCAGTTTAATAAAACCGAAGTGAAATATTGTAAAGACAGGACAATCCAGCAGTTATTTACAGAACAGGTAATCAGTAATCCAACCGCACCTGCACTCTGTGCTGAGGGGATAACTTTAACCTATGAGGAACTGGATGAAAAGACTAATCAGCTGGCCTGTCTGTTAAAGGAAAAAGGAGTTGGTTCAAATCAGATAGTTGGCTTATTCACAGATCGTTCGGTGGAGATGGTAATAGGTATTTTGGGAGTATTAAAGGCGGGCGGAGCTTATTTACCATTAGATTTAGTCTATCCTGTGAGCAGAATAGAGTTTATGTTAAAAGATAGTAGTTGTAAATTGTTACTCCATACTGATAGAGAACTCTCGATTAGGCTCAGCAGTGATCTGGGAATAGAGTTCATCCATTTAGAGAGTGAGGCTTTATTATACACTAAAGAGGAAGAGCTAGAAAATTTAAGTAAACCGACCGATTTAGCGTACGTAATCTATACTTCAGGCTCGACAGGTAATCCAAAAGGAGTAATGATTGAACATCGAAATGTGCTTAACTTAATGGTAGGTCTTAAAGCAAATATCTATACTTATCATGGTTCAGGATTAAATGTTGCTTTAGTAGCACCGTATATCTTTGATGCATCTGTTCAACAGATTTTTGCCGCCTTATTATTTGGACATTGTTTATTCATCGTCCCTGAAGAGATTCGCAAGGATGGTACTGAGTTAGTGGAATTTTATCGTCAATACAATATTCAAATCTCTGATGGAACCCCAACTCATTTGAGGATGATTTCTGAAGCGCTCAATAACGACACTAGTTCTTTAGAAAAGGGATTGCCGGTAGAACGTTTTATTATTGGTGGAGATGTGCTTTATCAGGATAGTGTTAGAGACTTTATGTCAAGATTTAAGGCTGTAAAACCGCTGGTTACAAATGTCTATGGTCCAACAGAGTGTTCTGTTGATGCAGCTGCATATGACTTCAATCCTTTAGATGAATCTAGCACTGTTTCGTTAGGTCGTCCATTGAGTAATGTGCAAATTTATATTCTGGATAAGGCTCTAAAACCAGTACCGATTGGAGTCGTTGGTGCAATCTATATCTCTGGGGATGGTTTAGCCAGAGGTTATCTGGCAAATCAGGAATTGACAGCAGAGCGTTTTATGCTAAATCCATTCATCCCTGGAGAGAGAATGTATAGTACTGGTGACCTGGGCAGATGGCTTACTACCGGCAATATTGAGTTTATAGGTAGGAGTGATTATCAGGTTAAAATTCGTGGTTTTAGAATCGAACTCGGTGAAATTGAAGCTAAACTACTAAAACATCCTGGAGTAAAACAGGCAGTGGTTACCGATAAAGTCGATCGACAGGGTATCAAATATCTAGTACTGTATTATGTTAGTGCAGAGACTGTAGCTGAAGAGGAGTTAAGAAACTATCTGGCGTTAAAATTGCCAGAATACATGATCCCTACTTATTTTGTTGAACTGACTGAACTGCCACTAAAGTCTAACGGGAAAATTGATCATCAGGCTCTAAAAGACCTGGTTTTAGAAGTAGAAACTACTCAATCTGCAGAACCTCCAAAAAATTCTACAGAGGAAAAATTGGTCGAGATCTGGCGGGAAGTTTTCGATGAAGCGGTATTAATTCATAGAAATAGTGATTTCTTTGAACTGGGAGGACATTCATTGAACGCTGTATTGATGGTTTCAAGGGTAACAAAAGAGTTTGGTATCAAACTCTCGCTGCGGGAAGTTTTTAAAAGACGCACTTTGCAGGATATTGCTGAATATATCAGTGATGCAGTAGCTTTAGAACCAGAATTAGGAGATAATGTAAATCAAAGAACTGAAACAAAAATTGATGAAATAGAAGAGGAATTTGACTTTTAACTCTTAAATCTTAAAAATTAGAGGTGATCTCAATGAGTAAAGTTTTGCTAACTGTACCACCTTTTTCAACTCCCTTTTCCCCACCTTTAGGGATATCAGTCTTGAAGTCATACTTAGAAAAAGAAGGCCATTTAGTAAAATGTTTTAATTTTAATACCCAGATTAAATTGTGGAATATGCACCATAACTATTTCGGTATCATCGACAAAGTCAACAGGCGTCACCTGAATGGGTATTCACTATACTGGAATATTTTAAATCAACATTTACTCGCCTATATCAACGGTGCATCTCAAAAAGAATGCTACCAGCTTTTAAAGACTCTTTTGGAGGTTTATGAGATTAAGCAGACAGTTATTGACGACTTAATTCAGTTGGTTCAGAGTTATTTTGCCATTTTAGAAAAAACTGTATTAGAAGAAGTGCAGATTAATCAATATGAATATGTTGGTACAAGTACATATACTACTTCTTTAGCTTCATCCTTATTTGTCCACAAAATAGTCAAAAACAACTTTCCCTCTGTGACTACGATCATGGGGGGAGGGGTGTTTACCGATGATTTAGCTGTTGGTACTGAAAACTTACAGATCCTTTTAGATTGTTATGGTTATGTTGACAAGGTAATCATCGGCGAAGGAGAGCTTCTTTTGGCAAAGTTTCTTGCCGGTGAGTTTCCCGATAAACGAATGCTCTATCTAAAGGATATAGATGAGAAGGTTCTGGACTTAAATCAGAGCACTACCCCAGATTTTTCTGATTTCAATATTGACAGTTATTTTCACTTAACTATCGAAGGTGCCCGCTCATGTCCATATAGCTGCAAATTTTGCTCTGAAAAAATGCAGTGGGGACCATATCGGAAAAAAGACGCACAGTATCTGACAAGACAACTGATTGCATTGAAAGAGAAACATGAGAAGAATACTTTCTTTATGGGTGATGCGATTATGAACTTTTATATAGAAGACCTAACGACTGAGTTAATCAAAGAAAAAGCAGGAATTTTGTTTGATGGTTATCTACGGGCAGAACCCCAGGTTATGAATCGGGAGAATGCAAAGAAATGGGCAGAAGCAGGATTATATCGGGTTCGTCTGGGGATGGAAAGTGCATCACCACAGATGTTAAAGGTGATGAATAAAAAAATTACTCCTGAAAATATGAGTGAATCTTTAAAATCTCTTGCTAGTGCAGGGATTAGGACAACTACTTACTGGGTCGTAGGCTTTCCTTCAGAGACTGAAGCAGATTTTAATATAACCCTTGATTTTATTCGGGAGAACCATAAACATATCTATGAACTGGAGGCTCATCCTTATTATTATTTTCCTAAAGGACAGGGAGCTTCTGCAGATTATGATTATGAGTGCATCTACCCCCAATCGGTGATTAATCTGACCAAATTTAAGACTTATGACATTGAGAACCCGATGCCTTCCCGTGAAGAAAGGTATGACCGTTTACAAAGAGTATCAAATTTATGCAATGAGCTGGGGATTATTAATATATATTCTCTGGCAGATATATACGATGCTGAAGATCGTTGGTTATCCTTACATCCATTAGCCCGAACTATTTATGAGTAACAGAGATTTGCAGGAAGGAGGGGAGATTATGGGGAATTGTGATGCTTACCAAAAACTATCTGAGTACTGGTTAGACAAATTTGCCGGTCAGCTGACCGACTCTTCACTACCTGTTGATTTTGAACAGCATAGCAGTTTGCCATACAAAACTAAAACTTTGGGGTTTACAGTCAGCAGTGATTTATGTAATAAGCTTAATAAATTGAGTAAAAATTTAGATACTCTCCTATTTTCTATCTTAATGGCAGGATTAAAGATTAAATTGTACAAAACTACATTAAATAAAGATATTACGATAGGTACTACTATTCATCGATTAAATGAGGGAGTCGAATCTGGTAACAAGATTCTGGCTATTCGTGATAGGGTAAATCCTGAGTTGATGGTTGGTCAGTTTTTATTGGATGTAAAACAGAATATCTCAGAGGCTTATGAATATCAAGAATATCCCTTTGCAGAACTCATCAAAAAGCTAGGCTTAGAGATTAAGGATAATCGGACACCTCTTTTTAATGTTATTCTTTTATTGGAAAATATAAATAGGTCAAGTAATGTTAAATCACTGCAAAAAGATCTAACTATTGCCCTTAATAGAAAGATGGGACAAATTATTGGAACCATTGAGTATAATTCTGATCTGTACAGAAAAGAGACTATTGAAAAATTTTTGCAGGATTACCTGACAATTTTGTTCTTAATCTGTACCGATCCTCAACAAAAAATTCAGTCATTAATTGATACAATTAACAATCAATCGGTTTCTTTTAACCAGTTAATCGAAGGTATAACTGAACTTAGCTCAGATCAAGATTTTTTAGGGAATTTAAGGGATAATTCGCTTAATTTTCAGACTAATGATGCTGATTTAACTATCAAGTCTGTAGGACAGAGGGTTTATTATCAAGGATCATCGGCCCAAAAAAGAATGTATCTATTAGAACAATTTCAAAATGGCGGAACTGCATATAATGTCTTTATTCCCATGATTATTGAGATGGATTTAGATATAGAACGACTTAAGAATGCTTTTCGGCAAATCATTAAGCTTCATCAGGCGTTTTCTACCTCGTTTGAAATGATTGATGGAGAACTGATGCAGAAGATTAATGATGATGTGGAATTTGAATTACCTTACATAGACCAGTGTAAAAAAGATATATTGGAGTTGGCTAATGATTTTGTGCAGCCCTTTGATTTGGAAGAGGCTCCATTAATGAGAGCAGTGTTACTTAGAGATGGTAAGCGATACTATCTTTTAGTAGATTTCCACCATATAATTACCGATAGTATCTCTCAAAAGATTTTTATTGATCACCTGGCGAAAATCTATGCCGGGATTGAAGTGGAACCACCGGAATTTCAATATGTTGATTTTTCAGTCTGGCAGAATAAACTTTTACATTCAAAAGAGTATCAGATCCAGGAAGAATATTGGCTTAGTCAGTTTACAGGAGAGATCTCTGTTTTAAACCTGCCGACAGATTTTCCCCGATCTGCTGTAATTAGCTTTGCAGGTGATCTTTATAATTTATCTCTCGATAACACCCTTCTAGAGAAGTTAAGAGATCTTACAGCTGCTGAAGGGGCGACCTTCTTCCTGACTCTATTAGCAGGTTTTTATGTTTTGTTAAATAAGTTTACAGGTCATGAGGATATTATCGTCGGAACACCAATCTCGGGAAGAAACCAGCTAGAATTTGAGAACATTATCGGACTTTTTGTCAATACCCTTGCCTTGCGTAATTATCCCAGTAAGGATAAGTCTTTTAATGATTTTTTGACTGAGGTCATCGACAATGGGTTAACTGCTTACCAGTATCAGGATTATCAATTTGACATGTTAATCGAGAGATTGAATTTAACTCAGGACCTGAGCAGCAATCCATTATTTGATGTGATGTTTACTTATCAAAATGTTAGAGCAGGACAGAGAAGTTTTGCAGATCTGCAGTTCAAGCCATTACCCTACAGTTATGAGATTGCTAAGTTTGATTTAAGTGTCGATGTAATTGAAAGTAATCAAGGGCTAAGAATTGTCTTTGGATATCGAACAGATCTTTTCAAAAGAGAGACAATTGTCAGAATGGCAGATTGTTATATTAATATTTTACAGGAAGTTGTCAACTCACCAGAGATTAAAATCAAGGATATTGAGATGCTTTCGAAAGAGGAGAAACAAAAGTTACTTTTCGACTTCAATAATAAAATTATCTGTTATCCTGAAAATAAAACATTTCATCAACTTATTGAAGAACAGGTCGCAAAAACTCCTGATAACACAGCTGTAGTTTCTAATGAGAGAGAGTTAACTTATTCTGATTTAAACAAGAAAGCCAACATTTTAGCGAGAGTCCTACAGACCTATGGGGTTAAACCTGAGACTATTGTGGGAATTATGACCGGGAGAACCCAGAAGATGATTATTGGTGTATTGGCTATTTTAAAAGCTGGTGGTGCTTATTTGTCGATAGATCCCAGATATCCTCAAGAGCGAATTAACTATATGCTTCAGGATAGTGGAGCATCAATTTTATTGACTGAGAAAGATCTCTTTCAGGGAGATGACTATCAGGGTCAAGTAATCTTCTTTGAATCGGTTCAAGATCCGGAGGGTAGCTCAAACCTATCCATAAGAAATACTCCTGATAACTTAGTCTATATTGTTTATACCTCTGGTTCAACTGGCAAGCCTAAAGGGGTAATGATCCAGCATAGCCATCTTGTCAATGTGACTACGAGTTGGAGACAGGAGTATCTGTTAAATGAGATTGAGGTGAATGTACTTCAGGTCGCGAGTTTTTCTTTTGATGTTTTTACTGCAGATCTGGCAAAGGCCTTGACTAATGGGGGCAAACTAGTTATCTGCCCGGAAGATTTTCGAATGGATTATCCAGAGTTATATGCTTTGATGAGGAGACATTGGATAACCCTTTTCAACTCCACACCAGCACTGATCATCCCTTTTATGGAATATGTTTATAATGAACAGTTACCAATAGATAATCTTCGATTGTTAATAATCGGTGGAGATGCATGCCGTGTCGAGAACTATCGAAAATTATTTGTCCGTTATGGTGACAAGCTCAGGATCGTTAATGTTTATGGGGTGACTGAAGTAGCGATAGATAGCAGTTACTATGAAGAGATAGTGGAAAATCTACCCGGTAGTGGTAATGTGCCTATTGGTAAACCATTACCTAATACCAAAATGTATGTATTGGGTCAAGACTTAGAGTTAAAACCCATCGGAGTGTACGGCGAACTGTATATTGGTGGGGATAGTCTGGCGCGTGGCTATCTTAATCGACCAGAGTTGACTGATGAAAGGTTTATTCCTAATCCGTACGTTCCCGGTGAAAGATTATATAAAACCGGTGATGTTGTTAGATGGATGGCCGATGGGAATCTCGAATTTGTCGGTCGTGATGATTTTCAGGTCAAAATCAGAGGCTATCGGATTGAGTTAGGGGAGATTGAGAACTGCTTGTTAATCCATCCTGTGATTAAAGAGGCTGTGGTTTTGGATTTACTGGATGAGAGTGGGCAGAAGTATCTATGTGGATATATTGTGGCTCTAGCGGATATTTCTATACTGGAAGTCAAAGCATATTTGGCAGAAAAATTGCCCGAATATATGGTTCCTGTGCGGATAGTTTCTCTAGAAAAAATGCCGCTGTCTGCTAATGGAAAGATTGATCGTAGAGCTTTACCAGAGCCCATAGGTGCAGAAGGAATCGAAAGCGGAATTAGCTATGCTGCTCCAACTACTGAGCTGGAATTTAGACTGATAAACCTCTATGAACAGGTGTTAGCAGTGCAGGGGATTGGGATTTTGGATAATTTCTTTGCTCTGGGTGGTCATTCTTTAAAAGCAATGCAGTTAGTATCAAAGATCTTTAAGGAGTTTAACGTCAAACTTTCCTTGACTGAATTTTTTAATCAACCGACGATTAAAGAGATAGTTGAGATCATTAAGCAAAAAGAGCGTGATGAATATTATCAGATCGAGAAGGTTTCAAAGAGAGATTATTACCCTGTTTCATCTGCTCAGAAACGAATCTTTATCTTAAATCAGTTTGATCCTAAGAATATATTTTACAACATGCCAGGTATTGTCAAAATTAAGGGGAATTTTGAGATTGATAGATTAGAGCAGGCTTTTTCTGCTTTAATTTACAGACATGAATCTCTGCGAACCAGTTTCAAATTTGCAGATGGTGAATTAGTTCAATTGGTCAAGGACAAAGTCAGGTTTAAGATTGAGGTGATTAAGGCATTAGAAAATGAAATAACAGAAATTATCGAAAGATTTATTCGACCGTTTGATCTGCAAATAGCTCCTCTGCTTAGGGTTCAGTTAGTTCTTCTTAATGGTGAGTATCTTTTAATGTTTGATATGCACCATATAATTGCAGATGGGATCTCTATGGAGATACTATCAAATGAGCTGATAAGATTATATAATGGTCAAGGACTTCCTGAACTGCACATACAATACACAGATTTTACAATCTGGCAGAATGAGTTTTTTACTACTGAACAGTTTAAAAAACAGGAAGATTATTGGTTAAAGGAGTTATCGGGTGAACTTCCAATATTGAGTTTACAGACAGATTATTCTCGTCCTTTAGTCAAGACTTTCGCGGGGGATTTAATCAGTTTTGCTCTACGGGGTGAGGTAGTAGAGAGTTTGCATCAATTTGCCCGTACTCAAGGAGTAACTCTTCATATGTTAATCCTTGCAGTTTTCAACATCGTTTTAGCCCGCTGGTCTGGTCAGGAGGATATAATAGTAGGAACACCGATATCCGGGCGTATTCATGCAGATTTGGATAGAGTAATCGGCATGTTTGTTAATACATTGGCATTGCGAAATTATCCTGAAAGAGATAAAATATTTGGCGAGTTCTTAGGGCAGGTACAAAAGAATTCATTACTGGCTTATGAGAATCAGGATTATCAGTTTGAGAAGTTAGTGGAACGGTTAGATCTGGCCCGGGATATGAGTAGAAATCCAATTTTTGATGTGGTATTCGTGATGCAGGAGTCAGAAAACACTGAGCTGCAGGATTCAGAGATTATGTTTGCTCCTTATGAGTTTGGGGATAAAACAGCAAAATTTGACTTTACTCTGTATGCGACCAGGGTTCGTAATGGTATCGATTTTGCCATTGAGTATAGTACGACATTATTTAAATCTGAACGGATCGGACTTCTCGGAAAACATGTGATTAATACGATTCATGAAGTTATTCTTAATCCGGATATCAGAATAAAAGAGATCCAGATGATTTCTGATGAAGAGAAAGATATGCTGCTAAATCAGTTTAATGATATTCAGGTCACATATCCTGAGAATAAGACTATTCATTCGCTTTTTATCGATCAGGTCAGGAGAACTCCTGACAAGATTGCTCTTTCTTATCTTGATCAGAGGATGACTTATCGGGAGTTAGACGAGTATTCTGATCGGTTAGCACTGCATTTAAGAGATCATGGAGTTAAGCCAGAAACGATAGTCGGTTTGATGTTGGAAAGGTCTTTAGAGATGGTTATTGGTATTATTGCTATCATCAAGTCAGGGGGAGCATATTTACCCCTTGATCCGGAATATCCACCAGAACGGATTGAGTATATGTTAGCAGATAGTCAATCAGCAGTTTTGATTGCTAAAATAGATGATTTGAAAGGTTTAAATTATTCCGGAGAAGTTATTGATATTGGAAAAATGAAAGAACCACGGAATGTACAATCTTTAGATAATATAAATAAACCAACCGATCTTTTGTATATTATCTATACTTCTGGTTCGACAGGACGACCCAAAGGGGTGATGACTGAACAGAAGAATGTAGTTCGCTTAATGTTTAATGATCGTTTTCAGTTTGACTTTACTGACTCAGATGTCTGGACATTATTCCACTCCATCTGTTTTGATTTTTCTGTCTGGGAGATGTATGGTGCATTACTCTATGGAGGTAGATTAGTGATTGTACCTAAGTTAGTAGCACCTGATCCATCTCTTTATCTTAGACTAATTAGTCAAGAAGGTGTTACTATAGTTAACCAGACACCGACAGCTTTTTATAGCTTAAGTGATAGGTTGATGAGCGAACCAGATATTGAGCTTAAAGTCAGATATGTGATCTTTGGTGGCGAAGCATTAAAACCCGGGAAGCTTGGCGAATGGACAGCGCGTTTTCCCCAGACAAGGTTAGTTAACATGTATGGGATCACCGAGACAACAGTCCATGTCACCTTTAAAGAGATTACCAAAAAAGAGATTAAAACAAATATTAGTAATATTGGCAAACCAATACCTACATTAAGAACATATGTGATGGATAAAGATCTAAATCTATTACCTCCTGGTGCTGCTGGTGAACTCTGTATCGGTGGTGAAGGTGTAGCCAGGGGATATCTAAATAGACCAGAGTTAACTCAAGAAAAATTTGTTAGAAATCCGCATCGTCCTCATGAGAGATTATATCGCTCCGGTGATCTTGTAGTGATGTTATCAGATGGGGAGTATAAGTATCTTGGAAGGATTGATCGACAGGTAAAAATTCGCGGATTTAGAATTGAGCTTGGAGAGATTGAAAGACAGCTTTTAGCTCATCAGGGGGTTATGGATGCATTAATAATTGAATGGGAGCATGAATCGGGCGACAAATATTTATGTGCATATATTGTTGCAGAAAATGAGCTATCTGTCAGAGTATTACGTGACCACTTATCTTTAGTACTACCAGATTATATGATTCCTGCATATTTTATCCGATTGACCCATCTCCCCTTAACCAAAAACGGTAAAGTTGATCATAAGGCGCTTCCTTTGGAGGGGGGAATGGATTTAGGGAATGAATATATTCCGCCTGGAGATGAGGTTGAAGAAAAACTGACCACCCTCTGTTCCAATATTCTTGAAGTAGAGAGAATGGGAATCACAGACGATTTCTTTCTTCTGGGAGGACATTCAATGAAAGCTACTCAATTGGTGCAGGCAGTTTATCGGGAATTTCAGGTAGAATTACCTTTGCAGGAGGTCTTTAAGACGCCAAGAATGGGTGAGTTGGCTTCGTATATTAAAAAAGCAGCTAAGGAGTTAACCCCACTCCTGGGGGACGGTTTAGTGATGCTTAAAAAAGGAAGGACAAAAGCCAGTAACTTTTTCTTAATCCATGATGGTAGTGGTGGAGTGGAAGGATACATTGAATTTTGCAACACACTTTCAGATAAATTCCATTATCGGGGGATTAAAGCAGATAATATTTCGGGATATGCTCCGATTAATCTTCAGATAAAGGAGATTGCTAAAAAATATATTCGATTGATCAAAAAGGTCCAACCTCAAGGGCCTTATAACCTGGCAGGTTGGAGCATTGGGGGTACTATTGCCTTTGAAATCGCCAATCAGTTAGAACAGATTGGTGATAAATTAGAATTTTTTGCAATGTTTGATACCTATCATCCTGTTAAGACTGATTATAGGGAGTTCAACTTAGCAGAAGAAAAAGGGCTAATCAGGCAGTATTTATCTGAGGAGGCTGCCAAAGAGTTAGAAGAATTAACTACAATGGAGGAAGCCTGGGAATACTTTGCGAATTATGTTAAAGAAAATAATCTGGATTTAGCGATGATAGGGGAGTCTATAAACTCAAATATGCTCCGGATTATCCCAGATTTTGCTTTTGGTGATATTGAAAAATTGGTGTATCATGTTAACCTGATCAGAAGTTATGATCTCGCCCGTGATTTGTATCTTCCGGAAAGAATTTTACAGACTGAAGTTAATTTCTTTAAGGCCAGTAAATCAAAAGACGATGGAATAGAGAACTGGAATTTATATACTTCTAAGACAGTTAAGGTATATACGATTACAGGAGATCATTTTTCGATATTTAAGGTTCCGGGAGTTTTTGAGTTGGGGAATATTTTTGAAAAGGTAACTTTAAAGAATTTTAATGACTAGGAGGGGTGGTATGGAAAAGAAACTTTTTAACAAAGATTTTGTGTTACTATGGTTAGGGCAGACAGTATCTCAACTGGGTACGGGTGTTGGGTATATTGCCACATTATGGTGGGTTCAAAGAGAGACGGGATCTGCCTTAGCTTTAGGTACACTGGCGATGGTTCAGACGTTGGTTGCCTTTTTACTCAGTCCATTTGCAGGAGTAGTGGTAGATCGGCTGAGTCGAAAATGGATTATAGTTGTGACAGATATTATTCGTGGGGTGATAAACTGTTATTTTGCCTATGCAGTCTGGACGAATACACTAACCTTACCATTACTTTATGTAGGTTCAGCGATAACTTCGGCCTGTGCACAGTTTTTTAATCCTGCCATTACAGCAGCGATTCCTCAGTTAGTTTCCAAAAATTTTCTGGATAAAGCCAATTCAATCCGTAATGTAACCAATAATCTGGCAAATATTTTTGGCTATAGTCTGGGTGGAATAATGCTAGCTTTGGTGGGAATTCCGGCTCTACTTTTCATCAATGGTATATCTTATCTTCTATCAGCTTTCTCAGAGCTATTTATCTATATTCCGGCAGTGCAGGAGAAAATCAAGCTTAATTTAAAAGTCTTTGTAGATGATTTAAAAAGTGGGCTTCAGTATGTCAAGAATGACACGCTGTTAGTCGGTCTGATGAAAACGATGTTAATTATTAATTTTGCTTTTGTACCGTTTTTTGTACTGTTACCTAAGTTTGTCGGTGATTACCTCGGTGCGAGTAGCGACGTTTTCGGTTATATCTCTAGTGCTCAAACGGTTGGGCTGATTTTAGGTGGTATGTTGATTGCGCTAACCAGTTTTGTGAAAAAGAATATCTGGTTAATCAAATGGGGGATAACTATCCAGGCGATAGCTTTGATGATAGCTCCTTTAGTACCGGTTCAATACTGGGGGATTCAGTTATTAATTTATGGTCTTTTTGGTCTAATGAATTCAGTGATCAATATATCTTTCTTTAGTGCGTTACAAAGGCGGATTGATCCAGCCTTTATGGGTAAAGTGTTGAGTTTTATCTTTGCCATGATTTTAGGTTTACAACCTGTTGCTAATGGTCTATCAGGGATATTGGCTGATTATATAAGTATCGCTGCGATATTTATCGGTGCAGGTGTCCTGGCCATATTTAGTAATTTGTTGTTGGTCAGGGTTCCGAATCTTGAGTCTTTCTTGCTTCAACCACAGAGTGATGAGATTTTGGAGAGCAAATCTTTGGAGATTTAATGCAAGCACAGTCTTAAAGAAGATTAGAGCTTAAATTAATCAATAGGATAATAAATTTGAGGGAATTACTCGAATTGTCAACTGGATAGAGATGTATCCAATATTAAATTGAACGTATTGACACAAAATGCTTTGCAGTAAAAAAAGCTTTAGTTTCCTATGGGAGACTGGAGCTTTTTTGATATCCTGCACTGGATAAGTCTTATTGGGTCAGTTATGTTATTTTGCTTGGGAAAATCCTATTTGCTTAGAAGGAATTTATCGGATGGTGTAGAAATAATAAAAAAAGAAAAAATATAGTAAAAAATAAAATATTATAAAAAGAGACGTAATATAGAAAATAGTCTAAAAGTAATTATAGTATGCTCTCAGTTTTGTTAAATAAGAAGCTATAAATTGCATTCTGGATGTAATTAGGCTGCAGGCTATCACAGATTAAAGACCTCTGGAGAGAGTGGATATCTTCTGACTGGAGTGAAGTCATTAAAGGAGTTGAAAGTATAACAATGAGAGATGTCAAGGCAAAGATAATAGAAGGATTGACTAAGGGCCAGCTCAGTAAAGAGTTTGCCTTTGAGTTGATCAAAGAACTGCAGGGTCAGGTTAGTAGTGGGATAGAGATTGCGATTATTGGCATGGCTGGCAGATTACCTGGCGCCAGAGATTTAGGAGAGTTTTGGGAGAACTTAAAGGGGGGAGTTTCCAGTATTGGAGCTTTTCCTGCAGAGAGGAGAAAAGATATTGATCCTCTACTTTCACCAACCGATAGGCTGAAATCAGATCCATACTCACCTGGTGGGTATTTAGAGCAGATCGATCGGTTTGATCCGACTTTCTTCCGGATTCCTCCGAAAGAAGCAGAGTTAATGGATCCTTATCAACGGCTTTTTTTGCTGACGGCAGTGGAAGCCATCGAAGATGCAGGATATGGAGGTAATCAGTTGGCAGAAACGAAGACAGGTATCTATGTTGGGCGGAACTATACTGACGGAAACTTTTATCAGAAGTTGATGACCGAACCTAATCCATTAGCGGTTACGGGTGTAGCGACGAGTATTTTGGCCAGTCGTCTCTCATATATTCTCGATTTGCAGGGACCGGCTTTGACCATCGACACAGCATGTTCATCATCTTCGGTAGCGATTCATCTTGCCTGTCAGGCTTTGCAGAATCGAACCTGTGAATTGGCAATCGCCGGTGGAATCTCATTATCAATGCTGCCGATTCAGAGAGTTGGGTTGGGGATTGACTCAACCGATGGGCTGATTCGGGCTTTTGATCAGGATGCTGCAGGAACGATCTGGGGAGAAGGGGTTGGTGCTCTGCTCTTAAAACCTCTAGACCAGGCAAAACGGGATGGTGATCAGATCTGGGCGGTGATCAAAGGAAGTGCGATTAGTAATAATGGAAGATCGGCTGGACTGGTTGCTCCCAATCCCCGGGCGATCAGTGAAGTTATCACAGCTGCCTGGAGAGATGCGGGAATTGTTCCGACTCAGATATCTTATATAGAAGCCCATGGGGCTGGAACTCAGTTAGGTGACCCGCTGGAACTACAGGGATTGAGTGCAGCTTTTCGCAACTATACTGCAAAAAGGCAATTTTGTCGGGTAGGGTCTGTTAAGCCGAATATCAGTCATCTGGTAGGCGCGTCAGGAGTTGCATCAATCTTTAAGGTAGTTCTGGCGATGAAAGCTGGGCTTCTCCCGGCGACGATTAACTTTACTAAGGTGAATTCTCATTTTGACCTGGAGAATTCGCCACTATTGATTAATGATCAACTAACTCCCTGGGAGACGAGAAACGCTCCTAAATTGGCGGGAGTGACCTGCCTGGGTTTCAATGGAACTAATAGTCATATCGTGTTGGAAGAGTATCAGGAAGAGGCTGAATCAGTAGGTTATACATCAATGCTTAAAGAAATAGCTGATTATCCTCTAATCTTAACTTTATCAGGATATCAGCTAGCTGTCTTGCGGAAGTTGATTATCAAATATCAGGAATTTTTGCAGCTGAACAGCCAGGTTGATCTACTGTCTCTTGCCTATACAGCCAGTGTTGGTAGAGGGCATTATCGTTATCGATTAGCTGTTCTGTTTACAGATCTGGCAGAACTGCGGGAGAAGTTAGTGCGTTTGTTGGAGTCCGAAGAATTGGTCTCAGATCCATCCCGGGGAATCTATTATGGTTATCATAAGCTTGTAGGCTATGCGGATCTAGCGCAGAAGGGGTTGTTAACTGAGGAGCAGAAATGTAAACTGACTGCTGAAGCTGAACAGATTCTCGTTCAGAGCAAAGATCAATCTGCCCTTGAAGAGCTGGCCCGGGTCTATGTTCAGGGGGCTGAGGTTGATTGGTCACTGCTGTATCGCCAGCAGAGAGTGAAGCGAATCTCTTTGCCCATTTATCCGTTTGCCGAAGAACGGTTCTGGATTGAATCAACTCCGGAAGGTAAGAGTCTGCAACAGCTGCAGTCGGTTCCCATTGCTCCACTGTTAGATGAGTCGCTTAGCACACTTGATGGTGAAATCTACATAAGTGAGTTAAGTGTTGAGAAAAGTTGGGTGGTTCGAGAACATCGTTTGCTGGGATATCCGATCATGCCCGGGGTAGGTTATCTGGAGATTATGGGTGAGATTGGTGAACGCTATCGGAAAACAGGAATAGTTCGTCTGGAGAATGTCATCTTTGTGACACCTTTAATTGTTCCGGAGCAGGGGATGGTTCAGATTTATAACTTTATTCAGGAAGATGGTGACGGATTTTCTTTTACTGCAGCCAGTAAGGTTAATCTGGCTGACAACTTTAAAGACCAGATCTGGGAGAAACATGCCCTGGGTCAGATTCAACTTATTGACCTTCCCGAATCCGATCAGATAGAACTGGTTAAACTTCGGGAACGGTGTGCGCTGGAGAAGGTGATCGGTGCTGAGGAGTTAAATATCAAAGATGTCTATGAGATGGGACCGCGGTGGAGAAGTCTGGAGAAGGTATATCTGGGTGAGGGAGAAGCCCTGGGCTGGATTGAGTTATCTGAAGAGTTAGCAGGGGATGTGCAGCAATATCTTATCCATCCTGCACTGTTGGATCTCTCTCTCTGGGTGGGGCATCATCTCCTTCCGGATGCCAGTGAGTATCTGCCCCTGTCCTTTAAGCGCATTGATCTCTATCATCCTTTACCAACCGCTTTTTATAGTTATGTGACTTTACGGGAGATCTCCGCTGATAATCGGGAGACCCGCTCGTTTGATGTACAGATCTTTGATCGGAAAAATCGGCTGCTGATCGAGATTGAAAAGTATCTGATTAAAAAGGTTAATCAACAAGAGTTGGCATCGACGGGTGAACTGCTTGTGCGGCGTCAGCAAAATCTGCAGCGTAAACGAATAACTCAGGTTCGGATAAAGGAAGGTGAGGATAATTCATCTGAGCTGGAGAGAAAGATTGCCCAGGTCTGGGGTCGAGCTCTGGGAGTTGAGGAACTTAGTCTCTATGATGATTTTTATAGCCTGGGTGGGGATTCAATCATTGGGATTACCATTATGACAGAGATTTCAAATATGCTGAAATTGGAAATCCCTTTAGAAGCAATTTTTATCAACCCGACCATTCACGCATTGAGTACTGCGATCCCGGATTATTCTGCTCAATCGAAGGTTAGTTTTAAAAGGGTAGCTCGCAGAAGGAGGAACTAACAGTGAACTTTGACAGTTATGAAACTTCATCGGCTCAAAAGCGTTTATACATGCTGCGAAAATTATTTGGCGAGAGTTGTGCCTATAATATACCCCGGGTGATGATCATCAGGGGGGATCTTGATTATCAGCGGTTTGAAAAAGCTTTCGATCAATTGATTAAGCGTCATGAATCTTTACGGACTGCCTTTGAGTTTACAGAGGGAGAGGTAGTTCAGAACGTATACTCAGAGGTATCTCTTATCGTGGAATATACTCTTGGCACTGAAGCTGAGCTAGATCAATTGATTGATGAATTCATTCGACCGTTTGATCTCAGTCAACCACCTTTACTGCGGGTCAAACTGGTTAAAGTGAAAGCAAATTTACATTTCTGTTTGTTAGATATGGATCATCTGATTATTGACGGATTCTCTCTGGGGATATTCACCCGGGAGCTGATCGCCCTTTATGGGGGAATAGAGCTGCCGGAGCCGGAACTCCAGTACGTGGACTTCGTGATGTGGCAGAACGATCTGTTAGCCAGCGGTGAAATTAAGAAGCAGGAAGAGTATTGGCTGGAGAAGTTCTGTGATGGTGGTTCAGTATTGGATCTGCCTACAGATTTTCCCCGTAGTGAGAAGCGTGATCTACAGGGAAGTAATCTCTGGCATTATTTTGATGAAGAACTATCAGCTGAGATTCGACGATTTACTGCTCAGACGATGACGACGACCTTTATGTTTCTGTTGGCAGTACTTAACTTATTGTTAAGCCGTTATGCAGATCAGGAGGATATCGTAATCGGTTCTCCAATAGCCGGTCGCCAGCATAAAGAGTTGTTACAGATTATTGGTCTCTTTGTCAATACTTTAGCTCTGCGAAATCAACCTGATGGCGAGAAGCGGTTTATTGATTTTCTGAGCGAAGTGAAAGAGAACTGTTTGCAGGCTTATCGAAATCAAGACTATCAGTTCGAGATGTTAGTCGATCAACTGAAACTGGAACGACAGGTAGGGCATAATCCTCTTTTTGATGTGATCTTTGTTCTGCAGAATATGGAGCAGCAGGAGTTGACGGCAGATGGGCTGACTTTTGCTCCCTATCGGTTTGAACAGAAGCAATTACCGCTGGATTTAAGCATTGAAGCCCATGATCAGACTACCCGAATGGAATTTAATCTCCAATATTCAACCAGACTTTATCGAGTTGAGACGATTCGGCGGATGATCAGACACTTTGAACAGCTGGTCCGTCAGGTGCTGAGAGCTCCAGAGGTACAGCTAAAGGAGATTGATCTGCTGCTCACCGATGAGAAGAGGTGGCTTCTGGAAGAATGGAATCAGACAGCTGTAGAATTCTCTCTGGAGCTGACGGTACAGCGGATGGTGGAAGACCAGGTTCAACAGACTCCAGAGGCGACTGCTCTACTCTGGAATGGGCAGCAGATGGGTTATCGAGAATGGAATCGGCGGGCAAACATGCTGGCCCGGGTCTTGCGAAAGAAAGGAATTCAGCGGGAGGAGATTGTGGGGATCAGCTGTGATCATTCTTTTGATCTGGCGATTGCGATATTAGCTGTTTTGAAGTCAGGAGCAGCATATCTTCCCATTGATCCTGCCTATCCAACAACCCGGAAGAAGTATCTCTTAGCTGATAGTCGGGTCAGGGTAGTGTTAACTGATAGTCAAAGCTGTAGTGAGTTGGAGTTCACAGAAGATTGGCTAGATCTTACTGAACCTACGCTCTGGCAGGCTAATGATGAAGATTTAGAGTCGTTTACTGAGCCAACTGATCCGGCATATGTGATCTATACATCAGGCTCGACAGGTAAGCCGAAAGGGGTATTGATCGAACATCAGAGTGTGTCCAATCTGCTCCAATGGAGACGGAAAGAATATCGGTTTACAGAACAGGATATCTGTTTACAGCTAGTCTCTTCAGCTTTTGATGGTTTTGTAGTAACCTTCTTTACTCCTCTGATCTCTGGAGCCAGGGTTGTACTATTGCCAACAGAAGAGATGAAAAATCCCCAACGGATTGGTCAGGTTCTCTTTACAGAACAGATTACGCATTTTATGTGTGTTCCTTTCCTCTATTCGGCAATTCTGGATTATCTGATTAATCGGAAACCTGATTGTTTGCGCAGTGTGGGTCTTGCCGGAGATCAGATCACTGAGCATTTACGACAGAAGAGCAAACGAATTCTTCCACAGATCGAGTTGTTCAGTGAATATGGCCTGACTGAATGTACGGTGGTTAGTACCTGGGAACGGAATTTGCAGTTGGCGGAGAAAGTGACTATTGGGCGTCCGATTGCCAATACTCAAGTCTATATTCTGGATCGAAATAATCGATTGTCGCCGGTTGGTGTACCGGGAGAGCTGTGTATCGGCGGGGTAGGATTGGCCAGAGAATATTTGCGGCAGCCGGAGCTTATGCGAGAGAAGTTTGCGATCAATCCCCTAAATTCGGAAGAAAGACTCTATCACAGCGGGGATCGTGGGCGCTGGACAGTAGAGGGAAAGATTGAATTTCTGGGAAGGTTGGATTATCAGGTGAAAATCCGCGGATTGCGGATTGAGATAGGAGAGATTGAAGAATCTCTGTTAGCCATTCCGGAGATAACAGCGGCTGTAGTTCTCAGTTATCTTACGGGAGAGGATGGACAGCTGCTGTGCGGATTTGTGGCAGCAGATCGGGAGATGAACTTCGATCAGCTGCGAGTCTCTTTAGCAGAGAGTCTGCCCAATTACATGATTCCTGCGAAGTTTATCCAGATTGAGGAGCTGCCTGTCTCTGTCAATGGTAAAGTTGATCGTCAGGCTCTGAGAAAGCTTGTTGAGTCTGCCGAAATTGAGGGAGAGTATATTCCCCCTTCCACAGAACTGGAGCGATTATTAACTCAGATCTATCGGGAGGTATTACAGGTGGAGCGGATAGGGATTACCGATCATTTCTTTGAGCTTGGCGGTCATTCATTAAAAGCAGTGACTCTGATTACGAAACTCAATCAGGCATGTCAGGTTCAGCTGACTGTGGGGGATATTTTTAAAGCACCCCGAATCCGGGAGTTGGCGGCAAAAATTCAGTCTACCACCCGACAGGACTATGAACAGATTAAGCGGCTGCCTGAACAGAGCCATTATCCCCTGTCTCCGGCTCAAAAACGACTATTTATTCTGGATCAACTGATGGGGGAAACTACCAGCTTTAATATGCCTGCTGTTCTGGAAATACAGCGAGAGTTGAAGGTTGAACGGTTAATAACAGTTTTTCAGGCTTTAATCCAGCGCCACGAATCGCTCAGAACATCCTTTAGATATTTGGAAGGGCAGCCTGTGCAGTTCATCCAGTGGGATGGGAATTTTCAACTGCAGAGGTTTGTTGCGGTGACTCAGGTTGAGATAGATCAGATAATTGCTGACTTCATTCAACCCTTCGATTTAGAAAAGGGACCACTACTGCGGGTAGGTTTAATTGAAGGGGTGGAGAGAAATTTACTGTTAATTGATTTACACCACATCATCGCTGATGGAGTTTCGATGATGATTCTTATCCAGGAGTTTGTTCAGCTCTATAGCGGCCAACTATTGAGTGAATTAACGATTCAATACAGGGATTATGCTTATTGGCAGAGTCAGCGTCAGCTCTCGGTAGAGTTGAAAAAACAGGAGGAGTATTGGGTCGAAGCCTTTAGTGGAGAACTTCCGGTTTTAAATCTGCCGACAGACTATCCACGACCTTCAGTTAAGGGCTATGCGGGTGAGGTGTATTCATTTGTACTGGATCAGGATTTGACTGCTCGTCTGAAAAGATTGGCACTGGAGACGACTACGACCCTGTTTATGATCCTGTTGGCAGCCTATACTATCTTTCTGGCGAAATATTCAGATCTGGAGGATGTGATTGTGGGAACCTCTACCGCCGGCAGATTTCATAATGAACTCGAAGGAGTGATTGGAATATTTTTAAATACTCTGGCCTTAAGAAATTATCCCATTGAGGAGAAGAGATTTGATCACTACTTATCTGAGGTCAAGGTTAATACTCTGCGGGCTTTTGAGCATCAGGATTACCAGTTTGAATCATTGGTAGAACGACTGGGTCTTTTACCAGACCTGAGTCGCAATCCAATCTTTGATGTGATGTTCGTCTTTGAAAATATGGATTCTAAGTTAGAAGAGTTGGAGAAGTTAGGTTTTATTCCGTATCCGATTGACCGGGAAGCAGTCAAGTATGATCTGACCTTGTATGGGAAAGAAGCTGCGGGTCAATTGGAGTTGGAGTTTGCCTATCGGAAAGATTTATTTACCCGGGATACTATTGTTAATTTAGCAGCCCAGTTAGTGCAGATTATCCAGAAGGCAGTGGACGATCCAGAGATTAAAATCTCTGAAATTCAGGGCTCTTCAACCGAGAAAAAACAGGCCTTACTGGCAGGACTGCTGGATGATTTAGAGGATGAATAGGCAATCCCCAATGAACCTAAAAAAGGGGGAATCGGAGAAGATGAGAGAAGTAATACCGGATTTGTTGTATCAGATGGCAGCCAGGTATGCAGCAAAAACCGCTGTTGAATATGGAAAGAGAAAGATTACATATCAAGAGATTGATCAATTCTCCAATGGAATAGCCAATCTGTTGATCTCACAGGGAATTAGTCGAGGGTCATATGTTGGAATTATGGTTAACGATCGGCTTAATTTTATTACTTTAATACTGGGAATTATAAAAGCAGGGTGTATTTTTGTACCTTTTGACCCCTCCTATCCGGAAAATCGTCTGGCGATGATGGCAGAACAGATTCAGTTTGCTTATTTTTTTGTCGATCAAAATAGTCAGGAATGGGTGTTGGAATTGAAGAATGGCTCATCGGGGACTTTTCAGATCAAATCCTTAGTTGAACTGACTGAGCAATGGTTGACAGCTGAGCTGAATCGGGAACGCCCGGGAGTAGAGCTGGACGGAGAAGACCCGATATATGTCTTTTTCTCTTCTGGTTCTACTGGCAGACCGAAAGGAATTTTGGGGAAACATAAGGGATTGCTGCACTTCATTCGTTGGGAGATTGAGACCCTGCAGATTGATGAGAGTTATCGGATCAGCCAATTGGCTTCCATGTCTTTCGATGCCTGTCTGCGAGATATTCTGGTTCCTTTGGCTGTCGGGGCAACCTGTTGTATTCCCGCAGAGCGGGAGAGCTTATTAGATGGAGAGGGTTTAAGAAGATGGATTAATGAGAACCGGTTGTCCCTAATTCATTGTGTACCCAGTGTCTTCAAACTTTTTAACTCTGTCAAATTAGCGAAGGGGGATTTTTGGGAGTTGAAATATGTCCTGCTGGCAGGA
Organism: Halothermothrix sp.; assembly: GCA_016841825.1. GTDB lineage: Bacteria > Bacillota > Halanaerobiia > DY22613 > DY22613 > JAENYK01. The sequence goes on along the minus strand of JAENYK010000009.1, from coordinate 107,990 downwards.
GAGGTGGTCCAGCCCCGTTCATTGGTCAACTGGTATCAGACCTTTGGTGAACGGATTCAGTTGATTAACCTCTATGGTCCGACAGAGACCACTTTGACGAAAACCTATTATCTGATTCAGCCAGCAGATGTGGAAAAAAGAACGATCCCTATCGGTAAGCCTTATCGGGGAGTCAGGGTAATTGTTCTAAATGATCAGCTGCAGCCCTGTGACGAAGGAGAGATTGGTGAGATTTATATTCGGACCCCCTACATGAGTTATGGTTATCTGGATGCAGAATTGACCGATAAGCGGTTCATTCCCAACCCTTTAACCCATAATCCTGGAGATCTGTTATATAAAACCGGTGATCTGGGGCGGCTGCTCTTTGATGGAAATCTGGAGTTCGTCGGGCGTAAGGATTCACAGGTTAAAATCAGAGGTGTCCGTATCGAACTGGGTGATATTGAGAGTCAGCTGCTGGATCATCCGGCGATTGGAGATGTAGTGGTCTTAGATCGGGAAGGTGAACAGGGAGAGAGATCACTGATGGCGTATTATACGGCAGCGCGAGAGGTTAGCGCAACAGAACTCCGCTCTTATCTCCGGGAACGACTGCCGGAGTTGATGATTCCCGGTTATTTAGTGCAGCTAACCCAGATACCACTTTTGCCTAACGGCAAAGTTGATCGCCTGGCTCTGCCTTTTCCTGTAGAGGATAATCTGAGGAGTGCATATCTGGCTCCAACAGATCAGACTGAGACGATCTTAACTCAAATATGGTCACAGGTTCTGGGAGTAGAGCGGGTGGGAATAGAAGACAACTTTTTTGATCTCGGCGGCCATTCATTGAAGGGTGGACAGGTAATTGCCCGAATTTATCAGGAGTTGGGAGTAGAACTATCACTGCGGGAATTATTTAAACTGCCCCGAATTAAAGAACTGGCCAGTTACCTAAACCGGTTAGAACAGCATATATATCAGGAGATCCCCCAGGTCTCTGATCAGGATTATTATCCCCTCTCGTCAGCTCAGAAGCGATTATTTGTCCTCAACCAACTGGAGAAGGAGAGTACCTCCTACAATCTGGCAGGGGCAATTCGGATTACCGGAGAGGTATTGGAGGAATCAAGATTAGTTGATGCTTTAGAACGCTTAGTTCAGCGCCATGAAGCTTTTCGCACCTCTTTTGAGATAGCTGCAGGAGAGGTGGTCCAGAAGATTGCTGCTAAGGTGGAGCTGCAATTAGAGGTGATTCTGGGGCAAGAAAGAGATCTGACCCGACTGAGCAGAGAGTTTATTCAACCTTTTGATCTACAAACAGCTCCTTTATTTCGGGTGAAGCTTCTTAAACTGGGTGTTGATCAAAGTGTATTACTTTATGACATGCACCATATTATTGCCGACGGTACATCCCAGGAGATCTTAATCCATGACTTATTGCAGTTCTATGTTGGTGAAGAACTGCCAAGACTTCGAATTCAATATAAAGATTTTGCAGTCTGGCAGAGCCAACAGTTTGGTCTGCAGAGAATGTTAGATCAGGAAGACTATTGGTTGGAGGTGTTTAGCGGTGAACTGCCGGTATTAAATCTGGCGACAGACTTTCCCCGTCCTTCTGTACGGGGGTCTCAGGGGGATCATCTCTTATTTGAGATCGAAGCAGGGTTGACAGAAGAGTTAAAGCGATTAACAGCCAGTCAGGGAGTTACTTTATATATGACTTTATTAGCGGCGTTTAATATTCTGTTAGCTAAATATACTGGACAGGAGGATCTGATCGTTGGTTCACCTATTGCCGGGCGAAATTATCCTGAAGTGGAGCAGATTATTGGAATGTTTGCCAATACTCTGGCTCTACGAAATGCCCCTATTGGGACGAAGAGCTTTGTTCAGTTCTTAGCAGAGGTTAGCGATCATGCTTTGCGGGCTTATGACCATCAGGATTATCCCTTTGAGCTGTTAGTGGAAAAGTTGAATTTACAGCGTGATCTGAGCCGCAATCCCCTGTTTGATACTATGTTTGCACTGCAAAATCTGAGCAGAGATATCAGGTTAGAATGTCCGGGTTTGAACTTTGAGTATCTGGCATTGCAAAATCAGGTCGCCAAGTTTGATCTCACTTTGACAGCCTGGGAGATAGCACAGGGAATAGAGTTGGATCTGGAATATAGCACAGAGCTCTTCACTCGTGAGAGGATAGTGGGAATGATTGGACATTATCGACAGATATTGAAAGCAGTGACTGTAAAGCCAGAGATACTGATCCACCAGATTGATATCTTGTCTGAGGAAGAACGGTCTTTACTCCTGGATAAGTTTAATGATACAGCTGCGGAATATGATCTTAACCAAACCATGTTAGAGCTGTTTGCCGGGCAGGTAAGTAAAGTTCCTGAAAAGATAGCGGTTATTTATAATAATAGTTCGCTGACCTATGCTCAGCTGGACCACAAGAGCAATCAACTGGCACAACATTTTCGGGAGAAGGGAGTAAAGCAGGGTTCGCTTGTCGGGATAATGGTGGAGCGATCTTTAGAGATGATTGTGGGTGTGTTGGGGATAATTAAAGCGGGTGCTGCCTATTTACCTATCGACCCTGATTATCCTAAAGGACGGATTCGATATATGCTGGCAGATAGTCAGACCCAGTTGTTACTCACTCAACGTTGTTTGGATGAGGGGTTAGATTTCCCCGGAGAACAGGTCTGGCTTGATCAGTTGAATCTGGCAGACTATTCCGGAGAGTTAACAGTCAGGGTTCAGCCTGATAATCTGATCTATGTAATCTATACATCAGGCTCAACAGGTAATCCGAAAGGGGTCTTAGTGCAGCATCGGCAGTTTCTGAATGTAGCTCTGGGTTGGTGGCAGGAATATCGACTGGATCAGAATTTATGTCTTTTGCAGATGGCGAGCATCTCTTTCGATGTCTTCGCCGGGGATCTGGCCAGAGGATTGCTAAATGGCGGGCAGCTGATTATCTGTCCCCGGGATGTACGGATAGATTATCCCGCACTCTATCAGTTGATCGAAAGTTATCAGATTACTCTTTTTGAATCGACTCCCGGATTGATTATTCCCTTTATGGAATATGTGTATCTTAATCAGCTAACTTTTAGCTCCCTACAGCTGTTGATTCTGGGGTCAGATAGCTGTCATGTAGAAGATTTTCGGCGTCTAATAACCCGCTTTGGGCAGCAGATGCGCATCATCAATAGCTTTGGAGTGACTGAGGCAGCAATTGATTCCAGTTATTATGAAGCCAGCCTGGAAGAGATTCCACTGTCCGGGAATGTTCCCATTGGGCGACCTTTACCCAATATGCAGCTGTATGTGCTGGATGATAATTTACAATTAAAGCCCCCCGGAGTTATGGGTGAGCTATATATTGGTGGCCTCAGCGTTGCTCAGGGTTATTGGCAGCGTTCGAAGTTAACCGGGGAGAAGTTCTTTTCCAATCCTTATCGGATAGGGGAGAGGTTATATAAGACCGGAGATCTGGTCAGATGGCTAAATGATGGTAACATGGAATTTCTGGGTCGGCTGGATCATCAGGTGAAGATCAGAGGTTATCGGATAGAACTGGGTGAGATCGAAAATCGGCTGTTAAGCTGCCCCCAGGTGAAGGAAGCAGTAGTTATTGATTGGGCTGATCCGACCGGAGAGAAAAATCTGGTAGCTTATCTGGTGGCAGCAGAAGAGGTGTCATCTGGTATGCTGCGAGAATACCTTGCTCTCCAGCTCCCGGATTATCTGATTCCTACTTATTTTATCTGTTTATCGGAACTGCCATTAACACCTAATGGCAAGATCGACCGCCGTTCTCTGCCTGAACCGACGGGTAGAGGGGTAATCAGTACTCGCTATGTCTCTCCGACTACTCCGACGGAGATGAGTCTGCTTCAGATCTGGAAAGATGTTCTGGGAAGAGAGGAGATCGGAGTGGAAGACCAGTTCTTTGAGAATGGAGGACATTCTTTAAAGGCAACGCTGATGGTTGCTCAGATTAATCAGGAACTGCAGGTGGATCTTCCTTTGCGGGAGGTGTTTAGGACACCGACAATTCGCCAATTGGCTCAGAAGATAGATAGGTTACAGAAGGGTGATTATCTGGAGATTCGGCCTGTAACTGGAGAAGTGGTGTATCCGGTATCTTCTGCTCAGAAAAGATTATTTATTTTGAGCCAACTGGAGCAGAATAGAGTGAGTTATAATATTAGCTGGCTGCTGGAGCTGGCAGAAGAGGTGGATCAGGAGGGTTTAGCTAAAGCCTTTCTTCAACTGATCGACCGTCATGAGTCATTACGCACTTCCTTTGAACTGGTGCAGGGTGAATTGATGCAGCGGATTCATTGGGAGGTGGATTGGCAGATTAATTACTGGGAGTTGAAGGAAGAAGAACTGATGAGTCGACTGCCTGAATTGATCTATCCCTTTGCGTTAGATCAGGCTCCTTTGATCCGGGCCAGTCTGCTGAAGACAGAGAGACGAAGGTTACTGCTGATTGATCTGCACCATATTGTCGCCGATGGGGTCTCTATGGATCTGCTGGTTGCAGATTTTGTTCAACTCTATCTGGGAAATCCTTTAGAACGATTAAGGATTCAGTATAAAGATTTTGCAGTCTGGCAGAGACAGTTTTTGCAGTCTAAAGAGATGGTTCGTGAAGAGAGATTCTGGTTGGAGATGTTTCAGGGTGATCTGCCGGGACTTAAGCTTCCGATTACTGGACCACGATCGGGAGGAATAAACTCTAAGGGAGCCCGCTATCACTTCTTGATTAATGCTGAGTTAACCGATCAATTGAACCATCTGGCCAGCGGTCAGGGTGTGACTTTATATATGTTATTATTGGCAGCCTTCAGTGTTCTGTTAAGTAAATATAGTGAACAGGAAGATATCATTGTCGGTACTCCGATAGCCGGGCGAACCCGTCGGGAGTTAGAACCGATTGTGGGAATGTTTGTCAACACTTTAGCGATTCGTAGTTATCCGCGAAAGGAGATGGAGTTTGTTGAGTTCCTGTCCGCTGTCAAAGAACAGACGATCCAGGCTTTTGAACATCAGAATTATCAGTTTGCCGATCTGGTTGAGCAGTTGGATCTACCGGTTGAACTGGGGCGCAATCCACTTTTCGATGTGATGTTTGTCCTACAAAATACAGCAGAGCCGGAGATTCAGGGGATGGAGTTGTGTTTTAAACCTGTGGAGTTTACTCTGGATGTAGCAAAGTTTGATCTTACCTGGAATGCTCAGGAGACCGTTGAGGGGATTGACTGTAATCTGGAATATAGGACTCAGCTTTTTAACGCAGCTACTATTGAACGGATGACCGGTCATCTGCTCCAGATACTAACTGAGCTTACGATTAACCCAGCTCAACGAATTGCTGAACTGGAGTTAATCACCGGGAGTGAGAGACGGCAGATTCTGGCAGAGTTTAATCAACCTCAGAATCAAACTGTAATCAAGAAGACAGTTTGTGAACTGTTTGCCGAACAGGTGGCTAAGACTCCGGATCAATTAGCAGTAATTCTGGGAGATGGAGAATTGACCTATCGGGAGTTAGATGAAATGTCTACTTCTCTTGCCGGATATTTGCAGGAACGGGGAGTGCAGGGGGAAGTGATTGTTGGGATTATGGTTGACAGATCACTGGAGTTGGCAATAGGGATTCTGGGAATCTTGAAAGCCGGAGGAGCTTATCTGCCAATTGACCCAACCTATCCGCCAGAACGGATTAACTATCAGCTGGTTAATAGTCAGTTGAAATTTCTTCTGACTAAGGAGTCTTTAGCAGAAAATCTGGAAATTAATATTGCCGGGGTGGAATTGGTAGATTTAGAGGATAAGGGTGTATTCGTTGGAACTGGCTGTAAGCCTGGTCAACGGATTGCAGCTAGCCGGCTGGCTTATGTGATTTATACCTCGGGTTCGACAGGAACTCCCAAAGGGGTAATGATTGAACACGGCAGTCTGGCCAATACATTAATCTGGCGGAAGAGCGAGTATCAATTTACTGTTCAGGATCGGGCGTTGCAGCTCTTCTCTGCTGCTTTTGACGGCTTTGTGACCAGTTTCTTTACCCCGCTTATTGCCGGAGCCAGGCTGGTGATGGTTGATGAGCATGTGGGGAAAGACCCATTACAGATTAAGGAAGAGATTGTTTTGCGGCAGATCACTTATCTGCTCTGTGTACCGACGTTATATTGGGCAATTTTGGAAGCAGCAGGATCTGGAGAACTCTCATCATTGCAGGTTGTTACTCTGGCTGGTGACAAAGTTAGTCAGCAGTTGGTGACGCTAAGTTATCGGAAGTATCCAAAGCTGGAGTTGGTCAATGAATATGGACCAACAGAAAATGCTGTTGTTTCGTCCATTGCCCGAAAGTTAGAACCTACAGCGGTAGTGACTATCGGCAAACCCATCGCCAACACGCGAATATATCTGTTAGATCAGGAGAATCATCTCCGACCCATTGGTCTGACAGGAGAGATCTGTCTGAGCGGATTGGGACTGGCCCGGGGTTATCTAAATCGCCCTGAGTTGACAGGGGAAAGTTTTGTCTTTGATCCTTTTCAGTCGGGACAGAGGATGTATCGGACCGGAGATCTGGCCCGGTGGTTATCAGATGGACGATTGGAGTTTATCGGGCGAATTGACGATCAGGTAAAGATCAGGGGCTATCGGGTTGAAGTGGGCGAGGTTGAAGCTCACCTATTAGCTCACTCTGCAGTGCGGGAAGGGGTGGTGTTAGCTAAAGAAGATTATGCCGGAAACTTAGATCTCTGGGCGTATCTGACTACCAATCAAGAGATTTCAAATCTGAGTTTACGACAGTATCTTCGTCAACGCTTACCTGAGTATCTGGTGCCAACTTATTTTGTGCAGTTGGAGAGTTTGCCACTAACCGCAGGCGGCAAACTAGACCGTGAGGCTCTCCTGGCTCTGGATGGTCAGCGACCAGCGGCCGGAGAATACGCTGCCCCAGTAAACTTGACTGAAGAGAGATTACTGAAGATCTGGATAGAGTTGCTAGATCAGCCTCAGATCAGTACTGAAGATAATTTCTTTGTTCTGGGAGGTCATTCATTGAAAGCAGCCTCTATGCTGACCAGTATATATCGGGAGTTGGGGGTTCAGATTCCTTTGAGTCAGATCTTTCAAACGCCGACAATTAAGGAATTGGCGGGAGTGATTCAGCGGGCTAAAAGAACTGAACTGTTCAGAATCGAAGCTGTAGCGGAAGCAAGAGAGTATCCGGTATCCTCTGCTCAACGCAGATTGTTTGCAGTTCAAAGCCTCAATGAAATCAGTACGTTGTACAATATTCCACTGGCAATGTGGTTGGTGGGAAAAGTTGATTTGTCAAGATTAGTTAAGGCCTTTGAAGATTTAATTGAACGGCATCAGGCTCTGCGAACCTCCTTCCATCTGGTTGGTAAAGAGGTAGTCCAGCGGATTGATCGGCAGGTTGAATTCACTGTCCAGAGACTGAAGACTAACATCGATTCACTTCAGCAGGTGACAGCAGATTTCATCCAGCCCTTTGAGCTAAGTCAGGCTCCACTAATGCGGGTGGGTCTGGTGGAGGTAGAAGGTGCAGGAGAACTATTGATCTGTGATCTTCACCATCTTATCTCCGATGGTCGAACTATGGAGATCCTGTTTGAGGAGTTTTTGCAATTGTATACCGGTGAGAAACTCACTCCACTTCAGATTCAATATAAGGACTATGCTGTCTGGGAGAATCAAATGCTGCAGACAGCAGGAATAGCAAGACAGGAGGAATACTGGTTAGCCCAATTCAGTCAGGGGGTACCTACTCTGGAGTTGGCGGTAGATTATCCGCGACAGACAGCCGAGTTAGATCGGGGAGCAGTCTATCGACTGACCATCGATTCCCATCTGACTGAGCTGTTAAGGCAGTTGGCAGCTAAAGCAGGGGCAACTTTGTATATGACCATGCTGGCAGCTTTGAATACCCTCCTGTTTAAATATACAGCACAGGAAGAGATTGTGATCGGAGTTCCTATAGCCGGGAGAAATCATCCGGATTTGACCCAGGTGGTTGGAGTCTTCGTCAACAATCTGGCTTTGTACTGTAGACCGGCGGCTGATAAAAAATTTAGAACGTTATTGACGGAAGTGAAAACAGCCGCTCTACAGGCATATGAAAATCAGGACTATCAGTATGATCGGCTAGTTGAGCGGTTAGGGTTAAAAAGAGAGTTAGGGCGAAATCCTCTCTTCGATGTGGTCTTTGTGATGCAAAATCCAGATTCAGTCTTGCAGAAAAGAGAGCTGGACTTTCAACTAGTTCCCTATCCACTGAATAGTGGGACAGCTAAATTTGATCTGACCTTTAATGGGATGGAGCGTCAGGGCCAGTTGGAACTGCAGATCGAATATCGGGCAGGTTTATTCAAAGAACAGACGATTGTCAATCTCAGTCAGCATCTGCTGAATATCTTAAACGATGTTACACAGAATTCGGATTTGCAGCTTTCTGAGATCAGAATGTTCTCAGAGGCAGAGGAGAGCCAGTTCGCAGTGGCTTCAAGTACTGAAAAGATCTCAGAGTTGGATGCAGAGTTTAATTTCTAAAGGAGGTGGCAGTAGATGAGTGAGACGGTTCAGCAAAAGATAATCTTTTCGCAAAAGGAGATGCAAACTCAACTGACGTACTGGTTGGATAAGTTGGCAGCTGAGATCAGACCACTGGAACTACCTGTGGATAAGCGTAACTTTGATCTGCTCAATCTACAGCGAAAATCACGGACAATTCAGATTCCCGAAGCCTTAACAGCCCGTCTGTTAGCGATTAGTCAAAACTCGGATCTCAATCTCTATACATTGTTATTGGCAGGGTTACAGGGATTTTTGTTCAGAATCACCCAGGCTGAAGATAGCCTGATCGGTTCTCCTCTCTTAAATCAGATTAAAGGAGCCAGGCAGTATAATCGACTGGTGATCATCCGTCAATCGCTGGACTTTACCCAGACTCTCAAAGAGATAGTCATTAGCTCCAAAAAGTCACTGTTGGCTGCCTATGAGAATCAGGACTATCCCCTGGAGATGATCCTGGAACACCTGGGATTAGTGCCGGCTGAATGCCTGCCCGAACTGAGTAAAGTGATTCTGGTTCTGAAAAATTTGCATACGTTAACCGAGGTCACTGATTATCCGACCCAATTGCTCTTTGTTTTTAATAGAGTAGATACTGAGTTGACTGGGCAGCTCATCTATGCCGCTGATCTCTTTCAACAAGAGACGATTGAAGGACTACTCCAGAGCTATCTGTTGTTTTTGGAAGCCGGAGCAGCAGACTTAGATCAGCAGATCGGAGAGCTCCCCATTTTGACAGCTGGAGATAAAGAGAAGTTGATCTATACCTTTAATCATACCCAGGCTGAATATCCGGACCAGAAAACCATCCCTCAGTTGTTCACCGAACAGGCAGCCAGAACACCGGAAAAGATGGCTCTCAGCTATGGAGAGAATGTTGTGACATATCGTCAGTTGAATCAACGGGCTAATCGGCTGGCCAGAAGATTGAAGCAGTCAGGGATACAGAGCGGAGAGATCATCGGGCTTTTGATGGAACGTTCAATAGAGATGGTTATCAGTATCCTGGGGGTGATCAAAGCAGGAGGAGCTTACCTTCCACTGGATCGAAGCTATCCAACAGAGAGGATTACTTATCTGCTGCAAGATTCACAGATCAAGATCCTGTTAACCACAGGAGAGGTAGTGGCTGAGGAACTTTTTGCTGGAACCATTCTCTATGTAGATGCTCAGGAACTTCTTCAGGAAGAAGGTATTGATGTAGAACTGATTAGCTCACCTGCTGATCTGTTGTATGTTATCTATACATCGGGTTCAACGGGACAGCCCAAGGGAGTGTTAGTCGAACAGCGAAATCTGGTTCAGCTGTTGTTTAATCAACGGATGCAATTTGATTTTAACTCTGAGGATGTCTGGACTCTTTTTCACTCCTACTGTTTTGATTTCTCTGTCTGGGAGATGTATGGGGCATTACTCTATGGTGGCAGCCTGGTGATCATCTCGAAACAGATGACCCAGAGTCCTGCCGACTACTTAGAACTACTGAAAAGAGAAGGGGTTACGGTCTTGAATCAGACTCCGACTGCCTTCTATCAGCTGGCTGAAGAGGAGTTGAAAACAACAGATCAGCGATTGCAGATTCGCTATGTGATTTTTGGTGGAGAAGCGTTGAAACCTATTTTATTACAAGACTGGTTGAAAAAATATCCCAATACCAGATTGATTAATATGTATGGAATAACAGAGACGACGATCCATGTAACCTATAAAGAGATCACTGAGAAGGAGATTATCTCCAATCAGTGCAATATTGGTCGACCGATTCCGACTTTGACCACCTATATCATGGATGCCAGATTAAATTTTCTACCGGTGGGGGTTGCGGGAGAACTCTGTGTCGGCGGAGCTGGGGTAGCACGGGGATATTTAAATCGTCCTGAGTTGACAGCAGAGAAGTTTGTAGAGAATCCTCACTTGCCAGGAGAACGATTGTATCGTTCGGGAGATCTGGCTCGCTGGTTACCCAATGGTGAGTTAGAGTATCTGGGTCGTTTAGATCAGCAGGTCAAGATTCGTGGATTTCGGATTGAGTTGGGAGAGATTGAGAATCAACTGCTCAGACAGCCGGAGATTAAAGAGGTTATTGTGCTGGCAGATAAGGAGAACTTAATGGCCTATCTGGTGACTGATCGGGAACTGTCGATTTTAGAACTCAGAGCCAGTCTGAGCAAAGTTTTGCCTGAGTACATGATTCCGGCATATTTTGTCTGTTTAGATCAGCTGCCTTTGACCGCTAATGGTAAAGTGGATCGCAAAGCTTTACCGGATGCCAGAGTTGATCTGAAAACAGGGGTAGAATACCTGGCACCGACGACAGAACTGCAGCGGTCGATGGTTAAGATCTGGTCAGAGACTCTGGAGATCAAAGAGATTGGGATACGGGATAATTTCTTCCATCTTGGTGGGGATTCGATAGTTGCCATCCAACTGATCAGTCAACTGCGAACAAGACTGAACTGTCCTTTGAAGATAACCGATCTATACATCCATCAGACTATCGAGGAGTTGGCAGCTTTGATCGAGAGAATTCCCGCTGGGATAGCTGAGACTGAGGCCCGAAAGAGAGCAGATCAACAGATAACTGCCCTGAAGGAGAAGATTCTGGCTGATGATCATTGGGCCAGCCTGCTTCCCGCAGAATATGAGGATTTCTATCCGATGAGTGATATTGAGCAGGGGATGTTCTTCTATACCCTGAAAACTCCTGAACAGGCTTTATATCATGATCAGTTTGTCTATCAACTCAAAGATGAATCCTTTGAGTTGGAACGATTAAAGCAGGCTCTGACTCTGTTAGTCGATAAGCATGAGATCTTGCGCACCAGCTTTCACCTGGTGGATTTTCCGGAACCCATTCAGATTGTGCATCACAGGATTCAACTTCCTGTTAACTGGATTGATCTCTCCCGGTTAAAGCGGAAAGAACAGGAACAGTATCTGGCGCATTATCTCATTCAGGATCGGGCAAATCCCTTTGAGATCACCCAGGCTCCTCTCTGGCGGACAGTTCTTTGTAGATTAGATCGGGAGACGATCTGTCTGGTCTGGATTGTCCACCACGGAATCATGGATGGCTGGAGTTTGACAGCTTTTCTGACTGAGTTATTCAAAACATATCAGCGACTGGCGGAGAATCCCGCCTATCGGCCAACAGCTCTGCAGGCCAGCTACAAAGATATGGTCAGTGAACAGTTGCGGGAGAAGGATAATCCAGAGGCAGTAATCTATTGGAAAAATGAGCTGACTGAGTACAAACGATTACAGTTACCCGTTAGTTCTACAACTCTGAACAATTCTGATCAAAATCAAGCTTATCATCGAGTACTGGAGGAGCCACTCTTTGAACAGTTAAAACAGGTGACCATCAGAGAGCAGATAACGATCAAAGACCTCTGTTTTGCAGCATATATCTATATGTTAAATCTGATCTCCTATGAAGAAGATTTTGTGGTTGGGCTGGTGACCCATACCAGACCATTGCTTTTGGAAGGGGATCGGCTTTTGGGGTGTTTCTTAAACACAGTTCCGGTTCGAGTTCGGTTGGCAACTGTGGGGAGCTGGGCTGATCTGTTGAAGTGGGTCAGTGCAAAGCTGACGACCCTCAAATTCTATGAGCGAATCCCTTTAAGAGAGATTGTTAATTGGTTAGGTGAGAGTATCGAGGGAGAGAATCCCTTCTTTGATACCATCTTTAATTTTGTGGATTTTCACCTCTATGGTGAAGCTGAACAGTTACAGCGGATGAATCGAGAGCATTCACTGCTGGTCAAAGATTACGCCAATACCAATACCTATCTGGATGTCACTGTCTCAACGACCTTAAATCAATTGAAGATTAGCTTTAACTATCGGGAGAGACTGTTTGTCCCTGCACAGATTGAACAGTTGGTAGATTATTTTGTGGCAGTACTGGATGCTTTTATCTGCGAGCCAGATGGTCGGGCTGACAAGCATCAACTTTTCTCTGCAGAGGAGAAACAGCAGCTGATTCAGCAGTTTAATCAAACACAGGTTGACTATCCCCGAGAGCTATCACCGATTCAGTTGTTCCGGCGTCAGGCAGAAGAGACTCCGGAAGAGGTTGCGGTAGTTTATCAGGGAGATTTTCTAAGTTATCGGCAGCTCTGGCAGAAGGTTAAGGAATTGGCGATGTTGTTAGCTGAGAAGGGAATTCGGGCAGGGGAGATTGTCGGCTTTATATCGGAACGCTCTCTGGAGATGGTTGTGGGAATTCTGGGTATTTTGGAAGCAGGAGCGGTATTCTTGCCGATTGACCCTGCTTTTCCTCCGGAACGGATAACCTATATGTTGGCAGACTCGGGAGCAAGAGCTCTTCTGAGAGAGAAGTTTACCGAAATCGAACTATTTAACCCGGGATTTCTTGATCCGGAATTGGTCTATGTTATTTATACTTCGGGCTCCACTGGTAAACCTAAAGGGGTTGGAATCAGCCATACCTCGCTGCTTAATTATGTTTACTGGTTTACCCGAACAAATCAGATTGATTCGACGGATTCATCTGTTTTCTTATCATCCTTTGCCTTTGATTTAGGCTATACAGCCTTCTGGGCCACTCTCTTAACCGGGGGGAGCTTGCATATCATTCCAGATGTTCTGGCAAAAGATCCAGAGGGACTGATTGCTTATCTGGGTCAACATGGGATTAATTTTATCAAGACAACGCCTTCATTTTTTAATTTATTAGTTCACAGTTCGGATTTTGTTACAAATCCAGTCCTACAGACTTTGCGATTGATCGTTCTGGGTGGGGAGGCGATCAGGGTTCAGGATCTGCAGTGTTATCAGAAAGAATATCCTGAGATTAAGTTCATCAATCATTATGGACCGACAGAGTGTACTATTGGCTGCATCAGCAGAGTAATTGAACCCGGGGAGTTGGATGATTTTGCCGCCCGTCCAGTGATTGGCACACCTAATCATAATCTGCGGGCTTATATTCTGGATGCCAGAGAACGACTCCTTCCCATTGGGGTGATGGGGGAGTTGTGGATTGCGGGAGCCGGGCTGGCTAAAGGTTATCTCAATCGCCCTGATTTGACCAATGACAGATTTGTCCGACATCCCTGGTTTTTAGAGGAACGCATGTATCGGACGGGAGATCTGGCCCGTCGGTTAGCCGACGGCAGTATTGAGTTCTGTGGACGGATTGACCGACAGGTAAAGGTGCGGGGTTATCGTGTAGAACTGGCAGAGATCGAAGAACAGTTATTGGCAGAGCAGGAGGTTACAGAGGCGATAGTTGTGGCAAAAGTTGATCTCCAGAAAGGTACTTATCTGTGCGGGTATTTCACCGCTGAACAGGAGGTTGATCTGCTAAACTTACGTCATAGTCTGGTCAAAAGACTGCCTGAGTATATGATTCCGGCTTATCTGTTTCGGTTATCAGAGCTGCCTTTGACTCCCAATGGGAAGATTGATTATCGACAGCTGCCCGAGATTCAGCAGGATCTGGATACGAATACAGAACATCTTCCACCCAGAACTGAGATTGAAGAGATTCTGGTTCAGGTCTGGAGTGAGGTTCTGGGGATTAGTGAGATTGGCATTGGAGATAACTTCTTTCTTCTGGGGGGTGATTCGATCAAAGCAATTCAGATTATCTCCCGAACCTTGCGCTATCAGCTCAAGTTAAGCTTAAAAGATCTCTTTGCATATCCCACCATTGCTGAACTAGCACCTCTGGTTAAACAGGCACGGCGAGCAGAACAGGGTCCGGTGATGGGAGAAGTAGAGCTGACTCCCATTCAACACTATTTCTTTGAACAGACGAGAACAGATCGACATCATTATAATCACTCTGTACTGATTTATAGTCAAGAAGGCTTTGATCAAGCTATAGTTGAACAGGTCTTTACCCGAATTGTTGAACATCATGACGCCTTACGGATGGTCTTTCAGCAAGCTGGAGACAGAATCAGACAGATTAATCGAGGTTTAGAAGGGGATCTCTATGAATTAAAAGTCTTCGAGTGTCAGGCCACAGATAAGGAGTTTGTCGATAGTACAGCCACTCGTCTGCAGGAGAGTATTGATTTACTCAACGGGCCTATAGTTAAATTGGGATTGTTCAAAACCCCTGTGGGAGATCATCTTTTGATAATTGTTCACCATCTGGTTATGGATGGTATCGGTTGGCGGATTCTCTTTGAAGATTTTGCCGCAGGATACTTACAGGCCTTGCAGGGTGAAGCCATTAAGTTTCCGCAGAAGACAGATTCTTTCAAAGAGTGGGCTAACACTCTGGTATCCTATGCCCAAAGCGGGGAGATTTTCCGGGAAATAAAATATTGGCAGAGGATTGAACAGACAGAGGTGAGATCACTGCCAGTAGATCAGCAGATTGTCGAGGATCGGCTGAGTGACGCTCAGAGTATTCAGATCTCTCTGTCGGTAGAGGATACCCGACGATTGTTACAGGAGACCAATCAGGTCTATCATACCCAGATCAATGACATTCTCTTGACTGCACTGGGTCTCGCTGTCCGGGATTGGAGTGGATTGGAGAAGATAGCGGTGGCTTTAGAGGGTCATGGTCGGGAAGAGATCTCTGCAGAGATTAATATTTCCCGGACTATTGGTTGGTTTACTACTGTCTATCCGGTGATTCTGGATAGCTCCCATACCTCAGATATGGCTTATCAGATTAAAAAAGTAAAGGAGAATCTCCGCCAGATTCCCGGAAAAGGAGTCGGCTATGGAGTTTTAAAATATCTAACAGGAAAGGAAGCCAACCCGGCAATCAACTTTGGACTATATCCAGAGGTCTGTTTTAACTATCTGGGTCAATTTGATCAGGAATTACGGGAGAGTTCGACAGTCTTTAGCATCTCTAACTTTCCGTCAGGACAGGCGCGCAGTCTCTGTTCTGAACGGAAATATCTGTTGGATATTATTGGAATGATTCGGGAAGACCAACTGACAGTCTCTTTTGGATATAATCGCTATCAGTATGAAACAGCGACTATTCACAGATTGGCTGGATGCTTTCAAAACAATCTGGAGAGGATTATCCGGCACTGCAGCACCGCTGAACAGGAACTAACCCCCAGTGATGTCGGGTATCAACAGATGTCTCTGGAGGATTTTGCCTACGTATCGTCAGTTCTGGATTCGTTAGATGAAGATAAGGAGGAAGATCAATGAGTAAAAAGCCGCAAATTCAGGCGATGTATCCGCTATCTCCCATGCAGGAAGGGATGCTGTCCTATTGGCTGCTAGCTGAAGATTCTATCGCTTATCAACAACAGATGACTCTCACCTTTCGCGGACAGCTGGACATAGAGTTGTTTGAGAGAAGTTTCCAACTCCTGATCGAACGCTATGATCCTTTGCGGACAATATTCGTCTATCAGAAGGTGGAACAGCCGGTTCAGGTGGTTTTGACAGAGAGAAGCGGAAAAGTTTCCTTTAAAGATCTTTCTCTGATGCCCCTGACAGAGCGAAAAGAACATCTTGGTCTGATTAAGGCTCAGGAACGGGGCAGAAAGTATGATCTGTCTAAAGATATGCTGATGCGCCTCTCCATTGTCCGGACAGAGACAGAGCTCTATCAGGTGATCTGGAGTTATCATCATATTCTGATGGATGGTTGGTGTCTGGGTATTTTGATCAATGATTTCTTAAAAATATATGCCGCCCTGGCAGCAGAACAGGCTGTGAATTTAGAGCCGGTAGTCTCCTATCGGGAATACATTAATTGGTTGGAGACGCGAGACACCCAGGCAGCAGTCAACTATTGGCAGCACTATCTTCGGGATTACGAAGAATTAACGGGAATACCCATTCAGCAGGAAGGTGACCAGGGAGGGTATCTACAGCAGGAGAGCAGTTTTCTGATTGATGAAGAGCTGTTCACTGAGTTGACGAGGACCGCAGAAGAGCAGCAGGTGACAGTCAATACCATTCTTCAGACGATCTGGGGAATCCTCTTGCAGCGATATAATCAGACCTCAGATGTGATCTTTGGCTCTGTTGTTTCCGGACGACCAGCTGAGATTGTAGGTATTGAGCGGATGGTCGGTCTATTCATTAATACCATTCCTGTCCGGATTCGAACAGGGCGACAGATGACCTGTCGGGCACTATTGCAGCAGGTTCAGGAATCGGCAGTTAATTCAACAGACCGTGATTTTCTACCGTTGGCTGAGATTCAGGCTAAGTCTGAATTAAAGCAGCATCTTTTTGATCATATCCTGGTCTTTGAGAATTACCCTGTAGAGAAGACAGTTGTCAGTGCCGCGGATGAAAAACTGCCGCTGCGGATTATTCAGATAGAGAAACTGGATCAGACCAACTATAACCTTAATCTATTAGTTTTGCCTGATGACGGTCTGAGTGTTACCTTTAAGTACAATGCCCTTTGCTATCAGCGGGATTTTGTTCAGCGAATGGCTGGTCATTTTCTATATCTTATTCAGCAGTTGGTGAAAAATCCGGATCTGTTGGTCGATCAACTGAAGTTGGTTACCAGAGAAGAAGAACTGGTGCTGTTGACCGGGTTGAATGGACAGCAAGCTGACTATCCAGTACAGAAAACGATTAATCAGCTCTTTGCTGAACAGGCGGCAAGAACTCCGGAGAGGATAGCCCTGGTCTATCAGGATCAGGAGTTGACCTATCAGGAGGTGAATTGTCGGGCGAATCAACTGGCCCGTCTATTGAGGTCTAAGGGGGTGCAGTCGGAGCAGTTAGTTGGCATTATGGTAGAGCGCTGCTGTGAATTGATGATCGGGATTATCGCGATTTTGAAAGCTGGCGGTGGTTATTTACCGATAGATGTTAGTTTTCCAACGGAGCGGATTGAGTTTATGCTGACTGACAGTCAGACTAAGGTGCTTTTGAGCTCACAGGAGTTAAACGATCAGCTTACTTTTACTGGTGAGAGACTGAATCTTTTTGACGCAGAGCTTTACGCTGGAGATGACTCTAATCTCGAAGAACTGGCCACTGCGGATAACTTAGCTTATGTTATCTATACTTCAGGTTCGACTGGCAGACCAAAGGGTGTCCTGGTGGAGCATGGTAATGTTGTTCGGCTGATGGTTAACTCAGAACATCCTTTTGATTTTTGTGAAACTGATGTCTGGACTTTATTTCATTCCTGTGCTTTTGACTTCTCAGTCTGGGAGATGTATGGTGCTCTACTCTATGGAGGAACATTAGTGATTGTTCCCAAACTTACTGCTCAGAACCCGACAGAGTTCTTACAGCTCTTAAAATTGACGGGAGTGACTGTCTTAAATCAAACTCCCACCGCTTTTTATAATCTGAGTATGGAAGATCTGCAGACTGCAGATAAGGATCTTCAGCTTAGATACGTAATCTTTGGCGGAGAAGCACTAAAACCACTGATGCTCAAGGGGTGGCGGAATAAATATCCATCGACCAGATTGATCAATATGTTTGGAATTACCGAGACAACAGTTCATGTCACCTATAAAGAGATTACCACAGAAGAGATTGAACAGAACGTCAGCAATATTGGTAAAGCAATTCCTACCTTGAGTGCTTATGTGATGGATGCTAACCTGGAACTGTTACCCTGGGGGATTCCCGGAGAGTTATGTGTCGGCGGCTTGGGAGTTAGTCGGGGCTATTTAAACCGTGGGGAACTGACTGCAGAGAAGTTTGTCTTTAACCCATATATTCCAGGAGAACGGCTCTACCGTTCCGGGGATCTGGTACAGATGTTGGCTTCAGGTGAGTTAAAGTATCTGGGTAGGATAGACCGTCAGGTGAAGATTCGAGGATTTAGGATTGAGCTGGCTGAGATTGAGAAACAGATCTTAAAGATTCCTGAGATTCAAGATGTGGTAGTAATTGATCGGGAAGATCTGACAGGAGATAAATTCCTGACCGCTTATCTGGTCTCAGAGCAGGAATTGCCCATTGATCAGATTAGGAAGAGTCTTGCAGATCAGTTACCCGATTATATGCTGCCCGCTTACTTTGTCCGTTTAAAAGAACTTCCGCTAACCGATAATGGGAAAGTTGATCTGCAAGCTTTGCCAGAACCGACAGACAATCTGGAACGCAGTCGTGAATATGTGGCTCCGACCAATGACGTGGAAGCACGTCTGGTAGAAATCTGGTCACAGCTTCTGGGGATTGAACAGATCGGGATTACCGATGATTTTTTTGCTCTGGGAGGTCATTCGTTGAAAGCTACCCGTCTTGCAGCAAGGGTTTTCAAAGAGTTTGATACTCAACTACCACTGCAGGAAATTTTTGCCCGATCGACGATCAGGGAGCTGGCGTTGATGATTGGGCATGGTGAAGTTCAGCTTTACCCACCGATTGAGCAGGCTGATCAACGGGAGTATTACCCGGTCTCCTCGGCTCAGAAACGGTTGTTGATTCTGCATCAGTTAAAGGAAGTCGATCTGGCTTATAATATGCCGGGGATGATGGAGATCCGGGGAGATTTAGATCTCAATCGTCTTGAAGAGGCATTTCTAAAGCTAATTAAACGCCATGAAGCTTTAAGGACGTCATTTACCTTTGTGGATGGAGAGCCAATGCAGAGGATTCATCGGGAGGTCTCTTTTGCTGTTCAGATTTTACAGTTAGATCGGGAAGCTGAACTGGAAGAGCTGTTACAGTCCTTTATCCAGCCTTTTGACCTGGGCCAGCCTCCTTTATTAAGAGTTAGTCTGGTGAAGCGACCTGGGGACTGGCTGCTCCTGTATGATCTGCATCATATCATCTCTGATGGGATGTCGATGGAGATTTTAATTAAAGAGTTTATCCAACTTTATCAAGGCCAGTCTCTGAAAGATCTGCGGATTCAGTATAAAGATTTTGCGGTCTGGCAGAATGAACTGTTCGTCTCTGGATTGATGCAAAGACAGCAGACTTATTGGCAGGAGATCTTTGCCGGTCAACTTCCGGTTCTGGAATTACCGACCGATTTTCTGCGTCCTGCTATCCGCAGTTCTGTAGGCGCCAGGTATAATTTTCAGATTAATAGTGAGTTAAAAGATAAACTGGAGCAGTTGATAACAGAAAAAAAGGCAACACTATTTATGGTTCTGTTGGCTGCTTATAACATCCTACTGGCCAAATATTCAGCTCAGGATGATATCATTGTGGGTTCACCGATTGCCGGGAGAGTTCACCTTGATTTGGAACCGATCATTGGATTGTTTGTCAATACATTGGCACTGCGCAATCAACCTGTGGGGACTAAAAGCTTTACTGAGTTTTTAACAGAGGTTAAGGAAAGAACTTTACAGGCCTATGAACATCAGGATTACCCTCTGGAGCTGTTATTGGAGGAGTTGTCCTTACAGCGTGACCTGAGTCGTAATCCACTATTTGATACGATGTTGGTCTTACAAAATATGGATCTGCCTTTTAATGAAGAGTTGGAGTCTGGATTATCGTTTAAACCTGTCCAGTTTGACAAGAAGATAAGCAAATTCGATCTGACCCTGGCAGTCTGGGAGAATAATCAGGGGGGTTTAGGTTGTATGATCGAATACTGTACCGCTCTTTTTACTCCGGCAGCTATGCAGAGATTAGCCCGGCAGTTCCGGACGATCTTAGTGCAGATTGTAGAACAACCTGAGCAGTTGATCGGAAAGATCTCACTGCTGTCTAAAGAGGATATGACCCAGCTGTTGATCTCCTTTAATCAGACAGAAGAGAGATTTTCACCCCAGAAGACGCTGGATCAACTCTTCACAGAACAGGCAGAACAGACTCCAGAGGCAATTGCTGTGGAGTTCCAGGATAGCCAATTGACCTATCGGGAGTTAGAGCAGAAGGTCAATCAATTGGCCAAAGTTCTTCGTCAACGGGGGGTAGTATCTGAGCAGGTGGTCGGATTAATCACCCAACGTTCTCTAAACTTATCAATAGGTATTTTGGGTATCCTGAAATCTGGGGGAACTTATCTGCCCATCGATCCATCCTATCCAGAGGAACGGATAGAATATTTTCTACAAGACTGTGCTGTGCGGTTGGTGCTCAACCCAGATCCATTCCAGAATAATCAATTTAAAAGTGGTAGGCAGAGTGGTATTCAGACTATCGATCTGGATGATCCGCTATTCTCTACAGCTGAACTAACAGACTTGCCTGAAAGACAGATTCAGCCTGACCAACTGGCTTATATCATCTATACCTCGGGCTCGACCGGGAAGCCAAAAGGGGTGATGACTGAACATAGGGGCATCGTTAATACAGTTCAGTGGAGAAAAACTACATTTGAACTCACCCCGGCGGATCGGGTTTTGCAGATAGTTTCTTTCTCTTTTGATGCATCGATGATTAATTTCTTTACACCGCTGGTCTCCGGAGCACGGATAGTTATTCCAACTCAGGAGGAAGCTCAGGATGTATTGTTACTGAAAAAGATTATTGCTTCCAGAAAGATCACCAATTTTAATTGTATTCCTGTTCTCTTTGTCGGAGTTCTGGAAGCTGCAGCACCGGGAGAGTTAGCTACTCTTCGAGTGGTTGCTCTGGGTGGTGATCAGGTCAGTTCTCATCTGGTCGAGCTGTGTAAACAGAAACATCCCCAGATACGCTTAATTAATGAATATGGGCCAACAGAATCCAGTGTGATGGCCACAGCTCAGTTGGATTTACAACCGAAGAGGAGAGTTAGCATCGGTAAACCGATCGCCAATACTCAGGTATTCATCCTTGATGAATATGAGCAGTTGGTAGCTATTGGAGTTCCCGGAGAGTTGTACATCGGAGGAGCAGGGCTGGCCCGGGGTTATGTTAATCGTCCTGAACTGACGACAGAGTTATTTGTTCCCAACCCTTATTTCCCGGAGCTGACCATTTATAAGACAGGTGATCGAGCCAGATGGTTGGCTAATGGAGAGATCGAATTCCTTGGACGAATAGATCAACAGGTGAAGATCCGCGGATATCGGATTGAACCTGGGGAGATTGAGAATATCCTGTTGAGCCAGCAATCAATTGTCGATGTCCTGGTAATTGCCCGGGATGAGCTGGGTACACCTTATCTATGTGCCTATATAGTCGCCAGAGAACGTCTGGTTACTGGTGAGTTGCGAACATTTCTGGCAAAACAACTCCCGGACTATATGATTCCTGCCTATTTTGTTCAACTGGAAGAGTTTCCCCTTTCATCTTCGGGAAAAGTAAATCTTCAGGCTTTACCAATCCCGGAAGAGATTGGCGAAGAGAGGAGATATATTGCTCCGACCAATGAGATTGAAGCCGGGTTAGCCCAGATTTGGGTCAGTCTTCTTCATCAGAAACGGATCAGTCTGAATGACAACTTTTTTGCCCTGGGAGGTGACTCACTAAAAGGGACTAAGGTTGTGCTGGAAGTCTTTAAGGAGTTTGGGGTAGAACTTCCGCTAAAAGAGATCTTCCAACGGCCGACGATCAAAGAATTAGCTCACTTTATCTATCTGAACCGACGTAAAGATTTTACTCAGATCAAACATTTTGAGGAGCGGGAGTATTATCCAGCCTCTTACGTTCAGAAACGCTTTTATATGCTGCGGACGATCGCCGGTCAGGTCAGTTTAAATATGCCGGAGATAATCCGGATCACTGGTAAATTGGATATTCGGCGATTGGAGAAAGCGTTTCAACAGGTGATTGGGCGTCATGCAGCCCTGCGAACCGGTTTTGAGATTAAGGATGATCAGATCCTGCAGCGGGTTTATCGGAATGTTCGTTTTCGGATTAAGTATAGTGCAGCAGCCGGTCGGACTGAAGAACAGATTATTGAAGATTTTGTGCAGCCCTTTGATTTAAGTCAGCCTCCGCTGTTAAAAGTGGAGGTGGTAAAACTTACAGCAGAAGAGTATCTCTTTTTATACGATATGGATCACATTATCTCCGACGGTGTCTCCATGGGTATTCTGGCCCGGGAGGTGATCGAGATATACGGAGGAGCAGAGTTAGCAGAGCCCGGGGTGCAGTATCCTGACTATACTCTCTGGCAGCAAGACTACCTGCAGAGTTGGGAGATTAGAGCGGCAGAAGAGTATTGGTTGGGTCAATTTGCCGATGAGATTCCCCAACTGAATCTGCCGACTGACTTTAAACGTCCTGCTAACCTTGACCATCGGGGAGAGCAGATCCATTTTGAACTGGATGAAGAACTGACAAGAGAGGTCGAGGAGTTAGTCGCAGCAGAGCAGGCAACTCTCTTTATCTTTATCCTCACCATTTATAATATCTTACTAGCCAGATATTCTGGCCAGGAAGATATTGTCATCGGAACTCCGGTGGCGGGTAGAGTTCATCCCGATCTGCAAAACACTATGGGAGTCTTTATCAATACCCTGGCGTTACGCAATCGACCTACGGGCGGTTTAAGCTTCGCTGAATTTCTGACCCAGGTCAAAGAGAATACTTTACAGGCGTTTGACTATCAGGGGTATCAGTATGAGATGTTAATTGACAAACTGGGTGTGGCAAAGGATTGGAGTCGCAATGCACTATTTGACGCACTCTTGATCTTTCAGAACATAGACCAACCGAATACTGAAGAGCTGCAGATTGGATTAGGAGAGCTAGAGTTTAGATCATATTCGATAAAAAATAAGACAGCCCAGGTTGATCTGATGATCGGCGGACATGAGTTTAATCAAAAGTTGGGCTTCAATCTGGTGTACGCAACCCAACTGTTCACCGAAGAGACGATAGAGCGTTTTGCCCGGCACTTTCGACAGGTGATCGGGGAAGTGGTTGCTAATCCGGGGATCAAACTTTCAGAGATTCAACTGCTTTCAACTCAGGAGAAGGAACGGATTCTTTATCAATTTAACCAGACAACCAGTGAATATGAGAAAACAAAAACTATCAATCAACTCTTTGCAGAGCAGGCATTGAAGACACCGGATAGTGTTGCTCTGATTTACCGGGATCAGCAGTTGACCTATGGGGAGCTAAATACCAGAGCCAATCAACTGGCGATCTATTTAAGAGAACAGGGTCTGCAGGTTGATGAACCGCTTGGTCTGATCGTAAAACCATCCCTGGAGATGGTAATTGGGATGTTGGGAGTATTAAAAGCGGGTGGAGCTTATCTACCCATCGACCTTAAATATCCCAGAGAGCGGATTGAGTACATTCTGCGCGACAGTCAGGTGAGATTCGCCCTTACCCGTCGGGGAGAACTGCCCGAATTAGAGTATCCGGCTGAGATCTTTGATCTCACAGAGCCAACCCTGTATTCAGGCGATGGAGCTAATCTGGTTACTGCAGCTGATAGTAGTCATCTGGCTTATATAATCTATACTTCCGGATCAACTGGTAAACCCAAAGGGGTCATGGTAGAACATGGTAACCTGGCCGCCTATATCCATGCCTTTAACACAGAGTTTCGCCTAAACTCCTCCGATGTGGTCTTGCAGCAGGGATCTTTCTCCTTTGATGCTTCTGTTGAAGAGATCTATCCGGTTTTAACAGTCGGTGGACGGGTAGTGATCTTCCCCAGAGCAGAAACCATTGATCTGGAGCTATTAGTGGAGACGATTCAAACCCATAGTGTGACCCTAATCAGCTGCTCACCATTGCTGCTCAATGAGTTAAATGACCTACCCGAACTGGATTCGGTCTACACCTATATCAGTGGTGGAGATGTGTTAAAAAGTGAATATATCACCAAACTGTTACGCCGGGGTGATGTCTATAATACCTATGGGCCAACAGAAACAACTGTCTGTGCCTGCTACTACAAATGCACTAATCCCTTCATGGAACAGCTTCCCATCGGCAAACCCATCGCCAACTATCGGATATATGTTCTGGATAGCCAGGGGAATTTAGCACCAATTGGTGTTCCAGGGGAGTTGTGTATCGCCGGTGATGGACTGACCCGGGGATATCTGCATCGGCCAGAGTTAACGGCAGAAAAATATACCACTTTAGCTTATATTCCGGGTGAACGGATATATCGGACCGGTGATCTGGTACGCTGGAGAGCTGATGGGAATATTGAATTTTTGGGACGAATTGACCAGCAGGTGAAGATTCGCGGTTATCGGATCGAATTGGCAGAGATTGAAGCAGAACTATTAACCCATTGGGCGATTAAAGAAGTTGCTGTGATTGCTCAGATTGATACTACTGGCAATAAGTCCTTGACTGCCTATATCGTTACTAAAACTGAACTGACTGTTCAGCAGCTGCGGGAATATCTGGGAGAGAAGGTTCCAGAATACATGATCCCAGCATATTTTATTCCCCTGGATCGACTGCCGGTTACTGTCAATGGTAAGCTTAATCGTCAGGCATTGCCGGCTCTCGATGGGCGGATTAACACTGGTACCGAATATGTGGCAGCGACTGATGAGATTGGCAGAAAGTTAACCAGGATTTGGGCAGAGATTCTTGGTCTTAAGGCTGAAAATATTGGAATTTATGATAACTTCTTTGCCCTGGGTGGTCACTCACTGAGTGCAACCCATCTGGCAGCACAGATCTATAAAGAGTTTAATGTTGATATTTCGTTAATTCAGGTCTTCCAATCTTCAACTATTGAGCAGTTGGCCGGATATATTCTGGAAGCGGAGAAAGCAGTTTATACATCAATCGAGTTGGTCCCGCTCCGGGAGTTTTATCCTGTCTCTTCTGCTCAAAAACGGTTATTCATCTTAAATGAGCTGGAATCAGAACAGACAACAGCTTATAATATTCCCGGTGCGATGCTGATAACCGAAACTGTGGATCATCAGTATTTAGAGGGAGTATTACAGGCGTTGATTGAACGTCATGAATCCCTGAGAACTTCCTTTGAGTTTGTCAATGGCGAACCGGTTCAGCGGGTTCATCCAGATCTAAAATTCCAACTGGAATATCTGGAAGGGAAGGAAGAAGAGTTTAAAGAACTGATCGCTGAGTTTATTCGGCCCTTTAATCTCCGCAAGGCACCATTATTTAGGGCCAGATTGGTTAAAGCTGCAGAAAAACGTTTTCTGTTGATCTTTGATCTACACCATATTATAGCCGATGGAACATCGATTGACCTTCTGCTGGCAGATTTCAGTCGTCTCTTTGTCGGCGAAGAGCTATTACCGGTGAAAGTTCAATACAAGGACTTTACCATCTGGCAGAATAAGCTCTTTGCTTCTGAGATGATCAAACGTCAGGAGAGATACTGGCTAGAACATTTTAAAGGCGAACTCCCAGTACTCAATCTACCAACAGACAGAGCCAGACCGGCGGTTATGAGTTTTCTCGGAGAACGGGTCAGCTTTAATTTAAGTGAACAGCTGACCCATCAGTTGAGAGAATTGGCTTTTCAGCAGGGTGCTACCCTGTATATGATCTTATTAGCGATCTATAATCTTCTGTTATTTAAATATACTGCTCAGGAAGATATCATTGTTGGAACCCCCATCGCCGGTCGTCCCCATCCGGAGTTAGCCCAGACCATGGGGATGTTTGCCAATACTCTGGCGATGCGCAATCAACCCAGGGGAGATGAGACCTTTGTGCAGTTTTTAGCACAGGTCAAAGAGAATGCACTGCAGGCTTTTAAGAATCAGGATTATCAATTTGAGATGTTAGTGGATCGGCTGGATCTGAAACGAGATCTCAGTCGTAATCCACTCTTTGATACCATGTTTGCCTTGCAGAATACAGCCAGATCTGTGCTGGAAGCAGATCAGGAGGGGAAAATTACTCCTTTTGAATTTGCCAATCAGACAGCTAAATTTGATCTATTGTTAGATGCCTTTGAGACCAATAATGGCATTATCTTTGAGTTAGATTATTCGACAGAGCTATTTCGACGGGAGACCATTGAGCGGCTGATTCAGCATTTTCTGCAGATCATCGACGAGGTGATCGCCAATCCAGAGAGTAGACTGCAGGAGATTCAAATGATCTCAGAGCCGGAAAGAGAACAACTGATCTGGGGATTCAATCGGGTCAGTGTAGGGCAGACTTTTGATTCTTCCCGGAATGGGATGCTGAGGAGAACGATTCATCAGCTTTTTGCTGAACAGGCAGAGAAAACTCCCGGGCAGACTGCCCTGGTTTTTGCAGAAGTGAGGTTGAGTTATCGGGAAGTGAATCAACGGGCAAACCAACTGGCCCATTTTCTCCGCCATCAGGGGTTTGGTGTCGGACAGATAGCTGGCATTATGCTCAGACGTTCACCAGAGCTGATTATTCATATTTTGGCTGTTCTAAAGGCGGGTGGTGCTTACTTACCCATCGATCCGGAACTACCGATAAACCGAATCAAACTGATGCTGGAGGATTCGGGGGTTGGACTCCTGTTAACCAACGAGGAAGTAGTCAAGCTCAATAGTACTGACTGGACAGAACTATCGGTAGAACTGCTGTTGACCGATCTTCAGGCGGATGAGATCAGAGGAGAAGTGGTATCTAATCCTTCTGAGAGCAATACTTGTGATGACTTACTCTATCTGATCTCTACCTCTGGTTCTACAGGCAGACCGAAGAGCGTGATGGTCGAACATCGGAATCTGGTAAATCTGCTGAACTTTCAGTTTCGGCAGACGAATATTGATTTCTCCCGGGTGCTCCAATTTACAACCATCAGCTTTGATGTCTCTGCTCAGGAGATCTTCTCAACTTTACTAACTGGCGGTCAGCTCTATCTGATCTCTCAGGAGATCAGGGATAATCTGCCGGCACTGTTTTCGTTGATTGAAACCGAGGAGATAACGACTCTTTTTTTACCAATGGCAATTCTGAAATTCATCTTTACCGATACTGAGTATCTACGCAGCTTTCCCGGGAATGTAAAGCATATCGTGACTGCCGGGGAGCAGGTAATCGTCAATGACGCCTTTAGAAGATATTTACAGGAAAATCAGGTCTATCTACACAATCACTATGGCCCATCTGAGACCCATGTGGTGACAAGCTGGACAGCTGACTTCCGGGGAGCGATTCCGGAGCTGCCCCCCATCGGCAAGCCCATCGAGAATACACGGATCTATGTTCTCGATCCACAGGGCAGACCACAGCCGATTGGGGTTGTCGGTGAGCTGTATATCGCTGGAGAAAGCGTTGGTCGGGGATATTATCAGCGTCCTGAGTTGACCGCAGAGAGTTTTGCTGAAGATCCATTTGTCCCGGGAGCACGAATGTATCGAACCGGAGACCTGGCCAGATGGTTAGCCGACGGTAATCTTGAGTTTCGGGGACGGAAGGATCAGCAGGTAAAAGTACGAGGTTTTCGGATTGAACTGGGAGAGATTGAGAGCCAACTGTTAAATCATGGTCTGATCAAAGAGGTGGCGGTAACTACAGAGACTGATCAGACAGGTACTATCTCCTTAGCGGCTTACTACGCTGCTGAAAGAGAGCTGGAGATTAGTGAACTGCGGGGTTATCTGGCACGGGTGCTGCCAGATTATATGATTCCTGCTTATTTTGTTCAGTTAACCAGTCTGCCCTTAACTACAAGTGGTAAGATCGATCGGCAGCTCTTGACTACTCTTGCGGTAGAGATTAAGCAGGGGCGGGAATATCGGCGGCCGACAACTGAACTGCAGGCAAAGTTAGCAGCGATCTGGTCAGAGATTTTACGGGTTGAACCCATCGGAGTCGGAGATAATTTCTTTGAACTGGGAGGTCAATCGCTAAAAGCAACCCAGGTGGTCTCACGGGTCTATCGGGAGTTGGGAGTAGAGCTAGCCTTACGGGAGATCTTTCGCTCTCCCACGATTGAAGAGTTGGCCTGTCATATTGAAAAATCTCAGCGGCAGAGCTATTCGGAGATTGTTCCTGTTGAGACCCGGGAGTATTACCCTCTCAGTTCTGCCCAGCAGCGATTATTTATCTTGAACCAACTGGAAGGTGAGCAGACCGCTTACAATATGCCGGGAGCGATTTTGATTGAAGGGAATCTGGATCCCAGACGTCTCTCGGAGACCTGTCAGAGATTGGTCAAACGGCATGGAGCATTGCGAACATCCTTTCAGCTAGTGAATGGCGAACCGGTTCAGCAGATTGACGAATCAGTCGATTTTGTTGTGGAAGACATTAAACCAGTCACCGACTCTATCGATCAGGTGATGGCACAGTTTGTTAGACCCTTTAACTTAAATCAAGCTCCACTCTTTAGGGCAGCTCTGGCAGAACTGGAGGGGAGGTATCTCTTCCTCTGGGATATCCACCATATTATCTCAGATGGTCGATCACTTGCAGTGCTGATCCGGGATTTTATCGGCTTATATGCAGAAGAACCCCTACCTGAACTGAGCCTTGAGTATCGGGACTTTGCGGTCTGGCAAAATCAGTTTCTGGCTTCTAAAAGAGCTGTTGAACAGGAGGAGTATTGGTTGACGCGTTTTGCTGACCCTGTGCCAAAGGCTGATCAGTTGATCGATTTTCCGCGTCCTGAATTAATGAGCTTTGAAGGAGCAGATTATCGTTTCCAGACCAATCGGGAATTGAAAGATCAGATTCTTCAACTGGCTAAAGAACAGGGGGCGACCTTATATATTATTCTGCTCACTGCTTTGAATATTTTATTGGCTAAATACTCCGGTCAGGAAGATGTGGTGGTTGGTTCACCTATTGTCGGCAGACCGCGTCCAGAGCTAGAAGAGATCATTGGTATCTTTGTCAACACCCTGGCTATGCGGAATGCACCCCGGGGATGGAAGACGGTTGCAGAATTTATCGATGAAGTGAAAGAGAACTCTTTACAGGCTTTTGAGAATCAAGAGTATCAATTTGAAAAATTAATTGAAAGACTGGGATTACGTTGGAATCTCAGTCGCAATCCACTCTTTGATGTTGTCTTAGTTCTACAGAATATTGATAACCCACAGGTGAGTAAGAACAATCTGACCTTTACTTCGATTGAATTTGAGAATAAGCTGGCTAAATTTGACCTAACACTAAATGCTGTCGAGACATCAGCTGGTATCTATTTTAATTTCGAATATCGAACTCGCCTGTTCAAACGGGCTACTATTGAACAGCTGGCAGCAGATTATCTGCAGATACTCCGGGTAATAGTAGACCAGAGACAGTGCAAGCTTAGTGAGATTGAATTGAGAACCAATGTTCAGAAGTTAGAGAATACCAGACTTGGTGCAGTGGATTTCGATTTTTAAAAAGAGGCTGCAGAGTCCCCGAAATAGCTCTGGGTCTCTGCACAGCTTTCAAACATACCTTAAGGCAAACAGAAAGGAGATCGAGATGATGGACAAGCATTCATTAAATATTGCTGTGGCCAGTGGTAAGTTCGATCGGGAGAAGGAGTACTGGTTAAATCAGCTATCTGCTGATCTGCTTACCTGCAATTTTCCAACAGATTATCCCCGATCGGGAAAGGATCAGGCTCAGCATCAGAAGATAAAACTGATCTTCCCAGACCACCTGGCAGCGGTAATTATCAAGATGAGTAAAGCCTCTGCGGAAGGAGTTTATCTATTCATAGTAGCAGGGTTGGCTTATCTGACCTACAAGTATACCCGAAGTGACCAGGTCATTATCGGCACCCCTGTTCCGAGACAGAAAGATCAGGCCAGCTATGTCAATCAACTTCTGACACTAAAGATAGATGTGGATGCCCGACAGAGTTTTAAAGAATTTTTACTCAAGGTTCGAAAAACGGTTATTCAGGCTAATGAGAATGCCAGTTTCCCCTTCTTTAAGCTGTTAGAGTTGTTGGAGATAGAGCAGAGCAGTTCTGGTTTTCCTTTGTCTGATCTGCTGGTGATGATGGAGAATTTGCATGATCGGGAGTGTATTAAAGATGTAGTTCCACCTCTACTCTGTGTTTTTAGGGTAACGGATAGTGCCATTCTTACAGATTGGGAATACGATCCTACTCTCTTTAGAAGTCAGACTATCGAGAGTTTCTTTGGGCAGCTGATTCGTTTTTTTGCAGCAGTCACCGCAGATCCCAATCTTCAGTTAACGGAGATAGAGCTTCTTTCAGCCGGGGAGAGGAAGGAGTTATTACATAGTTTTAACCAGACTGATGCCAGCTATCCCCGGGAGTTGACGATTCAGCAGTTATTTGAGAGACAGGTGATCAAAGAGGGAACCCGGGCGGCAGTAGTTTTTGAAGAACAGGAGTTGACCTATGATCAACTCAACATACGGGCCAATCAGTTAGCCTGGAGATTACGGGAATTGGGAGTCGGGCCAGAGACAATTGTTGCTCTACTGTTAGAACGTTCTCCAGAGATGGTTATCAGCATTCTGGCTGTTCTAAAAGCAGGTGGAGCCTATTTACCCATTGACCCGGACTATCCTGAAGAGCGGATTAGTTATATGCTGGCAGACAGTGGTACTCAGTTTCTCATCTCCCGTTCAGGATTGGTGACTGGAGTAGAATTTTCCGGTCAGTTGGTAGAGATTACTCCCGAATTGTACATCGGTGATGAGGGGAACCTACCAGTCCTGAATACACCCGATAATCTGGCTTATATCATCTATACGTCGGGTTCAACCGGACGTCCCAAGGGTTGTCTGATCGAACATCGTAATCTTGTCAGGCTGTTGGTTAATGAACGGATTCAATTTGACTTTACCTCTGAGGATGTCTGGACTCTGTTCCATTCATACTGTTTTGACTTCTCGGTCTGGGAGATGTATGGGGCATTGCTTTATGGAGGAAAGCTGGTGATCATTTCAAAGGCCGTTGCCCAGAATCCTTTAAGTTATCTCCATGTATTACGGGCAGAACAGGTCACGGTTTTGAACCAGACTCCGACTGCTTTTGCTAACCTCATTCATGAAGAGTTAAAGGCTGAGAGTAGCGATCTACAGCTTAAGTATGTGATCTTTGGGGGAGAGGCTCTAAAACCAATAATGCTCAAAGCCTGGAAAGAACGATATCCAGAGACCAGATTGATTAATATGTTTGGAATCACAGAGACGACGGTTCATGTTACCTTTAAAGAGATTACTGCTGCTGAGATTACAGGGAACATTAGCAACATCGGGACGCCGATTCCGACATTGAAGACCTATATTCTCGATCAGGATTTGAAACTACTTCCCCGGGGAGTGCCGGGAGAGTTGTGTGTTGCCGGAGAGGGAGTCGGGCGGGGTTATCTCAATCGTCCGGAGTTAACCCGCCTCAAATTCATCGAAAATCCATATCATACAGGTGAGCGACTGTATCGCTCAGGTGATCTGGCAAAACTCTTGCCCAATGGGGAGATGGAGTATCTGGGGCGGATCGACAAACAGGTTAAGATCAGAGGCTTTCGGATTGAATTAGGGGAGATCGAGAGTCGGCTGCTTAAGTTTCCCGGAATCACAGAAGCGGTTGTCATAGTTCGGGAAGATGTTGGTGGAGATAAGAGTTTATGTGCTTATTTTGTCACAGCTGAAGTCTTTTCACTTACAGCATTGAAGGAATTTCTGGCAGCAGATCTTCCAGATTATATGCTGCCGGCATACTTTGTTCCATTAGAGAGGATGCCCTTAACTTCTAATGGAAAGGTGAACTACAAATCTCTGCCCGATCCATTGAGCAGTCTGGCCCAGAAGCGGGAATATGCTGCTCCGACCACAGAATTAGAGAGTCGGCTGGCAGAGGTCTGGGCTGCTGTTCTGGAATTGGAGCAGGTTGGTCTGAATGATGAATTCTCAGAGATCGGTGGGGATTCGATTAAAGCTGTCCGCCTGGCCAATCAGATCAATCAGAGATTGGAGACTTCCCTGCAGATTGCTGATATTTATACTCATCAGACGGTTAAAGAATTGGCTGTCTTCATCTCAGAACAGACTGATGAATTAGGGGAGAATGATCTGGAAAGAGGTTTAAAACTGGTCGAAGAATTGCAGGAGAGGGTGCTCGCCGATCCATCAGAAGCAGAACTATTACCTGATGATTACGTAGATTTCTTCCCTTTGAGTCCAATTCAACAGGGAATGTTATTATACACGACTTTACGTCCTGATGAGCCAGTCTATCATGATCAGTTTGTTTTCCAGATAGATTTTAAGCGCTTTGATGCTGGGCTGCTACAGAAGACCATGGAGATGATTGTTGAAAAACACGCTATCTTTAGAACAATCTTTCCTGTAGAGCGGTTTTATGAGTCGATTCAGGTGGTTATGCCGGGAATGCCGCCTGCACTGGAGATCGAAGACTTTCGACAGCTGGATCAGCAAGCTCAGCAGACCTATATCAGAGATTATCTGGAGAGAGATCTGCTGGAGAAATTTGTGCTGAATACGGATGTTCTGTGGCGGATGCGGGTTTATCAACTGGATGAGGTCAGAGCTGTGCTGATCATGACCGTCCATCATGCGATCCTCGATGGTTGGAGTGTTGCCTCTTTAATGTCAGAATTTCACAATATTTATAGTGATCTGGTGGAGGGTAAGGAGGTTCTGCTAGAGCAGTTGCAGTCTGATTATAAAGACTATGTGGCCATTGGTCTGAGCAGAAAGGCTTCTACAGAGACCAGAGAATTCTGGAAACGGACATTGGCTGGCTATTCCAGGAGTAAACTACCCTTTAACTACAGCGGTAAGAGGATCAATAATTATTTTAAGATGAAAAAGCATAAACACTATCTAAGCAAGGAGCTTCTGGACAGATTAGAAACCCAGACAAAAGTATACGGCTGCTCTTTGAAGGATCTCTGTCTGAGTGCCTATCTATTCGTGATGAGTATCATCACTACCGAGAAGAACCTTTTAACAGGAGTGGTCACCCATGATCGCCCGGTAGTAGAGGATGGAGATAAGATTCTGGGATGCTTCTTAAATACGATCCCTATCTATCTGAACTTTGATCAGGAACTGACCAAATCAGACCTGATAAAAATGGTGACCGGATATCTGATTGAGGCTAAATACCATGAGATTTTCCTGGCTGATATTGCTCAGCTGATGGGGGAGACTGCCGGTGCAGAGAATCCGTTGTTCGATACAGTATTTAACTTTACTGATTTTCATATTGCCAGTACGATTACCAAAGATTCTATTGTTTTGAGTGAAGAGCAGTTGGATCTGGAGTCTAACGAGATGACTAATACCCTATTCGATCTGGAGTTCTCCAAAACTTTACAGGCGGCTATGGCCTGGATCAAATATTCACCTAATTATTTTGCTGAACAGGAGATCGCCACCGCTTTGCAGATGTATATCCGAACTTTAGAGAAGTTTGCCCAGGTCGGAGATGAACGCTTACGGGCTGTTGATCTGATCTCAGAGGAAGAGAAGCGGTGGATGCTCTTTGATTTTAACGCTACTCAGGCGGAGTATCCCTTTGTGAAGACGATAGATCAATTATTTGTAGAACAGGTGGAGAGAACTCCCGAAGCTATTGCAGTCAGCTATGGTGGAGAAGGGATGACCTATCTGGAGTTGAATTCCCGAGTCAATCAATTGGCACATCTTCTGCGGGATCGGGGAGTTCGCTCTGGTGATCATCTGGGGTTGATCGCAGAGAGAGGTTTTTTGCAGATCATTGGACTGCTGGGGATCTTAAAGAGCGGGGCAGTCTATCTACCGATAGACCCAGAATACCCCACAGCCCGAAAAAGATATATTCTGGAGAATTCTGCAGCTAAAGGAGTGCTGGTAGATGCAGCAGATGTCACTGATTTTCCTCAAATGATTCTTATGGAAGAAGAAATACTGGCCCATTATTCGACGGAGAATCCTGTGTTGGTTAAAGATTCGACTGCCCTTGCTTACGTTATTTATACATCAGGTTCAACGGGAGAGCCTAAAGGGGTAATGATTGCCCACCATTCTGCCGTTAATCTGATCAACTGGGTGAATACTGAGTATCAGATTGGCTCAAACGATCGGCTGCTGTTTATTACATCGGTCTGTTTCGACCTGTCGGTTTATGATATTTTTGGAACTTTAGCAGCAGGAGCGAGCATTGTTCTGGCAGATAAGCATCAGGTACAAAATCCGGAGGAGTTATATCGGTTGATGGTTGAAGAGCAGGTCACCTTCTGGGATTCGGTGCCGACTACGATGAATCATCTGGTTAACCTGTTAGAGGAGTTAAATGTTACTTCTCAGCAGACTGATCTTCGGCTGGTCTTTTTGAGTGGAGACTGGATTCCAGTTCAATTACCTGAAAGACTACATCAGTTCTTTCCCCGGGCACAGGTGATCAGCCTGGGAGGTGCAACAGAAGGAACAGTCTGGTCGATCTATCATCCTATTGAAGAGGTGAGTGAGTTCCAGACCAGTATTCCCTATGGTCGACCGCTAAATAATAACTATTTTTACGTTCTTGACGAGAACTTAGAGATTCTTCCCCGGGGTGTAGCAGGCGAGCTGTGTATTGGTGGAATAGGAGTAGCTCTGGGTTATATTAATAATCCCGGGAAGACTGCCAGATCCTTTGTGGTCAATAAATTTTTAAGTGGAGCAGAACGTCTATATCGAACTGGTGACTTAGGAAGATTTTTGGCTGATGGTAATCTGGAATTTTTGGGGCGGAGGGATCATCAGGTGAAGATCAGAGGTTTTCGGGTGGAACTTGGGGAGATCGAACACCATCTGATGCGTCATCCTGAGATTAAAGAAACTGCAGTCGTTGCCAGAGATGCCGTCGATGGTAGATTTCTCTGTGCCTATATCGTCTCTGAGCGGGAGTTATCAGTCTCCGAGATGCGGTCATATCTTAATCGGTCTCTGCCAGATTACATGATTCCCTCTTACTTTGTCCCATTATCGGCCTTACCATTGACCACCAACGGTAAGATTGATTATCGGGCATTACCGGAGGTGAACGTGGTTAGTACAGATAGAACCTACATTCCTCCGCGCAACCAGCGGGAAGCAGAACTGGCTGTGATCTGGTCAGAGATTCTGGGAATTGAACAAATTGGAGTTGATCAGGATTTCTTTGAATTGGGAGGTCATTCTTTAAAGGCGGTCAAGATCGTCTCCAAAATCCGCAAAACTTTTGGTGTGGAGATCAGCCTGCGGGCTATCTTTGAAACTTCAACCATTGCAGAGTTGGCAGAGTTGATCTCCCGGGCAGAGGGAGCTAGTTTGAGTGAGATCCAACGATTACCTGTTCAGGACTATTATGAGCTGTCGCCTGCCCAGAGAAGGTTGTGGATTTTAGATCAACTGGAGGAGGAGAGTATCGCCTATAATCTGGCCCAGGTCTATCCCTTTGAACTGACAGTGGAGTTGGAGACCTTTGAACGGGTCTGTCAGCAGATCATTGAGCGGCATAGTAGTTTGCGGACAACTTTTGTGGCCATAGATGGTGAACCTAAGCAGCGGATTGATCGGGAAGCAATATTTGTCTATCAATTGATAGATCTGCAGGAATTGGCTGATCCGGAGCAGACAGCCAGAAAGGAGATTAACGAACAGATTACCACTCCTTTTGATCTGGGAGAGGGCCCTTTATACCGGGTAGTCTTCATTCGTTTGGCTAAGACCTATTCTTTAATTTTGTTGGTGATGCATCATATTATTGCTGACGGTTGGTCGTTAGATATCTTCCAACAGGAATTTTTACAACTGTATACCGCAGAACTGTCAGGTCAAAAGGTCAGATTACCGGAACTGCCGGTGGAATACGTTGACTATGCAGCCTGGCAGAATCAACTGCTGACCGGAGAGCTGTTGGCAAAGCATCGTAATTATTGGCATCAATATCTGCAGGGAGAGTTAATTCCTCTCCAACTGCCTTTTGACTATCCATATAATAGTCGTCGAAATAATCTTGCAGGCAGCTCGTATCAACTAATCATCTCTAAAAAGGTGCAAAGCGATTTACATCAGTTAGCTTATCGGCAGCAAGCCAGTATGTTTATGATTTTATTGGCAGCCTTTAATCTTTTGTTGACAAAACTGACCAATCAGCAGGATATCCTGATCGGAGTTCCAATGGCTGGGCGGGAAGTAGATGCAGTTAAAGAGTTGATCGGTTTCTTTTTGAATACGGTCGTCTTTAGACATCAGGTCAATTTGCAGGAGAGTTTTAACAGACTGATTGTTCAGGTGCGGGAGAACACTTTAAAGAATCTTGAGTATCAGAGCTACCCCTATGAGCTGTTATTAGACGAACTGGGAATTGAGAGCAATACTCATCAGCCGACGATTACCTCTGTCTTTTTCAATATGCTCAATTTTGAACACAGTGGTCAGGGCCAGCTAACAGAACTAGCAGAGCGTCATCAGGAGATTGGCAATGTTATGAAATATGATCTGGGGTTATACGTCTGTGAATACGAGAATGGAATCTTCATCGAGTGTGATTATCGAATCGATCTATTTAAGAGATCAACTATCGAATATATCATGGAGGAGTTTGCCGGACTATTAGAACAGATCTCACTTAATCCCAATTTGAAACTTCGGGAGTATGCTCTCTTTGACAAAACCAGGCTGATCGATTCAGTTCGACAGATCCGACCGATGAATTCTTTTAGAGAATTTCCGAAGGTTGCCGGGCAGACAGTAGTCAAGAGGTTTGAAGAGCAGGTGGAACTTTATGCAGAGCGGGTGGCGGTAAAAACCAATTCAGGAGAACTTACCTATCGGGAGCTAAATCACCTGGCTAATGGAGTAGCTGTTCAGCTACTAGAGCAGACAGACCCGAGGTACAGATTAAGTCAGCAGGAACTGATCCGTTATTCCCGTCAGATGTTGATTGAAGGCTGGGGAATTGCAGAACAGGAGAAGTTGAAGAAGACGACAGTCTTTGTTGCCGGGGCGGGAGGTTCGGCTTCACCCCTGATCACTCAGTTAGCACTATTGGGAATCGGGAAGATCATTATCTGTGACCCGGATCAGGTTGAACTCTCCAATCTGAATCGACAGTTTTTGCATGACGAGTCACGAATTGGAATGAACAAGGCCTATTCTGCTAAGTTGACAGTGGAAAGAATCAACCCGGGAGTTGAAGTAGCTGCTCTTTCGGAGCGGATAACCCGGGAGAATGTAGCTGAGTTGGTTGGTGAGGCAGCGATTATCTTTGATAATGTCGATCAGTTGGAGGCCAAATTTGTCTTATCGGAATATGCGGTCTTTAAGGGGATTGCCCAGATTATCTCTTCGATGATCGATCTCAATGCTTATGCCGCTATCTTCCATACCCCCTATACTCCTTGTTTCCATTGTCTATACGATCGAGGTAAACTGCAGGAGTTAGCAGAGATTAGGCGTTTGCGCCAGGGTGAGCAGTCGGCAAATCCAGTGAGTTCACCGGCACTGTTCCTGGCGACAGGTTTTGTCTGCAATGAGGCGATTAAGATTCTTTTAGGGATAGATCAGCCAGCATATAACAAATACTTCCTCTTTAATCAACGGACAGCTTCCGATCTGGTTCATAGTGATGGCTATTTAGCGATCACCTATCCCTTTAGCCAACATTTTCGGGCTATCTGTAAAGAGCAGGGTTTTGATTGGGATGAAGGGTGGAGAGGCAAGTTCCTGGAGGAGTTAGATATCTGGCCTGATCCGGACTGCCCGGTCTGCAGCCAGAGAGTGCGGCCGGAATTAACGGAAGCTTCTCTGGAGGCAGCAGCGGTCTTTCAGTCAGAGCTAACAGAAGAGACAGTAGCTTTATTATTCGGGCATGGGGCAGAGATGATCGTCGGAATTCTGGCTGCCCTGAAGACAGGCAAGATCTATGTTCCTTTAGATCCGGAGTATCCGGTAGAGCGACTGCTCTTTATGTTAGAGGATGCAGGTTGTTCTGTGCTGATGACCGATGACCAAAATCTGGCCCTGGCCAAAAAACTGGTCAAACAGGGGCAAGGTTACCTAAAACTTTTGAATATCAGTAGTATCAGCTTAAATCCAGAACGGGTTTATCCTGACCTGAATCTGAAGATTCCACCAGACCAACCAGCATACATTCTCTATACATCAGGTTCTACGGGTCAGCCCAAGGGTGTCTATCAGAGTCAGCGAAATCTGCTGCACTTTATTCGGACATATACTAATAGCTTACAGATCAGTGAGACAGATCGGCTAACCCTGCTCTCTACCTACAGTTTCGATGCGGCGATCATGGATATCTTTGGTGCACTTTTAAATGGGGCTGCCTTATATCCCTATAGCATCAAAGAGAACGGTCATCTTCAGGGATTGGTTCAGCTCTTGCAGGATGAAGCGATCACCATCTATCATTCAATCCCTACGGTCTATCGCTATCTGATCGATAGCCTGACAGATGAAACTTTCTCTGCTTTGCGGTTAATTGTTCTGGGGGGAGAAGCAGTCTGGCGGCAGGACGTGGAGGCGTTTAAGCGTTTCTTTAGTATTGAGGCTATTCTAATCAATGGTCTGGGACCAACTGAATCGACGGTAACTATGCAGTATTTGATCGATCAGGAGACAGAGTGTACAAGAGCTGCCGTTCCGGTAGGCAAACCAGTTTCCGAGACAGAAGTCAAGCTAGTGGATGAGGATGGCAATGAGGTCGGGGTTTATGGTATTGGTGAACTGGTCTTTCAGAGCTCGTATCTGGCGTTAGGGTATTGGAACCGACCTGAATTAACTAAGCAGGTTTTTAAAGAGACTGGAGAATTGCGCTATTATCATAGCGGAGATCTAGGCCGCCTGCTGGCAGATGGTAATATTGAATTTATTGGGCGGAAGGATTTGCAGACTAAGCTGAGAGGGTATCGGATTGAACTACGGGAGATCGAGACAATTCTGGAAAAACACCCCGAAGTGCATACCGGACTGGCTCACCTTGTAGATCGTGCAGATGGGGAGAAGGAACTGGCAGTTTATTATTTGCCCCATAAAGGAGCAGAAATTGATGAGGCGGAACTGCGGGGAGGACTGCAGGCATGGTTACCTGATTATATGCTTCCGACCTATATTGTCCAGTTAACTGAGATCCCCCGGACGGTCAGTGGTAAGGTTGATTATAGAGCTTTACCGGGGGCAGATAGTAGAGAAGAGAGTTCACGGGTTTATACAGCACCTCGCAGTCAATTGGAGATTGGACTGATACGTATCTTACAGGAGGTTTTGGGTCTGGAGAAGATCGGCATTCGGGATAATTTCTTCGAGTTGGGTGGACATTCACTAAAAGCAGTTGCTTTTATCTCCCGGGTTTTCAGGGAGATGAATCTCCAGATTCCTCTAAAACAGATCTTTATTAACCCGACCATTGAAGAATTGGCTGAGTATGCTCAGGGGATTATAAAGAGTGTGTATGAGTCCATTCCCGTAAGCCCGATCCGGGAGTTGTATCCCGCATCTGCTGCCCAGAGAAGATTATTTATCGTTAGTCAACTGGGTACTGAGCAGATCAGTTACAATCTGCCAGCAGCCTTTTTGATTAGCGGTGAACTGAAACGGGAGCGGTTAGAAGAGGCATTTATCGGGTTGATTCAACGCCACGAAACTTTGCGAACTTCTTTTGAACTGGTTGACGGAGAGTTGATGCAGCGGGTTCATCAAAGGGTAGAGTTTCAATTACAGACCCTTCAGGTTTTTGATAAGGGGATGCTCGCTCAGGTGATGGATGATTTTATTCAGCCATTTGATTTAAAGACTGCACCCCTATTTAGGGTTGGACTGGTAGAGGTGGGTGAGGAGTATCTGTTGATGGTGGATCTGCACCATATTATCGCTGATGGTACCTCCCAGGGAATTTTGATGCAGGAGTTTATCCGCCTCTATCAGGGTGAGGAACTGCCGCCGCTGCGGATTCAGTATAAAGATGTGGCGGTCTGGCAGGAGGAGTTCATGAATTCTACACTGATGCAGCGGCAAGAGAGATATTGGCTGGAAGTCTTTTCTGGAGAGCTGCCGCTACTGGATCTGCCGACAGACTATCCACGTCCGCCGATCATGAGTCATCGGGGGGAGCGATATTCCTTTAAACTGTCCAGAGAGTTAAGCGCACAGCTAGATCAACTGGTTCAGAAAACAGGCATTACTCTGTACATGGCTTTACTGGCAGCTTACAATATCCTGTTGACTAAATATACTCATCAGGAGGATATCATTGTCGGTTCACCCATCGCCGGACGACCTCATGCTGACCTGGAACCATTGATTGGTATGTTTGTCAACACCATCGCCTTGCGCAATCACCCTCAAAGCAGCAGTTCGGTTAGTCAGTTTTTAGCTGAGGTGAGGGAGCAGGCACTAAATGGCTATGAGTATCAGGATTATCCTTTTGACATGTTAGTTGAAAAGCTGGACTTAAGGCGAGATATGAGTAGAAATCCTTTATTTGATACGATGTTTGTCCTGCAGAATATAGATGGAGAGTCGATAAATTCTGAGCTTGACTTTCGGGCTTATCAATTTGCTCAACGCACGACCCGTTTTGATCTATACTTAACAGCGGTGGAGGCAGGGGAGAATCTGTTCTTTAATCTGGATTACTCTACAGCACTCTTCAAAGCTGAGACGACTCATCGATTGGCTAACCATCTGGAAAATATTATAGCTCAGATGGTGAGAGATCCGGAGATTCTGATTGGACAGATTGAGATTCTTACTCCTGAAGAACGCCACTGCTTGCTACAGGAGTGGAATCAGACTCAGGTAAGTTATCCAGAAGAGCTGTCCCTGAGTGAGCTGTTCGGGCGTCAGGTCAGAGCGAGAGGTCAACAGACTGCCCTGGTTTATGCAGATCAGAGTCTGAGCTATCAGGAGTTGAATAAGAAAGCAGATCAACTGGCACGCCATCTTTTAAAAATAGGGGTTCAGCCAGAGGAGATAGTTGGACTGATGCCTGAACGCTCTCTGGAAATGGTGGTTGGGATGTTAGGTATTTTGAAAGCAGGTGCAGCTTATCTACCCATTGATCCGGAAGGCCCGATAGAACGATTGGAATACGTGTTGGCAGACAGTGGGGTTCAGGTGGTCTTAACCCAGAATCGATTGATAGATCAGATTAGTACTGGGCAAAGAGTGTTGGCGATTGATCTGACCAATGATCAGCTCTATCGGGGAGAGACAGGGAATCTGGTAGAGACCCAGAATGGGGAACAGTTGGCTTATGTTATCTACACATCTGGCTCTACAGGTCAGCCCAAAGGGGTGATGATCGAACAGCGGGCAGTTCATAATTTCATCGTTGGAATGACTGACCTGATCAATTTTGACCCTGAACAGTCGATCGTCTCCCTGACGACCATCTCCTTTGATATCTTTGTTCTGGAGACTTTACTGCCCTTAATCAGCGGATTGACTGTGGTGATCGCTACTCCGCAAGAACAGCTTTTACCGACAGCTTTTAACAGTCTGCTGATGAAACACCAGATAGATATAGTGCAGACTACTCCATCACGGATGAAAGTATTGATCAGCGCCAGCAATCAGTTGTCTGCTCTGCAGACTGTGAAACAGATTCTTCTCGGAGGTGAACCTCTCCCCGAAAGCCTGTTACGAGAGCTGCAGGCATTAACCACTGCTCAGATCTATAATTTATACGGACCAACCGAAACAACGGTCTGGTCTACACTGGAGAAATTGTCGGGAGAAGGGGAGATCAGCATTGGACGTCCAATTGCCAACACCCAGATCTATATTGTCAACCCTCAGCAGCAGCTGACTCCAATCAATGTTTCGGGAGAGTTATGGATCGGTGGTGCTGGTCTGGCAAGAGGCTATCTGAATCATCCAGAACTAACGACAGAGCAGTTTATTCCTAATCCCTTTAATAGTGCGGGTAGAGTCTATCGTACTGGTGATCTGGTGAGATGGCGTTTAGATGGAAAGATTGAGTTTCTCGGTCGGAGAGATACTCAAGTTAAGATTAGAGGATATCGTATTGAGTGCGGTGAGATCGAAGCTCGACTGCTCAGTCATCCGGCAATTCAGGAGGCAGCAGTGATTGATCGGGCAGATGAAGCAGGGGATAAGTACCTCTCTGCCTTCGTTGTCATCAGAAAAGATTTAAATCAGGAGTTAACATTGACTGAACTGAGAAGTCATCTGGCGAGAACTTTGCCTGATTATATGATCCCATCTTACTTTATCAGTCTAGAAGCTCTACCCCTGACTGTTCATGGTAAACTGGATTATCAGGGATTGCCGGCAATTGATACCAATCTGCTTATTGATCGAACAGTGACTGCACCCCGTAATCCACTTGAAGAGAAGTTGGCTGCTATCTGGACTGAGGTTTTGGGGATGACGGGAATCGGAATTAATGATAGCTTTTTTGAACTGGGAGGACATTCCTTGAAAGCAACCCAGATTCTAATGAAGGTCTATCAACAACTACAGCTGGAGATTCCCCTGGGAGAGATCTTTTATAATCCTACCATTGCTCAGTTGGCAGCATATCTGCAGAATTTAGAGCAGAGTTATCAGAAGATTGAGCGGATAGCAGAACAGGAAGCCTATCCTCTATCTTCGGCTCAAAAGAGGTTATTTATGCTCAATCAGCTGAAGGGTGATGATACCAGATATAATATTCCAACTGTCCTGAAAATCGAAGGTGAACTGGATGTCGAACAGTTCCGACAGGCGTACCAGACCTTAGTTCAACGCCATGAGATCTTACGGACCACCTTTGGTTTTAAGAATGGTGAACCTGTTCAGATCATCCATCCTGTGGAAACTGGTTGGCTGGAGTATGCTGTTTTATCGGAAGCGGAGATTCAGTGTAAACTGACAGAGTTTGTTCAGCCCTTTGATTTACAACAGGGTCCACTGATCAGAATGGGACTGTATCGGGTTGTAGATCTCCACTATTTAATTGTCGATCTACATCATATTATTACCGATGCAGCATCCAATCGAATTTTAATTGAAGATTTCGTCCGAATTTATGCGGGCAGAGATTTAGCCGAGCTTAAGATCCAGTACAGAGATTTTGCAGTCTGGCAGAACCAACTACTAAATTCAGCGAAGATAGAAGAACAGAAGCAGTACTGGGTGGAGAAATTTACTGGAGAGATCCCACTATTGGAGCTGCCCACCGATTATCCGCGGCAGCGAAGCCTCAGTCTGGTCGGTGATCGATTCTACTTTGACCTGGATGCAGAACTGACGGGAGGGTTAAAGCAGTTAGCAGCAGAACAGCAGGTGACCCTGTATATGAGCTTACTGGCGATATATAATGTTACTTTAGCCAAATATACAGGTCAGGAAGACATTGTTGTCGGTTCACCGATTGCCGGACGCTCTCATCCAGATCTGTCCAGAATGATTGGAATGTTTGCTAACACTCTGGCGCTGCGTAATCGACCGATTGGTTCATTGACCTTTGTGGAGTTTTTGCAGGCTGTAAAAGAGAATGTCCTGCATGCCTTTGAGAATCAGGATTATCAGTTTGAGCTGTTGGTTGATTCTCTGGATTTGCCCAGAGATCTAACCCGTAATCCTCTCTTCGAGACGATGCTGGTTCTGCAGGATGGTGCACAGGGTGTAAAATTATCAGAGAGTGGTCTGCAGATCAGCCCATATCTCTTAGCGAACAGAACAGCTAAATTCGATTTGACTTTACAGGCGATGGAGGTGGCAGAAGAGATCAGTCTGGGATTTGAGTATCGGACAGATTTATTTAAACCAGAGACGATCCGTCGATTGGCTGTTCATTTTACGAATATTGTCAGAGAAGTTGTGCAGGATGTTGATCTACGACTGGCAGAGATTGAGATGATCTCCCCGATGGAGCGAGAGTTTCTCTTAAAGGGACTAATTGGAGAGCCAGTAAATTATCCGACAACAGCAACAGTCAATCAACTGTTTAAGATACAGATGGAACAGAACCCCGATGGAATCGCTCTGGTCTTGAACGATGAGCAGCTGACCTATGCTGAGTTAAA
Source organism: Halothermothrix sp. (assembly GCA_016841825.1). Classification (GTDB taxonomy): domain Bacteria; phylum Bacillota; class Halanaerobiia; order DY22613; family DY22613; genus JAENYK01. The sequence continues at coordinate 63,705 of JAENYK010000009.1, read as the reverse complement.
TCAACGATCTAAGCAGTTGGCCTGGCTTCTACGCAAAAAAGGTGTTCGTCCAAACCAGATCGTCGGTCTTCTGACTGAGCGTTCGTTGGAGATGGTCATTGGGATTATCGCGGTCGTCAAAGCCGGAGGAGCGTATCTGCCAATTGATCCAGAGTATCCCCGGGAGAGGATCGAGTATATGTTAACCGATTCTAAGACTGGGCTATTGGTTAGTGATGAATTTAGAGAACTTAATTTCCCGGGTGAGTGGATTGTGCTAACCGATTTGGCTGTTGCAGAGAAGTGTGGAGAATTACCGGAACTTAATCAACCGACAGATCTGTTATATATTATCTATACATCAGGTACCACTGGCAGACCTAAAGGAGTGATGATTGAACAGCGGAATCTGGTTAGATTATTCTTTAATGATCAGTTCCAGTTCGACTTTAGTCAGCAGGATATCTGGACACTATTCCACTCCTACTGTTTCGACTTCTCAGTCTGGGAGATGTATGGAGCTCTGCTGTTTGGTGGTAAGCTAATCATTGTTCCCAGACAGATCGCCCAGAGTCCAGCAGAATATCGGCAGTTGTTAGTCAGGGAAAGGGTAACAGTTCTCAATCAGACACCGACAGCTTTCTATAATCTGATCACAGAAGAACTGCAATTTGGTGCAGGGGATTTGGCACTCCGGTATGTGATCTTTGGCGGTGAGGCTTTACAGCCAGGTCGGCTGAAGGAGTGGGCTGTCAGATACCCTGAGACCCGCTTAATTAATATGTATGGGATCACTGAGACCACCGTTCATGTGACCTTTAAGGAGTTGAGTGCGGAGGATATTCAGCGGGAGATCAGCAATATTGGTAGGCCCATTCCGACATTAACCTGCTGGATTTTGGATCATAATCTGCGGCTTGTTCCCGGAGGAGTCGCCGGGGAACTCTGCGTAGGCGGTGCAGGGCTGGCCCGGGGATATCTCAACAGGCCAGAACTAACTGCAGAGAAATTCATTCAGCATCCTTATCTTCCCGGTGAACGGTTGTATCGTTCCGGAGATAAAGTTCGCCTGTTAGAGACGGGAGAATTAGAGTATCTGGGGCGGATCGATCAACAGGTGAAGATTCGTGGGTTTAGAATCGAACCGGCAGAGATTGAGAGTCAGATATTAACCCATCCCCAGATCGCAGAGACAGCAGTGCTGGTTAGAGAAGATGCTGCCGGTCAAAATGAGCTGGCTGCCTATCTGGTCACTGTTGAAGAGATTTCGGCCACTGAGTTAAGAGCACATCTGGCTCGCACTCTGCCCGATTACATGATCCCCGGTTACTTTATTCGTCTTCCGGAGCTTCCCTTAACTGCCAGTGGTAAGCTGGATAGAAGTGCACTACTGACAGCAGATAGTCTGTTGGACAGTGGGCGAGACTATCTGCCGCCAACCACTCTGCAGGAAGAGAAGCTGGTGCAGATCTGGTCACAAATTCTGGGAGTGGAGAGGATTGGAGTCAGTGATCACTTCTTTGAATTGGGGGGTAACTCGCTAAAAGCTGTTTCACTAATTGGTCAGGTATTTAAGCAAATGAATGTCAAAGTACCTTTGCGGGAGATTTTTGAGCATCCTACGGTACTGGGCTTAGCCAATTATATTGCTACTGCTCAAAAGGAGGTTTACCGGGGAATTGAGCCAGTTGAGTTACGTGAATCTTATCCTCTCTCTTCTGCTCAAAAGCGACTTTTTATCTTAAACCAGATGGGGGTCGACAACACTGGGTATAATCTGCCGGGAGTATTACTTTTGGACAGGAAGTTAGATCCACAGCGGTTAGAAGAGGCGTTACTCGCACTGATCGATCGTCATCAATCACTGCGAACCTCCTTTAGTTTTGCGGTAGGTGAACCGGTGCAGCAGATTCAGCCAGCGGTCAACTTCAGGATTGAGGAGCTTAAGATGTCAGAGATGGGAATCGAGGATTTGATGGCTGATTTTGTCCGACCATTTGACCTGGGGAGAGCACCACTGTTTAGGGTGGGACTAGCCCGGACAGTAGATGGATATATCCTGACCTATGACATCCACCATATCATCGCTGATGGGATTTCGCTGAATCTCCTGATTGGGGATCTCTTTAGACTATATGCAGGTGAAACTCTACCAGAATCACGTATCCAGTATAGAGATTTTGCTGTCTGGCAGAATCAGCTTATGGAGGACGGTCTGATGGAAGATCAGAAGAATTATTGGTTAGAGCGCTTTGCCGATCAGATTCCAACTCTTGATCTTCCGACAGATTATCTACGTCCAAAGGTCATGCAATTTGTTGGAGATGAAGTTGATTTTGAGTTGACTGCTGAGATGACAGCACATCTAAAGCTCCTGGCTAAGAGACAGGGGGTTACTCTTTATATGGTCTTACTCGCTGTTTATAACATCTTTCTTGCCAGGTACACAGGGCAGGAGGATCTGATTATCGGCTCACCAATAGCCGGCAGAGACCATGCAGATTTGGAGCAGATCATCGGAATGTTTGTCAATACCCTTGCTTTGCGTAATCAGCCAATCTTCTCCTTAACGTTTACTCAATTCCTTAAACAGCTTAAGGAGAATACTCTTAACGATTTTCAGCATCAGGATTATCAATTTGAATTGTTGGTTGATCAGCTAAACCTGGAAAGAGACCTCAGCCGAAACCCATTATTCGATACCATGTTCGTCTATCACAATCTATATAATCCGGAGGTAACAGAGGGAACTGTCAATGATTTTAAGCTGCAGTCCATTCCTTACAAAAATAAAGCAGCCAAGTTTGATCTGACTCTGATCGCCCGGGAGGATAGAAGTGGTCTGGAATTTAAACTAGCCTATAATACAATGCTATTTCGACGGGAAACAGTCGAGAGAATGGCTGGACAGATTAAACAGGTCATCGACCGACTGATTTCAGATCCTGAAATCAGTATCGGAGAGCTCGAACTAATCTTACCTGAAGAGAAATTTCTGATCAATTCAGTCTTTAATCAGACTGCAGGTGAGTTTCCGCGGAATAAGACCATTGGTGAGGTATTTGAAGAACATGTGACCAGAACCCCTGAGAAGATAGCAGTGATCAGTCAAACAGCTCAATTGACTTATCATGAATTAAATGCCAGAATCAATCAGCTGGCTAGATTGTTAAGAGAAAGGGGTGTCTATCCCGAACAGATTGTGGCGATTATCCCGGAACGTAACTTAGAGATGATTATCGGCATTCTGGGGATTATTAAGGCTGGTGGAGCGTATCTGCCCATCGATCCAGAGTATCCGCCAGATCGAGTGGAGTATATGTTAGCAGATAGTCGGGCACAGATTCTCTTGACCCATCCTCAGTATTTTGAGCGGGCAAAGAGCTTTACAGGGACGATAATTGATCTGAAAGATCCTCTTCTAGGGCAGTATAGTCCAGATAATCCGGAGTTAGTCAATCAACCAACTGATCTGGTATATATCATCTATACTTCCGGTTCAACAGGTAAACCCAAAGGAGTTATGTTAGAACACCGTGGTCTGTTGAATCTGAATACAGCATATGGAGTTAATTGGGGTGTTTCACCTGAAGATCGGGTTTTACAATTTGCTTCCTGTTCATTTGACTCTTCAGTTTCTGAAATAACTAGATCGATTCTGTTTGGTAATACATTATGTATGCTTCCGAAAGAAATCCGTAATAACTATCTTCGCTTTGCAGAATATATCAATCAGTATCAGATTACCAATGTGGTTTTACCACCGGTTTATATTCAAAATTTGAGACCAGAGAGTATGCCAACATTGCGTATGGTGATCACTGCGGGTTCAGCCAGTAACTGGGAGATTGTAAACACATGGAAAGACCATGTCCAATATATCAATGCTTATGGGCCAACAGAGTACACAGTCTGTACTTCGATCTGGAAAGCCAGGGATAAGTTCGACTATAAAGTACCACCCATCGGTAGACCTATCTTAAATACCCGGGTATATATCCTGAATCAGAATCAGCAGTTGCAGCCCATTGGAGTAATTGGGGAACTATGTATTGGAGGCGCGGGACTTGCCAGGGGTTATTTAAATCGTCCGGAACTGACGGCAGAGAAGTTCATTCCCAGTCCTCTGAATCCGGCGGAGAGAATTTATCGGACCGGTGATCTGGCCCGCTGGTTACCCGATGGTCAACTGGAGTTTGTCGGTCGAATTGATCATCAGGTGAAGCTGCGCGGATTTAGGATCGAACTGGGTGAGATTGAGAATCGAATCGTTAATCATCAGCAGGTGACAGCTGCTGCGGTATTGTTAAAAGGTGACAACATGCGAGATCAGTATCTCTGTGCTTACTATACAGGGGAAGAGGAGTTGACTGATGCTGTTTTGCGGGCTTATTTGGAAGAGCAGTTGCCTGGATATATGGTTCCCAGCTATTTTGTGAAGCTGAATGCTTTCCCATTGACCACCAGTGGAAAGATCAATCGTCATCTCTTACCAGAACCGGAGCGAACAGATACAGGGATTGAATATGTAGCTCCAACTACTGAGCTGGAAGAGACCTTAGTTCATATCTGGTCAGAGATTTTGCAGATAAAGAGAGTGGGGATTTTGGATAATTTCTTCGCATTAGGTGGTCATTCTTTAAAGGCAGCATCACTAATCTCTAAAGTCTATCAGGAGTTTGCCCTGCAGTTACCACTGCAGGAGATCTTCAAGCATCCGACGATTCGGGAGCTGGCCAATCTAATTCGTTTTGGAACGCTTAAGGCTCAGCAGGTTGATCCATATCTGATCTTCAACGCAGGTCAGGAGGAGAAGCTATTCTGCTTCCCGTCGATTTTAGGGTATGGTATCACTTATCAGCAGTTAGCTAATGCTTTAGCGGAATACACTGTTTATAGTTTTGATTTTATCGAACGGGATGAACCGATAGCAGAATATATTGCGGAGATGCAAAAACTGCAGCCACAAGGTTCCTATACTCTGATCGGTTATTCTGCAGGTGGTAACCTTGCTTTTGAAGTAGCTCGAGTAATGGAAGCACAGGGATTAGAGGTAGCAGGTTTAATCATGCTGGATTCATTGAAAAAAGATGCACCTGTCACCAAATCGAAGAAAGATCTGGAGACAGAATGGTTACAATTTGCCAGAACCAATCCCGATCTGGCCGGTTATCTGGAGATTGATTCCATTCGTAGAGAACTAATCCAACGAGTGACAGGTTATCAGGATTACTGTAATCGGATGATCAATAATGGAACGGTTCAGACACCGATCCATCTAATCAAGGCTCAAGAAGAAGGTGAGGCGATCAATACTGATAGCTGGCAGGAAGCAACTCATGGTGGATATTATGTCTATCAGGGCCAGGGGTCTCATCGTGAACTCTTAAGTGGTGAGAATTTACAGGTTAATGCCCGACTGATCCTGGATATTTTAAAGTGATCAGAATATTATTTGGTTAATTCCGGGATAAGAAGTGACGGTAGATGTCTTTAACAGCTCCCGTCACTTCCTGACCCAAAAAGTTGGAGAGGTGATAATATGGGAGATATAATCGACTGTCTATTTATTGGACATAATGAGATGCAGTTCGAGAAATATGAAGAGATGGTCTATTCAATGGGAAAGCGATCACCCGCCTATAGAGATTTGAGTCTTAGCTTTATCCGCTATAGTGATCAGACTTTTACAGCGGCAGAGGCATTCAATTATTTTCGGCAGCCGGAAAAGGATGATCTTTCGCCGATTAGTTTAGGAGAGGAGTTAAGTCCAGCGATTACGTACTTAGGTACTTACTTGCATCGACGGGGATTTTCCTTTGACTTTGTTAATTCATTTCAGGAGGGAAAAGCTGAATTGGCTCGCAAACTCCAAACCGAAAAGATTCGAACTATTGGAATCATTACTACATTGTATGTTTCGGTGTTTCCGGTGTTAGAGATCGTTTCCTTTATAAAAAAATATAACCCGCAGGCGAAGATAATTATTGGCGGACCTTTTGTTGCCACTCAGTTCCGCACAGCGGCAGATCCAGATACCCTGGCCTACTTTTTTAAATCCACGGGTGGAGATATCTATGTTAATAGTTCTCAGGGAGAAGCGACCCTGGTGAATGTCTTGCAGGCGATCAGGAATGGTGATTCATTGTGGGGCATTCCCAATACAGCTTACTTCGATGGGAATGAATGGGTGATCAATCCAGTTCAGATTGAGGATAATAGATTAGCGGAGAATATGGTTGATTGGAGCTTATTTAAGGATAAGATTAATCAGTTTCTCTCAATTCGCACATCTATCTCCTGTCCATTCCACTGTTCATTCTGTGGATTTCCGGAGCATGCGGGAAAGTACCAGACTGTGGAGGTAGCGAAGATTGCAGAGGAGCTTAATGCCATTGAAAAGCTGGGAGTGGTAGAGAGTTTGAACTTTATTGACGATACTTTTAACGTACCCCCTGAGCGTTTTAAAGAGATCTTACAGATGATGATTAAAAATGACTACAGTTTTGGTTGGAACTCTCATTATCGATGTCAATTTGCTGATGAAGAGACGGTTGCTTTGATGAAGGAGAGTGGTTGTGAGGGAGTCTTCTTGGGGATTGAGTCAGGTAATCAACAGATTCTCCAGAACATGAATAAAGCAGCTTCGGTGGAAAAATACCGGGAAGGACTTCGTCTGTTGAAAAAATACGGGATCATTACCTATGCTTCTTTTATTATCGGTTTTCCAGGAGAGACCTATGAGACGGTCAGAGATACAGTTGAGTTCATTGAAGAGACTCAACCGGATTTTTGCCGCACTCAGCTGTGGTACTGTGATCCTATCACTCCCATCTGGACTCAGAAGGATCATTTTCAGATCAAAGGCTCACAGTTTGAATGGGCACATAGGAGTATGGATGCATTTATGACCTGTGATCTGATTGAAGATATTTTTGTGAATCTGAAAAATTCTGTCTGGATTCCCCAGTATAATTTTGAGTTCGGTGGAATCTTTAGTCTTTTGCATCGGGGAATGAATTTGACAGAGATCAAGGAGTTTTTGCTGGCTTTCAACCAGGGTATCAGGGAGAGATTACTCCGCCGTGGTCAGCGAGAGATTAGCCTGGAGACTGCTGAGCGTTTGCAGAAAATGTTTTTGCAGGAGGCGTGAGGGGATGCGTGAACATTGAAGTGAAATATCTTTCATTGAAAATAAAGACATATCGTCTGGAGATAAGCCTTTTAGTTGTGGAAACTGAAAGGCTTATTTTTATATTTAAAGGATTAAAATATTAAATGGAGAAATAACAATTTGAAACTATTATATGCTTATATTGTGTTAAGTGGAGGGTGATAAAATGAAAAATGGAAGCACTATGTTAGTTGCTGATGATGAAAAATATGTTAATAAGTGACACACTTGAGGACGAAGGGTTAAAATTATAGAGGCTAATAATGGCCAGGATGTTATAAATGCTATCCAACAGATAATGAGACATTTCTACACGATATGTAATCAAGCTTCCTTTTATTGAATGATAGCACATGTTTTCTAGAAATTTAAAACAAGGAAGGTGGAGTACATGACTATGGAAATTAAATATCCCCAAATAGGTATATGTGGTCTCTCTTGTCAGCTATGTCCGATGTATCATACCGATGGTAAAAGCAAATGTGAAGGATGTAAGTCTGAAGCAAGAATGAGTTTAGGTTGTAAGTTCATAACCTGTGCTATAAAGAAAAAGAGAATTGAATTCTGTTGGGAATGCAATGAAAGCGTTAATTGCGAAAAATGGAAGAAACATAGAGAAGCAGGCAAAAAAGCTGATTCATTTAAGTGTTACCAAAAGCTTGAAGATGACATTCTTTTTATGCAAAATAATGGAAGCGAACATTTTATGAGAAAGCAAAACCTGCGGGAAGAGATTCTTAAAGATATGTTAGTTAATTTTAATGAGGGTCGTTCAAAAAGCTATTATTGCATCGCAGCAACGGTTATGGAGATTGAAGAGTTAGAAGAGGCGGTACTGAAAGCAAAAAAAGATTCTAATGGCTTAGATGTTAAGAGTAAATCGAAAATTCTTCATAAGATATTTGATGAAATTGCTGATAAAAAAATGTACAGATTAAAACTACGTAAATAAGTATTTTATCTTATTGAAAGGATGAGCGGGATGAAGAAGTACATAATTCTCATTGGTCCAGTAAGTGCTGGAAAATTAACAATCGGGGAAATTTATACATTATCAAGGTAAAGAGGAGTCAAATGTCTATAAAATATATTCTAGTAAGAAGCAAAATTTACATAATTATGCAATTAAATAATATATGATGTAATATATAGCCAGTTTGAAGGTTAAAAGGAGGAATTTTTCATGGAGATTAATCTGTATCTGGAAACTGCACCACGAGGTAAAACTATGATTCATCTACTGGATTTTCCTGGGTGTATAGTTAAAGGAATAACCAGAGATGACGCTCTAGCTCATGTACAGGAAGGAGTTTTTAGCTATATGTGCTGGCGTGAAAGACATGGATTTAGCTTTGTCGAAGAACCATATACATTCGTTATCAAAGAGGAAGTCAAAGGTGGCCCATTTAATCCTGGTGACAAAGCAGGTTTCTTTCAACCAGACCAACTACCAGTATCGGAGGTAGAGCGAAAACTCTGGTTAGAACTGATGCAGGCTTCACGACAGGATCTTTTGCAAATTATCACTAGTCTTACCGCAGAACAACTAAATCTGTATCTTACATCACCCAACTGGTCAATAATGCAGATACTCCGCCACATTGCCAGTGCTGAAAGGTTTTATATCACCCGTTTGTTTGCAAAGGGTGAATTACCGGCCAGCAAACCAGCAAGAAATATTTATCAACGTATTGGAAATATGCGAGAAAATTGTGTCAAAATCCTCTCACAGCTATCACCTGAACAGATTTCGAAAAAGGTGTTAAGCGGTGATGAATATTGGACTGCACGTAAAGTTTTTCGGAGATTTCTTGAACATGAACGAGAACATACAGGTCAAATCATTAAAATTCTTAAACATTTAAATAGCATAGAATTTATTTCTGATCACGAAATCACCAATTTATTTCAGGGAATATTCATGAGCTGAGCTAATGAATAGCCTGTATTTTACCGAATTATATACGTGTTTTAAGTGGTTTACACAGTTGAAAATGTGATTGTGGGGTCCATTATTTACATCCACCTATGATGACTCCTTATTTTAGAGATTATAGGAGAATTATTCTAACTCTATGATAAGGAGTTTTGCTTTGAATTTTCATAGCAGATTGATTCTTTGACTATTGATAATAAATCATGTGTGTAATGTTTGTGGCTGCATATAAAATAGTTAGTGACCAGAAGAAATAACTCCAGAAGTAATTTAATAAATTACATATTTAAGGAAGGGTTTTTGTGATAACCGACGAATGTATCAGTTCTAGTGGCAAAAGAACAGATATTTTATATAAATGAATATCTAACCGTTTTGCACACGGTTCTTCGGATGATCTGATACACTTGACACTATCATATAAGGGGATAAGTAATAATATTATAAGACAATATTTTGGAGGTGTTTAGGATTGAATTCGGAAATTATAGTTGAAAACCTGGAGAAAATTTATCGGGTGCCAGTTCGTGACTCAGGATTGATTGCTTCTTTAAAAAGTCTTTTTAAGCCAATTTATAGCGATACGGTGGCAGTGAGCAAAATCAGTTTTCAAATTGGTAAAGGTGAAGTGGTTGGTTTTATCGGACCAAATGGAGCCGGTAAGACTACAACATTAAAAATGCTTTCGGGGTTATTGCACCCTACTTCAGGACGTGTTGAAGTGGCAGGTTTTACCCCTTTTGAGAGAAAGGTAGAGTATCTAAAGAAGATCAGTATGATCATGGGGAATAAAACACAACTCAGTTGGGATATAACTGTTCTCGATTCCCTTTACGTGATAAAAGAGATCTATCAGGTTTCAGATGAAGACTTTAAACAAAGGTTAGATGAACTGGTAGGTTTACTGGAGATCGAAGAACTGCTCCCGAAAATGGCCAGAAATCTTTCTCTCGGAGAGAGAGCCAAATGTGAGATTACAGCAGCATTACTGTATCAGCCTCAAATCTTATTTTTAGATGAGCCTACTTTAGGCATGGACGTTTCGGTACAATTAAAGTTACGTAATTTTTTCAAGGAATACAATCAAAAATACAATACAACTATTATCATAACCAGCCACTATATGGCTGATATTGAATCATTATGTTCGCGGGTAATTCTGATTAATAAAGGTAATCTAGTCTATGATGGAGCTTTAGAAGAGTTAGCGAGTCAGATCTCTCCTTTTAAGATTATCAAGATAGCTGCTGCTGAAGATAGTAATCCTGATAATTATGCCAAAATATTAAACTGTATTGATGGAGAGAGATCAATTATAAATCAAAGAGAGAACAACTATTCGATAAGAGTGCATAAAAAAGATATTGCCAAATTCACTGCTTCACTTATTGAAAGTATTCCATTGGTTGATTTAACAGTAGTTGACGCTCCGATTGAGGCTGTGATAGATCAAATCTATCGTGAAGGGGTGAAACAATGCATCTAAGAGGGGGTATTGCATTAATCAAAAAATCGATGTTCAGTTACATGGCTTCGAGAGGATTTTTCTGGACATTAACATTTGGTTGGATGATGTTGCCTTTGATTTATATGTTTGTCTGGATAGTTGCGGCTGGAGAAGGGGCTATTTCTGGATTTACGAAACAAGATTTTATAACCTATTATGTATTCTTGATATTTATAAATCAGTTAACATACCCAACTTCTCACTGGACTGTAGGTGATCAGATCAATGCTGGAACTTTTTCAGTCTGGCTTTTACGTCCATTACCCCCTATCTATGAGGCTATTTCAACCGATATTGCTGTAAAAGTTGTCTGTTTACCTTTTGTTTTCCTATTTTTGATCGTAGTTAGTTTGTTTTTCAAGTTTAAACTAACAATAGATGCTACTTTAGTGTGGCTCTTTATCCTGTCATTAATCATGGCTCAGGTATTGCGATTTATGGTAGCCTATACATTGGCAATTTTTGCCTTGTTTGTAGAGAAAATTCACGCTCTTTTGCGGACTAACGATACTTTAATCTTTTTATTAGCCGGACAGGTAATACCTACAGTATTATTGCCAGATCTAATAAAAGGAGTCTCAAATTTTTTGCCCTATAGGTATATGCTTGGTTTTCCTATTGAACTAATCCTGGGCAAATTGAACTCTAACCAAATAATAACGGGACTAGCACTACAGTGTATCTGGATTGTTGTTGTAATTCTTATCAACAGAGTGATCTGGAAAAAAGGCATAAAATCATATACTGCAGTGGGAGGTTAACAATATGAACCAATTCAAGTTGTTAAAACGCTTAGTCGTCATCTATTTTAAAAAGGCACTTCAACAGGAGATTGCATTTCGCTTTGATTTTTTTGTTAAGATACTATTTACATTGTTGGAACTGGCAGGAAGTGTCGGTGGTATTTTAATAATCTTTTCAAAAGTTGAGACTATAAATGGGTGGCATTTTCATGAGACGTTGGTAGTTACAGGGATGTTTTTATTGATTCAGAATCTAAAAAACCTCTTTATTGGACCTAGTCTTAATGGAATATCTGGACTTGATGGTGAGCTCTGGACAGGTAGGTTTGATTTTACTCTTTTAAAACCTGTCCCAACTCAATTCTACATAAGTATTCAAAAATGGTCTCCGCTTGTAATAATTGATTTAGTAATCAGCATGGCAGTAATAGCCTATGCCCTCATTCAAATAAGTACTACGGTAACTATTATAAATATCGTTGCTTTTATCATCTCAATCTTCATCTCCCTGACCCTGCTTTATTCCATAATGTTAGCTCTTACTTCCGCAGCTTTTTGGTATTTAGGTACACCCTTACTCTGGATTTTTGATTCTGTAATCCAGATGGGGCGTTATCCAGTCAAAATCTATCCCACGACTTTTAAATTTATATTGACCTGGGTAATACCAGTAGGGTTTATGATTACTATTCCGGCAGAATCGCTAATCGGAAAAGTTAATCTTTTTGAGATAAGTGGAGGCATCTTATTAGCTGTATTTTGTTATCTTATCTCTCTGATGTTTTTTCGCAGAAGTATTCAAAAATACTCAAGTGCATCCAGTTAAGATTAGCATAAAGTAAACTGATCAAGGTAAGTTAAAATTGCAGGTATTTGTTTGCTATTGGTGAATATTAAATTAAGATATATTTCCCAAAAAACGGAACGACTTTATGCTGTGAGTAATCAACTTCTCTCAGTATACTCTAGAAATGTTGGATAACATTGATGATTTGTGTGGGATTTTCAGCAGTATTAGACTAAATAAAACATATTGGAGGATCTAACATTGGAGACAATTAATTATCAAAAGTTGAGCAAGAACGAAATAGAATTATCCTTATTTTCATGTTTTGACCGTTATCAAGAAGTTACGAAATGTTGGCGTAAAGAAAATGAAGAGTGGGTATTGAGGGATATCTCATTTACTGAACAATGGGGTTCTGATGAATATGAGTATCTGGTAGACTGTCTAAAAAATACTATCGAAACTGGAGGGACAGTGTTAGGTGCACTAAAAAATAAGACACTTGTAGGATTTGCATCTCTGGAAAATCACTTTTTTGGTTCTACCAAAGAATATTTACAACTTTCAAGTATTCATATCTCTTATGATAATCGCGGGAAAGGAATAGGAAAAACATTATTTGATCTCATCTGTAAAAGAGCAAAAAAGATGGGTGCAAAAAAACTATATATTTCTGCACATTCTTCACAAGAAACACAGGCTTTTTATAAAGCTATGGGCTGTGTGGAAGCGAAAGAGTATAATGAATCATTAGTTGTTAAAGAACCTTATGATTGTCAATTAGAATATAACTTGTTTTGTTGAACAAATATTCTTCAATTGCATCAGCTTTTTTGACTATTTATTTGATCATTACAATAATAAAGTAAGTGGATATCAATTAGAAGTAACTCCATCAAATCAAGAAGCTTTGGATTATTATCGAAGGTTAGGATTTGATAAGAAGGTTACTAATTATTTAGTAGAAAGCTAAAGAAAGGTGGATAATAATGAGTTTAAAATGGAAAATATTGATTGGCATCATTCTTATTGGCATCATCGGATTTGGTATGTTGGTATACATAAATAGACCGATTTCTGAAGAGGTGGTTAGAGTAGAGATTCAGAAACACTTGGAAAAATTGGTTGATGAAAACGAATCATTATCAAGTGTTTTGTTTACAATCTACTCTGATAGAACAGGTTACTGCCAACAATTTGCAATAGGCACGAAAAGTTTGCAATCAGATCAGCCGGTTCAAATAGACAGTCAGTACCATTCGGCCAGTGTTGGGAAAACTATGTGTGCGACAGTTTTTGGCATGTTGGTCGATGAAGGGAAGATCAATTTTGACGACAAAATCAGTACCTGGTTGGACGACGATATCCTTAAAGGATTGTTTGTGTCAGGTGATACGGATTATTGCGATCAAGTAACCATTAGGCATTTACTGAAGCACACGTCGGGTGTTGGGGATTATTTTGAAGGTCCTGTAAAAAGTGGTAAGACGATGCTAGAGATGATTACCGATAATCCAGATCTTTTATTTACTCCAGAAGAGCTAATAGCTTTTACCCGAGAGCGTCAGGAGCCTGTTGGAAAACCGCAGCAACAATTCTATTATTCGGATACAGGTTATATTCTTCTAGGGTTGATTCTGGAAGTTATTGAGGGTAAACCTTATTCTGACATATTGGATGAGAGAATCTTTGAACCTCTGGATATGGAGGACAGTTATCTAATGTTATATTATGAGGAGTCGGCAGACATTTTAGGAATATATGTGAACGGTATTAACTTAAGTGGAAAAAATGCATTATCCATCGACTGGTCCGGTGGCAGTATTGTTACGACGATGGATGATTTGTTGACTTTTATGATGGCTCTGGAAAATGGTGACTTGGTATCGGATGAAATTTATCAACAGATGACCAACTTTAGTGAGAGTTTCGATAAAGGCATTTATTATGGTATGGGCATGATGTATTTTGATTTCAGTGAGTTGTCATTTCTGTTAGGTTCAATGACGGATATCTATGGAGGTATGGGAACTACTGGGACATACATGTTTTATGACAAGGAAAAGGATACTTACTTCATTGCCAATTTCGGATCTCTTGATTTCATGGAAAAAAGTATAGATGAGTTGATCAAAATAAGGATGATATATAATAGAATGAAAAATGAATAATAACTGGGAACGAGACGATCCTGATTCGATATTGATGATACTTTGATAAGTTGTTTTTGAATGAAAATGATTTACATTATTATGGAAGGGCGAATATATATGGAGCACAGAACCATACTTCAAGTTAATAAAAATTATTGGAATTCGAATGCAGACAAGTGGTTTGGAGTTACTGCTTTACCGGAATATGGTGTTCAATTTGTTACAGAAAATGATTTGCATTTATTTGGTGATGTAACCGCGAAAACAATGCTTGAGATTGGTTGCGGAAGTGGGCATTCACTAAAATTTCACGCAGATAGAGATGCTGGAGAATTATGGGGGCTTGATATTTCAGAAAAACAACTCAATAATGCTAGAAAACTTTTAGCAGAATATAATTATTTTCCAAAGCTCATATGTGCAGCTATGGAGGATGAGTGTGGTATACCTGAACAGTATTTTGATATAGTTTATTCAATATATGCAATAGGGTGGGCAACCGATTTGGAAAATGTGTTTCAACGCATTGCTTCATATTTAAAGCCAGATGGTATTTTCATTTTTAGTTGGAAACATCCTTTGCATGGTTGTGTTGCTGTCAATGATAAGCAACTTATTTTTACAAAAAGCTATTTTGATGAAGAACGCTATACTCAAATAGTAGATGATATGGAAATAATATTGCCTAATAGGAAAATCTCAACCTATATCAATGCTATGTCAAATGCCGGATTTATTATTGAAAATATGATAGAACAAACCAATGAAAGTACTTTACAAATGACAGAGGAAATTGATGATAGGTCAAGGAAAGCTCAAAAACTTCCCTTATCTTTTATCTTTAAAGCAAGAAAGGCACGACTTTCAGAGTATTAATATATTATTTGATATTGATATGCTGATAGTAATTTCGTAATGTGGGTATGTATGTGTATAAACATCTTGGTTTTAACACATCGTTGGGGGATCTCTTGAGCTGGCATAGATAGCATCTAACGATGATACTTAGTATATAAATTGAAGAAGAAGGGTTAATGGAAAAAGTAGTTATAGTTTTGCCGATATTGGAAATGTAACCATTTCAGAAAACAAAAAAAGAAATTTTGAGGGGAGTTCATTATGTCGATTCAATCAAACTGGTTTACCGTTGAAAAAATTGACGATCTTACATATGCTATAAGTGAATATGGTCACTGGGAGAACGTCCATTCATATTTACTGATTGGAAAGAAATGTGCCTGTTTAATTGATAGTGGTTTAGGCATTGGAGATATTACAAAAATTGTAGACAGACTAACAGATTTACCTATTATGGTTATCACTACTCATGTGCATTGGGATCATATTGGGGGACATAGATTTTTTGATCAGATTTACGTTCATTCAGCAGAAGCTGAGTGGTTAAGAAATGGAATTCCTATCTCTCTAGAGGATGTTCGCAAAAACGTTATCAAAGAACCTATATCCAAACCATTACCTGAAGGTTTTGATATTTATAATTACTATCCATTTACTGGTGAACCAAGTGGAGAGTTAGTAGATGGTGAACAGATAGAATTAGGAGATAGAAATTTTACTATTATTCATACTCCCGGTCATTCACCTGGACATATTTGCATTTATGAAGAAGACAAGGGATACCTATATACTGGTGATATACTGTATAAAGGTACTGTTTATGCTTTTTATCCTTCTACTGATCCAGTAAAATTGGCTGATTCTGTTCAAAAATTATCACAACTAGATCATGTTTCTAGAATTTTACCAGGGCATAATGACCTGGAAGTATCCAGAGACTTACTTGATAAAGCTAATTGTTTTTGTCAGAGTTTAAAGAAAAACGATTTATTATATCATGGTAGTGGCTTACATGATTGCGAAGATTTTAAGCTACAATTTTAACTACAGGGGTGGTTTATCATTGAGAGATTATGCTATTTCTATTTTTTTTAATGGATTTTTTTAGCAATCAACGACTATAATTTATTACACCGGGAGGAGTCTGCTTGTTTACTTTACTTATAATTATTTATGTTTCTTTTATAAGTCTGGGTTTACCCGATTCGTTACTTGGTTCTGCCTGGCCAGTAATGAATAAAGATCTAGCTGTCCCTGTTTCATATGCTGGAATAATTTCAATGACCGTCTCATCTGGTACAGTTATATCGAGTGTTATGAGTACGAGATTTATAAAAAGATTGGGAACTGGTATGGTGATAATAATCAGTGTAGTAATGACCGCTCTCGCTTTGATTGGGTTTGGACTATCACATTCTTTCATTTGTTTATTGTTATGTGCAATTCCACTTGGGGTGGGTGCTGGGTCAGTTGATGCTGCACTGAATAATTTTGTCGCATTACATTATGAAGTAAAGCATATGAATTGGTTACATTGTTTTTGGGGAGTCGGGGCAACAGTAGGGCCAGCAATTATGTCGCTATGGTTGGTGCAGAATAACAACTGGCAGATGGGTTATATATCAATAGGTGTCATCCAGAGTATTCTGGTTATAGTTCTGATAAAATCACTTCCGTTGTGGAACAAAGTTACATTAAATAAAAATAATGATAACGCTAGTGATCACGGTATTAATCACCCGGATGTTATTCAAACCCTATCATTGAATGAAATCATCAAAATTCCTAAATCAAAGGTGGTTTTACTGGGTTTTTTTTGTTACTGTGCACTGGAACTGACTGTAGGACTCTGGAGTAGTAGCTATGCTGTCAACAATTTTGGTGTATTATCAGAAGTAGCGGCAGTCTGGACCTCAGTATATTATCTGGGAATAACACTTGGACGTTTTGTATCCGGCTTTGTATCTATTAGGTTCTCAAATAAACAACTAATTCGAGTTGGACAGGGTAGTATCTTTGTTGGAATACTACTCTTTATATTACCTTTGGCTTTATGGAAAATTCCCCTTGGGTTATCCCTAATAGGTATCGGATGTGCACCTATTTATCCCAGTATGCTTCATCAAACCCCCCGTTTATTCGGCAAGGGACTCTCACAGGCAATGATGGGTGTTCAGATGGCCTTTGCCTATATTGGTTCTACTCTCATGCCGCCTTTTTTTGGGTTAATTGCCGGGTATGTTGGAGTCGCATTATTTCCGATATTTTTATTGATATTGGCTTTTATTATGTTAGCGTCTACAGAGATAGTAAATAGTAAAATTACTATTAATCAATAAAATTCCTTATGACTTTTACTTTAGATGTTAAGAAAATGGGAATAATCAGGATAATTGGTATAATGCTTATATGGTATAGATTCCTTTGAGGTGAATTAGAAAACAATAAACATATACTGATTTGTCAAATCGTTTGGGTAGTCTGATAAAATATGTGAAAGGAATGAAGCAAATATGAAAAAAAGGTTATTATTGATTAACCCCTCAAATCCATGCAAAACAGGTTTAACAATTAATAAGAGCTCCCGATTTCCACCTTTAGGTTTAGGGATAATTGCAGCTCTTACGCCTGATGATTGGAGGATAAAGATTGTTGATGAAAATTTTGATAGTTTTAAATATGAGGAAGCAGATTTAGTAGGTATAACGGCTTTTACTTCTTCAGCCAAAAGAGCTTATGATATTGCAACAGAGTATCGTGAAAAAGGCATTCCAACAATAATAGGTGGCATACACGCTTCTATGTTACCTGATGAAGCTAAACAATATGTAGATACAGTTGTAATAGGTGAAGCTGAGGGTATATGGCCTAAAGTTATATCAGATTTTGAAAATGGGAAACTTGAAAGTGTTTATCAGGGAGAATTAATTAATGCAGACATGGTTCCAAAAGCTAGACACGAATTATTTCATCCTGGATATATGTTTGGAGCGATTCAGACAGCTCGAGGTTGCCCCATGGATTGCGAATTTTGTTCAGTTACACAATTTAATGGACATAAATATCGACAGAGACCGATTAATGATGTATTAGATGAATTAGAGAGTATTCCGCAAAAAATGATCTTTTTCGTTGATGACAATATTCTCGGATACGGAAAAAATGCTAATGAACGTGCGATAAAATTGTTCAAAGGTATGATAGATCGTGGGATCAAAAAAGATTGGTTTTGTCAGGCTTCAATTAATTTTGCTGAAGATGAAGAAGTACTTGAATATGCAGCCAAAAGTGGTTGTAAAATTGTTTTTATCGGCCTGGAAGCTGAGGATGAAAAATATTTAGGGACTGTAAACAAAAAAATGAATATTAAAATAGGTTCCGGTAAATATAGAGATGTAATAGATAGGATTAATAGCTATAAAATTGCTGTTTTGGGCTCTTTTATTTATGGTCTAGATAATGACACATCAAACTCACTTCAAAAAAGAATAGAATATATAATTAACAGCCCGGTAGACGTTATGCAGACGACTATATTGACTCCACTTCCGGGAACCAGATTATTTGAAAAGTTTAAAAGTGAAGATCGATTACTTTATGATAAATTTCCAGATGATTGGGTACATTTTGATATGACTGAAGTTACCTTTAAACCATTACATATGACACACAAACAACTATCACAAATAATGAGTTATAGTAATCGTTGTCTTTACACTAAAAAAATTATTTTCTCCAAATTTTTAAAAACATTATTTTCAACAAAGAGTTTAACTACAAGTATATGGGCCTGCAGCTCTAATTTTAATTATCGTAATGTTGCTCTTAGTATGGAAAAAGTAAAAGAATGAGGAGGGAAATTATGCTATCAAAAGAATTACTTGTTGAAAAGAAGGATAATTTAACGAGTTTAGCGGAAAATGTAGATGACCATCAGATTGGACTCTTGGTAGATTGGCTTAAAGAAAAGGACAATACTATTCGCTATGCCGCTTTTTTATTACTTCAATTATTATCTGCCAAAAGTAATGACGTATATAGGTATTGGGATATATTTGTTAGTATGATTAATAACAGTAACTCTTATCAGAGGAGTCTTGGATTGATGTTGATCTCTGATAACATAATTTGGGATAAGGAAAACAGATTTGCCTTAATTTGTGATGAGTATTTAGAGCATTGTGATGATCAAAAATTTATCACTGCCCGCCAGTGTATTCAGGGTTTGAATAAAATATTGGAGTATTCATTGGAATATCAAGAAAAAATAGTTATGAAACTTGTAAACATTGAATTAGATAAACGGAAAGATACGCAGCGTAATCTCTTATTATTAGATATCATTAATGTTCTTGAGAAAATTAAAAGCAATCAAAATAAATCTGGTAATAAATTTGATGAGATAATCAAAGCTTATTTACAGCGAGAGTATGAAGCAGCAAATAGTAATGCAAAAAAAGTGATCAGGGGACTTCTAAATAGTCATTTCTAAAGATTTTAACTATTTGGTGCTTAAAAAACCTCCGTCAGCAGTCTATTAACGGAGGTTTGATTTTGCATAACTTGTTTTAACTTTAGAATAAATCTTCTCTAATTTTAAAAGTAAGCTGTGGTATACCCTGAACATAAATTATCTCAAAATCATACACAATATATATAACACCTGGTTCCACATTGATGGAAAGATCAAAAGTTTCGTCCTCAAAGGTTAGATTAAACTGTACATTACCGGTATAGTCAGAGCTATAGACAAGAGGAGAATAAAAACCAGCGTTGTAGCAAGCTTTTATAGTCCAGCTTTCTGTACCTCCATTAATCATATTTTCTGAAAAAATTCCGTTTGGTGATGATCCTTCATCTATCCAGTAATAATTATTGTCTGGTTCCCAAATTCCTAAATCACAGTCTTCACTTGGCCAGATCATTTCTATGTTTAACAGTGTTTCTGCAGTAGCCGAATCTGTATAATCTATAAAACGTAGAATGAACTCATCCCAATCTGTATCTTGTGAAAGCAAAAAGCTGATATATTGGTTTGCTCCTGAATAGTCTGGCCATTCACTGCAGGAAGGAAGAAAGATTGAAAGACCAAAAGCTTTTCCCTGGTATTCACTTGTCTCATTGTGATTTGCTATCACATTTTCTATAGCATGTTGTAAAGTTATTGCTTCGTTTACAACATGAGTATCCTGAGAATTTGTTATCAGCTTCCCGGCTAAATCATAGAGATCAACATATTGTCGTTCAGTAAAACTTGTTACATTATTCCACGAACTGTACACTCCATCCATATCCGTCGTCTGGTACATAGCTGTAGCAAATGATTTGAAAGTGGTAATCAGGTCATCAAATTCCACTCCCAGGTTCACTGCTGAATAAGTTTCCCAGCCCGGACCATAAACACTATAGTAATTGTAATAGTCATCAACTAATGTTTGGGCTAACTCTAATGCAGTGCTAACCGGATTGTTTTTCAATCCTGTCAAAAGTGTTGTATAATCGTTGCCATCACCGGGGACTTTTCCCTGCGAGCCAACCAGATAACTCACTTCATTGCGCCATTCATAAGCCACTTCCAGAGTTTGCATTAAGCAGGCATCCATATTGATGATCTCAATTTTCTTGCCTGTGATCTGGCGAACATTCAGTAAAGCAGAGGCGATCTCATCTGTTGTCAAACAACACCATGGATCAATACCAGTTGTATCATCCCAGCAAATTCCTTCGGGAGTTATCGGTTGGAGATCAGTAATGCTCTCATTGTTATCCCGATTGATTGTTTTCGGATAGATTCCATCACCATGGTCCCACAAAGTCAAAATAGTTCGTTCCGCTGGATAAATCATTTGACAGGTCAGTAGGAAATTTTCCAATACTTGAGGGTCAGACATATCCAGTTCACCGTAATCATAGACCAATTCGGATATAATATCATTAGATTTATCTTCATCTCTGGTGACCCGATATAAACGGGTTCCTGACCAGTCATCATTGGAGCTGTCATAGCTTGGATTGCGGTCAAACAATACCAATATATTTACATCCTGGGTGGAGCCAACCTCTTCCATTTCATTAAAATCTGAAATTGCACACATTTCCAGGTTATTGTCACCATTAAGATATACGAGGAAATTCCATTCAATATCTGAATTCTTACTAAATACAGCTTTGATATTGTATTCCTTATTTACTGTGATAGTCTGAGGATTAATGCTTCCAGTAATGTCACCTTGCCACTCAATAAAACTCCATCCATTATCGGCAACTGCTGTTAGTTGTACCAGCTGATCTGAAGTATAGGCCTCCTGTGGAGTTGTTACAAGAGTTTGAAAAACTGTCCCCATCCCTTCCATAGTAACGTTCACTTCGTATTCCAGAGGCACAAAATGCGCAGTAAAGTGTTTACTGGTATCCATAACTACAGTAATAGTAGGATTACTATCAGTGGTATCACCACTCCAATGGTCAAATATCCAATTAGTTTTTGGAGTGGCTGTGAGATGAACTTTTGTGCCTGACTTATATTGGCCACCTGTAGGTGAGATGGAAACTATCCCTTCTCCATTGGTAGAGACAATCAAAGTATATTTTTTAGTAAACAGGCCACATCCCACAGTAAGTACTACCATGATGGTCAGAATTAACATACAGATTGCTTGACGTTTTGACATAGATAATCCTCCTTGAGACCAGTTATTTAGTCATTCCAGGTCCTTTAGTCATAAAGTATGCCACTAAGTCTTTCTCATTTTTTATAAAAATTGCTTGCTTCATCTTAAAATAGTGTGAATCATTTCGATAGATTTCAAGTCCGTTGTATATCTGATCTGTTTTATAAAAATTTTTGTTAAAGGTATAAGTCATTCCGGAAAATTCATAGGTATTTTTGTCTATTATAATAGCTTCAGGAGTAATGTTCTTAGCTGATATTATTAAACCCGTCTCAGAATTTATCAATAATTCGCAAGGTAGTGTATTATGAAGATTAGTACCTTTGATTGCCCAGCAGTCTACTATTTTTATCACACTGGTAAAATCACCCATGTCCACCTCTTCAGCCATCTTTAGAGCTTGATAAATAGATATATCTTTTTCGCTCAAAACCTGGAATGAAACTGTAAATAACAGTATGAGAATAGTACTAACAAGTATTATTCTAACAGGCATCTTTCAATCCCCCTAAATTATATATTCTTAAACAATTTTCCAAATCAATATAGAACCAGGGCTTTCCCTGGCAGTGTGAGCAGAGAAAGCCCTGTCTAAAGTTAATTAATCTGCATAGCGAATAACGAAATCATCCCAATCAGTGTCAACTGAGAGTGGGAAGGTAACATATTGGTCTTGACCAGAATAATATGACCATTCACTACTGTTAGGTAAGAAGATTGATAGACCGTATGCGTTATTGATGTAACTACGTGTTTCTCTATGGTAAATGTTAGCATTGGAGATAGCTGTCCTTAAAGCATTAGCTTTGTTCACAGCATTAGAGTCACTACTTCTACTGGCAATATTTCCTGCGAACATGTAGAGGTCTAAATATTCGTTGTAAGTAAATGAGGTGGTATATCTTCTAGCTCTATCAACTGCGTTTAAATCGCTGGTATTGTACATTGCTGTAGCGAAATTACTAAAGGAAGTCATCAGGGTATTGAAGCTTGTTCCTAAACTCATTGCAGAATATGTTGTTGAAGTATTAGTATAATAATCGGCATATTCGTCAACTAATGCTTTAGCAAAATTCCATGCGGAGATAGATGGGTTATCTTGTAAAATGTCAAGTGGGCCAGTATAGTAGTTCCCATTACCAGGAACAGTCTCTTGAGAACCAACCAGATAATCAACTTCACTGCGCCACTCATAAGCTATTTCCAAAAATTGCATCAGGCAAGCATCCATGTTAAGAACGTCAATTTTCTTACCGGTAACTGCCCGGGCATCTGCAAGAGCAGAAGCAACTTCATCACCAGTCAGACAATCCCATGCACTTCCGCCGGTTGTATCATCCCAGCAGATACCTTTATCATTTCTTGGATAAATTCCATCACCATGGTTCCACATAGTCAGAGCAGTTTTGTTAGATGGATAAAGAGTTTGGCAATCAATGATGAAATCTGTTAATGTCTGGGGATCAGACATATCCAGTTCACCATAATTAGTTATCAATTGAGAGACGATAGTTGAAGAATTGTTAGGATCTTTGGTAACCCTATATAACCGGGCGCCAGTCCAGTTACCATTACTAGAATCATAACCTGAAATCCGGTCAATTAGTACTAATATGTTGATATTCGAATCTGAACCAATTACTTCCATCTCATTCATGTCGGCAATTGCATATGATTCTAAGTTGTTGTCAGCATCGAGATAAACGATAAAGTTCCAATCAGCTACATCATTAGGTAAAGCTACATCATTTTTGACTTTATCTACAATAGAATCAGAAAAACAACCAGACAGAAGTACTACACCAACAGTTAAAATTAACAGGGAAAACAATAAACGTTTAGACATTTTAACTCCTCCTTAATTTTTTTTTGCAAGACTAGCTTACTAGTTTAATCGCACCTCCTTTTTTGTTTTTTTTCGATTTATGCTTATTCTACATCTTGTTGTGTGATACGATTATATTTCTAAACACTTACCAACTGCTTCCCTACACGATAGGAAAGTGATTAGTAAATATTCTTACAATTAGATTATACCACATATTATTTCTGTTTACAATTTTTTTACTAAATACAAAATAAATTTTTTATTCTAAAAAAAGGATTTTTTTATTTATTACCAATAGATATGTAGAAACATTTATCATAGGAAGACAGTATAGTGAGTAATCGGATAGCTTCATTTTAATAAGGGTGATTACCTGAATAATGAAGCATTAAACTTTTGATTAGAAAGGGTGGCCGCTATGTTGAATTAAAATAAAAATAAAGAAATTTTTGCAAAAAAGATAACATAATAGAAGGAAAAATAATTGTTAGAAAGAATATAAAAAATAAGACTTTTGTCAGACTATTAACGATGATTTTGATCTGAAAAGCACATGTTGTTTGAAGGGTAGTTTTATCAAAAAGGCTTTTGAAATTAGATCTAACGTTGTGCTAGCTGAGTAGTCTTTTTTGGAAATTTTTTTAATCGTAACTTACTATAACTTATTAAGATGAGGAGGTTTTAAAATGGTGAACCATGATCGGCGCAGGTTTATAGTTATTGTAGTAGTTTTAATGTTCCTATTATCAGGTTGTCTAGGTATTAAGGATGAGTTAGAGAACACTTGTACACTTACTACTTCTGTAAATGGAGAAGGAAAAGTTTTTGTAGATCCACCTCAAGATAAGTTTATCCAGGGAAGTCCAATTAGTTTAACGGCAGAACCCGAAGATGGTTGGGCATTTGATTTCTGGTCTGGTGATATAATCGGGACCAATGATCAAAAATCCATTATTATTAGAAAGGATTTAAATGTTATTGCTAATTTCATCCAAGATGATCAATGATACCAACAACATACTTTAAGATCGGAGTAATTTTATGGGGCTGTCTCAAATGGGCAGCCCCAAAATTATTATTAATAAACAGTAATGAAGTATTGTGGGTAGGGTGGAATCTAATTTAGGTTTTGACTGACAATTGGGTAGTTGATCTTTAATAACCTGATGCGAAAAATATACCTTGAATATCTGTAAAGAGTCAGATGATTGATACCGTTACATTGACTGTGCAAAGATGAAATAAATAGAGGTGATAATTTTAGTATTTTTTTCTTTATAGAAGGTAATAGAGTAAATATAGAGAATTACTACAGATAATATTTCCCGGACAAGGTGTTAACTTCGAACCTTTCGGAGCAATAGACGACGATCACCTGACGTTTTGAGATTTGAAGGAGTCACGGTTCCTGTTTTTAAAGACAGTGAGTAAGGGGAATAAGCAGTAATAGGGTTTAAGCGATTAGTTGGGTTGATAGTTCTGGATAAAACAGCATGAATACCTGGAGGTGTAGTTATGGAGAAAAAAGATTACCCTATTCTTGAATTTGATGAATCAAAATTAGCCATGATTGAAGCTTCAAATTACATAAGCCCAGTAGAAGAATTTGAATATTGTGTCATTACTTTTTTTAGAGATGTTATTGATAGAATGAAAGAAAAAGGTCAGTTGAAAGAAGTCGCCTGTCTGCATAGTGAGACAATGGATGTACCGATATATGAAACAGTATATGAAGGTAAAAAACTTCATATTACTTTGGGATTTTTAGGAGCTGCTGGATCAGCAGGATTTCTTGAAGAATTGATAGCATTTGGATTTAATAAATTTATCGTATGTGGTGGTGCAGGAGTCTTACAGAAAAATATTGCAGTTGGTAATCTTATCATTCCAATTTCTGCGGTTCGGGATGAAGGCGTGTCTTATCATTATCTTGAACCTTCCAGGGAAGTGGAGTGTAATAAAAAGATACTAGAAATTATTGAAGATGATTTTATCCAGCATAATATAAACTATATCAAAGCTAAAACCTGGACAACTGATGCACTTTTTCGGGAGACCAGGGAAAAGGTTGCTTTGCGTAAATCGGAAGGTTGTGTAACAGTGGAGATGGAAGCGGCAGCTTTTTTTGCCGTATCACAGTTTAGAGATGTGAGCTTAGGACAAATATTGTATGGTGGTGATGATTTGAGCGGTGTGGAATGGGATGATCGGAAATGGAGTAGCAGAACAGAGATTAGGGATAATTTAGTTAAGATTTCTCTAAGAATTTGTAGTAAGTTGTGATCTTCTAGAAAATTATTAACTGCAGGGGAAGTGAAGGATGGATTCGTTAGATGGTAAGCTGGTTAATAAGAGATTTTGAGAAAAGTCTTGTTGTCATTGAGATGTTCGATTCTTATCAATCTATTCTAACTCCTTCAATCAAATAACAATTTATTTTTATGTAATATAATAGTACAAAATCTTTCGACTCAGCTGTAGTTTGTAGGACTTTTTGTAATTTTACAGAAAATTTACTTCGTTTCCGGGCTGTTTTGGTATGGTCGAATAAATTAGACAAGCATATTTTGAGAAAATTGAGGAGGGTTTGGGGATGGGACACTTATTTAAAATAGCAGTAGTGCAGGAGAAACGAGATCCTGATAATCGTCAAATTAATACTGAAAAGGGGTTGAAGATTATTCGAGAAGCCAAAAAGCGTGGAGCAGACATCGTTTTGTTTCCGGAATGTTGGATAACCGGTTATGAATTTCCAGATATTGATCAATCTCTGCCTATTGAAGAAATAGTCCAACTGCCTACATATAGGGAGTGGAGCAGTCAGGCATTAGAAGCTAACAGTAAATATCTTGAATCGTTCTGTCAGATTGCTGAGGAGCTAAGTATTGGTATTGTGATAACAGGTTACACAAAAGGCAAAATAAAACCCCGAAATACAGCTTTTGTGATTGACAGGAATGGAAATGTTATTCTGAAATATGATAAAGTACATACTTGTGATTTTGACAATGAGAGAATGCTTCAGAGCGGAGATGAGTTTAAGGTATGTGAATTTGACGGAATTAAACTGGGAGTTATGATCTGCTATGATAGAGAATATCCCGAAAGTGCCAGAATTCTGATGTTAAAAGGTGCAGAGATAATTTTAGTCCCAAATGATTGTGGGGCGATGCCACCACGAATTCAGGCATTATCTACCAGAGCATATGAGAACATGACTGGAGTCGTTATGGCTAATATTCCAGGGGAGGATGCTGGTTGTTCCTGTGCATTTAGTCCAATTATCTGGGATAGATCAGGAACTCCAATCAATAATACCATTGTTCTTGCTGATAATACAACAGAAGATATTTTTATAGCAGAATTTGATATTGATAAGTTAAGAGAATATCGTAGTCGAGAGATGATGGGCAATACATTTCGCAAGATTCAGGCATACTCTGATTTACTTACTGCAGAAGTGAAGCAACCATTTATTAGATAAGATGATCTTTACCTCTATTTTTTGCTTTTGTAACTCTGTAATAAATGAGGCAGATAGTTAGCATATGCAGAGATGTAAAATACAGATTTCGCATACCTGAATATTGCTAATCTTGTTCTCGATGGTGGTTCAAGCTATAATGTTTTTATTATAGCAGATCATTAAGATGAACTTAATAAATGACAACAGGATTTTCTTATCTTAAACTGAAATATAATTAAAGTGAGGTGAGTAATCATTGAAAGAGTTGGTCTACAGCTATTTAAAATCACTAACTCAAAAACGTGTAAAGACGATAGATATCCAGAATTACCTATACCAAAAACTCGGTCAAAAACAATTCCTACAACTTGGAGGTTACTCTGCTCTTGCCAACACGCTTAAGCAACTTGAGATTGAAGAGGTTATCCGTCCAATCAAAGCCTGGAAAACCAACGGTAAATCACCAATCTTATATAATGGCTATCAATATATCGAAAAGAGTCCCCAGTTAGACCAGGAGGTCAGGAAAAAATTAATGACTCAGTTCCACCCAGTCATTAATGTGGCTTATTATCTTACTCACCCCGCAGAATATCAGAAAGATGAACATTACCTAAATGCACTTAATGTATTTTTAAAATACAAACAGGAGTATCGACAGTTGGAACCAATCTCTGTAAATGAACGCTCCTTTCAGATCTTCACTGATGAAAAATTCCTTAATTCTACACATGGCCAGACTTTATTGCAACGAGTAGCTCTATCTATTGCTGACTTAAACTGCTATCAGACACATGAACCATTCTTCTATTATCGTTGCTACAATAACCAACAATCATTAAATGTATTGATTGTGGAGAATAAAGATACATTCATTTCATTAAAGAAGCTTTTTCAAAGAGGAATAACCACCTGGAATTCACTTAACTTTAGCTTACTGGTTTACGGAGAAGGGTGGAAAATACTGAAAAGTTTCAAATTTTTTTACGAATTAGACTTCAGTTCGTCTAGCTCGCCCAATTTTTATTACTTCGGTGACCTTGATCCTGTGGGTATAACTATCTGGCACCAATTACGCACTGCAGAGGATATAGATATTAAACCTTTCGTATTCTTCTATAATTTTCTACTCGACAAATGGGGATCTTTACCATTAAAGATACGGAAAGACCAAAGTGGTGACTTTCAGGCTTTGCAATCCTTTGTGACTTTCTTTGCACAGCCTCAGTCTAAAATTATTGAAAACCTGTGGGTAAATAACTGTTATATTCCCCAGGAAGGCTTAAATTACAACTTTATGGAAATGCTTGCTACTAGATAAAGTGACGGTGATTACTAATGATAGACGAACAGATTATTAATGGTTTTGCAGATAGAATCAAAAATATCGCAGTTTTTGCCCCCCTTATTGACTTACGTCAAAGAACAAAATACAAATACTCCATGCTGGAACTAGGTTTAAGTGTCCTCCTTTTCATCCTCGAATACATGCTCAAAGGTGAAAAAGGTTGTACCTATGAAGATATCGCCAATTTTTTGCGAGAGTTAATTCATCGTCAATATAAGGAGACTATTACC
Organism: Halothermothrix sp.; assembly: GCA_016841825.1. Lineage (GTDB taxonomy): Bacteria > Bacillota > Halanaerobiia > DY22613 > DY22613 > JAENYK01. The sequence continues at coordinate 35,025 of JAENYK010000009.1, read as the reverse complement.
TATGACACTGCCCTGGAGATATCTTATTACCTTGTACGGGAAAACCTATTAAACAGAGGGCAATTTCACACATTCTCATATATGAACTACACAACTGGTGAAGCGGAAGAATACCAATTCTATCTCCTTGAATTGGCAGATTATGAGATTAAAGAGAAAGTTGTTAGGTTAAAGCTATCCTTAGTAGGTTTAGAACTTCTTTTCAAGACTAAAGAGTTTTACAATGAACTACAGATATCTATATCTCAACTATATCTTCGTCAACAGATTCAGCGTGGGATATTTGATGGTGCTCTCCGCTCTGTGGATGAACTGGCTCTTGCTGTGAAGAATGAAAAAGCCAGAATTCGACATCTGGAAGAACAGATTATCAGAGATGTGTTAAATGTAACCCGGGAGAGTGAGTTTGAAAAACAGATAGAGCGAGTTAATGACCAGTTAGAGAGGGAGAAGAGAGTCTTTGCTGAATTGAAAGAATTGATCGAATTTACTCTTGATGAATATCATACAGGTAAGCTAACAGCCAGAGAAGAACAGGCTGTAGAAAAGATTCGAAAAGTTTATCGCAAATTGATTGATATCATCCATGATCATGAATCTTTGTTTACAGATAAGTTACGTTTGCAACAGTTAATGTATAACTCCATTGAATCCATGATCTTGAATACCTTTAATACTAAGATTAATTTCCAAACAGAAATCTTACAACAGGTTGTCAAGAAAAATCTGGATTTAAATAATCTAAAACTCATTATCGATCCTTTATTCTCTCCCAAACGTAACCCCCATTTCCATCCCGGGAAAGTCTTTTTAGAACAACCTTTGAAAAGAACTGCAGAATTAGACTATGAAGAGATGCAGCGTCTAGATGAGGAGATGATTCGCCAGGAAGAAGAACGGGAAAGGGAGTTAAAAGCACAGAAGGAAAAACATTTAGAGTACTACCTGACAATGATCTTAAAATCGCTGGTTGTTCAGGATGAACTGACATTACGACAGATTTTGAATCAACTTAAATCGGATGATCCCGAACAGTACTATGAGTTAATTAACCGTTTAGACTTTTATCCCTTTATTATCCAATTACACCAGATGGGCGTTATTCCATTACTAACCCGGGCATCTTTCCAGGGGCCAATTCTTCTGGAATTCCCCAGGATTCTTGTAAAGATTGTGGAAGAGAATCCAGAAATTTTCGCACTGAAGGGATTTGAGTTGATTGCTACGGATAAAGTTATCAGATTACCTAATGGCTATGTAATATCCGATTTTATTATTAAAAGGGGGATACCTGATGGAATGGCATAAAGAAGATGTACGTTGGGCCTTTAAACTATATATGCAACTTCTCCAGCGAGGAGTGATTGATGAAAATGATCGTGACCTACACTTTGCCTATAACCGCAATGAAGTTAGGCAGATCATTGAAGAAATTATTGAAGAAGAAGCTGATGTCAAGATCTTTGCCTTTGGAAATAACATTTATCTTACACCCGGGATCAATAACCGTTATTTGGGCTATACCAATGAAGAATTACGCAACGAGATGAAATTAAAAAATAACAGTGAGCTATATCTGGCATATTTTTTGATTCTCTGTTTACTCGCCAAATTCTATAATAGCGAAGATCAAAACTTTGCTTCCCGACAGTTTGTTCTGGTCAGAGACCTCGAAGAGACCGTAACAGATTATGTAGAAGCAGTGACTCTAAGTTCAGAGGAAGCGGTTGAGAGCTTTGAAGAACTTTATCAGATCAATCTCAGCAGTGTTGCTGAATCCTGGCAGGAACAAGCAGCTTTCGATGATCAACTTGTTCAGCTAAAACGGGGAAAGAATAGGATTGGTTTCATTTTACGTGTAATGAGTTTTTTGGAAAAAGAAGGGTTGGTTCAAATCTTTGAAGAGCAGGAGATTCGTTTGTTGCCGAAGATCGAACACCTGGTTCTCAAGTATTATTTTAATAGTGAGCGAAAAGAGATGTTGTTAAATATCCTGTCAAAACCTTTGGATTTTGAAGAGAACAAAGGAGTGATAATACTTGCCGCGGATTAATAGAATTAGGGTTGTTAACATTTTTTATGATGAGGATAGAAAATTATTGCCAGATCTAGTATTTGAAACACAAGGTTTAGATGCCATCATGCTGCTTGCTAACGGTGGTGGTAAGTCGCTACTGATTCAATTAGCTTTGCAGGTGATTTTACCTAATGAGAAGATGGGTAAAAGAAGTATCAAACAACTGCTTCGTCACCATAGATACACTGGACATGTGATAGTGGAATGGTTATTGGATAATGAAGGTGATGGTGATAATTATCTATGTACAGGCTTTTGTTTTACAGAAGATAGTCGTAAAGAGTTCAAGTATTTTAACTATTTATTTGAATATGATGATGTTTCTAAGTATAATATCAGTTCATTACCTTTAGTGGACAGTACTCTCTTTGCTGATAATGTGATCGCTTATCAGGAGCTACGAGATTGGATCAATAATAGTAAAGACGTGCATATTCAGCTTTTTGATCAGATTAATACCTACCATCAGGTGTTGAGGAGCTTTCGAATCCTTCCCGAAGAATGGCGCAATATTCGTGAAACCAATGCCTCTGAAGGTGGTGTTGCTAAATTCTTTGAGCGGGGCAAAACAACTAGTCAATTAATTGAGAACATCCTCATTCCTGGTATTGAAGAGATGATGTTTCATGATGAACTCAAGAAGAAAGAATTGATTAATGCCTTTTCGAACTATCGTAAACTATTATTAGATATTCCAATTATCAAGAAGAATTTGCAAGATTTTGAGGTGATTCGCGAAAATGCGCAGCAGGTGGTAGATGTTGTTCAGAAGTTGGATCAGGTTCAAAAAGAAGTTGAGAATTCTATATTACATCTTGCTAGATTAGGAGAGACTTTTCAGGTTCATAAAGGCCAAGCTACAGAGCAGCTTCAACAGTTAGAGGAAGATCTTGAGCAATTAAAAGGTGAAGAGAAAGAGTTGGTGTGGCAAGAATTAAGTTATGAGGCTTTCATAAAAGAATTAGACCATCGTGAAGCCTGTGAGCAGGAAGTTAAAGTTAATCAGGATTATGACGCTCAAAAGTTAGTTTTGGGGAAATATGAACAGGAGCAGCGAGAATTAGAAGCGCTTAACTCTTATAACAAATACGTACAAGCTGAATTGGAAAAAATGAATTATGAGAGTCTGCTGGAGAATATGGATAAATCTGAACCAGAACTTTTAAAAAAATTAAATCAGATCAGAACTCAATTACGTTGGGCCTGGGAGATTAAACAGAATAATCTACTGACGCTGATTGAGAGAAAGGACGTAGAGATCGAGGGATTTGATAAGCAGATAGCATCCCTCAAAGGCAAGATTGAAGAAGCTAGAGAACTTGAATCTGAGTGTGGCGAGCAGATTGCGGCTTTGAATTCATGGTTTGAGCAGTATAAAAACGAGCAAAAAATGCTGCTGGCAAACGAGGTTACAGAAGAAGCTTTACAAGAACCTGAAGAATTTTTGGAGGTTTATCAGCAAGAGTTACAGGAAGTAATAGAGAAAATTAAAGATTGTACTGCTAAAATAAATAGCTGGGAAAACGAGAAAGATCACATCAGTGAGGAAATTTCAACTTTAAATGGGGAAAAAGCAGGCACCGAAAAAGAACTCCAATATTTACAGCAGAGTTTTGAGGCTTTTCATACTGCTTATGAAACCCTTAAAGAGTTGTTAGCTGGACACGAGTGCTATGTTAAGGATCTGTTTGAAGCTGAAGATAAAATGCTGTTTTGGATTAAAGAGCAGAAGGACAGTGTGAGATCTTCAAGATTACATTTAGAGGTAGAGAAGGCTGATCTGGAGCAAAAATGGCTTCTGTTAAAAGATTACCAGTATTACATTCCTCATCAAGATTTAGTAGATATTAAGACCAGACTGGAGAAAGCTAATCTATTTGCCATTACTGGTAGCGAATGGCTTGCTGAACAGAGTTTATCTCCTGATGAATGCCAGGCAATATTGAAGAATCAGCCTTTATTGCCTTATTCCATAATTATCGAATCTTCTCAGACCAATGCAGTTAAAAATATCATCAAACAGTTGCGAAATCTAACACCAGATATCCCATTATTGTTTCTGGTTAAAAATGAACGCAATCTCAATGGCAGTACAGAGATTGAGAGTTTTATCTCACTTTTTGAGAATGATGTTTATATGTATCAACCTGATTCTTTGAGTATTTACACCTCTACAGAAGCTTTTCAGAATTTTAAAAGCCAGATTAACGATAAAATTGCTTCTATTGAAGGACAACTAGCGGCAATCATTGCTCGTGAAACTGATATTGAATACTTACGTGAGCAGATTCTGAGCTTTTATCGTGAGTACACTGCTGAACAAACTAGTGAATGGAAAAAATGGGAAGATGAGAAAATTCAACGTATTCAAGAGATTGAAAAAGAGATTCAACTAAAGAAAGATCGGTCAGCACAACTTAAGGAAACTATTGAACAACATAGAATGAAGATCGTTGAGTTACAGGAGACTTCGCATCAGAGGCAGAAGCTCATTGAAATGTTAGGTAGATATCTGCCCTTATTCGTTCAAATTGATGATAAGCATAATGAAAGAGATCGTTTGAGCAACGAGCGTGATCAAATAAAACGTCAGATTAACAATTGGGACGAAGAGAAAGAGGAATTTGGTGAAAAAAGAGGGAAGGCTAGATTAGAACTGAATGGATTGAATAGTAATTTGACTCAGCATAAGCATGAATTCACCCACTACAGGCTTGAACTGGTTGATGTGATTGAAGAGATTGAGTCGGAAAGTTTGAATTATGACGAACTTGAGGGAGAGATTGACTCAATTTTAGAACAACTGAAGTCCAAGCAAAACCAACGGGAGAACATTGAAAATCTTATAAAAAAGTGTCAGAGTGAATTAGATATTGCTAAAGAACAGATTGAGCATAGTGAGATCGAGTGGAATTGGCTGCAGGAGCATCGCCGAGAAGTATTTAAAGAAGAGTTAACGAAAATAGAGTTTGAAGTTAACAAGAAACGGAAAGATGTAATCGGTAAGGAAAAGGAGTGGCATCAAGCAAAAGCCAATGTTCAGGCTAAGAAAGAAGTATGGGATAATGTAGTAAATTCAGTAACTAAACAAACAGATCTGTTACCATTCAATGAGTTTGATCCTTATACCCACCAACAGCAGTATAAGGTTATCAAAAATAAGCTTGGAGATTTACATTGTAATAAACAGACGATTGAGCTTGATCAGAGCAAAGTCAGATCCTGGGTGAAAGAAAATGAAGATGCTCTAGAATTATTAGCTTATAATCTAGAGGTTCAAACTATCTCACAAAAGGTATTTCCTCTAACCTCGTATGAATGGGACAAGTTAGGAGTTAAGCCCAAAGATGCTGTACTGCAATCAGAGCAAATGTTACGAGTAAAGCAAGATAAAGTAACTTCACACAAAAAGCAAGCGGATCTACAATTTAATATCTACCTGCAGAAGTTAGAGAAAACTCAGAACGCCAAAGTAGCGGACTTTATCCGCAATGTCAAAGTAATCATGGAGAATAATAAGTTATACGACTATGATTATATTGAAACCCAGTTTATCCGCATCTTTGAAGCTTTAGACCAATATCAGCAGCAATATGAGTTTAACTTACAGGAGACAGAGAAGAACATGAGTCATCTGACAGATCTTTGTCTGCGGAGAGCTAAGACTGTCTATGACAATATTGTTGAGATACCGAAAAACTCCCGGGTTATACTATTTGATCAGGAGGTTCAGATCATTAAGATGAACTGGCCGACCCAATCAGAAGAAGAGAATCGACAAAAAATTTATGGATATTTAGATCAGGTGCTAACGGATCTCAACAAATGGAAGCAAGAAGGTAAACTGGATGATGAGATTGATAGCAAGATGGCAGAGATGCTGAGGACGAGGAACTTAATTCAGGTAATAGCTCCCATTGAGGATTGTCTAGTATCAGTTTTCAAACCCCGAAAAGAATCTCTGGTACGTCAATCTCGAAATGACCGTTCCCCCTGGGATGAAGTATCTAATTGGTCTGGCGGAGAGGGATATAGTATCTATATAACAATGTTCATGACCATCATCAATCACATTCGCCAACAGACTGAGGGTAGGCAGAATGTCTGGAAAGTAATCATGGCCGACAACCCCTTCGGAATCGCTTCATCGTCACACATCCTGGAAGTAGTATTTAACGTAGCTAAGGCTAACCAGATTCAATTTATCTGTTTTACAGCTCATCAGGACGAGAATATTCTATATAGCTTCCCGGTAGTGTACAGTCTACAACTCAGAAGTGCTTACGGAAAAGAGATAATGCAGGCTGAGAGGTTAGAGTCTGGTTTTTATCGTATGGAGGTATAGGTATTTCAAAACCTTAAAAAAAACTATTTCTCTGTGGTCCATTAGCGATTTTGTTTTTGAACCCGCTATGGTCAATGGGGGAAGTTTGACAAAAATCTTTGGCTGGATCGTCGGTACAGAACCTGGCTCGGGAATGGCTTTGCTATTTTTACTTATTGGTGCGTTCGCTGTAATAACTAGTATACTGGGATATATGGCCAATGCTATTCGTAAAGCAGATAAGATCCTACCTGATTATGAGGCTATTTAGTTATACTTTTGATATTTTACAGAACTTGTTCGATGCTCCTAACTTCAAAAACTAGTTAATTATTGTCTATGTAATCGGTAAAAATGTAATTATAATAACTGAAAAATATGTATAAAAATGATAGTATAGAATCGGTTAAGGAAAATGTTACAGAAGAAAGGGGGTGAAAAGATGTTAAATTTATTCAAAGTGCTTGTTGCAATTGAAGAAGCTGAAGAGATTGAATTTGGAGGAGGTTCATTTGGCGGCGGCGGTGCTGGTGGTAGTTGGTAGTGAGGATTATCGACAAATTAAATTGAGAGGAGGGAATCTGATGGATACAATTTGTTTCTATACTAAAGAACTATGTATTAATAATGGGATTTATCCGCTTCCCTGTCAGTATTGTCCTAATAATCCTAACGTATGATAGCCTAATTCGAAAAAGTATCTTTGAATACCCATTTGGGTATTTTTTCATCTGATATGAAATAGAATCAATTAGTGAGGTGAAGAAATGCTAAATCTTTTAAAATTGTCTGTGCCAATTAATGAAGTAGAAGATGTTGAATTCGGTGGTGGCTCTTTTGGTGGTGGAGGAGCCAGTGGTAGCTGGTAATAGATAATTTGTAGGCAGAGAAAGAGTTGCCATTAGAATAAAAGGCAACTCTTTTGATTTTAATGTATTGTTAGTTACATTGCTTCTCTTGATGGACAGTTCTGTTAATACCAATATTTTTTTAATTAAGATATTTTGTATTGTCTTTCATCAATCTTCTTATAACTAAGTGCACCAGAATACCAAAAGAAGTGGCAAGAAGGATATTATTTATGTAAATAGAATAGTCAAAAAATGTAAAACCACTGTTTACCCCAACAAAACCCGAAAGTAAGCAGGCTAATATGGTCAGGATTAGCGTCCCTTTTTTTTGATGTATATTTAATTTTATTGATACCAGGTATCCTAGCACTCCAAAGAGCATGTAGATTAAAAAGGATGGTAACATTAAGATTCCTCCCTTCAAAAGTTCGATTTGGACATAGCATAACATATTTTGGAATGTTTATCAAGATACTAAGATGATTATGCTATTGGAAGGAATTATTATGTAAATTATTTGTTGAAAAAAATGTTAATGTCTTAAATCAAAAGACTGCTGATAATCTGGGTAATTTTCTTGTAAATTTTTCTCATAAAAAAAGGGTGATGACTAAAAATGTAGAATATTTATTGATATCGTAAACATAGCGAATGGAAATCGATATACGAATAGCTGAGAACTATATCCAGAAAGGTGGTATAGTTGTAATAGGCTTGGAATAATCATTTGCCTAATGATTAAATTGAAGGGAAGTGCTATCATGAGTAAAAAGTTAAAGATTATTATAGGCGTCATTGCTGTCCTGGTCATCGGTGGTTATTTTGGAATATCCTATTTTATGTCCCACGTTGAGGCAAATCTTAACCAGTTGGTAGATATGAAAGTGTCAGATATTGATCTAGAGCAGATAGAAGATGGAGCATATACTGGTAATTATCGAGTATTTCCAATAACTGTCGAAGTTCAAGTGACTGTTGAAGAGCATCAAATTATAGCAATAAATTTGATAAAGCATCAGAATGGTCAGGGTAAACCAGCAGAAGCGATTATAGGGAAAGTTGTAGAATCTCAGACGTTACAAATCGATTCGATTGCTGGTGCTACTTATAGCAGTAAGGTGATATTGAAAGCAATAGAAAATGCACTGCTTGATTCTGAGAAATAGTTATAAATACTATATCTTGATGAAAGCATACTATTTATCTAAAACAGTTGACTTGAAGATTATGAGTCAAAGAAAGATATCAGGATATAATAAATATGATAATTGGGGAAAAATTTTTACTCCAGGATTCCTCAAAATATAATCTGGAAGTGGTAAATAATGTTAGAAGTTGGCAATTTTAATGAATTAGAAGTAAGTCAGACTACTCTGACAGGAGTTTTCTTAAAATCTGAACAGGGTGATATATTATTACCTAAAAAAGACGTTCCAGAAGGGATTCAACCTGGTGATCGTTTAAATGTATTTATTTATACAACCAGGGATGAGTTGTTGGCAACTACACAAACTCCCAAAGCTAAAGTGGGTGAGTTCGCTTATCTGAAGGTTAAAGATGTGACTAGATATGGGGCGTTTTTAAATTGGGGATTAGACAAAGACCTGTTTGTTCCCTTTAATGAACAGCGGCGGAATGGAATGAAACAGAACGAGAAGTACATAGTACGAATTTATCTGGATAAGATCACTAAACGAATTACAGCTACTGAGAAAATACAAAAATTCATCGAAACGGATGTAATTCCATTCTATACTGGTGAAAAGGTTAATCTTTTAGTATATGAGTTCACTGATTTAGGCGTAACGGTCATTATAAATAATCTATATCTGGGAGTAATTTATAACACTGATCTGTATCGAAATCTACAGATTGGAGAGCAGACAATAGGGTATATAAGCAAGGTTAGACCTGATAAGAAGATTGATGTTACTTTACGGAAAACCGGTCGGGCAGCTGTAGAAGATGGGAAAGATAAAATTTTAGCTAAACTAAAGGAAAATGGTGGTTTTCTGCCTTTAAATGATAATAGTTCACCCGAAATGATCAGGAAACATCTTCAAATGAGTAAAAAGAAGTTTAAAATGTCTATTGGAGGTCTGTATAAAGCAAGGCTTATTCAATTGACTGATGAGGGAATTCGCTTACAATAAGTTTAAAACATGATAAATCCCGCTATAAGTGGGATTTTTTTATTAAATAAATTAAATTTTAAATAATTTTAAAATTTATACTAATTTTTGAAGGAGTGTTATGAATGAAAACTGATAATAATCTTTTGATACCGCATTTTTCACCAGAATATAGTGCAATTCTGCAGAAAATTGGGGATATTTTGGATACAAATATCTGTTATGGATCTAATGTATTGGTTGAATCTGAAAATAATCCAAAGGGAGACCAATCTGATTTAGTGGTGCTTACTATTTATAGATTTATCTTAGATAATCTGGATGGAGTATCAATATTATTTAAAAATGGAAGTATTGATACTACGGGAATTCTTTTGCGAAGTATCTTTGAAGGACTATTGGCTCTGTTGTACATATTAGAAGAGGAGACAGAATTAAGGGCGTTATCTTACCAGGTGGCTCATTATCATAAAGAAATAGCTAATTTTAGAAAGATTGATTCTAATACCGTTGAAGGAAAAAAACTCAGGAGTTTGCTGAAGGAAGAAGGCATAGAAGAAGTTGAAAATTTCGATTACCGAATTCGACTTGATCGTATAGAAAATATATTAAAACATCCCAAATTTCAACCAATCGAAGAAGAATGGCAAAAGAAGAAGAAAAAATGGTTTTCTTTATTTGGTGGGCCTGAGAATATTTTTGAGCTTGCTGAACATTTTAATTTTGTGAGTGCTTATGAACTTTTATATCGCCATTGGTCAAATGATATTCATGGTTTAGCAGCATTGGACTATATACGAGAAGGAGAAGATGGTGATATCTATCTCTGTTATTTGCGAGACCAAAAGAATTTGTATACCTATTCGATATGTGCTTTGAATTTTGTTAGTGAGGCTACGCTGCAGATGATCACTAAGTATCTTCCTGATAAGATAAGTGAATTTAAAAACTTTAATGAATCATGTTTTGCAGATTATACAATTCTCTTTCAAAGTATTTAATACGAATCGGTCGTTCAAAGATAATTTTGAACTGGATATGCCTTCATTTAATAGCAGATAATGTTGCTATCAGAAAAAGACCTATAGAAGGGTAGTACAAGGCCTCTATTACTAAGACCGTGGAAACTAGACTAGTTCACGGTCATTTTTATGTATTATAATAAAGGTCTGAAAAGTAGAAAATAGGATCTGTTGTAGCATTAAGATTCAGTAAAAATTGTCTTAAGAATCTCTGAGAATATTGACATTGCAGACTTATTTTGATAATATTTAGATAGAAAAATTTACATAAAAAAACACAATAACAGATAATTAGTTGACAGATGCAGTGATTGAGGTTAGTACTAGTGCTTTACAGAAGACCTGTATTTTTTTTAGAGTAGGATAACTTATAATAGATATTTCACCTTATTGCCACAGTGACAAAAAAGGGGGATATTTAGATGTTGAAAAAGTTGTTGGTGATCTTGGTTGGGGTAGTACTGCTTGGAGGTTGTACTGTACAAAATAATGTTGCTACAGTAGAACAAGGTGTACAGGAGTATCAAGATATTCAACAGGCCAAACAGAATGCTCATGAAGTTATGGCTATGGCCCATGAAGAGTTTTTCCGGGATGTACCTTCCATGGGAGATGTTCATCCTACAGTTGTCGGTAAAGAATTGTCCGTAGAAGCCTGGGGAGTCAAAGAGTTTATTATTGCATATGCTTTTGAGGCATATAATACTGGAGACACTTCTAAATTGGTCAACTATCTGAAAGAACAGAATTTATATGAGAGGTACCAGGCAATTTCCAGGAAATATGACCTGGACAAACAGGAACAGATTTTGACCGCTAAACCGGTTACTGGTAATCTTGGTATGCAAAGTGTTACCGAATCTTTCTTTGACAATTATCTGACCGGAGATTTTTTCCTATGTTATGGGGACAAATCTACAGATTCTTCTCTTGGTAAGAGTTTTGGTATGTTGATTCCAGGTATCTGGAAACATGCCGGTATAATGGATACTCAGGCTCCAGACCGCAATGCACCAGTTTTAAGTGCTTCTAATGCTACCACTTCAGGTTTTTGTGTAGGCTATGAGACTAAAAATAAGTGGGCTAATGAAGCTTCCGTTTCTGCTTATCGGGTTAATGGTAGAACAGACTCTAAAGCTAGAAATGGTGTTGATTATGCTAAACAATTCGTCGGTCAACCATATAATATTCTTGCTTCCAGATCATCTGATACGGGCTGGTATTGTTCCAAAGTTGTTTACAGAGCATGGCTTTCTCAAGGAATTAATATCGAACCAACTCCCTGGATTACTGATCCATGGGTAACACCTACAGATCTGGCTGATGATAGTGATACTTATTGGATTGGTGGAGATCAATCATAGTGAATATACATTTTTGAGGCAGAAGTACTATGCATAGAAAGCCTGTTGAAGCTGCTTAGTCAACAGGCTTTACTTTTTTAATCTGTTTAACCTGGCAAAATAGGAGTGATTGGATGAGAAAGGTAATCGTTTTATCGATCATTATATTCAGCATTGGATATATTACAGGATGTACCGCTTTCTCGAATGAACTAAAAGTTCTAAAAAAAGATGCTGAATTCTCTGAAGTTGTATTTTTGGAGAGTGGTCATCACATCGTCGGAATTGATCCGGATAGTTATGAGATTATGATAGATTTTGAATTCAATACATATGTTACTTATGGAGATATTGCAGATGATCAGAGAATTTTTGTTGCAGATGATGGAGAGAAACTGGGAGTATGGGGTGAACAGCTTTTTGTGATAAGTAAAGATGAAAAATTAGTGTGTACACTTCCGGTTTTTCCAAATTCCAGAACAGTTAAAGTTCTAGGTGACAGGTTGTTTGTAGCTAATTCTTCTTATACTCAGGAAGCTTATACTGGATTGCAGATTTTCGACCTGAATAGCTATCAACTTTTGTTTGAATCCAGAGAGATCGGTAATATCATCTCTAAACGTAATATTCAACAGGATGGTAATTTTGCTTATATTGCTGTTCCTGCCTATAATGCTGGAGAAATTGATCGTAAGAGCTATATCCTCAAAGTTGACCTAGCTACTTTAACTGTAGATACAATTTATCGTTATACTGCTGAACACCCATATGAGAGGTATGATATTTTGCTTGTTGATAGCCAATTAATTATTGCGTTTAATGAGTCACAGGAAGTTCAGGTGTATGATCTGTTAACAGATCAACTGACTAAGACTATAAAGATTACTGATTTTGTGGACATTCCCGTTACTGCTGCTCCATTGGATTATTGGTTTTCAGAACCCAGGATTATTGGTGACAATCTGGTCTTTTTATTGGTTGATAACTTGCCAGGTGTTCAGTTTCAGAAGGTTTTGTGTTTTGATCGATACAGCTATGACTTTATTCAGGAGGTTGACCTGGCTGGTGACTACAACTTGCGTTTCTTTATGCTCAAGTATGTTTTTCACAATCATCTATGGATCGAGGATGGAGAATATGTTGGAGTATATGATTATCAGACCGGGCAGTTGATAAAGAAGTTTAATCTTCAACTGAAATAGTTGTTTTTGTTCAAAATTTGAATGAACCGATTATTCAGTTGAAAACAAAATAAAAGAAAGAGGTGTTTAGTATGAAAATTTGTCTTGTTATTCATTCACACACAGGTAACACGTATTCTGTTGCCCAAAAAATAAAGGATAAGTTGGAAGCGGGTGGACATTCAACAACTATAGAGAGATTGGTTCCGGTGGACGCCAAACAGACAAAGGTTTCACAAATTCAATTAAAGAATCTCCCGGATATTAGTGGTTATGATGTCATTATTTTTGGTGGTCCAGTAAATGGTTTTTCTCTCTCATCAGTTATGGTAGTTTATCTATCTCAAGTTGCCTCTTTACAAGGAAAAAAAGTAGCTGGTTTCGTTACCCAATATTTCCCTTATCCCTGGATGGGAGGAAACCGTGCTATTGGACAGATGAAAGAATTTTGTGAAAACAAGGGTGCTGACATTATTGGAACAGGAGTTATCAATTGGTCAAAGAAAGATCGGGAAAATATAATTAATGAACTGGTTGACAAGTTTAGCAGATTGTTTTGAACTTTTCCGGAAAATTTTAGAAAATATTTTATCTCTACAGATACTGAAACCAGGGTGTTATAAATCATAGAGAGCCAGCAGTTAGAAAGGTTGGCTCTATTTTATTTCTGGGAAATAAAATATATAGCATATTATAACCTGGAAGCAATAAAATTGTTAAAATGTTGCATAAATTGTTAATCTAGTGTAAACTTAGACTATGGAATCTTTATGAAAATAATTAGGAAAGGGAGGTTATTATGTTTAAAAGTAAGTTCGATTTAGAAAGTACGAATTCCATAATGAAAGTAGTTGGTGAGCTTATTTATATCTGTTCAGAAAAATCAATACTGAAAGTTGACAAAAATACCGGTGAATTACTGCAATCCCAGATTGTATTTCCTAAAAACAGAAGATCAAGAGAGTTCTTCGTGGATGGACAATATCTGTATTGTCGGGAATTCTGTACATTTTATAAAATAGATACAGAATCTTTTTCGATAGTTCATCAATGGGAACTGGGAACAGATTTGAGTTCAGATATTTGTGGGATTGATTTTGATGAGAAAAATGTCTATGCTGGCATAAGAAATGGCCCTATTGCAGTCATTGATAAAGTATCAAAAGAAGTGGCATATCATCATTTGACAGATAGTAGTATCTGGCATATGGTAGTAGAAGAATATATCTATGCCGGGAATGTTAATGGTGAGTTACTTAAAATTGATAAGACTAATTTTGAATTACTTAACTGTGAACATGTTCATAAGAAAAATCTGAGAAGTTTATTAGTAACTGATAATACCATATACACAGCATCTCAAGACCTGTCTTTCAATGTAATCGATAAAGAGTCATTGCGGATTATTACTCAGAATAAACGAAGTCACAAAATGATGTTTTATCTTCTGGGTCTGTGGAATGGTTATTTGATCACTGTTAGCCCACCTTGTCGTGAAATGAAATTATGGAATATATCTGACCAATCTTTGCATACAACAATACCTAAAGCCAGTTGGAGTATGCAAATAGATGGTGATATTATTTATCTGATGGATTCAAAAGGGGTTTCTTATATTGAACTAAAAGATCTAATTAATTAATTAATATAATGCAGATCGAATATGATATAGAAAACAGAAAGGAAGGTATCTGGTTATGTATCCAATAATGAATTATACAAAAGAAGATTATACCGTGACCACAGATCATAGTAAGATAGACGTTGATGCGGTCTGCTCACTTCTTACAAAATCTTATTGGGCAAATACCCGTTCAAGGGAAGTAATTATTAAGTCATTGGACAACTCTTTATGCTTTTCTCTATTTTATCAAGATAAGCAGATTGGTTTGCTACGGGTAATAACAGACTGTGCTACCTTTGCTTATTTATGTGATATTGTAATTGATGAAGAATATCGACAGAGAGGATTGGGGACATGGTGTATGGAATGTGTGTTCCAGTACCCTGATTTAAAAAACCTCCGGAGGTGGATTCTTGCAACAAAAGATGCTCATGAATTTTATAAAAAATTTGGATTTAGTAATTTGAGCAATCCAGAAAAGTTTATGGTACTGACCGAGAATTAGATTTAAATATTAGATTTGTTGAGATTCAGACTCAAAGAGAGTTACATATGAATATCTGTATTTCGGACTTTAAAAAAGATATGTAAGAAACTGCCAGCTATTTATGGTGGTGTTTGTAGTGCAGGACTGAATCACTGATATTAATGGAATGATAAAGTAAAAGGCATTCTCCTCAGAAAAAGGAATGCCTTTTATTTTATCACATTCAGCTTAAACTTATCTTTTGCTAGTCGTGTCTATTATGAATATAATCTAAAATCTAGTCCACTTTTAGGTATACTGGAGTCTCACTGGCGGGTATATTCCTGATCATTCTCCTGGGTTTGAGCCAAAGTGTGTTTTTTCTTGCCGAATTCTATACAGTATAGCCATCCGGCAAAGATAGCTGTAATTGGTGCTACCAGAACCAACCCGATACTACCGGTGAGGGTACGGAGAATTTCTGCTGCTACCATCTTGAGATTTAAAATTCGTACAAGGCTGGTGTTTTTACTCATAAAGAGCATTAATAAAGTTAGATACCCCCCTGAATAAGCCAGTAAAAGGGTAGTAGTCATAGTCCCAATTACAGTTCGTCCAATGTTAAATCCCGACTGAATCAATTCTTTGGTCTGGATGTCTGGGCGTTTGATTTTGATTTCTTCCATGGATGCAGCGATATCCATCGAGATATCCATGGCTGCACCGGAAGCCCCGATGACAATCGCAGCATAGAGTATCTGCCGCATATTCAGGTGCAGATAACCACTATAAATTAAAGTCGCAGCATAGGGAGCAGTCATACCGAGTAGTTCCAGTTGATTCCCAAAAAAGACTGTTATCAAAATGGTGACAAATAACCCGGAACAGGTTCCACAAAAAGCTACCAGACCTTTTTTTGTAAAACCAGCTACTGAGAAGATGATAATGCCAGATAGAATGATCAGGATACTGAAAGATAAGATCAGGGGATTGTCTCCTGCTAAAAGACCGGGAATAAGAAATTTCCAGATGACCAATAGACTGGCTACAAAAGAGAATAGTGCTTTAAGACCGGTAAAGCCAGCATAGAGTAATAGAGCTAAGACAAATAAACTAAAGAGTAAGAGTTCTGAATTCTGGCGATATAAATCGACCGCTCTTACGTTAATAATCTGCCCATCTTTTGTAGTAATACCAATGATGATTTTATCTCCAACCTTATAATAATTATCCATTTCTAGCTGACCTAACAGTAGGTTGTTTGCCGTCAATTCTTCATTGAGATGAATTCCTTCCAGAACTTTAACTTTTAAAGTTTGTGAACCGATTTTGGAGAGACCTGATTGGACCATCTCACTATTGTCGGTTTTTAGAACCAGTGCTTTAACTTCCTGGACATTATTATTTGTAGATGGACTAGAATCAAAAAACATTACTCCAAGTATTAATACAATTAATCCCAGGAAAACAATCTGTGGTAAAGCTTTTTTCATGATATTACACCTCACATGCATTAAATTAAGTAGTATGATTCATCCGAAATACCAAATAGCCGGGATAAAACCCGACTATTTGCCAGAACAGTTTAATTGGAATTAGAGGAGCATGAAACGATATATTAAAGCTTGATTGAAAGTAGTTTTGCCATAGCTTTAGCAATCTCGGTGTTATCTTTAAAACCACCAAAACTTTCTGCACCAACACCGATGGCAGACATTGGAATTGCGGTACCAGAGTGAGCATAAGTGGTCCAATATAGGTTAGCTCTTTCAGAAGTGATGTGAGCTACAGCGATAGCAACTGGATTATAGCCACCATATGAACTATCAGAGGTTCCATTATCAACAATATCCATAGCCTTTTCAATTGTAGCTTTTTCAGCAGCAGTCAGGTCACCTAAATCACAGTTTGCAGCAATGTATTGATAAAATGCAGCTCTGTCACCTGTATAAGCGCTCTGCAGAGTGTCTTCAACAGATACTCTCACATTTACTAATTCGTTCATGTTTAAGTAATAATTACTTCCAAAACCTAAACCCATACCACCAGTCTCATGGTCGCCGACGATAACAATCAGGGTTTCAGCTGGATGTTTTTTGTAGAATTCATAAGCTTCTGCAATAGCATCGTCAAAGGCTAAAGTATCATGAATACTGCCTGGAGCGTCGTTCGCATGACATGCATGGTCGATCCGACCACCTTCTACCATCATAAAGAAGCCTTTGTTATATTTGTCCAAAATATCAATACCTTTTGCAGTCAGTTCAGCAACACTTGGTACATTTTCTGCTCTTTCAATTTCATAAGGCATGTGAGAGTAAGTGAATACTGCAAATACTTTTTCTCTTGCAGTAGGTTGGAATTCTCTGAACTTAGCTGTATCGTTCTCTGTTAAAAAAACGTGATAGTTGTTGTTATAGAACTCTTGAGCTACATTGAGTTCATCATTTCTACTAGATTTACCCCATTCCCAACTCTTAGGAACGAAATATCTGTAACCACCACCGGCGAAATAATCTACACCGCTGTCAATAAAATCAGCAGCGATTTCGGCTTCATTATTTCTGGATTGATTATGAGAAGCGAAAGCAGCGGGGGTCGCATGAGTTAAACGGGTAGTTGAAACGATACCAGTAGCCATTCCCAGGTCTTCACAGGCTTCGATTAAAGTTTTTACATTAGTGCCATCTGGTAACTGAGCGATTATTCCATTGTTGGTTTTTACACCTGCAGCAAGAGCTGTCGCTGCAGCAGCAGAGTCGGTTACCAGAGTATCTAACGAATGAGTAGTGTTGATCCCGGCAATTGGAAATTGGTTCATTACTAACTTAGCATCAGGATTTCCAGTTTGTTCTTGCAGAAAATACTCAGCAGCCTGTCTTTGAGCAGCACCTAAACCATCACCAATGAAGTAAAACACGTACTTAGGAGCAGCAGCACCAGCTAGAGAACTAAAAGCGACTAAAGCGATTACAACCATTGCTAATGTGAGCCTCAGGTTCTTTTTGAACATGAAAATTCCTCCTCTTTATATGTATTCTAAAATTTACAATATTAATTGTACACCATTAATGTTTACTTTAAATGAATGAAAAGAAAAAAATGAGTTAAATAATTCGTGAATAACTAAAGGACTTTTAGGAGGTTCAAAGAATAACTAAAAGGAAAACTGTGCTAGTGAGAGATAACTATGCAGGTAGACAATAATTGGGCAGACTTTATATCATTTTATTTTAACGACATTTCAGAAGAGAAATCTCCCGATCTCTATAGGTAGGATATAATAACTAAAATGATGTTTTTTATTTCATCACCTTCTGAAGTCGTTAACTTAAAGCAGTGACAGTTTGTGTTAATACGACTGTAATAAGGAGGCGTTTAGATGCAGGTTAATACCGAACTGGAAAGTGTTAATAAATCAACTCTAACACCGATTGTACAGAAATTACTACAGGACAAGACTTTTCAGGTGACTGACTACAAGGCTTTACGCATTGATGGAGGAACTATTGGTGAAGTGTATCTTATTGATGGTAGTGGACGGAGTTTACAAGCGAATGTCAGTGATTGTTCGTGGTCCATAGTTCTCAAGATTCAACGGCCTTATGTACGATTTGGGGACCCGGAAAGCTGGCAGCGTGAGGTTTTGATTTATCAATCTCAGCATTTTTCAGAATTATCTTCAACCTTCAAGATACCCCGCTGCTTAAAAGTTGAAGAAAAATCCGAAAATGAGACATGGATCTGGTTGGAAAGAGTTGAGGGTGTTCACAACTTGGAGATGAGGTTGGAAGAATATGCACTGGCTGCCCGTCATTTGGCCCATTTTCAGGGACTATATCTGGTGGATAAGGAATTGCCCACATATCCATGGTTGAGTACCCATTATTGGCAGGTAAAAAATGTTCTGGATTGGGGTTCTGGCGCTCTTCCCTGGTTGGTAAAGATGCAAAAATATCCTGAGAGCGATAGCCTATTTACACCGGATTTGCTTAAAGAAACATTAGTGCTCTGGAGTGAACGGGATCAATTTCTAGATGTATTGAACAGATTACCGCAAACTCTCTGTCATCGGGATTATTTTGCGGGAAACATTTTCGTTCAAAAAGATGTTGTGGGTGAGGAATGTACTGTAGCTATAGACTGGGACTGTTCTGGTATCGGGATGATCGGTGAGGACATTGCAGACCTCCTGGGTGAGACTCTCGTTTTCTATGATTTTGATCTTTCCGGGGCGAGTGAGCTAAGAGAAGTGATTTTCGAAAATTATCTTAAAGGACTACGTGAAACAGGTTGGCAAGGTGACAAAAGATTGCTGCGTTTAGGCTATACCATCAGTTTGGCTTTGCATTGGCCATTTCGGATCGTCTGTCGTTATCAAAAAACAGAAGATCAGCATACTCAGCAGAGATATGTGCAAATTCAGCGTTTTATGCTAGATCAGGCGGTAGAAGCACGGGAATTAATCAAACAGCTGCGAGAAGATTGATTTCTCCTCAACTATATATTTAATGATTTGGGGGATGATATAATGAAAATTATTGAACGAATATCTGGAGAATTAAAAAATATTGTAGAAGATAAAAGTATATTAGAGATAGCCTGTGGTGATTCGGATTTTAGTTTGGAGATATCTAAGTATGCTTCTTCTGTATTAGCTACAGACATTTCATTAAAGCGTTTTCTCAAAAGGGGACTAAAAGACATCCCCTCAAATCTAACTTTTGAGGAAATGAATGCTGCAGATTTAAATCTACCGGACGATAGATTTGACATAGTAGCTTGTTATAATGCATTAGCTCATCTGGAAGAGGACTTGGATGATGTTCTGCAGGAGATGGTTAGAGTGGTGCGTAAAGGAGGTTACATCTTGTTTGTGGTAACCTGGAAGATGGAGAAGAGGTTAATTCAGAGAGTTGCAGAATCTTTGACTGCAAAGGGTGAAGAAGAATATTTGAAGATTGTAAAGAAAGATTATGCTATTCATATATTTCATCAGGTAAGATAAATGTTAGGTTAACTTGGCCAGACAAACTCATTACTAGCATGGGTGTTTTGACGGGGATTTTCTAAAGTTCTAAGAATGTAGGCTGGTTTTATATTCATCTGTGTTTGGTAAATCAATTTGATTTACCTGAAATTTATTAATTACTGAAATAGTATAAGGAAGTGACGTATATGTCAAGATCTATAGTTGAGCTTTTACAGATCAATATTGAGAAACTTCTACAATATGGAGTACAGACTGGACTTATTGAAGGCTGGGACGTAGTGCAGATTAGAAATAGCTTCCTGGAATTGTTCGCTATAAATGAACCTTACGGTGAAGAAGTACAATATGAAGATGTTGATGATTTTCATGTGATTTTGGATAATTTGATTGATTATGCGGCAGAAAGGGGTATTATCTCTAAAAATACCGTGACTCAGAGAGATCGGTTTGGTTCTAAAATCATGGGTCTATTAACTCCACGCCAATCTGAAGTTGTTAGAAGGTTTCTGGCAATTCGGGAAACATCAGCTATCGAAGAAGCAACCGATTTTTATTATGCTTTTTCCAAAGCTACGAATTATATTCGGGAAGAAAGAATAAAGAAAGATATTGTCTGGGTAACAGAAACTGAATATGGTAATCTGAAAGTAAGTATTAACTTATCAAAACCTGAGAAAGACCCAAAAGAGATTGCCAGATTAAAATCACTCAAAAAAACCGGGTACCCTAAATGTATGTTGTGTTTAGAGAATGTCGGTTATACGGGAAGACTGGACCATCCTGGACGTCAGAATCATCGAGTCATACCGATTACTCTGGAAGGGGAACAGTGGTTTCTACAGTATTCACCTTATTCCTACTACAACGAACATTGTATAGTAATTAGTGAGAAACATAAGCCTATGAATATAGATCTCCAGGCATTGCTGAGAATGGTAGATTTTGTGGAGCAATTTCCCCATTATTTCCTCGGTGCCAATGCGGGTTTGCCGATAGTGGGAGGTTCGATCCTAAATCACGATCACTATCAGGGTGGTCGGGCGACTTTTCCCATAGAATTTGCTAAAGTTGATTTAAGATTATCTTGTAGTAAATATCCTGATATTGAGATAAGTATTCCAAAATGGGCTATGTCATGTATTAGATTTAGGGGTTCAGATAAAGTCGAACTCATAGAGTTGGCAACCCATATTATGGATAAATGGAAGGAGTATTCTGAACCTGGCGTTAACATTCTCGCCTATACGCAAAAAGATGGGCAAGTTGTTCCTCATAATGCTGTTACACCCATTGTCAGAAAAAAAGGAGAGTTCTTCGAGATAGATCTGGTTCTGAGAAATAATCGAACATCAGAGGAGTATCCAGATGGTATCTTTCACCCACATAAGGACTTACACCATATAAAAAAAGAGAATATCGGCGTAATTGAGGTAATGGGTTTGGCGATTCTTCCGGGTAGATTAGATCTAGAGCTGCAGCAGATCAAAGAAATATTAACTGGAGAGATTCCTTTCTTGACTGAGGAGATTCAAAAGAGAGATCATTTGCTAAATAAACATCTGATCTGGATTGAAGAATTAATTGCAAAATACGGCAGTCCTTTATCCAGGGAAAAAGCCGATAAGATAATTCAAGATGAAGTTGGCTTCAAATATTTGGCTACTATACTGGATGCAAGTGTTTTTAAAAAGGATCAACAGGGGAGAGAAGCTTTTATGAACTTTTTACATAGCTGTGGCTTTTCTAACCACCAGAATCAGAGGGATAAGATAAGTATGGTTTAAAGATCAACATGTGGAATCCGATTATTTTCTATACTAATGTACAATTAAGATATCTTATACGGGAGGTTGGAGGGTGAATCATCAGATAACTAACTTTAAAGATGTAGCTGATGCAATTCAGCTATTTGCACAGGAGGTCCAAAATGTTCTTCAAGATTTATTACTAGGTATATATATTCATGGATCATTGGCTTTAGGAGATTTTAATCCCACTAGCAGTGATATTGATTTTATGGTAGTGACCAAAGACAAAATTTCTAATAATCTATATATAGCGCTGGAAAAAATGCATAAGCAGCTTTTATTTGCTGAAAACATATGGACAAACAAATTGGAAGGTTCTTATCTCCCCCGGAAATTATTATCCAGAAAACAACCACCTGAGGAAGTACGTCTATATGTGAATAAGGATAAATTCTTGTTAGCTCGTTATGGTTTTGAATGGATTTTAGAACTATATGTTCTGCGGGAATATGGTTTTTGTGTTATAGGACCTGGACCTCAAAAATTGATTGCTCCAATTTCTTCAGATGAATTGCAGGAAGCAAGTTTAAAAGTCTTAGAAGAATGGTGGGTTCCGATGCTGACAGAACCTACTACTTTACAGAGTGATGATGAATATCAGGCTTATGCTGTTTTGACCATGTGTAGAATTTTATATTTGTTTACCTATGGAAAGATGGTTTCGAAAAAAGCTGCTGCTGATTGGGCAGAGAAATCTTTTGCTGAGCCCTGGAAAGAATTGATTGAGGACGCTATAAACTGGAAGTATGGTCTTGGTTTAAAAAAATTCTCCGCTACCAGAGAGTTTATCAAATTTACTCTTAACTATATAAATAGGTTATAATTAATAACTATATGAATTAGAGAAGTGTAGAAATTGTATGATAAATTTATGCTGTGTGTGAAGATGATTGGGTTGAATAATTAGTGCTTACAACAGCAAAATGGAGAGGAGTGAAAACAGATGACAAATATTGAAGAGATAGAAAAAAGTGCTGGTTATTATTTTGGTACAGAGATAGATGGAAAATGGTGGAAAAGGTACACCAGTAATAATATGTTTGCCAGAGGTTCAGGTGAGTACTGGTTTACTGATGAAGGGATCTTCTTTCATAGATTTTTTACCCGTGAACCTTTATTTATTGCTTTTGATTCAATCTCTGCGATCAAATTTGGTAAATGGCATTCAGGAAGATGGGGTGTAGGTCAAAAAGTGTTTAAAGTTATTTGGAAAAAGTCAGGATTGAAGTTGAGCTCGGGGTTTATATTTGCAGAAGACGCTAATGAAGTGACCAGAATTAGAGATATGTTAAGCAAAGCGATAACCCGGTATTTTTGAGGAGATTGCGTTACCAGAAGCTTTGACTATTACCAAACAGATGGATACAGAACTTGGAGGGAAAGTGATTTAATTTGCTTTTTTGGGGTAATTCATTTGTCTAAACATTCAAAAAAGATAAAAAATTAAGGCTGTGCTTTAAAAGATGAGCTGTAAAGCACAGCCTAACATATTCGTAAGATTTAGTTAATATCCGAAAAATTTGTCCATTAAGTTAGTCTTTTTCTTCTCCTGAACGAGATGGATCTCTTCAATCTCTACATTGGCAGCTAACAGGTTATCTCTTATCTCAACTTTCATTTCTGGTTCTACTCGAATCACTTCTCCACAATTTGAAGAGAGCTGACGAGGTAGAGGAGATAAGGGGATATCATACCCTCTGGCTAAGAGAGCTTTTTCTGCCTTAAGTGCATAATAGGTTGAAGGAAAAGTAAAGACCAGATATTCTTTCAAAACATCAGGCATTACATAGCTTCCCCCTGGGATACCTTCGGAGAGCTTTTAGCCCGATGTGCTTCGGTTAAGAAATAACCAATCACAATAACACTCACCAGACCGATAACTACAGATACTCGACCATTGGAAGTAGTACCTGTACCACTACTGGCGAGACCGAAGTTATGGGAAAGAGCAGCACCGAGAACCATCCCAATTACTACAATTACGTGATCCATTTTACCTTCAGCAGATTTAATCAGTTGACGGAGTGGACAACCTTCTGCGAAGACCGCACAGATACCTACCAGGGCCATTCCTAAAAATGACCAGAGATGGTCGCTATGAGCTGCGGGCTGACCGGCAAATCCCCATTTGAATTGTCCAAAAATTAGATTGAAAACCAGAACAGAAGCAAAAATAGCTAAATAGCCTTGCATCAGATGAGTATTCTTGCCAAGGTACATATCTCTCCAGCCGCCACCCAAACAGAAACCAGAACGTTGACTTAAGAAACCGACTACTAGACCTGCTATCAGAGCTAGCCAGATTGGAGCCACTGCAGCACCTGGGCCAGACTGACTGAAAGCGATAAATCCTGGCTGTATAAGTAAGAGTGCCAACAGACCAAAGATTAGTACCGGGAAGATTACTCCGCCGACTTGACTTTCAGTATGTACAGGTTTACCCATAGAGTAACCTTTCTTCAGATAGATTGTACCGACACCAACCCCCCCTGCGAAACCCAGGATTCCAAAGATGGCATTCAGGTCACCACCACCCAGACGGAGGATAGCCCGTAAAGGACAACCCAAAAAGACGAGAGCACCAATCATCATAAATGCTCCAAAGAGCAGTCGCAGAACGACTTGTGCACCTCCCATAGATTTAAATTCCTTAAATCTTAATGCGGCGATAATACCACCCAGGACAAGTCCAATAATTTCGGGGCGGATGTACTGAACAGGGGCAGCACTATGTAACTTTAGCGCACCGGTTATATCTCGAATAAAACAGGCGATGCAGAAACCCATATTTCCGGGATTACCAAACTTAACCAAAAGTGCTGCCAAGAAACCGATAACGACTCCTGTGATAATAATGAGCTTATGACGCTTATCCATTTTTAAACACCCTCCTCATAATTGTATATTGTTATTCTATTCACATATTCGGTATAACAGTATTAAATCCCTTTATTCTTATCATAAAAAAAGTAAATATATCCTTTGTTAGCAAATTATTTGGTCTTATCGGGAATTTGGACTATTTTTCTGAGCGGTTCTTATGGAAAAAAGAGGAGAATAGATTGTTTTCCAGAATAGAGTTTTAGGATGCTCATCTTTGCTGAATTACGGCAAACACTTCAATGTTAAGAACTAATTCTGCTACCATATGCTGCTGATTTTCGATGACAGGATCGTCAATGGTTTCAACTCTGCTGCAGAGGATGACGACGACAGCGGAAATTGATTTTTGATGACCATACGGGCGGCAACTATTTCTACGCTGCATATCAGGATTTCTTTGTTTATGTCGGAGGATTGATTAAGATGGCCAGAGTTTTAGCTAGAAGGTAATAGAAAGGGGTTTTAAGATGCTTGAGCAAGCCAGGCAACTATTAAATAGATATTACGGCTACTCAGATTTTAGAGGAGGACAAGAGAAGGTAATTGAAACTATCCTGCAGGGTAAAGATACCTGTGCAGTAATGCCAACCGGAGCTGGTAAATCTATCTGCTACCAGATTCCTGCACTTCTACTGTCAGGTGTGACTTTAGTGATCTCACCATTGATTTCCTTAATGAAAGATCAGGTCGATGGTCTGGTGAACATAGGAATACCAGCTACTTTTATCAATAGTTCATTGGGAATTAGAGAAACCAGAGAGAGGATACGCAGGGCAGCTGCCGGAGAGTTCAAATTAATCTATGCTGCACCAGAGAGATTAGAATCTGATCATTTTTGGAGTTTGCTAGCTGCTATCTCTATTAGTATGATTGCAGTCGATGAAGCTCATTGTGTTTCCCAGTGGGGACATGATTTTCGCCCTAGTTATCGCTCTATTGCTCCAATGATTGCTCAGTTACCGAATCGTCCGATTATTTCTGCTTTCACGGCGACTGCTACTGATGAGGTTAAAGGGGATATTGTTAATCTTCTAACTTTGAAAGATCCAAAAATCTTCGTTACAGGTTTTAATAGACCTAATCTATCCTTTACTGTTGTCCGGGGTGAGAATAAGAGAGATTTTCTCCTGAATTATATTGGAGCGGATCCTGAACGGGTAGGAATCATCTATGCTGCTACCCGTAAAGAGGTGGAGAATATCTGTGAATTTTTACAAGGAAAAGGTTATAATGCGGGCAAATATCACGCTGGCTTAACAGATCAGGAACGTAAAGACACCCAGGATGCCTTTCTATTCGATAATATTAATATTATCGTAGCTACTAATGCTTTTGGCATGGGTATTGACAAGTCTAATGTCAGGTATGTGATTCACTATAACCTACCTAAAAACATGGAAGCCTATTATCAGGAAGCTGGTCGGGCGGGAAGAGATGGAGAGGCCAGCGAATGTATTCTACTCTTTGGTGCTCAGGATGTACTTATTCAGAAATATTTGATTGAACAGACTATCAGGTCTCCCGAAAGACAGACTCAGCAGTATAAAATGCTTCAATCCATGGTGGATTATTGCCATACACCCAGGTGTCTCAGGAGATATATTCTTGAATACTTTGGGGAAGAAGGAACTGTTGAATATTGTGGCAATTGTAGTAATTGCAATGATGAGACAGAATTGGTTGATATAACTATTGAAGCTCAGAAGATTTTCTCCTGTATCTATCGGATGCAGCAGCGTTGGGGTAGTTCAATGGTAGCTCAGGTTCTTAGAGGTTCATCGACAAAAAAAGTTTTCGATATGGGTTTTAACAGATTGTCAACCTATGGCATTATGGCAGAATATACGATTAAAGCTATCAGAGATATGATTAATATGTTGATTGCTGATGAATACCTGGCTCTAAGTGAAGGCAAGTATCCCATTATACAGTTACAGGAGAAAGCGATACCAGTCTTGCGTGGAGACGAACAGGTCTTTCAGCGGATGCAGAAAAAGAAGACAAAAGTTATCAGAGAAGATACTCTTTTTGAAAGATTACGCACCTTGCGTAAAGAGATCTCAACAAGAGAGAATATCCCACCATATCATGTTTTTGCCGATGGTACCTTGCGTGAGATGGATGAATACTGTCCTGTAGATGGGGAGAGTTTTCTGGCGATGAAAGGTGTAGGTGAAGCCAAACTCCAAAGATATGGGACAGAATTTCTGGCAGTAATTCAGGATTATATTGTTGAATATGGCAACAGTGCACGTAAAAAAGAGTTAAATCTTGTCGCTAAAACAGCTAAACAGGAGACTAAGAAAAGGAGTCATGTGATCACCAGTGAGATGTTTATTGCAGGGAAAACTCTCCAGGAAATAGCTGCTGAACGGGAATTAACCATAACTACTATTCAAGATCATCTGATCAAAGGCAAGAAAGAGGGATTAAATGTGAATCTGGATCACTTAATTCCAGAGGAGTATGAATATCTAATTTTGAAAGTAGTTCAAGAAGTGGGAAGTGAGAGGTTAAAACCAATTAAAGAGGCTTTACCTGATGAGGTTGAGTACATGGCTATTAAAGCTGTACTGTGCAAATATGATTTAAAATAAATTAGTGTAATGAGGAAAATATATCTGTATTCATACATTATGGAGCACTTTTGAGTGCTTCTTTTTATTGACGAATGAAGTGAAAAATGGTACAATTAATTGCAAAAAGCAAAAAAGTATCAAGTGTAATCGCCAATAATGTAGATAATTTTCTTGTGGAGGTTATTTTTTTTCAAACTTAATTGCAAGTTTCAACAAAGTTGGAGGTGAGGCTATGCCGAAAAATATTAAAGGCGATCTAGGCTTAATGAAAGAGATTAATCGTGCTCTAATTCTGGGAGTTATCAAAGAATTTGGGCCGTTGAGTAGAGCAGAAGTTGCAGAGAAAACCAGATTGAACCCTTCTACTGTAACCCGCATTGTAGGTGAGTTAATTGCAGAGGGATATGTAGCTGAAGTTGGTTTTGCAGAGTCTAGTGGTGGACGCAGACCGATTTTGATTAATCTGGTTGCAGAAGCAGCATATGTAATGGGAATAGATGTGGAAGTCGGTCAAGTTATTGGAATTATAACCAATCTAATTGGTAAGATAGTTTTAAAGCTGGAAAAAGAGATTAAACATACCGATAAAGATGAGGTCTTTAATTTGATCAAAGATTTAACTATTGAATTACAGACAAGAGCTGCGGAAGAGAATTTTAATCTAATTGGAATTGGAGTGGCTATGCATGGTCTAGTGGATAGTGTTCGGGGGATCGTCCTGTATCCACCTGCATTTGGATGGAAAGATTTGCCATTGGCTGAATTATTGACAGAAATAACTGGATTACCTGTCAAACTGGAGAATAATGCCAGAGCAATGGCTCTGGGGGAGAATTGGTTTGGATTGGGGATTGGACTAAACAATTTTATCTGTTTAAAGATCGGTCAGGAAATTGGATCTGGAATGTTTTTTAATGGGGAGATTTTTAAAGGAATTGATGAAAGTGCAGGTGAGATTGGTCATACAACAGTAATGATTGATGGCCCCAGATGTGAATGTGGTAATTATGGATGTCTGGAATGTTTAGCTTCGGTAAAGGCAATGGTTAGAAATGTTAAGCGTTGGCTCAAAGAAGGGATACATAGCAAGATTTTGCAGTTGACTGATGGACAGATTAATGCTATTTCGATAGAACATATCATTATTGCAGCCAGAGAGGGAGATGAGTTGGCTTTGCGAGTTTTAGATGATGCTGGGCGGTATTTAGGGATAGCCATTGCTAATCTTGTTAATCTGTTGAATCCAACTAAAGTCCTATTGGGAGGAGATGTATGGGAAGGGTTGGAATTTATCATTCCCCGGATCAGAGAGATGGTTGATGTGCGTGCTATGGAACTACCTTCCAGAAGAGTTCAAATTGAATCGGTATATTTGGGAACAGAGGCAGTATCACTGGGAGCGGTCACTTTAATCTTACGCCATATATTTCATCGTTAGGTTGGTGGTTTAGCTCAGGACTTAATTTCAGTGAAAACAGGGAAAGAGGTGTTAGTATGAAACAATTAAACAGGTCTGTAGTGAGAATAATTGGACCAGGTATACTCATCCCTGAGAGGGAAAGAATGAAAGATCAAACTTTTTGCAGATCAGGTAATTGAAAGATTTGAAAATCTTTTTATACATCTGCGTTGGTTAGATATTTGATCAGAGATGGTTGAGAGGTTTTGGAGTTTTTCATTAATTTAGTTAAAGAAGATAATTATAGTTTGGAATCACTAGTGAAATTAACCTCTGGGTATTATAAATTTTGGGGTGAAGATCTGTCCCAAAATAAAGAGCTGGTGATAAAGCTCAGTGATTATCTTAAAGCTATTCAGACTGACGGAATGGTTAATATCTTACAAGAAATTCTTAACTCAAAACAGAAGGAGAGACTTTGATGACTAAGGTAATGAGGATTCATCCCAAAGATAATGTACTTATAGCTTTGAAAAAGTTGGTTTGTGGTGAAAAAGTTTGGTTTGGAGATTTAGAGATTGTTGTCCACAATGAGATTCTGCAGGGTCACAAAATTGCCTTGCAGAATTTAAAAAAAGATGAAGATGTGATTAAATATGGTTTTCCGATTGGAACTGCACAGACAGATATTGAGCCCGGACAATGGGTACACACCCATAATTTGAAAACTAAACTGGAGGGTATGCAGGAATACAACTATCATCCAATTGAGATAAATCAATCTATGGAATATAAGAATTTTCCCCAGACTTTTCAAGGATATTTACGTAAAAATGGTCAGGTGGGGATAAGAAATGAGATCTGGATTATTCCAACAGTAAGCTGTACGAATCAGATAGCTACTTTAATTGCCAGAGAGGCTCAGACTCGGCTGAAAAGTAAAAAATGGGCTGAGAAATTGGATGGAATTTATGAATTCAAACACCCGTATGGATGTTCTCAGTTAGGTGACGATCATCTGACAACTCAAAAACTTCTGGCTTCTCTGGCTAATCATCCTAATGCTGCAGGTGTATTGGTTTTAGGTCTTGGTTGTGAGAATAATAATATAAATGAGTTTAAAAAAATTCTGATTGATTATGATACAGATAGGGTCAAATTTCTGATTGCTCAGGAAGTTGAAGATGAGGTACTGGCTGGGGCTGATCTGATTATGGAATTGGCTGAAAGGGTTAGCCTTGATGAAAGGCAAGAGCTCCCATTAAATCATCTAAAAGTGGGATTAAAATGTGGTGATTCGGATGGCTTTTCTGGAATAACCGCCAATCCATTGGTTGGTAAAGTTTCTGATATGATTATTGCTTCGGGGGGTAGTAGTGTGCTTACAGAGGTACCTGAAATGTTTGGTGCAGAACAAATTTTAATGAATCGGGCAGAGAATCGGGAGGTCTTTGAAAAGATCGTTGATTTGATCAATAATTTTAAGGACTATTTTATCTCTCACGACCAACCTATCTATGAAATTCCCTCTCCCAGTAATAAAGCTGGGGGAATCTCTACCCTGGAAGATAAATCACTTGGATGTACGCAAAAAGGTGGAATTAGTAAGATTGTTGATGTTCTGAATTATGGAGAACGGCTGAAAAAATCTGGTTTGAACCTGCTATATAGTCCCGCGAATGATCTGGTGGCATCAACAGCATTGGCAGCATCTGGGTGTCAGATAGTGTTATTCACCACAGGGAGAGGAACTCCACTGGGGACGTGTGTTCCTACGATGAAGATTGCAACTAATACTCGATTATTTGAATATAAGAGTAATTGGATGGATTATAATGCCGGACAACTTGTGGAAGGTATTGAAATAGGTGAAGTAGCTGTTGATCTCCTGGAAGAGATTGTACAAATAGCTTCTGGGGAAAAACAGACTCAGAATGAAAGGATGGGCTTTAGAGAGATAGCTATCCTCAAGACAGGTGTTACTTTATAGGATGAATTTAGAGCGAATTCCAGCAGAACATTGGAAATTAGGTGAAGATCTGGCTGGCAAGAGGAATTCTGGAGAATAAATAGTAATGTCTGATGTTTTTCTCCTGATAAACGCTAATTATATACTGGTTTATAGGCTGCATTAGTGAATATTGTGTTGTATAAAGCGAGGGATTTGATGATCCCTCGCTTTGCTATTTATCCAGTAGGATCAATAGATATTGTGAATTTAGGATAGATTTTTACGATGAGAATAATAATCTAACACATCAGGAAGTCACTGATTGTAAGAATGGTGGCCACTGGTACTTCGATTATACCTTTAATGAATTGAATCAGTTGACTGAGGTTAAGAAAAATGATTCAGTTATCGCTAGATATTACTATGATCATGCAGGTTTGAGGTATAAGAAGATTGATTATATATCAAGTAAGACGACTATTTATGCGTATGGACAAGGAACTGAGCCATTGTATGAAGAAATATATAGCAATAGCTACAGTACTTCGACAGCACCTATAGAGAAGATAAGCTACTTGAATTTGGGATCAAAGCGGATAGCCCGTGACGGTACTGGAGGTAAAGCTTACTACTTCACTGATCATCTCGGAAGTACCCGAATTGTGATGGATTCAGCAGGTAACTGTACGTATAACGAGTATGCACCTTTTGGTGAAGACTTCCTCACAGCTAATGCTGAGCGGTATAAGTTTACCGGGAAAGAGGATGATGGTGCTACTGGGTTGTATTACTATAATGCACGGTATTATGATCCTGCTGTGGGTAGGTTTATCAGTGAGGATGTGGCTAAGGATGGTATGAATTGGTGGGTGTATTGTAGTAATAATCCTTTGAGGTATGTTGATCCTTCTGGATTAGAGATAGAAGCTGTATTTTATGTAACTAATCTTGAACATTACGAGAAAGGTGGGACAACTGCAAAAGGTTATATGGATGTAACTAATCTGGATACTGGAGTTAATTTTAGAATCAATAATGTGAAATCTGGAGGTTTATTAGGAAATGAACCACATAATAGTACTCCTGCACCATTTGGCACTTATGATATCTTAAATTTAACAAATACGCATGAAATTTTGTACCACAGACTGGAAGCACAAGATGGTAAATACGGGGATGATAAAGTCAATTTTAAAGGGCAAGAAAAAAAGAGTCTAATAAGATTACATGGAACTGGTTCTGGTTCAACATTTGGATGTATTTCTATTCCAGACGATATGGTCACGAAATTCGTGAGTGAATTAGAT
This sequence comes from Halothermothrix sp., assembly GCA_016841825.1. Taxonomy (GTDB): domain Bacteria; phylum Bacillota; class Halanaerobiia; order DY22613; family DY22613; genus JAENYK01. The sequence continues at coordinate 3,085 of JAENYK010000009.1, read as the reverse complement.
GACACTACAACTACAACAGTTATGGTTAAACAAAAAATATTTTGGTGGAAAAAAGAAGAACAGAAAAAATACGGTACGCTACAAATAATTGATAAAACTATACAGGAGGATTGATTATGAATGGGAAAAAAGTGCTTATATGTATGGTTGTATTATTTATGATAGGTCTTGTTTGCTACTCAGCAGATAGGAATGTTTTATGGAAGGTTAAAGAGAAAGGTGAACCGTTTTCTGTTTTGTTTTCTGAAGAAAACAGCAAAGTTATTTTTATTAAAAGTGATGGATATGTTTGTTACAATTTACAAACAGGGAAAAAAGAATGGAATTTAGAAAATATTTTGTTGTTTCATACTCCAACTGTATTGAATAATAAACTTTTTGCAAAAACAACGGAAAATAATATTACTAGTATTGATATCAATACTGGAGAATGTATGAATACTTATAATGTGGATGGACGTGTTACTTTAGTGCAAGCAGGGGTAGATAATTTGTTGTACTTTGTTTCTAAAAAAGACTATATTAGTACTCTTACAGTGTTAAATTTATTTACTGGGGTGATGGAATCACTATTTCAATTTGAAGGTGATGTTGGAAAACAGATTATCATAGGCAAAGATACTTTGTCATTTTCTGCTGATATTAGTTTTGGAGAGGGTAAAATTTTCTGTATAAATAAGAACACAGGAGAATTGAAATGGGAAAAGAAAATGTATAGTAGGGGACGTACCACAAAGCTAGCGGATTTTGATGAAAAAATTTTTTTCGTTGATCTGCAGAAAGAAATTAAAAATAGACTTGTGGAGGTAGATATACAAACAGGTACCATCGTTAATCGGATTCAGCCCAAGGAATCTGAGTGGTTTTCTTATACAGATTACGTTAATAATCCTACCATTGATTTTGACGAAGAGAATGTATTGTTATTTGGAGATTATTTTTTCCTCTATAATGCAAAAAGTAACGAATTAACAAAATTAATAAAAATTCCCCAAAAGGGATATAGCTCAATTTTAAATAACGGTAAAGTTATCTATCATGATGCTAAAATGGTTTATTCCTTTAGTATTGAAGAAAAAACTATAAAAGAAATCTATAAACTTAATAAAAAGGAGGTCTATTCAATTGATGCAGTAAACGAATTTGTCTTGCTGATATTATCTGATAATATCAATGAAGCTTTAGCAAATGGTAGAGATTTTACCTATGTTATGTTACAGACATAATATTGATTAATTTTGCCCCCATAATTGGATAATGATTTTGCTTCGACAAGTTCATTATCATTAGCAGAACAGGTTGCTGGCTTTCTTGAAACACTCGAGGTAACCGTCCCAGAAAATGTTCCTAATTGGAATGAGATACCTGATAATGATAGCAAAAACCCACCTTCAGAAACAAATAAAACTACTGATCCAATGTTTACCCAATAATTATCTAAAAGGGGGATATGTCGTGATGAAAAAAAGCTTATTTTGATTAGCATCTTGGTTTGTATATTAGTTATGAGTTATATTTATTTTACAACTCCAAGACTTTTTTATTGGCGTGAATTCCGAAAAGCCAATGGGTTAATACACAAGATTGAGGAATATAGAAAAATTAACGGTACTCTACCAAGCTCATTAGAGGAAGTTGGAGAAGAAGTTTCTGAATCGGGTCCGATTTACTATGAACTCTTGAATAATGGAGAATATAAAATATGGTTTGGATTGCGATTAGGGGAATCTATGATCTATAGCTCATCAAATGGAAAGTGGGAATAAAAATAGTAAGAATAAAATTAATTGTTTGATAGGTAAGTTGTTAGTGAGAATTCAGATAAGATAATCTTTGGTCAGTGGGGTTTAATAGTTGTTATATTGAAGCTGTTGTCATCATTATTGTGGCAACAGCTTTTTCTTGGTCGTTTGTACAAAGGAACTAAGTCACTGGATGAAGAAATATATAACAATAGTTACAGTTCTTTGACAGCACCTATAGAGAAGACAAGCTACTTGAATTTGGGATCTAAACGGATAGCCCGTGACGGTACTGGAGGTAAATCTTACTACTTCACTGATCATCTTGGAAGTACCCGGATTGTAATGGATTCAGCAGGTAACTGTACGTATAACGAGTATGCACCTTTTGGTGAAGACTTCCTCACAGCTAATGCTGAGCGGTATAAGTTTACCGGGAAAGAGGATGATGGTGCTACTGGGTTGTATTACTATAATGCACGGTATTATGATCCTGCTGTGGGTAGGTTTATCAGTGAGGATGTGGCTAAGGATGGTATGAATTGGTGGGTGTATTGCCGTAATAATCCTTTGAGGTATGTTGATAAAGATGGTCTTAAGATAAAATTAACGGATGAATTTCAAAGTAATGAAAAAATAATGCAAGCTTATAAAGAATGGGCTGATAATAGTGATAAATATAACATAATGGATCAAGACCCTGATAACGTGTTTATGTTTATTTTATATGAAGGAGATAGAGAAATGGCAGAAGCATGTCGTTACGGCAATACTAGGCAAATAAGAGTAAATTCAAAACGATTGGATGAATATACAGCAGCACACTATGCAACTACTCTTGAACATGAAAGCACACATGCTCTACAACCAACTGCAGAAAGGAAATTAGATTATGAAGTTTTGGCACATTCAGAGGAGTATAAATTTGCAGAACGGGTTTATGGTGATGAAAATCCATGGAAAGGGGGATATAATAGTGACACGAGGTATTCTTATTAAGGCATTGGCTGTGACTATTTTAATTATTCTTTTTGCACCTGTTTCCTCAAGTCATGATGGATCTTTTGAATATTTAAATTCGATGAGTTTAGATACTTATGATCCAGAAATATTAACAGATGAAGAGGAACAGTATATCGAATTTTTGTTATCGAGAAATATGAAAGATATATTACCAAAGAACTTACAGGAAGAACTTTTGGGTACTGATTTTAACAACCTGGAGGAAATAATTCAAAAACTCCAATATACAAATATATGGAAACTAGGATATGTAGAACTGGATATGACGTAAGCGTCAAATACTTTCCACATTTAAACTGACCTAAAATCAAGATATAATA
>JAENYK010000022.1 GCA_016841825.1 Halothermothrix sp. | reverse complement strand
TTTAGACTTGGCTGATTGCTATTCACTTTTCAAAGGTCATCTCCTGTCGCTTATTACCGCGACTCTCATATCTTAACATCCCTTTTAAAGATTGTCAAGCATTTTTTAAAACCTCTATTTTAAAAAATTTTGCTAATATTTTAAGCTTCCTGATTAATAATTTTACATATTTCCGAACTGCGGTCAAAACCAACACCTCAGAAAAATCTCGGTTACAGAACAAAAGACATCATAACAAACTTTCTCTTCTACGTCAAGAACCAAATTAACTGTCAAATCCAAAATACCGTCAAAAAACGCACAGTTCAGATTGTCCGTAAAACTAACACACTTTTATTCTAAACGCTTAAAATATGTTCATCACCATAACCTTTTTTATCTTACCATATTAATTTAAAAATTGTCAAGGACCTTTTAACAGTTATTTAACATGGTTTTTACTCTTTAAATCTGTTACACTCTCTTTTTAAAATTTATTCACAGCTTATCAGCATTATGATACAAAAAATTATTATTTCTTTAATACTTATCCACAGAACTATCTGATTTTTCCTTTATTATTAAAAAAAGCTGCTGACTTTTTAGCCAACAGCTAATTTTTTATAAAAGTTATTCACATCTGTGGATATTTGGTGGATAAATAAATTTACACATAACTTTAGCCCTCATCAATACCTTCATCATATTCCTGATCAACAAAATCCGGTAAATCTATCTCATCATCTTCTTCTATCTCATCATCCAGTTCTTCATCTAATTCATCTTCATCCATCTCTACCAGGCCTTCTTTTTTACTGAGATTTTGCAACTCTTCTTCATCTTCAGGGTCAATTAATGCGATGGAGACCACTTCATCTTCTTCATCTAAGCGCATAACTCTAACACCCTGAGTATTCCTACCCAGAATTGGTAAATCTTCTACTGAAATCCGAATCATAATACCACCAGAAGATATCAGCATAATCTCTTCCTCTTTATCAATGACCCGCAATGTTATCAGGTGGCCATTTTTCTCAATCAGACGCATGGTAATTAAACCTTTACCACCCCGAATCTGCGGACGATATTCATTTTCAGGAGTTAATTTCCCGTAACCCTTATTAGTCACAGTCAGTATACGACTCCCCTCTAAAATTACACCCATACCTACTACATAATCACCATTATCCAGAGTGATCGCCTTAACTCCCTGAGCTGAACGTCCCATCGCACGGGCTTCTTTTTCAGCAAAACGTATAGATTTACCCATAGCTGTACCAACAATGATATCATTATCTTGATCTGCCATCCTCACTGAGATCAATTCATCCCCTTCGCGAAGCGTAACCCCAATAAGACTGGTATATTTAGAATCATAATCTTTGAGTGGTGTCTTTTTTATCCAACCACACTTAGTAACCATTACTAAATTTTTGTTATCGGAGAATTCACGAACAGGAATAATGGCTGATACCCGTTCACCATCTTTAAGTTCTAGCAAATTAATAATAGCAGTTCCTTTGGACTGTCTAGAAGATTCAGGTATCTGATATCCCTTGAGACGATATACTAATCCTTTGTTGGTAAAGAAAAGAAAATAATCATGAGTAGTGGCTGTTAACATCGTCTCCACAAAATCCTCTTCCTTGGTGTTCATTCCTGTGATCCCACGACCTCCACGTCGTTGGCTCTTATATTGATCTAACTGTACCCTTTTTACATATCCATGATGAGTGAGGGTAATTACTGAATCCTTTTGTGGTATCAAATCTTCAACATCCAATGAAGAATAATCTTCAACAATTTCAGTCCTTCTCTCATCAATATATTTATTCCGTAAATCTAAAATTTCTTCTTTAATAATCGCTAAAAGTCTACTTTCATTTTCTAAAATACTTTTATAATAAGCGATTTTTTCCAAAAGATCTTTATATTCTATCTCTAACTTTTCCTGCTCCAGGCCAGTTAACCTTTGTAAACGCATATCCAAAATAGCCTGTGCCTGTCTTTCGGTCATACTATATTCTTCAATCAAACGATTCTTAGCTATCTGTCCATCTTCAGAGCTGCGAATTAATTGAATAATCTCATCAATATGGGCTAAAGCTATTCGCAATCCTTCTAAAATGTGTGCTCTAGCCTCTGCTTTATCCAGATCATACTGAGTTCTGCGTGTTACAACCTCTTTTTGGTGATTGATATATTCTTTCAAAAGTTCTTTTAAAGGCAAAACTTTTGGTTCATTATTCACCAAAACCAGGTTAATAACTCCAAAGGTAATCTGCATTCTGGTATGTTTAAATAATTGATTTAACACAACCTTTGGAACTACGTCTTTTCTCAATTCAATTACAATTCTCATACCCTCACGGTCTGATTCATCCCGTAAATCTGTGATTCCGTCAATCTTACCTTCCCGCACCAGTTCAGCAATTTTTTCAATCAATTTTGCTTTATTTACCTGATAGGGGATCTCAGTAACGATAATCCTGTTTTTACCATTACTCATCTCTTCTATATCTGTCTTGGCACGTACTTTTAAACGCCCACGCCCCGTTTTATACGCCTTTTTAATCCTACCTCTTCCCATAATGATACCACCTGTTGGGAAATCAGGACCTTTAATAACTTGCATTAACTTGCTCAAGCTAATCTCCGGATTGTCAATCATCATAATAATCCCATCAATAACTTCACCTATATTGTGTGGTGGAATATTTGTAGCCATACCAACAGCAATACCTGAAGCACCATTCACCAATAAATTTGGTAAACGAGCTGGTAAAACTTCTGGTTCTTCTAAAGATTCATCAAAATTGGGCCGGAAATTAACTGTATTTTTGTTAATATCAGATAGAAGTTCCATACTAAAATTAGACATTCTAGCTTCAGTATAACGCATAGCTGCGGCAGGATCACCATCAACAGAACCAAAATTACCGTGCCCATCAACTAGAGTATAGCGATACGAAAACTCCTGAGCCATCCTGACCATTGTATCATAAACTGCGCTGTCACCATGTGGATGGTATTTACCTAAAACTTCCCCAACTATTCTCGCCGATTTTTTATGAGGTTTATTCGGGGCCAGTCCCAGTTCATGCATAGCATAAAGTATTCGCCGATGAACAGGTTTTAAACCATCTCTTACATCTGGAAGCGCACGTCCAACAATTACACTCATTGCGTAATCCAAATATGCGTCCTGCATCTGGTCTTCAATATCAACTAGCCTTATGTTGTCACCTTCGTGTATTCCGTCCATAGACATAATTTATAACCTGCCTTTCCATTTTCCCGAAAACTAGATATCCAAATTTTTAACATTTGTAGCATGGGTTTGGATAAAATGTTTTCTAGGTTCTACTTTGTCCCCCATCAGAGTAGTAAAGACATCATCCGCTTGAACGGCATCTTCAATTTGAACTTTCAGAATAGTTCTATTTTCGGGGTTCATAGTAGTATCCCATAGCTGAATTGGATTCATTTCACCAAGACCCTTATACCGCTGAATAGAAGTATTACTTTTATCATCACTAGCTAAAAATTCATTCAGTTGACGATCATTGTACAAATATACTTCTTCTTTACCTCTCTTTACTTTGTACAAAGGAGGTTGAGCAATATAGATATAACCCTCTTCTATCAACTGACGCATATAGCGATAAAAGAAAGTTAAAAGTAACGTCCGGATATGGGATCCATCAACGTCAGCATCCGTCATAATAATTATTTTGTGATATCTAGCTTTACCAATATCGAATTCATCACCAATACCAGTGCCCAATGCAGTAATTAAAGCACGAATCTCATTATTATTCAAAATCCTATTTAATCTTGCCTTCTCCACATTCAAAATCTTACCTCTCAATGGTAAAATAGCCTGAAAACGCCTGTCACGTCCCTGTTTAGCAGAACCACCCGCAGATTCACCCTCAACAATATAAACTTCACTATCATGAGGATCTCTACTGGAACAGTCCGCTAATTTTCCGGGTAAAGAATTACTGAAAAGAGCATTCTTTCGTCTAGTTAATTCCCTGGCTTTTTTGGCTGCAATTCTGGCACGTGCTGCATTATATGCTTTATCAACAAGTTGTTTTGCAACTTTAGGATTCTCTTCAAAAAATGTACTCAAACCTTCAAAAACAATAGAATCAACTATCCCCCGTATCTCACTATTACCCAACTTTGTTTTGGTCTGTCCCTCAAATTGAGGTTCAAGTAATTTAACACTAATTATAGCTGTAATACCTTCTCTGATATCATCTCCAGAAAAGTTATCATCATTAGATTTATTTAAATTGTTCTTCCGAACATAGTCATTTAAAGCTCTGGTCAAAGCACTCTTAAATCCAACAAGATGAGTACCACCTTCATGGGTATGAATATTATTAGCAAAGGCAAAAATCGCCTCTTGATACCCATCATTATATTGAATAGCTATCTCTACAGAAGTATCTTTATCCTCTTTATAAACATATATCGGAACATGAAGAGTATCTTTATTTTTGTTCAAATTCTCAACAAAAGAGACAATTCCCCCTTCATACTGATAAACTTCTTCTTTATATGTTTCTTCACGATCATCTGCAAGAATAATTTTCAGACCTTTATTCAAATATGCCAATTCCCGTAAACGTAAACTCAAAGTTTTGAATTTAAAATCAGTATCTTCAAAAATTTCATCATCAGGGAAAAACGTAGTTATAGTACCAGTAGCATCTGCATCACCTATAATCTGTAGCTCGGTAACTGGAATTCCACGTTCATATCGTTGATAGTAAATTTTACCATTACGACGAACCCTTACTTCACACCATTTAGATAGTGCATTTACAACAGATACACCAACCCCATGTAAACCACCACTAACTTTATACCCACCTTCATTACCGAATTTACCTCCGGCATGAAGAACCGTCATTACAACTTCTAATGCTGATTTTTTCATTGTTTGATGCATGTTTATGGGAATACCTCGTCCATTATCTTCTACCATAACAGTTTGATCTTTGTTAATTATCACTTTTATCGTATCACAATATCCACCTAAAGCTTCATCAATACTGTTATCTACAACTTCATAAACAAGATGGTGTAGACCTTTTGAACTTGTACTACCGATATACATTCCTGGACGCTTACGTACTGCTTCTAGTCCTTCTAATACCTGTATCTGATCTGCATCATAGGCATGTTCCGGAACACGATTTTGACTCATGAAAAATCCCCCGTTCTTTAACTGATGAAAACCGTGACCATCTGTCACGGTTGAATTTCAGTATTTCTCATAGATTCTAAATCTGTAACTAAATTTATCCGTTTCGCCAACGTAGTCGAAGAGATTAGGGATAAATAAACTGTCTCATTTGTAATTATAAACGACTTGGGTGACCCATTTGAATAATCCTGAATAAAACCCTCTTCATTGGCCACTTGCAAAAAATTCTTCGTGTCCTTTGAAGAGAACGTGCTGGTGTAATCAGATATCATGACCACATCTTTTGATAAGATCAGATGTCCATTACCAATGTGCAAAAACATATCAATCACTCCCTTTACTCAATTCGACCTGCCCTTCCGTAACTGAATATAAATTATATTTACTTTGAATCTCATTCACTGCATCGGCATCTGTACTGGTTATAAAAGTCTGAATCTTATCTCTGATTACCTCTAAAAGATGACTCTTCCTGAGAGAGTCCAATTCTGAAAAGACATCATCCAGGAGTAATATTGGATATTCACCTATCTCTGATTTCATAAACTCCAGTTCAGATATCTTTAAAGCTAATGCAGTAGTCCTTTGTTGACCCTGAGAACCAAATTGACGAACATTAACCTCATTAATAAATAACTCTATATCGTCAAGGTGAGGTCCGTACAAAGTACTACCGCGATTAATCTCATTGTCAACATCTTCCTTCAATCTCTCCGCAAATATAATCTCAATCTCTTCTCTACTAGTTTGTTCTTCAATCGCTCCCAGTACTGATTTATATTCCATTTTCAAGTTTTCTCGACCATCAGTAATCTTTCTGTGAGTCAATCTGGCCAATATATCTAATCTTTCGATAACCTCAAGTCGTTTTTTAATTAAACGGCTTCCCAGATCAACTAACTGTTGATCCCAGACAGATAACAGATCCCGTTTCTTTTTTCTCTCAGCATAATTAGCGCGAATCTCTTTGAGAAGTAAATTACGCTGCCGCACAACCTGATTATACTTCTGGAGATTATGATAATAATAAGGGTTAACCTGAGATATTTCCAAATTCAAAAATCTCCTCCTAAATGCAGGACTCCCCTTGACCATCTGTAAATCTTCAGGGGAAAAAAGAACAACGTTGATATATCCCATCAGATCACCAATCTTTTGCAGGGGGTTGTTGTCTATCTTGATCTCTTTTTTTGATTTGTTGTAACCATAACTAAAAGTCATCTCCCGGGTTCGTTTAATAATACTGGCTTTCAAAAAAAAATAATCAGCATCCCAATCAATCAAATCCTGGTCGCTTTTGGTTCGATGGGAAGAACCTGTTCCCATCAGATAAATAGATTCTAAAAGATTAGTCTTTCCCTGAGCATTTTTCCCAATAAAAAGATTCAAAGTAGGGTTAAATGCTAAATCCTCTTCTTTTATATTACGATAATTTTTTAAATATAATCTTTCCACATACAAAATCTATCACCAACTATTCACGGGTGATTTTAAAAAGACCCCGTCCTTCAATCTCTATTTCGTCACCGGGAACTAAACTTCTACCACGTCTTGTTTCTAATTCGCCGTTAACTATAACTATTCCTTCCTTGATCATTAATTTAGCCTCTCCACCTGTATAAGCAACACCTGACCATTTTAAAAATTGATCAAGTTTAATAGATTCTGTATTAATTATAATTTCTTCCACGAACCTGATCCCTCACTTTATAATTAGTTATGAGCGTAATGGACTAACCACATAAGTATAATTTATCTCGTTTGTGGGACGTAAAATAAATGGACTGAATTTGCCACTAAAGCAAAGTTGTACATCATCGGTATCTAATATCTTAAGTCCGTCAAGCAAATATCCAGCATTAAAAGAAATCTCAACACCTGAACCTTCCATATCTATATCCAACTCTTCATGAGCCTGACCTATCTCTGAATTAGCTGATTCCAAAATCATCTGTCCATTGGTTACTGTTGTTCTAATAATATTAGAATTTGCAGCTGCTATCAAAGAAACTCGCTTCACTGCCTGTAATAATTCTTTTCTATTCAGCTTAATAAACGTATTAGAGTTTTTAGGGATTACTGGTTCATAATTTGGAAATCTGCCTTCAATTAGTCGGGATATTATAGTAATATTTTCTAAATCAAACAAAATTTGATTATTAGTAAATTGTAAATTAACCGTTGCTTCTTGATCATCATTTAGGAGTCGAGCCATCTCATCTAAAGTCTTGTTTGGGATAATTACCTCTAATTTTTCATCGATTCCTGTTTCTATAATTGCTTCTCGATGAGCTAGACGATAAGAATTGGTTGACCCCATCTTTAACTGATTATCCACTATTCTGAGAAGTGCACCATTTAAGAACGGCTGAGTTTCATCAGTTGAAGTAGCTATTTTGACCTGTTCAACGATCTCTTTGAATAGAGGTTGATTAATACTCAAATGAGTTCCATCTTCAATTTTCGGCAGAATTGGAAAGTCATCAGCTGAAAAACCATTAATAGTAAACTGAGAATGACCACAGAGTATCTCTGCTGATTTATTCTGCAAATCGCACTGTACCATAACAGTCATTGATGGTAATTCCCGAATTACATTGGATAAATGAGATGCAGGTAAAACTAATTCACCTTTACTTATAATTTCTGCATTTATATAGCATTCTATACCTATTTCTAAGTCTGTAGCGACTAATTTTAATCTGGTATCTTCGACTTTGATAAGTATTCCTGAAAGAATAGGCAGTGTGTTCTTGTTAGAAACTGCTCTTTGCACAATTTGAATACCTTCGTAGAATTCTTTTTGTGAGATTTTGAATTTCATTTTTCTGACCTCCTTATATTTTTTCCACACCTGGATAGTCCTATATATTATTATTATTTATTAAATCTTAATTAATAGTAATAGTAGTAGGGGGTGTTGATGATGGGGAAAACCCTTACTATCCCCAAAATAACCGAATCTATAGATGTTTATAAGATGTGTAAAAGGTCTTAGAAGTTATCCACATATCCAGAGTTTATTTCTCGCTCAAAAGTTATTCACAATTCACACACATCTTTTCCCAATGTTATAAACAATCTTTTATCCAGTTTTGATTTTTTCGATCAGTTTTTCGACGGTATTTTTAAAAGAACTATCTTGTTCGATTTTTTCACTAATTTTGTTACAGGCATGTATCACGGTTGTATGGTCACGCCCGCCAAATTCTTCGCCAATCTGTGGAAGAGAGGCATTAGTTAGTTCACGACAGAGATACATGGCTATCTGTCTTGGAAAGGCAACTGTTTGCGTTCGGGTTTTGGAAGTCATATCCTTGATCTTTAAACTGTAGTAATCAGTTACAGTCTCCTGAATCATCCTGGTTGTTACCTCTCGTTCTTTGGTAGATGGTAAGATGTCTTTTAAAGCATCTCTGGCTAATTCTTCTGTAATCATTTTATTGGTCAGAGAAGAGTAAGCTACTACTCTAATTAGAGCACCTTCTAATTCTCGAATGTTTGATTGAATATGGTTAGCAATATATGCTATAACTTCATCAGGAACCTGTAAATTTTCTAAGTTCGCTTTTTTACGCAAAATCGCCATTCTGGTCTCATAATCTGGTTTTTGAATATCAGTAATTAGACCCCACTCAAATCTGGAGCGCAATCTGTCCTCTAATGTTGGAATCTCCTTGGGGGGACGGTCACTGGATAAGATAATCTGTTTGTTTGCTTCGTGTAAAGCATTAAAAGTATGGAAAAACTCTTCCTGAGTTCTCTCTTTACCAGCTACAAATTGAATATCATCGACTAATAAAATGTCTATTGTCCGATATTTGTTTCGAAAATCAGTAGTTTTGTCGTCACGAATCGCATTAATTAGCTCATTGGTAAAAGTCTCTGATGAGACATAAACTACATTAGATTGTGGGGAATGCCTCAAAATGTAATGACCAATTGCCTGCATTAAGTGAGTTTTGCCTAAACCTACATCTCCATAAATAAACAGAGGGTTGTAAGCTTTCGCTGGAGCTTCAGCTACAGCCAGTGATGCTGCATGGGCGAATCGGTTACTGTTACCCACAACGAATGTTTCAAAGGTGTACTTTGGGTTTAGAGAAGTTACTGGATTTGACGTTACCTGCTCTTCAGGGTGTTTTTTTAAGAAGGTCTGTTGATACTGATAACTGTCAGCAAAGTTATCTTTGGTCTGAGGAGTAACGAAATAAATGTCATATTCTTTGTTGGTAAGCTGAAATAATGTATCTTTGATCAGTTCAACATATCGATTCTCTAGCCATTCCCGGGAAAATTCATTGGGAACCTGTATTATTATTTGATTTTCATCCAGAGATATGGCTTCAGTAGCCTTTAACCATGTATCATAACTAGGTTTTGATAATTTAGACCTAATTATTGATAAAGCCTCTTCCCAAATAAGTGATATACGCTCTTTTTCAACCATAAATAATCCTCCCATTATAGAACTGTTAAAATTTCTTTCCACAGTTTATTCACATTCTGTGGATAACTTTTCTCTTCTTGTGTGTATAACAAAAAACGTCGGCATTTCTTGAAATATCGACATTTAATTAGAGTTTCAACTATTTTTATAATATATTTTGGATAATAATTCCACAGTTACTCCACAAATTATGCACAAAAAAAAATTTAAATAAAAGGTTATCAACAACCTGATGACAAAATAAAGGCTTTTTGTGGATAAAAAATATTTATTCACAAAAAACCCTTCAGTATAAAATTATTCACAAATTTATACACATGTTGTGGATAAGGTCTGAATTTGGATTAATTCGTACTGACCAAAACTCGTGTTAAACCACTTTAATGATAACAAATAATTCACAGATTATCAACATTTAATTTTGGTGAAACAGTATTTTTTTCAGATTTTCGGAGGAATTTTATCTCTGTTGATAACTTTACCAGAGTAATGTATAACTTGACATCCCTTTACCTCTAGCCTATAATTTTAATAGACTCCGATAAATTGATGAGAAGATTTGTATATATTTACTTGAAAGGAGGAAAAATTATTTAGAAAGAATAGTGGATTTTTGTTAGGAGGTTTTATTCTAATGAATAAACCTGTAGAGAAACTAAAAAAGAATTGCGAATTTCAAAAAGTATATAACAATGGGAAGTCCTATGCTAATCACATTCTGGTGGTTTATATACTTCATCATCGAAATGATCCAACCAGAAAGATAGGATTTTCTATAAGCAAAAAAATTGGTAATGCGGTGGTTAGAAATCGAATTCGCCGAATGATAGTAGAAATATATCGTTTAAATCAGGACAGGTTTAGAAATGGATTGGATATAATTATTATACCCCGATATAAAATTGTAAATTCAACTTATCAACAGATTGAAAAAGGATTGATAAAATTATTTTCAAAAGCAGGAATTCTAAAGCACAAGATATAAATATATTTGTAGTTTAGGTGAGACAAGAGAGAAGGTTTGCTATGAAAAAATTTTTGATTTTGATAATAAGATTATATCAAAAGTATGTATCTCCCGTCAAACCTGGAAAGTGCAGGTTTTATCCGACTTGTTCCCAATATATGCTGCAAGCTATAGAAAAATATGGATCTATTAAGGGAACATATTTAGGGATTAAGAGAATTTTGAGATGTCATCCTTTCAATCCTGGAGGGTATGATCCATTAAAATAATATGTGAAGTTTAAGGAGGTTTTTTATTTGTTTCCATTTGTGTTAGTTAGTTTGAATCCGTTTGTTTGGTTGGGTGACTTAATGAGTGCTGCGTTGAAGATTTTGAATTCTGTCACTGGTAATTGGGGTATTGCGATTATATTGTTTACTCTAATTATTAGGATATTGTTACAACCATTGAATAAGAAAAGTATGGATTCTATGAAGGCTATGCAAGAATTGCAACCGGAAATGGAAAAATTGAAGAAGAAATATAAAGATCAACAAGAACTACAGATGAAAACTATGGAATTGTATAAAGAAAAAGGTATTAATCCTGCTGCTGGTTGTTTACCGATGTTGTTACAGATGCCGATTTTGTTTGCATTGTTTGCATCTATCAGAGGCCTGTCTGTTGAGCTGGAATCTGCTCAATTTCTCTGGTTAGATAGCTTAACTAAGACAGGGGATTTAGCATTGATCATATTGACTGGTCTGGTAACCTTCGCTCAATCATATCTTCAGCAGAAGATGACTGCTAATAATGGAGCTGGTAATCAAACTGCTATGATGACCTATATGATGCCTATTCTTATTATTATGATCAGTAGAAGCCTTCCTGCAGGTTTGCTTCTTTATTGGTTCACTTCCACGCTGGTAATGACGATTCAGCAATTATTGAACTATCAGGGACGACCAGCCTTGAAAGGGGAAGGAGAATAAATTATGGAAACTTCTATTCGTGAAACTGCTAAGAATGTTGACATTGCTATTGAAAAGGCCTTGACTAAACTTGCTGTACCTAAAGAAAAGGTAGAGATCAAGATTATTGATGAAGGTAACAAAGGAATTTTTGGTCTTATCGGGAATCGGGATGCTATTGTCGAAGTCTTTATCAAAAAGACTAAAGCAGATATTGCGATTGAGTTTTTGCACGAAGTGACTAACAGCATGGGTTTATCTCTGAAGATAGAGATTATTGAAGAAGATTCTGATGATGAACAGGTAGCGTTAAATTTAATTGGTGAAAACCTTGGTATTCTGATTGGCCATAGAGGTAGTACTTTAGACTCTTTACAATACCTTACATCTCTTGTAGCTAATAAAGATGTTACAGATGGTTATGTAAGAATAGTTCTTGATGCTGAAGGTTATCGGGATCGAAGACGTAAAACTTTATTCCAATTGGCGAAGAGACTTGCTGAAAAGGCTAGAACTACTGGTCGAAAAGTTGTCTTAGAGCCTATGCCTCCTCATGAAAGGAGAATTATCCATCTGGCTCTTCAAGAGGAGAAAGATATTAAGACCTATAGTGAAGGTAATGAACCTTACCGGAAGGTAATTATTGTAGCTAACTAATATTACCAGAAGTCCAAAATCTAGTTAGTGTTATTCAAAACCCAGTAGGAGTTCCCTACTGGGTTTAAATTCTTATACCAATAGTGTTATCTGATTTTAAATTTTAAATTGATCTAAAACCATCTCATCTTTAATAAAGAGATTATGGGCTGGTTATCTTATGTGTAAAGGGGGGATAGATAGATGTATATACGTGATACTATTGCCGCAATAGCCACTGCTGTGGGAGAGTCAGGAATAGGCGTTATCAGAGTTAGTGGGGAACAGGCAATTCAGATTGTAGACAAGATTTTTCGTGGTAAAAATAGTCTGAGTAACACCAAAACATATACTGCCAGATATGGTTATATATATGAATTTGCTACTGAACATAAAATAGATGAAGTCATCTGTCTGGTAATGCGTTCTCCCAATTCTTTTACTACTGAAGATGTTGTTGAGATCAGTTGTCATGGAGGAATTGTTCCCATAAGGAGAATATTACATACAGTATTAGAGGCAGGTGCCCGTCTAGCTGAACCTGGTGAGTTTACGAAGAGGGCTTTTTTGAATGGTAGAATAGATTTAGCACAGGCTGAAGCTATTATTCAGATTATTAATTCACAGACTGAAAAGGGTATGGAGATTGCTTTTCAACAATTGGAAGGGAATTTGTCAAGACAAATAAGTGATCTTCGTCAACAGATGATCAGAGTAATGGCTCATTTAGAAGCAGCTTTAGATTTCCCAGAAGATGAAATTGAGGGTTTTTCTACTGTTGAACTTAATCAAATCATTGATCGAGTGATTGAAGATGTTCAAAAATTGCTAAAAACAAGTCAAAGTGGGAAAATTTATAGAGAAGGTATTAAAACTACCATTATTGGAAAACCCAATGTAGGTAAATCTAGTCTTTTAAATTCACTATTACGTGAACAGAGAGCTATTGTTACTGAGATTCCCGGAACAACCAGAGATGTGATCGAAGAGATGATTAATTTAGAAGGAATACCTTTAAGGCTTGTTGACACAGCTGGAATTAGAGAGACTCAGGATATGGTTGAGAAGATCGGCGTCGAAAGAAGTAAAGAATTATTGAATAAGGCTGACCTGGTTTTATTAGTCTTAGATGTCAGTCAGAATTTGACCTGTGAGGATCTTCAGATTATTGAATTGGCTAAAAATAAAAAGGTAATTGTCGTGATTAACAAAATTGATCTTAATCTTCAAATAGATGAAACTGAACTGAGAAAACACCTTCCCACAGAGAATATCGTACATACTTCGGTTATCGAAGAACAGGGATTAGATAATTTGCGGGAAGTGATTCTTAGATTGATTTTTGAAGGTAAAGTTGTTTCAATAGATAATACTATTATTACCAATTTGAGGCATCAACAGGCTCTAGAAGATACATTAAATAGCTTATATCGAGCTAGAGAGAGTTTTCAATCTGAAATGCCCTATGATTTTGTAACTATTGATTTAAAAGCTGGTTTAGAATATATTGGGATGATTACTGGAGAAACATTGACAGAAGATATAATCGATCAGATTTTTGCTGAATTTTGTCTGGGAAAATAGAAAGAAGAATCTTTTGGTGAAAGGATGTCCGAAAGTGAAGAAATTGGTTTACGAATATCCAACTTCCTATGATGTTATAGTTGTCGGGGCTGGGCATGCTGGTTGTGAAGCAGGCCTGGCAGCTGCGAGAATGGGTATGAAAACTTTGATTTTGACAATTAGTATAGATCATGTAGCTTTTATGCCCTGTAATCCATCTTTGGGAGGCCCTGCAAAAGCCCATATTGTCCGGGAAATAGATGCTTTGGGCGGAGAGATGGGACTGAATATGGACGCTACTACAATTCAGATCAGAATGTTAAATACCCGAAAAGGGCCAGCTGTTCATGCTTTACGGGCACAGGCTGATAAGAAGAGATATCATAGTAGGATGCGTCAGGTTTTAGAGAATACTTCAAATTTGGATTTAAAACAGGCTGTTGTTGAGGATATTGTGATAAAAAAAGGTGAAGTAAAAGGAGTTATTACCCGGACTGGTATTTATTTCCCGGGTAATAAAGTTATTTTGACAACGGGGACATTTTTACGCGGTAAGGTCATTATTGGTGAGGCTATCTATGAATCTGGGCCGAATTTTCAATATCCCGCTAATGAATTATCCAGAAAATTAATTGAATCTGGGATTATTTTGCGTAGATTTAAGACGGGTACTCCTCCAAGAGTTGATGGTCTAACCCTAGATTTTAATAGAATGGAGATTCAGGAAGGGGATAAGAATCTGAGATTTTCTTTTTTCTCACCGGAAAGAGAATATCAGGATATTCCCTGTTGGTTAACCTATACGAATCTGGATACACATCAGGTTATCCATGATAATATAGATAGAGCTCCATTGTTTAGTGGTGATATTGAAGGTGTGGGACCTCGTTATTGTCCATCAATAGAAGATAAGGTTACTCGTTTTCGAGATAAAGAAAGACACCAGGTCTTCTTAGAGCCGGAGGGTTTGGATACTAACGAATATTATGTTGCCGGGCTTTCTACTAGTTTGCCTTATGATGTACAGTTAAGATATTTAAGAACAATTACTGGTCTGGAGAATGTGGAGATTATCAGACCTGGTTATGCTATTGAGTATGATTGTTTGAATCCTACCCAGTTGAAATTAACTCTGGAAACTAAAGCTATTCGCGGTTTATATACTGCCGGTCAGGTTAATGGAACTTCAGGTTATGAGGAAGCTGCTGGACAGGGATTGCTGGCTGGAATTAATGCAGTTTTGGCACTTAGAGGAGAAGATCCACTAATCTTAAAAAGATCACAGGCCTACATTGGTGTTTTGATTGATGATCTGGTGACAAAAGGAACCAATGAACCCTATAGAATGTTGACATCCAGAGCAGAATATCGACTTATATTACGCCAGGATAATGCTGATCTACGTCTTTCGGAGATCGGTCACTCTATTGGTTTGTTGCGCGATGAATTCTATCAAAAATTCAAAACTAAACGGGAATTGATCAAAGCAGGTCAGTCTTATTTAGATTCTATTAGAGTGAATCCTACTACTGAGATTAGAGAGACTTTAGTTGAATTAAATAGTGGTGAATTACAAAAACCAGTAAATTTGACGGATATATTTCGTCGTCCGGAGTTATCTTATGATGATTTAAAAAGATTAGATCCTAATCTGCCTGATTTTCCATCGGATGTGAAAGAACAGTTAGCGATTGAAACCAAATATCGGGGATATATTGACCGTCAAATGTCACAGATTGAGGCTTTTCGGAAGATGGAAGAGAAGAGATTATCTGAGAATCTTGATTATCTTCGCATGGAGAATATGCGTAAAGAAGCCAGAGAAAAATTAGATAAAATTAAACCTACTTCTTTAGGGCAGGCTTCCAGAATTTCCGGGGTTTCACCAGCTGATATTTCCGTGTTGATGATTTATTTGGAAAAAGGTGAAAGAGAGAACGCACAGACTTCTGATAAAAAATAATTTCCTGGGAAATAGGTGATAAATGTGTATGATATTAAAGAAATTATGACTTCTGGACTTAAAGAGTTAGGGATAAATATTACCGAAGAGAAGTTAGTTCTGTTTGAGAGATTCATGGAATTGATGTTGGAATGGAATGAAAAGATTAATTTGACTGCAATTACTGAACCGGAAGAAGTCCTGATAAAACATTTTATTGATTCTCTTGTACCTTTATGCTATATTGAAAAATATGGACTTAATCTCAGTTCTTCTTTAGACCTGGGGACTGGAGGAGGATTTCCGGGTGTTCCACTAAAAATTATGCATCCAGAGAGTAGAATACTTTTGGCGGATTCTCTAAAAAAGAGAATTACTTATCTTGATATTGTTATTAAAGAGTTGGGTTTGCAGAATATTGAGACTCTACATGCTCGAGCAGAAGAGATGGGTAGTAACAGAAATTATCGGGAAATATTTAGTGCTGTTTTTTCCCGGGCAGTTGCTGCGCTGAATATTCTAGTTGAATATTGCTTACCCTTGGTTAAACTGGGTGGGGTTTTTGTTGCTTTAAAAGGACCTAATTTGAATGATGAGTTGGAAGATGCCAAAAAAGCTATTGTTCTTCTGGGTGGAGAGATCACCGGAGTAGAACAGATAGAGCTTCCAAAGATCAATGATCCACGAACTCTGGTTTTTATCAAAAAAATAAAGACTACACCTAATAAATATCCGAGAAAACCTGGAACTCCAAAAAAGAGTCCCCTGTAGTAGAGAAGTTTCTTATTCAGAAAAGAATTTTGTAACGCTCCTTTAAAGCTTAAATTGGAGCGTTTGTTTTTGTCGAAGAGAAGAATGCATGATAAATCTGCAACAATTTTTCTGATATTGTTAAAGCTGATCGATTTTATTTTGATTAGGGAAATTGAGGGTTTTATCGCTTAGTAAGTTAAAAAATACTAATATGACGGATAAAAATAGATATTTTTGGTATAATTAAAAATCGCCAAACTAACATAAGTTAGTATTCACCCATATAATTCCAGAACAATGCCTGATTTATTACTCTTTTTAAAAATTCCATTTTCAAGGAAGCAGGAACTAAATAAACTTTGAAGAAATTATTATTTTGAAGAACAATAAGGGGGTACACCTGACAGATGTTATCACCATTTTTGAAAAAGGAAAAGGAAGAGCGAATTAAATATGTTGATGTTGACAAGATTATTCCAAACCCACACCAACCACGGACTATTTTCCATGAGGAAGATCTGGTGGAGTTGTGCCAGTCCATCAAAGAACACGGTATTATTCAACCTCTTACAGTTCGAAAAGTGGAAGACCACTATGAATTAATTGTTGGGGAAAGAAGGTTGCGAGCCAGTAAGTTAGCTGGTTTGGAGCAAGTTCCCGTAATGATTAAAGAGTTCTCTGATGAAGAATCTGCGGCTATAGCTTTAGTCGAGAACTTGCAGAGAAAAGATCTGGACTTTATTGAAGAGGCTCTGGGTTATCAGAAATTGATAAAAAAATTTGGAATGACTCAGCAGGAATTGGCGCAAAAAGTAGGAAAAAGTCAATCTACCGTTGCCAATAAATTGCGTCTTTTAAAACTTCCTGAAGAGATTCAAAGTGTTTTGGTAACGAATAATTTGACAGAACGTCATGCCAGATCTCTGTTAAAGCTGGAAAAGGAAGAGGATCAAAAGATAGTGTTACAGGAGATTATTGAACGGGAGTTGACTGTTAGAGACACCGATAACCTTGTCGAAAACTTGATTAATCGCAAAAAAGATGTCAAAAAAAATACTGTTATCAGAGTTTTTAAGGATTTACGGCTCTATACTAATACTTTATGGGCGACGATTAAGGAACTAAAGCAAGGAGGGTTAGATGTTCAAGTGGAGGAGTTAGAGAATGAAGAGTTTGTTGAATTTAAGATTCGCTTACCGAAAAATCACGAATAGAGAGGTGATATAGTTTGTCAAGAATTATGGCAGTTGTTAACCAGAAGGGCGGAGTCGGAAAGAGTACTACTGCAGTGAATCTGGGGGCATGTCTCGCTGAGCTGAATCATCAGGTATTGCTTGTTGATATAGACCCTCAAGGTAATGCTACCAGTGGGGTAGGCGTGGACAAATCATCTTTAGAAAGATGTATATATGATCTGTTAGTTCAAGATGAGGATATTGCCGATGTGATTGTTAAGACCAAAACTGTAAATCTAGATCTAATCCCTGCAACTATTGACCTTGCGGGTGCAGAGATTGAATTGGTTTCTGTTTTTTCCAGAGAATCCAGATTGAAAAATTCTTTGTCTAATGTACGGGATGATTATGATTATATTTTAATAGACTGTCCTCCCTCATTAGGATTGTTGACTTTAAATGCTTTGACAGCTTCAGACTTTGTTTTGGTTCCTATTCAATGTGAATACTATGCTCTGGAAGGGTTAGGGCAATTGATGCGCACTATTCAATTGGTTCAAAAGCATCTGAACCCTACTCTGGAGATTGATGGTGTGGTTTTAACGATGTTTGATGCCCGAACAAACCTTGCTCAACAGGTGATTGATGAGGTTAAAAACCATTTTCAGAACCGGGTGTATAACACTATCATTCCCCGTAATGTAAGATTAAGTGAAGCTCCGAGTTTTGGTCAACCGATCAATACTTATGATCCTAGTTCTAGAGGTGCTCAAGCATATAAGAGTTTAGCCAGGGAAGTGATTGCCAATGAGTAAAAAAAGATTGGGGAAAGGTCTGGGCGCCTTACTCCCCGATGACGAACCAAATAATGTAGTAAATGATAACTGTACTAAAGTTGTAGAGGTAGATATAGATGAGATAGAACCTAATCCATTTCAGCCCAGAAGACAGTTCGATGAAAACCAACTTAAAGAACTAAGTGAATCAATTAAAGAGAATGGGATTATTCAACCCATTAGTGTACGGAAAATCGGAGACAAATATCAATTGGTCGCTGGAGAAAGAAGATTGCGGGCGAGTAAACTGGCACAGTTAACTACTATTCCTGCGATAGAGAAGAATATAGATGATCGTCAGATGATGGAATTAGCGCTTATTGAGAATTTACAGAGGGAAGACTTGAATCCGATTGAAGAAGCACTAGCTTATCAACAATTAATCGAACAGTTTAACCTTACTCAGGAAGAAGTGGCTAAACGGATCGGTAAAAGTCGGGCTGCTGTTGCTAACATGATCAGACTGTTAAATCTACCAACTTTAATTCAAGAATATGTTTCACGTGAAACAATTTATATGGGACATGCTAGAGCTTTACTCGGACTAGATACCGAAAAAGAGATGCTTAAAGTTTGTGAAAAGTGTATTTCAGAAAAAATGTCTGTTCGTCAATTGGAAGACTATATTAACTTTCTCAAAAAGAAAGATAATTCGCGGAAGAAAAAAAGAGATAAGGATCCGCTGCTTGAACAATTAAGAAATAATTTGGAGGACAAATTTGGAACTAGGGTGAAGTTTGGAGAAACAAAGAATAATAAAACTATTACGATTGAATGTAAATCAAATGATGATTTTCAAAGAGTGCTTGATATATTGGGAGAGTGATTAAAATGTTCCACGTGAAACATTATAGCGTGGAACATTTTTTGCGTGGAAAAGATTACTTGAGAAGAAATGAAACAAATTTTGAAATCTCAAATTTTGATATTAATAAAATGAAAATTAATATTCAGTAAGTATAATTAAACAGTTGTCAGGATTAGCTATAGAAAATACAGTATGGGATGAGTTAAAAAATCTGATTTGACCGCTTAATAAGATGAATATCCCTTGACTGAAAAAACTCAATAAATCGACTTGTTGATGTGAATGTTTGATGTCCAATTAGGCTGTAAACTGAAAAGTAGATAGCCTATTTGACTGTAGAGTTAATTTATCTGCTACGGTTAAAATAATTAGACATCTATTAAAATTTGCTGAATAATATAATGTTAGTGTAGTGTCTGGTTTATAATTTTAAAAAACTTGTAGATGTATTTATATTCATGGACAATCTTTAAAACAAGCTTGGGAAATTACGCTAATGCAAATAAAAGTATAGGCAGGAAATCGGAGAAGTTATCTGGAGAGTTGATAATAGAAAGGTATAAGATTTTAAACTGATCTAAAGAAATAATGGAGAAGGTAGAACTTATGAATCGGACAATAAAGGCGTAACTGATGAGATTATTTTTGAAAAGATTGTGGTCTTAATATTTGAATGAAATGATTTGTTTATCTGTTAGGCAAAATGTCGTAAATAAAATGATTATTTTGGAAGGAGAATTTAGTACGAATGCGGAATAAGAAGATATAATAAATTCTTTGTTTTAATAAAAGTTTGTCTCTATGTAAAAAGAATTGGAGTTGAAAAAGTTTGGTTGGAGATGTGCTGTTTAGTCGTTAGTAAGATTTAGTCTGCTGATGGGATGACTGTGTTATTTTCTTTTGGGATTGTGCACAAAAGATGATGTAAAGGAACAACAAGAATAGGAGGATGTACAGTGATATATCTTGATAATGCAGCTACGACCTGGCCCAAGCCGGAAGCGGTGTATGTAGAGATGGATAGTTTTTTTAGAAACTATGGAGCAAATCCAGGACGGGCAGGTCATAAGATGGCAGCACATGCGGGAAGGAAGGTATATGAAGTCAGAGAGGCAGTGGCTGAATTTTTTGGAGCTCAGGATTCTTCTGAGATTATTTTTACTACAAGTACTACTCATTCATTGAATCTGGGGATTAAAGGTGTAGTAAAGGTGGGAGATCACATTATTACTTCTTCTCTGGAACATAACTCAGTTATTCGTCCTTTGAAGGAGTTAGAGAAGGAGGGCGTAATTGAATTATCGATTGTCGAGCTAGATGAATCAGGAGATCTGGACCTGGAGATGCTGAAGAAAAGTATTAAGGTTGAGACCAAAATGATTGTTGTATCTCATGGTTCTAATGTTACAGGTCATCTTTTTGATTTAAAAAAAATAGGTCAAGTGGCTAAAGATAATAAAGTTCTATTTATGGTTGATGCTGCGCAAACAGCAGGGGTTTTTCCAATTAATCTAAGTGAGTTGAATGTTGATCTGATGGCTTTTGCTGGACACAAATCACTATATGGCCCCCCAGGAACAGGGGGATTATTTATTCGTAAGGGAACAGAAGTTAAGCCAATATTTGCTGGTGGTACTGGAAGTAAGTCTGAAGAGTTGTATCAACCTGAAGTCTGGCCAGAAAAATATGAGAGTGGGACAGCTAACAGCATAGGAATTGCTGGATTAGGCGAAGGAATAAAGTTTATAAAAAATGAAGGTCTAGACAAAATTAGAGCACATGAGATGAGTTTATGTCAATCTTTTATGAACGGTCTGGTTGAGATTGAAAATGTGAAAATATATGGACCTGGGGTAGAAAAACCCAGAACTCCAGTGGTATCGTTTAATATAGGCGAGGAGAGTTCTTCTGAAGTGGGATATATTTTGGATCAGGTATTTGATATTGCTGTTCGTAGTGGTTTACATTGTGCTCCTTTGACTCATCAGACAATTGGGACTTTGCAACAGGGAGTGGTTAGAGCTAGTTTTGGTTATTTTAATACTCAAACAGAGATAAACCAGGCGGTAATAGCTATACGACAGATTGCTGACAAAGTAAGCTAAATAATCTGAGGAATATAAATTTTCAATTTGGATAAAATATACTAAATATATAGTGCAAAGGATTGTAAATTAAATATAATGTAATTTATGAATTTATTTATAAAAAAGCTATAATTTGGGAGGGAAGAATTTGGAGAATTTAGCTTTGAAAGCAGAGATAGAACTTCTACGAAATAAGTTATACCAGGCTCTAGAAAATGCCGAATCAAGAACTGATATTCTACATATAAGTCAAAAGCTTGATGAGTTAATTTTACAATGGATGCAATTTCAGAAAAATGAATATGAAAAGAAGAAAGCCTGTAATATATAAGTACTTGACATGGGAGGTAAAAGATTATACACTATTAAAGGACCTTTCAGGAAACCGTCATACGGTTTCTTTTTCTTTGATATTTGAGAAATTTATTTAAAAGAGAGGAAGATTAGTAATGCAAATTTTGATAGTAGGTGGTGGCAAAGCCGGTCGTTTTCTAGTAAAAGAGTTCCTGGGTAGAGGTCATTCAGTAACTTTGATAGAGCAAGATATAGAGAAATGTCTGATGCTTGAAGAGAAATTTCCGATAAAAGTCATTACTGGTGATGGTTCTGAAGTCAAAACTTTGGAAAAAGCTGGCATTGAAAATGTGGAAGTCCTTCTGGCTGTAACCGAAGATGATCAGGATAATCTGGTTATCTGTCAATTAGCAGAGAGACAGTTTCAGGTTCCTCGAACTTTTGCAACTGTGAATACACCTGGGAATGAAAAATTATTTGAGTGGCTTGGGGTGAACGTAGCAGTTAGTAGTACAGCTATTTTGGCAGCCTTAGTTGATCAAAAGGTAACTATGAAGGATATTACTTCCTTATTTAATATTCCAAAACATGATCTAATTATGGTTGAGATTACGATTAAAGAAGGGTCGCCTGTGATAAATAAGATGATTAAAGATATAAATCCACCCAGTGAAGCTATTTTGATAACTATCTTACGTGGTAATAATGCTCTGGTTCCGAGAGGTAAGACAATAATTCTGGAAAATGATAAGATAATAGCTTTGACTCATCCTCATGAAGAGTTGGAATTGCGGAAATGTCTTAATGGCAATTCTAGCGAACAGCAGGATTAAAATTAAGTTATTAAATAATCAGACTTTGAAAGTCCAATTACTAAAATCTAAGGGTAGAGATGAAAAGAGATAAGTTTTTGGTTACAGAAAATTTATTAAGACAATAAAAATCCGAATATGTTTAGAATGACAAAAACCTTGTCAGAATAGGGTTTTTCACTATGTTATTATTAATCAGATAACAAATATCCGATTTGTCAAATGATTGAATACTTAACATGACTAGCCTGCTCTTCTTAATAGAAGATGTGCTAATACCACTGAAAAAGCACTGTAACCAGAATTACAGACTTTTTCAGTGTTTTTTTTTTTCGATTACTGTTAAATACTAATAAGTAATTATTAGTGGCTGAAAGAGCAGACCTTAGCAAAAACCTTTTACAAATCCAATTGTTCAGTCAAACTTTAGTCCTAAGCTGAGGTTAGTGGATAGAAAAATAGAGGTTTTTTCCTTTGAGCATAGAATTAAAATAAGGATAATTTACTAAATAGGAGAGATACAGATGATAGGCACACTAGTTAATGCTATTGCGATTATAACAGGCGGATTAGTAGGTTCAATACTGGGACATCGCTTTCCAGAGAAGATTAAATCCACAGTAATTCAGGGTCTGGGTTTAACGGTTCTCCTGGTTGGGATGCAGATGGCAATTAAATCGGAAAATCTTTTAATGGTGATTTTGAGTATTGTTTTTGGTGGTATCATTGGTGAACTAATTGATATTGAAGAATATCTACATAGATTAGGTAGATGGATTGAGAGTAAATTTAAGCCTGGTCAGGGTGAAGGAAGTATTGCTACAGCCTTTGTGCGGACCAGTTTGATCTATTGTGTAGGAGCGATGGCGATTATGGGGGCGATTCAGGATGGATTGAATAATGATCCTTCAACTTTGATTGCAAAGGGAATGATAGACGGGTTCTCGGCTATTCCTTTTGCAGCTACTATGGGAATTGGGGTAGTATTATCCGCAGTTCCGGTTTTTCTGTATCAGGGAATACTAACTATAGCTGCTCAATGGGTAGAACCATTAATGACGACAGCTATTGTGACTGAGATGACTGCAACTGGTGGTCTTCTAATCATGGCGATAGGTTTAAATGTGTTAGAAATTACAAAGATTAAAGTAGGAAACCTATTGCCTGCTATTTTTATTGCTGTAGCTATGGTGTACTTTTTCGGATGATATTAAAAGGAGTGAATTTGATGACTAAAGTACATGAATTGGATACACCGGCATTATTAATTAGAGAAGTATTGTTATTGAGAAACATTGAGGATATGGCTTATTTTGCAGAACATGTCGATATAAATTTACGTCCACATACGAAAGCACACAAGTTACCTCCGATCGCCAAAGCCCAATTGGCTATGGGGGCTGGTGGAATTACTGTGTCAAAACTAGGTGAAGCAGAAGTGATGGTAGAAGAGGGAATTAAAGATATTTTGATTGCTTACCAGATAATAGGTCGTCAGAAATTAGAGCGGTTGATGGTTTTATTGGAGAAAGCTGATATTCAGGTGACCGTTGATAGTCTGGTTGGCGCCAGAGAATTAAATAGTATCTGTCAGGAGTATGGAAGAGAGATACAGGTGTTGGTCGAAGTTAATACAGGATTGAATCGATGTGGAGTTCTCCCCGGTACAGATACTTTGAACCTGGTTAAGGAGATTATTCAATTACCTAATTTACTTTTTTTAGGAATTATGACCCATGCAGGTCATGTATATGGTTCAAGTTCTCCTGAAGAGGTTATACAGATTGGCAAAAGAGAGGGAGAAGAGATGGTTCAAACTGCTGAACTTTTGAGAAAGAATAATATTGAGGTTCAGGTCATAAGTGTAGGATCTACTCCAACTGCTAAGATTTCTGGAATGGTTAAAGGGGTTACTGAAACCAGACCTGGAAATTACGTTTTCTATGATGCAATCCAGATTGGCCTGGGGGTTGCGGTTAAAGAAGATTGTTCACTAAGTGTCCTGGCTACAGTTATTTCGAGACCATCTCCCGAACGGATAGTGATCGACGCCGGAAGCAAGACACTGGCCTTAGATCAAGGAGCTCATGGCAAAAGTTCAGTTAAAGGTTTTGGTCTGGTTAAAGGGCATGAAGATGTAATTATAGAGAGACTTTCGGAAGAACATGGTATTCTTAAAGTTTCGCCGGATAGTCCTTTACAGATTGGAGATAAGATTGAGATTATTCCCAATCATGCTTGTCCAGTAATTAATCTATTTGATGAAGTTTATTTGATAAGAAATGAAGAGGTGGCTGAGATCTGGAAAGTAAAGGGCAGAGGGAGATTAAAGTAAGTTATTATACAGATAATCTGTTAAGGAGGTGAAATAGATGAAAAGTATCGAGTTCACTGAGATAAAAGATCTTCAAAATCTGAAAATGGAAGATTATCAGTGTGTGAAAGAAGATGGGCAGTGGAATCTGATACTGGCAAGGGGGGAATGTCGAACCGGTGGTTATGATATAAAATTAAAGGAAGTAATTCTGGAAGATACTGTATTGAAAGCGGTAGTTATGTTTAAAGATCCTGATCCAAAAGGGTTTGTTACTATGGTGATAACTTATCCGACAAGAAAATACCTTGTAAATTTGAATCAGGAGATCAAGGAGATAGTTTTCCAGAGAGAGAATGGAAATATCCTGAAAGTAATCCACATTTAATCCACAGTCTGTGGAGAAATCGAACATATATTCACGGAACATACATTCGTTTATCCACAGATAAATGTGGATAATGTGGAAAATATAAGGTATAAATATTTTAAAATTAAACTATATAGAGTAAAGTTGTTTGATAGGCGATAATTGATTGACGGGCTTATATAGATAATAATATGATAATAAAATCCTGTAGTTATTTCAGAGATATATATACCAATTATATTATTTTAATAAAATAAAATTTGCAGGTATGATTATACTGCAGAGTCTAAGGAGGAAGACTGATGCAAGTTTTTTTAGAAAAACTATCAACTGATCAGGCATTTTTCTTGCTAGCAGTAATAGTAATGGTTCTTTTTTTACTTCTGTTAATAAACTTGATAATGATTTTTGGTTTAAAAAAGAAACTTAAACTAGTAACCCATAATCAAGATGGGATGAATATTGAGACAATTATCAATCAGTACTATACTGATGTAGAAGAGGTTAAATCGACTCAGGGGAAAATTCTAATAAACCAGGAGGAGATTAATCTCATTCTACAGCGTTGTCTTAGCAAAGTAGGAGTGATTAGATTTAATCCTTTTTCCGAAGTTGGAGGAGATCAGAGTTTTGCGATAGCTCTCCTGGATCGTGATAATAATGGGGTTGTCATCAGCAGTTTATATAATCGGGAAAATTGTAGATTCTATGGAAAGCCTATTGTAAATGGTCACTCTTCATATCAGTTATCTGATGAAGAGGGAGAGGCTATCAAGCGGGCGATAGCTGAAAAAGATGGAAATTAGGACTTTTTGCCTAAATCAAATAATCTTATAATGTTGATATGCAGGAATTCTTTTTAATTGTATAGAATAATTACACAATAGTTAAAAATACGCAAAAAGCGTACCTAATCTAATTAATAGAGAGGTGTCAGTAGTGAGAGCAAGAAAAATAAAAAGACGCCTGAAAAATTATCTGTTTGAAAGGATCACTTTAAGTTTCGTTCCCCATTCCAGGGGTCGAATGCGCAGTTTTCGATTACCTAGATTTATTATTCTATTACTATTTCTCTGCCTAATTGGATATATGAGTATAGTTACATACTTGTATAAAGGATCTCTGGACCAAAATCAAACAGCTAATGCTAAGATTGATGAATTGACTATTGTCCAAACAGAGAATATCAGTTTAAAAGCAGGATTGGCTCAGGTCGCTAAGGAGACAGATGCTATGCGTAAAGTCCTTTTAGAATTGGAGAAAAAGGGCGAGAATATTGAAGCATTAATCTCTGATGAACAGACTGTTGCCAGTAATGAGAAGGTCAAAGATCTGATTCTTTTTAATTACAGATTATTGGATGGCGAAAGTGTTAATCCCCTTGGTGGTGGTGGTGAATATCTAAATACCAATGCATTTGACCTGTTGTCTCAAATTAGAGAAGAGTTAAGGATGCTCAGAGTGGAACTTCCATTACAGGATGAAATATTGGTTGATTTGGAAGGTGAAGTGGAAGATTATAATGCTTTGAAAGCAGCTACACCTACTGGTTGGCCTTTAGATGATGATGGTAAGGGTTATATCTCATCTGAATATGGTTTTCGAAAAGATCCTGTAACATCTCAAAACACTTTTCATGAAGGTTTGGATATAGGTATCTGGTATGGTACACCAGTTATAGCAACAGCGGATGGAAAGGTAACTTATGCTGATTGGATGGGTAGTTATGGACGTGTTGTCTTTATAGATCATGGTTATGGTTATCAGACCAGATATGCACATAACAGTAAATTGGCTGTTCAGAGTGGTCAATATGTTAAACGCGGAGATGTGATTGCATATTCTGGGAATTCAGGTAAGAGTACCGGTCCCCACTTACATTATGAAGTCAGGGTGAATGGTGTTCCGAAAAATCCGAGAAGTTATATCAAAAATTAAATGACAGGGGGAAGATAGATGTTTGGTAAAAAGAACAAAACTGTGGAAAGTCCGATAAGAGTTGAGACAATTATCGGTAAAGGTACTTCCATAAACGGTGATTTGTACTGTAAAGGCTCTATTCGAATTGAAGGAAAAATTGAAGGTGGGGAAGTTGTGGCTGCCGGAGATGTATTTGTCGGTCAAGGTGGCCAGATTCTGGCAAATGTTAAAGGTCGAAATGTCATTATAGCAGGTGACATAAGAGGTGACGTTGATGCTAAAGAGAAACTGGAGATTGTTCCAACCGGTAGTTTAATTGGTGATATTAAAATCGCTACTTTAGTAATTGAAGATGGTGCTATCTTTAAAGGTAAGAGTGAATCTCGTAAAGGTAACGAGATTCCCACAGCTGCAGCTACTAAAGAGGAAAAAGAAGATAACCCAGCTAAAAATTAATAAACTGGAGAATGAGGAGCTCAGCCTGCAGGCTGAGTTTCTTTTTACTTTGAGGGGGTTACACTGATGAGATATTTTTTCATAGTCAATCCTATTGCCGGGCGGGGAGAATGTAAAGAAAAATGGAGGTTAATAAAAGAAGAGGTTGAACAGGTTGGTTTGGATTATGAGGTAGCTTTTACAAGGGCTCCCGGGGATGGTGTTTTTCTGGCAAAAGAAGGTATAGAGAAGGGTTTTGATATTCTGGTTGCTGTTGGAGGAGATGGTACGATTAACGAAGTAATTAAGGGAATTATTCAGGAAGATATGGGACATAAAATCTATCTGGGAATTATTGCTGCCGGAACAGGTAATGATCTGGTCCGTACTCTGAATATTCCGCAAAATATATCGGCGGCAGTGGAAGTACTGCAAAAAGCTAATGTTCAAATAATAGATATGGGAAGAGTGAACGGAGATTATTTTATTAATGTGGTTGGAGTTGGCTTTGATGGAGCGATAGCTTATGAGGTTAATCATAATGTGAAATGGTTAAAGGGAACTGCGGCCTATCTATATGGGGTATTAAAAGTATTATTTCAATATAAAAGTCCACAGATGAGGATTCAGATTGATGACCTTATTTTGGAAGGAAAGTATATTCTGGTAGCTATCGCTAATGGTAAATATTATGGTGGGGGTATGATGATTGCCCCGGGTGCGGAGATTGATGATGGTCAGTTTGAAATTGTTGTGGTTGAAGATGTAGATAAATTGGAGGTATTGAAAGTTCTGCCGACAATCTTTAAAGGTAATCATATAAAGCATCCAGCGGTAAGAGTATATCACGGAAAAAAGGTATATCTTCATTCCCCGGAAAAGGTTCTAATTCAGGCAGACGGCGAACTAAAAGGAACTCTGCCTATGGGTTTTGAACTTAAATCACAGGCACTGTCAGTACTGATACCATAAAAAATACCTCCTCTGGTTTCTTAAATTTTGATGAGTGAATAGTTTGTTCTATTGGTGATACAATAGGAATAGAAACTATAAGGAGGGAAAACTGTGAGAAAAAGAAGGATTGTAGTCGAAGATGATTTAGGAAATATTAAATCTGCTTTACAACAACAGGGTTATGAGGTACTGAGTATGAATGCTATTAGCCAAAATCCTGATGCAGTTGTTGTTAGTGGGATGAGTGATAACGTGATGGGGATGCAAGATACTCAAACTCCGGCTCCTGTAATCGAGGCACGAGGTCTGGATACCAGGGAAGTTTTAAATGAATTAGAAAGGAGACTGAGCAAGGGGTAGTAAGTCCTTTTAAATAGCCAGAAATGAGATTTAGAAATGTCTAGCAAAGACTAAATTAAAGCAAAAAAGCGTACTAAGTGTGTACGCTTTTTTGTATTTCAGGGAAATTTTATACGAGATAGGAAATATCAATTTGAGAACTATTCAGCCTGTGCTTTTTGTTGAAAGAATTCACGAATTCCAGTGTTGATGCTATATGAGATAATGTTTGCCATTTTCATTACAAGATTCAACCGGGTACTTTGTAGGACAAAATATTCCATATACCCACCTATGTTTACTAGTCCAGTCAGGTGCATATTTCCTACAGGTGTTAACTCTTTATTTACTCCAGTACCAGGTTTCAGGGGACCATCTTTAATATCGATCATGCCAACACTACTATGTTTACCCAATCCAGCATCGATGGCTATAATGAATGGTGAATGGTAAGTATTTTGAATTTGAAAAAGAGTTTCATCTAAATTTATGGCATGAACTGGTTCCTCAAGGGTACCAAATACTCTAATATATGGCGATTGATATTGAACCAGGTTAGTGCCGACTAACGGTCCTAAAGCATCTCCTGTTGAACGGTCAGTGCCGATGCAAAGAATAACTGTCGGATCGGAGATTTCTGGTTGGTACTTGAAAAGGAAGTGAATGATTGAATCTTTGAGTTTGATCTGTGCAAAGGGAGAATCCATGGGGATTCTAGTTTCTACATCTATTCCGGACTTAAGTTTCATATGCTGCCCTCCAATACCATATTTATAGTAAATTATATGTAACAAAAAACTATTTTATATCTTAGGTTCTATGACTCCCACTTTCAGAAGGGGGAGCTGCCTTGTTCTACTTTAGGTGGGGTTGAATCCCCATCTGAAGCCCCAAGGTTCAGCTTTAGCTGAACGAGTTCACTGTAAAATTTTCCCTGACCTATCCAGAAGTGATTTTTCATATATTGATAGTGTATGAAAAAAAGGGGAGTTGAATACATTGAATAAAAACAATTTTCCAATTTTAAATATATGCAAAATCGGTTTTACATATGTAGGAGCGGTGATTGGTGCTGGTTTTGCATCAGGCCAGGAAATTTTTCAGTTTTTCGTACGCTATGGTAAGGCAGGGGTAGGGGGTATTTTTCTGGCTGGAGGATTATTTATCCTGGGGGGAGTAATTTTTTTACAATTGGCCAGAAGATTGAGAGTAGAAAATTATCATCAGATTTTCTATAAACTTTTAGGTAAAGGTAAAGGAATTGTTATTGATCTGATTTATGTATTATTTATTTTAGGTAGTATTTCAGTAATGTTAGCCGGAAGTGGGACAATATTTGAACAGGCTCTGGGAATTAACTATAATCTGGGAGTCTTGATAACCTTAATTGTAGTAATGATGACTATCTTTACTGGTGTTAAGGGGATATTGATTTTTAATAGTCTGTTGATTCCCTTTTTAACATTGGTGATTATTTATAGTAGTCTTGGTAGTCTGCAATTTAATTCGCCAGGATTGGATTTTGTTCAGGAGAGTTCTGGCCTGCTTCCATGGTATTGTAGTGCGATGATGTATGTCTCCTTTAATGTGTTTATGTCTTTAGCGATTCTGAGTGTGATCGGAACAGAAGAGAAACGTAAGAATACTCTGGTCTGGGGCGGCATTGTAGGTGGAGGATTGCTAACCGTAATTCTATTGCTGATGGGTACAGCTATGTATTGTAACTATAATGAGATTGTGGGAAGAGAGATGCCAATGTTAAGAATTGCAGATATCTCCGGTTCAACTACTCTACATCTGACCTATATGATTGGTTTATGGTTTGCAATGATAACTACAGCTGTAGCTCATGTGTATGCTTTTGTGCAAAGAGTGATCCCACTTTTTAATATGAGCTATTATAATAGCACTATGCTAACGGTGATAGTGGTTTTACCTTTGACGAGATTTGGTTTTGCTAACCTGGTTAGTTTTTTGTACCCAATCTATGGAGGAGTTACTTTAGTGGTATTGGTGATGATGTGGTTGGGTTGGAGAAAGCAAAATGTTAGATAAATGGTTGTCTTATTAGGTAATTTTATGGGAGAATAAAAAGATGTTTGAATTATTGTCGATAAAAACGTGATATATGTAGCAAAATGATGAATTTTGATTTATTTTTATAGAAA
The DNA here is from genome assembly GCA_016841825.1 of Halothermothrix sp. Taxonomy (GTDB): domain Bacteria; phylum Bacillota; class Halanaerobiia; order DY22613; family DY22613; genus JAENYK01. The sequence goes on along the minus strand of JAENYK010000022.1, from coordinate 22,911 downwards.
ATTATGTAACTGGAATCTAAATGAACTGGATTTTATAATTGGGAGTAAATTCAACAGGGCTAATTATCATGGTAGAAAGGTGAAAGAGCAGATAACTTTTGCTACAAATGGTTATTCAACAAAACGATTGGATAAATCGGTTTTATCAGAAGAAGTGAAAGATTGATATCAGGAATTTCCCGGGAAATATTGCCTAACTATAAAGGTGATATTTCCTTTTTACATCTTTAGACCTGTCTATATAACAGAAGAAAGTTTACTATCATTAGATTATCAGGAATATAATCAGTCAGTCCGGGCTTTGTTTTACGATCAAAGTTGGAAACGTAGATAGTTTTATTTAATTACTGATGTAGTCAGGGAAGATTTGGAGCATGGGATGGGGGTCTTTGGTTAAGTTAATAATCTTACCAATTATTCTGCAGGTTATGAATTTTATTTGAGTTAATGGGATTGTTCTAATGATTAGTTGATGAGAATTGGTTTCGACAGAATAGTTGCTGCTGCTTGTTGTTCTGTGTTGATAAATGTATTTATTGCTGGAAATCCAGGAAATTTCGACACAACTATATAGATTATTAGCAATGTTTTAATTATAAAATAAAACCCGTGGATAGCAGCAGGAAAAAGTTACGGTTATCAAGAAGAAATAAGTATTATTGTTTAACCAGGGAAAGATGGAAGTTAAACTAGTGGTAGGCTTTGAAAATGCCAGGAAGGGATATACTAAATAAATAGAGGGGTGAAGTAAAATGTCTATGTCTTTTGATGAAAAACAGGAGTTATACAAACAGGGTAATGGTGCCTTAGAAGTGGGTAAATTAGATGAAGCGGAAGAACATTTTCAGCAGATTTTGGCTGTTGAACCTGAAGAATTGGACACTCTAAATAAAATGGGTGTGATTCATATTTATAGACAGGATAAGGAACAGGCCAGAGAGTATTTTCAGAGATGTCTTGATATTAACAAAGATCATATCCCTAGCTTGTCTAATATGGCAAGTTTAGAACTAGAAGACGGCAATGTTAACAAAGCTGAGATGATGTTTAGAAGAGTGTTGGCTCTTGATCCAAACTATGGCCCCGCTCATAATAATCTGGCTTATATCTTTAAAAAATCAGGTAGACTTACCGAAGCTGTGAAACATATGAAAAAAGCTCAAAAAGCGGGTACTTTCTCGGTACAGCGAGCTGCAAATAGCAAAAATCGTGGTTGTCTGATTGTATTGATACTGGCAGGTATTGCTTTAGTTTTGTGGATCTTAAATACATTAAAAGGCTAGGAGGAGTATTATTTGTGTTTGAACAAATTTGGATAGAGTTTAAAGGGAATCTTATCGAATATCTTTCGCCAGAACGACTTAGTGGATATCTATTGATAGTAATTCGGGTTTTTCTAATACTGCTAATTACCAGACTGGTTATGCGGTTTATTAAATTTTTTGTGGAACAGATTTTTAGAGAGTCACCAATCAAAGGTATTAACTATAATCCTCGCAGAGTTCAAACTCTAAAATCTTTGACTGTAAGTGTCTCTTATTATGTAATATATTTTGTGGCAGGTACCATGATTTTGGAAACTTTTGAGTTTCCGGTAACTTCACTTTTGGCCGGTGCAGGAATCTTCGGACTAGCTATAGGTTTTGGTGCACAGGGTCTGGTCAAAGATGTGATAATAGGTTTTTTTATTCTTTTTGAACATCAATTTAGTGTAGGGGATCACGTTAGAATTGGGGATTTGGAAGGAATTGTGCAGGAGGTCGGTTTGAGGTCGACCAGGATTAAGAGTTTTGCTGGACAGGTTCATATCATTCCCAATGGTGAGATTAATGTGGTAACGAACTTTGTTACTACTGAAAGTATGCGGGTGATGTTTGATGTGGGAGTTGCCTATGAAGAAGATATAGATAAGGTAATTGCTATTCTGGAAGATATCTGTAAAGCTTTTGCAGCAGAGAATGAGAAAGTGGTGGAAGGTCCGAAAGTTTTAGGAGTTCAGGATTTGGGTGATTATGCGGTATCTATTCGGATACTGGCCCGGGTAATTCCAATGGAACAATGGGATGTGGAGAGACGGTTAAAACATCGAATTAAAAAAGAGTTTGATGCTCATGATATTGAGATTCCTTATCCCAAAAGGGTTCTCTTTATAGGACCTCAGACTGCTGAAGATGAGAATTTGTTTATAAATCAAACTGATGAGAGATGAATGGGATAGCTCCCCAGAGTTAAAATCAATCTGGAGGTGTGAGTATGGAATTATATTTGGGTGATATTGTGCAGACCAAAAAAAATCATCCCTGTGGTAGTGATCAGTGGGAGATTATTCGTGTGGGAATGGATATTCGAATTCGCTGTCTGGGGTGTGATCGGGTGGTCATGCTGCCCAGGAGGAAGTTTGAAAGTTCAGTAAAGAAGATTATACAGCGAAAAATGGATTCAGATGAAAAGTAGGAGGTGAATTAGATGGGAGTACGTATAGGTCTAGTTGGGCTGCCTAACGTAGGTAAATCCACCTTATTTAATGCCTTAACTCGTGCTGGGGTTAGCGCAGAGAATTATCCTTTTTGCACTATTGACCCTAATATAGGAGTAGTTTCAGTACCTGACTACCGTTTAGAGCGATTAGGTGAGATCTATAAACCGAAAAAATTAACTCCAACTACCATCGAATTTGTGGATATAGCTGGATTAGTAAAAGGGGCCAGTAGGGGTGAAGGATTGGGTAATCAGTTTCTGGCTCATATTAGAGAGGTAGATGCTATTGCTCAAATTGTCAGATGTTTTGTCGATTCTGATATCACTCATGTAGAGACAGAGTTAGATCCTATTCGAGATATTGAGATCATCAAAACAGAGTTATGTCTGGCTGATCTGGCTACTGTGGAGAAAAGAGCAGACAAGACTGAACGAATGCTAAAGACCGGTGATCCTGCTTATCAAGAAGAGTTCAAGAGATTGCAAAGGTTAGCCAAAGAGTTGAATCAAGGTAAGCTGATTAATCAGCTCACACTGGATGCTTTAGAGGAGGAAATAGTCTCAGAATTGTTTTTACTGACTGCCAAATTAATAGTATATGTGGCCAATGTTACAGAGGGAGAAGATCCACAAAATAATGAATACTATCGGCAAATCCAGGAGTTGGCAGCAGCTGAAGGTTTTCCGACAGTGGCTATCAGTGCGAAGATAGAAGCAGATCTGGCTGAACTCCCGGTAGAAGAGGCAGTTATTTTTCAGGAAGAACTGGGAATTAAGCAGACTGGATTCTCTCAGTTGATTCAAACCAGTTATGCGATTCTTGATCTGATAACTTTTTTTACAGGCAATGAGAATGAAGTTCGAGCCTGGACTGTAAAGAAGGGTGCCACAGCACCCGAGGCAGCAGGAAAAGTACATACAGATATGCAGCGGGGGTTTATCAAGGCAGAGGTGATTAATTTTGCTGAGATTGATCGCCTGGATACCTTCGCCAGAGCGCGAGAAGAGGGTAAATTGCGGATTGAGGGTAAAGATTATCAGGTAGTAGATGGGGATGTCTGTCTATTCAGATTTAACGCCATTTCATAAGGTGAGTCTCTCAGCCTCTATAGGTGGAAATCATGGGTAATTAAATGGTGTTTACTTCAGTGAAAGCATAAATTTCCTTCTAAAGTTGTAAAACCAAACATTAACAGTTTGTTGTTAATGCGACTGTAATGTATAAATCTTTCCACTTTAGAGATATTAAGATAGGATAAGTGCCGACTTGACAATATGGGCTGAAAATGTTATAATTCCAATGTTGTAGCTTTATTACAACAATCCATGCTCTATACATTGATATAGAGCCATAGGGCCGAATGGAGGAGGTGAAAGTAATGAGAAAGTACGAAACTACCATTATCATTAATTCTGAACTGGAAGAAGCAGAGATTACCAATACGATCGAAAAGATCCAGGGTATCATTACTTCTAACAATGGTGAAGTCGTCAACACTGATAATTGGGGAGTTAAAAAACTGGCATATGAAGTTAAAAAGCGTCGTTCTGGTTTTTACTCCTGCATCCAATTTAACGGCAATGCAGATACCATTGAAGAACTAAAGCGGAATTATCGCATTATGGACAATCTGATGAAGTACATTATTATCCGTTTGGAGGACTAGTTTAAGGAACCTGAGCGGAAATTCTTCAAGGAGGGGTTTGCAAATGTTAAATCGTATTATTTTGATTGGTCGTCTGGCTAGAGATCCAGAACTTCGGTACACAACAAGTGGAATAGCTGTAGCAACCTTTGCGATTGCGGTAGAACGTCCATTCACCAATCAGAGTGGTGAGAGAGATGTTGACTTTATCGATATAGTAGTTTGGCGAAAGTTAGCAGAAACTTGTGCCAATCATCTGGGCAAAGGTCGTCTTGTTGCTGTAGAAGGACGACTGCAAACCCGATCTTATGATGATAGCAACGGTGTAAGGCGCAAAGTTGCGGAAGTTGTTGCTGATAATGTTCGTTTTCTGGATTGGCCTAAAGATTCAAATGATAATTCTTCCAACAAACAAAGTGGTTATTCCGATAGTAATGACAACTTTGACAATTTTGGTGATGACATCGATGTACCATTCTAGTTCAAAGGAGGGGAAGTTAAATGCGTGGTGGAAGAAAAGGACGTAGAAAGTCTTGTGCCTTTTGTATTGATAAGGTAGAGCATATTGATTACAAAGACGTCAATCGTCTTAGAAGATATATTACTGAGCGTGGTAAAATTTTGCCTCGTCGGATCTCTGGTAACTGTGCCCGTCATCAACGTCAGTTAACTAGAGCTATTAAGAGAGCACGAAATATTGCTTTACTGCCTTTTACAGCTGAATAAGACTTAAAGCGATGGAGGTTAATTTTATTAGCCTCCATTTTTATAATATATGTTTTTCAAAATAGATGCAGGAGTTTCTCCATTTTTTAACGAAATCTATCAGTGTTAAAGTCAGTTGTTAATGCCTGATGTGAAAAGGAGAGATGTGGATGAAACCTACCCGAAATGGTAATCTTAAGTTAAATATAACTCGTAGTCTTAAGACAATTGAATTATTAAAGTGTGAATTAGTAGATGGAGTTTCATCTCTTTTTAAAGCAATGATTCCTAATCAGGAGAAGAATATCCTCAGTGCTCTGGTGAGGATGATTATTGCTGCTTATCTTCTGGCTCGACGATTAGGTATTACTTTCGATAGGGTAGAAACTGAGTTGAATTCTAAGCTGCAGGAGTTGATTGATGATCAACATGAAATAGAAGAATGGTATGGTGACCTGAGTGCATTGCAAGAACATTTAGAGAAGCGAAAGAACTTCTAAAGGTAGGTGGACATTATGGAAGAACGTACTTCATCACAGGAGATTCGAGATATTCTTCTTGCTGGATTTGCAGGTATTTGTTTGAGTGTTTTGCCATTGTTTTTTGGTTTCTTATTTTTGTTTCTCTTTTTACCGCTACCCTATGTTATAGTAATCAATAAACATGGACATCGAGCTGGTACATTTGCTGTTGGTCTTACAGCAGTGGTGAACCTGTTCCTGATTGGATATATGGGGTTGGTATTAACGCTGATTACGTTTGGTCTAGTAGGGATAGTTGTGGGTGGAGCTTTTCACGAAAAGATCAGACCTAACCGGATTATGCTTTTGTCTATCCTTACGTGTGTAGGTTGCGGATTAGTTACTTATTATCTGTCTCCAGTATTGGGATTTCCGCTCAACGATTTATTTCGCGAAAGTATTCAGCAAAATTTTGATCTTTTACAGAGCATGACAGATAATTCGTTGGCAGCTGAATATAGAGACCTTTATGTCGAGGTGTTTATTTTAATTTTACCCGGATTGATTGCGGGTTTCTTGTCTATTTATGGTATTCTAAATTATTATATATCTGCTTATTTTCTACAGAAGTTAAAATTTCAGATTGAGCACATTAAACCTTTTAAATTATGGAGATTTTCCCGTTATATATCTTTTTTATTTATAATTTTTGTGATCTTGCCAAAGGATCCAATTAGTATTAATCTCTCAGTTGTCATGATATTTGTATTATTGATTGAGGGGTTTGCTTTGATGGATTATTATGGAGATAAATGGGGGATACCTTCCTGGATACGCAATATAATCATCGTGGTGGCATTTTTGATTTTGAATATATTTATAAGTTTTTTAGGTTTAGTGGATAATTTGATTGATTTGCGAAGGATTAGAAAACATGAAAAAGAAAAGATTTAGTTGGTATCAATTGTTAATGAAATAATATTGTCAAGGGTTTAAATATGTTATATAATCATTGTATGGAGGGATAGTAGTATGAAGGTAATATTGTTAAAAGATGTTAAGAGCTTAGGTAAGGCAGGACAAGTTGTGGACGTAGCAGATGGTCATGGACGGAATTATTTGATTCCCCGTGGTCTGGCAAAAGAAGCTACTCAGGGCAGTCTGAATGATTTGAAACATAAAAAAGAGGTTGAGAAGAAGAAGGCGAATCAGGAGCTGCAGGCTGCTGAAGACTTAAAAGTTAAATTTGAGAAGAAACCATTGGAGATCAAAGTTAAGGCCGGAGAAGCTGGACGGTTATTTGGTTCAGTAACTAGTGCTGATATAGCAGATGCTCTAAAGAAGAATGGTTATAAAGTAGATAAACGTAAAATTGAATTGAAAGAGAATATTAAGGAATTAGGAGTGCACCAGGTTTCTATCAAATTACATCGGGATGTAACAGCTACCCTGAAGGTGAGAGTGATAGAAGCCTGATCTAGAAGGGGGATATTATGAAAGATTTGATTCAGCGGATTTTCAAAAAAAGCGGTATGGGTGAGGAGGAACTGGAGCTTAACCAGATGCGCCGCCAGGTAACAGCTCTGTTCAGTTTACTGTCCAATTTATATGGAGCAGATAAATTAGTCTTAAAAGCTGGCAAATTAGAAGCACTAAATATGATGAGGTCTACCGATCTGGCAGAAAGGGTTGTTGCTTTACAGAGAATTGTTTTTGAAGATCCAACCATTGATGAGATCCCAACAGAAGCAGAAATTCCTGGGATTTTAGAGGAAGTGGAAGAAGGGTTGGCAGACATTATAGCCCGCAGGACTGTAGAAGATAAGATTGAACGTCAGATTACCGAAAAGATGCAGGAAAGACATAATGAGTATATTCAGGAGATTAAAAAGCAGATTGTCCGGGAGACTGAAGGGGCAGATAACCCTCAAACTCTGAAAAAATATGCTGAGTTAGAGAAGTTGGAACACCGTGGTCTAACCCGATCTGCTATGGAGTTACTGCGTCCGGGAAAATTAGACGAGATTATCGGTCAGGAGAGAGCGATTAAGGCATTAATGGCCAAAGTTGCTTCGCCATTCCCTCAACATGTGATTTTGTACGGCCCTCCAGGAATTGGAAAGACTACTGCCGCACGTCTGGTTTTAGAAGCAGCTAAAAAAATGTCCAGAACACCTTTTGATGAAGATGCTAAATTTGTTGAGGTTGATGGAGCTACACTGCGTTGGGATCCACGGGAAGTAACTAATCCACTGTTAGGTTCTGTGCATGATCCTATCTATCAAGGTGCCAAAAAAAATCTGGCAGATGGCGGTGTACCTGAGCCAAAACCGGGTCTGGTTACCGAAGCACATGGTGGAGTTCTGTTTATTGACGAGATTGGTGAGATGGATCCAATGCTGCAGAACAAACTTTTAAAAGTATTGGAAGATAAGCGGATATATTTTGAATCATCCTATTATGATCCTACTGATGAAAGCGTACCTCAATATATCAAAAAACTATTTGAAGAAGGTGCTCCGGCGGACTTTTTGCTGATTGGAGCAACCACCCGGGATCCATCTGAAATAAATCCGGCCTTTCGTTCCCGTTCAGCAGAGGTATTTTTTGAACCTCTGACTCCGGGTGATATTAAAGAAATTGTTAATAATGCTGCCGGGAAGTTGAAAGTACAGTTAGAACCTGGTGTTGATGAGATTATTAGCACTTACACTATTGAAGGTCGTAAGGCAATTAATATATTAGCTGATGCCTATAGTATGGCTTTATATGAGTCAGAGAGTGCTGGATTTGCTGAGGAAAGTCCAGAGGATGAGGTTATTTTGCGTAAAGAATTGATCTATGAGGTCGCCCAGATAAGTCGTCTGTCTCCGTATGTGACGATTAAAGGGTCTCAATCCAGAGAAGTGGGTAAGATCTTTGGTCTGGGAGTGGCAGGATATTTGGGTTCTGTGATCGAGATTGAAGCTATCGCGTTTACGGCATCGGAAAAAGGTAAGGGACGCCTCAGATTTAATGACACAGCTGGCTCTATGGCTAAAGATTCTGTATTCAATGCAGCCTCCGTAGTGCGTAAACTGACAGGTAAAGATATTGGCGACTATGATATTCATGTAAATATTGTGGGTGGAGGGAAGATTGATGGGCCTTCTGCTGGTACTGCTATCCTACTGGCTATCATCAGTGCTCTTGAAAACAAGCCTATTAGACAAGATATTGCGATTACCGGAGAGATCTCCATTCAGGGTAAGGTTAAAGCTGTCGGGGGAGTTTTTGAGAAGATCTATGGTGCTAGACAGGCTGGTATCAGTCAGGTCTTTGTGCCAAAAGATAATGAGAATGATGTACCAAAGGATTGTGGTAATATAGAGATTACTATTGTTGACCGAGTAGAGGATATTATTGATCTGATAATGCCACCTGTTAAAGAAAAAGCTAAACTTGGCTAATAAAAAAGGCTGTGTTAAAGGTTGCCCCTCAATATGGAAGTATTGAGGAAGATTCAAATTGGCCAGTCGGCAAGTGGAATGTAACAACAAAAGACAGACTATCAGTATAAAGCTGATAGTCTGTCTTTTGCATTATGAGGGACAAAGCAAAGCCGTGACAGTCAAAATGGGGTTTTCAAAAGGGCTTGCCCAGAAGCCTCGCCAGGTTTCCCCTCCTGTCTCTTGGGAGAGGCCGGGAGCGCTGGGGCAGAGCCACTGCGAAAAGTTACCAACTGCTGTCAATCCGAATCCCTTCGCCAAGACGGTATGCACAAATTCAGCCTGATAACGTAAAATAATTTATAGGAAGTATCAAACAAAAGGAGGTATCCTTATGAGTATAGTATTACAGGTTGAACGCTTGATGGCGGAGAACGTTGAATCCAACGCAAACGTCATCTTTGATTCAACCGTGATTTCTTCTGGGAATATTAGTTATAACAGCGCCACTGGCGTTATTACAATACAGGAAGCAGGCAGATATGAATTTGACTGGTGGGTAGCCACACAATCCTCTATATCAACCATTGGCGCTGGATTTGCGCTGGTTTCATCACAGGAAGATACCATAATCGGTAATTCACCAATCAAAACAGGAGAAGTGGTCGGAGTTGGTGTCATAGAGGTTGTTACAGCGCCTGTAACCGTAGCGTTGAGTAACAACAGCAACGCAACGATTTATTATTCACCTATTGCCCCGGTAAAAGCATCTTTGGCAGTAATTGGGACAGACCAAGCCGTTTTGGCTTTTGGATCTTTAAGGGGAAGTAGTGTGGAAACACCTGGGGCAACACTCACACCCGTACCATTTAGTGTGGTTGGACCTTTATCCGATACTATCACAGTTAGTCTATCAGGCAATGAATTAGTAGTTGGAGAAAGTGGAATTTATCAAATAACGATATCTATTAACGCTGAAGCCACTGTTGAGCCAGATCCAGATCAACCATACCTGGATGCGATTATTACTGTCAATGGTACACCGATTTTTGGCGATACTACTACTTTTTTTAAGATAACTAATAGAAGTAGTTCAACGTTTGTCGTCCAGGCTTCCTTAGCAGCAGGAGATGAGGTAGGAGCAAGTGTTAGTACAGATTTTCCTATTTTAGGTTATATGAATCGCTCTTTAACAATCGTTCAATTAAGTAATTAAATGATTTTCAATATTAATGAGGTAAAACGGCATAGACAAAATGACTATGCCGTGTGCTTTACAAATACTTCTTTATTGGGGGCGTGCTAATTGAGACAGCTCTTTTTTTATTCTAGATCATTTTTGATTTCCGGAAAGATCCGCATGAGTCGTTCCTGAAATAGTTCAGGCGGTAACGATTCCATCATATCTAAAAGAACAATAATTCTCTCCAATTGATCGGGGGTAATTAGACCCTTTTCATACAGTGAGTAATATGCTTCAGTAAAATAGATTGAAAAACTGGCCGGAGTTAGTTTAGACTCATCCATTGGGCATCATCCCTTCGTATGAGAGGTTTTCAGGATCAACAAAACGTGTATAGACATCCTCAAAGAGGAGTGTCACAGCTCCGGTTGAACCTGTTCTGGCCTTGGCGACGATAATTTCAGCATGGTTTTCGGTTCCTTCTTCTCTGGCTTTTTCTCTGGCTCCGATACTGGTATGGGCATGACGGTAGAGAAAGATAACAGAGTCAGCAACTTCCTCAATGTTGCCTGAGTCACGCAGGTCGGAAAGAATGGGACGCTTGTCCTGACGGGCACTAAAACTTCGACTAATCTGGGATAGTAGAATTATAGGACACTCCAGTTCAGAAGCCAGGTTTCGCAATTGGACAACTACTTTACCAATCTGTCTAGCAGTGGACTCATTTTGATTAACATCTGTTAAAGAGACCAACTGCAGGTAATCCACTATAATCAATGATAGATCACCTAATTGATTTTTTATCTTTCGTAGTCTGGCCCGGATTTGTGAAACGTTTAAACCTCTTTCGTCAGAGATAACTAAAGGTAGATTATGCAGCGAGTCCAGGGCCTTGGAGATTCGTTGGTCTTCCTCTTCATTGGTCTCACCCTGAGAGTATTTCCAGCCGTGGACACTGGATTCACTGATAATCATTCTATCGATAATCTCCACTGCGTCCATCTCGAGGCTAATGATGCCTACAGGTTCGTTACGTTTCAAAACATTTTGGCAGATATTGAGGGCGAGGGAGGTCTTACCCATAGATGTACCAGCTGCCAGAATAACTAAATGTCCCTTTTTAAAGCCTCCCATTAGTTTATCCAGAGTCATGAAACCCGTTCTAAGCCCTGAATCTATCTCCCCATGTTTTCGTTCTATATAGGCTGTGAAGGCCTGATAAAGGGCTTCGTCCATAGTGTAGATATGTTTTGTAGTCTCTCCAACCTCGTTGGTTGCCTGATGAATTAATTCCTGTGCCCTGGCCTGATAGTCGTCAATATTCATATCTTCTTCCAGAACGGTCTTTTCTATAGCTTTGGCAGCCTGCAGGAGCAAGTTCTTATGATAATGGGCTTTGACAAGTTTGATCGCCGGTTCCAACTCAGAAAGGGCTATATATCCACTGGTTAATTCTTTGATTAACTCATCGGGATCATTAACAATACCTTCTTTTTTTAACTGAATATACAGCTTGGTTCTGGAAAGACGGTTGTCTGTTTGATATTGTTGTAAGAGCATCTCGTAAATCATCTGAGCCCGGGAGTTGGAGAAGTGCTGTGGTTGTAAGCTATCAGCTATGTCATCTATTTTCTCCGGGTGTTGTAAGACAATGCCGAGAATCTGAAACTCCTGGCGATGGATATCCAGATCAACGCTTTTTTGTGTATTCTGATTCTGTGGAAATTCAGATTTTTCGATAGCCATTATTGATCACCTCCCCGTCTGGATAAGGCGATTTTCTCACGAACATTACCAACCAGTTGTAAATAACGGCAGGTCTCTACAATTCTCTGGAAGATTCGTTCGCCCATCAGACCCATCCGCTGGGATAGTTCATTGGGGGAGAAGTTCGAGGTGACGATAAAGGGATGTTCATCTCGATAGCGGCGGTCAATTATCTGATAAAGTATAGAACTGGTGAATTCGGTAACATGTTCTGTACCCAGATCGTCGATCAGTAGTACAGGAATTTGAAGCAATTCTTCTAAAATTTCTTCGGTAGTGGTCTGACTTTCAGAGTTAAAGGTAGCTTTAATCTTTTGAATTAGATCACTATAAACGATATACTTTACTTCTATGTCCCGATCGACCAGATAATTGGCAATACATCCCAGAAGATAGGATTTACCACTGCCGACATGTCCTTCTATCAAAAGGCCGCGCATATCTTTACCCTCTTCGAATGTATAGGCAAATAGTTTGGCTGCATCAAAAACTTTTTCAGAATTTTCTCTGATTGTTATTTGAGGATGATCTGTCATCTGATCAGTTGAGTAGAGTTCTAAGTTAAGGTTTTGAAAGCTGGCAGCTTCTAATCTTTTGGGTAACCCTGACCGATTAAGTAAGATCCGGCGTCGATGTTTAAATGAACAGGCACATGGCCTGGAGATTCCATTCTGCATAATTCGACCAGTATCCATACACTGAGGGCAATCCCATTTTGGTTCTTTAAAGTCTGCCGGGATATGATATTTTTTCAACAGTTTTTGATATTTTTCTCCCAGAGCTTTGATCTCTTCTTCTAAGGAGGAGAGGGATTGGATAGGGGTTTTCTGATTTGGTTTGTTCAATAGATTCTGTATTTGTAACAGTCGATATTCTTTTTTGAGACGCTGGAGATAGTCGTCAACCTTTTTAACTTCAGGGTATTTTTGAAAAATCAGGTCGCGATTCTTCTCGGCCTCTAAAAACTTTTGTCTTACTTTTTCATCATATAGGTCTTTATTAAATTGAAAACCCATCCGTAATTCCTCCTGTCATAAACGGTTAATTTTCCCGAAAACGGGTAAAGTCAATACCAAGCTGCCATTTGTTCTTCTTCTCATTAGATTTGTCCAGAGCTGTGTTCTTGTCTGTTGAGGATATTCCAGGTCTCTGACTGAGAAAAGTCTGAGCCTCCTCAATAGTTTTGATTTTCTTCTCTTTAAAAGGTTTTATAAAGTTATCTTCAATGTAATTTAACGAAGGTCGTCCATCACTTTTACGTAGAATTGCCTGTTGAATAGCATATTTGGCCACATTAACGCTGAGAGCAAAATCTTCTTCAGATATAGAATTAATCCAACTGTATACGGTTCGCCAATGGGTGCGGGTCATCTCTTTTTGCCGCTCAATACCAAACTCTTCTAATAGGGATTTGACCTGTCGATAGATCTTGTCAGATGATTCCAGGTCAGAGAAAGTAATTATCTGTTCTGCAATCCATTCGCTGGCTATCTTCCGCATATAGGCTTGACAGTTCATCTCAGGGTCTCTTTGCCAGGCTTCATCAGTTCGTCGAATTAATTCTTTAATCACTTCTTTATCAAAGGTTTTGAACCAGTAATCTACTTCCTGACGAAAACCATAGTTTAGATTCTGGGCAGGCATCATGGAAGAGATAGCCCTGACCAGGTCTTCTTCAGAAAAAGCTTTTTGTTTTAAAATGTAGTCAATAAGCTGACTATTTCGTGAAACAGTGGAACCTTCAGATTCAACTGTTGTCATTATTTCAGATGGAGAAGAGAGAGATTCTGAGCTCACCCCGGGAGGGATGGCCAGTTCTATAGAATAGCCAATATCAGATTCCTCTAAAATAATGAATTTGTGGCGTTTTAACATGGTTAGAGCCATTTCGATCTCCAGAGGAGTATAGGGTAAGAGTTCTGCCATCTTTTCTGGAGTGATGCTCAAAGTAAAATTTGCTTCAACATGCGTCAAAATGTAAAGATAGACAGGAAGCATACTACCAGGTAAGTTTTTCAAAAAACCAGACTGAACTATGTCTTTGGTCAGTTCTACAGACTGTTTGGTCTGGAATGATTGATTTCCTGTATGGTCTAAACATAGTTCCTGAATACGTAAGATTTTTATTTGCTCTGATTGAGACATAATTATCATCTCCAGTGTCATTTTGTTGATTTGACAATATATAGAGTATTATATAAGTAATATCCCCGGTATATACCCAGGGGTATTGTACAATATTTAATTATATCAGATTCTGAAAAATAATTAAACCATAGTTCTCTTGATTATGATTACAAAATGATAAGTTGATACATCCTGAAATTTGTGTTTGGGAATATATCAACTTTATTGTATCATAATTATCAAAATTGAGAGGTAGTATTAAGTTTTTTCTTAGTTTTCGATTATAGTTATTTTAAGTGGTGATATTGTCGGTCTTTAGACCGTCGTAAACCAGACGGGAAGTTGATAATTATTCAGCTGATTAATTTTGCACAAGATTTCTGCCGTACCGACAGGTGATAAGAGAGCTTCCTCTGGAATAGGATCTTTTTCGATGATAACTGATCCTGTTTTGCGAGCCTGTTTTACTGTAAGTCCTTCTGTATAGGCTTTGAACAGGGTTTGCGGATCAGTCAGTAAAATACCCCCCAGGTCGTTCGGATAAGGTTCTCCCCGGGTCTGGCCCAGATATGTACAGATTCTGGCCTGGTTATAGCCATGCCAGCAGAAAAGAGTATCGTCTATAGATGGGTCAGGAATAAGAGGAGATAGTTGAAAGTCTGTGCTGACCAGAAAGGGATTATTGACAGGAAATATCTCAATCTCAGTTGCGATCTCTTCCTGAACCTCCCGGTATAGGGCTGTTAATGGAGTCTCCCCCTCCTCAATGGCTCCACCGATACAGCCGATGCCGATCTTTAAATCACCTGAAGTGGTGGTCGTCCATTTGTGCTTTTTCTGGATTTCGAAAACAAATTGTTTGTTATGCCTTAAGATAATTGATGAACCAACCAGTTCGGTCATTGCTCTAATCCCCACCTTTTTAAAGTCGATTAATTACGTTTACAGTTATAATTATAGGATTTCTCTATTCAGAGCGAATTACCTTGTTCCCGATGGCAAAAACGACAGTCTTAATCTAGAAAATCTGAATTGGGTGGTAGTTCATTATTAATAGTGAATAAAGTTGCATCTTTTGATAGATTAATGGTAAAATAAGAGGCAAAAGAGGACGATTATGTGGTAATAATAGGGAAGGTATTATTAATTGATATGATGTACGTTTATAAGGGTTGATTCTGGCTGGAAGAATTTATCCGACCAACATTTAGCGAAAAGGGGTTGTTCAGTGTGCAAGAGAGTTCGGTGGTTAAGGTGATTAAGGAAGATAACGATTTTCAGCATTTTGAAGTAATAAAGAGGAATAGGAACAAAAGATATAAATATAAAGAGTTTTTTATTGAAGGTGTGAACAATATTAATCAGGCTATTCTAAATAATTGGCAGATTAGCTCTTTTCTTTATTCCTCAGATCAGAGGTTATCGGATTGGGCCAGAAATATACTGAATAATGTTCACGCAGATAGCATTTATGAGCTAACTCCGGCATTGATGGAAAAACTGAGTGACAAAACAGATACGTCAGAATTAATCGCTATTGGAAAAATGAAGGAAGATAAATTTTCACGCCTCAAGTTAAAAGAGAAGCCTTTAATTTTGGTTTTTGATCGCCCATCGAATAAAGGTAATCTGGGAACACTAATTCGTTCCTGTGATGCTTTTGGGTGTGACGGTTTGATCATCGCAGGTCACGCGATTGACCTCTATAACCCGGAGACTATCGTCTCTTCAGTGGGAGCATTCTTTAGTCTACCTATTTTGCGTTTATCATCATATAAAGAGGTATATCACTGGGTATTGAGCCTGAAAAATAGTTATCCAGATATTCAGATAGTTGGAACGAGTGCCAGAGGTGAGAGTTATATTAATGGCTGTGATTTTCAAAAACCGACTGTCCTATTAATTGGTAACGAGACTATTGGATTGAGTAAAAATTATGTAGAGATTGCCGACTCAATGATCAGAATACCGATTAGTGGAGTAGCATCATCCTTAAATGTATCTTGTGCAGCTTCAATAGTATTGTATGAGATAGCAAGACAGCGTGTACTGGAAAATGTTAGGTGATTGGATCCCTTTCCCGGGATTGATCAGTCTGTTTTGAAATTCCCGTCAAATTGTTCGCTGGATAAACAAAATATTGCTCTGGTTATGATTTCTTTCTTCAGGTTAGGCTACCTCTTTTTTGGGGTAGAAACTTCGCTTATACCTGAAAATTTGGGGTTGGATATAGGTTTTAGTTATGGCTTCCTGGTAAGCAGAGTTGCATCTTTCCATATATTAATGTTAAAATAAGAAGTGAGCAATTAATTTCTTTTAAAAGATCAAAAAGGTGGGACAGAGAATGACAATAGAGCGAATTAAAGAATTACGTGGTGAGTTGGATCAGATAAATGATCAACTTCTGGAGTTGTTTAGCCGCAGGGCCAAGATTGTTCAGGAGGTTGGGAGAATTAAAAAAGAGAACAATCTACCTTTATATGACCCTGAGCGGGAACAGGACATGTATGCCAGGTTAGTAGCTAAGAATCCCGGACCGTTTTCCGATGAGATCATTGAACGTCTGTTTAAAGAGGTAGCCAGGGCTTCTCTGGAACTGCAGGAGAAGGCTAACGAGAAACAACTTCTGGTCAGTCGGGAGACCCGATGTGAAGATACTCAGGTTCTTCTGGGAGAGGTTATTTTTGGAGGCAGTGAGCCGGTAATCATTGCTGGCCCCTGCGCGGTTGAAAGCGTGCAGCAGATGGATGAAGTAGCGAAAGAGTTAAGTAAAATGAATGTGCCAGTATTGCGCGGCGGTGCCTTTAAGCCCCGGACTTCACCCTACAGTTTTCAGGGGTTGGGCAAAGAAGGATTAAGAATTTTGAAAGCGGCAGCTGAACGTAATGGAATGAAAGTTGTTTCAGAGGTGATGAGTGCTGAACATCTGGAATGGGCAGAAGACTATGTAGATATGATTCAGATTGGAACCCGTAACATGCAGAACTTTGAGCTGCTTAAGGAAGTTGGACAGGTGAAGAAACCTGTTCTTCTAAAGCGCGGCTTTGCAGCAACTCTGGAGGAATTGGTGTTGGCCGCTGAATATATCTATGCCAGGGGAAATACTCAGATTGTCCTCTGTGAACGGGGAATCAGAACCTTTGAGAATTGGACACGCAATACTCTCGATCTCTCAGCAGTACCCATCTTAAAATTGAAGACTCATCTACCCGTGATTGTCGATGTCAGTCACTCTACCGGGAGAAAAGATATTATTATTCCTATCTCTAAAGCATCATTGGCAGCTGGAGCAGATGGTTTGATGGTAGAAGTACACTGCAACCCTGCGAGAGCACGTTCTGATGCCCATCAACAGCTTAATTTAGAGGAGTTCGCCAGACTGTTGGAAGGATTGGAATTGATGAAAAAACAGTATGTCTGATAGCTGTTTAATTCTTTTTAAAGGAATATTTTCAAAGCGTCCTACGAACACACGAACATTCTTTACAAAATTTCAAAAATAATTCGAAGTTTTCTTGACAAGGAAGGAGTTTTTTGATAATATTACACACGGGTCTTGACAGGGAGGACACTAACAGCTATAGAAAGAGGTTAGAGTTATCTACTAGAGAATAAGACGTATTGGTACACAGAAATAATAGATGCAGTAATTGCTAACCTGAATAGACTTCCCATCTATTTAGGTTAATTTTATGTTTATGGGGTATCCTTAAGTATGGGGAAATATAAGAACTGGGGGGATTACCGATGATTGAACGCTATACTTTGTCTGAGATGGCCCGAATCTGGAGTGAAGAGAATACTTATCAAAAATGGTTGGAGATCGAAATTGAGACTGCAGCTGTGATGAGTGAATTGGGCCAGATTCCCCGGGAAGCCGCCAACAAAATTAGAACTAATGCCAGATTTACTGTGGAAAGAATTCATCAGATTGAACAGCGGACCAGGCATGATATGCTAGCTTTTCTGGAGGCGGTCAATGAAAATTTGGGTGAGGAATCCAAATATGTCCATCTGGGTTTAACCTCCAGTGATGTTAAAGATACAGCTACTTCATTGTTGTTAAAAGAAGCGGGAGAGTTCATAATTGATGAATTGAAACACTTACGTGATGCTATAGGAAACAAAGCAGTTGAGCATAAGGATACGTTAATGGTTGGGCGTACTCATGGAATTCACGGAGAACCGCTAACTTTTGGATTAAAGCTAGCTGTGTGGTATGAAGAGATTAAACGACAGTTAGCACGGATGGAGTTTGCTCTGCAGGAGATCGCTGTCGGTCAATTGTCAGGGGCAGTGGGTACTTATGCCAATATTGACCCTGAAGTAGAGATAAGGGTCTGTGAACGTCTGAATCTGAGACCGGCACGGGTTAGTTCCCAGATTCTGCAGCGGGATCGACACGCTTTCTTTTTGAGTGTGTTGGCCAATATTGCTTCATCTGTTGATAAATTTGCCACTGAGATTAGAAACCTGCAGCGGACAGATATTCTGGAAGTGGAAGAAGCATTCAAAAAGGGACAAAAAGGTTCTTCGGCTATGCCCCATAAAAAAAATCCTATTGTCAGTGAACAGATGTCTGGTTTATCCAGGATCGTTAGAGCCAATGCGATTGTTGGTTTTGAGAACGTCGCTCTCTGGCATGAAAGGGATATGACCCATTCTTCCGCAGAAAGAGTGGTTTTGCCGGATAGCACTACTCTGGTATATTATATGCTGAGAAAGTTTACTACAATTATCAAAGAACTGGGAGTTCATCAAGATCGGATGCGGGAGAATCTGGGGAGAACTTTGGGTCTGGTTTTTTCGCAAAAGGTGATGCTGGCCCTGGTGGAAAAAGGGTTACTCAGAGAAGAAGCATATGCTTACGTTCAGTCAAATGCTTTACGTGCCTGGGAAGAGAGGTGCGATTTTAAGGAACTATTACTTCAGGATAAGCGGGTGATGAACCATTTGACTCCTGAAGAATTGGATGGAATATTCCACTATGAAGATTATTTGATTCATATTGATAAAGTTTTTAGTAGAATTGGTCTTTTAGTTTAATGGTTTAGGGGGGGAATAGCATGAAAAATATGATTGTAATAGGAGCCCAGTGGGGTGATGAAGGTAAAGGTCGAATTACCGATATGTTAGCTAAGACAGCTGACGTGGTGGCACGCTTCAGTGGAGGCAATAATGCAGGTCATACGGTAATTGTTGGTAAGGAACGCTTTGAACTGCATTTGATTCCTTCAGGGATTTTGTATTCGGAGAAGAAAAACCTCATCGGTAACGGTGTGGTCATAAATCCAATCGCCCTGGTTTCTGAGATGGAGATGGTAGAGAATAGGGGTGTTTCGACTGATAATCTATTTATCAGTGAGAATGCCCATGTCATTATGCCATATCATCTTCTTTTAGACCAACTGGAGGAAGAGCGGAAAGGCCCGAATAAGATTGGCACGACCAAAAAGGGTATTGGCCCCGCTTATACGGATAAGGTGGCACGTCGCGGCATTCGGATGTCTGATCTGCTGGATGAAGAGATTTTGCGCAAAAAACTGATGCTGAATCTGGATTTTACGAATCTGTTGATTACCAAAATATATGGTGCTGACCCAGTGAGCGTTGATGAGATAATCGAGAGTTACCGTCCATACATTGCCAAACTGACAAAACATATCACCAATACGGCGATCATTATTGATGAGTGCAATAAAGCGGGTAAAGGTGTATTTTTTGAAGGTGCACAGGGAACACTTTTGGATATTGATTATGGAACATATCCGTATGTTACTTCGTCTAATCCAACCGCTGGTGGGGTATGTACCGGTAGTGGTATTGGCCCGGTCAAAATTGATGAGGTAATTGGGGTAGCGAAAGCTTATATTACCCGGGTAGGTGAAGGCCCATTCCCGACAGAGTTAAATAACGAATTGGGTAGTTTTTTGCGTGAAAAGGGTCATGAATATGGTGTGACTACTGGGCGTCCGAGACGCTGTGGCTGGTTTGATGGACCAATCCATAGACATGGCATTCGGGTCAATGGGTTGACTCAGATTGCTCTGACTAAATTAGATATTTTGAGCGGTGTAGACACATTGAAGATCTGTACTGCATATAAATATAAAGGTGAGATTTTAAAAGACTTCCCAATGAATCAAAATATCATTGGAGATCTGGAGCCAATCTACGAAGAACTCCCGGGCTGGAAAGAGGATATCTCGGAGATTCGAGCATATGCTGACCTACCCGAAAATGCCAGAAGATATGTGGAGTTTATTGAGGAACTCGGTGGAGTAAAAGTTAGCATCATTGGTTTGGGTCCTGAACGGGATCAGGCCATTTGTAGATAAATTTTTCGCAGACGTAGATTGCTGTTCCGGTGTTTGGATACGCTAAAGCGTAGATTTGTTGTTTTACAGTGCCGATAGGCGCAGAAATCGATATGAGCCAATTTAAAAGAGCCAGGCTGGTAAAGCTGGCTCTTTTACTTTATTTAAGTTTCAGTTTGGAGAGGGCATCTGCCAGGGCGGTGTTGATCGGTTCATCTGCCCTTTTTTGCTGTTTGAGATATTTAGAAATCTCTTTTTTAGATGCTTTAGTGTGCTTATCTTTTTTTCTTGCGTTAAATGACGAGAGTTTTTCCCGGAATCCACAGCTGCAGACAAAGATCTTACCTTCTCCTTCTCCCCGTAATTCTAAACGTTTATGACAGTTAGGGCAGCGGGCATTGGTCTTTTTAGCAATAGTTTTTCTCTCACCACATTCTCTATCCTGACAGATCAGCATCTTCCCGTGTTTGCCATTGACTTCAAGCATATATTTACCACACTCGGGACATCTATTTTTGGTCAGGTTATCATGTCTAAATTTTTCATCACTCTCTTTTATCTCATTAACTACGATTTTGGCATAGCTTTTCATCTCCTTGATAAAGGTGTCTTTACTTAAAGAACCTTTGGAGATTAAACTTAATTTCTGTTCCCATTGGGCGGTCAGGGCAGGGGATTTTAACCCTTCAGGAACCAGATCGAGCAGTTGTTCACCTTTTGAAGTGATAAAAATATCATTTCCCTTCTTTTCGATTAAAAAGTTGTTAAAGAGTTTTTCGATAATATCGGCTCTGGTGGCGACGGTACCAAGTCCTCCGGTCTCACCTATAGTTTTAATCAAATCTTTGCGCTGATCAGCCATATATTTTGCAGGATTCTCCATTGCAGAAAGGAGTGTTCCCTCGTTAAAAGGTGCGGGTGGTCTGGTCTGACCTGTAGTCTCGGAGATGTTAAAGATCTTCAGGGTATCTCCCTTCTGTATGTTGGGTAAAGTCTGTTCAGAAATATCATCTGTTGATTCATCATCGTAGTTATTCTCATAGACCTCTTTCCAACCCGGAGAGAGTACGGTCTTGCCTTTGGCTATAAACTGCTGCCCCCCAATTGTTGTCTGTATAGTTATCTGCTCATATTCAAATGGAGGATAGAGAACAGCCAGAAAACGTTTGACAACCAGGTCATAGATCTTTTGTTCAGTGTTCGTTAAAGAGCTCCTGGCAGCTGATTCTTCTGTCGGAATTATCGCATGATGATCTGATACTTTATCATTATCAACAAATGATTTGTTGGTTTTAAGCGGATGTTTTAGTAGCCTGGCAGCCAGTGCAGCATATTGACCAATGCCACAGGCCCGGATTCTATCTTTTAGAGTGTCTACAATATCTGTCGAGATGTATCTGGAGTCTGTTCTCGGGTATGTCAACAGTTTATGCTGCTCATATAACCTTTGCATAATCGAAAGGGTCTCTTTAGCTGAAAAACCATAGATTCGATTGGCATCCCTTTGCAGTTCAGTCAGATCATATAATCGTGGAGAGTATGACCTTTTGTGAACTTTATTTACATTAGTTACCTGGGCATGTTTATTGTTTAATGATTTAATGATATTTTGGATCTTTTCCGAATTAAAAGACCTGGTATCCCGGGAATTTTTGTCCTGCCAGATTAGTTTAAAACCATTGGTCTGAGCGGTAATACCGTAAAAGGTTCGGGGTTTGAAGTTTTGAATCTCCTTTTCCCGCTCGGCGATGATCGCCAGAGTAGGAGTTTGTACCCGACCACACGATAATTGGGCATTGTGTTTACAGGTCAGTGCTCTGGTGGCATTGATCCCGACAAACCAGTCAGCTTCAGCCCGGGCAACAGCAGAGGCATAAAGGTTTTCATAATCTTTGCCATTTCGTAGTCTGTTAAAGCCATCTTTGATAGCTTTATCGGTTACGGAAGAAATCCACAATCTTTTGAGAGGTTTTCTCACATTGACTTTATCAATAATCCAGCGGGCAACCAGTTCTCCTTCACGTCCGGCATCAGTAGCAATGACAATCTCACCGATGTCCTGACGGCGCATCTGTTGTTTGACAGTATTGAATTGTTTGCCACTCTGTTTGATAACCACAAGCTTTAAATATGATGGCAGGATAGGTAAATCTTCGATTTTCCATGATTTGTATCGCTCATTATAAACTTCGGGTTCAGCCAGGGTGACCAGATGACCTAATGCCCAGGTTACCACATATCTGGCACCTTCAAAATAGCCTTTCGCCTTCCGGTTACAGTTAAGGACTCTGGCTAAATCTTTTCCAACAGAGGGTTTTTCTGCTAATACTAATGTCTTACTCATATCCCCAATCCTTTCTAACAGCAGTATTGATACTGATAAGTTTTGTCATATCAGCGAAATAATCAGCCGTATGGTTTTCTTTATCTTATGTGTTCTTTCTTCATTTAAACAGCTATATCCTTTCAAATATTTGAAAAAAGCAGATTTGGAATCATTCTTACTTAACTATAGTATTTCCTTGTTACCTACCGAACTATTTGCTGTCGTGTAGAAATCTGAAGCAGGACAATGTTAAAGCTGATTTACTAATTCAGACAGTGATAAAATACGAACATTATAATAAAATATAGAAATAAAGTTCGCTATATCGTTGACATAAATCTGCATATTTGATAATATAGTTAGTGTATTTCTTCTTTTCGGAAGCAAAAAAATAAAAAATAGTCCGCAAGGCTTATGCTCACAAGCTTTGCGGACTTAACATTTTGCGAGGAGTAGTAGTGTAATTTATCTTT
>JAENYK010000008.1:169478-242772 GCA_016841825.1 Halothermothrix sp. | reverse complement strand
TTCTAGAACTCAGATTATTGTTTTTTAGCTAGATGAATAATTCGGGATAAATATAATTACAGGAAAAGTAATCTGTGATAGAGAATGATAATAAAGTGTTAAAATATCAGACCAATGTAAGGAGGTCATAAATTAACTTTTACTTTTTACTAATCGTTACACCAATTATTGTACTAATCATTGCAGCAAAGGTCATACCACTAATTATGAAAGGGGATAATTTATGAAAAAGAAAATTTTGATTCTAGTTTTAGCATTGGCCTGTAGTTTGAGTTTTGGAGTTAGTGCTAAAGATAAGACTTTGGCAGAAGAATACTGGGATAATTTTGCAGAAACAAGTGCATTGGAATATGGACACAATCAAGGTGATATAGCTGTTGATTTATTTACCAGTAGGCATGGTGATGGTTCTTATGATTTTACTTCAGGAATTGAATTAAATTATGGACTTAATGACAATATGGAATTTAATAGTTACCTGTCTGGCAGTTCCTGGGTATCTCCCGATTTAGATAATATTGATAATTTTTATTATCTTCAATATGGTGGAGCGGTAAAGGCGAAACTAATGGAGCAGGACGATTGGCAAGTATCTGCAAAAGCAGCTGTAGATGCTGATAGAGAGGATTTAATTGTACTGAATAAACAGGTTAATTCTAATTTAGGTGTATATTCGGATAAAGTTCTGAGAGATAATTTGGTAATGCACAATAATTTGGAACTGGCTTTCAATAATAGTAATCAGAGTACCCATTTGACTAATGGTGTGGACTATAAAGTGGATGACAAACAAGCAGTAAAGGCATATTTGTACACTACTCTGAGAGATACTGGCATGACTAATGCTTTGACTCTGCTATATCGTAATCAGATTAATGACAAAATAAAGCTGATCAGTGCATTCCAGAAAGGTTCTAGTAGCAATGTATTATTTAGTAATTTGATCGAAGTACAGCCTGTGGAATCGGTAATTATTTCTGGATACTATGATTTTAATACTGATTACAATGATAATCTTGGTATTCAGGCTCAAAAAGACTTTGACCAATTTCAGATTAAAGGAGGATATAGTTTGAGTACAGGTGAATATATCTCATCTAGTAATCTGTATAGTAATGTTAAATATGAAATTAATGATCAATTAGATTTTATCGGTCGGGTGAATATTCAAAGTTCAACCGGAGAATTCTCAGATAATACTACTACAACAATAAGAACTGGAATTAACTATAGTTTATAAATATTGTCAACTAGACTCAGGGGGCTTACCTCTGAGTCTATTTATTTTTTAACGTTACTATAGCAGCATTGTAAAGTATGGAAATATAATAAAAATATCTAAAAATATTTCATAATAAGTATTGACAACCTGATTTAAAATGTTATAATATTCGTAGAGAGAGAAAATGTAACATATGGAGACCGAATCTTTAGAGGAGGTCGAAAAATGAACTATTTAGAGAATGATTATTCAAAGGTGGAGCAACAATTGGAGGAACATACCGAATTAATCATTACGCGACATTTTAGTAAACGGATGAGTGAGAGAGCGATCACATTTCAGGATCTGAAGACGTCACTTGCAAAACCGCGTATTATTCGTCATGAAGGTTCTTATGACCACTACGGTAACTTACGAATCAAATATACCTTACAGAGTAAGGATAGATACAATGATGATTTAGCCATAGTTTTTGCCCTGGGTTCTACTGGAACGGTTATTTTAATTACAGTAATGTATTTCTGGGAAGAGATTGGTTGGCAAAAGCAAATAGATGGTTTATACTTAAAGAGATAACGTGTTTTATTTAGTGGAAGGAGGTTTTAACTGTGCCTGTGGAAAAATGCCCATTCTGTGGAGGAAAGCTGCAGAATAAATTAGAAGAGTTTCAGCATATGTATCGAGGTATTCCTATTAGATTATCAGATATTCCACATCAGATTTGTAGTGAATGTGGGGAGGAATTAGTTGATAGTCTTTTTGGAAGAGTTATTGAAGATAGTATTGATCAGTATTGTGCAGCTAAGGTCTATGATTATGATGATTTGCTTACCTGCGAAGAAGTGGCTTCTTTACTATCAGTGAGTTATCAAGCTATTACCAGTATGCTGAGTGATGGTAAGCTGCCAGGTACCAAGATTGGACGTGAGTGGAGGATTCATTATGGAATGCTAATGAATCATATTCAAGCGATGAGTACCTACAACCTCTCTGAAGTGGAGAAGGAAGTTTTAATAGCACACTTACAATTAATGAATTCTACCAAATATAGGGATAATCAATAAGGAGTTGACGCCTGTTGGATAAACGATCCTTTGCTGATATATTAATAGAGTTGGGTTTGATCTTGTCTAAGGATCTAGAAGAGATAGAAGAACTGCAAACCCGAAACACAGATAAGTCGTTAGATGACCTACTATTAGAGTTGAATCTCATCACAGAATTAGATTTGATCAGAGCAAAGGCGATTTTTTATCAAGTACCATGGGTAGATTTGCATGAGCTGGAGATAGATTCACATCTGATAGCTCTAATTCCGGAGAAACTGGCACGACGTCATTTATTAATCCCCCTGGAGATTCAAGAGAATGGAATTCATATAGCCATCACCAATCCAAAGAACGTTTTAGCTTTAGATGAAGTTCAGATGATCTCTGGATTGGTGGTGATTCCCAATCTAGCGATGTCTTCACAGATAATTGAGAAGATTGAACACTATTATCATGTGGACTTGCATTTAGCTAATCAAATGATCCAACAGTTGGAGGAAGAGACAACTGAGATTATAGATGACCAGACTTCTGAAGCACTTATGCACTCAGAAGTTAATCAAGCTCCGATAATACGTCTTGTCAATCATCTTATTTATCAAGCTCTCCAAACTCGTGCCAGTGATATACATATCGAGCCTTCTCGAGATAAGACCCGGGTTCGATATCGAATTGATGGAGTCCTCGCCGTAATAAACAAACTTCCTTGCAAAATTCATCCTCCTCTTCTCTCCAGATTGAAAATTATGTCTAACCTGGATATATCGCAGCATTTTACCCCTCAAGATGGTTCTATCGCTTATCAGTATGGTTCTAGAGATGTCGATTTGCGTTTGTCGATTATTCCAACCATCTACGGTGAAAAAGCAGTTATTAGGATTTTAAATCAAAATTCACAAATATTATCTCTGACAGATTTGGGGTTTCTAACAGAAGATTTGAATTTATATATGAATTTGTTGCAAAAAAATTATGGTATCATCCTGATTACAGGACCTACCGGTAGTGGGAAATCCACCACATTATCTTCCAGCATCAAAACATTGTCTTCTCCTTCCATCAATATTTCCACTGTAGAAGATCCAGTTGAATATAAGATTGATCAAATAAATCAGATACAAGTTAATGAGAAAACAGGTTTGACTTTTGCGAGAGCACTGCGTTCACTTTTACGACAAGACCCAGATGTTTTAATGATTGGTGAGATACGTGATGAAGAGACAGCAAATATTGCAATTCGGGCAGCATTAACAGGTCATTTAGTCTTCAGTTCATTACATACCAATAATGCAGTCAGTACTATCTCACGTTTGACGAATATGAAGATTCCTTTATATCTAATAAGTTCGTCCCTGTTAGGAGTAGTAGCTCAAAGACTTGTCAGGCGGATTTGTCCAGACTGTCGAATACGGGCAGACGAGGAACTTCAGAGACTTTCGCTGTATTCCGAGAAGAGAACTCTACCTCCTACAGCGTTTAAAGGTAGGGGTTGTCCTAAATGTAATCATACTGGTTATTTGGGGAGAATAGGAATTTTTGAGATCTTGACTCTTGATAACCACAATGGAGAAGCGGTTATTGATCAATTACCGGAGAATAGACGAAATTGGTACCACCTTTTTCAAGGTAAAGACCTAATGAAAGATGCTTTTCTTAAGATAGAAAAGGGTTTAACAACAGTTAATGAAGTTTTACGGGTAATTGTCTAGGTCTAAAGGGGGTTTCATTTTCTAAATATGAAAAAATTTAAATATTCAGCGCGTAATCATCAAGGAGAGCTTATTAAGGGGGTGATCTATGGGTTTGATAAGGAAGAGTGTTTTGTACAATTAAGAACTAACAATTTATATCCAGTGAGATTGAAACAGATCTTACTGGCGAGGGAGGGGTTATTTAATTTATCAAAGACCATCAAATATGCTGAGATGTCTATTTTCTGTAAACAATTTTCAGCATTAATTCGGGCGGGTATAGCTATTCCACAGGCTTTAAAAATTCTTAGGGATCAGAAAGGGTCTCCACTATTAAAAAAGATTATTTATGATCTTTTAGAAAGTCTTGAACAGGGCCAGTCTTTGTATCAAGGTGTCCATAGGTATGAGGAACGTTTGCCTCAGTTTTTCTCACCTTTGATTCGTGCAGGGGAGATGACAAATAGCCTGGATGTTGTGTTAGAGGATTTAGGAATTTATTATCATCAGGTAGATCAGTTTCGAAAACAGATTAGTCAGCTTTTGGTATATCCATTCATATTGCTAATTTCTACTCTGGGAGTAATCTGTTTTTTGTTTTTAAAGATTATTCCAGATTTTCATCAGATTTATTCTAGCCTTAATGCTGAGATGCCTTTGCTTACACATTGTCTCATGACAATTAGCTATAATTTAAGTCTTTATATTAAAAATTATTTAATCGGTTGTTCTGTATGTGTCTTTTCTCTCTCTTATATATGGAAATATTTAAATAAACAGAATTGGTTTAATCAATTACAATATCTACTTCCTTTCTGGGGAAGCCTTCGAAAAAAGTTACTGACAGCCAGACTTGCTCGAACATTGAGTCTTTTATTAGAAAATGGCCTGGAGGTATTACAGGCTATTGAACTGTCTAGAGGTTCGGCAGGAGTCTTGATAGATCAGTTTTTAATACAGACAATCACCAGACTAAGACAGGGAGTTAGTTTAACCGAATCTTTGCAGATGACTCATTTTTTCCCGGAGATATTTTTGGAGATGACCAAAGTAGGGGAAGAGGCTGGTGTGTTGGGGAAGATGTTGGCTAAAGTTGCTGGAATTTTTGAAGAGGACACTAGGGGTAGGATTGAGAAGTTTGTGACTGTATTTGAACCTATTTTATTAATGACCTTAGCTATAGTAGTAGGTCTGATAGTATTTGCGATTATGCTGCCTATGTTTGATTTGATCAAACTCTTTTGAAAAAAGAAAGGAGAATAGATTAAAGATGTATAAATATAGAGTAGAGCAAAAGGGGTTTACCATACTTGAGTTATTGATAGTTATTGTGATTATAGGTATTTTGGCGACCATTGCTTTACCAAAATATATTGGGGTTAGAGAAGATGCTAATATTGCTGTATCCAAAAGCAATATTAAATCTCTTCAGACTGGAATTGAACGCTATTTGCTAGATAAAGGTTTATATCCCGCAGAATTATCTGAGTTAATTACCGAAGGATTAATCAAGGAGGGCACTTGTCGTATTCCCGGAACTTCCAATATTTACGAATATGGTAATAGTGATACAGATTATTTAATTTATGATCCAGATAATGATGTATATGCTACTAGTGATAGTCTCGCAGCAGATTTTGCTACTTATACAGGAGATATTACCCCAAATGCTCAGACCATATAAAACTAGAGAATTGAGGATGATGCTAGAATGATTGGAACCATTGTCTTTATTATGGGTCTGTTTTTTGGAAGTTTTTTGAATGTTTGTATTTACCGCATTCCGAGAAATCAATCTATAATATTTCCCCCTTCCCGTTGTCCCCATTGTCAGAAAAGATTACTCCCCTGGGATCTAATACCAATTTTGAGTTTCGTTTTATCAGGAGGTCATTGCCGCTATTGTAAGTCAAAGATTTCATTTCAGTATCCTCTGGTAGAGTTATTGACGGGAATTGTCTATTTGTTGGTATATCAAGAATTTGGTTTAACTACACAAGGATTTCTTTTTTTCATATTCAGTTCGGGTTTAATAGTGATCGGTGGGATTGATGCTAAACATCGGTTGATTCCAGATGGAATTAACTTATCTGGAATAGTTATTGGTCTTGGTTCTGCATTATTCTTGCCACAGATTACATTTATGGATGCCTTATTAGGTGCAGTCATTGGTAGTGGATTGTTCCTATTGATAGCTATCCTTACCCGTGGTGGTATGGGAGGTGGAGATATAAAGATGATGGCTTTTGTTGGTGCATTTTTAGGAGTTAAAGGTGTTCTATTGACCATATTTGTAGGATCACTATTTGGCTCTTTTTATGGCTTATACTTGATGCTGTTTAAAAATGCACATCGCAAGACAGCCATACCCTATGGACCCTTTTTAGCTCTGGGAGCATTTATTATTGCATTGTATGGGGACGAATTGTTGAATATATATTTTCAAATGATTCTGAGGTGGTAGAATGCTCAAAAGAGGTTTTACCCTTTTAGAACTATTATTGGTAATCTCTCTTTTATCTATTTTGTTTCTATTTATTCCCGGGCTCAATCTTACTAGTCGGTTTCGCATTGCCAATCAGGATGAGGTTCAACGATTAGTTGATAATCTGAGATTGGCACAGCGAAGGGCGATTTTGGAAGGTGTAAATCAATATTTAACTATAGACCCTGAGCACATCGGATACCAAATTTATCAATTGTCTGGCAGTGAGCTTCTGATCTATCACCAGATAATACTTGAAAATTTTCAATCCATCAGTATTAATCGCTCAGTATCTGGTCTAAACAATACTTTTTATTTTACGCCTGCTGGGACATCTGTTTTTGGCTGCACTATTACATTAGAGGATAATTTTAATCTCTGGCGAGTGATAGTTGCCGTAGGTTCAGGCAAGATCCGGATTGAAAAGGAGTGAGCGAGATGGTCTGGAGCTTTGGTCAAAGAGGGTTTATTTTGCTGGAACTATTGATTACAATCCTTCTTTTGCAGATCGGTGTTTTAGGAATCTCTGAACTGTTTCTAAATACCAGTCAATCCTGTTTTGATCTCCAGACTTCCTTGCAAGCATTGGAACTTTTACGAGGTGAGATGGAGATCATAGAGACGGGCGAATTCATCACTTTGCATTCTTATGCAAAAGATCTAGCTAATGACCTGGAGTTTTCCTTACAGGTCGCAGACAAAGATATTAATGCTGACGGTGTTATCGAGTACAAGATTTTAGCTGGAGAAGTAAGTTGGGTGGACATTAGAAGTCGAGAGAGGTGTTATCGGCTTGTTACAATTCGGCATCATCCCTAAAGGAAAGGGATCATGGGGATTTACTTTATTAGAGATATTATTAGTGATATGTGTAACTGGAGTCTTATATATTGGATTTTTTAATTTTTTTCTGGAGAGTGTTAACTTTTTTTACGGTTTGAATATAAGGTCTGAGGTGATTCATCAACTGAGAAGTGGAATTGAATCTATGGCTGGAGAACTTCAGAAAGCCCATCCAGCTAGCATTAGCTTGTTAGAATTGGAAACTGGAGGATATACGCAGATCCAATTCTATGAATATGGATCAGCAGATCAGTATTGGCTTTATGTGAATTCATCTGGTTCTTTGATTAGAGCAGTTCGTAAACCGGGACTTAGTTGGGGTAGAACTGTGTTAGCTGTAGATGTTGATAAGTTATATCTTGAGATGACTAAATCGGGATTGATCCAACTTGAATTGGTTAATCTCAAAAAGGGTAGTCGATATGCCTTGACTACTATCATTTCCGCTGGTTTTTAGGCAGAATGAAGTAAACCATAATCGTTGATTTATTGCCTGAAATTGATAAGGAAGTGATTAGATGGGAGATCGAGGTTATGTTTTGATAGTGACATTAATAATAATGTCCTGTCTATTAGTTATGGGTATCTTTCTCTTAGATCATTTTTTAATGCAAACCCGAATAAATAATAATCTTTACCTGGAGATGAAAACATATTATCTGGTACAGGCAGGTATTGAGTATATCATGTATCGGTTGAACGAAGATCCCACATGGAGAACCAAAGGCTATACCTTAGATTTAAATGGAGATGGGGAGATACATCTAGAGGTAGCTGAGAGTGGTTATAACCTTCTTGTATATTCTACCGGTAAATATCAGGAGTATCATCATAAAGTTGAGGCTTATTTGACACAAACTCCTCCTGTTAGACGCATCAAATAAAATATTTGCATTTACTGACAAAAAGATAGTATAATATAAACAGTAAAAGTGATATTTTTGACAAAAAGGGGGGACTGTAAAAATGCAATTGAAAAATTACATGGAACAGGTTGTAACTGAAAAGCTTGATGACCTATTGAAGGATAGAACTGATATTTGTACTTGTAAGCAATGTAGAACGGAGATGATTACCCACGCATTAAATAATTTACCTCCACGATATGTTTCCAGTCATCAAGGTGAGATTTATTCTAAAATTGATGAGATGAGCACTCAGTACACTGCTGATATTTCACGCTGCCTGACCAATGCTATTAAAGTAGTTTCCAGTAATCCTAGACATCAAAAATAGGAGTGAGGCTATTTGAGAAAAAAAGCTATTGGACTGGAATTCACTGATCGGTATATTCTGTTTATTGAAATCATAAAAGAGAAGAATCAGCTAAGGCTTGGGCATTGGGATAAAATCCAACTTCCGGGTAATCTAATCGAGAGCGGAAAACCACAGGAATTGACTATTTTGGTAGACCGACTTCGACCTTTGTTTGTCCAGAAATTATTCAATTATACTCCTCTGGTCGTGGGAATTCCAGGAATACAGGTTTTTGTGCGAAAAATTGTACTTCCAATTGTTCCGGAAAATGAACTGAAAAAGATTGTTAACTGTGAAGGGGAGGCTATACTCCCCTATCCTATTGATGAGGCTATTTACAGTTATCAAATATTAGGAGAATCAGTTGATAAGTATCAAATCTTGTTTACAGCTATACGTAAAGAACTTCTGGATAATTATCTCAGATTATTTCGGAGATTGAATCTAGCTGTTCAAGTTTTATCATTGCAATCCTTTGGTCTAGTTAATATAGTAGAATATTTGGGAGAGCTGGACAAGTATAATGGGGTGCTTGTTCGTTTGAATTCCAATTATTGTGATCTGGTTTTAATCTACAATGGTGATATTGAACTCATAAGAACTATTACTCTTTCCAGAAGTGAACGTCCATCAAAGGATATGGATATGTTTATATCTGAATTGATCTCTACTCTCGAACACTATCAATCTTTACACCATATCTGGTTGAATAAAGGAATCTTTTGCGGTTTGAGAGCAGAATTGGAGATTATTAGACAGAAGATGCCCACTTTTCATTGGAAGTATCTGACTATAGAGTCATCACTCATAGCTGAATGTTGTCAGCTTCCGGGTGATTTTTTTGAGGAATTCTCTATTGTTTTTGGATTGGCCCTGATCGGGGTGATTAAATGATAAAGATAAATCTGCTTAATTCACCAAGAATCAGTAATCTTCAATTTGTGTTCTGGTTACTAATACTTTTCTTACTAACCCTGTGCCTTCACCTTTATCTATATAATGCCAATAGGCAAATAGCTTTAGATTTAGCTCAATTTACTTTGCCAAATAGAGAGAACAGTTCATTTTCAAAGCAAATTAAAAAAGAAGATTGTACTATCTTGCAAGGAGAAATAGAAATAATAGATGATAAACTTACTGAATTAACTACAGGAGATGATCCTGCGATTATTATGACCAGTTTAATTTCCTGCTTACCCGAAAAGATTCAGTTAACGAAAATAACAAAAAGTGCTGGAGGGAAAATATTAATTGAAGGCG
Source organism: Halothermothrix sp. (assembly GCA_016841825.1). Taxonomy (GTDB): domain Bacteria; phylum Bacillota; class Halanaerobiia; order DY22613; family DY22613; genus JAENYK01. Next base: position 232,965 of record JAENYK010000008.1, on the reverse strand, counting down.
AAAGTATAGAGTATGGGCAGATTACACATTGGATTACAGAGTTAAGACAGCTCTCTGGCATCCAGCATGTTTATTTGCAGAACATTCAGGGTGCTGATCTTTTTCATTTTACCATTCAAGTTAATCAGGGTGGTGAGATAGAATGATGGATGTTCCCTTTTCTGAAAAAAGATATAGATGTTGGCTTTTAGTATTGTTGGGTTGTTATCTTCTTTATATTGTTGTGTTTTTTGTTCCCGAGTACAGATTATTTCAGAAAAGAAGAGACTTTTCTAAAGAGGTGTATTTATATCTTGAAAAAAAAGAGTTGCAGGAAAATTATCATAGATTGAAGGAAGAAAAAGATATAAAAGCGAATAAGTTAAGTGGTTTAGAAAATAGATTATATTCAATACCCGAAGAATATCAACTTATAAATCATTTGCAAAAGATTTTGTTAACATCGGGTATAAAACTGAAAAGTTGTCAATTTGATGTGGTTAAATTTGAAAAAATCTACCCTAGTCAGAAGATCGTTCTTAATTTATCGGGTAGATTTGATCAAATTATTAGAATGTTTAGTTTAGTGAGCCAGGAGTATTTGTATCATGATTTGATTTTTATACTGACTTCTACCTATGGAGAGATTCAGTGTTTACTGGAGATAACAGTGTATTTAAGACCAGAGCAGAGGGGGATTGCTATTGAAAATAAACTTAAAAATTCCATTTAAACTAGTTTTGTTTATCGGCCTGCTTCTGGTTATCGGTAGTCTAATCTGGTATTTTTATGATGATATCTCTATATTCATATCTAATTCTTCAGTAGAAGATGCAATAACAGTTGACCAGACTTTGGATGCTGATGAATCAGATTCTCTAACTCCTAAACTCACTGTTAATTCTACTGGAGATGAAGTTATACAGGATTCTTCTAAGAATATTCCCGGTCAACAGGGGATTTGGGACCAGAATCATCAGCCACAACAAGGTAAACAGTATGATAGTGGTTTTGAAGATGTCACATCTGCTAATCTTCTGTCAATATTAGATATTCAAAATTTAAGAGACCCCTTTGAAGATATCTTCAAAAAAGCAGAAAATACTGCAAAACCGAAACCTATAGATTCTACAGACGGTGCAGCATCTCTTGAGTCTGAAGTGATTCCCTATCGGGAAGACGAGGAGATTGAGCAGGATGTTACTTACGAAGATCTTTTACAGGAATTAGGAGTACAGGACGATTCAATGCAGGAAACACCTCAGATAGTAGAACCTGAGATAATCTTGCCTCCTTTTGTTTTAAAGGGGATTGTTTCACGGCAAGATACCAGCAAGGCGATTCTATTATATAATTCTCAACCTTTAATAGTTGATAGTGGTCAAAATATTGAAGACTGGAAGGTTGAAGAGATTACTCAAAATCAGGTTATCTTAAGTAACGAAAGGGATCAGCGTTTTACTTTGACTTTAGAAGGGGTGATTTTGGATGACACAGAGAACTAAGACTACTTGCGGACTATTTATTATCGTTCTAATTGTAATTGTTACTATTCTACCAGTTTTAGCTGATCGGAATACCCCTGTTACTATGGATTTTAGAGGTGCAGACCTGCGGGATGTGTTTCGAAGTCTGGCACAGATAGCAGAGGTCAACCTAATCACTCACCAGTCTGTTCAGGGAGAGATTACTTTAAATTTACGGGATGTGCCTTTTAATCAAGCTATTGAACTGATTACATTGATTAATGATCTGGATTATAAGTGGGTTGGTAACACTCTCTTAATCGCTGAACCTACTGAGATACAGGATAATTTTTCCAAAACAACTATTGAGACCTTCAAAATTCAATATGCTCAATTGGATAAAATAAAGGAGATTATGGAAGCCTTACTAGTAGGGAGTACTATTACAATTGATGAACGAACGAGGATGTTAGTGGTAGCAGGAGAGACCAGTGATCTGCAAAAAATTGACGAGATTATTCACCGATTAGATCAACCTGTAGCGCAGGTTTTTCTTGAAGTGCAAGTTGAAGAAGTTTCAACAACAGGTTTGGATAAGTTAGGTGCAGGAGATAATTCTGCCAGATTGAAATTTATTACTGATGAAGATAGATTTATTGTGGATATGGCTCTGGAGCTACCAGAATTTGTTGAATACTTAAAACAGGAAGGACTGGCTAGAACTCTGGCCAATCCAGGTCTGGTAACCCTTGATGGACAGGTCTCTAAAATATTGATTGGAGATAAGATACCAGTTACCACTGAAGAAGAAGTTGATGGTAAGATTAAAACTACCATCAAATATATTGATGCGGGGATTCAATTAGAGTTTACCCCCAGAATTACTGATGATGGATTTATTACTTTAGATGTTAAACCACAAATAAGTTCGTTGGGAGAATATTTGACCCAGGGTTACCCATTGATTAAAAGTCGAGAAGTTGAGACTGTTGTCAGAATCAGGGATGGAGAGACATTTGTTATCGGTGGGTTGATTCGTGATGAGGATAGAACGAGTCTAGAAAAGGTTCCATTTCTTGGAGATATTCCTATTCTGGGAGCACTATTTAAACATGAAGAAGGATCGAAACAGAGTAGCGAGATCATTATCTTTATTACACCGAGAATTATTTATCCCGATGATAAACAGCCTTCACTTTTTACAAGCAGTCAAGTGAGTAAACAGCTCTGGGAAGCTATGCAAATTCAGGGAGCAGAATCTGAATTAGAACCAGCCGGACAGGCTGCGGAGAACTCAACTCAGACGACTGGGGATGGATTTGAGAATAAAGACTCTAACTCAGGCGATTCGACTGATAATTCGGAGATTGAAGAGCCTAATCAGCAATCAGATTTAGAAAACAATACACCATATCTTCAGATAGATCAATAGGTGATCCTGGATTGTAAATCAAACTGCTGAATTCATAATACTTAGACTAAGAATCTCAGTTTTCGGGATTCTTAGTCTGGATTATTAAGCTGACTAAGTACTCTCCATATCCTGATTGGTGAATTAGCTAACTGAATTTATAAGGTTAAGGTGATACTAATGACATTAGCTGCATGGCAAAAAAATATAAATAAGTATATGGTTATTCATGGACCTAATATGAACATGCTGGGTATTCGGGAGAAAGAACATTATGGAATACAGACTTTAGAAGAGATTAACCTGGAGTTAGAAGATTTGGCAAAAAAAGAAGGGGTTGAACTTACCCTACATCAAGAGAATGAGGAAGGCAAGATTGTGCAATTGATACATAAGGCGTATTTTGAAAAGTATTCCGGGATTATTATTAATCCAGGTGCTTATACCCATTACAGTATAGCGATTCGTGATGCATTGGTAAGTGTGAATCTTCCAGCTATTGAAGTTCATTTATCTAATATATACAGCAGGGAAGAATTTCGACACAAATCAGTGATTGCACCAGTTGTAATGGGGCAAATTTCTGGTTTAGGTCCATTGGGTTATAAATTGGCGATCCAGGGACTTAAAGCAAAAGGACTATAATTTTAAGGGGGTTGCATGAATGAAACACAGAGTTGAAAGGTTAAAAGAACTATTTGATACTAAAGGCATTGATGGAATGATGATTACTAAAGCAGAAAATCGTCGTTACATCACTGGTTTTACAGGGTCAGCGGGGATTGCTATCATTTCTAAGGATAGGAATATTCTAATTACAGATTTTCGCTATCTTGAGCAAGCTGCAGAACAGGCTCCCGATTTTGAGATTCATGATGTGACCAAAGATATTTCAGTAAACGTGAAGGAAATAGTTACTGAGTTGGGTATTAAGAAGTTAGGTTTTGAAACTCAAGGAATGAATTATTTTGAATATCGTTTGTATCATAGACAGCTGCAAGATATTACTGAAATGGTTCCATTGGATGGTATTACCGAAGAATTGAGAATTATTAAAGATGAAAGTGAGATAGCTCTGCTCAAAAAAGCAGCTGAGATCGCGGATGCAGCTTTTGAGCATATTGTGACTTTCATCAAACCGGGACTTACTGAATTAGAAGTATCTCTGGAATTAGAACATTTTATGAAGATAAATGGTTCTGAGAAGAATGCTTTTGATATTATTGTAGCTTCTGGCCCACGCTCTTCTTTACCTCATGGAATTGCTTCAGACCGGGTTATTCAATCAGGTGAATTTGTTAAAATGGATTATGGTGCTGTGTATAAGGGATATCATTCGGATATAACCAGAACAGTAGTTGTCGGTGAGCCAACAGAAAAAATGCTAGAGGTTTATGGAATCGTTAAAAAAGCTCAGCAGACCGTGTTAGAGCAAATTAAAGCTGGAATGACTACGGTTGAAGCGGATGCTATTGCCAGAGATATTATTACCGAAGCGGGATATGGGTCCAATTTTGGGCACGGTTTAGGACATGGTGTTGGATTACAAATTCATGAAGATCCCCGGGTTTCACCGAAGGAGACTTCTATTCTCCGTGAACAGATGATTGTTACAGTCGAACCAGGTATTTATATCCCTCACTGGGGTGGAGTTCGTATTGAAGATGATATCGTAATCACCAGAGACGGCTGCCGTGTTTTAACTTCAGCCACAAAAGAATTAAAGATACTGTAATATAAGGAGTAATTTAGGCTTAACGACTAAAAAAGAGGTTTATATTTTGTGAGTACCTAATTCTATGCGAGACTCTAACTGAAATGAACCCTTTTCTTATCAAAGTCGTTAATATTATAGATTGTCTTTAAGGTGACTTTTTGTTATAATATGACGGTAGATATTAAACAAAGGAGGTAATCTATATGATTGCAACGAACAGCTTTAAAAAAGGTCTCACAATTGTTTTTGAAGATGAATTGTATACAATCCTGGACTTCTTGCATGTTCAGATGGGTCGAGGTTCGGCTGTTGTACGTACTAAACTGAAAAATATTGAGACTGGCTATGTAATTGAGAAAACTTTCAAATCTGGTGAGAAAGTGGAGAAAGCTCACCTGGATAATCGTCAGATGCAGTTTTTGTACAAACAGGACGAGCTGTATATCTTTATGGACACCGAGACTTATGAACAGATGACCCTAACTGAGGAATATCTGGGTGAGAATATTGAATATCTGAAAGAAAATGATATGATCAATGTTCTACTCTATAAAGGTAATCCTGTAGGTGTTGAATTACCGGTTACAGTGGAATTGAAGATTGTAGAAGCACCACCCGGTGTAAAAGGTAACACAGTATCTGGTGCGACCAAACCTGCTACTTTAGAGACCGGTAAAGTAATTCAGGTGCCACTTTTTATCAATGAAGGTGATGTAGTTAAAGTTGACACCCGTACAGGTGAATATATGACCCGGGTATAAAGGAATATAGTTTAATTTTTAAGACCAGATTGATAATCAATCTGGTCTTTATGATTTCATAACATCTGTTATCTGCAAGAAAGATAATAACATAATTTTTGCTCTCTTATTTCATTCTTTTATAGACCTGACACATTTAGTTTTCTTAATTATGCTGGTAGAGGCAGAAAATTAGTGTGTATGATTATTTGATGGCAGCTAAATAAAATTTTAGTATAACCTCCTACCCTATGGAATTGGAGATCTATCCAGTTCATTAACCCATCTTAACCTTGATTAAGTCCTGAACGTCATAGCTTCAGACTCACCGCTACTTTCCTGAGAAAAATTCTTCTTTTCACAAATTTCTTTTTAAAAACTTGCATATAACCATTACACGTAAAATAGATATTTATATAAAGAGATACACGGAGGAAAGATGATGAATCGACAAAAACTTGCTGATCAGATTGTAAAATTCCTGCCCCCAAGACTACGAGAATATCTACTCATGCTTAGTGACCAGGACTTAGAACGACTACAGGAGATTCGACTTCGGGTTAATCGACCATTGAATCTGAACTTTGCTGCTGCGGATCTTTTTCTGGGAAGATCTGGTTTAACTCCAGATCCTTTGAGAGGAGAGGTAGTCAGAAGAGAAGATTTAGAGCAAGCTATCCTATTTCTAAGTAACCATTCCTTATACGCTCTGGATGAAGAATTGCGCCAAGGCTTTATTACGATTCCCGGAGGACACCGGGTAGGGTTTGTTGGACATGGTGTGCTTAAAGAGGGGAAGATTAAACAGCTTAAAGATTTTTCTGGGATCAATATCCGAATTACCCGGGAAGTTAAAGGATGTGCAGATCCCATTTTACCATTTATTTTAAAAGGACAACATGATATCCATCATACCATAATTATTTCACCCCCCAGGTGTGGCAAAACGACTCTTCTCCGGGAGATAATTAGCAAATTGAGTGATGGTTTTCAGGGATTTTCTGGTTTTAAGATTGGAGTGGTGGATGAACGTTCTGAATTGGCTGGATCATTCCAGGGGATACCCAGACATCATCTTGGACTGCGAACTGATGTCCTGGATCATTGTCCAAAAACTGCTGGAATATATCTTTTGATTCGTTCTATGTCTCCAGAAATTATTGCAACAGATGAGATTGGCAGTTCAGCAGATGTGGTAGCTATTAGCGAAGCTGTAAATGCCGGTATTAGATTAATTACGACTGTTCATGGGAGAGATATTGATGAGCTATCCAGAAGACCGGTTTTACAAGATCTATTACAAAGTAGAATATTTACCCGGTACGTTATTTTGAGTGATCATAGAGGGGCTGGAACAATTGAAGGCATTTATGATGAAAATTTGACACAGTTATCACTCTTGAAAAATAGATCATACCAATTATCAGAAAAGGGGAGAGTCAACTATGGTTAAAATGATTGGTAGTTTGATCATTATAATCTCAGGCTTAATCGGTGGTAGGTTAATGGGTTTTCAATATATTCAGAGGGCACGGGAATTACAGCAATTTATCAATTCTTTACATATGTTAGAGACAGAGATTAGTTATGGGCAAACATTGCTACCACTGGCAGTTAATCGATTGATTCAGATTTCTCCTCAACCACATAAACGGTTTTTTTCTCAATTTTATGAAAATCTGCATCCCAAATTGGGGTTAACTGCTGATCAGGCATGGCAAAAAGTAATTACTGAGACAGGAGGAAACTTTTGTTTAAAGACTGAAGATTGGGAAGTATTAAGACAGTATGGACAGGGATTAGGTTCTTCAGATGATCAGAATCAGATTCGCCAGCTGAAAGTTGCTCAAAAGCGTCTCGAACAGTTAGAAGAAAAAGCTAGAGAAGAGAGTGAAAAGATGAGCCGAATGTGGAATTATGTAGGCACTCTAACTGGAATTGGTCTGGTCATCTTGTTATATTAAGTCACAATAAAACAAGGGGATGATTAAAGTGCAAATTGATCTAATCTTTAAGCTTGCTGGTCTGGGAATCTTTGTAGCAGTAATCAAACTGGTCTTAGAGCAAGCAGAAAAGAAGGAAATTGCTCAGATGGTTACCTTAAGTGCTGTGTTGATCTCTTTTTATTGGGTGATTAAGTTGATTACTCAGCTTTTTGGAGAGATAAGAGCAGTATTTGGGTTATAGTTGAGGTGATGGAAGATGGAAATATTTCAAATAGTAGGAGTTGGACTGGTTACAACAATTCTGGTTATCGTCATCAAACAGCATAAACCAGAGATGGCTATTCAGTTAACCATTCTCTTCGGAGTATTAATCTTTCTCTTGATGATGGACAAAATTACTGCAGTTGGGACAGTATTACGTCAATTGGCCTCCAAAGCAAATATTAGTTTGACATATATAACCATAATTTTTAAAATTATTGGCATTGCTTATATTGCTGAATTTGGAGCTCAGATCTGTAAGGATGCAGGAGAAGGAGTGATAGCATCCAAAATTGAGTTTGCGGCTAAGATATTGATTATGGTTATTGCTCTTCCAATAATGGTAGCAGTAATGGAATCGGTGATTAGGATTCTTCCTTAAAGTTAAAAAAAGGTGAGGATAAGATGGAAAAATTAATAAAATTTCTGTTGATCATGCTGATTATCATCTGTTTGGTATTTGTTATAACAGATTCGACTCTGGCAGATCCAGAGGAGACAGAGGTAGATCCCCAGACAATTGTGAATGAACAGTTAGATAATCTATCCTTAGAAGGTATAGAAAAGATTGTCGATGATTTGAACCACGAGTTGGATCAACTGATACCAGAGTTAAACTTTATTCAGATGGTCAAGGAGTTTGTTGCAGGTGGCTTTAAGTTTGAGTGGAAACAATTTTTTTCCAATATTGGGAGAACTCTTTTTCGAGAAGTCTTAGCTAACATGAAATTAATGGGCCAGCTTTTGGTATTGGTAGTGATTGCATCACTGCTCAAGATTTTTCAGGATGCATTTGTCAGTAAAGGGATTGCGAGTCTCTCAAGTGCGATTGTCTATCTACTTCTGGTCATTATTGCCCTGGATTCCTTTACTATTGTTGCAAAAATTGGTAGCCAGGCGATTACAACTATGGTGGATTTTATGCATGCTTTGCTGCCAACACTTTTTACACTATTGATAAGCATTGGAGCTGTGGGCTCAGCTACGCTTTTTCAGCCATTGATTTTTCTGATCGTCAGTACCATTGGTTCCGTGATTAAGACTATTGTTTTTCCGCTGATTTCTCTGGCTGTTGCTCTGAGCGTTGTGAGTAGTTTTACGAAAGAGTTCAGACTATCTAGATTGGGTAGTTTTATCAAAGAGATTGGAATAACCTTATTGGGTTTATCTTTTGTGATCTTTTTTGGAGTAATTTTGATTCAGGGGGTAGGGGTATCAGTGGCAGATGGCCTCTCTTTAAGAACAGCAAAATATCTGACTGGAGCTTTTGTGCCGATTGTTGGTGGAATGTTTGCCGATGCTCTAGAACTGGTGGTGGGTTGTTCACTTTTAATTCAGAACGGAATTGGCCTGATCGGGATGTTAGTTATTTTTATCACAGTAGCATTTCCCATCATTAAAATATTGGTTGTAGTCTGGATTTATAAGTTTGTCAGTGCAATTATTCAGCCTATTGGAGAACAGGTAATAGTAGATTGTTTAAATAATTTAGGTAGTGCCTTGATGTTGGTATTCATCTCTGTAACTACTGTAGCTATTATGTTCTTTATTGTCATAACGATAACTATTGGAATTGCAAATATGAGTGTGATGTTGAGGTGATCTCATGATTGAATTATTGAAAGATTGGGTAAGAAATCTGATTACTATCGTTATCTTCGCCAATATTTTAGAGATGCTTTTACCAGATAGTGCAATGCGAAAGTATGTCAAAGTTGTAATGGGCTTTTTTATATTACTTACTTTATTAAATCCTCTTTTGAATATACTGGATGTAAACTTAACGGTTTTCTCTGTTTTTGATGACTATTCCGACCGGCGCCAACAACAAATTATCCATAACTCAGGGAAGAGTTTAGAGCAGCAGAATCATCAATTGGCACTTCAGACCTATCAAAAACAGTTGGAACAACAGATAAAAGCTCTAATTTTGACTCAACCGGAAATTGAGGATGTTCAGGTGAGAGTTAAAGCTGATCAACAGGGAAAAATTGAAACAGTGGATTTAAAGCTATATACTTTTAAGGAGATGCACAAAACAACTGCATCTACAAAAGCTAAGCAGATAAAAGGTGTTGAGATAAAAGTCAATCCAGAGATTGATACCTTCAGGACTAATAGTAGAACAGAAGATAAGGAGCGACAATTTACTGCAGAAGAGGAGGTTGAGACTGAAACAACTCTGAGGATTAAAGATAAAACAGTAAAATTAGTGATGAGTTTTTATAATCTTAAAGCAGAGGCGATTAGTATTCAATAGGAGGAATGACTATGTTTGATGAACTCAGGAAATTCTTCTTTAAACCGGATGAGAAAGATGGAAAAAATAACCGGCAAAGTGTTCTGATGTATCTCAGTTTCGTTGTTATGTTGGGGATTTTGATGATACTCTGGAGTAATCGAACTGTTCCGACTGGTCAACCTGTTCAGCAATCGGTTTCTGGCGATGAATCTACTCCTGTTTTTAACACTACATCTGCACCGAATTCATGGGAAACAGAGATGGAACAGAACATGGGACAGATACTCGCATTGATTGACGGGGTGGGTAGAGTCAAGGTAGAGATTACTCTGGAGAAGGATCGGGAATTTCAGTATGGTTATAACAGTTCAGTGACTGAGAGTGAGACTGAGGAGGAAGATAGTTCGGGGGGAACCCGTTTTATCAAAGATTCTTCCAGAACTCAGGATATTGTAATCGTCAGGGATAACAATGGAAATGAACAGCCTGTTGAAATATCCAAATTGTATCCGATAGTAAAAGGTGTATTAGTTGTAGCTGAAGGCGCAGAGAATCCTAAGACCAATGCTGAGTTAACTATTGCAGTTCAGACAGTACTGCAAGTAGATTTACATAAAATATGTATTTTACCATACAAAAGGTAGGTGACGATTATGGAAAGGGAGACCAGAAGAAGAGTTGTGTGGTTTGCTGTCTTTATGGTCTGGATTGGAGTAGTTGCGTCAATCGTAGTCAATAATGAGAGAATGGATAAACTTACTGCATCTAATCTCAACACTATTCAGCAATCTGCACCAACAGATACTCAGGTGAGTGTAGAAAATACTACAAAAGAACAGGGATTATTAAATAACAATATTTCACCCAATATACTGGCAAACAAAGATCAGCAAGAGAATAACAACAAGGATCTATTGGTAGAATATCGAGTTAATCGGGATAAGGCGAGAAGTGAACAGGTGACAAATTATCGTGATATGGTAAACAATCCCAATACCGATCCCAGTATCAAAAAGCATGCTCAGGAAGAGATGTTAGCCATGACCAAAAGAATTGAACAGGAGATGGAGATAGAAAGTTTGATTAGAGCTGCTGGTTTTGCGGATGCGATTGCTTATCTTCATGAAAACTCTATTGATCTAATTGTACAATCCAATGGACTAACTAAATCTGAGACAGCCAAGATTGCTGATATTGTGATACGGGTAACGGATTTACGATACGAGGATATGAGCATTATGGAAAGCAGATATGCAGAAGAGTAAATAAAAGTATTTGACGACATCTCAGAAGGGAAGTCTCCCGTCCTCTATTAAGTAGAAGTATTACCAATTTACTTCAGTGGAGGCCCAATCTTCTTCTGAAGTCGTTAAACTTAAGGGTTAGTAGTTTGCTGTTAATGCGACTTTAGTGCAATAAGCAAAAGCCACTAGAATATACTTATGGTAGATCGATAAAAGATTATACCACGAGTATGGAACAGTGGCTCTTGTTATATTTAGGCTGTGTACTAACCAAAAACAATCGGCTTGAGTTGTCTGAAAAAAGGAACATTAGGGTTGAAGGCAGGAAAATCTGTAATTATCGCGAATTACTAAATTAGTACCTGATACTAATTACCTGAGAAAACTTATTATTAGGGATAAAAAGCTATTTATCGTGGAATGGTAAAGAGAAGAAAATAATTTAGTATATATTTATAATTTAAAGGAGGAAAACAGGTGAAGATCAGCGAAATTAAAGAACTAATCCAACTGGTTAATGAAACAGATATTGGTGAATTGGAGATTGAAGGTGAAGATGGGAGACTCCTACTGCGTAAAGGAAGGGTTCAGATTCAGGGTGACCATAATCAATTTACTCCATCTTCTGCACCTCAGGTACATAGTATGCCATCCACAACGATTACAGAACCTGCTCCGGTTTCAACTTCAATTGCAGGAGAAGAAAAACAGGGTAAGCCTTTAACTTCTCCCATGGTAGGAACTTTTTATCGGGCGTCCCGTCCAGGGGTAGAGCCTTTTATCAAAATGGGAGATCTGGTTCAAGCAGGGCAAATCCTGTGTATCATAGAAGCGATGAAATTGATGAATGAGATTGAAGCAGAATTTGCAGGAAAAGTGGTGGATATATTAGTGGAAGATGGTCAGCCTGTAGAATATGGGCAGACTTTATTCTTAATCGACCCGGAAATATAGGAGAATTGTAAGGCAGACTAGTTGGAGGTATTATTTATGTTTACTAAAATATTGATTGCAAATCGGGGAGAGATTGCTTTAAGAATAATTCGAGCCTGCCATGAATTGGGAATTAAGGCTGTAGCTATTTATTCTGAGGGAGATCGTGATGGATTACATGTTAAGCAGGCTGATGAAGCATATTGTGTGGGACCGATCCAATCTGGAAAGAGTTATTTGAATATCCCAAACATCGTTAGTGCTGCAAGTATTGCTGGAGTAGATGCTATTCATCCAGGGTATGGTTTTCTGTCGGAGAATGCTCATTTTGCAGAAGTCTGTAAGGAGAGTGGTTTTGTCTTTATTGGTCCTGATTCTGATATTATTACGAAAATGGGCGATAAGGCTATAGCCAGAAAGACGATGATTGATGTAGGAGTTCCAGTGGTTCTAGGTACTGAGAGCGGTATTCAGGATAGAAACCAGGCCATTCAGATTGCTGAAGAGATCGGTTATCCTGTAATGATTAAAGCATCAGCTGGTGGTGGTGGGCGGGGTATGAGGATTGCTCAAAATAGGGATGATCTGCTGAAATCCATTGATACTGCCAGTGCAGAGGCTGAAGCTGCTTTTGGCAATGCAGAAGTTTATCTGGAAAAATATGTGACTGAACCCCGGCATATTGAGTTTCAGATATTGGCTGATTCTTATGGTAATGTGATCCATCTTGGTGAAAGAGATTGCTCTGTGCAGCGAAGACATCAGAAGATGATTGAAGAAGCACCATCTCCGGCTCTGACTCCTGAGCTGAGAGCGGAGATGGGCGAGATGGCAATTAAGGCGGCTAAAGCTGTTAATTATGTAAATGCAGGCACGGTTGAATTTTTACTGGATTCTCAGAATAATTTTTATTTTATTGAGATGAATACGCGGATTCAGGTTGAGCATCCAGTAACAGAGATGATTACCGGAATTGATCTGGTCAAAGCACAGATTATGATAGCTCAAGGTGAAGAACTGGCACTTGTTCAGGATGATATTAACTTTACTGGTGCTGCGATCGAATGTCGAATCAATGCTGAAGATCCAACCCGGAATTTTACACCTTCACCAGGGACTGTAACCAGATATTTAACACCGGGAGGTCCAGGTATCAGGTTAGACAGTTCTGTTTACCAGGGCTATAAGATTCCACCATATTACGATTCTATGGTTGGTAAGCTGATCGCCTGGGGAGCAGATCGCGAAGAAGCAATATCCAGGATGGAACGTGCTCTAAAAGAATTTCAGATTGATGGGATAAATACTACTATTCCTTTCCATCTCCGGGTTTTGGGTAATGCTTTTTTCCGCAGGGGCGAAGTGTATACTAACTTTATTCAGCGGAGAATTCTTAATCAGCAATAGACTGTTTTTTTAGAATTTTTAGGAGGTGTAAGCACTATGGTTCCAACAAATGAGAGAAATACTGGTCAAATTAGGATTGCTAATGAGGTTGTAGGAATTATTTCTGGTCTGGCTGCTACTGAGATTGAAGGGGTAGCAGGTATGAGTGGTGGTATCGCAGGGGGTATTGCTGAGATTTTAGGTAAAAAGAATCTTTCAAAAGGAGTTAAAGTTGAAGTTGGGGAAAAAGAAGCAGCGGTAGATCTTTATGTGATTATTGATTATGGGGTATCCATACCTGATGTAGCCTGGAAAGTGCAGGAGAATGTAAAAAAAGCTATTGAAAGTATGACCGGGCTGGACGTAGTTGAGGTGAATGTCCACGTACAGGGTGTAAGTTTCCATAATGAAGAGAAACCGGAGGAAGAACTCCCAGCACGTGTAAAATAGTAGGGAGGGGGATACTATGAAAATTTTGCATCAGATAAGTCTGTTTGTTTTAACACTGATTTTCCTGTTTTCAACTTTTATCATTGGCATATATGCCTTTGGATGGTTACCGGAAACATATTTACCGGTAATTGCGGAATATATATATAATAATTTGGAGGTTGGTCTAATAGCTGCTATTCTCTTCTTCGGAGGAATTTGGCTGCTGCAGTCACTTTTTATTTTTAAGCCAGCCGTTCAGAATATTGTTCAACAGACTGAGATGGGAGAAATCAGGATATCGGTAGTGGCAATTAAAGGTCTGGTTGAACAGATAGTTCTAGAACAGTCAGGGATCAAAGATGTAAAATCGAAATTTGACATTAGGGATGATAATTTCAATATATATTTAAAATTGTCAGTTAATTCTGAAGCTCATATTCCTGCCTTAAATCAGACTGTGGGAGAACAGGTTAAAGAACGTCTGTTGACGATGGTGGGTCTGCATGTTGGAGATGTCAAGCTGTTGGTAGATGAGATTGAGACTGTTAAGAAGAGCTCCAGTTCGACTGTAAGGGTTAGATAGGGAGAAGTGAGGTGACCTGGAATTGAGCTTTTATGATGTTATGACACGTATATTGGAAGTATTTTATCAACATCGGGGGAAAACCCTGGGGCTGTTATCTGGTTTTTTAATCAGTATACTGCTCTTGACTGTGGGTTTTTTAAAAACATTTTTCATAGTTGGGTGTTGCCTGATTGGTTTTTTTATAGGTAGAAAGATTGATAACCATGAGGATTTTCGGGATTTAATAGACCGAATATTGCCTCCCCATGATTAAACGGAGCAAGGAGGACTAGGTTGACAATGGAACGTATTTCACGTAGACAACAACGTATCTGGACACTGCAGGCTTTATTTGAAATAGACTTTTGTGCGATTGATGCCAATGAAGCTATTGCCAATTTAGAAGAGCGAGAAGCTGATGCAATAAATGCCCCATATACCCACAGATTGATTTTTTTAGTCTATGATAATCGGGAAAAAATTGATACTCAAATTGAATTATATTCCAAAGAATGGCGTTTAGAAAGGATGCCAAAGGTGGATTTGAGTATTATTCGTATGGCTTTTGCAGAGATGTTATATATTGATGATGTTAAAGATAGTATAGTTATTAACGAAGCCATCGAGTTAGCCAAAGAATTCAGTACTGAAAAATCGAGTAAATTTGTTAATGGAGTTTTGGGAGCTCTTTCCCATTCCCGGAATAGTGTCCAGGGTGAGGAACAGTGATTATCGGAATTGATACGAGTAATTATACCACATCGGTAGCTGTTGTTTCAGATGAACAACAGCTTCTTTTGGATCGGCGGATTATCCTGGATGTAGCTCAAGGTGAACGAGGTCTTCAACAATCAGCTGCAGTATTTCAGCATTTACAGAATATGCCGGAGTTATTAGCTCAGGCTCTGGATTTATATCGTCCATGGCTTACAGGGATCTGTTTCAGTGCAACGCCACGACCCAGAGAAGGTTCGTATATGCCAGTATTCAAGGTAGGAGCAGGTTATGCCAGAACTCTATCGGCAGCTTTAGGAATTCCTTTATTAACATCCACTCATCAGGAAGGCCATCTGGCTGCAGGTCTCTGGTCCAGTGGATTTGTTCCTACAGGATCATTTCTCACAATCCATCTATCTGGTGGAACTACAGATTTACTTCTGGTAAAACCGCTCTCAAGGGGTTTTGAAATTGAAACTCTGGGTAGTTCAAGCGACATACATGCTGGTCAGTTTGTGGATCGAATAGGCGTAGCCCTGGGATTAGAATTTCCTGCTGGAATGGCATTAGAAAGATTAGTCAAGGAGGGAAATAACTCTGAGGGGTTAGTCTTTCCGGGTTCTGTAGATAACTATATGATGAGTTTTTCGGGACCTTGTTCTGCTGCAAAAAGAGCTTTGCAGTCCGGAGAACCCCCTGTAAGGGTAGCCTATGGAGTCTTTCGTTGTATAGCTAATTCTCTGGAGAAGGTACTTGGTAAAGCTATGCAAGATACAGGATTAAAAGATATTCTGTTAGTCGGTGGAGTAGCTGCTAATTCTTTGATTAGAGAGCGTTTGGTCTATCGTTTAGAACATCGCGCTGTGGGAGGAAGATTGCATTTTGCTGAACCGACATATTGCCGTGATAATGCTGTGGGAGTAGCTTTACTTGGGTTAAACGATTATTGTGAGTAAATCGGTAGGATTTGGCTTATCCTCCGAAGATATTTCCTGGGAAATGCGTTATGGACATAAGTTACTACCGACTGATAATAATTAAGAAAAATGGTTCTACTGTGTGGAACCATTTTTTGTTATGTGTAGATATCATCTTTTCTGTAAAAAGTGCATATGTATTTAATAATCAGTCCGTTGAAAGGAGGGAGGATATGGGGATTAGTGATTTATTAAAAAATATTTTTGGCAGGAGAGAAGCTGATTCTGTAAGTGTTGTAAAACCTCCGGTATCAGAAAAGATTACATCTACTGACAAATTCGTACAGTTAAGTGCAGATGCTGGCCAATCTAATTTGACTCTGAGCGGATCAGACCTGATGAAAATGAGTAAAAAGCTAGTTGGTAAAGGCGAGTACTCACGGGCAGAGTTATTAATCCGGGATGGTGTCAGGGAGATGGTAGATAATCTGGATATCTGGTTATTATTATTAATTATAGAAGAGTCGCTTGGACGTTCTGGGCGTGCTTATTATTGTTTAGAACAGATATTAGACCATGATCCAGGAAATGAAGAATTATTAGAGAAAGCAGAAAAATTAAAGGAAGTAATCGACAAGCACCTGAATCAGTTTATTGAGTATAAACTAGCTCCTGAATTTTTTAAACTTAAATAGGTGAAACAGAAGCGGATGGTTTATTGGGAGGTGAATTAATGGGTATTTTTAATTTTTTTCGTAGAAAGAAGAAAGATAACAGAATTGGAATGCCCACCTGTTTAGATAAAGATTTACAAGCTGACCTTGTCAACAACAAGATAATCTCTGCAATCAAACTTAGAGATAGCGGCAGAGAAGATGAAGCAGAAATCTTGCTCAGACAGATTGTTGAAGAGCAAGTAGAACATGTTCAGGCCTGGTTTATTCTGGCTGAACACTTTATGTACACTGATGAACTAGGTCGTGCATTATATTGTTATGAAAAAGTGATTAAATATCAGCCAGCTAATCAATCTGCAAGAGATCAGATCAACCAATTAAACGCTGAGGTTCGAAAGCGACCAGATTATCTCTGGGAATATAATCGGGAGAGAGGTCTGATCTGAAACATCTCTACGATCAAGGGTTTTTGGGTGAACCCTTGATTTTTTATCAAGAAAATATTTGGAAAAGTATGAAATAGTAAGACTAGATGTTGATTTTGCCAAAAAAGTGTCATACAATAGGTATATGAAAGGAGGGAGCAGTAATGAATTCCCAAATTATTAATGAAATTAAGATCACAGATATTCTCCAGGATGCACAAAATATTCCAGAGGATCAGATCAAGAAGATTATTGAAAAAGGACGAGCTGCCCATGGTCTGACTTCAGCGGAGGCGGCTGTACTATTACAAATTAAAGGTTCTGAGTTAACGAATCTTCTTTTCTCTGCTGCCAGAGAAGTCAAAGATCGGATATATGGAAAAAGAGTTGTTATTTTTGCCCCATTGTATATTAGTAATAAATGTGTGAACAATTGTGTCTATTGTGGTTTTCGGGCATCTAATAAAAGCTTGCAGCGTAAGACCCTTACTTCCGAAGAGATCAAGGCACAGGTTAGGATTCTCGAATCTTTTGGTCACAAACGATTATTGGTAGAGTTTGGAGAAGATCCTGTCGATGCCCATATTGATCGAGTAGTGGATGCTATTAGAACTATTTATCAGGCAGGAGATATTCGACGGGTGAATGTTAATATAGCGGCAACCGGTAGAGAAGAATATCAAAAACTTAAGGAGTCTGGAATAGGTACATACCAACTATTTCAAGAGACATATCATCGCGAGACCTTTGCCAGAATGCATCCCAGGGGTCCTAAATCGGATTATGATTATCATTTAACTGCTCATGAACGGGCGTTTGCAGCTGGTATTGATGATCTGGGAGTTGGTGTTCTTTTTGGGTTATATGATTATAAATTTGAAGTAGTCGCTCTATTACAACATGCTGAATATATGGATCAGATTTTAGGGGTGGGGCCACATACTATCTCAGTACCCCGATGGCGACCAGCCAGTGGTGTGGATCCGGCGAATATTCCGCATTTAGTTAGTGATGATGATTTTAAACGAATAGTGGCTATCTTACGACTGGCTGTACCTTACACTGGAATTATACTTTCGACTAGAGAGAGGGCGGAAGATAGAGATGAGTTAATCGCTCTAGGTGTCTCCCAGATGAGTGCAGGTTCCTGTACTGACGTAGGAGGTTATCGGGAGGGAGAGGACGATCATGAAAGATACTCTCAGTTCAAAACTCCAGATCACCGTACACCAGATGAAGTAATTCGCCGAATTTGTGAGTTGGGGTATCTTCCCAGTTTCTGCACATCCTGCTATCGTAATGATCGCACGGGAGAGAGATTTATGCATTTAGCCAAGACAGGAGAGATTCATAATCTGTGTCAACCTAATGCTCTTTTGACCTTTCAGGAGTATTTGGAGGACTTTGCTGGTTCATCAACCAAAGTAACTGGTGAGAGAATAATTCATGAACAATTGGAGATGATTCCAGATCCCAAAATGCGAAAGTGGACTGAACAGGCTTTAAAGAGAATTCGTCAGGGGGAACGGGACTTGAATATTTAGCGGTCATATAGGTTATAAATAAAAGTCGTTGATAATCACTCAACGATTTTTATTTATAATAATTTGCATTTGATGCGCCTACAATAAGATTGTTCGGGTCGAAAGTTTTCTGCTTTCAGATATTTTTGCTTGCAATCATTCGGAATATATGATAAAATTACATTGTAATTGATAATCAATCTCAAATAAATAAGTAAATGAGAGTATAGATTCGTCTTCCCCAGGCATTGGGGTTATACAATGAGTTTATAGTGATAATGAGTTTCACTTGCATTGTTAATAGGAGGTAGATGATAAATGACATTAGCTGAGGTTAAAAGAGGAAACAGAGTAAAAATTAGCAACATTCCGGATGAGTTTATCCGTGCCCAGGCTATTAGATTTGGTATTTCTGAAGGGGAAGAGATCGAATGTATTGAGAAGATACCTGCAGGGCCAGTGATTATAAAGAAACGGTTTCAAGAGATCGCCATTGGTCGTCGATTGGCTGAAAATATTACGGTAACTAATTAAGCCTAAAGGAGGTAGTAATTTATGCATTCACATGACCCATCAGCTAAGCTCAAAAATGTATCGGTGACTGCACCTAAGTTGGTGTTAGCTGGTAATCCAAATACAGGAAAGTCGGTCTTTTTTAATGCATTTACGGGAATGTATGTAGATGTGTCTAACTTTCCGGGAACAACTATCGATATTAGTTCAGGTAAATATAAAGATTATGTAGTTATGGATACCCCAGGTGTTTATGGGGTCTCTTCTTTTAATGATGAGGAAACCGTTGCCAGAGATATAATTGCTTCTGCTGACATAGTGGTCAATGTGGTAGATGCAGTTCATCTGGATCGAGATTTATTTTTGACTCAGCAGATTATTGATATGGGACTGCCGATGATTGTTGCCCTGAATATGATGGATGAAGCGAAAGATCAGGGAATTGAGATTGATGTTGAAGAATTGAGTCAATTACTGGGTGTTCCTGTCATTCCGACGATTGCGATAAAAAAACAGGGATTAGATGTGGTAAAAGATCGGATAAATGAGGCCAGGCGAGGTAACTCAGATCCAGATCTCCAGGCTAAATTGGCAGAATTTATGAGTAAGCATACCTCGATTCATAATAAAGCAGAAGCTTTACTGATTATGGAAGGCGATCCCAATGTGGCCGCCAGACACGATATTTTGCCTGTGGGATTGCGGGAACAGATCTATTCTCAAAGGCGTTATCGGATTAATCAATTGTTAGATCAGGTTGTTCGGGATACTAAAGATAATTCACCATTTAAAATGAAGTTAAGTCGTTGGATGTTAAATCCACTAACAGGGATACCTATTCTCTTAATTTCTCTCTTTGTAATTTACAAATTGATTGCAGTTTTTGTAGCCCAAACCGTGGTTGAATTCACTGAAGGATACCTATTTGTTGAGTTATATGAACCGTTTATTAGGGGAATTATTGGTAATATTATTCCTGAAGCATCGTTTTTGGGGCAGGTATTAATTGGTGAGTTTGGGGTTTTGACTATGACTTTTACCTATGTACTGGGATTATTATTCCCATTGGTAGTAGGTTTCTATTTTGCCCTTTCGTTGATGGAAGATTCGGGATATCTACCAAGAGTTGCGGCTTTAGTTGATCGGGTTCTGACCAAACTGGGACTGAATGGACGGGCGATCATTCCTTTGATTCTGGGTTTTGGTTGTGTGACTATGGCTACCATTACTACTCGTTTATTAGGCTCTAAACGCGAGAAGTTTATTGCCACAGCCCTTTTAGGTTTTACGATTCCATGTTCTGCTCAATTGGGGGTAATTGGTGGATTGATAGCTCCTCTGGGGTGGCAGATGTTTGTTTTATATCTGGTCACAATCTTTATTGTATTCGTTTTGATTGGTACGGTATTAAACAAAGTATTGCCAGGTAAATCCAGTGATCTATTGATTGACTTACCACCACTGCGGTTACCACGATTGGGGAATGTTATACAAAAGACATGGATTAAATCTTTTGCATTTATCAAAGAGGCTGGCCCACTATTTGCATTAGGTGCACTTTTGATTAGTGTGTTACAGCTATCTGGTGCTCTGGATAGCATTATTACTGCTATGGCTCCACTAACTACTGGATTCTTAAAATTGCCTAAAGAAGCGACTATTGCTTTTATTATGGGTATTGTTCGTCGGGACTTTGGGGCAGCAGGACTGAGTTCTATTGCCATGAGTCCAGTCCAGACCATTCTGTCTCTGGTAGTGATCACTCTCTTTGTGCCATGTATTGCTTCCATTCTGGTACTGTTTAAAGAAAGAACCTGGAAAGAAGCTGCGATGATCTGGTTCGGTTCCTGGATTTTGGCTTTTGGCGTAGGAGGAATCATGGCTCTGTTATTACTGTAACTTAGGAGATGATCCTATGAGTAAAAAAGAAGAATTTGTTTTGCGGTGTCCTAATTGTGGTCTGGAGATAAAACAGATTCAACTGAGGTGTCCGCGATGTAATACATCTTTAAAGGAACAGTTGATGTGTAATGGTGATTGTAAGAATTGTAAGTCGCATAATTGTTAGTTAATATGAACATTTGAAAATCAAAATTGTTCTATTGCCTGAAGTCGTAAGACTTTGGGCTTTTTTGGTTTAACGATATTTTAGAGGGGGAATCTACCGGTCTTTATAGGTGGAGTAGAAATAACTAACTAGTGTTTACTTCGGTAAGGGGATGACTCTTTTTTGAAAACCGTTATACCTAAAGATAACAGCAAGTTGTAATGCAATTTTAATAGCTACATTCAGGTATATATGAGATAAAAACACCACCCTAATAAGTGTGTTCTACTTATTCAGGTGGTGTTAGTCATTTTGTACTGTGTGGGTCAAAACTATTGCAGTTGCAGCTTACATAATCTTATCCCCGCTTATTGAAATAAAGTCAGTATTGATTAATCCTTATCTCCATAACGGAGACTTAACAATCTGAGTTTATTAGCATAGGGTTTGATAAACTTTTCAAAATCTTCGGCAGGAATAGTACCGTGTTTTGTCAGCATCTCTTCAACATCTACAATTCGTTCCTTGAGTTTTTCACAGAACATATTCTCGCACTGCCCACAATGGTCATGACCTTTCTCAATCACACAAGGTCTCACCTGGCAGGCGGTATCAATGAGTTTTCCATCATTCAAACACCCTTCACAAATTATCTCTTCAGCAGGGATACGAAAACCGAAATATTTAAACCATCCATCACTTAAACTTTGTTGATCTACAGGGGATTTAATATTTGGTTTATAAGCCATACACAGATCACAGCGGTAACCACAACGTGTAATAATTTTGTCCATTAGGCTACCCCTGAGATTACTGCCATCTCTTTAGTTTAGGCAATAAATTCTGCATCTCAGTTCTGGCTTTGTCCTCATCCCAACCTTCTTTAACCATAAACGGTACACAGGTTTCGATCATCTGTTCCATGGACTCATTGGGATGCATAAACTGTCCATTCTGATAACAGTGAACACAATAGTCTTGATTTTTGCTACCATCGGCATTACTCCCCAACAAATTATCCTCATTCATTGGCATTGCACAACTTTGACAAATTCGCATTTCCATAGCAGATACCTCCTAATGTTTTTCTATATTTAGTATATCGGAGAATACTTGACAGCTGTATGTCATATTTTAAAAATAAATATGATTACGAGAGAACTTTAGACTGATTTATCAAATTTTTAGCCGCTGCGATACATATCCCAAATCTGTTTTGCTCTATCCCGGAGTAGATCTCGCAGGTGTTGGGGTTCTAAAACTTCTACATCGCTGCCAAATCCCAATACGAAGCTATATACCCACTCATCTTCAGGATAGGTAACCCGAATGGTCATATATCCTTCCTC
Organism: Halothermothrix sp.; assembly: GCA_016841825.1. GTDB lineage: Bacteria > Bacillota > Halanaerobiia > DY22613 > DY22613 > JAENYK01. The sequence continues at coordinate 210,475 of JAENYK010000008.1, read as the reverse complement.
ATCATAATGAAGTGCTTCAGTGCCGAAATAATCTTCAACACGGACTCTGGCCCTGGGATGAAAGCGCAAGAGCATTGAGATGTCTTTTCGAGATCCCCAACTATCGGGGATCTCATCATAGCTTTTTTCGCGGCGTTGGAATCTGGTCTTTTCTATCTGTAAGTTTTTCATCCTTGATAATTTGAAGAGACGATAGTCATTTTTGAGCAGACAATAACCAAAAAGATACCAGGAATAACCTCGTAAAACCAGAACCATGGGTTCTACCTGGCGGTTAAGGTTAATGCCCTGAGCGTTTGTATAGGAAAAAGAAGCAATCTGGATCGATTCTATAGCTCTTTTTAACTGATTAACTTTGTTTCTTTCTGCTTTACTGGTACCCCAGGGATGAAAGTCCAGGATGATATGTTCCTGATTCTGGAGTTTTTCTTTATCTTTATCGGGAATTAGCGCGAGGATTTTCTCAATCACGTCCATCAGGTGTTGATCTTCCAGAGTTGCAGTGACGCCTTTTAAAGCAGTAACGATAGATGATATCTCTCCTGGAGTCAGCAGATATTTATCCAATACATAGTTATCCATAATTCCAAAGCCGCCATTAACGCCCTGATAAGCGATAATCGGGATTCCGGCCTGACAGATGGTTTCGATATCCCGATAAATGGTTCGTTGTGAGACTTCAAAATATTCGGCAAACTCTGCAGCACTAACTCGCTCCCGATTTAGTAGTAAGATGACAATCGATAACAAACGATATAATTTCATTATGATCACTCCTAAAGAAGTATTTAGTGATATTTTCAGAAGGTAAATCTCTGGTCTTTAATAGGTGGGAGTATAATTAAAGAAATAGTCTTATTGGAGGCACAAATTCCTTTTGAGTTTGTTAAACTTAAGGCATTAATGGTTTGCTGTTAATTTATCTTTAATCTTAGTGATGTATGATTTTTTATTCGCGATATAATATTATTTTCCTTCTTAAGCGTGTTTTTGTTTTGAAGAAGGATACACTGTATTTTTTGCTCCTTCTGGGGAGATACTGTTGGAGAAAGGAGATATCTTAATGAATAAACAGGAACATATCATGAGATATGGAGTTATAAAATTTGTGAAAAAAATTACATTTCTAAAGGAGGATTTTAATGGTTAATCGCGAAGAGAAAATAGAGCAAATCGTGCAATTTGTTAAAGATCATCCTGAATCTTTGGCTAGTAGAACAGTGTTACGTAGATTTGTAGGTATGGATTATGAAGTAAATGAAGAATTTTATCATGGTTTAGAAGATATTCTACAAGCTTCTGAACTTAATCAGGCAGAGATAGATTCCTGTTATGATTTGATAAAATAAAATTTTCGGAATGATGAGAATCTATGTATTGAATTCTCGTTAAAGATTAAGCAGGATTTTCTAGGGTAAAACTCGAATTAGTATATAGTCTTAAGACGCGGCAGGATTTTGATTATGGTTGGGTTGTTTTTGGCATCTTTAAGACATTTCTAGTCTGAGTTTTTTTAAATAACTTATATAAGTGGGAGGGATAAAAGGTGTATAAAATCATTAGAAAAGAAGTTCTGGCACCGACTATGAAATTAATCGAAGTAGAAGCTCCCGAAATCGCCGCCAAAGTTTTACCGGGAAATTTTATAATTTTCAGAATCGATGAAAAGGGTGAGCGGGTTCCATTAACTGTGGCTGATTTTGATCGGAATAAGGGAACTATTACTTTGATCTTCCAGGAGGTGGGGTATACTACCAAACATCTGGGAAGATTAGAAGTAGGAGATGCTTTATTGGATCTGGTTGGGCCTTTAGGTGAGCACTTACCAGTAGAAGGCTACAAGAAGGTTATTTGTGTTGGAGGAGGTTCCGGAACTGCTCTACTATACCCAAAAGCTAAAGCTTTCCATGAGGCTGGAGCAGAGGTGTTGACTATCACTGGTGCCAGAACTCAGGAACTTTTAATTCTTATAGATGAATTAAAAGCAGCAAGTAATGAACTATTTATTGCTACAGATGATGGTTCTTTTGGTCATCATGGTTTTGTAACAGATATTTTACAAGAGCTGTTAGAGAAGCATAAAGATGTGGATGAAGTTGTAGCTATCGGGCCAGTACCAATGATGAAAGCCTGTGCTGAACTAACTAAAAAATATAATGTTCATTGTGTGGTTAGTTTAAACTCTATTATGGTTGATGGTACAGGGATGTGTGGTGGCTGCCGGGTAATTGTTGGTGGTGAGACCAAATTTACCTGTGTTGATGGACCTGCCTTTGATGGTCATCAGGTTGATTTTGATGATTTAATGAGGCGTCTAGTTTACTATCGTGAGCATGAGGCTCGTGTACAGGAACATCATGAATGTTGTGGTGGAAAGGGAGGTGACTGCAAATGCCATTAAAACCAACCAAGACTCCGATGCCTGAACAGGATGCTAAGGAGAGAATAACTAACTTTACTGAAGTTGCTTTAGGTTATACAGAAGCAGATGCACTGGCAGAAGCAGAGCGGTGTCTGGATTGCAAAAATCCTCTGTGCAAACAGGGTTGTCCAGTGGAAGTACCAATTCCTGAATTTATTCGAGAGATTAAGCAGCAGAATTATAGTGAAGCTGTTAACATTTTAAAATCTAAAAATAACCTTCCTGCCATCTGTGGTCGTGTCTGTCCGCAGGAGAGTCAGTGTGAGCAATATTGTGTAGTCGGTAAGAAGAATGAACCTGTTGGTATTGGTCGTTTAGAGCGCTGGGTGGCTGATTGGGATATGGCTCGTGATATGCAGACTGAACCGGTTAAAGCAACTAAAGGTAGAGTAGCAGTAGTCGGGGCTGGTCCAGCCGGGTTGACAGCAGCAGCTGACCTGGTGCGGATGGGATATAAGGTAACTATCTTTGAAGCTTTTCATGAACCAGGTGGGGTGCTTATTTATGGAATTCCTGAATTTCGTCTACCGAAGAAGATTGTTAAGCGGGAAGTTGATTATATTCGGCAATTAGGTGCTGAACTAAAACTCAATTATGTTGTTGGTAAAACTAAGACTATTGATGAACTTTTTGCAGATGGCTATGAAGCAGTATTTGTCGGTACCGGTGCAGGATTACCTAAATTTATGGGTATTCCCGGCGAAAATCTGAATGGTGTGTATTCTGCCAATGAGTTCTTGACCAGAGTTAATCTGATGAAAGCATATCGTTTTCCTGAATATAAGACCCCAGTCCAGGTTGGCAAACGTGTGGTCGTTGTTGGTGGTGGTAATGTGGCTATGGATGCTGCCAGAACTGCCTTGCGTTTAGGTGCAGAGTCATATATCGTTTATCGTCGGGCTGAAGAGCAGATGCCAGCCCGTTTAGAAGAAGTTCACCATGCCAAAGAGGAAGGGGTTCAATTTAAACTGCTAAATAATCCAATTGAGATCATTGGCGATGATAAAGGTGAAGTTGTTGCTATCAAATGTATTGCGATGGAATTAGGTGCTCCTGATGAATCTGGACGTCGTCGTCCAATTGAGAAAGCAGGGTCAGAGTGGATTATGGAAGTTGATAATGTAGTTATTGCTATTGGGAACTCACCTAATCCACTAATTCCAAAGAGTACACCAGACATTGAAACAACCAAATGGGGAACAATAGTAACTAAAGATGAAGATGGATTGACCACAAAAGATGGAGTATATGCTGGTGGCGACATCGTAACAGGTGCTGCTACAGTTATTGAAGCTATGGGTGCTGGTAAAAAGGCTGCCAGAGCTATTGATAAATATCTGAGCAGCAAAAAATAAATGCTGTAAGGAGGAGTTAGAAGTGGCTAAGATTATTGATGGAAAGGCGATCGCACGAGATATTCGTAATGAGATTAAGGTAAAAGTTGATGAACTGAAAGCCCAAGGTAAGCAACCTGGCCTGGCGGTAGTATTAGTCGGTGAGGATCCAGCATCGCAGACTTATGTCAGATCCAAAGAGCGAGCCTGTCATGAAGTAGGAATGTATTCTGAAGTGTATAGACTTTCAGCTGAGACCACTGAAGAAGAATTACTGACTATGATTGATCAACTGAATGCCAATGAGAAGATTCATGGTATTCTGGTTCAATTACCTCTTCCAAAACATATTGAAGAGAAGAAAGTTATTGACCGGATCAATCCAGGCAAAGATGTGGATGGTTTTCATCCGATAAATGTTGGTGATCTCTTTACGGATACTGCCCGATTTGTGGCCTGTACACCTAGAGGTTGTGTGGAATTACTAGACCGGATGGGTGTAGAGATTAAAGGTAAGAAAGCTGTTATTGTTGGGCGGAGTAATATTGTTGGTAAGCCAGTTGCCCTACTGTTGCTCCATCGTCATGCTACAGTAACTATTTGTCATTCCCGAACTCAAGACTTGCAGAAGGAATGTCTGGATGCCGATATTCTGGTTGCTGCTGTTGGTCGTCCCCAAATGATTACTGCTGATATGGTTAAAGAAGGTGCAGTTGTGATTGATGTAGGGATTAATCGGCTGGCTGATGGTCGTCTGGTTGGAGATGTTGATTTTGAATCTGTCAAAGAGAAAGCGGGTATGGTTACCCCTGTTCCTGGTGGCGTTGGCCCGATGACAATTGCTATGCTACTGTTAAATACTCTGGAAGCATGCAAATAATTTCTGAAATAGTAACCCTTATCGTTGTTGGCGATAGGGGTTTTTTCTTAACTAATTTAGTGTATTTAAGGACATTTCAGAAGGAAAATTTCTCAGTCTTTATCGGTGAACCGATAAATAACTAAATATTGTTTACTTCAGTAGAGGTACCAATTTCCTTCTAAAATCGTTAAACTTAAGGCATTATCTGCTTGCTGTTAATACGATTTTAAATTGTTAGTTGAGAATATTTATTAAAGGATTTTCTCTAAAAATGAAGAAGTATACATAGATTATGCATAAATGCATGAAATGAATCGAGGTGAAACCAGTGCCAGAAGAACAAATTTTAACCATTGGTGAATTAACTGAATATATTAAAACTACTTTAGAAAAAGATCCAGTACTTCAGAATGTGGCTGTTAGGGGAGAGATTTCGAACTTTTATAGCCACTCCTCCGGACATCTATATTTTACATTAAAAGATCGTTCTGCCCAGATTAAGTGTGTTATGTTTAGAAGTGCGGCTAGATATTTAAAATTCCGTCCGGAGAATGGAATGAATCTGATCGCTTCAGGAGGAGTGGGAATTTATCCCGATCGGGGTGAATATCAACTTCATGTTCAGACACTCCAACCGGATGGTATTGGTGCTCTTCATCTGGCTTTTGAACAGTTAAAAGAGAGATTAGAAAAGGAAGGTCTCTTTGCTCAGGATAGGAAAAAATCAATTCCGCGTTTACCACGCAGGATCGGTGTGATTACATCACCCACAGGTGCTGCCATTAGAGATATTATTTCAGTGATAACCAGACGGTTTCCTTATGTGGAGATTATCATAGCTCCGGCAATTGTGCAGGGGGTAGAGGCTCCTCTGAGTCTGGTTCAGGCACTTAATATCTTACAGACAGAGGAGTTGGATGTGATTATTATTGGTAGAGGCGGCGGATCTATTGAAGACCTGTGGGCTTTTAATGAAGAGATAGTAGCCAGAGCTATTTTTCAATCTAATATACCTGTTATTTCAGCTGTTGGGCATGAGACAGATTTTACCATTGCAGATTTTGTAGCTGATTTGCGGGCTCCAACCCCTTCTGCTGCTGCAGAACTGGCAGTAGCTAATTATTATGAATTAAGTAAGTACATGTCTGGGTTAGAGCGGCGCTTAGAACAATGTCTAATAAGTAGAATAGATAAGTTGAAAGATCAACTGGAAAAGATTCAAAAGAGCAGGATTTTTCAACAACCAACAGAAGTATTTTTAAAACCGTGGCAGAGGGTGGATGATTTAGAACGTCGATTACACAGGATGATCGAACATCAGGTCTCTTTATCTAGAGAACGCTGCCGAACTTATTTCAAACAACTGGAGTCATTGAGTCCACTGAATGTATTGAACCGGGGTTATTCTTTAACCGAAAAATTTGATGGTTCTGTTGTCAAGAGCGTTCAGAATCTGGAGATTGAAGATCGGCTCAAAGTTAATTTGAGAGATGGTCAGCTACTAGTTAATATTAAAGAGATTCTAAAGGATGAATAAGATGCTTTGAGTTGAATTCTGTTCATTTTTATGCAGGGAATGGTTATTTATATGTCGAAAGATACATATGAAGCCTTGTAATTGGGGCAGGGTGAGAAAAGGAGATGAAAGTTAATGCAAGATCTAACTTTTGAAAAAGCTTTAGAAAAATTGGAGATAATAGTAGAAGAACTGGAGAAAGGAGATCTTTCTCTTGACGAAGCATTAAAATTTTACGAAGAAGGTGTTGGATTATCTAGATTTTGTTCCCAAAAGTTAGAAGAAGTAGAAAGTAGAATTGAGATGATCGTTTCTGAAGGTTCAGAGACCAAAAAAGTGCCATTTAAAGGATTAGAAGAGGTGGAATAGATGACTCAAGATTTGAAAATAGTGTTAAAGTCTACTGCTCAGGAAGTGAATCAGGCTTTGAAAACATTCTTGCCAGAAGGACTTCCAGAGATTTTACATGAATCAATGGCCTATAGTGTGAACGCAGGCGGTAAGAGATTACGGCCGGTTCTGGTATTGTGGACAGCTGAACTTCTGGGAGGAGTTAAAGAGCAGGTTATGCCGATTGCCTGTGCTCTGGAATTGTTGCATACTTATTCATTGATTCATGATGATCTACCCTGTATGGATGATGATGATCTGCGGCGGGGTATGCCTACTAATCATAAGGTTTATGGTGAAACCATTGCTCTTCTGGCTGGTGACGCTCTTTTGACCAGAGCCTTTGAAGTGATAGCTAAGGCTAGTGAAGCTGGAGCTAATCCTGCTGATGTCTTAAAGGTGGTCAAAGAAGTGGGAGAAGCTGCCGGCTCTCTGGGGATGGTTGGTGGTCAGGTGGTAGACATTTTATCTGAGGGAAAAGAGATTGATTTGGAGACTCTTAAATACATCCATGCTCACAAAACGGGAGCTCTCTTTAGAGCATGTATTCGTAGTGGAGCCATCATGAGTGGTGCTTCTACTGATGATCTAAACAGATTGACAGCTTTTGCAGAAGATTTGGGTCTGGTTTTTCAGATTACAGATGATATTTTGGATGTTGTTGGTGATGAAGCCAAACTGGGTAAGCCAGTGGGTAGTGATCAGAACCATGCAAAGGCTACTTATCCTGCTTTAGTAGGATTAGAGCGATCCAGAAAGTTGGCAGAAGAAAGTTGCCAGCGAGCTAAAAATGGATTGACCGTTTACGGTGAGAAAGGAGAACTTTTTTCACAATTATTGGATTATATTTGTGAGAGGGAGAACTAGGAAGCCATTTTGGTTTATTGCTTATTACTAGGGTGTATGGTATAATTATGAGAGTCATTGATGGTGCAGTATTCTAGTCAGTACCCCATCTCTGAAGGCGGGCCTAAAAATCCGTCATCGGGCACATCGATGAAGCTTCTGGTGCTTTGCTTTTGACGCCCAGTCAGGGGTTGGTGCTGGGAGTTAAGGAGGTCGGGGCGATCCACAATGGCATGTGGGCGATGACCCTCCCTCCGTGGAGGCTTGATCAGGGTCGCGGCTCTTTTCAGGTAAAAACCTACAAGAGTATGTCTGAGGCGCAAAATCTCAGGGGTACGTGTAGCGTAGCCTGCTCTGAGTGAGACAAGAGGAGAGAAATTTAACATCAATCCAAGGGGCCCTAAGGTGAGATGCTCATATTTCTTGAAACTTGTTTTGCAAAAGGAGCTAAGGGATGGTTCGTATTGTGAAGGAAAACTTCTAGACTGTTCTATGGAGATATCTAGGGGATTAAAGTGTGGACTAAGTGGTGATCTAGCGCCATAGTTTGGCAACACTATGGGGTGTTTTTTAAAGGGAAATCGCCAGATCCGGTGACGACTGGTAGAACATCGGGAAAACCTGCTGGACCTAAGCCGCAGCATTTACTTTGGGTATCACCATCAATGACTTTTATTAATCATTAAATAGAAATTATCTTTTTAGAGGTGAAATAGTTGAGAAAGTTTACAAAAGCTTTTCGCATTGGTAGCCTTACATTTATTATTGCTATTATGGTTACACTAGTTTCAACCAATATAACTGAATACGTACCATTATATTTGGCATTTGTGATTCTTTTGACAGTAGTGGTCATCGGTATTATTTTTGATGTAATTGGTGTCGCAGCAACAGCTGCTGATTTGGCTCCTTTAAACGCAAAAGCAGCAAAAAAGATATTCGGGGCTAAAAAAGCTCTTTTTTTAGTTAAACGTGCCGATGAGGTTGCCAGTTTCTGTTGTGATATCGTTGGAGATATTTGTGGAACCATTGGTGGTGCCCTGGGAGCCGTGATAGTACTCAGGATTAACCAGGGGCTTGGTTTTACGAAAGATATATTAGAGATTATGATTCTTGCTTTAGTCGCTGCATTGACTGTAGGTGGTAAAGCTTATGGTAAAAGAATTGGTATAGATCGGGCAGATACCATTATTTTTACTATTGGAAGGATACTGACAAGATTAGAAATGATCACAAAATTTGGTTCACATAAAGTCGGTAAGGGGGAAGATAGATGTCTATCCTGGAAAAGATTGATGACCCGAAGGAACTCAAGAAACTAAAGTATGGTGAATTAGATATATTGGCTCAGGAGATTAGAGATGTTATTATCGAAACTGTATCAAAAACTGGCGGACATCTGGCCCCTAGCCTTGGAACGGTAGAGTTAACTCTTGCATTACACTATTTTTACGACAGTCCCAGGGATAAGATAATCTGGGATGTAGGTCATCAGACGTATGCTCATAAGATTATTACTGGACGACGAGATCGATTTCACACCCTACGTCAATTTGGTGGTGTGAGTGGTTTTCCAAAACGTTCTGAGAGTCCCCATGATATTGCAGATACTGGTCATACTAGCACTTCTATTTCTACAGCTTTGGGGATGGCTCAGGCGAGAGATTTTCGAGGTTCAGGTGAATCGATTATTGCAGTGATCGGTGATGGGGCTTTGACTGGTGGTCTGGCTTTTGAGGCTCTGAACCACGCTGGTCATTTAGGTACTAACCTGACAGTGGTTCTCAATGATAACGAGATGTCCATTTCTCCCAACGTTGGAGCTCTATCCAAATATTTAAGTCGATTGCGGGTTGATCCAACTTTGCATAAGGTCAAGGATGATGTTGAGTTTGTTCTGGCTAAATTACCTGCTATTGGCGATAAAGTTGTCCGTACAATTGAAAGATTAAAGGATAGTTTAAAATATTTTATGATGTCAGGAATTTTGTTTGAAGAGTTAGGTTTTACCTATCTGGGACCGATTGATGGTCACAATATTCAGCATATATGTGAAACTTTACGGAGTGCAGAACAGGTTAAAGGACCGAAATTAATCCATGTGATCACTACCAAAGGTAAAGGTTATGCCCCTGCTGAGGAGCATCCAGATACATTTCATGGGACGGGACCTTTTGTGATTGAGACAGGTGAGCGAATTAAGAAATCTACTCCACCAACCTATACAAAGGTATTTAGTGATACCTTGATAAAATTGGCTGCTGATAATTCTAAAATTATTGGAATCACTGCGGCTATGCCTTCGGGAACTGGTCTAGATAAATTTGCCAATCATTATCCTGAGCGATTTTATGATGTTGGGATTGCTGAACAACATGCGGTCACTTTTGCTGCGGGTTTAGCTCTTGGGGGAATGAAACCTGTGGTGGCTATCTATGCTACATTTTTACAACGGGCCTATGACCAGATTGTTCACGATATCTGCATGTGTAATTTGCCAGTGGTATTTGCGATTGATCGGGCTGGAATTGTTGGGGATGATGGGGAAACCCACCATGGACTCTTTGATTTTTCCTATCTGCGGGGTATCCCCAATATGGTTGTGATGGCTCCAGCTGATGAAAATGAGCTACAGCATATGTTGAAGACAGCCATTAATCATTCCGGGCCAATTGCTCTGCGTTACCCACGGGGTTCTGGATTTGGAGTTCATCTGGATCAGAATTTGCACCAGATTCCGCTTGGTAAAGGAAGGGTTTTACGCACAGGGCAAGATATTACTATTCTGGCTATTGGGAATATGGTTCAGGCTGCGGCAACTGCTGCGACTCAACTGACTAACCTGGGCATTACTGCAACAGTTATTGACGCACGTTTTCTTAAACCATTGGATGAGGAGTTGATTCTTCATTGGGTGGAAAAGACTGGTCATGTAGTTGTTGTTGAAGAACATGTAAAAAGTTGTGGTTTTGGTAGTGCTGTCTTAGAACTGTTGGCAGAGAAAGAAATAGAGGCTAAAGTTAAACTGATAGCTATCCCCGATGTATTTGTCAAACATGGTAAGCAGGAGATTTTGCGGGATAAATTTGGTTTGAATGCTGAAAATATTAAAGATACTGCTTTACAGTTATTTCGAAATGGTGCATTTGTATAAACTTTAGGAGGTATAAAGTTGTGGCCAAAATTCGACTGGATCAATACTTAACTGACAATGGTTATTATCCCACTAGAAACAAAGCTAAAGCTGCAATTATGGCCGGAATTGTGCTTGTTAATGGACAGAGAATTGACAAGGCTGGAACCAAAATTGACAGTGATAGTGAGGTAACTGTCAAAGGACATTTTTGCCCTTATGTCAGTAGAGGTGGTTTGAAGTTGGAGAAAGCTATTCAGATCTTTAACTTTGATCTTATAGATTACCAGGTACTAGATGTTGGAGCTTCTACAGGCGGTTTTACCGACTGTGCTCTGCAAAATGGAGCCAGTAAAGTATATGCTCTGGATGTCGGGTATGGTCAACTTGCCTGGAGCCTGCGCCAGGATCCAAGAGTGGAAGTTATTGAGAGAACCAATATTCGACACATGACTGAGAATGATCTGCCTACCAATTTTGATTTGATCACTATTGATGTATCTTTTATCTCTTTGCGGATTGTAATTCCGGTGGCAAGACGATTTTTGAAACCTGGCGGTCAGATGATGGCTTTGATTAAACCTCAATTTGAAGCAGGTCGCGACCGGGTAGGCAAGAATGGTCTGGTCAAAGATCCAGCGATACATTTGGATGTGATTCAGGAGATCGTTCAGATGGTCAATGAAGAAAATTTACAGGTAATGGGTATCTCTTATTCGCCGATCACTGGAGCTGAGGGGCATAATATAGAATTTTTATTAAATTTGCGTGATGGATTAACCGAAGCGGGATTCTCTACAGAACAGATCGAACAGGTGATCACTGAAGCACATACCAAATTTAGATCTTAAAGATGTGAAATTAAGACTGTGAGGTGTTTCCATGCCTGAAAAGATCCCAAAAACTATTGGTTTGGTTCCCAATCCTACTAAACCCAAGGCTTTGGAGATGATTCCAGGGGTGATAAAATCTCTCCAGAGATTAGGAATTAACCAGATAGTTAACCTACAGATAAATAAAAACACCGGCAAATTGGTACCTATTGTTGAGTTAGCAGATAATCAACCAGAAACAGGTGGTCAACGGATAGGCTTTAAAGATGCCGACTTCAAGGTGGAAGATTTAGCTCTGATCATTGTTTTTGGGGGAGATGGTACATATCTGAGTGTAGCCAGGGCTATTGCTGGAAAAGATATTCCTTTGATGGGAGTAAATCTGGGTAGACTGGGGTTCTTAACCGAGATCCAAACCTGGGAGATTACTTCTGCATTGCGCGAGATTATTCAGGGGAATTATTCAGTTAAAGAAAGAATAATGGTTCAGGCACAGGTTTATCGACAGCAGGAAATGATTCATTCTGCCACCGGGTTAAATGATGTGATTGTCGCTAATACAGGACTGGCTCGAATGGTCGAATTAGAGATATTTATCGATGATGAATTTTTAAATTCCTATCCTGCTGATGGACTTATTGTGGCTACACCTACTGGATCAACAGCCTATTCTTTATCTGCAGGTGGGCCAATTGTCAATCCGTTCACAAAAACGTTAATTATAACTCCGATCTGTCCGCATACATTGTATTCAAGATCATTGGTTATTTCGAAAGATGAAGTGGTCAGAGTGGTAATAAAATCAGACCATGGGCAATGTGGAATTACTATTGATGGTCAATTTGGTTGGAGTTTAAAACAATCCGATGAGATTGTAATTCAGGCAGCATCACAGGTGGTAAAATCTGTACAGATGCCTGGTCATACCCCATACAAAATTCTCCGTGATAAAATGCGAGGTGACCGGGTTTAAAAAAGGAGGAATGTTATGAAAAGTAAGCGGCATTTAAAGATTTTGGAGATCATCAAAAATGAAGATATTGCCACACAAGAAGAACTAGCTGAAAAATTAGAAAATGAAGGTATCGAAGTAACCCAGGCAACCGTCTCTAGAGACATCAAAAAGTTGGGTCTAATCAAAGTCCCCACTGGATATGGAGGATATAAATACTCTCAACCATTGGAAAGGAATCAGACTGATATTCGTAACTGGGTGAAACGGATGTTTGTGGATTTTGTAGTTAATATTGATCATAGTGAGAACCTGATTGTTGTTAAAACTATGCCAGGTACAGCTCAAGGTTTAGCTTCGGCTATTGATAATCTGGGATGGCATGAGGTGTTAGGTACAGTTGCTGGTGATGATGCGATTTTTGTTGCAATTAAATCAAAAGAATATACATCAACTATTTTTCAAAAATTGAAAGACTTTTTACATTAACCAAAAGGGAGGAATATTAAATTGCTCCGGGAAATACACATTCAAAATTTTGCGTTGATTGATGAATTACAGATTCATTTCAAGCCTGGTTTAAATATTTTAACTGGGGAGACAGGTGCTGGTAAGTCAATTATTATTGATGCATTGGACATGTTATTAGGTGGGCGAGCTTCTTCTGATTTTATTCGAACTGGCCATAAAAAAGCTTTGATTCAGGCAGTTTTTGATATCACTGCACATCCTGAAATCGATCTACTTTTAGAAGAGATGGGTGTAGATAATGATCAACATCAGTGTCTTTTAAGTCGAGAGATTACAGAGACAGGAAATAACCGTTTGAGAATTAATGGACAATTCGCAACTCGTAATATGGTCAAAGATTTGAGTCAATTTTTGATAGCTATTCATGGTCAGAATGAGCACCAGACTTTGATGAATAAGCAGCAGCATCTCAATCTGTTAGATGAATATGGTGGGGAAGAGATTGAAAAACTAAAGATTGAAATTAAAAAACTATATACTATACTATTGAAAATCAAACAAGAACTTAAAAATTTGCGCCAAAACGAACAGGAGAAAAACCAACGTATTGATCTATTAAAATTTCAGATTCAAGAGATTGATCAGGCTGCTTTGAAGAATGATGAGGAAGAAGAACTGATCAATCGTCGTAAGATTTTGATGAATGCTGAGAAATTATATCAGAATACCAGTGAAGTCAATGAGCTTTTTGCTGGAAATGGATATGAGACTATTGGTGCTCTGGATATAGTTGGAAGATTGTTAAAAAGTCTTGAAGAGATGAAGAAGATTGACTCCAACTTAGGGCAGGTTTATCAGATGGTAGAAAATGCCTATTATCAACTGGAAGAGGCTTCATTTGAAATGGGCAGTTATGGTGATTCGATAGAATTTGATCAAGAAGAACTGATGCAGATCGAAGAGCGATTAAGTTTGTTAAGCCGCTTAAAACGTAAATATGGTCAGGATGTTGGACAGATTTTAGAATATCGCCAAAAGATTGACGAAGAACTGTCATCCTTGACCCATAGTGAAGAGCGGATTGAAGAATTGGAAGTCGAACTGGACCAACTTGGTGACCAATACCGCCAGTTAGCTCGAAATCTTTCTGAACAGAGAAAAGAGGTAGGCGTGCAATTTGCCTGGAAGGTTATGCGGGAAATGTCTGAACTTTCCATGCCTAATGCGAAATTTGTTGTTCAGGTTGAATGGCAGGAAGCCTCCAATAGTACTTCTGGTTTAGAAATAGATGGTATCAATTATCAATATGGACCTGATGGGATTGATCAGGTTGAATTTTTAATCTCACCTAATCCTGGGGAACCTTTAAAATCGTTGATAAAAATTGCCTCGGGCGGAGAGATTTCACGGATAATGTTAGCTATTATGAGTGTCACTATTGGTTTAGGACAGATTGATTCAGTTATCTTTGATGAAATTGATAGTGGAGTCGGTGGAGAAGCTGGTCAGCGTGTGGCTGAGAAATTGGCGTTTATCGCCAAAGATAAGCAGGTTATCTGTATTACCCATTTGCCGCAGATTGCTGCCATGGCTGATGCCCATTACCATATCTTTAAAGAGGTTAAAGATAACCGTACTCGTTCTGATATTGTTCAATTAGTGGAAGAGAGAAGAATAGAAGAACTGGCACGGATGTATGGTGGAATGGAAGTAGCATCTGCCAAAGAGCATGCCGCTGCTATGCTTACTGCCGCGCGGAAGAAGAAGGCAGAACTATAAAAAATTAAGTGCATATTTATATTTCTATCAGGGCATCTTTATATTACAGGATGCTCTTCTTATTTTCTGGGGGGCACACAGAAGGGGAGACAACCAGGAGTGTGATCCTTTCAGTGAAAAGTATGTGGAAATTTTTGATCAGTTGTTGTGTTGTTGTGGCTCTATTTTTTGTTTTAATTCCACCATTTTTTACTTTGTTGGGATTTCCATCTCAACTTAAGATCATTCAGGGAATTGAACAGTCCCTGGAGATTAATTTTCCTTTTGATATCTATTTAGAATGTGATGAACCAGAACAACTAATGATTAATGGGGCACCGATGGAAGAAAATTTAATGAAGATTAATCTGGCAGATCCTTTTTCCGTCAAATCAGATACTGTGGGTAAAGTCAATGTAGACTTTAGACTATTTGGTCTGATTCCGATTCGGCAGATGGAAGTGGACGTGATACCAGAGATCAAAGTATATCCAGCAGGTCATTCTATTGGTGTCTTACTCCATTCGGATGGTGTGATGGTTATTGAACATTCCTGGGTAGATGGAGCAGATGGGAAGAGATATTATCCCGGAAGAGAGGCGGGGATTGATCCGGGGGATTATCTGATGGAGATTAGTGGGAAGAAGATGTTAAGCAAAGAAGATGTGGCCTTAGCAATTGATCACTATGGGGAAAGTGGAAAAGCGTTAAAGGTCAAGGTTAAGAAACAGAATGGAAAAATTGAAAATCTCACTTTACAGCCGGTAAAAAGTGATACAGGAAAGTATATGGTCGGATTATATATTGATGATGGTGTAGCCGGTGTGGGCACGATGACCTTTTACGAGCCACAGACAGGGACGTATGGAGCATTGGGTCATGTGATCACCGACTCTTATACTCAAAAACCAATTAATATTCGTTCTGGCGAGATAGTTAATGCGACTATATCTGGAATTAACCTGGGTCAACGGGGATTACCTGGTGAAAAATTAGGAACCTTTATGGACAGCAGTGATGAATTAGGGATTATTAAAAAGAATTGTGATTACGGAATTTACGGTATCCTTAACCATTTACCACAAAATCCATACTTCAAGGAACCTATTTCGGTTGCCACTAGCCGTCAGGTTGAGACTGGTAGTGCCTGGATTTATACAGTTGTAGAAGGTGGTAAGATTGAGAAATTTGCCATTGAAATTGAGCATGTATCTCATCAGAATCGTCCGGCGACAAAGGGATTGATTATTCGAGTTGTAGATCAAAGATTGTTAAAATTAACCGGTGGAATTATTCAAGGAATGAGTGGAAGTCCGATTGTTCAGAATGGACGTTTAGTTGGTGGAGTCACCCATGTATTTGTCAATGACCCACAAAAAGGTTATGGAGTGTTGGCAGAATGGATGATTAAAGAAGCGGGTCTTGATCTTAAGGTAAAGCAGCGGGAGATAGCTAAATAGCTCCCGCTTGTTTTTTTTTGGAATTTTTTAATTTAAAAAAAGGAAAAATTTTATTTTTGTCGAAAATATATTACAACACCTAAAAAAAAGAACTGCTTCATAAATAACCATAGATGATAAATCATCCTTGATTGTTGAAGGAAGATAGGTTCTTTAGCAGAAATATTATACTATGGGTTTAATACACAAAGGAGGGAATTATTTTGCACGAAGAGATTAAAATTGTTCTGGTAGATGATAACAAAGAGTTTTGTGAGTTGGTCAAGGAATTTTTGGATCAACAGGATAGTATGCGGGTAATAGGTGTTGCCTATAATGGAATCGAAGGTCTGGAATTAATCAAAGAACATCGACCTGATGTA
This sequence comes from Halothermothrix sp., assembly GCA_016841825.1. Lineage (GTDB taxonomy): Bacteria > Bacillota > Halanaerobiia > DY22613 > DY22613 > JAENYK01. The sequence goes on along the minus strand of JAENYK010000008.1, from coordinate 194,136 downwards.
GTTATTTTAGATATCATTATGCCGCATTTGGATGGAATTGGTGTTCTGGAAGAACTGAATCGTCTAAACATGGTTCAGAATCAAAAGATTATTATGTTGACTGCCTTTGGTCACGAGGAAGTAACTCAGCGGGTTGTTGAATTAGGTGCTAATTATTATATTATGAAACCTTTTGATTTAGAGAAGTTAGTAGACAGGATTGACCAATTAATGAATCCAACCAAGATTACTACCAATTTCTCCGGTGCGGCTTTAGCCCCAAGAAAGAAAGATATTAGTGTTCGGATTACTGAGATTATGCATCAGATTGGCGTACCAGCTCACATTAAAGGATATCTCTATTTGCGTGAGGCGATAGAAATGGTTGTTAAAGAAGTAGAATTGTTAGGTGCAATTACTAAAGAGCTATATCCACTGGTAGCGAAGAAGTTTAATACTACTCCGAGTCGTGTAGAACGGGCGATTCGCCATGCTATTGAAGTATCCTGGGAACGAGGGAATATTAAAGCAATTAATACTATCTTTGGTCATTCAGTTACCACTGAGAGCGGTAAACCGACTAACTCTCAGTTTATTGCTAAGATTGCCGACAAATTGAGAATGGAATTAAAAGCTAGCTAAAGATTTGCTTATTCAGCTAATAATTACATAGATATACAACAGACTCATGGGAAAGACTGGTGTGCTTTAGGAGCCAATAAGGCTGGAAGTCACATTTTAGGTTTTCCCATGAGTTTTTTCTGTGTCGAGAATGTTTTTAAGATTATATTCACATACTAAATTCAAAAAGATGGGGGAGGAGATTTTTGAGCTATAAAGGTATTGTTAAACTGGATCATAAGACCAAAGAGCTGGTGAAACGTTTAGAGCAAGGAGATATAGCTGTGATAGATCATCGGGATCTGGACGAAGTGGCCGCCCGTTCCTTAGCTGCAAAAGGTGTTAAATATGTAGTAAATACTGATTCCTCCATTAGTGGAAGATACCCTAATCTTGGCCCTACGGTGTTGAATGAATTGGGAGTAAATATTATTGACGAAGTAGAAAAAGACATTTTTGAGAAGCTGCATGAGGGTGAGCAAATTTTTATTGAAGATGATAAGATTTATCTGGATGAGGAATTAATTGGTCAGGGGAAGATCCTTTCTGAAGAGCGAGTCAATCAACTTCTACTGGAGACCAAGGCTAATCTGGAAGTAGAACTAGATAAATTTGTTGAAAATACTCTTCAATATGCAAAAAAAGAGAAAACGTTAATTTTGGATCTGAAAGTGCCCCATATAAAAACTCAAATTAAGGACCGTCATGTATTAATTGTGGTTAGAGGTCAAGATTATCAATCAGATTTGCGAGCTATCCAAAGTTATATTGCTGATATTAAACCAGTTGTTATCGGAGTTGATGGAGGAGCAGATGCCTGTTTAGAATTGGATTTGCAGCCAGATATTATTATCGGAGACATGGACAGTGTTAGTGATGAAGCTTTGCTGTCAGGAGCAGAACTGGTAGTGCACGCATATCCTGGTGGACAGGCACCTGGTATGGATAGATTAAAAATTCTGGGGTTATGTGGTTTGACTTTTCCTGCCCCGGGAACCAGTGAAGACATAGCTATGTTGTTAGCCTATGAACATGGAGCAACTTTGATTGTAGCAGTGGGAACTCATTCGAATATCATAGATTTTCTGGAGAAAGGTCGCCCGGGGATGGCCAGTACTTTTTTGACCAGGATGAAGATTGGCTCTATTCTGGTGGATGCCCGTGGAGTCAGTAAGTTATATCAAAAAAATTTTACGCAGGAAGATGTGATAAAGTTATTGGGGGCAGCTCTAATCCCTATTTTGATAATTCTCTTAGTTTCCCGTCCGATTCAACAGATATTTAGATTGCTAATCGTCTGGATTCGTTTAAATTTGGGGATTTAAAGTCTTCTCAAGAGAGGAGGTATAAATGTGTTTCTTGATCTACGGTATCATCTGACAACTATTATTGCAATTTTTCTTTCTTTAGGCATTGGAATATTGATTGGCACAGCACTAATTGGGGATGATGGAATTGTTATGGAACAGCAGAAGATTATTGCTCAGATTGAAGATGATCTGCAAACACTTAGGTTGCAGAATAACCAGTTTAGGACTATGATAACCGCATTGGAGATCGATCTTGCAGAACAGGAACAGTTTATAGATCAATTATTTCAGGATGCTATAGCTGAGACCTTAAGTGGTCTGAGTTGTCTGTGGGTAAAGGGTGAGGATGATAGTAGTCAATTGATGACTATTTTACAAAATACAGGACTTGAGATTACTCCATATTCTGCCGCTATTCTGGATAAATCTGTAGAGAATAATAGCTCAGAGGGAGATATCAGTACTGAAGAAAAATTAGACATGAAAGGTGCATGGGAAGATGATCTACTAAATTGGGATCTATGTATTGTTCTGGCTCAGGGAGTACCTGGAGAATTGGAAAATAATTTTACCAATGATCGAATATTTAAACCAGTTGCGAAAAATTTGAATACCAAAAAAGGGATATATCAATTTGTCAAATCTCTCAATAATTTAAAATTAAAAATTCAGGGGGATAAAGAGAATGATTTCGGTGGTGATACCAGCTTATAATGAAGCAGAGCGAATTGAGAGTACGATTTCAACTTTACAACATGTCCTGTTAGATATGAATTTCGAATTGATTGTTGTAGATGATGGTTCTAAGGATGAAACCGGCAGTATAGCAGCTAAATTGGGTGCAAAAGTTATCCAACTTCCGGTTAATCGGGGAAAAGGAACAGCGATGAATCAAGGTGTAAGATCAGCTAAAGGTGAGATTATACTGCTTGTAGATGCAGATTTAGGAGAATCGGTGGCTGTGATAAAATCATTGTTAGACCCAGTGCTAAAAGATGAAGCAGATTTGAGCATAGCTCACTTTTCCCAGGTTCGTCGAAAGGGTGGTTTCGGTCTGGTCAAAGGACTCTCACATCATGGTCTTTATCTCTGTACCGGGAACCGTTACTATTCACCGATTTCTGGTCAGAGAGCGATGAGAAGACAGGTTTTTGAGAGCATCGGAGGGTTTCGCCCGGGTTGGGGAATGGAAGTCGCCATGACTATTGATGCCTATCATCGTGGTTTTCGCATAGTAGAAGTTCCCATTGCCCTTACTCATCGGGAGACAGGACGTAATTGGGCAGGTTTTTTGCATCGGAGTGAACAATTTCGCGATATATTTACGACATTGATCCAGCTCTATTGGCAATATCGGTTACAGAAAGGTGGAAATTTTAGATGATCTATCTATATTTTGTATTCACTATTGCTCTGGCATATGTGACCCGTCCTCTTTTTTTAAATTTATTACGGGAAGGAAAACTGATTCAATCCAACTATCAGGAAGAGGAGATTCCGGTAGGAATGGGGTTATATCTGTTTTTTAATCTGGTAACTGATTGGTCTCTTGGATATCTGATCGGTCTATATCCGATTCAGCGTTTTATAGTAGTCCTTGTGTTAATAGGAATTTTTTGTTTTTTAGGGTTTATTGATGACCTTCTGGGTAATCGGAAGGCTAGAGGCCTGGTTGGTCACTTTTCCTGTTTGCTAAAAGGACAGTTGACGACAGGTGGTTTAAAGGCTCTGGGTGCTGGTATTATATCTCTGGTAGTGGTAATTTACATCTCTAATAGTTTTACTGAAGCTGTGGTTAGTTGGTTTACTTTGCTCCTGGTAACTAATTTTATCAACCTTTTGGATTTACGTCCCGGAAGAGCTTTAAAAGTTTTTAGTCTGGCTTTGTTTTTGCTCTTTCTTTTCTCACCCTGGGGAAGTCTACCAATCTGGGTTCTGGCTATACCCCTTTTGCCTTTACTTTTTTTCTATATGCCATTGGATTTAGGAGCGTTGGCTATGCTGGGGGATACAGGTGCTAATCTATTGGGAGGAATTCTGGGGTATTTTATTATCCAGATCATGGGAATCTGGGGGGAAGTAGTCGTGTTTTTTCTCCTGGCATTAGTTCATCTATATAGTGAACGGTATTCTTTATCTACATTGATTGAGGAAAATTCGATCTTAAGCTGGTTTGACCAATTGGGTAGAAGTGAGTTTGAACAGAGAGAAACAGTAAAACATTCTTCTCCAGTTCGACTTGAGGAAAATGATGACCGATCTTCAGAATAAATTAATAGAGGATTTTGGTTCATTTTAGCGAATTGGTATTTAGTGAACGCGAGAGCGTGATCTAGATGGAGGTGGATTGAATGTCAAAGGTTAGAATTCATATTTTTACTGGAGCATATGGAAGTGGCAAAACGGAAGTTAGTATGAATTTCGCAGTTGAATTAAGGAAGAAATATGAGAAGGTAGCATTGGTCGATTTAGATATTGTTAATCCTTATTTCCGCTCTCGAGAGGCGGCTGGCCCGTTGGAAGAAGCTGGAGTGAATGTGATCTTTCCCAAAGGTCAATTGGCGACTGCAGATTTGCCTGCTCTTTCTCCGGATATTTTGCGGGGATTGCAAGATCCAGAGTGTCATGTTGTATTTGATGTTGGAGGTGATGAGGTAGGAGCTGTTGCTCTGGGGAGATTTCACCCCTATTTTCAGGAAGGTCTGTATGAGATGAATTTTGTGATTAATACTTTACGACCATTCACTAAAGATTTTACAGGGATTGAAGAGAAGATTAATGGTATAATGAAGACTTCCAGAATCAAAGTAACCCATCTGATAGCCAACATTAATATGGTTAGTGATACCACACCTCAGGATATTTTACAGGGCTATCCTGTGATTAAAGAAACTTCTCACAAACTGAATCTGCCAATAAAATATTTTGCTATTGAAGAGAGTTTGCGCGATGCACCTGAACTGACTGAGATTGCAGAACCTATTCGATATATTTACTTATATAATCGACCTGAGTGGCTTAGAAAAAATAACTAAATGTTTACTTTAGTGGAGTTATAATCCCCCTTCTAAAGTCGTTAAACTTAAGGTATTAACAGTTTGCTGTTAAAGCCACTTTAATCTGGCAGCAAATTAGGAGATTAATTTCAGAGTTTAGAAAAAAACTCAAGGCGATAAGTATCATCACCTTGAGTTTTTTTATTGGGTTAATTATAATTTTCCAATTAACAGGGTTATATAAACAATATAGATAGCTATGAAGATAGAACCTTCGAGTTTTGAAAGTCGTTTCCTGGTTAATCCAAATACCATCAATAAGATAATCAATGTCAGCATGAAAGGGAGATCAAAAAATATGTTCTCTTTAGTGGTTGGAATGGGATTAACGATGGCAGCAGTAGCTATAACCCATGAAAGGTTCAGAATTCCCGCACCGATGATGTTACCTACAGAGAGTTCTTGATATCCTTTGAGGGTTGCGGTCAGGGAAGTCACTAATTCTGGAAGTGAGGTTCCAAGAGCTACCAGAGTTAAAGCGATCAGGATCTCGGGAACTTTAAAATATTCTGCGATCCAGACACCTGAGTTAACTACTATCCTTGAACCGATGAGCACTGTAGCAGAACCGCCAATGAATTTAATCAGATTAGCTATATTAGAACCTTCTACAGTTGTGCCAGGATTGCCGCTGGATTTATGAGAACGAGAGTGGATAATTAGATAAGCTATGTATCCTATGAGTACAGCGAATAGAATTATTCCATCCAGATAATTAAGCTGTCCATCTAAGGAAAGAATAAGTGACAGAATGCCACCGATTATAAAAAAGGATGCCTTTTTGGAAAAAACAGTTGGGTCTGTAGGAAAACTAGTTATAAGTAAAGAAATTCCGAGAATTAAACCTATGTTAAAAATGTTAGACCCTACAGCATTACCTAATGCCATCTCAGCATGTCCACTCCAGGATGCGTAAACTGATACTGCAAATTCGGGGAGAGTTGTGGCTAGACTGACAATGGTTGCCCCAATGATTACCTTGGGTATACCTGTTTTATCGGCAACCCAGATTGCTGCATCGGTAAACCAGTCAGCTCCTTTGACAATAGCAAACATTCCTAGAGCAAATAATACTAGTTTGAGGATTAACATATTCGTAACAACTCCTTATAATAATAAATGTGGTTACACCTTCTCTATCTTAACATGACCTCTTGAAATTCGCAAGCCAAATTGAAAATTCGTTAAGCTCTAAAGGTTTTTCAACGTTATTTGACGAATATATTAAAGTTAGCAAAAATGTTGAAGGATACCTGGAGGGAATTTTAAATATTGTGTGGGGAGGGGATTAACTGTGTTGAAGATCCTGATTATCGGCTTATCGAAGATCAGTTTAATGATTTTGAAGAGAATTAGCCATTTAAGTCAGGTCCAGATTCTTGGGGTGTTGGATCCAGAGTCCAATCCTGAAAGGTCTGATTCTATATTCCAGGATTTATCATTACCAATTTTTCGAGATTTACACTGCAGTCAGTTTGCACAACCTGATCTGATTATTGATACTTTAGATTTATCCAGTGCTGAGATGAGTAAATTAGTAGATCCCGAACTATTAGTGGGATGCCAATATTTGACATCTGCTGCTTTTGAGTTAATTATGAGTCTGATTAAAGATGAGGATGCTCTGTTAAGATGTTTAAAACGGGTAAATCAGGAGAAAGACGTGATTTTGAACTCTACCCATGATGGTCTGATTGCCATTAATGGGGAGGGAGTGATTACAGTATTTAATCAGGCTGCAGAGAAGATTATGCATTTAGAGGCAGAGGCATGTATCGGAAAACCCGTCAAGGATGTGGTTCCCAATAGCAGATTGCATCTAATTTTGAAGACCGGTCGGCAAGAGTTGAATCAATCTCAGGCACTTGGAGATACAACCATTATCACTAATCGGGTTCCAGTTAGAGATTATAATGGAGATGTGGTTGGTGCTGTGGCAGTCTTTCGGGATATTACAGATGTTCAGTCATTGGCCGAAGAGTTGACTGATTTGAAAGAGATGCGAGTAATGTTGGAGGCTATCATTCAATCCACTCAGGATGCTATCTCAGTGGTTGATGAGAATGGTATCGGTATTTTGATTAATTCCGCATATACCCGGCTTACAGGCTTACCAGAAGAAGATGTGATTGGCAAACCTGCCACTGTTGATATTGCTGAAGGTGAGAGTATGCATATGCAGGTTTTGAAGACGAAGAAAGCTGTTTCTGGAGTCAGGTTAAAAGTTGGGCCAAAGAAGAGGGAAGTTATCGTAAATGTTGCTCCGATTATGGTAGATGGCCAACTCAGAGGTAGTGTTGGTATTATTCACGATATTTCTGAGATTAAAAAATTGACTGATGAGTTAAATCAGGCCAGACGAATGATCCGTCAATTGAATGCTAAATATACTTTTGAGGATATTATCGCGGAAAGTAAAATAATGTTAGCTGCCATTCAACAAGCCAAAAGAGCTTCCCAGACTCCTGCTACTGTTCTTTTGCGGGGAGAGAGTGGAACAGGTAAAGAACTTTTTGCCCATGCGATTCACAACTCTTCACCGCGAGCGGATGGACAATTTATCAGAGTTAATTGTTCTGCTATTGCAGATAGTCTGTTAGAGAGTGAGCTATTTGGTTATGAAGAAGGTGCTTTTACTGGTGCACGTAAAGGTGGGAAAAAGGGCCTTTTTGAGGAAGCAGATGCAGGGACGATCTTTCTGGATGAGATTGGCAAGATGAATTTAGAACTACAGGCAAAACTCCTTCGAGTGCTGCAGGAGAAAGAAGTGACCAGAGTTGGGGGTACTAAGTCGATTAATATTAATGTCCGGATTATTGTAGCCACTAATGCCAATCTGGAGAGAATGATTCAAGAAGGTACATTTCGAGAAGACCTGTATTATCGCTTGAATGTGGTGCCAATTTTTATTCCTCCTCTAAGAAAACGGAAAGAAGATATTCCTAAATTGGCTTATCATTTGATTAGAAAATTTAACCAGGAATATGGACGATCAATTAAGAACATCTCTCTGGATGCAGTTCAGATACTGATGGCTTATGATTGGCCAGGGAATGTTCGAGAATTGGAAAATAGTATTGGACGGGCGATCATTAATGCTGGACTGCATACAGATATGATAACAGAAGAACACATACCTCCACTGGGAATCCTGCCAGCGATGGGTAAACCGGAGATAAAAGAAAGTCGTCTGGGTATTCAAATTAGTGAGTATGATATTCTTAACAAGTCTTTAAAAGAAGTGCTAGATGAATTAGAAAAAGATGTAATTTTGGAAGTTTTAGAGCATACCAAAGGTAATAAAACAGACGCAGCAAAAGTATTAGGGATTGCTATCAGGAGTTTGTACTATAAATTAGAAAAATATGGAATTCAATAAAAGAAAAGATCGAAATATGGCTCAAAATGAAAACTCTTGCCTGCAAAAAGTTGCAGACATGAAAATTATTACACACGAATTTGTGATAAATCCATACAAAACTATTTATCGAAAGCTAGTTTTAGTGGGTCTTTTTTACTTTAAAAAGACTCATTTTCTTTTGTTAAGTGGAGAAATTATTTATATTTAGTATAATATTTGTCTGGTAAAAGGGTTTTGGAATATATTTTTTTTGAATTGGCACACAATTTGCATAATTATATTAAGGTGTTGTGCTTAAATGTAATGACCACTATATATAAAGGAGGTATAAGACGTGAAGATCTTCGAAATGATGGAGAAAGAAGGACATGAGCAGGTTATGCTTCTTCAGGAAAAATCTTCAGGCTTCAAAGGTATCATAGCTATTCACAATACCACATTAGGTCCTGGTTTAGGTGGTTGTAGAATGTGGAACTACGAAACAGAAGATGATGCATTAATGGATGCATTTCGTTTATCTAAAGGAATGACTTATAAATCTGGGGCTGCAGGTGTTGATTTTGGCGGGTCTAAAACCGTTATTTGGGGTGATCCAACAAAAGATAAGTCTGAAGCATTATTTAGAGCTTTAGGTCGGTTTGTAGAATCGTTAGATGGTCGTCATACAACAGGAACTGATGTAGGTACTACTGCAGATGATTTTGTTGTAGTTTCCAAAGAAACTAGTCATGTTTGTGCTTTACCAGAAGCCTATGGTGGTAGTGGTGATTCTTCCATTATTACAGCATATGGAGCCTGGAAAGGTATTAAAGCATGTGCAAAAGTTGTTTTTGGCACTGATTCTTTGAAAGGTCTAAAAATTGCAGTTCAAGGTGTCGGCAAAGTTGGTTCTAAACTGGTAGGTCATTTGATTGAAGAAGGAGCAAAAGTTGTCATCACAGACGTTAACGAGAATTACGTTAAGCTGGTCAAAGAAAAATATGATGTAGAAGTTGTTCAACCGGATGAGATCCTTTTTGTGGAGTGTGATATACTGTCTCCAAATGCATTGGGTGCTATTATTAATGATGATACTATTGATAAGATTAGATGTAAAGCTATCGGTGGTGCAGCTAATAACCAGCTGAAAGAACCACGTCATGGCGATCTGTTACATGAGAAGGGTATCTTCTACGCTCCTGATTACGTTATCAATGGTGGTGGTTTGATTCAGGTAGCAGATGAAGTAGGTACTGGTGGTTACAGTAAAGAACGTGCTTTTGCTAAAACTGACGAAATCTATGGATTAATCTTAAAGATTGCTGAGATTTCTAAAGCCAGGAATATTCCAACATATAAAGCAGCAGATATTATGGTTGATGAGAGAATAGAGAGTGTAGCCAGAGTTAAGAGAATTCTGTAAGCAAGAAGGTATTCTATAGAAAGTGGGGTCTATTAGAGATGGAGTATCAAATACTGGTGATCAATCCAGGTTCTACTTCTACAAAGATTGCAATATATACTAATCAGGAATTAATCATGGAACAGAGTATCCCCCATTCCCTGGATGAGCTTTCAAAATTTGAACGAATTAGTGACCAGTTAGACTTTAGAAAAGAGATGGTTGTCAAAGCGGTGATTGATCAGGGAATCTTACTGCAGGATTTAAACGCCATAGTGGCCCGTGGTGGTTTATTACGTCCTCTTTCAGGTGGAACCTATCAGATCAATCAAGAGATGGTTAATGATCTCAAAATAGGGATTCAGGGAGAACATGCATCTAACCTGGCAGGTCTTATAGCCAACGATCTGGCCCGGGAATTGAATATTCCAGCCTTTACTGTTGACCCGGTTTCTGTCGATGAATTCATACCTGAAGCCAGAATATCAGGTATTCCTGAAATCAAGCGTAGAAGTTTAGGTCATGCATTAAATATTAAAGCTACAGCCAGGCAGGCTGCCAGAGATATGGGGCTAGATTTTTATCACCATAACTTTGTAGTAGCACATCTGGGTGGCGGTATCTCTATCGCTCCACTGCTGAAAGGGCGAATTATAGATTATAATAATGCTAATGAAAGTGGACCATTTTCTCCTGAACGGTGTGGACAATTACCGGTAGGAGACCTGGTTAAGTTAGCTTTTTCCGGTAAATATACACTATCTCAACTCAAAAAGAGAATGATTGGTCAGGGAGGTTTGACTGCCTATTTAGGAAGTAACAATTGTCAAAAGATTGAAGAGATGATTAATGAGGGTGACCAACAGGCTAAAGCAGTCTATAATGGAATGATTTATCAAATTGCCAAAGAGATTGGAACAATGGCTGCAGTATTATCGGGGGATATTGATGCGATTATTCTAACTGGTGGATTAGCCTATTCTAAGATGGTGACACAGGGCATCATAGAATATATTCACTATATAGCTCCAGTAAAAGTGTATCCTGGTGCTATGGAGATGTTAGCTCTCTGTCAAGGAGCACTCAGGGTATTGAGCGGTGAAGAAGAACCTTTGGAATATCACATCGAAGGAGGGGACTAGTAATGTTTAAGAATTTTGAAGAAATGGTAAATCAAGCGAAAACCACATCGCCTAAGATTGTGGCAGTTGCAGTTGCAGACGACACTCCTGTTTTGGACGCTCTGAAAAAAGCAGAAGAAGATGGGTTGGTCAGATCAATTCTTGTTGGGAATAAAGCAAACATCGAAAGATGTGCTCAGGAAGTTAATTATGATCTTACCAATGTTACAATCTATGATGAACCAGATTCTACACAAGCATGCCATAAAACTGCTCAACTTGTAGCAGATGGTGAAGCAGATTTTTTAATGAAAGGTTTGGTTGGCACTGCGACTCTGTTGCGGGCTGTGTTAAATAAAGATTATGGCTTGCGGGGTGATGGACTTTTGAGTCATATTGCCTTAATGGATCTGGCACAATTGGATCGTCTAGTTATTATGACAGATGGTGGAATGGTAATGTATCCAGATATTAATCAGAAAAAGCAGTTGATTGAAAATGCAGTCGGAGTAATGCATGCGATTGGTGTTGATTTGCCAAATGTTGCACCATTAGCGGCGGTTGAACTCGTCAATCCAGATATGGAAGCAACTCTTCATGCAGCCGTACTTTCTAAGATGGCTGAACGTGGTCAGATCAAAGGCTGTGTTATTGATGGCCCGCTTGCTTTTGATAATGCCATAAATGAGGAGGCTGCCCGACATAAGGGAATTGTGAGTCCAGTGGCTGGTAAAGCAGATATTCTTTTGGTACCTAATATTGAAACCGGGAACGTATTATACAAATCCCTGGCTTTCTTTTCTGAGATGCAGGCAGCTCTGGTGGTTGTAGGTGCAAAAGTACCAGTTGTCGTGACTTCACGTGCTGATTCATTCATGACGAAATATTATTCTTTAGCCCTCTGTAAATTGATGGCAGAGTTTAAAAAAAAGAAATAAATTATATTTCATTGAGCAGTTTTTGAACTATTTTGGATGTGCAATTCTTCTTCCAAATTCGTTAAACTTAGGATGTAATAACGTAGTTAGTACATCGCAACTCTAATCTGTTTACTTTTATCATTAAATAAACAATATTTTAAAGGGGGATTCTGTAATGAAAAAATTTGAGTACATGGAAAAGTATGATTATGAACAATTAGTATTCTGTTATGACAAAACTTCTGGATTGAAAGCTGTTATTTGTATCCACGACACTACTTTAGGTCCAGCTCTGGGCGGTACTCGTATGTGGAATTATGAAAGTGAAGATGATGCTGTTCTGGATGCACTACGTCTTGGTCGTGGTATGACTTACAAAGCTGCTGCAGCTGGTTTAAACTTAGGCGGCGGTAAGACTGTTATCATTGGTGATGCTAAAAAAGATAAAAGTGAAGAACTGTGGAGAGCTTTCGGTCGCTATGTGCAAAGCTTAAATGGTCGTTACATTACAGCTGAAGATGTTAATACTACTGTAGCTGATATGGATTATGTTGCTATGGAGACTGATTATGTTACTGGTCTATCTGGAACTTCTGGAGACCCATCCCCAGTGACTGCATATGGTACTTATATGGGTATGAAAGCTGCTGCTAAAGAAGCTTTTGGATCTGATAGCCTGGAAGGTAAAGTTGTTGCAGTTCAAGGTTTAGGTCATGTTGGTTACTATCTGTGTAAACATGTTTATGAAGAAGGCGGGAAATTGATCGTTACTGATATCGACAAAGACAAAATTAATGAAGTAGTTAACGAGTTTGGAGCAACTGCTGTTAAAGCTGATGAGATTTATGGTGTTGAGTGTGATATCTACGCTCCATGTGCTTTAGGTGCTACAGTTAATGATGAAACAATTCCTCAATTCAAATGTCGTGCTATCGCTGGTGCTGCCAATAACGTTCTTAAAGAAGAACGCCATGGCGACATCATTCACGAAAAAGGTATTGTTTATGCTCCTGACTATGTAATCAATGCTGGTGGTCTGATTAATGTGTATCATGAACTGGTTGGTTATGACAGAGAAGTGGTAATGAAAGAGGTTGCTAAGATCTATGATCGTATTTTAAAAGTTATTGAAATTTCTAAGAGAGATAATATCCCAACTTACAAAGCTGCTGACATCATGGCTGAAGAAAGAATTGAAAAAATGGGTCGTGTTCACAGTAATTACGTTATTCGGTAGGAGGATTTGGAGCATTGCGATTGCACAAACGATGGAGGGATCTAAATGTCCAGCTTTAAAATCTTAGTTATTAACCCAGGTTCCACTTCAACAAAGATCGCAGTTTATCAGGATGAAGAACAAATCTTATATAAGAATATCGATCATTCCAGAGAAGAGTTGGCTCCATATCCTACCATGGTTGATCAATTACCTTTAAGAAAGAAAGTTATTTTCGAGACTCTTAACGAGAATGGAATTAAACTTTCTGAACTAAATGCAGTTTCCGGTAGAGGTGGGCTGTTGTGGCCCATCTCTGGCGGAACTTATGAAGTAAATGATCAAATGTTAGAAGATTTAAAAGTCGGAGTACAGGGCCAGCACGCCAGTAACCTCGGCGGTTTGATTGCTAATGAGATTGTTCAAGATATTGGTGGAAGAGCTTTTATAGTCGATCCGGTTATTGTTGACGAGATGGAGCCTGTTGCTAGATATTCTGGAATACCTGAGATTGAACGCAGAAGCATCTTTCATGCTTTGAACCAGAAAGCTGTAGCTCGTCAGGCTGCAAGAGATATGGATAAGAAGTATGAAAATTGTAATCTGATTGTTGCCCATCTGGGTGGAGGTATTTCTGTTGGTGCTCATGCTAATGGGCAAGTGATTGATGTAAACAACGCTCTGGATGGAGAAGGTCCATTTTCTCCAAATCGTTCTGGAGGTTTACCCGTCGGTGATTTGATTAAAATGTGTTTTTCAGGTAAGTACACACAAGAGGAGATCTTAAAAAAGATAGTGGGTGAGGGAGGTTTAGTAGCTTATTTGGGCACAGCCGATCTGCGTAAAATTGAAGAGTGGGTCGAAACTGGTGATGAAGAGGCATACTTAATCTTTCGAGCTATGGCCTATCAGGTAGCTAAGGACATTGGTTCGATGGCGACTGTTTTAAAGGGTCAGGTTGATGCCATTATTTTAACGGGAGGTATGGCATATTCTGAACGCTTAACAAAGTTAATCTCTGATCGGGTATCCTTTATTGCACCTGTTGTTAAATATCCAGGTGAGAGTGAACAGGAAGCACTGGCTCTTGGAGCATTACGTGTTCTGCGTGGTGAAGAAGAGGCAAAAGACTATAAGCCTTCTAGAGCGAAGATGTAAATTACATCAATTTATGATGGAGTATATTGGGGTTAAAATAGAGGAATTCTATCTTTAACCCCGAATTTTATAAGATTGGGACAATTCTAGAAGGAGGGATTATCGTGCCTAAAGTTGTATTTGATGAAGATCGCTGCAAAGGATGCGAATTATGCACAACTGTATGTCCTAAAAATATTGTTGTAATGTCCAAAAAAATAAATGCTAAAGGTTATCATCCAGCAACGGTTGATGAGATGGATAAATGTATTGGCTGTGCTTTTTGTGCCAATATTTGTCCAGATACTGTTATTGAGGTTTTTAAAGAAGAGAAGAAATAGGGAGAGATCTGACACAAATGATGCAAAGGAGGTTGTCTAATGGGTGAGAGAATTTTAATGAAGGGTAATGAAGCCATTGGTGAAGCTGCCATTAAGGCTGGTTGTAAATATTTCTTTGGTTATCCCATCACCCCTCAAAATGAATTGCCTGAATATATGTCTCGTCGTTTACCAAAAGAAGATGGCGTGTTCTTACAGGCTGAAAGTGAAGTAGCAGCAATTAATATGGTGTATGGTGCTGCAGGTTCTGGTGCGAGAGTTATGACTTCTTCTTCCAGTCCTGGTATTAGTTTGAAGATGGAAGGAATTTCTTATATCGCTGGGGCTGAACTGCCCTGTGTAATTGTAAATATTGTTCGTGGAGGTCCGGGTCTGGGTGGTATTCAACCGGCTCAATCTGATTACTTCCAGGCTACTAAAGGTGGCGCTCACGGTGACTATAGATTGGTTGTTCTGGCTCCATCTTCAATTCAAGAAGCTGTTGATCTGGTTCAAGAAGCTTTTGAGATCGCTGACTTTTATCGTAATCCTGTTATGGTTTTAGGAGACGGTATGATTGGTCAGATGATGGAACCTGTGGAATTTAGAGCTCCTCAAAAGAGAGATCTTCAACCTAAAGATTGGGCTACCGATGGCTGTAAAGGTCGTAAGCCTAATGTTATCAACTCTCTCTGGTTACAACCTGAGAAATTAGAAGAGCACAACTGGAAGCTCTTTAAAAAATATGAAGAGATCAAAAAGAATGAAGTGAAATATGAGACTATCCAGATGGAAGATGCTGAATTTGCTTTAGTTGCTTATGGTACTACTTCCCGGATTTGTTTCAGTGCTCTGGAAACTTTACGGGCTGAGGGTTATAAAGTTGGTTTGATTCGTCCAATCACTATCTGGCCTTTCCCCGAAGCAGCTATTAACCAGGCTGCAGATCAGGTTAAAGGTTTTTTGGCTGTAGAGATGAGTACTGGTCAGATGGTAGAGGATGTACGTCTATCTGTTGAAGGTAAAGCTCCTGTACATTTCTATGGACGTACTGGTGGTATGGTTCCCTCTCCTAATGAGATTGTGGATCAGGTTAAAGCAGTACTGGGAGGTGGAAAATAATGATTAAAGTTGCTGGAAGACCAGAATCTTTACAATCCAAACAGTTCCACTATTGCCCTGGTTGTACCCATGGGATTATTCATCGTCTGGTTGCAGAGGTTATGGATGAATTAGGTATTCGGGAAGAGAGTATCGGTGTCGCTCCTGTAGGTTGCTCAGTTTTGGCATATGAGTACTTCAATTGTGATATGCATGAAGCCGCCCACGGCCGTGCACCTGCTGTAGCTACAGGTATTAAACGGGTTCATCCTGACAAAGTTGTTTTTACTTATCAAGGTGATGGTGACCTTGCTTCTATCGGTACTGCCGAAATTGTACATGCAGCAGGTCGTTCTGAAAAGATTACTACTATTTTTGTAAATAATGCTATTTATGGTATGACTGGTGGTCAGATGGCGCCGACTACTTTAATTGGTCAAAAAGCTACTACTTCTCCTTATGGACGTAGTGTTGAAGCCCAGGGTTATCCACTTAAAGTATCCGAAATGTTAGCTACTTTGACTGGTGCTGCTTATATTGCCAGGGTATCTGTTCACGATCCTCAACATATTCGTAAGGCCAAAGCTGCTATCAAAAAAGCTTTTGAATATCAAATAGCTGGTAAAGGTTTCACTTTAGTTGAGGTTTTATCTACCTGTCCAACTAACTGGGGTCTGACTCCTATTGAGGCTTTAAAGTGGTTAGAGGAGAATATGCTTCCATACTATCCTTTAGGAGAGTATAAAACTCCTGAGGAGGTGAAGTAAATGAAGCAAGAAGTTATTATGGCTGGATTCGGTGGACAGGGTGTTATGTCCATGGGAATGTTATTGGCTTATGCTGGAATGATGGAAGGTAAAGAAGTATCCTGGATGCCTTCTTACGGCCCGGAGATGCGAGGAGGTACAGCAAACTGTACTGTTATTGTTAGTGACAAACGGATTGCTTCTCCAATTACTCCAAGTCCAGATACTTCAATTGTTATGAATTTACCTTCTTTAGATAAATTCTCAAGTATGATCAAACCGGGTGGAGTGTTAATCATTAACTCTTCACTAATTGAGAAAGATACTAATCGTACTGATATCGAGGTTATTAAAGTCCCCTGTAATGAGATTGCAAACGAACTTGGTAATAGTAGAGTTGCTAACATGGTAGCATTGGGTGCTTATTTACAGAAAACTGGTATTTTGCCTTTAGAATCAATCGTTAAGGCAATGAAGAAGGTATTTGCCGGTAAAGAGCATTTAATTCCTTTGAATGAGACTGCTTTACAAAGAGGAGCAGCGGTTGTTAAATAATCTTCGCTTTTTAGCCGTAGTAAACTTTACTACGGCTATTTTATAGTCGTTAAAGAAATTATGCTTTTTGGGATGATGGATAACTTTTTGGTAGAGAAAGTGTTTAGTTGTTTTGGGTGGGTCTGGAGGTAAATGCCGTTCTTATCATCTGAAGGGGGAATACGACAATGGCAAAAATTCAACAAGATCGGATAGTTGATCTGTTCATGGATCTGGTAAAAATAGATAGCGAGACAAGAAAAGAACGCCAAATGGCTGATCGTTTGAAGGTGGAGTTGGAGAAATTAGGATTACAGGTACATGAAGATAACGCTGGTGAGAAGATTGGTGGTAGTGCAGGTAATGTAATTGGTGTATTGCCAGGAAAAGGGGATGGCTTAACACTGCTCTTATGTGCTCATATGGATAGAGTAACTCCCGGGGAGGGGATTGAACCTATCATTGATAATGGGATCATTAAAAGTAAAGGCGAGACTATTCTGGCTTCTGATGACATTGCAGGTGTAGCAGCAATTCTGGAAGCGATTCAGGTTATTAAGGAGAATAATTTGAATCATGGGGAGCTTAAAATATTGTTCACAATCGCTGAAGAAGGTGGGCTTCATGGGGCGAAAAATGTGAATCCTGAAGAGATTAGAGCAGATTATGGTATCTGTTATGATTCTGGTGGTCCAGTGGGAGAGATCATTGTTCAGGGTCCTGCTCAGTATAGATTTGAAGCGACAATAAAAGGTAAAGCAGCACACGCAGGAGTTAATCCATCTGCCGGAATTAATGCAATTAAAGTTGCCAGTTTGGCGATTAATGAGATGAAGCTAGGGCAGATTGATGAAGAAACTACCGCTAATATTGGGGTGATAAGAGGTGGTCAGGCTACTAATATTGTACCAGATAAGGTAGAATTGTTAGGTGAAGCAAGAAGCCGAACTCAGAATAAACTTGAGGCTCAGGTTGCCCATATGAAAGATATTACTGAACGTGCTGCAGAAAAGTATGGAGCACAGGCTGAAGTGAATACAAAACTGATGTATCCCGCATTTTCCTTTAAAGCTGAAGATTCAGTAATTCAATTGGCTCAAAGGGCTGCTGACTCTATGGGTATTCCAACTAAGTTGGTTCCAAGTGGTGGCGGTAGTGATGCTAATATTATTAATGGGTATGGTATCCCAACGATAAATTTGGGAATTGGAATGGAGAAAGTTCATTCTGTCGAAGAATATATCAGGATTGATGATCTGGTGAAAGCAGCAGATTATACAGTAGCTCTGATTCAGACTGCAGTTAAATAAACAATTTAACGACATTTTAGTAGGAAAGTCTCCCGGCTTCTATAGGATGGAGGACAGAAAACTAAATCGTGTTTACTTTAGTGAATGTGGAAATCCTCTTCTGAGTCGTTAAATTTGAGGCAATAACAGCTAACTGTTAATCTGACTCTAATACGTAGTGGTGAATAAACTGTCCAGGAGCGCTTTTTTCTGGGCAGTTTTGAATATTTGACCCTGTAGAACAAGTTATGACGGTAAATTAACTCTCAGAATTAGAATATGGAAATAAGTTTATACTATAGATATAAATTTTCATCAAAATCTGTTAAAGGAGAGGGAGTTAATTGATCAGAATTCGTCGGGGAAAAGTAGAAACAATTATCGAGAGTAGATCAGATTTGCAGATTCTTGAAATTTTGATTGAAGATGAAAGGGTTAAGGCAGTACATTATCCTCAGATCGGGGGCATAATTCGGGTTGGGCAAGAAGTTGTGTTAAATACTACTGCGAGAAAAAGAGGACTGGGTACTGGAGGTTATGATTTCGTTCTATATGCTGAAGGTAACGATTACTATGATCCGCAAGAGAGCGGTCATATAATGAAGTTACGCTATACTCCCTGGCAAATTAAAGTCCTAAGTGTGGAAGAGGAGGACAGTCGGTATCATCAGAAATTAAAAGAAGCAGATTCCATTGAAAGTATGCCAGTGCTTGTGGCTCCTTTACACAGTATGGTAACTCCGATTGCTGCAGTGATTAAAGCTTTTGCTCCAGATGTAAAAATTGTGTATTTGATGAGTGATGGTGGTGCGCTGCCTTTGAGTTTTAGTAAGCAAATACGGAACCTGCAAGATCAAAAACTACTTGATGGAACAGTTACCTTTGGACATGCCTTCGGTGGCGATTGTGAGGCGGTTAATGTATATTCAGGTCTGCTGGCAGCAAAATGGGTGTTGAAAGCTGATATTGGAATTATCACTATGGGGCCAGGAATTGTCGGAACTGGAACACCTTATGGTTTTACTGGGGTCGAACAGGCTGATTTTTTGCATGCCGTTAGTATTTTACAGGGAATTCCGATTGCTATTCCACGAATAAGCTTTGCTGATGAGCGTTTTCGTCATCAGGGGATTAGTCACCATTCGCAAACTGTCCTGGGTAAGTTAACTCTAATCAAAGCCTTAATCGGTTTACCAGAGCTACCTATCGAAAAGCAAAATTTAATCGAGGAACAGATAAAAGAATCTGGTTTAGCAGAAAAGCATCAGATTAGTTTTCATTATACTGATGAGATTGAACCAATTTTAGAGCAGGATGACCTACATTTGCAGACAATGGGACGAGATTATTTTCAGGATCGAGAATTTTTTCTCACGGCGGGTTTAGGGGGATTATTGGCTTTGAAAACTGGAGTTATAATTATTTAAATTGGATAGAAGGATTTTGGAGTCTGATCTTGAATATAAAAAAGGTCATATATCTAAGTTCTATGAATCCCACTTCTATAAGTGGGAGCTGCCTTATTTCACTTCAGGTAGGGTTGGATTCCCATCTGAAACTTTGAAGTTAAGCTTTAGCTGAACGAGTTCACTTGC
This sequence comes from Halothermothrix sp., assembly GCA_016841825.1. GTDB lineage: Bacteria > Bacillota > Halanaerobiia > DY22613 > DY22613 > JAENYK01. The sequence continues at coordinate 174,449 of JAENYK010000008.1, read as the reverse complement.
TATTATCTATTAGTTTTTATCTCTGTGCAAAACTTATAATTCATTAAAGGAGTTATCAAGATGAAATATTACGAAAAAAGTATTGATTCACAGGAAGTTTATCAAGGCAAAATTATCAACCTTCGTCTAGATAAGGTAGAACTACCTAATGGTCAGAACGCTATTCGCGAGATTATAGAACATCCGGGAGCTGTGGCTATCGTTGCTATCACTGAAGAGGGGAAGGTATTGATGGTCAAACAGTTTCGTAAAGCCTGTGAGGAAGAACTATGGGAACTACCTGCAGGTAAGTTGGACCCGGGAGAAGAACCCCGGGAAACTGCATTGCGAGAGTTAGAAGAAGAGACGGGTTATCGGGCTAAAAACTTTACACATCTAATCTCTTTTTATACCAGTCCTGGGTTTGCCAATGAACTGCTGCATATCTATTTGGCAGAAGATTTAATGATTACAGTACAGAATCCTGATGATGATGAGTTTTTATCTGTTCATCAACTAACCTGGGATGAACTTCGTCACATGTTGAAAAATGGTGAACTTAAAGATGCTAAAACGGTAACAGGATTACTGATGGTGATGGCAGAAAAAGGTGTGATTCTCTAATGAATGAGTTCTTTATGGATTTGCATATTCATATTGGAGCCAGTTCTGCGGGCACTCCTGTGAAAATTACCGCATCCCGTAATCTGACTTTTGAAAATATTATTATAGAGACTTATGAACGTAAAGGAATAGACATAATTGGAATTATTGATTGTGCTTCTCCAGCAGTTATCGAAGACATTCGCACTATGATCGCTAATGATCATCTGGTGTTATTAGATGGAGGGGGATATCGTTATCTGGATCGGGTGACAATATTGTTAGGATCAGAAGTAGAAAGTAAGGAACAGACCGGAGGCATAGGTCATTTCTTGGCTTTTTTCCCGACATTGGAACAGATGGTTGAATTCAGTGAGATAATGTCCCAACATATCACTAATATTACTCTAAGTTCACAGATGACTTTTCTACCTGCCAGGAAAATTTTGCAGATTGTTGATGATATCGGTGGAGATTTGATCCCTGCCCATGCCTTTACACCTTATAAGAGTATTTATGGGAATTGCACTACGACACTTACTGAGATATTTCCTGACGGAATGGATCAGAAGATTAAGACTATCGAATTAGGTTTAAGTGCTGATAGTAGAATGGCAGATCATTTCTCTGAATTGAGAAAACGGAGGTTTCTGAGTAATTCTGATGCCCATTCGCTGCCTAAAATAGGTCGTGAGTATAATTTGATCGAAGTTGTTAAGCCGGATTTTGTTCACGTTTTTGGAGCCTTGGCTGGGGATGAGAAACTGGGAAAGATTTTGGCTAATTATGGTTTAGATCCACGACTAGGTAAATATCACCGTTCTTTCTGTGAGATATGTGAGACTACTCTCACTGATAATCCACCACAGTGGCAATGTCCTTACTGTGGAAGTAAGAAGGTGGTTGCAGGGGTGTGGGATAGGATTATAGCTATTCGGGATCAGGAGAGTTCTATCTCTCCCGACCATCGACCTCCATATTATTTTCAAATTCCTTTAGAGAATATTCCAAAGGTAGGAAGAAAGACCATTCAGAAGTTAATCTCAGCTTTTGGTAGTGAGATGAATGTATTACATAAAGCCAGTTTGGAGCAGATAGCAGAGATTGTATCCCGAAAAACTACTGAAAATATTGTATTGGCACGGGAAGGGAAATTAACTCTCCTACCAGGTGGAGGAGGAAATTATGGGAAAGCTGTCAGAGAATGATATTATGCAAAAATGGACAAAAACAGTAAAGGTTGGATATAATGCATCAGGGGCTGTAGAAGCAGCACGTAATCGGGATGTGGTGGTGATAGTAGATCTGATAGATATGTCTACCACCGCCGAGGCAGTTTTGGACGATGGAGCCCGATTAGTTCTGGGTGCTGCATTAGATACAGCAAACCCTCCGGTACGAGTAAATCCAGAAGAGATAGGTTATTTTGCTGGAGTGAAAGCCATCGAGTATAATACAGAGGTAATTATTGTTTCAGAACCCAGGTGGAGTACTGTAGGAGAGCGTTTACAGTACTGTCAAAAAACTCTGTGCGGTTTAAAACGTTCTGGAATAAGTTGTAAAAATATATTACCAAATATAGGAGGTGAAATTAGCAAATTAACGGATTTTGCTGATAAAGTTGTGATTATTGTTTCTGACACTGGTGGAGTGGCTTTTGATGCTGCTTACACTAATGGAGCCCGGGCAGTATTGACTGCGACTATTTGTAGAACCAGAAAACAAAAGGGGGTTAGTCCTGCTGAGACAGGGGTTAAGCGAGCGATTGAAGCAGCTGTGCAGCATAGAACAGGGATTACTTTTATTGCCGCTAGTGCTAATTCTTATGAAGATGTTCTCGGGGCTGAATTTTTGGCGAAAAAAGTGATCGAATCTGGATTTCTGAATGAATAAGATGTTATATCATGCCTTCTCTTAACATATATATAGATAGGGTTAGGGGGATAAGGGGTAATTCTCTGGTTCCTATTTCCTACTTATGAGTAAGAGAGGGTGAGATTAATATGAAGCAGAGACGGTGGCAGTATGGAGCTCGTAATTATCTGGTCAAAAATTTACCACTGTTATTTTTCGTAATCTTTGTTTTTGTTGTTGGAGTAGTTTTTGGCTCATTAGCTATTCGTACTCTGGACAGTGCCAAAAGACTGGAGATGATGGATTTTCTGTCCAACTTTTTCAGTGGTCTTGCCGGCAGCATGGAACAACAATATCAGACTGGTCTCCAGGAGACTATCTGGTTAAATTTAAAGATCATCCTTTTTATGTGGATACTTAGTCTTTCAATTATTGGAGTCATTGGAATCCCAATTTTAGTTTTTCTCAAAGGTTTTGTAATTGGATTTACTGTAGGGTTTTTGGTTAATGAATTGGGGTTGAAGGGAATGATTTTTGCTCTGGCTTCAATTTTACCTCATAATCTGATTACAATACCAGCTACGATATTTGCTGGGGTTCTTGCTATCTCTTTTGGAATCGCCTTACTCAAAACACTTATCTCAAAAAAACAGTTAAATACTGGACAATATTTGCTAAACTATTCGGGAATAATGGTTTTAATTGGTGGCTTCCTGTTGATTTCAAGTCTGATTGAGACTTTTATCACTCCGGTTTTTATGGAGTTGGTAGCACGTCTGATAATTAAAGGTTGACTAAATTTGCAATAAATTGCAGGCAGTAGATTGCAAATTATGCTCCTATTTGCACGAATTATTTCTGATATGATGATAGATGACTGATGTGATTGTCTGATTTTTAAAAAACTTTGCACTATTAGAACAATAATTGGGAGTACAATAGAAATTCACTGAACTGAAGTATGACATAGTGACAATGTATCTTTGCCAACACCTTTTGGGTGTAGAAGAAAAGTGGACGAGTTTATTCTTCTACTATTTTAATTAGGGAAAATTTTCCTAATTAAATGAGATAGTTTCATAGAATTTGTCGGGTATTTGAGAATTTTGGCACAATATTTGCATTATATTAAAAGGGATATTTAACGACATTTTAGATGGGAAGTCGCTCAACCTCTATAAGTGGGAGTATAAACAACTAAATAGTGTTACTTCAATGGAGGTACAAATCCCCTTGCAAAGTCGTTAAACTCAGAGCATTAACACTTGCTGTTAATGCGATTTTAAGAATTCAATTATATAAGGAGGTAGTTTTAGATGATTATTGGTGTACCAAAGGAAATTAAAAACAATGAAAATCGTATCGGTATTACTCCTGCTGGTGTAGAAGCTCTGGTTTCTCACGGCCATAAAGTATATGTTGAGAGAAACGGTGGCTTGGGCAGTGGTATCACCAATGAAGAGTACACTGCTGCAGGTGCTGAATTATTAGACACTGCTAAAGAAGTATGGAATATTGCAGAAATGATCATTAAAGTCAAAGAACCTATTGCTTCAGAATATCAATATTTCCGTCCAGGTTTGGTTCTGTTTACTTATTTACACCTGGCTGCTGAAGAAGCTTTAACTAAAGCTCTGGCAGAAAAAGAAGTAGTATCTATTGCTTATGAAACTGTAGAAGATATTCAAGGTAAATTACCTCTATTGACTCCGATGAGTGAAGTGGCTGGTCGTCTAGCTAGTATTATGGGTGCTAACTTCCAAACTAAGTATAACGGTGGTGCTGGTGTTCTGTTGGGTGGCGTTCCAGGTGTAGAACCAGGTAAAGTTGTTGTTGTTGGTGGTGGTGTTGTAGGTGTTAACGCTGCTAAAATGGCTAAAGGTCTGGGTGCTGACGTTACTATTTTGGACATCAATGCTAATCAGTTACGTTATTTAGATGATATCTTCCATGGCGATGTTAAGACTGTTATGTCTAATAAGTTCAATATTGCACGTCTGGTTAAAGAAGCTGATGTAGTAGTAGGTGCAGTTTTGATTCCAGGTGCTAAAGCTCCTAGATTGATTACTGATGAAATGATCCAATCTATGAAACCAGGTTCTGTAATCGTTGACGTAGCTATTGACCAGGGTGGTTGTGTAGAAGGTATTGTTCCTACTACTCACGAAAACCCAGTTAATGTTCGGCATGGTGTTACACTGTACTCTGTAGCTAACATGCCAGGTTCTGTTGCTAGAACTTCTACTTTTGCTTTGACTAATGCTACTTTGCCTTATGCTGTCAAATTAGCTGACTTAGGTTATAAAGTTGCTATAGAACAAGATCCAGGTCTGGCAAAAGGTATGAACGTTTACAAAGGTAAAGTTGTTTATCAGGCTGTTGCAGAAGCTTTTGATATGGAGTACACTCCACTGGAACAACTGTTATAATTTAGTCCGTTTTTCTCAGCCCTCTGATTTAAACATCGGAGGGCTGTTTACATCTATAAAAGAATTAGAGGGCTGTTTATATCTATAAAAGAATTAGAGGGCTGTT
>JAENYK010000008.1:0-169468 GCA_016841825.1 Halothermothrix sp. | reverse complement strand
ATCTATAAAAGAATTAGAGGGCTGTTTATATCTATAAAAGAATTAGAGGGCTGTTTATATCTATAAAAGAATTAGAGGGCTGTTTATATCTATAAAAAGAATTAGAGGGCTGTTTATGTCAGTAAACCAATTTTGTTTCATAAAACTATAGGCTAAATAACCCAATATTGTTGTAGATTATCTTTTTGAGTTAATTTTGTTTATGCCTCTAGTCCTAAATTTTAGACAAAAAATTGCAGGTTCATTCATAAACTGATATAATTCAGGTAGAAAAGAAAAATCGAGGTGAGATTGGGTGGACCAGATTAATTTAAAACAGATATATGAAAGAGTTCAGTCCGAGATTTGTAATGGAAACTATCGTTCTGCAATTGAAGAAGCCGCTGGTTTAGTTGCATTGGCCCGTTTGGTAGATGATAAAAGGCATATATTATTAGGAAAATATTTTTTGGGGCTGAGTTATTATAACTTATATGATTATCAGAGTTCAATGGATAAATATATGGAATTGGCTAATATGGTTTTGAGTAAAGAGATCAGCCTTGATGCTTTAAATCTGGACAAAGTCTTTTTTGACCAGGTCAGATATGGAATGGCTTTAGATATGTATAATCTCGGTGATCTGGATGGTGGGAGTATTATTTTGGGGCATATTTTGGAAAATACTGAAGATGCAGAAGTATTTTTGGATAGTATTATATTGCTTGGTGTAATAAACTTAAAGATGTATGAATTGAGTGAAGATTTGAATTACATTATTCCGACATTAGAGATGTATCTTCCACTATTAGAAGATGTCATTCTTCCTCGCCAAAAACAGGTAATGATTTACAATAATCTATCAACTTTATTTACTTTTCAAGGTGAGTATCAGCAGGCTCAGGAGATGTTGAATAATAGTATTATCAAAGCAAATAGTCCTGAAGAGATGGTATTTATTTATAATGAGATGGCCAGAATTAATCTGAAGATTAAAAGGATTGAAAAAGCCCAGAAAAACCTTGAAAAGGCTGAAGAGTATCTGGGTAAGTGTGCAAACCCAGGTGAAAAAGGATATCATTATTTTGTTCGGGGACTTTATCATCTGGCAATTGAACAAAATACGGAAGCACAGCGTTTTTTAGAAAAGAGTCTGTATCTGGCCCGGATTACATCTAATCTAATGGAACAGATCAGTATCTGTAGTGAATTGGCGGTTTTGTATGAGAAGATGGGTCATGGTAGGGAGTCAGAATATTTTCAAGAACAAAAAGAACTAAAAGAGAAGCTCAATCTGGTTAATGAAATTATCTGCTGGCAAGATTTTTGGCCTGACAGTAAAAGTCGACTTTTTCAAAATGTACCCTGGAAGAATTCTATAGAAGAGTCTATTGAGCTCTAATCAAGAAAGCTGTTGACTGTTAATGGTCGACAGCTTTTGCGGTGTTAAGACCTAGATCAAATATTAAGGTCAGAAAATTTGATCAGGAGCAGGAGATTTTTGCCTTTTTGCTGAATATATAATTGTTAGACATCTAGCAAATGATATTCTCTGGTAAACAGGGATAAACTAATTTGAGTGGTTTAGATTATGCGTGGAGGCGCAACAAGGGGGAGTGATGGATTATGACTCAAGTGAAACAAATAGTATTGATTGTATTGGATAGTGTAGGTGTTGGGGCTCTTCCTGATGCCGCGGAATATGGAGATGCTGGAGCGAATACTCTGGTTCATATAGCAGAAAAATTGGGAGGATTACAATTACCTAATCTGGCTCAGTTGGGTCTGGGGAAGATTGAAAAGATACCTGGAGTACCTGCAGTCAAAGCCAGAGGTTGTTACGGCAAGATGAGAGAGCTTTCTAAAGGAAAGGATACAACAACTGGTCACTGGGAGTTGGCAGGAATTGTTTTAGAAGAACCTTTTCGTACATATCCAGAAGGTTTTCCAGATGAAGTGATTAAAGCTTTTGAAAAAGAGATTGGTATTGGTATACTGGGTAATATCCCGGCATCGGGGACTCAGATAATTCAGGATCTGGGTAAAGAGCATATGAACACAGGTAAACCGATTGTCTATACTTCTGCCGATAGTGTTTTTCAGATCGCAGCCCATGAAGAGGTTATTCCAGTTGATAGATTATATGAGATGTGTAAAATTGCCAGAAAGATTCTGGTAGGACCTCATGCAGTAGGAAGAGTTATCGCCAGGCCTTTTATCGGTACCCCGGGGAATTTTACCCGAACAGAGCGTAGAGAAGATTTCTCCCTGGAACCTTCTTCTGATACTATCTTAGATCTAATTAAACGATCCGGTCTGGAAGTGATGGGTGTTGGTAAGATTGAGGATATTTTTGCTCAACGAGGTTTGACCAGATCTAATCATACAGTTAGCAATATGGACTCGGTGGATGCAGTATTAGCATATATGGATTTAAATAAAACTGGATTGATTTTTGCAAATCTGGTGGAATTTGATATGACTTATGGACATCGCAATAATGTAGAAGGTTATGGAGCAGCGTTAAAAGATTTTGATCGGCGTTTGCCTGAATTATTGAGTAAACTGAGCTCTGATAGCCTGTTGATTATTACTGCAGATCATGGTTGTGATCCGACTCATCCAGGTACAGATCATACCAGAGAGCATGTACCAGTGTTAATTACGGGAGATTTTATCAAAGAGGACTATGACCTGGGAATTAGAGGGAGTTTTGCTGATCTGGGAGCGACAATTACTGAGATATTGGATGTACCAATGCCCAAATATGGCAACAGCTTCGCTGGAGAAATTTTAAAATAGGAGAGTGGTATTTATGGATCCAAAGAAAGTTTTGGAAAGTGTTAATTATATAAAAGATCAAATTCCCTTTGAACCGGAGATTGGTATGATCTTAGGTTCCGGTCTGGGAATTCTGGCAGAAGAGATCGAAAATCCAGTAATGATTCCCTATGAGGAGATTCCTAATTTTCCAATTTCTACGGTTCAGGGTCATGCTGGTCGTTTGGTGATAGGAGTTTTGGAAGGAAAGAGAGTTATTGCCATGCAAGGTAGGTTCCATTATTATGAAGGTTATACCATGGATGAGGTGACATTTCCCATTCGGGTAATGCAGATTTTGGGAATCCAAACTTTGTTGGTTACTAATGCGTCTGGTGGAATTAATGAGAATTTTCATGTTGGAGATCTGGTATTTATTAGAGATCATATTAATCTGATGGGGACGAATCCTTTGGTGGGAAGAAATTTTGAAGATTTTGGCCCACGTTTTCCAGATATGAGTTTTGCCTATAATCCGGAACTGATTGAAAAAGGTGAGGCGGTTGCTGAAAAATTGGGTATTCCTGTTCAAAAAGGAATTTATATTGCGGTTACAGGTCCAAGTTATGAGACCCCAGCAGAGATTAAAGCTTTTCGGATATTAGGTGCTGATGTTGTAGGTATGTCTACAGTTCCTGAAGTAATTGCTGCCAATCATATGAGAATCAAAGTTTTAGGCATCTCCTGTGTCACTAATATGGCAGCAGGGGTACTGCATCAACCATTAGATCATGATGAAGTTATGGAGACTGCAACAAGAGTTAAACCAAAATTCATAAAGTTGGTTCGCCATATCGTGAAGGAGGTTTAATTTACGAATGAGGGTTGTAGATCTGATTCGCAAGAAGCGTGATGGGGAGGCTTTGAGTGCAGAAGAGATTAAATATCTCATCAATGGATACGCACAGGGACAGATTCCTGATTATCAGATGTCTGCTCTGGCTATGGCTATCTTTTTTCAAGGGATGGATAAACGGGAAACTGCTGATCTGACCATGGCTATGGTGGGATCTGGAGAGCAGATTAATTTAAGTGAGATTGCGGGAATCAAAGTTGACAAACATAGTACTGGTGGAGTTGGAGACACCACTACTCTGGTATTGGCCCCTCTGGTGGCTGCCTGTGGTGTACCTGTTGCAAAGATGTCTGGTAAAGGTTTAGGTCATACTGGTGGAACTCTGGATAAATTGGAGTCTATTCCTGGCTTTGAAATTGAATTGACTTCTGAGGAGTTTATCCAAAATGTTAATGATGTTGGAGTTGCTGTTGTTAGCCAGACGGGAAATCTGGTTCCTGCCGATAAAGCTTTGTACAGTTTGCGGGATGTGACTGCAACTGTTGATAGTATACCATTGATTGCAAGTAGTATTATGAGCAAGAAGTTAGCAGCCGGGTCTGATGGAATAGTCCTGGATGTGAAAACTGGTTCAGGTGCGTTTATGACATCTTTTGCGGATGCAGAAGAGCTGGCCCGGGAGATGGTGGACATTGGCAATAATTTGAACCGACAGACTGTCGCTGTATTGACAGATATGGATCAACCTTTAGGATGTGCAATAGGTAATGCTTTAGAGGTCAAAGAAGCAATTGCTACTTTGTCTGGTCGGGGGCCAGCAGATTTACAGGAATTGTGTTTGACTTTAGGGTCTCAGATGCTGGTATTGGCTAAAAAGGCAGCAACTTCCGAAGAGGGGAGGGTTTGTCTGCAGGAGGCGATTAGAACTGGGCAAGGTATTGCAAAGCTGAAAGAGATGGTTGCAGCTCAGAAAGGTAATCCCAATGCGATTGATAATCCTACTCTTTTGCCTCAAGCAGAAAAGATTGTAGAATTAAAGGCTGAATCAGACGGTTATGTCCAGAAGATTGAGGCCATTGATGTAGGAATTAGTGCTATGTTATTAGGAGCAGGTCGGGAGACTAAGGAATCGGTCATCGACCTGGCTGTCGGTATAGTTCTGCGAAAGAAAGTTGGCGATAAAGTACAGTCAGGCGATGTTCTGGCTGAACTGCATGTTAATAAACTTGAACGTTTTGATGAGGCTATTGACTTGCTTAAAAAAGCTTATACTATCGGGATGGAGAAGCCGATCCTAAAACCGCTAATCTATGAAGTAATTAAATAAAACATGTATTTGTTAGTAAAACCGTTTCGGATCATCTGGAACGGTTTTTAAATCCTTATTAATTATATATTTCACATATTACTAAATAACTTACTGTAATACAGAATGGTGGATAGCTTAGTCAGTCTGGAAAGTTATTGTAAAGAAAAGTTTTCTCATTACGGTTTAGCTATTTTTAGGAAAAGGCAATTTCAAAACAAGAAGTGGTCGATAGACCAAATTGTTCTTTGGTCACCAATCGTTGGCCTATATAAAACAATAGCCACATTTAGGTGTGGTTATTGTTTTTGGATATCCTTTCGTATTTTTTTAGATAATTTAGGCTCGATTCCGTGTATAAAGGTAATTATACATAGCCGAATGTCGTATTTCGTCTGTGATGATTTCAAAAAGCATATCTCGATGCTGTCTGGTTCTGAGACCAAAATATATCTGTCGATACATCTCAATAGCTCTTAATTCACCAAAGAGAGCTTTTTCTATCCCTTCCAGATAATTTGCAGGTTGTTCAAATTCTTCTTCACCAATAGGCTGGGGATAATATCCGGTAATGTCAAGATAGATTTTGCGAAACATATCAAAATGTTTCATTTCGTCATCTCTAATACCCGCAATAATCTCTTTTTCTCTTTGGGTAGGTGCTACACTTATTAAGTATTCATAGAACTTCCGATCAGCAGTCTCACCTGCAACAGCTTTTCTAATCAAATATAACGCTTTTTGAAGATCAGGGTCATATGTTTGGGGATAAGAGTAATAATACATGGATTCTTCCTCCTATGTGATTTTATATTTATAATATTGAAGTATACTTAAAAAGGTTCATGTATTGTAAGAAGTATGGAGAAAAAGAATTGCTTAATTTGAAGATGTGTGGTATAATTTGGTAGATAGAAGAAAACATAGAAAAATAAACATTAATTTATTATAATTTTTAGATTGGAGGAAGAAATGATGAGCAAAAGTGTTACGGTAATTGGAACTATTTTTGTCGATTTGAAAGGAATGTCTTTTGGTCCAGTCAAGAAAGATGCCAGGAATATTGGTCAGGTTTTACGATCTCATGGAGGATCTGCCAGAAATATTGCTGAAAATCTACAGATGATGGGATTGGATTGTATCTTTGCTTCGACAGTAAATGACGATCAATTGGGAAAAGAAGTGATTGATAGATTATCCGGAATAGGGGTTAATACCGAGTATATTTTGCCATGCCCCAATGGTATGGGAATATGGTTAGCTGTTATTGACAATCAAGGAAATCTAATCTGTTCAGTGTCTCACTTGCCTAATCTAGAAAAATTAGAATATCTTGTAAGAACCCAGATTGATGAGATAGTTGCCAAAACCCATGGAATTGCTCTGGATGTGGATATAACAGACGCAATTCCTGAAATGGTGATTTCTGCCTGTAAATCTCATAATATTCCAATTTATGGAGTAGTAGGTAATCTGGAGACAGTGAAAAAACAACCAGAAATTCTTGCTGGATTAGATAGTTTTGTGTGCAATAAAGAAGAAGCAGAAATTCTTCTGGGTCAGCAGATCAGCAGTCGGGAAGATGCTTTGATAGCGGTTAGGAAATTAGCTAAATATGGTAGTACAAGAACAATAATTACTCTGGACTGTGAGGGTTGTGTGTATTATGATATTGTAACTGGGGAACATGATCACTACCCTTCAAAAGATGTGACAGTTATTGACTGCACTGGAGCAGGTGATGGATTTTTTTCTGGAGTGGTATATGAACTCGTTCAGGGACGTGGAATCAAACAGGCGGTGACTACAGGAACGGAGATAGCATTAAAAGTTATTCGGTCTGCTGATAATAATTTGGTTGAAAAAGTTGGGAATAGCGTAAAACAATTAGCATAAAATCGTATAAAATGTAATTTATATTGATTATTTATTGAAAATTAAAAGAAATTTATTATGATTAATATTATTTCTGTCCTTTTTCATTCATATTTCCCCTCTTTGCTAAATAAGAATTATAAAGAATGTGTTGCAAAGGAGGGAGAAAGGGATGACAGGTGGGAGATATCGCAAGCGAGTGTATCTTCAGTATATTGCAAGCCTTTGGGTGGTGCTTTTGGTTTTATTTAATGTCAGCTTTTTAGTCCTGGCAGATCAACCCAATTTCTCTTTTCAGTCTAAATCAGCTTTACTAATGGAGGTTACTACCGGAGAGATTATTTACGAGGAGAACGCGGATGAGAGATTACCTCCGGCAAGTATAACCAAAATAATGACTTTATTGCTAACAATGGAAGCCTTAGATTCCGGTCGTGCAAATCTGAATGATGTGATTCGGGTTAGTGAAAATGCAATGCGTATGGGAGGGTCACAGATTTATTTAGAGGTAGGAGAAGAGATGACTTTAAATGATCTACTCAAATCCATCGCTATTGCTTCTGCGAATGATTCCTGTGTGGCTGTAGCTGAATATCTGTATGGCACAGAAGAAGCTTTTGTGAAAAGGATGAATGAACGGGCGGAGGAATTGGGTTTGAGTAATACCTATTTTTATAACACAACAGGCTTACCCGCTGATGATGGCGAAGACGGAAATTATACTACGGCTAGAGATGTGGGTATTATGTCCAGAGAATTGCTCAAGCATTCAGAAATTGTGAATTGGACTTCAATCTGGATAGATTCAGTCCGTAATGGTGAATTTGGCTTGACTAACACTAATAGACTGGTTCGACATTATGAAGGCGTTGATGGTTTGAAAACTGGATATACCACTCAGGCTAAATATTGTCTTTCAGCCACCGGAACTAGAAATGGACTTAGATTTATCGCAATAGTACTCGGAGCACCTACTTCTAATGTGCGATTTAATGAGATAACTTCGATGTTAAATTACGGTTTTAATACATTTGCTGCTCATGAAGTGGTAAAAAGAGATCAAATTATTCAAAAGGTTCGAGTTTCTAGAGGTAAGATTGAAGAAGTGGATGTAGTTGCAGTAAAGGATTTTAGTGTCGCACTACGCAAAGGGTCTGATGAGCAGGTTACCAGCCAAATAGTTTTGAAAGAGAAGATTATTGCTCCGATTGAAGCAGGAGAAGTTTTGGGTGAATTGGTTATACTCAAATCGGGGCAAGAGATTGGTCGGGTAGATTTGAAGGCAAAAGAGGATGTGCCTAGAGGGTCTATTTTTCAAATAATCTTCCAGATGTTGAAAAATTTGTTTAGGAGTCTGGCTAATTTATTTCGATAATGTGAAAACGAGAGCTCGAGGGCTCTCGTTTCTGTGTCATCGAAAAAAAGTTTGAAAAAATCCTTGAAAAATGAAGGATTTTTTTTTTATGACGAGAATTAATTCTTATAAAGTGGGAAAAAATAGAAAGTTATGGGAGGGAGATTATGGAACTGGTTTTTGAGAAGAAAAAGGATACTTTGTTTGTCACCATTAAAGGAGAACTGGATCTACATACAGCAGATGAATTACGTTACAAGATTGATCTTCATTTAAATAATAGCGGCTCTCTAAAAAATATGATTTTGAATTTACGTGGAATTGATTTTATCGACAGCTCTGGTTTGGGAGTGATTCTAGGTAGATATAAACTGATCAGTAAACGGGGCGGCAAATTGGGAGCAGTGGCTGTTAGTCCACAGGTTAAAAGAATTTTTGAGTTATCAGGTATGTTAAAATTGCTATCAATTTATGAAAATACAGATCAGGCAGAAGATGCCTTTGATATTAGTGGATTTTAAGGGGGGGATCGGGAGATGACTAAAAATAAAGCGGAAATTAAGATGACAAGTTTAAGTGAGAATATTGGTTTTGCCCGGATGGCAGCAGCTACCTTTGCTGCTCAGCTGAATTTTACTTTAGCTGAAATTGAAGAGATTAAAGTGGCGATTTCAGAAGCGGTATCTAACTGTATCATTCATGGTTATGAAAATAGAACTGATGGGACAGTGGTGTTGAATTTATTGATTGAAGATAATCGCTTAATCATGGTAGTTGAGGATTATGGAATAGGAATTAATGATATTGAAGAAGCTATGCAGCCCTCATTTACTACTAGTGAAGAGCGAATGGGTTTAGGGATGGTATTTATGAATTCTTTTATGAATGAGATGGAGATTGAGTCAGAAACAGGTAAAGGGACTAAAGTTCGGATGGTTAAGATTCCGGAAAAACAAGAATGAGTGGGGGGATGAAAGATGGCAGATTATCGCCAGGAATTTGGCAATATTCCCCAACATAAATTACTTAGTGAATCCGAGACGAAGAAATTGATTGCGGCAGCTCAACAGGGAGATGACCAGGCTAAGGAGAGATTGGCTCAGCATAATTTGCGTCTGGTGATGAAGATTACTCATCGGTTTAAAAATTCTGGTTATGAGATGGAAGATCTATTTCAGGTAGGGACTATTGGTTTGATTAAGGCGATACGTGATTTTGACCTGAGTCGAGGTTTAAAGTTTTCAACTTATGCGGTTCCAAGGATTATCGGAGAAATTCGGCGATTTATGCGTGATGATGGCCCAATCAAAGTCAGTAGGACTCTAAAAGAGTCGGCCAATCAGATCAGACGCTTTAAGGATTATTTTGTTAAAACTGAAGGTCAGGAACCAACTGTACAGGAGATTAGTGCTGGGACTGGATTGGAGACAGAGATTATCGTTAAAGCTATGGAAGCTGACCAGGATCCCACCTCCCTGTTTAGTCCTATTTATGAGAAAGAAGGAGAAGAAATATTGTTAATGGATCAGATTCACGATGAAGAGATGGGTTTTGCTGAAGGTGAGACCAATAAAATTGCTTTACGACAAGTACTATCTAAATTGGATGAACGTTCACGACAGATTGTTTATTTACGCTATTTTCAGGAAAAGACTCAGACAGAGATAGCCGAAGTTCTGGGAGTTTCTCAGGTTCATGTTAGTCGGTTAGAGAAGAAAGTTTTGCAAGAGATTAAAGAGATGATGGCTTGATTTAGTTGGTTTATTGTTATGAGTTATTTGGGGTAGAGAAGATATTTTGCCACTCAGGAATTGAATACATAATTTATGATAAAGATACTAATACTATTAACAAAATATTTAGTGGAGGTATCTTTATTATGTTTTCAAGATTAATTAAATATCTGCTTATGTTAACTATAATCGGAACTATTGTCGGGGTTGGTAGTTGGCTGGTGTCCAGATGGTTTGTAATTAATAATCCCATTCCTGAAGGAGCGATAAAAGTTATGGGTAGAATTATTGGTTGGTAGATCTGAGATAGCAACATCATTAGATAAATTTAGTAATAAAGAATCAACCAGAAGTATTGTCAAGGCTTAAAAAATTTATAAATAAAAAATGACTAATGTCAGTTTGAATGATTTAAAATGAGTATAATTGTTAATATTTTATAAAGAAATGTTCAATTACTTTAAATTTTCGGAATATAAGTAAAATACAATAATTGTAGTCAAACTACTATTTACTATTATGAAAGTTTTTTGGCTAGATAGCCAATTAGTTGAAAAAAAATTATATAAATTGCAGGATCTTTTTGACAAATGAAGAATTTATTATAGATAATTATGTTCGATATTTTGTAGAAAGGGGGCTAGTTTTTATTAAAATTTTGAATTAATTTAAAGGGGGACTGAAAGAATGAAAAGATTTGCTGTTTTAAGTCTGCTTCTTGTCTTACTTGTAGTTACAGCGGGGTGTGGTCTTTTTACTAAAAATGGTACTTTAATAGGTACTGTTACTGATGAAGAAAATGGCGCCAAATTAGCTAATGTTAAAATTACTGTTGGCACAAAGACGGTTACTACTAATACTCAAGGTCAATATTCTGTTGAATTAGATGAAGGTAGTTATGATTTAACTGCTAAAGCCAGTGGTTACGATGATTATACGACTACTGTAACAATTATTTCAAAACAAGAAGCAGTTCAAAACATTGAAATGTCTATTACTGATCCTGCATATATTACCGGTACTGTAGTTGAGGGCCGTGGCGGTGCTGGTGTTGTTGGGGCCAGAGTTTTTTATGGTGGTTATTTTAGTGAGACTGATGTAAATGGTGATTTTAATTTAACAGTTCCTTCAGGTGTTGTTAACGATATTCTGGTAACTAAAGATGGTCAAGCTACTACTCGTGTTCAAGATGTCACAGTAGCAGCGAATGAGACAATTGATTTTGAAATTCCAACAAGATCCGCTTTTAGTCCGAATAGATCTTTTGAAGCTCCTAGTATGACTCTGAATGTGGAACCAGGACAAGAGTTGAGTGGTACATTTACTGTTGTAGTGAAAGTCGACAGTGTACAACCAATTTACTTACATTACGTTTATCTTGGTGGAGAGCAAAGATATCCTTATGAGAACTCATCAGTTTATGCTGTAGATGAAAATGAAATTGAAATTGACACAACTCAATTTCCAAATGGAGACTCTTATTTGCGAGTATTGATCTATGATGATAATGATAATGCCGCTATTAAGATTGTCCCTATTACCATTAATAATACGATTGATGATACTGTACTCCCGGGCGAGCTTACATCATTGAATTTAGTAAGTTATAACTGGGGCGTTAATATCTTTTTCTATGGTAAGGATTTAGCAGACAGAATTAACTCTGCTCATGGTCTTCAGCTCGATGTAGAAGATATCAGAAAAGATATGGATCAGATTAATGCTGCTCCTGAAGGTGCTTGCCTTTATAACAGACTTACCTGGACCTATGATCAAGGTGATGCTATAGATGGTTTCACAGTCTATCGTTCTTTTGATCATAGTAATTGGGAAAAGATAGGTGATGTGGCTCCGGAGTATCTTGGTAGTGGTCGTTACGATGACTGGAGTGCTAAACTGACGGTTAATACTAGAGTATATTATAAAGTTGTCCCATATAATAGTTTTGGAGTTGGCAATGCAATGGAACGTAATGTTTATATTTTACCTTCATTTAACACTTATTTAGAAGCTCCAGCAAATGAAGCAACTGGAATTAGTTTAACTCCGAAATTCACCTGGTATGATGATTTATCAGAGGAAATTAATACGGATATAGAGGTCGAAATGTATTATAAATTGGCTTTGTGGGATGCTACCAATTATCAGATATTATTAGCAGAAATTGAGACCACCAGTTTGGATCTTCCGGGTGCAAATGCTTTAGCTCCAGGGGGAATTTATAGTTGGGATATTAGTTATAGTGAAATGTTTACCTTATGTGAGCTTGATGAATATGGTTACTCATACGCACTCTCTGCATCCGGAGAGTATGATGGCACTGGTTCTGTAAATGGTGAATTTGTCTTCACTACCACTACAGGCTTACAATAAAGGAAAGGAGTGGTAAATAGTGAAAAAAATACTAACTTTATTATCTGTTCTGGCGGTTATTGCTCTGTTCGCTGGTTGTTCTCTGGTACCTGTAACTGTTGATAATGAAACTCAGCAACCCGCTGTCACTGATTTATTTAACTTTGACGGTCTGGATTACGTTGAGGGTGAAGTTCTGGTTAAGGTTGTTAATGATGTTCAATTAAATGCTCTGACTAAGAATGCTATTGTTTTGAAAGAATGGTCTAACCTTGGTTGGGTATTGGTTTCTGTCCCTGCTGGGGAGACAACCATTTCTTATATTGAAAAACTGAGAAGAGAATCTGGTATTTTTTTGGCTCAACCTAACTTAAGATATGAGATCGATCCTATTGCTGGTGAAACCATAAATGGCATTATGGGGGATAATGAGATTAACGCTACTTCCCCTGCTGCTCGATATAGTTCACAATGGGGTTTTGAAAATATTAATGCTGAGGCAGCTTGGGATATCACAACTGGTGACTCAAATGTTATTGTAGCTATCGTTGATACTGGTGTTCAAGTTGACCATCCAGAGTTTTCTGATAAGGTTTTCATTGACGCTTATGATACTACTACTCAACTGAGTGGGGAGAATAACATGCATGATCTGAATGGTCATGGTACCCACGTTGCTGGTATTGCTGCTGATAATGGTTCTACTGGAAAAATTGCAGGTGTAGCCTGGGATTGTCCGATTTTGCCAGTAAGAGTTGAAGATGATCAAGGAAGTATTTTTACTACTTATTTGATTGAAGCTATGACTTATCTAGGTGATTACGCAGCAGATCATCCAGAATATAGGATTGTAGCTAATATGAGTATCGGTGGTCGTGGCTATAACTTTGCTTTTAAAGACGCTATTGACTATGCGTTTGATAATGGTATTCTGTTAGTTACTTCTGCTGGTAATGATTCTAAACGTATTATTAGTTATCCGAGCGCTTATAATGGTGTAGTTTCTGTAGCAGCTTCTACCCCTTATGATATTCGAGCAGATTTCTCAACTCAAGGTTGGTGGAATTCTGTAGCTGCTCCTGGTGTAGAGATTCTTTCAACTTATATAACTGATGATTATACAAATTTACAGGGTACTTCTATGGCTTCTCCATTTGTAACTGGTGCGGCTGCTCTATTATTATCTAAGGATTCAAATTTGACTCCACTGGAAGTTAAGAATCAAATTGAGATGACTGCTCGTGGTGAGGGTTTTAATGAGCAATTAGGTTATGGGATACTGGATATAGAAGCGTTATTAGGTGCACTGCAGCCTATGCAGTATAGTAGTTTAAATGTTACTACTAACA
Source organism: Halothermothrix sp. (assembly GCA_016841825.1). GTDB lineage: Bacteria > Bacillota > Halanaerobiia > DY22613 > DY22613 > JAENYK01. The sequence goes on along the minus strand of JAENYK010000008.1, from coordinate 155,904 downwards.
TTATTTCTGATGATGTCTATCTTGGCTATGGTGTTATTTCTGTATTTAACTCGAATGGCAAACTGATTGGTTTTGGTACTACTGGCGAGTCTGGTAACTATCTGTTCAATGCTATCAAACCTGATGACTATACAGTAACTCTTAGCTACTATGATGAATATACAAATGATTATTTTGTTGATACAGATACTGTAACTGTTGTAGCTGATCAAGAAGCTGTTGTTAACTTTACCGCACCTATACCTGTAGATGTCATTAAGACGTCTGTTTATAGTGAAGATATCTCTAATCCTGAAGGTTATCGTCAGATTCCAATAACTATTGCACAGGAAGGTAGCTATGAGTTTGTAACAAGTTTTTATAACGAAAATTGTGATACCGAGATGTATCTATACGATGATGATGATAATCTCATTGCATACAATGATGACTATCAGGAGATGTATTCCCGTATCTTGATGAATTTACAATCTGGTGATTATGTTGTGTATATTCAAGACTTTAGCTCAAGTGGAATTCCCAATGATCCGCTTAACTGTCATTTTGAAATTTACAGTGTAGAAGTTAGCTATTAATCTTGTTAATTATTAACAGAAGCTATCCCAAAAGTTGTCAATTACTTTTGGGATAGCTTCTGTATGAACAATTTCGTTATTTGATCCTTTTTCAGTTACTTGTGGCTGGTATTCAAAAATAACAGGTAATAAATATTTTTATTATAAGAATGGTTAAACTTTTTTCTATTAGGGAAGAAATACTAATAGATGTTTAATGAACTGCGGTTTGGGTGGTGATAGAGTATTAGTAAAATTGAAGATTTTTCTACAAAAAGCGGAATGGTGAAAAAAATATTTGACAGAAGAGATTTTTTATGATAAGGTTAATATATTAGTAATGCAAAGAGTTACTAAAATTTCAAAAAGCTTTAGGAGGAATGTATTACATGGAACGCGGAGTAGTTAAATGGTTTAACAGTGAGAAGGGTTATGGATTCATCTCTAGGGATAATGGAGACGACGTATTCGTGCACTTCTCCGCAATTCAACAAGACGGTTTCAAAACATTAGATGAGGGTCAAGAAGTTCAGTTCGAGATTGTAACTGGCGAACGTGGCCCACAAGCTGCAAATGTAAGCAAAGTATAAAGAGTCTACTGAAACCACCCCCCCGACTATAGTCGGGGGTTTTTTTATTGTCTGGAAATAGTATGCTTTTGTGAATTGCAGTTGTAAAAAGAATAGAGTAAATAAATGGGGGATAAAACCATAAATTATAAGATACAAAAATTTTAAAAATGGGTTATACTACTTAAAATTATACCTTTTATTCCCAAATATTACCCTAATATTGGGAAATTTTTTTGTTCGTATGTGTGTACTTTCCAGAAAAATTGATGGAATAGTTTTGGAATTATTGCTAGAATGACATTTCCGAATGATAATCATTTATTATTTTTTTATATAAGGCAAGTAAGATGAAAATATTGAGAAAAAATACTAATTAAACTAGATTAATATACAATAAATATAGTTATTTCTTAAAATTACATATATTGACAAGCACCTTAGCCAATGTTAGAATGTAAAAGTCTCACAGTTGTGTCGAAAAAAGACGCAATTTGTATGTGCCTGTAATTCCTGGCGAAAAGCGGAGAAGCGTACTCACAAAAAAGATGGAGGACAATTTATGTGAGTAGGCTGGGGGGGACATTGGGATTACTTTCAATATTGGGGAGGTGTACGATGTATTTAAAGTCAAAAGCAATGAGTAAGATTCATGGGGGATTTGTGAGTGATATCTGTCTCAACTGTGACCTTCTCTGTTCTGATGACTGCAGAACAAGTTGTGTTGTTCAGTGTTCAAATTCATGTTCTCAAATGTGCTCGGTGGAATGTCAGAGTATATGTTTTTTGACTGCTGGTCCAGTAGTTTTTTAGGACAAAACTCACGTAGTTTTTTAGCGGAGACAAAGGCTGTTATGTCGAAGATAACAGCCTTTGTTCTTTATTTACAGACTTTAATTGACAGTAGAAAAAGCTCTATTATATAATAAATTTATGTAGACCAATGTCGATCTGAAAAGAGTAACCTTGATAGAGGAGTAATTTAACAATGGAAAATAAGCAAACACTCAAAATATCAGTTCAAAATTTGATAGAATACGTATATTTGTCTGGAGACATTAATTCAGTTTTTAAAGGGAGTCGTCGGATGACAGAAGGGATTAAAGGTCATCAGATTGTTCAAAACACAAGACCTGAAGATTATTTGGCTGAAGTTCCACTAGTTTTTTTGATTGAAAGAGGTGAGATTGCTCTGGAGATTAATGGACGAATTGATGGTTTATTGATCGATAGAGATTTGGTAACCCTGGAAGAGATCAAGACTACAGTTCTTCCATTGGATATGATAACTGAAGAACACAACTTAGCTCATTGGGCTCAGGCTAAATGCTATGCTTATATCTATGCTGAACAGAATGATTTGACTGAGATTTCTATTCAGTTGACATATTATCATATAGAAGAAAAATCTATCAAATTTTTTGTTCAGGTTTTGACCTACAAAGAACTGGAAACTTTCTTTACGAAGTTAATTGATGAATATATTGCATGGGCAGAAATAATTCAGGAATGGACTAAAATAAGGAATGAGTCTATTCACAAGATAATTTTCCCTTACGCTAATTATCGTAAAGGTCAGAGAGAGCTGGCGGTAGGCGTATACAAAACAATTGTTGAAGGAAAGATGTTTTTTGCCCAGGCACCAACTGGAATCGGTAAAACGCTGGCGACTTTATTTCCGACGATAAAGGCTATGGGTGAAGGACATACTTCGAAAATTTTCTATTTGACTGCCAAGACCATCACTCGAACAATTGCGGAGAAAGCATTAGAAAATTTACGTCAGGTAGGATTAAGATGTAAAGCAGTAACTATAACGGCTAAAGATAAAATCTGTTTCAAAAACCAGACGCTCTGTGAACCTGATTATTGTGAATTCGCAGCCGGGTATTATGATAGGATTAAGGAGGCAATACAGGATATTTTTGAAGAGGATGTTTTTAATCGAACTATAATTGAAAGTTATGCCAGAAAGCATCAGATCTGTCCTTTTGAGTTCTCTTTAGATATTTCTCTCTGGGCTGATTGTATAATCTGTGATTATAACTATGCTTTTGATCCAAAAGTATATTTGCGGAGATTTTTTTTGGAGAAAGGTAATGATTATGTTTTTTTGATAGATGAGGCGCATAATTTAGTTGAGCGAGCCAGAGATATGTTCTCGGCAGAATTAAATAGACAACCGATTTCAAATTTACAACGAGTTACTAACCTAATCTTGCCCGAGGTGTCCAGAACTCTGAAGAAGGTTGAGGATTTTCTTACACGGGCCAGCGAGATCTGTATAGAGGGAGATCGGGGGTTTCATGCACAGATAGAACCTCCTACCAGGATGTATTCTATTCTCCATGAATTTAGTGATCAGATCGAAAGTTGGCTTGCCAGAAGTCATGGTGCTCCGATCTATGAAGATATGTTAGATTTGTATTTTGCTGTTCAGAGTTTTTTGCGAATCTCAGAATATTATGATGACCATTATGTCACATTTGTTGAGGATTTATCTGGAGATGTTAAGTTGAAACTATTTTGTTTGGATCCTTCTTTTTTACTTTCCCAGGCTATGAAACGGGGTAGAGCTGCTATTCTTTTTTCTGCAACGCTGACTCCAATAGAATATTTTACTCAGATTCTTGGAGGAGATGAGACATCTTACAAGATAAAATTGTCATCACCTTTTCCCAGGGAGAACCTGTGTCTCCTCATGGGTGATCGAATTTCAACTAAATATCGGATGAGAGAACAAACCTATGATCAGGTAACTGAGTTTATCTCAGCAGTAGTGGCAGACAAGGTAGGTAATTATCTGGTTTTCTTTCCATCATATCAGTATATGAATGAAATTTACGTTCGCTTTATGGATTATCACCCAGAGATCAAAGTGATTTTGCAGGAGAGTGGGATGTCAGAGGCAGAGAGAGAAGAATATTTAGCAGAATTTACTGAAGAGGTTGCAGAAACATTGGTAGGGTTTGCTGTTATGGGTGGAATTTTTGGTGAAGGAATTGATCTGGTTGGGGAACGTCTTTCAGGAGCCATAGTCGTAGGTGTAGGGTTACCTCAAATTTGTGCTGAGAGGAATATAATTAAAGATTATTTCACAGATCTCTGTGGGCAGGGATTTGAATATGCCTATATTTACCCTGGAATGAATAAAGTTTTACAGGCAATGGGCCGTGTGATCAGAACTGGAGAAGATCGGGGAGTAGTATTGTTGATTGATCCCCGTTTTGCATCTTCGACTTATAGCCGACTCTATCCTTCAGAATGGCATCCAATACCTAGAGTGCGGGATGGTGGATCGATACGTAAAATTATTAATCAGTTCTGGCGAGAAGAGCCGGTTTGATAGAGTAGAAGTTTTCACGGAACTAGGAAATGTAATACAAATGGAGGTATTATTAAAGATGGATAATGGTATAATCTCTCAAGTTGGAATTGGTACTCAAAATGAAAGATCATTACACGCTGCTTTAAAACAATGGTATTCAATGCCTGGAGATCAACTTGAGGTTAGCAAAGACGGTTATATAATTGATATTGTCAGAGATGATCTGTTGATTGAGATTCAGACAGGTAATTTTTCGGCGATTAAGAAGAAATTACAGACCCTAATCAGATCTCACAAAGTTCGTCTGGTTTATCCCATTCCCCGGGATAGATGGATAGTGGTATATAATGAAAATCAAAAAGATGTTATCAGAAGACGCAAATCACCTAAAACAGGAGAAATAATTGATCTGTTTGCCGAATTAGTTAGAATACCTACATTAATTAATCAGGATAATCTTAGTATCGAAATCCTGTTGATTCAAGAGGAGGAGATCAGATGTAATGATGGGAAAGGAAGTTGGCGGCGTCAAGGAATTAGTATTATTGATCGACGATTGGTAGATGTGTTGGAACAGATAATTTTTACCTGTAAAGAAGATTTTTTGAGTCTGTTACCTGGCAATTTAGCACAGCCTTTTACTAATAAAAGTTTGGCCCGGGACTTGGGTATTAGGGTGAGTCAGACTCAGAAAATGACCTATTGTTTGAAAAAAATGCAAGCAATCAAGGAAGTTGGCAAAAATGGTAACGCACTTTTATATCAAATATTTTGAGGAGGTTAAATGATGAGATATGATTTTGATCGGGTAGTGGAACGACGAAATACTAACAGTATTAAGTGGGATTTTATTGAGGAGATCTATGGTGAAAAAGATCTCCTCCCCCTCTGGGTAGCAGATATGGATTTTCAAGTACCCAGAGAGGTTGTGACAGCTATTAAAGAAAGAGCTGATCATGCCATTTATGGATATACAGGCAGATCACCTCAACTTTATCAGGCGATTATTCAATGGCTAGACAGACGTCATAATTGGAAAATTAAACCTGAGTGGATTGACTTTACCTCTGGTGTAGTTACAGGTCTTAATGTGGCTGTTCAGGCTTTTACCAAACCTGGAGATAAAGTTATAATTCAACCCCCAGTATATCAACCTTTTAAAAATGCTGTAGAGAATAACGGAAGACAGGTTGTGTTCAATCCTTTAAAAATGGAAAATGATAAATATGTGATGAATTTTGATGATTTAGCTGATAAGTGTGATTCTCGAACTAAAATGTTGATTTTCTGCAATCCTCATAATCCCGGAGGACGGGTCTGGGACAAAGAGGAACTTCAGCAATTGGCGGAAATTTGTGTGCATAATGATCTAATCATCGTAGCTGATGAGATTCATTCTGATTTTGTCTATCCAGGTCATGTACATACACCATTAGCTTCAATATCTCAGAAGATCGCCGAGCGAACAGTGACCTGTATAGCTCCCAATAAAACCTTTAATCTGGCTGGACTAACAACTGCAGCAGTAGTTATCTCCAATCAAACACTGCGGCAAGAGTTCGCAAAAATTATCGAAAATAATGGGGTCAAAACTAATATTTTTGGCTTGACTGCCATGGAAGCAGCTTATACATATGGTGAAGAGTGGTTAGAACAGTTGTTGTCTTATCTCAAAGATAATCTTGATTTTCTAATGGAATTTTTCCAGACCCAAATTCCGCAGATAAGACCTATTCAACCAGAAGGAACATTTCTGGTCTGGTTAGATTGTCGGGAATTGAAGTTAGATCAACAGCATTTGACGGAATTGTTTACCAGAAAAGCTAAGGTCGCTTTAAATGATGGAGCCTGGTTTGGGGTTGGTGGAGAAGAATTTGTGCGGATAAATATTGGATGTCCTCGTTCTATTTTAGCTGAAGGTTTACAGAGAATTAAACAAGCAGTTAATACTCTGTAATGAGTTATTCCTTTTGAGAAAAATTTGTCGATATTTTGGTTTGATCTAAGATCAATAAGACTCTGTTGGAGGATTTTACATTTTGCGCAAGAATATATTAATGAGATTATATGACGTTATTGCTTACTCAATAGGCGAAATAGTGACAGATAAAATAGATGAATGTTGGGAGTATTATAAAAAATAGTGTTTAACTAATAATTTAGGTTCAAAAATTGAAGAAATTTTTCTCAAAAGAGGTGTAATTCATGTTTAATGTTTTTATTTTAAATCTCGCAATGATTATTGCAATAGTATATCTGGGTATGAGAATTAAAGACTATATGGTTGCGAAAAAATCTAAGATGCTTTTTTTTATGTGGATATCAACTGCTCTGGGGATTTGCTTATCCCTTTTAATTATAGCCAATCCTTTTAAGTATGGTGATATGATATTTGATTTGCGGGTGGTCCCGATTTTTGTTATCTCTTATCTTTTTGGATGGAGATATGGCTTAATCTCGGCAATTATACCAATTTTGTACCGTGCTTCACTCGGAGGTGCTTCTGCTATTCATGCTGTTATTCTAACATTGATCTTACCAGTTATAATTGGTGGATTGTTTGGGGTGAATGGTAAAGATAATTTGAATGATACGGTTGATATTCGTCGGATATTTAAGGTCTTCATGCTGCTTAATCTGATTAAATTGTCGTTAATCTTGTTGACTGCAGATATTCCATTTATGGTCTGGTTAGAAATAAGTTTTAATGATCTGACCTTTTCTACTTTATCTGTTTTATCTGTTGTCTTGATTATCAATGATACTAATCGTATGCAGCAGGCTCAGGAGAGAATTAAAGAAAGTGAAGAAAAATACCGTTATCTTGTAGATGTTTCTCCCGAGGCAATAGTCATCTATCAAAATGAAAAGATTATGTTTGCCAATGCTGCTGTGGAGAAGTTGGTCGGAGCAAACTCATCTGCTGAGATTATTGGTAAATCTGTCTTTGATTTTTTGCCGAGAAATTTTTGGACTACAGCCAGTCAACAGACTAAAAAATTTTTGAATAATAATCTGGTTAATTTTTATGAATATAAGTTGAAAAAGCTCTCCGGAGAAGAGATTGACGTGGAAGCTACGGGTAAAAAGATTACTTATCAGAATGAACAAATGATTCTGGTGATGATCAAAGATGTCTCTGAACGTAAAAAGCTAGATGAGCAGATTAAATATATGGCTTTTCACGATTCGTTAACAAACTTACCCAATCGAAATATGTTGAATGATTCACTGGAAAAAGCTATTTATCAGGCAAAAAAGAATGGGCAAACTATGGGGATTATCTTTTTAGATCTGGATAGATTTAAATTGATCAATGATACTTTTGGTCATGAATTCGGTGATCTGGTCTTAAAACAGATTGCCAAGCGTTTGAGTAGTTGTACTAGAAAACAAGATCTGTTAATTCGTCATGGGGGTGATGAGTTTATTATTCTGATGAAGAATACTAACCGCAAGAGTGTAAAAGTTATCGCTGAAAAAATTGTGAAAGAGTTTGCTGAACCTCTGGATATATCAGACAGGGAAATCTTCTCCTCAGCCAGTCTTGGGATAGCTATGTATCCTTTTGATGGTAGCGATGCCAAGACTTTGATTACAAAGGCAGATAAGGCTATGTATCAGGCGAAAGAGAGTGGTAGAAATAACTATAAATTTTATCAATCTGATTTTACAGAAATACTCTCAAAACGAATGAATTTAGAGGTCTCTTTACGAAATGCTTTAAAAAAAGAAGAATTTGTTTTGTACTATCAGCCTCAGATTGATTTGAATACTAATCAAATTACTGGAATGGAGGCTCTATTAAGATGGAATCACCCCGAATATGGTTTGATCTATCCCAATGAATTTATTGATATAGCAGAAGAGACAGGGATGATAATTCCTATCGGAGATTGGGTGATAAAAACAGCATGTTATCAATTAAAACAATGGCATGAAGTAGGTGTGGAGCATTTAACAATGGCGGTTAATATCGCCTATCAGCAGATTGAAGATCAATTTTTTATAGAAAGAGTCGTTAATATACTTAAAGAGATAGAGATGGAACCAGGATTTTTGGAACTAGAGTTAACTGAGCATACTTTTGGAAATTCTGAGGAATCGATATTTAATTTAAAAAAATTGAAGGAGATAGGATTCAGGATCTCTATTGATGATTTTGGTGTAGGTTACTCTATTTTGAATGTACTGAAACATGTACCCTTTGACAAATTAAAAATTGACCAGACGTTTATTAGGGATGCTCTGGAGAATCCCAATACTGCTATAATTGTTAAAGCATTTATTCAGATGGGTCAGAGAATGAACTTCAATATTGGGGCTGAGGGTATTGAAAATGAACAACAACTTTCTTTTTTGAAAGAACATAATTGCAATTCCGGACAAGGATATCTTTTCAGTTATCCGTTACCTGCTAAAGAGATTTCAAACCAACTTTTGAAAAATGCTGTAAATAATCATTTATAAAAGTAGGAAATGTTTCTGTTAAAAGAAAAATGTTGTGGTAATATTGCTGTTGATGGGTTTGGATCAACAGCTTTTTTTATCAGAGGGTTATTCTAGAACAAGGTGTTGCGGAAAACCCGAAAGGAATTTTTTTCTATATTTATCATAAGTTTATTTATTTAATTTGCAGGAATATGATTAAAAATGGTGAATATTAATTATTATAAACTTTTGTAAAATGTCTTTGAACATATGTTCACAGAATGGTGGGAATGGATGATGAAAGATATTGAAAAACTAAAGCAGATGGTTCAGGTTGCTCAAATGTATTATGAGTATGGGCAGACTCAACAAGAGATTGCTAAAAAGCTAGGTATCTCTCGACCAACCATCTCCAGGCTTTTAGCACAGAGTTTAGAACAGGGAATTGTCCAGATCACTATCCACAATCCGTTAGGATATTGTTCGCATCTGGAAGAGATCCTGAGGAAAGAATTTGGGTTAAAAGAAGTGATGATCTCTCCTTTGGTGAGAGATGATCAGATTGTAGTAGTAGCAGAGACTGCGGCTAATTATTTACATAGAATTTTAAAAGATGGGGATACAATTGGTGTAGCCTGGGGCAATACTCTCCAGCACATCTCTCAACAGGTACATTCTAAAACCCTGTCTGCTGTCAGAGTTGTACAGATGAAAGGAGGCATGGGATTATCGGGAGCCAATATTCATGCCAGTCAGATTGTTGAGAAGTTTTCGACTGCGTATCGGGGAAAAGCTTTCTTTTTACCTGTACCTGCTATTGTGGATACATATAATGTTAAACAGGCATTTCTTTCTGACAGCAGTATAAGACGAACTATAGAAGTTGCGGAAGAGATTAATGTAGCTATTTTTAGTATTGGAGCCCTTGACTCTCATGCTGCCCAGATTGAGGCTGGTTACCTGACAGTTCAGGATATTTATGCACTGCAGGCTAATGGTGCTGTTGGGGATATCTGTTCCCGGTTTTATACTATTGAGGGCCAGATTGCCGATTCCAATCTGGATCAACGAACTATAGGTCTAGATCTGGTTCGACTACGAGAGATTGACTATTCTATCGCAGTAGCAGTAGGAAAGGAAAAAGCAGCCGGCATTCTTGGTGCTTTACGGGGTGGTTTTCTGGATGTTTTGATCACTGATGAAGAGACAGCTGCTCTGGTACTGGATCTGGCAGACATCTCACTTTAGAAAGGGGGTTATTGATTGAAGGAAGAAGATCTAATCCGCTTAATTACGGAAGAAGTTGTTAAAGAATTATCTCAACAACACGAGTATGATCTGCTAATTCCTGTGGCTTTATCTAACCGCCATATTCATCTGAGTTATGAAGATCTGGCTGCACTTTTTGGATCTGGATACACTTTATCAAAATTAAAAGATTTGTCTCAGCCTGGTCAGTATGCTGCTCAAGAGACGGTTCGTCTGGTTGGACCGAAGGGGGTACTGGAAGATGTACGAGTTCTTGGACCTATTAGAGATCAGACGCAGATTGAACTGTCTTTTAGTGATGGTTATCGTTTGGGAGTAATTCCACCAGTTAAAGCTTCTGGTGATCTGGATGGGACACCTGGTTGTGTGGTAGCTGGACCTGGAGGTATAGTAGAATTGGATCAGGGAATTATTGCTGCTTTGCGCCATATCCATATGTCAACAGATGATGGGAGACGTTTTGGAGTACAGGATAAGCAGATGGTCAAAGTTAGATGTGGTGGTTCACGTGCTTTGATCTTTGACAGAGTTCTGGTTAGGGTGAATCCCGACTTCCGACTAGAGATGCATTTAGATCTGGAAGAGGGCAATGCTGCAGGATTAAAAAATGGTGATCGTGTTGAAATTATAAGGGAGGGATAGTACTATGGAATTTCAGGCATTAGGAATGATTGAAACGAAAGGTATGGTAGGGATGATTGAAGCTTCAGACGCTATGGCTAAAGCGGCTAATGTTAGAGTTATCAGTTATGAAAAGATCGGTGGAGGTTATACCACTGCTTTGATTAGAGGCGATGTGGCTGCTGTGAAAGCTGCAGTTGAGGCAGGTGCTGAAGCAGCTAACCGTGTTGGTGAACTGGTTTCTGCCCATGTGATTCCACGCCCACATAACGATCTGGAGAAGGTTTTCCCAATCAAAGTTGAGGAACCGGCGAAAATCAAGTAGTTTTTAGGAGGAAAGGCCAGTGTTTATGGATGAGAGAGAATTAGTGGAAGTGATTACCCGGGAGGTCTTAAAACAACTGCAGTCAACTGGGGTTAATCTTACTCCACAGCGACCTTCACCACGGCCGTTGGTGATTGTTGATGGTTTTTTCGGGGAGTATTCCCGGTTGAGATCTATTCTGGAGGTGTTGGATACTATTGAACTAAGGTTCTGGCTTTTTTTGGGGAAGACAGACCTTAACGACAGAGATCTTAGCGAAAAACTAAAAAGATGCCTAATTAATCCACAGGTTCTGGAACATGGGGAGGTTAATCTTTCTGAAAAAGAGTTGGAGAATATTCTGAGTAAGAGTTCGTCACTAGTTTTACCCTGGCTTCCACTGGCAACCCTTTCCGGGATTGTCTCTTTACAACCACAAGATCCAGTAAGTCTATTATTAATAAAAGGGTTGTTGTTGAAAAAAGAGGTATTGATCAGGAAAGTATTTGTTCAACCCATGTTGGATCTGTATCAGGATTTTCAACTATCGCCGTTAATGCGCAGAGTTCAAGGTTTAATTACTGAAGGTAAGCTATTGGGAATAAGTTGGTTGGCAGATGGAGACCTCTGGAATCTTTTTAATCAGATATCTGAATCAACAATGAAATTGGCTGTCAATGGTCTGTTGACTGCAGAAGATGTTAGATCAATGAAAGATCAAGGTGAGATCATTGTTCCGATGGGAACTGTGATAACGCCGTTGGCTCAAGATGAGCTGAAACGATATAAACTAAAGTTGCGCATGGACTGATGTGAGAGAGGTGAATTTAAATGATTTTCGGTCGAGTGATCGGTACAGTTGTTAGTACAGCTAAAGATGAGCGGCTGGTGGGTAAAAAGTTATTAATTGTTCAACCCCTCCATATCAGAGAATTAACCCCCAAAGGAGACCCGATTGTTGCTGTCGATACAGTGGGAGCAGGTGAAACAGAAGTTGTTTTAATGGTTGCTGGCAGTTCTGCCAGACAGACTGATAAGACAGATAAGACCCCTGTGGATGCTGCGATCATGGCTATCGTTGATTCGGTGGAGTTAGAAGGCAAATTGGTCTTCTCCAAAGGTTAGGAGGTGTATAACTTGTCAGTAGAGCAAGTTAATCTGGAACAGATTGTTAGACAGGTTATGGAAAAATTACAACAGGAAGGTGTGACTGGCACACCTGAAAGTCTGACTGAAAGAGGTCAGCTTCTGTTTAACCCAAAAAGTGGGGGAACAGAGATAGGTATTCATCAAACTATTGATGATGCTATTCATGCTGCCCGACAGGCACAGAGAAAGTTAATGGATTTGAGTTTAGATATTCGCAAAAAGATTATTCAGGCTATGCGTAATGCCGCCCTGGAAGATGCTCAACTATTGGGTAAGATGGCAGTCGAGGAGACCAAATTAGGGCGAATATCTCATAAGATTGCTAAAATCACTCTGGCTGCTACTAAAACTCCAGGCGTTGAAGATATTGAAGCCAGGGCTTTTAGTGGTGATTATGGGTTGACTTTGGTGGAAAAAGCTCCTTATGGAGTGGTAGGTTCGATTACACCATCTACTAACCCACCTTCAACAATTATCAATAATGCCCTAAGTCTGGTGGCAGCGGGTAATGCAGTAGTCTTTAATCCACACCCCAGTGCCAAAGGGGTATCTAATCAGACTGTAAAAAAGTTGAACCGGGCGATTGAATCTGCAGGTGGTCCTGTTAGTCTGTTAAATTCGATTGCGAATCCAACTTTAAAGACCAGTGAAGAATTGATGAGTCATCCAGAGATTGACCTTCTGGTAGTCACTGGTGGTGGAGTTGTAGTCAAGAAGGCGATGACATCGGGGAAGACGACGGTAGCAGCTGGTCCGGGTAATCCTCCGGCAGTGGTTGATGAGACGGCTGATCTGGAACGGGCTGCCAGATGTATTGTAGATGGAGCCAGCTTTGATAATAATGTACTCTGTACAGCTGAAAAAGAGATTATAGCAGTAGCCAGTATTGCTGATGAGCTTAAGCGAAGAATGAAGAATTATGGTGCTTATGAGATCTCTGGTCAGGATATAACCAGACTGATGCAAGTTGTCTTTACTGATCTGTCAGATCCAACCCATCCGGTTTTGAACAAAAATATGGTGGGGAAAGATGCCAAGTATATATTAAGTCAGATAGGTATTGATGTTTCGGATGAGATTAGATTGGTGTTCTGTGAGACCAATGCCGATCATCCTTTTGTCTGGACAGAGATGTTGATGCCGGTCATTCCTCTGGTAACGGTAATCAATGTTGATGAAGCCATCGAATTGGCGATCAAAGTAGAGAGTGGTAATCATCATACTGCAGTAATGCATTCTAAAAATATCGAAAGTTTAAGTAAGATGGCCAGGTTATGTAACTGCAATATCTTTGTCAAAAATGGTCCTTCCTATGCAGGGCTGGGATTTGAAGGTGAAGGTTATACGACATTAACAATTGCCGGAACTACGGGAGATGGTCTGACATCTGCCAGAACATTTACCCGTGAACGCAGATGTGTTCTCATCGATCATTTTCGGATAATTTAGAGAGTAGGTGAGGATATTGGCTGCAAATCTGATAGAAATTGTTAAACAGGCAGGGGTTGTAGGAGCTGGAGGAGCTGGTTTCCCGACACATGTTAAATTACAAAGCCAGAATATTGAGTATGTTATCGCCAATGGTGTTGAATGTGAGCCACTTTTAAATGCCGATCGTTTACTGATGACTCATTATGCTGTGGAGATCATTCAAGGACTTAAGGCGATTAAAGATACACTGGGTGCTAAAGAGGGAATAATTGCGATTAAAAAAAAGAATACTGAAGCGGTTAAAGCACTAGAATCCCGGCTTCAACCCGGGATTAGGCTTCATCTGTTGGAAGATATTTATCCTATGGGAGATGAGCAGGTACTGATTTATGAAGTGACCGGTCGAATCGTTCCCCCGGCAGGTTTACCATTGGATGTAGGTGTGGTGGTTAACAATGTCGCTACCATCTATCAGGTAGACCAGGCTATTCAGGGGCAACCTTTCACTCATCGTCTTGTTACCATTACCGGTTATGTGAAAACTCCTCTTACTTTACGATTACCTATAGGATTAAGTATTAAAGAGGCAATCCAGATGACCGGAGGGGCGATTATTGATCAATATAGGGTACTTAATGGTGGGCCAATGATGGGCGGATTAGTCACAAATTTAGAGGAACCTATCACCAAAACTACCAGTGGGTTAGTTCTTTTACCTACTGATCATCCACTGATTATTGAACAGGAAATGGATATTCAACAGATGATTAAACGGGCAAAATCAGTCTGCTGTCGTTGTGAGGGCTGTTCTCAGGTCTGTCCACGAGGTTTGCTAGGGCACGGATTAAAGCCACATTTAATCATGAGGGCAGTGAGTTATAATTTAGCAGATCTTAATCTGACCGCATCCTATCTCTGTTCAGAGTGTGGGTTATGTATCTACGGATGTGATATGGGATTATCTCCAAGGAAGATTAATCAAGCGATCAAGACTGAACTTCGAAAAAACGGAGTCAGAAATCAACCAGATAGAAGTAGGGTTAAGCCGCATGAGATGCGCCAATACCGACAGATACCTGGTAAACGATTGGAAGGCCGATTTAGATTACAGGAGTTGCCTCATAAGACATCTTTGGGAGAACGAGTGATGATACCTAAAATGGTGAGGATTCCTTTACAGCAACATTTAGGAGTTCCTGCCCAACCTATAGTTAAGATTGGAGATCAGGTGAATGTTGGTCAGCAGATTGGGCAGATACCAGAAGGACAATTGGGTGCGACTGTTCATGCATCAATTGCAGGAAAAGTGGTTCAGATAGATGATTATGTTCATATTCAAGGTTCATAAAAGAGGTGATGGAGCTGAAAAAGGCGATCGGTTTAGTGGAATTAAATAGTATTGCCCGTGGTTTTCTCACCTGTGATAGTATGGTCAAGACTGCTCAGGTAAGTTTGATCGAGACCTTGACTCTTTGTCCAGGTAAATACATGATTTTGGTTGGTGGAGATGTAGGAGCAGTTAGGAGTTCAGTTGAAGCCGGGGTGCAGCAAGGTGGGGAAGCAGTGGTAGATCATCTGCTGATTCCCAATGTACATTCAGACATTTTTCCGGCGATTAACGCTGCAACCCAGATAGATGGGATTGAAGCTTTAGGAGTGTTTGAGACTTTTACTGTAGCTTCCGGGATTATTGCTGCAGATGCAGCAGTGAAAACAGCTTCAGTCCGCTTATTGGAATTAAGACTGGGCAAAGGGATTGGTGGCAAATCTTTTTTCACTTTGACAGGACAGGTGAGTGATGTAACAGCAGCCATTGAGGCTGGGTGTAGGTTGATCGAAAAAGAAGGAACATATGTTGGAAGTGTAGTTATTCCACGTCCAGATCCAGCATTAATTCAACAGATCTGGTAATCTGTTTTTAACAAATTAAAATTTGAGATACTAAATAAGGAGGTCATTTACAATGGCATTACAAGCATTGGGTATGATTGAAACTAAAGGTCTGGTAGGAGCAATTGAAGCAGCTGATGCAATGGTAAAGGCTGCCAATGTTAGCCTGGTAAAATATGAGAAGGTTGGCGGCGGTTTAGTAACTGTCATGGTTCGCGGAGATGTAGGTGCAGTTAAGGCTGCGGTTGAAGCCGGTGCAGAAGCTGCTCAGCGGATTGGAGAGTTAATCTCTATGCATGTAATTCCACGTCCACATGATGATGTAGAGAAAATTTTGGGTTAATGTGAGGTGGTTTTAATTGAAACCAACCATTGTTATCGCCAGTGATCATGGTGGATATGCTTTAAAAGAAATTATTAAAGTATATCTGTGCGAGGAATTAGGGTATGAAGTACGGGATTTTGGCTGTCATAGTGAAGATTCGGTAGATTATCCCGATTTTGCCTATCTGGTAGCCAAAGCTGTAGCCAATGGGAATTATACTTATGGAATTATTGTGGATGGAGTGGGAATCGGTTCCTGTATGACAGCAAACAAAGTCAAAGGAGTCAGAGCTGCGATGTGTTATGATCATCTGACAGCAGTTAACAGTAAATCTCATAATGATGCCAATGTACTCACTTTAGGTGGGAAAGTAATTGGTGATCTGTTAGCAAAAGAGATTGTTAAAACATGGTTGGAAACTCCTCATGGGGGTGGACGCCATGCCCGCCGGGTTAATAAGATCATGCAGATTGAATTAGATGAGTTAACACATAAATAGGCTTAAAGGAGGTCTCCCGAATGTATGCAGGACGCATAGTAGGTCGGGTAGTAGCGACCAAAAAGTATCCAACCCTGGAGGGAAAGAAACTGTTAGTAGTCCAACCCACTACTGCCAATGGTGAAGATTTAGGTGATCTTCTCATCGCTGTTGATACAGTTGGTACAGGGGCGGGAGAATGGGTCTATCTTGTAGACAGCAAAGACTCGGGTTTTGCTTTTCAAGAAGCTTTGGTTCCAGTAGATGCTGCCATCGTTGGGATAATCGACAGTTCTGACCTGATGGAACTAGAGGTGACAGAATGAAGATCGGAATTATCACAGGAACGATAACATCAACTCATAAACATAAGGTCTATCAGGGGCGTAAATTGATGGTTGTGCAGCCTGTTAATCTTGCAGGTAAGCCTGTAGGTAAAGAAGAGATTGCTGTTGATACTGTAGGTGCCGGTGCAGGAGAACTGGTATTGCTCGTAAAAGAAGGTGGTTCTGCCCGTTCTGCAATGCAGGTGACGACCCTGGAACCAGTTAATGAAGTGATAGTTGGGATAATAGATTCTCTGCAAGTTGGAGAGAATCAGGTTTATCGGAAATGAAATAGGGGGTGAGACTCATGACTCTGGAATCTTTAATTCAAGAGACAGCGAAAAAAGTGATTGCCAATATGCAAGAAAACCCCAAAGTGGAGAATAACTTACCTGGAACAAATAGTTCGCAAGGTTTTAGTAAGACAACCGCTGCTAATATTTTGATTATTCTCGATGGTATGGGAGAGGGATTAGAACATGGGTTAAATGAACTAAACACTATCAGATCCTCGGGACTCTCTGGTCAGGTAGTTTTGACCAGAACTGTAGATGCATCCAGACTACAGGTACAGGGATTTGAGTTAATTCAACCAAGAGCCATCATTGAGTTGGTAAATGACTGTGTAATATATGTTCCATATCTCTCTGTAGGTCTGGCTGGTAAGATTGCTAATCTTTTAGAAGATGAGGCTGCAGCCAGGGTGTTGACCAGAGGTATAATTGGTCAACATAAAATTTTTGTTGGAATAAGTGAGTTGGACTTATTGATTGCCGGTAAGAAACGTTTAACCTTTGGGTTAAGTCAAAGAATAAAAGAGTATCAACGCTTGTTAAAGTCATATGACCTAGTTGCGATTAAAGATGTAACCCAGGTAATAAAAGCTTGTAAAGTTCAATCTGCTCAGATAGGCACTGTAAGCAGTAATACTGATACGGTTGATACACCTAAACCAGCCAGTTGTACAGTAGGTTCAACAGGTTGTGAAGCATGTGGGAAATGTGTTGTTTTGAATGAGACAGGTGTGAAAAATTTAATTGAAACTGGTGCTGATCGGGTTAGTGCTAGTCTAGGTCTCCAACAGGTTACTGGGCATGTAGCAGGAATGATTGATCATACTTTGTTAAAACCCAATGCAACTGAAGAAGATGTAGTTAAACTGTGCCAGGAAGCTAGAAAATATAGTTTTGCTTCTGTCTGTGTTAATCCAAGTTATGTAGCTCTGGCGGCTAGAGAGTTAACTGGTACTGTAGTGAAAGTATGTACGGTGATCGGTTTTCCGCTAGGAGCTACCACATCTACAACTAAGGCTATGGAGACCAGAGATGCGATTGCTAATGGGGCGACTGAGATTGATATGGTTATCAATGTAGGTGCTTTGAAATCGGGAAATAATGCGTTGGTAAAGAAAGATATTGAGTCGGTTGTTGAAGCAGCGAGAGGTAGAGCAATTGTCAAGGTTATTCTGGAGACATCTTTGTTAACCGATGAAGAGAAAGTACGGGCATGTCTGTTAAGTAAATATGCGGGGGCTGATTTTGTAAAAACTGCCACTGGTTTTGGTCCAGGAGGGGCAACGGTAGAAGATATTGCACTTATGCGGAAGACTGTTGGTTCGGAGATGGGAGTTAAAGCTTCAGGTGGAATTAGAGATTTAAAAACAGCTCAGGCGATGATTGCTGCTGGTGCGAGTCGAATTGGTGCCAGTGCCAGCGTAGCTATTGTAAAAGGTACTGAAAATGGAGGTAAAGGATATTAATCTTTAGTAAAATTAATTATTTTGCAGAAGTTCAGTCAGTGAGGGTAACACTTCACTGACTTGTTCTTTAATAGGAATTTTTTGATAGTATTCTGGTAATAATTAGTTTTATCTTACATTTAAAGTATAATTTATTCTTTTGCATCAATCATTGAAGGAGAACAAAAAATAGTATAGAATTATAATGATATATATAAAAGAGAACTAATTAATATGGGAAGTGATTAACCTTGATACAGACAAGCCACTATAAGAATGAAGTAGAGAAATATTATAATGAAGCAGTGGCCGAGTTTGATCTTGGACACTATCATCTGGTTGTAGGTCATCTTAATTATGCTCTTTATCTTTTAGACCATTATAACAAAGAGGATAATGAATACTATGGGGAGATATATAAAATACTGTGTCGCACATACATGTCACTGAAACAATATGACAAAGCGGAAGATATATGTTCACAAGGTATTTTATATTATCAGGAAAAAGATAGATATCAGGTATGCTATTTTTTTAATCAAAATATATTGATTAACATGAATAAAAAAAAATATTATAAAGCTAAATTTTGGTATGAACGGGTGA
Organism: Halothermothrix sp.; assembly: GCA_016841825.1. Classification (GTDB taxonomy): domain Bacteria; phylum Bacillota; class Halanaerobiia; order DY22613; family DY22613; genus JAENYK01. Next base: position 136,885 of record JAENYK010000008.1, on the reverse strand, counting down.
TGAGTACCCTGACAGATGTTTTAACTGAAGCCGAGGTTGAGATTAAAGTAACAGCTATCTATAATCTGGCAGCATGTTATCTCCAGGAATTTGAGGTAGAAGAAGCCAAACAGTTATATGTGCAGGCATTTAAAATCCTTGGGAAACATAAATCTGATTATATGAAAGGAAGGCTATATCTGGGTTTGGGGTACATTTATCATCTATTAGAAAGATTAGATTTAGCTGAAAAGTGTTATCTGTTGTGCAAGAGTCATTTACCTCCGAAAGAAGAGGTGGTGGCTTATGGAAGGTTGATGCATAATCTGGCAGAAATTTATGAAAGTCGTGGTTTTATTGAAAAGGCACGGGAGAGTTATCTGATTAGTATTGAGGATGAGGCTGTATTCAAATTAGATAAAAATAGAGCTGCAGCCGGATTTCGGGGAATTGCTTCAACCTATAAAAATGAGGACATAAAAAAGGTACAATATTATTGTAATAAGGCTTTAAATTTGATGATGAGCAATATAGGTGTTAAATTCATGCCTATGGAGGAACAGGAATTAGGTCAGATATATCTGCTATTTAGTTATTGGTTGAAACAAAATGGAAATCTTCAGGATTGTAAGATATATTTAAAACAGGCTGAACGTATTTTTAAAAAATATAATTTGAAGTCTGGTTTAAAGGAGATTGAAGAGATGAAAAGTTATATCTAACAAAGGAGGTGAGTTTGATGAAAAAACTTATAGCTCTGGTTTTAGTATTAGTTTTCGTCTTAACGTTTGGGGTAAATGGAGTTTTGGAGATAAAGGGACTTTTTAGTGAGAATGATGAGTTCTTCAATATCCAGGAAACTGCCATTATATACACTACTGACCCAGGTATACCCTGGCCCCCTCCGACAGATGGCTAAAATTGCATTAACAGTAAGCTGTTAATGCTGGGATTTAACGACTTTAGAAAGGAATTCGTACCTCCATTGCAGGTGGACACAATTTAGTTATTTATATTCTACCTATAGGGGCTGGGAGATGTCTCTTCTGAAATGTCGTTAAATGACAAATTGTTTTAAAATTATATTTAATTTCACAAAAAGGAGATTGTAGATTATTTTACTACTCTCTCTTTTTTGTTAAATAGAAATAGAGATTAACTCAAAAAAAACCGGGCTTATCCACCCGGTAGTTAGCCAATATAGGTTTAAGATTCTCGTAATAATTGTAGGCGTTTATGCGCCCAATACTCAGGAATCTTCATCTCCTCAGCTACATATTTTACATTAAAGTCGTATTTAATGTAATAAGCAAGAAAAATCTGTTCAGGAGCAAGGATGTTTAACGCAAATGTGTTACATTCAATCTCATGTTCATCATCTTCAAGATCATCGTGAAAGCAATTTACTGTAGTGTTAGTATGATATAGATAATGATAGATCTCATGGAGAATTGAGAAGCGGATCTCACTCTCTGGTCGACTATCATCGTAAGCGAGCAGCACTTTTTCACCGCCTGGTTCTTTTCTACGAATTAACATGGCGGGGCGAGTACTTGGAAGAGGTAGTGCTCGAATGGTAAAGTTATCATTCTCTAACACTAATAATTCCAAAAGTTTGAAGACGTCAATTGGAAATTTTAAATTATTGCGTTCGATTATATCGTTGATATATTCTGTGTGTAATTGGATCTTTTTGTCAAACATAGCAATCCCTTCTTACATGTCTTTCTCCCGAGAGCCAAAAATCTCCTCAAAGGTCTTGAGAGCAGAGATAATTTTTGTGATCTCATCTGCAGGCAAACCCCCAAGTTTGTGCATCATAATCTGAAATTCAGCATCATCTCTAAAACGCTTAGCAGTCATCTGTAATTCGGTTGGTAAATTTTTGATGATTACATCATCTTCCAAAGTTCCTTTGATTAAGTAATCAGTCGAAGTATTAAGAGTATCTGCAATCCTTTCCAATACTTTGACTGATGGACCTGTTTTGTTATTAACTATATCAGAAAGATGCGATGGAGAGATACCTACACTATCTGCCAGATGAATAAACTTCATTCCCCTCTGTTTAACTAAAGCTCGAATTCTATCCCCTATTGCCATATTTCAACACCTCCTCACGTTATATATTCGCCTTAAGTTAATAATTTCCTTCTCTTGCACGGATATTTTAAAAAAAAATTAGAAAGGGATTTTAAATTACTGAAAGGACAGGATTTGTGCTGTTTGCTCCTAAATATTTCCATGGAAATTGAATGGATATAGGCATGTAAAAAATCCCTTAATTAAATATTAATTTTTCGGTCATAATACAATTGAAATCACTACTAAGGAGGGAGAAAAATGACAACAACCAAAATCATTGAAATGATTGGTGAATCTCAAGTGAGCTGGACTGATGCAGTGGAGAATGCTGTAGCTGAAGCATGTGAATCTATTGATGGGATTACTGGGGTAGACATTTTGAATCTGACAGGTGCTGTGCAGAATGGTAAAATTGTCGAGTTCAAAGCTAATGTACAGGTAGCTTTCCCGGTATATGAAAGAAGAATTAATAATAGTCAGGTATATGGCAGAAGAAGTCGGGATCTGTAAACAGTTATGGTTGGATGTTAGTTTAAAAAGGGTTGGATAAATCTCCAATCCTTTTTATCGTTAATAGATCAATCGGTAATGTTGTTTTTCATCTGCATAAGATTTCTCTGAGGCATATTTTTTTTGTAAAAGGGAAATCTTATTATGCGGGAGGTGATTTGAGGTGAAAAATGTCGACAAAACACCTGATGAATATAATCAGATGATTAATCAATTCAGACCAGGTAAACCTAAAATAGTCAATTTTTTACAGGCATATTTGGTAGGTGGTTTAATTTGTGGTTTTGGTCAAGCTTTAATTGAGATTTTGCAGTTATTGGGCATGCCAGCAGATGAGGCTTCTTCTTTGGCGACAATAATCTTAATCTTTCTGGGTGCATTACTTACAGGTCTGGGAATATATGACGAGATCGGACAGTTCGGTGGAGCAGGTTCAGCAGTGCCAATTACTGGATTTGCCAATGCTATTGTTTCTCCTGCGATGGAATTTAAATCAGAAGGTTGGATTTTGGGAACAGGGGCGAAGATGTATATAGTTGCTGGCCCTGTTTTAACGTATGGAATGGTGACTGCATTTTTGATCGGATTGATAAAGACAATTTTTAAATTCTAAGCTGTGTGCAAGCTATTTGGGAGGGGTTGAAGTGAAACGAACCGGAAAGACAGTTTATTTTGATACACCCCCGGTAATGCTAGCTACTTCTGCTATGGCCGGGGAGATGGAAGGTAAGGGACCATTAAAAGAGTATTTTGATAAAGTTGTCGATGATCCCTATTTTCAAACACAAACTTTTGAGAAGGCTGAGCGGAAACTATGTGGAATGAACTGTCAAAATGTCTTAAAAAAAGCTAACCTACAGCCTGATGATATTGATTTTTTGTTAGCTGGAGACCTGTTAAATCAAATAGTTACAGCTAATTTTTGTGCCCGTGAACTCCAGATTCCCTTTATTGGACTCTACGGAGCGTGTTCGACTATGATTGAAGCTCTTTCATTGGGCAGTATGTTAATTGATGGTGGTTATGCTCAACATATAATGGCCTTTGCTTCTAGCCACTATCAGACTGCTGAAAGGCAATATCGTATGCCTATAGAATATGGTAGTCAGTATCCTCCATATAAACAGTGGACCGTAACTGGTACTGGTGCTTATGTTTTGGCTCAAAATGGAATTGGTCCAAAGATCACCCATGCCACTATTGGTAAAGTTATGGATTTTGGAATTATTGAACCCAATGATATGGGTTCTGCTATGGCTCCCGCAGCAGCAGATACCATTGCTCAGCATTTAAAGGATCTGGGACGAACTCCGGATGATTATGATCTGATCGTGACTGGAGACCTGGGCCAGGTAGGCAAGACATTGACCCGGGAATTACTGCGAGAGATTAACTATGATGTGGATGAAGTGTTAGAAGATTGCGGAGCAATGCTTTATAGTCAAGAGCAAAATACCGGATCAGGTGGTTCCGGAGCTGCCGCTTCAGCGATAGTTCTGGCATCTTATCTCTACCAAAAACTAACACTGGGAGAATTTCAGCGGATTATGGTAGTGGGTACAGGAGCATTACTTAGTCCGGTTAGTTCTTTACAGGGAGACACAATTCCTGGGATTGCCCACGGAATTACTATAGAAAAACCGTAATATTTATTTGGCAATACTTAAACCTTTGTGATTGGAGAGGTATTAAATGTTAATGATACTTAAAGCATTTTTAGTAGGTGGACTGATCTGTGCTTTAGGTCAAGTATTTTTGGATAATACCAAATATACACCGGCTCATCTGCTTGTTACATTAGTAGTACTCGGATGCATTTTTACAGCATTTGGAGTCTATGATTGGTTGTTGGATTTTTCCGGGGCAGGAGTAGGAGTACCTGTCTCCAATTTTGGATACATCTTAACCAAAGGAGTATTATTAGAGGCAAAACGAGATGGTTTGATTGGACTCTTTAAAGGTGTCCTGGAGGTAGCCAGTGCAGGCATCAGTGCATCGGTTATCTTTGGATTTTTGGTTGCAGTTTTCTTTAAACCACGAAAATAAAGGATTAACTGGAGGTTATAATGGCAGATAGCATAGATATAATCATAATCACAGATGGTGACAAAAAAGCGTGTGCAGCAGTGGAGGAGGCCGGTAGGCAATTAGGTTTGAGAACTATTTCCGCTTCAATGGGTAATCCATCACCACTGTCAGGTAGTGAATTGGTGGCATTGATTAAACAGGCACCCAGCAGTCCCGTGCTGGTTATGGTTGATGATAGTGGTTCTCCTCTCAGGGGTAAAGGTGAGGAACTAATAGGCTATTTAAACCATAATTCCGAAGTTAGTATTCTGGGGGTTGTTGCGGTAGCTTCTAATATTAGTCGGACTCAGGTCAATGGAATAGCAGTAGACTTTTCCATTGATTCTTCACGTAACGTCGTTCAGGGGCCTGTTGATAAAAATGGACATTTAGAAGCCAAAAGTCATAAATTTGTTGAGGGAGATACAGTTGACGTTTTAAATGAAATGGATGTTCCGATTATAGTGGGTATTGGTGATATTGGAAAAATGCAGGGTTTAGATAGTGCTAAAAATGGAGCATGTGTTACCACTAAAGCAATCCAGGAAATATTAAATAGGAGTGGGGTTTATGCAAAAACAACCCATCAATAAGAAACTGGAAGAAAATATTAAGTTTATCGATGAACTCTTTAATCAGCCAAAAACCTTTGATCTGGTACAACGTAAGTTTATTATTGGAGGTAAAGAGGCCTGTCTAGTGTTCATTGACGGGATGGCCAATGGGGAATTATTGGCAGAGATTATGAAAGTGCTTTTAAAAACAGAGCGGGAGAACATCTGTGTAGATGCGATTAAGAAAATTTTAGCTCAAAGCATGATTGCCATTGAAGGCGAAAGTATTGAAGATTTGAATGAAGGAATTTTAGAAGTTTTGGCAGGTCCACAGTTATTATTAATTGATGGTGAATCCAGGGGAATAGTGATTGACGCCAGAACCTGGCTTTCGAGAAGTCCAGAAGAACCTGAGTTAGAGAAAGCAACCCGCGGTCCTGGAGATGGTTTTGTTGAAACAATGATTTTTAATCTAGCTTCAATTCGCAGGCGAATTCGTGACCCCAAACTGCGGGCAGAACCTTTTAAAATAGGGAAGCGTTCTCGCAATGATGTTTCACTAGTATATATTGAGGATATTGCTAATTCAGAATTGGTTAGTAACATTAGAAAAAAATTAGAAAAAATTAGGGTGGATGGAATACCTCTTGGTGATAAAAATATTGAAGAATGCCTTGTAGGCAAAAGCTTAAACCCTTTGCCCCGGGTCAGGTATACAGAAAGACCAGATAGTGCAGCAGCTCACCTATTGGAAGGGAATGTGGTAATTTTGGTGGATAATTCGCCAACTGCTCTAATCTTGCCAGCACCTTTTATGGCTCATACCCAAAGTTTTGAGGAATATCGGCAGAGTGCTATTATGGGTACTTATCTGACTATTCTCAGAACGTTAGCAATTCCTGTTTCCATGTTATTGCCGCCTTTATGGTTATTGGTCTCAATTCAATCTGAAATTTTACCTGAAAGTCTAAAATTTATTGGTCCGAAAGAGGTTGGAGCGATCAATCTGGGTTTACAATTCATTTTGGTTAGTATTGGAATTGATTTAATCAGGATGGCTTCCATTCATACTCCTAATACATTGGCAACCTCTCTGGGTCTTATTGGTGCATTGATGTTAGGTGAACTGTCAGTTAGTGTAGGTTTATTCAGCTCAGAAGTGATATTTTATATGGCGATTTCTGCCATTGCTACATTTACCATACCAGGGTATGAGCTTGCTTTAGTAATTAAGTTATGTCGGTTTTTCCTTTTATTCCTGGTTGTCTTCTTTAAACTCTGGGGTTTCCTCTTTGGTCTCGGGGTAATCTTGATTTTTTTTGTGAGAACAAAAAGCTTCGGAGTTCCCTATCTATGGCCAATTATTCCCTTAAATCTTAGAGCTTTGAAAAGTTTTCTGATAAGAACTCCCCTTTATGCTTTACCGCGAATGAGACCTGAAGTATTAAAAACGGGAGATTCTGATCGTAAACCAAAAAAGTAAGATAGGTTAGGAGGATTGTAATGGGTAAGACCGTAGGAATTCCAAGATGTCTTTTATATTATAGCTATTTTCCGGGGTGGCAGACTTTTTTTGAAGAACTGGGAGCGGAAGTGGTGTTATCTTCACCAACTAATAAAGAGATAATGGATCTGGGGATTAGAAATTCTGTCGATGAGATCTGTTTACCGGTAAAACTGTTTTTTGGGCATGTGATGGCTTTGAAAGATAAGGTAGATTATATATTTGTCCCCAGGATGATGAGTGTACAGCGAAATGAATGGATCTGTCCCAAATTTTTGGGATTACCTGATATGATTAAAGCTCAGATTCGGGAATTACCTCCGATGATTAAGCCAGATGTGAATCTACGTAAATCAAGGATCGGTTTATATTATGCGGCAAAGGAGGCAGCTAGACCTTTTACTAAAAATAATTGGCAGATTATGCGGGGATTATTCAAAGCTTTCAGTGCTCAACGTAATTTTGATTTGGAGATGAAGCAAGGAAAGACTCCTTTGGAAATCCTCGAGCTGCAGGAATTTCCTGAACCGGAACCAGAATCATTAACTTTGGCTCTTTTGGGTCATCCATATCTGATCTATGAATCTTTTATAAATATGAATCTGATTAGCAGGATGAGAGATATGGGTGTCAGGTTAATTACTCCCGAGATGATGCCTAATAGCTTAATCCGAAAGAATGCAGCAAAACAACCCAAAAATCTGTTCTGGACTTTGAACAAGGTTACTTTAGGGGCTGCAAATTATTTTCTTTCAGCTAAAACTGTTGACGGAATAGTTCAACTTGCTTCTTTTGGATGTGGACCAGATGCGTTGATTAATGAATTAATTGAAAGACGGGCCAGACGTGAAGGTCAGGTACCCCTTCTGGCAATAAATCTTGATGAACATACAGGCGAAGCAGGTCTAGTTACAAGGTTAGAGGCTTTTATAGATATGATTAAATGGAGGAGGGTAACAGGATGAAAAGAGTAGCCTATCCTCAGATGGGTAATCTGGGGATTAGTGTTAAATCATTTTTATGGGAACTGGGAGCAGAACCTATTGAACCATCTCCAATTAGCAAGAGAACTATGGATCTAGGTGTACAGAATGCTCCGGAATTTGCCTGTTTACCATTGAAGGTCAACCTGGGCAATCATCTGGAATCTATCGAAAAAGGTGCAGAATATCTGTTAATGGCAGGTGGAATAGGACCCTGCCGTTTTGGCTATTATGGGGAAGTTCAACGAGAGATCTTGCAGGATTTGCAAAAAGATGCGGAGATGATTGTGATTGAACCAAATATATTTAGCATTTATTGGTCATTTAACTATCTACACGGAGGATTTGTCTCTCCGCTGCGGTTGTATCGAATACTAAAGTTTGCGATGAAGAAGATGAAGGCTATTGATGATCTGGAAAGGATTACTCAGTATCTTCGACCAAGGGCAAAAAAACCTCAACAGGTAAATCTAAGGTATCAAAAATATCTTAAATTATTGGATCAGGCAGCCAGTGAAGATAGGATTAAAGAATTAAAAGCGGAAGGAATAGAAAGATTGCAGGAGCTGAACAATCCAGAGGTCAAAGATGTAGTTCATGTAGGAATCGTTGGAGAGATCTATCAGGTATTGGAACCATATGTGAGTTTAAACATTGAAGAGAAATTAGGAGAGATGGGGGTTCAGGTACATCGAGAATTGTTTTTGAGTCATTGGGTTATGGATCATATCTTAAAACGGGTCGACCGCAGTTCTTATATTAACGCCGCTACTCCCTATCTGGGAGCAATGATTGGTGGTCACGGTCAGGAGACTGTTGGTCAAGCTGTTCTGTACGCTAGAGAAGGGTTAGATGGGGTTATTCAGTTAGCACCATTTACCTGTATGCCAGAGATTGTCGCTGAAAGTATACTGCCAGTGGTCAGTGAACGGGAACAGATCCCCATTTTATCACTTTTTTTTGATGAGCATTCAGGGGAAGCAGGAGTTCAGACCAGAATAGAAGCTTTTGTTGATCTGATTAAACGGAGAAGTGAGAGGAGTGTGTTGGCATGAGGGGTTATCTTGGTATAGATGTAGGTTCTGTGAGTACTAATATTGTTTTCACCAATGAACAGATGGAGGTATTGGATTCTTTGTACATCAGAACTCAGGGGCGTCCGATTGATGCTGTCCAGCGAGGTATGGCTCAGATGTATGATAAAGATGGTGATTTGCAGATTTTGGGTGTCGGAACAACCGGGAGCGGCCGCCACTTGATTGGAGCAATGGTTGGGGCAGATTGCATTAAAAATGAGATAACAGCCCACGCAGTAGCTGCTTCTCATTTAAATCCAGAAGTGCGAACAGTATTGGAGATTGGTGGTCAGGATTCGAAAATTATTTTGCTTCGACAGGGGATTGTGGTGGATTTTGCAATGAACACTGTCTGTGCCGCAGGTACAGGTTCATTCTTAGACCAACAGGCCAGTCGGTTGGGAATTCCAATTGAAAAATTCGGTGAGTTGGCTTTACAGTCACAAAATCCAGTCAGGATCGCCGGCCGCTGCTCGGTGTTTGCCGAATCTGATATGATTCATAAACAGCAGATGGGTCATAACACATCTGATATTATTGCAGGGTTATGTGCCGCTCTTGTCAGAAATTATCTAAATAACGTGGGAAAGGGAAAGAATATTCAGGAACCTGTGACCTTCCAGGGAGGAGTTGCAGCTAATGTGGGAATTCGTCAAGCTTTTGAGGATGCACTAAAGGTGCAGGTGATAGTTCCCGAACATTATAATGTAATGGGAGCAATTGGTTGCGCCTTACTGGCCAGAGAAGAGGTGCACAATGGGGAGAAATCATCTAAGTTCAAAGGATTTGAGATGCTGGATATGGAATTTCAGGCATCCAGTTTTGAGTGTGACGGGTGTCCAAACCATTGCGAAGTTATTAACTTTAAACAGAATGGGAAACTGATCGCCCGTTGGGGAGCCAGGTGCCCGCGGTGGGAGGTTGGGTAAAGGTTGTCGGGGAAGTTCTGGGTATCCGGGGCTTATTTTATACTTTTGCGAAAGTAGTGCACTTAAGCCGTAAGAAACGTTTATCTCCCTTCCGCTGTCGTTTGTTGCACCATCCTGGCTAATATAAGCTTAAATTGAAATCCTTACTATCTCCTATTGACTTCCAGAAGATAATATGCAAAGATTATAATAGATCTTTGATGGAGATAAAGAGAAGGGAGTTGAGTTTGTATGTATGATTTGATTATTCACAATGGGATAATTGTTGATGGAACAGGTAATCCATGGTTTAAAGCGGAACTGGCGATCAAGAATGGTAAAATTGTAAGAATTGGTAAATTATCTGAAACAGCAGAAACCTCCAGAGAAATAAATGCTCAGGGGATGATGGTGGCTCCAGGATTTATTGATATACATAGCCATTCTGATTTACCTCTACTGGTGGATGGACTGGCTCAAAGTAAGCTAAGACAGGGTGTCACTACAGAAGTTATTGGAAACTGTGGATCTGCTCTGGCTCCATTGATGACAGAAATGGCGAAAAAAGAGGTAGCAGAAGAATTGGATTTCTACGATTTAGATTATTGCTGGGAGACTATGGGTGAATACTTGGAGATCCTGGAGTCTCAAGGTATAGCAATAAATGTAGTTCCACTTATTGGTCAGGGAACAATCAGGAAATCGGTAATGAACTATGACCAACGGCAAGCTACTCCCGGAGAGTTAGAACAAATGTGTCAATTAGTTGCCGAATGTATGGAGGCTGGAGCTTTTGGAATTACTACTGGTTTAATCTATCCTCCCTCCTGTTATGCAGATACTGAGGAACTGGTGGAACTTTCAAAAGTGGTTGCTAAATATGGTGGTTTTTATGCAACCCATATGCGTAATGAGAGTGATCGGGTCTATCGGGCTGTAGAAGAGAGTATAGCGATTGGACGTCAGGCAGGTCTTCCAGTGCAGATCTCGCACCATAAAGTCTGTCATCCAAATTATTGGGGTATAGTGGACAAAACACTTAAGTTAATGCATCAGGTTAGAACAGAAGAGGGGATAGATGTAACCTGTGATGTCTATCCATATCTGGCTACCAGTACTGGTCTGAGTGCTGTAATACCGGACGAATATCATGCAGGTGGTCATCAGGCTTTGTTAGGTCATCTTGCTGATCTTGAATTGAGAGAAACATTGTTGAATATATTGGAGACTCAACAGGGTCCCAGAGGCTGGCATAATTTGTTTATCTCTGATGTCAAAACTGAGAAAAATCGTTGGACAGAGGGCAAAGATCTACAGACCATCTCTGAACAATGGGGGACAACACCGGCTCAAACGGTTATTAAACTTTTGCTAACAGAGGAATTGAATGTGGGAATGATCCGTTTTGCAATGTGTGAAGAAGATGTAGCACGGGTGATTAGTGATGACTTAACCATGATTGGCTCAGATGGCAATGCGTTATCTGTTGTAGGTCCTTTGGCCAGTGGCAAACCTCATCCCCGTAATTTCGGAACTTTTCCCAGAGTTTTGGGTAAATATAGTCGGGAAGAAGGCATAATTTCCATGGAGAATGCAGTCAAGAAGATGACTTCTTTACCTGCTGCCAGATTAGGATTACTTTCTAAAGGTATTCTTCGGGAGGGAATGGATGCTGATATCACTATCTTTGATCCCCGGACGGTCAAAGATCTGGCTGACTTTGATAATGCTTTTCAATATCCCAGAGGCATTCCGTATGTAGTGGTTAATGGAGTAGTGGTGATAAATGAAGGGCAGCATACAGGTGTCAAATCTGGTAAAGTTTTGCGGAAAAATTCTCAATAGTCGGTAACAACTACCTTCAATGTTATAAATTAAATAACTAAATTTATGATTAATCAGTATTAATAGCTGTTTTTCTGGCATATTCTTATTTATAGCAGGAGAATTTTTTATCCATCTAGAAATAAGACTAAAAGTAAAAAAGCTCAGATGTGAAAGGGGCGGTATAAATTATGGCAAAAATTATTGGAATCACATCTTCTCAAGATGAAAAAAATGTTTTGACCCTGGGAAAGATGTATATTAAAGCCATAGAGAATGCAGGAGGAATACCTCTGGTTTTGCCAGTCATCCACGATAATGTCAACTTAATTGAAGAGATGATAGGTCAGGTTGATGGGATACTGTTAAGTGGTGGAGTAGATGTAGATCCCCTCCTTTTTGATGAAGAGCCGGTTCCTGGTTTGGGGAGAATTGATCCTGAGAGGGATGTCTTTGAGCTGGAGTTGGCCCGACTTGCATTAAACAAGGATAAGCCTATATTGGGCATCTGTCGGGGATGTCAGGTGTTAAATGTTGCGGCAGGTGGGACTATTATTCAGGACATACCTTCATTTTGTGGAGATGATAAGTTTTTTAAACATCAACAGTCGGCACCCCGGTGGCATGTTACTCATACCGTGGATCTGATAGAACATAGTAGATTAGCCGAAATTTTTGGGACCACTCTGCTAACTGTCAACAGTTATCATCATCAGGCAGTTAAGCAGGTAGCTGATGGATTTGTCGCTACAGCTCATTCCAGAGACGGAATTATTGAAGCTATTGAAGGAGTTAAGTCTAGATATGCGGTCGGTGTCCAGTGGCATCCAGAATTATTGTGGGAACATCATCCTCATTTCACGAAAATATTCAAAAGTTTGGTTGACATTTGCCAGTAATCTTTTGGTAATTGTAGAATATTTAAATTTTGAGCAGGATTTAGGCAAAAGAATCGCGAATATTTTTAAAAGAAAATAAATTTATCAGTAAGTTCAGAATAATAAAAAAATTTTACTTTAAAAGAGAATTGTGGGAGGTGAGTACTAAAAGTAGGTTCGCGTTTAAGCGCGAGAGAGTAGTTAGTACATGTACTTATGTAAATGGACAAAATCTAATCTACAAGGAGGATATTGTATGAGAAGTAGAGTAACCATTCTGTTAATTGTGGTAATGGTAATGTTAAGTATGACAGTTTTAGCTGCAGATCCACAATATGGTGGTACATTGAATCTCAGAAATAGTTCTGATTGGGATACTTTGGATCCTGCTTATGCGTCTGGTTTTAACGCTGGTGCTATGGCTGTGAAGATTTTTGATGGTCTTGTTCGTTTTGACTATTACTCCAATGATGTGGTTCCATCTCTGGCTACAGATTGGACTGTCAGTGATGATCGTTTGATCTGGACTTTTAATCTGAGAAAAGGTGTAAAGTTCCATAATGGTCGTGAGTTTACTGCCCATGACGTTAAATTTTCTTTTGATCGTTTATTTGATCCAGAAGTAGCTTCTCCTGGTACCTGGGCTTATGATATGATCGTTGGTACTGATGCTGCTCTGGACGGTACTACAGAAGGTGTTTCTGGGGTGACAGTTGTTGATGATCATACTGTGCAGTTCCAATTAAAGTATCCATTTGGTCTGTTCTTGAAGCACTTAACCTTACCTCATGCTTTGATCGTTCCTCAAGAAGTAGTTGAAAAATACGGTGACCTATTCAGTGAGAATGCTGTTGGTACTGGCCCGTGGAAACTGATTGAGTGGGAACATGATGATCATATCATTCTGGAAGCTAATGAGGATTATTTTGAAGGAAGACCGTATGTAGATAAAGTTTATTATCGTGTAATTCCGGAAGATCTGACTGCAGTGGCTGAATTTGAAGCTGGTAACCTGGACTTTGGTCCAATTCCAACTGCAGAGTTTGAGCGATGGATCAACGATCCAATTTGGAAAGATTACATTGTTAAGCAGACTGAGTTGAGTACTTATTATCTGGCACTTAATCAGAATGTCAAACCATTAGATGATGTTAGAGTACGAAAAGCTATTGCCCATGCTATTGATGTACCGACAATAATTGAAACTTTGAGAAATGGTACTGATACTTTAGCTAATGGACCACTGCCTCCAGGAATGGAAGGTTATTCTGCAGAAATTCAACCAGTTGAATATGATCCGGAAAAAGCTAGACAACTGTTAAAAGAGGCAGGTTATCCTGACGGCTTAAAGATTGAACTGTGGACTTCTAACACTACTGACCGGGTTCAAATGACTGGCGTATTCCAGGCATTTTTGGCAGATGTCGGTATTGATGCAGAGATTATTGAAAGTGAATGGGCTACCTTCTATCCGGCAGTTAAAGAGGGTAAAGTACCTATGTATTATCTAAACTGGTATGCTGACTATGCTGACCCATACAACTTCTTACAACCTTTGTTATATTCTAAAGGTTCCCGTGTTGGCATGAATGATCCATTAATTGATCAGATGATTGATGAGATGGAAAGAACCAGCAATCCATTGGTTCGCTATGAATTGGCTAAACGAATTGCCCAAAGAACATTTGAACTTCAACCATATGTCTGGCTGTTCCATACAACCGCCTATACTTTGAAACAACCATGGATTCAAGATGAGATCTGGCATCAGATGTATGATGCCGACAAACTTACAACCATCTGGATTGATGACTCAAAAAAATAATTTATAGCGCTACAACTACTACTCACACACTTCCCCTTATATGAGGGGGAGTGTGTCTTACTACTGTGAGAAGTAAGGAGGGGAGAAGTGAATGTTTGAATATTTGATTCGGCGTCTGGTAATGATGATTCCAGTATTACTTGGTGTACTTTTTATAACATTTTTACTGATGTTTGTCATTCCGGGAGACCCGATAACTAACATGATGGGGCAACGAGCGAATGATGAAGTAATTGAGCGGATTAGAAAAGACCTGCATCTTGATGATCCATGGTATATTCAGTTTTTTAACTATATTGGTCGTACTCTCAGAGGTGATTTAGGACAATCTTTTGTTACTCATCGTCCAGTAGCGGTAGAGATTTTAGAGAAGCTGCCCAATACTGCTAGATTAGCTATTTCAACGATGATTGTTGCTTCTATTATGGGTATTTTAATTGGTATTCTAGCAGCAGTCTTTCATAATACCTGGATTGACCGGACAGTAATGGTCTTTGCTCTGATTTTCATTTCTACGCCAGTTTTTTGGTTTGGTTTAATTTTGATTTATATTTTTAGTATCACTTTAGGGTGGTTACCTATATCGGGTATGGGAGATGGGAGTATTAAATATCTTATCTTGCCAGCTATTACATTAGGTACTCGTTCTTCTGCTTTTTTAGCGAGAATGACCAGGTCAACAATGTTGGAAGTTATTCGCCAGGACTTTATTAGAACCGCAAGATCAAAAGGTTTGAGTCAAAAGATTGTTATCTTTAAACACGCTTTAAAGAATGCCATGATTCCAATTATAACTATTCTGGGGTTGGATTTTGCCTCATATCTTAATGGTTCGGTTTTGACTGAGACAATTTTTGGTTGGCCTGGATTTGGCCGCTATGTGGTACAGGCTATTAATAAACGGGATTTTCAAGTTATCGCTGGTTCAGTAATGATTGGAGCCATTATTTTTGTTGTCGCTAACTTACTTGTTGATCTGAGTTATGGTTTTCTGGATCCCAGGATTCGCTATGATTGAGAGGAAGGAGGGGTAAATCAATGGAGAATACTAATGTTCTAGATGTCAAAATGGAGAAGGGACGAAGTTTATGGTACGATTCCTGGCAGCGTTTGAAGAAGAACCCGACAGCTATGTTTGGTCTGTTTTTGATTATATTTTTGGGTTTTGTTGCAATTTTTGCTCCATTATTAGCACCTTATGATCCCAATAAGATTAGTTTACGGGAGAATGTGGATCCACCCTCCAGAGCTCATTGGTTTGGAACTGACTATTATGGACGAGATATCTTGTCCCGAATAATTTATGGGTCGAGAATATCGATGACTGTTGGTTTTGTAGTACAATTTATCACTCTGGTAATTGGAGTAACTTTAGGTGCAGTCGCAGGATATTTTGGAGGTAAAGTGGATATGCTGATTATGCGATTTACCGATGTTATCATGTCCTTTCCTGGTTTGCTGTTAATTATAGCTATGCGGGTTGCTCTGGGTCCTGGGTTATTCAATGTGTTTATCGCTTTGAGTGTGGTAGGATGGACTGGTAAAGCTAGATTAGTTAGAAGTCAGGTTTTAGCCATTCGGGAGCAGGATTTTGTGGAGGCTGCCCGGGCTTTAGGCGTTAAAACACATCGTATTATTATCAGGCATATCTTACCAAATTGTATAGCTCCAATGATTGTTTCCGTAACTATGGGGATTGCTGGAGCGATTATGTCTGAAGCCGGGTTAAGTTTTCTTGGATTAGGTGTGCAAAAACCAATTCCCAGTTGGGGATCGATTATCAACGAGGGATTACAATATATCCGGGTAGCCCCGTGGTATACTTTATTCCCTGGATTTGCAATAGCTTTGACTGTATTGGGGTTCAACCTTTTGGGAGATGGTTTACGAGATGCTCTGGATCCACGGCTTAAGCACTAGCACACTTTATCGCAATTGAGCATAATCGATTGCAGCTAAAATTCAGGCTGCAATCTTTTTTTGACTTTTTTTATCAATACCTTTGTGGTATAATAATATAATGGATTTTGCTTACAGAAATAGCTTGGTCACTGAAGTGACAGGGAGGTAAGGTGTGTAGTATGGAGATTATCATCACCCATGAGGGGACGGATTTTGATGGATTGGCGGCGATGATTGCTGCAACGAAGATATATCCAAATGCTATTCCGGTTTTTCCTGGATATCTATCCAATCAGGTCAAAGATTTTATGGCTTTATTCAAAGAGCAGTTTGATATCAAACGTCCCAGGGATATTGATTTCGAGGAAGTTACGAGAATCATTCTGGTGGATACTAAAGATCCGGCCCGGGTGGGTCCATTCAGGGAGTTATTATATAATCCGGAGATTGAGAAGCTTGTCTATGACCACCATCTTTTAGATCAGGAGAGTTTTGATTTTGAATTCATTGATTACACATCTCCCGTAGGTTCTTCAGCTACTATGTTAGTTCAACAAATAAAGGTTCATGAGATTCCGATCACCTCGACAGAGGCTACATTGTTTGCTCTGGGAATCTATCATGATACAGGATGCTTAACCTATTCGACAACAACAGCTATCGATGCAGAGATGGTGGCATATCTACTGAATCGTGGAGCCAGTTTGAATGTGGTAGCAGAGTTTGTGGAATTTGCTTTAAATGAAGCTCAACAAGAAGTCCTGAATATTCTATTTGATCAGATGGAGAATCTGTTGGTTCATGGACTAAGGGTTGACATTTACTCTGCAGTTTTGCCTGACTACCTTCTGGGAATTAATAATATTATCCATAAATTACGGGATATTCGGGAAGCGGACTTATATTTTGTGATTGTAGAGATGGAAGGACGGGTGTTGGTTGTGGCACGAGCCGACGTAGAGACAGTTCATCTGGGTCAATTTTTGCAAACTTTAGGCGGAGGAGGTCATGCCGGTGCTGCTTCTGCAGTAATCAAAGGTGGAAAATTGGAAGAAGTGTTGACAAAGGTTAAGGGGATGTTGGAACAATATATCAAAAAGCCGCGTTTGGCTAGAGACATTATGACTACTCCTGTAAAGACTATGCCGCCTGAAGCTCTGGTTCAACAGGCCGAAGAGATCATGATTCGCTATGGTCATTCTGGATTGATTGTGATGGATGAGAGTGAGATCAAAGGTGTTTTTTCTAGACGTGATCTGGATAAGCTTAAGAAACATAATCTCGGTAATGTGCCAATTAAAGGTTATATGACGAGAAAAGTGATTACAATTTCAGATACTGCTCCCATTTCAGAAGTACAGAATTTGATGGTTGCCCATGATATAGGACGATTACCTGTCATTGATGAAAACAACAATTTGATCGGGATTATTACCCGATCTGATCTATTGAAAACCCTCTATGGTGACGATCTGGTAGAGGGCAAGAGCTATTATGGGAGTTCTTTAGTCCAGGCAAACCCTCAGATTTACAATCTGTCCTCAAATCTGGCCCAATCCGCTCCAGAGTTATATGATCTTTTCTGTCAGATTAGAGATCTTAGCTCCAGATTACAGGTTAAGCCGTATTTGGTAGGAGGTTTTGTTCGTGATATGCTGCTCCATAAGACCAGTAAAGATCTGGATCTGGTGATTGAAGGTGATGGTATTCTGTTTGCCAGTGAATTACAACAAATTTTAGGCGGACATCTGATTACCCATCCTGAATTTGGAACAGCGACGCTTACTGTGAATGATTTCCAATTAGATATAGTTACTGCCAGGGTGGAATATTATGAATATCCAGCTGCCTTACCCCAGGTAGAACCTGGTCATTTGAAACAGGATTTGTATAGACGAGATTTTACAATTAATACTCTGGCCATCTCTTTGAATAAAGGTAAATTTGGCTGGTTAATTGATTTTTTTGGTGGTAAAGATGATCTGGAACAGGGGATTTTGCGGGGATTACATAGCTTTACCTTTATTGATGATCCGACACGTATCCTTAGAGGAATCAAGTTTGCAGTCCGGTTTAATTTTATCATTGAAGGTGATACAGATCTATTAATCCGGCAAGCAATGCAGAGACATATTTTAGGAGAATTAAAATGGCCCAGGTTATGGGATGAGTTACAGGCACTATTAGTTGAAGGTAAAGTTGAACAAGTTTTGTGGTACCTAGAGGATTATGATATTTTAAATGAACTGTGGCCTGGACTGCGCCTGACTCATATTCAATGGAAACGGTTGAAACGGGTCGATTGGGCTCTGGAACTCTTTAAAAATCAATGTCAGGACAAGATACAGCGCTGGCTTGTGGTCTTAATGATTATTCTTTCTGATTTATCGAGCGAGAAGCTAGTTGAACTCAGCCGGGAAAGACGTTTTACTAAAGAACGCAGAGAGCAATTACTGTTCGCGGTGAACAGATCTGGTGAGTTGAAAGAACAGTTACTCCAGAGTAATTTGCCACCCAGTAAGTTATATGAATTACTGGAAGGTTTGACCTGTGAAGAATTAATGTATCTAAGTCTGATCAGTGATTCACCTGTAGTGGTGGATAGACTATTGGAGTATATTGAACGCTTGAAGAGCATAGAGGTAGAAACTACAGGTAAAGATATAATTGATCTTGGTTTTTCACCTGGCCCACTTTTTAAGGAAGTAATCTCTAAAGTTAAAAAAGCAAAACTGGATGGTTTAATCAACTCACGGGAAGAAGAGTTAGAGTTTATTAAGAAGTATTTAAATGAAAAGGAAGGTGGGTAATATGTTTGATTTTCGCAATTTGATCTTATCATTACCGATTATTTTGATCTCATTATCTGTGCATGAATTTTCTCATGCCAAAGCTGCAGATATGTTGGGTGATAAAACAGCCAGATTTAATGGTAGATTGACTTTGGATATTAGGGCTCATATTGACCCGATTGGTCTTCTGGTACTAATCGTTACTCAGAGAATTGGCTGGGCCAAGCCTGTACCGGTTAATCCATATAATTTTACAAACCCCCGTAAAGGAATGATGTTGGTTGGACTGGCCGGGCCAGTATCTAATTTTTGTCTGGCAATCCTAACAGCACTTGGAATTCATCTGTGGAAATTCTTTGATCCGGATATTATATGGAAATTTAGTGTCCAGTTTAGTTATCCACAAACATATGTATACTTGAACTCGTTTACATTTAACTTGTTTAATCTATTAATATTGATGGTGCTTATCAATATCGGTCTGGGTATATTTAATTTATTACCTATCCCACCTCTTGATGGGTCAAAAATTATAGGTGGAATATTGCCCAGTAAATATTCGTATATTATTGATTTTTTGGAAGGGCCAACGGGAATGATTATTGTCCTGCTCCTGGCTGTTACTGGAGCTTTTGGTGTGATTTTGGAACCACTGATAGATTTTGCTTTCTCATTATTGGGACTGTGAAAAATCTGAAGGATGAGGTAGTGAATATACTATGTTCAATCGGATCAGACAATTTTATAGTGCAATTACAGCAGCAGTAAATGAAAATGAGACTGATTTTGTTTTAAGTAATCTTTTACCTCCTGAAAGAGATCTGTTTTATGAGATGTCGATTGTAGATCAAAGACATGCCCTGGATGTGAGTTACAAAGTGATGGAATCTCTGCAGTCAAGAGGTTATCGGGTTAATTCTCCGGAGATGAAGCAATTACTGAAGGTTGCCCTGTTACATGATGTTGGAAAAAGGGCAGGAGACCTGAATTTGCTTGATCGAGCGATTATTGTTATCATGAGCCAATTTTGTCCTGGGCGAATTGAAATCTGGGCTTTGCATGGTAAAGGTGGATTTATTCAAAATAGACGGCATGCTTTTTATGTCGCAGTAAATCATGGAGAATTAGGCGCAGAGAAGTTACAACAGATCGGATGCGATGAAGAGATAGTTAATCTGGTTTTGCAGCATCATGTAACCGAAACTGATGATTGGAGAATTATAATCTTAAAAGATGCAGACCAGAGGTCATAGAATTAATGGATAAGCAAAGAGATTGTTTAAAGAGGTGAAATAAGTGGATTATCAAGTTAATTTGGGATTTTTTGAGGGTCCACTGGATCTATTATTCCATTTAGTAAAAAAGCATAAACTGGAAATTAACCAGATCTCACTGTCCGAATTGACCGAACAATATTTAGCCTATATTAGAGAGATGCAGGAACGTGATCTGGATTTTGCAGGAGATTTTTTGGTGACAGCAGCTCAATTGATGGAACTCAAATCAAGAACTCTTTTACCCATGAATCAGGATGGGGAAGGCGGAGAAGATATAGTACCTCATGAACTGGTAACCAGACTTCTGGAATATAAAAAATTCAAAGAATTGGCTAATGTCTTAAAAGAGAAGGAAGAGGTTGGCGAGCAATATTTTACCCGGGATAATGAATTTATTGTCGAAGAGATTGTCAATGATCTGCCTGATTTTAATCCTTTGGAGAATGTGACTCTCAATGATTTTCGTCAAGCATTTATTAAAGCGTTAAGGGAAGCAGAGATTCGTGAAGCCAATCAGTCTGAAGAGGCTGAAGAAGAGAAGCCAGAGTTCAAGATAGAAGAGTTTAATATTAAAGATAAGATGTTTGAAGTGGAAGCGATTGTGGAAGACTCATCTGGAGAGGTAACTTTTTTCACTCTGTTTTCCGGGAGTTCTTCTCGACTTGAAGTTGTAATTACTTTTCTGGCACTGCTGGAATTAATGAAGATAAAAAAGGTAAAGGTAACTCAGGATAGTGTCTATGGTAACATAATGATCTGTAGTCGGGGTGAGGAGAATGAATAATCAATATAAACCTTTGATCGAAGCTTTGTTATTTATCGCCAATGAGCCTGTTACTCCAGATGAGATTGAACGGGTTGTAGGCATATCGGAACAGTCTATTATCGAGCAAATTGAAGAGCTGCGTCAGGAATATGATACTACTGGACGTGGATTTCAGATACGGAAAGTGGGTAAAGGATATACGATTGCTACCCGACCTGAATTTGCTGAATATATCCGGGAATTGTATCATCCAAAAGTACAACAACGTTTGACTCAGGCTGCTCTGGAGACATTGGCTATTATTGCTTACAAACAACCGATCACCAGATCTGAGATTGAAGATATTAGAGGAGTAAAAGTTGAAAAAGCTTTGATCACTTTACAAAAACGAGGCCTAGTTGAGGAGTTGGGAAGAAAACATACGATTGGCACTCCGATTATTTATGGAACAACAGATCTATTTTTACAGTATTTTGATTTGGAAGATCTATCTCAATTACCTGAACCATCTGAGTTCTCACTGTTGGAGCAGAAAGCATTCATTGAAGAAGCTATTGCAGAAGATGATGATCTGGCAGAAGAATTGGAAGATGTAGAATATGTTAATCTGTTAAAGCTGCCCACTGATTAGTAGTGTGCGAATGATAGTTTGAGGAGCTATGTAAGACCTATTCTGGGCAGTGGTCAATGAATCAAGTTACTATCATTTTTTTCTGAAAGGTTTACAATTTAGCGTAAATTAGGTATACTTAATTTAGAAAACTTTACAGGGAGGTTTTGCTCATGGCAAAGCGAAAGAAACCAAAAAAGGAAGTCATTAGTGTGCTTAATTCTCTAGATCTAATGAAGAAATCTTCCGGAAAGTTGAACAAAGGTAGTGATGAAATTGTCCGCCAGGGTACTGGTGTTCATGAATCAAAGAAACGGAAAAAACAACTGACAAAGAAGACTACAAGACAATACCTTTCAGATTATGATAGAGATATTAAGTTGATTGATATCTCTATCATAATCTGAAAGGTATTAGAACGGTCAGAAGGAGTCTTCAGCATTATCTGTGGATTACATGAAAATTAGAAAACCACCTGTTTGATCTTATAATAAAAGATAGACAGGTGGTTTTGTGCTAAGTTCATGATAATTAGGTATCTTTATTGTTTATAGATACCGTCAACTGTGACACCTTGTGAATCCTTGTGCACAAAGGATTTACAGCAAGTTTCCATACAGCTATTACAGGGAGTTTGTAAAGAATTGGTTACTTCAGGAGCATCAAAATTATCTGGTTGATCAGCACCAACAGAATCTGAAGTAATAAGAATCTTATTAGCATGACAATGATTACCTTGACTCCAATAATGGCAATTACTGACAGAACAATAGACTTCTAACTGCTGCATGAGAGTACCTCCTATATTTTTTGTTGTTGGAACTATGTCTTTAGGTTTTTTCATTATCAGAAGATATATACCCGGATAATTTAGTTAATACCTGACAAAGTTGTTTGGAAAATAAAGACAATTAATCAGCCAGCCTGGATAAAATATGCGAAAAAAATTTTGCTTGAAGGATATGCCTAAATTATGGTATAATGGAGAGGATTAAATTAAGGAGGGTTGAACATGGAACGCAAAGGCACATACTTCCATTATATTCAGTGTGCAAATTATCTTTTCACCAAGGGAGTAGTCTGTCCAAAATTAGATAAGTTGCGTTCAACCTGTAAATTTGGTCTAAATTAGCTTTTATAAGTTGATATTGGAATACATTGCGTGCAGATTAATCTGAAAATAAATCCACGCTGATTCTGACAACCATAGTACAGGTTGAGATCCTGACTATGGTTGTTATATTTTCAAATACGATAATTACGATTGGATACCATCGCCATAGACAGGGTTGTTTATGGTTTTTTTATGCAATTAAAAGGAGGAATTAAGTATGATAACATTATCACATATCGAGAAAAATTACGGTTTAGGAGAAGTTCTTCTAGACTTTTCGATGACAGTCAATCCTGGTGAGAAAGTGGGATTAATTGGAGCTAACGGTTCTGGTAAATCTACCATTTTAAAATTGATCAGTGGGTTAGAGGAAGCTGACAAAGGTATAGTCGCTATTGGTAGAAATTTGCGAATCGGTTATCTGGCCCAAATTCCAGAGCGTCATTTAGGAGAGACTGTTGAAGAAAGATTATGGAAAGGTGTTAATCATCTGCTTATTATGGAACAGCGATTAAGAGAGTTGGAATCATTGATGGCCAGTGCAGATAGAGCTTCCAATAAAATAGAAGGTTATATGAAAGAGTATGCTCAACTGGCGACAGATTTTGAAAATCAAGGTGGTTATACTTTTGAACAGAGGATAAAACAGATTATTCAAGGATTGGGATTAACGGTTCCATTTAGCAGTCAGGTGATGGATTTGAGTGGAGGTGAGATGGCCAGATTACAGTTGGCAGTGCTTCTTCTTTCAGATGTAGATGTTATCTTATTGGATGAACCTACAAACCATTTAGATTTTTCAGCTATCACCTGGTTAGAAGAGTATATTAATCACTCTGAGGGAACAGTAATCATTATCTCTCACGACCGTTATTTTCTCGATCATACAATTCAGCGAATTGTTGAGGTTAAACATGGTAAAGCAGAAGATTATTCTGGTAATTACTCATACTATCTTCAAGAGCGGGAGATACGTCATCAACTGGCGTTAAAGGAATATGAGAATCAGCAAAAAGAGATTCAGCGAAAAGAAGAGGCTATCAAAAGACTTCGTATCTGGGCAAATCAGGCAGACAATGAGATGTTATATAAACGGGCGAAAGTTATGGAGAGACAATTAGAAAAGATGGAAAAGGTTGATCGTCCCCTGAAGGATGAAACTCGTTTTCAATTAAAGTTTGGTGCTGAGCGAAGTGGTAAGGAAGTAGTGACTTTACGGAGAGTAACCAAAAATTATTCGAATCAACCACTGTTTAATCCACTAGATTTACAGATATTCTTTGGACAGCGAATAGGTTTGATTGGTCCCAATGGTGCTGGCAAATCCACCATTCTCAAAATGATTATGCAGGAGATAGAACCTGACCATGGGCAGCTAACCATTGGTGCCAGTGTTCAAATAGGTTATTTTGAGCAGCACCAGGATATAGTAGAAGAGACTGAAACAGTGTTAGATGCCTTTAGAATGACAGCAGAACCGATGTCAGAAACGAGTGCCCGCAACACCCTTGCCTATTATGGATTCACTGGTGATTCTGTTTTTAAGCTGGTAAAAGATTTAAGTGGCGGTGAACGAAGTCGTTTTATTCTGATGAAAATGGTTCACAGCCAGGTGAATCTATTAATCCTGGATGAACCAACTAATCATCTTGATCTACCATCTATCGAGATATTAGAAGAATCACTACAGGATTATACCGCTACATTATTGGTGGTCTCTCATGATAGATATTTTTTAAACAACATAGTGGATCAGATTTATGCATTAGAAGAAGGGGAGCTGGTTTACTATCCCGGTAATTATGATTACTATCAGATGAAATTAAAACAAAAGCAAGAACAACAAACCGGACAAATTGTTAAAAAGGCAAAATGTGAACAGAAGGTCAGACCAGAAAAAAGAAATAAGGAGGTGAAGGGGCAGATTCTTAGTAAAAGATTCCAAAAAGAATTGGCAAAAATAGAAGAGAGTATTGCCGGATGTGAAGACAAAATTGGGCAAAATAATAATTTAATGACTCAGTCAGACGTAATAACTAATTATCAATATCTCCAGGAATTAAAAGAAGAGAATGACAGAATTCAAGAAGAATTGGAGCATCTGTGGGCAGAATGGGAGGAGATCTGTGTAAAGTTGGAGGATTTCAAATAAACTGAAGACGAAATAGTATAAACTTTTCCAGTGGTGGGAAAATAAACATTAGAATTTTGCGGAGTAAATTTTTCCCACCGCGGGAGGAGTTCATTATGTTAATTATATTGATTGTGGTAGTTATATTGTTAATTATCAGCATTATAATTACATTTTTGCCTGTTAAAGTGTCAGTAAATTATTATAGGTTGAATAAAGATGATAATTTAAAAATTCAGGCGAAAGCCTTATTTGGTTTAATTAATTATCGATTAGCGATATCTTATATCAAAATTCGACATAAACTTATGATACCATTCCTGGAGTTACATGCTCAATTCTTTGGGGCCAAAGGCAAAAAAGGCGAAGATGAGGTTGTGGAGGAATTTGGTCTTCGTTCTTTCGATATTCAAAAAGTTATTGAAAAGCTCAAATTTCTCTTAAAGATAGCAGATCAGTATGAAGCACTTTTTGAAATGATAGAGAGTTATCGAAAAGAAGACCAACATAGTGGCGAGCTAAGTATGGAAAATGCAGTAATCTATCGGGTGATGGGAATGTTATTTATGGGAATTAGGGGAGATTGTAAGAAATTTGTCTGGAATACTAAATTTGGGTTGCCAGATGCAGCTGTAACTGCTATTACTTCTGGTGCAATCTGGACAGGCAAATCTGTGTTTTTGGATATATTATCAATTTTTTGTGATATGAAAACAGTGCCGCAGATTAGCGTAGAGCCATCTTTTACTATGGTAGGAATTGATACCAAGTTTGAGAGTATATTTAGCATTCGAATCGGAAATATTATGATTACAGGATTTAAAATACTCCTGCAAGGTTATAAAAGGAGGGCAAAAATTAATGGCTAATCATCCGATCGAAGGATTAATGAATTCCGCAATGGAAAACATTAAGGGTATGGTAGATGTAAATACCATTGTCGGCGACCCAGTAGAAACTCCCAATGGTGAAGTAATCATTCCCATTTCCAGAGTGAGTTTTGGTTTTGCTGCTGGTGGCGGCGAATATATGAAGACGAATGGAAATGGAAAGGAGAAAGATAAAGAGGCTGAGGCAACTCCATTTGGCGGCGGCAGTGGCGCTGGAGTTAGTTTGAATCCAGTTGCATTTCTGGTAGTAGGTAAAGATCAGGTACGTTTATTACCGGTTACTAACAATGCAGTTATCGAACGGATCATCAATGTGGCCCCTGAACTATTACATGAGGTAAAAGATATTTTGAAACAGCGTTCTGGAAGTGGAGATAAAGAACACTAATGCGAAAAGCCCCGAAATTTGGGGTTTTTTATTTACAACCATTTACAATTATTTATGTATAGACCCTTTTATGAATGAACATACTTTAAGTATGACATTTTGCAAATGGGAGTGGAAGTCAATGAATTCACAAAAAATTTATAGCAATAAAAGCATTATTACGACCCTTTTAGTATGTTTGATTATACTAATCGGGTCATTAACCTGCCAGGCTGTAAATGTAACTGCTGATTCTGCTATAGTGATTGATGCAGAGACGGGGTCGGTTCTTTACGGCAAGAATATTCATCAACGACGAGCCCCTGCCAGTACAACAAAAATAATGACCTCCATTTTGGGTCTTGAACTGGGAAATTTACATGATACAATTAAAGCTAGTTATCGGGCGGCAGCTGAAGGAGGTTCATCTATCTGGCTAGAAGAGGGAGAAGAACTGACTCTCGAAGAGTTACTTTATGGGATTATGCTAAATTCGGGAAATGATGCTTCTGTGGCAGTAGCCGAGTATATAGCAGGTAGTGTAGAGGAGTTTGCGATACTAATGAATCAGAAGGCGAAAGAAGTAGGGGCTTTGAATACTACATTCCAAAACCCTAATGGACTTCCCAATGATAAGCATCTGACGACAGCCTATGATTTAGCAATGATTATGCGATATTGTATGCAGAACGAGACATTTAGGGAAATAACCGCTACTGAGAAAAAATCTATCTCCTGGCCTGGACATCCATGGAAACGTGCATTAAACAATCATAATAAGCTTCTCTGGATGTATGAAGGAGCAGATGGGGGCAAAACAGGTTATACTATTGCAGCTGGTCGATGTTTAATCTCCAGCGCTACTCGTAAAGATAGAAGAGTAATTGCTGTAGTTATGCATGCGGATCAGCTCTGGCAGGATTCGATTAAGTTATTGGATTATGGACTGGATGGTTTTTCAAATGTAACCTTAATTAAAAGTGGAGAATTAATTGATACAAGGGAAATAAAAGAGAGTAAAGAAGGTCAACTAGCGATTTTGGCAAGTCGGGATTTTGTGGTAACTGTCCCAAATGAAAAAGATTCCAGAGCCAGTAGGACGATTTATCTTCTGGAGAATCTTCAATTACCTATTGTTAAGGGACAAAAGGTTGGCTGGATGGAGATAAAAGTAAATGATGAGTATGTTGGACAGATTGATTTGCTAGCTAAAGAAGATGTTACACCAAAATCGATTGTTTTCAGGTTTTGGAAATGGCTTTCTTCTATCCTGAAGACAATTACTTAATCAGTAAAGACTTTCAACTTGTGATGAGATTGATCTATTCTTTGCACAATGCTGAAAGTCTTTTTTATGTTCAGTTTTTATCAACAAAAGTGAGGGTATCGATCCATAGAGCTTGATTTTTTTTCTTATTAGGCATACAATAAACATGTAAATGGGAATCATTCGCATCTAACTAACATTTCTCAAATATAGTCAGTGGTCTATGACAAAAGGTATGAGTTAGTTAAAAGCGGTTACACTACTATTATCTATAAAATAAGGAGGTTTAAAAATATGAGTCATATTCATATTCCCGATGGGGTGTTGCCTTTAAGTTGGTGGGGGATAGGCTATTTGATTGCTGGTTTTTTTCTGATTTTAGCAATTAGAAAGTTAGAAAAGGAAGATTTGAGAAAGAAAATCCCGTATCTGGGAGTAGTAAGTGCAATAATGTTAATCACCATGTCTATACCATTGGGCATAGTGCCTTTTCATATAAATCTCACTGTTTTAATGGGAGTTTTATCTGGGCCAGTACTGGGATATATTGCTGTTTTTATTGTTAACTTATTTTTAAGTTTTCTGGGACATGGTGGAATTACTACTGTTGGGTTAAATACTCTAATCCTGGGTTTAGAAGTGGTTATCGGTTCATTGATGTTTTCTGCTCTAAAACGTCGAATCAAAGCTATTCCTGCAATTGCAGTTGTTACAGCTATAACACTGATAATATCGACCTGTGCAATGCTGGGCGTGGTGGGTTTATCTCAGAGTGGTTGGGAGTATGCCTTACCTCATGACCACCATGAGCATGGTGCTGAACATCTGGCAGATGATCATAGTGAACATGATCATCTTGCTAATTCCCATTTAGAGGAAGAACACTTAGGAGAAGATCATTTGCACTCAGCTAATGACGAAACATTTTTAGGATTGGCTGATCTGCGAGATAGTTTGTCACACGTTTCTTTTCTTGGGATGACTGGTCTTGGAGCTGTGCTTCTAATCTTGCTTATCGGTATTGGTCTTGAAGTTTTGGTGACTATTTTGTTGGCCAGATTCTTTCTCAAAGTCAAACCTGAGTTGCTCAAATAGAATCGAATTTAAAGGAAGTGTTATCTATGGATCTGGCATTGATTGATTTGATGGCAAATAAGGGAGATAGCGTGCTTCACCAAAGCTCTGCTATCTCCAAATTTTTCTTCGTCATCTGCGTATTGATTGGGATAATTCTGGCGGATTCGCTTTTAGATTTTCTTCCGCTTGTTGGAATTTTGTTGGTAGGTTGTTTATTTGCTCAAATA
This sequence comes from Halothermothrix sp., assembly GCA_016841825.1. Classification (GTDB taxonomy): domain Bacteria; phylum Bacillota; class Halanaerobiia; order DY22613; family DY22613; genus JAENYK01. The sequence goes on along the minus strand of JAENYK010000008.1, from coordinate 108,272 downwards.
TCTATTCAAAAAATGATTCATTATGCCCTGTATCCGGCCTTTTTTAGTCTGCTTTTTGCTTTTATAAGATTTTCTGTATCACTGTCTGCTGGTTTGGTTGTTATTTTTAAAGCAGTGACTGCAGCAATGGCGCTATTACTTTTTATCTTCACAACGCCATATCCAGAGTTATTTGCCTTAATCAATAGATTTTTACCTCAGATATTAGTCGATGGGATGTTTTTTACTTATCGGATATTCTTTATCTTAATAGCAGAAATGCGAAATCTATTAACCAGTGTTCGATTAAAAGGTGGTTATCGTCCTTTAGGACTGTTATTTAATATTAAAAATCTGGCTGGAGCTATTGGGGTTCTTTTTATTCATGCCTTTGATTTGAGTGAAAAGATGCATCAGGTTTTGACTATTAGAGGTTATAATGGACTCAAAACAGATTTGCAGACAAAACTTGGAAATTCAGATTATTTGACTATACTGGCTGGATTGACAGTAATAATTCTGGTGGTGATAATATGAAAAAATCTCTGCAGAAAGCTGAAATTAATGATAAAATAGATGAGAAACCGCTTGTAGAAGATAAGGATCAAATTATTAAAGTTAAGTGTATTAAACACATTTATCCTGACAATACAGAAGTCTCAGTTTGTGGATTGGATTTTGTAGTTTATCAGGGAGAACGAATTGTTATTCTTGGTCCTAATGGAGCAGGCAAGACAACTCTACTAAATCATATTTTAGGTATCTTGACTCCTATCGAGGGAGAAGTCAAAGTTTTCGGATTGGAGCCAGCAAAGGCTCAACGTGAAGTGGTAAAAAATATTGGAGTTGTCTTTCAAAATGTAGATGAACAGATAATTGGTCCCACAGTATATGACGATATCGCTTTTACACCTCGCAATTATGGTTACTCAAAACCAGAAGTTGAAGAATTGGTCAGAGAAATCTGCACAAATCTGGGAATTTGTCATCTTCTAAAAAAAATTCCCCACTATCTAAGTGGTGGTCAGAAGAAAAAAGTAGCTTTAGCAGGAGCTATGGTTTTAAAACCTCAACTTCTAATTTTAGATGAACCCTTTAACGGTTTAGATCCCGAATCTAAGGAGGAGATTATTGATCTTTTAAAAGAGATCAATAATCGTTATGGAACAGCTCTTTTGATGACCTCGCATGATATTAATTATCTGCCCGGAATTGTGGATAAGGCGTATATCCTCAATGCAGGCAAAATCCTTCGTTATGGTCAGATTGAAGATGTATTTTTAGAAAGGGAGTTTTTGAGGAATGTCTCCTTGCGTCCTCCTATTTTGGTAGAACTTTTTGCCAGACTAAAAAATAGAGGATTATCTGTGGAGATTCCTCTGGATATAGACCAGGCAGAAAAAGAGATTCTCAACTTAATCGCTGTTAGTCAGAAAAAATTTAATTGAGGTGGTATTTGATGGAAAGATTGCAAAAGGTAATAGCACAGGCAGGTCTTGCATCTCGTCGAAAGGCAGAGAAGATGATTGTAGCTGGACGGGTCAAAATCAATGGGGTTGTGGTAACAGAGCTAGGGACGAAAGTAGATCCCGATAAAGATATTATAGAAGTGGATAGTCAGGAGATATCCAGAGAAAAGTTAATTTACATAATGTTAAATAAGCCTAGAGGATATATTGCTACAGCCGATGACCCTCAGAATCGGAAAATAGTCTTTGATCTGTTGAAAGGAGTATCGGAAAGAGTTCATACGGTAGGACGTCTAGATATAGATACCGAAGGGTTACTTCTTCTGACTAATGATGGTTCTTTGACCTATGCTTTGACTCATCCGAGCCATGAAGTAGGCAAAGTTTATCTTGTATCTGTAAAGGGTAAGATCACCAGACGAGCGTTGAATGATTTAGCTAGAGGGGTAGAATTAGAAGATGGTATGACCGCTCCCGCTCAGGTAGAGTTGATCAAACATAAGAAAGACAATTCCCTGATTAAGATAATGATCCACGAAGGGCGAAACCGCCAGGTGAGAAGAATGATGGATGTTGTAGGTTTTCCGGTACTCAGACTTAAGCGGGTTCAGGTTGGCCCTTTGACATTAGGCAATTTACGGTCTGGTACATATAGGCATTTGACCAAAACGGAGATAAACCTTCTCAAAAAAATAGAGGAAAATGTGCTTGAGTAGAGAAAATTCCGAAACTTGCTGAATGGTAAAGAAGGATTTTTTAAATTTCTAGAGAATATATAACTTAATAATTTGATTTACTGAAATGTCCTCATCGAATAGAACTATCTTCCATAAGTTATATTTTTTAATCAAACTACATACACCAAAGGGGGAGAAAAGTACATGGAAGTATTAAAGGTCTCGTCTCATTCTGAGCCAAAATCGGTAGCTGGTGCATTAGCTGCAGTATTAAGAGAAGAAGGAGCAGCAGAAGTTCAAGCAATCGGTGCAGGGGCAGTTAATCAAGCAATCAAAGCGATCGCTATCGCCAGGGGTTTTGTTGCGCCTAATGGTATTGATCTGATTACTATTCCAGCTTTTGCTGAAATAATGATCGATGGTGAAGAGAGAACGGCTATTAAGTTTATTGTTGAACCACGGTAAGTAGGGTGTGATGTACGTTTAGAACGTGATTTTCTTGAACCTATCCTGAATCTTTTTGCTGGGTAGGTTTTTTTTCGTTCACTTTTTACAGGTGATATGATACAATATATAAATGAGTGATTATAGTAATTTTATCTAAAGGGGGGATGGCTGTGCTTTTAAAACGAGTTGAAGTACATGGATTTAAGTCATTTGCTGATGCTACCAATGTAACCTTTGAACCCAGTATAACAGCAATTGTTGGCCCAAATGGAAGTGGGAAAAGTAACATTGTCGATGCCATCCGCTGGGTGTTGGGAGAACAGAGTGCGAAAAGCTTACGTGGTTCGAAGATGGAAGATGTAATTTTTGCAGGTTCGGATAAGCGTAAAGCTATGAATATAGCTGAAGTTCGTTTAATTCTTGATAACTCTGATGGTTCTTTACCTATTGAATATAATGAAGTATCTATTGGGAGAAGAGTCTCCCGAAGTGGGGGAAGTGATTATCTATTAAACGGGACAGTCTGTCGTTTGAAAGATGTGGAAGAACTAATTATGGATACAGGTATTGGTAAAGAAGCCTATTCGATTGTAGGGCAGGGAAAAATAGATTCTATTCTCAGTAGTAAGGCTACAGATAGACGTGAGCTTTTTGAGGAAGCTGCCGGAATTATTAAATACAAGACCAAGAAAGAAGAAGCATCCCGCAGATTAGAAGAGACGGAACTTAATTTAACCAGAGTGTTAGACATTATCAATGAGTTAGAGCGTCAGGCAGAACCTTTAAAGAAACAGGCGGAGGACGCCAGGAAATATAAAGAATATTCGTCAGAATTAAAAGAGTTGGAAGAAGGTTTGCTTTTGACCAATTGGTCTATTTATGCCAGAGAATTGGGTACATACGAAAATGATCGTAATCGTTTGGCAGCTAGTTTGGAGGAGAGAGAAAATCTTGTTAATTCTTTTGAAGCCAGGGTTGATCAGCTGCAGAGTGAATTGGATCAGATTAATGAAGATATAGATCAAAAGCAGGAGAGTTATTTTGAAAAAAAGAATTTACGGGAGAATCTGGATAACCAGGTTCAGATGCTGCGTGAGAAGCAGAATAGTCTTTTTTCTCATCAGAATCGAATCCAATCAGAGTCTGATGAGCGGTATAATCAGATTGAACGCTATGAGAGTGAACGGGAAGAGGTTCAATTATCCATATCTAATCTAAATCGTTACCGTCAAGAATTAGTTCAATCCATCGAAACAGGTAAACAAGAGATTGAGAATCTTCTGCGTTTGATTAAAATTGATGAAGGTAAGATCGATCTTTTAAAAAATGATTCGATGGAATATATTAACCAGCGAAGTGAGCTAAAGAGTCAACTTCAGAGGTATCAGGATGAGGAGATGAAGTTGAATGGGCGAATTAATGAATTAATCCAACTTCGTTCCAATAATGACAAGCATTTAGATGAAGCCGCACATAAGTTACAACAGTTGGAACAGGAGCTAAAAGAGATCAATGATGAGCTGATTCAATTACAAAAAGATGAGGATATTTTGCGTCACCGTCAGAGTGAAGACCAGGAAGAATTGCAAAAACTTCAGGAGAGATTTATCTCATTGCGGGAAGATTATCAGGGTTCTAAGTCCAGATTGAAGCTGTTACGAGATATGGAGAACTCTTTAGAAGGGTATTATCAGGGTGTTAAAAATGTCTTGAAAGCTAAGGATCGTTTAACCGGTCTAGTCGGTGTTGTAGCTGAACTTTTACATGTTGATGAAGACAAAGAGAAGGCTATTGCTGCTGCTCTGGGTGGCGGTTTACAAAATATTGTTGTGGAAACTGGTGAAGATGCCAAAAATGCGATTGAATTTCTAAAAAAGACTAGAGGTGGACGGGCTACTTTCTTACCATTGGATATGGTTCGAGGTAATCGGATGAATGATAATCCCAATATTAGCTCGATTGATGGATATTTGGGAATTGCTTCTGATTTTGTTCAGGTTGAACCCAGGTTAAAGCCTATGATTTATAACCTTTTAGGTAGAATAATTATCGCTAGAGATATGGACGCAGCCTTACAGATCTCTCGGAATGGCAAACAAAGATTGCGGATTGTTACCCTGGATGGAGATAATATTAACCCAGGTGGTTCTGTTAGTGGTGGTAGTAGTCAGCAGCAAAGTTCGAATCTTTTGGGAAGAACCAGAGAGATTGAAGAGTTATCACAGAAGGTGGAGAGTTTAAAAGAAGAATTGGAACTGATCAAGGACAATGGTCAACTGGTTAAAACCCGGGTTGAAGAGCAGGATAAGAGACTTGGAGCGATGCAGACCAGAATTCACCAATTAGAGCTCAAAAGGGTTAACTTGCGCAAAGATGTAGAACAACTGCAAAAAGATACTCAGCATCAGGAGGGACTGTTAAATGATGTGGATCAAGAGTTTGAATCTTCTCATGAAGAATTAGGAAGATTGGATGTGTTGATTCAACAGGTGGAATATAATCTAAATGCCTTGAACACTGATTTTGCAGAACAGGAGAAAAGATTAAAATCTCTGGAAAAACAGTTGACTGAACAGAGAGAAAGAATTGATCAACTTCAGAGAGAAAACACAGAAGGACGCATTCAGTTAGCCTCTTTCGATGAACAGGAAAATAGTCACAATCAGAGGTTAGAACAGTTGACTCAATTAAAATCCGAAAATCTTGCCAAGATTGAAACTCTTAAATTAGAATGGAATGAATTGGAGACAGCCAAAGGTGATCTGGAAGGTCAGATTCAACAGATCATTGAAGAGAAGCGAACTATCAAAGTGGAAGAACAACAACTGGGTGAAGAAGTGGTGGCATTAAAACAGAAGGAGAAAGACCTCTCTGGAGCTTTTAAAAAAGAAGAAGCCCGGGCACGCAGCATTCGGCGTCGGGTGAATGAATTGAGTAAAGAAGTTAGTCAGTATGAGATAAAAATCGCCGAGCTTTCTTCCAGACTGGAGTCAATCAAAGAACAGTTAAAAGAAGACCATGGTATTGATCTAGATCATTTTATGCGAGAGATTGAACCTATAGAAGATTTAGACAAAGTAGAAAAGCGAATCCGTAGCTTGAAGTGGCGTCTGAGAGTATTGGGTGCTGTCAATCAAGGAGCAGAGGAGGAATATGCTACTTTAATCAAACGATTAAGTTTTTTAAAAGAACAGCATGCTGATCTGATTAAAGCCAGAGAATCTTTAGATGAGATGATTAATGAATTAGATGAGACGATTAAAGAACGGTTCTTTGTTACATTTGAACGGGTCAAAGTAGAATTTGAAGAGATATTTACCAAATTATTTGGTGGTGGTAGTGCTCAATTGGGACTGTCAGATCCAGATAATCTGTTAGAGACTGGTGTTGAGATTAATGCTCAACCGCCGGGTAAAAAATTACAGAAATTATCATTGATGTCTGGTGGTGAGAAGGCTTTAACAGCTCTGGGGCTAATTTTTGCTTTCTTGAAGGTTAAGCCAAGTCCTTTCTATATTTTGGATGAGATTGATGCTCCACTGGACGAAGCTAATGTTGAACGTTTTGCTACATTCGTTCGGGAGTTTAGCTCGATGGCCCAGTTTATTATTGTTACTCATCGTAATCGGACGATGGCTGAGGCAGATGCCATGTATGGAGTAACCATGGAAGAGTCAGGTGTTTCTAAGTTGATCTCCTATAAATTTTCCGAGAAAGCCAGTTAGTCGCATATTCGTGATGACCCAGTGATAGACTATATAAAAGCACACAAATCGGACTATTAGAGGAGGAACGTTATGAAAATTAACGGAATTGCACAATCAATTGTTGATCGCCTTGTTGAGCAAAGTAATGAGATAGGTCAGGGACGCGGTGTTGGAGCTATCGGTATGATTAGTCAAGATGGAAATATAGACGCGTTGTCACCTATTGAGAATGGTGGCATTTCCGGAGTTCCATTTCGCAGACTACTATCCAAGATGGTAGATATGGAAGGACGCTCAATATTAGAAGGGATCAATCAGCTTCCAGATAATATTGCTGTTATTGTTACTGACCCCGGAAAGACTGGTTTAATTATCAGTACAGGGTTGATTAATCTGTTTAATGTACCAGTAATAAATATAGGTATTAAAGCTGAAAAAATGGTAGGAGTGGGTATTCTTTATCCACAATCTCACCTGTTTGATCTGGCTACTCGTTCAGAAAAGAATCAGATTGAAATCCTTGGAGCTTCCAGTATGGAAGAGGAACGGGAGATGATGAAAGCATCTTCCAAACTTCATCTGGAGTATTTGGATATCTGCGAAGAGGTCCCTGTACGGGATATTCCAGAGAATGATTTTCGGTTTTCTGAAAAGCCATGGAATCTGGAGAGAATTGAAGTCAAATCGATTGCTAAAGAGTTTGCTGATACGCTAATAGCTCAATCTTCTAGCATTGAGCAAGGGCGAGAATTAGCAGCTATGGGTAGAGTTGACCAGAATGGTCATGTCTATCAGGCTGGAGAGATTGTAGTTGGTGGAATGGGTTATGTACCATCCCGACTGTTGGCTTCCAGTTTTACAGACATTAGTGGCAAATCTTTACGTCAGGTTTATACCGAGGATGTGCCTAATGATGCGATTATTGTGCATACCCATCCGGGCGGCACAGGGGTAATGCATATGGGTGATGCTATGGCTGGCCCTGGGACCTGGGGGAGAGCAATTATTGCCATTGGTCACAATCGTCATGGTGAGTTACGGGGAGCGACAGCAATCGAATTAGACCCAAAAGTTGCAGAATTGGCAGATGAATATGAAGATGTTGGGCAAAAATTTTTCCTGGCAGCTACTCCAGAGGAAGAAGCAGACATTCGCAAAAAGCGTTTTGCCATAGTTCAGGAATATACTGATTTGTGCAAACCTATTGAGATTATTTAAGCAAAGGTTTTGCGGAGCAAAAGTTTAATGGGGGAGGATAGGGAATTTAGATGTTAAAAAAACTTTTTGGTAAAAGGGAAAAGGATGAAGAGATTGCAGAAGTTCTAGAAGGGAAAGCACAGGATGTAGGTGAAGAGACTCCCGGGACTGGGGAAAGGGAGCAATTAGAAGTTCAGGATGAAAAACAGAAAGTAGGCTTATATCAACGGTTAAAAGAAGGTCTCAATAAAACCCGAAAAGGTTTTGTCAATAAGGTTGAGAGCCTTTTTACAGGTCGAGCTATTGATGACGAGTTTTTTGAAGAATTAGAAGAGATCTTGATTCAGGCTGATGTAGGTATCAATACTACTATGAAGTTAGTAGAGCATTTACAGGAGATAGTGGACGAAAAGAGAATTAATGATCCTGTTGAGTTAAAACAGATTTTTAAAGAAGAGATTAATAATCTTCTGGGTGAACCTACACCATTAGAATTAAAGTCTGGTTTAAATATCGTAATGGTCGTAGGTGTGAATGGTGCTGGTAAGACTACTACTATTGCCAAAATCTCTGAACGTTTTAAGAATCAAGGTAAAAAGGTTTTATTAGGTGCTGGAGATACTTTTAGAGCTGCAGCAATCGATCAATTGAAGGTCTGGGGTAATAGAGTAGGTATTGATGTAATAGCTCATTCTGAAGGCGCTGACGCCGCTGCAGTGGCTTTTGACGCTATTCATGCAGCCCGTTCACGTAATGTTGATCTGTTAATTCTTGATACGGCAGGACGATTGCATACCCAAAAGAACCTGATGGAAGAGTTAAAGAAAGTCCGTCGGGTTCTGAGTCGGGAAGCTGCTGGTGCACATGAACATGTTCTGTTGGTGGTTGATGCCACAACAGGGCAGAATGCTATTAACCAGGCCAGACTGTTTAATGAAGCAGTTGAAGTTAACGGAATTACTCTAACTAAATTAGATGGTACTGCTAAAGGTGGAATTGTGATTGCGATTAAAGATGACCTGAAGATTCCAATTCAACTTATTGGTGTGGGAGAGAAGGCGGAAGATTTACAAGATTTTATTCCTGAAGAGTTTGTTCAGGCATTGTTTGCTGAGTAATTTTTACTGGATATGTTATATTTTTTACATTGATAGTCAGGATAAGAAGGCCACTGGGAAATTCTTAGGCGATTTTTCGCGATATGTTGGGAGAATTTTCTACGGTGGCTGTTTTTTTATAATTGTTAGCGGATACTTGTCTTTAAGTCGGTTTGCTTAAAGAGTAGGTACTTTCTGTTATTGTCAGATCAAGAGATAGATAATTAAATATAACGTTATAGTTCTAATTAGATTACAGATATGAAATATCTATAGAAAGAGGGAAATAAATATTTAATGTGGAATACCTAAAGAGATTGCTAATGACTATAATTTGGTGGTACACATTAAATCTGACAAGATGTAAAAAAAAAGTTGACAAGACCTGTAAAATTGGATATAATATCACCTGTAAAGTAATTCTCCTTAACAGCATGTAGGTGATAACTTTGTTAGAAAAAATGATTCGGATGGGTGAGTTATTTGACTTTTATGGTCAATTATTAACTTTACGTCAACAGGAGTTTATGAATTTGTATTATGTGCAGGATCTTTCTTTAGGTGAGATTGCTGAGAAGTTCGCTGTCAGCCGACAAGCTGTATATGATAATCTGCGCCGTTCTGAAAAGATATTAGAAGAATATGAAGAGAAACTGCATTTGTTGAGCAGAACCCAGGTTACTAAAGCGAAGATTCAGACTGTCAAAGATCTATTTTTAGAGTTGGATTGTGATGTTGAGAAACAAGAACAGATTCTGAACCTACTGAGTCAGCTTTTAGATAGTTAGAGTCAGATATACTTGTACCGACCACCAGGATAGAAGGAGGTATATGATGGTTTTTGAAAATCTGGCTGAAAAGTTACAGGCAACCTTTTCTAAGCTGAGAGGAAAGGGAAAACTGAATGAAAAAGATGTAAAGACCGCTTTAAAAGAAGTAAAGTTAGCCCTGTTGGAAGCCGATGTTAACTTTAAGGTAGTCAAAGACTTTATTAAGAAGATAGAAGAACGTGCTGTTGGTTATGAGGTTATGGAGAGTTTATCTCCAGGCCAACAGGTTATTAAGATTGTTAATGATGAATTAACTAAATTAATGGGTGGTACCCAGAGTAAATTGGCTAGTGCTTCCAAACCTCCTACGATAATTTTAATGGTAGGTTTACAGGGTGCTGGTAAGACTACAACTACTGGTAAACTTGCTAAACTTTTGGAAAAACAGGGTCGACGCCCTTTGTTGGTTGCAGCTGATATCTATCGACCTGCTGCAATCAAACAGTTACAGGTTCTTGGTGAAAGGCTGGACATACCGGTTTTTAGTATGGGTAGTCAGACCAGTCCCATTGATATTGCCAAAGCAGCTGTTCAATACGCTGAGAACCAGGGTCGGGATTATATGATTATAGATACTGCAGGTCGTCTGCATATTAATGAAGAGTTAATGGGTGAGTTAAAAGATATTAAGGCATCTGTTAAGCCTCACGAGATTCTTCTGGTCGTGGACTCGATGACTGGTCAAGATGCTGTTAATGTTGCCGAGAGTTTTGATCAAGCCCTGGGGATTGATGGTGTTGTATTGACTAAGTTAGATGGGGATGCCCGTGGTGGTGCTGCTCTTTCCATTAGAACTGTTACCGGTAAACCAATTAAATTTATCGGTATGGGGGAGAAGCTAGATGGTCTTGAACCTTTCCACCCTGATCGGATGGCTAATCGGATATTGGGAATGGGTGATGTTCTGAGTCTAATTGAGAAAGCTCAGGAGACCATTGATCTGAAGAAAGCTCAAGAGTTAGAAGAGAAGCTCAGAAAACAGGAGTTTACTTTTGAAGATTTTCTGGATCAGATGAAGCAAGTTCGTAATATGGGGCCTTTAGACCAGCTTATGGGGATGATTCCCGGTATGGGTAAGGTTAAGCAGTTAAAGAATATGCAGGTTGATGAGAAAGCTTTGGATCATGTGGAAGCTATCATCAATTCTATGACTAGAGAAGAGAGAGTTAATCCGGATGTGATTAATGGTTCCCGAAGAAAGCGGATAGCTCGGGGGAGTGGGACCTCTGTGCAGGAGGTTAATAAGCTTTTAAAGCAGTTCAATGATGTTAGAAAGATGATGAAGCAGTTAACAGGCATGCAGAAAAAGGGGAAAATGAGTAAATTTCCTTTTATGTAAATAAATTTGTTTTTTTAAAATATGAAAAATTAGTTGTATTATTTAAAGGAGGTGAAAGACATGGCTGTAAAAATTCGTCTTAGAAGAATGGGTTCCAAGAGAAATGCTTTCTATCGTTTAGTAGTTGCAGACTCCAGATTTCCACGTGATGGTAGATTTATTGAAGAGTTAGGGTATTATAACCCGACGACCGATCCTGAAACTGTGAAGATTAACGAAGAGAAAGCAATGGAATGGTTGGGTAAAGGGGCACAACCTTCTGATACAGTAAAGAGTCTTTTTAAAAAGCAAGGTATTATGCGGAAAATTCATGAGAGCAAGTAATTCGGTTTGGGATACCTTCTAGTGGAGGTGTATAAACTATGAAAGAATTAGTTGAGATTATTGCGAAATCTCTGGTAGACCATCCAGAAGAAGTTGTGGTTAAGGAGACAGAAGGTGATCGCACTGTCAATCTTGTGCTGTCTGTTGCAGAAGATGATATGGGTAAGGTGATTGGCAAACAAGGTCGGATTGCCAAAGCGATTCGTACTGTACTTAAAGCTGCCGCCACCAAGGAAAACAAACGAGTTAATGTAGAGATTCTCTAAAGACCAGGGTCTACCTGGTCTTTTTATCTCAGAAAAACTTGTAAAGAGGTGGGTATAGTGTCTGAAATGATTACTATCGGGAAAATTAGTAAACACCACAGCAAATTTGGTGAAGTTAAATGCCTTATTCTTTCAGATTTTCCAGATCGTTTTTTTGAGTTAGAACGGGTCTTTTTGGAGAAAGGTGAAGATATCAGAAGACTCCATGTGGAGAATGTTAAATTTCACAAAAATTTTGCAGTCATCAAATTTCAAGATGTGGATTCAGTTAAAGATGCAGAAAGACTTGGCGGGTATTTTGTTAAAATTCCTGCTGAGGAAGCTGTGGAATTGCCTGAAGGTCATTATTTTATTCATGATATGCTTGGGCTGCAGGTGTACACTGATACAGATGAATATTTAGGTCAGCTTGAGGATATCCTTACCACAGGAAGTAATGATGTTTATATCGTTAAACAGGGAAAAAAGGAGATTATGCTTCCGGCTATTTATGATGTGGTAAAGGATATTGATTTAGATAACGGCAGAATAACGGTTCATTTGATAGAAGGTTTGGTGGATTAAGGTGATGCAGAAATGTTAACATTTCATATTTTGAGTATATTTCCAGAAATGTTTTCTGGAGTCTTTCAAGAGAGCATCTTAAAACGGGCTCAAGAGAATGGTTTAATTAAGATTAATCTGGTAAACATTCGGGACTATGCGATAGACAAACATGCTACTACTGATGATTATCCTTTTGGTGGGGGTCCCGGTATGTTAATGAAGATCGAGCCTGTTTTTCGGGCGTTTCAAGATGTTTGTGGGAATGCTAAAAGATTGCCTCATCGAATCTTTATGTCTCCCCGGGGAACGACATTAACTCAGCAAAAGACGATAGAATTGTCTGCAAAGCAGGAGATTTTGATTCTCTGTGGTCGGTATGAAGGTATTGATGAGCGGATCAGAGAGATGATGATTGATGAAGAGTTATCTATCGGTGATTATGTTCTTACAGGTGGTGAATTACCCGCCATGGTATTGGTGGATGCTGTATCCAGAATGATTCCTGGAGTGTTAGGGGATGAGAATTCCTTTAAAGATGATTCTTTTTATCAGGGAATACTTGGTTATCCTCAATATACTAGACCCAGGGAATTTCAGGGTAAAAGTGTTCCGGATATCCTTTTGAGTGGTCATCATGCTAAGATTGAGAGTTGGCGGCGTAAAGAAGCACTCCGACTTACTTTGCTTAATCGACCGGATCTGTTAGAAGTTCTTGAATTTGATGACAATGATCAAAAGCTTCTCCGGGAGATTTATCAAGAGTTAAGATAAACGAGCTAAAAAATTTTGAAATGGTGAAAAAAATAATTCTATAGGTTGTCTTTTTTGAGGCTCTGTGATATAATTATTTTTGTGTGAATTACGAACGGTCCGCTACCTGCTAGACCAGGCACGAACGTTCTTGTGGAAGGAGGGAACATAAGTGAATATTATCGATCAAATTGAACGCGAACAGATGAGAGATGATCTCCCAGAGATAGCTATTGGTGATACTGTTGCCGTTCACTACAAGGTTGTAGAGGGTGGTAAAGAGAGAATTCAGATTTATGAAGGATATGTTATGCGACTTCAGCATGGTGGAATTAGAGAGACTATGACCGTCCGTAAATTATCTCATGGTGTGGGTGTTGAGAGAACTTTTCCCATTCATTCACCGAAGATTGCCAAAATTCAAGTAATCCGTCATGGTGACGTTAACCGTGCAAAACTGTACTATTTACGTGGTACTGTTGGTAAAAAAGCTAGAATTAGAGAGAAAAACGTTTATTAAGAGCATGCATTTTAACGATATTTTGGAAGGTAGTCTCTATAGGTGTGAGTATAAATATCTGAATGATGTTTACTTCAATGGAGATACCAAAGATACAAATCACTTTTTGAAATCGTTAAATTTAAGGCATTAACAGCCTGCTGTTAATGTGACTTTAATCAATGCAATTATGAGGGAGGGCAGTTTAATGCCATCCCTCTATTGTATTTAGGCTCAGAGAAAGTGAGGGAGTCTGAATGTTAAACGAAGAATTGATGGCATATGCGAAATCCATAATTATAGCTTTAGTATTATCATTATTGATCATCATCTTTATTGTTCAAGCATTTTATATTCCATCGGGATCAATGCGCCCTACCATGGAGATACGTGATCGTATTCTGGTTAATAAGTTCATCTATCGATTTATTGAACCCAGAGCCCAGGATATTATTGTCTTCAAATACCCGGTACAGCCACAGCGTAAGTTTATAAAGCGAATTATTGGCGTTGGTGGTGACACAGTGGAGATTAGAGATGGACATGTCTATGTTAATGATAGATTGCTAGAAGAGGATTATACTTTGACACAGGGTTATGGTGATTATGGTCCGATAGAGGTTCCTGCGGATAATTATTTTGTCCTGGGAGACAATAGAAATAACAGTGAAGACAGCAGATTCTGGGGCTTTGTTCCCAGAGAGAATGTTGTGGGTAAGGCTATGTTAATCTTCTGGCCATTGAACCGGGTAAAACTGTTATAGAAGATAGGTGGGTGTAAAACAGTGAAAACAATACAATGGTTTCCAGGTCATATGGCAAAGGCTCTGCGGGTATTAAAAGAGCATCTGAAGATGGTGGATATAGTTTTAGAGTTGTTAGATGCCAGGATTCCTTATAGTAGTAGTAATCCTGAACTGGACAAATTAATCGAGAATAAGGATCGAATCGTTATTCTTAATAAAAAGGATCTGGCAGATTCCCAGATTACCCGTGAATGGGTCGATTATTATAACCAAAAAGCTCCTACTTTTCCGGTTAACACAATGACGGGCAGTGGATTGAAGGAAGTTATGGAAGAAATTAATCGGAAAGCAGACCAGATTAATGAACGTTTGCAGAAGCGGGGGCGTAACTCCCGGAATATTCGTCTGATGATTATTGGTATCCCCAATGTAGGTAAGTCAGCTTTGATTAATCGTCTGGCTAAGCGTTCCAGTGCGAAAGTAGAGAATCGCCCCGGTGTAACCAGAGGAAAACAATGGATTAAGGTCAAAGAGGGCTTAATGTTGTTAGACTCACCAGGGATACTCTGGCCCAAGTTTGAAAATCAAGATGTAGGGTATAGGTTGGCAGCTACCGGAGCTATTCGTTCAGAGGTTTTAGATGAGCGAGAGGTAGCCTATCATCTGACCAGGTGGTTAATGGATAAAGCAGCAGAAGAGTTAAAAACTTTCTTTGATGTAGAAATCGTTGAAGATCCTTATGAGATGATGTTGGCATTGGGTCGTAAACGAGGTTTTCTAATGTCTGGAGGTCGAGTAAGAGAGGAACAGACTGCAAAAATGATCTTGAAAGAATTTAGAGATGGTCGGATAGGGCAGATTAGTCTGGAACGACCTCTGGATTTTGAGAAAAAACATGAAACAGCAGTAGAGAAAAATGTTAAATCTGATTGAAATGAGCAGTTAATGGGTGGATGATTTGCCTTTTTTTACATAATACTTTATAAGGTCAGGTGATATACGATGAATGATTTTTCTAAAATGTCCATCGGGGAGATCGAAAACTGGCTAAATAGCGTAGAACCGACAGAGGAATTGCAAATAAAACTAGCCCAGGATAACCGTAAAGGGGTTCAACGGTTGGCTCAAAAGATAGAACGAAAATTGGTCAAACAGGCAGAATTGGAGCAGCAATTCCTGGATATGTTGGAATTTGAGAAAGCATATTGGAATCAGGGATTTGAGTTGATTGCAGGGGTTGATGAAGTGGGACGTGGACCCCTGGCTGGCCCAGTAGTTGCTGCTGCTGTAATCATTAAACCTGACTTTTATCTGCCAGGCTTAAACGATTCCAAGCAATTGTCAGAAACGCAGAGAGAAGAATTTTATCAGGTGATTCTTCAGAAAGCTTTCGCTGTGGGGATTGGCATAGTCGATAACCGTGTGATTGATGAAATTAATATCCTGCAGGCCAGCTTTAAAGCGATGACGTTGGCTCTGGGAGAGTTGGTGCATAAAGGTACAGAACCTGAGTTCATTTTTGTGGATGGAGATAAGCAGATTCCCGGTCTGGTAACCTTCCAAAAGCCTATTGTCGGAGGTGATGGGATGAGTGTCTCCATTGCTGCTGCTTCAGTTGTTGCCAAAGTAACCAGGGATAGGATGATGGTTGAATTTGCAGAAAAATATCCCGGGTACGGTTTTGAGCGAAACAAAGGATATGGATCAGCAGAACATATTTTAGGTTTACATAAATTAGGAATCACTCCAATTCACCGGATGAGTTATTCTATAGTTAAGCAGATTAATCAGGCTGACTTAACTGAGCAGGAGGAATTGGCATAAAATTTGCGTAAAAAATTATTAAATATTGATCCAATTTACTTTTCAGGAAAAATTTACTAATGGTAAAAGACCGTGAAAAATTATTGACATCGGAAGAAGGTTACGGTATACTGAAATAGCCTAAAATTGAGAAATAAATCATAATACTGGGAGGGCTAATTATGCATAATTTTCATTCCCCTGAAGAAATAGCAGTTATAACCATGGAAAGTGGCGTTAAAAAAGCTAATCAGGGAGTTAGTGAGATTCTGATCTCAGCGTTTTTAGCAGGGGCATATGTCGCAATGGCAGCTGAAGCATCAACTATAGTTGGTCATGATATAGCCAAATACTTGGGTTATGGTATGGCCAAATTTATGGTTGGTACGGTTTTTAGTCTGGGATTACTTCTGGTTGTCATCTGTGGTTCTAGCCTATTTACTGGAAACACTTTGCTAGTAATGGCTTCTCTTAATGGCAGGACAACCTGGCGGAAAGTTGTTAGGAATTGGGGTTGGGTTTTTATCGGGAACTTTATAGGTGCTTTAACAGTGGTATTTTTTATGTATCAGACTAATCTATGGCAGGCTAATGACAATTTAGTAGGGGTATCAATCTTAAAAATTGCTACTTCAAAAGTAAATTTAACCTTTTCTGAAGCTTTCTTTCGGGGCATTATGTGTAACTGGTTAGTTTGTCTTGGAGTCTGGGCGATGACTGCTGCTAAAGATATTATGGGTAAAGTAGCTGTCTGTTACTTTATCATTATGGCTTTCGTGGCCAGTGGGTTTGAACACGTTATTGCTAATATGTATTATATTCCGATGGGACTCCTAGTCAAAGGGCATAGTCAGATAGTCCACTTAGCTGGTTTAGAAGGGGTAATCAGTACATTGAGTGTGGGAAAAATGTTTACTAATAATTTTATTCCAGTACTATTAGGTAATATCATTGGAGGAGCTTTTTTTGTTGGGACTTTGTATTGGGCTCTCCATTTGCGTAAACGTAAAGCCGAACCACAAAAGGTTCAATTAGAAGTAAAATCTGCTGCTAAATAATTAGCTGCCAAAAAGCTGTATTAAGAAGCTGTGCTAACGTAATTGTTGGTACAGCTTTTTTATAAGGTTATGAGTTTTGCTATTCAATCCTAATTTTGAAAACTATTTTTGTGAATTAATAGGGAAGAATGTTATAATTATAGAGGAGAATATTTATTATTGACGAATTAAGAGAAAGTATGCTTAAATTTACCATTAAATAGCCATATGCTATTTTTGCATTGGAGAGGAAGCGAAATGAACCTGAATTTTTTTGAAAAATTTCCTATTCTGGAAACAGAGCGGTTGATCCTTCGGGAATGTCTGGACTCCGATGTTGATGCTCTTTTTGAACTATATAGTGATCCGGATGTAGCTGAATTTGATTGGTTTTTACCTCATAAGACCAGGGTAGATTCCTGGCAGTTTATTCAGAGTTTTAAGTGGTTATTTACAAAAAAGGAAGAGATTATCTGGGCAATTGCTCGAAAGGAAGATGATGTCTTGATCGGAACCTGTGCATTAGGAGATTTTCATCAGATCGAAGAACGTTGTGAGATAGGTTATTCCTTAAAAAAGAGTGAATGGAACAAAGGTTACATTACTGAAGTCATTAGTAAATTGGTGACTTTTGGTTTTGAAAAGATTTGTTTAAACCGAATCGAAGCTACTGTTAATCCCAAAAATGAGGCATCTATTCGTGTATTGGAGAAGAATCATTTTCTGCAAGAAGGATTTCTTAGAGAAAGAGATTATATCAAAGGTGAATTGACCAGCACTATTGTGCTGGCCATTTTGAAAAGTGATTATTGGCATAGAAAAAATACAGTGAGCTTGTTCAGCTAAAACTGAACCTTGTGGCTTCAGATGGGGATTCAACTCCATCTGAAGTAGAACAAGGCAGCTCTCACTTATAGAAGTAGGAGTCATAGAACTTAGATATAAATCTAAAGGAGGTACTCATAATGTATTCAGAATTTATGGACAAGGTTGTTCTGGTAACTGGCGGAAACAGTGGAATTGGTAAAGCCGTAGCTTTTGGTTTTGCAAAAAATGGTGCAAAGGTAATTATTACTGGGAGAGATCAAAAAAGAGGGGAAACGGTAGTTGTGAAAGCAAAGGAATTGGGATGGAGCTTAGAATTTATCAAATCTGATGTATCTAATGCCGGGGAAGTTAAGAATTTGCTCTCTTATATTATGGGGAAATATGCCAAATTGGATATTGCTTTCAATAATGCAGGAACTTCTGGAGAGACAGGAAAATTAACGACCTGTTCGTTAGAGAATTGGCATTATGTAATTCAGACTAATCTAAACGGGGTATTCTATTGCATGAAATATCAGATTGGTGAGATGTTAAAGACGGGGGGAGGAGCTATTATCAACAACATCTCGGTCTCTGGACACAGAGGATATGCTAATGGGCCAGCTTATGTGAGTAGTAAGCACGGACTGGTTGGGTTAACTAAATCCGCGGCTATGGGATATGCTGACCAGGGGATTAGAATTAATGGAATCTCTCCAGGTCTTATTGATACGCCAATGACTGATAAGGATCGACAAAAGAAACCAGGCTATGATGAATGGGTCAAGAAGGTTGAACCTATTGGACGCATGGGTGAACCAGAAGAAGTGGCTCAAACAGTTCTCTGGTTAGCCTCTGCACAAGCATCATTTATTACTGGTCATATTTTGGCTGTAGATGGAGGTATTCTGGCCTGTTAGGAGTTTAACGGCATTTCAGAAGAGAAGTCTCCCAGCCGCTATAGGTGGGGGTATAATTAACTAAATAGTGTGTACTTCAGTGGGGGTACAAATCCTGAGTTTAGCATCCTTGCTGATATAAATTTTTTAAAATCTGCAGGGATTATTTGATAACTTAAGTTAACTAAGGAATGGTGGATGAAATGAGTGAAAAGAGATCAATAGAGGAAAGATTATATTGTATTTCCAGAGAATCGATTAATCTTAAAGGCTTAGAATGCGTTGGGCGTGTGTTAGACATAGGTGGTGGAGGTGAAGGGATTATTGGGCGAATTTTCCCGGATAGAGTTGTGGCTATTGATCCTTTGGAGTCTGAATTAGCAGAAGCCTCTGCTGGCCCTTTAAAAATCATTATGGATGGTAGAGATTTAAAATTCTTAGATGATAGTTTTGAAACTGTAACTTCCTTTTTTACTTTTATGTATATAAAGGTCAATGATCATCGTCAAATATTTCAAGAAATCTATCGGGTTTTGAAGCCTGGTGGAGAGTTAATCTTATGGGACGTAACCATACCGGAATTTCCTGGGGGTGAGAAAGATATTTTTGTTTTACCTATGGAAATCATTCTCGAAGATGGTATAATTGAAACAACTTATGGAATATCCTGGCTTGAGCAGAGACAGGATAAGGAATATTATATCGGTTTAGGAAAACAGGTGGGTTTAAAATTGGTGAAGGAAGAAACATCAGAGCAGGTTTTTTGTTTGCGATGGCGAAAATAAATACTACGAACTTGGTTGAAGCAGGTTTAAAGGTGGATATGTACAATGAAAGGGAGTTATATTAAATTGAGATTATTTTTTGGAGAAATCCTCAGTAGGTATGTTAATCAGTTATTGCTGGGAAGATACTTGGAGGTTTAAAGTTATGGATTATATTTTAGACCAGGCCAGGAAGTTTTTAATTAGCTTTTTAGAAGGCCAGGAATGTTCATATGAGAATATTCATCCCTGGAGAATGGATTGGCGTTTTGTAGTTCATCATTCGTTTCGGGTAGAACGATATGCGGTTAAGATAATGCAGGCTGAAGCAAGATTCACCGCGGATGAGGTGCTAACTGTCAGACTTGCCTGCATTCTTCATGATATTGGGCGAATGATTAAACGGGAGAACCACGCTTTTCGTGGTTCGGAGATTATTCGCCAGTGGTTAGGACAAAATCCTGAATTGGCCAGAGCTGTACCTGATCATAAGAGCCTGCTTCAGTTAATCTCAGAACATTCAGATAAATCTAGCCGCGAAGATCAACCATTGCTGGCTATCTTAAAGGATGCTGATACTCTGGATGAGATTGGTGTGATGTCAATATTTATGGCTTCAAACCATCTGGATCGGGAATCGTCTTTCTTTTTCCATGACCTCCTGGCACGGGTAAAAGGATATGAGATTGAGTTTTGTGAGCGGAAAATGAAGATTCTTAATACTGAGGCTGCCAGAGAAATTCTGCAAGGGAAAAAGCGGTTTATCGAAAATTTTATCTGTCAACTTGAGAATGAGTTATTGGGAACAGAAAATATTGCTGAGATGATGAAAGAAACGCTGTTTAGTTGAAGACTAGTGTGAAAAGCTGTGGGTTTTCTATTGATGGAATGAAGTAATTTTTTGTCAAATGGATTGAGGATCACCATTTTGCTGATATGGTAAAAAGTATATAAAACCCCGATGTTCAGATTAGCTAAATTATCGGGGTTTTTTACGTATTCGATCAAGATAACCGTCTGTTTCCATTATTGTTCAATCACCTCTCTTTTTTTATACTCTCATTAGTTGAAAGCTGATTAGATATTGTTCAATATGACAAATTGGAAATTACTTATATCGCAATTCCCAAAATTGCTCCGGCAATGGTGAAATAAGTGATCAGAGTAATCGCATCAACGATAGTAGATATTAGTGGACTTGCCATGATAGCGGGATCAATTCCTAAACTTTTAGCCAAAAGTGGTAGAATACCTCCCATAATTTTTGCGGCAGTTATAGTAATTAAGAGAGTTAATGACACCACAAGAGCGATATTAAAACTGCTCCCTTCAAGGAAAATAATTCGCAGTAAGTTTAAAATTCCTAAAGCAACTCCTACGATTACGGCAACCCGGACTTCTCTCCAGATAACTTTGAAAAAATCTTTAAGCTCTACTTCTCCTAAAGCAATACCGCGGATTACCAGAGAAGAAGATTGAGCTCCAGCGTTACCACCTGTACCCATTAGCATTGGGATAAATGCTGCCAGTGCCACTGTGGATTGCAGTAGTCCTTCATATTGGCGGATAATATAACCCGTAAAGGTGGCAGAAAACATTAGAATTAATAACCAGAGGATTCTAACTTTGGCTAAACTGAAGACTCCAGCTTCCAGATACCCCTCATCAGAAGGTTGAATCGCATGCATCTTTTGAAAGTCTTCGGTATTCTCTTCATCAATAACATCAACAATGTCATCAATAGTGATGATCCCTACCAAACGGCCTTCGTTATCGACTACAGGCATAGATAAGAGATCATATTTTTTAAACAGTGCGGCGGCTTCTTCCTGGTCATCATGAGTGTTGACCCCGATCCATTTTTCTTTCATTATTTCCCTGATGGTTGTATCTACTGGGGCCAGAACCAGATCCTTCAAAGAGACAATGCCTTCCATTTTGCGCAAGCTATTAGTGACATAGCAGGTGTAGATTGTTTCTTTGTCTGGTGCAGTTTTACGAACTCTTTGTAAAGCATCAGCAACAGTCATGTTAGCTTTTAAATCAACGTATTCAATGGTCATAATACTGCCGGCAGAATTATCTGGATAATTCAAGAATTGATTAATCAGTTTGCGTTCAACTTCACTGGTGTTTTTTAAAATCCTTTTGACTACATTGGCAGGCATCTCTTCCAGGTAGTCGATCATATCATCAAAGTATAGGTCTTCAATAATAAGTTTTAACTCATCTTCTCTAACCAACATGGATAGTTCTGTTCGTTTATCAGTGGAAAGATGAGAAAATACTTCTGCTGCTGTCTCTTTCGGCAGCAATCTAAAAATTAAGAGACTATTTACGTTGTCCATCTCATCCAGAATCTCAGCAATATCAACTGGTTGTATAGCTTTTAATTGTTCTTTGATCGAGGATATTTTTTTGTTGGCGATTAACTCAAGGAATTTTTCATTCATCATTTTGTCCTCCTTAGAATAGTATTTACCCTAATAGGTGGAATATCACTCTAAAGATTAGAAATAACTAGAGTGGCATAGGTAGAGCACACCTATAGGAGCTGTTTGTTTAATTAAATGTCTGGGTCTACTACCAGGATCTGCATCCATTCTACCACCCCCTCCTTGAGTCAAAAAAATAAAACCTTCCACAACGAATGGAAGGTTTTTGGCATTTTGAGAATTAAATGCACAAAAGAACAACGCCAGCAATTCTAAATTGGCGTATCATATCTCCATTCGTTGAGTTTTGGCACTATACAGCTTTGGACTGAGTCCAGCTACATTAGGTAAAACCTTAAGTCGGTAATCCCTGTTGACCCATTGGCATCTTTCGATGTTTCCGGGCAGTAGCATATATCTAGTATAGGAGCCTCACCTAACGAAGATTAGCGGCAAAGCCAGGCAGCCGCTTAGGTTCTCTTGACTCTATTTTGTTCTTGTAGAAAACTTTTCTTAAAAATACTTCTTATTAAAGTATAATCAATTTTTTTTGATAAGTCAAGGGAAGAGTTAAATTCTTGGGAGATAATAAAAATTTGATTAAATTAAGAGGTATTAGAGTGGTAGAGGTAGTATTTCTCTAAATGTGTGCAGGATATTTCTGATGTTAGGATAAAATATATTATGGATAAAAACAACAGATGTTAGAGACAAAGTGTGAAGGAGCTGAAGGATATGGATATTACAAGATTAAAAGATGATGTTAGTGAACTCTTGGAAGAACAAGTGGAGACATTGGCTCTCTCTGCAGAGGAAGGAATAATGGCAGGTTATAGTATTTCTTATGAAAGCCCTGCTCTAACTGTAGCTATTCCTGGAGGTTGGCGGATTGTTATTCTAAATACAATCAATCCTGGAGAGCAATTGGAGATAGTCGCTCATGAACTGGGTCATCTTTTATTAAAGGCTGAAGGATTATATGATGTTAAGTTGACTGAAGATTGGTCAGAGAAGTATCTGACATCACAGATTAATAGTGTGATTGCTCATCATTTTCTGATTGAGCGATTGCTTAGTGAGTATGCTATTCCAAGCACTTACCATCTGGAATTACAAAAGAATATTTTGGCTACTGGGGAAGAGTTGATTAAAGACGCCGGTGATGAACCTCTAATTCTTCATGGAATCGGTCTCCGACTATTGGATCTGATTATAAATACAGATGGAGAAGAAGATCGGATCAGAGAACTTTTAACCTGTTCTGAACAGATTGTGAAAGCTTTTGAGCTGGGTGAAGAACTATTAGTTTATCCTATTCATCAACTTCCTGCTGAAGATCAATATCGAAGAATTAAAGATTTTTTCCAGAGGTTAGGTTATAAAAATTTGCCTATTAGATTATCTGGAAGATGAGAATTAAGGGCTATTGATTTGCTAAACAATGGCCCTTAATTATGCAAAAAAATAGAGGAAATTTTACATTTGTATTGAAATTTATAGTGATAACCTTTGATAGGAGTAAAGCTTATAGCAGAGAGAGTGAGGTACAATTTGATTTTTGAAAATTAAAAGCCATTTTTATACCTCATAAAAATTTAGTAAAGGAGAGAGAAATTTTTATTATAACATAGGATAATAGAGGAGGTTTTGGTTTGTGAGCAAAGTGGGTAGGAATGATCTATGTCCATGTGGGAGCGGAAAAAAGTATAAAAAGTGTTGTGGGAAAACACAGAGTCTGGCGAATTTCAAAGCTGCTATATTAGAGGAGAAGATGGATTATATGTTAGGTCTTGTCTTTGAAGATCTAAGTAAAAATCTTCGCCGATTGCCGATGGCTTTACTTAGCATGTTAGAGGGGGATTTTGCTGAGAGACCTGAGCTTATGGAGAAAATTCAACATATTTCCAACAATCCAGAAGAAGTTTTTGAAGATGTTGAGTTGATGCCTTTGATAGAATGTTTGATCTTCGATTTTCCCTGGGCTGAAGGAAAGACCATTTTTGAGAAACATCTGGCACGGGAACAAAGGGGATTAAGGTCTTTTGTAATAGATAATTTTACTCGCTGGAAAGATTCATTTGTTTCTATTTATAAAGTACTACAGATAGATGAGACTTCTTTTTTATTAAAAGATATTATTTTAGATCAGGAAATCACTATTCAGACGACTAACCTGTATGCTGAAGAGATCAAGGTTGGAAATTTTCTGGCGACTCGTGTCCTTGCTAAAGGAGAGTATTACGACATTTTGGGTTATACTTCTTTTCCGGCATGTACTCTGGATCAGATTATTAGTAAACTTACCGTGATTAAAGAAAGAAAAGTTGAGGAAGGAGCCATCTCGCGGGGAGAAGATTGGCTTGACTTCTTGAAAAGGTATGGCTATCTGGTGCTATTAACTACCATTGAACTGGCTAATCAGGTTGATTTCGAAGATTTTGAGGAGATGCATTTTGAAATGTTTAGAGATAGTCTGGAATGGGAAGGAGAGAAGCAGCGGTTGGTTGCCAGACTTATAGAAGATAACTTAATTGATGAATTTCCTTTAGAACAGTTGGCCATTGCTCTTAAATTGTGGCATCTTTATTGTGAGAAAATGAATCCAAGGATTACCAAGCCGGAGACTCTGGCTGCATCAGTGGAATACCTGATCAGTATTGCCATGGGAAGAGAAAAAACTCAAATTGAAGTTGCTGCAAAATATGGAGTATCTCCATCAAGCATCTCTTCTAGATATGGTGATATGGTAGATATTTTGGCAGAATTGGTTGTACCCGAGGAAGAAGAGGGGATGAGACCAAGATTATTAGCTGAAGAGAGCCTTTTTGAGATCTCAACCTTTATCAGACGTAATGAGCATAGTTTTTCTGATACGCTGGATGTCGATGAATTTATAGAAGATAATTATGAACTTATAACAGCTGAGAATAGTGTTTTGGGATCTGACAAATTTAAAGCCCAGAAATTACTCTACGATGCCTGGAATCAAAGTAATATCAAAAAAAAGATAGATTTAGCTAAAGAAGCATTGAAACTTTATCCATATAGTGCTGATGCCTTTAACATTCTTGCTGAATATGATACACAGGATATTGAAGAGTCTATTGAGCTATACCGTAAAGGAATTGAAGTGGGGAAGTTAGATCTGGGTGAGGAGATATTTTTAGAGTTTAAAAATAATTTTTGGGGTTTCGTAGAAACACGACCCTATATGAGGGCTAAACAGGGGTTGATTGAGAGTTTGATTTTGATCGAGGCTCTCGAGGAGGCTACGGAACACTGTGAAGATATGTTGACACTGAATCCTAATGATAATCAGGGGATGAGATATGTAATGGTCAATCTGTATCTGCGAACCAATCAACTGGAGAAAGCCAGAAGTATTTTAGAGAAGTATGCAGAAGATACATGTGCTGAGTTTTGCTATAATCGATTAATATTAGAATATAAACTATCTGGCCCTGGGAAAAAGGCTCAAAAGCTTATGCAAGAAGCGATCAGATGTAATCCTTATGTTGTCGGATATTTTATTGGTGAAAAAGATATTCCTTCTGAGTCACCAATGTATTATGGGTCAGGTGACGAGAATGAAGCTATCTTCTATGTTTACAATAATTACCGCCTATGGGAAGAGAATTTTGAATTTGCTGAATGGTTTATTAGAGGGGCATCGAAAGTCAGATAAACGAGGCTGTTGCCTCGTTTTATATTGGGGAGGTAGCTATGATGTTAAAAGTTCTAACTCTTTGGGATGTGCCGGCCAAATTAAGAAAATATCTGCAAGACCAACTTTCGGAATGTGCAGAACTTATCTTTCCTGATGATTTTTCAGAGAATAATTTGTGCAGATTGGTGGGGGATGTAGATGTTATTATTGGATGGAGGCCTACGATTAGTCTCTTAAAATCAGCTCAAAATCTAAAATTATATATTAATCCAGGTGCTGGGGTTGAACATCAGGTCGAGATCTTTAAACAATTTCCACAAGTGATTCTGGTTAACTCACATGGTAATAGTTATGCAGTAGCACAGCATTCTCTGGCTATGTTATTGACCCTGGTTAATCAGATTATCCCACATCATCAGTGGATGAATCAGGGAATCTGGCGTACTTCAGATGATGATGCTAAATCATATCTCCTGAGACGTAAGACAGTAGGACTATTAGGTTATGGAGCTATTGGTCAACAATTCTCCCGTTTCATTGCAGGATTTGAGTTGCGGCAGATTGTTTATAAGAAGAGACCGTTAGATTTACTGCCCGAATATATCAATCAGATTTTCTATGGTGATGATTTTAATGAGTTTTTGCGGCAATCAGATATATTGTTAGTATCTTTGCCTCACAACAGGCATACCGAAAATATGATTGGAATCCGCGAACTGAAGTTGTTAGGTAAGGATGGAATTATTTTAAATGTAGGTCGTGGTCCAGTTGTTAATCAGGAAGCTTTGTATACTGTTTTAAAAGATGAGATTATCGCTGGAGCGGCAATTGATGTCTGGTATGGTTATGAATATCAGCCAACCCCGAATACGAAAATTCAAGATAGGCCGTATAGTTTCCCATTTCATCAGTTAACTAACATAATTCTTAGCCCTCATCGGGCAGACTCACCTGAAGATGACCTGATTCGCTGGGAAGATGTGATTATTAATATTCGGAAACTGTCAGCAGGTAAAGATGATTTTTTGAATATCGTAAATGTAACTGAGGGATATTAGGGTTTTGTCATGTGAGGAGGGAAGATCATGATAGAGCGTTTGAAGTCTTTATATAAAATAAGTCAGGTTTTAAATACTAATGAGATTGTCTGGGGTTTAGGGGGCTCTCAATGTCTGTTGTTCAAAGGATTAGTGGACACTGCCAGGGATCTGGATATTTTTATTTTAGAAGCTGACTATCAAAGAGCTTTAGAGTGTTTACGGTTATTGAGTACTGATTTGAGAAAAAAGAAACCTATTTCCCAATTTTTCTCGAAATATTGTTATGAGTTATCTATTGATGGAATTATGGTTGATTTGATGGCAGTTTTTATCGCTGTTGAACCACCATATAAATTTCAATTAAATTTTGACGAAACTAGAATTAGTCAATGGATAGCACTGGAAGATGAACAGGTTCCATTGATGGCTCTGGAGGATTGGTGGGCTATCTATTGGATGATCGGGCGTGAAAAGCGAGGGTTGACTATAGAAGAAAGCTTTATTCAGCATAGAGTTGACTGTAATTTGAATTTACTGCTGAATAATTTGCAGCAAAATCTGCCTGATTGGTTGAAAAGGAGAGGTACTGAACTGTTAAGTAGTTTGGACGAAGGAATGCATGAGAATTGATTATGTAGAATACACGATTTTTATGCAGATGGAGAAGGGGTTGTCTCATTTTGAGATGCCCCATCCATATACCTAATACAAAACACATGAATTCTGTTGTGTAAATACTTTGCCCAGATAATTTTGGTATCGTAATATTTTGCATTCATAGATATTCCCCAATCTTGCTGTTAGTCTCTCCATGGGAAATATATCTTTTAAAAATCAAAGATAGACATTCAGATAAATTTGATCCAGTCTTCAGTTGATACAAAGACATCCATTTCTATATAAAGTATTATGTACTCCCCCAATTATCAAATTCCCGTTTTAAAATAGAATAAATACAGCTTCCATACCATTTTTCATTGAGTTTACGTGTCTCGCGTAAGATACCTTCCTTGTGCATTCCGATCTTTTGCATCACTCTTTCCGAACTTAAGTTAGCGTCATTGCAATTCGCACAGATCCTGTTCGCTCCAAGTTGAACAAATCCAAACTCAAGAAGAGCTCTAGCTGCTTCAGACGCATATCCTTTACCAAGGTAATTAGGATGAGTTACCCAACCCATCTCCCATTCAGCGATTGCTTTATCAATCTGCCAGAGGAGTACTTTACCTAATAGTAAATGATCTTCTTTTCTTTCTATTAATAAGATATATTTTGTTCTTGATTTCTCATGTGAACTGCTCAATATGTCTTTGAATTTTTTATCCAGATACTTCTTCGTTGGAATAGTATCTGACTCATATCTCAAGCTATGTTCCCTGGTCTCCAGATTAGAAAAAAACTCATAATCTTTTTCAGTCAAATCTCTCAAAATAGTTCTTTGAGTTTGGATTAGCAGACTCATATTTGTTTCACCTTTTCTTAATACCTGATTGGTTTTCTTTAATATTTTTAGCCTGTATCTCAAAAGCTTCATCATATTTATCTAAAGATCCGTAAACCAGGGCCAGAAAATTGTAAACCATAATATCTTCAGTTTCGAAGAACACTTTAGATCGACTGTACTGATATCTACTATAATAAGATGCTTTTCGCACCCATAGGTCTGATCTTACTATGTTATTCGTCTATTGCAATAAAACTCCTTCATACAAAAGATTCCCATATTTAAAGTTTGGGACTGTCAGATACAATATCAATAAACTGCACAACAAGATACAGTCAAATAGATATAGTAAGTGGTTATCCAAAAAAATGATAGCTTAGGTAAAAAAAATGAATAAACAAAATTGAGGAATCGCAAGGTACTCTATTTTACTGTATCCTTTTTTTAGTGTCTTTCATGGAATATCCAATTTTTTAACTATTTTTTAGTAAAAAAAGAGGGCTGCCTCTCAATAGTTTTTAAAAACCATTTGAGACAACCCCTTCATTTTTCATACTAAATATGCATGATTACATTTTTTTTGGTTGAAAAGTGGCGCAGTCAGTATCTTGATTATCATTGGCATTGGGGGGTTGAATTTCGATAGCTTCAGCCATACAATGGTTGCCATTCTCATAAAATTGACAGCTATCCACTACACATTTGACTCTTCCTATAGGATTATTGGATTTTTGCATTTTTAATTCCCTCCTTTCATTGTGATATCATTTTTAGTATGGATAAGAAAGAGTCATTTATGCTGTAGTTGAGAAAAAATTTTTTGATTTATCATCAGTTCGTAATATTTTCGTGAAAATTTCCCGCTAAACTATGTTTAGAAAATAGTTAAAAGGAGTTGAGAAAAATGAAACGTAGTGTCCAGATAATTGGATTGATTTTAGCAGTATTGTTTGTAGTAGGTTTAGTTGGTAATTCTGTTCTGCTTGCAGATGATGATAGTCAGAGCACTATTGTGGTTCCACAGGAAGAGGCGATTGTCAGAGCGGTACAGAACGTGGGTCCAGCGGTAGTAAGTATCAGTGTTAAGAATCTGATACCTACTTACGATATGTTCTACAATTCCTATAATAGAGAAGTAGAAGGTCTAGGTTCTGGTTTCATATTTGATAAACGTGGGTACATTCTGACAAATAATCATGTCGTGCAAGGTGCTACTGAGATCAAAGTCATCACTACTGATAAACGTGAGTACGAAGCGGAGATAGTAGGAACTTATGCACCTGGTGATTTGGCAGTTTTGAAGATAGATGCAAAAGGTGAAAATTTACCGGTTGCTCCATTGGGTGACTCTGGAAATTTACACGTTGGCCAATTAACAATCGCTATTGGTACACCCTATGATATTGACTTTCAGAATACTGTAACTACAGGTGTGGTAAGTGCACTGGGTAGAAGTATTCAGGGCCAGAATAATCAGGGTTCAACTGTAATGATTGAAAATGTCATTCAAACGGATGCTTCGATTAACCCGGGAAATAGTGGTGGACCGTTACTGGATAGCCAGGGTAAAGTAATCGGTATTAATACAGCTATATTGGGTAATGCTCAGGGTATGGGTTTTGCAATACCAATTAATGAGGCTAAAGATATTGTCGATGAACTGATTGAGTTTGGATATATTAAACAGCCATATATTGGAGTTTACGGTGCTTCTGTATCAAAAGCTGCACTTAATGAGTATTTCGGTTTTAATGGTGACGGTGGAGTGTATATTCAGGACATCGTTAAAGATAGTCCAGCAGATAAAGCGGGAATACAAGCTGGAGATGTAATCTTAGAGATTGACCGTCAGAAGATAAAAGCCTGGAATGATTTAAAGAATGTGATTAAAGAAGAGGGAATTGGAGCAGAAGTGAAGATTCTTCTTCTTAGAGATAAAAGTCTAGAAGTTACTACTCTGAGTATTGGTGAGATGCCAACAGAAGAAAATTCTGATAAAAAGTGATCTATGCTAAACACCCTTTTACACCTAACACCCTTTTTAATCCTCAATTATTTTTATCTGAGGTTAATATAGATAAAAGCCATAGAATTTGTCAGCGGTGTGAGCCACCCTAACCTGGCAAATCTTATGGCTTTTTTGTTTGGAGGGCTGGTGCTCAAAAATGCCGTGAAAAACTTATATTTCCCCTTTATTTGTTGTTCGCTCTGCCATCCTGACTTTACTTTCTGTGAGAAAAACTGACTTCTGTCCTCTTTGATTCCGATCACTTTTTATAGTTGACTCATTTCCACTTTGACGGACACGGATTGTACTTGTATAATTAAATCATGAAAGCACAAAGGGAGTGTACATAATGAGACATTCATATATTCAAAATTCAGAACTAGCTGTTCACATTTGTGAGTGGGGTGACCGTGATAAGCCTGCTGTTGTCTGTCTACATGGTTTAGGAAGCACGAATCTGAGCTTTATCGAGGTGGCGGACAGGCTAGAGGACGAGTTTTATCTTGTCTCGATGGACTTACCAGGTCATGGAAAAACTCCAGCTTTTAACTCTGAGGCAGATTTTGAAATACCAAATTTGGTGAGCTGGTTAGATGGGATTATCGAAACATTAAAACTAGGACGATTTTATTTTTTGGCTCACTCCTGGGGTGGTGACCTTGCTTTACATTATTCTGCCAGATATCCTGACAAGGTAGAGAAAATACTTTTGTTAGATGGAGGCTATTATTTAAAAGAGATGGTTTATGCTGAGATGGATAGCTCATTGAAGCAAGAGATAGACTTCTATCTGACGGACTTTAATGGCTATGCCTTCAATAATTGGGAAGAATTTTTTGAGCAGGAAAAGACGTGTTACACCAGATGGTCGTCTTTATTAAAAACTGCTTCTAAAGATCTGATGCGAGAAGAAAATGGAGTGTTAAAGTTTCACGCCAGGGGGGAGACTGCCAGGGCTGCGACTAATTCTATGTACAAAAATCCACCAAATGAAGTATACTCTAAAATATATTGCGATATTCTTTTACTCCTAAGTACGCTACCGGAAAATTGGTTTAGTATCAGGAAGAAGATGAGTAAGATTTTACAAGAAGAGACTGGTGCTATAGTAAAAGTCGTACCTGAAAGTACACATCTATTGCATTGGGATTACCCAGAGGTGGTTGTGGTAGAGGTACGACTATCGTTTGCTTAACGACAAATTAATAGAAATCCTAAACCTTCTGGCGGAGCGCTTTTTCCGATGAAAGTTGGGGGATCCTCCACTTTGACGGACACGGATTGTACTTGTATAATTAAATCATGCCAGGGTGTTATTATGGGAAATGCTATTATCACGATGATGAATCGCATAAAGGGGGTCAGCATCCAATGAAAAGAAAGCTTAATATTAAATCGAAAGTTTTATCTTAATGAAAATAGTCTAAATTGAATTATTACCAATCTTCCTGACAGGAGGTTTTAATATGTTAGATTATTCAGAACAAGAGATTAAAGATATCACAGAAGGATTATTGGCTAGAAAGATAACTGAGATAAGATCGGTGGGAAATACTATCTTAAAACGCCATCAAGTATATTTAATCGCTGATGAATTGAGAAATCGAATGATTATTAAACTTTATTATAAGCAGAATCGCTGGAATAAGGAGGTTGCTTCTCTGAGAATATTGGCTGATAGTGATGTTTTGACACCTGAATGCCTGGATTATGGATGTCTGGATGATGGAACCGAATGGGTTCTACTGGAGTATCTGGAGGGAGAGCCTTATGAGATAGTAAAAGATCAGATTTCTCCGGAAAATAGGCTAACTATTATGGAAGAGATGGGCAGACAATTGGCCAAGATCCATGTCCATCAGTCTTTTGATTTTTTTGGCAATTGGGATGAACATGGGAATCGTCTGGTTAAGGTGAAAAGAGATTATTATACATCCTTTGTTACTTCAAGAGAAGCCATAATCAAGGAAGTATTGGAGATGCATCTTCCTGAAGAAGAGTTACAGAGAAGATGTGCCGAAAGACTGCGCCAGGGTTATAATTTGTTTGCAGACATCACTAATTTTTCCTTATGTCACCACGATTTTGATGGGCGAAATGTTCTGGTTAAAGAGATCGATGGTCTGTGGCGAGTGGTGGGAATTATTGATTTTGAACACTGTTATCCTGATGATTTTTACAAAGATATTGCCGGAATGTATCATACATATTTTCTGGATGATGGTGAATATATTGAAGCTATGGAACGGTCGTTTTTACGAGGGTATCAGGAGACGTTAGTTATTGAGCAGAACTTTTATCAACGACTGGATTATTATCTGCTGGGAATTGGACTTGGGATATGTAGTTGGGCGTATACTCAGGCACCAGATTATTATTATTCAGGTGGAATCAGATTATTAGAAAGATTCGCCTAAATAGACGTAGATTAAATACACAAAATTTTAAAAAACATGTGAGAGATTGTACTACTCACATGTTTTTTTAGTTTAGCTGCAAGAAGAAAAAAGGAAATTGGTCTTGTTGACAGAATATAAGAAATATTGGAATCAAAATGATTCTAGAGTGAAGAAAAATTTGAAATGTGGTAAAAAATGTGAAAAAATTATAACACTTGATAAGGTGAAGGTTGAAACTAAACAGAACAGAGGTGGGCCAAAATAATGAAAAAAATAATGCTATTGAGTATCTTCAGTTGTGGATTACTAATAATTTTTACTTTCACATGGACGTATGGGGCAGATCTCATTCAGATTTTTTACATTAAACAGAGCTATCTTTTGATAGCATTAATATTGTACTCAGTTCTGCTTTTATTGTTTAATCTTCCTACACCCAAAAAAGTTGTAGCTAGCGTGGAGAATTTTAAACATCGGAGTAATGAGAAATTTGATAAATTTAGCTTAATTATGAAAAATCCCCAGGTGAGGATTGGATTAATTTTTATAACAATCGTTCTGTTTTTTACTATCTTTGCTGGCCAGCTGACTCAATATGATCCAATGGTTCGTAGAACTGCGGAGTGGAACTCACAAACTAGAACTTTTCGGATGTTTGATAATCTTAAACCCTGTGCTGAACATTGGTTTGGGACTACACCTCTGGGTGAAGATGTTTTTAGTCAAGTTATGTATGGATTGCAGAACACGATAAAAATGGCAGTAATGGCCAGTGTGTTTAGTTTAATTTTGGGTACTGTATTGGGGTTGATTTCTGGTTATTATCAGATCTGGGTAACGAATGGAATCGATTATTTTGTTAATATGGTACTGGTTTTACCTATTTTGTTCTTGATTTTGCTTTTGAAGACTACTATTAAGATTGATTTTCTTTCTACGGTGATGATTATTTCGATTTTTGGTATGGCCAAAACAGCCAGGTTGATTAAAGGTGAAATTATGGTCTTAAGGAAAAAAGAGTTTGTTGTTGCTGCCCAGGCTATTGGGAGTCAGGAGATAAGGATTCTATTTAATCATCTCCTACCAATTTTGTATCCTATTCTGGTAACTCAATTTATGACTTTGATCGGCAGTAATATTGCTATCGAGTCTTCTTTAAGCTTCCTGAAGTTTCATACTGAGTTGAGTCTGGGTACATTAATTCATAATAGTTTTTTTATGTCTTTAGTAAAAGGAAATTGGTGGTATTTTGCATTTCCGGCTCTTTTTCTGGCATTGTCTATTATTGGGTTCTCCTTTTTTGGTGAAGGATTGCGACAGGTCATCTATCAACCAGTTATTGAGGAGGAGATAACACATGGCTAGATATTTGATTATCAGAATTGTTCAAAGTCTGCTCCTGATTTTTGGGGTTACGTTTATGATTTTTTTTGTGATCAATATTGCTACTGATAATTTTTATGAGGTGGGCAGTCTGGATATTAATCTAAATCCATATGACATTGCCAGATATCGAGCAACTTCTGGTATTTCTGAGACGGTAGCCTTGAGATATATTGATTGGATTTCAGATATTTTGCACGGAAATATGGGAATGAGTAACAAGAGACCAGAAGCAACGGTAATATCGATTATTGTTTATCATTTACCAAAAAGTATCTTACTTGTAATTACTTCATTATTCCTGAGTATCCTTATTAGTATTCCCATTGGAATCATTTTAGCTGTTTATTCTGGACGGTGGATAATTCGTTGGTTGGAGATAGTAATCTTAATGGGAATTGGGGTTCCTTCTTTTGTGCCTGCAATTGTTGGTATTTATCTATTTTCAATACTGGTTAATTGGTTACCGTTTAATGGTGTGTATGTTGGTCAGTCTTATGTCTGGTATAAGCAGATGTGGATTGAGGCCAGGTTTTTGATCTTACCAATGTTGGGACTAGCCTTTGGAATTACTTGTACGTTGGTAGGATTTATTCGGACAAGTCTATTGGAGATCTTTCAGGAAGATTTTATTAGAACAGCCAGAGCTAAAGGACTGGGGAAGTTTAAGGTAATTTTTAAACATGCATTGAAAAATGCGGTTATTCCCTGGTTAACTACTCTCGGGATGGCTGTGCCGATTCTCTTTTCTGAATTGTTTATTGTGGAGAAGATATTCTCCTGGCCGGGAATTACAACACAGATGTTAGACGGTCTGGCGAGATATGATTACCCGTTAATCCTGGGGATTGCAATTTGTTTGTGTGTGATCCTGGTCTGGGTAAATTTGCTGATTGATATATTGTATGGATTGGTCAATCCACAAATTCGTTATGCCTGGGGTGATAGAGGATGAAAAATTGGGTAATTAGAATATTAATTATAATCATTTTAACATTTGGATTTGCTCAGCTAGGCTATGGTCAATGGTCAAAGAGCATCAATATAGCTACTGAGTCTAATTGGGAGATGAGACCTGTTCAAGTATTGGAATATGCAGAAAAGATAATGTGTGGTTATTACAATACAGACGAGCGAGCTTTTTATATTTATGATGCGGATAGAAATTCTATACGATCAGATAAAGACTTCAAAAAGTGGCTGAAATATGATCAAACGGTAGGAGAAAGAACTGACTTTAATTTAGTAAAACTGGGAAATGAGATAGGTCTTTTTTGGATAGAGGAAAATGGCGCTTTTTTTAGCATAAATGGGATTATTTTAGATGGCATGGGTAATATTCTTAGTACTCATCATTTTGTTACGGGCAATGCCAGATTGCGGAATCTATTTGTTCATGCTAAAGAATCAAATCTTTATTTGTCCTGGGTTGAGGATGATGATAAAGATAAATTGTGGGTGCAGCTGCTGAATTACACCTCTGATAGGATCGAAAAGAAGAAAATCTTTCAGATAACCGCGAGTCAGAAGATATTTTTCCCCAGAATGGTAACAGATAAAGAAGGTCGTTTACATCTTGTCTGGAAAAATGACGTCTGGAAAAGTGGAGAAGGATCAGATTATAATATTTTGTATACAACGGTGGAACCTAATGGACAAATAAATGACCCAATGTTTTTTGGACACTCAGCGAAGCTGATTGGGGATTCCATTCTTTACGAAGAACAAGACGTTGGCCCTGAACTGATTTATGATCAGACGAAAGATCAGGTGATAGGCATATGGGGTGGAAGTGATTTTCAAATTAGAATGACTTTTACTGCACCCAGTATCGCACCTCGTGTTTCAATTATTAAGGATGGAGAATTTGTGGTTAGAGATCAATCTGTATTTTCTGCCAAAACCATTGGTCATCATGGTGACCTGGCAGTAGACCCCAGAGGAAGAATATTTGTAACCTGGAGTGAACAGGTTACCCAGGTTCATCAGATCTGTTTTGGGTCACTGTTTGAATTATTACAGATTAATCAGGAACGGGGCAGCAAGAATTATAATTTTCAGGAGATGTATAAAGACGCTCTGGAAGTACCATCAGACAGTGCTTATAGTGCTGGATTTCCCAGATTAATAATAGATTTAGAAGGGAAGGCTCATCTTTTCTGGTGGGATATATCATCCAAAGGCAGTAAGTTAATCTATCGAAATAATCGGGATACAGTTCCTTTCAAGGCTTTAGCCCGGCTGGGTTTAAATCCCCAGGCTGATGATTTCTCATTAAAGAAGGTGGTAGTTCATCTAATCTTCCTTTTCGGTACAGTAATTATCATCGGGGGGATGTATACTTTTTTAAATCTGATTAATCCCATTATTGTTATCTGTATCTTTGGTGGGTTAAAGAGATTTGGATTCGAAAAGATTTTTATTCAAAGACCAGTAATTCCATTGTTGGGTATGTTTCTGATATTATGCATTCTGGAAGGTCAATGGAACGGCTTTTTTATCAGGACCGGTGTTCAACCAGCTTTATATCATTTTGGCGGACTTATGGCCAGTTTACTGGTATTGGCATACTGGCGGATTAAACCGAAAAAGATTACTGATATGCTGGTGATGTTAGAAATATTGCTAGTCTGGAGTTTTTGGCAGCATTTAGTAGTCGTCTTTCCGGTTGTAATTCAATTGATTGGGTAATTCTATCCTAATAATTAACGGGAAAGAAAAGTTTTTGTCTATTTCAGGAAAGGAAAGACGGTTGATAGAGCTAATCTGTTCTTTGATATCTATAATTTGTCCAATAAATTTTTGCCTGGGGCAGGACTGACAATATTTATGTAGAAGATATTTTATTTGTGGGTAAGATATAATAGAGCAAACTACCAATGTGGAAGTGCTTTAAATTAAATAATGAGGTGTAAAATAGATGCAAGAATATTTACGGAAGATTCCGGCAGTTAATCGATTATTACAAAATGAGGAGTTGAAGAACATATTGAGTCAGTACCCTCAAGATCTGGTAGTAGATTTGGTTAACCAGGTGCTGGACGAGAAACGACAAATGATTTTGCAAAACAAAGTCGAAGCTACTTATTTAGATCTTTCAGAAGAAGGATTAGCCCGGGAAGTCAGAGATGTTGTTCTGCAGTATATGGCTCCCAGACTAAAAAAGGTGATTAACGCAACAGGAACGATTTTGCATACCAATTTAGGTAGAGCAGTATTAAGTGAACAAGCTGCTGATGTTCTGACTCAAATTGCTAGATCTTACTGTAATCTTGAGTATGATTTGGAAGAAGGTCGAAGAGGTAGTCGATATTCTCTGGTTACTGACCTGCTCTGTCGTTTGACCGGAGCGGAGGATGCTCTGATTGTTAACAACAATGCTGCTGCAGTCCTATTAGTTTTGAGTACTTTGGCCAATAATCAGGAAGTTATTCTTTCACGGGGAGAGTTGGTGGAGATTGGTGGTTCTTTTAGAATGCATGAAGTGATGAAGGCCAGTGGGTGTATCTTAAAAGAGGTGGGTTCTACTAATAAAACTCATCTTTTCGATTATGAGGATGCAATTACTGAGAACA
This sequence comes from Halothermothrix sp., assembly GCA_016841825.1. Taxonomy (GTDB): domain Bacteria; phylum Bacillota; class Halanaerobiia; order DY22613; family DY22613; genus JAENYK01. The sequence continues at coordinate 71,138 of JAENYK010000008.1, read as the reverse complement.
CTGCACTGATTGCGAAAGTTCATACCAGTAATTATCAGATTGTCGGATTTAGCCAGATGATTGAGAATCAGGAGCTGGTCGAACTGGCCAGGAAACACCAGATTCCAGTTTATGAAGATCTGGGAAGTGGTGTGTTAGTTAATCTGGAAAGATACGGAGTCTCGCATGAACCAACAGTTCAGGAAGCTGTTGCTGCAGGAGTAGATCTCGTCTCTTTCAGTGGTGATAAACTGTTAGGAGGGCCACAGGCTGGAGTGATTGTTGGGAGAAAGAAATTCATCGGCCGATTGAAAAAAAATCATCTTTTGAGGGCATTGCGGGTAGATAAGTTTACTCTGGCTTCATTAGAGGTAACTTTAAAACATTATCTACGTGAAGAGGAAGCTATGGAAGAGATTCCAACGTTGAGAATGATTAAGTTGACCAGTGATGATCTTGCACCTCGTTTAGAGGCATTTACTCAGCAGATTAGCAAACAAATTCCCAGTGCAGTGGCTCATATTCTGGAAGGTTTTTCAATGATTGGTGGTGGAAGTCTTCCTTTAGAAAAGATGCCTACTCTGTTGGTGGGGGTAAAACTGGCTAATCTGTCCACTACCGATGTTAGCATCTGTTTGCGAGAGGCACAGATGCCGATTATTTGTAGGATTCAAGATGATGAATTAATCTTTGATTTGCGGACAGTCTTGCCAGAACAAGACAGAGAGATCATTAAAGTATTAATAGATATATCTCAGATAGTCAAAAAATAAGGAGGTGTTGAAGACTATGACTAACGGAGAAAAGATTCGGTTGACTAGTTATTCGACAAAGGCTGGTTGAGGATGCAAATTGGGTCCTGATACCCTGGCACAGGTTCTGTGTCAATTACCAAAACATCCTGTTGATCAAAGATTGATTGTTGGTCCAAATACTTCAGATGATGCTGGTGTATTTGTTTTGACTGAAGATTTAGCGTTAATTCAGACAGTTGATTATTTTACTCCTGTAGTAGATGACCCATATATATTTGGGCAGATTGCAGCTGCTAACGCATTAAGTGATGTCTATGCAATGGGGGGTTATCCAATTACTGCATTAAATATTGTTGGTTTTTCTCCAAAAGTTTTACCATTAGAGGTTTTAACTCAGATTCTGGCAGGTGGTTCTGATAAAGTTGTTGAAGCGGGTGCTTGCCTGGCAGGAGGTCATACTATTGATGATGCTGAACCCAAATATGGACTAGCAGTTGCTGGTCTGGTTCATCCTAAACAGGTGATGACTAATGCTGGAGCAAAAGTTGGCGACAAGCTAGTTTTAACTAAACCGCTTGGAATTGGAATTATTACAACAGCTATCAAACGTGGTGTAGTACCTGACAACGTAATTGATGAAGCAGTTAAAACTATGGTTACTTTGAACAAAGACGCTGCAGAAGCTATGAATGTTGTTGGTGCGAATGGCTGTACAGATGTTACTGGGTTTGGGTTGTTGGGCCATGCCTATGAGATGGCCAGTGGTAGCAATGTGGGAATCAAGGTTTATAAGAACAGTGTGCCTATAATCCCGGAAACCTATGAATATGCAGAGCAAAACATTGTACCCGGTGGGACCCGGGCAAATCTTAAATATCTGACTGAGAAAGTAGAGTTTGCTGCTAGTATTAGCTCTATTGAACAGCTAATTCTGGCAGATGCTATCACTTCTGGTGGATTGTTAATCTCTATTGACGCTGATAAAGTCGACCTATTAATAGAAGAACTCAAGTCCAGAGATGGAGTTCTTGCTGCGACAGTTATTGGTGAGGTTGTGGCAGACCATCCTGGTAAATTAAAAGTGGAGGTTTAACAAATGAAAGTTGAACAGATTAGGATCTCTGAAAGACCTCTAATTGATGCTTATCGAGATAATTTTTTACAAGTAAAAGATTTTTTTGAATATAACCCCAATGATGTTAACTCTTTTGTTCAGCGTTATCAATATTTACAAAAGAGGAACTTTCAGCGAGAGAGTGTAGTCAATGTTTTGATTGAATATAATCAAAGGATTGGTGCGTCTCAAAAGACTCTAGCTAATCTGAATAAGCTTATCTCTCCGGATACGGTAGTTGTAATTACTGGACAGCAAGCAGGGGTTCTTACTGGACCCCTGTACACTATTTATAAAGCTTTAACGGTGATTACATTGACTGAGGATCTTAATGCTAAAGGAATTCCGACAGTCCCTGTATTCTGGATAGCCAGTGAAGATCATGATTTTCAGGAGATTGCGGGAGTGTACTTTTTAAATCGGGAGCATGCTGAAGTTGAAGTCAAGTTACAAGGTATGGTAAATCGACAACCTATAGGGAGGTTGAAGTTAGAGTCTGAAGTTCAAAAGTTTTTAGTTGAGTTTAATGAGGCCACTCCGGATACCGATTTTAAATCTGACATTATGAAAAGAATCAAAGATATGGCTGAGGGAAGTCAGGATCTGGGAGAATGGTTTGCCAGAATTATGGCCTGGTTGATGGAGGATACAGGAATTATCTTTGTGGATTCTCTGGATCCTCACTTGCGTAAATTAGGCCAGGACTTCTTTTTGCAGGTTCTGGAAAAGAATGATCAGATCACTCATTGTCTGTCAGAGTCGGAAGAGATGCTTAGAACGGCTGGTTATCCTGCACAGATACATAAAACTGATAATCAGGTGCATCTCTTTTTAATTAAAAATGATGCCAGGTATCCGTTAGATCTGACTGATAGTGGTTATTTACTGCGTGGATTGGAAGAAGGGATGACCAGGGAAGAGGTTGTGAACTGGATTAAAACCTCGCCAGAAAGTATCAGTACTAATGTTGTGACGCGACCTCTGTTTCAGGATGTGATATTCCCTACAATAGCATATATCGGTGGCCCTGGGGAAACAGCTTACTATTCTCAGTTTAAAGAAATTTATCGTTTATTCGATATGGAGATGCCAATTATCTATCCCAGAATTAGCATTACTTTGATTGAATCATCTATTGCCAGGAGTTTACAGAAATATGAACTTAATCCACAACAGATTTTTCAAGAGTTTGATAACATCAGGGAGGATTTTCTGGCGGAGGCTGATGAACTTCAATTAAAAGATCGATTCAATCAGATCAAAGGGCTTTTCATTCCTGAATATCAAAAATTGATTAAAGAATTAACTCTATTGGATGGAAAGTTTAAAAATCTTGGTTCGCAAAATCTCCAGCGAATCATTGAAGAGATAAATTATCTGGAAGAGAAAGCGTATCATCAACACCGGAAAAATTCTGAGATTTTGTTACGACAATTAGATAAGTTGAAGATGAATTTATATCCTAATGATATATTGCAGGAGAGAAGATTGAACATCTTGCCGTATATTTTTAAATATCAATCAAAACTGATTAAAGAACTAAAAGATTTGAATCTGTTATCCGGCAACTACCATTACCTGATTTATTTATAAAAAGTTCTACTGGGTTTTAGTGAATGTTGTATGGTGATATTTTGACCAATCCTGTCCCCTAGACATATAATATTATATTACTAGATAGGGGGTACAGGAGATGGAAATTTTGAATATGCTCATCGATTATTTGATTAGTCAGGACTTTTCTGTTGCCTGGGCCGTGATATCTGCATTGATAGGATATGTGATCTATTATCAGCATCAATCTTGTAAAGATATGAATAATTTGAGAGAAGAATTATTTAGTCTCTTGCGGGAGAATAAATATCGGCACAATAAGATTGAAGATGATATTCGGAATTTACGTCAGACTGTCAAAGAAGATATTACCCCAATATTACGTAAGATGGAGTCTGATTTACGTGAATTGGAGGATCTTAGCAACGACCTGAATGAAATAAAAACAGATGAGCGTGGATGGTTTAATTCTTTACACGATGATTTTAATCAATTTCGCTCAGAATTTCGCGATATTTTAAAATTAGTTCTCAATGGGCGAAAAGCCGATCGTTAGATATTAAAGAGGTGATGAAGAAATTCATCGCTTCTTTTATTATTAGAAAAAGGTAATCCGTAATACAAACCGAATATAATAATTAATAAGATAGGATTCTCGTTTATTTTTATAGAATAGGAGTTGATTTGAGATGAATTTTAGGAGAGCTGTACCAGGAGACAAAGGACGTATCTTAGAGATTTGTAGTACTGTGTGGGAAGGGTCAGATTACATGCCAAATATTATCGATAAATGGTTAACAGATAATGAAGGTGAATTTACTGTAATGGTGGAAGATGGGCAGGTTATGGGTGTAGGTAAGATGACTCTGATTGGAAGAAGTATTGGTTGGTTAGAGGGATTAAGAGTAGCTCCCGAAGCCCGTTCTAAAGGTTTTGCTAAACAGATTACTCGCTATTATATCAATAAAGGCTATGAGATGGGGCTAAAGCAGCTTCAATTGAGCACATATTATGATAATCACGCAAGTATTCATGTTTCCGCAAGTAATGGCTTTCAACGGGTTGCCCAATTCTGGTATGGTGACCAGGAGGTTAAATCAGTCAAATCTACAGAAGTGAATTCTAATCTGGTCATGCAGGCTACTCAGACCTCTGAAGATTATGTTCAGATCGTGCAAACACTGCTTGAAGCACCTGAGCAAAAACCTGTTAACAATTTTCTGGGTTACGGCTGGCTTTTTCGGGAGATTTCTGAAGAATTGATCGCCGCGGAGATAGCAGCTGGACATGTATATTACTTGAAAAATGGCGAAAAAATGACGGGAGGGATGATTATTTATCCTGACAATCAGAAGGATAAAATGTTCTATATTCCAATTATTACGGGAACAGATGAAGCCATTATTACCCTTTTAGCCTGGGCTCAGAAGACAGCTATTACCAGAGGATTTGAAATGATCGGTTCCATGGTACCTGAAGATCAAAGATTAAAATCTCTATATATGGATCAAGGTTTTGCTCACTGGGAAAATATTGTTGAACCAAATGTATATGTTTTTCAACTAGTGCTCGATAGGGAGGATGAATCGAATGCAACCTAAGTTGCCTCCATATATAATGTTGATCATTGGTGTTAGTGCAGTCTCTTTTGCCGCAATTTTTATTCGTTTAGCTGAAGCACCTGCTGCGATAATTGCTTTCTATCGCATGGGAATTGCTACTGTATTACTGGCACCATTTATCCTGATTAGATATCAAAAAGAGTTTAGAGCTTTGGAAAAAAGCCAGATCTGGTTTGGAATTTTGGGAGGTTTGCTATTAGCTGTGCATTTTCTGTTCTGGATTACTTCTTTTTCACATACCAGTGTGGCCAGTTCAGTAGTTTTTGTGACAACTCAACCCATTTTCGTGGCTTTAGCTGCAGCTATTTTTTTGAAAGAACGTCCGGGACTGTTTTTATTGGGAGGGATTACTCTCGCTTGTATTGGTAGCTTGATAATTGGAGCAGGAGATTTTTCTCTGGGGAGTACCAATCTTTTTGGTGATCTGCTGGCATTAGGTGGGTCGATTATGGCTGCCGGTTATTTTCTAATTGGTCGCCATTTACGGAAAAATTTATCCCTGGGAGTGTATATATTTTTGGTATATGGGATCTGTTCTGTGTTTTTATTAATCTACATTCTGGTTAACGGTATTCCGCTGCTGGGTTATGATCAATCAACCTGGTTTTATATGTTCATGTTGGCATTGGTTCCAACGATAATTGGTCATACTTCTTTTAACTGGGCTCTCAAATATCTTCATGCCTCAGCAGTATCGGTGAGTATTTTGGGTGAACCAGTAGGTGCTACTCTATTGGCCTGGTTAATTTTGCAAGAAAAGCCGCCGATCTTTACCTTGATTGGAGGAATACCAATTTTGGGTGGAATCTATCTGGCTACTATTAAAAAAGATAAATTTGATGATTCTCTGGAAGAGAAAAATTTTGTGGAGACTGATAGCGGTTTGGAAGTTTAATGGTATGTTATCTATAATATAAAAAGGGCAATTCGGGATTTTGGCTGAATTGCCCTTTGATCATTGGGATAAAGTTTTTATATAGAATGGAGATGGATTTTGACATCAGTGAAGAGAAGTCTTTCGGTTTTGTAGGTAGAGAAAAGTGTGGCTCGGTCATTCTTCTCACATACTTTTAACTTTATTTCTTACTTCTCTGGATCTGTCTATAATCAATTGATAGTGTGCAAATAAGTTTTTGAAGACTGAGTCCCAACTTTTTGATAGTGAATGTTGTAAGGCATTATCTCTTAAATGTAGCTTTAATTGATTATCTTTGAGTAATCTTTCCGCTGCTATTGCCATATCTTCTGCATCACCTGCCTGAAAGGCAAGACCATTGTATTGATGAATCAAATTTTCTTTAACTCCGCCTGCGAAAGGTGCGATTACGGGAAGCCCTGAAGCCATGGCTTCCAAAATGACATTTCCATATGTTTCGCTACTGGATGGGAAGAGGAATAAATCGGCTGAGGCGTAGATTGTTTGCAGTTCTTCGCCACTTTTGTATCCTGTAAAGATTACATTTGGTAACTGCAGAGATTCCAATCTTGCTCTAATGGGACCATCACCTACTAGCAGGAGTTTATAGTTAAGTTTTTTCCTATTTAAAATTTTGACTGCATCCAGCAATACATCTAGTTCTTTTTCTGCTGCTATTCGTCCTACATAAAGCAGGATATTTTCATCTACTACTCCTAAATTTTTTCTATATTCTGCACTATAATAATTTGTGGAAAACTTTTGTGTATCAATTCCTCTGCCCCAGATCTCAATATTATTGATCCCCTGTTTTTTTAGTTCTTTTCTTGTTTCTTCTGATGGGCAAAAGTTGATTTCACAATAGGAATGAAACCATCTAAAGAAATGCCATAAAGGTTTTTCCAGGAACTGAAGTTTGTAATGCTCAAGATATTTGTCAAAACTAGTGTGGTATGAGGATACTAAGGGTATATTGTTGTCTTTAGCATATTTCATTCCTGTCAATCCTAAAGAAAATGGAGTTGTACAATGAATGAGATCTGGTTTAAATTTAGATAGGACATTTTTTATCATCTGATTGTTGGGCAGGGCAATCTTACAATCGGGATATAGAAAAAAATTGAAACTCTGAAAGGTAATTATATTCTGTATCAGGTCAGCCTTTAAGTCATTTCCCGGTACAAAAAATCTGTATTCAATCTCTTCTTTGTCAAGATACTGTTTTAATTTGTAAAGAGTCTTTGAGACGCCATTAATCTGTGGAAGATAAGTGTCAGTAAATATAGCAACTCGCATATAACTCCCCCTTAAATATTTTTCAGACTATTTGCTTACTATTTTAATTATATCAGATAAATGTCAAAAACATGTTAAATGGTAGTTACTTTTAGTATAAGGAAAATAGTTATCTGGGGATTATAAAAAAAATCAACCTTGACAATTAAGGTTGATTACTGAACGTCAAATGTTAACATGGGTCGTCCGACAATTAGAGGGTTACCTTTGTGCTCCATATAGTTGGTGTAAAACCTGAGATAAAATTTTTGTGCTGCAGATTTATCGACAAATTCTTTGTTAAGTAAGCCAGACTCAAGACGGGTATAGTTACCCTCCTCATCCCAGATATATAGGTAAATATCTCGATATTGGCCGCAGTTTGAAAAGATTTTAGCACTCTGGAGTTGGATTGAATTGATCGTACTACCTTCTGATAGTTCCTCAGTCAGATCAATATAGACTTTATTCGACCAGGTAAATGGTTGGTAGACCTTTAAAGTTCTGGGATCGGTTAGTTTTGATATGGTGACACTGGTATGTGAGTCATCAGCATCTACTGAAGAGGTGGTTTTACCAGTTGTGGTTATAACAAAAATCAAAAGCAAACTGGCGAATAGCACGATATATCTAATCTTTTTCATCTTTATCCTCCTTTGAAGAGTGATATTTTCAGTAAAATATGACCATATACATCTTACTTCGAGTTAATCCTAATATCTCCTGCTAAATCTTCTTTCAGATTAAATAAAATTTAGCCAGAAAATAAATACTGATTGAATGGCAGGAGAGAAACTGATTGTCGCGAACTACTATAAACAATACTAATAGATTATCATAGATTGTGGTATCTGAAGAATATCGCGAGAGGGAGTGTAGTAGATGTCTAACTATGTTATGGATTTGCGGAAGATAGTGGGTCATAGACCGCTGGTTATGTGTGCGGCAGGAATTATTATTATTGACTATCAGGGGAGAATTCTCTTACAGCAAAGAACTGATAATGGAAAATGGGGGATTCCTGGAGGAGCATTAGAACCTGGAGAGACTTTGGAACAAACTGCCAGCAGGGAAGTATTGGAAGAAACAGGTCTGACAGTAGATAGCTTACATTTCTTTGGAACTTATTCTGGTCAGGAGCTGCATCACAAATATCCCAATGGTGATGAAGTGTATATTGTTAGTGTGGTTTATGTGTCTGATGACTATCATGGTCAGCTCGCTCTGGATAGAGATGAAAGTCTTGATTTGAGTTTTTTTGAAATAAATAATCTACCAGATATAGAGGAGCTTAATCCACCTGATCGAGTTTTTATCGCAGATTTTCAAAAGCGTTATGCTTATGCTTTGCGATTAATTCAGTCAGAAGGTTAAATCTTGAAAGTTGAAAATAATCAATTCTTCCTAGTAGGAGACTTTTCTTTTGTTATTTTGTAGGTTGATTTTATATTGGTTATAGAAAGATTTTTTTCGAGAGATAAAAATTTATTTTACAAAATGGGGAAGGAATCAAGTTAATTGTGTTAAACTAAGTTTATAATAAAGAAGCAAAATATTTTGTTAATATTTGAGCTGGGAGAGTTGTCTTTTATCAGGTTAAGCATGTAATTTGAGAGAAAATAGTATTTTAGCAAGAAGATTTATTTACATCAGGAGTTATTAAATCAGGATATTTATGAAGTTATTTTAAAGGAGGAGAATATTTTGAGTAAAGAACAGAAAAGTTGTAGTTGTGGAGAACATACTGAACATCACAATTGTACTGAGGACTGTGGATGTGGTGGGCATCATGGAGACGAGACAGTAGATGTATTACTTTTAACCATGGAAGATGGTAGTGAGATAGAATGCTATGTTTTGGGGGTTTTTGATGTTGAGGATAAGGACTACATGGTACTTATGCAAAAAGATGATGATGAACTGTTAGTTTATCAATACATTCAAAATGATGATGGTCTTGAACTGCTTACTGTTGATGATGAAGAGATCCTGGAGAAGATAGCCCAGGCATTTAAAGATAACTCCTAAAGAGAATTTCTGTAGCTCAATAGGAGGAATACGGTGTGATAAATACTCTGATACTTCAGCGGGAGAATAAGTCTCCTACTGAAGTCTCTAAATTTTAAATGTAAAAAAATGTTTTATAACTATTTTAAGGAGGGAAATTAATGAATAAAGAGACTAAATTTGCCCAGGATTTGATAGATTTTATTTATCAAAGTCCGAGTCCATTTCATGTTGTGCAGAATCTGAGAAAGACTTTAGTAAGTCAGGGTTTTGACGAATTAGATCTGAGGGAAGGGTGGCAGATAAAAAAGGATGGTAGATACTTTGTCACCAGGAATGGGACGGCACTTATTGCCTTCGTTGTGGGTCAAGGTCAGGTAGAGAAGGATGGTTTTAGATTGGTGGGTGGTCATACAGATGCACCTACTTTCAGGATTAAACCGGCTCCTGAGATGGTTGAGAATGGCTATCTTAAGCTAAATACTGAAGTATATGGTGGACCAATTCTCAATACCTGGTTGGATCGTCCATTGGGACTGGCCGGTCGGGTTACTTTAAAGAGTGATGATATCTTTTATCCAGAAAGTCGGTTGGTTAACATTAATCGACCAATAATGATTATCCCAAATTTGGCTATACATATGAATCGAAAAGTTAATGAAGGGATCGAATTGAATAAACAGAAAGATATGTTGCCAATGGTTACTCTGATTGATGAGCAGTTCGAGAAGAATGATTTCCTATTAAAATTATTGGCAAGAGAATTATCCGTGAATCCTGAGAAGATTGTGGATTTTGACTTATACCTCTATGAGTATGAGAGAGGGGATATTATTGGACTTAATAATGAATTTATCTCTTGTGGAAAATTGGATGACCTGGCTATGGTTTACACTGGAATTCAGGGATTAATTCAGACTCCAGTTAATCAATCAACCAATGTGATGGTCTGTTTTGATAATGAGGAAGTGGGTAGTCAGACTAAGCAAGGTGCTGGTTCACCTATGTTACGGACAGTTTTGGAGAGGATTGTTTACGGATTGGGTAAAGAGAAAGAAGATTTCTTTAGAGCAATTTATTCATCTTTTATGATTTCTGCCGATATGGCCCATGCGGTTCATCCTAATTTACCAGAGAAACATGATCCGGTTATCAAACCGCGGATTAATCAGGGGCCTGTGATTAAGATTAATGCGAATCAGGCATATACTACAGACAGTGATTCTGATACTGTTTTTGAACTGATCTGCCAAAAAGCTGATGTACCTGTGCAAAAATTTGTTAATCGTTCTGATGCTAGAGGTGGTTCGACGATAGGACCAATCTCCTCAGGTCAATTAGATATTCGTTCATTAGATATTGGTAATCCGATGTTGGCAATGCATTCTATTAGGGAATTGGGAGGAGTTATGGATCAATGGTATCTACTTAAAGCACTGAAAGTATACTTTGGAGATTAAATATAGTTTTATGGGGGTTGTCTCATTTTGAGACAGCCCTTTTTTGGTGCACTATGATCAAAAGTTTTTTAAGTAATAGATTAAGAATATTCTCCATCACCTTTGCACAGAATAGCAATAAAACGAAGGAGGTGGGGGTTTTGACCAGAGATAAAGCCACTGTTGATGATTTAACATTAATGGAGATCAAATTAGAAGTAGCTTATGAGATGGGACTGGCTGAAAAGATTCGTAAATATGGTTGGGGAGGTCTGAGCGCCAAGGAAACGGGTCGTCTTGGGGGTTTAATTACTCAACGGATTAGAAAAATGAAAAAAACTGAAGAGTCTGAGGCTCAGAAAAAAGAAGCTTGAGATTTTTGATTAATGTTGAGGGTGAGGTGGGAGAATGAGAACCCTATGGAAAGGTTCGATTAGTTTTGGTTTGGTCAATGTTCCTATTAAGATGTACACAGCTACAGCAAAGGAGAGTTTGCATTTTCGCCAACTACATGACGCCTGTCATACACCGATTACTTATCAGAAGTATTGTCCCAAATGTGATCAGGTGGTAGACAGTGACAACATTATCAGTGGTTATGAGTATGAGAAGGGAAAATATGTGATTCTTAAAGATGAGGATTTTGACAATATTCCTGTAGCTTCTACCCGAACGATAGATATTGTGGATTTTGTGAATTTAGAAGATATAGATCCCATCTATTATAGTAAGAGTTATTTTCTTTCTCCAAATGAGGGTGGCGAGAAAGCGTATATTCTGTTAAGTCAGGCGATGAAAGAGACCAGTAAGGTTGCGGTGGCAAAGATTACTATTCGCAATAAAGAAAGTCTGGCCTGTATCCGAGTCCTGGATAATGGAACTATCTGTCTGGAGACAATGTTCTTTCCGGCAGAAGTGCGAGATAGTGCCGATTTGAAAATCGGAGATCTGGTAAATAAGATAAAGGTTTCGGAAAATGAACTAAACATGGCTAAAGAGTTAATCTCTAATCTATCTACTGATTTTGCTCCAGAGAAATATACTGATGAATATCGGGAAGAGTTATTGAAGATCATCAGGCAGAAGATAGAAGGTCAGGAAGTGAAAATTCCGGAACGGATGGTTTCTGGTAAGGTTGTGGATCTGATGGATGCACTCAAAGCTAGTCTGGAGGCAGCTCAAAAGGAAAGAGATAAAGAACAGGCAAAGATTGAGGAGAAAGAATCTGAAAAGGTGGCTACATAAGTTAAATGATAGAATATGGCCATTTAAAACCTATGGAACCCCGTTCTGCCAGTAATCCCTTTGATTCGGAAGATTATCTGTATCAGGTAAAGTGGGACGGGGTAAGAATTGTGGCATTTATCGATCAGAAACAGGTTCGTTTACAGAATCGTAAACTTCGAGCCAGATCTCATGTATATCCTGATTTTGAAAATTTGTCAGATTACATTGACAGTAAGGAAGCTATTTTAGATGGAGAGATGGTCGTACTGAAGGATGGTAAACCCAGTTTCTCAGGGATTCTTAAGCGGGATTTGAAAACAGACGAATTAGCAATCAAAGTAGCGGCGGAGAAGATCCCAGCTACATATGTAGTTTTTGACCTTATCTCGCTTAATGGGCAAGATTTGACAACTAAACCTCTGACTCAGCGTCTGGAATTATTACGAGAGATAGCTATCCCTCATGATTATTTTCAGATTATTGATGATTTTCCCAGTGGAATTGCCCTGTTTCGGGCGATTGAGGAACAGGAGATGGAAGGGATTGTAGCCAAGAAAAAAGATAGTCCATACCTTATCGGACAAAAGACAGACCATTGGCTTAAGATTAAGACCAGTAAAGATCTGATTGCTGTGGTGGGTGGGTACACCATAAAAGAAAGGCGTCTAAGTTCTCTGCTAATGGGAGCTTATCTAGATGGTGATTTTCACTATATTGGTAATGCCGCTACAGGTTTGACTTCTGAAAATTTAAAACTTCTTTCGATTCATTTACTGGAGTTTGAGATAAAGGCTGCACCTTTTATTAATCCTCCCAGATTATATGGGGTAACCACTCATTGGATTCAGCCTTTGTTGACAGTGAAAGTAGAGTTTATGGAGTGGTCCAATGATTTTCAAATGAGAGCCCCAGTCATTAGAGGTTTTACCAGGGATAATCCACAAGAATGTATATTGAGTTAATTTTAGTTATTAAGAACTCACTTGATTATCAAGATGGGTTCTTCTTACAGGTAGAGATAGTTATGGGAGGTAGCGAAAGTGGACCAATTTTTGCAAATCAATGGTAATCAGGTGAGGGTTAGCAATCTTGAAAAGATCTACTGGCCCGGGGATGGATTTCGAAAAGGTGATTTACTTAAGTATTATATTGAGATGAGTAGTCTGATTCTACCCTATATCCAGGATCGACCTTTGGTGATGAGTCGTTATCCGGAAGGGATAACTGGGGAGATGTTTTATCATAAACATCTAGCTGAAAACCAGACTCCCCCTTATATTAAGACCCAGAGAATCTACTCTAAAGAGAGGGAGGATGATATTAATTATATTATTGGTTCTGGAATAGAAACACTGGTTTTTATGGTCAATTTAGGAGCCATCGAGCTGCATCCCTGGTTTTCGAGAGTTCAGACATTGGATCATCCAGATTGGGCGATCTTTGACTTAGACCCTGCTGAAGGAGCGACATTTGAGGATACAATTATGGTGGCTCAATTAATTCACAAAGTTTTAACAGATTTAAAGGTAAAACATTATCCCAAGACATCTGGGGCTACTGGTTTACATATCTATGTTCCTGTGGAACCGATCTACAGCTATGAAGAGCTTCAGGAGTTTGTAGAGTTGGTTGGATGGATTGTCGTTCAGGTGATTCCAGATAAAGCTACCATTTATGATCGCAAAGTTAAGGATAGAGCCGGAAAGGTATATGTGGATTATCTGCAGAATATTAAAGGTAAGACTATTACTGGGGTATATAGTGTTCGTCCTCAACCTAAAGCACCAATATCAACACCTGTACTGTGGGATGAAGTAAATTCATCTCTGAAGCCGGACATGTATAATTTGCAGACAATTGGTAAAAGAATTGAGGAGGTTGGCGATCTGTTTAAACCTGTTTTGAAGGAGAAACAGAAGATTACTCGGGCTTTGAATCTGTTGAGAAATGAACTGTTAGATGTGACCCGTAAGCAGTATTAATTCCGATTCTATAAACCTGGTGTTGACCAGAATGTTGAAAATAACCTTTTTTCCTTTTGCGAAATGCAATAATTTGTTGTATAATGTTATATAGCAAATAGAACGAATTTGTAGAAAATAAGTTATATTAACATGGTTTAGTCAGCCAGGAGGATGGAAAATGGAAAAAATTAAATCAATTGGTATCATGGGAGGAACCTTTGATCCCATACATTACGGACATCTAATGGTGGCATCCTGTGCGGTTGAGGCATTTGGTCTGGAGAAGGTATTTTTTGTTCCTTCAAGGATTCCACCACATAAGATGAATCAACAGATCACATCTCCAGAGATGAGATATGAGATGACACTTTTAGCAACTATGGATAACCCCTGGTTTTCTGTATCGCGAGTAGAGTTAGAACGAAATGGTATGTCTTATACGGTTGATACGATCAAATATTTTCAAAGTGAATTCCCCGATTATCGAATTTACTTCATTACCGGTGCAGACACTATCGTAGAAATTGTTAGCTGGAAGGCACCAGAAGAGTTATTTGCGATGACGTATTTTATTACTGCTGCCAGACCAGGGTATTCATTCTCTGGTTTGCAAAATGAATTTTACCAGAGATATAAAGATAAGATAGCTATATTAGAAGTCCCTGAACTGGCCATTAGTTCAACAGGTATTCGGCGTCGTGTGAAAATGGGAAAGAGTATTAAATATTACTTACACCCGTTGGTAGAAGCATATATTTCTAAACATCAATTGTATCGCTAGAGTTAAGTTGAAATGTGGGGGGAAGCCAATTGAAGAGTTTTGATCAGATGTGTAAGCGACTTAAGGAAATGATCGACCTGCAGCGCTATCAACATACATTGGGAGTAATCGATACTGCTCTTAGATTAGCAGAACACTATCGGGTGTCAGTGGAAAAGGCAAAGATTGCGGCATTACTCCATGATTGTGCAAAAGGTTTATCCAAATATCACCTCTTGCGAAGACTGAAAGGTTCTGATATAGTGGTAGATGATGTAGAATTGTCACTCGAACCATTAATGCATGGCCCAGTGGGAGCCATTATTGCTCGTGAAGAGTTTGGGATTATAGATGACGAGATTTTGCGGGCTATTCGCTATCACACCACAGGTTCGGTTGAGATGACTTTATTGGATAAGATTATTTTTATTGCGGATTATATTGAACCTAATCGGCAATGCCCGGGGATTGATGAGGTCAGGCAGATGGCTTTTATCGATTTAGATCAGGCGATTATTCTTGCGGCTGGGCGAACTATTATTTATGAAATTAACAGACATAATCCAATTCATTTACGGACTGTACAAATGAGAAATGCTCTGCTAGAAAGGGTGAAACGAAATGACAAGGAAAGATTATAAAACTATTGGAACTAGGATGAAACGAAGACAGAATCAGCCTGGCGGTAAATCAACCTGGAAGAAGGTAGTATTAATTACTGCCCTGGTATTAGTGATATTCACGGGTTTGTTTGCATTTTTCTTATATGATTTCTTTTTTAATGATGGAACTCCACAATTTGAAAAGTTAAGGTTAATTAGTGGCCTAAAAAATAATAAAAAAGATGCATTACCTTTTACTAAGCTTAATATTTTAATTATCGGTTATGATTCAGAGGTAAATGGACGTCCGCGTTCTGACACACTGATGTTAGCAAGTTTTGATATTGAAGAAAAAGCTGTCGGTATTGTAAGTATTCCCCGGGATACAAGGGTGTTGGTGCCTGGTCACGAACTTCACTCAAAAGTTAATAGTGCTTTTGCTGAAGGTGGATCAGCTAAAGCTGTAGAAACTATAAGTGCATTTTTGGACATCCCTATTCACTATTATATAGCTACAGATTTTGATGGCTTTGCTCAAATGATTGATACCCTTGGTGGTGTGAGAGTGAACGTTAAGGAAGACATGAATTATCAGGATGTTGCTGGAGGATTGAATATTAATCTTAAAAAGGGTGAACAGGTATTGAATGGTCAGGAAGCTATTGGATTTGTTCGTTATCGGGATGATATTACTGCTGACCTGGGACGAATTAATCGTCAACAAGAATTTATCAACCAGGCGATTAACCAGTTCCTATCACCTGAACTATTAATTAAATTCCCTACTTTGATCGGACAATTTCAAAGTAGCGTAAAAACAGATATGTCAGTGAAGGATCTGGCTAATCTGGCTAAATTGGTTAAAGATATAGATCGTTCTAACATCAAAACAGCTACTATTCCTGGAACTACTGATTATCTTCATGGAGTTTCTTATTTCCTGCATGATCCTGAAGGTACTGAAAAATTAGTGCATGATCTGATCGCCAGTAAAGAATATGTGGCAAATAGCAAAATTCGGATAGGTGTGTATAATGGGAATGGTACCTTTGGAATGGCAGGTAGTGTGCGGGATATGCTAAAACTTCATGGCTATAATATAGTCAAAATTGCCAATGCTAACAGATATAATTACGAAAAGACTCAGGTATTTTACACTGCTGAATTAACGAAGGAGATCGAAGATTTAGCACAGATTTTTGATGGAGAAGCGAAGCCTTTTACTGAATCTGACTATGGTACAAATGAGTCTCTGTTAACTCAATTCGATGCTATGGTGATTATTGGCAAGGATTATACAGGTTAATCAAGTTAGGATATTGCCAATTTTGTGATAATATAATATAATATAATATAGTATAGCAAATACAAACTAAATGTACAGGAGGGGATTCTTTGTCAAGCAAAGAAATCAAGGAATTGGTTCAGGTGGCATGTCAGGCTGCAGATAATAAAAAAGCAATCGATATCACAACTCTGGACATTACCAATGTTTCCCTAGTTGCTGATTATTTTGTTATCTGTAGTGGCCGGACAGATGTTCAGGTGAAAGCCATTGCTAATGAGGTGGAAGATAGATTGCAGAAATCAGGTATTACTCCTCGACGGATTGAAGGTAAAAATGAGGGAGTCTGGATTCTTCTTGACTATAGTGATTTTATTGTTCATGTTTTCAGGCAAGAGGAAAGGGAATATTATAATCTTGAACGTCTCTGGGCTGATGCCAGGCAAGTCGTGATGATATAAGTAAACCAATTCGAAATAATATAGAACTATCAAAATAACCGTTCAGTGTGAGAACGGTTATTTTTTTTTAAAAAGAATTAACATTTTTTCTATAATCGGAATAATCAAAGGAGTTAAGCTTATAATATTTAGATTAATTTAAGGATTAGGAAGTAATCTGAGAGTGGTTAGAACTATTGTTAATCGGCGACAATTCTGTTGAATATGAAATACAGATGGGAACGGAGGTGAAGATTGTCATAATCAGGCCAAATTAAATGAAAGGGGGAATAGGGCTATGGAACATGTATTTAAAAATGTTAATTTTGATTCAGGAAAACAGGTAGTGTCATTAAATCACCTGGGCTGTAATTTGAATAATGGATATGGTGATCTATGCCTGGGTGAGATGAATGTAAACAATACAGCTAAATCATTTTTTATTGATTGTGGAAGTGATACGAAATATGACAAGCAGCAGTTTAACGAATTTTTCAAAGAAGTAAAGGATAAACTGGATTTTATTTTATATACCCATTGGCACGACGATCATTATGGGGGTTCGTTGGGGGATAAGAAATTCAAGCTGGTCTTCGGGTTAACTAAAAATGCTAAAAAGTCGACCAGGGAAGCTACAGTAGAAGCAGTAAAAAATATTGTGACTATCCAAAACTCGGATTCATTTATTACAAATTCACGTTGCATTTTAAATTCCCAGAGTTTAAAGATGTATATTTATCATCCTGTTATTAATAAACATTACACAGATGATGAAAATCACTACTCATTAATGCCAGTAATATGTTGTGGAACTTTTGTTTATCTAGGTCTAGCAGATATTACGAAAGAGACTTTTCCGAAGAAATTAGTTCAGCAAAAGAATAATTTTACAGTTATTAAATTACCCCATCATGGTAGCAAAAAAAATATATATAACAATTTGAATTTAATTAATTATATTGTTGATAAGAAGCCTATTTGTATAATTAGTGGTTTAGGAGGTTCATATATTACTGAAACAATTAATTACTTGATTACCAATGGGGTGAGTGTTTATGCACTGTTGGGAGAAATAAATACTGACTTCGTTTCCCTGAATATTACCGGATTTCAAGATAAGTGGTATGGTAGTGGAAGATTTAACCTGGGAACCTATCTGAAAGTCGAAGTAGATTCTACGGGTGGGTATCGAATTAGAGGTGACCGGAAAAAAGCTAAGAAATATCCGGGTGGCCTGATAGATTATTAAAATAAGAAAGGAGGACTATCCTATGGATTTACAAAAACTTTATCAAATTCTATGCGACGGGTGGGATGAGCAGGAACAGTCATTGACGATAACCGGGAAAGACTTTTTGGACACACCTGTCGGCAAACTGATAAATAACCATTTTGCGGATGGCAGTATATTACTGCAGAAAACGACGAAACCACTATTGGAAAATGAAAAAATTAAAATTATCCGGGGAGTAGTTAATCAATTCTATAAGCTTAATGATTTACAAGTTTCAGGTGAATTCTGGATTGATGAGCAATCTTTTCCGCAGTGTCGAGTTAATTTAGTTATTGCCAAATCAGGTTTTAAGTTATCAGAAGCTTTTCCAGAGATTAAAGAAGAATCAGTGGATTATTTTGAGTATGACAATGCTGTATTTATTCTGAATTCGCTCCCTTCGGAGCTGGAAGCTTCGAATATTCAACTTCAGAAACAATATTCTGGTTATTTTTATGATGCAAAGTACGAATCTGAGGTAATTAACGGTCTATTATTTACTGGACAGATCAGGTTGCCAGAATTACTTCAGTGGTTAAAAGTCTTTTTGAATGAAGGAAATTTTACAGTAACAGGGGCTATAGATATTCTTAAGGGGGTTCCTCGCTTCTCTTTAAAAACTGGAGAGTTTAAAGCTATTGAGTTAGGTGAGTTGAGTGTACCATTGTATCTACAGATAGTGAGTCTGTTTCAGATTCTTGAAGGTGAGCAGAATTATCAAGTTTTACCAACTACATTATATCGTTTTCGGGCTGACGTTCAGTACAATTATGGAGATGGTCAGTTGACTCTTCCTCTGTATTCTGATTTTTATGGCACTAGTCCTGATCTGGTCATTTTAGAGGCAGACACTAAAGATTTATCAGAATTAGCGTTAGATAAGTTCTCCAAATTAATGGGTAATATTGCTTTGACGGAATGGATTCCTAAAGATTTTCCGGGTTTAGATGCAGTTGTTTTGGCCAACCTTGGGCTTAAAGTATCTCTTTCCAATGCCCGTCTGCTTGAGATATATAGTACCTTCTCTTTGAATGATAAATACACCAATTATCAACTAATCCCAGATTTATTGCAAATAAATGAGATTGATATCAACTTTGCAGTTATGCTTCCATCTGCAGAAGATTCGCTCCAGGTTAAAGCAGATCTTAAAGGAAGAGCTTGCCTTACAGGTACAGCGGTTAAAGGAGATCTTCTGGTACAGGTTTCTGCTCTCCCAAATATAGAGTTTACCGTTGAATTGAGTCATGGTAGTAAGATTAATTTAACTAAGATGCTAGAGAATTTATTGGGACAGCCATTATATTTACCTGAAGTTGATTGTTCACTCTTTTATCTCAATGGGCAGACATCACCTGTAGGATTTACTTTGAATTCAGCTTTGCGCAGTGACATTACTCTGCCTATTTTAAATCTGGAGATGAAGGAGCTGGGATTGTATTTTAAATATGGTAATCATGATGGAGTAAATATCAATGCACTAGAAGCGATACGTTTATCGGGTAAATTATCTATTTATAATAAGGTGGATGTAACTCTGGTCGCTGAGTTAAAAGCTAAAGGATGGAAGTTTGCTGGTTCGTTTGAGACATCAGATGATACGTCATTAACCCTCAACGACTTCTTGCCACCAGAGATTCAGCTTCCAGATGAATTTGTTGGTATTGGAGTGAAAAAAGGTCAAGTTACCGTTGATACTGAAGAGAAGTCTTTAGAGATTGAGCTGGACACTGATTCATATATTGATTTTGCGAATCTGGGGAGACTGGAAAGTTCTTCGTTTAAACTATATTTTGCAGAACAGGAGAACAAAAGCTATAAATGGTCGATTAGTTCCAAAGGAGCGATTAAATTAATAGAGACCAGTGATTCTCAGGAAGAGAAATCTTATTTGATTGATATTGGGGGAACTTTAAAGATAACAGGTGAAAAAGAGCAATTTAGTATCAGTTTTGAGGCCGATGAAGGAAGTGGTGTCATCAAAAATATACCTCTTCCAATCCCATATCAGATTGATAGTGATACAGTGGAATGGTCTGAGATGTTGTTTAGAATTGAGAAACTTAGTCTGGAAAAGAAAGAAAAATGGCATTTTGAATCAGACTTTCAATTAAAATTGACAAAGATTCCAGAGTTTATTGGCAGTATTCTACCCGGGGAAGGACTGCATGTAGGCTTAAAAATTGATGGAACCGAAGAGGTTTCTCTAAGTTTAAAAGATAGTATTTTTGAAGTTGTCATCCCAGACATGAAAACACCTGCAGTTGGCGAATTACAGGCTTTCGATCTGGGTACAGCCAAAGTTGCGGTCAGTAATCTGGCACTTAAGTTAAAGAAAAAATCGGTAACCATCGAAATCGAAGTCGATTTCTATCTACCATCAAGACTAAACTATCTCTTTGGTGAGGATGAGGATCATAAACCTAAGATAGTACTTTTCAATACATATCAACCTGATAAACCAAAAGCCAGTGAGTGCCTGGCAATGAAATTTGCAGGTGAAATTGGTGACAAATCTGATGCTACCATTAGCATCTCCAAAATTCCAATAGCTGTTATTGAAGATAAAGAAAAGTATTGGGCAATCTGTCTCGGCAAAGATGGCAAATATGGTTCTATCCAGATTGAAAAGCCAACTTTAGGACTAGATCTGCAAAAAGGAGGCTTCTCGGCAAAAGGTGGTTTTATCATTGATAACGATCCGGGAATTCCATTAGATATTCTAAAACAATTGCTTGAAAACGCACAACTTACTGATTTCGCAAAACTATTGCCTGACGTACTTTCGATACCTTTGAGTAATCCACCACATTTCATTGAAAATGGTACTTTAAACGTCGTCAAAATTAATGAATTCTTTGGTAATCAACTACCAACTGTCGTGGTGGAGATTTTAAACAAAATAGCTTCGATTGTTAATAAACTACCGAAGACCTTCCTTGACTATATGGATTTGCGGGTTCCAGCTGAATTCCACTTTGAAATTGTAATCACCCCAGATGGGGGTATTGATGCTTCATTATTTTCCAATCCAGGAGTTAAGATGCTAATGATTACTCCACCTGCACCGATGATTACCGGGATTACTCTACGACAGTTTTCCTTTGGTGAGATGTTTGCTGGACAGTTATTCAAGTTACGGATTGATGCTGATATTGATATCTTTGATATTGAATCATTATTGGTGAGCTTAGTAGTAGACGACTCTTTATATAAATATTTTGGTAATCCGCGGGACTATCATTACAATATTCAAATTCATAAGTTATTAACTATTATCTTCTATCAAGCTGGTTTCCCGATACCTATACCTCTGTTTTTTGATAAATTGGGAATTGATTACTATGGAATTGGGGACAATACCCTACAATCATCTTTTGGCTTTAAAGAGCCAGGTTTTAATCTCAAAGAGATTGGGAGTTTGTTGGTCGATCTGGTCAAGTTTTTGACAGATTCTAAATTTGCCCTTGATCCGAGGAAAGTTTATAAAGATTTTAATTTGCAATTCGATATAGGGCCAAACTATCTTAAAACTGGTCAGCTATTAGGAAGCAAGACTTTGGGGTTAGCAGAAGGAGTAAAGGTGCCCTCTGCTTATCAACTGGTAGCGTATTTGTTGGATGGATTTAAGTTTTTTGATATTATCAAGTTTATCAAGTCGATTCCGGTGGAATATCGTTTTGGTTCTGGACAGTATGTTTCTGGTTTCGTCTGTCTGTCCATGTCTGCCGATTGGATTATTAGTACACCTGAGGAGTTTATCAAAGAGGATGGTTACAAATATATTAATATAGACAATATAAAAGCTAAGAAATTTTTGGAGATCTTACCTCGTCAAGATGAATCAAAACCGATTACAGAGGAAGATGAAGGATTGGTTGTGTTCTTAAGGGGAACCTGGAGTACCAAATTTACTGATCTGGATGCAGCTTTTGGTTTGATTATGTTACAGGGAAAGAAATTTGATATAGGATTTTACCTTACTGGAAGTGTTCAAAACCTGTTTAACATTGATCTGATTGCAACTGTTAAAATAAATCCACCAGATGTTCCTTTTGAATTGTATGGGAAGAATAAAACTCAATTCTTCATTCCAGGATTGACGTTCTTTACAGGTGAGACTACTGTAGCTGCAGACATGAATCGTTTTGCAATTGATGGAAGTTTTACACTGTTAGATGTGCAAAATTTGATCTATTTTAGAACTCCGAAAAATGTCGGAGGAGAATTGAGTCATGAAAAGATTGCTCTATCAGGTGGCATTGAGGCAGGTTTTCTGATCTTTACTGGCTCCGGTAATATCAGCATCTCCAATACTGGAATTAGTTCTTCACTTACCATTATGGGTCGGGAGACCTCATTAAAGTTTGGCATGATAGGTTCGGAAACACTACAGATAGCCGGTAAACTACCTCTGGGCTGGACTGATTATTCTATGGATATCAGGATTACGCCTTTGAGGAATAGACTCTATGTAGATTTGAAAAGTAGTACTCTGGCTGGACTTATCTCATTAGAGATAATTTTCGATACTACCATGAATGCAGTAAAATTTGGAACCAGTGGAGAACTGCGTCTATTCATTCTGGAAATGATTAATCCTAATCCAATAGTTAGAGGATATGTGAAGGTTGAAGATACAGGTTTTGCAGCAAATGGACACTTTAAACTACTTCCGGATGGGTCACCATTTAATCTGGAAGGAGATTTAACTGGTAACATATCTGCCTCTATGTTTAGATTAAGTGGTGCCATCTCTTTGACAATCTTAAATATGGGGGTATTTGGTGGCGATATAGCTATAACTGAATCTGGGTTGGCAGGGCATTTTACAATTTTAGGAGTACGTTACACTTATGGAATTCGAGTCTGGCATAACACGTTGTATATCTATGGTTCCTATCCTTTCGCTGGCAAAGATTGCCCATTCTATATTGATGATAAAATTCCATTTTTACATTTGGAAAAGCCTCCATTTTTGAGTAAAAATGAAGTGGAAAATGTTATTGAATGTGATTATCCGCAGGCAACAGAATTACTTCTAACAGCTTACTCTAAGATGATGGAAAGCCTGGCTGCTGGATCAGGTAGCCGGGGGGAAGAAGATGAGGTTTTAGGTCTGTATAAAACATCATTTGAAGTATCTTCAGGAATCCATGGGGACAATTATCAGTTAAAAGTTCTGAGATTGACAGATGGTAAAGACTTTTTCACTGAGTTACGGGATACTGTGGAGAAAGCATTGGATAAGAAAAGTATTAAGTATCAACTGAATATTACTGATGCAAGTGCTGTTTTTGAACATGCAGGGGAGGAAGAGAAAGTGCTAATCTACTTACCACAGGAAAGTAAAGAAGAAATTAGAAATATTGTGGTAGATTTTAGTCATGAGAATCCTGCTGGATTTTATCAAACTGTGGTTGGAAAGGTGTATCGGGTTTTAAAATGATCTTAAACTATCAGGTGTTCCTTGTTTACTAGAATTTAAATGGGGGATAGACAATTAATGAGATTGACACTGTTATTCTGATTTTAATTTGCAACTGCAAAGGATTCTTTCAGTATATCTGGGAGAATCCTTTATTATTAGGGAATATTGCTTTTTATTTTTTAAACCTTGTATTGGCTTTGATGGGAGGGTCACTAATTGTAGCGGGAATTTTCAGGCATATCTTTGGAGATATTTAGGATTAGATTTTGTTTGGGTACGGGCGATAATAAAACCTTATATGATTGGACGGACTGTTGGAGGTGGAGTTTTCGCTTTCGGCGGTCTGTTGATTGGTTGGGATATAATAACTAATCTATTGGTGAGAAGAAGTGTACCTTAAACTATTTTATGAGAAGAGGTTCTTATGACCAGGGTTACTTATGTAAGTTTTCCATTTGACAAGGGCCAAGAAAATAATTTATAGATTATTTTAATAAAAATGTCAATTTATTAAAGTTTACAATGGTAAATATTATAAAAATATATTGATTTTGAGCAAAAACTATTGTAATGGGTGGATAGAGGATATATAATTGTATTTGATAGTAAAATAGTATAAATTTTATAAATCAAAGTAGTATATTAGGAAATTACTAAAGGGGTGATAAGGTGTATCATCAGCGAGGTGAAGTGTGGAAATGGATTTTGGTTATTGTGGGTATCGGTGTGATCGGTTGGTTTTTTTGGTCAAATCAACAACCGGAGAGTAGCGGAGACTGGATGGAACTAATGGAAGAAGAGATGGTAGAAGTAGAGGATGAGAGTGGAAGAACAGGGCAGAAAATTGGTGTACACGCTGCAGGAGCTGTTAAGCGACCTGGTGTATATTTTTTGAAGTCTGACGCCAGAGTGGTGGATTTATTAAAAGCTGCTGGTGGTGTTAGCAAAGACGCTGAATTGAATCAGATTAACCTGGCTGCACCACTAGTTGATGGTCAGAAAATTGTGGTTCCTGATAAAGTAGTTCAGATTAGTGGAAACTATATGGAGCATAGTTTTGGAAGTAGTAGTCCTAGTGATGGTAAGGTGAGTCTTAATAATGGTAGTAAAGAGGAGTTGATGACTCTTTCAGGAATTGGGCCAAGTAAAGCGACTGCGATCATTGAGTATCGGGAGGATAATGGACCATTTCATAAATTGGAAGATATTCTAAAGGTACAGGGCATTGGGGATAAGACCTTTGAACGACTAAAAAGTCAATTAACTCTCTATTAAAGGGGGATGTTTATGATGGGATAGTGGAAGAACTGTGGATAAATTGGTTGGAGGTCAGGGGAATCTATAGACGATATCCACTGTTGTTAGGACTGATCTCTTTTTTGATGGGATCAGTTTTTTGGCGATTGCATCAGGTACACTGGGGTTGGTGGAATAGTAAAAGTAAAACTTTGATTTTGGGATCAGTTTTGCTGATAATCTCTGTGAGAGTTCTCTGGCAGTCAATCTGGAGATTCTGGAGAGTTATCAAATATCAGCCAATCTATCTGATTATATTTATTTTTCTTCTGGGTTTTGGTTATTTCTATGTTGATTATCATTGGAACAAAACTGATTTTAAAAGTTATTTTTCAAATGAAAGTTCACCTCCTGTAGTTATTCACGGTCGAGTGCTAAAAATGGAAGGTGTGGGCACAGAGCAGGATTGGGTTATTTTTATTACAGAGGTTAGATTGACTGAAACAAAAGACAGGGTTCCTTTAGCCAGGAGTAAGATAGTGGTCAGTGAATCTCAATGTACTAATAATGTTCTACCTGGAGATCAGGTTGTAGTATTAGGATGTTTGCAGGCATTCTCCCGGGCTACTAATCCGGGAGAGTTTGATTATCAACGTTATCGGAGATATAATGGGTTTCTGGCTCAACTTTATGGTGGTCAGGTGTATCTTGTTAGTCGACCTGAATTTAGTCTGCTCAGATTGATAGAGAGATGGAAACAAAAATCTTCAGAATTCTTTTCATCCAGGTTATCTCCTAAAAGCTATCCATTAGTGATGGCTCTTTTAACAGGAGAAGATGATTATCTGAATGAAAATAATCTACAACAGATTAGAAATTTGGGGTTAAGTCATCTCCTGGCTGTATCTGGTTTACATCTAGGTCTTTTAGCAACATTTGTCACTAAAATACTAAAAATTATTAGAGTTCCTACAAAAATCCAACCAGTAATATTGTTGTTGACTGTATGGTTTGGTGTAGTTTTTGTTGGAGGGGAGCCTTCATCTTTACGGGTGGGAATATTTTTAAGTCTGGTTCAGATGGGAAAGATTTTGAATAGGCCAGAAAATTGGGTGAATCTCCTGGCAGCCACAGCCTGGTTAATCTTATTGAAAAATCCTTTAAACGTTTTTCTTCTGAGTTTCCAACTTTCCTTTATTGTCTATCTTTCGATTATGCTTGGATACACTCCTGTAAATGATCTGTTCACCCAGATTTTACCTCAAAAATTTGTGTTTAGCAAAATTCAAAGTTCTTTAGTATTGTCTCTGGTAGCTTTTTTAGGTTCTCTTCCTATAATTCTTTTTCATTTTTATCAAATCTCTCTGCAAGGTATCTGGATGAATCTGTGGGCAGTACCTCTGATCGGATTTATTCTTCCAACGCTTCTTTTTTCGCTAAGTTTTGGTTGGATTCTACCTAATGGTGGAATTATTCTTGTTATCCTGGAGCGACTTGTTAGTTTATTTCAAGATTTAATCATATATTTTGCTTCTAAATTCACGCATATTTGGCGTCCCGGGAGACCAGAAATATTAGCAATAGTGGTCTTTTATTTGGGATTTTGGTTATTATGGCGATTATGGAGTAGACAGGATATGCCATTATTCTGGCGAAAAAAAGAAAAGAGAAATGTGGTTTATTGTGAAGTCATCATTGGATTGATAATGTTGGGGTTACATTATTTCCCGGTCAATAATCAGAGTCTGGAATGGGTAGCTCTAGATGTGGGACAAGGTGATGGAATGTTCTTACGTTTACCGGGAGATTATGTTGTTTTAATTGATGGTGGAGGAAGACCCGGTATTCCGGCTCAGACGGGAGAGAGAATTATTGCTCCTTTTTTACTTAGTAGAGGAATTACCAAAATTGATCTGGTTTGTGTATCTCACTTTGATGCCGATCATGTGCAGGGACTGTTACCTATCATACGTGATTTTCCTGTTAAGATGATCTGGATTCCCAAAGGAAGTCAGAGTAACTATGCTCGACAGGTTCAAACTATAGCCAAAGTTAAACAGATACCCATATGTTACCCATATCAGGGCCAGTCTTTCACTTTAGGTTACACCAGAATTGAGATATTGCATCCGGTTTCTGGTGTGGCATATGATGAAGAAAATCGACGTTCTATAGTTTTCCGGTTAACCAGTCAAGGTAGACAGATTTTATTTACTGGGGATTTGGGTAGTGAAGAGGAAGGAGAATTATTGGACACCAGATATAATATTCAAGCAGATTTACTAAAGGTTGGTCATCATGGAAGCAAAAATTCCTCTTCTCTGGCGTTTTTGAAGGAGGTTAATCCTGGGATGGGATTAATCTCAGTGGGTTCGAATAGATATGGTCATCCTGCCAGGGAAGCTTTAGAGCGGCTACAGAAGGTAGGTTGTAGGGTTGTTCGAACAGATCAATTAGGGGCGATCAAAGTTATCATTAACCAAGGTAAGATCAGTGTCGATTACTTCTGCAAACAAATCAAGTAAGCTTCCTAGAAAAATTTGTAGGAAAAAGTCGAAATGATTGTATATTTAACCACTAAGATAAGAATACTAAGAAAAGGTAAAAACTTATAAACTCTTAGTCTGGAGGATATTAACGGTTTAGGCGTTTTGTGAGGCGGGACAAATTAAAAAGAGCGGAAAATCCGCTCTTTTTAAGAAACCTTAGCCGAAAAGGTTTCTCTGGTCTGGTTTCTCAAATTAACCTCTAGTATTAGTTCCTCCAGATAAGGAGTTTTCATAAGCTTCAACCATTTTACGAACCATATGACCACCGATTGCACCGGTGTCACGAGTAGTCATTTCACCCCAGTAACCACTCTGAGGAGTCTGGATACCCAGTTCTTGAGCAACCTCATATTTGAATTGCTCCATAGCTTTTGCAGCAAGTGGGTTAACTAAAGTATTGGACTTTTGTCCTCCTGCCATTGTATTTCGCCCCCTATTATAATTTTTTAGTAGTTTCATTTTGGTTTTATCTTCTTTATTAATTATTTAGTAGAACTACCAGATAAGCTGTTTTCGTAAGCTTCAACCATCTTACGAACCATATGACCACCGATTGCACCGGTGTCACGAGTAGTCATTTCACCCCAGTAACCACTCTGAGGAGTCTGGATACCCAGTTCTTGAGCAACCTCATACTTGAATTGCTCCATAGCTCTAGCTGCCAATGGGTTAACTAAAGTATTGGACTTTTGTCCTCCTGCCATTTATGAACACCTCCTTTCCTTTCGTTGTAATCATATTATGTGATGGATATGTGTCTTGTATTCTGACAATCTTCACTAGTGTTGTTAAAGGGTTGGCAAGCTGGGAAAAGTGAGGAAAACTATAAGAGAAAAAAGGGTGATTTTCACGATTTTTTTAAATCTATGCCATAAATTGATAATTAATTTTTACTTTTTCTTTAAAAAATAATGAGTAATTTAACTCATTGTTTTCTTACAAAACTATTCTTCCATAATTATCGACATTAATACTTTAATAAAGATTTAATATCAAAAAAAATTGACAGAATAATTTAACACAGATATACTAGTGTTGTACGACGACTATCGCATGATTTTAAGGAGGAACAAAATGCAGGATAAAGATTTGCTTCATCGGTTGATTGATGTTTTTCGTTTTAAAGAGAATTTTCACCTACAGAGCTCGCAACTGTTGCCGCAGGATCTGTATGTTTTAGAAAAATTGTATCATTCGGATACTATCAAGGTGGTGGAATTTGCTCAGCGCTATCATTTGGCACTGTCAACATTAACGGGAATTTTGGATCGCTTGAGCACTCGTAAGTTAATTAAACGACAGCGGTCAAAGATTGATCGGAAAGCTATAGAAATATTTATGACCGCATGGGGAACAAGAGTTATCGAGATTTATTTGCAAGAAGATAAGATTTTTTGTGACAAATTTTTGGATGCTTTATCTGCGGAAAAGCAAGAACAGTTTAAAGATATTTTAACAGAACTATTAACTAATTTGGAACTTAAAGATTTGTTTAAAGATGAACAGGAGACTGACTGATGTTATACCATTATAGAAGTTTTTTCGCTAATAAGTATTGACATTTTTAAATTATAAGAATATAATTATATACGAATATAGTAATATATTAATTTTATCTTTAGGGAGGTGGATGATCCGTGAATCTGGTTAGAATCATTGAATTTGCTAAATGCTTTTCTAATGAGTCCCGCTTACAATTGATTCAACTTTTGGCAGAAAGGGAACTGTGTGTTTGCGAATTGGAATCACTTACAGGTTTGAACCAGGCCAATATCTCACAACATTTGCGTCTTTTATATAGTTCAGGCCTGGTCGAAAAGAGACGTGACGGTCAGTTAATTTATTACAAACTTTCATGGAATATTTTCGAAAAATGTTTAGGGGAGCTGAAATTATTGGTTTCACCTTCATCAATATCGAACGAGATGAGAATTAAGTTGGATAGTTTGCTAAAAGATGAGAATGTTACTGAATGTAAATGTCAAAAACGCTAATAGTTTTTAAATGGATGTCAAATTTTAAAAAGTATTTTATCCCTATTCTAAAAGATAAATTAAAAATATTGCTAAAAATCTTTGACAATAGGAGTAATATTTATCTTGAGATATTCTATAATAAAATGGAGGTAAGTAATGGATCGACTACTTTTATGGTTTGCAGATTTAGTAGTCTATAAGCTGTTCAATATCACAGAAGGTACTCGTTTAGGGGAGTCGTTAGATTTTTTTATCTATGATTCAGTAAAGATAATAATCTTATTATCGGTGATGATCTTTGCGATTTCGGTTTTGCGCAGCTTTTTCCCACCAGAGAAAGCTCAACAGTTATTGAATGGTAAAAGGTTGTTTATGGGAAACTTTCTGGCTTCAGTTTTGGGTGTGCTTTCACCTTTTTGTTCCTGTTCCACAGTACCCATTTTTATTGGTTTTATAGAATCGGGGATTCCGTTAGGAGTGACTTTTTCATTTTTAATCACCTCACCTATTGTTAATGAGATAGCGTTAGTAATGTTATTCACTCTTTTCGGTTTGAAAATTGCTGTTCTTTATTTGATAAGTGGGATGATTATTGGTGTAGTAGGTGGAATTATTATTGGTAATCTAAAACTGGAAAGAGAAGTAGAAGACTATGTATATCAGATCAAAATGGGTGAGATACATGTTGAAAAATTAAATTGGAAACAGCGGTTGGAGTTTGCTTGGGAGGCTGTTCATGATATCGTTAACCGCATCTGGATTTATGTTCTCATCGGTATTGGTATTGGAGCAGTGATTCATGGTTATGCTCCTGCTGAGGTATTAAGCCAATACGCTGGTGAAGATAATCCTTTTGCAGTTTTTGTGGCTGTAGTTTTGGGTATTCCCCTTTATTCTAATGCAGTGGGTGTAATTCCGATTATTCAAGCGTTAATAG
Source organism: Halothermothrix sp. (assembly GCA_016841825.1). Classification (GTDB taxonomy): domain Bacteria; phylum Bacillota; class Halanaerobiia; order DY22613; family DY22613; genus JAENYK01. Next base: position 40,797 of record JAENYK010000008.1, on the reverse strand, counting down.
GTAAAGGAGTAGGTGTTGGTACAGCTTTGAGTTTTATGATGGCTGTGGTAGCACTATCTTTGCCAGAGATAATTATCTTGCGTAAAGTGATTAAACCCAAATTGGTTATAATCTTTGTAGGGATTGTGGGTGTTTCCATAATCTTTACAGGATATCTATTTAACATAATATTATAGTAGGAGGTGGCGTTGATGTTTGAAATCAAAATCTTAGGAACGGGCTGTGCAAAATGTGTTAAACTAGCTGATTACGCTAAAGAGGCGGTTGTGGAATTAGGTCTCCAGGCCAGTTTAGAAAAGGTGACTGATCCTGAAGAGATCATGGCATATGGAGTCATGCAAACCCCAGGTTTAGTAATAAATGGTATGGTCAAAGTCTCTGGTAGAGTGCCAAAAGTTGAGGAAATCAAAGAGTTTTTACAGAATGTTGAATAAATTAAATGAGTAATCTCAAAAAGTCACTCTCAAGGAGTGATTTTTTGAGATTTAAATTAGGCAATCTGTGGATTAACTTTGGAAAAATCTCAACCCTGTATCTCGTAACATCTTCGACGGTTTAAAGAATTGGATCTGGTAATCGAAGAGCGGATCGAACAATGGGCTTATTATGAGATTAACTATTCAGTGTATCAATCTTATATGCAGCAATTACATGATCTTAAAATATTAGATTATCCCAGTCTGGGAATGGAAGAGTTGCAGACCAGGCATGTTAGGGTTAAGTCTTGTAAGCTGTGTAATCTTACTCAAAAGGAGATCTAACGATGAGAATTGCGGTTATTGCTGATATTCACTCCAATATTTATGCATTGCAGGCAGTATTGCGAGATATAGATCAACAGGAGGTTGAGCAAATTATTTGTGTAGGTGATCTGGTGGGGTATGCTACATTTCCAAATGAGGTAATTGAGCTAATTCGCAAGCGGGGGATTCTGACTATTCAGGGGAATTATGATGAGAGTGTGGCTGAAGATAGGTTTGCCTGCGGTTGTGACTATAAAGATCCTAAAAAACTGGAACAGGCTGGGATGTCTCTGGTCTGGACTCAAAATATTATAACTCCGGAGAATAAAGAATGGTTAAAAAACTTGCCTATTGAGAAGAGAATAAAGATTGAAGGCAAAGATATTTATCTTGTTCACGGAAGTCCCCGGATGAATAATGAATATCTGTACGTTGATAATGAAGCAATTTTAGAGATTTTGCAGGATTATTCTTTTGATATCTTAATCTGTGGTCATACTCATAAACCATATACTAAGAATGTGGGCGGTCGGTATATCGTAAATGCAGGGAGTGCAGGCAAACCTAAACATGGTAACCCCCAGGCTACCTATGTGATTTTGCAGATAACAGAAAGAGCTGTAGACTTTTTGATTCGGGAAATAGAATATGATTTTGAGCTTACAGCCAGAGCTATTGAAATTGAACCGGATTTGCCTTCTGAATTTGCCGACTTATTCCGTAGAGGTATTGGTTGACAGTCCCACAACTAAGACAGGTAGGCTTTTCGTTTTGATTTTACAAATTAAATTAATAGAAGAAGAGATTGTCTCAATATTGGTTTTAATATGCTATTTTGAGACAATTTTTTTGATGATACATACAATTATAGATGTCAAAGTAAGATAACGTTGCAATCAAGATAGTATTCTGCGTTTTAAATCCTTGAATATCCTGTACATGGTTGATATACGCAGGATTTTACTGATTAATAGAGAACTTATTTACAATGGTTTTTTATTTGACTGCACACAAATAACATTTTAAATTTAAATAACCTGGTAAATCCAGATTAAGGATGTGATTGAATTGGAGCAGACTAGGCAGATTCTTAAGTCAAAGATAGATGATCTAAAACCGATTTATCTTCTATTTGGAGAAGAAACCTATTTAATAGATGAGTTTGTGAAAAATATGATAAACCGCTTTGTTGATCCTGAGATTCGGGATTTTATGTTAAGCTACGTTAAAGAAGAGGATGAGGAGAATTTCCAAAATAAACTTTACGAAATCTGTAATACAGTCAGTATGTTCTCACCTAATCGAATAGTTGTAGCCTATTGCAGTGAAGGGTTGACAAAAGATTGCGATGATGCAAACTTGCTCAAACTAGTGGATAATTTTCCAATAGGTACGGTGCTTATTTTGATTTCAAAAAGCAAACCTTCAAAAAAATTAAAATCTGTAAAAGCTATTGAGAAGATTGGAGAGATTATCGAGTTTGTGCCATTACGGGACTATAATTTGAATAATTGGATCAAAGAACAATTTGCCCGTTATGGTAAGAAAATTGCCGGTCAAGGTATCAGTTATCTGGAAGAAAATTTTTTGAACAACCTTCAACAGCTCAGATCAGAGATTGAAAAAATCATCACCTATGTGGGTGATGTGGAAATGGTTACTTTGGAAGATGTACAGGCTATCATCAGTAAAGATGCAATTTTAAAGGATACAATTATCTTTGATCTGGTAGATGCAGTTGGAAATAGAAGAACTAAAGATGCTTTAATGATTTTAGAAGAGATGGAGAGAGATGGAGAACCATTATTTCTTATTTTAAAGATGTTTATTCGTCAGATGCGACTGATTATGTTTTCTAAGGAGATGCATGACCGAGGTTTCCCCCCTGAAGATACAGCTAAGCGATTGAAACAACATCCTTTTCCGATAAAGAAATGCTATAGCCAATCTAGAAATTTTACAATGGAGCAATTGGAACTGGCTTTAGAGAGGATGTTACAAGCTAATTATGACATCGTCACAGGACGTTATCCTGAGAAGCTGGCATTACAGTTAGCTTTGATTGATCTGAAAGAGAGTATCTAAAGATAAAGACTGTTCAGGTTTATCATAAGAGAGGATGTATGATAAAGATACATCAGGTAAATCTATTAATAGAGAAGAGGTTTTGCAGGTAGTTCAGCTGCTGGTTGTATTTTGAATGAAGTGAAAATTGGATGGGATGCGGAAATTGGTGAAATAGATGGTATGTTCTATTAACTGGCCTTGAGGTCAGTTTTTTTCTTTTTGTGTAGAAAATGCGCGAAAAAAGTATAATAAATAGATTAGCAAAGAAGGAAAATACTGTTCCTTTATAGAAATCATTACAGTCAAAAGAAAAAAATGTAATCTTTAAGTTATATAAATTAGTAATTGCATTATAATTAATATTATTTCTTGATAGTGTCCTTATTACACATATCTCTTGTGATTTGCGAATGAAATTTTTTAGTGCATAGAAAGATATTTACGCTAGGAAGGAGCCAACAATTATGAGAAATTTAAAGAAACGTATCTGGATAGGTTATAATCTAGGTGTTTTAGTACCAACTATCTTTTATTTCGCTAGTCTCTGGTATTATGAATTCATCAGCACGGATGAACTTATTCTGTCTTTCACTACGCCAAGAGTATGGATGCTTTTTGTCATTATCTATTTTCCGCTGTTAAATTTGTTTCTCAGTAGAAGGTTGAACTTTTTAGATTCATTTCTTCAAAATCCATCTACTGAGAACTTGGAGAAGGCTCAGAAGATAGCCAGTAGATTACCCGGGAATTTTATTTTCAATGTAATGCTTTATTCGGTTTCTGGTGCCAGTTCTTTACTACTTGTGGAGAATTTTTTTACATTGAGTGAGCGCGTTTTAGGATTGTGTCTGGGATTTGCCTTTACCTTCGTATATGCATTACCTTTCTTTGTGAATACAGTCATCTTAATTGAAAGATGGACTCAATCTATTCCCTTATCAGCTAGATATTCATTTCCCACCGTTAAAACAAAACTTTACATTAATATTTTATGTAACGTTTTTGGTGTTGCTGTGGTACTTAGTGTTTTAAACGTTGGAGTAATTATGTCTCAAGCCAGTATGTTGGATAGCAGTTTACTTCTTTCAATCCTTATTCGCAAAAATTTGTTGATTGGATTTGTCTGTATGATAATAGTTTTGATTAATCTGATAATGCTTAGTAGACAGATTATTGTTCCGGTCAAAGAGACCACCGATATGTTTAGGGTTATTTCTACAGGGGATTTGACTATGAATATCAAAAATTCTTCAAAAGATGAGATAGGAATTTTAAAATATTGGTGTAACATCTTTGTCGATAAAATTCATGATGTTGTCAGTAAGGTTAGATTTGGTGCAGGTCAGGTTGATTCTTCGGCTGAGGCGTTAGTTGATAATATTGATAGCATAACTGAAGCTATGGGTGAGATGAGTCACGCCGCTAATCAGATAGCCGCTAGTTCAGAGGGAACCTGTGAGACGATTTCAGAAGTGATTACATCTCTGGGCAGTCTTGACTCTTCAATAGTAAATATTGTAAAATATTCCCATGACGCTAGTGAACAGAGTAATAAAACTGTAGAAATATCTCTTCAAGGTCAGCAGATAGTTAATAAAACCATTACTGAGATGGATCAGATAAAACAGGAAATGCAGTTAATGACTCAAACTATTGAACAGATGGGGAGTTCAGTTGTCCAGATTGAGAAGATTGTCAAAATGATCAGTGATGTTGCTAGACAGACCAACATGCTAGCTATTAATGCTTCTATTGAAGCTGCAAGGGCAGGAGAGCAGGGTAAAGGTTTTGGCGTAGTTGCTGATTCTATCGGCAAATTATCAGAAGAGAGTACGATTTCTGCCAGTGAGATTACTAAACTGGTGGAGAAGATTAAATCTGTTGTTTTCAATTCCGTAGCTATTGCTAAATCCAGTATGGAGAAGGTAGGATCAGGTGTTGAGATGGTCAAAAATACCGGTCAAGCCTTTAATCAGATTCATCAAGCTATTGATAGTACTACAGTGATGGTTGAAGAGATTGCCGCAGCAACAGATAGACAGGCTTCAGAGAGTAAGTCAATAATGAAGTCGGTTAATAAAGTTAATGAAATGTCTTTAAATGTTTCTGCTCTGGTTCAAGAACAGGTGGCAGCTACCGAAGAAATTGTCAGAACTCTGGAATTATTAAGTTCGGCTTCAGCAGATAGTACATCGAAAAAATTAGCTAGAGAATCTAAAGAACTCTATGAACTCATCTCTCAATTTAAGTTGTAGAGTTGTGTTGTGATAATGGGTTTATTACATAAAAATGTCCGTTGCCAACTATTGAGGAGACGGTACTAGTCAGGAGGATTATAATGAAAACGATCTATGATGTGATTATCGTTGGTGGAGGTCCTGCAGGACTAAGTGTGGGGGCAGAGCTGAGTAAAGAATTAAATGTCTTACTTATTGAAAAGAACAAAGTGGGATATACCAGCAAAAGTTGGTTTGTTCCCAAAGATGTAGTGATGAAAAATGAAGATATCATACCTCAAACTTATGGTGGAGTGACACGCTTTTTGACCAATACCTATTCTGGCTCTCCTTACCAATGGAATGCCAAACTCTTTGATCGCTATCCTTACATTAAAGAAAGGGATATTCTTATCTATTGGAGAGATATGATTTTACGCAATGGATCAGAGATAATCGAAGAATGTACTTTTGAAGATCATGAAGTATTGGACGACCGGGTGAAAGTAGAAACTTTGAAAGGTATGTTTGAAGGCAAATTATTAATTGATGCTTCGGGGGTTGATTCTTTAATTTTGAAAAAATATGAAATTGATCCAAAAAATTATTATTGGTGGTCAGTGTATGGGGCAGTTAGCAAACACCCAGGTGGTGTAAAAAATATGAAAGTCGGAGATTACATGCTCTGGCAAACTTTTAAGGACACTAACGCTAATGAAGATACATCATTACGTAATGGTAGACCAGTTTTTGAGTATGAGATCTTAGATGAGAATACCTCTTTTTCTTTGATTCTGTTCCTTAGAAAAGAGAGGATGTCTTTATCTATTATGGAAAAAGAATTTAAACATATTGTGAGGGATGAAGATTCGACTAAAAATTTTCATGATATGGAGGTACAGGAATATAAATATGGCTGGTATCCATCTGGTGGCTTATCCCAACGGATTGCCAGAAATCGGGTAGATTGTATCGGTTCGGCTGGGTGTTGGACAACGCCTTGTGGTTGGGGTATGGGCTTTATTTTAAACAATTATAAACAATATTCCAGATCTTTGATAGAGCTGGTCAAACAGGACATACTTGATATGGATAGTTTATACAATTTGGTGGACATGGAGACTTATGATAAGTCACAGATTCTTTTAAATCAATTAATTACCCATTTTTTGTCAAATGCCAGTGCACCTCAATTAGACAAGTTCATTGATTTGTTTAGAGAGATTGATCCATTGATTTGTGAGAAAATATTTACTCTGAAGGTAACGCCAGATGAGTTGGTTCAAGTGTTGAGAGTTGTTGTAAAGAATTTTGATCTTGAAGATTTGGCAAAAATTATTCCACATGAGGATTATGTTCATATTCTGGAGTTAACCAAATATTCAGTGTTAACATTTTTAAAAGATCTGTTCAATAGAGTATTCCATCGTCAAAAACCAGTCCAGGAAAGTGGAGATGGGTATGATTTTGAGGTTTAAGTTAATATCTATTAAAGAAGGCTTCATCAGGAAGTCTTTTTTGATGCAATCAATTTTCAAAATATTTATTTATCTGAAAAGCAGGAATCAGGCTGCTGATGACGAAAGGAGAAAAATGAAAACCAGACATAGATTTTGTGGGTTTTAAGTTTGGAAACATTAATAAGCATATCATAATTGAATTAATTATTTCTGTTAAAGGGGTGGCAGTTATGATTGTAAAGTTAGGTGATATTATTAATGGCCTGGAGCAGCTTACTGATGAGAATCTAGGCTTTATGAATGTGGAAACTGGTGAGGTTATTATTGTTCTCGAAGAAGAGTTGAAAGAAGCAGAAGAGATGGATGAGTCGGACAATTTAACAGACTTACCGGAGTGGAAACAGGAGAACTTTGAACAGTTATTAGAAATTTTGGAGTATGAGGATGATTACCTGGAATTACCTTCCCATTATGAAATCGATGAATATGATATGATTGAGGATTTTTGTTATACCTTAAAAGATGAAGAGGTCAGGGAAGATCTATTTGCTGCAGTAAATGAAAAAGATTCAATTCGTTGTTTTAAAGAGAAACTTTATCAATATGATTTGCAAGAACAATGGTTTCGTTACAAAAATAGATGTTATCGGGATATTGCCCGTGAGTGGTGTGAACAAAATAACATAAATTACGAGGACTAATAAAATAGGTATCTTTGATTTGTTTGCATTCAAATAAACTTAAAGGAGTGAAAATGATGAATAATCCAGTTATAGAATCTATGCTTCAACGTAAATCTATTCGTAAATATGAAGACAGAATGCCTTCTGATGAAGTAATTGAGACTATTGTAAGAGCTGGTCAACAGGCTCCATTCGCTGCTCAAGTATATAGCATTCTTCTTTCCAGAAAAAAGAAGCATGTTTTTGGGGCGCCACTGTTATTTACTATCTGTGTTGATTATCACAAGATGAAACTGATTATGGGTAAGAGAGATTGGAGTATGGTTACCAATGATCTTTCTCTTTTAATCTTCGGAATTCAAGATGCAGCAATGATGGCCGAAAATATGGTAATTGCGGCAGAGAGCCTGGGATTAGGTAGTGTTTATCTGGGGAATGCTCCGTATGTAGCTGACAAAATAGCTGCAGAATACAACCTACCACTCAAGGTTTTTCCCTTGGTTCAACTGGCTATGGGATATCCAGCAGAGGATGCACCTCCTAGACTTCGTTATCCAATGGATTTCACCCTTTTTGAAGATGAATATCCGGAATTGACAGATGAGATGATCGAAGAAGCTATGGCAATGATGGATCAAGGGTATATGGGTCAAGATTATTATAAAAAAAATAATTATATGATACCTCTTAAAAATGGGAGAAAAGAGACTTTTACCTTTGATGATTATGGCTGGACTGAACATATTTCTCGAAAATGGGGTCAATGGTTTCCATCAGTTAGAGATCTGTTAGTTCAATTGGAAAAACGAGGTTTTCACATTACATCAGATCTGGATGAGAAGGAGTAGAGTTATTTGCTATCTTATAAATTTGAATTTGTCTGAGACATCTGAAAGGTTAACCCAAACAACTGGAGAACTATAATTTGCCAACTGATTCAGTAAAAAGTTTTAGTAGGAGGTACTAAGATGAGACAGATTGTGGAATCGATTATTAAAGAATATGTTGAAAAATATCCCCAAAATAAAGAGGTTCAAACTGTTTGGAAAGAACCTTTGATAGCCTATGCATCTGCAGAAGATGTTCTTTTTCCTCAACTTAAAACTTTGATTAGTCCTACCCATGCTCTACCCGGGGATTTTCTTCCAGAGGCTAAAACTGTGATTGCATATTTTTTGCCTTTTGAAGAATCTATTGTTACCAGTAATATTGATGGTAGAGAAGCTTCGAAAATCTGGGGGATAGCATATATTGACACTAATCAGTTAATATTTGATCTGAACACTCGTCTGGAAGCAGAACTAGTAAAATTAGGTTATCAGGCAACAATTATTCCGGCGACACACAATTTTTATAAAGATAAGTTGATCAGTGACTGGTCACATCGCCATGTAGCCTACATTGCTGGTTTAGGCAAATTTGGCTTGAACAATATGTTGATTACTGAAAAAGGTTGTTGTGGTAGAATTGGTACAGTAGTGACAAGTCTGGAGATTGAACCAACTGGCAGATCGGAAGCTGAATATTGTCTGTACAAAAGTAAAGGAATCTGTCAAAAGTGTTCTGACAGATGTGTTAATGGTTCTCTAACGCTCGAAGGTTTTGATCGACACAAATGTTACGAAATGTGTTTAGAGAATAATGATCGCTTAGCAATTGGTCAAGCCAGTGTTTGCGGCAAATGTCTTGTTGGCATGCCATGCTCGTTTAAACGTCCATGATTGATGGAATTTAAAAGATAAAACAATTTGAAAAACCCCATTAATTTTTGTCTAGAAAAAGATCAATGGGGTTTTGTTAACAGCCTATCTGTGGCCTGATATTAGTTTCTCGTTTTAAGTTGATAAGTAAGGATACTTAAAGTGCAAATAAATGGTTACCAATCTTGACTGTTACTTGTCTTGAGAAAACCCAGTTATTTGGATTGGTGATCTTATTTGGGTTATAGAAAAAAAGAGCTTTTTTAGTTGGGTCTACACCAGATAAAGCTTCTCTGGCAGCTTGATATTCAGAACTGGTTGGATTAATAGTCCAGATATAACCAGTCTCCACTGACTCAAAAGCATATTTTTGGTGTAAAACACCATTTAAAGTGTTGGGGAAAAGGGGGCTTCTTAGTCGATTAACAATAACTGCACCTACCCCAACTTTTCCAAGATAAGGTTCACCTGAAGATTCAGCATGGATCAGACGAGCTAATAGATCTACTTCAGTTTCTGATAATTTTACAACTGGAGTAGTGGGTGTAGGAGTTGGTGCTGGACCAGGATTACCCGTTGACCTTGTGAGATGTAGAGTTTGTCCAACTTCCAGATAGCTGGAAGATAGGTTATTAAACTCTTTCAACTGTGTGATACTAACTCCGGTTTTTTGAGAAATCTTCCAGAGAGAGTCTCCCCAGACTACTGTGTAGTACTGATTTTGATCTTGTCCAGGAACCATAATTCTTTGTCCAACATCTAGATAGTTGTTCCAAATGTTGTTCATTTGTCTAAGGGTACTGATGGAAGTGTTAAATTTGTTAGCAATCTTCCACAGGGAATCTCCGGGCTGAACTATGTAAGTGCCCGCTGCTTTAGAGAAATCACTCAGTACCGGAAGTAAGATACTAACCATGACTAGAACGACGACGAATTGTTTGATTTTTTTCTTCAAAGATGTATCACTCCTTTAATATAATCTCTTATATCAGTATTATAGCACATAATAGATATTTTGTCGTTGGAAAGTTATAGCTCAATTTAATTACCAGTAAGTGAAACTTGAGCGTAAAGATGAATTGTAATAAAATAACAAGAATGAAATTTTTTATTAATTTGTTGGGAGAGTTCCCAGAAAGAAAAGAAGGATGTGATTATATGCAATTTGATTATAGTGCAGCTAAACAATTTTTTGCTTATTTAGAGGGGAAAAGGGAATTGGTAAAAGTTTTGGATAGTCCAGCGTATCAGGCGGTTTTTAGTCATTCCCGAAAAACAGGAACAGAATTAACGATTGCTGATGTGGAACTAGCTATTCAGGGCAAACCAACTGATTTTTATGGCTTAAAAAATCTTCAATATAATTTACCATCGCTTAAAAGATTATTAGCATTACTCGAAGATAAGGAAGCAGAGTGGTTAAGTATTATTGAAGAGGCAATTACGGAACTTTTGCCTAATGAAAATCATAGCGATATTACTATCTATCCAATTATTGGCTATGATGCCGGAATAGGGCATCGGAATGCAGTTTGCATGAATATAAATTTAGAACTTTATCTGAATAATCCACTTGAATTTCTATATTTAGCTATTCACGAATGTTTTCATGCTGTTTATGAACACATTCATCCTTTCCCGCAATTTACTAAGATAAAAACGGCAGGAGATCAACTGTCAGTCTTTTACTATCTTTTGCACAATGAAGGTTATGCAGTCTATGCTCCGCTAAAACTGAGAATGATTAACAATCATCTTGGCAATTACAGCGATCCCATTTTAGCTGATTATCCAATTGTATTTGACAAAAAAGAAATTATTAAGCACCTCAGAGTTTATGATACCCTTATTTTAAATATTAAAGAAAAAGAGGATATGTCAATGGATCCAGATGTGAAAAAAACTTTTGGTTATTTTCGATTAGCTTATCGGATAGGGTGCACTCTAGTCAGGAGGATTGAAGCTGAATTGGGAATGGAGGAGGTCAGGAAAGGAATTTATCTATCTCCAGCAAAATTTATCAAAAAATATAGTGAACTTCTCAATTATTTCAGGTAAACTAAAACAGGGAGGAACATGTCCTCCCTGTGTAAATGCTATGAATTAAGCATTAACAACCAGATCATTATACATCTTGGTCAGTCTGGATTTTTTGCGGGCAGCATTATTCTTATGAATGATACCCTTCTTAACAGATTTATCAATAGTGCTTGTAGCTTTGACTAATTCAATCTTGGCAGTATCTACATCATTAGCCGCTACAGCTTTTTCAAAACGCTTAACAGCAGTACGCAGAGCGGATCTATTCATACGGTTCCGTAAGGTCTTCTTTTCAGTAATCTTAACTCTTTTCTTTGCAGACTTGATAATAGGCATCCTAAGATGTCACCTCCTTCAACAAATTCTTCGAGAAATTCCTGTGTGAAAATATAGTAAAATCGTTATGTAACGATTTTATACACAACATTTAAATTGTACCACGGGCATTCTAAAATTGCAAGGGATTTCTCAAAAAATGCATTCCGTCTAGCCATTATTTTCACCAGAATACGTTAAAATAAACCTCTATTGTTTGAGACACGGTTTTAGTCGAACGTATTTTTTACACACCATCAATTATTATTCGCTATTTCTCTGTTTTTTCCTCTATTTTTTCTGATAAAAATAATCAAAAATTCTCTGTGAATAGTGTTTCAATTCTGGGGTAAAGCTATTATTAACTTAGTAGATATATAGGAGGTGAGATAGTATTATGACACGTTGGGTTGGTGCTATAATTCGTTTTATTGTGTCTGCCCTGGTTCTTCTGGCAGTTAGCTTTTTTGTACCAGGTTTTAGAATTATTGGATTTACTAATGCACTTTTAGCAGCTATTGTAATAGCAATAATTGGCTATGTTGTTGAAAGTGTACTTGGTGAAGGTGTTTCTCCACAAAGCAGAGGACTGGTTGGTTTTGTCACCGCAGCTGTAGTCATCTGGATTACTCAGTTTATTGTTCCACAGATGAGTGTATCGCTATTGGGTGCATTGCTGGCAGCATTAGTAATTGGTATTGTAGACGCTTTTGTACCCACAGAAATTCGTTAACTTAAGGAGGGGAATGGATGGAACCTCTAGATCAAAATTTGCAGTACTATACAGATTTAGCAGTTGAAGCAAAAGATATGGCTGTTCAGCGTACTGGTAGTGAGATCAGAGGAGTTTCTGTCAATGAGGAGCGTAAAGAATATTCAGTGGTTACCCGAATCAAGGTTTTAAATGAAGAAGCAGCCAAATCTATAGGTAAGCCTGTGGGTGAGTATATTACTGTTGAAGCCCAGGGAATGAGTACAAATAATCGTGAGATCCACAACAAATTAAGTGGAATTATTGCTGAAGAGTTAGAACAACTGATCGAATTTGACCAGTTAAAAAAGGATCCAACCATCTTTGTTGTCGGACTGGGAAACTGGAACGCTACACCAGATGCCCTTGGTCCTAAAGTGATTCACTATATGATGATTACTCGACATCTCTATGATGAAGTACCTCCTGAGTTAAAGCAAGGTTTACGTTCTGTTTGTGCTCTGGCCCCTGGAGTTATGGGGATAACTGGTGTACAGACCGCAGAGATAATACGTGGGGTGGTAGATCGGGTACATCCAGATCTAATTATCGCTATTGACGCTCTAGCAGCCAGAAATGTTAGTCGTCTGGGTACAACAATTCAAATGAGCAATACTGGAATTCATCCAGGCTCAGGTCTTGGTAAAAAACGTACTGGAATCACTGAAGAGATGATGGGAATACCGGTTATTGCCATCGGAATTCCAACAGTTGTGCACGCTTCTACAATCGCCAGTGATGCCATTGATAAATTATTCTCTTCACCAGAATTTGGTGGGACGGCTGTGCAAGGGTATCAAAAGATAGATGGAAAATTCAAGAATCGGATAATTAATGAAATTCTTCGACCTTTTCTGGGAAGTTTGGTTGTAACTCCTAAGGGAATTGATGAATTGATTCAAGATATGTCCAGATGTGTAGCTGGTGGAATAAATATTGCTCTTCACCCAGAGATTACCGTAGACAATATTTCACTGTATTTAGCCTGACTTAAAGCCCAATGTCGAACATGGAATAATCACCACCTATCCCTCATATATTTTTATGAAGGGAAAAGGTGGTGATTGTCTCATGTCCAGGAAAAAAATATTTCACTTTATCATTATTTTTTATATAGTAGTTCTTTTTTTTATCATTGGACTAATTATTAATAAATTTACAGCTCGCGAGAATCAGATGGTAGCAACAGCGGTCTCTTTTGATTTGAATCAGGAAGAAACAATTACAACAGAAAAGATGATTAATCATATCTATGACTGGATGGAGATGGACGTAGAACGCTCAAGATCTATTATTGCCGAGAGTATTCCTACTTTAGAGAAAGGACAAGGGAGTGATGGTTTAATTGGAGAGATTACTGAACCAATAAATTGGCTTAAAAAGATCATAAATTGGGCACTGGACATAGATATGAAACAACCTGATACCTATCTGAAGTCTGGAATTCCTCATTTAGAAAGATATAATCAGGCACAAACGGTGATGACCCAACAAATGGAAGAAAAGCATATAGAAGATTCTAAAACCTTACGCACAACACAGGTAATTAAAGGAGAGAAAGGTTCAATTTATCTTAATGTACCGCGAGAGGAATTATTAAATTATACACGATCAGAGCCTCCTATTGAACCTCACCCAGAGGAACCACCACAGGTCTTTGAACAAAATGATTTGCTTCCTAAAAATGGTTCACAGATCGAGATTACTAAAAGAAAGCCCCGGGTTTTAATCTATCATACTCATACTACAGAGACATATATTGATGATACATTACCTCAAGATAATATGTATCATACTTTGTATCCGCATATTGGTAACATAATAGATGCGGGAAAAGCATTGGCTGACAAACTGCGAGAGAAGGGGTGTGAAGCCACCCATATAACTACGGATTTTGTTGGTAAAGTTTTTGGAGACTGTTATAGTAATTCGCGGACAGCGTTGGTAGAAATCTTTAAAAAACAGAACTTTGATCTCGTTATAGATATCCATCGTGATGGAGTAAATGATTCTTTTGGATATACGCGGGAAGATTTTTCGACAACCATAAATGGCAAAAATGCTGCGACATTGTTATATCTGTATACTGAAGGTAATCTGGAGTATTCGGACACAAAATGGGATCCCAATAAAGAGATTTGCGAAGCTTTAGCTGCGGTAACTCAGAGAATGTATCCAGGACTTTTAAGAAAAACAGAACTCCGTTCAGGTAGACGGTATAATTTAGATCTTCACCCGCACGCGCTTTTAATTGAGATCGGTTTTCAACGAAATACTACTGAAGATGCTGTATATACGGCTGAATTATTAGCAAACGTAATCGATCAGCTTTTACAAGAACAACCAGTCTTCCTTCTTGATAAAAGGTGAAATGAATGATATAATGTAAAATGATTGTCTTAAATTGGCGTTGTGCAAAGGAGGAACTTGGAATGAGTAAAGAACAGGGCAGTAATAATATTCGTAATTTTTGTATCATTGCCCATATCGACCACGGCAAATCGACTCTTGCTGATCGCCTGTTAGAATATACTGGTGCATTATCTGAGCGTGAGATGGTTGACCAGGTTTTGGATAGTATGGATATTGAACGGGAAAGAGGTATCACGATTAAGGCTCAGGCTGTTAGATTGAACTATACAGCTAAGGATGGTCAGATCTATGAGTTGAATCTGATTGATACTCCTGGCCATGTAGATTTTACTTACGAGGTATCCAGAAGTTTAGCCGCTTGTGAAGGGGCACTTTTGGTAGTTGATGCCACTCAAGGAGTAGAAGCTCAGACGTTAGCTAATGTATATCTGGCCCTGGAACACGACCTGGAGATCATTCCTGTCATTAATAAGATCGACTTACCTGCTGCTCAACCGGAACATGTTAAGTTAGAATTGGCTGACCTGGGGATTGATCCCGATGAGGCGATTTTATGTAGTGCTAAAACAGGGGAAGGTATCCCCGCAGTACTAGAAGCTGTTGTGGAGCGGATTCCCGTTCCTTCTGGCACAATTGATAAGCCTTTAAAAGCTTTAGTATTTGACACTATGTATGATCCATATATGGGTGTTGTAGCTTACCTGCGGGTTATGGAAGGGTTGATTAAACCCAAGATGAGCATGTTTTTGATGGCATCGAAGAAATCTTATGAAGTGGACACGGTTGGGATCTTTTCACCAACCATGACTCCAGTAGCTCAATTAGCAGCAGGTGAAGTTGGATATGTGACGGGTAGTATCAAAGATGTGAAAAATTGTCGTGTAGGTGATACTATTACTGATGCGGACAAACCTACCGCTGAACCGTTACCGGGTTATCAACAGGTTAAACCTATGGTCTTTAGTGGCCTTTATCCTGTTGAGAGTGCTGATTATGAGGAGTTAAGAGATGCTTTAGAGAAATTACAGTTAAATGATGCGTCATTCGTTTTTGAACCAGAGGTATCTGATGCTCTGGGATTTGGTTTTCGATGTGGTTTTCTGGGATTGCTGCATATGGATGTTATTCAGGAAAGGTTGGAAAGAGAGTATAATCTGGATTTGGTTATGACAGCACCTTCTGTAATCTATCGGATTTATTTAGAAGATGGTGACATGCATGAGATCAGCAATCCTGCTCTTTTTCCTGAAAGAAATGAGATCGCGAAAATTGAAGAACCCTATGTAAAAACTACCATTATGTTGCCTGAGAATTATGTTGGACCGATCATGGAGCTGAGTCAGGAACGTCGTGGGATTTTTAAAGATATGCAGTATGTGGATACAGATCGGGTAAAACTAATCTATCATATACCTTTAAGCGAGGTAATTGTTGACTTCTTTGATCAATTAAAATCTCGTTCTAAAGGTTATGCTACTCTGGATTACGAGATTATTGGATATCAGGAGAGTAATCTGGTCAAATTGGATGTTCTAATCCATGGTAAACCTGTGGATGCACTGTCGGTGATTGTCCACGAGGCTTCTTCCTATAATAAAGGACAGGCTCTCTGTCGTAAACTTAAAGAATATATTCCGATGCAAATGTTTGAAGTGCCTATCCAGGCGGCTATTGGAACCAAGGTTATTGCTAGAGTGAATATCAAAGCTAGAAGGAAGAATGTTCTAGCCAAGTGTTATGGTGGTGACATAACTCGTAAGAAGAAACTTTTGGAAAAGCAGAAGGAAGGGAAGAAGCGGATGAAATCTATCGGTAGTGTAGAGATTCCTCAAGAAGCTTTTATGGCTGTTTTGCGATTGGATGATGAGGATTAAAGCCGCATTCATACAAACTGTTAATGTATTAAGTTTATAATTTTACCCACCTTAGAGATGATATGCTCCCCTCCTACTAAACAGTTATACTATTTTAACTGTCCACTATAAGGGGAGCATATCACAGACTGGGGTGGGGTTTTTTTGTGTCGATAAACAGATGAATATGTTATAATTCTTTTTTAGTTGCAGGAGATTTGTGATCGACAGCGAAAGAGATTAAGCAGATTAGAAAAGAGGAGGATAAATAAGCATGAAAAGAGGTCGTCTAACAAAGAGTCGAAATAAATGGATTAATGGTGTGATTGGTGGTGTTGGTGATTATTTTGAAGTTAACCCAGACTATATCAGGATAGGTGCTCTGGTTGCCTTTTTTCTTTTAGATTTTCATTTTTTAGTTCCACTATATTTTCTTATGATGATTGTGGTGCCTGGGCCAGA
This sequence comes from Halothermothrix sp., assembly GCA_016841825.1. Lineage (GTDB taxonomy): Bacteria > Bacillota > Halanaerobiia > DY22613 > DY22613 > JAENYK01. Next base: position 24,134 of record JAENYK010000008.1, on the reverse strand, counting down.
TTGTGATATTAATAATGACCGGGAAGAGGCGGTTTCAGAATCAGGACGTAATATGCGGATTTTTGGTATTATTTTGGTAGTAGGTGGGGCATATTATTTATTGCGAAATACTTTTGGTTTTTCGATATACTATCTGCGAAATTTCTTTCGCAGCATCGAACATACTGTGTTACGAACCTTTCCTTTTTTGTCATCTCTTAGAGAGATAATTATAGCAGTGATTATAATTCTTATCGGTTTATGGTTAATCGGCAAAGATCGAAAACGGGATTAATCGTATGGGAGGAGTAGAAATGAAATCTTGCGGATTGTATATCCATATACCTTTTTGCTTGCGAAAATGTAATTATTGTGATTTTGTATCTTTCACATATAAAGCAGAGTTAGCAGATGATTTCTTGCTAGCTCTTTTTTCTGAGATAGAACTCCTGGCAGAGGAGTATGACCATCCTATTTTGGAGACTATCTATCTGGGAGGAGGTACACCTACATGTCTAGCGGGAAAAGTTTTGGTAGAAATATTGCATCAGGTTGCTCAATATTTTCCTATTCGGCAGGGAGCTGAGATTACCTGTGAACTTAATCCAGCAACTGGTTATCAGACAGATTTGGAGATGATGTTTAATGGGGGCATTAATCGTCTAAGCATGGGAGTTCAATCTTTTATTCCGGAGACATTAGAATTCCTGGGTAGAATACACAGCGTGGAACAGGTTTATGAAACCTATCATGCTGCGCGGGAGGTAGGTTTTGCTAATATCAATCTAGATCTGATTTTTGCCATTCCCCGTCAGAGTCGGGAAGATTGGCGGTATTCTTTGAAATTAGCCCTGGAGCTCAAGCCGGAGCATTTAAGTCTCTATAATTTAAAAATTGAGGAAGGAACACCTTTGTATAACCAATATGTGGCGGGCAGATTAGATCCGGTGGATGATGAAACAGATCTATGGATGTATCAGCAAGCAATCAGGAGTTTGCAAATGTCTGGTTATGAACACTATGAGATCTCTAACTTTGCTAGACCAGGTTATGCTTCTAAGCACAATCTGGGTTATTGGCATTACCAGCCTTTTCTTGCTTTGGGACCGGGAGCCCATGGATTTGATGGCAGTAAGCGTTATGAGAATGCTTCAAACTTGGGCCAATATATTAACCTGTTAGAACGAGGATACTTACCATGGAAGGGGATACTAGATCTCGCCAGAAAAGATTTGCTTGAAGAATATATGTTTATGGGACTTCGACTACTGCGGGGGATTGACCTGGAAGATTTTGAATACAGATTTGGGAGTTCTCTTATGGAGATATATTCTTCTCAGGTACAGAAACTTTTGGATTTAGGCTTGATTGCGTTGCAGGATGGACGAATATTACTTACAGAACAAGGGTTATATCTAGGTAATGAGGTATTTGTAGAGTTCTTGCTCTAAAACTTGTGGAGAAAAATGGAGAAAAACTGCGATATAGGGATATAATTTCGGATAATCGCTATTAGGAAGATTTGACATTCCCTTTTGAGAGTGGTATTTTAATGTTAGCGATTGTTAGCACTCAACAACAGCGAGTGCTAACAGAAGAGATTAACTACCAGAAAAAGGAGGGAACCATAATGGATGACCGTAAATGGATGATATTAGAGGCGATTGTCAGGGAATATATATTAACTGCAGAGCCAGTTGGTTCCCGTACCTTGTCTCGACGTTATGATTTTGGTGTTAGTGCTGCAACTATTCGCAATGAGATGTCAGATTTAGAAGATCTGGGTTTCTTAGAGCAACCCCATACTTCTGCAGGAAGGATTCCCTCTGATAAGGGATATCGAACTTTTGTTAATTCACTGCTGGAATCGGGGAGAAAGTTGAACGATTTTACAACTATAACACAAGAGGTTACCAGTATATATACAAGTAAGACTAATCAGATTCATGGTCTTCTGGAAGAGACTACCAAGATGTTATCTAAATATTCTCATTATACATCAATCAGTATGTCTCCTGATATTCAACAGACTATCTTTCAACATTTACAATTGATTCCTCTCTCCAGTAAACAGGTTGTAGCCATTCTGGTTACTGATAGTGGAATTGTCCATAATCAGATTTTAACAACACCTGTAACTATGGATCGCAAAGAACTCGGTCAGATATCGGAATTTTTGAATGAGAAATTACAGGGTAAAACCATGCAGGAGATTGATTCTAATCTAATGAGAGAACTGGAAGCAGACCTGATCAGCAGATATAACACTTTATCTGATATTTTTAGAATGTTGTATACAGATCTGTTAGGTGACGTTAGTCGGAAATTACAGCAGGTTTTTTTAGATGGAACATCTTATATGATGGATCAACCTGAGTTCGCTGATATCAATAAACTCAAGACCGTTATGAGTGCTTTAGAACAAAGGGAATTATTGTATAATATTTTGAACCAGAATGATCAGGATATGCAGATTACTATTGGTCAGGAGAACTCTCAAAAAGAGATGCAGAATTGCAGTATAGTTTCTGCAACCTATTCTGTTAAAGGTAGACCAATGGGGCGGATTGGAATATTGGGCCCAACCAGAATGGAGTATGGTAAAGTAATCTCTCTAGTTCAGTTTGTAGCCAATATTTTGTCTAAGATTCTCTCAGAACAAGATGAGTGAATACCATAAATTTAGCAAAGTAGGTGTTAATCATGGGCAAAAAGAAAGTGCAGCAAAATATTCAAGAACCTGAAGAGGAGAAGGTAGAAGATATTAATTTGGAAGACGCTGTTCAAGATGGGGAAGGGAGACCTGATCCAGAACAGATTAGTGATGATTTTGTTAACACTGAGGCAGAAGAGCAAGCCATTGATAATGGGTTAGAGGAGGGAGTAGAAGAGGAGAAGTCACCCGAGATTCTGGCACTAGAAGAAGAGAAGAAGAATCTGGTGGAGCGAATGAGTAGGTTACAGGCTGATTTTGACAATTATCGTCGGCGTTCTCAATTGGAGAAAGAAGACCTGAAAGCCCGGTCAAATGAGAATTTGATAACCCAATTTTTACCCATTATGGACAATTTTGAACGTGCCTTAGAGAATGGTGGAACTAATGAAGAAAGCTTTTTCCAGGGTGTAGCATTGATTTACCGGCAGATGTTGAATTTTCTGGAGAATGAGGGAGTTATAAGTTTTGATCCTATGGGGGAGGTTTTTGATCACAATAAACATCATGCAGTGATTAAAGAACCTGCTGATAATGCAGAGGAAGATACAATTATTCAGGTTTTACAGAAGGGTTATATGTATAAAGATCGTGTATTAAGACCAGCAATGGTAAAGGTTGCTGAATAAGTATTTAAATAATAGACAATTTGGTGAAAGGGAGGATATGAAAATGGCAAAAGTAATAGGTGTTGACTTAGGAACTACCAACTCATGTGTAGCAGTCGTAGAAGGTGGGGAACCAGTTGTTGTTGCAAATGCAGAAGGTGCACGAACAACTCCATCGGTAGTAGCATTTTCCAAAAAAGGTGAAAGATTAGTAGGTACTGCTGCCAAGCGGCAAGCTGTAACTAATCCAGACCAGACTGTTAGTTCCATTAAACGTCATATGGGCGAAGACCATAAAGTAAAACTACAGGATAGGAATTATACTCCTCAGGAGATCTCGGCGATGATCTTACAAAAGTTAAAGAGAGATGCCGAAAGTTACTTAGGTGAAAATGTTTCTCAGGCAGTTATCACCGTACCAGCATATTTTACTGATGCTCAGCGTCAGGCTACTAAAGATGCAGGGAAGATTGCTGGTCTAGAAGTCTTGAGAATCATTAATGAGCCAACTGCTGCAGCTCTGGCTTATGGTATGGATAAGAAGAAAGATGAGACTATTCTGGTATTCGACTTAGGTGGTGGTACTTTCGATGTTTCTATTTTAGAGATCGGAGATGGAGTTTTTCAGGTAGTAGCTACCAGTGGTAACAACCATCTGGGTGGGGATGATTTTGACCAACGTGTTATTGACTATTTAGCTGATGAGTTCAAAAAAGAGCATGGTGTTGACTTACGCAAAGATAAGATGGCTTTACAGCGTCTGAAAGATGCAGCCGAGAAAGCCAAGATTGAACTTTCAGGTGTAATGCAGACTAATATCAATCTGCCATTTATTACTCAGACTGATATGGGGCCAGTTCACTTAGATATTGACTTAACTAGAGCTAAATTTAATGAACTGACAGATGATCTGGTAGAGATGACTATGGAACCTACTCGTCGTGCTTTATCGGATGCAGACTTGAGTCCAGACGATATTGATGAAGTTATTCTAGTTGGTGGTTCTACTCGAATTCCTGCTGTCCAGGAGGCTGTTCATAAACTGATCAAGAAAGAGCCACATAAAGGTGTGAATCCAGATGAAGTTGTGGCAGTAGGTGCAGCTATTCAGGGTGGTATTTTGAATGAAGATATCAATGATGATATTGTCCTGGTTGATGTAACCCCACTTTCTCTGGGTATTGAAACTCTGGGTGGAGTATTTACCAAACTTATTGATCGGAATACCACTATTCCAACTTCTAAGAGCAGAATCTTCTCGACTGCTGCCGACAATCAGACTTCTGTAGATATTCATGTTTTGCAAGGTGAGCGGGCAATGGCCAGGGATAACAAAACTTTAGGTCGTTTCCAATTAACCGGAATTATGCCTGCACCGCGGGGTATCCCACAGATCGAAGTTACTTTTAATATAGATACTAACGGTATTGCCCATGTATCTGCTAAAGATAATGGAACTGGTAATGAACAATCAATTACTATCAAATCTTCTACTAACTTATCTGATGATGAGATCGATAAGATGGTTAAAGAAGCTCATAGTCATGCCGAAGAAGATAAAAAGCATCAGGAAGAGATTGAGGTTCGTAATAATGCTGATAATATGATTTATCAGGTAGAAAAACAGTTGAAAGATCATGCAGACAAGATAGATGCGGGATTAAAAGAGAAAATTGAAAAGGCTAAAGATGAAGTGAAGGCAGCTCTAGAAACTAATAACACAGAAGAGATTAAAGCTAAAACCGATGCAATGATGGAAGTTGTGCATGAATTAAGTCAACAGATATATCAAAATATGGAACAGGGCCAGCCAGATGAAGGTGGAGCTCAATCTAACCCGAATCCAGGTGGTCAGGCAGATGATGACGTAGTTGATGTAGACTATGAAGAAAAATAGGCAGCATAGATTATGTTCCAGATAATCTGCGAAATAGTTCTGAGCTAAATTGCTGCTAACAAGTCAAAGCCATAGTTTTTGGCTTTGACTTGTTTTCTGATATGTAAGATGTTACAATAATATAGTGACTATATGAATGAAGCAAGTAAGTGTTATGATCTGGATACCTGGAAGGAGGTGCACTTGTGAGTAAAAGGGATTATTATGAGATTTTAGGAATAGATCGCAAAGCCCAACCTGATGAGATAAAGAAAGCCTATCGGAATTTAGCGAAAAAATATCATCCTGATTTGAACAAAGATAATCCAGAAGCTGAACAGAAATTTAAAGAAGTTCGGGAAGCTTATGAGATTTTGAGTGATGAACAAAAACGTACCCGTTATGATCAGTATGGTCATGCCGGGGTTGATGATAATGGTTTTGAAGGTTTTGGTGGAGGTGGATTTGGCGATTTTGGTGGTTTTGACGATATCTTTGACATGTTCTTTGGCGGTGGCGGTCGGCGACGTCAGGGTCCAGCCCGGGGTGCTGATTTACAGTATAACTTAGAGGTTACCTTTGAAGAAGCAGCTTTTGGAGCTAAAAAAGACCTGCATATTCCGCGAACAGAGACCTGTCCTACCTGTGATGGATCTGGTGCCAAACCTGGAACTAGAGCCAAAACATGCTCAAAATGTAACGGTAAAGGGACTATTCAATTTGCCCAGAGAACTCCATTGGGAAGTTTTGTTCAGACCAAGACCTGTGATCAGTGTGGAGGTAATGGAAAGATTATTGATACTCCATGCCCTGAGTGTCGAGGTCGTGGTCAGGTGCGTCGTGAAAGATCAATTGCCGTTAACATTCCTGCGGGTGTAGATACTGGCAGTAAATTGAGAATGTCAGGTGAAGGTGAAGCTGGAGAACGGGGAGGCTCCCCAGGAGATCTTTACGTTCGGATTACAGTGAAACCGCATAAGATTTTCACTCGTCGTGCGGATGATGTAATCTGTGAAGTTCCCATTTCCATTGTTCAGGCAACTTTGGGTGATGAAATTGAAGTTCCTACGTTAGAAGGTAAAGCTAAATTTAATATTCCATCAGGAACCCAACCCGGTACCAGTTTCCGCTTAAAAGGAAAAGGAATTCAACATTTGAATGGATATGGTCGGGGAGATCAACATGTGAAGATTAAAGTTGTAATTCCGAAGAAATTAAATATTGAACAGAAGAAATTATTAATCAAATTTGCTGAGATAAGTGGTGAAGAGATTAATCCTGAGCAAAAGTCTTTCTTTGATAAAGTTAAGGAAGTCTTCGGAGTCTAAAAAGAGAGGATGAATGACCTCTCTTTTTTAGACTCAAATATAAATAGGGGGGCTGGTCATGTTAAGGATTGATATGCCAGGAGGTGTGCTAATCATCAAGTATTTGGTTTTGGATTTTAATGGAACAATTGCCTCCAATGGACAGATCATTTCAGAAATCAAACCATTGTTAGTGAATTTAGGTAAAATAATTAATATTTATGTTCTGACTGCTGATACCTTTGGTACAGCGGAAAGACAGTGTGCTGACCTACCGGTCATACTTCATTGTCTCCAGAGTGATAATCATACTGCTGAGAAAGGTGAATTGGTTAAAAGTTTGGGTTCTGACAATGTGGTGGCTATCGGTAATGGACGCAACGATCTGGAGATGTTAAGAATAGCAAAGATTGGGATAGGAGTGTTGGGTGCAGAAGGCTTGGCCACTCAGGTCTGGCAAAATGCTGACCTAATCGTTCCAGGTATTGTTGAAGGACTGGAGTTATTATTAAATCCTAAGAGTTTGATCGCAACTTTGCGACAATAATGAGTTTAAAAGCCTCAACCAAAAATTGGTAGAGGTTTTTTTAAGTTCTATAGTACAATTTATGCCTAAAAATCCATAAAAATTAAGCATGAGAAAAAAACTAAAAATAGCACCACAGATACCCAATTTGCAAAAGGATATTCATCACAGAAATAGAATATATAATTTATCAGCATTTTTTTAATACTTCTGTATAAAATTATTAATTAACACATAAGAAGGGGATGTTTTGCAATAAGTGATTTAATCATTTTTCGCCAGAGAGCAAGTATACATTACTTAACGACATTTCAGGGGAGAAGTTTTACAGTCTTATAGTGGGAGTATAAAAACTAAATAGTTTATTTCAGTGGAGGTACAAATCTTCTTCTGAAGTCGTTAAACTTAAGGGATTAGGATTTTGCCGTTGATGTGACTTTAACTTAAAAAAGGGGGAGACCAATGGGAGGAAACAAAAAATTGAAAGAGATCAAATGCGTTGTCTGGGATTTGGACAATACTTTATGGGATGGAGTTCTTTTAGAATCTGAAAAGGTCACCTTAAAACCGGCTGTTATTGAGATAATTAAAACTTTAGATAGTCGGGGAATCTTACATTCTATAGCCAGTAAAAATAATCATGAAGATGCGATGAGAAAGATCGAAGAGTATGGATTAGCAGAATATTTTCTCTATCCAGAGATCAACTGGAATGCCAAATCCTCATCATTGGCGAATATTAAAGAGAATTTGAATATTGGAATGGATACTATTCTCTTCATTGATGATCAGGCATTTGAGCGTGAAGAGGTATCATCGGTTCATGAAGACATTACGGTTTGGGATGCTGTGAATTATCAAGAGCTGTTAACCCATTCAAGACTAAACCCTAAATACATAACTCAAGATTCACAACGTCGGAGATCAATGTATCTGGAAGATCTGCAGCGCAAGGTTGAAGAAAAGTCCTATGAAGGTCCGAAAGAGGAGTTCTTAGCTACTCTGGAGATGAAATTTATCATCTCTGAAGCCCAGGAAGAGGATTTGCAGAGAGCTGAAGAATTGACCGTCAGAACCAATCAATTAAATGCGACAGGCAGAACATTTAGTTATGATGAACTAAATACATTTCGTCAGTCAGATCGTTACAAACTGTTGGTCTGTGAGTTGACTGACAAATATGGTTCTTATGGAAAAATTGGATTGGCTCTGTACGAGATATTTGACGATCACTGGCATCTACATTTATTGTTAATGTCTTGTCGAGTAATGTCAAGAGGTGTGGGAACCGTAGTGATGACACATCTTCTTCAGGAAGCTAAAACAGCCAATGTACGTTTTTTTGCTGATTTTGTTCCTACAGACCGGAATCGGATGATGTATATTACATACAAGTTTGCCAATTTTAAAGAAGTAGACACCAGGGAAGATGGTAGTATCTTAATGGAGAATGATCTATCGGTAATTCAACCGTTTCCCAAATATATTGATATCAAAATTATCTCAGCTGAAAAAGATGAGAGAATCAAAGTCTCTTAATACTAACTAATAACAAAAGGAGAGGAATGTTATGGAGCTGAAAGGTAAAATTAGAAATTTTATTGAGGAGAATATGACTATTTACGATGATGAGGCGGTTTTTGCTGATGATGACAATATTTTCGAACTCGGATTTGTTGACTCGATGTTTGCTTTAAAGTTAGTTACTTTTATTGAGAGAGAGTTTGCCATTCAGGTAGCCAATGATGATTTAGTTTTAGATAATTTTAGTACTGTTGATAACATTACTAATTTTATCAATAGTAAAGTTGCATGATGAGGGGGATTAGGAGATGAATATCTCATTAACTGTTGAGCAGGAGCAAATTATTCAGGATGTCAGAGCCTTTGTTGAAGAAGAAGTCCGACCTTTTGCTACTCATTTTGAAGAACAGCAGGCTTTGCCTAAAGATTTAATTCAAAAGATGGCAGCTAGAGGATATCTGGGTGCTACTTTTCCAAAGAAATATGGTGGTCTAGAACTGGATCCAATCACTTATGGGCTGTTTACAGAAGAGATTGGTAAAGGTGATAGCAATACCAGAGGTTTAATTACAGTTCATGTCTCACTAGCTGGTGAATGTATTCTGAAATGGGGAACAAGAGAACAGGTAGAATACTGGATTCCCCAGATGGTTCAAGGGAAGAAAATTGGTGCTTTTGCTCTTACTGAACCAGATGTGGGTACCGATGCCAAAAGTGTCCAGACGACTTATGTTAAAGATGGTTCTAACTATATCATTAATGGTCGAAAGAAGTGGATCTCTTTTGGGGATATTGCTGATTTTTTTGTATTGATCGCCAGTAATGAGGGGAAGGTAACTGCTTTTATCGTCGAACGAGAGCGTAAAGGACTGAATACCAGTCCTATTCCGGGATTGCTTGCAGGCAAAGCATCACATATTGCAGAGATTGAATTAAATAATGTGGTTGTTCCTGAAGCTAATATTCTTGGTCGTCTGGGAGCCGGATTTACTTATGTAGTTAATACAGCATTGGATCATGGACGATACAGTATTGCCTGGAGTGGGGTCAGTCTTGCCCAGGCGGCTTTAGAGGCTATGGTCAGTTATTCACGACAACGTTCTCAATTTGGTAAAAAATTGCGTACATATCAATTCATTCAGGGAATGATTGCAGATGCTGTGACCAAAACACATGCTGCCAGATCCCTTTGTCTCAGGGCAGGTGAATTGAGGAAAAATGGTGATCCCGAAGCAATTATTGAGACTTCTCTGGCCAAATACTATGCTTCAAAAATTGCGATGGATATAACCATAGATGCAGTTCAGGTACACGGAGGTAATGGCTGTTATAACAAATATCCAGTTGAACGCTATTTTCGGGAAGCTAAAATCTTGGAGATTATTGAAGGAACTTCTCAGGTTCAGCAAGAGATAATTGCAGGATATGGGATCAAAAAATATTACACCAGGAGGGAATCATGATTGGGATAAAATCAATGGAATTCATTTTACCTGAAAAACTTTATCTGGTAAAAGATCTTGATGAAGTGCAAAATCTCTCCCCACAGGGAGAGCAGATATACTCCAGTTTAGAATTAGATACAGTGTCAATAATTGAAGATGCTGATAGTATTGATCTGGCTGCTGAAGCTTCTGAAAAAGCTCTAACCACTGCGGGAATTGAAGCCTTTGATCTTCAGATGATTATCTTTCTGCAAAGTCGTTCCCCGGCCTATCTAATGAGTTCTGAAGCCACCAGAGTTCAGGAAAGATTAGGGGCGAAACAGGCTCTGGCCTTTACCATCACAGATAATGGTTGTGCCAATATTAACACTGCTCTACAGATTGCCTGTAATCAACTCAAACTTAATGATGGAATAGAAAATATTCTTATCTGTGCGGGAAGCAAACCTTTTGGAACAGAACGGTATCGGGAAGCGACTACGGTAATTGGTGATGCCGGTATGGGTGTGGTTGTGGGTAGAACAGACAGACTACAGATAGTGGATATTAAGACTAGAACTGATGGAAAGTTTTGGGATCTATATAAAATTGATTATAAGCATATGTTGGGTCATGAGTATAAAGAGATCTGTACAAGCCCAAGATATAAGTTTGAGCTTTCAATTGCCAGTAGGAATAATTTCTCCCAGATGAATCAGGAAATCATTGAGGAGAATCATCTGGTCGGGATAGACGCCTATATTATGCAAAATCTTTCTATTTCGGCTTTTAAGTTCAATGAAGATGCTTTAAAACTTAAATTTGCCCAGATCTGTTATGATAACTGTAAAAAATATGGACATCTAGGTTCTATCGATATTCTTTTGAATTTGCAGACAGGTCTGCAGAAAGGCGAGATTAAGAATGGTGACTATGTACTGTTGATGAATAATAGTCCAGTAGCCTGTTGGAGTTCGATGGTGATAAAAGTTTAGCCCTGATTAATGTCAGGGCTTATTTTTTGAGAAAGCAAAATTAATGTCGGAAAGTAGTGAACAATATGGGGAGGATTTACTAATGAAATACCGTATACTATAATTATAGTATAATATCTGAAATTAATATTAATGATAGAAATAACTGAAAGGCGGTGATCTTTTATTTTTGGCAGATAGGAGGATAATGGGGAGAAATAAACGAGGGAGTTGAGTTATATGAAGAAAATTTTGTTTATTCTGTTCTTAATATTTGTGATGAGTGGAATGGTAAGTGCAGCAGCAAATATTGATCCTGATCTGCTAACGAGAATTGATAATGATCCAGATAAAAGTTATGATGTAATTATCACCATGCTGCCAAACAAACCGTTTCCTGATCTCAAAGTTTACGATGGAGAGATTATGGATGGATTCAAGGTGATTAATGCATGTTTTGCTAAGTTGCCTGGCAAAAAGATTCTAGATTTTGCTAATAAAGAAGAGAATGTAATCTCTCTGACCTGGAACAAAGAATTCAAGGCTATGTTAGATATAGCTGTCCCGGCCATTGGAGCTGATAGACTGTGGGCTATTGGTGGTTATACTGGAAGTGGTGTAACTATTGCAATTATTGATACAGGTATTAATGCTGAACCTGATTTTCAACAAAGAATTGTTAGTTGGATAGATTACATTAACGGAACATCTTACCCATATGACGATAATGGTCATGGTACATATGTTGCAGGTTGTGCAGCTGGTAATGGGGCGGTGGTCGCACCTGCATATCAAGCATACCTAATGGGTGCCAAAGTATTAGATAGACATGGAAGTGGTAGTCTAAATGATATCTTAAGTGGAATGGAATGGGCGATCTTAAATGGAGCAGACGTACTTAATATGTCTTTAGGTGGAACGGTTACTCAACCTCCAACTTATGATCCTATGTGCATGATGTGTCAGGAGGCATGGGATAGAGGAATAGTGGTTGTTGCTGCTGCCGGTAGTTCCTACCCTATCCCCAGCCCCGGTAGATTGAGAGATATCATTACGGTTGCTACTTCTGATGATCGTGGAACAATTACCGTTCTTGATGATATATTACTTACTAATAATCAGCTTGGTCCAACACTTTTTGACTATTATGTTAAACCTGACGTGGTAGCACCTGGAGTTAATATTACCGCCCGTGGAATTGGTGGTTATGTTACCGGAACTGGTAGTTCTGCATCTACAGCTATTGTTTCTGGGGTTGTGGCTCAACTTATTCAAAGTGATCCTACTTTAGTACCTCAGCAGATTAAGAATAAGTTACTACTAACCAGTTATGAACTTATCGGTGGAACTTACAGGAGGTTTATTGAAGGTGAAGGACTAATTAATGTTTTTTATGCCTTCAGTTTTTAAATGCTACCTTCTGTCAATATGATAGTTAAGATTAACTAGTATTTGCTATAAAGAGCCATCCTTTCTATTCAGGATGGCTCTTGCTTTTTGATTTTAAGTATCTGAGAAATCTGTCAGAGTAGTAAACTTTTCAAATGCAGTAACTAATAGATTATAAAAGTTAATTTTAGTCCTGAAGTACTCTGGAAAAATTATATAAAAAGTATTATAATAGTTATAGTGGTTGTTCAAACGTTTGAATTACAATAATATACAAAAATTAAAAGGGGAGGTGATCTATGTTCAATCCAATCTGTTTGGAGAGTTATCTTTGGGTAAAGGTAAAATTTTGGGAGGTGCATATTAGTGAAAAAGAGGTATAGTGTAATCTTAACATTGGTCATGTTGTTTCTTCTAACAACTGTAGCTTATGCTCTAGATTTACAGGGTGAGGTAGTCTATCAGATTATGGTTGATCGTTTCTATGATGGGAACACTGGCAATAACAATCCAGCCAAAGCTCCAGGATTATATGATTCCAGTAAGTCAAATTGGAAACTATATTGGGGTGGAGATCTGGATGGAATTACACAGAAGATGACTTATTTGAAGAATATGGGAGTAACTGTCCTCTGGATTACCCCTGTTCATGACAATATTGATGTGGCTGCTTATTATAATGGTACTGCTAATGCTGGATATCATGGGTATTGGGCGAGAGATTTTAAAAAGATTGATGAACATTTTGGAACCTGGACAGATTTCGATGAGATGATCACCGCAGCACACTATAATGGTATCAAAGTACTTATCGATTTCGCTCCCAATCATACCAGTCCAGTAGATATTACTGATCCTAATTTTGCAGAGAGAGGAGCATTATATTATAATGGGACTCTCTGGGATGATGCCTATTATGATTCACACGGTTATTGGCATCATAATGGCGGAATAACCAATTGGGATGACAGATATGAGACCCAGTATAAAAATCTGGCTGATTTAGCTGACTTAGCTCAAGAACATGCTACCATTGATTCTTATATGAAAGAAGCAGCCAGTGACATGGTAAACCATGGAGTAGATGGTTTTCGAATTGATGCAATCAAGCATATGACTATGGGATGGCAGCTCAGTTTGACAGACCATATCTTTCGAGCCAAAGACGTTTATATGACTGGTGAATGGTATTTGGGTGGGTATTCTGATCCACTATATGATGATAATGTGAAATTTGCTAACAATACAGGAATTGCTCCTTTAGATTTTTATTTGAATAAGGCCATTCGGGATGTCTTTGGTTATAATGCAAATTTTTCAGTTTTGGATGATGCAGTAATTAAAACCGGTCAAGATTATAAATGGAAAAATGATTTACCTGTATTTATCGATAATCATGATATGGCACGTTTTTTGACTATTAATAACAATAACACAAGATTACATCAAGCTCTGGCATTTGTTTTAACGTGCAGGGGTATCCCGTTGGTATACTATGGTACTGAACAGTATTTACATGATGACACTGACGGTGGTGGTGATCCCTGGAATCGCCCGATGATGAACAGTTGGGATCAGACAACTACAGCATATCGACTGATCAAAGATTTGAGTGACTTACGTAAGAGCAACCCCGCTTTGAAATATGGAGACATGTATCAAAGATGGATGAATAGCAATGTGTATATCTTTGAACGTAAATTCTACGATAATGTAGTATTAGTAGCTATTAACAAAAGCTCCAATCGCTCAATAACCGGTTTATATACTGCATTGCCGCAAGGTACATATAGTGACGAATTAGGTGGTCTGTTGAATGGTCTGGCGATCTCTGTGAGCAGTAATGGTGCTGTAACTAACTTTACTTTACCTGCTAATAGTGTCTCAGTCTGGTCATATAAAGCTACTGCCAGTACACCACATATTGGTAATATTGGTCCTGTTCTTGGACGGGCAGGTAATAAAGTAACTTTGGCTGGAGAAGGTTTTGGGTCCAGTGGTAACGTATATTTTGGTGCAACCAGGGCAGCAATAAACTCCTGGTCGGCTAATGAAATTAAGTTAACTGTTCCGGCTGTTAGTAGTGGTGTTGTTCCTGTTAGTGTTGTCACTTCAGCTGGTACTAGTAATACTATTGATTACGAAGTGTTGAGTGCTAAACAGATCCCGGTTGTCTTTACCGTAAGAAATGCATCAACCAGTTGGGGACAGAATATTTATCTGACTGGTAGTGTTCAGGAGTTGGGAAATTGGAGCACAGATACAGATCAAATCTGGGGCCCATTCCTGTGTCCTAACTATCCAGAATGGTATACGGTGGCCAGTGTTCCTGCTGGACAGACTATTCAATTCAAATTCTTAAAAATTGATAGTAATGGTAATGTTGTCTGGGAAGGTGGTAATAATCATACTTATACAGTACCAACATCAGGTACAGGTAATATTACAGTGGACTGGCAAAATTAAACTGGATAACTAGATTCAACCGATGAGTAGTTAGCAAAAAAGATAAATAGTTATATTAGATAAAACCGGGAAGAGCAGCTTCCTGGTTTTATTTTTGTTGATGAATACCTTGTAAAACGTCTGATAAACTTTTATAATAAGACAGTAGTTTGTATATTTTCTTCACAGAATGTCCAGATGTATAAACTTGAATAAAATCCTTTATTGTTAATACTTCTGTGGACCACTTCACTTTAATATATTTTACTGTTTACCTTTCCTTTTAGATATGACTAGATAATTCTTATACATAAAAAGCATAAATATCCTTGCTATTATTCGGTCTGCTGTATATAATATAAAGTGAAACAAAAAATGGGATATTTTAAAACGGTGCATATAAAAACCTTGGGAGGAAAACTGTATTCCTGGTGTGGTTAGTCATAGGTGACGGATGCCAAAAGATGGGCGATATAAGTAAAATTGGGAGGTGTAATTTATGTCAGTTATCTTAGTTGCAGAAGATGAAAAAAGTATGCAGGATATTATTGTGGATTGTATGAAACGCGACGGTCATTTTTGTGTTACGGCAGAAGACGGAATTGACGCGTTAACAATAATAAAGAATACTCCCGTTGATTTAGCAATTTTAGATATTATGATGCCCCATCTAGACGGCTATTCTGTTTGTAAATTGGCTAGGGAAATGTATAATTTTCCCATTGTATTTCTTACAGCTAAAGGTGATGAAGATGATAAATTAAAAGGCTATGATTATGGTGCGGACGATTACATGACAAAACCATTTAGCCCCAAAGTGTTATTGGCAAAAGTAAATGTACTGCTCCGTCGTACAGCAGATACTGCTTTGCACAACACGCTGAAGGTAGGAGAAATTATTTTAAATATATCTTCACATACCGTAACCGTATGCGGCAATAACATTGAACTAACTCATAAAGAATATGAATTGCTTCGGTTTTTTATGCAAAATAAAACTCAAGTTTTTTCGAGGGAGCAGCTATTAAACCGTATTTGGGGTTATGATTTTGAAGGCAATACCCGGACAGTTGATACTCACATAAAAACACTACGCCAGAAGTTGGGAGTTGAGGGACGACATATCGTCACGCTTATCCGTTCAGGCTATAAATTTGAGGGATGATTATGAAGAAGAATGAAATGTTTAAGATATTTGGAATTAACACAGTTAGAAAAAAGGTTCTCTTGCTCTCAAAAATACTCGGTGTTGTCCTTATTTTGTTTTATGTATTTACATCTGAACTACCTACTACGAATAACATTACATTTTGGGTATGGTTTGCGTTAATGGTGATTGTTGTACTTGGTGTAGATATTTTGCTTGGGCGTCTCATATCAAAACCTCTAAACGATATAAATGATACGGCGGAAAGAATGGCGAAACTAGATTTTACCGCTCATTGTGATCTACAAACTAGTGATGAATTTGGAAAACTTTCAAAAAATTTGAATTTAATGTTTGCAAATCTTCAAGAAACGCTTGAAAATTTAGAAATAGCAAATACACAGCTTGAAAAAGATGTTGCACGGGAACGTATATTACTAACTCAAAGAAAAGAACTTATAGATAGTTTATCACATGAAATGAAAACACCTCTTGGTATTATCCAGGCATATACAGAGGAATTAAAAGATGAAACGATTGAAACCAAAAAACAGCAGTATCTTACTGAAATCATTTTCGCAACAAGGCGTATGAACAATTTGATTGTATCCCTCTTAGATTTATCTGCATTGGAAGCGGGAGCTGTCAAACTATCCTCAGAACGATTTGATATTGTTGAATTGGCAGAAACAGTAGCCGGTCGTTTACTTATTGATACAGCAAACACTAATTATTATTTTAACTATGAATTGCCTGATGAAAAATTATTTATCCTGGCGGATAAGCACCGCATAGAACAGGTTCTTGAAAATTTAATAGAAAATGCTAAGAATCATGTTAGTGATACTGGGAAACTCAGATTAACAATAGTCCATGATACAAACAAGCTGCGGTTTGCAGTTTTTAATCAAGGGGAACCGATAGCTAAAAAGGATTTTTCTAAAATTTGGACAAAGTTTTATCGTGGAGAAAACTCACAGAGTAGTAGCAGTTCTGGCTTAGGACTTGCAATCGTCGCGCAAATCCTCTCGATGTACAAAGTTGACTATGGAGTGCTTAATCTGCATAATGGAGTGGAGTTTTATTTTGAGTTTCCCATAATATCGTAGATACAAGTTAAATAAACCGCCTTTCTCATGAATCTCTGGAGCAAGGCGGTTTTTATTTCACTTCGATTTCACAGCCACCACACCTCGATTTCAATACATTTTTTTAATCTATAAAAAAAGGAGGTTACTGATATGTTTTTAGGATTAGCTTGGTATTGGTGGCTGGTAGCCGGCGTAATCTTGGCTCTTTCTTTTCCTTTCAAAATCAAGTTTCTAAAGTGGTGGGGGAATAGACAGCGAGAAAAGAAAGCAAACAGTAAGGACAAATGGGGTGACGAGAGGTGATTGAGGTACACAACTTGACGTTCTCTTATGAGAAAAACAAACAGATCTTGCATGGCCTGACCTTTTCCGTTTTTAGTGGTGAAATTTTCGGTTTTTTAGGACCAAATGGTTCCGGTAAATCTACGACACAAAAAATCTTGACCGGTATCCTTCAGGGCTATGGTGGTGAGGTACATCTCTTTAATCAAGTTCTAGACAATAAATCAAAAGAATTGTATGAGAAAATTGGTGTATTGTTCGAGTTCCCATATCTGTATACCAATTTGAGTGCACTTGATAACCTAAATTATTTTGCGTCATTCTATCCGCCTGAACAGCGGCGTGATGTTTATGAACTGCTTGAAGTATTGGAATTCAAAAAAGACTATATTAAAAAACCCGTTTCCTCATATTCTAAAGGTATGCGGCAAAGGGTTAGCATGGCACGTGCGCTTATCAACAATCCACAGTTTTTATTTTTGGATGAACCGACAAGTGGGCTTGATCCAACTGGTGCGGTGTTGTTCCGCGATATTATCGGTCAAGAGCGTGAAAAAGGTACTACTATTTTCTTGACTACTCATAATATGATGGATGCTGATTTGTTATGTGACAGAGTAGCTTTTATTGCAGATGGCGAAATAAAGGCAGTAGACGCACCTAAAAAACTCAAAGAAAAAAACAGTAACCATGAAGTGGAAATAGATTATCTTTATCAGAGAAAACGCAGTACCATTACGCTTGAAATGCAGGAACTAAAAGCCGGTATTCCATTCGCACATGATGAAATTATAAGTATTCATTCTAAAGAACCGACTTTAGAAGATATATTTATTCAATATATAGGGAGGGGGTTATCGTAATGAGACACGGGTTCCTTTCCCTGTTAAGAAAGGATTTCAAATTGATGTTGTCAAGCAAATTTCTTTT
Organism: Halothermothrix sp.; assembly: GCA_016841825.1. Lineage (GTDB taxonomy): Bacteria > Bacillota > Halanaerobiia > DY22613 > DY22613 > JAENYK01. The sequence goes on along the minus strand of JAENYK010000008.1, from coordinate 5,919 downwards.
GCTTGTCTTTGGTTCCCTTATTCTATATTCCTGTTATATAAACTTTTTTTATGCCAATTTAGACCAGGACATCTATCCCGTTTATCTCTATGACCCTCTGGGAACGGAAAGTGAAGTTTCCTCTGATGTAATACAGGTTAGCAGTATTAGCGAACTTCAAACGGTATGTGCGGACGGGTATTCTGTTGGTATTGACGTTTCCGGCGGAGAGCCGGAAATTGTTATGATTACCTCTAAAATAGAAAGTATAGACAGATACCGGGCGGCTTACGCTTTAATGTTATTATCGTCTGATGATAGCAGTATGGCAGAAATAGTTGGTGAAAACAACAGAGAAATGAAAAATCGTAGAGAAATCACATGTGAATTTTTATTTTTTGAGTTAGCAGCTGTTGGATTTTTAGGATTGGCTTCCACGTTATTCAAGGAAAAGCAGATGGGAGTTATTCGCGTACATGGCATAATTCCAATTAGCAAAACAGCTTTTATTCTATCAAAATTGATATTGTTCTTGTTAGTAGATCTGTTGTTTGCATGTTTGATTACCATTATAAATCTTGGGTTTTTTGATGGTATAAGTGTCCTGCCTGATGTTTTGCTTCAATCCGGAATACTGTCTATGATTATGGTATTGGTAGGGTTTTTCTGTGCCGTTCGGTTGCCAGATTTTAAGCAATTTTCTTTACTCTATCTTGTGCTGGCGATATTCATTTCTACACCTGTTTTTCTTGCGGGACAAACTGGTATTGATTGGGTTTGGATAAATTATCACCCTATGTATCACCTGTTTATGGGAATGAAAAATGCATATTTTGCTACCCCATCCGTTAGAATCGTCTATTATATTGTATCTGCAGTAGCAATAATGCTATTATTCCTGATTGTCTACCGGGCACTTATCCGTGAAATGGCAAAGGAGGGATAACGTGAGAGGCTTAAAATATCAACTCAAAAATATACGTCGGGATAAAATGTGTATTCTTTCTTTTTTGCTTCCTATCATTGTGGGTTTGGCAGTTAGTTCGTTATCAGACGCTAGTTTTACATCAATCAGTGAAACATCCTTTGGCATAATTGAAAATAACCTTTCTGCTAATGATGTTGAATGGTTGCGAAGTTATGGAAAAATATTGGTATTTAAGGATATGAATATGTTGAAAACTGCTGTAAACAACCCTGCAACTCATCTGATTGGTGTACTGAATGATAGTAACGGGATTAAAACAGTGCTATCTGGCGACGAACTGCAATTATATGCAGTCATTGGGAATACGCTCCCACAACTCTATATGAAGGACAAAATGGTTTCTAATGTCAAAGTGACGATTTACCCAACAGAAAATAACAATGATTTTTTGAAGTCACTGTTAATAGTAATAACAATGGTTACCGCTTTGTTTATGGGGTGCACATTCAACGCTATGAGCATAATCAGCGAAAAAGAGGATGGTATAGCACTTATTAATAAAGTGTTGCCTATGACGAAGAAAAGCTATTTGATTCAAAAAATTACTTTAGGGTTTGTCGGTGGAGTGTTATCAACTATTTTAACTGCTTGTGTTTGTATACGCTTAGAAATCAAAGCCATATTTTTATTCCTGATTTTAATTGTACTATCTGCATTTATTTCGGCTATGGCTGGACTATTTATTGGTCGTTTTTCGAGCGGCCTTATGATAGGTATTGTATACATCAAAATTATAATGATATTATTCCTTGCGCCGCCTGTTTTATTTTATTTGGCAGTTTCTGCGAGTAGTATACTGCATACCTTATCGTATGTGTTTCCTTCAAGTATAACTTTTTATGGATTTATGGATTTGCTAAATGGTCACATTCAAAATATTGGACTCTATATTATTGTCTTGTTTGCTCATTGTATTGTATGGTTTTTAATGTATCTTATTACTGGCAAACATAGAGAAAACGCATATTGACATAAAATGAAACTAAACAAAATAAGTTGTCTTTTGTAAGGATACAGCGGTATCAAAGAGATATCGCTGTATCTATTTTTAACTATCATGCTCTACCTAATTTTTGTTCATTAAAAAGAGCTATTACTTTTTTAAAATATTTCCTTGACAAAACTCTTAACAGTGGAGTATAATAATAGTGCACTAGTCTAATAGTGCACTATACTAATATATATAAGCATAAGTCAAAAATGATAAAGAATGGCATAGGAAAGGAGGAGGACGATGCAGATTAATTTTGACATCTCAAAGCCAATTTATGAACAAGTAATTGCAGAGATTAAGAGGTCTTTGGTACGTGGAGAGTTAAAGCCAGGTAGCAAACTGCCTTCACAGCGGGATCTAGCGAAAGATCTCCAGGTGAATCACAACACTATCCAGCGGGCATATCGCGAAATGGAAGGAGTGGGATTTGTGAAAACAGTTCGGGGAATGGGTACATACTTGACTGATGATCAAAGTATTGTTTTGAAGATTCGTCAGGAGATGGCACAGGGAACCATTGATAGATTTATTGGTGAGATGATCTCTTTAGGTATCGGAGGTCAGGAGATTATTCAATTAGTAAAAGATGGAGTAAGTAAATATGAGAATGAGGTGATTCAAAGATGATTCAAGTTGCGATCAAAGCACAGGGTTTATCAAAGATTTATCCCGGAGTTAAAGCGTTAGATAACATAAGTTTAGAACTGCCAAAAGGATCAATAATTGGATTATTGGGTCCTAATGGTAGTGGCAAATCTACATTTTTAAAGTTAATTGCAGGTTTGGTGAGACCGACCAGTGGAAGTTTAGAAGTTTTAGGTCAACCAGTTACCCGTAAATCTAAAAAAGAGATCTCTTTTTTGCCTGAGATTAATCATCTATATAACTGGATGACCATTCAGGAGACTTTAAAATTTTGGGGGGATTTCTATTCTGATTGGAATCAGGAATTAGCTATTGAATTGGTAGGTTTTATGAATCTCAAAACACAAACTAAAGTGAAACATCTTTCAAAAGGTATGAAAGCACGACTTAAGCTAATTATCAGTCTGGCCCGTAAAGCTTCGATTATCTTGCTTGATGAACCGTTCTCTGGAATTGATCCACAGTCTAGAGGACGGATTATGGATGCTCTAACTGCTAAGTATGATTTTGAAGATCAGACCTTAATCATTTCGACCCATGATGTATTACAGGCGGAACAGATATTTGATTATGTAATTTTGTTAGAGTATGGTAAGATCAAAACTTTTGCAGAAGCAGATGATTTAAGATCTCAGTATGGAACATCGATTAATGAACTGATTAAGGAGGTATTTGAATGAGAGAGTTTTGTAGATTGTATATTAAAGAATTGAGAGAATCGACTAATATAGCTGCGATTTATGGAGTTTTGTCAATTGGATGGTTTCTGTTTTTGTGTGTGCAAAAATTTAATTGGCATACTGAGTTAATTTTTGGACTGTCCTTTATTCCATTGGGGTTACTCCCAGTTTATCTTATCCTTAAAGGTTACATCTCGTTTAGGAGTGAATGGAAAGATGAGACAATCTATGCAGTTTTATCGTTGCCAGTACCCGGTTGGTATTTTTCTCTGTCTAAGCTGGCGGCAGCAATGTCGATTTTTACAGTTTTAAGTCTGCTATCTGGATTAGGAGTGTATATAGTTTCGTACAGATATATTTGGTCGTTAATGATGACCTTTCCGCAGAGTGTTGGTCTGGGCATAATTGGTAAAATGTTCTTTCTGGTATATTTATTGTATTGGTTTATCAGTCTGGTTTATTATGTTTTGACTCAATTTTCTTATCTACTTAGTCAACTTTTCACAAGATTTAATGGGATAATTAGTGGTCTTGTCTTCCTGCTAAGTAACTGGTTATTATTTAGACTGGCAGCAGGGTTGACCAATATCATGAGATGGACACCTGACATTTTGCTGAAAAATTGGGGTCATATCAATGGATATTTTTATATTCATAATAATTACCTAGAAACTGCTCCTTTTTTTGCAATATTAATTGTCATAACCGGTATATTTTTTCTGGGATCCTGGGTTCTAGAAAATGTTTTAGAAGTTTAAGAGAAGAGGTGAGATAGATGACACGTAAACAGATATGTATAATTGTGTTGGTGCTAGTTCTGCCAGTGGCAGTAGTGGATATGTTCAATAATGGGTTTACTTTTTTTGAGAACTATATTGATCAGCCAGGACTTAGCGGACTCGTGATTAACACTGAGATAATGACCCAGGTCTTTGACCATAAAGAGATGGTTGTCGATCCCGGTAATAGGGAAAAATTAATTCTGTATAATCCTGCAGGAAGTGTAATTATCACAGGTAATGATGATGACCAGATTAAGATACAGGCCAGAGTTTATCTATATACTGAAGATGTCAATCTAGCTGAAGACTGTTTGGATGAATTTCAGCTGGTTAGCAAAAAGGGGTTTGATAGTATCAGGATTGACACAGATGATTTTGAATTTTTTCCAAAAGAGATTAAAGGAATGAGAGTTGACTATATAGTTACCGCTCCGAAAAATCTAAAACTTGATATTGAGAGTTCAGATTATGTGCAAATAGAGAATTTTGCTAACAAGGTAAAAACACGTAATTTTGGCTTGACTGAGATTTCAAAGATTACTGGAGATTTGACTCTTGGATTAAGTGGTCAGAATGATAAGCTTAGCAAGGTTACTGATATTGAAGGCAAGATAACGGTTAGTCATCTTGGAGGGAAGGTTGAGTTTGCAAATATCAAAGGTGATATCTTCAATTATGGAAGAGATGGCGAGATAATTTTTAGCCACATTCAGGGAAATATAAGAGGCAACTATTCCGATTTGCAGCTGACAGTTGAAGATGTTCAAGGAAAGCTGATTGTGGAGAGTAGTGATACTAATTTTAATATCAATACTGTAACCGATCTAGTTAAAATTCGAGCGATTAATCAACGTACATATAAGGTTTCCGCACTTACCTTAGATGATGTACACGATGTAAATATAGATGGTGAAAAAATTGGAATATCTATCACATCTGCTTTAAACCATCAGATTGATGCAGAAACCTATCTGGGCAAGATTGTAACTGCTGATGATTCCTTAAAGTTGATTGAAGAAAAACATATTCGCAAGCTTACTGGTAAAACTGGCAGTGGAGAGTATACTTTGAAAGTAAAAACAAGCTATGCAGATATAGCGATTAACGAAGATATAACTAACTCCAATATTTAATGATATTTCAGAAGAGAAGTCTCCCGGTCTCTATAGGTGGGAGTATAAATGACTAAACAGTGTCCTCTTTAATGAAGGCACAAATCTCTTTCTAAAGTCGTTAACATAAAAAAATTAGTAGTTTACTGGTAATGGACTTTAATAGCCCCCTCAGAGCTGTGCAATCCTGATCAGGATTACACAGCTTTTTTCCTGGGAGGTATTTACGTACCATATGTATTAGGAAAAATGAAAAAGGATGCTAAAAATAGAATTGAGCTATTACATTACACCGAATATCGCCTATGAGAACAAAGGGGTATTTTGATTTTGTTACATAATTTCGTGCCAATGTTTATTACATCATACATTGGGGGTTTCTCAATCAAAATCTGGAGTATAAGCTGCGGAACCAATTGGAATTTAACCGCTCTCGTTTGAGGGTTTTGGATGTATTTCTAAAAATTCTAGACAGTTTTGTGCATCTGCTTTTGATTTATAAAATACAATATCACTGTTAGGAATCATGTTTTTTCTCCAATTACCGTCAAATTTAATCATCCGGATAAAATCATTTAGACTATTGGCAACAAAAAAACATTCTTGCTTCTGATTAATATAACAGATAGGTGCAACATCATTTATATTTGTTGTTTGTCCAATTGTACCAAATAACCCTCCCAAACGTAAGCGTCAAATACTTTCCACATTTAAACTGACCTAAAATCAAGATATAATA
>JAENYK010000021.1 GCA_016841825.1 Halothermothrix sp. | reverse complement strand
ACAGAGTCAATTTCTTTAGACTTGGCTGATTGCTATTCACTTTTCAAAGGTCATTATATCATCTAACTTGCGACACACATCCAATATATTATCATCATTTAACATGTTTGTCAAGATCACTTTCACCGTTTTGAAAAAAATTGTCCTTTAAAAACAACAAAACCTATAATAACAAGGATGTTTTAGAAAGTCAATACCCAATTTTATACATTTGTATTTTCCCACACAACACATACTTTAGCGACGAAAATTATGATAACAAATAGCATCTTATTTGGCAAGTATAATAAATTATTATTTTATTATTGCCGTAATCAATATAACCATACCTAATTAAACATTTTTCATAATTATATATTGATTATATCACGACATTGATTCACTATTTAATATATGAAAACTTTTATTCATAAATCTTATCTTTAAGTATGCAAAATCATTTTACTGAAAATTCTAAACTAAATAGATTAATAGAGCAGTTATAAAAAAACAACTAAACTATAATTAAAATATTTCACCTATATTTTAGAATACAATATCATTTTGCCTAAATTATTTTTTTAAGCTTCTTTGTATTAAAAAAGCAGCATGAACATCATACTGCTTTTTTGCAATATATAATAAAAATATTTTAACGCTTGGAGAACTGAGGAGCTTTCCGGGCTTTTTTCAAACCGTACTTGCGACGCTCTTTCATTCTCGGATCTCTAGTTAAGAAACCAGCATTCTTTAGAGTTGGACGAAAATCATTATCTACCACCAATAAAGCACGGGCAACACCATGACGAATAGCACCAGCCTGACCGGTTTGGCCTCCCCCGTTAACGTTTACTAATACGTCAAATTTGCCAATAGTACCAGTCGCTTCAAGAGGAGCTTTAACGATCTGCTCACAAACACTGCGACCAAAATATTCATTAACAGGTCTATTATTAATGATAATCTTACCTTCACCAGGTACTAAACGAACACGAGCAGTAGAAGTTTTTCTACGCCCAGTCCCACGATATTGTACTTGTTGAGCCACTTGTATTCCTCCTTTCGATCTCAAAGTAATCATCTATGAAAACTAAATATTGAACTTCAAATCTTCAGGCTGCTGAGCTTGATGTGGATGCTCAGATCCAGCATAAACTTTCAGTTTTTTCAATTGAGCACGACCTAAAGTGTTTTTAGGCAACATACCTTTGACTGCAAGCTCAATAATCATCTCAGGAGCTTTTGCACGTAATTTGTCATAATTCATCTCTTTCAAGCCACCCGGATATCCAGTGTGACGATAATACATTTTTTTGTCCCATTTCTTTCCGGTAAGTTTAACCTTCTCAGCATTTACTACAATTACAAAATCACCAGTATCCATATGTGGGGTAAAAGTAGGTTTATGCTTACCACGCAAAACTTTAGCAACCTCGCTAGCTACGCGGCCTAATGGTTGATCAGTAGCATCAACAACATACCATTTACGTTCGATATCTTGAGGTTTAGCCATATAAGACTTCATCATTTTCCCTCCTTACAATTACGAATTAAACGGAGTATCTAAAATGCATACGCCGGGGCTAGTGGTCATACGTAATTTATCGAAACTCCAAAATATATTGTAATACAAAATTGTACATCATGTCAAGGAATTTATATCATTTTCCACCATAAAAAACTTTAACTAAATATAACCCATGAGCTGGTACAGTTGGGCCTGCCAAAGTACGATCTTGAGCATCTAAAATATCCCTCACATCTAGTGATGTAAATTTATTCATCCCAGCATAAACTAACGTCCCAGTCAATATCCTTACCATGTTATATAAAAACCCATCACCTTCGAATTCAAGTCGAATAAAATCATCTTTTTTTTCGACATCTATTCTTTTTAGAGTACGAACTGGAGATTTAGCAGAACAACCTGAAGCCCGAAAAGATGAGAAATCATTAGTTCCGATGAGGTATTTACTACTTTTTTTCATATTACTAATATCCAATTTTATAGGTATATGGTAAGCATAATTTCTTTGAAAAACTGATTGAATATTTCTATTATCCAAATAATAATTGTATATCTTACCAATAGCCTGAAAACGAGGATGAAAATCCTGGTCAACCTCCCTAGCTTCTTTAATTCTTATATCTGTCGGAAGTAAACCATTCATAGCCAAAGAGAGCTTTTCTAAGGGAATACCACTCTTCATCTTAAACCCAATAACCTGACCATATGCGTGTACTCCAGCATCAGTTCGGCTAGCAGCCATTACAGGAATTTGCTCCTTTGCTATAATCCTAAGTGCATTTTCAATCTTTTCTTGAATTGTATGTGGAGTATTTTTTTGTCTCTGCCAACCGCTATAGCTAGTACCATCATACTCTACGATACATTTAAAATAACGCACTTAATCATCCCCTACAAAATAATTAATGTCACAGTAAAAATTATTATTAAGCCAAATGCAATAAAATCATGGACCCGATATTTTAGTTGATTCATTCGGGTACGATTTTCTCCTCCCCGATAACATCTTGCTTCCATCGCTAAAGCTAGGTCATCAGCTCGTCGAAAAGCACTAATAAATAACGGTATTAATAACGGAATAAGACTTTTAGCCTTACGTAACAAACTACCTGATTCAAAGTCTGCTCCTCTAGCTTGTTGAGCTTTCATAATCTTATCTGCCTCTTCCATCAAAGTGGGAATGAAACGTAAAGCAATCGTCATCATCATCGCCAACTCATGCGCAGGTACCCCCACTTTTTGAAATGGCTTAAGCAGATATTCGATAGCATCTGTTAATTCAATAGGTGATGTAGTTAGTGTTAATAACGATGTAAATAATATTAAGAGCAAAATCCTGACTACCATAAATAAACCTGTAACAAGACCATCTTCATAAACAGTTAAAAACCCAATCTTAAAAAGCAACTCCCCTCCTGGGGTGAAAAATAGATGCAAAATAAAAGTAAATATAGCTATGAAAATTATAGGTTTTAATCCACGTAAAACCCTTTTATAAGGTAATTTAGCCAGAGAGATAAGAGTACCTACAAATACAGCTACTAAACCAAAACCAATAAATCGATCGACCATAAATAAACCAATCATCACTATAAGAGTAGCCAAAATTTTTATCCGCGCATCTAATCGATGAATGAGAGAATCCCGATATATATATTGCCCTATAGTAACACTTTTTAACATAGCTCTCTACCCCTTGTAAACGAGATTATCTCTTCCTTTACTTCTTTTAAGGTAAGGAGATCTGTACGAATATTATACCCTCGTTTTTTAATCTCCCAGAGCAATCGTGTAACCTGCGGAATCCCTAATCCAATCTCTTCTAAAAGATTAACATTTTGAAAAACTTCGCGCGGCGAATCATCTAAAACCAAATAGCCTTCATTCATAACCAATAATCGATCTGCTAATTCAGCAACTTCCTCCATCCGATGTGACACCAAGATAATGGTCATTTGATATTCTTTATTAAGTCTAATCAACAATTGTAACAACTGATTCCGTCCCATCGGATCCAATCCAGCTGAAGGTTCATCCAGAATTAGTACTTGAGGCCTCATCGCCAAAACTCCAGCGATAGCCACTTTACGTTTCTGTCCTCCACTCAACTGAAATGGTGAACGTTGGCGAAATTCATCATAATCCATCTGTACCATATCCATAGCCCAATGAACCCTGTCTATTATCTGATTGGCTGATAAACCTAAATTCCGTGGTCCAAAAGCTATATCCTTCTCTACAGTCTCTTCAAAAAGTTGGTGCTCTGGATACTGAAAGACCAAACCAATCTTTCGTCGAATCGTCTTCAAATCAAATCCTTTACTGGTTATTTCTTCATTTTCAATAAAGATTTTTCCCCTGGTAGGGCGTATTAAACCGTTCAAAGTCTGAATTAAAGTTGATTTTCCAGAACCAGTATGACCAACCAATCCAATAAATTCGTTTTGATTTACTGTTAAGTTAATATCTTTTAATGCAGCCACTGTGGATTGGTCTTCATACAAATGGCTAACATTTTCAAGTTTAATTAGCATAATTTTTCCACCAACTCTTCAACAGTTAAAATACCTCCAGGTATTATTAATCCAGAACGACTTAATTCATAAGCCAATTCTGTTATTGGCGGCACATCTAACTGAAATGACTTTAGTTTGTCAACCTCTTGAAATACTTCAGCGGGAGTCCCCATCATCTTAACCTCTCCATTATCCAATACAATCACCCGGTCAGCACCTATTGCTTCTTCCATATAGTGAGTTATATGAATAATCGTTTTCCCCTCATTATGATTTAAACGAGTAATGGTTTCAATAACTTCGCGCCTTCCCTGAGGGTCAAGCATAGCTGTTGGCTCATCTAAAACAATACATTTGGGTAACATTGCAATTACTCCTGCAATAGCAATCCGTTGCTTTTGACCACCAGAAAGATTATGGGGAGCATGTTTTTGATAACCATCCATCCCTACTTGGCGCAAAGAATCATCAACTCTTTTACGAATTTCTTTCGGATCTATACCAAGATTTTCGGGACCAAAAGCAACGTCTTCTTCTACTGTGGTAGCAACTAACTGATTATCAGGATTCTGAAAAACCATTCCTACTCGTTGTCTAATCTCCCAAACATTGTTTTGATCTTTAGAATCCATGCCATCTACTAATATAGAACCAGAATCAGGCACTAACAAAACATTCAGAAGTTTTGCCAAAGTAGATTTACCAGAGCCATTAGACCCAATAATAACGGTAAACTCTCCCTCCTGAATATTTAGAGTGATACCCTTCAGAGCAGCCATATCTTCTGCATATTTATACTCAACATTTCTAATTTCAATAAAACTCATAAAAGATCACCTAATTTTTTAATCTTAAAAAATAAAGAATAAGGCAGCCATTTACTTCTGCCTTACACTTTCAAATGGCTGCATTTGACTGCCAAACTATTCTACTAACTCCAGAATAGCCATTGGAGCAGCATCTCCACGGCGCGGATCTAATTTCAATACCCGGGTGTATCCACCTGGACGTTCAGAAAAACGTGGACCAATGTTGTCAAACAATTTTGCAACAACATCTTTATCTTTAATAACGCGCATAACTTTACGACGGGAATGAAGGTCACCTTTTTTAGCTGCAGTTATCAATTTCTCTGCAACAGAACGAGCATCTTTTGCTTTCATTAAAGTAGTTTCTACTCTCTCGTGTCTAAATAAAGAGGTAACCAGGTTAGCAAGCATAGCTTGACGGTGAGCTGAGACTCTGCCTAACTTGCGCTTCATCAGCTTTCCCTCCTTTACGAATCCGATTTTTTCATATTAAGATTTAAATCAGCGAGTCTTTCTTTTATTTCCATTAGTGATTTTCTGCCCAAATTACGAACCTTCATCAAATCTTCCTCACTCTTCTGAACCAATTCTTCCACGGTATTAATACCCGCTCTCTTCAAACAGTTAGAAGATCTTACTGAAAGTTCCAATTCTTCAATGGTAGTTTCCATAATCTTATCTTTCTCTTCTTCCTCTTTTTCAATCATAATCTCAACATTACTCACATCTTGAGTAAGATTTATGAAGAGGGCTAAATGTTCCTGGAGAATACGAGCACCCAGACTAATTGCTTCGTCTGGTCCGATACTACCATTAGTATATACCTCGATTATTAAACGATCATAGTCAGTGACCTGACCCACCCGGGTATCTTCTACAGAAAAATTCACACGACGGATTGGTGTAAAGGCTGCATCTACTGGGATGAGCCCAATGATGTGTTCTCTTTCTTCCTTTACTTCTTCAGCCGATAGATATCCTCTACCTCGCTCTACAGTAGCCTCAAGACGTAACTCACCATCTGAATCAAGTGTGGCAATGAGATGATCTGGATTTAAGACATCAACATCACCTGTAGTATTAAAATCTTTACCAGTAACTTCACCTTCACCTGATACATCTAAACGAATAATCTGAGGCTCATCAGAGTGGTTCTTTAAAATTAACCCTTTTAAGTTAAGAATAATATCTGTCACATCTTCAACAACACCTGGAACTGAGGTAAATTCATGGCGTACTCCATCAATCTTTACATAGGTAATCGCTGCTCCTGGAAGGGAAGACAACAGAATCCTTCGTAAAGAATTACCCAAAGTTATACCATATCCTCTCTCAAGTGGGCTAATCACAAACTTACCATAGGTATTTGTGCACTCTACTTTTTCTATGCGAGGCTTTTCAATTTCGATCATCAACTTAACACCCTCCTTTATCACTACCCATATGGTGTTTTTCTATCTTTGAGGGTAATCAATCAGATCAATATTATCTGGAGTAAAACTCAACGATTAAGTGTTCTTCGATTGGTATATCAATATCTTCTCGTTTTGGTTCTGCCAAAACGGAACCAGAGAGATTAGCTATATTGGATTCCAACCAAGATGGAGACTTATAAGTCTCATTTTGCTCTTTAATCTCTTTCATCCGATGAATATTTTTGCTTTTCTCGCGAATCTCAATAGTATCACCGACAGATACCATGAAAGATGGAATATTAACTTTGCCACCGTTAACCCGTATATGACCATGGAGAATTAATTGTCTTGCTTCATTACGAGAAGCAGCAAAACCTAATCTATAAACTACATTATCCAGACGTTTTTCCAAAATTGCCAAAAAGTTTTCACCGGTAATACCAGTCTTTTTCTCAGCAATTTCAAAATAATTTCTAAATTGACGTTCCAGAACACCATAAACACGACGTACTTTCTGCTTTTCTCTTAATTGCTGACCATACTCAGAGGTCTTAGATCTACTTTGACCATGCTGACCAGGAGCATAAGCACGTCTTACGATAGCACATTTATCAGTATAGCAACGTTCACCTTTTAAATACAGTTTTTCGCCTTCACGACGACAAAGACGACATACCGGTCCTGTATAGCGTGCCATTAATGACTACACCTCCATTGTTTACAAAATTCTCTTAAATGATATTCAACATAACTAATCAATATTCTTACCAGAAAAATCTTGGTCTAAACCAAAATCAAACAAATACTACTAAACACGACGACGTTTTGGCGGCCGACATCCGTTGTGGGGGATTGGAGTTACGTCTTTAATCAGACTGACTTCCAAACCGGCAGCCTGTAAAGATCTGATAGCAGATTCTCTTCCTGCACCAGGACCTTTTACATACACTTCAACTTCCCTCAAACCGTGTTCCATTGCAGATTTAGCAGCAGTTTCTGCAGCCATCTGAGCAGCAAATGGAGTACTTTTCCGGGAACCTTTGTAACCAACATTTCCACCACTGGACCAGGATAAAACATTACCGTTCATATCTGTTAAAGTAATAATTGTATTGTTAAATGTTGAGCGAATATGGGCTTGCCCTTTATCAACATTCTTTTTTACCTTCTTCTTACGAACTCTACGTTTCCCTTTTGCCATCGGTTATCCCTCCTTTTCCATAAAATTACTTACCACGTTTTGCACCAACAGTTTTAGCTGGGCCTTTACGTGTACGTGCATTAGTTCTAGTTCTTTGACCACGTAAAGGTAAACCTCTACGGTGTCTGTAACCACGGTAAGAACCAATGTCCATCAAACGCTTAATATTAGCACGAACTTCACGACGAAGTTCACCCTCCACAGGATATTTGCTAATTTCAGTTCTTAACAGACCTACTTCTTCTTCGGTCAAATCTCGCACACGAGTATCAGGATTAATTCCTGTGGATGCCAAAATCTTCTGTGCAGTGGATAAGCCGATACCATAAATATAGGTTAAACCATACTCAATTCGCTTGTCGCGAGGTAGATCGACACCTTCAATTCTTGCCATGCTCTTGTCACACCTCCTAATTTATTAACCTTGACGTTGTTTATGCTTTGGGTTCTCACAAATAACCAGAACCCGGCCTTTTCTTCTGATAATTTTACATTTATCACACATTGGCTTAACAGATGGTTTTACTTTCACTGTGAACCCTCCTTCTGTAAGAGAACTTTATTTATGACGGTAAGTTATTCTGCCACGGGTCAAATCATATGGCGACAGTTCAACAGTTACTTTATCTCCTGGTAGAATTCTTATAAAGTTCATTCTCATTTTGCCGGAAACATGGGCTAACACTTTATGACCATTGACTAATTCAACTCGAAACATTGCATTTGGCAACGGTTCAATAACTGTACCTTCAACTTCAATGGCATCATCTTTTGACATGCGGTCTTCAAACCTCCTTATTTAGGTTTCCACACTCAAAGTATCCCTCAAAGCTAGCCGAACCTGTTCATTGGTAATCCGCTGCCCTGATTTTATCTTATCTGCTATAGACAGTACTGTTTTGTTATGAGGAACCAGATGTTTTATATTTTTTAACTTAGGTTTTTCAATCCGTCGCAAATCTCCATCTACAACTTTTACCAATGAATCACTGACAACTTCAAGTAATACAAAATATCTTCCCTGATCACGACCAGCTCTGGATGAAACAACTTGACCAGGCTGAAACGCGCTCGAGTCCATAGAAAAATCACCCCAATATACTTATTATATCATATTTTCTCATTGATATACAATCTTTAGAGACGTGTAAGAATCATCGGGTCTCCATCGGTAATTGCAATGGTATCCTCATAATGAGCAGAAAGGGAACCGTCGGCAGTTACAACAGTCCAGCGATCAGAGAGTATTTTGACTTCCCATCCACCAACATTAATCATTGGTTCAATCGCTAAAGCCATCCCTTTCTTTAACCGAGGACCTCTACCTGGTACACCATAATTAGGAACTTGTGGTGCCTCATGCATCTTTCTCCCGATTCCATGCCCAACATATTGCCTGACTACAGAGAATCCGTAAGACTCGGCATATTGTTGAACCGCGTGTGAGATGTCTGTTAATCTATTACCAACTCTCGCCTGAGCAATTCCCTGATTAAGAGAATCTTTGGTAACCTCGATGAGTTTTCTTGCTATTGGGCTTACATCTCCCACAGGCAATGTTCGGGCGGCGTCACCATAGTAACCGTTTTTAACTGCACCGATATCTAAACCGATTATATCCCCATCCTTTAATATTCGTTGACCCGGGATACCGTGAACAACTTGCTCGTTTACTGCTATACAAACTGTAGCAGGAAATCCATTATACCCTTTAAATGCTGGAGTCGCACCACATTTTAAAATATATTCTTCGGCAATCCGATCAATATCAATTGTGGTAATTCCAGGTTTAACTCTTTCCGCAAGTAATGCATGGGTTTCTGCAACAATTCGATTTGCAGTTTTCATTAATTCGATTTCGCGTTCGGATTTTATAATAATCATCTATTTCCCCTCAATCACTTGACAGATTCGTTTAAACACTTCTGTAAATTCGCCAGTACCATCAACTTCTCTTAGCAACCCAGCTTGATTATAATAATCTTTTAAAACTTGTGTCTTCTCACGGTTGACATCTAATCTATTTTTGATGACCTCTTCTTTGTCATCGTCTCGCTGATACAATTCCCCTCCACATTGATCACATACACCCTCTTTATGAGGTGGATTATAAAGTATGTGGAAAGCAGCACCACAACTTCGACAAACTCGTCTTCCAGATAATCTTTGTAGAAGATCTGCTTCCGGAACTTCAATACTGATTACTCCATCCAGGTTAAGATTAAGTGAGTCTATGATTCCATCTAATGCCTCAGCCTGAGGGATTGTTCGTGGGAATCCATCAAGAAGAAAACCCTTTGTACAATCATCCTCTTGCAAACGTTCACGAACAATCCCAATAGTTACTTCATCAGGCACTAACTCACCACGGTCCATATATTTTCTGGCTTCAAGCCCCAGAGGAGTTTCGTTCTTCAAAGCAGCACGAAACATATCTCCAGTAGAGATATGTGGAATCTGATATTTTTCTACCAAATTGACCGCTTGTGTTCCTTTTCCTGCACCAGGGAGACCAACTAATATAAAATGCATAACTTCCCCCTCCTTTAAGAAACTCGTCCTTACAAATAAGGTTGTATTGTTTACTTAAGAAAGCCTTCATAGTGGCGCATCAACAGATACGATTCAATCTGTTTCATAGTTTCAAGCGCAACACCAGTAACGATCAGCAGGGAAGTGCCACCAAATTGAACTTGCATTCCAGTAAGTGGCTTTAATACATACGGGACAATCGCAACTAATGTTAAGAAAATTGCTCCAGATAAAGTAATTCTGGACAACACTCTTTCCAAATATTGAGTAGTTGGACGACCCGGACGTAAACCAGGGATAAATCCCCCGTATTTTTTCAAGTTATCAGCAACATCAGCGGGGTTGAATGTGATGGCTGTATAGAAGAAAGTAAATACGATAATCAAAGCTGAGAAAAGTAGCAAATACCAGATACCCGCAATTGATGGGTCTAGTGCACTTGCTAACCCTTGTGCCCAGTCCCACGGCATAAATTTTAAAATTGTTGCCGGAAACATCAGTACTGATGATGCAAAGATTACCGGTATAACGCCAGCTTGATTAACCTTCATTGGAATATGAGTATTACGACCACCGTATACTCTACGACCAACTACCCGCTTTGAATATTGAACAGGAATTCTTCTCTCACCTTGTTGAATAAAGATAACTGCTGCAATAATAACCAATGCTAATACAGCAAAAACCAATATATTCAAGATTGAGATACCACCTACACGTAATTTATCAAAAGTACTAAGCACAGCTGTTGGAAAACCGGAAACGATAGAAGCGAAGATGATAATGGAAATACCATTTCCGATTCCTTTATCAGTGATCTGCTCACCTAACCACATCAAAAAGGCTGTACCGGCTGTCAGGGTAATTACGATTGTAAATAGGTTGAAAAAGCTTGGGTCAGGAACAGCATTTATACTAGGATTACTCATCCAAAAAGTCAACCCTATACCTTGAATGATCGCCAATACAACAGTGCCATAACGGGTATATTGAGCTATCTTCTTCCTACCTTCTGGACCTTGTTTAGACAACTCTTCTAAATAAGGAATTACTACACCCAGAAGATTAATAATAATGGAAGCGGTAATATAAGGACTGATACTCATAGCAAAGATGGTGAATCTTTTCAACGCACCACCCGCAAACATATCTAAAAATCCCAAGATACCGCCCTGAGCTAAATTAGTTAATTGGCTCACATTTACGCCAGGAACGGGTATGTGTGAACCGATTCGGTAAACAACAATCATCGCTAACACGAAAAAAACTTTGCCTCTTAACTCCTTAACCTTCAACGCATTACCCAATGCCGCAAACATGTTAAATCACCTCTGCCTTTCCGCCAGCCCCTTCTATCTTCTCAATAGCCGACTTGCTGAAACGGTGAGCTTTGATAGTTAGAGCCTTTTCTAACTCACCAGACCCAAGAATTTTAACTCCATCCAGGAGTTTATCAATAACGCCTACCTCCAGTAAAAGATCTGGAGTTACTTCGGTACCAGCATCAAAACGATTTAAAGCTCTCAAATTAACTTCAGCATACTTGGTTGCCCATCTATTGTTAAAACCACGTTTTGGCAATCTCCGGAATAATGGGGTTTGACCACCCTCAAATCCTGGACGAACACCACCACCAGAACGAGCTTTCTGACCTTTGGAACCTTTACCGGATGTATAACCTCGCTTACCACCGCGGCCAACTCGTTTCCGATCCTTTTTAGCACCTTCTGCTGGTTTTAAGTCATGAAGTCTCATCCTTACACCTCCTTAGCTGGCTCTTATTTTTAGCCTAACATCTCTTCGACAGACTTGCCTCTTAATTCTGCAACTTCTTCTGCCAATTTTAATTCTTTTAAACCAGCAAGTGTTGCATTAACCATATTCATGGAGTTAGAGGAACCCAAAGATTTAGTTAAAATATCTCTAATACCAACTAATTCTAAGACGGCACGAACAGGACCACCGGCAATAACACCAGTACCCTCTGAAGCAGGTTTTAAAAGAACAGAACCTGCACCATATCGACCTAATATTTCATGAGGAATTGTTGTACCAACCATAGGAACTTTAATCAAGTTCTTTTTAGCATCGTCAACACCCTTACGAATGGCATCTGGCACTTCATTAGCTTTACCTAAACCAACACCAACATGGCCATTACCGTCCCCTACTACAACTAAGGCACTAAAGCTAAATCTCCGACCACCTTTAACTACTTTGGCGACCCGATTTATATTTACAACGCGTTCAGTTAATTCTAACTCGTTAGGGTCAATCAGTTTCATCCATTTCCCTCCCCCTCGTTAAAATTTCAGTCCTTTATCACGGGCACCTTCAGCTAAAGCTTTTACACGTCCGTGATAAAGATTTCCACCACGATCAAATACTACATTTTCAATTCCATTTGCTAAACACTGTTCAGCTATCAGCGTACCAATAAGCTTAGCGGCGTCTGTATTTCCACCATTTTTTACCTGGTCACGAACTTGTGGATCAAGAGTAGAAACAGCTACTAAGGTTACTCCCTTAACATCATCTATAACTTGAGCATACATATGCTTCAAACTACGATAAACACATAAGCGTGGTCTGTCTGGAGTCCCAGTTACATTTTTACGCACTCTAAGATGTCTTCTAAAACGTGCAGCACGTTTATCCACCATGACTCACTCCTTTCCATTAAACCTTTCAACAGATTTAAACCTTAACCTGTTTTACCAACCTTACGGCGAATAACTTCGTCAACATACTTAATACCTTTACCTTTATAAGGTTCTGGTGGACGAATTCCCCGAATTTCAGCTGCGGTTTGACCAACTCTTTGTTTGTCGATTCCACGAACAACAATTTTTTGATCTTTACCTTTACCTTCGATCTCAAATTCGATACCAGGAGTCGGGTCAACAACTACAGGATGAGAATAACCTGCCTCGATTTCCAGACTCTTACCTTTCATATTTGCACGATAGCCAACGCCTACCATTTCTAATTTCTTTTCAAAACCTTTTGTTACACCTTGAATCATATTTGCAAGCAGACTTCTAGTTAATCCATGCAAAGATTTATCTCCCTTTGCGTCAGATGGTCGGCTGATACTAATCTCTTTATCTACGATGGAGATAGTCATTCGGGGGCTAAACTCTTGAATAAGTTCCCCTTTAGGGCCCTTAACTTTCACAACAGGACCGTCGATTTTAACTTCGACTTTTTCAGGAATAGCAATTGGTTTAAGCCCTATTCTGGACATTGTTTACACCTCCATTTACATTGAAATATATCTAAATTTATCATTACCAGATATAGCAAATTACTTCTCCACCAATTCCAGTACTACGAGCTGTTTTATCAGCCATAATACCTTTTGAAGTGGATATAATCGCTACACCTAATCCGCCCAAAACTTTAGGGATTTCATCCTTTTTAGCATAAACCCGTAAACCTGGTTTGCTAATACGTTTCAGGCCAGAAATCACTTTCTGTCCGTCTTTACCATATTTTAAATATAACCGCAATACGCCTTGAGGACCTTCAGCTATCCGCTGATAATCCTTAATGAATCCTTCATTTCGAAGCACAGTAGCTATCTCTTCCTTAATTCTAGAAGCAGGAAGATCTACAGTCTCTTTTTGAACCATATTTGCATTCCGGATTCTGGTTAGCATATCAGCAATAGGATCAGTCATTGCCATATTGTTCTGACCTCCTTCCAATTCTCAAAAATTACCAACTAGCCTTTTTAATACCTGGGATCTGGCCTTTATGAGCTAATTCTCTGAAACAGATACGGCATAATTCAAATTTTCTCAGGACACTACGTGGGCGTCCACATCTTTTGCATCTTCTTACTCGTCTAGTTTCAAACTTTGGCTCACGATTAGCCTTATTGATCATAGATTTCTTAGCCACATTATTCCCTCCTTAGGATATTATTTTCTGAAAGGCATACCTAACAGAGCAAGGAGTTCACGAGCTTCTTCATCAGTATTAGCAGTAGTAACAATACAGATGTCCATACCGCGTACTTTGTCGATTTTATCCAGAAGAATCTCTGGGAATACGGTCTGGTTTTGTAAGCCTACTGTATAGTTTCCACGACCATCAAACGCTTTTGGAGAAACGCCGCGGAAGTCACGAATCCGTGGCAAAGCAATATTGATTAGCTTATAGAGAAAATCATACATTCTCTCACCACGTAAAGTAACTTTACAACCTACAGGCATCCCAGCTCTAATTTTAAAGTTAGAAACCGCTTTCTTGGCTCTTGTTATAACTGGTTTTTGACCAGCGATTAATGTCATTTCTTCAACTGCGTGATCCAACACTTTAGCATCATCCTTAGCTTCACCAATGCCCATGTTAATCACAACTTTCTCTAATTTAGGAACCTGCATAACGTTATTGTATTTAAACTTTTCTCTTAATGCAGGAACAGTTTCATTCAGATAGATCTCCTTCAAAGCGGACATTACAGTAACCTCCTTTCACCAACTACTTATCAACAACCTCACCACAATTAATGCAGTATCTTACTTTTTTACCATCATCGAGAACTTTCTTACCAGTTCGGGAAGCTTCGTTGCAACGCGGGCAAACTAATTGCACGTTGGAAACATGAATTGACCCTTCGTTCTCTACAATTCCCCCCTGTGGGAGTTGTTGAGTAGGTTTGGTATGGCGATGAACAATGTTCACACCTTCCACAACTACACGATTTCCCTTAGGAAATACTTTTAAAATTTTACCCTTCTTGCCTTTATCTTTACCAGCGATAACAATTACGCTATCACCTTTTTTGACATGCAGTTTAGGAGTAGTCATCGATTAACCTCCTTTCAAAAACTATAGAAAATTATAATACTTCTGGTGCCAAAGAGATAATCTTCATAAAGTTCCTCTCCCGTAACTCACGAGCAACTGGACCAAAAATACGAGTTCCTCTAGGGTTATTAGCTTTATCTATAATAACCGCTGCGTTTTCATCAAAGCGGATATAGGAGCCATCGGGACGTCTATATTCTTTTCTTACTCTCACTATTACAGCGTTAACAATCTCACCTTTTTTAACCATACCATTGGGAATTGCATCTTTTACGCTGCAAACGATGATATCACCAACCGTTGCATAACGGCGTTTTGAGCCACCAAGAACTTTGATGCATAAGAGTTCTTTTGCTCCACTATTATCAGCAACATTTAATCTACTCTCTTGTTGAATCATCTAGATTTCCCTCCTTTCAAATGCAAGGAAATGGAGTTATTCAGCGTGCTCAATAATCTCAATAACTCTCCACCGTTTATCTTTACTCAAAGGCCGGGTCTCCATAACCTTAATTTTATCGCCCACACGACACTCATTGTTCTCATCGTGAGCTTTAAAGCGTTTGCTCCGCTTTACGACCCGCTTATAAAGTGGATGTTTAGTTTTTCTTTCCACTTCAAATACTACTGTTTTATCCATCTTATCACTGACCACAACTCCTACACGAGTTTTGCGGTCACCGCGAGTGTTCTCCATATTCCAGAACCTCCTTCCTATCTATACAACAAGAGTCTTAACTTAGCTCTAAGCATTAATTCCTAATTCCTTTTCCCGTATAATTGTCTTAACCCGGGCAATGGTTCTACGCACTTCGCGAATCCGTAGAGGATTATCTAATTGTGCGGTAGCATGCTGAAATCTCAAGTTAAAAAGCTCTTCTTTCAGCTCTCTTAACTGCACTGCAAGTTCATCCATGGTTAAATCTCTAAGTTTATCAGCTCTCATTTGCCTCACCATCCATTTCTTCCCGGGTTACCACCTTACATTTAATGGGCAATTTATGAGATGCAAGACGCATCGCTTCCCGGGCTACATCTTCGCTAACACCAGCCATTTCAAACATAACTCGGCCTGGCTTCACAACAGCTACCCAGTACTCCGGAGCACCTTTACCGGAACCCATTCTGGTCTCTGCAGGTTTAGCAGTTACTGGTTTGTCCGGGAAAATCTTAATCCAGACTTTACCACCTCTTTTAATATAACGTGTCATCGCAACACGAGCAGCCTCGATTTGACGATTGGTAATCCAGGCGGGCTCCAATGCCTGTAATCCATATTCGCCGAAATCGATTGTGTTACCGCGCTGGGCCTTTCCCTTCATCCGGCCACGTTGTTGCTTTCTATATTTAACGCGCTTTGGGATCAACATCGCTGTTCGGCCTCCTTTCACTAACCAGTCTTACTACTATTGTTGTTCACGTGTAGGCAAAATTTCACCTTTATTGATCCAAACTTTTACACCGATTTTGCCATAAGTTGTATTGGCTTCAGCAAAACCATAGTCAATATCTGCACGCAGAGTATGAAGAGGTACACTTCCTCTACTATAACCTTCTGTACGTGACATCTCAGCACCGCCTAGACGACCACTACTCATAATTTTGAAACCTTTAGCTCCCAAACGCATTGAGCGAATCATTGTTTGCTTCATTGCACGCCGAAAAGAAACTCTGCGTTCTAGTTGCTCTGCTACACTTTCAGCGACTAATTGGGCATCTAACTCAGGTTGTTTTACTTCAACAACATTAATCTGAACTTTTTTACCACTCATATCTTCTAAGTCTTGACGTAAAGAATCAACTTCAGTACCACCACGACCGATTACCATACCAGGACGAGCTGTGTGAATATCTAACTTGATACGGTTTGCAGCACGCTCGATAATCAATCTGGAAATACCAGCAGCATAAAGTCTTTGTTTAACATACTTTCGAATCTTTAAGTCTTCGTGAAGTAAATCTGCAAATTTATCTTTATCAGCATACCATTTTGCATCCCAGTCTTTAATGATACCTAATCTTAACCCATGGGGATTAACCTTCTGACCCAAAATTATCCCTCCCTTTCGCTAACCACGATTGTAACGTGGCTTGTTCTCTTTCTAATACGGGTAGCCATACCCATTGATCTTGCTCTAAAACGTTTTAACGTCGGACCTTCATCAACAAAACCTTTAGCAACATATAGATCTTCTGCTACCATATCATGGTTATTTTCCGCATTAGCAACTGCAGAATTGAGTACTTTCTCAATTATCCGGGCTGCTTTATTCGGTGTATTTCGCAAAATACCTATAGCTGTTCCCACATCCTTGCCCCTCACTAAATCCATCACAAGACGAGCTTTTCTAGGGGAGACGCGGATATATTTAGCAATAGCTCTAGCTTCCATTCATTAACCCCCCTTGCTTACTTTAAGGCTGTAGAACGTTCAGTATGTGATCCGTGACCTCTAAATTTCCTGGTTGGAGCAAATTCACCTAACTTGTGACCAACCATATCTTCTGTAATATAAACTGGTACATGTTTTTTACCATCATATACAGCAATAGTATGGCCAACCATTTGAGGGAATATTGTAGAGGCACGAGACCAAGTTTTAATTACCTGCTTTTTTCCACTTTCGTTCAACGCATCAATTTTATTCAATAATTTTGGCTCACAAAATGGGCCTTTTTTTAATGATCTACCCAAGTTTATACCCTCCTCTCAAACTAGAGTTGAGTTAGTAAATTCTCATAAATTTACGCATTTCTACGACGAATAATCAACTTATCTGAAGCTTTACCTTTCTTCCGGGTCTTAGCGCCAAGAGTCGGTTTACCCCAGGGAGTAACTGGGTGACGACCAGAAGATTTGTTCTTACCTTCACCACCACCATGCGGATGATCCACTGGATTTTGAACAGTACCGCGAACAGTTGGTCGAATACCCAACCATCTTTTCCGTCCTGCTTTACCAATAGTGATGTTTTGATGATCTAAATTACCCACTTGACCAATGGTAGCTCTACATTTCAGACTTATCATTCGAGTCTCCCCAGAAGGCAATTTAATAATCGCATATTTACCTTCTTTAGCATCCAGAGTAGCCATTGCACCAGCAGAACGTGCCATTTGAGCACCTTTACCTGGCTTTAACTCAATATTGTGGATGACAGTACCCACAGGAATGTTAGTTAATGGTAATGCATTACCGACTTTGATATCAGCCTCAGAGCCAGACATTACTTCATCGCCAACACTCAATTTATAAGGAGCAATGATGTATCTCTTTTCACCATCTACATAATGCAATAATGCAATTCTTGCAGAACGATTTGGATCATACTCGATAGTAGCAACACGAGCTGGAACACCATCTTTATCCCGTTTAAAGTCGATGATTCTATATCTACGTTTGTGACCACCACCGCGATGACGTACGGTAATCCGGCCGTAAGAGTTACGTCCACCAGATTTCTTCAAAGGCGCAGTTAAACTCTTTTCCGGCTCAACAGCGGTAATCTCTTCAAAGGTCGAAACGGTCATAAATCTCCGACTCGGAGTAGTCGGCTTAAACTTTTTAATCGCCATCTTTTTCCCCTCCTTTAAAACTCAATTTCTTAAAACCATTAAATACCTTCAAAAATCTCAATTCTATCTCCCTGAGCTAGCTTCACCATAGCTTTTTTCCACTCGGGAGTAGTGCCTACGTGAACACCCATTCTCTTTGTCTTACCAGGCATTCTGGCAGTGTTGACTTTTAGTACTTTGACACCAAAAATTTCTTCAATTGCTTTCTTGATCTCAGTCTTATTAGCCTTTAAAGCAACTTTGAAAGTGTAAGTGTTTGTCTCTTCCATCACTCTCATACTCTTTTCAGAAATATGCGGAGTAATAATAATATCGCGAGGATCTTTCATTATGCTAGCACCTCCTCGACAGCTTTAACTGCATCTTTGCTCATCACGATGTACTCGTAATTTAATAGATCATAAATGTTTAGAGCCTGGGTAACCAGAGTCTTAACATTGGGAATATTTCTGGCAGATTTGTATAATACTTCATCTTTGCCCGGAAGAATAATCAAAGTTTTCTTTCCTTTCAAATTCAGGTCTTTTAAAACTTTTACCATCTCTTTAGTCTTTGGTTCAGTGATTTGAAAATCATCGACTATGATTAATTTACCTTCCTCAACTTTACTAGTTAAAGCTGATTTAACTGCCAGTCTTTTTTCTTTTTTGTTCACCTTTTGAACATAACTACGTGGAGTAGGCCCAAAAGCGTTACCACCACCTACCCAGTGTGGAGCACGAAAGGACCCTTGTCTTGCACGACCGGTTCCTTTCTGACGCCATGGTTTTTTACCACTACCGGTAACTTCACCACGAGTTTTGGTTTTGTGAGTACCAGCACGCATTGCAGCTAATTGTGCAACTACTGACCGATGGACAACTGGTACGTTTACATCTACACCAAATACACGTTCGTCAAGCTCAAAGTCGCCAACTTGACTACCGGTTTTATTGTATAATGCTAACTTTGGCATCCCTAAATCCTCCTTTCGTGTCTTATAACACGCACTAATAATTACGAAACTTTTACTGCATTCCGGATAAATACAATCCCTTTGTTAGGTCCAGGAATAGAACCTTTAATCAGAATAACATTTCTTTCAACATCAACCCGAATTACCTCCAGATTTTGAATGGTAACTCTCTCGCCGCCCATACGACCAGACATTTTTTTGCCTTTAAATACACGGGCTGGGTCAACGGAACCCAGGGAACCTGGAGCTCTATGGAATTTAGAACCATGAGCCATTGGACCACGGTGGAAATTCCAACGTTTGATAGTACCTGCATAACCTTTACCTTTGGAAGTTCCAACTACGTCAACTTTTTCTCCTGGTTCAAAAATATCAATAGAAATCTCATCACCAACATTGTACTCACTGTCAAATTGAATCTCCCGAAGATATCTTTTCAATGCAACACCAGCTTTAGTAAAATGACCTTTTACTGGTTTAGTAACGTTCTTTTCCTTTACTTTACCAAAACCAATCTGATATGCAGTGTAACCATCAACTTCGTTCGATTTTTTTTGAACCACTACGTTGGGTTCAACTTCCACTACAGTTACTGGGATAGATTCACCTTCTGGAGTAAATATTTGGGTCATGCCAATCTTTTTACCTAAAATTCCTTTAGCCATTACTTGCACCTCCTCTGTGCCACATCATAGAAATCAGTATCAGATATATGACTATTGTATCTCGATCTATAGTTTGATTTCGATATTCACGCCTGCCGGAAGATCGAGACGCATAAGAGCATCAACAGTCTTAGGATTAGGTTCTACAATATCAATCAATCTTTTGTGAGTTCTTAACTCAAACTGCTCACGGGAGTCTTTATTAACATGAGGAGATCTTAAGATAGTATAAATCTCCTTCTCCGTTGGTAACGGAATTGGGCCAGATACCTTAGCACCACTCCGTTTAGCAGTTTCAACGATTTGACGTGCAGATTGATCCAACACTTGATGTTCATACGCTTTCAAACGAATTCTAATCTTCTCTTGAGCCATTAAATGTTCCCTCCTTTTCGCCCATTTTGATAAACGGACATGCTCCGTGAAAATTCCCGATACATGTGCCACACGCCCGGGTGTGTCCATTTTGTCAACAGAATTGAACCAGGTTCTATTACCTGGCCCCAAAATAAACACACATGGTCACGTGTACATGACGCAACCTTCCACATCATCACTTGTCAACAACACAGAAAAAGAAGAGGAGTTCAAGGATGTTGGCTCCTCATCTTTTCCCTTGTAACACACAATATCTATTGTACTACATCTTTTGTGAAAAAGCTAGTGTTTTTTTATTTTTTTTAAAACTTTTTAAATTGACCAAACAAAAGCTTTGGGGCTACTACTCAATGATTCTGGTTACAACGCCAGCACCTACAGTACGGCCACCCTCACGAATAGCAAAACGTAATCCCTCTTCCATCGCGATTGGAGTAATCAGTTCGCCTGTCATCTCAATGTTATCTCCAGGCATAACCATCTCTACACCTTCCGGAAGGGTTATATTACCTGTAACGTCCGTAGTTCTAAAATAGAACTGTGGTCTATAACCGTTAAAGAATGGAGTGTGACGTCCACCCTCTTCTTTACTCAATACATAAACTTCTGCATAAAACTTTGTATGTGGGGTGATACTCTTTGGTTTAGCCAGTACTTGACCTCTTTCAATCTCATCACGGGCCACTCCTCTTAACAGAGCTCCTACGTTATCACCTGCAACCGCTTCATCTAATAACTTACGGAACATCTCCACTCCTGTACATACTGTCTTACGGGTTTCGCTAAATCCTACAATCTCTACCTCATCTCCAGGATGCAAGGTTCCACGCTCGATACGACCAGTTGCAACTGTTCCACGTCCTGTAATAGAGAACACGTCCTCTACTGGCATCAGAAATGGTTTGTCTGTGTCTCTCTCGGGTTCTGGAATATAGCTATCTACTTCAGCCATCAGTTCTAATATCTTGGCAGTCCACTCATTGTCTTCTTCTGGTGCTTCCAATGCTTTCAGGGCAGAACCTGTTATTACAGGAATGTCATCACCAGGAAAATCATATTGGCTTAACAGATCTCTAACTTCCATCTCTACCAATTCCAATAATTCTTCATCATCAACCATGTCAGCTTTGTTTAAAAATACTACAATATTAGGTACTCCTACCTGACGGGCTAACAGAATATGCTCACGAGTTTGAGGCATTGGACCATCCGCTGCAGACACTACCAGAATTGCACCATCCATCTGTGCTGCTCCTGTAATCATGTTCTTTACATAGTCAGCATGACCTGGACAGTCAACATGGGCATAGTGACGATTATCTGTTTCGTACTCAACGTGAGCTGTTGCTATAGTGATACCTCTTTCTCTTTCCTCTGGAGCATTATCGATTGAATCAAATGCTCTAGCTTGTGCCAATCCTCTATTTGCCAATACCATAGTAATTGCAGCAGTCAAAGTAGTTTTACCATGGTCAACGTGACCGATTGTTCCTACGTTAACATGTGGTTTTGTTCTTTCAAATTTTGCCTTTGCCATTCTCAGTCATCCTCCCTTTACCTTTTAATATTCAATATCATATTTGCAAAATAGTTTTTGCAATATTTTGCGGAACTTCTTCATAATGAGAAAATTGCATTACATATGTGGCACGCCCTTGAGTTTTTGAACGAAGGTCTGTTGCATAACCAAACATCATAGCTAGTGGCACAAAACCTTTTACTACTTGAGCAGTAGCTCTAGTCTCAATACCTTCAATTCTACCACGGCGGCCATTTAAATCACCAATCACATCACCCATATACTCTTCAGGTACAACAACTTCCACTTTCATAACAGGCTCTAATAAAGCAGGATTTGCTCTTCTACAACCTTCTTTTAAAGCCATAGAACCAGCAATCTTAAACGCCATCTCCGAAGAGTCCACTTCATGGTATGAACCATCTTTTAAAGTAACTTTAATATCAACAATTGGGTAACCGCCTAAAATACCGTTCTCCATAGCTTCTTTAATACCAGCTTCAACTGGAGCTATATATTCTCTTGGTATCGAGCCACCAACAATTGCACTGACAAATTCAAATCCACCACCTGGTTCAACTGGTTCAATATCTATAATAACATGACCATATTGACCACGACCGCCACTCTGGCGAACAAACTTACCTTCAACCCCTGTAACAGCTTTAGTAATGGTTTCTCTATATGCTACCTGTCGTTTACCAACATTGGCTTCTACTTTGAACTCCCTTAAGAGACGATCAACAATAATCTCTAAGTGTAGTTCTCCCATACCCCCAATGATCGTTTGACCAGTTTCATGATCAGTATGAACTTTGAAGGTAGGATCTTCTTCAGTTAACTTTAGAAGTGATAGTCCTAATTTATCCTGACCGGCTTTTGTTTTGGGTTCGATTGCTACAAAGATAACCGGTTCTGGAAATTCCATAGATTCTAGAATAATCGGGTAATCCTCAGTACACAAAGTGTCTCCAGTTGTAGTGCTCTTCAAACCCACAGCTGCTGCCAGATCCCCAGCATATACAGCATCACGTTCTTCGCGATGATTTGCATGCATCTGAAGAATTCGGCCAATTCTCTCCCTTATACCTTTAGTAGAGTTATAAACATAAGAGCCAGCATTCAAAACACCTGAATAAACTCTAAAGAAAGCCAATTTACCGACGTATGGGTCAGTCATGATCTTAAAGGCTAATGCCGCAAAAGGAGCATCATCCTTAGCTTCACGTACCTCTTCCCTTTCGGTGTCGGGATTGATACCCTTAACTGCAGGGACATCTACCGGTGATGGAAGATAATTAACAACTGCATCAAGTAGGGCCTGCACCCCTTTGTTCTTAAAAGCAGAACCACAACATACAGGGATGATGCTTACTGATATAGTAGCATCTCGTAAGACCTGTTTAACTAATTCGGTAGGTATCTCCTCACCTTCCAGATATAGCATCATTAACTCTTCGTTTATCTCACCTAAAGCAGCAATTAAGTGTTCACGCTGCTCTTCAGCTTCAGCTACCATATTCTCTGGAATCGCTACATGGTCAATAGTAGTACCCATATCTTCTTCAGAATACATCAAAGCTTCCATCTCGACTAAATCAACTATACCAACAAAATTATCTTCTGCCCCAATTGGAATCTGAATCGGAATCGCATTAGCACCAAGGCGTTTACGAATCATCTCAACACCTCGATTAAAATCAGCTCCAACTCGATCCATCTTGTTAATAAAAGCAATTCTCGGAACCCCATACTTATCAGCTTGATGCCAGACAGTCTCTGATTGAGGTTCAACTCCACCAACAGAACAGAATAAAGCGATTGCACCATCCAAAACACGCAACGAACGTTCAACTTCTACAGTAAAGTCCACGTGTCCTGGCGTGTCTATAATATTAATTCGATGATTCTTCCATTCACAGGTAGTGGCCGCAGACGTAATAGTAATACCGCGTTCTTGTTCTTGCTCCATCCAGTCCATAGTTGCTGCACCATCGTGCACCTCACCTATTTTG
Source organism: Halothermothrix sp. (assembly GCA_016841825.1). Classification (GTDB taxonomy): domain Bacteria; phylum Bacillota; class Halanaerobiia; order DY22613; family DY22613; genus JAENYK01. Next base: position 35,142 of record JAENYK010000021.1, on the reverse strand, counting down.
TGGACTCTTCCAGTGTAGTAAAGAATTCGCTCTGTAGTAGTTGTTTTACCCGCATCGATATGAGCCATGATACCAATATTTCGGGTATTTTCCAACGAAAATTTTCGGGCCACTATATTCTCCTCCTTAAATAACCTTCATTCAAAATTACCATCTATAATGCGCAAATGCCTTGTTAGCTTCTGCCATTCGATGCATATCTTCTTTCTTTTTAACTGCAGAGCCTTCGTTTTTAACAGCATCTAAAATCTCAGCTGCTAATCGTGTAGCCATGGTACGTTCTCCACGATTACGAGCTGCAGTAACTAACCATCTTAAACCTAATGTTCTCCTTCGCTCTGGTCTAACTTCTACAGGAACCTGATAGTTAGAACCACCAACACGACGAGATTTAACTTCCAGCACAGGCATAATATTATTTAGAGCGGTCTCATATACTTCAATTGGACTCTCACCAGTTTTATCTTTAACGATATCCATTGCGGAATAGAAGATCTCTTCAGCAGTACTCTTCTTACCATCTAGCATAATCTGATTAATAGTCTTGGTTACTAACTCGCTCCCAAAAACAGGGTCTGGAAGAATTTTTCTTTTTGGTGCTCTACCCTTCCGTGACATAGTTTTCCCCCCTTTACACAAATTATAACTTTCTTTAGGCAAATATTAGATTATTTTTTGGGTTTCTTTGCTCCGTATTTAGAACGGGCTTGCTTACGATTGTCAACACCTGCACAGTCCAGCGTACCACGAACAATATGGTAACGAACACCAGGTAAGTCCTTAACACGACCTCCACGAACCAGAACAACACTGTGTTCCTGTAAGTTGTGTCCGATACCTGGGATATATGCGGTAACCTCAATACCATTGGTCAAACGAACACGAGCAACTTTTCTTAATGCAGAGTTAGGCTTCTTAGGAGTTGTCGTATAGACCCTGGTACAAACCCCTCTTTTTTGTGGAGAGTTTTGTAGAGCTGGTGCAGTTCCCTTTTTAATAACCTTTTTACGTCCTTTACGAACTAGTTGATTAATGGTTGGCATTAATTCCACCTCCTTTTATTCGGTAACTTACAATCTTCAAACAATCAACACTGTAAAAGCCCCTCTCACCCACATGAGCGAGAGGGGTTAAAATTTTATGGGTATTCTCTTGCGACATCTTTCACCCCTAACCGAAAGTTTATTAGTCACCCTGAATTTTTAAAATTGCCACAGCTGCTGCTCCAATCTCAATCCCCGCTATTTGACCTAACTCGATCATCGTTTTAACCCTGGTAACAGGAACTGCTATCTTTTCAGCTAATTCAATTAACGGTCTGATGACTTTGATTTCAGCATCTGTTGCAACAAATAGATGTTCAACAAGCTCTCCCTTAAGGGCTTTAAGAGTCTGTTTTGACCCGATCACTTTGTGATCAATCTCTTTAAGCCTTGTTAGCATCATCACCAACCCCCTCCCCACTCCAGAGTAGGATAGTTTAACTAACACACACTTAAGTATTTTAACACTTTCTAATATTGATGTCAACACTTTTCGTAATTTTTATCCTTTATTAGATACCAATTCTGAATCAATAATCTCTTCTTCAATCTCTTCATTAATATCTGCCTGAGATTCCAAATCTGGATACTCCAGATCAATCTCTCGATATCTTCTCATACCTGTTCCAGCAGGGATTAATTGGCCAATGATAACATTTTCCTTCAATCCTAATAATGGATCCACTTTTCCTTTCAATGAAGCCTCAGTTAAAACTCGAGTAGTCTCCTGGAAAGAAGCTGCTGAAAGGAAACTATCGGTCGCCAATGATGCTTTAGTTATACCCAGAAGTTCTGTTTCAGCAACTGCAGGCTCACCGCCAGAAGCCTGGATCTTCTTATTAGCATCACCAAATTCAAAAATATCCACCAGACTGCCGGGCAACAAATCTGTATCACCAGAACGACGAACTTTCACTTTTCTCATCATTTGACGAATAACAACTTCAATATGTTTATCATTAATCTCAACACCCTGGGAACGGTATACACTCTGAACTTCACCGAGCAAGTATTGCTGAACTGCCCGGGCTCCCCGAATTTTCAAAAGATTCTCTGGATCAATAGGACCTTCAGTTAACCTATCTCCCGGTTCTACTAAATCTCCATCTCTTATTCTTAATTGGGAACCGTAGGGAACAGGGAAAGTCTTCTTCTTACCTTCCTCCCCTTCGATAATAATCTTACGAGAGTTCTTTTTCTCCAGAATACGTGCTACACCTGAAATGTCTGCCATAATTGCCTGACCTTTTGGTGTCCTAGCTTCAAATAATTCTTCTACCCTTGGCAAACCGTGGGTAATATCATCACCTGCAACACCACCTGTGTGGAAAGTACGCATTGTTAATTGAGTACCAGGTTCACCGATAGACTGGGCAGCAATAATCCCAACCGCTTCACCGATATCAACCAATTTACCAGTTGCCAGGTTACGGCCATAACAGAGACGGCAAACACCAAATCTTGAACGACAGGTTAACGTAGAACGAATTTTAACTTTCTTAATGCCTGATTCGTGAATTAACTGCATATTATCTTCGTCGATTTCTGTATTTCTAGGAAGAACTATTTCTTTCGTCTCCGGATGAATGATATCTTCAGCTGTCGTCCGACCTACACATCTTTCATCAAGGGTTTCAATCTCTTCATTTCCCTCACGAATCGCATCCACATAAATGCCTTCCTCAGTTCCACAATCATGTTCTCTAACAATCACATCCTGAGATACATCAACCAGACGTCTAGTCAAATAACCAGAGTCTGCTGTTCTCAATGCTGTATCAGCCAAACCTTTACGTGCACCATGGGTAGAAATAAAGTACTCTAATACATCTAGACCTTCCCTAAAGTTAGCTTTAATTGGTAAGTCAATAATCCGACCAGAGGGATCAGCCATCAAACCCCGCATACCAGCCAACTGCGTAATTTGGGAAATGTTACCTCTGGCCCCTGAATCAGACATCATAAAAATAGAATTAAATGGATCCATATTGGTTAACAAAGCTTGCGTAATGTCTTCTTTAGCTTGAGTCCAAATATCAATAACTTTTTGATAACGTTCTCTTTCAGTAATCGCACCACGGCGATAATGCTCTTCGATTCTGTTAACTTCACTCTCAGCTTTTTCAACGATAGTTTTCTTCTCCGGCGGAACCTGAACGTCAGAAACTGCAATGGTGATTCCCGATTTGGTGGAGAATTTAAACCCAAGTGATTTTATCTTATCCAACAATTCAGCAGTTTTAGAATTTCCAACATGCCGATACGACTCACTGGCTAAAGAACCAAGTTCTTTTTTACCAATAGCATAGTTACGATATTTTAGACGTTCTGGCAAAATATCATTAAAGATTATCCTACCAGTAGTTGTTTCCAATATTTTGCCATCATAGTATCTCACTTTGATTATAGCATGTAACTCAATCTTACCAGTTTCATAAGCTAAAATCGCTTCATCTGGTCTGGCAAAGTATTTCCCTTCTCCTTTAGCTCCTTCTTTAGCTTTTGTCAAATAGTAGCTTCCAAGGATCATATCTTGAGTAGGAACTACAATCGCTCTGCCATCTGCTGGTGACAATAGATTATATGTTGACAACATCAAAAGTCTTGCTTCTGCTTGAGCTTCAGCAGACAGCGGAACATGTACCGCCATCTGGTCACCATCAAAGTCAGCGTTATATGCAGTACACACCAGTGGATGAATCTTAATTGCTTTACCTTCTACCAAAACTGGTTCAAAAGCTTGAATACCTAAACGATGTAGGGTAGGGGCCCGATTAAGCATAACAGGATGTTCTTTAATAACATCTTCCAAAATACCCCAGACATCTTCTTCAATTCTTTCTACCATTCGTTTTGCACTCTTAATATTATGAGCCAAACCTTCGTCAACGAGTCGCTTCATAACAAACGGTTTAAATAATTCAAGAGCCATCTTTTTAGGTAAACCACACTGGTGCATTTTTAACTCAGGACCTACTACGATTACTGAACGTCCTGAATAGTCAACACGTTTACCCAGTAAATTTTGACGGAAACGCCCTTGCTTTCCTTTAAGCATATCACTTAAAGATTTTAGAGGTCGATTACCTGCTCCAGTAACCGGACGACCACGACGGCCATTATCGATTAATGCATCAACAGCCTCCTGTAACATCCGCTTTTCATTGCGAATAATAATTTCTGGAGCTCCCAGGTCTAAAAGACGCTTTAAGCGATTATTACGATTAATTACCCGACGGTACAAATCATTTAAATCTGAAGTCGCAAATCTTCCACCATCCAACTGAACCATCGGTCGTAAATCTGGCGGAATAACAGGAATCACATCCATAATCATCCACTCAGGTCTATTCCCTGATTTCCTTAAACCTTCCAAAACTTCCAAACGACGGATAGCTCTTTTTTTCCTTTGACCCGAGCTATCACGAATCTCTTTTCGTAAATCTTCAACTATCTTATCCAGGTCCATTTCTTTTAATATCTCTTTTATGGCTTCAGCACCCATTCCAGCTTTAAAAGATTTACCATATTTGAGACGGGCTTCACGGTATTCACCTTCAGAAAGCAGTTGTTTTCTACTTAAAGGAGTCTCGCCAGGTTCGATTACAATATAAGAAACAAAATAAATAACTTTCTCCAAAGCACGGGGAGACATATCCATAACAAGACCTAAACGGCTAGGAATCCCTTTAAAATACCAAATATGTGAACAGGGAGCCGCTAATTCAATATGTCCCATCCGTTCCCTTCGAACCTTCGAACGAGTCACCTCAACGCCACAACGATCACAAACAACACCTTTATAACGAACCCGCTTATATTTGCCACAATGACATTCCCAGTCTTTAGTTGGACCAAAAATCTTCTCACAGAAAAGACCTTCTTTTTCTGGTTTTAGTGTCCGATAGTTGATGGTTTCAGGTTTTTTAACCTCTCCGCTCGACCAGCCACGAATTTGCTCTGGTGAAGCCAGACCAATTTTCATTGAATCGAAATTATTTAGATTAAACAAGGGTCTCGCCCCCTTCTCTGGATTTGATAACCTTCAACACATCCTGATTTTCCCAGCACATGGGTGTCAATCAATAATCGTCATAATCATCATCATAATCTTTGTAATCATCATAATCGTCATCAAACCCTGAATCGAAATCTTCATCATCAAAGTCTATATCAAGGTCTTCATCATCAACTTCGTCCAGATCTATCTCATCATCGTCAAAATCCAAATCTATATCATTATCTGCAAAGTCTTCATCTTCTAGTTCATCGCCTTCAAAATCAACGTCTTCCGGCTCTTCTTCATCGTCTTCTTCATCAGATCGATCTTTATCATCCAGGTCAATATCTAGACCTAGTTTACGTGCAGTTTCATTCAGATCATCTTCTTCTTCGACAATCTGCAGTTCTTGCTCATCTTCAGTAAAGACCTTAGCATCAAGACCGATGCTTTGCATCTCTTTAATCAAGACTTTAAATGATTCTGGAATACCAGGTTCAGGCACATTCTCACCTTTTACAATAGCCTCGTATGTTTTCACACGTCCAACCACATCATCAGATTTGACTGTAAGCATCTCTTGTAAAGTATATGCCGCACCATAAGCTTCCAAAGCCCAAACTTCCATCTCACCGAAACGTTGACCTCCAAATTGAGCTTTACCACCCAGTGGTTGTTGCGTAACTAGTGAGTAAGGACCTGTAGAACGAGCATGAATCTTATCATCAACCAAATGATGCAGTTTCAAGATATACATATATCCAACTGCAACTCGATTCTCAAATGATTGACCTGTACGACCATCATACAGCACAGTTTTACCATCGGCGTCAAATCCCGCTTCCACTAGCGCATCAAAAACATCTTGTTCTGATGCACCGTTAAATACTGGTGTTTCGATATGAATACCTAAAGCTTTAGCCGCCATTCCTAAATGAAGTTCTAATACCTGCCCAATATTCATCCGGGACGGAACCCCCAATGGGTTTAGAACAATTTCCACAGGCTCTCCTGTTGGTAAGAAAGGCATATCTTCTTCAGGTAAGATCCGGGAGATAACCCCCTTATTACCATGACGTCCTGCCATTTTATCACCAACAGATATCTTCCGTTTCTTAGCAATATAAACACGAACTAATTCGTTAACACCTGGTTTTAAGTCATCTCCGTTTTCACGAGTAAAAACTTTGACGTCTACAACTATACCAGATTCACCATGGGGTACTTTAAGTGACGTATCTCTGACTTCACGCGCTTTTTCACCAAAAATGGCTCTAAGAAGTCTCTCTTCAGCAGACAACTCAGTCTCACCCTTTGGAGTAACCTTCCCAACCAAAATATCCCCCGGAATTACTTCCGCACCAACTCGAATAATTCCCCGATCATCAAGATCTTTCAAAGCTTCTTCACTAACATTAGGAATATCTCTGGTAATCTCTTCAGGGCCTAATTTAGTATCCCGGGCTTCACATTCATGTTCTTCTATATGAATAGATGTAAATGCATCTTCTTTTACTAATCTTTCACTGATCAAAATCGCATCTTCATAGTTATAACCTTCCCAGGTCATAAAAGCTAATAAAGTATTGCGACCTAATGCTAAGTCTCCCATATCAACAGATGGACCGTCAGCAATCACCTGACCTTCCTCAACCGATTGACCTCTATAAACTACTGGTTTTTGATTAATACAACTACCCTGATTTGACCTAACGAATTTTAACAAATCATAGGTATCTACAGTTCCATTTTCCGTCTTAATCTTAATCTGATTACCGCTTACATAGGTAACAATACCTGCATTTTTCGCAATTATACATACACCTGAATCTTTAGCAGCCCGGTACTCCATACCTGTACCTACTAATGGAGCGTCGGAAATCATTAATGGTACTGCCTGACGCTGCATGTTAGCTCCCATTAATGCCCGATTCGCGTCATCATGCTCCAGAAATGGAATTAAAGCTGCCGCAACCCCAACTATTTGTTTGGGTGAAACATCCATGTAATCAACTTTTTCTGGAGTAGTCATAGTAATCTCATCGCGATGTCTAACCACCACACGTTTATTTTGAAAACGTTTTTCTTCATCTAAAGGTTCATTAGCCTGTGCTACAATGTAACGGTCCTCTTCATCTGCAGTTAAATAGTCCATCTTATCCAAAACTTTACCATCTTCTACTCTCCGGTATGGTGTTTCAATAAAACCAAACTCATTGGTTCTAGCAAAAGTACACATAGAACCGATTAAACCAATGTTCGGACCCTCTGGAGTCTCAATAGGACATATACGACCATAATGTGAATGGTGAACGTCACGGACATCAAAACCAGCACGTTCACGACTTAATCCTCCCGGTCCCAAAGCACTCAAACGACGTTTATGAGTTAATTCTGCCATCGGATTAGTCTGATCCATAAATTGAGATAACTGACTGCTTCCAAAAAATTCTTTAATTGCTGCTACGACTGGGCGAGTATTAATCAAAGCTTGAGGTGTAATTACATCAATGTCTTGTATAGTCATCCGTTCCCGAACAACCCTCTCCATTCTTGAAAGGCCAATTCTAAACTGATTCTGTAATAATTCACCTACAGTTTTCAAACGTCGATTACCCAAATGGTCAATATCGTCAACCCAAACATTTGGATCTTTACCAATAAGTTTTATTAAATAATGAACTGTAGCAACAATGTCATCTTTTGTCAAACACCGTTGATCGATAGAAATCTTTAGACCTAATTTCTTGTTCAATTTATAACGTCCTACACCTGCCAGGTCATAACGTTTTGGATCAAAAAAGAGTGAATCTAATAAGTTTTGGGCACTTTCAACCGTTGGAGGCTCACCAGGACGTAATTTTTTATAAAGCTCAATCAATGCTTCCTCTCTTGTCTCGGTATTATCTCTCTCCAACGTGTTATGCACTACTTCATAATCTCCCAAAAGATCTGTTAATTGGGCATCAGAACCCCACCCCAAAGCTCTAAATAGCACTGTAGCTGGAGTCTTCCGAGTTCTATCCACACGAACAGCAAGAATCTCTTTTTTGTCATACTCAAATTCAATCCAGGCCCCACGATTAGGAATAATTGAGGCATTAAACAATAATTTCCCATCTTTAGTTCTTTCTGCACCAAAATAAACACCTGAAGAACGAACCAATTGATTAACAACTACCCTTTCAGCACCATTAATAATGAATGTGCCTTTCTCAGTCATTAAGGGAAAATTCCCCATAAAGACCTCTTGTTCCTTAACTTCACCAGTTTCTTTGTTAATCAAGCGTACCTTCACCCTTAACGGAGCTTCAAAGGTAACATCCCGATCTTTACACTCATTAACATCATATTTGGGACTGCCCAGAGTGTAATCCACAAATTCCAGAACTAAATTATCAGAAAAATCCTGGATTGGTGAGATTTCGGCAAACATTTCGTGCAGACCTTCTTTTAGAAACCACTCATACGATTCCTTTTGGGTTTTGATAAGATATGGAATGTCCAATATCTCTTCAATTCTTGCATACGTTCTTCTTGGTCTTGGTACTTGCCGTTCTTTACGATTCATTAAATCCCTCACCCCCGTGTTTTTTCCACAAAAACGATAAGGTATTAAAAGCAAGGATATTCAAATATATACTAAATAAGCTTTCAGTAAATAACAATTGTAATACTTATATTGAATGTCTAAACCTTGCTTCATCCCGTAGCTAATCATAGCACAAAAAATTTATTATTAGTGTTACCATACACTGTAAAGGTTATACATGAAAACCAGATATTTTGATTTAATAGACTACATTTTTAAAACACATCTCTCAAAATAGAACGCTATGCATATGTCCTTATTATGCAAGGCCTTTCCCCCTTCCCAACACCTCCCTTTATAAAAATAAAAAATTATCCATTATCAGTTATTAAACCAAAAATCGCTAAGTAGCTAAACTTATGAGATAAACTCATTACAATAGAGTGTAAATAGCACTAGAATCCCATTATAATCTTACTATAACAATGTATAATAATAACACAGAACATTCAAGATGTCAAGAACTTTTTGGATAAGTTTTTTAAATATAATTAATCCAGTTCAGTGAAAAAGAAAGCACTCTGTAATCCCTTACAGAGTGCTTTCTACTTTCTGTTTTAAAAAAATTACTTGAGCTCCACGTTAGCTCCAACTTCTTCAAGTTTAGCTTTAACTTGTTCAGCTTCCTCTTTGCTAACCCCTTCTTTAACTGGGTTTGGAGCATTGTCAACAAGTTCTTTAGCTTCTTTTAAACCTAAGCCAGTTAGCTCACGAACAACTTTAATAACATTAATCTTCTTGTCACCAGGGCCTACCAGAACTACATCAAATTCAGTTTTTTCCTCTTCTACTGGGCCAGCAGCGCCTGGCATAGCAGCCATAGCTACAGGTGCAGCAGCACTAACACCAAATTTGTCCTCTAAAGCTTTAACTAACTCGGACAGTTCCAGTACAGTCATGTTTTCAATAGCTTCCATAATTTGCTCTTTATTCATTGAAAATACCTCCTTGAAATTCATCAGTTTTGAAATTTTACTTAATTACAGTATTTAAGCTTCTTTTTGCTCTTGAATCGCAGACAGAACATAAACCAGATTTCTGATGCTACCTTGTAATACATTAACCAGACCACTGATAGGTCCTTGCATACCACGTAAAACCATAGAAAGTAAGACTTCCCGTGGTGGGATCTCAGCCAGATCATTAACTTTACCCGCTGAGATTATCTGCTTATCTAAAACACCAGCCTTGATCTTTAAATTCTCATTATCTTTAGCATAGTCTACCAAAATTTTAGCTCCAGAAACCGCATCTTCCATACTAAAAGCAATGGCGTTTGGACCAGTCAAAATCTCATCAAGACCTTCAATACCAACCTTTTGAGCAGCTAAACGGGTCATAGTATTTTTAATAACTTTATACTCAACACCTGCTTCTCTGAGTTTCTTTCTAAGTTCGGTTACCTGTTCTACATTCAAACCACGGTAATCAGCGATTACAATCGACTTAGCAGACTCAAATTTATCTGCTACCAGTTGAACTATCAGTTCCTTTTCCTGAATATTTGGCATTATTCCACCTCCTCTGTAAACCTTGATGGGGCTAAACCCGATATATGTGACGAAACTCAAGTTTAGTAATGTGCTGACAGAAGATCCCCGTCTTCAAAACCGCATCATTTTAGCTGTTCATCCACTGGATATGAAATAATAAAAGACCTTCGCAGACATACGAAGGTCTTGGTTACAGACGAATCTATATCCAGCCTCGGTAGGGAATTAAGCATCAGGTTACCGCCTTTGCACCTACTGTCTACAGCTTATAAACAATTTTAAGTTTTACTCACAAAAAGGAGTATATCATATCTTAACTGAGTCGTCAAGTTTTTTATTCACTCACATTCATATTTACAACTAAGTTACCATCAATCTTTACAGCTGGACCCATAGTTGAAGAGACTGCGATACTTCTCAGATACCTACCTTTGGCAGCAGAAGGTCTAGCCTTGATCAGAGCATCCAGAATAGTTTTGAAGTTTTCAGCCAATTTCTCCAGTGGAAAAGAAGCTTTACCCAGTGGCACGTGAACAATGGATGTTCTATCAACACGATATTCTACTTTACCAGCTTTTGCTTCCTCAACTGCTTTACCAACATCAAAGGTTACAGTACCAACTTTAGGGTTTGGCATTAAACCTCTAGGACCAAGAATTCGTCCCAAACGACCAACTACTCTCATCATATCTGGAGTAGCGATAGCTACGTCAAAATCCATCCAGCCTTGCTTTTCAATCTTTTCAGCTAAATCTTCAGCTCCTACATGGTTAGCACCTGCTTCTTCTGCTTCTTTTGCTTTTTCGCCTTGAGCAAAAACAATAACACGGACATTTTTACCTGTACCATGCGGCAGAACAACAGCACCACGAACCTGCTGGTCAGCATGCTTAGGGTCAACACCCAGCTTAACTGCCACTTCAACAGATTCGTCAAATTTTGCATTCGCTAATTCTTTAACGAGTCCGAGGGCTTCTTTTGGGTCATATAGCTTAGCTTTGTCAATCTTTTTTGAAGCTTCAAGATAACGCTTACCTCTCTTATTTGCCATTATTTCCAACCTCCTTAGTGGTAATATCGGATGTAGTGATCCTCCCACATTTTTAAAAAACTATTCGGCAACAATAATTCCCATACTACGAGCTGTGCCGGCTACCATTCTCATTGCAGCTTCTACACTTGCCGCATTTAAGTCTGGCATCTTAAGTTCGGCAATCTCTCTAACTTGCTCCTGAGTTACTGTCGCAACTTTCTCTGTGTTAGGTCTCCCAGAACCACTTGGGATTCCGGCAGCACGCTTCAAGAGGACAGCAGCTGGTGGAGTCTTAGTAATAAAAGAGAAAGACCTGTCAGCATAAACCGTGATTACTACAGGAATAATTAAACCTGCCTGATCTGCAGTTTTAGCATTAAATTGCTTACAGAACTCCATAATGTTAACGCCATGTTGACCAAGAGCTGGACCAACAGGAGGAGCAGGATTAGCTTTACCTGCAGGAATCTGTAATTTAATCAAACCAGTAACTTTCTTAGCCATTCTCTTTACACCTCCTTTTCTGTGGTAAACGGATTATAATCCTCCCACTAAACTTCTTCGACTTGGTCGAAGTCTAATTCTAAAGGTGTCTCCCGCCCGAACATAGAAACCAAAACTTTAATTTTGCCACGCTCAGGGAAAATCTCCTGAATAACGCCGACAAACTCCTCAAAAGGACCGTCAATAACTTTAACAGACTGCCCTTTTTGGAAATGTATCTCGGGACGAGCTTCCTTTATACCCATTCCTTTTAAGATATCCTTAATCTCATCTTCAGGTAAAGGCAAAGGTTTGGTACCACTACTAATAAATCCTGTAACACCGGGTGTATTGCGCACAATATACCAGGTCTCTTCGGTCATAATCATCTCAACAAGGACATAACCAGGAAAGATTTTTTTGTTAACAACTGTCTTCTTCCCCTGTTTTGTTTCAATCTTCTCCTCAGTTGGTACCAGTACCCGAAAGATCTTGTCCTTCATACCAGTTGTAGCGATACGTCTCTCCAGGTTAGCTTTTACTTTGTTTTCATGCCCGGAATAAGTATGAACTACAAACCATTCCTTTTCATTTACCATAATAAAGGGCCTACATCTGTAGAACCCTCACCTCCCTTACCTATTAATAAGAAGTGGAGCGATGAGATTGGAAACAGCAAAATCAACTACACCAATAAAAATTGCTACAGCAAAAACAGTAACTAAAACAACGGTTGTGTAGGAGATTAATTCATTCCAGTTTGGCCAGTTTACTTTGCGTAACTCCGCCCGAACTTCGCGGAAAAATTTCTTCGTACGCTCTAAAAAACCCATAGAAGTCATTTGTTTCACATCCCCCGTAAAATTATTAATCCAGCCTACTTAACAAAAACTACTTAGTTTCCCGATGCAGAGTGTGAGTTTGACAGAACTTGCAGTATTTTTTCAATTCTAATCGTTCTTTGATGTTCCTCTTATTCTTTGTAGTAGAATAATTTCTTCTTTTACACTCTGTGCAGGCAAGTGTGATAATCTCTCTCATGATGCCACCTCCCGACTCAGTGCTAGTCCAGTGTTGTTTACAACTCCGGTACTTTTTCCTAGAATACCTTTTTTACTTTATCATATTTCGTTAAGGATGTCAATAATATTTTCTCTGGTTCCAACCTAATATCATTGGACTTTTGTAGCCCGATAAACCCTATAACCACTGCCCTTTTTTACCTCATCTACTTCACCAAAAACTTCTCCCATATGTTTAGCCAAACTCTTCGCTCCCTGGCGGGTCATACATACAGTGTACAATGAACCACCTGACTTTAAATACTCTCTTGCTTTTTCAACCATTGGATAGACCACCTTTTTACCTGCACGAAACGGGGGATTCATTAAAATAACATCAAAATCTGTTTCCGAAAGATTGTTAAAACCATCATTTTGAATAACCTCAGCATTGGAGGTATAGTTGCGCCTTAAATTATCTTTAACTAAATCAACTGCTCGTTGATTAATATCAACCATTACAACCTGACCTTCTCTAGCAAGGTCAGCTGCCACAATCCCTATAGGGCCATAACCGCACCCCATATCCAGAACCTTATCATTAGGTTGTATCTCCATAGCCTCGATCATCAACTCACTACCTCGATCAATTCTATTTCTGGAGAAAACCCCTGCGTCAGTAATAAAAGCATATCTTCTTCCTCTTAATTCTGTTTCAATCTCCTGATAGTTATGCTTTACATCAGGATTTTGAGTGAAATAGTGTTGACTCATCATCAATCCCGCCTATTCCCATTTAAGACCGTGTTTTATGTATATAATTCCTCATTTTGAGAAATCCTATACCTTTTTTAAAAAAGCGTTTAAAAAACTCCTGAAGTGCCGTCTTCAGGAGTTTATAAAAACTAATTCAACTACTCAATGATTCTGGTTACAACGCCAGCACCTACAGTACGGCCACCCTCACGAATAGCAAAACGTAATCCCTCTTCCATCGCGATTGGAGTAATCAGTTCGCCTGTCATCTCAATGTTATCTCCAGGCATAACCATCTCTACACCTTCCGGAAGGGTTATATTACCTGTAACGTCCGTAGTTCTAAAATAGAACTGTGGTCTATAACCGTTAAAGAATGGAGTGTGACGTCCACCCTCTTCTTTACTCAATACATAAACTTCTGCATAAAACTTTGTATGTGGGGTGATACTCTTTGGTTTAGCCAGTACTTGACCTCTTTCAATCTCATCACGGGCCACTCCTCTTAACAGAGCTCCTACGTTATCACCTGCAACCGCTTCATCTAATAACTTACGGAACATCTCCACTCCTGTACATACTGTCTTACGGGTTTCGCTAAATCCTACAATCTCTACCTCATCTCCAGGATGCAAGGTTCCACGCTCGATACGACCAGTTGCAACTGTTCCACGTCCTGTAATAGAGAACACGTCCTCTACTGGCATCAGAAATGGTTTGTCTGTGTCTCTCTCGGGTTCTGGAATATAGCTATCTACTTCAGCCATCAGTTCTAATATCTTGGCAGTCCACTCATTGTCTTCTTCTGGTGCTTCCAATGCTTTCAGGGCAGAACCTGTTATTACAGGAATGTCATCACCAGGAAAATCATATTGGCTTAACAGATCTCTAACTTCCATCTCTACCAATTCCAATAATTCTTCATCATCAACCATGTCAGCTTTGTTTAAAAATACTACAATATTAGGTACTCCTACCTGACGGGCTAACAGAATATGCTCACGAGTTTGAGGCATTGGACCATCCGCTGCAGACACTACCAGAATTGCACCATCCATCTGTGCTGCTCCTGTAATCATGTTCTTTACATAGTCAGCATGACCTGGACAGTCAACATGGGCATAGTGACGATTATCTGTTTCGTACTCAACGTGAGCTGTTGCTATAGTGATACCTCTTTCTCTTTCCTCTGGAGCATTATCGATTGAATCAAATGCTCTAGCTTGTGCCAATCCTCTATTTGCCAATACCATAGTAATTGCAGCAGTCAAAGTAGTTTTACCATGGTCAACGTGACCGATTGTTCCTACGTTAACATGTGGTTTTGTTCTTTCAAATTTTGCCTTTGCCATTCTCAGTCATCCTCCCTTTTACTTATCATTTTAAATAATTTCTAATTTTAATAGAAAATTGCTTTAAATCTATGTAAAACGGCGCCTGTATAACGGTGCACGCACCGCAGGCAACCAGATTATTTTAACAAAGAAAATTGCGGGGCATTTTGAGAGTTTGTCCAAATCTCCCCCCCGCCAGGAGAAATTCTACTCCACATCATCCATCTTATCTAGACCAAAACATGGTGACATGACATAGATAACTCTCACAATTATAGATTATGCTTCTCAAGAAAAACTTCTAACTTACGTTTAACACGCTGCAAAGCATTATCTACAGATTTAACATGTCGATCCAATTCATCAGCAATCTCCTGATAGGATTTCCCATCAAGATACTCTTGCAAAACGTTCAATTCCAGATCACTTAACATCTCGGTGATCTTGTTTTCAATCATGTTATAGGCTTCCTTGCTAATAAAAAGTTCTTCAGGATTTGTGAGTTTGCTTCCACGTAATACGTCTAATAAAGTCCGATCAGACTCCTCATCATAGATGGGCTTATTCAATGAAACATATGAATTGAGTGGTTGGTGCTTTTGGCGTGTCGCAGTCTTAATTGCAGTAATGATCTGACGTGTAATACATAATTCTGCAAACGCACGAAAAGAAGCCAATCGGTCTGTTTTATAATCACGAATAGCTTTGTAAAGACCAATCATTCCTTCTTGAATAATATCTTCCCGATCAGCACCAACTAGAAAGTAAGATCTAGATTTGGCTCGTACAAAATTTTTGTATTTTTTGATCAAATACTCTAGAGCAGCTTGACTACCATTATGGGCAAGTTCCACTAGTTCGTCATCTGTCATATCATGATAAGCTTCATATTCCTTTTTCTTTAGGTTTCCGTTCAAACTTAATCCCCTCCGCCCTTCAGGTTTTATAGACGTCTCTCTTAAACCCACTTCATTCGCTAATCTATATTTATTATAATGACAACTCATAGAGAAGTCAAGGACAATCCCATTATAAGGTGTAGTTTTTATTTATTATCTTCTATTTGGAAAAATTTCGCTGACGCACAATTTCGTAGATCATAACACCTGCTGCCACTGAAGCATTCAGAGAATTTATCTGACCGAACATCGGGATCTTAACCAAATAATCACATCTTTCCCTAACTAAACGGCGTAATCCTGAGCCTTCACTACCAATAACAATCCCCAACGGACCTTTTAAGTCAGCCTGATATATTACCTGGTCACCTTCCACATCTGCACCAACAAACCATAAACCTGCCTTCTGAAGGTCTTCAATCGCCCGGGCCAGATTAGTAACCTGGGCCACTTTGGTAAATTCCACAGCGCCGGCAGAACTCTTACTAACAACTGATGTCACTTCTGTAGCCCGATGTTTGGGAATAACAATTCCATGAACACCAGCAGCATTGGCTGTCCTAATAATAGAACCCAGATTATAAGGATCTTGAATCTCATCTAGCAGAACAACCAAAGGTTTTTCCCCTTTAGATTTGGCATATTCTAAAATCTCGTCCAAATCCACGTAGCGATAGTCTTCTGCTATTGCAATAACCCCCTGGTGAGTACTGGAATCGGCAATATTGTCGATCGCATTTTTGGACTCTCGTACCACCGTTACCTTTTTAGATCTAGCAAGGTTTTGAATCTCTGTAATTGGACCCGCTTTTAACCCTTCCTGAATAATGATCTTTTCAATCTTCAAATTAGCATTTAATGCTTCAATAATCGGGTTACGCCCCTCAATCTGTCTCATCAGTTATCACTCCTAATGTACTATATTCTTTGATAACCTGTTCCCTCTCACCACAGGTCATCTTACCTTCAGGACACGGGCCAGTCAAACACCTGGGGCCAGCATGTACAAACAAAATCGGAGCAACTTCTCTAACCAATTTTAACATCTCTTTAGCCAATTTTCTAATCTCCCATTGAGCACGGTTACAGCAACGATGATGAAAGAAGTTATATAAACTACGGGCATTCATCGTCATGACCAACTTCGTCTCACAGGCATTAGGTAAAACAAAACGGGCATCTTCAATGGCTCGTTTTTCTGCCAAAGACTTCGCTTTTTGCTCAGTGTACCCTTGATCTAAAAAGTAATCATAGTGTTTTTTGAACAAAATATCGCTTAATTGACTATACCTCTCCTGATCTTCTTTCATGGCTTTAATAAAAATTTCTCTAGTTTCTGAGCAATCTTCGATCTCTGGAGGTATAATGTAATTAAAATAACCTTCCTTTACATACCGTTGTGATTTGACACTGTAACTGGCAATTCGATGTCTGGTAAGCTGTGCCAAGAGGCTTCGACTTACACCTTCTATTCCAAAAGTGAATGTAACATGTTCAATTGGAGATTCATGCCCCAAACCAAAGAGCATCTGAATAAACTTCTCCTGTGTCTCCATATCAATGCTATCTAATAGTTCATTTATTCCAAGAGGGGAATAACACAACCTGGCAGCCGCAGTAATAATTTTTTCCGCATCTGCTGTATGTGCTAATAACTCCACTTTTAAGCGTACTCCACTCATTTAAATCCCCCTATAAATAAAATTTGAACCAATTGACTATTCTGCAGAGATATTCTTCTCTAAATAATCTTCAATCAATTCAATAATTTCAGCTAACCTTTCCAAATCTCCCACAAAGTATAAATAACCTAATAGGGCCTCAAAACCTGTACTATATCTGTAATCTGAAACATTTGCATTACGGGGTACATTACCAGCATTAGAATTTCTTCCCCGGCGGAATACACCCCTTTCCTTTTCTGTTAACTGTTCCTCAATAGCCCGAAATATAGTAGCCTGAGCACCTGCATTAACATATTTAACAGCCTGCTGATGAAGTTTATGAGAATTCCAATATTTACGTTGAACAAAAAAATTACGAATAATTATCTCATATAAACTGTCACCCATATAAGCCAGGATACCAGAAGGAATCTGATTAACATCTTCAGGGTCAACCTTGCTATTTTGTAAAACTTCTGTAAAAAAACTATTAACCATATTTATTCGCTCTCCATTTTAGATTTACTCATACAAACCTTTTGATATTATTATCTTCCAGAAAATTATACCCTACTCGTTTGCAGATGTCAATTATAATTGCCAATTTACTCCAATTCACCTATAAGAGATTTTTTCATCTATCATTGACTCTGTTGTTATTTGATCAGAATTTCTGGTCAATCTCTCCTCCAAATCAATGATTCTCTTCTCTAATCCCTGGATAATTTCAATTAATGGATCAGGAAGATGTTGATCCATATCATTGCTCGGAATTTTGGCACCATCCTGAATAACAACTCTTCCCGGAACTCCAACCACAGTACAATTGTCAGGCACGGGATTTAAAACCACAGAACCTGCACCAACTTTAACATTATCCCCAATAATAATGGAACCCAAGATTTTAGCTCCGGCACTAATCAAAACATTATTCCCAATAGTAGGATGTCGTTTACCTTTCTCTTTACCCGTACCACCAAGAGTTACACCTTGGTAAATAGTTACATTATCTCCAATCTCAGTGGTCTCACCAATCACTATTCCAGAACCATGGTCAATAAATAATCCCTTTCCAATCTGTGCTCCTGGATGAATCTCTATCCCTGTTATAAAACGACTAAACTGGGAGATCAAACGGGCGATGGTAGTCAACCTTTTGCTATAAAACCAATGACCAACCCGATGGAAAATTATTGCATGCAGACCAGAATAACAAAGTATTACTTCTAATATATTTTTAGCTGCCGGATCTCGCTCCATTATAGCTCTAATATCTTCACCAATAGTTTTTAACATCCTTTTCCACCTCCAAAATTAGATTACAATAAACAAACCGTCTCTATAGCACAAGCTACAGAGACGGTTTTATCCGCGGTTCCACTCTGTTTAGTCTAATAATTCATAGACTCTTCTTAAAAGGTGTAATAACGTCCACCAATCGGGAACAGTTTACTGTAATAACTTCAACCGTCCAACTCCAGAGTGCATAAACAAATTTAATCCCTGTAAGATGTTTTCAGCCGATGACATCTCTTCTCTGTCAAGGATATAATAAATTGTTCTCTCTCCATCATCGTTTTTCCGAGTATTTTACTATACTTTTATTATAATTAAAGTCAAAGAGATTTTCAAGAGGTCAAGGACCGATTACGAAAAAATTTTTGCAATTAAATTGAACAATTGTTGTAATAAGTTTAAAATCTGTGCCAGGATACCTGTGGCTTTCTTCCCCTCGTCTTGAATACCCTTCACTTTTGTATTAAGATTTTGAAGCTGGTTATTGATCTCCTGAACATTTAGATCCAGACTATTTATTTTCTCCATTAATTGTTGGATCTGATCAATCTGTGTTTCTGTTAACTTAATATTATACTGTTCTGCCTTATTTTCAATAATTATTCTAATCTCCTCTGGGTCATTAACCCTTTTCTCTACAATCTCTTTTTTAACATCTCTGATTAGATATTCTGCATTCTCTTTACCTACTTTCTCACCTAACTCACCTGTTGTAATCAACTCCTGATATGCGGCGTCTTTGCGTGCTGAACTAATAGAAGCACCTTGAGCCTGTTCAAAAGTTTTAATAATACCTGTAAGCGCTGCTGTCCCCGAAACCGGATAAGGTGAATCGGCTTTGATTAATACATCTTTAACTCCAGCAGTTGCTGCTGCATTGGCATACATTCCACTGGTGACCCAGGTAATATTGTTACTCTCTACTCGAATACCAGAATTAGGTTCCAGAGTTTGTAGATAAACTGACGAAATAGCTCTACTGCCAATCTGTCTATCCGGGACATATTTACTCAAATATTCATGCTCTTCTCCATTAGTCACTTCAATCATCTGAGGACGGCTCTGAGGTCGAAAATTATCGTACATCTGATTCCTCTGGTCTTTACTCAGATCTGCTCCAAAAGAGATAAATTCTTGTCCTGTCTGCATTGCTAATCCAATCAGTGTCAATAAACTCAAACCTATTAGCGTAAGCAAAAAAATCCTGATTATTTTCATTTGCCCATCTCCTCACATGCTTCTTTAAATTAGCTTGAGGAATTCAAAAAAAAATATACAAAAAACAAAATAAATCCCCAGAAATACAAATACCCCTCGAGCACAAAAAATCACCAGAGGGGTATCATTTGCAATTTAAATGACACTAGTACCAATAGTTAACTGTTCAGGTCCATCAACTAGAGCATGACCAAATTTACCAAAAATCGCAACCGCCACTCGTCCTTCACCACGAACGATAGCCACTTTAAACCCGCCACCTAGACCTGGATTAACCAGATCCAGCTGTGCATAAGCATCCTTGACTGCATAGGATACAGCCATCTTTTCTCGAGAATTTTCACTGATAACACCACGGGCGATAGCAGCTACAGTAGTACTCTCTCTGAGCTTAATCGCCAATTTTTCTGCGCCAGCACCCGCCTGAGTTATTGCAGCCCGGTACCCATAACCAGTTACCTTATCTAACCAATATTTTTCATATTCCCGACTACGGGTCATTGACAAATAGATAGCTGCACTTTCCGGGGTTATTTTCGCCTGAGTTTCATCACGAACAAAACCTAAAACCAGGTCTTCTGCGGTTACGATGCCAATAAGCTTTCCTTCCCGATTAAACACTGGCAGACCACCTATGTGATGATCAGCTAAAAGAGTTGCTGCTTCCTGTACACTTTGATCCTCATAAACTTTAATAAGTTCGCATGACATTAATGCTTCAACCTTAACATCCAGGTTATGTTGATTAACTAAATCACTGTCAGTTAACATCCCAATTACATTACCATCATCAACAACAATCAGACGACCAATATTGTTTACAGTCATTAATTTTTCAGCTTCCAGCAGTGTTGCTGATGGAGAAATAGTAATTGGATTTTTCACCATTATTTCTTTTACATACATTTTAATTCACCTTCCTACTTCGCTTTCTCTTCTTCTCTTCTTACTAATAGGACAATGGCCTGAGCAGTAATTCCTTCTCCCCGACCGACAGAGCCAAGCTTTTCAGTAGTAGTAGCCTTTATGTTTATCTGTCTCTCAGATACCTGCAATATCTGTGCTATATTTTTTACCATCTGTTCGATATAGGGAGCCAATTTAGGAGCCTGGGCAGCGACTACTGCATCCAAATTACCTAATTGATAGCTCTCTTCATCCATGATTGCAAAGACTCTGGCTAACAACTGCAAACTGGAGATTCCTCTGTATTGATCTTCTGTATCGGGAAAATGATACCCAATATCTCTTCGTCCTAACCCCCCTAGTATAGCATCCATAATGGCATGAGTCAAGACATCTGCATCAGAATGGCCAATTAATCCTTTATGAAAAGGTATATTAACCCCACCTAATACCAATTCTTCATTTTCTCCTAATTTATGTACATCATAACCAATTCCTACCCGCATTTTGCTCTCCTCCGTAATATCTCCTCGGCCAGAAGTAAATCTTCTGGAGTGGTAATTTTGATATTCTCATATGAACCTGGTACTAAAAATACACTCTGTCCCATCGCTTCCAACAGTGAAGCATCATCTGTACCCACATAACCAATAGCTTGCGCCTGATGATAAGCCTGCAGAATCTGCTCCCGGCAGAAAACCTGCGGTGTTTGAACCGCTCTTAATCTCGCCCGATCTGGAGTTGATTCAACAAAACCATTTGAATTAACAACTTTTATTGTATCTTTAACCGGAACAGCTAAAACAGCAGTACCATGGGTTACTGCTTCTTTTAAAGCATTTTCTATTAGTTCAATAGTAATTAATGGTCTGGCACCATCATGAATGAGTACATAGTCAGATTCATTAGAGAGAGCAGCAAGCCCAGCATATACCGAGTCCTGCCGCTCTTTACCACCGGGTATTAATTTATATGGTGTTTTAAATTCGGTTTTTTGAAAAATCTCTTTTTCGCAATAAGTCAAATCTGAAGCTGGCACAACAACAATAAGTTCAGTAATTTCAATTATCTGATCTAATTGAAGCAATGTAATAGTTAGAATCTTCCGTCCATTAATAGCCAAATATTGTTTATTAATTGTGTCGCCCATTCGTTTACCTTGACCAGCTGCAGCGACAATTGCAGAAACTCTCATAATGTATCACACCTTTTATAATACCTGTTCCAATGCTTTTGGTTTAGCAAAAATCATTCTACCAGCCGCTGTTTGCAAAATACTGGTAACTAAAACCTCGATCTCTTCACCAATATGTTTCTTACCATGATCGACTACAATCATCGTACCATCGTCTAGATAAGCTACACCTTGACCATATTCCTTACCTTCTTTAATTACTTTTACTTCCATCTCTTCACCTGGCAAGACAATGGGTTTCAATGCATTGGATAGCTCATTAATATTTAATACAGATACTCCTTGCAATTCAGCTACTTTGTTCAAATTAAAATCATTAGTAATAATCTTTCCACCCATTAACTTACCCAATTTCACTAATTTGCTATCAACCTCTTCAAAATCATCAAAATCAGAATCTACAATATCCACATTAATATTCATGTGTTTTTGAATCTGATTTAAAATATCTAAACCGCGACGTCCCCGATTACGTTTTAATAAATCTGGGGAATCAGCTATATGTCGTAACTCTTCTAAAACAAAATCAGGAATAATTAAAGTTCCTTCAATAAATCCAGTCTTACAAATATCTGCAATCCGACCATCAATAATCACACTAGTGTCTAATATTTTCGCTGCAATATCTCCTACTTTTTCCCGACGATTCTTAGAACCAGTAGGAATTTTTTGAAATAGACCAAATAAATCTTCAGCTTTTCGCATAGTAATAGTTAATCCCAGATAAGCTAAAACCAGATTTATTAAGAACTGCAAATATCGACCAACTCCAGAAACCGTAGAAATTGGAAAAGCATAATTAAAAAGTATACCTAAGATAAGACCTACACTCGCACCAATTGCTCCAGCCATGATCTCCCCAAATGGCACTTTCTGTAATCTGCGCTCAAAACTAATAACGAGTTCGGCAATAAAAGGAATAATTATTACACCTAAAATCGCACCACCGACAACTCCAAAAAATAAAGGATTTTGTAAAAACAATACTGGATTACTAAGATCAAAAGCTGCGCCCGCAGGAACAAGTGTCTCTGCTACTTGATACCCAATAACACCACCAAACACCAAAGAAATAAATCTGATAAGTTTTTTTAGCATATAAATACACCTCCTTTCATAGTATCTCCAAAAATTTGCACCTCATTCTCAAAATTAGAAAAATATATAAGGTAAATGCAAAACGCCAGGAGTCCTGACGTTAATCTCAATCATTTAAATTGAAGATGTCACTAATCATAGCCTCTACTTTGTCTTCTTCCATCTCTTTAGCCAGCACTAATTCACTGATCAAAATCTGTTTTGCATCATTTAGCATTTTCTTTTCTCCAGTTGATAAACCTTTCTCAATATCGCGAAGAGTAAGATTACGTACTACTTCAGTAACTTCATAGATGTCACCGGTTTTGATTTTTTCTAGATTATTACGATAACGTCTATTCCAATTCTTCGACATCTTGCTCTTATCACCCTTTAAAATATTCATTACATCATTTACCTCTTCTTCATCAATTACACGACGAATACCGAGTTCGTCTGCTTTATCTGTAGGTAACATAGCAGTCATCTCGCCAATAGGTAACTTAATAATATAATATTTCTGCTTCTCACCCAAAACTTCCTTTTCTTCTATCGCAATAATTGTACCTGCCCCATGTTTCGGGTAAACCACTTTATCGCCAATTTTGAACATAGTTTTAATCCCTCCGAAAGAAAACCATTAAATTCCTAAATATCATTATAACATTCACCCATTTAAGGTGTCAATTGAACCCATAGTAAAAGAGTCCTGAACAGATCAAAAGTATTTTAAATTCCTTGACAAAGACCGCCTAATATCAATATAATGAAAGAAAAGCAGATATACTTAAGGAGTGAGTATTTTGAATAAAGAAACCTGTAATAAACTCTGTAGTAGCTTTCAAAATGAGGTCAGTCAATCCCTGGTCAGACATCAAAGCATCTTAGACGTTTTATCCAAATTTCAAGAAACTAATGCCAGAACTAACCGTGCCATCATCAAATCTGTAACCACCTGTGGATGCATTGAAATCTCAGCACATAAACCCAATATTCCAGAAGACGTATCATTTTCTGAATTAAAGCAATACATGGATGACCATATTCAAGGAGATCTTTGCGACAATTGTAAAGAAATTATCGAAACTGAACTGGGTAAAGTTATGTTCTACACAACAGCCATTTGTGAATTGCTTAACCTGGATTTTAAAGATATTCTGGACAAAGAGTTAAATCGTGTCAAAACATTGGGAATCTTTAACCTGCGTTAATCTATCTCAAAATATTTTCTCCTATTTGACGAAACATTATACATCAGATTTTAAATATATCTGTCTAATCCCACTCTGTCACGTAAGTGACGCAAGCCTTCTTTGATAGCTTTGGCCCTTACTTCACCAATTCCTTCCACAGCATCCAGAGCGTCAATGGAGGCTTTTATGATTAATTGGAAATCTCCAAAAGTTTGCACTAGATTCTCAATAACCGGCATAGGAAGACGTGGAATCTTTCGTAATAATCTATATCCTCTTGGAGTTACCGATAGGTCTAAAACATTTAAGCCACTACCATGACCTAAAGATTTGCTAATAGTAGAAAGGCTTAATAAATCACCGGATGACCAGTCAATTAGATCATTCATGATCTCCTGAGCAATCATCTCACGACTTCTTTTCTTCTCTCGGTTTTTATCTTTCTCTTTATTTTTGCCATCTTTATCATCCGATCCATTGTCACTAACAATCTCTTCAATATGACCTAATTCTTCTTGCAACAAATCCTCTTCAATGTAATCCCGAATTATTAATATACCTTCTTCCCAAACGTTTGTCATTAATTCTTCTAATTGCATTTTAAGAAGACGACCTTCTGTCCCTAATTCACAAATATATCCTTCTATCTCTTTTTGAATCCTGATAACCATCTCAATTCTTTGTAAAACTGTAGTGACATCAGCCAAAGTCACCAGATCATCAAATTCTAATGAACTCATAGTGTTTAACGCTTGATCTAAAACCGTTCTGTATTTTTCCAAAGTTTGAATAGCTTGATTACCTTTAGATAAAATTAATCTGATATCTTCAAGAACATATTTCATATTACCTAAATAAAGAGAGATAACATCTCTGCGCTGAGAAATCGAGATAATAAGTTCTCCCGTTTGCCGGGCAACCCTTTCCGCTGTCCGATGTCTGATCCCTGTTTCGAAGGAAGCGATTGACGGATCAGGTATCAACTGAGCATTAGCCACCAAAATCCGTTCAGCAGCCTTATCTAATACAATAGCTCCATCCATTTTCGCCAATTCATATAATCTTGCCGGAGTCAATTCACAATTAATATTAAATCCACCATCGACGATACCAAGAATATCTTCAGTATCACCTACTGCGATGATGGCACCGGTCTTCGCCCGCAGCACATTCTCCAGACCCTCTCGTAAAGGTGTACCAGGAGCAACCAATTTTAGTACTTCCAATAATTTTTCGTCCATTTAGTCACCTCCTAACATCAGAGATAGTGTTTCTCGCAAATCCTTAACCCCGGTTAATTCCAGTTCAGGGTCAAACTCCATGGCTTTATAATTATTCCAGGGCATAATGACTCTGGAAAAACCAAGCTTTTTAGCTTCTTTAATCCTGGCTTCGATTTGATTAATCGCTCTAATCTCTCCTGCCAATCCAATCTCCCCGATAATAGCCGCTTTAGGATCAATGGGCTTCTCTCGGTAACTAGAAGCACAGGCAACCGCAATTCCCAGATCTAGCGCAGGTTCACTTAACCTGACTCCCCCAGCTATATTTATGTACACATCCTGGCTCTGAATATACATCCCAATCTTCTTCTCCAAAACCGCTAAGACCAATGATACCCGATTATAATCAACCCCGGCTGTCATTCGCTGAGGTGTTCCAAAGTTGGCAGCACTGACTAAAGCCTGTAATTCGACAAGAATAGGGCGACTCCCTTCTAAAGATGGAATAACTACAGATCCAGGAGCATTCTGTGGGCGTTCTGATAGGAATGCTTCCGATGGGTTAGGAACTTCATGAAGACCTGTCTGACGCATCTCAAATATACCTATCTCATTAGTCGAACCAAACCTATTCTTAACTCCCCGCAAAATTCTATAGGAATGATGTCTCTCTCCTTCAAAATATAAGACAGTGTCTACCATATGTTCCAATACCCTGGGTCCAGCAAGACTTCCTTCTTTAGTCACATGTCCTACAATAAAAATAGGGATACCTTTTTCTTTAGCTATCCTCATTAAATAACCTGAACATTCCCTGACCTGACTAACACTTCCAGGAGCTGAACTTAATTCAGGGTTGAATACTGTCTGTATCGAATCAACGATAACCAATAAGGGTTTAGTATTTACAATCCCCTGCTCAATAGCAGAAATATTAGTCTCAGGATATATGTATAACTCTGAAGAAATTGTCTTCAATCTCTCTGCACGTAAACGAATCTGACTGCCAGATTCTTCTCCGGTGATATAAAGAACTCTTCCATATTGCTGAGCAATATAGTCAGCTACCTGTAAAAGAAGAGTTGATTTACCAATCCCCGGGTCTCCACCAATAAGGATCAGTGACCCGGGGACTATTCCACCACCTAATACCCGGTCTAATTCCAAAAACATTGTCGTCATTCGTGGATATTTATCTGTTGCAATCTCGACGATTGATTGGGGTATTGTGCTTATTGAATCTTGCTTCAAATTGGCTTGAGTGGATGAAATAGTCTCTTCTACAAGAGTATTCCATTCCTTGCATCCAGGGCACTGACCAAACCACTTTAAAGCTTCATATCCACATTCTTGACAAACAAACCGGGTTTTAGTTTTTGCCATTCAATTATACCTCCAGAGGCTAAGACTATCTTTTATTATAACATTTTCACCATCCTTTTACAAGATCGTATTCTACTTTTTCTTAAAACTAAGCTCAGAATTTTCGGCCTCAATTAAAATTATGTCTTCATCAGTAAACGTACCTTCCAACAATCTTTCTGAAAGTGGGTTTTCAATCATCCTTTGAATGGCTCTCCTCAATGGACGTGCGCCAAATTCAGAATCAAAACCTTCCTCAACTAATACCTCAACAGCTGGGTCAGTAACTTCAACCTCTAAACCATGATCTTTAAGCTTTCTATTCAATTCAGTTAACATCAGGGAAACGATGGATTTGATATGTTCCCTGTTCAAAGCATGGAAGACGATTACTTCATCAATTCGATTTAAGAATTCTGGTCTAAATGTTCTGCGTAGTTCTCCCATCACCCGATCTTTCATCTTTGTATATTCAGTCTGTTCTTTTTCTTCTTCGGTTTCGGTGACAAATCCCAGTCGACCACTTCTCTCAATTGTCGAAGCGCCGACATTGGAAGTCATAATTACCACAGTATTTTTAAAGTCGACCCTTCTACCCTGAGCATCTGTCAATTGCCCATCTTCCAATACCTGAAGCAAAATATTAAAAACTTCGGGATGAGCTTTCTCAATCTCATCTAAGAGAATCACTGAATAAGGGCGACGCCGCACCTGTTCTGTCAATTGACCTCCTTCATCATAACCGACATAACCCGGAGGTGCTCCAACAAGACGGGAGACAGCGTGTTTCTCCATATATTCAGACATATCGATTCTAATCATCGCCTCTTCATCATTAAACATCGCCTGAGCCAGAGCTCTAGCCAATTCAGTTTTCCCTACTCCAGTCGGTCCCAGGAAGATAAAAGAACCAATAGGTCGTTTTGGATCCTTCAAACCTGCCCTGGCACGGCGAACAGCTTTGGAAACTGCAACGATTGCTTCATCCTGACCAATCACCCGTCTGTGTAACTCTTCTTCCAAATGTAGAAGTCTTTCGGATTCTTCCATGGTCATCTTATTAACAGGTATTCCAGTCCAATTGGAGACCACTTCTGCAATATCATTTGCATTAACAATGGATTGGTCAATCCCTTTCTGTTTGTTCCATTCTTTGCGCATGCTCTCTAAATCTTCCCGTAATTTTCTTTCTTCATCACGCAATTGTGCTGCTTTCTCAAACTCTTGAGATTTAACAGCTGCCTCTTTTTCTTTTTCAATATCTTCCAATCGGGCACTAAGATCTTTAACCTTGGGCGGTCTGGTATTCTGCCGTAAACGAACCTTCGAACCCGCTTCATCCATCAAATCAATAGCCTTATCAGGCAAGAACCGATCCGTAATATACCTATCTGAAAGATGAGCAGCAGCCATAATTGCTTCATCTAAGATCTTCACTCTATGATGTGCTTCATAAGCATCACGCAGACCTTTTAAAATATCAATAGTCTCATCAACTGTAGCCTCATCTACCTGAATTGACTGGAATCTTCGTTCAAGAGCTGCGTCTTTTTCGATGTGTTTACGATATTCATCAAGTGTTGTTGCCCCAATAGTCTGAAGTTCACCACGAGCCAGAGCGGGTTTGAGGATATTAGCAGCATCAATAGCTCCTTCAGCTGCACCAGCACCAACAAGCGTGTGAATCTCATCAATAAAGACAATTACATCCCCAGCCTGACGAATTTCGTCAATAATAGACTTCATTCGTTTCTCAAATTCACCACGGTACTTAGATCCAGCCACCAAAGAACCTAAATCAAGAGTAACAACCCGTTTATCTAACAGATTTTCGGGAACATTCTCTTCCACTATGCGCTGAGCCAGACCTTCAGCTATGGCTGTTTTACCGACACCAGGCTCACCAATTAGGCATGGATTATTTTTGGTTCGACGACTGAGGATCTGAATTACACGTTCAATCTCTTTTTCCCGACCAATAACCGGATCCAATTTACCTTGTTCTGCCATTTCAGTCAGGTCACGACTAAATTCATCCAGTGTAGGAGTGTTAGACTGAGCACGCTTACCGGGAGCCGAACCCGGTGTTGGTTGAGGTCCTCCCAATAATTTAATAACAGTGCGTCTAACAACTTCCAAGTCTGCTCCTAATTCTTTTAACACTCGGGCTGCAACTCCTTCGCCCTCACGAATTAGTCCCAGGAGCAAATGCTCTGAACCTATATAGTTATGACCTAATTGTCTTGCTTCATCTAAAGCTAGATTTAAAACTTTTTTTGAACGGGGGGTAAATCCCAGTTTACCTTCAACCGATTGTTCTCCCCTCCCGATAATTTTCTCTATCTCTGTTTGAACCTGACTAAAATTAACATTTACCTCACTCAAAGCTCTGGCGGCAACACCTTGACCCTCTCTAATCAAACCTAGCAAAAGGTGCTCTGTGCCTACATAACCATGATTCAAACGTTTAGCTTCATCTTCAGCTAACAACATTACCTTTTTTGCTCTTTCTGTAAATCTTCCAAACATTTCAATTCACCTCCAATTATAAATCAACCTTATTCTATACCTTGATTTTGAGACAATCGCATCCTTTTACGAATTAATGCTGCTCTATGCAAATCCCGTTCTTCTGTGCTTAACTGTTTTCCTTCGATCATCTGTAAAAATCCTGGTCGGATCAAAACGATCAATTCACTTAAAATACTGGGATTGACATTTTTAATTATACCCAAATCTATTCCTAATCTTACACTAGAAAGTAAGCGAACAGCTTCTTCTGAACTTATTTTGTGAGCATACATTAATATCCCATATGCTCGCAGTATTCGGTCTGTCAAATCTTCTTTTCTCTCTTCCAATAATTGATTTCTCCAATGTCGTTCCTGTTGGATAATCTGAGTAGTAACCCGATTTAGATTGTCGACAATCTCTTCCTCGGTTCTTCCTAAAGTCACCTGATTAGAAATTTGATAAAGGTTGCCCTGAGCTTCTGTACCTTCACCAAAAACTCCCCGTACAGCTAGACCCAGCTGATTAACTCCTTGCAGTAGTTGCTGAATTCGATTGGTATATGTCAAACCAGGTAAATGTACCATTACAGATGCACGCATCCCAGTGCCTGCATTTGTTGGACATGAGGTTAAATACCCATATTTTTCAGAGAAAGCAAAATCCAATTTAGATTCTAAATAATCGTCCAGTTTATTGATTAACTGAAAAGCTTCTTCTACCTGGAAACCCGGATAGATAACCTGTGCTCGAAGATGATCTTCTTCATTAACCATAACACTTATAACCTCATCATTACTAAACGCTACCCCCTTATATTGACCACCTCTAGCCAATTGAGGACTGATCAAATGTTTTTCCATTAACACCGTACGATCTATATCTGATAATTGAGCTAAATCTACTAAATTCAGCTCAAAGGGTGTGTGCTCTTTTAATGCATTTTTCACCAGATCAAAGATTTTTTCAGCTTCTTCGGTCGTAGCTCGATTTGGAAAAGGAATAGCAGTAATATTTCTTGCCAACCTTACCCTACTGGAGACGACTACATCCGATTCTGGCCCCGGTGCTATCATCCATTTACTCAGCTCTTTCTTAATTAGATCCTGTAAAGACATTATTCAACACCCCCATCTTCAATGCTCTCTTTCTTTTCCATATCATATATCTGATCACGAAGTTTTGCAGCCTTTTCAAACTCTTCTTTTGCAATAGCTCGCTGTAATTCTGTTCTGAGTTCATTAATTCGCTTCTTGATTAAAATAGTCTGACCCTGTCTTTCCGGAACTTTACCAGTATGTTGATCACTGCCATGAATTCGCCGCATCATTACAGCTAATCTAGGATCAAATTCATCATAACAATCACTACAGCCAAATCTACCTATTTTCCCAAATTCATCAAAACTCATATTGCAATTTTTACATTGCTCAACCTCTTGTTTCACAAAATTTCTACTCGGATGCACGTCAGGGGAAAGAATACCTGCTAATAGATTATGAATGGAAAACGGATCAGTGGCAAAACCAAATTCCCCTTTTTCCTTTGCACATTGTTCACAGAGATAGATTTCAGTCTTCTCACCATTAATAATCTTGGTAAGGTGCACACTGGCCTGACGTTCATTACAATTTTGACAAATCATCTTAGAACCCCCTTTATAAAATTTTACAGCTTTTCTTCACCATCAGACTTCATCACTGCTCCCAGAGCTGCTCTCAAAAGCTTTGCCCGAAGATAATCCCGGTATGGTAACTGGATACTTAAATTTCTGCGGTGCAACAATGATAGTAATATTGCACACTCACGTTCAGTCAAAATCCCCTTCTCTTCTAAGTTTTGGATCAAATTAAACGCTTTCTGTTGACTTATCTCATCTCCGATTATGTCAATTACTGTATACAAAAAATCTTCTTCTGGGTGATCAAAGATTAATTTACTTACCTCGATAAAACCTCCACCACCCCGCTGACTTTCCACCAAATAGCCTCCTTCTAAAGTAAAACGTGTTTTTAATACATAATTGATTTGAGAGGGGACACAGTTAAATAAATCGGCCAACTCATTTCGTTGAAGTCTTAATTGACCATTGGACTGATTCAACAATCTCTTAATATAATTTTCTATCTGTTCTACTAAGCTACCCATAATTCTGGACTATGCACCTCCCATTTTTGATTTTGACTATCTTTGACCTTTACAATTACATTATATTCCTGATAACAAAATCTTTCAAGGTCAAAGAAGGTCAGAAAAATTCTATTAATATTCATTATTCTTGATTCTCACGAATTAACTCACGGATATGATTATTATGTCCATTTTTCTCTTAATTTTATAATCATTTAAGCCGAAATAATCTTTCTAGATTACACTATATGATATGAAAAGAGGATGTTAAATATTTGCGTGCGAATAAAATGCTTCCCAAATGAATTTTTTTCATAAAAAAACCACCTGTCTTTTAAAGACAAGTGGTTAAGTTAACGAATTTAAAACTTCATAGATGCCGATAAAGTACCCTGGATTTCTTCCATATCATTAGAAACACCAACTGCAGTATTGATGTGCAAAGCCAAAACATTTAGCCCAAGACCAGCTGTATAAGTCAGCTTATCCTGAAAGGCTCTATCTGTAGTTTGGAATGGACCATAAACGCCGGCACGTAAAGAAACTGCATCAAATAAAAATCCCCTTTCAATTCCTACATGCAAAATATCAACCGAGTCCACATCTTCACCAGTTGGATCAACATAACCAAAGTTATGCTCTAAATCTGCAGCAATTGTGGCATTCAGTGGAAATGGAGTTTTTATAGCTGCACCCAATGTAACTGCTTCGGGCATCTTGATTCCAATTTGGGTTTCATTATTCTCTTTAAGAGTAACTTTCATATTCCTGGCTACCAGCGAAACATTAACAAGGTCAGTGAACCGTGCTAAAGCTCCTACATCTAATCCTAATTCCTGGTCTATAATAGAATCTCCAGTCATTACGAACTCCTCATCCTGATACGTGTACACGCTTTCCTCTCTTTGAATAATTTTAAAGTTGGTTCCCAAAGATAGTCTTCCAAGATCAAAAATTGGTTTTGTTAAATCTACGCCTAAACCAATATTTCCGATTCTTTCGGAATAGCGATAGCTATATAGATCATCAGGATTAAGTCTAATCTCTTCATTAACAATAATTCCACCACTAAAGTTTTTCAAATTAGCACCAACAAATCCACTTAATCGACCATCAAAGCCTTCACTGGTCTCAACAGTATCAATAACGTTTTGAAAATCTCCAGTTTGTAAACCTTCAGCAAGAGTTAAAACATCATCTAATGAAGATGTGCTAAAACCTAAAGAAATCTCTCCACCAATAAAACCACTTCTAGTTAAACCAGCTGGGTTCCAATACAAACTGCTGGCATCATCAGCGACAGCTGTAAAAGCACCACCCATACCAAAAGCTTTTGGACCAATAATCTGAGTAGCGTGTACCTGAACAGTAAAGCTTACTAATACAATTAACAATACTATAATTGGAAGTTTCTTCATTCCTCTCTACCCGCCTTTCTCTTATTCATCATTAAAGTATTCTACATAACTGTAACAATTCCTTTCTCGATTATTGCCCATTTTGTTCCTTAGTGAACAATCATGTCGATATTTAGAGTCTACAATTATTGATAATTAGTATAGTTCTATAACACAAAATTACGTTTATTGTCTCCTCATCAATAAACACGATTCACATAATCTCGTTCAAACTCAAAATTCCGATCACCGAAATATTCTGCCTGTAATCTTATCTCCCTTAACTGCACTATGTTCACCTCTTCGGTAACCAAATGATTACCTTCACAATCACAAGCTATCTTCAAAATACCATCTTTATTGGGCGTCAAAGAAATTGGAGCAAAAATTCCCGATCTGCCAGTATAGTGCATTCCTACTAACCAACCATTCAGAGAAGATTTCAAGCCCAGGATATAGGATTCCTGTACTCGCGGCCAGATACCTTTTAAAGCCTTCCACGGGTTGTATTCCTCAGGGTTAGCTATCGGCAGAATTACAATATCTGCTCCCATCTCACTCAAAATTCGAAAAGTCTCAAAATAAGTAGCATCCATACAAATTGGAAAAGAGATCTTACCGATAGGAAGATCATATACCCTAATTTCATCACCTCTGCCCATTGCAAAACTTGATTCTAACTTTGTTAGATGTAATTTTTTTTGTTTTCCTATTTGCTCTCCCTCTGGACCATACAAAGCGCCTACATTATAAATATCACTATCTTGTATGGTAAGATAACTCCCCGTATAAATATAAATTCCATATCCTTGAGCAAAATAGGCGAAAATAGCCTCCATACCCCTTTCTATTGAGTCAGTTATGGCTTTAAATACCCAGACAGGAGAAGCCATTTCTGGTCTTGTATCACCCTCTTGAGCCGTTTGAGTAGTTGTTAAAGAACGAGCTTTCCGGGTCAAATATCTGTTTATCAATTTAAACCCCGGAATCATTCCCAATAAATCAAAGAAATTATATTCTGGGAAAATCACTAATTGACTTCCATCTTCTGCAGCTTGTTTAATAAAGCTGTGTAACAGATCTATAAATTCCTCTATACACTGAACGGGTGTAATTGTTCTCTGAACACAGCTAACTTTGATCTTTTCCAAGTTAATGTTCTCCAAATTTTTGCTTCTAATAACTGAAAGCTGCAAACAATATTTTTCAATCTTCTGCAGAGTGATCTTCTTACTAACCCATCTATGTAAAATTTTTTGTAATATTTTCATCTACACCCTCCAAACATTCCCATTTTTCGATAAAATTCTGAATTAAGTTGATTCAAAAAATTACAATTTGATATAGCTTTCTTTCTGGCATCATTATCTAAAGTAGCAAATATCAAACCTTTTTTATGAAAACTTCTCGTCAGTAATCCATTCTGCTTTTCAGTCATCTCAACTGGCCCATGAACAATAGTCTCACCCCAGAAATATTGCTCCCCTAATTGACCGTTAAAAGCACTTTCAACAGCAAAGATTTGATTCTGTTGAACATCTTTCCAAACCCCTGCCAGTTGCAGCCAGGGGTTTTTTTGCCCAACAAATCCTATAGGCGCCAAAATAATATCTGCTCCCATCAACGCCAAAGAACGAGCAACCTGAGGGTAAAAAATATCTGTTGTCAAAAGTAATCCAACTTTCCAGTCGGATAAATTTATTATATTCTGAAAACTTCCTCTCATAAAACCTTTCTCCCGTTCCCATTTAGCTAGATAGAGTTGTTTCTGTTCTAGACAAAGTTCTCCATTGTCAATTATAGATGAAATATTATAAAATCCAGCGTTTTCTTTTCTCCAATAACTACCTGGACAGATAGCTAATCCATATTTTGCAGATAAAGTCTTCATATAATCTAAATATCCATCTGAATCACATTTATTTAAAATTTGATTTATAGTTTTAGTTGAAGATAAGATCTGCTGATAAAAGATACCCGTAAAACCTGGAAAAATAATCAGATTTGCATCATTTGAGTTAGCCAATTTGACATAATGTTCTATAACATTATCAAAATCTATCTTTGTCAGTAACTCTAACTCTCCTGGCATCCATTCCACTGCCGCAATTTTCATCTTAACCCCCTCTTATTCGTCAGTTTATCTTTTAAAGTCTCTTACCTCCTAATAAAAAATTCAACAATTAGCAGTTATTTTCCTTTAGACCATATGAAAAATACCGAGTTCTCCTCTAAATTAAACAATAAAAAAGTTCAGATTGCTCTGAACTTAGTTAGCTAATATGGCTCCCCGAGCAGGACTTGAACCTGCGACCCACTGATTAACAGTCAGTTGC
>JAENYK010000007.1:50845-248094 GCA_016841825.1 Halothermothrix sp. | reverse complement strand
AATGATACTATAGCCTCTACCTCGTTTCAAGGTGGAGGCTATTTGACGCTTACAAACTAGTAATCAAAGTAATTTAGAAATGATATATTTCCTTTGTATAGTCTTAGTTTTATGAAAATAGGATAAATTAAAAAGTTATATTATTTAAGTAATAAAATAAATTTATATATATTGTATTGTGACAACAAAAAAATATAATTATTCTGTAAAAAATGAAGGTTATATATTGAATTAACCTTTCATGGATGATATAATGTTTATAGGCAATTTTACCCAGAAGACATATTTAGAAAAGATGTTAGGGGGAACCATAATGAGTGAGTTAAATTTATCTGCGGAAGTCTATTATAAAAAAGCAGAAGAGATGTTAGAAAAGAAGGATTTGTTGGAATTTACAACGAAAATCGGAATAGCAGAAGTTTTAGCTGAAGAGAAGGAAATGTTAGCTAAAATAAAGTTTTTGAGGGCAAAAGGGTATTTTATTTTTAACCAATACAAAAAAGCTTTAGAGTTGATACCAGAAGCGATTAATTATGTTAGTGATGATCGAAAACTAAAATTAAAATGTTATGAAGGTGTTATTTGGGGATATATGGGGGATTATCAAAAAGCGAAAAGAATATTCATAGAACAGTTAGATAATGTTTCCGACATGCATCTACTTGTTGAGTACTATTTAAATATTGTTTGGGTAAATCTATCATTATATAAAAATGAATTTGAGGATAACCAATTAGAAGAAGCTAAAATGTATTTGGATTTAGCAAACAAATATTTTGAAAGTGTTTCAGATGAAATCAAAAGAAAAATTAATGTTAACTATAGCGTATATTATTGTTATAAAAAAGAATATGATTTAAGTATTGATGTCCTACTTAAAACAATAAATATTGTTGAAGAAAAAGAGTTGCCAAGAATCTACAATAATCTTGCAGAAATTTATTTAGAATCTGATACTGAGGGGGTTTCAGATAGAGTAAAGGAATATAACAGATTAGCAGAAGTTATAGGTAATAAATATGGAGATAATTTTTCTATTGCTAAAACTTTTTTTACTGATGCAATGGCAGAGCTAAGGGGAGATCAGTTATTTAAAGCTTTAGACAGTTTTTATTTAGCATTAGAATACTTTAAAAAAGCAGAAAAATATAGTTATGCTTTTGAATGTTTAGTTAAAATAAATGACATTATAGATGAGTATAAATTAAATAATCTATCATCTTTAAAGATAAATTTAAAAAAAGAATTTAAAGATACACCATTTTATCAAAAACTATAGAGGGGGATAGTTATGATGAAAAGAGTTATTAGTATTTTGCTTGTGGTGGTAATTACAATATTTATTGGTTTGTCAGTTTTTGCATATCCAGATCCAGAACCTGGTACCACATCTTCTACTACCATTCCACCTATTATTGGCAATCCATTGTAAAAGTTGTTAACACCAAGCAACATAAAATGACTCCAAAATATGGAGTCATTTTATTCATTATCAAGAATTATTATCAAAGTTACTTAAAGGGGGGCAAAGTCAATGTTAGATAACGATCAATTGTTTGAAAAACACTATTTTTTAGCTCAGCAATCTTTAGATAAAAAAGAACTAATTTTGTTTATGGAACACATAGGTCATATACAAATTTATGCAAAAGAAAATGAAAAATATTTAGCAAAAGTTTCTTTTTTAAAAGTGCAAGGTCTCTATAATCTTCACCAATATGAGAAAGCTTTAGAAAGTATACCTGAAGCTTTAAAATACAATTCAGATGACGATGTATTATTAAGAAATATAGAAGGTCAAATATATTCTTCTTTAGGTAGGTTCCATCAAGCAAGAACTATTTTTGAACATCTCATTCCCAGAATAACCGACCAGGAATTACTTTTCAAAATATACGATAACCTAATTCAGGTGTATATATCTTTGTATAAAGAATCTAAAGATACACTCGAAATGAACAAGATTAAAGAGTATTTAACTATAGTGGAATCCAAGTTAACATTCTTATCGGAAGAGAACAAAGGGTTATTCTATAACAACTGTGGGATTTATTATTGTTATATTAGGGATTACGAAAAATCAATTGACTATCTTAATAAAG
Organism: Halothermothrix sp.; assembly: GCA_016841825.1. Lineage (GTDB taxonomy): Bacteria > Bacillota > Halanaerobiia > DY22613 > DY22613 > JAENYK01. Next base: position 245,992 of record JAENYK010000007.1, on the reverse strand, counting down.
CTCTAAATTGTTCTACTGAAGAACAACGTGCAACATTATATAATAACTTAGCTGAAGCTCTTTTAAATGCAATCGAAGATGGATATTCTGATTTGATGCACGATTATCTAGATAAAGCTGAAACGTTAGGGATTAAATATAATAACTATGGTGAAGTTGGTCGTTCATCTTATATCCGAGCCAGAGATGAATTGAGAAATGACCAGATTTTTAAAGCCACAGATTCATTATATATAGCCCTTGAGCATTTTAAAAAAGCAAAAGAATATAGTATGGCTGTGGAATGTCTTCAAAAGATAAATAAAATCCTTGGAGAATATGCTACAGATGAGATTAAATATTTCGGAGAGTTTGCACATCAAGCATAGATAAACATGCCAGGAGGAATGAATTATGACTGCTAATTTAACGTTTGATAATTTTTATCAAAATGCTGAGAAGAGTAAAAAATATAATGATGTTGTGTCTTTTATGGAAAATATCGGTTCAGCTAAAGCAATAGCTATTGGGAATGATCGACTTTATTCAAAAGCTATTAGGCTGCATGTCACTGGTTTATTTAGCTTAAGCAAATATCAAGAGACTCTTAAAGTAATACCTGAAGCACTTTTGTATTGCGCAGATAGTAATGATTATTTTGCAATTAAGAGCATAGAGGGGCTTATATATCTTTACTTTGGTGAACTTAGCACAGGTCTAAACATCTTATTAGAATTACAGGAAAAGGCAGTAGGAAGTAATGAGATAGTAGAGGGATATCTTAATCTTTTTACGGGATTTTCATATAGATTTGAAGCATTTGGGTTGGAAAAGGATTTAAAAGAAATGAAAAAATATTTGGATTTAATAGAACTAGACGTTGATTCAACTACAAATTATTTGAAATCAACGTATCTAAATAATGTAGGAGTTTATTACTATTATAAAAGGGATTTGGAAAAATCTATAGAATATCTCGAGGAAGCGGCTAAATATTATTCTGAAGAAAAATTACCTTTCAGTTATCGAAACATAGCAAGTACTCTTATTGAATTTGAGAAAGATGGAATATCGGAAAAGACTAAAAATTATCTACGTGAGATTGAAATTATTGGTACGAAATATCAAAATTATTGTTCTATAGGTCGGGGATTATATTTACAAGCATTAGTCGAACTTGGAGAAGACCAGGTTTTCACCGCTCTGGACACTTTAAATTTAGCTTTTGAGTATTTCATGAAAGCAGAAAGATATAGTATTGCAGTAGAATGCCTCGAAAAATCCAATGAAATCCTCAACAACTACACCAGCAAAGAACTAAAATCCCTAAAACACGCTATTTAAAGAATATTTTTAGTTTTGTGAGTATCATAAAGAAGAAAGGTTTATTATATCAACCCAGAAGGAGGTCGTCTCATGAGTGACAGCCTGTTACTTGCAAAACGTCATTACGAAGAGGCTAAGAAGATGTTGATTGCTAAAAACCTAATCTTCTTTATGGAACACATTGGTTACGCTCTGGCTTATGTTGGTGATAATACGGCGCTTTTAGCAGACATTACATATCTGAAAGCGAATGCGTTATATCAGCACAGAAAAGATCGGGAAGCACTTCAGAGCGTAATTCAGGCAAAAGAATATAATGAAGGTGAGAAGCTGTTTGAACTGAACAACAATGAAGGAATTTTAAACGTTAGACTGGGAGAGAGGGATAAAGGTATTAAGATTTTTAAAAAACTTCTTGACGAAGCAGATGGAATCGATCAATTGTCCAGAGTTTATAATAATCTAATCTGGGCATATTTAGCACTATATCGTTCTAGCAAGAATGACTTACTTCTTCCAAAGATCAAAAATTTTTTGGAGGAAATCAGTCCCATCATTCACCGTCTACCTGAACGACGTAAGATGGCTTTTTATAATAACTATGGAGTCTACTATTTCTATAAAAAAGAATATGCTGAATCTATTAGATTGACCAAAGAAGCCACCAGATATTGTATCGAAGAAGAACTCCCCTTAATCTATAACAACATTGTTGACATTTACCTGGAATGGAATCAAGATGATTGCTCAAACTTTATTAAAGAATATACCACCAAAGCAGAGATCATAGCTTTGATGTATGACAATTATCGGGAAGTCGGTCGCTCTTACTACCTGAAGGCAATGGAGACGCTTCGTAAAAACGATCGTGAAGCTGCATTGGATAACTTATATAAAGCTCTTGAGTTCTTCCGAAAAGCAGATGACAATTCGTCAGCTATTAATTGTCTGACCAGGATTAATGAGATTTTAAATGATCTAAAAGAAATACATCTTTAATGAGGTACGTTAAAACCCTAAACAATACATCAGGAGGAATCTCTAATGACAACCCCACAAGTTTATTATAATCAAGCTCTGACAAGCCTTGATGAGCATAATTTGGCTTCTTTTATGGAAAGTATTGGTGCAGCCAAAGTACTAGCTGTTACCAATAACCCTGATTTATTACCAGGAATCAATTTTTTAAAGATCAAAGGCTTGTTCAAGCTGAAAGAGTATCAAATTCTAATAAACAGCATAACGGAAGCTCTGACTGACCAGACTGGTAATAATCTCTTTAAGTTACAATGTTATTACGGGTTAGCTCAACTATACACTGGTCAGATTGAACAAGCCCTTGTAACTATGACTAAAGCTCAACAACAAGCAGCAGGAAGTGAATCTAGTGTAGAAGGTTATCTCAATATTGTTATGGGTTATATATGTCAATACATCACTACTAGAGAAGAGGCTGCTCTAGATCAATGTAAACATTATTTGGATCTGATTGAACCACATTTACCAAATGTTTCAAACATGTTGCGCTATAGTTATTGTAACAACTATGGTGTCTATTACTTTCATAGAAGAGATCTGGAAAATTCACTCCAATATATTCGGGAAGCTGTTCAATACTGTCCGGAACATAAGTTACCTTCACTCTATAACAATCTTTCAGATGTTCTTTTGAAGGCCGATCCTGATGGTTTGCCAGTCGACGTTGAAAAATATACCAACTTAGCTGAAACCATTGGTCTTGAGCATAAGGATTACACAGAAGTTGGACGGGCATTCTATCTCAAAGCTCAGTTTGAACTTCGGGATGACCAGCTAGGTACTGCTTTAGATAGTTTATATATGGCATTCGAATACTTTAAAACCGCTCAAGCCCTAAAATTTGCCATTGAAACACTCGAAAAGATACAGAATCTCTTACAGCAGCTTACCTCCAATGAATTTATAACCATTGGAGGTAAGATTAAAAATTAAGCTGTAACTAAAGAAAACTCCTGTTTAGGCAGGAGTTTTCTTTAACCAATATTGTCCTCTACATATTTCATCACATTTTCAATCTGCTCATCTTTAAGATTCAAGTCCCGCAAAATATCTTCCATAAGGTTCAGTTTGATTTCCAGGAAGTTGATGTTCTTTTCCAGATTCAGTGTCTCAATAATTGCAGCATACTCTCGACGTGATGGAGAGCTGGTAGCTCTAAAAATATCCATTAATCTTAATACCGGAATGTTCGTCCTCCTACCCAATTCGTCAACATCCCACTCCAACTGTTTTAAACCCTCCTTAACTTTACTTGCGAACTCTTTACGATTCATCTCTTCACTGGCTAAAAACAGCGAGAAGACGGGCAATCGCATAAAGCGAGCTAACCTGATGATAAATTTGAGTGATGGAAAACTCTCACGATTGATTACACGGTGAATGTGACTCTTGTTCACTCCTGTAGCATCACCAAATTCCTGATAGGTCAGGTTATTTCTGTCTTTAAAATCCGCAATCTTTTCGGTAAGAATCTTAAATTCGTAAAAAGTATCGTCAGACATGTAATTCCCCCCCTTTTAATGATAAATATTTTGAAATTTTAGCGCTGTAAGCTAAAAAAAATGAAAAAAAATGCAGAGAAATCGGCTAAAATTGTTGACTATATTGCAACAATTGAGTATAATATAAGAGAACTCACCACAAAGAGTGACCTGAGATCTTCTCACTACCCCGTATTTTTCCGCAAATAACCACTGCGGTTTTACTCAGGTTGCTCTTTTATGTTGTTGAGTTCATTTGTTATCGTAATCTATATTAGTTGATCTGTTCTTTGAGGTGATTAATTATAGATGACTTCATCGTAGATTATATAGTTCTTGTAGTTCAAACCCTGCTGTTCACAGAGTTTCATCAAACCTACAATGAATTTTTTACCTATTCCCCGCTGCTTTCGTAATACTCGATAAACATATGAATAATGTAGGTCCAGTTCCTGTGCCAGTCTTCGTTCACTCCAGCCTAGATGTTCAATCAGTTTATAGATAGCTTCTCTGTTTAACTTCATGAAGTAACCTCCTCCTACAATTACTATATGCATATTTATCGTAACATATCAAATAAATAACAGGAAGGACTATTTTTTCTTGACTTTGTAGTCATTGTAGTCATATAATATTAATAAAGCGTTTAACTGGAAGGGGATTATAAAATGGTTAGTATGGCCAGAAAGTTGATTCAATCTGCAGTTATTGATTCAATTCGCAAGCATGAACAGAAAACTTATGAGGAGATCGGTGATTCTATCGGTTTACATCGTTCTCATATTCAAAAAGTCTCCAAAGGAGTACGACAGCTTTCAGAAGAGAAGTTTAATGAACTTTGTCAGAGATGGAAGATTAATCTTACAGACATGATCCATCAGGTTAAATTGGATGATGCTCAGTATTTAAAACGTAAAACTTTGCTGATGCTAATTAAAGCGAGAGAGATAAGTCTGGAGCAGCTCTCCAAAAGTACAGGTATCTCACTGTTAGATCTCAATCAAATCCAGCGGGAGAGACGTCATCCTACTTCCGAGGAGATAGAGATTCTGGCTGAAGTTCTTGAAGTAGATTCAAACATTATTGAAGAAGGAGCAGTAGCAGTGGTTTTTCAACTAATTGAAAAAAGTCTAAACTATCTACACGTAGATCCATCTGCTATTGATGCAGTAATCAAATTTTTGGAACGAGAAGTCTGATACTGGTAAACTATTATTGCATCCACTCAAAGTGTTTACGATAAATATGGTAAACACCTGACAAATCCTCCTCAGAAGGTGTGCTAATCACGAAATTCCTCAATTGGATGTGCAGGATTTGGTTCATCAATATATCCGGGATCAATCAGGGGAGTTACGGTCAGTACGCCCAAAAAAACTATCAAAATAAAAGTCAATAATTTTTTCATCACGTTCTTTCACCTCCTCTGAAAGACGTTCAGAGGCTACACCATCTGCAAAGTATTCGGCAGCTTTATAAAAATCTTCTTTTTTGGCCAGGTCAGCTAATAAGAAATCAATGCCGGCTAATTCTTGTAATAGCTCTTTTTCTCGAAGTACTTTTGCTGCTTTTTCTAAATGAATTTTTGCTTCATAATATTTGCGTTGAATGATATATAAGATGCCAAGCCATTTGTTGTTGAAAGCTTCACCCATCTCACTATTACCATATACAAGTTTTCGTGCTTTCATTAGAAACTCTTCCGCTTCTTCAACCCGACCTATCTCGATTAGCAGAGAAGCATAATCGTTTAAAATTTTACCTTTCTCCTCACGGTCTGACAATTCTAAAGCTCGCTTAAAGTAAGTTTCCGATAAATTGTACTCTTTCTGTACCTGACAAAATAGTGCCCGTAGATGATTGATCCGTTCAATAGAACCATTCGAAACTTTGTCCACATCAATTCGATTCAAAATCTTCATAGCTTCCCGAATAGAGAATTCTTCTTTGACGATCTTGTACTTTTTCCAATACATTATCGCCAGGTTAATTAGATTGCGGGTATTGGAGGGGAGAGAACGCATTATCTTAATGGCTTTATCGATATTCCCCCACATCTCCTCAATGGTTGCTATCATTGATAGACTATAATCTTTCATGTTGTTTTCACCATGTCGGGACAGGTACTCATAATGCTTATATGCGGCTTCATATCTTTCTAAACGATAATAACATCGGGCAAGATATTGACGTGCCAGAAGACTGCCGCTCTCACTCATAATTATTGAAAAGATTTCAATAGCTTCTATGTAATTACCCGTATCAAATAATTTTACACCATTTAGATAATAAGATGATTGATGTATATCAGTATCGGCGTTTGCTAGATTTTCACTTCTGGATTTATTTGATGGTAAAGTAGAACCGTGTTTCATGGTTTTACCCCCTTATAATTTAAGCTAATAGTAAAAAAGTTACTTTAAAATCTAATAGAAAGTGGAGAATAAAGCAGCTGCAGATAACCAGGGACTGAATTATAAAAGTTGGTTGGACTAATCGAAATTGTTGGGTGTAAGTGAATATATCTTTGCCTTGAGGCAACACGATAATAATATATAATAATTTGTTTTGCTAAACTCATCCGTACCAAACACAAATTGCTATATATCCATTATATAATAAAAAACCCATCCAAACAACTTATTTTGTAATCACTGTGTGATGAAATAACCTATTTGAATAGTATTTATCATCCATTTGTAAAAGTTTTACATATAATTTTGTGCCTATTTTCTTTCATTAAGCTTTTTAAAGAAGGGAAAATTAAATATTTGTAGAATATGATGGTATTAATTGGAGCATATAATTATCTTAAGGTGACATTCTTTGGACCCGAAGACCACATTTAAGGAGGAATAGATAATATGTTGAGACAAAAGTTATGCATATTAAGTTTGATCTGTTTGTTGGTGATGATCCTGTCTATTGATGTTGGTGCAACCTGGCAACCTTTCCAGTTCAAGGCTGATGAACGGTATGACATGAAGGCTACCATCAATCAATTTGGTAAAATCGAAGAAACTACCTTTATCCTGGAATTAAAAGAGACCGATCAGGTTAATGCTGATGGAGAACCTCTTTCTGAGGTTAGTTTTACAACCAAAAACCTTGTCGCTTTAGGCTCTTTTAATGAAGAAGAGAGCATGAATCTAATGAGTAATTACGGGATGTCTTTAACACTGTTAGTGATGAACCCCATGTATTCTTTTATCTTTGACGATCTGGACCTGCTTGTTGGTGAGAAGATGAGTCTGTATGGAGCAGGCATAGTCAAAGTTACCACAACCGAGAACATCTCCGGAAGGCAAGGCTATGTTTGTCAGTTATATATCGAACAAGATGGAGAGGATATCCTGAATTCCGAATGGGTTATCGATCCCGAATTAGCTATACCTTTAAGAAGTAGAGTTTTTGAAGAAGGAGGATACTGTGTTGAGTTGTTAGTGACTGATTACCAGAGATTATAGTCTGAGTTAGCCAGAGAAGAGTCACCCTTGAATAAATAATAATACATAGCATGAAGATGAAGCCTGATGCAGATCAGGCTTTTTTTATAGAAAAAAGGCTGAATGTGAATTTAACACTTTTCAGCCTTGATGTTATGCTTATTCGATTACTGTAACCCCTAATCCCTTAATGTAAGTAATAACCTGACTGGGCAGTGACCCTTCAGATAGATCTAACGAACTGTTATTCGATAGGTCAACATGAGTCAAGTTGTTCTCTGCCAGTGTTTTCAAAACTTCAATCTTGCTAATATTAGTTCGATTAACATACAGGGTTGAAAGATTTATCGAATGGAATAGACTATCAATATTAGATATCGGATTACCGGTCAAGCGTAATTCGGTTAGCGAATAGATGGTGCTCAGGGGATCAATATTGGTAATGCCATTATCACTTAACTTGATTTGTTCTATTGTAGTACTTAACTTAGCTAATGAACTAATATCGCTAATACTGTTATCATTTAACCTCAAATAACGTAAATTTGAGAGCATACTGGGATCAAATACTGAATCAATCTGATTTGATGAGGCAGTAATATCACGTAAAGCAGAGAAATTCTCCAAAAGGTCAAGATTATGCACATTATTACCTTCGATATTAAGTGATAGTAAATTGGTATTAGTACCATCACTATTGTGGGGTAGCCCCTGAAGATCACTGATATTATTATTGACCAGTTCCAGATATTCCAGTTTATTCAAATTAATTAGTGGATTAAGATCACTGATATTGTTATCATTTAAAGTTAAATCGCGCAGATTAGTCATATATTCGACTCCCCTAATGTCGGAGATGTTACGGTTGGAAGCATCAAAATCTTCAATAGTTAACATATCGGTGGGGGTGATTATCTCTTTGGGTTCAGCCAGAAAATCTTTAATAGCTGCCTCTAAGTTCGAATCAACAATTCTGACTCCCACACTGATAGTCATTATATCTTCCACAGTAATCTCACCATCTGACACAGTAAAGGTAACGTCATAGGTGTTACCTGCTTCTCCGTAATCGGGAGTCCATTCGAAGATTTGAGTGTCATAGTGAAAGTTCGCTCCTTCAGGTAGATTCGCGGCACTGAAAGTTAATAGATCATTATCCAGATCTCTGCCGACAATCTGTACCATCAGGGTTTCGGTCTCTTCCACGCTATGATCTGAGAGCGTAATAACTGGTGGATGATTATGATCAATCACATGAATAGTGATCGTCTTCACAGTATCATCGACACCATCGCTGACAGCAATAGTGAGTGAATGATCGCCAATGTCACTATTATTTGGAGTCCAGTCGAAGATATGGGTATCAGGATCAAAATATTCTGCTAATGAGCCATTGGCGGTATATGTTAATGGATCGGCATCTTGATCTGTGGCACTTACTTCAAAGGTCAGTCGTTCATTTTTCGCCACAGATTTGTCAGTTAGATCGAACTCAGGTGGATAATTGACATCTTTAACTGTAATGATACAGGTTTTGGATCGTGCATTGGTCTGTTCGTCAGTTGCTGTAATGGTTAAAGAGTGAGGGCCAATATCTGCTGTTGATGGTGTCCAGCTAAAATGTCTGGTTTCTGGATCAAAGTAATCACCCAGTTCGCCACTTGCAGAGTATGTAATTGATTCACCTTCAGGATCGATCGCTTCGACGTCAAACTCCAGTAGAACGTTCTCATTGATAGTCCGGTCTGGGAGATCAAATTCCGGAGCACCATTAGCAAATTCTACTTCAATAGTAATAGTCTCTTCATCGGTTTGATCACTATCGGTAACGCTAAAGGTGATAGTATAAGTGCCTGCTGTGCCATAACCAGGTCTCCAGTGGAAATTCTGGGTTAATGGATCAAAACAATCACTTTTATCTCCCTGTGCACTGTAAACTAGCTCATCTCCATCAGGATCAACTGCGGATATTTGAAAATCTAACTCTTCATATTGCTTAATAGCTTTATTACCGATGGGGTTTAATACAGGTGGTCTATTCTTAACATATTTGGCAATAATATTCGTGTTGTGGGTCATTGTAATGATGATAGGGTTTTGAGTTCCCGTACTGTCTCCTAACCATTGGTTAAAATGCTAACCTTTATTCGCAACAGCGGTTAAAGATACTTCCGTATCTTTCTTGTATGAGGATCTATCGGGATCTTTTGTAACATTTCCTGATCCTTCGTTAGTAATGGTTAATTTGTAAGATGGGAATTCATCATTACTACTACCACATCCGAAGAGCAGAAAAGAAGCAATTAAAATGATAATCGCCAGGTGCAATTGTTTTTTGACGCTCATTATTTATTCCTCCCATAAAATCTTATTATATTAACAATTCTGCATCAATAGAGTGAATCCTGCTCTGATCAATATCACTAACTTTATTTCTTTTGATTATTTTGCCAGAAGTGTACTATGACCATCAGAAGAATAGTACTTTGGAGAAGTTAAATAACAAGGTATGATTTTTACGGATTAGTCGAATACTAAACCTTAACAGACTTGTTATATCTAAAGGAGATAATCATATGTTTAAAATGTTAAAAGATCTGATACTAGGGAAGAGTAAACAGCAAAGAAAAGAGAAGGGGATAACTAAACTTACCAGATCTCTAAATAAGAATATTAAGCTTTTAGAAGCAATCTTTTGTGATGATGAGACTGTAAAATTTAGAAGATTTGAAACATCTGACGAAATCAAATGTTGTCTGGTATTTGTGGATGGAATGGTTGATAAGGATATTCTTAATCGGGGTGTTCTAAGACGGATAATGAATTGTCAGATGTCATCCAAAATTAATCCGGATAAGCTAATGGAATTCTTCAGTGAAAAGATAATTGCGACAGAAGAGCTGAAAAAAGTTGATGACTTTGACGATTTTGTCTATGAGATACTGTATGGTGATACTCTTCTATTAGTAGATGGGGCGACCGAAGGAATCTTAATTGACACAAAGGGCTGGGTTATGCGATCTATTGTTGAACCTGAGTCAGAGAGTGTTGTACGTGGGCCCAGAGAAGGTTTTATCGAATCAATAAATGTCAATATTACTCTGATTAGAAGAAAAATAAAAGATCCAAACCTTAAATTTCAATTCAAATATTTTGGCAAGCGAACCAGGACCAAGATTTGTATCTGTTATATTAAAGGTTTGGCTCAGGAGAGAGTTATTCAAGAACTATTGGAACGTTTACAGAGAATTGAAATCGATGGCATTCTGGAAACAGGGTATATTGAAGAGTTTATTAGAGATTCTCCATTTTCACCTTTTAGAACTATAGGGTATACAGAAAGACCTGATATAGTGGTTGCAAAGCTGTTAGAAGGTAGGGTTGCTTTGCTCTGTGATGGTACACCTTTTGTATTGACCTTTCCGTATCTATTTTTGGAGAATTTTCAGGCTAATGAAGATTATTATAAAAACTTTATTTTTGCATCTATAGATCGTATAATGCGTTATACTGCATATTTCTTCACTACCAGCACCCCTGCTATCTATGTAGCTCTGGTTACTTTTCATCAGGAGATGATTCCAACACCTCTATTGTTATCAATTTCAGCTTCCAGAGAAGGTGTTCCGTTTCCAACCATATTTGAAGCGATAGTTTTGGGATTGTTTTTCGAACTTTTGCGGGAGGGTGGAATAAGGTTACCAACTCCGATCGGTCAGGCTGTAAGTATAGTCGGAGCGATTATTCTGGGAGATGCTGCAGTTTCTGCAAAATTAGTTAGTGCGCCGATTATTATTATTACAGCTTTGACAGGTATTTCTAGCTTTCTGGTTCCAAAAGTATTTGGTAGTGTCTTACTTATTAGACTTACCCTTATCTTATTATCTGCTGTTTTCGGTCTGTATGGTTATATGTTTGGAGTGCTGGGGATTTTTATTCATTTAATGTCTATCCGATCATTTGGCGTACCATACATGTCTTCACTGGGTTCTTTGCAAGCTCAGGATTTAAAGGACACTATGATTAGGGCACCCTGGTGGTATATGTATCTCAGACCGATTTTAATTGGTAAGCTTAATATTGAGCGTCAACCCACAGAAGATTTGAGGAGAGATGTCAATGATGTGGACCAGAAATAAAATGAGGTTAATAGTATGTTATTCAATGCTCACATTGTTCATGTTTCTCGGTGGTTGTTGGGACTATCATGAGATTAATAACTATGCAATCGCTACTGGAATGGCGATAGACATTAATGAAAAGAATCAATATGTTGTAACTGTAGAGGTTATTAATCCTCAAACTGGTGGACAAAACGCTAAGATGGAAGCTGTGGTTAGAGGAATTGAAGGAGAATCCATTTTTGAGGCTGTAAGAAAATTAATAATTCGTTTTGGTAGAAAACTCTATTGGGGACATGGTAAAGTTATAATAATTAGTGAAGAAGTTGCAAAAAAAGGAATTAAACCGATTCTGGATTGGGTATATCGTGATGCTGAAGTTAGGGCAGATATGTGGCTTTTTATAGCACAGGGAAGAGCTTCGGATATTTTTGATAGCGATTATGATATTGCTACTGCGGCGTCTTTTTATTTAGATAGTGTACAGGATTCTAATATTTATCAAAACAGTTTTTATCCTATGGAATTATGGAAATTTTTACAAAGGCTAATGGCTGAAGGATTTGCACCTGTTGTGCCATTGACAAACACTGTTGATTACAATGGGAAAAAATTACCTCAGGTTTATGGAACTGCGGTATTTCATAAAGATGCAATGATTGGTTATTTAAATGGGATAGAGTCCAAAGCATTCAACTGGATGAGTGAAAAAAATCTTAATGGTTTAATAGTTGTCAAAAACGGTTCCAAGGACAATTCATCTATTACCTATGAAATAAACAGCAATTCAGGAAAAATCACTCCTAAAGATATAAATGGTCAGGTTATAATGAATATTGATATCAAAATGGACGTGACATTAGCTGAGTTAGTTGAACGGCCAGTTGATTTTTCCGATGATAAAGTTAGAAAAAAACTGGAAAAAGAAGTAAGTAATTATGTTAAAATTCAAGTGGAACAGATGATTAGAAAAGTTCAGTATGAATATATTACTGATATTTTTGGATTTGGAGATAGCATAAAACGTGAATTACCCAATAGATGGAAAGAAATAAATTCAAACTGGCATGAAGCCTTTCGTGATTTGCCATTTGAAGTCAATGTCGAAATAAAAATTGTGTCTAGTGCACTTGTTTCAACACCAATAAAAATGAGGGATTAAGATGAATTTAATTGTTCTTATTTTGCTATTTGCTATAATAGCTGTGTTAGAAGGTTATCCATTGTGGTGTGAAAAGCAAATGGGTAAGCTATGGTTATATATCGCTTTGTTTGTTTTGGCTTTTGGAGTCAGCATTTATCAGGTTTTAGGAGAGAAAATTATTAGTCCAGCGGAAATTTTTAAAAATGTTGTTGAGTTGATTAAAACTGAAATTAAGGGGTAGCGCGATGAATAAAGAATTTATTTCAGTAAAACAGGGGATCTCTATTATAATAATTTTTATCATGGGTAGTAGTCTGGTCTTGCCAACTGGTGCAGAAGCAAAGAATGACCTCTGGATTGCAATTATTCTGGGATTTGTAATGGCTGTACCGTTTATCACTATCTATGCGAGGGTTATCTCTCTATTTCCGAATAAAGATTTTTTTGATATTGTTGAGTTACTTTTTGGAAAAATTGGAGGCAAATTTATTGCACTATTGTATATCTGGTTTGCACTTTATCTGGGGAGCCTGGTTTTACGAAATTTTGGTGAGTATCTCAGTGCGGTCGGAATTCCTAGTACTCCAATGATTGTTACAATGTCGATATTGGCCTTATTATGTATATGGGTGACAAAAGAAGGTATAGAGGTTCTGGGTAGATTGTGTCTATTAGCCGTTCGCTTTCTGGTAATATTAGTAATATTAACAGTAGTATTACTAACAACTGAATGGGATTTCGATAATGTTTTGCCAATTTTTTATAACGGCTATAAACCAGTATTAATTGGAGCAATGAATGTCTTCTCCTTTCCATTTACTGAAATTGTAGTTTTTATGATGATATCCTCACTAGATGGGGTAAAAAATATCTATAAAACCTTTTGGTTTGGTCTGGCCATTGGTGGTTTAGTAGTTTTTTTGACTTCTGTTAATGAACTTATGACTTTGGGTTACGAGCTCTATCAACAATCGTATTTTCCATCACATATTGCTGTTAGTAGATTGGATATTGGAAATTTGCTTCAAAGATTGGAGATTCTCCCTGCAGTTGCATTACTCACAGGCGGGTTTGTAAAGATAAGTACATGCCTCCTGGCGGCTAGTAAGGGATTATCAAGAGTGTTTGAATATGATCATTATCGATTTATCGTAACTCCTCTGGGGATTTTGATGGTTAACCTGGCCTATCTGGTTTATAATAATATTATGGATATGGTTTCCTGGGCAAAAGATTATTGGCCTATTTATGCTTTTCCCTTTCAGGTTATCCTCCCATTAATTATCTGGATAGCTGCTGAATTTAAAGCTAGAAGATTGAAGACAAGGGAGTAGAAAATAAAAGATACTAGTGGGGAATTAACCTTTAGATTTTGATATCTATCTTCGTATGGCTCAATTCTGTTATTCTTCACTACTATCGTTTGATAAATGTATGTTAATAAGATTCATGTTGAGCAGGAGAAGTTATATATATCCCGAAACTATAATCAGGATGAATTATCTTGAGCCATTTCGTTTATTAATAAAGGTAGATATTGGGAGAGGAGAAGTAGATATGTTCAAAAGATTATTGAATATTTTGGTAATTATTTTGCTGATGATCAGTATTTTTTCTATGGTTAGTTTGTCTGCAATGAAAGATTCTGCAAAACAGAGAAATTATTTCGAAAGATCTACCTGGGAAAAAATATTTGCTGAAGATCAGGTAGTAGATTATCCAATTATTTTTATTCATGGTATAGCTGGTGATACAAACCATTGGGAAAAGACTATGAGAACTATGGTTGGAACGGAATACTTTGAGATGAGATATTGGGATGGAGAGAAGATATTTCACAGTTACTTAGGTGATGTACCTGAACATTGGATCTGGTCGATTTCCTATTATACTACTAACCCAATTCAGGAATCAATTTACGGTGATTTGACTCTTTATGCACATCGTGTCGAGCGGATGATTAATTTGATTAAAAGATTTACTAAAAAAGATAAGGTTGTCATTGTTGCTCATAGCATGGGAGGATTGGTATCACGTAAATATATGACCTTAAGTCAAGAGACATGGGATTCAGTGCATAAGGTCTTTACGGTAGGCACTCCCAATCTGGGTGTGGAAACTTCTGTCAGTATAGTTGGGCAATTGAAGGATTTATGTGTTGACAGTGCATTTTTGGCACAATTGGATCAAGATTGGGCTAAATATGATACTGGTGAGAAGAAGTGGGGGGTTTTGGGAGCTATTGATCCAGTTTTACTGTTTAATCCGTTGAAACAACCCAGAGACATGACTGACTCGGCTGGCCCGGGATTTATTGAGATCTCTTCTGCAATTCCCGGAGAATGGGAGCAGGCAATAGATGATAATATAGGAACTCCTGCATTTGATACTCCACATTACGGATTTAGAATAGGTGTTGAAGGTAGACATCTTGGCTTGTTATTTCATTCAGGTACTTTCGAAGGAATTAATTGGGCTATTAGATCTTATTAATAATCCTGAATTGTATTATTTTTAAGTAATGTTTTTTTATCTACCCAATAGATTTGAACTGAAAGCCTCACCGATATGTGATTATGTAATCAGTGAGGCTTCTCCTGCTATATTAGTAGTCTTCATTGGGCTGCTCGGTAAGCCAATTGATTGCATTCAGGGCCAGTTGTTGATGATCAAATTCAATAAACCCTTTATGGAGGTTTTCCATCGGGTTAGTTCCACTGCCGTCATCAAAAATAGCACTGTCTCCAACGATGACAAAACGTCCAAGAACGTGGGTTCCAACAG
The DNA here is from genome assembly GCA_016841825.1 of Halothermothrix sp. GTDB lineage: Bacteria > Bacillota > Halanaerobiia > DY22613 > DY22613 > JAENYK01. The sequence goes on along the minus strand of JAENYK010000007.1, from coordinate 230,673 downwards.
CTAAAGCAGGTTGTCCATAGAGCCATTTGGAGAACATAATCAGACCTTGAACTCGCTTAGGGTCATGAATTTTGATACTCGTACCAGACCAGATGGCCATGGCTTTGACTTTATAAGTTACGGGATGTTCAATATATTCACCATTAACAGGTTCTGCAGAGAGATTGGCTCGAAGAAAGTTAACATTTTCGAAGGTAAAACCTAATTCTCCGACGAATTGATTAAAAACACCTACCGAGTCAATTCCATTTCTGTTGCGGTCAGATTCTATATGGTTTCCAATAAAAAAGACTCCACCTCCAGAGGCAATAAATTCAATGATGGCTCTTTGTTCTTCTGGTGCAAACACAGAGTTTGGTTCAGCAATAACCAGGGCATCATATTTTTTTAATTGCCCTTCAGTCAACTTGTCCCGGGTGTCACTGACATTGAAACCATGTTTTTTTAATAGGGTAGCAAAATCGGAATATGCCCCCTGGATCACCCAGTCTGCATTACCTGCATCTTCAGCATGCCCGGCATCAAAGAGTATGTTAGCTTTTGTGTCTGCAGCAAATACTGGGGTCAGGTTAAAGAGAGTGATGATTACTATCAGCAAAATTAGTATAAGTTTTGATTCCATTTGGAAAACTCCTTTCCTTTTTATGTTAAACAATATTCGTGATTTTTCGAGAATATCCTGCCGTCAGAAGAATTGAGATGTAAAATAACATCTTTTTTCGTAACCTAATTTAACTTTTCAAAGGAGGATATAAGGTGTAAGGGAAGAAATATACGGATATAAAAAGATACAAAGGATGTGCTGGTATGAAAAATTCTAAAGGTAGTCCTGAAACAGTTTTTAAAGCAATTATAAGTCTGTTGGTGATTCTGCTGATAAGTGTTGGTGTATACATATATAATCCTTTGTCGCTTACAGCCACCACTGTCTATACACAACCCACTGTCTCCCAGGGACAGAAGCAAGTTGTTGGTGATCTGACTATCGTGAACCTTCATGGTACACCCTATGAAGTCGGTTATCAACATGGAGAGCTGTTGAAAACAGAGATTCACAGTCTTTTGGATGTGATGGATGATATTTTGAGAACCAATGGAAGTTTACAAAGAATACTTAAAGATGGTTATCTAAATTATGTTACCAGGACTTATTTTCAATATATTCCCGAAAAGTACCGTCTGGAGATGAAGGGGATCGCCGATGGGGCTGGAGTGTTATTACAGGATGTTATATTAATTAATATTTATGATGATCTATTTAATCTCAATCAGTGTACCAATATATCTGTCTGGGGTGATTATACTCAGAATGGAGAGATCGTTCATGGGCGAAATTTGGATTACAACCTGGCTCATTCTCTGTGGAATCGGCAGGTGGTATTGGTGTATGCTGTTCAAAACCAGCAGCAGGTAGTCTCAGTAGGTTGGCCAGGTTTTATTGGTATACTTACTGGAATGAATGAAGCCGGGCTATCGCTGGGAAGTATGACCTCGGAGATAAAATATGACACGATCTTTGGAGTACCATCAGGAATTCTCTATCGGGAGATCATGGAATCTGCGAAAAATATTCAACAGGTAGAAGAGATTTTAGTCTCCAGTCGCCGAACCATTGGAAATAATTTGATGGTTACCAGTAGACAGGATGGTAAAGGAACAGTTTTTGAGTTTACACCCAGATGGCTAGTTTCCCGTTCTGACTATATCACTGATATGGTAGCTGCTGCTAATCATTTTGAGCTAATACGTGAGGAGAACGAAAATGAGGAATCTTCTGAGAGTAGATATCGACAGCACCAGGCTGAACGACTGGCTCATTATTATCAAAATTCTACTACCCCTTTAAATCTTATTGAGATGATTGGAATTCTGGACGATAGACTGGTAGAAGAGGACGGTGTTAGGCCTATTGCTAACGGTATGAATATTCAAAGTGTAGTGTTCTTACCGATGAGGGAAGAGATCTGGATTAGTATTAATGATGTAGTACCGGCTGCCTCTGGTATTTTTTGGGGATTTAAATTTAATTCTACTGCCAAAAATCCATTACAGTATATTGGACAAACCATGGTTAGTGACTCTTATTTTGCTTCCCAACACTGGTTTCATCGGAATAATCTGGACTATTGGACGGATTTAAAGATCAACCAGGTGATTGCCAGATTTGAGCAAAAAGAGTTAGAAACAATACATGTATTAAAGGAAGAAGCTTATTTTTATCTGCAGATTGGGAAATTCGATCAGGCTATTCAGCTCTATCATCAGCTGCTTCCATTAGTCGGTGATGGTCAATGGATTCGAAACGGTAAAAATGTTTATTACTTGCGACCATACATGGTAGAATTAGAGCTGGCCCTGGCTCATAAAGGTAATAATGATTTTATTATAGCCAGGGAAATTTTGGAGAATATTATTTTGCAGGATGCACCGGAAGAATATATTTTGGATAGAGTCACAGCTGAACTTAATAAGATAGATAAGGAACTAGGTTTATAGTCTTTATTGATTGGAGGATTGGCTATGAAGAATAGTGATATTTTGTCCTATGTTTTGTGGATAGTCATTCTTTCCATAATTGCTTATGGATTTTATCAGATGCCGAAAAAAGATAATCCTCATTCTGAAGTGAGAGACTATTATGATCGGGTATTAGTACATAATACTCAGATGTTGATTCACTTAAAAGATGAATGGAGTCTGTCCCATAAGATGGTCTGGAGAAATTTTCTTGATGCTGTTTATACTGGAGAACTGGTAGCAGTGAAGACTGATTCTATTCCTGAAGATTCTTATCCATTTCGCCTGATTGCTGAAGGACTTTGGGATGCCAGATGTTATCTGGATTTTGAATCAGGAACTGTTTATTTGAATAAGATTATGGAAGCGGAGGAGGAAGACCGTTATACAGTAATTAAGCTTGGAGGTAATGAATTGGCACTTTTGAAGGATAGTCTGGAGAATAATCTCTTAATAATCCAAAGTGAAAAAGGAAATTAACAAACCCGTCACCTATATGATAGAGGTGGCGGGTTTTGTTCACTTATTTATTCAAATAGCTCTTCACTTAGTTTATTAATACGATTTTTTCGGCTGATACTCTTATTTTTTTCTAAGTTAATCGAAATTATATCACCTGCTTCTGCTTCCTCGGGCAAAGCAGATCTGGGAATATCAAAGGTAACGCTGTCAAATTCGATTACTGCCTGATCTCCTTCAAAACGGTCGATAATTAACATTTATTTCCCTCCAAATTCAGAGATTATTATCCCATTAGAATTATATAAGATAGCGGGATCACCATCATTATTCCAGATATAACTATTGGTCCAGAGTAGGGTATTCTTCCCATTCTGGGCTTGTTTACCACTCACGATTTTAAGAGATTCTCCAGCTTTTAGCAGAGTTTCCTGAGGAAAATTAAAACTCTGGTCTCCATTGACACTCTTTAAATTCCAATTACTTAAATCTACTAAAGTGTTACCTGTATTTTTGAGGGTAACTGTCTCTCCCTGGAGATCTACATTGGTGATAACAATACTGGCAGGGGTATTGGAAGTCACAATGGCACTCATGGGTTTCTGGTTAAATTGAATCTTCTTACCATCACTTGTGACAATAATAGTTCCCTGTTGGTCTGTACGATAAATCTGTATGCCAGACTGTTGTAGTAAATTGATAGTAGATGCTGCTGGATGACCATATTTGTTATCAGTTCCAACTGAAATAACGGCGTATGTAGGATCAACTGCTTTTAAGAACTGTGCACTGGTAGAAGTGCTACTTCCATGGTGGCCTACCTTTAATAGATCTGCTTTAAGATCAACCATCGAATTCAGTGTTTCCTGTTCTGATTCTATTTCAGCATCGCCAGTGAAGATAAATGAAGTATTCTTATAGATTAATTTGACGACAACAGACCAATTATTCAAATTATCATAGTTACTGCTATTTGGCGCGAGAATGATTCCATTGAGATCGGTTGTTTTTAAGATCTCCATTCCAGATGCGGCACTGGTGATCTTTAGGCCTTTAGCCTGAACTGCTAAGAGCACATCTTCGAAAGTCTGGGTATTATGAGTGATCTTTGGCATATAGATTTTGCCAATCTCAAAAGATTTGATTAGCTCGTCTAATCCACCGATATGATCTTCATGGGGATGTGTTCCAATTAGATAATCTATCTTTTTGATCCCCAGGTTGCGAATATATTCGACTATCATTGGACCGTCTGCATTATTACCAGCATCAATAACCATGACCTGTTTATTGGAAAGCTGTAAAACTATAGAATCTGCCTGGCCTACGTCCAGAAAATGGACTTTGAGCAATTCATCAGAAGCTAAAAGTGTGGAAGATAATGCAATGAGTAAAAGAGTGATTAAAAGGGCACATCTTACTTGAGTAAATATCCTGTTCACAATTATAGTCGCCAGGTTAATTAAGGGCGACTACTCACCTCCTTTAGATGTTTGATTTATAGATAGATTCGTTAAGTAGGGTAATTTTTCCTGCAAATTAATATAATAAATCGAACATATGTTGGGATCTTTTGAGAATGGAAAATTTGTATTTAAGAATAGAGACTAAACGTCGTTTGTGTTTTACTAATACAGCAAACTGATATTAATTGACGATGAGTTTATTGAATATAAATCAATCAAAAAAGTACGCATTTTCAGAAATAAAAAGGCCAGTGCATGTTCTTGTACTGGCCTCTAATACTATTCTTTATATCTATAGATGATGATTTTTATTCGCTGAAATAGAGTTATTATCAACGAAGACAGTATCATAACTCCAAGAAGTAATAGCAGATTATTTAAGATGAAATTGAATCTGGCGGAGAACCCTAAAGTATAAATAGAATCATTAAAGATAAGCGGCATATGTACTGGCATCAGAACACTAACTGTTGGACTCAAAAAGATGAAAGTGCATAACGCTGCCAGAATTGCATGAAGTATCCGGGCGAATATATAGGGCTTAACTCTTATATCAGTACCATTAACCATTGAAGCCACTTGCGCATGGACGGATAAACCTGACCAAGCGATAATTGCACTACAAATTGCAATTTGTTGAAAGAGAGGGGCAATTGCTCTGGCTGCCAGATCGGAGCCATTAGTGATTTCAAAAATACCACCGATTATCGGTAATACCATGGATTCAGCAACCCCAAAAGGAGCAAGAATGAACATGATAATTTTTGTCAAAATAGTTACAATTCCAACAGAAGTTATTATCTGCGTGATTACTGAAAATATTATAATAAATCCCCCAATTGATAATAACGATTGCACAGATCCAGTGATACTATCTCCCAACAGTTGCCCGAAGGAGCGCCCATCTTCCTTGCGGGCAGCATATAAAGCGTTTAATGCTCGAATAACAATATTTCCTCGTTTTGTGGGTTCTGCGATAATGTCACCTTTTCTTTCTTCTTTTCTTCCGTGAAAGCGCATGATTAGCCCCAAAGCAATACTGGAGGTGTAATGCGCTCCTGCCAGAGCAAAGCCTAGCGAAGCATTACCAAACATTCCGACAGCAACAGCTCCAACCAGAAAGAGAGGATCAGCTGTATTAGTGAAACACAGAAGACGCTCAGCCTCTATGCGTGAACACAATTTTTTCCGTCTCAAATTACCAGTAATCTTTGCACCAATTGGGTAACCGGACGCTAGACCCATTGCTAAAGCAAAAGCTCCAACTCCTGGTACTCTAAATACCGGTCTCATAAGAGGTTCCAACAATGCTCCCATGGCATTAACTACTCCTAGCCCCATTAAAACTTCTGCCAGAATAAAAAACGGCAGCAATGCTGGGAATACAACGTTCCACCAGATTCTTAATCCGCTCACAGCTGCCTCAAAAGATTCTTCTGAATAAATAACCATACAGACTGTTATAAATACAGATATTAAAGCTAAAATTACCCACTGTCTGCGAAGAGATTTTTGCTCCACAATGTTCGTCCCCCAATCTTTAATACTATCATGTTGTCTTTCTATAATTATTTTAGGAGTAAGGAATTTATGATTAATAATCTTATATATCTGTTTAGCTTTTGGAGGCGTTTAGATTGAGATTAATTACAAAAAGAGGACATTACCCTGTGTTGTGATTGATAAATCTATTCAAAGCAAAAGAATTGAATTGCCTTAAATTGAAGCGATCTTTTTGTTAGGTCTAGCATGAAGCCGGAAGAGATCATGAATGAATAAAAATTAATAATCTTTTACCTGTAGGGATGGGATATTTGTTGATACTATTGAAATATGTACTATAAAACCGCTATTTTGGTGGTTTTATTATTATCTAAATTGCCTTTTAAATTAATTTATGGTATAATTTAAAATATAACGTATGCTCTATTCAGGCTGTTGAAAAAGTTCAACAGCTTAAAAATTAACATACATATTTATTTTATTTTTAACAATAGTATTATTTGAGTGTTCCAATACTTCTATAAATCAAGTTTTAGTGACAGAAAATGAAGCCCAGGAAGTGTTAGAACTAGCACTTGAACAAATTGGTAAACCTTATGTTTGAGGTGGGATATCCAATTAGTACATTTGGACACAGTTAAGCCAGGAGATATTATTTTTATCACTAACGATAAAAATAAAATAACTCATGGGGGTTTATTTATTGAATGGATTGGTGACAACACTTTTGAATTTGTTAATGCATCTTCGTACTATGGGGAGGTGGTTGTGAATAGTTGGTCAATAGAAGGAGAAAAAGAGTACTGTGGTTTGTCGGATTCGGGAGACTAAAAATTGTATATAATTATAAAAACTGCAATTAAGGGAGAACCTAAACAGATTAATGCAGAAGTCAGATACTTAACTACAAACACATTTTTCTATTAGATCTGGTTAATTCTCCGCGAACCTGAAGCACACATAAAAACCCCGGGAGGTTCGCACCCGTTGTTACATCTAGCTTGAGACGATTTAAGCCCAAATTTTTAGGTGAAAAATGTAGGAGATTTTTGAGGTTCGCGGAAACCGTCAAATGAGACGTTGGTATTACTGCGTTTTCTCTGGGTACCGTCGCACCCCACACGGGTGCGTGGATTGAAATAACGGGCTTTTGGGTACATTGCAAGGATTCGAAGGTCGCACCCCACACGGGTGCGTGGATTGAAATTATCAGATAATTTAAACACTTTACTATTGTTTGTGTCGCACCCCACACGGGTGCGTGGATTGAAATTGATGATACCGATAATAGTTCTTTCGCTTCGGCTCGTCGCACCCCACACGGGTGCGTGGATTGAAATTCCAAAGAGTAGCCATATAGTGGCTGTCTCTCCAGTCGCACCCCACACGGGTGCGTGGATTGAAATTAGCCCGATTATATCTACCAAGTGATTGCTACAGTCGCACCCCACACGGGTGCGTGGATTGAAATCTCCATGTCTCAGCCTTAAGCCTCCTATGTTCGTGTGTCGCACCCCACACGGGTGCGTGGATTGAAATTAGGGGATTAGTTCCCCTACCTCGATTTCTTGAGTCGCACCCCACACGGGTGCGTGGATTGAAATTCGTTTAGATTGCTAGATGTTTCCAATACAAACTGTCGCACCCCACACGGGTGCGTGGATTGAAATTATCAGAGAACTGGAACAGCTTATATCAGGATTGCGTCGCACCCCACACGGGTGCGTGGATTGAAATCTGACAAATTCAAGAGGGAAAAGCTGGCTGAAGGTCGCACCCCACACGGGTGCGTGGATTGAAATAACCATATCCTCTGTGTATTCAAATCCAGCCCCAGTCGCACCCCACACGGGTGCGTGGATTGAAATAGATGGTGCACTGGGCGATTAAAAATAGACCCTGCGTCGCACCCCACACGGGTGCGTGGATTGAAATTTGATGAAGCAATAGAAGATTTACTAAAGAAAGAGTCGCACCCCACACGGGTGCGTGGATTGAAATACAGGTAGTATGTTTGTTGAGAAGGAAGACAGAGGTCGCACCCCACACGGGTGCGTGGATTGAAATACTTACTCCGAAACAACATATAATAAAAGCAAAAGTCGCACCCCACACGGGTGCGTGGATTGAAATACTTTTTATCTCATATCCATTTATATAATGATTAAGTCGCACCCCACACGGGTGCGTGGATTGAAATAGAAGAGAACGAGTTTTAAAACTAGAAGATATTCGTCGCACCCCACACGGGTGCGTGGATTGAAATTCCTAATGACCTGATCAAATGGGGCTGGTATAGAAGTCGCACCCCACACGGGTGCGTGGATTGAAATCTTAACGAGGAAGGAGGCACAATTAGAGGCACTCGTCGCACCCCACACGGGTGCGTGGATTGAAATTTTTTTATCAATCTTATATATTAGAGGCAGCAAACGTCGCACCCCACACGGGTGCGTGGATTGAAATCAGAAACTCTTCCCTTTCTTCCGATGGCAGCGCCAGTCGCACCCCACACGGGTGCGTGGATTGAAATCTGAGATGTACGAGCATATAGGTCGACTCAGGGTGCGTCGCACCCCACACGGGTGCGTGGATTGAAATGTTGATACAAAGTTATATTACTATAGATAATTTTAGTCGCACCCCACACGGGTGCGTGGATTGAAATAGTAGCACTTATAGTACCAGCTTTACCAGCAAGCGTCGCACCCCACACGGGTGCGTGGATTGAAATAAAGCAATTGCCAGGTTATAAAATTGGAAATTTGTGTCGCACCCCACACGGGTGCGTGGATTGAAATATCATCTTCGTGAACTACAACATACTCCCTATTCCCGTCGCACCCCACACGGGTGCGTGTATTGAAATCTCCTTTTTGGTGTCTAACATCTGTTATACATTTGGTCGTACCCCACACGGGTGCGTGGATTGAAATACAAAAAGAGCGTCAAACTGTAGAGACGTAATCTGTCGCACCCCACACGGGTGCGTGGATTGAAATTTTAACAAACCAATGATATACTATATCTATAGTTGGTTGCATCCCACGCGGGTGCGTGTATTGAAATGGAAAAATGCTACAATAAAAGTCTTGGGTAGATCGAAAAGCAGAAACATGGAGGTGACTATGGTGACAGATCGAGAAATGCTGGAGTTGCTGGTTCAAAAAGTGAGTGGCATCGAAAAAGAGGTTCAAGACATAAAAAATAATCAACTCCGCATGGAGTAGAGTTATGGTACTAAAATTACCGCTCTCTTCGATGGACACTCCTTGCGCGGTGATCAGATAGAGCATCTGGAAGAGCAGCTGAACGAACGTCTAGATACCATTCAAACCGATTTATCTTATGTGGTAGGCAAAACTGCTCAATATGAAAGAAGTTTTATCAGGTTGAATAAGAAAGCGGAATGAATTCGCGAACCCGAAGCACACATGAAAACCCCGGGAGGTTCGCACCCGTTGTCACATCTAGCTTGAGACGATTTAAGTCCAAATTTTTAGGTGAAAAATGTAGGAGATTTTTGAGGTTCGCGGAAACCGTCAAATGAGACGTTGGTATTACTGCGTTTTCTCTGGGTACTGTCGCACCCCATGCGGGTGCGTGGATTGAAATCAGATACCTCTGAATGTTTGCCTAATACTTCCCCGTCGCACCCCATGCGGGTGCGTGGATTGAAATTATGTTTATCTGGAGAATGATCTGTTTGGATCTAGTCGCACCCCATGCGGGTGCGTGGATTGAAATCATTTGGAAAAAGTCAAAAGCCTGAAAAACAAGAGTCGCACCCCATGCGGGTGCGTGGATTGAAATCGAGCGTTAATTACATCCGTATTTGTCATCTTAGGTCGCACCCCATGCGGGTGCGTGGATTGAAATATCTTTGCCGAAACTATAGACTATATCATTTCCAGTCGCACCCCATGCGGGTGCGTGGATTGAAATCTTATTTTGTATAGCTATGATTTGACTGACGACTAATGTCGCACCCCATGCGGGTGCGTGGATTGAAATAACATTTTCAAAACCCCTTTCGCTTTTTATTTTGTGTCGCACCCCATGCGGGTGCGTGGATTGAAATGGACAAATTCAGCTTTTCTAGTGTTGCACTAATGTCGCACCCCATGCGGGTGCGTGGATTGAAATAAAAGAAGAAGCGAAGGAAAAAGAAGAAAATTATGTCGCACCCCATGCGGGTGCGTGGATTGAAATAGATTGCGGTGTGCAGGATGGAGTTACAGCATGAAGTCGCACCCCATGCGGGTGCGTGGATTGAAATATAATCGCCATTAATTTCAGCAACCATGAAATTGTGTCGCACCCCATGCGGGTGCGTGGATTGAAATTCAACTTAAAAGGATATGATCTTATAATAAGCTCTGTCGCACCCCATGCGGGTGCGTGGATTGAAATTTGTGGCGAGATCAACTTAAGGAAATGTTATTAACGTCGCACCCCATGCGGGTGCGTGGATTGAAATGTTGATACAAAGTTATATTACTATAGATAATTTTGTCGCACCCCATGCGGGTGCGTGGATTGAAATGTTGATACAAAGTTATATTACTATAGATAATTTTGTCGCACCCCATGCGGGTGCGTGGATTGAAATTCTAAAAAGTTCTCTAAAAAATACAAAAAAGGAGTGTCGCACCCCATGCGGGTGCGTGGATTGAAATCATCTATGTTAAAAGGAGAAAAAGCAAACTATAAGTCGCACCCCATGCGGGTGCGTGGATTGAAATATGACCAAAGACCAAATACTGAGCCATACTGAGTCGCACCCCATGCGGGTGCGTGGATTGAAATCTAAAGTTAGTCTTTTAGAGATAGCAAAAGATGGTCGCACCCCATGCGGGTGCGTGGATTGAAATATCATCAAGGCTATCAACTATGTCAGATATACAGTCGCACCCCATGCGGGTGCGTGGATTGAAATTATTGATCGCAGTCCTTAAGAACATAATGCTAGAGTCGCACCCCATGCGGGTGCGTGGATTGAAATACACGACGTTTTGAACCTATAGATATTAAGTCTTTGTCGCACCCCATGCGGGTGCGTGGATTGAAATAAATACTACGATACACTTCTTATCCGTGGTCGCCTCGTCGCACCCCATGCGGGTGCGTGGATTGAAATATTAGTCATCACCTAAGACTTTGTAACTGTGACTGTCGCACCCCATGCGGGTGCGTGGATTGAAATTTCATAGATTTCGGAATTAGCGAACATTGTCTTGTCGCACCCCATGCGGGTGCGTGGATTGAAATTTTATGCCACTCACTTGTTTTGCCTCCTCATGAAGGTCGCACCCCATGCGGGTGCGTGGATTGAAATCTTCTGGGCTAACACACATATTTGTTAAGTCACCAGGTCGCACCCCATGCGGGTGCGTGGATTGAAATCGTTGTGCAAATTGCACCACAACGCAGGAGCAGGGGTCGCACCCCATGCGGGTGCGCGGATTGAAATTCTGAGTTGGCTCATTAGTAGAACTAAGATTGAGTCGCACCCCATGCGGGTGCGTGGATTGAAATATGGGTTACTTCCCCCTTTATCCAGTCTATCTTAGGTCGCACCCCACACGGGCACATAATTGAAATGATGTCGTCCACCTATAATATCCTTCCAGCAATCCAGAAGGAAAATCGTTTTAGACAGAGAATAGATAAACTATGACCCTAAAGAGAGGTGAGTAAAATGACTGATCGAGAATTGTTAGAACTTATTGTTGATCAGGTAGGAACTCTAACGAAAACTGTAGATGACTTAAAAGAGGGACAGAAAAAATTAGAGGGAAGACAAAAAAATCTAGAAAGCGAAGTTAAAGATATCAAGAAAACAGTCCTTACTATAGAGCAAGATCATGGAGAGAAATTGTCAGCTTTGTTTGATGGTCAGATACAAAACACTGCTAGGTTAGAACGCATAGAAGCAGAAGTTGTCAAGCATGATGAGTTTATTTTGAAAAGAGTCAGGTAATTATGGGAAAATACCATATAAATAGATTGTTTATACCAGCTAAGTATAGGTGGTCTTTTTTTATTTTAAGCAGGAATATTTTGTTTAATATCGAAATTTATATTAAAATTAAAAGGAGGACGTTTAGATGAACTGTTATCAACATAAAGAGCGAGAAGCGATAGGAACTTGTGTTGGACGTTGATTCCTTCCATCATAGGTATAATTGAGGGGATTTCATATCTTGCTTCAAGCGAATACAGATTTGCACAAAAATATGGAGCGAGAGCATATTAGCGACATCAAAACCACCTTTCGAGGTGGTTTTTTTACACTGCAGAAGTATTTGGAGGTTTGTGTTGAATATTCGAGTGGCATTAACTTCTCCAAGCCCCATTAAAACTTTTGCCAGAATAAAAAACGGCAGCAATGCCGGGAATACGACATTCCACCAGATGTGGTGGTCAAGACTGAGTTAAAAAGGTGATTTATTATGGTTATAAAAAACCATTTTTGAAATGCAATATTTATTTCAAAAAATAGTTGCAATATAAGCAACAATATGTTATAATGTTGCTACAAGGAGTAGAGTTGCGACAGCAATTCTGTTAAAAATGAGGAGACTGTTTGACGTCAGTCTTCTCATTTTTTTGATATGTATTACAATTAGATGATACAGTGCTTTCTCTAACTGAGCAGGAAGAGATTATATAAAAAATAATTAGGCCAAAAGGGGTGTAAGAAGATAATGCAATTAGTCGAAGAGTAAGATTATTATTTAGAGGGATTATCCCTCTTTTTTTGTCTATGATGCTTACTCAAATGTGGACAATCTATTGTACTAAGCAAAATCAGCTTTTTAGAATATAATAATTAAAGCAGGTCATTGGGGAATACTAGGAGTACAATGGTCGACCAGATTTGCGATTATCCTGAGTGTAGATTTTGGTCCAACTATTATAGCTCGGCTTATAATGTTAGCAATTTTGTGAAAAATGACTCAAACTCAGGAACTTTATGCACAAAATTTACATCATGCTCAGACAAATCAAATGTTCGAAGGAGGGATAGGATATGTTGGTATTATGTGAAAGACTTAACGTGGAGATTGATACAGATCTCTGTATGAGCTTAAATTTGGAGAATAATTGTAGTTGTAAGAAAGAGAAAGCAAACAATTAGTTGAAATGACCCCTTTTATTCAATGTCTCAGAAGTAAACTTTGTTGGGAAGTAAATAAGTTCCGATACATACTGGCTGAAAGCCTGTCGGAACTTATTTGCTTTTATATGTAAGCGTTCAAATAAGGTTTTTTATAAAACTATTGACAAAGCATAGAGATAAGTTTATAATGTTTATATGAATATAAAATAAAAATATTCATATAAACACAGGTGTAATGATTATTTTGGAAAGGAGTGTTTTAATGGTTAAAGCTTTTGATGACAGAGAGAAGGAGCTTATTTGTAATAATTTATTGGAGAAAGGTCGTGGTCTGTTTGCCAGATATGGTCTAAAAAAAACAAGTATTAAGAACCTAACCGATGCAGTCGGTATTGCTCAGGGTTCATTCTACAAATTTTTCGATTCCAAAGAGGAGTTATATTTTACTATTTTGGAGAGGGAAGAAGAGATCCTGAAAAATGAGCTGCTGTCAGTATTCTTCCAGACAGATAAAGAGAAGGAATCTTTTAGACAGATGCTCAAACAAGGTCTAATAGCCGCAGCTGAAAATCCATTTTTAAAGCAGATTTTTCTGGAAGAGGAGTATGAACTGTTAATTCGTAGATTGCCCCAGGAAAAGATTGACGCCCATCAACAGAGGGATACAGATGCTCTTTTACCGCTAATCACTCTTTGGCAAAGTGAGGGCAAGATGATTACTCAAGATCCACAACTCATTTCGGGAATAATTCGTGCTATTTTTCTTCTCACACTGCATAAAAAAGAGATAGGTGAAAAATATTTTGCAGCTATTATGGATCTATTGATAGATCTAATTACAGATGGGTTGTTTACTGGAAAGGAGTGAGGGAATTATGATTGAGATCAAAAATTTGAAATTTAGTTATCCAGGAAGTTCTGCTGACACTATCAAGGGGTTAGACTTCTCCATCCACAAAGGTGAGATTTTTGGTTTTTTGGGTCCATCTGGTTCTGGGAAAAGTACTACTCAGAAGATCATCATCGGAGTTTTGAAGAATTATTTCGGTAGTGTCAGGGTTTCAGGTAAAGAGGTTAGTGAACACACAGCTAACTATTATGAAAAAATTGGAGTAGCTTTTGAATTCCCTAATCTGTATAGTAAATTTACTGCACTGGAGAATTTAGAATTCTTTCGGTCACTATACTCTGGTCAGACTGAAGATCCAAAAAAACTCTTAACCATGGTTAATCTGGAAAATGATATAAACACCAGAGTGGCAAATTATTCTAAAGGAATGAAGATGAGATTAAATTTTTGTCGTGCGTTTTTAAATAGACCGGAGATTATTTTTTTAGATGAGCCTACATCAGGACTTGATCCAGTTAATGCTAAAGTAGTGAAAGAGATAATTGTTCAAAAGAAAAATGAAGGAAAAACCATCTTTCTTACCACTCATAATATGAACGTTGCAGATGATATCTGTGATCGAGTAGCTTTTATCGTTGATGGAAAGATAAACTTAATTGATTCACCCCGTCAGATGAAGATTGATTATGGGAAAAAACTTCTTCGGACTGAATACCGTGAGAATGGACAGATTAAACACTCGGATTTTGAATTAAAAAATATAGGCACAAATCAAACCTTTTTGCACTTAATCAAAGATAGAGAGATCGAGACGATGCATACTCTGGAAGCGACTCTGGAAGATGTTTTTATCCAGGTGACCGGGAGGAGTTTGCTATGAGACTTTTATCAGCTATCTGGCATGATATAAGATTTCAATTTCGACATGGGTTTTATTATGTATATTTTTTTATTAGTCTGATCTACATTCTTATCCTGCATTTAGTTCCAGAGTCTGTGAGAGATTTCGCAGCGGTTCTGGTTATCTTTACCGATCCAGCGGTATTAGGTTTTTTCTTTATTGGAGGGATCGTTTTATTGGAAAAAGGGCAGAACATTCTGGAGAGGTTATTTGTGACCCCCTTAAGGATTAAAGAGTACTTTATCGCCAAACTATTGTCCTTAACTTTGATTGCTGTACTAGCCAGTATGGGCATTTTAGTTTTTACCTTTGGGAGTGGTTTCAAATTATTACCTCTGCTTATCGGAGTAATATTAAGTTCTCTATTCTATACTTTATTAGGTTTAGCTCTGGTTGCCCGTTCAAAGAACCTCAACCAGTATATCATGGTGTCACCTTTTGTGATGATCGTGTTTGTTCTACCAATTGTAGAGTATTTAGGATTGTTCAAAACACCTTTATTCTATCTATTACCAGGGAAAGGTTCACTTGTACTTCTGACTGCAATTTTTCAAGATGTTCCATTGACTGAACTATTGCTTGCTGTTGTTAATCTGGTGGTCTGGATTGGTATAGGATATCAATGGGCCAGATGTTGGTTCCACAAATATATTATTTTAAAAATAGGTGGTGGCCGATGAAAAAGATACTTGCTTTTTCTTATAGAGACTTAAAAGATCTTAGTCGCGATCCGTTACTTTTTATTGCTATCCTGGTTCCCTTGTTAATCACTTTGCTAATCAGGTTTGGCATTCCTCTGATAGCAGAGATTTTGCTGGATAAGTTGGAGTTTGATCTGACTGTGCATTATCAATTTATAGTAGGTTTTTTGCTGATGATGACTCCGATGATGATCGGAATGTTAGTTGGCTTTATTATATTGGATGAACGGGATGAAAATATGTTACTTTATTATTCAGTTACCCCTTTAACCAAATCTGGATACCTGATACTACGTGTTTTGAACCCAATGATATTGAGCTTTCTTCTTAGTTCTTTTTTATTACCATTGACAAATTTGGTGGAAATGAATTATTTTAAATTAATTCCGGTGAATATTTTAACTGCTCTGGAAGCACCGATAATCGTATTATTTTTAGGAGTTTTTGCTGAGAATAAGGTAGAAGGTCTGGCATTGTCTAAAGCAACTGGATTACTATTTTTAGCACCGCTTGCTGCGTATTTGCTTGTTGTCAGGTGGGAGGTTTTACTGGGGATTTTCCCAACATATTGGGTAATAGAAGCATTTTTAGCCAGTTTCGGAACTGATAATTTTTATTGGCTTTATTTAGTGGGAGGAGTGTTCTGTCACTTATTCTATCTATATTTGTTTTATAAAAAGTTCACAGTCAAAGTTGATTAATTTAGTCATCAATTGGAAACTATCTGATTTTTATAGTCAGATAGTTTTTTGCTAATAATTCATTGTACTGAATCTACTAATTTGGAAAATATAGTCTTCAAAATAGCATATTATCGCCAATTATCCTTGACTTAATTTAAAAAGGAGATTATAATATATCTAAGAATATTTAATGTTCTCTTTAAAAAAATTTAGCATTAATCTTAATATTATGGTAAAATGCCAAGAAAAATATTAATAAAAAGAAGGAGGTATTTTATATGGACTTAACATCACGTTTTCAACAGATCTTTGACCGGCATCGCTCTGAATATGATTACATGGAGATTCGGTTGGAAAAATCAGATCAGACTGGTTTTGAGATGAAAAATTCTAAATTGACTGAATTATCAAATGTAGCCGAATCGGGTGGTAATGTGCGTGTATTGAATAATGGTGGTTGGGGGTTTGTGGTCTTCAATAACCTGGCTGACTTAGAAGAATCTGCTTCTGAAGCAGTATTACAGGCTAAATTGGTTGGAAGATCTAAAAGTGTATATGCTGCAGTGACTCCTGTACATGAGGAGATATACTTCGATCATCCAGGTGATGCACGGAAAGTAAGTCTGGCAAAAAAAATCGATACTGTGAAAAAATATTGTCAGATTATTGATAATTATGGTGAACCAATTAATTTTTCTCAAGGTAGATTTAGTGAGAAGTTTTCTACAATTACATTTGCCAACTCTGATGGTACATACATAGTTCAAGAAAAATGTGATATGCAGGTTATGATTCTCGGTATGGCATCTAAAGGTGACATTACTGAATATGACTATTATGGTAATGGAAGCATTGATGACATTAATTTTATCTTCGGTCTGGAAGATGAGATTCATAAAATGTGTCAGCGTCTGGCAGCATTAGTAGATGCTCCGAGAGTGAAAGGGGGTCTTTATACCGTAATCCTTGATCCTAATATGGCAGGAGTATTTGTCCACGAAGCTTTTGGTCATCTTAGTGAAGGTGATAATGTGGCTGAGAACCCAGAGATGCAGGAAGTAATGAAGATTGGACGGGATTTTGGAACTCCTGAACTTAATATTTATGATGGACCATATCCTGGAAAACGTGGAACCAGTAAGTATGATGACGAAGGAACTCTTTGTGAGAAGACATATCTAATCAAAGATGGTAAATTAGTGAAAAGACTGCATTCCCGGGAGACGGCAGCTAAATTGAAAGAATCCCCTACTGGTAATGCCAGGGCTATCTCCTATAAGTATCCTCCTATCCCCCGAATGAGGACAACTGTTATTGAAGGAGATAAATATAGTTTTGCAGAGATGATCAAAGATATTGACGAAGGTGTGTATATGTTAAAGGCGAGTGGTGGGAAGACCAATGGTGAGAACTTTACATTCACTTCTGTTTATGGTTATCGAATTCAGAATGGTAAGCTTGGTGAATTGGTCAAAGGTGTTACCCTGAGTGGTAATGTGTTTACAACCCTGAAAAACATTGAGATGATAGGCAATGATGAGACTGTAGAAAATTCTCCAGGAGGTTGTGGAAAAGGTGGTCAGCAAGGTTTACCTACTTCCGAAGGATCTCCTCACATTAGGATTAAGAATGTTAATATTGGGGGTGAAGAGGCATGAAAAATATCATTAACCTAACTATGAATAATGGTGCAGATAAAGCCGAAGCATATTTTGTGAAGCATTATTTAGATGAGATTATATTTGAGGATAGTCTTTTGAAACAGGTTTCCAGCAAGAAGTTACACGGCTTATCTTTGAAAGCGGTTAAAGATGATAAAGTGGGGAGTATTGCTACTAGTGATTTGACAGATCTGGATAGTCATGCCAAAAAAGTAGTCGAGTTCGCTGGTTATGGAGACAAATTAACTTTTGATTTTGTCCAACCTGGGGCTAATTATCCTGAATTGGATCTGACAAATGAAGAATACTTTGCTCCATCAATCGAAGATCTGGTCAGTGAAGGTGAGACAGTACTAAAGAAGATTCTGTCTTATGATAAGAATATTAAAGTAACTCTAAATATACAAAGGCGAAAAGAGACGAAAGAGATTCATAACTCCTATGGATTGAATCTGGCTGCCGATAAATATGAATCCATTCTTCAGGGCTCAGCTCTTTTGGTAGAAGGAGACAACTTTATCAATATTGGAGATGTCTATCTTCCCCAGGGAGGGAGAATTAATTTTACCAAATTCGCTGATGATTTAATTGAACGCATGAAAATATCTCGAAAGACCGTAACTATGGAGTCGGGGAGATACCCAGTTATCTTTACACCATCTGCTGTCAACCAAATGACTCTGGCTCTACAGGGATTTAAAGGTCAACTAGTTGCTAAAGGAGTTTCTCCATTAAAAGAAAAGATGAATACTCAGATCTTCCATGAGATGATTACACTTATAGATGATGGTATCATGCCGGATGGATTTGGTTCTCATAAATTTGATGATGAAGGTACACCAATGCAGAAGACTGTTCTGGTAGAAGATGGGATTTTGAAAAATTTCATTTTCAGTCTAGAATCAGCTGCCGAGATGAACAAAATACCTACTGGCAATGGAATTAAGATGAATAATAACTATAGTTCTAAAATGGAAGAGAATTTTACTAATCTGATCTTTAAACCCGGAAAGGTTTCATTAGAAGAGATGATCCAGGAGATCAAATTGGGATTATTAATTGATGATATCTCGGGTTTGATGATGGGTAATCTTTATCAGGGTAATATTGATAGTGATATGGAGATGGCTTATAAAATTGAGAATGGTGAAGTTGTGGGTAGAGTCAAAAATGGTGCTTTGGGAACTAATATTTATAAGGTTTGGAAAGACAATCTGGTTGCCATTGAGAACAAATTAACTCCTGTAGTTTTTGCTTCTCCAGTCTATGCTCCGCATATACTGTGTAAAGATATTTATGTGACTATTGCTTAAGAGTACTAGACCTTCTTAATTGCATTGTAAAAGATGAAAGACAGCATACCGTTAACTAAGATCTCTCATGGGTAGGGATTTTAGTTAACGGTTTTTTGCTGAATGAGAAGTTATGAGCTAATTATTGCTATCTCAATTTGAAGGTGATATAATAAAGAGTAATTACTTAGTCTTAATATTTGTATATTCGTCATTATTTACTATAATTATTAATTTACGTTAAAATATTTTGAGGGAGGGATCAAGATGAGTGGCAAGAAGTTTATTATTAAAGCACTGCTAATAGTCATCGTCTTATTGATTTCAACAAGTACTTTTGCTACAGCGGAGACCGATAAGCCGATTTATCAAGTGGTATATAATTCTGAGGATGTCTATTTTGTTGAAGATCTGGAAAGGTTCCGGGAGATTGAACATCCAACAGTAGCTGTAGCTCTTGGAGGTGGAGGGGCCAGGGCATTAGTTAATATTGGTGTTTTGCAGGCTTTAGAGGAGGAGATGATCCCGGTTGATCTGGTTGTAGGAACCAGTATGGGAGCTATCGTAGCAGTTTTGTATGGGAGCGGTATGTCTACTGACCAGATAAAAGAATTGGTGACAAAGGTAAATTTACCGCAAATGTTTAACCTGAACTTCCCCTTTTATAAGTCTTTGTTAAACACCAGAGAGTTTAACCAGTTTTTAGAAAAGATTTCTGGAGGTCTAGATCTAAAAGATATGCCAATACCAACTGCTTTGCTGAGTTTTGATCTTACCCATGGTGTCAAATATATTCATACCACAGGGGAGATCAGTTCTGCTGTTCAGGGGCCATATGCGATTCCGATATGTTTTCAGGGACAACAGTTAGGTGATTTCTTTCTGGTTGATGCAGGAATGACTGAACTGACACCAGCTGGTGCAGCTAAAGCTCTCGGGGCAGATTTTGTGATTGCAACAACTGCTTATGATGAACTGCCCTATACCCGGTATGATAGTTCGATTCGGAGTACGATCAGATTGATTAATTTAATTAAAGAAGAGTATGCCCGACGGGTTGTCGATGCCAACTCTGATGTAATTATTGCTCATGATGTAGGGGATTATTCATTTATGGATTTTCACCTGGCCAGCCAATTTATTCAGTTAGGCTATCTAGAGACCAAAAAAATAATTCCTCAAATTAAAGCTGAACTTGAAAATAGACATATTGCTTTACGGAAACCAGTAACAAAGACAGAGATAGAGATGGAACCTTTATTAGTAGATCTTGCTAATGATCGGATGGTTCTGGATGACTTTGTCTGGAAACCATTATTTTATTATGGGAAAGATCATTCAGGTTTTAATCAGAGTCGATTACAACCGGATTGTTTTACACCCCAATATGGACTCGAGTTGGGGAAAAGTCATTGGCGTACTTTATTGATCACTGAAGGCACTAAATTAGACAACTTAGAAATAGGTGTAGAGTTTAAGAAATTGACTTCGGAAATTGATTTAATCGGACGTGTTGGTATTGACAAAGATGAACTGGTCTGGGAGGGTGGTTTCACATATTATGGTGCTAATTATAGTCTGTTTTCAGGCCTGGCCCATTTATCCAGAGCAAATTATCTACATCTAAAAGGTTCCCATCAGATAGATCTTAAAGCTTTTACCTGGACTGGAGAGACAGATTTATATTATCCGCTGATTACATCTGATAGTAAATCAGTGAAGATTGCTGCCTATCAGGAATTAACTTATCCGTTATCGGAAAGGTTTGACTTACAATCAAAAGTACTCTATCATAATACAGATATACTGGATATCCCATTGATCTATCGGGGGTTAGAAGGTAACACTGCAGGAGTTGTACAGGCATCAGTAGAATCTGTCTATAATTACGATTTCTCATATTCCAAAGAGATCTTACAGAGTATTCTTTTGACAGGATTTGAATGTACTCAGTTTATAGATTATCAATCTGCTGGACTTTGGGCTGTGGGTGTGGGAGGAAGTGTTAACTTTAAGATTTTAGGTTTAAAACCTTCACGATTTAGTGGTTATTTAGCTTATGACCTTCATGCAAATCAACCAAAATTGGATTTGAGTATAGATTTTAGCTTTTAACGATATTTTAGGAATGACACTTCCCGGCCTCTATAACGAAGCATAACAACCTCAGTGGAGTACAAATCCCTTTCTGAAATCGTTAAGCCAAACATTAACAGTTGAGTGTTGATGCTTTTAATTTAATTGATAACCAGTTCAAAGACCCATGAATCGAGGAAAAATTCATGGGTCTTCTTATAAGATTTAGAGAGTAGGTTATTTATTCAGTTATGGTATTTTTATTTAATGCATCTAGCAGTTCATTGATCTCAAATCCGTGTACTACAGCGGCCTGTTCCAGGGTCTCACCAGTTGCGGTGGGACATCCCAGACAATGCATTCCAAAATTTCGAAATACAGGAACTGTCTTTGGGAATTGACGTAACACTTCAGCAATAGTCATATTTTTATTAATTTTTGTCATCCGGTTTCACCTGCTCTTTTTCGGCTAAATGTTTGTCGAGATATTTGATAATTGGTGCAAGCTTAACCAGAGTTGGGGCACCTCTCAACCAGACAATTTGCCGCAAAACTTCTAATATTTCTTCACGAGTAGCTCCATTAGTCACTGCTTTTTTTAATTCCAACATTGTACGTACTTCATGGTTGTCAAAGATAGCTGAAGCTAGGGCGATCAGATATTTGTATTTTAAAGGGATAACATCATCTCTCCAGACTAAATGATGATAATCAGCTAGTAGATGCTGCATATCCATGCCCAGTTTTTCTGCAACCATAATTCCTGGAGGAGTGAACCCTATCTCTTTTTTAAATTCACCTTGCAGATTACGATTCAGACAATTTTGTTTTTTCATACCATTATTCATGATTCAAAACCTCCTTTAACTATTTATAAGTTATCCAAAAATAATTTATTTAAGCTTTTCATTGATTAGCTTCATTTTAACATTACTTTTCAAAAAACTCATTGATAAATATCACAACTGAATGTAATATCTATCACAGTTTATCGTTATAGAAAAATATCTGGTTTCGCATATTTTGGAGATAATAGATAAAACCTAATTAGAGAAATGAAACCAAAGGAGGGAGTAAACAAAATGTCAGATGTAAAAGATAAGGAATTAATTAGTGGAGTCAATCCTCTGGGAAATAAAAATGTGCATTATGGAAAAAATAAAACTGGATCTTCAACTAATGATCCGCTAGAACACCACGACCTTCACGAAAAAATCTCACCATATCATAAAGTTATTACAGAAGAAATTCCCATGGATAAGGTTTATCAATGGCAGAGAGAACACGTGCAAAAGGAACAGGATAAAGAAGGTTATCCTTTGAATGTGATTATTGATCCGGCAATGCGGCAGATGTATCAAGTAGTACATAACCAAACTTTGACAAATGTATTTGACAGGTACACTGAGCAACAACCTCAATGTCGCTTTTGTATAGAGGGGTTAAGCTGCCAATTGTGTGCCAATGGTCCCTGCCGAATTTCACAAAAATCACCAAGAGGAGTTTGCGGGGTAGACGCTCATGTGATGGTTGCCCGAAACTTTACATATCGTCATGTAACCATCGGTACTGCTGCCAATTGTTATCATGCGCATCAGGCAGCCAGAACTTTGAGAGCAGCTGGCCAGAATCCAGAGAATGGTTTGCAGATTCGAGATGAGGACAAATTACGTAAATATTCTGAGATGGCGGGTTTGGATAGTACTGTTCCAATACAGGGAGTGGCAGTTAACTTTGCAAATTGGGTGATTGAAGATATTTGTCGTCCTCAGTATGAAGAGTCAAAGATGGTGGAAGCCTTTGCTCCCCAACAAAGAAAAGATTTGTGGCGAAAACTGGATTTATTTCCTGGAGGAGCCAACGCGGAGATTGGTTTTACTCAGGCTATGTGTATGACAAATCTGGCTTCAGACCCAGTCAAATTTCTGCTACAATGCGTACGATTGGGTATTGCTAATGATTTTCAGGGCTTATTAGCTTTGGATATATTGCAGGAGATATTAATGGGTACACAGGAAATTGTCCATCGAAAGCAAAATATGGGCTTGTTGAGTGCAGACCTGGTGAATATTGTGACAAATGGTCATATGCCCTTACTGGCACATAAAGTGGTTGAGCTGGCTTCGACAGATAAATGGCAGAATCGAGCTAAAGAAATCGGAGCCAATGGAATGCAGGTGTTGGGTCATACCTGTGAAGGACAGCAATTAATGAATTATAAAATGACTCAGAGTATGCCAGCATATGGTGGTCAGGAAGGTGAGTGGTTATCTCAAGAATATCTGCTGGCAACAGGTGCTGTTGATCTATTTATGTTTGATTATAATTGTACCGAGGCGACTTTACCAATCTTCGCCAAACGTTTTGGAACAAAACTGGTCAGTGTTGACCCTGTTATTCCCTTTCCCGATACAGAAAATGTTGATTTTATTCCAGAGAAAATGGAAGAACAGGCTGAAAAAATACTGGAGATGGCTTTACAATCCTTTATCAAACGTCAGGAAGAAGATCGAGAAGTATATATTCCACCATATACCAGTGAGTGTGTGGTAGGGTTTAGTACTGAATCTGTTAAGGCAGCTCTTGGTGGAAGCTGGAAGCCATTGATTGAGCAAATTGTTGAAGGTAATATTCGTGGTATTGCCACAATTGTTGGCTGTACAACAGCCCGTTACGGACAGGGTGGGAGTAATATCTTTAAAGTAGCCCAGGAGTTGATTAAAAATGACATTCTGGTACTCTCTGGGGGATGTACTTCGGCAGTTATGGAATATACAGGTTTGACTCATCCTTCTGCAGCTGCTGAAGCAGGGCCAGGTTTAAAAACTGTCTGTGAGGCATTAGGTACTCCACCGGTTCTCAGTTATGGTGCATGTGTAGATATTGGTAAGATGAGTCACACCGCTATGGAGATAGCAGATGCTTTAGAAGTCGATACCAACAAATTACCACTGGTAATCGGTGCGCCTGAATATCTGGAACAGAAAGCTGTTGCAGATGCTTGTTCAGCAGTAGCTATGGGCTGGCTAATCCATGTTGCACCAGTTCCATCAATTACTGGGTCGGATGTGGTAGTTGAGACTCTGACTAGCACTACTGAAACTCTTGGTCTGGGTAAAGTAATGGTTGAGATGGATGCAACAAAAGCGGTTAATATATATCGTCGTCATATTGAGGAGAAGCGGAGAGAATTGGGACTTTCCTACAATGAACAGTTGCTCAGTGAGAAGATATAGTATATTTAGAAATAGGGTAATTGAGTTCCAGGCACTTTTGTTTAATTCGCCAGACCTATAATATTAACGTTTAGTATATAACAAACCACTATTGGAAGCAATTCCATAGTGGTTTGTTGTTATAGTAGGTGAATATGCATATTCTATTGGTATTAGATTACATCATCCAATCCAAAAGTTAATGATTATGAGTGAAGCAAACGAAGCAAATCAGTATGCGTTGTTCATTTGGACTTCACTTCTACTGCATCTTTGACAAAATTTTATAAAAAATTTTGATGTTTAGTTATGCCTGTGGATTACAGATCTTCACAGTAGTCCCGGTGAAATAATGGTTTAAGATTTGAATATAGTTATAGCCATTCCTGGCATAACCGATAGCTCCATCTTGACAAAGTCCTACGTTATGACCCGAATCCAGAGTTGGGCGAAGGTCATAAGGGCAGACTACACCTCGCAAGTAAGATATTGGATTACTACCCCAGACATCTTCATTATCTTTGGTGTAGCCGAGGCAGGAAGCTGAGAAGACTGCTTCGACAAAAATATAGTCATAAGTTGGCCAGTTATAGATTACCAGTAGCATCTGATTAGTTGTACCATCAACGGCATCAATGGTCATCTGGTTAGTGTAGTGTGGATTATAGACCTGACAACAGGTGGTCGAACAAAGGTCATAACCATTATGTTTATCGTACATTCTGGTGA
Source organism: Halothermothrix sp. (assembly GCA_016841825.1). Classification (GTDB taxonomy): domain Bacteria; phylum Bacillota; class Halanaerobiia; order DY22613; family DY22613; genus JAENYK01. Next base: position 205,494 of record JAENYK010000007.1, on the reverse strand, counting down.
TATAATCTGCGTAGGTTCTGGCTGTGACAGCCTGAGCTTTAAAACCCTGAAGTAGTGCGGCAGAAGAGATACCGGAATATAGTGAACTATCAGGAGACCATAATTCAGATGCGACTACATAATATAGATATTCATCCATATCGGGATAATAGATGACGTTATTGTAGTTAACGCTGAAGTTAACAATTACTGGCCACCCGGTATGGGTTGAATTGATAGAAATATCACTTTCTAAAGGGTGAGATTCATGTTCTGTGGCATGGTCATGTCTGGCTTCTTTGTCCAATTTTAGATTAGAGTTAATTGAACGTTGTGAGCTGAGTGCAAAGCGATAGATACTGGCTCCCAGGATTGAGTTAACTGGAAATGAGGCATAGGTAGAACCTTTGTATCCCGGTGCTTTAACAATCCAGGTATATTCACCATCAGGCAAATAGTTAATCTCAAAACGACCTTGTTTATCTGTTTTCACTTTGAAACCTAATTCTAAATTCTCAATCCACGCATCTTTGACAAATTTTTCTGTTTCCTCATCATAAACAACTCCAACAACCCGCCCATTATTTGGGTCGTTATAATAGTAAGTAGAATCATATTCTGCATAATTGTAAAATTCGTTAAGTTTATCATCTTTGGTGAAAGCTTTTGCTTCTAAATGAGAAACTTTGAATACATCGGCTGGTGAATCCTGAGCAGCAAAGGATGGTATGGTAAATAAGATACAACTGACAATCAAACAGACAGCTAATGATAATAGGATTTTTCTCACAATGTTTCCCCCTTATCTCACGTACGCGATCTTTCTAATTTTTTTGGATATATCCTGCGCATCTCCATTATATAATAAATACAAGTAACTGTCAAATAATTATATTTATGTAAAAATATAAAATAAAATTAAGTGAAACTAATAAAAAGCAATAATTGATGCAAATTATAGATTATTAATCTCAATTTTTTTTAATTTTATCGACATTTCCGAAGGGAAGTTTCCCGGCTTTTATAGGTGGGAGTATAAATAACTAGATGGTGTTTACTTCAGTGGGTGTACAAATCCCCATCTAAAGTCGTTAAGCCAGGCGTTAACAGCGCCTTTAATGGAGTGGTAACCGAGAGTGCATAACTTATGCAGGTGAAAAGAATAATTTGACGAATAGAAATATTGATAAAATCTGACTTACGAAAATGATCTGTTATTATGATTTATTTTGTTCGTAATCAAAAAACATCATAAGGAGATGACCAGATGGATATGAAGCAGACTTATGAATACAAAAGGGTGGGGAATTGTTCAATTAAAGCAGATGTTTATCCGACAACAATCCCTAAATCTCCGGCAATTATCTTCATTCACGGTGGAGCTTTAATCTGGGGTTCAAAAGATAGTATGATTCCAGAGCAGATTCAACTCTACAATCAAGCTGGATATACAGTTGTCTCAATCGATTATCGTTTAGCCCCTGAAACAAAATTAGAACAAATTAGAGAAGATATTACTGATGCACTTAACTGGGTCAAAATTCAAGGTAAAGATCTTTTAAAAATAGACCCGGAGAGAATAGCTCTGGTAGGAAGTTCAGCAGGAGGTTATCTCAGCCTATTGGCTGGTGCATTTCCGGAAAAACCGCAAGCGATAGTCTCTTTTTATGGGTATGGTGATATCCTGGCAGATTGGTATGGTAAACCCAGTGAATTTTACTCTCAACAACCTCATGTACTCAAAGAAGAGGCTTATTCTTTTGTGAGTAATCAAGCGATCACTCAGGGTAACAGAGAGCGTTTTCAATTCTATTTGTATTGTCGTCAACAGGGTATCTGGACCAATCTAATTAGCGGCTATGATTTCAAGATAGACAAGCAACTGTTGCAGCAATTTTGCCCAGTGTACAATATTAACAAATCTTATCCACCAACATTACTTATCCACGGTGATATGGATACTGATGTTCCCTATGAGCAATCGGTACAAATGTTTCAGGAGTTGACCAATCAGGGAGTTTATGCAGAACTTATCACAGTATCCGGAGCGGGCCATGCGTTTGACTATGATATGACAAAATCAGAAACAAAAGATGTTTTTAAGCGGGCATTATCATTTCTCGAAAATTTTGTCTAAGAGACGATTCTAAAAAAAGTAGCCCAACTTTAGCAAACTAGCTAAAGTCGGGCTACTTCTAACATTTCTAATTATATTAATGAAAAAGTTTTGTTATCTCTGCGACAACTGATGGAACGATAGCGTACATTAATACCCGTATCCACTCATTTAGGCCCAATGCGATTGTACCAAATATAGGCTGGAAGAATGGTATATACATTACCATCAATACTAAGGCGAAGGAGAAGAGTGTGCCACCAATGACAAATTTGTTAGTCAAAAAGCCCAGTCTAAAGATAGAGATATCTTCTGAACGTGCAGTATAGGCACGCAATAATTCGCTGGTAATCAGAGTAACGAAGGCATAGTTACGGGCTGTGTGTACATCGCCAGTTTGCCGGTAGATCACCCAGAAGATTCCCAATACAGCAAACGTCATCGCCAGACTCTGGATAATGATTCCCCAACGCATCTTCCGATTAATAATTGACTCTTGAGGATCACGAGGTTTTTCTTTCATCAATCCAGGTTCAGCAGGTTCCATTCCCAGGGCCAGCGCTGGGAACGCATCTGTTACCAGATTCAACCACAATATCTGAATTGGTTCTAAAGGTATTGGCATATTCAAGACCATAGCCAGAAAGATGATCATCAGTTCAGCAACGTTACAGGATAGGAGGAAGAAGATAAATTTTCTGATGTTACTGTAGATGACTCGACCTTCTTCCACTGCAGAGACAATACTGGCAAAATTATCATCAGTTAGAATCATCTCAGCAGTTTCTTTTGCTACATCTGTACCAGTAATCCCCATAGCTACACCAATATCGGCACGTTTCAGGGCAGGAGCATCATTAACACCGTCGCCAGTCATGGAGACGATCTCTCCATTAGCTTTCAAGGCTTCAACAATTTTTACTTTATGTTGTGGGGAGACTCTGGCAAAAACACTGACTTTTTGCACTGCTTTGGTCAGTTCTTCATCTGAAATTTTATCTAATTCTGCACCTGTCATCGAAGCTGTTTCACTTTCGATAATGCCTAACTCTTTGGCAATAGCTACGGCGGTGGTCTGATAATCACCTGTGATCATGATCGGACGGATACCAGCAGATTTACAGGTGGCAATAGCTTCAACAGCTTCGGGTCGGGCAGGATCAATCATTCCCATCAAACCGACAAATATTAGGTCATTTTCTATTTCACCCGGGGTTGGATTTTTAGGAATCTCATCAATCTCTCGAAAGGCAAGCGCCAGAACACGTAAAGATTGTTTAGCCATATCGGAATTGGCTTTCATAATACCTTTTTTATCTGTATCAGTAATTGTAGTTATCGTTCCATGTTTATACATCCTGGTACACAATGCCAGGGTGACATCAGGAGCCCCCTTGACAAAAGCATAAAAGTTCTTATTTTCTGGGTTATTATGAAACGTGGTCATCCGTTTACGTTCAGAATCAAAAGGAATCTCCTGCAACCGGGGATGGATATTATGAAGTTTCTCGAGAGAGTACCCGGCTTTCAGGGCGGCTACCAGTAATGAACCTTCTGTAGGGTCACCAATCAGTTTCCAGGCATCTTCATCTCCCTTTTCTTTATTTTTATCAAGTTTCGAGTCATTGTTTAAAGCACACATCTTTAACAATATTGAAAGATCGGGATTTTCCTGGGGGTTAATTATTTCATCTTTAAAGTAAAATTCACCTTCAGGTGCATAGCCTTTACCAGTTACGGTATAGGTTTTATGTCCAGTGTAGGTAGATACTACAGTCATTTCGTTCCTGGTCAGTGTACCGGTCTTATCGGAGCAGATGATGGTCACACTTCCTAAAGATTCTACAGCATGGAGTCTTTTGACGATGGCGTGACGTTGAATCATTCGCTTCATTCCCAGAGCCAGAACAATGGTTACGATAGCCGGCAGCCCCTCCGGAATGGCAGCTACTGCCAGGCTGATTGAGGTCATAAACATATCCAGAATGGGTTCATTTCTGATCAATCCCAGAATAAATACTAAAACAACAACCCCCATAGCAACATAACCTAATAATTTGCCGAAGTCAGCTAATTTCCGTTGTAGAGGGGTATCGCCTTCCTCATAAGATTCTAACATTTCGGCAATCTGCCCAATTTCGGTTTTCATCCCGGTATTGACGACAATTCCTTTCCCGCGACCGTATGTAATAATTGTTCCCATAAATCCGAGATTATGGCGGTCACCGATAGAGACTTCACCATCCAGAATCTCATCAGCATTTTTTTCCACCGCTACCGATTCACCTGTGAGTGATGCTTCTTCAATCTTAAGATTGACACTTTCTACTAAGCGTAAGTCTGCTGGTATATAATCTCCGGTCTCTAAGATAACCAGGTCTCCGGGAACCAGTTCTTTTGAAGGAACCTGAAGAATTTTACCATCGCGAATTACTTTGGCTTGAGGTGAGGCCATTTGTTTTAGCGCTTCCAGAGCCTTATTGGCTCTATTTTCCTGGGATACCCCTAAAACAGCATTTAAAACAACGATAATCAGGATAACGATTGCATCTGTAACTTCACCCACTAGTATGGAGATTATACTGGAGGCGATCAGAATGATGATCAGAAAATCTTTGAATTGGGCGATTATCATATCCCAGATACTTCGTCCTTCTTTGCCTATTAGTTCATTAAAACCATATTCTTCCTGACGCATTTTTACCAGGTTATTGGATAACCCATTTTTTAAATCGGTGTTCAATTCTTTTGCAACCTGTTTTGATTCAAGCTGATACCAGTTCAAAATTAGTAAACCTCCTTTTTATGTACGTAATTATTTTAATGTGGAATAATTATATCGATATTTCAGCAGGATAGTCTTCTGGCCTCCATCGGTGGAGAGTGCAGCACAAGTCCCTTCTTAAGTCGTTAAACCAAGTATAAACAGCTACCGATTCTTAGCCTATATTATACCCATTATTATGAATGCTTTGCATATTCTCCATTCAATTCACAAGTTAGTACTTGAGAAAATAAAAAAACCTTCAACGCGATAAAAGACTAGCGTTAAAGGTCTTGCTCTTTGGGTAATTTACCAAAGGACGAGGACCAGGCAGATTACTGCCGAAATGTTGATCCTCATCGTAGTAGCTACTCCCCTTTAATGAGTAAAATAAGTTTCTTAAGATCATTTTACTGAAAAATGTTAAATCTGTCAAGGTGAATTTGGAGATTTGCGAGTTATGAAAGAATAAATTTACATTAAAATGAAGGATTTTTCTGGGCGACAGATAAATATAAATATAAGATTAGCAACAAGAATTACTCTGACAGGGAGAAGTTCTTTTTCTATATTATATTTTAATTATATTTAAGAAAGGTAGGTGTAAGTCGTCATCAGTATTGACTGTCTAGTTGAGGTATATATGCTCACTGACTGGTCGATAGAGAAGGCGGCAGTTTACAATGAGAATACATAAAAAGCTAATGTTACTTGTCTGGATGGGAATTTTGACAGTCTCTTTATCGGGATGTCTTGCCTGGTTAGGTGAATTGAGTCCAATAAATATTAATCCAAATACTCCAGGTTTAACGGGAAGTGTAGTGGATATTGATACTTTTATAGTTTATCCGCATAACCCAGGCTTTGAATTACCTGATTTGTCTGGTGATCGCAAGGCGATTGTAGCACTCTCACCAATCGGAAATAGGGAGAATTATAAACTAAGTATTTCGTTAGATAAGTTTAGCACAGCTAATGCGGCAGGGCAAAGTCAGAACAGTGGTCAGATCGGATTGGATGAAGCTGAAGATTTGTCGGTGAAGAGTTCATCTAACGACTATTTTGCCTATACCGGAGATGCCGGGATGATTAAATCTGAGGAACAGGCTGAGTTGATGAATCTCCAGGGACTTCAAGCAGGTGAGAGACTTTTCTGGGTTTGTAAAAAAACCTATAGTGGAAATGTCTATTCACAAGTTACAGCATATGAAGCTAAAACAGGTCCCAGAATGCAAATATATGTGGATGTTAACGCAGTGGATGTTAACTCTACTCAAGTAGATAAGATATTGGCTGAATTTGAAATCCGAATTTATGATCTTTTAAAGGATTATGGATTTGGTGTGCCTTATGATAAGGATGGGGATGGTAAAGTTACTCTGCTAATTACACCACTAACATATTATGGTTCTCCTATAGATTTAATTGGCTATTTTGATGAGACTAATTATAAAGATCTCTCTTATTCTAATAATCAGGATATGATCTATCTCAATGCGAATGTTTTGGCACAAAATCAGATGACTAAAATTTATAGTAATATTGCTCATGAATTCCAACATCTGTTATTTTATAGTGCAAAACTTCAAGCTTCCAGCTCGCGTTTTGCCTACGATGATCTCTGGATTAATGAGGGTTTGTCAGTTTTGGCTTCTACTCTCACATGCTATTTGCAGTTGAATAATGATTGGCGAATTTATGATCAGAATCGTGGTTATTTTGCAAATCCAGCCCGTGATGGTCTTCGGGATTGGGAGTATGATCGGGAATACTCCAACTATGGCTCTGCCGGATTGTTCGCATACTATCTGTATGACCACTATGATAATCTGGATATTATCTCGAAGATCATCCATGCCGACCGGAAGATTGAAGATGAGATTAGTAGAGTAGTCGGCGTAAGTTTTGACGAGATCGTGCAAAACTGGATGACAGCCAATATGATTGATCGATTTGCTAATATTCCAGATGATGATTATCGTTATCTTAAATTAAGTCTGGCAAGTGCTCCTGTCTACAAAAAACTATCATTATTAGATACCCTACAAATTAGGGGGGGAGGGGTACAGTATTATCTGATTGATGAGGAAGATACCGATCTCTGGTTTAATATCTCCTCTTATGATGGGAGTTCTATTCCTTCCATCAATGTATCAGTCATTACTTTTAGATAAAATAAATTAATCAATCTCAGTCCAAACCCACCATTTTGATGGGTTTGCTTTTTTCATATTGCTAACTTTTTCTTAAGAATTATCGCACGAAAATGGATATGCTAAGCTAATAAAGGAGGTTTAATCGAATGAAATTTTACCAGGATTTAAGCAAATATTATGAAGATATCTTTCCACTGACAGTCCATAAACTGGCGTTAATTAAGAAGTATATTCCTCTGGGTGCGAGCATGTTGGATGTCGGCTGCAGCACTGGAGAGATGGCGATTAATCTGGCGAAAGATGGGTATCAGCTTAGCGGAGTAGACTTAAGTGAAGAGATGATCGCAGAAGCCCGTCAAAGAGCGAAACATGAAGAAGTTGAGATTGACTTTCGGGTTGGTGATATGCGAGAATTAGGTCAGGTGTTTGCAGGTAATTTTGCCGGGATTAGCTGTTTTGGAAACACAATTGTTCATCTAACCCGCTTACTAGAGATAAGAAATTTCTTTAACCAGATATATAATCTTTTGAACTCAGGTGGTTGTTTTATTTTTCAAATCGTCAACTATGATCGAATAATAAGTCAGAAGATTACCAGTTTACCGGTGATCGATAATCATGAGAAGGGAGTTACTTTTTATCGGGATTATCAATATGATCAGAACACTAATTTGATTTATTTTAATACCAGATTAGTGGTTAAGGATGGAGAAGAGTCCAGGCATTCTATCGCTTTATATCCTCTGCATTCTGTGGAGATAAAAATGTTGTTAACCACTGTTGGTTTTACGAAGTTAGCATTAATGGGTAGTTTTCAGGGAGCAGAATATGATCCGAATAATTCCAGACCACTGATTGGAGTAGCTTTTCGAGATTAAGTTAACACAGGCTAAATCTTTGAAGAATCAGCCTGTGCTATGTAAATCAATTAAATATTTCTATCATTTGATAATCCAGATATCTTCCTGTGGTTTACTTAAAAATCTACAACCATCATCTTCGACCAGAATCATCTCTTCTAGACCAAGATAACCTGCAGAGGTGGGGACTCCCAATTCGAGGGTGAAAACGTTTCCGGATTGCAAAGGTATATTGTTAGTACCTTCGTAACGGGGCCATTTAGGGCCTAAGATGATACCTCCATCATGGGCTTTTTGACCGACTTCGTGTCCCAGGGCATGCTTATATTCGGGATATCCAGCGTCAATAATCATCTGGCGTGCGATATGGTCAACTTCATATCCCAGAACTCCAGGTTTAATAAAGGCAGCAGATTTACCGATAGCCTGACGTACCACATAAAAAGCTTTTGCTACTTCGGGTGGAACAGAATCTTCACCTTCTTTTGGTAGATACCAGACTCGCTGAAGGTCGGAGGCATAATTGTCTTTGATAACTCCAAAATCTATATGCACGATATGACCCTGATGCAAAATACTATCAGGGGAAGGTTGACTATGGCCTACTCTACTTTCCGGGCCGCAGTTAACTGCAGGACATCCGTCTGCACTCCAGGCAGCGGAAACTTCTTTGATTTTCATTCCCTTTTTGAAGAGCATACTGATATCCAGTTCACTGAGACCAGGAGTTAACCTGTGACCAACATCAGTTATGATCTCCTGGGCACAGTCGATGGATGTAATGATCTTGTCTATCTCACCCGGTGTTTTAATTCCCCGTAGCTGGCCGATTAAGCTGGCAGCGGAGTATATTCTGTGAATATAAGGCGTATCTTGCAAGAGACTTTGTAGTTTTAGCCATAAGCCATAGCTTAATCCATCGGCAGCCGGATTCTCCAGAGAGAAGTTAAGACCGATTCGCTCAGGTTTAAATTGATTTAAAATTTCTAAAAAAGGCTGCCGGAAATCTTCATCATAACTGAGGATAGTAGCGAATTCTTCTCTCTGACGGATTCCGTCGGCATCATGATTGCCAACAAGGGCTATATTTGCACCATCTCTAGTGATGATAAATGCCGATAACCAGACAGTATCCCCAGAATAGATAAGGCTTAGAGCTGGATCTTTGCCGTGCATGGTCTCTCTGGATATGGTGATCCACATATCTAGTTGATGCTCTGGCAATAACTTAATGGCCTGAGCAATCTTTTCTGAATGTGCATTGACCGCAGTAGGCAATGGAATCATCTCCTTTGATATATTTGCTTATACTAATATATTCAGCATTATCTGGAATAATCCTGCCTGAATGGATGTAAGTAAAAAAATAAAGGAATAATATGGAATATCAATAATATTTTTGAAATAGTTTTTGCAGGATTTTTGGGATTGTTGTAGAATAATTAAAATGCCAAAGATTTTAAGGATTAACAGTAAATTTTGAAATGTGTTATAAAATGAAGAAAAAGGTGTTCGCAAAAATGTGCTAAGGAAAGAAGGTGAGTTCGTTGATGTCATTAACGGAGGATCGTTTTAATGAAATATTAGAAGAAAGCATGAGTTATTACGATCTGGGAAGATACGATGATTGTATTGAGATGCTTTCTGAAGCAATTGCCTATGCACGATTGTTGAATCGTGGGAGTCATCTTGTCAGACTAATGATTAAGCGAGCAGATAGTTATTATCATAAAGGTGATTATTCCAGAGCAATTCAACATTGTAAAAAGGTCGCCCAGTATGTTGATCTACTTGGTTTGGAGGATAGAGTTGATCTTTATGAAATCCAGGCTATTTCTTTGGCACATCTTGGCGATTACGAAGAGGCTATTAAACAATATCAGACATTACTTAATATACCAGTTCCCGGAACTGAATTTAAAGCATATGTGGGCCTTGGTTTAGTCTATTATCATCAGGCACGATATTACCAACAGTTGGAAAAATATGATACTGCTATTTTTTATTATGAAAAGGCTTTAAAACTAAAAGATCTGGATTTTCGGAATATTACAATGGTTCTTCATAATATTGGAATGGTTTATTATGAGAAGGGGTATTATCAGAAAGCTTTATCCCGTTATTCTGAAGCTTTACGATTTAATGTGCAGGAATATCTTCCTTATACTTACAATGAGCTGGGAAAAGTGTACATTAGATTAGAACAACTGGAGAAAGCCTCTGATTATATAGATAAAGCTGCTCTTATCTTATCAGAAACTGAATATAAGGATCATATTGAGATTGCCCGAAATTTTTTTGTGAAAGCTTTATACTACAAAGCATTGAAAGAATATGATACTGCTATATTTTTCTTCAAATTAGCTCTTAATGAATTAAAGGACAAAGAAATTTTGGCTGAAATTGCCGAGGTATATCAGGAATTAGCAACTATCTATAAAGATAGTGATCCAGATCTCTCTATTGATTATCTGGTTGAGTCAAAATTTTATTTTAAAATGTTACGCTAGCCATTTTCGAAAATTATCTGGAACAGACTTGAAATTTTTAAAAAAATCCGCGATGATATGTAGTAAATTAAGAAAATTATGGTCATATTAAAGTATGATTAAAGGAATTTGTGAATATAAATAAAACAAAAGTAAAGAGGTGACCATAGTTTGGTAAATGAAAGACCAAAAGTTGGATTGGCTTTGAGTTCAGGAGCTATCAGAGGTTTTGCTCACCTGGGAGTTTTGCAGGTCTTTGAAGAAGAAGGAATTCCAATCGATATGATTGGTGGAACCAGTGCAGGCAGTTTAATAGGAGGCCTTTATGCTTTAGGGCAAGAACTCAAATATTTGAGGAAGTTAGCCACTAATATAAAATGGGAACACCTCACTGATCTTACTCTTCCCAGGCGGGGTTTAGTAGCCGGAAAGAGATTATTAGATTTTTTACGGGTAATTACCCATGATAAGACATTTGATGATTTGCTGATACCCTTCGTGGCAGTAGCAACGGATATTGAACGTGGGGAACCGGTTATCTTAAAGTCTGGGTCTGTCGCAGAAGCTATTAGAGCTAGCTCTTCGATTCCGGGCATCTATGTACCATTTAAAAAAGAGGGTCGATTGTTAGTTGATGGAGCTTTGGTGGATCGAATTCCTATTAGTCTTGTCAAAGAGATGGGGGCGGACATGGTAATCGCTGTTGATGTGGGATTTAGCATTGGTCGAACCAGGTTGAAGAATATTTTTGAGATTATGATTCAGGCAAGTGATATTATGATGCGGGAGATCAGTCGGGAAGGTTGGATAGATGCAGATATTATTATTCGTCCTGAAGTCGCCCATCTACCAGCGATGGATCTCGGTCTGGCTGATGTGATGATTCAAGCCGGAATAGATGCTGCCCGAAAGATGGTTCCCGAAATTAAGCAGATGACAGGAGTTGGTTAAGTTGAGTAGGAAGAGGTTCTTTTCTGAAGAAAGATTAAACCGTTTTTTAATGATCGTTGCTGTTATCACAATACTGTTGGTAGCAGCTAATTACATAAAAGTGGATTTTTATATTACAGCTCCAGGTGTGGCTTTGCCTTTGAGCGAGATTATCTCGGTTGAGAAAGGGGAAAAAGACGCAGCAGGGGCTTTTTATCTGACAGCGGTCTCGTCTAAACAGGCTAATTTATTTAATCTTTTACTCATATCGATAGTCCGTCCCAAAGGTTTTTCGCTATCCCCAAAAGAAGAGACGATACCTCAGGATATGGATATGGAAACATATTTGAAGTTAATGGAAGAGATGATGTCAGAAAGCCAGATTTACGCTAAAGTCGTGGCTTTACGACAGATGGGATACGAGACCCAGTTCTCTGGTGAAGGTGCAGAGATATCTGAAGTAATGGAGAGCAGTCACGCCAGAGATGTGTTAAAACCTGGAGATGTGATCATCGAGATAAATGATCAAAAGGTAGATTTGGCATCGGAAGCGGTTAAATTAATCCAGAATCACCAGATTGGTGATGTCGTTGATGTAAAAGTTAAACGTGATGATCAGGTTCTGGATTTTAAGATAAAAACTATCGAATCTGGGGAGAATCCAGAAAAAGCTTCTATTGGAATTTATATTTTTACTCATCATCGGGAAGTTGTTTTTCCTGTGGATGTGGAGATTCATACTGAGAATATTCTGGGTCCATCAGCAGGAACCATGTTTACTCTGGAGATCATTAATCAACTGCATCCAGAGGATTTGACCCGTGGTTATAAAATTGCCGGAACCGGAACCATTGATTTTGACGGTCTGGTAGGACCAATTAGTGGTGTTACCCAGAAAGTGTTAGCTGCTGAGAGAGAGGGGGCAGAATATTTTCTGTCGCCACCAGATAATTATCAGGAAGCAGTAAAAGCGGCTGCCAAACTTCAGGTTATCCAGGTTAAAACTATCGAAGAAGCGGTGAATTTTCTCTTAGGTCTTCAGAAAAAAGCTGCCTAAATTTAGAGAGAATCAAATTTGAAAAGGTGGAAAGATGTTGATTAATCTGACTGACAGGTTATTCTATTTTACTTTCCAGCAAAAGTAATCCTGTACACTGTCAGTAAAGGTATTCTATTGATCGGGGAATTGATGCTTCAACAGCAAAAGAGTGACTAAAGCATTAAGGAGTTTGGAATTAAACCTGATACGTTAATTATTACTTCTGCCCATGCAGATCATGATGGGGCAGATTGGTTTTTACACCCGATAATAATAAAAGAGCCACTCACCAGAGAAGAGGTGGTAGCTCGATTAATTCAGAAATATCAAATCTCTGAGACCGTATCCCGATTTTTAACTTTATCCACAATTTCTGCTTATTAACGACATTTCATCAGGAGAGTCTCTCAGCCTCTAAAGGTGAGATTGTAAATAACTAAATTGTGTTTACTTTCGTGGAAGTACAATCTTCTCCTGAAGTTCGTTCAACCTAAGCATTAACAGCTTGCTCTTAATGCGACTTTTAGTTATCTGGTTACAGAAAAGGCTGTAGAGGTAGCAGTAGATAAAGGGCAAATGATATTTATTTCCAAATAATTACTTTTTCCAGAAGATCTCGATTCCCAATTCGGTATTGGGGATCAGGCATGGCAAGGGAATACAAAGATGTGGATAGTAATTCCAGTTCTAGCATTTGATTAATGGGGTCTGGTGTATCAAAACGCTGGTAATGGTTAGCCACTCTAGTGATAATTGGAAGTCGGGCAGTATCTTTCATCAGAGAGAGAATCCTCTGGCCCCGGGGTGTAAAACCCAGAATTCGGATATATTGGGGGCCACCAAGTTGATCAAAATATTCGCACTGTAAACTGGTCAGATTTAAAAGAAAGTGAAATATAGTCCGTTGAATTCTCGTCCAGGTGTAACGTTTGGTTTTGACCAGTTCAATAAGTTCAGTAATATTAGCCGCATTATCTGCGGCTTCTTTAATTCTATTCTCCAATCCCCCTCTAACATCATAAAGTTCAGCAATATCTTCAACTTTGGCTCGTCGTAATAGTGTAAGAATTTGAGAAGAAAAATCTTCAATGAAGATCGGGCCTTTACCAGCAGCGAATACTGAGTCTAAAATATTAATCGTACTCTCTGGGATAATTCTTTTGATCTTTTCATCTAATAAAGGCTCACTGTGCATAAATCTTTCTTTGAGAGCCTCTCTAATAGCTGTAGCACTGGCAATTCTGTTCTCCATTCGGGTATCATGATATCCAGGGCCAATTCTGGAGACAGTAATCGGAGTGATTCGGCTCTCCAATCGAATAATAGCTTTCAAATATTCTAAACCCAGTATGTTGTTCGGATTAGAGGTTAGTTCTTCAATCTCGTCCGCTGGTAGGTCAAAGTTGGGATCGAACTGGCGAATATAGTCAATTAAAGCCTGAGTACGGGCACCTGGATAAGAGAGTCCAGTGTCTAAATGAGTAAAGATTAATTTACTGAACTCTGGAGGCTCATTGGCTAAAACTTTGGCAATCTGTTGTAACTTATCAAGATCACCTGATTCTGAGCCAAAGGATAGATGTGTCACGATTCCAGTAGCATCTAATAAAGATATAGCACCGTATGCAAAAAACTCAGCACTACGTAAAGCATAGGGTGTAGGCAGTTCAATTACCAGGTCTGCTCCACCAGCCAGAGCCATCCTGGCACGTTCCCATTTATCAATTATTCCAGGTTCACCTCGTTGTAAAAAACTACTACTAAGAACGCAGATTACAGCGTCAGCTTGAATCTGTGTTTTGGATTTGCTCAAATGATAATGATGTCCATTGTGAAATGGATTGTATTCTGCAACAATACCAAGGATTTTCATCTTGAACCTCCTCAGAGTTAAAAATTAAGTAATAACCATGCCTAAAAAATACCCCATTTATAAGGTCTTCTACACATAGGAATTTTATCCTTTATGATTAAAGAATAATTATTTTGAATAGACAGAATATATAAAATAAAGAATTGTGTCGATTTAAAGCAGGGATTTTTCCAATAATGTAGTAATGGTATTAGTGGACAATTTATTTCAAGGAGGGGCTTTTGATGCAACTAATGGACAGAATTAATGCTTCAGCCAGAGCAAACATCCAACGTATCGTTCTTCCGGAAGGGAATGAGCTGAGGATTGTCAAGGCAGCTGAGCAGATAGTTAAGGAAGGATTAGCACATATTATCCTCCTGGGGAGACAGGAAGAAGTAGAGAAGGTAGCCAACGAGGCGGGAGTGGATCTCTCTGGGATTGAGCTGATCGATCCAGAAAAATCTGAGAAATTAAGTAGTTATGCTGATGAGTATTTTGAATTGCGGAAGAGTAAGGGGATCACAAAAGAGCAGGCTTTAGAGCAGATGAAAGATGTGCTTTATTACTCTTCAATGATGGTAAAACAGGGAGATGCTGATGGTTCTGTTGCTGGTGCAGTCAATACTACTGGTGATGTATTGCGACCAGCATTTCAGATTATTAAAACAGCTCCAGGGATTTCGGTAGTTTCTGGTGCTTTCTTTATGGTACTGGAACATGAGTTAATGCCTGATGGGCTCATGGTCTTTGCAGACTGTGCAGTCAATCCAAATCCAGACGCCCGTCAACTTGCTGAGATTGCTGTGGCTTCAGCAAAGACAGCAAAAGCTCTAGCACAGATAGAGCCCCGGGTTGCCATGTTATCATTTTCAACAAAAGGTAGTGCAACCCATGAATTGGTTGACAAAGTTCGAGAAGCTACCAAAATTGCTCAGGAGATGGCTCCAGACATTCAGATTGACGGAGAAATGCAGGCTGATGCAGCAATAGTTGCCAAAGTTGGCAAACAAAAAGCACCAGATAGTAAGATTGCAGGACAGGCTAATATTTTAGTATTTCCTGACTTACAGGCTGGGAACATTGGCTATAAGTTAGTACAGCGTTTTGCTGGGGCAGAAGCTGTTGGCCCGGTTTTACAGGGTATGGCAAAGCCAGTAAACGATTTATCAAGAGGATGTAGTGTTGATGATGTAGTTAATTTGACAGCTATCACTGCAGTGTTGGCTCAAAATACTTAACAAAAAACAATTTAGGGGGTTTGGATTAATGAAAGTTTTGGTTTTGAACTGTGGTAGTTCATCTCTGAAGTATCAACTTTTCAACATGGAAGATGAAAGTGTATTAGCAAAAGGACTTGTACAAAGAATAGGAATTGACAATGCTTATTTGGAGCATAGACCAGGTGAAGATGCACCTAAAGTGACAATTGAAGATGAGATTCCCAATCACACCAGGGCGATTCAGTTGGTTATAGAAGCTCTGTTACATAACGAGCATGGTGTTATTAAAGATATGACCGAGATTAACGCTGTGGGTCATCGGGTAGTACACGGTGGTGAAGCCTTTGCTGGTTCAGTTTTTATTACTGATGAGGTTATCAAGGCACTGGAAGCTAATGTAGAATTAGCCCCACTGCACAATCCACCTAACATTGTTGGCGTTAAAGTGTGTGAAGAATTGATGCCTGGTGTACCACAGGCTGGTGTATTCGATACTGCATTTCATCAAACCATGAAACCTTATGCATATCTTTATGGTATTCCTTATGAGTATTATACAGAACATGGTGTTCGTCGATATGGTTTTCACGGTACATCTCATCGTTATGTGTCAAAACGGGCCTGTGAAATTATGGGTATTCCGTATGATAAAGCTAAAGTAATTACATGTCATCTGGGTAATGGCTCCAGTATAGCCGCTGTAGATGGTGGGAAATCTGTAGACACAAGTATGGGCTTTACTCCACTGGAAGGAGTTTTGATGGGAACCCGTAGTGGCGACTTAGACCCGGCTATTCTTCCTTTCCTGATGAGAAAAGAGAATATGGATGCAGATCAGATGGATAATGTATTAAATAAGAAAAGTGGTATGTTAGGTGTATCCGGGATCAGTAATGACTCACGTGATATTGAAGCTGCAGCAAATGAGGGCAATGAGCGTGCTAAGATCACTCAGGATATGTTCTGCTATCGTGTGAAAAAATATATTGGAGCTTATGCAGCAGCTATGGGTGGAGTAGATGCCATCGTCTTTACAGCGGGTATTGGTGAGAACTCCAAACCTGCTCGTGCTGGAATTTTAGAAGGTTTAGAGTTCCTGGGATGTAAGTTTGATCCTGAAAAGAACAATACTAGAGGTAAAGAAGCTTTGATCTCCACAGATGACTCTAAAGTTAAGGCTTATATTATCCCTACAAATGAGGAATTAGTAATTGCTCGCGATACAAAAGAGATTATCGAAGGTCTGAATATTTAGATATTTGATACAACATTGTGCGAAAAATCTTGACAAATTGGCGATAACTTTATATAATTAAGTTTGGCTATATTGGGGTGATGAGATGAAGGTTGATGTAAGTTCTATCAAATATCATTTAGGGGCAATGAAACTGGTGGACGAGAAGATTGAAATAGATGATCTGTCCATTACTGGTCGTGTTGTTGAGTTTCCCGAACCGATTCATCTTGAATTACAGGTAACGAATTCAGGAGATGAGTATCTGGTGACTGGACGTGTACATGCAATGCCGATCGTTGAATGTAATCGGTGTCTGGAAAAGTTTAAATATCCTCTGAATATTGAATTTATGGAGACCATTTCTAAAAAAGCGCTGGATAGTGATAATTTGATTGATTTAGATGATTCGATTACAGAACACCTGATTCTTGAGATGCCCATTAAGATCATCTGTGATGAGAATTGTAAAGGTCTCTGTCCTCGATGTGGTCAAAACTTGAACTTAAAAGAGTGTGGTTGTGACCGACAAGTTATCGACCCGCGTCTAATCAAACTGAAAGATTTTTTTAATAATAAAGATTAAGTCTTTCATATAGTCTGGTGGAGGAGGTGTTAGTAATGGCTTTACCAAAGCGCAAGATATCCAAGGCACGTAAGAGAGCAAGAAGGACTCATTGGAAATTAACTGCTCCAAATCTGGTGGAATGTCCACAATGCCATAGCCCAAAAGCTCCACATCGCGTTTGTCGAGAGTGTGGATACTATAAGGGAAAAGAAGTTGTCAATAAGTAATGTTGATTTAGCAAGGCGAAGTGCAAACTTTGCCTTGCTTTTTTTATTTTAACTTAATATTTTCGGGGAGTGAATTATGAATAAACTGAGCCAGAATAGGAAAAACATAGTGTGAGGAAAAAAGTTTATTTGCCACTTGCAACTTGAGAATACATAGTATATAATGTTAGTAGCTCGTATTAGTACTAGGTATTAAAAACAGGTGATAAAAATGGGAAAACGAAAACTATCAAAATCAGAACGTCATCAGGCTTTATTACAGGCTATCGAGAATGATCCATTCAAAACTGACGAAGAACTGGCTGAATTGTTTAAAGTAAGTATTCAAACTATTAGGCTGGACAGAATGGAACTACGAATACCAGAAGTCCGTAAGAGAACTCGTCAGTTGGCAAGAGATGCATACTCTAAAGTCAAATCTATTGGAGCAGTGGATGTGATCGGTGAGTTAGTAGATGTGGAACTAAATGTAAGTGGGAAGTCTATTTTTGAACCTGAAGCAGGGATGACTTTTGAAGGAAATAATGTAGTTAGGGGGCATTTTATTTTTGCTCAGGCTAACTCTTTAGCTGTGGCTATCATTGATGCAGAAGTAGCATTAACGGGTTTTTCTCATATTAAATACTTGCGTCCTGTTCAATTAGGAGATCGGATGGTTGCCAAAGCTAAGGTAGAGAGAGCGAAGAACCATCGCTTTTTTGTACGGATTAATACATATGTAGAAGATGAACTAGTATTCAAAGGTAAATTTATTATTTTTGCCATGGATGATCATAAGTTGTTAAAAGAGAGGGATACTGTATTGGCAGAAGAAGAGTAAAAGAGGTGAGTTAACTATGAAAAAAGTTGTTGTAGATGCTATGGGAGGAGATTATGCTCCTCATGAGCCGATAGCCGGATCTGTATTAGCTGTGAAAGACTTTTCCGATATACATATAATCTTAGTCGGGCCGGAAGATAAGCTTACTAAAGAATTAGCAAAGCATGATTATCCCCGGGACAGAATCTCAGTAGTTAATGCTTCTGAGATTATCGAGATGGATGAATCTCCAGCCAGTGCTATTAGGAAAAAGAAGGATTCAACAATAGTTGTTGGTTCTACACTGGTTAAAAAAGGCGAAGCCGAAGCTTTTGTTTCTGCAGGTAATACTGGGGCCTGTATGTCTGCTGGATTATTAAAAATTGGTCGGATTAAAGGGATAAGTCGTCCGGCTATCGCTACTGTATTTCCAAATATTAAAAACCAGACAGTTGTTCTGGATTCAGGGGCCAATGTAGATATTGGTTCACTTGAATTAACTCAATTTGCTCTGATGGGAAAGATTTTTGCAGAAAAAGTCTTAAAAAAGACTGATCCCCGGGTTGGACTATTAAATATTGGCGAAGAAGAACATAAAGGTAGTAAACTCACTCATGAGACTTACCCATTACTGCAGGAGATGCCACTTAACTTTATCGGGAATGTTGAAGGGCGAGATATTTTTAAAAATACTGTAGATGTTGTAGTTTGTGATGGATTTGTGGGTAATATAGTATTAAAGACCAGTGAAGGGATTGCTGACGCTATTTTTAAAATTTTAAAAGAAGAGATTCTGAAGAGTAGGTTAGCAAAACTAGGAGCATTATTCATGAAGCCAGCTTTGAGGGGGCTTCAAAAAAGAATGGATTATACTGAATACGGTGGTGCACCATTATTAGGAATCAAAGGAATCTCAATTATTAGTCATGGCAGTTCTAATGCCTGGGCGATCCGTAATGCTGTAAGAATTGCACGCGAGTCCTTATTAAATAATTTAGTCGAGACTATTACTGAAAATGTTCAAGAAATTAATGCAACTGATGAAGGAGGAGAATAGACAATGGGACTATATCAAGCGGGGATTACTGGAATCGGTTCTTGTCTTCCAGAAAAGGTTTTAACGAATTTTGATTTAGAAAAAATAGTTGATACGAGTGATGAATGGATTAGAACCCGTTCTGGTATCGAAAAGCGACGGATTGTTGAAGATAACCAGGCTACTTCAGACATTGCTATTGAGGCGGCTAGACGAGCGATTGAAGATGCAGGTATTCAACCTGAAGAATTAGATTTGATTATCTGTGCTACTGTTACACCTGATTATTTGTTTCCTGCAACAGCCTGTTTACTTCAGGATAGATTAGGAGCCAAAAATGCTGCTGCTTTTGATATGGAAGCTGGATGTTCTGGATTTGTTTATGGATTAAGTATTGCTACTCAATTTATCCGCACTGGTTGCTATCAAAAAATCCTGGTCATTGGGGCAGAGACTCTTTCCAAGATTATGAACTGGAAAGATCGGGCCACCTGCGTTCTCTTTGGAGATGGTGCAGGTGCAGTTATCGTTGAAAGAGTCGACACAGGTGGTATTGTAGGAGTTCATCTGGGTAGCGATGGTGCAGGTGGAGTATTTTTGGATATGCCTGCTGGAGGTTCCAAGCAGCCTGCCAGTAAAGTTTCTGTGGAAGAGGATCAACATTATATTAGAATGGATGGGAGTCAGGTATTTCGTTTTGCTGTTAAAGTGATGGGTAAAGCAGCTGAGGAGGTTCTGAAGATGGCCGGTTGGACATCAGAAGATATTGACTTAATGATTCCACATCAAGCTAATATTCGAATTATTGATTCTGCAGCCAAGCGATTAAATCTACCTTCAGATAAAGTATTTGTTAATTTGCCCAAATATGGTAATACATCGAGTGCATCAATCCCAATAGCTTTAGATGAAGCATTTCACAGTGGTAAGATCAAAAAAGGAGATAAAGTTATTCTCGTAGGATTTGGAGCTGGCCTGACATGGGCGGCTGCAGCAATAGAATGGACAAAGGAGTAATGCTAAATGCTACAGACCAGACTATGTAATATTCTCGGTATTGAGTACCCTATCTTCCAGGGAGGTATGGCCTGGGTAGCTACAGGAGAACTGGCCGGGGCTGTGTCAAATTCCGGTGGTCTAGGAATTATTGGCGCAGGGAATGCACCTGCAGACGTGGTAAAGAACGAGATACGTAAAGTTAAACAGTTGACTAATAAACCTTTTGGGGTGAATGTAATGTTACTTTCACCCTTTGTAGATGATGTGATTCAGACGATTGTTGATGAGCGAGTACCTGTGATTACCACTGGCGCTGGTAATCCGGGAAAGTATGTTTCAGTTTTACAGAGTATTGGTTGTAAGATTATACCTGTTGTACCCAGTGTTTCTTTAGCAAAACGAATGACTCGTTTAGGTGTAGATGCATTGATTGCTGAAGGCACAGAGGCGGGTGGACATATAGGTGAGTTAAGTACATTGGTGTTAGTACCACAGATTGTTGATGCTGTAGAGATACCAGTGATTGCTGCAGGTGGTATTTTCGACGGACGAGGCTTAGTGGCTTCTCTGGCGTTGGGGGCAGAAGGTGTGCAGATCGGAACAAGATTTATCTGTACTAATGAATGTACTGCCCATGATAATTATAAACAGGCTCTAATCAAAGCAGGAGATAGAGATGCAGTTGTTACTGGTCGCAGTACTGGTCACCCAGTGCGTAATCTTCGCAATAAAATGACTCGCATTATGGACGATTTAGAGAAAAAAGGAGCAGCACTAGAAGAGATTGAAGAAGTTGGACGAGGAGCTCTCAGAGCAGCTGTTGTGGAAGGTAAAGTTGATGAAGGTAGTGTGATGGCTGGTCAAACAGCTGGAATGATCAAAGAAATTCAATCTGTCAAGGAAGTAATAGATGATATTGTTAATGGAGCAAAGCAAGTAAGAACATCCTTAAGTACAAATCGGCACTTGTTAAATGTCTAAAGGAGGTAAGATTAATGAGTCGAAGAATCGCTTTTCTTTTCCCCGGTCAGGGTTCTCAAACAGTGGGAATGGGGAAAGATTTTTATGATCACTACTCAGAAGCTAAAGAAATCTTTGATACAGCAGATCAAGCATTGGGATTTAAAATTAGCGAGATCTGTTTTGCTGGACCAGAAGAAGAGTTAAAGAAAACCGAGAATACTCAACCTGCTATTTTGACAACCAGTATAGCAATATTGCGGGTTTTAGAAAAATATGGTTTAAAAGGTGAAATGGCTGCAGGTCACAGCCTTGGAGAATATTCTGCATTAGTGGCTGCTAATTCATTGAGTTTTGCGGATGCGGTAAGAACTGTTCGCCAACGTGGTCGCTTCATGGTAGAAGCAGTTCCTTATGGAGAAGGAACGATGGCCGCTGTTTTAAAAGTAGAACGTCAACTTATTGAAAAAATTTGTCAGGAGACAGAGGGAATTGTCGAACCTGCCAATTATAATAATCGAACTGAGATTGTTATCTCTGGAGAAGTTAAAGCTGTAAGAGCTGCTGCTGAAAAATTAAAAGAAGCAGGAGCTTTAAAAGTTGTTGAGCTAAATGTGAGTGGACCGTTTCATAGTAGTCTCTTAAAACCAGCGTCTGATGGTCTGCAGGGTGTATTAACCAATATTAGAATTAATGATCCTCAAATTATAGTTTATTCCAACTACACAGCAGAACCTTCGAAGAATGCTGATGAAGTTCGGGAGAATTTGATCAAACAAGTAAGTAACTCTGTTAAATGGCAAGATTCTATTGAGCAGATGATCAAAGCAGGTATTGATACCTTTGTTGAGATCGGACCAGGCAGTACATTGAAAAATATGCTCAAGCGGATTGATAAAAAAGTTGCTGCTTATAACGTGGATAGCATTCAAGCTCTGGAGTCATTAAAAGAAGTCGGTTTGCTGATGGAAGAGGTTAGAGTGTAAATTTATTGGGTTAAGGGGGAAGTCAGATGAATCTGGAAGGAAAGGTTGCTGTGGTAACTGGTAGTTCTAAAGGTATTGGTGCAGCGATAGCTTTGAAATTAGCGCAGGCTGGTGCAGATGTGGCTGTCAATTATAACCGGGATCAGGCTGGTGCTGAGGCAGTTGTGAGACAGATTGTCGATCTTGGGCGTAAGGCGAAAGCTTATGGAGCAGATGTGGCTATTACTGAACAGGTTCAAGGAATGTTTAATGCTATTTCAGAAGATTTTGGTAAAATAGATATTTTAGTGAATAATGCTGGTATCACCCGGGATACTCTATTGATGCGGATGAAAGAGGATGACTGGGATAAAGTTATAGAAACTAATTTAAAAAGTATGTTCCTTTGCACAAAAGCTATTAGCAAAGCAATGTTAAAACAGCGCAGCGGGAAAATTATTAACATCACCTCTGTAGTAGGATTTATCGGTAATCCAGGGCAAGCCAACTATGCTGCTGCCAAAGCTGGGGTTATGGGGTTTACCAGAACTATTGCCAGAGAATTCGGAAGTCGTGGGATTAATGTTAATGCCATTGCTCCTGGATTTATTGAGTCGCAAATGACAGCAGAGCTTCCTGACGATGTAAAAGAAACAATGTTTAAATCTATTCCTCTCGGAAGATTTGGTAAGCCTGAGGATGTGGCAGATTTAGCCTTATTTTTGGCCTCTGAGAAATCTGATTACATCACAGGACAGGTTTTTAATGTTGATGGTGGAATGGTGATGTAATATAATTGATGTGTTGTTATATTGAAAGGAGGTGAAAGACATGGACGTATTTGAACGCGTAAGAGATATCGTAGTAGAAGAACTGGGCGTAGAGCCTGATGAGGTTACTTCTGAGGCTTCCTTCCTTGAAGATTTAGGTGCTGATTCTCTAGACATTGTTGAGTTGATTATGGCTTTTGAAGAAGAGTTTGATATTGAGATCCCAGATGAGGAAGCTGAGAACATTGCAACTGTACAGGATGCAGTTGATTACATTGAAGAACATATCTAATTTATTAATGAAGAAAGTCCCCTAGCGGGACTTTCTTTAAAAAAATTTTGGGTGATAATTACTATTATTTGAAATAGTTTTATATAAATATTAAGATTTGAATCCAGTTATGATTTTAGTAATTCTGGCGACGATACAGACTATGCTAAATTCCTTTTTGAGGAGGGTTAAGACATAATGAATAGAAGAGTTGTTGTTACAGGGATGGGAATAATTTCTCCTGTTGGTATTGGATTAGATAGTTTCTGGAACTCTATGATTAATGGAGTTTCTGGTATTGGTTATATTGAAAGTTTTGATACGACTGAGCATGCGGTAAAAATCGGTGGTGAAGTAAAAGATTTTGATCCAGGAGATTATTTCGACCGCAAAGAAGCCAAGCGTTTGGATCGATTTGCTCAATTTGCAGTAGCCAGTGCACTATTGGCGATGAAAGATGCAAATTTAGAGATTGATGATGACGTATCGCCACGGGCTGGGGTACTATTAGGCTCTGGTATTGGTGGAATTCAGACATTAGAAGATCAAAGTAAGACTTTGTCGGAGAAGGGACCAAGAAGAGTGAGTCCATTCTTTATTCCAATGATGATCTCTAACATCGCTTCTGGTCAAGTTTCGATTTACTGTAACGCTAAAGGTCATAATTCTAGTGCGGTTACCGCCTGTGCTTCAGCGGCCACAGCCATTGGCGATGCTACTGAAATTATCAAACGTGGCGATGCTGATGTCATGATTTCTGGTGGTGCAGAAGCTGCTGTAACTCCATTGGCTATAGCTGGTTTTGCCAATATGAAGGCACTATCTACTCGCAATGACGAACCTCAAAGAGCAAGTCGTCCTTTTGATGCTGAACGTGATGGATTTGTGATGGGTGAAGGTGCGGCTATTCTAATATTGGAGGAATTGGAA
Source organism: Halothermothrix sp. (assembly GCA_016841825.1). Taxonomy (GTDB): domain Bacteria; phylum Bacillota; class Halanaerobiia; order DY22613; family DY22613; genus JAENYK01. The sequence goes on along the minus strand of JAENYK010000007.1, from coordinate 181,327 downwards.
TTTGCCAAAAAACGTGGCGCCAGAATTTATGGGGAAGTGATTGGGTATGGCATGTCTGGAGATGCTTATCATATAACTGACCCGGCTCCTGAAGGAGAAGGTGCTGCACGCTGTATGCAGTTAGCTATTGACAAAGCTGGAATCTCTCCCGGGGATGTAGATTATATCAATGCTCATGGTACTTCTACATCAAAGAATGACAAGTTAGAAACACAGGCGATCAAGACTGTCTTTGGGGAGTATGCCTATAAATTGGCTGTCAGTTCAACCAAATCAATGACTGGGCATCTTTTGGGAGCTGCAGGTGCTGTTGAAGCAGTTGCGTCTTTAATGGCTATAAATCATCACATAATCCCTCCAACAATTAACTATGATAATCCAGATCCAGAGTGTGATCTGTATTATGTTCCTAATAAGGCAGAAGAACGGGAAATTAATGTGGTGCTTTCCAATTCTCTAGGGTTTGGCGGTCATAATGCAACTGTGATCTTTAGAAAATATAAAGATTAAAGGTAGTGAAATCAATGGAAGGTAATCCAAGAGATCTTAACGTTTTACAAAAAGTCATCCAGATTAAATTTAAAAATAAGCGATATCTCCGTCAAGCTATGACTCACAAATCTTTTGCCAATGAGAATCGGAGTAAAGTGGTAAAAGACAATGAACGTCTAGAGTTTTTGGGAGATGCTGTTTTGAATCTGGTAATTAGTGATATCATTTTTAAACAATTCGCGGATTACCCAGAAGGGGAACTGGCCAAAACACGTGCAGTGGTGGTCAGTGCCCCCACTCTTGCTCGTACAGCTAAAAGGCTAGAACTTGGGCAATATTTATTTCTGGGTAAGGGTGAAGAGATGACTGGTGGTAGAGATCGGGATTCGATCCTCGCAGATGCTTTTGAAGCACTGATTGGAGCGATATATCTTGATCGAGGTTTGAAAGAAGTTGCGCGTTTTATCAAAAAATATCTGACAGAAGAGATAGAGATGGTTGACAGTGGTGAATACATTCAGGATTATAAGACAATTTTACAAGAAGAGATTCAAAAACGATCCAATACCAGACCGTTATATCGGGTAATTCATGAGGAAGGTCCTGATCATGATAAACGATTTACTGTACAGGTAGAGTATAAAAATTTAGTGATCGGAACCGGAATCGGGAAAAACAAAAAAGAAGCCCAGCAAAAAGCGGCTGCTAATGCAATTGCGAAACTGGAAGAGGAGAAACTATTATGACAGAACCAGTTAAAGTAATTGTCATTGGAGGAGGTGCTGCTGGCTTAATGGCTGCAGGAACAGCTGCTATGGAGGGAGCGGACGTTACAGTTTTTGAAAAAAATGATCGTCCAGGCAGAAAGTTATTGATTACCGGAAAGGGCCGCTGTAATATAACTAACGAAGCAGATATCGATACTTTTATAAAAAATTTTCCAGAAACTGGACGTTTTTTGTACAGCGCGTTGTATACCTTTAGTAACTGGCAGGTAATAGATTTCTTTAGAAAATATGGAGTACTCACTCAGATTGAACGGGGTGGTCGAATCTTTCCTGAATCAGGAGCTGCCAAAGATGTGGTTGATGCTCTGGTAAAGTACACTAAAGAGTCTGGTGCAAAATATTATTTTAAACAAGCGGTCAAGGGGATTGTAGTTGAAGCTGGTCAGGTGATCGGTGTTAGGACAAAAGAAGGCTCTTTTCATGCTGCCAATAAGGTTATTTTGGCTACTGGAGGATTATCTTATCCTGGAACAGGGTCCTCAGGAGATGGTTATGAGATGGCCCGCAAACTAGGACACACAATTCAGTCATTGTTACCTTCTTTAGTTCCTTTGGTGACTAAAGAAACCTGGATTAACCAATTACAGGGATTGTCTTTACGTAATGTTAAACTGACCTTTTATCAGCAAGATAAAATGATTGGTGAAGATTTTGGCGAGATGTTATTTACTGATTATGGTCTTACTGGCCCGATTGTGCTATCTCTGAGTCGAACCGTAGTACCATTATTAGCTGAGGGAGAAGTTGTTGGTTCTCTAGATCTAAAACCTGCTCTGTCTGAGGAGAAGTTAGATGAGAGAATTCAGCGTGATTTTGCAAAGTATAGTAGAAAAGATTTCAAGAATTCTTTGAACGATCTTTTACCCCGTCTGTTGATACCGGTGATTATTCAATTAGTAGAGATTTCAGAAGAGAAGAAAATCCATCAAATAACAGCAGAAGAACGCGGTAGATTGGTTCACCTTTTGAAAAATTTGACTTTTACTGTTGTAGATCATCGAGGTTTTCGGGAAGCAATAGTTACTCGCGGAGGAGTAGATACCAGAGAGATTAATCCTGGTACTATGGAATCTAAATTGGTGAAAGGATTGTATTTTGCTGGTGAGGTTATTGATTTAGATGCTTATACGGGTGGTTTTAATCTCCAGGCCGCTTTTTCCACAGGATATCTTGCTGGTATTTCAGTTGTTGAGGGATAAATTTTATATCCTCCACATAAAATGTTACTACAAAGTTCTTTATGTGGGAAGGACTGATTAAAATTGTTCTATTCGACTGGACGTTTTCTCATGGGCATTGTTACTGTGGGGTTAGTACTAGTTATCTCGGTGCAAATTATGATGGGATTTGAACAAACTCGAGATTATTTAAGATGGGCAGAAGGTAGACTGGGAATCATTGACCAACCGGAGGCTCAGCAAGTCAGTTCAGTTATCTCTGAAGACAGTGTCACCATCAAATTATTAAACTCCGGTGATTATCCAGATGTGCGAGTATTGTTAAATAATGAGAGTGCTTATTATTTTGAAACTGAGTATGTCCAAATTCCTGTCTGGGATGGAGATCTTCTAATTTTGGATACCCGCGGAATTAATGAAGCCCTCTGGTTTGAAGTTATTGATTTTTCACCAAATGTCTCCAGTATAAAGCGCGGACAACAATTTAGACTCAAAAATGAGATGGAAGTTATTGAGGTTATTGTAGAACAGGGGAACAGATTTTAGCCTTTCGTAGATGCGGAAGGCTTATTTTTTTGCACTACTGCATTACATGGTAATTAGTTTATTTGGATACCATAGCAACAATGAAATTTATTAAAAATATAGTCACAGCAAAGTGTGCACTGGTTAAATCAACGGGTAGTTTTTTTTATACCCTATAGAAATCCAATCCTCCTTTTAAAAATTTAGAAGGAGGAAATTACTATTATATATTGAATATAAAATGAGTGTGTTTTATTTTAATGTTTTTGGAAGGGTGATGAGGAACTTATGGACAGAAAATTAGTTATCGCAATTGATGGCCCAGCGGGGGCAGGTAAGAGTACTACAGCTAAAGAGTTGGCTTTAGATTTGAATTATCGATATATTGATACCGGAGCTATGTATAGAGCAATAACGCTGTTGGCATTAGAAAATGATATCTCAATGGAAGATGAGGATGGATTAACGAGATTAGCAGAAGAAGCAGAAATTAGTTTTACACCCCTGACCAGAGATGGTAATACAGTATATTTAAACAAACGGGATGTTACTGATGCTATCAGGACAAGCCTGGTTAATAATAATGTCTCTTTTGTAGCAAAAGTCGCTGGTGTCCGACATGCCCTGGTCTCCAAACAACGCGAGATGGCTCAAAATGGTGGAGTGATTATGGATGGACGCGATATTGGGACAGTGGTTTTGCCAGAGGCTGATTTGAAGATCTTCTTGACCGCTTCTCTGAAAACTAGAACTCAACGTCGTCTGGATGAGTTACAAGATAAAGGGGAGGTTGTCGAATATGATACTATTAAAGATAATCTGGAGACCAGAGATTCTATTGATTCCTGTAGAGATGTGGCACCATTGAAAAAGGCAAATGATGCCATTGGAATAGATACAACAGGTATGACGATAAAAGAGGTTGTCACCAGAATTATTCAACTGATGCAGGGGGTATGAGATGAGTAGATTTATGTTTTGGCTTGCTTATTGGATTGCTACTATTTATTTAAAGTTATTCAGAGGTTTCAAAATTTATGGACGGGAGAATATTCCTCAGAAAGGATCGCTAATTGTGGTCGGAAATCATGTCAGTAATCTTGATCCGCTAGTGTTGGGGTCATCTATTACTCGGATAACTCGCTTTATGGCCAAAAAGGAGTTATTTAAAAATAGTCTTTTAGGTTGGTTTTTGCGAAAGATTGGTGCGTTTTCCGTAGATCGGGGAAGAGGAGATATGGAAGCAATGCGGACTTCACTAAAAATTTTAGCCGATAATGGAGTTCTGGGGGTTTTTCCGGAGGGAACCAGAAATAAAGATGGATTAGGCAAAGCACAATTGGGAATGGTGATGATAGCTTTAAAAGCTAAAGCGCCAATCTTACCCTGCGGCTTACTTAATACTGGTAATGGTCAAAGACCTATTGTAGTTCATATTGGAAAACCGATTCAGCTTACAGAATTTTATAATCGTAAACTGAGTAGAGAAGAGATGGAGGTAGTTGGTGAATTAATCATGGATAAGATTGCCCAACAGTTAGAACTCGGTGTGTAAATACAAAAATTAAAATAATTGCTCAGATTAATGGATAAATAGTTATCTAGGAGAAATAATATGCAAAGGGACTAAGATATTTTGAGCATAGATAAGTAGAATCTTTACTTTAAGTATAATATTTGTAATTTTTTTATTTAGGTTAAGGAAAAAACCACCAAAAGAATAGTTAAGTTACCTTTTTGCATAGTTTTTTTCACTTGAAGGAAGGAATATGCAATTCCATGACGAATGTATTACGGTGGTGAGTTTCAAAATAATGAATACAACTTAAAACTTTTAGCGTAAATACCGTACACCTGTCCGGGAGATTGGTGGCTCATGTTTTAAGTCTTTGTTGTGTTGGAAGGGAGGTGATGGTTCTGGAGATTGTGTTAGCAGATCATGCTGGATTCTGCTTTGGGGTTAAACGGGCGACTGACCTGGTCATGGACCTGGCTCGGCAATCAGATAGACCCTTGTTTACTCTAGGTCCATTGATTCACAATCCACAGGTAGTCCAACGTCTAGAAGAAGTAGGAGTCAAAGCTATTGAGGATTATCATGATATACGCGAAGGGATTGTGTTAATTCGTTCACATGGTGTTCCGCCCCATGTAATTGATGAGATTACAGAACAGGGATTAGAGATTATTGATGCTACCTGTCCATATGTGAAACGGGCACAAGAGTACGCAAAACAACTTGTTGAAGATGGCTATCAGGTTCTTATCTGTGGCGATCAGAACCATCCAGAAGTTATTGGAATCGTCGGTTCCGTGAACTATGATGCTCTGGTGGTCAAAACCGCTGATGAGCTTAGTGAGCATAAATTAAGACGTAAAGTCGGGGTTATTGCTCAGACAACTCTATCTATACAGAGTTTTCAAGGAGTAGTTTCCCGATTGTTGGAACTGGCAAAGGAGATTAAGGTATTTAATACTATCTGCACAACCACTGAAGAAAAGCAGAAAGCAGCTTCTGATCTAGCTAGGAAAGTAGATTTAATGTTAGTCATTGGTGGCAGAAATAGTGCAAATACCAACAGATTGGTAGAAATCTGTCACAATCAAGAGGTAACGACCTATCACATTGAAACTGCCCACGAGCTAGAAAAGGACTGGTTTCGAGAAGTTGAGAGGGTTGGTGTTACCGCAGGGGCGTCGACCCCGAATTGGATAATTAAGGAGGTCTTGGATGTAATGAGTGAATTCGCTGATGAAAAGAAAGAAGTTTTAACCGATGAGGTTAACAACACTGAAAATCAAACTGAGCAAGAGATGATGTTAGATCATTCCATCGCTCAATTAAAGAAAGGTCAAAAGTATACTGGTACCGTTGTTCAGGTTAAAGATGACGCAGTATTTGTAAACATTGGTTACAAATCTGATGGTATCATTACTTTAGACGAATTGACTAATCGCCCTGTGCAATCTGCTGATGAAGTAGTAAAAGAGGGAGATTCGATTGAAGTAGTAGTAATCGGTCTGGAAGATGAAGATGGTAATATTCATCTTTCCAGAAAGCGTTTAGCCCGTGAGCAAGCCTGGGAAAGCATTCTGGAAGCTTATGAGCAAGGTCAGATCTTAGAAGCTGAAGTTACCCGGGTTGTTAAAGGCGGTCTGGTAGTTGATATTGGTTTACGAGGGTTTGTACCAGCATCTCATGTAGCTATTGAGTATGTTGAGAACTTAGAGCAATTTGTCGGTCAAACTTTGAAATTAAAAGTTATCGAAGTTGATAGAGCTAACAACAATGTAGTTCTTTCCAGAAAGGTTGTTTTGGAAGAAGAGCGTGAAGCTGCTAAAGCTGAGACAATCGCCAAGTTAGAAGAAGGTCAAACTGTTGAGGGTACTGTGACTAAGATTGTTGATTTTGGTGCCTTTATAGATTTGGGTGGCATTGAGGGATTATTACATATCTCTGAAATGTCCTGGGGTCGCATTGATCATCCTTCCGAAGTACTACAGGAAGGTGAACAGATAAATGTTAAGGTTTTAAAACTTGACATTGAGAATGAGAGAATTGCTCTTGGTCTGAAGCAGATTCTGCCAGATCCATGGATACAGTTTATTGAGAATCATAGTGTTGGTGATGTAGTTAATGGAACTATCACTAAAACTGTTGATTTCGGTGCTTTCATGGAGATCGTTCCTGGTATCGAAGGTCTTATTCACATCTCTCAACTGGCTCGCCGTCATGTTGAAAAAGCTACTGAAGTTGTTCAAGTTGGTGACAAAGTGGATACTAAGATCATCAATATCAATGAAGCTGAACGTAAAGTGGGTCTGTCCATGAAGGAACTGGAACCTGCTCCAGCTCCAAAACCAAAACCAGAGAAATCTGCGAAAGCTAGTGATCGCAAAGAAGCAGACACTTATTCTACTGCTCCACAGGAAACCAGTGGGTTCTCTATTGGTGAGATGATTGGTGACATTTTTGATAATAATAAGTAGATCTTGACTGCATCTGTAGTGTAACAACCCCAAGCGGATATTCTGCTTGGGGTTGATTTTTGTAATGCATTAGAATTAATAGGTTAACAATCCACCTCCTGATCAGGGAGGTTTTTTTATAAGTTACTTCCCGTTCCAGATTCGCATAATTGAATCTTTTACAGGGAAACCTATTGACGAAATAAATAACCTGGAGGTGGATGTAGTGCCAATTGGAGTTCTTCTTTTAGTTGGAGTAGGAGCCCTTGTTTTTTTTGGAGTTGCCCAACGTGTTTTAGACAGATTGCATCTGACAGATAAGGCGGCTATTATCTTTATTGTGGCAATGATTGCAGGGAGTTTTGTCGATATTCCTCTGTCCAGTTCACCCCGAGTTTCTATTAATTTGGGAGGCGGGGTTGTACCAATTATTCTGGCAGTCTATGTTTTGAGCCAGGCAGGAACTACTAAGGAATGGGTAAGAGCAATTCTTTCTACTTTGGTTACTGCCGCAGCTATCTATGTGGTTGCTAATTATTTTTTCTTTAATGCAGGACATACTGATCGGGATATTATTGATCCACAATATGTTATTGCGATTGTAGGTGGTATAGTGGCCTATATTGCAGGTCGTTCACGTCGTTCTGCATTTGTATCTGGAGTTTTAGGGTATTTAACATATAACCTGTTTACTCAGTTTATGAATTATTTTGTCCGTGGTTATTCGACTGCGATAAATATAGGTGGTGCTGGAATATTTGATACAATGGTCATTGCGGGTATTATCGCAGTAGCAATTGCAGAAATCTTTGGTGAAATCCGGGAACGTTTGGGAGGCGGTCCGGTTAAAGGAGACAATCGCCCGCGAGGTTTAAAGTCTTCGGAATTTGCTAATTATCTGGGAGAGAAACCTGATGAACGTCGGAAGCGTTTTCAGGTTAAAAAAGGAGGTAAAAAAGATGATTAAGCAGAGAAATTTTTTTCTTATTGCATCTCTTTTTTTGGTATTTTGTTTGAGTCCAGTAGCTTTTGCAGATTACGAGATCGATCACATAGGTGAGTTGGACTTGCCGGCAAAAACTATTATAGATCCTTTAGACTCCTTGATTGGGCATAGAGAAGAAGACCTAACAGATGTCTACGACGAAGAGGGGAACTATATTTTTGGAAGTTGTATGGGTATTAGTGTTGGTGACAGATATATTAATGAAGATAATCATGAATATGAAGTTATCAAAGTTGAAGATGGTAAAGCAGTCGCCAGGGATAAAGGAAAGATTGAACTATTGAGTGGAGAGGCACTGGCCGGTTCTATCGATCAATTACCACCACTTGTTCAGGGTAAAGATAGTAATAAATTGGTAGGGTTATATCATACTCATAGTGCTGAATCATATGCTCCTGGGCCAGCTTTTAAACCTGAACGTGGTGAAATTTATGATGTCGGTGCAATGTTAAAAGAGCAGTTAGAAAAGAAAGGTATCAAAGTAGTTCAATCGGAAGAATCTTTTCTACCTCATGATGGTGCTGCCTATGAGCGTTCTAGAGGTACTGCAGCTGCTCTCTTAAAAGATGGTGCTAGTGCTATTTTTGACGTTCATCGAGATGCAATTCCGCGAGCTAACGAATACATGACTAAGGTTAAAGGTCAAGAGATGAGCAAAATTCGTCTGGTAGTGGGACGACAAAATCCCAACATGAATACCAATGAAGAATTAGCTAAAAGGTTGAAAGCAGTTGCAGATAAGAAATATCCAGGATTAATCAAAGGAATTTTTTATGCGAAAGGTAAATATAATCAAGATCTTTCTCCCAGAGCTTTACTCTTTGAATTTGGTACTCATGTGACCACTGAACAGGCAGCTGCTAAGAGTACAGCAGATTTAGCTGATACGATAAATACTGTTCTTTATGGAACCAATGCATCTCTTGGTGGTGGTGAACAGGGTACTGACCGGGCGATGGGGAGTGCTAGTTGGACTAATCTTCTCTGGGTATTAGGAGGGTTAATCGTAGTAGGAGTTGGTTATCTACTGTTAAATGAAAAGGGACTTTCGGGTGTCGGAGGTCGTTTGAAAGAGTTTACTGGAGAGGAATTTGCCAATATACTGGGACGTAACCGTAAAAAAGAAAAGAAACGAGATAAAAACAGCAAGCGAAAATAGGAGGCTACTCCATGGATAAATATGGTGTACTAATCTCGATCAGTGTTCTACTCGGGACATTGGCTAGATTTTATACTCTCAGAGTCGATTATCGTCAGTATCCCAGTTACCCCCACGCCTATGTCACTCATCTAACTTTAGGGTTTATTGCAGCGGCATTGGGGGGATTGGCTCTACCCGCTTTATTAGAAGAAAATTATGTGGCTGTGACTTTTCTAGCTCTGGCAGCTCAACAGTTTAGAGATATTCGTAACATTGAACGCCAGACTCTGGGAGAGATTGAAGAGACCGAACTGGTTCCCCGGGGGAAAGCTTACATTGAAGGAATTGCAAAGCTATTTGAAGCAAGAAATTATTTAGCAATGTTGACTGCTTTTATTGCTTCTCTGACAATACATTTTCTCGAATTAATCCCTGGTGTATTAACAGGGGTTGTCTTTATCCTTTTGATGTCATTGGCTATGGTGGGTAAGCGAGTGAGAGATATTGCGGTCGTGGAACAGGTTCCGATTACATTTAACGGAAAGAATATTGGAATTGAAGATGTGATTATGATGAATGTAGGTGAGGATGAAGGTTTAAAGAACTGGAAAAAACATGGTTTGGGTCTAGTGATTAAACCTAAAGATGATGACGCCAGAGCCACTTTAGCGAATATTGGTCAGAGACAAGCTATCTTACATGATGCGGCAACTCAATTAGGTATAGAATTGGATGTGGGGATTCAGCAGTATTCTCCATTAGCCAGACTGGATCTAGAAACAGGACGGGTATGTATGATTATTATGACCATTGAACCAGATGGAGAAGCATTAATCAAAGCTGTTAATCGGGTTCCCGTTCTGGAAAGTGCTAAGCGGAAACCACTGCAATCCAAAGCAGGCAAGATGGCTTCAGATTAGGAAGGGTGGGGATGAATGGATATTTCTTTAAATAACACCGTTCTGGCAATCTTTGTGACAAAAGATAAAGCAAACACAGTAGCTGGCTCTGCACCAATTTTTATCGTTAAAGATAAACAAGAGTTAGAAGAGCAAAGTATGTTGTTTTCGCGCATCACTATGTCGATGGTACATGAATTAAGTGAAGGTTTACGGATTATTGTGAAACATTGAGGAGAGGTTGTATGAAAGTAATCTATCATGATAAATTAGGACGACATCTTTCGATTATAGCTGCAGCGATCCATCTGCAGCTAATTGGTGATAATGTTTCTCGGTGGGATTTGCGTCAATTACCTTATTTTCTTGGTGCAAAGTCGCCGGGGACTTTGCATTATATGGGCTTAGATGCTCAGGGTAATGAAATTTTTGTGTTAGGGAGGGTTAAGTCTTTTCCGATAATTCGTAATGCTTATCTGGGCTTAAATCGAATTTTTAAATTAAATCAGGATTTTATTTTTGTCGATGTTCAACCATTGGCAAGTTCATCGGTAAGGTTTTTTGACTTACTTAACCCCCTTAGTGAGAATCGCGATCGTAAGTATCTTTACTTGAATGGATTATTTGGTGGTCTGGAAAAAGTCAGACCAGAAGTTAATAAATTGGTGTTTGAAGTGAAAAAAAAACTTCTACAGGGGGAGGATAACTAGATGAAAATATTCTATTATTGTTATGGAAGTGCTCATTCATCAGTTCTGGCAGCAGCCATCCATACAGGAATGTTAAGTACGAAAATAATTCCATCAATTGCGGAGATAATTAACCTCCCTTATTATGATAAAACTGAGACCTCCCAGATTGGAACTCCATTTTTTTTTGGCTATGATGAATTGGACAATGAAGTTTTCATAATTGGAATGAAATCTGACAAAGAATTAGTTCTAAATAGTATTCAGAGTCTTTTACAAAATATGGGGGTATCGGGAACCAGTTATGTGTTTATTAATACACTACCCAAAGTTAATTTTTGGACCCGAATAGGTGGTTTTTTGTCCAGAAAACTTGGATGGATTAATTTGGGAAGGCCATTGACTGTTCGTGGGTTACAGAAAGTATATTTTGATTTTGTCAAATTGGTAGTTAAAGCCAAAAGAGATGTTAGCTATTTTCAAAAGGAAAATAGAGCAAAATAGTATACCATTAAAACGATATATTGAAGAACTAATCCAATCGACAATGATTCCAATACTATAGAGGTTGATTCTAAAATAAAGGTATTAAATATTTATAAGCCCTTGACGAAATGGGGAATTTAGTAGATAATAAGAGGGTAATATTTTTTATTACCTAGTACTAATTTTTGTAATTGGCTGTAGTATGCAAAGGGGATATGAATTGATGGTTGAGCAGAGAGGTATCAGGATTGCACAGGTTATGGTTAATAGTATCGCTGATGAGCTGGGTGTGGAATCGGGTGATCTGTTATTAAGTATTCAGGGGCAATATCCAAAGGATTACATAGATTTTGTGTATTTGACTAGTGATGATCATCTGGAGATTTTGATTGCTAAACCTTCTGGTGAGGAATGGCTATTAGATGTAGAACGGGAAGTGGGAGAAGATCTGGGTATTCGTCTGGAAGGTATTATCTATGATGAACTTAAGGAATGTTCCAACCATTGTATCTTCTGTTTTGTTCATCAGATGCCTGAAGGTTTACGTAAAACGTTATCTTTCAAGGATGATGATTATCGTTTTTCTTTTTTACAGGGAAGTTTTATTACCTTGACTAATTTAGCAGAAGCAGATCTAGAGAGGATTAAAGGTTTGAAGTTATCACCGCTTTATGTTTCTGTGCACACTACCAATCCTGAACTCCGAAAACGGATGATGGGCAAGAGAGATGCCGGAAGGATTATGAATATTTTGCAGGAGTTAAAAAAAGCAGGTATTGAATTTCATACACAGATAGTGCTCTGCCCCGGAATCAATGATGGAAAAGAACTGCATCGAAGTATTGAAGATTTAGCTACTTTACGACCTAACCTTCTTTCTTTAGCCATTGTTCCTGTAGGTTTGACCAGATATCGTGAAAAACTGTATCCTTTATCTTCCTTTATTTCTGAAAAAGCAGAAGAGGTCTATCAGATTGTCAGTTCTTTTCAGCACAAATTTAGCCGTTGTGAGGAGAATTTTGTCTATCTGGCAGATGAATTTTATCTTTTGACAGGAAGAGAATTTCCGACTGTGGAAGAGTATCATGGGTTCCCTCAGTTGGAGAATGGGATCGGTCTATCCCGGCTGGTAATTGATGAGATAGAAGATCTTCAGCCTTTACTCCCTGAGAGAATGTTGAAACCAGTTAACCTTTTGCTAGTCACCAGTACTTTGGGTCAACAGGTCTTAAAGCGGGCTATAGAGCCTTTAAGACAGGTGCAGGATCTACAGATTGATTTACTGGCTGTGACTAATCAGTTTTTTGGTGAGAAGGTTACTGTTGCAGGTCTGCTAACTGGTCAGGATTTGGAGAGGGCTATTTTAAAAGCTGGCCCTGAGCGGTATCATCTGGTAATCTTGCCCGAAGTAGTCTTAAATGATGATCGACTATTTATTGATGGCTTAAGTGACAAAGAGTTTAAGGCTAATATTCCTAACACGATTTTTGTGCAAGATTTTAATAGCCTGATTGATCAACTAGTAGAGATGAATTTGATGGAGGTGAAGAATTAAAATGAAGCCAACTATAGCGATTGTTGGGCGTCCTAACGTCGGAAAATCAACTTTATTTAACCGGATAATTGGACAACGCTCATCTATTGTGGAGAACAAGCCTGGGATAACCAGGGATCGGATTTATGGTGAAGGAGAATGGTTGGGGCGGAAATTCAACCTGATTGATACAGGTGGAATTGAACCTGTTACTGAAGATGTCATCTTAAAAGATATGCGGTGGCAGGCAGAGCTGGCGATTAATGAAGCCGAGGTCATTTTATTTGTAGTTGATGGTCGAGAGGGGACTACTTCTGCCGATCGGGAGATTGCAGAGATGTTGCGGCGCAGCCAAAAACCTGTGATATTGATTGTGAATAAGATTGAAAACTATCAAGATGTGGAGATGAAGACCTTTGAGTTCTATGAATTAGGTTTAGGCGATCCATTTCCGGTTTCTGCTGAACATGGAATGCGAGTAGGTGATCTTTTAGATCAGACTTTCGATCTATTGCCTGAAGAGGTAGAAGAAGCGGAAGAAGATGAAAGATTGAAGATTGCTGTTATTGGTCGACCTAATGTAGGTAAATCATCTTTAACCAATTATATGCTTGGACAAAAACGGGTAATCGTTAGTGATATACCTGGAACTACGCGAGATGCTATTGATACTGTATTACGTAAGGGGGATCAGGAGTATATTCTAATTGATACTGCCGGAATGAGAAAGCGCAAGAAAGTTTATGAGAATGTGGAGTATTACAGTGTGCTCAGAGCTTTAAGAGCTGTAGATCGTTCTGATATTGTGTTAATGGTTTTTGATGCTTCAGAGGGGGTTACAGAACAGGATAAGAAGATCGTAGGTTATGCCCATGAAGCGGGAAAAGGACTCATACTTGTATTTAATAAATGGGATCTGGTAGAAAAAGATGACAGGACTATGAGGATTATGACAGAGTCTGTCTATAACGAACTAAAATTTCTCTCCTATGCACCGATTATTTTTATTTCTGCCCTAACTGGACAGCGGGTTATGGAGATTTTGGATATGGTGGAATTTGTGGCTGAAGAACATGCTAAAAGGATTCCTACAGGCGTGTTGAACGAAGTGGTGGAAGAAGCTGTAGCTATGCAGGCACCACCTTCTGATAAGGGCAAACGACTAAAGATCTTCTATACCACTCAGGTTAGCATTAAGCCACCTACATTTGTTTTCTTTGTTAATGATACCGAGTTAATGCACTTCTCTTATTTGCGGTATTTGGAAAATAACTTACGGGATGCTTTCGGATTTAATGGAACACCGATTAGATTGATTGTACGGACGCGAAGTTAATAAATGAAAGACTGTAAGGGAGGTTATTGGGTTGAAGTTAATATTTGCCTTTTTGCTGTGCTACTTACTGGGAGCTTTTCCCACTGGGTATCTCACATCCAGATATATCTATGGCCTGGATATTCGTAAACATGGAAGCGGGAATACTGGAGCAACTAATGTCTTTAGAGTATTAGGAGCAAGGGCTGGATTAATTACTGCCATTGGTGATGTTGGCAAATCAGTTTTGGCATTGAGGCTTTCTGAATCCTTGCTTGGAGGACCTGTTTGGGGTTTAGAATTGAGAACAATTCTTTTGATCTTCGGAGTTATCGTTATTGCGGGTCATAATTGGTCAATATTTTTGGGGTTTGAAGGTGGAAAAGGGGTTGCAACTACAGTAGGAGTACTCTTAACTCTTCTGCCCTGGTTGATTATAATTCTATTATTGATCTGGATACCGATCATCTATCTGACCCGATATGTGTCTCTGGCATCAATTATTAGTGGATTAATGATTCCGATATTGATGATTCTCTTTAAAGAACCTGGCGAATTTATCTTTTTTGGGATTATTGCTGCACTTTTTGTAGTATATCGACATCGTAGTAATATCCAGCGCCTTTTAAATGGAACTGAGAATCGAATTGATTTCAAAAAAAAGAAGACAAAACGAGTTCGTTAGAAGAAAGGGGTAGTAGAGATGAAGAAGATGGCAGTAGTTAGTGGCGGAAGCTGGGGAACAGCTCTGGCAAATCTACTGGCTCTTAATGGCTATGGGCCTGTATATGTGTATGTTATTGCGGAAAAATGGTTAACAGAGATTAATGAAAAGCACACAAATGAAGATTTTCTTCCAGGTGTCAAATTAGAGGAAGATGTAGTAGCTACTATGGATTGGAAGGACATTAAGGATGCAGAACTAATCGTTTTATCTGTTCCCTCACACGTTCTCAGGGGTGTTTTAAAGACTTTGAAAACCCATCTGGGAGATCGGAAACCTTATCTGGTCAGTACGATCAAAGGTATTGAGGAAGGTACACATTTAAGAATGTCAGAAGTAATTTTAGAAGAGATGGGATCTGAATGGGGAGATCGGGTTGTAGTTCTCAGTGGACCAACTCATGCTGAAGAGGTGAGTCGTCGTCTTCCTTCCAGTTGTGTTGTAGCAGCAAAAGAAAAAAAAGTAGCAGAATTGGTCCAGGATATATTTATGTCCCCGTTTTTTAGAGTATATATTAACCCAGACATAGCAGGTGTAGAATTGGGAGGGTCATTGAAGAATATTATTGCTCTGGCGGCTGGAATAGCCGACGGTTTAGGATATGGTGACAATACTAAAGCGGCGTTAATCACTCGTGGGCTGAGTGAGATTGCACGTCTGGGGCTTCATTTTGGAGCCAAGATGTTAACCTTTGCAGGTCTTGCAGGGATGGGAGATTTAGTTGTAACCTGTGCCAGTATGCATAGTCGTAATCGACGTTTTGGAATTCTCATCGGGCAAGGTAAGACAATGGATGAAGCAACTCAAGAAGTTAAGCAGATTGCCGAAGGTGTGCGAACCTGTCGTGCTGTACATCATCTGACTAAAGATATGGATTTAGAATTACCAATAATTCATAAGTGTTATGAGATTCTCTTTGAAGGTAAAAATGCTAAAGATGCAGTTAATGATCTAATGATGCGGGGAGCCAAGCATGAGATTGAGGAGATTGCCCGTGAAGATTTTCAGTGGTAAGAGAAGTCACTCTGAGGAGTGGCTTTTTTCTTTTCTCTTTAGTCATAATTCTCGGTATATTTTAATAAAGATTGATGGAGAGAAAATTACGAATCAAATTTTCCTGAGAAAGCAGGAAAGCATGGTCATAAAATATTTGAGGGGTCATATATATATAATGATATGGTCTCATCATACTGTTAATTATCCTTTTCAACTTTAAGATTTCAAAGGAGGGATGAAGGTAGGTTTGCTGAATTATTTTCTCAATAAAGGGGGGAAAACGAGATGGAGGAGTTTAATATTTATCAAGATATTGCAGAACGAACTGGAGGAGATATATACATAGGAGTTGTCGGACCAGTTCGTACAGGTAAATCAACATTTATCAAAAAATTTATGGACTTATTGGTTCTTCCAAATATAAAAAAGGGCTATGACTATGATCGGGCTATAGATGAACTGCCCCAAAGTGGTAGAGGAAAGACGATTATGACTACTGAACCAAAATTTGTACCTGATGATGCGACAACAATCAGTCTGAATGATGTTCTAAGTTTCAGAGTTCGGTTAGTCGATTGTGTAGGTTATTCTGTTCCTGGTGCTTTAGGTTATGAAGACGAAAATGGACAGTCACGGATGGTTAGAACTCCGTGGTATGATCACGAGATTCCTTTCCAGGATGCTGCTGAATTAGGCACTAAGCGGGTTATTGAAGACCATTCTACCATTGGTTTGGTGATAACTACTGATGGTTCTATCACTGATCTGCCGCGGGAGAGCTATATTAAAGCCGAAGAGAGAGTGATGAATGAGTTACAGGAATTGGGTAAACCATTTATGACAATACTAAACTCTACCGATCCGAACGGTCCAAACGCCCGTAGATTGGCAGACAGTTTACGGGTCAAATATGGAGTACCAGTTATTCCGGTTGATTGCCTTAATCTGACAAGAGAGGATATTACCTATCTTTTACAGGAGATTTTATATGAGTTTCCTGTTACTGAGCTCCGAATAAGGATGCCTGACTGGGTTGATTCTCTGGAATTGAATCATTGGTTGAGTACCGATTATCGCAGAGTGATCAGAGAAGCTGTGCAGTATGTCGACAGATTAAGAGATGTAGATTTAGCTTTAGCTGGCCTGACAGAATGTGAACATACCAGGGAGGTGGTTTTAGAAGAGATGAATCTAGGAGAAGGTATAGCGACCATTGCTATCACCTTACAGGAAGGACTCTTCTATGAACTTCTTGAGGAGTTTACTGGTCATGTGGTCCAAAATGATAGAGATCTCTTTGCATTGGTTCAAGAACTAAGTTATGCGAAAAAAGAGTATGATCGGGTGGCAAGAGCGTTGGTGGATGTTGAAGAATATGGATACGGGATAGTCACACCACAGATTGAAGAGATGGTCTTTGATGAACCAGAATTGATTAAACGTGGTCTTCAGTTTGGAGTAAAACTTCGGGCTAAAGCACCTTCGATTCATATGATTCGGGCTGATATTACTACAGAGGTTACGCCTGTTGTCGGCACAGAGAAACAGTGTGAAGAATTGATTCAGTATTTGGCAGAAGAGTTTGAACTAAATCCAGCTGCTATCTGGGATAGTGATTTTCTGGGACGTTCGCTTCATGATTTAGTGAAAGAAGGTATTCAAAATAAGTTACATCGGATGCCAGAAAATGCACGGGATAAGCTTAAGGATACTTTACAAAAGATTATTAATGAAGGTAGTGGCGGGTTAATTTGTATTATTTTGTAGAAAAAAGGAGGTCTAGACGAAAAAGTCTAGACCTTTTTGGGTTTTAACTAATTTTTTTCTGCGATATTGGAAAAAATTTTTAGTGAAAGGCAGGAGAATCCTTGATATGTCACGAATAAGGTAGAATTAGATATGGCCGTTAAAGGAGGTGAAAGACAAGATGACTAAAACTGATTTAATCGATAAGGTAGCAGAAAAGACTGGTTTAACCAAAAAAGATTCTGGTGAAGCAGTTACAGCAGTTTTTGATTCCATCGTTGAGTTTTTAGCTGGAGAGGCTAAGAAAGATGAGAAAAAGCGTGAGAAAGTTCAACTGATTGGTTTTGGCAGCTTTGAAGTAAAAGATCGTGAATCCCGTAAGGGTCGCAACCCCAGAACTGGTAAAGAGATTGAGATTCCTGCCCGTACAGTTCCTGTGTTTAAAGCAGGTAAATCCTTTAAAGAAAGTGTTCAATAATTAAACCGTACTTAACCTGAGTAGAAAGAGGATTCTCTTTCTACTTTTGCTTTAGAGCTAAGATTTGTCCGGATGTGATATTTTATTGCTCAAAATCTGATAACCGGGACTGCTCTTTAACTCTATAATTACCGACATAGTAGATAACTTGAGAGAATATAATTTATTATAACAACTGTCGGGAGAGGATTGTATGAGACGTGTTATTAAGAGTGTACATAATCGGCATTCTCGGAGTGATAGTTCTTCCAATCAGATTGTGATCGTTGGAGCCAATGATATTGGAGTTCATCTGGCACATGTCCTGGGGCAGGAGGGTCAAAATACATTTTTGATTGATGAGGGGGAAGATTTTCTCCAGAATTTAGACGAAGAAGTAGATGTATTAGCTATCGCAGGGAATCCAATTTCTCTACATACTTTAAGAGATGCTGGAATCAGTGAACAGAGTCGTTTAATAGCAGTAACAGCTTCAGATAAGTTGAATCTTCTGTTACTGTTTTTGGGCCAAAATTTAGGGATCAAAGAAGGCTACAGCTTGATCCATGATCAGGAATATTTTCATAGTTTTTATCCGGTCATCAGTCGATTGGGTGTTAATCTGCATTTGATTAATCTTTGGGAGACGGTGATTCAGAAGATTGAGCGTAAGTTTAATCTGGAGACTCAGACTATTTATTCTGATGGAAATGCTATGCTGATGGCTATTCGTTTTTTTGCAGGTCATCCTTCGATTGGTAAAAGAATCTCCCAGCTTAAATTAGGTAGTCGCAGTAAGGTTTTGCAGATGATTAAAGATGGTAAATACATTAATGATTTTGCCCGACTTCTAATTGATTCTGGAGATATTATTCTGGTTAGATTTGATCCTTCAGAAAAGGAAAGAGCTATGGAACGATTAGTCACTTTTGATAGTTTGCCAAAGGTGATGATTGGTGGGGCTGGTTTAATCCAAGTGGTAAAAAATCATTGGCCGAATTTTTCTAAAAAGTTGGTCTGTATTGAAAAAGATTATGCAAAATGTCAGAAGATGTTGAAAGTCTTAGAGAGTGGTTTGATTCTCCATGGAGATGGGCTAGATATCTCTTTACTCAATGAAGCCGGCATTGGAGAGGCGGGAATGTTTATCGCTGCATCAGAGAATGATGAAATTAATTTATTGTCTAGTCTGTTGGCCAGGAGTTATGGAGTTGATGATGTGTTGACCATTTTACGCAGGCGTCAGCATACTGGAATGTTGGAACGTCTAGAATTAAATGGAATTATCTCCATACCTCAGGTAGTAGTAGATTATCTAATATCAAGAATTATTCCAGAAAAGCATACATCATCAGTAAATTTCCATGTTCTGATTGAACGGGGGGTTCTTTCAGAAGGTATTCATTTTGTTTATCGTGGAGGCCTCTTAATTCTGCTGGAGCAGACATCATTACGAGATGGAGAAGAAGTGATTACTGTGCAGTTGATTACAACTGCAAAATCGAGTAAAAAGTAAAAATAAATCACCAGCACGAACTCGTGCTGGTTACTCGTTTTTTATATAGATTTAGGTTTAAAGGTCATGCAATTCACAACTTCTGTTATTTGTGGATTTTGCGAGTTACTATTCACCTCTATATGGTCTATATTACAGAGTCCGTGGGCATTATAGTGACAATTTGTAACATCACAGTAGATTTTGGACATAATTCCACCTCCCTTTTTCAATCTTTAAAATTATTCTGCTCAATACGTTATAAAATATTATAATAATTTTTTTACATAAAAAAGCGAAAGAATTATTAGAAAAGGGAGGTATTTGACGAAATATCCAGAATATATATATCCAGCAAGGAGGTATTAATTATGAAAAATAAGGAAATGCAATTTACCGAACTAATTTCCACACTATCATCAATTCTTGATTTGGATGAGAACATCAAGTTATATCATGCCTGGCGAACAGCTCTAATTGCTTATCGAATGGCCAAATTAATTGTTCCAAAAGAGGCAGTTCAGATATTTTATGCCGCCTTATTACATGATGTTGGTGCTGTTGGTTTAAAAGATCATATTGTACATTATGCGAATCTTTTGGACCATGGAGGACAGGAGAATATTCGTCTTCATCCGGAAGTCGGTGCCAGGATTGTTGCTGAAATACCAGGATTACAAGAAGCCTCCAGGTATATTCTGGATCATCATGAGATGTATAATGGTCAAGGTTATCCTTATGGTAAGAAAGGAGATGAATTGAGTATTGGTAGTCAAATTCTGTATATAGCAGATCATTTTGACCTGCTTTTACGGAATGAATCCATGAAAAGAACTGACATTTATAATTATTATCGAACCAGGAAAGGTCAAAATTATGCTCTTGAACTGTGGCCAGTGTTTCTGGAGGTATTACACAGCGATGGAGGAACTTTTTTTCATTTAATAAGTGATACTGTTGGTTATTTACCTTTAATGCATCAGGCATTACAGGAGGTCAGCCAGATTCCGCTAGATTTACCTGAGAATTTTCTTGATCAGGTAGTTAAGGTATTTGGTAAGATTATTGATGCCAAACACAGTTATACTCAGGGTCACACTGAACGGGTGGTGCAATACAGTCAGATTGTTGGTGAGACTGTCGGACTAACTACTGAAGAGTTACATACTCTTCAACGGGGAGCATATCTTCATGATATTGGCAAGCTTGGTGTTCCGGTCGCCATATTAGATAAGAAAGGACGCCTGACTGATGAAGAGTTTTATAAAGTCAAAAAACATATTATTATCACTATGGAAGTCTTAGATTCGATGAGTTTTTTACGGAATTTGACAGAGATTAGTGGATATCATCATACACGTTGGGATGGTAATGGTTATCCTGACCGGGTTGCCGGTGAAGAAATATCTCTAGAAGCACGAATCCTGTGTATAGCAGATAGTTTTGATGCTATGACATCAAGTCGGGCGTATAGGGATGCTCAAAGTTATGAATATGCCTGGAGTGAACTGCGTAAACATGCAGGTACTCAATTTGATCCTTACCTGGTGAAAAAGATTGATCGGCAGAAAGTTAGTGACAGATTTAAAAAAGTTTATCTGTCGCAGTTTGCTTCTATTTCCGAAGTATTGTAACATGTGGATAATCCAAGCTATGGTATTTGAGAACAGTCTAATAAAGAAAATTAGCAGGTAAACCTGATGGGATACTTGTTTTGATGGTCAGGGTTACCTGCTGTACGGCAAAAGTTTAAATCTGGGTGCGACCCCCATTCACTTTGAAACTCATACAGTTGACTGTTTCCGGGCCAGTTGCTTTTGGTGTATTGCATGCGACCCGTATATTTTCTTTTGCACAGAGTTCGTTCTCATTATATCTACAGTTTACTACATGACAGGTGATTCTGGTATCCAAAAGATGTCACCTCCTTTGGTTTCTTTCTCTTAAAAGTATTATTTCATAACAATTATCGAATTATCCACTGTGTGTACAAAGGGGGATTCACATCTACGAAAAAAATATTATAAAATATATATCCTAAAATGATTATCTAAAATTTACAAAATAAAAGTTTTGTGTTATAATGGGTAGAAAAGACATTAAAAACATAAGTACTTAATCGGTACTTGGCAATGTATACATTAAAGGTAGGTGATATAGATGAATGACAGTAATAAAGTTGATCAAAGCAGAGATAAAGATAAGTTTGTTGTAGATGAACAGGTAATGTATAAGAACATTCTGGGTGAATGGCATGAAGGTACAATTTTAAAGGTCAACAATACGACTATTAGAATTTTGAATACTCAAAAGTTTAAAATTTTAAGTATCAAACGGGAAAATGTTTTAACAATGGAAGAGTACAAAGTGATGCAAGATAATTTGTAACCAGAGAACCGGAGGGTGATATCCTCTGGTTTTTTATATCTGCCGAAGAACTATACATTTTGTGGGAAATAGTGTAAAATAAATAAACATATATTTTTCCTTCGTTTGTCGTATGTTCCAGGATTATGGAGATTAGAGATTATATATACATAATTTAACTTTAGTGTTAGATTATAATAAAAATATCTCTGGCAAAACTTGCAGTATTTTAGTAAGGAGTGTATACTAAATATAGATTATTGGTGAAAATAAAAGGAGGCTGTTTTCGATGGTAAAAATAGTGACAGATACAGGGGCAGACTTAAGCCCGGAAGTTTTTGAAAGATTAGGTGTAACATTTTTATCGATTCCTGTGCAAATAGAAGGACAGGTATACAAAGACCAGGTAGATATTGGACCTGACAGATTTTATGAGATGCTTACAGAGACTAAATCAATGCCTTCTACATCACGGATAACACCTTACGAATATGAACAGGTTTTTAAAAAAGAATTAGTTGGAGACGATGAGATTGTCTGTATAACTTTTTCTTCTAAACTGAGTGCAATTTATGAATCAGCATTTATGTCAGCAGCAGCGATTGACCCTGAGAGGATTAGCGTGGTGGATACTAAGTGTGCTTCATTGGGGCAAGGTCTGGTTGTGATGCAGGCAGCAAAGATGGCTCAAAGTGGTAAGTCAAAGGCAGAGATTGTGGAAGAAGTTACACGGATGTCAGAGAAGATGGAACATATTTTTGCTGTCGGCTCGTTAGAGATGTTAAAAAGGGGTGGAAGAATTTCTTCATCTCAGGCTATCCTCGGATCTTTATTAAAAGTTATTCCCATTCTTCAGTTTGACGATGGAGCAATTGTTCCTTTAGAAAAAGTTCGGGGGAATAAGAAGATGTTTCAATTTATGCTGGAAGTAATGGAACAACGGGGGAGAAATTTGGAGAATCAGACTATTGGAATTAGTCATGCGGACAATTTAAAGATGGCAGAAGAGTTGGCAAGGTTAATTAGAGAAAAATTCAATGTTCAAGAGGTAGTTTTCTCCAAAATAGGTGCAGCTATTGGAGCTCACGCAGGTCCGAAAACATTGGCATTGTTCTTTCAGGGTTAGATGAGCATACCGGGTTTTTCTGAGATGAAGATGAAAATTGTTGAAAGGAAATATTTTCTTTTGTGATTAGAATGAGAGAATATTTTGTACACTTTGATTTTTAAGGCCTCTCAGAGCGTTGTACGAGTGAGTTAACTCGTATAACGAAATAATTTTATGAGTTTTGGCTCTAGTCCTCCTACAATGGCTTGCAGGATGAAATATAAACAGGTCAATTATTAGAAAAAATTATTTATGATTCAAATTTATCATTGCAAAAAAAGATGAATGAAGTGATCTTGAGGGTGATATAAAATATTAAAAACTTGCAGAAAGGTGGAGATGATATGCAAAATCCAGTAGTAACTATTCAAATGGAGGGTGGTAAAGAGATTAAAGTTGAACTTTACCCAGAGATAGCGCCAAATACTGTTAATAATTTTATCTCATTGATTAAATCAGGTTTTTACGATGGAGTTATTTTTCATCGCGTTATAGCTGGTTTTATGGTTCAAGGTGGAGATCCAACCGGGAGTGGCATGGGTGGTCCTGGTTATTCGATCAAAGGAGAATTTACCAGTAATGGTATGCAAAATGATCTAAAGCATACAAAAGGAGTAATTTCTATGGCTAGATCTCAGAATCCTGATTCTGCTGGGTCTCAGTTTTTTATTGTACATAAAGATGCTCCACATCTGGATAGGCAATATGCAGCTTTTGGCAAAGTTATTGCTGGGATTGAGGTAGTAGATGAGATAGCTACAACTGACACTGATTCCCGGGATCGTCCGATAGAGGAACAGAAGATGGTAAAGGTAACTGTAGATACCTTTGATCAAAAGTATTCTGACCCTGAAAAATTGGCGAGATAGAGGATCTAGTTTGAGATTGTCAAAGAGCGAACTCCTGCGGTTTCATTTCGGAGGGAGTCTTTTCAAAGTTTTGATGAGTCTATTGGTCTGCAAATTCTATTAATTTAGTAAATAGACATAATTAACCCCTCTGCCCTAATAGGATATATGGGATGGAGGGGATTTTTTATGCGGATTAAGGTAATTTTGCACATAGTGGGTGGATTAATGGTATTGTTGGGATTTTGTTTGTTATTTCCTGCTATAGTGGGGCTGTATTTTGGAGAAGCTGATGCGGTTGATTTTCTTTTTTTAGCCATTTTAGTGTTACCCTCTGGTCTAGTTATTTATTGGATTTTTAAATCTCCATTAAATATTCGTTACCGGGAAGGATTTGCAATTGTGACTTTGAGTTGGGTAATTATCTCAGCGGTAGGAGCTATCCCTTTTATAACAACAGGAGTATTACCCAACTATGCAGATGCTTTTTTTGAAAGTATTTCCGGTTTTACGACAACTGGAGCGACAGTTATTATGTCATTGGAGAATATTTCTCACACCATCCTGTTTTGGAGAAGTTTGAGTCATTGGATAGGTGGTATGGGAATTATTGTAATGTCTCTCGCTATTTTACCAGAATTGGCCGGTAAGATGCAGCTGTTTAAAGCAGAAGTTCCCGGTCCAATGCATGAAAGGTTGCGTCCCCGAATCAGAGAGACAGCCAGGACACTCTGGTGGGTTTATCTGACCTTGACTATATTTCAGATAGTTTTGCTTTACTTAAATGGATTGAGTCTTTTTGATGCAGTGATCCATTCTTTTGGAACAATGTCCACAGGGGGCTTTAGTTCCAGAACTTTAAGTGTTAGGGCGTATAATAGTGGGACAGTAGATTGGATAGTCACCCTGTTCATGTTTCTGGCAGGTGTAAATTTGGCTTTATTTTATCAAGCATTACGCGGAAAGATAAGTGTGATCTGGAAAGATGCTGAGTTTCGGGTATATACGGGAATTGTTCTGGTTTGTACTTTAATGATTACGATCAATTTAAGACTACAAGTGTATCATGATCTGTATCAATCATTGAAATATGCAGCTTTTCAAGTAGTATCAATTATTACTACCACAGGATATTCAGTGGTGGATTATGATATTTGGCCACCACTGGCTCGATGGTTATTGCTATTGCTGATGTTTATCGGTGGTTGTGCTGGTTCAACTGCAGGTGGGATAAAGATCATCAGAGTGTATGCATTGGTAAAGAAGTGTCGGTTAGAATTATTCAAATTGCGTCATCCACGGGCGGTAACCCAGCTAACAATTGGCAAAAAACTTATTTCTGATGAAGTATCTACTGGAATACTTGAATTTTTCTTTTTGTATATTTTGGTCTTTGCTATCTCGGTAGTAGCGTTAACGTCTTATGGGATTGATATCATCAGTTCAATCTCTGCAGTAGCAGCAACCCTCGGTAACATTGGACCAGGTTTAGAATTGGTCGGGCCATTAAACTCCTTTGCTCCGATACCGGACGCAGCTAAATATCTGCTAAGTGGGTGTATGTTGATGGGGAGATTGGAGATTTACACGGTTCTGGTATTTTTATTCAGTGGTTTATTTCGAAAGTAGTATCGGGTAACGCATCTATTCAGATTTTTTGCTATATCTCCCTGATTTCTGATCGAATACTTTACTTTTTCATTTTTTGGGTTATAATTAAAAAGGGTAAATAATATTTATACAGAGAAGATATGGAGGATACCGATGACAAGACTACCTGATGAATTTTTACAACGGATGCAGCAACTCCTGGGAGATGAATATCAGATCTTTTTGGATACTTTTAATGTGCAAAGATATTATGGACTTCGGGTTAATACCCTGAAATTAACTCCCGAAGAGCTGCAGAAAAAAGTACCTTTCCATTTAAAACCGATACCCTGGGTAAAAGAAGGTTTTTACTATGAGGAGCTGGATGATCCGGGAAAACATCACTATCATAATGCAGGTTTATATTATATTCAAGAACCTAGTGCTATGGCTCCGGGGTCTCTGCTGGGAACGCAACCTGGAGAACGAATCTTAGATCTATGTGCAGCTCCCGGAGGAAAGACGACTCAGATTGCAGCTGCTCTTCAGGGGCAGGGAGTAGTTGTGGCCAATGACATTAGTCTAAAGCGAGCACAGGTATTGGCAATGAATGTTGAGCGGATGGGAATTACGAATGCTTTCATTACCAATGAAACACCTGAACGGCTGGCTCAATATTTTCCCGGATATTTTGATCGTATTTTGGTTGATGCTCCCTGTTCGGGAGAAGGGATGTTTCGAAAGATGCCAGAAGCCACGAACCATTGGAGTTTAGAATCCATAGCAGCATGTAGTCTGATGCAGCAAGAGATATTAGATCAGGCAGTCGTAATGCTAAAACCAGGTGGAGTACTTGTTTACTCTACTTGCACATTTGCACCGGAAGAGGATGAAGGAAGTGTTCAGAATTTCTTAAATATGCATCCTGATCTGGAATTGATGGACATGCCAATGATAGATGGTTTTCAACCCGGAAGACCAGAGTGGGTAAACAATGCTAATTCGAATTTGGTCAAAACTATTAGACTGTGGCCCCAATATCTAAAAGGTGAAGGTCATTATGTAGCCAAAATCAGGAAGAAAGATGGGTCAATTAATCAAATCTATCCCTATCAGAGCTCAGTAAAGAGAAATGATCTGGAAGATTATTATGCTTTCTGTCAACAGAACTTGCAGAGAGTACCTAAAGGAGAGTTTACCTTGTTTGGTTCACATTTGTATTTGACACCATCTGAAATTCCTGATTTTTCTCGTTTAAAGGTTGTACGTCCAGGGTGGTATCTGGGTGAGTTTAAGAAGAATCGGTTTGAGCCTGCTCATAGTCTGGCATTAGGTTTAAAGGTAGATCAGGTATTGCAAGTTGTTTCTCATTTGAATACTGATGAAATAGCTTCATATTTGCGGGGAGAGACGCTACAGATTGAAGGTGGTAAAGGATGGGTTTTAATCAGTGTAGATGGGTTTCCATTGGGTTGGGGAAAAAGGGTGAATAACATTCTTAAAAACCATTATCCGCGAAGTATGCGTTGGCTATTTTGATTTTAGTGATAAGGAAGTGAGTTGATGAAAGAGATTAGAATTACTGCCAATGAAGCAGACCAGCGACTGGACAGGTTTATTAAAAAATTCCTTCCAGATGCACCGCTAGGATTGATTTATAAATATTTGCGAAAAAAGAAGATCAAAGTGAATGGCGGTAAAGCTGCTCAGAACTATCGTTTACAGATAGGTGACCTGGTACAATTTGATTCATATATTCCTTTAAGTGATTTTATTCAGAAAAATGAAAAGATAGAGGAGTTTCAAAAAGAATTTACAGTGATCTATGAAGATGAACATCTGCTAGTGGTAGACAAACCTGCGGGACTCTTAACTCATAAAGATCAAACAGGTCCGCAAGATACTCTGAATGCGCAGGTTTTAACATACCTGGTGAAAAAGGAGGATTATATACCCACAGAAGAGTTGACTTTCAAACCAGGTCCCAGTAATCGATTGGATCGAAATACCAGTGGATTAGTTCTTTTTGCTAAAGATTATCAAACTCAACAAACATTAAATGAGATGATTCGAGAAAAAAAGATCGATAAATATTATTTGGCTCTGGTCTGGGGAGTAGTGAAAAAAGATTGTGAATTACATGGTTTTTTATTGAAAAACGAAACTACCAATCAAGTAAAAATTTTGAATTACGCTAAAGAAGGAAGTTGGCCAGTCCATACATATTACAAAGTATTAAAATCTAATTCAAAGTATTCTCTTCTAGAAGTAAAATTAATTACTGGCAAAACACATCAAATTAGAGCTCACCTTGCTTCAATTGGCCATCCTATTGTCGGTGATCTCAAGTATGGAACTAATAAGATTCAAAGAACTATGAAACTCGACAAACAGATTGTTTTAGATCGACAATTTTTGCATGCTTATCGCCTGGTTTTTGTTGATCCTATGGAATCACTTGTGTATTTGAGAAACAAAGAGATTATCTCAACCTTACCTGATGAATTAAAAGTAATAGAAAATTACCTGATGTTAAAATTTTAGGAGGATTTTCCTCTGAGTATGTCGAAAAAGGATATGGATAGGTAATTTTTTGGCAGGATGGTGAAACTATGTGCTAAATATTCAATGGAGGAATATTTTTTTAAAATCGCTATTATTTTTTATTTTACTTTCATGCATTCATATATTACATAAAATCATCGGCTTACCTGATTATGATCTGCTATATATATTACTTTTAACCGTACTCTTAACCATAGGGGATCAATGGGCTTGGGGTCGGTTTATTTGTTTTACTTTGGTTTTATTTTTATTGGATATCTCCTTTGGTTTTATCCTAATACCCATAATTTTATATATATTAGCCTGGAAACATAGTCTTTTTAAAAAAAAAATGAAAAATTTTTTCTAATTTTTTTTGGTTAATAGATTATTTATAATTTAAATAATTCGTTAAAAACGAATTATTGTTAGGACTATAGTACTATTATCTTTAAAATTATTGTTTAAAAGTGGGTTTTTTCTAAAGTGAAATTTAAAAAAGTATTAAATTAATTTACAATTATCATTAACAATTAGCACCGAAAAAAATCAAATATTATAATTGACAAATTTTAGTTTCAATAATATAATCTAGATTAACAGGAGGTGAATTTTGATGAAGGTAAAGATATTGGTCGGCGAAAGACTCAACAAAATTCGTAAAGAGAGAAATCTAACTTTGCGAGAGTTAGGAAATGCGGTTGGGGTGTCAGCCAGTCACATTGGTCAAATCGAAAAAGGTGTTACAAATCCATCCATAGAACTATTGGCCAAAATCGCAGAATTTTTAAAAGTACACCCTTGTGACTTACTCCTGACCACCAATATCAGTATGGGTGAACGTTTAAGGGGAATTAGAGAGGAGAAAGGGATTGACCTGGAAGAATTAAGTAAGGCGACTGGTATTGCATATTTCAAACTTGGTGAAGTCGAAATTGGTAATGAACGCCTTAGCAAAGAGGAATGTGACAAGATTAGTGAATTTCTTGATATTGACCAGAATCAACTAAGTTTCGACATTGAAGTTAATTTGAATCATATTAGATTCATCTGTCACGATGTTTTCCAACTTGAAGAGGATAGTATCCATCTGATAGTTGACTACTTAGCTAAGAAAATCAATTGGTAATATTTTTATTACTTATGGTAGTAACAGTTATTGTTTGAATTTGAAAGATTACTCAAACAAGTCAGTTTGCCTTAATTAATCACCCACAGAGTACAAAACTATCATACCCTTTGTATTGGTTTATGAACAAAGCAGACAACCTGTTTTTTCAGATTGGCCTATACAGAGGGTATGATAGTTTTGGAGATAAAGCAGGATTTTCCTTTCCGGATGTAAAATAAATATTTAGAAAATAGGAAAAATTAATTATATAATTACCAGGGAGGACACAATGAATATTTTGAAATTTTTTGAAAAACTATTTCCAAAACCTGATATGTCAACAAATTTAATTAAAGTCTATTATCAATGTCAGCGGTGCAAGAATGTATTTGAGTTGATCTTGCGTAAATCTTATGACATTCAATCAACTTATGGCGAAACTCCAGATTATGCTTTTTTGTATCAAAAAGAGCTTCGAGATCCTAAATGTTTTAATACGATTAGAGTTAAGATATTTTTTGATCAACATTACAATATACTAAAGCATGAGATTCAGGGTGGGAAGCTGATTACACCAGAGCAGTATGCGGAGTTACGTGAAAACGTTTCTCAATAATTATTAAAAAATGATTGGAGGTAACAAAATGAATGACAAAATGAAGTTGGTAAAAGAATTAACTGATGCTTCAGGCGTACCAGGATTTGAACATGAGATCAGAGCAATAATTAGGAAGCATATGGAAGGTCTGGCCTGTATCGAAGAAGACAGGTTAGGTAGTATTATTTGTAAAAAAGAAGGTCCAGCAGATGGTCCCAAAATAATGTTAAGTGGCCATATGGATGAGATTGGTTTTATGGTAAAACATATTACCGATAAAGGTTTCATTAAATTCCAAACTCTTGGTGGATGGTGGGAACAGGTTATGCTGGCTCAGAGAGTTACAATTAAGACTAGAAAAGGAGATGTTCAAGGGATAATCGGTTCGATACCTCCGCATATTCTGGATGCCGAGACCAGAAATAAAGTTGTTAAAAAGAGTGCAATGTTTATTGATGTCGGTGCTAAGGATAAGGAGGAGGCTGAAAAGGTTTTTGGAATTCGACCTGGGGATCCAATTATTCCGGTTAGTGAGTTCACGGTGATGTCTAATCCTGATCTCTGGATGGCCAAAGCATTTGATGATCGGTTAGGATGTACTATGTTTATGGAAGTTATTAAAGAGTTACAAAATGTAGATCATCCTAATACAGTTTATGGTGTAGGTTCAGTTCAAGAAGAGGTAGGTTTACGGGGAGCCAAAACCAGTGTACATAAGATCTGTCCAGATGTAGGTTTTGCTTTAGAAGTGGGTGTGGCTGGTGATATGCCTGGTACTGAGAGCCTGGAAGCCTACGAAAAACTTGGTGAAGGACCAGTTATTTTGGTTTATGATGCCAGTATGATTCCTAATCGAGGTTTAAGAGATTTTGTTATAGATGTGGCGGAAGAGTTGGATATTCCATATCAATTGGATTCTATGGCTGGCGGAGGAACTGATGCGGGAGCTATTCATGTATTCCATGAAGGTGTTCCGAGTCTGGTGATCGCTGTACCTACTAGATATATTCATAGTCATGCAGGAATCATTAATTGTAATGATTATGATAATGCAATAAAGCTATTGACAGAAGTAATCAAACGTTTAGATAGTGAGACAGTTGCTAGCTTTACGCTTTAAAGTCGTATTATTAGCAAGTTGTGATACCTGGATTTAATGATTTCAGAAGGGGATGTGTACTTCTTATTTAGTTATTTATCCTCACACGGCATAGAGATTAGGAGACTTCCCTTCTGAATCTCTTTAAATATGGCTATTAAATCCATTTTAAAATATTAAATTTGTATTGCTTACATGTTAATTTTTGAAATCGGATATAAATAGAAGGGATGATGCAGGATTTTAATGGTTTATCGCGAACATATAGAGAGTATATTGAACATCAATACGCGTTAATTATTCAGCGATACGATGGGTTTATAGGAGGTATGATCAATAATGAATCTCGCAAATGTTTTAACAACCAGTAGAATCATCTTCATCCCTGTATTTTTGTATTTCTTTTTTGCAGATTTTACGGGTCACTATTATTGGGCTGGAGGGGTTTTTGTTTTCTCAGGAATTACTGACTTTCTGGATGGATATATTGCCAGAGCCCTAAACCTGACATCTAAGATTGGAAGATTGTTGGATCCTCTGGCTGATAAATTATCAATGATTGCCGCATTTATTTCTTTAGCAGTGGTGAATCTTTTGCCATTGTGGGTTATTTGTATCATCTTAATTCGAGAGATAGCCATTTTATCAGGATCAGTATTCGTTTATTTTACCGGGCATGATATTATTTTTCCAAGTCGTTTTGGTAAAATTGCGACATTTTTCTTATATAGTACTGCTGCTGCGAGTATATTGGGTATCGAATATGTCGGCATGATATTTTTAATCATTGCTATTCCTCTGACTTTATTTTCTGCTGTAGAATATGTAGTTAAGGCGTACAATCATTTTTATAAATCATAAGAGTTAGACGGGAGAGTGAACTAATGAGATCAGTTATCATGATCTGTTTGACTATCCTGATCTGTTTTGGAACAGTAGCTTTTGCTGAAAACTATCAGGATGTGATGGGGCGAAGGCAGATTATCTTTTCTGAGGTTAGTGAGAGTAAGAAGGTAGAGATTAACCCGGAGATAAGAGCTTATTATGCTAAGCAAGAATCAACAGTAGCAGTAGTTAATCAATTTGAAAATTGGTTAAGGTCACTGGACTTTCGTGGCAAAACTCTTGGTCAATTGATGAAAGATGATTCACAATTAACCAGGATCATTAGTCAGAATTTATTAAAGGACTTTTACTTAGAAGATCAAGTTTTTCCAGATGGCAAAGTTCAGACTACATTAACCAGAACCTGGAATGGTACAGATTTAGCCCGGGCTCTGGATCGACTGTATCGGGAGAGGAATTACGTTCCTGAAGTGATTAATCGGCCTACACTACCCCAACTTCCCTCTGTTCAGAAAGAAAATACACCGATCAAAACTGATTACAAAGGATATACTGGCGTAGTTATAGATAGTCGTAATTACCAAGTAAGACCATCTATGGCTCCGAAGATTTTTGATTCGCAGAATGAAGAGGTTTATGGCACCATGGATGCTGACCCAGATTATGTTATTGAGGTGGGAATTGTAGGTTATGCATATAATTTAGAAGAGGCGATTAAAGATGGACGAGTTGGTGACAATCCTCTGGTAGTCAAAGCAGTTGGCCGAAGTGGTAATGCGAAAGATCGTGTGATTATTCCGTTGGACGATGCTGACTTCATTCGAGAGTTGGCTAACAATAGTCTGATTTTAAGCGAATGTAAAGTGATGTTTATAATTGATGAGAGAAGATAGGACACAGTTTATAATGACTGTGTCTTTTTTTTTTTGAAGATATTTTGTTTTTATTTAGTAAAAAAATTTCCTTCATAATCCGACAAATGGACGTTATTTTTAGAATAGAAGCATGAATTATCACGAAAAAGTCGATTTATGTGGATTAAATTTAACTAGGTGAGCAAATTTTTTTAAAA
This sequence comes from Halothermothrix sp., assembly GCA_016841825.1. Lineage (GTDB taxonomy): Bacteria > Bacillota > Halanaerobiia > DY22613 > DY22613 > JAENYK01. The sequence goes on along the minus strand of JAENYK010000007.1, from coordinate 148,704 downwards.
AAATTTTAACTAACGAGAGCAAACTATTTGTAAAAATGACAGATTGATTAATATGTAAAGGAAAAAGAAAATTTAAAATGTAAAATTAAATTTAAATGTAATAAAAAGAGAAAAATAGAGTATTAATTTTGTTGATTGGAGAAAATAGAAAAACTTTTTTGAAAAAAAGAGGCATTCGACACTCGTTGACATCTTCTCCAAAGGAAATTAAAGGGAAAACGGAGAATAAATTTGTTAAAAGTGAAAATTAAGGGTGAGAGCAATGATAATTTGGCATCAAACTTCGTTATTTGCGTATAGTAAAGATCAAACCCTGGAAAATATTGTTCCTTCTCTAAAATTATTTGGTGAACCTACATCTTATATGCTTGTAAAAAAATTCCTGGGAAAATATACAGCAATAGGAGATGTTGTTTTAGATCCCTGTTGTGGGAATGGAACTACTGGTATTGCTGCTCTGGAATTAAATCGAAAATCTATACTCTGTGATTTGAATCCCTTTGCTGTTAAGACTACCAAAACATTGTTTAACTTTTTTGACTATAATCGAGTAATGGCATTATGGCAAAATATCCGCGACTGTAGTCAAAGTCAAATCCATGAGGAAGGTAAGAAGAAATGGGATAGTTTTATAACCAATCCTATACCTCAATTTCCTTCTTTTAAGCGAATTATCAATAATAAAGTAGAACAGGTAGCAGAGATTTATCATCCAGAAGATTTGCAAGATTTACAAGAACTGTATACCAGGATTTCAGGGCTAAAAGATTTAACTTCCAGGGAGCTATTGGAAGTAGTATTTTATAGTACTCTTCTAGAATCTTCACAGTTAGCTGTTAGTCGAAATCGACGTTCCTATTATTTACCGAAACATAGAAAACAAAAGTATCCGATTCAGATTTATCAGAATAAATTAGATCACTATCTTCAGTCCAAAAGTCTGATTAGGGATCAACGGGCCAGAAATTTTGCCTGGACACCCAAAGTACATCTCTCTTCTGCATTTGACCTCCAGACGGTAGAGACCTCAAGTGTGGATTATATCTTACTTCATTTACCGGGAATTCGTGGGTATAGTGAAGGAGAGATGAGTTATCTAATCGAGATTCTTCTGGGTCAGTATACCAATCGTACTGAAGAGATGACCATTGACTTAGATTATCGTGGACGTTATCGATTGAACAGGGATTTTACTAGATTATTTAAAGAGATGGAGAGAGTTTTGAAAGATGGTACATATTTTACTTTGATCTTTACAGGACATCATGTGCTACTGACATTAATCGTTCAACTTGCCGGAAAGGAGGGGTGGCAGTTGATTCCAGAAGAAGTGGAGATGGTTGCGAATTATGCGAATCCAGATTATCCTACACTCTGTCTAACTCTTCAGAAAAGAAGCCAACATACGATATTGGGAGCATTGAATAAAATGAAGTGTGAGACTTTGTACGATACCGAGGAAGCCATTTTGCGTAAGATAGATCAGTATTTATCAGAATATGGAACAGCTTCTTTGGAAGAGATCCAGCGATACTTAATTGCAAATTATCTCCATGATTGTTTGATTGAGAGATCGCTTGAAGATATATTACATGAGAATTTTATGTTTTCAGGAAAATATTGGGTCAAACCTTCTCCTGAACAGAAAGAAGAACTTTTTAAGAAAAGAAGAGCTGCTATGAGAAAGAATTATCCAGAGTTTGTTCGTGAGATGACATATTGTTTTTTAGCGGATGAACACAAAGGTCTCAGTTATGAGGAGTTAGTGAATAGATTCTCCCGATTGAAACCGCGGAATATTTTCCATACACCTTACTACCGTCTTTTGATAGAAGAGTGTGAACATGCTGAGATCCCACTTCATAAGTTAGTTATGGATTATTTAGATAACGAAAAGAACGATCAGTTTGAAACTTTGCCTGATGTCTTACGCAAATTGATTCGTTCAGATTCTACTTTTGTTGAACTAGTCCCGGGCACACTGGTTGGACTGGCTAATTGGTCTGCAGATGTTTTTTTTAAGCTATATTTAGAGTTGTTTGAAAAAACCAGACGGAATAAAAAGAAGGGAGATAGTGAGCAATATGCCAGTAAATGCCTGGAAATTTTGAATCAAGTCACTTATCTAGATGAATTAAAAAAGGGGAAGATTAGGGAATATCTTATGAGGAGTGAGCTTTAGATTATGAGATACATAAAAGTTAAGCCTCCGACATTGCCGCCAAACATACCTGATACTATAACATATTTGGAATGTGAGATTAGAGGAGAAACAATGGTCAGACGAAAAGCCAGAGAGGTTGAAGAACTTTACTTGGGTTTTTCTGAGAATTTACATCAACATCTTTTGAAATTAGTTGATGCATGGGGAGATTCACCGGCGGTAAGACAGATTATCTTTTATCATTATTTACAACGAGAACCATTGATTAAAGAGATCATCTTAAATTGTATCTATGCGGGATTTAAACAGAATCGTTTTTTGTGGAAAGAAGCTGAGTTACGTTTTTTCCTGAGTCAATACGGCTTGACTAAATGTGAACAGATTAGAACATATAAATATTTGGAAAAAGCTTTACAGGAAGTTAAGATTCCTTTTAGTTGTAGAAATGAGCGATATATTGATTATCAAAGACCAGCAGTAGAAGCTGTGGCATATGCTTTTTATGCTGAGTATGGTGATGGTTTTCCAGAGGCCAAAGTCTTCGCATTAAAGAATCCTCCACTAGAACAGATAATCAAGTATTCAGCTTTTCCCGCTTATCTATTTATTGACCGTCGGACATTACCATTGATTTTAGAAACCTGTCGATTGAAAAACTATATTACTTTAGAGTGCAGAGGTGGGCTTAACCAGTATGCTTTGATCTATCAGGATCTAACTGGTTTGGTTGATTTTATGATTGGAGGGAGCGCCTAGAGATGTTAATACAAGATTTGGTTCCATTACCGGAGCGACCAGAGACCGTTATTACTATGGATGAAGCTATTGGACGAAAGCGTCAGGAGACAATCAAAAATTATGTAATTACCCGAAATGTTGAACACCTATTTACCAGAATTTTGAGTCATGTAGTAACAGGAGTAGGTCAGGGTTTTTGGGTATTGGGAAGTTATGGTGCAGGTAAATCTCACTTTATGTCTTATTTAACTCTATTAATCCAAAATGATGAGAATTGTTGGATAGGACTCAGTCCAGAAGCCAGAGCAAAGTATCAAAAAGTGTTGAAAGGTAAGCGGATTATTAGTGTTAACTTTACGTTAACAGAAGTTGGCGATTTGAAAGTAAAGTTATTTCAGGAGATTGAATCAGCCTTTGAACGTTATGGAATTAACTTTTTTTTACGAGATGATGAGAAGATTATTAATAATTTTCTGGAAAAGAACTGGCAAGCCATTAGACCAGAAGATTTTTATGCTTACTTACGGGCTGAGGAAGGTTTGGATGAGAATGAGTGGAATAAAGTTTTGGCAGATAAAAAATCAGAAGCCGCACGAATTATTGTTGGTTATCTACAGCGAATGGGATTTTATTCATCTAAAGAATATCGGGAAATAATTTATCCTAATATCGAAGAAGGGTTTTCGATGTTGGCCAGGACGTTACGAGAGTATTTTGATGGAATGATCATCTTTGTGGATGAACTCTCTCACTATCTAATCAAGAGAAAAAATCAAGGGAAATTAGCTGAAGACCTGGAGATATTACAGGCTCTTGGACAGCATTTGAGAAACGAACCGATCTGGTTTATTGCGGCAGCACAGGAGAATCCCGGTCAAATTTTGGAACCTGATCAGTATTTGAATCAGGAGGAAGAAAAAGTTCAGGATCGTTTTATCCAACTGGTTCTCTCCAGAATAAATATTGAAGAGATTTTGGAAAAACGGATTGCCGTTAAAACACCTGAAGCTAGAGAAGAGGTTAGAGAGTTATATCGAGATTTTGAGGATGAATTTCCGGATCTCTTAAAACATATTACAGAAGATGAATTTATCAGCTTATATCCTTTCCACAAAAGTTTTGTGGATTGTCTGTTACGGTTGGCTGAATATGCATCACGAGATCGGACCGTGGTGGAAGAATTATGGATCACATTGTCTCAGGTTCAAAATCGGGCAATTACTGAGATGGTAACAGTAGACCAATTATTCGATAGCTTTGCAGAATCTCTTTTAAAACCTCGTTTTCGGGAATATTATGATATCTATCATGATACTTTTCAACCTATTATTGATGGTAAAGGTTATCCATTAAATCGACGCTTATCCCGTAATCTGATCAAAGCGATGATTATTTTAAAAATTTGCAAACAGAGTGGTAGAACTGCACGGGAACTGGCTCATATCTTGATGGAAGGTATGGGTTTAGGAGTAGCCACTAACCTGGCATATGAAGAGATATTGGAGATTTTGGAGGAATTATTGATTTGCAGTAAAGGTAAACATATTAGATTTAGTAAAGCTGAAGAACCATTGGATCGAATATATGATATTGATCCCTCTGATCATGGATATTCCATTGAGCATGAGATTCAAAATCTGATGGAAGAGATTAGCGATTTTGAACTGGCCAAATTGGTTAATGAACAGTTGAATAATCATAAAGATCTTTTTGAGAATCAACCAATAGAATGGAATCAGATTCATCCTATTGAAGTTAATTGGCGGAATACAATTCGCACTGGTAAGATGATCTTAAAAGAGATTAGTAAGTTGGAAGAGTTGAAGAATCTAGATCCAGTCAGAGATGATGTAGATTTTGAGTTAATTGTGGGTCTTCCCCATTATAACCGAAGGATTGATCTTGAAGAGCATCTTAAGCTATTATGGAATGACGATCCTAGACATCTAATCTGGCTGCCTTCAGATATTGATGGATTCAGTTATAATCATCTTACGAGGTATGCAGCGGTTAAACATTTGCTGGATAGCAGATATGGGCATCCGGATTCAGAAGAAGATTTACAAAAAAGTGCTCAACTAATGTCAGAGGTTGACGATTTACAGAAAAAAGCTCAGTTAATCATTCAAAATGCCTATTTCCATGGATCAATCTATAGTTGTCAGCAAGAATATGCACCTTTGACTCCTTTTCGCTGCATGGAAGAGTTGATGAGTGAAGTAATCAGAGAAATTTTTGATAAGGTATACGTTCATCATCCACAATTTGGAAAGAAAATTACCCGATTTCAGACTAACAAATTGATCAGGGAGTTCGTTCTCATTGGTCAGATTAGGGGATCAAATAGTGAGATTCAAACATTAGCTTTACCTCTATACCTGGCAGAAGAACGGGATGGAGATGCCTATCTGATCTCTAATTCGCCTTATGTTGATGAGATTATGAAACTTTTAGAAGATGGAAATAAACATTCGGTGATGGATGAGGTATATCCGATCTTACGCCAGGTTTCTTTCGGCATCCAGGAACATGTATTCGAAGTATTGATGGCGACAATGATTGTTAAAGGTGAGTGCCGTGGTCGGGATCGGGCAGGGGCGTTAATTACTGGGGAAAACCTGGGAAATGAGTTGGGTTCAGGAGATCGATCTTTAATCAATCAAATTCGATTTTTGGAGAAAGGAGATTTGATTGATGCGGGAATCTGGCAGGAATATATCAGTTTAATTCAGGTATTGTTGCCAGATATGGAACCAATACGCTCAATAGTTAATCAAGATAAAATATGGAATCAGATACTTAATGTTCATCGTGAATTATTGGATGAGATGGAACAGGGAATCAAAGTTCTAACCCAGTTCTGTCACTTGATTGATCAGGATGAGATGGTCAGAGAAGTAGTCAGACCTCTACTAAAGTTACGTCATCTTTTAGATACTGAATTTTATCATCATGATTATCAATCTCATCAGGGGTTGATTCGCTTTCGAAGATCAGTGATGGAAATATTCGGCAGTTTAGAAAATTTTCAAGAGGAATATACTCTAATTAAAAAAATTCTTCATTTCATTAACCGCCGTAGGGATCAGGAACTACTGCAGTACTATCAGTATATTAAAGAGATAAATCTTCCGCTACGGGGCTATGAGAACCTGAAGATTGGAGTTTTGACAGTTAAAAATAAGTTTTCTTATCTGGGAAGGCTTTTGACAGATAAAGAGACCTACCTTAGTCTGATTACAGATCTGCAAAATATTCAACGCAGGTATGTTTCTATATATTTAGAAGAGCATTATCGATTCCAGGAAGAGGTTTCTAACTTTTCAGCTCAACTAAAAGGTTTACCAGAGTATCGCACACTAAGTCTTTTAGATAGCATTAAAGCAATAAAAGTAGCATATAATTTAAAACCTATCAAACGTTATATTGATAACTTTTTCCCGGTAAAGTGTACGGTGACTAATTTACCAGATCAGTTGGAGAAGGGTCCGGAATGTGACTGTGGATTTCGCTTAGGAACTCCTTTTACTACTCCTCCTCTTGATAAGATTGTTCCAATGTTGAAAAAAGGTGTCAGAGAATATATTTACCAATTTCAGAAAACTTGAAGATTTAGAGATTATTTGGAAAATTTTTTGAAAAAGAATCCTCAGAGTAAGATTGGAGATCTGTTAATGGTAAATTTGGATGATTTAGAGCAAATTTTGTCTTTAATTGACTCACAAGTTGTAGATGAAATTAATGAAGCTTTAGATAGTACTTATCCAATTACTATCTCCAGTAATGAGATAGCTGCAGCTCTGGTTGGTTCATATCCAGCATCTAATTTAAAAGATGTGACCTCCCATTTTGAGGAGATATTATTGGGAATTATGGAGAGTAGAATGATTGACTTACCTGAAAAGAACATGGATAAGATTGTATTAATGATTGAATCTTTTCTGGGTGATAAGCAATAGCGATTGATTATGTAGTGGAATCGCTTGATAAAATTATTTTACGACATTTTAACTGACAAGTCTTCCAATCCCTATAGGTTGAAGTATAAATAACTAAATAGTGTTTGCTTCAGTGGAGATATAAATCTCCTTCTGAAGCCAGACTTTTACCTCCCCTTAAAACCCGAAGTTTGTGGTGATGTTCACCTATCTTCGGGTTTTTCAATATCGAGTTCGGAAAGATACTTATACTTCACGGAGAGTATAGTATCAGAATCAAATTTTATAAAGAATTTGTGTAAATAAGAAACAGAAAACAGAGGATTTTTTAAATCTATTAGCGAATATTCTCATAATGACGGGATTAAAATTAACTAAAAGCTACTATTTTTGCGGTTTTTGCTTCTTTATTTATGGGAGGGTTCAGGTGTTCTATCGGAAGGATTGGTTGTACAATTTCAGGGAGGTGTAATTTAATGCAGGTTAATCATTTGACATTTTCGGTGACAGATTTGGCAAAGGCTATTGAGTTTTATCGACAGGTATTTGATGGTCAGCTAGTTTTAAAAGGAGAGAGAATGGCTTATTTAGATGTTATGGGCCTCTGGGTAGTACTCAATGTTCAGGAGAAGATTCCACGCACAGAGATTACTCATTCCTATACCCATATTGCTTTTACAGTTGATGATGAAGAATTTGATCGGTTGGTTGAGAAATTAGAAAATTTAGGCATTGTAGATTTGTTAGAGGGAAGACCTCATGACTCTAGAGAAGGGCGTTCGATATATTTCCTGGATCCAGATGGACATAAGTTCGAATTCCATACTGGTAATTTATATAATCGCCTGGACTTTTATCGGGAGACCAGATATGATTTTGAGTATTTTAATGAATAATTGTGGGGAAGTTGAGGTACAGAATATTTAGGCATCTAATTAATAGTTTATTCGAAAATCCTTTCTGTCATATGATAGAGGGGATTTTTATATACATTAAAAAATAATTTTTTTCTTGATGCTGTTTGACATAATAGCAAAAAAATTTGTCAGTCGTTCTATAAGTATGGTATAATAAGATTGTATTACCAGTATCATGAAGACTGATGTCTGACCAATTATGACCTGGAGATTTTGTATAGCTAAAGCTGAACTTCGGGGCTTCAGTTGGAGATTCAACTCCATCTGAAGTAGAACAAGGCAGCTTCTACTTATGAAGTGGGAGTCATAGAACTTAGATATATTTTCGAAAGATTTCATGGATAAACTCAATTAGGTATAGCGAGGAGGAAGAACTAATGGTAGAGAAAAGGTTTATAAATCCTTTGTCAGAGGAGATCTATCTCTCCAGGAATAACCAACGTAAGGAAGATATTCGGGGACCATATTTTCGAGATCAGACTGCGATAATACATTCAATGCCATTTAGACGGTTAAAGCATAAAACACAGTTTTTCTTTACACCAGAGAATGATCATATCTGTACTCGAATTGAACATGTTCTACATGTGGCTTCGATTGCTGCTACTATTTGTAAAGGATTAGGACTAAATGTAGACCTGGCTCAAGCTATTGCTCTGGGCCATGATTTAGGACATCCACCTTTTGGTCATACTGGTGAGGAGATGTTAAATGAGTTGAGTACAGAACATGGTTTTAAGCATGAATTACATAGTCTTCGGGTAGTAGATGTGTTGGCACGAAATGGGCAAGGTCTGGATCTGACTTATGCAGTTAGAGATGGCATCCTCTCTCACTGTGGAGAGAGTTTTGAACAATGGATCGAACCAACCAGTGAAGTGAAGAAATTATCGAGTATTACCAATAGGGCAACTTATCCGACAACCTATGAGGGATGTGTTGTACGGGTCTCGGATAAGATTGCTTATCTGGGACGTGATCTGGAAGATGCGGTCATGGCTGGTCTGGTAGATATCACGAAACTTCCAGAAAATATTGCCGCAGGATTAGGAACTTCTAATGGAGAGATGATTGACATAATGGTACAGGATGTCATTAATTGGTCCAGGGCCAGTGGTAAGATCGGCTTCTCAAAACAGACACACGCGCTAATGGTAGATCTAAAAGAGTTTAATTATCAGAATATATATTTTCACCATAAACTGCTCCATTATGGGCATTATTGCCGCAGAATTATTCGGTTACTCTATGGGCAGTTAGAACAGACTTTCCACAATTATGGCTTAGAGTTTGCTAAGTATCAGAAGAGTGAATTTCCGTTAGAGAGAAGGTTTGGTCAATATCTGGAAGATATGCAAAAATTATATAACAGAGAGGGCTGGCCGCTTCAGCAAATATTATATGATTACATTGCCGGGATGACAGATCAATATGCTATCAAAATGGTACGAGAATATTTTATTCCTGAGCCGATTGATTCATTTAACGACATTTCTCCCGATCTCTATAGGTGGGAGTATAAATAGTGTTTACTTTAGTAGAGATACAAACTTTCATTTGAGGTTGTTAAACTTAAAGCGACTTTAATATAAGGAAAGGGCAATAAAGAGTCCCAGAACAGCTCCGGCTATTACTTCGATTGGGGTATGTCCGACCAGTTCTTTTAATTCTTCATAGATTATTTCTTTTTCTTCTTTGTTGGTGAGATGAAGAATGAGTTGATTCAGAACTGCAGCCTGTTTTCCAACAGCTCGGCGTACACCGGTAGCATCATACATGGTAATTAAAGAAAAGACGATTACAATGGCAAAGATGTCTGAACTAAATCCGTATTTTAATCCAATCATTACGGAGAGGGATGTAACAAAAGCTGAATGAGAACTAGGCATACCACCAGAACCTACTATTCGGGAAATAGAAAAAGGTCTGGTGGTAAATATTTTTAATACTTGTGCAGTTAACATGGCTAAAAGTGCTACTTGTAGTGTTTTCACAGATATCACACCTGCTTTAATAAAATAAGGTCTCTAGTATATAGTTTGCAGATATGTAGGAAATATTGCATTAAGTGATAGATTTTCGCTTGGTGAAATATTATTAAAGTATTTCTTAATAACGAAATCAGAAATTGGTAAAATTCGTTTTAATCTATAGGCAAATAATATAATAATGTATAAAAATAGGGATAATGTATAAGGTTAGCCAGTTGACTTTATTAAATTTTCCTTGATTAATGGCTTTAACTATAGTAAAATATATTATAGAGTAATTACTATGGAGTATATTAAAAAAAAATTTTGTTAAACCGTAAATTTTTGCAGGAGTTTTAAAGTCTTTGGTCAAATAATAAATAAGTAATCTATAATTAGAAGGAGTGACAAACGTGAAGGCAACTGGAGTAGTAAGACAGGTTGATGAGTTGGGAAGAGTAGTACTTCCAATCGAATTAAGAAGGGTATTGTTGATTGCGGAAAAAGATCCATTAGAGATCTTTGTTGACGATGATCAAATTATTTTGAAGAAATATCAACCAGGTTGTATTTTCTGTGGTAGTGCTAGTAATACTACAAAAGTTAAGAACAAAATCGTCTGTCGTGAGTGTATTGACGAATTAGAGCAAACAGAATTATAATTATTCTTAAAACCCCTTGATTATAAGCGAGGGGTTTTTTGTTCAGGTAAACTATGTAAAAAAACCCAATTTTATGTCTATAATTGTGAAAAGATTAGTAATGTATAGGACAAATTGACTATTGAGTAGGTAGATATAATTATACAGCACATTTGTTATAACTTATAAAAATTTTTTGAGAATGTACTAAAAAAGATTAACTAAAAGAAGGAAATATATTCTTTTTATCGAAAATTATATATAGATATTTTATCAGTAAAGGAGGTGTTCTGCTTGAGTTTAAGGAATAAGTTTATCGTTATGGTATTTTTAGCACTATTAGTACCTATATCTGTTATTGGTGGGATAGTCTATGTTCATATGAATACAGTTCTCGAGACAGATATAAATAGTATTAACGGATATTTGTTGGACAGGTTATATATCCAGATCGAGAATGAATTAAATGATCTTAACGGCAGATTTGAACAAGTACTTAGTGGTGATACGGTTGGACTTTTTCTGATGGGTTCCACAACTTTGTTTAATCAACGTATGGATGAGGTTTTTGCAGCTAATTCATTGATTAGCAGAGTATATGTTCGACCTTCCGGAACAGGTCTTTCTCTGGCTAACGAATATGAATATCCTCAATTTGAGACAGAGCTAGAGAATGCACCAGTTTGGGAAGAGAAGTGGATCGGTCGTTCAGAAGAGGAACTTCAGGTTTGGGATGGTCCTTATACTGCACCAGATGGTCAGGTTTGTTTGGTTTTTCCAGGACCAGCCATGTCTATCCGAAAAAGTAACAGTGGTATGATCTTTTTTGAAGTCTCTATTCAGAAATTGTTAGATAAAGTTGCTGGTGATGTGAATACAGCTACTAAGCACCTTCACTTTGTTACAGCTGATGGTCTTGATTATATTAATAAAAAAGATTATTCTGAGGCTGGTTTTTTTGATGAAATAGTTGCTTCTGAGCAAAGAGAATACCAAATGGTTAACATCGATAACAAAAAATATTTAGCCTTTATGCGTGCTTTTCCGATGTTGAATGGATATCTCTTGGTTCTAGAAGATCAAAAGGTAGCTTTTCAGTCAAGGCAAGATGTTAGTCAGACAATTATAGTTGTGAGTATCATTGCGTTTATTTTGGCCCTTCTGGCTATGGCTGTGTTTGTTCAATATAGTTTGATTAAACCATTGAAGGTAGTTCAGATGGTTGCAGGTAAAGTTGCTAGTGGCGATTTGACGGTTAAGGCACAACTTAATCGTAAGGATGAATTAGGTCAACTGGAGACTAGTTTTAATCAGATGACCAATAGCTTACAGGAAGTTATCCAACTGCTAATCAAATCGGGGGATAGCGTATACCGGGCAACTAAAGAATTATTTAAAGCTTTTCAGGGAATGGCTGCTTCTAGTTCGGAGAATAATTTTATCATCAATGAACTAGCCAAGATCTCTGAAAGTCAATCGATTAATCTTTCTGAGACGTCTCATTTTGCCGGTGAGATTTCCACATCGATTAACGATTTCGCAGGTCAGATGGAAGATGTGAAAGATAATTCTAATCAAGTTATGCACAATGCTGATCAGGGTAAGTTGGGTATTAGTGATGCTTTAAATACCATTGTTCGAGTGAACAAGAATGTGCAGCAGATTATGGTTGGTATGGGAGATTTGAAAACAAAATCTGATGAGATTAATGAGATTACTGACCTAATTAATCAGATTACAGAACAGACTAATCTATTGGCGTTGAACGCTTCTATTGAGGCTGCCAGAGCCGGGGAAGCTGGTCTGGGCTTTGCTGTGGTTGCCCAGGAGATTCGTAATCTGGCTGAACAGTCTAGAAGTGCTACTGAGCGTATTGGAAACTTGATAAATCAGGTTCAGACCCGGGTAGATCAAGTTAGTGAGGAGATTCAGGATCAGGTAGATGATTTTGCTGAAGGTGTTAAGTTAACTGAGGTTGCCGGTGATACATTTGAGCGTATTGCACAGGCAGTATTAGCATCTGATCAGATGATTAATCAAATGAATTCTCATATTGATAAGATTAAAGAAGCAGGTGAATCTATCGCCAGAAATATCTCTGATGTAGCATCTCAAGCAGAAGAATCAGCCGCCAGTGCTGAGGAGATTGCTGCAAGTTCAGAAGAGAATCTAAAGGTAGTAGACCAGATGAGTCAATTGGTTACTAACCTGGAGACTTTGTCAGAACAGATGGGAGAATTGAAGAGTAAGTTTAACGTGTAGTTATTGATTTTACAGAGTTTTTGGAGGGTTAAAATTTTGAATAGACTGGCTTAATTGGTGTATTCACCAGTTAAGCCAGTCTATAAAAAAACAAAAATATTTACCAAAATACTCTTGACATTGAGAAGTGAAGAGTATATAATCAACAAAGTAAAGCAGATATTACTAGTTTTTGAAAGGAGGTTGCAAAATGCAAAAGACGATTGAGAAAATTAGAATTGCTGTGATAAAGAGATTTTTTGTTATGTCCTTTGATAAAAGCGAATATTTTTGCGACCTACCCTTTAAGGAGTTGGGCATTAGTTAGCTTAACTTGCATATGTTAAGATATATATTCATGCGTTAATCTGGGATCTGGGTCGTTTAGGCCTATGGTCCTTTTCTTACGCTAATAATTTGTTAAAATGTGTTATTTTTTAATTTGGTGCTATAGGACTATTTCCTATAGTACCTTTTGCTTTTTTAGAGAGTTGTCCAAAGGGGGGAGATAAGATGTTAATAAAAATTCCAGACCAACAAAAACTTATTGAACGGTATAGACAGTAAAATTTAATCAGAAAGGGGTGATTGCTATGATGAGACAGTATATTTTGGAGATAAAGGTTGACCGCCCCGCTAAAACCAGCAAATTGCAGAGAAGATAAATGTCCCACTGACACAGAAATAGATAATTATTATGAAAGGGGGTTCATAGATTATGTTTATGGAATATCTGATTGCTAAAGCAATAATTCAGGATAAGGCAAAAGAACTTCAGACCGGTAAAAACAATAAGTAGGTTTGTAAGAAGGATAATTTTGGGTAACACTTTATCTTGTTGGTGCATATGGTAGCACATGTGCTGATCGTTGAAAAAGAGAAAAAATATTATGATAATAGTTATCAGAGGGAGGAATTAATGATGTTTATTGAGATGATGATTGCAAAATTAATAGTTGCTGAACGAAGTGGTCAATTTAAACCTGGTAAGAAAAATCGACTGATTCACAAATATTAAAAAAGTGGAATAAGTCATGTTGCTATTGCATAAAATAAAAAATGTGATGTTAAATTAAGAGTGATAGAAAATTTTGATTAAAAAGTAAAATTAACTGTAAAGGAGGGGGAAAAATGAGTTTTGAATTTGTGTTGATAAAAAGTATGGTTGAGGAGAGAACATTTCAGTCAAAGAAGAGAAATAAGCAATTCTAGATAAAAGGAGGAATAACGATGTTATTAGAACTCATGTTAGCAAATCTAATTGTCGATGAAAAAAGACAGCAGGCGATGAAAATGCGTAAATCCGGCAAGAGAAATAAGTAAGTAGTAGAAAGTAGCAGAAGTCGGATAACTACCGAGTAGAAAGGAGAAGAGAAAGATGTTAAAGTATATGCTCTTGGATCAATTATTTGAGGAAGTGCGCGAGCGAGCAATGCAGAAGCGGTCTGCTAAAAAGAGGTTTGCCAAAAAGATTAGCAAAGAAAGGAGGTGAAGCTAATGATTTTGCTTATGAGTAAAGAATTGAACGAGTTAAAACTAAAAGATATTCGTCATGCTCACGGTAAAGGTGGGTGGAGGAGATGAGGCTTGAATCTGAGAATTTTCTAATCAGATAAAAAGAACTCTGTAAACTATAACAGTTACAGAGTTCTTTTTTTTTAGGCGATTGGATGTTGATAAATCCGATATGTTTTGTAGATTTTACCACCAGCGCCTTCAGCGTCCCGGCGCATCGCTGGGTTAGCTTCAGCAATAGTTGAACCTTCACCGAAAGTGTATCCTTTGCGAATAGCAGATTCGAAACTCTTCAAATAGATAGCACCAGTGACACCTTTTTTACGATATTCAGGAATCACGAAAAGAACAAAAATTCGAGCCGAGGTAATTTTGCGCTTATACCACAAAAATTTTAGAAAACCAAATGGTAACAAACGACCATTCAGATGCTTTAATGCTTCATTATAGTTTGGCATAGCTAAGGAAAAGCCAATCGGTTCGTCTTTCTCATTGCGGGCAATGAAAATAAAATCAGGATCAGCAACTGGTTTTAACGTCTCACCAATCATTTCAATCTCTTCATCAGTTGGGGGATAAAAATCGGGCCATTCATCAGGCATAGACAGGTCAATAATCTTTTTCACATCTGCCATTTCCCGTTCAATATTTTTTAGATCGATGGGGTCTATTCTAAATTTGAATTTGTTTTGTGCATATTCGGCTACCCTTTGATAGCGCTCAGGTACTCCAACTGTTAAATCAAAATGGAATGCAAAATAGTCCAGATATTTGACAAAACCATACTTCTGGAAAAATTCCGGGTAATAAGGTGGATTGTATACGTTCATGACCTGGGCTGGATCCTGGAAGTTATCAATAACCAAACCCCGACAATCATCACCATTGGGTGGAGCTAGTGGCCCGATTATAGTATCCATTCCTCTTTCCTTTAACCATTCCCGGGCATAATCAAACATAGCTTCTGTCACCTGAAAGTCATTGATAGATTCAAACAGGGAGAGATAACCTTGTTTGATACCTTTGTATTTATTCAATTTTTCATTAATCGCAACAAGTAATCTTCCTACGACTTTTCCATTTTGGCGAGCAAGAATCATCGTGAACGGACCACTGGTTTTTAAAGTATTGTTCTCACTGTTAATAGTCTTCTTCATATCAGAAATTAACGGTGGAATCCAGAGCGGGTCATCTTTGTAGATCTTCCAGGGTAATTTAATAAATTCTCGCTGTTGTTTGCTTGAAATAACCTCCTCAATGTGCAAGGTCATTAGAATCATCTCCTTTGAACTAAAATAGCAAAGATATTATATAATTTCTGCGAAAAATTATTATCTCCTGCATGGAATCTGGAATAAAGTGTTCTGAACCGTCTAATCGGGCGATATTCTTAGAAAGAAAGTCGATTTTCATTTTTAGAGACCCTGGAAGACTGTCTTTATTTTTATGTATAGATTTTTTCTTTTGAAGCTCTCACTTATCTAATTTGAATATGTCCATACTTATTTCTTCTATAATATAGTATAATTAATAATATTAAAAGATTTATGGTGGTTAAAGTGCTGCTTACAGAGAAAATAGTATAAAATTAAATCATTGTAAATATATATAGAACAAGCTGAGTTTGGAGAATCTGAAAGAGATTTTTTAAACTAAAACTAGCAAATTGATATGATATTTTTATTAGGTAAAAGTCATTTATACAAAAAATATGAAATATATTGTAAAAAATATAAGTTAAATATTGCAATAATTGTGTATGGGTGTTATAATATTAATTGAGTCAATTTAATATTTACAAAAAAGGGGGAAGGCGTTGTGAGTAAAACAATAAAATTGTCACCTATAATATTTTATGAAGAAGCAGAAAAAATGTTGGAAGGGAAGGATTTATTAGGATTTATGTCGAAGATTAGTATAGCTGAGGTTCTAGCAGGCGATGATGTAGAAATGCTTGCGAAGGTTACATTTTTACATGCAAAAGGTTTGTACGAATTCCATCAACATAACAGAGCTTTAAAATATATACACCATGCTTTGGAGTATAATTCTGGTGGAAATGCAGTCAGACTCAAGAACTATAGAGGTGTAATTTTTGGATATTTAGGAGAAATAGAAAAGGCTGAAAACATTTTTAGAGAGTCGATTAATGAGGTTCAAGATGATGTTGAGTTATTAATAATTGTCTTACTAAATAATTGGTGGATCAACTGGGTAAAATATAAATCAGAGAAAAAAGATGATTCTCTCCAAATGATGAAGAAATATCTGGAATTAGCTAATGCTCACTTTAATGAGGTAGATGATAAACTCAAAGGGAAAATTTTAAACAATTATAGTGTTTATTATTTTAACCTTGGAGATATAGATAAAGCTATAGAAATAGGTGAAAAAGCTTTACAGTATTTTGAAGAAAGAGACCTTCCAAAGATGTTGAATAATTTGGCGGTTATATACATATCATTTGAAGAAGACGGTATTTCTGAAAAAGCTTTAGAGTATTTAAATAGAGCAGAAGTAATCGGGCAAAAATACACGAATAATTTAGAAGTTGCCAAAACTTTCTACAACAAAGCTGAGATTGAATTAAGGGAAGATCAGCTTTTCACTGCGTTAGATACTTTATATCTTGCTTTCGAACATTTTAAGCAGGCAGAAGCACTAACTTATGCGATTGATGTATTAGGAAAGATAATGGAAGTTACTAATGAACATAACCTTGAATGTTTTAAGTCTCTTGAAAAGACTTTAAAAAAAGATTTTGAAGGTACATCACTTTACAAAAAAATTTAAGAGCGGGGGGTTGATTTCATGAAAAAGTTATTGTGTATTTTGGTGTTGGCTGTTTTATTAGTTTCCTGTGTTGGGGGGTTTGGTTTGGCAGGAGGACCATGGGGTGATCCAGGGTCAGACTCTTGTTCAGTCGTTATTCCACCAGAAGATAACCCTGTATAAGTAGATCACCCTTTAAAACATTCTGAAAATTGATTATTTAGTCCAATAAATCACCAGTAAATACTATTAAAACTCCTTGTGAATCAACTCAAGGAGTTTTTAATTTACTATAAGTGAGCAAAATCCATTATATTTTTCTACAGCTGAAAGATACCCTTCTTTCTATGATATTTCTAGCAATTTAAAAATGAAATCTAGTAGTATATCATTGTCACTATGGCGATTATGAGAAGTAATCATACATCTGCTTATATGGTAATTTTTTTAATCCTCAGCTTCATCAATAATTGAAAACCTTACTGGATATTTTGGAGTATTTTTAACAATTATGGGCATTATGTGGCTCATTCATACCTTTATTTTTCATAAAAGTGGTTTCTTATATTTAAAGCAATTGGGTGAATTGCTAGAAAAAGTTATTGGAGTCGGTATCAAAATAACAAAACAGCACGAATAATATTATAATCCAATAATTATAAAAAAATATTTTTTGTATCATAAAAGCATGAATTTTTTCAATATGTAATAATAGTAGCGATTCCCATTTATAGGTTTAATGCTATACAAGATGTAAAAAATAAAAAAATAAAAAATTTTGCAGGAAATTGGCTAGTAGTATCGAATAAAGTAACATAATGTGATTTATACACTCGACAGTAATTTGTATTTAGGGAAAATTTTTCAAACCATCGGAGTAATTCCACTATTTCATTAGATGTATAGGAACTACCTTTTCTAAAATTTCGATCAGCTGACCTAAGTAGTTAATACTACTTTGTAATCCATTTTTCCTTTGCTAAACCAATAACATTGCCTATCCCACCCCCGGGGATCGAGAACAATCAGATTTAATGCTTGTTTTAACCATTCAAAGGCTCATTATTCGATTCAGTTTACGATAGGAAATTGATATTTTCGATAGCTTTTATCCATGCAGGTCATCTCACCAATTGTTCGTATTCAGATTAGCCTCTAACTTCAGTCACAACCTGATACTTTTCAGATAAGGATATTGTAAAGGACTATGAGGGCAGATAAATCCTTTTTTGTTGAGCATATTTTGACCTTTTTATTATATCACTCGTAGGTAGTTTTAGAGTTATAATTATACAAGGTTTATTTAGATTTTCATGAATAAAGCGGGATCAACTTTATACTAATTTTATAAAAGATGAAAAAGTAAAAATGAAAGGAGGATAGTTCATAAAAAATAAATGAAATCAAGTAAGGAGAATTATATGGACAATTCAAATAAAATTAAGTTAATTTGTATAAGCTATGCTGGAGGTTCAGCTCAGGAGTATAAAATTTGGGGGAGTATAATTTGCGAAAATATAGAAATCATTCCTGTCGTTTTACCTGGTCATGGGAAAAGGTTAAAAGAGAAGTTACTTAAATCAATTGATTCTATGGTTGTAGAAGCGTATGGACAAATTAAATCTTATTTAAATGAAGAATATGCGATTTTGGGACATAGCATGGGAGCAATTATTGCTCACGAATTAACCAATAAAATTACAGAAAAAGGATTACCTAGTCCAAAGTGTTTATTTTTATCTGGCAGACAAGCCCCACATTTACCAACAAAAATTAAAAAAATATATAACTCACCAGAAGAAAAGTTAAAAGACCGTGTTTTAGAATATGGAGGAACTCCTGCAGAAATTTTTGTTAATCCTGAATTAAAGGATATATTTATTCCAATATTTTCAGCTGATTTTGATGCAGTTGATAAATATGAAGAAGAGTTTAAAGAACAAAGTAAACCTGTTTTAGAAACTGATTTTGTAGTATTTACAGGTTCTGATGATAAATTAACGACAGAGCAATTAGCAGGATGGCAGCAGTATACGAAAAATGAAATAAGTATTCAGTGTTTTCCAGGGGGTCACTTTTTTATAAACGATAAAGATAATGTTGTACAGATCATCAAGATTATCGAGAACAAATTAATTAATGGTTAAGATATGTGAATTATAGATGTTTTTTTAATATATATGGAATTATTTATAATTAAATATAATATTATAATAATTGTAGACAACATGGAACTACAGGATATTGGAGGTGTGGAATTTGAACTTTAGAGAAAAAATACTGACAGCATTTAATAATACACGAGTAGATTATCCAAAGTATGAAACAATTCAAAGTTTAATTGCAAAACAGGTAGAAAAAACGCCAGATAGGGTAGCGGTAGTATTTCAAGATCAAGAACTAACCTATAAGGAGTTAGATGAAAAAGCAAACCAATTGGCACATTTATTAAAAGAAAATTATGTTAAAGAAGGTACAGTGGTTGGTGTAAGCATGCCTTCTTCTTTAGAACTGTTAGTGAGTCAGTTAAGTATTTTAAAACTCGGAGGAATTATAGTTTGTATTGACTTAAAGAATCCAAAGGCCAGAAGAGATTTTATAATAAAGGATTGTAAACTAGAAATTTTACTAACAAGTTTTATAAATAATGAAGAAGATGTTAAATGTAAAAAATTAAATGTAGAACTCAAAAATGTATCTCACTATTCTAAGGATAACATTGATTATCAAGCTAAAGCAACAAATTTGGCATATATAGTTTATACTTCAGGGTCAACAGGTAACCCTAAAGGGGTGTTATTAGAGCATAGAGGCATTATCAATCATATATTTACTAAAATCAGTGTATTAAAAATATCTTCTGAGGATAATTTGTGTAATAATTTGAATAGTAGTTTTGTAGCATCAATATGGCAAAATTGGGCTCCACTTATTACAGGGAGTAAATTAATAATTTTTGAAGAAAAAGTAAACTTACATATATATGATTTAATTAATAGAGCAAAAGAAGATGGAATTAATGTCTTAGAAATAGTACCTTCTGCTCTGAAAATTTACTTAAATTTACTAGATGAAGGTATGAAAAAAATAGAGTTACCAGATTTAAGATATTTAGTTTTAACAGGAGAAAGGGTAATCAATGATCTAGTGAATAATTTTTATAAAAAATATAAAATCGGTTTAGTAAATGCATATGGACAGAGTGAATGTTCTGATGATACATTGCATTATCATATACCCTATAACATTAACACAGATATTGTGCCTATAGGCATTCCTTCTAATAATACACAGGTTTATATACTAGATAGCAATAATCAACTAATGTTACCTGGAGAAGAAGGAGAATTATGTATAGCTGGAGATGGAGTAGCCAGAGGATACTTGAATAGAGAAGATTTAACAAAGGATAAATTTATGGATAATCCTTTTGGAGAAGGGAAGATCTATAAGACAGGTGACCTGGCCAGATGGTTGCCTGATGGTCATATTGAATTTTTAGGCAGAAAAGATGACCAGGTTAAAATAAGGGGGAATAGGGTCGAATTAGGTGAGATAGAGTCTATTTTAAATAAATATAGAACAATTAAAGAAAGTTATATTATAGTAAAAAATACTGACAATTCTCAAGAGTTAGTTGCTTATATAGTTCCCAATCAGAATTGGGAAGAAAAAATAAAGATTGACAATTTAGAGTCTGAAATCAGACTATATTTACAAAATAAACTACCTGATTACATGATTCCGTCTTTTTTTGTACTGTTAGATAAGTTGCCATTAAACCCAAATGGTAAAATAGATAGAACTGCTTTACCAGATATTCTAGACAAAAAATATACTGCAAATGAATATGTACTTCCACGAAATCTAGTGGAATTAAAATTAGTAAAAATATGGAAACATATATTAAAGATAAAAGAAATTAGTATTAACAGCAATTTTTTTTATCTTGGAGGACATTCTTTAAAAGCTACTCAATTAGTTTCTAGAATAGAAAAAGACTTTAACGTGAAAATGGGATTAAGGGAAATATTTGAGCTAAAAACAATTCAAAATTTAGCAGTAGAAATACAAAAAGCTAAGAGAACTACATTTGTAAAGATCGAAAAGGTAGAGGCCAGGGAGTACCACCCAGTATCATCTGCTCAAAAAAGATTAATAGTATTAAACCAAATGAAAAAAGACAGTATCAATTATAATCTGCCAATAGCGAAAAAAATTATTGGTCATTTGAATAAGAAACGCTTGATAGATGTTTTTTACAAAATGTTAAAAAGACATGAAAGTTTAAGAACTTCGTTTTCCTTTATAGATGGAGAACCAGTACAAAAAATTAGTAATTTTAAGGATCTAGATCTTGAAGTTAAGATTTTGAAGGCAGATAGAGGAGAAGAAAAGAGGATAATTAAGAATTTTGTGCGTCCTTTTGATTTAAGTGTAGCACCTCTAATTAGAATATGTATTATAGAATTATCAATTAATGAGCATATATTGGTGATAGATATGCATCATACAATAGCAGACGGCGTATCACTTAATATACTCATAAAAGAGATTAGAGAACTATATCGAGATCATAAATTGCCAGAAATAAAGATTCACTATAAAGATTTTGTTAACTGGCAGAATAAACTATTCAAAACTAAGAAGATTGAAGAGCAAAAAAGATTTTGGTTAGAAAGATTTTCTGTTGAGATACCTATTTTAGATCTACCCGTGGATTATCTTAGACCAGATATACAGAGTTTTGAAGGAAGTATCATAAACTTTGAATTAGACGAAAATTTAACAGAATCATTAAAAAATCTCTGTAAAAAGACGGAGACAACTTTATATATGGTACTATTAGCAGTTTATAATGTATTATTATCAAAATACTCAAGTCAAGATGATATAATTATTGGCTCACCGATAGCGGGCAGAAATCATAGCGATATAGAGAATATAGTGGGAATGTTTGTAAATACCTTAGCTTTGAGAAACTATCCTAAAAGTAGCAAAACTTTTATAGATTTCCTTGATGAAGTAAAGGAGAATATATTACAATCATTTGAACACCAGGACTATCAGTTTGAAAAGTTGGTAGAAGATTTAAATTTACGAAGGGATATGGGCAGAAATCCACTATTTGATGTAATGTTTGCTATGGAAAATATGGATATTGAGACGTTGCAAACAGATGAATTAGAGTTTATAGATTATAATTTTGACTTCAATGTTTCTAAGTTTGACTTAACCTTATTTGCAGAAGAAATAGAAAATAAGCTTAAATGTCAATTAGAGTATGCAACCAGATTATTTAAAAAAGACACAATAGAAAGATTGGGTAATCATTTTATTAAAGTGGTAAAAGAAGTAGTAAAAAATGTAGATATTGAAATAGGTAGAATTGAAGTGGTGAGCGAAATAGAACGAGAACAGTTACTATATACGTTTAACGATACAGAATCTCAATATCCAAAAGAGAGAACGATTCATGAACTTTTCGAAGAACAGGCAGAGAAGACGCCAGAAAATGTTGCTGTAGTATATAAAGATACATTTTTGACCTACCAAGAGTTAAATCAAAAAGCTAATCAGTTGGCAAGGGTATTGAGAACTAAAGGAGTTAAAGCGGAAATGAAAGTAGGTATCATGCCAGAACAGTCATTAGAGATGGTTATTGGGGTTTTAGCTATCTTAAAGGCGGGGGGAGCTTATTTACCAATTGATCAGTCATATCCTAAAACAAGAATTAAATTTATAATCCAAGACAGTAAGATTGATATCTTGTTAACACAAAGTAAGTTAAAAGAAAAAATAGAGTCGAAAGTTGAAGTACTAGATTTAGAAGATAAAGAGCTGTATAAAGGTGTAAGTAGTAATCTGAAAATTATGAATTCTTCCAATAGTTTAGCCTATATAATATATACTTCGGGTTCTACGGGACGACCGAAAGGGGTAATGGTTGAACACAGATCATTAATTAATTTATGTTTCTGGCACAACGAAAGGTATTCGGTAACTGAAGCTGATAGAGCAACAAAATATGCATCCTTTGGTTTTGATGCGTCAGTATGGGAGATCTACCCTTATTTAATCTGTGGTGCGAGCCTATATATCATAGAAAAAGAGTTAAAATTAGATATAAAGAGGTTAAATGAGTATTATGAGAATAATGCTATTAGCATTAGTTTTCTGCCGACCCAGATGTGTGAAAAATTTTTACAATTAGAAAATAGTTCTCTAAGAATGTTGCTCACTGGAGGAGATAAACTAAATAACTATCAGAAGAAAAAGTACACGTTAGTAAATAACTATGGTCCAACGGAAGTTACTGTGGTAAGTGCCAGTTTTACAGTAGAAAAAGAGTATAAGAATATTCCGATTGGAAGACCGATATTTAACTTACATATATATATATTAGATGAAAACCATAACTTACAACCGATAGGAGTACCAGGAGAATTATGTATTGCAGGTGATGGATTAGCAAGAGGATATCTATATAGAGAAGAGTTGACAGGAGAAAAATTTGTAACTAACCCATTCGGCGTAGGAAAGATGTACAAGACTGGAGATCTAGCAAGGTGGCTTTCCGATGGCAATATAGAATATTTGGGTAGGTTAGACTATCAAGTTAAGATAAGAGGATATCGAATAGAACTAAATGAGATAACAAATATTCTTTTAGAACACGGAAAGATTAATGACTGTGTAGTTATAGCTATAGATACAGTCAGGATGGATAAACAACTTGTAGCTTATTATGTCTCAGAAACAGAGATTCCCACTAATGCTATAAAAAAATATCTTGCTGATAAATTACCGGAGTATATGATTCCGAGTATTTATATGCATCTAGATCACATTCCCTTAACTTCAAATGGGAAAATAGATAGAAAGTCTTTACCTATAATCAATATGGAGGAACAGAATATAGGGGTTGAGTTTAAAAAGGCTGAAACTGATGTTGAAATGTATTTAAGTAGGTTATGGCAAAAGATTCTCGGTAGAGATTCTGTTGGGATTTATGACAATTTTTTTGATATAGGTGGAAATTCTATGAGTATTGTCGCAATGTGTTCAGAATTAGACAAAGATTATAAAGGTTTGGTAACCGTACCCGACCTCTTTGCTTATCCAACAATAGAAAAGTTATCGAAGTTTATGGAGGTTGGAGGAGAACAGAGTAAAAAAATAAATATCAATGGTTTTACTTTACCGGCAAAATTTTTCAATAATGCTGGAGGATTTGTAGAAGAGTTATTAGAGTTTACTATTGGACAAGAAGTTTATAATGGGCTTAATAATTTAGCAACTGCTAATAATATTAATCTTTTAGATGTATTACTTGGATGTTATGTGTATCTGTTACACGAAGTTAGTCAACAGGATATGGTCTGGGTACAAGTTATAATACCTTCACTACACAATAAAATGTTAAATTTAGGAATAAAATTTCAAATAATCAATAATTTCAATAATTTATTTAAAGCTATTAACACTAAATTAAGTCATATATCCAAAAATGACCAATATTCGTTAGAACATGCTAAGAGATTATTAATAAGTAAAAAAATTAATGAAATAATACCTCTATTTATATTTGGTGAAAATATAGATGATAATCAGAATAAAGCTTATGACATAGTGATAAGTATCAAAGATGGAGAGAGTAGTCTTAGATGTTTATGTAAATATAATGCTGCCAGATTGATAGATACAGAGGTATTTAGTTTGATTAAGGACTATGTTAAAGTTATCAAATTAATAGCATCTAATTTTAAGTGATTAAAATTTACTATAAGGGGATGATTAACTATGGGCAAGAAGGTATCATTATTATTTCCTGGGCAAGGCTCACAGTACATAGGGATGGGAAAGGAGTTATTACAGAACTTTGAGGAGGGAAAAGCTACATTTGCTGAAGCAAACGAAATATTAGGGTTTAATCTAGAGGAGTTATGTTTAAATGGTGATATCAACGAGTTGACTAAAACTGAAAATGCACAACCAGCAATTTTGACGATGAGTGTGGCAGCTTTTAGAGTTTATTTAAAAGAGATAGGAATTATGCCTGCATTGTGTGCAGGACATAGTTTAGGAGAGATAACTGCTCTAACTTGTGCAGGTGTTATTAAATTTTCAGATGCGCTAAGATTGGTCAAAAAAAGAGGTCAGTTCATGCAAGAGGCAGTCCCACTGGGAGTAGGAGGTATGACTTCTATCAGTGGGCTTAAAATGGAGGAAATTAATAAGGTTTGTGAGGATGTTTCTAAAGATGGGAACATAGTTGTAATCTCAAATTATAACTCAAAACAGCAGATAGTTATCTCGGGACATAAAGCAGCAGTTGACGCTGCAGCAGCTAGACTGGCTGAAATGGGAGCAAATGCTATACCATTAAAAGTAAGTGCTCCTTTCCATAGTCCATTAATGACATCTGCTGCAGACAGATTTAAAGAAGAGCTTTTAAAGTGCAAATTTTCAGAACTTAAGTATCCAGTTTTGTCTAATGTTACTGCTAAGCCGTATAAAGGTGTGGATAGCATAGTTGAGAACTTATCGTTACAGCTAATAGAACCAGTAAGATGGCAAGAATGCATGAGTTATATGCTTGATAAAGGTATTCATTATGGTGTAGAGTTGGGACCAAAGGCGATCTTAAAGGGATTTATGAAAAATTCTGCAAAATCTATCGCTGTATTTTCATATGATAGCAACGAAGATATAAATGCTCTAAAAAAAGAGTTAGAGTATGAAATAAATGAGAAAATTACAGTTATTACTAAGTGTATGGCTATCGCGGTTTCGACTCGTAATTTCAATTGGAATGAAGTAGAATATCAAAAAGGCGTAGTCAAACCATACAAAAGGATTGAAAAGATACAAGAAGAAATCGAAGCTAGTGAAGGAGAACCTACATTACAGCAGATGGAAGAAGCATTAGATATGCTTAAATCGATATTAGAGACGAAGCAGGTTCCGGTTAATGAACAGATAGAAAGATTTAATCAAGTTTTTGATGAGACCGGAACAAGAGGACTATTTCCCAACTTTAAAATGCCTAGATAAAGGAGGGTCATGAAAATGTCTGAATTCCCTAGCTTAGATAGTCTTAATCTTTCAGAATACGATCTTGACACTGAGATTAAGATTAAGAAGACCCCTCAAAAGGATATTGCCATAGTAGGTGTTGCAGGCAAAATTGCAAATAGTCATAATGTACAAGAATTTTGGGAACAACTCTCGATAGGTATGGATATGGTAAGCCCTATACCGGAGAATAGGAAAAAAGATAGTGATGGTATTTATAAATCTCAAAATTCGGCTCTGCTCCCTGAATATCTTGAAAGTGGATATATGACAGAGATTGATAAATTTGATTACAAGCTATTCTCAATATCACCAAAAGAAGCGAGTCTGATGGATCCAAACCAAAGACTGTTTTTACAAACGGCATATTCTGCCATTGAAGATGCAGCTTACGGCGGTGGGAAATTAAAGGGCTCAAGTACAGGGGTGTTTATTGGGTATAGTGGTGACTTTGAAGAAGGATATAATAGGTATGTGAAACGAGTGGCACCAGACTCTACAGAACTTTCAGTAGCCGGCAATGTTACATCGATTATTGCAAGCAGAATAGCATATATGCTTGATTTAAAGGGACCAAGTATGGTAATAGATACAGCGTGTTCATCGGCTCTGGTAGCAACACATATTGCTTGTCGATCCTTGCGGAATGGAGACTGTTCCATGGCAATAGCAGGTTCTGTAAAACTTGAACTACTTCCTGTGAAAGGCTCTGAAAGTGCAGGTATTGGTATCGAATCATCGGATGACAGAGCAAAGACCTTCGATGATAGTTCCGATGGTACAGGCATAGGAGAAGGGGTAGTTGCGTTAATCTTAAAACCATTACAAAGAGCAGTGGAGGATAAGGACAATATTTATGCAGTAATCAAAGGGAGTGCAATTAACCAGGACGGCAGATCTAATGGTATAACAGCACCAAACTCATCAGCCCAGGAAGATGTTATCTTAAGGGCCTGGCAGGATGCCGATATAGATCCAGAGACCATTACTTATATTGAAGCACACGGAACGGGTACTGAACTTGGTGATCCCATTGAGATTAGTGGTATCCAGAGGGCGTTTAAAAATTACACACAAAGAAAACAGTTTTGTGCAATCGGTTCAGTAAAAAGTAATGTTGGTCATTTAGATCATGCAGCAGGGATGGCAGGATTAGTAAAAGTAATCTTTGCGTTGAAAAACAGGCAAATACCACCGACATTACATTTTAAACGTCCCAATAGAAGAATTGATTTTACAGAGTCTCCTGTCTATGTAAATGACTGTTTAAACGATTGGGAGGTTAACGATAGTATTAGAAGATGTGGAATAAGTTCCTTTGGGCTTAGTGGAACAAACTGTCATATGATTTTAGAAGAGGCACCAATTAAAGAGGAGGTAAATACCGAAGACCAGCTCAATGTTTTAACTTTATCTGCTAAAAATATTGAAAGTTTAAAAATATTGGTGAAAAATTATTCAAAATTTATAAAAAATCACAACAAACTTAATTTGGCAGACATTTGCTATACTGCAAATACTGGAAGAGGGCATCACGAATATAGAATGGCAATACTCTTATCTGATATTAGTGAACTTAAAGATAAGCTTAATATTTTAGAAACCTTAAATTTAGAAGATGATCTACCACCTGGAATTTACTATGGTTATCACAATATTGTACCTAATTCCGGGAATATAGAAGGTTTAGAGGTTATTAGTGAATCGGATAAGAAAAAGATTAGTAAAAAGGCCAACGAAAAACTACTGGATTGTAAATTAGTTGCAGATAATAAATATATTTTAGAGGATATTATTCAGATGTATATACAGGGTGCTGAAGTAAAATGGGAAAATTTGTATAAAAATAGACAATATAATAAGCTAAGCTTACCTACATATCCATTCGAAGAGAAACGCTGTTGGATTGAATTTGATGGTATATTAAAAACTGATAGTAGTATTCATCCATTACTTGATAGATGTTCAGTTGAAACTATGGGGATGAAAATTTTTGAGAAGAATTTCAATGTAAAAGGGGAATGGATATTAGAACAGCACAAAGTATCAGGACATTTCATATTACCTGGTACTGCATACATCGAAATGGTTTGTGAGGTAGCAAAAAACTATTATCATTTCAAGGAGTTTGAATTAAAAGATGTAATTTTCCAGGTTCCATTTATTATAGAAGAAGATCAACCCAAAAAGATCCAACTTCTCGTTAAAGAGAAAGAAGATTATCTCAAATTCTCTATCTTAAGTAAAGATTATCTGGATAATTGGATTGAGAATGCCGAAGGGAAGATTTGTGTGTTGGACCACGTCCAACCTACAAAAAAATCTATAAAAGATATTATCGCGAGATATAATCAGATTAATCCTGACGACCTTTTGGTAAAAGAGATGAAAGAAAATACCGATAGTGAAGTTCAAGTAGGAGATAGGTGGGATGTCTTAAATAAGGTTTATGTCGGTGAAGGGGAGTATTTAATATATTTTGAGGTTCCTGAACGATATCAGAGGGATCTAAAATCATATACCCTATATCCTCCTTTACTAGATCAGTGCATTAATATAACTACCGATGTCATAGATGGTAATGTTTTTTTACCATTCACATTTAAGTCCTTAAAAGTGTATGATCAGATGTCTGAAAAAGTAATTAGTTATTGGAAAAAAAGAGAATCCTTAGAGAATAATAATGAGACAGTCTTATCCGACGTTCTAATGTCTGATGCAGAAGGGAATGTGGTTGCTGTACTATCTGAATATAGTGTAAAGAAGGTTAGTGAAAATGGTTTGCATAGACTAAAAGATAAAAATATGTTTTATGAGATCAATTGGATAGCTGAACCTTTGAGTGATACTATGGGCGAGTATAGTGATAACAAAACTTCATTAATCTTTAAAAATTCTAGCCCAAAGGTGGAAGAAATAATAAAAGGACTTAAACTGGATGATACCGACATCATTGAAGTAGAGGTTGGTAAAGAATTTTCAAAAGAGAATGATTTCAGATATACAGTTAGTTTTGATGAAGCTGACTATCAGAGATTAGCTGAAGAGTTAAAAGATAGAGATATCAGCCGGGTAATTCATATGTTCAATGCATTCAATGATTTAGAGGTAAAAAAAATAGATGATTTTGACCAGGCTCAGGACCTGGGAGTTAATAGCCTTTTTTATCTAGTACGCTCATTTATAAACAATAGATATATGAGTCGAATTGATTTTATATTAATCTCTGATTATGCTAATCAAGTAGTTGCTGAGCAAACTAAAGTTAAGCCGCTAAATGCTTCACTATTTGGCCTGGCTAAGATTATTCCATTAGAGTATGAAAATCTAAAAATTAAATCTATCGATATAGATACGAATACCGAAATATCAATGATAATTAACGAGATTGTTGAGGATAATATAGATAATCAGCTAATAGCTTATCGAAATAATAAAAGGTATGTAGAAGAGTTGGCTAGAGTAGATTTAGAACAGGTGGAACATAGAGATCTTAAGATCAAATCTGAAGGAACTTACCTCATAACTGGAGGAATGGGTGGTATAGGCCTTGAGATTGGAAAGTATCTGGCCAGTAAGAATAAAATAAACCTAATCCTTGTCAATAGAACATCTTTGCCCGCAAAAGAGGAATGGGATAAAGTCCTGAAAGAAGAAACCGATAAGAAACTACTTAAAAAGTTAAAGGGTATTAGAGAAATCGAATCGTTAGGTACCAAAGTGTTCTGTTATAGTGCAGATGTTAGTGACTTACAACAGATGCAAAAGCTTATATTATCACTTAGGGATCAATTTGGTAAGCTTGACGGTGTCGTGCATGGAGCCGGAGTGGCAGGTGATGGTTTTATAATTCATAAAGATATTAAAAAATTTAGAACAGTTATTGATACTAAGACAAAGGGGACATGGATATTAGATGAATTGACGAGGGTAGATAATCCAGACTTTTTTATGGTCTTCTCTTCACTTGCTTCAATGTTAGCTGAGCCAGGACAAGGTGATTATACTGCAGCAAACTGTTATTTAGATTCTTTCGTCTATACTAAATCAGATAGTCCAACTGTTAAAATTGCAATAGATTGGCCGGCCTGGAAAGAGACAGGAATGGCTTTTGATTATGGTCTTGAAGAAGGAATTTTTGTTTCTCTATCAACGAAATTAGCACTAGAATCGTTTGAAAAGGTTTTAGAAAAGAAGGTTACAAGGGTTATTATCGGTGAGATAGACTATAATTTGCTTAACTTAAAGCGAAATAGTTTAAAAGCAAAACTGGCTCAGGAAGTTGAAAAAGAACTAAAGATTTCGATTAGAAAATCTCGACCAAATAATAAACACAAAGATAATAACACAATAGATTCGGTTAAAATTTTGGGTAAAAATCATCAGCAACTAGGTGAGGTAGAAATTAAGCTTGCAAATATCTGGGCCAACCTGCTTGGTTTCGATGAGATCAATGTTTTTGAGGTTTTCAGTGCAATGGGTGGAGACTCTATTATGGCAACACGTCTATTAAAAGAGGTAGAAAAAGAGTTCCCAAATGTTATAAATATAGCTGACATATTTACTTATCCGACTATAAGTCAAATGGCAGCTTATATAGAGAAGAAAGCAATTAAAAAAGAACCTGTTAAAACAGTGGCATCTGATAATTTAAGTAATATATTAGATAAGTTGGCTAAAGGTGAAATAGCTGTTGCAGATGCTGATATAATGTTAAATATAAAGGAGGGTCAATAAATGGAGTTAATAAGAAATTATATCTATAAGCAAGTTTCTGAACAGAAACTGTCCCCGAAAGAGGCGGAAAAACTGTTAAAGGAATTAATGGGAAAGAATAAGAGCATAGATGATGATTATGTAGCAGTTATAGGTATGAGTGGCAAATTCGCTGGGGCAAGAAACATAGATGAGTTTTGGGATAATATAGCTAATAAAAAAATCTGTATAGCTGAGTATCCAGAAGAGAGAATTAAAGATGAAGAGTTTCTTTTAGATCACCCGGCATTTTGGGAAGTTTTGAAAGGAGTGCCGATATCTAGAGAGAATGTTTATTATCCGAAACGCGGGTATTTAAAAGATGGACTCGATAAATTTGATGCTGAATTTTTTAACATTTCTCCCAGAGAAGCAACCTACATGAATCCTGATCAAAGATTATTTTTAGAAACTGCCTGGGAAGCTATAGAGGATGCAGGTTATGGTGGAGATAAGATTTACGGAACTAAAACGGGGGTTTATGTAGGACATGATACAACAACTATGTGTTATTACAAAAATATGACCAAAATGGATCCAATGCACTTGACCGGTTCTTGGGCTAGCATTTTAGCTAGTAGAGTTTCGTATTTATATAATCTTTCTGGTCCTAGCTTAGTTACAGATACAGCTTGTTCTTCAGGACTTGTAGCTGTGCATCAAGCATGCAAAGCATTAAAAAACAAGGATTGTGATATGGCAATCGTTGGAGGAATCAGTTTAATAAATGATGCTGCAGAGGCTAAATCTGAGATTATGCTTTTGGATACAAGTATAGTAGAGTCTCCTAATCAAACTGTGAGACCTTTCGATGACAATGCAAATGGAACGTTGTGGGGAGAAGGTGTAGGGGTTGTTCTTCTAAAGTCATTAGAGGAAGCTTTAAAAGATGGCGATAATATTCATGCGATTATCAGAGGATCAGCTATAAATAATGATGGTGCTTCTAATGGACTAACTGCACCTGATGCAGAAGCACAAGAAGAGGTTATCATCGCTGCCTGGAAAGAGGGCGGTATAGACCCAGAAACCGTTTCTTATGTTGAAGCTCATGGAACAGCGACTAATCTGGGTGACCCAATTGAGGTCAAAGGGCTAACAGAAGCTTTCAGAAAATACACAGATAAAAAACAGTTTTGTGCTTTAGGTTCTATAAAGGCCTCTATTGGGCATACAGTGGCTGCTTCAGGTATTGCAGCATTAATTAAGACTATACTCGGTATGAAGAACAAAAAATTCCCTCCTATGGAAAATTTTAATAAACCAAATAGATATATAGATTTTTGCAATTCACCTCTTTATGTATCTGACAAACTGGTTGATTGGGTTCCAAATGGAGAGAAAAGAAGAGCTGGTGTAAGCTCATTTGGCTTTAGTGGAACTAACTGCCATGTAATAGTCGAAGAGGCTCCAGATAAATTACCAGTGATCAATAATGATAATAGACCAAATATATTCACCCTTAGTGCAAAAAATCAAGATGTATTAAATAATTATATAAAAAAATATACAAAATTTTTAAATAGAGATGAATTGAATTTAAATATTGAAGACGTTTGCTATACTGTTTTAACAGGTCGAGGACATTATTCACATAGAGTAGCCATTGTTGTAAATAGCATAGAAGACTTAAAGAAAAAATTAGAAATCTTAGATAAAAACGGACTAGAAAGTGTTTTTGAAGAGGGAATATATTACGGTAAATTCAAACTCATTACTGGAAATCGGCAAGCTTTAGAAGATGGTGACCTTACTGAAAGTGAAAAGTGGCAATTAGAAGATAAAGTTCACGAAAAACTTCAAAAACTTAATTCTGAGCTCACAAATTACAGTTCTATTTTGAAAGAGTTATGTGAGCTATATATCAAAGGCGCTTCTATCGAATGGGGTAACTTATATAAAAATAGTCAACATTTTATCGTAAGTTTACCTGTCTATCCTCTGGAAAGAAAGCGTTATTGGGCTCCACCAAAAAAATTCCGAACACAAGATTACTTAATGAAAGATGATACTGATAAAATAGGGCACTTACTATTAGATAAATGTGTAGTAGAGACTAAGGATCAAATCATATATCAAACAGACTTTACAGTAAACAAATGGGTACTTTCGGATCATAAATTACTTGATAGTTATTTATTACCAGGAGTATCATATCTAGAAATGGCAAGAAAAGCATCTAGTAAATATTATTCAGGTTATAATATTGAACTTAGAGATGTAGTATTTATGGAACCATTAATCGTAGAAGAAGGTGAGGTTTTATCTGTTCTTACAATTGTAACAAAGAAAGAAGATCATCTAAAATTTGAAATTGTAAGCAAAGTGGATAATCAAAGTACAAAAGAAGATATATGGGTTACCTATGCAGAAGGCAAGGTATATAAGATAGATAACAAAATTGATAATGTAGACGTGGATAAAATATTTGAAAGTTGTAATCTTAAAGAACTTAGTCTGGTGTTTGATCAAGATATTGATTTTACATTTGGTGGTAGATGGCTTACTCCTCTTATCGTAAAATTGGGAGAAAATCAGAGTTTTGTGGAGATTGTGACCAGAAAAGAGTTCTTAGCAGATTTAGATGATGCATTTCTTCATCCAGCAAACCTGGATAAGTCTATGAACTCCATAATGATGCTGGTAAATGATACTTATTTACCTTTTATATATAAGAGTTTTAAAATATACCATCAGTTACCAGAAAAGTTTTATAGTCACGCGAGAATGAAAGGAGATTTAAATTCAGGAGCGGAAACCATCTCTCTTGATGTTACATTAGTAGATGAAAATGGAAAAGTTCTCGTTGAAGTCGAGAATTATACAATCAAAAAAGTTCATAAAGATCAAAAGCGAAAATTTGCCAGTCTATCAGGTAAAGGGATGGTATACGGTAAGATTCTTTGGAAAGAGGAGAAAACTATTCCACCAGTAAGAAATATTGAGGGTTCTGTTCTAGTACTAGGTTCAAAAATGAAGATTGCTGAAAAGATTGTAAAAAAATTAAAAGCACGAAATATAAATCTAATAGAAGTAAATCAGGGTGACAGTTTTAAAAAGATAGATTCAACTACTTATTTAATTGGGTCTAGTATTGAGGATTATGAAAAACTGATTAATGATGTAAAAGACTCAGGTATTACAGAAATTTTACATTGTTTAACCCTTAGAGAAGATAATGGTCTATTAGACTTAGAACAACTTGAAACATTTCAAACATTAGGAGTTTATAGCTTATTTAATCTAACTAAAGCTTTACTTGATGGCAAGTTAAAGAATAAATTAAACATAACAATTATCTCGGAAAATGTTGATGAAATAACTGGAAATGAAAAATGCTTAAATCCCCAAAATGCTGCTCTTTTTGGAATGGGTAAAGTTATAGAACAAGAATATCCAAACTTAGCAGTTAGATGTATCGATATAGATAGTGATATAGAAATTGATCAGCTTATGGAAGAGTTCAATTCTGAGATCTTAAAGTATAAAGTTGCATATAGAAAAGGAAGACGATATGTTGAAGAATTTAGTGGAGAAGAATTAGATAAGGAAAATTTACCAGAAATTCAGATGAAAAATGAAGGTGCTTATATTATTACTGGAGGGACTGGTGGTATAGGGCTTGCTGTAGCTAAGTATCTCGCAACTAACGCAAATGTAAATCTGGTTCTCATTAATAGAACGCCAATGCCCGGTGTAGAAGAATGGGATAGTATATTAGAAAAAGGTACTGATGACAAAATCTGTAGAAAGATTGCAGGAATTAGAGAAGTTGAAGCATTAGGAGCCAACGTCGAGCTTATGAATGCAGATGTAAGCGATATTGACCAGATGAGAACTGTTATAAATAGTGCTAGAAAAAAATATAAAAAGATAAATGGAGTTATCCATAGTGCTGGAAACGCAGGGGATGGTTACATTTTAAATAAAACCAATGATATATTTAGAAATGTTATACTTCCTAAAATAAATGGTACGTGGGTATTAAATGATTTAACTAAAGAAGATAAATTAGATTTCTTTGTCCTATTCTCTTCCATTGCTACTCTACAAATATCGGCTGGACAGAGTGACTATACAGCAGCGAATTCATTCTTGGACTCTTTTGCAGCTTATGGACGAAAGAATGGAGTGAATACGATAGTTATAAATTGGCCTGGGTGGTCAGAAGTCGGTATGGCTGTTGACTATGATGCTGCAGGTGATGATGAAAATCTATTTTATAGGTTGATCTCTACTGAAAATGCTTTGGAAGCTTTTGATACTATACTGCGACTCAATGAACCAAGGTTGATACCAGGTGAATTGAACTATAAAGCAATAGCACTTCAAAGAGAACAACTTTATGTTGATTTGTCCTTTGAGATTAATAAACTTGTTCAAATACAAACAGTTAAAGTGAATCAAGATGATAAGGAATTAAATCTAAAAGAAGTAGTGTTAAAAGGTAAAAGTAGTGGTGAATATGATGATGAAGAGATAAGAATTGGGAGAGTATTTGCAAGTGTTTTAGGTTTATCTGAGATAGATGTATATCAGACCTTCAATGAAATGGGCGGAGATTCTATTCTTGCGACTCAACTGTATAAAGCGATGAACGAAGAGTTCCAGGGAATTATTGATATTACCGATATATTCACATATCCTACAGTTTTAGATATGACTCAACATATTAAAGAAATTCCAGGAAAAGAAGATGCAGCAGCAAACAAATCAGAAGATTATGATGCCCAGTTAGAAGACATGCTAGATAGTCTTGAGAAGGGTGAGCTATCTATAGAGGAAGGTTTGGATAGTTTGGACTAAAAAGGGGGCAAGTTAATGGATGCTTTGATAAATAAATATATATTAGAAGGCGTTCAAAATGGCAAACTAGATAAAAAAGCTGCATTTAAAATTTTAAGAGCCTTAAAAAATCAAAATGACAGTATACAGGATATAGCTATAATCGGTATAGATTGTAAATTTGCCGGAGCAGAAGATGTTAATGAATACTGGGAAAACCTTTCTCAAGGAATAAGTCATATTAGAGAGTTGCCTGAAGGTAGAGTCAAGAATTTGTTGGATTTAAATCTGGGCTTGACTAAAGAAGAAATATCGGGGAAAATTGCTTGTTTAAATGAAATCGACAAGTTTGATGCTGAATTATTTAAGATATATCCAAAAGAAGCGGAAAGTATGGCGCCTTCCCATAGATTGTTTTTAGAAACGTGTTATCGGGCATTGGAGGATGGTGGTTATGCAAGCGAAGCAAATTGGGAAAGATACACTGGAGTTTTTGCAGGAATAGACCAAACTAGTGGTTCACTATATACATCAAAAGTTCTCAAAGATAATATATCAGCCATAATAAACGCTTTATCTGCAATGATAGCAAGAAGGGTATCTTACACATTAAATTTTCAGGGACCAAGCGTCGTTATAGATACCTCTTGCTCATCGGGGTTAGTGGCCGTTCATACAGCATGTCAGGCGTTAAAAAACAAGGAATGTAAAATGGCATTGGCTGGAGCAGTTTGTCTCCTATATAAGACATTAGACCAAAACGGAGATGGAATAATGGTAGAATCTCCAGATGGTACCCCGAG
The DNA here is from genome assembly GCA_016841825.1 of Halothermothrix sp. Lineage (GTDB taxonomy): Bacteria > Bacillota > Halanaerobiia > DY22613 > DY22613 > JAENYK01. The sequence continues at coordinate 112,387 of JAENYK010000007.1, read as the reverse complement.
ACCATTTGATGAAAAAGCAAATGGAACGATGTGGGGCGAAGGTGTAGGAGCAGTACTTTTAAAACCCGTAAGAGAAGCTATTTTAGATGGAGATAATATTTATGGGGTTATCAAAGGAACCGCAGTCAACAATGATGGATCCTCAAATGGGATAATCACCCCCAATGCTATTGCCCAGGAGGAAGTTATACTGAAAGCATGGAAGGAAGCAAATATCGAGGCTGAACATCTAAGCTATATTGAAGCTCACGGATATGCAACAACTTTTGGAGATCCTATAGAAATAAAATCTTTAAAAGAAGCTTTTAATAAACACACTAAAAAAAGACAATTTTGCGGGATAGGATCTCTAAAGGGTAATATTGGGCATACTGTTGCTGCATCTGGAATCGCTTCGTTACTCAAAGTTATATTAGCAATGAAGCATAAGAAAATTCCTGCCACACTTAACTATAGTCAGCCAAATCAATACATTAATTTATCAGATTCACCATTATATATAATTAACGAATTGAAGGAGTGGACGGTTCAAAACTCGCAAAAAAGGTTGGCAGGAATAAATTCCTTTGGGTTTAGTGGTACCAATTGTCACATGGTTGTGGAAGAGGCTGATATTAGTGACTTCCAGGAGAAATATGATTCTTCTGAATGGAATTTATTTTCAATATCTGCAAGAAGCAAAGAACAAATACTAGTATTTGTTGAAAAATATTTAGATTTCATTGAAAGAGAAGAAAAAAGCAAATTCCATAATATATGTTATACTGCTAATATAGGTAAAGAACATCATAATTTTAGGCTTATCATGGTTGTAGAAAGCATCAATGATTTAAAACAAAAGCTAAAGTTAGTGAAAAAAGCTGCTCTAAACTTGATGAAATTTGAAGGTATTTACTATAATGAAGTAAGTATGGCGGTAGATATAGAAGTTCAACAGAAAATAGAAGCTATTTCAATGTTGGATTTTTGGGATGAAGAAGTATTAAAAGAAGTCTGTAGATTATATACAAGTGGAATCAATATAGAATGGGACAAACTATACGTTAATAGGAAGTATCTGAAAATCTCTCTTCCATTATATCCACTAAAAAAAACAAGATATTGGGTAGAGTTGGATGATATACCACTATTTAAAATTGATAAAGAAGGACACTTTAGCAAAGAGAAAAAGGTTGTTATAACAGGTCGAGATGGAGATGAGTATTCTGAAGTAGAAAAAATTGTAGCAGTAATTTGGGGGAATATGCTTGGAGTAAAGGAGGTGAAAATAGATCAAACTTTATTTGATCTGGGTGGAGACTCAATTTTAGCTGTTCAAATATCTAATTCATTAAATAAGCGTTTTGAGATACACTTATCAATCTCAGATGTTATAAATAATCCTACAATAGCAGAGATTTCTAACTTTATTGAGGTAAATCAGATTAAAGGGCAGAACTTAGCGGATGCTCAAAATGTTATATCGATACCTAAAGCAGAGAAAAGAACAGCTTATCCACTGACCTCTTCACAAAAGAGTATTATGTTAATGGATGAGTATATGGATACAGGTATAACTTATAATATAACGGAATTTATGAGAATATCAGGATCACTAGATGTGGAAAGATTTAAAAAAGCATTTGCCCAAGTGGTGCAAAGACAAGAAAGCATGAGAACATACTTTGAAGTCGATGATGATAAAGCAGTACAAAAAATAATAGATTGTGATAGCTATGAATTAGAGGTTGAAGTAGCTAACGAAGAACAACTTGAAACCATAACATCTGAGTTTTCACAACCTTATAATCTAAATGAACCCTTATTATTTAGAGCTAAACTACTTGTACTAGCAAGTGAAAAATACGTGTTTATGTTTGATATCCACCACTGTATAGCAGATGGGCATAGTATCTATGTTATATTAAGAGATTTACTTATGTTATACGGGGGAGAAGAGCTGCCTGAATTAAATATACATTATAGTGATTATGCTGTTTGGCTAGAAACGATACAAAACAGTGAACTAATGAAACGCCAGGAGAGATATTGGCTAGATGTTTTTGCAAACAAGCCACCAATATTAAATTTACCTTTGGATTTGGAGCGACCAACTGTTAAACAATTTGATGGGAGAAGACTAGTTTATCAAATAGATGAGTCGCTGACTGAAAAAATAAATAAATTATTAAAACAAACGAATTCAACTTTATACATGTTTCTTTTAGCAGTTTATAATGTGCTTCTTTCAAAATACTCCGGTCAAGAAGATATAGTAGTCGGAACTCCTATCTTGGGAAGACATTATAGTGAACTTGAAGATATATCTGGTTTATTCGTAAATATGCTTGCAATGAGGAACTTTCCTAATAAGGAGAAAAAATTTATAGAATTTCTATCTGAAGTAAAGGCTTGTGTTCTAAAAGCTTATGAAAATAAAGACTATAATTTTGAAACGCTTATAGAAAAATTAGAGATTGAAAGACGATTAGATAGAACTCCATTGTTTGATATAGCCTTTTCCGTTCAAGATGTTACCTCTCAAGAGGACAAAGTCTATGATCTACAGATAGGACCTTATCATAAGAAGATTAAAAAAATACAATATGAATTAATCCTTTTTGCTACAAGAGAAGAAAAAACAATAACTTTTAACTTAGACTATTCTACAAATATTTTTAGGGAAAAAACAATGATGACATTTTATGAGGATTTTATTAATTTACTACAGGAAATACTGGACGAATTAGAAAAAAAGATTGGAGATTTTAAATTAAAATCAGAAAAATATCAAAAATCCGAAATAAAACATGATCTAACAGATATTAGTTTTAACTTATAAATTTGGAATAGCTTATGTATCGATTGTAAAGCAAAGATATTTTTTTGAATTATAATGGAGGAGGGGATTATTATGTATAAAACCATGTTAAATAGTAAGTTGCATCAGATTAGAGTAACAGATGCTAATCTAAACTACATGGGAAGTATAACTATTGACAAAGATTTGATGGAGAAGGCCGATATTTTTGAAAATGAAAAGGTGCAAGTAGTAAATATTGATAATGGTGCTCGATTTGAGACTTACGTTATCTCAGGCGAAAGAGGTTCAAAAGAGGTCTGCTTAAATGGAGCTGCAGCACGTCTTGTTCAAGTCGGAGATACAATTATAATTCTGTCATATGTAACTGTGGAAGTAGAAAAAGCAGAAAAAATTCAACCTAAATTACTATTTTTCGATAGAGATAATAATTTGCTAGAATAATTTTATCTTTTTTGTCACCGCCTTTTTTTAACGATATAAAGAGTTTTTAATCTTAGTTAAAAAAAGGCGTGGTGACAATTTCTCAAATTTTGTTAATACCAAAAGATAAAGAGGGGATATAATGGATTATATAAAATTAAAAAATTATATAATGTCGAGTAATGATTTTGATATAGAAAGAAAATATTGGTTAGGAAGTTTAAAGGGAATAGAAAGTACTACTCAAATACCTTTTGATTACTATGACAGCCGAAAGGTTAGCAAAAGAGATGAATTTGAGACAACACTAAAGGAAGAGATTAGCAGTAAAATTATAACAATCGCAAATAATTCAAATTTCGGCATATATTTATTTTTATTAACTGGTATCCATTCTGTTTTAAGTCATTATACATTTAATAAAGATATAACAACTGGTGTTCCAATTTTGTTATCAAACGAAGAACTAGATAATAAAATTAATAATATTTTGTTTATTAGAACTATTATAGATAAAAACTGGAATTATAAAAAACTCTTATTACATATTAAAGATACGGTTACAAAGGCAGAAGAGAATAAAAATTTTCCTTCAAGTGTATTAGCAGAACTGTTAGGGTTAGACCAATTAAAAAATGGAGAAGCTTTTTTCAATATAGTGACATATATGGAAGGAATCCATGATATTTCTTATTTAGAAAGTAATAATTCTAATATACAAATATTATTTTCTAAAAGAAATAAAAATATTAACATATCTATAAATTATGACGATACTTTATATAAATGTAAGACAATCAAGACATTTTTAGAAAGTTTTAAGAATTTCATTAGAAATTCACTGAATAATCTTGATTGTCCGCTATCTCAAGTAGATATATTAAATGATGAGGAAAAAGATCTAATATTAAATACTTTTAATGACCCTAAAATAGAGCATCCAAAAGACAAGACACTTAATCAGTTATTTGAAGAACAAGTGAAAAAAAATCCCAATAATATAGCTGTTGTTGATGGTGATGCAAGATTAACATTCAAAGAACTAAACCAAAGGTCTAATCAATTAGCCAGTTTATTGAGGGGAGAAGGGATTAATTCAAATCAGACCGTAGGTTTAATGACAAGAAGGTCAGTGGAGATGATAGTAGGAATTATGGCCATTTTTAAAGCAGGGGGAGCTTATTTGCCCTTAGACCCTACTTTTCCTAAAGAACGAATCGCTTATATGTTAGAAGATAGTAAAGCTGACTTATTATTAGGTCATAAGGACTTATTGGATAAAACGGATCATAGTAAAAAGATATATATAGATGATGACAATATATATCAAGGTGAAGGTGTCAATATTAAACAAACGAATAGTCCTGAAGATATAGCTTATATAATGTATACATCTGGGACAACGGGAAAACCTAAAGGTATTTTGACAATGCATCATAATATTATTAGGGTTGTTAAAGATACAAATTATATAGATATTCGACCAGAAGATAACATATTACAATTATCAAATTTTGTTTTTGATGGTTCTACTTTTGATATTTATGGCTCTTTATTAAATGGTGCTAGTCTGGTTTTAATCTCAGTAAAAGATGTTTTAGAGATTAGTAAATTGGCAGAGGTTATAGAAAAAGAAAAGATTTCAGTGCTTTTTGTAACAACAGCTTTATTCAATATGATTGTTAACAATAAGTTAAGTGCACTGAAGGATATAAGAAAAATCTTATTTGGAGGAGAGAAAATTTCGGTTCCTCATACTGCTAAAGCTTTAGATTATTTAGGAAAAAATAAAATTATCCATGTTTATGGTCCTACAGAGACTACAGTTTACGCGACTTATTATCAGATTAATCATATTGACATCAAAAATGAAACCATTCCAATCGGAAAACCCCTAGCATATACACAAATATATATACTAGATAACGATAATAATTTACAACCAATAGGAGTTATAGGGGAATTATGTATAACAGGAGATGGATTAGCAAAAGGATATCTTAATAGGCCAGAACTAACAGAAGAAAAATTTATAAAAAATCCCTTTGGTAAAGGAAAGTTGTATAAAACCGGTGATTTAGCAAGATGGCTGCCAGATGGAAATATTGAATTCGTAGGTAGAATTGATCAACAAGTGAAGATAAGGGGATTTAGAATAGAAATAAAAGAAATAGAAAATCAATTATTGACTCATGACAGCATTCAAGATGTAGTTGTCTTAGCAAAAGGCGATAGCCCCAAATATTTAGTAGCTTATATAGTTTCTGAAAAAAATCTTAGAATCACAGAATTAAGAGAATACTTAGCCAGACAATTACCAGATTATATGATCCCTACATATTTTATACCTATAACAGAGATGCCATTAAATACTAATGGAAAAATAGATAAAAAAGCTTTACCTGAATTAGAAGGAAAAATAGATACAGGAGTTGTTTATAAAGCTCCAGGTAATGAAATAGAAGAAATATTAGTGAATATATGGGAACAGGTTTTAGGTATAGAAAAGATCGGGGTAGAGGATAATTTTTTCGAATTAGGAGGAGACTCAATAAAAGCTATACAGGTTTCTTCTCGTTTAAAGAAATATAATATGAAACTTGAGATTAAAAATTTATTAGTCTATCCTCAAATTAGTGAGTTAAGTCAATATGTAATAAAAAGTGTTATCAAAAAGGAATCAAATGATTTAGTAGAAGGAACAGTAGAGCTAACACCAATTCAAAGATGGTTTTTTGAAAAAGATTTTGCAGAAAAGGAACATTGGAATCAGGCATTTATGTTTTATAAAGAAGGAGGTTTTGATAAAGATAAGTTAAATAAAGTTTTCAAAAAAATAGTGGAACATCATGATGCTTTAAGGATCTCCTATCAAATAGATGATGATAATATGAAATTTATTCAGATTAATAGAGGGCTTGAAGATAATCTATTTGAAATAAAGACAATAGATATAATGGAAGAGGATAACATTGAAAAAAGAGTTGAAAAAGAATCAAATTTAATTCAGTCTAGTATTAAGCTTGAAGAGGGGCCATTATTAAAAATAGGTCAGTTTAAAACAAAACAAGGGGATCACCTATTAATAGTGATTCATCATTTAGTGGTAGATGGGGTCTCGTGGAGAATATTATTAGAAGACTTTGTTTTAGGATATCAAATGTTAGAAAGCAATGAAGAGATAAAATTTCAAAATAAATCAACGTCTTATCAAAAATGGTCAGAATCCTTAAAGGAATATGCTAATAGCAAAGAACTAATAAAGCAAAAACAATACTGGGAAGAAATAATTTCAAAACAAGAAATATTACCGGTAGATAATAAAGTAGAATCAAAGTTACTAAAAAATAGTAGATATAAAGAAATAATATTTTCTAGAGAAAGCACTGAAAATTTGATTAATAAGGTAAATTATGCTTATAATACAGAGATAAACGATATATTGTTGACAGCCCTTGGGTTAGCAATAACAGAATGGCAAAATATGGGTAATATTCTTATTAATTTAGAAGGTCATGGAAGAGAAGAGATTATAGAAGATATTGACATTACCAGAACGATAGGTTGGTTCACCACACAATATCCTGTACTATTGGAGATGGGTAACACAGAGGATCTATCTTGTGCAATTAAATCTGTAAAGGAATTATTAAGAAAAATTCCTAATAAAGGAATAGGTTATCAAATATTAAAGTATTTATCCGACGAAGAAATAAAAGATTATAAAAGTGAATTTACTTTTAATTACTTAGGTCAATTTGGCCATGAATTAAACAATGAATTATTTGCCATATCAAATTTGTCTACAGGGGAGTCTGTGAGTTTAAATAACGAAAGATTTAGCAAGATAGATATTAACGGATTTATAATCCATAATCAACTAATGTTTATTCTAACTTATGATAAAAATGAATATTATGAGGAAAATATTAGTATATTAAGTGATTTATTCAAGGGAAAATTAGAAATATTGATTGACCACTGTTTAGAAAAAGAAGAAACAGAACTTACACCTTCAGATTTAGGAAATCTAAATCTCAGTTTAGAGGATTTTGAACAAATATTAAAATCTCAAAAAGAGGAAATCAAAAGCATATATTCTTTAACTCCAATGCAGTCTGGAATGCTATTTCATAGTCTTGAGAATAAAGAATCTAATGCATATTTTGAACAGATTGATTTTGAGATAAAAGGTGATTTAGATGTGGGTATTTTGATGAAGAGTTTTAGTAAATTAATTGAGAAATACGATATATTAAGAACTGCCATAGTATATGAAAATCTAAAAAAACCACAACAAGTGGTATTAAAAGAGAGGATAGTAGACGTACATACTACAGATATATCAGATAAAAATGATATAAACGTTTGCGATTATATAGAGAAATTTAAAGAAGTAGATAAGTTAAAAGGATTTGATTTAGCTAAAGACAACTTAATTAGACTCTCGATAATAAAAAAGGCTAGAGAAGCTTATCAGCTAATACTTAGTTTTCATCATATACTTATGGACGGGTGGTGTACTGGGATTATATTTAGTGATTTACTGAATAATTATTTCCTGTTGAAGAATAATCAACAAGTAGAAACAGAAGAGACCTATAGTTATAGAAATTATATTGAATGGTTAGAAAAACAAGACAAAGCAGCAGCAAGGGATTATTGGCTGAATCAACTTGCAGAATATGATACCTTAGCAAGTCTACCTAGATTAAAAAATAAAATGAAAGAAAAGACTTATTGTAAAGAAGAAGTTTTATGTAAATTAAGTGAAGAAATGACTTACAGAGTTAAAGGGATAGCAAGTCAAAATCAGGTGACGTTAAATACTTTATTACAGACAGTTTGGGGTGTATTATTACAGAGATTTAACAATACAAATGAAGTAGTATTCGGAGCTGTAGTATCAGGACGACCTTCAGAGATAGAAGGAATTGAAGAAATGGTAGGTATCTTTATCAATACAATTCCAATTAAGATAGATACAAAACCGGATATGTCATTTAAGGATCTATTGGTGAACGTTCAAAATAGAGCTCTGTTAAATGAAAAATACTCATATTTTCCTTTAGCAGAGATCCAGTCAATGACAGAATTAAAAAATAATCTACTAGATCATATACTAGTCTTTGAAAATTATCCTTTTAAAGAGGCTGATTTTGAAGATGAAGCAAAATTTGAAGTTAATATCAATACTTTGACTGTTTTTGAACAGACTAATTATGACTTAAATATAATCGTGATGCCAGATAATGAATTAACTATAAGGTATGACTTTAATGCAGCTATATATGACAGAGAATTGATAGAGTTGATTTCTAAATATTTTATGTCCATAGTCAGGGATATTATGGATAATGAGGATATAAAAGTTAGAGATATAACTATGATATCCAAGCAAGAAAGAGAAAAGCTTTTGTATGATTTTAATGATACTCATAGTGAATACCCAAAAGACAAAACACTCTATCAGTTATTTGAAGAACAGGTAACAAATAATCCGCAGCAGATTGCAGTGAAATATGAAGATAAATCTCTAACATATGAACAATTAAATAAAAGGTCCAACCAGTTGGCAAGGGTATTTAGAAACAATGGGGTTGGTGTAGGTAAAGTAGTGGGATTGATGGTAGATAGGTCTTTAGAGATGATAGTAGGAATTCTAGCTATCTTAAAAACAGGAGGTGCGTATCTACCTATAGATCCATCTTTCCCTAAAGGAAGAGCTGCTTATATGTTAGAGGATAGTAATGCGAGTCTATTAGTAGGCTATAAGGAATTTATGTGTGAACTAGATTATTCAGGAAAAACCATAGATATCAGAGAGCAAAGCCTCTATCAGGGAGATGGTAGTAATATAGGTCAAGTAAATAGTTCGGATGATCTAGCTTATGTAATGTATACGTCCGGAACGACAGGAAAAGCTAAAGGGATATTAACCACACATTATAATATTGTCAGAGTAGTTAAGAAGACAAATTATATTGAGATAAAACCAGAAGATAAGTTACTCCAATTGTCAAATTTCGCCTTTGATGGCTCCATATTCGATATATTCGGTTCTCTGTTAAATGGAGCTAGTTTATTATTGCTAAAAGAAGAAGAGATTTTAGAGATTAGCAAATTAGCAAAGATAATACAGGAAGAAAAGATAACCGTATTTTTTGTAACGACGGCTATGTTTAATATGATAGTGACCACTAAGTTAGAGGCATTGAAGAATGTAAGAAAGATCTTATTTGGCGGTGAGCAGATTTCTGTATCCCATACGGCTAAAGCGCTAGAATATTTAGGAGAGAATAAGATTATCCATGTTTATGGGCCAACAGAGACCACAGTGTATGCAAGTTATTATCATATTAATGAAGTTAATGAAGAGAGGGAAACTATTCCTATTGGAAAACCAATAGCAAATACCAGGATATACATATTAGATAGGGATAATAATCTACAACCGATAGGAGCACCAGGAGAGTTATGTATAACAGGGGATGGATTAGCAAAAGGATATCTAAATAGACCAGAGTTGACAGCAGAAAAATTCATAGATAATCCTTTCGGAGAAGGAAAATTATACAAAACAGGTGATTTAGCAAGGTGGTTACCGGGAGGAAACATAGAATTTCTGGGAAGGATAGATCATCAGGTAAAAATAAGAGGTTTCAGGATAGAGACAGGAGAGATAGAAAACCAGCTATTAAAGCATGAAGAGATAAAAGAAGCAGTTGTAGTAGTAAAAAAAGAAGAATCTGGGAAATCCCTGGTGGGGTATATAGTATCAGAAAAGGAATTAAGTGTTTCAGCATTAAGGAAGTATTTAGCAAAGGAACTGCCAGAATACATGATTCCAGCATATTTTGTCGCATTAGATAAGATTCCTCTGACTTCTAATGGAAAGATAAATAGAAAAGCATTACCAGAAGTGGATGGAAAGATAGACACAGGAGTGGAGTATTTAGCTCCTGGTAATGATATTGAAGAAAAATTAGTGAAGATCTGGGAAGAAGTTTTGGGGATTGAAAAAGTAGGAGTCAATGATAACTTCTTCGATTTAGGAGGAGATTCAATCAAGGCTATCCAGGTGTCTTCACGCCTAAACAAATATAACTTAAAACTTGAGATAAAAGATCTATTGAGTGAATCCAGGATAAAAGAAATAAGCAAATATGTTAAAAAAGGGATGAAGAAAGAAGTATCCAATGAGGAAGTAAAGGGTCAGGTAGAACTTACTCCAATTCAAAGATGGTTTTTTGAAAAAGATTTTACAGATGTAGATTATTGGAATCAAGCCTTTATGCTTTATAAAAAAGAAGGGTTTGATGAGGAAAAGATAACAAAGGTATTTAACAAAGTAGTAAAACACCATGACGCTTTACGAATGATATATAGGAATGAAGATGGAGAGATTATCCAGTATAATCGAAATTTTGAGGAGAATTTGTTTGAAATCAAGATAATAGATTTAGAAGGATGCAAATTAGATCAACTAGAAGAAATAATAGAAAAAGAAGCCAATAAAATCCAGGCAAGTCTCAGCCTTGAAAAGGGTCAAATAGTTAAACTTGCTCAATTTAAAACAGACCGGGGTGATCATCTACTAATTGTAATTCATCACTTAGTGGTAGATGGAATCTCCTGGAGAATATTAATGGAAGATTTCACTATTGGATATCAACAATTAGAAAATAATTTAGAAATTAAATTCCAGGATAAAACATTCTCCTATCAGAGGTGGTCTCAAGTTTTAATTGAATATGCTAATAGCAAAGAAGTTCTAGAACAAAAGAAATATTGGGAAGATATTATATCTAAACAACAATCTCTTCCTGTAGATAATAAAGTTGAAAATAGAAAATTAAAAGATACCAGATTTAAAGAAATGATCTTGTCAGAAACAAAAACTAAAGAACTATTAAATAATGTAAACAAAGCCTATAATACTGAGATAAATGATATCTTGTTAACAGCGTTGGGTTTAGCATTAAATAAATGGCAAGGCTTAGATAATATACTAATTAATCTAGAAGGTCATGGTAGAGAGGAAATAATCAAGGATGTAGATGTAAAGAGAACCATAGGTTGGTTTACATCACAATACCCGGTACTATTAGAAATGGGTGAAACGAAAGATATATCATATCTTTTAAAAACTGTAAAAGAAACGTTGCGAAAGATCCCTCATAAAGGAGTTGGATATCAAATCTTAAAATATCTCTCTGATCAGGATATTACGGATTATGATAAGGAGATTACTTTTAACTATCTAGGTCAATTTGACAATGAGATCAACAATGATATATTTACTAATTCTAAAATATCTACAGGATTACCGGTGAGTTTAAATAATCAAAAATTAAGCAAATTGGATGTAAACGGTTTTATTGTGGATAATCAACTAACATTCAATGTATCTTATGATAAAAATGAGTATAGTGGAGCAAATATAAATAAATTAGTTTCTTTATATAAAGAATACTTAGAAAAAATTATTAATCACTGTATAGAAAAGGACAATACAGAACTCACTCCTTCTGATTTAGGAGATACAGAACTTAGTTTAGAAGAATTAGACATGCTTAATAACTTGTATGGGGGTGTGTAAGATGAACAATAATATCGCAAAGATCTATCCTTTAACTCCGATGCAGACTGGTATGTTATTTCATAGTCTTGAGGATAGAGATTCTAATGTATATTTTATACAAACAAGTATTGAATTATCAGGTGATATTGATGTTGATGTTTTGGTGACAAGCTTTAAGAAATTAATAGAAAAATATGATGTATTAAGAACTGCAATAGTGTATAAAGACTTAGATAAACCCAGACAACTTGTGTTAAAGAGAAGATCTGATGATATTTTTTTAAAGGACATCTCAAATTTAAATAAAATTGAAATCACTAAATATATAGAGGATTATAAAGTGAAGGATAGGGAGAGGGGGTTTGATTTAGCAGACGATAGTTTAATTCGAATGGCAGTCATAGCAAAACAAGAACGAAAGATTCAGTTAATTCTTAGCTTTCATCATATAATTTTGGATGGTTGGTGCACTGGGATAATAATCAGGGATCTACTTAATAACTATTATTATCTAAAAAACAATCAACCAGTAGAAATAAAGGAGATTTATCCTTATCATAACTATATAAAATGGATAGAGAAACAGGATAAACAAGAAGCAAAAGAATATTGGCAGGAATATCTTGAGGGATATGATAATTTAGCTAGTTTGCCTAAGTTACAAGAAAGGAAAAAAGATCAGTCATATTTAAAAAAAGAGATTATATCTAAAATAGATAATGATTTAGCTGACAAATTGAAGGAGCTGGCAGGGCGAAATCAAGTTACTTTAAGTACAGTAATGCAGACTGCCTGGGGAATTCTACTACAAAAGTACAATAATACAGATAAAGTAGTTTTTGGAGCTGTAGTCTCTGGCAGACCTCCAGAGATAGAAGGTATAGAAGAGATGGTGGGTCTGTTTATTAATACAGTTCCTGTAAAAATCGAATCATCTCTAGATATGTCGTTTAAAGAGTTATTATTATCTGTACAAAAAAGAGCTTTGTTAAATGAGAAGTATTTTTATTATCCTTTAGCAGAAATTCAATCTAGTACTGAACTTAAAAGTAATTTGCTAGATCATATACTGGTCTTTGAAAATTATCCAATTGAACAGGGGAGTTTTGAAGGAGATAACGATATTCAAGTTACTGAGATAGAATCTTTCGAGCAAACTAACTATGATTTTAACATTGTAATAATTCCTGGAGAAGAGATGATCATCAAATATGATTTTAATGTTGCTATTTATGGCGAAAAATTGATAGAGTCTACATCTGAATATTTTATATCAATTTTGAAAAATGTTGTCGAAGATGAAGCTATAGAGATAAGGGATGTAAATATTCTATCTCAAGCAGAAAAAGATGAACTATTGTATGTTTTAAACGATACCCAAATAGATTATCCTAACGAGACGCCAATTCATCAATTGTTCGAAAAACAAGCCAAAAAACATTCTGAAAAAATAGCAGTAGTGTATAGAGGGGAAAGCTTGACATATAAAGACTTGAATGAAAAATCTAATCAGTTAGCAAGGGTATTAAGAGACAAAGGTGTTAGTTCGGATAAGATAGTAGGGATGATGGTTGATAGGTCACTAGAGATGATAGTAGGAATTTTAGCAATTTTAAAGGCAGGAGGGGCATATTTACCCATTGATATTGATTACCCGCAAAATCGAATTGAGTTTATGCTATCCGATAGCGGCTCAGATATTTTACTAATGACCAGTAATTTAGCCAATCAGATTAGTTTCTCAGGAGAGATGATCGCTATTGATGATAACTCTATCTATCAACAGGAAGATACTAGTAATCTTGTCAACGTAAATCAACAGAGTGATTTAGCTTATATTATCTATACTTCAGGTACGACGGGTAAACCTAAAGGGGTAATGGTTGAACATAAAAATGTAATTAGACTCTTATTTAATGACAGGTTTCAATTTGATTTTGATCATCATGATGTTTGGACAATGTTTCATTCCTACTGTTTTGACTTTTCTGTATGGGAGATGTATGGAGCATTGTTGTATGGAGGTAAGTTAGTTATAATTCCAAAGTTAGTAGCACAAGATCCAGAAAAGTTTATAGAAATACTAAAAGATGAACAAGTCACAATACTAAATCAAACTCCATCTTATTTTTATAGATTACTTGGAAGTGAGATGAAATCTGCAAATAATGATCTTAATGTAAGGTATATAATCTATGGTGGAGAAGCATTACAAACGACTAAACTTAAAGACTGGAAGGCTAAGTACCCACAAACTAAACTAATAAACATGTATGGAATTACCGAAACAACTGTACACGTTACTTATAAAGAGATTACCTTAGAAGAGATTGAAAAAAATTCAAATAGTATAGGACGAGCTATTCCTACTTTGAGTACTTATGTTATGGATAGGGGTATGAATCTGTTGCCAGCAGGCTTACCAGGAGAATTATACGTAGGGGGATTAGGGGTTACAAGAGGATACTTGAACCGGGAAGAATTGACAAAACAAAGATTTGTAAACAATCCATACAAAGAAGGAGAAAGATTATACGCAACTGGTGACTTAGTGAGGATGTTATCGAATAATGAATTAGAGTACTTGGGTCGAATAGATCACCAGGAACAGATCAGGGGATTTAGAATAGAGTTAGGAGAGGTAGAAAGTCAATTATTAAAACATGAGGATATAAAAGAAGTGACTGTGGTAGCAAAAGAGACTGACTCCCATAAATATTTAGTAGCTTATCTGGTTCCAGAAAGAGATTTAAGTGTAACAGAACTAAGAGAACATCTATCTCAAGAACTACCGGACTATATGATACCAGCCCATTTTATCACTTTAGCTATGATGCCTTTGACTAGTAATGGGAAGATTAACAAAAAAGCATTACCAGAGGTAGGAGGTAAAATACAGACTGGGGTTGAGTATCTTCCTCCAGAAAATGGGATAGAAGAAAAACTTGTAAGCGTTTGGGAGGATGTCTTGGGAGTGGAAAATATAGGGACTCAGGATAACTTCTTTGAGCTTGGAGGTGACTCAATTAAGGCTATTCAAGTCTCAGCTCGTTTAAATAAATACAATCTGAAACTTGAGATTAGAGATTTATTGAGCAAACCTCGAATAAAAGAACTAAGTAATTATGTAAAAACGGAAGAGAAAAAAGAGATTTCGAATGAGGCTATAGAAGGTCAAGTTGAACTTGCACCTATTCAAAGGTGGTTTTTTGAAAATGACTTTTCAAAAAAAGATCAATGGAATCAATCATTTATGATATATCGTCAAGAAGGGTTTGATGAGGAGAAAGTAAGTGAGGTTTTCAAAAAAATAGTTGAACATCATGATGCATTAAGAATGATATATCAGATAAACGATAAAGGTCAGATTACTCAGTATAATAGAGGTCTTAAAGATAAACTAGTTGAAATAAAAATAATTGATTTAAAGGATCATCCTAATATAGAAAAAATAATCGAAAAAGAATCAAATTTGGTTCAGGCCAGCATAAATCTAGAACAGGGACCATTAGTTAAACTTGCTCAATTTAAAACTACTGAAGGAGACTATCTATTAATAGTAATCCATCATTTAGTTGTAGATGGGGTCTCATGGAGGATAATATTAGAAGACTTTAGTATGGGCTATGGTCAGCTAGAAGCTAATCAAAAAATCAAATTTCAAGATAAAACTTTATCATTTCAAAGTTGGTCTAGAGAATTAAAAAAATACGCCAATAGCAAAGAAATACTTAGACAAAAAGAATACTGGGAAAAGATTATAGAGGAACAAGAATTTTTGAAAGTTGATCGGGACGTAGAGAAAAAATTATTGAAAGATAGTAAAAATAAGGATTTATCATTTTCACAGGAAAGAACTAAAGATCTAACCACCAGAGTTAATAAAGCTTACAATACAGAGATAAATGATATTTTATTAACAGCATTAGGGTTGTCAATCAAACAGTGGCAAGGTTTAGAAAAAATAGTTATAAATTTGGAGGGACACGGGCGAGAAAATTTAATAAAAGATGCTGATATAACCAGGACTGTAGGTTGGTTTACATCACAATATCCCGTATTATTAGAAATTAAAAAAGAAGACAATCTGTCTTATTTAATTAAATATGTAAAAGAATCATTAAGAAAAGTTCCTCAAAAAGGAGTAGGATATCAAATATTAAAATACTTGTCGGATGAAGAAATTAAAGAATATAAGAATGAAATTACATTTAACTATTTAGGCCAATTTGGTACTGAGATGAACAATAAATTATTTGTCCTGGCAGATTTAGCACATGGAGATCCTGTGAACTTAAATAATGAAAAGTTAAGTAAAATAGATTTTAATGGTTTTATCATCGACAACCAGCTTACATTCAAAATTACTTATGATAAGTATGAGTATAAAGAAGAAAATATTGATAGGCTAAGGGATTTGTATAAGGAAAATTTAGAGAAAATAATTAGACACTGTATTGAGAAGGATCAGACAGAAATTACACCATCAGATTTAGGAAATACAGAGCTTAGTTTAGAAGACTTTGAGGAGATTAATAATATCTTTCAATAGGTAGTATCTTATCGCATAAATAAATAAAGACCAAAATAGAAGAATAGTTAATTTAATGATCTATTTCGTTAACTGGAGAATAGGAGGTATTGAGGTGAATAACAATATTAAAAGTATTTATTCATTAACCCCAATGCAAGAAGGAATGTTATTTCACAGCCTTGAGAATAAAGAATCTAATGCGTATTTTGTTCAAGCAAGCATAGAGTTAAAAGGAAGTATAGACATTAGTATTCTCGAAAAGAGTTTTAATAAGTTAATTGAAAAGTATGATATATTAAGGACTGCAATAGTATATAAAAATATAAAAAAACCACAACAAGTGGTATTAAAAGAAAGAACAGCTAAGTTGTATTATGAAGATGTTTCAGAAAATGAGGATATAGCTATTGATGAATATGTAAAAGAATTTAAAGAAAATGATAGGGTAAGGGGATTTGACTTAACTAAAGACAACTTGATTAGACTATCTATGATAAAAAAAGAAAAAGATACATACAAATTAATACTTAGTTTTCATCATATATTAATGGACGGTTGGTGTACTGGAATTATATTCAATGACTTAATGAAAAACTATGATTTACTGAAAAGAGGTCAATCAATAGATACAGTAGAGGTGTATAATTATAGAAATTATATTGAGTGGTTAGAAAAACAAGACAAAGCAGAAGCAATGGATTATTGGCTGAATCAACTCGCAGAATATGATACCTCAGCAAGTCTACCTAAATTATGCTATAAAAATAAAGAAAGGGTCTATTTGCAAGAAGAGATCAAATGTAAGCTGGATGAAGAAATTACAAATATAATAAAAGAGTTAGCAAACCAGAATCAGGTAACATTGAACACACTATTTCAAACAGTTTGGGGTGTGTTATTACAGAAATTTAACAACACAAAAGAAGTAGTATTCGGAGCTGTAGTATCAGGACGACCTTCAGAAGTAGAAGGAATAGAAGAGATGGTGGGTTTGTTTATCAATACAATTCCAATTAAGATAGATACAAAACCGGATATGTCATTTAAGGATCTATTGGTGAACGTTCAAAATAGAGCTCTGTTAAATGAAAAATACTCATATTTTCCTTTAGCAGAGATCCAGTCAATGACAGAATTAAAAAATAATCTACTAGATCATATACTAGTCTTTGAAAATTATCCTTTTAAAGAGGCTGATTTTGAAGATGAAGCAAAATTTGAAGTTAATATCAATACTTTGACTGTTTTTGAACAGACTAATTATGACTTAAATATAATCGTGATGCCAGATAATGAATTAACTATAAGGTATGACTTTAATGCAGCTATATATGACAGAGAATTGATAGAGTTGATTTCTAAATATTTTATGTCCATAGTCAGGGATATTATGGATAATGAGGATATAAAAGTTAGAGATATAACTATGATATCCAAGCAAGAAAGAGAAAAGCTTTTGTATGATTTTAATGATACTCATAGTGAATACCCAAAAGACAAAACACTCTATCAGTTATTTGAAGAACAGGTAACAAATAATCCGCAGCAGATTGCAGTGAAATATGAAGATAAATCTCTAACATATGAACAATTAAATAAAAGGTCCAACCAGTTGGCAAGGGTATTTAGAAACAATGGGGTTGGTGTAGGTAAAGTAGTGGGATTGATGGTAGATAGGTCTTTAGAGATGATAGTAGGAATTCTAGCTATCTTAAAAACAGGAGGTGCGTATCTACCTATAGATCCATCTTTCCCTAAAGGAAGAGCTGCTTATATGTTAGAGGATAGTAATGCGAGTCTATTAGTAGGCTATAAGGAATTTATGTGTGAACTAGATTATTCAGGAAAAACCATAGATATCAGAGAGCAAAGCCTCTATCAGGGAGATGGTAGTAATATAGGTCAAGTAAATAGTTCGGATGATCTAGCTTATGTAATGTATACGTCCGGAACGACAGGAAAAGCTAAAGGGATATTAACCACACATTATAATATTGTCAGAGTAGTTAAGAAGACAAATTATATTGAGATAAAACCAGAAGATAAGTTACTCCAATTGTCAAATTTCGCCTTTGATGGCTCCATATTCGATATATTCGGTTCTCTGTTAAATGGAGCTAGTTTATTATTGCTAAAAGAAGAAGAGATTTTAGAGATTAGCAAATTAGCAAAGATAATACAGGAAGAAAAGATAACCGTATTTTTTGTAACGACGGCTATGTTTAATATGATAGTGACCACTAAGTTAGAGGCATTGAAGAATGTAAGAAAGATCTTATTTGGCGGTGAGCAGATTTCTGTATCCCATACGGCTAAAGCGCTAGAATATTTAGGAGAGAATAAGATTATCCATGTTTATGGGCCAACAGAGACCACAGTGTATGCAAGTTATTATCATATTAATGAAGTTAATGAAGAGAGGGAAACTATTCCTATTGGAAAACCAATAGCAAATACCAGGATATACATATTAGATAGGGATAATAATCTACAACCGATAGGAGCACCAGGAGAGTTATGTATAACAGGGGATGGATTAGCAAAAGGATATCTAAATAGACCAGAGTTGACAGCAGAAAAATTCATAGATAATCCTTTCGGAGAAGGAAAATTATACAAAACAGGTGATTTAGCAAGGTGGTTACCGGGAGGAAACATAGAATTTCTGGGAAGGATAGATCATCAGGTAAAAATAAGAGGTTTCAGGATAGAGACAGGAGAGATAGAAAACCAGCTATTAAAGCATGAAGAGATAAAAGAAGCAGTTGTAGTAGTAAAAAAAGAAGAATCTGGGAAATCCCTGGTGGGGTATATAGTATCAGAAAAGGAATTAAGTGTTTCAGCATTAAGGAAGTATTTAGCAAAGGAACTGCCAGAATACATGATTCCAGCATATTTTGTCGCATTAGATAAGATTCCTCTGACTTCTAATGGAAAGATAAATAGAAAAGCATTACCAGAAGTGGATGGAAAGATAGACACAGGAGTGGAGTATTTAGCTCCTGGTAATGATATTGAAGAAAAATTAGTGAAGATCTGGGAAGAAGTTTTGGGGATTGAAAAAGTAGGAGTCAATGATAACTTCTTTGATTTAGGAGGACATTCATTATTAGTAATTAAGATTCATGCTCAAATAGATAAGTTGTATCCAAATAAGGTTAAAATTACTGATCTATTTTCTTTAACGACAATTAAAGAGATGGGAGAGTATATTAAAAATGGAAGAAAGGATGTAGCAAATATTGAACTTACTTTTGCTTCAATTCCTGAAGATTATTTTGTTAAAAGCAAATTTGATGAAGAAAATAGTATTTTGAGTTATGATATCAAAAAAGATCTGCTAAGTAACTTAAAATTAATTTCTAAAATTGAAAAAGTGAAAATAGAAGTGATTTTCTTAGTAACATATGTAAATTTATTAAGCAAAATTACAGCAAAAAATGAAATTCCAATTCATTTGTCTTTAGATGATTCTAATCAGGTATGTGATACATCTGTAATTTTTGCAAATATTAAATCTGTTTCCGACCTTTTTGTTTCGGTTAATCAGAGTATTGAGCTTGGAAAAAAATACTATATCGGAGATATGGATAAAGTAATTTTAGAAAAAAAACAATTTGAGATACTATCTCTATTTCAGATTAAACCTTTTATAAATTGTAATTTTACACTAACGAATGTTTATGATATAGTCTTCGCGATAAACAATAATGGAGATGAAATCGATTTGGAATTGCAGCACAGCAATCGACTGAGCAGAAATAAGATGGAAAAATTATTTATGAGTTATATTAAAATGCTTAGAGTTTTAGTAGAAAGTTACAATATATAATAGATTTTTGATGATTTAAGAGGAAAAATCACTATAAATTTAGCAGAAATTTATTGTGTAAATTTGAAGATAACTCCTTTTGTTAAGTTATTTTAAGTAGAAAAACACGAAAGGTGGTAATGAAAATGGTCGATAAGTTTTTAAACTTTGACATTGATGATATAGAAGATAGTAGTAATAGTGACTTTGATCTAACTAGTATATCACAAAAAGATATAGCAATAATAGGTATGGATTTAAAGTTGCCACTGGCAAAGGATGTCAATGATTATTGGGAAAATATAAAAAATGGGATTGATTGTGTTAGAGAATTACCTGAAGATAGAAAGGATTATTTGGATAAATATTTAGCTTACACTAATCATCCGGTACAAGCAAAATATAAAGAGATGGCTTATTTAGATGAAATAAATAACTTTGATTATGATTTTTTTAATATTTCTCCTAAAGAAGCAAAACTGATGGATCCTAAACAACGATTATTTTTAGAAATCGTATGGGGAGCCATTGAAGATGCTGGATATGGAGGAGATAGATTAAAAGGTAGTAGAACAGGGGTGTTTGTAGGTGGAGGCATGGATACTTATTATAAGTATTTAATATCCGTTGTTGATCCAAATTCATTAGGTATGGCATTACCGGGAAACATACCCTCTATAATTGCGGGTAGAGTATCTTATTTATTAGATTTAAAGGGGCCAAGTTGTATAATAGAAACAGCTTGTTCTTCTTCTTTAGTTGCATTGTATTATGCCTGTGAAGAGATTAGAAAAGGTAACTGCCAGATGGCTATTGTTGGCAGTGTCAATGTACATGTATTACCTATACAAAGTGAAAAAGAAAAGATTGGTATAGAATCTTCTATCTCTAGAGCTAAAACATTTGATGACAGTTCCGATGGAACAGGCCTTGGTGAAGGAGTAATAGCAGTATTGTTAAAACCATTACATAAAGCTTTAAAAGATGGGGATAATGTCAAAGCGGTTATTAAAGGGATTGCTACTAACCAGGATGGTAAATCGATCGGACTCACTGCTCCAAATCCAGAATCTCAAAAGGATTTGATCATCAAAGCCTGGCAAGATGCTAATATTAGCCCTGATACAATTAGTTATATTGAAGCTCATGGAACAGGAACTAAATTAGGGGATCCAATAGAAATTGATGGTTTAAGTCGAGCCTTTAGTGAATACACAAATAAAAAGCAATTTTGTGCAATAGGGTCGATAAAAACGAACATAGGTCATCTAGATGCAACTGCTGGCTTAGCTGGATTAGCCAAAGTAATATTGATGTTAAAAAACAAAACGTTACCCCCTATTGTTCATTTTAAGAAACCTAACAGTAAAATAAATTTTGAAATCTCTCCGGTATATATAAATGACAGGTTAAGAAATTGGAAGTCTTCCGATCATCCAAGAAGATGTGGTGTTAGTTCTTTTGGGCTAAGTGGAACTAATGCTCATGCAATAATCGAAGAAGCTCCGGTGATAGAAAATATAGAGGGAACAGAATATGAAAGTAATATTTTTGCTTTATCAACCAAAGATAGAGATTTATTAAAAGAATTACTGGAGAACTATTATAGATTATTAGATGAACAGGATGAGTTTGACCTAAGGGATATTTGTTATACTGTCAATACAGGGAGAGGTCATTATAGTCATAGAGTTGTGATAATAGCAAAATCTAAAGAGGAATTAAAAGTTAAACTAAAAAAAATATTATACATAGGTTTTGAGAAAATAGATGAATTAACCCAAATTGATGTTTATTATGGTGAAAAAAATATGTTTAGTGATAATCAGAAAAATAATGTCTCAACTGATAAAAACGAAAAGATTGATATACAGGAAAACAATAAAGATGATATAATAGTCCTTCGTAATATTTGTCAACTGTATGTTAGAGGTAAAGAAATAAAGTGGGATGATTTATATATTAATGAAAATAGAAAAAGAGTAAGTTTACCTACCTATCCTTTCAGAAGAACGCGTTGTTTACTCAAAATACCAAAAAGAACCAATATTGAACTGGAAAAAGTGATCTCAAACCAATTAAAGAGCGAAAACCTGGTTAACGCTGAGTCAAATGAAGATTTTTATACTACAATTAACGTGAAACTTAAAGGTAGAGAAGATAATGAGTATTCTGATATTGAAAAAAAAGTTGCCACTGTATTTGCTGCTGTATTGGACTATGAAGAAATAAATATTTACGATAATATTTATGACTTAGGTGTAGATTCAATAATTTCAGCAAAAATAGTTAATTATTTAAATAAAAGCTTAAGAACAAAATTGACTATGGCAGATCTGTTAAATAATCAGGACATTAATGAAATTTCTAATCTGTTATCAGAAAAATTAACATCTGATAATCATCTTAATGTAATCAAAAAAGCAGATAAACTAAGATATTATCCTGTAACTTCTGCTCAAAAAAGAGTTTTTATAGTAAACCAATTGCAAAATGCAGAGATTAGTTATAATATGCCAAGGATTATGCAGATTGAAGGTAGGTTAGACAGAGATAAGTTTATTAAAGCCTTCGCAGAACTAGTGAAGAGGCATCAATCTCTAAGAACTTCTTTTAAATTTATAGATGGAGAGCCTGTTCAAAGTATACATGATTATGAAGAATTAGATTTTCGTGTTAAATATGCAGAAGTGGGAAGAGATAATTTAGATGAGATAGTAAAAGGTTTTATAAGACCATTTGATTTAAGCACAGCACCTTTGATGAGGGTAAATCTTTTAAAAATATCGGAAGATGAACATATCTTTTTATTTGATATTCACCATATTATATCTGATGGAGCCTCTATGAATATCATAACTAAAGATTTTATCGAACTATACCAGGGCAAACAATTAAAAGAGCTTAATGTTCAATACTCAGACTTTGCAGTTTGGCAGAAGGAGTTATTTGACAAGGGAATAATGCAGGAACAAGAAAAATACTGGTTGGATATATTTTCAGGGGAGATACCAGTGTTAAACTTAGCAACAGATCATCCTAGACCCAAAGTACAAAGCTTTGAAGGAGACAGGGTAATATTTGAGTTAGATGAACATCTGACAGGCTCTTTAAAAAATATTTGTAAAGAGACAAGAACCACTCTTTACATGATCTTATTGGCTGTTTACAACATATTATTGGCTAAACATACAGGTAAAGAGGATATAATAGTTGGAACTGCGATCGCTGGAAGGAAACATGCAGATTTAGAAAATATCATTGGTATGTTTGTAAATTACCTTGCTATGAGAAATTATCCTCAACAAGAGAAAAGATTTAGAGATTTCTTAATAGAATTAAAGGCTAACACTTTAGCTGCGTATGAAAATCAGGATTATCAATTTGAGGAATTAATTAACAAGATTAATCTAAAACGGGATCTTAGCCGTAATCCATTATTTGATACTATGTTTCTATTACAGAATAATGAATCTACTGAACTTGAAATAGATAAGTTAAAGTTTAGTCCTTACCAAGCTGATTATAACATATCAAAATTGGATTTAATCTTCGAAGGAACTGAGATAGAGAATAAAATAATATTCCAATTGGAATATGCTACTAAATTATTTAAAAAACAAACAATTGAAGGACTCAGTAATCATATTGTTGAAATAATAAAACAAATAATCCATAATGTAGATATAACGATTTCAGAAATTGAAATACTAACTAAAGCAGAAAGAGAAAAGATTTTGAATGAATTTAATGATACTAAAGTAAAGTATCCGAAAATTGAAACGATTCATCAAGTATTTGAAAAATATGTTGAAAAGGTACCAAATAAGATAGCAGTGGAATGTGAAGAAGAAAAATTAACATATAAAGAGTTAAATAGAAAATCCAATCAATTGGCGAGAAAATTGAGGCAAGAAGGGGTAACTTCAGAAAAGATAGTGGGTATATTGGTAGATAGGTCTTTAGAAATGATAATAGGAATTATAGCAATTCTAAAAGCTGGGGGTACATATCTACCTATAGATCCAGAATATCCTTCCAATCGAATTGATTTTATGCTTGAAGATAGTGAAGCACATATATTACTGACAAAGAGCAAATATAGAAATATTTTATATAGTTTGCAAGAGAATAAGAGTAGTGTAATTTATCTGGATGAGGAAAATTTTTACAATATTGATGGCAGCAATTTGGAAAATATAAATAGTGTTAATGATTTAGCCTATATTATTTATACTTCTGGAACCACAGGTAATCCAAAGGGAGTAATGATTGAGCATCAAAATGTTGTTAAATTATTTTTTAAAGTCGGAGACGTTTGTAATTTTAATACGAAAGATGTTTGGACAATGTTCCATTCATTTTGTTTTGATTTTTCAGTATGGGAGATGTATGGAGCATTATTAAACGGTTGTAAGTTGATTATAGTATCAAAAGACACAGCCAGAGATACAAGTTTATTCTTACAATTACTTGAAGATAAGGAAGTGACGGTAGTCAATCAAACACCATCTGCATTATATTCATTAATTGAAGAAAAGTTGAGAAATAAGAAGAAAGATTTAAAAGTAAAATATGTTATATCAGGAGGCGAGGCATTAAGTAATCACCGTTTGGAACAATGGAGAGAAAAGTATCCACAAATAAAATTAATCAACATGTATGGACCTGCAGAAGCTACAGTCTGGTCTACATTAACGGAAATAACAAATGCTGATATATCAATCGGGAAGCCTTTATTGAATACAAAAATTTATATAATCAACACTAGCCACCAATTACAACCGATAGGAGTTCCAGGTGAGTTATGTATAGCAGGAGACGGATTAGCAAAAGGATATCTCAAACGTCCAGAATTAACAGCAGAGAAGTTTATAGATAATCCTTTTGGCGAAGGAAAACTATATAAAACTGGTGACTTAGCAAGATGGTTACCTGATGGGAACATTGAGTATTTAGGCAGAACAGATAAACAGGTGAAAATAAGGGGTTTTCGAATAGAGACAGACGAAATAGAAAATTATCTGGTAAGGCATAAGAATATCAAAGAGGCAGTTGTGGTTCCGAAGGGAGATGACATAAACAAGTATTTGGTAGCATACTTAGTTTTTGAACAGGATTTCAGTATAACAGATGTAAGAGATTACTTATTAAAGGAGTTACCGGAATATATGATTCCATCTTATTTTATACCAATAGAAAAGATACCTTTAACATCTAATGGGAAGTTGAACATTAAAGCATTACCAAAAATAGAAGGCAAAATAGATACAGGGGTAGAATATGTAGCTCCCAGAAATGAAATAGAAAAAAAATTAGTAAAAATGTGGGAAGATATATTAGGAATAGAGAAAATAGGTATTAATGATAGCTTTTTTGAATTGGGAGGGAACTCTTTAATTTTGTTAAAAATTGTTGCAAAGATAAGAGAAGAATTAGATGTTGAAATTTCCTTGACACAAGCCTTTAAAGCATCGAGAATTAAAGAGCTCGCTCCGATGATTATTTATAATTCTACTGATGAAGATCATGATGAAGGCGCAGTTTTATTAAATGACCTTAAATCGAAGAATGTATTTTGCTTTCCTGGCATACCAGGCTATGGTGTGATTTTTAGAGAAATGGCTACTTTGATTGAGGATTACTCTATTTACGCTTTTAATTATATTGATTCGCAAGATATAATCCAAAAGTATATAAAGGAGATAGTTGAAATTCAAAAAGAAGAGCCTTATATTTTACTTGGCCATTCTGCCGGTGGAAATCTAGCCTTTGCAGTAGGAGAGGAATTAGAAAGACAGGGTTATAAGGTATCAGATATAATATTACTTGATACTTATAGAAATAAAAACACTGACCTATCAGAGGAAGATTTATTGGATTTTGAAGAAAGATTGAATGATTATCTGGCTGAACATAGTGAACTTGTTTACGTATCTGATGTAATAGTAGAAAGAAGCAAAAGCTATTATAAACATGTTAGAAGTTCGCATGTTACAAAAAAAGTTAATGCTGACTTACATTTTATATCTGCTTCTGATAAGACTATTGAAGAAGCAGAAGATTGGAATGAGGTGATAAATGGAAATTATTTAACTTATATGGGATCAGGAGAACATAATGCTATGTTGTTTGATGAATATCTAGGAGATAATGTAAAGATAATTCAAAATATATTGAAATGATTAGCAGATTCGAGTTGTAACCTATAATGATACTAAAAAGACATCCGAAAAAGGAGGATGATTACTGCAATGGTAAAACAAGGTATTAAAGTAGAGGGTTTAGAAAAAAAATATGGCGATGTAAAAGTAGTTGATGGTCTGTCATTTGAAGTAGAAATGGGCATGATATTTGGGATGTTAGGCCCTAATGGTGCAGGTAAGACTACTACAATTGAAATGTTAACCGGCCTAAAAGAGAGAAATGCCGGCACTGTAGAGATTTTAGGATATGATCCTGCTAAAGAAGCAGATAAACTGAAAAAAAGGATAGGAATACAGCTCCAATTTTCTGCATATTTTGCTCGATTGACAGTAAAAGAGATATTGGAATTGTTTGCTAGTTTTTATAATAACCCTTTAGGGGTTGAAAATGTAATCGATATGATTGGTTTAACAGACAAAATGAATGCTAGAATACTAACTCTATCTGGAGGCCAAGCTCATAGAGTAGCAGTTGCTTTAGCAATGATAAGTAATGGAGATATTATTCTATTAGATGAACCTACTACAGGTCTTGACCCTAAGGCAAGGAGAAAGTTATGGGAAGCCATTTTAAGATTGAAAGATATGGGCAAGATAATTTTCTTAACTACTCATTTTATGGATGAGGCAGAAATTTTATGTGATGACCTGTTAATCATCGACAATGGAAAGACGATAGCCCAGGGAAGTCCAAATGAGCTATTAAATCAATATTTTGGTGGTAAAAGTATAGAATTCATTGCTAAAGATTTCGAAACAGATGATATTGAAAAGCTAAAAAAGATAGATGGAGTTGTTGAACTTAATTATAATCAAGATAGAAAAAACATTATCTTGTACACAGATAACAGCACATCAACTATGATGGAGTTAATGCAATACAGTAGGAAATCTGGGAAAACAATAGATAATTTACAGTTTAGAAAAGCAACTATAGAGGATTTATTTTTAAAAATTACTGGGAGGGGGATAGAAAATGAAGGGATTTAAAAAGTTGTTTATAGCAAACTTAAGAGAATATATTAGAGATAGTGGAACTTTATTTGTCACAATGCTATTTCCAGTCATATTGATATTCATATTTTCAATAGTTTTTGGAGGTAGTGATGAGGCTAGTAGTGTACTTAATATAGGTATAATTGCATCAGATAATGATATGCATCAAATCATACTTGATAATCTAAGTGATACAGGTGGAGTTGTAGTTTACAGCGATAATGAGGTTGAAGAGTTAAAAGCTTTAAAAAATGGTGATCGAGATGTAGTTTTAAAACTACCGAATGTGAGTTATCATGAACTTACAGAAGAAAATAGCTATGAGATACAGGTGTTGTATGATATGGATAGCGATTTGAATGTGTTAGCATATATAAGGCAACTATTTGTGGTAATAGAGGATCAATTAATGGGAAGTGACAGAAAGATTAACATTACACAAACGAGCGTTAACGAAACCGAAAAGATAAGTACTTTTAATTATATGCTCCCAGGGGTACTGGCTCTTGCACTGATGCAATTGGGGCTATTTGCTTCATTAGAATTTTTAAACTTAAAAGAAAAAAATGTTTTACGGGGGTTAAGTATAACTCCTTTATCAAGAATTTCTTTATTAAGCAGTGAATTAGCTTTAAGATTACTAGTTGCTTTAGTACAACTTGCCTTAGTTTCTATAATCGCTTCCTTTGTGTTTGGTGTAACAATTGCTGGTAATGTATTCTATCTCATTCTTATTGTTATGTTAGGTGTCTTAACATTCTCGAGTCTTGGATATTTTTTGATTACAATCGTCAAGACTGCTGCTGCCGGAAATATTGTCATTCAGATAGCAACTTTATTAATGGTATTTTTATCAGGTATTTTTATTCCTGTGGAAATTATGCCTGGATACTTAAAACCAATCGTAACTATTATGCCGCTATCTTACTTGGGTGATGCATTAAGACAAGTAATATTAGGTATTGGTGAATATAGTATGTATTCAAATATTTTAGTTTTACTTGCTTTTTTGATTAGTACTTCTGCACTTACCATAAAACTATGGACTTGGGAATGATATGTGTAAAAGTTATGATTAAAAGTGGCGTAACAATAGGATTATAAAAATTCTGTGTAAAGCCCACTAACTTTAGTCTGTTTTCTCTACATAAGATACTTAAAACACTTAGTGGGCTGGGCTGCTCTGCTATTTATAGTTTTCTCCAATCATTTGATATTATTAGAAAAAAATATAGCATTTGCTTGTTGTTGACTAAATAGGAAAGATGCTATATAATAAATGAAGGTTAGTTATAAAATAGAATGAGGTGAATTTTATGTTAAAGAAGGTCGCAAAATGTTATAGTCCCTGGCTTGAAATTATTCCTTTTGGTGTGGTGTTATTTTCAATTGTGTACTCTGTTTATTATTATGGAGAGATTCCTGACATAATTCCAAAATATTTTAACGCAGTAGGTATGCCAGTTGATTGGACCGGAAGAGGTATATTAATTTTTCTTCCTATAGTAAGTTTATGGTTATATTTACAAAATTCATTAATCAACTATTTTCTTATCATTGCTCCTAAAGATGCTGGAACGGTTTTGAGATATTCTCCAGAAAAAAGAGAAAAACTTGGCGGTAAGCGGTTAGAACAAATTCGTACTTTAGTTGCACGACTCCTATGGATTGTTAATAGTTTAGTAGCAATTTTATTTGCTTATATTATTCATGGCATTATTAAGATTGCTTTAGGATATGAAACGGTGCTGGGGTTGGGTTTATGGTTTATTATAGGTATATTAATTGCGGCAGTTGTTTATATTTGTTTAAAAATAATTATTCTTTCTCGTATACCTAAAGAAACATAAAATATGAGTTAGTGTACTGGCAGAGTTGAACGGGGTGTTGCCAAATTATAATGAATACCTATTATAAAGAAAGGGGAGAGACTATTGGCATTTATAGAGGCGAAAAATATTACAAAAGAATACTCATTAGGAAAGACTAAAGTTCCTGCTCTAAAAGGAGTAAATTTAAAAATAGATAAAGGTGATTTTATATCAATTGTAGGTCCTTCAGGAAGTGGTAAAACAACGTTACTAAATATTATTGGGTGTATTGATACTCCAACAACGGGAATTGTGAAAATTCAGGATCAAGAGCTTAGTGAACTGAAAGATAAACAGATTACCGATATAAGATTATTTAATGTTGGATTTATATTCCAAAATTTTAATCTTATTCCGGTTCTAAATGTTAAAGAAAATGTAGAGTTCCCATTATTACTTATGAAAAAATATAAAAAAGAAGAAATTAATGATAGAGTAGAAAGGCTAATAGAAGAAGTCGGTTTAAGTGATTATATCAAACATAGACCTGCAGAGTTATCTGGAGGACAAAGGCAAAGGGTATCTATTGCGAGAGCCTTAGCCGGTGATCCAGCCATTGTATTGGCAGATGAACCTACGGCTAACCTTGATTCTGAAACAAGTGAATCTATCTTACAATTGATGAAAGACTTAAATGACAAGAAAAAGACAACTTTTATTTTTTCGACTCATGATCCAGAAGTTATTAAATATGCAAAAAATATTATCAAGATTAGAGATGGTAGATTAATATGATTTAGATGGGGCAAAGCAAATATTAACTTTTTGCTATATACAAGATTTAGTACTTTCTGTCACACTAATATTTTATTGAAATTAATAAACGGAATTCTTATAACTCGGGTAGCAATAGTAAAACTGCACAAACAACTTACCTTCCAGTTGTCAGTGCCAAGTACTTTTGGGTTCTTTCCACGATTAGTTTAAGCAACTGTTTTTAGAGTACTTTTTGCAATTATTAGGGTTAAAAATGATCAGCTACAGCTCATTTTTACCATTAATGAAGTACTGTATAGAGCGAAAAGGAAAAGTATCTACTTAACTTTGGAAAGAACCCACTTTTTGCTAAAAACTGCTTATTAATTTTCCATATTGGACTATCAGTTTTTTATACATAAATTTGTATAATTATGCCATTAACTAAATATCTTCTTAAATGCTCCAGACAATAACTTTTACCTGGTGGACTGATTATCCAGGGATTGATTCCTGGAAAGCGGAAACGAAACACTTAAGGCTTTTGGTGTATAGGTTGGATTGATGCAAACGTCGCTCTTTGACCCTGAGTTGTCTTGAATCGATTTCAATTTAAACCAATGCCGATATTTGCTTTCTCAGTGGGATACTTTACCCACAGAGTAATGTATCTGCTTGTTCTAAAATAATATTGTAGCCCAAAACATAGTTTTTAGAGATATGATACTTTCATTGAATTTTGTGCCTTGAGCACAGCGAAAGGAATGATGCTTAAAATGAAATTAGTTTTCAAAATAGCCTGGAGAAATATATGGAGACATAAAGGTAGGTCTTTAGTCATAGGTCTAATATTGTTTGTTGGAGCATTTTTAATGACGATAGGTAATTCAGTTATTTCTGGTATGGAGTTTGGTTTGTTTGAAAATATAGTAAATACATTTACAGGTGATATTGTTCTAATATCCGATAGTCAAGAAGATGATGATATTTTACTTGACTTGACAGCCGGTAAAAATCTCGAAATTCTAGCAGATTATGAAAAAATCGAAGAAATACTTGATGAAGAAAATGCTGTGGCGGATTATCTGCCTTTGACTGGTGGAACAATGGTTATATTAGATGAAGAAGCATCTATGCATTATCAGATGTTTTTAGGTGTTGATATCAAAAAATATCAAAGTTTTTTTCCAGATAATTTCAAGGTTGTTGAAGGTAGAGGATTGTCAAAAGGTGAAAGAGGCATGTTGTTACCTAGTGAATCCAGGACAAAAATCTATAATTTTATGAATTTTTGGGT
Organism: Halothermothrix sp.; assembly: GCA_016841825.1. Lineage (GTDB taxonomy): Bacteria > Bacillota > Halanaerobiia > DY22613 > DY22613 > JAENYK01. The sequence goes on along the minus strand of JAENYK010000007.1, from coordinate 81,169 downwards.
CACTTCTGATGAAAAGGGTAATGAAAAAGTATTAGAGGTAGGTAATGAAAGTTCAGGAAATGTTGGTCTTCGGCATGAATTAATTATAATGGGAATGAGTGACACTAATTCTGTTGTGGATATTAAAGTTCCCGTCATAGGGGTTATCGACTATAATGCATTAAATAAAATCTGGGGTAATTATGCTCTTATTGATATTGAATCCTTTCGAGAAGCCCATCATTATGTAACAGGAAGAGATAAATTAGTAGAAATACCTGAAGAAACAAAAGCACTATTAAGTGGAAGAAATTTTGATTTTTATTTTATGGATGATGTGGTTGAAGAGTATAGTGCTGAAGAGGAAGTAGTTAACGAAGTACCTACAGAAGTAATTAATGAAGATCATATAGTTGATATCGATTCTGGAGTTTTTAATTTAGTTTTTATTCGAAAAGCTACTGATATATCGTTAAATGAGACAATAACTAAATTGAATAATATATTTGAAGCAGAAAATTTAAATGTGCGAGCAGTTAGTTGGCAATCTGCTATTGGATTTGTTGGAAGTATTGCGATTTTGATAAAAGGAGCATTAAATTTATTTATAATGTGTCTATTTTTTGTCGCGATAATAATGATAATGAATACCTTAAGTATGGCTACTATTGAAAGAACATCAGAAATTGCGATGATGAGAGCAATAGGTAGCAGAAAAAGCTTTTTGAAGAATATGTATATTTCCGAAACGGGATTTTTATCCTTTTTCTTCGGCGGTATAGGCATTTTGCTGGGTATAATTGTAGTTAATCTAATTAAACTTGCAGATATTACAACTACTAATGAATGGGTAGAGATTGTATATGGAGGCACTAAGTTTAACCCCATGTTTACAGGAATGGATTTCTTATTAGTAGCGTTAGGATTATTGGTTGTTACTCTATTATCTGTAATACATCCATTGAATATAGTTTCTAAGATCGTACCATTAGATGCAATAAAAAGAAATTAAACAGTTGTGTTTTTTAATTCTGGAGGTGAAGATATTGAAATTATTATTGAAGTTGAGCTTAAGAAATTTGGTAAGACAGAAGAAAAGAAATATTTTTTTGGGTATTAGTATAGGTTTTGGAATGATGATTCTAGTTATAGCCACTTCTTTTTCCAATGGTATGGTAGATGTACTATTCAATGATGTAGTTACTTATGTATCAGGTCATTTAGTTGTAAAAGGGATGTCTGGCAGTACTTTGAATCGTTTTCTGATAAGTGATAGATTTATGGTTGAAGAAATTATAAATCAATCTATAGATGATAAGGATTTGGTTAGTATAGATGAAGAATTGTTTGCTTATGTAAGGGCTGTTGGTAATAATACGATTGAAGATGTTAATATAGTTGGTGTTAACTTTAAAACTGAAGAACAGCAACAACTCTTTAATGAATACTTTACCATTATTAACGGAAATTTTGATAATTTTTTGAGTGAGGATATTAATTATCCTGTAATTATATCAGCTCAGAAGGCAAAAGCGTTAAATGTTAGTGTTAATGATTCGATTAGGGTAAGGTTACCAATGGTTACAGGGCAGATTCAAGCAGTGGCATTAACAGTTGTAGCTATTGCAAGACCTAATAATACCTTTATGGATATTGCAGTTTTTCTGGATAACGAAAAGGCTAGAGACCTATTTGGATATCAATCGTGGGAATCAGCTAGTTTGCAAATTTTTTTAAGAGATCCAAAGGTAAATGCTAAAAAATACGCAGATATTTTACACGAAAACTTAAAACCTGGACTTATTTCTATTAAAGGAAATATAGCAAATGATCAGGTACAACTATTAGCTTATAATAATGATGCTAAATCAAAGGATACATTATTAAGTAATATAAACATTATAAGTGGAGATGTGGAAACAGCGTTAAGTGAAAAAGGTGTGTTACTTAGTAAGGATGTGGCTGATAAGTTAAATTTAAATGTTGGAGATGAATTTTATTATAGTTATGATTCTAAATATAGTGGTGAACATCAAGAAAGTTTTACGTTAAATGCGATTTATGATTCTGATACAGAATTAGCCAAAGATGTACTTTTGGTAAATGGAGAAGGGATATTTAATACATATTATAGATTCGTACCTAAAGAAGATTACTGGAATTACATTGAAGAAGATAGCTCAATGTATAATGCGTTAGCCAAGGAATGGAAATTACTAGAAAGAAGTTCAAATAACCAGGAGTTACAGCAAAAATATATTGAAGAGAGTCGAATTAAAACAAATCAAAAAAGAATAGATGTTTCAACAATGTATGAAGGAGCAAGTAGTATTTTAACTATAGAGGAAGTTTTGAATTTGATTACTATGATAGTTATTTTGATATTGTTCTTGATTATATTAATTGGGGTCATTAACACTTTAAGAATGTCAATTAAAGAGAGAACTCCTGAGATAGGTACTATCAGAGCAATAGGTTTACAGAAAAATGATGTAAAAAAAATCTTTGTCTTAGAAACTTTGTTTTTGACTTTGATATCTAGTATTGCTGGGATTCTATTGGCGATAATAGTGTTACAAATATTGGGGGGACTTGAGTTCGAGTTGAATAATTTTTTAAGTATGATCTTGAAGAATAAGAGGTTAAATTTTATCATAGATCTGAAACAGATAATAACAAATTTGATGTTAATATTATTTATTTCAGGAATTACAGCTTATTTCCCTGCGAAATATGCTGCTAAACTTCCAGTTGTAGAAGCACTGAGAAATTAGAGTGAGGTAAAAGTGTTTTTTGGAAAACTAAGTAAAGAAAATTATTTAGAGAGGTGAAAATATAATGAAAAAATTAATCTGCATCCAAATAGTGGTTTTGTTGCTTTTCTTTACGCATTCAGTATTCGCTATGCCCAATATTGAGGATATATTAGTAGAGATAGATAATAAGATTCGCCTGGAGAGTGATATGACTGCGAGCGTAACCTTTACAGAACAAAAACCTAATCAAGGAATAAAAGTGTTTAAATCAAATTATTATCAAAGAAATCAAGATAATGCTTTTTTGATTGTTATGATTAGTCCTGAAGTGGAAAGAGATAATGGTTATCTACGAATAGGTGATAATATTTGGATGTATAGGAGAAATACCAGAATGTTTCAGCATGTAAATAGAAGTGAAAGTATTCTTGGAACTAACGCTTCAGCTGAAGATTTTGAAAATAATCAACTAAATGAAATATATAGACCGGTATTAGATGATTTGGGTCAAGAAAAAATTGAGGAAGCACTTATAGGAGAGATACCAGTATATAAATTTCAAGTAGAAGCATTACTTCCAGATGTTGCATATCCCACAAGAACCTATTGGGTAAGACAAGATAATTATCTACCGCTAATGATCGAGTATTATTCATTAAATGGAATATTGATGGAAACAGTTTACTTCTTAAAGTATGTGAAGATTGAAGACAAATATTTATGTATTAAAAATGTTATTGTAGACGAATTTGAAGAAGATCATAGAACCATAATCGAATTTGAAGGAATCTCTCTAGAGCTGATTGACGACTATATTTTTACTAGAGCATATCTAGAAAGTCTGAGTAGATGAGGTGTTTTAAATGGGAAAACATATAATTTTGATGCTATTATTATTATTTACCATAGTAAGTATGGAGAATGTGGCGATCGCAGAGTTTGTTTTTGAAGAAGAGATAGCTGATGGGGATATTTTAATCAATCCTGACATAGGGAAAGAGTTACAAGAAAATAGGATTGGGGTTTCAGGTGAAATAGCATCTCAGATTATCTATTATAGCTATTCAACTTCTAGAGACTGGTATTTAAGCCAGTCTGGTGACTCTATAGAAGAAGATGAGCATAGATTAAATAAACAGGTCAAGATCAATCTTTTCTATGATATTAGGTTACAAGATGGGGTTAGGGGATTTGCGAGTATTGAGGCTGGAGAATCATCTTCCGAGAGTGATAATGAAGATATTTTTGGGGTTAATGAGCTCTTTTTGGATACTAATATAAATAATAAAGTATATATTAGAACAGGTAAACAGATGTTAGTTTGGGGAAGGAATTATATATGGAATCCAGTAGATATGATTAGTGTAGACAAAAAGAGCTTTACTGATATGGATAAGGTATGGGAAGGAACTAAGGGTATTCGAATACATATTCCCAATGGTGCTGAAAAGAACTTATATTTCTTTGTTGATATGGATAGCCTGGATCTGATCAAAGATATCTCAGTAGCAGCAAAATATGAGTTTTTATATGACAAGACAGAGATAGGATTATCTTTCTGGGGTAAGGAGAGTTATCAGGCTGTTTATGGTCTGGATTTTTCTAGTCGTCTAGGTACAATAGATATTAGAGGTGAGCTTGCTTTATCAAATGGAGACAACTATTATACACTAGATTATGATAGCTTGGATTTAAAGAAGGAAGATGGATGGACTCCCAGATTAAGTTTAGGTTTTTCACAATTGTTTGACCATAACAATATTCGCAATAGGATAAATTTGACTGGCGAGTTATATTACAATTATAATGGCTATGATAAAAATATTTTCAAAAGAATCGAAGAATATGGCGACTACAATATTAAGGAGGATTTTATAACAAAAGTATATAAACATTTTGAAACTGCAAAGTACTACTTAGCATTATCCGGTTCCATTGACAGGTTTATTATTTCAGATGCAAAAATAAATCTTAATGGAATCGTCAACTTAATTGATAAGTCAGCAATTGTTGCGAGTGGAATAAGCTATAGTCCCTTATCGGGATTGATTATTAGTTTAGACTTAAACGGCAACCTTGGGGGCAAGTTCACAGAAGCAACTCTATGGGGAGAAAGGTTCTCTGTCAATTTAGGTACAAAGATATTATTTTAAGATAAATTGTTGCTCCTCTTAATCTAATAATAAAGGTTAAGAGGGGATGAAGATGTTAAATAAAGGCATACCAAATTAGCTCTTTTTCAAAATTGATAGTGACATATTTGGTAAAATGTTGTATAATAGTATATAAAGAGCAAGAGAGGAAAAATGAAAATTTTAAAAAGTAATTGCTGGATTAAATTAATTTAAATTTAAATAACAAATTAAAAAAGGAGTGATTATGAATGAATGTAAAATTAAAGTTTAGTTTCGTATTACTTTTGTTAATGTTTCTGATTACAGGTTGTGTTACAGAGGTGGGTGATGTTATAAAAACGACAGAATCTATGGAATTAAATGCAGAGAAAGCAGATGTTGAGATTAAAATGGGTGCAGGAGTGTTATCAATTTCAGATAACTCAAGCAATCTATTAGATGCAGACTTCTTTTATAATAATAAAGAATGGAAACCTATAGTGAATTATATTGAAGGTGAAGATAAAGATTTACTGACAATAGTACAACCTTCAGCTTTTGAACAAAATCCAGTTGTACTTGTTTATGAGTGGGATTTAAATTTTAATAATGATATAGAAATGGATATGAAGATAAGCTTAAGTGCGGGTCAATGTCAGGCTAATTTAGGTAATCTAAATTTAAAAACATTAGATTTGAAATTGGGAGCCGGGGAAGCAACTGTAAATCTAGTGGGAGAATGGAGACAAGATTTATCTGCAGTTATTTCAGGTGGTGTAGGCTCTGCCACAATTGTTTTACCTAAGGATACAGGGGTACGTGTAATTGTAAGTGATATAATTGGCTCTATTGAAAAGACGGGTTTAAGAAAAGATGGTGATTTTTATGTTAATGATATATATGGCCGATCAGCTAATACTATATATTTAACAGTTAAAGGTGGAGTCGGAACAATTGATCTAAAAGTTGCCGAATAGAGAAAGCGAATTGTTAGAGAATGCGGCGATGAGAATTATTTGTGTAAATAATTTTATTTAACGAAATTTCCGATGAAATTCCGTCAACTATATACTTCTATATTGAAATGTACTATTACTAGGAAGAGAAGTGGTTGTGGCCATAACTAATGGAAAGTTAGATTTTGGTCTATGGGAACAGATTTTTTTATGGAGAATTTGCTGGTAGACACAAAAGACAGATATCGGTAAATAGGGGGATAGGGCAATGGGAATTACTTCTCAATTATATATGATCAAATTGGGTGAACAATTGAGTAATGCTGAAAAGACCAGATTAATGCCTTTCATCCCACCTGAAAAAAGAGAGAGGTTGGATGCCTTTCACCATTGGCAGGATGCTCAACGCACACTATTAGGTTATTGTGCAGCCAGTTACTTTCTCACAAAAGAGCTAGGTGTGAAACGGGAGGATATTCGATATAATTTTGACTATTATGGTAAACCAACACTGCCAGGTAAAGATATTTTTTTTAATATCTCTCATTCCGGAGATTGGATTGCCCTGGGGATTAGTGACCGGGTTATCGGTGTTGATGTTGAAAGAATTCAGAATATTGATCTTGCCATAGCAGAACATTTTTTCGCACCAATAGAAGTGCAGGATCTAAGGTCATTGCCCCTTGAGAAGAGATATGAATATTTCTTCATTTTGTGGACTTTAAAGGAAAGTTATATAAAAGCAGAAGGTAAAGGTGTCTCGATTCCGTTGGATTCTTTTTGGTTTAGAGTCGTGCGCGGGCAGATTGATTTTTTTTCGCAGAGTTTACGAGATTGGCAATACCGCCTCTACGAATTCAGTTCTGAATATAAATTAGCCTGTTGTGTGGAAGGTGGAGATTTACCAAAAGAAATACACATTCTTACCTGGCGAGATATATGTTAAAGTCGGATCAACAGTAGGTTGTTAATGCCTTAAGTTTACCGACTTCAAAAGGGAGTTTGTACCTCCACTGAAGTGAACACTATTTAGTTATTTATATTCTTATCGATAGAGACCGGGAGACTTTCCTTCTGGAATGTTGCAAAAAGTTAAGTATTTACATAAAAAAGACAATCCTTACCTCCATAAAGCTTATTGGAGATAAAGATTGTCTTTTTGTGGTTTATCCTTCCCAACTAATTCCCTGTTCTACTTCGTATTTGTGTAAACATAGTGGATTTTCAGTAAACTTTTTGATCAACGAATATGCTACGGAAGAACATCCTCCACGACAGAGTTTTCGGTATTCGCATTGTGCACAGAAGCCTGTTAGATCTTCAACTTTACGATCACGGAAAGCTGTAAAACTGGTGGGGTCATTCCAGATATCGATCAGAGAACGTTCTTTGACATTACCTTCTACATTGGCTTCCGGATCACCCATGATTGAAAGACATCCCCGGACATTGCCATTGGACTCAATTCCTACAGCATATCTGCCAGCGACGCAGCCCGTAAATGGTTCATCTCTAAGGAGTGGTTCGAAAGAAGTAAACCAGCCGATATTATGACAGGTTATTATTTTAATCCGTTTTTGCTGGCGGAATTGAACCATGTATTTGGCCAGTTGATAGAATTTTTCTACATCAATCTGCAGTTGTTGATTCTCATTTACATTTCCCATATCTTCGACGATTTGAATCTGCCACAAACCTAAATCTTCCTCAACAAGGTAGTCATGCAACGCGGGTAATTCGTGTAAGTTTAACGCCGTGACTGTAGTATTTATTCCCACCAGAAATCCCTGTTGTTTAGCCAGGTGTATAGCTTTCATAGCCTGATCAAAGATTCCCGGCATTCCCCGGATATAATCGTGGGTTTTAGCTAATCCGTCAATACTGACAGATATGTTATCTATTCCAGCTTTTTTTAGTCTATCCAGTGTCTTCTGATTGATCATGATCCCATTAGTTAAAGGAGCAACTCTGATGCCATTGTTAACCAGGCGTTGGGCAACTTTTTCCCAGTATGGGCTCAAAAATATTTCTCCACCAATCAGGGTGATTCGTTTACAACCTAAGGTTTTCAAATCATCACATAATTGAAGTGCTTCTGTTTCTGTCATCTCATTGGGACGTGGTGTACCTGATCTGGAACCACAGTGAATGCAGTTGGCATTACAGGCATTTGTCAGCTCCCAGACAGCTGTATCAGGGTAAAATTTCATTATTAACCCTCCTTATATTCTATAATAAAAATTTATTGGAGATGAGGGATAAAAGGTAAAACTCTAAAATTTGTTCAAATGTTTATCCCTTACCAAAGATAATTATCTTTGTGGAAAAGATGGATCATCAATAGTTGCAGCACTATATGGTTTAGCAGGTGCAACAGCACTAGCCAATTCACCAAAATTATATTCTTCTAAATTCCAGTATTTATTAATCATTAAATTCACCTCCTTATGTGATTTAGATTGTTTTATTCCCCTCATCTCCAAAGTGAAAAAATTTAGCTGATCTTAAGTCCTAGATCTTGTGTTACACTAGAATAATGATCACGCAGTTCATCCATCTTCTCTTTAAGAAAATTTTCGTCAGCAAGTTGAGTGTATTGATATAGAGCATTTACATAGGTTGAACATAGAGTGGAGTGAAGTCTGGCAATTTGTGTTTTCTCATTCTGATCATTACTTTGACTAAAATGAACTGCTAGTTGATTAATTCCTGGCTTAATTCCGGCAGTAAACTCTTCGACAAAGTTGTATAATGGCTGAATCTCAGTGTGGAGAAAGGGTACTGCTGTGTCGTACCATGGTTGACAGGTGATGCCTTCTTGAGCTAACTGATCGGCAATTGGAGCATTGTTGAAGACCATTAAAGTACGGTGTAGGCTGTCCAGAAAATTTTTCTGCTCGGTATGCATCAAAAAGTTAAGATTAGCTTCTACTTCCTGTAAAGTTGTAAATGGATGGAACATGATAAATCCAATATTGTATCTAATCCCTAATTCATTGAGAGTTTTTACAGCAGTTATGTTCTGTTCAACAGTAATCCCTTTTCTAAACATATCTAAAGTAGGTTGATAACCTGATTCCAATCCTAAGAAAACAGAGTATAAGCCGATTTTCTGTAACTTTCTTAGTAGAATTGCGTCTACTTCATTGGCTCGACACTCTATCGAGAATTGAAAAGGTAATTTACGCTGTTCCAATTCTCTGGCAAACTCTTCAATTCTTTGATAATCTTTTTTACTACCTCCGATGAAGGTATCATCAATAAAGTAAAAGTAATCTGCCCGATAATCTTTAAAAAGTCGTTCCATCTCATCAATAACAGAAATCATCTCCCGGCATCTACGCTTGCGATTTTGGATAGTAATTGAGCAATAGGAGCAATTACCATAACAACCTCTACTGGCGGAGATTGTGGGAAATAAGCTGCGTTCGATAACAACTGGTAGTGTGTCTCTTGCAGGATCTGGAAGAGTGGTTATGTCAGTATCATATTTTGGAGATTTGGTAAGATGTGCAGGATCATCAGGGTAGGTAAGATGGGAGATAGTTTGCCAATTTTCATCGTTTAAGAGCGCATCTGCCAGGTTTGTGAAAGTCTCTTCTCCATCACCTAAAATAATTGAATCCAATTCTGGAATCTCTCGAAAAATATTCTGATAACTATTAGTTGCAAAAACTCCTCCCATTGCTAAATGGATTTCCGGAAGAGATTTTTTGACTGTCCGGGCGAATTCTTGTAAAACAGTGAAAGCACTTTGATAGCAGGCAATGCCAACTAAAAATGGTCTTTCGGTAATAACTTTTTGGATAATGCCATCTAAGTTCTGCTGCAATAAATTTTGATCAACAATTTTCACTGAATAGCCATGTTGACGGAGATAAGCTGCTATATATCCAACACCTAGATGTTCAAAAATTCGGTCACTGGGAGAATTATTGTTAGTAAATTGGAGTACTACCAATAAAATTTGTTTATGCATGAGATCACCTCACTTATATTTTTGTTACATTTATCAGATATAACATATATTCTTCAAAGGACTAGGAAAAACCTCCTTCATATTGTAAAAAATAACTATTAATCAATTAAAGTATAACTAGATTTAAAAAATGTTAATTGCCAAGAGTGCTTAAAAAAGTGAAAACAGGTGCTTTCACTTTTTTAGAATTTTTTAAGTTTATCTCTTTATACTAAAAATAATAGCATTTGGATAAGATCAAAGTAATAATTTATGGGAGGTATAATTAATGAGTAAAGATAATGAGATGGAAGTTGTAAAGTCTTTTGTAAAAAATTTTATGCAAAGTAAGGAAGACAATGCACCAAAGGGCGGTAGTGAGTGTAATTCAAATTGTGATTGTTATGTGGAACTAGAAATAACTAGAGCAGCTGGCATTGCTGGTTATAGATACGGTTCTTAAAGAAATTATAAAAGTTTAAGCAGTGCTTTGATCTTATCCTGGTCATTTTAGTATAATTGAGAGGTGAAATACTATGTCGCAGATCAAGAATTCAAAAATCATTAATACTAGACACAAAAAATCTGTGTGGGCTATTATCCTAAATGATGGTCAATTAACCTGTAAAGGACCTGGCTATGGAACCTGGGGAACTAAAGAGATTAAACTGGCTGCTTCTGTAACAGACTTTTGGGCGGGAGCAAGTTCGCTCGGACCTGCAATTCTATATCAAGTTGAAGATAATCATTATGTCAAAAAACTTAGATTTGATACAGGTCAGGAGATTGTTGGAGGGAAAGCTTTTAGCGGAATTCCTACCAGGGTAGTAGTTGATCCACATGAGTATGCTGTTAATTTTTTTGTAACCCTTGATAATGGGAAAAACCTATATGTTTATGTTGATGGCTGGGGGAAAATGAAGATTGAATAATTAGGGAGGTTGGGGATGAGGAACCCATTTGTAAAGAAAATACAGACGAGTAAAGGTTATTATCTTTATGATGTTAACACGAATCATATATTAAAAGTACCTGAAGTAATTTATACGATTATCGAAGATTTGGGTATATTAAGTCATCAAGATATAATAAATAAATATTCCATATATTTTGATACTGCCCGAATTGTTCAAGGAATGGAGAAGATTAGGAGGACACAACAAGAAGGTCTTCTTTTACATAAACGTCCAGAACAGGTTAGACTATCCCTGGGAGAACGGAGAAGAGAATTGAGCTTATCTTCTATTGCTCTGGAGGTAACTGAGAATTGTAACTTGCATTGTGGATATTGCTTGTATTGCTCAAAAGATTATCCAACTTTTCGAGAACATTCAAAAAAAAATATGAGTTTACAAAATGGATATAAAGCAATTGACTTTTTCGCGAGATATTGTTCTCCTGACAGTGAGAATCTGATTATTGGGTTCTATGGAGGTGAACCTGTTTTGAATTTACCTCTGATTAAAGAATTGGTTAGTTATAGTAAACGGAAATTAGATTATCAGCGATTAAGGTTTACTTTGACTTCTAATGGAACATTGTTAATTCCATCAGTGTTGGATTATCTGGTAGAGGAAGATTTTCTTCTTACTTTAAGCCTTGATGGACCTGAAGCTGTTCATGATCGAATGCGAGTTAAGAAAGATGATTACACAGGGACTTTTAGAGATGTAATGGCTGTGCTAGATTATCTTCAAAAGAATCATCCTGCTTTTTTTAACCAAAATCTGAGTTTTAGCACAGTATTAGCACCTCCCTTTGATTTTGAGGAATTAGATAATTTTTTCTCGCGATTCCCGATTAGAGTACTTCCGAGTATGATGGAGTATAATGATAACATTTCACGTAAACAGCGAATCACTGCGCCTGGGTGGGATAAGCTGAAGACTAAATTTAGAGAGAAGATTCGTGATCACCAATGGGGGCGTGATTATCGGAACAGAGGTGGAAGTTTTTTGTTTTCGCTGTTTGTTCCGGGGTTGAAGAAATTTGTGAAAAGGAATTTAGAGGTTTCACCTTTCCCAAATATATTTAAAAACTCTTTTGGCTTTTGCTATCCTGGGGAAGAGAGGTTATTTATAGATAGTGAAGGACAGATTTATCTGTGTGAAAAAGTTGATGGTAATGGGATTGGAATATTGGGAGATTTAGAGACGGGAATTGATTGGCACAAAGTAGATCTCTTTCTCGATTTGTTGGAAGAACATGAGTATAATACTTGTCAATCCTGCTGGTTGATTCGATTATGTTCAATCTGTCCTGCCCGGATTTTATTTAACAATCAGATTAGCTCGTCAAAGATAGCTTTTAACTGCCAGAATGGTAGAGAACTTTTTGCAGAGTTACTGCAGATGTATTGCGAAATAATGGAAGAGGATGAAGAATTACTTGATTTTCTAATATAGGGGTTGATCTTAATGCTAGAATGGACGGTGGGTATTTATATGGCAGGTGATGAAGACTTAGATGGAGCTGGTATCCGTGATATTATTGAGATGGAACAGGTGGGTAGTGATGATTTTGTAAATATTCTTGTTCAGCTAGATCGACGGACGCCTTATTTTACTTCAGCTAAAATCTGGGGAGATACAAGAAGGTATAAGATTATTAAAGGAGTTACGACAACCGCAAATCAGATGATCTCGCTTCCTATTAGCAGATTGGGAGAGATTAATACTGGCGATCCAGAATCGTTAAAAGATTTTCTGCATTGGCTCAATTTTTATGATAGATCCAAATATCAGACACTTATCCTGTGGGGACATGGACATGGTTGGAAGGGGTTATGTGATGATCTGGAAAGTAATGATTATTTGACTTCTGGAGAATTACTCCAGGCACTAGAAGAGTGTGGTTATTATTACGACATCATAGGATTTGATGCGTGTTTAATGGGTAATTTTGAACTATTGTATGAAATCAAAAAATATTGTAAATATGTGATTGTTTCAGAAGAGAAAATTCCCAATAGAGGTTGGCCTTATCATTATTTTTTATCGAATTTGAAGTCCTGTACATCTCCAGAAGAAGTGGTACGATGTATTGTTTCTGCCTATAGAGATTTTTATCAGAAAGAAGGTTCTGGGGCTACTCTTTCTGGTTTTAAAACAGATGGTCTGTCTAGATTGGCTGAAATATTTGATCTATTGGCATCCATAGTACTGGAGATGCCAGAAAAAGATTTTGTCAAGATCAAGTGGTTGATTAGTGGAGTTAGTAGGTGTACAGACCGAGACTATGTCGATTTGTTAGATCTGGTCAGAAAATTGAAAACTATTTTTAATCATAAGTTGGGGCGTTTACCTGATATTTTAGAGATAGTTTACTGGGAAATGTGCGTTAAACATGTAAACACCTTTAAAGTGGATGCTTTGCAGGGAATGTCCGTTTATTTCCCGGAAGGAGAACCAACTATAGAATTACAGAAATATTATGGTAGCCTAAAATATACCCAGGAATTCTCTTCATGGTCAAAAGTACTTCGAAGATTGTGGAACAATAATAGCTATCAAGAAAAGGGCTATACTAGAAGTAGTTGACAACTTCTGGTATAGCTTTTTTTAAGTCTAGTTAGTTATGCATGATGCAAATTGTCAAATAATTTTTGGAAGATGCAAAGTTTATCCATTAGATTTTAGTTTCTTTCGAAAAAGATAATGGGCTGTCGGTACTTTACGTTATGAAAGTAGTACTTCATAGCAGATGAGCGACAAATATGTGGTAGAAATATTTTAAAAAAATTGATTGCTAAAAAAGGATTTTATCTGTTAATGAAGAATATTATTAGTAACAATTATTATTATTAAAGGAGTGTGTTCTGTTAATGAGACCATTTCGTTGTCAGATTTGTGGAGAGACTTATATGGGAAGCAGTCATCCTGATCGCTGTCCGTTCTGTGGTGCAGCTGGCCAAAATTTAAAGGCAGCTGCCGAATGGATTGATTATGATGGATTGAGTGTTTCGGCGAAGAGTAAGGAATTGATTGAGAAGGCTTTGGGTTTAGAGATTGAGAATGCTGCTTTCTATAAAGCCTGTGCCAATGCAGCTGAAACTCAGATTACGGTGTCAATTTTTAAACGTTTGGGAAAACAGGAGCTTGAGCATGCTGAAGTTTTTGCCGATCTGATTGGGGTTGAAGAGCCAGAATTGATCCTCCCAGAGGTTTCCGGATCTGATGAAGAGAAGTTTGTAAAAGCTCATCACATGGAGCAGGAAGCTATTAAATTCTACCTGCAGGCTGCTAAAGAGGCTGTTGAACCACGGGTACAGGAGGTATTTAGAGCTATTTCTGAGATTGAATCAGAGCATATGATCGTATCTAATATGTATAAATAAGCTCAAGGCTGCACCTTTTCTGGGTGCAGCTTTTTCGCTGTCTGAAAAATATACATTTTTGGAAGGCTGCCGATATGTCATTAAGCGCGAAAGGCTAATATAGAAGTCTTTATGAGAATGGGGAAAATCCATGGAAAAAGATTAAATTTGCGAAAGTTTATTGGTAGTTGAAGTTGTTATTCGGGAATGCGCACTGTCAAGATTTTGCATTTATTTCGGTAAAAAAAAGAATAATATAGTACGGCAATAGCGAATATAGGGAATAGCAGAATTGGCTAAAGTGAGAGTGAATGAATGAAGGTAATTGTAGTGAGGAGGATACTGTGATGCTAAAAATGGATAGTTTAATAATTCGTAATGTTGAAGAAAGTGACTTGTCATTGTTGACAATGTGGAATAGTCAAAAGGCACGGGGGGTATATCAGGAAGTCACCTTTGACTCATTTGAGAATTTAAAACAGAGATTTGCCAAAGATGGTTTTAATTCAGAGTATTTTAAAATCTTATTCATCGAAAATTCTGATCGGGGAGTTGGGTTGGTTTATGTCAATTTTCGCAGAGATGGATTAGTTAGTCTGGGTGTGGTTATTTGTGAGGTTGAATGCCGCCAAAAGGGATATGGCCTCATGGCGACTAACTTGATCGTCGAATATCTTTTTGCCAACTACCCAATTGTTAGAATCGAAGCTGATACTGATATTGACAATATTGGTGCTCAGAAGGTGTTGGAAAGAGCCGGATTTAAAAAGGAAGGTATTTTACGGAAATATAGATTTCACCATGGAGAGTGGAGGGATTTTGCTATTTATAGTCTGATTCGGGAAGATTATTGTAAATCGGTTAACTCGAAAAGTAAAAGCAATAATTACTCAAAAAGTTCCACCTTCTAATCTTACGAAGGTGGACTTTTTGATTCTTATTATCTCGAAAGAGTTTTTAGGCCATAGAGCATAATCCTTTATGACTGAGGTAACTCTAACATCTCGGGAATGGTTTTGAATTGGTAACCTTTTTCACGTAAAGTTTCTATAATTATCGGTAATGATTCAACTGTATTGCTTCGGTCTACACCCGCAGAGTGCATTAAAATAATTGCACCCTCGTGGATATATTTAAGGATTCTGTAGGTGATCTCATCGACACTATTCTGTTTAGAATCCCAGTCAAAACTATCTATTGACCAGTTAATGGTTTTTAAATCATGTTGGGCAAAATAAATGATCTGTTCATCTGTTACTGCACCATATGGTGGACGATAGAATGAAGGTTGGTAACCGATTAAGCCTTCAAGAATAGTTTGGGTGTTGAGTATTTCAGTTTTATATGCAGCTACTGCAGCTAGCTTACGTAGGTCTGGATGACTATAAGAATGGCTGCCGATTGCATGACCTTCTGCCTGAATTCGTCTGACTATCTCGGGATAACGTTTACAATTGGTTCCAGTTAAAAAGAAGGTAGCTTGCACATTGTACTCTTTAAGGACATCTAATACTTGAGGAGTAAAGATAGCATCAGGGCCATCATCAAAGGTTAAAGCCACTTCTTTGTCATAATCCAAAGCTTCTAAAAAATAGTCTTTTGGAAAAGCTAAAGCTTGTCTCGCTACAGTTTCTTTAAAAATCTGTAGATTAGCAGTCTGCATCCTATTTCGTAAATGGGGTATCTTTGACTGTACGGGAGAAGTAGAATTACTTTCGTCAGTTGGATCGCCAGAATGTTGGTTGGTATCCAGGGGTTGTTGTGGCAAATCTTTGGCTCTGGATTGAGATACGGGATTTTTGAACAAAAATATTCCACTTATCAGAATTATGAGAAGGAAGATTAAAGTTGTTCGAGAAATTTTCATTATAAGACTCCTTTCTGGACTATGTTAGAATTGATTTTGATCTTTTCAGCTGATTACTATTATTATACCATATTTAATTTTTGCGGCTACTATTTTTTTCTCCTGAGACCTACCACAGATCCTAATCAGATAACTATGTAACTTTGCAGTGAATTAATCTTTGATAGTCATAGGTGTTTGGAAAAATAATAAATGGTGAATCTGTTAAATATAATTTTTTAATATGGAGGTATTGTGATGTATATAGAAATAGAAGCCAAAAGTCTATTGGCTCATAAAACTAAACCAGACCCCTGGTTTGGATTTAAATATAATATGAATATATACCGGGGATGTGAACATCAATGTATCTATTGTGATTCGCGCAGTGAGTGTTATGGTATAGATAATTTTAATGATATTCTGGTAAAAGTTAATGCGATTGATCTTTTGCAGAAAGAGTTGGCCAGTAAACGAGTCAAAGGAACTATCGGAACTGGCTCGATGAGTGATCCATATACTTTTGCGGAGCGAAAATATAAACTGTTTGCCCAAGCTTTAAAGGTTATTGCTCAATTTCATTTTCCTATTCATATTATCACAAAAAGTAATCTTGTGGAAAGGGATCTGGAGATCCTCAAAGAGATTAATCGGATCTATGCTGCAGTTTCCTTTACTGTGACTACTGTAAACGATCAATTGGCTAGAAAGCTGGAACCCCATGCTCCTTCTCCGACACATAGATTCAAAGCTATGGAAGCATTAGCTAAAGAAGGGATTTATGTTGGAATAACGATGATGCCAATTCTCCCATTTATTGAAGATGATCTGGACAATATTAAAGCTATTCTGTATCAAGCCAGAGAGAGTGGAGCTAGATATATTATCCCCTGGTTTGGAATGACTCTCAGAGATCGACAGAGAGAATTTTATTATCACAGACTAGACGAGTATTTTCCGGGACTGAAGAAGCAATATCAGAAGCGTTTTGGTAATAGTTACTATTGTTCGGCAAATTCTGCTTCTGATCTGGAGAAAACTTTTCGGGAATTGTGTTCTGAATATGGAATTAAATCAGGGATTGAGCACTATAATCCTGAGCCAGATGCTACTCAGTTGAGTCTCTTTTAGTTGGTATAAATTACCTGTAAAAATCTTTAACACCTGACACCTGATTTCACATATATTAATAAGGTAAGGAGAGTAATATTCTCTGCTTAACAAAAAACATGTGAGGTGTGCGGAGAGGATGCGAAGATATAATTCTACTAACAATCTGACGAATGAAGTTCTTCGCCGCCTGGAAGACGGAGAGATTACCATATCTAAAGCTTTTAGTTTTTTAAGCCAATCTCCTTCAGGTCTGGATGGCAGTAATAAAGCATATGGTATAAAAGAGATGACTGATTCAGATACTTTACCTAAATTGGATGAATTATTAGCTGAATTGGATAGCCTTATTGGTTTAAAACGGGTGAAGAAGTTGATTCATGAATACAGAGCCTTTGTCGAAATTCAAAACCGACGTCGTTGTGTGGGGTTAAAAACTGAACCCTTAGTAATGCATATGGTATTTAAAGGCAATCCGGGAACTGGCAAGACCACGGTAGCCCGGATTTTGGCGAAGATTTTTCAGGAGATTGGGGTTTTGGAGAAGGGACATATGGTTGAAGCAGAAAGGGCAGATCTTGTAGGTGAATATATCGGGCATACAGCTCAAAAAACTCGTAAGATGATTCAGAAAGCTCAGGGAGGAGTGCTATTTGTTGATGAAGCTTATGCACTGGCCCGGGGTGGTGAAAGGGATTTCGGAAAAGAAGCTATTGATACGCTTGTTAAAGCTTTAGAAGATTATAAGGATTCTTTGATTGTTATTTTGGCAGGATATCGGGCGGAGATGGATGAATTTATGGCTGCTAATCCTGGGCTCAAATCTCGTTTTCCGCTCCAAATGGATTTCGAAGATTATACTATGGAGGAGTTAATTGGTATTGGTGAGAAATTAGCCTTTGATAAGGAATATAATTTCGCTGCTGATGCTAAAAGTTATCTATATCGTTTGCTATCTGGCCTTTTACAAAAAGGGGAACTTCAAAGCGGTAATGCCCGTACTGTTCGCAATATTATCGAGAAAGCGATCCGGCTTCAGGCGGTAAGGCTCCTTGATCAGGAAGAATATCGACGTGAAGAGCTAATGCTTTTGCGGCGTGATGATCTGCAAAAAGGGGTGGAAGAATGTCTAGATGTCTAATTATCGGAAAACCAAATGTTGGTAAGACCTGTTTTACTTTAAGCTTCGCTGAATATCTCGGGTTAAAAGAGGTTAAAATGACAATTAAACAACCGGCAGGATATCAGGCTACTCAGACTTTTGCGATTAACGATGCCCGGGAAGAATTGATCTCGATAGAACCGAATAAGACTCGTTCACTCCATTCTATTGATTTAAATTTACCGATGGGCAAAGGTAAAGGGCATCTGACTTTGATTGATAGTTGTGGTTTATCTGATGGAATTCATCCTGATTATGAGGTAAGAAAAGCTATGGCGCAGACTATTAGACAGATTAAGGAGAGTGAGGTAATCTTACATATTATTGATTTAAGCAGATTATTTCGGGATGGTAAGATGCAGATACCAATTATTGATGATATGGTGATGAAATATGTTCAATCACCACAGGCATATGCTATCTTAGCAAATAAAATAGATTTGGAGAGTTCACAAAAAGGTCTGATCTTTGTTCGCAATGAGTTGAAGAAAGTTCTGGTTATACCAATCTCCGCTCTATACCACTTAGGGTTTAAAGAGGTGAAGAGCTTTGTTTGGCGAAATCTTTGATTTTATTTTGAATTGGATGGTAATTGGGATAACGGGTATAGTGATAAAATTAATGGATGATTATTTGGATCAGGAATTAGATAAAATAGAAGGGAAATATTCTTTAGCAGTAATCCTTGATAAAGCTATATTACCTTATACACTTCTTTGTATAGTTTTGTGTATGGCAGTTAACCCGGCCCTGGCAGGGACGTTATTTTTAGCCAGCTATATTATCGGAATGGGTCATAATCTTAAACAAGAACTGCCGCTGGGATTAAATGCATTCCAGGAATTTGTTGTATTTGGTGTTTTTGGCATTATGTTATTTGGCTTTATTGAAATGTTCAGTTCTTTTTTGATTATTACTTTTGTGCAATTGGTTGATGACTTTTTTGATTATTATACTGACGCTAAATTTTCTCGACGGAATTTTGTGATCCGTTTTGGATTTTGGGAATCTTTAATGGCCTGTGTTTTTACATTTGTAGCTGCTTTAGTATTGGATTGGCAAAAATCTGTTCTGGTTAGCATCTCATTACCAATTGTACTGTTCTCTTTAGAACGGGGAAAGAGGTTTATGAACGATGTTTGAAATCTGGGTTGGCTTAGGTGCTTTAGTTGTTTTTCAAATAGGTTTTTGGGCAGGTAGGAAGAAAGGACTTAAAGAGGGTATTAAGAGCGGTTTACAGCAAGCCCCATTAGAGATTAAACGGAAATCTTTGGAAATGGGAAAGTGTGTTATTTGTGGTATACCCAAAAATTTTCAAGATATTGCAGGGAAACTTTAAATTTTGTAGAATTTATCAATAGAACAAAAATCGAAGGAGGCATTTTGGATGAAGAACCAATTTAATCTTCAAGATAGTTTTTTAAATCAGGTTCGCCGTGACAATATCGCTGTTACCATTTATTTAGTTAATGGTTTTCAATTAAAAGGGATAGTTAAAGGATTTGATAATTTTACCATTATTTTAGATAGTGATGGTCGTCAACAAATGGTTTATAAACACGCCATTTCAACTATTATTCCAGTTGTTAAGATTGAGACTCTCTTTAGTCGTCCGGACAGCCGTGAAGATGATGATGAGGATATGGAGGATTAATTTTTGCTTTAAGTTTATTAAAATTTTTAATAATACATATACTAAAAAGATGAAAGATTGGTAGTTAAGGCTATCAATCTTTTTATATTAAGGAGGAATCAGTTGTGATTAATTTTCTAAAGATGCAGGGTCTAGGTAATGATTTTATTCTGATTGATTTATTTAATGAACCAGCGATGGATTATCAACAGGTAGCTAAAGATTGGTGTCATCGCAGATTGGGTATTGGTGCTGATGGATTAGTTCTGCTTTCACGAGCAGATAATGTTGAGAATGATCTGAAGATGGTAATCTATAATTCAGATGGTAGTGAAGCTATGATGTGTGGGAATGCCATTAGGTGTTATGCTAAATATGCCTACGAAAACAATTTAGTAGATACAGAAGAGTTTCGAATTGAGACCAGATCAGGGGTGATGATACCCCGGGTTATACTTAAAGATGATCTTGTAGTAGGCGTTAGGGTCAATATGGGTATACCTGCTTTAACTCCGGGGCAGATTCCAGTGCTCTTTTCAGGTAAGGAAGTAATTGACGAGGAAGTTCGCTTTGGAGATGCCATGTATCGAATTAATGCTATTTCTATGGGTAATCCTCATTGTGTAATCTTTGTGGATGAACTTGAAAGATTTCCGGTAGAACAGGTTGGACCAATTGTCGAAAATGATGAGATTTTTCCTGATCGGGTCAATGTAGAATTCATTAAAGTAATGAGTCGCAATCAGATCAAGCTGCGGGTTTGGGAGCGAGGAGCAGGGATGACTATGGCCTGTGGAACTGGTGCCTGTGCTGCTGTAGTCGCCTGTGTAAAGAATGATCTAACAGATTCAAAGGTGACTGTTCATCTGCCTGGAGGGGAGTTATTTATTGAATGGGCTGAAAATGAGATGGTATATATGACTGGCCCTGCTGAATATGTGTATACAGGGATGATTGAACAGCCAAAAAAATGAGAAAGTGAGTGATCGCTTTGGAGTTTGCGCGCCGTGTTCAGAATTTGCCACCTTATTTGTTCGCAGAAATTGATATGATGATTGATGAAGCCAAAGCAAGGGGCGTAGATGTGATTAGTTTTGGGATTGGTGATCCTGATCAGCCGACACCTAAACATATTGTCAAGAGAGCGATAGAAGGAGTACAGGATCCGGCAACTCATAGTTATCCTACTTATGCTGGGGTGAAAGGATTTCGGCAAGCCATAGTCGATTACTATCAAAAACGGTATGCTGTAAATCTGAATGCTGATCAAGAAGTTCTGGCTTTGATCGGCTCTAAAGAAGGGATTGCCCATCTACCATGGTGTCTGCTAAATCCGGGAGATATTGCTCTAATTCCCGATCCTGGTTACCCAGTATACAAAACCGGGACACTATTGTGTAATGGGGTTCCTTACATGATGCCATTATTAGAAGAAAATGGGTATTTACCAGATTTGGATGAGATTGATCATCAGATAGCAAAACGGGCAAAATTAATGTTTTTAAACTATCCGAACAATCCTACAGGGGCAGTGGCTACCAGAGAATTCTTTGAACAGGTGATTTATTTCGCTTACGAGTACGACATTATCGTCGCTCATGATGCAGCATATGTGGATCTGACTTTTGATGGGTATAAGGCACCAAGTATTTTAGAGATACCAAAAGCTAAAGAAGTGGCTGTAGAGTTTTATTCATTATCCAAGACGTATAATATGACCGGTTGGCGGATTGGTGCATTGGTTGGTAATTCGGAGATAGTCAACGCTGTAGGCCGGATTAAATCTAACGTAGATTCTGGAATATTTGAGGCTGTGCAATATGCAGGAATCGAGGCTCTGAATGGATCTCAGACTGTGGTTGAGGAGATAGTTAGTGTTTACAAAAGAAGGCGTGACCTGGTTTTGAATAATCTCCGGGAACTGGGTTGGAATACTGAGCCAACTCAGGGTACTTTTTATGTCTGGATACCTGTGCCTAAAGGAGTGGAAGCTACTGAATTCTCCAAACAGATATTTGCAAAAACTGGAGTGTTTTTCACTCCTGGTGTAGGTTATGGTGATTATGGGGATGGATATGTTAGATTGTCATTAACAGTAGATGAAGATAGGATTACAGAGGCTTTTCAGAGATTGAAGAAAAACGGAATATGCTATCATTAAATAAACAAGGCTGCTGCATTATCTGGCAGCAGCCTTGTTAGCTTAAATATTGGAAATAAGAAAAAAGTAAACTTAGCAGGAATTATTCCAGTAAATGTAGAAATACATCATAATATTTATTATTATGATTTACAAAATATTAGCATCTTATGGAAAGGAGGCTGTGGGGAGATTCTTTTTGGTGATATTTTGCTGATTAACTGTCATTCTAAAAAAGGAGGAGAGTTGTCGTGATTCGTAAAATGTCGAGTTTTTTTGTTAAATTAGTTCAAAAGTATCTGCCAGATCCCTTTATTTTTGCGATTATTCTGACATTTGCTGTTTTTGCTATGGGGTTGCTCTTAACTGGAAATGGGTTTATGGATATGGTGAAGCATTGGTCTTCAGGTTTCTGGGAACTGTTAGCATTTTCGATGCAGATGTGTTTGATCTTGATTACTGGACATGCTCTGGCCAGTAGCCCCCTAATTAAAAAAGTACTTGTTGCGATAGCGAGTAGATGTACTTCTCCAGGTAATGCTATTTTGATCACTTCTTTTGTGGCTCTGATAGCTTCCTGGATCAATTGGGGATTTGGTCTGGTGGTCGGTGCTTTGCTAGCCAAAGAAGTAGCTAAAAAAGTTAAAGGTGTAGATTATCGTCTGTTAATTGCGAGTGCTTATATTGGATTTCTGGTCTGGCATGGGGGACTTTCGGGTTCCGCTCCTTTGACAGTGGCCAGTGCCGGACATGCCTATGCGAATCTAGTCGGTGTAGTTCCGGTCACACAGACTGTATTATCTTTGTTTAATCTGTTGATCTTTGGAGCTATTCTATTGGTGATTCCTTTTGTGAATCGGGCGATGATGCCAAGTCCCGAAAATGTTGTAGAGATTGACCCAAAATTATTAGAAAATTCTGGCAATGAAGTTCAATTTACTACTTCCGGGCAATCTACTCCTGCTGAACGGTTAGAAAATAGTAGGATTATCACCTGGATAACCAGTGCTTTAGGTCTGGTGTTCATTGTCTATTATTTTATCACTGAAGGATTTACTTTAGGTTTGAATATCGTCAACTTTATATTCCTATTTGTTGGGATTTTGCTCCATGGAACTCCCATCCGCTATGTTCGTGCTGTACAGGAAGCTGTAAAAGGTGCCGGGGGTATTATTCTACAGTTTCCATTTTACGCTGGTATCATGGGAATGATGAAGTATTCTGGATTAGCTGCTTTAATCTCTGACTGGTTTGTCACTATCTCTAATCAGTACACCTATCCATTCTTCTCTTTCTTGAGTGCCGGGATTGTTAATTTCTTCGTACCTTCTGGTGGAGGTCAATGGGCTGTGCAAGCACCAATTATGCTGCCTGCTGGTCTGGAGTTGGGAGTGCCAACTGCGAAAACTGTTATGGCTATTGCCTGGGGTGATGCCTGGACGAATATGGTTCAACCTTTCTGGGCACTACCTGCATTGGGAATTGCAGGGTTGAATGCAAAAGATATTATGGGTTATTGCGTTGTGGCTATGCTGGTTTCCGGTATTTTTATCAGTTTAGGATTGATCTTTTTACCGGTATAAAATGGATTCTAGTATAGGCTCTCCTATCAGGAGGGTCTTTTTTTTGGGAAAACTAGTCTGTGTTTCTTGACAATCTTCTCTTATCTGGTGTACAATTAAAGTTGACTTGATTAATGGATTTTGGAGGTAGTTAAAGATGCAAAAATTTACTTATCAAACTGTAGGAACTTGTTCAAGATTAATAGAATTTTATATTGATGGAGATGTGGTGAAACAAGTCGATTTTGTCGGAGGCTGCCCTGGTAATGCTATAGGTTTAGCCAATCTGATTCAAGGTCAACAGATTGATGATTTAATCATCAAACTTAAAGGTGTGCAATGCCAAAATGGTACTTCTTGCCCAGACCAGTTCGCCAGGGCGTTAGAAGCAGCTAAAAATAAAAATGTCAGTGCTTAAATATTAGATGATAACCTGCTATTTTGGATGATTAGCAGGTTTTTTGCACTTTAATGACGTATTAAGAGAAATCTTTCACTCGCTATCAGTGAGAGTATAAATGACTGAGAAGGATTTACTTCAGTGAAAAATTCCTTTCTGGAATCAGTGAACCTGGGCATTAACAGTTTGCTGTCAATGCAGCTGTAATTATGGGAATCTTTTGTATGAAGGAGTTTTATTGTATTAGGCGAATAATATAGTAAGACCAGACCTATGGTAAGGAGATGACTTGAGATGAAGGTTAAGACGATTATAATAATTTTGGCAGTTGTCATCCTGATGGCTGGGAATGTGAAAAGTGTGGCTGAAGACCAGTGGAAAAAGGTTATTCAAGAATCTGAGAGTGTTCTTGCGGAAAGTTCTGGAGATGTAGAGACCAGATTTAAACTGGCTGTGGCTTATGCTAATTTGGGCAATCTGGAGAAGACTATGGATGAATTGGAGATTCTTCAGCAGCAAGAAGGCGGTCAGCAGACCTGGGAATTTATCAACAAATATGAACACTGTTATCTTGTCAATCAGGATGATTTAATGACATTGAATTATCTGGCATTTGCTTATTATATTGGGTATCAGTACAGTCGATCTAAGGTATTCTTCGAAAAGATTATCGAGCTCAATTCTGAAGATATTATGGCTTATAATTTTCTGGCCCTGGTTCATGGATCTTTAGATGAATATGATGAAGCTTTTAAGATAATTCAGCAGGCCAGAAATATTAAAGAGAATCAATTTAGTCATCTGGTTCTGGGGATGATTTATTATAAGCAAGGGAATATGTTTAAAGCTATGTGGCATCTTGGGAGAGCAGGTAAATTAGCTGCTGGATTGATGATGTAATTGGGAAGCTGTTGGGGTTAGCCGACAGCTTTTTTCAGTTTAGATTTAGGGGCTTATTAGTATAGTAATCAGTAAGGAGGAGTTTACTTTTATGCTAAAAGAGAGCGAGGTAGTGTATCTGGGATGCAATTATTCGCAGGAGTTGGTCACACTGATACAAGAAGGGAGAGTAAATGTAGATTATATCAAAATGGGGTTATATCCTTTTTATGAGAATGGATATGAATTTGCCCGAAGTTTTGGGCCAGTCCTACTGCATGGAGTGGCCAGAACTGTCTATGAACGGGCTGGAATGAAATCATTAGAGAATATAGATTGGGAAGATATTAATGCTGCTATCACTAGTTTTGGTTCACCACATTTGGGATTTCACCTGGATACAAAATTGGAAGATTGGAATAATCAGTTGGTAGCTGATGAGATGATTATCGAAAGATTAATTACTGCAACCAGAATCTGGGCCAGCAAAATCTCAGTCCCGTTGATGGTGGAAAATGTACCTTATACTGAATACTATGGCCGCCGTGGAGCTTTAGAGATCGTAACGATTCCTCAGATTATTAATAAAGTTTGTCAAGAAGCTAATGTCGGCCTATTACTGGACCTGGCACATGCGAAAGTTACTGCCTGGCATCGGGGAGAAGGGGTTAAAGATTATTTATCACAGTTGCCTTTAGAGAGGGTTATGGAGATTCATGTAGTGGGAACTATGATGACTGAAGATACAGGAATGAGAGATCGACATCTGGCAATGGAAGATGAAGATTATCAGACTCTGGAGTGGGTTTTGGAGAGAAGTAATCCTCATGTGGTAACTCTTGAATATGGTGGACCAGGCGAACTGTTTAATTGGCGAAGTGATTTGATTACTTTGGAGAGACAATTGGTTCGGTTAAGAGAAATTGTGCAATGAGATAAAAGTCGGCATAAATCAAGCTGTTCATACTTAGGTTTAAAGACTCAGAAGAGCATTTGTACCTAACACTATTTTGTTATCTGGATTCTCACCAATAGTGGCCGTGGGAGTTCTCTGTAGTTATACTGGAGAAGTGGATATCTTTGTAGCAACTAAAGACGGGATGAATGTTTATTTTGATTTTTGAAAGATATATCCAAGTTCTATGACTCCCACTTCGATAAGTGGGAGCTGCCTTGTTTTACTTCAGGTGGGGTTGAATCTCTATCTGAAGCCCCGACGTTTAGCTTTAGTTGAACGAATTCACTAGAGGAATGGAGAGATATTATATGAATGGTAAATATTCTGATACGAGGGAATATTGGAACAAAGTGTTTGTACAACAGAATGCATATATTCCATCAGTGAGTCTGCCTGTCGTTAAGCTAGAGAAGGCAGTTCAATGGTTGTGTACTGGATCTAGCTCAGTTCTT
This sequence comes from Halothermothrix sp., assembly GCA_016841825.1. GTDB lineage: Bacteria > Bacillota > Halanaerobiia > DY22613 > DY22613 > JAENYK01. The sequence goes on along the minus strand of JAENYK010000007.1, from coordinate 54,949 downwards.
GATTTTGGCTGCGGTTGGGGTAGAGTCCTTAGTCGATGTCTTGATTATGGAGTTATTAAGGTATCCGGGATAGACCTATCTGCTAAAGCTATTGAATTTGCGAAAAAGATAATGGAAGTTAATGGGTTACAAGATAAGAGTGAATACATCTGTGGTGATGTTGATTTATTAAAAAATATTGATGATGACGAATTCGATGGGGTCATCTTATTCAATATTCTAGACAATTTATGTCCTGATGATACCAGAATTGTTATCAAAGAGATAAATAGAATTTTAAAACCGGGTGGGAAAATGATCATTAAATTGAATTCTTACCTTACTTCGGGCGATATAGAAAACTATCAGGATTTTGAAGAACTATCACCAGATTTTTATCAAGATGGTTCAGGACTGTATTTGTGGAATATTCATAATGATTTGCTGGTAGATCTTGTTTCACCAACCTTTAAAATTGTCCACTATGATGAAATTGAATATGCAACACATGATCTGGTTAATAGAATATTTTATTTGCAAAATACATAAAGTCAGAAAGGATTAGCAAATATATGGACCTTAAAAGAGATAGAGTTCCTCTTTTAAGGTTTTTTATTTTTAGGAGATTACCTTTAATGATACTATTGTGTGAAAGGTTTTGACAGTAGAGGAAATTTATTATATAATGAAAGTATAAAAATACCAAAAAACAATTAAAAAAACAAAAATGCAATATATAATAAAAATGTATCCCTGGATGCAACACAATATGTTGTTATAACGCGAGAATTATTATTTATAGTGAGGTGATCTTAATGCAGTTGAGTTATGATCGGGGAATGTTAATCGTTCCGCATAATGAAAAATATTTTATTTATAGCCCTGCTAACCATGTCAGGGTAATGGTTGATGAGTATGCCAGTTTTTTGGTTGAACAAATTTTAGCTGCCCAGGGATGGATAGAATATGAAAAGATTATTTTTGCATTTGCAGATAAATTTGAAGTGACTCTGACAACTGAAGAGGTTATGAAACAGATAGAACGTCTGGTAAAGATGGAGGTATTTTTCAAGACGAAAGAAGATCTATTTAGATCCAGAAATAAGAAGATTGATAAATTTAAAATTATTGATAAGCCACCCAACCTGGTTTATCTTCTACTCACATATAAGTGCAATTTCCAATGTAGTTATTGTTATTTGCGAGATGCATATAAAGATATTAGAGAACTAGATACTGAACAATGGATTCAGGCGATCAGGAGATTGAAAGATGTAGGAATTAAGAAATTTTGCATAACCGGGGGTGAAGCTTTAGTTAGAGATGATATTGTTGAGATTTTACAGGAGATCAAAACTGATGATTGTGAAGTGGATCTACTAACCAATGGTAGTCTGTTAGCTGAGAAGTTTTCTGAGTTAGATCCGCTAATTGATCATCTGGTAATAAGTCTGGATAGTCTGGATTATGATACGCAAGCGACTACAAGAAGTAATTATGGTTATCAAAAAATATTGAACGCTATAGAATTATATAGCAAAACAAATCCACAAAAACTGCAGGTTAGGGCGGTTATTAACAAACATAATTTGAATCAAATGAATGATTTTTCGCAAAAACTTAATCGACAGTATGGCATTAGAACAATTCGTACTCTGGTTAATCCAATCAGTTCAGAGGAATTAGATATAATTCCTGAAGCTGTTGGTAAGATTGCAATCGACCAGGATTTACTGGAGACATTTAATTATAATATGAAATATCGAAAATGTGGAGCCTGTAATTCAGTTATAGCATTAAATCCTGCTGGTGATGTAATGCCATGTCAAGCTATTATGAAGCCTGAGTTTCGGATGACCAATATTTTTGAAGATGGCTGGTTTGCAACCTATTTACAATCAGAAGTCCGTCAGCAGTTTATTTCATTGAATCTTGATCAGATGGAAAAATGTAATGAGTGTTCATATAGATACTTATGTGGAGGAGTTTGTCCTGCTCTTGCTTACAATATCTATGGAAAATTAGATCATCATGTGCCACTCTTCTGTGATTATTTACGGGAAAAAGCGCATAATACTTTGCTCTATGCTAAAGGTGATTGGCAAGATGTCTAAGCCTGGTGGAATGCTAGAGGCTGCTGTTCTGTTAAATATTTTGAAAATCTAAAAATTGGACGTGTTGGGAAAGCATGTTTGGGTAGTGGTTTTTACATATTGGGTATAAAAATTATCCGATGAAAGGAGGGGTATGAGTGTTTGACATGAAGGTAGATGGTTATGCAATTTCTGATTTACCTCCATATGACGAATGTGGAGGGCGGATGGGGCATTTTCCTCAGGACCCCTATTAATTTTGTTAGTAGTTCTAAATTTTAGATATTCAGAGGAGGTGAAGTTAATGTTTGAAATGAAGGTTGATTATGCTCCTATTTTTGACCAACCTAGTGAACCGTGTCAGGGTTTTGTAGGCAGTTTACCAGAAGAGGTGTATTAATTATCGTAAAATTCCTCCTGATAGATCGGGAGGAATTTTCTAATTTGAACAAAAATGTTGATTTGTGTTTTTAAAATGTAGAGTGAAGTAGCTTATTTATTGCCGAATGCTAGACATATTTCTACAAAATGATGGTTAAGAATCAAAATTAATTTATTTTTTAGAGAGGATATTTGATAAAATTGTAGAATATGAGAATTATTAAGGGAGTATCAAAGATATATAAGGGTCTGGTTCAATAGCTAAAGAGGATTACATAAATTATTTAGAAAGACAAATGGGATTCGGGAAAATTTAGTACTTAGGTGAAGGTTTACTGCATAGGATTAAGTGGAATAGTTTTAGTCATTTCAGATGATGATTCTTATCCATTCAGTGCAAATTTCATAACGGAATGTTAGTATTTGTCTGTTTGAGTTGTTAACTTTGTTGGGATCGTGATAATAATTCTTTATGGATATTATCGATTTATAAAACAATTGTAAGGGGTTTGAGTAAAAAATGAAGATAAGTGGTTAATTATGTCAAAATTATTGACTCCTTTTTTTGCTCAATAAAGGGAAAATATATTATTGTTAAGAATAAATACAATTGATTTACGATTAATGTTTGTGATAAGTGATATATATCGAAAAGAAGAAATATTTCGGTGCTTTTCAAATGTGGAGGACGATAGTCGACATATTTCTGACTTTTCGAAATCTGGCTAAATGCTCAGGTAATAATCTACATGAGGGGGTCAATAAGTATGAGTTGGTACAAAGGTAAGTTTGCTGTTGTGTTGGTTTTAGTGATGAGTTTACTCTTAGCTGGCTGTTGTAGTGGTCTTTTAGTCAAAAAATTTAAACTAACTTTACAAGTAGTTGAAGGAGAAGGTAGTGTAACAAAATCGCCAAATCAGGAAAAATATAATAAAGGAAGTAAAGTCAAAATAACTGCTGTCGGAAAAGATGAATGGGAATTCTATGCATGGACAGGTGGTGTAAAGGACAATAAAAATCCTAATGAAGTGACAATAACTAGCAATATGACGATTGGAGCCAAGTTTGATCGACCACCAGTTCTTAATTCAATAGAGGATAAGAGGATTAATAAGGGTGAAAACTTGAGTTTTACCGTAAGTGCTACAGATGCTGACGGTGATACTTTGACTTACAATGCTACTAGTACGAAAGATGGATTGGCTGATTGTTTTGATAGAAATACCGGAACTTTTAGTTGGACACCTATTAATTCAGGCAGTTATCAGATAACCTTTAGTGTTAGTGATGGTAAATTAACAGATCAGGAGACGATTACGATAACGGTAACCGAAGAGGCTGTAAATCGGGCTCCGGTGTTAGATTCGATAGGAGATAAAACAGTCCAGGAAGATGAACAGTTAAGCTTTACAATTACAGCAACCGATCCAGATGAAGATGAATTGACCTATGGTGCAATTGGAGATTTAGCAGAGTATTTCGATGAATCGACCCAGATTTTTGATTGGACACCCGGGTCTGGAGATGCAGGTAGTTATCAGATGACCTTTAGTGTCAGTGATGGAGAATTAACAGATCAGGAGACGATTACGATAACGGTAACCGAAGAGGCTGTAAATCGGGCTCCGGTGTTAGATTCGATAGGAGATAA
>JAENYK010000007.1:0-50745 GCA_016841825.1 Halothermothrix sp. | reverse complement strand
CGGTAACCGAAGAGGCTGTAAATCGGGCTCCGGTGTTAGATTCGATAGGAGATAAGACAGTCCAGGAAGATGAACAGTTGACTTTTACAATTACAGCAACCGATCCAGATGAAGATGAATTGACCTATGATGCAACTGGAGATTTAGCAGAGTATTTCGATGAATCGACCCAGATCTTTGATTGGACTCCGGATTATAGTGAAGCAGGTAGTTATCAGATGACCTTTAGCGTTAGTGATGGAGAATTAACAGATCAGGAGACGATTACGATAACGGTAACCGAAGAGGCTGTAAATCGGGCTCCGGTGTTAGATTCGATAGGAGATAAGACAGTCCAGGAAGATGAACAGTTGACTTTTACAATTACAGCAACCGATCCAGATGAAGATGAATTGACCTATGATGCAACTGGAGATTTAGCAGAGTATTTTGATGAATCGACCCAGATCTTTGATTGGACTCCGGATTATAGTGAAGCAGGAAGTTATCAGATGATCTTTAGCGTTAGTGATGGAGAATTAACAGATCAGGAGACGATTACGATAACTGTCAATAATATTAATAGAGCTCCGGTGTTAGATTCGATAGGAGATAAGACAGTCCAGGAAGATGAACAGTTGACTTTTACAATTACAGCAACCGATCCAGATGAAGATGAATTGACCTATGATGCAACTGGAGATTTAGCAGAGTATTTTGATGAATCGACCCAGATCTTTGATTGGACTCCGGATTATAGTGAAGCAGGAAGTTATCAGATGATCTTTAGCGTTAGTGATGGAGAATTAACAGATCAGGAGACGATTACGATAACTGTCAATAATATTAATAGAGCTCCGGTGTTAGATTCGATAGGAGATAAGACAGTCCAGGAAGATGAACAGTTGACTTTTACAATTACAGCAACCGATCCAGATGAAGATGAATTGACCTATGATGCAACTGGAGATTTAGCAGAGTATTTTGATGAATCGACCCAGATCTTTGATTGGACTCCGGATTATAGTGAAGCAGGAAGTTATCAGATGATCTTTAGCGTTAGTGATGGAGAATTAACAGATCAGGAGACGATTACGATAACTGTCAATAATACCGATAGAGCTCCGGTACTTAATGTAATTGGTGATAAAGAAGTCGACGAAGATAGTGAGTTAAATTTTGTGGTTAGTGGTTATGACCCGGATGGAGATGAGATACATCTGAGTGTAACCGATTTGCCAGAAGGAGCTAGTTTTAATACATCAACAGGAGAGTTTAACTGGATACCTGACTATGATGCTGCAGGAATATATGAGGTATCTTTTACTGCAGAAGCTAATGGAAAAAGTGATAGTGAAGTCATAACAATTGTAGTCAATGATGTAATTATGCCAAACGGTGTCTCAATAGATCAAGATTATATCAATGATAGTAATAAGACTAATATGTCCTTTACCTTCACTGGTGCTGAAGTGGGAAGAGAATATACATATTCAATAGATGATACAAATGGGGGAACACTGGCAGTAACTGGTAATGGAACAATTATAGATTCAGATCAACAAGTAAGTGATATAGATGTATCAAGTTTAGATGATAGTACATTAACTTTAACAGTTTTTCTTCTAGATGACCAGGGTAATCCTCAGGAAAACGGAACAGATACGGTGCTAAAAGATACTGTTGTGCCGAACTTTGTCAGTGTAATAGAAAATGGGGATAGTACTTATAAATCTGGAGAGACAATAAGTTTTATTGTTGATCTGAATGAAAATGAATTAACGGTAATAGCTAATCTATCAGTTCTGGATAGCGACTTTGCCAGCAGTCAGGAGTTTAATGATAATGGAGATGGAACTTATAACTATACAACAGATCCTCTTAATAGTAATGGAAACATGCAAGAAGGTTCAAGTATTACAATAAGTGTAACAGCCACCGATATAGCCGGTAACACTAAAACAGATGACAGCGTTACTTTGTTATTAGATAAAACAGCACCGGCAGCTCCAACAGTTAATGGTATATCTACAGGAAGCTATAACACAAATCAGAGGTTTACTCTGAGTGGAGAAGCGGGAGCGGCTATCGAGTATTCACTGAATAATGGAACAGATTGGAATGATTATTCCGCTGAAGTGAACTTATCTGACGAAGGGATTTATGAGATATTGGCCAGACAGACAGATGAGGCGGATAATCTATCGAATAACAGTAATCTGATAACCGTAACCATAGATAAAACAGCACCAGAAATTATTTCCATAACTCCTACAGATGGAGGAACAGATTTGGATGTAGAAACAGATATAGTAGTGGTATTTGATGAAAGTCTTGATACTAATGTATTAGGAGAAGTGAGTTTTGCAAATCCAGTTATAACCTATACTAATGGTTCAAACTGTTCTATATCTTTCTCATCTACAACTGCAGAGAATGATACAGTTACAATTAATCCCAGTGAATCTTTGATAGGAGAAACTACATATTCAAATATCACAATAAATGGCTTTAAAGATACCGTAGGGAATGCGATGAATAGTTATGTTGATAGTAACTATGATTTTACAACAATGAGTGTAGCTTCTATACCTGATGATTATACTGCAAGATGGCGATTTGAAAATAATCTGGATGATGAGACTGGGAATTATGATGCTGTTTTACGGGAAGGAAGTTACGACTTTGATTCCATGGCTTTTGAGGGGAGCAGTAGTATTCTGATTAATGGCGGTGATACTATACAGGTGGAAATTTCACCCGAGGATAAACTGCCAAAATTTGAGAATAATACTATTTCATTATCTGCATGTTTTTGTGTAGATAGTAGTGCTGCAGGTTTTCCTACAGTCGTGGAACAGGACGGCATTTTAACGATTTATTATGATGTAGCAAATTCAAAACTTGTTGGAGAATTGCTTTATTCAAGGGCTATAGTAGAAATTACAGGTGTAAATAAAGCTGCATGGTATCATGTTGTTGTAACTTATGATGGAAATGAGTTAATTATGTATTTAAATGGAGGAAGTCAAAGTACCAGTACAACCATTAATGATGAGATCTCTTTGGAAGGTGCAAAATATATTTTTCTTGGTAGCTCAGTAATATATTCCTGGCAAGGGTTAATTGATGATGTGATTATATATCATCGGGCATTATCTGCAACTGAAGTAAGTGATATTTATAACACTTATTAATCAAATTTTTCATGATTAGAGTAGGGTTGAGTATTCACCCTACTCTAATCATTGAAAATAAAAAAACAAGGAGGTATGTAAAATGGCAGATCCTTTTATTGGGGAAATTAGAGCTGTAGGTTTTAACTATGCACCAGTGGGTTGGGCGAAATGTTGGGGGCAGTTAATGGAGATTACACAAAATAATGCTTTGTTTGCACTGCTGGGAACTAATTATGGTGGTAATGGAACCACTAATTTTGGGTTACCAGATTTAAGAGGAAGAACTATAATTGGTGAAGGAACAGGTGCTGGACTAACAACTAGAAATATCAGTCAAATGGGCGGTTATGAGGATGTTACTTTATCCATAAATAGTCTCCCTTCTCATACTCATGCAGCAGAAATGGGAGGAATTGTTGATGCTACCTTTGCACAGGATGCGAGTACTACAGGTGCAACAGATCAATCTCCTGCCGGTAAGATTCCTGCTGCTTCTCAAACTGATGAGTCAAGACCAGTTCCGGTTCATTCTTATATTGACCCAACCCAAAAAAATACTCAGATGGCATCTGGTAGTGTGAGTATTGATCTGAGTGATGCCGCTATAGCGATTGAACCTACTGGTGGAGGGCAACCAATTATTAATATGCAGCCTTCTTTAGTATTGAATTATATTATTGCAACCACGGGATATTTTCCACAAAGACAATAACAGATATTTTAGGAGGGAGATGAGATGCAACTACTTAACCAAAGCTAATTTAATGAGATATTAAATACGAATTATCGAGTGAAACCACAAGGAGCTGGACCATAAAGGTCAAGCTAATTAAAAAGTAGATAGGAATGTACCGGGTAAAGTTTATTATAATGCTCGGTTAATACAATTTTGGATTAATCACCGATATATGTAAGAATTGCCGAAAGACAATTTCTTCTTTTAGAGATAGGATTCATCGTAGTTTTTAGAAAAGTTAACAAAAATAACAAGGTAAACTTCGATGATTAATAACATGATTTGAGATTACCTGGTTTTCGTCCGTTTGGAGATGATGACCTTGAGTTTCGGTATATGGTATATAGGTCGCCAGGGTAGTATACATTGATCAAGAAAGTCGATAGCAGGATATTTTATAAACTTGTAGAATATGAGAAATAGTAAAGCAAATTACTCATTTCATTATGTGGATAGTAGTGCCCAGATTTTCCTATAGTCGTGAATAGAATGATATTTTAAGAAATTTATTCCGATGAAGCAATTCAAAACTTGCTAATCAAGTTTTTCATGATTATAGTAGGGTTGAGTATCCACTCTACTCTGATCATTGAAAATAAAAAACAAGGAGGTATGAAAAATGGCAGATCCTTTTTTAGGGGAAATTAGAGCTGTAGGTTTTACCTATGCACCAGTGGGTTGGGCGAAATGTTGGGGGCAGTTAGTTCCGGTTCAACAAAATGCTGCTCTGTATTCACTGCTGGGAACTTATTATGGTGGTGATGGGATGAATAATTTTGGATTACCAGATTTGAGAGGACGAACTATAATTGGTGAAGGAACAGGTGTTGGACTAACAACTAGAAATATCGGTCAAAAGGGCGGTTATGAGTCTGTGACTTTATCCATAAATAATCTTCCTCCTCATACTCATGCAGCAGAGATTGGAGGAACTGTTGAAGCTACCTTTGCCCAGGATGCGAGTACTACAGGTGCAACAGATCAATCTCCTGCCGGTAAGATTCCTGCTGCTTCTCAAACTGATGAGTCAAGACCAGTTCCGGTTCATTCTTATATTGACCCAACCCAAAAAAATACTCAGATGGCATCTGGTAGTGTGAGTATTGATATGAGTGATGCCGCCATAGCGGTTGAATCTACTGGTGGAGGACAACCAATTATTAACATGCAGCCTTATTTAGTATTGAATTATATTATTGCAACCGAGGGAGTATACCCACCAAGACAGTAATAAATATTGTGGAGGGGATGAGATGCAGTTAAAGTTAACCAAAGTTAATTTTGATGAGACATTAAATACAGGTTATCGAGTGAAACCACAAGGGAATGGAGTCGTAGAGCTCAAACTAATTAAAAGTGAAGAAAGGAATGTGCCTGGTCTGGAAAGTTTTTGCTTAATCTTTGAAGGTACAGATGATTTAATTCTTCATGATAACACATATAAGTTTGAGCATGATGTATTAGGTTCTTTTGAACTTTTTATCAGTCCCTATCTACATAAGGGCGATAAAGTTTATTATGATGCTCAGTTTGCTAGAGTTATTGATTAAATACAAGTATATGTAGGAGTTGTCAAAAGACAACTCCTTCTTTTAAAATCAGGATTTATCATAACTTTTAGGAAAAGTTAATAAGATAAGTGAGGTAAACTTCGATGATTAATAACATAGATTTGAGATTACTGGGTTTTCGTCCGATTAGAGATGATGACCTTGAATTTCTCTATACGGTATATAGATCGACGAGAATTGATGAAATAGGAGTGGCCTTGTGGCCAGAAAAGGAGAAAGAGGAGTTCTTAAGACATCAATTTGATTTGCAGCATACTCAATATATGAAGAATTATAACAATCCTTCGTTTGAAATTATTTTGTTTGATAACAATCCTATTGGCAGAATTTATATCAATTGGGGAGAAGATGATATTAGGATTATTGATATTGCTCTTTTAAAAGAATATCGAAATAGAGGAATTGGGTCAAAAATTCTACATGACTTGATCAAAAAATCTGAAGAAGAAAATATCCAACTGAGTATTCATGTTGAGTGTTATAATCCAGCGAAAAAGTGGTATAAGAACCTTGGATTCACAGTTGTAAAAGAGTCTGGTGTATATCTGTTTATGGTACGTCTTCCGGAAAACATCTCCAATGAGATAGTTAAATAAATCCTACTTTATTTGACTATCTCGTAAATAGATAGCTACTAATTAAAGTACTATAAAGTACTATAAACTGATCAAGGTAGTTAATAGCAGTATATTTAATAAACTTGTAGAGTATGAGAAATAATACAACCCTACAGTGAGGTTATTTTAACTTCGCTGGATGATTTGATATTCAGTTAAAGAATAAATAGGAATTATTTTAAGTTTGAAAGGAGATCGTTATGTTTTATCCAACAAAAACACAAAAAATTACTGAAAATGTATATGCAATCAGGAATGTGTTTGTTAATTTTTTTGTCTATACAGATAGTGTGAATTATATATGTATTGATGCTGGAATATCTGGTTTTCTGGCAAAGATGGGTCTGAGTAAACTTTGTATAAACCCTGAAGATATAAGTCATGTTTTTCTAACACATACCGATTATGATCATGTAGGCGGATTAGGATTATTCAACAACGCTAAAGTATATATTTCTGAAGAAGAAGAACAGATGATTAATGGAACTACATCTAGAGCTTTAAAAGTCAAATATAATAGCCTTAAGAGGACGTATAATTTGCTTGAAGATAATGAAGAGGTCAGTATTGGGAAAATCAAAGTTAAGGCAATTAGTACTCCCGGTCATACTCCTGGCTCCATGTCTTATATAATTAATGATGATATTTTATTTTCTGGGGATACATTAACTCTGCGCAGAGGTATGATATATCCATTTTACTGGTTACAGAATATGAATACGAGAAGACAAGAAGAGACGATTAAGAATCTGGCTGAAAAATACACTAATTTTAACTGGCTTTTCACAGCCCATACTGGATATTCAAATGATTATCAGCATTCTATTCAGAGGTGGATTTAATGACATTCAGAAGGGAAGTTTCCCAGACTCTATAGTTGGGAGTGCTTTACTCTAGAAGATATACGATTTCGATAAAAATTTATCCAGTTTTGTTTTCACCAGTAGATAAAAATCACCTTAAATAAATTTAAGGTGATTTTTATATAATAAGTAAAAAATCAATTTTTTACATTACCAAAATTAAACTTAAATCAAAATAGAAGGAAATTACATAAAAATGTAGAATAATATAGTAGTCGTAATTTCGGTATAGTTGAAATAAAATAACAGAAAGGATGAAGATATGGCCAAAATTGTAATGTAAGATATGATCTTTTGCTTTCTACTACAGAAAAGTCAGATTCTCAATGCTACTGTGCCTCCTTTGATTTTACATGATGCTTATCAAAGATTTGGATAGGCATTGCCGATAATCCTGCCACTAATTTTATGAATAATGATTTTTTTATTTTCTTAATGTGGAAAAAAATAGAAAATTCAATAAAAAAGAACAAATAAATTGCTAATTGGGTAGGATTGCATACCTTGCTTTTAAAGAAAGGAGAATGAAAAATGAAAGATTATTTTACGCTTGACAAACAGAATGTGGAAGACATATTATCGTTGAGTCCTATGCAGAGTGGTATTCTTTATCACTATCTCCTGGATAGAGAGAATGACCTGTATTTTGAACAGTTAAGTTTAAAATTGGCAGGGGACATGGATAGCTTAATCTGTAAACAAGCCTGGGAGATAGTTGTTCAAACTAATGAGATGTTAAGAACAGTTTTTACCTGGGATAATTTGCAAGATCCAGTACAGATTGTCTTGAAAAAACAGGAACTTTCCTTTTATGAGTATGACCTTTCTGCACTGACTCAGAAAGCTCAAAAGGAAAAGTTATCACAGATTAAAGTTGAAGAGAGGGAGATTGGGTTTGATCTGCAGACTGGACCATTATTTAGAATCATTCTCTGCAAATTGGCTATAGATAAGTATGAGCTGATTATCTGTAATCATCATATTATTTATGATGGTTGGAGTAATGGAATTATTCTAAAAGAATTTTTTACTGCTTATACAGCTCTCGATAGCAAGACAGATGTGCGATTAGCCCCTAAAACCAGGTTTAAAGAATATTTGAAAGTAGCAGCTGCACAGAATATAACAGATGGTGAAGTCTTCTGGAGTAATTATTTGGCAGGGATAGAGAACAAAAGTCATTTACCTGGTAGAAATCGAGAGACAAATAAAGAAGGTGAGATGGATAGTTGTAATTTTAACTTATCTGAAGATTTTGCCAATCGAATAGATAATTTTATCAAAGATCAGAAACTGACCCTGGGAATACTGTTTAATACTGCCTGGGGACTATTATTAACTAAATATACTAATAATGAACCACTTTTTGGTACTGTTGTCTCTGGTCGTCCGACAGAGTTGGTCGAGATTGAGAAGATGGTTGGATTGTTTATCAATACACTACCTGTTCGGATCAGAGTTAATAGAGAAGAACAGATTGAACATCTTTTACAGGAAGTCAGTCAGGATAGTCGGGATAAACTGCGCTATATCCATACTCCATTATATAAAATAAAACAATTAAGTCGAATAAATTATGAAGATACACTTTTTGATACAGTTGTGGTTGTTGAAAACTATCCTCTAACAGAATTATCTACCAGAAATGGTCAATTGCAGATTGAGTCCTATGCTATGCGTGAAACAGAGAAATTTGAGATTATAGTAGCAGTGCATGCTTTCAAAGGTTATGAGATTATTCTTCATTATAATCGGGCGAAATATACTTCTTCCGGAATGCGTCAGACTCTTGACCATTTGGTGAAAATCTTAGAACAACTGATTGAGTATCCAGAGAGGCAGGTCTCTGAAATTCTGCGTCTTACTCCCGAAGAACGGGAACAGGTAATTGAAAAATTTAATGCTACAGCCAGGAAATATCCATTACATAAGCCTGTCAATCAACTATTTTTTGAGATTGTAGATAAATATCCTGAACAGATGGCAGTACGATATTTAGATCAAAGCCTGACTTATCAAGAATTCGCTACCAAAATTAATAAGCTGGCAAATTTTCTTCAGGAAAAAGGAGTTGGTTCAGACAGTATTGTAGCTTTGATGCTGAAAAGTTCTCTGGAGATGATGATCGGGATTATGGCAATTATCACGGCAGGAGGTGCATATCTGCCAATTGATCCAGATTATCCAGTTCAGAGGAAAGAGTTTATTTTAAAGGATAGCAAAACGAAAATTCTTTTGACCGATACAGAAGGAGCAAAAGATTTAAACTTTAATGGATTAGTTTGTGACCTCTTTAGTAAAGACTTTACCCAGTTTTCTGCAACCGGAGTAAAGATAGTGAACAGATCTGATAATCTGGTTTATATGATCTATACCTCGGGTTCTACTGGACAGCCTAAAGGTGTTATGATTGAACATAGATCTTTGACTAATTATATTTACGGGGTTTTTGAGACTTATAATCATGATTTTGGACCTGCTGATCGATGTCTAAGCGTGACCAATATCTCCTTTGATGTTAGTGTGAGTGAATTCTTCGTCCCACTACTATCAGGAGGAACCCTGATTTTGATGCAGAGAGGACAGTATTTAGATCTTCAGGATTTGGCTGAGATGATTCAAAAAGAGGAGATCACTTATGCTTATATTCCCCCTACCGTACTTGGTGGATTGTACAACCTATTCAAACAGATGGATAAACCTCTTAGTTTAAATAAGATCCTGGTAGGAGTGGAACCAATCAATGATCAACTTTTAGCAGATTATCTGCAGCTTAAAAGTAATATTCAGATAAATAATTGTTACGGTCTGACTGAAACTACAATCTGCTCGACATGTTATAACTTTACTTCACCAGATTCAGAAGGTAGAAATGTACCGATTGGCTCTCCAATGCCTAATGTACAGATATATATTCTGGACTCAGAAGGGGAACCAACACCTGTAGGAGTGCCAGGAGAGATGTATATTGGTGGGGTAGGTGTAGCCCGGGGATATTTATATCGGGATCAACTGACTACGGAAAGATTTATTGCCAATCCATTTCGTTCAGGTGAAAGACTGTTTAAGACAGGAGATTTAGGAAGATATTTACCGGATGGGAATATTGAGTTTCTTGGTCGAATGGATAGACAGATTAAACTTAGAGGATATAGGGTGGAGTTGGGAGAGATTGAGACTCAATTGCGGCAGTATGAATCAATAGAAGATGTAGTCGTTATTCTGAACAAGGATAATTATCTGGTAGCTTTTTTGGTCTTAAAAGAGGATATTGTACAAGCTGAATTGCGAGAATTTCTGGCAGCAAGACTGCCAGAGTATATGCTCCCGATATTTAGTAAAATAAAGCAGATTCCCTATACATCTAATGGGAAAATAGATTATCACCAATTATCAAAACAGTCGGTAGTCAGGCTTGAGCAGATTGATTTCGGGGAATCTCTAACAAAACCGGAAACACAGATCGTTAAAATATGTAAAGATATTTTAGGTGTAGAAGAGGTTGGAATTGACGATAATTTCTTTAGTCTGGGTGGACATTCGTTAAATGCGATGCAATTGACAACGAGAGTTGTGAAAGATTTACAGGTGGATTTACCAATTCATCAAATATTTGATACACCCATATTAAGAGATATTGCCGCTTATATTACTGCGGCAAAAAGGGCTGAATTTTACGATATTGCTAGCGTTGAGAAACGGGACTATTATCCTGTCTCATCTGCTCAACGCCGATTGTTCTTATTAAATCAGTTTAATAATGATAATACCAGCTATAATGTTCCCAAAATTTTAATTCTCCACAATCCGATTAATTTTAATAAAATTGAAAGAGTGATCAGACAATTAATTAATCGACATGAAACATTGAGAACTTCTTTTGATTTTATTAATGGAGAACCGGTTCAGATTGTTCATGAGACATTTGAGTTTGCAATTGAACTTTACCCTGAACTGAATACCTCAAAAGAGCAATTATTGAATGGTGATCCCGGAATTGATGAACAGATTGCTAAATTTATCCGACCTTTTGATTTAGGCAAATCACCTTTAATGAGAATTGGTTACATTCCATGTGGAGATTATTCATTACTGATCTTTGATGTACATCATATAATCTTTGATGGAACATCTGCTGACATCTTGATTAGCGAGTTAAATCAACTCTATGCAGATCTGGAGTTAGCTGATTTGAGAGTTCACTATAAAGATTTTACTCTCTGGCAGAATAAATATCTGGAGTCAGCTGAGATTAAGGCACAGCAACAATATTGGTTAGAACGATTTCGTGGAGAGATTCCTGTTCTCAATATGCCGACAGATTACTCCAGACCACTCACCAGAACATTTGCAGGGAAAGTGATCTATTTTAACCTGGATCAAAAGTTGACTGCTGGATTGAAACGACTGACTTTACTCCATGATGTAACTCTGTATATGGAGCTTCTATCTATATATAATGTTCTGCTTTTCAAATATACCGGACAAAGTGATCTCATAGTTGGTTCACCCATTGTAGGAAGAAGGCATGAAGATCTGCAAAAACTAATCGGAATGTTTGTGAATACCTTACCACTGCGTAACCATCCTACCAAAGAAAAGAGTTTTAATCAGTTCTTACAAGAGGTCAAAAGAACTGCTATTGAGGCGTATGAAAATCAGGATTATCAGTTTGAGATGTTGGTGGAAAAATTGGATCTGGAACGAGATCATCTGCGTAATCCATTATTTGACACTATGTTTGTTCTACAGAATATGAAAATGGCTGAAATTGATTTGGGGGAAATTATCCTGGGTTCGTATAATTATATCAATCGTAAGTCAGCTTTTGACTTCTCTTTGGCAGGTGAAGAGAAGAATGGGCAAATTGAGTTTTATCTGGAGTACAGCACTGAAATATTTAAAGAAGAGACTATGAAGCGTTTTATCAGTCATTACATTAAAATTGTTGAACTGGTAATTGAAAATCCAGATATATTACTGGGTCATTTAGATATCATAGGAGATGAGGAGAAAAAGAAGGTACTCCACGAATTTAATCAGACAATAGATCCTAATTTTGTAGCGAAAACGATTCAACAGCTATTTGAGGAACAGGTGATTCAGACTCCTGAAAGAACTGCTCTGATCCACGACTTGCAGGAAATAACCTATCGGGAATTAAATGAACGGGCAAATCGGTTAGCCCATCTTTTACGTAGAAAGGGTGTTAATCGGGAGAGTATTGTAGGAATTCTTTTAGAACCTTCTATAGAGTTAATTACAGCTATTTTGGGAGTGATAAAAGCGGGTGGAGCATATCTCCCTATTGATCCTGAATACCCTAATAATCGGGTATTAGCGATCCTAAATGATGCCAATGCCTCTGTACTTTTGACCGGAGAGAAACTTAGTAATCGCATACCTTATACCAGTTTAAAAAATCTAAATCTGGAGGATATAGAGCCACATACTACATCACCCAGAACACCAATCAAAGATTTTGACTCTCTACCTAAACCTGATAGAACTTTGTTGGATTATTCCAGATATTTTAACTATATCGGAATTGCCCCTGCGAAAAATGTTATCTCGTTACAGGCGACGAGAGGTTGTCCTTATAACTGTTTATACTGTCACAAGATCTGGCCCAAAAAGCATGTGGTGCGGAGTGCTGAGAATATCTTTGATGAGATTCTTGGTTGTTATCAAGCTGGAGTTAGAAGATTTGTCTTTATTGATGATATTTTCAATCTGGATATGGAGAATAGTGGTCGTCTTTTACGGATGATTATTGAGAATGGTCTGGATGTTCAATTGTTCTATTCAAATGGTCTTCGGGGTGATATTTTGACTCCAGATTTTATTGATCTAATGGTCGAAGCAGGTGCGGTTAACCTGGATCTGGCATTGGAATCGGCATCTCCACGAATTCAGAAAATGTTGCGTAAAAATGTGAATTTGGAACGACTGCAGGCAAATCTTCAATATATTGCTGCGAGGCATCCTCATGTGATTTTGGAGATGGAGATGATGCATGGTTTTCCGACTGAGACTGAAGAAGAAGCTATGATGACTTTTGATTTTGTGAAAAGTATTAAATGGCTGCATTTTCCTAATATGAACATCTTAAAAATTTTCCCCAATACAGAGATCTATAAGTTGGCAGTGGAGAATGGAATATCCCCTGAAAGGATTGAAAGGTCTACTCATCTGGCTTTCCATCAGCTGCCAGAGACTCTACCATTCCCCAAAAAATTTACCAGACAATATCAGGCTAAGTATATGCAGGAGTATTTTCTCTTAAAAGAACGGTTACTGCATGTACTTCCGGTTCAGATGAAGATTCTAACAGAGGATGAACTTGTCCAGAAGTATGATAGTTACCTACCTGTTGAGATTAGAAGTTTTGCCGATTTATTACATTTTGTTGGAATTAAAGAAGAGGAACTACAGGGAACAAAATTGCTGCGGGAAGATTCTTATGCAGCACCAGATTTCAATAATCTGATCAAAAAATATTATCCAGTCAAAAAACCTCAATCTACAGCCATGAGAACTCTGCTCTTAGACCTGTCGCAATGGTTTAGTGAAGATAGTGGAAACGTGATGTATGATGTGGTGGGAGAACCGTTGGGTTTAATGTATTTGCTGACATTTGCCCAGGAGAAGTTAGGCCAAAAGATTATCGGAAAGGTCGCCAAGTCAAGGAGTGATTTTAATAGCTATGATGAATTAAAAAAATTGATTAACAGTTTTCAACCGGATTTGATCGGGATTAGAACACTATCCATGTACAAAGAATTTTTCCATAAGACAGTCACTTATATTAGACACTGGGGTTTTAAGCTGCCGATTATCGCCGGGGGACCGTATGCCACCAGTGACTATCAGGTGATGTTAAAAGACGCCAATATAGATCTGGCGGTACTCAGTGAAGGCGAGATTACCTTTGTCGAATTAATCGATGCTATGCTCAAAAATGACAAAAAATTACCTTCCGAAGAGGTTCTGGCAGAGATAGATGGTCTGGCATATATGAAGCCAGATACCAAAAAACTTTTGGGTACCTTGAATCGAGAAGTTATCTTTCTGGATCGGATCATATCAGAATTGGAGGATGAGCAGAACACTAATCCTGAACCTGTGAATGACCCACAGGATCTATTCTATCTGATCTCAACATCTGGAATGACTGGAAGACCGAAAAGTGTGATGTTAGAACATCGGAATTTTCATAATCTGTTGGATTTTCAGAAAAAGGAGACCAATATTGATTTTAGCAGACGAGTTTTACAGTTTGCCACTATTAGTTTTGACGTCTCTGTACAGGAGATATTTTCGACTCTTACCAGTGGGGGTGAATTATACCTGATTGATCGGGAATTGAAGAAAAATATACTTAAATTGTTTAAATATATTGCAGAAAAGGCGATTGAGATAATCTTTTTCCCGACAGCTTTTCTAAAATTCATTGCTGCTAATCAGGAATATCTGGAAAGATTACCTGGTGGGATTAAACATATCATTACCGCTGGAGAGCAACTGGTTATCACTGATGGTTTACGTGACTATTTACAACAGAATCAGGTGTATTTGCATAACCATTATGGACCGACAGAATCTCATGTTGTAACAACTCTTACTCTGAATCCGCAAGAAGAGATTCCGGCAATTCCATCAATCGGTAAGCCAATCACCAATACTCAGATGTTTATTTTGGATGAAGGTGAACTCCCACAACCGGTAGGTATTCCCGGTGAGTTATGTATTGCAGGGCAAAGTGTTGGAAGAGGGTATATCAACCGACCTGAGTTAACTGATCAGAAGTTTGTGCGAAGTATTTTAAATGAGCAGGTTAGAATGTATCGAACAGGAGATCTGGCCAGATGGTTATCCGATGGGAAAATTGAATTTTTGGGTAGGATGGATTATCAGGTAAAAATTAGAGGCTATCGGATAGAGTTGGGTGAGATAGAAAGTCAGCTTTTAAGACATGAAGTGATTAAAGAAGCTGTTGTGATTGATCGCGATGATCATGATGGCGGCAAATATCTGTGTGCCTATCTGGTGGTTAATTATGATCTGCCAACTGCTGATATTAGAGCATATCTGGCTGATAATTTACCCGAATACATGATTCCTGGATATTTTGTAATTATGAAAAAATTACCACACACTATGAGTGGTAAATTGGATCGGCAGGCATTACCTGAACCGGCTGGATTTTTGAAACGGGTAAGTGGATATGAACCTCCGACTAATGCAGTTGAAAGCAAACTCATCGAATTCTGGTCCCAGATTCTTGGAGTTAAAGAGATCGGGATTATTGATAATTTCTTTGAACTGGGTGGTCATTCATTACGGGGGACTCAGTTGATCGCTAAAATCTATCAGGAGTTTGGCATTGAATTATCTCTAAGAGACATCTTCCGTTATCCAACCATTAAAGTTATGGCTGAATATCTAAAAGAACAGGAGAGTAAATCTTATGAAAAGATAGAAAAGGTAAAAGATAGGGAGTACTATCCTACTTCTTCAGCTCAAAAACGTCTATTTATTCTCAATCAACTGCATCCAATGCAGACTAATTATAATCTTCCGGGAGTGCTCTGGTTATATGGCAGTTTGGACAAAACGGAATTTACTAGATCATGGGCAGAGCTGATTGAGAGACACGAGATCTTACGAACATCTTTTGGATTAGTTGATTCTACTTCTGAAGATCATGGTGAAGTTGTGCAAAAAGTTTATTCTGATGTTCCTTTAGAGATCGATTTTATTAACATGAAAGGTGAAGCAGTTGAAATTGATCAGTTGATAAAAGATTTTGTTCGTCCTTTTGACCTTAGTCAGCCTCCTCTCTTGCGGGTGAAGCTAGTTCAGATTGAGGATGAAAAACATCTGCTATTAGTTGATATGCATCACATTATCTCAGATGGCGCTTCAATAGAAATCCTATTTCGTGACTTTATTGGGCTATATGATAACACAGAATTACCAGAGTTGCAGATTCAGTATAAAGATTTTGCTTTCTGGCAGCAGCGTATGTTGAAATCCGAGATTATAGGTGGTCAGGAGGCTTACTGGCTAAATCATCTGCAAAACGTCAGTTCAACAAGGTTACCTGGCACGGAATTGGTGGAAATAGATGAGTTTAGTGGTAAGCAGTTGGATCTCGTAATTGATGTTGGGTTGAAAGAGCAGATTGATGAGGTCTGTCAGAGACATAATGTCACCCGATTTTCCTTTTTACTGAGTATCTTTAAGGTGCTTTTGTATCAAGAGACTAAACAGGAAGATCTAACTATTGGTGTACCTGTAGCTGGGCGTAATCGAACCGAATTGGCTGATCTGATGGGTTTATTCTTAAATGTTTTACCGATCAGAACCAGACTTCAGCAGAACAGTGACTTTGCTGAATATTTGGCCCAGGTCAACTCAGTGGTTTTAGATGCTCTGGACAATCAGGATTATCCTTTTGATCTAATCTATGAAAAGCTTCAGGATAAGCGACATCAGAATCGTGACATTTTTTCGATACTCTTTAACTATGCACCATTCACGGTCGATCAATTGGGGATTAATGAACCTACTGTAGGCGAACTTCCTACAAACAAGCTCATTTGGGAGCTTGTGGATCTGCACAATATGGAGGCTAAATATGATCTGACGCTTTATGTGCTGGAGCAGATTGATGGATTGCGCTTCAGGTTGATTTATAAGGCTGAACGATATGAGGAATACATTATGAGAAGACTGTTACATGATCTGGAGTATTTGATTGAACTAGTGCTTGCCGATGAGTCGATTCCAGTGGCAGAGATGAGATTGGTGGAAGAGGCTGTACACACTGATCAGACCTTTGAATTTGATGACAATGATGATTTTCTGGTTTAAAGGGGAGATGAAGCGTGAAAAATACCAGTTTAATAGAGGTGATTAGTAAAGTTTGTCAGCGAAATCCGCAGAAGATAGCTATCGAGAAAGGGGAACAACAGTTAACGTATGATGATATGCTTGAAGAATTCAGTAAAATTGCTGCTCTTTTGCAGCAGCGAGTCAAGGAGAATAAGATTGTTTATCTGCTGCTGGAAAAAAGTCCTGAGCTAATTACCGCTCTTCTTGGAGTGGTTAAGGCTGGGTGTATTTTCGTTCCTATAGATCTGAACTATCCTGATGATAGAATAAAGTTAATGATGAAAGAAGCTCCGGCTGATTTGGCGATTGTGGATCGGAAAGGGCTGGATAAACTGGAAAGATTGCAGAAAACTGCTCAATTGAATATTACCCCAATAATTGCTGCTGATTCCGCTATACTAATTAGAGAAGATGGGGTGGAGCGGAATTTGACTATCCAGAATGTATCAATTAACTCAGCACCTGTTTTGAATAAATACTGCTACATATATTTTACTTCTGGTTCAACCGGGCGACCGAAGGGTGTTCTGGGTCGTCAGAAAAGTTTACAGCATTTTATCGAATGGGAGGTCAATGAGTTAGCGCTGAATCTGGATTATCGTTATGGACAATTAACCTCTCCATCCTTTGACCCATATTTACGGGATATTTTAACCCCTCTCTGGAGTGGTGGAACTATTTGTATTCCAGAGAAGCAGGAACTGCTTCTGGATTTTGAAAAATTAGTAGAATGGATTGTGGAGAAAGAGATTACTTTTATCCATATCACACCTTCCCTCTTCCGTCATCTGCTAAAAGGTGTTCAGAGTAAGGAACAGTTGGCTAAACTTAGATATATTGTTTTCGCCGGTGAGATGGTTCGGGGTACTGACCTGCATCGGTTTTATCACACTACGCACGGGAATACTCAGTTGGTTAATCTTTATGGACCAACCGAGACTACTCTGGCCAAACTCTTTTATCGGATTAAAAGAGAAGATCAGAATCGGGTAAATGTGGTGGTGGGAAAACCAATTCCCGGTGCAGAGGTGTTAGTTCTGGATGAGGAAATGCAGCGGTGTAGAATAGGTAATATTGGAGAAGTATATATTAGAACACCCTACATCTCATCAGGTTATTATAATCAACCAGAATTAACCCGGCAGGTATTTATGCAGAATCCTTTTTCAGATAATCCCAGAGATATTATCTATAAAACAGGTGACCTGGGACGAATACTACCCGATGGGAATTTAGAACTGGTTGGTCGGATTGACCATCTGGTAAAGATACGAGGCGTCAGAGTTGAATTAACTGAGATTGAAAATCAACTACTCAGTCACCCTGAGATTAAAGAGGCGGTAGTAATTGACAGAGACGATCTGAGTTCAGGGACATATCTGACAGCTTTTCTGGTAACAGATCGGGAGCTGACTATTGGTGAGTTACATCAGACATTGAGAAAAGTATTACCCGAGGTGATGATTCCGACGTATTTTATTCGTCTGACTCAGATGCCTCTAACCCCTAACGGGAAGATTGACCGCCAGGCATTGCCAGACCCTCAGAGTGCAATTGACTATCAGATTAAAGGTCAGTATACTCCTCCTGTTGGAGAGACACAGATAAAATTAGTGCAGATCTTTGCAGAGGTTTTGCATGTGGACAAGGTCGGAATTACAGATAATTTCTTTGAACTGGGTGGTCATTCTCTGAAAGTAGCCAGGTTGGTATCGTATATCTTAAGAGATTTTGGTGTAAAAATTCCTTTACAGGAGATCTTCAATTTGGCGACTGTAGAAAATATTCAGCGTTATATCCAGAGTGCAGAGAAAAATCTGTATTCTGCTATTGAGAAAGCTGAGGACAGAGAGGTTTATCCTTTATCAGCTGCCCAGAAACGTCTGTACATTTTGCATCAACTGGATGGGCAAAACATCAATTATAATCTGGCCAGAGCTTTTCTTGTAAAAGGTAAGCTAGATCTGAAGAGGGTTGTTACTGCGTTTGATAGATTGATCGCCAGACATGAAGCTTTGCGAACTTCTTTTGAGGTAAATTCAGCAGGAGATATAGTTCAGAGAATTCATCGGACGGTATCCTTTGAATTGGAACAGGTAATGGTTGAGCCAGCTGTAATTCAACAAGTAGCCCAGGAATTTATTCGACCTTTTGAGCTGAATGATCCACCTCTTTTACGGGTGAAACTGGTTCAATTTACTCCGGAAGAATATCTTATTCTGATGGATATACATCATATAATTTCCGATGGGACATCGATGGGCATTCTAACCAAAGAATTTTTAGAACTTTATGAAGGTAAAGAATTAAATAATCCATCTATTCGCTATCGGGATTATGCAGTCTGGCAGCAGGGCTTTTTCAAATCACCTGAGTTTGTCAGGCAGGAGAATTACTGGTTACAACGATTTTCAGATCAACCACCGGTTTTAAACCTGTTGACTGATTTTCCCCGCCCAATAGTTCAGAGTTATCAAGGTGAAAAGATCTTTTCTGCGTTAGTTGCTGAATTGACAGTAAAGTTGGAGCAATTGGCGAAAAAATCTGGAACGACTTTATTTATGATTCTTCTGGCTGGGTATAATATTTTATTGGCTAAATATACAGGACAGAAAGAGTTTATTGTAGGTTCACCCGTTGCTGGCAGATCAGATCCGGCTTTGCAGGAGGTTATTGGTGTGTTTATTAATACCCTTGCTTTTCGCAATCGGGTTGAGTCGGGGAATAGTTTTCTTGCGTTTCTGACAGAAGTTAAAAGTACTGCTCTGGAAGGGTATGAAAATCAGGATTATCCTTTTGAACTTCTGATAGAAAAGTTAAAACTAAGGCGTGATCTGGGGAGAAACCCGTTGTTTGATACTTTACTGGGATTACATAATGAGGATATTGAGTCAGTTAGTTATCAAACAGATAGTCTTACTCTGTCACCATACCTTTTTTCCGATCAGATCGCCAGGTTTGATCTAAGTATTAACTGGATAAAAATTGATGATACGCTGGAGTTTCAGGTGGAATATTGTACGGATATCTTTCTACCGCAGACTATGGAAAGGTTAGCAGTTCATTATAGAAGGATTCTTGAGATCATCGCTGATAATCCAGATATCATAATTGCCGAGATCGATCTACTCTCTGATATTGAGCGAAGAAGATTGTTAGTCGATTTCAATGGAATTGAAACTGAACACTCCTTTTGTGCTCAGAAAACCCTTGTTGAGATGTTCTTTCAGCAAGTTGAGAAGTCTCCCCGGCAGATTGCTTTATGCTGTCGCGAAGATGAGTTGTCTTATGAAATGCTGGCCCTTAAGGTTAACAAATTAGCTCGAATTTTGCGGGAGAAAGGTGTGAGACCAGAGACCATAGTTGGTGTTCTGGTTAAGCGTTCACTGGAGATGATGATTGCAATACTGGCAATTGTACGGGCTGGTGGGGTGTATCTTCCCCTGGACCCGGACTATCCTGAAGCCAGAATAAATTATATGTTGAAAGATAGCAAAGCCAGGCTGTTATTAACTATTCCCGGTCTGATTAAAGAGAATGTGGGAGTGGAGATACTCAATCTGTTGGATGAATCTTTGTTTAGTAATTCAGTTTTGGTTAATGAACCAGGGGAGATTAGTAAACCTGAAGATTTGGCGTATCTGATCTATACTTCCGGGTCAACAGGTGAGCCGAAAGGTGTGATGATCGAACACCGCTCGGTAGTTAATTTGATTTATGGTCTATCTGAGGTGATCGATTTTTCTGTCGGCAAAACACTGTTATCTCTGACTACAATCTCCTTCGATATCTTTGGCGTGGAATCTTTTGTCGCTTTAACCAGAGGTTTAAAAGTGGTGATCGCGACTGAAGCGGAGCAAAGATTGCCGGAGTTTTTTGATCAAGTTATGTGTAAACACAGGGTACAGATGATTCAATCAACTCCTTCTAAATTACAGATATTGACCTGTGATAATAACCATCTTCAGGGAGTTAAAAATTTGCAGGAGATCATTATCGGCGGTGAAGAATTGCCGGAAAGGTTATTAAAGCGATTACAGGGATTGACCAAAGCTAAAATTTATAATGTTTATGGTCCAACCGAGGCAACTATCTGGTCTACTTGTAAGGAAATTAAACCCATAAAAGAAAATAATTTACTTATTACTATCGGTAGTCCTTTGGCTAACACCAGGATATATATTCTGGATCAGAACTTAAAGCTGGTACCAGAGGGGATTGAGGGTGAGGTGTATATCGCTGGTGCAGGAGTGGCCAGAGGTTATTATCAACAGGAACAATTAACTGCTGAGCGATTTCCAACAATAAGTCTGCAGAATGGCCGGATTGAAAGGGCTTATCGTACTGGGGATCTGGGTTGTTGGTTAAATAATGGGGAGATTCGTTTTCTGGGACGATCTGATCAACAATTAAAGATCCGCGGCCAGCGGATTGAACCTGGAGAGATCGAAGAACGGCTGCGGCAGATTCACCAGATCAAAGAAGCAGTGGTTATCGGCCATAAAGATATAGATGATAGTCTGGAATTGATAGCATATCTGGTTGTTGATGGTGAGATATCACAGGAATGGTTGAGAAAAAAACTGGCCCAGGATTTACCGGCATATATGATTCCTACAAAATTTTCTGTCATCCCAGAACTTCCATTTACCCCTAATGGCAAAATTGATCGGAATAGATTGACAGAGATGGCTGTAGCGGTAGGAAGAAAAGGGAAAAGAATCCACCCTACTAACTCTGTAGAGATGAAGCTTAGCGAGATCTGGATGGCAACACTCAAAATATCTGAGGTTGGAATTGAGGATAATTTTTTTGAAATCGGTGGGCACTCCTTAAAGGCGATTCAGGTTGTGGACAAAATTAAAAAAGTTTTTGCCAAAAATGTTGGCCTTCAAGATCTCTTTATCTATCCAACCATTGCTGAATTAGCTGAGTTTTTGCAGGAGACTGGAGAAATTGTGGATTATGATGCTATCGCGCGACAGCCCTGGGCAGAAGACTATGAATTGTCGTATACCCAGAAACGTTTTTGGCTGCTCTGGCAGATGAACTCTGAGAGTTCCGCTTATAATCTGACAGGACAGTATTCTTTTGCAGGAGATCTAAATTTAGAATATTTCAATACTGCCTGCGATTTTTTGGTTCAGCGTCACGAGATTCTCCGAACAATCTTTATTACCCGATCTGGTGAACCCAGACAGAAGATTATCACAGATTGGCAACTACGACCCGAATTCATAAATTGGGATGAGAGTGCTGTGCAGAAGGAAAGTTTAGATTCTCTAATCACAGCTGAAACCAGCAAACCTTTTGATTTAAGCAAAGAACCAGCAATCAGAATATTGATCTTTCAACTGAGTGAAAAAAAGTACCATCTGGTATTCACGTTCCATCACATAATTGCTGATGGTTGGTCTATCGATATCTTTTATCAGGAATTGACTGCCCTCTATCAGAGATTTGCTTCCCGGATAGAGGTTACTTTACCATCTTTACCGATTCAATATAAAGATTTTGCTGTCTGGCAGAATCAACAGTTGGCATCTGGAGTTTTAAATAAAAGTAAAGACTTCTGGCACCACAGTTTGACAGGAGAATTAAACCTGATAAAACTGCCATATGATTATCCATATATCAATAGATTGAACAGTTCTCACGGAGCCAGCTATTCTTTTTATCTATCAAGAGAAAAAGTTACTGGCTTAAAGGAATTGGCTCAAAGTTGTCAAGCCAGTTTATTTATAGTACTGTTAGCAGGGTTTAATCTGTTTCTGGCCAGATTGTCTGGAGAGACAGAGATTATTATCGCAGGGCCAGTTGTTGGCAGGGAACATCGACAGGTGAAAGGTTTGCTGGGATGTTTCCTCAATACAGTTATTTATCGTAATCAGGTTGATCTGAAACAGAATCTACAAGAATTTGTGATGAGTATCAGAGAGTCCACTTTAGGGGTGTTAGCTCATCAGGATTACCCACTGGAATTATTGATTGAAGAATTAGATCTGGAAAATAATGAAGCCAGACCCACACTAACTTCAATCATTTTTAATCTATTAAATTTTTCTTTTACCGCGGAAAAGGTAATTGAAAACTTTGATCCTGTACACTTAGTCCTGGGTGAGAGGATGAAATTTGATTTGGGTTGTCATGTAAGTGAATATGCAAATGGTTTGGAGGTAACCTGTCTTTATCGGAGTGATCTGTTTACATCCTCTACGATTGAGTACCTAATGGACTCGTATCAAAACTTGTTGGAGCAAATGGTACTGGGTGAAGAAAAGTGTTTGAGTGAATATCAGTTGCTAACTGTCCCCAGAGTACAACTGAAGGATGTTCTACTTAATCGGCAGGAGGTGTTTAAAAAACAAGATATCGACCAAACACTGGTTGGTCGGTTTGCCGAACAGGTCGTCAGATATGGTACAAAAACTGCGGTTGTTGCTCGGGATGGTAGTAGTTTAACCTATAATCAATTAAATTGGAGAGCTAACCAACTGGCTAATTGGTTATTATCTATCAGTGACAGATCTGATTCAATCTCTTCAAGCCAGATAATTCCCTTACTTTTGGGACATGATTTACAGATGGTTATCGGTGTGTTTAGTGTTCTAAAGACAGGAAAATGTTATCTTCCGCTTGACCCGGCTTATCCTGAAGAGAGGTTATTGCAGATGATCAATAACTCAGGCGCCAGGTTTATTTTGACAGATCATCTGAACTCCAGACTGGCTAGAACACTGGTGCGAAAATCCGCAACTCAGATGACAATTTTGATCTGTGAAGAAGTTCCAGCAGAGATCTCACAGGCCAATCCAGACCTGGAGATCGAACCAGATCAGTTAGCTTATATTCTCTATACTTCTGGTTCTACAGGTAAGCCCAAAGGGGTAATGCAAAATCAGCGAAATATTTTGCATTTTATCAGGAATTATACCAATAACTTAGGGATTCAACCTGATGATCGCCTGACCCTTTTCTCATCATATAGTTTTGATGCGGCAGTAATGGATCTGTATGGAGCCTTGTTAAATGGTGCGACTCTTTATCTATATAATATTAAAGCTGAGAGTGGATTGACGAAATTAGCGCATTGGTTGGAAGTCAATCAAATTACAATTTACCATTCGATTCCTACGGTTTTCAGATATTTTGTCAAATCCCTGACAGGTGATGAAGATCTCTCCACTGTTCGCATGATAGTTTTGGGAGGAGAAGCAGTCTTTCGCAGCGATTTAGAGGCGTATAAGAGACATTTTTCGGATCAGACGGTATTTATTAATGGATTGGGGCCGACGGAATCTACTGTAACCCTCCAGTATTTTGCGACAAAGGATACTGAACTCAGCAGAGATAGGGTTCCGGTAGGATATCCGATAGATGATACTGAGGTTTTAATCCTGAATCAGGATGGTGAAGAAACTTTAGTCTATCAGATTGGCGAACTGGTCTTTAAAAGTCCTTATCTGGCATTGGGATATTGGTTAAATCCTGCTGAGACTGTCAGAGTCTTTTCAAAAAAAGATACCGCTAGACTGTATTATAGTGGTGACCTGGGTAGATATTTACCTGATGGGATGGTGGAATTTGTTGGTCGGAAAGATTCACAGATTAAGATCAGAGGTTATCGGATAGAGATTGCTGAGATTGAAGCTGCTTTGATGGGAATTGGTGGAGTTAAAGAAGGTGTTGTCATTGCCTTCAAAGATGATGCAGGAGAGGAGCAGGGTTGGGAGAATTATCTGACTGCTTTTTATACTGTACATGCTGATCAACAACTCAATCCACAGACAGTAAAAAATGCTTTACGAAGCAAATTACCAGGCTATATGATCCCTCAATACTGTATCTGCTTGTCAGAGATGCCTGTGACTTCAACTGGTAAAATAGATCGGCAGGGATTTAGCGAACCTACCCGACAGCAGGAGGATTCTCAACCTGTGTTAGTTCCTGAGAATTCTGTTGCCAGTAGAATCCGGGAACTCTGGTCAAAAGTTCTCAAAGTGCAGCAGATTACGCTGAATGATAATTTCTTCGATCTGGGAGGTCATTCACTAAAAGCTTTGGCAGTACTGCAGAGGATTCACCAAGAATTTGGGGTGGAGATTACACTGTTGGAATTTTTGAAGTCACCAACGATTCCGGAATTGGCAAAACGGATTAGTGGTGGAGATAGTGCAGATTTTCTGGAGATTAAACCTGCTGTTCAACAACAGTATTATCCTCTCTCTTCTGCCCAAAAAAGGATGTTTATTTTGCATCAGTTGGAACCAGAAAGTGTTTTGTATAATATGCCAAAATTTCTGGAGATTCAGGGCGATGTAGATCAGCAAATTATGCAAACGATTTTTAATCAATTAATCGAACGTCATGAATCATTACGGACTTCATTTCATTTTATTGATGGGCAGCCTGTTCAGCAGATCCATAATGATCTGGAGATAAAAATAACTTATTTAAACACTGCTGAAGCAGAGGTTGGAGGATTGATTTCTAAGTTGATTCAACCATTTGAGTTGAGCAAAGCTCCACTTTTTAGAGTGTTTTTGGTGAGAACAGAGATGAGACAAATTCTGGTTTATGATCTGCCGCACATAATCTTCGATGGAGTGTCAGCAATTAATCTGGTGAATGATTTTATTCTGTTATATCAGGGTAAAACACTTATTGATTTGCCAATACAGTACAAAGACTATGCGGTCTGGCAGAATGACTACTATCGTTCAGAGAAGATACTGGCTCAGGAACAGTATTGGTTGAATGTTTATCAGGATTTACCGCCGGTTTTAGATTTACCTCTGGATTATCCCCGACCTATGGTCTTTGATTCTACCGGAGGTCTACTGTCGGTAAAGTTAAGTGCCGCTTCTGGGAGAGCTTTGGAAAAATTAGCCCGGGAGAATGATGCAACTTTATATATCCTGCTTCTGGCTGTCTATCATCTCTTATTAACCCGCTACACGGCTCAGACTGATACAGTAATCGGGATACCGACGGCAGGTCGAACCAATCCGGAACTGGAGCAGATAGTTGGAATGTTTGTCAATACATTGCCGCTTAGAAATCAGGTGGATTATACAGCTACTTTTCGGGAATTTTTTCAACAGGTCAAACTAAACGCTCTGGAAGCCTATGCAAATCAGGACTATCAGTTGGAGCTGTTGATTGAGAAACTTGATCTGGTTCGGGATTTGAGTCGGAACCCTCTTTTTGATACAGTAATGGTTATGCGCAATATTGAACAGATTGAAAATGATCTTCCAGATCTGAAGATCACTCCTCTGGAAATCCCCCGTTATGGGGCAAAATTTGACCTGACAGTGAATGTCGCCCAGATGAATGATGAAATTATTCTATCTTTCTACTATTGTACAAAGTTGTTTGCTCCCGGAACTATTCAACAGTTGGCAGACCATTTTCAACTGCTCTGTACACAGGTGATCACAGATCCGGAGATCAGAGTTAAAGATCTGGAATTAGTGAGTGAGGATGAGAAACGATTTTTGCTCACAAAATGGCAGAGGGCAGTTGATCCTTTATCCGAGAAGACGATCTATCAACAATTCCGCGAACAAGTACAGCATACCCCTGAGCAGATAGCTGTCAAATTTCAGTCTCAGACACTGACTTATCAACAATTAGAATCCAGAGTGAATAGTCTGGGCCAGAGTTTCTTAACCAGAGGTGTACAGCCGGGCGAGGTTATTGGTTTACTGGGCGAACGATCGTTAGAGATGGTTATTGCAATTCTGAGTGTGATGAAAGTTGGTGGAGTCAGTCTACCTTTAGATCCCGATTATCCCCGGGAGAGAATAGATTATATGCTAGCAGATGCTAACGCCAGGTTAATAGAAGTGCAGAATGGGCTAGTTGATGAACATAACTGTCCAGATTTTGAGCCGCGTTGTACACCGCATAGTCTGGCTTATATAATCTACACTTCGGGTTCTACGGGAAAACCTAAAGGAGTACTGGTCGAACAGAGGAATATGATTAGCTTATTCACTGGTTGTTTTAGCTTATTTGATTTTGATGAAACTGATGTCTGGACAATGTTTCATTCTCCCTGTTTTGATTTTTCGGTCTGGGAGATGTATGGGGCACTTTTGAGTGGAGGTAAGTTAGTGGTGGTGGAGAAACATACGGCACAAAATCCAGAAAACTTTCGTAGCCTATGTCTCCGGGAGGGGGTTACGATCTTAAATCAGACTCCAACCGCTTTTTATAACCTTCTCCGGTATGAATTACGGGAAGAGATAAATGAACTGGCTGTCAGATATGTAATTTTTGGTGGTGAAGCTTTAAAACCTGGAAAATTACTGTCCTGGCAGGAAAAATATCCTTTCTGTCAGTTAGTTAATATGTATGGGATAACCGAAACAACTGTTCATGTGACCTTTAAAGAGATCACAGCAGAGGATATAGCGGGGAATATCAGCAATATTGGTCAACCCATTCCGGGTTTAGGTATATATCTCTTTGATCAGAACTTTAAACTAGTACCAACAGGAGTCGTGGGTGAGATTTTTGTTGTCGGAGATGGAGTATCTAGAGGATACTTAACTCAGGATCAGCTAACGCAAACCAGATTTATCTCTAATCCCTATAATCCGGCTGAGCGTTTATACCGTTCCGGTGATCTGGCAAGATTACTTCCCGATGGGAGTCTGGAATATCGGGGAAGAGGTGATCGTCAGATTAAGATTAGAGGTTTTAGAATCGAACCTGGGGAGATTGAAAGGGTACTTCTGACGCATCAATCCGTAGCTGATCTGGTATTACACCTCCTGGTAGATAATGGTGAACACAATCTCTGTGCATATATCGTTCCCACTGATTCTGACCTAACCAGAACAGAGCTTCGGGCGTATCTGAAGACCAGTTTACCTGATTATATGATTCCGGCATATTTTATTTTTTTAGCAGAGCTGCCTTTGACTACTAATGGGAAAGTTGATCTGGCTGCTTTACCCGAACCCAAAGATGAACTTCTCAGAACTGGTGATTATCAACCACCAACTAATCAGATAGAAAGGCGATTGACAGCAATCTGGGAAGAGCTCTTACAGGTAAGTGGAGTGGGAATTGGTGATAATTTCTTTGAACTGGGTGGTCATTCTCTAAAAGCGACAGCCTGTATTAGCCAGATACATCGGGAATGGGGTATAGAGCTGCCTCTGCGCATACTCTTTGAATGTCCGACAATTGAAGAACTGGCTGCTTGTATCAGAATGAATGAGGAGAAGTATTATTTGCCACTGGAGTCTGATCTGATAAGTAGGGATTTTGGTTTACCTCCAGATCACTACCCGGTATCTTCTGCTCAAAAACAGTTGTATCTGATTAACCAACTGTTAGGTGACAATACTGTCTATAATATGCCTTTTGTTTTGCAGGTTAATCAACAGCTAGACCTGGAGAGATTGACAGAGGTTTTGCAAAGTTTATTGGATCGTCATGAAGCTTTGCGAACAGCATTTGTCTGGATGAATGGTCAACCAGTGCAAAAAATTTATCCTGAGCTCCAGCTAAAGATTAACTATTCGAGAGAAATGGTCGTCGATAGGAGATCAGTTTCGGATGTGCTTGATAGATTTATCAGACCATTTAGATTAGATCAGCCACCTTTGTTTAGAGTTCAGTTGGTTGAGTTAGCCGATCAACAGTTCTTAATCTTTGATCTCCATCATATTATCTGTGATGGCGTATCAATGCAGGTTTTGTTAGAAGATTTTTGGGCAGTGTATCAGGGAAGCGAACCTGAGAAAGCCAGATATCAGTTCAAAGATTTTGCCTGTTATCAGAGATATCTATTGACTTCCGGTCAGATGAAAGATGCGGAAATATACTGGTTAAATCAGTTTATCGGGAAAACTTTCCGAGTGGATCTGCCGACAGATTATCCCCGACCGGAGGTTGCTAACTATCATGGGCAGCTATATAAATTCTGGGTCGGATCGGAATTAACCGAAAACCTAAGAAAAGCTGCCCATACTGAGGGACTAACTCTGTTTATGCTTATTCTGGCAGCTTATCAGCTACTTCTGGGCAGATATTGTCAGACAGAGGATGTAATTACAGGTACACCTTTTGCAGGCAGAACGCATCCTGATTTATCAAGAGTAGTCGGTCTTTTTGTCAATACTTTGCCAATTAGAAATCAACCCGTGGGAGATAAAACTATTGCGGAATTTTTACGGGAAGTTAAGGAATCAGTTCTGAATGCTTCAGAATATCAAGAATATCCTTTCGAATTATTGGTTGATCGGATGCAGCTGAAATGGGATATGAGTCAGAATCCGATCTTTGATACTGTCCTGGTTATGGAAGAACAGAACGGAGTTCCCGACTTTAACGAGACCGGTTTGATCAACTATGACTATGATAACCTGATTGCTAAATTTGAGCTTACTCTCCGGGGATTTATTCGGGGTGATAGACTAAAATTCCATCTAGAATATCGAAGTAAACTTTTCGAGAAGACGACGATCAGTTTGCTGTCAGAGGATCTGTTGACAATTTTCGGGGTAATAGTTCAAAATCGGGAGTGTAAAATACAGGATATTCAGCTTCGGGGTGGACTACAGAATCTGGATACTGTGGACTTTGCTGATCTGGAATTTGAATTTTGATAAGGAGAGGATATTATGACGAACAATCGGCAACAACCTTCAAACGCTCTGGTCAATGATCATGACTTCTGGTTAGATATGTTTTCAGAAGATTTTGCGGTCAGTAAATTTCCCTCCGATTCAATTCAGAACTATAGTTCCGGGAAAGGGCTGATCGAATACACCTTTCAGTTCGAACTAACCCAACGATTGAACCAGATGGCTAAGGGTTCTGAAAAAGCATTTTTTCTGATCTTACTGTCAGGAATTGAATATTTGCTGTACCGCTATACCTATAGAAGTCCGGTAGTAGTCGCTGCACCTATCTTTAAACAGCTGGGTGAAGGCAGATTTATTAATAATTTTTTGGTCTATTCAAGTTGGATCGATCAAAATTTGACTTTCATTGACCTGCTGGTTCAGACAAAGACCAGAGTTAGTGATGTGGTTAGTCATCAAAATTATCCGTTAAAAAATCTAATTGCAGAGTTAAATTTTAAATCTACTTCAGACAAATGGCCGTTGGCCGATGTATTGGTTGTCCTGGAAAATATTCATCAAGAGCAGCATCTAGCTGAAGAAGGTTTTAACGTAAGCTTCAGGTTTACCCATCAAGCTGATCAACTGCTGTTACGGGTTGAATATAATCCCGGGTTATACCTACAGGAGACAGTTGAACAGTGGGTCAGGCATCTGGAAAATCTGTTGACTATTGTTGCCCGTTCACCAGAAACTACCCTGGCAGATATTGATCTATTGTCAGATGCAGAAAAGCAGAAGTTATTATCCTGTGCTGTTGATGCAGATTATCCCCGGGATCAGACTATTCAACAGATCGTTGGCCAACAGGTAGAGCGATTTCCTGAGAGAGTGGCGCTTAAGTATCAATCTCCTGATTCTGAGCAGGGTTTAGAACTGACATATCGGGAGCTAAATCAAAAGGCTAATACCCTGGCTCAGAGACTGCACAGTAAAGGTGTTAGACCAGGAACAATTGTCGGTCTATTGGTAGAACCTTCATTGGAGATGGTAATCGGGATTCTGGCTATTTTAAAGGCCGGGGGTTGTTATCTGCCTATTGATCCTGAGTATCCCCGGGAGCGAGTTGAATACATGCTGGCAGATAGTCAGAGCTCTATATTGCTTTGTAATTCTGAAATTTATACGGAGTTCGATTATTCTGGAGAGATAGTGAATATAGCAGATTCTGTGGTATCTGCAGCAGATCAGATGGAGTTAATAGCTTCTTCTGGCCCAAATGATCTGGCATATATAATCTATACTTCAGGCTCTTCTGGTAAACCTAAAGGAGTACTGGTTGAACAGCGCAATGTAGTTAGATTGTTTATCAATGACTCATCTCCATTCGCTTTTGATGAACAAGATATCTGGTTATTGTTCCATTCTTATTGTTTTGATTTCTCTGTCTGGGAGATGTATGGAGCGTTATTATTCGGAGGTAAGCTGATAATCATACCCCGTTCTACTGCCAGAGATCCCGGGGAGAGTTTGCGGGTGATTATCGGTGAAGGAGTGACGATATTAAATCAGACACCGACAGCTTTTTCCAATCTGCTGACTGAGGAATTCAGAACAGCAGAGAGGAAACTGAATCTGCGTTATGTTATTTTTGGTGGCGAGGCGTTAAAACCGGCTATTCTTCGGGAATGGCAGCAGCGTTACCCTGAAACCAAATTAATCAATATGTATGGAATTACCGAGACCACAGTTCATGTTACTTATAAGGAGATTACTGAAGTGGAGATTCAGCATAACCTCAGTAATCTCGGACGCCCAATTCCCACTTTACAGGTGTATATCCTTGATTCAGATTTACGATTAGTTCCCCGGGGAGTTATAGGTGAAATTGTTGTTGGGGGAGTTGGGGTTAGTAGGGGATATCTAAATCGTCCTGAACTTACTGCAGAAAAGTTTATCCCCGATCCCTTTAAGCCTGAGAATAGGTTATATCGTTCCGGCGATCTGGGAAGAATTTTGCCCTCTGGTGAGATAGAATATCTGGGCAGAAGAGATCGTCAGATAAAGATTAGGGGTTTTCGGATTGAATTGGGCGAGGTAGAATACCGATTGCTTTCCCATCCGGCGATTAAAACTGTACATCTGATGTTAAAAGATAATCAGATAGGTGAAAAAGACCTGTGGGCATATCTGGTTTGTGAGGGAGAGGTTACAACTGCTGAACTCAGGAATCATCTGGCTCTTCATCTGCCATCATATATGTATCCAACTCATTTTCTGCAGGTTGATAGACTGCCTCTGACAGACAATGGGAAGATTGATCAACAGGCACTGTCTATAATGGGTAATGAACTTAAAGTGGGAACTGACCTGCTTTTGCCCAAAAGTCATTTGGAGAAAGAATTGGCTGAACTCTGGGCAGAGGTACTGGAACTTATAGAGGTTGGGATTAATTATAATTTCTCTGAATGTGGAGGAGATTCAATTAAGGCGGTAAGATTGGTGACAGAGATTAATCGTAGGCTAGATGTTGGTTTGGAGATCAAAGATCTGTATCGACATCAGACGATTAAAGAGCTGGCTCTGTGTTTGGAAGAATTGAAAGAAAAAGGTGATTTGGGATTAACAAGTGTTCTGCAGCGGGGAAGAGATCTATTGGCAGAGTTTAAGAATAATATCGCCAATGATCAGTCTCTTCTGAAGAGACTGCCGGGAGGAATGGAGGATTTTTATCCCTTAAGCCCAATTCAGTTGGGCATGGTTTATTATTCAAACATTAAACCGGAGGAACCAGTGTACCATGACCAATTTGTCTATCCGGTTCGATTTGTTAATTTTGAACTGGATAAATTCGTTCAGAGTTTTAAATTGATGATGAGCAAACACCCCATTCTCAGGACAACTTATCAAATGCGGCACTTTGCTGAACCGATTCAGATTGTTCATCGAGAGTTGGAGCCAGTAATAAATTTTGCAGATATTACTGATCTAAATCGACAGGAACAGGAAGAGAGAATTAATCGATATTTGAAAGAAGAGGATTTGGGAGAAAAGTTTAGATTTGAGAATAACCCTCTCTGGAGAATGCAGCTCTTTCGGGTCAAAAATCATGAGTATTATATAATCTTCTCATTCCATCACTCAATTCTTGATGGATGGAGTGTAGCCAATTTGATCCCAGAATGTTTAGCTATCTACAAAAAACTGCAGAGTGGATTAGAAATCCAGATCCAGAAATTACAGCATAGCTATCAAGACTATGTGGCATTGCTGCTGGGGAGAAAAAAGAATCAAGAGATCGGAGCATATTGGCAAAATAAATTGAGAGGGTATACACGAAGTAAACTTCCATTTAATCTTTCTGGTAAAAAGTTGCATAATTTATACCAAAGTAAGATTCAACGGGTGAATTTAGGGGTAGAACTTCTGAAAAAGTTAGAAGAACAGATTAAAGTTTTTGGCTGTTCCGGTAAAGCCTTGTTTTTGAGTGCATATCTTTATCTATTAAGAATCATCACCACCGAAGAGGAAATCATTACCGGAGTTGTGACCAATGATCGACCAGTAATGGAGGATAGTGATAAAATTCTGGGCTGTTTTTTGAATACGATTCCTCTCCGACTGAAAGTTGACAAAGAAATCTCCAAATCAGAGCTGATTCAACAGGTTTCAGCCTATCTGATTGATGTCAAACCCTATGAGATATTTCTGGGAGATATAGCGGAGCTGATTGGGGAGAGAAATCATTTACAGAATCCCATCTTTGATACAATCTTTAACTACATTGACTTTCATGTCCTGAAAGATGTTGATTCAGAATACGTAAAAACTGATGGTAATCAGCTGACTGTTGAACCCAGTGAGATGACTAATACTCTCTTCGATCTGGAAGTATCCAAAACTCTTGGCAGATTAAAGGTCTGGATAAAATATTCACCGAACTATTTTACCGATCAAGATATCACCACTGCTTTGCGATTATATATCAGGATTTTGGAGAGTTTAGCGGACAGTAGAATTACCATGCTCAGATCTGTCGATCTATTGACAGCAGAGGAAAAAGATTGGCTGATCTATCAATTCAATAACACCGATGCTCCCTATCCATATCAGAAGACGATTCATCAGTTATTTGAAGAAAGAACCCTCGCTAATCCTGAAAACCCGGCTGTCAAGTGGAAGGATCAGCTGGTTAGTTATCGGGAACTAAATCAGCGGGCAAATCGACTGGCCCATTTATTGCGAGAACAGGGAGTAAGGACGGGAGATCATGTCGGCTTGATAGTAGAGCGCCAACCAGATATGATTAGTGGGATGCTGGGAATTTTGAAAGCAGGAGCTGTATATATTCCCATTGATCCTGATTATCCTCTGGCCAGAAAAGAGTATATTCTGCAAAAGTCTGCTGTCAGCGTGATTGTCGTAGATTCACCAGTTGACAACTGTAACATAGATCAGCTTCATTTAAATGAAGATAGATTGCGAAATTACCCTGATGGGAATCTATCTTTGGATAAAGATTCCTGTGACCTGGCATATGTGATCTTTACATCCGGGTCTACTGGGCGGCCAAAAGGGGTGATGATTGAGCATCATTCAGCAGTTAACCTGATCGTCTGGGTCAATCGTCAGTTCGCGATTGGTCTAAATGATCGACTGTTATTTATTACATCCGTCTGTTTTGATTTATCAGTGTACGATGTTTTTGGTATTCTCGCTGCCGGAGGGCAGGTAGTAATCGCCAGTAAAGCTGAAATACGTAATCCAGTAGAGTTAAAGAAACTCCTGATAACAGAGAAGATAACTTTCTGGGATTCTGTTCCCACTACTTTAAATAATCTGATTAACACTCTTAATCAGACAGACCCTGATTATGTTCAACCAGATCTTCGATTGGTCTTCCTGAGTGGTGATTGGATTCCTGTCAAATTACCTGGGCTTGTGCAGAAATATTTTCCGCAGGCAAAGGTAGTTAGTCTGGGAGGTGCAACTGAAGGGACTGTCTGGTCGATCTATTATTCCATCGAAGGGGTTATGGAGGGACAGACCAGTATTCCATATGGTAAACCAATCTCTAATAACTATTTCTACATCTTAGATGAGAATCTGGCCCCGGTGCCAACAGGTGTTGCGGGTGAGTTGTTTATCGGAGGTGTGGGAGTAGCCCGAGGTTATTTAAATGAATCGGAGAAGACTGCAAGTTCTTTTATCCCCAATGTTTTTCGGGAGATGCTGACCAGAGAACAGCGTTCACACTGTCCCCGTGAGAGAATGCTGTATCGGACAGGAGATTTAGGTAGGATGCTCCCTGATGGAAATATTGAATTTTTGGGTAGACGTGACCATCAGGTGAAGATTAGGGGGTTTCGGGTAGAGTTAGGGGAGATTATAAATCAACTACTGCTCCATGATGAGATTAATCAAGCAGTAGTTGTAGACCGGACAGATTTATCTGGTGATAAGTATCTCTGCGCTTTTCTGGTAGCCAGAGAATGCGGTCAAGAATTATCGGTGCGGGAGTTAAAAGAGTATCTGGCGCGGGAATTACCTGAATATATGATCCCCACTCATTATCTCTATATAGATCAGTTACCATTAAATACCAATGGGAAGATTGATTGGCAGGCTTTGCCTGAACTTTCTGGTCAGTTACAGACAGGTGTTGAGTATATTCCACCTGAAGGTGACTATGAGAAAAGTCTTGCTGATCTCTGGGTAGAGTTGATTCCCGGAATCACGGGGATTGGGGTGTTTGATAACTTTTTTGATCTGGGTGGTCATTCATTAACAGCGACCCAGTTGGCCTTACGAATATTTAAAGAATTTAATGTCGATATTTCCCTGCAAGCAATTTTTGAAGCAGAGAATTTACGCGATTTAGCTAGGAGAGTTAAGTTGGCTGATCAGAGAGACTATATTGCCATTAGACAGATTGAGAAGCGAGATTATTATCCTGTCTCTTCTGCGCAGAAACGTCTGTATATCTTAACCCAGTTTGAAGGTAATAGTACAGCATATAATATGCCGGGTGCGCTTCTGGTAGAAGGTTCAGTGGATAAGACCAGGCTGGAGTTAAGTTTTACTCGATTGATTCAGCACCATGAAATATTGCGGACATCATTTTTCTTGAAAGATTCCGATAGTTCTGGAGATCACAAAATAGTCGCAACTGTTGACGGAACCTGGGGTGAATTGGTTCAACAGCTTCAACCAGAGGTTGAATTTAGTATCCAGGAGTTAACCGGTGATCTGCAGTCAGTAATTACAGAATTTATTCAACCTTTTGATCTCAGAAGACCTCCATTATTGCGGGTAGGACTGCTGCAGTTAGCAGAGAATAGACATCTATTAGTGTATGATCTGCCGCATATTATTGCGGATGGAATCTCAATGGGGATTATGATAAATGATTTTGTCCAACTGTATGAAGGTACTCAGCTGCCACCTTTGCGAATTCAATATAAAGACTATGCACAGTGGCAGAGGGAACTGCTAACTAGTGAAGAATTTGCGATTCAGGAGAAGTTCTGGAGAGAGCAGTTTGCTGGAGAAGTACCGATATTGAATCTACCAACAGATTATTCGCGGCCCAAGATTTTGAATTATCGCGGAAGCACGTACCGGTTCAGTTTAGACCAGGAGTTGGTGGATAGGTTAAGTATTTTGGAACGAAGATTTGGGGTTACCAGATTTATGTTACTATTGACAATTTATAAGATATTTCTGGCAAAATATTCGAGCCAAACTGATCTTGTTGTTGGGACACCAATTGCAGGTCGTCAAGATCCAGAATTGGAAAAAGTGATTGGGGTTTTTGTCAATACATTGGCTTTGAGAAGTTATCCTGCTCTAACTAAAAATTTTAGCGAATATCTATTACAGATTAAAGAATTGGCCGTGCGGGCCTATGAGAATCAGGATTATCCTTTTGAGATGCTGGTAGAACAACTAGATATTCCCCGGGAACTAAGTAGAAACCCACTGTTTGATACTATGTTTGCTTTACAGAACATGCCAGATATAGAGTTGACCATCAGCGATCTAAGCTTTAGATCATACCCCTTTGCCCACAATGTTTCCAAATTCGATCTGACATTAAATGCTTTTGAAGTGCGGGATGGAATCAATTTGCACCTGGAATATAGCACGGCTCTGTTTACTGAGGCTACTATTAAACGGATGGCTGATAACCTGAAGCAGTTAATTAAGTCTGTGGTAGAACATCCTGAGTTAAAGTTATGGGAACTGGAGATCTTGAGTGAAAGGGACAGAGAGCGTTTGCTCCATCAATACAATAATACACAGAAAGATTATCCGATAGATAAGTTGGTTACACAACTATTTGCTGAGCAGGTTGAAAAGACTCCGGAAAGATTGGCACTAATCTGTGGAGATGAAGAGTTGAGTTATAACGAACTGTATACTCAGGTTTGTCAGTTAGCCAGCTTTTTACGCCAGCAAGGTGTGGGACGAGAATCAGTAGTAGGTCTCATGGTCAGCCGATCATCCAGATTATTATCTGGGATGTTAGGAATTTTGGAAGCAGGAGGGGCTTATCTGCCGATTGATCCCGAATATCCGGTGCAGAGAATTATTTATATGGTACAAGATAGTGGAACACAAATTATCCTCACAGACAGTATCACTCAGCAAAAATTTGCCGGAAGTGAAGAGCTTCGAGAAAGGTTATTAGTAAATATAGACGATCAGGCTATATATGAGACAAAATCAGATAGTAATACGGATAATTATCTGAGAGATCGCAGATCATCCGATATGATCTATGTCATCTATACTTCGGGTTCCACCGGAAAACCAAAAGGTACAGTAATTGAACATAGAATGGTGCATAATCTAATCCAGGGAATCTGTGCTAAGATCGACTTTGATCGGAAAAGAATAGTCTCACTCACAACAGTATCATTCGATATCTTTGTTCTTGAGACATTACTTCCTTTGACTAGAGGGGCGGGAGTGGTTCTGACCAGAGAAGTCGAATTACAGGATCCCGGACTGCTGGTGAAACTTGTCCAGTGTAAGCAGATAGAGATTATTCAACTTACTCCTTCCAGACTGCAGTTGTTGTTAGATAGTGTGGCAAATACGGGATTCTTTGGTCAATTTACAGAGATCATCGTTGGTGGTGAAACATTTCCAGAGCAATTAGTGGAACGGGTAAAAAAGTTAGCCACAGGAAGGATATTTAATGTTTATGGTCCAACAGAGACCACAGTCTGGTCAACGATAAAAGAACTAACTGCCAGCAAGGAAAAAGTAACAATCGGAAGACCTCTGGCTAACACTAGAATCTATATTTTGGATAACTATTCAAACCCAGTGCCCGAGCAGGTGGTTGGTGAGATCTTTATTGCCGGTGCTGGGGTAGCGAGAGGTTATCTCGACAGACCCGAACTAACCAGTAGTGTGTTTCTACCAGACCGATTTGCTGGAACTGCTCAGCAACATATGTATAAAACTGGAGATTTGGCATGCTGGCTGCCTGGTGGGGAGATTCAATTTATTGGGAGAAAAGATCGACAGATTAAACTAAGGGGCTATAGAATTGAGACCGGTGAGATTGAAACAATTTTAAATAGCTTCCCCGGTATTATAGATAGTATAGTTGTAGCCCGGGAGGGAGTTCAGGATTATAAGTATCTGGTTGGGTATTATTTGGGAGACCTGCAGCCTACAGTATCCGAGCTGCGAAGTTATCTCGGAGAAAAATTGCCTGAATACATGATACCTACATACTTTCACAAACTGGATTCTTTACCTTTAACTCCTAACGGAAAGATTGATCAACAGGCTTTACCGCAAATTGCAGAAGAGAGACCTGAGTTGTCTACCCACTACGCAATGCCAGAATCAGAGGTTGAGTTGCTAATCGCTGACATCTGGCGAAAGATATTAGGAATAGATCGCATAGGAGTTAATGACAGCTTCTTTGAACTTGGTGGTAATTCCATGCTTTTAGTTCAGTCTCATCTACTATTGGAAAAGTGTTTTCCCGAAAGGTTAACCATTGCTGAACTATTTATTTACAACACTATCGCCAAATTAACCGAACACCTGGAAAATATAAATCAACAAAAGCAGACAGAAAAACTTGACCCGGAGATTCTAACACGCGAGGCGGAGTTCTGGCAGAAAGAAATGGTCAATGCTGGACAGTTGCTCAGATTATCAGATGAGTACTTTAATCTCCCGGCTGGACATCCAGAATGGATTAATCTGCTATTTGAATTGACAGATGATTTAACCTTTCAGCTCAGGGCAATTCAAGAATTGGAAAAAGTAGATTTGTCAGATATTTTAACAGCCATTTTCGTTTATCTCCTGTCCGAACTTGCCGAAACTTCGGCATTCTGGATAGAGGTAGTTCCCAGGAATATTTCCGAAAAGTCTAATTCAGAGCTGGGGTTACCTTTATGGATCGATTTGACGGAAATTGAAGATTTTATCCAATTATATCGGGAGATTAACTCTAAATGGTCAATGGTTGAAAAGATGAGTACAGCTTGCGATCCACCAGTTTTGACTTCACAAATGGATCAGGAGATCATCCCCATAATTAGTACTGGGGAACAGACAGAAGGGCTAAGAAATCAACATCTATTGCTTGTATTTACTGAAGTCAATAATAGAGTGCAAATCGAATGTGGTTTTAATTCGGGAAAGTTACAGAAAGGCAAAATTGAGGAGTTACTGATCTGGTATGTTAACTTACTCGAACAATTAATCGGTGAAAAGGAGGTTAGCTGATGGATAACAAATCCCTGGGATTGAAAGTAAGTCTAAAA
This sequence comes from Halothermothrix sp., assembly GCA_016841825.1. Taxonomy (GTDB): domain Bacteria; phylum Bacillota; class Halanaerobiia; order DY22613; family DY22613; genus JAENYK01. The sequence continues at coordinate 11,510 of JAENYK010000007.1, read as the reverse complement.
AAAGCACAGGAGAAAACCAATACCAAACTGGAGTTTACCGAGACTTCCAGCAATGAGATCGGAATTATTGGAATGGCAGGAATGATTGGAGATGCTGATGACCTTGACACCTTTTGGGAGGGAATTAAAAATGGAAGTGATCTTATCGGTAAGTTTCCATTATCCCGGAGGAAAGATACGGATAATTTCTTGAGCAGCATGGGTTATGATATTTCCGGGGTGAAGTATGCAGAAGGGGCATATCTAAAACGAATTGATTTCTTTGACCCTTTATTCTTCAAAATCTCGCCAAAAGAAGCAGCATTGATAGACCCTCAGCAACGTCTGTTTTTAGAGGTCGCTTACCAGGCTCTGGAAGATGCAGGTTATGGTGGAGATGCGATCACAGGAAGTAGAACAGGTGTCTTTCTGGGGTATAGTAGTGATAGTAACCTTGAATATCGCAGATTACTCCAGGAGACGGATTCAGCTTCGCAGGGATTAGGAGTTCCCGGAAATATTAAATCGATTATGGCCAGTCGAATAGCATATATTCTGGATTTACATGGACCATCAATGGTTATTGATACAGCCTGTTCTTCTACTATGACTGCTATTCATCAGGCCTGTATGAGTCTGAGAAAAGGTGAATGTGAGATGGCAATTGTTGGGGGGGTGAGTGTTAATCTGTTGCCGATGATGAATAATCGGGCAGATATTGGAATCCAATCAACCACTCAACGGGCACATACTTTTGATGATAGTGCGGATGGGACTGGCTTTGGTGAAGGAGTTGTAGCCTTATTGCTTAAACCATTACTTCAGGCTAAAAAGGATCAGGATCATATCTATGCAGTAATTAAAGGTAGTGGGATAAATCAGGATGGTAAATCTATCGGAATAACTGCACCGAATGGATTAGCTCAGGCAGAAGTAATTGAAACTTCCTGGAAAGATGCTCGAATTAACCCCCTGACGGTCTCATATATTGAGGCACACGGAACCGGTACAGAGCTGGGAGATCCAATCGAAATTGACGCTATAAATAGAGCTTACAAAAAATATACTGACAGAAAACAGTTTTGTGCAGTCAGTTCAGTCAAAACCAACATCGGTCATCTGGATAGTGCAGCAGGAATTGCCGGTATTGTCAAGGCTGTCTTAGCACTTAAACATAAAAAAATTCCTCCATTGGTCCATTTTCAAAGACCCAATCGGGTGATCAGTTTTCCGGAATCGGCAGTATTTCCCGTTGATCGATTGATAAGCTGGAAAAGCAAAGGGTCACCATTGAGATGTGGAGTTAGTTCTTTTGGACTTAGCGGAACTAACTGCCATCTAATTCTGGAAGAGCCACCTATTCCTGGAGATAGGGAGGAGATTTTGGACGAAGAAAGTTATTTTATCTTACCTTTATCTGCTAAAAATGAAACAGTATTACGAAAATTAGTTCATCTTTACGATCTATTTATTACCAGAGAATTGATCAATTCACCGGATGGAGTTTCTTTGAGCAAAATTGCCAATATTTGTTACACAGCTGCAGTAGGAAGAGGTCATTATGATCATCGATTGGCCATAATATTCAAAAATATTTCAGATCTCCAGACAAAGCTTGCTGTAATCCTCGCAGGTGGAGATGATCGGTTCGTTAACGAAGATATTTTAGAGCTTACTCCCGATGTTTATTATGGGCAGTATAAGTTGATCAATCATACTAGCAACAGAAATGTGAATGCAGGAGAAAGGGAAAATACCGAGCTTGAGAAATTGGAATTGGATCAGACAGCAGCTAAATGTATGAGTCAGTTGTTAGAAGATAATCGAATGGAGATTAATATATATCGTGAACTGGCCAGATTGTATACCAGAGGGGCGAATATTAACTGGAAAGGATTTTATAAATCGGAAAAGCAAGGTCAGATTAGGAGACGAATCTCTATACCGGTCTATCCTTTCGACAGAAAACGTTGTTGGCTTGAGTTGAGAGAGCAACATAAGAATAAAAGGGAGAAGCTGATCAAGCATCCACTATTGGATAAGCTGATAGCTGATTCTATTTATAAGATATATCAAACACAATTTTCGGTTAACGCCCACTGGGAATTAGCTGAACATCAGATAATGGGCCAACATACGATTCCCGATACCGCATATATTGAGATGGCATATCAGGTGGGACGCGAATTTAATCAGCAAGATCTAATTTGCATAGAAGATGTTACTTTTGCTACACCTTTCGTTATAGCTCCAGATGAAGTTAAGGAAGTTCATCTGGTGATTAACAAACATGGGAAGAGCTATGATTTTGCTGTAGTCAGTGGAAAAGATAAAGATAGTGGAAATTATCTGACTCATGCCGGAGGTAAGATTAGTTTTAAACCGGTTGAGCGTCAATCTATTTCCCGGGATCTGCAGGCGATAATCGGACGCTGTTCATTGGTAGTAGATAAAAAACCTGATGAGCGGACTCCTCCGATTTCAGCTTTGGGGCCGCACTGGGATAGTTTGCAAAATTTTTATCTGGGTGATGGTGAGTTTTTAGTCGAACTTCAGTTAAAAGAGGAGTATACCGGAGAATTATTAACTGAGTATTCCCTCCATCCAGCTTTGTTGGATAATGCAGTTAATCTGGTTATCAGGAGAATTAAAGCTGATCTGTATCGACCTGTGTCTTTTAAAAAAATTCAGATTTATAATTCACTGACCAGCAGATTATACTGCTACCTGAAAAATAGGTCACCAGTAAAAGAAAATAGTGATACCATTGTTTTTGATGTCACCATTATGACTGAAGACGGAGATATCCTGGTAGCGATCGAGGAATATATCATTAGACATGTGCCTATGAGCATAGCTGGAAGTCAAACACTGGATTGCTATCAATTAAATTGGGTAAATACACCTATATTATCATTAGAAAAGGGTAATATCCAGACAAAACAGACCACTCTGATTATTATGGATGAGGTGGGACTAGGCGACAAACTTTCTCAAAGATTAGGTGATAACGGTTCAGAAGTTGTTAAAGTTCACTTAGCTCAAACTTATTCGAAATTACATTCTAATGAATATGTCATTCCAGTTAATGAAGCAGGTTTTGTTCAGTTATTCACTGAACTGCAGAATAAATCTGTTAAGAGAATTATTCATTTAGCAACTTTTGGTAGGTATTTACAGATTAATCATGTCCGGGACTTAGAAGATGCTTTACACAAAGGAGTCTATGGTCTATTTTATCTGATTAAGGCACTCTATAAAACTAAGAAAATCTCCACAATGGAGATGATTCTTATTTCAGAAAATGCTTATCGACTTAATGATTCCACTAATCAGTTAAATTTTGAGCAGACCAAACCTCATAATGCAAGTTTCTTAGCTTTGGGTAAAGTCATCTCTCAAGAGAATCCTCAACTCAGATGTCGGGGGATAGATATTGATCGGCAGATCTCGGTGGAGCGAATTCAGGAAGAGATATTACATGACTGCAGAGATTATTTGGTTATGTATCGGAGAGGTCGGAGATATGTTGAGGAACTTCAGGAATTGGAAACCACCAGAGAAGATTTTACTGAATCTGTGCAGATTACCCCCCGGGGAGTATATTTGATAACGGGAGGAACTGGTGGGATCGGTCTGGAGATTGCCAGATATCTGTCTCAAAAAAGCCAGATCACTCTTGTGCTGCTTAGTCGTTCTGGATTTCCGGAACGGGGAGAATGGTCTGCTATTGGTAGATCTAATCAGACCAGACTTGCACAGAAGCTTCGAATCATTCGCGAGATTGAGGATAATGGCAGTACTATTATGATATATAGCTGTGATGTATCCAGAGAAACAAGGCTGTGTGAAGTATTAACAGACTTACAAAAAAGATTTGGACGGTTGGATGGGATAATTCATGCTGCAGGGATTGCGGGAAAAGGATTTATGATTACTCAGGATGAAAGTCAGTTTAAGGAAGTTTTGGCACCGAAAATTATTGGAACCTGGCTCTTAGATCAGCTAACCTGTGACATGAAATTGGATTTTTTTCTGTTATTCTCTTCTGTGACCTCGATTGTTGGAAGTCCAGGGCAGGGTGATTATACAGCTGCTAATGCATATCTGGATAGTTATGCAGAAAATGTGAATTGTCAAGGAAGAAAATTTTTAGCAATTAATTGGCCAGCCTGGAAAGATACGGGAATGGCTGTTGAGCATAAAGTTAATTTTGATAAGGGGCTGTTTAAACCCGTCAGTACAGGTGATGGATTGGCAGTAATTGATAAATTATTGAACTCTGTTCAAAAGAGAGTGATTCCCGGAAACTTAAATTTAGAATTACTGGTCGGACGTCAGGGAGAATTACCTCTGCAGTTGGGTACAGAAATTTACATGAAACTACAAAATTTAAAGCAGAAAATTGATAAAGTTGAAGCCAAAAAGGTTGATTATCGTGGACTGGCGAGTAAGGGAAGCGAACTGGAAGAAAAAATTGGCCAGATCTGGGCTGAGGTTTTGGAACTTGAGCAAGTAGCGCTTGATGATGATTTTTTTGAGTTAGGTGGACATTCTTTGAATGCTACCATGCTGGCTGCTGAGATTAATCGGGTACTGAGTGTAGAAATTTCAATTGCAGACATCTTTAATCAGCCGACGGTTGCTAAATTGGCAAAATTGCTCTCAGGTGCAAAACAAGAGAAGTTTGCTCCGATTGAGGTCTTACCATTCCGGGAGATGTATTCGATGTCATCTGCTCAAAAACGCATGTATGTTTTACATCAATGGGGAGGGATAAGTTATAATCTACCCGGAGCAATGTTAGTTGAAGGCCCTCTAGATAAAAGACGTTTTGAGAAAGCATTTCGTCAGTTGATTCTCCGCCATGAGTCTTTAAGAACGTCATTTGAAATGAAAGCAGGAGAATTATATCAGAGAGTTCATGAGGATGTAGAATTTAGGATAACCTACACTGAAGTCAACACAGAGGCTGAAATAAAAGAGATAGCGAAGAAATTTTATCGACGGTTTGATTTACAGACTCCACCACTATTCAGGGTTGCATTGATTAAAGTTGATGCTAAACATGTCTTCTTATATGACCTGCATCATATTATCTCCGATGGTTTCTCATTAGCTTTACTTATCCAGGATTTTATCTGGCTTTACCAGGGTGAAGAATTACCGGGGTTACGGATTCAGTATAAAGATTTTGCTGTCTGGCAGAACAATCTCTTCACCAGTGGAAAACTGAAAAAGTTGGAAGATTACTGGCTAGAAGTTTTTACTGGAGAGATTCCGGTGTTAAACTTACCTACAGATTATCCAAGGCCAGCGGTGATGAAAAATAATGGTGCCGAATATACATTTGAGTTAACTGGTGAATTAAGGGCGAAGATTTCGAAATATATCTCTGGAAATGGTCTGACCTTATATGTTTTCTTTTTGACTGTCTATAATATTTTGCTTTATAAGTATACTGGCCAAGAAGATATTGTGATTGGTTCACCAGTGGCTGGTAGAATATATGCTGAATTGGAAAAAATTATTGGACTTTTTGTTAATACTCTGGCAATGAGAAATTACCCCATTGGAGAGAAAAGTTTTGCAGATTTTATTCAGGAAGTTAAAAATAGATCTTTTGCGGCTTATGACCATCAGGAATACCAGTTTGAAACATTGATCGACAGATTAGGCTTAAAGCGGAACCTAAACCGAAATCCTTTATTTGATACGATGCTAAATGTCCAGAATACCCCATCGGCAAAAGCTATAGTGAAAGATTTAAAATTTTTGCCTTATGAGATTCCCAGCCAGGTTTCAAAATTTGATCTGTCATTGGAAGTTTTTGAGAGTGAGAGATCAATTCAGTGTACTATTGAGTATAGTCGAGAACTTTTTAAGCGGGAACGGATTGAAAGAATGGCAGGACATTTTGTCCAGATTATTGATTCAATTATTAGAGATTCAGATATCCAGATTGGCAGGATTAACCTACTGACTGATTCTGAATGTAGGATAATCCTGGAAGAGTTCAATTCCATCAAAGTAGAGTTTCCAAAAGACGTGACAGTTCATCAATATATTGAAAGATATGCGCTAAATTTACCAAATAAGATAGCTCTGGAATGTGGGGAGATAAGTCTAACCTATAGTCAACTCCACAACAGGGTTACTCATTTGGCACTACTACTTAGAACAGCAGGACTCAAAACTGAAGATACTGTTGCTGTTCTAATGGAACGTTCTCCAGTGATGTGTGAGACCATATTGAGTATCTGGAAAGCGGGTGGGGCATATATTCCGATTGATTTAGAGTATCCTAACCAACGAATTCAGGAGATTTTACTTCAGGCGGGAACCAAACTATTGATAGTTAACAGTGATGATCAGGGTTATTCTGCAGAGCAGTGCGAAAGATGGAGTAGTCAGGATAGAAGCCTGGAGATATTAGATTTCTCGGAAACTAAGCGATTGAAAATATCTACTCAAGATGAGCAAACCTGGGAGATTGAGATGGGGAGGTTAGCATACATTATCTTTACATCAGGGTCTACCGGTAAACCAAAGGGAGCTATGGTGGAGCATATTGGAATGATGAATCATCTTTATGCCAAAATAAATGATTTACAGCTAAGTGAAAAGAGCATTATTGTGCAAAATGCATCCCATTGTTTTGATATTTCTATCTGGCAATTTTTTGCAGCACATATTGTGGGTGGTAAAACAGTTATTTATCCAAACGAAGTGGTATATGATGTAGATAGATTTCTTAGCCAGGTGGAAGAAGATCAGGTCACGATTCTGGAGGTGGTTCCCTCGTATCTCTCGGCAATGCTGACAAATATTGAATATAAGCAGTATAAGATGCAGAGCTTAACCTATCTATTGGTTACTGGAGAAACTGTACAACCTGTTTTGGTGAGAAACTGGTTTAAGCATTTTCCAAAGATAAAATTAGTTAATGCCTACGGTCCGACAGAGGCTTCTGATGATATAACCCATTATATTATGAATAATTGTGTTGATTTACCGCAGATTCCGATCGGTAGACCGATCCAAAATATGCAGATATATATAGTGGATAAAGATCAAAACCTTGTTCCTATTGGCGTCAAAGGTGAGATAATGGTTTCAGGTATTGGAGTTGGTCGCGGTTATGTCAATGAGCCAGAGAAAACAGATCAAGCTTTTTCAAAAGATTTCTGGAACGACAGTGAAGATTTTCGAATGTACAGAACAGGAGATATTGGTGCCTGGCTAGAAGATGGGAATATTCAATTTTATGGACGTAAAGACTATCAGATAAAAATTCATGGATTTAGGATTGAGTTAGGAGAGATTGAAACAGTATTAACCGACTGTCCAATGGTAAAAAATGCAGTAGTCAAAACAGTGGGCGATCCGGGAGAAGATCAATATCTTTGTGCATATCTGGTTAAACAATTAGACGAAAACAATCAGGAAGCTGGTTTATACGATCAGATAGACGAAGAGTTCATTAGCCAGATTAAGAGTTATCTGCGGGAGAGATTACCTGAGTATATGATTCCAACATATTTTCTTCGTCTGGAGACTCTACCATTGACATCTAATGGAAAGATAGATCGAAATAAACTACCAGATATTAATCAAGAAGCACAGAGATACGAGTTTCTTCCTCCGGTAACTGAACTGGAAAAAGAGTTAGCAGAGATCTGGTCCAATATTTTAGCAGTTGAGCGGATTGGAATACAGGATAATTTCTTTGATCTGGGAGGTAACTCGGTCAAATTATTAAGTATGATTTCGATAATTAATAATAAATTTTCTGTACAACTAAAATTCCTGGATGTTTTTCAGAACACTACCATTGTGGAACTGGTAAAGCATCTACAGACAGATGGTTTTAGTATGTTGGGAGATTCTTTAATCAAATTACGTTCGGGTACAGGGAGCAAAAATATCTTTTTTGTTCACCCACTGGACGGGGGAGTACACTGGTTTTTGGAATTAAGTAAATATATTGATCGGGAATATGCTGTCTATGCATTACAGGCAAAGGGGTTGTTAGAAAAGACAGAGCTACCACAGAGTGTTGCAGAAGTGGCCAGTAGTTATTTACGGGAGATTAAAACAGTTCAGGAAAGTGGGCCATACATTCTATCTGCATTCTGTCTGGGAGGGATGTTAGGTTATGAGATGCTCAAACAGTTAGAAGATAGTTCCACAGAGGTTGGGAGCTATATTATGTTAGATTCTCCTTCATTTAAAATGGGAAATAAATTAGGCGGACAGGTCTATCAGCTCCGTACTTATCTTCAAAAACCAAAAATTGGAATTTTGACTAGATTTAAAGGTGCAGCATTAAAGCTGCAGAATGGTCTAAATTTAAATTTGATGAAAACAAAAGATCCATCTGAGAAAGATAGTTTAGGATTACAGATTGAGGTTGAGAAGAATATGTATTATCTACTGTCAACCTATAAGCCAGATAGGTTAGTGAACACAGATTTTATTCAGATAAAAGCAGTCGAAAATGCTGATAAACAGGTGGACAGCGCAGCCTGGAGTTCTTTGACTTCTGGAGAGGTAGTTATGTATGAAACTGCGGGAGATCATTATTCAATGTTGGAGGAACCTCTGGTGAAGGAAACTGGGATTTTGATAAATCGGATTTTGCTACAGCATAACAATCTTGAAGGCACTGAGTAATAAATGATTAGCTCAAAAAATCATCACAGTTAATCTATCCAATAATTTTGACTATATTTTCTTGCTCAGACAGTTTATCCATGATATAATGCAAGTGAATTGAATAATTCAATAGGTTCTGGGTAACCAGATCAATAGGGAAAATGGTGAAAATCCGTTGCAGCCCCCGCTACTGTGAGTGTGGATGAATTGATAAGCTAGCCACTGGGCAACTGGGAAGGCTATCAGTTATAGAAGTACACAAGTCAGGAGACCTGCCTATTGGAAATGCTCGGATGTCTTTCGGAGGGAAGGATTGGTTATAATGAGTTAAACCCAGATTTTATGGGGGGTCAATTTTATGCCTTCTTTCTTTATGAAAGAGGGCATTTTTAGTTTTGGATAATCAAAGAATAAGGAGGAGAATCAATAATGCAGGGTAAAATTCATGTTTATACCGGGAACGGAAAAGGCAAAACTACTGCAGCTATTGGTCTAGCAATCAGAGCAGTTGGTGCAGGGTTTAGGGTATTTTTTGGGCAGTTTATCAAAGGAAGGGAATACAGCGAAATTAAAGTTTTAGATTCACTTGATCAGATTGAGCTTAAACAGTATGGAAGGGGCTGCTTTATTAGAAATCAGCCTACAGCAGAAGATATTGCCGCTGCCCGTAAAGGACTTCGGGAGATGGGTGAAATCTTAAAGTCAGGGGATTATCAGCTTGTTGTGCTGGATGAGGCGAATATTGCTGTTTATTATAAACTTTTTTCTGTTGAAGAACTATTGGATGTCATCAAAAATCGAGCTGACCACGTGGAAGTAGTAATCACCGGAAGAAAGGCTGAGCAGAAGTTGATTGAAGAAGCTGACCTGGTTACCAGGATGGAAGAGATAAAACATTACTATCAGCAAGGGTTAGCCGCAAGAACCGGAATTGAAAAATAAAGAAGGGAGATATACTATGAATACTAAAAAACTTGTGTTATTAGCATTAATGGTAGCATTAAGCGCTGTAGGAGCATATATTGTTCTCCCCAGTCCAATTGGCACGGTTGCTCTTGATTCAGCACCAGGATATTTGTCATCATTGCTATTTGGCAGTATTAACGGTAGTATAGTTCTATTTTTGGGACACCTGCTATCATCACTGAAAATGGGTTTTCCTCTCGGAATGATTCATCTTTTGATCGCTGTTCTGATGGGGGGATGTGGTATAGCATTTTATTATGTGTATAAGAAGACAAATATCATTATTAGTTCAGTTTTAGTCATTTTATTAAATGGAGTGGTTATTACTGCTCTGCTGATTCCATTCCTGGGATATGCGTTCTTTCTATCAATGGTAAGTCCTTTATTAGTAGGTTCTGCGGTAAATATTATTTTAGCAGGTGTGCTCAACAAGATATTGGCAGACCGGATTGATTTGAACAAATTAAATCGAGAGGGTACTGTCGATGTCAAAGATTAAGGGAGTTGAGAAATTCAAGCGTGATCTAACAGTTTTAGAGATAGTTGAAGATATTTTGTTAGTTATCGCCTGTGATTCTCTGGGTGGTATTGGTCCGAAAAGAGAAGATCGAGTTAGAGTTTCTGCTGAGTTAGTCGGCAGTTATACGTCGCGGGTAGCTTTAATGGAAGTTCTCAGTGTTGCTGCACAGCCGATTAGCATTATAAATACACTGTCTGTCGAATATGAACCTACGGGAAGAAAGATATTAAATGGAATTCGCGAAGAAGCCGGAAAAATTGGTTTGGATAGCGAGAAAATAATAAATGGTAGTACAGAAGAGAATATTGAAACTTCGCAGACAGGTATGGGAGTAACAGTGATAGCAAGAGTTGACAAAGATAAATTAAAAATGGCAACTTCTAAAGCCGATGATCTTATAATAGCTATAGGTTTACCGCTGGTCGGGGAAGAGGTAGTCTGTAATGAAGGGCAGATTGCTGATCTCTTTGATTTGCAGCAGTTACTTAAATTTAAAGAAGTTCATGAAATAATCCCTGTAGGTTCACAGGGGTTAGCTTATGAAGCCAATATTTTAGCAAAGATGTCAGGTTTAGATCTTATTATAGAGGAAAATGGTAGAATAGATTTAAATAAATCTGCAGGGCCAGCCACTACTTTACTGGCTGCTATTCCCGAATTTATCCTGGACGAAGTAAAAAATGCAATAAAAAAACCGATTCATATTATTGGTAGATTGTCAGGTTAATCCTGATGTATGTGCTATCGCTAAGAAAAAAATTTTCACTAATCGAAATTTACTAAGGAAAATATGGTTGTCAAGATCAGGATAGAACATAATTGATTAATTTACCCAGGAAAAAGGGCTGTCTCATTTTCGGATACCATGTTAGCTAGTCATAGTGAACAAAACACTGACTAGTAAGTATACAACATACATCCATGATGAGACAGCTCTTTTTAACGACATTTCAGAAGGGAAGTCTCCCAAACTCATAAGTGGGAGTATAATCACAAAATAGTTCTTACTTTAAGGAGGCATAAATCTCCTTCTGAAGTCGCTAGAGTCGCATTAATAGCTTAGTTAATCCGACTTTAACGTTAGGTTCTAAAAAGGAGTAGGTTTGGTATATTCACAGTGGCCATAATAAGGACATAGAGAACCTGGACATCCATTTTCATCGACTGGAGTGCCTATAGGGAAACTGGGACAGGCTATTTTACAGGGAACAACTACTTTTATCATTAGGAACACCTCCTTTATAAAATGGTCTAATAAGGTATTCTATACATAAAGCCTAAATCCTCCTTAAAAATTATCAAAATGTTAAAAAATATTAGTAGTAACAATATTAATCCCGAATTATTCATCTAGCTAAAAAACAATAATCTGAGTTCTAGAAATTCA
>JAENYK010000041.1 GCA_016841825.1 Halothermothrix sp. | reverse complement strand
GGCGACCGCCCCAGTCAAACTGCCCACCTGACAATGTCCCAAGACTGGATTACAGTCTCTGGTTAGAATTCCGGCACAGCAAGAGTGGTATCCCACCGATAATTCATCATCTTAAGCTAACCTTAAAATTATTTCAATTCAAGTTCAATTAGCTATTCATCCCTACCCACAGGCTTTCCCAATTTACATCACACTAACATAGACAGATTACTGTTCTCGTGTCTATACATCATGTACCTCCAAAAAATTGGTCTTGGCTATGTTAAGATTTGGCCAATCTACCATCTATCACACATATAATTTATATTAAAGCAGTTTTTTCAAACACTCAACCACAACTTCTGGTCGGTCTAAATAGATCTCATGGTCACTATCCTCTGCAATAATCAAATTACCTTTACTAGATAATGTTGATAATTCTTTTTGCAACTTACGCCATTCAACTTCATATAAAATAGCCTCTTCCTCTGGAACATTTATCTCCAGCCAAGACTTTTGGGACACTTTATTATCTCTTGCAATTATAATAAGTGGTATGTCTGGAAATTGACCAATCTTCTTTATGTCCTCACTACTTTCACCCCAATTCGCAAACTCCTCAGCCACAATCTTATATAAAAGAGGGTTTGTAAAAAATTCTTCACACCTTTCTAATTCATCCACTGAGAGAGTCTTTTCATGGGATGCTATCATATCTTTGCATTTATCTTTCAGTTCCTTCTTTGACTTTTGTGATGACTCAATACAACTTTCTATCATTGCTTCTATACTTATAAAAGAATTAAGAATTGGTATATTAAGATTGTACAATTGTTTAAAATTAGGAGAAGTAGAATCAAGTAGAACAACTCCCATTAATTTTTCAGGAAACATTTTTGCATAATGCTGCACACATAACCCACCATACGAATGTCCCATTAAAATGAATTTTTCTTTAATACCAATCTTCTCCAAAAGACCATTCAGCTCAATAGCAATATTTCTTGTTGTTCTAGGAGCGTCTGAAACCTCACTTTTTCCATAACCTGCCCTATGATATTGAATTATAGTAAAATATTCCTTAATTTCTTCTATTACTGGATACCAATCGTAATATGACCCACCTATTCCCGATTCTATTACTAATGTTATCTTCCCTGAACCAATAACTCGATATTCTAAAAATAAATCTTTCAATATGTCTCCCCCTTTAAGGTTAATACCCTTTTAATCTAAATTTTTTCTATTATGCTTCGTATAAGCTCATAATTATATTCCTCACTTAACATATCATTATGCTCCCCCCTTCCTTGGCGGACTTCTAACCTTCTTGAAGTTGACTGTCTCCAGTTTTGTATCTCCTTTACTCCATCGGATTCATCTGATAGAATGTAATGAATGTTAGCGTGTACTTTACCAGTTATTTTACACTGTGCATGATACGAATACGAATTAAACATTTTTTTCTTAATTCTGTCTCTAACATCGCTCATTTTAAAATACTCCGCATACGCTGACCTATCCTCAAGTGACTTTAGCATATTATTAAATGTGATTTCTACAGTATCAGTTGATATATTTGTTGATTCGTATTTTGAATCGATGAGCACAATATCTGTAACTTCGTAGCACCTGTTTTGCATCTCTTTAGCTACTTGAAATGCTAAATTTCCACCAGCTGAGTACCCAATTAAAGTATACGGGCCACTCTTTTGAACATCAGTGATAATACTGATATATTTATCAATATTTTGATCTCCTTCTATAAAATTAAATGCATACAGGGAATAGTCGCTTAGATATAAGGCCAGATCTTTGTACGCTATTCCATAACCTATCAAAGGAGGGAAAGCAATTAGCTTTATACCATTATTCTCAAATGCTATATACTCTCTCTCAAATATTTCAGATAAACTCCCTGTTTCACTTCCCTTAGCCCTACTAGATTTTTCTTCAATAATTTTGTTAACTAAATTTGCTTGTTTTTCTATAGTAAGGTTATTAAATATTTCTCCAAGAGATATATTAATGTCAAAGTAGGAATTTATGTCAGAAAGTAATTTCATGATATTAAGTGAGCTTCCGCCTATCTTAAAAAATGACTCATTTATACTTATCTGATTAGTTCCAAATATTTTAGCCCATACAGCATGAATTTTTTTTTCGAAATAAGTTTTAGGCCCTATATGTTCACTTTTATTTAAATAAAATTCATTTGTTAAAGCATTATAGTCTATTTTCCCATTTTCTTTCCGTGGAATAGAATCTAACTTAATAAACTCACTAGGAACCATATAATCAACCATTTTTGCACTACAATACTCACGTAAAGATTATACTTCCAATTTTCTTCATATGCACCTAAGTTGCTTTCTTATCACTAAAATACCCTTTCCCGGAATAATTCTTGTGTTCAGCTGCCGCAGGTTCATTCTGCACTTTATATGCCCTCGTTCTCGACTTTTGCTGTAAATCCCGAGTTCGACAGTTCATAGGTAAATGTTAAAACTCGAACCCACTCTAAAGCAGCTTCTTTTCCTCAAATTAATTCAAACCTACTCAAATTATCCTAGATCAAATAATCACCTTTTCTGTATAAAATTAAGCCATCTTTCAAATACTAATATGAGTATCTTGCTAAAAATAAAAATGAGGAAAAGCATACCGTATTGGCCAATCACATTTTTCCTCACCTAATAAACCACCATGAAAATATAACTAGTTTTTTACTTCTATACTTAAATATGCTCAAAAGAGTTCTTGCTGTTCTTATGCTGGCAAGCTTCATCATCATGGATTCTATCATTGAAATGATTACCTTTAATGAATTATAATTATTTTCATTGCCCAGAAGATTTGTCCTATTTGTAGCAAATCTTATTCATAAATTCAAGATTTCCTGATCTAATATTTCCAATATTCCTTTCAGGTCATCATTACACTTCTACGTTTATGTTAATGGATCAGCTCACTTGAGTTAAATAATTTCATATCTACCTGTAATCTGGAAAAATCTTCGTTTAATCTCCGTAAGGTTTTCTTTACAAGCCAATTAAGTGATTCGAATCCATTTACTAATATAACCAAGTGAGTAGGCCTGGGGAACCGCCCCTCAAGTCTCTCTCAGAACTGTACGTAAACCTCTCAGCTCATACAGCTCCCATTATCCAGTCGATGGCAGTATTCCAAATTTCCAGTGTGCAAACAGACTCCTGTCACGCTTAGCTATTTCACCGAGCCAGTGTTCGGCCCTTCTTCTTCTCTTTCGTTTCTTGTATTTCCTACGTACCCATTTCACCAAACTGTTAAAACTCGAATTAACCCATCCCACAGCTTCTTTCCCTCAAAATAATCAATCCACCTCAATCTTCCTTGGAACAAATAATTTGATTCTTTATGCATAAAATTGGCCATCCATCAAATACTAATATGATATCCAGAAATCTACCTCAAAACTTAGTTACAGACATTAAATTAATGAAAAAGGCTGAAAATGTCGAAATTTCAACATTCTTACGGGTTTTTTTACCTATGAACTGTCGAACTCTGGGTAAGTTAGCAAGGTGGTACATTTTTCGCTTGACAAAAGTATTTGTTTTCATAATATACAAAAAACTCAGATTTCTCTGAGTTTAGTTAGCATTATGGCTCCCTGAGCAGGACTTGAACCTGGACCCACTGATTAACAGTCAGTTGCTCTACCGACTGAGCTATCAGGGAATAATAAAATTCCCGCAACGACCTACTCTCCCAGAGGGCTACCCCTCAAGTACCATCAGCGCTGGAGGACTTAACTTCTGTGTTCGGTATGGGAACAGGTGTATCTCCTCCGCTATTGTCACGGGAAATCTTAAACTTACTCTCTACGACAGCAATAATCATATCACACCATTGCTATCACGTCAAGTATAATCACTCTCAAAACTATATACTAAAAACTTTCCTTAAACAGCTTCCATGAAGAAATTTAATCGTAAGATTCAATTTCTTCAAAAGCAATCTTTATCGCAATCTTCCTTCATAACTCCAACCTGTGAAGTAATAAAATCGCAAGATTTTATTACTTCAAGAGCAACCCTTAAATCCCAATGGTTCTGGGGATTTAAGCAGTTGATTCACACTCTCAAAACTACATACTGGAAACTTATTTGCCTTCTCAATAATCCATGCCCAATCCCAAACCTTCTCAGAAATTTTAGTAATTAGCTCTTTCCCAGGTTCTAAAAACTCCTTACTGAGTCTATCAATAAACCACTAACCTGTGAAGTAATAAAATCG
>JAENYK010000020.1 GCA_016841825.1 Halothermothrix sp. | reverse complement strand
AGCATCTGCCTTACAAGCAGGAGGTCATAGGTTCAAGTCCTATTGCGCCCACCATATATGTGCGAAAGTAGCTCAGTGGTAGAGCATCACGTTGCCAACGTGAGGGTCGCGGGTTCAAGTCCCGTCTTTCGCTCCAATGCCGAATAAAAGCAACCCTAACACGAATAGGGTTGCTTTTTTATTAGAGTAGGCATTATTCTCATGTAAAATATTCAATCTTTGCCTGTGGAAATAACTCTTCAATCTTATCCCGTAAAAAATTTTCTAATTCATATGCTGTGTCAGAATCATATACATATTTACCAAATCCTTTGTGTTCCCGGTTTTTCATGCTAAAACTAAGTTTAGTTTCCGGATATCGTGCTTGAATGATATTTTTCGCCCTGGTTGTGAATCGATGCATGATTAACTCAAAAGTTAATTCTACAGTTTCTGGATTATACAAGGTCTTATGTAATAGTTCTAACATTTCTGTATAACCATCTTTCCACCCTTCATAAATCATTAGTGGAGCCAGGATAAACCCCATAGGATATCCTGCACGTTGAATCTTTCCGGCTGCTTCTATCCTTTCTCTCATAGAAGCAGTAGCCTGTTCAAAATTGTTGATTACATAATCAGAGTTGAGACTAAAACGGAAGCGGGTATGACCATTATGTTTGAGGTTGAGAATAGGATCTACATTGGCAAACTTAGTAACTGCTCTTAAGCGAGCGTTAGGCTGTTGGGCAAAAAAGGGTATTAACTGTTGAAGATGACCGGTAATATGTTCTACAGCCAGTGGATCAGAAGAAGAACTGGCTTCAAAAGTAGTGATCTGTTTATTGCTTTTATCAATATGTTTTTGAGTAGCTGCCAATAGTTCTTCAATATTTACGTATACTCTTATATAGACAGCAGACCCCAGTGTTGCAGAAAGATAGCAATATTCACATCTGGCAGGACAACTGGTACTGGTAACCAGGCGATAATCAGCAGAGGGATAACACGGTTGGAATTTTAGTGTTTTTTTGACTCCTGCCACAAGAGTGCTTTTGGCCAGGTCAAATAGTTCTTTTTTGGACAGTTCTTTTTTTCCCCAATCAATTCGATTGTGAGATTCGATAATTTTTACTGGGATGTCCAATAGCTCATACCTTTCTTTGATCTCTTGCCCAAGTGGATAATCCAATGCTCTTTCTTCAATAAACACTCTTTTTGGTTGAAATAATTTCATGAATGCCAGCCTCCTATTTTGAGTTAACAAATCTAATTAAAATTTAAGCTAAGATTAACAATAGGTCTACAGTTAGTTTTTTTGATTGGAAGAATTTTATGTAGGTGGTTTAAAGGAATTTGTTCTTAATCTCTAGAATATTTAACAGATGTGTCTGGTAGTGACTATGTAATAATTGAAATAATGGAGGATAATATGAATAAAGGTGATTTTCGTATCTGGTTGTTAGTCTTAATTATAACGGTATTAATAATTGGAATTATCGCTGTTACCGTGGGTCCGGCGGGAATAGCTCTTCCTGATTTATGGAAGGTTATTACCGGAGCGGAGGATGCTAATAATTTATTTGCAGTTATTTTATTTAGAATTCGTTTGCCAAGGATTATCTTAAGTTTTTTAGTTGGTTCTGCCCTGGCTACTGGGGGAGTTTTGATGCAGGGATTGATTCGTAATCCGATGGCAGATCCATATATTGTTGGTACTTCAGCGGGTGCTGGTTTGGGTGCTACTATTGCGATGATACTTAATTTAAATTTAAATTTTCTAGGCTTAAGCACAGTCCCACTCTTTGCCTTTATTGGAGCTTTGGTAACGGTCTTTATGGTATATAAGGTGTCTCAACATAATGGGAGAATACCAGTTGTTCATTTCCTGTTAGCGGGAATGGCTGTTGGGTTTTTATTAAGTGCTCTGACTTCATTATTAATGGTTCTGGGAGTCAAGGATTATTATAAAGTGGTTTATTGGATGATGGGCAGCATGGCTCAGGGAAGTTGGTCTGAAGTGAAGATTATCTGGCCTTATTTATTGATAGGTTTGTCAACAGCAATCTATCTTGCCAAGGATTTAAATTTAATTCTCTTAGGTGAGGAGACCGCTCATAATCTTGGAGTTAACGTGGAGAGAACTAAACGCATTTCTTTGATTACTACAGCATTATTAACAGCCTCAGCTGTATCTGTTAGTGGGGTTATTGGTTTCGTAGGTTTGATTATTCCACATATAGTCCGATTGTTAATCGGGCCAGATCATCGCAAATTAGTCATTTCAGCAAGTATCTTTGGTGGAGGATTTTTGATGTTGAGTGATACTATTGCGAGAATAGCTGCAGCACCTCTGGAGATTCCTGTAGGAGTGATTACAGCACTTTTTGGAGGACCATTTTTCCTCTATCAATTGCGGACTAGTCGAAAGATTTAAGTGGAACATGGATATGCGGAAATGAGGGATTTGATGGACAGAATGTTATTGTGTAAGGATATTTCATTTGGGTATGGTTCAGAATTATTATTGAAAGGAATAAATCTGACGATTCCCCGGGGAGATTTTGTTGGAATTATTGGACCCAATGGTTCCGGTAAATCAACTCTACTTAAGTTAATTACAGGAGTATTAATCCCACAGAATGGAGAGATATGTCTTAATAATCAACTAATATCGAAGATTTCTATAAAAGCAATGGCTCGTCAGATGGCTGTAGTACCTCAGAGCACAGAGACAATTTATAATTTTTCTGCCTATGAGGTAGTAGCTATGGGACGCTATCCTCATCAGGGACGATGGAATAAGGAAGGGATAACAGATCGGGAGATTATTCAAAAAGTGATGGAACAGACCGGAACCTGGCAGTTTAGAGAGCGGGGAATTCAAGAACTAAGTGGTGGGGAGAGGCAGCGTGTGGTGATTGCCAGAGCTTTGGCTCAGGAACCAGAGTTAATTCTTTTGGATGAACCTACTTCTAATCTGGATATAAATTATCAGATTGAGATTTTTGACCTACTTCAGGAGTTAAATAGCCAGGGAGTAACTATTGTGGCTGTTCTTCATGATTTAAATCTGGCTTCTCAATATTGTGAACACCTGGCAATGCTCCATCAAGGTAAAATTTATCAATATGGAACTCCGGATGAAGTTATTACTGTGCAAAATATTCAGAAAGTGTATAATACAGCAGTGGTTATCTCCTATAAATATAGTGGACGCCCTTATGTATCTTTGCTCTCGCAACGTAGATTACCTGAGTTGAGAGGAGATCTTCCAAAAATCCATCTGATCTGCGGTGGAGGATCTGGGCAAGAGATCATCAGCTGGCTTTTAGAAGAGGGGTATCATATATCAGGTGGTGTACTAAATCAGGGCGACTCTGACTGGCAAGTGCTAGTACAGAATAATCGGCCTGTAGTGGAAGAGAGACCTTTTTCTGCAATATCTGACGCAACCTATGCTGAACTGCTTCAGATGATGGATAGATCCGATCAGATCATCGTGGCCGATCTACCCTTTGGACAGGGTAATCTTCCAAACTTAGAGGCAGCATTAGAGATGTGTCTGAGAGGCAAAACCGTTTATTTGATAGAGAAAACCAGAATTGAAGATAGAGATTTCACCCATGGGAGAGCAGTCGAGATCTATCGACAACTAACTGCTGCAGGTGCAGAGGTGGCTACTAATTTCGATGAATTGACAAATTTTTTGAGAGATGGAGGTAGCAAAGATAATGAGACAGCGTTTAGAAAGAGGTTTAGTTCAGGTATATAGTGGTGATGGTAAAGGCAAAACCACAGCTGCTTTAGGTCTAGCTTTACGAGCTGCAGGTCATGAACTGAACGTATTTATTATTCAGTTTATGAAAGGAGTTAGTTACTCTGGAGAATTACTTTCAATACCAAGATTAGCTCCATTTATTAAGATAAAAAGTTTTGGCAGAGGGTGTCCACATGCTGCAGCGATTCGAAGTGGCTATTCTAAATGCACCGGTTGTGGGGAATGTTTTATCAAACCGGGAGAGACTAGCGAAAGCGATGTCAAAACAGCTAATTTAGCTATAGAGTTAGCTGAAAAGGTGATAATGAGTGATGAGTATGATCTGGTTATTCTGGATGAAGTAGTGAATGCATTACATTATAATCTTGTTACTATTGAGCAGTTAGAAACCATTGTGGGAAATAAGCCAAAATTGGTAGAGATCGTTCTCACTGGTCGGGATGTACCTCAAGAGATAAAAGAGATAGCTGATCTTGTAACAGAGATGAAAATGATTAAACACCCCTTTGAGAAAGGTATTGATAGTCGTTGGGGGATAGAGTACTGATTTTTTGATAGTAAAAGGCCAATTGTGGCCTTTTTGTATATGGAATCTGGATAGGTGAACGGTCTAGATTTGTTTTCAAAATTCGAAAAAAATGATATAATAAGAAAAAACTAATTATTAGTGTGCTGTAAAAGGAGTGAATATTAAGTGCGTCCAGTAATAGTTGGAACTGCAGGTCATGTAGACCATGGGAAAACTACTTTGATCAGATCTTTAACAGGAGTTGACACTGATCGTTTACGCGAAGAGAAAGAACGAGAACTGACTATAGATTTGGGATTTGCCCCTTTTGATCTTCCTAATGGACGGCGAGTAGGCGTGATTGATGTTCCCGGTCATGAGAAATTTATGGGTAATATGTTAGCTGGAATTGGTGGTATTGATCTGGTTTTATTGGTGATTGATGCTAACGAAGGGTTTATGCCGCAAACTAGAGAACATCTGGAGGTCATTAGTTTATTAAAGATCAAAAAAGCGATAGTTGTTTTGACCAAGATTGACACAGTCGATCCTGAATGGCTTGATCTGGTGGAAGAAGAGATTAGAGAAGAGTTGGCAGACACCAGATATAGTGATTCAGATATAGTTCGAGTATCTGCACTTAAGGGTATTGGTCTTGATGAATTGAAGCAAAAGATTATGGAAATTGTGGAGACTTTAGAAGCGAAAGATAGTGGTGCACCATTACGCCTTCCTATTGATAGATCCTTCAAAATTAAAGGATTCGGTACAGTTATCACCGGAACACTTTTAACGGGAACAGTCAAAAAGGATCAACATGTAGAGATTCTTCCCCAGGGATTAACCACCAGGATCAGAAATATTGAGGTACATAATCAAAATGTTGAGAAAGCCTATGCAGGTCAAAGGGTTGCTTTAAATCTGGCAGGGATTGAAAAAGATGAAGTCTCCCGGGGGAGTATTGTGGTTCAACCTGGATTTTTTAAACCAACCAATCGTCTGGATGTTGAGCTAGAACTTCTACCTGATTTCCCCCATCTGTTAAAACATGCCAGTAGGGTTCACTTTCATCTGGGAACCAGTGAGGTTTTAGCTAAAGTATTTCTGCTGACTAAAAAGGAGTTACTTCCCGGAGAGAAGGGTTTGGCTCAACTGGAATTAGCTGAAGAAATTGTAGCTCATTTTCAGGATTTGTTTATTATTAGATTCTACTCTCCTGTGAGAACTATGGGAGGTGGTAGGATTTTAAACGTTAATCCAGGTTTTTATCGTAAATATCGGGAGCCACAGATGGCGGAATTGAGGTTACTGGCTGGAGGTAGTCAAAAAGATCTGGTGTTACAGCGTATTTTACATTATGGAATTATTTCCCATACAGAACTAATCAAGGAAGCCAAACTGGCTGAAGAGACAATGACTGAATTAATTGGGCAATTATTATCTGAAGAGATGATCTTTGAACTTGGAGAAGGTTATCTAATAAGTTTTGCAAAATATCGTGAATGGAAAGAACGTCTTTTAAACACAGCTCAAGCATTTCATAAGAAATATCATCTGAAACCTGGAATTTCCAAAGCTGAGTTAAAATATGTTCTGCCCGAAGAATTAAGTGTTCAAAAATATGACCTATTATTAGACAGATTAATTGAAGAAAAAGAGCTTAGATTAGAGCAGCATATGGTGGCTGTGGCATCTTTTCAGCCACTTCCGACAGAGTCAGAAGTGGAGTATTTGCAAAATATTCGTCAGATATTTATAGATGAAAGTATAGAGACACCATCCCCAACTGAATTGGCTCAAGATTTGCAATTGGATCCTGAAAAGGTGAAAACCTATCTTGAGTACTTAATCTATCTTCAGGAAGTGGTTCAGATTACGGAAGGATACTATTTGTTGAGTGGAGTCTTCGAGCAGATAAAAGATAATATTATACTATTCCTGCAGGAGAGAGGGGAGATAACTTTAGCAGAAGCTAGAGATCTTTTAGACTCCAGTAGAAAATATACTTTACCAATTTTAGAATATTTAGATGAGATTAACCTTACTCGTCGAAAAGAGAATGTGCGGATTTTGGCCTAATTAAGGAGTGGAGTAGTATGGAGATTTTCAAAATCGTACTAAAGATGTTGGAAGAAAAAAAAAGAGGAGTGTTGATTACGATTTTAGATGGTTCGCCATTATTTTTGGATCTTCCTCAAAAACATGGACTCTGGTTCGCGGACGATCCTCTGACACTCAGAGAAGATATAGAGAAATATCGTTTGAAGAACATTTTTTCGGGTTTCAAATCGGAAAAACGAAAATATTTTCAGGATAATTTAAATGCCCTCTGTCAAAAGGTGTTGGCAGAGGGGGTATTTTACCGACAGAAATTGAATTTGGTTGAAGAATGGGTTGATATGATGTTGGAACCAATCTTACCACCATCTCGATTGATTATTTTGGGCTGCGGACATGTGGGTCAAGCATTGGCAAAACTGGCCAATATTGTGGAAATACCAGCGATAGTAGTGGATGATCGTCCAATTTTTGCGAACATTCAGAACTTTCCGCAAGGTACTCGGGTTATCTGTGATGATTTTGATCGGGCAGTAAGAGATCTTGTTCCCACCGAGACAGATCTGATTGTGATAGTTACCAGAGGTCATTCTTATGATCGTTTATGCCTGGAGACTTTAGCTGGAACTAAATTGATCTATATCGGGATGATTGGCAGCAAGCGGCGAGTTAAAGAATTAATGAGTGATCTAATCAGAGAGGGAATAGATCCAGATTGGTTGAGTGGTGTACATTCTCCCATAGGTCTGGATATTAAGGCAGAGACCCCGGCTGAGATTGCAGTCAGCATCATGGCTGAAATTATTCAGATTATAAGGAAGGGGGTACATTGTAGTGAATCATGAATTGGTTAAGGCAATTATCGACATTATGTATGAGTTCCCAATTGTTGCTCTGGCTACTATAGTCCAAACCTGGGGTTCAACACCGCGAAAAGCGGGAGCCAGGATGATAATTTGTCCTGATGGCCGTACTATCGGAACTATTGGGGGTGGATGTAGTGAAGGAGAAGTCAAAAATCGGGCGAGAATTATAATTGATACCTGTATATCTGAGCTCTGTCTGATTTCATTATTGGGAGAAGTGGCAGCTGATGAAGGAATGGTCTGTGGAGGAAAGATGGAGGTGTTTATTGAACCAGTAACAGCAAAGGAGGCTATTATACATGACCGGTAAAGGATCTGACTGATTATGATTAACATATTAAAGTTGAATCAGGAAAAAGTGGTAACTTTGATCGGATCAGGTGGCAAAACGACGACGATGTATCATCTGGCAAAGAGATATGCGGCGAAAGGAAAAAAGGTATTGATTACAACAACCACCAGGATCTTTTATTTACCCGGGGATCGGGAGCGGTTTATCCAGGCAGAGAATTATCTTCATTGGGAGAGGCAACTAAGAACTAGAGTGTTAGACCTGGCAATAAGAGAATATCTGGTAGCTGGATGGAAAATAGAGAGAGGAAAGGTAATCGGAGTACCTCTCGGATGGGTAGATCAACTGGCATTGACGGGGATTTTTGATTTAATATTGGTAGAAGGTGATGGTTCAGCTCGAAAACCTTTAAAAGCTCCCCATGGACAAGAACCTGTCATTCCAGAGTCTACAACTCTGCTTTTACCTATAATCGGTTTACGGGGGGTTGGACAACCTCTAGATGATCAATCAGTTCATAGATTTGAGATATTTGCTCGATTGACTGGCTTGAAGGCTGGAGAGAATGTTAGACCTGAAGACCTGTATAGGGTCTTTTTCCATCCGAAAGGTTATGCTTTAGCTCAATATCTTTCAAAGATGAGGGTAACGCTTATTTTAAATCAGGCAGATGATAGTTTGCGGGAAGCTTTAGGTGTGCAATTGGGTAAGCTTTTTATGAAATCAGAGATAGATCAGGTGTTACTTACATCATATACTGAAGAACAGGTAAATTGGAGGGTTTGTGAATGATTCAAGGGATCGTTTTGGCAGCAGGGAAGGCTGACAGGATGGGAGTATCTAAACAGTTATTAACTCTGGAAGGTGAACCAATAATCCGTCGGGTAGTAAAACAGGTAAAGGCCAGTAATTTTGATCTGATAACAGTGGTGCTTGGGGCATATGCAGATCGAATCCGGCCACTTTTATCTGACCTGGGAGTGAAAATAGTTTTTAATCCAGATTATTCTCTGGGCCAGAGTACATCGTTAAAGGCAGGACTCGAAGGGTACACTGATAGTATTGAAGGTGCAGCATTTGTTCTCGGTGATCAACCACTAATTAAAGTCGAGACATATAATTATTTAATTAAAGTTTTCAAAGCTGCTGGATCTGGAATTTTGTTACCTACATATTTGGGCCAGCGTGGTAATCCTGTCTTTTTTCATTATAAATTCTTCCCGGAACTGTTAGAAGTGGAAGGGGATTATGGGGGGAGAGATGTAATCAAAGCTCATAATGATCAGGTGAAAATAGTTGAAGTTTGTGATCCTGGTATAACTATAGATTTAGATTATCCAGAGGATTATCGGCGGTTATCTGCGGAATTGAATACTACTATGGGAGGGAAATCTAATAGTGAGAATTAATGAAGTGAAAGTTGTGGTAAGAGGTGGTGGAGATCTGGCTAGCGGTGTTACCTACAGGTTAAAGCGTTCTGGATTTCAGGTGATAGTTACTGAGGTTGCTCAGCCTTTAGTAGTACGTAGAACCGTATCCTTTGGAGAAACTATATACGCCAGGAAGATAGAATTAGAAGGTCTCTGTGGAATTTACGCAGATAATTTGCAGACAGCTGTTCTGCAAGCAGGTCAGTCTGAGTTAGTACCAGTGGTAGTGGATCCGGAAGGAGAGATCATAAAATACTGGCAGCCTATGGTGATAGTAGATGCTATTATGGCGAAACGTAATCTTGCGAAAACCACAATCTCTGATGCTGAATTTGTGATCGGTTTAGGGCCGGGTTTTACAGTCGGAATAGACGTCCATGCAGTAATTGAGACTAAGAGAGGGCATTCTCTGGGAAGAGTACTTTATGCTGGTCAGGCTGCACCAAATTCGGGAATTCCCGGGATAGTTCAGGGAATTGGCAGAGAAAGAGTGATCTATTCTAATAGAACGGGAATTTTCAGCTCAAAAAGACAGATTGGTGATTGGATTACTGCAGGAGAGATCTTTGGTTATGTAGCAGAGGAACCAGTATATGCTGAGATCAGTGGTTGTATTCGTGGGCTTTTAAAGCCTGGAATTTGGGTAAAAGATGGGGTAAAGATTGGTGATATTGATCCTCGTAAGGATGCCAGTTTTACAACTATCTCTGACAAAGCATTAGCCGTCGGAGGAGGGGTTCTGGAAGCAATTATGACAGCTATTCATAGTAATATTGAATTAATAGGAATCTGAATAGTTAATTATCTAGTGAGGAGGGAGAAGAGTGAAAAAAGTACTTGTTGAAGAATCTATAGGAATGATTCTAGGGCATGACTTAACACAGATAATTCCGGGACAATTTAAAGGGCCAAAATTCAAAAAAGGGCATATGGTTAAGGCTGAGGATATTCCTATCTTAAAAAGCATGGGTAAAGATCATATTTATATTTTAGAATTAACAGAAGGAATTCTTCATGAAAACGAGGCTGCAATAAGAATAGCCCAGGCTACGGCAGGTGTAGGCTTACGTTTAACTGAACCATCAGAAGGTAAAGTCAGCTATGTAGCTGAATCTGATGGAATGTTAGATATTGATGTAGAACGCTTAAATGCGATTAATGGAATTGAATACGTAGTATTAGCAACTCTGCATACAGGAAGATTGGTCAAAACTGGTCAAGTTGTAGCAGCTACCAGGATAAATCCTCTGGTAATTGAGGAAGATCCTATCTGTCAGGTGGAAGAGATAGGAGCCAGAGACGGCAAGATTTTGAATATAATACCGCAGAAATCTTTAAAAGTCGGGGTAATCATCACTGGTAATGAGGTTTATTATGGGCGAATTGAAGATAGGTTTGGTCCCATCTTTGTTGAAAAATTTAATGAATATGGAGTTGAATTACAGGAATTAACCTATGCAGCCGATGATCCCATAAAGATCAAAGAAGCGATTTTGGATCTAAAAAAGATCGGTGTAGATGTAATAGTCACAGGAGGTGGAATGTCTGTTGATCCGGATGATGTGACGCCTGAGGGAATTCGGCAGACTGGTGCTGAGATTGTTAAATACGGTGCACCTGTTTTGCCCGGTGCCATGTTTTTGCTGGCCTATTTGGATAATATACCAGTAGTCGGAGTACCTGCCTGCGCCATGTTTCACAAGATTACGATTTTTGATATAATATTCCCATATATTTTGGTAGGTAAAAAGGTAGAAGTTGAGGATATCATTAAATTGGGACATGGTGGACTATGTCTGAACTGTCAAGTGTGTCACTATCCTGACTGTCCATTAGGGAAAGCATAGACTGTAAGACCTTCACCAATTGGGATATTATGATTATGGATACATTAATCCTGGATATAATGACTAATTAGTATAATACGATTTACAAGGGCATTCCGGACGGATTGCCTTTTTGTGGTTTCTGGAGTATAAATGGGGATCTTACTCATAAAATACATCGTACAGAAAGAGAGCCTGAGCAGGAGCAGTTACTCCGGCTTCTTCCCGGGATCTCTCCTGTAGGATATCTTCAATATTCTGAGGTTTTTGCTTATGCTCACCGATTTCGATTAAAGTACCTGTCATGATTCTAACCATATTGTATAAGAACCCATTACCGTGAAAGTAGATGTCCAATTCAGGTCCATTCACATTGAGATTGATAGAATAGATTGTTCGGACACTGGACTTTTTTTTGGATTTAGCTGAGGAGAATGCTTTAAAATCATGCTCGCCAACAAAATAGTTGGCAGCCTGGCGCATGGCCTGAATATCAAGCTGATGAGGAATATGGTAAGAATATTTGCGTTTAAAAGCTGTGGGGGTTTGTTGATTCCATATTCGATAGAGATAAATTTTGCTCACAGCATTATATCTGGCATGAAATCGTTCATCTACTTCAGTGACTTTTTTGATTACAATATCTTGTGGTAAGTATTGGTTACAATAATTTTCAATCTCTAATGGAGACTTTGTACAATACGTCTTAAAGTTAGCAATCTGATTGAAAGCATGAACCCCGGCATCAGTGCGCCCAGATCCGATAATTTTGATCTCTTCGCCAGTCATTAGACTGAGAACATTTTCGATCTTAAACTGAATGGTATTCTCAGTATTACCGAGTCTTTGCCAACCGTTATATCTACTGCCATCGTATTCTATAGTAAGTTTGTAATTACGCATGATTAGGTTGCACTCCCTGATTGTAGATTTGGTGATAGTATAGCCTTCAATATATTATTTTACTTATTAGATGAAATTCCTTTTTTAATTAAAATAAAAAACCCTGTGCGGTAAACAACACAGGGGGATATTACTATTCAATTAAGCCGCAGTCTCTGAATCTTCAGTAGGACTCTCCTGCTTAGTTTTAGGCAGTATTAGATTTAAAAAGATACCTACCACCGCTGCCAATCCCATACCACTTACTGGTACGCTTTTAATCATAATCTCAATACCACTCAAACCGATAACCAGGATGGTAGAGATGATAATTAGATTGCGAGTATCACTCAAATCTATAGAATTTTCGATTAATGTTCTCATACCGATGGCAGAGATCATCCCAAAGAGGAGGATGACGATACCGCCCATGACTGGAATCGGAATCGAATGGATTAAGGCACCAATTTTGGGCATAAAACTCATGAATAGTACGAAGGTGGCAGCCAGACGAACAATAGCAGGATTGTACACTTTGGTTATGGCTAGAACACCAACATTTTCACCATAAGTGGTGTTAGGTGGTCCACCAAAAATACCAGCCAGTGCAGTAGCAATACCATCTCCCAGGAGAGTACGGTGTAAACCTGGGGATTTCATGAAGTTTTGATTAGTTGTCTTACTAATAGCCAGTACATCACCTAAGTGTTCTACCATTGTAACCATAGCAATTGGAGCTACTATAAGAATAGCGCCTAAATTATCGCCAATCTGTGCTGGATTTAGAAAAGTAAAACTTGGAGCTGCAAACCATTTAGCTTCTAATACTGGAGTCAAATCAACCAGTCCATAAAACATTGCAAAAATATATCCTGAAATTATTCCAATCAGGATTGGGATTACTTTAAAGATACCCCGGGCGAAAATACTTACAGTAATGGTTACAGCCAGAGTGAATAGGGCAGTCAACAGATGACCTGAAGCCATATTATTAGCTTCTGGAGCCAGTTTTAAACCGATAATCATGATAACTGGGCCGATGACGATTGGTGGCAAAAAACGATTAATAAAATCAGAACCAATCACGCGTATAAAACCAGACATCACTACATATATCAGACCTGCAATTACACATCCCAACATAGCGCCTTGTACGCCGTAAGCATTAGAGGCAGCAATAATTGGTGGAATAAAAGCAAAGGAAGATCCGAGATAAGCAGGAACTTTACCACCGGTAATCAGATGGAATATGAGTGTACCAACAGCAGATGTAAACAAAGCTACAGATGGGTTAAGACCAGTTAGTGTAGGAACCAGAATTGTTGAACCAAACATAGCAAATACGTGTTGAAAACCTAAAATTACAAACTGAGGTTTAGTAAGTTTTTTCATTACAGTATTGTTTTGCATTATTAGTCATCCTTTCCTTGGTGTTTTTATTTTGATAAAACAGCCCGGAAAAAATAAAACCTTCCGCTGTGCTGCGGAAGGTTTGTATGTTCGCCTAAAAGCAGTGCTACATAACACTGGTTTACAGGTTTCATTACCTTCCTGGCCTCACAGGACCAAATTAAAGGCTGCTTTTATCATCTGTGGGTAGTTTATCAGACTTAGGTTAGTTAGTCAAGGGGGAATTTTATAAATTTAGTATTTTCTTTAGAGTTAATTAGGTAATAATTCTAAAGGAAAGATGTTTTTTCTTTTGTAAATATCCAATTATTGCGTTATAATAGAGAAGAGAAAGCAGAACTGAGGTGAAATAATGGAAGTTTTTGCTCTAATAGGTCCAAGTGGAACAGGAAAAAGTCACCGGGCATTAGTTGTAGCCCATGACCTCAATATATCTCTGGTAATTGATGACGGTCTACTAATTAAAGGTAATAAGATTTTGGCTGGAAAATCTGCTAAACGGGAATCCAGCAAGATAGCAGCAGTTAGACGAGCTATTTTCATTGACTCAGAACATTCCAGAGAGGTTAGAGAAGTCTTAGAAAAATTACCGGATCAGAGAATTTTAATTCTGGGGACATCTCTTAATATGGTAGAGCGAATTGTTAAAGAACTACACCTACCCAGGATTTATCGTATTATTAAAATTGAAGATATTGCTACAACAGAAGAGATGGATTTAGCTTTTGAATATCGCTCTAAACAGGGTAAACATGTTATTCCGGTTCCAGTTATTGAGGTCAAACCCAAATTTTCTGGTTACTTGATGGAATCTTTGGAACTAGTTTTAGGAATTAAAGATCACCAGACCAAAACAGAAAAGACTATTATTCGCCCACGATTTAGTTATTATGGGAAACTTTTGATTCATGATAATGTATTAAGTCAATTAGCTATCTATGCTTTAAAACAACACCCCGAACTGGTTCGTTCAAGTTATTTAGATATTAATAAATCAGAGGATGGTTTAAAAATTACTGCATATGTGGAATCTTATTATGGGCGTCATCTACCAACTGTAGGGGAAGAATTGCAGGAATTGGTTAAAACAACTCTTGAAACTTCTACAGGACTTAATGTTTTACAGGTAAACATTCATTTTATTCTGATTAGATTAAAACCTGTATAGAAATATTTGTTACTGTAACTCGTTAAACGAATAAAATATTCACAAATGAATTTAAGTATTATTTAAAAAAAGTTGTTTTTTTTGGCCTTTTATTTTTGATAAAAGGCCTTTTTCTCTCTTATAGTTGATTTTTGATACAAAAGTAGACAAAAAATTTAAATTTGATTAAAATAAAAGAAGGTATTTAGGGATAAAAATTGAATATTTATCAGGTAACCAATTTATTATGCTTTATCTGGTTAAAAAAATTTGATAATTAAGTAAATTCAGAAAGGTTAGGTGATATGGTATGCCAAAGGTGATTACAGTTGCTTTAGGAGGAAATGCTATCAACAAACCAGGGCAGAAAGGTACAGCTGAAGAGCAATTTACTAATGTGCAAAATACCACCCGACAGATTGCTAAAATGATCAAAAAAGGTTATAAGGTGATTGTTACTCATGGTAACGGTCCACAAGTTGGAACGATTTTGATTCAGCAAGAAGCAGGTAGTAAACAGGTACCGCCAATGACTCTGGATATTTGTGGTTCTCAAACTCAAGGTCAGATTGGATATATGATCCAGCAATCTCTGGGGAATGAACTTAAGTCTGCTGGTATTGATAAAACTGTTGTCTCTGTGGTAACTCAGGTGGTTGTTGATAAGAATGATGAGGCTTTCAAAAACCCGCGTAAACCTGTGGGACCTTTCTTTGATGAGGAACATGCCAAAAAGATGATGATTGAGAAAGGTGAGAGTTGGATTGAAGATGCAGGTCGCGGTTGGCGTAAAGTTGTAGCTTCTCCTATTCCAAAGGGAATTGTGGAGATTGAAGCTATTAAATCTCTAGTAAGTGCAGGATTTATGGTAGTAGCATCTGGGGGTGGGGGTATCCCTGTAATCGTTAATGATGACTGTACTTATTCTGGTGTAGAAGCAGTTATTGACAAAGATCGTGCTGGGGAAGTGTTAGCAGAAGAGGTTAAAGCCGATGTATTGATGATTCTGACTGATGTACCTTATGCTGCTATCAATTATGGGACTCCGGAACAGAAGAATGTTGAGACCATTAAATTGTCAGAAATTAAAAAATACTTTGACGAAGGACATTTTAAAGCCGGGAGTATGGGTCCGAAAGTAGCTTCTGCCATTAAATTTGTGGAAAATGGTGGCGAGAAAGCGATTATTACTTCTCTGGAGAATGCTTTGGAAGGCCTGGAAAATGGTAAAGGCACTGTCATAATTTCTGATTAAATTGGTGTGTAAGGTATCCGTTTTTGCGGATACCTTTTAGTATGTTTAAATCTAAACTACTTCCCGATTCATTCGCTAGATAAATGAGTTCTATGTGAATGAGAATGTTAATTTAATAATTAACTATGTTAACTACTTTTTTGAATTTACCGAAGGTTGGATATAAAAGATGAGAAATAAACATACTTAAGTTTCAGAAATATTACGATTGAGAGCGAGATTATGCTCACTCAGAACTATTTTATCAGTTTTTATGTGGATAAGTGGATAAAAAATTGTGGATAATGTGGATAACTTTGAGGATAACCGAGTTTGTCGGCAAATTGAGGAGTCAAGTTGTGGATAATCCTGTGGGTTAAATTTTTGTTAAAAATTTTTGAAAGTATGCAGGATATTTTTTGTGGAGCACGAATATTGATTAATAGAGTAAAAACGCAAGCCCTTGCGTTATATTTTTCTGCAAGATACGCAAGCGGTTGCGTAAAAAAGGTGGCTGACTAATGGCACTAACGATGAAAGACATAGCCAAAATGGTTGGAGTTTCGGAGTCCACAGTGTCGAGGGCAATTAATGGTCAACCTGGAGTTGGACAAAAGACCAGAGAGAAGATTTTAACATTGGTCAAAGAATATCAGTACCAGCCCAATGTTTTAGCTCAGGGTTTGGCATCCCAAAAAACTCATACTCTGGGATTACTCCTTCCAGATATTACTGATCCATACTTCACCCAGGTAGTGAAAGGGATTGAAGAAAGGGCAAGTGAGTTAGGTTATCATTTGATTTTAGCGAATACAGGTGGGAGTCGCGAGAAAGAGATAAGTTATTTGACACTGTTTACCCAAAACCGTTGTGATGGTATTATTTTTGTTGGAGGTTCTCTGGCAGAAGAAGAGATTCTTAAATTGGGTTTAAATAAGTATCCCCTTGTTCTGGTAAACAAACTTTTGGAAGAATTGGCTCTTCCTACTTTGTTGCTAGACCACCAGCAAGGAGCACAAATGGCTGGTGATCACTTAATTCAGTTAGGCCATCAGTCCATTGGTTTAGTGATCGGTATCCTGGATGAACTAACTAATTTTCAGCTTTATGAAGGTTATCAGGAAGCTCTGAATAAAGCTGATCTGACTTTTGATCCCAATTTAGTGGTCGAAGTCGAAAACAGCAGAACAGGTGGTTATAATGGATTGCTGCATCTTCTGGAACTGGATAATCCGCCGACTGCGATCTTTGCAGCAGGTGACTATCTGGCAGTGGGAGTTGTAGAAGCGATTAAAACCGGGGGATATTTGATTCCTGAAGAGTTAGCTGTAATAGGTTATGGTGACACCATGGTAACTGAGATTATACATCCATCACTGACAACTATAAAGTTACCCTGGAAGGCTCTGGGTGAAGGGGCTGTTAACCAATTAATGAAGGCGATAGAGGGGAATGTCGAAGATCCCTTTATAATACTCTTACCCGAAGTGATCAGGCGTCAATCGACCTGATTAATCAGGTTTTGAACATATATTTCAAAAAATTCTAAGGAGGCTGTAAGCATGGCTAAAGTAACATTAAAAGATTTAACCAAAAGGTTTGGTGACGTTGTAGCTGTTAAAGGTATTGATTTAGAGATTCGCGATAAGGAGTTTTTAGTATTGGTAGGTCCTTCTGGCTGTGGTAAATCTACTACTTTGAGAATGATAGCTGGATTGGAAGAGATTTCTGATGGTACTATTGAGATTGGTGAAACTATCGTTAATGATATTCCTCCAAAGGATAGAGATATTGCTATGGTATTCCAGAACTATGCTTTGTATCCACATATGGATGTGTACAATAACATGGCTTTTGGTCTAAAACTACGTAAATTTCCCAAAGAAGATATTGAACATCGTGTTAAAGAAGCTGCTCAAATTTTGGGTATTGAGAATCTTTTAGACCGTCGCCCCAAACAACTCTCTGGTGGTCAGCGTCAGCGTGTGGCTTTAGGTCGTGCTATCGTTCGCGAGCCGAAGGTGTTTTTGATGGATGAACCTTTGTCTAACCTGGATGCAAAATTAAGAGTTCAGATGCGTACTGAGTTATCTAAACTTCATGATCGTTTGCAAACTACCATTATTTATGTTACCCATGACCAGGTTGAAGCGATGACTATGGGCGATAGAATCGTTGTCTTAAAGGATGGTGTTATCCAACAGGTTGATGATCCATTAACTTTATATAATAAGCCAGCTAATATGTTTGTTGCAGGCTTTATTGGTACACCACCGATGAACTTTATTAATGGTATAGTGGTGAAAGAAGGAGAAAACTATTTTGTAAGTGGGGAATCTTTTAGAGTTAAAATTCCTGCTAATCTGGTTCAGAAGCATGCCAGGATTAAAGACTATGTTGATAAAGAAGTTGTTTTTGGTATTCGTCCGGAGGATATAAATGATTCTTCTGTAACTGATCTTGAAGTGACTGCTGATAATAGTGTCACTGCCGATGTAGAAGTTGTTGAGCCGATGGGTGCGGAAATCAATTTATACATCAATATTGATGGCCAGAGTGTTGTTGCCAAAGTTGATGCTGGTAGTAAAGCCAGAGTTAGTGATTCGATCAAGGTCACAATGGATATTTCTAAAATGCATATTTTTGATGCTGAGACTGAAGTAGCTATATTCTAAATAAAGATATTAGGAGATCTTTGGTGATAAATGTCGCCAAAGATCTTTTTATTTTGTTTATGATTTAGATATTTTATGGAAAGGTGAGCGATAGAACAATTTGTTTATAAAAAGTTAAAATACTGATCGGAATATATTTTGAACTTTTGTGTTTGTCATAAATTTAACTTCTTTGTAGAGCTTTAGCTTGCCTTTAAAGAGAAGAATTCTGGAAAGATGAAAAATATTATTTATTAACTATAATATATAGAGGAAATAATTAAAAATCGTTACAATAAAAGATATTAGAATAGAATAAATAAAATAATCTAAACAATATTATTTTCTAAATCAAAAAGCTATTAAATAGCTAAATAAATTATCAAATATTCAAGTGATAAATCAATCAAATATTATGACTAAAACCGCTTTTTTAAATTCTATAGTTAAAACATAAAATAAACTTTTATTTGTGATGGTTAATCTTCTAATAAACGCTACAATTCCCTGCATTCAAAATTAATACTATAAAATGGGAATAAAACTAAAACAATGGTAAAGGATATGGTATTCCTTTATTTTTTTTAAAAAATTGATATTGCCGACAGGAATTTTAACCTTGACCTAGAAATATATACTGTGTACATAAGTGTATTAAGAGTAATCAGTAGGTTGCAATTAAAACTCTAGAAAATGAGAACAAAACACATGGGAAAGGTGGGGTTTTCAGTGGGAGTAGGCGAGAAGATTGGTTGGGATTTGGGTTGTCTTGTTGATGTTGAGGTGGAAGAAGGTCTGCGAATAGCTATGGAACGCAAGTATCCAGCAGTAGAGATTCTGGGGGATGAGTCTTTATCTGACATGGGGCTGCGTGGGTTGTGGCCATGGGAGGAACAATTATGGAATGTGGTTAAACCGATGTTGGCTTCATTTCGTTTTAAGGCTTATCATGCTCCGTTTGCAGGTCTAAACTTTTTGACTCTAAATCCAGTGCTTAGAGAGACAACTCTAGAACAGATTAAGTGTGCTATTAATACTGCAAGTGAGATGGATTTGAGTCCAGTTATTATTCATCCTGGTGTTGCACGGGAAGGTATGGACGAGAGAGTTGTAAGTTTATTATTATTTACACTGCTTACCGAAGTGGCCGACTATGCAGCAGAGCGGCAGGTTAAAGTTGCAGTTGAATGTTGTGAACATTTCGCTAACATTTCTATGTTACAGCACTCTATAGCACAAATCGATTCACCTTATTTGGGAGTCTGTTTGGACATTAATGAAGAGATGGCTAAATTGAACGGTATGGATACTGAATCTTTAAGTAACTTTATTCGTGAGATAGGCGACAAGATCTTCCATGTTCGTTTTCACGGCATGACTCTAGAGCAATCCAATAGTTTGAATTACGAAAATATTGCACAAACTTTATTGGAAGTTGATTATCCAGGTGCTTTCATCTTCAGAGATGAGAAGACTTCTGAGTCTAGTGAACAACTGGCAGACAATATTTACAAAGTCGGTTAATAATAGTTTTTCCTTCCGTGTTTAAAATAATAGGGGATACACATACTAATACAAAATTAGTGCGGAGGGAGAAAAATAAGATGACCGACAAAAACAAACCAGATAAGATTCCCGATGAACAGGAATTACAGAGTCTGCACAAGTTTTTGGGTAAGAAGAGTATTTATGATATTGAGATTGCTGCCGAGTATGACGAGCGGGGTGCTCATGGGTGGTGGTCTAATGATTGGAACGATTGGGATGATCTAAGATCTGAAGAGAGATATGATCATTGGTTTACCAGAGATGTTAGAGATGAAAAGAGATAAAACTTTATCAGAGTTTAGGACAGCATCCATTGAGGGTGCTGTTTTTTATCTGACATATTTAACCCTTGACCATCATAAATATCATAATAAGATTAGGTATGGAAAGGGGCGTTTGCAGATGGATGGTAAGGACAAAGGGTCCAGGCCTGAATATACTGGAGAACCGCATGAGATGAATCTGTTAGATCGGAAAAGACTTGCTATGAGTGGAGTTAAAGAGGTAGTTGCTTTTAATGAAAGACAGATACAGGTGGAGACAGTTCACGGGCCATGTATGGTTGAGGGAGAAGATCTGAACATTCAACAGTTGAATTTAGAGAATGGGAAACTAGTTGTTGATGGATTGGTTACATCAATTAGTTACAACGTAAGGGGACAGAAAAATTTCATGAACAGAATATTTAAGTAAATTTTGAAGAACTAATATGGATTGTTTGAGAAAATTATTGTGATTTTTGAGATGAACGAACAGGTTTAATGATTAAAGGACTTGTTCGTCTTTTTTATTGATTCAAAAGTTACATTATGAGACACACTTATGCTATGTTTCACATATAATAAGTTGTTGGAGTCTGGAAAGGAGGAAAACAGAGTGTTCATTGAAATTAGAACATTTTTAATCATGCTTGTCGGTGGATTGATTATCGGAATATTCTATGATCTGTATCGTTCGCTCTGGCTGAAGAGACACAATCGAAATTGGCGGAAACATATTGGTGATATAACTTTTTCGTTATTGGCTTCCGGATTAATTTTAAGCTTACTTTTTTATAGTAACTGGGTTGAATTGCGTTTATATATATTTTTCGGGATAGGGTTTGGGATTTTTACTTACTTTAAAGTTATAAAATTAATGATAAATTATTTTCGCTTAAAATAATTGGTTGTTTGTGTATTTTCAAGAAGGAGATTGGGGACATCTTGTAGAATACATAATTACTTACAGACTAAATTTGTAACTTTTTAAAGCAGAAAGGATTTGTTCGTTATGGTTTCTAAGATTCCGCTGAGCAAGCCAGTATTTCTAAAGAAAATAACTAAGTATTTTTCATTGACCAGGGTCTGCTTAGTTCTGGTGATAGGATTTATTCTTTTTTTTATTAGCCATTTTTATCGCGGATATAAGATTATACATATGAAAGAAAGCCAAATTTCGGAGATTCAGACACAGATTGAAGCATCGGAAGCCGAGTTTCAGAGATTGATTGCCCTTTCTGAAGATGTTGATTCCCAACAGTATATAGAGAGAATTGCCAGGGAACAACTAGGATTGGTGAAAAAAGGAGAGATACTAATTATCCCTTTAGAATAAATAAATAATTT
Source organism: Halothermothrix sp. (assembly GCA_016841825.1). Lineage (GTDB taxonomy): Bacteria > Bacillota > Halanaerobiia > DY22613 > DY22613 > JAENYK01. The sequence continues at coordinate 40,389 of JAENYK010000020.1, read as the reverse complement.
CCAAATTGGCTTTATTTTTTTTTGTGTAAAACCGGGTTTTGGATCAAAAATATGTTGACAAGTATATCTAATATAAGAAATAGTTAGGAGGAGAAGCATGGATATTCAGATCTATCAACGAATAACTGAGGAACTAAACTTAAAACTTTTTCAGGTTGAACGTACAGTAGCCCTCTTGGATGAAGGGAATACCATCCCATTTATTGCCCGTTATCGTAAGGAGATGACAGGTTCTCTCGATGAAGAACAGTTGCGCAACCTGTCGGAAAGGTTGAATTATTTACGGAATCTAGAATCTCGCAGAGAAGAAGTTATTCGACTAATTGCAGAACAGGAGAAGTTAACTCCAGAATTGGAAGAAGCTATCAGAGCAGCTCAAGTCTTGCAAGAGATTGAAGACCTGTATCGCCCATATAGACCAAAACGAACCACAAGAGCAACCAAGGCTAAAGAACGTGGTTTAGAGCCATTGGCTTTACAATTCTGGGGACAAGAGTTAACTACTGGTGATATTGAGGAATTATCCCGGGATTATATTGACCCCGAGAAGGAATTGGAGACTATTGAAGATGTCTTGCAGGGAGTTAGAGATATTATTGCAGAGATGATCTCTGACGATGCTGATATCAGAAAATTTATCAGAAAATATACCTTCAATCAGGGTATTTTAGAGTCTGAAGCCAGAACAGAAGAGATTACTAAGTTTGAGATGTACTATGATTATAAAGAAGCAGTCAAAGTAATTCCACCACATCGAGTATTAGCTATTAATCGAGGTGAAAAGGAAGAGGTATTAAAGGTTAAGGTTATTGCTCCTGTGGAGAGAATTATTGCTGAATTGGAGAAACGGGTGATAACTAATCCGCAGAGTATTTTTCTGGAATATCTGAAAACAGCATTTAATGATAGTTATGATCGCTTAATCGCTCCTTCTATCGAGCGAGAGGTTAGATCTCATTTGACAGAACAGGCAGAAGAATATGCCTTTGAGATCTTTAAAACTAATTTACGGAATTTACTTTTGCAACCACCTGTCAGAGATAAGATCGTCATGGGGATAGATCCAGGGTTCCGGACAGGCTCAAAAGTAGTGGTCGTTGATGATACAGGTAAACTCTTGGAAACAGTAACTATCTATCCGCATCCACCTCAAAAACAGATGGATAAGGCTAAAGCTGTGATTAAAGAGATGATCGCTAAGCATCATGTAGATATAATTGCTATTGGTAATGGCACAGCTTCCAGAGAGACTGAACAAATGGCAGCGGAATTAATTGCTGAGATTTCAGGAGAAGTGCATTTTATTGTTGTCAGTGAAGCAGGTGCATCTGTCTATTCTGCTTCTAAACTGGCGAGAGAAGAGTTTCCGGATTTGGATGTATCAATGAGAGGGGCTATCTCCATTGCTCGTCGTTTACAGGACCCTCTGGCTGAATTAGTGAAGATTGACCCTAAATCTATTGGTGTGGGGATGTATCAACATGATGTGAACCAGAGCCGTCTGGAAGATTCTTTAAAGGCTGTTGTAGAGTCTGCAGTTAACTATGTAGGGGTAGATTTGAACACGGCTTCTCCTGCTCTTTTAAGCTATGTATCCGGGATTAATGCTGGTGTAGCTAAGAATATTTTAAAATACCGTGAAGAGAATGGTAAATTTACAACTAGAGATGAAATCAAAAAGGTTTCCCGTTTGGGAGAGAAGACTTTTGTTCAGGCAGCAGGATTTTTACGGATTCCTGATAGTCTGAATGATCCTTTTGCCAATACTCCAATTCATCCTGAATCATATAATCTGGCAGAAAAGATGTTGACTGAAGTAGGTTATACACCTCAGGATCTTGTAGATAGAGAGAAACTAACTCTGATTAGAGAGGCAATAAATGGTCTCAATATCAGAGAACTGGCAGAGAAATTAGAAGCTGGGTTCCCAACATTACATGATATAGCTCAAGCGGTAATGCGTCCAGGTCGTGATCCTAGAGAAGAGTTAGAGAAACCTATCTTCAGAACAGATGTTTTAAGTATGGAAGATCTTCAACCTGAGATGATTTTACAGGGAACAGTCCGCAATGTTGTGCCTTTTGGTGCATTTGTAGATATTGGGGTTAAGGAAGACGGTCTGGTACATATCTCTGAGTTAAGCCATAAATATGTCAAAGACCCATTAGATGTGGTATCTGTCGGAGACATTGTTAAAGTTAAGGTATTGAATGTGGACCGGCAAAGAGGCCGAATCTCTTTAACGATGAAACTTTAATTCTTTCGTCATTCTCTCTCTGATATCTAACTGAATATTTTTGTTTATGGAGATATTTCAAACACAAGGTTGATTATTGCTACCTTGTGTTTTTGCCTTTTGGATTCAACTTTTGAAAAATCAGTCACACATAATATATTATTTATATAAAATAAGACTAAAAGTATTCGGGATAGGCTTGGATACAAGTGCTCCAGGATTCAAAAAAGTAGTATTCACTCAGAGCTTTAAAGTGAAAGGACTGTTTGACAACGGGAGTATTGTAGGGTATAATTTTAATATTAGAATGTGTTATAGATTATTCAAAGGAGGAATTTTGTTCGCATGGCCATTGATGTTGGCAGTGTAGTGGAAGGAAAAGTTACTGGCATTACTAATTTTGGCGCTTTTATTGAACTTGATGGGGGTGAAACGGGATTAGTTCATATCTCTGAAGTTGCAGATACCTATGTCAAAGATATAAATAACTTTTTAAAACTTGATCAGTTGGTCAAAGTTAAAGTTATTTCTGTCGATGATGACGGTAAGATAGGTTTATCTATTAAAGCATTAAGTGTTAATAAAGAGAGTCGAAATCATAATCGCCCCAGGCAATCGAAGGTTTCATTTGAAGATCAACTCGCCAAGTTCTTAAAAGACAGCGAAGAGCGACAATCAGCTCTTAAGCGCAATCTTGATAAGCGTAGTCGGCGCAGAACTGATTAGAAGTTATAATTTTAAACTGACATTGATCTCGCCCTCAAAATTAAAATTTGAGGGTGTTTCATTATTAATGTTTGGAAAGAATACACGTCAAAGGAGGGGATTTTATGGCTAACAAATATGAACCTTTAAAAGACGGAGATAAGTTGATTATTAAAAATCAGATTGGACGTCCTCCACGCAATTTGATGGGAATCGCTGCCAGGTGTAGTACAGGTGAACCACAGGTTATCGTTACCCATCCTGTTATTTTTCATGGAGAATTCCCTGAAGTCTTTCCCACTTTATATTGGTTGTCTTGTCCAAGGTTGGTGAAGGAGATTTCGCGTTTGGAAGGTATGGGAGTGATTGAAGAGATTCAAGAACAGGTCTTCGGAGATGAACAGTTAAAGCAGGATTTGGATCAAGCATATCAGGATTATGCGGATGAAAGACTGGCCCTGGTTAAAGATCCTACTTTGAAGTTGTTAAAAGAAGGACATCCAGCCCAATATGAGGTTTTGATTCACTCAGGTGTGGGTGGAATTATGAATCAGGGAGTAAAGTGCTTGCATGCTCATTTTGCAGATTACCTTGTACACGGGAAAAATCCTGTCGGACGTCTGGTTGCCGAAAGATTAGGCGATAAGATGAAGGAAGAATGTGATCAATGTAATCTGACCTAATACTTATGTGCATTATTATTTAATCTGGAGGTGTCATATGGAAAAAGCGATTTATGTTATCTTAGCTGTGATGGTTGCTGCTGCAGTGGGGTTGACTTATACGATGATTACCAAAGATGCAGCAGATAACACGTATTTACCAGATTTAAGTGAATATGATCAAAGGATTGCTAATACATTAGGATGGAATCCAGGTGAAGATGTTAGATATTTACTTCCACGACCTGATTTACCTTTATATAATTATCCTCTACAACCAAAATCCGATATTGAATATTTAATTTATTTGAAAGACGGTAAAAATATAAATAATCGTAAAGTTGTTAAGGAACTCGATAGGCTGTATGAAGAATTAAATCAATGGTTTTATGTCTATGGGAAAAGGGATAACCGCTGGTTATTTGCTGGTGATGATGTTAATGTTACAGTGTTCTATGACCAATTAGTTGTAGCAGCAACTTTGGTTACATATCAGGGGAATCCGATTACTGCCGCAGAGATTCAAAAAATTAATGCTGCAGCAGAACAATTGGCAGCTGAATTTAATCTGACTCTAGAATACCGGGAGACGGTAGAAGAGGCGGTAAGCAGAGCTAAAGATCTTAGTGATTTTTTCTATGAATATGATCAGTGGATTACTTTCAATTTATTGGCCACTGAGGACAAACCTTATACAGGTCGTGAACTTCATGATGCATTAATTGGTTTGGGTTTTAGATGGGGTGAGTTTAACAATTATCACTGGATTAATCCAGATGATTATGTGGGATATAAATATCTCTTATCTGTAGGTAATTATGATTATGAAGGTGAGTTTATCCCAGAGGAGATGATACAGGAAGACTATACTACATCAGGAATAATTGTTGGTTACTATCTGCCTACCTGTCCGGCACCTGTAGAGATTTATGATAACTTGATTACAACATTGATGTATCTTATGGGACGTTTAGGTGGAACTATTGTTAACTCGCAAGGTCAGGTTATGAATAGTGATAGCCTTAAGCGAATCAGAGAGGTAGTTAGTGATATGACTCAGGAGATGGAGGATTACGGAATAAAACCTGGGCACGATCGGGCACTCTGGATTTTTGATTATTAATAGTATGAAGAAAGACCGTAGCATATTATCAATAGGTGCTGACGGTCTTTTTTATTGAAGAAATGAAAAATCTTTCACTGTGTATTGGAATAAGAGATTAAGATCTGTGGACCAAATGGAAAGTAAATCAGCCAAAGATGTTTTTCAGATTCTTGTCATGAAGTTTGATTTGATTGTATAGACTTTTATCTTTTAATAGGCAGTCGTCAACTTTTGCACTCTTACCTAATTCCCGTAGTTTTTGCAGATAATAAATTCTTATCTTGAGTGCTTCAGCAATTGCATTATCATCTTTGAGGATTATTCCGTGAGATGGGAGTAAAATGCCGATTTTTATGGAATTTAAAGTCTCCAGGCTTTGAATATGTTCCTCAATATCACCGTCATAGCTAAGATAGGGGATTGAGTGTTTGCCATCGTTACTAAACATTATCAGATCAGCTGCGTGAACTAGCGGATTTTTTAATTCCGGATGTTTGATAATCGTAACTAGACAATCCTGACAATGTCCTTTGAGGTTAAGGAATTTCAATTCAAATAGGCCATAGTGCAAAATCTGGCTATCTTTGAGAAGAATCTTAGGTTTGATATATTCTACATCAGGGTTAAGAGCCTCAAAGAGTTCAAAATTTTGTTTATAGAATTCGCTACCCATGAACTCACACCCGGAAAAGACATAATTGCCATTGATATGATCCGGATGATAATGGCTGTTAATTATAATTTCAGGTATGAGATTATCTTTCTCTAATTCTGTGCGGAGTTCTCTGGCTATCTCTGGATAACCGGTGTCAATCAGCAATACTTTCCCATTGTTCACTAAAATCAAAATATTTAACTCTTCTTGTCCGGTAAATGTGTAGATATAAAAGTCGTCAAGTAATCGAGTCTTTAGCATAAAATACGCCTCCTATTAGAATAAATTCACTAATATACAATTCGTGGAATATCCCAAAAAACCTGCTATTAGGTGGAAATAAAATAGTGGGGTACCTAATTGATTTGCCTACCTGGTGTAGATATAGATTAAATTCTGTTTGTCGAGTATAAGGTATAAGCTATGTTTACCCTGAAAAATAGAACTAGCTAACTGTCGTGCATAAAAACATAGGTATATATTATATAAATTACATTTTGTGGTAGTTGATATGTGTAAAAATTCTTTTAATCTGCGGCTTTATACCTAAAATTATGGCGAAAAATAGACTTTTTTTCGGGAAGAGAGTAAAAGTAAGAGAGAGAAGTCGGCAAAACATAAAAATATGGAATAAAATTGGTAAATTTTTAGAACTGCATTTTGTATAATTCGACAACATTTCTCCTGGACAATCCTATATAATGGAAGCAATCAAAATTAAAGATTTAGAGGGGGTTAAAGGATGAATGTTGTAGTTCCGGCATCAATGTACACAAACAAGCAAAAATCTTTTACTCAACCGAAGGCTCAGGAAAGTGGAAAGGTAAAAATAAAATTAATTGATTTCCTGGCAGCGGTCTTGGGATTTTTTTTGGGACAGGCAGTTTTATTAAAAGGTCTGGCACCTTTTGGAGCAGGGTATTTGGTTATTTTCACAAAATATCACCCTCAAAGGCTGACTTTGATTAGTCTGGGAGTTGGCTTGGGTGCCTTTATTCGGGATGGTTGGATAGGCCTGGGGGTAGTGGTAGCTGCACTGTTGGGCATATATTTGATAAAATTGTGGGAAGGAAGGATTCCTCATGACTCAGTGAAAGGAATCATTATCTCTGGGGCAGTTTTAGGTTTTCATCTACTGATATATTCATTTCAACCGGCTAACTTTTATCAGTTATTAATGGGTGTTTTAGAAGCACTATTTATTCTTTGTTTGGGTTGGCTTTTTGCTGAAGGAGGAATGAGTATTTTTGCAGGGTCAAAAAAGAGATTTGAGAGGATTAATCTTCTGGCAATTCTTTTTATGATGTCAGGTGTTATTATCGGCTTGCCGACTATTGAGTTAGTGGGAATTAACTTACTGCAGGTTGTAATCCAGAGTTTGATATTGGTTGCAGCTGTTGCCGGAGGAGTTACTCATGGGACGATTTTGGGGATGTTTCTGGGACTGTCTCTGGCTTTGACAGAATTCCATAATCCAGTGATTATCGGAATTTATGGATTCGCTGGATTGACCATAGGTTATTTTCGAGAATACGGTAAGTTTGCTTCAATACTGGGATTGACATTAGTTTCACTTATTTTTGCTGGGCTAGGGATGGTAGATTATCAACTTCATGAGATTTTTTTACAAAGTTTGCTTGTGGGAGTTATCTTTTTTATGCTGCCCAATTCGGTTATAACCAACCTGAAGAGATATTTGCCCGGAACAGGTGAATTATTAGTTCATGAAGAAAATTATCAGCAAGAATTACAACATAGATTCACCGAAAAATTGGATGAGTTTGCCCAGGTTTTTGCAGAATTGGGGAGTACATTTAAGGAAGTTACGGCTGCTGAAGAAGTTGAGGAAGATGATATGAGTTATTTTTTATATATAATATCCAATAGGGTCTGTAAGGGGTGTGATTATGAATCCCATTGCTGGGAAAAACAGTTTTATCAAACTTATACCCAAATCTTTAAATTGCTTTCTGTATTAGAGAATAAAGGACAGGCGCAAGGTGAAGATTTTGTTCGACTCTTAAAAGGGCATTGTCGAAATTTAAACAGGCTTAAAGATTCTGTCGATGGTTCATTAGAAATCTATCAATTACATCGTCATTGGAGTAAGATGTTGAAAAATCAGCAAGCTATAGTAGGAGATCAGCTAACAGAGGTAGCAAGGGTAATTGAAGGTTTTTCACATGAATTGGATATTTGTAATGTTAAGAAAGAAGACCTTGAACAAAGATTAAATAGTAGATTAATGGAAGAAGGATTGAAGATTATCTCCTGTCGGTTGACGGGAGAAGTGGGAGATGAACAGTTAAATATTATTGTCACTAAAGAAAACTGTTCCGATGATAGTGAATGTCGCCGAATTTTTAAGATAATCAACCAGATGATTCCTCAGACAATGACCAATTATGAACGCTCCTGTGGATTAGAAGATGGTACTGGTGTCTGTTATCTAAAATTTTGTCCTGCAAGAAATTTTAATGTAAAAGTGGGTTTTTATGGCAAACAAAAAGCTGGAGAAGTTATTTCTGGAGATACTTTTATTTATCAACAACTAAAATCAGGAAAATTTATGACAATCTTGAGTGATGGGATGGGAACAGGTGAAGAAGCTGCCCGGGAGAGTCGAAGTGCCACTAGATTAATCCAGAGAATTATTCGGGCGGGTTTTGATCATAATTTAGCGGTACGAACTGTTAATACAGCTCTACTGAGTCGTTCCACAGAAGAATGTTTTGCAACAGTGGATATTTCTCTAATAGATCTTTTTAATGGGGAGCTTGAATTAATCAAAATAGGGGCTTCTGCCAGCTTTATCAAACGAGGTTATGAGGTCAATCTGGTTAGAGGTAGTTCACTTCCAGTTGGAATATTACAAAATGTTGAACCTGCATCTTTTAAGCGGCGTTTGCTGGTGGGGGACTTTGTGATAATGATGACTGATGGCATTTTAGACGCAGTTAATATTTCTAATAAGGAGGATTGGATGGTGCGTCTGTTACGCCAGTGTTCTTTTGATTCTCCAGATGATCTGGCCAAATATATTTATGATCAGGCTTTGAGCAATGGACAACCTGAAGATGATATGACCGTAGTTGTGTTAAAATTAGAAGAGGAGAAGCTTGTTCATTAAGTTGAGTTAAAAGATCAAAGTATTTTACGCATAAAATAGTTTTTAAAATTCAATATATTTTTGCCAAAATGGGTAAAATCTTTTCAAAGGATCAGAAAAGGTTTCACCCTTGTTTTTTATTAATCAGCAGGACAATTCCGGGGGAATGTCGAATAAATACATTTATGCGTCTTTTCAGAACCCTCACCTTATATGAATAATCTTCACAGGTTAGGTTTAACCTATAGATTGGGGATTAAAATATGGATATTTTAGAGAAAGTAAAAACTACCATTAAGGAATATAAGCTTATTCAGCCAGGAGACGTGATTTTAGCAGCAGTTTCTGGTGGTCCAGATTCTCTGGCGTTGTTAACAATATTAAATCGCTTGCAGATTGAGTTTAACTATCGACTACATGTGGTACACTTAAATCATAAATTGCGTCGGGAAGCAGACGCTGAAGCGGAATTTGTTAGACAATATGCTGAGCAATCTTCTATCCCGGTAACTATTTTGGAGAAGGATATATCATGTTTGCTGGACAGTGAAGGTGGTTCTTTACAGGAGGTAGCCCGGGAAGTTCGCTATGAACTGTTCTCTCAGGTTGCCAGTGAGGTTATGGCTACCAAGATTGCCCTGGGTCATCATGCTGATGACCTGGCCGAGACGATTATTATGCGTTTTTTACGTGGTTCAGGACTTGAAGGTTTAGTTGGTTTTACGGCTCAGAGTCGTGGCAATCTGATTAGACCGTTAATTCATGTGACCAGAGAAGAGATTGTAGATTTTTGTGCGCAAGCAGGTTTGAGTCCCTGTTATGATAAATCTAATATGAAAACTGTGTATTTGCGTAATCTAATTAGACTTGAACTATTGCCACAATTAGAGGAAGATTACAACCCTAACCTGCGTCAGCAACTCGTGCAGATGTCTCATTTATTGAATGAAGAGAATATGTTTTTGGAAGAATATGCAGCAGAGTCTTATCGGGAAGTTCTGATTGAAGAGAGGTCTAATGTCATTATTTTTAACATTAAACTTCTTGCAGCGAAAAAAACGGCAATAATAAGAAGGATTATTCGTATAGGAATGGAAAAATTAAAAGGAGATAAAAAAAATATCTATTATCACCACTATATCGGTATGCAGGATTTGATTTTAAACGGCTCTCCGGGAAAAATGTTTTACTTGCCCGATGGTTATATTCTTTATCGCGGTTATACAAAGTTACAATTGGGCAAAAGAACAGAGCTTTTGCACAATTCCTTTACGGAGTATCGATTAAGTATTCCAGGTCAGGTATATCTTGAAGAGTTAGATATAATGCTTAATGCAGAACTGCTGGAAGGAAAAGTGTTAGTTAAGGGAGAACAGGCGGCGGTAGATGCTGATTTGTTAGATGATGAGGTCATTGTTCGCGCCCGAAAACCTGGAGATTATTTCTATCCTTTAGGATTACAGGGGAGGAAAAAAGTAAAAGATTTTTTGATAGATCAAAAAATCGATCGTTTAGAACGGGATGTGATTCCGATTATTACTACCATTCAGGATGATATAATCTGGATTGGTGGTCACAGATTGGATGATAGATATAAAGTTGATACTACAACGAAGAAAACATGTATATTTACTATTTTAAAGGAGGGGAATGAAGATGCGTGATGATCTAAAAGAGATTATTTTAACAGAAGAACAGATCCAAAAACGGATTGTCGAATTAGGTTGTGAACTAAATAATCTTTATGAAGACAAATTGGAAGATTTAATAGTTGTCTGCATTTTAAAAGGTGCTCTGATGTTCACAGCTGACCTGGTTCGTCAAATCAAACGTCAAGTCGTTTTTGACTTTATGGATGTGTCCAGTTATGGTGGTGACACTGAATCTTCTGGTTCTGTTCGAATCAACAAAGATTTGGAAGAAGACATTAAAGGAAAACATGTTTTAATTGTTGAAGATATTGTGGATACTGGTCTTACTTTAAAAAAAGTCATTGAGATTTTACAGACCAGAGAACCTGCCAGCATAAAGGTATGTACTTTGTTGGATAAACCGAATCGGAGGACTGAAAAACATATTATTCCTGACTTCAATGGTTTTGAGATTCCAGATAAGTTTGTCGTAGGTTATGGATTGGATTTTGCTGAAAAATACCGCAACTTACCATTTATTGGAGTATTAAAACCGGAAATGTATGAATAAACTTATGATATATTTACGGCCGATCAAGGCCTACACGGTGTTTGCCATTTAACGAGGAGTGTGGTATAATAACCCTCGTATATTATTAATTGCTCTGCGGAGAGGGGAGGTTTAGAGTTGAATAGTTTTTCTAGAAATATAGGTTTTTATGTAATTATTATTGCTATTGCTATCTTGTTGGCTAATTTTATAATGCCACAGGGAAATGTCCAGGAAGATCTGAATCTGAGTGAATTCCGTAATTTGGTTGAGAATGAGAAAATTAATAAAGTGACAATTGTGGGATCCAGAGAGATTAGAGGTTCTTATAATAATAAAGACTTTATTTTAAATGTTCCACCTGAATATCTGGATGAGATTATGATTTTGATGACTGAAAAGGATATAATTATCGAGACAGAACCTGAGCCTAGTGCACCATGGTGGACAGCAGTGTTAAGTTATCTTTTACCTATGGTTATTTTGATAGCTGCCTGGATATTCTTTATGCAGAGGATGCAGGGAGGCGGTAATCGGGTAATGACTTTTGGTAAAAGTAAAGCCAGGTTATTAGATGATGCTAACAAGAAAGTTACTTTTAAAGATGTAGCTAATTATGAAGAAGTTAAAGAAGAATTAGTAGAAGTTGTTGAGTTTTTGAAAGATCCGCGAAAATTTACAGAGATGGGGGCTAAGATCCCCAGGGGGATGCTTCTGGTGGGTCCTCCCGGTACAGGTAAGACTTTGCTGGCTCGTGCTGTGGCAGGAGAAGCTGGAGTACCATTTTTTGTTATCAGTGGTTCTGATTTTGTCGAGATGTTTGTTGGTGTAGGTGCTTCCCGGGTACGGGATCTCTTTGAACAGGCGAAACGCAGTGCTCCATGTATTATCTTTATTGATGAGTTGGATGCTGTGGGTCGTCAAAGAGGGGCAGGTTTGGGCGGCGGTCATGATGAGCGCGAACAGACTCTGAACCAATTATTAGTTGAGATGGACGGTTTTGAAGGTAATGAAGGTGTTATTGTTATGGCTGCTACTAATAGACCGGATGTTTTAGACCAGGCTTTATTACGTCCGGGGCGGTTTGATCGTCAAGTAGTGGTTGATGCACCTGATTATCAAGGGCGTTTGGGAATTTTAAAGATTCACACACATAAAAAACCAATGTCTGAAGATGTAGATTTAGATGCTCTTGCCAGGCGAACACCTGGTTTTACTGGGGCTGATCTGGAGAATTTGAGCAATGAGGCAGCTATTCTTGCCGTACGTCGTAAACAAAAGATGATTAGTATGCGTGACTTTGATGATGCTATAGATCGTGTTACTATTGGTATTGAGCGAAGTGGACGGAAGATTAATCAGGAAGAACGCAAGCTTGTTGCTTATCATGAGACAGGTCATGCTCTGATAAATGAGCTATTAGATGGTGTGGAACAGACCCATAAAGTTTCGATTATTCCTAGAGGGCGGGCTGGTGGTTATACTATTCCAATTCCTAAAGAAGAGCGGATGATGATTACCAGGAAGGATCTGATAAACAGGATAGTGGCGATAATGGGTGGCCGTGCTGCTGAAGAAGTCTTTTTAGATGAGATCAGTACAGGTGCTCAAAATGACCTGGAAAAAGCTACTGCTATTGCCCGGGCAATGGTTACTGAGTATGGTATGAGTGAAAAGTTGGGTCATATCACCCTTGGTCACCGTCATACTGAACAGGTCTTTCTGGGAAGAGACATTTCCCGTGACCGCAACTATAGTGAAGAAGTGGCTGCAATGGTCGATCAGGAGATTAAAAAGATTGTTAGTGATTGTTATGCACAGGCTAAGGCTATGCTGACAAAGAACAAAGATACCGTTGAACGAATTGTTCAGGCATTGTTCAAATACGAAGTTCTCGATGCAGAACAATTTAAGAGATTGCTTAATGGTGAACCAATAGAAAAGGATGCTGTGTACACCCCTGAACAAGAAGACGATAACCGTCAGGAGAATACACAAACAGAACCTGAGGAAGAGTAAAACTCAAAAACAAGAATGGTGACCCGCCAAAATCTGGCGGGTTTTTTTATTGATAATTGACATTAGGTAAAAATATCCTACTACTGAAGAAGGATTTTTAGAAATCGAACAAGAATATATAGTCAGGTAGAGAAAAATGTTATCACCAGGAAGTTTTCTGTCAAATACCAAGAGGTGAAGATAAATGATTAAATATTTTAAACACAAAGTAAATAATTTTTCTTATTCTGTGGGAGCATCAATATAGATGCTCCTTTAAATTTTGCTAATTTAACATTGTAAAGGGGTGAAAGAAAAATGTTATACATCAATGGAGAAAATCTATCTTTACAGCAAGTTATTGATGTGGTACGTAATTTTCGAAAAGTTGGGCTAGATCCTGGAGCTGTTGAGAAGGTTCAGGCTTCCAGACAGATGGTTGAAGAACTTTTGACACGCCAGGAGGTAGTTTATGGTATTACCACTGGCTTTGGCAAGCTTGCTGATATTATGATCTCTCAGGAAAAGGTGGAAGAGTTACAGGAGAATCTGATCTTGAGTCATTCCTGTGGGGTGGGTGATATCTTGCCTGTGGAAGTAGTAAGAGCAATGATGCTTTTACGGGCTAATGCTCTGGTTAAAGGTTATTCTGGGATTAGATTGGAGACTTTGAAGTTATTGGTAAATATGCTTAATGCTGATGTAGTTCCTCTGGTTTATTCACAAGGTTCTGTAGGGGCCAGTGGAGACCTTGTTCCACTGTCTCATATGGTACTGGTTATGTTAGGATATGGTGAAGCATACTATAAGGGGGAGCAGATGTCTGGAGGTAAAGCTCTGGCAAATGCAGGGTTAAAGCCCATTATATTAGGTGCTAAAGAGGGTTTAGCTCTAATTAATGGTACTCAGTGTATGACTGGAATTGGTGTTCTCGGAATCTATGATTCTTTGAATCTGGCTAAAGTTAGTGACATCTGTGCAGCTATGAGTATGGAGGCGTTAATGGGGATACCTGATGCCTATCAGGAGATGATTCATCAGTTGAGACCTCATCCAGGACAGCTGATAGCTGCTCAAAATATTCGTTCATTACTTGAAGGTAGTGGTTTGGTATATCGTGCTGAAAGAGATAAAGTTCAGGATGCTTATACTTTAAGGTGTACTCCTCAGGTGCATGGAGCATCTAAAGATGCCATCAATTATGTTAAAGATGTGGTTATCAGAGAGATTAATTCTGCTACCGATAATCCATTGATCTTTCCTGAAGAAGGAAAAATCTTCTCTGCGGGTAATTTTCATGGACAACCGATGGCATTAGCAATGGATTTTCTGGGGATTGCCCTGTCTGAACTGGCGAATATCTCTGAAAGACGTATTGAACGAATGATTAACCCGGCATTGAGTGGATTAGCTCCATTTTTGATTACTGATAGTGGAATTAACTCTGGATATATGATTGCTCAATATACTGCGGCTTCGTTGGTATCTGAGAATAAAGTACTGGCTCACCCGGCATCTGTGGATTCGATTCCCACTTCAGCCAACCAGGAAGATCATGTAAGTATGGGTACTATTGCCGCCCGAAAGATGAGTAACATTTTGACCAATGCAGAAAACGTTCTGGCGATTGAATTATTGACTGCAGTACAGGCATTGGAATTTAGAGAACGGGAGAAGATGGCTTCGGCTACTAAAGCTGTATACGATCTGATCAGGTCAGTTATTCCGCCTTTGACGAAAGATAGGTTGATTGCTCCTGAGATTCATCAGGTTCATGATCTGATTAGGTCAGGGGAAATAATTCAAGCTGTAGAGCAGGTGGTAGGACAATTGTCATAGAATTTATACTGAGACTGTATTTGTAGCACAAATTTCTAATGTGTAGATGTTCTATATTATATTGGGTTTAAATTTATTTTGTAAATTGAATATATGGACAAAATTTTAAAAGGAGGTATAGCAATGGCTAGAGAAATTCGAGCTCCAAGAGGAAGTGAATTAAACTGTAAGGGTTGGCATCAGGAAGCGGCGTTACGGATGTTAATGAATAATCTTGACCCTGAAGTGGCAGAAAAGCCAGAAGACCTTGTAGTGTACGGTGGTAGTGGAAAAGCAGCTCGTAGTTGGGAAGCTTTTGATGCTATTGTCAAAACTCTAAAAAAGTTAGAAAATGATGAGACTTTATTAGTTCAGTCTGGCAAACCTGTGGCTGTGTTTAAAACTACCCCAACTTCTCCCCGGGTGTTGATCGCTAATTCCAATCTGGTTCCAGCCTGGGCGACCTGGGAACATTTTTGGGATCTGGAAAAGAAAGGTCTGATTATGTATGGTCAGATGACTGCTGGAAGTTGGATTTATATCGGTACCCAGGGAATCTTACAGGGTACTTATGAGACTCTGGCAGAATTAGCAGAGAAGCATTATGGTAGTAGTTTGAGAGGTAAATTAACTTTAACAGCAGGTCTGGGTGGAATGGGTGGTGCTCAACCATTAGCTGTTACTATGAATGAAGGTGTAGCCATTGTTGTTGAGGTTGATAAGAGTAGAATTCAACGTCGTATCGATCATAAGTATTGCGATGTGATGGCTGAATCTTTTGATGAAGCTATTGCGCTGGCTAAAAAAGCTCTGGAAGAAGAAAAACCTTTGTCTATTGGTCTATTGGGAAATGCTGCTGAGGTCTTTCCGGAATTTGTCAAACGGGGGATTATTCCTGATGTGGTTACAGATCAGACCTCTGCTCATGATCCGTTGAATGGTTATGTGCCTGCTGGGATGAGCTTGGCAGCTGCTCAGGCTTTAAGAGAATCTGATCCTGATACGTATATTAAAAAATCTATGGAATCTATGGCAGTACATGTTCAGGCGATGTTAGATCTGCAGAAAGCTGGGTCCATTGTCTTTGATTATGGCAATAATATTAGACAACAGGCGAAGAAGACGGGAGTTGATAATGCCTTTGATTTTCCGGGATTTGTACCCGCCTATATTCGTCCGCTTTTCTGTGAAGGCAAAGGTCCTTTCCGTTGGGCGGCTCTTTCTGGAGATTCAGAAGATATCTATAAAATTGATGAGCGTCTTTGTCAAGAGTTTGCTGATAATGAGCGTCTGGTTCGGTGGATTCGTATGGCTCACGAAAAGGTTAAATTTCAGGGTCTGCCAAGCCGAATTTGTTGGTTAGGTTATGGAGAAAGAGCTAAATTTGGTAAGATCATTAATCAAATGGTTAAGGATGGTGAACTCAAAGCCCCAATTGTTATCGGTCGTGATCATCTGGATACTGGTTCAGTAGCTTCTCCAAACAGAGAGACTGAAGGGATGAAAGATGGAAGCGACGCTATCTCTGATTGGCCGATTTTGAATGCTCTGGTTAATACCTGTGCGGGAGCTAGTTGGATTTCTGTACATCATGGTGGTGGTGTTGGTATCGGTTATTCTCAGCATGCTGGTATGGTTATAGTGGCCGATGGAACTGATGAAACTGCAGAACGTTTACAAAGAGTTCTCACATCCGATCCGGGGATTGGTGTTGCCCGTCATGCAGATGCAGGTTATGAGATTGCGATCGAGACTGCGAAAGAAAAAGGTGTGAATATTCCAATGTTAGCGGAATAAATATAGAGGGTGATCAGAAAGGAGCGCTGTATATAAATGGCACAAGTTGTTCAATGTGTACCAAATATTAGTGAGGGACGACGTCCAGAAGTAGTAGAGGCTGTGGTTAATGAAGTTCGTCAAATTCCCGGAGTAGCATTATTAGATTATTCTTCAGATACAGATCATAATCGAACAGTTATTACATTTATCGGTGAGATGAAGCCGGTTAAAGAGGCTGCTTTTAGGTTAACAAAAAAAGCAGTGGAATTGATTAATATGGAGCAGCATACAGGCGGCCATCCCCGGATCGGTGCGGTAGATGTTATTCCATTTATCCCAATTAAAGAGGTGGAGATGGAAGACTGCGTGAATGCAGCTAAAGAGGTAGCTGAACGGATTAATACTGAGTTACAGGTGCCTACTTATCTGTATGGAGAAGCAGCTCAGCATCCAGAAAGACATAACTTGTCAAATATTCGAAAAGGTCAATATGAAGCTCTGAAGATGGAGATTGGCAATGAAGAGCGTCATCCCGACTTTGGTCAACCTGTAATCCATCCAAGTGCTGGTGCTACTGTGGTTGGAGCCAGAATGCCTTTAATTGCGTTTAATGTGAACCTGGCTACAGATCAGAAATGGATTGCTGATAAGATTGCCAGGGCTGTCCGCGAGAGCAGTGGCGGTTATAAGAATGTTAAAGGTATGGGACTGTTATTGGAAGAGCGGAATCAGGTTCAAGTGTCGATGAACCTGGAGAATTACATCAAAACACCAATTTATCGGGTCTTTGAGACCATCAAACGGGAAGCTGCCCGTTATGGTGTCAGTGTAGTTGGTAGTGAGGTTATTGGCTTAGTTCCACAACAGGCATTGATTGATGTGGCAGAATGGTATTTGCAGGTTGAGGAATTTAATTCTGAACAGGTACTGGAGAACCGTTTGAAATAGAACCATAACATAGGTGGTGTAGCTTGATGCAAACCATAGATATTTTGATTAAAAATGGTCAAATCGTCACTGCTGGAGGGCATGAAGAACCTGTGGCAGGTGCGAAGATGAATGAGTTACAGGTTCTAGAAACAGGTTGTATTGCCATTGCTGGTGATACGATTACAGCAGTTGGTCGCGAACCAGAGGTACTGGCTCAGGTGGAGATCACTGAGAATACTCAGATCATTGATGCAGAGGGTCAGACTATCACACCTGGCTTGATTGATCCCCATACGCACTTGATCTTCGGCGGTTCTCGAGAAGATGAATTTGTTATGCGGATTCAGGGAGCGTCATATATGGAGATTATGGAGGCTGGTGGAGGTATTTTAAATACTGTTACAGCTACCAGAAAGGCTACTTTGCAAGAGTTGAAACAATCTGGCCGTAAACGCTTAGATTGGATGCTAAAGATGGGTACTACCACAATCGAATCCAAAAGTGGTTATGGTTTAGACGTAGAGACTGAACTAAAACAACTGCAAGCATCTTATGAACTTAGCCAGGAACATCCCATAGATATCATTAACACATTTCTTGGTGCCCATGCCTGGCCTGAAGAGTATAAAGATAATCACTCTGCATATATTAGGCAGATTATCACCGAGATGTTACCACTGGTTAAGAAGAGGGGACTGGCCCGTTTCTGTGATGTCTTCTGCGAAAAGGGAGTATTTTCTATTGAGGAGACAAGAGAGATTATGTTGGCAGCAAAGGAGTTAGGTTTCGATTTGCGGATGCATGCAGATGAGATACATCAATTAGGAGGAGCAGAACTGGCTGCAGAGTTAGAGGCAGTTTCTGCGGATCATTTGTTGATGATCTCTGACCAGGGAATTAAGGATATGCGGTCGAAAGGTGTAATTGCTGTATTATTACCTGCTACTGCTTTTACTTTAATGAAACCCTATGCACCGGCACAAAAGATGTTAGAAGAGGGATTACCTTTTGCATTAGCGACAGATTTTAATCCTGGATCTTCACCGACGCCTTCAATACCTCTGGCGATGACTATTGGTTGTCTGTATATGAAGTTGACACCAGAGCAAGCTTTCCATGCAGTAACAATTAATGCAGCACACTCTCTGGGAATAGCTGATAAGCTAGGGAGTATTGAATCCGGGAAACAGGCAGATATAGTAATATTTGATGTAGATAGTTATCGGAAAATTCCCTATTTCTATGGAGTTAATCTAGTTAAAATGGTAATCAAAAAAGGAAAAATTGTAATAAACAATTAATGAAGGTGGTGTAAAAGATGTTATATGAATTGAAAGTAAGTGAATTTATTGGTGAACTGGCTTCAAATAGTCCAGCACCAGGTGGTGGAAGTGTTGCTGCTCTGGCGGGGTCTCTGTCTGCAGCACTGGTTGCAATGGTTGGGAGACTTTCGACTAAGTCTGAGAATAAAGGGAGAATTCAGGAGATTGTTAAGCTGGGTGATGCTCTGGGCCTTCAATTGAAAGAGCTGATTCAGAAAGATACTGAAGCTTTCAACAAGGTTATGGCAGCTTATAAGCTGCCAAAGATGACTGATGAGGAGAAGACTATCAGAAGTCAAGGAATCCAGATGGCAATGAAAGAAGCAGCACTTATTCCTCTGACAGTAATGGAGAAAAGTATTACTGCAATGGAGATGGCCAGTGAGATTGCTAATTTGGGTAACCCTAATGCCATAACAGATGCTGGAGTTGCGGGTTTAATGGGCTATGCAGCAGTAAAAGGTGCTGCATATAATGTACAAATCAATCTATTGAGCATCAAAGATGAAGATTTTAAACGAGAGATTGGGGACAGATTGAACCAGATGAACATAAAAGCCCATGAATTAAACAAAGAGATTGAAGATACTGTGGAGAAAGGCATAGGTGTCTAAATTTTTTGGCAATTTGCCGCAGGACTTCTTAAAAAAATCGCGAATTATTAAATGACAGTTAAAAAGCATTCTTTTGAGGATCAAAAATCTATGTAAAGGGGCTGAAAATCTACATGAGTTACAAGAGTGACATTGAAATTGCTCAAGAAGCAAAAATGCTGCCGATAAAAGATATCGCAGCTAAGTTGAATCTGTCTGAAGATGACCTGGATTTATATGGTAAGTACAAATGTAAGATTTCCCTAGATGTTTACAAACGTTTGGAAAATGCAGCTGATGCCAAGTTGATTTTGATGACTGCAATCACTCCTACACCAGCAGGTGAAGGTAAATCTACTACTACTGTGGGTTTAGGTATGGCGATGAACAGATTGGGCAAAAAGTGTTCTGTTGCCTTAAGAGAGCCTTCGTTGGGGCCATGCTTCGGCATTAAGGGTGGAGCTGCTGGCGGCGGTTATGCCCAGGTAGTACCAATGGAGGATATTAACTTACACTTTACTGGTGATATTCATGCAATTGGTACGGCACATAACTTATTATCTGCTGCCCTGGATAATCACTTAAAGCAAGGTAATGAATTAGGAATTGATCCAACCAGAATTACCTGGAAACGGGTTGTTGACATGAATGATCGTGCTTTAAGGAATATTGTTGTTGGCCTTGGTGGCCCTGCACATGGTGTACCACGTCAGGATGGTTATATGATCACTGTAGCGTCTGAGATTATGGCTGTTCTTTGTCTGGCAAGAGATTTAGATGACTTAAAAGAACGTTTTGGTAATATCGTAATTGGGTATACATACGATAAGCGTCCGGTACGGGCTAAAGAATTGCAGGTTCATGGTGCTATGGCTGCATTGATGAAAGAGGCAATCAAACCCAATCTGGTGCAGACATTAGAAAATACCCCTGCATTCATCCATGGTGGGCCATTTGCTAATATTGCCCATGGTTGTAATAGTATCATGGCTACTAAATTAGCGATGAAGACTTCTGATTATGTGATTACTGAGGCAGGATTTGGTGCTGATTTAGGTGCTGAGAAATTCTTTGATATCAAATGTCGTTTTGCCGATTTAAAACCCGATTGTGCAGTAATTGTTGCTACAGCTCGTGCTTTGAAGATGCATGGTGGTGTTCCAAAGAATAACCTGACTGTGGAGAATTTAGAAGCATTGAGTAATGGTATTGAAAACTTAGAAAAACATATCGAGAATGTTAAAAAGTACAAGTTACCTGTAGTTGTTGCGATTAATGCATTTCCAACTGATAGTGCAGAAGAGCATAAATTGATCAGAGAACGTTGTGAAGCTCTAGGTGTTGAGGTTGCTCTCTCTGAAGTATGGGCGAAAGGTGGCGAGGGAGGTCTCGAGCTAGCTGAGAAAGTCTTAAAGGTTATGGAGACACAACCAACTCAATTTGAACCCCTGTATGATGCTAACCTGTCGATTAAAGAGAAGATAGAGACTATCGCAAAAGAGATTTATGGTGCTGATAGTGTTACTTATTCTAAATCGTGCGAAAAGCAGATTCAACAGTTGACAGAACAAGGTTTTGATAAAATGCCGATCTGTATGGCTAAGACCCAGAATTCTATCTCTGATGACCCAACATTGTTAGGGCGTCCACGGAATTTCCAATTAACTGTTCGTGAGATTAATCCATCTATTGGTGCTGGGTTCCTTGTTGCGTTGACTGGTGATGTTATGACTATGCCGGGTCTGCCTAAAAAACCTGCTGCGATTAATATTGATATTGATAATGATGGAAAAATTACAGGGTTATTCTAAATAGATATAGTAAGGGGCTTCTGGAGGTTATTTTCGGAAGCCCCTTTTGTGTGTTTGAACAAAATGTAATAGAATACAAAATAGAGAAGCCACTTGAATAATAGTGGCTGTAGTGTTGTTATGTGGAATCAAACTAATTCTTCGACTTTTGCTAGAATATCCATTAAATCAAAGGGTTTACCAAAGGTTGCTTGATAACTTTCCGGTGCTGGAAATTCGTCAGAATCTGGAACTGCGCCAGTGATTATAATTACCGGAATATCTTTTAGATTAGCATCAGAACGCATCGCTTCTACAACAGCTTTTCCACTCAAATCTGGCATTCTTAAATCAGCAATCACCAGATTAAAGTTGGAATTCCCCCGAAGAATATTTAGTCCAGATCTACCTTCAGGAGCAGTGTCAACCTCGTATCCTTCATCGGTTAAAACTTCCCGAAGTATCATATTAATTGTAGGCTCATCTTCAATAATTAATATGCGTGCCATCGAATTCCCCCTTTATTAGTTGATTAATATAATGGTAACTTAACATAAAAGGTACTTCCAACACCTTCTTCACTTTCAGCCCAGATACTACCGACATGGGAGTCGATAATCTCTTTGCAGATATATAAACCTAAACCCATACCACCAGGATCACGTTTTTCCAGATTGCTGGCTCGATAGAAACATTCAAAAATACCCTCGAGTTGTTCTTTTGGAATTCCAATTCCATGATCTTGAACCGTAACTAAAGCATGATCTTCTTCTACCTGCACTGTTACAAATACTTCACTATCATCGGGAGAATATTTTATAGCATTACTGAGAAGATTACGGAAAACTTCTTCTAAACGAATAAAATCCCCCAATATCCATATTGTTTTATCAATATTCGAGTCAGTTATTAATTTGCAACTTTTTGAGATTTGGAAAGGCTTCATGGCAGAATCTATAATGTCCAGGAGGTTAACCCGTTTTAGATCAAGAGTTAACATACCATTTTCCCTTTGGGTACGAAAAGCCTCCAAAATTTGATTTAAGAGGTCAGATAAACGATCAATCTCCCGCTCCATAATCTCAAACATATTAGTCATGTCTGTCAGTGGTTTGCCGGTTTGGAATCTGCGTAAGATCAAAGAGAGGATGCCTTTAATTCCTGCCATTGGATTACGCAATTCATGAGCAGCAGTCTGAAGGAAACGGGTTCTACTGACTTCCAGATGTTGAATTCGGTCAGCCATTTGATCAAAGATCTTGCCCGTAGTGGCTAATTCATCATTACCTTCCAAATTAGCTCTGGCAGTGAGATCACCCTTGGAGATGGCTAAGGCAGCTTTCTGTAATCTCATTAGTGGTTTTAAAAAATGGTCACCAATTAACAATCCATAGACTAAAGTAATAATAATTCCGATTAACATAAGAACAATAATATCTCGATTAGTGTCTGCTCTGGCTCCTTCTAAAACTTCATTGACAGATGTAGTAGTAAATGCAGCCCACCCAAATCCATTGATTGGGACACTGGCTCCAATACGTCCCTGTCCATTGTAGTCTTGAGAGGTAACAGGTTGCCCCTGCAAAGACAGCCAGGCTGGAGAATCTTCTGGTATATCTCGCTGTTCAATAGTGAGACCGAGATTAGTATTTTGATATATAATCTTCCCTTGGGAATCAATGAGGCCAAAAGAAACAGTATCATTTCGCTTTTGACTTGGGAGAAGCATACCAATTTTGTCGATATCTATATAGGCGACAATAATTCCTACCAGATTGCCATTACGCTTAATACCTCTGGCGCTAGCAATAGATAATTCTCCGCTATTGGTGGTATATAAATCTGAAATATAAATTTCTTCTCCAGAGATAATATGTTGATAGTAGTCTGAATCCTGGGTATTTTTAGCAGTATTAGAATAAGTATTGGCAATGACCTGGCCATCAGGGCTTATCCATGAAAATTCCCGGATAACCGGGTGGAGATTTAGAAATTGACGTAGATATTTGTCTATATCTTCAGGAGTAAAACTGTATTTAGAATTAATTAGGTGGTTACCTATAGCTAATTCTGCATTCCATAAATATTGAAAGTGATGGGTAAAAGAAATGCTTAGAGTATCTGCATAATCTTTACTAGCTTGAAGTTCATTTTCCATGGCCGTTTCGTATCTAGTTAAGAGATTAACCAGTTGAAGTATTAATAATGGAATCAGTACTGTCATGATCAGAATGTATAATTTAGCCCTTAACGATAACTGTTTCACAGTTTTACCCCCTTAAAATTATATTGAATAATATAAATAAAACTAAAGGAATTCATCCATTCAAAAAAACTTACAATTAGATTATTTCGCCAGTTTCTCAAAAATTCCTTTAACTAGTAATATTTTAATTTATTTTTTTTGCAGTAAAGAAAGAGACATAAAGTATTAGTACTATTTATGAAAACTAGTTATATTTTTAATTAAAAAGTATTTTTCAAATTTGAATACAAATGTAGGAATAATTACTAAAAATATTTTATAACTGCCAATAGCTTACTGTCAAGTTTTTTCAGGATTTACTTATTATATTTTCTTATTATGCTGGTGCCTGTCGAAACTATGGATAAAAATTCGATACTATTAACAGTAAGAATGAAACAATTAGTTTGCAATTGGTAGCAGACCGTGATATTATAATAGATGGAAATCTACTCGTTAAGAGAGGTTATTCTATCGCTTTTTAATCTAATTCATACGCCTGGATTTAATTTGTGTAATGGCAGGTAAACCGGGACGGGAGAATATTTGAATCATAATTGATCTTATCTTATATTTTTTAAAAATATTGGATAGTTTAATTATGTTTTCTCCATGTCTTTCTATATCCCGGGAAGGCATTTTTTATTTTTAGGAAGGGAGTGTGACGATATTATGGAACTGGTTTTAAAAAGCTTTACCCTTATTGGCCCTGGCAGAGTAGGAACAGGATTAGCATATCTTTTGCAACACAGAGGTTATCGGATAGATATGGTGATTGGTCATTCTTCGAAAAGTTTAGAGCAGACCAGATTATTTTTAGGAAAAGATGTGGTCTATTCTACGGAATTAAACAAAGGGATGAGAGAATCAGATTTTGTTCTTCTGGGAGTTAGAGATGATCAGATTGAGGATTTAGTAAAAAATTTGTGGGCACAAAAATTGATTAGAGATGAACAGATTCTAATCCATTTGAGTGGTGTTCACAGTTCCAAAATTGGTCATAGGGAAGGGATGGAAAGAATTGGTCGTTTAGCGCTTCATCCTTTGCAGACTATCTCTGACATTAAGAGCGGGATTGGTAGTCTTTCTGACGCTATCTGGAGTCTGGAAGGAGACGAAAAGGCTGTAAGTCTCGGTGAAGAAATATTGATCAGTTTAGCTGCAAAATGGATAAGAATTAGTGAAGAGGATAAACCTCTCTACCATGCAGCTGCCTGTATCGTCTCCAATTATTTAGTAACTATTACTCACATCGGGTTGGAATTATTAAAAGGATTAGGACTTGCACCGGAAGTGGCTCAGAAAGCACTCTATCCATTACTTAATGGGACTATTAATAATCTGCGGGAAAAGAATCCAGAGACTGCTTTAACAGGGCCAATAGCAAGATGCGATTATCAAACCATAGAAAAACACTTACAGGCGTTAGAGGTGTTCAACCCACAGTGGCGAGAGATATATCAAGTATTGGGCAGAGTAACCCTTGAGTTTGCGCCTCTATCGGACGAAGCGCGAGATGAATTAGCTAGAATTTTAACTGGGAGGGATAAAAATGGGGAGTAAGATTACAGTTACACAATTAAAAGAGATGAAGAATAAATCGAATAAAATTACGGCACTCACAGCATATGATGTTCAGACAGCCAGAGTGTTGGATAGTACAGGAATTGAAGTGATATTGGTTGGTGATTCTCTGGGTATGGTAGTTATGGGGTATGAGAATACATTACCTGTAACTATGGAAGAGATGCTTCATCATGCTAGAGCGGTTACCCGTGGAGTTAATAGATCTTTAGTGGTTGCTGATATGCCGTTTATGTCATACCAAACTGGAGTCAATGATGCAATGATTAATGCCGCAAGATTCATGAAAGAAGCAGGTGTTCAGGGTGTAAAATTAGAAGGGGGAAGAAGTATTTTACCGCAAATTAGGGCACTAGTTGATGCGGGAATTCCGGTTATGGGCCATCTGGGTTTGACACCACAATCAGTTCATCAATTAGGCGGTTTTAAAGTTCAAGGTAAAGAAGATATCCAGGCAGAGCGAATTCTAACAGAGGCATTGGAATTGGAAAAAGCAGGTATTTTTGCTCTGGTTTTGGAATG
Organism: Halothermothrix sp.; assembly: GCA_016841825.1. Classification (GTDB taxonomy): domain Bacteria; phylum Bacillota; class Halanaerobiia; order DY22613; family DY22613; genus JAENYK01. The sequence goes on along the minus strand of JAENYK010000020.1, from coordinate 15,155 downwards.
TATTCCTGTTACTTTAGCCAGAGAGATTACCCGTAAATTGAAGATTCCGACTATAGGAATTGGTGCAGGTTCAGATTGTGATGGACAGATTCTTGTTATTCAGGATCTTTTAGGAATGGATACTGATTTTAAACCGAAATTTGTCCGGAGATATGCAAATCTTCAACAAGTAATCACTGAGGCTGTTCAAAAATACATTGTTGATGTAAAAAATATGCAGTTTCCAAACGTAGATGAAAGTTTTGATACTTTAAAAATAGATGGTGATTCACCAACCAAACTTTATTCAGGGGGTGGTGACGATGCAAATTTGTAAAACAATCGCAGAGTTAAAAAAGAAGATAAAAGAAATCAAAAATGAAGGTAAAACTGTTGGTTTTGTACCAACAATGGGATATCTGCATGAGGGACATCTGTCACTGATGAGACAAGCGAGAAAAGAAAACGATTTTGTCATCATTAGTATTTTTGTTAATCCAACTCAGTTTGAACCAAATGAAGATCTGGCTACATATCCCCGGGATCTGCAGAGAGATGTAGAGTTGGCAAAATCAGTAGGTGTTGAACTGATATTTGCTCCGGAAGCAGAAGAAATTTATCCGGAAAACTATAAAACCATTGTCGAAGTTATTGATTTAAGTCAAAGTCTATGTGGGGTTACAAGACCGGGTCATTTCAAGGGTGTTTGCACAGTGGTGACCAAATTATTTAATATTGTCCAGCCAGACAGAGCATATTTTGGTCAAAAGGATGCTCAGCAGGTTATTATAATCCGTCAAATGGTAAAAGATTTGCATATCCCTGTAGAAGTCATAGCAGGTCCGATTGTTCGGGAAGCGGACGGATTGGCGATGAGTTCCCGAAATAAATATCTAAAATCAGAGGAGAGGCAAGCTGCTCTGGTATTATTTAAAGCATTAACTATAGCCAGAGAAGCGATTCAGACCGGTGAGAGAAGAGCTGAGTTAATTGAGCAAATTATTATTCAAATGATTGCAAAAGAGCCTTCTGTTATTATTGATTATGTTTCTGTAGTCTCTGGAGTTACATTAGAGAAGATATCCCATTTAGAAGGTCAGGTTTTAATCGCTTTAGCCGTTTTTATTGGAAAAACTCGTTTAATTGATAACATAATGTTGGAGGTGGCATAAGATGTTTTTAGAAATGATGAAAGCCAAGATTCATCGGGCAAGGGTAACAGATGCTAACCTAAAATATATGGGGAGCATTACTATTGATCAAGATCTGTTAGAAGTCACAGGAATACTATCGAATGAAAAGGTTCAGGTAGTAAATAATAATAATGGAGCTCGTTTTGAGACATATGTTATATTAGGTGAAAGAGGGACAGGAACTATCTGTCTAAATGGAGCAGCGGCTCGTTTAGTGCAGCCTGGTGATGAAATTATCATCATTGCATATGCTTATATGACCTCAGAAGAAGCAAAAGAGTGGCAACCAAAGGTAATCTTCGTAAATGAAAAAAATAAGGTTTTGTCTTGATTGACAACTCATTGACATAACTTGACAAATTCATTTAAAAGGTTTAGAATGTGAGTGTTAACAACAAATATTTATGGGGGGTTTAATATGCCTACTGATGAGGTTAAAAAGCGACTAGAGGAACTAAAAAAACAGCATAATGCTATAATTTTGGCTCACAACTACCAGTCAGACGAAGTACAAGAGGTTGCAGATTATATTGGTGACTCTTTTGGGCTAAGTCAGATTGCAGCCGAGACTGATGCAGATGTTATAATTTTCTGCGGAGTTCATTTTATGGCTGAGAGTGCAAAGATTTTATCCCCAGATAAGAAGGTTATCCTTCCGGTTTTAGAAGCAGGTTGCCCGATGGCTGATATGGTTGATGTTGAAGGATTGAGACAACTTAAAGCTCAACATCCGGGAGTACCGGTAGTGACTTATGTTAACTCTTCGGCAGCAGTAAAAGCTGAGAGTGACATATGTTGTACGTCTTCTAATGCTGTAAAGGTTGTGGAATCACTGGATTCTGATACTATTATCTTTACACCAGATCAGAATTTAGGGTCTTATATTGCTAATAAAACTAATAAAAAAATTATCCTCTGGGAAGGTTATTGTATTACTCATCACCGGGTGTCACCCGCAGAAGTTCGAAAGGTTAGGGAAGCGCATCCTGATGCATTAATTTTAGTTCATCCAGAAACAAGACCAGAGATTGTTGCCCTGGCAGATCATGCAGATAGCACAGCAGGAATTTTGCGTTATGTTCGCGAAAGTAATCATAAGAAATTTATTATTGGAACCGAGATGGGAATCATGTACAGGTTGAAGAAAGAAAATCCAGATAAGGAGTTTTATATTTTGACGCCAAAGTTAGTATGTGTCAATATGAAAAAAACTCGTTTGGCGCATGTTGTGCAGGCTTTAGAGACTTTAAGTCCAGAGATTCATGTTGATGAAGACGTTAGGGTTAAAGCAAAACAGGCATTGGAGAGAATGTTGGCCATTAAAGTTAATTAACAAGCAACTATGGCTTATAAATGGGTGGTAGGTGGTATTAAAAATGAAAACACCGCGATATTTGATGGATTATTCAAATGTTCAATTTGAGAAGGTTTATTCTGATTTTTTAATTATCGGAACAGGCATTGCGGGACTTACAGCCGCAATCCATGCCAGTAAATGGTCTAAGAATGTCAGAATTGTCACTAAAGAAAAATTAGAAGATAGTAATACTGAACATGCTCAGGGTGGTATAGCTGCTGTATTTGATAAAGAAGATAGCACAGAATTACATCTTGAGGATACCATGGTTGCTGGAGCAGGGTTATGTAATCGAGAAGCAGTAAAGGTATTAGTTGGTGAGGGTCCTGCAAGGGTTCAGGAATTAATCGAGATGGGAACTAATTTTGATCGTGACCTGGATAAGATTGCCCTTACCCGGGAAGGTGCACATAGTAGAAGACGAATTCTACATGCTGGTGGAGATGCTACCGGTGAAGAGGTACGTCGGGCTTTGACCAGGGTTGCAGTTAATGAAAATATTCCTGTTCATGAGAATACTTTTATTTTGGATTTGATTGTTCATAAGGGTCGTTGCTTTGGTGCATTGGCCTATTGCCATCATTATAAAAAGTTCATCGCATATTTAGCACCTTGTACTATCCTGGCATCTGGGGGATGTGGTCAGCTTTATCAGACTACCAGTAACCCGGATGTAGCTACAGGAGATGGTATGGCTTTTGCTTATCGGGCTGGCGCAGAGTTAATGGATATGGAATTTATTCAGTTTCATCCAACTACGCTCTACATTGCAGGTTTACCGGGATTTTTAATTTCCGAGGCTGTTAGAGGTGAAGGGGCAGTTTTACGGAACGCTCAGGGTGAACGTTTTATGCCTGAGTATCATCCCCTGGCAGAATTAGCTCCTCGTGATGTAGTAGCAAGAGCCATTTTTGATCAGATGAAAAAAGATAACATGCCGCATGTCTGGTTGGATATTACTCAAAAAGATGCTGAATTTGTGAAAAGGAGATTTCCAACTATTTATAGTACTTGTCTGAAGAACGGGATTGATATGGCACATGATTGGGTACCGGTTACACCAGCTGCTCATTACATGATGGGAGGGATCAGGACTGATCTATATTCTGCTACAAAAGTACCTGGCCTGTATGCCTGTGGTGAAGTGGCTTGTAATGGTGTTCACGGAGCTAATCGTCTGGCCAGTAATTCTTTGTTAGATGGATTAGTGTTTGGTTATCGGGTTTTTGAAAAAGTTATTCCGGAATTTAAAGAGTTTAAAGAAGATCTTAGCAAGATTCCACTCTTTATACCAGAAGCTAAATGTCAGAATAGGCGCTCTTTAGACAGGAGATATCGCAAAAAATTACAACAGTTGATGTCTGAAAAAGTCGGGATTATTCGAGACGAAAAAAATCTAAGTAGTGCATTGCTTCAACTGCAGGAGTTCTCTAAATATCTGGAATTTGAGTTTACCAGTATGGAAGAATGGGAGACCCAGAATATGATTTTGATTGCTCAAGCGGTAGTGAAAAGTGCCTTGATTCGTAATGAAAGCCGAGGAGCGCACTTCCGATCTGATTATCCTGAAGCATTGGAGGTCTATAAAGGACGACATTTTATCTTTAGTCAAGATGACCATAGGGGGGATTCAGTTGAATTGGAATCATGAGGTAGTAACCGACATAATTAAAACTTGTTTACGTGAAGATATTGGTTCAGGAGATGTAACTACAGAATCAGTAGTTCCTGAAGATCACTGGAGTGAAGCCTATATAACTGCTAAGGAAGAAGGAGTGATAGCAGGTCTTCCGCTGGTGAAAAAGATATTTGAATTTGTTGATTGTCATCTTCGTTTTGAATATTTGAAACAGGATGGGGACAAGGTTACTTATGGAGATCATCTGGCGAAGATTACTGGTTCAACGGCATCTATCTTAAAAGGTGAGCGTCTGGCTCTGAATTTTTTACAACGGATGTCGGGAATAGCTACTAAAACCGCTGATCTAAAAGAATTGATTAAGGATTATTCAGTCAGGATAGTGGATACTCGCAAGACTACACCCGGATTACGAATATTTGAAAAATATGCTGTAAAAGTTGGTGGTGGTGACAATCATCGCATGGGTTTATATGATGCGGTAATGATTAAAGATAATCATATTGAATCTGTGGGAAGCATTACAACTGCCATTGAGAAAGCCAGAAAAGCCATCCCCCATACTATGAAGATTGAAGTAGAAGTGGAGGACCTGGTGGGCGTTAAAGAGGCTCTCGAGGCTGGTGCAGATATTATTATGTTGGATAATATGAGTCCTGAGTTGATGAAAAAAGCTGTAGAATTGATTGCAGGGCGAGCGATAACTGAAGCATCGGGAAATATTGACGAAACTAATATTCAATCTAAAGCTGCATCGGGAATTGATGTAATTTCGATGGGAACATTGACTCATACAATTCGCTCAATGGATATTAGCTTGAATATTAATCCGAAAAAGATCGAAGAATTGAATAGCCGACATTAAGATGATAAGCCAGTCTGGGGACAGATTGGCTTTTATATCTAAGTTCTATGACCCCCACTTCTAAGTGGGAGAGCTGCCTTGTTTTTATTTCAGGTGGGGTTGAATCCCCATCTGAAGGCCCCGAGGTTCGGCTTTAGCTGAACGAGTTCACTATATTTTAATTGATGGTAGAATGTACATTTTACATTAAAAACAAAAGATGATACCATAATATTGATTATAGTAAAAGGGGAGGTATTATTGAGATGAATCAGAGAACCAAAAAGTATATCGGAATGGCGGTGATGTTAATCACAGTACTGGCTTTAGCTGCCTGTGATTATGGATTGGGAATGAGCGAAGAAGAGATAGAGCTCATGAAGATTGAACAAACTATTGGTAGATATCTGGATGGTTATGCTATGAATGATTCTGCCCAAATTATGAATGTAGTAGATATAGCTGAGAGTAAAAAAGATGAGATGCAGGCCATCTTAGATCAATTTTTGCAAGTACTTCATCACGACCCTTATACTATGAGAATTGTTTACGAGATTACTGATGCCACATTAATGGATACATCAGCTGAGATTAAAATTTCTGCAGTATTGAGAATCTATGAAGATAATGCAGAACTTTTCTCAGTCCGTTTATTCCAGGATAAAATGTTAAGTTTGGTTAAAGACAATCTTGGAGAATGGAAGATTGATTTTAGTCAGTTTATTCCACAAGAACTGTTGAATGTCGAATTTTTATTTTAAGTTAATTGCCCAGAATAATTATATATAAAAGATGCTCTACTTCATCATATTTAGATTGGAGTAGGGTGTTTTTTTATTGAATTAATGAAATCAAAGAATAATGTCAACCCATATATGAAATAGGTTGACATTATTCTTTTTTTTATGATAATATAAAGCATAAATATCTTGGAAAGGAGCAAATGTTCAAATGGCACACTCTATACGACAGACTATTTTGAAGATGTTATCTGAACGAAATACATATCTGTCTGGACAGGAAATTTCTGAAAAGCTAGGAGTAACAAGGACAAGCATCTGGAAACATATTCAAAAACTACGTGACAAAGGATACCAAATCGAATCTGTAACAAATTTGGGGTATCGTCTGACAAATACTCCTAATCGATTAATTCCCGAGGAAATTCATCGAAATTTGAAGACGACTTTGCTTGGCAAAGAGATTGTCTTTTTTGAGACTATTGATTCAACTAATACTCAGGCTAAACTTAAGGCACTGGAGTATCCTGCAGGTACAATCTTTATCGCTAATACTCAAACAGGAGGGCGGGGACGATTAGGCAGACAGTGGAGTTCTGAACCTGGTAGGGGTATCTGGTGTACAGTGCTGTTAAAACCTACTTTGCGCCCGACAGTTGCCAGTCAATTTCCCTTACTCACTGCAGTGGCAATCGCCCAAACCTTATGTAAATATGGGGTAGAAGCGAGAATCAAATGGCCAAATGATATTCTTGTACATGGGCGAAAAATTTGTGGAATTTTGACTGAGATGGGAGCGGAACTGGATCGCATGAACTATCTGGTTATTGGTTTTGGTTTAAATGTCAAACAGCAGATGTTGGATTTTCCAACTGAACTTCATTCAATCGCTACTTCTGTAGAGATGGAAGTTGGGGAACAGGTTGATAGGGTACAACTCATCTGTGATATTCTCTTAGAACTGGAGCAGAAGTATTTTCAATTTCTCACTGAGGGATTTCTGCCGATTTTGAGACTATGGAAAGAGTATAACTGTACTTTGGGAAAAATGACCAGAGTTTCCAGGTTCAATCAACCCCCTCTTTATGGAGAAGCGATAGATCTTACTCCTAATGGTGCTTTGGTTCTTAAAATCGCGACTGGGCAGTTAATTACGGTTTTTTCAGGGGAAATCGAAAATAATACGCAGTAATAGGCTAACTTAAAATGCAAAAGAATCAGGAGGTATCAACATGAAAACACGTCAGCTAATTTTAATAGGTTTATTTGCGGGACTGACAGCAATCGGTGCATTGCTTACAATTCCACTACCATTCAGTCCTGTACCGGTAACATTACAAATATTTTTTACTTTATTGGCTGGAGTTATCCTGGGAAGTCGTGGTGGTGCATTAAGTCAGATTATATATTTATTGTTAGGAGGAATCGGTCTACCTGTTTTTGCCGGCGGCAATGCTGGATTTCAGTTTTTGGTGGGACCGACAGCAGGTTATCTGTGGGGTTTTGTTATGGCGGCATATGTGGTGGGTTTAATTACTGAAAAAAAATCAACTCTGCAGATGGATTTAATTGCTATGGTAACTGGTCTTATTCTAATTTATTTGTTCGGCACTTTAATATTATATTGGGTTTTAGATATAACTTTGACTAAAGCGTTAGCCATGGGAGTAATTCCGTTTTTAATTGGAGATGTAATAAAGGTACTAATAGCGGCTATACTTAGTGATCAGTTACGTAAAAAGATACCTGACTTTATGCAAACAAAGAATTAATTGATTTTTAATAATAACTTTGTTAAAATGGTTCTGGCACATTATGTGAAGGAGTGATATGAGATGATTTTAGTGATCGACGTGGGGAATACTAATACTGTATTAGGAATTTATCAAGGTGAAATATTAATTGGTCATTGGCGAATTAACAGTGATCGACATAAAACAGCAGATGAATATGGGATACTTATTAAACAGCTTCTGTTAAACGATAGAGTTAACCCTGAAGGGATTAATCGAGTTATTATTTCAAGTGTTGTACCCCCTCTGGTAACGACATTGGAACAGGTATCTGAAAACTATTTTAACATTAAACCTCATATAGTTGGTCCTGGGACCAGAACCGGGATGAATATAAAGATGGATAACCCCAGGGAAGTGGGGGCGGATAGAATTGTTAATGCAGTAGCTGCGTATCATCTGTATGGTGGCCCTGTGATCATTGTTGATTTTGGTACTGCCACCACTTTCTGTGCTGTCAATGATGCTGGAGATTATCTGGGTGGAGCTATAGCGCCCGGCATAGGAATTGCTACAGAAGCTTTAATTGCCAGAGCGTCTAAATTACCAAGAATTGAATTGGTCAAACCTAATAAAGTTATTGGTAAAAATACCGTATCAGGAATGCAATCAGGCATTATTTTTGGTTTTGTGGGTCAAGTAGATGGTGTAGTGTCAAGAATGAAAAAGGAATTAAGCGAGAAAGCTAAAGTCGTTGCGACAGGAGGTCTGGCTTCTCTTATTGGATCTGATTCTGAAACCATAGAGATTGTCAATCCTTTATTAACTTTACAGGGTTTATTAGTATTAGATAAGATGAATCCTTAATCATAGGAGTGATCAGGTTGAAGATAGGTTCCATAGTTATTGATAATCCAGTAGTTCTAGCTCCGATGGCGGGAGTAACAGATTTGCCTTTCCGACAGATTGTGAAAGAGATGGGTTGTGGTCTTGTATATACTGAGATGGTGAGTGCCAAAGGTTTGCTTTATGGCAATGAACGGACAGAAGATCTTTTAGATTTTGTAAATAATGATATTCCTGTAGCCATTCAATTATTTGGCTCGGAGCCAGATGTAATGGCTAAAGCTGCTAAAATTGTAGCTCAACGAAAACCAGCTATTATAGATATAAATATGGGTTGTCCTACTCCTAAAATAGTCAATAATGGTGATGGTTCTGCATTGATGAAAAATCCTATTTTAGCAGGTAAAATTGTGGGGGCGATGGCAGAAGCAGTTGATCTTCCGATTACTGTTAAGATTCGTAAAGGCTGGGATGAAAATAGGATTAATGCTGTAGAAATTGCCCAGATCTGTACGAAAAATGGTGCAAAGGCTATAGCAATTCATGGACGGACGAGAGAACAGTTTTATTCAGGCAGGGCTGACTGGCAGATTATTCGTCAGGTGAAAGATGCTGTAGATGTTCCGGTGATTGGTAATGGGGATATATTTTCGGTGGAAGATGCCAGATTTATGTTGGAAGAGACTGATTGTGATGCTATTATGATTGGACGGGGTTGTCAAGGAAATCCCTGGATATTTAAGCAGCTTACCAATTATTTAAAGACTGGAAACATCATCCCTGAGTTATCTATTAAAGAGAAGATCGAAGGTGCAATAGATCATTTTCATCGTCATATTGCATATAAAGGAGAAAAACTGGGTATTCCTCAGATGCGAAAACATCTGGCCTGGTATTTAAAAGGCTTACCCAATTGTACTAGAATAAAAGAAACGATCTTTCAACTTGATCATGCTGATGAGATTATTAGAACCTTGGAGAAGTATTTAAAAAGTATAGATGAGATATAATAAAAAGCTGCCTTTGAGAAATCTTTAAACTTAAAGATTTTCTGCAAAGGTAGCTTTAATTTTGTAAGACATGTTAATCGGATCTAATCTCTCCTTTATGAGTTAGCACATCTTTTTAAGATTAACTCGCCTGCCTGATCCATGGCATGAGCCCCCAGTAAAAGAACCAGGTCGTCAGATTGAACTGTCTGAAGAATTATATCAAAGCAGGATTGCAGTGTGCTATGATGTTCATATTTTAGTCCCTGGGCTTGTAAAGTATTTAAAAAGATTTCTTCTTCTTTTGGGGCAACAATATCATCATTTTTGACAAGGTCAGCACAATTGGTGACTAACAATTTGACATTAGACAGTTGTTTTACCCACGAAGCAATAGTTCTTGCATTATCCTGATTGATCTGTACACCCCGATTCCCCCGAATAGCATTTATGATATAAAGGTTTTTATATGTAAGATGCTCTAAAGCTTGAAAAACAGCAGAATAACTTCCTGGGTTATGGGCACAGTCATCAATGATGGTGTATTCATTATCATAAATTATTTGAAAACGTCGCCATATGCCGGAAAACTCAGAAATTTTTTGAATCTGTTCAGCTTTTAAGCCTAAAAGTAGTCCAGCAGAACAGGCAGCCAGAGTATTATAGATATTATGGCGTCCAGCTAATTTAATTTTTATGGGTACCCTTATAGGTTGTATTCTGACAAATCGGGTTTGAATGGGTTGATGAATAACTAGATCGTAATAAGTTGTAAGATTTTCATGGGTAATATTTTCTGCGGAGATAGTTGTATCTTTCTCGATACCGTAAGTTATAACCTGGGCAGCCAGATTTTTGGTGATAAAACTAGCATGAGAATCATCACCATTGATTAAGGCTATTCCCCTTTCAGATAACTGTTCAAAAAAAACTTTCTTGATACGTACATAGTTCTCGAAATCATTATGAAAATCGAAATGATCCCGGGTTATGTTTGTAAAAATAGCTAAATCAAAATTAATACCATAGGTACGTTTGAGTTCTATACCATGGGAGGAGACTTCCATGGAGACCACTTGTAACCCTGCTTTTACCATCTCTTTAAGATAATTTTGAAGTTGTACTGCATCTGGAGTAGTTAATAAAGCTTTATGTTTTTCTAGCCCGGTGTCTATATCGACTGTTCCAATTAAACCACATCCAACCTGATTAGTATTAAATAGATGGTGGATTAAAAATGTGGAAGTAGTCTTACCATTAGTACCTGTTACACCGATGGTTCTTAAACTTTTCGATGGATGACCAGAAATTGCAGCAGCAATCTCAGCCAGAGCGATGCGTCCATCCTGCACTTGTTGAATAGGTATCTTAGTATTTAGTGTTACAGGTTTTTCAGTAATAATAAAGGATGCTCCTCTCCGTAGAGCATCTTGAATAAAGTCATGTCCGTCTTTTTTTAATCCCTGAATAGCAACAAAAGCGTATCCAGGTTTAACTTCTCGTGAATCACATGTAACCCCGAGGATATTGTTTAAAAGTGTCAATGGTACTGCCCCCTTACCTTTTCCTACTTGTCTTTATTATTATTCTATATTTATATTATTATTATAATAATTTTTATTCAGAAATTGCAACAGTAATTCACATAATTATTGTTGTAATTTAGATTTTTTGATACAATAATAGTGTACACATAATTGTGCACATAATTCTATAATTGCTGGATATTCTATTTTTAAGGGGTGAAGTACATTGGAATTAATAAGAGTGGGTGACAAGGTCATTAATAAAAACAAAATAATACGTACTATTACAAAAATTTTGGAATTACGTAGTCAGGGATTATCTCAGACCGAAGTGGCTAAAGCTTTAAATTTGGAGCGTACTTTTATCTCTAGATTAGAGAGCATAGGGGAGGTACATAAAGGAAAGAGAGTAGCCTTAGTAGGATTTCCTGTTGCCAACAAAGATGAGATTCAACGGATGGCGATTAATATCGGGATAGAGTTTGTTTTTTTATTGTCCGAAGATGAGCGATGGTCCTTTTTGGAGAAGAATGGTCTTCAATTATTTAATCAGTTAATGGAGATATTGATACAGTTACAGGAATTTGATCTGGTGATCTTCTTAGGCTCAGATATGAGGATTGATCTCGCAGATACCTTACTGGAAGGTAAAGTCGTAGGAATCGAATTAGGAAGATCCCCAATCACTGAGGATCAGTATGTCGATATTGATGTTTTAGAGAATGTAATTTTACAGTTTTTAAAGAGAGAAGGTGAATAAGATGAAACAGGTAATCAGTATAAGTTTAGGTTCATCAGAAAGAGACCATGTTGTAGAAACTGAGATATTAGGTGAGAAGTTTGTAATTAAACGTCAGGGTACCGATGGAGATATGCAAAAAGCTATTAATCTTTTTGAAGAACTTGATGGAAAAGTTGATGCATTTGGATTAGGAGGAATAGACCTTTATATCTACGCTGGTACTAAACGCTATACTTTTAGAGATGCTAAAAAGATGATTAGAAATATTCGGCACACACCTGTAGTGGATGGAAGTGGTTTGAAAAACACCCTGGAAAGACGGACTGTACAGCATCTTGCAAGGGAATATGGCTATGATTTAAAAGGAAAAAAGGTCTTATTAGTCTGTGCGGTAGATCGCTTTGGAATGGCTGAAGCTTTAGTAACCGAAGGTTGTGATGTTACCTTTGGAGATGTGATATTTACTTTAGGAATTCCCATTCCTGTGAAATCCCTAAAAAGTTTGGGTAAACTCGCCAGAACTCTATGCCCGATTTTGACAAAGATTCCATTTAAATTATTATATCCTACAGGGGACAATCAGCAGATAGAGGGGCAGCAAAGATTCAAAAAGTTTTATGATGAAGCAGATATTATAGCCGGGGATTTTCATTACATAAAAAAATATTTACCAAGAGATATTAAAGGAAAAACTATTTTGACAAATACTGTTACTACAAAAGATATACAGATGTTAAAAGAGAGGGGGGCATGGTTATTAATAACTACCACTCCTCATCTTAATGGGAGATCATTTGGAACCAATGTGATGGAAGGTGTTCTCGTCTCATTATCGTCTAAAAAACCTACTGAATTAAAAACTGAAGATTATAATGAACTTCTGGACAGAATTGGGTTTGAGCCACATATTCAGATTTTGAATAATCTAGATGTAAATACATTTAAAATAATAGATAATAATCCTATACGTATATAAAAGGTTATTGATTGGGCATTATGGAAGGCTGTCAAGATGGCTTGACAAAATTTAGAGAATAAATTATAATAAGTTATTAACAAGAAACGTATACTTAGTGTCAGGAATTGTTTCTGACACTTATTTTCTTGTGTATTGCCAATTAGATTTTTCGCTACAGCAAAGATAAAAACAAACAGTAAAGGAGACGAGTGCCCATGGCGGAGGATATTATCTTAACCCGGGAAGGATTTGACAAATTAGAAAATGAGCTTCAACATCTCAAAACTGTACGTCGCAGAGAAGTTGCCAAGAGGATTAAACAAGCTAGAGAGTTTGGAGATATTAGTGAGAATTCCGAATATGAAGATGCCAAAAATGAGCAGGCTTTTGTTGAAGGTCGAATCAGAGAGATTGAGAATCTGCTAAGAAATGCACGAATTGCAGAAGATGAAGTTGCTGAAGATATAGTTCATGTAGGGAGGACAGTTACACTTAAAGATTTAGAGAATGGTGAAGACATTACATATTCTTTAGTTGGTTCTGTAGAAGCTGACCCCTTGAATTATAAAATTTCTAATGAATCACCATTAGGCAAGGCTATAATGGGTAAACGTGTGGGGGATGTTGTTGATATTGATGCACCAATCGGAATAATCCGGTATGAGATAATAGGTTTAGGTTAAATATTTTAGTATTATGGTTTTAAGGAGGAAAGGGTAATGGAAAATCTTGATCAACTTGAATTAAATGAATTAATGTTACAGAGACGCAGAAAATTAGAAGAATTGAAGGCTAAGGATATTAAACCTTATGGTAATAAATTTAGCCCTACTCATCATACTGCTGACATTAAGCATAATTTTGAAGAATTTGTAGGCAAAGAAGTTTCTCTTGCTGGTCGTTTGATGATTATTCGAGGTCAGGGTAAAGCTAGCTTTGCTGAATTAGCAGATATGACTGGAAAAATTCAAATTTATTTGAAGAAAAATATAATAGGCGAAGATCTATATGAACTTTTTAGTTCATTAGATATTGGAGATATGATCGGTTTGACTGGTGAGGTTTTTAAAACTAAAGTTGGTGAGATTACCATTCGGGTAAATGTTTTTGAACTTTTAAGTAAGTCTTTACGCCCTTTGCCAGATAAATATCATGGCTTAAAGGATAAGGAGATGCGTTATCGTCAACGATATGTTGACTTAATAGTTAACCCAGAAGTCAGAGATACTTTCGTTATGAGAAGTAAAATTTTGCGAACTATTCGTAATTACTTAGATCAACAGGGTTTTTTGGAAGTTGAGACTCCGATGATGCATCCTATCTCTGGTGGTGCTAGTGCCCGTCCTTTTGTTACCCACCATAATACTTTAGATATTGATCTATTTTTGCGGATCGCCCCTGAGTTGTACTTAAAGCGTTTAATTGTAGGGGGATTTGAGCGTGTTTATGAGATTAATCGTAATTTTCGTAATGAAGGAATGTCGTATAAGCACAATCCTGAGTTCACTATGTTAGAATTATATCAGGCTTTTGCAGATTATAATGATATGATGGAGTTAATGGAAAATCTTTGTTGTCATGTTGCTCAAGAGGTTTTAGGTACTACTAAGGTAACCTATCAAGGGCATGTGATTGATTTAACTCCTCCCTGGCGTAGGCTGAGTATGATTGATGCTGTTAAAGAATATACAGGAGTTGATTTTGATCAGATTCAAACCGATGAAGAAGCCCGGAAAGCTGCGAAAGAGCATGGTATTGAAGTAGATGACACGATGCCACGTGGTAAAATTATTAATGAGTTTTTTGAAGCCAGAGTTGAAGAACATTTAATTCAACCAGTCTTTATTATGAATCATCCTGTGGAGATTTCCCCATTAGCAAAGAGAATGGTAGAAGATTCACGGTTAACATATCGGTTTGAAGCTTTTATTTTCTCCTGGGAGATGTGTAATGCATTTTCTGAGTTAAATGATCCTATTGATCAAAGAGAGCGCTTTCTGGCTCAAGTTGCTCAAAGAGAGGCTGGGGATGACGAAGCTCAAATGATGGATGAAGATTTTGTTAGAGCATTAGAATACGGAATGCCGCCAACAGGCGGTATTGGTATCGGAATTGACCGACTGATAATGGTCTTGACAGAATCCCATTCGATAAGAGATGTTATTTTGTTTCCGACAATGCGTCCAGAAAAGTAATTATGTATGGAAAGCGTTTTGCTCAGGCAGGACGCTTTTTATACTCACAGAAATACACCATTTTGTCTAGTATTAGAGAATATTTTATATGTGATAGGTAAGTATATAAATAATGAGTTGACAATAGTACTGTTTTATGATAATCTGGTGAACGTTGTTGTTTTGAGAGTTGTTTGAAAGGTGATTGAAGGTTTATTTGATAGGATTCAAAAAATTCTGTAAATACCTCTTGACAGTCATCCGTGAATCTGCTAAAATTACTAAGGTGTCGGAATTTGAAATATTTCTGGTTTGTAGGTTTTGCACCGCAAATTGGAGAGAATTTAAAATCCACAATTGATTTTGAAAATGAAAAAAGATCTTGACAATCTCCAAAAGAAATGTTAAGATATGAGAGTCGCGACAATAAGCGAC
>JAENYK010000019.1 GCA_016841825.1 Halothermothrix sp. | reverse complement strand
AAAGATTCTTAGCTACCTGTTCTATCCCTTTCCTCTCACCTTTCCTTTCGCCTTTTTTAAACCCCTCTTCTCTTCCCCTAAGTTCATAAGATGTGATAAACTCCATAACTTTCTCTACCTCCTTCTTATCAAGTTTTTTATCAAAAATAGTCTCTTCTTCTTCATTTAATACCAGATATGTCTCTATAAAACTGATTAATATGTTATAATCTTCATCACCTAAGTCCAAACTCTCCAACATTCTAAAACACTCAATCTTCACATCCACCTTCTCTTCTGCCTGATAACTCATCTTCGTCATAAAAGCTACTGTCAAAGGATTAGGCTTATCTAAGTATTTGCGCCAGGGTTCTCGACTTAGTTGCAGAGTAAAATGATTAAACTCTAATATCTTAATATATGGTGTATCAAGTACGAATCCAGACTCTTCAGTAACATTTACGTCATGAGTGTATACAACTATTGATATCACCGCATTACCATGTTCCTCATAAAATCGGTTAAAATACTCATATACCTTTCGCGAATAACCTCTAACTCTCTGGGCTTTGAATTCAATATGGATCAATACAGAATTTTTGGAAAAAGCAAACTTAGCCTCCACTAACATATCAGCAATCTTTGTCTTCTTCCTTTTATTATCTTCTTTATCTAAAAACCTCACTGAATCTATATCCATATCTCTAGCAAGCTCAGGATAAAAACCTTGCATAAATTCAACAAAGAATCTCCGAGTTAACTTTTTAAATAGCTTATCATGGTCAATCCACTTTTCAATAGAACTATTCCTGCACTTGCCCTCCACTAAATCTACATCTACAAACGCCATAACACTCCTCCTTTTGAAACTTGATATTTCAAAAGTACTGTGTCTATAGAATGATAATAGTTACCTTCAATTCATTGAAGTTGCACAATTATAAAGGAGGAATAATTTAAAGCTTTAATGCTTTATGGCAATATATTGTTATAATATTTAATTTTGTCAGTTATTACTTCTAGTTTATCATAATCACCTATATTATGCAAGTCTAATTTTCCCAAAACAAATACCACCGTACTCACCTCCTCCTCACGAAGAGTGATTTGACCAGACTAAGGTAATAAATGATTGAAAATTACCACCAATATACAAAACCTATCCCAGACAGTTGCAGGTTCAAACCATAAAGACCATAGAACAGTTTGATTTCTCAAAAGCTCCATACCTATCGAAAAAAGAAGTGATGAATCTCTTTGATTGCAAGTTTATTGATGAGAAGAGACTCCATGAGGAATTCACCGGTCATGAGATTATCAGTGAATTACGGGAAATGAATTTCAAGGAGATTAAAGGTGGAGGCTATGAGCCGATATCCACAAGAACAGATTTTACTGATGCTTTACATGGAGCTTTTGGTTTCCGTACAGATTATCAAATTATAAAAACAAACCAAATTAAAAAAATTTTTAAAGATACGAAAAAGTAAAAAAAAGTACGCACTTTTTAGAGACAGTATAAAGCCTATAAATCCTTTGATAGCAAGGGTTTACAGGCTTATTATTTTTTCTAACTGTCAAAGACGGGATTATAATCATCTTCTCAATAAAAGTCAAGAATTTTAGAATTATCCCTTTAACTGCTCAAGAACTCTCCGTATATCTTAAGCTCTTAAATTACCTTCAACCTGTTCAACTAACAGCTAACTTAGTTTGAATCTTCCAAATGTCTCTCCAATTTTCCTCACCCAATGTTGGTTTATACAAGATCTATCTTAGTCGAATCCCCTATTGCAATGCACAAAAATCAAATTCCCCCAGGAAAGGGGGGTCCTGGGGGATAGAAAGGAGGATTAAATAAAGAGTTTACGACTTAACGTTTAAATGTACTACTCCGTTCTATTTACGAACGAATAATCTTAAATTCACCATCAAAATTTAGCATCAGATCTACACCTTCAGCATCGCAGGTTCGAATTTGAACCGGAGATTTCCAGAGCTGATAGATATAACTTAGAGTCTTCTCGGCATATTTTTTCTCTAATCCACCATATTGACGATTCTTCTGCTCCAATGTCAGCACACCATCTTCAATTCCATTGATCACCACTAATGGCGTAGCATAGTTATACTTGCTCATCACCAATCTCTCCTTGATCACCATCAAATCCCTACCAGTGATCACAATCTCACCGTTGGAATCATGATGCTGACCATTCTTCGGACCATAGGTAAAGAGTTTCAACTCCTCAGCCAACTCTTTAGTCAGGTAATTTTGAATCAAAGAGATATCATTATCTTCTTCTCTTACCTGAAAGATTTTAGTCAATCCATCAATTCTGGAAACGCCCTGTGCATACATCTTATCCCAACGTTCTTTAATATCTTTAAGAATCCGATACCCCAGATAATAGGGATTAATATTGGTCGGTGAACCAGGTTGTACCACACCAGAATGGGTACGGGCGAAATCAATCATCTCAGTGGGATCAATATTCCGATAATTGCTGATCACTTCGGCATGCCAATAACTGGCCCAACCCTCATTAATAATTTTAGTTTCAAACTGTGGGAAAAAATAATAAGATTCAGATCTAATCATTCCCAATAGATCTCGCTCCCATTCTTCCAGAGGTGCATAATTTATCAAAAAGAATAATATATCTTTCTCCGGGTCAGGAGGCAACTTGCCGCCAATCACTTCCCGACTAACAGAAAATCGCTGATCTTCACCGTTTAGATCATCATATTCATTACGCCTGGTAACTTTTTCGACAATTCTCCTCGCCGGATATCTCTCCCGCTTTTCCCCTTTGAAAGGATCAATATGCCGATCAAGAGCAAAACCGATATCCATTACCTCTTCTACCCGTTTTAAACCATACCTCTCTTTATATCGATCTACTCTAATCGCATGATCCATTGCCCGATTGACCATATTACGATCTGTTGGTGCAAAATAGATATTCCGTTTAAAAAAGTCTACATGGGCCGCCACATGAGCTACAATCAACATGTTCTCCACCTCTGTATTGGTATCTAACATAAAGGCATATGATGGATCATTATTTAATACTATCTCATAAATTTTTGAAAGTCCCATCTCACCATAAAGTTTTTGCCGATTATATACCTTGCCATATGACCAATGTTGAGCCCTGACAGGTAAACCATAAGCAGCAATCTCTGTCATAATCTCAAAGGGAACTACTTCAAAATGAATATCATAAAAATCCAACCCCAGATCTTTTGCCAATTCTAAAATCTCCTCATACCTTTGACTCATGTTGACTGTCCCCCTTTCCCAAAAACTGCTGTAGAGCTTTATAAATGTCACTCCGCTCCTGAATCGCAACCCGCAAGAAATGGGAATCTTCAATCTGACCTAATGTTCTATACATACTACTCCATTTAGCATCATCTCCACCACCATAATAAAAATGATAGCTATGATAGCTGATCTCCCCATACCCGATCATTCTGGTCATGGGCAAGAGATCCTTAATTAGGGTCATACATTTTTGATTATCATCACCCCAGTTATCACCATCAGAGAAGTGAAACACATAATTGTTAAACTTGCTCGCAGGATGCCGCTCCGGAATGGTCTCCAACGCCAATTGATAAGCACTGGAGCATTTCGTTCCACCACTATTACTAATCTTGAAAAAATCCTCTTCTTCGACAATCTTAGCTTCCGTATCATGGGCGACAAAAACCAAATCAACCTGATCATATTTTAATCGCAAAAACTGAACCATCCAGAAAAAGAAACTTTTAGCAATGTATTTTCTCTCTGTATCCATCGAACCACTTCTATCCATCATCAGATAAACTGCAGCCTGACTGTCAAAATCTTCGACCTCTTGTTCAACCTTAAAACGCATATCAGTCTCATGGAATCCACCGACAGAAGAGTATCCTCTGGCAGCATTCCGTTTCAGATTATTCAACAGTGTCCGTTTCTTATCCAGATTGGCAATTAGTCCCTTTTGCCGAATGTCATTAAAATGAGTTGTCATACTTTTTATCTTCTTCTGACGATCCTTTTCATCCAGCCAGGGTAGATTAAGATCTTCCAACATCATTTTAACCAGTTCATCGACAGTAATTTCTGCCTCATAAACATCCTCCCCAGGTTTGTCGCCAGGCTGGCCCTGTCCCGAACCTTCCTGACTTTTTCTGCCAACTACATCACCTTCCTGACCTTCACCTTGTCCAACACCACTATCATCATTTTTCCCATATCGGAAATGGTATTGATCCAGATATCTGATCGGTACTTTAATCTTTTTGCCACCATTTGAAGTAATTATTGATTCTTCTGCGATTAAATCTTTTAAATTTTCCCGTATCGCTTCTTTGACCCGCTCATCATGACGAATGGAGTCTTTTAATCCACGTCGTCTCAAATCCCAGGGAATGTTGTACCCGATATACATTTTACTTCTCCCTGGCCAATAAGGATGATACATATTTTAAAAGTTCGTTGGCACATTCTGGACAATATCCTTCTCTCTGTACCAGAGTGTCAACTACTTCGTTGAGTTTCACCAGTTGCTCAGGATCAGGATTACGGGAGGATACGGTTAATTTTATTGTATCGCGTCTTTCTTCAAACAGCTGTTTTTCTAATGCACTATGCAATTTTTCATGTTTGGTATAGTCAAAGTTACCATCTCTTCTGGCAGCAATTGCAACCTTCCGAAAAATTTCATTTCTAAAGGCATCTTTACCACCTTCAGAGACCTGAACTTTCTCCTCAATCGAACGCATCAGACGTTCATCAGCACTATACTCTTCCCCAGTAATTGAATCAATTAGCTTTTTACCTTCCAGATAAGCCTCCACATGATCCAGATAATTATTTAATAATGTCTGAATCTCTTTCTCAAAACTGATAAAGAAAGCTTTCTGTACTTGATTTTTTGCAATTTGGTCATACTCTTTACGGGCGTCTGCAATTAGATTAGTGTAATGTTCTTTCTGATCTCTGGTCAGAGCACTACTTGTCTCTAGACCTTCCTTAATAGCCCGCAATGCATCAATGGGGTTAATGCAGCATACTCCTGGTTTGATTAGAGAAGCAGATAAACGATTGATGATAAAACGGGGTGAGATACCATCCATACCTTCCCGCTCACTCATGGACTTAATTCGTCTGACATCATCCTGACGAAAACCTTCTACTGTCTCACCATTATACAATCTCATCTTCTTGATTCTGGTTAAACCTGCTATTTTACTCTCTTCCAGCCTGGTCATAATGCTAAACATCGAGACTACTTCCAAAGTGTGGGGAGCGATATGCACTTCACCCAGATTAGAATGAGATAATAATTTATGATAAATTTTTACTTCTTCAGCTTGACGTAAGTTATATGGAACTTTGACTACAATCATCCGATCATGCAGCGCTTCAGATTTTTTATCACCCATAAATTCACTAAATTCTGCTTCATTGGTATGGGAGATAACACATTCATCGGCATAGATGAGGGGAAAACGACCTGTCTTGATATTTTTTTCCTGAGCTAAAGTCAAAAGTACATAGAGAAACTTCTCATCAGCTTTTAACATCTCAATAAATTCCATCATCCCCCGATTGGCGATATTCAATTCTCCATCAAAGCGATAAGCCCGGGGGTCTGATTCAGCACCATACTCACCAATTCGGGCCAGATCAATGGAGCCAACCAACTCAGAAATATCCTGAGATTTCGGATCAGATGGTACGAAGGTTCCTATCCCTACTCTATCTTTTTCTGACATAAAGAATCTTTTCACAGGAACTCGATAAATATCATTTTCATATTTCTCTTTAATATTAAGACTACAGACTGGACAAAGCTCTCCTTCAACTTTTATACCATATTCCTGAAGCATTTTTCTCCGCAGATCATGGGGAATTAGATGCATCGGATCTTCATGTTGCGGGCAATCAGCAATGCCATAGATTGCTCCCTCTTTTGTCCGGGAATAGCTCTCTAAACCTCGCTTCAATAGAATTAACAACTGACTTTTACCAGAAGATGGCGGCCCATATAACAAAAGAATCCGCTTACTCACATCAGAACCAACAGCTGATGCTTTAAAATATTCCATCACATGAGCTAAAGATTCTTCAATCCCAAAAAGTTCTTCTTCAAAAAATTTATACTTTTCGGTTTCCGTCTCCTGATCAACCTTCACTCCATAAGATTTGATCATATCATACATTCTCTCATGGGCAAGACGGGTAAGTTTGGGATTTTCAATTACCATCGGTAGATATTCTTTAAAGGTCCCTTCCCAATCTTCCAAGTCCTGACTTTGGCGATAGGAATCAATTAATTCATAAATATTCTTCATTGTGGACTCCCCCTTTAAATATTTTGTCATGACCTTTTCTACTCACTACTCGCTACTCAAAAAGAACCTCTACCAAATTATTACAACGGACCACTTACACCCCCTTTACAAATAAGTACACATCTGTTTGTATCGAACTAACATATGTTAGTCGCCCAAAGAATAAAAAAGTCTGAAACTGAGATCAAATTTTAAGTTTACCTTGCCAACTTAACATCTCTCTGACCTCTGTTTCCGACTTTCCAATCTCTGACACAAAAATTCAAACTACAGTACGTTAAAGCACTAAAGTATTTTAGGTATAAACTATTATACGTTTTTTCCTGTTTTTTGTCAAGTAAAATACAAAATTATTGTATGGTACTATTTTACAAAAACATTTTAATAATTAAAAAAAAAATTACCAATGTCCTGACATGAAAAAACCTGCCCTTCACTCAGGACAGGTTTTCACATATATTTTAAGAGCCGACTCTGGATCTAATCATCTCCAGAATCTTCTCGGTATCCTCAACCCCCATCTTACTGAAGATTTCATCTCCAATTTTTAAAGATGGGCTTCCCTTACAATTCTCAAAACAGAAAGTTGCCTGAATCTTCACCTTTTCTGCCAATGATGGATCAGCTTCAACTTTTTGCATCAGATTCTGCAGCAGATCATAAGAACCACCCAGATAACAACAGGTACCTACACAAACTGATACAGACAGTTCTTCGACACCATTGCCGGTCAAAGTAATCTCTCCACTGGCAATCCGGCGTCGATTACCATAATCGGTATGCAGAAGTTGATGCAGTTCTTGATGGGTCAATTTCTCGAGATGCTCTTTATAGAAATTATTAATTACTGGACTTTCTTGAGACTTATGAAGCTGCAGCATTCGATCAGCCCGATAGATTCCTTTTGCCCGTTCTTTACGCGCCTCAGTATCATTGGGGAATGGCTGACCAGCACCACCAACGCAACCACCAGGGCAGGCCATAACTTCTACCAGATCATACTGAACTTCACCATTTCTAATCTTCTTTAGCAGGGCTTTAACATTACCCAGACCATGAACGACAGCGATTTTGACTGTTGTGCCATTGAGATCTACAGAAGCTTCTTTAATCCCTTCCATACCTCTGACAATTTTAAAGTTTACATCCTCTAAAGTTTTATTAGTTACCAACTCATAAGCTGCCCGTAAAGCTGCTTCAGCTACACCTCCAGTAGCACCGAAGATAACACCTGCACCCGTGGTAAAACCAAAAGGCATATCCAGAGATTCAATCTCCAGTTCAGAGAAGATAATCCCAGCTTCTTTAATCATCCGGGCGATCTCCTGAGTTGTTAGGACATAGTCCACATCTCTGACTCCGGCATGAGCAAATTCTTCACGTCTGGCTTCGAACTTTTTGGCAGAACAGGGCATTAGAGATACTACAATTAGATCTTCAGGTTTAATGTTCATCTCTTTGGCGTAAAACTCTTTGGCTACAGAACCAAACATCTGCTGTGGGGATTTGCAGCTGGATAGATTATCCAGAAGCTCTGCCTGATATTGTTCCGCATATTTTACCCAGGCTGGACAACAGGAAGTAAACTGGGGCAGATTGTCATTGTTCTGTAATCGATCTAAAAATTCTCTGGTCTCTTCCATAACAGTTAAGTCTGCTGCAAAACTTGTATCGAATATTTTAGAAAAGCCCAGTCTTCTGAGAGCTGCTGCTAATTTCCCCAACTCAATATCTCCAGGCTTTCCACCAAACTCTTCACCAATAGCCACCCGTACCGCCGGAGCGATCTGCACAATTACCGTTTTAGTGTCATCCTGAAGAGCTTTCCAGACATCTGGACGTTCAGATTTAACAACCAGAGCACCCGTTGGACAAATGGCAGCACATTGACCACAGTTTACACAGTCTACTTCTGCTAAAGGTTTGTTAAAAGCAGGAGTCACCACTACATTGGAACCTCTATTGGCAAAATCTAACACCCCTATCCCCTGAACTTCCCGACACATCCGCACACAGTCACCACAGAGGATACATTTATTCGGATCACGCACCAGTGAAGTACTGCTCTCATCTACAGGTAACATCTGATCCCGATGTCCAAAGCGTATATCCCGAATTCCAAAACGTTCAGCCAGATCCTGTAATTTACAGGATCCACTTCGCTCACAGGTAGTACATTCACGATTATGATTAGCCAGGAGTAACTCCAGAGCCATCCGCCGTATATGCTGCAAACGACCAGTATGGGTTTTTATCTTCATCCCCGGACGTGGTGCAGTAGAACAGGCAGCCACAATTCCTTGACCTTCGACCTCTACTAAACACATCCGGCAAGCGCCATAGACACTTAATTCAGAATGGTAACAAAATGTGGGAAGTTCAATACCGGCTTTACGAATAATCTTTAACAAATTTTCTTCGCCATTCAGTTCATAACTATGGTTATTAATAATAATTTGATTCATTTTATCCCACCTCCACAGCGTTGAATGGGCAGGCACTAACACATGCACCACACTTAATACATTTATCCTGATCCAGCTTATAAGGCTTTTTAATCTCACCAGTAATTGCACCCACAGGACATACCCGGGCACATTTACTACAACCTTTACACTTATCTGCATTTATGCTATACCCTTTTAAAGCTTCACAAATTCCCGCAGGACATTTTTTATCTTGAATATGAGCAACATACTCATCATAAAAATATTTCAAAGTTGTTAATACCGGATTTGGAGCAGTCTTACCCAGACCACACAGAGAGCCATCTTTTACCGCATAAGCTATATCCAACAGATTATCAATATCTTTCATCTCACCTTCACCATCGACAATCCGCTGCAGTATCTCTAACATCCGTTTAGTCCCTTCACGACAGAGGACACATTTACCACAAGATTCATTCTGGGTAAATTCCATGAAGAAACGGGCTACCTCAACAATACAGGTCTCGTTATCCATAACTACCAGACCACCAGAACCGATCATTGCCCCCACTTTAGCTAAAGAATCAAAATCTAAAGGCATATCTAAATGTTCTGGAGTCAGGCAGCCACCTGATGGTCCACCGATCTGCACAGCTTTAAACTCTTTATTATTTCTAATACCTCCACCGATATCAAAAAGAATCTCTCTTAAAGTTAACCCCATTGGAACTTCAATCAAACCAGTATTGGCAACATCTCCGGTAATTGCAAAGGTCTTGGTTCCAGGACTCTTGTCAGTTCCCAAACTTCTAAACCACTCTACACCTTTGAGGATAATGTTTGGAACATTAGCCAGGGTCTCAACATTATTAATCGTGGTTGGACATCCCCAGAGTCCTTTTTGTGCAGGAAAAGGCGGTTTAGGTTTCGGCATCCCACGTTCACCTTCGATAGATGCCATCAGTGCTGTCTCTTCACCGCAAACAAATGCACCCGCACCTTCTTTAATCAATGCTTTAAAACTAAAATCGGTTCCCAAAATGTTCTCACCCAGAAGACCAGCTTCTTCAGCATCTTTGATTGCTTTCCGTAAGCGTTTTACTGCCAGTGGATATTCTGCACGAACGTAAAGATAACCGGCGTTAGCTCCAGTTGCATAACCTGCGATCATCAGACCTTCGATTACCTTGTGTGGATCTCCCTCCATGATACTGCGATCCATGAAAGCTCCCGGATCGCCTTCATCACCATTACAGATAACATACTTCTGCTCTCGATCCTCATTTAAGGCAAACTGCCATTTTTGACCTGTTGAAAATCCTCCACCTCCACGGCCGCGTAAACCTGCGGCTTTAATCTGATCTACTACTTCTTGAGAGTTCATTCCTAAAACTTTGGCCAATGCCTGATATCCGTCATGGGCCAGATATTCACCCAGATCTTCAGGGTCAATAATACCACAATTCATTAAACCGATCCGTGTCTGGTTTTTATAAAAAGGAATCTCGTGCTCAACTGGATAAATTTCATCTGTGGAAGGATGACGGTATGCCAGCCGCTCAATGGTCTCACCTTTTTTGATTGTCTTTTCAACAATCTCCGGCACATCCTCAACAGTTACTTTACAGTATAAGAGACCTAATGGCTCAATTCGTACTAATGGTCCCATAGCACAAAATCCATGACAACCACTGGTTTTAACTGCAATACCTTCACAACCATCCTCAATAAATGAGACCTGTGTTTTCATATCCCCTGCAGTCGCTGTTTGTATCGCAGCAGCCACTTCCAGAGAGCCACCAGCTACACAACCGGTTCCTGCACAGATCAAAACTCTGATAGAATCATGCTCTAACCGTTCAATAGCAGAATTTTTTGCATCTGTCAAAATCTGTTGAGAATTAATCTTTTGAACCATCATTGATTATCCTCCTTTCCCATCAGCTTCTCAATAATAATCTCGATACCTTCAGGTGTCATCTGACCATAGACCTTTTCATTAATTGTCACAACAGGCGCCAGACCGCAGGCACCGAGACAAGAAACAGTCTCTACTGTAAAATTCATATCTTCAGTAGTAAACTTTCCATCCTGTAACCCAACTTTTTTGCGAATAGATTTATATAATGGGCCAGAACCTCTTACATGACATGCAGTACCATCACAAACTTTAATAATATATTTCCCCTTAGGTTCCAGAGAGAACTGCGCGTAAAACGTAGCAACACCAAAAACAGTTGCTGGAGAAAGATCCATTGCTGTTGCCACATAGGTGAGAATCTCTTCTGGTAGATAACGATATTCTTCCTGTATCTCCTGTAAAATCGCAATCAGAGCAGATTTCTTTCCATTATGCTTTTGAATGATTTCATTTACCCGTTCAAACTTGCGTTGAGAAGCCGATATTGCTACTGCCATCATAATCCCTCCTAATAATATTCAATATTGATTGATTTTCCTTTTTCATGCAATACATCTTTTAAAGAATCAACCAGCCGCATCTTGAAAGCAAAGTCGATGGGCAGATCTGGATTTTGATAAGCTGGATTCAAAGCTTTACCTACCATAAAGCGAATATTATCCGAACCAACCAAAATTTTTGCTAACTCTGCAGCACCATCTTGCCCCTGGATATCATCTACTGAACTGCTCAATTTCAATATCTCCAGGGTACGTGATAGAGTTAATACTCCTTCAGTAACCAGGTCCACACCCTCCATTTCACCGCATGGAGGAACCTTTGAAGAAGAAGCCAGACTCAATAATTTCACCTTTAACTCCCGCTTCATCTCTCGGGCAATAATCTTACTCGTTGTTCCACCACAGATCACCCTTTTACCTGTAGTGTTAAAAAGCTGCTCCGAAACAAATCTATCTTTAGAAGGATCTTCAGGTGGACCAACAACAATAGTTGCACTCTCTGGATATCGGGCTTTGATCGCTAACACTGTAGCATCATCTCCTGGTCTTTCAGAATATAGATTTAGACAGACATCTGTCAACCAACAGGCGATGGCACGGGCGTCCTGTTTGCTATTAGTTTGATAGTTCTTTTCCATATATTTGGCAACATTTTCCCACTGCCAGCCGAAATTAAACACTCCACCCACTCCTGCATGGACTACTCCATCACTCATTGCCACCAGGAGATCTCCTTCCTGCATCTTCAAATTACATTCTCTTATCTCCTTTTCAGCAATCTTGCGGGTTTTCATTTTTAACGGAAACACTTTCCCATTCCTGAGGAAAATGGTTCCGGGATTATCGAACTCAATAATTGTCACTTCTTCCTGCTCATAATTTATTTGAACGATGGTGAAAGTGGAATAGGCCAGATTTCGTACCTTACAGATGGGCAATGTACTCCCTACTGTTTCCAAAACGTCAACTAAATTGGCTCCATTGTTTAACATTGTAACTATTATTTTGGTAGTCAATGTTGCCAGAATATTGGCCTTCACGCCACTTCCCAGACCATCGGAAAGTACTGCTATTAGACTATTTTCTGTCCTAGCAATCTCAACCTTATCTCCACAGAGTTCTTCCCCATTTTTAAACAAACTCGAAAAACCTGTTTCAAAGATTAAGTCCATTGCTATCCCCTCACTTTTTATCCAGTAGATTCATCAATCTGGTCAAGGTTACTTTGGTCTCCGCAGTTGTCTCACCAAGAAGACCTGCAATCTCCTGAGCGACTCTCATCTGTTTGTCAATAACCTCCTGAGCTTTCTTAAAGGTCTCTTCTCTCATTTGACTAAGTTCCTTCTTTTGTCTCTCTTCTCTGGTCACATCGGCAAAGATACCAATGATTAGATCCTGTTTTTCTACATAAAAGAGAGATTGGCGAACTATTAGACCATTAGAGTATTTCACTAAATCTATTAATAACTTCTTCTGCTGCAAAACCTCTGCAAAAGGAGTTCCATCCATAATTTGCGTAATTAGCGCTCCTTTAACCTGGTCATTGGTTACCTGAAACATAGCTTCTGCCGCCGGGTTGATCTCAATTACCCGTAAATGATTATCGGTCACAATCACTCCATTGGGAGTCGAACTTAAGATCAGATTGGAAAAAGATTCAGCCCGTGAACGCATATATGGGAGACACATCTCCACTTCTGCCATGCCATTATACACAGCAATAGCTTTTTCACGGCAAGAATTATAACCACAGGAACCACAATTAAGTTCATCATCTGTTGATAATTTACCAACTTTTAGAAGAATCTTTCTAATCTCTTCTTCTGATGGTTGAATCTGCTTTTTACCCCGATACACAAAGTGCCGCCCAGTCGAAATCTGAGGCAGAGGAACAACTTTAGCTTCCCTGGTTCCTTTCTGAAATTTCAACAGCCGCTGCCTGGATACAATCAACGAATCTGATGTGGAACTTCCCACACCACCAGTACATCCTCCTTTACAGGCCAATATTTCGATCAATTTTAAATCTTGATCTTGAGGAAACCTCTGCAAAAAAGCAATTGCTTCTTCCAGACCTTCAATAGTCAAATACTCATCTCCCAAAAGATCTGTAGATAAATTTGCAGTTTTTAAAAGCCCCCCTCCTAAAGGAAAGAGTCTGGCTAAATCAGGTTTCTCACCATCAAACTCTGTTTTTACTTCATTTAATAGTCCAGATGTCTTCCAATCAATGGTCAACTTCTCTGTTATTAGTTTTTCTAACTCCTGGAAGGTGAGAACTGCATCTATATATTCCTTAACCTGTTCCATCTCTTCTTTTTTAGCAATACATGGCCCAATAAATACCACCTTTGAAAATCTATTCTTCAAATATTTTCCGTGAAAGGCCATTGGTGATAGTATTGGCGCGAGATGGGGTAATAGATGGGGATAATGTTTTTCCACCAATTCAACTATGACTGGGCAGCAACTGGCAATTAGAGGTAATTGACATTCTCCCTGCAGCAATCTCTGATAACTCAGAGCTACATGTTCAGCTCCCCATGCTGTCTCCTGAATATAGGAAAAACCTAACTTACGCAAAATGGGAATTATTTCACAAGCTATATCTAAATTTAAGCCCACAGGATAAGATGGTGCCAGACTCACAGCGATTTCTTCACCTTTTTCAAGCCACTGAGAGACCAATTCTAAATCCGTGTCGCGTACCTGTTTTGCCTTCTGCGGACAAACATTAATACAATTCCCATCATTAATACACCGTTCTTCCACTATTTTCGCCTGCCCATCAGCGATCTGAATTGCCTTCATTGGACAGGACCGAACGCACTTGTAACAGTCTTTGCAATCTGTCTTACTTGTAAAAATTACACTCACTAATGCCACCTACCTTCTACTTATTACTAAAGTCTACTAAATACCCATACCTTTGGTTTTTTCAGGAAACAAGGGGTACAATATTGAGTGCTCCATTTAAGAATATATTTTGTGATTTATTTCACTAATTTTGGATAATTTTAGACCTCCCCGGAAAATCCCTGCCCCAATATACTGCTATCAGAGTTAGATAAATCTTATCAATCTGGAGGCTTTTTCAAATAATTGTTCCTTTCAAGTTCATCATAATATACGCAAAAGCAGATGTCAAGTTTTTTATTAATATAATTACTAACTCTTAATATTTTGAAAATTCATTTATTAAACAATCCATTTCTACTAAGAATTTATCTGATATTCTCTGTAACCAAAGTGAACTCGTTCAGCTAAAGCTGAACCCCGGAACTTCAGCTGGAGATTCAATCCAACCTGAAGTAGAGCAAAGCAGCTCTTACTTATAAAATGGGAGTCATAAAACTTAGATAAATTTTCCCTGCTTTTTTCTTTAAAACACATCTTTAAGGCTTGTGTTAATCATATAAATAGTATACAATACTTTAAGAAGTCAATTTTAGAGAGATCAATTTATAGAGAAATTCATTATAAATCTTTAAAATTCACCCTGTAATCATTCTCAGTTTTGAAATTATAGGAATTTTTTATTATGAGAAGTAAATGTTACATAGTTATAACATGTTGGTTAAACAATAGAAACAGAATTATGTTACATTATAAGCAAATATCTCTTTCCAAGGAGCGATTACCATGAAAAGGTTTACCAACAAATTAATAATCGGTGATGTGTACCTATTATGGTTTATCAATCACAAAGTACGGTGTAATCTTCTTGACAGAATTATGCCTTTCATAACTCACCTGGGTGGTGCTATTTTTACTATCACCTTTTCTTTAAGTCTACTCATCTTTGGCAATGCCAATAGATTGGGTTGGAAAGTTGCCTTTTCCCTATCATTAAGTCATTTAATCGTCCATATAGTCAAAAGAAAAGTCAATCGACCACGACCGCATACAGTCCTGGATACTATAGAAAAATTTAATGTTCCAATCTGTAATTATTCGTTCCCTTCCGGGCATACAACCGCAGCTTTTGCCATAGCTAACATTTTAGCCATAAATATGCCAACTTTTAAGTTTATTTTTGCAGGAATTGCCAGTTTGATAGCTATATCAAGGATGTATCTGGGTGTTCATTATCCGTCAGATGTTCTGGCAGGTCTGGGAATTGCTACTGTCAGTTCTATTGTAACACAACATTTTTTATAATTATTAATTTATGCACATAATTATACTTTTTTTGTTACTCATAAAATTACAATTAAATTTTAAATGACTTTGATAAATTGAATTTTCCACTACAGGAAAGTAGTTTTATCGAAGTCATTTTTTTATTTTCGATTTAATTCGCCTTCTTTTTACATCATTCAACAGAATTTTTTTACAAATTTTACGTTTCAAAAAGAAGGAATTCAAACCTTTTTATTGAATTAAATTATTAAAAGGTTGCCCAATTTATTACAGCAGTGCCTGTAATGGTTGACCAATCTTTATTAACTTAGAGGGGGGGAGTTTCGATGGATCTTTTTAAGCTTTATCCAGACACCAACGGCGAGGACACGAAACGCCAGGAGTTCTTAAGCTTAATTGAATCTCTGATCATTAAAATTGATGACCTCAG
Source organism: Halothermothrix sp. (assembly GCA_016841825.1). Lineage (GTDB taxonomy): Bacteria > Bacillota > Halanaerobiia > DY22613 > DY22613 > JAENYK01. The sequence goes on along the minus strand of JAENYK010000019.1, from coordinate 48,164 downwards.
AGACGGTGAATCTGCCACATTAGCAGGCAGCTTAGACCGAGATTACAAAAAGATTATCGAAAACGGAGTTATACCTGAACAGGGTGTATCATATGATACCTTGTTAGATGAACTCCAGAATTTGGTTCAAGGCAATCCGATCGGGGGGAAATTCGCTGTTTTTAATGCTCATCCACTTTCCAGTATCCCATCACTATTAGGGCACTTAACCAGTGCTATTATTAACAGTAATAGTATCTGGGATATCGTATCTCCTGCAGCAGCAGAAGCAGAGATCAAGGTTAGTGCGATGATGGCCCGGGTATTAGGTTATGATCCTTACAAATCCAACGGGTACTTTACCTATGGCGGTCAGGGGGGGACTGCTGCCAGTTTACGGATTGGGATCGAAAAAACAGCACCAGGGTCACGTTATGAAGGTATTCCCAATAATTTGTACTGTTTTACCAGTTCCAATGCCCATTTTTCTCTACACAAAGCTGTAGAAACAGGAATGGGGATGAACCGTGTTATTCTTATTTCAACTAACGAAGACGGTTCGATGAATCTGAATGAGTTGTATGAAAAGATGTCTCAGGCTTTAGCAGATGGTGGTAGAATCGCTCTCGTTCAGGCTACAATGGGCTCCACAGATACATTTGCTATTGATGACATCAAAGGTATCAAAGAAATTATTGACCATCTGGTAACTGAATATCAATTAGATTATGTACCACATCTACATGCAGACGGTGCCATGGGTGGGTTATATAGCTTCTTTAATCTGTACGATTTTGAAAACAACCCCTTAGGTTTTGACTTAAAAACACTACAGGGGCTCTATCAAATTCATGCAGATTTACACTACATCCATCTTGCTGATAGTATTTCCATTGATTTTCACAAATTAGGTCAGACACCTTACAATTGTTCTATTTTTATGGTAAAAAATTCAACAGATTTGAATTTAGTTAATTTAGCTATGGAGCATTGTCCCTATATTGGTGAAATGGGTTATGGAGAATACTTTACAAGCTATACTATCGAATGTTCCAGAATGGCCTCTTCGATTACCGCTCTAGCGACTCTTTTAACCTTTGGTATTGAAGGTTATCAAAAACTCTTAGGTCAATACATTCAGATGACTATTGCTTTCCGCGATCTGTTAAAACAGAAGTCCAGCCTGATCAAACCAGTGAATCGAAAGAATTATGGTCCCTGTACTATATTTAGAGTTTATTATAACGAAACTGAATATGTTACTGAGACCAAAAACCGCGCTACTGCCCAACAGCTGCAAAAGATCAATGAACTTAATACACAATTTTATAATTTACTTAGAATGAATCGTCATTATATAATGTTTGGTGATACTAAAAAATCTGACTATAAATTTGCGAGTGATACTGATGAAAAGATTGCTATCAATGGCACTAAAGCTTTTATTATTTCACCATATACAGATTTAGAAGCTTTAGATATCATTACTGACTATGTCGTTGATACTTATCATCAATTAGTAGCATTGATTAGCGATAATGCAAAAGAAGAGCTTAAATAAGGTTTAAGGCTCCCAAATCTGGGAGCCTTTTCACTGCCGATCACAAAAAAAATGCCCCACATTGGAGGCATCGGTACTGGGCATATTAGCTACTTAAAGTTTGATGAGTTTCCTTCAGCTGTTGGATAATAGGTAATTTTTGTGGACATTTCTTTTCACATAAGCCGCATTCAATACATTCAGAAGCGGCTAATTTGTCCTTTAGCTGGCCTTGCCCAAAACCTTTATAAGCTTGTTTAGCATAATCTTTTAAATCATAAACCTTGTAATAATTCATCAAATTAAAGTTTCGGGGTATATCTACCTTCTGGGGACATGGCATACAGTAATTACAGCCAGTACAATAGAGTTCAGCTAATTTTTTCTTCTCTTCCATAGATTGAAGTAATTGAGCCTTTTCCTCTTCTGTCAATTGTATGTCTCGGGAAGCAGTCTGCACATTCTCTTCGACCATCTGAAGGCTGCCCATACCAGAAATAGCAGAAGATATGTTGGGATTAGTGAACACAAAACGTAGAGCTAATTCCGGAGTACTAACTGAATTGGAAACCAGACTGCTAATCTCAGGTGCTGGTAATCCTAAACGACCCCCACCGACTGGCCCCATAATGATAACACCCATACCCTTCTCATGGGCATAAGCAATCGCCTCTTCATTGCTGCGATCCAATAGGTTATACTGAACTGTCATTACCTCAAAATGACCTGTATCAATAAGTTTGATTATATCCTGTGGATCCCCATGGAAAGAGAAGGCCAAATGACGAATTAAACCCTCCTCCTTCGCTTGTAATGCCGCTTCTAGAGGGCCATTAGGCACGTCAATCTTCTCGGTATAAGTTTCCCAATTGATTCCCCACATATGATATATATCAATGTAATCAACATCCAATTTCTCTAAAGATGTCTCCAGACGCTTTCGCCAATTATCACCAGAATCATCTTCAATAGGATTCTTTGTAGAAAGATAAATTTTATCTCTCCAACCTTTAATAGCTTTACCAACAATTATTTCGCTTTCTTTGTTACAGTAATAAGGTGCAGTATCAACATAATTGACACCTAACTCTAACGCACGCCGAATCACTTTGACCCCCTCTTCATGGTCAAACCCTTCACCATCTGCAGTCCTGGGTAATCTCATAGCTCCAAAACCCAGAAGGGAAATATCAAAACCTGTATTTCCAAACTTTCGATATTGCATTCTCACAACTCCTTTCTCAGCTTTACTCATCTTTTAATATATTATTACTTCGTGATGCAAAATATTTCTCCTTCCTGATCGGTAATTTATTTCCCAGAACAAATAAATTTTATTCCATATTTAACTATAATCCCCCTTAAAATATAAATAAAACTGATTTTGGATTTCAAAATGACATAAATTTAGCATATTTTCTCCTTGCTCATGATTGAAAAAATTGGTACAATTATTATGTACAACCGAAAGGACGTGATAATTATGGAGAATACACCTCTCGCCAATCGACTACATATCGCAATTTTTGGACGTCGTAATGCGGGTAAATCCAGTTTAATTAACGCTTTGACTAACCAAAATCTAGCACTGGTCTCATCTGTAGCAGGAACAACTGCTGATCCTGTATATAAATCTATGGAACTGTTACCCCTAGGACCGGTCGTGATGATTGATACAGCGGGAATTGATGATGTTGGTGAACTTGGTGAACTTAGAATCCAAAAAACTATTCAGGTTTTAAACAAAACAGATCTCGCTATCTTAGTAATAGATCCCGAAACTGGTATTACAGAATACGAACAGGATTTAATTGCGAAAATTAAAGAACGTAAGATACCTCTGATATCTGTTGTCAATAAAATTGATCAATATCCTGAAATAAATATCCAGGCTTTGACCACAGATCTAAATCAGGACATACTTCCGGTAAGTGCAGTTACTAACATTGGTATTGATGATTTAAAACTTGCTCTAATAAAAATTGCACCTAAAGATACTGAACCTCCCATTATTGGTGATTTAATTCAACCCGGTGATACTGTCATCCTGGTCTGCCCGATTGATAGTGCAGCACCTAAAGGAAGATTAATTTTGCCTCAGGTTCAGACCTTACGTGATCTTTTAGATCATGACGCAATGGGCTTAGTTACTAAAGAAACCGAATTAGAACTGACACTAAAAGCCCTTGGCAATTCACCTGCAATGGTTGTCACTGATTCTCAGGCTTTTGGTTATGTTTCACCAAGGGTTCCCACAAATATTCCTGTGACAGGATTTTCGATTCTCTTCGCCCGCCAAAAAGGTGACCTGCCAATCTATGTTAAAGGTGCTAAAGCCATCTCTTCATTGCTTCCGGGTGACAAAGTTTTAATTGCCGAAGCCTGTACCCATCATCGACAACCCGAGGATATTGGCACTGTAAAGATCCCCAACTGGCTGGAGCAACGTGTAGGTGACAAATTAGAATTTCACCACGTAGCTGGTCGAGAATTCCCTGAAAACCTCAAAGAGTACAAACTTATTGTTCAATGCGGTGGTTGTATGACAAACCGAAAAGATATTTTGTACAGGCTTCACTCAGCAGACAGACAAGGAGTTCCAATTGTTAATTATGGAATCTTGATTGCTTATATTCATAATATACTGGATCGTGCTCTGGAAGTATTCCCGGATGTTCTGACAATCTGGAATAAATAATTTGATTTATAAAATTAATTCTCAAAATTCCACTTTTAGATTTGTATTTTAAACATTACCAGAATTTTTTGTTTATTAAAAAGGAGTTTTAAGATTGATCTAGAAATTGTTTTATTATCGAAATTATTATAAAGGAGTGACAACAGACATGGATATTCGAAGTTTCTTAAATGATCGAGTGACCCGGTTACATCAATTTGATACCGAGCTTAACAAGGCGTATTGGGATTTTTCTACACAAGGCACTCAAGAGTTAAGGGAAAAATTGGCTCACTGTAGCACTCAAAAAGCTGACTTTCTTTCTAATGCTGGTGATTTTGCAACTATCAAATCTTTTCTTGATTCCCCAATTGATGACCAAATACTCCAGCGTCAACTTACCAAACTTTATTATACCTATCTCAAGTTTCAAATCGACCCCAAACTCATTAAGGAGATTATCAGATTAGAGACCGATATCACCAGTGAATTTACTAACTTTCGTGCTCGCTACCAGAACAAACAACTCTCCAATAATGAGATTATAGAGATTTTGCATGATTCAATAGATAGTACAGAACGAAAATCTGTCTACATAGCCAGTAAACAAATTGGACAACAGGTTGCTCCTTTATTATTAGAGCTAGTTAAGATTAGAAATCAGGCGGCTCAAAAACTTGGATTCGATAATTACTATACTATGGCTTTGAAAACTGGAGATCTCAACGAAGAAGAGCTCTTCCAAATTTTAGATCAACTCAAAGAACAGACAGATATACCTTTTAAAAATGCTAAAAAGAAAACAGATCAAAAACTTGCGAAAAGATTTCAAATACCCATAAATCAATTGAGACCATGGCATTACAGTGATCCTTTCTTCCAGGAGACACCTGTAGATGATGATATTAACCTGGATATATATATTAAAAATCTTGATATTATAAAACTAGTTACTAACTATTATCGGGATATTGGCCTGGATGTAACTACCATCCTGGAAAAGAGTGATTTATATGAACGGAAAGGCAAGAATGAATACGCTTTCTGTACTCATATTGATGGTGAGGGAGATGTACGAATTCTTTGTAATTTGAAGAATACCGAAAAGTGGTTAAACACTCTGCTGCACGAATTGGGTCATGGAGTGTATGATAAATATCTTGACCCTGACCTCCCAATAATGCTCAGGAGACCAGGCCATATGTTCCTTACCGAAGCTATTGCCTTAATGTTTGGAAATCAAGCTCGTAATCCACAATGGTTAAAAGAAGTGGCAGGAATTCAACCCGAACTGGTAAATACCATGAAAAACCAATTATTTTGGCAGGAACAGTTAAACCTTTTGATCTTCATCCGTTGGGGTCTGGTAATGGTTTATTTTGAACGGGAATTATACAAAAATCCTGATCAGGATTTGAATGATCTCTGGTGGAGTCTGGTAGAAGAATTGCAGATGCTCAAAAGACCTGCAGATCGACAGGGTCAGGCTGACTGGGCTGCGAAAGTCCATCTGAGTAATTTCCCGGCATATTATCACAACTATATTCTGGGTTATCTGGCGGCATATCAGATTGAAGCTGCTGTTAAGGAAGAATTACAAATTTCATATCTATGTAATGATTTGAGAATTGGTTCTTTTTTAATTGAGAACATCTTTAAAATTGGCGCCACATACCATTGGAATGATATTTTGGAACAGGCTACTGGTCACAAACTAATCCCCGATTTCGCTGTCAGGATTTTGGGGTAATCTGGCAAAATAATTTTCAATAAACTTTGCCCTGTTTATCATAATAATTCAAAACAAAAGCACCCTTTGAAGGGTGCATAAAGACTGTTGCAGTTGCGCAACAGTCTTTTTATCAAACGATATTGGTGCAAAGTTATTCAAGTTATCGACAAATTTGCAGATGGCTAACTATATTAGAATTACATACTTGTAAATATTCTTGTACCCAGGTACTGACTTTGATCTTAATCTCAAAGACTACTTTTGCATTTACAGTCTGACAATCTAACATCAAATAGTCAGTCTCAGCAAGAATTAATTTTTCCTGAAATTCTAATTCAAGACAAGGATCTACGCCAGGAATCTCAGCAGGAGCTGTAAACGGAATGTCAAAAATCTGACAACGAACTATACCGCTAGTATCACAATAGAGGACTTTTTTGTGAATAATACCTTGTTTGACGATCTTGTTTTTAAACGCATGGTCAGTTGTGCAACCCAGTTCAAAGGTTACCTTGATAATGTCCTTAGCAGGAAAATCCAGGCGATCTGTTGAATCCGAAACTACCTGAATTACTTCTTCACCGATTACCTTTAACAGTTTGAATTTTTCACGGCGAAATAAAGGTTCATGTTTATTAAATTTACTATCTTTGCAAACGTCACTTCCCCAATATTTCTTACAATACATATTTTAACTTCCTCCTCAGTTTCAGATTTGAGTCTATAGAGACAGTTTAAAGTCTCCTTAATATAAAATATGTATTAAACCAGTCGAATGTTACGACATTTGCAGATTAGTTCTTCAAAACAACTATTCCGGTACAAAATCAGGCTTAGGTGGCATTTTTAGCTTATGGCGACTCCTTTTATTTAATCTGTCCACAGTCTCTTTTACAGATTCTTCGGCTTCTCCAGTCAAGATATAATGATCCAATTGCTCATAGGTAATTCCCATCTCAGCCTCATCGGTCTGATTACTCCACAGACCTGCTGAAGGCTGCTTAGTAATAATCACTTCCGGTATTCCCAGATACTTAGCCACTTCTCTAACTTGTTTTTTGACAAGGGTAGCCAGAGGGGTAATATCTACGCCTCCATCTCCATATTTGGTAAAATACCCAACCTCTAATTCACTACGATTATCTGTACCCACAACAAGAGCATTATTCAAGCCTGCATAATAATAAAGTGTAATCATTCTCAGTCGAGGTTTAAGATTAGCTCTTACTAAACTATCTTCTGCTAATTTCTCTCCCTCATCCACTATTTCCTGAAAAGCATCAAAAGGCTTTTCCAAATTTATTACTTTATAAGGAATATCAAACTTTTCTGCAAGCATTTTGGCATGGGCTTGATCCTCAGAATTACTATAACATGGCATAATCAATCCCAGAGTCGAATTTGGAAAGGCTTTTTTACATAAAACCGCAGTTACTGCACTGTCTATGCCGCCACTAAGTCCGACCACTGTCCCTTTCAATCCGCTATCAAATACTTGATCCTTAATCCAATTAACCAATCTTTCAGTAAATTTTTGATAATCAACCATTTTTCCCCTCCTAGTTAATACCCAGATATTTGAGAACTGCTTTGACTACTCCATTTCAGAAAATCCATAGCTATATTGTATCATTTTCCTCTTTTTAGAGCAAGTACAACACTGGGTATTTGTAAATCTCAGATGCCAAAATTAAAGGAAAAGCCCCCCATTAGAGATAGGTACTTTTCCTTAACTTTTGATTCAATATATTATTTTATACAGACCATACTTTACATAATTTCTTTATACTCTGGCCTGTTTGGCCAGAATAGTAGCAGCAGTTTTAGCAATAGTCATCTCATAATCCCCCAATGTTTTGTCACAAGAAGTCAAGAGGATAGCACCAAAAATATCCCCATGACGAATAATTGGATTGATTACCGCTGACTGAATATTGCACTTCTGGCTGCCGCAATCTTTACAAATTTCTTCGGTTCCCGCCTTTTCAATCATCACAGATTTACGTTGTTCTAAAGCGTCCAAAACACCTTTACCCAATCTAGAATTCACATTATCAATGGATGACGCGATAACTTTTTCTGTATCAACAATCATAGCGTCACACTCAGTAGTTTCAGACAAAGTCATTACATAATCATCAATCTGGTCAATCTCTGCCAAAGGAGAATATTTTTTCAAGATTACAGTACCTTTTCGATCTACGAAGATTTCCAGATTAGTACCTTCGTCAATATTTAAATTTCTCCTTAACTCTTTGGGAATTACCACACGACCTAAATTGTCTATTTTTCTAACAATACCTGTCGCTTTCATATTATCGCCTCCTTACTCATATTTTACTCTTTATTAATACTTATTATGTAATGATTAACAAGGAAAAGTTTTTGGATTGATTATATATTTATATTTCTTATTTTTTATATCACTTGGCACTATAGTAGCTCATTTTTAATAATTATTTGATATAATATGATATTGTCGAATAATATTTAAATATTTGGTTTTGCATTTTTTTATAAATTATATTCCACTACTTTTTAGAGAAAGTATTCTGCTAATTTCTTGACTGTACAATAGTGATAAGATATAATTTAATTTAAGGATTAGTACTTTTTTCCTTGAGCAGATGGTTATATTATACCTATCTGTTCTGAATCTTATTTAAAAGGAGTGTGAACCACATGCGTAAAGTCAAGATACTGGTTCCTGTCATTATCCTCTTTGTCGTATTAGCAGCAGGATGTCTTCCTAAATTTAAAGACGAAGTTACCGCGCCATCCTGGAGTCCGGAATATGTTCTCCCGCTGGCTAAAGGTGAGATTCAAATTGGTGATTTATTGTCAGAAGCTCTTCGGGAGGCCGATACTGAAATAGACCCATACACCCAGATCTTCTCTTTTATCTTTGATGAAGAATACGAAGCCTATTCCATAGATGAGATACCTACTATGGATCATGATCTGGATTTTGACATTGGTCCGGTCTGGAGTGGTCAGGACGTAATTCCTGTTTATAGTAGTTTTGAGGAGAATCCCTTTACTTCCTCTTTTGCCCCCGGATCAGGTTCGTTCGGATATGCAGATCAGCATGGTTATTATACTAGTGCCCGATTTAACACTATGAGATTATCTGATGAAGCCAGCAATAAGATGGACTTCAAAATTGAAACCGATGCCCAACTGGATTTTTTATCTATTCAGATAGTCGATTCTGAAGGAGATCAGGTGGGCAATGACATCATTGAATTACCAAATCTTCCCGCTGGTGAACATAATGAATCTATTTCATTAGCTCTATGTGAAGTTCCCAATAACCTTGACTTCATAGTTAACTACAGTTCATCAAACAGTGGTACTATTACTATTTTACCATCAGTTGGACCCCTAAAAATAGTAGAGATCAACCTCTCAGACCCCGTGAATACTGTGGAAACCCTGGGAATAGAATTGCCTGATATCTCAATACCTGAGATTAACCCATTTTCAGCCTTTAATCTTGATTCAGATGTTGATGCCAGTGTCACTTTTGCCTCTGGAAGAATTGATATTATTGTAGATCGCCAGATGGCTGATGAGACTAAAGCTTTTCCTTTTGAAATTGATTTTCGAATCCTGCAGGATGGACAAAATATTGTTGAAACTGACCCATATACTCAGGATAAATATATTGATTTAACAGGTAAGACTTTCAATATTAATGAACCACTCATCGGTGAAGTATCGCTAAATTATTCTGACCCTATGCAATATGATGTTTACGATAACGCAACCAATACGATAATACCATATCAGTACAATTTAAGTCTGAACGCAGGAACCTACGAGATTCAGCGATTTGATGGAGATGTCTCCGCATTAATCGGTGATCAATGGGAGATCGACTTAGAAGATCTGGGTATAGACCAGGCTATGCAGACCATAGAATATCCGGAAGGAATCCATGACAATTTACCAGAGTTTGAGGATATCTTCTTGACTATTGGGTTCGATAATCAGACCAGTCTATCCGGAGAATTAGATCTGGCAATTAAGGTCTATGAAGGTCCAACAACGACTTCCCCAATGTTAAATAGCGCAGAATTTGCCATTGAATTACCTGCACGTACTTCCGATTATGAGTTCAAATTACATGAACAGGATGACTACGATACATTCCTAAGTATGATCTCTTCAAAACCAGAGAACATATCTATTGATGCTAACTTATTGCTTAATGATCCTGGATCGGACTTTTATATTGAGGTAGGCGATTACATTAAGCCATCTATACATGTTGCCCTACCATTAGCTTTGACAGTTCCTGCAGGTGACTACAATTTAGGTACTGTATATGAAGAACATTTGAATGAATATTATGATTCAGATGTTGTATTCACAGATTTTATTGATCCGGTTACTCTGCATATTGACTATGTTAACAGATCTACTCTTGCTCTTGGAACTATCCTGACGTTTATTGGATCTGATGGCACAACTTACCCGATTGATGCCAAACTTTATCCGGCAAAATTGAACTCAAGCAATCAACTCATTGAACGGGAAGGGGATATTAAGGTCACCTTAACCTCCGAACTTTTTGATATCCTCTTTGATCCAGAAGGTTATACCTTAAAGGTCGATGCTCTGATTCCTAATGACACTGGAGCACCTCTGACACTGACTGCCCGATCTAATGATACTATTAAGTTAAATCTCTGGATAAATGGTAAGTTGAATATTGATCCATCGAACATGGACATATAGAAAGGAGTGAGATTGATGAAAAAAGTATATTTTCTGCTCGGACTGATTCTAATAATTAGCTGCTTTTCAGGAATAGGACAGACGTCTGCAGATCTTTTGGGTATGGGAAATGCTCCGGGGCCAGCTCAACCAGGTGATAATGGGATTGAATGGAATCCTGCTGCAATGAGTCCCGGCAACGTTTTTGTGCTCGACCTAGCCCTTTTAAATACTTCGATCAAAAGTGATTCTTTTGATCTTATGGATGTATTAGAATATGGTGGTCTAGTCGAAGGTAGCGATTCAATTTTAACAGAGGAAGAGGTCAATGCGATCCTGGATTCTATCCCTGATGACGGAATGAGTTTATACTTAAATCACACAACCAGACCAAAGATTATTATTGGCCCTGTAGGTCTTTCTGTAGGCGTTCAAGGCTATGGTCGTGGTACACTGGACAAAGATATCTTTACTCTGTTATTAAAGGGCAATGGCCAATATATTGATCTGGATGGCGACATCTCCAATCCTGATCCCGATAAGCTAATCTCCCTTTCGGATACCCAGACTGATGTTCTCGTTACCGGTGATGTTGGTGCTACTGTGAGCATCCCTTTACAGAAAATTTCTGTTATTGGCGAGTACTTTGATGAATTCTATGTAGGTGGAAGTTATCACGTGGTAGCTGGTGGATATGGTAATATAGGATTAACTGACGACACTGATTTCTATCTGGCATATGGTGAAGCGGATGAAGATGGTATTCGGACGGTGAACATTTTCTTTGCAGATCAGACAGCTGTTACGGAAAAATTTGATGAGATGGAGGACGGAGAGACACTGCCTATTCTCAGAGGGGTTTACACTCTAGATCCAGACAATCCGACCGATACAGATTTTCTGGGAATGGGTTCTGCCATTGATCTGGGAATTTATGGTCGTAGAGGAAAGCTCGCTTTTGGGCTAAGTTCGATGAATAATGGTTCTTTAAAGTTTAATAACTATCAAATCTTAGAATATGGTATCGTCAAAGATTCAACTGTTTCCGAACAATTTACTCTTCCTGACGAACCAATTATTCGGGACGGAGAGAATCCAATAAAAGTTCCTCTTCCTTCCAGAATTAATGCCGGTGTCTCTTATCAATTTTATCGGTGGCTGCTTGTAGGATTACAGGCATCAACCGTTAAGAACGTCTCAGTAAATCTTGACAATAATGATCAGATGATCTTTACTACTAAACGCAATTACGAACTTGGAGCAGGAGTAGAATTAAATCCGATTCGGATTCTGCCATTACGGGCTGGAATTATCCTGACCAAAAACAGTTTAAGTTATACAACTGGTTTAGGTCTCCATCTGGGGCCATTTAAAACTGATCTGGGGGCAGCATTTAACCTGAAAAGTGCCTCTGTTGGACTTAATACTTCGCTTGAATTCTAACACTATAGATCAACAAAACCCGGGGTAATATTTATCCCGGGTTTTTACATATCAAAAATTAGTTATGACTGACATCATTCACCTAATGGATCTACATAATTAATATAAAATTTGTATTGCTCATAATAAACTTCTGCTCTACTGCGGTCAATACCAACAAAGAGCTTGTACAATTGAAGACAGGTCTGGACGACCTCTGGGTATGCCTGAAGTTCCAGAAAGCCAAAGAGAGCTGTTTGTAGATAGTTATGACTGTTGGCTATTTCTCCTTTTTTCATATAAAGAATTCCTAATATGTACAAAGAGTTAGATATCTCATGAAAATCTTTGTATTTGATCAAAATCTTCTGGGCAAAGTTTAGATGTGTCAGAGCTTCATCCAGCTCCAATAGTTCAATTTTGGTTCTAGCTATCTCACAATAGGTTTTGGCTTGACGTAAAGGGTCCTCAGTAAGGATTAGTGCATTTTCAAATGTTTCGAGAGCCTTTTCATATTTTCTCTGGTCATGATAGATCATTCCCATATTATGTAGAATACCGTGAATTCTGGCTTTTAAATTCTCATCGGTCAAAACCAAAGCTTTTGTGGAATACTCCAAAGCTTTAGAAAGACAGTCCCGCTCAGTGAATTTATGCATATAAGAATATAAGATTGCCAGATTATTATATGCTTTAATCTTAGCATCTTTAGATTCATAAGAGGCAACTGTTTCAAAGAGATCAATAGCACGGCTATAATACCCTAACTTGCCCATGGCTACACCTTTGCGAATTAAAACGAAGATAAACTCATTCTCTGTCAGATCATCAGCATATTTGTCGATGATTTCGTCATAATAACGGATTGCTATTTTATATTCATGTAAGTAATAATAGCAATCCGCAATCTTCTGTTTTAACTGCCCAGAAGTAATATTGTTAATATACTTAGTTAGGGGAAGTGCCTGAAAGTACTCTTCTATCGCATCTCGATAATTTTTATTGTTTTTTTGCATATCGGCTAATTCAAGATGATTCTCAAACTGTTGTATGACATCATGCCGGGTAAATTCTACAACCACATTTATCCACCACCCCGGTATTATCTTTGTTGTAATAATTATACATTAATATACTAGTAAAATCAAGAAATTTTATTAAGTATATTATTTTTATTGAGTAAATTATTTTAAAAAAAAATACACCTTTACGGTGTATTTTTTAAATAAGTCATTTCCGCCAATAGATTTTCCCTCTATTGACTCCCTGGGCCATCATCCCAAATTGGTCCACCATCTCCATTTGTAGTCAAACCAAAAACGGGACATAGACCAGGTTCTGTTGGAACAGAGGTACTACCATCCACAGTGGTAGTAATAAAACCATCATTACCAACATTAGAAGCTTTCGACAAATTTCCTCCACAAAATACACCAATTGCCAACACCAACATAAGTAACATGACCCCCAACTTTTTCATCCTTAAAGTCCCCCCTCTAAGAATTTTATGAGTCTATTATACCATATATATTAATTATTTTCAAGAAAAAACTGTATTTGGTAAGTAAAAATTCATAAAAAGTAAGTAATTATAGAATTTTCCCATGTAATTTAACTGAACTTTTCGTTCTCGGGGACTTTTTTTTTAATTAATCAGTTTGCTGTAGGATTTATGTACAAAAATATGTGAGATTCAAATACATAAAAGAAAAAATGAATAAATATGTTTCTAATAATTTAGCATTTTTTGTATATTTATACTGAATAATGTGGATTATTTAGGTTTTTTGACTTTTTAATGGTAATTTATAAATATGCATCTATGGACAATTAAAAAGCACTGACTCCGGGTCAGTGCTTTAAAATATATACTATTGATTTCCAAAACTTACCGGATTTCTGGAACTTCTACAGCGCCTGCGATAATTTGCATCCGATAACCATCAACAATATCAATTTCATCTTTAGTGAACATTTTTATAGCTTGTTCACTATAACCAACTCCATCTTCTTTCAGACCCAATTCAATATGGCCAGATACCCAATCGCCTCTAATCAAGTTCTTAGATACAGAGTAAACAGCATTGTCAACCCGCTTGAGCATACTTGTCAGTACATTCTCAGGAGCTAAATGAGCTTGAGGACTGTCAACTCCAATTGCATAAAAACCAGAACCTTTCTCCTCAGCAGCTTTAATAACACCAATTCCACAAGCACCAGAAGCATGATAAATTACATCAACACCCTGAGAATATTGAGTTAAAGCTAACTCTTTACCTTTATTAGGATCATCAAATACCCCAGTATAACTTACAATAACTTCTGCATCTGGATTAATTGCTTTAACACCAGCGACAAAACCAGCTTCGAATTTGTGAATTAATGCAAAGTCCATACCGCCAACGAAACCAACTTTATCAGTCTTGGTCTTCATCCCGGCAAGCAAACCTACCAGGAAAGAACCTTCATGCTCTTTAAAAGTAACAGATGCTACATTGTCAGAAATTACTTCAGAGTCAATCAAACCGAATTTAGTATCAGGATACATCTCGGCAACTTCTGCCAATGCATCCTGCATTAAGAAACCAATCGCCCAAACCAGGTCATAACCCTCTTCTGCCAGAGAACTTAAGTTCACAACATAGTCTGTCATCATTGCAGATTCAACAACTTGAATCTTCACACCAAACTCTTCTTCTAACATCTGCAGACCACGATAGGCAGCATCATTAAAAGATTGGTCACCCAGACCACCAACGTCAGTTACCATACCAACTTTAAACTCTTTGGCCGCTGTCACCAGGGACAAACTTAATACACAAACTAAAACTAACATAAGTACGAAACCCTTTTTCATCCTAGAACTCCCTCCTATTTGTTCACAAAGTTTATTAATACATGTATTCTACACTACTATAAATTTCCCTGCTTTTTTGTCAGGAATAAAATTAATTATCTGAGTTAATTTTTGGAAATTTTTCTAAACAAATTTGTTGTATTTAGTTTTATCAATTCATTTTATATAAATTGAAATATAAATAATAATTTTTTTATATATATTGTTATATATAATAAAATATATGATATATTTTTAATAAATTAAGGCAAACAGGTAAAAAATAAATACTAGTTGAATGATATAAGGAGGCATTAAATATGAGTGAACGCTATGATGCCATTGTTGTTGGAGCAGGGCCAGCAGGTAGTGCCGCTGCACTAACAATGGCTCAAAATAATATCTCTGTCTTACTATTAGAAAGAGGTCAATATCCTGGAAGCAAAAATATGTATGGAGGTAATATCTACTCTTTACCCACAGCTCAAATAATCCCGGCATTCTGGGAAAAAGCCCCCTGGGAGAGAAAGATCGTAACCGAGGAGATATGGTTTCTCAATCGCGACTCTGCTGTCAAAGCAGGTTTTACTGGACTACGTTTTGGAAAAGCACCTTATAACAAATTTTCTGCTTTACGTCCCAAGTTTGACTCCTGGTTTGCCAATGAAGCTGTCCGGGCCGGAGCCATACTCCGCTGTAACGCTCTGGCTATAGACCTTATTTGGGATAAGATTGGCTTAGTAGCAAAAAAAGTGGATGGTATCATTCTTGATAGCGGTGAGGAAATCAGAGCAGATGTAGTAGTATTAGCTGAAGGAGCTCTGGCCTTCCTGGCTCAAAAAGCCGGTTTACGCAAACCTTTAATGGCACATAGCTACACACATTATGTCAAACAGGTCTTTGGCCTCCCCAGAGAAAAGCTTGAATCGCGTTTTAATCTGGAAAAAGATGAAGGTACAGCTATCGGAATGGTTGGCTTCGCTACTGCTGGAATGATTGGCAAAGGTGGACTCTGGACTAATAAAGAAACGATCGGCATCTCCACAGGAGGTTACCTTAGTCAGATGGTTACTAAAGGACTTTCGCCTTTACACCTTTTAAATAGACTTACCAGCCATCCGTTGATTAAACGATTATTGGAAGATGCAGAGCTATTGGAATACAAGTCCCATATGGTTCCCAAAGGGGGTTATCAAAAAATTCCTGCATTGATAGATCATGGGATAATGGTTTGTGGAGATGCAGCAATGATGATTAGTGGACGACGGGGCACTGACCTGGCTATGCTTTCGGGAAAAGCAGCTGGTGAATCTGTAGCTGAAGCCCACGCTAAAGGTTCTTACACAAAAGATATTCTACAGACTTATGAAAATAAGATAAATCATAGTTTCTTTTTACAAGATATCAGAAATGGTAAGGCATCAAAACTTTACTATGAACATCATCCCGACTCAGATTATCTGCTAACTAAACTGATCAATGAACTGGCTTACAAATTCTTCAGTGTAGAGTTAAAATCCAATACTGAATTGATGCAAGATATGAAAGAAATAGTCATAAATCTACAACCTATGGATAAGACCCTTAAAGACCTATATCATGGAATTTTTAATTGGGGGGTATTTTAAATGGACAATGATTTACAGCGCAAGAATGAAGAGAACCCGCTGAATTTTGTAAAAATTGTACCAGATGACCAACCACATATCTGGATTCTTAATGATAATCTCTGTCTCACTGAATGTGAAAATAAACCATGCACCTATGTCTGCCCATCCAGGGTTTATTATTGGGAAGATCAGAGTATCAAAATTCTGCATACACGATGTATTGAATGCGGTGCATGCATCTGGGGCTGCCCCTATGAGAATATAAATTGGAATTATCCCCGGGGCGGCTATGGAATCTGTTACCAATATTAAATATCGTCGAACTACAAGACCAGCCCCTTTTCCAATCTACTGCTAACAAATGGTCAGGATGGCTGGTCTTTATCCTATTATCTATTTATCTTTACTTCTGCCAAAACTCTGGTGATATCTTCAGACTGCTGTATAGGAGGGTAGCATTTTCTACCTCTACAAATATATGCCTGATGTTGCGCCGGATCATATCCCAAACTGGCAATCCGGGTGTGATCTAAAACGGGATCTAATTCTTCAACTACTTTATGATTTGAATAGACCTTCAGACTTTCCTGAAACAGTTTTTGAACACTTTGCTGACCAAATTCACCAATAATGGTGATATGAGTAAAACCATGAATATAAGCTGAAACTGCTGACCCAAAAGCTGCTGCAAACAGCTTATATCCAGAATACTGATCTGCACAAAAACGCAATGTTTTTTCAGCAATCTGACCATAATCTGCATCTCCTGTGACGACCTGCAGCCGCAGACAAAGTTCTGCCATACAACTATTGATGGTTAGAGGTTTTTCCAGCAATGTCATCCGTTTTAAGACAGCCGAATCAGGAATATCCACATAAAATCCCCCAGCACGATCATCATAGAAACGTTCTATTACCAGATCAGTCAAATGTATTCCCTGTTGCAAATAATTTTTAGTATGGGTGACCTCATAGGCATCAAGTAAAGCATTAATTATTGCCATCTGATCTTCCAAAAGTCCGGTATTATGTCCCTCCCCATCCAGATAATAATGATACATACCCTCGTCAGATTTATAACAGTTTTTCAACAAAAATTCCAGACCTTTTAAAGCAATATCCCTACATTCCAACGCATCTAACACAGCAAATGCTTTTAGAAAGGCAGAAATCGCCAGACCATTCCAACTGGTATAAATGGTCATATCCCTATAAGGCTCCGGTAATTGTTCCCGTTCAGTTCGACTTTTGCGATAATAATCTTCATCTGCATCCTGACTTCCATAAAATACGCCAGATTGATGATTGACTAGCCAATCTGTCAAGTACATGATTACATCTAAAGCTATTTCTTTATAATTATTATCATTAAATATCTGATAAGCTTTCAAATACACCACCAAAAGCTTACTATTATCTTCTAACATCTTTTCAAAATGTGGTATGCTCCAATCTTTAGTTGTGGAATATCTAAAAAATCCCCCCATCTCCCGATCAAACATTCCTCCCCCAGCCATATTGGTCAATGTCTTGTGTAAAACCTCTGCCAAATCTTCATTTTGCGTCCGATAATACTCATCTAACAGAAAGTTTAAAGCTTCAGTATGGGGAAATTTAGGTTCAATCCCAAACCCACCATATTCAGGTTCATATTCTTCTAAAACCATTGATCTGACCTCTAAAATCATCTCTTCTTTTAAATCTGCTTCTCCTCTCTGATCAATCTCTGACTGATGCTGTCGATAAAAGGTTTGGACCCGCTGCTTAATCTCTTCGGAATTCTCATGATAAATACTGTCTAGCTCTGTTAAGAGTTTGTTTAAACCCACAGATGGAATATAAGTTCCTCCCTGTAATAGTTCCCCATCAGATGTCAAAACCACTGTCGTTGGCCATCCACCCATATTATATCGACGATTAACATCAGGTTGACGGTCTGTATCTACTCTGATCGGGATAAATCTTTCATTAATCAGCTGAATATTTCCTGAATCAGAATAGGCCTGTTCATCCATCACATGACACCAATGACACCAGACCGCACCGATGCTTAACAGTATTAACTTATTCTGCTCTTCGGCTTTACGGAAGGCATCCTCACCCCAACTATGCCAGTTAATAAGATGTGCTTTATTCTCCCGTGGAGAAAAATGAAATTCTGCCATCTTTCCCATCCTTTCTTTACGTGTTCCCACACACATATATTTACAATCCATATTTAAATATTTTCTATCAATTGCTTAACCCTCTCGACAATTCGCGGTATCTTTGTTACAATCGCTAGACTTAGTTTTTCAGAGAATAACTCTACTTCTTCCACCTCAACAGCTAACAATACTCCTCGCGGTAAAGATAGTTCATATCTCATTGCCGGGGATTGATACAAATGAAGTAAAGACAGTTGATGTTGAGATATGTTATCTCGATTAGTTGGTAAGCAACTTAAAGGTATCTGATAGACTGTACCTGCAACTCCTCCTGTCTGAACGATATCTAACAATATAACGTATTCAGCATTCTGTAACTCAGGTAATAGAGCCAATGCATCTGTTCCACCTTCCAGAGCCTGCACTCCATATGGTAAAGATTGGGATTGTAGAATTTTTATCACATGACATCCAAAACCATCATCTCCAGATAGCGGATTACCTAACCCAATAATTAAAATTTTTGTTTTTTGATTATTTCCCTGCCTAACTCTCAATTCCTATCCTCCTAATTTTAACTCTGACATCAACATGAACATTGGCTTCAGGGAATTCTTTAGCCCAGTCGTGACTTTTCCAATAATTGTTATGATAAGCTTTAAAATATAGACCAAAACCAAAAATATCTGATTCAAATTCCTTCTGAGCCTTTTCTATCACTTTCTCAACTTCTTTTTTTACTCTTAAAGTGACAGCAGTCTCGGCTTTTTCAATGACTTCTTCATCTACTGTCGGTTTATCAGCTGTATATTCACTAATATCTCCTTCTAGTTCTACCTTTAGATAAATATGTGGCTCTCCATTTATTATCTCTGTTTTAACTTTACTCCCCCCACGCCGATGACAGAAAGTAATCGAATTTGAGCCTGGTTTAGTGGACTCCCCTACTGTAATTGTCCCATTTTTGCACTTCCCGATAATAAATTGAAAAGCCTGTACTTCTATATCCATTAATTTTCCAATCATCTTGTCTTCTTTAAAAACTGCCAATCCCGCAGCATTAAACATTTTTGCATCTTTGGACATCCGAATAAAAGAAGTCACAGGCTCTTGACCTTCATTACTGATTGCTTCAAAAAAATCTCTAAAAGTTATGTCTGCTGTAATTCCCTGTTTTGCATTAACTTTCAACAGTTCAACCAAATAGTCGGCAGGCAATAGATTACTGGGGTGTTCTAAATCCCAAAGATCTTTCGCTTTTCCGGCAGTAACTACCAGTTTGGTCTCCCGTCCTATTCGTGGATTTCTTCCCAGAGAATCCATAAACTTTAAGATACCCTGTTTTGCAAAATCTTCCGAGATCACCAAAACCCTTAAATGCCCCATCTCTATTGTGTACTGCAGTTGTTTTTGAATGTTCTTCCGCCCTTCCTCAACCGAATACCCACTGGATGATACTGCAATATAAGGCTCTGGAGCACCTTCAGTGGTAGACGGTGCAGAAAGAGTCAAAGTCATCAAATTAGGATTCTCCTCATCTATATCCCAGCCCATTCCCCAGACCAGAAACTGTTCTTCTAACTCTACCGAATCCCAACACCCAGAAAGGACAATCAAGAATAAGCTTAGAATGATAACAAGCTTCAAAACCCTCACGCATTTTCGCCACCTTTCTGTAAAATAAAGCTTAACCCAAACACAAATGCAATCGTCGCCAAAAGCACTATTGATAATACAGCACCTTCTAATCGGAATAAGCTTAGTGATTCAGCAATATTTTGAGATAATCTGGTCAAAAAATATATAGGAATAGCAATGATTAAACCTGTATTTTTATAACCTTCAACATTTATTACCTGTTCTGCAGTAAGGTTAGCCATATAAAAAGTAGTTACAGTTCCACTAAACATCATAAACAACCATAAAAAGATCATCATAAATTCTACCCTCTCAATTACCGGAAAAACTAACAGTTTAACATATTCCAATAGGGGATATAGAAAAAATTGTATTTCTTTCTCTCCAAATACGGCTATACTACCGAAAACATAAAAAGTCTTCAAGATTGTCACAACTAATATTGACATATTAGATGCTTTAACTATCTCTTTATGGGAGGCATCTTTTCTTACGTAAGGGTACAAAATTAGTAAACTAAAAAAAGTAAAAAAGGTGTAAAATGCAGGTAATGCCCCTTTTAAGATTGTCACGACACCTGTCCCGCCAATAGGCATCAACAAAGTATGATTTTGATAAATAAAGTATGGCAAAAAAGTTATCGGCATGCCCAGCAATACTATAACCATAATCATCTCCTGGAAACGTCCTAACACTTTAATTCCTTCCCTGGTTAGATAAATTTGAAGCAGCAAAATAGAAATTATTATGACATCAATAGGTGTCTTCGGCAACAGCCATGCAGAGACTAAACTGACCAGTAAATAAAGAGATAACGCAGTAAAGAACAACAAAAAAATCAAAAAAATTATCCCGGGTATTTTTCCTAAATATTTTCCTAATACCTCGTCACTTATCTGAATAAAGGTCTTATCTGGAAATCTCTTCATCAATAAAAGAATTATATTTAGTAACACAAATGCTATAAAACCTCCCAGAAAAGTAGAGATCCAGGCATCCTGATGGGCAACTTCTGTAATCCAGCGTGAGATACTGACATAGCCATGGTTCATTAAACCCAAAAATAATATGGCAAAAAGTTGCTTGGTCGATATAATCTGTTTACCCCTCACCATTGTCATCTTCCCTGTCCCCCTTAGCACCTAACATACGATCAATATCCTTCATGTCAGGGACGGTTGGTCTTGTTCCCATCATCCATAACGGCACTCTAAAAATTGTATCTTTAAGATCAGTCCACCTGAACGGGGCTACCCCTGCTAAATATGGCTGCCCAAAAGATTCCAATGTACACAGGTGAATTAATAGACCAATCCAGACGATAGCTATTCCATATGCTCCAAATGTTCCGGCAGCTCCAATCATCATAAACCTCATAAAACGCAGCGAGTAAGATGTAGAAAAGTGTGGTATTACATATGAAGAAATCGCTGAAATAGCAACGATAATTACCAGAATAGGGCTGGCTAATTTAGCTTCTACTGCAGACTGACCGATTACTAATGCACCTACTATTCCTATAGTCTGTCCAATACTTCCGGGAAGTCTGATACTGGCTTCCCTGACCAGTTCTAAGACTATCTCCATAAATACCGCTTCCAACAATGTTGGAAAAGGTACACCTACTCTGGTCTCGGCCACACTCAAAACAATCTCTCCGGGAATCAAATGCTGATGAAAGGAGACCAATGCCACATACAAAGAAGTGGCGGTCACTGAAGTAATAAAACTAAGTAATCTTATAATCCTGACCGCGGTTCCAAAGATAGTCCTTTCGTAATAATCTTCAGGAGATTGATAAAATTGAGCCAATGTTGCCGGAACTATACTAACGACGGGAGTACCATCTACAATTATAGCTATTTTACCTTCTAATAGATTACCTGCTACTTTATCTGGCCGTTCGGTTATCTGAACCTGGGGAAATGGTGAATAAGGATTGTCTTCAATAAACTCTTCAATATAACCACTCTCAAAAACACCATCCAGATTGATAGTTTTCAATCTCTTCTCTACCTCTTCAATTAAATCTTCGGGACATATCCCCTGTACATACATGATAGCAATATCAGTATTGGTCTTCTTTCCACCCTGAACTACTTTTAACTTTAAATTAGGATCTTTGATCTTTCTTCTAATCAAAGTTGTATTAGATCTTAAAGTCTCAACAAACCCCTCTTTTGGTCCTCTAACAACAGTCTCGGTATCTGGTTCATTGATTGCCCTGGCTTGCCAACCTCTGCCATTGAGGATTAATGCGTGATCACAGTCGTCTAACATAAAAATTATTTCACCCGAGAGAATATTATTTACCAGGGTATACATATCCTGTTCCTCTTTAATTTCCCCTACCATGATATCAATATTTTTTAGCCGATTTAACCGATGTAACGGAGATAATTCCTGTGGATAATCCTTCTTGCTAATACCCATAAGCGATCGCATGACATGATTGTGTAAAGTCACCCGGTCAACCATACCATCTAGATAGATTAGGACTGCCGAAACCTGTTTATCCATCTGAATCTCAAACTCGCGGAACACTATATCTGAACAATCTTTGAAAATAATCTGAAGTCGACAGATATTATCTCGAAAATCATGCGTTAAACTACTCTCACCTTCCACTACGTATGTATCAGCTATTAACCCTTTATCAGGCTGAAATCTTGCTTTAGCTCTTTTTAAAAAATTTTTGAACACAATCCCACCTCCTATTACTCAGCATCCCCATCTTTGACTCTAACATAACCAGTAAATATTGACTGTAGTATGGCAGGGTTAGTAGTTGAAGATAAATATATGTGGAGCATAATAGTAATGACAAAATACACTGCTATCAGATAATGTATCAGCCGGATGGTCTGTAAACCACCAAAGTATTTTGCTGCAAAATCCAGAGTAGATTCGTTGGCCAAAATGACTCCTGTAGTTACCTGAAAGAGCCAACCAAAAAACCAGGAGCTATAGATTATCCGCTGACCAACATTATACTTTCCCGGATCATAAGGTTTCTCCTTTCTTAAAAAAAGGTAATAAGCTGTTAGATTAATAGATTTTTTGACATCTCCTCGTCTGGGGATAAAATGTCTAATATCTCCAGTAAAAATACTATAATACACTCTAACCAGAATAAATCCTGTTAAAATTCCATTAGACATTAAATGGATGTAATGAACATACTTAAATGGAATTGCTGTTCCTAAAAAAGGGTTCCCCATATACAATCCTGTGATAATTGCCAGACTAAGCAAAACTACCTGTATCCAATGAAATATTATTGCAAAAATAGAATGTCGTAGAATGATCAGTGGTATCGCTTTTTTATCTTTTTGATAGGCTGACATGTCTTCCCTCCTAAATAATGTATTGTTCCAAAGATTCTTGCGGGGTATACACCTGAACCGCACATGAGGAGCATGGATCAAAACTTCGGGCAACTCTCCCTATTTCAATCGGATTTTTGAAATCAGCAATAGAAATACCAATTAACGACTGTTCTACTGCTCCAGGCAGCCCATTATCATCCCGGGGTGACATGTTCCAGGCTGATGGAGTGATAACTTGATAGTTCTTTATGTGATAATCCTCTATCTCAATCCAATGTCCCAACCCTCCACGCATCGCTTCTACCAACCCGATTCCTTTAGCATCTCTTAACGGTTCATATTCCTGATAAATTGGCTTGCCTGGCTCCAGTTTTTGAACCCATTCCTGTAAATAATCAGCCACTTTCTTTGCCTCTAAACATCGGGCATAGATCCTATCCAATGTTGAGATTCCATGCCGATATTCTTCTGCAACCCATAATCTACATAACGGCCCTGTCTGGACTACCTGTCCCTGGTACCTGGGGGCTTTAATCCAACTGTATGCCCCTTCTTTATCAGGATAAAAATTAGTAGCCCCCTGCATAATATCTGTAGCTGCATCTGTGTCCAGGAACCAGGAGTGTTTGACTTGTTCGTGAATTAAATCTGAATTTACTGGTTGTAACTGATCCTTGCTAATCACTCCGGGGTGCAAATAAAACTCTCCTCTTTTATCTTCCCGGGGAAACATCCCATAAGTGAGCAGAGTCTCTGGACCACTACCGATCTGGAAATAATCTGCATACTTTTCTATCAGTAATTCCATATCTGGCAGCATTTTCTCATCAATAAAACGCTTTACCTGTTCTAATCTGAACAAATAGAGGCGAATATTATCTGCTGTGGGATGAACCGATGCTCCACCAGCCAATATTCCATGGTTATGAGGTGCTTTACCTCCATAGATCGTCAGCATTTCGTGACATAATCTCGACATATCGATACTTTCCATATAATTTTGAAATAACTTCTCTGTCTCTTTTTTGTTAAAGCGATATTCCGCTTTATATCGGGGGATAAATGGTGGTTCATCTGGTCCTTCAGCATAATCGGGAAGAGCCATGAAATAAAAATGGCGTAAATGGTTTTGTAATAGATCCGCACCAAAGATAAGATTACGAATAATTACAGCATTTCTGGGTATCTCCAAATTATATGCATGTTCAAGAGCCAACGACCCTGCCATAGCATGGGCACTAGAACAGATACCACAGATCCGCTGGGTAAGATATACTGCATCCCGGGGATCTCTTCTTTGCATAATCTTCTCCAATCCCCGAATATAGATTCCACTACTATAAGCATCAATAACCTTACCATTCTCCACTTCAACATCCAGACGCCAGAATCCATTCAGCCTGGTCACTGGGCTAATCATTATCTTTTGTGCCATCTATTACTCCTCCCCATCTTTCTCTTCCTCAGTATGATTAGATTTTTTCCTTAAACGTCCAATAAATGATCTCGTTCGCTTAATTATTGTTGGATTTTCTTTGCCAGTCTTCAAATAGTGGATTTTATGCTCCAATTCCGTATGTTTTTTATTAATATCTTCCAGAAGACCACTAATCTCATCCAACTCCGATTTTTGTTCTACTGTAAACAAATCAGGATTAATCTCATCGGTTTCAGTCCCATCCAACATATGTTTCTTAAATCTCCCTGTTATAATACTGGCTCCAAAGTGAGTTACTAATCCCAAAACAGCAGCACCAATAGCTGCAGTTCCGGCTGTTCGCGCATTAATAATCGCCCCAGGTAGAACCAGATCAGGTAGATGTTTAAAAAAAGGTGCCATCCTATCCGGAAATCCAGGAGCTACACAACCTATACAGGGAGTATTAGCTTCAACAGGCCAATTGGTATGATCCCCTATCCATTGACGGGTTGGACAATCTGAATAGGTCACAGGTCCTTTACAACCTATTTTGTATAGGCAACCTGAATCGCCAGGTTTTGCAGCAAACACCCCTTCTTCAAAGTCTGCTCGCCTGGGACATTTGTCGTGAATGGTCTGACCATAAAATAAAGTGGGACGATTATAGGCATCCAGATCAGGTACACCATAGAGTATTACATGAGACAAAGTTCCTACAATCCAATCAGGGTGTACTGGACATCCCGGAACATTGATCACCTGTTCATCAATCACTTCATGCACAGCTTTCGAACCTGTGGGATTGGGATCAGCAGCATATGGCCCCCCAAAAGATGCACAAGTGCCTGCTGCCAAAATATATTTGGCTCCTTTGGCTAACCATCTGACAGCATCCAGATCTGTTATAGCTTCACCGTTTGGTCTATGACCAATCAATGAATAACATCCATTATCAGCAGTGGGAACTGTACCTTCCACCACCAAAATGTAATCACCATACCTCTCTTCAGCAATCTTCTCCAGATAATTGATTGCCATCCCTCCCTCTGCTACCATTAAAGAATTACTATAATGCATTTCAATCATTTGAAATAAAACCTGCTGAACATCTGGATGAAGGGTATTTAAAAAGGAAAAATAGTCTCCCACACAGGTATCACACTCTAACCAGATGAAAGGCGGTCGTTCCCCACCCTTTTCTAATAAAGCTTGAGCTACTTCTGGTACTACCAGTCTAGATAAACTCATGCTGGCCATACCCGTCAGACAGAGTTTGATAAATTCCCGGCGTGTTAACATACTGTGACCTCCATTTAATTCTTGACCAACCTGTCCTAATCTCTTAGATATTTATTACCTTCAAGAGAAATATTTATGCGGATGATGAAGATTATAGAAAAATAAAGCCTCTCCTGAGATTTAACTCAAGAAAGGCATATTTTCATGATTTATGATCAATAAAACTGCTTGCTATCCTGATATTCAAACACTTTTCGTAAAACCTCACCAAAACGTTGGAAATGAACAACTTCCCGCTGACGAAGGAATTGGAGAGTATCTTTGACTCCGGGATCATCAGTCATTCTAATCAGATGTTCATAAGTGGCTCTCGCCTTCTGTTCTGCTGCCATATCTTCATGTAAGTCGGCAACAGGATCTCCCTTAGCCTGAATATAAGCTGCTGTCCATGCATTACCCACAGCATCATGAGGGAATAGAGCCATCCCATGACATGCATAATGACCTGCTAATCTGGAGCGTTCGATCTCTTCTACACTTGCTCCTTCAGTCAACTGCCAGATTAGAGTCGCAATAATCTCCCAGTGAGCAAATTCCTTCGTTCCATGAAGTTATCTGTGATATTTTTTGAAGAAATGCTATCTAGATCATATGATATAGAATAAGGATGGTACCAAGCTTAGTTTGTTTTTCAGGGGGACTCAGTGAATTACTGAGAGTTTAGAAAAAAGATGTGATTATTGAGAGATGCTCAACTCATTCCTTTGGTCAGGCAAAAATCGGGTTATTGCTTATATACAGTAATATTGCTCCAAAACACATTCTTAAATAACAAGATAGATACTTTTTGTATATCCATTACATTTAACATACTAATATTGCTGCTAAACTTTTAAGGGTTGTATTCCCTTCAAATCGTAAATATTCGCCATAGGGCTTGTTAATTTGCTAATCATAAATCCTATAGCTTCTGAATTAACAATGTAGTCAAGAGCGATTATATATTGCAGGCAGTATCCCGCTTCGTAAAAAGCACCTGCCTGTATATAATTATCATAGGCAATCATCAAACATTCCCTGGCTTGGGAAAAATCCTGACATTCATTAAAGATTATTGCCTGGACTAATTTTATATAATCTTGATAGTATGAATCAAATAAGCTTAGTTTTTCAGCTCTCTCTAAATACTCCATAGCAGAATTATAATCATTCAATGTAATACAAGTCTCAGCCATACCGATTAATGCCCGATAGTTCTTTCCCTCTGATAATTGTAAAACCTGTTTAATAACACTTAATGCTTCAGAAAAATTCTTATTATACCAATGGGCTGTCCACAAATTAAATAATATTTTTTCATACATTTCTTGAGAATCATGTACACTTATTAACGCCAATGCCTTAGAGGAATTAACAACTGCTTCGTTCAATAATTTTTTATCAAACTTACCCTCATATATGTATTGGTCTATATACATTGGTGCTAGATTACCATAACCTTTAATCTGTACTCCTATAATATTGCTTTTGCATAATTCTTCATAAATTAATTTAGCGGCCTTAAAGTCTTTTATTTTCCAAAAAAGAATAGCTTTTCTCTCCGACAACTCCCACCTTTCTTCGTTCGAAAGAGTTGGTTTTTGAAGCAGATTCTCAATAACCTTGAAAACCTTTTTACAATCTCCAAACTCCATCAAACCCTGAACATACAAGATCTGAACTGTTTTAGCATTCTTTGATAAGTGTAAAGCCGAGATAATATTTTCGGCAAAATCAAAATAATCTCCAGTTTCAATAGCCTTTTTAGCACTGTCCATGTGCTGAGTTAGTTTTGTACACATAGTACAACCCCTTTCTTCTGGCAGTTTTACCTTTTATTTATTTTAATTTTTAACAATGTATAACAAAAGGGTTTTTAGAAAATGCAGTTTGGAATTTTAAGGATGTGATCAATCGGTGAGAAGGAATTTTTGAAGGATAGCAAAAATATAAAATGATATTGTTTTTAGACAAGATTTAATATATTGAATTAATCAAAAAACAATTTTTTAATAGAACGATAAATAAATATCAATTTGTCCGAATATTGCCTAAATATACGGCTTTTCTAAAAATCATTATATCATCCGTCATCAGTTTTTTCAATATAATATTTTTATTTTCTTTATTTTTACCCAGTTAATTAGCTTTAGCACAGAAATTCATGAAATTCACATAAAAAAAAACACCCATTGGTGTCATGATATCCTCATTTCATTAACGAAAGTTTAACTATTTCAATTTCATTGGATTTCTAGTCCGCTCAATACTGTATTTATTAATATTCAAAAGTACGAAATATCAACGTTTTACTATGCTTTCACAGTTTCGTTATGCCACTTAGCACTTATTGATCTTGAGCCGTTCCACCCAATATCAGTCATCAGTTACAGGAACCCATGGCCCATTTAATAATACCACTTCATCTTCACTAATATCAGTGGCAATAACAGGTTTATCAGTTATTGTGCCATCTGACGTAGTTTCATCAGAAGCCGAAACAATAAAAGTAAAGCCAGTCACCAATATCACCAACAGTAAACAAATTACTAGAATCCTCCTCACACTACCCTCTCCTCTCAAGTTTACTTTTATACTTCTCATACTCACTTCTATAAAAAGCGTATTCTGATTCATTTCCATGTCTTCGAGCCTGAATATATTTAAGAAGAGTTATTTCGTGAAGTAGCATTAAACTACAAAGATCATTTTCATGACTATAAGCCATTTCTGCAAAAGTGTATGCCATACTTAATTCTCCATTTTTGTAATGATATAGTCCTGTGCCATATAGATTTCGACATAATTCTCCCATATCCTTCTTTTTACATAACCAATTCCAAGCTTTATGTAAGATTTCTATACCCATTTCTAGTTTACCGATATTAATATAAGCTATTCCTTTTTCATTTAGAATATAACCCAATGCATTTTTTATGATAAATTCCTCGATCTCTAGGAAATCTAGAATCTTTATTGCTTCAAGGTATTCTCCTTTTTCGTTTAAAACTGTGGCTTTATTCAGTAAGCAGGTTAATTCCATCTCTTTAAGCTTATATTCTTTTGTCATTCTCAAAGCCTCATTAATGTAACGTTCAGATTCTTCAAGTTCATTACTCAATTCTGAAGTAAATGCAATTTCGTCAAGCACCTTTTTTACGCTTTCTAAATTATCATATCCAATTTCTCTAACCTGATTCTCAATAATGTTTATCAGTGTCGGATAATTGTTTTGCCGACTTTTATATAACAATGAAACTACAATATGTGATATTACCCTTATAATTCGAATAATGTTTTTTAAATAATTCTTGCTATCTTCATGTTCCTGTTCAATCTGCTTTTGACATAATTTTAATGAATCATGATAAAAAGTCAATGCCTCGTCATGCTCCCCTATAAGTTTTTTAGCAGTCCCCATTGCAGTAGTTACTCTGATAATAAAATCAGCATTTTCTCTTATAATTGGCTGACTTTCATAATAAAGTTTGTTTAAAATCTCATGCCCACTCATTCTATCTATTCCTAATTTAGATAATCCCCTTAATAATTCGCTTTCAAAAATATTTAAAGGTTCTTGTATAATAACTTCTGCAATGTACTTAGCTTGAACAGCAAAATCATAAGCTTTTTCATAGTCAAAATTAGTATTCATTGCCTGCCTACATTTCTCTATACATTCTTTGAATTGGTCTTTCATATTAATCTTGTCAATAGAATCAGTCATAAACCTACCTCCTTATCTACTATTTTCACTCTATTAGAATTATACACATTAATTAATTATATTTCAAGTATTTAGAAAAAATATTTTCCCAAATTTTAAATACAATATAGAAATTTAAAACCTTAAATAATAATAGCCACCCCGGAGGGTAGCCAATTCAGTTAGAATTTTTCAGATCAATCCGAAATCCTCCACCGTCCATACGTGTCAACTGAACACCATTTTTCCTGGAAAGCTGAGCTTCAACACGACCTGTAACCTTCTTTACATCTCTGGAGTGAGCTTATAACCCATCCCTTGCATAATTTCTTCTTGCTTATGGTTATTCCATCAAAACCATTCAAGAGATCCACCGCCATTCAACGAGTGTAATAACTACTGACACTTATATACATCTGCTTCCCAAAGCAGACAATGAAGCTACTCAGGATATAATAGAAGATAAAATTCTTAATATGCATTAAAAAATATTGTTTAGTGCTACGTATAGGTAGAAAGTATCCGCCCAAGCCGCCCCTGTAGACACAAAAAAACGACACTCCTCAAAGTATCGCTAACCCAGTCATATCAATGGCTGAGGGACAGGAATTCGAATCCTGACACCTTTCGGTTTCACCGGATTTCAAGTCCGCTGGACGAGGGTATACGCTAGACCCTGGGATGCTGCAAAGTGTTGTGGGGTAAGGTTTGGCGCGATTTGCAGTGTTGGGTGGTGGTGTGGGATTTTGCTGGTTTTTGGGTGGTTTGCCCACAAAATGCCCACTGTGTACATATACTAATGCCTAGGTTGAAACTTTTTTGTTCATTAAATCTTCCTCCTTCGATAATTTTGTTGCCTCCCTATAGATTCAATAATTAGTATAATATCACTTTATTGTTAGTATGGGTTTATTTTTATACAAAAACCAGAAAGGAGGTATTTCATGAACAAACCAGTGTTAAGTATTAATGTATCTAACCTGACTCTCCTGGATGGTTCGGCACTTAACAAAAACTCATACCTTCCTATACTAAATCTCTTTTGAGCTTATCTTGAAAAACTAAAACTTAAAATTACTCTTCTACAACATTTGCATAAACAATCCAGTTTGAAGTAAAAGAGCCGTACAAAATAGAAGCAAAGGATAGCGAATTAAAAGACGACTCTAAATATTAAGAAAACTAATTTGAGTCTTCTTTTTTGAACGTTACCAGAACTAAAGTCACGCTTGGTTTTTCATTTGAATCTTCTGGTAATTATAGTCCACGATTTTTTGAATCAATTGCTCTAAATTTGTCTTAAAATAATTCTTACCTAACAAAGTATGAATTTTGGTCACATCAGGAACTCGAATTTTGATATCCTCAAATCCTTTATTGTAAGCCTCTTCATAAGGAATATAGATGATTGGTGATGAAGAATTGGCCACTTTTTTAACTAACTCAGCTAATTCAGAAATCGAAACTGCTTCATTATTTCCAATATTAAATACCTCTCCAGAAATTCCTTTGATGAAGGTGAGTTCGTAAATGGTATTAACTACATCTTCAACATAAGAGAAACATCGAATTTGAGTACCTTTCCCATATACAGTAATTGGCAAGTTATGGATGGCCTGTTGCACGAAGTTGGGTAAGACCATTCCATAATTCATTTTCTGGCGTGGACCAACCGTATTGAATAAACGAACAACTACAGTATCTACACCCTTTTCAGCATAGGCAATGCTCAAAAATTCATCGATGGCCTTTGTGTAAGCATATACCCAACGACTTTTATGAATTCTGCCGTAGAGTACATCATCTTCTTCATTTAGAGGCTTCTTAATAAGTTTACCATAAACTTCAGAGGTTGAGAAAATCATTACTTTTTTTCCGTATCTGGACACACTCTCTAAAACATTTTCTGTCCCCAAAATACCGGTTTTGATCGTCTCAATGATATTTCCCAAAACCCGCTTGACTCCAACTACACTTGCCAGATGATATACCATATCACAATCTTTTACTAATTTATTTACCAGCTCTGAATCTTTAACATCACCTTGAATAAATTTATAATTGTTATTGCCAATAAAACAATTTACATTTTCAAGGGAACCAGTGGACAGATTGTCAAGACAGACAACCTGATAACCTTCATCTAATAATTTTTTTATTAAATAATAACCAATAAATCCAGCACCACCAGTTACTAAAAAATTCATAGACTTCATTCCTTCCTATATCAATTCTATATTTTTTTTGCAACCATGGCAATTGAATGACAAAAATCTGCAATGCTTTCCACTTGATGAAGAGAAATTTCAAACCGCTTAAGCTCTTCTTTTCCCTGTTCGGTCAAGATTTGGCTTAACTCATCTTGAGAAAAAAACAAATTCCAAACATTTCTGCCGTACAACTCTAATACTTGAAAGTTATTCTTTTCGATCAGATATCGTAGTTGATTGACAGAATACCCTTTGAAAGTCACATCATACTCACGGCTTTCCAAAAATTCCTGTTGTTGAAACTTTGTCCAAATATAATCAAATCGTGGTTTATTCTCAGAATCAATATTTAGACTTTGCACTACTGCACTTCGAGCAACTAATACCCCATATAAGGAACTAGCTGTTAAGATGATGATCCCCCCGGGTTGTAACCATCCTTCAATCTTTGTCAAAAATTTCTCCGGTTGCTGTAAGTAAGAGAAAATACTCCCTTCACAAATCACTCCCCCGAATGAATTCTCGGGAAAATCCAATTTCATAATGTCGCCAGGTTTAATTGTTACCTGCCCTTCAAAACCTAATGTGGTTAATTTTTCTCTGGCTAATTCCAATGAACGTGTAGATATATCATTGATGGTGAGTTGATAACCCTTCTCCGCCATGCCTATGGTGTACCTGCCACTACCCCCTCCAACATCCAGTACAATGTTAGAAGGGGCAACAGATAGATACTTTAATATTTTTTGTAACCGAATATCGTATGAAAGTTGGACTAACTGTGTTTTTTCATACTCTTCCAGCTCTTTAACAATCACATCGTAATAATCCTGAACCCCCACCTAATGCCCTCCTTTACAAATTTGTATTTGGTAAATAAACACCATTTACCGCTTTATATATAATTCTCTTTTTGGTATCATCTGCTTCTGATGCTACCCTGGCCAAGCGAAACCAATCACATTTTTGATGATGATTCAGACCGATCTCTGTTGTCACTGCATTGTGAAAACCAGCTTTTTGGACCAATTTAACAGTTGTCTCGTCATAATCTCCATAAGGATAACAGAAGGAAGTAACTTCATCATCAATTAACTCTTCTAATAACCGTTTTGAATTGTATATCTCCTTCCATTGCTCTTCTTGTGTCAAAGTGGATAATTTGAAGTGGTTCAATGTATGTGCCCCAATTTCTATCCCTTTTTTGTGCATTTCTTTAACCATTTCTCTGGTACAATAGTCTGGTTGACCTAACTCCTCCGTGATTACATATAAGACTGCAGGCAATTGGTATCTCCTTAAGATCGGAAAAGCATGATGATAAAAGTTAGAATATCCGTCATCGAAAGTTAGAACTGTCTGTAGAGACTTTTGAGTAGATGGTTTATAATTTTGAACTTCCTTTAACCCTTTAAATTCTATACCCTGACCTACCAATAAGTCCATCTCTTTTTCAAAATCCGCAACTGAGATGTACAGCTTTTTGGAAATAGGTAACAGGAACTCAGTAACATGATGATATCCAATAATTGTGAACAGATTATCCATAATATACTTCGCTCACCTGGTCGAAAAAACATAATTGTGCACTTTTCTCTATTAGTCGATTTACATCAATAAATTCTTCAGCAATCCGCCCCCAGATTTTGTATTCTTCCTCGAAAACATCTGGTTGGCTTTCATCCACTCCATCAAAATAATTAACTCTTGGAATGACACCTAGATTATCAATACTCAACTTTTCATTTAATTGTTTTAATTGATATTCAAAAATCCCTTTAGGATTGAGTACTTCATTGGCAATAAAACCAATAATTCTATCTTTAAACTGCTCCGGATAGTTGGTATATGTGCCAATTAAAGCAGGCCAATTCCCTCCATCTATACACCGTACAACCAGTACAACAGGGGTATTGGTTACCCTAACCAACTCCAAATTGGAGAAGTCGTATGCTTCATAGAACATTAAATCGAGAGGACTGCTTGCCCCTTCACAAAGGATAAAATCATATTCCTGATTTAAATATTCTAAAGAACTTCGGATTGCTTTTTTGACTTCTTGCAGTTGACCTAGTGTTAAAGAATCAAAGATGGGTGTGTCACTATTCATCATTTTCACTTGAGTATAATATCTTCCATATATATCTACATCAGCAGTGTAATCTGAATTTTTGGTAACAACAATAGGATTGGAATAGTCTGTCAAAGGTACTTGAGCTGCTCCACATAAATGTGCTACTGTATTATGCAGACCAAAACTTTTTTCCGATAAAACAGATACTGCTTTGAATGGTGCAACATTGATTCCTTTGTTTCTTAATGCACGACAGATTCCTACGCTTAAAGTAGTTTTACCACAGTTGGCACTACCACCCTGGATTGCAAGTATTTTAGCCATGATTATTCCTCCTAGACATTTTTTGAAGACCAGCAGATGTGAGATCCATAGATTCTTCTGGATACCACTTTTTTATATCATGCTGTAAATCAGAGATAATACTTGAACCAATCGGAGTATCCTCTTCATTGATCTCTTCCCAAATCTCATGACTTTCATAACTGATATCAAATGGATATATAAAATGATAGCATCCCTCAGCCATCAGTTGACTACTGATTAAATCATCTGCTTCGGTCAGTGTCACTAGCCGATTTGCTGCTTCAGCCAACAAAGCGATATACTGTTTGACAGGAATCGGATTTTTGCTGGCCACGATATAAACATTTTTCCTGGTTCTCCCTTCTAAAATGGCTACACAGACTTTGACCACATCTTGAACATGAACAAAATGAAATAAATTCTTCCCCCCCCAAGGTAATTGTAATGAATCTTGCTGAAATATTTTTTGTAAATAAAAATTCTCACGTTCAAATTCATTATTATTTGAACCGATCACATGAGGTAATCTCAAAATCGTTACATCAAAGTTGTGGTTACTACGATCTAACAAAAGATCTTCACACTTGATTTTGTTGGAACCATACCATTTCTTTGCTTTTCGTTCAGAGTTGACTTGTAGTGGGGTCAGATAACGTGCTCTCTGAGATTCATCCTCCAATAGAGTGCTATAATGCTGATAAACATAAACTGTGCTACAAAAGATATACTTTATCTTTTTTTGATATAAAGCTCGTAATACAGGTGTTAACTGTTCAGGTGTAAAACATGAAAAATCAAACACTGCATCTACATCTAACTTTGATAAGGCCTTTTTAAATTGTTCTGGGTTATTGCGGTTGGCCAAAACTCTGGTTACCTGGTTGGGAAGAATCTGATTATTGTTCCCACGGTTAACTACTGTTACCTGATACCCTGCCTGTAACAGCTCCATCACAACATGGTATCCTATAAATTGACTTCCACCTAAAACTGCCACCCGATTAATTTTCATTTGATTAGCTATAATTCAAAGCCTCATTGATTTTCTCTACTTCATTCTGAAGTTCTTTTCGCTTAATGTACTCAGAAATTGTAGGAAATCCATTAGGCTTGTCTATATATTTTATTTTAACATTCCACTCTTCCACAGGAGGTATTTTATGATCTTGAACCAGACGTTCATAAAGTGGCGTACCAGGTAAAGGTATGGCAATTCGGCAATACGCAAAGGATGGAGCCAGTTGTTTGATCAGATTGATCTCTGAAGCAAAATATTCGACCAGGTCATCTTCCAAACCAAAGATCAAACTGGCAACAGTTTCAATCCCCAATTTGTCCATCAATCTCATTTTTTCGTAGTATGTCTCCAGTTCGAACTTTTTTGTTGAAGCTAACTTTTCAACCCGTTCAGAGAGAAAACGTTCAATCCCAAACAGAATACTCCGACATCCTGATTGAGCCATTAGCTGAAGTAACTCCGGATCAACAAAGTCAATTCTAGTATTACAAGACCATGTAATCTCTAATTTTCGCATCTCTTCTAACAATCTGATTGTCTGTTCTCTGTGCATCGTAAAGGTTTCATCCCAGAAAATAAAGTGAGAGACACCATGTTGCATCCACTCTTTGATTTCCCCAATAATGTTCTCTATCGACCGATACCGCACCCGTCCCTTATTTAACATTGACGCGAGACAATACTCACAGTTAAAGGTACAACCCCTGGAAGCAACGATTTGCCCTTTTACTTCTGTGGTGAATTTTCGACCTGGTGTCCCCTTGTTTAGCGACCCTAACATGATTTCAAAATCGGGAGTGGCCAAAGTATTTAAATCTGCGATCAGTGGGCCCTGAATCAATTTATCTGGATGTTGGTTATCCAAATAACGATCGATCAAATCAGGATAGGTTGCCTCGATTTCACCACCCAGAAAATGATCCACTTCTGATAATTTGGTATACATTGTAGGGTATAATTGTAACTGTGAATCAGCCACTGTTACGACCACATCTGGAATTACTCTTTTGATAAGCTTACATGTTTTAGTTATTGCTGGATACATATATGCAAAATAAGTGTAAAACCTTTGGTTGCTTATCAACACATGATTAAATTCTTCAGATTTTAATAGTTCTTCAAATTCCATATCCAGACTCGTTAAATCCAGATATTTGATCTGACATCCTTTTTTCTTAAGGATTGATGAAACAATCCCTAATTGCAGGGAAGGAAATTTGGAACTTGCGTAATTCTGATATTCAATTTCTCCATATGGATTTATTAAAAGTATTTTCATAGAATACTCCTCTCTTGTATGTTAAAAATTCGTTCCAAATAAACTGCCATATTCTCTCGAGTGTACTTGTGATTGACATCAATTCTAATTTGATGCATATGAGTAGCCAGTACCTGATCAGTTTCTAAGACCTTTTCCATTTTTTCAGCCAAAGCAACCGAGTCATCAGGAGAAAAGATATAATCCTGAATCCCACTGGAAATCTCTTTTGCTCCAACCTGGTTAGAGATCAAAACAGGGGTCTGGGTCTGTAACGACTCTAAAACCACCAGACCAAAACTGTCATAGTAACTTGGTAAAATCATTGCTTTTGACTGACGTAAAACTCTTTTAATTTCCTCGAATGATTCGATAAAGCCATGGAAATGGGTATTGACTTTTAATTCATCAGCCAAACCTTTAAGATCCTCATACAATGCCCCGTCTCCGATCAGATCTACTGTTAAATCTGGGTATTTCTTCTGGACAATTGAAGCAGCCCGTAATACCAGACTAAAATTTTTCTCTTTGGCCAAACGTCCGATCACCACTACTCGGTTCGGACGCTCTTTAAATTGTTTCAAATCAAATTGGGGAATCCTGGCATCCATACCAATAGGGAAATAACTACACTCGGTATCAGGCCCTAAAATCTCCTTAACATTATCAATCATTTTTTTACTATAGACTGTAATTTTGTCAGAAACCGTCATCAACTGTTTTTGCAATTCCACGATGAAATTCCCTTTGGGCGTCTCACGTCCCTGCTGCTCATGATATTTACTATAATGAATAGTGCTTACCAGAGGAATCCCTGTCATTTTATGTAGAGTCTCTGCAGCTGGGGCAGTAAACCAGTCATGGGCGTGAATCCAATCAACTTGTTTCTTGTTTATAAGAGCCATTGCCAATTCGATCATTTTAAAGTTAGCATAGAGATGTTCGGTAATAAATTGATTAGGATATTCAATATCTAAAAGCTCGCCAGCATAAACATCAACCTGATTAAGAGTTGATTTTCCAGGTGGACGAGGAAGTTGTTTATAATTACCTGTGACAATTGAGACGTGATGCCCTCTTTCGACCAGACTCTCTACCCCACATTGAACAATTTTCTCCATCCCACCAATCCGTACTGGCGGATATAAATGGGATAAAGTTAAGATATGCATGTAACCACTCCCTTTTGGAACCAGGAATCCTCCATAAATTGCGTCGGAAACTGTCTTTCTTTAAAATAAACTGACAATACCTGGCTGTAAAAATCACTGATTTGTAACACATACGTATTATCGGGGAATAAATCTCGTTTGATACTATTTGTGGTATATATCCCAGTATAATCAGCATCAAATGGCTTTTCATGCAATTGAGAGAATATACAGTGAGTAGCGGCAATGAATACTCTCCCGACCCCTTTTGATTTTAAGGAAGATATACATTTATTCATCGTACCACCTGTATCAATCATATCCTCCACAATGATTACATCTTTTCCTGCCACTTCTCCCAACAGGTCTGAGACCCAAACATTTACAGAAGAGCGTTGTTTATAAAAGATCGCCACTTCCTTATTGTAATACCTGGCTAGATTGGTCACACGCTTAAATGAGCCCATATCTGGTACTACAAAAACAAAATCAGATAATGAATGTTCTTCTATAATTAGGTTAACAAGAGTTGGCAAAACTGTCAGGTTGTAAACCGAAAACTGAAAGGCAGATTCGCTTTGGGGTGAATGCATATCTAATGTAAATAATGTAGAGACATCAACGGTGTGCAGCAAATCGGCCACCAGCCGCAATGACATGGGTTGTTGAGAACCAAATTTCCGATCCTGACGCCCATAAGGAATGCTTGGAAGTAACAGATGAATTCTTTCAGGGTTATTATTACGTATAACGTCTATCATAAGTAACAATTCTACTAAATTAATATTTGCGTTGTTCCAGGTTCCGTCCCAAAGTAAGATAACCTCTTCATTATATAAGACCTGTTCTGGCAAAAAATAAATTACTTCTCCATTACTGAATTGTTCTCGTAACGCCACAACAGATTCTATTTGAAGGTTATTTGCAATTTGTTCACCAGTACTTGATAACCTTTCTGGGTAAATAATCTTCATATTAATCACCTTTTATAATTTTATTTGTTAAATCACGTAACTTTTCAACACTAGGAATGAGTTCCAATATTAGCTCTTTGGAAGACGGTAATCCCATAGCAGGGAGAGTCAAAACTGCAGGCGGAACTTTTAAATGAGTAAACCTGTTAATTGTCAATTGAGCTACAATATGATCGGCTAATCCAGCATAAGGCCATGCTTCATCAACCACAATTAATCGACCAGTTTTTTCGATGGACTCATAGATCCCGTCTAGATCTAAAGGGGCGATTGTTACTAAATCAAGTACTTCTGCATCTATGTCTGTTTCCTCTAGCATGTTTGCCGTCTCTAAACAGACATGGACCATAGCCCCTGCGGCTACAAAGGTAATATCTGTTCCTTGGCGCTTCACAGAAAGTTTTCCGATGGGGTAAGGTTCTTGAGATTTATTCCCCTGAACATTACGTAATAAAATATGCTCGAAAAAGAGTACAGGCCCATCTACATCCTGAACTGCCCTCAATACCCCAGAGGCATCTTCGGGAAAGGCTGGGTATAGAATGGTCAACCCAGGAACATGTAAAAACATACCATGTGGATTCTGGGAATGTTGGGCCCCCATAGCTTCACCAGAACCGATTAAAGCTCGGATCAAAACATTTGGTGCTGGAACTTGATTACGATAGAACTGTCCCATAGCTAATTGGTTGATAATCTGATCAGCAGCCACATAGGTAAACCCAGCCATCATGATATCCATAATAGGTTTCTTGCCATCTAAAGCCAGACCATGAGCAATTCCCACTACCGAATTTTCAGCGATTGGCATGGATTTAACTCGTTCCGGACCAAACCTTTTGAAGAAGGGAGTGCGTTCTAATGCTGTGCCCAACATCATTATCCTCTGGTCCTCCGCCATCAAATCTTCGATGGTCTCCTGGATGGCTTGTCGGAATGTACTCTCACCGTCACGATGATATAACGGAACAATCGGTCGCTGATCTGGATACCAAGTGAAAGAGATCTGATCAATCTGCTGTTCAACCTCCAATTTAATCTGCTGGACATCTCCCAATTCTTTAGTTTTCGAATAAAACTCTGTATAGAGATGGATTGGATCTATATTCTGGTCAATTTGAGTGAAGTCCATCTCATCGGCAGCGGAATGAGGGCAGATGGGTGGAATATTGATCTCGACAAGTGCTGGGCCCTGACCATTCCGAACTTGCTGGACAAGAGAGGCAAACTCATCTAAAAACCCTTCCAGATGATTAACATCAAGCTGTACTCCCTTAATCTGATACACATTTGCATAATCCACAACATGATTTACAGCGGCAACAGATTCGAAGGTGGTGGTCATACCTAAGCCATTATTTTCACAGATAAAGATTACTGGCAACTGATGTCTGGCCGCAATATTTAAAGATTCATGAAATGACCCTGCCTGAACAGCGCCATCT
Source organism: Halothermothrix sp. (assembly GCA_016841825.1). Classification (GTDB taxonomy): domain Bacteria; phylum Bacillota; class Halanaerobiia; order DY22613; family DY22613; genus JAENYK01. The sequence continues at coordinate 7,692 of JAENYK010000019.1, read as the reverse complement.
CCGAAAAAACACCAAGCGATCCTATTTTCCATCTCTATTTTTCGATACATCCCCAGACCTGTAGCGATGGGAATCCCTCCCGCAATAATCCCATTGGAATCATAAATCCCATTCTCACGAGATTCGATATGAATGGACCCACTAAATCCCTCACTATGGCTATTCTTTACAGCAAGAATTTCTGCCAATAGTTCAGTAGGGGAAATTCCCAATGCAAGAGAGATTCCATGGGTTCTATAGGTAGATACCATTGCATCACCTGGGATAAATTCTAACCCCACAGCAGCCGCTACAGGCTCTCGGCCCACAGATAGATGTATATATCGAGCCAAATCAGAGCCTTTGATTGACTCATATAATTTCCTTTCAAAATGACGAATTTCAATTATTTTTCGATAAAATTTCTCATTTCTTTTCATGTTTACTCTCCTTCAAAATTTCTGAAATATATTTTTCCATAAATCCATCAAAAGGAAATTCTTTCCTGGTTATTAACATTCTTAACTCCTCAAGCCTTGCTTCTATCTCCTTAATTAAACTTTCTGGATAGCAAAATTTAACCTGATTTTCCAAGAAATCATCCTGATCTACCACCGACCAAACTCCTCCATCTTGAATCAGATCCAGATCAAGATCAACAAAGCTGACGACCTGACAATCAAATTGAGCAGGTTGGGCTACATTACAGTAATACCCTTCTACTTCTCCGTTTCTAATATCCACACTCACGGTAAACCATTTATCAAAAGGGAAAAATTCGACCGACCAATTATCCATGGTGAATTGCTTATCTTTAGTAAAATGATGTAATACTCGGCCTGGTTCCCCCTTCACAATAATATAGTCATCAGTTTGCTCTAATAAAGTTGTCTGCCATTCATAATGTTTTCGATCTCCATATTTCAAAGCTCTAATCAAAATTTTTGTCCCTTCCAACTTTGAGCCCCCTTTAGGTTTTTTAATTCGTAATTTTTTAAATCTTATGTACCAGTGCTGTGATAGTACTTCAAACCAAAACGCCAAAACCGATAGGAAATCACATAAAAAAGTAAAGTGCCCCCCAAAATTTTCAGACTGATCTCAAGGAATGCTGCCTCTTTAACAAAGAAGAGAGCTGGATAATAAGAAGCCAGGGCAAATGGAATCACAACAGTTAAAACAAGTTGAAGTCCACTATGGAAAATGTCGATGGGATAGCGAGTAAATTCACTAAAATCAAAAATTAACTGTTGTAAGCGCATGGTTCTAGTTAACCAGAAGGCACACGTCGAAACGATTAATGAAAGGGAGAAATAAATTAAAACTCCAGTCGTTAAAAAAACCATCAGAGCCACAAACTTTGCAAGATTTAATTGTAGTCCAATTCGATAAACCGAATAGACCAAAAGGATGATCGAAACAATCAACCCAGCAAAACCAGTAATATTGAGCTTGGTAATCATCAACTGAAATAATGGAAATGCTGGCCGCACCAAATAGCAGTCAAACGTACCATGTTTGATTAATTGCTCCAGGCCAGTTACATTGCCAAAAAAAGTTATGTAGAGTGAATGAACTACCTGTTGAAACCCGTAGATAAAAACCACTTCATTTAACGACCAGCCACTTAATGCTGTAGTGTACTGATAAATGACCCACAGAAACATAAGCCCGATTCCCTGCATAATCATTAGAGTGATAATTCCTACCCAAAAATCGAATCGATACTCATATAGACTTTTTAAATTATATTTAAAAGCAGTGTAATAAAGACTGATATAATACATCTTCTATCCTCCCAAGATTTCGATTTTTCTTTTTAAATACATCCAGCTAATCTGGCTGAGGATGAAAAAAGTAACCGCCCAGAAAAGTTGTCTCCCCAGCAGTGAGAGAATCATCTGTAAGTCGGCATCCAAATAAATGACTAAGGGTGTATTAATGATCTCTTTAAAGGGTAACAGATAGATCCATTTTTGTATCATTGGCGGATACAAGAATAACGGGACCAAACTTCCAGAAAAAGTATTAAAGATCAGTTTTTTTAATAAGCTTATCCCCCATACATTCTGTGCCCAGAAGCCGATAATACCAATGGTAAAACTAAAACTAGCGTAGATAAAAAAGGCCAAAATTATACTCAGCAGTGTAAATAAGATGTGTAAGATCGAAGCAGGAGTTTGAATGTCAAACATAAAGCAAGCGATAACAAATGCTGGCATCGTTTGGACAAGTAATATAAATAAAGAGAAACCTAAGTTATCTAGAAATATCAATAACGGAAAGTTGATCGGTTTGATTAGATCTCTTGTAATCTCACCTTTTTTTATTTTAAAGCCCAATAGAACTTCTAAATTAGTATTTAAGACACTCCAGATCAATTGAGCTAAAATTATATAAGTAATTGTTTCAATTAGCCCCCTGCCATTAATAACCGTTGTATTGGCGTTTTGATAAACAGCTGTCCAGATGTATGCTAAAATCATCATTCTAAACAGTGTGCTGATGCTACCGATTATAAAATCACCCTTATATGCTACAGATTGTCTATACCCAATCTCTAAAACTGAAAAATATTTTCCAAACATTACCTCACCCACCACCCTTTTTACTTCTCAATTTGCTGATAATAATGAAACAAAATCTGCTCCAGGTTGGGCTCCTGAACTGTGATATCTTTTATCACATTAGAACCACTAATTGCATTTATCACATTGGGGATTGAATTTTGATCTAAATCAATTACAAAATTTGCATGGCATTCCTTAATATTTGGCTGCTCGATATTTTCTAATACCTGTGTAAAAGGTTTTTCAGTAACTACTTTGATCAACCGTTTTCTAGTTAAATGCTTTTGAATTCCAGTGATGGGACCATCATACATCTTCTTACCCTGATCAATTAAGATGATTCGTGAAGATAGGTGTTCAATATCTTCAATATCATGAGTCGTTAACATAACTGTGATCTTCTTTTCCTGATTAATTTTCTTAATAAATTCTCTTACATTATTTTTGGTCAAAATATCAAGTCCAATAGTTGGTTCATCAAGATATAAGATCTCAGGACTATGCAGAAGAGCGGCACATAAATCACATTTCATCCGTTGACCGAGGGATAACTTTCGAACAGGCCGGTCTAATAAATCCTGTAAGGAAAAGAACTCATCAAAATAATTCATGTTTTGTTGGTATGTATCATGGTCTACTTGATAAAGTTTTCTCAAAAAGCAAAAACTATCTATTACAGGTAGATCCCAATATAATTGGGATCTTTGACCAAAGACAACGCCAATCTTTCTAGCATTTTTAATCCTATTCTTATACGGCACAATACCATCTACTGTGACAACACCTGAGGTAGGCAGTAAGATTCCAGATAGAATCTTGATGGTGGTTGACTTTCCTGCTCCGTTTTTTCCAATGTAGCCAATGATCTCCCCACGGTTGATTTTAAAACTGATATCATCAACTGCATTCACTTTGGTAGCTGATTTATTTAAGGAAAAAATGTTTTTAGAAGGTTTTATTTTATATACTTTCGTAATATTTTTCACTTCAATTAAAGACATAGTATCACTCCTTGTTAACATCTGATTTGACTTTAAAATGATAATCTAATATGCTATTACTTTTTTCGTTATATGGGTAATTAGCTTCTTGAGCAAAGACATTCATTATATCAAAAAATATATCCACTAGCCTTTCTAAATCCAGTCGAGAGAACTGTTCTTCTGGATTGAGACAATCCAGCAAAAAGTCAATATGATCTATGGTTCCAAATTGTTGCCCATATCTTTTGTTAAAGTTCCGTAACGCATCTTCCGGGTAGATTGTGTAATAACCATCAGTCATCGCCAGATAATCAGCCATTACTTTGGCCAGATGAAAGACAGGGCCTGGGGTATAAAAATCCTTATCGGAACTCAAGTCATTATTATAAGCAATATACAAGAAAGGAAAATCGTATAGAGCAAAAGAAAAATTCTTTCTATAGCCTTCCACAATACTCTGATGGTTCAAGGCAAACTGTGAACCATACTGGTTTAAGGTTAAACCAGCCACAGGGAAATTTCTCGTTACCAATTCATTAAACAAACTCTCAAATATCACACAAAAGTAGAAATTGGAAAAATAACCTTGTAAAAAACTTCGAATCTGTTTTAACTTTTCCAAATCATTGACAATATCTTGACCAGTAACCTGATCTTCAAATACACAGTAGATGTAAGGAGTATTGTTGGAACTTCCGGCACTTAGCCAACTGTCTCTCCATTCCTTAAAATAATACAGTTTGGCACCTGGGATGGTACATTGTGCATTTAAACGTTTGGAGAATTCTTTATCACTCTGTAGTTTTACTGTATCTACAACTATCTGGCTTCTGACCTCTTCGCTTACAGATTGAGGATACTTGTTAGCTAAGGGCAGATATAAATCTTTGTAAAAATCAAAACTATCAGCGAAATAGTTCTCACCCAGTGGTTCGTTCATATTTTGGTGCAAATAATACTGATGTTCAAAAAATCTTCCCTCTACAATCTTCTCTTTTTTTAAAAAATCAAACAAATCTCGGGTATTCATAATATATCTCTGTCCTTGATGCCAAATATAATAGAAATAAGATCTACGGGCTCGCTTGATAATGCTACTTTTTCTGGTATTCCCGAAAAGAGTATCTGTTACCCGATGAAAGTATCTGGATAGATGGAAAACCAAATTCTGAAACAACGAAAAACCTATCGAATCTTCGGCAAGTCTCACTTCATTTAAAAGTGGTTGACCATAGAATAGTTCGGCTTCCATCTTGAAAGGGATTCCATATTCAGTAAATTTAACATAATGTTCATATTCAAATTCTCTGAAGAATAACACTTTGGGAATAGATAAAATTTTTCGTTCCTCGACCTCAAGAATATAGTTCTGATAGTTTTCAAAAAACTGATGTGTTAATCGCTTAAAGTTCCCTCGACATTCCTCTTTAAGAATAATCACCAGATCAATATCGCTTTGACCTACCCGAATGTCTGCTTTCGCAAACCCACGAACTAAATAAATGGAATCAATATATTGAATAAGTTTATTATTCTCCAGAGATCTAACATAATCAGTGGCAGTCTTAATATAGGTTAAATAATTCAAATAGATCACCCCAACTTTTTTATCTTTGTACTTAAATCATGACTCAACTGACCAAGATGAGTCATGGAAAAATTTAAGTTTCCATCTATTATCTTTTCATATATTTCTTTTTTGAAATCCTGAGGATCTTTGTAATAATCATTGTACAGATATTCTTTGAACTTGGTTAAAAAGATCCCTTCTTCCAGGTAATATAGAATTTCTAGCATTTCCCCCAGAAGTTTTGGCATTCTTTCTTCCCTGGTATCAGTTGAATTGAGCAAATGGATATTCTCTTCTAATTTACCAATCAATTCTTTTGTTTCATCAGTTTTCTCTGGTTCGGGCAAATTCAGTTCCTGGCCCATGAGTAATTTATTTTTCTGGAATTTGATTAAACCATAATATGAAGTAATTGTGAATTCTGCAGTTGTAGTAAGTATGATCTCAACTTTTTCTGACTGGTATTTCAGAATCTCAGTCTCAATAGTGGAATTTGACTCCTTTAAAATAATCAATAGTTCTACTTTGGTATCGGATTCCACACACTGTACAGCCAGATCTCCAGAGAGATAAACTGCTTGTATCTGATCTGCAAAAGTTTGTAGTTCCTCAATCAAATGACTTATTAACGAAAAATATTCATATAACATTATTTACACCCCTATTTGACTTTGATTAAAACCTGATCATTTCCGTGGTACTCCTTGAACTGGACTTTAATAATGGTATTAAAAACCGTGTCGATTTCTTTAATAACAAAATCCACTTTTCTTAAATTATCTTCGTGTAGTTTATTAATTAATGCTAAAGTGTAGATCTGATTCGTTTGACCCTTTTCTTGAATCACTTGAATTGCTTTTTTCATGGTTTTACCAGTACAGATCACATCATCACAAATTATAATTACTTTATCTGTTACTGGCACATCAATGATGACCTCATCTACATGTGGTTCTTCATAAAGTAAGTCTAAGTTGTCTGTATAAAAACTGATACGAATAAGTCCCAAATCTGGTTGGTAACCTGTCTGCTTATGAATCTGCTTACGAATTCTCTTAGCCAGAAACTCGCCCCCGGTTTTAATCCCAATTAAGACCACTTTATCCAATTCAAATTTTTCAATAATAGCTTTGGATAAAGAGTCTATACAATCATTTAAATTCACTTGTAAATTCTCCATATCCGTCCTCCCTCTACTATAATAACTGACGTTTAAATATATCCTCTTCGACCTGATAATGTAGTCTGATCCAATCTTCTATATTACCCACAAATAGATGGTCTACCATATGGATTAATCGATTTGTAGGGTCCCATTCTCTAAAAATATCAATAATCTTTTCATCAGAAAGTAAAACTTTTTTTTCAACCAAATACAGATTTCTCAAGTAATCATAAACATAACCTGGTAATATGTAGTTAACATTAGAAAGCTGATATTCGATCATTTTATTAAACCAATTAAATGTTATGTAACTATATTTTTGCTTTAAATCCAACATCAAAGCCTGCTGGTTAACCGTAAGATTATTCTGACAATTTTGGACAGCTTTTCTCATCTTGACCAAAGGAGCATTGTACTCGTAATAATCATCAATAAAGCCCTGACTGCCAATTATGATAAATTGATTTTTTTTGATCTGCTTCACTTGTAGTAAAATTTCTTCATAAGAAAATTCTGTTTTTGCAAAACTAATATAGTTGTCTTCAAAACGCTCATCTACCTCTTGGAGATGAACTTCTTTCCCATTCTTAATTAACTCTGCCTTAAACGTATCATAGACTCTTTGAAAAAGGTGATCAATTAGTTCAATAGTTTTCAAGAGTAACTCTTCACTAAACCGGGGATTGATTGTAAAGTTTTCTCCATCAAAGAGGTCCAAATGAGGTAACTGACCCTCGAATAAGAGTCTAGAAGTTAGATAGGCATCTCTAAAATGGGTATAATAATAACCCGTTTCAATTTGCAAGAATACCTTCAGAATGCGATACAGATACTTCAAGTTTATATGAGTAAATTGCTTATTTGCTAGAGCATAATATAATTTGAAGTTGGCGCTGCTAATTAGATGTAAAAAAGATTTATAGAGCAAAAAATTATGTTCAACTTCAGGTAGCTTGTAATTAGGAATTTGATCTAATATTGGCTCTCCATACAAAACTTTTCCTGTAAGATACGTCTTTTGCCCATATAATATGTAAGTATAGCCCATGTTCTTCTGCCAGGCCTTAAAACTCATTACCTTTGGAACTGATATAAAATCATATATTTTTTTATATTTTTTAGTAGTTGCAGACAAAAATATAAACAGACCTAGGATTTGGTCTATTTTAATATTATCTTCCAATATTATATTAATATCTAAATCACTAGTCATTACCTCTTCTCCAGAGGCAAAACTTCCCCTCAAATAGATGGTTTTAATTAAATTAATCAAGGAGTTTGAAGAAAGTTCGTCTATAAATTCTTGTAATGCTTTAACATAGGTCATATAACTCATGTTCAAATTCTCCTTTCATCTCAGTATGTTAAACTGACCTATACCTGAGTTGCTGGACACAAAGAATGTTTGGTATAATGAAAACATGA
>JAENYK010000006.1 GCA_016841825.1 Halothermothrix sp. | reverse complement strand
AAATGATACTATAGCCTCTACCTCGTTTCAAGGTGGAGGCTATTTGACGCTTACTATTATCAGATAAGTACATAATTAATCTTTTCATTAATCATCCCAATTTTCGAAACTACTGTAGATCACACGTATTGATAAAAAATCCTGAAAGCCTTTGAGCAAAGTTGCGCTTAACATCCAAAGGCTATACGACGTTTCCGCAGCGTAGTGGTGGAAATGTGCCCGAAGGGCCAAGGGCATTAGCCGCGTATAGCCCATGTTATCAGCTGTCAATGCAGAAGTTTAACTTGTTATGGCTTCACTTACAAATTCTTTCGAACTATCCTCGTCATCACTCTCATTATAAGGAGATTTAATAAGGCCGTGATGAAATAACCCCTGTATCGAGACAGCAAATACTGTTATCCCACTTATTGCTATATATAAGTTCATATCGGATATGTATTGACGCAAACTATCTACTAAAGAACTAACCACTAAAATCATTCCACCAAAAACACCACTACCAAGTAAGAAAATATTTATCATATCTGGTAAATGAAATTTTTTCTCATCTTTATAGCATTTCCTTACATACAAATAGATAAAAGCTAATCCCAGAACAATTGATGGGTAAGTTAACAATCTATCCATTGTTACCCCCCTTTCGAACTGATTCATTTTTAGCTCCAGCTAAAGCTATTCCAACAATCCCTCCAATAATTGCCCCAGGTAGACCTCCTAAAGAAGCACCCAAAATTGCTCCTCCAATAATACTTCCTGTATTACGGATGCTCTCTTCTTCACTGTGATCTCGTACTAAACTCAACGATTGGCAATTTGGACAAACACATCTAGATAGATTAGTGCCATTTTGTGCAGAAAAAGTTTGTCCACACTTTCTACAAATAACATTGAAAGCCATTTTATAACCACCTTCCTATAAATAAACGTTTCATGTTTAGTTGTTTTACAAATTAAAGTTTTGATGGCCGATAACATTCTTGGCACGATCCGTAGTTTGGCGATAGCCAAATTACCCCGAAGGGGCCGCCCGATAGGGCGAGCGGATGTGCACGTGTTCTGCGAAGTTCCCCCTTTGGTAGACATAGTTTACTATATAATTGCTTTTAAAAATGATATCTGCTTAACTTCATAATTTGGCGTAAAAAATCCTGAATAATAGAATAGCGTAGTTTCTATTTATAGTAATATAGAGACTGACTTGACCAACATAATATTTTTTTAGAGTTAAAAATACATCTGATAATATCAAGGAGATGACAGAAAATTTAGACGCCATCTCCTACAAATTAGTTAAACGATTCTTCAGGTTGAATGACTGCTAAAATACTAATATCTTTAAATATTAATAGGTTCTTTTATTAGCAATTGCATCCTCAATTAACTGCTCAATGTTTTCTTTAATATCGTCATATACATATTGGCTTAATTTGTACTTAGAATCAAAACATATTACATATTTTGACAAACGTTCTTTTTTATCTCCAATATAGAATTGATAAAATGGATTACTACCTTTACTCGTTTGTTTACCTTCGCTATCTTTCAAATTATGTATGTATATTCCTACTATGCCTTTATTAAGTTCATAGGCTTTTTCAATTTCATAATTAATCCATTTTCTACCTGATGTAGTTGATCCTATCAAAACTACAAGACAGGAACGCTTTTCCATCTGTGAATCTATCCATTCTTTAATTTTTTTATCTGTTTTTTCTTTGACTTCTTCCCACTCATTGTCTGAAAAAGTTGAACTACTATCAACTTTACCCATGTTTCTAATTTGACTTGCTCTCCATGAATCTTTGTTGTACTCAAAACTGAAAAAAACTTGTCTCTTTCCCATAATAATTACTCCTCTCAAATTTTTTATTAGTCTTAAAAACATCGCTTATATTTGGCGAAGTTTACATACTATCGAGCTGACTAATTTTATTAGTTTATCTGAATCAAGCTCAGTCTCCAATGCTTGCATATACGTCTTCAAATAAGGGAACTCTTCAATTTGTTCTTTAACCTCATCAAAAATTTGTTTTGTTGCACCTCCTGTCGAACCAATTGGAACTATTTTTTTTCCAGCTTCCTTTGCAATCCAAAACTCCTCAAGCATTCCATCAGCTATTACTTCCTCACCATCAACCAGTTTATTTCCAAAAATAAAAACCGCTACCCCACATTCACGAATCATTTCTATTCTATAGTTGTGCTTTAAATCTTCAAAAGAAGTATTATTCCCTGAAGAAAATTGAGGAAATGGACGTAATTGAAGATGTTCATCAATATGTTTATATTTACTTGTCATTATTTCTTCTAAAGCCCCATTAATTATTGCACTGCCAATACCCAACCCAAATCCAGAGGTAATTCTAAAATTCCTTTTTACTAATTCTTTAGAAAGATGGTGAGCAAACTTAGTTGCACTTTCTGTAGTCCAGTTCTTATTTGGAACACTTAAACTAGCAGAAATAAAGACATTATTAAGATTGTGACCTTCTTCGATTTTTTTTAATATTTTTGTTATTTCACTATATTCTTCTAGCATCACGGCTTGAATTCCATATCTGCTCAAATCATTAATCATTAATTCTTGTTTTGCTTTATTATAAGCAAACTCTTCATTATTCCCAATATTCTGTACTTTCTTCATAAAACAATAATGTGTTCTTACGGATGAACCAAGTAGAGCTTTTATTCTGCCTAAAATACTATTTAAATTTGGGTCTTCAAAACTAAAGCCAATGAACAAAAATGTCTTTGACACCAAATCACCCTTTAAAGCCGTTGTGAAAAGTGAGTGAGTAAATTCATATGTTTCATAATCATCTTTAACCAACACAGCTTTTGAAGAATTTCGGACATCTCCATGCATTTTATATACTACAGCATCTCTATCGTATATATTTGTTGCTAAGCTCTCTTGAGTAACCTTGATATCTGGTTTTCTATTACTCGATCTTAATCCTTCTTCAATTAAATCATCGTAATTTGTTGTCCAGTATGTAGAAATAGGTAACCTAGTGAGAATAGCAACATTATCATTATATGATGTTTCTTTTGTAAATTCATTTAGTATTGCCTGATCAACCATATTACGTGTGCCTTGCTGATTACAGTAATATTGTGCTACCGATAACAAATCATGTTCCCTATCTACATCTAGTCCTATTGTTTCTGCCATAGGTCTTAATAAATCTTTCCAATCAAAATATCCAGATGGTTTTGAAAGCCCTGCACCTGCAAATACAGCAGCGTAACCTTCGCTAATAGCTCTTGTATATTCCTTAACAAAAGCAGTAATCGGTACAGCCATATCAGTTCTCCTCCTCAATTTTTAGAGTCTTGGTAGGTAATTGATATTCTGTCATTTTATTGGGCAAATACTTTAATTACCTTTACTCAGCCATTGAACGTTATTGTTTCCACGCAAAAATTAATATATTATCCGAAATAATGTCCCTACTAAATATGTATCGCTCATACTCCTTACCAAACATACGTCACCCTCTAATTCTTGCCTTATATAATCCAACCCAATAAAATACAATATTTTGGAATGATACGAAATTTTCAAAATACGGTTTTGGTCTGAAAATTCCGCATCATTCTTTTGTTAAGTGATGTTGTCACAAAATTGATGATATAAAGTTACTCTATTAGATACCTAAATACTCATTTAATGCACGATTTAAAGCATCTGGCTCAAAAGTTATAATGGGAATATCTCTCATTTCAAAAGGTGTAGCGCCTGTTGTACCTGGAATTCTAATCGCAACAATTTTTCTATTATGAGTTTTAGCATAGTGTACTTCATAATCAACCCATGGTCGATTATGACTATCCTGTCCAACAATTACAAGTAATGTATCCATTCCTTGTAATTTGGGAGCAAGATGGTTCTTTATAGAATTATGTCCATTAATCCTAACATCCTCTGATTCACCTGTAATTACAACATAAGGACCTAATCTACCATCTAATTCCCATTGTTTAATTGTATCCTTATAATACTTATCCTCATACTTATAACTAACAAATACAGAACGAGATTTACTTTGCATTTAACCCCTCCAAAATAATAGTGTGAAGTTTAATACTATTTTTGAAGCTATAATAACAATAATTAGCAAATGATTAAACTTCCATAAAAATATATTGTGTTTTTGACAACATCACATTAACCCTATTTTTTCTATCTATAAAATTAGTATGGTCACAAAGAGATGTAAGGTTGCCACCCTACCAAACAATCTCTCTTCAATATTTTATGGACTACAATTGATGGAGTCTTTTCTTTTGGTTTTTGCCCTTGTACCATTTCGCAGAACATCAAGGCATTATCTGATGTTTTCGGAGCCATTTTTTTGCAAAGAAAATGTCAGATATGCCCTGTTGTCCGTAGTGATCGCAAAACTTACGTTATATTGTTGAAAATTACCTTATTGCTCCAATTAGTCATAGACAGAACGATTAATATAGGCTTGTTAACTAAGATATCTCATTACTGAAATTATCAATAGGAGTAATCCACCCAAAATAAAGGAGATTATCTGTGTCCAAAGCAATATCCACGTTCTTCTGTCACGTTTTTTTGCCAATGAACGTTTCTCTTCAATCCCCTCTCTCCCATTACTTTCCCTATTACGAGCAATCTCAGAAGTAAGTCTGAAAGAATACAATCTATTTATAGCTAATAATCCCCCAGTAAATAAAGAGAAAAATATTAATACAATAGAGCAAACATTCAGCCATTTCTCAATATTCACAAACCTACCATTATGACTAAATGCAAACTGAATGAGAAATATTAGCATACCTGTAGATAGTCCCACAAAAAGATTATTAACAAAACTTAATTGGTCCACTGTTCTCCCCTGCCACCTAACAAATGATTCGTTTTTTAGTTCACCCATAACTATAAATTTGACCTCCATTTCTTAATGTTAGTTTAGATGATTACCACACAGTAAATTTTACTGAGTACTTATGTATTATCTAGAGTTGTCAAATAAATATCCTTTTTTTGGCAAGCAATTTGTAGCAGCTAACTTTCAAATTGATATCAAATATATTGTGTCGCTTCGTACCAATAAATTCTTGCTAACCAATTAAACAGCAATGTAACACTCAAAACCTCAACTACCTATAAACCAATCAGATACCAACCATCCAATGTATTAGACCTTCTGCAGGTTTAACAAAGTGATAATAAAAAGAAAGGTCAAATCAATAAGTTCTCCCCAGGTACTATAAATCTCTCCTCATTGCGCCCAACACCCGCATATCTCCCCTCTTCTTTTCCTACATCCCTTTCCACTCCCTAAATATCCGAATTTCATATATTTTCCTGAGAAGGTTTCACTATATCAAAATCTGACACCTCTCTTTTCACTGTCATGCGACAGGAGAGGAAGCTCCAACACGCCCGTCCAGAAACTACCACTCTAACTCAACATTAACCACAAATAACCACTTTCATTTATACTTCGACATAATTCATAATTTTCCTTCAATACCCTCTATTTAACATTAAGTGAAAAATATCCACCTCTTAAACTACAATTGGACATTTAATCAGTTTTATGTTATGATAACAACGACAAATAACTTATAAAGGAGATATGTTTAATGGACAATAATAAGATTTTAGCTGTAGTTGGCGGCAGAGAGATTACTCAGAACGATGTTGACTCTTTACTGAACAATCTCGATCCCCAGACAGCGAAGCAGCTCGACTCTGAACAGGGTAAACAACAACTTCTGGAAGAATTAATTAACCAGGAACTAATCTATCTGGATGCTATCGAGCAAACCCTGGAAAAAGAAGCAGAGTACTTACAAGAACTCAAAAGACTACAAGACAGTTTTCTCAAGCAATATGCCCTGAACAAACTGCTTAACTCTATCTCCATCGAAGAGGGTGAAGCACTTAACTACTATAACCAGAACCCATCCCTCTTCCAGGAACCTGAAAGCGTTAAAGCAAGCCATATTCTGGTTGAAGATAAAGAGACTGCAGAGAAAGTCATCAACGAACTTAACGAAGGTCTTTCTTTTGCTGACGCTGCTAAACAGTACTCCTCCTGCCCTTCCAAAGAGCGTGGTGGAGATCTGGGCTTCTTCAGCAAGGGACGCATGGTTCCGGAATTCGAAGAAGCTGCCTTTGACTTAGAACTTAACACCTTGAGTGAACCTGTTAAAAGCCAATTCGGTCACCACATCATCATCGTCACCGACAAAAAAGACGCTGGTGTTTCATCCTTTGAGAACGTTCAAGATCAGATCGAACAACAGCTCACCCAACAGAGACAGCATCAGGTTTACACTAATAAGATCAACTCTCTCAAGAGCAAATACGACATTGATTATCTACAATAATGCCAAAAGCCCCTTCCGCGAATACGGAAGGGGCTTTTTTAACTCTTAAGAGTACATCTCTTTACCTCTTTTGGCTCTACCAAACAATCCCTTAAGTCGATTACTAAATCCTTCAAATAACGAATATACCACAGGCACCACATACAGAGTCAGAACCGTTGCACATGCCAGACCACTGATTACTACCACAGCCATTGGAGCCTGTACTTCTCCACCTTCGCCCATTCCTAGGGCCAGCGGCAGCAGCCCCAAAATCGTCGTCAGTGCAGTCATCAATATCGGCCGTAGACGAACCGGACCAGCTTCCAAAATCGCCTCCCGCATATTCATCCCCTGACTCCGCAAAGTATTGATATAATCCACCAGCACTATCGCATTGTTGACCACGATTCCCGCCAACATAATCACCCCGATCAACGATGTTACCGAGATCAGATGACCGGTCACAAACAGGCCAACCAACACACCAATCGCCGCCATTGGTACAGTGAACATAATGATAAATGGATGCAATAGCGACTCAAACTGTGAAGCCAATACCATATATACCAGAATAACCGCCAGACCCAGAGCAAAGAACAGGCTTTCAAAAGATTCCAGCATCTCCTCATACTGTCCACCATAGATTACCTCATACTGGGCAGGCAATTCCACATTCTCATCGATCCGTTTTTTCGCAGCTGTCATCACAGTATCCAGATCCACATCATAAATATCTGCTGTCACCTCAGCATACCGCACCTGATTCTCTCTCAAAATCGTCCGCGGTCCCTGTTCTAGGGTGAATTCAGCTATCTGATTTAAGTGAACCATTACACCCAGAGGTGATGGGATTACCAGATTTTGTACCTGACTTAACCCTGCCCGACTATCCTCCTGTAAAGTTACCCGGACATCATACTCCTGACCACCGACCTCATACCTGGTAGCCACTTCACCCTGAATAGCTGCCTTAATCATCGCTGCTACCTGAGTTACCCGCAGTCCATACTTCGCTGCCTGAACCCGATCAATCTTAATCTGCATCTCAGGTCGACCTTCAGAGATACTATCCTTAACCTCTCTTATTCCCGGAACCAGTTGGAGCTCTTGCCCGATCTCCTTAACCAACTCCTCCAGGACTCCCAGATCATGCCCCTTCACCATAATAGTAACCGGAGTGCCGCCAAGGGCACCACCGCCGCCCATAGAGTTCAGAGCCTGAATAGTAACCTCAGTATCCGGAATACGAATCTTCTGCCGCAGCTTTTCCATAATCTCGTCCGTCGAACGGGTTCTCCCTTCAAGATCCGACAATCTGACCATAATGCTGCCCACCGCAGAGTCATTACTGCTCATCATCTGTCCACCAGACCCCACATTAGTGAACACAGTCTCCACTTCTGGAATCTCTAATACCAGTTCCTCAATCTGGGAGATCACCTGATCGGTACGTTCTAACACGGTTCCGATCGGTAAACTGGCATTAATCGTAAACTCACCCTGATCCATCGCCGGAATATACTCAGATCCAATAAACGGTAACAGAGCCAGACTACCTCCCAGAGCAACTATCAACAACCCCATCACCAACCAGCGATGTGAAAGACACCAATTCAAACTGGAGCGATAGGCCCGAAAGATCACACTGATAATTCCCTTTTTCTCCTCATTGACAACTTTATCCCGATTGGATACCTTTAATATCTTCCCAGATAACATCGGAATAAAGGTCAAGGCCACCACCAGTGATGCCAGAAGTGAGAAAGTAATCGTCAAGGCCAACTCTTTAAACAACTGGGACGCCATCCCTTCAACAAAGACAACCGGTAAGAACACAACCGCAGTCGTCAGAGTAGAGGCCACAATCGCCATACCAACTTCCTGACTTCCCCGACTGGCAGCCTCAATCCGTCCAAGTCCTTCCTGACGATAGCGGTATATATTCTCTAACACCACTATCGAGTTATCCACCAACATACCAATCCCCAGGGCCAGTCCCCCCAGAGTCATCATATTCATCGTCAATCCGCCAAAATAAATCAGCGTAAACGTAGTAATAACCGAAATCGGAATCGCTGTTGCGATAACAATCGTACTCCGTACATTTCTCAAAAACAGAAAAAGTACCAGGATAGCCAGAATACCTCCCAGAATCGCGCTACTCTGAACATTGCCGATCGCCTGTTCAATATATCCGGACTGATCCATCATAAACTCCACTTCGATTCCATCATTCAACTCTTCCTGAATCCGGATTAACTCTTCTTTAACCCGATTAGCCACCTTAACCGTATTGGAATCAGTCTGCTTCTGGATTGTCAATCCGATACTCGGTTCACCATTCAATCTCGCCTTACTCGTCATCTCCTTAAATGTATCCTTGACCACCCCAATATCCTCTAAAGCCACAAATCCACTGGCTGTAGGGATTAGTACCTGTTCAATCTCCTCGACAGATTCAAATTTACCTCTGGTTCGCAAAAGTAATTCTGTCACCCCTCTGGCAATCTCTCCACCCGAAAGATCCATATTCTCCATCATCAAAGCCTGAGTGACAGTACTCATCCCAATTCCATAATTGTTCAGTTTCGTCTGATCCAACTCAATTAAAATCTCCCGATTCAATCCCCCCGAGATGCCTACAGAAGCCACACCTTCCAGACGTTCTAAGCGGGGGATCACCTTATCTTCAATCAGTTGTTTCAAACTGGCCAGATCATTCTGTCCATTAATCCCAACCTGCAGAATAGGTAACATCGATGGATCGAACTTAACCACCATTGGACTACTCACATCATCCGGGAAAATCCGCTCCACCATATCTATCTTTTCCCGCATATCCAGAGTGGCAAAGTCCATATCCACTCCCCAATTAAACTCCATAATTACCAGCGACTGACCTGCCCCGGATTGGGAGGTGATTGATTTTACATTAGTCACTGTCGCCAGTGCATTCTCCAGAGGTCTTGAGACCATTGTCTCAATCTCCTCGGGCCCTACCCCATCATAAGTAGTAATCACTGCTGCCATTGGAAAGCTCAAGTTGGGAAACAGATCCAGATTAATTCTCCCAAAAGAGATTATCCCCAAAAGAACTACCAACAGTACCACCATTGTCGTTGTTACCGGTCGTTTTATAGATAAATCCGAAATCCTCATTATAAAGTCACCTCAAGTACATCGCCATCTTTCAGGGTGAACTGCCCCTCACTAACCACCTTCTCCGCAGCTGTCACCCCTCCGATGATCTCAACTTCCTGATTATTCACCAGACCTACCTTAATCATCCGTTTCTCAGCAACTCCACTCTTCCCATCGGCTGATAATTTTGCCACATAGATATATGGAGAGCCTTCCAGATCAAATACAGTCTCAATTGGTACTACCACAGTATTCTGAGACTGGGTAATTATCAGATTGGCATCAGCAAACATTCCCGGTTTAATCCGTTGATCTGCATTCTCCAACAAAATCTTTATCGGATAAGCCTGTGTTCTGGCATCAACCATCGGACTAATCAACTCAATCTGTCCCCGACGGAATTCATTGTTCAAAGCCAGTACTCTCACCTCAACCTCCTGACCAATCTTCAGAGAAGTCAATATATCGGCAGTCACATCTAACTTCAAATATACCTGGTCGATATCAATCAGCATCGCCACAGGAGTTCCCGGGCCAGCCATCTCTCCCTCATCCACATTCAACTGGGCAATAATTCCATCGACAGGACTTTTGACAATACTATTCTCCAACTGTAACTTCACCAATTCCAGGGCAGCTTCAGCCTGTTTCACATTTGCCTGACTAATTCTGATCTGTTCTGCACTGGCTCCTTTGTTTAGTTTCTCCAGATTAACCTGGGCAATCTGCAAACTAACCTTTGCCATATCCACCTGAGTATTTGCACCTGTCACCTGTTGTTCGGCACTCAAGCGGTTATTAAACGCATCTTCTGCCAACTCATAACCATCAACTGCACCTTCATAACCCACTCTGGCCTGTTCTTTAGCTAATTCTGCACTCGCCAGATTGGATTTAGCATTCTCATACTGGGCCTCAATCCCCTCAAACTGCTGGGCAGTGATAACGTCATTCTCATACAGATGACTCATCCGCTCATAATCTTCTTTGGCCAGTTTAAGAGCCAGTTCAGCCTGAGTATATCTCTCCTCTGTCAGTTTTAACTGCACCCTGGCAGACTCTAACTGAGTTTCTGCAGCCAATAGCTGCTGCTTTTGCATAGTCCGATCTTCAAACAGATTATTGGCAAACTCCAGATTCTTCTGGGCAGACTCATAAGAGATCTCTGCCTGTTGGTAAGAAGTCTCTGCCAACTTTCTATCCTCATCAGAAGCTCCTTTCAACAACATCTCCAGATTTGCTCTGGCCAATTCTACCGCAGCTTCAGCCTGCTTGATCTGAACCTGCAGCTGATCTTGCTCGAAGACCAGTATAATCTCACCCTGCTGCACCTGTTCTCCAACCCGAACCCGCAAATCTTCAACAACTCCACCAACCTTCGCAGAAAGAAGGATATTCTGAACAGGTTCAATCACACCATTCATCACCCGATTTAACTCAACAGTCTTAACCTGGGGTTCAATCACCTTGACCGGAATCCCATCAGCTGCCAACACACTGCCGCTCAAAAGTAAGACAAACATCAATATATAAACAAAAAGCTTATTTTTCACTCTCCATAACCTCCTTACAATAATCAACCAGAATACCTGCCTTGTACATAACTTTGTAGAGACTCAACTCATACTGAACTGATCCCTGAAAATAACTCAATTCCGTATTTTCCCACAGAGATTGGGCATTTAACACATCCAGATTGGTCCCAACTCCCGCTTTGTATCGTTCATTAGTCAGCCGCAGATTTTCCTGGGCATTTTCCCGACTCAGCTCCTGCAGAGCTATTCCATCTTTAGCCTCTTCCATCTTCAACAGAGCTTCTTCTAACTCCAATTCAACCATCTGTGATAGACTTTCTTGCGACAGCTTCAATTTGTCTATCTGCAATTCAATTCCCGACTGTTCCTTATTAGAGATTCCCCCATCAAAAACCTGCATCGTAGCAGCCAGCGAGATATTCCAACTTCCATCCTCAAAATTAAGCTCACTACCCTGCCAACTATAATTCCCCATCAGAACTATGTTCGGCCAATAATATCTTTTTGACATCTTCAGATTATCTTCCAACATCTGCTGACTAATCTCCAGAGCCTGCAGCTCTGTTCGGGAATTCAGGGCAGCAGAATATAACCAATCCTGATTCTCCCGGGATTTTAGCTCCGGTTTCGCTTCAGGTCGAAGAATCTCATAATTAATCCCATCCAATCCCAGCAGATCAGCCAACTGTCGTTTAGCCAGATAAACTCCATTCTCACCACTCTTCAATCCCTGTACTGCTTTGCGCTTCTCAATCTCAATCTGTAACAGATCACTCTTCAAAACCAGCCCCGCCTCATAATTCACCCGGGCAATCCGCTCATGTTCTTCCAGGAGCTTCAGAGAATTTCGTTGAATTGCCAACATCTCTTCAGCCAACACCAGATTATAATAACTCTGAATCACACCATACAATATATCTGCTGCAGCCTGCTCATTTTGTATTTGAGCCAGGTCTACACCTTTTTTCGCCATACTTATCCCCAACAATGCTTTTCCGCCGACAAACAGCGGCTGCTGCAGCGTAATCTGGGTGTTGAACATATTTGCTGAGCCTTCTTCTGTCACTGGTAGAGTACCAACTATCGGGAACTCCACAGGAACGTCACCCATGCCGGGGATCGGGATAACCATCGGAATACTCTGCCCAGTCGGAATTGGCATATACTCCCCCGTCGGAGTAGGTACACCTTCATCCAATCTGGTGTATGTACTCTGCAAACTAATCTGCGGCAGCAGGTTCCGATAAGCAACATCTAAATCCACCTCTGCTTTTTCCACATCCAGATCACTGGTTTGCAAAGTCCCATTATTCTCCAAAGCCAACCATAACGCATCTTCAAAACTTAACTGATTATCTGCTCCCAGAACTACACACCCAGAGAAGATAACCAGGATTATTGTCAATAAGATCAGTAACCCTTTTCTAATCACTGCTCGACCCTCCTTCAATATTTCCACATATCCCATGTAAAACCAATTTATAAGCAAAATCTGTTATCTGTGATGGATCAGTAACATCATCATGAAGAATCACTGATCCCAGACTATTAGTCATCCCAATAAGTGCTATTGCTATCTCCCTTGCCGGTCCCGGATTAAACAAACCCTGTTCAATACCCAGAGTAATAATCTCCTTAACACTACCGATCATCTTCTTATTCATCTGCAGCAATTTCATTTTAATCTCCCTATCTGTATAGTGCATATTATTGAGAAATATCTGAGACAAATCCTTATTTTCGACAATTAACACCATCTTTATCCTGATAAATTCCCTCAAAGCCCGATCGGGTTTCATTTCTCCCTGCTGCACATTCTCCATCAGCTTCTCAACCTCTGAATTGAAGATGTCACCTCTCTCAGTTAATACAGTTCTAAACATCTCATCTTTACTTGAAAAATGCCAATACAAAGTTCCCTTCCCAACTCCTGCCCTTTCAGCAACAGAAGCCATAGAAGTCTCGTGAAATCCTTTTTCAGCGAAAAGTTCTAAAGCTGCCTGCAAAATACTAGCGCGAGTAGTGTTGGGTTGTCCTACCATTGAATTACCTCCCTTCCTACAACTTATTTCACAAATTCTTCCCAGATATCAAAGATTTTGAGGACTCGACCGAATGGTCAGTCGATACTTTCATTTTAGCATCTCTGCCCGGTGCTGTCAATCCTCCAGATCAATCCTTTTATTAAAAATTCGTTAAACCAGTGAACAATTTAGTTCTTCATAGAATTATATGCTTTAAGCCTATCAGAAATAATCTTCCGGCAAACTTTCCAACCAAAAACAAAACCTGTAGCTCTCCCGCTACAGGTCGCTTACTATATCAGATTCAATTGATCAAAACTCTTATAACCCTCCTGATGGATAAGCACATGATCCAAAAAATCTATCCCCAAAATTTCTCCCGCTTTAACCAACCGCTTGGTTCGAAGAATATCCTTTTTCGAAGGAGTTGAAATATGGGTAAAATGATTATGAGCCAGAATCACAGAAACCTGCTGTGGTAACAATAAAGCTGTGCGAAAAATATTTTTTGGATCAAAATTAATTCGTTTAGTAGTGCCTTCACCAAATAACTCCCAGGAGACCAATTTACTTTCTTCATCCAGAAAAACTACCATCATCCGTTTTTTATCCAGACCATTATACTTAACAAATAAATTATACACATCAGTCGGAGTCTGAATCTCCTGACCTACATGGGTCATCTTTTCAAAACGATGTTGGCTGCATTTTACCAGAAACTCATCAACAGTTTTAATCATTTTCATCTGTTCAAAGAAATCTACCTGGTCATTACAACTAATACTCGCCTCGCGCTGAACCAGAACTACTTCCTCAGGAGTCAATTCTGGATGAACATTAATTTCGCTAGTTTTAGTGAAGGGGTTATGGTCTACAACCTGATATTCCTTTTGATGACAATTAGAGCAGCGGAAAGTAACTACCGTTAAGCCAGCAAATTTCCCAATATTTTTATCAAATGTCCCAATACCTAATACATCTTGCTCCTGAATCTCTACTCCACATGTTGAACAAATTAACTTTTTCATATTGGACTCTCCCTTCTTCTAAGACCTCCTACTCAATACTCGCTGCTGGGTCTATTTCAATTATTTAGACGGAGACCTTTTACAACCCGAAACACCCGAAACACCTCTCATGCTAAATTATATTTGCGTTCACCCAAAAATATTATCATTTTTACCGCTAAAGTTGTAAACACTTTGCTATACTAAAATATTCGCTATTCGTGTTTTATATCCTTCACCCAACAAGTAAAATTATCCGCCAAATACTGGCAAGGAATAATATATGAGTATAATTTCCTAATAATTTTCCAGAGACAATCTAATATTACAACAAATTTCACCATATTTTTACCCAGAACTTTGTCAAATGCTGTCGTAATAACTCCTCAATTAAGCTCAAAATTCCCCCCCAGACCTTATAGGATAAGATCTTTTTTCAGTAAATTCTCCCGGTAGACAACAGAAAACTGGTCTCTCAATTAAGACCAGTTTTCTTCACACAACGGAGAAAATAATCATTCATCGCCTGAGTAATTCTCCCGCACACCGCTCAACTTCAAACATAATCCGTTCCTCATCCACAGTCTTTAACTCCCGATTCTCCATCACAATCTGCCCATTAACAATTACTGTCATGATATCACTCGACTGGGCAGAATACACCGTATGAGCCATAATATTATGCCGGGGAACTAAATGCGGCTTCTTAAAATCTAAAATCACCAGGTCAGCTTTCTTCCCAACCTCCAGAGTACCCAACTGCTCACCCTGTCCCAGTGCTTTAGCACCGTAGATAGTCGCCATCCGTAAACACTCTCCGGAAGGTAATGCAGTCGAATCCATGGTACCAATCTTCGCCAACAGGGCTGCTGTACTCATCTCCTCTAAGAGATCCAAATTATTATTACTGGAAGCCCCATCTGTTCCAATCCCCACAACTAATCCCTCTTTCAACATCCGTTGAACCGGAGCAATACCCGAAGCCAGCTTCATATTACTCTGTGGATTATGGGCTATTCCCAGAGCTTTCGCTGCTTTCAGAATTTCAAAATCCTCATCACTCAGGTGAACACAGTGAGCGGCCAATACCGGATGCTCAAACAACCCCACCTCAGCTACCAACTTAATCGGAGTCTTCCCATACTGTTTTTGAATATCCTTCACTTCAGACAATGTCTCACTGAGATGAATATGTAATGGTTTATCAATCTCACCTGCGATATCCAGAATCTTTCCCAGATAGTCTGGCGGGCAGGTAAATGGAGCATGGGGACCTAGCATCGTCTGAATCCGTCCATCAGCTCTCTTTTCCCAATCCAGGCAGAACTGACGGGCTATCCTCAGATCATCCGCTCCATTAGGGCCAACCCCTATCATTCCATGAGATAAGACTCCCCGAATTCCCGACTCTTCTACCGCTTTCGCCGTCTCATCCATAAAAAAATACATATCGGCAAAACAGGTAGTCCCCGATTTAATCATCTCCACAATCGCACCCAGTGACCCCCAGTACACATCTTCGGCAGTCAACTTAGCCTCAATAGGCCAGATCTTCTGCTCCAACCATTCCATTAATGGCAGATCATCGGCATAGCTTCTGAGCAAAATCATCGCTGCATGATTATGGGTGTTAATCATCCCGGGCATAATTACCTGATCCGCAGCCTCAATAGTCCGATCATAAGTCCACTCCTGCGGTAGATCTTGTTCTTCACCGATAAAGACAAACTCATCCTGTTCAATGACCACAGCACTATCGTGAATAATCGGTGTATCTTCACACATGGTCATTAAATCAGCACCGTGAATTAATAGTTTTCCCATGGCTAAAGCCCCCTTAAACCTTCCAACTATTCAGGTATTTTTCTTGTTCTGGAGTGAGATGATCTATATTGACTGCTAAAGATTTCAGCCGCAAATTCGCTACCTTCTGATCAATCTCTGCAGGTACTGGGTAAACCTTAGCCTGCAGGTTGGCGTAATTCTCATTCACATTTTTGATCGCCATCGCCTGTAAAGCAAAAGTCATATCCATAATCTCTGCCGGATGACCATCACCCGAAGCCAGATTAACCAGACGACCGCCTGCCAACAGATACAATTTCCGACCATCGGGCAGCAGATACTCATCAATATTGTGCCGAACCTCTTTAACGCTATCTGCCATCTCTCCCAGATCATTTTTGTCAATCTCAACATCGAAGTGACCTGCATTACACATGATCGCCTTATCTTTCATCACCGCAAAATGCTCTTTACGAATAACACTAATGTTACCTGTTACAGTAACAAAATAATCACCAATTTTTGCTGCCTCAATCATTGGCATTACTCTAAAACCATCCATAATTGCTTCATTGGCTTTGATCGGGTCGATCTCAGTAACTATAACATTTGCCCCCAGACCTTTGGCCCGCATGGCGATTCCTTTACCACACCAGCCATAACCTACCACAACCACACTGGTTCCCGCTACAACCAGATTGGTTGTCCGCATAATTCCATCCCAGGTAGATTGACCAGTACCATATCGGTTATCAAATAAATACTTACAATAAGCATCATTTACCGCAACCATTGGAAATCTCAACTCCCCGGACTTATCCATCGCTACCAGACGATGAATTCCAGTGGTTGTCTCTTCAGCACCACCACGAATCTTTTCCAATAATTCCTGACGCTCTGTGTGTAACATATGGACCATATCGCCACCATCATCAATTAACAGATCTGGTTGACAATCCAACACCCATTGGAGTTGTTGATGATACTCTTCTGCAGTACATCCGTGCCAGTCATACACAGTGATCCCATCATCAACCAGAGCTGCCGCCACGGGATCTTGCGTAGATAGAGGATTAGATCCAGTGATCACTACATCAGCCCCACCAGCCTGCATAACTTTTGCCAGATAGGCAGTCTTTGCCTCCAGATGTAGACAGATCGCCACAGTCAAACCTTTAAATGGCTGTTCTTTCTCAAAAATGCTTCTTACCTCATTCAAAACAGGCATATGTTCCTTTACCCATTCGATTCGACGATGACCCTCACCAGCTAACTTCATATCCCTTACTTTAGATTCTCTTTTCAATCTTCAAACCTCCTTTTCAATTTGACTCCGCAATGCTGCTATCTTTTCAGCATCAGGGTTCTCTATTACACCATATTCGGTGATAATAGCAGTAATATTCTCATGGGGTGTTACGTCAAATGCTGGATTAAATACATCTACACCTTCAGGAGCAATCTGTACATCAAAAACATGTGTAACTTCCCGTGAAGACCGTTCTTCAATTGGAATCTCCTCACCTGTTTTGATCGTAAAATCAAAAGTAGAGATTGGAGCTGCTATATAGAAAGGAATACCATGCTCTTTAGCCAGAACCGATAGAGAATATGTACCAATTTTATTCGCAGTATCGCCATTTGCCGCAATTCGATCTGCTCCAACAACAATCTTCTGAATACGTCCAATCTTCATCGCATGTCCTGCCATATTGTCAGTAATCAGAGTAACCGGAATCTGTTCCTGAACCATCTCCCAGGCAGTGAGTCTCGCCCCCTGTAGATATGGTCTGGTCTCATCGGCAAAAACCTTAATCTCCTTACCAGCCTCCTGAGCAGCCCGAATAACCCCCAGGGCAGTACCATAATCCACAGTCGCCAGAGCACCCGCATTACAGTGGGTCAGAACAGTATCACCTACTGCGATCAACTTCTCACCATAACTACCGATCCGACGATTAATCTCAATATCATCATCAGCGATCTGGTGGGCTTCCTCCAATAATTTATTCTTCAACTCATCAACACTGAGCTGACTATTCTTTTCAGCAACTTTCAACATTCGCTCAATTGCCCAAAACAGATTGACCGCCGTAGGTCTGGTCCCCCGGAGATATTCTGCAGCCTCCTCCAGTTCTTCTCTCAAACTACTTACTTCCTGAGTCTCACTGGTCAAAGCACCGATGGCCATCCCATATGCAGCAGTCGCTCCAATAGCTGGAGCACCCCGCACCACCATCTCCCGAATACACTCACCAACCTCCTGATACGTACGACAACTAATAAATTCAGTAATTATTGGCAATTTTCGCTGATCCAGAAGCTTAAGTTCCCCATCCCGATAAATTAAAGATTTTACATCGCTCATCAAATCCCTTCCTTTCCTACATCACTATGGTTATTTTTACTTATTAAGAAAGTTTTCTGATAGCCTTCTCTGCCCAGGAGTAATCTTTGAGCATCGCCCGACCAACTCCCACCAGATCAGCTTTATTTTCCACGATTATCTGATTAGCTACTTCAGTATCCAGAACTCCTCCAGTATTAATCACTGGCACATCTATCACCTGTTTTATTCCTTCAGACAAATAGGTAAAATAACCCTGCGGACCATCAGACCGATAACCACCCAGACCACCTGATAGATCCACAACATCCACACCTGCTTCCACCAGATCCGGAATCATCAACTTAGAATCTTCCAGAGCCAGCCCACCATCGATTAAGTCATCTGCTCCCAGACGAAGAAGAATCGGAAATTCTGCTCCCACTGCCGTCCGAACAGCCTGCACAACTTCGCGGGCAAAGGTGAACCTCTTCTCCAAAGAACCACCATACTCGTCTGTCCGCTGATTGGTCAGAGGTGAATTAAATTGATTAATTAGATAACCGTGGGCTGAATGAATCTCTACCATGTTAAAGCCAGCTTCTTTCACCCGTAAAGCTGCCCGGGCAAAAGCTTTAACCAATCTTTTGATCTCCTCTCTGGACAACTCCCGTGCAGTTTCTCCCCCTGCCCGACGGGGATCTGAGATTGGCGATGGCCCTACAGGCTGTCCGATAATTGCGGGCTTACCTGCCATACCACAGTGGTTGATCTGGATTCCGGCTGCACCATCTGCCTGATGAATCGCTTTCGCCAACCTACTTAAGCCTTCTATCACTCCATCATCTGCCAGACTGAGCTGATGGGGGCTATTCTTTCCTTCGGGTGATATATATGAATGTTCAGAGATTATCAAACCAACCCCCGCTTTAGCATATCGTACATAATGGGCAATCAGTTCATCGGTTACCATCCCCTCTGAAGTCGCCTTCTCAGTAGCCATCGGAGGCAGAACAATTCGATTACGAAGATACATTCCCTTGATCGCAATAGGTGTTAACAGATTTGTCATCTAACTCACTCCTTATATCTAAGTTCTATGACTCCTACTTCTATAAGCGGGAGCTGCCTTGTTCTACTTCAGACGGGGTTGAACTCCCATATGATCTCGCATATAAAATGGCTCTAGACCCTGTTCTTTCAACATCTCCATAATCTCTTTTCCACTCTCCAACATCTCTCCGGCGTGATAATGGAGTCCATAGAGGGACTGGAATGTCTCAAATCCACCCCGGTCAACCACTTCTTCCAGAATCTCTGCAGTCTCTTCCTTAGAATAAGTAGTCAATAGAGCCTGTTCAAATCTTTCCAACCACCTCTCTCTGGCTGATTCAGCCCCCGGGAAGGGTCGGAGATTATCTCCATATTTAGCCCGATAACCTGCTATAATCTCTTCATCGGTAAAATTCGGATAGCACTCCTCAAAAACAGTCAACTCATAAGGTAGTCGGGGACGCAAAGATAATTCAGCTTTGGGATATCCCAATGTCAAAATCACCACAGGATAAGTATATTGAGGTAGATTATAAATCTTCGCAATCTCTCTTCCGGCATTATTCACAGTGCCGATGTATACCGAACCGATACCCAACTGCCAGGCAGCGGTTTCAATAGATTGGGCACAACAGATCACATCTTCAAGCCCAATCAAAAACGGCATATAACTCTTATCAGAAGTGAATGGGGCTTTTTCCAGAGCTGCTATTCTACTCAATTTGTAGTGATCCAACAAAAAGATCAGGTTAACAGGAGCTTTCCCCATAAACTGCTGACCATGACACAGTTCAGCCAGCTGCACATTCTTCTCCCTGTCTTTGACTACAATTATCGAATAAGGTTGTAAATTCCCACCACTGGCTGCTCTAATCCCTGTCTGAATCACCTCTTTTAAGGTCTCATCGGGAATAGGTTTATCCGCAAATACTCTGCATGAAGCTCTTTCCTGCATTCTCTGAACAGCCTGTAATCCAATCTCTTTATTCCACTCCATTCTTTGAAAACCTCCTTTTAGAATCTCTCCAATTTCAACTTGTGTAACTAACCTTATTACTAGTCTTTGTTCAGATAGTCTATTTTGATACCAGCGATAGTGACTTTCCCGAAATAGATCAGATCTTATCTGCAAAAGCCTACCCTGAAAGCCATTTCACCCTAGTACTTATTCAACAAAAATGACCATTTTTCCTGTTATCTTTATGGAAAAGATACCAATTTCAATAAGTATCTTCAAATGAAATTTTGGTACACGAAATATCTTCCTTTATAATAGCAGGATTTTCTTCGCTTATGAAGAATTACCAAATAGAGAGTTAATCACACCTCTGGGTATATGATCAAGGAAAGGAGTAGCAGCCGTGAAAACAACAGGGATTGGGCAACGTTTAAAAAATGTAAGACTCAAATGTGGATATTCAACCCGGGATCTTGAAAAGGAACTCGGCATCTCCAATGGCTATCTTTCACTTTTAGAAAATGGCAAACGCATGCCATCCTTGTCAACCCTGGAACAGCTCTGTCAATTCTATAAAACTCCCATCTCCTATATTCTGGGGGAAGACTTATTTCAGGGACTGGATGAGAAGGAGAAAGAGATTCTACTCGATCTCCTCAAATCTGAAGAGCGTGCCAATCTCCTTTGGGAGACCCGTAACCTTAACCCGGAAGATATTCAAAAGATCCTGGAAGTGGTCAAACTGGTCCACTCCAAATAAAAAGTTTTTTACAAAGGAGGAATCAACATGATTCATCAGATGTCACAGATCCACACAGAAGCAGAACTACTACAATTTTTAAATATCTTTGAAGAAGATCTTCATAATCTGCGAGTAAAGACGAGCAGGCTTCAATTCAAAAAAATGGTGGATAAAGTTAAAATCCCGGAAATTGACGAATTAGAAATGGAATTTAGCCAGAAGATCTCCGATCCCAATTTTGCTGAACTGGTAAATACATGGGATGAACAGGTTAAAGACCCCAACTTGCAGCGCCGTCTGTCCCTCTGGAAAAAGATGTTGATCAAAAGCACAGTTATTCGCAATCCAGAGGTCAGAGCTCTCACTCAGGAATTGGGAGATGTGATGATCACCCACCAATACACAGTTGCTGGAGAAAAAAGTGATCTGGGAAGTATCAAAAATATTCTACGCACTTCTCCAGATGCCGATTTACGAAAGGCAGCCTGGTTAGGAAAAGTAGCTTTATCTGAGACTCTGGCTCCGGACTTACTCAAATTAATCCGCCTACGCAATGATCTGGCCAGAGATTTAGGATTTGCAAACTATTTAGATTTTACCTTCCAACTCGAAGGTTTAACTTTGCCCCAGGTAAGAGGTATGTTGACAGATTTGACCACAGCATCAGACCCTATCTATCACAGAGTTTTAAGCGATGGGCAGGCCCAATTAGATCTCCCTGAGATTCATCCCTGGGATCTGATGTATCTTTTAGAATCTGTTGGAGGTATTGAGCCTGATCTGTTCCCCAAAGATAAGATCGAAGGTCAATTAAAGCGTTGGGGTCAAGCCCATCATGCTGACCTAAAAGAACTGGGAATTCAGATCGTCTTCACAGATATCCCATATAATGGTCTCTGTATGAAGATTACCGATGGAGAGATTAAGATTCTGGCTAATCCTGCCGATGGACATACCTACTTCCGTACTCTTTTTCATGAACTAGGGCATGCTTTACATAGCGCTTATAATCAACAGGAACATTTTATCTTCAAAAGAGACAGTGGGATTCTCAGTGAAGGCATGGCTGAATTGATCGGTTATGTACCACGACATCCTGACTGGTTAAAGGACATGGGGTTTGACTCTGAAACCAGTCTGTCGATTCAAAAGAGATTAATCGCCCCCTGGTTCCACTACCTGCGGGAAAGAACTGCAAATGCTTTAGCCGAATATAAAATTTATGAAGATCTGTCACAGAATCCAGATCATATTCTGGCTGAAATGGATCATCAAGTATTAGGAGTCACACTGGATAATACTCCACGTTGGGCAGCAGACTCCTGGTTTATTAATTATCCTGTATATTGGCAAAACTATGTCTTAGCAGACATCGTCGCCAGTCAGATTCATCATACGTTAAATCAACGTTACGGCAGTCTGCATGGTCATCCAGAAGCACTGGCTGAAGTCCGCCAAGTTTATTATCAACCAGGTGCAACCATTGATTGGCAAGATAAAATTCTGACTCATACAGGTTCAAATCTGAAAGCTGATGCTCTGGTCAAAGACCTGGAACTATACCTTAAATAATAGTAGGTGATTTTATGGCAAACAAATTTCATACTCGACTCTCTCCCACCCAGGCAGCCAAAAGATTACAATCTTTTTTTGCTTCCCGCAATAGGTTCGATTTTGCAGCCAAAAAAACTTATGAGATTGCGGGATATGTCAAAGACCGTAACTTTCGCTTTATGATCAAAAATGGTATTGGACGCCGCTATGCTTTTCGACCGAATATGTGGGGAGATATTACCGAAGGCCCACAGGGCTCGATTGTCAAATATTACTTTAAAATGGATAGAGCCGAGAAGATGATCTTACTGATCTGGTCTATCCCTCTGTTAGTTGTCACTCTATTTTTTGCGATCAGAACTTTTCTCATCGCTCCGCCTGCTGAAATGACAACCAGTGACTATTATCCATTCGGGATTCCTTTACTGATGCTTGTCTTAACTTACATCTGGTATTTTATCTCTCAATGGATGATTAATGACCGAAAAAAGCTCAAACAATTTATCTTTCAGGCCTATCAGGGATCAATTATTGAACAAGACTAATGCAGAGGGGTTGCCTCATTTTGAGACAACCCCTTTATCTGACGCCGATGACTCCTCTCCATACAGTATTACAATTATAGATAAATCTATAATCAACTCCTGACCCACAAATTTTTAACTGAATATAGCATTTCTTTGGCACTATTATATCATTTAAAAAATTATAAATCTAGTATTATCGGGATTTTTTAACTTTTTTAGCAGCCTTGTTTAGTTTATTTTTAGAACGAATTTATAAAATAAACCACAACTTGACCACAACCCAAAAGTTTTCCCGGGTTAAAAATGTATCTGATTACCCTAAGTTCTTCTGGTCTGAGTGCCAGTTCTTCAATATTTTGCATCGAGTATTGCCTTCAGGCAATAATATAATCTTAAATCAACTACTCTCAGAAGGTGATGATCTTCTCATTATCTTCGAGCTTTCCTCCTTTATCCAGAGCTAGCCGTAAACAGGCTAGCTCTGGCAGTGAACTCATTCAGCTAACGCTAAAACCTCGGGGCTTCAGATGGCAACATTAATCTTCATCAAGCCCAGGCTAACCAAATATTACTACTTGAGTAGAGCTACCGGTGTCGGGCTCGCCATGTGGGTCAGCAAGAACAATAGAGCTCCCCACCAATAAAATAAGTATCACCCATAACATACAAAGAACCTTTTTCATAATATTCCCCTCACTTTTTCATTTTTTTCATAATATAAGTTATTTCTAACTTTATTATGCAATTTTTCTTGCATAGTTTTTATACATTTTGCTTTAGACTCACTGACCAATTGATTAATTTTTAGTAAGACCTCTAACGAATAAGAATACGCCTCCGAGTCAATAAAGTGGTCAAAAGCCAAATACAATGTATCTAAAGCAGAGAATATCTGTTCTTCCTGGATCTCTAATTTTGCCCTTGCATACAAAGAAAACGCTAGCTCTATATTATCATCAAATTTTGCAGCAATAATCTCCGATTTATCCAAATACTCCAGAATCAAAGAAGAATGAAAGTCTTTTTCTTCAGAGTATTTTAAATAAACCTCAGCTAAATTATTATATAACTTAGGCAAATCTCTTTCTTCAGCATACTTTAAAGCTTCATTCAGAACATTTATAGCCTTCTCATACTCACCTTGATAAAAATGATAAACACTGTAGTTATTTAAAACTTTTCTTTTTAATAAATCCGGCAAAATGTCAAAATATTGCATTGCCATATCCAGATATTTTTTTGCTTCATCAAGACCCCCTTTATGATGATTTTCCCTATCCAATGTTGTATACACCCAGGCAAGATTAATACAAATTCTCACGACCGCAATCTTCTCCGTAGTTTCCTTTAGAAGCTCTTGATAAATTCTTATAGCTTCACTGACACATCCTAAAAAACCTTTTGCAGTACCTTTCAATTTCTTCAACTCCAAAACATCTACACCAGTATTGTACTTGAGAGCTTCATCAATACTATCCACTGCCTTCGTGTGCTGATTAAATTCCATTAAACCGATTGACCTTAAATACGTGGCTTTTGCTAACATCTCCTTATTGTTTCCAGTAAGAACAATCGCACTAGAAATATTTGAGACAAATTCTACCATATCCCTCTTCCCCAACATAATTTTAGCTTCCTCGTAATATTTTGCTGGCGACAATGCCAGCCCAGATTCCACCATCTTCCTTACCCCCTATCTTTTGGATTAATCTTTTTGGCAAAATCTATACGTAAATTTTACTTTATGTAACAATTATATCATCCATCATATAAAAATTCAATAGGAAAATAATATTTTTTACATATTTACTCAGTATTTCTGATTATAGATATTTTATATGTGCTGCTTTTGTCAGCGAAAAATGGTGATGATTGTAGGTATTTTTACAACTATAAAAGATTACAAAATAACTTAAACAGCCTTGGTCCG
The DNA here is from genome assembly GCA_016841825.1 of Halothermothrix sp. Lineage (GTDB taxonomy): Bacteria > Bacillota > Halanaerobiia > DY22613 > DY22613 > JAENYK01. The sequence goes on along the minus strand of JAENYK010000006.1, from coordinate 225,256 downwards.
ATGGAAGTTCGAACCAAGGCTGTTTAAATCACTTCATTTTTTATTGTGTCTACTGGACAAGATACAGTTCACAAAAGAAAGGCCTTTTAATTTTCTTAATATGTCGTTTTAATTCTATTTTGATTTTCTCAATAAAACCTGTGTATGAAAACCGATAGCTAGGGCTGTTACTAAAATAAAAATATACCAAAGCTTAAAACCAAATAAATAGATTAATAATATTCCCCCAGATACTAATCCAACAACAAGGAATATATATTCTACCAAAGTGATTTTAAATTTTTTTGCTAATCCAGTTAAAACTCCATAAGCTATAGCAAATTGTAGAACTTTACTAAAAGTAACATTTTGACCTTCAACTCCTTGAACAAAATAATTAAAAATAAAACCTAATCCAAAAAATATAAAATAGTTGATTTTGGTTTTCACTATATTGACCTCCGTTATGATATACCCAAGATTTATATTATTTATTTTACCATAGTCTAGTAAATTAAGAAAAGTAAAAATAGCAAAAAAATTATAACTTAATTGATCATTCTTAGAAATCAATGTACCTTTCTAGATCAAAAGTATCGGTCATATTAAAATCATCTTTGATTTGACCATCCATCAAGCATATCAATCTTTTTGCATGGGATGCTACTCTATGATCATGAGTAACTAAAACTATACTAGCACCTTCAACATTCAATTCCTTTAATATCTCTATTATTTCTAAACCCATTCGGCTAGATAAGTTTCCAGTTGGTTCGTCTGCTAAAATTAAAGTTGGATCATTAGATAATGCCCTGGCTATTGCAACCCTTTGTTGTTCTCCACCAGACAATTGATTTGGGAAGTTTCTAAGTCTATCGCCCATTTCTACTTTTTTTAATAATTCGTAAGCACGTTCCTTGCTTTTGGTATAACTGTGACCTGCAAAAACCATAGGCATTATAACATTTTCAACTACATTCAATTCTGGAATTAAATTATACTGCTGAAATATAAATGCATAATGTTCATTACGTATTCTAGATAGTTCTTTATCATTTAGAAGAGTAACATCAACGTCTTCAAGAAAATATTCACCCAATGTCGGTTCTTCTATACACCCTAAGATATGTAATAAGGTAGACTTACCAGAGCCACTAGGACCCATAATTGCAAGAAAATCTTGCCTATTAATAACGATATTTATGTTATCTAAGACAGTCATCACTTTATTTCCACTTGTATACTCTTTGGTTATATTTTTTAACCGAATCACCTCAAAACCTCCTAATAATCTTAATAATATAAAAATCAGGAAAAAAGAAAATTAATCACTTATTAGCCAGGGACACAAGGGTGCATCTACTTACAGTATCCAATTTCATACTCCGAATCCAACATACAACTCTACATCCAACCACGCACTGATGCTGCTTTTTCAGCCAAAGAGACGTAAGTATAACACAACCATTATAATAACCAGTATCAGTAACCGTCCACACATAACACTCAGGACAAATATCAGTAACAGCCTGAACTGATATACTAAAAACAACAACTAAAAACACAATTAATATTAATACTTTTTTTCATCCTCCTTCAATCTAATATCGCATAATCATGCTGGGAGAAATTTTTTTTATTTGTCTTGTTACACAAAGGGAAACAATCAACCCCATTCCGAATAGAATCAATGCAGATTCCAATCCAGAAAGAATGCTGTAATGATACTCAATCTGTAGAAACATATGCAAACCTGTGCTTTTCAAGAATACATCTATCACTGCCCCATTAATAAAAATACTAAAGAATCCTCCAATAAAAATCCCAATAAACATCAATAAAAATATTTCCATCATAATATTTAATCTAATACGTTTAATTGTTGATCCCACAGAAATTTCTATGCCATATCTCCGCATATTATCGGAAATTCTCATCATTAAAAAACTCAAAAGACTAATAAAATTAATTAAAATTATTATAATACTAAGGGCAGAAAGATATTTTGTAAAATCAGATATGCTAATTAGAACTATCTCAGAAATACTTGAACTACTTTTTTCAAAAAAAATCTTACTTTCATCTTCAGTTCTTTCACGCAAATAAACCAACAAGTCACTTTTAACTGAATTTTCAAAACCGGGAGTACAACTAATAATCAATTTTTCATATTTAATATCAAAAATATTAATTCTCCCAGGATTAAATCTTACCAGAGGATAAGGAATTAATATATGCTCCATACTTGCATAATTTTTTAGTTTGCTATTTATTTCGAAGACACCAATTACTGTTAATGTGAGTGGAGTCCCTACCACCTTCGAACCCCGGTATAACATAATCTTTTCTCCTATAGGATTCATCTCGTTAAACAACATATCTGCCAATTGATTTGATATGACCGTCACCGGATGTACATTCTCAATATCTTTTTTGTGAAAAAAATTTCCATCTCTAATACGGATATTTTGAATATTAATATATTGTTCATTGACACCTTTTACAGGAGAATTAGTTATATACTGTTCATGTTGATAATCTAAAACAGCTACTGGTATTGTTGTTAATGGAGAGATGGCCAGTATATTAGAATTAGAATTTTTCATATCTAAAACATCTTTGCCGGTAAGAGAATAATCATATTTTATATATTCAATATCCTGAGCAATAGCAATTTTTTCTCCGATTCCAACAGTAAATCTTTCACCTGGTGTTAAAACAGTCGCAAAATCATGTGACATTATAAAGAAATCAATAATGACTGAGACCGTTATCATAGTCAAAGCAATCTGTATTATTAGAACAATACTACTATATTTTTTTTTGATGAAATTCCGATACAAAGTTATAAAAAACATTATATTAACCTCCAAAATGGTTATTTAAATAGCTTAGTAATAGAATCTTGTGAAATCACATATACAATTGCACCATCTACAAGAAAATTTATCATGAAAACACTAAAAATACCTAGATAATAAATATAATACGGTATAATGATCTGCATATCTAATACTTCTGATAGCATATTAACAAAAAATGGCATCACAGCAATAGTAATTATTGCACTTAGGAAACTAAATATTGCATTTTCAAGAAAAGTGATCCAATATAGATCCAGATTACTTAATCCAATACATTTTAGTAGTCCTCTACTCTTTTGGGTATTTTGAAGTTCAAATAATTTAAAATTAACTATATTAAATATTGATATAATAATTATTATTACTCCAATAAAAATACAGCTCACTGTTAAATTTTTTTGAATATATTTTATTTCGTTATAACTCTTGAATGAACCAGTTAGAACAACTTTATTATCATACTTTTTCTGAGTATAGTTTTCAATATAACTTACAAAACTCATTAAATCAATTTTATTATCTGGCAGCAAACAGATCTGATTAATCGAAACATCATCTATACTTGAATAGGGAATAATAATATTTTTATTTAAGCTTGTTAAATCTATGTTTCCAAACAATGATTCTGTATCCTCATTGACTTCATATTTTATTACTCCAACAATTTCAAAAGTTCCTTCGGAAGTACTAATATGACACCCAATAGGGTTCTGATCATGAAATAATAATTCTGCAAGTTCCACTCCCAATAACGCAATTTTTTCCCCATTTTCAAGATCCCGATCAATAAAAAAATTTCCTTTGATTACATTTGCCTTTGATGTCTGAAAAAAATCAGCATTGGTCATAAAAAATTGGATTTCATTTATTTCTTCTAAAAAGTATACCATTCCACTTTTTGTCTTATAAATCCATCCATACTTAATTAGATCAACATCATTTTTTATTTCTAACAGATCTGACACAGTTAAATTTATGCTCTCATTAGAATTAAAATGTTGAAAGCGTGTAAGCGGAGCAAGTGAGAATACAGAATTGGAAACAGATGATTTAGGTTGAAGATAAACGATCCGATTATTAGTATGTTCCATAAATTCCCGATAATTATATCCTCTGGTTAGAATAATTCCACTCACAATAATTATTGTAATCAAAATGCTTGTTATACTTGCCACTATTAATACTGTTTTTAAATTATCAGCAAAGAATCTTCTTTTAATAAGGGTTAGATTCGATATTATTTTTGCTAAGTTCATTGTTACCGGATCCTCCTTTTCTAATTAAACTATTTTTTTATTTAACTATATTTGGTTTTTTATTTAATTATAAATTATTTTAAGTCATATGTCAATAATTTGAATTATTAAACTCCCATCAAAACTGTTAGAGCTGTTTCAATAGTATTTTTCTACAAAAGGAGTTAATTTTGAAGCATCCTACAAAATTAAAAAAGAGTGCTCCTTTGAACAAGAAGCACTCTTTATATCATATGCTTTATTTTCTCCGCCGCTTAGTATAATGAGTATGCAGCAGATGATGCGATTTTTCACCTAATGGTTTACCCAAATACTCTTCGTACAGCGTTGTAACAGCTGGATTCTCATGAGACTTGCGAAGTGGCATATCTCTGTCTGCCTGATAAGTGGCATCAATCCGCTTCTGACGAATCTCAGTATTGGTTGGAATAGGTTGACCACCACCACCGATACATCCACCAGGACAACACATAACTTCGATAAAGTGATAGGGAGAAGTACCATCTTTGATCTGATCCAGAAGTCTGCGGGCATTACTCAGACCGTGAGCGATGGCAACTTTAACTTTAGTACCTTTTAAGTCCACCTCAGCCTCTTTAACGCCTTCCAGACCACGGGCAAATTCAAAGTCTAAACTGGGCAGTTCTTCTTCAACAACCACTTCATAAACTGTTCTCAGAGCAGCTTCCATAACACCACCAGTAGCACCGAAGATAACACCGGCACCGGTAGAGATTCCTAATGGAGCATCATACTCTTCTTCAGGCAGTTCATTAAAGTTTAGGCCAGCCTGCTTGATCATTCTTGCCAATTCTCTGGTAGTCAGAACATAATCCACATCTGGAGTATTACCTGTTACACTCATCTCAGTACGACCAGCTTCGAACTTCTTGGCAGTACATGGCATGATTGATACACAGATGATATCATCAGGATTAAGATCATACTTTTCAGCATAGTAAGATTTAACCAGAGCACCGAACATCTGCTGTGGTGATTTACAGGTGGATAAATGATCCAGTTCATCACCGTAGAAAAATTCAATAAAATTGATCCAACCAGGTGAACAGGAAGTGATCATCGGTAGAGTTCCACCATTGTTTAATCTCTGCAACAACTCATTACCCTCTTCAAGAATGGTCAAATCTGCTGTAAAATCAGTATCAAAGACTTTGTCAAATCCCAATGCCCGTAATCCTGCTACCATCTGTCCAGTGTTAATGCTACCTGGATCGTAACCAAACTCCTCTCCAATGGCTACTCTGGTAGCTGGAGCGGTCTGAACAACTACATGTTTAGTAGGATCACCTAAAGCTTCCCATACTTCCTCAACATATTCTCTCTCGATCAACGCACCTGTTGGACAAACAAGAACGCATTGTCCACACTTAACACATGGAGAGTCGGCCAGACTTCTACCATTGGCAGGTGCAATAACTGTATCAAAACCCCGATTAGTAGCAGCAATAGCTTCTACGGTCTGGGTAGCTGTACACACACTAACACATCTCCGACAGAGGATACATTTTTGTGGATCCCGAATAATAGAAGGAGTAGATCTGTCAACAGGAGCACTGTTCTTCTTACCACCTGTGAATCTAATATCCCGAATACCTAAATCTTCTGCAACCTGCTGTAATTCACAATTTCCATTCCGAATACAGGTTGGACAGGTCATCTCGTGATCGGAGAGTAACAATTCCACCTGTAATCTGCGGGCTCGACGTACTTTTGGAGAATTGGTGTGTACTTTCATGCCCTCAGAGACAGGAGTTACACAGGAAGCCGATAATGTCCGGGCACCTTCAACTTCAACAAGACATACTCGACAGGCACCAATCTCATTAATATCTTTTAAGAAACAAAGTGTCGGTATCTTTTTACCTGCAACCTCAGCGGCTGCCAGAATAGTAGTTCCTGCTGGAACCTGTACTTCTTTTCCATCAATACATAAATTGATCTGCTTCACCTTTCACCCCTCCTTTACTTATCTTTGACGTCACACCGCAGACAGCGACCGGCTTCTTTGAGTGCTGCATCAAGTCCATAACCTAGTTCTACTTCAGTAAATCCGCACAAACGGTCTCTATCATCAAGCAGAGGCATACCTGCACGTGGGCATTCTTCCTCCAGGATGGTGTATGCGATCTCACGTTTCACATAAGCATCACTTACAACTTGACCATTACCACCTAAATATTCATCTATCGCACTGGCAGCTTCTTTACCAGCTTTGACTGCATTGACCACTGTATCCGGACCAGTCACACAGTCACCACCGGCGAAGATGCCTTCAACGCTAGTCATATAGTTCTTACCAACAACCGGCATGTTCCATTTGGCTTCAACGACATTGCCAGTATTGTACATGCCGTCAATATCCTGACCAATTGCCGGTATAATGATATCTGCTTCAATAGTAAAGTTAGATCCTTCAATCTCAACAGGTCTTCTCCGACCACTACGATCAAAGTCGCCGGGACGCATCTTAATACATTCAACTCCAACAGCTTTACCCTTTTCCCCAACAACTTTAACTGGATTACACATTGAAAGAATGGTAATTCCTTCGTGTTGAGCTTCATGAATCTCTTCAGGAATAGCTGGCATATCTTTAATATCGCGTCGATAAACGATAGTTACGTTCTCTGCACCCAGACGACGACTGGAGCGGGCAGCATCCATGGCCACATTACCGCCACCAACCACAACAATTTTCTTACCAGTCAGATCAATCTTCTTACCCAGAGCCAGATCACGCAAATAATTAGTACCGGTCATAAATCCTGTTAAGTCTTCACCCGGTAATCCCATGCTCTTCTCAACATGGGCGCCAACAGCAACATATACTGCGTCGAATTTACCATGAAGTTCCTGCAGACTTATATCCTTACCAATAGTAGTATTGGCTACCATATTCACACCCATAGCCTGAATTGTATTAATCTCTTCTGCCAACAAAGCTTTTGGCAGTCGATATTCAGGAATACCTACTGTCAACATACCACCAAACACTGGTAGAGACTCGTAAACAGTAACATTATACCCTTTACGTTTAAGATAGAAAGCAGCAGTCAAACCAGCAGGACCAGAACCCACGATAGCAACAGTCTTACCGTTCGCCGGGGCAACCTGGGGAACCGGTAAGTGACCTTCATTCGCTTGAACATAGTCAGTAACAAAACGCTTCAGAGAACGAATAGCAATAGGCTCATCCATCTTTGCACGGTTGCACTTGAACTCACAGGGGTGGTTACAAACCCGCCCACAGGTCAGCGGCAGTGGATTCTCTTCACGAATCACTTCATATGCGCCCTTATAGTCACCCTTTCTAATCAGATCAATATAGATTGGAATATCTACATTTGCCGGACAGGCATTCTGACATGGAGAATTAAACAAGGTAGCACAGACAGAAGCTGTACAATATTTGTCAACAATATGCTGTTCATATTCATGTCTAAAATACTTAATAGTACTCAAAACTGGATTAGGAGCTGACTGACCTAGACCACAGAGAGCAGACAATTTAATATCTTCTCCCATCTCGATTAGTAGATCAATATCTTCCAACTTACCTTTACCTTTAGTAATCCGATCCAGAACCTCCAACATCCGGGTGACACCAATCCGGCAGGCAGTACATTTACCACAGGATTCATCTTTGACGAATTCCAGGAAGTATTTGGCCAGGTCAACCATGCAGGTATCGTCATCCATAACGATTAGACCACCAGAACCCATCATCGTCCCTAACTCAATTAAGGAATCATAATCAATTGGAACATTCAGATGTTCAACTGGAATACATCCACCTGATGGCCCGCCAGTCTGGGCTGCCTTAAACTTCTTACCGGCAGGAACACCACCACCAATGTCAAAGATAACATCGCCCAGTTTAGTACCCATTGGTACTTCAACCAGACCATTGTTATTAATCTTACCGGCTAAGGCGAACACTTTAGTGCCGGGACTCTTTTCAGTTCCAATTGATCTGAACCATTCCCAGCCGTTTCTGATAATCGCACCGACATTAGCAAAAGTTTCTACGTTATTAATAGTACTGGGTTTACCCCAAAGACCACTAACAGAAGGGAATGGCGGCTTTGGTCTTGGTTCACCACGTTTACCCTCAATCGAGTTCATTAATGCAGTCTCTTCACCACAGACAAAGGCACCTGCACCCAGACGCACTTCTAAGTCAAAATCAAATCCACTTTCAAAAATATTCTTACCCAGAAGACCATTTTCCCGGGCATCATTGATAGCTTTTTTCAGACGTTTTACCGCCAATGGATACTCTGCACGACAGTATACATACCCTCTGGTTGCACCTGTAGCATAGCCACCGAGAACCATACCTTCAATTACAGAGTGAGGATCTCCTTCCAGGATACTTCTGTCCATGAACGCACCTGGGTCTCCTTCATCAGCATTACAGATAATATATTTTTGATCAGCCTCTTCTTTAGCTGTAAACTTCCACTTTAGACCTGTAGGGAAACCACCGCCCCCACGGCCGCGCAAACCGGATTTGTGTATAACATCAGCCACGTCTTCAGGAGTCATCTCGGTTAAAGCTTTACCCATACCAAAATACACATCCCGGGCAATAGCTTCTTCGATAGATTCTGGATTAATATGGCCACAATTTCTCAATGCAATCCGTACCTGGTTTTTAAAGAACTTAATCTCATCAGTAGTAGCACCAGTCTCTTTGGTCAATTCTTCTTTAAATAATAACCGTTCAACTATCCGACCTTTGATCAGATGTTCCTCAACCAATTCAGGAATATCCTGAGGTTTGACAGCTGTATAAAAAACTCCCTCCGGGTAGATGACCATATTCGGACCAAACTTACAGAAACCAAAGCATCCAGTCTCAACAACTTTGATCTCTTCTTCTAATCCCCGTTTTTTGATCTCCTCGACCAACCCTTTTCTAACTTTTAAACCACCAGAAGCTTCACAACCGGTACCAGCACAAACTAAAATATGATTACGAAACAGTTTCAATGCAACTCACCTCCTACTTCGATTATTCGTTGATTACCCATTCCTGGGCAGGTGTACCGTTAACCAGATGTTGAACAACGATCTGTCTAGCAGCATTCTCGTCCAAATTACCATAGACTACATCCTCTTTACCAGGCTGCTTAATGATAACCAATGGTTCTTCCGCACACATACCAATGCAACCGGTTTGGACAACCCTTACTTTAGTCAGATTCCGCTTAGTTACTTCATCTAAAAGTGCCTGCATAACCTCTCTGGCGCCGGAAGCAATCCCACAAGTACCCATACCCACTTCTACCTGGATGTTACCGGGATCTTTCTCCCTTAACTGAATCTCTTCCAACATCTGCTCCTTGATTTTTTGCAAATCTTTAATCGACTTCATAACTTCACCCCCCCTTGGATCTATGCTTTAGTAATCTCTTTCAAAGTTGTCACAGCTTTATCCGGAGATAATAATCCATAAACTTCACCGTTAATTGTCATCACTGGCCCTAAACCACAGGCTCCCAGACAACGAACCATCTCTAAAGAGAATAAACCATCATCTGTGGTATCTCCAGATTTTAGTTTTAATTCTTTTTCCAATCTGTCTACAATATCCGGTGCTCCTTTTACATAACATGCAGTTCCCAGACAGAGAGCTATATGATATTTACCCTTTGGTTTAGTGGAAAAGTGGGAATAAAAAGAGATAACACTGCAGACATCACTTAAAGATACGTTTAGCCCATCAGCAATCTTCTCTTGCACTGGTTCTGGTAGATAGCCAACAATCTCCTGGGCTTTGTGCAGAACCTCAATTAATGCAGACTTATCGCCATGATATTCCTCTAATAAGGCATCCAGTTGAGGGTTAATCTCTTCCCAATTCAGATTTTCAATCATTACTGACATTGATAATTACCTCCTTTTGTTCTTGAGTGCACTTTCACATAAGCCTTTACTAAAAATTCCCTCCTTCCAAACTCTTCAGCAGCAGAGAAACTGACATAATATTTTAGATTTTAATGGGTAGTGTTTTGAAAACTATTATAAATAGTGCAAAATATAATGGGTATTTGATTTCTCTAATAATTAGCTTTTACAGTAAATTTGATATATATATAATACTACACGTTTTGACATCTTCCTGCTTTTAGATTAAATAATTTTTTGAAACATCTATGAGAAATTAAAGTTAGTTTTTGGACTAAATATTTAGAATATTTAATTTAATACAATTATTATTTTTTAATTTATCTGATATTCTATATTTTAGTCTCACATTTTTAACTTAAAGCATAGCGTTAAAATACTAAAGTATCTACAATTCCTAAGTATATCAAGAATTTTTATGAATTTGCCCAATACCACAATAATATATGCTAATAATAATTTAGAAATTCCATTTAGATTTATAAAATTAGTATTTGGTTTATCTTTTGGAGCAAATTATACATTAATCTTTATTTAATGACACTATTCGACAAATAGTACAGATTTTCGAGGATATAACTGACTGAATATTTTGTGATTTTTTATACAAAATATTTATTTCCAATTTGAGATAACTAACTATCACTTATAACAAAATAAAAATATTTCTCTAGTACCTTGCATTATATAGTACTGGATGATATACTATAAGCAGATTAGCAGAGCGGATATGCTCCAATAAAGGACGGTGAAGACATGAATATACAGTTCAAGAAAGGCGTTCTGGAACTTTGTGTACTTTCTTTACTGGCACGTAAGAACTATTATGGATATGAGCTGGTTAATGATATCTCCAAGACCATAGCCATCTCGGAAGGTACCATCTATCCACTTCTCAGACGCCTGAAGAATGACGGCTATGTAACAACATATCTTCAGGAATCACAGGAAGGACCGCCGCGTAAATATTATAAACTTACTCCTAATGGAATTCAGATGAAAGATCAACTATCAGAAGAATGGTATTTTTTTGTGAAAAGCGTAAATAAGCTACTCGAAAGGTGGGATGATAATGCGTAAAAAAGAATTCTTAACTAAGTTAAGACAGAACTTACGGGGGATACCATCTGAAGAGATTCATGATATCTTATATGATTTTGAGGAGTATTTCAATGGCGGTATTCAAGATGGACGCAGTGAAGAAGAATTAGCCGATTCTCTGGGAAATCCCAAAAATATTGCTAAACAAGTACGAGCAGAATTTATGGTTCAATTAGCTAAAGATGCCCCCAGTATTCGTAATATGTTAAATGCTATTTTCGCAACTATTGGTCCTGGTTTCTTTCAGGTTATCGGACTCTCTTTTATCGCTATCGGGGTGATGATTTTTTTGAATCAATTATCAATAGTTGACTTCTCCTGGGGTTATCTCTGGCCAATTTTTGTCCTGGCACCGGGAGTTGCTTTTGAAGCTTCATATTTTACCAATCCGATGCGGGGAAAAACTAACCTCAGTCTGCTAATTCCAGGAGGAATCCTGACCATCAGTGGAGTGCTTCTATTCCATGGAGTATATACCGATTTCGTCTATCTTGCCAGGTTATGGCCAATTTTTGTCCTGGCTATTGCCTTTGGATTATTTCAGTTCTATTTCTTTGGCAGCAAAAATGAATGGTTTTTACTACCCGTTGGAGTATTAGGAGCAATTGGATCAATTTTTCTGGTAAGAAATCTGGTTAGTTCCCAGACCTTTGGCTATTTTCTGGGCTTACTCTTAATCATTCTAGGATTATTAATGGGCTTTACCATTCAAAAACGTTTTAAAGAATAAAGATTTCGCTATTAATGGCTTTGATTCCAAAACTTAAAATTTAGGAGGAATATATGATGAGCAAGATTGCATTAATCACAGACTCTACCAGTGATCTGAGCCCAGAAATAATTGAAAAATATAATATCCAGGTCCTCTCCTTTAAAATTATCTATAAGGATCGAGAGTATGTGGATGGAATCGAGATCACCCCTGAAGATGTGTATGACAGGCTAAAGATAGAAGTACCTACCACAGCATTACCCTCATTGAAAGACATGCATGATCTATACAAAAGACTAGAGACAGAGGGTTATACCCATGCAATAATTGTCACCTTATCTTCTGGTCTTTCCGGAATCCATAATGCAGTTACCCTGGTAAGTCAAAGCTATCCGAATATTCAATCCTACGTCTATGACTCTAAATCCATCTCTCTGGGTGAAGCATATTTGGTCGAAGAATGTGGAAAGATGATCCAGGCTGGGAAGGATTTTCAGGAGATAATTGCTGCATTTCCGATAATGAAGAAAAAAATGCATCTTTTCTTTGTTGTAGGAACCCTTGAATACTTAGTCAAAGGTGGACGAATCGGACGGGTTGTAGGAACCATTGGAGACATCTTAAATATTAAACCCATCATCTCCATCGGTGAATCTGATGGTAAATATTACACAGTCGACAAAGTCAGAGGGCGAAAACGTTCACTAAAGCGTTTGAAGGAGATTGGGCAGAATATTTTGGCTCAAAATAAATGTCAGATATCTGTCATGAGTGGTGCAGCAAAAGCAGAAGGACAACAGATTGCCGAAGAGTTTGCCCGGGAAACAAATGCTATCTCTGTTTGCTATGGAGGAGCTATTAGTCCAGTAGCAGGTGTCCATAGCGGGCCAGGATTGGTGGGAGTGCTGCTTGTAGAAGACTAATCTTACGTCTGATATTCTGCAAAATCCACTTATCTTTTAGATAAAAACAGGTATCCCGAAAAATAATTATCACTGTCAACCTGGGATGATTATTTTTCGGGATATGTTTTATTTCACACAAAATTTTTGACGAAATATATGGATAGTACAATTAAAAAGCACAGAAAAAAGTTCTGTACTTTTTAATAAACATTAGACTAATTGAAAAATAGTGAGATACCCATACCAGCGCAATCTCCCGATTAATTAATACTCTGGTTCTACAGGCATATAGTCCAGATCATTACGCAGTTCGGCGCTGTTCTCATAACTAAGACCATCCAGATTCCAATATTTATTAATCACAATATCACCTCCTTAATCAGAATATTTCCCACTATTTCCCGATTTATTTTCAGTTAGATAGCTTCCTCTTTTTTAGAGAGTTCATCAGGCCATAAGCCATTCTCAATCTCATATTTATGTAAACAAAGTGGATTTTCATAGATATGTCCAGTCAGAGAATAGGCCAGTGATGAACATCCAGCCCGACAGATTCTGGCAAACTGACATTCAGCACAGTACCCTTCCATAAGATCCATTGTCTTCTCCCGATATGCTATAAAAGTTTTCGGGTCATTCCACAAGTCGGTTAATGACCTCTCCCGAATATTACCAACTATATTCTCATCACCCCGAATGGATAGACAGCCCCGAATGTTTCCATTGGCTTCAATCCCGACATTCCATCTACCCGCAATACAGCCAGTAAACGGATTATCTCTAACCATTGGATCAAAATGGGTGAAGTGTCCGATATTATCACCGAGGACGATTCTAATTTTGGTGTCTTTACGCCATTCAGCTACCTGTTTTGCTATACCATAAAAATCTTCAGCTGTCAGAGCCAGTTCAGGATTCTCGTTTGCCCGACCAAAATCTTCAACCCCCTGTAATTGCCAGGAGTTTATATCTAACTCAGTTAATACTTCAAAAAGCTCTTGCATCTCATGAATATTCCGTTTCGAAATGGCTGTATTAACTCCCACCCGAAATCCTGCAGCCTTGGATTTACGAACACTCTCGATTACTTTACCATACAACCCCGGAACACCCCGTAAATAATCATGGGTTTCGCCAATTCCATCAATGCTGACAGAGATTGCTCCTACTCTTAAATTCAGCAATTTAGCAATATTCTTGTCGTTCAATAATACTCCATTGGTAAGGTGTGCCACTCCTACTCCCAACTCTATGAGTCTTTTAGTTACAGCTTCCCAATAGGGGCTCAGGAAAAATTCACCACCAATTATACCAATATGCTTGCACCCCAACTCTGCCAATTCTTCACAGAGTTGTAATGCTTCACTTTCAGTCAACTCATTCTCCCTACAATCTCCAGACTCAGAGCCACAGTGAACACAACGAGCATTACACCGATTGGTCAGTTCCCACACTGCAAACCGTGGATAATATTTTACTTCACTCATTCTCTGGCACGCCTCCTTAAATTTTGTATTTATCAAGATAAAAAATCATTAAAGGAAATAGTGAGATTGAATTGCACACTTCAAACTAATACTCTAATAAATAATAATTACTACCATGCAATCTTGTCGATTGGAGCTATTGGATCTTCAATTGGCATATATAACAAATACAGGTTAGCAGACAGATCATCTTCATACTTAAGATTTTCCAGATTCCAGGAGTTAATCATTAATATCCACCTCCTTTATGCTTAATTTCTCACTATTTCCAAAGTTATGTACAACTAGTTCTCAAAGATATCGCCAGGTTCTACTGGCATGTATTTTTGATTGTGATCGATCTCTGTTACATTTTCATAAGTTAAGTCATCCAAATTCCAGATATTAAGCATTATTTTCACCTCCTTATCAGGAGATTGTGCTCAATAATCTTAGTCCAATTTAAATGTTTCATCGCCATGTCCAGGTGGTTCAGATGGCATATATTCCATAGTATTGTCAGGATTAGTTATGGTCTCATAAGTTAAGCCCTGCAAATTCCAAAACTTGTTAATCATTGATTGTCACCTCCATTTTTTAATATTTCCCACTATCTCCTTTAATTTTGACATTTTTATTTTTTACTTATTTATAGTACAGTTAATTACTGTAATAATTCTATTTAATCTCTTTATTTCCTTCCTGTTATTATGTGTTATTTACATCATTTTGTATTTGTTGCTTATTGTGCAAAAATTTAATTTGTTTCACTATTCCAGACAAAGGTTTGCTAGATACATTTCCCCAATATTATTAAAACTGCTTACGGGCTGTTGAAAAAATTCAACAGCCCGTAAGCAGTTTGCTGGCAAGCTGCGCTCCACCAGCAGCAAATTCTCACTCTTAGATCTACACCTCCCGATCAGTCATATCTTTTGAAGTGTAGATACTATACTCCCTATTATCACTCAGATTACCAATAACTCCTTTCTGAACCAACTACCCACTCAAAAAACTGACAGCTTCATCCGCTACTAAAAACACATCTCTTCGACAGAAGCACTCATTCACCCTGACCCAGAAACCTGCGTACAATCTCCTCAGTATGTTCCCCAAGCTCCGGGGCTGCTTTCCGACTGCTCTCATCGGCAAAAGAAGACATCTTAATTGGATTACCTGCCGTAATCACTCTACCGGCTACTGAATCATCTACCTCTACTAACATCTGACGAGCTTTCACCTGCGGATCAGTGAACAATTTGTCAACAGTATTAATCGGTCCTACAGGAATCCCGACCTTATCCAGATCTCTTATCCACTCTGCAGCGGTTCTCTGGGCGATGATCTCATCCATAATCGGCTTTAGTTTACTGTAGTTCTCAGTACGTTTGGCATTTGTCGCAAAATCAGGATCTTCGATTAATTCTTCCCGCCTCACTGACTCACAGAATCTGGCCCAGAGAGCATCATTACCAACAGCGATAATCACCCATTCATCAGCGGCTTTAAAAGCCTCAAATGGCGTGATCGAAGGATGACGTGTCCCCAAAGGCTTTGGTGGTTCTTTAGTCACTATATAACGGGCAATGGCGTTCTCCAGTATAGCAACCTGGGCATCCAGCATCGCTACATCGATCTTTTGACCAACTCCAGTCTGTTGGCGTTGATACAAAGCTGCATTGATCCCAATGGCAGTAAACAGACCGGCAGTTATATCACCAATAGATGCTCCAACTCTAACAGGTGGGCCACCAGGCTGTCCAGTGATACTCATCATCCCACCAGCTGCCTGCACAATCATATCATAAGCAGCTTTCTTAGAATATGGCCCACTGTGGCCAAATCCAGAAGAGGCAGCATAAATCAGACGCGGATTAATAACTTTCAAGTCTTCATACCCCAATCCCAATCTGTCCATCGTCCCGGGACGAAAATTCTCCACCAGGACATCCACTTTTTTGATCAGTTCCTTGAATACTTTTAGATCTTTCTCCATTTTCAAATTCAGAACCATACTCTTCTTACCACGATTCAAACTAATAAAATATGCACTCTTTCCATTAATAAATGGCCCAAATGCCCGGGAATCATCTCCCACATCAGGACGCTCAACTTTGATCACCTCAGCACCTAAATCGGCCAGAATCATCGTACAATATGGCCCCGCCAGAACCCTTGTCAGATCAAGCACTATAACATCGTTTAACGGTTTAGTATTTTTCATCTTCTCCACTCCTAACTATCCTACATCATCTCAGCAAAAAACACTTCATCAATAGCTAAACAGAACCTGAGCTATACCTACATCTTTCTGGAGAATCCGATTCCCAAATCTATTTTATTCCGATCCTGGTTCCGGGAGATGAACCTCAATTTTATCAAATCATTCACAATATGTATTTGGTCTGATCATTATCTTTCTGGTCATCTAATCTCTCTTTTCACAGCTCAACTGATAACTGCAAATCTTGATTTAACTCCAGAAACCAGTCACATCCAACCACAATTCCCGTTAATATATCTGTTCCCGATGTAATCCCCCGATCAATCAAACGCAATACACTCAAAGTAGTCTCTATCCGTCTTCCGGCAAAGATATTCTGAATCACCTCTCGCACCAGTTGAGATGGTCGCCCAAGAATAGCCGCCCGAACGCCTTTTGCACTGATTAGATTTGTACTATCTCTAAGTATCTCTGTAAACTCAGCAGAATCAATTCCTGGATCTATCAGAAATTTCTTTCGAAATCCTTTAATCAGACTCCCGGTGTCCAGATATTGAAAGGTCATAAGAAAACCAATCAAAAAATCATCGCCAGCAGGAGTAAGCCCTGGTCCAAGCCCAACTAATTTGATAATGCCGGTTGTAAACAACTCTCGATTCTGCCAAATTCCCTGCCTGAGAAATTTAATGGCATGGGCTGCCTCTCTTAAAACCATCTTCTGTCGGTATTTCAAATCTCCCCGTCTCAGATCGGGGGATAGTGAATAATCTTGCCAGATTTCAACCAACATCCCAACACCTGTCAGATCTCCTTCACGGATAATTAACTCCCTGATCCAGGGGATCAGAGTTCTAATACTATTCATATCTATTTGAGGGCAAATTTCCCAATCACTCTCCCAGATATCCAACTCTCTGATATCGATCCACACCCGATTCCCCAGGAATATCCCCTGTTGATCTCCTCTCACCTGCTCGCCAGGTTCTAATCGCCATAGATTTAAATCCTCACTGAGGATTGGCAATAGAACAGTATATGGCCCATTTCCAATCTTAGCTTTACCGATGGTATATAATTCACCATCCCATTGGAAATTAATCACATTAGCAAATATTGAGTGAATCACACCGGTAAATTCAAATGAGTTCGCCACTAATTTATGATAAAACAGATCACCTATGCTGTTTGCCTGATATTTTTTCATACGCACACCCTCAAATAAAATTTGTCTTTAATAGATGATTCGCCATCCCCTATGCTGACCCCTTTTTGACATCCTCCCCGGTAACTTTTTTATAAATGAAACTTTAATATCTGGTAATAATTATCTGAAATAAAAAAGGTCACAGAGTAAATCTATCACTCCATGACCACTAAACCGTAATTTATCCAGCCATTGTTAACAATACTCCAGCTGCGATGGCAGAACCGATTACTCCAGCCACATTTGGTCCCATAGCATGCATCAAAAGAAAGTTTTTATCATTCTCTTCACGACCAACATTCTGGGCAACTCTAGCAGCCATAGGAACAGCTGATACTCCAGCAGCGCCGATCAATGGATTGACTTCACCGTTGGTTAAACGATGCATTATCTTGCCGAAAATAACACCCATAGCGGTTCCAAAACTAAAAGCAAGTAAACCGAGAAAAATTATCTTTAAAGTAGTCAAATCCAGAAAGTCATGAGCATTGGCAGTCGCACCAACAGTAACTCCCAAAAAGATAGTCACAATATTCATTAACTCATTCTGGGCAGTCTTCAAAAGACGGTCAACAACCCCTGACTCACGCATCAGATTACCTAACATCAGTGAGCCTAATAAAGGTACAGCAGCAGGTAAAGCGAGTCCAACAAGAACAGTTACTACTATTGGGAAAAGAATCTTCTCTGTCTTCGAAACAGGACGTAAGGTTTTCATCACAACCTGTCTCTCTTCCTTTGTAGTCAAAAATCGCATGATTGGTGGTTGAATTATCGGAACTAATGCCATATACGAGTAAGCGGCTACTGCAATTTGAGATAACAATTTTGGAGCAAGACGTGTTGTTAAAAAGATCGCAGTAGGACCATCAGCACCACCGATGATACCAATAGCACTGGCCTGGTTAAGATCAAAGCCTAAAAGTAAGGCTCCCATTAAGGCAAAAAAGATACCAAACTGGGCTGCCGCTCCCAAAAGTAAGGTCTTGGGATTGGCGATCAAAGGACCAAAGTCAGTCATAGCTCCAACCCCTAAAAAGATTAATGGTGGATAGACCCCTAACTTCACTCCTTTATACAAGTAATAGAGCAAACCTCCAACTTCTTCACTATTTGCTGGCCCATCCATTATACCTGCTAATGGAAGGTTAGCTAACAGCATACCAAAAGCAATTGGTAATAAAAGCAAAGGTTCATATTGTTTCTTGATCGCCAAATATAATAGAACAAATGATACAATCAGCATAGCAAATTGACCCCAACTTATGTTCCAATAACCAGTTGATTCAAAGAATTCGAGTACACTAGCGAGCATTTTTTCTCCCCCTTAAATTTATCAATCTCTTACTGGTAAATTGATACTTTTGAAATCCCTACTACAAATAGTGATTTATAAAACATATATCCCAGATAATAGTCCTCTGCTTACTGAATAAATAAAGTTATCCATCAATATATTTATTCATCTCGCTCATCTAATATAATACATCCTCGCCTCTACTCTTTATCAGGATAATTCGCGAATTAGTATAGAATTTACATATACTATCAAATAATGGAAACAAAAAAGCCTGAACTGGTCATATACATCCCAATCTAGGCTTCACTACTTCACTATGTCTCTAAAAGATGAAAATTAACTCCACCTTCGCCCCGTAATTCTCAGGCTATAATAATCTAGCCCCTTCTTTACTACTCGCTACTTCGCTCACTAAGTCACTAGTTCAACAAGGATTTAGTCCTCATCAAAGATGCATAATCCCTAAACCTGCTCTCTCATGATTAGTTATCACATGAATAGCAGACTCACCATACATAGCCACGGCAAGCCATTCTTCACCAACAACAATGGCTACTTTCATCATAATACTGGAATCAGTCGGTTGGTCAAACATCATTCCCCGCCCAGCTTCCACCGTAGCATGGATTAAAGGATGAATATGGGTACTCTTCTTCTCCAGGATACCTGCATTCAAGGCTGCACTGGTCACAGATTTAACAACTTTATCCTTAATATCCTGCAGAATTCCACCAACCTCAGTAACGACTGATTTAAACTCATAACGTTCTTTCAAAAAAGCTTTAATCTCAGCCTCCTCCTGACGATTATTTGTCAAAGATAAAAGAATTGCCGCTTTACCTACCTGCATCTTACCGCTTAAAAAGTTTACTCTGGGATATATCACCTTTTTCGTCCTTTCAAATTATTCATTACCAAGTAAATTATAAAACATATAGCCGAAAATATCAATGAATTTCTTGCATTCTTTAGACAATTGACCTACTTTTTTCTCATCTATTCACCAAAATCCTCAGATAATAAGTTTATTTAAATTAATTCCGCAAAATAAAACCTCTGCTCAGGCAGAGGCTTCCTTTTTGTCCGAATACATCCAGATATCAGCTTCATAAAGAACTTCTTTAATTGACATCGCACCTTCCGGATTCCAATGAGCAGCACCAATACTTATGGACAGAGAGCGCAGAAACGCCTCCTGTACCTCACACCACTCCTTAACTGAATCCCGAAGTCTTGTAATTACTCGATCTACATTCTCCTGATTTTGAGAATAATCGACCTGAGTCATAATAACTAAAAACTCATCACCACCATAACGAACAACATAATCACATTCCCGAACATTCTCCAGAATCAATTTTGCAACATCACGCAAAACTTTATCTCCCGCCAAATGACCCAATGTATCATTGATCTTCTTGAAATTGTCCACATCTATCATCAAAAAGGTGATTCCATAATTATACTGTTGCGCTCGATTAACCTCTCGATCTAACAGCTGATTGAAATAATGCCGGTTGATCAGACCTGTTAACGCATCGTAATTTGCCTGATAATATAACTGTTTCTTCAAAGATATCCGTCTAATCACTTCTTCAGTATGTCCAACCAATAATTCTGCCAGTTTGACATCTTCTGAAGAATAAGCATCAATTTCTGTAGAAATCGCCTGAAAGACACCTATATCGCTGATCGGAATGGTCAATACTGCACGAAAATCATCTCTAATCTTATTAGCAATCTCAACCTCTCTCACATCTCCATAATATATGGTTTTTCCAGACTGAAAGGCCAGACCAACAACTCCTGCAGTAGAAGAGATGGTAGGAAAATCAAGAATACTTAAATTTCCAGAGACAGCCTGGGGAACTAATTTATCTTTTTCAAGAGCAACAATAACAGAAGAATCTAGTTTTAAAATATTGGCTGCAGCTTCCACAGTAACCTGATAAACCTGATTCTCTTCTTTACAGGCATCCATCCGATGGACTATTCTGTGTAACTCTTCTAATTTACGTCCGGTCACCTTAACCCGATCTAAAGCTTGCTGTTGAGAGGTAAAATCCTGGTATATTAAAAACACACCTAACTGACACCCATTTAAAATAATTGGTGCAGCCTGAATCAGGACATATAGTTCTTTACCCTCTTTAGTTTTACGTATTGTCTGATAATTAATAACCTCACGATTCAAAGCTTTTTCCGTCAGATCAGATCCTTCATCAAGTAGATAATCTGGAACAATAAAATTATCAATATTCCGATGAATTATCTCCTGAACAGTATAACCGAAAAGATTTGTAAAATAGTTATTTACATCTTCAATTTTACCAAACTGATCAACCAAAACAATGCCTACAGGCACATGATGAAAAAAAGTATGAAACAGATGCTTAAAACTCTGCTGTTCATTATAAATTCTACTATCTAACTTATTGGAAACAGTTAAATTTTGATCAAAAGTATCATTAAGTTGGGAATTTGAGAAAAAACAGCCGATCCTCTCTTGATTCATTCTTACAAGAGTACAATGAAATAATTGATTTGTACAACAGATTGAAGAAATAAATTCAATAGATCCATCTTCAATAACAAAAGCTTCTTTAAGTTTTTTGACAAAAAAACTATCAAAATCTATATATTCTAAGTGAAGATCTATAATCTCATCCATTGACAAATTCAAAAATTCTTCAGACTTCAGATTAGCCCCAACCAAAGAAATGGCATCAGACGCCTCTATTCTATGAAAGTTTAAAAAACCAATTGGAAGGATGGAGTATTCTACTGGAATATCTCCAAAATGCTTACCTCTGCACCCAGTTCCAATCATATCTCTCCCCCCTCATCTCTCTGTTCAAAAATCCGTCCTCATCAAAACTACCTACTTCAGAGAGTTTGAAGAACTAATTTTACTATAAATGAAATTCGATAAAACAACTACTATTCCTCCATCGAGAAGAAATCTAATTAGTATGATGTTGATTTAAAAACGCAAAAATAGTTTAAAAATAAATTTGTTGTGTCCTCTGAGAATATAATCGATGCTTTTAATTCCTATGTGATCTCGTTTCTATCTCAACCCATGTTTACCATTCCCCTTTCCCATCAATCAAAAAGCTCTAAATACTATTTTAGTTAGTACCAAATCATTGACTTAGCTTACCCGATGCTTTTCTTTCAAAATTTATCATATAATCTTAAAAATAATCTAAAAACGCTCTTCCAAATTGGAAGAGCAGTGAAAAAATTTTTATTTTAATTTGTATGTGACCTCTATCTTAGCAACTTTCTCTAATGTATAGAATACAGAACAATATTTTTTAGCCAATTCCACAGCTTTTTCAATTTTTGATTCATTTTCTTCAGCAGACTCAATAAGAAAATCTACTTTTGCCGAGTCCAGATGAGCTATCTGTTCTTTTCGTTTTTCACCATCAACCGTTACTTCGATCTCACCAAATTCTACCTTCTGTTTTACCAGGATATCACGGAGAGTCCAGAATAAACAATATCCTAAAGCTCCCAGCAGCATCTGATATGGAGCAACTCCATAATCATCTACTGTTCCAGCTAATGGGAGTACTGGACCATGTTCCAGTTCCATCTTCCCTCTGCCTTTCTCCCTTTGCAATGTTAACTTAACTTTTAAATCGGTCATTAAGATCCACCCTTTCACGATTAAATTAGCTGATATATAGTTCTTCAACATAAACTGGTCTAATTCCTCTAATTATGGAAACTTTTTACTACTCCTGATCATCAACCACTTCTTCCAGAAGCACTAATTCTTCTGCTATTTGGGTTAGTTTCTGATTATAATACGTCATATATTCAACAATATTCTCCCCATATCTGGGCCACCAGATAGGATTTAATAATTTATCAGATATCCAGAGAACATCATTTAAGATATAATACCAGATTGATATTTTCGGCAGCCTGGGTTCCCCCACAAAATATTTATCATATAATTCAGGGAAATGATGATAAACATAATAAACTAACCCATCTTTCACCTGATTGTATTTCTCAAGTTTATGCCCCTTAAAAACCTTTTTTTTGATAAATTCTTCACCGATATGAATTAACTCTGTATACTCTTTTTTAAAATCTACATACTCGTTTTGAGCTTCTTCGGTTACCTTTACCACAATAATTCAAACCTCCTCATTACTTACAAATTAATTTAACAAAATTCTTCCCAGTGTTTCTCTAATCTCTGCTCTGAACTGAGAAGTTCCCAACATGGTTGCTTGATCTATTTGCTGTAAATCATCATCTATATCAGATACAATTATGGTTATCGAACAAGTCTCCTCCGAGAGATCAAGACCCTTAATCTCCAATTCCATCCAATATCCATCAGATGCTGGCATCCACTGAGCCTTAATTTGCCGAGTAGGTTCAATGGCTGTAGCGTCACTCCACTCAACAACCATAGTTTGCATAGGTAATATGAAGATACTATAATGCCGTAATTGACCAGATTCCATCAGCCAGATTTCTACATGATCATTTTGTGTATCCTGGTTCTGGAGGAGAATGCGCTCTGAGTTTTGAGAATATATTCGAATGTCATCTTTTATTTTTAAAGTTAAATACAGAGCCTCAGCCTGATAAGCCGCTTGTAAGCTAAAAGAAAGATCTTCTTCATCATTCCAGGCGGTAACCCCACTAATGATATTATTGTCTCGTCGAAAAGTAACAGGCTGAACTCTGGACCAGATATTCTCTGAAAAAATACCATCTACCCTGATTGTCTCTGTTATTTGATGGGCTTCAATCAACGGAAGATTAAACATTAGCTCTTCCTGATCGACCAAATTAAATTCTTTATACATCTGCCCCATTATTCTATGAATAATCTGCCCATTAACTGTAAAACTAACCTCCTCTCGACCTTCCAAAAAAACACTATCTCCAGTATATCGATAACAATAACTCAAATCCGGCTTTGTACCATTGAGATTGCGATTAAGTTGAATTATCAATGGGGCTGTAACAAAGCTAATCTCCACAGGAGTAGTTAGAAAGTTGATTGGTAAAGGTAGGATCACAGGATCAGCAGCATGGTCATTCTTTTGAGAGATCACCCAGATCTCCTGCTGATTCTCTTCTGAACCTTTGACCCAGACAATAGCATCTTCAGGGGAAACACTGTCCAGATCTGCTCTTATGGACTGATAAACAGTATAACCTTTAATAGCTAGTAATTGTTCAATCTTTTTGCCCATCTCCATCGGTGGCAAGAGAGCTTTTTGTAAAGCTTCCTGAACTCCCAAATCTTCTTCCCAAATCTGATAAATTTTAGCCATATATTCGTAATAAATCCGATGATTACCCATTGGTAACTTCTCTTCTTCTGCTGCTGCCTTTTGAAATTCTTCAAAGAAAGGTATGTAAAAAACCGGGTATCTCTCATTCACCTGAACAAATTCTCCATCTTCCCAGGTGAAGATATCTACCCAACAGGGACCTTGAGGCAATGAACCATGAACTTCATGATAGATAAACAGTTCTTCAATCTGATCCAGGTCAAGATCCAAAAACATGCCTTGACTATAAATCTCCTCTGAAGTCACAAAGTAACTCGCACCACAGCTATTACTCTCACTCTCATATAATAACCTTATTCCAGCATCAGATATATCAAAAACGAAAAAATATGCCCAACCATCATTTGACCCATTGGTACCAACTACACATAACTCTTTTCGTCCATCGTCGGTAAATTGATGGAATGATAGATGAAATTCCAAAAAAGTATTGGTCAGTGGACCTGTATAAAACCACGAATCACCCGGTTGACCATGGTTATATAGAATTAACCCCCAGTTCTTCACTAGACCGGTCGCCATCGTTTCCTTCCATAAGATAACCCGATCACCTGCATACGCTGCTTCCTGTATCTCAGGCTCGATACCCAGGTTCAACATCTCCCCTATCTGCACGTTTAAAGATTTTGAAACTTCCTCAGCCTGAACAACGCCCGATAATAAAAGAAAAATTAATCCGACAATGAACAACCCATTCACTCTACAATTATTACCTTTCATTGGTATCTCACCCCTTCAAAAAAGTTTTCAATTAATTTACCACTAAAACAATACTATTCCACAAAAGTCATAAACATAAAAACAATCACAATCAAAGCTTGAGTTGAAGTACTAAATTAATCAGTCAAACACCCTTCATGTTTTAATAACCATTCCTTTCGCCATAATCCTCCTGCATAGCCTGTTAGCTTCCCGTTACTTCCAATCACCCGATGACAGGGGACAATTATGGATAATTGATTCTTACTATTGGCATTCCCTACTGCCCTGACAGCTTTTATATTACCAATAGCCTCCGCTAAATCCCGATAAGACCAGGTAACCCCATAGGGAATCTCCTGTAATTTATTCCAAACTTTAGTTTGAAATTCGGTTCCCTGCTGAGACAAAAGCTTAACAGTAAATTCTATTCTCTCGCCCCGAAAATATTCAGTAAGCTGCTGCACACATTCCTGAATTATAGGCGGCACCTTTATCGAGGCTTCCATATCTTCTTCCTTAACAAACGAAATCGATGCAATGCCTTCCTCTGTTCCGGCAATCTCCAAAATACCAATTTCAGTTGGATAATAGGCTTTGTAATATTCGTTCATCTAAATTTCTCCTCTCTGAATTTAGAAAGTAACTAACTAACAACCTTTCTAATAAAAGAAATAAACCAGTTACTTACCCCTATAGGTTGACTTAACGACATCCACACATTTCTATATCACTACAGATAAATTCTCTTTTTTGCCCTTAAATCCTCTAAAAGATAGACCAACCTGAACAACTATTTTACCGTATTTACTCGGCTTTCCAGGAAATCAGGATAATCTCCAACTAGTTTCACTAAAAACTCCAATCTTTTCCTTTCAAAATAAGAGGAGTTTTTTAAATACCTGTTGAAATTCTATATAAAGAGTAATTTCGCTTCGCGAAGTATATTATTATGTGATAAAGAATAAGGAGGGATAAAATGTTAGCAATAATCAATGCCCGTTTAGAAACCATCTCTCATGGTATTATTGAAGATGGTCAAATTCTAATGGAAGGCGGTATTATCAAAGCCCTGGGAACTGAATTAGAGATTCCAGAAGATGCACAAATTATTAATGCGGAAGGCAGAACAGTAACTCCGGGAATTATTGAACCTCATACCCATATCGGGATAAGTGAACAGGGAGTTGGCTGGGAAGGTAATGATACTAATGAATCGACTAATCCTATTACTCCCTGGTGTCAGGCTATTGATGGAGTAAATATGCTAGATGATGCATTCCAGGATTTCCGAGAGGCGGGAATCACTACAGTTAATATTCTCCCCGGAAGCAGCAATATCATAGGTGGAACATCTGTAGCAGTCAAATGCAAACAGACCACGATTGTTGACGATGTAGTTATTCTAAATCCCAGTGGAATGAAAGCATCTCTTGGGGAGAATCCCAAACGCCCCTATGCAGCGAAACCCAAAACTCCTTCTACCAGAATGGGTTCTGCTGCCCTTTTGCGAGAAGCATTAATAAAAGCCAGACAATATTTAGAAAAACAAAATCAAGTTAAGTCAGAGAAAGATTTACCCAAATTTGATAAAGAATCTGAAGCTTTAATTCCGGTGATCAAAGGTGAGATTCCATTACGTATTCACTGTCATCGAGCCGATGATATTGTAACCGCCATCCGAATCTGCAAAGAATTTGATCTCCAGTATACTCTTGAACATGTCACCGATGGCTATCTCTTAGTTGATTTCTTAAAAGAGAATGCCGGTCACTATGCTATTGGACCGACCATGCATTATGGCTCAAAAGTAGAAAACAAAGATCGAGATTTTCGCACCCCTGTCTATCTGTCTCAGGCGGAAGTAGACTTTACATTAACCACAGATCATCCGGTTGTTGCCGGTCAATATCTGATTTTAACCGCTGGTCTGGCTGTTAGTTGGGGCATGAAACGTGATGCTGCTTTGAAGAGTATTACCCTTACAGCCGCAGAACATATTGGTATCCAGAGCAGAGTCGGTTCATTGGAAGTGGGAAAAGACGCTGATCTGGTTATCTGGTCAGATGATCCTCTAGATTTCACAACCTTTGCCGATATAACCATTATTGATGGTCAGATTGTCTTTACACGGGAGGTGGAATAATGTTATTGATTAAAGGTGCCAAAATATATCCTGTGATTGGTTCAATTCTCGATCCAGGGATGATTCTAATCAATGATCTAGGTAAGATTGAAGCTATTGGTTCGACAATTGATGCTCCCAATGCAGAGATTGTAGACTACACTGGCAAAGTCATATTACCCGGATTAATTGATGCCCACTCCCATATTGGAATCTGGGGAGATGGTGAAGGTAAAGCTGGATATGATGGCAATGAGATACCTGAACCTATTGTGGGAAAAGTTAATGCTCTCGATTCGGTTAATCCTTTTCAGCGAAGCTTTGCAGGTGCTAGAGAAGGTGGAATTACCACTGTACAAATTCTTCCCGGATCGGGTAATCCTATCGGTGGTCTAGGTTTTTCGTGTAAAACGGCAGGAATTATCATAGATGATATGGTGATCAAAAATCCAACTGGACTAAAAGGTGCTCTGGGAGAAAACCCTAAACGCCTTCACGGTAAAGAGTTCAAACACTCTCCATCAACCCGAATGGGTACTGCCGCCCTAATCAGAGACTATTTTCAAAATGCTAGAGAATATATGATCAAAAAAGATGAAGCTAAAACCAGGGGAGAATATTTTGAGATCGACCTAAATCTTGAACCCGCCTATCTGGTTTTAAAAGGTGAGATTCCTTTTCGAGTCCATGCACACCGTCATGATGACATAGTTACTGCGATTAGACTATGTGAAGAGTTTGGGATTAATTATAGTATTGAGCACTGTACTGATGGTCATCTAATTGCGGAATTTTTGGGTAATAAGGGTGCCGTCGCCCATGTAGGGCCTGGTTTATCGTCCCGCGGCAAAGTTGAGACCGCTAATTTCACCGACCGTAATCCAGCTATTCTAGCTAAACACGGAGTCAAAGTTTGCCTAATGACCGACCATCCTTTCCTTAACTGTCGTCATTTCCTGGCTTATGGAGCAGTAGCTTATAAACATGGCTTAAGCTTTGACGATACCCTAAAAGCCATGACAATTAATCCTGCTGAGTCTTTAGGGATAGCTGATCGAGTTGGCTCTCTGGAACCTACCAAAGATGCAGATTTTATCGTTCTCAATGGTGAACCATTTACATATACCAGTGTAATCGAGAAAACCTTTATCGAAGGTAAACTGGTCTGGAAACGCCCCGTATTCTAAGCTAGCAAAAAATTAAATAGATCACTTCTCAACTAAGGTCATAGATGCTGAATAACACGCATCTATGACCTTTATAGTGTTCAGAAATTATTTAGGGAAGGGTAGTGCAAAACAGCCATACAAACTTTAATCCTCCATATCCAATGCTAAATACAAGCCCTTTATAAAAAATAGGAATAATATTATTGATCTTAGTACATATTACCTCTTGACAAATTATTCTAAAACCAATATAATATTTAAGTCGTCTAAAAAATGTCTCAGTCCCAATTCAAAAAGGAGGGAATTTATGCTCAAAGAACATCCCGCTTATCGAGAAGAATTGGCAAAATTGGAGATGACTAACGAAGAAGTTGAGATTGCCTTAAGTGCTTATGCTAACCGATTGGCTAAATTAAGGTCTGACACCAATGAAATTCTCAAACAGTTTAAGCATAATCCAGATGAAGGCAGTCAAGCGTACATCGAGTTAATGACCGGTACGGAGCAGATCAAATTTTACACGGAAAAATTAAAAGGTTTGACTCGCACAAAAGAAAAACCTTACTTTGCACGAATTGATTTTACTCCTGAAGGTACTGACACAAGGGAAGTCTGCTACGTAGGAAAAACTGGACTAACCCGGGAAACAGACAACGAAGTTATTATCATCGATTGGCGTGCTCCCATTGCCACACTGTATTATGAAGGACGTTTAGGTGATTCCAGTTATACCGTTCCCATCAGAGTTACCAATGAAGAAGAACTGATAACTGGTGAGCTATCACTCAAACGCCAGTACACTACTGAAGATGGAGAACTTCAGGATATCTTCGACATTGACATCACAACCAATGACCCTCTACTCCAGAAAGCTCTTGGAGCAAATGCTGACAACCGGCTCAAAGACATTGCCGAAACCATTCAGGCTGAACAGAATCGAATTATCAGAGCTGGTATCAAATCTCCTCTTATTGTTCAGGGGGTTGCAGGTAGTGGTAAGACCACAATCGCCTTACACAGAATCGCCTACCTGATCTATACTTACGCGAACATGTTTGATCCAGACACTTTTATGATTATTGCCCCTAACCAACTTTTCTTAAATTATATCTCAGAAGTTTTACCTGAATTAGGTGTAGAATATGTTAAACAGACCACTTTTATAGATTTTATGTTAGAACATCTGAGTGGTAAGTTCAAACTAAAAAACACTAATCAAATGCTGATAAATTTGGTGAATAAGAATAACCTGGAAAGAGAACAGACCCTAATGGTGGAAAGTGCACGTTTTAAAGGTTCGCTCTTCTTTAAAAGAGTTATTGACAAGTTCGTTAAAGATATTGAAGAGAACTTTCTACCCAGATCAGATCTGAAAATTGGGAATAATGTAGTCGTCCCAGCCAGTGAGATTCGCAGCATTTTCCTATCTGAATACAAATACTATCCAATTTATAAACGTGCCAGCAAACTAAGAACTCGCTTAAAGCGTGCTGTTAAAAAAAGTGTCACTGAACTGATTGCCAGGGAAGAAGCCAGAGCAGATCATATTATCGAAATTTTCTCACTCAAATCATCAGTCACCGAAGAAGAACGTCAACAGGTATTGAAAATAGCTGAGGAAAGAGACCATAAGATCAAAGAATTAACCAAAGCTCAAAAGAAACTGGTCGATGACTATATAGACAAACTTCCCAAACTCAAGCTCTTAGATTACTATACTCAATTAGTAACCGACCCCGATACTCTGGATATTTACTCAGGTGGAGAATTATCCGATCAACTATTAGGATACATTGCCAATCAGGCGAAGTCTATGCGAGAGACGATCCAGATCGAATTAGAAGATCTGGCACCCCTTGTATATCTTAAATTGAAACTTTATGGATTTAGAAAACGGTTACGGCTGAACCATGTGGTTGTCGATGAAGCCCAGGACTTTAGTCTCTTTCAATTTTATATGATGAAAAGACTGAGCAACACAGAATCCTTTTCGATTATGGGTGATCTCTCTCAAGGTATCCATTCTTATAGAGCAATTAAGAATTGGGATGAAGTAATCACCAATATTTTTCCCAAAACAGAGTCTACTTTCACTACCTTAGAACAGAGTTATCGAACTACCATTGAGATTATGAATCTTGCTAATGAGGTGATCAAACACTATCAAAAAGGTAATAATGAGACTCTTTTGGCCAAACCTATAATCCGACATGGCCAACTTCCTTATTTGATCAGAAATAATTCACCACAGGAACTGGTCAAATTTCTGATCAGTGAAACTAAAAAACTCCAGACTGAAGAGATGAAATCTATTGCCATCATCTGCAAAACCATGGATGAATGTAAGAAACTTTATAATCAGTATCCCAAAAACGCCAGACCTCTACTAATCAGTGAAGATATGACTGAGTACCATTCCGGAATAATGATTATGCCGTCATATCTGGCTAAAGGTCTGGAGTTTGACTGTGTATTTATTATCACCCTGGATGTGAAATATGAAGAGAAAGAATTGGATATTAAACTATTATATATAGCTATGACCAGAGCACTCCATTACTTATATCTTTGCTCTATTGATGAAATATCACCAATGGTCACAGATATTGATCCAGAGTTATATCAAATTCATAAATAATCTAACCTGTGTATCAAATTATTGCCTACATTAAGAAGAATCTATAATTCACTGCTTCTCAAAGCAGTTAATAATTAAAAATATGGCAAGCCATAGATTAGTTCTCTGGCTTGCCATATCACAAGATTATGTATATTATTTACTTTAGTTTAATCAACATCCCTTCATTTCCACACAACTTCAGTGGATTTAAACAGATATTATCTTGATCTGCAGTTAGTGTCGAAAGAATAAGTTGACCTGTAGCTGATAAACCAGATGCTAAATTCAGATCCAGTATTCTGGATGAAAAGTTGAGAGCAATTAAATATCGACCATCCTTGTCTTCACGCAAATAAGTATAACAATAATCGTCTGCAGAGTTCTCAACCACACGATAATCCCCTGTTAATAGTGTAGGGATTTTTTTACGTAACCAGATTAATCTCCGATAAAACGATAATAGTGAATCTGGATCTGCTAATTGGTTCTGTACATTGTTTTTCTTATAGTCTCTAGACAATGGTAGCCAGGGTTGACCTATAGTAAAGCCAGCATTATCGTTAGTATTCCACTGCATTGGCGTTCTCTCTTCATCACGTCCAGGATGGAATGGCCAATAGCGCTTACCTACAGGGTCCTGAAATTTCCAGCGAGGAACCCTCACATTTCGCATACCAATCTCTTCTCCATAATAGAGAAATGGTGTCCCGCGTAAGGTTAATAACATCATAGCTGCTATTTTAGCTCTTTTCTCAGTGTGCCCCCATCTGGCATAACGACTATAATGCCGCGGCATATCATGATTACTCAAAACATAGTTTGGCCAACCACCGGGAGGTAATGAACTCTCCCAAAGATCCACAGCTTTTCGAAAAGCCTTTGCTTTCCACGAACAGTTCAAAAATTCAAAATTAAATGCCAGATGTAATTCATCATTATTCTTGCCATAGAATGCTGAGGCAACAGTTGAATCTTCTCCTTTATCTAGAGCAATCTCGCCCACTAACATCTTTTCTCCATATAGATCCACTAATTGACGCAGTTCCTGTAATGCTTGATGAGCTTCGGGCTGATTTCGATCATAAATATGGTGCTGCATCTCGTATGGGCGTCTCCCAAAACAAAATGGGTTAGACCTATACTCCCGATCTTTGTAAATGAAATTAATCACATCTAGTCTAAATCCATCTACCCCCTTATCCATCCAAAAACGGACAATATCAAAGAGAGCTTCCCGCACATCCCGATTTCTCCAATTAAGATCAGGTTGCTCTGGTAGAAAAGAGTGCAGATAATACTGATCGGTTTCTTTGTCATAAGTCCAGGCTGAACCACCAAAAAAAGCTTTCCAATTATTCGGTCTAGTATCTTTCCAGATATACCAATCTCTTTTCGGACTATCTTTAGATAATCTGGATTCGATAAACCAGGGATGCCGATGTGAAGTATGATCAAACACTAAATCAATTACGATTTTGATACCTCGCTTATGAGCTTTTTCGATCAATGTATCAAAATCTTCCATAGTTCCAAACATGGGGTCTATTCCACAATAATCTTTTACATCATAACCAAAATCGTAAAATGGTGAAGGATAAAATGGAGTTAGCCAGATGGCATCTACTCCCAGAGAATTGGGGGTTCCATCGTTAAGATAATCTAAATGTTGAATAATACCCTTGAGATCTCCCACTCCATCACCATCTGTATCCTGAAAACTTCTAGGATAGATCTCATAATTTACCCCTGTTTTCCACCATGGTGTGGTCATATGCTCACCTCCAAATTTGCTATTTGCATTTATGCCTCTGTCTGTTGGTGCTCCATAAATTCTTAATTAAACCACACTTAATTCCTCTTACGAAGCATTTTACCATATATTTCGACATATACAGCCACAATTCCTTTAAATTATTTCCAACTATCTAAATAAATTCTACAAATAAAAGTTATTATTTAATGTGATTTTCTATAGAAAAAAATAATTATTGAATCTTTAAGTATACTAACAGGTAAATCTTGATAACTTTTTTATTTAAGTTGAAGGAGTTCTCCAATATCTTAGAGAAAGATATGTAATAAATTGAGGTTTCCTAAATTGTAAATTTTTATAAAGGAGGTATAATAAGTGGGTATGAAAAGGTTCTTTTCAGTTTTTTTATTTTTAATCCTGTTTAGTTATGGAGTCGAGGCTGGATTTGTTCAGATACCTTATTGTGATCTAGACGTAAAGATAGATATATCGAATAGTCGATATGATATCAAAGCCACTGTAGATTTTATTCCAGACACTAACTCCACATTTATATTTTTATATATGGATAATGAGATTAAAGAGATCACTACAATTGATGGTAACAAAGTCCACTGGTCCACTATTGGTAGTCGACTAATGATTACGGTTTCAGAAGATACTCTGGTAGAAGGTGATTTACATAGAATTATCATTAAATATTATGGTTACGCCAAAATTGATCCTAAGAATTATTCAATAATTTGCCCTGAATATATCTCTTTACGTCCTGCCATCTTCTGGTTACCAGTCTATCCTGACCTGGTTCAAGTTAAGTTAAATTACCGAATGAAGATAGGTTTACCATCCAATTTTGTTCTGGTAACTGATGGAAGTATCGAAAATGAGTGGGTTGTAGATGATCTTACTTATTATCAGGTTCAGGGTGGAGGCCAGGAACCAGTACTAATCGCAGCCCCCTTTACTACTGGTGAGTCTACACTGTCTGATACTCGAATCAGATATTATTATCGGGAGAATCAATTAGATGAAGAGACAAGAATTCAACGTATTGCACGATCCTCTAAAGAAGCTTTAGATTTTTATCAGAAGTATCAAATTCAATTCCCAGAGATTCTTAACATATTGTTATTCCCGAATGAATCCGCTAATGCAGAACCTAATATGGTTGTTTTTCCAGAAAAATTTGACCTGGACCAAGACTCTTCTGTTATTGACCTGTCGATCTTTCATGAAGTATTCCATCTAATTGTTCCTGCAAATGTTGGAGCTGAAGAACCCTGGCTCTCAGAAGGTCTGGCTCATTATATGGGATTTAAATCATTGGCTAATAAGTATGGTATGTACTCAAAATCATTTCGAATCGCTGTCATGGCTTTATTGCAGCCTCACCATCTATGGCATGATGCAGCATGGCTGATTCCTTTGAGTGATTCTCGATATTCTGAGAAAACATTTGGTACATACGCCCCATATCTACTTCACGACCGTCCGGCAATGGTTCTCTATACTCTAGATTATGCTCTTGGAGAAGAACAGATGACAGGTTTTTGGACTGCTCTTTTTAATAAATACTGGGGGGGAAAACTGAATATTGAAAACGTACGGGAAGAGTTAAGAACTTCTTTTGGAGAGAGCCTGAACTGGTTTTTTGAAGATTGGATTGATGGGGTTGTCAGACCCGATTATGTTCTCGAAGATGTAGAAATCGTTCAAAATAATAGCTCATACGCTGCTGCAGGTATTGTTAGAAATATTGGCACCGGGAGAGCTGTGGTTCCTGTAGCAGCTTTCAACGCTAACGGTGAATTACTAGCAGTTGTTAATACCCGGTTGGTCGAAAATAAACATAGTAGATTTTGGTTAGAAACAGATCAACCAATCGCTTATCTGGAAGTTGATCCAGCTAAATTACTGATCCAGACCAATTTGATTAATGATATCTGGAGATCAGAAGAGTATTAACTCATACTGAGTCTACAGTCAGAGAATAGAATATTTAAAACCTGGTTTTGCACTTAAAAGGTATTGAAAGCTTAGCCAATTTGGTTTACTGTTATGCAAATCTAACTCCATTAATTTCATGGGTAAATTTAATGAACACTGCCAATGATTAAGTATTACTTCATCATATACCTGAATTGTTGTTAGCAGACATAACTGTCTGAATCCTGCGGATACATCCTGAGGAAAAGCCAACACCACCTCGGGAAAATAAGAGGTCTCACCAATATTGATATTAGATGATGAAAATTGCCGAGCAGTATTTTTATTTAATTCAAAGATCTCACCCAGAATATGGTAGCAATTCTCCGAATCAGTCAGTCCCATAATTCGCTCATCATTCTTTTTAGGATTTAATAATGCAGCTTCAACAATAATATTTTGGGGGATCAAAATCCCATCGGGAACTATCTGAGGTACCAGATTCATGGTTATACTAACCTGGGGCTCTTTTTGTAAAGCATTTTGCATAGTTTCTGTAATAATCAGGTGAAATGGCTGATCTGACCTGAACTCAGTTGCATCACCTTGAACAATTTGGGTAACATACTCTTCTGCTGCAAAAGCCCGAATAATCTTTTTCACATATTGAATACTTTTGGGATTTATATCCAGGAAAGTAAAGTGAATCTCTTCACTCGAAAACACTGTAGTTAACGGAATTGCCAGTGTAGCAAAGGGACCGGTTCCTGCATAAAGTATCCGAATTGGGCTGGTAAATCTCTCCAAAGCAGCTCTAATTCCCTGATAAAGTCCACTAATGAACCTTTTCGTTCGCAGAATTTCTTTTACACACATTGCCGCCCACAGCGGACCAATTGCCTTACCTGTGGATAGATGAATATCTTCCCTAATCTCTGGGTTATGAACATCAAATTCAGTTACACTCAAAAATAGTTGCTCCAGGTCATCTATAGCCTGTTTTAGTTCTCCAAAATTATCTTCAGATTTAAGCAATACTTTAGTTATCTCTTCCAATTCTCTAATATTCTCGTTCATGTGATCTCATCCTTTCAATAAACTTCTAAAATATTCTACTATTTTACCATTACCTGAACACTCTAGATCTAGGTTCTATGACTCCCACTTCTATAAATGGGAGCTGCCTTATTCTACTTCAGGTGGGGTTGAATCCCCATCTAAAGCCCCGAGGTTCAGCTTTAGCTTATCGGGTTCATTCAATCCTCTGCTTATTTTCGTCAATTGATTAATTATCTCCTGCAATGCTAACTATTATTTTCATAATTTCCAAATGAAGTTGTTAATGATACTGAGTCAAGTACCCCCTTATTTTTAATAAGGGGGTAGTCAATTTGTTAATTTTGGATAAAATAAAATAGATCTCTGTCATAAGACAACATTAATTTATTAAATTGTTAACAAAATAAATTGATAAAACACCCCGAAGGGTGTTAGGTTTAGACAGTTTATAATTTCCTGACATGTATTATTTATCTCTACAGTTCAAAAAGCTCATTATCCACAAAAAATAAGTACAAACAATAGTCCCAATTAATGAAAATCATTTGTGTCACAGATTATTAATCTGCCAATCAATCTCTGTATCACCTATCGACTTTAAAAATTGATTAGTTCGAGAAAAAGGTCGGCTTCCAAAAAATCCTCGATTTGCAGAAAAAGGACTTGGATGTGGGGATTTAATAATATAATGCTGCGGTGAAGTAATCAATACTTCCTTATTTTGTGCATTTCTACCCCAGAGAATAAAGACCACAGGCTTTTCTCTCTGATTCAGTTTAATGATAACCTGATCTGTAAAATTCTCCCATCCCAATCCTTTATGAGAATTAGCCTGACCCCGACGCACCGTCAAAACTGCATTAAGTAACATTACACCTTGTTTAGCCCATTGTATTAAATGACCGTGGTTGGGAATAGAACAGCCCAGATCAGTATTTAACTCTTTAAAAATATTCTGCAGAGATGGTGGTGGGTTAATCCCAGGTTTTACTGAAAAACTCAAACCATGGGCCTGATTGGGACCATGATATGGGTCTTGTCCTAATATAACTACTTTAGTATCCGCATATGGAGTATAATGCAATGCGTTGAAGATATCGTACATGTCAGGGTAGATAGTTTTTGTCCGATATTCCTGGATCAAAAATTGTCTTAACTTAAGGTAATACGGTTGTTCAAACTCCTGAGCCAGTAGTGGAGCCCAATCGTTTTTTAGAATACTCATAAGTTTACAACTCCTCCTGGATAAAGCTCTTCTTTGTAGATTCCCAATTATACTTCGACAAAATATAAATAATTCCCTTCATAAATAGATCATACAGCTTCAGCTCATAAAAAAACTAAACGGGGAACTACCAATTATGGCAATTCTCCCGCCTCTACCTGAGAAACTTTTGACTTCCGATATATTATTAGGTCTCTCTTCAGATAATCTATCCGGAAAGAAGCTAAACCTATAGTGAGAAAACTTTTTTGTCCCCAAAGCGGCTGTAAAAAGTGCCCGGAACCAAAGATGATAGAAGCCAGTTCTTCCCACAGAGTATGAAGCCAGAATGACGGAAGGATCTTAGCATTACTGCGAAAGGTAAGTTATTCTTACCTTTCGCAGTAATGCATAATAACTTTAGAGACTTCTCTTATAAATAGCGATCAAACCAGTCAGCAATCTGATTCAATCTCTCAACCCGCAGTTCAGCTTTACCATTACGGGACAGATTATGATTAGATCCCGGGAAGATTGACAAGCGAACAGTCTGGCGTAATTGCTTCAGGGCGATGAACAACTGTTCCGCCTGTTCCACTGGGCAGCGAAAATCGTGCTCAGAATGAATGATCAACAGAGGTGTTTTCATCTCTTGTACATAAGAAATCGGTGAAACTCGCATCAACTCCTGATAGTCCTGGAGGAAATTCAACTTATGTTCCCAATCTGCAAAGAAAAATCCAATATCACTTACACCGGCAAAACTAATCCAGTTCGCAATACTGCGCTGGGTAACAGCAGCTTTAAATCGATCGGTATGACCGACAATCCAGTTAGTCATAAATCCACCGTAACTACCTCCTGTGACACCTAATCTCCCATGGTCAATCCAATCCCAATTCTCCAATACATAATCCACACAAGCCATCAGGTCAGCATAGTCATTTCCACCATAGTCACCACGAACTGCATCCACAAACTTCTGACCATATCCCTGACTACCTCGTGGATTACAATAGACCACTCCATACCCATGAGCAGCCAATAACTGAAACTCTTGAAAGAAAGAGTTAGAATACATGGCATGGGGGCCACCATGTACTTCTAAAACCAATGGATATTTTTGTCCATCCTGGTAACCAACTGGTTTCATTATCCAACCCTGAATCTCCCAGCCATCTGCACCTTTAAAACTAAACTCTTCAGGTACAGACAGTTCCAGTTCTGCAAAAAGCTCAACATTTAGCTCTGTTAAAACTGTCTCCTGACCACTGGCCAAATCATAAAAAGCCACTTCTCCAGGATTTAATGCATCGGTATATGTAAATGCAATCGACTGCTTATCCACATCCATACTGAACCCATAAATCTGCCGTTGACCACCAACAACTTCTTCTACCGAATCATCAAGCCCAAACCGATATATACCAGTATTACCCCGTTGACTAACTTTTGCATAGATAGCCTGACCATCAAAGGACCAGACTGGCCCCGGATTAGATCCACCGGCACGCATGTCACTCATGGCATAATCACCTGCACCCAAATCTCGATCTTTAGCCAAAGCTCTAATGCTGCCATTCTGGAGATTAATTATCCAAATTCGACTTAAGGTAGCCCCTTTGTACTCACCTTGATGACCAAAAAATGCAATCTTAGTACCGTCAGGTGAACAGCTAGGTGAATTAGCATAAAACTCCCCAGTTAATAGATTTTTCATTTCCCTCGTCCGCAAATTAATCGACCAGATTCTACTCATTCCCGGATGATACTCAGGTTCATCTACTTCAGCAGCGACAATCAGACTCTGACCATCCATAGACCAGACCAGGCTAGAATAGTTTCGTTCGTCAGTAGTAACTCTTTCAATTTCTTCAGTTGCCAGGTTCAAAATCCAGATATGAGACTTCTTACCATCCAGAAATCCTCTGTCATCCGATTTATATCTGAAATCATCTATTACTCTAACCTGATTAGTCCTATCTTTCTTCTCCTTCTCTCGTTCTTCTGGAGACTTCTCTTGTAACAAAATATCTAGCTCTTCATTAGAACCTACTGGAGATAAAAAGGCTATCTGCTTCCCATCAGGTGACCAGACTGGTTCATTAGCTCCATTGTGCAAAGAGGTCAACTGTCTCGCTTCACCACCATGCCGATTTACCAACCAGATCTGCTTGTCGCCACTGCGATTAGAGATGAAAGCAATCTGATCTCCTATCGGTGACCACCTGGGCGTAGTATCAACTTTTGTGGTATTAGTAAACTGTACCGATTCCCCTTTGTGATCTACCAACCAAATCTGCGAAGTGTACTCCTTCTCCTGATCAACCGTTTTAACAACATATAATACTTCATTACCAGCAGGTGAAATCTGGGGATCATTGACAAACCTAATTTTATACAAATCCTTTGCTAGAATCTTTCTTTTATCCATCTCAGTACTTCCCTCCTCATTGGAAATATTCTACCTTTTACTTCGCCAAAAAGGACGTCTTTTCCTGTTTAGTTTTTAAAGAATATTTCGTAATACTAATTTTTTCAGTTTGCCAGGATGCTATCTTCTGTTTAGATGGACTTCCACCTTTTAAAAATAAGAGGAACTTTTGGTATACATTTTTTTTAAAAAAAATATTTTTTACAGGAAGGATTATTATTTCGGAGTGCGAACAGTAATAAATATTGGAGGAAATAGATAAGGATGGTGACATTAAAAATGAGTGACCCAATATTGCAAGCCAGGACAGTTCCAGAAGATGAAAAAATGGAGC
This sequence comes from Halothermothrix sp., assembly GCA_016841825.1. Lineage (GTDB taxonomy): Bacteria > Bacillota > Halanaerobiia > DY22613 > DY22613 > JAENYK01. The sequence continues at coordinate 185,652 of JAENYK010000006.1, read as the reverse complement.
ACAACACAACCAGTGAACAGGAGATACCCCGACATATTATCAGGCAGAATATTTTAAAACTTGCCTGGCCAGTTATTTTAGAGTTAGGATTGGTAACCCTTGTAGAAGTTGCAGATATGATTATGGTAGGTCGTGTAGGAGTTGAATCCTTAACTGCCATCGGAATAACTTTACAACCCCTAATGTTAGCAATGGTCATCTTTAACGGATTAAGTGTTGGTACTACAGCTTTAGTTGCCCGTTTTATCGGTGAGAAAAATAATGAGCTGGCTAACCGTACTTTTAATCAATCAGTTGCCGGGGCAACAATGCTGGCTTTAGTTATGAGCATCGGACTTTTCTTCATTGCCCCTTTCATTATGACCTGGATGGGTGCAGAAAACTCTACCATTGTCAAATTAGGTACAGGTTATATTCGATGGATGATTCCAGGTTTACTCCTCCAGTGGCAATTTGCTGTGATCTCCTCTGCTATGCGAGGTGCAGGTGATACCAAAACACCAATGTACGTAAATGGTTTGATTAATGTCATTAATATGTTTGGCAATTATTTTTTAATATTTGGATTCTGGATTTTTCCACGAATGGAGATCATTGGTGCTGCTCTGGCTTCGTCTATAGCTAGAATTTGTGGTTTTATCCTGTTATTAATTCTTATTCGCTATAAAAACACTATCTTAAAACTTAATCGTCGGGATTTTCTTAATTTTGATTGGCCTTTGATGAAAAGAGTCGTCAAAATTGGTATCCCTGCAGCATTAGAACAGGCAGCACTGCGGATAGGGCAATTGTTTTATACCAGAATCGTTAACTCTTTAGGGACTGTTGCTATTGCCGCTCACAATACTGCTATCAATGCAGAATCTCTCTCTTACATGCCTGGTTGGGGATTTTCAGTTGCCGCCACCACCATGGTAGGCCAAAAGCTTGGAGAGAAGAAACCGCAAGAAGCTCAGGCGAGTGGCATCGAATCATTAAAATTCGGTATATCAATTATGGCCTGTATGGCTCTTGTTTTCCTCATCTTTCCTGAAACATTAATCAGGTTATATACCAAAGCCTCTGATCCTAATGCTCAGGAACTAATCCGGCTTGGTGCCCGTAATTTGAGAATTATAGCTCTGGCTCAAATTCCTATGGGAATTCAATTTGTTTTAGCTGGAGCGCTGAGAGGAGCTGGTTATACAAAACCAGTATTATATAGCACCATTGTAGGAGTCTGGGTAGGTCGTCTTCTGGGAGCGTATATCTTTGTCGTCTATCTGGGATGGGGACTCTTAGGTGCCTGGATAGCGATGAATATAGATTGGTTTTTACGATGTTTCTATGTTATCTATCTGTGGAAAAAAGGACAATGGAAGAAAGTTGAGGTATAATTTTCGAACTATTAACATAAAATCGCCCGAAAACTGGGCGATTTTATGTTAATCTCAAAAATTACTGTTATTATTTATTTCACTATTAATCACTTCTTCGGACTAACAGCACTTCAAATATACTAATTTGCGCATCAGATCAAAAAATAAAGCGCACCAGACATGATCACCTGATACGCTTTAGAGGGTTAGCATTTACTTTTTAAATTGAGTTTGCAGTAATAACTTATTGTTCTCTATTGAAAGTTTTGCTAACAATCTTTAATTTTTCCAACGGATAGGGGATTTTTTAATTCCATCTCTTTTGTTCTCTTCCATTAATTGCGGATCTAACATCATAGTATTTCCTCCTTATAGACGTCTGACCCACTACTCACTACACGCTACTCTGGGCTATCTTATACTTTTCGCTCTTCGATAATCTTCTGCCTGCTTTAATTTCTCCCTAATAATTTCTTTAGCTAACTCATGCTCGATGAACATCAAGTTCGTTCACCTCCCAATCTAAATAACTTTCCTTTTATCTACTCACCAATGATGGTGTGTCTTTTCTTATTATATCCCTGCTCTTTTAATTATATGCAGGAAATGTGGTTAAGTCAACTTCTTTAACGTTAAATTTATCTAAAATATTAATAAAAATATTGAAATTTTTAATTTTTTGCAGGTATAAACTTAATATTTTTTATATTTTAATTAACATAATCTTCATATAATTTTTACAATAACTGCAATTTTTGCGACCTTTCGTCATGAATTCTTTATTATATGTCAGAATCATTGTTAATGTGACAGCATAAAAATTTAGTTAAGATCAAAAATCTCTCACCTATTTCACAGATGAGAGATTTTTGCAATTAAGAGTCAATCATACCAATCCATAAAAGGACATAAACTTTCATAACATTCCCCAGTTATATCTAAGTTCTATGACTCCCACTTCTATCAGTGGGAGCTACCCTGTTCTACCTCAGGTGGGGTTGAATCCCCATCTGAAGCCCCGAAGTTCAGCTTTAGCTGAAGGAGTTCACTCTATTCAACGAATCGAAATACTCCTTTTCCGCCAAGATAGTGAAATTTAATCCCCTGGCGTGAATCACGTTCTTCTAATATTCTATCCATCCTGGCTTTAATCTGAGCCCAATGATAACCCCAATTGCAAAATAAAGTCCGTTCCCTGGGAGCTCTTCCCAAAAACCGTTGAATCACAATCCTGGGGTCCAGATATTCTAAAAAGACAATCATTCTCTCTATATATTCCTCCACTGTAATCATCTCTAACCGATCTTTTTCGTATTCGTCAGCCATCTGTGTATCTTTGACAATATATAGTGAATGAATTTTGACATGTTGAATCCCCAGTGCAGATATGATTTTTGCAGTTTCGATAGTATCTTCCCTGGTATCTCCCGGCAAATTTAAAATTACGTGAGTGCAGATCTCAAAGCCAAACTCCTGAATCCGTTGAACAGCATCAATGAATTCAGCCAGTGTGTGTCCACGCTTAATCGAAAGAAGTGTATGATAATTAGCAGTCTGTAATCCCAATTCTATGCCAACCTCTACATTAAGCTCATTTCTCACCCGGGCCAGTTCTTCCAGATATGCATTATGAATACAATCCGGTCGAGTTGAGATATCTATCTCCACAATATCAGGGATACACGCTTCCCGGATATACTTCTTAAAATCCTCCAAAGGTAAATATGTATTGGTATAATTTTGAAAATAGGCAATAAACTTCTGAGCACGATAGTTCTCTCTAATATATTCCATGTTCTGATGTAACTGTTCAGCTACAGACAACTGATTTGACAAGCTTTCAAAACCTGCAGCCTCATCTCCACAAAAGGTACAACCTGTGCTACCCAGAGTTCCATCTCGATTTGGACAGGTTAATGGCAGATTAATCGGCAACTTATATACTTTCTGACCATATTTCCCTTGTAAATATTCTGAATAAATTCTGTATCTAGATTCCTTTTCCACCGGATTCACCTCTTTAAATTGTCCTTTTAACACTAATAATAAGTGTATCAAAGAATAAATGGATTAGTCAAGGTATATTAATCCGATTAGAAAACGATCAAAAAAAGTCCCGAATCAGAAAATTCGGGACTTTATGTTACACGAGAGGGGGTAACTCTTTATATCTATTACATGATGGGGGTCACGCAATAAAGATAACGAAATTAGTCTCAGCTTCCATAACTATTTTTGGCAACCAAAACATAATTAAGATTAAATAAACTATATATCTAATTTTCCCCATTTCTATTATTTAATCTATCTTACATTTTTATTATATACAGATTTGTATAGAGTGTCAACCCCTCTTTATTAATTTTTTAAAAAAAATTAACTAATTTATTTAGATATTTAATTTTATTCGGGTGAATTGTTAAATTATTTTATTTCGTATTCAAAAATATTTTTAATATTTTATACAAAGAAATAGTTTTTTCGACAATATTTATAGATTCTCCATCCCAAATATCGATAAAAAAAGACAAGCAGGTAGTAAATCCTACCAGCATGCCTCGTCTTAATTTAAAGCAAATTATTTTACATATTTATTTATCATCTCTTCAGCAATCTCATGAGATTTGCAGATCTCCGCATACATCGCACCAGATGATCGAATTGTTCTTTTCTGAGTTGCATAATCCACTTCCACCAATCCAAAACGGCCTTCTAAACCTTCTGCCCATTCAAAGTTATCCATAGTTGCCCAATGATAATAACGTTCCACAGGAATGCCTTCATCTCTGGCTCTTTGAACAACCTTCAGATGGTTGATAATAAACTCTGGTCTCTGATTATCGGTTCCATCTGCTATCCCGTTTTCGGTAATATAAATTGGTAGATCATATCTACCCAGTCGTTGAAGGAGACGATATAAACCTTCAGAATAAATCTCCCATCCCAGATCATTTTTGGGATTAGTTGGATGAGTGAGAATCTTCATAAAGAAATTCTTCGGATTAAAACTAAATTTAATCAGGTCACGACTATAATAATTCAATCCCAAAAAGTCACAGAATGGTCCTTCACCCCACGGCTGACCAGTTCCCACCGGAGCTAACAATCTACCATGCAGCATGCCTTCCAGAACCACATCATTTACTATCCGATTGACCAGTCGAATACTCATTTTATCAAGGGGACTGCGACTGTTATGAGGATCAAATATCCGCATATGATGAGCTATCCCGACTTTGACTTCCTGTCCCTGTTCCTCATAAATCTGATGAATTACCCCATAAGCCTTAACATGGGCATGAAGCATATTTCTTAAAACCTTAAAACCAGTGAATGGTTCATTCTTTCCAGGCGGCCAAATCGCATAAAAATAACCGTTAACCATATACACAAATGGTTCATTGATCGTAATCCATTCATCCACCAGATCCTTCAAACCGTCTACAACATAACGCACATATCTTTCAAAACGATCAGCCACATCTGCTGCTTCCCACCCACCTTTCTCCATTAACCAGTCAGGGTTGACAAAATGGTGTAAAGTAACCAGCGGCTTAATACCTTTATCCTTTAATAGTTGGATCTCATATCTATATCTTTCTAAAGCTTCATCGTCAAAAGCACCAGCAGAGGGTTGAACTCTGGCCCATTCGATACCAAAACGGTATACCTGATGACCCATTTTGCTCAACAATTCAACATCTTCTTCGATCCGATTCCAATGGTCACAGGCAATTTCGCCCGATGTTCCATCCTTAATTTTCCCTGGAATCTGACACCATTGATGCCAATCGGTATTGGTAGCTCCACCTTCTATCTGATATGGTGCTGTTGCGCTACCTAACAGAAGTTCCCGATCCAGTTTGAGTACCATAAAATAGTACCTCCTTTTTTAATTCTGCTAACTAGAGAAATTCTCCTTTAAGGTCAAATTTTCCTCTTTTTTAAACCTGATTAATGAATGATTCCTGCAGATTCGCTGCATTTTCTGGGATCTTCGACATATTTCAATAAGATCACCAGTCCCAAAAATACCACAATTCCTGTCAATAAAAAGGTAGTCTGATAGTTATAAATATCTGCCAGCACCCCACCCAAAAAAGATGCCAGTGTAATGGACAAGCCAGATATGGAGTTGGTCAAACCAATAAAAGTTGGCCGATTCTCTGGCGAACAAAACTCTGGAATGATCGCCATAAGGGAAATTCGATTAGCTCCCTGAGCCAGCCCAGCGAAGCTAAAAACCAGACAGTATAAAAATAACTGATTACCAAAAAACGCCAACACTGCAGCAGTGAAATTCAATCCACCTGCGAGAGCAATAATCTGACGATGCCCCACTCGATCACTTAAATGTCCCCATATAGGAAAACTAATCGTCTGGAAAATCAACATTAAAGCAGTAAATGTACCCACAGCCATTCCTTGCTGTGCACTGGTCATACCTAATCTGTCCAGTGCAGATGCTGTATATAAAGCATTGCCCATAATATAAAATTGTAAAAAAATCACAGCTATAATATATAAGCGAAAGTTTTTGAATTCACTCAAGACTCTGGGTAATGAACCCAGATATTCCCACAGACCAACATGTTTTTTGACAATTGGATAATCTGGCTCTTTAACCTGCAGCAAAAATAAATAAGAGATACCTGTTGTCACAAATGTCAAACCAAACAATATAGTAAAACTTTTGGGAAAGACCAGAGCCTGCAAAATCCAACCCGCCAAAGCAGCCCCGATCAGTTCGGTTATTCCACAGGCAAAACTCCGATAGCCAAAATATCTTCCACGATGATTGCTGGGGATAGTTTTAACCGTCAAATCGAACCAGGGCGGAATGCAAAACCCACCCGCAAAGGAGTACATTCCAAAAAAGAAAAAGAACCCTGTTAACAACCAGACCGGTGAAAGATCCACCAAAAACAACATAAATACACTTAACCCCAACCAGGGAATTCGCTGAAAAAATCCAAAAAACGCTGTTAATTTCTTCTTACTCTTAACCTTTTCTACATAATTTGCGATAAAAATCTGAGGTAAGTAGGTCCCCAAAACTGAGATGGTCGTGACTGAACTAACTAATATTTTAGAGTCAGTTAGATTCAAAACAAATAATGGTAAGATAGTATATAATGAGATAAACCCTGTTCCCAAAGCAAACCAGGCTCCATCGGTAATGCTTACCCAATAATTCCAGGGATAAAGCTTTTCAACTTCCTGGTGAAAACTATTAATTTGAGATTGCATTTTACGTTCATATTCCATTCTCCAATACTCCTTCCAAAAACTAATGTTGGTAAGTAACAATGCATTTCGGAAAATAAATATTAATTACAGGTAAAAATCCCAGCAGATCAAGATAATACAATCTGTGGGATCAACACCATCTCTCAAAAATAATTTTTTTCACCCTGAAGACCATCTCTTCAGTAGTCAATTCGCCAGGGTTCAACCAGATCATCTCTCTATCCCGCTTAAACCAGGTTAACTGACGTTTGGCAAAGTGTCTCGTATCTCTTTTTAGCAAATACTCTGCTTCATCCAGGTCATATTCTCCATGTAAATAACTCACAATTTCCTTATACCCTAACCCTTGCATGGAAATTAAGTCAGATGCATAACCATCTGTCAATAGACTTTTTACTTCCTCCACCAGACCTGCTTCTATCATTAAATCGACCCGTAGATTAATTCTTTGATATAATTCTTCCCGATCACGTACTAGACCAATTTTGATAGTATCATATTTTGGAGGTCTCTCATCAGCTAACTTCTGAAAATAAGTACTGGTCTTGCCTGTCTGTCGAAAAACCTCTATACCCCGAATAACTCTTCGCAGATCGTTAGGATGAAGCTTCTCTGCCAGTTCAGGGTCCACTTCTCTCAAGCGATCATGCACAGCTCCTGTATCTTTATTTTTAGCCAATTGCTGCATCTCCTGACGAAATTCCCAATCTGTCTTCATTTCAGGGAAAATAAAACCATCTGTTACAGCTTGAATATATAATCCCGTTCCCCCAACTAACATTGGAAGCGATCCCCGAGCATTAATCTCAGAGATTAGACTTTCGACTCTAGCCTGATAATCTGCAACAGTAAACTCCTCATCAGGCCAGATACAATCAACCATATGATGGGGAACTAATGCCATCTCTTCAACAGAAGGTTTGGCTGTACCAATATTCATTTTTTTGTAAATCTGCATAGAATCTGCAGAGATTATCTCACCTTTTATCTCGTTAGCCAACTTAAGTGAAAAATCAGTCTTACCTACCGCTGTAGGGCCTGCTATAATTAATAACCGCTGCACCCCTTCACCACCTCGTCTATTATCCCAACAGAATTCAACTTATGTAATCCTGATAGGCAGTGATCTGTAAAGAGGACCTGCAAAGAGAATTCGCCTAATCAAGATAAGCCTTCTACAATTAATATATCACTTTTTTCACAAAACTTGCATAAAGTTTGCACTAAATTAAGTCCATTTAATCAAATTCTCTGAAATGCTTTTAATAGATCGTGTTCTGAGATATGAAAAAGAATCGGTCGCCCATGGGGACAGAACAACGGGTTCTCAGTCTTACTTAATTCCTGCAATAGTCGGATCATCTCACCCTGCTCTAGATGTTCTCCAGCTTTTATCGCTCCTTTGCATGAAAGAGTAGTAATCAGATATTTGTAAAGTTCGGCACGGTCTCCCGCATTCTTATCTTCTAAAATCAGATCAACAATCTCCAAAAAGAGATCTTTGTCAGGTCTACCATCAATCTGCCCGGGCACAGCTCTGATAATCACCGTATTACCTCCAAAATGCTCAACAGCAAAACCTAATTTGTCAAAAAGAGCACTGTTCTCCTGAATAGCTTGAATCTCTTTTAAAGTCAATTCCAGCGTCAAAGGAATCAAGAGCGTCTGTGATGGAAGTCCCCGGGTTCTGAAAGTCTTCATTAACTCTTCGTATAGTATCCGTTCATGAACCACATGCTGGTCAAGAACGTAAAATCCATCTTTTCCTTGGGCGATGATATATGTTTGATGAATCTGTCCAATGGGTAGCAATTCAGCGATAAAGCTCCCCCGATTATTGAGCTTCTGGTCAACTTTCTGGACTTCTTCACCAGAACCCCTTCGCTGATCAGTGTTCTTATCAGCAAATTCAGCCGCTTCACGATCTGAACCAGGATATTGTCTGCGGGATGAACTAAGTGGTAAGGATTTCTTACCACCTGAATAGCTATTACCCTTCTCCTGAGAGTCCAAACCTCTTCCTTTAAGCGGATCCCAATTCTTTTGCTGTGCATGTTCAAGCAAATGATCCATATCCTTCATTCGCTCTGCTACTCTTCCAGAGGTTGATAAGTTCTGGACATATTGCGTATCACCCGATTTTTCAGATACAGATCTAGCATCTTCAGAGTAAGTAATTTCTTTATCAACACTGGTACTAGCACCAACACTTGCATCAGTCCTCCGACTTGCATCTATGCTTGCTTCAGCACCAGTGTCATCTAGAATACTATTAGACATGGAAGTATTAAAATCCTCTATTTGATCTTGCTCAAAGAGAGATTTTTCCTGAATAATAGATTTTGACTGTTTATCAACAATCTTCTTTATCGGTTTAAAAGTTGGCAGAAGATTGGCTTCAAGCAAAGCCCTGCGAATTCCCTTTGTCACAGTATCCATCACTATCTCTGGTCTGCTAAATTTGACCTCAAATTTGGCTGGATGAACATTGACATCGACATGGATAGGATTGATATTAACAGACAAAAAAACTATTGGATATTTATTGGGAGGTAAGAGATTAGCATAACCATCATCTACTCCCCTACTTAACAGACTACTTCTAACATAGCGATCATTAACAAAGAAAACCTGATGTTTACGGGATGAACGGTGAACCGTAGGGTCAGTAATATATCCAGAAACTTGAACATAACTCTCTTCATGCTCAACCTGAAGCAAACTATCCACCAACTCCCGTCCAAAAATACTCAAAATGGTATCTTGCAAACGGTCTGTTCCCGGAGTTCGACTAATCAACTTTCCATTATGAGTTAAGGTCATTGCAATCTGAGGTTCTGCCAGAGCAATCCGATTAAAGATATCACTAATCTGACCCAACTCTGTAGTGACGGTCTTTAAATATTTATATCTTGCCGGAGTATTAAAAAATATATCTTCCACAGTAAAATCAGTTCCTACCGCCATGCCTACATCTTTCTGTTCCCTTAACTCTCCACCTTCAACCCTTAATAAACTACCAACAGTGTCTTCTGCTGTTCTGGTCTTCACAGTAACCTTACTTACCGCTGCTATACTGGGCAAGGCTTCACCGCGAAAACCAAGGGTTCGGATTGAAAATAAATCAGAAGCCTCTCTGATTTTGCTAGTAGCATGGCGTTCAAAGGCCAGGATTACATCATCTTTTGCAATACCCTCACCATTGTCCAGAACCCTAATCAATTTCCGCCCACCATCTTCAATCTCAACCTGAATTCGTGTACTTCCTGCATCTATAGAATTCTCAATCAACTCCTTAACCACTGATGCAGGTCTCTCGATCACTTCACCGGCAGCTATCTGATTGGCTACCAAATTATCCAAAATCTCAATCTTTGAAGCCATCAAATCACTTCCCTTCAACCTCTTTCTTTAACAGATATAACACATTCATCGCATCCATGGGAGTCATAGCTAATACATCCAATTCCCGCAATTTTTCCACCACAGGATGTTCTTCCATTCCAAATAAAGATAACTGTTGAACCATCGAGTTGACTTGAGTTGAAGTTCTGGCTGACTCAGTACTGATAGCCTGTTTATCTTTAGCTCTTGAGCCAGCTACTGATTGGTCATTCATCTCTTGATCCTCCCGAACTACAGCTATCTGAGCAAACTCCCTCAAGATGGAACCAGTATTACCTTCCTCTAAATTAATCAAAATCTCCTGAGCTCGTTCCAAAATTCTTTTAGGTAATCCAGCCAGGCGAGCTACCTCAATCCCATAACTTTGATCTGCAGAACCCGGAATAATCTCATGTCGAAAGACAACGCCATCTTCATCATTCTCTTCAACTGCAATATTATAATTACGTACACCTGCTAACTGATCTTCCAGAACCGTTAACTCGTGATAATGGGTAGCAAAAAGGGTTCTGGCTCCAATCCTCTCTCGATCATGAATATATTCAATTACAGCCCAGGCAATACTCAATCCATCATAAGTACTGGTTCCCCTACCTACCTCATCAAGAATAATCAAACTCTTATGGGTAGCATGATGGACGATATTGGCCACTTCATTCATCTCTACCATGAAGGTACTCTGCCCCGTCGTCAAATCATCACTGGCTCCCACTCGAGTAAAAATCCGATCGACCAGACCAATGGTTGCCTTTTCGGCGGGAACATATGAACCAATCTGAGCCATTAAAACAATCAAAGCTACCTGCCGCATATAGGTCGATTTACCCGACATATTGGGCCCAGTAATAATTGCAAATCTAGATGCCTCCCCATCTAAAAATGTGTCATTGGGGATAAAAGGATCTTTTAGCATATCCTCAACTACCGGATGACGACCTTTAATAATCATTATCTCATCATCTGGTTTTATCAGGGGACGACAATAATTATTCTCAATCGCTACGATACCCAGAGAACATAAGACATCTACCTCAGAAAGCACCCAGGCACTGATTTGAATTCTCTGTGTAGCCCGGGCCACCTGCTCTCTTATCTGAACAAATAACTCATATTCTAAAGCCACACTCTTCTCCTCAGATCCCAGAATCAAAGATTCCTTCTCCTTTAAATCAGGGGTAATAAAACGCTCAGCATTGGCCAGAGTCTGTTTACGAATATAATCATCAGGAACCAGGCTTAGGTTTGCTTTAGTAACTTCTAGATAGTATCCAAAAACTTTGTTAAACCCTACTTTTAAAGATTTGATCCCTGTCCTTTCTTTCTCCTGACGTTCCAGACGGGCGATCCATTCTTTACCATTGGTGGCCGCATCTCTAATCTTGTCTAAATCAGCATTAAAATCTGCTTTGATCAGCCCACCATCCTTTAGACCTGTTGGTGGATCATCAGCAATCGAGTTATCAATTAACTCAGTAATATCACTAAGTAAATCTAATCTTGAACGTAAATTTTTAACCAACGGGATCTGGAAGTTCCCTAACAATTCCTTAATCTGTGGGAGATAACTCAAAGATTGTTTTAAAGCAACTAGATCTCTGGCATTAGCTGATCCATAAACGATCCTACTTAACAGACGTTCAATATCATAAATATTTTTCAAAACATCGCGAATGGACTCCAATTCATAAAGATGATCGATTAATTCCGTAACTGCTTCTAATCTCTGTTCGATCAAAGTCTGTTCCAACAGTGGTTGATTAATCCACTGTTTCAGTTTACGCCCTCCCATAGCGGTAATGGTTCGATCAAGGACACCCAAAAGACTTCCCCGTCTCCGTCCATCTCTTAAAGTAGACGTTAACTCCAGATTTCGTCTAGTGGCAGCATCCAAAATCATAAATTCCTGAGTCATATACGTAGTCAGTCGATTAATATGACCCAGACTCCTTTTCTGAGTTCGATTCAAAAAATCTATAGCCGCTCCAGCAGCAATAATTCCGGCTTTTAACTCTTCACAACCAAACCCATGGAGAGTCCTGGTTTCAAAATGCTGGAGCAAACTCTGATAAGCTTTTTTATAATCAAATCTATCTTCCAGATAATTGATCACAACTTTTAGCTGCTCTCGAAGAAAACTGGTCAGTTCCGGATGATCATTAAGCTCCTGTGAGATAATTAATTCTGTAGGTAACACCCTGGATATCTCGTCAATTACTTTACCCAATTCCCATTCCATCTCGGTTACAGCAAATTCACCGGTAGAGATATCCACATAGGCAAAACCAATTCTATTCTGGTAAAGAACAAGCACCCCCAAATAATTATTCTGATCTTCCTGTAAAGTTAGATTGTCCATCACTGTACCAGGAGTGATAACCCTGACCACATCTCTTTTGACTATGCCTTGTGCCTCCTCGGGAGATTCCAACTGTTCGCAAATAGCTACTTTATATCCCTTTTTTACCAATTGAGCAATATATGTATCGGCAGAATGATGGGGCACTCCAGCCATTGGCGTCTTATCCCCACTACCTTTATTTCTGGAAGTTAAAGTAATCTCTAATTCCCGGGATGCAGTCTTAGCATCTTCATTAAACATCTCATAAAAGTCCCCCATCCGGAAAAAAAGAATACAATCCATATATTTTCGCTTGATTGCACTATATTGTTGCATCATCGGTGTCATCTGGCTCAAATTAATGCACCCCTTTGCAATTTACGTTTCTAACAAATAATTATATCATAGGTCGCTGCAGAAATAAAGTTCAAAGAGAAGAGTTTACTTTTCACAAAAAAGCAGGAAAAAAGGGGTAAGAAGACGAATGATACTATGAATGTATATCAGAATTCCATAATCTGATATATTTAGAGGAGGAAATACATAGCAAAACGGAGGTTAAATATGAAGAATATCACTGTATTAGCAATCCCCAAATTAATTATTGCTAGCCTTATCCTTAGTATTTTACTGACCTGGCCAATCAATGCCCAGAGTATCAGTCTTTCAAAGCAAGAAGAAAGTCCTCTTTTGGTAATGTTACATTTTGATGATGGTTATCAAGGCATTTATACCAATGCTTTCCCTCTGATGGAGAAGTATGGTTATGTAGGAACAATGTTTCTTCCAACTAACCTCATTGACCGTCCAAAACATATGACTTTAGATCAGATCAAATTAATGAAAGACGCTGGTTGGGAGATTGGATCACATAGTCGAACCCATCCTGATTTACGTAAACTAGATCAGGCTACCTTATATGATGAAGTTGTAGGTTCCCGTAATGTGTTAATTGGTGATGGACTATTAACTTTGGATAACGCTTTTTTCTGTAGTCCTATGACTGTCTGGGATCAGTATGTAGCATTACTGGTCAGCCAAAACTACAAAGCTGCCAGAGCTAAAGAATTGATTATCTTTGACTCACCAATCCAACCAGAACAACATGTGCAGGTAGTCTTAAAAGATACTCTAATTGTAGATATCAAACACTGGATTAAACAAGCCAGGGCAGACAATTCCTGGTTAATTCTAGTCTTTCACGAGATCGCCGAGGGTGGCAATGAATATTTCTGTCCCCCAGACCAATTTGAACAAATTTTGCACTTACTGCAGGAATCTAATGTCAAAGTTACAACAATTGAAAAAGCCATAACTGAGTGGGAGAACTTCACTTCTCAATCCTCTTTAAATGACAAATAAGTTATTAGATGAACAGGGCTGTATTACGATGCTTTATGAAAAACCATCGTAATACAGCCCTGTTTTTGCTGTTGATGTCTTTAAATTCACTTCTTCAAAAAGAGCTGCCTCTTTGTTATCCATCTCGCAATTAATTTTTACTCTTTCACCATTTTGAGCAAAATTCCTGCAGGAGTCAAATGTATCTGCTCTGAATAACTTTTTTCAGCCAGTTCGTCATCTTCAATACTATATAAATATAAGGTTGAACCTGTTTCATTATGATTTATCCAGTAGAAAAATCCATTCCCTACCCAACCTGCTGTTGATAAATAATCTGTCACCTCTGTCTCAATGCTATCACGCCAATTCTGAAATTGTGCTCCATAGACGAACTGACCATCTTTTTGAATTAAGAGCCCATAACGACTGTTGACCAGGTTCTCATCCAGATCTCTCATTACTAAAGCACGGTATTCTCCGTTGGGACTAAAAAAATATTGAGATACTCTTGTCGTAGGAGCTTTAATATTGTAAACTTCGCTAACCCGGTTACTAGTCAGGTCATATTTTTTTAAGATACCTTTAGAATTAATGGTTCCCCAGGTAAACTCTTCGATAAAATAAATACCTGTACTATCATTAGTCCAACTCAAAGGACCAGCCGCACTGAACTCACCCTCATATATTACACCCGGAATTAACTGTGCGTTCTCCTCTTCTGCTGTCAAATCAAAAAGAAAAAGACTAGTAGGAACCTCCCATTCAGCCATCATCAAAAAAGCTACATATCTATCATCTGGGGAAAAAGCTGCCTGAGTTGAAGAACCTACTCCTTTTAATTGATGGGTAATCTTATTAGTCATCGTATCCAGCACTAACAAATCTTCCCCTAACCGAAAAGCTAATCTACTCCCATCTTTGTTAAACACTAATGGTTCCAAATCACCCGGATAACCTGAAGACAATTCGGGACCTCTGGTCCATGTACCCTGGATAAAATCATATAAATAAATCCCATATTTTTTCTTTTTGGTTGCTATGTTCTCCTTTAAGAGAATAGCAAATTTACTACCATTCTCGTTATAGATGATCTTATCTGCATTCATCTGCAGTACTTTTTCAATATCCAGATTGACAGTCTTTAAATCTGCAAAAGCAGTAGTAGCTATAGCAAGTAGTAGGAATATACTAACTAGCACTATTCTAAACCATTTCCTATTTACCTCTCTCATTTACAATTACCTCCTATAAATTATTTTTTTAATCTCTAAACCATTTCTCCATATAGATTCCAACTCTGAACTTTGTTAACCTGCACATCAACTAATTTTCCTGTCAAATCCTTATTTCCTTTGTCAAATAACACTAGTTTATTAGTTCTGGTTCGTCCCTGAAAACGATTTGAATTACTTTTACTCTCTCCTTCGACTAAAACTTCCACAACCTGATTCATCAGTTTTAGATTCTGCTGCAAACTCTTCTCAGCCTGCAGATCCATCAATCGCTGAAGGCGTTCTTTTTTAACCTCATCGGGAACCTGTTCTTTATATTCCGCAGCTGGAGTACCCGTACGTTGTGAATAAATGAATGTGTATGCAGCATCAAAACCTACCAAATCCACTAATTTTAATGTTTCAGCAAAATCTTCTTCACTTTCTCCCGGAAAACCGACAATAAAGTCTGTAGTAATACTTGAATTAGGGACCTCTCTTCTAATCTTCTGAATCAATTCCAGATACGCATTCTGAGTATAACCGCGATTCATCTTCTTCATAATCCGGGTAGAACCAGATTGAACCGGTAGATGAAAGTGTTCACAAACCTTTCGAGTATCCCTGATGGTTTCAATTAGTTTATCGGAGAAATCCCTGGGATGGGAAGTCATGTATCTAATCCGTTCTAAACCTTCAATTTTATCTAATTCTTGTAAAAGATCTGCAAAATCTATCTGCTGTTCTGTAAAATCTTTTCCATAGGAGTTCACATTCTGACCCAGAAGTGTGATCTCAATTACACCATCGGCAACTAACCGCTGCACCTCATTTACAATCTCCTCCATTGGTCTGCTCCGTTCCCGACCACGAACATAAGGGACGATACAGTATGTACAGAAATTATTACAACCTAAAATAATAGATACCCATGCCTGGAAAGGTGATTTACGCTCAGATGGTAATTCCGGAATTAATTCTTTCCACTCATCCCAGATATCTACTACACGTTGATGTTTTTCCAAAACACGGTTGATTAGATTACCCAGTTGATGAATATTGTGAGTTCCAAAGATCAAATCTACATGGGGATATTTTCGCATCAACTCTTCTACCACAGTTTCCTGCTGCATCATACAACCAGCAATACCAATAATTAATTCAGGATTTTCACGCTTGAGAGATTTTAACTCTCCTACTTTTCCAAATACCTTTAATTCTGCATTCTCACGAACACAACATGTATTTAAGAGAATGATATCCGCTTTGGTATAATCATCTATATACGAATAGCCCAGTTCTCTGAGTTGACCAGCTAATCTTTCCGAGTCATGTTCATTCATTTGACATCCATATGTTATAATATGGTAATAACCTTTCATAATATAGTTTCCTCCTTACCTGTTGGGTCTCGGTATTAGTTTTACCAGATTCAAAAGTAATCATCAAAATTAATTTTATAATAAATTACGAGAAAAAACAATCCTTTTTGGTAACAGTAATCTTTCTTTATAAAATGAATGTTTGTATTTCAGTTAAAAACCACATTCCTTAAAGAAACTAAATCCACAGTAAAAAAACTTTTTTGCATCAGTCTTTCGGACTAAATAACCTACCACAACTTTCAAAAGTTATCCTCAATCGCAAAATGCATACTAATTTGACTGGACGAAAAAAAGAGGGGTTATCCCCTCTTCATTCGTACGAATTCGAGCAAATCTTATATCTCTGTGTTAATCTCATACCAGGATTCTGCCCCATCTAGCAGAACCGGGAGATTCACAATCGCTCCTTCATCAAGTTTAAATTTGATCTTTTTCTCAATCCTCTCACCAGAGAGTTCACCATTAACGACTTCTTGGACGACAATGGTATGGGCTGCTCCAGCTACCTTAAACACCTTACGGGATCTATTTCGCACATCTTGAGACTCTTCATCATCAACCCAGACCCGACAGGTATTGGAAGCAGTATAAGTAGTATCACCAATAGTGATGTTTTTATTGTCAAAATAGATCTTGTGTGACTTTCCAATATTATAGAGAAATACCGCAATAATAATCACCAGCACAACAAGTGATATTCGTATTATATTCCTTCTCAAGATTCCTTCCCTCCTATCGTGCTACCTTGCTGTATCTTCAATGCCTCTCGATTGATTGCCTGCGCTTGACGCCGCAGATTTTGTTTCTCCATCTGTTTTCTCCAGGCATAGAGAGCTAGAGAGATTGCAATAATTCCATAGGAGACAAATACTCTAAAGTGTTCACCCAATTGAGCCTGACCAATCAGCTCTTTACCCGCACGGGGAGATACCACAAAGACCATATGAAATAAGATAACCCCTACAAATACATTGGGTATAGTCGCCCTGGCCACTGAAGCTCCACCAATCAGCAGAGCTGCAATTGCAAAAGTTCCAACCTGTTCGTGGCTGTTATAAGTATTCATCGTCCCAATATTTTGTAAGAAGATGATCTGTCCATAACATGCCAGGATTGTCGAGATCACTATCGAGATTAAGCGAGTCTTCTCCACATCAATACCAGATGCTCTGGCCACCTCCATACTCTGGCCCACTGTACGCATATCCTGACCCAGTTTAGTTCTCCTAAACCAGACAATAAACAGACATAATAGACCAATAGCAATAAAGTTAGCTATGGGAATGCCAATACCAAATATATCAAAAGAGAGGAGATTATCCAGAACCTGTCGAACACCCTCAAGATTGATCGCATTTCTTATTCCAAAACCTCTGGGTAATAGAATGTTATTATTACCAATAGGAATGATCTTTCCCATACTATAAAGAACAACTAATTGGTAAACACCATTCATGAAAAACCCCAACATCAAACCTGTCGCCATCTCACGACCTTTTGCTTTATTTAAGATCTTCCCCGCAAAATAACCCAGAAGAGCAGCAATAGGTGTGGAGATTATCATCGCCAGTAACAGTCCGGGCATACCAACGATCTCCCAATCGGTGATAAAAATCAACCCTATCTCACCAGCCATAGCCCCAAGCACGATTCCGAAATTCATTCCCATTCCTGCAATTACCGGAATCAACAGAGAGAGAACCAGAAAAGAGTTCCGCGATACACGGGTAACCATCTCTCTAAACAGATATTCCCCCGAAAAACCAGATAATGGAATAGCAAATGCTACCAGGACAATAAATAAAATTGGTACAGCATTATTGATTAAAAATCGGATAACCGGGTGAGTGGTCTTTGTTAAGTCTTGTGTTTTCATGATTGTCTCACCCCCGAACTTCTGGTCAATGCATAGACTATGAGACCATTAGAGATAATGATCCGAATAGCTTCTGACATATCACTTTTAATCAGATTATTGATAATTGAAGGAGTCATAGTCAAGATTCCCTGGAAGAGAAAAACCCCGATAATAACGTTTTTTAAAGATACTTTGTTAACTGAAGCACCCCCCAGGAGTAATGCTGCAACTGCCGGAAACGCCATATATAAAGGAGCCATGTATAACTGAATAAAACCAAAGCTCTGTTGATACATGATAATTCCAATAGCTGCTATGATCGTCGAGAGAATTACAGATACTAAACGCATCCGATTCACATTTACTCCACATGATCTGGCGAATTCAGGATTAGAACCTACAGCAATCATCGCAGAGCCGATCTTTGTTCTAAAAAAGACCCAGACCAGGAAACATAATAATGCAAAGAATAATAATCCACCTGTAGGAATGGTGATATGACTACCAATCTTAAACGACAGGAAATTATTCAATGCATCATACCAATAGTTTTCTACACTGATGGTTGTTCGCAGGCCTGCTCCTCCATAAGCCCAGATCATGTCCTGACTTTTGAAAGGCAAAATTAACCACCAGATACACATAAAAGCTACAGACGAAAAACCCACATAAGTGGCAACTACCATCTCTTCACCTTTGACCCGATTGAGTAAAATACCGTACAGAAAACCAAAAACGGTGGCAAAAATGATAGCCAGACCTATAGCCAAAAAGAAGCCGCCAAAACCTGTAGTGTTCAATTCTAGACTGATTACTGCCCCTAATAATCCTGAAATTACCCCTAACTGTAAGCCAAAATTCAAACCGCAGCCAGACTTGACCATAGGTACCAGGGATAATACCAGAATACCATTCATCGCTAACCTCAAAATAATATCATTTAACGATGTATCGATTCGCACTCCAACAAACGGAGCAGAAGCCAGCAGGAATAAGAGAAATAAACCAATTATAATCCGCGGCAAACCAACATTATTCACTATTTTTTGGATTCGTTCAACCATTTTGAACCACCTTCTTTGTTTCAGATGTGTTGCCTAACATAAGTAATCCAAATTCTACCGCTTCGGCAGTCGGAGGTAAAATGTCGGCAATTTGTCCCTCATTAATAATCGCAATTCGATCAGAAATCGATCTCAATTCCTCTAATTCTGAAGATGTAATCACAATTGTTGTACCATATTCTTCATTATAACGGCGCAATGTATCCAAAACCAGACTCTTTGCTCCAACGTCAATACCTCTGGTGGGTTCAGAGACAAACATTAGGTCAGGCTTTAAAGCAAAGGCTTTAGCCATACAAATTTTTTGTTGATTTCCACCAGAAAGTTCACAGGCTAACTGATTCTCATCAATACACTTAATCTGTAACTGTTGAATATATTCGCGAGAGACTTTACTAATGGCTTTATCATCGCGCCATTTGATTAACCCACCCAGGATTGATTTAATAAAGTTTTCTTTTATCTGCATTGCTGTAAAAGCAATATTCCAATTCAAAGATTGGTCCAAAAGCAGCCCCACACCACGTCTATCTTCCGAAACAAAAGCCATACCTACCCGTAAAACCTTGTCTGGAGAATTAAGTGGGATTCGCTGTCCGTTAAAGATTACTGTTCCTTCTGCTGGGTATAATCCCATTATTCCATTTGCTATACCTAACTTACCCTGTCCAGTCAAACCACCTACTCCAAAGATCTCTCCTCTCTTAACTTTGAAAGAGATTCCATTAACCTGCTCCCCAGGCATATCTACCCAGAGAGTATTAACTTCTAATATAGTATCTTTAAATTCTCGCATTTTTGTATCTTCAGAGATTTTTCTCGCCAGTTCTCGCCCAACCATAACCTGAGCAATCTTCCGGGGATTGGTCTCACCAGGAGCCATCTCTTCTTGAATCACTCCATCTCGAAGAACTACTATCTTATCACAGGTATCCATAATCTCCTGCAGTCTATGAGAGATGAAAATAACAGCCATACCTTTATCAGCCAATTTACGAATAGCTTTCATAACTACATCAGCTTCAGATTCAGTAAGTACTGCTGTGGGCTCATCCAGAATTAATAATTTGGTACTTTTCCGATCTATTTCCCGGGCAATTTCTGTGAATTGGCGATGACCCACTGGCATCTCAGTAACCACCATCTCTTCATCTAAGTCAACTTCCAGAGCCTGAATAGCCTCAACCGCTCGACGTCTCATCTCTTTGCGATCCAGTAACATTAATCTATCACCAAAAACTTCAGCCACCACATTATATCTGGTTGGCTCTCTGTTTAACAGAATGTTCTCCATTGCTGTAAAGCCAGGAATCAAAACAAACTCCTGATGCACCATTCCGATTCCGGCTTCAATAGCATCAAAAGGTGTAGCAAAATTTACTTCCTCCCCATCAAATATAATCTTGCCTTCATATCCACCAGTCTCATGAATCACTGTGAGTCCAAAGAGGATGTTCATCAGAGTGGATTTACCTGCACCGTTCTCACCAACTAGACCAACAATCTCGCCAGGTTTTATTGTCAGATTAACATTGTGCAATACTTTATTCCCATAAAAATCTTTACTGATATTCTCCAATTTCAAAATATAATTATCTGGTTTCATCGACTCACCCTCTATCTTTTAAGCATTTAAAAAGAGGGAGGAATATATGCCAGCCTCCCCCTTCTTAGAGCAGTATTTCAGATTACTACTTGTTTACATACAAATTAATCTCTGCCAATGTTCTTATCAAAATATTTATCTGGAACAACCTCATCAGTCATATTCATATAACCATGACCGAAGACATAAGTATCCTGATAGATTAAAACAAAGTTATCTCTGTCAACTCCATCATTATCAACATAGTAACTACCATTCCAGCCAGCACCTGGAGTGTACTTTTGATATGCATCCATAATAGCATCCATATCTAAGACTTCGGCATTACCTTCAATAACCCGTTTAGCGTGCTCACCTAAAGCTGCAGTTGTCGTAAACCCAAAGGAGTATGCCCAGGTACCCATACGACCGGAACCACCTTTGTCAATAACTGCTTCTTCAACTTTGTCTAAGATAGCTGGCCAGTTACCCTGATCTGCTTCGTCAAACTGCACACCTAAAGCTCCTGGATAACCCATAGTAGGTGATGGCAGGTCAGCTTCAATAAAGTAACCACCTAATTCGGCAACTCTCTTCAACAATGGCTCGGTGTGAGCATCATTAGTACAGAAGAAAGCAGTCTTCTTGCCATAAGTATCTAACCATGCAGGAACTTTTTCCAAGATAAATTGTTGTGCACCGGCGACACCGATATCACTAGTTGGGTCTGGTGAACCCATATCAATAAACTGCATACCCAAATCTTCAGCAGCAACTTTCATAATATCTCTTCTTCTGGACAGCAGCTCATAACTCATATGTCTTGGGAAAGAGATATGCATAAAAGTATCTGCACCTAATCTCTCAGCAGCCAGAATGATCAAATAACCACGGGCTACATTGTCAGGATTAATACTCAGGTCAGCTACATCAGCTAACATTACTGGGTCTTCATGTGGCCCACCGGCAAATAGCAAAATGTCTGGGCGCATCTCACGAACTCTTCTGAAAGCTTCAACAGTGCCAGGAATAGCTTGATTAACAATAATAGCTTTCATTAATGGATCATCTGCCAAACCTACGATCTGAGCAATGGTTGTCTCCATCTCGGTCATAAACTGGTCAGGGTATGTCAGATGATTGATCATACCACCCTCGGAAACATTACCATACTCTTTGATCAATTGCTCAGCACCTCTTAAATCATCCTCACTTTGAGTAACTGTACCAGTTACAATACCAATGTGGAAAGATGCATCAGCTAAAGCATAAGAAGAAATCAAAACAAGAAAAAACATTACCATTAAAACCTTTTTCATTCAAAGATCCCCCTTTTAATTTGAAATAAAAATACACCTACATCTCAGAAAGCTACCCACTATCACTCCTTTCATGAAAAAGTGTATAAAGCAAAGAAGAAAACTTATCTCAGGTCAAAATACGAAAA
This sequence comes from Halothermothrix sp., assembly GCA_016841825.1. Taxonomy (GTDB): domain Bacteria; phylum Bacillota; class Halanaerobiia; order DY22613; family DY22613; genus JAENYK01. Next base: position 163,407 of record JAENYK010000006.1, on the reverse strand, counting down.
ATACTCTCTAAGCCATATGTAAGTTCTAGATCTATGCTATAAACATACTTAATGGTAATATTCTTTTTAAATCTATTAAAGTCGCATCAAGTTTAAAGACTTCAGCAAGAGGATTCGTACCTTCACTGAAGTAAAACACTATTTAGTTATGTGTACTCCCACCTGTAGAGACCGGGGGGCTTCTCTTCTGAAATATCGTTAAAGTCTTAATTTGCCAATTTGTGATTAAAACCTATAGTTAATTATATATTTTTCCGAATTTTTTGTCAATGTATAATTCCAAAATTTGAGGTCTGCTGTAGCTTTTAGGATTTATTAAGCAAAAATACATTTATTTAAAAATAAATTCTAACTTGATAAAGAGGTAACTTACAATCCAAATTCCTTAAGTTATCCTGAATAATATCTATGTTTTAAAAAGTGAATTCATGCCATTACTGATTTCTTTTATTGTCCGGTAGATTTTAATCCCAATTCAACTCTATTAACCATATCATATAGTGATGTATTAATAGAAAGGGGGCATATGTATTTATGTACAATATTTTTCCTCACCCCCCCTGGTGTCCATATAGACAAAGTAATAATCGCCAGTTTGGGGAGACTTTAACTTGTGCAAATGGATTTGTTTATACAGTTATTCCGGGTGACACTATGTACAGAATCTCCCGGAGGTTTAATATTAGTTTGGATTCATTAATTGCTGCCAATCCACAAATCCAGGATCCTGCAGTAATTTATCCGGGAACAAAAATCTGTATACCCACTGAGTACCACGAACCTTCTATTCCTGAGCCACCTGCATGTTCTCAAGGTTTCCTGTACACAATACAGGCCGGGAATACCATTTATTCTCTGGCGTCCAGATATAATTTGGCACCACAAGATATTATCAGAGCTAATCCTCAGTTGGTTAATCCTAACCTACTGATGCCAGGTCAGATAATTTGCATACCATTACCTATACCTGAACCACCAGCGTGTATCAATGGATTATTATACACACTTGAGCGAGGAGATAGTCTTTATAGACTGGCCAATCGATATGATTTAACCGTTCAAGATATTATGCGAGCTAATCCACAGATTGTAGATCAAAACCAACTTTTCGTCGGGCAACAGATCTGTATCCCACTACCTATTCCTGTTCCCAATTGTGTAGGTGGAGTGTTATACATGGTGCAAAAAGGAGAGTCTCTCAATTACATTGCTAACAAATTTGAGCTTACTCTCGATGAACTGCTGGAAGCAAATCCCCAGATCGTCAATCCAAATCTGATCTTTCCGGGCCAGGAGATCTGTCTGCCATAATGAGATATTTTTCATTGTAGCATTAGAAAATTTATAAAGAGCTGTCACAAAATGAAGCATCTTCTATATAAAAAACACCAAAGGCGGGTTCTAAAAAACCCGCCTTTGGTGTGAAACTGATCTATGACTAAAAACATAGAAAATACTATTATACGTATAGAAAGATAGCTATCTGAGGAATTATCAGTTAAAACTGATTTTTTAAGTTTTTATTCCTTCTCACAGTTTCAAATAAAAAAAGATATAAAATACTTTCTACACACAGATATATTATAATTTTAATAAGTCTCTTCGTAAAAAACTTTTGCTGTATTTTTTTAAATACACACTATAAATTAGCAAATATTTTTATCTCTTGATTTTGATTTTATTATAAAATTCTCTTAACTTAGGAGGTTTCTTTAATAATATGAAGAATCGTCTAAATTAACAGAAACAATTAGGAGGGATTAGTGTGCTATTTTGGGATACATTCAAATGTTCGTATAGAAATATCAAGGCTAAACCTTTCGAATCTTTTTTTGTTGCTTTAGGTATCGCCTTATCAATTCTTGTACTTTGCTCAGTTTTTGGCTTAATTGGAGGAATTAATGAATCGAACTATGAATACCGCACTGCTATACGTTTCAGAGAGTTTTTGGTAACTCCTACCTGGTATAACTATATGTATAATATATCCAAGCCTGTTGAAAAAGTTAGCGTACCTTTACCTGCTAAAATTGAACTAACATATGAAGATTATTTTGCTTTAAAACAGGAAAATATTGAAAGTCTTGACTGGGTTACGTTTATTGCAGTAGATAATGGTTTAACCAGTCAAATACCTTATGACCTTATAAATAAACCAAATCTAATTCCCTTTCAAGATATTGACATCTATGCAGGCAATGAAGAATCATATAAAAATTTAGATTTAACTCTAATCAAAGGGGATTATTATCGAGAAGAAGATTTACTCAAAAAAAATAAAGTTATAGTTTTAGGAACAGAATGTGCTAAAACCTACTATGGAAATAAAAACCCAATTGGCCGCACTTTTTTTTTGGAAAAAAGAACTTATACTGTGATTGGTCTGGTAAATAATAGTACTGACGATAAATTAAATCGTGCGGTCTTTGTTCCTTATTTTAGCTATTATGATACTAATGTTATTAAAAGTTTTAAAGTTGTCGCATCAAAAAATGCCAACCTTAATAATTTCTATTCAAACCTAAATAATTATATTGAAACCAAATATGCTGGTAGAGTAGGAATAAATGCTTCAGCTTTTCAAACCAGAGAATTGTATAACTCCATCTATTTTTTCATAAAAACGGTTGGAATTTTTTCCTGTACGGTTCTTCTGGTAGCAGCTATAAATTTAATTAATTTGATGATGGCTAGAGTATTGCGCCGTTCAAAACAAATTGGTATCTCCATAGCACTTGGAGCCAGTCGAAAAAATATTTTCTTACTTTTCTTAACTGAATCATGCGTTTTAGGATTGAAAGGTGTGAGTATCGGCTTTGTAATTACATATTTTGTCATGAATTTAGTTAAACAATCTACCAACTTACCGATAATTATTTCACCATCAATTTTATTAAGTGGAATGACAGTAGCAATCTTTTTTAGTATTCTCTTTGGTTTTTATCCCGCTTTTCAAGCTTCTAAGATTAATCCGATTGAATCCATTAATACTCAATAAGGAGGAAATAAAATGTTCTATGACTTTCATTTTGCATTTAAACTATTTAAACAGCATCCGCTTAGAATGACCTTAATGTCTCTCGAAATCGCCGTTGGAATAGCTGCTATTGCTATGGTCCTCAGTGCCCTTATGGCTGTAACAAGTGCTTCAAGTGGATTTAAAGATTGTATTTTCGAAGTTAAAGTGATCGAAACTCCTCTTCGTATTTCAAAAGGTTTTAATCGGACATTAATAGATCAAATCCAAACTAACGCCAATTATATAAAGGAAATAAGTATTGTAGAAAAAGTGAATAATGGTTTTATTAAATGCAATAATGATAGCTATCGTTTCAACGGCTTTTATGCTGTTGATTTTAATTTTGAATCACTAATTAATCTTACTATGATAAAAGGAAATTTTTTTTCTAATATAGATATTGAAAACAACAACAAAGTCATAGTTATATCTGACGAAGCCAGTCATTCCATATTTGGTACAGAAAATTCAATTGGAGAAAAAATAACTCTTTATGGGCAAGGTTTTGTTAGTGAATATGACATTATTGGTGTCTTCACTTTGAATGTCCATCAAAAAAATGAATTGGCTGTCAATTTTCTGATTCCATATACTTCTTTAGGAGGAAAGGGTAATGCTGAATCTCTATACTCAGGTCTTTGGATAACCTGTTCAGATAAGGGACAAAACATTGCAAAACATGAACTTGAACTATTTTTTAATAACAAAATTGATACAAAAAATAATGTATATTCTACTACACTCTCTTTTTTACCAATGTTCACACAGATGAAAAGTAACCATAAATACTTTGTTCAAAATTTCGGCCTTTTTTTTGGTTTTCTTGCAATCTTAGCAACAATAGTCAGTGTAATCGGTGTTTTCAGCATGTTAATGGTTAGTATAGTTGAGAGAACTAACTCATTAGGTCTTAAAAGAACATTTGGTGCAACTAAAAATGATATTGTTAAACAAGTTCTATCAGAGTCACTTCTAATATCTATAATTGGAGGTTTTTTTGGAAGTATTTTTGCACTATTTGCCATTGATCCAATCATTAATAACATTGTTCTCAAAGGTTTTTCATATCAGTTTAAAATGGTAGAGGTTTCTTTTTCGTTTATCACTCTCATTTGGGTTGTATTGGTTGTTATTGGCATAGGAGTACTCTCTGGAATATATCCTGCTTTTCAAGCTGCCTCATTAACTCCGATTGATGCAATAAGAGAATCATAATACATAAAACTTCCACTTATAACAGTAACTTAAGTGGAAGTGAAGTTTTTTATCTAGTTAATCACATGTAAAATCTTATCAGATACCTTCTCCATCTCTTGCACCTGTTTCTCATCAACCGAATGATTACTATATAAAGCCTCTTCCACTAAACGTTGGATCATCACAAGTTCTTCTCGTAGTTCAGGAAAACGGGCCAGTCCTGCCCTCAGATATTCGGTCAGAGTTTGATGAGAACCCTTTGTCAGGCCTTGTTGGTCAAAAACCTGAACAATCTTGAGAAAGAACATTACTATCTCTTCTCTGGGATTTTTTGGAGTCCAACTTTCAAGATTATTATCTGCCAGGTTGTGAATGAGCTCCTGTGCTCGCTCGCGTTTTCTCTCTTCCCGATAATTTTCTACTTTAACCCTGATCGTAGAAAAACCTCTGCGCAAAAAGTTTAGCCAGGCTGTCAGGAGATTCTTAAAAAAGTTGAAGATGGCGATCAATAATCGTGAAAATCCGTTCAATCGATAAAACTCATCACTCAGATTTGAGAGAATAAATCCTAAGATGACAACCAAAATCGCACCTCCGACAATACACAACAGGATCACATATAACACATTATGCCAGGATTGGGTAATCTCCATAACTGGTTCTTCCCGCCCCTGACCAGATTGTTCCAAAAATGGCCGCTCCTCTTCAGCGGAATTATCCTCAAACCAATCACCACTCTGATAGTTAAAACCAGAAAATAGATCGGTTAATCGTTGGCCAATCCAACTCCAGGGAATAGGATTGTAGTTAGTGGGCAACACAAAAGCTATACAGCTGAGCAATAAAGCCAGAATCAAAATACTGCCAATCATCTGCTTAAATATCTGAGGTTGAATCTGATAGTTACTAATCTTCCAATAGACACGCTTTTTTTGGTAAAATCCCGCTCCCAAGATAACTATCTGCAGAAAAAGAATCAACATCCCTGAACCTACTACCATTAAATTTACTTTCTGGCCAATAATCCAACACAAAACAAGTAGAATATCAGTCTGAATGATCAATCCTTTTAAGTGCTTAAAACCAATGATATGTTTATCATATAGACGATCACCCTCAGTCTGCCAACCACTTTTCCAGTTAGACCTATTCTCCCGATCGTGAAAATCATAACTGAGCTCTTCACTAATCTCTGCCAGCGTCACCCCATAACTGTGAAGAATAAAGACGAATACTAGTGATAAGATTCTGGGAATCCATGGCGCCGAATAAACTAATCCCAGGGTAACTCCCAGAAGAATCCCCAGCTCTGCAATTTTTATTGATTTAGGTAGATCAAACTCTCCTTTTAAAGCTTTACGGATAACTATCGCTACGAGAGATCCCAATCCTCCCATAAAAGTTAACCAGCCCACCTGTATTGTGGGGAAATATCTCATCAATACCGAAAAAAGCTGATAACCCAGAAGGGTCAGAATAAAGATACCGAGACTGGGAATAGTGAGGTCTACAACAGGATCTAATTCACTTTTACTGCGATAATTATGCTCCCCGTCCATAAATATCTTCCTCTCTTCCCAATGATTTATGTTCCACTGACAGGATTACCAGATTTTCAGTATATGGTCTATTCAAATATTCAGTGTGCAGAATCTGATCTCCCAACACAATAATTAATAGGTTCAATCCTCTCCTGCACAGGTCCAAACTTTTTTCCATCAATTCTGCAGAATCTATCTCAGTGATCATCAAAACTGTCGAACCTGGGGAATAGTACTGTCGATATTCTTCTAACAGTGGTATAAATGGGGCATCTTCTGCTAACTCCAACCGGGCCAGCAGCTCCATAATCTCCATCAGATGATCCAACCCCTGTCCTGGTGCAATAGATTGGTTGCCCTGCAATGGATCTATTCCATTGGTCACCAGACCAACAGTTTGATTGTGGGTGATCAGATAATGGGCTATAGATGCAGCAACCTCTATCGCTAATTCCACCTTAGGCTCCAGACCTTTCAACTGATATTCCTGTTGATTTAGATTTATATACAGTAGATTTTCAATCGTAATCGTAGACTCATATTCTTTGACCAATAATTCGCCAAGGCTCGCTGTACCAGGCCAGTATATATCACGAAAACTATCACCTGGCTGGTATTCACGAATAGCTCTTACCCTTCCCGGATCATGATAAATCTTTTGCGGCCAGACCAGATCACCATAGATAATCCGTGAAGGTAAACCCAATTGTTCTAAGGGATAGAGGCGGGGATAAATGATCAGCCTTTGCCCGGTCTCATAGATCATCTTCTCTTCTAAAAAGCCTAATCCATCACCTGCTTCGATCTTTAATGGCCCCAATGTATAAAAGCCCCGACGATTACCATCCAGACAGTAATCCACCGTAATCTTCTCCCCGGGCCACAGAAAACTGACACCCTGTTTCGATGGTGGAATGTGTAACCGATGTGGAATAACCTCATCATAACTAAGCCAGAAGATTGGCCACCGACCACCATTAGTAACCGTCAGTCTCACCTGAGAACTTTCACCAGAGAAGATTCGCTCCTGGGTTAATCGCCGATTGATCACAAGGTTCTTCATTCCCTGTTTATGAATATACAAAATCGCCAGAGGAATACCCAGACTCAGATAAGTCAGATGATAGAACTGATAGATTCCAGTAAGGGATCCCAAAACTAAAGAGACCAGGGCTAATATAATATATGGTAACATCCTATCCCTCCCTTACTACAGGAACCTCTACCTGTTCTAGAATATCTTTAATCAAATTAGTTCCACTCCGACCCCTAAGCCGACTCTCAGACCGCATTTTTATTCGATGACTTAAGATAATTGGAGCCAATTCTTTAATATCTTCGGGAATCACATAGTCTCGTCCCAAAAGCAATGCTCTGGCCTGAGCGCAGTGATAAAGATCAATACTTCCCCTGGGACTAACCCCTAACACCAGATCAGAATGATCACGGGTTCTGGTTACAATCTCTACCAAATATTTACTTACTTCAGGATCAACAAATACCTGTCTGGCAAGCTGACTCAATTTGAGAATCTCAGCCGGATTAATTACAGATTCCAATGTCTGAATAGGATGTTCAGTTTTAACCTGATTTAAGATCTCTACTTCATCTGTAGGTGTCGGATATCCAATACTTAACTTCATCATAAACCGATCCAATTGAGCCTCTGGCAAGGGAAATGTTCCATCAAACTCGATAGGATTCTGGGTTGCCAGAACAAAAAATGGGGTAGGTAAACGACGGGTTACTCCGTCAATAGTCGCCTGTCCTTCAGCCATACATTCCAGTAATCCGGATTGAGTCCTGGGGGTTGCCCGATTGATCTCATCTACCAGAATTACCTGAGAAAAGACTGGCCCGGGGCGAAATCGAAAATCTCCTGTTTTTTGGTCATAAATACTAAAACCCGTTACATCTTTAGGTAAGAGGTCTGGAGTACACTGAATACGTCGAAAATCCGATCCACTACTCACTGCCAATGAACGGGCCAGAATAGTCTTACCCACACCAGGTACATCTTCTAATAATAAATGCCCTCCTGCAATAAAACAAATAAGGGTATTCTCAATTACCATCCGCTTCCCTACGATTACCTGTTCTATATTGGTTATAATTTTGTCACAGATTTGCTGATATTCTTTCATAATGTTGACTCCTTTCCAGATATACTTAACACTAAAATTATTTCAAGGTTACTGAGGGTTATCCCTGCTTTATAAAAACTTTTTTTATGGTTATATAAATATTTATAAATATTTTAGATAAATTGCCACTAGATTAGATCCTAAATAGATGAACAAGAGATGAAGGCGACTAATATTAAAATCGGTTGGGTTTAATAACTTCATCAAAGGATTTAGACCTCCCATAAAACAAGTTATCTATACGTCCACTATAACGACCTGAAAACTTCCACGCTAAAATGTCTGAAAAAATTATTAACCACTTGACATTATAATTATTTTCCGTTACAATTGTAAAAAATCAACCATTTAGCTTCTCAATTTATTAATGTTTGATATGACAGATTAATAAACATAATGGAATGATGGAGAATGAGTAGAAGTTTGAGGTATTCAGAGATGGTCTTCTCCCGGCTGAAAGAGACCTTACCAGACCCTTCGAAACCCGCTCCTGACCTGGTGTTAATCCCACCCGGCTTCCAACCGTTAAACTGGAGAACATTCCAACTATTGTTGGGCTGTTAGTGAGGTGGACTATTCAACCTACTCAGTACTGGGAGATAGTCAAGTAAGGTGGTATCGCGGAGATTACTCCGTCCTTTTTATAAGGGCGGAGTTTTTTATTTTCTGATCAAATTGACCGGTGATTTTGATCAGAAATACACTACCTGTATGTTCAAGTTTGAAGGTTAACCTTAATGCGCAGCAGAATATCACAGATTAATTAATAGGGAGGAATTACGATGAGTAAAGAATTCGTTAAGGAAATAACTGCCCAGAGCGAGGATTTTTCTCAATGGTATCTGGATGTGATTTTAAAGGCTGGATTGGTAGACTATTCTCCAGTTAAAGGTTGTATGGTTATCAAACCTTATGGATATGCCATCTGGGAGCAGATTCAAAACATTTTAGGTCAGATGATTAAAGACACAGGTCATGATAACATGTATTTCCCACTCTTCATTCCGGAAAGTCTACTTCAAAAAGAAGTAGAGCATGTGGAAGGTTTTGCCCCAGAAGTCGCCTGGGTGACCCAGGGTGGTCAGAATGAATTAGGAGAACGTCTGGCTATTCGTCCAACTTCCGAAACCATCGTCTGTGCCATGTTAGCAGACTGGATTCAATCACACCGTGATCTACCAGTACTGCTCAACCAATGGGCTAATGTAGTCCGTTGGGAGAAGAGCACTAGACCTTTTTTAAGGACTACCGAGTTTTTATGGCAAGAAGGTCATACCGCCCATGCCAACTATCGGGAAGCAGAAGATGAAGCTCTGCTAATGTTAGACACCTACACCGACTTTGTACAACGTTATCTGGCTATTCCTGTAATCAAAGGCCAGAAAAGTGAAAAAGAGAAATTTGCCGGTGCTCTACAGACTTACTCCATTGAAGCTCTAATGAAAGATGGCAAAGCTTTGCAGGCTGGTACTTCTCATAATCTGGGGCAGCATTTTGCCAAAGTCTTTAATATCCAGTATTCCAACGCGCAAGGTGTTCTAGAATATGTCTGGCAGACTTCCTGGGGAGTCTCCACCCGATTGATTGGTGGTCTAATTATGGCTCATGGCGATGATCGAGGTTTAAAACTGCCGCCAGAGATCGCTCCAATCCAGGTAATTATTGTGCCAATACTTGCAAACAACTCGAAAGAAGTTTTACAAACTGCAAATAATCTAGCTCAACAACTCCAGCAGGCTGGCATCCGGGTTCAGTTAGACGATCGTGATCAATATCGCCCAGGCTGGAAATTCAATGAGTGGGAGATGAAAGGGGTTCCCCTCAGAATAGAAATCGGACCAAAAGATCTAGAAAAAAATCAGTTAGTTCTGGTACGCCGGGATACCGGTAACAAGACTGTCGCTCAATTAACTACAGCTTCTTCACAAGTTCAGGAATTGTTAATCAAGATTCAGACAAATATCTACAGGCAAGCTCAGGAATTTGTCACCTCCCATACCTTCATAGCTAAAAACATTACTGAGTTAAAGCAGATTTTAGACAACCAGACTGGATATGTGCAGGCTATGTGGTGTGAGAATCAAGAATGTGAACTGCAGGTCAAAGAACAGACCCGGGCAACCATTAGAAACATTCCCTTTAACCAACAACCGGTAAGTGAGAGTTGTATCTGCTGTGGCAAGCCCACCAGAACTATGGTTTATTTTGCCAGAGCTTATTAATCCTAAATTTCAGAAACTCCTATTTTTTCTAACACAAAACCACTGAGATTCAGCAGAAATCTCAGTGGTTTTTATATAACGTCGAGTAAAACTGGAATATTTCTAGATAGGTACTTTCAGTAAAAAATTCTCTAACTCCCTCTGGTTAAAGATCAAACTAACCTGTAAATTAACCCTGACCATCCCTGCAGCAGGCACCTGCCATTCCCTGGGATTTTTCAGACGAATCAATAATATGCCATGCTCATAATCTTTCAAATTCACTTTCGGTACATCCCCTACACCTCCGGTATGAATCACCGAATCTTCATCCATGTGATAAACCAATTTGAAAGAGGCCAACTCTGGCGACATTAATTCTGTCCCAGACTGATTATAGATACCAAGCTTCACCGAATTTGAAAAACTATACACAAAATTTAGGTTCATCGCTAGATAAAACGCTTCTTCTGGATCAATTTTGTCGATATCTTTATACTTGCCAAATTGATCAACCAAAAAATGACCATCCCTGGTGTATAAAGCAAGAAGTTTGCCAGTATCATTCATTTCGCGACAGATTTTCTCATAAGGTTCAACCTCAACCGCCACATTATCCCCATTACGCTGAAACATTTTTTGTAGACCCAATTGCCAGCCCCCCATTCAATTACTATATTTACCCAATTAACTGATTACCTCATTTGATTCTCGAAAATACCTGAAAAATCCTGCCTCAATAAAAAAAACATGACTTTCGCCCTAAAAAGTCATGTTTTTTAAACAGAAGTGTATCTACAATATTACATTTTATCCAGTTCGGGTCTAACAAACCTGATCCAAAACAATTTACTCATTATAATCAATGGTAGAACCAGCAGAATTCCAACAATTCCCACCAGATTTCCCGCTGCTAAAACCGCAATAATAATAATAATTGGACTTAACTTCACCTGTTTGCTAATCAGATTAGGAAATATAATTACCGATGTCACCTGATTGATAAAAAAGAGAATTACACCCACCAAAATAGCTGTAATTGGCGATTTGATCAAAGCTAACAGGATAGCTGGCACAGATGCGATAAGCGGTCCTAAAACCGGAATAAAGTTTAGAACACCACCAAAGACAGCAATAATCACTGCAAAATCAATATTCAAAATACTCAACGTAATCCAACTGGCTACCGCCACCATAACGGCAATTATTACCTGCCCTCTAAAATAGCTTGAAAGACTTTTGTTATATTCGGCAAAAAACTCTTTGACCTGAGGAACCCGGGAAGCCGGAAAAATCAAATCTATGATCCCAGGAAAGCGCTCATAATCCCGTAAAAAGTAATAAAACAAAAGCGGAATAAAGATCAAACTAAAACCAAAACCCTGCGCTTTTTGAGTTACAAAATTCAACAATAGAGATAACATTGATGAAGTAACCTGCAAAATACTTGATCGAAACTGCAATAAATAGCTCTCCAGATCAAACTTATCTAAAATTTTAATATTATTCTTATCTACCATATGAACAATACTATCATAGATATTCGGTATCTCTTTAACAAATTGAATAATCTGAGTTACCAGTTTAGGAATCAGCAATGAAAAGAAAAGAATAAACAGAGCCACTACCAAAATAAAAACGATATTTATCACAACTTTTCGATGTATCTTACGCTTGGTAAAGAATGTTACTACCGGAATGCAGATATAAGCCAACAGACCTGCAATTAATATATATGATGTCACCTCATATAAAAATTTTACAAAGAATCCAAGGGCTAATATAATACTGACAATAATCAGAGTACTCGGATATTGACGAAAATATCTATACATTTCTGCTAAATCCTCCTTTAATAAACTTAACGTATAATTACTCTACCATTCATCTTTCATTAATTACTTCTTCAACATCACAGAGGATATTAATCAAATCTACTCATTCTCTGTACTAGTTTATGATACAAGTTCTTTCCCAATGAGTGAACTACTATAATAAAAAATACTATACTAAAATTATTCAACACCTCGATAAAAATGTCCTCTAGTAAATCCTCTTTTTTGCATTCTATTAACAATGGTAAGAATTTCGGTTGTTAAAGGTTCTTCTATATCTCTCATCCTTGATAAATATTGTTTGACTAACTGTATCCCCTCTTCTTCACTCTCTATCGTTAAATCCATCCTTAAGATCCCAAAACTATTCTTAAGCACATCTTCTAACTGATCTAACAAAAACAAGGGTTGGGAATTTAAAATAGTACTACGACAATTCCGACAATCTGTCAATACGGGAAAAATCATCCCTTTACGATCTAATAACCCATAAGTGATACCCGACTGACAGGTAGATTCTTTTTTCAATATATTTACCGGGCAGTATTCAGACTCCATAGCCGGTAAATAACCATAAACAATTACTTCCTTTGGAATATCTATCCATTGAAGCAGCTCTTCCATCTCTTTTAAATTCAGCTCAGGTGACAGGGTTACGCTTCTGGCACCATGGGCAGCCCAATAATTTATACTTAATTTATTCATAGTATTTAACGAAAAATTAACATGATAGGGCTTTGGGTAATCAGCCATTATCTCTGCTTCTCCCAGATTACTCACATAGATACCATCCAGTTTTGACTCACGCAAATTATTTAGACTAGCTTTGATCCAGGTGATTTCTTCGTTTCTGGCAATTCGAGGCAGCATGGCAAATACTTTTAGATCAGAGTTTTGTTCTTTTAATTGACTGACCAGTTCAGCAGTCACTACCACTAAATCAAGATAAATTCTCTCTATTCCCAACACTGCAAACTTCAATGGATCAAATTGCTGCCCACGAAGATATACTGCCAACTCAGGAACTACTCTCAACCCTGCTTCAGAAACTTTGATCACATCTGAAAGATTAACTGGGCATTTAGCTCTTTTAGAGCGAAAATTTCTAATTCTCTCCAGAGTAAGTTTTTTAATCCCTTTTCGACGTAATCCGTTCAATTCTGAGATGGGGATAAAAATATCTCCCTGTATGTCCATCTGCAGATCAATTAATTTAAAAGGAAGATTACCCAATTTACTGATCTGCTCTCTGACTTTATCTGCAGATAACGGATGTTTTTCTGCCTGTTCGACCTTCTCCTTACTCTCAACCTGGATATAATTTCCCGTCTGATCCCATAGGTGTAGGATCATCGGTTCACCTGGTCGCAGAGCAATCTGACCATAGAGTTCAATCTGCCTGGTATAACTAGTGTAGCTCTGGGTCAATTCTTCCAACAGATCCTTCTGTGATGTACGATATACAGGATCACCAGGACAAATCTGACCTTTAATCGAAAATGTTGCCCGATCACCTTGAAGTCTAAGCTTACGAATAGTGGCACCTGGATGATTTTCTTCCTTTGACCAGATCTCTACCCCATCACCATCTTTCAGTTTTCCCGAAAGTTTGGCGGTACAGAGATGGTGTTTCAGATCATATGAGACAACCTCTCCAACCTTTATCCCCCAGTTTTTGGGCCGCAGATAACTCATCATCGTACTACCTGATTTGCCCTGATAATAACCTGTACTAAATCCTCCACGGTTAAAGATTTGGGTAATCTCCTGCCAGGCTTGTGGCTCTATCCAATAATGTTCAGGATCAAGCAGAGCCTGATCAATATATTGACGATAGATTCTGGTCACACTGGCTGCATACTCAGGCCGCTTCATTCTCCCTTCAATTTTAAAAGAGACAATACCAGCCTGAATTAATTCGGGCAAAATCTCTAAACTATTAATATCTTTAGAACTCAACAGATAACGAGGTTCGGGAAGACTGGCCAGCATCTGTCCACTTTCTCTGTCGACCAATTGATAGGGTAAACGACATGGTTGAGCACAGCGGCCGCGGTTACCACTTCGTCCACCAATCAAACTACTCATCAGGCACTGCCCTGAATAACAGACACAGAGAGCACCATGAACAAAGGTTTCTACTTCAATGTTAGTCTGCATAATAATCTCTCTAATCTCTACCAGAGTTAACTCCCTGGCCAACACCACTCGCGTAAAACCGAGCTGCTCCAGGTATCTAGCCCCTTGCACATTATGAATAGTCATCTGAGTACTGGCATGGAGTACCAGATCAGGATAGGCCTGTCGAATAACTTCCACAGCACCAATATCTTGCAGAATTACTCCATCTACCCCATCAGTATACAGATTTCCAACAAATTCTAGCATTGCAGGAAGTTCGTCATCTTTATATAAAGTATTTACAGTTACATACACCCGAACACCATATAGATGAGCATAGTCCAACGCTTTTTGTAATTCTTCCCGTTCAAAATTAGCAGCAGAAGCTCTGGCACCAAAGGCTTTTCCCCCCAGATAAACTGCATCGCAGCCGTTCTGGACTGCAGCGTACAGACTGTCCATATTACCTACAGGAGCTAATAACTCTGGCCTATTCCCATTCATCGGTTTTCAACCTCATTTCAATCAGCATTAATAATTCTACCTAATCAAATTTATTATACCATTGATTTTCTATTTCAAACATCTAGAGACTGGACTTTGATTTAAATCTTCACCAGATGTAGTATTTCGTCTCAAGTCTGCGTTTTCCTCTTTTTTCTCTCTAGCTAACTTATCTATTAACCTATTATAAATTTTTGATCAAAGAAAAAAGGTGCCTCATATCAGACACCTTCATTGCGGAAATATGTTAGTTTTGTTCCAGCTTCTCTACATTGTCCTTGCGGATACTTAAAACCTTAAAATTTCGGTTATTAACAATGCGATAAGTTGTCTTATTAATTTTTATGACAACTCCCTCTTCCCATGCACCTAATACGTTCTTATAACGCACTCGGTCATCTACTTGAATCATCTCTCCAATCACTCCTTTTTTTATATATTACCATATATTAAAGTCGCATTAACAGCAAGCTGTTAATTCTTAGGTTTAACGACTTCAGAAGAGAATTTGCGCCTCCACTGAATAAACATCATTTAGTTATACTTCTACTTATAAAAGCTGGGATACTATCCTTCTGAAATGTCGTTAAAGTATGATTAGGTCATAGACCAATCTTACAGAAATTATTATAACACATTTCGTTCTAATTGTAAATTTATTAGAAAAAAAATTATCTATAAACGAATAAAATTTGTAATAATCCTTTAAAAAACAAACATATTATACATTTCTCTCTTAAATTGTACACACAGACACTAAATTTCTAGCAAAAGAAAATTGGACTATATATCATTAGTCCAATTTATAAAATCAACTATTTATACACAATCTAAAAATAATTCTGCTAATTCAGGGTCAAATTGTTTCCGACGACAGAGCCAAATCTCCTCTTTTGCAGCTTCTTTAGTCATTGGCGCTTTATATACCCTATATGTAGTCATCGCATCAAAAGAATCTGCAACAGCAATAATTCGCGCAAATAAAGGTATATCTTTATACTTTATCCCATCAGGATATCCTCTGCCATCAAAGTATTCATGGTGATGACGCACAGCAGCAATAATAGTCGGGGAAAAGCGAGCTTTTTTAAGTAATTTTGCCCCTGTTACAGGGTGCTCTTTAATCCGCTCAAACTCCTCATCGGTCAATCTTTCTGGTTTATTTAGAATACTATCCGGAATACCGATCTTTCCGATATCATGTAATAACGCAGCATAACGCAATTCTTTCATCTGGTCCGGAGGCAAACCATACTGTTCAGCCAATAGATTAGAATAATTCATCACATTAAAGGAATGATTAGCAGTATAGTTATCTTTCAAATCTAGCACTAAAGCCAGAGTATCTAATAATCCATTATTCAGCTCCTGCAGTTCATTAATGGTGTCTTTTAATAGGAATTGTTTCTCAATTGAGTTAACAGTTGAGACGATCATTCCCAAATTATGAATATGAGTCTCGTCTGCTGGTCCAGAAATACATAGACAGCCAATCACATCTCCTTCAGGCGAGTGGATGGGAGCAGCAGAACCTGTCCAGGAATGATACATCTTTAAAAAATGTTCCTCACCCCTGACCTGGATAGGACTATTAGTGTATAAAGCGGTTCCAATAGCGTGGGTTCCCATAAATCTCTCAGAGAAATTGCTGCCAGGTATAACATTATGTCTGGTCAGATGTCCTGTGATCTCAGAATTAGCCAGTGTCTTCAAAATATAACCTTCCCGATCAGCCAAAATTATAACAAAACGAGAACCTTTAATAAACTGATAAAGGTCCTCCATTAAGGGTATTGCTACCTGCATCAATTTTGCATTATCACGAAGTAGTAATTTTAAATCCCCTGGAGATAACTTGGGTCCAGTTGTCAACAACGGATCAACTCGACAGATTTTGCACCGAAGCCATGATTCATAGATTGGTTCACGCAAGATAGAAGTATTTAATTCCTCATCATTTACAAACTTTTTCCAAAGATGGAGCACTGATCTTCACTCCTACTCAACAATTTTTTTATCTCTAATCTTATTTTAGCATATTTTTATCCTTTTTTCCATTATTATTTTGTAATGTAATTCAATATTTTTTGCAAAAATATGCTGAAAAATCGGGTTCGCAAACTTACGTGGATTTTTTTGGTCGAATATTTTGATTTTCTAATCAGATACTAGATAATGAAAACGTTTATAAAACTCAAAATCAGATCTAATCTACTGGCCAATTTCTCTCTATATTTACGCCATCTCTTTAAAAAAGAAGACCCTGCTGTGGGGTCTTCTTTTTTACCTTATTCAAATAATTCCGGATGGATAGCCCGGACAATCATCTCCAAACCGTCGATCAATCTTGGACCTGGACGGTTAACAGGATTGGCATCCACTATGTATACTCTACCAGTTTGTACCGCTTTCAATTGATCAAAACCTGGACGTTCTGGAATGTTACCCGGAGAAGACCACTGATCTTGAGTCGCAATATAGACATCGGGGTTTCTCATCAATAAAACTTCCAGATTATATACTGGCCAGGGAGATTGGGTATCTGCCGCCAGGTTCACTCCTCCAGCTATAGTGATCAAGTCATCAATAAAAGTTCCAGATCCAGCAGTATATAAAGGATCATGCCATACTTCCCAAAATACCAGTGGACGATCAGCGTCTTTTACCAGAGTCTTCACTACATTAATTCGTTCTCTCATATTCGCAATAAGTTCAGTAGCCTTTTCTTCTGTTCCGGTAACTTTACTCATCTCCCAGATCAGGTTCATCGTATCTTCCAGGGTCTGCGGATCATATCCCAGAACCGGAATACCCAGTTCTCTCAATTGGTTTAACAGTTCATCAGGATTTCCAAATGAAGCAAAAACCAGGTCAGGTTGAACAGCCATAATTGTCTCAACACTTGGTTGACTGTATCCTCCCACGCTGGTAATTTTACTAGCCTCTGCTGGATAATCACAATAGTCAGTTCTTCCAACTATTCTATCCTCTAAACCCAGTGCAAAAAGAATCTCAGTATGACTTGGAGCCAGAGAGACAATGCGCATCGGTTTTTCAGATACTATCACCAGATTGTCCAAATCATCAACCACTTTAATCGGATAGCTAGCTTCAACTATACCTGTCAGCAAAATAAGTAATAAAGATAAAACCATAATTAAGTTAAATTTTTTCATAAATATAACCTCACCCTTTCTGTATTTTTACTCTAACCCCAACCGTAAAAACATAAAAAAACCCGACCTTCTAAGGACGAGTTTAGGTTTATTCAATACTCTACCACCCCTTTCTGCCGAAGGTTAGTGTGTGCAGCCACACTCTGGTTGTAAATCTGGCAGGTCTCCTGGCTGTCAGATCATCATTCACCTCCACCTTCCCCAAATAAACGAGTGGTCTATTGAAGGTTCACTCCCTGATCACAGTGGCGGGACCGCGCTGCGACAGGTAGTTCTCTTTACCTATCCTTAGCTTCCCTTTTAAGGTCATGCATCTCTAAAGTTACCTTTAAAGATACATCGACCACCAGATCTTCCTATTACCTTGTATTCTACTATCTATTTTAATTCTGGACAAATATTAATTATCCTGCCCCAAATAAGTAATTTTGTATATCCAACTTAACATTCAATACTGGACTTAAACCCCATCTCATATCTTTCAAAACCCATATCTTTCCAAAATTTTACTACTTGTGAACTAGTAAAAAAAGGATTAACATTGACTTTGCTAATACCACGATTTTTCAGCCAGACGATAGCTATCTTCACGAGTTGTTGACCTACCTTTTGACCCCGGAATTCTTGACGTAAATAAAGGTCACTGATGTGACCATAGGGTATCTGGAGGAATACATTAGTTGGATAACGAATAGAAGTTAGATTGTATCCAATGGCTTTAGC
Source organism: Halothermothrix sp. (assembly GCA_016841825.1). Taxonomy (GTDB): domain Bacteria; phylum Bacillota; class Halanaerobiia; order DY22613; family DY22613; genus JAENYK01. The sequence goes on along the minus strand of JAENYK010000006.1, from coordinate 144,946 downwards.
TGAATCTTTAGCCAATAGAACCAGAGTATGTTCGGATTGTAACTGTTCATGTAAAATCTGACGATAAATCTCCCGGGCATCCTCCTGCAGCTGAAAAAAGTCCGGTTCCATTTTCGAAAGATATTGGGTAAATTCTGACCATAGTTCTAGAACTACTTCCAAATCATCCAAGTCTGCTTCCCGTACCTGGATCATAAAAACCCCTCCTTCAGTACTCCTTAAATCAGTTTATGAGAGTAGTCCGTCAAAGGTTCAAACCTCTATAAACTGACCAAGCAATAATTCCGGGGGGTTTTTACTTTTTTAACTTCATTGCCTGGCTCCTTTGGAAATCCATTCCCTAATCAGATTGGCTTCTTCATCGCTAAGGTAGTGCCGCATACTACCATCTTTAGCTATAGATTTGGGCAGAGTACTGTTCAAATCACCGGGAATGATTTGTTTCAAAACCGTATTATAATCATAGAAAACTAGATTTTGCCTTACTTTTTCCTCTTTTGAATGACAACTAAAGCATCTGGCCGTCATGATCGGCTCAATATCGAAATCAAAAGAGTATCCCGCCAGTTCTGGATCATCTCCATCAAAATCTTTATTCTGTTCATTGGGTCCTGAATTATCGTTCAACATACCAGGATTGGCACCTTCTCTGGGAAGATCTATCTCCACTTTGGGTGGAGGATCAGGCTCAGGACTATTTAATGACCTATATACTGCCACTCCCAATAATACAAGAGCCACAATGCTATAAATTATAAGTCGGTTCGGCCTGATCATTGATTTCACCCGATTGATTGAGATCTGTTTCCCGGTTCTGAAATGCCATTAGATATATCTCTCGCCCACTATTTACACGCAACTTGCGATTGATTTCATCTTCCAGCTCTTTAATCTTTTTTAATTCTATTCCATTCAATCCTGCAAACTCATAGTCAGATAATTTGCTCACCAGATTACCTCCTTTTAAGAAAAGAGTCCGGCGGGGAAGGACTCCTCTTCTTTAAATACTAGAAAATTATGATTCAGTTCCATCATATTGCCGTCTTTTAGCTCTACCGGTTGGAGCAATCTCGTCAGCAGCCTCAATCAGATCATGGGCACGTTGACGCTGTTCTTCTTGAGATATCCATCCCATAATCGCCGGCATAAAATCTGGTGGAGATGCCCCCATCTCCCGCTCTGGACAGTCACCTTTTGTTGAATATTTACCTTCCTGAGAATGGACTTCTACATGAGGCATTTAATCAGCACCTCCTTATCGGATTTATTAACATTTTGCCCTCACCAGTTGAAAATATGCTTTTGCTATAATGACAACTTTTCCTTCTTTATTATGTGTTTATAGCGACATTCCATAAAAAAAAGTCTCTGCTCGCTGAAGGCGAGAGTAAAAATTAACCAAATAGTGTCTACTTCAATGGAGGTATGAATCTCTCTCTGAGGTCTTTAAATCCAGATAGTCACAACTTGCTGCTAATGTAACTTCAACTCTAAAAAATAAAATTTGGCGAAATTCTTTTTTTGGGTTATAATATTTCTAGATCAGAAAAGAAAGGACAATAGATTAGATGAAATATGCCCTGATTTTTCGCAGTCTGAAAAACGTAAAGTATAGTTTTGCCCCACTTATAGCTTCTTTAGAAAAAACCGATCTTCTTCAAGATATTGATATACTATTTGTTAAAAAGATCGATCAGATCAAAGAGTATGATGGTGAATACGCTGAAATAATTGTCGCCTTTTCGTTCATGACTTTTGATCTGGATCAGATCATTACCGACCTGACTGATCTGAGAAAACTGAATCTGAAAACACCCTATTCCACCATTGCAGGAGGACCTCATATCTCAGGTGACCCAAAAAGTGGTCAAACTTTAGGTTTTGATTCTATCTTTCCTGGAGATGGTGAAGCCACAATTCGACAATATTGTGCTGATCTCCTGGCAGGTCACCGAAAAAAGATATATGATGGAACTTTGCATCCCATCGACCTTAATGATTATCCACCTTTTCCGACCCACAAAGATCATCTGATGTTCATCCCGATTGAGATTACCAGGGGATGTCCCTTTGGCTGCAAATATTGTGCAACCTCCTATATCGCCGGTCGGAAAATAAGAGATCGAGATATTGACCAGATTATCGAATATTTGGCCTGGAGTGTACCTTATGACAAATTAATGGCCAGATTTATCACACCTAATGCTTTTGGATATAGTTCACCTAACGGTGTAAGACCCAATTTGGACATTTTGGAAAAATTATTTTTTCGAATTAGACAGGTGGGAATAAAACAGCTTTATTTTGGTTCTTTTCCTTCGGAAGTTAGACCAGAATCGGTTACTCCTGAAGTTCTAAAACTAATTACTAAATATTGTGACAACCAGTCTTTAGTTATTGGAATTCAGTCTGGTTCTGAAGAGATGTTAAAGAGAATGAAACGGGGCCATACTCTGGAAGATGGAGAACGGGCAATCAGTCTTACCCGAAAGTTTGGCATAGAGCCATTGGTGGATTTTATCTTCGGCTTGCCGGGCGAAACTCCGCAAGATAGACGAGATACTCTAAACTGGATGACCAGGATTAATCGTAAATATGGAGCGAGAATCCATGCCCATGTTTTTATGCCATTGGTAGGCTCACCATGGGCAAATACCGAAACAGAACCCCTTGATCCAAAAACCTTGAGCTATCTGGGACGATTTGCCCAGGAACAGCGGTTATATGGACAATGGTTTTCCCAACAAAAATTAGCCAAAAAGGTACAACGATGGAAGCAGATGGGATTAATAAATCCCCCTGAGCATGATTGAAATCATTCACAGCCTCCGTAACATCCACTTAACCATGCAGTACATGATCCAAACCCTGTTGAAATAAAAGCAATATATGGTCATCATCCAGAGAGTAAAAGACCGTACGGCCCTCTTTGCGATATTTGACTAAACGACTATTACGTAATACTCGTAATTGATGAGATACCGCAGATTGGGTCATCCCCAATAGTTCAGTCAGGTCGCAAACGCAGAGTTCTGACTGAGCCAGTGCATGGATAATCTTTATCCGGGTAGAATCACCTAAAGTTTTAAATATTTCAGCTAAATGATGGTATGTCTCCTCACTAATCTGTCGATCCAATTTTGCTAACAGATGGTGATGGACCTTACATTCAGTGCAATAATCAATAATATTCTGATCTTGCTCAATTTTTCCCCAATCCTTCATCGCCATTACCTCCTTTTAGACTCTCTGATTTGTACAATCGCATTAACAGCAAGTTGGTAATTCTTTAGATTAACGACTTCAGAAGGGAGTTTGTACTTCCATTGAGTAAACACTGTTTTAGTTATATAAACTCCCACCAATAGAGGCCGGGAGACTATCCTTCTGAAGTGTGTTAAATTACTTCATTATTCTGTATTTCCTCAGAGAATCCCATTTCCCCTGCAAACTTAAGCAATATTTGTCTTTTGGCGTGTATAACCAATGGCTCTGAGGGAATTTAAAACAGCTATCAAAGCGACACCCACATCTGCAAATACAGCTTCCCACATTGTAGCATGACCAGAAACCCCAAGAAGTAAGACAAGACCTTTTACTCCCATGGCAAAAACAATATTTTGCCAGACAATAGATTTAGTCTTCCGGGCAATTTTAAGTGCATCAATCAACCTGGATGGTTCATCGGTCATCAAAACTATGTCTGCTGCTTCAATAGCTGCATCTGAACCCAAACCACCCATGGCAACCCCGATGTCTGCCCTGGCAAGAACCGGAGCATCATTAATGCCGTCTCCAACAAAAACTAATTTACCCGATCTATCTCCTACCAGATCTTCAACTTTAGCTACCTTTTCATCAGGTAATAGTTCAGCATATACCTGATCTATCTCTAATTCAGCGGCTACCTTTTCTGCTATCTCTTGTCGATCACCAGTTAACATTATAACCCGTTCTATTCCCAATCTGCGCAGATTAGAGATTGATTTGGCTGCATCAGCCTTTATCTCATCGTTAATAATAATATAACCCAGATATTGTCCTGAATATGCAAGATGAACGACGGTCCCCGCAGCAGACACAGACTTATACGGAATGCAATTATTTTGCATCAACAGATCATTACCCGCAAGAATTTCTTTACCATCCACAATAGTTTTAACTCCTTGACCCGTAATCTCTTGATATTGACTATTTTGGTCAATATAGATCGGCTCACCATATGCCTCCAAAATTGATTTAGCAATGGGGTGATTAGAATTAGATTCAGCCTGAGCAGCATAGGTCAATAGTTCCTCCCGGGTCACATCCCCCACAGTAAAGATCTCTGTTACCTTGAATACTCCGTGGGTTAACGTCCCAGTTTTATCAAAAACCACTGTTTTTACCTGATTTAGAGCTTCCAGGTAGTTACCTCCTTTAATCAAAATACCGTTTCTTGAAGCACCACCAATGCCTCCGAAAAAGCCGAGGGGAATGGAGATCACAAGGGCACAAGGACAAGAGACTACCAGAAAAATCAACCCCCGATATAACCAATCAGCAAATATTGCACCGGGTAGAAATAGTGGTGGAATGACGGCAATAGCCAGAGCAGAGATCACTACAGCCGGTGTATAATATCTGGCGAATTTTGTAATAAAATTCTCGGTCTGTGCTTTTCGGGAACTGGCATTTTGCACCATATCCAAAATTTTCATTACTGCTGACTCACCAAATGGTTTGCTAACTTTGACAGTCAAAAGCCCATTAAGATTGATAAAACCAGCCAATACATCGTCAGCGGATTCTACTCTCCGGGGAACAGATTCACCAGTTAGTGCAGATGTATCTAACATTGATTGACCTTCTATAACTACTCCATCCAGGGGAACTCTTTCTCCCGGTTTAACTACAATAATTTCATTTACACCTATCAGTTGAGGATCTACCTGAACCAATCTCCCATTCTGCTCAATATTGGCATATTCAGGTCTGATATCTAACAGTTCCTTTATCGAACGTCGGGAACGATTCACAGCCATTCCCTGGAACAGTTCACCTATTTGATAGAAAAGCATAACCGATATAGCTTCAGGAAATTCACCAATACCAATAGCGCCAACAGTAGCCAGTGCCATTAGAAAGTTTTCATCAAAAACCTGACCTCGTAAAATATTCTTTCCTGCCCGGAAGAGAACTTCCCCGCCAATGATCAAATAAGCTATTATGAACAGACCCAGTTCCACTGGATAAGAGAAATTAACTAACAAAGCTATCGCAAAAAAGGTAGCACCGATTCCAATCTGAATAACCTCTTTCAGTAACCCGGAATGTGCTTGAAGATGTTGATTATGACTCATCTCATGTGCTGGATATACTTTAACATGAGGTTCCAAACGTAAAACAATCTCTTTAACAGTATCCACGACCCTGGCAGATTCCTCGGTAGGCACTGTTACAGTTAGTGTCTGATTAACCAGGTTCATCGTGGCTGATCCCACATACTCCAGTTTTTGAACCTGTGCTTCAATTTTGGCAGCACAGTTCGCACAGGTTAAACCCTGTAAACAAATGACCTTTGCTTCGCCTGTCTCCTTTTTTTCCGCTGATACCATATTTCTCCCTCCCAAACTTATTAATAATGTAAGTCATATTTATATATGAACAATTATTCATATATTTATTATAACTTTATTCTTCTCTACTGTCAATAATCATTGGGAAATATTTGTCCAATTATCGGCAAAAACATTAGCACTCAGTGAACCGGAAATAATATTTCGTAGAGACACAACTAACAGAACCAATTCAAACCATCAATTAATAAAGCCTGTGGAACAGCTCCACAGGCTTCAACTATTATAGATTAATATTTTTTCTCCAGATCTATCCCAGTATAAAAATGTTTCAAAATATCATCGTAATTAATCCCATCTCTGGCCATCCCGGCAGCCGCTACCTGGTCCATACCGGCACTGTGGCCCCAACCTCCTCCATAGAAGATATAGCCTGAGAGTTGGCCATTCTCATACTCCGGTCTAAAGAAGAAACGATTACTTCGTAATCCGCCCAGATTTGATCGCAGACTATTCTTTAACTCAATCTCTCCCTTATCCCCAATAACCAGCATTGAGATCACACTACCACCTATACCTCGACCAGTAACTTTTAATTCCTGAAGTTTACCAATATTCAACCTGTCTTCGATAAAACTGCGAGTTACTCTTCGCTGCCACCGGTATTGCACCATATTGGCAAATCGAGGATCTGCTGAATAAGCACCAGGTCTTTTTCTTAACCAATCCTTTAAATCCGCCGGTTCTAAGGGAAATACTTCTGAATCCTCTATAAGAGTTGAAACTCCCTTGAGATATGGCAGATCAAATCCCCAGACATCTTTTGCATCTTCTGTATGTCCACCTGAATTCGAACTATAGACAGCGTTAATCGGGCGGCCATTGTAGGTCATAACCTCACCCAGGGTTTCATTAACCGCCAGTCTGGTACTATTACTCTCCCAACTGATACCATTATATGCCGCACAATGCACTGTATCACAAAGATCGTAACCCGCCGATTTGTGTTTACCCAAATTAAAATAGGTGTAAGTTCGGGCAGCCACCGCCTGAACTTTTAAAGCTTCCAGAGGCCAGGATGAAGGCATCTCCGATGCTACCACTGAATACAGATAATCTTCCACATTAACAATATTAACCACCGTTAATCCATCAGTTTTTGGCATTAATTCAATCTGACCCCGATACTGACGATCCTGTTTACCGGACCAATAGTATCCCTCACCAAACTGAACTTGATGAATCAGAATCGGTACATATTCTACAGGTTCAATACGAATTGGAGATGTAAATTTTAACGGTTTACCATCAGGATAATTTACCAATTCTGCTGTCTTTCCCTTCAACTCTGCCATCCAGATATCCCCTGCTTCGCCAGTTGTCAGAACTTCTCCTTCCAGATCCTTGACCTGAAAATCAGATCCCACCCTAAAGATAACAACCTTTTGAGAATCTCCCCCCGCCAGTCCGACTCTAATTTTTGTAATTTTAGCTGCTTCTGCAAGGGGCGAAATCTGTTCAAATTTAACTGTCTCCGGAAAATTTTTAGGTTCTGGTGGTGCAGTACTTCGCTTATATTTACCTGGAAATTCAGTTTCTAACCATTCGAGTTTAGCTTTAGAGACCAGATCATTGTCGTTTTCATCTAATGCTTTGTCAAAACGATCATAAGCTTTAGTATAATCTTTCTTTTTAAAATACAGTAGTCCTAACTGCCGTTGTACTCCTTTAAGACTTCCGTCTAAAGTAAGACCAGCAAGATAATTATTAATCGCTTGATCAGTCTCACCCAGGAGCTCATAAATCCAACCTTTCTGAATAGTAGCAAGAGCAAATTTAGAATCTGCTTTTAATGCCTGATCAGCATAGATAATGGCTTTCTGATATTGCCCATTATGCTGATTGATCTTGCTTAAATAATAGGCAGCTTCTCTGGCAAAGACATAATCCAAATCTTCTTTTTGCAGCAGATTAAACAGGTCTTTTTCAGCCGAAGCATAGTTGCCCTGATTATATCTGGCTATAGCCAAATCCAATCTGGCTTGTGAATCATTGGAATGATACTGCAAATAGATCTCATAGGATTTTGTTGCCTGCAAATAATCACCTTTCTCCTCATAAATAGAAGCCATCTGGAGGGAAGATCGCCCATCAGGCTCATATTTTAAAATCTCCCGATATGTCTCTAAAGACTTGTCCAGGTTGCCAGCATAATATGCCTCCTTTGCCTGGGCACTCATCTTCTGAAGATCAGGCTGCCAGTCTGCCAGAGTTAAAACACCGAACATCTTGCTAAATACCAGAATAACACCAATTACTGCTATTGCCCAAAAACGTTGATAATTGCTTCGATTCACTACTACTTCCCTCCTTAACCTTTACTACTTTAATTATATCTCACAAAATCTTGAATCACAATAGATATGAGTCTAGTATCTGTTTCCTTAATATAAGACTAAAGTCGCTTTTTGCTCTGATATAAACAAATCAGCTACCTTTCCCTTCTAAAAAAGTCTAACCTATAGTAAAAAAAGGACCTTTGCCAGAACAAAAGTCCTTTAATTCGATTATTTAGATGTCTAAATCATCAACCAGTTCAGCGTTTTCAAAGATAAACTCTTTTCGCAAATCAGCATTATTACCCATCAATTTATCAAATATCTCATCTGCCTGCAAGTCTTCTTCGATCTCGACTAATTGGAGTTTTCGGGTCTCAGGATTCATCGTAGTATTCCAGAGTTGATCCGGGTTCATCTCACCAAGACCTTTATAACGTTGGATGGTATATTTTGTATCCTTTAATCTCTTTAGATAACCTGATAATTGTTGATCAGTATACAGATACTCAAACTTCTTGCCATGGCTAACCTTATATAATGGTGGTTGGGCAATATAGATATATCCATTATCAATCAAAGGTTTCATATACCGATAAAAAAGGGTTAATAATAAAGTGCTAATATGCTCTCCATCCACATCGGCATCTGTCATGATGATAATTTTGTGATATCTCAATTTGGAAATATCAAATTCTGCATCAATACCGCACCCTAAAGCGGTAATGATAGTAGCTATCTCATTATTATTCAAGACTTTATCCAGACTGGATTTCTCCACATTCAAAATCTTCCCTTTTAATGGTAAGATGGCCTGAAACTCCCGATTACGTCCCTGTTTTGCTGAACCACCGGCAGAGTCACCCTCTACTAAGAAAATCTCCGACTTATCTGGTTTACGACCACTACAGTCAGCTAATTTGCCCGGTAAAGAATGACTATTTAAAGCACCTTTTCGTTTAGTTAACTCCCTGGCTTTCTTTAGGGCTTTACGAGCTTTCACTGCCTGTAATGATTTATCAATAATCGCTTTAGCCACTTCTGGATTGGTGTCAAAATAATATCCCAGATAATCATAGACCACGGATTCAACCACACTACGCATATCACTATTACCTAACTTAGCTTTAGTCTGTCCTTCAAATTGCGGATCTGGTAGCTTAACATTGATGACTGCAGTCAAACCTTCCCGAACATCATTCCCCGTTAAAGATGGGTCACTATTTTTTAATGCATTGTTGTTCTTACCCCACCCATTTAGTGCTTTGGTCAAAGCAGTTTTAAAACCTGTCAAATGATAACCACCATCTTCAGTGTTAATATTATTAGCAAAGGAATAAATCCGCTCATTGTAACCATCATTGTATTGAAAAGCTACCTGAATATTCTTATCATCCACCTGTTTCTCCAAATAGATGATCTCCTTGTGCAAAGGGTTGCGATTAACATTCAAACTCTCAATAAAAGCAACAATGCCACCTTCGTAATGATATTCTACAATATGTGGCTCTAATCCCCGGGTATCCTCAAGGATTAATTTTAGTTCATTATTTAAAAAAGCCGATTCCTGGAGGCGATGAGCTATGGTATCAAACTTAAACTCAATAGTCTCAAAAACCGTATCATCAGGCATAAATGTAGTGATAGTTCCTGTTCTCTTGGTTTTACCGACAACCTTTAGTTCAGTCTGGGGTACCCCCCGTCTATATTCCTGACGGTGAATCTTCCCATCAGTATGAACCTCAATTACTAACCATTCAGAGAGAGCATTAACCACTGATACACCAACACCATGGAGACCTCCCGAAATTTTGTAACTGGAATTATCAAATTTACCTCCTGCATGAAGAGTAGTTAAAACAACCTGGGCAGCCGGAACACCTTTATCAGGATGAATGTCCACCGGAATTCCTCTTCCATAGTCTTCAACCATAGCACTACCGTCAGAATTTAAAGTTACTTTAATTTCTTTACCATAACCTTCTAAATACTCATCAATGCTGTTATCCACAACCTCCCAAATTAAATGGTGCAGTCCTTTGCTACCTGTACTACCAATGTACATCCCCGGGCGTTTGCGGACAGCTTCAAGTCCTTCTAAAATCTGTATCTGACTTGCATCATATTTTACTCCTTCGAATAAAGCCATCTCCTAACACCTTCCTAATATTGTTAATTTTCATCTGAATTTTTATCACTCTAATCTTTTCTGGATACTGGCGAAAAACTCCTGCTCAAATCAGAATAATTTTATTATAACAAATATTCCTGTTTATTACCAGTGATAACTTTTTCAAATCAATAATTTAACGTATAATAAGAGAAATGTCGGCTGTAATAATTGAATTTTTGGTAATCTTAATAAAGGAGTTTCAAGATTTAAAGCGAAGTGTTTATATTGCTGACTCGCATGTCTAGCTAATTCTGGTTATATCAAATTGGTATGATAGAAGATCTAATATAGATATTCTTAGTACTATCGAACTATTTTATGATATAGAAAATATTTAAATCGCAAATGACAGATTAAAACGTGCATACTGCACATATTTGGAAAGGAGTTTAGCTATATGAGTAATCAGAGTACTCGCATTGCCATCGAAGATAAGATGAAAGATGCATTTCTAAGTTATTCCCTCAGCGTTATAGTTGCACGTGCTTTACCAGACGTACGTGATGGATTAAAACCTGTTCATCGCAGAATTCTTTACGCTGCCCGGGATCTGGGACTGACACCAGATAAACCGCACAAAAAATCTGCCAGAATCGTCGGAGAAGTATTAGGTAAATACCACCCCCACGGTGATGCTGCCGTCTATAATGCAATGGTTAGAATGGCACAAGATTTTGTCCAGCGCTATCCATTAATCGACGGTCATGGTAATTTCGGCTCTATTGATGGAGACAGTCCGGCAGCTATGCGCTATACCGAGGCTCGACTAACTCCTATGTCAATAGATCTATTGGCAGATATTAATAAAGACACTGTCCAATTCACCTCTAACTTTGATGGAACTTTAGATGAACCTATTGTTCTTCCATCAAAGATACCTAATCTATTAATTAACGGCTCAAGTGGTATTGCAGTAGGTATGAGTACAGACATTCCACCACATAACGCAAGAGAAGTCATCAATGGTCTGAACAGATTATTGGAAGATCCTGAGATCTCCATCGCTAAACTGATGCAATCGATCAAAGGACCTGATTTTCCAACCGGTGGAGAGATTGTGGGAATTGAGGGCATCAGATCCGCTTATCAGACTGGTACTGGACGAATTACTGTCAGAGCCAAAGCTGAGATTGAGAATAAAGGTAAATCTAAAGAGCAGATTATCATCACTGAGATTCCTTATCAGTTACAAAAAACTAAACTAATCGAAGAGATTGCTGATGCTGTGAACAAAGAAAAAGTTAATAATATCTCAGATATTAGGGATGAATCAGACCGGGATGGAATGCGGATTGTCATCGAACTCAAAACCAACTCTAATTCTAATATAGTTTTAAATCAGTTATACAAATATACTTCTATGCAGTCAACTTATCGAATCAATATGCTGACTCTGGTTGGTAAACAACCAAAAGTTTTGAATTTGAAGGAGATACTCCAGGAGTTCTTAAACTTCCGTGAAGAAGTAGTGACAAAACGCACAGAATATGAACTACGCCATGCTGAAGATCGTCTGCATATTCTTCATGGTCTAAAAACTGCAATTGACAAATTAGACCTGGTAATTCAGATTATCCGAACATCCAAATCCACCAATGAAGCCAGGGAACGTTTAATCAAAACCCTAATGATTACTGAAACACAGGCTGAAGCCATCTTAAAAATGCAATTACAGCGTTTAGTAGGTATGGAACAGGAAAAGATTGAAAGCGAGATTGGTGAACTGGAAATGAAGATTGCAGGTTTAAAGAATATCTTAGCTAACAAAGAGGTCTTACATGACCTGATTAAAGAGGAACTAGAGCAGGTCAAAAATCAATATGGTGACACACGCAAAACCACCATCATCAAGGATGCTTCTGAAGCAGAGATTGAAACAGAAGATCTAATTAAAGAAGAAAATGTCGTAATTACCCTATCATATCGTCAATATATCAAGCGAACTACTGATATCGCCAATGTCCGTGTTGGCAAAAAAGATTTTATCACCCATATCTTACAAGGTACTACTTTAGACAGAATTCTCTTCTTTACCAAATCTGGTAACTGTTACGGACTCAACGCCTATGACTTACCAGAACATCATCCTCTGGCTACGGGTGATCCGTTAAACAATTATTTAAAGATCCCCATGGGCGAAGAAATAGTTGATGTAATCATTCTTACGAAAGATAACAAAGAGAAGTTCATTACTATTGCAACTGCCAAAGGGATGATTAAAAAGACTCTTGGTGAAGAATACGATTCCACTGTTACCCAGATTAAAGCTATCAATCTCGACGATAAAGATTATGTCATAGGTGTTAAAATAACAGATGATCGCCAGAAGATTCTTTTGGGGACTAGAAGAGGATTATGTATTCATTTTAATGAAGATGAGGTGTCCCCAACTGGTCGAAACACGAAAGGAAGTATCGGAATTAAATTAGACGAACAGGACACCGTAATCAGCTTTAATCTAACTAAAGAAGACCATTATGTAGTTGTTCTAACCGATGAAGCCCGTGGAAAACGAACTCATATTTTTGAATATAAGATTCAAAAACGCAACGGTAAAGGTTTAAAAACTCTCTCCAGCTCTAATTATGACCTGTTTAGCATCATCTCGGGTTCAAGAGATCAATACCTGGTTCTGGTGACCGAGAATGGAGATTTGAAACATATCCAGATCAAAGATATAACCGAAACTCAGCGGGCAGGTAATATGTATAGTCAAAAGATCGAACTAGTACGCGATAGTTTAAGTGAGGTCATCTCCGTCCCTGTTATTCCAGAATGGGTTGAGGATGATAACCAGTAAAGTTAACAAAATAATTTATATATAAGATAAGACCCCTTCTTCGGGGTCTTATCTTATATAATAAATTATTTGATAGCATAAATACTGGATGGACTGGAAGTAGCCTGATATTGATTATGTAGAGTTCGACTTTTAACCAGATAGGAGTCTAAACCTCTTTCTTCATCTGCTACTTCATCAAAATACTTGCCTTTTAATCTGGTAAGCAGTTGATAGCCCTCTTCATCTAAATCCTCAGAGATTTCTGCAAACAGCAGCAGACGTTCAAAACGTAACTCATCCCTCTCTAATCCATCTTCAATCCAAAATTGAAGTAATCTCTCTTTAGAAATTCCTTTCAAATTAGCCATCATCTCAATTCCTTTAGCTAATTCTTCCGGAATATCCACACATAACTTAATCCTGGCTTCACTCCATTGTTTTTTGGTCATCTTATCCATCTCCTCTCAAGCATCTGCTATCTACATTATATCACTTTAAAATATTTTTTTCAAATTTTTGTTATTTAAAATATTATTATACTCCTTTATTAAAGATTTAAAACTCTAAAGGATTATAATTTCCTATATGTAGACAAATAAAAACCTCAGATAATTATATCTGAGGTTGAGCTAGCTATTTTAAAGCTTAACTACATTCGATGCTTGAGGACCGCGGTCTCCTTCGACGATCTCAAACTGAACATCTTGACCTTCCTCCAGACTTTTAAATCCATCTCCCGTGATAGCTGAAAAATGCACAAACACATCGTCACCATTATCTCTGGAGATAAAGCCAAACCCCTTCTGATTATTAAACCATTTAACTACTCCGCGTTCCATGTTACACATTCCTCCTAAAAGCTTTGAAAAATTTTAGTAAATCCTTACGACTACTAATAATTACATATTATCATATTGTACTAATTCTGTCAAACTAATTTTATTTCAAAAAGACATGGTTACCAATCTCAACTGTAACCGTTAATCGTTTAAAAAAATCTTTGTTACGGGCAGTTTTAGGATTATAGAAATAGATCGCTCTAAAAGTCGGATCTTTACCAGCCATAGCCTCTTTTGCAGCTTTATAAGCAGTAGCATTGGGAGTCAGATTAATCTGTCCATCACTAACTGAAGTAAACTGATTAGGAGCATAAACTACCCCGCGAATAGTATTCGGAAATTGAGAATCGTTTACCCGATTAATCACTACCGCCCCTACAGCTACTTGACCCTCATATGGTTCACCCCGGGATTCAGCATAGATAACTTTAGCTAAGATCTCCAAATCTTCTGCAGTATATCCATACGGTGGTGGTCCAGAGTCGTTATTGCCAGGTGTTGTATCTTGCTCAGCCAACATCAATTTAGCTACCTTAGCAACGATTACCAGGAGGGCAGCAATAAGCAGACCTTTGTATGCATCATCTTTAGTCAACTCTTCTGCATAAACAGGAATGGCTAAAAAAATTACTAAAAGTAATGGCAATATCATATTCACAATCAAATATTTTGCCAAACTTCTTTTAATTGGTTTGGTAAAAAACCTCATTACTTTCTCCCCTTTCGTTAATTCATTAATTTCAATTATTGTCTGTAAGTTTATTAATACTACACGGGATAGAGATTTTCCTTTACTTAATTATTGGTAGGAGAAAAAGAATTAACTGACTGCTAAATTTCGGAAACTGACTGATTACTGACCATATAAGTATGTAATAATAACTAGAGGCACTGCAAAAACAATGCCTCTAGTTGTGTTAAATCCATTTGTCGATTGATCGCTCATACTCCAAAATCTCACTCTGACTGAAGAACAACTTAATCTCACGCTCAGCACTTTTTTGCGAGTCAGAACCATGGACAATGTTCATCGTCTTAAATAAAGCCAGATCTCCTCTAATAGTACCAGGTAGCGCCTCCCGCGGATCAGTAGCCCCATTTAAATGTCTGACAATCTCAATAGCATTGGTACCTTCTAGCACCAGAGCCAGAACTGGCCCAGAAGTGATAAATCTTTCGAGATCAGGATAAAAATCTTTATAAATATGTTCAGCATAATGCTGAGCTGCCAATTCTTTAGATATTTTCAACAACTTCATCGCAACTATCTTTAAGCCCTTCTGTTCAACCCGTTTGATGATCTCTCCCACTAGACCACGTTGAACACCATCGGGTTTGATCATCATAAAAGTTCTGTCCACCCTACTCCACTCCTTCTAATCTTCCTGTTCGGTTACCTTGATACTCTGGATTTTATCTCCAGATTAACGAATAAGTATAGCGATCAAAACTCCTCCAATGATATAATATAGCATCCGACTATTCTTCTCCTGCAAATTAGCTATATCGTTTCGGAGTTGATTGTTCTCCTCCTGCAGTAGAGCAATCGTCTGAGCATTGGTTCTACTTACTTGATCTATCTCAGTTATCTGAGGCCTCAATTGCCCAATACCAGATGCAACACCTTCATCCATCTTTTGTTCTAAGGCAATGATCTGTTCTTTGATCACATCCTGTTCTTGAGTGACTGCATCATATTTCTGTTCTAACTCTTTTAAACGAATTAACTGATCAATGATCTCCAGCACCTGTTGTTGACTCCGGGCGATATCCTCTTTTACCACAATCTGATTTTTCTTTAATTGGTCTATCTCTTCACTGAACAAACCTTGCTTCTGGACTACATCAACTAACTCTTTACGTAACTCGACTGCCAATTCACGAATAGTCTTGATATCACCCTCAGAAGCTGTTACTGTACCACTATTCATATTTGTTAAAATCTTAGCCACAATCTCCGCCAATTGGTATCTGGTAACATTTCTATCCCCGCGGAATGTACTATCTTCATAAAGAGAGATATAGCCTTTATCAATCAACATTTTTACATTCTGGTAAGCCCAATGGGAAGGATCAACATCTTTAATATCAGCCGCAAAGCTGCTGGAACCCACTCCTACGATAAATACCAGGGCCAGCACTACAATCCATCGCCGTTTCATCTATTTAACCTCCTTTTTACTCTCTAATCTCCAACGTCAAATCTTCAGTATTTATAGTAACGGGATCTCCATTACTATCTGTAAATAAAAGCTCACTAAATTTTAATACCAAAGGCCCGGTCTGTACAGCCTTAAAGTAGATCTCTCCAATCACCCCATCCTGTAAGGTAGAATTAGATAGATCTCCACCTATTCCACTAATTAAACCCTGTTCACGATCCACCAGAGGTTCATTCCATGGTAAATGATCATCATCAAGAATGAAAATAGTACCTCTTGAGACATACATGGCTTTAGCTTGAACAGGATCGTAAGTCAAATTCAAAGCGATATTACTCATATCTTCTACATTTGCTACTTTAATTTGAACTCCAAAATATTCTCCAACTTTGATCTCCTGTTTTAAAGGAATCAGATAGAGTTTATTGTTCAACTTGGGAATGTTCAGATTACCAATTATAGCATTCTTTTGACTGTTAAGAGAGAAGATATCAACCTCAAAAGGCATCTTTCCATAAATCTCATCCAGTACTTTAACTTTCCAGGGGATCAGATACTCTTCTCCTGGATTTAACATACCGATATATTTACTCATCTTCTCCTTTGCTGCAAAATCCAGACCTGGTGGTAAAACTACCTGAGTTTTGACTTCATAAGCAGGAGAACCACCTTCATTCTTGATCTTTACCAACAAATCAAAAGGATTGGGTGACAATTTAGCTTCCTGAACACCCAGATCGGTTGGATACTCCAGTTTTGTGGTCAAGGTAGGTGGTGGTGTAAAACTGACCTGACGCTGCACCTGATTGCTATCAGTATTACTGGCTTCCACTTTGACAGTATAAGTAATATTTGCCGGTACACTATGCCCGGGAACAGGTATCACATTCCAGGCTACCTGAGCAGTGCTGCCTGGCTGCAAATTCCCCAGATCTTTCATACTCTCACTACCAGTAACCTCAAAACCTTCAGGCAAAATAATCCTGGCTGTTACATCTTTAGTCACAATCTCTGAGGTATTCTCGATATAAGCGACGACCGGGAAGGAAGTAGTCTGGGTATCAAAAATAACCTCAGCAGGAGAAGTGACTCCTAAAGATAGTAATCCGGGAACAACAGTAATACCACCGAGACCATATTTGGTTACATAGGTCTGGGACTGCCCGGGTTCTAACATCATCGGAGCCCAATACAAAGCAATCGCACTATCCAGTTCAAACTCTCCTTCGCGCCAGAACTCCTGACCTGGATCGAATTTAAACTCCCAGAGGCCATCTGCCATACTTCCCCAATCAGCAAAATACACTTTATCAGGTATAGTAACATCTGGCCCTTTGATAGTTCCCTGGGCAGTAACTTTCGGATTGCTCAAGGCATCAAAAGCCTGCCAGAAATCAGGTAGATTTCCTTTAATAAAATAAGTATCGGTAGTGATTGCTTTCTCACCAACTCTAAAAGGAGCTCCATCATTAGTACCTAACATCGTATCCATCATAACCCGCAAACCGATTTTACGCGGAACCTCGTCCAAATTAGTGAAACGATATTTGATTAATACAGTGTCAAACAAACCTGTAGTACTACTTTTGGAAAAAGTCAAAATCTGTTCCACCTCTACGTTACCAAATAAACCAGTAGTAGTGATTGCTTTCTGACCACTATCTGAAATAATAGTTGGTGGTAAGACCACCTCCCCATAGTTTGCTTCGCGGCCAGCCCTTTGTTCAGTCTTTCCCCCAAAAACATAATACTCTCCATCTAAAAAGATAGTGCTATAAGATGTCCAAGGTTTAGGCCGCCCGTAAATCAAAGGTTCACCATCATCACCAGAGGCTATTGGATTACCACCAGTAATGTCAACAGCAAACCGTCCCATATTCTCTTCATTACCATTGACTACAATCTCAATATATTCATTTCCCAACCGAAGATTGCCAAATTGATCCAGTTGGGCACAGGCATTTAGACTGATGGCTATGATTAAAGCCAACACTCCAGTTACTATTAGCCATCTTTTCATGGAATCACTCCTTTTATATCATTCCCAACCAGGAACTAGAATATTACTCCAAAAATTTTAAATCTCCAAGGGTTACATTAACATCTCCGGATTTGAACTCTACCGATACTTGAACAGTATATGGGAATGGGTATGGTTTGAACTTCCAGCCCATTTTAATGGTATTCAGGGCAACAGTATCCAGACTAAGGTTACCAGAAGCCCTGGTTATTTCAGTAAAAGTAATCTCACCAGTTGCCGCCACAGTAACCAGAAGATTTACTGTTCCTTCAACACCTTCGTTAGCTGCTGTTTTAGGGTATACTGGTTCCATTGACTGCGTAATCGTATCCAGAGCGTTTGTCGGTAAGACCGGCTTCTTCTCCTCCACTGGTTCTTCAGCCGGTTCTGGGTCTCCTGTCTCAACTGGAGTCGAAGGAACAGTTCCGGTAATCTCTGATTCTTCTTCAGTTGATGCAGGTTCTTCTGAAACTGGTTCTATCGGTTGCGTCTCTGGTTCGGGCTCAATATCTGGTTCAGGTTTCTGTTCAATCTCAATAACTTCATCACTATTCTCATTGGTTACAACTTCTTCCGGAGTTATCTCAGGTTCAGTTGGCTCTGATGGTTGTTGTTCAACAACCGGTTCATTTTCAGGTAAAGGTTCGAGGTTCTTCTCAGGTTCCACCACTGTTGACTGAGACTGCTCCTGAGATTGAGGTTCCTCAAGAGGTTGAGATTGTTCTTCAAACGTAGTATCTTCATTTGGCTCTTCTTGTGGTTCAGTTGGAAGTTTCTCTATATTTGCCTCGGTCTCGATTGGTTTATCTTCCGAACCTGGAATTCCCTGTGTTTTCTCTTCTGGTTTAGGTTCTTCTATGGGAGGTTTTTCAACTGGTTTCTGTTCTGGTTGGATCTCTGCTTCTGGTTTAACAACTTCATCTTCCTGGGAGACAGTTTGACCGGGTGTCGGAACTTCGGTCTGTTCATTTTTTAACTGAACTAACTCCACATCATAAAACTGACCATTAGTCTCCACAAAGCCTTTCGTAGCCACAATCGCCGGGTCAAAAGGAATTAAAATCAGGATTCCCAGATGGATCGCCAATGAGATGACAATATAATATTTTAAGAAAGATTTGTCCTTTTGCTGCCTGCTCATATTATCATCCCCTAATTATTACTTTCGTTTGTTTTATCAGCAGCCAGAGAGAATTTAGACCCTCCCACCTGGCTTACTGCATCCATCACCTGAATTAAATATTTGTACTCTGCTTTCTCGTCTGCTTTAATTACAACAGCAGTCTCTGGATTATTGACCAGATTTAGCTTAACCTGATTCTTTAACTCGGTTATGGTAACCGCTTTATCCTTTAAAAACAGCTGCCCATCACTGGAGATATTGATTAAAATATTACTCGATTCAGTCTCAACCACCATTGTAGCTTTTGGCAGTTTTAAATCAAAACCATAGGGAGTGGTCTTAAAAGTGGTGAACAGCATAAAGAAAACAAGTAAAAAGAAGATAACATCTATCATTGGGACGATGTCAATCCGTGTTCGCTTTTTCAGCCTAGATTTGAACATTTTCTTCACCCCTATGACTCAAGAGATCTAGTAGTTCAACACTCCATTTATTCATCTCTTTAGTGTTATAATCTACTATACTCACAAAATAGGAATAACATAACATAGCAGGAATTGCAATAATCAGACCAACCGCAGTACTGATCAGAGCAGCGGCAATTCCCACACTTAACTGGGCAGGTGCAGCCATTCCATCAACTGCAGCCCCCAAAATGTTAAAGCTAGCAATTATTCCCAAGACTGTACCCAAAAGCCCCAATAGTGGTGAAATAGTAGCGATAACATCTAAAATAGACAGATTTTTTTCCATCTTGTGAACTTCATGTTCTCCGGCAACCCGAATATGTTCTTCAATTAATTGACGGTCTTGACCATAATGAGCCAGACCAGCAGCTACAATTTTGGCAACAGGACCACGTTCATTCTTTAATTCATGAGCTGCATGGGTTATCTCACCTTCAATAATCAAAAGCTCTATCTTCTTAAACATTCGGAAATTATTATTCTTGACTTTCCGAAAATAGATAAGTCTCTCGAGTACTACGGCAAAACCAATAACAGAACAAGCGATTAGCGGATAAATAGTTGGACCACCTTGTTTCAAAAATTCCAGCATATTCAATAACCTCCCCATAAATTTTATATTCTTGCTGATTATTTAGTTATAATTTCGACGCCTAAAACAGAATATCCTTCTTAATTACTAAGGTATAGCCAGGGACATATGACCTATTTCCAACAAGTACGACATGTAAAAATTTCTATTTTAATAAAGTTGTATTAACAACAAGCTGTTAATTCTTTAGTTTAGCGATTTTAGAAAGGGAAATTATCTCCACCGAAGTAAACACTACTTAGTCATTCACTCCCTCCTATAAAGACCGGGAGACTTACCTCTGAATGTCGTTAAAACTGAACCGGTACTTTGTCTCAC
Source organism: Halothermothrix sp. (assembly GCA_016841825.1). Lineage (GTDB taxonomy): Bacteria > Bacillota > Halanaerobiia > DY22613 > DY22613 > JAENYK01. The sequence goes on along the minus strand of JAENYK010000006.1, from coordinate 124,576 downwards.
ACTCCATTTTATGTGGTACAAACCAGGATAATTATGCATTTTTAAAAAATATCTGCAGAAAAAAGAAAGAAACCTCACAGCAGACGCAAGGTTTCTAACTCTTTAAATTTAAGTTAAAGATACATTAACAGCAAACTATTAATGCCCAGGGTTAACGACTTCAGAAGAGGATTGTACCTCCACTGAAGTATTATACTCCTACCAATAAAAATCGGAAGGCTTTCCTTCTAATATGTCGTTAAATGTTTGTTATTAAACAGTGCGGTGCTTTGCATCATCCAAAACCTGTTTCAGGGTATTCATATCCACTCCAACGTTCTTTTCTTTGCAGATAGCAATAATATTGTTATCATACATTTCACAATACTTGTAAAACTGCTGCTCCAGGCGATTCATTAACTCATTGGACATTTGATTAATTCCCCCTCTTTGTACATGGATTTTCTATTAGTATCCGCGTACATATCAAGGGTTATTCACATTTTTAATTAACAGGTTCTGTTTCCAGTTCAGGTTCAAACTCTACATAATATTCAATCTCAGCCTTTTCCCACTTATCTTTCAAATACTCAACAGCTTTTTCACTCTGTTTTTTCAACATCAAAGTAGTTTCAATATTAGTTCTCACGTCATCTAACGGTTGAACTGCTGCCTCTTTCTTATCAGTAACCAAAATGACATGCCAACCAAACTCAGTTTGAACCGGCTCACTTATTTGACCAATTTCAGTTTTAAAAGCTACATATTCAAATTCAGGCACCATCTGACCGCGCGAGAAAAAGCCTAACTCTCCACCACGGGCAGAACTTGGGCATGTTGACTTCTCTTCAGCTAATTTAGCAAAATCAGCTCCATTCTCTAACTGCTCAACTACAGCCAAAATCTCCTCTTCTGTATCGACCAGAATATGAGATGCTTTAATCTGCTCAGGTTGACTATAACGACTTATATTTTCTTCATAATAACTTTGAATCTCTTCTTCAGTAACAGTCTCCGATTTACCCAAATATGCAGTAACTTTGTCAAAAGATTTCTGTAATAAAATATCATAGCGCAAATCTTCTAAAGTATATTTTACCCTCTCCAAAATACTTAAAAATGTTGCTTCATCAGGATAGTTAACCTTTATATTATCCAATTCAGCCTGAATCTCATCCTCGGTAACTTCCAAACCTAACTCAATAGCAGCCTGTCGTAAAATTTCATTACCAATCATGCTCTCTAATATCTGCGATTTAATTATCAGCAAATCATCAGCATGCTCCGGAAGAGTGTAGTCAGTTCCATAGTTAGATTCATATGTATTTAACTGTCTATCTATATACCGATCAAAAAAATCTTGATAGATATAGTTTCCGTTTACTTTGGCCATAGCCTCTGCGGGCACGACATCTTCTGCTTGTGCAGTTATTCCCACAACTAAGATGAGTATTGACAAACTTAATAAAATAAAAATTTTACCTCTTTTTCTCATTAATTACATCTCCCCTACTTTTTATTTATTTGCTAATACTTCTATATAAATGTATTAAAATCCTGCTACTTGTAAATTAAGTTAATCTGTGATCTTTAGTCACAGTTCCCTTCTCTGGCTTCTTTTAATTTTATTAAATACTCAGTGGATAATTTAAGATCTCCCAATTCTAAAGGTGATCTGGCAGGACCATGAAAATCAGAACCACCAGTAATTAATAACCCATTCGTCTGAGCGATCTTCAAATAACGTTCCTGATCTTCCAATGTATGTTCATAATGAAAAACTTCAATTCCCCGGAGACCAACCTGAATTAATTCAGGAATAATCTCATCAATATCATTTAAACCCGGATGAGCTAAAACCGGAATTCCTCTCATTTCTAAGATCAGTTCCACCGCCGAGAAAGGTGTAAGGCGAGTTCGTGGCACATATGCTGGACAGTCTTTGCCAATATATCTTGCAAAAACTTCCTCCCAATTAACAGCAAATCCTTGCTCCACAATAGCCTGAGCCAGATGTGGTCTTCCTACAGATCCCTCTCCTGCGATCTCTAAAACTCGTTCATATGAGATATTCACTCCCAGTTGATTCAATTTATCAACCATCTTTTTCGCCCGATTAATACGGGTATCCTGAAGATCTCTTAACATTATTTGTAATGCTGAATCTCTATAGTCCAGATAATACCCCAGCACATGAATCTCCCGATCTTTATAATCAGTATTTAATTCTATTCCCGGCACAATTTCTAATCCAAGCTCTGACCCCCGTTTTAATGCCTCTTCTACACCACCCATAGTATCATGGTCAGTAATGCCAATAGCTGTCAGACCAACCTCTTTTGCCATCTCCACCACCTGTGAAGGTGTAAAAATTCCATCTGATGCAGTCGTATGAATGTGCAAATCTATAGCCATTTTCTGCCTCCTGCCTGTCTTTATTCTATCTTAACCGGAAGGGTTATATCTTTTATTATATGCTGATTTGGAGGTGGAGTCAATGCGCTAATCGTACTGGTTCAAAAGTAGAGAAGTCTATCCAGTAAATGTTACCAGAAGAGTCCCGTCTGTTCACTTGATGTAAAAAATATGTTAACCAAATACCAGATTGCAGATAAAAACAGCTGCAATAAATCCGATTATATCTGCTATCAATCCGATAGGGATCGCATAACGACTATCACTGATTCCTACAGCACCAAAATAAACTGCGACTACATAGAAGGTGGTCTCAGAACTACCCATAATTGTGGAAGCCATATTGCCTAACAATGAATCTGGCCCATGATGTTGAAAGATGGAATTGACAAAAGCCAAAGAACCATTCCCAGAAAGGGGGCGTAAGATTACCAGAGGAAAGATGTCACCGGGGATAGCTAATAGATCCAGAACTGGCTGCATCACCTTAGTCACCAATTCCAAAGTCCCCGATGCCCGTAAAATATTGATAGTTACCATCATTGCCACCAAATATGGAATAATCCTTACTACTGTTTTAAAACCATCTACTGCCCCCTTGACAAAAGTATCATAAACAGGCACACCTTTAACAAAAGCATAACAGGGAATCAAAGTTATGATTACCGGAATAGCCCAGATAGAGATCACCTGAACAATATTTAACATTCCTTAACCCTCCTAATCTCTGATCACTAATCTACAGAATCTATCCACTGTTAATGCTGCCACTGTCGAGCAAACCGTGGCAAAAATCGTAGTACCAATAATTACTGTAGGTTCTGTTGAACCTGCTGCTACTCGTAGACCAATCATAGTTCCTGGCAGCAAAGTTATGCTGGAAGTATTAATCACCATAAAAGTCAGCATAGCTTTAGTTGCTCTCTTCTTTTGCGGATTAAGAGTCTGTAGTTCCTTCATCGCCTGAATTCCAAGAGGGGTTGAGGAATTGCCCAGGCCAAGGATATTCGCACTGAAATTCATAATCATCGCACCCATTGCCGGATGTTCAGGAGGTATTTCAGGAAATAATCTTCGCATCACAGGTTTAATCATTCTGGCGATTAGGGTTGTAAATCCTGATTCTTCAGCTATCTTCATAATTCCCAACCAAAAAGCCATCGGCCCAATAAGTTTGAATAAGATTTCTACACTATCTATCGCCGCCTGCAAGATACTCGCAGAAACGGCTTCCATTTTTCCATTAATTGCCCCGACAACGATCCCCAGTACGATCAACCCTAACCAGATTTTGTTCATCATCAAAAAATCCCCTCCTCAATCAATCATATGACCGGGAGGGGGGGTTTAGGACTGTAGTTTAGCTATTAATTCTCTACCTCCAGCGACAGTTACCGGAAGCTCAACTGTTTTTACATAACCTTCAAAAATCTGGGTAACCAGTGGTTTAATCTCACCAAATGCTTCAATGCCTTTCTGAAAAAGCCGTCTGTCTCCATTACTCAATATCTCTCCATCATGCAAAACTAAAAACCGTTCACCCCATTCAGCTGCAAAGTTTAGATCATGAGTAGCTACAAAAAGACTTTTCCCTTCGCGTTTTAATTGTGCTAAAATTTCAATAAACAGTTTCCGACCGGGAGGATCTAGAAACGCCAAAGGCTCATCAAAAAAGATAATCTCTGGTTCCATAATCAAAACTCCTGCCAGAGCAACCCTTCGTTTCTCTCCATAACTTAGATGACGAGGGTTACGTTCCAAAAGATGGCTAATCTGTAACTGCTCAACTATTCCTGTTAAGCGATCTGTAGTCAATTGAGAATCCATACCAAACTGCAGTGGTCCAAAAAGGATATCTTCTCTCACGGTTGGAGCAAAAACCTGATCATCTGGATTTTGAAAAATATATGCTAACTTTTGGCGTAAAGTCTCCTCTCCCAGTGACTCCAGAGATTGTCCCTGAAAAAAGATCTCTCCTGCACCAGGTTTATATAGTCCTAACAGGTTAAACATCAGAGTAGATTTGCCTGCACCATTCGGACCCAAGAGCACTGTCGGTTGGTTAGTTTCAAGAGAAAAAGATATATCTCTTAACACGGGTTCACCCTCCTGATAACCAAAGGTTAACTTCTCTACCTGTAAGATTGGTTCAGCTTTCATCACCATAGCAATCCACTCCGATCAATAAAAATTATCATCCCCAAAAGCATAACTATAAATCCAATCCATAATCCATCTGTTCGCACAAACTTGCGACCCCGAAGATTAATCAGAGTTTGAGCATTTAACCCCCGTAACCGCATAGCCCGATACACCTGATCCCCACGATCTAGAGAACGAATCAGACCTGCACCCATTACCTGTCCCAAAATAGTATATCCTTTTCGATTAAATCCCTGCCCAACTCTGCCTCCTCTGATCTCCCGGGCCAGTCTGAGCCTACCCATCTCCTCTTTCAAAACCTGGCGATAACGCAAAGTGAAAAAGATGATTTTCGAGAGAATAGAAGGAACTCTCAACTGATTTAATCCCAGTACCAGATCATTTTCTTTAAACGAATAAAAGATTAAACTATTAAAAAAAACGATAATCACCAATTTACTTATCAAAAGACCCGCAAAGAACATGCCACCTTTTTGGTGAAATAGTCCCAAAAGAGCAGCTGTTAATAAAAAAGGACTGGCAAGGCGTAAACCTTGCCAAACCCTCTTAAATCTATTTTTAGCAAAAATAATTAACAGTATGCTGCCTGCAAGAAGAGTCAGAGTTAACCAATGCTGAACAGTTATAATGCCCAATACTCCTAACAGATAGATCAACAACCTGCTTCCCGGTTGTAGCATCATGATTAGTTAACTTTCTTTGAACCAACTGCTAGAAATTTACCAATACCCATTACAATAAAATAGGTCAAAGCTACTCCTAATAATCCAGCTAACCCAGTACTTAAAAGCTCATTATTTAAAGGAAGGGCATAATCACCAAAGATAGAAAAACTATCTTTCGCATGCTCGATGAATCCTTGATCTTCAGCAACCCTCTCCAATCCATCAGGATGGGAAGATGCCAGATACAAATTAAAAAACGCCAGTCCACAGATTACCAATAAAATCAATACCAAATGCTTACGATTAAACATCAAGCTCCCCTCCTTCTCTTTTAATAAAGTGCAATCTTTCCGGGGTCACTCGCATCAAATAACCGATTATTAGTACAGTGATAACCCCTTCTATAAGACCAACCAACAGATGCCAGCCCACCATGGCAGGGAAAACCAACTTTAAGGCAATAGTCCCCGAAATCGCCAACTCAAAAGCAGCTGCCATCGCAGAGACCAGAGTTCCCACTAAAGCTGCTACAAAAGCTCTCACCAATGGAGATTTGATCAGCTTTCGCAGACCATAAAAGATCCAAAAGCCCACAAATACCTGAACTATCGCCATATTAAAAATATTGGCACCCAGAACAGTTATCCCCCCATCCATAAAAAAAATCGATTGAATAATCAAAATAGAAGTCATGATAAAAAAGGCAGCCCAGGGACCAGCAACAAGCATTGCCAATACCCCTCCCAGAAGATGCCCAGAAGTTCCGGCAGCAATTGGTAAATTAATCATCTGAGCTGCAAAAATAAATGCCCCCATTAGCCCTAATAACGGAATCTGTTCTTCTCCTAATTTATTTCGCATCTTTCTCAATCCATATACCAAAGATCCTCCCGATGCCAGATATGTAGTGGCACAGGTTTTCAAATCTAAAAATCCATCTGGAATATGCATAATATAACAACCTCCTACTAGTATTAGTTTATAAATCCTTGCCCGTTGAAGTCAAAGTCAGTTTGCCATGTTTTACTCCTTTTAAGCCAATCAACATTCCAGAAACCTGTCTTAGCTCTTTCGCCTTACCCTGAACCACAATCACCTCTAGACAATAATCATGATCTAAATGTAGATGCAGATTTGATTTAAAGAGATGATGATAATCGTGCTGCAGCTGTAGCATCTTTTCTGTTAATCCACGTTGATGATGATCATAGATGAGAGTCAACGATCCGGTCATTTTTTCTTCCCCATCCTGCCACTCCTCTTCAACAATCCTGTCCCTGATTAGATCACGGATCGCTTCAGAGCGATTCGAATATATTCCTTCATTCAACTGATCGAACTTGTGTAATAAATCTTCATCAATCGATACTCCAAAACGTACTAAGTTACTCATAGCTGTCCTCCCTTCATTTCAGCCAATTCTATCAGCGTAGCACGATTATAATTTTTGTGCCACTTATTCAATTCGCTATGCAAATCGATTTTCCTGCCAAATCAAATAAAATATTATGACTTCATATAAAAATAACTGAAATTTTATATAAAAATAGCCCGGAATTAGTTGGCTATACAGCGAAATTCTCACCGCACGTATCCAAACTGATCATCCGGGCTAGATAATAATCATCAGTTACTCTTCTTTTTGAAGAGGACAGTCCAAAGGTATGGTATTCCAAAGACACCGGCAGGTTGTTTGATGTCTTTCATCCGACGAAACTCCACAATCTCAAATATATCTCCAAAAATTTCTTCCAACTGAATTCTCGAGAAAGCCATCCCACCACCAGCCCATTTATATTCATAAATCTCCCAATCAGAAAAACCTGGATTGATCTCATGGGTAAAACAGGTCATGCCCAGATACCCATCAGGTTTTAATGCTCTTTTAACCAATTCTTTATAAGTAAATCTACGATGAGGTAATACATGGTGGAAACAGCCAGCATCATAAATAAAATCATATGTATTAGTTGAAATCTGCAAGTCATATATTGATTCATTGAGAAAATTGACCTGAACCTGTTTCTTATCGGCAATATCTTTGGCCCACCTAAGTGCCTCTTCAGAGATATCTACGGCATCGACTTCACAACCCTGTTGACTGAGATAGACAGCATTGCGACCATTACCGCAACCTAACTCCAGAACCTTATGCGGTTTGAGTTGATTGATTTCGATATATGAGACCAGATTTTCATCTGGCAGCTCAACAAAGAAAGGTATCCGCTTATTACGATCAGAAAAAAAATTATTCCACCAGGTAGCTGTATCCCGAAAAGAATGATCCAGCATTTTCAACAGGTCTTCCATACTGTAAATAACCTGCATATCATGTTCTCGCCAGTAACGACGCAGTTCTAATCTGGAAATCATCGGGCAACCCAGATAAATTGTCTTTATCTCACCATCCTCAATCATCGAAGTAACCTGATCCCGGGAGATCTTTGCTTCTATGGCAAAACCCTGGAGATCTATATAGGTTAGAGGACAGATCTTTGTCAGTTCCCGGGAAGGAACTAGATCATTTTGAGCACTGATCTCTCCATCTCTAACCAATCTTCCAACCAGCTCAGAATCAAGGTTAACCTCTGAAGTTCCCGCAAATAAACGATTAACTTTCTCTGCAAACTCTGAGTAACTCAACAGAAAATCTTCTTGCATATACTCTGCTATCATCTGCTTTACCTTATCATAACTATTCATCCACTCACTCCTTTCTATAGTCTTCTCTTTACCTCTGTCAAAACCGCTCTTCTCGATCATTTTTTTATTGATCTTTCAAAAATCTAACCTAATAACCCCATTCCTCAAAAAAAATCAGGAGATAAATTAAGCAATTTTGTTTCAATAAATAAGAAATACTATGAAAGCGAACTTCCTTTATCCCCCCACCAATATAGGCTCAGAGATTTCCTTTTTGAAATGTCGTCAAAATCATGAAAGGCATGATCATCAACAAAGGACTGACTTATATCGCCAGTCCCAGAGCACTACTGTTATGCATCAGGTTCAGAGATCTTGATCACAGTAAACTTCTCATCTTCCAATAATTTTTCAACCTTTTGAAACAGGATACTTTTAGCATTATCATCTATCAACTTAATCTGTTTTTTCTCAATCTCTAAATTCTGTAATTTTTCTGCAAGCTGTTCAAATTCTACAACCTTGTCATTAAAATATATCTGACTCTCGTTAATTTTTACCTCATTAGACGTCGCCGATGTATTAAAAAATACAAAACTCGCTCCCCCGCCAAAACCAATCTTTAGTCCCCAAAACACAACCAGACCCACAACTGCTATCACGAATAAAACCAGGATAAACTTCTTCATGTTAACCCCTCCTTACATCAATAATGTGTATTCTGTGATAAATACCTTATCTGTCCCATACTTCTCCTGTAACTCTTTGATAGCTTCCCAGGTGATCTCATAGGCATATTGATATACTTCCTGATCGAGCAGAGTCAAAGAAATGACCATCATTCCAATACCACCTTCCCGTTCATTGATAAAACGCTCGATAGTATCCTTAATCTCTTCTTTTTTATTAATCCGATCAGGGGAATTTTTCAACTCATCATGATGGATTGTCACAGTGGTCTGGGAATCATTAATATACAACTGATTAGTACTATGCTTTAAACCAACCTCAATAAAATAAAATCTTTTCACTAACATCTCATGTTTCCATAATTCTTTAACTATCTGACCTCTTTCAGTTACCTGATTTAACATTCGTTCCATACGTTCATAGTCATTACTCTCTACTAATTCTAAAGCTGACAGAAGTTCCTCTTCTTCCACTTCTAAGAACCTGGCAATGCCTTTCGCCAATTCACCCAATGTTTTTTTCTCCTTCTCATGGGTAAATTGCATAGCTTCCATCTGGGTTTGTAATTGATCCAATTCAGTCTGCAATTCCTGTCGTTCACCTGTCAAAAAAGTGGTCTGCTCTTTCAACTGAAGATTCTCTTCATGTAATGACTCACCGGCAGTATTCATATTCAGCATAAAGGCGAATAACAAAATTAAAATAATATCCAGCAAGGATGTCAACTCAATAATCGACCGCTTTTTCATCATTACCTCCAACCTTGTCATAAGCATATTGGTCAATTCGATGTAATAAAAGTTTGATATTCTCCTCATTTTGCTGAATAGTTGATGCAAAAAATCCTTCCAATGACTTAAAGAAGATCGCCCAGATTAAACCCCAGAAAGTAGAAGTTAGAGCTTTGCCAAAATTTAAGTTTATCAGATTAGCAGAAAAATCACCTACAGACAATAGCGCGATCACTGTACCCAGAATTCCTAACAGCGGAAAAATGCTAGTGATCGAAATATATATTTGAAAAAGCTGATTCTCCTTCTCTTTCTGCTTCATAATAACCTGCAAATCCAATTTCTCCACTGCGGAAGGTTGTAAAGCTTTAATCAAATCTTCAATCGGTCTGGAGACCGTGGGATTAAGAGTCTGATTCAATTTTTTAGAGATTTTTCGTAGCATAGGATAGACCACAACAAGATTGGCAGCTGCGACAATCAGAATCAGTCCGTCAAATCTGAAGAGATTTGCAAACACATTAGAAAAAAAATTCATTGTCTATCATCCTCTCGTCTTAAATCAATAACTATATTCAGTCATTGCACTTAATAAAGATTTTTCAAGGGAAATTCCTCAATTTAAAAATCGTATTTCAATTATTGTCCTGGTCTAGGTCCGTAAAATTGATAATAGTTAACCTCTATTCTACCATTAAAAAGTTTCCGTTTTCTGTGAGCCCTTGTCCCAAAATAATTTTCAAAATTTTTTAAAGATGTCAACACATAAAAAGACCATGTCCCTTCACCCAGATCAGCAAACACCCTCCCCATATCTCTATATAACTGGATAATCTCTCCTTTATTACTCAGTCGTTCACCATATGGTGGATTACAGATAATATAGCCATACTTTCTACTGGATTGAAGTTCCTCTACAGGAACAGGGTGGAAATCAGTAAAATCCACTACCCCTGCTTTCTCGGCATGATAGCGTGCCATTCTTAAAACCGCTTTGTCCTGATCATAGCCCAATATTCGAAAATCAGCATCTGTTTTGAGCAGATCTTTAGCTTCTTCTCTCGCCTGTTTCCACAATCCGTCAGAAATATTGGGCCATTCTTCAGCAATGAACTCCCGATTCAGTCCAGGAGCCATATTTCTCCCAATCATCGCTGCTTCAATAGGTATAGTTCCAGAACCACAAAAAGGATCGATCAACTGACGATCTATCTTCCAATTACTTAAGTAAATCAACGCTGCTGCCAGGGTTTCTTTCAGGGGAGCTTCAGCAGTTAACTCCCGATAGCCGCGTTTATGTAAACCTTCACCACTGGTATCAATGGTTAGAGTTACTTCATCTTTGACGATAGATACCTGAATCTTGTACAATGGCCCCAGCTCATCAAACCATTCGATTCCATAATGTTCGCTCATCTCAGCAACAATAGCCTTTTTGACAATAGCTTGGCAGGTAGGAACACTGGAAAGCTGCGATTTAACCGATTTACCCGTCACTGGGAACTCCGCATTCTTTGGTAACCACTCATGCCAGGGCAATGCCTTAGTCTGATCAAAAAGCTCATCAAAGGTAGTAGCATTAAATTCACCAAACTTAAGCAAAATTCGATCTGCACAACGTAACCATAGATTAGAACGACAGATAGCCAGTTCATCCCCATTAAACTGAACCTGTCCATTATCCACCTTGACATCATGATAATAACCTAAATCTCTAACTTCCCGGGCTACCAGAGATTCTAGACCAAAAGCTGCTGTTGCAATTAATTCAATCTTAGACATAAATCATACTCCTCTTTTATATATTATTGATATAGATATGTACAAAACCCCTCTTTTTTATCCAGATTATTCATTTCCAGAATCAGGAGCTCCTCCCCGATCAATTCTATTCTGATACTTAGCTAAAGTCTTATCCACAATCTCTTCCAGATCAAGATTAGCAGTATTGGCAATACAGGAAAGGGCAAACAATAGATCACCCAATTCATCAGCAAACTTATCATCAGAATTAAACTCAGTCCTACCATAATTGGTTGATTTTAAAACCTCTTTAGCCACCTCTCCCAACTCAGAAACCAGATCCAGCAATCGATATGCCAGATCAATCTCCAGATTATTCTCTTGCACAAATTTAGCGACTTTTTGCTGAAATCTTTGGTTCACCATCTACTCACCTCACTTAGTTTTTACCATTGTTTACAGTTCATTATACCAAATTAGAAATTTTTGTTCAACTTCTGATAAAATGAAAAGAGTAATCCACCAGGATTACTCTTTTAAGCCATAAATTTATTCACTGGCGCCAACGAACCAGCATCTTTTCCACCAAATCAACCAGTGCAAAAAATACCAGGCCCAAAATACTTAGACCCACAATCCCGACAAACATCTTTTCGTAATCTAACATCGTCCAGGCATCCAGAATATAATACCCCAGTCCCTGTCGGGTAACAAACGTCTCAGCAAAAAAAAGTACAGCAATAGCGGTGCCTATACTCAAACGTAAAGCAGTTAACAATTGAGGTAGAACAGCTGGAATAACTACATGATACAAAATCTGCCTATGTCCTGCTCCCAGTGAACGAATCGAATAAAAATACTCTACCGGAAGATCCTTCACACCATCTCTCGTCACCACAATTATCTGAAAGACCAGAATAAAAGAGATCAAAAAAACTTTTGCCAGATCACCTAAGCCCAATAAAAGAAGAATCAAAGGTAAAAAAGCACTCTTCGGGATAGGATATATCTGATAGATTAATGGAGAGAGAAATTCATCAAACTTCTGCCAATAACCCAGACTAATCCCTAAAGGTATACCAACGCCAAGAGCCAATCCGATTCCGAGCAGTATCCGATATCCGCTCCGGATAAAGTGAACCAGTAATTCACTCCAATAGTGACTGAGTAATACCAGAACCCGCCAGGGATGGGGCAAAGCCGGATGATTAATCAACAAAGATAGACACTGCCAGAGAATTAACAATGAGATAATACCCAAAAAATATCTTTTTACTCCTATCCAATTCCTGTTTTCCTGCATTTTGTGCCACCTCGATCGATTATTTCCCCTACACTTTTGTAAACTTATATCACATTTAGAGAGTACTATTTTCCATCATTCATTGCTCTCCCCACGCTTTAACTCATCCCGCAAGCGATTGGTCATATTGAAAAAAACCTCGGTCTGTCGATAATCTTTCAATCCCCAATGGGGGTTGACTATATCAGCGATGATTCTACCTGGCCCTGGCGACATCACCAAAATGCGATCTCCCAAATAAACAGCTTCCTCTATACTATGAGTTACCAGAATCACGGTCATCTCCGGCTGTGCCAACTTCATCTCCAGAAATAGTTCCTGAGCCTTCTCCCGACTGAGAGCATCCAGAGAAGAGAAAGGTTCATCCATCAGAAGAATTTGAGGTTCCACTGCTAATGAACGTGCCAACGCCACCCGCTGCTTTTGGCCCCCACTTAGCTGACCAGGATAATGATCTCGATAAGGTGAAATCTGTAAATTATCCAGATAATGTTCAACCCGTGCTTCAATCTCTCTTTTTGCAAATCCTTTCAGCTGCATACCTAAAGCTATATTCTCTGCAACTGTTTTCCAGGGAAACAAGCCATAATCTTGCAAAATAATGGCCAACTGATTAGTTGGCTCGTCAATTCCATAACTTATCTCACCAGAACTCACCTGCTTCAAACCGGCGAGAGCATACAACAGACTGGTTTTACCGCAACCAGAAGGACCGATCAAAACCGTCGTACTTCCTCGGATAAGATGAAGATTAATATTAGTAAATGCAGTAACAGGTTGATGATTATTCTTATATTCTAGCACAAGATTCTCAATTCGAATCATAGTACTACCTCATTTCTCGTTTATTAAGGTTCTAGCTATTAATTAGAACTTCAAAACTTTTTCTTTAAAAACAGTTAAAGTTCATTAACAGCAAGTCGTTAATATCTGGACTCAACGACTTCAGCAGAAGATTTGCAACTCCCTGAAATAGACACTATTTAGTTATTTATACTTACCGCCATAGAGGGTAGAAGACTTCCCTTATGAAATATCGTTAAGCCAACTAGAACAAAAATATATCAATAATCACTGCCAACAGCATCAAAGGTGCCACAATTTCATTAATATGATAAGAAGCAATAGTTACCCGGGACAGATCTTTAGGTGAGATAATTAAGTGCTCTAAAAAGAGTAGTCCTGCTGCCACTGTCACACCCAAATAGTATACCCAACCTACAGGTAGATAGAATCCAGCGTGAAACAGCAGTATGACAGTACACAAATGACAAATTTTTGCAATCCATAATCCTAATTGGACTCCAAAAAACATAGGTACCGAATATATATTATGCTCGACATCATGTTCATAGTCCTGTGAACCATAAATAATATCAAATCCCGCAACCCAGAGAGCGACTGCCAATCCCAATATACCTGCTGGATAATCCAGAGTCCCCCGTACAGCGACCCATGCCCCCACAGGTGCTCCGGCTAACGCTAATCCCAGATAAAAATGACACTTCCAGGTATAACGTTTAGTAAAAGAATACGCTAAAATCAATACTACACCCAGTGGTAACAGATGAATTGCCAGATCATTCAACTGATAAGCAGCTACTACCAATAAAGCCAGACAAATAACCGAAAGACCCAGAGCTTCTAACTTACTCACAACCCCACTGGGGATATGTCTACTCCGGGTTCTCGGATTCTCATAATCTATCCTGGCATCCACCAGACGATTAAAGGCATTGGCCCCATTACGGGCTCCAACCATAGCCACAGTAATCCAGAAAAACACTCGCCAGGTTGGAAAACCCCCAGCTGCCAAAAACATGCTCATATAAGCAAAAGGTAGTGCAAAAATTGTGTGACGGAAGATCACCAAATCAGCATAATCTTTAACCTTTCTTCTCAGGAAGTTGGTCGAGACCATACTCTGCCCACCTCCTGCTCACCAGATCTTTCACCTCTTTAGACATCACAATGTCATCTGGCCATTCCCGGGTATGTCCCTCTTCAGGAAGTTTTTTCGTAGCATCAATACCCAGTTTGGCACCATAATTTGGTAATGGGGATGAATGATCCAGAACATCAAGAGGCCCCTCTGTGATTACCAGATCCCGTTTGGCATCAATATTATTAGTCACCTTCCAGGCTACCTCAGATAGATTTTGCACATCTACATCTTTATCAACAACAATAATCATCTTGGAATTGGCCATCTGACCCAATCCCCATAAAGAATTCATTACTTTCCGGGCGGCACCGGGATAGGATTTCTTGATCGAGACGATTACACAATTATGGAATACTCCTTCAAAAGGCATGTTAATATCCACGATCTCAGGAATCATCATCTTAATTAATGGCAGAAAGATTCGTTCTGTTGCCTTGGCCAGATAACAATCTTCCTGAGGTGGTTGACCGACTATAGTAGTGTTGTATATAGGTTTAGATTTATGGGTGATACAGGTTACATGGAAAACTGGATAACTATCTTTCAAAGAATAATACCCTGTGTGGTCGCCAAAAGGTCCTTCAATCCGAAAATCTTCTGCAGGATCTACATAACCTTCTAAGATAAATTCAGCATGGGCAGGAACCTGTAAATCAACAGTCTTACACTGAACCATCTCGACAGGGGACTTACGTAGAAAACCAGCAAAAAGAATCTCATCAATCATTGGTGGCAGAGGTGCTATGGATGAATAGATAGTAGCAGGATCTGCTCCGATAGCTACCGCTACTTCCATCTTTTTCCCCATTGCCTTATGCATGTGAAAATTCTTTGCTCCATCCTTATGCAGATGCCAATGCATACCTGTTGTATTCTTATCAAAAATCTGTAATCTGTACATTCCAATATTTTGTATCCCTGTCTCAGGATTTTTTGTAAAAACCAGAGGTAAAGTTATATATTTACCTCCATCTTGAGGCCAACATTTTAATATAGGCAATGTCTCAAGATTTACCTCTGTTTGAACCACCTCTTGACAGGGAGCCTTTTTCACTTTCTTTGGGAAAAAACGGGTAACTTCCAAAAGTAAAGGTAATTTTTTAATCTTCTCAATCCAGCCTC
The DNA here is from genome assembly GCA_016841825.1 of Halothermothrix sp. Classification (GTDB taxonomy): domain Bacteria; phylum Bacillota; class Halanaerobiia; order DY22613; family DY22613; genus JAENYK01. The sequence goes on along the minus strand of JAENYK010000006.1, from coordinate 109,177 downwards.
CTCCCGGAACATCCAGAAATCGTTCGATATTGCGGGCAACATCATCTAATTCTTCAACTCCCAATGCCCAGGCCATTCGTTTATCTGTTCCAAAAGCATTAATTAACACCGGGAATTCAGATCCTTTAACATTCTCGAACAAAAGAGCAGGACCATAAATTTTAGAAATCCGATCAACAATCTCGGTAATCTCCAATTCTGGGTCAACTTCAGCAGTAATTCTTACCAACTCTCCAGCTGTTTCTAATTTTTTAATAAACTCTTGCAAATCCCGATATGTCATCTAACTAACACCATCCTCCATAAATTAATAATTACGTTCCATCACTAACTCTAACAGATCACTCATAAACTGTACAGCCTTCTTAGAGGTAAACTGTTTCAATTCTTTTCTGGCCTTCTCTGCATATAATTCCACAATCTGACGGGTTTTAGACAGAGCATTCGTAGAATGAATTAATTTGATCACTTCGACCTTGTCGATCTCTGTCTTTTGCAGCTCTTTCTTTAATTTTCCTCCTACATGTTCATCTTGTAAGGCAAAGATTATAGGAAGCGTATAAACTCCCTGAGCAAAATCATTGCCGACAGGTTTTCCAGTTAGATCTTCAGTACTGGCTACATCCAAAACATCATCAGTTATCTGAAAAATCATTCCTAAATATTTACCATATTTAGAGATTGAATATTGACTTTTTTCCGGAAGTTTTGCCAGATACCCACCAGTGAAACAACTGGCCTGAAAGAGAATGGCAGTTTTTCTTCTAATTCTGCGAAAATATTTCAAAAAACTAACGTCTAAATTATATCTATTTTGATACTGATCGATCTCACCTTCACAGATATACTTAATCGCTCTGGCCACCCGCTTTAATAGTTCAGTATCCGCCTCACCTGACAACAGGAGAAATGCTTGAGCAAAAAGATAATCACCAGTAAATACGGCTACATCTTTGCCATATCTTGACTGGGTAGTCTCAACTCCCCGCCGCAAATTAGCTTCGTCAATGATGTCATCATGAACTAATGTTGCCATATGCATCACTTCCACAGCAGCAGCTAAGGGAAGTAGATTATCCAACGAGCTCTTTTTACTTATCTGACCTGTGGCCAGAACAAGTGCTGGTCTAATCCGCTTCCCACCGGCAGTGGCCAATTGACTTATAGCTTCATGAATTAAAGGTTGACGAGCCTGTAATATTGTTAATAGATATTCTTCAAATTCATCTAATTGTTTTCGTAAGAAAGGGTACTTATCCCATAATCTTTTCATCTTTCATCACCCATCCTGATTATTTTGAAAATTTCGGTTTAAGAAATTTATCCAGTAACATTGGATCTAAAACTCGCCGCAGTAAATTAACAGTTAATCCAATAAAATAACCTGTTATTATCCCACTGACCATCAGTATAGGCAAATAGGAAAAAACACTTACAGTGTCAATCAATAAACTGGCAACAGAAATTTGAGCAATGTTATGAGCTACTGCCCCCAGGATACTAATGCCTTGAATACTGAAATATTTCCTGAATTTCCAGTAAACTAATCCCATAATCAAAACACTCAAAAGAGCACCTGCACCACTATAAAAAAATGAGTACACTCTACCACTCAAAAAAGCAGCCATAAAAGTACGGATTACTACTACTAAAAGTGCACTTTTGAATCCAAAATAGATCAGTGCAATCAAAGAAATAATATTTGCCAATCCCAGTTTGACCCCGGGAGCGATATAAGGTAATGGCATTATCCCCTCCAGTAACTGGAGTACCAGGGCTAATGCCACCATAACACCAATATAGGTTACACGTGTATATCTGGACATAGCCACTATCCTCTCTCATAGAATTTAAAAAGATTTTACATCCACTCCGTCATCCTCAACTAATTCACCAGAAATTTTCACGACCAGTTTATGGGGTAAACAGATAAGAGCCTCACCTGCTTTACTGATCCATCCTTCTTTCACGCAAACCTGGTCTGGACATGTCGCCTCTTTTAAACGTACTCTGTTACCTACAATCTCAACAAGATTATAATCATCTTCATCAATCTGGACTTTATATTGAACTAACTCATTTTGAGGTAAATCAAAGGTCTTAATCACCTCTCCGTCAACTTCAATAATCACTTGCTCTGCACTACTGGTCGAATTAGTATACTGATAGTAGATGAATAGAGAAATGGCAGCTAACAAAATTAGAGCAATCATAATCATATCTCCAAATTTCAGCTGTTTCATGGTGTATATCCCTCCACTGTAATCTCAAACTTATCACCCAATTCACTAGATTTAATCACTTTTTTCTTATCAGTAATCAAAATTACCTTAAAACCTTCTTTTTCAGCCAGTTGTTGTCCCTTTTCTGCTCCTAACAGAAAGACAGAGGTGGATAAAGCATCAGCTCTTAATGAGTTATCCCCAATCGTACTGGCACTAATTAGACCTGCTTCAGCAGGATATCCAGTTTTAGGATTTAATATATGGTGATATCGTTTCCCATTTTTGTCTGTGTAATATCTCTCATAATCACCAGAAGTAACAATAGCTTGATCGTGCATTTCAATAACTCCCATCAGGTCACCTCTTTTTGGAGCACGAGGATCCTGGACTCCGATTTTCCACAGCGATTTATCAGGTTTTGCTCCATGGACAATCACATTCCCACCAATATTTACATATCCATATTTAACATTGTGTTGTTTAAAGATCTCTACTCCACGGTCAGCTGCATATCCTTTGGCAATTCCACCAACATCTATAATCATTCCTGGTTTACTCAGGTAAATTGTCTTCTCTCGCTCATTTAAAATAATATTTTTATAATTAATTAAAGGTAATACCTGGGCAATCTCTTCTTTCGAAGGCACCCGGGCATTTTTAGATCCGATCCCCCACAATTGTACCAGAGGACCAACACTGGGGTCAAAAAGTCCATCTGTTTTTTCAGCGAATTCACAGGCTGTTTGCACAACTTTGTAAGTATCATCACTTACTTTTACCGGTTTTATTCCAGCATTCTTATTAACCCGAATAATCTCACTATCATCAAGGTTAATACTCATTAATTTTTCAATCCGATCCAATTCGTCCAAAACCTCACGTGCAACTTCGTTACGATTTTCACCATATACTGTAACAGTCACCATAGTACCCATAACAAAATTAGTTTTGATCGTTGAAGGTTCTTCCTCTGAAGATCTTTTTCCACATCCTGTTATTATCAATATAAAGATGAGCATTATTATTACTGAGATTTGTTTCAGCTTCATTTTTAAACCCTCCATTTTCAGATCATAATTCATTCAGAATAATGCCAATATTATTACATATTTTAGAAAATAGTTTATTAATATAAAATTAACTTAGAGGTAATCCTTTTCTATTATACCATACAAAATAAAAAAATCCACCCTTCAGTAAAAATCGAGAGAGTCTCAGTAAACTGAGACTCTCTCTAAAGTCCTCATAATCTATAAGATTATTCGAAGCTTTCCAGAACGCCAGCAGTAGTCAATGCCTGGATTAAAGCAGCTTCATAGGCATGGTTAGAATGGGTAGCACCAGCTACTCCATCAACATGAGCACTTTGAGCCTCAACAACTTTTCCAGGGAAAACTCTAAAAGCTTCAACAGCTGCAGCAAATGGATATGCATCGGTTTTAGCTTGCATTAAAGTCTCACGGCTCGCCATAGTTTTGTCTGGATTACCAGTGATGATTTTGACAGCTTCGATCTTATCCTTCTTACCATTCATAGTAACTTCTACTAATACATGTCCATGACCGTAATCACGAGTCAGACCATAGTAAACATTACCAGTATAAGTACCTGCAGCTTGCTGTAAAGCCATCTCCACAGCAGCATTGTAGCTAACGTAAGAACCTGTGGCTCCTGCAACAGCATCAATATCACCAGCTTGTTTTGCCAGTACTTCGCCTGGATATTCCAGATAAGCAGTGATACCAGCTTCATAAGGATACTCGTGCTTAACCTGATTAATAATCTCGACGTTTACAATGTGGTTATTCCAAATAGAAACAGCAACCACAGTATGACCATGTTCTTCGTCTAATGCAACGCCTATGTATTCACCACTGTTATACTCAGCCAAAGCCATAGTAGCGAAAATACCTACAGTCAGCACAGCAACTAGGGCAACAATCATAAATCTTCTCATCTCTTGCACCCCCCTTCAATATAATCCATTTCATGTAAGTGAACTTATGAACAATCAATATTTCGTTAGTTCACATAACAAAATATTCGCTGCTAAAAGGATTTTTCCTGCCGATGTAGAATATTTTTTATATAAAATCAATTTTTTTTGTGAAAAATGTCATTAAGTTGTGAGTAGTACACGAATAATTACAAGATCGTAGCAAAAACTATTCAATTATTTTATAATATTGTAGCATATACTAATATTTTTTTTAAAATAATCCCTAGCTATTTGGTCAACTTTTAAAATTTGATGTTCTATTTTAAAATCATAGTATTATAATATTGCGATTTTTAAATTAGGGCTTGAAACTTTGACCATTTTAAAATACAATAAATAAGGATTAGTCACATGTGAAAAAGGTGACTAGTATAAATTATATTTAGAATTTTTGAAGGAGGTTAGGCAGCAAATGGATGGATTAAAAGAGATTATCATCCTGGGCGGTGGCTATGCAGGGATTTACGCAGGTAAAGTTTTCAAGAAAAAATTGCGCAAAAATCCTAATGTCCGGGTCAGACTCATTGACCAAAATGAAAGCCACGTTCTTTTGACCCAACTGCATGAAGTTGCAGGCAATCGGTCAAAATCAAAAGATTTACAGGTTTCTTTAAAGGAGATTTTTGACGGGTCTAAGGTTGAATATATTCAAGATCGCATTGCAAATGCCGATCTGGACAAACAAACCTTGACCAGTGCCAGTGGTGAAGTGTATAACTTTGATTATTTAATCTTAGGTACTGGTAGCGAACCTACCTATTATGGAATCCCTGGCATGGAAGAACACAGTTTTACTCTCTGGTCTTTAGATGATGCAAAGACAATTAGAACCCATATTAGATCCATGTTTATCGCAGCTTCTAAAGAATCAGACCCAGCAAAAAGAGAAGCACTACTCACTTTTGTAGTTGGTGGTGGCGGTTTTACAGGTGTTGAGATGATGGGTGAACTGGCAGAATGGGTAAGTACTCTGTGCAAAACCTATAATGTTGACCGCGGTGAAGTCCGTCTTATCATCGTTGAAGCACTACCTGAAATCTGTCCTGTATTAGAGAAAAAAGGTCTTGTTAAGAGAATGGTTGACTATTTAGAGAAAAGTCTGCATGTTGAAATTATGACCGGGGCTGCAATTAAGGAAGTACAGCCAGATCACATCATCTTAGAGAATGAGACCATCAATACACGGACTTGTATCTGGACTGGTGGTGTTAAAGCTAATGAATTCACTAAAGATCTTGGTCTAACTCTAAATAAGCGTGATCGTATCGACGTTAACGAGTATTGCCAGACCAATTATGATAATGTTTATGCCATTGGCGATAACTCTTACTTTGTCGATGACAAAAGTCAGGTTCTTCCTCCATTGGTTGAATCCGCAATGCAAACTGGTGCTAATGCTGCCAAGAATATTATCGCTGATATTGAAGGTACACCTAAAAAGAAACTCAAGCCTGCACTACATGGTTTGATGGTTTCAGTCGGTGGTAACTTTGCTGTTGCTGATATTATGGGCATCCCTATGTGGGGCTTTTTAGCAATGATGATGAAACACATAGTGGATCTCCACTATCTGTGGGAGATCAATGGCTTTAAACAAATATGGAGATATATTGGACATGAATTCGGTGATATAAAAGGAGGAATCGGTGTGTTAGTGCGTCATTTATCTACTAAAACTAATGCTTTCTGGTTAACATTGTTACGCGTATTTATTGGTTTACGTTTCTTATTGGAAGGTATCCACAAGTTCCAGGATGGCTGGTTTGGCGACTGGGCGAAGTTATATTCAGGTGCTTCCAACATGCTGTGGAGCGATGCTACTCCTCAATGGTATATCTGGATCATGAAGACTTTCATCGTTCCTTATCAGATGGTTTTACAAAAAGCTATCGTTGTTGCTGAGATCGGCCTCGGTCTAATGTTAATCTTCGGTATCTTCACTGCTCTGGCTGCTTTGGGTACTATGGCGATGAGTGCTAGTTTCGTTATGGCTGCCTGGGGTGGAGCATTCTGGGATCCATTGATTCTGCTGATTGGTTCTTTTGCTCTGTTAGGTGGTGCTGGTCGTGCCTTTGGTCTCGACTACTATATCTTACCGTGGATATTCAGCCTATCTAAAAAGCCTGTTCCCTATCCTAAGCATATAACCTTCGAAGAATAACTTAAATTACTAAAGCCAGTTTCCCCCGGAAACTGGCTTTTTGTCTATCCACAACTATATTATTTGCTAATTGTTCACCTTTATAACTCTATCCAATAGGAACTACCATCAGGCCGTCGGTTCATAAAGCCATATTCAATCAAATATCTTCTCAAAGTCACATGGTCAAAATAAACCTCACCAAGAATCTCATTAACCTCTTTTTCAGTATACTCTTTGTTTAGTTCAAATCTTTTTAATATATGTTTCAAAATCACAATCTTTCGCTTCTCTTTAGCCGGGAAGTCAGATAAAGGACCATCAAGACCCTCTTTAAAATAGGCTTTTAAAATCTTTTCATTCTCCTCTGCAGTAATCGCAAAACGATCATCTACCAGAACTGCAGTTCGGGGAATACTGATAAATTTTTTCTCCGATTCAGGATTCTCACCCAATAACTCCATGATAGCCAAAAAGATTTTGGATTGTTTCTCTTTCTCTCTTAAACTAAACCGATGACTCCTTATGGTTGAGGTACTACCTACGCCCAATTGTTTAGCTATATCTTTATCATTACAGCCCTGGTGAAAATACTCTAATAGACTTTTCTGATGGTCTGTCAATCCTGTATATTTTTTATCCATATTAAGCAGATAATTGAACATTGAATTATGCTCCTTGATCAGATGAATCTCCATAAACTTCTCTGCTTCATAAAAAACATTATCAATAGAATAAATAACTCCTCTTACAAAACTTTGACCACAGATTAAGCAGATGTATTCTTCAGCTGACTCATCATAGATATAACCCTGTTTAACCTCTTCTAGAGATGCACTCCAAAATAGTTCTGCTATATCTTTCACACAAACACCTTCCTTCTTCGTTTGGTTATTCTCTAAACATTATATAATTTTGTTTAATATTTTGTCAAGTCAAGAAATATTTATTTCGGAAAACAACAATACCTCCCTTTAGCAGAGAGGTATTAGGCATCATAGATTTTAATAATCACTCGGTTGATGTCAAATCCTGAATGATAGTCAGAACATTTTTGACTCCTTGACCAAAATCACTAGTCTTCATAGCTTTAACCATCTGAGCCTTTTGCCCATAACATTGCTGGATCTTCTGTAAGAATGTCCCGCCCGTCATCTCTTCTTCTTCCAGAACCAGGCTAAATCCCTGTTTTTCAAAAGAATAGGCATTCAAAATCTGATCACCTCTACTAACTCGTTTGGAGAGGGGGATCAAGAGATTAGGTTTCTTTAAAGCCAATAGTTCAAAGATTACCGTAGCTCCAGCTCTAGAAATAACCAGATTAGCCATGGCAAATAAATGAGCCAACTCATCTTTGACATACTCATACTGTATATACCCTTTAACATCCTGTAAAGATTGATCAATCCCATCTTTTCCACAGATGTGACAGACCTGATAATCCTTAAGTAGTGTATTCAATGTCTCTCTGATCATCGAGTTAATTACTTCCGAACCCTGACTTCCACCGATGACTACAATAATTGGTTTATTTTTAATAAAACCACATAGATTACGTCCAACCTCCGGGTCACCGGATAATAACATCTCTCTAACGGGTAAACCTGTAAACACTCCTTTTATGGAAGAAATATGCTTTTCTGTCTCGGGAAAAGTATAACAGATCTTGGTTGCAAAAGGCATAGATAATTTGTTAGCCAACCCAGGAGTCATATCGGATTCGTGAATAATAACCGGAATACGATTCAAATAAGCTGCCCAAACTACAGGAGAAGCTACAAATCCTCCTTTACTAAAGACTAGATCTGGTTTCAAATTTCTCATAATTGAAAAGGCATCTCTAAATCCACCAATAACCCGAAGAATATCCTTAAAATTCTCTACCGAAAGATATCTTCTTAATTTACCTGCTTTGATCACGTGATATGGAATAGCCAGATCTTCAATCAAACCACGTTCAATTCCGGTTTGAGTTCCTAAATAGTGAATCTCATATCCTAAGTTCTGTAAGTGTGGGATCAGCGCCATATTAGGTGTTACATGCCCGGAAGTTCCACCACCCGTCATAATAATCCGTTTCACAATCTCACTCCCTCTAAATATTAATTAATCCTTAGTAGTTTGCTAATAAATCCACCCAATATATTACTAATATTATTGAATAATTCCCTGTGCTAACATCTTTCGAACAGATATATAATTAATTCACCACCTTCCTTCTATTCCCCTTCATATAATATAAATTATTATGTTTATCAACTGTCTATTAATTCATACAATTTTTGTTTCCAAAAATATCTTCTCTTTAGATTTTTTTATAAATTATATGCACTTACTAAAGGATTTTAATGAATCACATAGAAATTTTCTAATAAGGAAATAGAGAGGATTATTACTATTTATTTTAAGGAGGTGATACTAATGGTAAACAAATTCTGGAATTTAGATCAAATGGAAGTTATTGAAGATCAGCCATCTGATTTAATTTGCTACATGCCATCTCTTCCTGGTGATTTAGCTTAATTTTTTGAGAATACCTTTGTAATTACAAAAGTATATGTAAGATACATACATTTTTTCTCTCTTCTCTCTATTTCCTTGATGAATTGGAGGTATGGAAGATGAATATCCAGGTCCTTTTGATTGTCTTACAATCGACAAAAGAATATGTAACAGATCGAATCTTTGAACATTTGGGAATTGGTTATCTAACCTCAGCTCTCCGACAAGCTGGATATACAGTGAAAATCATTGACCAAAATATTACCAAAATTCCCCTACAGCAGATTATCTCCAAAACTCTGGAACTTAAACCAACATTAATTGGCCTCTCCTGTTATCAGGACTCCTATTCTGCTTTAACTGATTTTGTGAAAACTGTGAAAGAACAACTTCCAACTACCCATATCTCGTTAGGAGGGGTTTTTGCAACCAATACGTATACCTATATCCTCAGTGAACTAAGAGAACTGGATTCCCTGGTCCTGGGAGAAGGTGAGAATACATTTGTCGAACTGGCTGAGTCGATCTTCTCAGCTCAGGATTGGACTAAACATCCCCATATTACCTTTGCTAATGATCCACTCTGGGAGCAAAAATATCCTAAATATGAAGAAAGTCTGGATTCCCTGATTGAGCCAGCCAGAGATACATTACCGGCTGTACTTCAACAGGGGATGAGTCCATTAATCTTGTCTAGCAGAGGATGTTATGGCCGGTGTAGCTATTGCTCGATAACCACCAATACCCGAAATCGACGGTGTCGTAATATTAACTCTGTCCTCGATGAGATGGAACGACTCCACTATGATTATCAGGTTAAGCATATTCAAATTGTCGATGACACTTTTGTCGGCGGCAGTCATCAAGATTCACTTAGAATTGAAGAATTTGCCCGGGAATTAATCAACCGCAAACTCGATCTACAGTTTACTGTTGAGTGTCGCTCTAATGAAGTAAAGGTTGATCTGATGAAACTTCTTAAACAGGCTGGACTCCGTTCTGTCTTTTTGGGTGTAGAATCTGGATACCAGCCTACTCTTAACCTCTTTCAAAAAGATCTAACTGTCAAAGATAATGAACAGGCTATTCAAATTTTACAAAATTTAGGGATTAACTACACTGTTGGCTTTATAATGTTTCATCCTTATACAACTCTTGCAGAGGTTGAGGCGAATATTAACTTTTTATTTAAAACTGACCAGAGAAACCTGTTATATAGTCTGAAGAATATGTTACAGGTATTTCCCAACACCCCAATAGCTACTAAACTAAAAAAAGATGCTAAATTAACCGGGCCATGGCATGGTTATACCTATTCTTTTTCAAATCAAGATGTCTTACAACTCTATGATTACATCATTACCTTTTATTTGAAAGTGTTACCTGATATTGAAAGACTAGGTGTCCGCTTTCGTGAACGGTCTGATCCCGATCGATCAAAAAAGATGGCCGCTTTGAATGGTGAGATCTGCACTCTTTTCATTGAAACTATCTTGACTTATATCAAAGAACCATCCCCTCAGCTCCTGAAAGATCGGACACAAGAATTACTTAATTTAAAGCTGGAGGTGACCAAATTTGTCTGAGAAAAGAAAGTATTACCCCCATTTTGCTGTCTGGGAATTGACCAACCGATGTAATGCAAATTGTCTGCACTGTGGTTCATCATCTGGTAAAAGTCGGATCAATGAACTATCCAGAGAGGAAGCTCTACATTTATGTGAGGAGTTAAAGGAATTGGGCTGTAAGGTGGTAGGAATAATTGGTGGTGAATTTTTCCTTAGTCCCTACTGGCAAGATGTTTGTCTTAAACTCAAAGGCCTGGAGATTCAGGTGGCTCTTTTGACCAATGGAATCCTCCTCACAGAAAAGAATATTCACATCTTAAACGATATTGGAATAAAATTTATCGCGGTCAGCATCGATGGAATCGATGGGACCCATGATTATCTGCGAGGAGTTCCTGGTCTTTTCGAGAAAGTTCTCGCTAATATCAGACTGGCCCAGAACAATGGCATAGGAATTGGTATAAATACTGCGGTCTCTGGAATCAATATTGATCAGATTCCCGAGCTTTATTCATTGTTCTGCAATCTGGGGATCAAAAGTTGGCAGATTCAATGTGTTGAAGACTTTGGTCGAGCCAATCAGAATCCGGAATTACAGATAACTGCCGACAAACTATATACTATGTATAAATCTGTTCTCAAATTCCAACAGGATCAGAAGATGAAGATCGATATTGCAGATAATATCGGACACTTTACATCTCTCGAACCCTATGTCAGAACCCATCCCTTTCGGGGATGCCCGGCCGGAAAATGGAATATCGGCATCGAAGCCGATGGTAAAATCAGGGGCTGTCTGTCCATTCGCAATGATGAGAATGTTGTAGGTGACATCAGACAACGGTCCTTAAAAGAGATCTGGGAGGATTCAGAAACCTTTAAGATTTTCAGAGAACGTACTCCTGACAAGTTAACTGGTTTTTGTAAAGAGTGCGAGTTTGCCCATATCTGTTTAGCAGGGTGCTCATCTCTCGCCTATTCACTAACCAATACTTTCCTGGAGAACCCGATGTGTTTACGAAAATATGAAGTTGAGATGGGAATAAGTCCAGAATCATTAACATAATCAGTGAACTCGTTCAGCTAAAGCTGCGTTGTTCTACTTCAGATGGAAATTCTATCCCACCCGAAGTAGAACAACGCAGCTTCCACTTATAGAAGTGGGGTCATAGAACTTAGATCTATAGTCATCGAGAATTCTCTTAGTAAACTAACCTGGCGGTAACCGCAGCCTCTTTGTGAAAAGGATACAGTTACCGCCAATTTGTAATTTTCTATAGTCTCCTAATAAATAGGTCAGGGTTATTCAAAAAATCTCGTGTTAGCTTCACATGCTCCAAATCTTCATATTCTACTTTTCCAATAGGTGTCTGATCAAAACTAAAAATAGCTGCATCAGGAAAAGCCATCAGAATTGGTGAATGGGTTGCGATGATAAACTGAGAATTTTGGGCAACCATCTCCTTTAACATGACCAACAATCCTAACTGTCTCATTGGAGAAAGGGCAGCTTCGGGTTCATCTAAAAGATACAAACCATTAGGTACAAAACGAGACTCGAAAAGTTTCAAAAAACTCTCCCCATGAGAATTGGCGTCCAGGTTTTCCCCATATCGCTCTTCCATTTCATAAAGGGAACGCCGATAAGGCGATTGGGCCAGTTCCCGGGAATATATAGGTCGTCCCTGATATTCCTCCTCAATTTCCTTAAGTCGCTCCATCATCTCTGACCTCATAGCAGAAAGTTTTCTCGTAAAGTTAAAAAAATCTTCTGCTCGCAAAAAGAATCCCCGATGGGTCCTTTTCTGCCAGGTTAGTTTGAACTGATTGGCCAGCAATCTAGCATGAGCTAAAGATTTGTCCCATTGAACACCTTCACCTCCAACAGTGATCGAACCAACAGCAGCAGCAAGTGCTTCAATAAATGTAGATTTTCCAGTCCCATTCTCCCCCACTAAAAAAGTTACCTGAGAAGTAAATTCAATCTCTTTTAAAAATTTGATAATGGGGATGTTAAAAGGAAATCTATCCTGATATGATTTTACTGGCTCTATATATTTGACTTTCCTCAGATGAATCATCCCCGCTCACCCCCATGAAAATAAAATTCGTCAGATTATCCTCCATAATTCTATCAAAACTCCTCCAGATTAGAAATTGTTCCTTTTCGAATAAATATTCTTCACTACCTGATAATTGTCCTGCTATTGTTTTATCCTACAACCGATACCAAACAGGCAAAGACCTAAGACAATTAAGATCATTCGACTACACAAGAACTCTTTAGTTAAGGTGTACTTTTCGATAACCTCGAGATTCAGGTAATTAAAGTGATCAAAAAGATAACTTCCGCCAGTCAAATCTAATAAACCTGGCAGCCCAAGATTGAATAAACCAATCACTAAAAATAAGGGAATCAAGAGATAGAGAATCTTTACATTTATCTTACCTATGAACAGACCTAGTCCCAGGCTAATGAGAAATGATGGACAGATAAAATACACCATCGGCATAATAAAAGTTCCATAATCGCTAAAACCATAGACCAGATAATAATAGCCAAAACTCAAAATAATGATTACCAACAGTATTAACGAAGCTGCAAGACCTATAGCTATACCTTTAATCAGATAATATCTGCTTTGGGTGATAGGGGCAGAAAAGATAATACCCCGCACTTTTTGCTCCTTTTCCGAAAAAACATTTATCCACATAAGGATAACGATCACCGAAAACACCGATATAACCAGAGCGAGAAATTCTGAATAACTCCAGGGAGAAAAAGGAGCTGTCCCTTTAAACCCCCCAATTAATAACCTATTTAAAACATCATAAGTCAAAAGCGAAATGATTAAAAGACTGTACAAATACTGTTTAGTACTAATCAAACGTCTAATCTCATATCTCAAAACATTTAGTTTAGTCAAGAGTGATCGCCTCCTTCGTCAGATTAGTTTCAGCAAAAAATTCCTGATAACTAACACTCTGGAAAAGATTTTGCTTATATAGCCTGGCTAAACTTTGCAAAAACTGCTCTTTTCCCAGAATTTTTTCAGCTTTCAGCAATTGCAAAGGCATGATTGAATAAAGTTCGGTCTTCAGTTTCTCTGTAGCGATCTGGGTCTGCATATCCTTTTTCAACAATCCCACCTGATTGGGATGTTGATAATAATACTTCCCTTGCATTAACCGGACAGATGATTCCCAATAACTGGACAGCATAAAGCTAACTTCCTCTCCAAATTCAGCTTCCATATATTTGTTGGACATATAGCAGGCTAAACCTTCTGATGACCAGGGTGTATTAACAGTAACTTCTACTCCTGAACCCCACCATTGATGCGCTATTTCGTGGGCCAGCAGCTCGATGTCCTGATAGAAACGCCATTCTTCCATTGATGTAGAATTAGTAAATTCTCGATTAAACACATATTCAGCAATAGTGATCACATTCGCTGTAGAATGACCTCCTGTTTTGTACAGAGAACTCTCGACAATCTTCAAGGGTTGATCTAGAAAGGCATATTCACCTATTACCTGAGTATAATATTCCACAATTCCAGTAATGTAGTGCTCTAAATCCTTCTGAAACAAATATGCCTCATGCCTGGGTGAAGTGAATAATTGAACTTCAATCCCGGCGACATTGAATATTTTTTGGGTGTATTCTGCAGCAAAAAAACCCAATTCCAGACTTCTCGTTTTTAGCATATACTCCCAGGTTTTCTGTCCAGCTTCCTCTTTGATGGCTGTTATTTCACCGACAGGGACAGCCGTCAATTCTGCCGGTAGAGTAACGGCTCCGATTATCTCCACCTGTTCATCCCGAGCTGTCAATGGCTCAAAAATCCAATGAGACTGTTCCAGGAGATAAATACTGTTTTCAGAGATATATCCTGCAACGGTGCTGACATGGGGATATTTGATCCTACCTTCATAAGTCACTTCCAACTCCACCTGTTCCCCATCTGCCAAATCTACTTGTATTCTATCTGTTCCCTTCAGATATTCAAAACCCGTAGGAAGACCATTAACTTTAACAGAAGTTATCTGTAAACCTGTATTAGTAATCAATTCAATCCTTTCTTCAGCTAACTCTTTGCAAAAAATATAATTTACCACTGCTTTCATCTCACCTTTATCTGGATAAAAAGTTATATCTGGTAATATTTTGGTGAGGATAACCCGTTCATTTATTACTGGTTCCTCTATATTCAGTGCACTGTCTGCAGAGTTAATCAATGGCTCATGAGAATAGATCAGCAGAGCTAAACAGAGCAAACCAACTACAGCCAGTGGTATAAATAACTTTTGCCCATTAATTAGCATAGATTCGTAAATTCCTCGTTGATACCGCCGCTTAAACAAAAGACCCAGAGCCAAAACTCCCAATGAAATACTTACCCAGAATAGCCGATTATATAGGATAAATGAGGTCACGGGTCTGATTGAAGCAAAATCGGAATACAGCAATGCATGGGTCTGAACCCAGTTTAGTAAATAATTATTTGAAGTTAAACTCAAAAAATACAACCCCGCCAATGATAATAAACTCATATCACTATTATCAGTGATCAAATACACTCCACTTGTTAGCAAAATTGCAAAAAGTATAGCCGGAAAGAAAACCACACCATAGGAAAAGAGGTATATTCTCAGTTCAAAAACTGTCTGATATATCCAGGTTTGCACTATAAAAACCACTAGCATTCCCAGTAAAATTGTCCCAATTACCAGTAAAATAAGGGAAATAATCCTGACAATAATTAACTGATAATACTCCAGATTTGCTTCTATCAAATCTTTACTGCCTTTTCGTTGATCTCTATTCAATAGAATAATTGTCATCATTCCAAATAGAACTGACCCAAATAGTGCACCATACCTGGCAGAACCCAGAGCGATAATTCTGGAAGTCTGCCGCATATTGTGTAAAGCATAGTTATCAGAAGAATTTACTGCTCCCAAACCTATAATCATGAAAATAATCGTTAATAGGATAAGAACTATTACCATTTTTAATTTGAATAACAACTTTACCTCATTCCAAATTAATTCAACCCTGTCTCTCAAACTAAAACCCTCCCTTCATCATACAATAAACATACGCATCTTCCAGTGTAGGAGTAATCAATTTACTGGATCTGGGAAGATCATCTCCAACCAATCTATATCTGACACCAGTAGGAGAAACCAGTCTGGATACAACCCTATATTGTCCTTCCGTAATCATCTGTTCAGCTCCTGTCAGTTCGACAACTGCGACATGATTTACTGTTTTCTGAACCAATTCCGTTGGTGTGCCATCATAAAGGATTATTCCATGATCCATCACAATTAATCGATTACAGATAGATTCCACATCATCGATAATATGGGTTGAGAGAATAACAATCTTATTACTGGCGTTTTCCGAAAAGAGATTGCGGAACTTTATCCTTTCTTCTGGGTCTAATCCAACAGTCGGTTCGTCCACGATAAATAACTCCGGATCGTTTAACATAGCCTGAGCAATCCCTACTCGCTGTTTTTGCCCTCCAGAGAGAGTTTTGATCCTGGCTCTCCTCTTTCCGTCCAGATTAGTCCTGCCAATTGCATCATTAATCACTTTTTTCCGATTCGCTTTACTTCCCTTCAGACAGGCGATATAGTCCAAAAATTGTTCTACCGTCAATTCATCATATAATCCAAAATCCTGGGGTAGATAACCTAACCGCTCTTTTAAATAGTGCTGGTTCTTAAATAAATTGTATCCATCAACCGTAATCTCGCCCTGACTGGGCAAAATTTGACTCACCAATAAGCGCATTAATGTAGTTTTTCCTGCTCCATTAGGCCCGACCAACCCTATTAGAGCAGGAGTTTTCAGGTCAAGATTAATCTCCTTTAAAACATAATTTTTACCTCTGTAAGCTTTACTCAGATTTGTGATTTTGATCTCCATTTATCTCACTCTCCTTTAAAATTAGTGATTAACTTTAACGACATTTCAAAAGGAAAGTCTCCCACCCTCTATAGGCGAGAGATAAATAACTAAATAGTGTTTACACTGCAGTGGAAGAATAAATTTCCTTCTGAAATCGTTTAATTCAAGGCCGTTAATGCGACTTTGAATCAGTTTTAATAGACGTCTTTTAAAAGAATACGTGAATAAAAGGGAAAAATCACGGTCAGAGTATAAAATTTTTCTTATTTACTCAAGTTTTTGTTCGCATCGTCAAATCATTAAAAAAGGAAGTATCTAGCCTAAAACATAGATACTTCCCCTTAATAACCTGGTTTTTATATTTTAAAACTTATAATCAGCTTTACTCGCAGTGCAAATTAAAGTACAACACCACCATCAACGCTGAGCACTGTTCCAGTGATAAAACTAGCTTCATCGGAAGCCAGAAATGTATACGCATTGGCAATATCTTCAGAAGTACCCAATCTTTTAAGTGAAGCTTTATCTTTCATCATATCTAATACCTTTTCAGGCATTTTTTCTGTCATCGGAGTAAGGATAAAACCAGGGGCTACAGCATTAACACGCACACCTTTCTTACCCAATTCTTTACCCCAGGTTTTTGTAATTCCAATAACTCCCCACTTAGTAGCAGCATAATTGGTTTGCCCAAAATTACCATATATGCCAACAACAGAAGAAGCATTTAAGATAACTCCAGAGCCTTGTTCAACCATAACTTTCGCCGCTGCCTGACCACAATTATAAACACCTTTCAATATTGATTAAATGCATCAGTCAAGGCATCCTTAATCATGGAATCCACAACCTGATTATGTCCCATCCGAATACCCCACCTGGAATTTGGTAATAGATAAGGAGCCTGGCTCATATTCTCTGTACCGCCGACAACTACTATCTCATTATCTCCTGTCATAATCGTCTGGGCACTGTATATTATGATAAATGCAAGATATATGCCAGTTTCTTTATTTATTGCTCATATTTCACACCTTCCCACAATTCATTAGCTCGTTTAGCCCACTCTTTCGAGACATCTCTACATTTATCAGCTAATCTATCCACTGATTCATGATCTACTGGCTGAGTAGAATAAGATCCCGATTTATGAACCATCATCTGCAACTTCTCAGGATTATCCAATAGTGGACATGGTCTAAGATGATTCTCGTTAAATGGTTGATTCTGACGATATTGCTGCATTATTGGCGATTGTAAAGCTTCCAATAGACTGGTTTCATGAATATTCACATTCGAGTAATGAATAAATGCACAGGGTTCCACATCTCCATTAGCATTAATATGAATATAACTCTTTCCTCCAGCTATGCAACCATCTACATATTCACCATCATTCCAAAAATCCATAACAAAAATCGGTTTAGTCTCCCGCATTTTTCTCACCCGATGATACATGTATTCTCTCTGGTCAGCACTTGCCAAAAGCTCAGATTTAGCATTTCTACCCAATGGAATATATGTAAAATACCATCCAAAGAGACAGCCCTTAGCTATCATTAGATCAATATATTCATCTGATCCAACAGATTCCGTATTTTGACTATGGTAGCAAGTAGAAAATCCAAAACCCACTCCTTCTTCTTTCAACAAATCCATAGCATGAAGTACTTTATGATAGGTTCCCTTCCCTCTACGCATATCTGTCTCCTGAGCAAATCCTTCTACACTAATTGCCAGCGCGAAGTTACCTACCCGGGCCAGTTCCTGTGCAAACTCTTCATCCACTAAAGTAGCATTCGAGAAAGCCAGAAAGGCACAATCATTATGCTTCTCTGCCAGCTTAATTAAGTCAGTTTTTCTTACTAGTGGTTCTCCGCCTGAGAAGATATACATATAAATCCCCAGCAGTTTACCTTCTTCAATTATCCTGTCCAGAGTCTGCAAACTCATGTTTGCAGTTTTATCATATTCCGCAGCCCAACAACCTGTACACTTCAAATTACAGGCAACTGTTGGATCCATTAAGATCGCCCAGGGAATATTGCATTCATATTTCTGAGACAAACTCTTTGCCAGTGGAGTACCGATAATTGCTGAATTAACAAAAAAGTTTAAAATCAATTTTTCTAAAACCCCTGGATGTAGTTGAGTAAGAATCTTATTCATATAAATATACCAATTACTATCTTGATTTTGCCAGATATTTCTTATCATTCTGATAATCATTCTATGCTCTTGACGCGCAGAAAACTTCTCACTCAGGTCAATCAGTTTTGGAATATTATTATCTGGGTCCTTTTTCACATACCTCAATCCCTGTTTCATCATCAGTCTAATTATATACTGCTTTAGTCCCATTTTAATCCCTCCCTAAGAATTATTCGAATCTGATACACATGTCAGTGAACCATAAGGAACTGATTCACACGCAAAGTGAACTCGTTACCTCGGAGCTTCAGATGGGGATTCAACCCCACCTGAAGTAGAACAAGGCAGGATATATATTAACAATCCTAAATACAAGATTGGCTTTTATATAAAACCTGAATTTTCGGCAAATGGCTGCTAATATTTATTTAATGTATATGCAGTATTGTCCAGAACGATAACTGTTTAATTTGACAGATTTGGAGTTAGTCGAAGTGGAACTAAATTGTAAAAATTGCAAACACATCTTTGAGATATTTACAATAAAATATAGCAAAAGTTATATTATGAGGAGGAGGTCTTTGAAATGTATAGTATTACTGTCCCTCCCGGTGAGCATACTTTGCCACCACTGCCCTATCCTTATGATGCTTTAGAGCCAATTATTAGTTCTGAGTCATTACGGATACACCACGATATACTTCATCGAGGGTATGTAGAAGGTTTAAATAGAACAGAGCTTATGTTGGTAGAAGCTCGCCGGAGCGGCGATTTTGATTTAATTAAATACTGGGAGGGTGAACTGGCTTATAATGGATCCGGAGACATACTGCATAGCATCTATTGGACTGTGATGACACCTCCGGGTATGGGAGGTCAACCACAAAATTACACTCTATCAGAAATCCGCAGATCTTTTGGCAACTTTCGGGCATTTCAGGAACAGTTCGAGCAAGCCGCAATCAAAGTTGAAGCTTCTGGTTGGGGAGTATTAGTCTGGAATCCTGCCTGGAATCGTTTAGAAATCCTTCAGGCTGGGAAACACCAAAATCTTACTATATGGGGTAGCATTCCGATTTTAGTAGTAGACGTCTGGGAACATGCCTACTATCTGGACTATCAGAATAGACGGGGTGATTATGTACACTCCTGGTGGGATTTAATTAATTGGTTTGAAGTAGAGAGAAGATTGTTATTGGCGATGAGAGGACAAATGCCGCTGACTATCTGGCAAAGATAGTGGTTCAAAATTACATGACAATCAAAAAAACGGTGTCGAATAGTCTAATCATTCATCCAAAATGATTTACCTCGACACCGATTTTTTAAACGTTTACTTATCCATAATCTGCTTAAACAATCTTAAAAAATTCTCTCCCATTACCAACCTAACATCTTCAGCTGAGACCCCTTCAGTCAGCAGAGCTTTGGTCAACTCAGGTGTCTTCGCAATATCTTCCATTCCTGCAGGAACATTACCAATACCATCAAAATCAGTTCCCAGACCCACCCGGTCACTGCCAATTAGATCACTTATGTATGAATAATGTTTCACAATATCAGCAATAGTAACTCCCTGTCCACCATCTTTCAAAAACCACGGTTCATAACACAATCCCACCATACCGCCCTTATCTTTAATGGCTAACAGTTGCTCATCTGTCAGATTACGTGGATGACTGGCTAAAGCTCTGGCATTAGAATGAGAAGCAATTATCGGAGCTGATGAATATTTAATAACATCCCAGAAGCCTGGTTCTGCCAGATGAGAGACATCAACAATAACTCCTAATTCGTTCATCGCGGCCAGACAAGCTTTGCCCAATTCAGTCAAACCTCCCGGCTTCTCCTCTTTTACACCATCTGCCAACTGATTACCATAATTCCAGGTAAAGCTAATCATTCTAACGCCTTCCCGGTAAAATTTATGTACATCTTCTACGCTGGTAATACCATCTGCACCTTCAATGGCGATCATAATGCCAATCTTACCTTCTGCTTTAATTCGTTCAAAATCTTCCGGGTCTAAAACCAATTCCAGATCTGACGAAGACTCAACAAGCTTTTTAATAGCTGTCAACAGTTGCTCTGTTCTCTCCCTCGCTCTGTCGGGCAGATATTGGGATTCTAGATAAATGGCGAAAACCAGAAGATCTACTCCTCCAGCTTTAATTCTTGGAACATCCACATGCCAGACTCCTGTGGCTTCCCGAATATCCAGCTCTTCATTGACCACTCGTAAAATGGTATCAAGATGGGAATTAACTACATAAAGATTCTCATGAAAAATCATCGGATCATCTACCAAAATAGCTTCCATACTAACACAACCTCCTTTAATATTGTTAACTCTAATACATCTTTATCCCTTATTGTACCATAAATTTAGCAACTTAACCATGTCTAGTTTTACAAAACCTTAAAATATGAGAGCGGTATGACCAATTGGCCATACCGCTCTCATATTTTAAGGGTGGTATTACCTATTTCATCTTCTCAGCCGCCAACTGAATCGCCTCAATAATCTGCTGATAGCCTGTACAACGACATAGATTGCCCGAAATTCCTTCTTTTATCTCCTCTACCGTCGGCTGAGGATTATGATCTAATAGAGCTTTGGCACTCAAAATCATTCCCGGTGTACAAAAACCACACTGAACTGCTCCTTTTTCAATAAAAGCTGCCTGAATGGGATGGAGTTCCTCCCCCTCTCCCTGGATTCCTTCAATAGTAAAAATAACCGCATCCTGTGCCTGACCAGCCAAAACCAGGCAGGAATTAACCGTCTGACCATTCATTATCACCGTACAGGCTCCACATTCACCGACTCCACACCCTTCTTTCGTCCCCAGCAGGTCTAATTCTTCCCGCAAAAGATCCAAAAGACGCAAGTTAGGGTCAACCTGCAGTTCATACTGCTGATTATTAATGATCAAATTTAATTGTATAGTTTTCATCCTCTTCCCTCCAATGCTTCCTGAATTGCACGTCTGGTCAAAGTTTCAATTACTGGTTTCTTATAATCAGTGGACCAACGATAGCCACTCAGATTAATCATCTCCTCAGAAACCTTCTCCCCAGAGATTTTAATTAATTCCGGAGTTGGCTTTTGACCTAAAAGAACCTCTTCAGCAATTTTTATTCTAGAGGGTACAGGTGTCGTGGAACCTGGAGCAATTCTAAGATCAGTAATTACACCATCGGAGTCCTGATCAAGAATTACTGCTACATTCATCCTCGAAATAGCCAGTGCATTACGTCTACCCAATTTGATAAACGAACTACTGGCTGATCTGGATAATTTATTAAAAGCAACCTCAACCAATAACTCTTGAGAAGAGATATTGGTCTTATAGGGTTTAATATAGATATCATGAAGTGGTACAGTTCGCTCGCCCGCAGTAGATTTAAATCTTAACTGTGCATCTAGTGCAATCAGTACAGGAACAGTATCTGCAGCCGGAGAAGCATTTAAAATATTTCCCCCCACAGTCCCCCGATTGCGAATCTGTGGAGAACCTACAGAATTCGCAGCGATTGCCAGAGCGGGAATCTTCTCTTTAATTAGTGAGGATTGGGCCAATTGACTATGAGTAGTTCCGGATCCAATATATATTTTCTCTGCGTCTTGACGAATATAGTTCAGCTCTTCAAGATGGGCAATATTTACTACAAACTCTAAATTTTCAGGGCCTTCATCCTCTCTTAACTCAATAATCAGATCTGTTCCACCAGCGATTATTTTAACTCTATCTCCATATGTCTCGAGAAGATCTAAAACCTCAGTAACACTTTCAGGATGGAGAAATTCAAATTCTCTCATGGTCGGACCCCCTTTTTGGTTAGTTTGTGACCCAGGAGAACCCGTTCCAGATTATATGGTAGATAGCGAATTCTTTGACCTGTGGCATGGGTGATCGCATTGGCAATAGCTGCAGCAGGAATTTCCGTTGCCGGCTCGCCAATACTCTTCGCCCCGTATGGGCCAAAGGCATCATCGGTTTCTACAATTATAACTTCCATCTCAGGCATATCCATACTGGTAGGGATCAGATACTCATCGAGGTTTTTGCTCTTCAGGATGCCATCCTCCTCCTCCACTTCCTCCAGTACTCCCATACCCTGAGCCATTACAATTCCACCATAGACCTGACCTTTAATAGCTTCAGGATTTACCGCGGTTCCCACATCATGGGCAGATACTACTTTTGTAACTTCAACTTTTCCTGTCTCAGTATCCACTTCCACCTCTGCGACTACCACACCCCAAACATAAGTTGGAAAAGCTTCACCCTGATTGGTATGGTGATCTAAATTAGCGACTCCAGGACTAAACCACTGTAGAGAGGCCAACATTACACCTATAGAAACTGCCTGATCCACCACTTTCAAATAGTCCAATGATTGTTCTGGATTATTTATAGAAAAAATCTTCTCATCCCTGATCTCTAATTCTACAGAACTACAATCTAACATCTCTCCTGCCACTTTAAATAAGTTTTGTTTAATCTCTTCACAGGCTTTAAGTAGTGCCCGACCACCGATCATTGTACCGCGAGAAGCCACCGTCGGACCACCATCGGGAACAGTCATCGTATCTACATTAGGATATATAATTCTTTCCAACGAAATTCCTAAAGCTTCCGCTACAATCTGAGAATGGGCTGTTTTTAACCCCTGACCGTTCTCAGTAAGTCCAGTGCGAACAACCACACTACCATCTCTCTGAATCATCACATTAGCTCCAGTGGCATCTAATCCTTCACCACCCAGACCTGCTCCCCGCATCGCCAGAGCCATGCCAATTCCATGCTTAATTGGGCCTTCATTAATCCTAGAAAATTCTTCCTTTCGCTTAACAAACTCAGTCTGTTCCGCAACTTTTTTGATCATCTCGGGTAATGGTGCAGGGATCTTACCCGGACCCAATGGCTGACTTGTCGGTGTTGTGTCACCAGGACGCAGGGCATTGATCTGGCGAAATTCAACAGGATTAAAACCCAATTCTTCTGCCAATTCATCCATTAATGATTCCTGACCAAAGATAGTCTGAGGTGAAGAAAATCCCCGCATCGCCCCACCATGAATCGTATTGGTAAATACTCCAAAAACCTCTGTGTAGATATTTGGAATTCGATAAGCACCGGAAGTATGGATGGCTGCCCGCCAATTAGTAAACTGTGCTTTATTATTATAACCGCCACCCTGAGCAATCACCGTGGACTTCATTGCAGTGATAGTACCATCCTTTTTCACACCTACTTTATAATAAAAACGATATGGGTGTCGTTTAGGACTCTCCAGAATCGATTCTTCCCTACTAAGAATAATCTTGACGGGACGTCCTAATTTGACAGCTGCAACTGCAGCCCTGGCAGAAAGAGTAGAAGCGATCTCATCTTTACCGCCAAATGTTCCACCAATTACGCTTGGTATAATTCTGACTTGATTTAAACTCCACCCCAGAGCATCAGCGACTGCCCCCCGTACGGAGAAAGGATTCTGAATAGAACCATAAACAGTGACCATCTCTTCATAAGCATCTGCTATAGCAACAACAGCTTCTGGTTCAATATAGGCGTGTTCGATGAATTGAGTCTGATATGTCCGTTCAAAAATAAAATCAGCTTCAGCAAGTCCCTTCTCTAGATCACCTTTGATCAGATGATGAGTACTATCGGGAATAATATTACCAGGTGCAAAATCATGAATTATTGGAGCATCTTCAGCCAGTGCCTCATCAATGTTAAAGACACTAGGCAGCACTTCATACTCTACTTCCACAAGTTTTTGAGCTTTCTCTGCAGTTTTCAAATCTTTAGCAAGCACCAATGCTATCCCATCACCGATAAATCTAACTTTATCTCCAGTTAATACATGAAAACCTCCAAATAGTTCATTATTTCCCATTACATCTTTCATAGTTAAGACAGCGACAACACCCGGAAAATTATCAGCTTTAGAAGTATCAATATTCAGAATTTTCGCATGCGGATATTTACTGTATACGGTTTTACCATATACCATACCATGTAATTTTATATCTCCACCATATCTGGCTTTACCTGTAACTTTCGCTTTTAAATCAATTTTGGGGATAGTCTGACGTATGTATCTATACATGCTGCACCTCCTATAACCAAAATTTTGAATTAATCTAGACAAACTTAGCATGCAAATTAAATGCCCTGGCCATCTTATTCAACACAATATAAACAAGAGACAGAACTTTTAAGGAACTTACCATACCCGGTTTGACCACAGAACTCTCCTTCCCGAGCAATGATCTCCCCACGCAAAATTGTCATTATTGGATAACCGGTCAGTTCTATTCCATCAAAAGGGGTATATCCGGCGGCAGAGTGCAGCATCTCCGTACACAAAACCACAGATTTGACCGGATCAAAGACTACTATATCAGCATCAGTTCCCGGTAAAAGACTGCCTTTTTCAGGATAGAGACCAAATATCTTCGCGGCTGATGTGGATAGAATTTTTACCAACTGCGGATAATCAAACAGACCCTGTCCAACTCCAAAATGATGAATCAACGGCAACATAGTCTCTGAACCGGGAATTCCCGGCAGGATAGTCAGACAATTATCATCAGCTAACTTCTGTTCCAGGGTAAAAGAACAGTGATCTGTGGCCACCAACTGTATCTCCCCTAACCGTAAACCTTCCCAAAGAGCTTGTCTATCCTGTGTCGTACGTAATGGTGGTGTCATAATAAACTTTTGAGCTTCGGGTTCTAACAGTTTATCTTCTGTCAATAATAGATAATGGGGAGTCGTCTCAGCATAAATCTGGCCACCCGCTCTCTTCACTCTCTGCAGAGCCTGACAACCTACCTGAGATGAAAGATGAGCAATATAGACCGGGAGTCCAACCTTTTTACCCAGATTACCTATCTCTTCAACCGCCAGAGCCTCAGATTCTGCAGGTCTAATCTTAGGATGCATCTCTGGTGAGCACTGATCTTTAGCTCCATATTCAGCTTCTCGTCGAACTACCAACTCATCATCTTCTGCATGAACCGTCGGCAATATCTGTAACTCTCTCAATCTATGGAAAACCTGTTCCCACTCTGTTCTCGGAATCATGTATCCTTCACGACGATAAGTAGTAAAAATTTTAATACTGTTAATGCCCAATTCCAATAATTCATCCAGTTGCTGACTAACCTGATTGTCAAAATGCGTTATCGTCTGATGTAAAGTATAATCCAGAACAGTCTGGTCACGGGCTTCGGCAATTCGTCGATTGACCGCCTCTTTTAAGCTTAATCCAGGAAGATGATCAGAATAATCAATAAAAGTAGTCACACCACCACAGGCTGCAGAGATCGAACCTCTGGCAAAATCATCAGCAGTTATAGTGTTACGCGATCTCAGTTGAAAATGGGTATGAGGATCAATCACACCTGGCATAATCAGTTTACCAGAAACATCGATAATCTGTTGGGCTGCCGTTAACTCTGTAGAATCTATATCTTCGGCTATCTGCAAAATCTTCTCACCCTCTATTAGTAAATCACTTTTATACATCTGATTATCGGTGACAATAATCCCACCTTTAAGTAATTTTCGCTTTTGCTGCATGTATCCCCCTCCCTTAATTCCATTTAAAGTCGCATTCACAGCAAACTGTTAATCCCTGGGGTTAACTACTTCAGAAGGGGATTTGACTACTGAAGTAAACATCATTTAGTTATTTATACTCCACCTATAGAGGCTGGGAGACTTCTTTTCTAAAATGTCGTTAAATCTAATTTAAGTTTATTACATATATTCAATATAAATAAATGAATATCCTCTTTTAATGATAAAAATATTCTAATTTTATAGATTTTTCTCAATCAATCTATCTTTATTTTCTACCCAGCAATACACCTATCGTCGATCTGAAACCCATTTTGATAACAAAAAAACCTGTATGCGTAATGCAGACAGGTTTTTGACCTACAGATATAAGTATTACTTGTATCTAGGCTCGACAATCAATTTGATTGCAGTCCGCTCTTCGCCATCAATCTCGATGTCGGTAAAAGCAGGAATACAGATCAGGTCAATACCACTAGGAGCGACAAAACCTCTAGCGATTGCTACTGCTTTAATTCCTTGGTTTAGAGCACCAGCGCCAATAGCCTGTAGTTCGGCAGACCCACGTTCTCTAAGTACACCAGCCAACGCTCCAGCAACAGAATTGGGACTTGATTTGGATGATACTTTTAATACTTCCATGCTAGTTAAATACCTCCTCTTTTTGTTAAAAATTCCTACTTCTTATGTATATATTTATTTAGTCATAAATTTTAAAATTCCTGCTTCTGCGCGGGATTTTTTTCAGAATTTTTTTATCAATTCCCCACTAATGGCATTATATTCAATACAAGAAGAAAAAATACCACTTATTCAAAAAAAAATTTGCACGCTCATTCCTGAAAATGAATTTTAAAATTTATCCTCCACCAATAGCTCTACTACCATCGACTATATGACTCCCACTTCTATAAGTGGCTCTTCAGGTGGGGTCGAATTCCCACCTGAAGCCCCGAAGTTCAGCTTTAGCTAAACGAGTTCGCTGAAAATTATTTTTCATATAAATTCTCATATACACGTTGGACATGGCGAGTTCGACCAGAGATCTCATCAATATCAAAAATACATCCACATAAGATAACATCACCTTTAGCTACCTCAAATCTTCGTGGAAGCTGAGTGATAAACTTCTCAATTACCACATCTTTTTTGACCCCAATGACTGAATTGACTGGCCCGGTCATTCCTAAATCACTAATAAATCCTGTACCAGCATGCAAAATTCGTTCATCTGCTGTCTGAACATGGGTATGAGTACCGAATACAGCAGCAGCTCTACCGTCAACATACCATCCAAAAGCCATCTTTTCAGCAGTGGCTTCTGCATGAAAATCTACCAGGATAAAATCAGTTTTATTTTTGAGTTCATCATAAATAACATCAAAAGTACGGAAAGGACAATCAAAATCACCTAAAAATACCCGTCCCAAAAGATTGATTACACCAATACGCAAACCTTCAATATGAAATACCCGCTGCCCTTTACCCGGTGTGTTAGGCGGATAATTAGCAGGTCTGATTAAGGGATAAGCATCATCATCAATAAATTGAAAGATCTCCCGATTATCCCAGGTATGATTGCCCAGAGTAATAATTTTAATCCCATAGCTAACCAACTCTTCAGCAGTCTTACGGGTCAAACCTACACCTCCAGAGGCATTCTCTCCATTGGCTAAAACTAAATCAATCTTATGTCGTTGAATTAAAGCTGGTAATAATTCTTTTACTGCTTTACGTCCCGGACGTCCTACTATGTCCCCTATACAAAATATTCTCATTTCTTTCACCCCATATTTTCTACTATTTCTAGTGTTACCGATACTGCTTAAGCTTATTTCATTAGAGACACCTAACTGCATTAGATAAATTTTTGGCGACTTTCATAATTTCGCCAAAAATTTAGAAATACCTTCTTTTATTCAAAAGACAGTCGAAAAATCGCAACAAAAAACCATGCCTCACCAGATTCTAGCTAAAGCATGGTCTTTGTCAGATGTAACCGCATTCTTAATTGGCACTGGTTTTATGGAAAACCATTACTTTACCTGATTCCCGAAAACCAATCAAATCTCCCTGACTCTGATACTGTAATCTGATCAGAAGATCCTCAATAATCTCTTCTTGAACCTCCAACTCTTCCACATCTGAAGAGACGCCATGTTCGGTCAATAAATAAGAACCCAGTTCGCTATTCATCAAGTAAATTAAAAGTGATAACTCCCGTTGAGTAATCGTTTTAAAATCTCGAATAACTTCAATCAGTGAATAATTATTGTACGATTGTGTTCTAATTCTTGCAGTAACGGGTTCAGTATTCTGAACAAATAAAAATGTTTCAATACTATCTCGTAATTTTGCCTCTATTTTCATAAACTCATCCTGGGACAGATCTTTGTTTAGAAGAAAGGAAAAAATAATCTCCTTAGACTTAGGATCTGTCTTTACAGTATTGATCTCCGGATACCGAATCAAAATTGAGATCATTAATTCAATACTGTCGTCCACTCCATCATCAAATTGATAGTATTTTTTCATTTATAATCACCTCACTACTCTTCAGCAGTTATCATAATTAATTTCGCTAAATCCCCTGTAAATCCTGCTTATTTTGGAGAGAATTTTTTAGTCATTAATCCATTTATTACCTTTTACACCAATGAATTTGTTATAAATCCCATAATGCCTGATATTTCCTCTTTTAACGGTCACCAAGACTAATAAAAAAGGCTCTCTTACGCTTAAACGTTAGAGAAGCCTTTTGTTTTCAAATTTTAAAGATATGCTTATTTTGCATAATCAACCGCACGTGTTTCGCGGATAACAGTCACTTTGATCTGACCTGGATAATCCAGATCCTGTTCGATATTTTTTACAATATCCCGCGCTAACTTCGGTGATGCCTCGTCATCAATTTTATCAGGTTTAACCATAATTCTAATTTCTCGACCAGCCTGAATAGCATAGGCTTTATCAACCCCATCGAAAGAATCTGCGATCTTTTCGAGATTTTCAAGACGCTTAATATAAGATTCTAATGTCTCTCTCCTTGCACCTGGACGTGCAGCAGAGATAGCATCGGCTGCAGCAACTAATACAGCCTCGATAGATTGTGCTTCAATATCACCATGATGTGCAGCAATAGCATGAATAACCTTTGGAGATTCGCCATACTTTTTAGCCAGATCAGCACCAATCTCCACGTGAGGACCTTCAACTTCATGGTCCACTGCTTTACCTAAGTCATGCAGCAAACCTGCACGCTTAGCTAAATTTACATCTGCACCTAATTCAGCAGCCATAACGCCTGCCAAATGAGCAACTTCAATAGAGTGTTTCAAAACATTTTGTCCATAGCTAGTCCTAAACTTCAGTCGTCCTAATAATTTGATCAGTTCGCCATGTAAACCATGTACACCAGTTTCAAAAGTAGCCTGCTCACCTTCTTCACGAATCCTGGCTTCAATCTCTTTGCGAGCTTTTTCCACCATCTCTTCGATACGTGCTGGATGAATTCGACCATCAATAATTAATTTTTCCAAAGCAACCCGTGCAACTTCACGACGAATGGGATCAAACCCAGATAATATCACTGCCTCCGGGGTATCGTCAATAATCAGATCTATACCTGTCAGATTCTCTAATGCCCGGATATTACGACCTTCACGGCCGATAATCCGACCTTTCATCTCATCATTAGGAAGATTTACTACAGATACCGTAGTTTCGGCAACATGATCCGCAGCACAGCGTTGAATAGCCAGAGAGATAATCTCACGGGCCCGCTTTTCTGATTCTTCCTGAGCCATCTGTTCTTTCTCTTTAATGATTTTTGCCAGATCGTGCTCGATCTCCTGTTCAACATTGCGCATCAAAATCACTTTCGCCTCTTCTGAAGATAATCCAGATAGACGTTCTAATTCAACGATCTGTTTTCCGCGTAATTGTTCAATCTCCTCCTCAAGTACGGAAATCTGACGTTCACGTCTCTGCAAATTCTCTTCTTTCTTTTCAAGAGAATCACCCTTCCGCTCAAGATTCTCTTCTTTTTGCATCAATCTGCGCTCTAGTCTCTGTAATTCACTTCTTCTATCACGTACTTCTTTTTCGATATCTTCCTTAATCTGATGTGCCTCTTCTTTAGCTTCCAGCAAAACTTCACGTTTTCTGGATTCAGCGGAGCGATTAGCTTCATCAACGATCTTTGTTGCTTCTTGTTCAGCTGATTGAATTTTAGCTTCCGCGATATATTTTCTGATCAGATAACCAATCAATAACCCGATAGACAGGGAGATAATAATATATAGCAGTGTCGTTAAAATAATCGTCACCTCCCCTCTATATCTATTTTCCTATCAAAAATACAGTATTCTTCTTGGTCGGGGTTGAGAAAAAGAAAGAATAGTATCTCGAATCTATTTTATATCTTTTTATTTTAACTGTCAAGAAATCATTTCACTAAACTTGTTACCGATTCCTACTTTTGCTCATTTTTGAATATTTAAAGGTAAAATACTGAATATTGTTCCATTAATTGCTATATAATATAAACTAGTTTACCTACATTTTACATCGTTTATATCTACCCAACTTTTATCTTTTTTCCATAATATTGCTTAATTAGTGTTACTATTCCACCATTTTTCCCACGTATCGCCAAATCTTATTTTTACCAATTCTTAGCTCCCTAAACCTAACCATCTGTTAATGAACAGACTTTATCTAGATGTATTCATACTTTATATAATTTAGCACACTAAAAAACCCCTGAAAATTCAGGGGTTAAATCAATCAACATATATTCTTATGCAGGTTCTTCATCAGAGGAAGTATCTACTGCCTCTGAGTCTTCTACAACAGTCACACCCAACTTCTCTTTAAGCAGCTTCTCCACCTGAAGTAAAATATCTGAATTCTTCTCCAGGAATTCCTTCACATTCTCCCGACCTTGACCCAGGCGCTCATCGCCAAAGGAGTACCAGGAACCAGCTTTCGAGATGATCTCTGCTTCCACAGCTTCATCCAGAATACATCCTACAGAGGAGATACCCTGACCATACATGATATCAAATTCAGCTATTTTAAAAGGTGGAGCCACCTTATTCTTAGCAACTTTGACTTTGACCCGGTTACCAATATATTCATCACCACTGGAGCTGGCTTTGATGGACTGAGTCTTACGAACATCCAAACGGACAGAAGAATAGAATTTAAGCGCCCGTCCCCCGGGAGTAACTTCCGGATTACCAAACATCACTCCCACCTTTTCACGAAGCTGGTTGATGAACACGCAGACAGCTTTAGACTTAGAAACAGTACCAGAAAGTTTCCTCATAGCCTGAGACATCAACCTTGCCTGTAAACCTACATGAGAATCACCCATCTCACCCTCAATCTCAGCTTTTGGCACTAACGCTGCGACCGAGTCAACTACTACGATATCAATAGCTCCACTGCGAATCAAGGCTTCACAAATCTCTAATGCCTGTTCACCTGTATCAGGCTGAGAGATCAGCAGATTATCTATATTTACCCCAATAGCTTTCGCATACTTAGGATCTAAAGCATGTTCAGCATCAATAAAAGCTGCAATACCGCCCATCTTCTGAGCTTCTGCTACTACATGTAGAGCAACAGTAGTCTTACCGGAAGATTCTGGACCATAAATCTCAGCAATTCTCCCCCGTGGTAAACCACCAACACCTAAAGCCATATCCAAAGAAATGGCTCCGGTTGGAATAGATTCCACATTCAAAGCAGTGGCCTCACCAAGTTTCATAATAGAACCTTGTCCATATTGACGCTCAATCTGTTTTATCGCGACTTCGAGAGCCTTTTCCTTATCAGTTGACATTCGTCTCACACTCCTTAAATATATGTATAAACACACTGCGATAAGTCTAACTTCGTGCTAAATACATTACTAGTATAGAACATTTGTTTGGTTTGTGCAAACATTACTAAACAATATTAGATCTCTTAATCTCAAAATAACTCTACAATCCTCTAATACTCTATCTTTTTCTCTATAAGAGTATTTAAAAGAAAATCTCTTCCAGACAAGTATAAATCGGCCCTCCTGGATGTAAATCACTTTTCATAATTCGAATCGATTTGATTAAATCCATCCTGGTAGCTTCAACCTTGATCTGACTCAATCGTTTCCCAACAACAGCTAAATCTGTCTCTGGTTTAGAACGGGCCAGAGTCAAGTGAGGATGATAAGCACGCTTCTCAGACTCAAACCCCTGAGCCACTAATTCTTGATCCACTTTCTTCTGTAAACGAACCAGTTCAGTATTACCCTGACTCACACCCAACCAGATAACCCTGGGCAGATGAATTCCGGGAAATCCACTCACACCCGCAAATCCTAAGCTAAAACTATCCAGACCCCGAATAGCTTTCTTTAGCCCTACAGCCATCATCGGAATCTTTCGCTGGTCTACATCGCCCAAAAATTTGAGGGTTAGATGAAAGTTTGATTTCGCCACCCACTTCAGTTGACTCAACTCACCTTTGAGTTTACTCTGAATCTGTCCAATCTCCCTTTGCAGCTCTGCACTAAACTCAATCGCCACAAATGTTCTCACTTCTGCCATTCTATACCTCCTTTAGCGGATGTCCTGCAAATATTATCTGCAGTATATAAATCCTAAGTCGTGGATGATCCAACACATGATCAACCTTAACTGACCTATCCTTAAGTAGTATTCGCTATGAATAGATTTTTTCCTTTCAAAAATTAGATGATTATTGACAAGGTTTTCAGGGCATAGGTGATACTGGTAAAACATAAACTATAATTCGAACAAACTATCCTTCAGTTAAAGGAGGTCTAAACATATGTCAAAAAATATCCCTGATACCAAAAAGTCCAACAGCAAAAAACTATTGGACTGGATACACTCCTATTTTGTTGATCAGGAATTAGAAGAGATGCTAGACACATCTACTCTCACCGAAGATCAGAAAAAGATAATCAAAAAATATCAGGAACTTAACTGAATCCTATTTGCTTACCACAACTGCTAGCTGAGTAAGTTTTCATTAATTAAAATCATGTTAACAGTAAGCAAACTGTTAATACCTGGACTTAACGACTTCAGAAGGGGATATGTCCCCCCTGAAGTAACATCATTTATTTATACTCCCACCTACAGAGGCCGGAGACTTCCTTTCTGAAATGTCGTTAAAATAATTGGTTCCATAAACACCAATCAGAATTAACACACTACCCACAATATGGAACCAATAAAATGGTTCACCACGAAAAACTACTCCAGCTATAATAGCAATTACTGTAGTCAGATTTGCAAAAACAGCTGATCGGGAAGCCTCCATCTTGGAAAGCATATAATTTAAAAGAAAAAATGCTCCAATGGATGAGAGTATTCCCAAATAAAGAATTGAGGTCAAAACCTGGTGATTAGTCAACAGATTAAAGTATTCGCGAACATTGCCCTCTAAAACCTTCTGAGAGAGGGCAATTACATTAAAGGCAATAGCACCAGTCCACATCATTACATAGGTGATCTCGACGGGTTTAAAGGACAATGAGAGCTTTCTGGATAGAATATTATATACTCCGGCAGCCAAAACTGCCCCAAATAGAATTAACATCCCCAAAATATTCCCACCGCCACCGGATTCCTTCATAAAAACAATAAATACTACACCACTTACCGAAAGTAATACACAACCTACCTGCCAGATAGAAGGACGCTCTTTTAAAAAGATTACTGAAAAAATAGTAACTATCACAGGAATAGTTGCGATTATCATCCCGGCTTCAGAAGCTGAACTCATTTTTACACCAATGGTTTCAAAGATAAAATACACAACGGGCTGAAACAAAGCAAGCAGCATCAAAGTTTTAAGCTTTTTACCCCGAAAATTAATCTTAATTACTCCACTCAATTGTAAAATAGTCAAAGTAAGGGCAGCTATTGCAAACCTATATCCCAGTAACTGCATTGGCTCAACCATGTCCAGGGCCTCAGCTGTAAAGAAAAAGGAAAAACCGAAAATAGAAGAGACCACAATACCTGCTATAATTGGTAACAACTCAGTATGTTTAGACATATCACATTCCTCCCTATCTTGAATCATAATTAATTGCCAGATACCGCATTTTCGGACAAATAATCAGACCGATCACACATTCACTATCATACCTTATGTCAGTAAAAAATACAAGATAGTTCGGCATACAAAATTAATTACCATCAATCCCCATTCGCGAAGACATATCTTCAATAGTTTCGCTGATGTAGTCTTGAGACACACTCTCCTCTCCTTCTGGTAAAATATGTGGAGTAATAAAAATAACTAATTCAGTCTGATTGGTTCCATATGTAGTGGATTGAAATAATTTACCTATAATAGGAATGTCACCAAAAAACGGAACTTTATTTAAGCTTTCATTAATATTTTCAGAGATCAGACCACCCAGAACCAGAGTCTCACCACTCTTTACTCTCACCGTTGTATCAATTTGACGCTGAGCAACAGGAGGCGGTGCACTATCTTTTTGAATACCCGTATTACTTATGTTCGGATGCAGCTCTAAAGTAACCTCATCAGAACTACTGACCCATGGAGTAACATCCAGTATTACCCCGGCAGTTATCGTCTGATATTGTGTCTTAGCCGGTTGATCGTCACTGGCTGGTGTATCCACTTTATAATACAGTACTTGCCCTACATTAATTTTGGCCTGAAAACCATTTAAAGTAGTAATCTTAGGTCTTGATTTAACTGAAGCATAACCATCTTCCACTAAATTAGATAGGTTCAAATAAAACTCTGGTGTTAATGAGCAGAGAGCAGAAGTATAACCAAGTTTACCCGAAGACAGGTTAATAATATCTTCAATAGTATCTTTCCCATTGTATTTCAAACCTGCATTAAGAACAGGGTTATGACTCTTGGATTTATTAAATTCAACGACCAATGCTTCTATGACAATCTGGGGTATCTTTTTATCAATTTTTGCCAGATAACCCTTCAGATCCTCTACTTCTTCTTTAGTACCTACCACAGCCAGAGCGTTTAACTCTTTGATTACCTTAATATTAGTCGCAGGAAACGTATTCGGTAACATCGCCGGAACCTTCTCTGCCTGCAAATATTTAAGATTAATTACCTCATTGGTAGTCAATAATGCAGAAGACGGGCTATTAATACTCTTATCACCAATCAGATAAACCCCGTTAACCTTCTTAAAAGCGTAGCGAGTACCGGAAATAATCATTCCAATAGCCTCATCCACAGGAACATTCTCAATCTTCATATCGACCAACTGATGATTGCCCCCATACAGCACGATATTAATCCCAGCCTGTTCAGCAATAGCGCGAATTAGTTCACTCAGATCTCCATTTTTAGCATCAATACTAACCAATCCATTGGAATAACTAACTGCCATCTGGCGGCCCTGTTGAACTGCCATACTTGAGGTAATTGAATAGATTCCTTCTCTCTCCAACAACAGAAGATTATTAGTAGAACATAAAGTTTTTAAGCCATGAACAAAATCAACTTCGATCAGGTTAGCATTAATCTGTCCATTTACACTCTGATCATAAATGATGTTTACATTACCTATAGTACCTACATCATTCAAAATCCGTTTAATATCAATTGCCTGGGCGATCAGGGTCAGTCGTCCATCTACAATCTCCATCAGATATGGTTCCGTCAAAGTCTGCTGGCTAATGATATATGTGTTCTCATTAACTTTCTCATAATAGTATTTATAGACTCTAAATAGTGCTTCCAATGCCTGTTCAGCAGTCACCTTATTCAAAGTCAAAGTTACCTGACCTCTGACAGAAGAATCTGGCACAATATTCATTCCGCTCTGCTCCCCCATCAGGCGTAATACATCCCGGGCATCCAGATCTTTAACATTTAGCGTAATTAAACCTTCACCAGAATTATCTGCTGAAGCAGCGTATATAGTTATCGAAAAGAGTGATATAACCAGAATAAGAACTAATGATATACTAAGATTCCTCTTCACCTTACATACCTCCTACTTCTAATTTGAATTCCGCCTCAGAACTTCGTACTAATACATAACCTACTGTTATCTCTAGTACTTCATAATCTCCCAACCTGGTTCCTACTTTAACAATCTCACTTTTTTGACTCTGCCCATTAGTTAATATAGCCAGAGAAGGATTCCCAATCATAACCCCCATATTAACCCATGGACAGGTTGGTTTTGGCGATTCTTTAACCGTAGGAGTCTGAGGTACTACAATTGGCTGTTGAGTGACTGGCTGTGCAGATAAAGGTTTAAAGAATAATTCTCCTTCACTGACCACGGTCCAGTAATCTTGAGGATAAGTATCTTTTTCCGCCGTCTGCACTGCAAAAGGATTACGCTGTTCAGGAATGGGTTGAAAACCGGCGCTCTGGACTAATTGCCATCTGCCTTCAATATATATGGAAATCTCCAATGCCAAATATGAGATACTTACCAGTAGAGTTATAATTAGAAGAAGCATGATTACCCGTGATTCATATATTTTGGACATCTTCTTCACCTTCTTCCTCTAATATCAAAGTGGAGACGATTAGCTTGAGCTGTAACAATCGATTACGTTGATCCAGATCAACTCGCAAACGGTCAACATTAATGGCAATAGGTGAGTTTCGAAAGCCAAGTAATACTTCTGTCAACTGTGTACTAGTTCCTTTTAAAGTAAGATTGACCTGTAACGTCTTATACCCATTCTCCTCACTGACACCTAGAGTACCTTTACTAATGATCGTAATCTGGCTTTCAGAAATCAGATTTTCGACTAATGATAAAAACTGAATTTTTCCGATCTCTTCATCTAGATTAACATAATAGCGGGATTTCAAATTGTCATAACTCTCCTGGTATGCTTTATGTCTCTCAATATAGGTCTTCTCTTTGCTAACGATAGTCTCTGCCTGCTGATATGCCTGTTTAGCTTCTACCAGTTCTCCTTTTATCCTCCCATAATCTTGCCAGATAGGAATTATTCCCCAGTAAAAAATTGATACAGTTGTCATAAAAACAATAGCAAAGGTCAGTAAATTTTTCTCCCTTCGGGTTAATTTACTCATCTGCTCCAACCCCCTCCTGATGAGGATTGAGTAGCACCGCGGTAATGTTAAATTCCTCAACTAATTTATCTTCAACTTCTTTAGTAGTAATCGGTGCTGTTAATTCAGCTTTGGTAAAATATTCAGAATCTGCTAATCTTGCACTAACTCTGGTTGCGGAAGAAGAAGTTCCATGCATCTCCCGCAAAAGATTGTCCTCTAATACCAGAATATTTACCTCTGTATCTTCCTGTAATAACAGATGTAACTGCTTAAGCCAGATTAGATAGTCAGTAGTCTGCAAATAGCGAGTTTGCAAACTATCAAATTTTTCTGCTAATTGATGGGTCTCATCGGTTATTTTCTTAATCTTCTCAGTTCGGGGAATAAGCATAGCTAACCTCTCTTGATAGATTTGAAGCTCATTACGGGCCATCATATAACGTAAATAAAAAGTCCCAGCATTCACTAATAGAATAGCTATCAGAACAACAATAAACCCAACTAATCGCGAATTATAAGAGTTCTGTACCTCATTTACTGATAATAGATTAAAGGTTCGATTTTTCAAACAAAAACGAACGGCCCCCAATAGGTCAGCATCAGCTTGAGTCAACTCCATCAGATCCCACCGATCTAGTTTCGCCCCTTCCCTGCTCAAAATATCTTTTAACTCTTGCTCATCTATTGACTGGCCCAGATGATAGAACCTGGAAAAATAGTCATTCATAGATGGATAGACCACCAGCTCCCCATTAGGAGTTACAAATCTGACAAGGCGATTTTCTAATCCTTCTATCTGCAAATATTCCGTTAAGGCTACTCCCCTGGGGAGAAGTCGATTAATCATAATACCTGTCCGTTTTAACTGCTCTACCTCTTTATGTACAGCCTCGGGAATGATGAAAGCCTTAACCTTAATCTCTCGTCTGGTCCTCTCCAATAAGATATAATCTAATTGAATCTGTTCTATCGCATAGGGAATTCGTCCGGCAAGTTCAAAGTACAACATAGATTTAATTCGCTTTTTTTCCGCCGGAGGTAACGTAACATCTCTTACCAATACCCGTTCTGTAGGTAATAGCATAATTACCTCCCGGGGAGCATAGGTCTGTATCTGTTGACTTAGAACATGGATCTCCTCCATACTGTATGTTTTATTAACCAATATCTTCAAATTTTTGAATTTTTTCTGGGCTATCAACAAACGAACCCCTTCTGATCCCAGATCGATACTGGCAAAGATTTTTTTTCTCTTTCGCATTAATTTCACCCACTTCTTAAGACTCTACCCAGGATAAAATCTTCGTATTCCACTCCAAGACCCGATCCCGTGATACCCTTTCTGGGTTTCTTTCTACCTCAACGACAATAGTCTTTTCCAGAGACGTATTGTTAGATCTGGCTGTACAGGTTATTCGAAAATAACTAGATTTAACATCAAAATAAGCAGCCAATCGATGATAATCTTCTGCACCTAATTCATCCTCTAATTCTTTAAAATCCAAAATCACTTCCCTCTCCCGGGCTTCTAATATTACAGCAATCAAATCTTGATCGATTTTTAAGCTCTCAGCTAAAGCAACCAGAACACCTTCATCCACCAGATTAATATTAAGATTTCCCGTAACTGTAAGCTCATCTCTGATGGCATTAAATGTAGTCGTATCCATACTGGGGATATGTAACAACAATTCATCCAGAGAAGTTATTGGTTCTTCTATCTGTCCTAACTCCTGAACTACCGATTCAGCAGTCCACTCCGCAATATCCTGCTGCACCATCAAAGCTTTTAAAACTTCCAGGTCATCTATAGTGATATTAAATTTACCATAGAAGCTCATATACTGTGCGGTAGATTCGAAATCTTCACTATTGGGAAATTGCTCTATATCCTGCTGAATAAAAAAAGGAAATTCCTTAAGACGCCACTCTTTAAACTCCTCAACATAGGTTGGAACTAACTGATCCAGGATTGGAAAACCGATATAATTCATATTAAATTTACTACCGATATCTTCGATCGTAACCTCAAAAATACCCTGATCTTCAATCTCACCTATAATTGGTGCTAACCAGATTTCAGTTCTACCATCAACAATAGTCTGATCACCTTCTAATGCAGCAATTCCCCTGGCAATACCCGCCTGAGCAATATGTTGAAGTTGAGTCTGTTCCAACAGATTTCGAGTTAGGTAACTTTCCAGCTGGATTTCTTCTGTCAAAGAGAGTAAAAGAAAACTCAAAATCACAATAGCCCAGAGAACCAGGATTAAAGCAACCCCATCTTTAGAATCCAATCTTCTCATCTCCCACTAATTCCCTTCTGGTCAACATATATTGGAAAATCATACTGATACCCATCTTCGGCATATGTAAAAATAAATTCAATTCTCACCATTGAGGGTATCTTTTTCTGATCAGTAGAATCCCAATAGTTATCCCAATAGCCATACTCTGAATTATAAAAATAAAAATTACAACTCTCCAGTTGGGTCAACAAAGGGATTCGTTCTTCCCCCTGAATAATAAAAACAGCCTCATCATAAGGTGAATACTCATATAATATCTGCTGTGTCTCTAGGGTTACAAAATCACGAGTGCAAAACTGTATCTGATACATATTCCCGGTAAATGAATAATTATCGGATGAAGAACGATAAAAAGTAGAGCGAATATCTTTGGCCATGCGACCAACAGCCATCTGCAAATCAGTATAACTCCAACGAGAATTGTCAATATAATCCCAAAAAGAAAAACCCAGATCCATTAAACTATACAGAGTCAGAATGATTATAGAAAGAATAGTTATCGCAACAATAATTTCGATAAATGTAAATCCATTCGTCGATTTAGTAATCACTTGCATATGTTCCACCTTCAGTCAATGTCGTTAGTTGATATGTTCTTGGTCCGCGTCTGCCTGACCATTCCACAGTAATCGTTACCCTTCTGACTCCATCACCCATATCCAGATCAATGACCTGCCAGTCAACCTCCATCAGTCCTAGATCATGATAGCCAATCACTCCAGGATCAATCTTCCGTACAACCTGATTTAACTTATTATTGGCAAAAGAATCGACAACCTGATACTCTCTAATTTGGCGGACAAGTCCTGTCAAAGATATATAACCATGGGCAATAATTGCAAAAGCTATACCCACAATAGTCACAGCTACCAGAATCTCTATGAGAGTAAAACCTGTATCTTTTTTTGCATATTCTCTCATATATCAGAACTCCGTTCCATCTGAATTTTCCCATTAATTGGGTTAAAAGAATAGGTAATATACTCTCCTTGGGTAGTTTGAAAAGATAACAAAGGATGTAAAGCAGTTCCATCCGGGTTAAAAGTTTGCACCACATGATCTTGTTTTTCCTCATTCAGAAGAATTGTCATTTGTAAGTTTGTGTATTCCCATAATTTACCTTTATAGTTAAACTTACATGTACCATCAATATAGAAAGTGATATCTTGTAGTTTGGCCTGAAATATAGCTTCAGCTCTGGCTTTCTCTAACAGATTCATTACCCGACTTCCTTCCCGGACACCCTCAACAGAGGCAAACATTTTATTAAAATTAGGAATAGAAATAGATAATGCCAGAGCCATGATTACCAGAACAACCAAAATCTCTATCAGGGTAAATCCCTTACTACAGGTCAAGATTCGACCAGTTGGTAATATCTGTGTTCTCACCACTACCACCTTCCTGATTGTCACTTCCTAAAGAATATAAATCGTAACCTTCAGTACTATGTTCACCAGGACATGTATAATGATAATCATATCCCCATGGGTCTTTTGGAACCGCTTTCGAAATATACGGGCCAGTCCATTTATTTACTACTGATGAATCACCAGGATTCTCGACTAATGCCCCGAGTCCCTGTTCAGATGAAGGGTAAGACCCACAATCCAAATAATACTGCTCCAAAGCCAATTTTATATTGGTCAACTGACTCTGGGCTGTGACCTGTTTGGCCTTACCAACTCTACCGATAATCTGCGGACCTACGATAGATGCCAAAAAACCGATGATGATAACCACAATCATAATCTCAATAAAGCTAAAACCTCGCTGA
Organism: Halothermothrix sp.; assembly: GCA_016841825.1. Lineage (GTDB taxonomy): Bacteria > Bacillota > Halanaerobiia > DY22613 > DY22613 > JAENYK01. Next base: position 67,894 of record JAENYK010000006.1, on the reverse strand, counting down.
TTAGACATTCTTTTAGCAGCATTCTGCACTACTCGTTTTTTTCTAAACTTATCTGAAGAAAATCCTAGCATCAAAATCCCCTTCCTTTCAAAATTTTAAAATGGTAATTCATTAAGTGAAAAAATCGGTAATAATATTGATAGAACAACAAATACGACAAACAATCCCAAAAAAAGAATAATTATTGGTTCCAGAATAGTTAAGAAATTTTTCAGAGTCTTTTGTACCTCAAACGCCAAGGTATCTGCAACCTTATTTAACATGTTCTCTAAATTACCTGTTCGCTCTCCAACACCGATTAGAAAAACTGCTAGATCTGGAAATGCTGGCTCAGTCTGCAAAAATCCGATCAATGTACCACCTTTGCGAACATGTTCATACAAATTTCCGATTATTTTAATATAAATTTTGTTGTTCAAAGTATTTTTAGCAATCTCCAACCCTTTAAGTAAAGGTACCCCACTATCTAACATCGTTCCAAGAATTCTGGTAAACCTTGAGACTGTTAGCTTAATTCTCACCTGACCGAGAAAAGGTAGTCCATTAAGAAATTTATCCAGCTGGTAGCGACCTTCCGATGTAGTCACATAAGCAAAAATTCCCCCGATGACTACAGCCAGACCAACAAGCATATACGGCCAGTAAAGATTAATACTACTACTTATCCCCAGAAGAATTCGGGTAGGTAATGGTAACTCCTGTCCAAGAGAATCGAAAATCCCCACGAAACGCGGAATAACCACAATAAAGAGAATAATTACTGCCCCGATACCCATAAGCAGCACTATCATAGGATATAACAGAGCAGATTTAATTGAACCTTTAAACTGTCTGTCCTGCTCAAGATAATCTGTCAATCTCTGGATACAAAGGCCTAATACTCCCCCACTTTCTCCGGCTTTAATCATATTAATGTAAGATTCATTAAAATAAGCTGGATGTTTGGCTAAAGCCTGTGAGAGATCTGAACCACCCTGAATATCTTCTTGAATCTCTCTAATCAACTCCCGCTGGGCAGAATCTCCTGTCAGTTGAATCAAAACAGTCAAAGCATCATCTATTTGAATTCCCGAATTTAAAAGGTTGGCCATCTGTTGAGAAAAGTTGAGGACAAAATTCTGCTTTGATCCCCCTAAACGATTACCACCTCTTACGCGACCGACTTCTTCTTTAACTTCTGTCGGAATCAAACCTAGTTCTGATTTTATTTTTGAGATAGCTTGCTCTCTGGACTCTGCCAGAATTCTCCCATTGAGTATCTTCCCCGAACGATCAACAGCTTGATATCTAAATTCCACCATCAATTTCACCCCTATACTTGTGTGACCCTGATAACTTCATCCAGCGTAGTAACTCCATTAAGTACTTTCTTAAATCCATACTCCCGTAAAGTCACCATCCCATGAGTGCAGGCTAATTTTTTGATCTCACTAGAATTTCGCCGACTGGTAATCATCTCTTCGATTTCTGGTGTAATATTCATCAATTCAAATATTCCGATTCGCCCCCGATAACCACTATAATTGCATTCCTCACAACCTCTACCATGATAAAAAGAAACCTGACTATCAATCGGCAAATCCAGGGCATTTAGTTCACTGGGACCCGGATGATACTCTTCTTTGCAGTTCGGACAGATTCTTCTAACTAATCGCTGTGCCAAAATACATCTGACCGTTGATGCTACCAGATAGTCATCAACACCCATATCCAGTAGGCGGGCAATAGTACTGGCCGAATCGTTTGTATGTAATGTAGAAAATACTAAATGACCTGTCAATGCAGCCTGAATGCCCATCTGAGCAGTCTCCAGATCACGCATCTCACCAACCATAATAATATCAGGGTCCTGACGCAAGATAGATCTTAATCCTGTTGCAAAAGTAAACCCTATTTTGTCATTAACCTGCATCTGATTGATCCCTGTTATGTGATATTCAACAGGATCTTCTACGGTAAGAATCTTTTTATCTGGTCCATTCATTAAGTTTAAACTGGAATACAGAGTTGTACTCTTACCACTTCCGGTAGGTCCGGTAACTAAAATAATTCCATTGATAAACTGTAAATTCTTCCGAAAAAGTTCTAAAGTATCAGGTTCAAATCCCAGTTCCCCAAAATCTAATAAAGATGAACTTTGATCTAAAAGACGCATTACCAAACTCTCCCCGTAAATCGTCGGGATTGTAGAAACACGAATATCTACTTCCCGATTAGCAATCTTTATTCTGATTCTTCCATCCTGGGGTAAACGTCTTTCGGCAATATTGAGATTCGCCATAATTTTGATTCTCGTAATAATAGCAGGGAAGAGGGTTTTTGAAGGTGGGGTCTGTTCATAAAGGATACCGTCAACCCGATAACGTAACTTAACCTGATCTTCAAAAGGTTCAAGATGAATATCACTGGCTCTTTGTTTTAATGCCTCACTGATCACCAGATTAACTAATCTAATTATCGGAGCTTCCAAAGCCATATCTTCCAAATTTTCGACACTCTGGCTAAAATAAATATCACCCGTGGAATACTCATCTGAATCAATATTCTTTAACATTCCCTCAATTGTTTCGCCACCAGATTCCAGATACTCCTGAATCAAATTATCCAATTCCGAAACCTGATGAATCCTAAAGGTTAGTGGTTGATTAAAAAAAATCTCCAGATCTCTTCTAATCTCTAACGATAATCCATCAGGAATTGCAATCGCCAATCGACCTTCATCAATCCCCAGTGGAATTACCCGATGTTTCTGTACATAATCTCTGGGCAGACGATAACTCTCATCAGTTAGGCTTGTTCTTTCAACTATCATTAGCATTCCACCTTTATTCAAATCGTATTGTATTTCCTTCCTTTGTGTTAAATTCCATTTATTTTTAGTTTCTTCACTAAACGACTTTTTCCTGCCTTATCTTACGAGAAATTAAAAAATAGCAATCTTTTCGATAAATGACGAGATAATTATAATAATCTTATCTTAGATTACCTAGTATCAGCCCGGACACATAAATACCTCCACAGATGGTATAAGACATATTGAGAAGTGGAATATTTAATCCATTCCCGCTCCCCCATAAAATTGAACTCATGGACAATAATATCGTCATCCAGGCTGCCAATAGCACAATAAACCAGACCTACAGGTTTTTCGGGAGTACCACCGGTTGGACCCGCAATTCCAGTAACGGCAATCCCTATTTGAGCTCTGGAATGTTCTAGTGCTCCCCTGGCCATAGCTCTGGCAGTCTCCGGGCTAACTGCTCCGCATTTTTGAATAACGTCCTGCGAAACGCCCAACTCTTCAATTTTCGCATCATTACTATATGTAACAAATCCCCGTTCAAAATAAGCTGAACTTCCCGGAATATTAGTAAGGCGGTGAGCAATCAAACCTCCAGTACAGGACTCTGCCACAGTTAACATCTGGCCCTGCTGATGCAGCATCCGACCTACTACCAACTCTAAAGTCTCTTCATCTTCTCCATAAATATGATCTGCCAACCTTCGATATAGTTCATCAATTGTTCCAGCCATAATCTTTTGAGCTGATTCTCTATTGGAAGCCTTAGCAGTAACCTTTAAAAAAACCTCACTTTGACCTGCATAGGGAGCAATAGTTGGTGTAGTCTGATTCTGAATCAAGTCTTTGACCAACTCTTCCATACTGGATTCTCCAATTCCACACATCCGCAGAAGTCTGGAAAAAATAACTTCTACTGCCGGCAGTTCCTCTCTCAATCGGGGAACAACCTCTTCTGTAAAATTAATCTTCATCTCACGTGGTACCCCCGGAAGAGCCACAAAAATAGTCTCTCCATCTTTGAGATATACACCAGGTGCTGTACCTACTCGATTAACTATCGGAGCAGCACCTTCAGGTAAATATGCCTGACGCAAATTATTCGGAGTCATCTTACGTTTAAAATGATTAAAACGATGTTGAATTTGATCTGCTAAATCTTGCGAAAAGATCAAAGGCCGACCAGTAGCTACAGCGATAATCTCTCTGGTTAAATCATCCTCTGTCGGACCTAATCCTCCTGTAATAATAATCAAATCAGATCTCTGGTATGCACTTTTTATAACTTCTTCCATACGTTGACGATTATCACCAACAGTATTCACATAATAAAGGCCTATTCCCAATTCTTTTAGTTCTTTAGCCAGCCAGGTAGCATTAGTATTAACAACATCACCCAAAAGTAGTTCGGTACCTATACAGACGATTTCAGCTTTCACTTCATTGTCACTCTCCTTGTATGATAAAAACTTACATCTTAACAAATTAATTCTTTGGAAAACTCCCAAAATCCTGTTTTATTAGAATAAAAATAGTATATAAAAAGCACCCTGAGAAAAACTCTCAAGGTGCTTGCAAATTTTAGTAATCGTGACCAAGGACACGAATATAGTTAACATAAGGATCAGCAGTACCCTGGAGTGACGCATGTTGCTCTTTAAGAACCTTTACATAATCCACTACATCCTGGGTAAGTCGTTCACCTGGACAGATTAATGGAATACCGGGAGGATAAGCCATCAGCATCTCTCCACAAATCTCACCAGCTGCTTCTTCTAACAATACTTTCTTTTTGGTTCCATAATATGCGTCACGGGGACTAACAATCAGATCAGGCATCTCTGGTAATTCAATCAGTTTTTTTACATCATGAGTCCCCCGTTCCTGAACAATCGTCTTCAAGGCATTAATTAATTTATCTACAGATTGTTTCGTATCTCCAATAGTAATCAAAGCTAAAACATTGTTTAAATCAGCCAGTTCTAAACCAATTCCAAACCGGGTCATCAACTCCCGCTCCAGTGCAAAACCAGTGACCCCTAACTTTCCGACATAGATGGCTAATTTGGTCTCATCCAGATCATAAATACCACTCGTGCCGCTAAGATTATGATCAAAAGCATATAAACCTTCAATCTCATTAATCTCTCTTCTGGCATATCGGGCCAGCTCTAAAGTTTCTTCCAACAGTTCGTCTCCCCAAAGAGCCAACTGTTTTCTGGCTACATCCAGAGATGCCATCAATATATATGAAGGACTAGTTGTTCTGGTCAAGTTTAAAGTCTGCTTGACATTCTCCTGGGGAATTCTGGCTCCTCTTAAAAGCAGCACAGAGCTCTGGGTCAAAGAACCACCAGTTTTGTGCAGACTGGCAGCACTCATATCTGCCCCTACTTCCATCCCGGTCAAAGGAAAATCATCATGGAAACCCATATGTGCACCATGTGCTTCATCTACCAGAACTACTGCACCTTCGCGATGAGCTGTCCGAACTATAGTCTTAATATCTGAAACCATCCCATAATATGTAGGGTTAATTACAAATACGGCCTTGGCAAAGGGGTGTTTTTTAAAAATCTCTTTAATTGTTGAACTATCAACTACAGTACTAATTCCTAATTCTGCATTCATTTCAGGATAAACATATACAGGGACAGCACCTGAGAGAATCAAACCACCTACTGTAGACTTATGAGCATTGCGAGGGATGATAATCTGCTCGCCTGGTTTGACTGCACTCCGAATCATGACTTGCACACCTTCACTGGTTCCGTTCACCAGAAAGTATGCATTCTCTGCACCAAAGGCATCTGCCAAAAGCTCTTGTGATTCCTTAATGATCCCAATTGGATTCGCCAGATTATCACTTTCAGGTAAACTGGTAATATCCATACCAAGAATTCGACTACCTACAAAATCCGAAAATTCCTTAAGTCCCCTTCCATGTTTATGTCCAGGAACAAAGAATGGAGTTATATCTTTTTCCAAATAATCCTGTAAAAACGAAAAAATTGGGGTTCGATGATGATCAAAATCTGTTCTTTCCACTCCAATCACTCCTTTATAAAAAACTAGTAACAGTAAAGTGACACTCTATGTGCAATAAAAATTTTTTTATTACTTACTATGCCCAATCTCCATTATTGTAAAATCTATTTATGGAAATGTCAATAGAAAAAATAAAAAAAGACATCCCTTTCTGATACGCTCCTGGTATAATAAACAGTTACAATAGTCTAACGGTCTAATATAAAAGGAGCATATCATATTCGAGATATCTTTAAAATTCTTGTCAAATGATAAAATCCCTTGACATTTAAAAATATTCACCAAAAATTTACACTATATCAATAGACATGTAGAATAATTCAAAACACACAACGCTTTAATATTTACTCTACTTAATTTTTGCTAAAGCCTGTTCCAGGTCGGCAATAATATCTTCTACATCTTCAATTCCTGCAGAAATTCTTACCAATCCATCAGTAATACCACCCTTTAAGCGATCTTCTCGCGGTATTACCGAATGAGTCATCGAAGCAGGATGCTGAATTAAGGTGTCCACATCACCCAGACTAACTGCCAGTTTACAGACTTCTACGCTATTCATCACAATCTTGCCAGCCTCAATCCCACCTTTTAATTCAAATGAGAGCATTCCCCCAAAACCTCTCATCTGTTTTTTAGCAAGCTCATGTTGAGGATGACTAGGTAAACCAGGATAATACACCCTGTCAATCTTTGGATGATTCTCCAAATACTCAGCAATCTTTTGAGCATTCTCGGTACTCTTCTGAACACGCAATGGCAGAGTTTTTAAACCTCTGAGCATTAAATAACAGTCAAATGGGCTGGGGATTCCACCAATATCTTTAATCGCTGTCCCCCGGCAGTGGTCGATAAATTCCTGATTTCCAGCAATAATTCCAGCGATCACATCTCCATGCCCATTAATATATTTAGTTGCACTATGTAAAACAATATCTACACCCATAGACAACGGATTTTGCAGATATGGAGAGGCAAAAGTGTTGTCCATAACTACAGTAATATTATACTTTTTAGCAATAGCTACTACCCCTTTAATGTCAGTTAAAGCCATTGTAGGATTAGCCGGGGTCTCAATATAAATAACTCGTGTATTTTCCTGAATAGCATTTTTTATATTCTCTAACTCCGTAGTATTAACAAAAGATGTCGTAATTCCATAATTTGGGAGCATATGAGACAAAAATGCATGGGTACATCCATAAATTGAGTTAGCTGAAATAACATGATCACCCTGTTTGACTACACTAAAAAAGATTCCTGATACTGCAGCCATACCAGAACCAGCAATAATAGCATCGTCAGCACCTTCCAGACTAGCTATCTTCATTTCTAGAGCCCGTTGAGTCGGATTGCCAAGACGGGTATAGATATAACCCTCTTCTTCACCAGCAAAACGTCTGCCTCCCTGTTCTGCACTTTCAAAAACAAAAGTCGAAGTTTGATAAATCGGTGTTGCCAAAGCTCCTGTTCTTGGACATGGATCACTACCTACGTGCACCGCTTTAGTTGCGAAACCCCAATTTTCATTGATATGATGCTTTTTTGACATAAAAATCCCCCTTACCGTAAATTTATACTAAGCACAATCTGTATCCAAAACACAAAACCTTTATTTAATATTATGAAGCAAAATCTATGCCAATATATGTAGTAGTCAACAAATCCCAAAAAAACAGGCTTTTTTGGTCATTCGGACATTTTTTCGCAAACTTTTTGTAAAAAAATCTTTCCACTATTTTTATCAAAACTGAGTATTATAAAATCTACAGATTGGTATCAATACTATTTAACTAGTTTTGTAAAGATATTTTTACACAATGTCAAATTTTCTTTACATATTATGAATCAAACCATACTTCTTCAATTTATTTAAAACCGTAGTATGGGAAACACCCAAAACCTCTCCCATCTGACGAGAACCATTATACTCTTCCAAAACCTTGTGCAATAACGCCTGCTCAGCAGCAGCCACAGCGGTCTCTAAATCGGTAATCTGATTAATCTTAACTTCTATTGAACTTTTATCAGTATTCAAATTTACATCTTCCGGAAACAGATCAGCCCAGGTAATCTGTTCTCCATTAGTCAGATGAACAGCCCGTTCAATAGCATTTCTAAGTTCTCTTACATTGCCCGGCCAATTAAATTTTAATAAATCACCCAGAGCATCATCAGCAATCTGCATATCTGGCTTTCCAATCTCGGAAGAGAACCGTTCAAGAAAATAATTACTAAGAATAATTACATCTTCCTTTCTCTCCCGTAAAGGAGGAATATTAATCGGAATTACATTTAAACGATAATATAGATCTTCTCGAAATTCCCGTAGTTGAATCATCTTCTCCAGATCCTTATTAGTAGCAGCAATTATCCGTACATTGATAGCCTGTTCATTAGAACCTCCAACACGTCTAACCTTACCTTCCTGAAGAACCCGCAATAATTTTACCTGGAGATGAGTTGGTAATTCACCAATCTCATCTAAAAATAAAGTACCATCTTTAGCCAATTCAAACAATCCCTGTTTGCCACCTTTTCGACCTCCAGTAAAAGTCCCTTCTTCATACCCAAATAGTTCACTTTCCAATAATGAATCCGGTAAAGCACCACAATTAATCGGAACAAATGGTTTGTCATGACGTTGGCTGGCCACATGAATGGCTCTGGCGAATAGTTCTTTACCAGTACCACTTTCCCCTTTAATCAAAATAGTAGAATTACTGACAGCAGCCCTCTGAGCCAACTTGATAACACGTTCCATAGATTTGCTTTGAAACTGAATATCATCAAAAGTAATCATCGATGGTCTGGTCATCTTATAAATAAGTTGTCTTACCTGATCAATATCTTTCATCACAGCTACTGCCCCAATCACATTCCCCTGCTCATCCATTATTGGTCGTCCACTGGTCAAATAATGAGACTGACCCCGGGGAGTGTCAATCAACATCTCTTGATTATCATAACTTTTCCCATTCCGGAGACTGGACATAATTGGCACTTCAACACCTAAGACTTCCTGTACAGGCTTAGAGAGAAGGTCGTCAATCGGCCGCCGAAAAATATGCTCTGAAGCAGGATTTAAAGTTGTAATCAAGCCTTCACGATTTATCGCAATAATACCTTCACTGATTGAATTGAGAACAGTACGGAGTTGTTGTTCCTTCTCTTCCTGGGGCATAACCTCAACATAATCAATCTTATATACTCCCGGTATATTGCACAATCGCTGCCATTGTTTTTCAATAGTTCCCTGATCTAATTCCTGAAACTTGAGATGGATCTGTTCAGGAACCACTTCCATAGCAATAATACTAATCGCTTCTTCTGCAAAGACCCGCAAAACGTCATAAACCATTCCTACCCGATTATCAGTTGTAATCCTCCATCTTACCATCCTAACTAGATACCCCCTACTCATTTTCATCCGGATATCAGGATTAGTCTCATCAATAGAAAATAACCTTTCTTTTCTATATTCTTGATTGATGAGTAACTTCCTCTTAAAATAAATGAAACCTTGACAATTTTATTCTTATATTTATTTACTTTTTTGTTATCAAAACTATATTACTTTAAATAAAAGGTATATTTTTACTTTTATTTTCCATATAAAAAAAGCCCCGCTATCCCAGGACAGCAAAGGCTTATTTGACCTCAATAATACTATGCAACTTTGCACTGCTCTAACAGTTCTCGCAGCTCTTCACCAGAGAAACTCTCCTCTTTTAATAGTTTTTCAGTAATAACCTGAATAGTATCCTGTCTTTTATCGAGAATCTCTTTAACCCGCTCTTCTTGTTCTCGAATAATTCGGGTCATCTCCTGATGTTTTAGATTTGCTGGCAAATCTTTTTCAGTTACTACACCTAAATCAGTCATTCCGGAGAAGATGATATTTTTCGCCAGATCAGTCGCTTTCGCAAAATCATTACGTGCACCTGTACTGCGATTACCTAACATCAATTCCTCTGCTGCTGCGCCAGCAAGACAGATAGCAATCTGATTCTCCAGATAATCCTTAGTATACAGATAAATATCGTCCTGAGGATTATGACGAACATAACCTAAAGCCTGACCTCTTGAAGTGATTGTAATGGTAGAAACTGAACCCGGATTTACCATTTCGCCGATCAAAGCATGACCTGTCTCATGAATAGCTATCCGATGCAGTTCATCCACATGAGGTTTGCGGTCAAGTTTCTCACCCATCATCACCTTATCAATAGCCTCTTTGAAGTGTTTTTGACCAATCTTCTTCTCACCTGCACGCCAGGCTAGAATTGCCGCTTCATTGGTCAAACTCTCCAGATGTGCTCCGGAAAAACCAAAAGTCTCCTGAGCAATCTTTTCTAAACTCACATCCTCACCTAAAGGTTTGCCCCTGGTATGAATCTTCAGAACATGCAATCTACCTTCTTTATCTGGCAGATCAACCTTCACAATTCGATCAAAACGACCTGGACGAAGAATAGCTGAATCTAAAATATCCATGCGGTTGGTTGCACCAACTACCAGAACTCTTACCTCATCATCTATTGATAAACCATCCATCTCAACCAGAAGCTGGTTTAATGTCTGATCATACTCCATATGACTGGAGTGAGAACCACGTTTACCACCTAATACTTCAATCTCATCAATAAAGACAACCGCATTGTTAGCGTTAGATTTTCTAGCCTGGTCACGGGCATTTGCGAAAAGTTGACGAACACGTTTTGCACCTACACCAGCATACATCTCAATAAATTCACCACCAGATGCACTGATAAATACTGAACCAATCAGATTAGCTGCTGCTTTGGCCATCAATGTTTTACCAGTTCCCGGAGGGCCACTTAACAATATACCCTTCAGTGGTCTAATACCCATATTTTTGATCTTATCAGTATCTTTAATGAAATCAAGAGCTTCACATAATTCCTTTTTAGCTGATTCTTGACCACCAATATCTTGAAAGGTCACTCCAGGAATAGTTGTAGTAGATTTTTGTGATTTGATCTGCCCCACTTTTCCAGTGCCCATACCACTTCTGGCATCCATCAGATTAAGCAAAACATAAGCCATTACTCCAAAAAAAACAATTGGGATGACGTTAAATCCCTGAACTCCTAAAAAAATCAGAGTTGCCAATCCCAATCCGATTCCAATCTCTTTTACCATTGGGATTCACCCCCTCTATTATCTCTCTCTCCAGTTAAATATGCTAACTGTTCTGTTTTCCGTGCTATTACTTTGGAGTAAATCTCACCATCTTTAACCATGGTCAAATAGACATTACTATTATCAACTTTAATATCTAAGTTTTCTACCTGATCTTCCGCAGCAATCTCTTTAACTTGAGCTGCCATCTGAGTAAATTGACCTCTGGCAATTCCTTCATAAATTGCAAAATGCATCTCATCATATAACTTTTTCATCTTCTCAGATGAGGCACTATTCTCAATCTCAACCACAAACTGTCCCTGTAACATCTCCTGTGCAAATTCATTTACCTTAATATAAGCTTCTTTTAACTCCACAGCAGAATCTACTGTTAAATACACTTTTTGCATATCACCAACATTTTCTATTCTGACATTACTCACACCTTCAATAGAGAGGACCTCTTCTTTAAAGGGCTTTTCTAAATAAAAATGCTTAATTACTAATTGACCACCAAAAAAGGCAATCAGACCTACCACTAATACAAATGCAACAATTGTTGGCCGAATTCCTTTGAACATTATTCAGGCCCTCCTTTCTAAATATTAACAAATTTATTATGACTATACTCACGGAATAATCCGTGCCCGATATAAACTAATTCATAAAAAGAGAAGAGTCGGTATATGTTCTGCAAACAAACACCGCTCTTCACCCTCTGGCCTCTCCTATGTGACCTATTATAACATGCTGTTTTATATAAATCCAGTAAATCCTTTATGTAATATCTGGTACATGAGTCATAATTTTAAAAAGCTTTAAGAGTTATTTCATTAAGTCTGGCTTTTAACTCCTGCTGAGCAAAGAAGATATCCAGATAATGATCCTGATGCAGCTCACCTCGACAAAACAGATCTTGTTCCATAGATCTAACCTCATCTAATTGCATAAATACTCTCCAGGCATTATCAGAAACTAATTCCTTCAATCTGGCAGATAATTCATTACACCGCAGTTCCAATACAGTCTTTAGATATAAAGAACGAAGATATTTAGCTCTTTGTAATAAGTTATTTAATATCTGCTGTTCATACCAGGAGATACGATGCTGAAGAAGTTCATTGATTGCAAAACTTATCTCTCCTAGCTCAATAACTATAGAATCATCGGGATGATATTCTAAGATCTGCTCTTCAATCTGTTCTAACTTCTCATCCATCTCACCAATTTTGAATAAACTACCCTTCACAGAATTTTGAGTCATCTTCTATAACCTCCTTAAATTTAATAAACGTACTGCCATGTTGGATTAATTCTGATAATGACTCAGCAGATTAAATAATTCATTCACTGATGACTTTAGACACGATACTGACCATTTTTTTACTATCTCTATTATACAACACCATTCCATACAGAACAAATGTTCTATTTAGCCTTATTAAAGAAATATAGAACATTACTTCACTCATGCTCTATATTTCTCCATCTTATTTGCGTATTTGATTTTTTTGCATCTCAGTCCAACAGATCTCTCAGTCAGTTGGCAAAAAACAATAAAGTGCCCGGTTCCCAAATTTTAAAAGATTATTTTGAATAAAGTCAAAATACCCCAGGCTATAATACCTGCCACAAGATCATCTAACATGATTCCAATTCCACCATGAAAATCCTGTAATTGTTTAATTGGTGGTGGTTTAAGAATATCAAATACTCTAAACAAAATAAAACCAAAGACTAGATAATACCCGGAAAATCCCATCACCGCAATCCATTGACCAACAATCTCATCAAAAACAATTCTACCATCATCTTTAACACCCAATTCCCGCTCTGCTATTTCACAGATAAAAAATCCAATAAGAGCACCAAAAATGAGAAAATACGGATTATGGACAATTCCACAAAAAGCCGCAACAATCACAGCGAAAAGTGAGCCAACTGTACCTGGAGCTTTGGGACTCAACCCAGTACCTAACCCCAGACCAAGCCATTTAATAAATGTTCTCATTACTTTTCACTCCTCAAAAGATGCCAACCCTTATAGATATAATCAGTTCCGGAGATAACGGTGACAATCGTAGCCAGCCAGATCAAAATATCATGTGCAAAATATGGAATTTTAAATACACTAATATTCACCATTACAGCTACAATAGCTACAATCTGCAAGATTGTTTTCAGCTTACCCCAAACGCTGGCTGCAATAATTACACCCTCTGCTGAAGCGATTGAACGAAAACCAGTAACAGCAAATTCTCTGGTGATAATAATAAATGCAGGCCAGGCACTAATCTCACCCATGCTAACCAGGGCAATTAAAGCTCCAGTAATTAACATCTTGTCAGCCAACGGATCAATCAATTTGCCAAGATTAGTAATCAATCCATGTTTCCTGGCTATATATCCATCCAAACTATCGGTTAACGCTGCCAATACAAAAATTATAATGGCTATATATTTAGCATATCCAGAAAATGGTACGCTAAATTTCACTAATAAAAAAATCAAAAAAATAGGGACAAGAAAAATTCGTAATAAAGTAATCTTATTTGGTAAATTCATTTATCTCCACTCCCACCAGATCATATTCCATAGCGTCTACAATTTTGGTTTTAACAAACTCACCAATCCCAGCATGACAGTTATGAACATACACCAGATTATCAATCTCTGGAGCATCCCACTGACTTCGTCCAATACCAATCCCTTCTTCTTTTGAATAAATCTCCTCCACCAATACTTCCATCTCTTGATCAATTAATATTTCATTATTTTGCAAAGCTATCTCCCGCTGCATAGCCATAATAGTATCCCATCTCTCCTCTTTAATCTCTTCTGGAAGATGACCGGCTAATCGATCAGCAGGGGTATCTTCTTCCCTGGAATAAGTGAAAACCCCCAAACGATCAAAGCGAATTCTCTGAACAAAATCTACCAAATCTCGAAAATCTTCCGGAGTCTCCCCTGGAAATCCAACAATTAAAGATGTTCGGATAACCACCTCCGGAATATTATCTCTAATCTTCTGAATCAAAGTTTCAACTTCAGCTTGCTTTGTCGGACGATTCATTAATTTAAGGATCCTATCCGAAGCATGTTGCAAAGGTAAATCTAAATATTTACAAATTTTGTCCTCCCTGGCGATAACCTGAATTAACTCATCTGACAGATGGTCTGGATAAGAGTACATTATCCGAATCCAGAACGCTCCTTCTATCTTCGCCAATCTTGTTAATAGAGAAGCCAAACGAGGTTCGCCATATAAATCTACCCCATAAACGGTAGTGTCCTGAGCAATGAGAATAACTTCCTTAATTCCTGATGTAACTAAAGCTGCAACTTCTTCAATTATATCCTCCTCTAGACGACTTTTCAAAGGTCCCCGCAAAAATGGGATAATACAATAACTACAACGGTTATTACACCCTTCAGCAATTTTTACATAAGCTGTACGACCGGGAATAGTCCTCATTCTGGGTAGATCTTTACGATACTCAAAAATAGGTTCATTGATTCCACCCAACCCAGGCTTCTGCTCCTGAGAACTAACACCATCCTGGATAACGTGCACAATCTGATCAAAATTACCCGTACCTAGAATAGCGTCAATTTCAGGTATCTCATGAAGAAGTTCTTCCCGATAACGTTGAGCAAGACATCCTGTAACTACCAAATATTTAAGTTTACCAGTATCTTTTAAATCTGCAATCTCCAATATTGTATCAATAGATTCCTGTTTAGCACTTTCAATAAAGCCACAGGTATTAATAATCACTACATCCGAATCTTCTGGGTCATCCATAATCTGGTATTTAGCCTGATCCAATAAACCTAACATAATCTCTGAATCAACCTGATTTTTTGGACATCCCAGGGTAACTAAACTAATTGATATCATTTCTTATAACTACTCCTTTAATTTTTTGACATAGATGTTCAATATTAGATTGTGAATCCTGTATTACGTCATACAAGGATATTATTAAAGCATATCACACCGATAAATTCAACATAATTACCTGAAATCCTCTTTTTTAAAATTCAAAATTCCCTACAACTGAAATTATATTTTCTGATTCAGCATAATCTATTACCGTTAAAAAAGACTAGATAAGCGGTGTTCACAAAGGAGTTTTTACTGGAATTTCGTAATATTATACTATTTGTGAACTCGTTCAGTCAAAGCTGAACTTCGTGGCTTCAGATGAAGAGTCAATCCCGCTTGAAGTAGAACAAGGCAGAACTTAGATATATTTTTATGCTGAATATCGTATTGTAATGTTACATGTTATTGATAATATATTCTGTTATTTTAAAAAAATTAACAAACATTAGTTCAAACATAATTTTTTTGCGACGAATCTTTATCTGGTGAAAATTATTCATCTATTTATTTATATTTTTATGTCTAACTCCATTCCCTGATGGGTAAAATAGAAGAAAATGGTTCATCGTTATCATCATAAATCTCTAACTATTCTGTATAAAAATATACAAACTTAGTATTCTATAAGTATCATTACACCGAAAATCCGTCTGGGAAATGGAGTGTTATTATGCAAATTCCAGAACTAAAAATAGGATACCTTACAGCAAAAATACCTATCATTCAGGGTGGCATGGGAGTTGGCATCTCACTCTCTAAACTGGCAGCAGCAGTTGCCAACAATGGAGCCATAGGTGTAATTTCGGCAACAGAGATTGGTTTTAACTATCCTGGCTATGAAAAAAATAGACTAAAAGCTAATATTGAAGCATTACGCTATCATATTCGCCAGGCTAAAGTTACAGCTCCCCAGGGAATATTGGGAGTCAATCTAATGGTTGCCACCAATAATTACGAGTTAATGGCCAGAACTGCTGTTGAAGAAGGTATTAACATCATCTTTAGTGGAGCGGGTTTACCCTTGAATCTCCCAAAATATACCAAAAAATCATCTACTTTAATCTCACCAATCATCTCTTCTGGACGTGGTGCCGAAGTAATCTGTAAACACTGGATTCGCAAACATGACTATCTGCCAGATGCAATTGTACTAGAAGGACCTCTGGCAGGGGGACATCTGGGATTTAAAATTGAAGATCTGAACTCTCCCCCTTCTTTAGACCAATTAATTAAAGAAGTTAGAGAAGCCGTTAAACCCTTTGAGAATCAATTCAATCGACAGATACCCATTATCGCTGGTGGCGGTATAGTTGATGGTTATGAGATTGCCCGTATGTTACAAAAAGGTGCCCATGGAGTCCAAATAGGAACTTTATTCGCAGCAACTGATGAGTGTGACGCATCTTTAGCCTGGAAAAAAGAGTTGATCCGGGCAAAAAAAAATGATGTGATTATTATTCAAAGCCCTGTTGGTTTACCAGGCAGAGCAGTAAAAAATCAATTTTTAGAAGAAATCACCAGAAAACGAAAACCTTTTAGTTGTAGTGTAAATTGCTTACGGACCTGTACACCTGCCACAGCACCTTATTGTATCGCCAGTGCTTTGATTAATGCTCAGAGCGGCAATCTCAAAGAAGGCTTTGCCTTCACTGGGGCTAATGTCTATAGAATAGATAAAATTAAACCTGTCAAAGAGGTTATTGAGAAACTCTGTTCGGAAATTATCGAATACGATGCAGATCCCATTTTAGTTTAACCTAATAAAAAAGAGCTGAACCATCATGGATTATGGGATACAGCTCTTTTTTCTCTATCAATCATCTGGACAAGATCTAATCTTTTTTCAAATCCTGTTGAATCTGTTTACACTCTTCATCTAAAATAACTCTCTCTTCATCAGATAAATGTTCATCAGCCAACTGATTAGTAATCCTGGCCAGTCTTAATTTTAAAAGAAAACTATCGTCAATCTTCTGATATTTCTCTGCGTCTGCAAATTCTTCATAACTCCCATCATAAAATCTAACACTGTTCCCATCAAAAATTAATAGTTTTTCAGCTAGACGTCTAATTAGATAACGATCATGGGAGATTATCAGATACGTCCCCTGATACTGCTCCAGGGCCGATTCCATCCGCTCTCTTCCCGGAATATCGAGATGATTAGTTGGTTCATCCAGGATCAAAAGATCAGGAGTCAGAATCATCAATTTTGCCAATACTACTCTAACCCTTTCTCCCATACTCATATTCTGCAGCGGCCCAAAAACCTCATCACCTCTAAGTTGAAGATTACCCAGTAAAGTCCGCGCTTCAGCGGGGTTAATCCCCTCCCGAAGTAATATTTCCATCGGGGTGAGAGTATCATCAATCATTTCCATTTCCTGGCTAAAATAACCAATCCTTAAGCCAGAATTTATATATATTTCGCCAGTAGTTGGCTCTAACTGTCCCAGGAGTAATTTTAACAGAGTTGTTTTGCCAGTTCCATTAGGACCAACAATCCCTACGCGATCACCTCTGTTAATTAAAAAAGATAAATCTTCAAAAAGATTCCGGAATCCAGGATAAGCAAAACCCACTCTGGTAAAAATGATTAAATTTTTGGTAATTTTGCCCATCTGCCCAAAGCCTAAATTCATTTTATCTATCTTCCTGGGAGGCTTAAATTCCTGTTCCATAGTTTTATTCATCCTGGTTTCAAAAGCTTTAAAACGTTTAGCCATTTTTTTAGCTTTCTGGCGCAGGTGATCGTTCTGACCTGCACTATCATGAGCAATTTTAAACCAATCCTGCTGTCTATGGATCATTTTTTTTAATCTCTGCTGTTCTTTTCGCTGTTTTTGATATTGATACTGTTGACTTAATAATAATCGATCTTTCTCCCGCCGGTAATCAGAATAATTCCCAGAAAAAATAGTGATCTTACCATCTTCTAACTCCATAATCTGGTTAACAGTCTGATTTAAAAAATAGCGATCATGAGAGACTAACAGGACAACCCCCTGAAAGTTAGTCAAGATTTTGACCAGCCATTCCATAGTATCCACATCTGTATGATTGGTTGGTTCATCTAATAACAAAAGGTCAGGTTTTTTTAATAACAAACGTCCGATAACTAATCTCGTCTTCTCACCACCACTCAGGATTCGAAATGGCTGCTCCCACTGCTGGGGAGTAAATCCCAATTGACTAAACAAAATTTCTGCATCATTTAATAATTGATACCCACCCAATTGTTCAAATCTTTCGTGCCAATTGGCATAGTCCTCTAAAATTTGCTGATCTATCTCTGGGCTAGCCATCTCTTTTTCTAATTTCATGACTTCTGTTCTTGCTTCAATCCAGGCAGAATGTTCTGACATAAACTCGTTTCCCACAGTAACCGTAGAATTGGTTTCCAGATGATTTTGACGCAAATATCCAATCTTCAATCCATCCTTTTTCTGAATCATTCCCTGATAATCCTGATCTTCACCAAGAATCATCTTGAAAAGAGTAGTCTTCCCGGTCCCATTAGCTCCAATCAAACCAATTCGCTCACCTGAATGAATTTCAAAATTCACCTCATCTAAGATCAAATTTTCATAAAAAAACTTACTCAAATGCTGAGCATGTAAATACATCATAATCTCTCACTCCTTTCCTAATAAACGCAATAAAAACACCCCATCTTCCAACAGGAAAATGAGGTGATGTCAACTATAGAGATCACTTTACTATAGTTTATAATGAAAAAGTCAGTTATACACTCCTGGAGTAATATAACTGACTCATTTTTGACATAATTATAATTGTACCCAGGATGAACACTCATCTTCCCGCTCGAATCGCCCGCAGGCAGTTATATAGTTAGTCGAAATGGGAAATGTTCTGATCACTGGTCAACCTCCTGAATAGATTTGTGTTTCACCTAATATCTTACCATAGTCTACATGATATATCAAGCTATATCTATCAATTCTAACTGATAAAAAATTATTTATCTGGTAATTTAACAGGTTCAGGATATTGAACCCCAAAAGCATCGACGATTACTTTACTCATCCTCTGGTCTTCATTCGGTTTATCCTGAGAGTTACGGTCAACATTAACAATTCGATCAACCTCTTCCATACCGGAGATCACCCTACCAAAAGCAGCATATTGCCCGTCCAGATGTGGAGCAGCACTGACCATGATAAAGAATTGAGAACCCGCAGAATCAGGGTTATAAGCTCTGGCCATAGAGATAACCCCTCTAGTATGTTTCAGATCATTTTTAAAACCATTATCAGTGAACTCACCTTTTATCACGTACCCTGGACCACCCAGACCAGTGCCCAATGGATCTCCACCTTGAATCATAAAGTTAGGAATCACCCGATGAAAAATGGTTCCATCATAGAACCCCTGATTGACAAGATAAATAAAATTATGAACCGTGTTAGGTGCAGCTTCGGGGTATAGTTCCAGCTCAATCTGTGCACCATTCTCCATAGTAATTGTCACAATCGGATTTTCGTGTTCCTGAACTTCTTCTTTCTGACTTTGATTATTATTATCCTTTTGAACAACTAACTGATAGCCAAAATAAACTGCAATCGCAACCACCAAAACAACAACTATCGAAATCAATACTTTGTTTATTCTCATCTACTCAACCTCCGTGTTAATTTAACCCAGATATTATAATAACATAAATTTAATTAGTAAGTCAATAATTCTTTGGATTCCTCTATAACTATTTCCAGGCATTCTCTTTTAGAAGTCATCAATTGTCACTCATAAGAGTATTATTTCACATAAGATTTACTCATAGTTACAAAGTCATCTCTCAACTTATAACCAACTTTCTCATAAAAACCTACAGCCTGCAGATTGTTTGTATTCACAAAGAGATGAACTTTGACCACCCCCATCTCAATAAAACGTCTTTCCAGCTCGTGAAAAAGTCGTATTCCATAACCCTTGCGCTGAATCTCCGGATGAATAGCTAAATGATGAACAAATCCACGACGGCCATCAAAACCACCCAAAACTACCCCAATGATTCTCCCACCTTCTTCGCCTACTAAACAGGTATTTGGGTTCCGTTCAAGCATTCTTTTAATCTCTATAAGTTCATCTGATTTAGTCAACTCAATAGTTTTCGTACTCTCCCATAGTTGGCACACTGCTTCATAATCCTGTATAATCATCTCCCGAATTTGCATTTAAACTCCTCCTTATACTTTATTCAATTATAGATTCATTACCTCTATTTGTATTTGGGAAAAATATGATTCTCCCTGCTTTTAAAAATAATTCGCCACTCTTCTAAAAATTCCTTCGGAACTTTATTCATAACCTTGCTAACCCCATCAAAATCAGTGAATTCATTCAGCTAAAGCTGAAACTTCGGGACTTCAGATGGGGATTCAGCCCCATCTGAAGTAGAACAAGGTAGCTCCGATTTATAGAAGGTAGTCATAGATCTTAGATATATTATAGAAGTAATGATTTTATTTTAATCATAGACTTCACCAATAGCATCCTATCCCCGCAAAATATCTTTAAAATAGGAACATTATTCTCAAATTTTCATAGTATATAGTAAGCAAAAAACAATAGACGATCCCTTGGTAAATTGAAATTTATTCTGTAAATTAATTTATATATTATAATTTATTTTAATTTTCAAGGCAGTCAGTGGAATTTACCACCCCCACACTTCCACCCTGTTGAGACTGCTTTTTTAGCATCGAATATATCGCAAATTAATGTATAAAAAAGGGTGTCACTCGGACACCCTTTTTATTGTGTTTATATCACAAACTATTTTTCTAAAAAACCCATTGACAATGAATGTTAATCTCCGAAAAGTGCAACACTAAACAAAGGAGGTGGTTATTTTGACAAACTTAAATCTTACTCAAAAAGAAAAAATGTTATTACAGGATCAAAAAAGTCATGAAGAAGTGTGTATTGAAAAGTATAACAACTACGCTAACCAGGCTCAAGACCCTCAATTAAAACAACTATTCAAGACCTATGAATCTCAAGAGCAGCAGCACCTCAATACGATCAATCAGATCTTAAATGGTCAAGTACCTCAAATGAACCAGGGCCAGCAGCAAGCTCAACCGATGAATAATGCCAATCAAAGTAGCCAGATGGGAGTACAAGGGCGAAGTAACAGTGCCGGGATGGTCAATCAAAATGATACAGCTCTGTGTAATGATGTCCTGATGACCGAAAAATATGTCTCGGGAACCTATAACACAGCGATCTTTGAATTCACCGATTCCAATGTACGCCAGGCCCTTAACCATATTCAAAAAGAAGAGCAGCAACATGGTGAAGGCGTCTTCAATTACATGAGAGATAATGGCATGTACAACCCCCAATAATAAAAGACGTTTCAGCAAAATTAAAGAAGTGCTGTTCTAACACCTTAGAGCAGCACTTCTAGACAGACTTCCGCTAAATTATGTATTGTCAATCCCCAGTTTAACCTTCGCCCAACTCCTCTAATAGTCCACTTAAATAATAGTCTAAATTACAATAATCAATGGATAAAAGAATTTGTCGGTCTTCACCTTCTAAAATCAGATTAATCAGAGTCGTCTCTGTTGACCAGAAGGTAGAATATCTTACATTACCCAGCTTAACTTCTTCGCCAGATTCCTCCCTTTCTATGTCATCCAACCAGCGGACATCATCAATGAAAGGTTCACCATATTTCTGAGTCAATACTTCTTTAACATATACAAAATCGTCAAGATACAAATCAGGGTCTGAATAGTCATGCCTGAAAAGAACAGTACTACCCCAGAGCACATCTCTTTCATCAAAATAATAGACGAGAAATGTCTCCATATTAATAATCTCCACTGCATACGCTACCATTTTTTCATCTTCTAATAATAATTCCCCCTGTTCACTGGCGATAACCTCATCCCGGGTCATCCACCAATTGATCGCACGAAAATCGTATTCCTGGCTTAATGCATAGCCAACCTGTAAGATTATCATGATCATCATCAGCAAAACAATCACAAATCCTTTTCTAAACTGTTTCATCTTTCTCCCCCCTTTTTTTAAAGATTAATTTCTATGTGGATTTCCCAATTATCAGTCCACATCTATATGTCGCCTGCTTAATACTTATTATTTTCGGGAAAGAAAAATTCTTATATTTTAAAAACTCCTACTCAATCCTCTCGAACAATCAATCAGAAATAGCGAAAAACTTCGTCACAACTGACTAAACTCACTACCTTCACCGATAGCTGTGAGTGGTGCATTATTCCAACCGATTTGTTTTCAAACTTAAAAATTCACAAAGTATGTATATTTCATTCTTTCAAAGAATAAAAAAACCCATCATCCTTAACAAGATAATGAGCTAATTTATGTAAAACAGATATTTTTCCCAAAAATATAATTATTCCTGTTCTTCTTCAACTGTAGCAGCTGCAAAAGTATTGTCGCCTTTTTTCACATACTCTTCAACAGCTTGCTTATGGAATCTCCATTGACCGCCTATCTTTTTTGCGGGTAATTCACCTTGACGAAGCAGGTTATAGATGGTCTGCTTGTTTACTCGAAGATAGTCAGCAACTTCTTCTACCAATAAAATTTCCGGATATCCATCCTTTTTCATGTAATCATCTCCTCTTTTTTATGTTTTTGTAATCTCATGTTATTTAAATCAAATATTTGCTATATATCTAATATAATTATACATTCTTGTTTAAACTCCTTTTCCTAAGTGAATATTTTCTGAAAAAATTTTTGATTTAAAAAATTGAAACTTATAATTGACAAGATATAAAGGTATTCTCTTACATATTTTAATACAATATCCTTCTTTGGAGTTAAACAGTACATATCATTCACTATGTAGTTTCTGACCAGACAGAATTTAAGCAAAAAATAAAAGTGAGAAATCCATCTCACTTTCACCGCCTATTCCCATTATAACATCGATGCTGTTTATCAAAATTTTAGGAACATTGTGCAAATCTACTTCCTAAATCGTCAAGATTTAAGTTAAATAGGTAATGAGAGTGGGTATTTAAAGAATGTCTGATCAAATCATCATCTATGTATTCTTGCTGTTGAGTATAATCCAGCATATCATATATACACAAAATCGAAAAAGGAATTTCCTGTATCACGCCTGTCAGGCTCTTCTCCCAATTCAAAAAATCCGCTTTTGAACTCTCCTGCATGGCAAATCTAGCCTGATTTATATACCTGATTCCTGTGTATCCTTTGTTCTGGGCTTCACATATCAACTCATATAGATTAGCTTTTAATCCCTTATTCCCTGCTATTTTATGTATTGCTATCAAATCTTTAACTGACTTAAACTTAACTCCATTCAAAGAAAACTGCGTCTTATTCAAAAGTTTAGCATACAGTTCAGACTCCATAGAAATATAGATTAACTCATTATTTTTAATACCTTCTGTAATATAATAATACATATTAATAGCCAAATGCTCTAAACCGTAATAATAAAAAACCGAATGGGTACTAAACACATTAGTTAATTCCAAAAACTACACCTCCCGGTAAGACAGGATCACTACTTTTTTGCAAACTGAACCAAATACTCATCTAGCAACTGGCTTAAATACAAAACTTCCTTACTGGAAAAATCTCTCCGCTCGTCGATGATCATTATATGCAAATTTTTTCGCAGAACTTCGATAATTTTCTTCAGAGAGTCAAAATCTTTATTTAAAAGAACCATAGCATCCTTTCCTTTCAGAAAATTAGGTGTTTTCTATTATTTTATTCCCTGTTATATTTCTATGGTAATTTCAGATTTCCTTCTAATTATAAGAAAAAAATGGAGTAATTACAATGAACAAACTATGTGGCTCAACTTATAATCAAATAGAGTAATTTTAAAAAATTACTCAGTAAGTTCTAAAAAATAGAATTTTTGCGTACATATTTATCTTCATTGAAAGATATCTTTTGATAAATTTAAAAAAGCACCGTTATATTATTTCGTCATGTAATGATTAATGTCCTTTTTATTTTACAATAGTTACGGTTTTTTTACATTTCTATAAAGGATCAATCCCCTCACTGATTGGAATAAAAAAGCCTGTAAGTTACTGATTTATGGTAACTACAGGCTTTTAGTGAACTCAGTCAGCTAAAGCTGAACCTTGGGGCTTCAGATGAGGATTCAATCCCCCCTGAAGTAGAACAAGGCAGCTCCCACTAAAAGTGAGAGTCATAGAACTGAGATCTTCAACCAGACTTATGCGTGTTTTTCCTCTTTTTCTCTGATCATCAAATGATCATATTTACCATCAATGATAAGTTTTAGTAGGACTTTAACGACACCAGGATCAAATTGACTCCCGGAACAAATTTTTAATTCCTCAATTACCTCCCGTTTTGTCATCGGTGGTTTGTAAATCCGACCATAGGTCATTACATCAAAAGCATCACAGACAGCCAATAATCTGGCTTCGATAGGAATGGCTTCTCCCTTAAGATTATCGGGATAACCTGTACCATCATATCTCTCATGATGATAGCGAACTATGGGAAGATAGTCTTTAAAGGATTTGATCTCACTCAATAATTCCATTCCTTTTAGAGAATGCAATTTAACTATTTCATACTCTTCTTTAGTTAACTTTCCCGGCTTATTTAGAATCAGATCTGGAATCCAAATCTTACCAACATCATGAAGCCTCGCTATCTGAACCAGTTTAGCAATTTTTAATCTATTAAAGCCTAACGCTTTTGCCAGATCGGCTGTATACTGACTCACTCTATTACAATGGTCTGTGGTGTAATGATCTTTAGCATCAATTACCCGCATAAAACTATTAATTAGCTGAAAGAAATTATTATGTTGATTAAAATAGGTCATGATCAGATTCTTCAGGAGCAGAACACTCCCCATTAAAACCAGAAGAGCAATCTTTCCGTATGAAAGATAGATCTGATAAAGCAGATATCCCAGAAGTACAGAGACAGCAACCCCCCGAAAACTTTCAAAAAGATACACAAAAGTCTTGTCTGGTAAATCTCCATCTGAACTGAGATAAATAATGACTGTCAAAATGACCAGGTTAGAAATCGAATAGATCATCCCGGCAATAAAGAAATTAATCAGTAGGGGTACAATCTCGCCTGTAAAGGTCTGCTGTAAATACAGACCGGATAGTCCGGAGATGAGAATAACCATTGACTGATTAAAGAGAAATTCGTCCACACCATTTTTCAAGCTTTTTGAAGAAATTCCCGATACCGCGCCAATCATAGTAGCCCAAAACGGGCCAAGAGTCAATGCCATTACAAAAAGTAGCGGTATTTTGAACGATACCGTAATACTACAGACAGTAATCAGACTGGTGTAATTTGTCACTATCCAAAAAATGACTCCAAAAAATATAACATCCTCCCAGGTGGGCCAGGCATAGTGGAAATTACATAGATACCCTATCATCCCCAGGGCCAACAAACTAATTAAAACTATGTACGGAATAACTAGTTTCTTTTTCCCCGTTTCCATTATAGACCCCTCCTCCTTAAAATCCCCCAAGAATCTTTCTATAATAAGTCCGGCGGTTATTACTCTCTAGATGTTCCTATTTAACCTTTCTCCAAAGCAGTGTGTCACACAGTGGATGATAAATTATGCCGGAAAGAGCAATCATCGTCATCCAGATTGTCGCTTTAAAATTCTTCTTCATCACCAAATCGCCTCCCTCCGATGAATAGATAGATTATCAAATGCTGAAAAACAAGGCTAAGCTCATCAGTGGTTGGCTAAGCTAAAAATCAATAATCTCCGCTCATGTAATAACCGCCAGACCAAAAAAAACGACCAAACTCTCACACAAAAGCAATCTGTACTTTACGGTTTATAGCATTTAGTACAGCTTGACCGGCAGCCATAACCAAATCTTCTCTCAAATATGCAGTGCCAATCAGAGCTTCACGTTTGACTAGCTGATCCTCAAGACGTGTGCGCTCAACTGTAATCCAAAAAAGTTCAATAATTAAAATCTCATTATTTAAACCAGTAAAGAATAGGTTTTTTACGTCCAGTCTAATCTCCCCGGGTAATACCGATTCCAAAGTTTTGATCATTGCCCTGGCTACCAGGTGAGTGGTAGTCTCATGCGATTGTCCCCGATATCTTTCTTTAAAGTCCATTCCTCCCAATTTTAAATGAACTTCACAGACTGGTTGACGATAGAATTTGGTTATCGATACTATCTCTATTCTCTGGTTTGATACCCCTGACTCAGAATCTGTTTCTAAATTCAATTGGGCAATAGATATTTTTTTATGATCGATCTCTTTGTTCAAATTAACCTGCACTAAAGTCTCGATATCTCGAACCAGATTTTTGGGATTACGGGTCTTGTCCGCTATAATATGAATCTCGGCAATCTCCCCCTGTTGATTCTCCGAAATATTTGCCGATATCACACTATCTAAATTAAGGATCTGTTCTTTCAGCTTTGCTAACATATTTATCTTCCTCCATTTTCAAATATAGTTCTTGTCCCATCAGTGGAGGCTATTTCCTGTATTAAAAAGGTAACTTATTTACACGTTTTCGAGAGAAGATTGGACTGGTAAAATCTATGCAGAGAGTTGGTTAGTCAGAACATTAAATCACGGAATATTTGTTAATGACTGGAATAATTCTGTATCATATTTTGGGAAAGAGCGAGCTAATAAAATACGCTGATACTGAAATTCTATTATTCTATTATATCACTCTTCTCGCAAAAAGGCAATTAATGTTATTTAATTGCCTTTTATTTTGTCTCTATTTTGACATTATTAACTCTTGTTTAATTCTACTACCGACCTCCTGTAATGATATGCTTATCTCTCTGCCTGTAGCCATTTCTTTGACCTTTACCTGCCCTGATTCTAACTCTTCCTCTCCAAGTACCAGTACATAAGGGATATTGCGTCTATTGGCCAGGTCCAAACTTTTCCCCAACCTCCTGGATAACATCTCAATATCTACAGCGAGACCACTTTTCCTCAACTGGTTTGTCAGTTGTAGAGCTTCCCGTTCAGTTCCCAGAGGAATTATATAGAGATCGATCAACGAGTTTCTTTCAATATTTCAGCCCCACCACCATATTTTGATGCCAACAGATCATCGGTGTCTCTACAGACTGATACCCATAGTTTACAAAAGTACTCTCCAGAGTATTGCGAATTTGATTTCTTAATCGCTGCTCTTCGGGCAAAAAATCTTTCATCCCTTTAACATTTTTTACAAATCTCATAATTAATTCCTCCCCTTGATTTTTTATTATTTTTTCAGTAATCATTTTGTAGACATTAAAAAGCCATATAGATCATTACATCTATATGGCTTACACTCTTACATTGATGGGTTTACTCTTCCCACAGATTTTGTTCACCATTAGATGCAAACTCTATACATTCATGACAAATAGAGTCCGCATCTATGGTGATTGTTCCAACCATAGTACAAACCCTCTAATGGTGATGATGAAGCTGAACAACGTCTATCAGAATAATCTGTTTCATAATAGTCTCTCCCAACCTGATTCTATTAATAAAATTATACCCAATATGTAGCAAATTGTCAAATATCATGACATACGCTATAATAGAAAATCACTTATTTGTAATCAAGGATATTACTATAATAGTTAACTGTCTCTATTAATCCGGATTTGAGATCATACCTGGGGGACCAATTTAAAATGGTTCTGGCTCTGGCATTATCCAGACAGAAACACTCAATCTCTTCCCTGGCTCCGGGTTCATACAAAGGTAAGATATTCATCCCCAATATCTGGTTTAGTTCTTCTAATAATCTCTGATCAGTAACCTCTACATTACTACTGATATTTAATATTTGATTATTTCCATAATATAGCGCCTGAATGTTGGCTTCTACTACATCCTGAACATAAACAAAATCTCTAGATTGAGTCCCATCACCGAAGATTACTGGTGAATGATTCCGGATCATCTTAGTCAAAAAATTTGCCACAACTCCTCCATTACTATTCTCGTCTTGCCGCGGTCCATACACGATCGGATATCTAAAAATTGTATAATCCAATCTATATAATTTTTGATATAAGTGAATGTAGTTCTCACAGACATATTTACTTAACCCATAAAAAGATTGAGGTTGAATCAGATGATCTTCACCAACAGGTAAAGTTTCCGGATTACCGTAAACTGCGGCTGTCGAAGAAAAAATTATTTTTTGAACATCGCTGCGCCAACAACATTCCAGTAGATTAAGTGTTCCTATAACATTATTTTTGGCCTCAGTTAATGGATCTGTACCAAACTCCTGTAAGTCCGTCTGAGCTGCCAGATGAAAAACATGGGTTATCTTCTCATTGGAGATAATTTCCTGCAGTACTCTACGTTTAATATCTGCTTTGTATAATTTTACTTTAGAATGCAAATGTTTAACTTTTCCCCAGGTCAAATTATCAATAACAACGATCGAATGCCCCAGCTCGATAAGTCGGTCTACTAATGCAGAACCGATAAATCCTGCTCCACCGGTTACTAATATCTTCAATATTACCACCTCATGGTAAGAATCATTATCAAACCTTTTTATTATTATATGAAAAACTAAATTAATTGGTAATATATAAAGATAAAATAAACCTTTCAGCCGTTCACTGAAAGGTTTAATTAGACCAAACTATCCAATTCATTAATCTCCTCTATATACCTGAACCTTGTTCAATGCTTCAACCATTTCCGCTAATTTAATAAATTCTGCCCGATACCCCTCTTCATCCAGACCTTTACTCTGTTTAGCCCGGTGAATTAGATTCTGGTAAGAACCCTGACCTGCAAACTCCTCATCTCTTAATAACATTCCCAATTCAGCTACTGAACTGGCAAATAGAAAATCTTCCGATCCCCTATCTTTGATCTGGTTTCCGATTACGATGTCAGTAATTAGCTGGCTTTCAGATTCTCCAGGTTCTTTATACCTTAGATTCACAGACATCCATTCGTCACTATCTTTAGTGGTAACTTCCTGGTATTTCAGCATATTCTGACGTTCGTCAGCTAAATCTGCAGGGATTATCTCATAAAAAGCGGTCACAGTATGACCTGCACCTAACTCACCTGCATCTTTCCTATCATCAGCAAAATCTTCATTATTCATCACCCGATTTTCATAACCGATTAATTTATATGCTTTGACTTTACCCGGGTTAAATTCTACCTGAATTTTCACATCTTTTGCGATGGTCAGAAGAGTAGAACCCATCTCACTAACCAGAACTTTCTTAGCTTCTAAAAGACTATCAATATATGCATAATTTCCATTTCCCTTATCGGCGAGAATCTCCATCTTTGAATCTTTGATGTTACCAGTACCAAACCCTAATACACTTAAAAAAATGCCTTCTTCCCGTTTCTGTTCAATCAATTCTGTAAGACCACGTTCATCACTGACACCTACATTAAAATCGCCATCTGTAGCCAGAATGACACGGTTATTTCCATTCTCTAAAAAATTCTCTTTAGCTAAATCATATGCCAACTGAATACCCGCTCCTCCGGCAGTAGACCCTCCAGCCTGAAGATCTTCCAGAGCAGTCAGGATCTGATCTTTATTATCTCCAGAAGTAGGTTCCAGGACAACCCCTGCAGCTCCAGCATAGACGACAATTGATACCCGATCTTCTTCCCGTAACTCTTGAACCAGAAGCTTAAACCCAGATTTTAAAAGGGGGAGTTTGTCTGGTGAATTCATTGATCCTGAGACATCCAGGAGAAAGACAAGATTATTCGGAGGGGTCTCCTGCAGATCAAATTTCTCCCCCTGCAGACCAATCATGGCCAGGTAGTTATCACTATTCCAGGGACAGACTGCTATCTCTGTGGTTATCGAAAATGGTATATCTCCAGTAGGTTGAGGATAATCATAGGTAAAATAATTAATCATCTCCTCAATTCTCACTGCATCTTTTGGTGGTAATTGGCCATTCATGATAAATCTGCGAAGATTACTATAAGAAGCTGTATCCACATCTATTGAAAATGTAGATAAAGGAACATTGATAGGATCATGAAAAATATTATTTACAAAATACTGATACTCTTCTGAATCGGTAGGAAATGTAGGGAATGCCATCTCATTTAGAATACCGGTTGCAGGAACATAGTTGGTTTGATCAGTGAATGATAGTTTAGCCATCGATCTATTATGTAAAACAGTAGGTTGACTATACGTGCTTTGGTCCTGACCTAACTCTACATTCGACTCTGATTGATCAAGTTGTTCTGATTGTCCTAATTGTACCGGATTAATCCTCCTAAAAACCACTCCCAGAGTTAATATTACTAAAATACCAATAAGTATGCCAACTTTTTTCATCGCTAAAACACCTCTTTCAATGCTTAATAAATTCTCTTTGTATTATTAGACGATGACTGCCGAATATTGTTCCCTGCATCCGGCGAAACAAAGGTATGGTATTATCAAAAAAATACCAGGAGAAAGGCAAATGCCCAATTCTCCTGGCTGATGACTTTGACCTCAGGATTCCTATTTTGTGACCCGACCTATGAGAAAAACTCCCAAAGCGAACAAAGCAATCTTTCCATAGTAAAGAATAGGTTTAGATGCTAAAGTTTTGACATCCCACCTCATTTTCTTCTCTAACAGGTCCATACTTGTTCCTCCTTTGGTTTCAAAGTCGCGTTATTAGTATTCTATTATCAGAGATTATCTATCCAAAATTTGAGGTTAATCTGGTCAATAAGACATAAACGAGTTAGACCTTCTATAAGATGTTCAACCTTCTGAGAAAATTCCTTTAATACTGCCCTAACAGCCCCCGATCAATGGCAATCCGTTCACAAATTTTATATACAGCAATTCCCAGGAGCAGATATGCCAAACCAATACCACATAAGAATACCAGATCGGAAGCTGCAAATTGAAAGATTGACTCTCCTGCCAACATAACCCTATAAATCAAAGATGAACCCCAACTACCCGGCATGAATTTAAAGATTGGAACACTACCCACTGGTACACTGACAAATAGGATTAAGACAAATTGCATAATCTGCAAATAATTATTTATCTGTTTAAAGATTAAGGCAATTCCGCCAAATATGAAACCCAAACCAAAAAAATTAGGCAAAGTGAAAAAAACCAACGGTACCAATGAGACCACATCAAGATTTAAAAAAGTACCAGTAGTGAACATCAGCAGAAATAGCATCCCAACTACAATGATTAAGTTTATTAAACTCTGTGCAAAAGTTTTAGCTGCCATAACCCAACCGAAATTATATACCGACATATACAGTTGCTCTAATGTTCCTTCTCTTGCTTCTCTTTGAATTGTCAGAGTAATATCTTGATATGCACTAAGGGCGAACATCCATAAAGTATATCCGACTACTAAACCTTCTATACTCTCTCCAACATTAGGACCACCAACCCCTTTAAACCCTAAAAAAAGCATCAGGAAGATTACATACAAAGTAATTATTCCACCCAGGGAGTTGAAAAAATATCTTTTGAAGAGAATAAACTCACGTTTTAAAAAAGCTTTACCCAACAGCCAGATCTTTTGCATCTTCATCACTCCTTCCCAGGATGTCCATAAATATCTTCTCAAAATTAATCTCCTGACGATCAATTGATTCGATGACCGTATCTTCCTCTATGCGCAAAATATCTATTACCTGATAAAAGGTTTGTGAATTCTCTAAATTTAATTCAATCTCAGTAGCATCCTCTGTTTCCAGCAAAGTCAGGTGAGGGATAGCTAACAACTGATTTTGTTGTTCATCTGTCAACCGGTCTTTGAGAATAAACTTATAGGACTTGACCTGAAAAAGTCGCATCAGATTCTCAATCCGATCCTCAGCAATAATTCGACCTTTGTCAATAATGACTACACGTTCGCAAATATCCTGGACCACATTCATATCGTGGGTAGTTAAAATTACTGTTCTACCTTCTTCATAGGCGATCTTTTTCAACAGGTCTCTGATCTCATATGAGGCTTTGACATCTAATCCTAATGTAGGTTCATCAAGCAAAACGATCTCACTATTGGTTACCATCGCTACGGCAATCGCCAGTTTTTGCTTCATTCCCCTTGAGATTTTGTTGGCAGTCTCATGCTCTTTATCCTTCAAATCAAAAAAATCTATATAGTAATCTATCTCTTTTTTTAACTCTTTCGGATTATAACCTTTGAGGGCAGCAAAAAACTCCAGATTCTCTCGAACAGTAAGCCGCCAATATATATTACGATTCCCTTCCAATACAGCACTGATTTTGCCGAGTGCCTTACTCCGATGTTGAAAATTATCAATTCCATCCACCAAAATAGTCCCAGAATCAGGTCTAATCAAACTACAGATGATTTTAACTGTAGTCGTCTTTCCCGCACCATTGGGACCTAATAAACCGAGTATCTCTCCTTTTTTCACTTCAAAAGAGATATTATCGACAGCTTTGATGGGTTCTCCTTTTCTGACCGAATAATTTTTGATAACATTAGCTACCTGCAAAATTGAATCTGAACTTACCATACTCTCACCTCTTTCTAAGTTTTGCATTCCTCACTAATAATAAAAGGTTCTTATTGGGAAAATATCATCTTCAGATCATCATCTATTTCTTTTCCAATTAATTTTCTCCTGCAAGATAATGTAACTCTATTACTCAATTATAAAAATAATTTTAAACCAGTGATATAACCTTTTGATTTTACTGTTAATCACTATTGTTTTGTTAGTTAGATTTATACGCATTTAATACCTGTTCTGCATAGTCAATCAAGCTATATTTCAGAGCGATAGGTTCGATGACTTTTACTGCACCTCCAAAGATTAAGAGTTTATTTCTGGCCTCTTCAAAAGACTCAAAATATAATATTACCTCACTCCACTTTGGGTCAGTAAAATCAATGGTATAGGGGAATATTGGTACTTTACCCTTTTTGACCAAATTAGCAATATGCGTTTTTAATTGTAAAGGAACAAGCAATCTCACCTCGAAAGAAGAAAATTGTTCGACCAGTTGATTACACCAGTCTTTCCAGAACTGTTTAAGATTAAAATCTGCCGGATAGGTAAAGGTTTGATTCAGTCTCTCCACTGCAAAAATCCTGGAAAGTCCAATTACACAGATTTTGCCACGCGTATTATATACCAGATACCATCTGTTTTCCTTGGCAACTAAACCATAAGGATCAACAATTTTGGAAATATTATCCACTGCAACACCCGGATTATTATATGTTATCTGTAACCTTTGGCTCCCATGAACCGCTCTATACAAAATGTTAATCTGAGATGGATCTTTGCCAAATTTGTGACTGCCCATACTATCCCACCCCACAGGGTCAACGTACAGCCGCTCTACTGGTCCATCTTCTTGACTGGTAAGATGTGTATAACTGGAACGTATTTTTAAAATAGCTGTTTTTAATCTGGAGCCAATCTCCAACTGGTCAACCTGTTCTACGATATTCAAAGAAAGCAAAGCCTGTAACTCTTCCTTTGTCAAACTATCCAGATAGGATCGATAACCATCCATTAGCTGATACCCTCCTTCTGGTCCAGGTGTTCCATAAACAGGCACTCCCGAGATCGAAAGAGATTCAATATCTCGATAAATTGTTCGTGGTGATACCTCCAATTGATCGGCAAGCTCTTTTGCTGTCTGTGGACCTTTAGATTCTAAGATCATGATCAATGAAATAAGTCGATCTGCTCGCATACATAATCTCCTTTATCAAAAATTCTTTAATAACTTAAATATTATTATAACATTACTGACACTGGTTGTCAGTATTTAATGCTATAATTCACTTGTACAGTGCACTGATATAATAAAAACGCTGGGAGGATTATCAATGAAAAAAATTGATGTAAAAATTGTTAAATTAGAACCGTTGAGAATGGTTAGTATTTATGGGTTTGGGGAACATCCAGAAGATGAGGCTCATAGCAAACTTCTGACATGGATTAAAGATAACAATATCACTTTTGAACCGGGAAAGAGCAGAATTTTTGGTTATAATAATCCCAACCCATCTGCCGGAAGTACCAAATATGGATATGAGTTTTTAGTCTCGGTCGGCTATGAAGTAGAAACTGGTGACAATGTAAGCCTGGTAGATTTTCCTGGAGGGTTGTATGCTGCTGCATACATAGACATTCAGAGCGGCGAAGAACTCCCCGCTTACTGGCAAGCTATTAATAATTGGTGTGAAAACTCCGAGTATGACTTTGGACAACACCAATGGCTGGAAGAACATTCTTTTGAGATACACCCAATAGCTATATTTCTACCAATTAAAGAATAGAGTTATATTAAAGATAGGCGATAAGACAAAACATCATGGGATTAAGTCACATTAACAACAAGCTGTTAATACCCGGGTTTAACAACTTCAGAAAAGGATTTGTCCTTTCACTAAAGTAAACATCATTTAGTTATTCATACTTCCATCTATAGAAGCCGGGAGACATTCCTTCTGAAATGTCGTTAAATAATTCGTCTTATCACCTATCTATTTTCATAAAAGGTATCTGATCATACCCTTCCAACTCAATATCATGAGAGATCTCTATAGGTAAAAGCCCCCTGCCCTCTGCAGATGAGAGAGTGAACTGCATCTATCGGGGGATGCAAAATCACCAACCACAATTCTTTCCGGAGACCGCGTAAGACCCACTTATTAGTAGGCTGATGCAGAAGCTCCTACCTTTTAGCTTTAACATAGATGGTGGGTAGTCCAGTAGATTCAAATATTGGCCTATCTCCTTCAGACTGAGTAGTTGTAACTTTGTTAATAAGAAAATCATATCTACTTCTTGTATACTCAATTATCTTTGTCGCAATAAGTTCATGACCCTGTTCATTAGGGTGGATACCGTCCGGACAGATATATTTGCGAAAATCATCTTTCTGCAAAAAAGCACCACGTACGTCTATAAATTGAGTATTAGTCTCTTCAGCTATATTCAGAATTGCTGCATTATACCTCTCATGCCACCAATAAATTCTGGAGATAGATTCAAGCCAGGTCAGAATGTTTTTACCACAATCTGAATCATTTTTGCTGATCCATTTGAAATATCTATCTGCATCAAGAGGTGGCAGACTCATCAAAACTGGAATGATATTTTTATTACGTAATATCTCGATTATGTTGATCAGCTTCTCACGAAAAACATTGAGATCAGTTTTGGGAGTATGTTCATGCAATGGATGGCGTGCAATCTCCTCCCAATCAAAATCACAATCATTACCTCCAAACTCGAGAAGTACAATGTCTGGATTCTTCTTGAGAACCAGGTTCTGAAGCTTTTCTGTAGCACCAATAATCGTATTCCCAAACTTCCCTACAGCATGAATCATTCCCCGAAACTCTTT
The DNA here is from genome assembly GCA_016841825.1 of Halothermothrix sp. Classification (GTDB taxonomy): domain Bacteria; phylum Bacillota; class Halanaerobiia; order DY22613; family DY22613; genus JAENYK01. The sequence continues at coordinate 32,596 of JAENYK010000006.1, read as the reverse complement.
TGTCAAAATATCAGCAAAACTCTCTTTGGTTTTAACATATTTTTCCTGCTTCTCATCAAAGACGATTCCTTTTGTAATCGAATCACCATAAATTACCAGACGATAAAATTCTTTGGTTTCCATAATCTCACCTCGATCATAGAGTATCTAATATCAGTATAACACACGGTATTGTTTATTGCAAGGTACTAATTATAATTTTTATCTGTTTATTAAACGATAGCTTTGTCCACATTAGTCAAGGGTAAACTGCTAAATCCGCTTTGACAATTACTGATGAAATGTTTGTATCAACAGAGACATATTTAGGGAATGATTACCGACTGTAGTGGAAAGGATAAGAAATATAATAATCATAAATCTGGAGGTTTTCTCATGGCACAGATGTTGAAAGGATTGCATTCAAAAAATTATTCTCCTGGATTTGCCGATGTCTGGAATTATTTTTCCAGGTCACTTAGAATTAACCGGATTTATATGATTTTAGCTCTATTGGGATTGATTCTGGCTGTGGTTCTCGTAGCTTTTAATAAAGCTCTTGTGGGATGGACATGTATTATCAGTTTGTTGTTGTTTTTTAATAGATTATTCAGAATCCATAAGGAATTAAATTCTCTTATCTCTTATCCGGAAAGTTGTATCCAAAGTTTTGATAGAACAAAATTGGTTGGTGATGAAGGAGAGATTCACTTTATCGAAGTTATCCAGAAAGTTATTGAAGATGATGGTTTTAAAATTTTAAATAATCTATATCTCCCTGATAATCGGGATGATTTAAATCAGGTTGATTCAGTGATCATCGGTCCCAGCGGTAATATTTATGCCATTGAAGTCAAGAAATGGCCAGGGTTAATCAGTGGCAAAATCGAAGATAATGAGTGGTTAACTCCCAATGGTTTTCAGGAAAGCCCATACAAACAAAATGAAAGACAAATTGAGACAATAAAAAAAGAATTGTACACTGGACTCGATCTCAAAATCGAGATTTATAATCTAATCATCAATGTTGGAGAAGATTCGTACTTCAATGTGTGTAAATATGATAAGATTGATAAAAACATCTATGATGACCCACAAAAACTCTTAGAATGGATTATCCAAAACGAACAACACTTTATTCCTAATCTCGCAAAACAACGGAAAATTATCAACAAGCTGTGGAATATTCACTACTGCTCTCTTCATGAATTCGAGACAAGGTTAAATGAACGTATTTTAAAAAAATTTGACGTCTTTGAAAATTTTGTCAATAATCCATACTGTGAATTTGAAGGTTGTCCGGAGATAAATTAGCAACTGAAGTCTATCGGAAAATAGGGCAAAAAAAATCCCCTTGAAAGTAGATTTCCTTCTTCATCTACTTTAAGGGTATCACGTTCTTGTTCAAAAACTCATCATCTTACATTGACTTTCTCTTGGTAATATCTTCTAAATATGTTTCAATTTTATGGTCAAGCTCCCATTTCTTCATCATAAGTATCCCTCCTTTTAATCAGTTTTTCATTGTTATTAAATTTCATTATAGCATAAATATAAAACTATGTCAAGATAGATGGTCTTTAAAAAGAATTAAGGAAAACCAAAATTGAGCCAGAACAACTTAAATCATGAATTTGCATATAGCATATTTTATATATAAAAATATTGTTGTATACATACTCTACGCCATATATTATTCACCAAATTGCTATATACTCATATAGTATACTATAATTAGCAAAACTCTAATTCTATAATCTTGGAGATTACAAAATAGATAAATCATAAGATAGTTGTTCGATGTAAGGGGGGAATGTAATTGGGTCATAGTGCGAGTTTTTTTGATAATGAAAATATTTTTTTATGGATAATCTTACTTTTAGTCTTCTTTTTAATCTGTTTCTGTGACTAATATGAGTTGGTAGAAATAAATTGATTAAAAAAAGGAGGGGAGGAACAAATGGGTTTCTTTGGTGAAAGTGGAACTTGCCTGTTACTTCTTCTGGTAGTTATCATAGTCTGCTGCTGTTGCTAATAATTATTGAAAAGAAAAGATCTTCCTGTTTCTCTGGGAAGATCTTTTTCAATTTCTCTATCCTTAATCTAATAGATTAATTCTTTAAATTAGCCAATTTATTCTTTAACTCCTGTTCTAATTTTGACAATTCAATCTCTGCTTGCTGGCGCTTAGTTTTTCCCTCTTCCTGAATTTTTAGAGTCTCCTCTAAAGTTTTAATCAAATCATCGTTTACTTTCTTTAAAGTCTCAATCTCCACAATACTTCGCTCAGATTCCCTGGCAACACCTATAGTACTGTCTTTTAGCAGCTCAGAGTTTCGCAACAAAAGATCGTTGGTTGTGTCTGTTACCTCTTTTTGTACCTCTAATGCTCTTTTTTGACGCATCAAACTGACGGCAATAACTATCTGATTTTTCCACAGTGGAATAGTATTCAGGATAGAACTCTGAATTTTTTCTACCAGAACCTCATTATTATTCTGAATTAATCTGATCTGCGGGGCAGTTTGAATGGTGATCATTTTGCTTAATTTGAGATCATGAATCTTTTTCTCAAAGCGATTTACCAGTTGAGTTAAATCTTTCAATCGCTGAGCATCCATAGCATCTGAAGAATTTTGGATCTCTACCTGCATGGTTGGAATTACCTGTTCATTTATCTCTTTGAGTTTCATCTCTCCCGCATGGATATAGATATCTAGTTCTTTGAAATACTCCACATTTTTCTGATAAAGGTTGTCCAACATGGTAATATCCATTAATAATTGCATTTTTGCTTTATCCAATTCCTCAATAATTCTCTCGATCTCAACACTCAGTTTTTGATATTTGGCTACAAATTTCCTGGAAGCACTGATCATCGAACCAAGCAAAGGAATCTTTGTCAAAAATCCTTCACCTGTACCTAATCCGGACACATCCACATCCTTAACCTTCAACATTAGATCAGTTAAAATCTCACCTACATAATCGGCATCTTTTGCCCGAATATCTGATAGTACAGTGTCAGCAAAACCGGATATCTTACTTTGAATTCCCACACCATATTGTAATACGAACTGAGAATCTTTTAAGTCGATCTGATTGGCAATCTCATCAATCTTTTTCTTCTCCTCAGCATTCAAAGTTTCATTGGCTAACTTTGAATTTTGGACATTAGCTACTTGATTATTTTCTATAGACATGTCATTCACCTCTCATTGTTTATCGTAAAAACTCTGATCTTTCAAGATCACATTTTTATTAATAAATTGTTTACTTCTCCGGCAAAATATAGTTGAATAAGATCTAATTTTCTTCAAGAGCATCAATAATCATCTGCATCACAGTGGGATGCGGCATTGGTATAACTTTATCAATATGCTCTGGAATTCCCACAATATCCAGAACCCGGGGATCATTCTGCACCCCGATCAGGCCTGTTCTAAACCCATGTTTTTCCCAGGCTATCTGCTGTAGTGTTGGATTCTCCAATGCTGTAATCAAATCTGTGCCATGTTTGTCTAAAGCAATCACCGGGTGAGCACTCCAGACTGTGGGGATTGGATAGAGAATTCTCATACGTTCTTTGACGCTGGCCCAGGTATCAGGATTATCTGCAGCAAACTCAACAATCTGATTCTCATAACCGACAATCATGGGTTTGGCTCCAACACCTGTACGTAAGTATTGTTCAAACAGATCAGATGAAGAATGTTCCAGATAGCCTAACCGTTTGAAAAAACTTTGAATTGTTGGAAGAACCTTTTGTACTGTCGTTTCAGTCACAACCTCTCCATTGTTTAAGATATTTGCCAGAAGTCCGGCAAACATATTGCCTGAATTAGATTTGGTTGGATCAGTAGAGAAGATCACGATACTGCCGTAAAGTTCACTAAGTCCAATGTCAGACCATTTTTGGTTCTCTATTATTAGGTCGATTAATCGGGGAAAATCAACTATATAATATGAATTATTGACCTGTTCAACAATTCCTAACCTTAATAGAGCATCAACAACAATATCCCAACTATAAATAACTAGCGGTGAGTTAAAAATGTTCTCACTCTTAACTAAATGCTGCCCTTTCTCCTCTTTAAATATCTCCAATGCTGTTTGACTCGATGGAAAGAGAAAATTATTATCACCAGGATCTTCTTTGACCATCTCAATCGAACCTGCCTTTGTATAATTCAGATCAATTCCATACTGTTTGTTCAAAATTTTTTGAACCTCTTTATCCTTTAGAAAACCAATCTTTTCACCGCCGACATAACCTTTGAGTGTAACTTGAGATCTGGTATTGCCTCCTAAATAAACCACAGTACCAACAATAATGATTACTACTAAAATAATTATTCCTATATATCTACTCTTCATCCTATAACCCCTCCGATTTGATGGTATTCTCCAATAGCTTCAGCTCAGCCTCCAGATCAAAAAGATCATCTTCCAGAAGTTTTTCCAGCTGACTTTCAAAAGTCTGTTTAATGGTATCCAACAGATCTTCAACCTTCTGTAAAGCTTTTATCAATTCCGCAGAATTTAATCCATGCCCGGAAAGCTCCACATAACGTTGGATGATTCGGGTTGTCGCATCAAGATAATAGGTGAAAAATTTACGTGCAGCCTTCACATCTTTAGGGTCAACCCGCAGATCTTCGATGATTTTATCCGCAACAGAGCAAATCTCCTCTATCTTTTTTCTGACATTGGAATTGTTTATTTTAATACTATAGGAGCGAATTGTTTTAATTTTTTGATTACCTTCGGAAATTATTCGCTGAACATCTTCCATTGAGACTCCCTGAAGATTGAGTTCCACCTCTAAGGACTTTTTGGTTGGAAACAGTAAGATGGTTCCCAAATAGCCACCAACCCCTGTACAAATTGCCCAAATAAAATTTATTTTCAAAAGTATCAGAAAAATGATAAATGTTATTCCGCCGATTATGCCTGCCAAAATTTCCTTCATTAATTATACCCCCTAGCTTTTTTGAAGGCATTAATCAGATCGGTTTTGCCGTCAAAAACTCTGGCCCGGGTCTGTTCTGCAATCTCTTCCAATTGGCTTTCAGAAGCTTTTCCAAATAGAATGGAAAAAACGGGAATATCTTTGCCCATCATCTCCCAATAACTAGCCAGACTAGTGAAATTTTGACCTGTATTGGACTGCCCATCTGTCATTAATATAATCGCAGGAATAAACTGCTCTGTTCCAGTCTGTTTCATCTTAGCCAATCCTGCAATCACCGGACTGTAAATATCGGTATTTCCCTGTGGAGAGAGGTTGTTAATCTGCTGATATAAGTTCTGTAAATCTTGCTGATTGTTTCCCTGAACCTCCCAGGCTCCATAAAGATGGTCGCTAAAAGGAATAACTACAATCCGATCATCCTGCCCAAACTGGAGCATGTATTTTCTTGCTATCTCCTGATCAAAGAGAACTCTCATCGCTTCTTTCAACTGCCGCTCACCCTCACCTGACATGCTTCCGGAGAAATCTAAACAAAAGATCGTATATGATGGTTTTTTGAATTGAGTCTGATAGAGATACAGTGCTTCCTGAATGACCTCACCTGAAGGCAATCTAATCGGTGAAAGAATTCTCTCAGTATCGATCCCCCACTCAGGATTAAACACTGCTTTATCACCTTTAGAACTGCTGGCAAAACCAGTCCGTCTTCCTTGAGCCAATATTTTGTCCTGAACCTTCTGTGATAGAAGATATTCCTGAAGTTTAAGGAAAATCTCTTCCTTTTTCTTCTCTCCACGATTTACATAACCCAGAGGAGAATCTGCCATGACCAATCCATCAAAGGGATAAATAATATATAATGTTTCTTTACCCTGCCGAATAAGTTCTTTGTTAGCCTCGATCATCATTGCTTCGTAATTAATCATGGCGTCATAGTCACCTTTCAGGAATAGATCCTTTAGCCAACCAGAACTTCCTGAGGAACGATGTATTCCAGCAAGTAATTCCCTAATCTGAGATTGTAGTTCAGATTGATAGAGATCTTCTCTATAGATAATATCCGGATTATCTAATAGTGCATAAAGAAAACCGATATAAGCACTGGCTCCGGAGTTAGACTGAGTAGCAGATGTCATCATAAATTTTAGTTTTTTTTGCTGAATAGCCTGCAGGATTTCTTTAACCGATACCTCTCTGCCGACAAAACCCAGCTGTTCAGCAAGACTTCTACGAATTCCAAAAACTACCGGTGAAGTCATAATAGATTGTTCGTGTTTGACCAGATGGTTTGTGTTACCTAATGAGATCCACAAACTATTGGCAGGCCAGACTGCATCATATGTAATATCTGGGTTTCCCAACTCCAGCATAATATCTACTGAACCTTTGTACTCCATCTCAATATCAACATTGTTTTTACGGGCGAATTCCTGAATTATCGGTTCCAAAGTTTCGTTCTCTGAACCTGATAAAATAATGAAATGCTCTTTAAGACCGCATCCGATAAATAGAAACAAAATCAAGATGACAGTAGATAAAACCAAAAATCTCCGCAAATAGTTTTTTCGCATAAATAATTCCTCCCCCATTATAGTCTGTTCTATAGAATAAATTTACGATATTAGATCTAAGTATATTAGATTTCGGGAAATGGGAAGAGGATACCTGTGAATTAATGTTAATTATTTATTAATATTGTTAATATAAGGTTAACTTTAACAAAAGAAAGCATTCCCTGTCAGATCAGAGAATGCTTGTTAAGTTCACGCAAATTCGCTTCAATAATATTTTTGTTAACCTTCCCAAAAAAAGATACTAAGGATCAATCGTCTTCAAGGAAAGGAGACCATCAATATTTTTTAATGTCCATCTTTTCCAGATATTACATAAATCAAATGATATAGAGATCGTTTCTCTGAAGATCAATCTTTTAGCTGAGCATCGTCTTCTTTAGCTAATATATTATGTGGATTATATCTTCCCATCGGCCCCTTATATCTGAATTTTCCCTTAGTCTTTTCTCCAATCTGGATAGCTTCGACCGGACATTGATTAATACATCGCATACAAAGATAACATTTATCTGAAAATTCTACCCGATCTCCCTGAAGAATAATGTTACCTGAAGGACAGATCTTTGTGCAGAGTCCACACTTTATGCATTTATCGTCAACCCAAAATTTTCTCTTTAGTTTAGTTTCAACAAATCCAGATATTAATTGGACTATTCCACTAATAACTGACCTGCCCCAGTTTAACCCTGAGACTTTTTGTGCGACATTAGCAATACCTCTCAGGTTTACTTGATTTATTTTATCAACAATATTTCTAACAGCTTTATTTAATTCCAAAGATTTGGAAAAATTTGTTGTTAAGACATTTTTCACATATTTCGAATCTTTTTTCATGAAAACCAGACCATCTGAACCGGGCATTTTGATTTCTTCATAATCCAGAGGCGTAAATCCTTTTTGAGATAGCAGATTTAGAATTTTTCGTGATGAATTTCCAGCATAAAATCCCAGTGTAGAATAAACAATCAACCCCTTCTTATTTACTTTTTTTATTTGCTGCAAAATACTGTGCATAAAATCAGGCATGTCACAGGCATAAACCGGAAATCCAAATATCAGAACATCGGCACTCTCAATCGCTGTTACCTGAAATTGTTCAACCGGCATTAATTTAACACTATATGATTGTCTCGTCAGTTCAGTATATAGCTTATCAGCAATAAAATATGTGTTACCCGTCCCGCTGAAGTACAATATTAGGACATTCATTACTCCCCATCTCCTTCTAAATTTATGTTCATAAGTTTATTGTATCAGTTGTTGGAGCAAGCTACAACACAATTTAGTAGAATCATAAGGCTTCATTCCACTGTTACAACAGGTGAGCTTTTCGCTCTATTTCTCTGACGCCACCCCTCATAGATTCGTAAAAGCACAATTCCACTTAAGATTAAAAAGCTTCCAATAATCTGCATTCCACTAAATCGTTCATTGAGCAGAAAATAAGCAATCACCATCGTAAAAACCGGTTCTAAAGTCGCAATTAGATTAACCACACTTGATGATAGATAAACCAAACTGACATTATACAGCCCAAATCCAAGGAGTGTCGGACCGATTGCCAGGATAAATAATACCCCCCACCCGGTTAAAGATCTCCCTAACCACAGCAAATCTATAAGATGGTCTGCTGCTCCGGGAATTATTTTCCAGGGTAATATATTAAATGCTAACAAAAAAAGTGCCGCAAATCCAAAGGTATATAATAGTGTTGTCCAGGGGTTTAAGCCGCGTTGGGAAGCAGAACGCCCCATAAGACTATAAATGGCATAACATAGACCAGATAAAATTCCTGTTAGCATACCTAACACATTACCATTCCAGTCTCCTACGTCTATCATTCCGGAGATCAGTACACATCCGATCAGACTAAGAAAGATGGCCAATATTTTCATCCAACTGAGTGTTTCTCGCAAAAAGCACCAACCCAGTATTGCAGTAAATGGAACCGAAGAATAAACCAGAACTGTTGAGATTGCCGCACCATTAAGGGAGACTGCAAGCGTCCACAAAGAATTAAATATAGCCAGAATAAAACCATAAATAATGAGGTAACGCAGATTCATACCCCTGAGTTTTAGCAAAGATGGGTTTCGAATTCTCAGGAAGGTAAGTAAAGAGATAGCTGTCAACCCATCACGCCAGAAAGCCAAAACCAAAGCCGGCAAGTGATATGTTTCAGTAAGATAACGAATAAAAATTGCAGTTGTTGATAAAATTATTGCACTGGAAAAGGCTGTTTTATAGCCTATGGCTAAATTCGAGGATTTTGTTACTGTTGACATAAATCATCACTCCACTTCCAGATATCTGTATTTTGTTTTACCTCTAGTCACCCTTATCATAATTGATAAATGGAATTATTAATAGAACCATTAACAGAAAAAATTGATAAGACCAATTATAAAATTTTGTCCGATATAGAATCAAACAAAGTACTGCTCCACACTTAAAGATTTCCGTATAAAATTAATTTATTATCCAATTCACTTGAAGTGAAATACCAAAATTGGACCTATAAGAATTGGGATTAATCTGCTATAATAGTAATACCATTATATGAGGAGTGAGATTATGCGAATACCTCTGGATTATCAGAGTTCAGTACCAATCTACAGACAGATTGAAACATATTTACGGGAAGGTATTTTATCGGGAAGGCTTACACCAGATACCAGGCTCCCTGCCAGTCGCAAATTAGCTCAGGATCTGGCCATCAGCAGAATTACAGTTGAAAATGCCTATGCCGAACTAAAGGCTGATGGCTTAATTACAGCTGTAAGCGGGAGTGGTACCTATGTTTTACCCATCTGCTCGACATCAGAACCAGATTTAGAGGATTCCAGGACTTCCTGGCCGCTCTGGCAGCAGAGTCTTCCAAGCAAGGGTGGGATAGAAAACAGATTATCCTCTTCTTCGCAGAAGACAAATCTAATTTCTTTTGCCAATGGAAATGGCGATCCCCATCTATTTCCAATTTCAGATTTTCGTCACTCACTGCAAACAGTCATTCGACGGGATGGAATCACTGCCCTGGAATACGGTGATACCCAGGGTTTTATTCGATTACGAAAAACAATCACCAGTATCCTGGCCAGTCAGGGTCTGTTAACCGGACCCGGGCAGATTCTGATTACTTCAGGATCGCAACAGGCATTGGGATTAGTTTGCCAACTATTATTAAAGTCGGGTGATGTCATCCTTGTTGAAAATCCAACCTATGGAGGAGCCTTGAATCTGTTTCGCACCATGGGTTTAAGTATAATCGGCATCCCAATGGATGAAGACGGTATGCTAATTGAAAAGCTCGAAGAACTGCTCCAACAATTTCATCCCAAACTAATCTATACCATGCCCAACTTTCAAAATCCAACAGGAATATGTATGGACAGCTGGAGACGGAGACAGCTATTGTCATTAGCAGACCGCTATAATGTTCCACTCCTGGAAGATGACTTTGTGGGTGATCTCCGCTATGATGGACGAACTCAACCTGCTCTTAAATCCCTCGATCCTGGTGGTCGAGTCATCTATACTAGTACCTTTTCCAAAATGCTCCTACCGGGACTGCGGGTTGGATTTCTGGTTGCTGAAGGGCCAGTCTATGAAAAATTGGTGAATCAAAAGAAAATTCACGATCTGGCTACTTCCAATTTAATGCAGAGAGCTCTGGAAGACTATATCAGCATAGGACGCTACCAGTCTCATTTGCGGCGTTCCTGTCTGGTCTATCGAAAAAGACGTGATGTTATGCTACAGGCAGTCAAATCTCACCTGCCAGCAGCAACTGTGAATTCACCCCAGGGTGGACTCTTTATCTGGCTAAGATTACCGAATTCCGTAACTGCTGAAGAACTGCTGGCCCTGGCCTGGACTAAAGGTGTATCTTTTACTCCCGGAAATATGTTCTTTCCAAATCAAGCTGATGGCCAATACTATCTCCGCCTAAATTTTGCATCCCATAGTGAAGAGGTTATTGAGGAAGGAATTAAACGATTGGGGGAAGCTATGAATAAATGAAATACCAAAAAGAAAAAAGAACATTACCGTAAATGGCAATGTTCTATCCCGCTATACTAAATTTCCAGTCCGATGAATTGTGGTTGACTGAACGATCCGGATACTTCAATAACAATATCATCTCCTACTCTTGGTAAGGCAATCCTACTCATATATTCATAAAGACTGACTAAGCTCACTACTTCTTTAGACATATTGGAAACTTGTAAAACGCCATGATTAATATATGGATCATATTCATCTGTAAGATCAACATCCAGGTTCAACTTAGCACTAAATGCGGGTGTCATTAACTCAACTGAAGATACAGCAATAGTATCGGTATAATCACAATCAAGAGACAATTCGTCAACCACTAGTTTTTCAATAGAACCCAATGCAATCATTGCAAAGGGATCTATCTGACTCACTGTATCGGAAGGTAACTTTATCTCAAATCCTTTAAGTGTAAAACTGGTTGCTGCATTGATTAATTTATAATCATTTTTGGATGTTTCCCAATCTAGTTCAACACTGCCATTGCTAACAAGACCATCTAATTTAAATTCTCCAACATCTTCACCAAAATCAATTAAATTAGGACTCAGTTCACCTTTGTAAGACAGAACAACATCATCTAAAACAGGCTCTCCTGAGTTATCTTTTACTAGCTTAAAGGATGAAGTCGCCTCGAATGAGCCCGTTGGAGTCACCAGATTCATCTCATTTAGAGTAAAAGCTTTTTCAAAGGAATCATAAGTCAGATTGAAAGAAATCTGGTCGACAGTTGATATCTCCTCCAATTGTTCTTTTTGCTCCCCGGTCAAACCCAGTTCATAATCCCCGGGAATAGCAAAATCTAACTCAGTAATTGCCAGATCGACTTTATGGGATTCATCCAGAAGTAATTCTGGGTGGTTAATCAAAATCTCTTCAGATAAATAACCTCTATAATCAACTGTGACACCTTTGATTTTAAAACTAAAATCTTCCATCAAATCTTCGCATATCACATTTTTTAGAGAAAGCTTTACAGCACGCATCACATCTAATCTGTCATTTTTGAGTAAATAAATTAGATCTTGCCAGGATAACTTTACCCGAATCTCTTCGCTTCGTAGTTTACCTACTTCATCTTCATAAATCAAAACATTCTTCGCGATAATCTTCCTGTTTAGTAAGTTAACTGACAGTGTATCTGATTTTATGTAAACGTCCTGTTCCATATTTACCTCATCATAAAAGGCCATAATATCGTCTTTTACATTCTGCGATAAATAATAATTGGCTCCAAGTACTGCAATGGCAAGGACACCTAAGATCGCTAAAAACAAAGTCAATCTGCTCATGCTAACTCCTCCTCAGATTATTAAATTTATGGGATATAAAAGCACGTACTATATGTACAATATACCCTAATTAATTCGACATTTTTATCTAATAATCCTTTTTTGTGGAGATTATATTTGACATACTAGGTAACTGTTAAAACGACCATTCTATTCCAATAATTATTCCTGATCTGAGAGGGTCAAGGGGAACAAAGTTTAGCCCTGTTTCCAGCGATATGTCTTTCCTTTTGAGGAGCTGATCAATTATGGTCTGTTGTGTTTTAATTAGTTCCTGAAGTCTGTCATTTGATTCCATCATAGCTTGAGTATCAACCTGAGCTTCACTAAGCGATTTTTCAGCCTCTTCATAGAGAGATTTATATTCTACTGCTATCTCAGACATTTCTCTGTAATACTCCAGAAGACTTTCATAATCATCAGGGATAATATTTTCAGCAGTACACAAATTTTTTGCAAATCCCGAAGCGGAACAGATCAGGATTAGAAATAAAATCACAGGAAGCTTATTCAATCTATCACTCAATTTGCGGGCTTTATCTTGCCTGCCTTTTTGTTCAAGATTTCGACTCTCCATCCTATTTCTTATTTCAGTCTGCTTCCTTTTCTCCTCTCTGGCAGATTTGTTGATCTCCAAAACCTTCTCTTTCAATTGTCCATTATCAAGCCCCGGCCAGAATAGATATGCCAGAGCTACTAAGATAGTTACCAACACACCCCAGATCCATTTTATCGCTTTCATTATCGCTGCACCCTCTTTCTGATTTCTTTTCTGAGATAATTCATATCAATTGCTGGACATTGTTTCCATCCATATCCTTCATATTCATTATGGCCCACAAAATGAGTTGGAGTGATCTGGGAATAAGCTTCCATGATCACTCCGGCCAATTCATATAATGCTTCAAGTTGTTCTATTGATGGTGACTTGCTCCGAAAATCACCTACAAGACATATTCCAAGACTACTTCGGTTATGTTTGCCTACATGATAACTGACAGTAGCGGTATTATTGCATTTGTATATTGTTCCATCTGTATCGATAACATAGGTGTACCCAATCCCTGGCCAACCCAGATCATTAACATGATACCTGGCAAAAGCAAAAATATCTCCACTGCCAGGAATATCTTTCGTCAAGCTGTGATGAATAGCTACAGTTTTTATCTCCCCGACTTCCCGTGTCTTATATCTCTTCTCGGAATGTACAGGAAGTTGATCGATCAGATTAATTATCTTCACTCTGTGTCACCATCCTTAAACCCCAGCTTTTTATTTTCCAAATCCAAACGGCTGGCAAATGGTATAGGGAGATTAATCCCAACCATTTTTAAGTTTTCGGTGATACTAATGTATTCGGTCCAACAACTCCACAAAAGAGCTATATCCCTTACACCACCATAACCAGCCATATCCAAAAAATGGGCCAGGAATAAGATAAGGGCATAAGTAATATATTTCTTACGCCCTTTCTCATGGGAAATAAATGATTTAAGCGTTCGTGTTTTCCACGCTTTGTATATGCCCGTAATTAGATCAGCGAATAACAAAAAGACGAATGCTTTCATTGGTCCGTTTGGTAGACCAAATATCTGCAGTACTGCCCAGCTGACCCCCGAAAAAATTCCTTTCCAGATAGGCATTTCGAAAAACCTTTTCAAGCCTTCTACAACTTCATGCACGGTTATCCTCACCCTCCCTTTATATTTTTTCAATGCTGACTGTCTGCTTGTTAATCTCTTGTGATTCTGTAACCACCCCTCTCTTTTCTTGTTTTGGTCCAGAACATACCACAGCAGAAATAGAAAAAGCCCCCCAAATACATATTGAGAGACTGATTGAAATAAAGCGTCGTTCATCTTATCCCCACCCTTCTATGGAAATATAAAAGGAGCAGGTTTTGCCTACTCCTTTGGTTAAAATAAATGTCACTTTCCTTAGTATGTATTTTGATTTGTATACATGACTGTATCAGTCAATTTCCCGTCAGAATATATTTCTATGATAAATTCATCTGGCATACGAACCAAAACTTTTACTTCATGTATCTCTCCTGGCGAAATTGGTAGACCATGAGCAAAATTATAATTATATTCGCATTTTATTACTCCGCTAAGGTATCCTGAAGCATTCCCAGTGTTTTCGACTTTAATAGTGACCAAAGAATGTTCTGTAAGATAAATTTGTTTAACTTTAAAATTTGGTTCTCCTACAGTGCACCCCGTGGTTAAAACCAAACCAATCAGTATAATGATAAAGATCAATACTCTTTTCATAAAATCACCCCTATCTTTAAAGTACTTTCTTTTTTTAATAAGGCGTCCCGGGAATAACATCGCTTTCCAATTTTGATTCAACTATTTGCCATTTGAATTCTATCGGAGTTGATATGCCACTTTCTATAGAAGCAGTACCTGCATCATAATAATGATAAAAAAAATCTACCTGAAACTCTAACATATCTAGTCGATACGTTCCGCCATTTAATCTTTTTTTTGAATTCCAGCGTCCATCTTCCAAAATGTAGAAATAACAGCAAAACAACTAAAACAACCAAAATCTTTTTATTCATTTTGAACCTCCTATTTAGTCTTGTATAATTGGTATACCCTGAATTGGGTCATAGACTGTAGTATTCTTGTTAACTTCTACTATTTTCCACCTAAATGGAAAATAAATTTGATCTGCTATACCAGAACCAGCCCATTCCGTAACGGAAAACAATATTCTAATATCGACATCTTCGAAAACTGCCGGCCCCTCTAAATAATAATGCATAACACCATCAACAATAAAAGCACCATTCTGTTCTACAATATAATCAATATTTATGTTTGTATCAATCAGATACCCATATTCAAACGGTTCTATCACAACAAATAGAATCTTATTTTCGCTTATAGTGATAGTCTGCCCTATTAATACCCAGGAAATAATATCGTCTGGCTCTAAAATCGTCCCCTGTGCAACAACTCTTTCTGCAGTATCACCGTTAATATCAATAACGGGATAATTCCGCGAATCTCTAAGTGTGCCGTCAGAACCTTTTAACCAGGTGAGCTTCCCAACGGGAATCCCCTTATAAGTAGTCCCGGAATCAAAATTAGGATTGTACATTATCTCTTCACCGGTATTCTTCCGAATGCTCGCCAGCCTCAAAATTCCATCTTCACCTTTGACATATCCCTCTATGCCGTCAGTTGTGATAATTTGGTGATTGTCGTCTGGATTACCAGTTATAACATTAACCTGATTAGCATTGACCTGTTCTGCGTCTATGAGGTCAAAAAAACCTCTAATACGAGGTTTGATACAATATAATTCTAAACCCCTTGTAGCCCTGTTTACTCCTGGTTCAATCATATCTCTAAAGCCAGAAAAATTTAAACGAAATTTATAAATTTTTCTCATTTCATCAAAATTGAATCTTTTTAAATCCCCTGATATAGTCTGAACTGTATATGATATATCCCGCCAATCTTGAATAGTATCATCATAATACTGAATAGATGCTGGAGCAAAATAATAAAGATCTAAATCTAAGTCATCTGCATATACTTTGTATTCCAATGCATCCATAATGTGAGCTACTGGATATTCAAATTGAATCCAAAAAAAATCATAATCAATCACCCATGCGTAGACCAAATTCTCAGGGTATCGCAAAATATCATACACATCATGGTAAGTGATTGCATCCGAGTGAGAAACAGTTACATTAACTTGCCACATGCTAGCATCCATGTCTCTGCGGCTGGTTAATTTCGATTGCCCTCCCTGAATCTCAACGGGTAAACCAGCTAATCCGCTACTATTAACAGCTACTACTGCAATATAATAGCTTTCTCCAGGAGTAGCAGGAACTGTGTGGAACATACCCAGATAATTTGACTTAGGTAACAACCCATCCCGTATTTGGTTTGTATTCGGGTCGATAGAGGACGTAGTTTCAGCATAGACCTTATACGTGGCTATATCTGCCGGTGCGTTCTCATGGTTGATTGTGACCCGAATAGCATTTATCTCTGCTTCTGCCGTTAGAGTTATAGTTCCTCCCGGTGCTTCAGGTATCTGATCTACTGTTACTGATTGCATTCCGCCAGACCATGATGTTTTTCCTGTAGCTGTATAGCGAGATTTGATTCGATAGTAATATGTTGTGTCCTCTTCAAGATTGCTGTCTGTGTATCGTTCTGAACCTCGCTGAGTTATGCCCACCTGATACCAATCGGTTGAATTTATCGACCGCTCTACAAGATATTCAATGCCCAAATCCGAGACCTGATTCCATGTTAGCATATTTTCCAAGACAACCTGTCCTGTTCTTGCTACCCTGACATTTTTCGCTATCTGCAAACCAAGCGGAGCGGGTGGTCTGGCTGGATCTAATCTTCCTGAGTTAATTGGCTGACCAGGTGCTCCAACCCTTGTCTCTCTATCCAACCAACGTCTATGCCCTCCTACGACTTTACCATTTGCAAGAAAAGTGGTAGTGCCTGTTGCGGGAATTTGACTAAAATCAAATTCGTGACGAACTGACAAACAGCCGTAAAAGTCGTCTGTGGATGATATAGCTCGATTACGGATTACCATAGATTTAAATACGTCCATCTTTTGAAAATACGGCATATCAACTCTTGTTGTACCAACCTTACTACTTAAATCGAATAATGCATAACCCCCAAGAGTCAAACCCTCTTCTACTGTTTTTATCTGAGAATTGTCATCTAACTCAATGAGCATTGGTCTTTTATCATATTCATCTATTGAATTCTGGTCTTTTAATTCTGGATAGTCATTAGGATTAAGTTCTATTCTCTCACCAGATTCATCGGTGAATCTGACAATTATCCAGTTTCTTATTCCAAGTCCAGAGGTTTGAATACTCTGGGTCTTGATATCACCATTCCAGTCAATATAGAAATCCGCTGTTTCTACGTCAGCATATCTTGGAGGTTCGATTAGATGCGGTCTATATAATCCATCCGGAGCAGTCATAAATCCAAAATACCAGCCGAATTGGTTAACGATATCATTTGCTACATTCCAGGGTGTCTGATATCGTGGAGTAAACTCCTTCACCATCCAACCTGTCGTTTCAGGACAGTATAGGGATAAAATCCCCGTTCCTAATACATCATCGAACATCTGTTGGATCACAGTTTCAGCCAATATCCCTTCTTCAGAACCATATGTAACGACATCATACATGAAAGCATGAGGGCCAGATGCTTTATATGATAGATCGCGGCACATAATTTCCGCGCCATTGCGAGTCGCTTTAAAATCATCGCCCAGAACACCGTGAAAGATGGTTTTAAAATCCTGTTCCATCGCTTCAATTCCAAAGGGTAACTGAGCGGTTTGCAAGATTATTTCTCTACCATCTTGCAAAAGAGGAGCAAATTGACCATCTATTTGATTTATTGGACTGGTCAGGTCTTTGAATGAGAATGATATTCCATCTAATCCGCTCCTTTCGTTTCCGAGAGAAAGTTCCAACATTCTGCATATGCCATCAGCACCGGTCTTACCAGTCCCAACACCCGAGACATCCCCAAGATCAATGCTGGCAGTTCTGGCCCATCTGGTAACGTCCATCCATGTGCCATTAGGTCTGCTAATTAATATTCGTGGATATGTCTTTAAGGCAAGGTTTAATTCTCCCATAAATTACGCCTCCTCTACTGTAAAAGTTAATTTTCTCAAATTATAAGTTCTTGCCCCTTCTCTGACAACCTTTATGCTTGAAGGTCTAATCAGAGCAGTTACAGCTTTGCCTCCACCTCCGAATTCATCCAACCAGAAAGTTACATGAACAAAATGTTTTGATTTTAGGTAGTTAATAAATCTATTCGCCTCAGAGACATCTATCCAGGGAGTTTCAATATTCCACGATTTTTTGCCAGCTTTGACTATATCTCCATTAAGGACAATTAAATCCATGCGAGTTGCCCCACCCGGTGTTTGCGTGTATTCTGCCAGATCTTCTGCTGACTCTTCGATCTTAGTCATATGAGGCAGGTATTCTTCGTCTATCGCTGCCACTTTGTTTGTACCTTCATCTACTACAGATACCTTCGCAAATCCGCCAGAAATAGAAAAATCAAGATAGTTAACACCTTGAAGTATTTTAAAACCTGTATCTTTAGAGTTCTGGGATATAGATTCAAGTACAGACTCACTATTTTTGTAGGATTTAATTAGTGTTCCATCTATAGATACAATCTCTCCTGATGTTACAGTTATAGGAGTATCTGTAGAAAGAGTGTATTTCCGCTGGGGTTTAAATGCCTGGGGTGTATCTGTCTGGGTTAGTATTGGGTTCTCAAAAATATACGACTGTCCGATAACAGCACTCCCAGTACTTCTTATATATATTATCAATCGGATATATGCAATATTCTCGGGTGTTGTAAAAGTAGTATTTACTTCCAATATATCACTACCAATTTGTTGCATATCTTTATCTAAAAATCTAGCTATATATCTACATGTAGAATCAAGATTTTTGATTGACTTTGAATAAGTTGTGTTGGGTTTCACAGGTATACTAACTTCGCTTCTACCAGAAAAAGCAGCACCCGAAAATAGTTTTCTAGCTTTATAATCAGAAATAATTGTCGTTAAATGATCGTAGTTTTCCCATTCATCAGATGTAAATGGCGGTACAAGATTATCAACAGTGTTAACCAAAAAATTAGAAGACAATTTTGCATATTGTGATGTTGTTTCGACCTCATAATAATCTACATAAGTAGTACCACCACTTACCCCATCACTAGGATATGTAGGCACAATTAAAACCGGGAAAATACCATCATGTATATAATCAGACGGAGAATAAATATCATCTGGTAAAACATCAAAACGCATTTTAGACGGAGATATTTGATTATGTGTAGCTGCACTAACTATCCACCATAGATCATCTCTATATACATACATTTCAGCCCCATATGCCTCAACTGTAATGTAATCTATATAGTATACGATATCATCATCACCCCCAAAATAAAATAAAATGCGTAGATCAGTTTCAGTCGATAATGTAATTACGTCTGTTGAAAATTCTTGCCATTCAGTATTAACAGTATTAAGATATTGATCATCCAATGTGCTGGAAGTTGTTAAACTATAAGTGCGTAATCTGGGAGTTTTACTAGGCGTTTTAGAGGCTTTTAATCTAATTCGTGTTCTGAATTTTGCACCGCTAGGATAAGTACCAAGCCATTGATATAACCTTACATAACCAAAGTTTTCTCCACCCTCATTTACGGTGACTTCACAAATACCATCAGCAACACTTGCGGATGCTGAAGCACCTGTACTCATACTAAAAGACCAAGAATCCAACCCATTCGCAAAATCAGCATTGGTTGTTAATGCCCCTCTACCATATGCCCAAACATCAGCGATCAAGCTCGAAGCATGAGACATTTCTTCTTCGTCGATACCAAGATTGAAGAGCATTGCTCGCCGAAAACCGATTGTTCCAGTACTTGTAGACATTATTTGACCATCAAGAAAATACATATTTCCTTTTGCGGTTATCTCAGCACTCGGAATTTCCATTTGAGTAGGACTATCGACAGGCCCCGATGTATCAATATAAGATGCATATATATTTATCTGTTCTTCGTCCATAACGCGGTATCTTTTGACTGTTGGGATTGGTTCGATCTCAATTTTTGGGTATGTTTCGACTCCCGGATTATCAATTACAGTGCTTTGACTAATAGTAATGTAATCAACAACAAAAGATGATGTATATATATCGCTTAACACTACAGTTATATTTTGTAAAGTATTACCTATATCTTTACTCCATGTTTTACGAACTGTATCAGTACCCTGGAAAATTATTTCAGTATCAAATTGCCCGTCAATAAATACTTTATATTTAATATAAGAATTAGCATCATAATTATATATATCTACTTGACCCATTGCCGAAAAAATAAATCCATCCCCAATTTCAGCCGTTCTAATTGCCCTACCACCAGAATAAGTCGAAGAATTCAGCATATTCCATGCATTAATATCAGATAATTTCTCGCCTATTTCGACATCATAAGTCCCAAACTGCACATTAGCCCATGCAGGGGGATTTTCTAACTCAATAACACTAAAATCAGATGGGGCTATAATAGCCCCATCCAGTAGTTTTCTTGTCATAATCATGCACCTCCAGACATACCGACAATTACATCACGCGCAGCCTGTATTTGGCTATCAAGCTGGTTTTCGTGATAATTGTAATCGTTGATTTTTTGCCTGAGAATTTGAATTCGATCCATAAAATCTGCTTGTTTATCTTCTTCTTCGCTAACAACTTGCGTGGATGCCCAAAAAGCAGCAAGTAATTGGTCGATCTGATTTGATAATTCCCTTCTCAATCGGGTATATTCTTGTTTCTCTGCCAAAAGGTTATCAAGATAAGTATTCAATTCCATCACTTTCCCTCCTTAGAAACCGTATGAAGGGACTCCTGTTGATTGAATCCCTCTCCTCTTTTGAACTTCATCAAAAACAGTTTCGACTGTGGACTTCAGATTATCTATGCCAACTATATCACCTTTGATGGTAATATCAAAACGATTATTTACTGTCGGATTATTGACAGTACTTTTGCCAAAATCAACACCTGTAGTGGCTTGATACTGTCGTAGATTAATCTTAAAGCCATCAGGTACATTGTATAATTCTTGTGTGTTCTTTTTGATCTCTTCAGTATTTTCTGCCTGGGCCAGTGCGCTGTCATAAGTGGTATCTGTAAGAGTTTTCAAAGCATCATCAAATCCAGAAACATCTATAGTTCCTATATGGATTCCAAGCCAGCCCAGGACATTGTTAACTGCAGTCGCAAACCCATTCCATATCACAGCACCAATCTTCGCAACATTCATAATAAATACCCCAAAAAATTTGATAATTGGAAACAGCAATTGAAACGCTGGAGCCAATAAACTACTCAAAATAACTCCTATAGTGTCCAGGATAGGTGCTAAGATGGTAGAAACTATATTAACAATTGGTAAGAGTGGTTCCAACAACATTCCCACAGCATCAGCAGTTGCCTGCAAAATTGGGTTAATGTTGGCCATCAGGGTCGAAAATGTTTCTGATTGAGTTATCATTCCGACAAGAGCTCCACCAATCATGCCGACAGGGCCACCTGCTGCCCCCTGCTTTGCTCCGTCCACCGCTGCGTTTGCCACGGGAGCGTTGGCATATATTTGTTGCCCGACTCCTGCTGTGATGTTTTTAAATAGATCCTTAACTTGTTTGGTAATTGTTGTCCATTTACTTGGACTTGGGTCTTTAAAGACGAAACCAAACCCTCCTGGATGGTAATCGTCTGGGATGGACTCATCATCCTCTTTTTCGGAAGGCTTAAAAAATTCTTTGATGGTATTAACTATATCTCTGATCCATTCTGCCTGATCTGGTGCATACTTTTCAACTAACTTCATAATATGGTCTGACAGAAGGATAAAAAACTCTTGAAACCCGATTTTGATCGTGTCAAACATTTCATTGATACCAGAGAGCAAATCTTTTGTTGAGCCAAATCCCGGGATATCGGGAGCATAGCCATCTTTAAATCCTGGTACTCCCTGACTTCTGAACCACTCCAAAACACCTGCCCAACCGCCTCTAACTGCTTTGGCTGGCACTATAGCTTCACCAGGCGCAAGCATGGCAAGATATTGATCTGGGCCTGAAACTCCTGGCAAAAAACCTCCGTCGTGGAAATAGGGTGGTGTATTATTGCCTAGAAACTCTAAAAAGTTTTCCCAATTTGTTTTTACTACTGGACCACTTTGCATTACAGTATCTGGTGTATAACTCGGGTTTGTCATAGCATCACTGTATTGCTGTTGAGCCTTAGTTTTTTTTGTACCAATGAGCTTACCTATGAAGTCAAAGAGATCAAATTTTCCCAACTCGTCACCTAATCCATCTTTGATTTTGTTCGCTATGTCAATCCCCAACTGCTTAAGAGCCTCTCCAGTTCGGGCCACAATACCTACCAGAGCATCAAGAATCATCTGACCAATGTCAAAAGCCAATTTTACCCCTTCTATCATCAATTGCCCCAGCGATTCTCCCAACTCAAGATAAGCTTTATACGTTTTGGAGTTTTGAATAGTCTCAAAAAACGCACTCCAATCCGTCGGTTCACCGTCTTTTGCAGACATTGTCCATTCGTGAAGTGCTTCTTTAAATGGCTCAAGAAACTCACGCACATCCTTAATAAGTCCAGTTCCAATATCCGCTGCACTGGCAAGTGTCCGGTAGGTCAAAGCAGTTACTTGATCCGCCACTTCTACCATTGTTTGAGCCACCTCTTTAGCAGTATTTAATATCTTTTCGGCATTGGTTAATTCGGGGTCTGACCAAATGGCTTTTATGTCATCGAAATTGGTAGTGACAGTATTTTTGATGCCCGAAAAGGCAGTTTCAAAAGCACTTTTCATATCTACCAAAGATGATTCCACCGCTGTCTTAAGATTTGATTCATTCCACCATGATTTAATGTCTTCAAACTTTTCAAGAACTGTTGAGCTAAATCCAGCAATCTTGTCGCGAATTCCTCCCCAATCTTGATTCCATGCCTCATAAATCAAATACCCTACCCCTGCCACTCCTACAGCCCCGAGAACGATAGGCGAAAAGGCAAGAGTTCCGACAGATCCGAAAAGACTTATTCCTTTAATTATCATGTTGATACCTGTACCAAGAAAAGAGAGAGCACTCGCCGCAGCAACAACTCCTGCTGCTATTTTACCAATACTGATAATAAAATTCTTTTGGGGTTCAGCCATAGTATTAAAAGTATGCAGTACATCCGCGGTTGTTCTGTAGAATTGAGTCCAGACAGGTAGCAGCTCATTCCCGAAGGCTTTCTTTGCCTCGTAAGCTTCCTTTGAAGTATCTGCCAGAGCTCCGCCATAGCCCTCAAATAGTTTAGGTAAATCTTTCACTTCATCAGCAGTGGATCTTGTAATCATTAAAGTAGCTATTGCCGCTTTTTCTTCAGCAGTCAGACTCTCAACAGTCTTACCGACACTTTTAGCGTATTCGCTATATGCAGTGTTAAGATTCAGCACAATACCGATCTGATTTGAATATGTGGACATTTGAGTAATTAGAGCTTCGGTTACTTTTTCAATACTCTGAGAGGTGGTTTTCCCCACTAACATACCAGAAGCAGCTGCCCCTGTATATATTTGTTGTACCTGTTCCCAGGAATACCCACTGCGGATTAGTTCTGTTGCATTCCGCTTAATTATGTCAGTAGGTATTTTCAGCTGTTCAGATAATTGTTCGAGCTGTTGGTCAACCTCAGCGATATTTTGATTATTTCGTCTGAGGACATTTTGAAACAAGGTTGCTCCTAATTCGGCCTGATAAGCTGCACTTACCATATCACTCCCAACTCTCACCATTAACCCAGAACTAGCTTTAAGCGGAGCGGTTAATTCCTGGGCAGTCTGACCTATTTTTTTGAACTGATCAGCAATTCCCGTAAGTTGGGATTTGACAGTTTTACCCATACTGGTAGCCGCATTCGAAATAGATTTGAAAACTTGCGAGATCGTATCTTTTCCACTAATTGTTATCTGTTCAGCCATTATCTGCACCTCCTTTCTTATTAAAGCGTTCTATCTCAAAAGCTTCTAAAGCCCTGATCTTTTCAATCAGGGCAATAGTAATATCTATATTGTAAATTTCTGCAATCTGAATAACTGCAGGATAATCCAGACCAATAATCGAAAAACCACCTGCACGCCATTGCGTGTTAACTTTCTGCCATAAGAGCCATACTTCTGAATTTTGCGGCATCAGTTCGGGTGGTTTATCATCACACATACTACAGTTATATTGTTTTTTTGCCTGACGTTGAAACTCTATACAGGATTCACAGAATCTGTATCGTTCTCTTGTCCATCGCCAGACATCGAGGAGTTTTTTACCTCTGTTTCAGTTCCAAAGGTCAAACCATATACTTCCATTGCCAGAGTCATTGCTTCTGGATTAGTCATTGTCTGGATCTGAGGATTGTCATCTTCATGGTAAACATTCTCTAAAATCCAGTCACAAACCTGGTAAATATAATCTGCTCGTTTGAGATCACTTTCTGCTCCCATGATTTTATTGATCGTGACTCCAGTCTCTTTCTGCATTTTTTTAACTTCAGGTCTGATCATTGCTCTTGGTTCGATACTCATAGTTCTCCTCCTTAATAAGTTTCTTGTTCATTTTTGAGAGTCACCACTAAAGCCGTTCCCTCTGCATTTCCATTTTCATACGCTTCATAATTAAATTCCAACATTACGCCTTTGCCTCCACTAATGGATGGACTAGTTCGTTCCAACTGGATCTGCGGCATGTAAAAACTTAACTCTTTATCGCCTTTTACCAATCCTAATTCAAGACTGGTCTCAGTTCCATTAGAACCTTTAGTCAACAAATCATCATCCTCGAAAAAGGTAGTTAATGTTCCTGTAATCTTTGCAATCCCTTCAGGAATATTAGTTCTATAGCCTCCACTACCAATCGGATAAGTTTCTTCACCAGTTTCCAGGTCAAAGTCAATATCCAGAGTAGCTTTTGTGACAATTGCTATAGTCACACCTCCCTCTTTGATCATGCCTTGGAAATTATTAAAACGATATAAAGGTATAACTGTTGGATCGATATCTACAGAAATATCGCCAGAGGTTTCTTTCGCCCCAGCAATATCAATCGTAGCATTTAAATTTCCCTCGCCACCCAATTCAATGGCAATTTTACTGACTTTACAACCGTTATAAAGAAAATATTTTGATTTTCCATTAAAACCTTGTTCCAGACCCAGACTATGCAGTTCATCCAGCAATTTCCAGACATGACTATACAATATGCCCGGAGTAATTTCTGTAGTTGTTGGATTTCCAAACATAGCTTTGAACCAAAATCCCATTCCCACTTCATCTACGGGAACCGCAATCGAACCTGAAACATCAACAAACCCTCTACCTGATGGCAAAGGGTTTCTACTGTTGCGAATTACTTCTTCCTGAACAAAACTTTGTTTTGCCTGTATTTCTGAAGTAATAAACGGTACCTTAAAAGCATTGATTTCCGCAGGATTTTCTGCAAACGTATCTTCAAAAAACATAAACAAATGACCTTTGCGTCCTAATTCATTAGACATATATCTTCCTCCTTAATAATTAATCTGATATCCAGGACAAGTTTCAATTTCCAACTTGATTTTCATTTGCCCGGGCACAAATGGAAAATTAGTATCAGGAACAATATTATAATATACTTTCCTGATAGGATAATTTTCATTTACCTTACTGATAACATCCAGGATGATTTGACCCATCTCATCCGCCTCAGCAATCCCCACAAACTCAACAATGTTACCCTGCCTTTCCGCAAAATCATTCCAAATACCCCAATCCACGACTATCCGATAAGTATACTTATCGATCTTATCTCCTTCGATTTTTTTGGCATGATGTAAAATGATTATTGGATAATCATCCTGGGAAGACGGATTTTGATAATCACTTCCGATGAAGATAGTCGGGAGCTTGTTGTATTTCTGTTCGCAGAAGTCAAGCAAATCTTGACTTTCAGCAAGAGCATTGGCCCACTTCCTGATGATAGTCATAAGCGGTAATGTAATCATCTTTTTTTGCCCCCATTCTGCATTTACTTCATATTTTTTAATCTATTGCGGAATATATGAAGCGTTTTGATTCCATCATGTCTTTTTTGAGGGTCATTCCTGCTCTTTTGTTTAAGCATTTTGATTCTCACCTCCAAACATATCTGATTTCAGCCCTATGTTTGTTTACAATTCCCTTTGGATGCCACCTCATACCAAACTCCCACTGTCCAACTAGCGGTTAACATCAACAAACCCTTTTCAAACATAGAACTGTTACCCATACCAGATTACGCCAATAAAAAAACTCAACAATTTTTTTGCCGAGTTTTTTACATATTTCTTATATTGATGTAATTATACCATAATAGTCTAAATAAGTCAATACTTTTAAAAAAATTATTTTTAAGCAACGATTATTTCCGCTAAACACTCAAGTGCCCTGTCCAACCAATTATAAACAGTCTGTTTACATATGCTAAATACTTTCTGGATCTCCTTAATAGTCGCCGGTATCTCATTAATATACTTCAGAATCAACAGATCTCTCAACTTCGGTTCTTCATTTCCCAATTCAGATAAAGCTTCCTCAAGCATCAATTTCAGGACGTAACCATCCGGTACATCCCGATATATTTTGTATCCAGATCTATTAAAATAGTTTCTTCTCCAATTAACTCCGGTTAGTTCCCAACTATTTAGTGAATGATAGCTCTCTAGAAGTTGTTTTATCCAGGCTTTTTTTCTCTCCAGAATTAATTTACTTAACAATCTATCATCGATCTCTAAATATTTATCCCGCATTAGTTGAATTATGTCTTGTTCTGCTTTACCTGCCTGTATCTCACTATCTATCACCATAGTGCTCAATGTAATATCAAACTTCTGTGCCATTGTTTCACCTCCACAAAATAAAGCTGACAGTTCCGATCAGATTTAGATTAATCTCACCTGATTAAAATTGATCTACGTTCGCCATTCAACCAACTTTACTTCTTTGTAGTTCTTCACCTTCAACAATTGACTTCGTTACATCCCAGAAATTCTCCGTTTTCAATATATATCTCACCTTATCATATTCCGTGGTTTCAATATCTTTGTTAATCAATCCAGCTTCTCAGCCGATATGCAGGGTTTCATTTAATCGCCCACTTTCACTCTTACTTCATTATCCATGCCCAGTTGTTCTATACCGACTCTTCAGATTTATGCCTTTGCACTATTGTTATTCCATCAGATAAAACTGTATCTTCTCCAACTATTATTCCACTGTCGGACATGACCTGAGAATAACGTGTTCCATTATATTGGCATGCTGCTGAATATCAATTGCATTTTCATTATTAGTAATTCGTTCACCCCTTTCTTTGGTTTATTATCTTCTCACCTCTGAATAAAACTTTTTCAATTTATCCAGAATTCTACATCAAATTGAATTACATATAGTTTTGTAATGTTAGTAATATTATAACAATATGTAACGTTACAATACAAGTAATTTTTCTTGACATTTTGTAATTATTGGGGTATAATGAAATTAAGACTGGCAGGAGAGGGGGGTGTTTCCATTGGCATATCTAGACCAGGATAAGATAGCAGTTGCTCTAAAAAGCCTTCAAAATTCTAGAGATTTGACTAATGAAGAGATAGCGGAACTGCTGGGGATTAGTGCATCTTATGTAAGTCTATTAATTAACCAAAAACGAAATATGTCACAAAAATTGTTTCACAAGTTTTGTGAAGTGTTCAACTATTCTGTGCAAACATTTTTAGATGAAGATGGGGATAAAAGAATCGAGATAGCGGATTCCTTAACCGAATTACTCAGAATGAAACAATTAGAATTGGTTGATGTCAGTGAAATGACAGGGATTAGCATTTTAGATCTGTCACAAATCCAACGGGGGAAGTTGGAACCTACAGAAGAACATATCAAAATTCTCTCCAGAGCCCTTAATGTAAAACCCGAGGTTTTAGAAGAAGGTAAGATTTTAAGAGAAATGGAGACGATACGCCGTTCATTGAATGCACTGAACATTAATAAAGATGCTATCAAAGACGTAATGTCATTCATCGAAAGAGAAATATAAAAAAACGCCCTAAAATGGGCGCTTTTTTATATTTAACATAATTCGAAAATTATTGGATCATAAACATCTGGTTCATCATCCCAGACTGGGTCAGCAAAAACTGGCCAAACTAAGCTGACACTCACTATCAAGCCTATCAATAATATCCTCAATAATTTTTGCATCTTCGATCTGCACCTCCTCTACTTTTTTCTCATATTGGAAACCTCTTGCGAACTTTTCTGCTCCGACATATAAATATCTACGACCTCCATTGCAATTTTTGACATTTCCTTCGTGTCTAGAAAAGTCAATATTAGCTAAATAAAATTCAATTTCTGCGAGATGTCTTAATAAACTTTTATCTCTGTATATATTTTTTGCTTTTATAAGAAACAGCTTTGCCTTTTTCCAATCTTTTTGAATCTCATAAAGAATCCCACGCAATTTATAATTACTCGCTAATGTAGTAGTCTCTGCTTCATCATCTAATAATTCAAATGCTTGATCAAGCAGCTGATGGGCTTTAATAAAATCATTATCAGCTATGTAACATTCAGCCATATCGTTAAGAACTTTTGCTTTAAACAGATCAGTTATGGCAACATTGAAGGCACGAATAAAGCATCCCAATGCCATACTATACTCCTGCTTCACCATATATATAAAACCTTCCGCCGAAAGAATACTTGTTAACCTGTCCCCTTCATAATATTCAGTTTTGAGTCTCCGCAAAATACTTTCAGCTCTTGTTATTGCTTTCACAACTTTATGATATTTATATACATATCCCAGCATAAAAATTTGATTTATCATACTGTTTGTACTTTGAGGAATTGACCCCATAATCTCCAATGCGGCTATATAATTACCCCTTATATTGTGAATGGTAGCAATCATAGATAGGGCATAGGTTTTGAATCTCTCATCTTCATTCAGCAGATCTTTAAAACACTCCAAAGCTTCGTCATAACGATCTAATCTAAAGTAAATCCTACCCAAATTTCTCTTCGCAAGGGCACAATTCTCCCCTATTATTGTGCCTATGGAATAATACTCAATAGCTCTCATATAATCTTTTCTCCGAAAGCTAGCATTACCTAACTCATAGTAATTTTTCATTCCCATCCCCCTTTCGGAAAATATTAAGTTAAGATACTTATAGTATACCACCACCTTTACTGTTTGTCAATATATAATGTAACTTTTTGTAATTGTAAGTAATCTATAATATCATCGGTAAATAATTTACTCTTTCAATTATACCACACAAATAAATATTTTTCCACCTAATTATAATTAATTTTATAATTAGTTACATTTAAACCTTTAAATTAGTTAAATGTATAAAAGTATCTTAAGACTACTTATGAAAATTAGCTTACGAACTAATTTTTCTTTTGCATTTTTTTTCGCAATAAAATAAAAATTATCTTCATATGATAGGCTTAAAAGCGATATTCCACTACCTTCACCATAACTTAACTACCAACTACTACTATATTTTTAGAAATTGGTAATTATCGAATGAATAAAATTTTTAACCATCCACAGGAAAAGGGTAATAGAAATAATGGTAAAAAATAAAAATGGGCACACAATGAATAAGTGTCTCCAAAATGTCCCTCTTATGCCTGGGCAAACATAAAAAAATAGCACTTTCCAGAGTGCTATAACCGTTAATATTATTAACTTGGTGCGAACCGGGGGACTCGAACCCCCACGAGGGTAACTCGCTAGATCCTAAGTCTAGGTGTGGCAGGGTTGAGTGGTGCTGGGATGTGGGGCGAAGTGTTGGGAGTGCTGGGGTCGAGGGGTGGGTGGTGTTGTTTAGGGTTGAGTGGTGGGGGAGGGGATTTGGGGAGGGTGCCCCCCAAATACGCCCCCAAGGTTATTAACCACACTTAACAAAAATTATAGATAATATATGCGGAAAGGTATTTCCTTAATTTATTTGATATACTTGACACAAAATTTAGTAAAACTTGTACTATTAATTTTCTATATTCTCATAATGTCTAAAAATAAGCATGGCTTTCTCAAAATTATCATAATTTTCATTTGTTAAAAGATCCATCTCCCAGTAGTTCAAGCTATTAGAAATAAAACTTTGAATAGCTTTTTCACTAGTAATTTCTATATTGATCGGGAACTTTCGAGAAAAATAGTGTGCTGCAATTCTAAATCTTATTCCATACCTATACCAATACAATGTTTCTAAAGAATTACATCCATATTTAATAATCAAAGCAAGACTTGATAGGTCTTTATTTAATGATAATCCCATCTCTTCAAACTTCTGTTCTATTACAGAAATGATTGCTCCAATAAAAAAAGCAAGTTTATCAATAAATTCATTTATAAACATTATCGCTTTAGGAATCGGTTTTGCTCCATCTATTCTCACGTAGTTAAAATCGTTATTATCTATAGACAGTAATTCCTGTGAAATTTCTTTATATGTTGCTCCACCTAACCACTTTTTTATAATCGTATGTACCTTTTCCCATAATTGTAACCAATCTGTTTGTTTCCGAAGTCGTTCTAAATTAGTATATTGAGAACAAAGTTCTTTAAGGTCTGATATTAATGGAATTGAACTACTCATATCTCCAAATAATCTGATAAAATTCTCAGGAGTAATATTTTTAAGAATTTCAAAAATTATTTCTACATATTCATCAATCTGATCCGATTTTTTTATTTGTTCAAAAGAATCTAACTCTTCCATAACTTGATATATCGCAAGAATATTAAAAAAATCTATTCCAGCACGTTGGGATGCCAAAGATAACCAAATCGGAATTTGTTCATTATTAAAGAAATCCTCTTTTATGTTATTAAGACGAAGGAAAATAGCATTAATGTTATCAAGTTTCCCTCTTTGCTTTCGACTGTAAAATGCATATGATTTTCTAAGGATATTTTCGTTTGAAATCTCTTCATATTCATTCATAACTAAAGATGTTATCAAAATCTCTTCTTCACTAGCTGCTTCTAGTGAAAATTGCTCCCATATTATCTGATCGAAAAATCTATCTAAAGGACTGCTAACGTTTAAAGAACTGTCTTCGTTTTCTAGTATGGAAACTCTTCGAATACACTCTTTATAATCTTTGTTTGTTTCAATTATAATCGGTTTATCAGGAACAACTATAGCTATCCCTTGGTTATTATAACCTGCTCTACCCGCTCGACCTAAAGAATTTAATAACTGAGCCATTGTGCTCTCTTTATTTTTATCCTTTTCTCTCCTATCTCCGATGACTGTACCACCAAAAATTACAGTACTAGCTGGTAAATTTAATCCTTGAGAAAGCGTTGGTGTAGCAAACATTACGATAGCTTTACCATCTAAAATGGATTTCTCTGATGCTAATTTTTCTGCATCAATCATACAAGCAGAGTGAACTGCGACTCCTTTATTAAGTAAATCCCTTAATTGAGTTCTAACTCCTAATTCTTCTTCTGCAATTACTAGGCAGGAATTAATAAAACTGTCCTTAGCGATGTCATAATTATAATCGCCAGTATCCATTTTTACCCCAATAGAAAATGGGTAGTGTTTATTTGAAGGTAAAAAAACTAATGTGGACATATGCTCTTTTACAAAATATGTGGCCAAATTTTTACATACCATATTTACACTTTCATGTTCTAACCCCTTAGTCTTATGTAAACTATACTCACCTTTTGTGGGTAATGTTACTTTGTAGTAATCGAGTTCATCTTGAGAATCCCAAATTCCCTGCAAAGAAAACAATAATGTATAATTAGCTTCAAAATTAATTTTTTTTCTTCTCTCAGGTAATTTTTCTAATTCTTCGCGGGCGTTTGCATATTCTTGGCTTAATTTACTTTCATCAGTACCTACAACCCCTCTTAATATCCTTGTTGGTTTCCATTTTAATACTAAAGGTTCAGTATCATGACTCGTAACATCCTTTAACCACTCAGCTAATTCTTCTGTGCTATCATTATCTATCATAGCAGACATTAAAATAAACCTACATTTCTGAGATAGCTCCATTAAATAAGTTAAAGCAATTTCCGATATGATTCCTCTTTTTGACTTATCATCTAATAGATGACATTCATCAAATATACATAGACGACAATTTTGAAAAACTTTGGGGTTCAATCTTAATGCTAGCGAACATTTCTCTGGTGTCATTACAACAATAGTCCCGTTAGGAATATCTTCTATCTTTTCTGATTCTAAAGTTGTATACTCACCACCACCAATAAATGACCGAATTGCAACATATTTTTTTAGGCTTTTAAAAGCATTTTTTAAATCTTTACGAATTTGATGAGTTAACGCATTTGTCGGAGCCAAATATACTACCCATCCATCAAATATCGCCTGAGAAATTGCAAGTTCCGCTATAAATCCTTTCCCACTACCGGTAGGCATTGAAATAATAGCATTTTTATTTGGACCAGGAAGACATTTATTGATATATTCTATTGCTGAAGGCCATAGAAAAGCTCTACCTCTTGAAGCTCTATCATATAAATAATTTAAATATATATCTTCGTCAGGAATACCTTTTGATCTAATCATTTCTAAAAGAGACCTTTTTTTTGTGGAATTAATTACCTCAATCAAAATGCTACATAAGTGGTGAACTTTTGAATAATTAACTGTAGGATATTTTATTAAAATTCTTTTGGTATCTTCCAACAGTTCTAAAGAAATATTTATTCCATCAATATTTTTTCCTACAATCCAATTGCCATATTCGATAACAGCTTTCCCTAATATTGTGTATAACTTTGTTTTTATTAAATATTTAACTTTCTTTAAATCATAGTCTAATGGAACATCTAGAACTGGTATTGATACTTGTGATAGATTGTTAAAATCTAAATTACAAAACAAAGTGATAACATTTAAAAACCACCGTAAAACAGTTATTATACCCGCTTTATTCACGAGAAAACAAATTAACCGTTTGTACGGTTGCTATACCTGA
>JAENYK010000040.1 GCA_016841825.1 Halothermothrix sp. | reverse complement strand
CCTCTACATTTACGTCCAGAATAACCCGCTGATTTATGTGGATCCCAGTGGGCATAAGGAGTTTAATTTTGGAGATGAGACAGTGAATTCTGCATTAGGTACTTCTCTGCTTCCTGGAGATGAGCCTCTAGCTCTCGATTTTGAAGTCACAATATGGACAATAGACTTTATAAACCCAATGAATTTACAGACTTTAAGATATGGGCAAGATAACTTTGATACAATCAAGCTACAAAAAGGATTGAATAAAGTCGGATATCCGACAGATGTTGATGGAATTTTTGGATCTGATACTATGGCGAAAGTAAAGGAGTTTCAACGTGCTAATGGTTTAGATGCTGATGGTATTGTTGGATCAAAAACTAAAGCTGCACTTGCCAAAGTGTTGGGAATAGAAGTAGAAGAGGTGAATCCTGACAGGAAGGAAGTTATTGTGTATATAACCCAAAAGGCTGAAGAATTAGGTATTCCTGTAGCCTTAGCATTGGCAACTGCCCAGACAGAATCGGAAATGCTTCATTTCGAGGAATATGGTGAAAATAGGGGTAAGGTTATGGTTAATAATGGTGATTGGGGGATAATGCAGATAAATCAAAGATGGCATCCAGAAGCATTTACAGAGATCTGGGGTGATATAGGAAATAACTGGCAAGATAATACTGATTATGGACTTCACTATCTTGTAGACTGTTATAATAGAGCTATTAAGCTTGATAACCAGGAATGGGGTCAACAGGGGCTAGATCTGGGAAGTACGAAGATAGGTAATAATACATTTGAAGAAAACCTAGTCAGAGCTACATATGCTTTATACAACGCAGGTAACGAGTATTACCGATATAGATTAACGAAATCTGAAGCAGAAGCTCTAAATTTGTCTGTTGATGCATATGGTCTTTTGGATAAGCATGGATATGATAGAAGAGACAATAATTTTTGGGATAATTATAATATTTTCTCAAATCAACTCTAAATTAGTGCTTAACACAATGAAACGTATGTTCTATTTGAATAACCCATTTAAATTATTACCTTAATCATTTTGAAATGTAACAACAAAATCAAAAAATTTCCCCTCACCTAATTAGGTGGGGGGGATAATTGCAATCTTAATTCTTAATAATGTTAGTTTTACTAACTTTGATTTTTAATTGTATCAACTACTATTCTTTGGAAAACATTTTTACATAATTTTTTTAAATAATAGATATAAAACTAGAAATGAGGTGATCTAATGCTTAGGCTATTAAAAATAAGTATATTGATAATTTTGGTCGTGGGGTTTCTTGCTATAGCATACTTTGAATTAAGTAATGGGAGCGAGACAAGTAAAATTGTGATTTCTGATGAGGAAATCGAAGAAAAGAAGAAACAGGTTGTTCAAGAATTATTTGAAAATTTTAAGAATATTGTTAAAAAAATCGAAGAAGAAGATCAGGATAATTTCGGAATTCTAGTTGACGATTTAGTTATAGCGTCTGGTAAAGCTAATGGCTTAAATGTATATAGATCTTACTTGACAGCTGATGAAAGAAAATGGATTTTGAAAAAATCAAGGGAAATTCGGGATAAAATGGGGAGTTTTTCTACAGTATATTTTGGTTATACAAAAAGCGGATTAGAGTTTATTGTATTGGCAACACCAACAATGACTAACAATTTTTACTATGCAAATGTAATGAATCAAATAAGAAAGGATGAGAATGAAGCATATTTATTGGATGATATTGGAGGGATATGGAGCGAGCCTCGCTTTACTACCTTTTATGCCTTAGATGTTTATGTGAAAGATTTATTGGAATATAGAAAGGAGTTTGAAATAGAAATGTCAATATTTTATGATGGAGAAATACACTATCCGATAAATGATATAGAGGATAATCAAATTGATGCAATACTTACAGAATATAATCGAAGCTTGGAAGATACTAATATAATTAAAGATCAACAATGGAAACTCTATCTTTTTGGTGAAGATTTAGGGTGGCCGGTGATAAAAATCAAGTATGAGGGAGAAGAGATTATTTTAGAGAACTAGGAAATGAATTAATCTAAATAAATATTTTTAACGGGGTTGTTTCAAAATGGTTTTGAAGACTATTGGGAAATAACCTCTTTTTTGTAAATTTGATCAAAAATATAGAATATAGGCATCGGCTAGAAAGAATTGAACCAGATGGAGCTACAACCAGTTATACATATTATCCAATAATCTGGTGAAGGCAGAGACAGTCAGCGGGGACGGTAAGAGTTATACCTTCACCTATAGGTATGATAGGCAGGTAATGAAGTAGAGATTATTGATTCTTCCGGAAAAGTGATTATCTAAAAAAT
The DNA here is from genome assembly GCA_016841825.1 of Halothermothrix sp. Taxonomy (GTDB): domain Bacteria; phylum Bacillota; class Halanaerobiia; order DY22613; family DY22613; genus JAENYK01. Next base: position 2,339 of record JAENYK010000040.1, on the reverse strand, counting down.
GGAGATGGAGAGATCTTAATTCTCCTCAAAGAACCAGTAGATGCCAGATACATCAAGGTTAAGTCCTATCCGGATGATCGGGATGAACTGCTGAATCCAATACACAATGCAGAGTTTACGAATAAAGCTGAGGAGATCATCAAAGTCTACTATTACGTCACTGAGAGAACAGAGATCTATGAATATGATGCAGTAGGGAACAGAATAGAGGAGCAGATCTCTGACTGGAGGAATGTGAACAGGATCTACAGTTACTATCCCAACTCCAACAGGCTGAGAACCAATGATAAATATACTTTCTATTATGATAATAATGGAAATATGATCAAGAAAGTAAACGAAGCAGATGATTGGGAATATGAGTATGATCTGCTTGACAGACTGATCAAGGTATCGAAGAATGGCACATCTGTGGCAGAATATACCTATAATGCCGGTGGGTTAAGGCTCAAGAAAGAGAATAGTGAGCAGGAGATCTATTATATCTATAACCTGAGTGGCCAAATCATCTATGAGCAGGAAAATGCCAGATGTTTAGAGTATATATATGTAAGAGGAAATCACTTTGCCATGGTGGATACGGACAGGACAACTGGTGAATCCAGTACATATTTCTACCATACTGACCATCTGGGGAGTACCGTGTTGGTGACAGATGTAGCGGGAGCGATAGTCTGGACTGCTGAATACACACCTTTTGGAAGTATCAGTATGGCAGAAGGTATGTTTGAGAAAGCAGTTAAATTCACAGGTAAGGATCTGGATCTGGATACGGGGTTGTATTACTATAATGCCAGATGGTATGACTCAGAGATAGGTAGGTTTATTAGTGAGGATACATATCAGGGAGAGTTGAATAATCCACAGACATTGAACCTCTACATTTACGTCCAGAATAACCCGCTGATTTATGTGGATCCTACGGGTAACTTTAAAGTAGAATATGATGAGACTTATGGATATCCCGTTGAAGGAATAGTTGAAAAAGGAGATACGTTAAGTGATATTGCTTTAGAGATATACGGTGATGAGGCTGCTGCAGAGGCTCTGGGAATTGTAAATAGTATTGATGATATTGATTTAATAAATGAAGGACAAAATCTTATATTACCTGGATTTATTAATGATAATTCCGGTAATAATTACAAGTTGCCAGGGTATGTAGAAGGAGTAAGAGAGACCCCGGACGCTTTTATTGCGGCAACTGCAATAAGCACTATGATACTTCAAGCAGGAGCTTTAGATGCAGTTACTGCATTAAGTAGTAGTGCATATGATAAAGTCGATAAAGCTTTTGAAAAGAGTTATTATTGGCTTAGTGATAAAACAGCACGACTTAGTAAGGCAGTTGGGGATAAAATTGGAAAGTTGTTTAATAGGGGGGCAAGTGAAAAATTATTCAAAAAACTAACCTCTGAAGAATTAAAAACTATTGGAACAAATGCTAAAAATAGTGGAATAAGAGCTGTTGAAGGAACAGCCGACGATGCATACGATTTTTTCATGAAACAAATTGATCCGAGTACTTTGAATGAAGTTAAATCAGGGGTTTTTGTTGGGAGAGATGCGAATGGATTAACTTTCACTTATCGTGCCATGTCAAAGTCTGGTCCTCCGACAATTGATGTGAACGGAATAGAAGGTCTTAGGAAAATAAAATTTATTGGAGATTGATGAAATGGTAAAGATATCAAATGCAAAAGAAATTAAAAAGGTTGAAGAAATTTTTTTCCGAATATTTAAAAATAAGGACCCTTTTGGAGAAATGTTTCAAGAAAATATAGTTAAAAGAATGATCCTTTGTCCTATTGATGGATACTATTTGAATAAAAATCAATATTCTGCCATTTTAGAAGCTTTAAAAGTGAATGGGGAGAGAAGGTTTGTTATTTCAATTATTGAGGGGTACAACAATGAGAGTTGGCTAGTGGAAACTAATACTAGCTATAATGAGTATTTGCAATTACCTGTATATTTGGAAAATGCAATTTTTTCAACACAAGGTGATTGGGGTTTGATGATATCTCATGAAGAATATGCAGTACTTGGTGGGGATGAACTGTTTATATCTGATTTCCTCAGTACCTATTCAAACCCCGATGAGGATATTATCAATTTTGTTGAAATGTGGAATTATAACAAGGAAAAATATAAATCAGATTTGAATTGGCTGGATGTATTTTTCAAACATATGCATATTGAAAATTTTTATGAAAGCTAGATAAAAAAGGCAATGTAAAGATAATAAGATATCTTTGCATTGCTTCTTTTATATTAATGATTGACTCCTGGATTCCCGGAAATACCTAACGATGAATTAGAGGTAATTGTCTATAACA
>JAENYK010000018.1 GCA_016841825.1 Halothermothrix sp. | reverse complement strand
AATGTCTGTTGATTCGATAGTTAAATATACTGATTTATCTGTAGGAGAGATCTCAGGACTGGCTGAGCAGTTAGAATATTCTTTGGAAGATTAATATCTATCTGGAGGATCAAAATCAAATTGTTTCTGGCGAATGTAATTGTCATAGTAAGATAAAATACACCTCTACGCAAAAACGCAGAGGTGTTGATATTTCAAAAGACTTATTTATCCCAAAGCCCCTTCCAATTCTTCTAAATCCACATTTCTCTTCTTCTTAATAACTTTCTTCTGCCAGTTACCGGTGAGGAAGATTCCCAATCCCAGAATACAGATAAATAGGTTACTTAAGACCATGGCATACCAGATAGAATTAGAACCCCAATTTGTTATCTGTTTGAAGAGAATAATCATGGGAATCCTTAAGCCCCAGAGACGACCAGCCATAAGAATCATTGCGGAGATGGTATGCCCTGAACCCTGAAATGTACCGATAAAGACCTGAAAGATGCCTACCAATGGTAAGGAAAGACAGATTAATTTCAGATAATAGGTCCCCTGACGGTGAACTTCTGGGTCAGAAGAAAATCCTTTGATAACCCATGGAGACAGAATGAACATGGTTATACCTCCGGCTACCAGAATGACCGCAGCCAATCGCATACTTTTGTAGACAAACTGTTTGGCCCGTTCGATCTGGTCTGCTCCAAGATTTTGTCCGATGATGGTAGCCAGGGCATTACCAATACCCATGGCTGGCATCAACACAAGGGAATTGATTCTATTTCCAATTCCGAAAGCTGCCAGAGTATCATTACCATAAGACAGAATAAAGTAATTGAGTATCAGAAAGCCAAAGGCTGTAGCAGACTGACCTATTGAAGATGGTAAACCGATTTTGACAATTACTTTTAAAACCTGTTTCTTCAGATGAAGATGTTTGAGTTTTAATCCAATACTGTTATCTTTCTTAAATAAAACATAGACTGCATAGACTGCAAGTAGTGCTCTGGAAAGAACAGTTGCATAAGCAGCACCAGCCATACCCATTTTAAAAGTGAAGATAAAAATAGGATCGAGAATAATATTTAGTAATACTGAGATCCCACTTAACTTCATAGGTGTAAAAGTATCTCCCTGAGCTTGTTTGATCGAGTTAAAGGAGAAAAACCCAAACATAAAAGGCATGCCAATAAAAATAATTCTCAAATAGATAGTACCTTTTTCAAAAATCGCCCCTTCTCCGCCAAGTAAAGAGATAACTGTCGGAGTTATCATATAACCAATAAATGCAAAAATCACTGAAAGCAGGAAAGAAAAAGTCAAAATCTGTCCTGCTACATCGGCTGCTTCTTCCCGTTGTTTAGACCCAATATATTGAGAGATTAAGGCAGTTCCCGCAATATTAAAACCCATACCTAGTGACATAAAGAAAAAGATCATCGGCCACACCAATACCATTGCAGCAACTTCATCAGTTCCAATCTTACCAACCCAATATGTATCGGTTAGGTTGTAGACAGTCTGAATAAAATTTGATAATACCAGGGGTAAAGCTAATGTGAATATTACTTTTGTCATATTGCCCTGGAGGATTAGTTTCCTCTTTTCTGCATAGTCCATAATAGACCCCCTAAACATTAAAATGATGTATATAGTATACCATTTATAACAGGATTTTGGCAACCTTTTCGCAAACAAAAAATTTCGTATTTCTAAATAAATTTTTTGCAGAATTAAAGGCAAACAGCCCAACTGCTTTAGTTCCGGAGGGTGTCAAAGATCTTTTAAGTCAGGTGACAGATTGCTGAATCGTAGTTTTGAATCTGCAGATAGTCTGCTATCAGAGTGCGGTGACAGGTTTGAGGGTCAGTCTCGGCACATAGCAGGCAGACATTCAGATTTGAGATCTCCTCAGCTAAATTGGCGATCAGATCCTGCTTATTTTGCAGATATCGTTCATAACGTTGAAAATATTTAAGATACCCCAGTTCCTGTTGTTGGAGCCTTGCGATCTCTGCGGAACAACCCAGTGCCTTGATATGCAGATATGTGGTTATTGCACATTCTGTTTGTAGAGTATAAATCAGACTAAACTTATCGAAATCTGGATAAGCTTTGTCTAAAGGTAGTTTCCGGACATCAATAATCAGGTCAATCTGATGACTTTTCAGCAGAGAGCAAAATTCTGTAATAGTATGACCAGCATATCCAAATGTGTAGATGGTTGACATAGATATTCACCTCTCTTTAATAAATATAACCATTGGTTTAAACTATTAGTCCTCTTCATAACAGGTGTCTTCAATCACTGGTTAGTATCTGAATAGATTTATGTTAAATCAAAGATTGGAAAAAGTACTTAATTAGATTATATCTTATTAACAAGCTGTTGGCAATTTTGGTGCAGCTTTTACCTTAGCTAAACATATTGTGCACAGAACATGGTCGATGATTGAGCAGCAGACTATACTGGACAGTATTGCTCGGAGATGATATGATTTTACCAAGACAGAACAATATTTGGGTAAAGAAATTATTTCTCCAGATTATCTACCCTGTTTTTTGTATAGACTCTATCAGTATATAGGAAGAATTTTTTAAAAGAAGGTGATTGAGGTGATAATCTCTGTCAGTAGGCGGACTGATATTGCTGCATTTTATATGGAATGGTTCATGAGACGGATTAGAGAGGGAAAGGCGGTTTATTATAATCCATTTAACTTTAAGGGTTATGAGATCTCTTTAAAGCCTGAAGATGTGGATCTCTTTGCCCTGATTTCAAAGAACTATCAACCATTGCTGCCTTACCTGGATGAACTAAAAGCTAAGTATAACCTATATTTTCACTATACAATCACTGGTTTAAGTGGGATTTTTGAAGAGCGGGTTCGACCCGTAGGGGAGATGATCAAGGTGTTCAGAGAGCTATCTGACAGGACTTCTCCGGAACAGGTGGAATGGAGATTTGATCCGATAGTTTTGACCAATCACACCCCACCAGAATTTTTTCGCCAGCAGTTCGAAGAGCTGGCCCGGGCTTTGGAAGGGTATACCAATAGATGTTATTTTAGTTTTGCAACGATTTATGATAAAGTCAAACGGGCGTTCCAGGTATTGGAATCCAAAAAAGGAGTTATCTTGATGGAATCAGATCTTCAGTTGCAGCAGCAGTTTGCAGATGAGCTAGCTAATATAGGGAAAAATTATGGCATCCAGCTTTATAGCTGCTGTAATGACTATCTTGTCAGTGGTAAGGTTAAGCGAGGTCGCTGCATAGACGGAGAATACTTAAGCCAACTTTTTGAGCTAGGCAAAGAATTTGCAGTCTCTCCAACCCGTGAAGGATGTGGATGTGCGAAATGTGTAGATTTGGGAGTATATGATACCTGTCCTCATGGATGCAGTTATTGTTATGCGAACCTTAATAAACAGGTGGCTCTGAGGAATTATCGCACCCATCAACCGGAAGATGAGCTTTTGGTGAAAGGAAAGATCAAGGTGGTAAAACGACTCAATAATGATGATGGAGACAGACAGATTTCATTGTTTTGAATCGGTTTGATACTCAAGCTGTATTTGGAGATAATATCTGAACAGATGTTGGATTTAGTGTGCAGATCAAATCTTTGAATGATGATGCTATTGGCTGCACTGTTCTGCTGATGTGGATAATATCGATGACTATATCAGCAGGATATTAATTAATTATCTAGAAGTAATATTTAATCATTTTTAGATCTAAGTTCTATGACTCCCACTTCTATAAGGGGGAACTGCCTTGTTCTACTTCAGGTGGGATTGAATCCTCATCTGAAGCCCTGAGATTCAGCTTTAGCTGAACGAGTTCATTATTGTTGTAAAAATTGCAGAAGTACGTTAAAATATGTATAAGTTAAAGGGAGGTCAGAATGCCCATATGATTAACATAGCTATTGTTGAAGATGAAGATTCATATGCACATCAGCTAGGGGGATATCTGGACCGCTATGCAAATGAAAATGGGAAAAAAATAAATTATACTTTTTACACGGATGGGTATCAAATTATTGATAATTATAAAGCGCAATTTGACATAATCTTTATGGATGTAAAGATGAAATATATGGATGGAATGACGGCTGCCAAAAAAATTAGAAAGATTGATTCTGAAGTTGTGATTATATTTATTACTACAACATCACAATATGCTATCAAGGGGTATGCGGTTGATGCTCTGGACTACGTTTTGAAGCCAATTTCATATTTTGATTTTACTCAACGTTTGGAACGGGGAATTAGCCGTATTATCCGTCATGTTGATAAATATACTACCATTGTTTATAAGGGAGGGGCACAGAAATTAAATATTAAAGACATTTATTATATAGAAATTGAGAATCATACTCTTACCTATCACACAAAAGATGGTGAATATTCTGTGTCTGGTACCATGAAAAGTGTAGAAGAAGAATTAAAAGATGAAGGTTTTTTTCGATGTAATAGCTGTTATTTAGTAAATCTTAGATATGTGGAAGGTATGAGAGATAGATTCACCATAGTAAATGGAGAGAAATTATTAGTGAGCCGCTCTAGAAGAACCGCTTTTCTTGATGTTTTGGTCGATTATATGAGAGAGGTGTAGTATAGTGAATAATGCTGTATCAGAAATACCTCGTATTTATACCGCTATGGCTGAATGGGGAGCCTGTATTGTATATATATCGATACTTCGCCATCGGTTTAAATTGAAAAAAATGGTTATTATATTTCTGGTGGCATTAATTTTGCAGTCTAGTTTTATGGTACTGACCGGAGATTCACCTATTGTCTTCTGGATTCCCAATATGATGATTGCAATTCTGATGATGTTCTTTTTTATTTATAGTTCATGTCAGATCAGTATTCGCGATGCTGGATATTACTGTGTACGTGCATTTGTTCTGGCTGAATTAACTGCCTCTTTGGGATGGCAGATATATAGATTCTTCTGGCCAGAAGATGATACTAGGTTTTGGATAAAGTCATTTCTAATTATTATCATGTATGTACTATTCTTTTTGATCGTCTGGGCATTGGAGAAGAGATACTTGTCTGATAATTGGCAAATTAATATAAATACCTGGGAATTGACCGGTGCTGTCTTTATAGGTAGTGTAGTATTTTTTATCAGTAATATAAGTTTTGTTTTCGGAAATACACCATTTAGCAGTCAATACCCTCATGAAATACTCAAAATTAGGACATTAGTAGATGCTGGAGGTTATGCCATTTTATATGCCCATTATATCCAGTGTTGTCAGGCTCGTGCAAGAAAAGAACTGGAAGCATTAAATAATGTCCTTCATAATCAGTACGTGCAGTATAAGCATTCTCGAGAAAGTATTGATATGATTAATCGCAAATATCATGACCTTAAACACCAAATTTCTGCATTACGTGCTGAGAATGATAATAAAAAACGGGAAGAATGGCTTGATTCTATAGAGAATGATATTAAAGATTATGAAGCACAAAATCAAACAGGTAATTCAGTACTGGATACAGTGCTTACCAGTAAGAGCTTATATTGCCAAAAACACGATATTAAGCTTACCTGTGTGGTAAATGGTTCTCTCCTGGATTTTATGGATGTGAGAGATATCTGTTCAGTGTTTGGAAATGCTCTGGATAATGCTATAGAATATGAAAAAATGATTGTGGACAAAGAGAAACGTTTAATTCATATCTCAGTATTTCAAAAACAGGGATTTATAATTTTGCGTTTCGAAAACTATTTTGAAAGTGAATTGGATTTTGAAAAAGGTTTTCCTGTTACTACGAAAAAAGACAAGAGATATCATGGTTATGGGTTAAAAAGTATCCGCCATATTGCTGAGAAATATGGGGGTACTGCAAAAGTCTATACTAAAGATCAGTGGTTTGAGCTAGATTTAATCTTTCCTATTCCTGAAAGCGAAAATTAAAAATCATGAAAGTCTGTTCACACATAAATAGATGACAGAAAATCACATTGTTTTTGAGTTTACACATCCACGTCTTTCGTTTATGGTATTCTGGTTGTTTGATATATTTTGCCATGAAAACGAATAGAGGTGTTTTTTTTTATGCAAATTTATATATATTCGCATTTTGGTATATTTATATCGTTAGAATAATTTTTGAATGCAATTTACGAAATAAAACTACCGTTTACGAAGTTCGTCTTTCCAAACTAAGAATGAAAGTATATAATAAATCTGAAATATTAAAATTTCTGAAATATTCAATTTATGATTGATTGACTATAAATATAGTTGTTTATAGCGTTAATCAATAATGTTGAAGTGGTATAGGTTCTGATAATAAAATCCCAATTTTCTTTTATTGTAGTGTGATAACTCAATTATATAGAAAAGGGATTATTGTTTTATATAAAACTTTATAACCTAATAATAAATAGTGATATATTAGAAAAAACGCTAGACTATAGATGAAATTACCATATAACACTAAATAAATAGGAGAGGTACAGAGAAGATTTCGTCTAAATAATAAGAGAAGGATGTGATAGCTTAACGAGGTTATATTCTGAAAAAGAAATGTCTTATCTGGTCATTAGAGGTATTTCTTTAGGATACTAAAAGAAGAGAATGAGGAGGAGTAATAAAATGGGAAAGAATAAGACTCAAAAGAAGAAAAAATGGCCTTTTGTTGCGGCAGGTCTGTTATTACTTGTTGCAATAATTTTAGTCTATGCTTTTGTAATTACTAACTCTGGAGCTTATTTGATATCACGATTTATTCCAGACACACCAGAACAGAAGATGTCTTTTCAATCTGCCAGTAATACTACACAGGTAATTGCTGATGAAGGGTTTGTACTTTTGAAGAATGAAAATAACTTTTTACCTCTGGATACTTCTTCGGACGCAAAGCAAAAGCTCAATATTTTTGGGATGCGTGGTGTTCAGCTTGTTTATAATGCAGGGGGCTCATCAGCATCAAATGTTGAAAAGGCTATTAAGCTAGAAACAGCTCTTACTGGACCGGAAGGTAATTTTGTTTTAAATGAAGATCTTTTAAATTTATACTATAACTATTTTAAGTCAGATCAAATTTCAATTGAATCTACCGAACCTCCTGTTAATAGGAGTGCTACTGAGTTTATAGAAAGTGATTACAGAATTACAGTTCCCGAACTACCAGTTGAGACTTTTAATAAAAATAATTTATATGATGATGGTAGAACAATTCTTGATCATGCATACGATTTTTCTGATACAGCATTAATTGTTCTGGGGCGTGGTGCTGGTGAGGTATTTGACTTTTCGGTGCCTGAACTTCAACTATTACCTGGAGAAGCCGCTATGGTTGATGCAGTCTGTAACAAATTCGACAATGTAATTCTTGTTTTAAATACTGCCAATGTTATGGAACTTGATTTCATTAATGAGTATCCATCTATAAAAAGTGTTGTCTGGATTGGTTATCCAGGTGAAGCGGGAATGAATTCCTTTGCCCGGATTCTAAATGGTACAGTAAATCCATCAGGCCGTCTGGCTGATACATGGGTTGCTGATAATCTGGCTGCTCCTGCTAACGAAATTTACCTGGAAAGAAATCCGGATGGTAGTTATAAGGAACATTCCTTCCATTATGAAAATGCTCCTGAAGGAAAGGGTTATTTTGAACTACACAGTGAGGGTATCTATGTAGGTTATAAATATTTTGAAACGAGAGATGATACTGATCCGGGCTATGACTATGATAAAGATGTTATATTTCCCTTTGGATACGGTCTCAGCTATACAAGTTTTGAAAAAGATATGCTTTCTTTAGTTGAAGAAGATGGTGAGATAACTGTTCGTGTGTCTGTAAAAAATACCGGTAGTGTTCCGGGTAAAGACGTTATACAGATATATTACAACCCACCATATACAGGTAAGATTGAAAAATCTACTGTCAACCTGATTGCTTTTGAAAAGACAAATATAATTGATCCAGGTGATACAGAATATTATTCACTTACTTTTCCTGTTGAAGAGATGGCTTCTTATGATTATAAAAATTATGGCAGTTATGTGTTGGAAGAAGGGGATTATGAAATCATGCTTCAGGATAATTCTCATGATTTAATCGCCTCCAGAAGCTATACCCTTGCAGAAGATATTATATATAACACTGAACATGATGGAAAACGTTCAACAGATTTACAGGCAGCTGTGAATCACTTTGATGATGCTCTGGGTCCTGATGATTATCTGACTAGAAGTTGGGATCCGAATGGTCGAGCTTTTACTGGGCCTAAGATAGATGATTATATAGCAGAACAGGTGGTTCTGGATGCTCTGGATGGAGTAAGTACTCCTACTGATGCAGATCTCGGTTATAACGAAGCAGATATGCCTGCTTATGGTCAAACATTAGTAGAGCCGATCATGTTTTCTGAGATGGTTGGTCTGGATTATGATGATCCTAAATGGGATGAATTTATTTCACAGCTTACTCTGGAAGAGATGGCTTCGCTTAGCGGTAATGGTGCCTGGAATATAGCATCTATTGATCGTTTAGGCGTGCCCCGTATATTAAGCCCGGATGGAACCACTGTAATTGGTGCCTCAACCTATTCTGGTGCGATAATGGGTACCGATGCTAAGGGTGTTACCTACCCTACTCCAGTTGTTTTGGCATCAACCTGGAATAAAGATATCGCACATATTATGGGTACCAGCGTTGGCAATGAAGCACAGGTGCATGGCTATGGTGGTTGGTATGCACCGGCTATGAATGTGCACCGTACTCCTTTTAACGGAAGAAATTTTGAGTATTACAGTGAAGATGGTAGACTTGCTGGTATTATCGCAAGCAATGTAGTACAGGGTGCAGCTGAGAAAGGGGTCATTACCTTTATTAAACACTTTACACTTAATACGAGGGAATCAAATGACCGTTCCTATCTATTCTCCTGGGCCAATGAGCAGGCAATACGTGAAATATATCTAAAACCATTTGAGATGTCAGTCAAAGAAGGCGGATCATTGGGAGTTATGTCCTCATTTGCCTTTGTTGGCCCTACCTGGGCAGGTGGAAATTATTCACTGCTTACTGAAGTACTTCGCAATGAATGGGGTTTCAAAGGGGCTGTGATAACAGATGCTATGGTATATCCTTTTATGGATGCTGTTCAAATGAGTTATGCAGGTGGTGATCTTGCATTAGATGTTATGGGAGCCTGGCAGGGTGGAAATGGAAAATCTCAAGATTTACTCAATACTGCTAAGTCCGGTGATAGAGAGATAGGAATGACAATAAATCTTCAACGTTCTTCGAAAAACATTCTATATGCAGTCTCACAAACCTGGGTAGTGGCTGAATAGATAGGTGTTTTTAATCGGAAAAATGGAGGATAGCCCATTCACTGGATGGGCTATTTTTCTAATGAGGTGATATTAGTGAAATATAAAGAATTGATTAATCAAATGACTCTGGAAGAAAAAGCCATACTGCTTTCCGGGAAGGATTTCTGGAATTCGCAGGATATAGAAAGATTAAATATACCATCTGTAACTTTATCAGATGGCCCTCATGGAATCAGAAGTCAAGATGACAAAGTAGATCATCTGGGTTTACATGCAGGTTCTCCCGCAACATGTTTTCCTACATCGGCTACAATAGCAAATAGTTGGGATCAGGAAATGGCAGAAAAGATTGGAAAACTCCTTGGTAAAGAGGCTGTTGCCAGGGGAGTCGATATACTCTTGGGTCCCGGACTTAATATTAAACGAAGTCCTTTGTGTGGAAGGAACTTTGAATATTTCAGTGAAGATCCCTATTTATCTGGAAAGATGGCAGCTGCTTATATAAGGGGTATTCAAAGTATTGGTATAGCTGCCTGTCCTAAACACTTTGCGGTTAACAATCAGGAATTGTTGAGGATGACAATAGATACTGTACTTGATGAGCGGACATTAAGAGAGATATATCTTACAGGTTTTGAAATAGCGGTTAAAGAAGGTAGTCCTAAATCTCTGATGACCTCTTATAATCGGATAAATGGAATATATGCAAATGAGAACTATCATCTCCTGGAGGAAATACTGGTAGATGAGTGGAGGTTTGCGGGTTTTGTAGTAACTGATTGGGGCGGCAGTAATGATCATATTGAAGGTGTCAAAGCAGGAAGTCATTTGGAGATGCCTACTACTGGTAATAATAGTGATTTAGAGGTAATAGAGGCTGTAAAAGATGGCAGACTATCCATGGAAATCCTTGATAAACGGGTAGATCAATTTTTGGATGTAGTATTTAAAATTAAGTCAAAAAGTCAGGATTTGAAGGGTGAATTTGATAAAGATGAACATCATATGAAAGCACGACAAGCTGCTGAAAATTCTTTAGTTTTATTAAAAAATGATCACAATATTCTACCCCTTGAATCTGATACTAGAGTGGCAGTAATCGGAGATTTTGCAGCCCAAAGTCGATATCAGGGAGCCGGTTCTAGCATGGTAACACCTACCAAACTGGAGAATGGAGTAGAAGCAATCAAAAAAAGTAATTTGAAGATGATTGGATATGAGCAAGGTTTTGAACGACTCGGAAAAGAAAATGAGAATTTGAAGAATGCGGCCTGTAATCTTGCTGAAAAAGCTGATGTAGTATTGCTCTATTTAGGGTTGGACGAAAGCATAGAGGTTGAAGGTATGGATCGCAAAAATATGCGGATAAATAAGAATCAGATTGAGCTGCTGGAAGCACTTAATCAAGTAAATAAACAGATAATCGTTATTTTATGTGGTGGTTCTGCTGTAGAGATGAAATGGATAGATCAATGTAGTGGATTAATATATGTATGTCTTCCGGGACAGGCAGGTGCAAGCGCTATCGTCAATGTGCTTACCGGTAAAATCTGCCCCAGCGGTAAGTTAACCGAAAGCTTTCCGGTCAACTATGAAGATACACCGGCATATAATTATTTTCCCGGACATGAGAAAACCGTTGAACACCGCGAGTCTATATATGTGGGGTATCGTTATTATGATACTGCCAATATTCCTGTTCGATTTCCTTTTGGTTTTGGATTAAGCTATACTGGCTTTTCATATAGTGACTTATTATGTTCACCGTCCAAAGTTAGCTTTACTCTGAAAAATATTGGTAAGGTCGCCGGAGCAGAAATTGCTCAACTGTATATAGGACTTAAGAATAGCGAGGTTTTTCGTCCCAAAAAAGAACTTAAAGGTTTTAAAAAGGTATTTCTTGAGCCGGGAGAGAGTAAAACTATAGAAATTCCCCTTGATGACAAAGCATTCCGATTTTATAGTGTTAGAAGTAAAAGTTTTGAAATTGAAAGTGGTGAATATGAAATATTGGTCGGAGCTTCTTCTACAGATATAAGATTAAAAGGATTCATTAATGTTAAAGGGACAGATTTTGTTAATCCATATGATCCTGAAAAATTGGCTGATTATTATAGTGCTAATATTAAAAATGTTGATAATGAAGTATTTAAAATATTACTGGGTCATGAAATACCACGGACTAAATGGGATACCGGTCAGCCTCTTGGAAGAAATGATTCTATTTCTCAGTTATATTATGCAGATGGTTGGATAGCAAGGCTTGTTTATAAAATAATGAATAAAATCAAAACAAGATCAGAGAGAAAAGGTAAGCCTAATTTGAATATTTTATATTTATTCAATATGCCCTTTCGCGCAATAGCTAAAATGTCGGGGGGATTTGTAGATGTAAATATGGTTGACGATATGCTTGAGATGGTAAATGGTCATTTTCTTCGGGGACTCGGTCATTTTATAGTTTCATGGTCAAAAAAACGGAAAAAAATCAGAGAATTGGATAGTAAGCTCCAATATGAAGAACAGGAGGTATAATTGAATGACAATAGTCAAAAAATTTCAGGCGAATTATCCCAATATTTACGAGTTTATTATGTTTAATTTATTATCAAACATCGCCACAATTACAAACTTCCTGATTCTCAATTTAAGTAACAGTCTATTTTTTCGAGCGCTATCTGATATTCCTTTTCGTTTGTGGATTTTTGATTATTCGATAGCAAACGGTGGTCTTGGTAGTTTTTTGGCGTTTTTACTTGCTTTTGCCTGTGCACAGACCGTTAATTTTTTTGTACAACGCAAGCTGGTCTTTGCTGCCAATAACAAATTGAGTAAAGGCATAATCCTATATTTTATAACTGTACTGGTTGTATATTTTATTTGTTTGTATGTACCAACTTTGCTGATGGCACCTTTGATCGCATTATTCGGAAGTTTATGGGCAGCCAATATTACCAATGTTGTCAATATAATGATTCAGGTTGTAATTATCTATCCAATGATGAAATTAGTAATTATGAAGAAGACTAAAGATCCTTCAGAATCATAGATTTTTTTTTAGATAAACTAACGAATATGCATTATATAAACATGTACAATGTTTTATAGAAAGGAGTATACGATGGGGATACAGCAATATGATGTGATTGTAGTTGGTGCAGGATTTGCTGGTGCTGTGGCAGCACGTCAATTTGCAGAGCTGGAGAAGCGGGTATTGGTACTCGAACGGAGAAACCATATCGGTGGTAATGCTTATGACTTTTTTGATAATGCTTCTATACTCGTTCATTGTTATGGCCCCCACATTTTTCATACAAGTGATAGAGAAGTATTTAATTATCTTTCACGTTTTACTAATTGGCGAGAATATAAACATCGGGTAGTTGCTGATATTCATGGAATTAAAATGCCGATACCTTTTAATTTTACTGCTCTGGAGAGGTCTTTTGGCGAAAAATCAAGATTCCTGGAAGATAAATTAAAATCTACTTTTGAAAATAGAGAAAAGATAACAATTAATGAACTGCGTCAGAGTAAGGATAAAGAGCTTACCAAAATTGGTGAATATGTTTATAACAGTTATTTTGATTATTATTCCCGCAAGCAGTGGGGAGATCATTTTAATGAACTGGATTCCTCTACATTTGAGCGAGTCCCGATACTTCTTTCATATGATAATCATTATTTTCAGGATATCTGGCAAGGTGTGCCGGAAGATGGCTATACCATGATGTTTCATAGATTATTAAATCACAATAGAATTGATCTAAAACTTAGTATAGATTCAACAGCTTTTATTTCTCTGTCAGACAACAATATTTATTTTAATAATAAGTTGTTTGAGGGTATTGTTATCTATACAGGTTCAATTGATGAACTTTTTGCTTATCGATATGGTCCCTTACCATATCGTACCCTTGATTTTAGTTTTGAGACGTATCCTCTGGAATACTATCAGGACTACGGAGTAGTCAATTATCCGGTAGATAAAGACTATACAAGAATTACGGAGTATAAACGTCTTACTGGGCAAAAGTTGGAAAGCCATACTACAATAGTCAAAGAATTTCCCCGAGAATTCATAGCTGGTAAAGGAGATATCCCCTATTATCCCATACCAGCAGAGAACAGTAGAACACTATACCAACGATATGAGAAATTAGCTGAAGGATATAGCACCCTTTATTGTCTGGGGAGATTGGCAGAATATAGATATTATAATATGGATGTCGTTGTAGCTAATGCTCTGAAACTTTTTGAAAAGATTGGGAGGGTAAGTGTGTGAAACTGATTACTTTTACTGTACCATGTTATAACTCAGCCGATTATTTAGAACGCTGTATAAAGAGCCTCTTGCCGGGTGGTAGAGATATAGAAATAATATTAGTAAACGATGGTTCGACAGATGAAACCCCGGATATATGTGATTCTTACTCAAGTAAATATCCTGATATTATTAAAGTCATTCATAAGGAGAATGGCGGTCATGGGGATGCAGTGATTCATGGTCTTAATAATGCCAGTGGTTATTATTTTAAAGTAGTGGATTCAGATGATTGGTTGGATGTCTCATCCATGAAAAAGATTCTGAGGCAATTGCGTATCTTTGTTGAAGAAAAAGGATATGTAGATCTTATTATAAGTAATTATGTATATGAACATGTACTCGATAATACCAGTACAGTTATGAATTATACCAACGTATTTCCCCAAAATGAAGTATTTTCGTGGCAGAATTGTAAGAGATTTCGTATATCACAGTATATTTTGATGCATTCGGTTATCTATCGGACAGAATTGTTGAAGGAAAGTGAGCTTGATTTACCGAAGCATACTTTTTATGTTGACAATCTCTATGTGTATCATCCCTTACCTTTTGTGCAGAGCATTTATTACATGAATCAAGATTTATATCGCTATCATATAGGTCGTTCTGACCAATCTGTCAATGAACAGGTAATGGTCAGACGCGTATCACAGCAGTGGTTAGTTACAAAGATGATGCTCCAAACGCATGATATCCAGGAAATAAAAACGAAAGAAGTAAAATTGGCCAGTTACATGACAAATCATTTGTCAATGATGGTGGCTATAACTTCTATTCTTTTATTTATAGATGACAGTCAGAAAAGCATTAAAATGCATAGTGAATTATGGGATGATTTGAAGAGGAATTATCCAGAATTATATTACAAAATCAAGTATCACTCTCCCTTGTTTGCAGCAAGTTTTAAGAGTAGGATTGGTAGAAAACTGGCAATAGCGATCTATCGATTAGTAAAAAGAATATATCATTTTAATTAGAGATATTTTGACCTATATTTTTGATGAAGCAGTAAGTTTAATTGATACCCTGTACTAAATTCAGATATAATTATAGTTAATTTTAGTTAAAAGAGGTTAAAGATAAAATAGTAAATTTATCTGGAAAAAGACTCCGATTTCTGATATGATTTAAGTACTACTGAAACTATCAGAGAAGGAGTCTTTTTTATGAAATGAATATTTTGATTGGGTCTGGAGATATATCAGTTGAGGAGCTATATGTGGTATATCGGCACTGTGCCCGATTTTGAAAGATAGAAGGAAGATATAGAATAAGATTTAAAGTTGAAATCGAGCACAAAGAAGCTTAATATTTCTGGGTTGAAAATATGAAATTCACTTAATTAACAAAGGAAAGGTGGATAAAATGGTTGATAGTAAAAATGCTCAGGCTAATCTTCGTCAGAGTCAGATTGTGGGAAGTCTAATGATATGTGCCTTCATTGTCGTATATCTATTGTGGGAAATTAGTTGGCAGACCACTGTGGGATTATTCCTTCTCCAGGGAGGATATCTGGTTTATGTCTATTTTCTCAATAAGCGTCTGGGGCAGGTTCCCGGAAGTCACCTTTCCTGGCTGGTCGGAATGGTGTACGTTATTCCTATAATCATTACTTACTTACAGTTACCTTTGGAATTTGCAGTACTTGTCTGGATATCGATTCTAATTACTCTGGTCTGTTATCGGAAATATTTGAATGAATCACAGGCGATTCTTCTCTTTTTTATGTATCATATTTTTACTTCTTCTGATAAGGTGTTGTATTCGATCTTTGGTCTGATTCTCTTTGGGGGAATATTTATTCTTCGATTAACTAATTTTACTTTTTTGAAAAATCAGGAGAAGGAAGATGCGAAATAAACGGATGCTGTATAGATTTTTGCACAAACTGTTTTGGGCACAAAGTGAACTCGTTCAGCTTGGGATTCAACCACCTGAAGTAGAACAAGGCAGCTCTCACTTATAGAAGGGGGAGTCATGGAACTTAGATATTTAGAAAGATAGGTTGATTTTATTGCATTTCCCGACGAAAACTTATATAATTAGTTTAGCTTCGGGCTATGTCCTATCTCCTAAAGATGGAAGTTGATGAAAAATGGGGTGACTTATAATGAAACGTACGTATAGGGAGATTATGGTTTCGACGTTTGGTTGGATTACTTATCTTACTTCTTATTTGGTATTATCGGTTTTGACGGTGACCATTGTTCAGGCTTTCAAATCTGGAATTAACCCATGGTTGGGAATTCCGGTGTTTATTAAATGGGAAGTTTTGATTCTGGTTCTTTCTTTTGCTCTGGCTAATGTGGTTTTTTTCTGGCAGACTTTTGTTCAAAAATTTATTGTTTTTGGAGGCCTTTTACGGGTCGTAATTATTGTAGCTTTGAGTTATCTGATAGCGGTTGCTCTATATCCTTATGTGATGATTCCTTTTGCACCGTTTGCTAATGTTCAGGTGGAAGAGATTGAATCAGCACTGGTCTTTATTATGATTATTCTGATTATCTTTCGGATTAATCCACAACGGTATTATGATAATCCTGAAGGTCCGATCTATCCACTTCCGGTCGAAGAACAGCATGAGTTTATTCCTTTTGGAGTGTTCCACGCAGGGATTGATTTTGCACAATCCTGGGGAACTCCTGTCTATGCTGTGCAAGATGGTAAAGTGGCGACTGCCTGGCCTTATTCCATCTATGGAAACATGGTGAAGATTGTTCATGATAAGGCCTGGAGTACTGTATATGGTCAACTAAGTAATATTACTGTCAAATCCGGAGAAATGGTCAAAAAAGGTGATTTGATCGGTTATGTAGGTAGTACGGGTTATGCATTTACTCCCCATCTTCATTTTGAAGTCAGGTATAAGAATAAAGTGGTAGATCCTCAGGAATATTTGGAAGGTCTAAAAGAAAAGAAGGATAAAAAGGGACAGAAAGCTAGTGGAAAGAAGAAAGGGAAGAAGGGGCGTAATTAGGAGATTGGATATTTGGATACAGCTGTTAATAGATTGTAATGCATAAACCAGGGCTAATCCCCTGGTTTTCAATCATATTGGTTAAAGTGAGGTGGAACCGAATGGTAAAATTTATTCATTGTGCTGATATTCATCTGGGAAAGAATCAGAATAACCTGGATCAAAGGTTTGAGGATTTTGGTAATGCTTTTCGTTATGTGGTGGAAGAAGCTCTGCAGAGGGAAGTGGATTTTTTTCTAATTGCTGGCGATCTGTTTGATAAACGGAATATTAATGCCCGCACTTTGAAACAGGCTGTTGAGATTCTGGAACCTTTACGCAGAGCAGAGATTCCGGTTATTGCAGTAGAGGGCAATCATGATAAAGCCTTTTTGCGGGATAAAGAATCCTGGATATCATATCTGGCGCATCGGAGTTATATTATTTTACTTAAACCTGATTTCAAAGGGGGGAAACTGATTGTTGAACCTTATGATCGGGATAACTGTAGTGGTTGTTATCTGGATCTGACAAAAGATATTAGAATTTATGGTATGGGTTATTTGGGGAGAGCTGCCGGAAGTAAACTGGCAGAACTGGCACCATCATTACCGGATGATAAACAAAATATTCTCCTTCTACACTCGATGGTTGGCAGGATGGGTGGGGATTTGATCGGAAGTATTCCCAAAAGTGATGTAGCATGTTTAAAAGAAAGAGTCAGCTATCTGGCTCTGGGGCATGGTCATAATTGTTATGTTGTTGACAAATTAGCCAGTCAAAAGGTTGATACTACGACAGCTGAAGATGCTTCTCTGCCGAAAGGTCAATTAAGCCTATTTGACCTACTGGCGGTGAGTACTGAGGAGATGGAAGAATCGTCAGAGTTTGTGATTACCGAAACAGAAGATTATCGTAACTTTTGGGGTCACAATCCCGGTTCTATCGAACATTGTCGACTTGATGAAGCAGATCATAAGCAGGGATTTTTCTATGTGGAGATGATTGAAGGGCAGCTACAAAAGGTGGAACATATATCTGGAAGACAACGCTCAGCCAAAATTATTGTTGTTGATGTCACAGGAGTCGATACTCCAGAGGTGGTCTATCAGAAGATCGCTTCAGATGTTAGAGAACAGGTTGGTGAGCTAAAGGAACTGTTGTTACGGTTGATTGTCAAAGGTGATATTGAGTTTGACGTTCTGGAAATAGATGAGGAGCGGATCAGAACAGAGGTAACTGAGATCTGTGAGCCTATAATTCTGGAATTGGAGCTAAGAGCAAATCTACCTCATTTTAGCATCTCTACTCAGAATGAAATTTTGGATCGGGAAACTATTGAACGGGAAGTATTACTGAAAAAGGTTAATGACCGCTCTACTTTTCGATCTCTGGGCAGTGATCTGGTAAACCTGATTCTGGAGTTAAAAGAAGATCTATTAACAGGTGTATCTTCCGGAGAAGTTCTTTCCAAAGTAATGCAGATGGCAGGTGAGATTAGTGAAGATTCTTAAAGTGACTCTGGAGAATGTGAAAAGTTATCAACAGGAAGAGATTTGTTTTAATGATGGGATAAATGTGATTGCCGGACGTAATGGTGCCGGTAAAAGTACATTGATCGAATCCGTGGGTTTTGCTCTATTCGGGTATTTGAATAAAGATTATAACTTTCAGGATTTCCTTTCCCATGGAGCCAATAATGGTAGCATTATGGTTGACTTTGAAGTTGATGGCTGTAGATATCGGATTGAACGTCACTTTACTTCACGGGGAACCAGGGGATGGGTCATCTTTGACTATCAGACTGATGAGGCTATTGAGACTCATACTGCGGAAGATGTGAACTTTACCCTTGCCAGAATTATGGGTGTGGAACAGAATATTACGCTTGCTGAACTCTTCGAACGAATTATCGGAGTAAATCAGGGAACTTTTACAGAGCCTTTTCTGCGTTCTCCTTCCGGACGGAAAGAGTACTTTGAACGAATATTTATGCTGGATAGTTATAAGACTGCTTATCAGAAGAGTTCTGAGTCGGCTTCTATTTTACGAAATCAGCTGGATGACCTGGAAAAAGAATTGATTAAGCTTAGAACCAGAGTTGAGACATATCAAGAGACACAAAGGTTGTTCAGGGAAGCAGAGCAAAAATTACTTCTGGTCAAGGAAACTCTGGAGGAAAAGCAGAGCCAGTTTGTAGGTATAAAAACAGAGATTCAGGGGTTAAAAGATCTTAAAGAATTAATCCAGGTCCGGGAGAATGAGCAATTAAAGTTAAAAGAACAGGAAAAACAACTGACTGAACGGCAGATAACTCTTGCAGAAGAGATTGAAGTCAGTCGAAAATCCAGAGAATTGGTTGAACAATATCAAGGGGTTCACCAGGTCTATCTGCAGTATAAAGAGAAGATTGATGAATTGGAAAAACAGTTGGAGATTCAGGAACAGTTAACTATAGAAAAGCGGGATCTGGAGACACAGGTAGCAGTCATGGAGAAGGAGTTAACGACCAGAGAAGAAAATATTGTTAAAAACCGGGAAATTCTGTTGCAGGAATATGATCGTCGTCAGGAAGAGTTAGAGGAATATAGTTATCCTCTGGAGGGTATTAAGCGGGAATTACAGCTTGTTGCAGAAGAAGAATTAAAGGCAGCGAAGATTGGTGGTAGTCTACAGGAGATTACTCAGGCATATCAGGAGTCGAAAGAGCTGATCAGGCAATTGGAGGATCGTCTGGATGAGATAAGGATAATTACCGGGGAGATAGCAGAGTTTGAAGACAGACTGAGCGGGCTTGCTGAATTACAGCAAGAGGTCACAAAGATAAGTTCTGTAGAGAGATTACTGGCGGAAGTTAATCATTCAATCTCAGCTGTTGAGACCAGAATAGAAAATGAAGAGGATAATATGGCAAAAGTGGGTGATGGTCTCTGCCCTCTTTTAAAGACAGTCTGTCAGACTATTGAAGGTCAAAATCTGAAAGATTATTTTGCTTTACGGATTAAGAAGTTAAATGATGAGCGAGCAAGGTCTCTTAAGACTAAAGCTAAGCTTGCAGATGAACTGCTGCAGTTGAGGGAGAAGGTTGAACAACTGGCAGTACTGCTATCTTTAGAGGAGGAGCTTGTTCGTCAAAGAAATAAATTGGCAGATGTGAGGGCACGGGGTTTGGAGCTGGCCCAGAAGATTTATACTATTATTCGTGGAATTTATGAGATTTTGCATGAAGTAAAGAAAGGTGGATATCTGGCAGAAGTTCATGAACTGAGCTTTGATGAATTTCTACCTCTGGAACTGTTTGAACAGTCCTCTGTGCTTAAGGTCCAACTGGATATTGTAGCCAATTGGCTAACAATTTCCCAGAATGAAGTACAGGCAAAGGAAAAGAAGACTTCATCAAAAAAAGAAGAACTTAATCGACGTAAAACTGAATTTACCAGTAAAATTCAACAATTAAAGGAAAGAAGTAAAGAGATTAATCAACAGCTTGATAGGCTGACAGATCTTGAGAAAATGTTAGTAAAGGATAAGAGAAAACTTACAGAGGACTTAGCAAAGATTACTGAATATACTGATATTCTGGCGAATTATGGTGATATTAAGGGAGAATTAAAGCTGTCTAAGGAGAAGATGGTTGAGTTGGAAGCGGGTAATAATATCTAT
Organism: Halothermothrix sp.; assembly: GCA_016841825.1. GTDB lineage: Bacteria > Bacillota > Halanaerobiia > DY22613 > DY22613 > JAENYK01. The sequence continues at coordinate 45,965 of JAENYK010000018.1, read as the reverse complement.
CTGACCAATCAACAGAAAGCTCTGGAGTGGGACAATCTATTGCAGATGAGGGAACGTTTTGCTGAACAACTGCATACGATAACCATACAATTAGCGAAGATTGAAGCTGAACTATTGATTAAGAGAGAATCTTATGACCAGCAAAAGCTTGTAGATTTTGAAGAACAGGCAGAGAAGATGAATCGTCAGATCTCACAGGCTGAGACCTTACTGACCGAAGGGGAGCGTAGATCACAGGAGTTAGCAGACAAATTACGGGAGATGGATAAGATTAAAGAACAGATTAAAGACAGGGAAGCAGAAGAGTCCAGTTTAAAAAAAGCTTTTGAACTGTTAAATTTTATTCGAAATGTGTATAATACTTCTGCTCAGGAGATAGCTTATGTCTTCTTGCATTTTATTTCTTATGAAGCTACGAAGATTTATCGTCAACTTTCGGGAGAGAATGTACAATTGGTCTGGGAGAAGGACTATCAGGTTAATTTGCAGGATAAGCAGCGCACTAGAGTGTTTAGACAACTTTCTGGTGGTGAACAGATGAGTGCGGCTTTCGCAATTCGCCTGGCTCTATTACGGAAGTTTAGTGCAGTTCGTCTGGGTTTTTTTGATGAGCCAACGACCCATTTGGATGAATATCGTCGTTTGAATATTGCCCAGGCAATAGCATCCATTAGGGAGAAAGAGGATAATTACTTTGAACAAATTTTTATCATCAGCCATGATGATACTTTTACGACATTGACAGAAAATCTTATAAAACTGGATAAAGATTCAGAACAAGGGTCATATTTAGTTAAGGATTAGATGACAGGATGAGACAGGTGTTTTTAAATTCTTTGAGAATGCCTGTTTTTATGGTAAAATTAGTAATTGTTGTTTGTAAAAATTACCCTATGTTTGATTAATCGCTAGATAAATGCTAGTTTCAATAAAAAGTAGTGGAAAATTTACAGCAGGGCAATTTTCTTCTAACATAACCATCGACAAAAATTGTTATGATATAAGTAAGAGAAAATGATGAGGTGGTTATTATGAACTCATTTACCCACAGATTGCTGGCGAAGATGGTACATCAACGATTAGAAGAAAAGTTGGGAATCAAGTTGTCAAGAAGGCACCTGGTATGGGGAAGTGTTAAACCGGATTTTGTAAAAACACAAATCTCACACTTTAAGGATGAGAAGATAGACCAGTTTTACAAACAGTGGGAAAAGGTTTGTAACATTGACCCCATCAATAATCTGGAATACTTTAGTGAGGAGTTGGGGGTGGTCTTACATTTTCTCTGCGATTATTTTTGCACAGCCCATAATTGTGAGAACCTAAAAATAGAAATATTGCCACATCTAAGGTATGAGAATAGGGTTCACAAAATTGCAAAAAAATTATCCAGAGAATTTTTTCAGGTTAGCTATGCAGATTATAGTCAGATTTCATTTCAGGAAATATTTAATTACAAACACAAATTGTATATCAATAAACCCTATTCTATCATTAATGATCTTAGTTTTTCATTTGAAATCTGTATGATTAGTGCGGAAAAATTGTTTGAAGAAGCTTGTGTTACCGTTACGCATAACATTGGATAATTGTCGGGGATAAATCTGATTGGTACAATAGTTTATTATTAATCGATTGATGTTAAACTGAGGAAAAATTAACTATATATTAGAATTGATCTCATAAATCGCTCGATAAGGGCGATTTTTTATCTTAATCTGGCTCCTGATTATCTTCTTGGCCATATGAGTTTTAGTTACTCAAAAAAAAAACGCCCAGATAGGGCGATTATTACATATTTGGAATGCAAATTTTCTGGCCTGGACGAATCAATTCGGGATTTTCAATTTGTGGATTGGCAGTAACCAATGTATCGAGAGAGATGTTATGTTTTTGAGCTATTTTATACATAGTATCTCCTTTTTTAACAGTGTACCACATACAACCACTATTGTTGGTACTACCACTACTACCACCGCTTCCCATAGGGATGCAGACTTTTTGACCTGGGTGGATTAGAGCAGGGTTCTGAATCTGTGGATTGGCAGCAATCAGTGCATTGAGAGAGATGTTATTACTTTGGGCGATCTTATACATGGTGTCACCTTTCTTAACAGTATACCATGTACATCCGCCGGTACCAGTACCTCCCCCTCCACCACCTGTTGGGATACATATTTCTTGACCCGGGAAGATTAGAGCAGGGTTCTGAATCTGTGGATTGGCAGCAATCAGTGCATTGAGAGAAATATTATTTTTTTGAGCGATTTTGTACATGGTATCTCCTTTTTTAACAGTGTACCATGTACAACCTGCCATAGGGCTTTCGATTATTGGAGCAACAGGTGTTGGCATTGTAGGAGGCATCATTGGCGGCATAGTAGGTTGCTGTGTAGGCGGCATTACAGGTGCTCCAGTGGGTGGAGTCATTGGCGGCATAGTAGGTTGCTGTATAGGCGGCATTACAGGTGCTCCAGTGGGTGGCATCATTGGTGGCATTATCGGCATTCCAATTGGTGGAGTGTATGGCAGCGTGATCGGCTGCTGTTGTATGGGTGGCATCATCGGCAGCTGTTCTGGTTGTTCAACTCCCATCAGCATGGGAATACAGATTTTTTGACCTGGATAAATGAGATCAGGATTTGGAATTTGTGGGTTGGCATTGATTAAAACATTTAATGGAATATTATTTTGTTGTGCGATACTATACATAGTATCTCCCCGTCTTACAGTGTACCATCGACAATTTGGCATAGGCATGGGCATTGGATAGGGATAAGTAGTAGGACATGGTTTCATAAAATATGGTCTTGGACGCATAAAATAGTGATAGTGACACATAATTATTGGTTTCATCATACAGGGCATATTATACATGAATTTGCAGTCATCAGGTTTGCAGTCTTTATAATCTTTTGAACAGTAATCTTCACAGTCTTTATGCTTCTTTTTATCATCGCAGGACATAACAAAACCTCCTTAAAAGTCTTTTGTATCATTGTATTGTTTAGGAGAACTATCAGTGCTTATCCCAATAAAAATACTTGGAAAAGTAATAAAATTATAAAAATTATTCGCTGTAGGCAGGTTATGGGCGAATGGTGGCGAAATATTCTTTGAAGAATATTTCTAATAGTCTTACTTTTTAAAATCACTTTACAATTATCACATAGGCATAAACGACCCTTTGTCAACGTTTGTGGTAAGTAGTAAACTTAGCATCTTTTGTTATAGCTAAAAAAGTGGTAGAATAGAGGTAGCGAACTTTGTCGAAACTCTAGTATTACAGTTAAGGTATATGCACCTGAGAATGCAGTAGTTATGCCTATGAAAATCCTGCTAAAACAGAGCAGCCATTAAGGGAAGGAGGTCAATGCGGATGAGGTTGGAGCAACATCCTATCCTTGAGTTTTCAAGGGGGGAAAAGGTGAGTTTTACCTTTAATGGACAGCCTGTTGAGGGTTATGAAGGAGAGACGGTAGCAGCAGCCCTCCACGCGGCTGGTATTCGCAAGCTTAGCGAAAGCCAGAGGTTCCATCGGGCTAGAGGTTTATTCTGTGCAATTGGTAACTGTTCATCTTGTTTGATGAAGGTCGATGGAATCCCCAATGTCAAAATTTGTGTTACCAAAGTCAAAGAAGGGATGAGAGTAGAAGAGCAAAAAGGGAAAGGTGATACTAGTGAAATCTACTGAAGTTCTGGTAATTGGTGGTGGACCGGCGGGATTAGCAGCAGCAATCCGGGCTGGTGAGGCAGGGGCAAAGGTCGTCCTGGTAGAGAGAGATGATTTTTTGGGCGGCCAGTTAATCAAACAGACTCACCGTTTCTTCGGCTCTAAGCGAGAACATGCTGGAACTAGAGGGTTTAAGATTGCAGATGACCTGTTAGCAAAAATTGAGGAACTTGAGAATGTAGAAGTGCTCTTATCTGCAACAGCTTTGGGGCATTATGAAGATGGGGTTGTTACAGTGTTAGTAAATGAAAAGATGCAGAAAATAAAAGCAGACATAATCATTGTAACCACTGGTGCTCATGAAAAGTTTTTACCTTTTGAAAATAACGACTTACCTGGAATATATGGTGCTGGTGCAGTGCAAACTTTGATGAATGTTTCGGGTATTGTGCCAGCTAAGCGAATATTGATGGTTGGAGCAGGTAACATTGGGCTTATAGTTTCTTATCAATTGATGCAGGCTGGAGTTGATGTCGCAGCAATTATTGAGGGAAGTCCCAAAATAGGAGGTTATCTGGTTCATGCTTCTAAAGTTCGGCGTCTGGGCATTCCGATTTTGACTGGACATACCATCAAATCTGCTCACGGAACTGACAAAGTTGAGAGAGCGATTATCTGTAAATTGGATGATAAATGGCAGCATATTCCAGGAACAGAACAGGAGTTGGATGTTGATGCTATTTGTCTGGCAGTAGGTTTGAGTCCACTTGTTGAGTTGTTATGGCAGGCTGAATGTGAGATGGTTTATGTACCTGAATTGGGTGGTCATGTACCTGTGCGGAATGATAACTTACAAACATCAGTCGGTGGTATATATGTAGCTGGAGATGCTGCTGGAGTTGAGGAAGCCACAGCAGCAATGCTTGAAGGAGAGTTAGCTGGAATTAGTGCAGCCCATGACCTGGGATATGGCGGAGATCCTATTCTTGAAAAGCGGGATCAAATTTTGACCAGTCTCCAGGTATTACGCAGTGGTCCTGTTGGTGAGAAGATCAGAGCAGGAATTATGAAGACAAGGAGGGGTGCATGATGCTAGAGTCCACCGGAATTCCAACAAAACAGGATTTGGAATCCAAAATGCCAACAGCTGAAAGATTGGCTAAAGGTCCTGTGGCTGTGGTAGAGTGTTTTCAGGAGATTCCCTGTGACCCCTGTTACCATAGTTGTAAACGTGGAGCTATTAGTGAATTGATTGATATTAACGATATCCCCTATGTGGATTTCGATAAATGTAACGGTTGTGCTTTATGTATTAGTAATTGTCCTGGTCTGGCTATTTTCGTTCTCGATCAGACTTATGATGAAGAGTATGGTGTTGTCAAGATGCCATATGAATTCTTACCACGTCCTGTAGTGGGTGATGAAGTCGCAGCATTGAACCGGGAAGGACATGAGGTCTGCAAAGGTAAAATAGTCGAAGTACGGGATGGTAAAGTTCAGGATAAGACTGCAGTTATAGGAGTTGCAGTTCCCAAAGAATACTTGATGGAAGTTCGAAATATACAAGTAGGGGGGTCAAAATAATGGATGATAAAACCATCGTCTGTCGGTGCGAAGATTTGACCCTTGGTGAAGTACGTGAACTTATCAAAGAGGGTTTTACATCTCTGGATGAGATAAAACGTATCTCCCGCTGTGGAATGGGTCCCTGTCAGGGAAAGACCTGCAGTCAGATAATTGCCCGGGAAATAGCTGCTGCAACAGGTCGAAGTATGGAGGAGATTTTGCTTCCCACCCATCGTCCGCCAGTTGGAGGTATCAAACTGGGTGAGTTGGTAGGTGAAGATCATGAAAAATAAAGCATCTGTAGTTGTCATTGGTGGTGGGGTTGTTGGTTGTTCGGTCGCATATAATTTAGCGAAGTTAGGGGTCAAAGATATTGTTTTGTTGGAGAAGAATTATCTGGCTTCTGGTTCGACCGGCCGCTGTGGCGCAGGGGTTCGTCAACAGTGGGGAACTGAGATGAATTGCCGACTGGCTAAAGGAAGCATGAAGATCTTTGAAAATATGAATGAGACCTTGGAGACCAAAAGAGATATTGAATTAAAACAGGAAGGTTATCTTCTTTTAGCATATTCTGAAAAGGAGATGACCCAGTTTAAGAAAAATATTGAATTACAACATAGTTTAGATATTCCATCCAGATTGGTCACACCTGAAGAGGCTAAAGATATTGTTTCTTATCTGAATACCGATAAATTATTGGGTGGAGCTTTTTGTCCAACTGATGGTCATGCCAATCCGTTTCTGGTCACTCAGGCTTATGCAGATGCAGCTAAACGATTGGGAGTGGAGATTAATACCTATACTGAGGTTATTGGAATTAAGCAGGAAAAAGGAAAAATAGTTGGTGTGGAGACTAACCGCGGATTCATTTCTGCCGAAAAAGTGGTAAATGCTGCGGGAGGATATTCACAGCTTATTGGCGAAATGGTAGGAATAGAGATACCGGTTTATTCCGAACGGCATCAGATTCTGGTAACTGAACCCGTTGAGCCACTGCAAGGCCCGATGGTTATGTCTTTCTCTTATAATATCTACTGTCAGCAGAGTCCTCATGGTAGTTTTATTATGGGATTTGGTGATCCCAATGAACCACGGGATTTTAACATTCGTCACAGCTGGGAGTTTTTGGAGGAGATGGCTGATAAAGCGACATGGCTTCTTCCTCCATTAAAGCATCTACGGGTAGTTCGCCAATGGTCTGGTCTGTATAATATTACACCAGATCGTCAACCAATTCTCTGTGAGATTCCTGAAGTTACAGGCCTTTATCTGGCCGTTGGTTTTAGTGGTCATGGGTTTATGATTGCACCAATGGTAGGAATTGTGTTGGCTGAGATGATTACAGGTCAAGAGTTGAGTATACAGTTGGACCTGGATCTGGGTCGTTTTGAACGTGGTGAACTAATTCTTGAACCATCTGTTGTCTAATAGGTTCAGGTTTATAATTGTGGTTAGACAAAAATATTTAAGGAGGTAGTAAGTTTATGGCTAATGCATTTTTTAAATTGGAGAAGCCTGCCAATGAACCAATTCTCGGTTATCGTGCAGGAAGTCCAGAAAAATTAGAGTTAAAAGCGAAACTTAAGGAATTGAAAGATCAGGAGATCGAAATCCCCTTAATTATTGGAGGCAAAGAGGTCAAGACTGGTGATTTGGGTGAATGTGTAATTCCTCACAATCATGGTCACAAACTGGCTGTTTATCATAAGGCTGGAGCAAAAGAAGTAGAGATGGCTATTGAAGCTGCCAGGGAAGCTAAAGAAGAATGGGCCAGAATGGCATGGGAAGATCGTTTTGCTATCTTTATGAAGGCTGCCGAGTTATTGGCTGGCCCATGGAGAGCTACTTTGAATGCAGCCACCATGCTGGGTCAGAGTAAAAATGTGTTTCAAGCTGAGATTGACTCTGCTTGTGAATTAATCGACTTTTTCCGGTATAATGCTTATTTTGCGACTCAGATTTATGCTGAGCAGCCTTATTCTTCACAGGGGATCTGGAATCGTTCAGAATATCGTCCATTAGAGGGTTTTGTTTTCGCAGTGACTCCATTTAACTTCACATCCATCGCCGGAAATTTACCAACCTCTGCTGCCATGATGGGTAATGCTGTGCTCTGGAAACCTGCATCTTCTGCAGTCTATTCTGCATACTTTATTATGAAGATGTTGGAAGAAGCAGGATTGCCGGCAGGTGTTATTAACTTTATTCCGGGATCTGGTGCAAAAGTAGGTGATCCGGTTATGGCGAGTCCAGAACTGGCTGGTATTCACTTTACTGGTTCTACCGAAGTATTCCAGAATATGTGGAAGACTGTGGGTAACAATATTGCAAAATATCATTCTTACCCAAGAATCGTTGGTGAGACTGGTGGTAAAGATTTTGTTTTCGTCCATAAATCCGCTAAAGTTGATTCAGTTGTTACCGCTCTGGTTAGGGGAGCTTTTGAATATCAGGGACAAAAATGCTCTGCTGCATCCCGTGCCTATATTCCCGACAATCTATGGACAGAGATTAAAGAAAAACTGATTGCTGAAGTTAAATCTATTAAGATGGGTGATCCGGAAGATTTCACTAATTTCTTTAATGCAGTTATTGATAAAGGTGCATTCCGAACTATTAAACAGTATATAGATTATGCAAAAGAGAGTGGGGATGCGGAGATTCTGGCAGGTGGAAACTGTGATGATTCTATAGGTTATTTTATTGAACCTACTGTAATTCTCGCTAAAACTCCAGACTTTAAAACTATGGCTGAGGAGATCTTTGGTCCAGTTCTGACTCTGTATGTCTATGATGCTGACAAATTTGAAGAGACTATGCAGTTATGCGACCAGACTTCTCCATATGCATTAACTGGTAGTATTTTTGCTCAGGATCGTAAAGCCATCGCTCTGGCTGTTGAAGCGTTGAATAATGCTGCGGGTAACTTCTATATTAATGATAAACCGACTGGTGCAGTAGTTGGACAACAACCATTTGGCGGTGCAAGAGCTTCCGGGACAAATGATAAGGCTGGGAGTTTATTGAATATGATTCGGTGGACCTCTCCACGATCTATTAAGGAGACTTATGTACCAGCTGTAGATTACCGCTATCCATTTATGGAAGAAGAATAAGATAGTTCTAACCCCTACTCTAAGTAGTAGGGGTTTTGGCTTTTGAAGTTAAATTACCATATAATAGGCAAATATATATCAATAACCTTCTGAAGGAAATATTACAATTATAGTAAATACAAAAATTCTATAGTTTTTATAAGCAATTATAAAAATCTTCTAGGTCTTTAGTCCTAAAAATTTCAGAGAATTATGGTCAATAAGAGGAAATAGTTCAGTTTTGGCGAAATTATATTCTATATAAGAGTGTAAGGCCTACCTGTTACTAATGGACAAGGGTAGGTTTCCCTTTTATCAAGAATTATACAAAGGAGAGAAGTGTATGCGGCATATATCAAAATTGGGTTTAAAATTGGTGGCTATTGTTCTTGTACTGATTTTTATTCCTTTAGCTTTATCCTATTGGGTGACTCAGAATGGTACCAGAGGAATTTTGGAAGCTAAGATCAAAGTTATTACAACCAAGGCAACTGATGCTGCATATGAAGAATTGGAGAGATTTTTGGTAGAAGCTGAAGATTTGACTGAGGAGATTGCCGCCTCTGATACTGTTGATTTGTTTCTAACTGGAATGGGTGATTTTGTCAAAACAGATTTAGAACAGATCAAGGCTAAGAATCCATGGATCAGCAGTTTTGCGATTATTGCTGAAGATGGTACATATGTTAATTATCCTGAAGTAACAGAGTCAACCGAAACTGATTGGCGAAATAAGCTGTGGTACAGCAGGACTAAAGAAGATGATCAGTTGTCCTGGTTTCCGGCTCTAAATCGTTCTGATCAATTTCGATTAGCGGTTCCTGTAAGATTCTCTTATTCTGATGAGATCGCAGGGGTTTTTTCCTTAGTTCTTGACATGAAACAATTTACAACGATATTACAACAGTATGGTGTTGATGATGGTTCGATGCTATTAATCAACAGCACAGGAGCTGTGTTAGCTTCTGACAAAAGTAGTGAGGTTGATGATGAGTTATTCGATCAGCAGGAATTTTTTGCAAAGACCTTTGAATCTGATGAATTATTATTTGATGTATATAGTTATGCTGGTGAAAAACGTCTGACCTTTACTAAGCCCTTACCTAAGTTAAAGTCTGTCCTTTTACTTCAAATACCTGAAAGAGTAGCTTATCAAGATGTTTATGGATTATTAGGTAGTCTCAGGCTGATAGGAATTTTGACATGTTTTATAGTTCTGATTGTCACTATACTGGTTACCCATTTCTGGATTACCGGCAAAATATTGCGGGTAGTCAAGGCTGCAGGTGCCATCTCTGAAGGAGATTTGCGGGAACAGATTAATGTTAATAGTACTGATGAGATTGGTAAATTGGCCCGATCATTTAATGGGATGACTTCGGGGCTTAGAGATTTGATTAATGACATTTTGCAAAGTTCTGAACAGGTTTCCAGAACCAGTGAACAGATTCATGAATCTGCAGAGATGTCTGCCCAAATCTCGGATCAGGTAGCCGAGAGTATCCAACAGGTAGCTGCAGGTGCTGATAAACAATCTGAGTTTATAGATTCGGTTAATCAGAAGTTAGTGGGACTGAGCAAATCTATTGATGGGCTAAGTAACACCAGTAAAAATGTTCAGGGAATAGCTCGAAATACTCAGAGTAAAGCTGATCTCGGAGCCAGATCTATGGAGCGAGTTGTTGGACAGATGGATGTGATCCAACAGAGTATTACTGATTCAACTCAGGTAATTCTGGATATGACCAAAGCAGCTGATGAGATTGGAAATTTTGTCAATATCATTGATAGTATTGCCAATCAGACTAATCTTTTGGCATTGAACGCTGCTATTGAAGCAGCTAGAGCTGGTGAAGAAGGACGTGGATTTGCGGTTGTGGCAGGGGAGATCAGAACCCTTGCTGAGGAGGTGTCGGTTTCTGCAGGTAAGATTCGCCAGTTGGTGAATATTACTCAAGATTATTCTCATAAAGCATCTAGTGCTATGGAAGATGGAGTAACACAGATCCAATTCGGACAGGAGATTGTAAATGAGAGTGGTACAATCTTCAGTGAGATCTTCCAATCTTTTGAGGATACTTTAAAAGCTGTTCAGGCAATGGATGAGATGACCTCTGATGTTGCACAGAGTACGGGTTTGATTGTAGAAGGCGCGGAAAATATAGCAGAGGTTGCGGAAGAGAATGCTGCATCGGCTGAGGAAGTATCGGCTTCTACTGAGGAACAGGCTGCTGCAATGGAAGAGATAACCCGTCTGGCAGAGACTACAGCTAATTTGAGTAAGGATTTAGAGATTCTGGTGCAGAGGTTTAAAGTATAATTAAAGTAAGTATCTTCCACTTTGCTGTGGTGGATGAATAGGATAAATTTATTATCTAGACAAAAAATTAGCTGTGTATGCTGAAAGAAATTTATCATACTGAATGTCTATTATGGATATTCAGTATTTTTTTTGCTAAAATAGATAGTGAAAGATAGTAGGTTTGGAATGTTTGTCGACTGTGTATTGATAGACAGCTAAGGCAACGAGTTCTGCCATTTTTTTCAGGTAATCTGGATTTTGTAAGTCATCATGTTCTCTGGGATGGGTGATAAAAGCTAATTCCAGAAGTACTGTAGTAATAGGTGACTGGTTTAAAATATAAAAGTTGGCCGGAAGAATGGTCTGTTGGTTGTAGGTTTGCAGTTTTTGAATTGAGTTTTGAATAGATTTAGCTAATTTTTTGCTATCGGTAGATTGGCGTTGATAGAAGGCGATAGCTCCACAGAGGTCATGATTAGCAGCTGCGTTTACATGGATGCTGAGCATAATATTTGCTTTATATTGGGTCACCATCATCACTCTCGCCAGCAGATCGGTTCGTTGTCTGGTTCCCTGATATGGGGCGAATTCACTTAATTCCCGGTCGGTGGTGCGGGTCATCTGAACCTGAAAATTATATTTTTCCAGTTCAGTTTTTAGTAAAAAAGCATAGTCCAGAACAATATTCTTTTCTAACAGTCCATTAAAATCATGGGTTCCTCCATCCCAACCACCATGTCCCGGATCTAGCAGAATGGTTGGCATTCTGGGAAGAGTTAGATCTGGTGAGAAGGCAAAACTGGGCAAGAAGATGATGAAGGATAATCCGATTAGACAGGCTATAACAAAACAGATTAGGGATTTGCGGATAATGATGATCACTTTTTTCACCTCAATATATTATATTAAAGAAAATTGAGTTTCAGTAGGGGTTTTGAAAAATTTTGATTTGGGAAAGGAGTTAAATAATGTCTGAATCGTATATTATCTTGCTGGTAACTCTGGGACTGGCTTTGATAGTCAGAAATAAGTCTGTGCTAATTGCATTAGGTATTCTGCTGGTGTTAAAGGTGTTACGCTTAAATTCTTTAATTAAATATATAGATGATAATGGTATGGAAATTGGTTTGACTATTTTGATGATAGCCCTTCTGGCACCTATCGCTATGGGAGAATTTGGAACAGACAAGTTTCTCCGTTTTATTAAAGATCCACTGGGAATTTTAGCGGTGGTTATCGGGGTATTGGTGACGATTTTGGCCCGTCAAGGTGTTCAATTAATGAACGAAAATCCAATGGTTGTAGGGATGTCGATCGTTGGAATTATTATTGGAGTTGTAATTTTGAAAGGTGTATCTGTAGGTCCATTAGTGGCATCGGGAATTACTGCTGCTATCTATGGATTAGTCAAATATTTTTGTGGCTAAAGACGGGAGATAGAAACTAACATGTTAGGTGGTGTCATGATGAGAATTAAGACCCGTGATCTGGTAATATCGGGTGTCCTCGGTGGTATAAGTCTGTTTTTGGGTCAGACTGGTTTGGGTTTTATTCCTTTGCCAACGGGAATAAATGCGACGATTATGCATCTGCCGGTGATTCTTGGTGCAGTATTGGAAGGGCCATTGGTCGGGACATTGGTGGGATTTATTTTTGGATTTTTTAGTTGGCTACAACCCAGGTCACCATTTTTTGCCGATCCAACTATCTCAATATTGCCTAGATTATTCATTGGAGTTGTCAGTTATTATGTGTTTATATTGGTCAGGCGGTTCAGTGGGCATTTTGCTTTTGGATTAGCAGGAGTAATTGGTTCTTTGACGAATACTGTTTTAGTATTGGGAATGATTGTATTTCACGGAGATTTACCTATTGAAGGAGCAGTTAGTGTCGGCTTAATTAATGGCATACCTGAAGCGATTGTAGCAGGAATTATTGTGTATTTTATCGGTATTGGCGTACAGAAAGCAAGAGGAGGGAAGATATAATGATGGGAATTAAGATTGGACATGCGGAGAACCATCAGGGGATCACGGGGTGTACAGTAGTCCTCTGCCCTGAAGGTGCGGTTGGTGGTGTAGACGTTCGGGGGGCAGCTCCGGGTACCAGGGAGACTGATTTGCTGAATCCTTTGATGACAGTGGGACAGGTCCACGGGATTTTGCTGGCCGGTGGAAGTGCTTTTGGATTGGCAGCTGCTGACGGAGTAATGGCTTATCTTGAAGAGCTGGGAGTTGGTTTTGATGTAGGGATAGCCCGTGTACCTATAGTCCCCGCGGCAGTGATCTTTGATCTGGCTATTGGAGATCATCAGGTGCGTCCAGATTGTCAGATGGGATATCAGGCTTGTTTGAATGCGGTGGAGAATAATCTACTGGAAGGTTGTGTCGGTGTCGGAATCGGTGCAACTGTCGGGAAGATTAAGGGGATGGAATGGGCTACAAAATCCGGGTTAGGTATGGCTGAGATTAAGGTTGGCGAATTAGAGATAGGTGCCGTGGTGGTTGTCAACGCTGTTGGTGATGTTTATGAGCCACAGAGTGGTGAGATATTGGCTGGAGTGAGAAGTGAGTTGGGGTTTGGGAAGACGGAGGAGGTGCTACGTACCAGTTATCAGGAGATACGTCAATTCACTAATACTACGATCGGGGTAGTCTATACTAATGCCAGATTAACTAAATCCGAAGCGAACAAACTGGCTCAGGTGAGTCATCAAGGATTAGTAAGGACGATCAGACCGATACATACTGCCTTTGATGGAGATACGTTATTTGCTTTGGGGTGTGGTAATTTGGAGATTGACCAGACTCTGTTAGGGATGTTAGCTGGAGATGTGGTCAGTCAGGCGGTTGTCAGGGCTGTAACAACTGCATCGGATATGGGTGGACTGCCGGCAGGGAAAAATGTGCAAAAAATGTTAGAATAAAAGTGAATAATTTTTAAAAAAAGTCTCAGCCTGATACATTATTCAGTGAGTAAAAGACATAATATATAATATGGTTATCATGTATGGCTTGGAAATTCATGGTAATCAGTAAAGCTATGGAATCACAAGAAGGAGATGATCTGTGGTATGAATGGGCAAGAAAGATTTCAGGCTGAGCTGGGGCAAATCCGAAATTACTGTCAGGAAGTTGTTAATAATTTTGACAGTGAAGTAGAATCTGTGGAGAAAGTTCACGAAGTGTGTAGTAGTCTTCGTGGTATGGTTGGCCGTTTGTTTTGTGTTGCTGAAGAATTAGATGATTATTTATCCGGGGGTTTTACTATTTCTGAGGAAATTCAATCAGATGGTAAACCCCTTTTTGATTACATTAATAGCTTTCGTCGAAAAAGTGTGTATTATGATCTTTTGATCTTTGACGAAGCGGTACAGGAACTAAAGCGAGTTTTAGATGAGAGTACCGATCCCCACGTAATAGCAGCGGCATATAATGGATTGGGACATTTGTATGCGGTCAAAAAGATGTATCCTCAGGCAATTTACTACTTTAATAAAGTGGTCGAATTTTATCCTGATAACAGTGATGGATACTTTAATTTGGGTGCTGCCTGGTTTAATCTGGGATCTTATGATGAAGCGCGACATTACTTTCATCAAGCTATTTATCATCATCCTGATGACTGGGAGGCTTATTTCCATCTGGGTAGAGCGTATGACAAATTGGGAATCGTAGATTCGGCTATGTATTATATGCAGACAGCCAGAGAAAAGAAATATGGCTTCACCGGGAGTGTATTGGTTTCTGGATAGTAGTGAAATAGTGAGTTAGAGAGAGAAAAACAGTGATGTGTGCTGATAACCCTATATGTTCAGACTAAATTAGCATTGATTTCGCTGAGATTTCAGAATATAATACATTTTGTAGACGTGGGTTGAACTCTGCGTACATTGTGGTGGCTGTAGCTCAGTTGGTTAGAGTATCAGATTGTGGCTCTGGGGGTCGTGGGTTCGAATCCCATCAGCCACCCCATCAATATGCGAACCTGGCGGAATTGGCAGACGCACTAGACTTAGGATCTAGCGAGTTACCCTCGTGGGGGTTCGAGTCCCCCGGTTCGCACCAAGTTAATATTTGTATGGATTGAGACATCTTCTGAGGGAGGGTGTCTTTTTTGTTTTGGGGCTTGGATTGGGGGAATGGGGGGAGTATTTTGATCTTTAAGATTATAAAAGAAAGTTAACCAATATATAACTGGGAAATTGTAGTACCAAATTACTATTAAAAAGTTCTACAAGATAAAATTTATTGGACGTATGGTTGGTTTAGTTGAAAAAAAGACGAGAACTGACAGGAATTCAAATAGAAATGGCGAAAAGTAAAATCATAGCGATTATGTATTAATTATATTTTAATGACTATATATAACTGACGAAGTCTTTTTTCTTTTCATTTAATTGCTTATAATCATATAGTACCAGTTGTTTTTCAAGTGTGCTGAAGTATAATTAGTTTTCAGAGATGGTATCTCTAAAGTATATGATTTAAAAAGGTCAAATTATACTACGATTAAGGATTCTAATTGTATTAGTTTATTACGTTATATTGATGAAAATATTGATATTTATATTGAAAATGTCTTGTTAAAATTACAAAATAACGATAGTGAGACAGAAAAAACAATACTAGAACTGCTTAGCAAAAATATTACACTTGAGAATAAAAAAACAGTTATTGAGAAAGTGAACATTGTTATAACTGATTTTAGTAAAGTGGATTCGGATTTATGGGATACATTTATTCGATGTTCGAAAGTTGAATTAAATTGGTTTAACATTGATGAATATTATAAAAAATTTGGATACATTACTGATGATTTAACAAAGTACTTGAATTATGAGGAACATTATCAAAAATTAGCAAAGGACCAATTAAATATTTCTTAGGCTCTTTCAGTTGAACTAATAAGGAATAAAAAACTATCAGAGGCCAGTTTTAAATTCTTAATTGGATGTATTTCACATACGCTTGCTGTTAGCGAATTACGTAACTTACCTGATGGTAGGATGAAGAGTTTGATAGAATATAATTTATTAGATTTTACACCAGATAGTGTTGAGATTTTGAAAGAAGACAATAATATGCATATATTCCTTGTTGAGCAGAATGTTTAATTATCTATACAGAATTTTGATGAATTTCAATTAGATATTGGAGATATAACTCAATTGTTAAAATCCAAAAAGCTAAATGTTAATCAAAAACTGAACATAGTGGAACGTATTGATGTAAATATCTTAGCAGGAAATGGTCCATTGGTTGATGTAGTTTATGATATTTTGCTGAATGAAAATGTGGGTAAAAAGATTTGTGGTGATTTACTGGAATACTTTTTGATTACCAAACCTTAGAAGAAAAGATACTAAGACTTATGGCTATTCAAATTCAAAATCAAAATTTAGATGAGGCGGGTATATCTAAATTACTGAATAAATTAGACTAACCATATGTAGATATTGCCGAAGGTCAAAAGGCATATATAAAAAATGATGACCTAAATAAACAGTTAGCAGAAGCTCTAACTAATGTTAAGTACATAGCTGCAACAACAGAAAAGATTCTAAATTAAAATTCAACCAAATTTGGTAATAAAATCAAAAAATCTTTTCCATGAAAGAGTACAAATAAAAAAGATATTAAGTTTAGATGAATGGAGGTTATATGTCTTGACTAATAACAAAATATTACCCGACCAGCATCATATTGAGCAAATAAGAAAGCGACTTTGGATGGAACGTGAGTATGGCAAAGTGTCAGTGATGGTGGGCTCTGGATTTAGCTTAAATGCAGAAAAAGTCTCTGAACGTGCACAACCATTTCTCAACTGGACGGAGCTAATTTCAATACTAAAAAAAGATTTATATCCTTATCAAGAATTAGACTCAACTAGTTCAACCAGTGATGCACTAAAAATAGCTAGTGAATATGAATTAACCTTTGGTAGACAAGCTTTAGATGACCTGATTATAAGAGCATTACCTGATCAGGATCATATACCTGGTAAATTACATAAGTTATTACTTTCGCTTCCGTGGGGAGATGTATTTACTACTAATTATGATACTCTATTAGAAAGAACTCGTCCTTACATTTATGATCGGAAATATGATTTAGTTTTAACGGTTTCAGATATCCCGAATAAAATGAAACCCCGTATAGTTAAGTTACATGGTAGTTTTCCTTCTCATCGTCCTTTTATTATCACTGAAGAAGATTATAGATCATATCCTAAAGATTATTCTGCCTTTGTTAATACTGTACAACAATCTATAATGGAAAATATTTTATGTCTTGTCGGTTTTTCGGGGGATGACCCGAATTTTCTAAAGTGGATTGGGTGGGTGAGAGATAATCTTGGCAAAGATACACCTCCAATTTATTTTTGTGGTTTTATTTCTACAACGCAAAAGCGGGTTTTGGAGGCGAGAGGTATTACCCCAATAGATTTTTCACCATTGTTTCCAGATTCTGAATATCCTGGAGCAATGAAATTTCAAAAAGCTTTAGAGTGGTTTTTAGTAAATTTAAAATATGGGAAAAAACCAGATGTAATGAAATGGCCAGTTCCAAATGGAAAAAAGGTCATTAACGAAGACATAGATTTACCTTATATTCCAGAAGGGCCGAGTCCTTTTCCTGAATTAGGAGAACTACGTCCAGAATTCAATCAGACTCTGGAAAAAGAAGATTTACTCAAATTAATTTATAAATGGAAGAATATTCGTTTGAATTATCCAGGATGGATTATTGCTCCAAAAGATAGTAGAGATAAAATCTGGCGGTACACAGAAGGATGGATAAATCCAATTTTAACTTCTATTGAAAAATTGTCTCTTCATAATAGGCTCGCTTTATTGTATGAATTGAATTGGAGACTGGAAGTAGCATTGAAACCTTTATTTACGAATTGGGTAGACGGGATTACTACAGTAGTAGAAAAAATAAACCCATTCCCTAAATGTATTGCAAAGAGTGAAGATTGTATAAATCCTAATGATAATTTACTAGATTGGTCATCTATTAGAGACTGTTGGGTCGAATTGAATTTTGCATTAGCTAGAAATGCTAGAGAGGATCAAGATATAAAGCGATTCACTCTATGTATGGAGAAATTAGAAAAAGTAATTAATAATCGTTTAGATTGGGTTGCAAGGTGGCATTATGAGATGTGCTTATTTAACATATTCAAGTTAGATATCATTAATTTAAAAAATATTCTTGATAGATGGCCTAAAACTCCAGAACTGCCTTTCTGGGAAGTTAAACGTGCAGCACTACTTGCGGAAATAGGAGAAATGGAGGAATCTGAAAAGACTGCCCAAAATGCATTAGATCAAATTCGTCTGCGTTTAAAGGCAGATAGGCCAGATTACTCTCTTTTATCACAAGAAGGTTGGGTAATGGTATTAATTAAAGCATTAAAAGATAACCAATGGGATAGAGATAATATTGGAGAGTATAGTGATAGATGGGCAGAACTTGGTAGATATAGATGTAATCCATGGCACGAAATAGAAACACTTATGGGTATAATTGCATCTTCTACACCTGGTTTATCAGGAGAGAAAAAGGGCAAAAAAAGTTTTGATCCTGGGCAGATCGTGAAACAGTTTAATCTAGGCTCTTCTATTAGTGACGAAATGTGGCATTCCTTTTCAATTTTACGTATGTTAGAAGAGGCAGCAATCCCATTTCGTTGTGGAATGGTTGCATTTTTTACTAAAGAGATTGTAAAGTCAGCAAAATGGGTTGAACCGTATGCTCCTCTCTGGGCTTTTAGTTCAATCATAAGGACAGGAAAGGGTGAAGAACTAGAAGAACGATTTGACCGAGTAACAATAGTTACTTTGACAGATGAAGAAGTTAATCATTTTTATAATTTGCTTTTGTCAGCTTTTGAACAAATAATCAAAGATACAGAGGATATTAAAAATATTCATAGTTTTATGAATCGAATTTTACCTAGTTTGATTGAATTAATCTCTAGAATTTGCTTTCGATTTTCTGATGAACAACTTAATAATTTATTTGATTTAGCTATGACCCTTTATGCTAATCCTTTTTTACGAAAGAAAATAAATATACACAGGTATGTGTGTAAATTATTTAGGCGGATTTTATTTGCTTTTCCCGATAGACAGATTGTAGAAAAAATGGAAAGCCTATTAGTTTTTCCTATCCCAGAAATAGATAATTATAATGTTGGCATAGAGTCTGAATTTGTTGAACCATTCGATTATATTAACTGGTCGGAGGATTACAAATTAAGTGATAGTTTTAATCGGGATTCATGGGATGTACCTATCTCAAAATTGCTAAATGTTGCGGCAAGTGGAACAGACAATGTACGGAGAAGGGCTATAACAAGATTAAATGTTCTAAATGACATAGATGCTTTTACAAAATATGAAAAAGAAGAATATGAGAAAGCACTTTGGGCTAAAATTGATGACGAAACAGGCTTACCTATGAATTTGAATATTTATGAGTTTGGATTTCTATCTATACTCGGGGCTGAAACGAGAGATATTAAAGGACAAATAAAAAAGCTAATTTTAGAAACAGAAATACCAAGCATATATGGTAAAAGTTTTATTAAGGATCAAAATGCTATTTCTTACTCAGGAGGACATCAATTTGATAAGTATATAAATAATTGTAGAGGTGCTTCTGTTTCGACTTATTTTTCCAATGAAAATGAACATCTTATTGAATGGACAACAGAGGAAGCTGAAAAGTTATTAAAAAAGGTTATAACTTGGTGGAGTATAGAAAAGGATATCTTATTATCATATAGAACACCTGTCGATCCAAAAGAACATGTAAGAAATATAATTTTATTATTAGGTGATGTTATATTACCAAATTTGGATCGCAATAATGATAAAGTAAAGGATAATGTTTGTTTTGTTTTAAATGAGTTAGAACAAGCTGGTTATTGTATTTTATCTGCTTTACCGGTAACTTTGTATCTTGAGTTATATTCAACTGAAGTTATAATAGAAAAATTACGTAGAGGACTTAATTCGATAAATGAAATACAAGTTAGTTCTTCACTTAAAGGAGTCTTATTATGGGTTTTTAATGCAGTAAAATCAGATAATTTTCCGGATGTCCCAAAAGAGTTAATAGATGAATGGATTTATAAAATATATAGCCGTAGGTTGCCAATGTTGGATGAAGCTATTAATAATATTACTTCTATTATAGGATATTTTCCCCATGTATTAGATAGAAATTATATTATGATGCTTAACGAAGCTCTTAGATTCCTGAAAGATGAAACTGATTTAGTGAGATTGAAAAACAAAGGAAATCAAGAAGTATTAAGTTATTTTCCCGATGATTTAATGGTAGAATATAGAGCATTATCAGCCAGACTTGCGTTCTCCCTATATCAGTTGCTTAAAACTAAAGAGATACCTAGTATTATAATGGAATGGAAAGAAGTCTGCATGAATGATCCATTGCCAGAAGTAAGAAAAGCTTGGAAAAACAAGTGAAATGGTTGATCAAATACATATGACGGATGGTATCAGGAGATAGAGGAGAATCATCTGGGTGGCAAAATACTAGTCCGTGATCGTTGTAATCTTTACTATAAAATTTTTTGTTCTCACGACATTCCTCTTGGAGCACTTTTAAGATATGAAATTATCTAAGATTGCATATATTTGTATTCAAAAGTTTGTTATGAGTGTCACATGTGTCACAGAATAGATAGACTTATTTTATTTATAGGGATTTATGCTTAAAAAGCTCTTGGGAATTGGTTTTATCGGAAATGAAGAAGGTAGTATTTGGGATAGATTAGATGATGTATAGTTGGTTGAAGATTGGATGCACTGGATATTAGGGCACTATGGGTTGAACTAGATGTGTAATTGTGAAAGAGATAGTTTAAAGAGCAGGGTTCAATGTGACAGGTAAATCTGACAGTAGCGGGGATGAGTTAAATTAACTCTGATACAGTGAAATCAAATTTATTGAATAAGATGGGGGCTAAGTAGGGAGTAGTAATGACTGATTAAAATTATTTGATCTGTTTTAAATAATATGCTAACATATTACAAAGAAAAATTTTCTAAGAAACGATTTTATGGTGAAGGAGGGCTATCAAGGCACGTAAAAAAAGCAGACTGGCAAAAAGCCTTGGAAGATGATTTGCGGAGTTATATGATATACAAAAAGCGAATTCAGATTATAGAGATGGAATTAACCTTTGAAAAGGATCATGGTCTATCAGAGCGTTTTAAGGATTTATCAGAAGAGCTTAAGCAGAAGAGATATTTTGTGTCAAAAGTTGACTTTGCTCTGAAGAGTCTTGCTGAAGATGGAAGGTTTATAATTACTGAAAAATATATTGCAGGTAATACGCCCATTGCGGATGTTGATGTAGCAATAGCGATGGGATTGGCAAGAAGCACTTACTATAAACGGTTAAAGACGGAAACTCTAACGAGAATGGGCATAGTACTCGGATACTTAGATGCTATGAGTATGTAGTATCTTGATATGAACCCGAAAGGGTTCTTATTATTGTAAATGTAAGTTTATTTTAATAGTAGGAATTTTTCGCTAACTATGATTGGTATTGATGCATTTTTGTATCCTATAAGGCTGAAAGGCTAAAAAATATTATTTATATGTATTTATAATCAAAATTAAGAAGGTAAACTGAAAATAAACAATATTAAAGAAATAAATAAACTGACGACAGAAAAGTAAAACTATAGTATTTTTTAGATATTTGAAGCTTCATTAAGATATTCGTATTTAATCTTGAATAATCGCTTTACTTTAAGTTTGACCAGGAATTGAAAAAGTAGTATTCTGAAATCACCAGCTGTTAGCACTCGTTGTGGGTGAGTGCTAACAAAAACTAATGAAGGGAATGATTTTAAATTGCCTGATTTACACAGTCTATTTCAAAAGTATCATGAGGAAATTAAGTTATCGCCGGGGAAAAAGGAAAATTTAAAAAGAGGGAGAGATGCATTAAGAGAAAAGATACGGAAGTATTTTAAAGATCTGAAGAAGAAGGTTCCAAAGTTTCAGGGACAAGGTTCATATATGATGGGAACTATTGTTAATCCATTGCCAGAGGATGAGCATGCTGAATATGACATTGATGATGGAATATATTTTGTAGAGTATAATGATACATCTGAGGAAGATTGGCCTGTTACTCAAACATTACATAATTGGATTAAGGATGCAGTTGATGGGCATACTTCTATTCCCCCAAAAGACAAAAATACTTGTATAAGGGTCACTTACGTTGATAAGTATCATGTAGATTTACCATGTTATATTGTTAAAGATGAGATTGCCTATTTAGCACATAAAAAAGATGGTTGGGTGGAAAGTGATCCTAAGAAGTTTACGGAATGGTTTAAAGAAAAGAACAAAGAGAGAAGTGATGACCAATTATTACGGTTAGTTAGATATCTAAAAGCGTGGAAGGATAAAAAAAATGTTGATTTATCAGGGTTAGCTGTAACCATTCTCACTGCAAATAATTTATCAGGGTACACTGGTCGAGATGACAAAGCACTACTAGCAACTGTAACAAATATTATTGATGCTTTGGAAATTGAGTTCTCGTGTAAAAAGCCTGTTTTTCCAGAGGATGAACTATTAGCAGACTATAGTGCTACTAAACAAACCGATGTTATTAATAAACTTAAATCTTTACAGGGAGAATTGGATAAAGCCATTAAAGAGGAAGATGAATTAAAGGCATCTGAAATACTGATTGAAGAGTTTGGAACAAGATTTCCCAAAGGTAAGGAAAAATCCACTGAAAAAAAACATATAAATACCGTAGCACCAGCGATTATTAGGAATAATGGTAGATCTGCTTAAACAGGTAGTAAACTATATGGAGGATCAAGGGTTTACTTGTAAAATCCTTGATCCCTCGAATTCTTTTTCAGTGGATTTAGATATTTACGGCTATACAACTTCGTTAAGATGTGTTTTGCCTTTGGGGTTTCCATATGTTTTTCCTGATATTCATTTTGATATCTCTTTTTTAGCTAATTTCAATAAAACTCACATACCCCACTTATATAGTGATGATCGGATATGTTATGTCGACCGTACGACTTCATTTCCAAATCCATCGAAACCCGAAGAAGTTATTAGATTTGCTATAGAGAAAAGTATTAGTATTATACAGGATGGAATAGACGGAAAAAATTTAGAAGATTATAAAACTGAATTTTTGGAGTATTGGAGATCTTCAGGTATTAATGTATATGGCTTATTTAAAGTTACAGTAACGCCTCAAATTTTATATTATTGTAAGTTAGAAAGCGAAGATGGTATTTATCAGCATTATTATATAACTGATGATAAAGCTAAACTAATAGATTGGATATTATTAACTTATAATATAAAATTGGAGGGAAGCAGTTTTGGTGAATGTTTATTCTTGCCTTTATTACAACTAGACCCTGTTTCGTTACCCTGCACTCATACAGTATTAGAAGAAAAAATTAAATGCAATGAGCATTTATTAAATGCCTATGAGAGCTTTATGAAGAAAGATACCCCAGAAAAACTGTTTATCTTTTCCCAAGCTATTGATAACAGACTGGTATTAGCAGGTTGGTTTTATGAATATCAAAAATACTTTGCTCAAGGTATTCCAGTAATAGGAGCGAAAAGTGATAAAATCAAACGGGTAAGAGTGCAAGATTTAAACAGAGATAGGTTATTTTACCGAGGTGGTGACGGATTAGACTTAGATGATATTAAAGTTTCAATCACTGGTTGTGGATCAGTTGGGAGTTTTCTTATCGAAAGCCTGGCGAGGATGGGGATTGATAAATTTACTTTAATAGATAAAGAAATGCTGACTAGTGAAAATGTAGCTAGACATATTTGTGGTGCTTCTAATATTGGGATTGCAAAAACTGAAGCAATAAAAGAAAAATTGATAAAACACTATCCCTATATTAACTGTCAATCTATAGCCAAAGATGTTTTTTCTGTTCTAGAATCGCAGGTTAGCATATACAATGACTCCGATGTTAACTTTATTGTTATAGGTAATACAGCCATTGAACTAAAATTAATTGATTTATTTAACTCGTATGTTATCCAAAAACCATTGATCATTCTCTGGGTCGAACCTTATTTGCTTGGGGGTCATGCGGTTATTTTACAAGAACCCAATTTAGATTATAACACTTTATTCGATGAAAAATATCGTTTTAGAAATAGAATTATTGAAGATGGGTCACAATTTACAAAACGCGAAAGTGGTTGCCAAAGTTCATTTATCCCTTACTCCGCTTTTGAGATACAAAAATTTATAAATGATTTACTGGATTATTATTGGGATAAATTCATTAAAAACAGTTCGAAAGGTAACTATATTATATCGTGGGCGGGTAAGTTAAGTTGGGCTAGAAAGAACCATATTGAATTAGCAGATAACTGGATTGCAAAAAAAGATAGACAGTTAGTGGTAGAGAGGTTGAATGAAAGTGCAACGATATAGAGTTTTACAAGATTCATTGTTATGTATAGAGGACAGTGTATTGAAAACATTGAAAAAGCGTTGTCAAAATTCTCAGATGAATGAAAGAGGTGGGATACTTTTAGGAAAGGTAACAGAAGATTACTCTCAGTTTACAATTACTGAGGTTTCTGAACCTTCTGTAGAAGATAGTAGTGGTCCCCTTTATTTTCATAGAAATCAAGCACGTGCCCAAAAAATTATTAATCAAAGATGGAAAGAGTCTGACGGTGAAATTAACTATTTGGGGGAGTGGCATACTCATCCTCAAATTAATCCGATTCCATCTGGAATAGATTATCTTTTGGCGTGGGAATCAGTCTATAAAAACGTTACAGAGATCGATACAATATTTATGATTATTGTTGGCATGACAGGTAACTTGTATATAGGTTATCAAAATAGAGGAATGAAAAAACTTGAGAGAATTAACATTATCCCTTTGAGATGAGTAAGAAAGGTTGTGGTTTTGTGTCAAATAGTCATCCGTATGGTGTAGAACATAAGCAAAGGGCAAGGGTATATTTTGGACTAGCAATAATAAGTATTTTAGTGACTGTACCATTGTCAAAAGGTATTGACTTGCTGAATATTTCTGGAATAATAAAGTGGTTTGAATTACCATCAGTATTAGGTTTCTATTGGATATTGGTAAAAATATTTGATGTATATATTTGGAGATTAAAAATAATACAAAGGCTTAAGATAGTTCAGATACCAGACTTAAATGGAGAGTGGATTGGCGAACTAAAGTCTTCTCATAATGAAACTAAAAAACATGGAAAACTAATAATTAAACAAACATGGCAGCAGATATCAATTAATTTACATACAGATACTTCTAGGTCCCGAAGTTTAATGGCCGATATTCGTGAAGATGAGTATTGTGATACTGTTTTAAGTTTTGAATATCATAGTGAGACCTTGCAAGATGCTGAACAAACCATGAATGATCATAATGGATTCAATGTATTTACCATTAATAAGGAATTAAATGTTCTTGAGGGTGAGTATTTCACTTGTCGAAAACGTCAAACTTGTGGTACTATGAAGTTTCATAGAAAATTATCAAGAAGTGGTCAAAAGAAAGAGGAGTCGCCTACTCTAGTTCCAAGTATGTAGGCAATGAAAGTCTGGTTTTAGAAAGGTTTTTTCCAAAAAACTGTAAAGTATAGTTAGTAAAGAGAATCAATAGCTAACGGTTAGCAGATTGAAGTCTTTCATATGGATAAACAAGCACACCTCATTGGATAGACAAAAAAAGTGTATTCAATGGGGTATTTTTATGTGGTGTGAACGTTCAATACAGTTTTACTATTGTTGATTAATAAGTTTTTTCATCTTGCCCTCATATCGGGAAAAGGTATTTAGCAACTATATATTGTTAATGCTTGGGAAACGAACTTGCAAGTAATCCTTACAAGTTTAAAATTAAAATTAATCGAAAAGAAAAGTGGGGAAAAAGTATGAGTATTCTCTGCATAATCACCTTTGGGTGTCGTTTGAGCTTTTATCTCCAAATCTACGAACAGAGCGTTTACTATATTCTGCATCACAAAAACATTGAACACCCTTGACCCCAAATATATCAATAGTATATAATTAAATTGTTCAATACATACAAATTATCACACAGAGGTGAACAGGATGAGACTAGAAACATACTTTCCAAAACTGTAAGCGTCAAATAGCCTCTACCTCGTTTCAAGGTGGAGGCTATTTGACGCTTACATTCAAAGAGTATATTGTACATGATTATAGGAAGAAGTTTGTTACTAGATTCTCCCCAGATAGCTTTTTTGAATGTGTTTCTAGCAAGGTGATTCGAAAGTATAAAAAATCTATGAACATTGTACTATTTGAAGATATTGATAAAGTTAGAACTGACGAAAGTAAAGCAAATGTAAAGAACAAAAATATTTCTTCTACCAGTAAGACTCCTTTAATGCTAATGAGTATGCGGGGAAATCTAAAAAAAGTAAAAAAACTACTGACAAACGGTGCTGACATTAATGAAAAGTCAGAGGATGATGGTACAGCATTAATTATGGCATTACAAGCTAGGCAACCTCAGATAGCCAGTATTTTACTAGATAGCGATGTAACTCTTGATACAATCAAACACTGTTACTAAGAAAAAACGTTCTAGTGCTTTAGGAGTTGCTATCGAATATGGTTATGTTGATTTTGTTAAAAAATTGATTGAGAAAGGAGCTGATCTAGAAATACGAACAGGACCACAAATACCTGATAATTGCTGGTTTGATGTGTTTGAAATTTTTCCTGACGAAGTTTTAAAGGAGATAAATTCCACTCCTCTTTATATGGCGGTGATGCAATTTAGACCTTCTAGAGATAATGATATAACAAGTCCATCTGTGTCAAAAGAGGACAAGATGATAATTCTGGATATGTTAATTGAAGCTGGAATAAATTTAGATTCTCAAAATATGAATGGATTTACCGCGTTGTTAGCAGGAAGTGAGTTAAGAAATTACGACGTAGTCAAAAAATTGCTTGAAGCTGGAGCCAATGTTAATATTACTAATAACCAAGGCCTTACTGCGTTAGATTTATGCGAACAGTATGGATATCAAGAGATATATGAACTATTATCTAAGTATCGTCTGATGAGTTGATAAAAATACTGATGTGCTATATAATGTGGCTGGCAACCGCATTTGGCAGGATAATTATTCAGTAGAGTTGTATTTTGAACTAAACTTAACATAAACTAACTTGCTAAATGCAGGATTATATTTTGCAAACACTATATGAACATTCGAAAAAGTTTAATGTTGTAAAGTAAAAATAATTGAATAGGAAATTTCAGTCAAGGGACATAGTGTGAATGTCAAGACTTCTTGATGAGATTTATTAAGTATTGCTTTTAATAATCACCTCATAATGGAAAACCTATATTTGTGAGTGATATACTTATCATTACTGGGGAATGTTGAACTTGTAAGAAATACTTACAAGTTCAACACAAAAAATTTTCAAAGAAATCGATTAAAAAGGATGTATTATCCATATAAATTTACTGTTGAGTTATTGTGTGAGCCTATCTGATAACATATCAGATGTGTCTGTTTACAATTATTATTATGGAAAAAACATTGAACACCCTTGACCCCAGATATACCAATGGTATATAATTAAATTGTTCAATATATACAAAATATCGTACAGAGGTGAACAGGATGAGACTAGAAACATACTTTCCAAAACTTATCAGAGCAGCATTAGAATCAGATCGAAGATCTATTGAATCCATATCATTATCAATTCTTCGGAAACTAAAAAAAGAGTACCCTGACATCTCTAATGAGATAGCACAAATTCTTTCATATGCAGGAGTAGGAGCTAATGTTTATAGAACTGTAGGTTCACCTGTTCCAAAAGATAATGATAGTAGACTCGATTTAGTTCAACTTAGAGAGCCTATCTTAATCGAAGAGCCTATATTTAATCAATCTGTGAGAATAGTTATTGATAATTTTCTTTTGGAACGTGAGAAGTCTGATAAACTCTTAGCTGATGGAATAGAACCATCAAAGAGTATGTTGGTGACAGGTGACCCTGGGGTGGGTAAAACATACTTGGCAAAATATTTGGCTTATAAGCTTAATTTGAATTTAGTCGTATTAGACTTAGCAGCTTCAATATCTAGTTACCTTGGTACAACAGGGAAAAACATTAAGATGATCTTAGATTATGCCAGGTCCCAGCCATTGATTCTCTTTTTAGATGAATTTGACGCGATAAGTAAGCGAAGAGATGATGCTAGTGATCTAGGCGAACTTAAGAGAATAGTGAATGTTCTGCTTAAAGAGTTAGAAGAATGGCCACCTTATTCCATAGTGATTGCGGCAACTAATCATCCCGAACTGTTAGATAAAGCGATCTGGCGAAGGTTTGATATTGTGTTAAACATCCAGAAGCCAGATCTAAAAGAAAGAATAGATATTTTACACAGATATTCTGAAGGAGTATTTCCAAATGCAAAGTTTCTGCAGCTAATTGCAGAACTAATGTCTGAAGCAACTCCAGCTGAGCTACAAAAATTAATGGAACGGGTTAGACGGAAAAGTATTCTAACCACTGAAAATCCGATGAATATAGCAGTAGATGAGATGATAAATTTTATAGACCTTGATTTAAGAGAGAATGCTGTAAAATTTACTAAACTTGCAAATAATCTTTTAGACTTATCATATCGTAAGATTGCTTCTTTAATTGGGAAAAGTGCTTCAACAGTACATAATTATCTAAAGGAGTGAGTTAATAGTGAACCAGAATACCGGAATAATTATTTATCAGACAGAAGATGGTAAAACCAAAGTGGATGTTAGGGTAGAAAATGAAACTGTATGGATGACACAAGCTTCAATTGCAAAATTGTATCAAACTACTACTCAAAACATCACACTTCACATTAAAAATATCTACTCGGAAAATGAATTGGTTGAGGAAGCAACTTGTAAGTATTACTTACAAGTTCAAAATGAAGGTGATCGAGACGTAAAGAGAAATAAAAAATTCTATAATCTCGATATTATCATAGCTATTGGGTATCGAGTTAGATCTCATGTAGGCACACACTTTAGACGTTGGGCGACAGAACGACTTAAAGAATATATGGTAAAAGGCTTTACCATGAACGATGAACGTCTGAAGGATATGAATAATTTTGGTCAAGATTATTTCGACGAATTATTAGAGCGGATTCGTGATATTCGAGCTTCAGAGAAAAGATTTTATAAAAAAGTAACAGACATCTATGCACTTTCGGTTGATTATGATCCAAATACTGAAATTGCACAGAATTTTTTTGCAACTGTGCAAAATAAGTTGCATTGGGCGATTCACGGACATACAGCAGCTGAGTTGATAGCTGAAAGAGTAGATGCTAACAAATTAAATATGGGTTTAAACTCCTGGAAAGGGGAGAAAGTCAGAAAGTCTGATGTAACAGTTGCCAAAAATTATCTGACGGAGGATGAATTGAAGTCATTGAATCGGATTGTTACTATGTATCTTGATTATGCGGAAGACCAGGCAGAACGGCATAATGTAATGTATATGAAAGATTGGGAAGAAAAATTAAATCGCTTTTTGGAGTTTAATGGGAGAGAAGTGTTGAATAATCCTGGAAAAATATCGCATATCATTGCTAAAGAGCTTGCGATAGGGGAATATCAAAAATTTACTAAGAAAAGAATGTCACATATGCAAAAGGATGATTTTGATAGGTTTGTTGAAACAAATGGGTTGGAAAGAAAGAAATGATAGAGGTAAAAATGTAATTCTAAAATCAATATCAAAAAAACGATTTATTTGGATAAATTTAATATATAGAACAAACATGCGGGTAGCTCAAAAAGTTACCCTTGTTCTTTTTGTAGGAAAAGATATAAAAATTCATGAAATATACTTTAATATAACCAACTATATAGATCAGAGTAATTTTTAAATTGAGTAATTTAGTGTAAAAAAACACAATAAAAGAAGTAAAATAAAAATAAGTTGGAGAATATGAATTAAATAGTTGGCATGTTTTGAAAAATATTTTTTGGTGGTGTTGGGTTGTTTATAAAAGATATAATAACAAGTGCTGCTGAGATCATCAATAAGATCTGAGTTCAAGATATCAATTTTCCCCTTATGTCAGTTAAACAGATTCAAAGTTTTTATACAAAGTAAAGAAAATATTTAGAATTTGACAAAACTTAATTAGGAGGGTTAAGAAATGCAAATATTATTTTGGAAATATGTCATTGACCATCGATATGGACAAAATCTAGAAACCGGATTAGAAAATCAGGAATATACGATTAAAGTCGAAAAAGATGATTACAAACGGACTATAATTGAGGCATTTAGAGAAGCAAATTTTCGATCATTAGATACGATTTTTCTTGGCTATTCACATGAGACAGAAGAGATAAATAAAATGTGGTTGGGTAAGTCTACAATAGAAGACCATAGATTAAAAATACTAAAAGTCAAGTTTGAAAAGGTATCACCCTAACTTCTGAGCAGGTAAAAAAAATAAAAGATTTCTATAAAAATATGCATCAGAGTACTGATGGAAAACTGGATTTGGAAAAAGTTTTAAACTACTATTTTGTGGAAGAGATGCCTAAAGATATTTTCTTTGAAATCGTCTTTGACCTGAAAGCTTACTACACTTCTAGAAGAAGCAATGGATATACTCAGGGATCTTATAGTAGCTTAACAGGGTTTAATACTGATAGTGAAGTCTTATTAGCAGAAGAAAGACTAGATGAATTAGTTCTCAACGAAGTGTTTATGCTAAACGCCCTATCGGATTAAAAAAACCCGATGTTAGGTCTGAGTTTCAGCGTGATCGTGATCGAATCGTTCATGCGAAAGCTTATCGTAGATTAGTTGATAAAGCACAAGTATATACTACTATTAAAGATGACCACTATCGTACAAGAATGACTCATACTTTAGAAGTAAGTCAGATAGCTAGAGGCATAGCTAGAAACTTAAAATTAAATGAAGATTTAACTGAAGCAATTGCTTTGGGGCATGATCTGGGACATACACCTTTTGGACATCAGGGCGAAAGAGAACTTGATGAAGTGATGTCAGGCGTAGTTAAATTGTCTGATACTCATGAACCTGAAAACTATGGAGGGTATAAACATAATTTTCAAGGTGTGAGAATTGCTAATTATTTGGAAGAGAAATACCCAGATTATGAGGGTTTGGATTTAACTTACCAGACACTAGATGGGATTTTGAAACACACAAAAATAAAAAAATGTGAAAATGACTGCATATCATGTGTGAAGCATTGCTATCGAATTGAGGAGTTTTTGGAGATTGGTAAGCAAGAAGGATTGATGACTGAATATAACCATCCCGTCACTTTAGAGGGCCAGGTAGTGAGTTGGGCAGACGAGATTGCCCAAATTGAGCATGATTTAGATGATGGGATTGCAAGTGGTGTTTTTAGTATTGAACAATTGATCTTTGAGTTAAATGAAATGGATAATATTATTGAAATAATAAAAAAGGCTGTGGAAGATGTTAATCAGGCAAATAAACAGGGTAGAGCTAGTATTGATCTTAATGACTTATATCGAGCAGAAATCGTTTCTAGAGTTTTAGGATTTTTTCCG
This sequence comes from Halothermothrix sp., assembly GCA_016841825.1. GTDB lineage: Bacteria > Bacillota > Halanaerobiia > DY22613 > DY22613 > JAENYK01. Next base: position 14,639 of record JAENYK010000018.1, on the reverse strand, counting down.
AAATTAATATAGCAACATATAAGGCGAATCATTTGAGCGATTTCAAAGAATCTCACATAATAAAGGATAAAGTAATTGATTTTTCCGCTGAGGACAAAGAGATGCTGGAGAAGATGGGAAAAATAATAACAAACAAAGTAATTAACTCGCAGGAAGTAAATTGTTTTGATGGTAAATCAAAATATGTAGTAAGAAAACTATTTAAAGCATACTATTCAAACCCAAAACAACTTCCTGACAATATTATAGCTAGAATAGAAAGGGAAATGAAGAACTTTAATCTTCCTGCAGTTAATATTAGACGTGGTGATAGAAAGAAAGTGAACAAAGAAATAGAGATATACAAGGGACTTGGATCAAGTGGTAATGATGCAGAAGATTTCTTAAAGCAAAAGATATTCATGAGATGTATTGCAGATTACATTTCAGGAATGACAGATAACTATGCTTTAAATCAATATAGACGATTATATGCTATTTTATAGAGATTTCATAATATGAACTGTTCGATTAAGAACAGTTCTTTTTTATTTCAGAATTTAAATTAGGTGATATTGTAAAAGCAATATAAAGGATATTCATGTAAAACATAAAAAATTATAACTATTAATAAGAATAATACAATTATGTTTAATTAAACTATATGCAAATTATTGAAATTATTTAAAATTTTTTTGCAGGAAGATGAGAATTCATGGAGAATATACTATTAAGAAAAAATTAAATATTTGTAAATTATATTATATTTATCGGTAAAATACAATAATAATTATTATGATACACACCAGGATAATGAAATTAAGTATAGACAAATATTATTATTTTAAGGAGATGAGAATGATGAGTGAATTGACACATGACCCTTCTGAATATATAAGGGGATTACAACAACTTTTAGTATCAGATAAAAAGAAAATTGCTTTTTTATTTGGTGCAGGAACTTCATGTGCGAAAAAGAATCAAGACTCAATTAGAATTCCCGCAGTTGCTGAAATGACAAAAAAAGTAGAAGAAGAATTAAGTAAAACAGAATTTTATAAACATGCTATAGAAGAGATAAAATTAGAGATTGGAGAAAATAATTATAACATAGAATCTTTATTGTCAAGTATTGAACAAAAGCAGCATATTATAGGAAATGGTAAATTAAATGGCCTTACTGGTCCAGAACTTGAAACTCTTGTAAAGGAGTTAAAAGATCAAATTAGAAAGATTGTCAGTGTTCATGATGATATATGTAAAGATGATAACGGATTAAACAATCTAATTCATGTTGATTTTGCAGAGTGGGTTGGTCGTGCGGATAGAAAACATTCAATCGAAATATTTACAACAAATTATGATTACTTATTTGAGTTAGGAATGGAAGAAAAAAATATCCCGTACTATGATGGTTTTACAGGGAGTTATAAGCCATTTTTTAATGCAGAATCTGTCGAAGATTTATATTTTGCCCCTAAAGTAACAAAACTTTGGAAACTTCATGGTTCATTAGGATGGCATTATAATAAACATAATAAAAAGGTTTGGCGAAAATTAACTGACAGCGAAGATATCTTAATTTACCCATCTACTTTAAAATATGTTGATTCAAAAAAACAACCATATACTTCGTTAATGGATCGATTAACTAATTTTCTAAAGGAACCAGATACAATTTTGATCACTTGTGGGTATTCTTTTTCTGATGAACATATAAATGAAAGAATAATTACAGGATTGAAATCTAATAGTTCATCTCATGTCTATGCTTTATATTATGATATATGTTGGGAAGATAAAGGAAAAAAGTACGCTTTAACTGAGGAATCCAATATAGCTAAATTGGCTAAATCTAACAGAAAAATTTCGGTTTATGGTTGTCGTAATGCAATTATTGGTTGTCAGTATGGGGCGTGGAAGTTGAAAAGAGAACCTGATCATGAGGACAAATCTAATATTATGCTTTACTTTGATGAAGATGTCGCTTTTAATGATAATGATTCCACAGACACTGTCAAATTAGAGGATAAACCATGGACGGGGGAAGGCGAACTAATACTGCCTAATTTTATTAAATTTGTAGAATTTCTAAAGTCAATGATGCATACTTGCGAATAAATGAATAAGAAAAAGGAGATTGAGATTTAATGAAAAATATCGAAACTGAAATCGGGGAAATTGTTAGTGTCAGTGGGAATGTACTAACCGTTCAATTATCTGACTCGATGAAATCAAATATGCCTGTTATTGATGGAATTGTATATCGTATTGGTCAGATTGGTTCTTTTTTGAAAGTTCCTCTAGGATATGCAAATCTTTATGGAATTGTTACTCAGATTGGTGCTGCGGCGATTCCAGATAGTATTTTAGAAATTGCTAAACAAGATTATTCAAAACTCGATAATAGACAGTGGCTTAATATGGTCTTAGTTGGAGAACAGATAGGAAAAAAGTTCGAAAGAGGTGTTTCGCAATCTCCTACTACAGGAGACAATGTACACTTAGTAACAATCAAAGATCTTGATGTGATTTATGGTGGTTATGATGTTAGCAATTCAATTACAATAGGAAATATTAGTATATCAGAAAGTCTAAATGCAAAAATAGATTTAAATAAACTAGTCGCAAGACATTGTGCGATTTTAGGTTCTACTGGTAGTGGTAAGTCAAATTCTGTAGGTGTTATCCTAAATGCGATTGCGAGTAAAGAGTTTAAAAGTTCAAGAATACTTGTTATTGACCCACATGGTGAATATAACAGTGTATTACAAGACCAAAGTAATATTTATAAAATTAAAGTGAATGAGTCTGAAAATGAAAAGAATCTATATATTCCATTTTGGGCACTTCCTTTTCAAGAGTTACTTAGTATATTTTCTGGTCATTTATCTGATCAAAATAGAGATTATATCAGACGAAAAATTGTAGAAGCAAAAATCAAATCTGTTGAAAATCAAAATATTGATATTGAAAAGGAGTTGATTACTGCTGACACCCCTATTCCATTTAGTTTAAAGAAATTATGGTTTGAATTAGACGATTTTGAGAGACAAACATTTATGGAGAGGGCTAGGCCTGAAACAATTACTGAAAAAGAAGTTATAGGCGATGCGGAAAAACTGATATCTAATGAATATGAACCTGCTGGTGTAGGAGGAGCAAGACCATTTTTAAATAACAATGCAAAGGGTTTATTGAGTTTTTTAGAAAGTGTAAGATTGAAATTAAAAGATTCTACATATAACTTTCTCTTCCAGCCAGGTTCTTATTCCCCTGATTTAGAGGGAAGAGTAGAAAAGGATTTAAGTAGTTTATTATATGATTGGTTAGGTAGTGATAAACCTGTAACAATTCTTGATTTGTCAGGAATCCCGAGTGAAGTAATGACTTCTATATCAGGTACTCTCTTGAAAATTATCTATGATGCATTATTCTGGGGTCAAAATTTAAACATTGGTGGAAAAAAGCAACCGTTATTGATTGTTTTAGAAGAGGCCCACAATTATTTACGGGCTGGAGAAAAGTCGATTTCATCAAGAACTGTACAGACTATTGCAAAGGAAGGTAGAAAGTATGGTGTTGGTTTGGCTTTAGTAACCCAGCGGCCTTCAGAATTGGACGAAACTGTTTTAAGTCAGTGTGGTACAATTATTGCTTTACGAATGAATAATTCAAAAGATAGGGGGCATATAAGGGCGGCAATACAAGACGAACTTCAGATTATGGTGGATTTATTGCCAAGTTTGCGTACTGGCGAGGGAATTATATCAGGTGAAGGGGTTAAAATTCCCTCAAGAGTTCAATTTTATAAACTTTCTCATGCACCTAAAGGTACAGATCCAAAAGTTTCAGAGAAATGGATGGAAGAGAAAAATGCTAATATAGAGGATTATAAAAAACTTTTATCATTTTGGAGAAACCAGAAAGTAGAGGAGGATTAAAATGTTTAATGTAGAAATGATTCGTGTTAGTTCTTCTAATGTTGAGGAAGTGGGGTATGATGAGCAAAATCAAATTGTCTATGTTAAGTTCTTAAATGGGTCACTTTACATTTACAAAGGTGTACCACAATATGATTTTGAAGGATTGAGAGATGCACCTTCTGTTGGCTCTTATCTGCATAGGAATTTTAAGAATATTTATCCATACGAGAGAATTGCATAGTCATATTAGCCTCTCAAATGTTTAATTTAAAAAAGGATCTCGGAACAATGAGATTCTTTTTTAAGTATATAAAATATTTTTAGCAAAATTATTGAATTAATGCTTAATCAATAAGTGTTTTTATAAATACTGTACTGTTTCTCAACTGAACCCAAAAGGGTTCTTTTTTTACGCCAAAATCGACCCTAACGGAAACCACATTTTTTAACAAGCAGTGTTATATTACATATACACATTGATACAATTGTCGCTCAGATAATCCTATGTGATACAAGTCTTTCGACTAGATTTGTCGCTTATAACCGTAACAATTAAGAAATAGATCTCAAACCGCGACAATTATTCAAAAACATCAATAATCGTAAGGTTGTAACCTGTCGCTATACCAAAAGGAGTGATTAATCATGAAAGCAGTAGATGTGATCGCAGTAGATATCGGCTATAATCATGTCAAAGTACTCTCTGCAGATCTTAAAGAAAAATATCCCTCTATCGTTGTACGAGCAGAAAGGGATGATTTATCAGTCAATTATGTGTTTTCCGCGAATAGAAGCATTAAACATGAGATGGTTATAGAGCTTAACGGCAGTGAATATTTAGTAGGCAATATAGCTATGGAGATGGACGGAGTCGGTGGGGAATTGGATTTTAACAAAACCAGGTTTAAAACTGGGGATATTGAAACAGTTAAATTGTTGGCCGCTCTACTACTTATATCACAAAATGAGAATCTAGAGATTCAAACACTCAGCTAGGTCTATCCTTAGGTCGAGTTCAAGGCCTTAGGAGTACCAAAAACAATCAAGATCAACACCGTCAAATGCTATCCACAGAGTATTGCTGCAATATATAATGAAACTCTCAACGTGGATGGGGTACCCATTAACTCCTTCCTTATAGGCTCACGATTTGGTGTTGTGGACATTGGTGGCAAGACAGTTGATTCAGCTATTTTCAATTCGTTAGATATTGTTCGAGGTACTGCGGTTGCGACAAAGCAAGGCATTATGGACACATTCATAAAAGTGTCAAAACAGCTAAAAATACCAGCACCGAATCTAATTGAGTCTGCGTTTTTGAATAACCAGGAACTGTATTGGGATGGTAACTACTACGATGTCAAACAGATGTGCCAATCAAAATTCGCAGACCTAACTGATCGAATAATCGCCAATCTTATTCGTAACTGGAAGGATCAAATCGAGCGACTTGAATTTATCTTTCTCACCGGGGGTGGAGCTTTGACTATGAGAGATTACTTTGTTGAGAAAGCTCCCTGGAAGATCATCGTACAAAATGATCCTCAATTCGCAAATGTAAAGGGCTATTACAAGCTATCCCAATTTGAAAATCGCGAAAGGTGAGACAATGGTTAAGTCAATCAAGCTAACTGGTCGTATCACATCGAACAAGTCTTCGAAAGAAGATCTTCAATTTGTGAAAGATAAGCTGACCTATATGACTCAGGGCCAGTTTATCAGAACTGCAATCACAATCTACCGTAAGTATGAATGTGGTCAATTGTTTGGAGAATTTCTAAATGAACATTTATCTGATCTCATAGAATTAGTTAACTCTAATGATTCACAGCAAACGAAAGAGGAGACTATCGATCAAGAACTCAGCCAGGAATTAGAGACAAAGTTATTAACCAATCTGCAAAACAACTGGCAAATATAGATAACAAAGGAGTGGAAACAAATGCTGACTTTAACAACCCATTGTATTCTCAGGTACAATCAACGTTTTTCTCCTGTAACCTTACTAGAGTCTACAGTTCAATGCAGGAAAGAACTGATGAATGCCCAGGAATACACTTATGATGAGATCAAGGAGTATTTGAAACCTTTTCCGAAAACCCATTTTGACAAAGTCAGAATTTTTGATGATAGAATTTTTGTGATAAAAAAGAATAAGGTTGTGACTACACTGACTGCCCGACAGTTCTTTGATTCTAAATATCAGCATTCATATCAAGATATTTTGCTTACCGGAGTAATGGTTGCGTAAAAGGGAATGTGTGAATAACACACTACTATTTGATTTGGAAGTAATGGATATTTAGAAATAAAGAAGGGGTATATATCAATGGAGAAAACTTACGAATACCTTAAAAAAGCTGAAATAGCCCTGAAAGAAAAAGATGTAGCTCGTTTCATTAAAAACATAACTATGGCCAAGTACTCTGCAAGTAACTCCGAAGAAGATAAGACAGTCTTTGTGGAGCAGGTATGCGGATTAATCAGCCTGGGAGAATATTCACTGGCGATGGAGACTCTAGAAGATCCAATTATTCTCGGATTAAGTCAAACCGAACATAATCATCTGCTATATCAAAAAGCATTAGTCCTCGTTAATCTAGGAGATTATAACAAAGCAATAGAGCTTTTGGAAGCTTTAGCCAAAGATGAGTCACTCGAAGTAAGTACAAGAGCAAACAGTGGGTTAGCTTGGGTATATATGCAGATGTTCCACCTCAATAAGAATGCATACCTGCTGATGAAAGCCGAGTCATATTGCCACAAAGTACTTTCATTAGTTGCTGAGAGTGACCAGACAATGACTAGATTAAGAATAAGAGCACTAGTAACTCTTGGTGCTATTTACAAATCTCAGAATGATCTTTATCAATCTCTTAACGCTTACAAGTCTGCTCTCCAGATCTCAAGAGACGAAAAAACGCTAAATCAAATGGCTACTCTATATGCACAACTCGGCTATCATGCAAAAGCTCATAAATACTTCGAAGAAGCTGAAAAATTAGCGACTCAAAATAATAATTACACTGAGCTATATACCAATCACCTACTTAGAGGGCAAATTGCAGAATATCACACAATAGATTATCATCAAGCAAAAGATCAATACCTCGTTGCATTTGACTTTGCTGTAGTAGCTGGAGATATGTTTGCAGCTTATAATTCGCTATTAAAAATATTGAAGATGGATTATATAGTCACTGCAGAATCAATAGATTTTTTGCTCCGGCGAAATAATCCATATAAGCCAGATATTCCGGAAGTATTAGATTAGTTAGCAATATACTGAAGACTAAACGACTACCGATATTGAACAGTGTGAGTTAGAAGGTGTTATCAAAGGGGATTAAGTATTATATGCTGATTAAAACTGATATCTCCAGGAGGATTCACAGATGCAGGAAAACAAAGGCAATTATTGTGGTAATCGCACATGTCATTTTATGAAATTATGCAGCTGCATGAAAATGATCACAAGTACATGCCAATATCATGAGGAACTATCCATTCTAGATAAGCTCGATAGACTCAAAGAAGCTGTTACTAATGCTTCTAACTCTGAGCAATATGATGTAGGGGCAGATGATGTGAAATTCGACGATGACTCACAGAGATGGCTCTGTTCAGATTCTACAGAAGACCAGGATTATCTTTCATTTCCAGAGGTGTTATATGAAAAAGAAACGCAACCTCTCGGATACGAAGACATACTAACTGAAAAAATGGTTAGACAGCAACAAATATTAGCGATGATCAGTGAATACTTCATGCTCTATTAAGTTGTCATATTCATTGTCATACAAAACCTTTTGTCTGACAAAAGCACTCTGGGTAACCATTCAACTGTTGATATAACAGTGATAGAGTGTATGAAAAAATAGATTTTAAATTCTAAAAAGCAGCTATTCGAACCCAATTTATATGACAAAAGTTAGGAAAAATCACATTGAATCCATTTGAATTCTATTTTTGTCATACAAATAGCAGGTAAACTGATTACGGGGCTAGTAATGACAGGAAAATTTTGTCTGACAAAATGGTGAGAATGAAAAGAAAAACATCAAATTCCTGGCTTTTAAGAAATAGAATTTAAAATCTATTTTTCCCTTATAAGTAAAACCCAAAAGATCAGGTGGTAAAGCCAAAAGATAACACACTAAACACGAGAGTTATTCTACTGAAATCATTTCTAGAGACGTATAAAAGCTTTTTAAAGGCTTAAAATCCTTTTTCACAAGTGATTTTTGCCCATTAGCTAATTTAGAATTTTCGGCGAGCCACCAGGCTTGCAGAAAGTTAAGTAGCACAATTTTTCTATGGCCTAGCTTACCAATGGAGGCTAGGGATTGGTGTATCGGCAGAACAATCAGCACTTAGTAGTACTCAATTCAATAAAAATACTCATAAATTTAAAAGTAGAATGACCGGAAATGCTCTAGAACTTAGTCAGTACAAACAGAGAAGGTTTTTATTGGGATCATCTTATGTTCATTGATTGCTCAATCTGTCGTGGAATCATGTTTTTTAGCAACTACCTTTATGACGCTAGTTGGGTGTTCAGAAAATATAGGGCCACATTCAGAAAGAGTAGCTATACTGTAAAAGTTAATTCTAATATCTTGATCATGGAAAGTAATATGAGTAGTCTAAGAAAGCCGAATTTCATAAAATTTGAATGATGTATAGACCTGGAGAACAGGCAAGATACTTTATAACCAAAGGAGGTCTTCTCATGCTTGATATTATTCAATACATTCTTGGCACAATAATGCTGGTGTTCTCACTTCGATACCTTATTAAGAATGTCAAAGCATATAGAATTGCCAAAAAAAGATATCTCCAAAGGATGAAACAATATAACCGTATGCAAAGAATTATAGAAATATTCAATCACCAAAAATATTAATAATCCTATGATTGTCATAGGATATATCTTTTCACCACTAGAAACGTCTACAATAACAACTACAATAAATCCAAGAACAAAAACTTTGAACCGTAGTCCAAAGTTTTTGTAGTCTATTCCTTACGATATAATTTGTTCTCCTGCTGCATCCAACCTTTTTCTTCAGAAAAATAGAATATGGTTATCAGCACAATAGTAGTATTCTTTATAGCCAATACCATCCCAAAATCATTTCCGTTATCATCCTGACCCTGCACAGTATATCTTATTTTTAACTTCCCAGCAGGAGAGTAAGTACCTTCGTGGCGTATTATCTTAGGATTATGTGTTAGAGTATGCTTTATACATTAACTGTTATGTCCCGAATACGAATCCTTTGCTGAAAATGTTGTGTAAAAGTAATTTCGGAACAGTTTTGAATTTGATTCTCTAATTTGGAGTAGTCATTAGCTTTATAATCATTCACATATAACACCCCTTTTTCTTTATTAGTAACAAAAGTATAATACCATTTATTATAAACGAAAACAAATATTAAAAAAGTATAATAAGGGCAAAACACGGTTCTCAAACATGCAATTCATCATAAAAGCTCAAAACCTTGATAAAATCTATTAAAAAGACAGACTTAGATATGTAATGAAGTTTTGACAATTAAAGAATTAGCGAACTATTTTCACATAAATAAGCAAATTATATATATTCTATTACGGAAGGGCAAGTTACCAGAAAAAAAATAGGAGGGCAATTGCGGTTTTCAAAAACAAGTTATTGATGAGTACATTCAAAACGAAAATATTAATATTAAAAATTTAGACTACAATAAGAGAGCAAAAAGATATAAATTTATAACAAAAATACTATAATTATAACTACAAATAAGATTGAGTAAAGAGTAAAGAAATTTGCTCTTATTTTATAATTTTAACTTGTAGTAAAAGGAATTTTTTAATATATTTTTGTCTATTGAAGCAGGAAATTGACCAATGGCGGAAGAATAATGTTATATTTGGGTCTTTGTGCCTACATTAAGGATTTGTTTTAAATACAAAATATTTTTCAAAATTAAGGGAGGAGTATATTTGTGTATATATCTAAGCTGAGTATTAAAAACTATAGAAATTATACAGAAAAAACCTTTAGTATCGACCTAAAACCATTTACATTAATAATTGGGGAGAATAATGTTGGAAAGTCCAACCTTTTAGATTCAATAGGTTTGATATTAAGTCAAGATATAACAATGTTCAAAAAACGTATGCTTGAGATTGATGATATCAATTACAAGAGAAGGGATAAGTTTAAAAAAGATCTGCTTAACTTACAGATTGAATCCAAAGATATCAAATTTCCAGAAGTAAAAGTTGAAATAATACTAGAAGAAATGAATGATCAGCAAAAGTCAATAGTAGCTGATTGGTTTTGTGATCAACATTTAGATAAGGCAAAATTGACATATCTTTTTAAACCAAGGACAGGTTTTAACAAAGAAAAGTGGGTTAATGAACAGAGAAATAAAATTAAAGACATAGAGCTAGAGGATGAACAATTAGCTTTGGTGGATTTTCCAATAAAGGAATATGAATATATAATTTTTGGAGGCAAAGATTCTACTAGACGTTGTGAATCCTATTTTTTAAGAATGTTAAAGCTAGAATGTTTAGATGCATTACGAGATGCAAAAAGGGAGTTGGTTGCAAGCGGTGAATCTAGATTACTATTTAGAATACTTAATCAAAAAAATCATATAGAGTATAATGATATAAAGTTGATGCTTCAGTCTTTTGAACAAGCACTGAAAGAAAATAAAAATCTGCAAACTGTTAAATCGGAAATCATATCTTTACTAGAAAAGCTATCTTTAGAAGAAGAAGAAGGTAATAATGATGTTAATTTCAATTTTACAGTACCTGAAACTACTGATATCTTGAAAAAGTTAAGTTTGATTTATGGTAATGAACCAATTTCAGTTGAAAGAAATGGATTAGGGAGAAATAACTTACTATATATATCTTTTGTTTTATCGCAATTGGCAGATAATGTAACTAGTTATGATTCAATCTTTTTTAGAGTTGTTGGAATTGAAGAACCTGAAGCACATCTTCATCCTCATTTACAGCAGCATCTATCTAAAAATATAAATGATATTATTCGTAATAGAAGTGATATGCAAATTATATTGACTTCACATTCTACACACATAACAGGGAGTCTTGATTTGGAAAATACCGTTGTTTTATATAAAAATGTAGATGGAAGTATTAATAATCATCATATACTTAATAGTTTTAAAAATTCTGCAGAGGGCAAAAGACAGAGAAGGTATATTGAAAAATATCTTGATGCGACCAAATCATGTATGTTTTATGCTAGGAAGATAATATTAGTGGAAGGTATTTCTGAGCAACTTTTAATTCCTAAGTTTTTTGAATTACATAAAAATAAAACAATTGAATATTTTGGCTGCAATATAATAAATGTAAATGGAGTTGCGTTCAAAAATTTTTTAGAAGTAGTTAGAAATGGTTATTTTATAAAATGTGCAGTTTTGACTGATAAAGACGCTGGAAAACATACAGAAAACAGGGCTGATGAACTCAAAAAAGAGTATGATAATGATTTAATAAAAATTAACATTAATGAAGATACTTTTGAAAAGGAATTAATTAAATGTAATCTTAATTCACCAGGTAGGGAGATATTATTAGAGGCCTTAGAAATGACTAGACCCCAGAACGGGCCAAAATTGAAGGATTCATTAGGAGATAATCCCCTTGATGTTGCAGAATTTTTTAAAGAGATTGAGGATTATAAAGCGGAGTTTGCATTTAATTTATTGGATGTATTAAAGGAAGGCAAAAAAGGTTTGGTGATTCCCAATTACATAAAAGATGCTTTGGATTTTATAGGAGAATTAACATATGAGTAAGAAAATTAAACCTCAACTAACGATTGCTGGGCCAGGTGCAGGCAAAACACATAATATGATAAACCAGATCATAGATTGCCTTCCACAAATAGAATCACATCGTTATTTAGCTGTTATAACATATACACGAGCAGCCACAAATGAAATTAAGGAACGTTTTCAAAAACAAGTAAATATTCCACAGAATTTTTTTATAGGCACAATTCATAGTTTTTTGAATAATTTCATTCTACAACCTTATGGTTTGATATTTAATTTAGTTCCCGAAAATAGAATTTATGTAGAATGCGAGATAGAAACAAAATCAAAAGATCCTAAAACTAAAGCCATAGAAAAAAAACGTGTCGTAAAAAGCTTATTGAATCAAGGAATAATTCTTTATGATGAAGTAATAAATCAATCAAAAATATTAATTAAGGATAAAAAAATACGTTCTTTGGTCGGGCACAGATTACAAGTACTATTTATTGATGAATATCAAGATGCAACAGTTGCTCAACATGAAATTTTTGAAGAAATTAGAAAAGAAAAGAGAACACAGATTTATTGCGTAGGAGATCCTGAACAATATATAATGGGTTTTACATATAGAGGCAAGAAAAAACCGACTTATGAAAAAATACCTTTTTTCAGAATGGCAGCAAAATCTCAAGTAAGAGAAATTAAAGAAAATTATCGATCTAATCATTCAATCGTAAATTTTATCAACAATTTTAACACTAATATTGAGCAAAAATCTATTAGTGAATTGGTAGATAAAGAAGTGTCTTTTATCAAAGATACAAATCTTGAAAAGATAATATCTCAGTTTAATGATATTTGTGATGAACATATATTTAAGGAGAAGATAATAAAGAAATATTATCTTTCATACGAGAATAAAACATTTAGTAAAATTGCTTCAAAGTATAACTTGCATGCAGATGAAATTACAGATAATGTATCCAATGATTTGTTTAAAAATACTGTAGAATTTATCTCCCAATTATTAAAAAAAAGTAAAACGAAAATCATGGAGGATCTAGATTTAGATATTATTGCTTTTAGGAGTAAATGTTTTACGATTCTCCACAGCATTACAAACTCTAACTTTATTGATGCTGAACCGATAATTGATGCTATTTGTGATCTGTTTGAAGTTAGAGATTCTCAGTTAATAAAGAACTCAAAAAAACGTACTGAAGAATTTTTAGATACTTTTAAGAATAGTACAAGGGAGAAATTTGATAATGGGCACTATATGTCAATACATAAATCAAAGGGATTAGAAGCAGATGCAGTTTTGGTTGTTGCTAAAAATAACAAGGAATTAGAAATGTGGCTAGAAACTGATAAAGAAAAACGATTTACAGACACAACCGATAAATGTCGATTAGGATTTGTTGGCTTTAGTAGAGCAAAAGAAGTTTTATGTATTGCGTGTTTGGAAGAAATTAGCCCAGTCTTGAAAACAAAATTACTAGAATTTGGAGTTAGAATAGTATAAAGAAACTTAACAATTTATTAAAGCGAAAAGAGGTGTATTATGGAAATATTAAAAGAGTTATGCGAAGAGGCTCTAAACTGTCTATCTGATACTTTAAGGTTTGAACTTTTTACAGAACAGACACATTGTTATATAAAAGTAGAGGATATAAATGATTCAAAAACAAAAAAATATTTGAGTATTTACTTAGTAAATATTGCCGCTCAATTGATTCAAATTAATCTAGATATATGGGCAGGTTTATTTGATGAAAAGAGTTGTCATTTAGATGTTCGGAAATCTCTTACTAATATAATAGGAGAAGATAATTCAATCTGTGAACAAGAAAAAACTACTAAAAGAAATCCCTGGATACTAGAATGTATTAGCCATCTTTTATTAAATTTAGTAAGATCAAATTCGGTGATTTGTGATTGTCTTTTACCATACGGTAGATTACATGGTTTGGAGATTGTCCATAAGAGTGCTAATGAACCAGGTTTAGACTTGATAGGCTTATACGAAACAGACTCTATTGGAATCTGTATTGGAGAAACAAAAGCTTATGAAAAATCTCCATCAAAGGGCTTAAAAGATGCATTTCAAAAATTTCATCAGGTAGAAAATGGAGATTACGATTCTGATATTAGAGCTTTCATAAGTAATATACGATACTCATTAGATAGAGAGATTCAAAATAAAATAAGTGGTTCTTTTTGGAGAAATGAACGTCGATACTATCCAACAATCGGGTATAGCAATGAAAGAAAACCGAGGTGGAATCAAAATAGAGAATATATAAAAAGTTTAGAAATTAGTTGTGATAAAAAGATAATAATTCCTCTTTCAATATGTGACTTTAGAGATTTTTTTGATGATATAGCAGAGAATATGCGGTTAATTGTCTTAGCATGGGAAGGAGGACAAAATGTTCAACAAATACTTAGCTCAATTAATGAAGAAGTTACCCAAGTTTAAAGAACTTAATGAGGAAGAAGTTAGAAGATATTTATCTGAAACATATATTTCAATTAAATTTATAAAGGAAAATAAAGATGACGATTTTGGAAACATAGACTTGATAAGATATATTCAAAACTTAGCTAATTCTTTAGAAAGTAGAGCTATTTTTGATGCTAATGTTGAAGATGAGGAGAGAAGAATCTGTGCTTTTGTTGCAGCAGAAAGCTTTGCATTACTTTCAGACTTATTGGAGAAAAAACAAAAATCAATATTTTTTTTGGAGGATGATTACGTTTTCGCGAGAGTTGAAGCCAGCCTATTGTATATGGTATCGAACTTTGAAATGAATGCTAAATCAGTCTTAGCAAAAGAGATATCTATTCTAGATGGATATTGCTTAGAGATAGAAAAAAATATAATCCCGAATTATTCATCTAGCTAAAAAACAATAATCTGAGTTCTAGAAATTCA
>JAENYK010000017.1 GCA_016841825.1 Halothermothrix sp. | reverse complement strand
CTCAGGTATAGCAACCGTACAAACGGTTAATTTGTTTTCTCGTGAATAAAGCGGGCTACTAGTTGTTCTTGCGTAAAAGGTTTGACCAACCACCCACTTGCACCAGCCTGTTTACCCTCCATTTTTTTATCTTCCTGAGATTCTGTTGTCAAAACCAAAATCGGAACAAATTTATAAAAAGAGAGTTTCCGTACCTCTCGAATTAAAGTTATACCGTCCATCTCCGGCATATTGATATCACTAATAATCATTCCTATTTTACCCGAGATATCAGATGATTGCAGAATTTCTAAGGCTTCAACCCCGGTACAGGCCAGTAACACGGAGTAACCTGCTTTTGTTAGTACATATTCCGCCGATGCACGAACCGTTCTGGAATCATCTACAATTAAAATTTTCCGTTCCATTTTATACCCTCCCTCCTACAAGTTAATTTTGCATAGCTCCAATAAAAACGTCAATGAATCACCAGGTTTAACGATCTTCAGCTCCATATTCCGCTGTTTTAAAGTCTCCAAAAATGATAAGAGAATTTGCAATCCACATCCATCAATATACTCTACACTGCTGCCATCAAGTTCTACCAATTGATCGGTAAAAGTTAAGTCATTTAAATTAGCAAGCGTCTCTTCAGCAGTATAAATACTCATCTCCTCAGGCAATTTAATTTGCATGTTGATCAAATCCTTCCTGTTCAATTTTGATTACCTTATCCGAATAAACCATTTGAAAAACCTTAAAATAAGGTTAATTCACCATCTTTGCTTCCAACATCCATCTCAAAACCTGTTACCTGTTGAGCAATAGACCGCTCAGAGAAAGTTTTTAATTTACTGAGTAGATCATTCAGCCCTAACTGAACTTCCTCACTAATCGTATTCTGTTCGGATAAGGAGAAAGTGTCCAGAAAGACTAAGAATCGGTTAGTTTCCTCAAGACAGGATCTTTTGTAGTTATCAAATTTCTCGAGATCCAATGTTTGATATACTTCTCTAGTATTCTCCGTTATATTTTGAATTGAATGATTTATTTCTCTCCCCAAATTACCCGTAATCTCTTTAATTACGTCAAGCTGCTTTTTTGTTCTGTCCATCCATTCCGCAGATTCCTGATTTCTTTGCTCATTTTCTTCAAATTTGCGCATAACATCTGACAATTCCTGGTAGATAGCCAGTCTTAACTTCTTAAAATGAGAAAAATTACGGCTATTATTATCTAAAATCTGCTCAATGACTTTGTCAATCTCTATATTAAATTTTTTCTGGATTATTCCCATCTCTATTTTCATGAATATTTTTAGTGGTGCCAGTTTATTTAGATTACTAGTAATTTGGATCAGGGTGTCTTCGACTTCTTTGACCATTTTTGTTATCGTAGAATTATTGATTTGAGTATTTGCTTCTTTAACTTCGAAAAAAGCATGAAAGGATTTTGTTAACTGATAGATTTTTGTTAAAATTGAACCGATAGCATCTTTTGAACTTTCAGAAACAAGAAGATGACTAATGTATGTTGAATCAGTCTTTAATTTGTCCAGTCCATCCAATAATATCTCACATTCTTTATCAATCTTGTCCAGAGTTTCACCAATCCGTAAACTATTTTCTTCAAGAATATCATGGATTATTTGAGTCGCCTTCAAATAGAGTTGATGATTAAAATTTTGCTGTTCCCACTCTTCTAATAAAATTGATAAAATTTCCACCGAATTTTCACAGTTTTGTCTAAAAATATCCTGCTGTTGAATTAAAATCATTATTCTCTCAATTGGCTCAAGAGTTACAGCTATAATAGCTAATATCTCCTGTAATTTAGTCGCCACATGCTCACATTGTTTTTTAATCCCATTAATTTCGTCCTGGTGCTCAGTCATAAATTTTTCCAACAGCTCTTGTTTTTCCTGAAATACGCCGGTTACTGAATTGACATATGTATAAAATGATTTTTCTAATTCCCTGGCCAAGCGACTAAAATTAGCATGTTGTTGTTTGCCAATATCCACAATCTTCTTAATTTCGGAAGCTATGATTTTAAAACCTGATCCCCTGCTTCCCAATTTACTGCTATAAATAATAGCATTTAAGGAAGCTAATTCTGCATTTTTCAGGAGATATTTGGTATCGGTAATAACCGTTGATAAAAAAGTAAATTCTTCTTTATCGTCATGGGTAGAGTAGCTATCTAACAAACTGTTTTCTGGAGAATCAGAATTATATTTCTTCATCGTCACAGCAAGATCATCAAATAAATTAGTCAATACCGAAAAAATTTGCTCATTATGAACAGCAGTATCAGATTTTAAAAAGTAATCTATTAAAGTCTCTAGCTCCTTAATTAGATCAAAAACATTTTTTTCGAGAAAAGGTAGTTTGTCATAAAAAATTGTGAATACATCTGAAGTATAGTCGTTTAAATGTTCGATTTTTTCGACTAAATCTAAAATGTTGCTTTTGATGTCAAATACCATTTTTTACCCCCTTTCTTGATACAATAGTATAAAATATGCAATATTCATGCCAAAACAAAAATATTCGTTTTTAGCCAAAAAAACTTAATAATAGGGTCAATATGTCATTTTCTTAAACATTCAACGTTATATTCTCCTACACTTTTACTTATATCAATTTCGATTTCTTTCTACTATTTATTATTTAAAATTGATATTTTTTCATAAATATGCTTCAAAGAAAAATTTTAGACAAAAAAAGAGTAACCTTTCATTTTAAAGGTTACTCTTCGATTAATTTATTCTCTCTTCAAACTTATCCAATTCCTAACTTCACAGATAATACTTCTGCCTGGGGAAAAGGTGATTGATTACTAGATTGACTATTAGTTCGCCTGTGAGTGATCTGATTGTGTAAAATATGAGCTCTTTTCTTCTCTTTCTCCATACTGTATTTATGAAAAATCTCTCCCGCTTCGACCAGACTTTTCATCCCTAACTTATATTCCTTAAGTTTAAAATAATATAATGCCATTAAATAAAAGTTCTTGCCCATCAAACGTTCACACTCACCCCTGGTATCAGTAGAAATATTCTCAATTAATTTGTCAAAGGAACGCTCATAATAATATAACGTCTTATCCGAATCAGTCTTCATATTCAATCTACCCAGTTCTCTGAGATTTGAAGCAGAAGTGGCAAAATCTCTAACTTTCTCAGTAATCTCTAGACTTTTTTCATAATTTTTTTTAGCTTTTTTTACCTGCCCAGTTTTAGTAAAGATGTCTCCAAAACTATGGAGTAAACGCCCAATCAAAAACTTGTCATTGTTCTGTTTAGCTAATTTTAATGCCTGATAGTACACTTTTAACGCAATCTGAAAACGATTTTCCAGATGATATGTTGAACCAATTCCCAGTTGAAAACGTCCTATCAAAATCTGGTCATTAACAGAACGGCTAAAATTCAAGCCTCTGAAATAATTAGATCTGGCCCGCTTATAATCAGATAAGAAATTTAAAACCTCACCCAATTTAATACATATATGAGCTTTAGCTCTAATAATCTCTGAATCATCATTAAAGAGTGATAATAACTGTAATGCTGTCTCCCACTCTTCCACTGCTTCAACATACTTACCATACTGAAAAAAAATATCACCCATAATCTCCCGGGTTCTAAAGACTTCCTTATATTCTTGCCGCAGTCGATAAAAATCCAATGCTTCATTGACATATTTAATTGCAGAATAAAACTTTCCCAGGCATCGATTAACTTCCGCGTACAATATCTTAATCTTACCATATATCTGATGTTCATCAGGCCTGTTTCCAAGAAACTCCATCGCATTATCCAACGCAAATAATGCCTGCTGATAATCTCCATCTTTTATCTCTATTTCTACTTGTTCATACAAAACCTGAAGCGACTTCTCCATAATTATATTATTCACCTTGACTGGCCCCCCTCAACAGTATATTATTAGAACACACTTTGTAGTTTTGATGCTTACAGGATTTTTATATTATCATATTTAGCAATTATTTGGATACATATAACTAGCTACCTTAGTTATATACTATTTCCTCATAAATTACATTTTTCCTTCCCAATATAATATTTTTTCTAAATAATAATTGAAATTTAAGAGATTTTATTTTATCAAGAGATATTTTTTACGCTTGTTAGAAAAAATACTTATATAAAGAAAACAAGCTGCTCTGGAATATTTATTCCTAAGCAGCCTTCTTTTTAAACTGATCCATCTGTAAATTAATATTTTACCTCACTTCTAACTTTACTTTTGTCTGGAGCAAATTCGATAGCAAAAATACCTAACTTTATAGCACCCCAGATAACTCCGCCAAAGGTCAATACACCAATAATAATCGCCTGAGCAGTTGAAGCTCCATTAATGGCGATCGCGGTCAAACCCAGACAGATACTGATTAAATAAACCACCAGAACCGCCTGACGATGGGTTAAACCTATTTGTAATAAACGGTGATGCAGATGACCCTGATCACCTTCAGAAACAGGTTTACCGGCTATGCTTCGACGCAGAATAGCAAAGATAGTATCAAAAATCGGTACTCCTAATGCAATAATAGGAACTAATATAGTTGCCGCTGTAGCACTCTTTAATGCCCCAGCTGTGGACACAGTAGCTAACATGAATCCCAAAAACATAGCCCCCGTGTCACCCATAAAGATCTTGGCAGGGTTAAAATTATAACGTAAAAAACCTAAAGATCCCCCTGCCAAAGCTGCTGTCATCAAAACAATTAAAAAATCACCTTCCTGAATGGCCACAAAAAGCAGGGTAAACGCAGCTATGGTAGATACACCTGCAGCCAGTCCATCAAGACCATCAATTAAATTAACCGCATTAACAATGGCTACAATCCAGATCAGAGTTACAGGAATTCCCCAGAGTCCAAGATAGATCATTCCACCAAAAGGATTGGTAATAAACTCTATCTGAACTCCAAAAGATATCAGAATACCTGCAGCTAAAAACTGTCCCAATAACTTAGTTCGGGGACGTAACTCTATTAAGTCATCCACAATTCCCAAAATTAAAATAAACGTACCACCAACCAAAGCTCCAATCAATGAACGGTTAGAACCCAGGTCAGCAACAGTCGTCAAGACAGCCATCATAAATCCTAAATAAATCGCAATACCACCCAAACTTGGGATTGGCTTAATATGAACCCTTCTCTCACCAGGTTGAGCTACCGCCCCAGTGATGATACATAAATTCCTAATCAATGGTGTCAACACATATGATACTAATAACGCAATTATAAACGCAAACAGGGCATTTTGCATCTTCAAGTCATCCTTTCTAAGGACAAAATATGTCCAACATGATTCTACCTCGTCCAGAACAGAAAGTCAATCAAATCAGACTGTTACTTTTTGCCATCCCTGAGCACTTTGATGCTTATTTGAGCCTGTTCAAACATCTCTTGAGAAAGTTTGTCCGGATAATCCCCTTCATACACAACCTCTCTAATTCCCGCATTGATAATCATTTTAGCACAAACCACACATGGTTGATGTGTACAATAAAGTGTAGCTCCTTTGATAGAAGATCCATGTAAGGCTGCCTGAATAATTGCATTCTGTTCAGCATGCAGCCCGCGACAGAGTTCATGTCTTTCCCCAGATGGTACTTGAAGTTTAGCACGTAAACAACCTACCTCTTCACAATGAGGAAGGTTAGAGGGTGCACCGTTATACCCGGTTGCTAAAATACGCTTGTCCAATACAATAATTGACCCGACCTGCCTGCGTAAACAGGTCGAACGTTTAGCAACCACATGGGTAATCTCCATAAAATAAGAATCCCATTCTGGTCTATTTAGTTCCATATAATCGGTCTCCCGCATCTCCCAACCCTGGAACAATATATGCATGATCATTGAGATACTCATCTATCGCTGCGACATAAATGTCCACATCAGGATGAGTATCTTGAACAACTTTAATACCTTCCGGAGCAGCAATTAAACACATCAGTTTAATACTATTACCACCTCTGTCTTTAACAAATTGAATCGCCGCAGCTGCTGAACCACCTGTTGCTAACATCGGATCAACTACAATCAGCTCTCTGTCACCAATATCTGTAGGCATCTTACAGTAATACTCTACAGGTTCTAAAGTTTCAGGGTCACGATATAGGCCAATATGACCGACTTTGGCTGTAGGAATTAGATTAAGAATACCGTCAATCATACCTAATCCGGCTCTCAAAATTGGTACAATTCCCAACTTCTTACCTTCAATCATTTTTGCCTTAGCCACCGTGATCGGTGTCTTTACCTCTACCTCTAACAGAGGCAAATCTCTTGTTACTTCATAAGCCATTAACATGGCAATCTCGTTTAGAAGTTCCCTAAATTCTTTCGCCCCAGTTTTCTCATCACGAATCAGTGTTAATTTGTGTTGGATTAATGGATGATCAATAACGTGTACTTTACCCATTTATTGTTGGCCTCCTTCTAAAGCTGTGATTTTATCTAAACGACGTTGATGTCTTCCACCTAAAAATTCGGTAGACAGCCAAAGTCTAGTAATCTCCAGGGCCAGTCCTCTTCCCACTACACGCTCACCCATACAGAGTATATTAGCATCGTTATGTTCACGGGTAGCTTTAGCAGAAAAGCAATCATGACACAGAGATGCTCTAATTCCGGGAACTTTATTGGCGGTAATAGACATACCAATTCCTGTTCCACAGATCAAGATCCCCCTATCATACTCACCTTTAGCCACTGCTTCAGAAACAGGTCGTGCAAAATCAGGATAATCAACTGAATCATCCGAATGTGTCCCAAAATCCTGATATTCTATATCCGCTGCTGCTAATAATAGTTTAATCTCTTCCTTCAATGTAAAACCTCCATGGTCAGACCCAATTGCAACTTTCATAAAACGTTCCTCCTCAGCATATTATTCGTGATTAGCAAACAAAATTCCTCTAGACCTATAGGAAGAAAGGACATATTTCCTATATCTTTGTCAAAAGTCTCTTTAAATATATCTCCAGTTCAGCAGCACATTGTTGATAAACCTCAACAGGTTGACCATATGGATCATCAATATCATAGTTGAATGTAGTATCTTGTTTTTCATTCTCCAGGATAGTATATTCTTTCAAAGTATAAATTTTCGTCTTGGCTTCCGGATAAATGTTCAAAAGACGCTCTTTATGATTTCGGGTCATGGTCAGAATAAGATCTGCATATTCTATCAGTTCAGAATTAATCGGTGTAGCCTGATGTTCTTCAATAGCTTTTATCCCTCGACTGCCCATTACCTGAATAGCTTGCTCAGCTGCAGTATCTGTCTCTAAAGCAGCAACTCCCGCTGAACGTATAAAAAATTCGCTATCCCGCCCCATCTCTTCAACCAAATGTCTAAATAAATACTCAGCCATACTACTCCGACAAGTATTACCAGTACAAACAAATAAAATATTCTTCACCAAGCCTAATCACCCCTTCCTAGAAGAACAACATTTTCACACCTATGATCATCAGAATAGTTCCTCCCAGAATACTGGTTTTTTCAATGGCATGACCTATTTTTAAACCAAGTGCTACTCCGGCAGCTGTCATTGCTGCTGCCACCAGACCAAATACTCCGGTTACAAAAAATAATTTTTGAATACCAAAGGTACCTAAACTAAATCCAATACTCAAAGAATCCAGACTCACACTAACAGGTAGAACAATAAATTGCCAACCCGCCTTTAACGTAATCTCTTCTTCTTCATCTTTAAATTCTTCATAAATCATCTTAGCTCCCAGAATGATCAACACTGCAGCTCCGAAATATGTAGCAATACTTCCGGCGAAAGCACCTAATATCTGTCCCAGATAAATCCCCAATAACGGCAGGATTATATGTAACACACCCACAATAAAACTCAATTGACCAGTCTGGACTGTACTAATTCCCTGAAGACCTACTCCAATAGACATAGAAAAAGCATCCATTCCCAAAGCAATAGCCATTAAAAAGACCGATAAAACTCCCAGATCTGCTTCCATCCAATATCCCTCCCCCAAAAAACTATGTTCAATCTCCTCTGCACACGAAGTTATCGTAAAATCCACTCTTCGGTAATCCTACACCTGAATAATCCGATATCCAGCAGCTTTTCTCAATCTGTTCATTACAGCTAAACCTACCCCATTTAAAGGTAATCCTTCTACCAGAACCAACCTTACCTTCTCTTCATCAAATTCCCGGAGTAATTTGAATAATCTTGCCGCCATCTCATCGGGATCTTTCCTTTTACCTAATACTTTGACCACTCTAGAATTTATTTTGCCTCGAAGGCTATCTACCATCTCCTGAGTAGCTAAAATCCCTGGGGATTGTGTAGAATCCAGATATATTTCTAATATTTTCTCCCTAACCTGTTCACTTTCCCCTTCAATGATGAGCAGCTCAGCATCTGGAGAATAGTGTTTGTATTTCATTCCAGGACTCCGGGGGGTTACCCCTACTAAATTCCTTTCTCCATGATCATCGACTCCAATATCTAATCTGATCATCCCTAAAACCCGCTTCAAATCTTCCACTGATACACCGCCCGGTCGTAACAAAATGGGCTCATCAGCAGTCATATCTAAGACAGTTGACTCGATACCTTTCTCACATGGGCCTCCATCAATAATCATCTCAACTTTACCCTGTAGATCATGGATGACATGTTCAACCAGAGTAGGACTGGGGCGACCAGAACGATTAGCACTGGGAGCAGCTATCGGAACTCCAGCCGCTTCGATTAACGCCAGAGCTACAGGATGAGAAGGCATTCGTACCGCAACTGTATCTAATCCCCCTGTTACTGCATCTGGTATGTGTTGTTTCTTTTTCAAAACCAGAGTTAACGGGCCAGGCCAGAAGAACTGGATCAGTTTATTCACCTTACAAGATACACAGCAAACCAGCTGTTCCAATTGAGAACGATCAGCTATATGCAGAATCAAAGGATTATCTGACGGACGCCCTTTAGCCTGATAAATTTTTTTAACGGCCTGGGGGTCTAAACCGTTAGCCCCCAGACCATAAACTGTCTCGGTAGGAAAAGCGACCAGACCACCATCGCGAATAATCTGACCTGCTTTTCGAATATCCGAGTTCTCACTCAATCTTGATTCATTTGGTTTAATCTGCAAAAGCTTTGTCTGCATACATCATCACCACTTGTTTTAACTTATCTTGTGTAATCTCATAATGAGAATCATCCCAGACCGCTTGACTATTAATGACCAGGAGAGCCTGGGGTGATTCATGACTAATCCCTGTACGTTTAACCACTTCATCGGAAAGATTTCGGTGATCTCTAATCATAATTAACGCATAAGTATAATCATCCTTCCCTTCCTCCACAAAACTTCGATATTCATTCAAAGCTTTAATACTAACTGGACATATCTCACTATGTTTAAAAATAAAAACTGGCCTGTTGCCGGAATTGTGAAAGAGTTGATCTAGTTCTTCCATATCTGTTATCTCCTCAATTTTCGCCACTACCAAATCCCTCCTTTCTCCTGACACTGGTTCTAAATAATGTCAATATCGTTAAAACGACTTTATTCTTTTATCTTTCTCAAAAAAGCTCTCCCTTAATCATCTTTTGCTTAAAGACTCTGTTAGAGGATAGTCAACAGATTAGTAAAAACTATATCCATTTTTATACTCCAAAATAAACGTGAAAAAAGCAGGGAATGGCTATAACCGCCCTGCTTCATCCGTGCTCCTGGTTCACACGGCCTTGACTCCGAAAACTACTCGATCAATACCTGCCAGATCGGGAAGAATTCTAATTTGCTCAAAATCTTTCTTCATTAAGGCGGCTACCTGTTCTCCTTGAGTTGCCCCTATTTCAAAGGCCAAAAATCCCTGTGGTTTTAAAACATCGATCTGCTGAATAATCTGACGGTATGCTGAAAGCCCATCAGTTCCACCATCCAGGGCCAGTCGAGGTTCATAGCGAACCTCTGGCTGCAGTACCTTCAATTCCTGTTGACTAATATAGGGTGGATTCGAAACTATTCCATCCACTGTAAGCCCAGCCTTTTTAATCGGCTCTAAAAAAGAACCAACAGCGAATTTGATGCGCTCCTGAACCTGGTGTAGTTCGGCATTCTCCTGGGCAACTTTCAGAGCTTCAGGAGAAATATCTACCGCAATCACCTTGACCTGGGGTAGATAATAGGCCAGGGAGACTGCTATAGCACCACTGCCTGTTCCAATATCAATCAGAACAGGAGCCTCCCGGTCGGTCAATTCAACAAAATCTTTGACCGCCTCTACCAGATGCTCGGTCTCTGGACGTGGAATTAAAACATTCCGATTAACTTTAAAATTTAGAGACATAAATTCCTGATGCCCAATTATATACTGCACAGGAACTTTTTTCGAGCGCATAACAACTCTCTCCCTGTATTGGTCAACCTCTTCTTTAATCAAAGGTTGATCAAATCTGACATATAGTTGAATTCGCTCCAGATCCAAAAGATCCGCCAACAATACCTCAGCATCTAATCTGGGATTGGGAATCTGATATCTGACAAAATGTTCAGTTGTCCGCTCCAATATCTCTTTAATTGTTAATCGATTGCTCAATTTACTGCACCCTCTTTAATCTTTCTGCCTGATCATAGGTGATCAGCGCATCGATAAACTGATCCAAACTACCATCTAGCACCTGCTCTAACTGGTGTACTGTCATATTTATTCTATGATCACTGACCCTGCCCTGAGGGAAGTTGTAAGTTCTAATCCGTTCACTACGGTCACCTGTACCCACCTGGCTCTTCCTGGCGGCATCCATCTCCGCCTGTGCCTCAGCCTGAGCCATCTCCAACATCTTGGCTCGCAATACTCTCATCGCTTTATCCCGATTCTTATGCTGAGACTTCTCATCCTGGCAAGAAACAACTATACCTGTAGGAAGATGGGTTATCCGTACAGCTGAGTCAGTAGTATTAACATGCTGTCCACCAGAACCGCTGGAACGGTAAGTGTCAATTCTTAAATCTTTAGGGTCAATCTCTATATCCACATCTTCTGCCTCCGCCAATACAGCCACAGTCGCAGTTGAAGTATGAATTCTTCCACTAGATTCGGTTGCCGGAACCCGCTGTACCCGATGAACACCACTCTCATATTTGAGACGACTATAGGCTCCTGTACCTTCGATAATGAAAATAACCTCTTTAAATCCACCTATTCCAGATTCATTTACACTCATCATCTCAGACTTCCAACCTTTATCTTCTGCATAGCGAGAATACATTCTAAAAAGATCAGCTGCAAAAAGTGCAGCCTCATCTCCACCAGCTCCTGCCCTGATCTCAACAACAACATTCTTCTCATCATTGGGATCTTTTGGCAAGAGAAGAATTGGAAATAATTCTTCCAGTTCGCCTTTCAATGGTTCTAACTCACTTAACTCCATCTGAGCCAGCTCTTTCATCTCAGGATCATCCTGATTGGCTAAAACATTTTTGGCTTCTTCGATTCCATTCAAAGTATCACGATACTGATAATATTTCTCCACAACC
Organism: Halothermothrix sp.; assembly: GCA_016841825.1. Classification (GTDB taxonomy): domain Bacteria; phylum Bacillota; class Halanaerobiia; order DY22613; family DY22613; genus JAENYK01. The sequence continues at coordinate 55,042 of JAENYK010000017.1, read as the reverse complement.
TCTCTGATTGAGGCGTGTTCACGAGCGATTCGCTGAAATTCTTTAGGATCATTATGAATAGATGGGTCGGCCATACGTTGGCCCAGTTCATCATATTTTTTTGCTATTATCTCCAGCTTTTCAAGCAAAGTACTCATACCCAAGATAACCTCCTTTATATTTCCAAAAACGCGGTACACCGCGGTCAATCACTTTCGATGATAAATGATAACCTACTGAATACTGGTTATACTTTTGACATTAGATTCAGTCTTCTCTTTCTCTAATACAGCCTCCAGAGAAGCAATAGCAACTTCAACCTCATCATCTGATGGAACACGAGTGGTCAGTTTTTGTAACCAGATACCGGGTCGGGCAACGATATAAATAATCGGATTAACCTTCTCCGCACCAGCTTTTTTCAAAACTTCATAAGCTGTTCCCGCAATAATTGGCAATAGGGCCAGATGATATAAGACCCGTTGTAAAAACGGAGGACGTCCAAAAAAGGAGAAAAAGATGATACTAATGATAATGACAATAAATAAAAAGTTTGTACCACAGCGAGGGTGTAAAGGACTATATTTACGAGCATTCTGGACAGTTAGTTCCTCTCCATTCTCATAAGTATGGATAGTCACATGCTCTGCACCATGATATTCAAAAATTCGTCTAATATCTTTCATCAAAGAGATAACTAATATATAACCGATAAATGCTGAGGCTTTGACCAAACCTTCAATCAGATTTAAAATCAGATTACTCCGCACAAAATCCTCAACCAGTTTAACAACTCCCGCCGGCAAAACAACAAACAGTAATATAGCCATGCCAAAAGCAAGTACAATTGAAAAGAGCATCTCCCAAATAGAAAGTTGTTCTTCCTCCTCTTCACCCAAAGCCTGATTTGCAGACCAGGTAATCGCCTGCATGCCGACAATTAGAGATTCAATCAGACTCACAACTCCTCTTAAAAATGGCCATTTGAGAAATGGAAATTTTCTAGTAATAGATTTAGGTTTTTCAGTCTTAACCACAATTTCACCATCAGGTTTTCGACAAGCAATAGCCTGCCACTCTTTTCCACGCATCATTACACCTTCTATAACCGCTTGCCCACCATAGTTAGGTTTATCAGCCATTATCTTTCTCCCCCTTTCCAGGAACACTATGACATCTACGGCATCTAGCTTCATAAACTTCTTTAGCACCTACCAGAATGATCGGATCATTATACTGGGCAGGTTCCCCATCAATCAAACGCTGCGTTCTACTGGCAGGATTACCACACTGAACACAGATGGCATGTAACTTATCTACATACTCTGCCATAGCCATCAGTTCGGGCATAGGTCCAAAAGGTTCACCGCGAAAATCTCTATCCAGACCAGCTGCAATAACCCGAATCCCCTGATCAGCCAGCTGTTCACAGATAGCTACCACCTGCTGATCGAAAAATTGAGCCTCATCTATAGCGACTACATCAGTATTCGGATTTAACCGTTTGATTATCTCATCTGGGTGGTCTACTGGAATGGCTTCAACCTGATCACCATTATGGGAGACAATGTTAGCTCTATGATATCTATCATCAATGATCGGTTTAAAAACCTGTACCCGCTGTTTAGCAATATTCGCCCGTCTAATCCGGCGAATCAATTCCTCACTTTTTCCACAATACATTGAGCCGGTAATGACCTCTATCCAGCCCGAATTTTGTATCTTATACAATATTGTCACCTCTTCCAATTAATTTTATAACACAGTCACCTACTTTGTAGGTTATACTCTCACGCTAAACTATTGACCACAACATAATAAACTTCGCGATAGAACCAGGATTTCCTGCTAAGTTGACAGAAACAAAGGAGGCTTCTATTCCCTTTCCAGGGATAAAATAAAAACAGGGTGTCGACCACCCTGTTTTATGTCATAATTAAGACCGTATTTATTTTTGAATACCATACTTTTTGTTGAATTTTTCAACACGACCACCAGCAGTAATCCGCTTGGTCTTACCTGTATAGAAAGGATGACAATTAGAACAAATCTCAGTTTTGAGTTCATCTCTAACACTCAACATCTCAAACTCTGCACCACATACACAGGTAACTTTGGTCTTCTTCATTTCTGGATGAAGTCCGCTTTTCATCATGGTTCACCTCTTTCTTCCAAATTCTCTATGAAACATTGATAATGTGTAAAATCCCTGATAAATTACGTAAGTACGTTGTCTATACGTACAGCTATTATTATAACCCATCTTGACCATATAATCAAGTGCATTTTATTTACTTTACCGCAATAATATTTGGCCAATAACCAGTCACCCATGCTGGGCAGATCATAAAAGAAGGTCTTCGCTCCCGAAGACCCTCAGCCTTAATCTTCTTCATTCTCTTCCAGACCATACTTGCGTTTAAAACGTTCAACACGACCACCTGCAGCTGCCCGCTTATTCTTTCCGGTATAAAAAGGATGACAGTTGGCACAGACCTCCACTTTCATATCACCACTGACAGACAAAATTTTATACTCTGCACCACATATACAACTAATCACAGCTTCTTTTAATTTCGGTTGAATTGTCTCTTGCATCAGATTTCACCTCTTTTTCCCTGATATAGCCTATGCTATTATAGCCAATTTGGGAAAAAAGTATGCACTTATCAATTCAGATACTTCAAAGGATTAACAGGTTTACCTTTTAATCTGATCTCAAAATGAAGATGGGGGCCTGTTGAAGTACCCGTATTTCCAGAGCGGCTAATGACCTCTCCTTGATAGACAAAATCTCCTGTTTTGACCAGAAGTTTATCATTATGAGCATAGCGGGTCTCCGTATTATCATCATGTTTAATATACACTACTTTACCATAACCGCTGGCTTCTCCACTAAAGATAACCTTTCCGGATTTGGCAGCTTTTACTGGTGTATTTCGATTGGCTGCCAGGTCAATACCATTATGTTGTTTACCCCAACGTATCCCGAAAGGTGAGGATAATGGTCCCCTTAAAGGCCAAATGAACTCGTTAGAAAAACCACTTCTAAACTCCAATTTTGAGGGACTGACTCCCGGAATTATCAAAGTATCCCCCACATGTAGTCGAGAAGATTTAAGATCATTAAAATTCATAATCGTTTTAGTACTAATTCCATAAATACGACTAATATCACTCAAAGTCTCATATTGAGTAACCCTATGAATAAGACCTTTAGAATTTAAGATCCTCAGCTCCTGACCTACCTTTAACTTTTCAATATTGGTTATATCTAAGTTAGCTCCAACCAATGTATCCAGATCAATACCATACATTCGAGAAATATCCCAGAGCGTCTCTCCCGGCTGAACTTTATGCACAAATATCTTAATACCTGCCGCTTTGAGTAAGGTGTTCTCCCGGGTAGATTTTATGTCTATATGAATATTTTCTGGCCTAACTGTCGGAGATGGTAAAGGACTGGTAGCTACATCTACAGCTGTACCGGTTACTTTGAAAGCATTTTCAATAAACAATTCAATAGTATTATTTCCATTAGCCAAAATTTCATTTTTACTTAGATCATGTCGTTCAGCATACATATCAACTTCATTAATCTCCCAAATATTTCTATTTTCAAGGATAGGATTAACCATGATATCTTTTGTTAAATCAATTTGAATCTCTTCTGGCTTAAGAGATAAATCAGACGCTCCATGAGCAATTGCGAAAACCAGGAGTAAAACAATGACCAGCACACCACTCACAACAATCCGTCTTGTCAATAGAGGTATGTCCATTAACTTTCACTCCAATTTAAAATATTTTATCAAGAGCAGCTAAGAGTTCCTTATTATTAGGAGTATTTTTTATTTGTTGTACAAAAGATTCAATAACCTTCGATGAATCAGACGTATTAGTAGCTTTTCTGAACTTCCACATAGTCTTCAACTCTTCTGAAGATAAGAGTAATTCTTCTCGCCGCGTCCCGGAACGGGCGATATCTATCGCCGGAAAGATTCTCTGTTCAGCCAGTCTTCGATCTAGGTGCAGCTCCATATTCCCGGTTCCTTTAAACTCCTCATAAATTACATCATCCATCCTACTACCTGTATCCACAAGGGATGTCGCAATTATTGTTAGACTACCACCTTCCTCAATGTTCCGTGCAGCCCCAAAAAATCTTTTAGGATGATACATTGCAGTTGGATCAAGACCCCCTGACAGGGTGCGGCCGCTGGAAGGAATGGTCAGGTTATATGCTCTGGCTAAACGGGTGATACTATCCAATAAAATTACTACATCATACTTATGCTCAACCAACCTTTTGGCTTTCTGTAACACCAATTCAGCCACTTTGATATGATTTTCGGGTGGCTCATCAAAAGTTGAAGCAATTACTTCCGCATTGACAGAACGGATCATATCAGTCACTTCTTCTGGTCGTTCATCAATCAACAGAATCATTAACTTAACCTCTGGATGGTTTTTACTAATACTATTGGCAACATTTTTTAAAAGGATTGTTTTACCAGCTTTGGGAGGTGCTACAATTAATCCCCGCTGACCTTTACCAATGGGTGAGACCAGATCAATTAATCTCGTAGATACTTCACGTGGGTGAGTTTCTAAATGTAGACGTTCTTGAGGATATAGAGGAGTCAAATCTTCAAAATGTGACCGTTCCCGCGCCGTCTCTGGATTCTGAAAATTCACTGCCTCAACTCTTAAAAGTGCTAAATATTTCTCATTTTCCTTGGGCCTTCTTACCTGACCAGATACTACATCACCATTACGCATCTCAAAACGCTTAATCTGAGAAGCAGATATGTAAATATCATCCGGAGTAGGAACATATTTTGAAGGTCGCAAAAAACCAAACCCCTCTGGGGGAATGACTTCCAATACACCTTCAGCAAAAATTAATCCACCTTTTTCGGTCTCTGCTTTCATAATCTCAAAAATTAGATCTTTCTTCTTCATTCTTGTATAGCTAGGTATCTCCAACTCTTTAGCTATAGAATGTAATTCACTAATAGATTTAGCTTCTAATTCACTAATATTCAGCATGCATGAACCCCCTACCAAAAATTACTAAATATTCTGTTTACCTCTTACATTATATCATTCTTTTAGAAGTCACGTCAATAAAGGAATAAAGTAATGCTGGAGAGTTTTAAAGAGCTATGCTCCCGGACAGAGAAGAAATGATTGAATCAAAGTATGTGTTAAAATCTGAAAAATTATTCCTAATAAAGTTTGATTTTTGCTATATATGCCTAAATAATATCATAGGTTTTGGTAAGAGTCAATGTACAGAAGAGCAGTTATATAATGTTGGAGTGAAAATTTACAACTTTTAATTTGAAAAATTATATTTTTTAAGAAAAGATAAAGCCAAAGTTAGAAAGTAAAAAGCTATCTTCCACCACTTTGACCTCATTTCCTGATTATAATATCACTGTAGAATCACTTAACTAACCGACGGGCCAGTTCTTCTACAATATCCCGGGGAGTACATTCCATCTCCACCAATAAAACTAGCAGGTGATATGACAGGTCAGCAATCTCATAGACTAATTCTTTCTGTGACCCATTTTTAGCTCCAATGATCACCTCTGCTGTCTCTTCACCTACTTTTTTTAGTATCTTGTCAATTCCTTTAATTAATAGATAATTAGTATAGGAACCCTCAATCGGATTAGCCTTCCTGTCTAAAATTACTTCATATAGGCAAGATACAACTTGTCCCAACTGTCCAGGTCTCGCTTCATCCTCCACAATAGTGCGGTAAAAGCAATTCTGTGCACCGGTATGGCAGGCAGGACCTTTAGGAATCACCTCGATTAATAAAGTATCCCCATCACAGTCATAAAAGACAGCCTGGATTTTTTGAGTATTCCCAGACGTCCCCCCTTTATGCCAGAGTTCTTGTCTGCTCCTGCTATAAAACCAACACTCTCCTGTCTCTAAACTTTTTTGTAAAGATTCCCGATTCATATATGCCAGCATCAGAACATCTCTACTCCGGGCATCCTGAATAATTGTTGGGATCAACCCAGAATCTTTAGCAAACTGCAAATCGTCTATCCCCTCAAGCCTAACTTCCATCCAGATCACCTCACTTTAACTTTTCCGTTTGGACCTTCATCCATAATTCTCACTGGAATACCTGATTTTTTTAATCCGGTCTTTACCTGTGCTACAGATAATTGGCCAAAATGAAAGAGAGAAGCAGCCAGAGCAGCATCTGCCCCTCCCAGTGTAAAGACGTTCAGAAAATCCTTAACAGACCCTGCACCACCTGATGCGATGACAGGAATCTGAACAATCTCAGAAACTGCTCGAGTCATCTCCAGATCAAACCCTGTTCCAGTCCCATCGGCATCAATACTTGTCAGAAGAATCTCTCCCGCACCACGTCTTTCGACTTCACTGGCCCAGGTTAATAAGTCCAGTCCTGTATTCCTGGTACCGCCATGTGTGTACACATTCCAACCTGTATTGTCTCTTCTCCGCTGGCCATCAATTGCTACCACTATACATTGCGAACCAAAAATTTTGGCTCCAGCTGTGATTAGTTCCGGATTGTTGACCGCTGCAGAATTAATCGCTGTCTTATCTGCTCCGGCCCGTAAAATCTTTCTCAGGTCATCTACTGAACGAATCCCTCCACCAACAGTCAAGGGGATAAATACCTGATTGGCTACTTCTTCAACTACCTGACAGATAGTATCTCTCATTTCCAGGGTTGCCATAATATCTAAAAAGATCAACTCGTCTGCCCCCATCAGGTTATATGCCCTGGCAATCTCTTTAGGATCGCCTGCATCAACCAAATCAGCAAAATTAACTCCTTTAACTACTCGACCAGCTTTCACATCCAGACAGGGGATAATTCGTTTGGTCAACATCCACGATCACCAAACTTTTGCACTATCTCCGAAAAATTCAAAATACCTGTATATAGAGCCTGCCCAATAATTACTCCATGAATCCCCACCTGGTTCAATTCAACAATATCTCCAAACGAACCAACACCTCCCGACGCGATTATCTCCATCTCTGCAAAAGTTAGCAAAAACTTCAACATATCCAGGTCAGGGCCAGCCAACATCCCATCCCTGTTTATATCTGTATATAGCAAATTCCTGACTCCGATCCCCTTCATTTCTCTGACAAAGTCTGGAACCATTCTCTCACTGTCGTATACCCACCCCTCAGCAGCAAGTATACCATCTCTGGCATCAACAGCTACTACAATCCTTTCAGTACCAAATTTCTGCACAGCTTCTGCTACCACTTCAGGTTCTTTCAGGGCTAAAGTACCAATCACCAGACGTTCAATTCCTGAAGATAACCAATACTCCATTCTAGCCAGAGAACGTATTCCCCCACCCAGTTGAATCTTTAATGATGTATTTTCCTGTATTGTTTTGACAATTTCACCGTTTCGATTTTTTCCATCTCTGGCTCCATCCAAATCAACTATATGAAGCCACTCTGCTCCTTCTTTGGTGAATTTTTCAGCCTGATCAAGCGGATTGACACTATAAACAGTCTCCCGTTGAAAGTCTCCCTGATTAAGTCGTACAACCTTGCCCTCCTTTAAATCTACCGCCGGATAAATGACCATTATACCATCTCCCCAAAATTTCTCAAAATACGTAATCCTTCCTCTCCACTCTTCTCCGGGTGAAATTGCACACCAAATACATTATTTCGGGCCACAGCTACTCCCAACTCTTTACCATATACAGTATAGCCAATTACATCATCCGTCAACTGACTAAGAGCAAAGGAGTGCACAAAATACATATACGGTGCTGAAGATATTCTCGCAAATAAAGGATGGGTTCTACCTCTCATACACAACCTATTCCACCCCATATGGGGGATCTTCAGCTTAGTGTCCAATCTTTTGACCTCTCCCTGTAGAATTCCCAAACCTGCCACCTCTCTATCTTCATATCCCTTTTCAAACAATAATTGCATCCCGAGGCAGATGCCCAAAAAAGGTTTTCCCTGATCAATCGCCAGTTTCATCTCATTGATAAAACCACCTGCCGCTAAATTCTCCATCGCTCTGGGGAAAGCACCTACTCCGGGTAAGATAATCCTATCCACATTCAATAGAGCGTCAGGTGTCTCGATAATCTTCACTCTATATCCAAGATATTCCATGGCTTTATAAATACTCTTCAAATTCCCCATACCATAATCAATAATTCCAACGCTCATGATAATACCCCCTTGGTGGATGGAACCTCATCTAATCCCGTCAGAGCTAAAGCTGATTTGAGGCTCTGACCCAAAGCCTTAAAGATTGCTTCCACCTGATGATGAGTATTACGACCATGAAGTAATTCCACATGTAAAGTCATTCCCGCATTAAAAGCCAGAGCCCGTAAAAACTCCTCCACCAGTTCAGTGGGGAACTGACCCACTAAATCCATACTAAAGGGCATATCCGTGAACAAGTAAGACCTTCCACTCAAATCTACAACCACCCGACTCAAAGCATCATCCATCGGAACTAAAGCATTACCAAATCGCTGTATTCCCCGATAATCACCCAGAATCCGCTTCAAAGACTGACCCAACACAATACCCACATCCTCCACTGTATGGTGATAATCAACCTGCAGGTCTCCTGTAGCCTGAATTCGCAGGCTTAGACCTCCATGTTTAGCTAACTGAGCTAACATATGATCAAAAAAGGGAATTCCGGTATCTATTCCATCTTCCCCGGTGACATCAATACTGTCGGATATCTCAAGCTTTATCTTAATTTCAGTCTCCAAAGTCTTCCGGGTCAGTTCACATCTCCGTTCCATTCCTCTGCCACCTCTCTTTAAATTGCTCAACTATTGCAATAACCTGATCATTCTCTTCAGGTGTACCGATAGTAATTCTAATGGCATCACTGAAGGGTGGGGCAAATCTTCTAACCCTTATTCCTGCCCTATCAAGTGTCTGCAAAAGTTGAATAACTTCCAATCCGCGTATATAGAGAAAATTAGCTTCTGAAGGTAGAACTCGCCATTTACCACAAGACTGCAGGACACTATGTAACCGCTGACGTTCACTGATAATCTCCTGTATCCGATTCTCAATAAGTTTGTAGTTATCTAAAACCACTTCTCCAATCACCTGAGTGATAGAATTAAGATTAAATGGGTGAACAACTTTCGAGACTTCCTCGACCACGGGAAGATTTGCCACCAGATAACCCAATCTGACTCCGGCAAGACCTAAAGCTTTGGAAAAGGTTCTGGTGATCACCAAATTGGGATGCTGTTCCAATAAGGACAGCACACTCTGCTGACTAAACTCAGCGTATGCCTCATCTATGACCAGAATTCCAGCAAATCCAGCTGCTATTTCCGCAATCACCTGTTCAGAGAGAACTGTACCTGTCGGATTATTCGGTGAGCAAAGAAAGATCATCTTGGGTACTAATGCCCGAACCCCAATCCAGAACTGCTCAAGATCCAGGTCTCCCGCATCAGTCAGATGAACTCCTCCATAAATTCCTCCATTGAGTTGACAAAAAACTTTGTACATCGAAAAAGTCGGTGTCAATCCCAATACCCGATCTCCGGGTTCTAAAAAAGTCTGGATTAAAAAATGTAAAACTTCATCAGAGCCATTACCTACGAGAATCTGTTCTGGTCTAATACCTTGACCCAAATATTCACTTATCTTTTCACGCAGACCGAGATATAGGGGATCGGGATAACGATTCAAATTGAGATGTACAAGCCTTTTTAACACTTCATTTTGAATCTCCTGCGGGATGGGATATGGACTCTCATTACCATCCAAAATCACTAACTGAGAACTTTCCTGTAAATGAAGCGAATATGGGATCAGATCCCTGACCTCTCTTCTAACTAATTTCTGAATCATTCTCGTCACCCTCCTCAAGATCAACAAACCTTGCTTTGATCGCATTAGCATGACCCTCCAGACCTTCAACCTCTGCCAGTTTTGTGACCTGATCTTTCACTTTGAGTAAAGCCCCTTTACTATAGGAAAGGAAACTTGAAAATTTAACATAATCCCTTACAGAGAGAGGTGAGAAGAAACGAGCTGTACCATTTGTTGGTAATACATGATTCGGACCTGCCAGATAGTCTCCCAATGGCTCTGGAGCAAACTCTCCCAGAAAAATAGCCCCAGCGTTTTTTATTCTGGTCATCAGTACAAACGGTTCTTTTACCGCCAATTCCAAATGTTCAGGTGCTATCTGATTTGCTACTGCGACTGCAGAATCCAGATCATCTACCAGAATGATTCGACCATAACTCTTCAGAGATTGATTGATAATCTCTACCCGGGGAAGACAGACTTTCTGTATCTCGACCTCTTGCTGCACTCGTTCGGCCAGTTCAGCAGATGGAGTCACCAGGATTGCCGCAGCCAACGGGTCGTGTTCAGCTTGACTCAGGAGGTCAGCAGCCAAATATCGTGGATTAGCCTCCTCATCAGCAATGATTAAAATCTCGCTTGGTCCTGCAACCATGTCAATATCAACCTGACCGTAAACTAACTGCTTGGCCAGGGAAACATAGATGTTGCCCGGGCCTACGATCTTATCTACTTTTGGAATAGAGTCAGTACCATAAGCCAGAGCAGCGATTGATTGGGCACCACCCACTTTATAAATTCGATCAACACCTGCAATTGTGGCCGCAGTCAGGACATATGGATTAACTGAACCATCTCGATTAGGTGGGGTAACCATCACTATCTCTTCTACCCCTGCTACATTTGCAGGAATTACTGTCATTAGTACTGAAGAAGGATATACTGCACTTCCTCCCGGTACATATACTCCCACCCGTTCTAAAGGGCGGCAGACCTGACCCATAATCACACCATCATCCTCAACCAGATTCCAGGATGTTACCTTTTGAGCTTCATGATAGTTTCTGATCCTTTTTTGTGCCATCTGTAGAGCTGAAATAAATTCTTCTTCCACCTCTAGATAAGCCTTTGCAAACTCTTTAACTGTAACTAACATATCTTTGGGACATAGTTCAACCTGATCAAAGCGGCGTGTATATTCCTTAACCGCCATGTCTCCTGTGCGCCGCACATTTTTTACGATATGCAAAACCTGCTCTCGATACTGGGTCAAATCGTGATCTGTCCTACCTTTTATCAGACGTTCAACCTCTTTTATCCCACCATTCTCCATTTTTAAAATCTCTAGCATAAAAAACCACCCCTTTCGACTCTATCCCTTAATCGACCAATCACCTCATTAATTTCCCGGCGTCTGGTCTTCATACTAACCCGATTAACCACCAGACGGGCACTTAATGAACAGATCTCTTGATAAATTACCAACCCATTTTCCCGCAAAGTTCGGCCAGATTCCACGATGTCCAAGATTAATTCTGCAAGCCCTGTCAGGGGAGCCAGTTCGATTGACCCAGTCAGTTGAATTATCTCTATTGGCTGGCCTTTTTCATTAAAATACTCCCGGGCAAAGTTGGGGTATTTGGTAGCAATTCGTTGATATCCCGGGCTCTCTTCTCTCCCCGGTGGACCCGCCAGAGCGAACTTACATCTGCCAAAATTCAGATCCAGGACTTCATACAGAGAGCGCCCTGCTTCCAGCAGGGTATCTTTTCCCACGATACCCATATCAGCTGCCCCATATTCCACATAACAGGGGACATCCGCCGCTTTGACCAGAATTAATTCTAATTCGTCATCTACTGCCTGAAAAATTAGTTTACGGGAAGTAAATATATCATCTGGAAGTTGATAACCCGCCTCAATGAACAGATTTACTGATTTTTCTGCCAGTCTTCCCTTAGCTAAAGCTATCCTCATTCTCTTCATCTCTCTGCCCTCCCCATATAGTCAATAACTTTCTGGGCAAGCTCTGCAAGATCGCCCAAAAAGTCAACTCGCTTTCGTAACTTCATATCTCTCACCTGCAGGCCTGTTTCGCTCCAGTGAACTATATAATTAACCTGATGGAATTTGGCATACTCTTCCCATTCAGCACCGGTATACAGCTCTACCTGTACTCCCCGGGAGTCCAATATCTGGCTCAACCTATAGCCACTCACAAATTCGTTCTGTTCAGAGATAACGCACAGAATTCCATCCGCTTTTTTTACATGCCCTATCTTAAACTGACAAAGACAGCCTAAAAGCCTTTCAACCTCAATGGCAAAACCCACTGCAGGTTCAGCATGCCCAAATCTTTGAGTTAACCCATCATAACGTCCACCACTGGCGATAACCTCAGCATATCCAGGAACATAAGCTTTAAAGATAATTCCCGTATAATACCCTAAATTAGTAACCATAACCGGATCAAAAACAATATACTGATCTAACCCCATCTGCTGCAAACACTGATAAATCTCTTCCATCTCCCGAACTACTGCTCTTGCTCTACAACCAAGATTTAACTCCTTAAGCCCTTTTAGAACCTCCTCTGGATCACCAAAGAGCTCAGGTAGTCTGGTTATAATCTCCCGTTCTGAGGAAAGCAAATCCCAGTTGACCATCTGTGCTTGAATCTGTTGAATATTTTTTTCCTCAATAAGATATCTCAGTTCCCTTTTAGCTTCAGCCTCCAGTTTAAGGTTGGTAAAAATCTCTTCAACCAGATTAGCCCACCCTATATCTATCAGTGGATTGGTAATTCCAACCTTTTGCAAAATTTTAATCAATAATCCTATTACTTCCACATCGGCCAGATATCCCCCTAATCCCATCATTTCAACCCCGGCCTGGGTCTTCTCTTTCATCTGCCCAGATTTCCCACCATTAGCCAGATAGGCAGTGCTTATGTATGAAAGTTTCCAGGGCTTCGGTATTTCCACGTACTGAGTGGCAGCCAGACGGGCAATTGGCATTGTTACATCGGGCTTTAATACCAGAATCTGTCCGGTCTCATCGACCACTTTAAACATTCTCTCTTTTAAAAAAAACGTTTCTGTACCAGCATATAACTCCAGAGATTCAAGGGTGGGAGTAACTATCTCCCGATATCCACTCTGGCCAAAAACCTCTCTAAACCTTTGATATAACCACTTTCTCTCTGCAACCTCTACGGGTAACATATCCCGTACTCCTTCAACAAATGCACTCATCTCCGACTCCTCCCGAACCTTTATACTTTAGCTTAAGGTAATTTTTCATTCTTAATTTTAATAATTTAACGTTTTAACTTATTAAAGTATTAAAGCAAAAACTGTTATCATTATACCTTCTGTTCAGGAGAATGTCAAGTACCCAATCTATGAGTTTTATTATTACAACTATACAGTATCTGGACGAAGTATCACACCCTTAAGATTTATTAAATTTACCGACAAATTAATAGCAAAACCCCCCTCTTCATCAGAAAAAGGGGGTTAGCATTAAAGCCGAATTAAGTTTAACGACTTCAACAGAGGATTTGTACCTCCACTGAAGTAAACACTATTAAGTTATTTAATTCTCACCTATAACGACTGAAAACTTTTCTTCCGAAATGTCGTTAAATTTTATGAAAAATAGGTTCGTTTTTCTCAAAGGTAGTCAGATATCTATATCCCAGATCGCGTAAAAGTTGATGGGTCTCTCTAAACTTATACCCCATCTGTTCAATTCCATGACTATCAGAACCAGTAGTGAGAATCTCTCCACCCTTTTCTAAATACAATCGTAAAATTGATCTGCTGGGCATCGGGTCATCTCCATTCCCAATATAGTAACCCGAAGTATTCACCTCAATTCCTTTACCTTGCCCAATTAAAATATTAAAAATTTCTTCAAGTAAATCTACACAATCTCTATCTTCAGTCAAGTCAGGAACTTCGGGAAAATTACCATATCGACGGATCACATCTAAATGACCCACCACACTAAAATGGCGAAAGTTCTGCACACAGTATAGCACGTCTTTTAAATATTCCCGATAGGCCTCCCACTGCGAATATCCCCGAAAAAACTCTCCTGTGTAGAGATCTTTTTTCTGAATAGTATGGAATGAACCAATTACAAAATCAAAAAAATCCCCTACGTACTCAGTACATTGATCTATAATATGCGGCTGCAGACCTAATTCCAGACCTTTTTTTATCCGTAATCTTCCAGCATACTCCTGTTGTAAATCTTCCAATGTAGCCAGATATTTCTCCCGGTCAATATTAAAAACAATCCGGGAATTCTGATAATCAATATCATAATGGTCTGTGATGGCAATCTCCGCTAAACCAATTTTTTGAGCTTGGGTACAGATATCTTTCAATGTCGATCTAGAATCCGGAGAAAACTCTGAGTGGATGTGATAGTCAAACAACATCTTAAATAAACCCCCTTCAAGTACATTAATCTACGTGTAAATTAATCTTAGTCAATTCTATCTGTCTCTATGAGAGCCGTCAACAACTGACAAGTTATCCTTTGCCAAGTACAAAGTGCCAGTTTCCCGATTCCCATTCTCTATTCAGGAAGTAACCCCCGATAGTGATCAAATAACCTTTTCGTATATGTACCTACTGCTCCATCTCCGATAATTTGATCATCAATTCTAATAATCGGCATCACTTCTGTAGAAGTACCAGTCAGAAAAACCTCATCAGCGCTATACATATCAGTTAGAGAGATACTTCGTTCAGCCATATGTAAACCCAGTTTCTTAGCTTCTTCGACAATAATCTGGCGGGTAATTCCATTCAAAATATAGTTACTGGCATAGGGAGTTAGAATCTCTCCATTTTTGACGATAAAGACATTACTACTGGTACCCTCAGTAACATAGCCGTCTCTAATCTGAATAGCCTCAAAAACTCCAGCCCGTTTGGCCTTCTTTTTTCCCAAAATATTAGGCAGTAAGGAAATGGATTTAATATAACACTTTGGCCATCTCTCATCGGTTATAGTAATAGCCATACAGCCATTCTCAAAAAAATCATCTGGATATCGATTGCCGCTCCTAATGGTCATAAAGACATTGGGTGTAAGGTCATCACTATATACATGACCACGTTTTTCGCTTCCCCGGGTTAATTGAATATAAATTTTTGAGAAATCTGATAAATTCACCAATTTCATAAACTCCAGAGCATCTGCCATTAACTGATGATAGTTAGTAAAATTAATCTCCAATGCCTGGGCACTATTTAGTAATCGAACAAAATGTTCTTCCATTTTAAAAGGTGTACCATTATAAATGGCGATGACCTCATACACTCCATCTGCAAAATTATATCCACGATCATCAATGTCAATCCATACTTCAGAAATAGGTTTAACCTCTCCATTAAAATAAACTAATTCTTCCATGATTAACCTCCCTTTCCAAAAATGCCAGATTTAATCCAGAAATACACCCAGACCTACTAACATCTCACAACTATGACTACTCTATATCTAGATTTTGACATTATAGCAGAAAATCCTTTAGAGATCTATACAGATTTGAAATAAAATAGACAGGATATACCTGTCATTAAAAAAATTACTTTGAGATCTAATCCCAAAGCAATTCCAACATGCACTTTAATAAGCTTCAATCATAGGTATACTCCCGATACCCTCAGACTCCGAAAAATCCCAAATCCCGGAGCATTAACTACCACTTCAGGTCCGACCCTGGCATCTTTAAATAGATGAACCTGATAGTCGTCTACAGCATAAACCTGATACCCTTCTCCTTCTGGCTTACCCACTCGCACGGTGGGTTTGAAGACAAAGCCTTTTCAACCTCCAGAAGTAATTTTTACACCAATCGTAACCTCTTTAATATTCCTGGTATTCAGATATTTTTTTGCTGAATCTGTTATCACAACATTTAGATTCATCACAAATCCTCCTCTTTTTTATCTAATCCCTTACCCCCGGGGGGTTTTAATTCTTGAAACCAGTATACCTTATCCGGATCAAATTGTCAATCCACTAATCTGATTTTAGAACTTTACTTTTCGCAAAAAAAGAGTAGACGTAAGCCTACCCCTTGACCTCTATTCATATTCTAACACCGATCCTGTACCGATCTCCTCCAAATTAGTAACGCCGGCTAAAGCAATCTTAGACTTAAGATCTGTACAATGACATGTATGTAATACTTCAGGTTGAAGATCTTTTAAGTATTTACAGGTCTCTTCCAATACTTCTGTTCTGGGCTTAATTAGATGAAAACCCCCAACTATATCAAAAATCCTTTCCTCTCCACAGATCTCTTTAGCCTGTTCTACAATGTTACAGATACCCGAGTGGCTGCAGCCTACTATAACCACCAGTCCAGCGGGGCTCATATAAGCCAGTCCGGTATCATCGATAACATAATCATCTATAATCCCCTGTGCAGTCTCTATACCAGGGAAAAAATCCTGTCCTTCAAAGTGATTATTCCGGGCGATCTCCCCCAAAAAGACTAGCTTTTCTGTTAACCATACAGGCTCACTATTCAAATTTACAGAAAAATTCTCTTTGAGTTCAGCTTCCGTTACCAGGGGACCCATCTCTATTCCATTCGATCTCTTTCTAGAACAAAAAGCTTCAGGATGGGCGACTACCCCTGGACGTTGTGGCACAGCCAATTCATGTTTGTTATAATAATCAATTAGCGGCTGCAAACCTCTTGTATGGTCATGATGCCCATGAGAGAATACCAGGTAATCGAGATCCAACAGATCCTCTTTTAATCTCAATGCATTGTGCAAGAAAAGATCAGATTCACCTACATCAAAAAGGATCTTTTTATCTCCCTCTTCGATTAAAAACGACAACCCCCACTCCCCACAAAGCCCCTGAGCATTGTTATCTACCAAAACAGTCAGTTTCATCAGTACTCTCCTCCCTATTATTTAACACCTGAACTACACAGAATAAATTACCATCTGGGTCTTCCAAAACAACAAAATCATCACAATTTCACCTCTTTCTTGGATCCAATTTCTAAGCTGGAATACTTTAATCATTTATTTAATACTCCATCTACCTAGGATAACCTTTTTTTGGTTAGCGAAATCAGCTTTAAAGTAATTATAATTATTGCCAAAAAAGTAAAACCTACTATCGCCACATAATTACTATATCTCCCGACCTCTCCAATATTTCTCGGGTAAAAAGCTAAAAAATAAATAGGTATGGCCAAAAATATTCCTGTTTGCTGCCATTTTTCTGGAACCATCCGGGCAAAAGTGTGATGGGCAAAATAATAAAGAATTCCCAATGTGTGAAACATAGCAAAAATCCAAAAAAAAGTAAGAAAAAAACCTACCCGTTCAATCAATGGTAATGTCACTAACTGACTATACTTGATGGTTGAATATATCTCATTTTCTGTCCCCTTAACTCCCATAGAAGCTACAATAGCAAAAGTTAACGAACCATAGATCAATATTACAAAAATGATTGATAGATTAGTTACAAAACGAACTTTTTTATGATTCGCCTTTACATATGGATAGATAAACAATAAAATTTCAAATCCGAGAAAAGAATAGACAGATTTTAAAGTGCCGGTTAAGTAACTTAATATTGGTTGTTGCCCAATAGGCAATATATTTAATATATCCCATTTCTCAAAAGGAATAATAATTATTAATGCAAAAGGAAGCATAATTATCAAAATGATCTCCGAAACTCTGGCTACGACCTGCAAACCATTCTTCACCATATAAAATGCTATAAACATTAAAGGTAAAGAGACCATTTCCAAAGGAGTCCTGGGTAAGACCCAGGCAGAAAAAAAATCTACAGATATTCTTAAAGAAGAAGCAGCTAGTACCACAAAATACACAATAAATGCAATATTAACTCCACTTCCGATAAGATTTCCCATGAGATTTCTGGATATCTGCAAAACGTCATCTTTTGGATATGATTTATGTAAACTTAAGCTGATGTTAACCAATATTAAGATCATGGAACCACCAATCAAAACAACGATCCAGGCATCCTGTTTCGCTTCCCCGGATAAGGTACTGCCTATATTTAACAGACCTCCACCAATGGTCACCCCAACCAGCATGGCGAACACCTGAGTTAGACTAATTTTGTATTTATCCATCACTCAGTCACCTCCAACTTTCATTAGTTTATATCTATTCCCTATCTTTATACATTATCTTCTGATTGATAACCCTTCCGATATCCACTACTAACTCCCGATTTTAGTGAATTCTAATATACGAACAAAGGAATACTACTAATGAGGTGATTACTAATGACTTATACAAAAAATAATGATAGACTCAGAACCGGAAAACGGTTAGATAGTCTGGAATGGGAAATCTCCGAACTGGGGTTAGTCGACGGTGAGTTTGGAATAGAAGTAACTCCCGAAGATGTTGGGGTCGCTCAGATGAAAAGATTAATTAAAGCCAGTAAAGATGCTCTTAAACATGAAAACGCACACGAATTTAGCCTGCATAACCGGTAATAATTGATACCCAGCAATTGTATGATAATTGGTTTTTCAGTCGAAATCAGGACTTCTACTAAATTGAAGTTCTGATTTTGTCTATTTCCCGGGAAAAGCGCAATTTCAAATGACAAAAAACACTGCCAAAAGACAGAAGTTCTAAATAATTTTCTACCTTCCACAGTGTTTTCACCACTCATTTTATATAATATTCTCGATTATCTTCTGCAACTAATACCTGAATATCTGTCAAATCTCTAACAAAATCAGCCATCTTCTCTGCCATTGGTTCAGGGCGTGTACAACACACATCTAAGTGAGTCATCAAACAGCACTTAACTCTGGAACCCTTCAAAAGATGGGCCAAACCCACTGCTGTTATATGTCGGGTCGCAAAGAGATTAAAATAACTGATATTGGCAATCAGATAATCCACCTGGCTAAAAATCTCTTTTAAATCCCCCCTGAATTGGGTTATTCTACCTGGAGGCGAGATAGGTATCCATTTTTCAACCTGTTTTGTAGTCCCCTCCCGATCTTCATATTCCATAATATAATTGGTATCACTGGTGTACCCAATTGAGATATCGGGAGTATTAATCACAAAACCATAATTCTCTTTGCCATGATACGCTTTAACAGGAGTAAGGGTTATCTCTGAAGTTAAGTTTATTTTCTCACCTTCACACAGAGTGACTACCTCTGCAGGCCCCCCCACATATCCTTCATGATACTGATGGAGACCTTGATGAAATAGACTGATTAATCCCTCTTCCAATATAGCATTGGCCAAAAGCAAAACTCCCCTCCTCTGACTCATTAGCCTGGTCATTCCCTCTATCAGTAGAGGTGCCCCCAGATAGTGATCTGTATGTCCATGACTAATAAAAATACCATTAATTCCACGGGGATCAACATTGTTTTGATTAATATGCCAGATAACACCCGGGCCAGGGTCAACGGCCAGCGTAAAACCTGGCAAATACAGGATAAATCCTCCTGTTTGTCGGGCTTGTTCAATTAGATTAGCTGGATTCCCTCCGGTTCCAAGAAAAAGTATTTTGGGATCACCTTGATATACGGGAATCTCTTCTTCTTTCCAATAATGCATATCTTCTTCTACCACTTTCATGGTGTATTGAGAAAGCTGGTGATATAATTCAAGATCATATCTCATCAGCTTCACCTCCATTCCATTTGAAAAAAACCATTACCTTATAAAAAAGCATGTCAGGAATGACCTGACACGCTCAAGACGCGACATAGCGCGTTGTTATCATCTAACTTATGTATTACGCACGGTTATTGCTGCCCATTAAACGAATCTTTTCCCTAACTTTTTCTCTCATAGCTTCTTTTCCTGGACCCAGAATCTTTCTCGGATCATACACTTTCGGATCATTGTTTAAAATCTCGCGAATCTTACCACTAAAGGCTTGCTGAAAATCAGTGTTAATGTTAATCTTGCAAATTCCCATAGAAATAGCTTTTTGAATGTCCTCATCATACACTCCAGATGCTCCATGAAGCACCAGTGGAATATCTACAAGCTTACGAATGGCTTCCAGACGGGCAAAATCCAGCTCAGGTTTGCCTTTATAAGGACCGTGTGCAGTTCCAATAGCAATGGCCAGAGCATCGACTTTGGTTCGCTCTACAAACTCTTTAGCCTCCTCTGGCACAGTCATAGAAGCCTCTCTCTCATCGACTGTATGATTATCTTCAGTTCCACCTATTTTGCCCAACTCAGCCTCTACAGTTACGCCAACAGCACCGGCAGCTTCCACAACCTTTTGCACAAGAGCAATATTATCCGCAAAGGGAAGTTTGGAACCATCAATCATTACCGAAGAAAAATCGTTACGAATACATTGAACTATCTTTTTAAAACTACCACCATGATCTAAGTGAAGTGCCACAGGTACAGTCACTTTTTCAGCAGCAACTTTCACACAGGCTGCAGCATACTCAATACCTACATATTTGATAGCCCCTTCACTCAACTGAACAATAACAGGGGATCTCTCTTCTTCAGCAACCTCAATAATTGCCTGAAGAGTTTCCAGGTTATTCATATTAAATCCACCAACCGCATAACCCTCTGCCTGTGCTTTAATCAAAATCTGGGACATTGGAACAAGTGACATAATAAAAGCCTCCTTATTTAAATATATCATTTTATTTTACCCAATTAAAAGCGATCCTAATAGTATAGGATCACTTAAGATGGATCACTGTGAAGTGCTGTACTTTTACCTTTAGCCAGAATTACCTTATCGGTCAACTTAATCTGCTCTAAATCTACAATAGTTCTAGCATTTATCATAGTAATTCCCTGGCATTCCCTACAGATAAGCTCAATCTTGTCAGGATACATGTCAATGTCAATATTACGATTGCCACATTGACATAATAATCCACCAGTCTCAGCAATATCGTGTAAGCGATCCAGAACTCCCAGCATAATCTCAGGGTCACAAAAATAATCATCAAATCCTAAATCTTTGATCATCGCATCCAGTTCCTGCTGCTGATCTTGAATCTCACCCTGAACCAGAATTTCAGGTCCAAGATAACCTAATTTCAAATCCGTATCTGGACACCGCATAGTCACCAGATCATGACCCCAAAATTCACCAGGTGTATAAAACAGCGTATGTTCCAGCTCGCAGATAATACAGTTAAACTGTACCCAGAAACGTTTAAAATTTTTGGTGCCTAATCTAACCTTTTTATATCCACACATACAATAGATATCTTTACTCCTTTTTCCGGAGAAGTCAAAGATATTTACTGGATGAATATCTAATCGGCCACATACGGGACAACGCAAAGATAAAGTTGTGAGGTATTTTATAATCATTACCTTAACCTCCTTCTCTATCTACCATATTCTCTATTCATCGCAAAATTCCTCTCTTTAAAAATACAATTAAAAGAAAAAATGCTCCTCACAAGAAGCGAATATCCATAAAAGTAATCATATTTTGCTCTCCCTTGACCATAACTTTTGCTAAAAGAAGAGAATTCTTTTTCAAACTTTGCAACACATTCTCCCATCCATCAACAATGCCGCCAACATTTTCCCCAAGATCAAACTCTTTAAATTCTGGATTCAACCTGGATCCAATATTTAAAACAACAGTACCTTTAGTCAAATCAAGTGTCTGGATTAAGCCAGAATAATCGTAATGAAAAACAGCGATTTTTTTCACCTGCAACTTATAATTTAAAATAACCAGAGCTCTCATTCCTGATTTTATCTGATCGAGACTGGCGGGATAGTTATTCAAAACTACCTGAACATCGGAAGTTAACGGATAATCATCATATATTCCACACTCAATATCTTTAATAATCAATCTACCAGCTTCAACTTTCGAAATACTTCCTTCTCTTGTTTGATAGTAAAAAAATGCCGCTTCAACCAGACCTTCCTGATCAGTTTCCAAATATCCGGAAAGAAAATCACCCTCTGTTATCGGAGTATACATTCCCAGATCTGCCTGATTATTATTAAAATACAATTTGACAGTTTCGTTCACAGTAAATTGAATCTCTTCCCCATTATCCTGTTTCAGGATCAGGAGATTAGTCTCTGGATTTGTTTGAATAACTTCTCCTTCATATCTTTTCGCTTCAACAACCAGACAAACACTAATAACTATAATTAATGTGAATACACATGTAAGTTTTTTCATTATACATCTCCTCCTTGTTTACAAAGAGTATTTCCTTCAGGAGGAGATTTTAAACATGCTTTTTGATAAATTAATATTTTTTACCTTCAGTAAATATACCTTCAACCTATAAAATATTTTCTACATCTAATCTAATATCAGTTTACTAAATCTGTAAAGAGGTCAGCATTTTTCTAATGCTGACCTCTTCAAATTAACCTTCTTTCCGCTCAAGTGCTGCCTTCACAAAATCAGTAAACAGGGGATGTGATCTATTTGGTCGGGATTTGAACTCTGGATGAAACTGACATCCCACAAACCAGGGGTGAGCTTCTAACTCCACGATCTCAACCAATCTCTCATCGGGAGATAATCCCGAAAATATCATTCCCGCTGCAGTAATTTCCGGTCTGTACTGATTATTAAACTCATAACGATGCCGATGTCGTTCATAAACAATCTCCTGATCATAAGCAGCATGTGCCAGGGTATCAGGTGATAGTTTACATGGATACAGACCCAAACGCATAGTTCCACCCAACTCCTCAACATCCTGCTGTTCTGGCATCAAATCAATTACCGGATATTCCACCACAGCAAACTCAGAGCTATTTGCATCTGCAAAACCTAAAACATGGCGTGCAAATTCAATAACAGCAATCTGCATACCCAGGCAAATACCAAAATATGGTATTTCGTTCTCCCTGGCATATTCGGCCGCTTTAATCTTGCCCTCAATACCCCTGTCACCAAATCCTCCAGGAACAAGAATTCCATCGACATCAGCTAAAACATCTTCAGGAGTTTTCTTCTCCAATTCTTCTGCGTGCACCCATTTAATCTCAATATTTGTATTATTGGCTACACCAGCATGTCTCAAAGACTCATAAATACTAATATAGGCATCCTGCAGTCTAACATATTTGCCCACAATTGCTATCCGAACCTTCTTCTCCAGCTTAGACATCTTTTCAATCATCTGCTTCCAATCAGCCAGATCAGGAGCATCCGCTTCTAAACCCAGTCGTTTGATAACTATCTTTGCCAGTCCCTGTTCTTCCAGGACCAATGGAACTTCATAGATATTTTTAGCATCTTTAGCTTCAATAACTGCTTCATATTCAATATCACAAAATAGAGCAATCTTCTCTTTTACACCTTTACTGAGACTATGTTCACTCCGACAGACAATTATGTCTGGCTGAATACCAATACTTCTCAATTCTTTAACACTATGCTGGGTAGGTTTAGTCTTTAGTTCACCTGCAGCTGCTAAATAGGGAACCAATGTACAGTGAACATAGAGCACATTTTCTCGCCCCAGATCAATTTTCAACTGACGAATGGCTTCCAAAAATGGTAAACTTTCAATATCACCCACTGTTCCACCAATCTCAGTAATCACCACATCTGCATTACTCTCCCGACTTACTCTGGTCACCCGACCTTTAATCTCATTTGTAATATGTGGGATAACCTGAACAGTAGCCCCTAAATAATCACCTTTACGCTCTTTAGCGATAACTGAACCATAGATTTTACCTGTAGTCACATTGTTATTCTGACTCAAATTAACGTCAATAAAGCGTTCATAATGTCCCAGATCTAAATCTGTCTCCGCTCCATCATCAGTCACAAAAACTTCACCATGTTGATATGGACTCATGGTCCCTGGGTCAACATTCAAATAAGGATCAAACTTCTGAATACTTACTTTTAAACCTCTGCTCTTCAAAAGTCTTCCCAGGCTTGCAGCAGTAATTCCTTTACCCAATGCAGAGACTACTCCTCCGGTAACAAATACATATTTTGACATAGTATCCCTCCATTCTTACAGGCCGAATAAAATTTTCACCAAAATATATCCTAAAAAGATACCGATAACCCCCATAACACCAGCCAGAGTTGGTGGTGCAGGAATTGGTAACTTAAAAAAAGAAAAAATAGCACCTACAACCATACCTGTCAATGTTGCCAAAATAACTTCTTTCATATTAATTCCACTCCTATTCTATCTTAGAGTCTACTCTCTGGTATACAATCTCCAGTGTATTACTGCTGCTTAAATCCTCAGCCATGTATACATCATAAAAAATACGGATTAATCCTTCATCCTGGCCGATTGCCATCTCTATATCAGTAGTATCTGTAGTTAACGAAATATTACCATAAGGAGTTTGATATTCTCCTTTATGCCTCAAACCTTTTTCAAAGGTTTGGTTCATACTAACTTTTCCATGACGAATTAAAGTAACCCGTTCTCTCTCTAATTTTAGGGTTGTTTTAACACCCTTGAGTCCTTCACTATCTTCCTCGTATTGAAGAAAGACAGCCTGTTTCTTTGGATAGAGATAGCCCCGGGTTTGCTGGTGGACAATATTCTTTTGTTCATCCTGATATTGCAGGTTTTTAACTGTGATTGAAACATCTATAGCCATAGTCAAAACTCCTTTACGTATTATAATAATTAGCTATAGTATGGCCTAAATCCAACATCGACAAACAACAAACAGAAATTCCACAGCAAATAAAATTACTGTGGAATTCAAAACACATCTTTTATAGTATAACGTAATTTTCTTCGATTGGCAAGTAGTAATTTTAATGAATTTGCTAAATCTGTTGACCAAATTCTAAGGATTCCTTTGAGGAACGAAATGCCCGAAAATCTTTGACTATACATCCCCGGGATTCCATCATTTCCATCAATAAACGCAAACCTTTGTCAGTACCCAAAACCTTCCGATCTGTAAAAGCTATCGCTTCTTGACCTTCAGTTCGCTTTACTTCACTCAAAAACACTTTCAGATCTTCGGCGAATTTCCCACCAAAAATTCCTACTATTGGGCTACCTACAATTAATAGATCATATGAATGACAGGTAATCACTTGACCAGCGTTATCAGGAGTCTTTACCGTTACCTGATGGCCTGCTGCTTCAATACCTTGACGCAAAGATTGAGCATAACCCTCAATTTTACCTTCTCTGGAGTAAATCAGCAAAATCTTCATCTTATCTCACCCCTACACACTTGATTATTTTAAAAACTTAACCATCCACTAATAAAATTCCTGCTTTTTTCTGTCATAAAGATTCTGTAAGCAAAATATTATTAAAATGACCACCTGTTTACATATAAAATTTACATAATATTAACAATGTAATCAGAAATAACTACTTTAGATTTATCAATAAAAACTATTTTGTTTATATAAATCTTGTATGTAAAATAGACTATGAAAGGGGATAATAGAGAATGGA
Organism: Halothermothrix sp.; assembly: GCA_016841825.1. Classification (GTDB taxonomy): domain Bacteria; phylum Bacillota; class Halanaerobiia; order DY22613; family DY22613; genus JAENYK01. The sequence continues at coordinate 29,748 of JAENYK010000017.1, read as the reverse complement.
AAAAGAGACAAGATTAGAACAAGCATTACAGCATATCTTTTCTTTGGGACTTAATGATAGTGGTACAAAAATTGCCATTAAGGTGATGACCTATGGATTAGCCAAAATCCATTACCTTCAGGAATATTTAAGGTTTGAACCAAAAGCATTTTTCCTCGGATCTCCTGATTTAACTATCACCCGTAATGTTTATCGTTTTAATCATGGAATCGGCTATGGAGGTATTGTTTCCTGGGGTAAAGGTGATGATCCCTGGATTCCACTGGACCTAAAACCCAATGCCTGCGGAATGTTAGTCGGAGGTATCGAGGAATTGCCGACCTGTGATGAATTAATCTACCTATTGGAAAATTTAAAAAATGATCCTGGAGAGATTGCAGGAACCAATATAAAGTGGGATTTTAACGCCAGCAACCATTTTATTAATCTATTTAAAGTGATGGATAATTCTGCTCTTCCCCCATATGTCTTCGTAATCCATGGAGCGGGTGATGAATTCAGAAATGACAACTCTGGACAATTTGGGTTGTATATTGATAAAAGTAATATTCTACAAAAAATAGCCAAAATATTTCCTACTCCCTTTGGTCCTATTACTTATTTAATTGGGGATCAGGCGATAGAATATTTTAAATTCTATCAGGCTGTTGAAGAATTTACAAAATTACGTCGTACATATGTTGCCCAACATCTTTTCGGGCAATTTACTCTACTAACTGACCAGAATCATCAGGGATTAACAGGACTTAATGAGATGATTCTCGGCTGCCATAAATTTTATGATGAGAAAACTCTTTTTCCACTAATGCTCAGAGCTGATCGCCCCGGTTTTCTTCTCAGCGGTAAGTTTAACCTGACTGAGCAACAATTAGAGCAGAATGGTTTTGCTCAACGGGCCAAATTGCTCAAAATCTATGATCAGTTAATAAATATTAATATTTTACCTCATGGAGGTGGATACCTCTTTCCGGATATTCTGAATGTAAATTCGGTCAAAGAAATCGGCAAAAATCGTTACTATGAGCTAAATACTATTACTGGGATGGGTAAAAAAATTGTTCAACATTTACGAGAGATTCCCTACGAGTATCGCGGTCAACAGGTCCTCACCCGTACTTTAGATATAGGTCTCGGTCAGATACAAGCAACACTGATTCCCCAATATACCTTAAAGATATAATCAGAAAGGAGAAGTTTATGCTTACACGTTGTCTAACACCCAAAGAACGTAAATTAATTCAGGAAATTGAAGCATTTATTCGGGATAAACATCGCCATAGTGAAGGCCATGATTATTCCCATGTGTTGGCAGTTTTACGATATTCTTTACAGATTGCCGAAGCCATCAAAGAACCCGTCAATCCCTTCATTCTCACCTGTGGAGCCCTTTTTCATGATATTGGGAGAGTATATGATGAAGATGGTAAACTTCACGGTTTTATCGGTGGGGCTATTACCGATATGTACCTCAAATCCACCTGGGTCAAAGAAGAAGATGCATGTAAAATCGTCAGAATTGTTGTTCGTCATACTTATACTTCGCAGATACCTCCTGAATCTGTTGAAGAGAAGATCGTCTATGATGCTGACGGTCTAGATAGGTTAGGTTTGATGGGACTAATTCGTGGAGTTATGGGAAAAAAAGGTTCAATTAAAGAGGTCTTAGAAAATCGCAGTCGGAAAAGACTTAGAGATTATAAACGCCTCTATTTCGATGTTAGTAGACAACTTGGAGAAACACTTTATGAAGAAACTGTAGAAATCGTCCATCAATTACTCAATGCCCTTGAAGATAGATTAAATGACATTAATGATATTCAAATTCCCTAAAAGGTTTTATTAAAGAGAAAGAAAATATTCCTAAAAGCTTATTTTAGGAATATTTTCTTTCCTTATTTATGTAGAATTTATAAATGTAATCAAGCATTTTTAATAAATAAAAGTGGATAAATGTAAATTTTGTGTGAAAATAATATTAGAAGAATAAGCAGTCTGTAAGCAGGATTTTGCTTACTTTTTAACGAAACTTAATAATATAATTACTTTGGCACTTTGAAGTTGAAGGGAGAATTGTTTATGGGCGCCTATAAATTGACCCTAAAGAAACTTGACGAACTAAACTGGAAAAATTTAGAAAAGAAACTGATCTGTCTAGGTGTTCCCACAATCGGTTTAGCACTAATTCTCAAATATTTACTAGCAGTAAATCCTTTTGCTAATCTCCATATTGTCTTTTTTATGATTATGAACATTTTTGCTGATTATTTGGCAGTCGTACTGCCTAATGGTATCACTGTCAGCTTAAATTTCCCTATCATGTTCTGTGTATTGATCCTTTTTGGACCAGAAGCTGCTGTCTGGGTTTATATTCCAGGCTGTCTTATTACTCATCTAACCAAGAAAAAGCAGCCTTATAAAACTATTTTTAATATCACTCAAATTGCTATCTCTATCTTTGTCACCTCATTACTTTTGACTGATTATTTACGTCCGATTAATTTAACAAATGACTGGCTCAGGTTACTAATCGCTGTACTCGTCTTTGATCTATTGAACTCCAGTCTGGTTATCAAGATTATTACTCTTATTAATAATCTGAATTTTTTCAGTTCTTTTAAAGAGACCTGGGTTCATGAGATGGCCACTGTGCGACCTATCTACTATGCAGCCGGTGTTATTATGGCGATTAGTTACGAAGCTCAGGGTTTGCTTGGTACGATGCTCGTTGTCGCTCCTCTATTGGGTGTATTCTTCCAGTTAAAATCACAAAAAGAATTAAAAAATCAGGCTACTAAAGCCAACACTGATGCTTTAACAGGTCTGGCTAATCGCTATGCATTAGATTCCTGGTGGCAGCAAGAACTACCCGGGATTATTAATCAGAGCAAAAATCTTGCAGTAATTATGCTGGATATAGATGATTTTAAACAGGTTAATGATGTTTATGGACATAATATCGGAGATGAAGTCTTAAAAGGAGTAGCTACTGTCTTGCGTGAATGTGTCCGCAGTACTGATTGTATCTTTCGCTTTGGTGGTGAAGAATTTGTTGTTCTTCTTCCCGAATCCTCTGTTCAGGGGGCTGAACAGGTTGCCGATCGGATCAGACAATGTATCAATGATCTACAACTTCCTCATTTGGAGAAGATTACCCTTTCGGTCAGTGCGGGATTATCTTATCTGAATCAGCGAATTATTAGTGAAGAGCATGATATTCCTGATGAGCTAATTCGACGAGCCGATAAAGCTATGTACATGGCCAAACAAAACGGGAAGAATCAGCTACAGGTTTACACCTAAACCTACCAATGAACAGTTATCCTTTCCTATCCTGAAAAAGCAAAAACCTATAGTGAAAAACTTTTATTTTTCTGAAGCGACTATAAAAAGTCGCCAGTCAAAGACGACTAAGGTCAGTTATCCCACGCGTGCAGCGAGCGACAGGCAGAGAGGGAATAAAAGTTTTTTTCACGACTTTTTTACATACCCTTTTGAAAAAGACTTCCTCTACCACCTTTTGGGCGAAGCGATCTATCGCCGCCTCTGCATTTCCCTGGGCATGAAAAAGAATCGACCTTCATTAGATCGATTCTCATAAAAATCCGTTCATACCCCAATTCACCTATTGGGATTTTTTTATTCACCCTGAAAATCTGCCTTCCGCTTTTCCAGAAAAGCCCGCATACCTTCTTTTTGATCCTGAGTAGCAAAACATAGACCAAAAAGATCAGCTTCTAATTCTAATCCCCGTTTCAGGTCGATCTCCAGACCCTGATTAATTGCTTTTTTACAGAGACTTACAGCATAAGGTGCTTTATTCGCGATCTCTTTAGCCATCTTTTTAGCTTCTTCCAAAAGACTCTCAGCAGGATAGACATGATTAACCAGGCCTAAAGCCAGAGCTTCCTGGCTAGTAATAATCTTCCCGGTATAGATTAACTCTTTCGCCCTGGCAGGACCAATCGCTCTGGCTAATCTTTGAGTTCCCCCAAAGCCAGGAGTAATCCCCAATCCTACCTCTGGCTGACCTAATTTAGCTTTCTCAGAAGCCAATCGAAAATCACAAGCCAGAGCCAACTCACAGCCTCCCCCGAGAGCATAGCCATTGATAGCTGCTATTACTGGTTTCTCCATCTCTTCTAATGCTGAAAAAATTTGATTACCCTTATGAGCAAATTCTCTACCCTGCAGCGGACTCAGGTTAGCCATCTCGCGAATATCTGCTCCAGCCACAAAAGCTTTACCCTCACCTGTCAAAATACAGACTTTAATCTCTGGATCTTGGGTAATCTGCTGAATAGCCTGGTTTAGTTCATCCAGCAGCTTAGAATTTAGTGCATTTGAGACTTCTGGACGGTTTATACTCAAGATGCCAATCCCATCTTCCTTAGTCAAAATCAGATTATCAAATGTCATCAATTAGCACTCCTCTCCCGGAAATTAATAACTAAAGAATCCTTTGTTGGTCTTTCGGCCTAAATGTTTGGCCCGTACCATCTTCCTCAGAAGTGGACATGCCCGATATTTGGAGTCGCCAAACTCAGTATGTAGTGTATCCATTATAGATAAACAGACATCTAGACCGATTAAATCGGCTAAAGCTAATGGTCCAATAGGATGATTGGCACCTAAAGTCATAGCTTTATCAATATCTTCCGGTGAAGCGATACCTTCCATCAGAATATATGCTGCCTCATTAATCATCGGAATTAGAATCCGATTAACAACAAAACCAGGTGCTTCTTCAACTTCTACCGGAGTCTTACCCAGCTCAGTAGCCAGTTTTTTTACAAAGTTAAAAGTCTCTTCAGATGTGGCTGCACCTTTGATGACTTCAACCAATTTCATAACTGGTACTGGATTGAAAAAATGCATACCGACAACTTTATCTGGTCTCCCAGTCATAACTGATAATTCACTTATACTTAAAGCTGATGTGTTAGAAGCCAGGATAGTGTCAGATCCACATTTTTCATCTAACTCCTGAAAGACCACTTTTTTTACTTCCATATTCTCAACAATTGCTTCAATTACTAAATCAAGATCTCCCGGAAGATTAGCTACGCCTTCTACTCCGGTGATATTAGCCAGAGCAGCATCTTTAGCTTCGATTGTCATTCTTTCTTTTTGTACATTACGTGTGTAACCTTTTTCAATTTTGGCTAGACCAGCTTTGATCAGTTCGCCTTTGACCTCAACCAATGAAACCTGGTGACCTTTCTCAGCTAATACTTGACATATACCTGAACCCATAGTCCCCGCACCAATAACAGCTATTTTCACAATGAACACCTCACTCTGTCATATTCCAATAAGTTTAGCGGAAAATGTCGGTTTATGGGGTTTGGGAAATGAAAATAAATTACACGTTATTAACACCTTTATTCCCAGATCCCATAAACCTCAACTTTCCCCTTCTATCTTGCAAATTATCCGCCACCTACTCTAACGCTAAGAGGTGGAAGTTTCTTGACAATCTTAGGTTAAATCAAATTACCGTACCACTATTGTTGCAACACCCTGACCGCCGCCAATACACAGGGTTGCTAAACCTTTTTTGCTCTCCCGTTTTAACATCTCATGGATTAAGGTTACCAGAATACGTGCTCCACTGGCTCCAATGGGATGCCCTAATGCGATGGCTCCACCATTTACATTAACCTTCTCAGGATCAAAACCCAATTCTTTTAATACTGCCAGAGATTGAACAGCAAATGCTTCATTTGCTTCAATTAAGTCCATATCAGCGATAGTCATACCGGTTTTCTCCAGAACTTTCCTGGTTGCAGGAATTGGGCCAGTCCCCATAATCCGCGGTTCAACACCAGCAGAAGCATAAGCTTTGATGGTTACTAATGGCTTAACTCCCAATTCATCTGCTTTCTCTTTGGACATTACAACCAGTGCTGCTGCTCCATCATTGATCCCCGAAGCATTACCTGCCGTTACTGTACCATCCTTTTTAAAAGCAGCTCTGAGTTTACCCAGACCAGCAGAAGTTACTCCAGCACGGGGAAATTCATCTTTATCAACAATGATAGGGTCAGCTTTCCGCTGAGGAACCTCTACCGGAACAATCTCTTCTTTAAATCGATTTTCAGCCAGTGCTTTTTCCGCTCTGTTCTGACTAATCACCGCAAAGTTATCCTGTTCTTCCCGGGTAATTCCATATTGTTCAGCAATGTTTTCTGCAGTAATCCCCATATGTGTATCATCGAAAGCACACCAGAGACCATCCTGAATCATCAGATCAGTTACTTTACCGTCACCCATTCGCAAGCCCCAACGGGCTTTTTTCAGGATATATGGAGCCTGACTCATATTCTCCATTCCACCAGCGATAACAATATCAACATCTCCGGCAATGATCGCCTGAGCAGCTAAATTAACCGCTTTGAGGCCTGAACCACAAACCTTGTTAATAGTCATAGATGGAATTGAATGATGTAAACCAGCTTTGATTGCTGCTTGCCGTGCAGGATTCTGGCCCAATCCGCCCTGAAGTACGTTACCCATAATTACCTCATCTACACTCTCTGGATTGATACCAGCCCGTTTAATAGCATCTTTAATGACAATAGCACCTAAATCCGTAGCCCCTATGTCTTTTAAAGATCCACCAAAAGTACCAATAGCCGTCCGTACCGCACTTGCAATCACAACTTCTTTCATATTTCTACCTCCTTAATTTAAATATTTATCGTTCATAGCTAACCATAATTGGGTTAGTGAAAAATCCAAATATGGATATATTTTAATAGTTATTTGACATCCATCTCCCCTACATTATCCGGCACGATCAAATCTGCTTCTGTGGCTTTAACTACCTGATCTACTGTAATTCCCGGTGCGGTCTCTTTTAAGACCAATCCATCTTTAGTAACTTCCATAACTGCCATGTCAGTTACAATCATATTCACCTGTTCTTTTGCCGTTAACGGAAGTTTGCATTCTTTTAAAATCTTAGACGCACCTTTTTTGTTAACATGTTCTGTAGCCACAATAACCTTTTTCGCACCTACAACCAGATCCATTGCTCCACCCATTCCCGGAACCATCTTGCCAGGAATCATCCAGTTGGCCAGATTACCCTTTTGGTCTACTTCTAAAGCACCCAGAACTGTAGCATCTACATGTCCACCCCGAATTATGGTGAAAGACATTACACTATCAAAGAAAGCTCCGCCCGGTTTGATGGTAACAGGTTGGGCACCGGCGTTCACAATATCCACATCTTCTTCACCAGAAACAGGGGCAGGACCCAGACCGACAAAGCCATTCTCTGATTGCAGAGTAATATCTACACTTTCAGGGATATAGTTAGCTACCATCGTCGGCATACCTATTCCTAAATTTACTACATCACCATCTTTAAACTCTTTAGCAATTCTTTTGGCGATTAATTCTCTACTCATTATCTTTGACCCCCTTCGTAGATGTAATTAACAAAAATACCAGGTGTCATTACCTCATTAGGATCAATCTCACCTACTTCAACAATCTCTTCAGCTTCCACAACAACTATGTCAGCAGCTGTTGCGATTATTGGATTAAAATTCCGGGCGCTTTTACAATAAACCAGATTACCTTTTTTGTCAACCTTGCAGGCTTTGACCAGTGCAATATCAGCCCGTAATGGCAATTCCAGGATATATTCCACCCCATTAATCAGCTTTTTCTCCTTACCTTCTTCAGCAACAGTTCCTACTCCGGTTGGTGTGTAAAATCCTCCCAGACCAGCCCCGGCAGCACGAATTTTTTCAGCTAATGTACCCTGTGGTACCAGTTCCACATCCAGTTCACCAGCATTCATTTGGTTTCCAGTCTCTGGATTGGTACCAATATGGGAAGCTATCACTTTTTTCGCCTGACGGCTCACCACTAATCGTCCAATACCTTTGTCTGGAAATCCAGTATCATTACCAATAATAGTAAGATCCTTTACACCTTTTTCTAACAAAAGCTCAATCAGACCTTCTGGAGTACCAACGGCCAAAAAACCCCCAATCATAATACTCTGACTATCTGTAAACAATTCTAGTGCTTCTGATTTATTGATTATTTTTGCCATTTTTAGTTCACCTCCATAGAATTTGCAGAAATTCTGCTATTTAACATGTAAAATTTCCCGTGCTTCATCAGGAGTAGCTATCTCTCGACCATACTCTTGTGCAATTCTAACAATTCGGGCGACCAATTGTGCATTACTCTCAGCCAGAACACCTTTAGAATAATAGATGTTATCTTCAAAACCAACCCGGACATTCCCCCCCATGATAATAGCCATTATAGCCAGGGGTAACTCAAAACGACCAATACCAGCCACAGTCCAGGTAGCATTCTGAGGAATCTTTCGTACCAGATGAAGTAAATCTTCAACTTCTCCAGGAATACCACCAGGCACACCCATAACAAAGTCAAAATGTAAAGGTGCAGAGACAAACCCTTTCTTCACCAGACGCAGGGCATTATTAATCATCCCCGTCTCAAATACCTCAATTTCAGGTTTAACTCCCAACTCTTTCATTCTGGCTGCAAAAATTTCGATATACTCTGGAGTATTCAGAAATACATCAGCACCAAAATTAACAGAACCAGTGCTTAATGTTGCCATCTCTGGTTTCAGATTTAATGGCTGCATTCGCTCCTCAGCAGTCATACCAACAGCTCCACCAGTAGAAGGTTGAATAATAGCTTTACAACCTTTAGACTTAATTTTGTCAATAGTCTCTTTGAATACAACTTCACTCTGAGTAGGATTCCCATCCTGATCCCGTACATGCAAATGAATAATTGAAGCTCCAGCCTGTTCTGCATCATAAGCTGCCTGAGCCAATTCATCCGGCGTAACAGGAAGGTTGGGATTATCTTCCTTGGTTACTTCTGCCCCACAGATAGCAGCAGTAATAATTAATTTTTGCATTCTAACCCCTCCTTATTTATTAAATCTCTGCTTCTCTTTTGGCACTACACAGGTGCCGCTGGCCCGACATACAATGATAGGTTCAGCCAACACTTCAGCAGCAGAGTCATGGGCTGCATCTCCAACTGGGGCGATCACTTTTCGGGCTTCAAACTCCATTTTCCTGGATGTATTCCCAACTTTGGTTATTCGTCCAACAGCCTCAATATAATCACCCGCATAGACAGGAGCCAGGAATTCTACATTATCATAAGCAACAAATAATCCTTCATCTCCGTCCTGACGGATCAAAAGCTCAGTAGCTACATCTCCAAATAATTGAAGCATCTTTGCACCATCTACCAGCTCACCTGCATAATGAGCATCATGAGAGCTCATTCGAACACGGATTAGACTTTCTATCATTTTTATTACCTCCCCAAATTTGCTTAACACAACGTTGTTTTTAGTATCCAATTACCCTAATTAGTTAATAACATTTTCAGGAACTTTCAAAGACAATCTTACCTTCAGCTATAGTCATCTTCACTTTAATTTGATCAATCTTTTCGAAATTGGTTGTCAACGGATTCCGATCCAATACAGTTAAATCTGCGTATTTTCCTATTTTAATAGTTCCTCTTTTTGCATCTTCATATGCTGAATAAGCAGGATTAATGGTAAAAAGTTTTAAAGCCTCCAATACAGTCAATCTCTCCCGGGGATTAGAATGGGCGATGGCTCCCTGAATACCAATCAACGGATTCATCGGTGTAACATCACTATCAGAACCACCAACTATTATCCCTCCAGCATCTACAATACTTCTAAAAGGATTAGATCTGGCAGCTCTTTTTGAACCCAGGCGCAGTCCATACATTCCATTACCACCCCAGTAATATTCAAAGGCAGGCTGCATGGAGAGAATAACCCCTAAACGTACCGCCCGTTCAATCTGTTTCGGGGTAGGCAATTCGAAATGTTCCAGCCGATGCCTGGCATCTGGACGTGGATATTTCTCCTGAGCCAGTTCATAGGCAGTCAGGATCTGCTCAATGGCTCTCTCCCCTAAAACATGGACAGACGCCTGAAGTCCTGCCCTATGTGCCCGTTCCACAAACTGATTAATCGTCGTCTGTTCATGATATAAAACACCATTATTTCCGGGATCATCACTATAATCATCAAATAAGGCAGCCGTTCGGGATGTAAATGAACCATCAAGAATAATACATCCCCCCGAGCGAGAAAGACCCAGCTGTTGAACTTTAGCAGTATCCATAGTCTGATGCCAGATAACCAGATGAATTGGCAGGTCATCTTTGATTTGGATCAAAGTTTCCACATCTTTATCATTGAAGAGTTCTCCACCTTCCAGAGCATGAATAGTTGTAATCCCAACTTTTACTGCTGCAGCTACTGCTAATTTTGCTGCTTCAAATCTCATCTCAATAGGAATAATTTCCAGGACCCGATTACGAACATAAGAATTAGCTGCTTTGCGCATAAATCCAGTGGGCTGACTGTCTTGATCTTTCTCCACACCCTCCAATTCCGGAGAAACCTGCAAGAGCTCCATCATTGCTGTATTAATTACACATGAATGAGAATCAATTCGATTAATGAATACAGGATTTTCGGGTGCTATGTCATCCAATTCTTGCCGGGTAGGTACACGCTCCACTGCAAAACGATTGGTATCTAAACCGGAAGCCAGCACCAACTCATCCTTTTCAGTTGTCTCAGCCCTTAACCTAATTAAGCTTAACACTTCGTCAATCGAATTGGCTTGATTGAGTACCACTCCCAACATGTTTAAGCCAGTTGCCATAAAGTGCACATGGGCATCGGTAAAACCGGGAACTACTACCTGGCCTTTTAAATCAATCACTTCTACTCCTTGACTCTTTAAAACCACAATCTCCCGATTGCTCCCCAGAGCAGTGATCTTACCATCTTTTATCGCCAATGCTTCAACTTCGGGATGACTATCTTCCAGGGTAATTATTCTTCCATTAAGTAAAATAATGTCTGGAGTTAACACAGTAACTCTCCTCTCTTTTGATAACGCGCACGCAATCATTTACGTACGCGTTATTAATTTTGCTATTCCGGAATGATCTATCAACAATCCCTTTTCTCTATAGATTTAAAAATTCCTGTTTGCTATAGGCAGTCGGGTCATCAATATCATCTTCATACCAGATGGCAAACCCCACAAAGCCGTAGATAATAGCAATGACTGGTACCACCAGACTTAAGAAAGCATACCAGAAATATTGGGTAGTAGGTACACCCAATACCCCGGAGAAGAAGACTCCACAGAGTCCCCAGGGAACCAATGGTGAGAACAGAGTGCCCGCATCCTCAAGCGTCCGGGATAGTACCCGCGGTAACAGTTTCTTCTTCTTATATTCAGGAATTAACATTCGACCGGAGATAATAATCGCCATATATTGACTGGCCGTAGCCAGATTTAAACCAATTAAGGACACAACAGTCGTGGTAATCAAACCACTGGTATTTTTCACAAGACCGGCGATCCTACTCAAAAATACCTCCAACATTCTGGTCTTCTCCAGAATACCACCCAATCCCAAACCAATAAATCCAAGTGATACGGTCCACATCATACTTTGCAGACCACCACGACTAAGTAGTTGGTCAACAAATGCAACACCTGTAGTAGAAACATAACCTCCATTCAAAACATTTGTAACTTCATTAAGTGAAGTCCCCTGAAAGATAAGCGCAAAGATAGCACCTACAACTGAAGCGATAATCATTGCCGGAATCGCCGGAACCTTTTTGATCGCCATCCAGATTACCAGAACTGGCGGAATCAAGAGAATTGGACTGATATAAAAGTTGCTTTTTAAAGTCTCCAGAGTCAAACTAATCTGAGTTGTATCCATAGTTCCATTACCGAATTTCAGGCCTAATAAAGCATAGCCAATTAATGCTATTAACAGACCGGGAACGGTAGTGTACATCATACTTTTAATATGATCGAAGAGGTCTGCTTCTGCCACTGCAGCCGACAGGTTAGTGGAATCTGATAATGGTGACATTTTGTCACCAAAAGCAGCGCCAGTAATAACAGCACCCGCCACCATAGGAAGTGGGATTCCCATACCTGCCCCAATCCCCATTAAAGCCACTCCAACAGTACCTCCAGTTGTATATGAACTACCAGTTGCAACTGAAGTAACACAACAAATTAAGGCTGCGGCTACTAAAAAAATTGATGGTGAGAGAATCTGCAAGCCATAATAGATCATTGTCTGCACAGTTCCTGCAGCAATCCATGATCCAATTAAAACCCCAATAATCATCAGAATCAACATTGGCGCCATAGCAATATTACAGCCGTGAAGCATGGTGGCCTGAATCTCATCCCAGGTATAACCAGCCTTCATCGCCACTAAAGAAGCCACAATTATCGTTGCTATTAAAGTAATATGTACCGGTATATTTAGCCAGAGTACTGAGATAGCCATACCCACTGCCAGAAAACATAAAACAAAAACCACTCCCCCAAAACCAGGTAACTTGTCATAATTCAACTCTTTACTCATCTCACTTCTCCCTTCTTTGAAGCTAATTTTTAACTGCCGCCAAACTATTTCTTACTTAAAGTTATCGCTCAATAACTTTCTACTACCTACTACTTACCCCATTCCAGACTGCCAATTACTGATCTTCCAACAACTAGTCTAACATAGACCACTCAAAACCAATCACCCATTCCGACATCTGGTTTCCGTTTCCACCCCCTCATCTACATTTATAACTGAATATTATGAAAATACTGAAAAACACATCTTTCCTGTTACTAATCCCATCATCTAATGTATTAAAGTTCCATTGACAGCAAGCTGTTAATGCTTTAAGTTTAACGACCTCAGAAGGGAATTCGTATCTCCACTGAAATAAACACGATTTAGTTATTTATACTCCCACCTATAAAAGCTGGATAACTTCCCTTCTGAAATGTCGTTAAAAATAGGTTTCGTTGACCTAATTCTGTTAAAATCGGTCAGCCAAAGTTTGAACTATATAAGAAGCGACCTCTGGAGGCAAAGTTCCCACACTAAAACCAGCATCAAAACCCAACTCCAGGGCCAGCTCATGACTAATTCTTGGACCTCCAACAATTAGAATAAACCTATCCCGCAAACCCTCAGCATCTAATAGATCAACCAGATTTGTTAGATTCTCCACATGTACATTCTTCTGAGTTACTACCTGAGAGACCAAAATAGCATCGGCGTTTAGTTCTACTGCTTTTTTGATTAACTCTTCGTTGGGAACCTGGGAACCCAGATTGTATGCATTAATCTCAGGGTATCTCTCCAGACCATATTCTCCGGCGTAACCTTTCATATTCATAATAGCATCCAGACCAACTGTATGAGCATCGGTACCGGTACACGCTCCGACAATGCTAACTTTCCGCCCAATCTTTTCACGTATATAATCATTAACCTGATAAAAATTCAGCACATTAGTTTCAACTTTTGCAACTTTAATAACTGTCATATCTACAGAATGAGTGGACTTGCCATAGACCACAAAAAAGCTAAAACCAATACCCATATCAGCCATATAAACTACACTAACATCCTCTAATCCCATCTTGGTTGCCATAATTTTCGCCGCTTCTTTGGCTTCTTCTCCCGCAGGTACTGGCAGAGTAAAGCTTAATTGCACAGCACCATCATTTAAAGTATCACCATAAGGCCGAATGTTTTTCATATCAATATTCATTACTCCACGCCTCCTTTCAGCAGGCTGTAGAATGGATTATAATAAGTATCAGCTTTGGCGACTACACCCTCTAATCCTTTACCACCATTGACAGGACGCTTAATTGCGGCAAACATTCCGGTTTCAATAGCTTCTACCAATCCCAGTTCAGCGACTTCCTCTAACATATTCACTGCATTATTCAATACTTCCTGTGCTCTTCTCTGAATAATTCCATCCTGCTTAAAAGTGATCTCTTCACTTAAATGGCGGGCATTGTTGAATATATATTTGGCATTTTCGATAGATAGAGCTCTATCCTGTAAAAATGGAGTATGAATCGCCTCTGTCAACATTCCCAGAAGTTGAATATGTTGATTAGTCAAAACTCCGGTCAGATTAAACAGAGCATCCATCAAGTGTCCTTTGAAAATATTACCTGTCATATACTTGGTAGGCGGCATATATTTTAATGGAGCTTTGGGAAAAATCTCCCTCGCCATCTGGGCTTGAGCGATCTCGTAGAGAAAACCGTCTTCCAGATCGGGATTAATCTCAAAGGCATGCCCCAATCCCATCTGTTCTTCCGGAAGATTGGAATTAAGAGCCATCTGTTCATTAATCAACTGCGAAGCCAGAACCGTATGAGCCTCTTCCACAGCATCAGCAGTGGTCAGATAGTTATCCTCACCAGTATTGATGATAATCCCTGCTGCAGAGTTAATCATCCGACTAAAGTGTTGATCTACAAAAGTTCGGGTCATATTAATATCTCTAAAAAGAATACCATACATAGCATCATTGAGCATCACATCCAATCTCTCAATAGCACCCATAGCTGCAATCTCTGGCATACAGAGACCCGAACAATAATTACAGAGATGAATATATCGCCCGATCTCCTGACCGGTTTCATCTAAAGCCTTCCGCATAATCCGGAAATTCTCTTGAGTAGCATAGGTTCCGCCAAATCCTTCAGTAGTAGCACCATAAGGCACATAGTCTAACAAACTCTGGGCAGTGGTTCTAATCACAGCTACTATATCTGCACCCTGTTTGGCTGCAGCCTGTGCCTGGATAACATCCTCATAAATATTACCGGTAGCAACAATTACATAGACCATTGGAGTTCTCCCGACTCCCAATGCTTTCTGCATATTCACCCGTTCCTGACGCTGCTCAAAGATAAAATCTGTCCATCTTTTTGCTTCTACTTCAATAACCTGTTTGATCTGGTCATAACTAACTGTGGGAATATCCAGTAAGTGTAACTCTTCTCTGGCTGCAGCTTCAGCAACTTCCTGAGCAGTCATCTTTTTGGCAGCCATCGCATTGCCAACCCAATAAGCAATGCCTTTATCCAGTTCACCACCCCGATGTACCTGATCTACAACCACATTAGCCAATGGTACATCCTGATGATCAACTCCATCTACTCCCAACAAACGCAGCACTGTCCGCTCAACAGTAACAGTAGTATTGGGTAAGATAATGTCATCCTGTACCTGTTTAGCAATTTTGCGGGCTGCTTCCCGACCACGTTGAATTACATTCAAATCCAGATTTAACTTCTTCTCCATCAACTAAACACCCCTTTTCTAAGCATTTGCATTTAATTCATCAACTGCATCCTGGATGATCTGTTCATCTAAACCGAGTAAAGATGCTACCCGTAGGGCATCCCTGGTAACCTCTTCACCAGTTCCAACTTCCATTAATCGATAATCCATTAATTGATTGATGATCTCCAGAGACGTTTCTGCTTCCAGAGCATCATATTTAGATTGTAAAAGTTCATATCTGTCCTGATTTAACCCGATCACTTTAAAATGTCTAATTCCTGAAACAGTTGTCAAAGCAGTAAAATGAGTTGTCAAGATCGTAACCGTTGGAGAATCTAACAGATATTTAATAATCGCTTTGCCCAGTGCTCCGCCTTCTTCAGGATTAGTTCCCCGGGCCAGCTCATCAATCAACATCAAACCTTCCCCATCCCTTAAAGGCAATGCCTTATTCAGACCGACAATCTCC
The DNA here is from genome assembly GCA_016841825.1 of Halothermothrix sp. Taxonomy (GTDB): domain Bacteria; phylum Bacillota; class Halanaerobiia; order DY22613; family DY22613; genus JAENYK01. Next base: position 14,066 of record JAENYK010000017.1, on the reverse strand, counting down.
TGGCCAAAAGTACTTAAATCACCTTTGGTTTGATCGTCATCAATAGATAAATAAATAAATTTACGCAAACTAAAATTCATCCGCCAGGCCGGAACATACAAACCATATTGAGCCATTGCTACCAGAAGACCAACCATTCGCAAATTGATGGTCTTCCCTCCCATATTGGAACCGGTAATCACCGTTACACCATTCTTTATACTGATATCTATAGGAGTGTACTCATTTCCCCGGCTTTTAACTTCGGCTTCCACCAATAAATGGCGTCCTTTAGCAATCATTATTGCATTATCTTCCATTAATCTGGCCGGAATACAGTTATGCTGCAGGGCGAAGTGAGCTTTAGCCAACATCCAATCCAGTTCTCCCAGATATATTTGATTATCGGTCAACTGTTCAGCATAATGGACAGTTCTCTTACTCAAATCATCCAAAACCCGCTCAGTGATCACTTCTTCCTGATCTTCCAAAACCTTTATCTCTTCTTCTATCCGCAGGATCGCTTCACCGGGAGTCCAGCGGAAATAATAGACACTAAAAGTCTCCCGTTCCAAACGCAAATCTGTCCGTGCCAGTAGATAAGTTAAAAGTTCTTCATCTCCGGTACTCACAGCTAACTCGTTATTAAAAGGAATAGTCCAGCCCAACTTCTCTTCCAGTTCCTGTAGTGACTCCTGTCTTAACTGACGTTTTTTTCGCTGCAGTTCATCTCGATTTTGACGGACCCGGGCCAATTTCGAATCATACTCATCCCTCACATAAAACCGTTCAGATTCTACCTGACCGGGATTCAATAACTCCCAAAGCTGATCCAAAGGTCTAATCTTAAAGATGGGATCTGTGGGAATTAGTTCTTCATCTATCTGATTTATCTTTAATAATGCCGGAATCATCTCCAGTCTGTTCCAGATTTTTCGGGTTAAGACCAGATTAGCTTTAATGGAGAACATTTCAGATTCATCCAGAGCCATTCCGTCGGACAACCTTTGGATAATTCCATCAATGTTTTTAAGTTCCGCCAATAGTGGTTTTATGTCATTATAAATGTTAGTATATCTGACGATCTTTAACCAGGACTCCAGTCGAAAACTCATCCGTGAGAACTCGTCTTCCTCCCCCGGCATAAAGGGTTTGATCTCTTTTTTCAGCTTTCTACCCTGGGGAGATTGAGGTTCTATCTCTGCCATTACCTGAGTAAAGCCCAGACGTTCTGCCGTATCAAGAATAAAAAACATTATTGAGACCTCCCAATAAGAATACTTTTGCCCAATACCAGATCATAGATAGGAATATTCTTCAACTGACGGGCCAGTGTTGTGCAAAGTTCATCCGGGTTTAACTGCACTCCCTGCGGTGTGGTACTATTAACTGTAACCGCCAATAAATTTATCGGATTTAGCACCTGAATCTGACCACCTCTGCCGATAAACCGATGAAATGTTCGGGGTTCTAAAAAGACTCTGGTTCCATCCTGAATAATAATGTTCAGATTATATACCTGACCAATCTCGGCCTCCAGAGTAGTCAACAGTCCTTCAGTTAAAGCCCCTGGCAGGATTAAACAAGCGGTATCTTCTGCGATAGATTCTATCATCTCCTCCATCCCGATAAGAGCTGTTTGCATTTTGATAGATTTGACATTGTATGTATTACTGACAATTCCACCGTGATTCTCTTCCACCAGTTTAGATCCCACTTCCTGTAATCTCTGATCTTCCACGACCGGTAATTTGAAACACCCGACCTGAAAAACTGTCTTCTCCACCACAGTCAAGACATCTGAACCGATAACCGCTCCTGTGGATAGAATGACCCCCTCACTGATAGTAGGGGCGGCAGAACTAGATCGATTGATAGCTCCATCTATGACTATCAGGTCACTTCCTTCCTGCATTAGGTCAAGCACCGTCTCCAATTGGGAGTGACTGTGGGGACCGACCAGTTCCACAAAACCATCCTCCATAGCCTGATAGATATACACTCCCCCCAGAACTGTAGAAATACCGGTATCTGCAACAACCTGAGCCCGAATACTGGTTTTTTCTAAAGATCTCTGAGCTGTGGCAAACAGAGTACCTGAAACAACCTGAATCTGGGGTTTATTAGCCGCACTCAGGGCATCTATACGTTCACCATCCCGTCCAATTGAAGTCACTCCTAATCTTAAACCTTCCTGTTCGGCTTTTAGGATTAGATGGTTCAGGGTTACAGTCTTCCCTACATTCTTTGCCATTCCAACAATAGCAACACTTTTCACGCCTCTGCGAAGAATATAATCAATTATTTGCACCTCAGTCACCCCAATTTCTCATTATACATAGAGATTGGTAAACAGTTCACGCAAGCTTTCATTTTCTCGCAAAGTATTTAAAGCAATCTCTGCATGATTTTTAGTATAACCATTTCCAATAATCATTGTCACATCAGAACCAACACCTTCAGCACCGAGAGCTGCAGCCGTAAAACTAGTAGCCATACTAAAGAAATAAATGGTTCCATTTTCTTTAGTCGCCAGAATAGAAGCCATCTCTGTTTTGGGAATATTGACATTATTGATAGTCACATCTACCATCTCCCCGTCAGTAACCCCTTTTACTTTGTTCAAAACTTCAACGGCATCTGTTGCATCTCCCTGAAGAATAATATCTGCCAGATTCAACTCATTAATCCGTTGACAGGCTTCGTCACTATACTCAAAAGCAATAACCTTACCGGTAGGTCCAGCCATCTTTTTGGCCTGATGGAGACAGAGCAGACCAGATTTACCACCGGCACCAATTATTAAAACCGTATCCCCCTCTTTAACCAACTTAGCAGTCTGTGCAGGTGCTCCGGCTACATCCAATACTGCAAGTGCCAGAGACTCACTCATATCTTCGGGTAATTTGGCATAAATACCGCTCTCAAAAAGAATAGCTTCAGCATTAACTCGAACCTGGTCAATATCTTTTTTGACTTCCAAAATCTCATAAATCTTCAAAGGTGTTAGTGACAGTGACACCAGAGTAGCAATCTTATCACCAATCTGTAAATCACGTCCCTTTAAAGCAGAACCAATAGCTTTTACTTCACCCACCAGCATTCCTCCAGAACCAGTAACCGGATTGTGGTGTTTACCCCTGGTGTTAACTATCTCCAACATTCTGGCTTTTATCTTATCCACATCTTCCCCAGTGTCCTGTTTGATCTGCGTAAAGCTAGCGGAGTCAATATTAAGTGTCTTCACATCAATCAAGATCTCATTATCATAAATCTCCATCGTATTGTCTATCTTCCAGGCAGGCTGCGGCAAAGTCTTCGTTGGCTCAATTACCCGATGAGTTCCATATTTGCATCCTTTTTTCATAATATTTACCTCCCTTTAAATTTAATTAATTGTCCGATAAAATTCTATAGAATTATCCCCCTAACCATTAGAGGGCAGAATTCCAACCTCAGAATTTTCACATTATTAGTTGATAGCAATTTATGTGCCAATACTTTAGCGGCTTAAGTTTATTTTTTCAAAAAGTCTGATTTCCCCGGATTATCAGCCCGTAAAGCCCCTTTTTATCATAAATTAATAACATTATTTAATTCCTCTTTCATACCCAAATTTTTATCCGCAGGACTTAATATCACAATCCTGAAAGAAATCATCTTTATTGATTTATATATGTATCAAAATTGGGATAATTCCCGATATAACTTAAAATAACCCCCTTCAAGCGCTGTCAATACAGATGATTCATTATTATATCAATTCGATACAATAATGAATCATCCTTTTTCCATAAGAAAAAAGGTTATTGGAAATCTTATTTCCAATAACCCAGTTTTTATTCAACGTCAGCTTCATGTAAGATTGTCTCTTTCGGCTAAATAGAAATATCGCTATATTTTTTACCCGTCAACTGATTGGGTTTACGAGCAATTTTAAAATATCTATCTAATTTTTTCTTTTTTGGTATTTTTGAAGGTCTTTTTTACTGAACAGAGAAATACATTTAGTGTTATTTGACTGGCATATTAATTTTTAGCAAACACAAATTTAACTCTGGAGGGTAATAAGTATGTCTTTTCACGATTTACTAAGATGGGTTTTTAAACACATAAAAAGAAATTTTTTTGAATCACTATTGGTTATTCTCGGAATAAGTTTTGGGGTTATTGTCATCTGCAGCATAATCGGACTATTTATGGGAATTGACGATCAGAATCAGGATTATATAACTTCTATGGTTTTTCGTACTTTTACAATCAGACCTATCTATAATATAGATTTAGGAGAGTTAGTTAACCCTTTAGAAGAAATCGACCATTCATTACCTGAAAGAATTCAGCTAACTCTTCAGGATTATCTAGAACTGAATGATTCTATTAGCGGATTAGATTTTACTACTTTCTGGAGTTGCCACAAAATCTTCACCAATGAAAAACCCTATTCATTGCGATTTAACAAGTTAATTCAACAGTCAGACGTATTTGTCTGTTGGGGAAATTCTAAAATTCCAGATTTTTTTGGATTATCTATTATCAGAGGAGTTTTTTTTAATGAACAAGATCTTATTGATTGGAACAAAGTAATTGTTTTAAGCAATGGTGTGGCAGAAAAGTATTTTGCAGAGCAGAATCCTATTGGAAAGAAGTTTGATTTAGGTGGAAAGAGATATACGGTGATTGGGATCGTTGATACTACTGATGTTGATATATCTAACCTTTCTACAGACATACCTGATCTTAATGAGTTTGTATTTGTCCCATTTACCAGCTTTTCAAATACGGATCAACTTTTCTCGTTCCAGGTTATTGCTGATAAAAATACTGATTTATTCACTTTTCATAAACAACTAGATCAATATCTGAAAGGAAAATATGGCGGAAAAGTTGGAATAATGGCACCTGCTTTTCACTTAAGCGATTTTCGCAGGTCTGTTTACTTTTTTATCAAAGCGGCGGGGATATTCTCCTGTACTGTACTTCTGGTTGCTGCGATTAATCTGATGAACTTAATGATGGCCCGCGTACTCAGGAGATCGAAGAGTTTTGGATTGGCCAAAGCACTTGGAGCAAATCGTAAAGAGCTGATCAAACTAGTACTCCTGGAAACTACTATATTAAGTTTTCTGGGTGGTTTGATTGGTGTACCTTTATTTCTCGTAGGAACAAATTCAATCAATAATACCCTTGAAATCCCGCTCAGCTCCACTCCGTTAGTCTGGGTTTCAGGTTTTGCTTCAATAGTATTGATCAGTATAATCTTCGGTCTATATCCAGCGATCCAGGCAGCACAGATTAACCCGGTGGATACATTAAAAGCCGATCAATGATTGTAAAATCGCTTACTCAAAAAGGGGGAATCAAGATGATTCAAAATCTCTTATTTATTCTACGACTGTTCAAAAAACGCCCTATACGAATGAGTCTCATGTTTCTGGAAATAGCTATCGGTGTCGCCGCAGTAACACTGGTTATCGGAGCTTTATTAGTAGTATTCACGAATTCGCCTGACCTACAGCATAAAATCTTTCAGGTTACAAAAAATTCAGATATTACTGGTTTGACCACACAATTCGATCTTTCTCCTGATATAGCAGAGAATATTGGAAACCATAGTAATTATATTGAACAGCTTAGCTTCGTTGAACGCTATCCAGATTTTATCGCAACCCATGATGATAAACAGTACAAACTAAATAGTTTCTATGGAGTTGATCCTGGAATTATTGACGTTTTAAATTTTTCTCTAGTGAAGGGATACTTTTTCCAGAATATAGACTTAATCGAGAAAAATCATGTCATAGTAATCTCCGAAGACGTCAGTCAAAGACTCTTTAAAACTGAAAACCCCCTGGGTCAGCAGTTAATCATCAATGATAATCAAAATCATGAACATACTTTTACAATAATTGGTGTATTCTCCCTGGGCAAGTTAAAAAAGATTGAACTGGCACTACATTTTTTGATCCCCTATACAACTCTGTCAGATAACATTAACGACCTAACACATCAAACATCCGTCTGGTTCTCCTGTCTCGAGAAGAATGAGCATCTGGCCAAAGAAGAGTTTGAGACTCTATTATTGCATGATCTGAGTCAAAGTAACCCACTAATTGGTCATTATACAGGGAACAAATATCTGACTTTTACAGAACAATTGTGGATTTTCAGACAAAATCAAAGGTATTTTGTCAATAATTTTGGGTTCTTCTTTACTTTTATTGCTATATTATCTGTTGTGGTAAGTTCTCTTGGTATCCTAAGCATGACGATGATAAGTGTCGTTGAGCGCACTAAAGAGATTGGGCTTAGAAGGACATTAGGATCTACCAGGTCAGGTATCATCAGACAGGTATTATCTGAATCCATATTCCTTTCTCTGGTTGGTAGTATCTGCGGAATCACTGTGGCCAGTATTTTGCTGAATCCTGTTACCAATCAGATTATCCTGAAGGGTTTTGCAGCTCAGGTTAAAGCAGTCCAGGTTACCTTGTCTTTACCACTAAATCTGGCGGTATTGGCCGGATCTATCGTCATGGGTATAATCTCAGGTCTTTACCCTGCCATTTTAGCATCTACGCTCACTCCGATTGAAGCGGTAAATAATAATTTTTCATAGTACAGAAAGAAGGGTGCAGCTCTCCGATTCACCGCAGCCCATATTTCTGCATCTTTCTCACAATTGTTGGCTGACTTACCTCAAGAGCTCTGGCTACTTCCCGGGTTGTCGAAAACTTCTGCAAAGTTTTCGCGATAAGCTGTTTTTCCACCTCTTCCACTGCCGCCTGCAGCGGCATGAGGCGGGGAACATGAATATTAGAAGGAGTCTTGACGTAATCTTCTGATCTTAAATATTCCGGCAGATCTTCCAGGCGAATTAGATCATCACTGCTCAAAACGATTAGACGCTCAAGAGTATTTTCTAACTCCCGAACATTTCCCGGCCAATCATAGCCTTCTAACGTTTGGAGAGCTTTAGTATCCAATCGTTTCTCCATCCTAAACTGCCGATTGAAACGGTTTAAGAAATGATAGATTAATGGGATAATGTCTTCCCGCCGCTCCCGTAAGGGCGGTACATGAATTGGAACAACATTTAAACGATAGTATAGATCTTCCCGAAACTTACCCTCATGGACCATCTGTTCTAAATTCCGATTAGTAGCTGCAACAATTCGCACATTGGTTTTAATCGGCGTGATCCCTCCCACGCGGACAATCTCTTTCTCCTGAATAGCTCTAAGGAGTTTGACCTGCAAATTCAAAGAAAGCTCTCCAATCTCATCTAAAAAAAGAGTTCCACCTTCGGCTACTTCAAAAAGTCCAGGCTTACCCTCCTTGCGGGCTCCGGTAAAAGCACCCCTCTCATAACCAAAAAGTTCCGACTCCAACAGGTTTTCCGGAATTGCTCCACAGTTGACCTTAATTAATGAACCATTACTCGCTCTGCCCGCACGATGGATAACCTTGGTCACGATCTCTTTACCAACACCGGACTCCCCGGTGATTAAAACTGTAGAATTAACTTCTCCAACCCGTAGTGCCAATCTGATCATTTTCTCCATCGCATCACTTTGAATCACTATATCACTCATCTCCATCTGCTGCAAACGCAACTGTGCCAACTCGGAATGATATCGTTCACTTAACTTCCTGGTCTCAGCCAACTGTTGTTTTAAAGAATTCAGTTCAGCCAGATCTCTAACTGTAGTCACCACACGCACGATCTCTCCATCTTCATCAAAGACGGGAATTCCGGTTATTAGCACTTCTTTGCCGGTCTTAATCTCGTGAGTGATGGTCACAGGTTCCCGCTCTTCCAAAACCAATAAAGTTACCGACTGTGAATAGACCCCTTCCTCCACCAATTCCTGCATATTGCGGCCGATAACCTCATCTGCTTTAATCCCACTAATTCGTTCATAGGAACTATTAATCCGCAAAGTTGTTCCCAGTCCATCAGTAATATATACTCCATCAGAGATAGATTCGATAATAGTATCTAACTCTCTGTTCAACTCATTTACAGCCTTTAGTTCCAGACTAGTTGATTCAAGCTCAGAAATATCCTGAAAAATTCCCACCGCGCCAACAATCTCACCATTCTTCTTCACAGGAGTCCGATTGGTTAGCACAGTGATTCCATTGATATCCATCTTCTGTGAATACTCCTTATGTCCGGTCTGCAGTACTGTCAATAGACCAGTCGTTGGGATCACCAAATCTACCGGTTTTCCGACAGCATCTTCAGAACTAATACCCACTATCTTCTCTGCAGCATGATTGAAAATAGTAACAACTCCCTGTCGGTCAATAACTACAATGGCATTATGAGTGGCATCGAGAATCGCCGCAATCTCTTCTTTTCCATAGGTTCTAATATTCACTATAATACACCTCATTTTCTAAACAGGCTGTAATATATTAAGATTCCACAATTACTTAGTCCATTCCTTCTTAAAGAAATAACGCTTCATAGCGTTTCAATCAGATAAATTCCATTCATTCAAAACTTCTATAAAGAAAAATAGTGATTTCTCTTACTTTACGGAAGGAAAGTTATTGAAGGAAAAAGAAATGAATAATCATGCCCAAAAATAAATTATCTTAAATACTCAAAAGGAGTTATAATTATGACAGACACTAAATTCAGAGAACTATTTAAAATCTTTATCACCTTTTTTAAAATTGGTCTATTCACCTTTGGTGGAGGATTCGCCATGATTCCGATAATTGAGAAAGAAGTCGTCGAAAAACATGGCTGGGTAGATAAAGATAAATTCCTTGATACCATATCCATTACCCAGACTGTCCCGGGGGCAGTTGCCATAAACATGGCCATCTTTCTGGGATATAACCTGCTGGGTTTCTTCGGTGCATTGGCGGCAGCTATAGGAGTAGCCTTACCATCGTTTATCATCATTCTCCTGATTGCCGTCAGCTTTAATCAGTTCAGTAATAATCAGATCGTACAGAGCGCTTTTATGGGAATTAGACCTGCTGTGGTAGCATTGATCGCCTATGCCGGGTATAAACTTTCGGGAAATATTGATTGGTCGAGTCTATTAGTCATTTTTTTGGTGGTAACCCTGGTAGGTCGCATTATATTGGGAATCAGTCCGATTTATATCATCCTGGCAGCCGGAATTACCGGATTAGCTGTCAATTACTTTTCTGAGAGAAAAATGGATAAGCAGAATAATGGGGAGGTGTAGCCGATGCCGTTATTAATGCAGTTATTTTTATCTTTTTTCAAAATTGGACTCTTTGGCTTCGGTGGAGGTTATGCTATGGTCTCCTTAATTCAGGATGAACTGACTTTTCATGGTTGGCTATCTATGAAGACTTTTGTCGATATAATTGCGATTGCCGAGATGACACCAGGTCCAATTGCGATCAATAGTGGTACCTTTGTTGGCTATAAAGTGCTTTCTTTTCTGGGAGCCATCTCTGCCACTGTGGGGGTTGTAGCTCCTTCCTTTATTCTGGTGATTACGCTGGCCCATTTTTTTGAAAAAGTCAAAGAATCACCTTATGTCAATGCCATGCTTGATTTTTTGCGTCCTGCAGTGATCGGCCTGATTTTGGCTGCCGCGATCTCTTTCGGGGAGTCCAGTCTGGTAGATTGGAAAGGATTTCTCATCGCCGGCGGAGTCTTTTTGGCTATGTTAAAGACAAAGATTAGCCCCATACTTTTGATCGTTATTGCCGGAGCGGTGGGGATTATATTGTATTGATCTAAAAGTGTCTAGGGATTTGATCCGAATATTCTAGATTCTATAACCAATTTATTTTTGTATAAGTTTATCCCATACTTTTAATCATTTAACCCGATGTTTACTCTAATTCTTACTAGATACATGTAGTAATACTTCTACCCACAGACCAGGTTTAACTGGATGAAATTTGAAGTTAAAATTACCAAACTCTTTATTATTCTGTCAAACTTCCCGGGGAGGTATTATTGAATGAAGAAATATATTACTGATATCAAATGGCTGATTATATTACAAGTTGTATTTGATGCCTTATTTTCAATGACAATAGCTGCTATTCCATATCTGCAAAAATTATTATTTGATAATATTTTAGATAGAGGAGTAAAATGGGTTTTTGTCCTTGCGTTTTTGTATTTAGCTTGTGTCATTAGTGGTTCTATATTTATATTCATTTCCGAAAAATGTTCCTGGAAAGGTGCCATCAGATTTGAAATGTCCCTAAAGAGAGACTTTTTCAAGGCAATATCGCGATACAGTTATCAGAAATTTTCTGCAAAAGATATTGGTGAATATATCTCCATACAGGGAAATGATATCACAGCCCTGGAGCAAGATTACCTTACACCACTGATTGCCATAATAAAATCCATAAATATGCTGATTATCTATGGTATCTTCCTCTTTTTTTTCGTAGATTGGCGAATCGCCTTGACGATCTTTTTAGCATCGCTCATTGCTGTATTTGTTCCCAAAATCACTTCCAAAACATTATCTAAACGACGTAATATCTATTTACAACAGATGGGACGTTATGTATCTCGAATTAAAGACTTTTGGGAAGGTTTTAAACTAATTAATAGTAGAACACGGGGCTGTATTGAATATGAACATGAAAAAGTTCTTAGAAAGACAGCAGATAAAAGATATCATTTTGGGCGATTTAAAGTTTTAACTAATATAATTAATTCTATGGTGATGGATTTTGTCGGGGTCTCTTCATTTATTGTAGTCGGAATTTTATTGTTAAAAGGTGACATTACAGTAGGTACCGGTATCGCTACTTTTGGATATATTGGAGCCTTTATCGATCCGATTACCAACATCTTATATTGCATCAATTCTATCAATTCTTTAAAAGATATTAAAGTGAAAGTTTTGGAATACATTAATTATAACGAACCAATCACCTTAATATCTAAGCGAAAATTTGACTCAGATATCGTATTTGACCAGGTTAGTGTACATTATGATAATTTTTCTCTAAAAGATTTCTCCTACAAATTCGCAAAAGGTAAAAAATATGCCCTGATTGGTCATAGCGGCTCGGGTAAATCAACCATACTTAATGCTCTTATGAAGTATATTAAGCCAGAGACAGGAGATATAAGAATTGACGGTATCGATATAGGCACACTGGATATAGCAAATATTATATGCTGCATTAACCAACATGAACATATCTTTGCAGATAATTTCATGAACAATGCGTCTGTGTTTTCTTCATACCCAACTAACAAAGTCACCGGAATTGTCAAAAACCTAAATTTGAAGCAGTTAGACACAATACAAAATAAGCAAAACTGCCAACAGCTGAGCGGTGGTGAAAAACAGATCTTAAGTATTGTACGGATGCTCACTGCTGATACGCCAATCTGCCTAATGGATGAATCTCTCTCGGCAATAGATACTAATACTACCGAAAATATTCAGAATTCTTTAATCTCTATTAAAGATAAGACGATTATTATGGTTGCACATAAATTATCAAAACAACAACTGGAGCAATTTGATGAGACAATCCTGATGGAATCTGGCAAGATATTGCAGATAGGAGCTTATAGTGATATTTTAAAAGAGCGTAAATTTGAAAAAGCACAAACAATTTCTTGATTTTTGACATCCTCCGTCCGTTCGTAAACTTCACGGGCGGGGATTCCGGTTATCGGGTGATTAAACCCAATCCGTTTCTGATAGATAATAATAACAGCTTCATTATGACAGACACGTTGTAAATTGATGCAATACTAAACTTACTAAGGGGCTAGCTCAAAATGAACTACACCCTTTTAGTTTTTCTGACTCGCTATACTGGTTGATTCTTGGCATAAGAAATGCTCCCCTTTCGGTAGTAGTTTTGTTATTTAACCTGTCTACTCTAAGAGGAGCATATTAAAAAAGGTAACCCCTTTAAGAAATAATTTTTATATAATTGTTGCTAAACCAGTTACTGAAAACAGATTTTCCTGATACTTATTTTTAATTCCACCAACCTAAAACTTAGCATTCCCCGGGGTTCTCGGAAAGGCGATCACATCACGAATGTTCTTCATTCCAGACAGATACATTAACATCCGTTCAAATCCCAGACCAAAACCACTATGAGTCACCGATCCCCATCTACGCAAATCCAGATACCAGTACAGCTCCTCAAAATCCAGACTAGATTCCTGCATCCTTTCCTCCAACATCTCGTATCTCTCTTCGCGCTGCGAGCCACCGATTATCTCACCCACCTGTGGAACAAGCAGATCCACTGCTGCTACAGTTTTACCATCTTCGTTTAACCGTGCATAGAATGGCTTAATCTCTTTGGGATAATTAATTACCAACATTGGCTTTTGGAAATAGCTTTCCGTTAGATAGCGCTCATGCTCTGATTTTAGATCCATCCCCCAGACAATAGGATATGCAAACTCTGCCCCCGATTTCTGGAGAATAGTCACTGCATCTGTATATGTCACTACTCCAAAAGAAGAGTTAACAATACTTTCAAGAATCTGAATCCTCCCGGAATCAATCCATTTATCAAAAAACTCCATCTCCTCTTGACAATGATTCAGCGCATATCCGCAGAGGTATTTGATAAACTCCTCCATCACCCGCATGTTCTCCCTCAGATTGCAAAAAGCCATCTCCGGTTCGATCATCCAAAACTCTGCCAGATGACGATAAGTGTTAGATTTTTCGGCTCGAAAAGTCGGTCCAAATGTGTACACATCACCTAAAGCCGATGCTAATACCTCACCTTCTAACTGCCCAGTTACAGCCAGAAAAGTATGTGTCCCGAAAAAGTCTTCAGTATAGTCAATTTTCTTTTCACCTAATAATTGTGAATCCAAAGTTGTTACAGTAAATGTCTCTCCTGCACCTTCTCCATCATTGCCTGTAATCAGCGGACTATGGATATAATAAAATCCTTTACTCTGAAAAAACTGGTGAATAGCAAAAGACACCTTACTTCTAAATCTATTAATCACCGCAAAGTTATTCGTGCGGGGTCTTAGATGAGCAATCTCCCGGAGATATTCCAGACTATGTCGTTTTTTTTGAATCGGGTAATCCCCAGGACAAGAGCCCTCTATACTTAACTCCTTTACCTGTATCTCCCACTTTTGACCTCCCCCCTGAGATTTGACCAGATCTCCTATAGCTTTTATGGCAACCCCTATTGTCACTTCGTCTAAAAGTGAGAACTCATCTGGTGATAGAACTACCTGTAAATTTTGCAGAGTACTTCCATCGTTTACTTCAAGAAAAGCTATGTTTTTTGATACCCTCTTAGTTCTGACCCAACCTAGAATTATCATATCCTGCATGGGATTTTCTATCTGTAAAACATCTTTTATTTTCATTCTTTCAAAATAATGCATAATATAAACCTCCTATATGGCAATTTTGTTTAGGTTCCCAATAAAAAAGCCTTCCATCCCCGACAAGGGACGAAAGGCTTAACTTCCGCGATACCACCCAAATTAGCATAAACGCTCACTCTGTACAGTACGGAATATGTATTCGATACTGCCCATTAGATAACGGTATGGCTCCGGCTAACTCTACTCTCCTCAAAATGAATTTCCAATTAGCGACTCCGGGACGTTCTTCAGATTAGTTGTCGTATTGGTCTCCCACCACCACCAATTCGCTGAAACTCCAATGCACGTGTGCACCCGTACCTAATCCTACTCTTCCCATCATAGTTTTTGTAAAATGTATTTAGGTATTGTTCTAATTATAATCATCTCCTCAGTAAAAGTCAAGAATTTCTTGCAGAATTATGATTATGATACTATAGTCATTTTTTGAAAATTCTTTAATATATATTATAATTATTATTTATAATATAAAATCAGAAAACTATTGACTTCTGAAAATCAACAGTTTTCTAGTAGAATATGTACTATAACTCTAAAATTCTCTCCTTTGAAAGCCCTGTAACTCGAATTATCTTATCTATAGAATCTCCAACCTCTAAAAGATTCTTAGCCACCTGTTCTATCCCTTTCCTCTCACCTTTCCTTTCGCCTTTCCTCTCACCTTTTTTAAACCCCTCTTCTCTTCCCCTAAGTTCATAAGATGTGATAAACTCCA
>JAENYK010000016.1 GCA_016841825.1 Halothermothrix sp. | reverse complement strand
TATTGACTTTGGTGTTAACCCGCCATCCTCGTTATGAGTTGACGGGAATCCAGGTTGACTCGGAGTATTATCGCCATTTCTTAGTAATATATACTTGAATGTAATTGATTAAATGTTTGAGAAAGCAGTAAAAGATACAGAAAGGACTGAGTATCAACAGATAGAATACTGTCGTTTTGCTGATGATAGTGCGCCACGAAGGCGTGTCCAAGTAGCGTAGCTACTGAAGACAGCTATGCTGTACAGATGATGGTGGTAGGCCCACCGAAATCGCCATACAGGTGGAGGTTTCAAACTACCTTAAGGTGCTGTGGTCAAAAGCCATGGTATTGAGCGTTAAGGAAAAGGCAGTCGAGAACTGTCAAGTGTGTATTAATGAGATGAATGACCAAGTGAACCACTGACGAAAGTGTCGAAAGCGTAGAGATTCCATCAAAACCAGGGGGTTGTCGTTAATCTGGGATAAGTCTAGTGAAAACCTGTTTACTGACTAGATGGTGGGCGGCACAAAGGTGGCATGAACTTAATACAGGCGTTTGTACGGAACGTGGGAATCCACGGGCTGATGTTAAGGGAGTATATCAAGTGGAAGAACCGCAAGATAAGAGTACCGATGCAGTCATGGGGGCAGATCTTGTTGTAGTAGTGAAGAAGTATCTGTAATGGATATGGAGCGAAGAACAAGAATTATTCAGTTTCAATAATAAGCCAACTTTGAAAGGAGGAGGAGCTTATGCAAGGAACAAAGCCATACGATATTTCAAAAAGAGCAGTAGTAACTGCATATGAAAGAGTAAAAGCAAACAAAGGAACATACGGAGTTGATGAACAGTCTATCGAAGCATTTGAATTAAAGCTGAAAGATAATCTTTATAAGATTTGGAATAGAATGTCATCAGGAAGTTACTTCCCAAAACCCGTAAGAGCAGTAGCGATATCAAAGAAAAATGGTGGAACAAGAATCCTTGGAGTACCAACGGTAGAAGACAGGATAGCACAAATGGTTGTGAAGTTATACTTTGAACCTAATGTAGAACCGATTTTCTATGAAGATTCCTATGGATATAGACCTAATAAGTCAGCCATACAGGCGTTAGAAGTGACAAGAACAAGATGTTGGAGAAAAGATTGGGTATTGGAGTTTGATATCAAAGGTCTATTCGATAACATCAGACATGATTACTTGTTGGAAATGGTGAAGAGACATACGAAAGAGAAATGGATACTTCTGTATATAGAGCGATGGTTGACAGCACCGTTTCAGATGGAAGATGGAACTATCGTTTCAAGATCTTCAGGGACACCTCAAGGTGGAGTGATCAGTCCGGTTCTTGCCAATCTATTCTTGCATTATGCATTTGATGATTTTATGGTCAAAGAGTTTCCATCTATACCGTGGGCAAGATATGCCGACGATGGAATAACGCACTGTGTATCGGTTAAACAGGCAAAATATCTGCAACGGAGACTAAAGGAAAGATTTGCTGTGTTTGGACTAGAGCTGAATCTTGATAAGACAAGAATTGTATACTGCAAAGACGAAGACCGAAAAGGTAATCATAAGTATACGTCATTTGACTTTTTAGGATATACATTTCGGCCAAGACATGCAAAGAATAAGTATGGAAAGTTCTTTACAAATTTTCTGCCAGCCATGGGAGGAAAAGCAAAGAAAGCTATACGAAAAGAAATCCGAGGTTGGAAGTTGCAATTAAAATCAGATAAGAGTTTGAATGATATAGCCAACATGTTTAATAAGCAGATACAAGGGTGGATTAAGTATTATACGCATTTCTATAAATCTGAAATATATGATGTTCTTAGATATATTAATAAGTGTCTAGTTAAATGGGTTCGCAGGAAATATAAAAAGCGGAACTCAAGAAAAAGAGCAGAAAATTGGCTTGGAGAAATAGCAAAGCGTGATAGAAAACTGTTTGCACACTGGAAGTTTGGAATATTGCCAACGGCTGGATAATGGGAGCTGTATGAGCTGAGAGGTTCACGTACAGTTCTGCGAGAGACTTAGGGGGAGGTTCCTTAGGGGTCTACTCTCTTAGTGATACTGGTAAATAGACATGAAGCCTTTGAGTGGTTAGTAAAGAAAGCTTTCAAGAGATTAAAAGAGGAGTTAAAAAGGTTACTGGTAGATATGAACAGAGAAAAACTAAAATTGTTAATCTAGATTTGGAAGAAACGTTTAGCTTTCTGGAAAAGATTAACAATGAAATGATACGGATGTAAAAGAATTGGAATATACCTATGATGAAGCCGGTTATCAGATAACAGCCAATGATGATGGGGTTACCACCAGTTATAATGTGTATAACGGTGACTATACCCCTGACCCCTACGGTAGAGTTTATAGGGAGACGACTAACGTAAGTGGTCAAATCTTTGATGTGGAATACCGTTATGATCTAAGCGGTCGGATAACCGGAGTTAAGAGTCCAACCGGTGACTGGGTAGAGTATGATTATAATACCCTGGGAGAACTGACAGGAGTACCCGGTTATGTAACCAGTACTGAATATGATACCCAGGGAATGTTAAAGGGTCTGACTGCTGCTAATGGTATCTATCATAGTTTTCAGTACGATGATAATAATCGGTTGACCAACTTAAGCTACAGTAAAGAAACAGATGTTTTAAAGAGATATGAGATCGGTTATGACAATGCCAATAACATCAGTACCCTGAATCAGAACTTCTATCAGTATGATGCTTTAAACAGACTACTTTACGCTGAATTGGAGGGTAAGTTTGAGAACATCCCCGAAGAAGAAGATCAGGACAAATATCGAACTCTTGATGATTTCAGGGGTGAGAACTCATTGGAGTTAATCGAAGAAGAAGCAGAGATAGTAGAATTCGATTATGCTGCCGGCAGTATCGGAGTAGGGTTTAGTGAGACGAAGAAGATCACAAAGATCAAACTGACTCCCGGGAATATGGAGCATCGGGTTGATCAGAGACATCTGGCGGTCTATTATGGCAGTGACAGGTATCAATTTAGCGAACTGACCGATTGGGAGTATCTGAAAAATGGTGATGGAGAGATCTTAATTCTTCTCAAAGAACCAGTAGATGCCAGATACATCAAGGTCAAGTCCTATCTGGATGATCGGGATGAACTGCTGAATCCGATACACAATGCGGAGTTTACGAATAAAGCTGAGGGGATCATCAAAGTCTACTATTACAATCACTGAGAGAACAGAGATCTATGAGCATGATCTACTTGACAGACTGATCAAGGTATCTAAGAATGGCACATCTGTGGCAGAATATACCTATAATGACGGTGGGTTAAGGCTCAAGATAGAGAATGGTGTACAGGAGATCTATTATGTCTATAACCTGAGTGGTCAGGTCATCTATGAGCAGGAAAATACTACATGTTTGGAGTATATAAATGTCAGAGGGAATCATTTTGCTATGAACACAGATAGGGTAACTGGATATCTAGTACATAATTTCTTAGGGAGTACTGTGTTGGTGCCAGATGTAGCGGGATACAATGAAATTACAAACAGCGTTGAATAAAGTAGGATATCCGACAGTTGCTGATGATGTTGTTGGATCAAAAACAAGAATTGTCCTTGTCAAAGTGTTGGAAATAGAAGAAGAGGTGAATTCAGATAGGCAAGAAGGTATTGTGTGTATAACTCAACAGGTTGAAGAATTAGGTATCCCTGGAGCATTTAACATTAGCAATTGCTCAGATCGAATCAAATATGCTTTGTTTCGAGGAATTTAGTTAAGGTTATGGTTAAAAATGGTAAAAATTTCTTATGGAGGATATTTGATATAGTAGTGAAAATATATAAAGTGGTGACTCCCAAGATATATTAGAAGAATGATAACCAGTTGAAATCTAATTTTTGCTTAATGACGGGAAGCAAATATTTTTGATGAGTCGGTGGATAAACCACAAGTCCAGATCTGTGCAGGTGGCGTTGAGTAAACGGCGTTTCTACCGTGATTATAACATGGGAGCAAAGTGATTATGCAATATATGAATTTAACAGAGAGATAATCGATGAATTTTATAGTTATAATTCCAGTATCAATATTCGCTAAAGTAGAAGGAGGTAGTTATGATGATGATAACTACAAATGAAATTAAAAAAATGATATTAGAAAATGGGGCTGATTTGTGTGGAATCGCTTCTGTGGAAAGTTTTGACGATGCGCCAAAAGGTTTTCATCCCCGTGATGTTTTGCCCTCGTGTAAATCCGTCATAGTATTTGCAAAAAGATTTTTAAATGGAACACTAAAATGTAAATCTACAGTTCCTTATACTATTGTAAGAAATATTTTGTCAGATAGAATGGACAAGATGGCTGTGGAAATATGTAGTGAACTAGAAAAAGATCAAATTATTGCTATTCCTACAGGAACAAATGGTCCGACCGTATTTGATCAATCTACAGAAAGATTTAGAAATATTGTATCTGCTAAACACTGTGCAGTTAAGGCTGGTCTTGGTAGAATTGGGAGAAACACTTTATTAATTACTCCAGAATATGGAAATATGGTTTGGCTCAGTGTTATATTGGTTGATGTTGAGTTAGAAAGTGATAGTATTTTGGAGGGGAGTCCTTGCCCAGAGAGATGCAACCTTTGCGTAGATGTTTGCCCAGTTAACGCTGTAGGTGATCCTGAGCTTAATCAAATGGATTGTTGGAATTATGCTTTTGGTGCAGAAAATGGAGGAGATTTTTTAATTAAGTGTTATAAGTGCAGGGAAATTTGTCCAAAATGTCTTGGAGATATGTGAGAAATAAATAGATATTTGTAATGAGCGGGAAAATAGTAAGAAAAACCACTGTCTTCTGTGAATCGGATAGATTTAAAAGATGTACTGGAATATAGAAAGAAGTTTGCAATAGAAATATCAATATTTTGTGATGGAGAAGGGATTGTTTTAGAGAACTCGGACAATCAATTAATTTGATCAAACATTTTAAAAGAGGTTATTTCAAAATGATTGAGTATCATTGAGAAATAACCTTTTTTGTAAAAATATTAAAATTGGTGATTTAAAAAATGTATTTTAAAGTAGCAAGCATATATTTCTCTAACATTAGGATAAATTTAGATTAAAGGATGTTAAATTATAATAAAATTTGAGAACTGTACAAAGGAATTTATTTAAGGAATGTCGAAGACTAAAATATAATAGGACTTTATACTTAAGTAGTTTTTTATAAGTTCGTTTTTTTGGAAAAAACGAACTTATTCTTTTAAACAACATTATTTTCATTTAAATTATTTTTAGGAAAATAGTGCTAGTAGTTATTAAAATTATATAATTTAACAATATATGAGTTTTCACTTACCCATCGCTGTAATGATTTCAGATTAGGGATTTTTTTAAAATCCTTCTTTCCAAGATCGGTTCTTTTGTTGTAGACTTCTATCAATACATTGTTCTTCAATGAGGGATAAGTCTAAGAACAGTTTTTCCCACGGTCTTTACTACAGTACATAGTTGGTCTTTGAACACAGAGCACCTCTATTAAGACAATTCTTATGAGTACAAAAACTTGCTAGACCCTTCTTGTCGTCCCCAATAGACCATTCTGTATCTTCCATTATACTTTGACGTTCCATTGCAGTACCCTTGTGAAGGTAGTGTCGTTTATTGATAGGAATTGTTGCTTACCCTTTATGAATATTACAAATGTTTTATAGATGTTTTCCAGGCATTAGCTGGGTTCGCGGTCCCCAATAGTGTAGCAATGCTTATTCTTTAACTTTGTACTTAACTACTAAAATAACTATGATTTTATTTTCAGATCAGGAGGTGATATTGCCATAATTGTGATGGAGTTCAGGATTATTCTTGTATTAATTACTCTAAACCAAAGTGAGGTGTAGACAAATGAAATTAAATTCGTTAACGACAAAAATTATTGCTGCAATGTTAACCACCGCTATCGTAATATTTTCTTTGCAGATTTATTTAAATACTCAGTCTTATCAAAAAGATTTGTCTAAAGAAGTCCAGTCGTATTTGCTTGCTAAGCTTGGTAGTGAGATTGAAAAAGTAAATTCTGATTTTTTGAGAATTGATCAAAGTGCTCAAGGATTGAGTTCCCTTATTGCACAAAGTCGAGACACAGAATTGAATTTGAGATATATAGAGAATTTGATTGATGGAGTTAATTTAACTACGGGATCAGGTTTTTGGATGGAACCTTATGAATATGATGAAAATCAAGAATATTATGGCCCATATGTATATAAAGATAATGGTACTCTGGTAACTACTTGGGATTATAGTAATAGAGAGTATGATTATTTTAAATATGAATGGTATCAAAATGGATTTATGGGAGAAGGATCGAAGTGGACCGAACCTTATTATGATGAAATCTCCGGAATAACAATGATGACTTATACTACTCCAATTTATAATGATGGTAAAGTTATTGGAGTGACCAGCATTGATATAGACTTAAAAGATTTACAGGAGTATATAAGAAATATTAGTATAGGTCAGAATGGAAAAGCATATTTAATCAGTGATGAAGGCAACTTTATTGTTAATTCAGACCTGGATGAACAAGGTATCAATTTAAGCGATAAAGAGAAAAGTATCTTTAGTGATTTTTCTTCAATGATTTTAGAAAACAACCAGGCGGAATTAATGATGAAAAGACTAAACGGTAAAGAAAACTTCATTACTTATTCTTCTATAGGAAATACTGGGCTAAAGCTAATTTTAACTTTACCTGTTAGTGAGTTGGGAATAGGGCAGAAGGCTGTCAAATTAATAATTATATCTGTCCTAAGTTTGCTATTGTTTATTTTAGTGTTATATTACATATTAAAATATCTTGTTATCAAACCAGTGAATATTACAAGGAATTTTACGCAAATTATAGCGAATGGTGATTTTACTCAAAATATACCTGATGAATATATAAGAAGAAATGATGAAATTGGAGATTTAGCTAATAACTTTAATGAAATGCAAAAAAACTTAAAACATATGATCGTACAAATAAGTGATGTATCGGACAATTTAGCTTCTTCTAGTGGAGAACTAGCTGTTTCAGGGAATCAGGTAGGAGAAACAGCAGAGCAAGTAAGTAGTGCCATTCAAAGTGTTGCTTCAGGTGCAGAAGAGCAATCTGCTCAAATTGAGGAGATAACCAAAAATATTGAACATTTGATTGAACAAATTAAACAGGTTAGCCTCAATTCTGAACAGATGAGTAGTTTTGCGAAAAACGTCATGAATAAGATTGAAGAAGGTAATCAGTCAGTAAATAACTCAATTGAACAAATTGATAATGTAAAAACAGAGGTTCAAGCGGTCGCTGGTATTATCCAATCGCTAGGTGTAGTTTCGGAAGAGATTGGTGGGATTATTCAGATTATTAACGGGATAGCTAATCAAACGAATCTATTGGCTTTAAATGCTGCTATTGAAGCTGCCAGGGCAGGAGAAGCGGGGAGAGGTTTTAGTGTAGTCGCTGATGAAATTCGAGCACTAGCTGAAGAATCAACCAAATCAACAGATAAAATAGCGAATCTTATTAAACAAATACAGAATGGGGTAGCTAAAACAGTTAACAAGACGGATGAAAATATAATTACTGTCAATAACAGTGTGCAATCCATCGAAGAAAACGGAAAAGTTTTTAGTGACATAAATCAATTAGCCAGAGAATTAATGAATCTTATTACATGGGTTAAAGAAAATGCTAAAGATTTGAATGAAAATAGTGATAAGATAGCAGATGTTATGAAAAATGTAACCATAGTAAGTTACGAAGCAGCTAGTAATGCTGAAGAGGTGGCTGCATCCAGTGAGGAACAGATTGCAGCAACTGAAGAAATCGTATCAGGGGCAACTGTTCTGGCTGAAGTAGCGGATGAACTAGCCAAACAAGTGGGTAAATTTAAGTTAGATTAGAACAGTATAACTGTGATTACTAACATCTATTTAAATGTATGAAAAAATAAAGGAAACTCTGCGAGAGGAGGTTCCTTTATTTTTGACCCAATTACCCAAATAATATAAAATTATACGATATTAACAATTAAGAAATTATTAAAGTTACATAAACAGCCGTTAATACTCGTTTTTAATGATTTCAGAAGGGAATTTGTACCTTTATGAGACTAAACACTATTTAATTATTTATGATCCTGTCGATTAAAATTGGGAGTCTTCTCGTCTAAAATGTTGTTAATGAAAACGCTACTTTTTGATGAAAATTTATGTGGTCACTGAGAAAAATTAAATCTAAGAAAGAAGGTCATTTTAGATAAATAGGGAAATTAATGTAATACCGGAAATCTTCTAAGATGGTAATCAAAAATTTTGATTAAGGAGAGAATTATATGCACATAAATTATGTGACGGGCAATGAGATAAAATTTGAAATTGCGCTTAATGTATTTAAGGATAGTAAAATAAATTTGGTTCAAAAGAAGTTGGCTGTACCAGAAATACAGTCTGATAATGTTACAGAAATTGCCAAATATTCTGCTATATGGGCAAGGGATCGATTGAAAGGTGATCTTATAGTAACAGATGCAGGGTTTTATATTAGGGGATTAAATGGATTCCCGGGACCATATATAAAATATATTAATCGATGTTTAAGCGTAGAAGACATAGTAAAATTATTGGAAGATAAAAATGATAGGAGTATCTATATAAAGGACTGTCTGGTTTATTATTCAGGAGATGGGAAGATAAAGGTATTCGAAAATGAAATACAAGGTACGATTACAAATAATGTTAAATTTAAAACAGGTTCAATGATAGAGAGATTAGTAATACCTGAAGAATTAGGTTGTACGATAGCAGAACTCAATTATGATGAAGCAATAACTTTCTGGAGTAATAATAGTAATTTTATAAAATTGAAACAATGGATTTTAGAGAAATGAATCAATATATTCCTGGTAAAGGTGTAAGAAAAGTTAAGACTGCAAACCCTGGTAACGATTTTGCAACAAAAATATGATATGCTAATGAGAGAACTATTAATTTAGGAGGAGAAAAAATGTCCAATACACAGGTTAATGGAGTTAATATCTTTTACGAGGAGAAGGGAAAGGGTTCAGAAGTAATAGCACTTTTAAATGGAGTAGCGATGTCAACAGATTCCTGGATTTTTCAGATTAATGAGTTACAAAAGAATTTTCGGATATTGGTACATGACTTTCGTGGTCAAGGGAAATCTGACCTGACTTTTCAGAACAATACTTTTGAACAGCATGCGCAGGATTTAAAAGCTTTAATAGATCATTTAGGAATTACTAAATTACATATAGTTGGAGTATCATACGGAGCTGAGGTCGGGATGTATTTTGCTTTACTGTATCCCGAAAATGTACGAACGCTGACCCTGGGAACTGCAGTTAGTGAGAGTAAATCGCATTTAAAAGCAGTGATCGATTCCTGGATAAGAGCGGCCGAAACTTATGATGGAGAATTGTTTTTTAGGGTGATGGCTCCTTTTGTCTATTCTGAGGTTTTCTACAACAAAAGGAATGGTTGGTTAGACCATAGAGCAGAAATTTTTGGAAAAACAGTAACTCAGCAGTGGTTGAGAGCATTTATTTCTTTATGTGAGAATTTTCTTACGCTCGATATTACTACACGTTTGCGGGAGATAAAAGTACCAACATTAGTGCTTGCAGGGGAAAAGGATTTACTGAAACCAGTGTCGTATAGTGAGATAATCCAGCAAGAGATTTGCGATGCACAACTAAAGGTGATAAAAGATGGCGGCCATGCCTTGTTTTTGGAGAAACCTACAGAATTCAATGAAGCGGTAGTGGATTTTATAAAGAAAAGCTGCGAATCTTGAGATCGGCAGCTTTTTTGGAATAATGTAAATATTATCTAAGTGTTATTCACACTCACAGTTTGTTTCTTCGCAATCGCATTCTTCTTCATAATATTCATCATCGTCATCATAAAAGTCATCATCGCCCAGTTCGACCAGATAACTATCGCTTTGATTGATAATGTTTACTTCAAAGGATGTATAGTCCTGTCCATAATCCATTGGACAATGATGATTAAGATACCAGAGAATAATTTCATCTGCTAATTCATCTGCTTTTTCTGAATCTACATCTTCTTCCACATTTAGATACAGATAGCCATCCAGGAAGAGATAATCATGGCTGAAAAAAACAAAGAGTTGACCGATGGTATCATCTTCCTGAACTATTTGATAACACTCAGAACGTACATCTTGATGCAATCTTGTTAATGTAATCATTATTCTGTCCCTCCTCTATTTTAACTTATTATAATATATTATCACCTGTTTTCATAAAAATCAAACATATAAAGGCAATAGATTAAACAGAACTGATAAGATATGCGGAGAAATTTCTATTTAATTCGACATTTAGTCGACACTATATATAAATATTCGACATAGAAAATGTAAATTGCCCGAACGGATAAAAAATCATTTGAAGCAAAGAACGATATTGGGTTTTTCACTTTGAAACTTATATGTGTTTCTGGATTCAAAGGATGATTTTGCAAATTTTTAAAACTATTTTTCCAAAGAATCTTGACACATTTTGTTGATTTTATTATAATTATAATGAAAGAGATAAAAGAAATACTAATTTTAGGAGAATATTAATTTGAGGAGGGATGAATTTCGGAGAGAATGTAAAAATTAACTTTTCCCATTTTTGTTGTTGGATGAATTTATTTTGCGATTATTTGTCATAATATTAATAAATCTAAAGAGTAAGGAGTTTTTAAGATGGCTGATAGAAACATTATGAATGCAGTTCAAAGGTTAAATTCTATAGTCAAGAAATTAGAGAAGGTTGATCTGGATAACTTGAATTTGAGTCCGCGGGTGCTGGAAAATCGGATTTTAACTTTAGAAGGATATTTGAGTTATTTAGACCAGGTGGGATATCCCAAGGTCGAAAAGTATGTAGATTTAGCAACACAAAAATCTGAAGTACTGGTAGGTGGAGAAAATGACTGATCAGATTTATCATCAAGTACAGTACCCGTTGAAAAAATCCATCTCATTATTGAAGAAGGTTGACTTAGATGGTGAGGACATTCCGACACCTCAGATAAGTGCTGAAGAGATGGAGGAATTGCAAGAGTTTTTAAATAGTTGGGAAGGCGATCGGGCAAAAATTGTAGAATTTGTTACTCAATTGCGGCAAATTAGCAGAACTTTAATATAGTCGCTGCCGATGTCAGAAGTCCTAATTTACCTACATATTATGAGAAAATCTTTTGACATCTCAAAATTGGACATGATGGGCTGTACAAGTGAATATAGTTCTTTTAAATAAAAAAATGCAAGAACATAATGTCTTGCATTTTTTTTGTCGATTTAGCGACATTTCAAAAGGGAAGTTTTCCGGTCTTTATAGGTGAAAGTATAAATAAACCAATGTGTTTACTTGAGTGAAGACACAAATCCCCTTTTGAAGGTCGTTAAATCCAGGTACTAACAACTTGCTATTAATGCGACGTTAACCTTTGATATGATAACCATATAATTTTTGTTGAGCACTTTTTCGACGTAATTCTTGCCATTTTATCGTTTGTTCATGTTTTTCTTTCAGTTCAGAGAGTTGTTTTTCTTTTTCCAGAAGGGCAAAGCGTTTATTTAGTTGATTTTCAATATTATTTCCGAATTCCCGGCGTATTTTATCTTCTAGCTCTTCGTATAGTTTATTTTCAATCTCGATACGTAATTTATTTTCGAGATCTTTGTGGACTTTTTCTTTTATCTCTGAGCGTAAGGTTTCTTCCATATCCTGGCGTAAGGAATGGACTTTTTGCTCAATTAAAAAAGTAAAATTTGGAATTGGAATAATTTCATTCTCTTTGTATTGTCCATTAGCTTTAGCCTTATCTTCAGGAAGAGTAATTTTTTTGATATGCTCGGAATCATCTAATTGATCAACACTTCTAATTAGAAAGTGTTGACTTCTGGTGATAAATTTTTCTTTTGGAAAAAGGGTGATGGAGATAATGTACTGCTGTTCAACCTGGTGTCCATCGGCACTTAAACGGTGACTTATATGTTCAATCTCACCTTGAGCGATTAGAGTAAGATCGGGAGTAAGATCGGGTGTATCTAGTTTGACTGTAAAGGGGAGTTCAGAATCATATTGCTTAACAATCCCCTTTTTGTTGACATAAAAAATTTCTTTTACCAGGTTTCCTTTAACCATCACCTGACTGGTAGTATTGTGGGGAATAACCTCATACTCTAAATTAATGATTTTTGCTTTAATCTCTCTTAATAATGTTGCCATTTACAATTCCCTCCTTTGGTACATTGTATATAATAGTATATGTAAAAGCAGCAAAAATGGTAATCGTCTTGACAAGAGAGCAAAAAAATGATAAAAAATGTTTAGAGAAGCCAATAGAGAGGAGGGAAGATTGTATGCCAATATATGAATTTACCTGTAGTGCTTGTGGTCATAATTTTGAGAAATTGTGTAAAGTAAGCGATAATTTGAGTGCGATAGAATGCCCAAGTTGCGGAGCCAGGACTCCCAGGAAAAAACTCTCTCTCTTTGGATGCAACACTGGCGAAGGTAGTACTTCAGGCTCAAGTTGTGGTGGATGTTCGTCTAAAAATTGTGGTTCCTGTGGTCATTAAGTTTTTGAATATACCTTCGGAGAGAGAAGAAAAGGTCACAACACTTTATACCATATTGAATTAGTAGCGGAAATATGGTACAATTATTTAGGTTTATAAAGTGTGGAGCATTTGAAATCAAGAGGATATTTTGGAAGGGAGGAGAAGATTTATGGCTGGTCATTCAAAATGGGCCAATATCAAACATAAAAAAGCAAGAGAAGATGCAAAAAAAGGTAAAGTTTTCTCAAAGATTAGCAAGAAGATTACTGCATCTGCCCGTCATCATGGTGGTGACCCTGACGCTAATGCAGAGTTGAGAATGCTAATTATAAAAGCTCGCGAAGTTAACATGCCTAGTGATAATGTAGAGCGGGCTATTAAAAAAGGTACCGGAGAGCTTGAAGGTGTTTCTTATGAAGAGTTTAACTATGAAGGTTACGGTCCAGCTGGTGTAGCTATGTATGTGGAATTAATGTCAGATAACCGCAATCGAACTGCAGCGGAGATTCGACATCTTTTCTCTAAACATGGAGGTAACTTAGGTGAAAGCGGTTGTGTGGCCTGGATGTTTGAACGAAAAGGTCAAATTATCATTGATGGAACAGAAGATCCTTTTAATGAGGATGAATTGATGATAGCTGTTTTAGAAGCTGGAGCAGAAGATGTAGAGGTTGAGGATAGTATTGCTACTATTTATACCGATCCCACTGATTTGATGGAAGTTCGGGAGGGTTTGTTAGATAACTTCGAGATTACTGATGCCGAGATCTCTATGATTCCACAAAATACTATGATTATTGATGATGTAGATACAGCAAAAAAAGTTCTTAAATTGATGGATCTCCTGGAAGATCACGATGATGTGCAGGCAGTGTATGCTAACTTTGACATTCCGGAAAATATAATGGAACAGTTAGAGGATTAATTTAATCGAATTTAGTTCTGCTAAGAGCAGCTAGGCGGTGCGCACTGTCGGCGCTATAAATCATAATTATGTAACGTCCAACTTAATTTACCCTGCAGATGAATAAATGGAGTTATTTATGGGAATTATATTTTCTGAAAGAATCATATTCCATAAGATGACTTCAATCACTGAAAGGAGGAGTTAGGTTGAGACGTTATTTGCTTTTAGCCATTTTATTTGTAGCCATCTCCGCAGGAATTACCTATTCAATTTTAATCTGGGAAGAACCAACTCCTGAGATTACTAAACCTAATCAGGGTGGATCAGAGCAGCAGGATAATAAGCCAATCAATCTTGTAACACAGACTCCGACTAACCCTGAAGAGATTGAGGTTGAGTTAAGTGTGAATCGAACCTGGAATAAAATAATTTTTGAAAGAGTTTACACGTATTGCAATCATACGGTAATTGAGGAGTTAAAACAAAGTTCACCTTTGTTAAACCTTTCCCGAAAAGAATTTTTGGGTTTATACCCAGGATGGATGATAAAAGATGAGAGTGGGGGACAATTAGTTTTACAGATGAAGATTAATGATTTTTGTCCTGAAGACTTAAAAAAACGTTATGTTGGTGAAAAGGATGGATTTGTTGCTATATTTTATGGTGAGCCTGGGATGAAAGAAAAGCTAGTTAAGATTACCGATATTCCAACCGCTGGATTCCCGGTATCTCTACAGGAAAAATTACGTCAGGGAATTGTTTCCAACTCGGAAGACCACTTGATCTCCTTTATTGATGGTCTGGCTTCTTTTTATTGGGATTAGGAGGAGTAAACCATTATTTCTTGAAAATATCTGAGAAGTAATTGTAACATTGGGTGAATAGTAATTTGTCTCTGTTTATCACCAATCAGTGAGCTTATTGCACCTTCTTGACGGGAACTGATGTTCGTGATATGCTATTAGAGGAGGTGTATTCATGATAATATTAGGTATTGATCCGGGATATGCGACCCTGGGTTATGGGATCATACATAAGATAGGAAACTCATTTAAACCGATAACATATGGGGTGATTACAACTCCACCTGAGTTTCAACCTTCAGATCGTCTGAAAAAGATTTATGATAGTCTGATGGAGTTGATTGAAACCCATCATCCCGAGGTTATGGCTGTAGAGGAACTTTTTTTTAACAAAAATGTTAACACAGCAATTCAGGTAGGACAAGCCAGAGGTGTGGCTCTTTTGACAGGAGCTAATGCCGGTATATCTGTTTTTGAATATACCCCCTTGCAGGTCAAACAGGGGGTTGTTGGCTATGGTAGGGCAGCCAAAAATCAAGTCAGACAGATGGTTAAAGTATTGTTAAACTTGTCAGAACTTCCAGGTAAGGCTGATGCTGCCGATGCCCTGGCTGTAGCGATTTGTCATGGGCATAGTGTGAAGATGATCAATCAGTTGGGAGGGTATTAATATGATTGGCTATCTTGAGGGTAAGCTATTATTGGAGAATAATGATTATTTGCTGGTTAATGTACATGGGGTTGGGTATCAGGTTTATGTCCCTTCAACCGTTTTCAACCATTTACCCCCCAGGGGAGAAGATGTAACCTTTTACATTCACACAGTTGTCCGGGAAGATGCTATCACCCTTTATGGCTTTTTAACTGTAGGAGAGTTGGATCTTTTTAAACAGTTGATTACGGTTTCCGGAATTGGTCCTAAAGTGGCTACAGGGATGGTCTCTGCTCTACAAACTTCTGAATTGAAGAAAGCTATCGTCTATGAAGATGTGGCTACACTGAAGAAGATTCCCGGTATTGGCGAAAAGACTGCCAAAAGATTGATATTAGAGTTGAAGAATAAGATAGATTTACGGATAATTGACGAAGATAATCAGATTGTTAAAGAACAAACATCTTTAGGAACTCCTGCGGTTGAAGAGGCGAGAGAAGCTTTAGAGACTCTGGGTTTCAGTCGTTCAGAAGCTTATGCGGCTATTGAACATGTTCAGGAAAAAGACGATGTACAGGTCATTATCCGGGAGGCACTTAGAACGCAGGGAAGAGGTAAAAGCTAATGAGGGATGAGGAACGGATAATCTCACCAGAATTAAAAAATGAAGATGTTGATCTGGATCTCAGTCTCAGACCCAGAACTTTGGAAGGATACATTGGGCAGGAAGGGGTAACCCGGAATCTTAAGATATTTATTGAAGCTGCCAGAATTCGCAATGAGGCTTTGGATCATGTGTTGTTATATGGCCCTCCAGGTCTCGGTAAAACTACTCTAGCCAATATTGTCGCCAATGAGATGGGAGTTAGCATAAAAGTAACCTCTGGTCCGGCTATTGAGAGACCTGGCGATCTTGCTGCGATTTTAACTAATCTTAATGAAGGTGATGTTCTGTTTATTGATGAGATTCATCGTTTAAATCGGATGGTTGAGGAGATTTTATATCCTGCTATGGAGGATTATGCTCTGGATATTATTATTGGGAAAGGTCCCAGTGCTCGCAGTATTCGTCTTGATATTCCTCCGTTCACTCTGGTGGGAGCTACAACCAGAGCAGGAATGTTGACTTCACCATTACGGGATCGATTTGGCATTATTAGTCGTTTAGAGTTTTATAAAGAGGAAGATTTGCAAACCATAGTTAGTAGAGCAGCCCGTGCACTTAAAATTGAAATCGAAGCTGAAGGTGCATTAGAGATTGCCAGACGTTCCAGAGGGACACCCCGGATTGCTAATCGACTTTTGAAGAGAGTTCGAGATTTTGCCCAGATAAAGGCCGATGGAGTTATTACCAGAGATGTGGCCCAGGATGCTCTGGCACTCTTAGAGGTTGATCCATTGGGATTAGATAAAACCGATCGACGTTTATTATTGACTTTAATCACCAAATTTCATGGTTCTCCAGTAGGACTCAGCACCCTGGCTGCTGCCATTAGTGAAGAGACTGATACGCTTGAAGATGTGTATGAACCATATCTGTTACAGATTGGTTTTTTGAAGCGGACTCCCCGTGGAAGAGTAGCTACTGCTCTGGCATATCAACATCTGGGAATAGGTTGTCCCACTGAAGAGAATGATTTATCTAAAGAAATCAGCCTTTTTGAAGAGTCAAACGAGGAGGAATGATTAATATGTTCAATGATCTGGGAAGAATTTTTATTGGTCTCGGTATTTTTCTGATTATTATTGGGGTTGTTTTTCTTTTGAATGGTAAGATTTCCTGGTTGGGGAGGTTACCCGGAGATATTTATATCAAAAAAGAAGGGTTTACTCTGTTTATTCCAATTACTACGTCCTTGCTGATTAGTTTAATTTTATCATTACTTTTTCGGATTTTTCGATAATGGTATAGACTGAGCATAGAAAATTATAATTAGGTATACTTTTAGCAAAATTAGAGAGAATAGAAAATAACAAAGATGTCTGGAGGAATCGGTGTGAAAGTTGCAGATTTTGATTTTATTTTACCAGATGAATTAATCGCCCAGACTCCCATTGAACCTAGAGACCATTCCCGACTATTGGTAGTCTTTAAAGATCGGAAAGGCTTGGAGGAAGGGATTTTTAAAGATATTACAAACTATTTGAACCCCGGTGATCTCTTAGTTTTAAATAATACCAGGGTTATCCCTGCTCGTCTATATGGTCAGAAAGAGACTGGAGCAGTGATAGAAGTTTTATTATTGACCTCCCAAACTGTAGATAAGTGGGAGGTTCTTGTGCGTCCGGGGAGAAAGATGAAATTGGGTGAAGAGGTAATCTTTGGTGATGGTCTAATGAAAGGTACAGTCCTTGATTATACAGATTTTGGCGGCAGGGTGATGAAATTTAGTTATCAGGGGGATTTTGATCAGATTATTGATCAACTAGGTGAGATGCCATTACCACCATATATTACGACTAAATTGGAAGATCCTGAGCGTTATCAGACCATTTATGCTGCCAAAAGAGGTTCAGCAGCAGCCCCGACAGCAGGTTTACATTTCACTCAGAAACTATTTAATACTTTACAAAGTAAAGGCATCAGGATTGGATATGTAACATTACATGTTGGCTTGGGAACTTTTCGACCGGTTCAGGTTGACGATGTGGAAGAACATGATATGCATTCTGAGTTTTATGAGGTGACTGAACAGACAGCCGATCTGATTAATTCTACCAGGGCCAGTGGTGGTAAAATTATTACGGTAGGAACTACTGCTACCCGTACTTTAGAAACAGTAGCTGACGATCAGCGGATTATTCATCCGGGGAGTGGTTGGACAGATATTTTTATCTATCCCGGTTATCAATTTAAGGCTATTGATGGTATGATTACCAATTTTCATTTACCCAAATCAACGTTAATTATGATGATCAGTGCTTTAATTGGTCAGCAGAAAGTGATGCAAGCATATGCACATGCTATTAGGGAGAGGTATCGTTTTTTTAGTTTTGGTGATGCAATGATGATAATTTAGTGGGGGAGAGAATACTATGAGCTTTGAATTTCGACTTCTAAAAAAGGATAAAGATTCGCATGCCAGATTAGGTGAATTGGACACTCCACATGGGATGATTCAGACTCCGATATTTATGCCTGTTGGAACCCAGGCTACGGTAAAGACCATGACTCCAGAAGAATTGAAAGAAGTAGGGGCACAAATTATACTGAGTAATACATACCATTTATATTTACGACCGGGTCATCAATTGATCGAAAAAGCTGGTGGGTTACATTCTTTTATGAATTGGGACAGACCGATTCTGACTGATAGTGGAGGATTTCAGGTTTTTAGTTTAAATGATTTACGGGATATTACTGAGGAAGGGGTTACTTTCTCCTCACATATTGATGGTTCCAGGCATTTTATCAGTCCAGAGAAAGCGACCCAGATCCAGATGGCGTTAGGAGCAGATATTATTATGGCATTTGATGAATGTCCACCCTATCCGGCTGAAGATGATTATGTTCAAAAATCTTTAGAGAGAACGACCAGATGGTTGAAACGATGTAAAGAAGCTCTGACAAGAGATGATCAGGCTTTATTTGGAATTGTCCAGGGCGGAATGCAGAAAAAATTACGAGAACAGAGTGTTAAAGAGATTACAGATATTGATCTTCCCGGATATGCGATTGGAGGATTAAGTGTCGGGGAACCCAAGGAGATAATGTATGATATTTTGGGATTTACAACTCCTCTTTTACCTGGGAATAAACCCCGTTATCTGATGGGAGTAGGTTCACCAGAAGATTTGATAGAAGGGGTTATGCGTGGAATAGACATGTTCGATTGTGTGTTACCAACGCGGATAGCGCGTAATGGGTCTGTGTTTACTCAACTGGGGCAGATGCAGGTGCGTAATGCGACGTATGAGGAGGATTTTACTCCGATTGATCCTTATTGTGATTGCTATACTTGTCGGAATTATACTCGAGCCTATATCAGACATTTGATAAAGAGAAATGAAATTTTAGGTTTTCGGTTAACAACTTATCACAATCTGTATTTTCTGTTGAAACTAATGGAAAAGATGAGAGCAGCGATTAGAGACAATCGTTTTATGGAGTTTAGAAGGGAATTTTACCAACAGTACAAAGGAAAAATTTAAAGGAATTATTGTTGGTGTGTAGAATACAAATATACTAGAACAAATGTTAGGAGGAAAACAATTATGCAAGGATTAGCTTCACTATGGCCATTGCTAGCCATCTTCGTTGTCTTTTATTTTATGTTGATAAGACCACAAAAGAAGCAGCAACAGCAGTATGAAGGAATGTTAAAGGAACTTACAGTTGGTGATTATATAATCACTAGAGGTGGAATTAAAGGTGTGATTACTAAAGTTAAGGATCAAGAGATTAAGTTAAGAATTGCTACCGGGGTAGAGATTGAGCTAATCAAATCCGGTATCTTACAAAAAGACCCTAAACATGAGGAAGAAGAGGAAGAGAAAGAGAAAGAAGCATCGAACTAGGCTATTTTTAAATTATTGGGGAGGACAGCTTAATGCAAATTCAAAAGACACAAATTAGGGAATTTTTTGAATCCATTGTTATTGCAGGTATTCTAGCATTTTTTATTATAACTTTTGTTGTTCAGTCATTTGTAGTTGAAGGCCATTCAATGGATCCAAGCTTGCACGATGGCGAAAGGCTTTTCGTCAATAAATTTATCTATCGGTTTCAGGAACCACATCGGGGAGATGTTATTGTATTTGCCCCCAAAGGTGAACCCAGGACTAAATATATTAAGCGTGTCATTGGTCTTCCCGGTGACATTGTGATAGTTGATAAAAGTGGTGTATACATAAATGGAATGATTTTAGATGAAGACTATATTTATGAGAAAGCTGCTTATGGTTTAGGACGGTATGAAGTTCCAGAAGACCATGTATTTGTCATGGGAGATAACCGAAACCATAGTACCGATAGTAGGAGTCCGAGCCAGGTTGGTTTTGTTACTTATAAAAGTATTTCAGGCAAAGCTTTTTGGATATATTGGCCTTTAAACAGAATAAGAATTCTTAAATCTCCCGAATATTCCGACTAAATATTATAATTTCATCCTCAATTTAGAAATTCGAGTATCAGTTTTTCAACTGATACTTTTTTTTATTCCAGAAAATAGGTAGGAAAAAAATTTTTCTGCAATATATCACAAAATAAATGAATTTTTAAAAGGAATTTTCAAAAATATACCTAATATATCATTATAGGAAAATATATAAACATTGGGGAGCGGGTGGGAATGGTGGCTGAAAAGAAAATAATGAATACATTTTTATCTATTGAGGAGAAATACGAAGAACTGGCTAAAGATTTGCATGATGGTATCAGCCAACAGTTGGTGACCATGCTCTGGAAGATTGAAGAGCTACACGGTGTTCATAAAGAAGAAGAATTGAGAAAAGAATTAGCCACCCTTGGAGATTATCTGAGGGAGGTTATTGCCGATCTTCAGAGAATAATTTATGGTATTAAGCCGGTTTTAATTGATCAATTAGGTTTACAGGAAGGAATCAATGTTTGGGTCAGTAGACAATTTAGTTTGCAGAATATCAACTTTGAATTAAAAAAATACCCATACCCTGTGAATTTATCACGTTTTGAATCTGGTCAAATTTTTCGAATTATACAAGAAGGTGTAAATAATATCATTCGTCATGCTCAGGCAAATCATGTAACTTTGAATTTTGAAAAGGAGCAGGGTAATCTTATAATTACTTTAATAGATGATGGTAGGGGGTTTCAACCAGATAATGAAGCTGTCGGGCTAGGTATCAAACTAATTAATGAACGTGCTGTATCTATTCAGAGCGATGTACAAATTAAGTCTCAATTAGGAGGGGGAACTGTTTTGAAGATTATTATACCCTACAAAGGTGATGATGAAAGATGACAATTGCAACAGTGTTTATTGCAGATGATCATGCAGTATTGAGAGATGGTCTAAAAAAGATTATCAATGAGCATGAGAATTTTAGTGTGATTGGAGAGGCCAGTGATGGTCAAGAGACTATAAATAAGGTTCAGGAGGTACACCCGGATATCTTATTGTTAGACATCAGTATGCCGATTTTTACTGGATTTCAGGTAATTGAGAGACTGAAAAACCATTTGTCTGAGATGAAGGTGGTAGTTTTGACCTTACACAATAATGAATCTTATGTTTCCGCGTTACTCAAAGCAGGAGTTCATGGATATTTGATTAAGACAGCACCTGCCAGAGAAGTTTTATTGGCTTTAGAATCTGTCAGCAAAGGTGGATATTATCTAGATTCTACTATATCGAAATTTATAATTAACCATTATATAGAAAATGTATCGGCAGAAGTTGTTGATGAATGGGATGGATTGACAACAAGGGAGTTAGAAGTGTTAAAGTTAATTGCAGAAGGCTATAAGAATCAGGAAATTGCAGATTTACTCAACGTCAGTGTGAAAACAGTTGAGTCACATCGATATAATATAATGGACAAACTGGATATGCATGATCGAATTGACTTGGTAAAATATGCAATCCGCAGAGGAATTATACAAGTATAAATAAAAATGGGGTGCAAGTTTGTTAAAAATAGGGTATACTCTCTATATGAAGAAAACCATACCTATAATATACTCTAAATGACTACAAAGTAACATAAAAATAAGCTAGGATTAGTAATGGCAAATATTATGAGTTAGTAAGTCTGGAAAAATGAGGTGATTCTCTACTAAGAGATAAATAAGTTTCCCAAATTTAACCCTCTGGGCTACCTAGTACATAAGAGTAAAAGATTTAATGAAAAAAATTGTCTCATAGTATTAGATAAAATGTGGGAGGAGGATGTATAGATGAGAACAGACAATTATCCAGAAATTTTGTTAGTAGAAGAGGTGGCTGAGTATCTGCGAGTAAATAAACAAACTATTTATAATTTACTGCGGCAAGGTCAACTACCAGCTAAAAAGATTGGTGGCCAATGGAGATTCCATAAACAAGCTATTGATGATTATTTAATGGCCCAGGATATAATTCCGGCTGCTGTTACTTTAGAAGAAGATAATGAATTGGAATAGTTTTGTAAAGGAAGATTGACCCCTTATCGCGAAAATAGATAGATAAGAAAAAGCGATTAGGAGGTTATATTATGTACTGGGACAATAAAGGATCAGAAAACACTGAAAAGACGATAATTTTCGCACTTCAGCGTGCAGAGGAACTTCAACTGTCAGATATTGTAGTGGCATCAAATACTGGGCAAACAGTTCTTGATCTTGTAAATTATTGTACAAGTAATTCGATTGATCGATCTCAGATGAACATTGTCTGTGTTACTCATCAAGTGGGGTTTAAAAATCCTGGGGAAGATGAAATGGGTCCAGAAATGAGAGAGCGACTACAAAAATTAGGGGTTAAAGTACTGACAACAACTCATCTTTTGGCAGGAGTTGATAGAGCTCTCCGATATCAATTTGGAGGTCTTTATCCTGCTGAGATTGTTGCAATGAGTTTACGAATGTTAGGTCAGGGGGTTAAAGTTGGATTTGAGATAGCAGTGATGGCTCTGGATGCTGGTCTCATCGAATATGGAGAAGAAGTAATTGCCATTGGTGGGACAGGGAGGGGTGCAGATACCGCAATTATTATTCAGCCAGAACATTCATCTGCTATCTTTAAAACTCAAATTAAAGAATTAATCTGTAAGCCTAGAAGGTAAGCCTGTAGACTGATCAAATTAGTCTTTTATTAATTTAATTTTTTGATGATTTTTTCTTGACAAAAATATGAATTACCTGTATAATTTCTGTAGGTTAATGTTATTATTTTAAGAAAGGAGGTCGTGTTAAGATGATGAAGAAAAAGGTATTGGTTAGCTATATCTCTGATTTTGGTGCTAGTTTTATAGGTGTAGTTTGTCTAATTTTAGGATATCTTCGCGACGACTCCTTACTGGTGAGTATAGGTTAATTACTTCTATACTACATATGAAGATTAGTAGGGCTATAGTTCGTCGTGGACTATAGCCCTTTTTATATCTATTACTGACTCAGGATAGTAGTCTTACATTCTGGGATATATGGTATATTGAGGTGCTATAGCTTTGGCTTGGCATCTTTTTTTATTTTTGTAGACCGCTCAGGAGGTAAGATAGAAATAATGTTCTAATGGTTATTTTCACGCATTAATTGTGTGGATAATATAAAATTTTAAGCAAAGGAGAGATGAATATGTGGATTATAATTATGAATTCTTCATTAGGTGTTGGGGTTAGAGTCTAGAGGTTGATTTTTGTAAATAAAGTATATGTTGGTTAGTTGGATTAGTCTTTGATGAAAGGACAGGAGGTTTATCCCCTCAGACTAACTCTTGTCCTTTTGTCAGTCATATTTAGAAATTTTTAGGTACTATTGTGAGAGTAAGGTGAATTAATAGTATTATTGGAAAGGTATCTTATGCTTGATTGAAGTGTTTTATTTTGACGCATATGCGTCGGTGAATTTTGCGACTATTTAATCGAATATAGTGATATTGGAGATGTTGGTGAAGTGTAAAGCTTCACCTTTTTTATGAATACTAACTACTCAAATAACGAAAGATATGATTTGTTAGACAAATAGTTTGCGCAACTTTGTTACGGGGGTATAATAATGAAACTAATTACAGTAGAAGATGTCAAAAATGATGAACAAGTTAAGATATATCTTAAATTAGCTAATAAACATCTTGCAGAAATGGGATTTACTGAACATGGATTAAGGCATGGAGGTCTGGTTTCTGCTGTGGCCCGTAATATTTTAGTCGACCTCAATTATCCCGAACGAATCTGTGAACTGGCAGCTATCGCTGGCTATCTTCATGATATTGGTAATGTTGTAGCCAGAGCCAATCATTGGCAGGCTTCAGCTTTGTTGGCTTCACAGATTTTAGCCAGGCTAGAGATGGATTTTGAAGAGATTGGAACAATCATTGGGGCGATTGGCAATCACGATGAACATACAGGAGAGGCAGTAAATCCGGTTGCTGCGGCTCTGATTATTGCTGATAAAGGTGATGTAGCCCGGGGGCGGGTGCGGAATCGAGATTTTGCAACTTTTGATATTCATGATCGGGTTAATTATGCAGTGGAAAAATCTCAGATTAAAGTAGATGCAGCTCAGAAGACTATTACTTTAAATTTAGAAATTGATACTAAGATTTGTCCAGTAATGGAGTATTTTGAAATCTTTTTAACGAGAATGATTATGAGTCGTAGGGCTGCTCAATTACTTGAATGTACTTTTGGGTTATGTATTAATAACACGAAACTCCTCTAATTAATCACGGGAATTCATTGACAAAACAATGTTGTACGAGATATAATTAGAGTTGAATTCTTGAGGAAATTATGAATCGTTATTAAAGGAGGAAAACGGAATGGACTGGAGAAAGAAAAGATATTTAAAATTTATTACAATCCTGGCGATCATAGGTTTTGCCTGTCTCCTATTTGCGTTCAATGGAATTCAGCTAGGGTTGGATTTAAAGGGCGGAGCTCATATCGTCCTTGAGGCACATGATACCGATCAACGTAAGGTTGATTCAGATGCAATGCAAGGAATAATGAATATAATGGATCGACGTATCAATGCATTAGGCCTTACTGAAGCAAATATTCAGTTGGAGGGTGTAAAACGAATTATTGTTGAGCTCCCAGACATTGATAACCCAACTGAAGCGATCAAAGTTATTGGTAGAACAGCAATGTTAGAATTCAGAGATGAAGAAGGAGAAGTTGTTTTAACAGGTGAATATATTAAGACTGCTGAAGCCAATTATGACCAATTTGGTCGTGCAGTAGTGAACTTCACTTTGAATGATGAAGGTAGTAAACTTTTTGAAAAGATTACTGAGGAAAATATTGGTAAAAAGATCAGTATCTATCTGGACGAGGAACTGCTAACTGATCCCAGAGTACGGGAAAAGATTAGTCGGAACAGTGGTGTCCAGGTTACAGGCTATGACTCTTTAGAAGAGGCTCAACAAGATGTAATCTTATTACGTGAAGGTGCTTTACCCGTGCGAGTAACCGTTGAAGAGACCAGAATTGTCGGTCCTTCCCTGGGTAAGATTTCCATTGATAAAAGTTTAACAGCTGGTCTTATCGGTCTAATTTTGGTAGGAATTTTTATGACCCTATATTACCGTTATCCTGGTTTCATTGCCGCTCAGGCATTGGTTATCTATGGACTATTAGTCATGGGGATTCTGGCAGGTTTAAAAGCTACACTGACCATGCCAGGTATTGCAGGTTTGATTCTGTCTATTGGTATGGCAGTAGACGCCAACATCATCATATTTGAGCGAATTAGAGAGGAATTACGTGCTGGCAAGACTGTAAGAGCTGGTATTGATGCAGGTTTTAAGCGTGCCATCACAACTATTATGGATTCCAATGTTACTACTCTAATTACAGCTCTGATTCTGGCGTATTTCACCAGTGGTACTGTACGTGGATTTGCAGTCACACTGGGGATTGGTATCTTAGCCAGTATGTTCTCGGCAATTGTCATTACCCGCAGTTTAATGGATATCCAGGCAAAATTGATCAATAGCCCTCGCGCTTTTGGTGTAAGGAGGTAATAGAGGTGGACTTAATTAAAAAGAGACGAATCTGGTATATAATTTCTCTGGTGATTATTGGCTTAGGTTTAATATCAATGCTGTTTCAGGGTTTAAATTTGGGTATTGATTTTGTCGGAGGTACTCTTTTAGATATCAAATTTGATGATACTACCACGGTTACTACTGCAGACATTCGTAGTATTTTGGCTGAGTATAACTTAGATAAGGTAAGTAGTATTGTTGAAACGTCTGACCCATATAAAGGTGTTTTGATCAGAACTGCAAATTTACAGGCTGATGAGCAAGCTAATCTTATTAGTAGTATTCAGGCTAAATATCCTGATGCTGAGAATATGAGAACTGAGCAAGTTGGTCCAAGCATCGGTAAAGAGTTAAGACTCAAGGCTTTACTTGCTCTCTTAGTTGCTTCAATTGCGATTGTTCTCTATATCAGTTTACGATTCAGATTTCAATATGCTATTGCGGCGATTGTTGCGTTGCTGCACGATACTTTTATCGTAATCGGTTTATTCTCTATCTTCCAATTAGAGATTAATACACCGTTTGTTGCAGCGATTTTGACTATTGTCGGTTATTCTATTAATGATACAATCGTTATTTTTGATAGAATTCGCGAGAATGTGAAATTGGCGAGGAAGACCCCATTTGAAGTAGTGTGTAATAAGGCAGTTCTTGATACTTTACCTCGTTCGATTAATACTTCTGTAACTACACTGTTGACAGTTCTGGCAATCTTACTTTTTGGTGGTGCTTCCATCAAAGTATTTATGACTGCTCTGCTGTTTGGTGTTATTACAGGAACGTATTCTTCTATTTTTGTAGCTGCACCACTGTTGGTAACCTGGAAGAAGTGGGTTGCTGAAGGTAGTAAAATCTAACTCAATTGATCTTCAACCCCACAGATTATTAATCTGTGGGGTTTTTTTTATGGAAGTAGAAGTCTGTAAATAGAAAAGATACGATGAAACTAATATAGCAAAAATTAAAATCTTATATATTACTTAGAAGGAAAAAGGAGGTAAAAATAGAATATAATAAATACTAGGACTATTGCGGAGAGTTTTAGTATTGGATGGTTGTCAGCTATAAGTTTTCATGATATTAAAAGGTAAAATTTAAAGGGGGTATGAAGATGCTGGTATTATCTGGTGAAAATCTTGTCAGAGACAGAGAGAGTCTGTCAGCAGCTCTTGCGGAGGAATTTACGGTAAAAATGATGGTTTTTGGTAAAGGAAATGATATTGAAGAGATAGTGAAGATGGCTGAGGTACGCAGTCAGGCCTTTGAAGATGTTCGCCGATTAATTTGGATAGTTGATTTGCAAGTTTTGACCACTGAAAAATTAGAAAAATATAAAGCTGAAGACAATGTGGTGGTGGTTTTAAATCTTGATGGTCAGCCAGTAGATTTTTTAAAAAAAGACGAGGTTAAACTTTTATCATTAGAGAGAGCTTTTGCTGTAGCTGAAACAAAAGTTTAGAACGAAAAGGGAAAGGAGAGGAATTGATGAGAACTATCAGATGTATGCTAGTCCTGGTATTGATTGTGGTTAGTTGGTCTGCAGTTATTGGAGCGGAAGAGAGTTTTGTGACTTTTACTGAATACACTCAGGAAGGAAGAACGATAAACCTGATGGAAGGTAAATTTATGTATTATGTAGATATCAATAGTATGATTCATGTAAAATTTTTCCCAGAAAAATTGGGTTTTGATTCTGATATAATCGCTACACCTGAGAGCAAAAAGTTAAGAGCAGAAGTATTGGCATTGAAAACGTTATTGGTGGAAGGTAGAGATGAATTAAGTGATTATGTGGAACAGATGGGCAGTCTGCGGGAAAGTTTACTGAAAGATCCGACACCAGAGAAGGAACAGGAATTTAGAAGCAAACTTAAGGGAAGGGGATCTTTTATTTTAAATTTGTTGGACACATTAGAGAAAGTTTTCACTGAAGAACAACTTGGACAGGCATTGAGTACACCTGATCCTACTTATAATGATTTATTAAAGTTGTTAGCTGAACATTTGGATAAGACTCAGGAAAATTTGTCTGCAGAGACGCAAGATATAATTCAAAAGAATGAATTAAGTTTGAGTGTCTGGTGTATTCAGAGATCAAAAAGTCAACACTCAGCGGCGATTCATTTGCGCAATTATGACTCATTAGAGATGGGTTCAGAACATGAGGTAAAAAAAATCACTTTTGGGATGTCGCAAGCAGAAATGACTCATCTGGATGAAAACTATGGGTTATATCAGGATATCCAGGATCTGGCTGAAGATATTCAAAACAAAGACTCTGAATTGAGGAAAATTATTGGTAGTTTAAAAACACAATTGGTCTCAGAATTAAAAGAATTGGAGGGATTGTTTGGTTCTAAAGATATAGAGCAAATCTTGGACGAGCTTACCGCAAAATTGGCTAAATTACCTGTAGATGACAAATTTAAGGAGTTAGAGGGGGTTTTGGTAGGATTAAAAGATAAATTTTTAAAATTATCTGTTCTACGTGATGATTACGAAGATCTGATTCGCGAGATATTAACAATTTCTGAGGTAGATTCCACAACTCAGATAAGGAATATTTTGAGCAAATTAGATACATTAAGTAAGCTGATGAGCGATATTCGGAAGGCTGTTGAAAATGACCTTTATGGATCGGTAGTTCATTCTATTCAAGAGGTTAAAGAATTAAGTGAAGAATTAGAGAAAGAATTACCTATAGAGATATCCAATAAAATAGCAGGATTTTTAAATACTACTGCCCAGAGCTGGACAAAATCATTAGCTGAATTGGAGCAAATTTTGGCGAAAAATAATTATTACTCCGACTATAAATCTGCTTTTCAAGGTTTAATTGAGCGCATATCCTTTGTATCAGCTGTTGGGGATAGAGCTAATTCTGAGCAGTTAAAACCTCAGCAGACAAGAGAGGTTAATCTGGCTAATGCTCCACCTACTGTGATAGACATACCGGCAACCCGAAGACAGGAAGATGATATCTATACTTTATATGTTCAGATTACAGGTCAAGGTTCACCTGTAATTAGAAGAGAGTTTTCGTTTGTAGTAAAACGTTATGGAGTTTTTAATAACTGGGCGAATAACTTTGTCTTTGTTAAGGGGGGATGGCAGGAAGCTTTTCAACCTGCCTTTGCAGTTTCCTGGATTCTACATTATGGGAATCGCCCCAATGATTCTGGAAAGTGGCGGATAGCTGATTATCTTTATAATGATGTACTCAATCCGGGAGTGGGATTGTCTTCGGTGATGATTTCTCGTGAAGATAAAGTGGAATATGGATTGGGAGTCGCTCTAACTCTTTTTAGTGATAATGTAGAGATCGGTTATGGCATGAATTTTGGCAAACTTGAACAGGAAGGTAGATATTATTTTTATGTCGGAGCAGCTCTTTTTGATTGGCTAAATCCAGCGTCCTTGAGGAAAGGAATGATACAGTAACAAAGTTTCACCTTAATAAATCTAGTTAGGTAACCGGTTTTGTGTAAAAAGGGGCTGTTTGAAAATGGTTTATGAAAACCACTTTCAAACAGCTACATCCTTTTATAGTTTATTTAAACACAGATTAACGCAAAAGTACTTTATCAGGTGACTGCAAGTTATTCTTTGGCGGTTGTGACATGGATTTTTTTTTCTAAAACTACTTCATCAATTCCGGATAAATTGTTCACTTTGAGTATCTGGAATAACTCAGATTTTTTGATACGGGCTTCTTTTAAACCGTCTAATTGAATTAATTTATTTTTGACCAGATAAATTTTTTGAGTATAATTCATGTCGTTATTTGCAGCGGTAGTCTGATCTGAGATCAGCTCATTTTCGCTATTTGGCGAATCTCGCAAATTAAGATAGATTTTACTATTTTGGTCGTCGATAAATCCATAAATAATCTGTTTAAGATCAGTAACACCCTTACTTCTAATTTTTTCCATCACCCATGCTTCATCTTTATCGACCAACTGCAAATTCTTCTTTTGAATCTTTCCATCTATCACTACAGCTAAAGGTAATCCTTCATATTCTCCTTCAATATTCAGATCAGAAAGAGTGACAGGTCGGGCAGAGGAGATAGGAATAACACTAATGGAACCTGTTGGTTCCAAAATAGCGTATTCTATCTCCGTCAATTTAGAGTATCCGGCAGTTCGTAGGATAGATAATAATTGAATTAAAGAAATATGTTCTCTTTCTAATACATCTTCCACTATTTTACCATGTTTGATTAAGATGCTGGGTTCTCCGAGTAAAAATTTGTTCATTATCTGATTTAGACTCAATTTGGCAAAGAGAAGATAGAGAAGAACGATGATAACTGAACGGAGAATAGCCGGCCAGAAATCAGGACTAATCAATGGTTCGGCAATAATTGTTCCTACAATAATTATTGCTACCAGATCATAGGGAGTCAGCTGCACGATACTGGATTTACCCATCAGCCGCATAATGCCAATGGTTAGAATAAACATGATTAGTATTTCAATAGTAATCTTAAGCATAATTTCACCTGCCACAATTAATGTTCAATCTGTAAAATTAGATTATGTCATAGAAATACTTTTTACTCAGTTAATTAGCAAAGGAATCTTTAAATTTGTTTATAGACCCGCTGATCAGATAGTTGGATTAAAAATAAAACCCCTGTAACGGGGCTTTGTATTAAATATATTGTTATGTGAACCAAACTTATCGTTTTGAAAAACTATGCCATTTTTTGTTCAACTATTCCCTGCTCAACTTCATATTTATGTAGACAGAAAGGATTTTCATAAAAGCTGCCAGTTAAAGCATAAGATAGGGAAGAACAGCCTGCCCGGCAAAGGTTGTTAAATTCACATTCAGCACAAAAACCTTCCAATTTGTCCACAGTTCGCTGTCGGTAAACGCCAAAGAGTTCCGGGTCATTCCAGATGTCAATAAGGGATCTTTCCCGGAGATTACCCTCAGTATTCTCGTCTGTTCCTAAA
Organism: Halothermothrix sp.; assembly: GCA_016841825.1. GTDB lineage: Bacteria > Bacillota > Halanaerobiia > DY22613 > DY22613 > JAENYK01. The sequence continues at coordinate 45,997 of JAENYK010000016.1, read as the reverse complement.
ACAGAGAGACATCCACGAACATTACCAGTTGATTCAATTCCAAGTGTCCATCTTCCGGCAGAACAGCCTGTGAAAGGTTGCTCACGGATCATAGGTTCAAAAGAAGCATAAAAGCCTACATTATCACCGACGATGACTCGCATACCCTCTTTTTTACGGAATTCGGCGACATATTTGGCGATCTGATACAGATCTTCCAGATCGAGTTTTAATTCAGTGTTGCGGGTAGCTTTACCGATATCCTCAACAATCTGAACCTGCCAAATTTTGATACCCAATTCTCTGAGGAAATAATATAGTGCAGGTAATTCGTGGATATTAACCTTAGAAACAGAGGTATTAACTCCAACCCCAAATCCCAAATGTTGAGCTTGCTTAATATTTGAAATAACTTTGTCAAACATCTTTGGTACTCCCCGAATATAGTCATGGGTTTCACCAATACCGTCAATACTGACAGATACACCTTTGAGGCCAATTTTTTTCATTAATTGTAAGTTAGCTTCATTCAGTAAAATACCGTTACTGAGGGGGGTAACTTGAACATTGTTTTCGAGTAGTCGTTCACATACTTTGTCCCAATAAGGGCTCAAGAAACACTCTCCTCCAATTAAGGTAACATGTTTGGTTCCCAATTCACCCAATTCATCACAGACCCGTAAGGCATCTTTTACAGGCATTTCATTAGCCCGTTTCGGGCCAGATTCAGAACCACAATGGATACATTTGGCATTACAGGCATTAGTAAGTTCCCAGACTACTTTACGTGGGTAATAATTCATGTATTTTTCCTCCTTATATTATATTTGAGACATAAAAAATAAAAAATTTTGATCACCAGTAGCTGTACTCTGAATATGGATAACTATCTGCTAATTTTTTGGAAAGGAAATGGGGTGAATGCTATGTAGATTACTTATTTTTTACTAAAATTCGTATGGAGGAAGAGGTAGAAGTGTTCCATAGCAAGGAGCGGTAGCTGTTATAGTGTTCCAGTCATAAGCTTCCAGATTCCAGGTATTTAACATCAAATTCACCTCCTTATAAAAAACCTGACTCGTCAATTATAATTCATATTCATCAAGAGGAGGCTTAGCCCCGTAACATACTGCACCTGCTGTCTCGATAGTCCAATCAAATTCTTTTAGATTCCAGGTATTTAACATTCGAATCACCTCCTTATAAGAATTATAGTTGCTCGATTAATATACAAATTCGTCGATTGGTGGTTCGACGCCATAACATTCTTTACTGGCAGTCTCAGTGCTCCAATCAAAATCTTTCAGATTCCAGGTATTTAACATCAAATTCACCTCCTTGTATAGCGATTAGATTAGTTAGATTAATAGTTATTTTCAAATTCGATTGGTGGCTCAACGCCATAACATTCTCTACTGGCAGTCTCAATGCTCCAGTCAAAATCTTTCAAATTCCAGGTATTTAACATTAAAATCACCTCCCCGTTATAGATGTTAAATATCTTACTTCACCCCATTTCCATAAAATTATAATTCTGCAAAAAAGCTATAAGTCCTGCGTAATGAAAAAAATAAATATATAAAATGGGAAAAAAGTAGCTCATTGATAATCGTTACAAAACGTAATAAGTGTTATAGATTAAGTCTTACTGGATGGCTAAAAATAAAGGATATTGTTAAAATTAGGAGTAATAGATAGGTATCTAATGAAAGAAGATCGGTAGGTATTAAGGAGAGTAATTTTGATAAACTAAATAAAATGAGAGATAAGGAGAGAGTCTATGGTTGTGTACAAAGCTATAACAACAGTTCTGGTGATTATTGGTGTGTTGGGGACTTTTTTACCGATGTTACCTGGGACGCCTCTAATTTTAATCGGAGCAGTGATTCATTCATATGCTACTGGGTTTAATGTACCTTCGATCAATACATTAATTATTCTGGGGTTATTAGTGATCTTAGGTGAAGGACTGCAGTATCTTTTGAGTATGATTGGTGCCCAAAAGTTTGGTGCGAGTAAACTGGGAGCTGTTGGAGGGATGTTTGGGTTGATTGTTGGTCTATTTACATTAGGTCCGATCGGATTGATTGTTGGCCCTCCGGTGGGTGCGATTTTAATAGAATTGATCAGAGGGCGTCCTTTGGATCAGGCAATCAGAGTTGGTGTTGGTAGCCTTTTTGGGGTATTAGGAGGAGTGGTTGCTACTTTTATAATTGCTCTGTTGATGGCGGGATGGGTACTCTATATAATATTCTAAATTTACTTTACAGCATATGCAGGAATAATGTTGGTTTTGGCGAATTCTTTACTCATATTAGAAATTAAACAGAGAATCTGGTAACTTATAATATAATAGGGAAAGGGGTGAATACTGCCAGTCCTGGTGATGAGGAGAAGCATAGATTTCAGATATCTATATTTGGATGGCAGGTCGAATATTATGCAATGGACAGTTGTGATAGCTTTGGTTTTTGCGCTGGCTGTAGGGTTATTTTCAGTACAGAATGTCACTCCAGTAACATTAAAATTTTTTTCGTATGAGGTGGGTACATCTCTAGTTGTTGTAGTCTTATCAAGTGTAGCATTTGGAGCCTTAATGATTGGGATTTTGGGATTGATTGGGCAGATCAAAGCTAGACTTCAAATTAGAACTTTAAAAGGTAGAATTAAAACTTTAGAGAAAGAGTTGGATAAAACGCAAATCGAAATGGATGCACTTTTGGGTGAGAAGAATGACATGGCAGTGGATCTTGCCAGATATGAGGGAGCTCAGGAGGAGATTCTGGCTCAGGAAGCAATACAGTATTCCCCTGAAAGGGAGATTTTGGTTAGTGAAGAAAAAGAGGAAAACTAAGCAAAGACTTATATACTAAAAAATCTTTACATTTTCTCGGAAAGGCTTGACAAATTCCTGGTAATGTACTAATATATAAGGTAAGCATCAATTACTGATGTCTGTTTAGGAGATGGGTTTTTCTAGAGAAGGAGAGGAATTATTAATGCGGATTATGGATATAGTTGATGTCATTCTCCTTTTAATGGTTGGTTTACTCTTTCATGTTATCTTTCCGGGCAATTCTCTGGCTGGAGGGATGAAACCTGACTTTTCGTTAGCTATTCTTTTTTCGATTATTCTTTTAAAGCGTGATCCCGGATTAGTGATGGGAAGTGCCTTAATTATTGGGGTGTTTACTTCATTAACCAGCTCCGTAGATAGTGGGCAATGGATTAATTTAGTTGACAAGCTAGTTACTGGTGGGATTATGTATTTGCTTGTGAATCGTTATAGAAGTTTTTTCCCGAGGACAGGAATTTTAGTATGTTTGGTAGCGATTTTGGGGACGATTATTAGCGGGATTGTTTTTGGTTTTTTGGTAGTAAGACTTGGTGGATTGTCTTTGAATTTGGAAGTTGCGATCACCAGGGTGTTTTTGCCGGCAGCAATTTTTAATATTGGTGCTACATATGTGTTTTTTAGCTCCATGGAGTTTGGAGAACGTCTTTGTTCTTCATAACTCAGTATTGGTTTACAATATAATGTGTTATTACCTCCCTTAAGATCTCCTCTAGGACATTGTTTTAGAGGAGATTTTCATATGATTGGGAGTTTACTATTTGTCTGGTGAATATAATGATTCACTATAATTTTTGTAGTATAGACTTCATTTTCAGTTTTGATTCTAAGAGCTTTATTATTATTTAACCATGGGCAGGAAAGGAGTATTTAGTGTAGAACATATGTCATATTGAAAAAAGGATTCTAGGAGTTGGAGTAATGACTAACAAGAGATGGGAGATATGCTCAGAGGGCAATGATTTAGCCCGGGAGATTGCAACTGAATTAGGATTATCTTATATCACAGCTCAGGTTCTTGTCAATCGGGGAATAACCACCATTGAGGAGGCTCGGAGCTTTTTTCAGGTTGAGTTAACAGATCTTCTGGACCCTTTTTTGTTGCTGGGAATGGAAGAAGCGGTTCAAAGGTTACTTGCCGGTGTGCAGGAGAATGAAAAGATGATCATTTTCGGAGATTATGATGTAGACGGAATCACAGGAACCAGTGTACTGCTAAGGGTTTTGCGACAGATAAACAAAAATGTGGATTATTATATACCTGATCGGTCTGAAGGTTATGGGTTAAACAAAGACGCTGTTCATAGATTAGGTATGGGTGGATATACTTTGATTGTAACGGTAGATAATGGTATTAGTTGCTATGAAGAGGTGGAGTTGGCTAACTCACTGGGAATGGATGTGATTATAACAGACCATCATGAACCACCAGAACAGATTCCACCCGCTGTGTCCATAATTAATCCCAAACTGTCTAAGTGTAGTTATCCCTGTAAATATTTATCTGGAGTAGGGGTTGGTTTTAAGCTGGGTCAGGCATTAGCCCAGAAGCTGAATTTACAGACTCTGGCTTCATATGTATTGGAACAGATTGATCTAGTAGCACTGGGAACGGTTGCAGATATTGTACCATTATTAGGGGAAAATCGGATCATAGTAGCCAATGGTCTGCGCAAAATTGCCGGGACCACAAATCCTGGATTACGAGAATTATTAAAAGTTGCTGACCTGGAAGATAAGATTATCAATACAGGACATCTGGGGTTTACTCTCGGGCCGAGGGTTAATGCTATTGGCCGGTTGGGTAATCCAATGCTTGGTGTAGAGCTATTTACGACTACTGAACAGAAACGGGCCCTTGAATTAGCGATAGAGTTGGACCAGGTCAATCGGAAGAGACAGATGATCGAAGAAAATATTTTTAAACAGGCAGTAGAGATGGTTGAACGGGAGGGATATGCAGATAGTTATGGAATTGTTTTAGCTTCAGAGGAATGGCATCCTGGAGTTATTGGAATTGTGGCTTCGAAATTGGTTGAGAAATATTATCGTCCAACTGTCTTAATAGCCATTAAAGATGGAATTGGGAAAGGTTCTGCCCGGGGGATTAGAGGGCAGAATTTGTATGAAGCTCTTACTCATTGTCAGGAGTATCTGTTGGGTTATGGAGGTCATAAGATGGCTGCAGGTTTATCCATTTCTCCAGAGCAGATAGCTAATTTTCGCAAGGTATTTCAGAGTTATTCACAGAAGGTGTTGACTTCAGAAGATCTTGTACCTTATCAGATGGTTGATCTGGAGGTAGATTTGGCAGAGTTGAATTTTTCCCTGTTGGATGAATTGGAAAAGTTAGAACCCCATGGGTCGGGTAATGCGCGGCCAGTTTTTGTGGTTCGCAAGGTTCAGTATGAAGCTCGAACCGTAGGAGCTACTGGAGATCATTTGAAAATTCAGGTTTCTAAGGGTTCACATCAGTTGGGTGGAATTGGTTTTAGTATGGGAGAAAGACTAAAGACCCTTGCGGATTCGGTTAAAATAGACCTGGTATTTAATTTAAATCGCAATATCTGGCGAGAAAGAGAGTATTTACAGATGATGCTTATTGATCTCGCCCCTGTTGAATTGGACTTTGTTGAACAGATTTTTATTCAGGCTGCGAATGGGTTGCAAAATGCAGAAGAATCGGGAGATTGGTTTCTGGAACGGACAAAGTTAACCAGTCTGCAGGATGAAAAATTGACAGAACATCTTGCTGAACATTTTGCGGTAGATACCCGATTTCATGGTAAACTCCAGGAAAGTCTACGAACATCTACGAACACCTTGGTTCATTCGGTGAACAGCTCAGATATTCTGCCAACTGTTTTGAGTTTTGCTGGTTTTCAGGCATTGAAGCATCGGGGAGTTACTCTGGTACTCAGCCCTTTAAAGTCATATCTGAATACTGGTTATGGGATTGTTCAGCGAACTGCCAAATACCTGGGATTAAATGTTTATAAGGCTTCAGGTCTAATGAGTATTAGTGAGAAAAGAGAACTTTATTCTGTGCTTACAGCAAAACCAGGCAGAGATATAGATATTATCTTCACCACCCCTGAATATTTAAAAAACCATTTGGATATGTTTAAAGTATTGTTAGCTAGAATAGGATTATTAGTGATTCCGGAGATTCATCAGTTTGGATTTGAAGCATGGTTGGGAAAGATTTTGTCTTTTTTAAAGGCAAAGATACCTGCATCTTTAATTTTGGCCTATACACCGTTAGCTGAACAGGAGTTGGGCGAAAAGATAAGAGAAGTAAAAAAATTATTATCCATTGAACAGATTATTACCATGGGAAGAACGATGGGAGATGTGCAAATCTCTGATCAGCGGAATAGTACTCAGAAGGATAAATATTTGCGAGAGTTAATTCTTCAGGGTGAAAAGATAGTCATCTTTGTTAATACTCCTGAATTCAGTGTGAAATTAACCCATACCCTTAGAAAACTTATACCAGAGATGAGTGAACAGGTGATGTTTTATCATCAAAAATTGAGTTTTCGGGATGGGCAAAAGATCAAAGAACTTTTGAAGCGTGGTGGATTAACTACAGTTGTTGCTACTGATTATTTTGTAGAAGGTGAAAGAATTCCCGACATACATCATGTGGTACATTATGATCTGGCTTTGAATTTGACTGACTTTCGGGAACGTTCACAATTAATCTGCTCTGATATCAGAGCATGGATTCATCTCTTATATGGAGACTATGAAGGGAAAATAAATCGAGTAATTATGGATGGCCGTTTACCAGATCGAGATCTATTGGCCAAGATATATATTGCGTTACAAAAATTATCTGACAAAACTGGATTTATACCCCATTCTCCTGATACATTGTTGACCGAGTTAAGAAATAAGGGGATTCGGCGGTTGGAATCTGCAGTTTTAATAGAATCTTTAGGAATCTTTCTCGAATTATCTTTGCTTGAATTTGTTCGAGTGGATGATAAAAATGGCATCAGACTATTACCGAAACCTAATCAAAAACTGGACTTAAATTCCTCAATAAGGTATAATGAGTGTATTACAGAAAGAAGAGAATTTGCAGCATTTTCTGAGTTGGCATTAACAGAGAAGGCTGAGATTATTCTGCAAAAGATCAGTCGCACTGAGATTAGGGGCGGCAATTAGTGAAGGAGGTTTTGAGTCATGAATTATCGTGAAAGTATCCGTGAGATTCCTGATTTTCCAAAAGAGGGGATTATTTTTAAAGATATAACCCCTATTTTCAAAGACCCGGGAGCGTTTACGGGGTTGATTGACGAACTCTATGAGGAGATAAAGAGCCTTGAGTTTGATTATATTGCAGGAATCGAAGCTAGAGGTTTTTTGATTGGAGCTCCTCTGGCATTAAAGATGGGAAAAGGTTTTATCCCGATCCGAAAAAAAGGAAAACTACCTGGTGAGATTATCCGTGCAGAGTATGAATTAGAATATGGTTCCAATGTTTTAGAGATGCATAGAGATGCTATTGAACCGGGGAGTAAAGTTTTGATTATAGATGATCTTCTGGCAACTGGTGGGACTGTGGGAGCCAGTATTGAGATGGTCACAGAATTACAGGGAACTGTTACTGGTCTAGCATTTATTATTGAATTAACTTTTTTACATGGACGCGAGAAGTTGGGAGATTATCCATTGGTCTCATTGATTAAAGATTAGTAAATTTATTTTAAGGGAGAGTTGTATATGGGATATAATGAGTTGCTAGAAAAGATACAAGCATATACCAACGATCCTGATCTGGATTTGATAGTACGAGCATATGAATTTGCCTGTAAAGCCCATGAAGGTCAATTCCGGGATTCGGGAGAGCCGTTTATTATTCACCCCGTGGAAGTAGCAGAGATATTGGTCGAACTGCAACTTGATGAGACCTTTATTGCAGCAGCTCTTTTGCATGATGTGGTGGAAGATACAGACGTTACTTTAGAAGTGATTGAAAAAGAGTTTGGAGAAGAGATCGCTCAATTGGTAAATGGTGTTACCAAATTGAGTAAGATCAAATTCAAATCCCGGGAAGAACATCAAGCAGAGAATCTTCGCAAGATGTTTTTAGCTATGGCTAAAGACATTAGGGTGATTTTGATCAAACTGGCCGACCGTTTGCATAATATGCGAACACTCAGATATACCACCCCCGAAAAGCAAAAACGGAAAGCTGAAGAGACTCTGGAGATATATGCTCCCCTGGCACACCGCCTGGGAATGTCTACAATCAAATGGGAGTTGGAAGATTTATCTTTCAGGTTTATTGAACCAAATATGTATTATGATCTGGCACGAAAATTAGCTTATACCCGTAAAGAACGGGAAGAGGATATCAAAACTGCCACTGAAGCAATTATGGCGAAGATTAAGTTAGATACTTCTATTGATGGCGATATTTATGGACGCCCCAAGCATTTATACAGTATTTATCAGAAGATGTTAAAACAGAAGAAAGAATTTTCTGAGATATATGATCTGACAGCTATCAGAGTAATTGTCAATACTGTACGGGAATGTTATGAGGTGTTGGGAATTGTCCATGAGATCTGGAAACCTATACCCGGAAGATTTAAAGATTACATAGCTATGCCTAAATCTAATATGTATCAGTCTTTGCATACTACTGTTATTGGACCTAAAGGAGAGCCTTTAGAGATTCAGATTCGCACCTGGGATATGCACCAGACTGCTGAATATGGTATCGCTGCCCATTGGCGATATAAAGAAGGCCGCAGCGGTAAAGGAGAAGATTTTGATAAAAAACTCTCCTGGCTAAGATTGATTTTGGAATGGCAAAAAGAACTTCAGGATGCTGATGAGTTTGTGGAGAATTTAAAGATCGAACTTTTTGAAGATGAGGTCTTTGTGTTTACTCCAAAAGGTGATGTTATCTCTTTACCAAGAAAAGCGACACCGGTAGATTTTGCTTTTTCCATTCATACAGAAGTGGGAATGAGCTGTGTTGGAGCGAAGGTCAACGGACGGATTGTTCCATTAGAGTATAAGTTAGACAATGGTGATATTGTTGAGGTTATTACTTCAAAAACTACCAATGGCCCGAGCAGGGATTGGTTAAATTTTGTCAAAACTTCCAGAGCCAGGAGTAAGATCAAACGTTGGTTTAAGCGACTACAACAGGAAGAGGTCGCTGAACGGGGTCGAGATACACTGGAGCGGGAGATTAAACGTTATGAGACTGACCTGAAGACTCTGGAGAAGAGTGGTAGGATGGAAGAGGCAGCTCACAAGTTTGGATTTAATAAGTTGGAAGATCTTTATGAGGCTGTCGGGTATAACAAAGTCACTCCATCCCAGATAGCTAACAAACTAAATCTGATACCACCGCAGCCTAATTATTTGGAGAAATTAATTCAGAATAATCCACCTGTGCGAAAAAGTAGTGTTAGCAGAGGTGTCAGGGTAGAAGGTATGGACGATCTGTATGTCAGATTAAGTCGCTGTTGTAACCCTGTGCCAGGTGATGAGATTGTAGGATATATCACCAGAGGTCGTGGTGTGTCAGTGCATCGCAAAGACTGTCCCAATGTAAAGAGTTTAGAAAAAGAACAGGAGCGTTGTATGTCTGTCTCCTGGGATATTGATCGGGTAGAAAGTTATCAGGTGGAGTTAGAACTGGAAGCCATGAATCAACGTTCGCTTTTAAATAATGTTACCAGTGTCATCTCTGAGTCTAAGGTAAATATCTCAGCTATTAATGCCAGAACCAGTCGTGATGGTACTGCTAAAATTAATATTTCACTGGAGATTAGTAGCTTGGAGCATATGAATGATATTATTAAAAAATTATATCGGATAGATGGAATATTGGATGTTCGACGTGCTAATCCTACATAAATAGTTAGTGTGTGGTTACAGTCGCATTACAGCAAACTGTTAATGCCCTAAGTTTGACTGCTTAAGATGGAGATTTGTGCTTTCTTGAAGTAAACACTATTTAGTTATTTATCCTCTCACCTATCGATATTGGGATACTTCCCTTCTGAAAAGTCGTTAAAATATTTTTTGTTGAAACAATTTCGTGAAATTTATTAGCTATAGTAACAGTTAAGTTGTGAGGTGAAGTTTAATGAGAGCAGTAATTCAACGAGTCTTACGGGGGTCTGTAAAAGTAGAAGGTAAGATTATTGGCCAGATCGGTGCAGGTCTGGTCATTCTGCTGGGAATTGGCCAGGATGATGGAGCAGAAGATATTAAATATCTGGCAGAGAAGATCGTTAATCTGAGAATATTTGAAGACGATGATGGGAAGATGAATCTGTCAGCTCTTGATCAGAGATTGGAGCTGCTGGTTATCTCTCAGTTTACCCTTTATGGTGATTGTCGGAAAGGGAGACGACCTAGTTTTTCCGAAGCTGCTCCACCGAAAGATGCGGAGAAGATATATGAAAATTTTGTTGAGGAGATCGAAAGATATGGTCTTAAAGTAGAGACAGGGGAGTTTCAGGCAATGATGGATGTGGAACTGGTGAATACTGGCCCTGTTACTATGTTATTAGATAGTAAACGGAACTTTTGACGACATATCAAATGGAAATGCAGATGTAATGACCTGATTATTACATCAACTTAGAAAAATGGAGGTGAAGGTGTTGTTTGTACAAAGGATTGAAGTTGGAACTATGGGGGTTAACTGTATGTTAATTGGATGTACAGAGACCAAAGATGCCTTAATTATTGATCCTGGTGAAGATGCACCCTGGATTTTGGAAGAAGTGGATAAAGGTCGATGGAATGTACGCTATATTGTTAATACTCATGGTCATTATGATCACATTGGAGCAAATGCGGAGTTAAAAGAAAAGACCGGAGCGCAGATTTTGATTCATGCAGAGGATGCACCGATGTTGACTGACCCTAATAAGAATTTTTCTGTTTTTTCCGGTAGAGGGTTAATAAATGGTCCTGCTGCCGATCGGTTCTTAAAAGATGGAGATATTATAGAAGTTGGAAATTCGATTAAGTTAAAGGTTATCCATACTCCTGGTCATACCGCCGGTTCTATTGCTTTATATCAGGATGGACATCTGTTCTCAGGTGATACCTTATTTAGTTATAGCATAGGGAGAACGGATTTTCCGGGCGGGTCTTATGAAGCCATTATGGATTCGGTCAAGAATAAGTTATTGATTTATCCTGATGATACAATGGTATATCCAGGACACAATAGTTTGGCTACAATAGGTGAGATTAAAGTCCAAAATCCCTATGCTCAGTAAAGGAGAATTTCATTGAAAGACACAGTGATAATTATTCGATTGGAAGAAGAATCATATCAGCTATCTTTACAGAGATTGTTAGAGATCCTTTTACCCAATTATGTCTTTGATTTTGACTCAGAAGATACCGGAGAAAGATTGATACTAGAATTAAGACTTTTACCTGCAGATTTTGCTATCAAAGATCCATTGGTAACAGAACTCGTGCTTATCGAAGGCTGCACTCGTTATGTAGAGCAATATTATCATTATGAGATATTGGATGAGCGCTATGGAGAATTTGATTATCTGCGGCGGGGGAAAGATCTGTTAAAAAAACACCTATATACTTTTTTGGTGGAGTATCTATCTGAGGAGATAAGTCCCTGGGGGATTCTGACTGGAATCCGACCTACAAAATTGGTACACTATCTCAGGGATACTGGATTTGGATTCTTAGAGATCAAAGAGATTTTTCGGACAGTATACGCTGTTTCTCCCGAAAAGATAGATCTTCTTGAACGGGTCGTAAAGGTTGAGGAGAGATATTTACCCACTAGAGAAGAAGCAGATAAACGGGTCAGTATCTATTTAGGAATTCCATTCTGTCCTTCCAGGTGTAGTTACTGTTCTTTTCCTGCTTTTTCACTACAAAAACATGGTTCTTTTGTGCAACCTTTTTTAGAAGCACTGTATTATGAAATTAGGGCAGTGGGAGAGTTTATTGAGAAAAATGCTTATCAAATCGACTCTATTTATATTGGTGGAGGGACACCGACCAGTTTGTCGAGTCAGCAGTTGGAGATTCTTTTAGAGGTAATTGCCGAATCTTTTCCTGTTGGTAAGTTGATAGAGTATAATGTGGAAGCTGGACGTCCTGATACTATTAATTTGGATAAACTTAAAGTTTTATTTCACCATGGTGTAAATCGCATTAGTATTAACCCTCAGACCATGCAGCAGAAAACTTTGAACGCAATTGGTCGTCATCACACTAGTTTAGAGATACAGCAAGTATTTGCCTATGCTAAAGAAATGGGTTTTACAAATATCAATGCTGATCTGATTATAGGTCTGCCTGGAGAGAATTTTTTCGATGTTCAATCGACTATGAGAGAGATTTTGAGTTTAAAACCTGATAGTGTGACAGTTCATACTTTATCTTTGAAGAAAGCTTCTAGCTGGTGGGAGACTGCCAGAGAGTTGCCATTTCCGGAAGATTCACAGGTCACACGAATGTTAGAGTATGTTAGTGGGATTTTACAAGAGAATCATTTATTACCTTATTATATGTATCGACAAAAATATATTTTAGGCAACCAAGAAAATGTTGGATATGCATTGACAGGCAAAGAATCTTTGTATAATATGATAATGATTGAAGAGCGGGAGACAGTAATTGGTCTCGGTGGAGGTTCTGTGACAAAAATAGTGAATTCTGCTGATTGGAGTCTTGTCAGACATTCAAATCCAAAATATCCCGGAGATTATATCAAAGATATTGAGAGAATAGTTGCTGACAAATTGTCATTGTTGACATCCCATTAGTGTTAAGGTAAAATAGGGGGAGGGTGAAAAGAGAAACTTTTTTATTTTAATTTTAATATTATGGAAAAGAGGAGGAAGGATTAATGCATAGTTTTTTCCGCAAAAATAAAAAAATAATTGTGTGGTTTGTTGTTATTTCCTTTATATTTGGTGGTGCTTTAATGGGATTTGGAGCTTACAACTTCCTGAGAGGAGGAGGTAGTCAAACTCAAGCAACATCTTATATGGCTCAAGTAAATAAAGAACCGGTCACATTTAACGAGTTTTATGCAAAATATCAGCAATATGCTAGTATATTAACTGATGCTCCTGCAGATATGCTTTTGATGTATCAATATCAAGCATTGAATGAGGTGATTCAGAATAAGTTATTAATGCAAGAAGTTAAAAATGAGAAGATCACCGCTACTGTAACTGATGAAGATGTTGACCAGTATATTGCAGATTTTAAAGCAAATTACGGCATTGATGATGCCAAAATTGATGAATTATTAGCAGATGCTGAGATGGATATGGCTACCTGGAGAAGTAATATCAAAGAAGCCTTACAAGAGCCAAAACTTATTGAAAATTTGTTAGACAAGGTTACCGGTGAGATTACAATCACTGACCAGGATATTATTAATGAATATGAAGAAGTTCGTGCAAGTACTATTTTTGTCAAAACAGAGGACAAGGCTAAAATCGAAGAAGCATTAACTAAGCTTAAAGCTGGTGAAGATTTTGCTGAAGTTGCAAAAGCTTATTCCCAAAACCAGGCAGCAGCTAATGGTGGTGACTTAGGTTTCTTTAATCGGGATGGAGCTGCTTATGGAGAAGAAGTAGTAAATAAAGCTTTCTCTTTAGATGTTGGTCAAGTTTCTGATATCTTTGAAGCTAATGATGGTTATTATATCGTTGAAGTAACTGATAAGAAAGTTGCTGAAGGTGAAGATTTTGAAGCTGACAAGGAAGATATCAGAACCAGACTACTCACCTTAAGAAAGAGTCAGATTCAAAATGATTGGTTTGAAGATCTATTGGCTGAAGCTAAGATTGAGATTAAGATTCCAGAGTTAGCTGGGTATAAAGCTATGACTAAAGGTAATTTTGATCAAGCCATTAATAAATTTAAAGAAGCTATTGAAAATGTTCCGGGCAATGGTGTATTCTACTCCTATCTGGCTCAGGCTTATAAGGAAAATGGTCAGGTAGATAAAGCTATTGAGACTTATCAAGAAGCAATAGCAGATGCTACTATTGATTGGGAGATTTACTATGACCTGGGTTGGACTTATAAAGAAATTGATGATAAAGAAAATGCTGTTGCTAATATGAAAATTGCCAGTGAAGAAGCTGGTGATGAGAAATATGCACATGATAGAATTATGAAAGCCTATGAATCTATGGGTTACAAAGACCTGGCATTGCAGGAACAGGCTATTATTGATGATATTGAAGCTAAAGCTCAGGCAGAAGCTGAAAAACAGGCTGCTGAGTTGGAAGCTCAAGATAAAGCAGCTGCTGAAGCCAGAAACCAGGAAGAAACAGGATCTACAGAGACAGATACAAATTAAGTTGTAATTGAATAAGGGTAATAACATCAGGCTACAGGTGATTCCCTGTAGCCTGATTCACAAATAACGTACATTGTTAGACATCTGATAATGTATAATAAGTTACATACAAGGAGGACTGGATATGAGTATGAAAGCACCACGGGGTGTCAATGACATCCTTCCACCAGATTCATTAAAATGGCAGTATATTCGTAAACAGGCGGAAGAGGTATTTGGACAATTCAATTATGATGAGATTATTTTACCAATATTTGAACACACTGAGCTTTTTCAGCGAGGTATTGGGGAAACTACTGATATTGTTGAAAAAGAGATGTATACCTTTGAAGATAAAGGTGGACGGAGTATTACTTTGAGACCTGAGGGAACTGCTTCGGTTATGCGGTCTTATATGGAACATAAAATATATGGACAGACTCAACCTACCAAGTATTTCTACTATGGTCCGATGTTTAGATATGAGCGACCGCAGGCTGGACGTTTTCGTCAGTTCTACCAGATTGGTGTAGAGGTTTTAGGAGTGGATAACCCGGCTATTGATGCGGAAGTTATTATTATGGGTCTTCACTTATTAGAGAGATTGGGTATCAAAGATTATCAGTTGTTAATTAATAGTGTGGGTTGTCCTGAATGTCGGAATGATTATCGCGAAGCTTTACGTGAATTCTTCAGTCCTAATCTGGAGCAGATGTGTCCAGATTGTCAGCGCCGTTATGAGCGTAATCCAATGCGGATACTGGATTGTAAAAATTCAGATTGTAGAGGGTATATGGAAGGTGCTCCTTCGATTATTGATCATCTGTGCGAGAGTTGTAAAACTGACTTTACCAAAGTATGTTCTTATCTGGAGATGGTTAATATCCCCTATACTCTTGATCCAGGTCTGGTTCGGGGCTTAGATTATTATACAAAGACTGCCTTTGAGGTAAAATATAACAAACTCGGTGCACAGGATACTATTTTTGGGGGTGGTCGATACGATGGTCTAGGCCGGGAGATTGGCGGCAGAGATGTGCCGGGGATTGGTTTTGCGATGGGAGTAGAACGTTTGATTATGACCATTGATGAGCAGATTGAGGAATGGCCAATCGATTATGACACTGATCTATTTATTATCAGTATTGGAGAAAAAGCTACAGAAGCTTCGTTTAGGTATCTATATGAATTACGCAAAGCAGGATTGAAAGCTGCTATGGATTATCTGGGAAGGAGCGTTAAAGGTCAGATGAAGATGGCTGATCGGCTTAATGCCAGATATAGTATTATCTTAGGTGACGATGAATTAGCCAAAGATACCGCTACGATTAAAGATATGCAAACGGGGGATCAGGTGGAGATTAAATTAAGTAATCTGGTAACAGAAATGAATAATAGGGTTAAGTAAGGGGGATGTTGGAATGGGTGAAAGTATTAAAGGTTTGAAACGTACACACAATTGTGGTGATCTGCGAATTGGCAACGCGGGTGATAAGGTTACGATCATGGGTTGGATTCAACGAAGAAGAGATCTGGGTGGTTTGATCTTTGTCGATGTGAGAGATCGTTCTGGCCTGGTTCAGGTTGTTTTCAATCCGGATGAGGTAACAACAGATCTGTTTACCAAAGCCGAAAAAATCAGAAGCGAATATGTAGTAGCTATTGAGGGTACTGTCCAGAAACGTCTGCAGAGCAATCCTAATCTAGCCACAGGCGAAATTGAGATCACTGTTGACTCTTTACGGATTTTAGATGAAGCGAAAACTCCACCGATCTATATTCAGGATGATCTTAATGTTAATGAAGACCTGAGATTAAAGTATCGTTATCTGGATTTGCGGAGACCGATCATGCAAAAAAACCTGATCTTACGGCATCAGGTAACTATGCTGGTACGTCAATATTTGGATCGTCAAGGTTTTCTGGAGATTGAGACTCCAATGTTAACCAGAAGCACACCCGAAGGAGCCCGGGATTATCTGGTGGCTAGTAGAGTGAACCCTGGCAAATTTTTTGCTTTACCTCAGTCTCCACAGCTTTTTAAACAGATATTAATGGCCGCCGGAATGGAAAAATACTTTCAGATCGTTAGATGTTTTAGAGATGAGGATTTACGGGCAGATCGACAACCTGAATTTACCCAGATAGATATTGAGATGTCATTTGTAACTCAGGAAGATGTGTTACAGATGATGGAAGAGATGATTATTGAGGTCTTTAAAGGCGTAGGCTTGAACGTAGAATATCCATTTCCCAGGATGACCTATGCTGATGCAATGAGAGATTACGGATCTGACAAGCCCGATATTCGCTTTGGAATGAAATTAGTAGATGTTTCTGAGCAGGTTAAGAATGTAGGATTTAAGGTTTTTGCCAGTACTGTGCAGAAAGGTGGACAGGTAAAGGGTATTAGAGCGGAGGGGTGTGCTGAATTCTCCCGAAAAGAGATTGATCAGTTGACTCAATATGTTTCTATCTATGGTGCTAAGGGTCTCGCCTGGATTGCTCTAAAGGAAGATGAGATCAAATCACCTATCGCTAAATTTTTTACAGAGGAAGAGTTGGGTGCTATAATTGATGCTCTGGAAGGTAAGAGCGGAGATTTGTTACTTTTTGTAGCTGATAGTCCAAAAGTTGTAGCCGCATCATTAGGTGCACTGCGTCTAAATTTAGGTAAACAGTTAGGATTGGTCAAAGAGCAAGAGTATAAGTTTTTATGGGTAACTGAATTTCCATTGGTCGAGTACGATGAGGAGATGGGACGTTTTGTCTCTTTGCATCATCCCTTTACTCATCCTCTGGAAGAAGATATTAATTTGTTGGATACAGATCCGGGCGAAGTAAGAGCTCAAGCTTATGATCTGGTGTTAAATGGTGTGGAATTAGGTGGAGGAAGTATCAGAATTCACAATAGTGAGTTACAAAAGAAGGTTTTTCAGATGTTGAGCTTGACAGAGGAAGAGATTAATGATAAGTTTGGCTTTCTGTTAGAAGCTTTCCAATATGGTACACCACCTCATGGAGGTATTGCTTATGGTCTGGATCGAATGATTATGTTAATGGCTGGTGGAGATACAATTAGAGACGTTATTGCTTTTCCAAAGACCGCCAGTGCCACCGATTTAATGACCAATGCACCTTCTCCAGTAGCTTCTGACCAGTTGGAAGAATTGCATGTAAAGGTTGTAGAGAGAGCCTAATATCATTGGCTAATCTTTGGTTAGATGAGGTAGTCTGGTTAGGTATTATATGAAAATATTGTTACTTGAAAGTATAGTTACTTTATGATATTATTAGATTACAGATGACATACAAAATAAAGAAAAACTTAACATTGTCTGCTAGGCACGTGATGGAAAAAATATTTTTGACCAACACTAACGAAATGGGATCCTGGACTTCGGTTGCAGCATAGATGCCTTCTTTGAGAGGACCTATTAACCAATTGAGAGGGAACCCCCCTGATTATCGGGGATCAAAAATATAGTTCCACACGGCTTAGCGGATTGAATCTTTTGACCCTTTGGTGCAAAGCCAGAGGGTTTTTCTATAGCCGCTAATCTGGTCAACATTTATGTGAAAAAAATATCTTAAGTCTGCTAAAAATAATTGTCAGAAAAAGTCGCTAAAGTTTTGACTCTTGTTATACAATCTGGTATGATTAAAAGTGGAAAATATTTTAGGAGGAGGAATTTCTCTTCATGTTAGAAAAAGAGGTTTTACGTAAAGAGATCAGTCGATTACGGGATGAATTATCTATTACTGACCGACAATTATTTTCCCGATCGATTCATAAAAGAGTACTGAGTCATCCTGAATATCAAAAAGCTGATACAATACTCTACTTTATCTCTTTTCGTAGCGAGATAGATACTATTTCACTGATTAAAGATGGTTTGATCTCTGGGAAAAAGGTTGTTATTCCAATCACAAATTTAGAGGAAGGTTATCTAACTTTTTCAGAACTTCGAGATTTTGAACAGGAATTGGAGTATGGTGCGTATAATATTTTGGAACCGAAAACAGAGTATATCAGACCAGTGGTTCCTGAAGAGATAGAATTGGTTCTAAATCCAGGATTGGTTTTTGATGAGTTGGGTTATCGGATTGGCTATGGTGGGGGATACTATGATCGCTTTTTGGGTGGACTTGACAAAAAACCATTCTTATTGGCTCCTGCTTATGAATTACAGGTAATTTCTGATGCGATTCCTTATGAAGAATACGATATACCGGTTGATCTGATAGCTACTGAACGTCGATTGATACCCTGTCGAGAAAATCGAGAGAAAGGTTGAGTAAGATGGATCTGTTTAGTATACACGCTGAACAAGAAAAACGAAAGGATGCTCCTCTGGCAGCCAAAATGCGCCCTCAGACCCTGGATGAATTTGTTGGGCAAGAGGAGATAGTGGGAGAGGGTAGACTGCTTAGAAGGGCAATTCAGGCTGATAGGATGTCTTCACTCATCTTTTATGGACCTCCGGGAACAGGTAAGACCACTTTGGCTCAGATTATTGCCAATACCACCCGGTCAGATTTTCAGATTCTAAATGCTGTGACTTCAGGAGTTAAGGATATTCGGGATGTTATTCAGAAAGCCCGGGAAAATTTAGGAATGTATCAGAAACGGACAATCTTGTTTGTCGATGAGATTCACCGTTTTAATAAATCGCAGCAGGATGCATTACTCCCTGCGGTAGAGGATGGTACTGTTGTTCTGATTGGAGCGACCACTGAGAATCCATATTTTGAAGTTAACTCACCTTTGCTCTCTCGTTCGCGAATTTTCCAGTTACGTAATCTGACTCAGACGGAGATTAAAGAGATATTGTCTAATGCCATTAGGGATGATGAGCGCGGTCTGGGTAAGTATAAACTGGAGATAGAAGATCTGGCTTTAGAGCATTTAGCTAATATGGCTAATGGAGATGCGAGGGCTGCACTTAATGCTCTGGAGTTGGCTGTATTAACGACTCCAGAGGATGAATCTGGAATCGTACATATAAACTTGTCAGTGGCAGAAGAATCTATCCAGAAACGGGCTTTAAGTTATGATAAACAAGGAGACAATCATTATGATACCATCTCTGCTTTCATTAAGAGTATGCGAGGTTCTGATCCTGATGCTACCCTGTATTGGTTGGCCAGGATGATTCATGCTGGTGAAGATCCGAGGTTTATTGCTCGACGAATATTGGTTCATGCTGCAGAAGATGTCGGTCTGGCAAATCCCCATGCCTTGATTGTGGCGGTGGCTGCTGCCCAGGCAGTGGAACATGTGGGGATGCCAGAGGCACGAATTCCTCTTGCAGAAGCTGCGTTATTTATCGCAACTGCTCCAAAGAGTAATTCAGTGATTGTGGGTATTGATTCTGCTTTAAAAGCTATCGAACAGGAGGAAGTCGGTTCTGTCCCGCGTCATCTTAAAGATGCTCATTATTCTGGGGCTGGAAAATTGGGGAATGGTCAGGGGTACAAATATCCCCATGATTATCCGGGAAATTATGTTTTTCAGAATTATCTGCCTGAACAGATGGTAGGTAAAAAATTTTATACAACTACTTCTAATGGCTATGAGAAACAGATTCAGGAATATTTGAAGAGATGTGGTGAACGTAGTGAATGATCGATATCTGACCATTACTGGAGAAGTACGGACTCAGATAAAGGTTAAAGATAGTAAATTTATTGCTTCTGTAGCGCCTGTGCAATCTGAAGGAGAGGCTATGAGTTTTATTGAACGAATTTCCAGAGAATTTTATGATGCAACCCATAATGTAACTGCTTTCAAAGTAGGTTTAGGTGATCAGGCGATAAAACGCTATAATGATGATGGAGAACCTGCCGGATCATCTGGACCGCCTGTATTAATGGCTATTGAAGGAGAAGAGCTGACCAATGTGGCGGTTATAGTCACCAGATATTTTGGTGGTACTAAACTGGGGTTTGGTGGGCTTGTACGGGCATATGGGGATTGCGCTAAAGCGGGGTTGACTCTGGCAGAGATTAAAGAGAAAGTTCAGTTCCTGCTGGTGAGAGTAGAAGTACCTTACGACCAGATAGGTTCCGTAGTTAAAGAAGTTCAGAGTGGAATAGGTGAAATAAAAGATACCCAATATTCTAATGAAGGAGCCGCAGTGATAGTTGACCTTTTGCCAGGTTATTTAGAAAGATTTACTCAAAAATTAATTGATGCCACAAGGGGAAAAGCTATAGTGACAGTGGTAGAATCGGAATTTCGAGATTAATTTGATAACATGATAATTGAATGTCTGGAAGTATACTCTTATAAAATCTTACATAATGGAAAAAATATTTTTTAGTGATTAGATTTATATTCAGGTGTTGACATATTTCAGTGAAATGTGGTAAGATTAATCTAGGAAATCCCTATAAGAATAGTCGGAATTAATAAGGGAGGTTAATAGCATGAAATTATCGACCAAAGGTCGTTATGGAGTGCGTGCTATGTTTGATTTAGCGATGCGCTATGGCTCAGGTCCGGTATCATTACGTACCATTGCAGAACGTCAGGGACTTTCTGAACATTATTTGGAGCAGTTGATTGCTTCACTACGTAAAGCTGGCATTGTCAAAAGTATTCGGGGTGCTTATGGAGGATATCTTTTGACTCGTGAGCCTAAAGAGATAACTATTGGCGACATAATTCGTACTCTTGAGGGACCAATTGCACCAACAGAATGTGTTAGTGAAGACGAGGACTTTCAATGTGAGAATACCGAAGATTGTGTTACCAGGATTATCTGGGAGCGTTTGAAGGAGAAGATTGATGAAGTGTTAGATGATATAACTTTAGACGATCTTTGCCAGAATGCTTTACAGAGGAAACATGATCAAAATGAAGGGTTTATGTATCACATTTAAGCGTGTACAAGCGCGTACAAAGGAGGAATCACAATGAGAAGAGTTTATTTAGACAATAGTGCAACAACTCCTACCCGTCCTGAGGTTGTGGAGGCAATGCTGCCTTTCTTTACTGAACATTTTGGTAATCCATCCAGTGTTCATTCTTTTGGACGAGATGTATCCAAATACATTACAGAATCGCGTGAACAGGTAGCAAAATTGATAGGTGCTAAGGATTCTTCGGAGATTATTTTTACCAGCGGAGGAACAGAAGCTGACAACCTGGCGATTATTGGTATAGCTCTGGCCCAGAAGAATAAAGGAAACCATATCATTACTACCCAGATTGAACACCATGGTGTATTGCACACCTGTGAATATCTTAAAAAATATCATGGTGTAGAAGTAACATATCTGCCAGTGAATGAATATGGTCAAATTTGTCTTCAGGATTTAGAAAATGCGATCACTGATAAGACAATCTTAATTACTATAATGTTTGCCAATAATGAAATTGGGACAATTCAACCTGTTCATGAGATTGGTAACATTGCTCGTACGAAGGGTGTGTTATTTCATACTGATGCTGTGCAGGCGATCGGTAGTATACCGGTCAATGTGCAAGAGATGAAGATTGACATGCTGTCTTTGAGTGGTCATAAGTTTAATGGACCGAAAGGTGTAGGGGCTTTATATGTGCGGAAAGGTGTTAAATTAGTCCCTCACATGCATGGCGGTGCTCAGGAGCGCAAACGTCGGGGTAGTACGCATAATACAACTGGAATTATCGGTTTGGGTAAAGCTGCAGAACTGGCTATGGCAGATTTGGACGAAAAGCAGAAGAAATTAACTGTACTTAGAGATAAATTGATCAAAGGAATTGAAGAGAGAGTTCCAGAAATTATTTTGAATGGTCATCCGACTGAGAGATTACCGCAAAATGTTAACGTCTGTTTTAAATATATTGAAGGCGAATCATTGCTTTTGAATTTAGATTTACAGGGGATTGGCGCATCTAGTGGATCTGCCTGTACTTCAGGGTCCCTTGATCCATCTCATGTTCTTTTGGCCATCGGTTTAAGCCATGAGGTGGCTCATGGGTCTCTCAGATTAACTCTGGGAATTTATAATACTGAAGAAGAGATTGATTATGTTCTGGAAGTGCTGCCGGGAGTAGTAGAAAAGCTTCGCCAGATGTCACCTTTATATAATGCAACTAAATAGTTTTATCTGAATTAATAGTGTAATTTTTAAGGAGATGATTAGAATGTATAATGAGAAGGTAATGGATCATTTTCAAAATCCCCGAAATGTTGGGGAGATCGAAAATCCAGATGGAAGTGGTCAGGTAGGTAATCCTACTTGCGGTGATATTATGAAGATTACTATCAAAGTAGAGGATGGTAAGATTGTAGATTGTAAATTTAAAACTTTTGGTTGTGGAGCAGCTGTCGCTACCAGTAGTCAGGTTACTGAGATGGTCATCGGGAAAACTGTCGAAGAGGCGAAAAAGATTACAAATAAAATGGTTGCCGAAGAACTGGGTGGTCTTCCACCAGTGAAGATGCACTGTTCTAATTTAGCTGCAGATGCTCTGCGCAAAGCTATAGCTGATTATTTGGGGGAGGATTTTACAGAAGAAGAGCATGATCATCATCACGATATTGAAGAAGACTAAATATGCAGAAAAACCTCAAGTAAAGGTGGAAGTAAGATGACACGAGTTGTTGCAGCAATGAGTGGGGGAGTTGATAGCTCTCTGACTGCTGCTCTATTAAAAGAACAGGGTTATGATGTAATTGGGATTATGATGCAAATTTGGCCGGAATATGAACCTGCTAGAGATCACGGTGGTTGCTGTTCTCTTTCAGCTGTGGAAGATGCCAGAAGGGTAGCACACAGATTAGATATTCCTTTTTATGTAGTAAATTTTCAGGAACTTTTTCAGGACAAAGTTATTGATTATTTTGTGGAAGAGTATAGTCAGGGGCGTACTCCTAATCCCTGTATTATGTGTAATCAGAAGGTTAAATTCGAGGCTTTGTTAAAGCGTGCTCTGGAGTTAGATGCTCAGTATGTAGCGACAGGTCACTATGCAAGGGTGGAGCATAATCTAGACGCCCGACATTTGATTAGAAAAGGTAGAGATAATGCTAAAGATCAGACATATGCCCTCTGGGGAATGACTCAATTTCAACTAGCACATACGCTTTTTCCATTGGGTGATTATACGAAAGAGCAGACTCGAGAGATGGCAAAAGAACGGAATTTGAGTGTGCATAACAAACCCGATAGTCAGGAGATTTGTTTTATTCCCGATGATGATTACGGGCGATTTTTGAAAGAACACCATCCTCAGTTGGTTCAGCCTGGCCCGATCCTGGATGTTCAGGGTAATTGTCTGGGTACTCATGATGGGTTACCGTTCTATACCATTGGTCAGCGTAAGGGGTTGGGAATTGCTGCCGGTAAGCCGATTTATGTGATCGAATTGGATACTGATAGAAATGCTGTTATTGTAGGAGAGAATAATGAAGTTTTTGGAGCTGGATTGTATGCTGGTCAACTAAATTGGATCTCCATTGCTAAGCTGACAGAGCCAATGGTGGTTGAGGCCCAGATTCGTTATAATTCACCGTCTGCCAAAGCCACACTTTATCCAATGGAGGATAATCGAGTAAAGATTATTTTTGATCACATGCAGCGTGCTATTACCCCTGGACAGTCAGTAGTCTTTTATCAGGGAGATATCATGGTCGGTGGTGGGGTGATTATTCAGGAGATTAAAACGATAGAGGGGTAAACTTTTTTAAAATGTCGGTCCAGGGATCGGCATTTTTTTGAGTACCATGTGCAATTTGGTAAAAAACATAAAAATTAATATTGAAAAGTAATTTATAAAGAGGTAAAATAGATATAAAGGGTATTTATAAGGAGGGGAGTCTGTGAAAGAGTCTTTTATTATCCTGGTAAAATATCAGGATAAGGAGTACGGAGAAGTTGAAGAAGTGGTAGATAGGGTTAAGTTTAGAATGGAAGAGTGGATGGAACATCAGGTTGATCTGGATGAGATGGAGATTTTACATATTGATAACCATATGGTTACTCATTATACTGGTAGAGATTTTATTAATAATTTTTAAAATGAAAGCTACAGAGGATAATTCTTCTGTAGTTTTCTGTATTTCAGAGATATTACGAAAGCTCATTTAGAAGCAAGGTTTGGACTTAGCGATATTTCACAAGAGAAGTCTTTCAACCTCGATATGGGAATATAAATAGATGATGTTTACAGATATTTGTTTTTAAAAAAAATTAACATTAAGGCAGGAATATATTAAATCTTGTTGAATATATTCTCTATATATAAATGTAATTTAATATTTAGTAAGTTAGAGTTTGAACTATTTGGTGTATGTATCTGTTTTTTGAATGATGCAAAACTGAAAATATTTTGGAGGGGATGAGCATTAATGATTGATTTAACAGTTAACGAAAGATTACTACAGCGCACTGTAGAAAGGGCTAAAGAAAAGAAGATCATTATGCCTACATTTGCAGAGATGAGAAATCCCGAATTAATCTCAGACAGGATTAAAGATAGACTAAAGGATGTCGGGTTATGGGATATTAATCCATTAAATCTTTTTCGGATTACCTGGAAGAATGAACCGACTAAAGATGGAGGTAGATATGGGGAAGTCAATTATATTGAGATTCCCCGGGAGATTACCGGAGTTAATGCCAGGATAATTGCTCTTGTAGGTAAATGGTTTCCTACAGGAGCACATAAAGTCGGAGCTTCCTACGGCTGCCTGGCTCCAAGATTAGTGACTGGACAGTTTGATCCTACCAGTCATAAGGCAGTTTGGCCTTCCACAGGTAACTACTGCCGGGGAGGAGCATATAATTCAACATTACTGGCCTGTGACTCTATCGCTATCTTACCTGAAGGAATGAGCCAGGAGCGATTTGATTGGTTGAATCAAGTTGCAGGAGAGGTAGTCCCAACTCCGGGAACTGAGAGTAATGTTAAAGAGATCTATGATAAGTGTTGGGAGTTGAGAAGAACTAGAGATGATGTGGTTATTTTTAATCAATTTGATGAATTTGGCAATTATCTCTGGCATTATCAAGTTACTGGCCATGCCATGGAAGATGTTTTTAATAAAGTAGCTGGAGAGGATCATAATCTGGCGGGTGTTACTTTGACAACAGGATCAGCGGGAACATTAGCTTCTGGTGATTATTTGAAGAAAATATTCCCAAATGTAAAGATTGCTGCCAGTGAAGCTCTTCAGTGTCCAACTTTATACATAAATGGTTTCGGAGAACATCGAATTGAAGGTATTGGGGATAAACATGTTCCCTGGATTCATAATGTGAGAAATACTGATATGGTAGCAGCAGTTGACGATAATATAACTATGAATCTAATTCGTCTATTTAATGAACCGGCTGGGCAGCAATATTTACTGGATCAGGGAGTATCAGCAGATTTTATTGCTAAACTTCCATTGATAGGTATTTCCGGTGTAGCGAATATAATAACTGCGATTAAATTCGCCAAATACTATGAACTTGCTGGTAATGATGTAATAATGACTGTCTGTACTGACTCAATGGAGATGTATGGTTCTAGATTAAAGGAATTGGAAGAACAGGATGGAGTTTATTCTAGAGAAGATGCTATTAAAGATTATCATCGCTATCTGATGGGGTTAAGTATTGATTATATGCAGGAATTGGGTTACTATGATAGAAAACGGATTCATAATCTGAAATATTATACATGGGTGGAACAACAGGCCAGGAATCCGCGAGAGTTGGATGCTCAGTGGTATAACCCGGAGTATTGGGTTTCTATTCAGAAACAGGCTGCAGAGATTGATATCCTGATAAAGGAATTTAACGAGAAGACCGGTTTGCTAGAATTGCTCTGATAATTTGGAGAATGTCCGGTTAGTATTACACATTACATTTTATATTTGAATATATCTCCTCTTAAAGGCACCTTTTACTATTTAAGGTGTCTTTGTTTTTTAGGAAATATGTTAGATTTTGGTTTTATAAATTAGGTGATAAAAGGTGTTAAGATTTAATAAATCGTGGAAATTGAATTTTTAAGCAGGGTTTTGGGGGGTAAAGAACGAAATAAGTAATTTGTTTTTATAAACCTAAGATGAAGGAGATGACCTTTTAATATGGAACCAAAAGTTGAACTACTCGCTCCAGCCGGTACCTGGCAAGCTTTTGAAACAGTGATTGAAGCTGGGGCAGACGCTGTATATCTAGGTGGCAAGCGTTTTAACATGCGAATGCATCGTAAAGAATTTAATTTTGATAACGAACAGCTGCGAAAAGCTGTTGATTATGCCCATGAGCGGGATGCACGTCTTTATGTGACAGTAAATAATCTGCTGTCAGATCATGAACTGGTTGAAATGGTGGATTTTTTGGTGTTTTTAGATGAGATATCCGTCGATGGAGTTATTATTCAGGATTTGGCTATGCTGGACTTAATTAGAGAGTTAAAACCCAGTTTTGAGGTTCATTCTAGTGTGATGATGAATACCAGTAATCTGGATTCTATTCGTTACCTGAGAGATCGAGGTGTAACCCGGGTGGTCACTTCCAGGGAGATGACTTTAGAACAGATAAAAGCATACAGCCAGACTCTGGATATGGAATTTGAATATTTTATTCATGGAGATATGTGCTATGCCCAGAGTGGTCAATGTATACATAGTGGAATTCTCTTCGGACTGAGTAGTAATCGGGGGAAATGTATGAAGCCATGTCGCTGGCCATTTCGTCTGACCGGAGAAGAAGATTTTAAATATCATTTAGCTGTCAAAGATATGTGTATGTTCTATAACTTGCGAGAAATGATTCAGTCTGGTGTAGTCTGTTTTAAAGTTGAAGGTCGGATGCGTTCACCAGAGTATTTGCATTTTTTGATCTCCAGTTATCGTCGAGAGATCGACCGTTATCTGGCAGACCCGATTGGTTATGAGAATAACCAGTTGGCAGGTAATGAGATGTATAGACAACGGATTCGTGAATATAGCACTAGTTTTGCTTTCGGGCATCCCGGTGCTGATTTTATCGATCAAAGTGGAGAGAGAGAACCACGTGTATTCTCCACAGCGATAAAAGAGCCAGAGATTACTACAAAGAATACAGCTGAGCTTAAAGCTAGCTTAGTACAGGGGTTATCGGGTAGGGAATTCAAAAAAACTGCCAGTTTGACCGCAGCAGTACCAACATTTACTCATTTTGAAGCAGTCTTAAAATCTAATGTGGAGCGTATACTTATTGGAGGAGATGCTTTCCGACCATATAGTCCATGGACCAAAAAAGAGATAGCTTTAGCTATAAAATTAGGTAATCTTCATGGCCGAGAAGTAGTCTTTCGCACTCCCAGTGTTATTATGGAACGGGAAATGAATGATTTGAAAGATTTTTTCAGTGATTTTGATACGTACTATTTGCGAGTGATGACTGGTAATATTGGGGTTGTTGAAGCTCTATATGGTGCAGATTTAGAATTTAGCCTTTTTGGTGATACTGGACTAAACATTTTTAATACCCGTAGTTGTAAATTATTAAAACAACAGGGTTTTCGATCTGCGACTCTATCTCTGGAAGCAGGGGTACAAGAAGTTCAAAATATTGGTAAGCAAGATTTAATTGATCTTGAGATGGTTGTACAAGGCCCGATTCGTGGAATGGTGAGTGATAACTGTCTTAAATATAAACGGGATGGTATCTGTAAGCTGGGCTGCAATCAGGGTATTGTTCTGGAAGATGAATCCGGTTGTCTGCACCAGGTGGAGATGGATCAATATTGTCGAAACCATGTATTTTTACAGAATCATTTGGGATTGATGCCAGTGTTAGATGAGCTAGCGCATAACGGAATCGCTTCCTTTAGAATAGAGGGGGTATTCTATTCACCGGAAGAATTGGTTCAGATTATTGATCTTTATGATCGGGTTATTCGCTATGATTATGATCCCGGGGTGGTTCAGGAGTCATTTGAAGAATTACAGGAGGTTTGCCGGGTTCCATTAACCTATGGGGCACTGGTAACGAAAAAATAAGGAGGACTGTCAATTGAAAAATTATCTGGGAACAACAGGGATATTAAATTTAAAAAATGAATACATCATACCATGTCTTTATCATTTTTATCAAAAACCAATGCAGTTAGTCAAAGGGGAAATGCAATATCTGTATGATAGTACTGGCAAAAGATATCTCGATTTGTTTGCGGGAGTATCGGTAATTAATTGTGGTCATTGTCATCCACGGATTACGGAAGCAATCTGTGATCAGGTCAAGACTTTGCAGCATACTTGTTCGATTTATCTGACTCAACCGATGGTGGAATTGGCTGAACAATTAGCTAATATTACTCCAGGTGAACTGAAGCGAAGTTTTTTTTGTAATAGTGGTTCAGAAGCGGTGGAAGGTGCTGCTTTATTGGCAACATTATATACCGGAAACAGTGAATTTATTGCCTTAGAGCAAGGATTACATGGAAGAACCAAATTAGGGATGTCACTAACAGGACTCTCTTTCTGGCGAACAGATCCCAATCCCGTGGGAGGAGTTCATTTTGCCCCAAATCCTGACTGTTATCACTGCCGATTTAACCTGACTTATCCTGAGTGTGATTTAGCCTGTGCTAATGCAATTGAACGGGTGATTGAGACTCAGACTTCAAAGCAGGTGGCTGCCTTTATTGCAGAGACTATTCAAGGCAATGGGGGAATTATTACCCCTCCTCCGGGTTATTTTAAACGGGTTAAAGAGATTTTAGATAAGTATGATATTCTTTTTATCTGTGATGAAGTGCAGACTGGTTTTGCGCGAACAGGTAGAATGTTTGCCATTGAAAATTATGAGGTTATTCCCGATATTATGTGTGTGGCCAAAGCCCTGGCCAATGGTGTTCCTGTGGGAGCATTTATCACTACAGATGAGATAGCTAGCTGTTATACTCGACCAGGTGCTTCAACCCTTGGAGGTAATCCGGTGACTGCAGTGGCAGCATTGAGTACCCTGGCAGTGATTGAAGAGGAAGGGTTAGTTGTACGGGCTCAGGAGTTGGGAGAATATCTTAAAGCTGGGCTGCTTAACTTACAGAAAAAACATCGGATAATTGGTGAAGTACGCGGCCTCGGAATGATGCTAGGAGCTGAACTGGTGCGGGAGAACAAAGTACCGGCGATTCAGGAGACGGATTATCTGTTAGAGGAGATGAAAGATCGCGGCTTCTTACTTGGAAAGAATGGACCGGACAGAAATGTATTGGCTTTTCAACCACCATTAGTAGTAACAAAAGAAGATTTGAATGAAGCTATTTTACATCTGGATGAAGTGTTGACATTGACCGAAGAAAAGTATGGAATTGTGTAGGAGTGAGAGATGATGAAGGTAAAACGTTGGATTCTTGTGGGATTGATGGTCTTAGTGTTAATGGGAGGTTTGATTGGGTGTAATAAGACTGCTGATATTCAGGAAGAGCGGACTTTGCAGATTGGTTTGATGCCAGATATTGGTATGTTTCCATTATTGGTAGCAGAAGAAGAAGGTTATTTTGAAGATGAACAGCTAGATGTAGAATTACTCGTCTTTAAGAGTGCCAAAGATCGAGATACAGCTTTGCAAAGTGGTCAGTTGAATGGTACAATGAGTGATCTTTTGGCGGTATATTTTTTAAATAGTAGTGAGATAAAAGTCAAAGCTACATCTATAACCGAAAGCCGTTTCCTGCTTTTAGGATCTCAAAATTCCGGTATTACAGGGTTGATTGAACTGGAGAATATGGAAATTGGACTTTCGGTTAATACGGTAATTGAATACTTTGTTGATAGTGTCTTGTCGGATAGAGGTATTAAAGCAAAGAATATAAGTGTACCTCAGATTCCGGTCAGGATGGAGTTGTTGAGAAGTGGTCAAATGGTAGCAGCTTCACTTCCCGATCCGCTGGCCACTGTTCTTACCAAATCTGGTGCATCAATCCTGGCTGACAGCCGGGAGATGAAGATTGATCCTGCAGTATTGATTTTTACGGACAAAACTATAAATGAACAGGGTGATGTATTGGCCGACCTTTACCGGGCTTACGATAAAGCAGTAGAAGCGATAAACAAAACTCCGGAGAAATATCGTCAATTACTATTGACTAAAGGTGGTTTTCCTGAGACTGTTATTGATGATATCGTGATTCCGCACTTTAGAAAGGCAGAATTACCATCCAGGGACGAATTGGATAGAATTCTTAGATGGGCGGAGAACAAGGGATTAAAGAAAGCAGATCTAGGTTATGATGACCTGGTGTATGAGGACTTGTTTGATTAGATATGTTTATCTAAGGCTTTCTGCTGTCTTAGCAGGAAGCCTTGTTGCATTTTTAATTGAAGGTTAAATGATGCTCCTGAATAAAAGAAATTCTCTTGAAAGTGATTTTATTCTGAATCACGGGTAATACTAAAAAAAAGTTTAATATAGTCAGGAGAGGAGTTATCAGATGTCTGAGAATCTAATCTTGGGAAACCATGTAATCTGTGAAGCTTTTGAGTGTGATTCGGATTTTCTTAATGATGAGCAGCGAATTAGGAATATATTAATTGAAGCTGCTAAAGTAGCGAAAACTGATTTGCGGGATATACTGATTGAAAAATTTACTCCTTACGGGATAACTGCTGTAGCGATTGTTTCTGAATCTCATCTGTCAATTCATACATGGCCGGAACTGGGTTATGCAGCGATTGACGTTTTTACCTGCGGTGATAATTCAGATCCTGTGGCGGCGTCTGAATATATTGCGGCAGAACTGGATTCCACTTTTGTAACCAGAAATGAGATAAAAAGGGGAGTTATTCTATATCTGAGTCGGAATCGTCGTGGAAGCATGTTTAATATAGATGAGGCGGACTTAGAAGCTGTGGAAGATATGGGGAATATTAAAGAAGTTCACCTTAATGATTAAGTAAAAGGATTAATTTATCAAATACATAGAGTATAAAGAGGAATTAATCAACAAATGGTGAAATAAATAAAGTAAAAAAGACCTGGGTCACTTATATGCCACAGTGTTTATAAAGGAGGAATCATTTGTTGAACAAGTATGGTATTTTGCTCCAGCCTTCGATGAACAAAGTTTTCTTCAATGCGGCAAAACAGTTAATGATTTGTGAGATTCAAATTCTTGATCAGCTGGTTTTGAAACAAAATTATCGGGAGTTTGCAATAACACAACTTGGTGGTGTAGATTATATTACTTTTACTTCTGATGAAGAGATAGCAGAAAAAGAGTTACGGTATTTATCTCGCCTATCATCCCTGTATTGTCTGTTTGAGATTATTGCTGGAGAAGAGATTATTTTACGGCCGCTATTGATTGGAGAGCAGACGTATTTTGATGATGATATTACGTCGATTTTAAAGTACACAGGTAAGACTAATGAAGAATTTACAAAAATGCTGATCAACATTGCAGTTTTTTGCAGTGATTTTGGTGATATGTTTTACGATAGAATGAATCTGTTAGACCCTGTAGCCGGTCGTGGTACTACCCTGTTTCAGGGATTGATTTATGGATATAATGTGGCTGGTGTGGAAGCTGATAAAAAATCCACTCATGCGATGATGACGTTTTTGAAACGGTATTTGATGGAGAAACGATATAAACATCAGTTGAATCAATCTAAATTTAGACGTAAGGGAAAGGTGGTTGGTAGCAAATTTAGTTTTGAGGCAGCACCGTCAAAAGAAGCTTATAAAGATAAGAATGTCGTTTTAATTGATGTAGTTCAGGATGATACCAAATATGCCAGTGAACATTTTAAACATGGTTCTTTTCACATTATAGTTGGCGATTTGCCTTATGGCGTTCAACATGGCAGCCCGACTAATCAAGGTAGTCTAACCCGTAATCCCAGCTCAATGGTTCAGCAGGCATTACCCGCCTGGATAAAACTGTTGAAACCTGGTGGAGTTATAGCTGTCTCCTGGAATGTCCGAATACTTCCCAGACCTCAACTGGAACAGATATTTATTGATGCCGGATTGAAAGTTTTACATTCGGATAATCTTGATAAGCTAGAGCATGTGGTAGATGCTTCGATTACTCGAGATATATTAATCGCAAAAAATAGATAAATTTTTTTGAAAATGACTTGCTTTCTTAAAAAAGATGGTTTATAATAATATTAGATACACCCCGGGGGTATAAGGGGAGTGAATTTGAGTAAATACCATCGCGAGATGGAAATTTAAAAATATGGAGGGATTAAGTATGGATAAAATTTTTAAAGTAACTGATTCTACCTGGAATGGTGATGTATTGAAGCATGACGGTCTGGTAATGGTAGATTTCTGGGCGGAGTGGTGTGGCCCATGCAGAATGATTGCACCAGTTGTTGAAGATATTAGTCAAGAGGAAGACAATGTTAAGGTCTGCAAATTGAATGTAGATGAAAATCCGGGAACTGCCTTTAAATATAATATTTCCGGAATACCGACATTACTGTTCTTCAAAGATGGCAAGCAGGTTGATCAAGTTGTTGGATTTACCAGTAAAGATAATCTGAAAACAGTTATTGACCGTCATATTTAACGACATATTAGGAGGAAAGTCCCCCAACCTTTATAGGTGGGAGTGAATAACAAAGGAGTGTTTACTTCAGTGGGGTATAAATCTCTTTCTGACGTCGTTCAACTTAAGGCATTAACAGTTAGCTGTTAATTTGACTTTAATCTAAGGAGGTCTGGTTATGTCTGATGAATTTACTCATTTAATACCAGAGACGCAGGAGTTTGTACAGAAATATGCTGCTAAAGCTGGTTATCGGTTAAATGAGAACCAAGAGATTCTGGATGCTGTCATTGAAGGGCTTGCCAGAAATAAAGCTATTCATGGCAAACGGTATTGTCCATGTCGATTATTGAGCGGTAACTCTGAAGAGGATAGAGCTAAGATCTGTCCATGTAAGTGGCATAAAGATGAAATCGCGCATGATGGCATGTGTCATTGTCAGCTCTATTTTGCAAAATAGATTACTGGACTATAAATAAATTATCAATGTGACCACTGAGTATAATTCTTTGTAAAAAGGGTTGTATTCAGTGGTTTTTGTTTTAAAAAATGGTATATCAATAGGTTTGAAAGTTCAGTCTGAGCTTTGTATTAAGTTTTTGGTTACTTATCTATAAACTGTAATCCTATGCCTATAGGTAAAAAGAATCAATATAAATTTACCAGAAGGGTTTTGATATTTTTTTTAGAATTAAGTAATATACGAAATAAAATAGAAAGATTATATTAGCGTGCATGACGCGAGAACGGGGGGAGTTGTTATAAGATGAAAAAGAGATATCCGCTTCTAATTGTTTTGATAATTGTTGGGTTCTTAATTGTACTCCTGGGACATGTCTCTGCTACCTATAATCAGGTTCAGGGTCGGATACCGCAAAGGGAAATGAGCGTGGAATATAATTGTGATTATAATTATCAGGTGGAATTAAATACAGAGTTTTTTACTCAGGTTGATGATTTAGAAATGAAAAACGGATATCTTGGTTATAATAAATTGGTCATGCCGGTTATTGATCCTCCCAGGGTAAAAGGGATTTTTATTACCGGTTGGCTAGCAGGGCTTGAAGGTAAAATGAATGAATATATAGAACTGGCCCGGGAGACAGAGATCAATGCATTTGTGATTGATATTAAAGATGATACTGGAACGGTCACTTATAACAGTTCTGTACCTTCAGCTATTGAAGTTAAAGCAAATCGTAAAAAAGTTAAAGATATTAAAGCATTGATTAAAAAGATAAAAAAGGAAGACATTTATCTTATTGGGCGGATTGTAACTTTTAAAGATCCAATTATGGCCCAAGCTCAACCGGATCGGGCTCTAAAACTGAAAAATGCTACTAAAAATTGGCAAGATGATGAGTGGGTTAACCCATATATAAAGAAGAATTGGGATTATGCTGTAGATCTGGCGAGAGAAGCTTTGGAATTGGGATTTGACGAGATCCAATTTGATTATGTACGTTTTCCTGCTTTGGGAAATGGACCGACTCAGATTGATTATGAGACTGAGGTAACTAAGGAGCGAGTTATTAACTCTTTTCTGAGTTATGCGAAAAGAGAGCTTGCACCATATGGAGCACCAATCTCTGCGGATATTTTTGGTGCCGTAACATCAGCCAGTGATGATCTGGGAATTGGTCAAAAATTAGAAAGTATTAGTGATGCGGTTGATATTCTCTCACCCATGATTTACCCTTCTCATTATGCTCACGGTGTATTTAAATTGCCTATTCCGGAAGAAGCTCCTTATGAAACGATATATCATAGTATGAGTGATGCTATCATGAGGCTTACCAAAGATCATTCTGCACGTTTGCGTCCCTGGTTACAAGATTTTTCTTTAAATTACACTTATGGGGCTAAAGAGGTTAAAGAACAGATTCAGGCTTTAAATGATCTGGGGATTGAGGAATGGTTACTCTGGAATCCTAGATCTCGGTATACTGAGGCTGCTTTATTGCCCGATGGTGGAGAAGATGTAATAGCAGAGAAGACCGAAGAAGCTCAAGATCCTCAAACTGAACAGGTCGAAGGAGCGAACAATATTGAGATTGAAGATGCTGTTAGTATGATTACCGATATAAAGTCAGCAAAATTTTAGATTTTACCAAAAGCCAACCTTATCAGAGGTTGGCTTTGCTATAAGTAAAAATCAACTTATTAACTGTGGAAAATTCAAATGATTGAAATTTATCTAAGTTTCATCTATTAAAGATAGTGTAATAGTGTCGGAAGATTGTATTATCAACCTTTCCGATGGAATATAGACAACATTCATCGAATAAATGAGATGTATTTTTCCTAAAAGTTGGTCGTACCGCATATGTTTATATTAAGATGTTTTACCGAGTATTAATCTTTAGTGAAAGGAGAAATGTGTAGCAAACAAGAATAAGTCTACATTGCCCTAATTATTAAACTGTGATAAATTACGGAGGTGAAAGTATGGAGGAGAGAAAGCAACTTTTAATTCTTGATACGAATGTACTACTAGTTGATCCTCATGCCATCAATGCTTTTCAGGGGAATGATGTGGTGATTCCTATTGCGGTTATTGAAGAGATAGATGCCATGAAATCCAGAAATGACAGTGTAGGATTTAATGCCCGGTTGACTTCCAGATTGTTGGATAAGTTGAGGCAACATGGAAGATTGGATGATTGGGTTCCTTTGGAAAGTGGTGGTCAATTTAAGATTGAAATTGATAAAAACGGGCATTTTATTCCTGAAGGTATGGTTCAGGATAAGATGGATAACAGAATTTTAAAAGTGGCTTTTTCCGCAAAAGATCGTTATAAAGAGGGATATGATAAGATAATCCTGGTTTCTAGAGATATTAATATGCGGATTAAGGCAAATGCTTTTGGTTTAGATGCAGAAGATTATTTTAAAGACAGGGTAGAGTATAAAACTTTTTATTCCGGTATGGTTGAACTGGAAGTGACCCCAGAGATTATTGATACCTTTTACAAAGACAGATATATTAAAATAGAAGGAAAGAACCTTTATCCAAATGAATGTATTAATTTGCGTTGTGGCACGCAGTCAGCTTTGGGAATCTATCGGGGAGAGACTGAGCGGATTGAAGATTTGAATTTCCAAACAGTTGTGCCCTGGGGTATTAGATCACGAAATCGAGAGCAGCGTTTTGCCATGGAACTATTGTTGAATGATAATATTAAATTAGTGACTATTGTTGGAAAGGCAGGAACAGGAAAGACATTGGTGGCCTTAGCTGCTGGGCTGCATAAAGTCACTGAAGAAGAGGTTTATCGAAGATTACTGGTAGCGCGACCTGTTATTCCGCTGGGAAGAGATATCGGTTTTCTGCCTGGAGATAAAGATGAAAAGCTACGTCCCTGGATGCAGCCGATATATGATAATCTGGAATTGATGCTACATGGTGATGATCCAGATAGTAAAAAGAAAGATACCGACATCAGTATTGGGTATTTGGAACAGAAAGAATTTATTCAGATTGAGCCATTAACTTATATTCGGGGCAGATCAATTCCCGCACAGTTTTTAATCGTTGATGAGGCTCAAAATCTATCGCGCCATGAAGTTAAAACAATTATTACCAGGGCGGGTCATGGTACGAAAATTGTTTTGACCGGAGATCCTGAACAGATAGATAATCCTTATCTGGATGAGAATACGAATGGTTTGACTTATGTGGCTAATCAATTTAAAGATGTAGCTCTGGCTGGGCATATAAGTCTGATTAAAGGTGAACGGTCTCCACTGGCTGAGATTGGTTCGAAAATATTGTAAGTGTCCAAAAGGTTGTTGACCGGGTCAGCAGCCTTTTTTGCTGCTTAGAATTATGCATTTTAATGACATTTCAGAAGGGAGTTTCTCAGTCTCCTGGGTGGGAGTATAAATAGCTAGTATTTCCTTTAACATGTACAAATCTTCTTCTGAAGTCTTTAAACGCGGACTTTAACAGCTTACTATTAACGAGACTTTAGCTGTGGATAATTTTCAAAAAGTACAAAAAATGGTTTGGGAATAGATCAATAAAAGAGAAATTTTCTTAATTTATAGTGAAAAACTTTTCGAAATCTGTTCTTCTAAACAGAAAATATGCTATAATGAAAGAAGTAGCACAGTATGTTAACAAATTAAAGGGGGAAAAGCTATGCGTGATCCAAGATTTACCGAGTTAGCAAAGAACCTAATTAACTATTCTGTTGATTTGCAGCCTGGTGAGAAAATTTTGATTGAGGTAATAGGGCTGGAGATCCCGCTGGCCCAGGAGTTGATTAAGGCTACATATGAAGCTGGTGGAGTTCCGCTGTTAACGGTTAAGGACAAGGTGTTATGGAGAGAACTTCTGAAAGGTGTTACTAGGGAACAATTAGAATTGATCGCTAAATTTGAAGTAGATCGAATGAAAGAGATGGATGCTTATATCGGGCTTCGTTCTGGTAACAACACTAATCAATGGGCTGATATTCTGGGAGATAAGATGAAACTTTATATGGAGTTTTATAATAAACCCATTCACGGAGAAGTTCGTGTTCCCAAGACTAAATGGTGTGTTTTAAGATATCCAAGCCATTCAATGGCTCAATCAGCCAATATGAGTACCGAGGCTTTTGAAGATTTTTATTTTGATGTATGTAATTTAGACTACGCTAAGATGTCGAAAGCTATGGATCCTATGGTAGAGTTGATGGACAAAACTAAACATGTACGGATAGTTGGACCCGGAACAGATTTAGAATTTAGCATCGTGGGGATGAAGTCTGTGAAGTGTGCCGGTAATTACAATATTCCTGATGGTGAGATTTTCACAGCACCCGTCAAGGATTCAGTTAATGGGGTAATTACATATAATGTTCCTGCTTTATATCAGGGATTTACATATGAAAATGTTCGCCTGGAATTTAAAGATGGTAAGATCATTAATGCTGAAGCAAATGATACTGAGAGGATCACAAAGGTTTTTGATACCGATCAAGGTGCTAGATATGTTGGAGAATTTGCTATTGGTGTCAATCCTTATATTTTGAAGCCAATGAAAGACACACTTTTTGATGAAAAAATTGCCGGTAGTTTCCACTTTACCCCTGGAGCTGCTTATGATGAATGTGATAACGGTAACCGTTCTGCCATTCACTGGGATCTGGTTTGTATCCAGCGTCCAGAATATGGTGGAGGTGAGATGTACTTTGATGGGCAATTAATCCGGAAGGGTGGATTGTTTGTCATTAAAGAGTTGGAAGGATTAAATCCTGAGAATTTGAAATAGATTGATATAATTATTAAGGAAGAAATCATTAAAAGTAATCTAGCCGTACCGAATGGTACGGCTAGATTACTTTTTTGAGGAAAATTTGCATTTAGAAAAAGCAACATTAATCGAGTTATTATATTACATGTAGGCATTAACCCGTATAATGATATCTTTTTATTGTTTAATGAACTCTTAGCTGGATATTTTTTCAGTTAGCTTTTTGAATAGTATTCTTTATTCATAACATACTGAAATCGTTCACAAAGAGAATAAAATTTGTACTCTGTTTGTTGCGAATCCATAGATTACAGAAAAATAATTAACGAAAGCTAAAATCTTTTCATTATATGAAGGTAAAAAATGTTATATGGTCAATTTCTTAATTGTAAAGCTAACCTTATATTTCTATTTTTCTATAATAGCTACTGATGGACTCTTTTGTGGTAATTGTCTGACTTATTTGGTAGATGATTGTAAATGATCTTTATAGATTTCGTTTGGAGTGTGGTTGCTCGATGTTTAAGGCAAATTTTAGTTGATGTAATGCTTTCGGAGAGATGGTAAAAAATACGATGATGAAAGAAGGTTAAAGTTATGGTGATTATTATTAATGGGTCAGTAGGGGTTGGAAAAACCTCAGTCTCATGGGAGTTAATGGAGAAGTTTGAGAAGGCAATAATGCTTGATGGAGATTATATTGGTGCAATCCATCCCTTTGATATTTATGATGAAGAACGGATTGAATATTTATATAGGACTATTGAATTTTTGGTAAAATTTCATATGTGTAATGGCTATGAACATTTTATTATCAACTATGTTTTCGAAACTCCAGATAGTTTACGACAGTTGGTGGACAAATTTGTAGCCTTGAATTGTCTGGTGAAGACTTTTTATCTCACATGTTCTGATTCTGAACAGAAGGAAAGGATCATGAAGAGAAGTACAGACCAAAAAGAATGGGAATTGAAACGTTATCTTGAATTAAACCAGATCCTTGCTGCAGCAAATCAATCTGGTGATATCGGAATCGAAGTTAAGACTATAGGAAAAGAAGTTAGTGAAGTTGCAGAGGAGATTTGGAATATGGTTATTGAAACTAAGGTGGAACAATAAACATTATGTCTCAAGGGGAAAGTTTGGCGAGAATCGGTGAGATCTCTTTGAAAGCATTGAAGGAAAATTTAGTAGCGATTTTGGATATAGTTTTACGTGGTATGGGTCAGTGGATTGATTCTACTTTGGGAAGGGGGATGTGAAGATGGGAATTATAGAAATGTTTCAATTTTCTTTTAAACAGATTAGGAAGCATTTTTTAGAGTCGTTTTTGATTATATGTGGTATAGCTCTGGGTATAGCAGTAGTCACAGGGGTAATTGGATTAACTGAGGGGTATGAAAGACAATTTGTAGAATATGTTAATTCACCTAGCTTTAGAATATTCCAGCTCACAACGATGATAGATACAGGTGAGGGTGGATTGAAGAATCTCCGGCGTGGTGGAATAATCGAAGAAGAGCGGTTGAAGTTAACGTATGATGATTATTTGAAGCTGCGCGAAGCTGATATACCTGGTATAGAATACATTTGGTTATCCAGTTTTGTGAAAGGGCAGAGTTTGGATTTAGGAACCCAGGTTGGAATTGACCTATCTGCTGAAGGGAATATGGAAAAAATAGTCTTTGTAACTCCAGAGTATTTTAAGGTTATCGAGGCTGAGATTGAGATGGGTAGTGTATTTGCTGAACATGATGTTAGTGAAGCTAGTGAAGTGACAGTTATGGGGAAAAGTCTGGCTCAGGCATTCTATCCGCCTGGTTATGATGTTAAACCAATTGGGTCCACATATCAGAGGTTACAGATTATTGGAGTGGTTAATTTTAAACCTATTGATCGAGTTAATGTTGTTGAGGGGATTGGAGAATTGGGTAGGATTAATCGATACGTTTTTGTGCCATATTTTACAGATGTGCAGGGAAAGGAGTCTAGAACTACAGATAACGTGAATTGTATCTATGTGACTGTTGCCAAAAATGAAAATGTGCAAACAGTCTATGGAAGATTGAAGAGATACCTTGATGATAATTACGCTGGTCAAGTGTATATTAAAGGGGATTATCTACAAAAGAATCGGGTGAGCAAATCCAATGTGTTAATAAGCAAGGTCATTGGATTTTTTGCCATAGCGGGTCTGTTAATTGCATCAATCAATATCTTAAACTTAATGCTGGCCAGGATTTTGCGAAGAAATAAATATATTGGATTATCGGTGGCGTTGGGAGCCAGTAAGCTAGATATCTTTAAATTATTCTTAGTAGAGTCGGTGTTATTGGGTTTGCTTGGTTCGATTATAGGTCTTGGCTTAGCCTATGGGGGATTGGTGGTATTATCACAATTTATTCAGATTCCTTTATATTTATCTTTGATGACTGTTTTTGTGGCAATAGGGTTGGCGATTTTTACTGGGGTAGCGTTTGGGTTGTATCCAGCATATCAAGCGTCGCAAATAAATCCTGTAGATGTGATCAAAGGCGAGTAGGAGGTGTGGCGAGTGATTACTAATTTGTTGTTTATCTTTAAGATGATGAAAAAGCAACCTGTCAGGACTCTGTTATCACTACTTCAGATAGGTATAGGGGTTGCGGTTATCACAATCGTGTTAACCTTTTTGTCAAATGTTATCAGTGGAGTTGAAACATTGGAGAAGTCTGATGTATATGAGGCTAGATATGAGTATTTTTATGGTAGTCCAAAAAATGTAACTAACTATAAGGTGGAAGTTTTTACAAAAGAGATGGTTGAACGGATGCTTAAAGGCAGCGAAAATATTAAAACTGCAATGATTGTTCAGGAGAGTGGTGCAGGTGTTTTTGAGATAGATAGAGTGTGGTACTCTTATGATAAGATTTATGGTGTGGACAGTGGATTTGAGAGTTTACTGAATCTGCGATTGGTTGATGGGAGATTTTTTCAACAGCTTGATATAAGGAATAAGCAGGATGTGATCATAATATCTGAACTGGCAAACGGGTTGTTATTTGGTGAAGAATCGGGAGTAGGTAAGTTTATCTATCGTAAGGAAGAGGAGAAAGTTGTACAGAGATTAGAGGTTATTGGTGTCTTTTTGGTTAAGGATCAACCTCATCTAGTGGAAAAGGGGTTACACTTGTTTATGCCCTATACTTCTATCGGGATTGAAAAGGTTAAATTCAACCATCTATGGGCGAAGTTTGCTCCAAATAAAGATATCCAGGGGAAGCAGGAAGTAGCGGATATGGTAGTAATAATGACTACTCCTGAGGATTTTCCAACTCCAGGGCCTTTAGGGCCAGAGTTTGTTCAGTTTCGGGAGATATTCGGTGAAGATTTGAAGATTACGAAAGAGGTTACGGTCAAATTTGGGATATTTATCGGATCTTTTGCATTTATCGCAGTTATCATCAGTTTTGTGGGTGTGTTAAGTATGATGTTGGTGAGCATTGTGGAAAGAACGAAGGAGATCGGACTTCGCAGAGCGTTAGGCGCAAATAGGTTGAATATTGTAAGGCAGGTTTTGAGTGAGTCGGTTATACTGTCTTTGAGTGGAAGTCTGTTGGGAATCGTTCTGGCTATGTGGAGTGTGCGGTTTGTAGTGGATAAGTTCATCCTCCAATTGTTCCAACAGTTCACCGTGGTTTCGACGGAAGTTAGTTTGCGGGTGATCTTGTTTGCAATTGGTGGAAGTATGGTGATCGGCCTGCTTTCTGGGCTGTATCCGGCAGTGCAGGCTGCGGGAATGGCTCCAGTGGAAGCTTTGGAGGAGTGAGGGAGAGTGGTATTAATATGAAATTAAATTATCTAAAAAGTAAATTTAAAATTCTATCTCTAATAAAATTGAGTGCACACTATTCTCCGATTTATTTTACAGTATGTTTGATACTAACTATCATTGATGGATTGATGGTTCCATTTATGCTATTTACTGTGGCTAAATTTATAGATGCTGCCATGACAATGATATCTCTAAACCCAGAAACGATGACCATGTTTATTTATCTGGGATTGACGGTTCTAGGCTATCTGTATTCGCAACTGGGACAGGATTTTCGACAATATAGTTACGATCTGTTAGAAGATGGTTTGAGGAATAAGTTAAAACCAGATATTATTAAAAAGCAATTTTCCATTGACTACTTACTGTTTGAATCAACTGCAGTGCAAGATCTGTTACTAAGAGTGACCGGAGATATAGAAGCAAAGCTCACAAAGGTAACTCGTTCCGTCAATACCTTGATCTCTGTAATAATCCAGGTATTTGGGGTTCTTTATGCTGTTGCAGTATATAATTGGTGGGTTGTTTTGGTATATATAGCTATTATGATCCCAACTTTTATTTTGACTTTCAGAAACGGCAGGGTTATTTATCAGGAAGATAAAAAGATCGGATTCATTACCAGGCAGATGAATTATTTGTCAGAAATATTGATAAACAGGGAAACAGTTAATGAAAGATCCCTTTTTGGCTTTATCCCAACGCTTAATCAAAGATTTTTAAAGGCACATCTATATAGATCCAATTATAATACCAGGGTGTTGGCAAGGGAAACATTAGCCAGTACGATGGTAAATATCGCGATCAGTATGTATACTATATTTATTATATTTGTGCTGTCACGACAAATATCAGGAGGTGCTTTGTCTGTTGGTCTGTTCACTTCTATAGTAGGCAGCATGATTAATTTAAGTAAGATTGTTGCTTTTCAGACATCAGAATTGATTTTGCAATTTTCAACGCATTATGAATATGCGAAAGATTTTAATGAGTTTATGCAGCTGAAGAGAACCAGATTGGATTTTGAGAATATTGGATGTGATACATTACCTGATATATCATTTGAAAGCCTTGAGATACGAAATCTTTGGTTTAAATATACGGATTCTGAAGACTATATTCTAAAAGGAATTAACTTGTCCTTACAAAGAGGTAAATCGTATTCGTTAGTCGGGTTAAATGGTGCTGGCAAATCAACATTAGTAAAAATTATAGTTGGTCTATATCGTGATTATGAAGGTGAAATCTTATTAAATGGGAAAAATTTAAAATCATATGAATTTGCAGAGTTACGTAAAATGTTCTCAGTAGTGTCTCAGGATTTTGCTAAATACTACGTTTCGTTTAAGGAGAATATCACTTTTGATGACAAGGAAGGTGATATTAGTAAAGTGATTAAACAGATGGAATTAGAAGATTTAGTCCACGATCTGCCGATGAAAGAAGATAGTTTGCTCGGTAAAATTTATGAAAACGGAGTTGATATTTCCGGCGGACAATGGCAGCGGGTTGCGATTGCTCGTGCACTGTATCAGGATTCCTCTTTTATGATCATGGATGAGCCCACCGCCAGCTTAAGTCCAACAGCAGAAAGTATGATTTATCAACATTTTTTGGAGATAGCACATGATAAGACTCTGTTTATGATCAGCCATAGGCTAGGTTCCACGAAAATAACAGATGAAATTATTGTTCTTGACCAGGGGAGAATCATTGAAAAGGGAATCCATCAGAAACTGATGAAGAATGATAGCGTCTATGCGAAACTATATAGAAAGCAGAGTGAGATGTATGAAAGAGAAGAAAATATCTGCTATTAAGATTCTGGCGAACTTAATTAAATATACCTGGCGTGCCAGTCCAGCTACATTTGTTGTGTTGGTGATATCTTCGTTATTTATGAGCAGCCTTGGATTTCTTGAAATCATAACAATAGAGGAATTGTTCGATAGCGCAGTTAATGTTGCCACTGGAGCTGCGGTAGAACTTATCTATAAGCCGATGCTGGTTTTATTGGGAATTCTGGTTTTATTTCCTGTTGGTGAATGGTTGGAGTATCTGGTAAGGGGTTATTTTTGGAGACGTGGAAGCGGATATATGAAATTTCTGCATCATGGACGTATTAATCATATGAGGTCTATTGAGTTTGAAAATGCAGCTAATATTGATGAACTACATAAAGCAACTCTTGGTAGTGAGGACGCTCCAAATGGACTGCGAGTAATCGTTCAGATCTTATTTCTATATTTGCCCTATATTCTGAGTTTGATGGTTTATCTTGTCTCTATTAAGCCTATGCTGGGATTTACAATTGTGCTGATTTTTATCCCAACATTAATATTACAACTGATCCGGATGAGGCAAAATTTTGATTTTGAGGATAAAATCGCGAATCGGAGAAGAAAAACCAGGTATTTTGAAAGATGTATCTTGTCAAAAGAGTACTTAAAAGAGACTTTTCTCAACGACTCCTTCGGATATTTCTATCAATTATTTACTGAGTCAAATAGGGAATTCAGTAAAGCACTTATTGCTATAAAAAAACGCATACTTAAGACATCAGTGTTGATGAAGTTGTTGAATGCAGCGGGTTTCTTAAGTGTACTTGCATTGCTAGTGTATTATGTATATAGAGGGACTATATCAATTGGACTGTTTGCTGCCATATATTATTCGATTTCCAAAATCACTAACATGTTTAGGAGAGCGATTAGTGATATTGGAGAAGCGTTAGTTGGAATTGCG
This sequence comes from Halothermothrix sp., assembly GCA_016841825.1. Taxonomy (GTDB): domain Bacteria; phylum Bacillota; class Halanaerobiia; order DY22613; family DY22613; genus JAENYK01. The sequence goes on along the minus strand of JAENYK010000016.1, from coordinate 1,547 downwards.
AACACTTCTTTTCTGGTGAGACTTCTTGAAGGCGATGATAGGTCAGGTAAGAAGAATACCATCTCAAAAGCTCAAGACATCCATTTACAAGATGTGTGTTTTACCTATCCAAATTCAAAAGAAAAAGCACTTAAAAATATTAATCTTACGATAAAAGCAGGAACATCGTTGGCTATTGTGGGAGAAAATGGTTCAGGGAAAAGTACATTGACCAAAATAATCATGGGTTTATATGATCCTACACAGGGAGTTGTGAAATATGGTAATAAGCCTTTGAATTACTATGCAGATACTTCCAGATTCAATGGAATTAGTGCAGTATTTCAGGATTTTGTGAAATATAAATTGTCGGCAGAAGATAATATTAAGATCAGCAATATTACATCAAAAGCCATGACCGAAGATGCTCTTGACAAGGCGGGTGTAAGTTTAGCCAATTTGAGCATCCATTCAGAAACTATTTTATCTAGAGAGTTCGGCGGACAAGATCTCTCAGGTGGAGAGTGGCAGCGTATTGCAATAGCACGTGGGCTCTATCGCCCTCATGATCTAATTGTATTAGATGAGCCTACAGCAGCGATTGACCCAATTGAGGAAGCAAACGTTTTTGAGTCTTTTAAGGAGATAAGTGTTGGTAAAACAAGCATTTTTGTGACACATAGATTAGGTTCTACTAAAATTGCAGATCGAATTATTGTTATGGAAAAAGGGGAGATTGTAGAGGAAGGTACACACAAAGAACTGATGATTCTGGAAGGAAGGTATCATGCTCTGTTGAAATCTCAGGCACAGTGGTATGAACATTGATTCAGATGTATTCTGGAAGCTATATTTAGATTTGATGGTTTTGCTTAGTACATATACTAAAGGCATTTATTATATATGATAATTGAAATTTATAAAAAAATTGTTAGATGGAAAGTTTGGAATGAAAAAGCAGTGGACTATTCCGAGATAATAGGCTTTCTGATATCTTTAAGTGGATAGGATTTGGAAAGAGTAAATGTTCAACGAATTAAATTAATTGTGACAGATGAACCACCAGGAGAATAATATAGGAATTATTTAGAAATTGCAAGCGGGTTTAACTGAACTAAAATTGTCGAAGTACCTAAACAGTTTGCTAGTGAACTCGTTCAGCTAAAGCTGAACTATGGGGATTCAAACCCTACTTGAAGTAGAATGGGGCAGCTCCCACTTAATAGAAGTGGGAGTCATAGAACTTAGATATAATTTAAAAGACAGTGATGCAGTGTATTTATGAAGAATATACTTGACTTACGTCATCCCTATTTTTATACTAGTATGGGGAATATGACATACTAAAGAATTCGCTAACGAACACACTTGTAGAATTCCTTGAAATAATTTATCTCTGGCAGTTTTTATAAAATTCCCCACATAGTATAGCTGAATATTTTTTAGACTGTTCTTTTTAAAAAAGAATTTAAAAAGTTCTTGACAATCTTAAAAAGAGATGATAAGATATGAGAGTCGCGACAATAAGCGACAGGAGATGACCTTTGAAAAGTGAATAGCAATCAGCC
>JAENYK010000039.1 GCA_016841825.1 Halothermothrix sp. | reverse complement strand
GCACTTCCATGGTAAGGAAGGGGTCACCGGTTCGAGTCCGGTCATCGGCTCCAGAAAAGTGCATACAAAGTTTCCCGTGACAATAGCGGAGGAGATACACCTGTTCCCATACCGAACACAGAAGTTAAGTCCTCCAGCGCTGATGGTACTTGAGGGGTAGCCCTCTGGGAGAGTAGGTCGTTGCGGGAATTTATATTATTCCCCGATAGCTCAGTCGGTAGAGCAACTGACTGTTAATCAGTGGGTCGCAGGTTCAAGTCCTGCTCGGGGAGCCATAGAATTTAAAGTCTGGATATAATATCAGGCTTTTTTCCTTATCCTGGTTATTTTCAAATACTATCCTGGTAGATAGCTAAAGCGGGGCAAAGATAGCTTTATGAGACATATTTTAAGAGTTTCGAGGAAATATGTTTTGTTATTTATGGAGAACTGAAAAAGGCTTTGAGGAAGATCAAACGAAATAAATGATACCGAATTGTCAAAAAATATTTATATCGTAATTAGTTAAGAAAATTAAAGAAGTACATAGACGGTAAGAAATAATAAAATTAATGATAGGATTATGTTGATTTTATAATTGTATTTTTCCCATCTCCGTAATACCCAGTCAAACACAGACTGCCTTTTATCTGAATAATATGTGGTAAAAGGAGTGGGGTGATTTGAAATGGTCTCGAAGTATATTTCGGTTATTCGGGATGTTCTAAATCTTATTTTAATTGCGATAGCAATTGTAGAACGCCCGGGAGATGGCCCAGAGAAGAAAAAAGAAGCAATCCAGTTAATTCAGGAGTTGGCACAAGATTTTCTACCAGAATGGATAATTAAATTATTATTAAACGAAACAACATTAGGAATTTTGATCGATTATCTGGTTGGAAGATTAAATAAAGAGGATATTTTGACCCATTCATAACTGACCTAGGCCTGTTTTCTTAATCAGAAAGCAGGTTTAGATTTTTAAATTGTCTGAATTTAGAGGTATTATAGGGAGATGTACCAAAAAACATATAGGCAGAGGAGGTGTAATAATGAACCAGGAAGATCAGCAAAAGGATATAATAAACCGAATTAAGACAATTAAAGGTCATTTGGGTGGAATAGAAAAGATGATTGAACAGGACAAAAAATGTGAAGAAATTTTGATCCAAATATTGGCTGTAAAGGCTGCTATAGATAAGATAGGAACTTCAATAATTGAAAATTATGCAGAGAAATGTATATTAGAGGTCATTGAAGAACCAGAAAATGCACAGAATAGAATAAAAGATACTATAAAGACATTGATAAAATTTTCTAAATAATATTCATTTTAAGTAATAGACACAAAGGAAAAAAATATGCCTTTTTATACCTGTTTATTTACAGAATAAAGAAAAAAGCATATTAAGTACTATCAATAGAAAATACGTGGATAAAGGTAGAAAAGATAATTTATTGGGTAAAAAAGTCCTATTTATGCATAAAGGATATTGATTGTACAGGAAAAATATGCTATAATTGAAGAAGCAAAATTCAGTAACTGATGACAAATATATTTATAATTTTATGGGATTTCTAGTTCGGAGGGAATAGAATGCAAGAAAAGATAAAACAACTTTTAACAAAATACCATGAACTAGGACGGGCTAAACTTTATAATGAACGTCGCTATGAGGAGTCTTTAGAGTATATAGTCCGGGCTTTACAATGTGCAGAATTGCTTGAAGATTGGGAAGAGATTGTATCCAATAAGATTATGTTGGGAAACATCTATGTCAACTCTTCGAAAGATTTGAATTATGCTATGAAGCTGTATTCAGATGTATTGGATTTGTTAGAAAATCTTCAACAAAGGAACATTAAGTTAACCAGACAATACTATTACATTGCCAAAATCGGACTTGCTAGAGCATTACAGGAACTGGGCAAATTAGATCAGGTGATTCCAATCATTAAAGAGGTTATTGAGAATATTGATGACAAGCGCCGAATTATTAGTGCCTTAAATGACCTGGGTTTAATCTATTGGAAAAAAGCTAACTTTAGTCAGAATGAGATTTTTCTTGATCAGGCGTTAAATGCTTATGGTAGAGCTTTGGAATTGTGTAATTCTACTGGTGAAGTTAATGAAGTAAGTGAACATAACGACAAAGCAATGGTATTAAATAACATGGGTATTGTCTATTATGACAAACATCAGTATGATCTCGCCATTAAATCATTTGAAGAAGCTTTGTCTTTGACTGTTGATGAGTATTATATTGCTTGTATTAGTAATGAATTGGCTAAAACCTATATAAAATTGGGGAATTTTCATATGGCCAAGAAGTTTATCAACCAGGCCAACCAGATTCTCATTGATTATGATGAAACGGTATCAGAAACTGAATTATTGCGAAATTTAGCTATTGAAGGTCTATATCAAAGGAAGATTGGTAATTTTGAGGATGCTGTGAATTACTTTGAAATTGCAGCACCTAAATTGGAAGATGTTGAATTAAAGATTGAAGCTGCCGAGACATTTCACCAACTGTCATTAATGCTTAAAGAGAAGGGTGATATACGGTCAGGGAGATATTCACTCAAATTTGAAGAGTTAGCCAAAGATATTGAAGAACATCAAAAAGTTTTAAAAAGTTAGTAATAACTAACAGATCATACTTTTGAAAGGGGGAAGTTGTAAGATGAGAAAGGTTATTGTATGTTTGGTTCTTTCATTGGTTGTTGGTTTATTTTTCGCGTCAGTAGTATCAGCAGGCCCAATTCAAAAGCCAGTAGGTGCAGAGGCTTATAGTTGTGTTGTTAGCCAAAGTGTTGTAGAAAATTCAAATGATGCCCCAGTAGTAATAATGGGACCTATTCAAAGGCCTGTGTAGAATAAGCAGTCTGAAAAAGATCCACCTTCGAAATGTGAAGGTGGATCTTTTTTTAAATTTCTTTAATTATGACCTAAGTTTTAACTTAAATAAATAGATTAACATTGGATTCTTCAGCAGCTCCCAGATAACTGGCGACTCCACCTACCTCTACTCCCTCAATTAGCTCTTCTTTTTTGATTCCCATTACATCCATAGACATTTGACAGGCTACTAACCTAATTCCTGCCAGTTTGGCCTGTTCAATTAAAGTTTCAAGGGAGTCTACATTTTTGTTGGTCATGACAAACCTAATCATTTTTGGACCCATTCCTAGCATATTCATGTTAGATAGTTTTAATTTTTTACTACCTTTTGGCATCATCATACCAAACATTTTATCCAGGAAAGCTTTTTTGGTTTTAACTTTGCTGTTTTTTCGTAAAATATTTAAACCCCAGAAGGTAAAGAACATTGTAACTTTACGACCCATAGAAGCAGCTCCATTGGCGATGATAAAAGATGCGATGGCTTTGTCTAAATCTCCACTGAAAACTACCAGTGTTTTATCTTGAGGTGAATTTGTAACAGTTTCTACTGGACTAACTGCCGCTTTTGAGTCACTACCTTTTTGAATATAGGCGATAAAACAATTACCTTCTTTTTCTTGTTTTACAAGGTTATTACCCGTCCGCTGACACCAGACAGGGATGTCACTGACGAAACCAGGGTCAGTTGCCCTTACTTCTAAAATTTGACCAGCTTCCAGAGTTTGCATCTTCTGAAAAACCTGCATGATTGGGCCTGGACATTGAAGACCACAGGCATCTAATTTGACAATATTTTTAGTTGGTACAGTTTTTACTTCACTTTTTATTGTAGGATTGCCGATACAATCTGCAACTTGATTATTGTTACCGCAGGGGATTGAATCAATATAAGATTTATCATGGTTTATTTCTTTATAAACTGGTTGATAGGTTTTACATCCTCCACTAAGATTTTTTACTCCGGTAAAACCATTTTGCTTAAGGATTCGGGTGGCCAGATAACCACGTAAGCCTACCTGACAGAAGATAATGAGTTCCTTATCTTTTGGAAGTTCATTTAGACGATCTCGCATTTCATCAAGGGGAATATGGATAGCACCTTCGATTGTTCCCAGATCCCATTCTAATTGTGTTCTAACATCAACTAATTGAACTTTTGTCAGATCGGCATCAATAATTTCATGCCAGTGAACAATATCAGTATCTCCGTTAATGATGTTACCTGCTACATAACCCGCCATATTGACTGGATCTTTGGCAGAAGAGAAAGGTGGTGCATATGCTAATTCAAGTTCTTGTAAATCGAATACTGTTTTACCAAAACGTAAACAGGTAGCCAGGACATCAATTCTCTTATCAATTCCGTTATAACCGACGATCTGAGCTCCCAGTAATTTACCTTTCGGGGTAAAGAGAATTTTGATTGACAGCGGAATAGCACCTGGATAATACCCGGCATGGGAAGCAGAATGGGTAATTGATGCAATATATTTGATACCATCTTGTTTTAAGGTTTTTTCATTGACACCAGTTGAAGCTACTGCTAAATCAAAAACTTTGGCAATAGCTGTACCCTGAGTCTTTTTGTAAGCTTCTGTTTTGCCGGCAATGTTATTGGCAGCAATCCGACCTTGTTTGTTGGCAGGGCCAGCGAGAGGGATTAAGGTATTTTTGCCTGTAACAAAGTCTTCAACCTCAATAGCATCTCCGATGGCATAGATAGATGGATCTGAGGTTTGCAGATATTCGTTTACTTTTATGCCGCCTCTGTCACCTAACTCTAAACCACAGTCCTTAGCTAAAGTAGTATCAGGTTTAACTCCAATGGCCATGATAACCATGTCAGTCTCAATCAGCAGACCACTTCGTAATGTTACTTTGACCTGACCCTTATTGTCCGCAAATTCTTTGACTCCATCTTTTAAAATTAGATTTACATTTTTGGAACGAATGTGCTCATGAACCAGTGCTGCCATCTCATAATCAATGGGACCCATAACCTGGTCTGCCATTTCAACAATGGTAACATCTATTCCACGATGGTGTAAGTTTTCTGCCATCTCAAGACCAATAAATCCACCGCCAACTACGGTGGCTGAAGAAGGTTTCTGGTTATCAACAAATTCTTTGATTGTGTCAGTATCAGGAATGTTACGCAATGTAAAAATATTGGGATGGTCAATTCCCCTGATTGGTGGTGCAATTGGATTAGCCCCCGGGGATAGAACCAGAATATCATAGCTTTCAGTGTATGTTTCTTGAGTTTTAAGATTTTTAATCTCTACAGTTTTGTTTTCGCGGTCAATAGAGACTACTTCGTTAAAAACACGAACATCAATTTTAAAACGTTTTCTCATAGCGTCAGGTGTCTGCACCAAAAGCTTACTTCTTTCTTCAATTATCTCACCAATGTGATATGGAAGGCCACAGTTAGCGAACGAGATGTGTTCGCCACGCTCTAACATAATAATCTCTGCATCTTCATCTACTCTTCTTAACCTTGCAGCTGTACTTGCACCACCGGCAACTCCACCAACAATAACAACTTTTCGGGACATGATAATACCTCCTTGTAAAATATATATTTAAATATTTGGATAATATGATATGTCATCTAAAAAAAATCGATCAAAAATTCAATCTGTTTATTCGAATTATATAATGATTTGCACAAAAATAAAACCCGTGATTTGCTACAAAAGAATTAAGTTTGTTCATTATTTCTCAAAAATGGCCTGAACTATCTTACGTGTATCTTCATCAGCCACTGAATAGTTAATTTTAACTCCATCACGTTCGCCTTTAATGATTCCACATGCTTTCAGTTTAGCTAAATGTTGAGAAATAGTTGATTGGGGAACTTCAAGGCAATTCTGCATAGATGTCACATTACACACTTTAGTATCCATCAATCCTTTGACGATGCAGAGACGAACAGGGTGCGCTAATGCCTTTAAGATTTCAGCCTTTTCTTCCATTATCTTCATCTGGTCTACTAAATTTTCCACAAACAGGTGCCTCCCATCCAAACATTATATTGTAATATTACAATAAAGGCAAGAGAATGTCAAACAGAATTGCTCAGTTTACCTGGATTCCCGTCAACTCATAACGAGGATGGCGGGTTAACACCAAAGTCAATA
>JAENYK010000015.1 GCA_016841825.1 Halothermothrix sp. | reverse complement strand
ATGAATTTCTCTTACCATGTACATGGGAAAGGTTACTCTATCTCCGTTGATATTTAATTATATCATATACGTACTGGCTGTCCAAATTCCTTAGGGGGCTATAGAGAAAGTGATAGTTGACGACTTACGGTACATAAAATCACACTCCTAAGTGCACGGATTTTTTAGTGAAATATAGCATTTCTAATGCACTATTATATCATTTTCTGCCTTCGAAATCTAGTGTTACCAAGGGTTTTTAGCTTTTTTAGCAACCCTTACTTAATTCATAAAAAATTTTGGTATTGTTTAATTTATGGCAAAAAGATGATGGGAAATTTTAGATTGTTTTTAGATCAATATTTTATACTTATCATTATCAATTTTAAAAATTGCTTTATTAAAATAAAAAAGTTTTCATGTTAGTAATTTTATCCCAAATTATTCATTGGGCTCAAAAGAATAATTAAGTCATAGAAACTACATCTTTTGTCGAGTTTTTTAGCTTCACTTTGTTAAGTCAAGTGTTTTTATAGCTCTTTTTTGACGTTTAAACTTGATGAAAGATTTTAAAGACCTAAAAATGGATACACCAATCCCTTGGTCTTGACTGATATGGGTTTGAGTATTATATCCCAATCTATATGTAAAGTCACCAACTAGCTAGCTTTTGTAAAAGATTATGGAACAGGTTTTTATAAGGATAGCTACTACAAATCTGAGTCTTTTTGTATCGACTCGATCGGCTATGATGACTGTCTACTTTAATGAACATTTTCCTAATACTTAACATACATCTTTTCCCCTGTTCTTTCGGTACAATCAATCGCTTCATAAAATTGATTAAGTTGTACGCTAAAGCCTTTATCGCTAACTTGACAGCATTCGCCAGAAAGGAAGTGTGGCTTAAACTTCCCATCCCAAAGTCTAATTTGGCTTCTTTAATAAAGTTTTCCATGTTGTCACGTTTTTGATAAGCTTTGGTTATCGTTGTGGAAAAGAAATTAAGTTTGTTATGATGAAAGTATGTCCTGGAAGAAGCTCTCCGACTTTTCTTTTGACTTTACAAACAACGCGACGTTCCTTATCCCAACTACCTGCTGCATACATAAAATCTTCATAGAGTGCATGGTTTTTTGAATTGTCCTGCTCAAAAGCTTCATAAAAAGCTTTTTCTATATGTTGAGATTGTTGATAAAGCTGGTTATTGGTTTTTAAACGAATAATGTAGTATACTAGATACTCTTCAAGCAAGGCATAAAGTTCAGGGCAAGCAAAGCCACTGTCCCCTCTAAGGATTAATTGGATTTGGGGAAAATACTTTTCAAACCATTGGAGTACTGGAGTTAAGAATTCCACTACACCATTAGATGTATAAACACTACCCTTTCTAAGAGCCACACGGAAAAGATCCCCTGTCATACCATCAAAGAGCATCAATGGATGATAACCATTAGCGTTGTAATGGTAGTTGAAGGCAGTTTCTTCTTGATTTCCATAGGTCTTAATATGGGTAGAGTCAACGTCTAAGATCACATATTTAGGCGTTTTACGCTGATAGATTGACTTGAAAAGTTCCAATGTAACCTGATTGAAACACTCCAGATCTTCTGGAGTAAATTCATTGATTTTTCGAGAAATAGTCGGTTGAGAAGCCAGGGTTGATTTCCCGAGAATTTCCTTGAAAATCGGGTCTTCACGAAGTTCATCAGAATCATCATCTTTATGGTATCCGGCAATAGTAGTATAAACTAACTGTTTAATTATATCAGCCTGGGTACGTTTAAAACCAGCATTTCCTGTAAAAACTTTTTCAATAAGCTTTGAAAAACCAATAGCTTCATCAAAACTACGTTGGATTAACAGCCCTGTATCCAAGGATAAGTTTCCTCCATCATAATTCATTGTAATATTTTTGTTAAAATTTAGTGTATTATGCATTAACTATTCATAGAAAGAACTCCTTTTCTGTGGATTTTTATTGGTTATTTAACTTTTATCAGAAAACGGGGTTCTTTTCTATATAAGTTTACTTTTTTTCTTTTCACCTGTTAGGTAAAAAGTAAGATTAGCTACATTCACTGATATAGCAACTACGCAAAAGGTTTATTTAGTTTTTTGTGAATAAAGCGGGTTTATATAATAATTTCATTTAGAAAATTATTGTTTTAAAAAATGGGTATAATACCCTTTATGAAGTATACTCCTTTTTAGCATCGCGAATCAGTATTATATCAGTTTTTGAACTAAAAAAAGCAAAGCACCCCTCTAAAATAATGATTGTCAAGAAGAAAAGAGTTTTTTAGACTAGTTAATCTAAATGTAAATAAATGTAATCTAAAATTGTGTAAACTATCCCTATGTTTATGGTAAAATAAAAATGGTTCTTTGCAGTATAAAACTGACTTTACCGTTAACTTTGCTTCAATGGATTTCCATGATATTGAAACATTAAAAAGATCATTACAACAATTGGTGTTAAATGAGGATATAGTGGATAGTCAGATATTACTTAATTTTGAGCATCTTTATAATCAACCATGGCTAGGAGGGGATACTTGGATTATAAATGATATAGTTCAAGATTTAAGTTTTGAAAGAAGTTTGTTCGAAATTGTTCCTACTGTGATTAATGGTAAGGTAAATATACAGTTCAATTATGTTTCCAAACCCGACAACGAGGACTTCGATAATGGTTTTAAAGAAAGAATTAACGATGAGAATCTGCGCATAATCTCTCGATCACAAAAGTCTGATTTGGATACAGGGATACCAAATACCACAGCTGAGCTTTATACTCAAAAAGTTGATAATCAACTATTAGATGCTGACTTTGATTTTTAAATTCAATTATGTTAGGAGGCGTAATATGGAAAGTGAAAGGATTGATTGTTTATTGGTAGGGTATAATGACCTCGATTTTGATCAGTATGAATCGGTTTTACGAGGAATGGGTACGAATTCTGGTGCATATAAGGATTTGGATTTGAATTTTATAGAATTCCAAGGTCAGTTATATCCTCCAGTTCGATTATTAAATAAGATTAGATCAGAGGTCAAAGGAATTGAGAGTAACTTAAACTGTGCTGAACCACTTAATCTAGCAGTAGCATATTTAAGAAGTTATCTTGAACGGCGAAGCTTTGAGACAGAATATATCAACATCTTTCAAGCTGAAAAGGATAAATTTGCGGAGTTATTAAAACAGGATGTTAAAACAGTTGCGATAACTACAACTTTTTATGTTTCGCCAATGCCAATCATTGAAATTATAAATTTTATAAGACAACGTAACAGTACTGTTAAGATCATTATTGGTGGCCCATATATAGGCAATCAATTTAACATGTGTGATGCAGATACATTACAATATATACTAAGTTCCCTTGGTGGAGATATTTATGTTAATAGTTCGCAAGGTGAAGCTGAGTTATGTAAGATTGTTGATGTTGTGGTTAACAAAAAACCTTTAGGTAAGATTAATAATATTGCTTATAAGAAAGGTAGGGAATTTGTGCAAACAGAGCGACGTATGGAAGAGATCGAATTAGATGAAAACAGTATATACTGGGATATTTTTGATCCTGTAAAGTTAGGAAGAACTGTACAGTTAAGGACTGCTAGAGGATGTGCTTATAGTTGTGCTTTCTGTGGATATCCCATTAGAGGTGGCAAATATACATATTCGACAGTTGCAGCAGTAGAGAAAGAATTAGTCCATTTGAAAAAGTTAGGGGATGTAAAAAATATTGCTTTTATTGATGATACTTTCAATGTACCACTGAAACGTTTTCAAGAGATCTGTCAGATGATGATACGCAACAATTACAATTATATTTGGTTTTCTTACTTACGTTGTCAAAATATTGATGAAGAGACTGTGAAGTTGATGAAAGAAAGTGGATGTAAAGGTGTGTTTTTGGGAATTGAATCAGGGAGTTCCAAAATTTTGGATTTAATGAATAAACGTGCTACTATTGATGAATATCGTCGAGGAATTAACTTACTAAAAAAAGCAGGAATTTTGACTTTTGCCTCTTTTATTGTTGGATTTCCGGGGGAGACTGAAGAGACAGTTAGAGAAACTATTGAATTTATCGAGACAACTAAACCTGACTTTTATCGAGTACAGATGTGGTACTGCGACCCTATCACCCCAATCTTTCAACGACAGGAGAAGTTTGGTATAGTGGGGGAAAGCTTTGAATGGAGTCATTCAACAATGGATTCAAAACAGGCCAGCCAATGGATTGATGATATATTTCTCACTATTAAGGATTCTAAGTGGCTTCCTCAATATAATTTTGACTTCTGGATTATTCCCTATCTGATGGGAAAAGGCATGAGTATTGATCAATTTTCAAATTTTGTTCAAATCTTTAATCTACTTCTCCGTAAAAAATTTACTGGAGAAACTGATGATCAGGATATCAGAATAATAAAAGGATTACAACAAAATTGTAATTTTTAAATCTCGGTTAATTCAATTCTCATGGATCATTTATGATACTAAACCATAAAGGGAGGTGGGAACTAAAAATTTATTTTGATATTTTTTTGACAGAGAAAATCCATTTTATATAAAAAAATATAAAAATGCTAATATTATTTTCTATTATTGATCAAATGTCGATAGTTATTTGGGATATTTTATTAAAATTATGATCCTGAGAAAAAATTTGAGAATAATTAGATTGTAGAAAGGAGAGACATTGAATGAATGATAGTTATTTAGAGTCAGCGAGACACTCCCTGCAGGCAATACAAATGGTTGCAAAGATCTTTACTAAGAATGATTATACTTTCAATAATGTTATAGACATCCCAACTACTTTAGGGTTGAGACAATGTAAGAATGATGAGGAAGAGAACAACTTAAACGTTAAGCCAATAGCAAAACAGGAGTATTATTCTGTATCTCCAGCTCAAAAGAGACTCTATTTTTTAAATGAACTGGAGAATAGTGGAATCAGTTATAATATGCCTTTTGCTATAAAAATTGAGGGTGAATTGGACATTGATAAGTTTGATCAAGCTATGCAAAAACTTGTAAACCGTCATGAGTCATTGAGAACCTCATTTGAGATTTTTGATGGTGAAACTGTTCAAAAAATTGATGAGGATGTTGATTTTAAAGTCGAATATCTTGATACCGATGATAAAGATCTTGACACTATTATCAGTAGTTTTGTTAGACCTTTTGATTTAAGCAGTGCACCTTTACTTAGAGTTGGTCTGGGAGATATGGGAGATCATTATTTATTTTTATTTGATATTCATCACATAATTACTGATGAGATCTCTATTACTATTTTATTAGGAGATATTCTAAAACTTTATGGAGGCGAAGAACTTCCAGCATTAGAGATTCAGTATAAAGATTTTGCAGCATGGCAGAATGAATTCTTATACTCAGAGCAGATAAAAGATGCTGAACATTATTGGCTAGATACTTTTTCTGGCGAGATTCCAGTTTTAAATATGCCTACTGATTATCCCAGACCATCTGTGATGACTTTTGAAGGTGACACAGTTTATTTGAGAATAGATCAGAACTTATCAGAAAAGATAAAAAAACTAGCAGATGAACAAGATGTCACTCTATATATGTTAATGCTTGCTACCTACAATGTGCTTTTGGCCAAATATACCGGACAAGAAGATATAATAATTGGTAGCACTATTGCCTCTAGACAACACCAAAAACTGCAGAATACAGTTGGTATGTTGCAGAACACTCTGGCTCTGAGACTTCAACCTGAAGGAGAGAAAACATTTTTAGAATTTTTATCTGAGGTAAAAGATTGTTGCTTCAAGGCTATAGCCAATCAGATGTATCAATTTGAGACCTTGGTTGACCAACTAAGCCTGCAACGGGATATGAGTAGAAATCCATTGACAGATACTCAATTTGCCTTTAAGTCTATACAAGTTAAGGAAGAGTCTTATTTTAGTCTGAGATTTAAACCAATTGATTTCGACTACAAAATTTCCAAAGGAGACTTATCTTTTACTGGAATTGAGACTGAATATGGCATAGGAATTAGGATTGATTATAGCACTAGGCTATTCAAGAAAGAGACCATCGAGAAGGTGTCTAGGCATTTTGTAAATATTCTCAAGGACATCGTTGAACATTCAAATATGGAGATAGCAGAAATTAATATGCTTTCACCAGAAGAGTTGCAACAGTTGCTTTTTAACTCCGATGATGTCAAAAGTGAGACTGTTTATCAGTTATTTGAAAAACAGGTTATGAAAACTCCAGATGCTATTGCGATTACTTTTGAGGATGTACAGTTAACCTATAAGGAGTTAGATGCCAGGGCAAATAAATTAGCTAGATTTATCCGTAAACGAGGTGTTAAACCAGATCAAATTGTCGCGGTTATGTCCCATCGGTCACACAATCTGGTAATTGCTATTCTTGGTGTCTTAAAAGCGGGAGCAGCATATCTCCCAATAGATCCTGATACTCCTCAAGAGCGTATTAAGTTTATGTTGAACGATAGTAACGCAGTTATGCTTTTGACCACCGAAGGCATAGTTAAAGTGTACAATCTTACTTATTTCATGGACACCAGTTCAGGGAAAATCCAACCTGTAACCTCCAGTGTCCGTCCTCAGATTAAGGATTTTGATAGCTTGCCATTCCCTAATCGTACATATATTGAGTACAAAAAATATCATAAATTCCTAGGTCAATCACCAGGAAGACATTATATCTCGATTCAAGGAACTAGAGGTTGTCCTTATAAATGTGCGTATTGTCATCGTATTTGGCCAAAGAATCATGTTTATAGATCGGCTGAAAATATCTTGGAAGAGATTAAAATGTACTATGATTGTGGTGTTAGGAGAATCGTCTTCTTAGACGATATCTTTAACCTTAATGTAAAAAACAGTACCAGATTCTTTGAATCTGTGATCAGTGAAAATTTAGACATTCAAATCTTCTTTCCCAATGGATTAAGAGGAGATATTTTGACTAAAGATTACATTGATATGATGGTTGAAGCTGGAGTTGTGAATATAGCTATGGCTTTAGAATCGGGTTCGCCGAGAATTCAAAAGCTCATCAATAAAAATATTAACATTGATAAATTACATGATAATTTGTCATATATACTGGATAAATATCCAAATGTTATCTCTGATTGTTTCTTTATGATGGGTTTCCCAACAGAGACTGAGGAAGAAGCATTAATGACCTTAGATTTTATTAAGAGTTTGAAATGGCTACATTTTCCATCGCTTAATATTTTAAAAGTTTTCCCCAATACAGATATGGCTAAATTAGCTATGGATAATGGGGTCAGTAAAGAAAGTATTGATCGTTCTTTAGAGACTGCCTTCTTTGAAGTTACAGAAACATTACCTTTCTCCAAATCTTTTGTTCATGAATTCCAGGCAGATTTCTTTAACAACTATTTCTTGAACAAAGATAGATTGTTACGGGTTTTACCAGAACAGCGGAAATTGATGACAGAACGTGAGATGGTATTAAAATATGACAGTTATTTGCCAAAACGGATTAAAACCTTTACAGATATCCTTGACTTTGCGGGGATATCTCCAAATGAAATCAAAATAGAAACTGAGGCACCAGATTTCTCCGTTCCTAATTTTGACAATGATATCAAAAAACATCTGAAGGTAGATACCTACAAACCTGGAGCTTTAAAGGTTCTCCTCCTCGACTTGTCTCAGTTCTTCACAGGAGAGTCGTATAAGGCCTTTGGTGAGGAGTTAAAAGAAGCCCCATTAGGTCTAACTTATCTAATGACTTATTGTAAGGAAAAATATGGTGACAAAGTACATGGTAAGGTATGTAAATCTCATATGGATTTCAATAGTTATGATGAGCTACGTAAGTTAATTAAAGATTTTAAACCTGATGTAATT
The DNA here is from genome assembly GCA_016841825.1 of Halothermothrix sp. Taxonomy (GTDB): domain Bacteria; phylum Bacillota; class Halanaerobiia; order DY22613; family DY22613; genus JAENYK01. The sequence continues at coordinate 79,844 of JAENYK010000015.1, read as the reverse complement.
GGTGCGAGAAGTATGACCATATATCGTGGTTTTTTCCATAAAGCCATCTCAATGATTAGACAATGGGGTATCGATATCCCAATTATCGCTGGTGGTCCATATGCTTCTAGTGGTTATACAGAGATCTTGCAAGATAAGAATGTTGATGTGGTAGTATTGGGCGAAGGTGAAATGACTTTTGCAGAAATTATCGGCAAGATAATAGAGAATAATGGTAAACTACCTAGTGAAGATGAACTAGAAAAGATTGCTGGTGTAGCTTATGTTAAAGATAAAGCTAATGTTCCGGTAGATATGTTCAGTCGTGACATTATCTTCATGGATCGTTCAGCTGATTTGATTGAAGAAGAGTCGGCAGAGAGATTGGAAAATATAAATAAACCTGAGGATCTAGCATATCTAATCTATACTTCTGGTTCAACCGGGAATCCTAAAGGAGTTGCCGTTGAACACCGTAATCTAGTTAACTATCTGAATTGGGCAGACCAGACTTATGTCAGAGGAGAGAAGATGGACTTCCCATTATATTCAGCTATATCCTTTGATTTGACGGTTACTTCGATGTATTTACCAATTATCTCGGGTAACACTCTAGTTGTCTATGCTCAAAGAGAAAATGAGCTATTGATCCCTGCTATGATTGAAGATGACAAAGTCCAGGCTATTAAAATGACCCCATCACACTTGCGGTTTATTCAGGAGATGAACATCAAAAAATCTGGCATTAAATGGATGATTGTTGGGGGAGAGGAACTGAAAGCAGATCTGACCCGAAAGATTATGAAGAAATTCAACAATAATTTAGAGATATACAATGAATATGGTCCTACTGAGGCCACAGTGGGTTGTATAGTCTATAAATTCAATCCAGAGAGTGATACAGGAGTTTCTGTACCAATCGGTGGACCGATAGACAATGTACAAATCTATCTCTTAGATAAATATCAAAGACCAGTAGCACTAGGTGTTCCAGGTGAGATTTATATTGCTGGTGAAAGCGTTGCTAGAGGATATATTAATCATCCTGAGTTAACTAAAGAGAGATTTGTTAGAATTCCACTAGTACCTGATAGAGTGCTTTATCGGACTGGAGATAAAGCGAGAAGATTATCTAATGGTAACCTTGAATTTTTAGGCAGATATGATGAACAGGTGAAAATTAGAGGTTATCGGATTGAGTTAGGTGAGATTGAGAAGCATTTATTAAAGTACAAAGGTATCAAAGAAGTAGCTGTTGTAAGTAAGCCAGAAACTAATGATGATTATATCATATTGGCTTATTTTGTAGCAGATAGTGAAATCTCAGCTTATGATATTAAAGAAAATCTGAAATTAATGTTACCTGACTATATGATCCCATCTTACTTTATTCAGCTGGACAAGATGCCATTAACTCTTAATGGTAAGATCGATAAAAAGAGTCTTCCGCATCCTGAAGTTTTAAGAGCTGAAGAAGAAGGAATGACTCTGGTAAGTGATATAGAAAGAGAAATGATGGATATCTGGGCTCAGGTATTAAATACAGATAAGATCGGCAGAAGAACTAATTTCTACGAGATTGGTGGAGACTCAATTAAGGCTATGCAGGTAGTAGCAAAGATTAATCAGAAGGGCTATAATTGCAAAATTAAAGATTTCTTAATGAGCCCAGTAATTGAAGAGATTGCATCTGTCCTGGAAAGTAGGCCAATTGGTTCCATGAATCAACAGAGCCTAGTCGAAGGAGATGTGATGTTAGCACCAGTCCATCAGGCAGCCTTCTCTATGGAAGGATTTAATGCTACACATCATAGTTTTGCTATCTTGTTAAATGTTCATGTTGAATTAGATGTTATCATGATGAAAAAAGCCATGCATAAATTAACTGAACATCATGATGCTCTGCGTTTGAATTATGATCCAATGAGAGAAGTTCTGTTCCATAATAATGATCTATTAGATCTGGAGTTTGAGTTACCAGTTTATGATTTGAGTGATTTATCAGCCGAAGAACAAAAAAAGCAGATTGATGCACATGGCAGTAAAATAATGAGTAGTTATGACATTGAAAATGAAATAATGTTAAAGGCATGTATTTTAGATTTAGGAGAAAGGGGTAAGCGATTGCTTTTAGCTCCTCATCATGTAGTATCTGATGGCGTATCACTCAGAATTCTCTGTGAAGATTTAGGTGATTTTTACTCACAACTAGTAGAGCGAGGAGAAGTAGATCCACCATTGAAGACTTCCTCATATCAAAGATGGGTAGAAGAGTTATACACATACGCTAAAACTGATGAGATTCAACAAGAGAAGGAATACTGGATTGATATGTTAACCAGTGATTATACTTTCCCTGTTGATCTTGACCAAAGCCCAGATACCATTGCTAATTCAGCAGTTGTTACAGGAAAGCTATCTGAAGAAGATACTGAATTACTATTGACTAGAACGCATCAAGCTTACCAGACTGAGATCAATGATATTTTGTTGTCAGCATTATCAATGACTATCAAGAATCACTCTGGACTTGATAAACCGATAGTTTATTTAGAAGGTCATGGAAGAGAAGATATCTGTCCAGAGATCGATATCTCCAGAACTGTTGGTTGGTTTACGACAATTTACCCAGTGCGGTTTGATTTGTGTGAAGTTGACCAAGTAGAAGATGTAATTCAGAATGTAAAAAATAATTTGCGCACAGTACCATATAAGGGAATTGGTTATGGGGTACTGAAGTATTGTACCTCAGAAAATATTCCAGATATTAATCGATCAGCTGGAATCTGCTTTAACTATTTAGGACGTGTTGATAACGAAGTGGATAGTACCTTATTTACCGTAGCATCAGAACCTTTTGGTGATCAGGAAGATCAAAACAACCCAGTAATTTTTGGCCTTACTTTTACAGGTACATTATACTCAGGTCAATTATACTTGTATCTGAGATATAGTAAAAAGAAATATCATGCAGAGACTGCACAAAAGTTGATGAATGATTTTGTTAACAATCTCCATAATGTAATTGAACACTGTAGTTCAGTTGCTAAATAGGTTAGATGATTTGTGAAGTAGATTTTCGATGCTATGATTAGGGGGTTGTGGGAGATTTTGAATTTTTTCACTGCTCCCTTTTTTTCAATTGTCTGGAGCAAGCAATGTAGATTAGCATTGCAATTTAGAGTGTACCAGGTATTAAATTAAAAAGTACCATGTTAGATTTATATAGAAATTAATTTTGAATATAACAAATTTTTATTGTGTTCTAAATGTCAAGGTTTTAGAACACATTTCAAATATTTTGATTATGATATAGATACATTTCTTATTTTAAGTTATATTGTGGAGGGGTCTTAGATGGAAAATTTAAAAAATATCAAAAAAAACGTTGAGAATATTTTATCTCTTAGTAATATGCAACAAGGTATTTTGTTTGCATATTTAAATAACCAGGGAAGTGAAGAATATTTTGTGCAATTAAGCTTAACTATGAAGGGATGTATTGATTCTTTACTATTTAAAAAAGCCTGGGAGTTTGTTATTGGAAATAATGAGATGCTACGTACAATTTTTGCCTGGGAGAAACTAAATAGACCAGTGCAAATCGTTTTAAAAGAGATTGATATTATGATCGAGAGGATTGATTTATCTGGCCTAGCTGACTTATCCCAGAAGAAAATCCAATTAGCCAAGACTAAAAAACGGGATCGCGTTCATAAATATGATTTGCAGATTGGACCTCTTTTTAGAGTCTATTTATGCAAGTTAGAAGAAGAAAGTTATGAGATGATTGTTAGTAATCATCACATTATTTATGATGGTTGGAGTATGGGTATTATTTTGAAAGAATTTTTTGCTACTTATTATAGCTTAAAACAAGGTCAGCCTCCTGCCCGTAAGAATAAAACCAGATTTGAGCAATATCTGAAGTTTCTTAATGATATTGAACTTCAGTCATACTGTGAATATTGGAAGAATTATTTAAAAGATTTAAATACGAAAACAAGTTTGCCTTTAACCAAAGGGTTAGGAAAAGAGATCAGGCAGGTTGGGAAATATTATGAAAAACTTTCTACTGACATGGAAGAGAAGGTTAATGACTTTTTGCAGCAAGATGGATTAACCTTAAGTATGTTCATTTATACGTTATGGGCAATTTTATTATATAAATTTAACTCACAAAATGATGATATAACATTTGGAATTACTGTTTCTGGAAGACCAGAAAACTTGTCGGGTGTGGAAGATATAGTGGGAGTATTTATCAATACTATTCCTTTGCGAATTAAGATAGATGAGAAGAAGACGATTAGAGATCTGATGTTACTAATCAAAGAGAAATTAACTTTTTGTCAGAGTTTTTCTCATGCTTCTTTGCAAGATATAAAATCATGGAGTCAGATTGAAGCTAACGATAAACTTTTTGAATCTATAGTGGTGGTAGAGAATTATCCCTTATATAAATATATTGATGCCATTCAAGGAGAGTTACTAGTAGAAAACTATATACTTGAAGAACAATCTGAGTTTCCATTAAGTTTTCAGGTTAGGACTATTAATGGGATTAATTTGATTTTCTCATATAAACTTGGGTTGTATGATCATGATGTGATTCATCACCTATACCAGTATTGTACTAGATTATTAACACAAATGATAGAAGATCCTTCAAGAATAATCGCTGAACTAAGTCTTTTGACAGCGGAAGAGAAGTATCACCTAATCGAAGGTTTTAACCAGACCCAGACTGACTTTGCTAAGGAGAAAACAATCGTTCAACTATTCGTCGAACAAGTGAAGCGTAATCCAGATAGGAAAGCAGTAGTGTATGATAATGACACCCTAACTTATCTGGAACTGGATAAGAAAGTTAACCAGGTTGCTCAAATTCTTCGGAGTAAAGGTGTGAAAAGCGATTCAATAGTTGGGTTAATGACAGAGCGTTCGGTGGAGATGGTTATTGGAATCATGGGGATTATTAAAGCGGGTGGGGTCTTTATGCCAATAGACCCCAAATTCCCTGAAAGCAGAATACAGTATATGGTGAGCAAAAGTGAGCAGATTCTGGTCACTCAAGGAAGTTTGTTGGACAAATTTAATCTTTCGGTAGAAGTGGTGGATTTGAATGATCAAGATGTATATAATCAGAAGGTGCATAATCTGGAGTGTCTAACTCATCCAGAAGATCTGGCATATGTTATCTACACATCAGGTTCCACAGGTATCCCAAAAGGGGTAATGATCGACCACAGAAGTGTTTCAAATCTGGTGACAGGTCTTTATGAATCCATATACTCTCTTCATTCAGACAATTTAAACATTGCTTTACTTGCACCATATGTTTTTGATGCTGCGATAAAACAGTTTTTTGCTGCTCTATTACTGGGACATACTCTGTTTATCACACCAGAAGATATCAGAAGAGATGGCGAAAGATTGGTGGAATATTATAATCGATATAGTATTGATATATCAGATGGTACACCTGCACATATTTATCTTTTACAATCGGCCTGTAAATTTGCTGAAAAGCCAGGAGTTAAGCACTATATAATTGGTGGGGAAGCGCTGTCAGTTCAGATTGTCAAAGATTTTTTAAATGCCTGTGGTGAACCTAAGCCACAGATTACGAACATATATGGACCGGCGGAATGTTGTGTAGACACAACAGCATTTCTAATAGAAAGGGATAAATTAGACGAAGTTAGTTCTATCCCAATTGGTAAACCATTAGCCAATAAGAAAGTGTACATTCTAGATCAAAATCTACAACCAGTACCTGTAGGAGTGGTAGGAGAGATTTATATATCAGGTGAGGGTATTTCTCGAGGGTATTTAGATGATCCAGAACAGACAGCTGTCCGTTTTATCCCAAACCCATTTATGCCAGGTTATGAGATGTATAAGACAGGTGATCTGGGCAGATGGCAAAAAAACGGGAATGTAGAATTTATGGGTAGAAGTGACCATCAGGTGAAAATCCGTGGTTATCGAATTGAACTGGGTGAGATAGAGAACAAACTTTTAGAATACCTAGAAGTGACAGGAGCAGCAGTAATTGATAGAACAGATGTGAAGGATATCAAATACCTCTGTGCTTATTTTACTGCAAGCCGTGAATTGAGTGTTAAGGAGTTAAAAGAATATTTACATCAAAGTTTACCAGATTACATGATACCTACTTATTATCTTCAATTAGAGGCTATTCCCTTAACCCATAACGGAAAAGTAGATCGGAAAGCTTTACCAGTGGATAATCTGGGATCTACAGGAGTAGAAGAATATGTAGGGCCAATAGATAGAGTGGAAGCAAGACTGGTACAGATATGGGCTGAGATTTTGGGAATTGAGAAGATAGGTGTTCTGGATAATTTTTTCGCTTTGGGAGGTCATTCTTTACGTGCAATTACTCTAACCTCACAAATTTATAAGGAATTTGATGTAAAACTTCCTGTTAAAATTATCTTTAATTATCCTGTTCTGTGGGAGATGGCAGAACAGATTAAAGCTGCTGAAAAGAATATTTATGAGATGATTGCAAAGGTGGAACCAAGGGAGTATTATCCACTATCTTCTGCTCAGAAACGGATGTTTGTACTGAATCAGATGGCGGAGAAAAGTATTAATTATAACATTTTCACAGCATTGCTAGTAAAAGGAGAATTATATCAGAAGCAGTTAGAAGAAGCTTTTGATAAATTAGTTGAACATCACGAATCTTTAAGAACTGGGTTTGAACTGCAGGGTAGTGAACCTGTTCAGAGGGTATATGAGAATATCGAGGTAGATTTTACAATATTATCAGCAGTCACAAAAGGAGTCGAAGATTTGATCAAAGATTTTATCCGACCATTCGATCTATCTAAACCAGGATTATTTAGAGCTGCTTTAATTAGGCGAGAATCTGGAGACATATTCTTATTCGACATGCACCATATCATTACAGATGGTCGTGGTATGGAGATATTAGTAGAAGATCTGATTCAACTATACCATGCTAAGACGCTACAGCCATTACCAATTCAATACACAGACTTTGCAGTATGGCAAAATCAACTATTGCAAACTGAATTAATCAAAAAACAGGAAGAGTATTGGTTAAATAGTTTTGTAGGTGAGATTCCCGTACTGAATATGCCATTGGATTATCCTCGTCCCGCAGAGGTCAGTTATCAAGGTGCGGAATACGAATTTGTTCTGGATGAGGATTTGACAGAGAAGTTGAGAACAATGGCATCAGAATACGATGTTACACTATACATGATACTTTTAGCAGTTATCAGCGTGCTGTTAGCCAAATATACTGGTCAGAATGATATAATAATCGGTTCTCCAGTGATTGGGCGTTCTCATCCCGACTTAGAAAAGTTAATCGGTATGTTTGTTAACACGCTACCCATGCGAAATCAACCGATTGCAGAGAAAGTCTTTAAAGAATTTTTAGCTGAAGTTAAGATAACCGCTTTGGAAGGATATGAGCATCAAGACTATCCTTTTGAGAGGTTAATAGATAAGTTGAATCTGGTGCGCGACCTGGGTCATAACCCATTGTTTGACGTGATGCTGACAATGTTGAACACAGATAATACTAACATTAGTTTCGGCGATGTAGAGTTTACTCCATATAAATTTGACCAGAGTACGGCTAAATTCGATCTTTCGTGGAATGTGATTTCTCGGGAGAAGGATTTGCGGGTTAGACTTATTTATTCTACTGATCTTTTTAGGAGTCAAACAATACAAAGGTTGGCAGGACATTTGATAAATATTACTAGAGAGATTGTTAACGATCCTTCAAGAATAATCGCTGAACTAAGTCTTTTGACAGCGGAAGAGAAGTATCACCTAATCGAAGGTTTTAACCAGACCCAGACTGACTTTGCTAAGGAGAAAACAATCGTTCAACTATTCGTCGAACAAGTGAAGCGTAATCCAGATAGGAAAGCAGTAGTGTATGATAATGACACCCTAACTTATCTGGAACTGGATAAGAAAGTTAACCAGGTTGCTCAAATTCTTCGGAGTAAAGGTGTGAAAAGCGATTCAATAGTTGGGTTAATGACAGAGCGTTCGGTGGAGATGGTTATTGGAATCATGGGGATTATTAAAGCGGGTGGGGTCTTTATGCCAATAGACCCCAAATTCCCTGAAAGCAGAATACAGTATATGGTGAGCAAAAGTGAGCAGATTCTGGTCACTCAAGGAAGTTTGTTGGACAAATTTAATCTTTCGGTAGAAGTGGTGGATTTGAATGATCAAGATGTATATAATCAGAAGGTGCATAATCTGGAGTGTCTAACTCATCCAGAAGATCTGGCATATGTTATCTACACATCAGGTTCCACAGGTATCCCAAAAGGGGTAATGATCGACCACAGAAGTGTTTCAAATCTGGTGACAGGTCTTTATGAATCCATATACTCTCTTCATTCAGACAATTTAAACATTGCTTTACTTGCACCATATGTTTTTGATGCTGCGATAAAACAGTTTTTTGCTGCTCTATTACTGGGACATACTCTGTTTATCACACCAGAAGATATCAGAAGAGATGGCGAAAGATTGGTGGAATATTATAATCGATATAGTATTGATATATCAGATGGTACACCTGCACATATTTATCTTTTACAATCGGCCTGTAAATTTGCTGAAAAGCCAGGAGTTAAGCACTATATAATTGGTGGGGAAGCGCTGTCAGTTCAGATTGTCAAAGATTTTTTAAATGCCTGTGGTGAACCTAAGCCACAGATTACGAACATATATGGACCGGCGGAATGTTGTGTAGACACAACAGCATTTCTAATAGAAAGGGATAAATTAGACGAAGTTAGTTCTATCCCAATTGGTAAACCATTAGCCAATAAGAAAGTGTACATTCTAGATCAAAATCTACAACCAGTACCTGTAGGAGTGGTAGGAGAGATTTATATATCAGGTGAGGGTATTTCTCGAGGGTATTTAGATGATCCAGAACAGACAGCTGTCCGTTTTATCCCAAACCCATTTATGCCAGGTTATGAGATGTATAAGACAGGTGATCTGGGCAGATGGCAAAAAAACGGGAATGTAGAATTTATGGGTAGAAGTGACCATCAGGTGAAAATCCGTGGTTATCGAATTGAACTGGGTGAGATAGAGAACAAACTTTTAGAATACCTAGAAGTGACAGGAGCAGCAGTAATTGATAGAACAGATGTGAAGGATATCAAATACCTCTGTGCTTATTTTACTGCAAGCCGTGAATTGAGTGTTAAGGAGTTAAAAGAATATTTACATCAAAGTTTACCAGATTACATGATACCTACTTATTATCTTCAATTAGAGGCTATTCCCTTAACCCATAACGGAAAAGTAGATCGGAAAGCTTTACCAGTGGATAATCTGGGATCTACAGGAGTAGAAGAATATGTAGGGCCAATAGATAGAGTGGAAGCAAGACTGGTACAGATATGGGCTGAGATTTTGGGAATTGAGAAGATAGGTGTTCTGGATAATTTTTTCGCTTTGGGAGGTCATTCTTTACGTGCAATTACTCTAACCTCACAAATTTATAAGGAATTTGATGTAAAACTTCCTGTTAAAATTATCTTTAATTATCCTGTTCTGTGGGAGATGGCAGAACAGATTAAAGCTGCTGAAAAGAATATTTATGAGATGATTGCAAAGGTGGAACCAAGGGAGTATTATCCACTATCTTCTGCTCAGAAACGGATGTTTGTACTGAATCAGATGGCGGAGAAAAGTATTAATTATAACATTTTCACAGCATTGCTAGTAAAAGGAGAATTATATCAGAAGCAGTTAGAAGAAGCTTTTGATAAATTAGTTGAACATCACGAATCTTTAAGAACTGGGTTTGAACTGCAGGGTAGTGAACCTGTTCAGAGGGTATATGAGAATATCGAGGTAGATTTTACAATATTATCAGCAGTCACAAAAGGAGTCGAAGATTTGATCAAAGATTTTATCCGACCATTCGATCTATCTAAACCAGGATTATTTAGAGCTGCTTTAATTAGGCGAGAATCTGGAGACATATTCTTATTCGACATGCACCATATCATTACAGATGGTCGTGGTATGGAGATATTAGTAGAAGATCTGATTCAACTATACCATGCTAAGACGCTACAGCCATTACCAATTCAATACACAGACTTTGCAGTATGGCAAAATCAACTATTGCAAACTGAATTAATCAAAAAACAGGAAGAGTATTGGTTAAATAGTTTTGTAGGTGAGATTCCCGTACTGAATATGCCATTGGATTATCCTCGTCCCGCAGAGGTCAGTTATCAAGGTGCGGAATACGAATTTGTTCTGGATGAGGATTTGACAGAGAAGTTGAGAACAATGGCATCAGAATACGATGTTACACTATACATGATACTTTTAGCAGTTATCAGCGTGCTGTTAGCCAAATATACTGGTCAGAATGATATAATAATCGGTTCTCCAGTGATTGGGCGTTCTCATCCCGACTTAGAAAAGTTAATCGGTATGTTTGTTAACACGCTACCCATGCGAAATCAACCGATTGCAGAGAAAGTCTTTAAAGAATTTTTAGCTGAAGTTAAGATAACCGCTTTGGAAGGATATGAGCATCAAGACTATCCTTTTGAGAGGTTAATAGATAAGTTGAATCTGGTGCGCGACCTGGGTCATAACCCATTGTTTGACGTGATGCTGACAATGTTGAACACAGATAATACTAACATTAGTTTCGGCGATGTAGAGTTTACTCCATATAAATTTGACCAGAGTACGGCTAAATTCGATCTTTCGTGGAATGTGATTTCTCGGGAGAAGGATTTGCGGGTTAGACTTATTTATTCTACTGATCTTTTTAGGAGTCAAACAATACAAAGATTGGCAGGACACTCTATCCAATTAATACAAGGAATTTTAAACAACCCAGAAGTAAAAATCAGTGAAATAGATATACTAACTCAAAATGAGAAAGAACAGTTATTATTTGACTTTAATGATACTGCAAATGCTTATCCAAACGAAAAGATTCTTCACCAGATGTTTGAAGAGCAGGTGGAACGGACACCAGACAAGGTTGCAGTCGTTTTTAAAGGTCAAGCTCTAACTTATTTGGAAGTAAATTCAAAGGCCAATATATTAGCTCACCAGTTGTCTAGATTGGGAGTTACTTCAAATCAGATCATAAGTATTTGTCTAAATCGCTCTCTGGAAATGTTAATAGCCATTTGGGGTATTTTGAAGGCGGGTGCGTCATACTTACCATTAGATCCTACTAATCCTATGGAACGTTTGAGTTATATTCTGCAAGATGCCAATTCGCCTATATTGATAAAAGAGGAAAATGAGTTGATGTTGCCAACCTACGAAGGACTGATCTTATCTTTTGAAGCAGAGCGCATGGTAGTAACTGTACATATTACAGAAATTACTACAGCTCTGTATCCCCAAAAAAGAGATAGTAAGAATCTGGGATTAACAGTTACTCCAACGGATTTGGCTTATGTTATTTATACTTCAGGTTCAACAGGTCAACCCAAAGGGGTAATGATCCAACATCAGTCTGTCCTAAATCGGATTAACTGGATGCAGAGAGTGTACTCCATAGATGAAGATGATGTAATCCTGCAAAAAACACAGTTTACCTTTGACGTATCTGTCTGGGAACTTTTTTGGTGGTCTTTTGTTGGTGCGCGAGTTGTCCTATTGGTTCCAGAGGTCGAAAAGGATCCAGAGGAGTTACTTAATGCTATTGAGAGATTTAAAGTGTCGGTATTGCATTTTGTTCCATCAATGTTAACTGCTTTTCTTGATTATATTGGAAAAATCGAAATAGGAAAAAGACTAATCTCTTTAAGACAGGTGTTTGCAAGTGGAGAAACATTACAACCTATCCAAGTGGAGAGGTTTAATCAATATGTTTATTCAGTATCAGGGGCAACATTACATAATCTATATGGTCCTACAGAGGCGACTGTAGATGTAACTTATTATGATTGTCCGATAACTGGTCCGATATATAGAGTACCTATTGGCAAACCTATAGATAATACCAAAATTTATATTCTAAATGAAAGTCAACAATTACAGCCTATAGGAGTACCTGGAGAATTATGTATTGCTGGTGCAGGATTAGCAAAAGGTTATTTAAATCGTGACGATCTTACCGCTAAGAAGTTTGTGACAAATCCATACAATTCAACTGAACAAATTTATCGGACAGGTGATTTAGCACGGTGGTTAGATGATGGAAATATTGAATTTATTGGACGAATTGACTACCAAATTAAGATTAGAGGTTACCGCATTGAATTAGGTGAGATTGAAAAGAAACTTTTGGAACATCCTGAAGTAAAGGGGGCTGCAGTGATCGACCACTTAGATCAGAAAGGGGAAAAGTATCTCTGTGCCTATGTAACTTTGAAAGGAGATTTACCAATTTGGGAATTAAAGGACTATTTAATTGAAAAATTACCTACCTATATGATACCCACTTATTTTGTAAAAACTGCAAAAATTCCATTAAACACTAACGGTAAGATTGATAGAAAAGCATTGTTAAAAGAGAAGATTAACTATGAAAGAGCAGTAGAATATGTAGCACCGCAAAATGTTATTGAAGTTCAAATCGCAAAGATGTGGTCTGAGATTTTTGAAGTTGAGAATATTAGTGTTCTAGATAACTTCTTTACTTTGGGTGGTCACTCTTTGAAAGCAATATCTTTAGTGACCCAGGTTAAAAAGGAATTTGATGTAAAACTTTCAGTCAAAGTAATTTTTAATTTCCCTATTCTTAGGGATTTTGCCGCACAGGTCAAAGGTGCTATGAATAAAGATCTGCCACTGATTACAAAAGTAGAAAAACGGGATGCTTATCCATTATCTTCTGCGCAAAACCGTATTTTTGTGCTACATAAGTTAGCGGAACAAAGAGTTAATTATAACATCTCTTCTCTTATGCATGTGGAAGGAGATTTGGACAAAAAGCGATTTGTTGGAGCTTTTCGTCAACTAGTTGAAAGGCACGAATCTCTACGGACATCTTTTCACATGATAGATGGCGAACCTATGCAAATAATTCATTACAATGCAGAAGTAACCCTGAAAGTCCTATCAGTAGAGGAAGAAGAGCTGACTAGTGTGAGTAGAGACTTAATAAAACCCTTTGACTTATCAATTCCAGGTTTAATTAGACTAACCCTTATTGAGGGTAAAAACAAAAATTTCCTTCTATTAGACATGCACCATATTATAACAGATGGCCATGGAATAGATATTTTGCTTAAAGATTTTGCGAAGTTATACCAAGGTAATGATTTACAACCTTTATCCATTCAGTACAAAGATTTTACAATGTGGCAAAATCAGCTTTTAACTGATGGGGTGTTAAAGGACCAAGAGGTATATTGGATACATAGATTTGCTAACGATATTCCGGTGTTGAATCTTCCAACAGATTATCCAAGGTCTGGAACAAGGAATTACTTTGGTGATATCTATGAAGTGGTTTTGGATACAGAATTTGCAGTGAAAACGAAAGAGTTTGCGGTAGAGTTTGGTGTAACATTATATATGGTATTTTTGGCAATATTTAATGTATTATTAGCCAGATATACTGGGCAAGATGACATAATAATCGGTTCACCTGTACTTGGGCGTTCGGATGCTGATTTAGAACAGATTGTTGGAGTATTTGTAAATACTCTTGCAATCCGTAATCAACCTTTAGGAGAGAAAACTTTTGCGGAATTCTTAGCAGAGGTTCAGACAAGTGCTCTAGATGCATATGAAAATCAAGATTATCCTTTTGAGATGTTAATCGAGAAAATTAATTTGCCCAGAGACCCTGGAAGGAATCCATTATTTGATGTTATGTTGACATACACTCAGCTTAAAGGTTCTAATACAAGGGTGGGAGATTTGATTTTGAGTCCAATAAAGGTTGGTAGAACTAGTAGTAAATTCGACCTTAGTCTTGGGATTACAGAGAATGTAGACAGAATAAATTTGGAGTTTGAGTATTCTACTGAGTTATTCAAAAACCAGACTGTTGAAAAATTGGCTAAACATTATCTTAGACTTCTAGAAGAGATAATCAAAAATCCAGAAGTAAAAATTGCTGAGATTGACATATTAACTACTGTGGAAAGAAAACTGCTCTTATGTGACTTCAATTCAAAAGTCTTAGGAGAATCTTTAGATAAGACTTTCCAACATGCTTTTGAAGAAGAGGTTGCCAGGAGCCCAGAGGATATTGCTGTAATTTTTGAAGATAATTTCTTGTCTTATGAAGAATTAAATCAATCTGCCAACCGATTGGCTAGAACTCTACGGGGGAGAGGTGTTAAACCTGACCAGATTGTGCCTATCATGATTGAGCGCTCAATCGCAATGGTAGTAGGAGTTTTGGGAATATTAAAGTCTGGTGGGGCATATTTACCACTTGATCCTCAATATCCCAAGGAACGATTAATATATATGCTAGAGGACAGTCAGGCACAATTAATGGTGACATACAAATCTGTGAATAAAGAAATTGAGTTTAATGGTGAAGTTATAGATTTAGAAATGTCTTTAAATGAAGAGCAGAATGGGGCAAATTTGAAGACGTTGAATTCACCAACTGATCTGGCCTATGTCATATATACCTCTGGGTCTACTGGAAAACCAAAAGGTATTATGGTTCAACATGATAACTATCTGACCATAGCACAGGCTTGGACTGCTGAACACAGATTAGGAGATTTTAAAATCAGATTATTGCAAACTGCTAGTTATTCCTTTGATGTTTTTGCAGGAGATTTGGCGCGTACATTGTTAAATAGTGGTCTGATGGTTATCTGTCCTGAAGATCAAAAGATGGATCCAGTTTCTCTATATGAATTGATTAGAAAATATAGCATAAATTATTTAGATATTACTCCATTAGTAGCTGTTCCTTTGATGAATTATATTAAAGAACATGGCTTACAGATTGATGATCTGAAACTATTGGTTATTGGTTCAGATAGTTGTAGTGCAAGGGATTTTAAGGAGATTGTTAGATGGTTTGGTGACAAATTCAGGATCATTAATAGCTATGGAATTACAGAGACAACAATTGATTCTAGCTATTATGAAGAGCCTTTCGAGAAGATTCCCGACAAGGGAAATACCCCTATTGGGAAGCCGTTACCTAATGTAAGATGTTATGTGCTGGATTCATTTTTACGATTACAGCCAGTAAATGTTCCAGGAGAACTTTATATTAGTGGATATAGTGTTAGTCGGGGATATTGGAATCGAGAAGAATTGACTGATGCGAGATTTTTATCTGATCCGTTTGTTCCAGGAGCTAAAATGTATAAGACAGGTGATATGGTAAAATGGCTTGAAGATGGCAATCTGGCCTTTTTGGGAAGAATGGATCATCAGGTGAAGATCAGAGGGTTTAGGATAGAGTTAGCAGAGATAGAACAAACTCTATTAAGTCATAATGCAGTCCTTAAAGTTATCGTTACAGACAGGGTAGATGCAAGTCAGGAGAGATATCTTTGTGCCTATCTGATTACCGATGAGGAATTATCTTTGTCAGCTATTAGATCATATCTAACTGAGAGAATTCCTGAATATATGATACCTGCATATTTTGTCACTCTAGACAAATTTCCAGTAACACTTAACGGTAAGGTCGATTGGAAAAATCTGCCGAATCCACTTGAATATATGCTTAGAGAGAGTGAACATCAATCTCCAGAGACTAAAATCGAAATTGAATTAGTAGAAATCTGGAGAGAGATTCTCCGAGTGGATCGAATAGGTATTAACGATAACTTTTTTGAAATAGGTGGTCATTCTGTTAAAGCAATTAAGCTTATATCTTGGATAAACCAAAAATATAATGTGCATGTTCAGTTGACTCATGTTTTCAAGTACCCAACAATTAAGGAGTTTGCAGTGTATATTCATGAATGTGAAGAAAGCAATTTGGTAATCAATCTAGTTGAAGAGCAAGAGTATTATCCAGCATCTGCTGCTCAAAAACGAATGTTTATTCTGGATGGATTTGAAGACCAAAGCACTGTCTATAACATGCCAGGATTATTAGTTCTTGAGGGCGAGGTAGATTATTGTCGGATCGAACAAGTTTTTAGCAAGTTGGTTGAACGACATGAAGCCCTAAGGACATCGTTTTTAATCAAAGAAGGAGAACCAGTTCAGCAAATCCAACAGGATGTAGATTTTAAAATGGAATTTTTCGAAACTTCCATTGATTCTACTATAGATGATATTTTTGCAGAATTTGTTCGCCCTTTTGATTTGAGCAAAGCACCTATATTTAGAGTGAAGTTGGTCAAAAAGGGATCAAGATATTTCCTAATGTATGACATACATCATATTATCTCTGATGAGCGATCTATGGAGGTTTTGACAGATGAATTCAAAAAACTGTACCATCACATTAAATTACAGGAATTAACTATTCAATATAAAGATTTTGCGGTCTGGCAGAATCAGTTTTTTAAATCAGAAAAACTTAAAGAACAGGAAAAATATTGGTTAAATAAATTCGCTGGCGAAATTCCAGTTTTAAATCTTCCAACAGATTTACCACGCCCTGCTATTATAAAATATTTAGGGGACAGGATTCATTTTGAGCTTAGTCAGAGACAAAGAAGGAAGTTAAAAGAACTTTCCGCTAGAACAGGTGTAACTAACTTTATCTTACTATTTGCAGTTTATTATTTGTTTTTAAGCAAATATACTGGACAAGATGATCTGGTGATTGGCACACCAATAACTGGCAGGAATCATGAAGATTTAGTTAATATTATCGGAATTTTTGTCAATACTCTGGCTATTAGGATTCAGGTTGAGCAGAAAAATTCTTTTGATGATTTTTTAAAGAATGTAAAAACTCAATTATTAGAAGCCTTCGATAACCAGGACTATCCTTTTGACACTTTGATCGAGAAGTTGAATTTGAAACGAGATATGAGCCGAAATTCAATATTCGATAGTATGTTTACCTTACATAACGCTGAGTCTATTGGTATGAGTCTTTTAGATCTACAACTCAATCCATATCGCATTGATCAGAAAACATCTAAATTTGATCTGAGCTTAGATGTTATCGAAAGCGAGAATAAGATTGAGTTCAATTTAGAATATAGTACTGATCTCTTTGAGCGAAAGACTATCGAGAGGATGGCTAGACATTATCTGCAATTACTCGATCTAGTAATTGATAATCCTAAGATACGACTAGCAGCAGTTGCATTGGTTACTCCAGAAGATAGACAGATGCTGTTAAAAGATTTTAACTCAAAAAGACTAGATCTTCCTCAAAACATGATTTTTCAACAAATCTTTGAAGACCAGGTGAAAAAGACACCTGATGAAATAGCAGTTATTTATCAGGACCAGGCTTTAACGTATAAAGAGTTGAATTCTTCGGCAAACCAATTAGGAAGAGTCTTGAGGAAGAAAGGAGTTAAGCCCGATCAAATTGTAGCAATTATGGTCGAACGTTCTATAGAAATGGTTATTGGTGTTTTGGGAATAATGAAATCTGGAGGGGTGTATTTACCTCTTGATCCCAAATATCCTAAAGATAGGCTGGAGTATATGGTGGAAAATAGTGGTACGAAGATTATGCTTACGCAGACCCAGCTTGCAGCCCAGCTTGATTTTGCAGGAGAAGTTTTATATATAGACAAAGCTGCGGTTTATGATTGTGAAGATCCTGCTGATTTAGAGGTAATCAATGGATCAGATGACTTGGCTTATGTTATCTATACTTCTGGCTCTACTGGCAAACCAAAAGGAGTCTTGGTACAACATGATAACTTTGTGGCGATTAGTTTGGCCTGGCAGTATGAGTATCAGTTACGGAAGTTCACAGTGAGATTACTTCAAATGGCGAGCTTTTCATTTGATGTGTTTGCTGGAGATCTGGCTCGAACCTTGCATAATGGAGGACAAATGATAATTTGTCCAGAGGATATCAGATTAGATCCTTTTTCTTTATATGACTTAATCAGAAGACATGAAATCAATATCTTTGAAGCAACACCCACTGTAATTATCCCATTTATGCAATATATAAAAGATCAGGGGTTAACATTGGATAATTTACAACTGTTAATTCTAGGCTCAGATAGTTGTAGTGTAAAAGATTTTTCGCAACTATTAGTACATTTTGGAGACCAGATGAGGATTATTAATAGTTACGGAATCACCGAAGTCACCATAGATTCGAGTTACTATGAAGAAAGTTTCGACAATCTCTTGGCTATAGGCAATGTTCCTATCGGTAAGCCGTTACCAAATGTACGCTATTATGTTTTAGATGCGAATTTGAATCTGTTACCAGTCAACGTTCCTGGAGAACTTTATATTGCTGGGGTTGGTGTGACAAGGGGATATTTAAACCGTGAAGAACTAACTGCCCAAAAGTTTATTCCAGACCCATTTGTTCCTGGTGAAAGAATGTATAAAACAGGTGACATGGTAAAATGGTGTGAGGATGGTAATGTAGCATTTTTAGGTAGAATGGATTTTCTGGTCAAAATTAGGGGGTATAGGATCGAATTAGGAGAGATAGAGAGTGCTTTATTAAAGTATCCAAAAATCCACGAAACAGTAGTTGTCGATTTGTCAGATGATGTTGGTGAGAAATTCCTCTGTGCATATATCGTTGCTAAAAACCATCCATCTCTCAAAGAACTTAGAAATTATCTATTAAAAGTACTCCCCGAATATATGGTACCAACATATTTTGTCGTTCTAGATGAGCTACCTTTATCGCCTAACGGTAAGGTTGATCGAAAAAATCTTTCATCTCCTACTAAGATGAGAATACGTGAGCAAAAATATATTCCAGCAGAGAATTTACTTGAAAGGGATCTGGTCAAAATCTGGAATGAAATCCTCAAATTACAGCTTATCAGTGTGGAAGATAACTTTTTTGAGATTGGTGGACATTCGTTGAAAGCGATGCAAATTATCTCCAGGATCAAAGAGAGATTCAAAGTTGATATTCCACTAAGTGAGGTTTTTAAAAATCCAACAATTCGAGAATTGGCGGTATCAATTAACAAATACAAGAATCTCAACTATCTTTCTCTGGAAAAAGTTGAACAGAAAAGCTGTTATCCAGTAAGTTTTGCACAACGAAGGGTCTTCGTGCATACTCAGATTGATCCAAATAGTATCAGTTATAACATACCTATGTTCTGCATAATTCAGGGTGATTTCGGCCAAGATCGCTTCGAAGAGGCCATTAATCGAATGGTCGCAAGACATGAATCTTTAAGGACTTATTTTCATGTCCACGAAGGGCAGATAGTACAGAATATTGTTCACCAGTTGGATTTTAATGTCTTATATCTGGAAGGTGTTGAAGGTGATTTACCAGAGATTACACAAAACTTTGTTCAACCCTTCGACTTAAGTCAACCTCCACTGTTCCGAATAGGTGTAGTGCAATTTGCAAAAGATAAATGTTTACTAATAATAGACATTCATCATATAGTCTGCGATGGTTTAGGTGTTAGTATTTTAGTAAATGAGTTACTACAGATATATGATGGAAAGGATTTATCACCACTAGAATACCAATATAAAGACTTTGCGGTCTGGCAAGATAAATTACAAAATTCGGATTATCTTAATAAGCAAGAAGAGTACTGGTTAGAAAAGTTCTCTAATAATATACCAGTGCTGAATCTTCCTTTAGACTATACACGACCAGAAGTTTTAGATTTTAATGGAGACAAGGTAACCTTTGTAATAAGTGAAGAGACTACCATAAAGTTAAAGCAAATTGCCCAAACCAAAAATGTCACACTATACATGATCTTATTAGCAACATATTACATATTATTAGCGAAATATATTGGTCAGAGTGATTTAGTTGTTGGTACATTAATTTCTGGGCGACATCATTCGTGTCTAGAGAAGATAATAGGTCATTTTGTTAATCTTCTAGCCATGAGAATTCAAGTAGATGAAAAGCACGATTTTGGTAATTTCCTTGAAGTTGTTAAGACTATGGTTTTGGAAACCTATGATAATCAAGACTATCCATTCGAAGTGCTTATAGAAAAACTAAATCTGCAAAGAAGCGTAGGTAGAAACCCATTATTTGATGTCTTATTCTTTATGGATAACACTCAAGATTATATCGCTGAATTGAGTGGATGCAATATTAGTCCATATAGAGATTCGAATAAGATAGCAAAGTTTGATCTTAGTTTAGGAATTAGTGAATCTACTGATAGCAATCTAAAATGTGCTTTAGAGTATCGGACTAGTCTCTTCAAACGATCTCGAATAGTGGATTTACGTGATAAATATCAGTATATCATTGAACAAATAGTTAATGAAGAGATTGATATATTACCAATTGAAGCTATAAAGATTTTTACTGAAGAGGAACAAGAAATGATCGTTAGTGAATCTAATCTAACAGGTATAGATACTGAATTTGATTTTTAAAACAAAATATACCTGGGCTACATTCAAATGTAAGGGATTAGCCTAGGTATGAGTGTGGATGAAGGAGGTTGTTTATATGCAGATTAATGATATCTTAAACAAAGAAGAGCAGTATTGGTTATCAAAATTCTCTGGAGATATATTGAAAACAAATCTCCCAGGGGATTATATGAGATTTGCCAAAAGAATGTATGAGAAAAGTGTTGTAGATATAAGTTTGGATAGTTCATTGAGTTCATCAGTAATAAAAATGTGTAAAGATGTGGATTCATTATTATTAACCTTTGTGATGAGTGTTGTGAATATCACTCTAAATAAATACACAGGTAATCGAGATATTATTCTTGGAACTTCTATTCATAAAGCAAACGACAAATTTAAAGTGCTAAATTCAATACTCGCACTGCGCAATACTGTTGAACCAAACTTAAGCTTTAAACAATTTCTCTTGCGAGTTAAAGAAACAATTGCTGAGGCTTATTCTCATCAAAAATATTCGTTTGCAAAGCTAATTGCAAAACTGAATTTACATTTGTCAGACGATCCATCTCCGCTCTTTGATGTCACGGTTTTATTAGAAAATATTAATGATATCAGCGATCTTGAGAGTCTACAGAATAATATTAGTATTATTTTCAATAAACAAGATGGAATAATTAGAGGAAGGATTGAATATAATTCTCTCCTATATGCTCGAAGTACCATTAATCAATTAGGTGAGTATTTAAAGAAGGTGATCAAAACTGTACTCAATAATCCAGATATAGAACTTTCTCAGATCGAGTTATGTGCAGAGAAAGAAAAGATTATTTATGATTTTAATAGTACTGTAGTTAAGAAAAGTTATATAACATCAATCTGTCAGTTGTTTGAGGAGCAGGTAAGAAGAGTACCAGATAACATTGCAGTCTCGTTTGCGAATAAACGCCTTACTTATGAACATTTAAATAAATCGGCAAATAAGCTAGCAAAATATTTAGAAAAAAAACAGATCGGTCCTGGTTCAATTGTTGGATTATTGGTAAATAGATCAATAGAGTTAATAGTGGGCATTTTAGCAGTTCTAAAAATAGGTGCTGCTTATTGCCCAATTGACCCAGAATACCCCCTTGAACGCAAACAGTACATATTGGAAGATATTGCTTGTCCAATATTGTTATCCACTAGTGATATATATAAGATAGATCACTATAGTGGAGAAATTATACACTTAGATGATGACTCTATCTATACAGGTGATGGTGCAAACTGTGATAATCAGGTTAAGCCAGAACATTTAGCATATATTATCTATACATCTGGTTCGACTGGAACCCCGAAAGGTGTAATGGTGACCCGTAATGGTCTGACAAATTATTTGACCTGGGCCAGCAATATGTATGTAGAAGCTAAACAGGTTACTATGCCACTATATACTTCTATCTCCTTTGACTTAACTGTAACTTCAATCTATGTACCCTTGATAACTGGTAATACTATATTGATCTACGGTCATAATGATGATGAATTACAAATTTGCAAAATAATTTCCCAAAACAAAGTTGATCTTATCAAATTAACCCCTGCTCATCTACAACTAATCACTGAGATAGAAATTGATGGTAGCAGAATTAAAAGGTTTATTGTTGGAGGTGAGGAACTTAAGACTGAACTGGCAAGGGAAATATATAACAAATTCAACAAGAATGTCGAGATTTTCAATGAATATGGACCAACAGAAGCAACAGTAGGTTGTATGATTTATAAATTTGACGAAGTTAAAGATACAAGGATGACTGTACCTATAGGAATACCCATAGATAATACGCAAATTTACATTTTAGACGATAATTTAAAGCCTGTAGCTCCAGGAATAATAGGTGAGATATACATATCTGGTGATTCTATTGCCAAAGGATACTGGAATAAGCAAGATTTAACAGAAGAAAGATTTCTGACTAATCCTTTTCTGGCTAACCAGAAACTATATAAAACTGGCGATTTGGGAAAAATTGCTAATGATGTTATAGAATTTTATGGAAGAATTGATAATCAAGTTAAAGTTCGTGGTTATCGAATTGAATTGGGTGAGATAGAAAATGTTTTGTTACAATATAAATCTATAAAAGATGCTATTGTGTTAGTACATCGCAGCAGCGATGATAGTAAATATATCTTAGCATTTTTTATAGCTGAAGAACAGGTGTTAGTTTCGGATATTAAAAGTTATCTAGCAAATAAGCTTGCTTATTATATGATTCCATCTATAATCGTACAGGTAGAAAGTTTTCCTCTTACTCCAAATGGTAAGATTGACAAAAAAATTTTGATAACCCATTATGCCAGAAGTTGGTCAACAAAATATGTGGCACCAGCCAATGATTTAGAAAAAAAATTAGTCAAAATATGGTCAGAAGTTTTAGGAGGAGATAAGATTGGTGTCAATGATAATCTTTTTGAATTAGGTGGACATTCGTTAAAGGCAACTCTAATAGTCTCAAAAATCTTTGAAGAGTTGAATGTAAAGATATTATTAACGGTGCTCTTCAATAACCCAACAATTAGGGAACTCGCTGTTTATATTGAAAGTATAACTGAGGATCAATTCTCCAAAATACGTCCTGCAGAGGTTAGTGAGTATTACCCAGTATCATCAGCTCAAAGACGTATATATGTACTTCAACAGTATGAAGGAATTGGCTTAGCCTATAATACCCCTGGGATTTGGATTATCGAAGGTAATTTGGATATATCTAAATTTGAAGATGCTATTATGAGTTTGTTTGCCAGACATGATGCTTTTAAAACTTCTTTTGTAACAATTGATGGGGAAGTGTACCAAAGGATCAATCATGATTTTAAGATGGAGATTGAGTATTTTGAATTGACAGATTCTCAGAAGATAGAGCATAAGATTAGGGAGTTTATTAAACCCTTTGATCTAAAGGTTCCTCCTTTAACGCGCATAGGTTTAGGAAAAATGCAAAATGGCTATTTATTTTTGATGGATGTTCATCATATAATCTCTGATGGGGTATCAGCAGAGATTATCTTCAAAGAATTTGTTGAATTTTATCAGGGAAATGAATTAGCTCCGTTAGAAATTCAGTACAAAGATTTTGTTGCCTGGCAGAATGAACTATTAGAATCAGATACGATCAAAGAGCAGGAAGAATTCTGGCTAGATGTTTTTGCCGATGAGATTCCTTCATTGAATCTATTAACTGATTTTCCACGACCATCTATAATGACTTTTGAAGGCGATAATATTAGCTTTGACATTAATCTGAATCTGGTGAAAAAGATTGAGGAGTTAGGTGTAAAGACTGAGACAACAGAATTTATGTTTTTATTATCTGTATATTACATTCTACTAGCTAAATATTCGGGCCAAGAAGATATGGTAGTTGGCTTACCGATAGCAGGAAGAACACATCCAGATCTATATAATGTAGTAGGGATTTTTGCTAATACTTTGCCATTACGTAATAGACCAGCTATGGAAAAAATGTTTTTTGAATTCCTTATCGAAGTCAAAGATAGTCTTTTGCAGGCACTTGAATTTCAAGATTATCAATTAGAGATGTTAGTAGATAAGTTAAATATTGAAAGAGATATGAGTAGACATCCGATATTTGATACAGTGTTTGTACTTCAGAGCACTGATTTACTAGATGTGAAGCTTAATGATCTGAAATTTACCAATTATAATTTCGACTTTAAAATATCCAAATTTGATTTTAGATTTGCTTTAGATATAAGCGATGGTAGGATAAGTTGTGAATTAGAGTATAATACCAGGTTATTCTCTAGAGCAACTATTGAAGCATTGGTAAAGCATTACCAGAATATCTTATGGGAAGTAGTAAAAAACCCTGAAGTAAAATTAGAAGAGATTGAGATGCTAAGTGATTCGGAGAAACAGATAGATATAATTGAATTTAATAATACCAGAGAGAAATATGACTTAGACAAAAATATCTGTCAAATATTCGAAGAACAGGTAGCAAGGACTCCGGATCGGGTTGCATTGGTATATCAAGCAGATTATATTTCAAAACAGATGACTTATCAAGAGCTTAACATGAGAGCAAATCAGTTGGCGAGATATTTAAGAGAGAGAGGTGCTTCCAGGGAAAATATTGTTGGTTTGATGGTTCCTAATTCATTTGAGACTATTATAGCTATATTAGGTATTTTAAAAACTGGCGGTGCTTATCTACCATTAGATCCAGACCACCCTACGGATAGAATCAGATACATAATAGAAGATAGTGGAGTTGATTTAGTCTTAACTAATAAGCAACTGACCGATAAGATTGAAAATGATATTGAGAAGGTTAATTTGGAAGATTCAAAATTGTACACAGGAGATATCTCTAATCTACCCATAGTTACTAGCAGAAATAATCTAGTGTATATTATTTACACATCAGGTTCAACAGGTAATCCTAAAGGAGTAATGGTAACACATAAAGGATTGCTCAATTATGTCATCTGGGCCCAGGAAACCTATGTTAGTAAAGAGAATGAGAGTAATTTTCCTCTATATTCAAGTATTGCTGTAGATATGACTGTTACCTCTATCTATGTACCTTTGATTTCCGGTAATCAAGTTATTATCTATGGTAAAGAATCTAAAGAGATGGTTATTACCAAGGTAATCAATGACTCCAAAGTGCAGATAATCAAATTAACTCCTGCACACTTACAAATTATTCGAAATATGGATATCAGTAAAACATCAATAAAAAAATTTATTATTGGAGGAGAGGAGTTAATACGAAGTTTAGCTGTCGGTATTAATCAACAATTTTCGGGGCAGGTGGAAATTTTTAATGAATATGGGCCAACAGAGACAATTGTTGGTTGTATGATTCACAAGTTTAACCCTGATGAAGATATGGGAATAACAGTGCCAATTGGTGTACCGATTTCCAATACACAAATCTATCTTTTAGATAAATCTTTAAAACCTGTTGTCAGGGGTGTTGTTGGGGAAATATACATTTCTGGGGTTGGAGTAGCAAGAGGTTATTTAAACAGAGAGAAACTAACAGAAGAACGGTTTCTTACTAATCCGTGGCTTTCTGGTGAAGTGATGTATAAGACAGGAGATCTTGCAAAGAGGCTAGACAATGGAAAATTACAGTTTTTGGGTCGAAGTGACAACCAGATCAAAATACAGGGTTTTAGGATTGAACCGGAGGAGATTGAAAGTCATCTTCGGCAACATAAGTTGATCAAAGATGTTGTCATAGTGGATAGATTGGACGAAAAAAATGAAAGACAACTGTGTGCTTACATAGTTTATGATGGTCCAAATTTAGAGATAGAGATGGTAAATTATTTGCGTACAAGAGTTCCTGAATATATGATTCCGTCATTTTTTATAAGATTAGATAAAATACCGCTTAACTCATCGGGTAAAGTGGATAAAAAGGCCTTACCGTTTATGGTGGAGACTCTAGCAGTTGATTGTCCTGATAGTGAGATTACAGAACGATTATTGAAGATCTGGCAAGAAGTTTTGGGGAAAAAAGAGATTGGAATGAACGATAATTTCTTTGCAATAGGTGGTCATTCTATAAAAGTGACTCAGATGGCTGCTAAGATCTTCAAAGAGATGAATGTTGAGCTTTCGTTGATGGAGGTTTTTGCTAAATCAACGATCTATGAGTTAAGCCAGGTGATCAAAGAAAAGATTCAGACTACCAAAAAAGCAGATGAAAGTATCCTTACTGTACAACCTATAGATACCAAGGAATACTATCCTATGTCTTCTGCTCAAAAACGACTCTACTTCTTGAACAAATTAGAGAACAGTGGAATTAGTTATAATATGCCTTTTGCATTAAGGATAGAAAGTGAATTAAATATAGATAAATTTGAACAGGCTATTCAAGGACTTGTGGACCGTCATGAGTCATTGAGAACTTACTTTGAGGTTTATGATGGTGAACCAGTACAAAAGATCTGTAATAGTATAGATTTTACAGTAGATTATCTTGACACTAAGAATATGAATACTAAAAAACTCATCAATAAGTATATTCGATCTTTTGATCTTAGTAAAGCACCTTTATTTAGAGTGGGATTAGGTGATATGGGTGATCACTATCTGTTTTTAATCGATATTCATCATATTATCTCAGATGGGGTGTCTATAGATATTTTGCTCGAAGATTTTTTAAAACTGTATGATGGGGAAGAACTTCCAGAATTAGAGATTCAGTACAAAGATTTTGCAGCATGGCAGAATCACTTATTAAAATCAGAGAAGATGAAAGAGATCGAAACTTATTGGTTAAATATTTTTTCGGGAGAGATTCCAGTTTTAGATATCTCTACTGATTATCCCAGAACATCTAATATGACTTTTGAAGGAGATACAGTATATTTCCAAATTGATCAAGTGTTATCAGAAAAGATACGAAAACTGGCTGATGAACAAAAAGTTACTTTGTTTATGTTACTGCTTGCTACCTATTATATACTACTTTCAAAGTATACAGGTCAAGATGATATTGTTGTTGGTAGTGTCATTAACGGAAGACCTTATAATGAACTTCAGAATATAGTGGGGATGTTTGTCAATACACTTGCCCTGAGAAATGCTCCTGTAGGAGAGAAAAAGTTTACTGAGTTTTTGGCTGACTTGAAAGACAATTGTCTTCAAGCCTTTGACAATCAGATGTATCAATTTGATATGTTGATTGAGCGGTTAAATATAAAACGGGAAATGGGTAGAAATCCACTGGTGAACACTGGATTTACCATTGAAATTGCATCATCTATAGATAGTTGTGATAGTAGTTTACAGTTGCAGGCAATTGATGTTGATTTTAAAATCTCTAAAGGTGACATATCTCTTGCCGGTATTGACACAGAGCATGGGATAGACATGTGGATAAACTATAGCATTCAACTATTCAAAAAACAGACAATAGAAAAAATGGCTAAACACTATGTGAATATTCTACAAGAAATTGTAGAGGATGTAGAAAAAGAGATTGTTGAGATTACAATGCTCTCACCAGAAGAGTTACAGCAATTACTATATAAATATGATGAACATAAGGTTGAAACAGTTCATCAGTTATTTGAAAAACAGGTTTTAAAAACCTTCAATGCTATAGCAATTATATTTAAGGGTGAGAAGATAACTTTTAAGGAGTTGGATGCAAGGGCTAATAAATTAGCAAGATTTATTCGTAAAAGGGGAGTTACACCCAATCAGATTATCGGGGTCATGATCCAACGGTCAATAAATTTAGTAATTACAATTCTAGGAGTTCTAAAAGCTGGCGCAGCGTATCTACTTATAGACCCTAATACTTCTCAAGAGCGTATGAAGTATATGATGAATGATAGTGATACAGTTATACTTTTGAGTACAGAAGACACTGTCAAAGGATATAATTTAACGTATTTTATGAACGATTATTCTGATTCTAGTGAGTTAGGTCAAGAGACTATTTTCATTGATAGGGTAACGGATTTAATTGAACAAGAGCCATCAGAGCAGTTGGGCAATCTTAATTCACCAACTGACCTAACATATATAACTTATGTTTCAGGTTCAACTGACAATCCTAATGGGGTAGCAGTTGAACACCGTAATTTGTTAAATTATCTTAACTGGGCGGTAAAGACTTATGTTAAAGGACAGAAGATTAACTTTCCATTATATACCTCTGTATCGCTTGATCTAACTGTCACATCTTTGTATGTGCCAATAATCTCGGGTAACACTTTAGTTATCTATGATCATCAAAATCCTAAACAGTTGATTCCAACTATTTTTGAAGAAGATGTGGTTCAAGCTATCAAGTTAACTCCGGTGGATCTGCAGTCAATTTTGGAAATAGACATCATACAATCTAAAATTAAACGACTTATAATTAGTGGTGAGGAACTAAAGGCAGAATTGGCTAGAGAAATAATGATAAAGTTTAATTATAATCTAGAAATTTATCATGAGTATGGTCATGCTGAGGTTACCGTTGGATGCATGCTTCATATGTTCAAACCTGACAGTGACACAGGAGATTCTATCCCCGTGGGAAGACCGATTGACAACGTACAAATCTTTATATTGGATAAATATCAAATGCCTGTCTTACCTGGAGTTCCCGGTGAAATCTACATTAGCGGTGAATGTATTGCTAGAGGATACATTAATAATCCTGAGTTGACAAAAGAAAAATTTGTTAAAATTGCATTAGTACCAGATAGAGTATTATATCGAACAGGAGATAAAGGTAGGAGATTAGCCAATGGCAACATTGAAATTTTGGGAAGATATAAATAATCCCGCTTTATTCATGAAAACTTAATAAACCTTGTGCATAGTTGCTATATCAGTGAACATAGCTAATCTTACTTTTCACCTGTCAGGTGAAAATAAAAAAAGTAAATTTATATAGAAAAGAACCCCGTTTTTTGATAAAATTTAAGTAACCAACAAAAATCCACAGAAAAGGAGTTATTTCTGTGAATAGTATAATGCATAATACACTAAATTTCAACAGAAATATTACAGTAAACTCGCTATATTTACAAAAATAGGAGCAACCCCGTACGGGTTTTGATTTTTCAGTGTTTAGACTTAATTAATACTTTCATCTGCTAGGTGAAAGGTAAAATAGTAAATTTACATAGAAAAAGACTCCAATTTCTGATAAAATTTAAGTAATCAAACAAAAACCATCAGAAAAGGAGTCCCTTCTATGAATAATATAATGCATGATACATTAAATTTCAACAAAAAAATTTTGTTAAGTTATGACGGAGGAAATCTTTCCTCTGACACAGGATTGTTAATCCCACGTAGTTTTGATCAAGCAATTGGTTTTTCAAAGCTTATTGAAAAAGTTTTTAAAGGAAACGCTGATCTTAAACACACCAAAGCCGATGTCATTAAACAGTTAGTTTATACCACTATCGCTGGTTATCATAAAGATGATGCTTCCGATGAACTTCGTGAAGATCCGATCTTCAAATAAATTTTAGGGAAGTCAACCCTGGCATCTCAACCAGCTATTTCTCGCAGAATTAATGAATGTACTCCAGAAGGCCTGGAGTGCTTTAATCAGGTTACATTGGCACTTTTTGAGACGATCTATCAACGTCAACCACCTAAATATGTGGTTTTAGACGTTGACTCTACCCATATTGACACCTATGGAAATCAAGAAGAAAATGCCTACAACTACCATTACAATTCCAAAGGGGATCATCCACTAATGCTCTTTGATGGATTGACAGGAGATCTTTTCCGGGTGATTCTTAGAAAAGGTAGTGTTTATACATCTACTGGTGTAGTGGAATTCTTAACTCCAGTACTGCAGTGGTTTGAAAAGAATTTTCCCCAAATTGAACTAATTCTTCGGGGAGATAGTGGATTTGCTTCTCCTGAGCTTTATGCCTTACTGGAAGAGTATCAAGTAAAATATGTTATTCGACTAAAAACCAATAACCTTCTTTATAAAAATTCTCAGCATGTTGAAAAGGTTTTTTATGAAACTTTTGAGCAAGACAATTCAATCATGCCCAGAAAAATCTAGTACCAAAACACCTTGATGAATATGTCAGAAAGCTGGCTGAGAAAGAAATATATGAGTGGTACTCTTCTCAGCAGAGAGTTTCTTAATCTCTCGCCCAGTGTTTTTCGAGAATAATAAAAACCAAGGGAAAAGTTTGTCTTTTATCAGTTAATATATTATATTTTATAAACAGAAGTATGTTTTTGATATTAAGTTTACATGGTTTTGGATCTGTTAATGTGCTGTGAAATGATTCAAAAGTATATTTATACTAAGACAGGACTCAAAGAGTTAATTTTGAAATGGATTCTTTTAGGCTAGATTTTCCCACTTCTTGAGGTTGAGAGGTGTGGATTATCTGGTGTTTATTATTTTTTTTGGTATTTTATAATAACATATGATTAACCGTTGAAACGTACGTTTGGGACAGGGATTTTGGTGCACAAAAGTGGCAAAGGTTGATAGTTTTTTGTAGGCTTTATAGCAAGCAGTATACTAAAACAAAGAAAAGGGGTAGAAAAATGAATGGGGAACTGGCTCGTCAAAAAGAAACAAAAAGTATTTTTAAGAATTATAATTTTATGTTACTTTTAGTAGGGCAAAATGTATCTAACATTGGTAATGGAATACATTATACAGCAGTAATAGTTTACTTATTGTCATTATTAGGTGAAGTAGGTTCAGGATTCCACATTGCTATACTATCTTTGTGTTCATCAATTCCGCGGATAGTTCTTAGTCCATTCTTAGGGGTGTATGTTGACAAAATTGATCGAAAGAAAATCATTGTATTAACAGATATATTTCGAGGAGCTTGTATATTAGTTTTATCGATGTTACAACTTACCAATAGGTTATCTTTAACTGCTATATTTGTCGTAACGACCATTAATGCAATAGTTGGTACTCTCTTTAATCCTGCAGTAATGGCATCAATCCCGAATATTGTGCATCATAATAATCTTACTCAAGCCAATTCATTAAATGAAATGAGTATTAAACTAAGTTATATTGTGGGGGCTGCTTTGTGTGGTTTTATATACGCTCCTTTTGGAATTCTTGGTGTATTTCTTATTAATGGAGTATCGTATGTCTTATCTGGAATCTCAGAAATGTTTATTAAGATGCCTGCAATTGAGATTGATGAAACTAAAGAGAAAGTAGTTAAGATTAGTAAAATCAAGGAGTTTTGGAATGACTTTATAGAAGGATTGCTTTTCTTGAAATCTAAAATTGTTTTAATGTATCTATCTGGTTTTGCTTTGATTTTAAACTTTTTTATTACTCCACTATTGGTGATTGTTCTGCCAAAAATTATTAAATTTACTTTGGATTTAGGTCCCAAAGAGTTAGGAATAATAGATGGGATGATGCCTTTAGGAACTATTTTGGGTATGATTGTGTTATCTATGTTAAAGGAGCGGGAGAAGAACTTTGGTTTATTCTCTAAAGGATTGGTAATGGAAGGTGTCATTATCTTTTTGGTAGGATTACCGATTATTCCACAAATTCAACCTTATCTGAGTAATTATTTGATATATCTGATTCTTTGTGGATTAATGTTACTTTTAGGAGGAGTTTTGGCTTTTGTCAATGTTCCGTTATTAGCTACAATTCAAAAAATAGTTCCAGATATATATAGAGGTAGATTTTTCTCAATTTTAACAACTCTTACTATGGGGATAACCCCATTGGGTACACTGTTTATTGGATTGGTTTCTGATAATATGATTCCCGCAAATATCTTTTTGTTGGTAGGTTTTATATCATTTGTTGCAAGTTTAGGGATATTTATAGTACCTAAAATAAGAGAGTTATAGCCTATTTTAATGTCTGTGAACGATAACTAGGATTTTACATATTTTGATCAATAATTTTTTACACATAATTTCCACTTCGTCTTTTACATTAGAACCACATCCACAGAGGCTCATTGTCAAGGCCAAACTGGAAATTGTGTGAAAAATTATTGATCAAAATGTGTAAAACCTTATTGCCCATTCACAATCTTGTTGATATTGAGAATGTAAAGCAAGATTTAGTTATCAGGATTGTTTATCATAGGTTATAAGACCGAATTAAAGCCTATGTATTATTAAATTGGTTAGCTTTATTACTAAAAGAATTGCTGAAAACTGAGCACAAATCACCTAGAGTAATCTCAGGAAAATTAGGTAGAATTCAGGTCGGAAAATTTATTTTTAATTTTAGTAAGGTCTTTCAAAATAACAATTTTAACTAATGAACAAGTCAGATCGTTAATATGATTGAGATTCAAGAGACATCCATTATATGTAGAAATTAAGCCAAGAACATAGTTACAGACACTGAAAATCAAAAAATGAAAAGAAATAAGAATGCCGAGATGTCGGTTTCTTAAGGTCTCTTTTTATTTAGGGGTTGTTGAAAAAGCTAAAAGAACCTTGATAACAATAGATTTTTAAGGTATAAGATTATAAAAGTGATGGAAAAAGCTATTTTTCACTAAAAAATCCGTGCACTTTGGAATGTGATTTTATGTACTATAAACCTGATTGTTAACTATCACTTATATATGATTTTTACCTTCCGTTTAAGTGGTAAATTATATGTGATAATCGTTGGGTTAAATACTCTCTCAGATATCCCTTGGAAAGAGATTGAAGAAAAGTTTTCAGCTCTATTTATAGATGATCTTGGTGTACCTGCCAAACCAATACGGATGGCTTTAGGTGCACTTAGCATTAATAAGGAAAAGTGTGATTATTCAGATCGGGGAACAGTTAAACAGATTATGGAAAATCTATATCTTCAATACTTCATTGGGTTAAAGGAATTTCCAGATGATGCTCCTTTCGATCCTTCATTAATGGTGCATTTGTGCAAACGATTAGGGCTTGAGATCATACAAGAAATATAAGCGTCCTTGACGCTTACCAAGAAATCAATAAACTTATTGCATCGGGAAACAAGACACTAATACTGAATCTGATGAGAATGATTCAGGCGACAACCATTATGACAGTAACCATCATCAGACCAAGGTGAATTAACCAAAAAACAAAAAAAGTCAAAATCAAAGCAACAGCCAATCTAACCTCTGAGTGGTGAATTGAACTTAGATGCCATATGTGTTCCTTCGGATATTAGCTATCCTATCGATCTATCTATCTATCTCTGTTCAATGAAGCGTGTGAGAAACTGGAAGCAATAATTGATACTCTTAATCAATTCATTACGTTGAGAAATTCGTAAGCCCAGAACATATCGCAGAAAAGCAAGTAGGAATTATCTGGTGATAAACAAATGTTGTAAAAAATAATAGTAAAAAGCTCCGTAAAACTGTTTGATAACAACTCCGTTTTGTAGCACGAAATTTACGAATCATTGATACATAGAACTGTATTCAGAAGCAAAAAACTATGTTTGATCGCAAAAGAACATAGAATTGAAGATATAATTGTTAGTATCAGTCAACCCTATGAGCCTATTGTCCGAGACAATGTTAAAGCCGAAATAAAATTTAGAGCTAAAGAATCAATCGGTCTTGTAACCGGATATCTTTTATAGACTAGCTAAGCGAAGGAACAATTCCAAAAAACGCTGTAGAAGTGATTTATAGTTGATTCGGTTGCTATCATAAATTAATTCTTGCTGACAAACTCTATCGAAACCGCGAGAATTTTTTGTTACTGTAAAGAGTTAGGAATCCGTCTGAGTGACGCTAAATTTGTATAATCTTCCAAACAGTATCAGTCTACCCGTAAACGCCAGAAATATGAGGATGCCAGTGAACGGAATGCAGTTGAAGGAAAGTTTGGCGAAGGACAATACTGCTATGGTAGATAGGATAATGACAATATTAAAAGAGACTAGTGAGACAGGATAGAACTCAGTTTCTGGTTTATTAATCTGGAGTGTAAGCTCAGGGTTCTTTTTTGTCTTTTTTTAAGGAACAGTTAATTAAACGCAATATATCTAATTTAGAGTACAATTTTTGATATTAAGGCTTTTCATTAGTCCCTATCTATGAATGGTTGAACTTGGGTTAAAGTATAGATATATTTGAAGATGATCGTTTCTTTTATCAGCTGTCATTGCTTGACATTTTTGATCGTATGGTTATAGACATCATTTAGGATTATCTTGTATTTCTAAGTGTGCCAGTAGAGTTTCAAGAATGCATTGAAAAAGAGACAAACATATAAGGGAATGATCATGTCAAAGTTTAGAACTGATAATGTCATTAAGTTCATTGATAACAAGTTTGAAGGTACCTGTGATTCTTTAGAAATGGAGTATCAGAGGATTCCTGTTAAAACACCAGATATGAACACTCATATTGAATCATTTCATCCTATTCTTGAGGAAGAGTATAATAGTTGTAATGAGCTTAAATGTCACCTAGAAGTATATGCTATTGCTAGTGAATATATGAATGATTATAATTGACGAAGGCTTCATGGCAGCATACAATATATGGTTAAAAAAATGTATTACGAAGCAATTCAAAATAAGACTACGAGTGTAAAACCTTTTGTGGCATAATCTCCAATCTTAGAGATTCAAGCTGGATTTCTATATCATTCAATTGAAAGAAGAACCAGTATTAGCATTATAGTGATACCGCTCCAACTTTCTAAAAAGTGTACTGATGAACATGGAAGATAAAATTTGCTTGATTTATTAGATAGATCCAGAACATAAAACATCCCACACCTATGAGTACTGCATGT
This sequence comes from Halothermothrix sp., assembly GCA_016841825.1. GTDB lineage: Bacteria > Bacillota > Halanaerobiia > DY22613 > DY22613 > JAENYK01. The sequence continues at coordinate 45,151 of JAENYK010000015.1, read as the reverse complement.
CTTCGGTTAAACTTAATTCGCCACATATAAAACAAACTGGCGATAAAAGATAACCCGATAATATATGGAGTTAGGGGGTCAGGAATCGCAAAATTTGTTATCAAAAATTCATACCCATCATGGCTGAAACATTTTAACAACATAACCAGTAGAGCAGAAAAATAGACCATGTATTCATTATTAACCTTCTGTAAGAAAGCCAGTTTTTTATATCTCCAACTCAAAAAGAGAAGTCCAAAATAGAAGACAAGTGGCCAGAGAACAAGATCAATGTTTAGAAAAACACTATACAATGGAAAAATAAAGAAATAAAAAATGATAAACCAGAGATATGCTCCAACAAAGCTATCTGATCCTTCTATTTTCATGCCAAGAGTTTCTAGAATTTCAGGTTTATGTGGATATTTGGTGGTTGCGAAGAATAGTTGCATAATTCCATCCTTGAGTTCAATCCAGGAGATATTGAGATCTCCTGATGGATCTATAAATAAATGTGGTTGAAAACCGATCTTTTGATCTGTAAACAATCTGGATACTTCCTTCAAAGCAGGCATAGAAGGATCAACAGATGAGATTACTAAATCTTGATTTTTGGAATTTATATATGCTAGAGTTAATTCCTTATTGTTCTTAAGGAGAGTTGGTTCAAAGGCGTAACTATAGTCAGGAGTCAGTCGATGAATCATGATCTGATCTGCTGAACTGGGATTAAAGGTGGTATAATATAGCCAACGTCCAGGAGAGGTAGTTCTTACCTCATCATAGAATTTGTTCCAGATTATGTGTATAAGACCATCATCATAAAGGATCTGTGGGGCAGTAGTTCCCATGGTTAAGGCAGCTGCGGCAATATAAATAGGATTAGAATTCTGATCCAATCTTAGATCAAATTTTTGATAGAATAGTTGATATTCATTACCAATATCTACAGCTCGAAGATTAGATGATACAGTGGGGTCACGCTGAAGGTATGCTATGTGAATCGTGTTATTTGCCAAATCAAAATTAGGATAAAGGTGTTGTAGATTATCCTCAGTGATCGATTTTATTTTAAAAGCATTAGTTAATAGATCTAAACTTGCCAGATCAATCTGGTTATATTTACCTTTGGTTGTAGACCATGTAAGATAAATAGCATTATTGAAAGTAGAACTTTTTATATCAGTAGTATAAGCAAACCCTTGAGCCAGTGTTTGCTGAGAAATGACTTGATAATCTTGATTAAGGATTCGATGAACTAGATTTAGATTTGACTCGCTTTCTCCCATAAACAGGAAAAGGTGATATCGATCGTCGGTTTTCTCGATGGCAAAACATTTTAAATTTTGATGTTCTTCTAATAAAACTGGCTCTAGCTGTCTTTGACCTTGATAATCAATCGTTTCTACGTAAAGTTTTTCTACAAAAGTCTGGGTTGATTTTTTTATCCAAAAGACTATTACCCTATCTTCTTCTGGAATTATTCGATAATCCTTTGACTGTAACTCTGTTGCAATAGCAACAGGTTTAGACCAATCAGGATGGGAGATATAGGGCACTTGAGTGATATTTTGAGTGTTTTCCCACCAATGATAATAACCAGTGATAAATAAAATCATCAAGGATAAAACAAAAAATAGTATAAAAGGTTTAAACTTTTGAAGCATGATGTATTCTCCTTTCTAAAAAAATTGCTGGATTAGCTATTATGATGATCTATTTAGAAAAAATTTTAAATTATATACTGAAAACATGAATATTATTTTAACAATTTAAAAAGGAGAAGCCCTGGGGCTCTCCTTTTGAATTAGTTGACTTGCATCCGAGGGTCTAAAGCATCTCGTAAGCCATCACCAAGGAAGTTAATACTCAAGACTGCCAACAGGATGGCAATACCAGGAGGTAACCACATGTAAGGCTTATCCTGGAAGATGATGATATCATTAGCTGACTGAATCATGTTACCCCAACTGGGAGTAGGTGGTTGTACACCAAGACCTAAGTAACTTAAAGCAGCTTCAAACATAATAGTACTACCAACACCTAAAGTAGCAGTAACGAGAATAGGAGCAAAAGAGTTAGGTAACATATGCAAGAAGATCAGTCTAGCATCCGAAGCACCTAGGGCTTTAGCACCTTCAATAAACTCCATATTTCGTAGTTTTAAAAACTCACCACGAACCAATCGAGCTGTACCAGTCCAACCAATAATCCCAATAACGACCATCAAATTGTAGATGCTTGGCCCAACTACAGCTACAACGGTGATAGCTAATAATAAGAATGGAATACAGGAGAAAATGTCTACCAATCTCATAATCAAAGTATCCACTTTACCACCGTAAAACCCAGAGATAGCTCCTAGAATAACTCCAATAGCCAGAGAAATACCTTCGGCAACTAGACCAACAGTTAAAGAAATTCGCCCAGCAAAGAGTAAACGAGAAAAGATGTCTCTACCTAGTGAATCAGTACCTAGCCAGTGAGCTTTACTAGGTCCTTGATCCATGGACATAAAATCCATTTCTTCTAGACTGTATGGAGCAATCAATGGTGCAAAAATAGCTGAAAGAGAAAGAATAACTAGAATAATTGCACCAAAAACTGCAAGTTTATTTTTTTTGAAACGTTTCCAAACAATTAACCATAGGGATTCAATCTTATCAGTGGTTCCGTGTATTAAACTTTCTTGAACTTCATTATTCTGAGTCATTATAGGCCTCCTTTCATCTATTAATCATACCGTATTCTTGGGTCCACAACTGCATATAAAACATCAGCAATTAGGTTACCTAAGTAAGTTATTAAGGCATAGAACATATTTACCGCCATGATTACTGGATAATCTCTACTAAAAACAGCTTTTACCGACAAAGTACCCATACCAGGCCAGGTAAAAATCTGTTCAATGATAATTGAGCCACCAAAGATACCAGGTATACTCAAACCGAAAATAGTCACTATGGGAATCAAAGCATTCCGCAATGCATGTTTATAAATAACGACTTTTTCAGTTAAACCTTTAGAACGGGCTGTTCTGATATAGTCTTGTTTTACAACTTCTAACATACTGGAACGGGTAAAACGTGTCATACTCGCAATTCCCAAGAAGCCCATTGCTATAGCCGGTAAAGCCATATGATAGAGAATATCCAAAATAGAAAAAGGAGCACCTGGCGTTCTCATTCCACCAATTGGGAATATTGGAATCTTAAATGAAAAAATATAAATTGCTAATAAAGCAAAGAAAAAACTCGGTAGCGATAGCCCAATAAAGATAAAGAAAGTTATCGTATGATCTGCCAGCGAATACTGTTTCAGGGCTGAGAATATACCAATTGGTACAGCAAGTAACCAGGAAATTAACATAGCAGCAACATTTAAAATGATAGAGTTAGGTAATCTTTCTTGTAAAAGTTCTGCTACGGGTCTTCGCCCAACTTTCATGGAACGACCAAAATCTCCACGTAACGCATTCTTCAACCAATTAAAATAGCGAACAATAATCGATTCATTTAAACCTAACTGTTCCCGTCTTCTTGCCAGGTCTTCTGAAGTAATGTGTGGATCCATCATACCAGCTAATGGATCTCCAGGGGCTAAGTTGATAACAAAGAAAATAATTAACGATAAAGCAAAAAGAACCGGGATCCCTTGTAATATACGCTTAATAAGATAAGTACGCAAAAATTCCCCCCCCTTAAAAATGAAAACCTAGTAGGCCCTACATTGTAGGGCCTAGGATGTATTTGATTATTGAGTAATGCGGAATTGTTCAGCTTTGGGAATCCAGAGTTTATTATATAAAGTACCTTCTGGGCCAACTAATAAACCTAAAGGACCTTGGTTTTCGTTGTAGCCATGAACTCTTACATCTAAGCATGTAGCGGCAGTTGGGAACATCAATGGGTAGTATGGCAGTTCTTGCATAACTAATTCTTGCCATTCATAATAGATCTCAGTACGTTTTTCTTGATCTAGTTCTTTTCTACCGGCGTCTAAAAGTAGATCACTTTCTTCGTTAACGAAGAATACATCATTCCAGGCTGCATCACTCTTGAGAGCAAAGCTCCAGTCTGGGTCTGGAGTTAATCCCCAGTACATGATATAGAAGTCCCAACCATCTGGATTGTATACACGGTCTAATAGAGCATTAAATTCCATCATAGTAATGTTAACTTCAACACCGATCAATTTCATCATTTGTTGATAAAGCTCAACAACCTTAGTGATGGCAGTATTCTCTTGATAGCACAGGAAGTCAATCTCTAGTCTTTGACCTTCAGCATTCATTCTGATACCATCTTTGTCAAGTTTGTTATAACCAGCTTCTTCTAATAATTTTCTAGCAGTGATTTGGTTAAAGTTGTATTTTGTCATATTACCATTATAAGCCCAGGATACAGTTGGAATTACAGAGTGAGCAACTTCACCAAAACCTTTGAAGATAGCGTTAACCATAACTTCACGGTTAAAACCATAAAGCAAAGCTTGTTTTACACGTTTGTTAACAAATTTAGGACTCTTTTGGTTAACCCCCATATATAACATTTGGAAACGAGGACTAGTAAATGGTTTAACAGTTGGCAGTTCTTTGACTTTCTTGAAATGATCTGGTAATAAACTAGCAACATCAATCTCTCTTTTCTCAAATAACATAGGTAAAGAGGATTGAGCTACAATTCGATACATATACTCATCTAGATATGGACGACCCAGGAAATAATCATCAAAAGCTTTACCAATCCAGTATTGACCACTCACATATTCATGGAAAGTAAAAGGACCAGTACCAATTGGTTGGCGGTTGAACTCGTTATTCTCCAATTCAGCAACAGGAACATTTTTTAACAGGTGTGCTGGTAAAATACCTATTGTTAAGGCAGCTAAGAAAGCAGAGTCAGTCTCTTCAGTAATAATCTGAATGGTGTAATCATCGATAACCTTAATACCTTCGACAGAGTCAGCTTTACCATCTCTAAAATCTCTTGCACCTTTAATAGATAAAAAGTCCCCTCCTCGAACACCAGTATAATCTGGATGAACCAGAGTAGTATATGTATAAGCAACATCTTCAGCAGTTAGTTCGTGACCGTCATGGAACTTAACACCTTTATGTAGGTAAAAGGTATAAGTTAACCCATCTTCAGAGATCTCAAATTTTTCCGCAAGCTCAGGAATAATTTCTAAGTTTGAGTTATATTGAACTAAACCATTGAACACTAAGCCGATAATATCACCATCAGAAGCAGCTTCATATAGGATTGGATTAAACATTTCCCCCCAGTCACCAATCTCAGTATCAACAAATCTTCCACCATACTCAGGGCCATCTGCAGCCAAAGCAATACTGCTCACTAATAATAACATTAAACACAGGATCAAAAATCTTCTACTCATCTTTTTACCTCCTTTAATATAGATACCTGTTTAAAAAAATGAATTTGGTATTTGGTAGAGAACTCACCTCCTCAAAAGATAAAAAAAATAATTGAATAAATAAGGCAAGCCAGATGGAAAAGTATGATGTAGGCTTCCTTAAAAAAAATTATCAAAAAATTGTCTATGAAAATTTATGTATTTTTAATGTTTTCTTAATCTTTCTTTTCAACAAAAAGAACAAATTCCCTCTCTAATCTTTAAAATTTTTTTGAAGTTCTTGATATTTCCTAATAAATTATCTGGGATAAAAGTGACATTTTGTTCCTGGCTTATGTAAATTATATGTATAAAGAGAGAAAAAAGAAGTGTAGTTAACGGTTCATCCTACATCGCTCACCTTGACTTATGTTATCTTATCCAATATAATTTAAAGGACATAATGGAGATAGGATATAACGACATTTTAGAAGGAAAATCTCCCGCTCTCTATAGGTGGGAGTATAAAGTAACGAAATAGTGTACACTTCAGTGGAAGTACAAATCCCCTTCTGAAGTCGTTAAATTTAAGGCATTAACAGCTTGCTGTTAATGCGACTTTAACATTGAAAAAATTAAAAATGAGGGGTGAGATTAATGGTTGATCCAATTGCTTTTCAGATTGGTCCACTAGCAGTTCATTGGTATGGGATAATTATTGGAACTGGAGTTACTATTGCTTTTATATTAGGCTTGCGGGAAGGCACTAGACGGGGCTTTAATCCTGATCTGTTTTATGATCTGATTATCTTTGGTGTCCCTGCAGGTATTATTGGAGCTCGTCTATATTATGTCATCTTTGAATGGAAGAATTATGTCTCCAATCCAATTAGAGCACTATACATCTGGGAAGGTGGACTGGCTATTCATGGCGCTTTAATTGCAGCGATATTAGTTGGAATACTAATTGCCAGACATTACAAAGTTAACTTTTGGGATATTGCTGATATTGCCGCACCAAGTGTGATTATTGCTCAAGCTATTGGACGGTGGGGTAATTTTGTCAACCAGGAGGCTTATGGTTATGAAACTTCGTTACCCTGGGCGATGTATATTGACGGTGCATATCGGCATCCGACATTTCTATATGAATCGCTGTGGAATTTATTGATCTTTGGTTTCCTCCTCTGGTTTAGAAGGCGAAAATTTATCAAGACTGGAGAAGTATTTTTCGCATATCTCGCTCTCTATTCAGTTGGTCGCTTCTTTATTGAAGGTCTGCGAACTGATAGTTTGATGCTTGGTCCAATCAGAGTGGCCCAATTGATTAGTGTGGCTTTAATCATTGTTTCGGTAGGTTGGGCGATTATCCGTCGAAAAGTTAACGCCAGGGAGAATGGATAGATGTATCAGATTACTAATCAGACCAGAAGTGGCCGATTTGTAAAGAGATCTAATAGATTTGCAGCACTGGTAGAAGTTGACGGTCAATTGGTTAAAGCTCATGTACCCAATTCGGGACGGATGAAAGAGCTATTGTATCCTGGTAATCGGGTGGTTTTGGAAGAACAGTCCAAAGAGGGACGTAAGACTCCTTATGATCTGATTATAGCTCAATATGGGGATCTCCTGGTATCTATTGATTCCCGGCTTCCCAATTATCTGGTGAGTGAGGCGATTAATCAGGGTTTGTTAACTGATTTAGTTGATTACCAGGTTGAAAGACGGGAGGTTGTCTATGGTGATAGTCGTTTAGACATCAAATTAACGGGTAAAAGAGAGGGCTTTTGTGAAGTCAAATCTGTTACTCTGGTTAAAAACGGTGTAGCCATGTTTCCTGATGCTCCTACTTCCAGAGGAGTGAGACATTTGCGAGAATTGATCCGGGCTTATCGGGAAGGATATGATACTTTTGTTATTTTTCTGATTCAGAGGGATGATGCAGTTATCTTTACCCCCAATCGCGAGACTGATCCAGAATTTGCTAATACTTTAAAAGAAGCAGTTGAGTCAGGAGTGCAGGCTAAAGCATATATTTGTAAAGTAGATTCTGACTCTGTGAGAATTAGTGGGCAGATTCCCGTGGAACTAGTTTAAATTTTTAAAAATTGTTGTTGACAACATAACTTTGGAATGTTATACTAAAAATAGGAATTTGACAATAAAATATCAAAAACATCAAGAGAGGTGGAGGGACTGGCCCGATGATACCCGGCAACCGCACAATCACATTTTGTGTATGGTGCCAACTCCTGCAAGAGAAGTACTTGAGAGATGTTTGGCATACTCGAATTTAACTCTCCCTTGCGGAGAGTTTTCTTTTTGGGAGGTTAAAATACTTTTAAGTACCACAAGATAAATATTGATAATCTATTTAATAGAGCTGGATTTATTCCCGGTCAGATTCCGAAATTAAGAATTATTGTAATTCTTAGTTCAATATATTATTTATTAAAATTCTACAAGAAAGGGTGAATTAATAATGGTAAAGAAGTATCTGTTTACTTCTGAATCGGTAACTGAAGGACATCCAGATAAGATGGCAGACCAGATCTCTGATGCTGTTCTTGATGCGATCTTAGCTGAAGACCCCAATGGACGTGTAGCCTGCGAAACACTATTGACAACTGGTCTAATAGTGGTCTCCGGTGAGATTACTACTCAGTGCTATGTTGATATTCCAAAAGTGGTCAGGCAAACTGTTCGTGAGATTGGTTATACCAGAGCCAAGTATGGGTTTGATGCTGATACTTGTGCTGTTTTAACATCAATTGATGAACAGTCTACCGACATTGCAATGGGTGTTAACGAAGCGTTAGAGTCTAAGAAAGGTGCAATGAAGATTGATGAAGCTATTGGTGCTGGTGATCAAGGTTTAATGTTCGGTTTTGCAACAAATGAGACGGAAGAATACATGCCTTTGTCGATTATGTTGGCTCATAAATTGGCTCTTCGTCTATCTGAGGTGAGAAGAGATAAAACCTTATCTTATCTGCGTCCGGATGGTAAAACTCAGGTAACTATTGAGTATGTTGATGATAAACCTGTGCGTGTGGATACAATAGTCATCTCTACTCAGCATCATCCCGATGTGGCTTTAGAGAGAATCGAAAAGGATTTAATCGAACATGTGATTAATCCGACAGTTTCCGAAGATCTGTTGAATGACAAAACTCGTATTTTGATTAACCCAACTGGTCGTTTTGTAATTGGTGGTCCTCAGGGAGATACTGGTTTGACTGGACGGAAGATTATTGTTGATACATATGGCGGTTATGCACGCCACGGTGGTGGTGCTTTTTCAGGAAAAGATCCAACAAAGGTTGACCGATCTGCCGCCTACGCAGCCCGTTATGTTGCGAAAAATGTAGTAGCAGCAGGTCTTGCTGATAAGTGTGAAGTTCAATTAGCTTATGCCATTGGTGTTGCCGAACCTGTATCCATAATGGTAGACACTTTCGGTACTAATAAGGTAGAGGATGAGCTGATCGTTGCCGCAATTAAAGAGAATTTTGACTTGCGTCCAGCTTGTATTATTAGGGATCTCGATCTGCGAAGACCTCTATATCGTCAGATTGCTGCTTATGGTCATTTTGGGCGTAATGATCTGGATTTGCCCTGGGAGCAGCTTGATAAAGTGGAAGTTTTGAAAAACTACTGTAACTCCAAAGTGTCTGTATAAAAATTTTTATAATAATGTATACAAAGATTTGATTGGACAAAAAAAGGGGGGGACTTTCTTTTGAAAGCTCCCTTTTTCTTTTAGAGGAATATTAGGTTTGATGTTGAATAATACTAAGAGAATGCTGAGAATTATTATTTTTTAACGAATATCAGAATGGAAGTTTCCCAGCTTTTATGGGTGGAGGTATAAATATCTAAATAGTGTTTACTTCAGATGAGGTACAAATATCCTTCTGGAGTCGTTAACTTAAAAATTAACAGTTTGCTGTTGATGCGACTTTGACAATAATATTAAATAAAGGTGACAATGATGAAACAAATTAAGCGTAGTAGTCTGATCAAAGGATTGAAACTTTCGTTGACGATAAGTATTGTGGTATCAGTTTTGCTACTAGTTCGTACTATGGATATAAAAGAATTGACTCAGATGGGCCAGATTAAATTTTCTTATCTATTGTTGGCTTTTGGTTTAATGTTTTTGATGTGGTTTACCCAGGGGATCAGAATGCAGATTCTTGCTACTGCTTTAAATGAGAAAATTACTCTTAAAGAGGGGATTAAAAATTATTTGTCGGGTGCTTTTGTCTCTAATGTAACTCCTTTTGCTTCCGGAGGGGGACCTATTCAGACTTTTTTCTTAAGTCAGTTGGGAATGTCATTGGGAAAAGCATCTTCGATAATTATTGTTCAATGGGTTATGCGGAATATTTTTTTTGGTTTGTTAGGACCGATTTTTTTCTTTTTTTATCGGGATCTTATTAATCCAGGGCAGATGCCCGTAGGGGTTTTTAATGCTGCAGTTTCGGGTAGTATCACTATAACCGTTATTCTTCTTTTTTTTATCTGGAAACCCCAGGTTATCCCGATTATTGCTAGAGGGATTACCAGGCTACCGTTGGTGAACAGAATCTTTACTAAAGGAGACTGGCGGATCAAATTTGACACTTTAATTGATCAGGCTTTTCATGAGATAGAGGTTTTTCACCAATGTCTATGGACGTTAGCTGCTAAGAAAAAGATGGCTATTTTTTTGGCATTGATCTTTACTGGATTATTTTGGACTTTCTTTTTCATGATTGCTCCAGTAATTTTGATTGGCTTAGGTGGGAAACCTTTCTTTGTAAGGGCTTTTATCATGCAGACGATTATGTATTTGATCTTACCGTATATTCCAACTCCTGGAGCCAGTGGAGCAGCTGAATTGGGGTTTGCAGCTTTTTTTGCACCTTTTGTTCCCACACATCTATTGGGAATACTGATGGTCGCCTGGCGGTTTATGACATTTTATATTTTTATTTTAATAGGCAGTATTATAACTTTGAAGATGATGAATGATACGGAATAGATTTTTTGGAATGGATAAAGGGGAGAGTGGGTATGAAGCAATATGCAAGTGTAACGGTCGAACTACCAGCCCGGAAAGTGAATCGACCTTTTGATTATAAGATTCCCGTACGATATCTGGGCAAGATTAAAGTAGGTAGTCATGTTCTGATTCCTTTTGGTCCGCGAAAGATTGAGGGATTTGTTGTTGGTTTAAAAGATACTCCTGAGATTGCCCAAACGAAAGAGATTTATCGTTTACTTCATGATTATCCGTTATTTGATGAAACAATGTTAGAACTGATGCAGTGGATCAGTAGTTATTATCAGGCAGTTTTAATCAATGTGATAAAAACAGTTATTCCTACGGGAATTGTTGGGAATAGGGTTCAGGTCAAAACTCAGCAGTTTGTGAGTCTCCTAGCCAGTGAAGAAGAATGCCAGTCCTGGCTCACTGAGTATGGAAAACGGGCTCCCAAACAGGCTGAGATTTTAAGTTTTTTGCTGAAAAATCCGACAAAATCTTTTCTGACCGCTGAGCTGGTGCGTAAATTTACCACAGGATATAGCACTTTAAAGGGGCTAGCGGATAAAAGATTAATTTTGAATCAAGAGATAGCTTTACAAAGAGATCCCTATGATGCTAGCAATTACGTGTCATCCCAACCATTAAAGCCCAATTATCATCAATTTCAGGCGATTACCCAGATATGTGAAGCCATGGATAAAGATGAAGTTTGTACGATTTTATTGAAAGGAGTGACAGGTAGTGGTAAGACAGAGGTCTATCTACAGGTAATTCAGGAAGCTTTAAGTAGAGGTAAGGATGCAATTGTTCTGGTTCCTGAGATCGCTTTGACTCCACAAACTGTTGAGCGTTTTAAATCTCGTTTTGGTAATAGTGTAGCGGTCTGGCATAGTCAACTTTCACTGGGGGAGCGGTTTGATGAATGGCAGAAGATCTATCAGGGTGATGTTAAGATCGTCGTTGGTGCAAGATCTGCCGTCTTTGCACCATTCCAAAATCTAGGTCTGATTATTATTGATGAAGAACATGAGACTTCTTATAAACAGACGGATCAGGTTAAATATCATGCTAGAGATGTGGCGATTAAGCGGGCTGAGCTGCAGAATGCAGTGACCTTGCTGGGGAGTGCGACTCCTGCTGTGGAGAGTAGTTATCATGCTTTGATTGGGGATTATAAGTTAATTACTCTTCCGGAACGAGTTAATCTTAGTCCATTACCGCCTGTTCAGATTATAGATATGCGAAAGGAGCTAAAACAGGGAAATCGAACTATTTTTAGTAATCAATTGGATCAGGCGATTAAAGAACGGTTAAGAGAGAAAAAACAGGTTATCCTATTTTTAAATAGACGTGGCTATTCTAATTTTGTACTGTGCAGAGAATGTGGTTATGTGATTCGCTGTCAGCAGTGTGATGTCTCACTCACATATCATGCTGATACTAATCTACTTCAATGCCATTATTGTGATTATACAGAAAAACCACCTCAAAATTGTCCTAACTGTGGAAGTAATCTGATCAAACATTTTGGGATCGGAACTCAGCAGGTTGAAGAATATACCAGAGAACGTTATCCAGAGGCGAGGATTGCCAGAATGGACGTTGATACAACAAGAAGAAAAGGAGCCCATGATCGGATTTTAAAAGCTTTTCGGGAAAAGAAGGTTGATATCTTGATTGGCACCCAGATGATCTCAAAAGGTCATGATTTTCCTAATGTAACTCTTGTAGGAGTGATCATTGCTGATACTGCTTTACATTTTCCCGATTTTCGTAGTGGAGAAAGAACTTTTCAGTTATTGACTCAGGTAGCAGGACGTACCGGTAGAGGATCAGAACAGGGGGAAGTAATCGTGCAGACCTATTCTCCTGATCACTATAGTATAAAAGCTGCCAAAACTCATGATTATGAACTGTTTTTCCATGAAGAGATAGGGTATCGAAAAGAGATTAAACAACCACCGTTTAGTCAGTTAATCAATATTATCCTTCAGGATGAATCAGAAAGTGCGGTGATTGAAGAAGCTCACCGATTGGCGAACTATTTCGCCATGAAGATAGAGGAGTGTCCTATTGAGCTATTGGGTCCTGCTCCTGCACCTTTATCCAGGGTGCGGGGGAGATTTCGTTGGCAGATTATATTAAAGAGTAGAGGGCTTACTAATAATATATACTCTGAGAATGATGCCGATAATGGAGATGTCCTCAGAATGATTTGTCAGGATGTAATGAAAAAATTTTATGATGGACAAAAATCTTCTGTAACTGTGACAGTTGATGTCGACCCGATCGGCATGTTATAATAAATTTTGGAGGTGTTGTATTATGGCGATACGAGATATTAGAAAAGTAGGGGATCCAGTATTAAGAATGAAAGCAAAAGAAGTAAAAAAAATTACTGACAAGACTAAAAATTTGATTCAGGATATGTTTGACACAATGTACGATGCTCCTGGAGCGGGGTTAGCAGCTCCCCAGGTGGGAGTCTCTCAGCAGATTATTGTAATTGATGTTGATGGAGATTCTTTTGAGTTGATTAACCCTGTTATCATTGAGCAAAGAGGTACTCAGATTGGTGAAGAAGGATGTTTGAGTATACCTGGTGAGAGATATTTGGTAAATCGGGCTGATTGGGTTAAAGTAAAGGGTCTTAACGCAGAAGGTCAAGTTGTCGAGGTTATCGGAGAAGCTATGTTAGCACGGGCTTTACAGCATGAGATTGATCATCTGAATGGAGTACTTTTTACTGACAAAATTTATCACAAAAAAGAGTAATAGCTCGTAACGGAGGTGGAAATATGCGGGTAGTATTTATGGGAACACCAGAGTTTGCAGCCACCTGCCTGAAAGGTCTGGTAAATGCAGATTTTGTAGAGGTTCAGGGAGTGATAACTCAACCTGATAGAGCCAGAGGGCGCGGACAGAAGGTTGGCTATACTCCTGTTAAAGAACTGGCTATAGAGGCTAATCTGCCTGTATTTCAACCCAAAAATGTTAATAATCCAGAATTTGTGCAATTATTAAGAGAGATGAATCTGGATGCAATTATTGTGGTTGCTTACGGACAGCTATTGAAAGAAGAATTATTGCAGCTAACACCATCTGGCTGTATAAATGTGCATGGCTCTTTGTTACCCTATTATCGTGGGGCTGGTCCGATACATAGAGTCATTATAAATGGTGAAACTAAAACTGGAATTACTACAATGTATATGGATAAAGGGTGGGACACTGGAGATATGATTTTGAAAGAAGAGGTGGAGATTAACCCACAGATGACAGTGGGTGAACTTCATGATCTACTTGCAGAAGTTGGAAGTAAGGTTTTGATTCAGACTTTGGCCCAAATTGAAGCAGGTACTGCTCCCCGAACACCACAAAATCATGAAGAAGCCACATATGCTTCAAAAATTTTGAAAGAAGATGGTGAGATCGACTGGGGGATAAAAGCCAGCGAGATTTATAATCTGATTCGGGGGATGAATCCCTGGCCTGGTGCATATACATGGTATCAAAAGAATCTTTTTAAAGTCTATCAAACTGAGATTGCGGATCGGATTAATCGTGGTAAACCAGGTGAGATTATTGAAGTAGATTCCAAAAAAGGTGTACTGGTACAGACTGGTGAAGGCAGACTCTGGTTATTGGAGATTCAGCCAGCTAACTCCAAACGGATGAAGACCAGCGCTTTTTTGAACGGACACGAAATCAAAAAAGGTGAAGTGTTTGGAGATGCAAAATAGAGAAGAACGTTTTTTTGTGGTTATCCTGTTTTTAGCATTGACTGGTTTAAGTGTTATAGCAGGAGCGATCTGGTATTTACAGGTTGTAGGAATTACTTCAATTACCCGGGTAGTTTTGACTGTGCTGGCACTATTGGTTTCGTTGATTCTTTTAACTTTTGCCATTGGATTCGGTAGTGTTGTGCTTACTCTGGTTCTGGAAAAACCTATACCCTGGTTGATCATGTTTACCCGATTGGCTGTTGAATATTTATTTCCTTTGACCTTATATTTTGGGCAGTTTATAGGTTTTTCAAAAGAAGATTTACAAAAAGCTTTTATTAAAGTTTCCAACCATCTGGTAGGTATTAGAGAGATAACAGTTGACGGTCAAGATATTTTGATTCTTTTGCCTCATTGTATTCAGAATTTTAACTGTGAATTTAAAGTTACCAGTGATATAGATAATTGTCGGCGTTGTGGTATGTGTCCTATCGATAAACTATTAGATCTTAAGGAGAAGTATGGATGTCATATGGCTGTGGCTACTGGGGGAACCCTGGCCCGTAAAGTTGTGCAACAATTACATCCTAAAGCAATTGTTGCTGTCGCCTGTGAGCGGGACCTGACCAGTGGTATTCAGGATACGTATCCTTTACCTGTAACAGGTGTGATCAATATTCGACCAGAAGGACCTTGTATTAATACATTAGTTGATGTGGATGAAGTTGAAAAGGCGATATTAAAATTTATTGGGAGGGATATGTAAATGTATTTTCCATTTTTTGACCCAACGATGATTATTGTTCTTCCAGCAATTTTAATCGCGATGTGGGCACAGGCTAAAGTACAGTCAACTTTTAATCATTATTTGCAGATTCCAAATAAAAACGGGTATACTGGTGAACAGGTTGCCCGGGGCATTTTGGACAGTAAAGGTTTGCATAATGTTAGAGTGGAAAAAATCGGTGGACGTTTGACAGATCATTACGATCCCAGAGATCAGGTCGTACGTCTTTCATCAGAAGTGTATAGTGGACGTTCCCTGGCTTCTGTGGGAGTTGCTGCCCATGAGACTGGGCATGCTATTCAACATGCAGATAGTTATGCACCGTTAGGGTTTAGAAACGCCATTTTTCCAATAGCCAATATTGGTTCTCGCTGGGGACTTCCTTTGGCACTTTTTGGTTTTTTCTTCTTTCGTAGTTCACAACTTTTACTTTTAGGTATTCTTTTTTATGCTGGGGCAGTGCTTTTTCAATTGGTTACTCTTCCGGTTGAATTTAATGCTAGCTCTAGAGCACTGGCTATCCTCGAAGGTGGAGGATATCTATCAAGAGATGAGATTGGGGCTTCGCGTAAAGTCTTAAATGCAGCGGCTTTAACTTACGTAGCAGCAGCTCTGGCAGCGATTAGTCAATTGATCAGATTGCTGGCTCTTTTTGGAATGTCGAGAGATAGAGATTAATATGGCAGCATATTAATCTCTTTTGGATTTTTATAATCAGATAAATAATGCAATTATGACGTCGAATGTAATGTTAGGAGGCTTTTGATGAAAGACAAAGCTCGCCAAATAGTGTATCAAATATTAACTAAAATAGATAGCGAAGAAGCATACTCTAATTTAACTTTGAATAAAGAAATTAACAAAGCTAATTTAGATTCCCGTGATCGAGGATTGGTTACTGAATTGGTATATGGAGTTTTACGGATGAGAGGGCACATTGATTATGTTATTGATCAATTCTCCCGTAGACAAATCAAAGAATTGGATGTCAAAGTCAGGAATCTTTTACGTATGGGGGTTTATCAGATTAAATTTTTAGACAAAATTCCTTCACGGGCAGCCGTTCATAGTACTGTTGAATTGGCTAAACAGGATCATCATCAGGGAATTGTAAAATTCGTCAATGGAGTTTTACGTAATATAGATCGTGGATTGGATGAAGTTACTTTCCCTGATAAAGAGAACGAACCTGTTAAATATATTAGCTCTTACTATTCTCATCCAGAATGGTTAGTTGAACTGTGGATTAAACGTTTTGGAATAGAGGAGACTATGGAATTATGTAACGCAAATAATCAAATTCCTGACTTGATTGTCAGAACTAATACTTTGAAGACCAATCCTGCTACTTTAGCAGATGCTCTATCTGAAAATTATGGGTTAGATGTATATTTGCTTCCTTACCCGTATGAAGGTCTATTGTTAGAGAATGCTAGTGGATTTACTGAATTAGCAGAGTTTAAAAATGGTCTGTTTACTGTACAGGGGCAGGCTTCGATGCTAGTTGCGCACGCTTTGAATCCTCAACCTGAGATGAAAGTGGTTGACCTGTGTGCTGCTCCAGGTGGTAAACTCACTCATCTGGCAGCTCTGATGGAGAATCAGGGAGAGATTATGGCAATTGATATTCATGACCATAAGATTGCGTTGATTGATGGTCTTTGTCAAAGATTAGGGGTGACCAATGTTAAAACGATCTGTGCTGATGCTAGCATTCTTGATTTTGCAGAAGGCCAATTTGATAGAGTTCTGTTAGATGCACCTTGTTCTGGTTTTGGTCTTTTAGCACAAAAACCCGAGATTCGATGGTTCAAAACACCGCAAGAGATTACAGAATTGGTCAAATTGCAGAAAACTCTTGCCCGAACAGGTTTATCCTGGCTTAAACCAGGCGGAATAATGGTTTATAGTACCTGCACTTTGATTGAAGAAGAGAACAGAGGAATTATTGAAGATTTGTTAGAGTGGGGGAATGTTGAGCTTTTGGATTTGCGTCCTTGCTTACCCGTAGAAGAGCGGGAAATCTGGCAAGAGAATGGACTCAACACACCATATCTGGAATTTTTACCACATATCAGTGAGACTGAAGGATTTTTCATTGCTGCATTACGCAAACTAGACTAAACGGTATAGCCAGATGCCATAGAAAGGATTTTGGATTAATGGGGAAAATAGATGTCAAATCCAAAAATGTAGATGAATTGAAGGAATTTTTGACTACAGAGCTTCAAGAGAAAGGTTTTCGGGCTACTCAGATATTTAAATGGCTTCATGATAAAAATGTAATAACTTTTGCTGATATGCGTAATCTCTCTCATAATTTACAGACTAAACTTGAGCAGAGTTCACATATTACTACTCTGGACACGGTAACCCGTCATCAGGCAAAAGACGGAACTATCAAATATCTTTTTCAGTTGGAAGATGGGCAGACTATCGAGAGTGTTTATCTACCTTATGCTGATGGAAGACAGAGTATCTGCATTTCGAGTCAAGTTGGCTGTGGGATGGGATGTTCCTTTTGTGCTACTGCCATTGGAGGATTTATCAGAAATCTTACTCCTGCAGAGATTGTCGAGCAGGTTTATGCTGTTCAGCGAGATTTGAGTGTTCGGATAACCAATGTAGTTTTGATGGGTATGGGAGAACCACTATTAAATTATGATTCAGTTATTAAAGCTATCCGATTGTTGAATGATCCACTGGGAACTAATATTGGTATTAGAAAAATAACCCTTTCTACCTGTGGAATTGTACCTCAGATTCGACAACTGTCAAAAGAAGATTTGCAGTTGGTATTGGCTATTTCTCTACATGCACCTAATGATGCACTACGAAATCAGTTGATGCCAATCAATCGAAAATATCCGCTGGTAGAATTAATTAGTGCCTGTAGTGAATATACAAAGATTACCAGGAGGCGAATAACCTTTGAATATGCAGTGATAGCAGGAGTGAATGATTTACCCGAACATGCAGAACAGTTGGTCAGATTAATTAAAGGTCTGTTGTGCCATGTTAATTTGATACCTATTAATCCAGTAGAGGGGTTTGAATTTGGCAGACCGTCCGGAGTTAATCTCCAGGGGTTTATGGAGATTATTAGTAATAATGGTATTGAAGTCTCAATCAGGGAAGAAAGGGGTACAGATATAGATGCAGCCTGTGGGCAGCTCAGAAGACGCAATGAGGAGGTGAAATCCTGATGGTTTTGTGGGATTTATTAGGCCGGAAGGGAATTAAACCTCAACTTGTTGCTAAAAAAATAGGTAAATTAATGGATTCTTCAAAAACAGAAAGTCTCTTCAAAATTTATGTACCTGCCCGTTTTGAGGTAATGGTATCAAATAAAGAGATGATACAGATTGAACCATATAAGTCCTCAATGGTAAAAGAGATTACAGAGTTTATTGTTAACTATGCAGATGTGAAAGGATATCATCTATTATCAGAACCAGAGGTAAAGTTTGAAGTTCAGGATGAGTCATCTGCTAATGGTTTGAAAATAAATCGTTTTAAAGTGATACCTATTTTGCATAATGTGCAGAGAGAGGTTGAGAGTGTTAGTGATAATACTATGGTCTTTGATAAACCTGACTTTTCTTTGACCAGAGAACATGATACAACTCTTGTTTTCAAGAATAAGGTAGATACAGAACCAAATTTAGAGGTTATAGAAGGCCCTGATAAAGGAAAGATATTTATTCTTCAGGGATCGGTGATTACCATAGGTAGAAGAGAGGACAACCAGGTGGTATTAAATGACACCAATGTTTCAAGATATCATGCTAGAATTATTTGCAGGAGATATTGGCGAATTGCTGACCTGAAGAGCACTAATGGGGTAGCTGTAAATGGAAGACAGGTAAAGTCTTTTCGTTTAAAGTCTGATGATGAGATACAGATTGGGTCTACCCTGTTGAAATTTCGTTTAAAATGAGGTGGTTTTAGATGGAGTATGGATTTAAGAGTGATGCAGGTATGGTGAGAAAGATCAATCAAGATAGTTATCTCATCATCGAAGAGGGCTTACCGATTTTTGCGGTTGCTGATGGTATGGGAGGACATAAGGCTGGTGAGGTAGCCAGTGCATTAGCAATTAAATCAGTTAGAGAATTTATCAGTCAAACAGAGGATATTAGTCAATTGTTGAATGATATGATTCTCTTTGCCAATCAGAACATCCTTGAAAAACAGCTTGCTGATGAAGCATGTCGGGGAATGGGAACAACCTTGACTGCTGCTATAATTAGAGATAAGCTGTTATATATAGGGCATGTGGGTGATAGTCGAGCTTATTTATATCGCAATCATGAACTGTTACAACTTACTACAGACCATTCTCTGGTGAACGAATTAGTGAGAGCGGAACAGATTACACCAGAAGAAGCCTATCATCATCCGCAAAAAAATCTACTATTACAGGCATTGGGTATTGAAAGTGATTTAAAGATCGAAATTAATTGCTTTTCACTGGAGAGGTCTGATATAATACTTTTATGTACTGATGGTTTAAGTAATATGTTAACTAATGAGGATATGGAAAATATTTTGGATGCTGAAGGTTCATTACAGGAAAAAGTTAATGTGATGGTTGAGATTGCGAATGCAAAAGGCGGGCTGGATAATATAACACTAATTCTGATTAAACCGGGCTCATAGGAACTGATTAAGGTGGTGATAGATGATGATTGGGAAGGTTTTGAATGAACGTTATGAGTTAACCGAAATACTGGGAGAAGGTGGCATGGCTCTGGTATATAAGTCTAAAGACCAGATTTTGGATCGTTGGGTTGCTTTGAAGATTTTGCGTCCTCAGCTGGTCTCAGATAAAGATTTTGTCAATAGATTCCATCGGGAAGCTAAAGCTGTTGCCCGTTTATCCCATCCTAATGTTGTTAACATTTACGATATTGGGCAGGATGGAGATATTCATTATCTGGTTATGGAGAATATTCAGGGAGAAAATTTAAAAGAGATGATTGAAAAATCTGGGATATTAGCACCAGAAAAGGCTTTAAATATTGCTATCCAGATTTGCGAAGCACTGGTTGTGGCTCATCGGAATAATATTATCCATTGTGATATTAAACCGCATAATATCTTGATTACCCCGGAGAATGGTGTTAAAGTAACAGATTTTGGAATCGCCCGGGCTGTGAATTCTGCAACGCTGGCCCAGACTGAGACAGTAATCGGTACTGCTCACTATTTTTCTCCAGAACAGGCCAGAGGTGGAACCATTAATGCCAGTTCCGATCTTTATTCTTTAGGAGTTGTCTTATATGAGATGTTAACTGGACAGGTTCCTTTTAGAGGAGATAGTCCAATTACTGTAGCATTAAAACATATTAATGAAGAACCTCTGCCGCCAAGCCAGTTGAATGATAAACTGCCAAAACGAATTGATAAGCTGGTTATGAAAGCTCTGGCAAAAGATCCAGAAAAGCGTTATACTGATGCTTCTGAGATGTTGGCTGCTCTTCAGGAGATGGAGAAAACTTTTGTCAAAAAGAATGAGACTAGTGAGAGTTATGTTGATAGTGATAAAACTCAGGTCTTACCCCGAGTTAAGGATCAACGAATCAAAGAATCTGCTGCCAGTAAAGAGGTCAAAGAGGATGGAACTGGCAAGAGTGTAGCCATACAGTTAATTAAGTATTTAACGATAATGGTTGTTGTTTTTTCACTATTGGGAGTTGCTTTTCTATGGGGGTTAAACCGCTATACCAAAGTCCCGGTAGTTGAAGTACCTAACTTTGTTAATTTGAGTGAAGAGGATGCGTCCCAATTAGCCAGAGAAAAAGGTTTAAGGATTAGTTTTAATGATCTGAAGGTTTCTAGTCCTACTGTGGCTGAAGGGCATGTGGTGAGTCAAGATATAGAGCCTGGCAAAGGAGTTAAAAAGAATCGAATCATCATGTTGACCTTGAGCAAAGGGGCGACGATGACTATTGTTCCTGACCTAATAGGTAAAGATATGCGTCAGGTTAATGTAGCCTTAAATGAGGCTGATTTAACCAGAGGTGATACTAAATATGAGTTTACAACCAAGATCCCAAAAGATCAAGTTATCACCCAGGATCCACTTGCAAATGAATCGGTAAAGAGTGGCACAGCAGTTAATATTGTTTTGAGCAAGGGACCTGAACCAGTGATGGGGACAATACCTGCTCTGGTAGGACTGTCGCGTCAGGAGGCTGAGCAGCGGATAACAGAAGCTAATTTTGTCATTGGTGATGTCACTGAAGAGGAGACGAATCGTTTTCCGGCTGATTTGGTCGCAAAGCAGGAACCAGAGGCAGGAAAACAGGTTTCAGAAGGTACGCCGATTAATCTGGTTGTTAGTACTGGACTCAAAAATCCCAATAACCTTGAAGTTCAATCTTTCCGGGTGAATATACGGGTTCCTGGGGGACCATATGAACAGAAAATTCAGGTTGTCGTTGAAGATAGTAACGGCAGAGATATTATATATGATAAGATTCATCATCCTGATGATTATATTCTGATCGAAAACGTCTGGACGGTAGGACCTGCCAAAATCGAAGTTTACAATAATGATGAGTTAGTAAGTCAGCAAAGTGAGGGCTTATAGGAGGTTGAAAATGAATTCTGGTATTGTAATCAAAGCATACAGTGGATTTTATTATGTAAAAGATGAGTTAGGTGTCATCTTCCAATGCAAATTAAGAGGACGTTTAAAAAGAGATAAAAATAAGAATACTGCAATACCAGGTGATCGGGTTCAATTTGAAGAATTGAGTGATGGTTCTGGGGTGATTGAAGAAGTCATCCCCCGGACCACTTTATTGACCCGTCCCGCAGTAGCTAATGTGGAACAGGTAATTATCACTTTTGCTGCCCAAAAACCAGATTTGAATTACAAACTCCTTGATCAATTTTTGATTATGGCAGAAGCTTCAGAATTACATATTGTTATCTGTTTAAACAAAATGGATTTGGTTGATGAATCAGCCGGAAGAGCTTTTCTCAAACTCTATGAGAATATTGGTTACCCCACTATTTATTGTAGTGCTAAAACTAGTTATGGAATCAAAGAAATGCAAAATTTACTTCATGATAAAATCTCTGTTTTTGCTGGTGCTTCAGGTGTAGGTAAATCTGCTTTACTAAATGCCATTCAGCCTGGTTTGAAGTTACAGACTGGAGAGGTCAGTAAAAAGATTAAACGCGGAACCCATACGACCCGTCATGTTGAATTATTGCAGTTACATGGAGGTGGAATGGTTGCAGATACTCCAGGGTTTAGTTATTTTGAGATGGAGACCTTAGCTCCTGAAGAGTTACCATATCTTTTTCCTGAGATGTCTGAAGGTATTGGCTGTTGTCGTTATCAGGATTGTACTCATGACCATGAACCTGGATGCGCGATCAAAGAGATGGTTAATAAAGGTGCGATTACTGAAAACAGATATGAAAATTACATTATTTTTTTAAAGGAGATTCAAGAGAAAGAACGGGAAAGGGGTTATTAAGATGACCAAGATGAAGATAGCTCCATCTATTTTAACTGCAGATTTTAGCAATTTACGTAGCGAGCTGGAGACTATTCAATCTGCAGACTGGTTACATCTGGATGTTATGGATGGACATTTTGTTCCTAATATTACTTTTGGACCGAAGATGGTAGCTGATTTAAGTCAATATACTGACCTGGTTCTGGATGTTCATCTGATGATCTCGGAACCTGAAAAATATATTGCTGATTTTGTCAAGGCGGGAGCAGATTATGTAACTGTTCATCAGGAGACATCTGTTCATTTACATAGAATTATTCACATGATCAAAGACCTGGGAGCCAAAGCAGGCGTAGCTTTAAATCCTGCAACACCTGTTTACACTCTGGAACATATTCTCTCTGATCTGGATATGGTATTGATTATGAGTGTTAATCCTGGTTTTGGAGGACAGTCTTTTATACCATCCAGTCTGGATAAAATCAGATGGGTGCACGAGAAATCTCAGCAGTTAGGATTAACTGATCTGGAGATTCAAGTGGACGGAGGAGTAAATTTGAAGACTGCAAAAGCGGTAATTGATGCTGGGGCTACTTGTTTGGTAGCGGGGTCTGCAGTCATTAGTGCAGCAGATAGAGCCAAAGCGATTTATCTATTGCGTAATGCGGGAGTAGAGTTGGTCTAAGAGTATGATTAGGAATCTTTTGCGGGGTGGGTAAAGGACTAAAATTGGGAATCATCAGAGATAGACGTAATGAATTTGTCTCTTAAAACTATTTTCAGGAGCGTTGGATGCATTGAAAAAGATATAGAAAAAAGATTGAGATAGTATGGGTAGTTGGCTAATATATCTGAAAATTTTATAAATTATTATTTTTTTGGATTTGCAGGAATATGAGGATTAGTTCTAGAATAGAGTAATAAAAATATGAGGTTTTAGATATTTTGAATAGCTTGCTTTTTGGTATAGAATTAAAAGTTAATAATTAATGCTAGGGGAGCTTGTGGCTGAGAGGATGTTTAGCATCGACCCTATAACCTGATCCAGATAATGCTGGCGTAGGAAAGCGATTAAAAGTCTTTCTTTTTTTGAAAAAAAGCCGTGCCTATGTCGGGTACGGTTTTTTTATTATTTTAACGACAGTTCAGAAAATAAGTGTTTCGATCTCTAGTAGTTGAGAGCATTAATAACTTATGAATCCACTTCTGAAGTCGTTAAATTTTAGCATTAACAGTGCTGTTAATGCGATTTTTACAATATTTGATGAGGAGGAATTGATTATGCGTGATCGTAAGACTCTAATGTTGGTGGAATCGGCGTTAGCTGTGGCTTTGGCCCTGGCTGTGAACAAAATTGGTTGGGAGATGCCTTATGGTGGAAGTATTAATTTTGAGATGATCCCAATTCTCTTTATCGGTCTGCGTTGGGGAATAGGGGCAGGTATATTGGCGGGTACGGCTTCGGGTCTACTTCAATTGTTGATTTCGGCACATATTTATTATCCAGTTCAGGCGATTATGGACTACCCACTGGCTTTTGCTGTTCTGGGATTAGCAGGGGTAGTGTCCCACAAGATGAGCGGAAAATATGCTCGAATATATGCGACTGCGGGTGTTCTGTTGGGAACTTTGGCCCGTGCAATAATGCATATTCTATCTGGAGCGATCTTTTTTGCAGAGTATGCTCCAGAAGGGCAAAATGTCTGGTTATATACAATTACTTATAATCTGACTTATATGTTGCCCTCTATTTTGATCTGTGTAGTTGTTATGGCAGCCTTTTTACCGCAAATTAATAAAGCTCTGGATCGTGGTAGTATCAAATCTGATAAAACTGTATAAACTCAATGAGAATATGGATGTTTATAAAAGTCAAAGGGTTAATAGACCCTCTGGCTTTTTTATTATACAAAAATAGAATTGAAAATGAGTTAACAGAAAAATTATTCTCCGGTAGGTTATTGATATCATGCTTAGATTTTATCATTGGAAACTGATAGAGTGTTCAGGATTCAAAGTAATGGACTGTGTCAAAAATTTGTTTATTTTGTTGAGGTAAAAGGATATCTGCATATTGAGGAGAAGTACAAAGATAAGTTTCAAGAATGTTTTAGTGCATGAATTACATATAATTATAAAATGATTTATGGACTTATCACAGAAAAGAGGAGAGAAATAAAATGAAACGGTCTTTACGTAATTTTACTTTAACTCATGCTGTTATTATGCTCTTAGTAGTCATATTAGGGAGAACGATTATAGGACTTTTGCTGGGAATCTTTTTGGGAATATATTCAAATATTATAGAATCTACATCAACTGAGTTATTACAATTTGTCAGTATGGAATATATAATCTCTATCTGTGGGATTTTATTAATCATCTGGTACGAATTTAATCATTTTAATCTTGATTGGGCAGCGGTAAAAGGGAATACGATTAGAAAAAAGCGAATTTATCTTTGTGTTTTGCTGTTATTTTTCAGTTTAACGATTGTAAATGCTGTATTATACACTTATGTTTATAACGACCCAGACCAGGATCTATTTAAACTTGCCAAAAATCCAATTGACTTGTGTATAGTTATCATTTTACTTTGTCTGGTAGGACCTATTGTTGAGGAGATTTTATTTAGAGGAATATTTTTCCGGGGACTGTTTCGCCGATATAATTTGCGGAAAGCTTTGATCTGGTCAGCAATCTTTTTTGGAATCGCGCATATACATTCTGTCCAGATGATTATGGCTACAATTTTGGGTTTCTTTTTAGGATGGATTTATTATAAGACTGAGTCATTGTATATGGCAATTCTGGCCCATTGTGTTTATAATAGTACTGTTCTTCTGGTACCATATTTACTTAATATCCCGGGTTATTATTCATTAGATGGTCAATTTTTGCCACTATGGTTTTTGGCTTTGGGAGTAGGTGGATTATGGTTTTTCATTAAATATTTTGGCAAACAACGATTTGAGCAGAAGTTTTTCACTAAATTCGATATTCGAAAGCACTTTGCTATGACTGGGATAATTTATCGACAGTGCACTGAAGAAGATCTCACTGAACTGGCTGAGTTTCAATGGCAGATTCTGCAGGAGAATACTGGAACCAGAATGGCAAAAGAGGAATTCATCTCATCCTGTTCACTGGCTTTGGTAGACGGCTTAATGAATGGTAATTGGACATATTGGGTGGCTATTAGAGATAATGAGATAATTAGTCAGGTTTTTATTCAGAAGATTAGAACTACGCCCTTACCAGATGGAATTGGCAAAAATCTGGGAATTTTAGCTAATCTGTATACAAAGCCAGAATATCGTTTGATTGGGATAGCTTCAAAATTGTTGAGGAAAGTTAAATTTTGGGCCAGTGGAGAAGCTATCAAATCATTTTTGATAGCTAAGAATCAAATAGCAGATTATTCATATCAGGAATTAGGGTATCCTCTGGAAGTAAGTTATTATGATTTTCGTGTTTTATCCTCTATGGGTGACCACATAGTAAACACCTCTGGTATGCAAAGTAAAGATGCAGCAGATGTAGGGCACCGGAACTGTAATACTAGTCTGAACGAGTTCATTCTAATTAGATATTTGTGGTTTGATAATATATAACACATTTCAGGAGGGAAGTCTCCCAATCTCTTTAGGTAGTTAAATAACCAAAACGGCTTCAGTAAAGGTATAAATCCCCTTCTGAAGCCTTCAAATTTTAAAATTAGCATTTTGTGGTAATGGATTTTTATCAATATATTTTCTCAGTTACATATAAATATCCAGAGTATTCTAGTATTTATAACAATTGAGGCAGGAATACACCCTAGATTGAGAGAACTACTTAATGTATCCTTTCGTTTCCAAATAGATTTAAAGATCTCGAGTTGTTTATGAAGATGCGTTTTGGGAATACAGGAAGTGTGCATGAACATTAATAGAGGGAGGCAGAGTAATGGGAAGTTTGCGAAATATTTTTCATCAGAGGTCAGGTAATTTTGTATTTTTTGATACAGAGACTACTGATCTTTATCCAGGTCAAATAGCTCAATTATCATATATGGTCACTGATCAAAATTTGAATACTTTGCACGCAAAGAATTTTTATTTTGTTGTAAAACAGATTTCATCGGGAGCTAGTCGAGTTAACGGTCTGACAACGAAAAAATTACTTGAACTCTCAGGTGGTAAGAAATTTGATGACTATTATATGGAGATACATAGTGACTTTCATCAGCAACATCTGGTTGCCCATAATATTAAGTTTGACATGAAATTTATGGAGACTGAGTTTTTGCGGCGGGGGATTAAGTTTAGTAATAATAATTGTTATTGCACTATGGGTTATTTTAAACCTATCTGTGCCATTAATAATCAGAATGGTAATCTGAAAAATCCTAAACTTTCTGAAGTTCTGGATTTTTTCCAGGTTCCAGAAGTTGAGGTTAGAGATTTGGCTGTTCAGGCCTTTGGCGAGTTTGATGCTAAGTTCCATGATAGTCGGTTTGATGTAGCTGCATTGTATCTTATCTGTAAACGTGCAACTGAAGCAGGGCATATTGAGAGAAGTATTGGTTAACTAAATAAAACTATCACTTTATTTGGAGGAGAGACATTATGCAGAAGTGTTCATGCTCGAATACTGATTGTGAGAGACACGGGAATTGTGTTGCCTGTAGAGATTATCATGCCAATAAAACGAATAAGTCTTATTGTGAGCGGGAGGATGTTCAAAAATAATATGATTGGTAATAAGTTAATTTTAAAAAAGACTGACTTTGCAGTGTCAGTCTTTTTTTGCGGGATATCTTAATTTAGGAAATCGTTAACCCTAAACCTTAACAGCGTACTGTTAAGGTGACTTTAATAAATTATATGCCAAAAAGTTTTTTAATAAAAGGGAAACTTTCGTGAAAATTGAACATTATAATTGTAACGAGGGAAATTATGAGAGGGGGAATGAATTTGATGGAATCATCTAAATATTGTCCAGAGGAAGAGTATTCTCGACGGATTGAAGAATACACTCGTGCTTTGAACAAAGAGATGAGATTGTACAATCTATTGAGTAATCTTAGAATAGTGGTCTTTTTTGTAGGTGTGGGATTGTCTATCTATCTTTTTCTTGTCCGTTATTATCTATTTAGTGGAATACTGTTTCCGGTAACGATTATTCTTTTTGTCTATTTGATAATTCAACATGGTAAAATACAGGCGGTGACAGAAGAACTATCTAGACTGATTGAAATAAATCAGGCTTCAATTAAGCGGATAACTGGTGAATGGACACAATTTACAGATATGGGAGAGGAGTTTATTGATCCGGAACATCAATATTCGATTGATTTAGATATTTTTGGGAAGGCATCGTTATTTCAATGGGTTAATGTGACATCAACTTATCTCGGTAGACGGAAATTAACTAATATCTTGACTAAAACCTCAGAAGATAAAGATCAGATTTTGTGTAGACAATCTGCGATTAAAGAGTTGGCAGATAATCTGGATTGGCGTCAGAGTTTTCAAGCTGAGGGTATGGGATTTAAAGGTGTGAGTCGTAATCCTGAAGGATTGCTTAAATGGACTGGGATGGATAACGAGTTGCTTAATAAACCGGGGTTAATTTTGATTTTGCAGATTCTGCCGATTATAACTACTATAGCAGTTTTGGTTTATCTGGTGATTCCGGATGTTCATTATCTGGTAGCTGTCATTCCGGTTTTGATTCAGGCAGTTCTTCTCTGGTTGGGTAAAAAGCTGATTATAGAGGTTGTTGAGTCCACTGGAAAGTATAAGAAAGAGACTAGAATTTATCAGGGATTGTTCAGACTTCTGGAGAAAGCGGAATTTACAAATGATCTGTTAACAGATTTACAGATTAAGTTGTTTGATGACAGGGGAAGATTAGCTTCGCATCAGGTCAGTAAATTAGGCAAGATTGTGGAAAATATGGATCTAAGGTATGTTCCCATGTTTCATGTATTACTAAATCTACTTGTGATGTGGGATTATCAGTGTATCATCGCTCTTGAAAGATGGAAAGAGCGATCTGGAAAGTACTTTCATCAATGGCTGCAGGCAGTTGCAGATGTAGAGGCTTTATCAAGCCTGGCTGTAATTTGCTATGACCACAAAGAGTGGGTTTTTCCGGAGATTGTGACAGATGGTCAAATTTTTAAGGCTAGTGATTTGGGACATCCACTGATTCCTGATAGTTCCAGGGTGTGTAATGATCTGGAGTTGAACCAACAAAGAAACATCCTGATTATCACTGGTTCTAATATGTCTGGAAAGAGCACTTTACTAAGAACTGTTGGCATTAATTTGGTTCTGGCTTTTGCAGGAGCACCAGTTTGTGCACAGAAGCTGCAATGTTCGATGATGGGGATCTATTCTTCGATGCGTGTAAATGATAGTTTGGAACAGAATATCTCCTCTTTTTATGCAGAGTTACTTAGAGTAAAGATGATAGTTGATGCTTCCAGGAAGAGCAAACCAATGATCTTTTTGTTAGATGAGATTTTCCGGGGAACTAATTCCAAAGACCGTCATCTTGGTGCAATTACAGTTTTAAAAAAGATGAACAAAAAAGGGATTATTGGCCTTGTCTCCACGCATGACCTGGAATTAGGTGAGTTAGAGAAAGAATCCAGTTTGCAGGTAAGAAATTATCACTTTGAAGAAAGTTACCAGGATAATGAGATTCACTTTGATTATCAATTAAAACCTGGAGTATCTACTACCACCAATGCCATATATCTGATGAAGATGGTCGGGATCGATATGGTTAAGGAGAGTTAAAGAGAGGTTTTTGATAAAAGTGCCAACGATTAAAGAAGCAGAGAAGTTTATTATAGAGGCTGAGATTCGTAATCCCGGTTTATGGATAGCACATTCACGTTTTGTTGCTAAAGCGGCAAGAAATATTGCTGAATATCTTTTATACTTTATTACCTGGAGTTATTGAGAATACTTTCGATCTAGAGAGTTATGATAATAGATAATCTAAGCTGAACAGGAGGTGTTAAGATGGCTAAAGTTCAACCATTACCTGATCTTATTGATTATGATTTGTATGTTATCTTTATTGGATTTAATCCTGGATTGCGCTCTGCCAGTCTGGGACATCATTACGCTGGTAAGAGTAACCGTTTTTGGAGTCTGCTGTATAAGTCTGGTTTGATTCCAGAATCCTTAACAGCAGAAGAGGATCATAAATTATTGTCCTATGGGTATGGATCAGTTAATATTGTTGATCGCCCATCAAAAGGAGCAGCTGAACTAAGTAAAGAGGAATTTGAGGGGGGCAGAGAGATATTACTGGCGAAATTGATCAAATATCATCCACAGATAGCATGCTATTTAGGAGTGGGGGTTTATCAAAAATTTGCACAGGTGAAGAAATTTGAACGAGGTCTGCAGCAGGATTCGGTAGTTCCCGGAGTCTTAGATTATGTAATCTCATCACCCAGTGGACTAAATCGTACTCCTATTGAGGAACAGTTGGAGCGATATAAAGAATTGAAACAATTGGTGGATAACTATAGATAGAATAGATAAATCGTAATATTTATTGAATTTGGGAGGGGGATTGTTAGTGGAACAACCAATCACAATTCAAAGTGGAATGATTTACGCAGATGATAATACTGCAGGATGGAATTTAAACCGTGGCAGAGGGAAAAGAGAATTTCGAGAATTTGTAGAATTTGTTCAACCTTTTAAGGTTATCCCACAAGTGATAATTTCTTTTGAAGAAGAAGAGATGAAAATTTTTGAAATTCCAGCTCATTGTGATGTTGAAAAAATTAGCAGTGAGGGTTTTCAATATGTGATTAGTACCTGGGGGAATAACAAAATTCATTCGATAGTTGCCCGTTGGGTTGCCATGGCCCAAAATAAAAATAACTGAACAGTGTTAGGAGAAAAGATAATGAGATATGATACATATTGTGGTGGCTGAAGCTCCATCTGATTTCGCAATGCTTCAACTTGCTAAAACGGATTCACTGGAATGTTTATAAGTAGTGAAAAAGTAGGAAATTAGTAGGAGAGGAGACCTCTTTTGGATGTCGAATTAGACAGAAAAAGGGGGAGTTGAAGATGAGCAAAAATTTTACTAAAGTAAGTGGAATGATAGTAATTGTGATCTGTATTATCTCACTATTAACAGCCTGTGTTTTGGATGAAGTATCACAGGAAGTGCAGTGGTTAAACTATCCTGATCAGATAGCGGAAGGTGCGGAATTTGAGGTTCAGGGGGAATATATAACAATTAATTCGGGGGAAGAAATCGTTGAGATTATTTTGCATATAAAAGAAGTGACCACTCAAAAATCAATATATAATTCTAAAATAGTCATCCCCAATTCTAGTCAAAATTTTACGTTTTCCAATATTATGCTGGATGAGATAAATGATACTCTGTATTTTGAGATTCAGTTAATCATTAGCGGTAATCTGGTACAAAAGATTGATACTGCTTCAGATCCAGCGTTTGTATCCAATTGGCATTCACATATTGTGACAACCTATTTTAATCCTGAGACTCTGACAGGTGATCCTGCTTCAGGAACCTGGGGTAATGACCTGACTAAAGAGAACCCATATTTTTTTGCCTTACCCTATCGTGATTTCTATTATTATGTTTGGAATAGAACTACGGGAGAAAAAGAGCTAAAGCGACAGGATTATTATGGTATTACCGATGTAAAGAACCGTTGGATTGAGATCTACTATCCAGCTACAGGCGAGTATTGTTATGCCCAATGGGAAGATGTGGGACCATGGAATTATTATGATCCATATTATGTATTTAGTTCCGAAGATGATCGTCCATACGCGGAAATTGGGATTGATATGGGTTGGAATGCCAAATATGGTTATCGGGAGACTAACTTAGCTGGTCTGGACATCTCCCCCCAGGCAATGAAATATTTGAATAATGATGTTTTGGGAAAAATTATAGTTAATTGGAGATTTGTCAGCTATGATCAGGTACCTGATGGCCCATGGTTGAATAAAATCAGTGTAACCAATGCAGATCCAGAGATTTTAAATCTTCAGACTCAGACATTAAGAACTTTACAAAATTAATTGCGTTCACCAGTTTCAGATTAGCCTTATTTCAATTTTTAAATATCTTGTCTGGGATCCGCAATACCTAATATTAGTATCGGAGCTGCCTGATGGTTTTTTTGACAGACTCTATATAATGGAAAAACATTAAAAATGTATAAAAATTGTAGATTTGTTAAGTGATCTGGCTGATATGGTAGACAACGCTGACAGTCATTGGAGTTATTTGATTTTGAGAAAATTGAGAAAAAATTAACGAGAAACGAAAATGTTTACTATTACATATTTACAAAAAATATAAACAGTGGTATAATACATGGTAGGATATTGAGAAAAAAGGTACAAATGAATATTATATTAAGTAGGTGACAATCCGGGGGGATTAAATTAGACTAAAGTTAATGAAGGACCTGTCTGAGTAGAAACTTAGACAGGTTTTTATATACGTCATAATCGCAGAAAAATCTATAATACGTCAAAATACAGTATTGTTCGGCGATGTATGCGAAATAAAATAGTTTTCAGGTACCTGGAGTTCACTCTACTACCTGAACATAAATTATTTGATGTCAACATCATAAAATAAATACAAAAATCTTATACCTAGCATTAGTAGTACAAAATTAAAGGCTACTGGCGAAGGGGGAAAAAGAGATGGGATTAATTGAAACTATAAAAAACTCCTGTCATGAGTGTTATGCATGCGTGAGGAACTGTCCAGTAAAAGCAGTTAGAGTGTCAAATGGGCAGGCAGAGGTTTTAGCAGAACGTTGTATTCATTGTGGGAATTGTGTGCGTCTTTGTTCACAAAAGGCGAAGAAAGTAACAGATTATAAGGAGAAGGTTAAAGGTTTTTTGATGGGGAATACTCGGGTTGTAGTCGGTTTGGCTCCCAGTTTTCCGGCTTTCGATATTGAGATAGAGTTTTCTCAATGGGTTGATTATCTAACAAATCTCGGTTTTACAAAAATTTATGAGGTCGCCTGGGGAGCACAATTGGTGATTGAAGAATATAAAAAATATTTACAGGCTGGGGAGAAGGATTTGGCCATAAGTTCAGCATGTCCGGTTATTGTTAATTTGATTGAGAAGTATTATCCCAGCCTTGTTGAAAATTTGATTCCTGTTGTATCTCCGATGGTAGCCTTATCTAGATATATATTCAAGAGTGAACCTCCAGGAACTAAAATAGTTCTGGTCGGTCCCTGTCTGGCAAAGAAGAAAGAGGTCGACAATGAAGATACAATCGACGCTGTTCTTACTTTTACTGAATTAGTGGAATTAGGCAGAGAGATAGGTGACTTTGAGTTAGTGGAAGAAAATACACCAAAAGCATTGACGACTTCAGAAAAGAGTACGGTAGATGACAGTCCAGTTCTTTACATAAATAAAGCTGCCCGAAAGATTCCGTTAGCAGGTGGATTATTAGATGGAGTGGTCGATAAATATCAGATTTTGTCTGAGGAATTTCTGCGAGTGGAAGGTTCAGAAAAGGTTTTTGAACTACTGGATAGTCTGGTCAAAGGAGAACTCCAACCTAGATTTATTGATATCCTATATTGTGAAGGATGTATCAATGGTGTTGATTTGACACGTGCCAGTTTTTTTCAAAAAGAAAAGGCTGTAATGCAATATATTCAACAAAAAGATTATATCTTTCCCAATTTGGGAACTTATTCGTCAGAACTATCTCGTCAATTAGATATGTCTTTGGTTTTTAAATCTGATTACCAAACATTACCCCAGCCAGGGGAGAAAGATATCTGGAATATCTTAAATCAAACTAATAAATATACCACAGAGGATCTGTTAAATTGTGGTGCCTGTGGTTACCCAACCTGCAGAGAAAAGGCTATTGCAGTATATCAAGGTTTAGCAGAAGTAGAGATGTGCTTATCTTATCTCTTAACAGAAAAGCGGCAGGAGATTAAAAAAGTGCAGAATCTGAACAATCAGTTAGATAATTTGATTAATTCTTCTTATGATGGGATGATTGTGATTAATAATGATGGCATAATTGAACGAGTTAATGATTCTTATGAAAGAATATTTGGTAAGGGGAGGGAAGAGTTGGTCGGTCGAAATATTATGGATATGGAGGAAGAGCGATTGATCTACCCTGCAGTGTCCATCCTGGCTTTACACGAAAAACGATGTATTACATTGGTGCAAAATACATGGAATGGTAAGCGAATTTTGGCCAGTGCTAATCCGATCCTGGAGGATAATGGTAATGTTTTACGGGTTTTAGTAAATGCCCGTGACATTTGTGAACTAAATGAACTTGAGATGAAAGCCGCAGAAGATAAAAAGATATGTCAATATATTAGAAAACTGGATCAGATAGATTCCCCTGAAGAACCAGGAAATATTGTATATAATTCTGATGTGATGCGAAATGTTTTAAAACTGGCATGTAAAATAGCCCCAACTGATTCAACGGTCTTAATTACCGGGGAGTCTGGAGTAGGAAAAGAGGTTATTGCTCGCTATATCCATGAACAGAGTGGAAGGAAGGATAATTTGATTAAGATTAACTGTGGGGCAATTCCAGAAACTTTATTAGAATCAGAGTTATTTGGTTATGAGACAGGTGCATTCAGTGGGGCGAAACGTGAAGGGAAACCTGGATTAATTGAAAAGGCTCATCAGGGAACACTTTTTCTTGATGAAATAGGTGAGATGCCTTTAAATTTGCAGGTCAAACTACTACAAGTATTACAGGAACGCCGGGTAACTCGCCTTGGGGGAGTTGAATTGATCGAGGTGGATTTTCGATTGATAGCTGCCACCAATCGTGATCTGATGAAAATGATTCAAGAGAAACAGTTTCGTGAAGATCTGTATTATCGATTAAACGTGGTACCAATAACGATTCCGGGGCTGCGTTATCGTCAGGAGGATATTCGCCCTCTGATAAGATATTGGTTAGCTCAATATAATCGGAAATATGCGAAAAGTGTAAGAATAACGGATGATGGAAAAGAACAATTGATTCAATATCATTGGCCGGGAAATATTCGGGAATTGGCAAATTTGATGGAGAGAATTGTGGTAACTAGTGAGGAGAGAATTATTGATGAAGAAAAAATTAAGATCTTTTTAGATCTGAAAGGAAAGAACCAACAGATGATTGTGATTCATGATCTGCTACCTTTGGAGAATGCAGTAGCCGAGGTAGAGAAACAACTATTACACCTGGCGAGAGAATCTTGTGCTTCAACATATGAGATGGCTGAGAAACTTGGAGTAAACCAATCTACTGTAGTACGTAAGTTAAAGAAATATTTCCCATAAGAATGAGATATCTACATTGTGTCTGTAAAAATAGGAATAATCATTTTATAATTGAAAGACTGTCACACTTAAGTTGAGGTTCTTTTATAGATGATTATTTTTATGATTGCAGGCTTTTTTTATTTGTGGAGGTGATAGGCATTTTGTCGCAAGGCTGAGACAAAATCTTATTTAGAAAAAGTTAATGAACACTATCTTTTTAGTAAAATTATTGGCTATTTAATCGACATTAGTACTTTTTCTAAAATGAATAAACTGTTGTCAATTGTGATATAACTGAATTTTTTGTAGAATGCAAATCTGCATTTTGCCAATGCGCTGGTGCATTAAAAAGGTAATATGTACTTTGTGACTGTTTTGACAATGTCTATAGATGGATGAGAAAGTGATTTTTAGTACAAAGAGCATATAGGTAATTCCGTTACGCATTATTTAGTGTATTCGGAGTCTTTTTTTCAGATTGAAAATCTGAATGTATTGAAAGTCTTACCCTTTGAAGTAAGTAATGGCAAGGATTAAAGTAATTTTTGATAAAATAATGTCCAGTCTCCTGTTTTGGCATGAGATATGCAATTATAAGTTATTGAAATTAACCTAATAAGAAATAAGGAATTCAGATGAAGAGAAGCAGAGTAGGGAGAAGTGGCCAGTAGAATTAAAAAAACTTCAAAGGGGGATTAAAAATGAATGATGGTAGAATGATGGAGAAGCTGCACAACATTCAAACGACTTACGGGTATATTCCCGAAAATGAGATTGAGAAGTTGGCAGATGAGTATGCTATGTCCAAAACCAAAGTTTATGGTGTGATCAGTTTTTACTCAATGTTCCATACAGAACCTACAGGAAAATATCTTATTCGGATATGTAATAGCCTGTCTTGCCACTTGAATCGTTCGGATGATGTGGTAACAGGTGTACAAGAATATCTGGGTGTTGAGAGTGGTGAGACTACTGAGGATAAAAAGTATACTCTGGAGATTGTCGAATGCCTGGGACATTGTGGTGAAGGTCCGGTAATGATGGTTAATGATAAAATTTATACTCATGTGAGCAAAGCAGCGGCTTTGAAAATCTTAAAGGAATGTATGTGAGGAGGTTCTGAAAAATGGGAGAAACCCTATTTTTGAAAAGGAAAGTTAGTGAAGATTATTCTCACTATGATTTTCCCATCTTAAAAAAAGTTATTAAGATGAGAAGAGAAGATGTGATCGCAGAAATCAAAGCTTCTGGCTTGAAAGGTCGTGGTGGTGCAGGTTTTCCAACAGGATTGAAATGGGAGCTGGCATTGAAAGAACCTGGAGATGAAAAATATATCATTTGTAACGCCGATGAGGGAGAACCTGGGACATTTAAAGATCGGTTCTTGTTAGAAAATACTCCTCTGCAAGTAATGGAAGGAATTATTATTGCAGGGTATGCTATCGGTGCGAATAAAGGTTATATCTATATCCGGGGTGAATATGCTAAAGCTATTAATATTTTCCAGGATGCTATTAATCATGCTAAAGAAGAAAAGCTGATAGGTGACAGCATACTGGACAGTGATTTCTCATTCGATTTACAATTGGTTAAAGGGGGAGGAGCATATGTCTGTGGTGATGAAACATCTTTGATTAACTCAATCGAAGGTAATCGAGGAATCTCTCGCATAACTCCACCATATCCTATCCAGAATGGACTTTATGGAAAACCTTCCGTGGTTAATAATGTTGAAACTTTGACTGCAGCAGCAGAAATTCTAGCCCAGGGTGGAAAAACCTATGCCAATCTGGGTACTGATAAAAGTAAAGGGACCAAACTGGTCTGTTTAAGTGGGGATGTAAAAGAACCCGGAGTATATGAAGTTGAATTTGGTGCAATGACCCTGCGGGAGATTATTGATGAATTTGGTAAAGGTACTACTGGAGAATTGAAATTTGTCATTCCGGGAGGAGTGTCTACTGCAATTCTCACAGACGATCAATTAGATATTCCTTACACTTACGAGGATATTGCAAATGTAGGTAGTGGTCTGGGTTCCGGAGCAGTTGTGGTCGTATCAGAAGGTCATGATTTATTAGAATTACTTCAGAATGTTTCCAGATTCTTTATGGATGAAACTTGTGGAACCTGTTTCCCCTGTAGGGAAGGTAATAGACGGGTTTATCATCTCTTGAAAGAAGCAGTCAATAAAGGTGGTTTTACTTCTGATGATATGAAGCTAATCAAAGATATAGGAAAAACCATCTATTTGGCTGCTCGCTGTGGTCTGGGCCAGACTTCGATGTGTTTTATCGGCTCTGTATTGGAAAAATATACTGACGAATTACTGGCAAGGAGGTAGAGAGGATGATAAATGTTACCATAGATGGCCAAAAACTGCAGGTCCCTGAGGGAACTACTATTTTGAATGCTGCCAAAATGGCTCACATCAAGATACCTACCTTATGTTACTCAGAAGAACTGTCGATTTACGGCGGTTGTCGGATCTGTGTGGTGGAAGTGGAGAATGAACGATTATTACAACCATCCTGTGCAGTTGCAGTAAAAGAAGGAATGGTTGTCAAAACTCATACTCCAAAGGTTCGGGAAGTTAGAAAAACTATCTTTGAATTAATGATCGCTTCCCATGATCTGGGGTGTAAGTTGAACTGTTTGACCTGCTCTAGAGGTGACAATTGTGATCTGCAGCGATTGGCTCAGGAATTGGGGATCAGAGAGATTCGATTGAATGCATTGGATAAAAATATGTCAAATGATTATTCCAGTTATTCTATAGTACGAGAACCTAATAAATGTATCTCCTGTCACCGATGTGTAAGAAGGTGTGAAGAAATTCAGGGAATTGGGATCTTTACTAAAGCGAATCGGGGTCCAGCAGCTGTGATCACTACCTTTAAAAATAAAGGAATGGGTAATCTGGAATGTGTTAACTGTGGGCAATGTATTCATGCTTGTCCAACAGGTGCATTACATGAAGTTTATCATTATGAGAATGTTTGGGATGCTCTGCATGATCCAACAAAACATGTAGTTGTGCAGACTGCTCCAGCAGTCAGAGTTGCATTGGCAGAGGCTTTTGGCGAGAAGCCAGGCAGAATCTTTACTGAACAGATGGTTGCTGCGTTGAAACGGTTAGGCTTTGATAAAGTTTTTGATACTGACTTCTCAGCAGACCTGACTATTATGGAAGAGGGTACTGAATTACTGGGTAGAATACAGAATGGCGGTACTCTTCCGATGCTGACCTCCTGTAGTCCAGGTTGGATTAAGTTTATTGAACATTTTTATCCTGAGTTTCTGGATAATATATCATCATGTAAATCTCCACAACAAATGTTAGGAGCTTTAGTTAAATCTTACTATGCAGAAAAAAATAACATTCCTAAAGAAGATATTGTGGTAGTTTCCATTATGCCCTGTACTGCCAAAAAATACGAAGCCAGAAGACCGGAGATGACAGGAGATGTAGATTATGCATTGACTACCCGTGAATTAG
The DNA here is from genome assembly GCA_016841825.1 of Halothermothrix sp. GTDB lineage: Bacteria > Bacillota > Halanaerobiia > DY22613 > DY22613 > JAENYK01. The sequence continues at coordinate 6,937 of JAENYK010000015.1, read as the reverse complement.
CAATGATGATTAAAGAAGTAGGTATAGATGTTCTTAACTTGGAAGGTGAAGATTATGATAAACTGATGGGTTCTTCCTCTGGTGCTGCTGTTATCTTTGGTGCTACTGGTGGTGTTATGGAGGCAGCTTTGAGAACAGTTTATGAGATTTTGACTGGAGAAGAATTACCTGGAATAGATTTTACTCCAGTTAGGGGTATTGAGGGAATTAAGGAAGCTGAGGTTAAGGTGGGCGATTTGACCCTCAAAGCAGCAGTTGCTCATGGTTTATCTAATGTTAGACGGTTAATGAATATGATCAGAGATGGGAAAGAATATCATTTCATCGAAATGATGGCCTGTCCTGGTGGATGTATTGGTGGCGGTGGTCAGCCTATCCCGACTGATATGGAAGTTGTCAAAAAACGGATGGAGGCAATTTACGAGTCAGACCTGGCCCATGGATATCGTAAATCTCACGAAAATCCAGAGGTTCAACAGTTGTATGATGAGTATCTGGGTAAACCAGGTAGTCACAAAGCTCATAAATTGTTGCATACTCACTATACCCCAAGAGGTTTATAGAAGTAAGGTTTTTTGACAAATAAGCTCTGGATTCTTGGAATATAAGTCTATATTTGTGAATAATCAGTCTATAGAATTAAGTCTACAAAGATAAAGTCTACGAATGTAAGTCTTCATTATCTGTAGGTTACCGATAAAAAGAGATATAAAGTGCCCACAGATGATCATCAGGTTATAAAAAAGATATTAATTAGAAAACCAGAGAGATCTTTGAGTAGGTCTTCTCTGGTTTTTTGGTTATTTTATGAACAGAGTTTTAGTTTGGTCTCAAAATAAGTGCTCAATTTTTGCAATATTTCAGAAGGAAATCTCTCAACTCCTGTAGATGGTGGGAGTATAAATAACTAAATAAAATAGTGTTTTACTTCAGGAGGTACAAATCTTCTAAGCCCATTGAGTAAAGGATTTAGATAATAAAGGTAGAAGATATGGATATAGTAGATTTATAATGGTATGAAGGAGATGGAGAAGATGAAGCGAGCATTATTAATAGCAAATGGACGCTGGGAGGGAGATCGAGATTATCATATTCAACTTGCTTCCAAAGTGGACACTGTGGTTTGTGCAGACGGTGGGGCAGAATTTGCCTGTAAATTAGGGTTACAACCTGATCGAATTTTTGGAGATTTAGACTCTTTAGATCCTATAGTGATAGCGGATTATCAAAGGAAGGGCACTGAATTTGTTGTATTCCCAGTAGAAAAAGATAAGACGGATACTCATCTGGCAATTGATTATCTGATTAATGAAGGGTATCAGAAGATATTCATAACTGGTGCTCTGGGAGGACGGCCAGATCATCTCCTGGGTAATCTAGTGCTACTAACTTATGCTTATCGGGAAGGGGTTACAGTAATCCTTGTCTCCCCCACAGTTGAGGTGCAAATTGTCGATAAAAAATTAAGAATTGTAGATCATCAGGGAGATACTTTTTCTTTGATACCGATAGATGAGGTGGCAAAAGGTGTAACTTTACAGGGATTTAAATACCCATTACATAAGCATGATGTCTATCGTGAAAGCACCCTGGGTATCAGTAATATAATTCTTACAGATGAAGCCTGGGTTACTATTGAAGAAGGCTTAGCATTTGTTTTTATTGTTAGTCAGGAGATTGTATAAAATAAAGATGGTTTAATCTTTAATTCAATTCAGGTTGATTATTTGATCTTTACTATATATTATGGTAAGATAATGTAAAATGAACGAAAGAGGATGAATCATAGTAGATGAGTATATAATGTTCTCTGGCAGAATATATAAAGGGTACTGATTTGTCAATCGGGGAGAGATAGTACTCTTTTTACCATAGGGTATTTGACAAAAAATGATTCTTTAAATATAAAAATTATGGTCAGGTTTAATATATCTCAGATAGTGGAGGAGGATAATTATGCAATATCCTTGTAATGTGACGGATAGAATGATAAAATGAGAAAACCCGGGATTTCGTGGGATAAACCGCGACATTTCGGGTTTCGTTGTTTTATGGAGAAAAAAATTTATCACGTCATCTGTCTGTGGATAACTCCATTTTTGCAAGTTTTACGACAAATGACGTGATAAATTTTCTGTTTTGTTGAACCTCTTCAAATCCTGTTCATTACTAACTTTATGGAGGTTCGGGAGAAATGTATGGTAAAAAAAGGGAAACTAGACTAAGGAAATGACTAAGGAAATTAATTTAAAAAAAATTTCGATAAAAACCAGGTTAATCACACTACCAGTTTTGATTTAAATCTATTATATTCTCGAAAGTATACTTGAGCTTTGGATGAATCATGAGCGTGAAAATATTGATTTAATAGTTTATAGCAATAGGATATTTCAGGAAAACTTAAAGATTTCAAAAAGTTATCTATGGCTATGTTGGTAGAGCTCTCTCCTTCCGATAAACACTTTTGAGCAAAGTGGTATTCCCCATAATTCATGAAAGTGTAAGCTAACCCGAAATGGTCGTCGTTAGAGGAAGCGATCTTCTCACAATATTGGAGAAGGTCTAGAGCCTTCTTAAGGTCACCTAATTTTATATATGTATTTGCTAATTCATGATAGGTATAGCTAATTGTATGCTCATTATCTGTTAATTTTAGTGCTTGATTTAAATATTTCAAAGATTTACAAAATTTACCTAAAAAATTATAACAAGTCCCCAAATTTCTATATGTTTTTTGTAAAACTTGAGAGTCATCTGTTAAATTAGCCACTTCCAAAAAACTGTTTTCTGCCTTTTCAAGATAATCTGGTGTAACGTATTGACCTAATCTTAAAAAAATTGTGCCCTGAGTAAATAAACGTTTTCTAACCGCTAGAGGACTGTTAATAGAGTCTAGTTTATTTAGGGATTTAAGGGCGTCAGTAAATTTACCAATTAAATTGAAACAAACGCTCTTTAATGTTATGATTTTAATAAGTTGGTCCCCAGAGGTACAAGCTTCTAGAATCTCAAAATGTCTTATTGCTTCTGAAAAATTTCCTTGCCGATAATATGATCTTGCAATTTTTTCTCTAATATTTGTATGCAAGTTACTATCAGTTATGTAATCACAATTGTTTAAAGCTTTTAAATAGCACTCTAATGCTTCATAAAATTTACGCTCAGAGTATTTTTTATCCCCACGATTTAGAATTTCCACTCGAACATCCCCTCCGCATGCTATTCTTCATCATCATCAAATCCCGGAGCATTAGTAGAAACAATTCCTGGATCTGTAGCTTGATCTCTAAGCTGAATATCATTCGCGTTTAAATTATTTGTCAAGCCTAGCCCTACTGCAAGACAACTAAAGAGCAACATTATTGATAAGATTTTTTTAAGTAGTTTCAAATTAATCCCTCCCCTCTTTAATGAATGCTCTGACAATTAAAGTAAGTTTGTCGATATCTTCCGAAATATTTATTTTATTTATTAATTCGACAAGCTCTTCTTTTTTCCTCTTAAGTAACAAAGATTCATTATTAGTTTCTTGTTGAAATCCTTCAATCAGCCACTTGAGATCTACTTCATATAATTTAGATAGATCATGAAGTAAATCTAAGGACGGTTGGCGTGTTCCACGTTCGATTTTTGAAAGATAGGATTGAGTTACCCCAGTATGTTCGCCTACTTTTGCTAAACTTAATTCCTTCTTTTTCCTTGAAATCTTTAAACGCTCACCTAAAGTCATCGTATTCCCCCTCTTTCGTAGTCCTTATAGGACTTATTATAAATATTCTGCCTACCTACTATATTCTCCTTCTAATGATTTAGAAGAATTTTATGTACAAATAGATGAAAAAAATGTACAAATAGGACTATAAAACACTTGAAATAATCCTCAAAGGACTATATAATGTACATATAGGACTAAATTTGAAGGTGGTGATAGTCATTGAAAGAAAAAATATCCTTGAAAGCACTAAGAGAAAAGAATGGTTTAAGTCAAGTTAAGGTTTCTCAGAAATTAGGAGTTACACAAAGCTATTATTCAAAGGTTGAAAGGGGTGAAAGAAAACCATCTTTGGAAGTGATTAATGGATTGATTAAAATTTTGGGTGAGGAAGCCTTACAACAATTTATTCAATGAGGAGGGATATAATGTCCGAATGGGTTTCTGTTGAAACTGTATCTGATTTGTTAGACTTAACACCTAGAGCTATACGATATAGGATAAGATCGGGTGAAATAAAAAGTAGAAATAATAATGGTCTAGGAAGGGGAGGAAAAACGATACAGGTTGATTTGAATACTCTACCACTACCTGCACAAATTGAATATCACAAGAGAAAGCAATTAGGATTGCTAAATCAACCACAGGAGAATATTTTTGAAACATATCCTGAAAGCAGCAGGGAGGAAGCACACAAGAAGCTACAGATCATAGAGCAATGGAGAACATTCCTCCGGCGTAATGAAGGAAAGAAAGTTGAGCTTACAGATAAGTTTGTGGAATTGTGGAACGCATCTAATAAACAAGATAATCTATCTCGCCCAACGTTATATCGATGGGATAAAGCGTATCGAGAAAATGGACTACCAGGACTTTGTCCCGAGTGGGGGTCAAGAAAAGGAATTACCAAAATGGATGATGATGCCTGGGAATTTTTTAAATACATTTTTTTGGATCAGTCCAGAAAAACCATTGCTAGGTGTTATGACCTTCTTGAAATGAAAGCTGGGGAGATGGGTTGGACAATTCCGTCCTTGCGTCAGGTTCAGAGGCTTGTGAAGCAAAGAATACCAGAACCAGTACTAATATTCTACAGGGAAGGTGTAAAGGCGTACACAGACTCTTGTGAGCCATATATTATGAGAGATTATGATAGTATTGTACCAAACCAGTTGTGGGTATCCGACCACAATCAACTTGATCTGGCTGTCAGAGGTCCAAATGGTAAACCAGCTTTCCCGTGGGCGACTGTCTGGATGGACGCCAGGAGTCGAAAAATGGTTGGGTGGCTGCTCTCATTTGGACCGAATCAAGATACGATTCTAGCCAGCTTCCGAAGAGGTGTTCTGAAGTATGGAGTGCCGAAAGAGATTCTAATTGATAATGGAAAGGACTATAGATCAAAAGCTTTTGCAGGAGGGCGAGAATCGGGGGTAAGGGTAGAAGTGAACGAACCACAGGTAAAGGGATTGATCTCGCATTTTGATATAGTACCACATTTTGCAATCCCATATAACGCGAAGTCAAAACATATCGAGAGGTCTTTTCGGACAATTAGAGAATGGTTTTCCTCCTGGTTCAAAAGTTATCGTGGAGCGAACATTATGGAGCGACCGGAGCGATTGAATAAAATTTTGAAAAATCCAGATAAGCTGATGACTATTGAAGAATTGGCAGAATTATATGAGGAGTTCATTGAAAATATTTACAACTGTCATGAACATGAAGGAGCAGGCATGGACGGGAAATCACCAGATGAAATTTATTATTCCAAGCTTCAAACGAAAAGGACAACTAGTGAGGATAGTTTGAAACTCTTAATGATGAAAACAACAGAAGCAAGGGTAGTTCAGAGAAATGGTATTCGGTTGTTTGATCATTGGTTCTGGAATGAGGAAATTTCAATGCTTCAAGGGCAGAAAGTATATGCAAGATATGATCAAGAGGAATTAGGAAAAATCTATGTTTTTGATCTTAATGATAGGTTTTTATGTCAGGCAGAAAATAAAGAACTAGTGGTCTGGGGTGCAACTCAGGAAGATTATCGCAAAGCTAATTCAGAGAAGAAGAGAGTCAAAAGTTTAACAAAATCATATAGAGCTATGCAGGAGGAACTTGTTGTTCAACCTGATGATCTTAAAAGGGTACTGGAGCGTAAAAAGGCTGAGAAAGAAGCTATGCAAATTGAAAAATCCAGCAATATCATTCAAATCTTTCAAACACCTTTTAATGAGACTTCAAAGAAAATTGTGGAGGCTACTCAAGAGCGTGAAGATCGGCATCACATTCGAAGACAATTGCTAGAAGAAAACACTAATCTATTTAGAGGTGACTCTAAGCAAGAAGTAAGCGCTGCTGAACTCTGGAAAAATATGACGCGAGGTAAGTAGAAATACAGAAGCGGGGTGGGATGTGGAAAGAGGTTTTCTGGGGATGGTATTTGGATTCATGAATATATTTTTGAGAACCGGGAGGTGAGAGCGAAATGGAAATAGATGTCTGGAAAATGTCAGAGATAACTGGCTATTCCAGGAATTATCTTAACAAATTAGCGAGAAATGGGAAATTAAAAGCCAGAAAAAGCCCGAAGGGGCATTGGATGTTTGATGTAGATCAAATTCCAGAAAAGAAATCAGATGTTATCACTGAAAAACAGGTAATGGAACGAACGGGAGTCAAAAAGAAAGTAATTCGGGAAGCTGTTGCCAATGGAGATCTGAAAGTCAAAAAGGTTGGATCAACTACATATATCTTGGACGAAAATCAACTCTACTACCTATCTTATCAATGGAAAGCTACAGAACATGCTAAGCGAAAGTGGTTGTATCGTGGGATACCACCACACCTTAAAGGTGCATTGATACATTTTGTTGTTGATACTATAGAGGAAAATGAGGAAAAAAAGAAGCTTTCTAACCCCAGGGCAATGGGAATAAGAAAGCCGAATACGATACAACAATTTAGAAAATGACTATTCAAAATAATATATTCAGCAAACGATCTTCAAATCCTCTAGTAATTTCAAAATTTTGAGGAGGAGATACTGATGATAAACTTTTTCGGAGATAAATTTTCAAAGAATGTTGAGGTTGAGGAAAGTGAAAGACTTATTATAGATGCTATAAATACAGCCAGGAGCAAGCGTCAAGTAGCTACAATTACAGGAGCAAGTAGAACCGGAAAAACAACTGCAGTAATGAACTATCATATGAATAATACCGGTAC
>JAENYK010000038.1 GCA_016841825.1 Halothermothrix sp. | reverse complement strand
AATGATACTATAGCCTCTACCTCGTTTCAAGGTGGAGGCTATTTGACGCTTACAATTTGAATATGACCCATCTGTTGGAGCACAGGATGTTGGTAGAACTTTCTCAGACTACTCTGGGCAGAATTCTCTGATGAGATTGGCTAGTAAAACTGATTCAGCAGAAAATATTATAGAAGATGTTCCAAGGGTAATTGATGATTTTGATTTATTTAGTCATGTAAATGAGATAGTTGAAGGGACGGGTCAAGTTCGATTGGTTCTAGGTCAAGAAGGTATTGTTACAGGTGGCAATTCTACAATACTTGGAAAGAATATGATGGAATCAATGGGATTAAATAGAACAACTAAATGGTCTGGTTATCAAGCACAACATATCATACCAGCTGAAATGACTAGTAATTCAGCACTGCAGAAAATTGGTATGGACTTAGATGATGCCTCAAATGGTATTTTCTTGCGAATAAATGATGATATGGTTAGTAGCACTTCAAGACATCAAGGATATCACTCTGTTTATAATGAAGTAGTAAAAAAGCAATTGGACAATATGGATGTTAATTTGAGTATAGATGTTTTGCAACAACAAGTCCAATCTAACTTCGACGAAAGGTATAAAGAAGACTTTGAACCAGAAGAAGGAAAAGCTGAATTTATTAATCTGGCAAATGAGATAATTTAGATTTTTTATTACGAAGGAAAGAGATATGAAGCTTACGCTTATGATGGAGTTGGTAATAGATTAACTGAAACAATAGTTCTGGGAGAATCCAATAATGCGATTAGAAGTTATAGCTATTACGAAAACTCCAATCTTCTGAAAGAGAATGACAGATATGCTTTCGAATATGATGCCAATGGTAACCTGATCAAAAAGGGCAGTAGTTATATTATCAGTGGTGATACTATTCCTTCAATTCTGATGGTGGAGAATATTGGGAGTATGAATATGATTTGCAGAATAGATTAACGAAAGTAGTCAAAAATGGCAATCTGGTGGCAGAATATGCTTATGACCACTCTGGCTTGAGGCTTAAAAAGAATTCTGCAGGTCATAATACCTATTATGTATTTGGTCTGAATGGCGAGGTTCTCTATGAGCAGGAAGATAGGGATTATATGGAGTATATATATGTATTAGGGCAGCATTTTGCAAGAGTTGACGGTACCCTGGATTCTGCTGAGCGGACTAAATACTTCTACCATACTGACCATCTGGGTAGCACTATACTGGTTACAGATACTGCTGGACAAACTGTCTGGAGTGCGGAGTACACACCTTTCGGTATTGTTACAGTAGAAGAAGGTTCTTTGCGGAAAGCAGGTAAGTTTACCGGTAAGGACCTGGATGAGGATACAGGATTGTATTACTATAACGCCAGATGGTATGACTCAGAGATAGGTAGGTTTATTAGTGAGGATACATATCAGGGAGAGTTGAATAATCCACAGACATTGAACCTCTACATTTACGTCCAGAATAACCCGCTGATTTATGTGGATCCCAGTGGGCATGATACTATGGGAAGAGTGGAGGCATATAATTATCTAAAAGAAAAAGAGAAGAATCCTGATCTGTCCTATATGGAATACATGGAGTCACTTGGATATGATTATAGTGGATGGACTGTTAACGATGTTAAACAAATATCTGATATCGGATTAGATTTTGTGCCTCTCGTTGGAGATATAAAAGGAATCGGTGAAGCACTTTATGGTAAGAGTCTCGTAACGGGTGAGAAATTAGCATGGTGGGAACGTGCATTGGGATTAGTTTGTTTGACAGAGTTAAGAACATTAAAATATGGAGATGAAGTTGTAGAAGGTGCTGTTGATGCTGCAAGGAAAACTAATATAGTAACAAATTCAGCAGAAAACATAATAGAAGATGCTCCAAAGATCATTGATGATTTTGATTCATTTAATCATGTAGATGAGATAATTGAGGGAATGGGTGAAGCTAGCTCTACAGCTTTAAGAAAAAATCTCATTGAGGCGGGTGTTAATGTTCCTGATTATGCAAATGCGGCACACCATATTGTTGCTGGTACATCTAAGAAGGCTAGTGAAGCTAGAGTTATCTTGCAAAAATTTGGGATTGGTATAAATGATGCTTCAAATGGTGTATTTCTACCAACAGTAAAAAATGTGGCAAATTCAGCATATCACCCAAGTCTCCATACGAATGCGTATTACAATAAGGTAAATGATATGTTAAGAGGAGCGACGTCAAGGAATGATGTATTAGATATATTGGATGATATTGCTGGACAATTAACAAATGGTACTTTTTTGAAATAACAATGGAGGTGGCTGAATGAAAATATGGCATTTAGATTTTGAATTAGATGAATATGATAACTTAATTCCAGTAAAGGAACTAAGTATTGATGAAATTCAATCATTTAACGGTAGTAGCAAAAAAGAGCGATGGGAACCAATAGCAGTCAAGAAAATAGAAGATAAAGTGTTAAGTAATGCACCTGGATTTTATTCACACATTCCTGTTTTTGATAAGAAAACTTTAGATATAGTAAAAGATCTAATAGAAAATAATGTTGAAATTTTACCATTACGAAGCCCTGTAGGTGAATTTTATGTTATTAATGTAACTGAAGTATTAAGTGGTATTGACTATGACAAAGCTGAATTTAAAACTTTTCGAGATGGTAAACGAATTATGAGGTTCATAAAGTACGAGTTTATTGAAGATGTTGTTAGAGGAAAACATATCTTTAAAATAGTTGATGAACCTTTAAGAAAACCTTTTGTCTCTGATGAGTTTATGCTAAAGGTTGAAAGTAACAATTTAAAGGGATTTAAATTTGAACTAGTATGGGATAGCGAAAATTAAATTGCCAGAGAAAGCGATGATACGGTTTGATAAGTCTTATTATCGCATTTTTAAAGTATTGAATCTAAGATAGACTATCTAGGAAGAACTATTTATGATGAAGCTAGAGGCGAAAATTATGAAAGTAAAGTTGGAGTAGGGTGGGTAATTAGAAATAGAGTCGATGGTACTAGTTGGACATACCAAAGAACAGTGACATCACATGATGAAGATGATAATTATGCTTTTCAAAAGATGTAAATTAGGACGATGTTATGAGTCCAATAGGAAAAACACGAAATTAATGAGGAAGATAAGATATATTTTTACGGAGTTGCCAATTTGTGATTTAGATCAATTTGTTAAAAAAGGAATTAAAGAAGTAATAATTCTTATTGCATAAAGAACCCAATAAATATGAAGTAGAATTAGTTAAAGTATAAGACAAACTAATTGCGGTGGAGAGTGATGCACTTTCCATCGTTTTTTATGATTGGATTATAAGGAGTTCAAATTTGGAGATGAGACAGTGGATTCTGCACTGGGACTTCTTTATTGCCTAAGGATGAGCTTTTTAGTTTTAGATGTGGGAATTTCTAAATGAGGAATATAGACAAAAATGTAGTTAACCAATTTGCAGACTTTAAGATAACTTTGATACAATCAAGCTATAAAGAGGATTGAATAAAGTCGGATATCCGACAGATGTTGATGGGATTTTTGGATCTGATACTATGGCGAAAGTGATGGAGTTTCAACGTGCTAATGGATTAGATGCTGATGGTATTGTTGGATCAAAGACTAAAGCTGCACTTGCCAGGGTGTTGGGAGTGGAAGTAGAAGAGGTGAATCCAGACAGGAAGGAGGTTGTTGTGTATATAACCCAAAAGGCTGAAGAATTAGGTATCCCCATAGCCTTAGCATTGGCAACTGCCCAGACAGAATCAAAAATGAAGCATTTTTTTGAATCCGGTGAGTATAGAGGAGAGGTTATGGTTAATGCTGGTGATTGGGGGATAATGCAGATAAATCAAAGATGGCATCCAGAAGCATTTACAGAGAAGTGGGGTGATATAATAAATAACTGGCAGGATAATACTAATTATGGACTTTACCATCTTACAAATTGTTATAGTAGAGCTATTAAGCTTGATAATCAGGAATGGGGTCAAAAGGGATTAGACCTGGGGAGTACGAAGATGGGTAATAATACATTTGAAGAAAACCTGGTAAGAGCTACATATGCTTTATCCAATGCAGGTAACGAATATTATCGATATAGATTAACAAAGTCTGAAGCAGAAGCTCTAGATTTGTCTGTTGGTGTATATGGTGATTTAGGTAAGTATGGATATGATATTAGGGATAATAACTTTTGGATAAATTATAATATTTTTGTGAATCAGTAACAAGATTATTTCTTGGTATAGTAAAGCAGACATTCTAATTGTCCAATTTGATTTATTATATTGAATCATTTGGATGCACTATACGATCAAAGAATTTCCCATCCCACCTAATTAGGTGGGATGGATTATTGCAACCTTAATTCAGAATAGTGTCAGATTTACTAAATTTGATTTTTGATTAATTATTATTTTACAAAATTTGTCTAAATAGTAGATATAAATTTGAGATGAGGTGATTTAATGTTTAAACGAGTAAAAATAGGCATGTTGATAATTTTAGTGATAGGGTTTGTTGCTATAGCATATTTTGAATTAAGTAACGGAGATGAAACAGTTAAAATGGTGATTTCAAATGAGGAAATTGAGGAGAGGAAAAAGCAGGTCGCACATGAATTATTTGAAGATTTTAAAATTATAGTTCAAGAGATTGAAAAAAAGGAACAGGAAAATTATGAAATTCCAGTTGATGATGTGGTTGTAGCTTCTGGTAAAACTCATGCACTAGATTTATATAAATGGTATTTGGAGGATCATGAAAGAAATTGGTACATAGAAAAAAAAGTAGAAGTCAGAAATAAGCTTGAAGGTTTTTCTACAGTATATTTTGGTTATACAAAAAATGGATTAGAAATTATTGTATTGGCAACACCAACAATGTCTAACAATTCCTACTATGCAAATGTAATGAAAAAAATAAGAGAGGATGAAAATGAGTTATTTTTAATGGATGCTATTAGGATGATATGGAAAGAAAACCATTTCGCTAACTATTATTTGTTGGATGTTTACGTTGAAGATTTATTGGGGTATAGAGAGGAATTTGAAATAGAAATATCAGTATTTAATGATGGAGAAACATATTACCCTATAAATTACATAGAAGATGATCAGATTGATGCAATACTATCAGAATATAATCGGAGTTTGGATGATACTAAAATAATTAAAGATCAACACTGGAAACTCTATCTTTTTCATGAAGGATTAAGTTGGCCAATGATAAAAATAAGATACGAGGGGAAAGAAGTTATTTTAGAGAACTAGAAAAATGAATTAATCTAACCAAATATTTCTAATGAGGTTGTTTCAAAATGGTTTTGTGATCTATTGTGAAATAGCCTTCTTTTTTTGTAAATCTAGTTAAAAATATAGGCAAAAAAAGTTACATATGTAGAAGCAGTAGTTATAACTTTGGAATATGGTGGTTGGGGTAACATTACTGCGATCACAGATTCTAATGGGAACAGTTATAATCAATCTGATGGAAGATTTTTTTGACAAGGGAAGACAGATTACAACTGCTCCTTATCAGTGGTCTGAATATAACTCAGCCGGTCAAAAGATCAAGGATGTAATTAGTATTCCCGGTGGTGGAGAACATGAGACATTCTATGAGGTAGATGGATTGGGGCAGATATATAGGACAACCACTAGCTACACAGATCGAAGTGGTCTCTGGAAAGAGGCGATAACAGAGGTCTATTATGATGCCAATGGCAATCAGATAAAACTGGTAGATGCCAACAATACTCCATTGCCTGATGCTGAACAGAAGGCTTATACATATACCTATTCAGCCCTTGATAAACCATTAACCGAGACTGATCTCGCTGGTAATACTACCTCCTATACCTATGATCAGATTGGGAATCGGACGTCAATGACCGATCCACGGGGTAATAGTGGTAAATATGAAGGTGACTTTACCATTATCTATCACTATGATGATCTGAACAGGTTAATCAAAGGTGAACTGCCGCGGACAAAAGATGATTCAGAAAAACCTCTGGTAGAATTAAGCTATAATCCCCGGGGTAATCTGGTAGAGAGAATTGAACCAGATGGAGCTACAGCCAGTTATACATATTATCCCAATAACCTGGTGGAGACAGAGACAGTCAGCGGGGATGGTAAGAGTTATACCTACACCTATAGATATGATAAGGCAGGTAATCAAGTGGAGATTATTGATCCTTCTGATAAGGTTACCAGAAAAGAGTACGATGATCTGAATCGGTTGATTAAGATCAGCTATCCGGAGGGGAATGAGGAACGCTTTGAATATGACATCAACGGGAATCGTAAGGGTTATGAAGATGGAGAATATAACTATACCCGGTACAATTATGATAAGTACAATCGTTTAACGGAAGTAGTGGATGCCAGGAATGGTGTTACCAGTTATAGTTATGACCAACTGGGTAACCTGACTCTGAAAGTCAATGCTCTGGGCCAGAGGACAGTCTATGACTATGATCAGTTGAATCGACTGATTTTAGAAAGAGACTCACTGGGTTATGAGACCAGGTATGGTTATGATGCAGTAGGTAACAGAATCTACAAAAAAGATCCCAAACAGACAGAAAGCACTTACGAATACTATCCAAATTATCTGGTCAAAAAGGTAACTATGACCAATGGCGAAGATGCAAAAGAATTGGAATATACCTATGATGAAGCCGGTTATCAGATAACAGCCAATGAT
>JAENYK010000005.1 GCA_016841825.1 Halothermothrix sp. | reverse complement strand
TTCTAGAACTCAGATTATTGTTTTTTAGCTAGATGAATAATTCGGGATAAATATATCTGTTGTGTCGCTTCTAACGCTGGCGACTCTACAGCAGAACTAATGGGTCAAGCGCTGGCTCGTGTGGGCATTAAAGATTATTTTATCCATTTAATCACCTCACGGGAATTGGGTTATAACAAGCCTGATCTGAACTTTTTTCATAATATGCTTAAAGAACTTCAAGTTCAGCCAGAAGAGACAGTGATGGTAGGAAATGATTATGCTAAAGATATTATCCCTGCGAAAACCGTTGGGATAAGGACAGTGTTTTTTAATAAAAATGAAACAGATCAATCTGACTTTAGTTCTGCAGATATGGTTATTCCTTCAATGAACGGTTTGCCGGCTGCTATTGCTAAACTTTGTTGATAGTTAATCTATCTTATTTGACTGTAAAAAGTTGTAGATGAGGGAGGTTCGATCGCTCTATTTGGAAATATATATATAAATAAAATAATTTTACTTTATTGTATTGCTAAATGAAGGGAAATATTTAAATACGTCGAAGTATTTATTAATATATATTTTAAAGATTAATATAAACTCCCGAAAAATTATTATATTTGAATTCCTTTGGTTGACTGAGAGGAGGTTAAAGGTTTGAAAAATTTAACTCTCCGGACCAGATTGTATTTCCTTATTTTAATAATACTAATTCCACTATTAGCTCTTCAGTTTGTTAGTATGTATCAGCGATATCAAGATACGGTTCAGTCTGAATTCCGGTCAAGTCAAGAATTAGGTGAAGCGATTACCGCAGCTTTCAACAATCATTTGGAAAACATTTGGAATATAGAAAAATCCATTAGTTTTGCCATAGCGTCAGATTTGTCATTACAAGAGATAAGAATATACCTGAATGATCTATTGCGAGATTATCCATTAGTAAGGGTTTTTGGCTGGATTGATGCCGATTTAAACATTTTGGTCAATACGTTTCAGGAAGTGGGTGGCACTCCTTTAAACGATAGAGGATATATTCAGAGAATTCTCTCTGGTGAAGAATATATAGTTTCTGACCTGTTAAAAAGTCGAACTACTGGTCAATTAGCATACCTTATCTGTCGAGGTTTTTGGGAAGATGAAGAATTGAAAGGAATAGCTTTTGCTGAGGTCGATGTTACCAAACTTGGGACTGTTTTTCCGGTAACCAGAAACAGATTATCAAGTGACTTTGGTTTAATTGATTCAACTGGGATGATTATCTATCGTAGTACATATCCTGATTTGAGTTTTGAACATAGACAACTTAAGCCAGATTCATTAGCAAGATTAGCTTTACAGGGTGAGATAGTCAACCTTCATAAATTTCATTCAAGTGTTTTTGGAGAATTACGGATGGGAATTTGTCTTCCTGTAAAAGGAATTAACTGGGCAGTTTTTGTTACTGATTCTGTTGATGAAGTTATTGGAGGAATTAGAAAAGATCTTATTCATCAGCTTTGCATATTGACAGGAGTCACTTTATTCTCAGTAATTACTGGTTTGTTAATTATGCGTAGTTTTACTAAACCTATCTTTGCACTGCAAAATGCTACTCAATCGCTTGCTAAAGGTGATTTTTCTGCCAGAGTGACCATTGAAGGTAGTGACGAATTGGCAAAGACAGGTCGGATTTTTAACCACATGGCAGATTGGATTCAGGAATTACAATTTAGTCGTTTAAAATTTTTACAATCAGCAGCCCATGAACTGCGAAATCCTATGGCAGGAATTAAAGGGGTATTAGCCCTTATTCGACGAAAAGTTGAGACTGGAAAGCCTCTGGATAATATTCTTAAAATGTTGAACATAATCGAAAGAGAAGTAGATCGACTGGCTAATCTGTTGAATCAAATAATGGAAGCTTTTAGATCACAACAGGGCGAGATTACAATTGATTTGGAAAAAAAAGCCATAAATTTAGTTGAGGTGGTAAAATCAGCTGTGTTACCCTTTCAAACTACAAATGAAGATCGTTCTATTATGTTACAAACTGAGCAGTCTGAATTATATATTTGTGGGGATTATGATCGATTAGAAGAAGTATTTCTCAATCTATTGAGTAATGCGATCAAATATTCACCGATTGGCACTGATATAACAGTAAATGTTAAGGTTGAAGATGAGTGGGCAATTGTGGCTATACAGGACCAGGGCATAGGTATCCCTGAAGAACAGATTAAGAAAGTTTTTGACGGTTTTTATCGGGCCAGTAATACTTTCCCCAGAGACCCAGGTGGTATGGGCCTTGGATTATACATAAGTAAACAAATAGTTCAACGTCATAATGGAGAGATTTGGGTTAAAAATAACCAAACTAACGGCAGTACCTTTTATGTCAAACTTAAATTAACTATGGATAGGGAGGAATTGGGATGGCGAAGGTGCTAATCATTGAGGATGAACCCACGATAAAAATGATTTTAGAGGAGATATTAACAGATGAAGGTTATTCAGTGTCTACTGCACTCGATGGAGCAACTGGTTTACATAAATTACATACTGAATCTTTACCTGACATTGTTCTGGTAGATTTGAAGATGCCAAATGTTAGCGGTCGAGATGTGGTAATGGAGATGAGATCAGTTCCGGAGTTAAGTAAGATTCCTGTGATTATAATTTCCGGTGCAGTTTATGATCCTGAAGAGTTTCCACCTGTTGGTACATATCAAGCTTCATTTGGAAAACCTTTTGATTTGGTTGAAGTTACGGATAAAGTAAAGGATCTGATTGGATAATTAATTTATTGGAAGAACAAAGCAGGAATTTTGACTGAGATGTCGAATTGGTATAATGTTTACGGTAAATAATAACATTCCTAAGATATTAGAGAAATAGAGAGAGTATTTTATGCGGGGTGTATACATTATTGTAAAATTTTGAGTTATATAGTTTTAAAAAATGCCTCGTTTTCGATGATGGAAATGAGGCGGTTTTAACGACATTTCCAGAAGGAAAGTTTCCCAGCCTCTATAGGTAGGAGAATAAATTACTATACGGTGCTTACTTCAGTGGAGGTATAAATCCCCTTCTGAGGTCGTTAAACTAAAGGATTAACAGTGCTGTTAATCCGACTATAATCAAACTACTTTCAGGAGGTTGAGATTCGATGCACACTAAAGAGACTAAAGTTTTTCAAGCTGAAACTAAACAAGTTTTAGACCTTATGGTTCACTCAGTTTATACTAACAAAGAGATTTTTCTCCGTGAAATAATCTCTAATGCTTCCGATGCTATTGATAAGATAAGGTTTAAATCTCTAACAGACCTGGAATTATTAGAAGGAGATTCTGACTTCCAGATTTTTATTGAGGTTGATGAAGGTGCCAAAACCCTCTCGATTACTGATAATGGTATCGGAATGACTTATGACGATGTTGTCGATAATATCGGAACAATTGCCAAATCAGGAACCAAAAACTTCCTGGCAATGCTTAAAGAACAGGAATCTGGCAGTGGTGAGATGGATTTAATCGGTCAATTTGGAGTGGGTTTTTATTCGTCATTCATGGTTGCTGAAAAAGTAGAGTTAATTACAAAAGCACCAGGTGAAGAACATGGGGTAAGATGGGAGTCTGCGGGTGATGGTTCTTATACCATCGAGAATGTTGAAAAAGAGAAGCGGGGAACCACCATTACTTTAACGATCAGAGAAGAATTTACCGACACTGATAAACCAGAAGAGAACTATTTGAACAGATACACCATTCAAAATCTGGTGAGAAAATATTCGGATTATATTAGATATCCAATTAAGATGAACTTCTATCAAGAGATTACTCCCAAGGATGATGAAGGCAATCCGATAGAAGGTGCATCACCAGAGATTGAGGTTAATACCCGAACAATGAACTCTATGGTTCCACTGTGGGCCAGAAACAAGAAAGATATAACTTCAGAAGAGTACTTTCAGTTCTTCAAAAATCAATTTCATGATTGGAATGAACCTGCCGAGATTATTCACGTGAAAGCTGAAGGTATTGTGGAATATACAGCTCTGCTTTATATTCCGTCTAAAGCACCTTACGATTTTTATTCTCGAGAATATAATAAAGGAATTAAGCTATATTCCAGGCATGTATTTATTATGGAGGATTGTAAAGATCTGTTACCAGATCATTTAAAATTCGTTCGCGGTCTGGTGGATTCACCTGATTTTTCCTTGAATATTTCCCGTGAGATTCTTCAACATGGTAAACAGTTGAAAATTATTGGCAAGAATCTGGAAAAAGAGATTATGAAAACCCTCCAGAACATGCTGCAGGATGACCGTAAAAAATATGAAGAATTCTGGGAAGAGTTTGGTAAAGCCATTAAAGGTGGCATTTACATGGATTATAAGAATAAGGAGAAGTTACAGGATCTTTTACTATTCCCATCTTCTCGTGCTACTGAGGGAATGACAACTTTAGCAGAGTATGTTAGTCGGATGCCTGACAATCAACAGGAGATCTATTACGTTAGTGGTAAAGATCGTGCCAGTGTAGAGAGATTACCTCAGATGGAATTGTTATTAGAGAAGGGAATTGAGGTTCTATATTTCTTTGATAAGATTGATGAATTTGTTATTGATAGTGTTCATGAATATACGGAGAAAAAATTCAAATCTGTCAGTCGGGGAGATTTGAATCTGGATGAGGATACAGATGAGACAAAAGAGGAAGAGGATACAAAAGAAGGAAAGAAAGATAGTGAAAAGTTGTTAGAGGCTATCAAAGAAAATCTTCAGGGTAAAGTAACCGATGTGAGGTTAAGTAATCGCTTAAAATCCAGTGCGGTCTGTCTGGTAAGTAGTGATTCTGGTATCAGTCTAACAATGGAACAGATTTTGCGTGAGGCTAATCAACCTATGGGTAAGGCTACAAGAATTTTGGAGATTAATCCTACTCATGAGATCTATGAGACTTTGCAAAAATTATATAATACAGATGCCAGTTCCTCAATATTTAAAGATTACTGTGAGTTGTTATTTGAACAGGCTTCTTTGATTGAAGGATTTGATCTGGAGAATCCTGTAGAATTTGCTACCAGGATTGCTAATTTGATGGTAGCAGCTCAGAAGTAAAGTTAAGTAATAAAGGCACCTTTCCCAGATGGAGAAAGGTGCCTTTATGATTAAAAATGTTTGGCGGCATCATCACCGCTACAGTTGGCTAATTACTATCTAGTCCGATTCTAGGGTGAAAAGTGTAGTGATCAGATAGCAAAATTGTGATTACCAATCTTGGTGGTAATTCGTCTTGTCCAGATCCAACTGTATGGATCATGGATTTTGGCTGGGTTATAAAAATACAGGGCTCCATAGGTTGGGTCCTGACCACTCAAGGCTGCACGGGCTGCTTTATAAGATTCAGCACTTGGTGTTAACCAGATCTGACCGTTAGATACGGTTTCAAAGGCATTTTTCTGATAGACTACACCACTGAGTGTATTCGGGAACTTAGAACTTTGTACCCGATTGACAAGAACTGCTCCTACTGCAACTTTTCCCTGATAACTCTCACCACGGGCTTCGGCATGGATCACCCTGGCTAGCAGATCCAGATCGGATTGAGACCCAGTAGGAATGGTTATCTTTTGACCAGTATATACTGTACTGGTGCCAAGATCGTTAGCTTGCTTGATGGCTGTTACGTTGGTTCCGGTTTTTGAAGCGATCTTCCATAATGAGTCACCATTTTTCACTGAATAGATCCAGCCGATGGATGCTGCAGTACCTGGTACCTGCAATTTTTGACCAGCCTGGATTACATTTGACCAATAGTTATTTAATTGTTTTAGATAATTTACTGTTGTATTAAATGCCCTGGCAATACTCCATAGGGAATCTCCTGGCTGTACAGTGTAAGTGCCAACTGCTGCATCAACTAAACCTCCCATAGTGGTCAGTAAGATTGATAAGGTCACCAGTAGAACTATCACTTTAACAGTCGGTTTACCCATGTCTCTCAACCCCTTTCATTTTTGATGTCCTCAGTATTATAGCAAAGAAGTCAAAAGATGTCATTGGAAAGTTTTGCATATAGAATTAAAAGCTTGAGAGACGGTAAACGAAGGCAAAAATCTCCGCGACCAGATCATAGATTTCCTCGGGAATTTCACTACCTAATTCAAGTGTTGAGAGAATCTCTACCAGAGCCTGATCGTGTTGAATAGGGATATCATTTGTTCTGGCGACTTCCAATATTTTTTCAGCTATATCTCCCTGACCATATGCAGTCAAACGGGGAGCAATATCGGTTTCTGGGTCATACTGCAGAGCGGCAACTTTTCCCGGTTTCTTCTTTTTATTCATAGTAGTAGCTCCTTTCAGAGAAGATGGTCAGCAGATTAGACTCTGAAATCAATTTGCCCAGGAAGGATTGATGAATCAGGATCTTCCTCCTGGAGTAAGGTGCTAACTCCCAGGATGCTAACACTAAAAGACATTTCTTCCAGTTTTTCTTTTAATTCAGGCATATGTTTTCTAAGGAGTAAGCGAGTTTTTTCTTCTTGAGCTGAGAAATGACAGTTCATCTCTTTACCAGAGAGAAGGATTAGTATTTTTAATTTACCTAATGATTCGATATCCAGATTAAATAGAATATTAAGTGGTCTCTGGTCTGGTTCGCGTTGGGTATGTGCGTGATCTTCACGAATTTGCAAAACTGCCGTTCCGGGTTGATTAAAGATAAGTGGTATCTCCAGATGTAACAAGATATCATCGGCTTTTTGGCGTAATCGGATTCCCAAAAATTTGTCTAATAGTTCTCTAACCCCATCTTTCTGCTCTTCACTGAGTGGAGTGTTGGCAAAAGGAAGAGAAGGTTTGTCTCTGGATTCTGTGGGCTCTTCACTGTCAGGGTTGTTTAACCCGAGATTTTCGATTAATGATTTGATGCTGCGTACTATCTCCGATGTGCTGCGTTCAGGATTGAGGATTAGTCCTAGTTTCTCCAATTGTGTAGCTAGATTTTGCTCTGGGATGGACTGAGCCTGATTTTGTTTACTCTCATGAGATGTGAATATATTAGTTAAGGTTTTTTTCAGTGTGCTCAACTCTGCTGCTTCCTGTTGGAGGTTGGACTGTACTAAATTATTGAGAGTTCGCTGCAAGCTGGTGCCTTCAGCAGATTCTGCATCTCCTCTGATATTAGTCTGCGAAGTAGAAGTAGATTTAGGTGAAATCAAATCTCGTATGATTTCGGATTGGTCTATATTAGCTGTGTTATTCTGCCCTTCAGTAGGGATCGGGCTCTGAGAATTATTGGTTGTGTCGGCAAGCGAACTGGTATCTGTTCCCCGGGGTGAATTTGCGGAAACAGAGGTTTGATCAGTGGTAACTGTTGTTGGTCTTGCAATGCTGGGATTCTGTTCAGCTGCAACTGGGCTTGATGCGGAATCGGTTCTCTGAGTGTTCCCGGAATCTTGTCCAGTTCTGGATTCTATAGGTTGTTGAGTAGAACCATGTTCTGATTGATTTCCAATATGCTGTCTGGGAACACTATGCTGCATTGGAGTGTTCTCCTGGGTTATTAATTGACTCCCAGTGGGTTGCTGATTCGCTTCAGAACTCTGCCTGGAGGTAAGGTTCTGGGATAGAGATTGATTTATAAGCGGATCACTCTGTCCGTTCTGGGTAGATTGATTAGCTTGATTGGGTATCTGGATTGGTGATTGCTGAGCAAAGATTTTCTGTAGAATCTGGATTAATGGACTTTTTTGATCTGTAATTAGCGCTTTTAAAGTATTAGCAGTTACAGGAAGATTATTTTTGAGTAGAAAATCCAGGGCGTTTCGGGAATCTTTATCTGGTTGAATCCCAATTTTTTGTAATAATTGATCCAGAGAGTTAACAGTAGAGTCAGAAGTAGTCAGAATTTTTAAGAGTATCCGATTCTGCTGTTCACCAGTTACTCTAACCTTGACTTCCTCACCTGGCTGAAGATGGGCTTTGACTTCAGCCAGAACTCTCTGACCTTTCATCTCTAACAGGGCCAGTTCAGCATTAGCTTTTAAAACTCTGGCAGTTAATAGTTCTCCTAATTTGAGACCTAATACGGATTTTTTGTCAAGGGTAATCTGATTTTGTAAAAGGTTAGTATATGTAGATATCTGCATTATGCAAACCTCCCTGTCTAATTAGTTTTGTATAAAGATTTCGACAGGAGAAGGAATATTCCCTTTATTGACAGTTATTAATTCGGAAGACTTTTTTTGATGTAATAATTTTGTAATATTCTTTTGTTAGAATGTATTAAGTAGTTTTAATTTGAATAAAGTAAAATGTGTACTGGAGGAAAAGGAGGAATATTTGTGAGAAAAATATCAAAAATTGCCATGACACTTCTGGTATTTGTTGTCGGAATTGTGGGGGTAGCTAATGCTGCAGTCCAGGAAGGAGCTATAAACTTCAATAATGCATTAGAATTAGTATTTGAAAACAATCTGGATTTAAAAATTGCTGAATTGACTCTGGCTAACAGTCAGATTGATTGGGAGAAGAGTAAACTTTCTGCCAGCGCAGAGACCCGGTCTCAGAAACTGTCTCTTTCTCTGGAACTGGAAAAGAATCAAAATGCTTATCAAGAATCCAGATATAATATAATCAATGAAATGATTGTTGATTATGTTGACTTAACAAAAAATAGGCAAAGTGTTGAGGTAAATGAGTTACTACTGAAAGTAAATGAGTTGGAAGTAGCACGAATAGAAGAACTTTACGCTCAGGGCAGTGCCAATAGTTCTGAGTTGATGGATGCCCGTTCTTCTCTGGAAGATCAAAAGCTAACTCTACATAAAAGTAGAGAAGATTGGAACAAGTTATTGGATAATTTGCAGTGGAAGACAGGTCTTGAAGATCAGGTTTCTTTTGACGAACTAACTTTTTCGGTAGAGACTCTTCAATTTTCAAAAGAAGAGGTGTTAACTAAAGTTTTGGACACCAGTTATGACCTTCAGGATTATGATATTCGTTTTCAACTGGCAGAATTGGAGTTAGAGAAAGCTAAATTGGAAGGTAAGCCAGAATTAGAATTAAATAAATTAACCAATAGTAAGGATATCGCCTGGTATCATTATCTAGAGGCGAAAAGGGATCTTGAGAAGAAAGTGAAAGATGATCTATGGGCACTGGAGATTGCTGCCAAAACTATTGAGATTAAATCCAGTGAATTGAAGATTAGTCAAGAGAATTATCAGCAGACACAGGTTGGTTATCAGCAGGGTTTTTATACCGAGACTGAATATCTTCAGAGTCAGGTATCACTGATTAATGCCCAAAAAGCATTGTTTACTGCCCGGGCTGATTATTGGTTAAAGGTATACGATATCTATCATCAAACTGGTCAGGATGATTTGATAGGTGGTGAACTGTAATGAAGGTAAGGTTTTACGTGGTTAGTCTGGTTGTGATCATCGGATTGATCTTGAGTTTGCAGGGAATAGTTCTGGCTGAGAGCTATACTCTGACAGAACTGCAGAAACTGGCCCAGACTAACTCCACAGATGTGGAAAACAAACTAAAGGAGATAGAAGACCTCAAATTGGATTTGAGTATATTGAATAGTAACTATCGTATAAAGTTGGGGTTAAGCACTGAACCTTTAAGTATTTCTCCAGATCTTAGAACTGATGAAATCCAGTACGACAGTAATGGAAGCTTAAATGGAAGTGTGAAATTCCCTTTTGGATTGGAAGTTTCCAGTGGTGTCACTGTAAAAGATATATTGGATGGTGAGCATCGGGATACAGATTATTCTTTTACTGTAAAATACCCGATTTATCCCGGGATAAAGACTGATTCGACTTCAATTCAGGTTACTAACAAGTTGAGAGATATTGAGAAAGCCGAATGGAATCTACATGATAAAAGAGTAGAAGCAGAAATTCAGGTATGGAATAAATTTTACACAACTCTCGTAAACCAAAAGAGAATGGAGTTGGCGAAAGAAAGTTTGGAACAGTCTTTACAGGATTTAGAATTGGCCAAAGATTTACAGGCCAGAGATGATATAGGCCAAAAGGAATTCTTAGATAAAGAGATTAGTTATCGCTCCAGTCAGGTAAGTTATGAAAAAAGTCTTCTGACATTTCAGGATAGTTTGCAGGAACTGTTAACCTATTCGGGAGTTAAGTTTGCGGCTGATCTCAATAACCTATCGTTAACAGGTTCATTTGAAGATATTTCAGAACTTCAATTGGTGAGTCCGGAGAATCTTCCAGAGAGTGATAGTTTATTTGGAAAAGCTCTGGAAAATAGCACTACTTTACAGGAACTCAATCTTAATCTGTTAATGGCAAAAGAGGAACTGGAAAGAATGTCTTATAATCAAAAGCCGGAGATAAATTCTCAATTTGATGTTCGCTCAGGATCAGAAGAGTTCTCCGATGAGTATAAGTGGACTATTTCCCTCTCAGCCAGTTATCAGTTAACCGATGGCGGAGAGACAAAATTAGAGATTGAAAAACAGGAGAAAACTGTAGCTGATCTGACTTCTTCGTTGGAGGAAGCAAAATTAACCGTCAAAGATCAATTAGAGAGCATTTTGAGCAATCTCCGAATTGCTTACATGGAGGTTCAGACCGCAGAGTTGGAGTACTCAAAGGCCGAATTAGATCAGAATTTGCTAGAGCTGCAATACAATCAGGGACTGATCTCCGAGATTGAATTGTTTTCTGGAGAAAGGTCATTACAGGGCAAAGAATTAGATTTGATTTCCAGGAGAATAAATTATCAGGTATCTTATTGGGAATTTGAACAGTTTGTGAATGGAGAACTTGGAGAAAATGGGGTGAAATTATGAAAAAGTTTGTGATCATTTTGGTGGTCATTGTATTAGTATGTACTGGTGGGTATGTTTTATATAAAAGAAAGGCTAGTGGTGTTCAGGCAGTAAGAGATAATCTTACAAGAACTGATAATCTATATACAGTGGCTAAAGGTTCGGTGATTAAGACGATTTCGTCTAATGGATTTATTAACCCCTTGCGAGAGAAGAATCTTAATTTTAAAACAACTGGTCGGGTAAAAACTCTAAATGTCAAAAAAGGTGACTATGTTGAACAGGGGGATCTGTTGGCAACTTTGGATAATTTATCTGAAGAATTATCTATGACTAAAGCTCAACACAGTTACGAACAGGCTGTGATTAGTTCTTCTTCATCAGTAAAAAAGGAAAGGTCTCTGGAGTTAGATATTGCCAAATTGAATTATGAGAATACATTTTTATATGCACCTTTTAGTGGATTAGTCACTTCTGTGGATATGGAGGTTGATGATCAGACCAATTCGTCTACTGCAGTAATTCAACTATTGGATTTATCTGGTTATATTTTGGAGTTGAATATTGATGAGGTGGATATGGCTCAGATCCAACTTGATCAGATAGTTATGGTCACTTTAGAAGCATTTCCTGAATTGGTTCTCAGGGGAAAAGTGACTGAGATTGGGTATATAGCTTCAAGCCAAAGTGGTGTAGTGAGTATTCCCATTAAAGTTGAGATTACTGGTGGAGATCCTAGAGTAAAACCAGGTTTGAGTGCATCCGCAGAAATTGTTATCGCTCAGGCGACCGATCAGGTGGTAGTCCCGATTACTGCAGTAACCGAGCAAGCTAATGGGACTTTTGTGATGAAAAAGGTGGGTGACAAAATTGAGCGTTCTTCAGTTAAAACTGGTATATCTGATGACCTGATGATTGTGATCGAAGAAGGTCTGGTTGAGGGAGATCAGATCGTTGTTAATAATTATCAAGCTATTGACTTAATCAGGAATGGTATGCAGAATAGAATGCAGTTTGGACCAGCAGCAATAACTGGTGTTAGAGGTGGTGGGCGTCCATGATTCAGCTTCAAGATGTCAGTAAAATTTATCAGATGGGCCAGGTTACTGTAGAGGCATTAAAAGGCGTTTCAGTAACAGTTGAGAAGGGAGATTTTGTAGCAATTATGGGCCCTTCAGGGTCAGGTAAATCTACGATGATGAATATTATAGGATGTCTGGACCGTCCGAGTAAAGGGATGTATAAGATAAATGGTACCAATGTAGAAAAATTATCTGATAATCAGTTAGCTGAATTAAGGAATAAAGAGATAGGTTTTGTCTTTCAGCAGTTTCATCTTTTGCCGCGAATCAGTCTGGCTCAGAATGTAGAATTACCCTTAATTTATGCTGGTGTAAGTTCAAAAGAACGCCATCACAGGGCGCAAGAGGCTTTGGAGTTGGTTGGATTAAGCGATCGCGCTCATCACAAATCAAATGAGATATCAGGTGGACAGAGACAGAGAGCTGCGATAGCCAGAGCTTTGATTAATAAGCCTTCAATTATTTTGGCAGATGAGCCAACAGGGAATCTGGATACGAAGACTGGCGAGATGATTATGAGTCTTTTGATTGACTTGAATAATCTGGGTAATACTATTGTGTTGGTTACCCATGATCCGGAGATTGCTGCTTATGCTAAACGGGTAGTAAGACTCCGGGACGGTTTGATTAATAGTGATGAAGTTAATCCTGTACCCAGAGTAGTTGGGGGTGGGGAATAATGTTGATTATTGATATTATTCGAGTTGCTTTAAAAAGTCTTGCCGGTAACCGTTTGCGGTCATTTCTATCTATGTTGGGAATTATCATTGGAGTAGCAGCAGTAATCGCTGTAGTTGCTATTAGTAGTGGTGCTGAACAACAGATCTTAGACAGTTTGAATAACCTGGGAACCAATATGATTACTATCTCTCATGGTATGACCAGAGGTACAGGTGGGAGAATTAGTCAGAGTACTACCGATCTGTTTACTTATGAGATGGCAGATCAGATTAAAGCACTCTGTCCTGATTTGAATAATATAGCACCATATGTTGATGGCTCAGGGTTATTGGTCTATAATGATACTAATGTGCAGGGAAGGGTTCGGGCAACAACACCGGAATTTTTCGAAATGGTAGATTTGGATCTGGCCCAGGGTCGGATGTTTTCAGAAGCAGATTTGGAAGAGAGTAGATTAGTGGTAATTCTAGGTTCAGAGGTGGCTACTGATCTGTTTGGTGAGACTAATCCAATTGGTCAGGAGATAAAGATTACCCGGGGTAATTATAAATTCTCCCTGAATGTGATTGGAGTTTTCGAGTCCAAAGGACAGGTTATGTTCACAAATTATGATTCACAGGTATTTTTACCTGTGACAACCTGGATGAACCGTTTGCAGAGCATTAAGTATGTCAATGGTTTTTCTGCTCAAGCCCGTTCTAATGAAGTGGCAGAAATAGCAGTGGCTCAGGTTGAATATTTTTTCTATCAGAGATATAAAGATCTGGACAAAGTGAATGTTACTAGTCAGACAGAGATGTTATCTATGGCATCTGATTTTGCCAACACCTTTAAGATTCTCCTCGGTGGAATAGCCAGTATTGCTTTACTGGTAGGGGGAATTGGAATCATGAATATTACACTTGTCTCTGTAACTGAACGTACCAGAGAGATTGGAATCAGGAAAGCTTTAGGTGCTAAACGCAGGGTAATTTTATTTCAGTTCCTGATCGAATCCTGTACAGTTAGTCTTTTTGGTGGACTGTTAGGATTAGGATTTGGTACAGTAGTGGCTATGTTGGTGTCACATCTTGGAGGTTGGCCATTCCAGGTTACAGCTTTTTCCGTAGCGATTGCAATGGGTTTTTCGATGATGATTGGTTTATTCTTCGGAATTTATCCAGCCAGCCGGGCTGCCCGATTGGATCCTGTGGATGCTTTAAGTTATGAATAGACAGTAAAATATCTCCAAATGGAGTTGAATTTTATGGTGAATCAACTTACTATTGGCTTGCCAAAAAACTTAAGCAATATGCTAAAATTTAGTATATGGAAAGAAAATATTAATGGCGAATCACATTCCAGAGTGTTTCATATACAAAACACATCTTTTGGAAATAACGCTTATTTGAAAGTAGTAGAATCCTCGAAAGAAGATCTGCAAAAAGAAGCGAAAATTTTGAAATGGTTGAAAGGCAAACTTCCTGTTCCGGAGGTTTACTATTACGAACAGTATCAAGGAACAGAATATCTTTTAATATCTGAACTTCAGGGGATTGAGGTTTCTGAGTCTATGATCTTTTCTAATCCCGAGAAAATGATTGGTTTATTGGCGAATGGACTGAAGATGATTCATCAGGTGAGCATCCGGGATTGTCCGTTTGAGCAGACTATAGATGTGAAACTGATTGTTGCTAAACAGAATCTTATTCAGGGTTTGGTTGATGAAGAAGATTTTCAACCAGAAAATTTAGGGAAAACTGCAGATGAAATATATAATCTAGTGCTAGTGAATAAGCCAAAAAGTGAAGATCTAGTATTTATTCATGGAGATTTCTGTTTACCCAATATGATAATCAAAAATAGTGAGTTAAGTGGTTTTATTGATTGGGGGAGAGGTGGAATTGGAGATAGATATCAGGATTTAGCATTAGCAGTAAGAAGTATACAGGCCATGGGTCTGGACGATCAAAAAGAGATGGTTGATTTGTTCTGTAAAACTTATGGTCTTACTGCTATTGACTATTCAAAAATAGATTATTATATTACTCTGGATGAGTTATTCTAGATTGTGCATAAACACCACCTTTCAGATGATTTAACATCTCAGGTGGTGTTTTTTATTTGTTAAGAATAGTTTTATTATGACTAACAGATTTCGATTTGCTTGTAGACAAATCACCATAAGTATGTGATACATTTACTGCCTGGCAGAATCAGCTCATCCCTTTAATCTCTCTGCTTCCTGGCGTAGATTTGCCTCTTGCTCATTATCGGGTGGATCCAAAATTAGATTATGCGGTATCGCCTCACCCGCTTCGTTCACGCAGACAAAAGTGATGAACCCATCGGCTAGATTTGTTGTATGTCCTGCAGCCTTAGATTTACCATAGACTGTTAGACTAGTTCTACCAGCTCTAACTAGTTGGGTTTCAATTTCTACTATATCTCCACGTTTTGCCGGAATTCGGAACTGAAGTCCATGCAATTTCAAACAAACGATAGATTCAGGATTTCCGGTAATTTTGGCTACCTGAATAAAACAGGCTTCCACGAACCATTCAGCCATTCTTCCGGCAAAAAGAGTTCCATGATGATTCAAATCTTCCGATTTGACCAGATGAGCAACCGTTAATTTTTCCATAATAAACCTCCTTTAAATAGCGACTCAAATTAGTCGTCTATGAAGATTATAATATAAAATCATGCTAAAATGCAATCAATAAATAAAGTTATTGATACAGTGATTTTGAATAATGGAAAAAGATATCATTTGGAACAGTAATAAAGCAGGTGTTTACGGATAAAACGAGAATTATAACATATTGGACAAGTTTTCAGCAATAATTTGTGGTTGTTTCAGTAACACTAATAATGCACAGAAAAAGAATAACTAAGATATGGAGAGATCGATGATGGATTTTGTTAAATTAGGCATCAATTCTGGATTAGTAGAGGGTTTAAAAAAAGTAAAAATAACTGTGCCCACAAATATTCAACAGAGAGCGATTCCTTTGATTAAGGAGAATAAAGATGTAATTGCTCAATCTGAGACAGGTACAGGAAAAACTTTGGCTTATCTGTTGCCTATTTTTGAGAAAGTGGATGCAGTTCGACGGGAGAATCAAGTTATCATCTTGACACCAACACATGAATTAGCTATTCAGGTACAGCGACAGATTGAATTATTGACCAATAATAGTGGGTTTGGAATTACATCTACCACAATTATTGGGAGTGTGAATATCAAACGACAGATTGAACAATTGAAGAAAAAACCTCAGATTATCGTTGGTTCTCCAGGACGCGTTTTGGAATTGATTACATCAAGAAAGATCAAAGCTCATACAGTTAAAACTATAGTTGTGGATGAGGCTGATCGTTTGTTAGATAAGCACAATCTTGAGATTGTGCAATCAGTTATCAAAACTACGCAGAGAGATCGTCAACTGTTGTTTTTCTCGGCAACTCTTTCTGAACAGACTGTGGAGATAGCCAGAGAATTAATGAAGAGTCCAGAACTGCTTCGGGTTGACAGTGAGGTTAAGATTCCGGAGAATATATCACATATTTACTTTATGGCAGATCAACGTGATAAAATTGCAGTCTTTCGGAAAATTTATGGGATCATCAAACCACAAAAAGCAATTATTTTTATAAATCAAAATTATAAGATTGAAGACACTGTGGCAAAACTTAACTATCACGGATTCAATGTGACCGGAATTCATGGATCTTCTGGCAAACTAGAACGCAAACAGGTGATGGATAACTTTCGCTCAGGTAGAATATCTATTCTGGTAGCGTCTGATCTGGCTGCCCGGGGATTGGACATTGAGGACGTTACTCATATTTTTAATTTGGATTTGCCAGAAGACTCTCAATTTTTCTTACATAGATCTGGTCGTACGGGTCGGGCTGGAAATAGTGGCTGTACGGTTTCGATTGTGACTGTTGATGAAAAGAAGATACTGCATAAATATGAGAAAATGTTTGGGATCAAAATCACCGGGAAAAATCTTTACAAAGGTAATCTAGTAGAAAAAAGGAGGTGAGTGAAGGTAAATTTATCTACTTAGAATAGGGAATTATTTCAGAGTATTGGGTAATTAATAATCTGCTGGAATGCAGTCGATAAAATATGTAGCAACCTATACATAGTTTGAGTATTATACAGTAAGAGTGGTAAAGATAGCTATTTTGATTTTAGCCTATCAGAAATGATATGATCATTGGAGGTGGTTTGTCATGGCGAAAAGGAGAAGAAGCCGCAAACCTGAGCTTATTTTTAAAGATATTACTCCTGAAGAAGCAGATCAGTTAATTCAGAAAAAGGGAGATAATTTAAATTTTGTAATCCTTGATGTTCGTACTCTCAGAGAGTATGCTCAGGGGCATCTTGTGGAAGCAGAAAACCTGGATTTTTATGAATCTGATTTTGAAGACGAATTGAATAAGTTATCCCGGGAAAAAACCTATCTTGTTTACTGTCGAACTGGTAAACGTAGCAACAAGGCTTTGGAGATGATGAAAGAGTTAGGGTTCTATCAAGTGTATAATTTAATAGGCGGTATAGTTAAGTGGAAGAAGAATGGCTATCAAATAATCTAATATTTATGGACCGATTAACTTACTGCTATTCGAGCTATAAACTAAGAACGCTTATATATTAAGTAGATATAGTTGTGTTTTTGAAAACTACTTTGAGCAAAACTAACTATGAAAAGTGGAAATTTAAAGACATCTCAGAAGGGAAGTCTCCTGCCTATACAGGTTGGGACTTCCCTTCTAAAATGTCGTCAAAAAAATTTTTGATATTTTGTAGTTTAAATTCAGTTTAAAGTACTGTTTTATACTATAGACTAATGATACTAGCATTTTAAAGGAGTAGATATCCAATGGCTACAATAATGATTGTTGATGACGATCCACATATCCGAGAATTGCTCAGAGTGTTTTTAGAAAAAGAAGGTTTTAGCATTCAAGAAGCCTCCGAAGGAGAGGAAGCACTGGCAAAACTTGAACAGGTCAAGGTTGATCTGGTAATTCTGGATATAATGATGCCCAGGATGGATGGCTGGCAGTTGTGCCGAGAACTACGGGAATATTATGATTTTCCTTTACTGATGCTTACGGCTAAAGGTGAAACCAGTCAGAAAATTAAGGGATTTCAACTTGGTACCGATGATTATCTGGTTAAACCTTTTGAGCCAATGGAATTGGTGATGAGAGTCAAAGCTTTATTGAAACGGTATCAGATAGCTACTTCTCAAACAATTGAAATTGGTAAATTAACCATGAATCGCAAAAAATATCAAGTATCGGTTGGTGGTGAGATATTAACTCTACCCCTCAAAGAGTTTGAGCTATTATTTAAACTGGCGTCATCTCCAGGTAGAACTTTTACCCGGGATCAGTTAATTGAAGATATCTGGGGTTATGACTTTGACGGAAATGAGCGTACGTTGGATGTCCATATTAGTCGTTTGCGGGAAAGGTTTCCGGTAGATGATTATTGCTTTCAGATTGAGACAATCCGGGGATTGGGTTATCGTCTGGAGGTAGGACAATGAAAACAAGACGTAGACCTTTCAACAGGAGAAAACTGAGAAATAGGGATAGGCTAAGGGGTTTGATGGGATTTATCTTTTTATTAATATTTTTATCGGCTGCGTCTATTGTGGCATTTTATTTGTCTGCTTATATCTACAGATTAATAGATTGGAGTCCGGACAGTGTATTTAGACAGATGATAAATTCTATTTTGGGATTTTTTCTGATCATCTTAATTTTTGCATTGATCAGGAAGATTGCATTCACCAGATACTGGGTGCAGGAACGGGATTTTTTGGGGCCAATAATTGAGGCTCTGGAAAAGATAGCTAAAGGAGATTTTAGTATCAGGTTGCAAAACGAATTTGTGGAACATCAGAGGCTAAATGAGCTTAGCAGTACTGTTAATAAAA
Source organism: Halothermothrix sp. (assembly GCA_016841825.1). Taxonomy (GTDB): domain Bacteria; phylum Bacillota; class Halanaerobiia; order DY22613; family DY22613; genus JAENYK01. The sequence continues at coordinate 357,596 of JAENYK010000005.1, read as the reverse complement.
TGGCTCTGGAACTGGGCCAGATGGAAAATATGAGACAAGAATTTATCTCTAATGTATCACATGAAATTCAAACTCCACTGACATCTATTAGCGGTTTTGCCGAAGTATTGGAGAATGAACAACTCAGTTCTGCTGAGCGGCAGCATTATCTGAATATTATCAAGTTAGAAAGTAGACGTTTATCCAGGTTGAGTGATAATTTGCTCAAATTAGCTGCTTTGGAGTCAGAGACCATCAAATTTGAACCTCAATTATACCGTTTAGACGAACAGTTGCGAAATCTAATTCTGTCCTGTGAGCCACAGTGGCAAGAGAAAAAGATTGAAATGGAGCTTTTTCTGGAAGAAATAAGTATTACAGCAGATAAAGATATGTTGAGTCAGATCTGGATTAATTTGATTACCAATAGTATCAAATATACCCCGGAAGGGGGAGAAATTACAGTTAATTTATACCGACAGAGTGATAGAATTATAGTTGAGATTACTGATACAGGGATTGGTATTGCCAGAGAGGATCAGAAACATATTTTTGAGCGTTTCTATAAAACGGATAAATCAAGGCAGCCTTCCCAAAAAGGCAATGGTCTGGGTCTTTCTATTGTTAAAAAGATAATTGACTTGCATCAAGGTGAAATCATGGTCTCCAGTAGTCCAGGAGAAGGTACAGTTTTCAGTGTATATTTACCAGTAAAAAGTAATTAGTTATTAAACAGTCTGATAAAGATTTATCGGGCTGTTTTTATTAATTACTCCTTTATGTTTTTAGAGATTGAACGTAGTAATCAATTTGATCTTGTGGTTTAAATTCAGTTTAAAAAACTGTGTTATTATAGAGATGAAAGGAGATGTTGAAGATGATTGAAGTAAAAAATTTTACAAAAAAGTATGATTTTATAGCGGTTAATAATGTTTCTTTTAATGTAGAAGCGAGAACTATCTTCGCTTTTCTAGGCCCCAACGGTGCTGGTAAATCGACAACTATTAATACTCTCTGTACAATCCTTAATAAAACTGAAGGTGATTTATGGATTAACGGTAATGATGTCACTGAACAGAGATCGAAAGTTAGGAATGAGATTGGGATCGTTTTTCAGGATTCAACTTTTGATGGAAAATTATTGGTTGAGGAGAATTCAAAGCTACACTGTGACTTCTCGAAAGAGGATGTAAAAGATAGAATAAATTTTGCTCTGGAGCCTTTTGATCTACTACAATGGAGAAATTCTTCAGTACTGTTACAGGAAGGGGGGTTAGCGAGTAATGAATATTTTAAAAGCAGTTCGTAATAATTCTTTAAAAGAAATCCTATTTTCAGCTGTCATTAGATCTCAAATTGCTCTCACTAGTATAAGTACTCATCTGATCCAGGAACTGCTAATTCTTGGAGTAGGTCTGTCTATGCTCCTCAAAATTGATGTGTTTCATTTGCTGCACTTAATAGAGTTAGTTAGTGAATCATTAAAAATAAAATCAGCCTTTGGCAGTTCAAACTTAGAACAGAACTATAATTGCGGGGTGATGACTTGTAGCTAATATTTGCTCATTTTTTCCTTTGTGATGAAATCTAGTGTAATGAATATAGATAGTCCTCTGTGGATTATCTTATCTCAGGTATAATAATTATGACTGTTTTTCAGTCTGCCTTAAGTTCCGATTACTGTAATGCCTGCATTGCTGCGTCCAATTATCTATTTAAATCCTTTAACGTATACTACAACAATTTTTTGCTACCTTGCTTTACAGATGGGAAAAATGTCTTCTGCGGAATTGGTCAATGCGGGGGTGGCTTTTAATATCAAGGGATTTGTTATTTTACCAGGTACGGGATTATTGGTCATCCTGGCAATCTGTTTGCTCATTATTTACTTATGTGTTAAACAGTTTATCAAGGCTGATTTCTCCCAGGTTAAGGTTTATCGACATTAATTGGTCAAATAAATTTCGGAGAAGTGTCAGGAAGTATGGTAATTATATAAAGAATGAGAGTTTATAGGTACGATAGATAGTTGAATAAAAATTACGCTTGAGAAATATGTTTCATATAGTGCTTTCATTCCTGCAAAAAAAGCAGGAATTTTTTTAGGTAATAATACATGAGAAAGCTCAGTAATAAGGGATTAATTTTAAAAACTATTAACTAGATCTGGTTGAATTATTATGGAATATATCGTTAAGAGGGTAAAGTTAGAAGATTAAATGCTCTTTGGAGATTGAATTTTATTTCTGTTTTCAGAAAGGATTAGTTAATAATCTTAATTTAGCATAAAAAATGTTTGACAGGGGTAAAGATTTTTGGTAAACTAATTATGAGAATGAAAATCATTATCAAAAATATCTACACAAGAGATATTTTTTTAACTATACACTGATAATGATTCTCAATATCAAAATAGTGTTATGAAGGGATGATTATCATGCGAAAATTGAGAAGGTTTGGATTAGGATTGGCGTTGATTTTTACTTTAGTATTAGGTTTTGCCTCCGGTTCGTTTGCACTGGAAATTTCTACAGACGGTATGTTAATAGATGATTTAGATCGGGAGATCCAGATGACAAATGTATCTCGCATAATATCTTTAGAACCTGCGATAACCGAATCATTGTATTTTAGTGGACATTTCGATAAATTGGTGGGAGTTGCTAAAGCAGCTATGTCCGGGAACTGGCCAGCAGAAGTAGATGAGATTGAAAGTGTGGGGGATATACAGAACGTAAATGTCGAAAAAGTTGTAGATTTAAAACCTGACCTAATTTTAGGTTCTGGTATGAGTCGTAAAGGATTGGATCAACTTGCTGAATTAGGCTACAGGACTGCATATGTAGATCCCGAAAGTATTGAAGAGGTTATTGATAATTTATTGGTATATGGTGCGATTTTTAATGATACCCAACAAGCTGAGCAAGAGATTGCAAAATTGACAGATCTTCTGGAAGAAGTAGAGGGAAATATTGAAGTTAAGGAACCAAAAACAGCTATATTCTTATATAATCTTAAACCAGTAATGGCTTTTGGTGATGGTAGTATTCCGGATCAAGTATTGGCTTTAGCGGGGTTAAATAATGTGGCCAGAGATATTGCTGGTAATAATCCCACGTTCTCCATTGAGAAATTATTGGATTTAGATCCTGATTATATCTTTTTTGCTATGCGTGCTAAATCAGGTTTAGAAGAAATGAAAGACAATCCTTTGTGGAATGAACTGACTGCTGTTAAAGAGGGGCATTGTCTTATCCCACCTACCGAGCATGTTTTACGTCCCACTCCTCGCCTGATCTATGGAATTTATGAAATTAATCAATCAATTTATCAATAATACTGGGAGTTGTTAGTCAGATGGATAAAAAAAAATGGTTAGTACTTCTTATTATATCACTTTTATTAGTATTTACCTGTGGGTATGTACTAACCCTGGGTTCGGTGGAGATTACTTATAAAGAGATAGGCAATATTCTTCTTCACAGGTTAGGTCTAAATGATTTACAGGTCTCCCGTACGGCTCAGGTTATCATTGAAAAAGTTAGATTTCCAAGAATTATCATGGCTTTATTAGTCGGTTCAACTCTTGCTACAGCAGGAGTGGGGATGCAGGCTTTGTTTCAAAATCCGATGGCAGATCCCTACATCATAGGTATTTCTTCAAGTGCATCATTCGGAGCTGTATTGGCTTTTACTTTACAGTTAGCTCCTGGATATTACGGGGTATTTGCCTTTGTTTTATCGTTAATCACAGCTTCCATCCTTTATATGTTTTCTAAAGTTGGGAAAAAATCTTCTGTGACGATTCTGTTATTAATGGGGATTGGGCTTTCTGCTTTATATGGCTCGATTACTTCTTTCATGATCTATTTTGCCGGTGAAGACTCTTTTTCGGTGATTGTCTGGTTAATGGGATATCTGGGCGATGCTACCTGGCAGAAGGTCGGTTTAGCGAGTATTCCGATCATCTTAGGTATTCTGGTTATTAATTTTTTCGCCAGAGATTTAAATATGTTCTTAACCGGAGAGGAAGAAGCATGTTATTTAGGGGTGAATGTCGAGTTGACTAAAAGAATAATTTTGGGGATATCGACTTTAATCGTCTCTATCTCAGTAGCGTATGGGGGGATAATTGGCTTTGTTGGTCTGGTCGTTCCACATATTTTCCGTTTGCTTATCGGTAACGATCACCGTATTTTATTACCGTTGAGTTCAATAGGAGGAGCTTTCTTTCTCTTAATCTCGGATACGGTTGCCAGAACTATAATTGCGCCTACCGAGATACCTATCGGTATTATTACTTCAGCTACTGGAGCTCCCTTTTTTATCTATCTTTTACTTAGAAGAAGGAGGGTTATGTTATGATTTTAGAGGTTTCAGATCTCTTTTTTAACTACCGTGAGAATGAGGTTTTGAAAGATATTTCATTTTTAATAGATAGAGAACAGTTTTTAGGAATTATTGGACCTAATGGATCAGGGAAAACGACATTAATCAAAAATATTGCCGGTTTTTTTAAATCCCGGGGTAAAATAGTTATTAAAAATGAAAATCTGTCACTGTTAAGTAAAAAGGAAGTGGCAAAAAGACTGGGAGTAGTTCCACAAAAAAGCGAATTAAAGGGGGAATTTACAGTTCGGGATATTGTTGAGATGGGACGTTATGCTCATCAAACCAGATTTCAGAGGCTAACTAAAGAGGATAATCGGGTGATTGAAGAAGTTATGCGAGAATTGGATATTTTTCAATTTGCGGATCGGAAAATGACCGAGTTATCTGGAGGCGAATTTCAAAAAGTTTTGATCGCCCGGGCGTTGGCACAACAACCGGATATATTAATTTTGGACGAAGCCACTTCAAATTTAGATATCAATCGGACAATTGAAATTTTCCAATTGGCTAAAAAAATCTGTCGTGAGAAAAAGATAACTATTATCGCAATAATTCACGATCTTAATATGGCGGCTCAATTTTGTGATCAGATTATAGTTTTAAAAGATGGAAGGAAATTCTACACAGGAACTCCAGAAGAAGTCTTTAATCCTGATCTTTTATATAAAACTTTTGGTCTTAGAGCACGGGTCATTACTAATTCTGAAAATCAAAGGCCGTATATTATTCCATATGTTGAAGTCGAAAAAATTCAGGAGGTATAATTGTGGTTTACGAAAATAGATGTAGGTCACATCATGATTCAACCAGCCTATTAAAAAATACTTTTATTAGTGAAGAAAAGCCTCGGGAGTATATCAAAAAACTATTAGCTGCACAGGCAAAAAAATCCCGTGCGATCTATATTCATGTTCCCTACTGCTCAAAAATATGTAGTTTTTGTAATATGAACCGGGGGTTACTTAATAAAGATATTAATCAATATCATGCACTGTTAACTGAGTCGATCAAGAAGATTTGTACTTATCCTTATATCGAGAGCAAAGAATTTGAGTCTGTCTATTTTGGCGGAGGCACTCCGACAACTTTGTCAGCACAACAGATTAAAGAGGTTTTACAGGCAATATATGATTATTTGCCAATTTGTTCAAATGCAGAAATTAGTTTTGAAACATCTATTACCGAGCTTACTGAAGATCGTTTGGCTGTAATGAAAGAAATGGGTGTGAACCGATTCAGCATTGGAGTTCAATCTTTTGTTGACAGAGCCAGAAAACTTTTTGCTAGACGCGGAACAGGTCAGGATGCCGTTGATAAGATTGGCAGAGTGATAGAGATGGGTTTTAAAAATACCAACATTGATTTGATCTATAATTATCCGGCTCAGAACGTGGAAGAATTAAGTTACGATCTGGGAATGATAAAAGAATTAGATCTGGCAGGATTAAGTTACTATTCTCTGATCCGACATGAGGGTTCTGTTTTGGATAAACGTATTAAAGCAGGTGAAGTTGTGCATTTGGCAAGCTTAGCTAAAGAAAAAGGGTTTTTTACAAAGATCTATCGAGAACTACGCAAGAGTAACTATAATCTGTTAGAACTGACAAAGTTGACTAATCAAAACAGAGATAGATATCAGTATATCCAAATACGAAATCGGGGTGGTGATGTTCTGGCATTAGGGATAGGAGCCGGAGGTAGGTTGGGCGATTATAGTTATTTTAACGGAATGTCAAAAGAGATGATTGAAAACAATAAATCTCCGCTCTCTCCAATGGGGAGGATTGTTACTGCAGACTATAATAGAATCGATAGAATTCGGGGTCAACTTCAGTTTGGTACTCTAAATTTTCGGGAGATTGAAGCGGAGATAGATTTTGACCTTAAAGAAAACTGTGCCGAGTTTTTGGCAGAGATAGCAGCAAAAGGCCTGATTGAATTGGATGAAAAAGGTTTTGAACTAACCGAAGATGGTATCTTTTGGGGGAACAATATAAGTAGGGATCTCACAAATCGGATAGTTGAAATATATTCCCGGGGGAGGATTAATAATGAGAACACTTGTAACATATTCAACGCGAACAGGTAATACGAGAAAAATAGCTGAAGGTATTCTGGAGATTATGCCAGAAGGAGCAGATATTTTTCCCATTGAAGAAGTACCTTCTTTTGAGGGATATGATTTTATCGCAGTGGGTTTTTGGGTAGATCGGGGTACAGCAGATGAAAATACTCGGAAACATATCATCAGAATTAAACAGAAGCAGATAGGTCTGTTTGGTACTCTGGGAGCTTATCCGGATTCGGATCATGCCCAAAGATCGATGGAGAATGTTAAGAAATTAGTTCACTCTGATAATCAAATCATTGGAGAGTTTATGTGTCAGGGCAAAATTGATCCCAGACTTACAGAAAAATTTGCAACCCTCCCGGCCGATCACCCCCATGCTATGACTCTCGAACGTAAGGTGCGGCATGAAGAGGCGAGCAAACATCCTAATGAGGAAGATATAAAGAATGCCCAGACTGTTTTTCAAGAGATAGTACGGCAAATAAAATTTTAAGTAGAAAAAAATATTTAGACAATTGTTGGGATACCCTAACAATTGTCTAAATATTATATAAGGAGGAGAAAAGATGTCAGTATTTATTATTGGTGGTGACAATCTCGGAAAAATCAATGAAAACATGGAGAAAATTGGACATCAGGTTATTATGCATGTTGCAGGTAGAAAAAATAGTACCTGTAGGAACTTTCAAATTCCAGGTGATACAGATTTAGTTTTGGTATTGACCGACTTTGTTAATCATAATCTGATGAAAAAAGTTAAAAAAGAGGCGGAAAAGAGTGAGATTGAGATAATATTTGCCAAAAGAAGCTGGTCTTCTATCTATACAAAGTTAAAGAAGAATGATAGGGTGAGGTGTAATTAATAAAAAATTGAGTAACAGTTCAGATCGAAGGTTGCTTTATAGTTTATCTGGTCTAATTATTTAGCGATATTAGGTTCCTTCAATAAATAATTTCTGTTAAAAAAGGGTAATATGTAATAGACATTAAATATTATTCCTGTTAATTTGGGAAAAGGAGGAGACTTAGATGAACTATATCAGCAACATAGGAGCCCTGGTTGGCAATACACCTATGTATAAGCTTTCCAGGATGGATATCCCGGAAGGATTTAACGTCTTTGCCAAGCTGGAAATCTTTAATCCGGGTGGCAGTGTCAAAGATCGGGTTGGTTTTCAGATTATTGAGGATGCAGAAGCAGCTGGATTGATTGATCCTGATACAGTTATAATTGAACCGACAGCAGGAAACACAGGAATTGGATTGGCTATGGCTGCCAGTGCAAAAGGTTATACTGCGAAAATAATCGTTCCCGAGAAATATTCTCTGGAAAAACAAGAATTAATTCGTGCTCTGGGAGCAGAAGTGATTAATACTCCCAAGGCATTGGGTATGGAACGAGCTATCGAATATGCGTATGAGTTAGCAGCAGAGATTGGTAATGCGTATGTTCCTAATCAATTTGTCAATCCAGCGAATCCTAAAGCCCATTATCTGAGTACTGGCCCAGAGATCTATACTCAATTGGATGGAGCAATTGATCTCTTTATCGCAGGTGCGGGAACTGGTGGAACCTATACCGGGACAGTCAGATATCTCAAAGAGCAGAACCCAGATATTAGAGGAGTTCTGGTCGAACCTTTGGGTTCAACAATTGGTGGTGGAGAGAAAGCTTACTATCATGTTGAAGGAATTGGTAGTTATTTTATTCCCGATGTGCTGGATATGACTCTGGTCGATGAGATCGAAGTGGTTACTGATGAAGATAGTTACCATCTGGCAAAGGTTTTGGCTACCCGGGAAGGTTTAACCGTAGGGGCATCTTCTGGAGCAGTGATGGCTGCTATTTATCAGCAGATTGAGAAGTTGAAAGATCGTAGTGATCGATATTTTTCCCGAAATATTTATAATTTTAACGACATTTCAGAAAGGCAGTCTCTATCGGTGGGAGTATGAATAGTGTTTTTATTTCAGCGGAGGTACAAATCTCTTCTGAAGTCGTTAAACCAAAGAATTAACAGCTTGCTGTTAGTAGACTTTACCCGGAAAGACAGTAAGTTAAGAATCAGTATTGCTGTGATACTGTTAAGTAAACAAAATATAATGTTCAAAAAATAATTGGGGGGATATCTCCCTTTTTTTTATTTATAGATACTGTGGAAAGGAGATTAATCCTAATTTAAATTACATAACATAGAATTTTTATATTTATTATACATGGATTATATGGTAAAATAATTATAAGATGTTTTTGGAGGGGATTATCAGTAATTCTTACTAAATAAAAAGAGAATAATATTTGTAAATAATAGTTAGATGGAAAGGTGTGTTATGATGACTAGGAAAAATATTGTTTCCTGTGATAATGGAAAGGAGACTACTTTTGAAACTCCCACTACTCAGAAACAGAATTGGTATCCTGTATCGGCAGCCCAAAAACTTATATTTGTACTCAGTCAACTGCAGGGGGAGAATACTCAATTCAACATGCCGACTGTTTTTAGTATTGAAGGGAAATTGGAGCTTGTTAAATTGAAAAAAATCTTTCAACATTTGATCGAGCGGTATGAAGTATTACGTACTTCCTACACAATTATTGATGGTGAGCCTGTTCAAAGGATAAATCAGGAGATGAGGTTTGATTTTGAGTACATACAGGTCTCACAATCGGAAATAGAGAAGAGAATTCAGCAATTTATTCAACCCTTTGACCTCCTGGAAGGACGATTACTGCGTGTTCGGGTAATCCATGTGGATAAAGCACTTTTGCTAGAAGCTCAGGAATCACCGATAGATACACATATCCTGGTTGTTGATATGCATCAGATCATTGCTGATACTAAATCGCTAGAGTTACTATTGGCTGATTTTGTTAAATTATATCGGGGAGATAAGCTTGAACCAGTACAAATGCAGTACAAAGATATTGTCGGAAGACAGAGCAACTCCGGAGTGGATAGTGAACAGGAGAGATATTGGATGAACACTTTATCCGGAGAGTTGGCTGTAGGGTGTCTTAAAACTGACAGACCACGTCCGCAAAAGTTAGATTGGATTGGCGATTCTCTAATGCTTACTTTGGATAATGATGTTAGTCAGGAATTACGGAAGTTGGCACTGAAGGAAGAAGTATCTCTTTATACGGTATTGTTGGCTATTTATAATATCCTTCTGGCCAGATACACTAATCAGGAAGAGATGATTGTTGGGACTACTGTCCCTGGTAGAAGATCAGCTGAATTGGAGAAAGCAATTGGCTTTTTTGAAAATACTTTGGTTTTACGAAATTATCCCAAACTGGATCTGAGTTTTCGACAATTTTTAAGAGAGTTAAATACCAATGTACTACAGGCATTTGAACATCAGGAGTATCCTTTCGGTCGTTTGATTAACCGATTGGCATTGGGCAGATCGCTGAATAAATCCCCACTCTTTGACGCAATGTTTGTTATGCTAGAAAAAAGAGAGAGTGTAATCAAAATTGACAATCTTTTAATAAGACCTTATGCAGTTGATCTGCACAGAGCGAGGTTTGATTTGTTCCTTGAGATTCATGATACACCAGAGATTGGTTGTAAATTTGAATATGCTACTCAACTTTTTGAAGATCAGACTATTAGGCAGATGGTGAATCATTTTCATAATATCGTTCTGGAAGTAGTACAAGATTCCCAAATTAAAATCGGTAATATTACTATGATCTCTACCGAAGAGAAAGACAGGTTAATTAATCAATTTAATCATACTCAGATTGAATATTCAGCAGATAAAACTTTACAAGAGCTGTTTGAGCATCAGGTGTTACAAAATCTTGAGAAACCTGCCGTAGTGCTGGATGAGCAGATATTGACTTATGGAGAGTTGAACAGGTGGGTTAACAGATTGGCCCGAAGTTTGCGTCAAAAAGGAGTTGGCCCCGGGAGTGTGGTTGGAGTTATTGCTGAACGTTCTGTGGAGACGATTGTCGGTGTTCTGGCGATTGTTAAAGCTGGTGGAGCATATCTTCCTATTGATCTTAAGTATCCATCGAATAGAATTAAGTATATGTTTTTTGATGCCGGGGTGAAGATTTTGCTTACACAGGGTGGGACAAGATTTACAGCAGCAGAGTTCAGGGATATAGATTTTATAGATATTCCTTCAGGACAGACCACAGATAGTCTGGAAGATACTAATTTGAAGATTGTTAATACATCCAGCGATCTTATTTACATTATTTATACATCAGGTTCTACTGGTGAACCAAAAGGGGTAATGATCGAACAGAGGAATGTTAATCGCCTGATTAGTAATTCTAATATGCTCAAAATCAGGCCAACTGAACATATTTTACAGACTGGATCATTGGCTTTTGATGCTTCAACCTTTGAAATCTGGGGTAGTCTGTTAAATGGAGCCAGCTTGTATCTGATCAGTGAGCATGAATTATTGTCAGCTACCGGGTTAAAAGAACGAATTAAAGAATATCAGATCAGCATGCTCTGGTTGACTTCCCCTTTATTTAATCAATTATTGGAAGAAGATCTGGGGTTTTTACAGGGTGTGCAGACATTAATTGTTGGAGGAGATGTTTTATCAGTCAGGCATATAAAAGTAGCGCAGAAACTCTATCCACAGCTGACTATCATTAATGGTTATGGCCCTACTGAGAGCACTACCTTTACCACATATTTTGTGCTTGAGGACCAGCTGAAAGATACCAATAATAATATTCCCATCGGTAAACCTGTTTCAAATACTCAAGTATATATCTTAAATCAGAGTAATAGTCTCCAGCCTGTTGGTCTTCCGGGAGAGCTATGTATCGGAGGAGATGGATTGGCCAGAGGTTATCTGAATAGACCTGAACTGACTGAGGAAAAATTTGTGGATAATCCGTTCAAGCCGAATGAAAAAATGTATCGGTCGGGAGATCTGGCATGTTGGCTGGCGGATGGAAATATTGAATTTCTGGGAAGAATTGACCAACAGGTGAAAATACGGGGTTTTCGGGTTGAACCGGGTGAGATTGAGGTCGAGCTTCGGAAGTGTTCTGGTATACAAGATGCTTTGGTTATAGCTAAAACTGATATTACCCGTCAAAAAGGTCTTTGTGCCTATTACGTGGCTTCTGAAAGAATCCCTGCAGCAGAATTAAGAGATCAATTGGCAGCAACTCTTCCGGAATACATGCTTCCCACTTATTTTTGCCAACTCGATAGATTTCCATTGAATCCAAATGGTAAGATTGATCGTCAGGCTTTACCCGAACCAGGTGAACGGTATTGCGGCGAAGCTGAATTTGCTGCACCGATGAGTGAACTTGAAGAGCAGTTAGTTAATCTCTGGTTGGAAATTTTGCAGATCGGAAAGATCGGGGTTACTGATAATTTCTTTGAATTGGGTGGTCATTCACTGAAAGCAGTGAAAATGATTACCAGAATACATCAGGAGTTGGATATCTTAATTACGCCTCAGACATTATTTTTGCACCCGACGATTCGTGATCTAGCTAATGTGTTGTCAACTACAAAGAGGGAAATATTTGATCAGATTAAACCAGCTGCCGAAGCTGAAAATTATCCGTTATCCAGTGGACAGATGCGACTGTGGATTTTAGATCAACTGGGGATGGGCGGTACGGCTTACAATATAACAGGTAGCTATCTTTTTGAAGATAGTTATGAGCCATCTGTTTTTCGAAAGACTTTATCGACTTTAATCAAACGCCATGAGAGTTTGCGAACGATTTTTCTGGATCATGATGGACAACCTGTTCAGAAGATTGTTGATGGTTTTGAGCTACAGATTAATGAGTTAAATCTAAGTAGAGTTTCTAATCCAGAGTCAAGAATTCAGGAGATCATCACTACTGAGAGTAAGATTGTTTTTGATCTGGCCGGGGGGCCTTTATTTAAAATTACCGTAATCCAGGTGAACCGACAACATATCTTTTTCTTCACTTTACACCATATTATTGCCGATGGATGGTCGATGGATATATTTAAGAGAGAGTTTGAGCAACTGTACACTGCTTATCAAGCAGGCGGTTCCAATCCTCTGTCACCTCTGCGTATTCAATATAAAGATTACGCAGTCTGGCAGAGTGTTCAACCCGGTACAGATAAATTTAATAAACACCGTGATTATTGGCATCAGCAGCTGGCTGGAGAGCTAAAGCCTTTGAAATTACCAGTAGATTATCCACATAATCAACAGCAGGATCAACATGGAGGGGTATATCGCTTTATTTTGCCAGCAGAGGTTCAGAGACAGCTGCAGGATATTGTTGAATCAAGGCAGGTTAGTATGTTCATGGTCTTACTGACAACTTTTATGACATTCTTATCTAGATTGACAGGAGAAGAGGATCTAATTGTCGGTGTTCCGGTAGCAGGTAGAGAACATGCAGATTTAAAAGAATTAATCGGCTTTTTTTTAAACACGTTGGTTATTCGGGAAAGATTGAATATTGAGAAGAGTTTTCTGGTTAATTTAAATCAAGTTAAGCAGACAGTTTTGCAGGCATTGGATCATCAGGTATATCCATTTGAGTTATTGGATGAAGAGATGCAGATTATTAGCGGTCACAGTCAACCATCGGTCTTATCGGTAATGTTTAACATGTTGAATTTTGAGACAAATACTGGTGGAGAGTTGACAGATTATCAGAATCAACATCTAAACTTTCCCCAGGGTGTCAAATTCGATCTGGGATGTCTGGTTACTGAGTTTTCTAATGGTATTGTCTTTGACTGTCAGTATCGGATGGGATTATTCAAAAAAGAGACAGTAGAATATCTGATGAATCAATACCGGAGTTTGATATTCCAGGCTGCCAGGAGAGTAGAGCTACCAGTGAAAGAATATAAGATCTTTACCAGAGATGATCTTTACCCGATAAGCGATAAGATTCAGCTAACCAGTCCTTTTGTGGAGTTCTCCAGAACAGAGATTCAACAATCAATTGCCCAACGATTTGAAAAACAGGTGGCAAAGGATGGGAATAAATTGGCAGTTAAGTGCAAGAAAAAATCGCTTACTTATGGAGCACTAAACGCTAAAGCTAACCAGATTGCAGCAGTGATTCTTGCTAAATGTGTCCGATCAGTGGAGAAAAACTCACCTGAACACAGAGTTGCCTTACTTTTTGGTCAGGATAGTGATATGATTCAGGGAATCCTGGGCGTAGTGAAATCAGGCAAAATATATGTTCCCTTAGATGTTAGCCATCCCGATGAACGCTTAGTATATATTTTAAAAGATTCGGGCGCAAAACTGCTCTTAACTAATGCAGAGAACGAGAATTATGCTAAAAAATTAGTACAGTCAATCCAGGGTACGCCAGGGATGGACTTAGAGGAGAAGATCATAATATTGAATATTGATCTAATTAGTGATCAGATACCAACCGCCAATCTGGATCTGGAGATCCCTCCTGAACAGATAGCGTATATATTATATACGTCAGGATCTACTGGTAAGCCAAAAGGGGTTATGCAAACTAATCGTAATGTTTTGCATTTTATTAGAAATTATACTAACAATCTGCATATCTCGGCAGATGATCGGCTGACGCTATTCTCATCCTATAGTTTTGATGCTGCTGTAATGGATATATATGGAGCATTGCTAAATGGTAGTACTTTATATCCATACAATTTGCTGCTGGATGGTAGTATTACAGGAATTATCAACTGGCTAAGGGATGAGCAGATTACTATCTTCCATGCTATTCCGACAGTCTATCGTTATTTTACTGAGTCTTTAACTACTGAAGAGTTTATGGATTTACGATTAATAGTTTTGGGAGGAGAAGAGGTATTGCAAAAAGATGTGACAGCATATCAACGGCTGTTTTCGGATAAAGTGATCTTGATCAATGGTTTAGGCCCTACAGAATCAACTGTAACTTTACAATATTTTATCAACAAAGATACAAAGATAACTAGACTATCGGTGCCAGTTGGTTATCCAGTTGAAGAGACAGAGGTTATTTTGTTAGCTGAAGATCAACAAGAAGTTGGAGTTTTTGGTATAGGAGAGATTGTTTACAAAAGTCCTTATCTGGCTCCAGGTTATTGGAATGATCTTGAAACAACTGCTGCTGTTTTTACCGCAGACCCACGCACCGGTCAGGGACGTGTATATCGCAGTGGTGATCTGGGCCAGCTTTTGCCAGATGGCAGCATTGTATTTGTAGGTAGAAGAGATTCCCAGGTAAAAATCAGAGGTTATCGGATTGAGCTGAGTGAGATTGAAAGTGTATTGGATCATCTGGAGGGAATTAAGAAGAGTGCGGTTACTGTGGTTGAAGAGAAGATTGGTGAGAAATATCTGGTCGGATATTATATCGGGAAAACTGGGCAGGAGTTGGATACCGACAAGCTCAGAAACCTTTTACGAAGTAAATTACCAGACTATATGGTCCCAACCTATTTTGTGCAACTCGATCATTTCCCGTTAACTGCAACGGGTAAGATTGATAGGAGAAACCTTCCGGTTTTCGACAGACAGATTGAATTAGATTCCGGCGATCTTCTTCCCACAACCGATGTAGAGAGTCACTTAGCCAGATTATGGTCAGAGATTTTGCATCTCCAGGTGGAAAATATCAGTGTGAATAGATCTTTTTTCGATCTGGGTGGAGATTCATTGAAACTAATTAGAGTGACAGATGCAATTAACCAGCAGTTTGCTACTCATCTCAAAGTGACTGATCTTTTGACCTATACAACCATTCGGGAAATTGCCGGAGTGATTCAACCTATGGATCAGGATGAAGTGGAAAAGAAAGTTGTCAAATTTACTTTTTAGCGTGCACAAGGATTGATCTGAAACCAGATAATCAGGTAAATAGCTGACTAACATTTATTAAGGAGGTCATCAATTTGAGAAAACTGGAAGGTAGTTTTGACGATATAGCAATAATCGGAATGGCAGGTCGCTTCCCCGAAGCAGATACTTTGCAAATTTTTTGGGATAACATACTTAGTCGGCGAGATTCAATTCGTAAGCTACCTCAGAGTAGATTGGCAGAGCTACAGCCAATAATTGGCAGTATTCCTTCTCTAAAGCTGAAAGCGGGCTATTTAGAGCAGGTGACGTTTTTTGAACCAGAAATCTTCAAAATTAGCCAGGAAGAAGCCAGTTATCTTGATCCCCAACACCGATTACTTCTGGAATTGGTTGAAGAAGCTATTTTGGATAGTGGATATAATCCCGAAAAATTAACAGATAAGTCTGTGGGAGTTTTCAACGCTGCCAGCAGAAACAATTATAGTAAACAGGCATATTCAGGCTCACCGATGGCATTTATCAGTGGAATATCATCTTCGGGAGCAGGAAGAATTGCCTACAAATATGATTTTCATGGGCCAGTCTTAACTATAGACACTGCCTGTTCTTCCGCTCTGGTCGCTTTATATTCTGCCTGTCAAAATCTCTGGCTGGGAGAATGTGAATTAGCCATAGTGGGTGGGGTGGAAATAATATTACATTTAACGGATGACAGCCAGGAAGATGGATTAACCCTTATCTCCAATAGCCAGCAGATCAGGTCATTTGATAAAGCTGCCGATGGCACAGTTACAGGGGAAGGTGGTGGAATTGTCCTTCTCAAATTATTCAATAAAGCTATTGAAGATCGGGATAATATTCATGCGATAATTAAAGGTATAGCCGTAAATAATGATGGTGCCCGGTCTAACGGTATTATTTCACCCAGCAGCAGAGGTCAGGCTGAGGTAATTAAGAAGGCTGTGCGCAATGCCGGAATTGATCCCTTGACCATCTCTTATTTTGAAGCCAATGGAATGGGTACAAAACTCGGTGATCCGGTTGAGATTGAAGGCTTACAATTGGCGTTCAGTGAATTTGGCTACCAGAAACAGGTTATTCCTCTGGGAAGTGTTAAGCCTAACATCGGCCATTTGAACTCGGCGGCTGGAATGGCCAGTTTGCTGAAAACCATTCTGGCTCTAAAAAATCAGACGATCCCACCGATGATTAACTATCTGGAAGCTAATCCTCTGATCAATTTTGCAGATTCACCCTGTTTTGTTAACACAAAATCTCAATACTGGAAGTCACAATCTGTCCGGAGAGCTGGTATATCTTCTGTCGGGATGACCGGAACTAATGGGTATGTGATCTTAGAAGAAACCGCCAGAAGGACTAGTCCCATTGGTTTGTCGCAAACTGATCAATCTTTAACAGTGCATACAATTATATTATCGGCCAGAACAGAAAAATCATTGAAGCTGATGGCCGCTGAATTACAGACTTATCTGCAGAATAATTCAGAACTAGAGATTAAAGATATTGCCTATACGTTGAACGTCGGGCGTCGAAATTATCCAAACAAAGTTGTGGTTTCAGCAAAAAACAGAGAAGAACTAATCACTAAACTATCTCAGATTGTGGTTGGTGATCGTTTAATTACAGAGATTAAACCGATAGAACTCAGGCCAATCTTTATCTTCCCAGATATTGAAGATTTTCAGATTGGGCAGACAGAGCAGTTGGCTAAAGAAAATCCACTATATGCTTACCACCTTGACCGTATCAAAGATCAGATAACCAATGAAGCTGAAAAAATGGCCGGAAAGAGATTAGAGTATTTTTGTGGATTAAGCGCACTGGTTGAGACCTTGAAGATATACTCTCTAAAACCACAGGCAGTATTGGGTTTTGGTAGTGGTGATATTCTGGCAGATTTAGTGATGGATGAATGTACAGAAAAAGAAGCGCTGACCAGACTGTGTTCACATCGATCTGAAGCAATAGACATTCCATTGGATAAGGTGCGTGAGATTTTTGAGAATATCCTAAAAGCAGATTTTAACACTTTTTATATAATCTTTCCTACCAGCAGGCTGGCAGAACTGTGTGCCAGGGTGTTGACAGGGAAAAAAGCAGAGAGCTTGATTCTGAGTGAGGGTTTTGGAACATTTGATTCAGAATTGACCAGATTAATCAAAAACGGACTGCAGATTGATTGGGATAAGGTTTATCAGGGACAGCAGCCATACCGGGTGAGTCTGCCTACATATGCTTTTGATCGAAAGAGTTATCTGGCCAGGCCTGAAAGGTTTTATACTCCGGAAGTGCAGAAACCTGATAGTGACTGATAACATTTTGGATTTGAATCTAAACTCAATTAGTATTTTGCAACTCATTGGTAAGATCAAACGTCAATATAATGTGGTTATATCACCGGAAATATTTTTTGAAAATAGAAGAGTGGAGGAAGTCTTAAGACTGGTTGTTGAGTCAATTAACACTTTTCATGGACAAAATGAACTTTGAGATTTGGAGATAGACTTCGTCATCCAGCAGATTACTGATCTGACTATAGAGTAGTTGGCAGGGAGTTTACTAGTTATACTGAATGGGAACTGAGATAATTTAAGGGGGCTGTCTCAAAATGATATGTCCACTTAGAGTAAACAGGTTAAATAACAAAACCTAATACCAAAAGGGGAGTATTTTTTATGTCAAAAATCCACCAGTATAGCGCGTCAGAAAAACTAATCATATTGCAAGAACTTGAAAAGGGTGAGATAGTACTTAAAGAGGTTGCAAAAAAGTATGATATTACTAAGAGCACTCTTGTAAAATGGCGGCATCGTTATGAACTCCACGGATATGAAGATTTAGAGATTCGAATTTACAATAAAAAGTATCCAGTAGAACTTAAAATTCAAGCTGTTCAAGATTATTTATCAGGATTTGGGATTGATTTTGTTTACCGTAATATTGAATATTAATTTTCGTAAAAATATCAATTTTGTGATTAAATTCATCTATCCTTCAATAATAGGAGTCGCTATTGTTGTAGTGATGATTATCCTATTCAAGATAAATCAAAATATATTCAATTATTATTTCAATATCCTTAAGTTTAAATTATTCTATCTACTGTGAGTTGAACATTTTTTTAATTTGGATGAGTTATAGTTGGTAAAAACAGAACTATTTATTTTTAGCCCTCTATTTTCCAAAATGTGAGGGTTTTACTGTTTGATAAACACTTTTGCTTCGACAGTCATAGGTAAACAAAAATCCTTAGAACCTGTGTCAAATCGCGAGTTCCAGGATTTAGTGGTCTTTTAGGTGTGTAACTATGCTTTCGAATTAATTTTTAAGTATCTTGGTGGTCTCTCAGCTCCCATAGCGCTGAGGATTGTAAGCTGTTCACTAATCACTTCTGTTCATTGATATATTTCACCAGAATTACAAGAAAATTTTCCATCCTGGATTTTATCCAGCTCATGTCGGAGATGTCCCCATGCGGGTGAACTTAGCGGTAAAAGCTAACGAAGCGATGAGTGACCTTTCTAGAGCTTACAAGAAGCAAATTGCAGGTACTGATATGATTTGGCTTCAGAATGGTGTTAAGTTTGATGGCTTTAGTGCAGAGAAACTTATTGAAGCAAAGGCAAACTATAAGAATTTTGTAAACATAAAAATTGGTAGATTTTATGACTGGTTTATTGGACAAGATGGATTAATAGATCAGACAATGCATCAAATAAAAGCTGCTGACGGTACTCCAATTGATTGGTATTTCATGGATAAAACTAGTATGGACGCAACTAAAAAACATTTTCGGAAGAAGGAGTTAGTGGTATCAATTTCATTCTAGAACAATTAAAATAGTATTATGGAGGTGTGAAATGGTAACCTTTACGTTAGTTATATGGGCTAAACCAAGAGTTGATTCGATAAAACTACCAAGAGAGTATATAAGATTCTTGGGATATTGAAAAAATACGGAAATTGGTCATTCACACCCATAATTCTGGTTACATCGTTGGAGAAAACTAGAGAAATGATTTATCACAACCTTAAAATATAGAACTTTAGATTAGATATAAAAAATATAGAAATGAAATCTGTATAAACAATTAAGATAAGGCATTAATCTACTCAGGAAGTCGGAAGACTCCCTTCGAAATGTCATTAATTTTTTTAACATCTAGAAGGAATTAGAGAGTTTTTTGTAAAATTAAAAGATTAGGAGGAAAATTATAATATAGTGATTGTGGTAATATAGGAATAATGATATAGTGGTAGTAGGATATAAACAGGATAAGATTTTTTCTGAAGTTTTTCAACAACTGATATACGCATCTACTCTAAAAACATTATAAATTGGATACAAATTCGAAAAGTAAGTTTTGTAGTAAACTAGGTACCTCATTCAGAGTATATTTTAAGAATACAATAACTTATCTGTAAAGTATTTGAGAGGGTTTGGTTCTGGGAAAAAAATTTACTCACAAAAGAGGAGGTGACCGGTTAAAATGATAAAGTCAACAGAGATGATAAAAGATATGATATTATCAGATTTTGAGGGAGACACAATTATGAAAAGAAGTATCAACAATAAAATTGCAGTGCTTTTGCCGTATGATGAGCTGTTAAGCTTTGCTGAAGAGATTGTCAGAGAGCTAAATATTGGAATTATTATTGCAAAAATAACTACAACAGATGCGATAGAAAAGTCCAAAAAACTTAAGGACAAAGGGATAGAAATCATCATCTCAAGAGGAAACCTTGCAGTAGAAATCCGCAATACACTTGATTTAGAAGTTGTTAGTATTGAGTTAACAGGATATGAGTTTTTGGAGGCACTATACAAATATAAAGATTTTAGGGAACCAATAGGGGTTGTGGAAAATAAGGATTTTCTATATGGTTGTCAAAAGATTAATAAAATGCTGCAGTTAGATTTACACTATTATCAGGTCAATAACGTAAATGAATTTTCAATTCAGACCCAGCGCGCATTACATGAGGGGATGAAATTGCTGATCGGTGGTAGTTGGGGAATTGAGATCAGAAAACAATTAGAAGAAAAAAATATTAAATACGAACTGCTCAGATCACAGAGACCTTCTGTTAAACAGGCAATTAATACTGCAATTTCACTATTTTATGCTAAAAGGCGAGAGAAAAATAGACATCAGATTTTGAAGACCGTTCTGGATTTTTCGAGGAATGGAATTGTCGGAGTAAACAAAAAAGACGAAATTTTCATTATTAATCCCAGGGCAGAGCAAATTTTAAAAGTTAGTAAGGAGCAGTGTATTGGGAAAAAAAGTTGTGAGATACTTCCTCAACTACAACTTAAAGATGTCATGCAATCAAAAAAAGAGGAACTTGGCAGTACCGAAAAATATTTTGGGAGTTCGGTAGTGGTGGATCGCGTACCAATGGTGGTTAATACAGAAGTAAAAGGAGCAATTGCCTTTATTCAAATGGCCACTGAGATTGTGAATATGGAGAGTAGTCTGCGCAAGGACTTAGTGCAAAGAGGATTAACTACCAAATATTCATTTGCAGATATTACCGGAAAGAGCGATACTATTCGGACAACCATCCAAATAGCCAGAGATTACAGTCATATAGATTCAACTGTTTTGATTATGGGGGAAACTGGTACTGGAAAAGAATTATTTGCCCAATCCATCCATAGTGAGAGTTGTAGGAAAAATAACCCTTTTGTGGCGATCAACTGCTCAGCGTTGCCTTCGAATTTATTGGAAAGTGAACTTTTTGGATATAAAGAAGGAGCCTTTACGGGAGCCAAAAAGGGTGGTAAAATGGGCCTTTTTGAGCTTGCTCATAAAGGAACTATCTTTCTTGATGAAATCGGAGAGATTGACAAGAGTATGCAAGCCAAACTACTGCGTGTTCTACAGGAGCACGAGGTGATGCGAGTTGGTGATGTACGGGTCATTCCTATTGATGTGCGGGTGATCGCTGCTACTAACAAAGATCTATATGAGGAAATGGAAAAAGGGAATTATCGTGAGGATTTATATTATCGACTTAATGTCTTGAATCTGCTTCTTCCTCCATTACGGGAGAGAAAGAGCGACATTAAGATATTGATGGAAGAGTTAAGAATACGACTTAATAAAAAACTTGATCATCAGGTTGAGGGGTTTTCGCCAGAGGTTATTGAATTTATTGAGAGTTATGATTGGCCGGGTAATATCAGAGAGCTGGAAAATGTCGTTGAAAAACTTTTGGTGATTACAAAGAAGGGAATTGTTGAAGCGAAAGCGATCCCCATGATCCAGGGGTGTGTTCATCGAAATAGAACTATCGGGAGATGTAATAAAGGCAAGACCCTTTCCATGATCGAAGCAGAAGTTATCCAGTCCGCTTTAATTGAAAACAATGGAAATAGAACCCGCACAGCTCAACAACTTGGCATTGATCGAACAACTTTGATTAGAAAGATTAAAACCTATAAACTTCAATCTTAAAACGAGTCAGGTGTGGCATTATACTACAGTAATATAGTATAATGCCACACCTGATCTGTTTTTAGACCGGAAAAAAGCTGAGTTGATTAAATGTTTGCACAATTTTTAAACGCATCATGAGAATTTTCTGAAAGTGTTGAAAAGCAACAGTATTCATACTGTGAGAATAATCAAAGAATTATGTGGATTAATGAAATTTGGGAAATAGATATTAAAGTTGGCACGATATTTGCTTTAATATAAAAGTGACTAGTCAATTATATGATTTACGTAAATCTTATACCAAATATTTAACGACATCTCAGAAGGGAAGTCTTCCAGCCTTTATAGGGGGAGTAGATATAACTAAGTAATATTTACTTCAATGGAGGTATAAATCCCCTGATGAAGTCGTTAAATCCAGGCATTGACAGCTTGCTGTTAATGTAACTTTAACAAACACTTAAGGAGGGCGTTTATTAATGAAAATACTAGACAGTGTGAAAAAAATCCCGGGTGGGTTGATGGTAATTCCTTTATTAATTGGGGCGTTCATTAACACATTTATTCCACAAGTCATGAATTTAGGTGGACTACACAGTGCTGTTTTTTCTAAAGCGGCAGCAACTCCGACAATCGCTATTTTTCTGGTCTGTGTAGGGGCACAGATAGATTTTAAAAATGCACCTCAAGCTATCAAAAGAGGTGGAGTTTTGTTAATAACCAAATTTATTGTTGGGGCTTTGTTTGGTTTTCTGGTAGGTAAATTTTTTGGACCTTCTGGCTTTTTGGGTATCTCTACACTGGCTATTATCAGTAGTGTGACCAATTCTAATGGCGGTTTGTTTATGGCGCTAGCTGGCGAGTTTGGTGACTCTACAGATATAGCTTCTCAGGCCGTGATGAACATTAACGATGGTCCATTTTTGACAATGGTAGCTTTAGGCACAACAGGGATGGCGAATATTCCTTTTATGAGCTTACTGGCAGCTATTTCTCCAATTCTCTTTGGATGTATTCTTGGTAATCTGGATCCTAAAATTAAAGAATTTCTCACTCCTGGGGTTTCAATGCTGATTCCATTCTTTGCGTTTGGATTAGGAGCTGGAATAACACTAACTAACGTTGTTACAGCTGGATTTTCCGGAATTCTATTGGGACTATTGGTGGTTGTCGTCAGCGGAATTCCAATGTTCTTTGCTGATCGCTATATTAATCGACGTCCCGGGTATGCTGCAGCCGCTGCTTCCAGTGCAGCCGGAAACTCTGTTGCTACTCCCGCGGCTGTAGCTCTAGTAGTTCCAGCTATGCAGCCTTTAGTGGCGACCGCTACAACTCAAATTGCAGCAGCAGTAATCGTTACTACAATCTTGACACCGCTAGTCACCACATATGTGGCCAAAAGATTCGGTTCTGTTAAAACAGGCATGGAGGAGTTTGAATCCAAATTCCTAAAAAATAAAAAGAAAGCTATAGCATAACTGATTAGCAAATGAAAGGAGGAAGTATAATGAAGGCAAATGCGATTTTATTGAACAATAAAGACAATGTTGTTACAGCAACCTGTGATATTGATCAGGGCCACACTGTTCTTTATTTTAAAGATAGTGAACTCTGTGAAATTACAGCTATAGAGAAAATTCCTGCCTGGAATAAGGCTGCAATCGCTCCAATAAACAACGAAGAAACCGTTATCAAATATGGAGAGATTATTGGAGCTGCTATGGAGGATATTGCTGTTGGTGCTTATGTGTCCCATCTCAATATCAGAAGTCTACCCAGAGATTATAAAAAGGAACTTAAATAGGAGGGATAAATTATGAAGTTTATGGGATATGAAAGACCAGATGGAAAGGTTGGAGTGAGGAATCATGTTCTCATCCTTCCTACCTGTGCATGTGCCAGTGAAACCTGTAGAATTGTAGCTTCTCAGGTGCAGGGAACCGTGAATATTATTAATCAGGCAGGATGTGCAGAAGTTAAAGGTAATGAAGATATTACTCAGCGAGTGCTGACCGGTTTTGCGGCTAACCCCAATGTCTATGGTATAGTTGTAATTGGCCTTGGTTGTGAAAACCATTCCCACAAAAGTGTTAAGGCATCAATTGAGAAATTGACGAATAAGCCGATAGTCTCTTTTGGGATTCAGGAGGAAGGCGGAACTGTTAACACTATCAATAAAGCTGTCAAAGCTGCCCGTAGTATGGCTGCCGAGGCTTCCAAACAAAAAAGGGTACAATGCGACATCTCAAAATTAATGATGGGTATTGAATGCGGTGGTTCGGATGCAACTTCTGGACTTGCTGCCAATCCGGCTGTTGGTAATTTGAGTGATCGCCTGGTTGATTTGGGTGCATCATCAATGATGAGTGAAACTCCAGAATATGTTGGGGCAGAGCACATTCTGGCCAGTCGGGGAGCAACTCCGGAGATTCATGATAAAATCATCTCTATCTGCAGTGATTATGAAGCCCATCTGGCCGGAGTTAATCAGGATCTGCGAACCGGGCAACCTACTCCCGGAAACAAAGATGGTGGTCTGTCTACTATCGAAGAGAAATCTCTGGGTTGTATTTATAAAGGAGGAACCAGACCTGTTGTTGAGGTTGTAGAATATGCACAAATTCCCACCAAGACAGGTGCTATTATTATGGATACGCCAGGGTATGATATCGCTTCTGTTACTGCAATGATTGCAGGCGGTTGTCAGATTGTTGTCTTTACCACAGGAAGAGGAACGCCTACAGGTCACGCCCTGGCTCCAGTGGTAAAGATTACAGGCAACAGTGAAACTTATCAACGGATGATTGATAATATGGATGTGGATGTAAGTGCCATCATCACTGGAGAGAAGTCCATTGAGGAGATGGGCGCTATGCTGATGGAAGAATTGATAGAGGTAGCCAACGGTAAGATTACTAAGGCAGAATCCTTTGGATTTTCTGATATCTGTATTGATAGAATATGTAGATTCATTTAACGAGATTTTAGAAGGGAAATTTCTTAGTTTCTATAGGTAAAAGTATAAATTAAATTCCCCTTCTGAAGACGTTAAACCCAAGCTTTAATAGCTTGTTGGTAATGCGATTTTAATAAATTGATAATATAGAATGTTCAAAAATTAGATTATTACTTCGAAAGAGGTTAGGAGGAGTGCAAATTGGGAAAATGGTTATCAGATAAATGGTATACAAGTAATTGGAATCACGTAGCTGAAGTGACAAAAGAATTTAACTTTCAGGATAAAATTAAACTTCATGATGTAACTCTTCGAGATGGTGAACAACAGACTGGCTTAATGTTGAATGTTGACCAGAAACTAAGACTTGCAGAAAAGATGGCTGAGGTTGGTATTCAGAGAATTGAAGCTGGAATGCCAGCAGTATCTCCCCAGGATGCTAAAGCGATTGAGGAGATAGTCAAAAGAGATTTTGGCCCAGAGATCTTTGGTTTTGCGAGGTGTATGGTTGAAGATATTAAGCGGGCGGCTGATTGTGGAGTGAAGGGAATTGTTGTGGAGATTCCATCAAATGAACAGATGATAAAAGAAGCCTATGGGTGGACTTTGGAAAAAGCGATTGACCTTTCAATCAAAGCTACTCAGGCAGCTAAAGAAGCAGGATTATATACGGTATTTTTCCCAATTGATATGTCCCGGGCAAATATTGACTGGGTCTTAAATCTGGTAGAAAAAGTAGCCACCGATGGGCATATGGATGCTCTGGGCATTGTAGATACCCTGGGTGGTTTAGCTCCACACACAATACCTTATCTGGTAAGACGAGTTAAGGAGAGGATTAAAAAGCCAGTGGAACTGCATTTTCATGATGATTTTGGTTTAGCAAGTGCCAACAGTATCATGGGATTGGCTGCCGGAGCTGATGTTGTGCATACAACAATCTCCGCGGCTGGAGAGCGGGCAGGAAATGCTTCTTATGAGGATATTGCCATGGCATTATTAACCATGTATGGAGTCGATCTTGGATTAAATTATTCACAGATCTATCCTCTGTCAAAATTATTTAGGAGTATGGTCGATTTTCCGGTTAGAAAAAATCGTGGTATTGTAGGAGATGATATCTTCAGAATTGAGTCGGGTATTGTTTCTGGCTGGTTCCAGAATACTAAGGATACAAATCCACTATTAGTAAGTCCCTATCTGCCTGAATTGATCGGGCATAATCCAACCGAAATTGTTTTGGGTAAGCATAGTGGGGCGCCTTCTATTGATTATTGTCTGGAAAAGCGGAATGTAGAGTTGTCCAGAGAAGATAAAGATAGCTTGCTTAGTAAGGTTAAGCAAAAAGCATATCAAAACAATGGGCTGCTTACTGAACAGGATTTCGATGAATTACTAAAGGAATATCAATAATTATAATCCTCTCTACAGAGAGAATCTTATTCCTTGTTTTTTGCCTCTCAAATTGTTTTATAAGTAAGTATAGATTGTTCAAAATCTTGGCCAGTGAAGGGTATCCTCGACGTATATCGTTAGAGGATGCCCTTTCTGGCATAGTTATTAGGAAGTGAGTGAATGGTGCTACAATATCTATCATCTGACCAACATATAAATTGTCCCAATCACAGCTAAACCAGCAAGAATGGCTATTCCTATTTTGAGCGGACTCAAAGGTGCATGTCCCTGAACTTCACCGGTCTGACCATTGATCAGATAAGAGTAGACTTTATTCTTATATTTATAAGAGGATATCCATATAGGTAAAAGAATATGTTTGTACTTGATATTCTGATAATTAGTTTGTACTCGCAAATTACGTACTTCATCGGCATTAATTTTGCGGGTAATCCCAAGACGAATTTGCTGTTTGATCAGATTAACAGCCTGATTCCAACCTTCTTTTAGTTCTACACTATAGCGTTCGGCCAGAAAACCAGAAAGAAATTCGGGCTTATATTTGACAAGTTCCTTCAAATGAAACGGAGATAGTTTACTCATCAAAGTTGGATCAATTTGACTGGAGGCATTAACTAATACATCATCAAAATCTTCCCCATAGAAGCCGCTAACAGGAAACCAACGAATTTTCCTCACCTGACGGGTTTCTGTCTGTGTTTTTCCATTTACTGTTTTCGTAACAGTTTCTGTCACATAGTAGTAATGTCCAGCCTGGGCACGATAAGTGGAGTGAGTGGATGCATCATAAGTCCAGCAGGGAACATAGACACCTGTTAGACGTTGAGATTGATGTTCTTTCTTTAGAGCATTTGGTGCAAAAAAGCGACTCTGAATCCACTTTTTAAACCTTCCTCTGGCATCTTCCCGGGAGATGTTAAAGGGAATCAATGATTCTGGGGCGATACCCACAGTTTCCTCTGTTTGTGTGATATGAGAAGCACCGCAGAACGCACAAAATTGGGCAGTGGTGTGAGCATCCAATATAGTCTCAGCACCGCAACTATCACATTTTATGATTCGTTTCTCCTGACCCCAGTTATGGGATGCGGTATCTCCGGCAGATTCCAGGTCATATTCAAAAATCTCACCATCTTCGTCTGGAATTTCGACAGTATTTCCACAATAGGGGCAAGAGAGAGATTGGGTTTCTGGTTGAAAAACCATATTTCCCCCACAGCCTGGGCAGGGAAAAGTATCGGTCTCTACCTGTTGTGTATCTCTAATTACATTGTCCATACAAACACCTCCTATTCAGCCTTAGTGCCACATTTTGGGCAGAATTTAGAACTTACTTCCATCTGCTGCCCACACTTGGGGCAAAAGCGTTCTATTGCCTGGGGGGTACCACATTTGGGACAGAATTTAGCATCAGCTGGAATTTCAGCATTACATTTGACACAGTTTATCTGCGGTGTACTCATGGCATTACCACAATTACCACAGAATCTATGATCTACTGGTACCTTAGCCTGACATTTGGGGCAGATTACAGAATTATTTGGCTGTTGGTTAATGTTTTGAAATGCCTGAGAGAAGGCATTTCCCAGGGCTGCTCCGGCACCAAGTCCTACACCTGCTCCTGCCAGACCACCATCATTTTGGGCTGCATCGCGAATAGCTTCAGCTGATTGATATTTGGTGTACTTATTTAAATCACCCAGAATCCCCATGGAGGTACGCTTATCAAGGACTTTCTCCACTTCTTCTGGCAGAGAGATATTCTCAATAAAGAGTGAGGTCAGTGATAAACCTAAAGCATCTAGATGTTTTTGAATTTTCTCTTTTGCATGTTCGCTTAACTCGTCATAGTACATAGCCAGATCGAGAGCGGGAATTTTGGATTCTCCCAGAAGATCAGACAGACCAGAGATGATTATTCGTCTTATTTGTCCAACAATATTTTGGGTATCATAAACCTGATTAGTACCAAAGACTTCTCTCAAAAATTGTGCAGGATCAGTAACCCGAAAAGAGAAGTTACCGAAAGCCCGCAGACGGATTACTCCAAACTCAGCATCACGCATCATGATCGGATTAGCAGTTCCCCATTTTTGATCCGTAAATTGTTTGGTGTTAACAAAATATACATCAGCTTTGAAGGGAGAGTTAAATCCATACATCCAGGATTTCAACTTAGTGAGAACTGGCATATTTTCTGTACTCAGTACGTATCTACCAGGATTAAAAATGTCAGCAATCTGTCCTTCATTAACAAAGATAGCAGCCTGAGATTCGCGAACAGTTAATTGAGCTCCCATCTTAATCTCGTGTTTGTGAACCGGGAATTGATAAACTATAGTGTTAGTAGTGGTATCAGTCCATTCAATTACTTCAATAAATTGATTTTTTATAAAATCAAAAATACCCATAGTAACCACCTCATTTACTTATTTTCTTTTATTATATCAGACTACCTTTGGAAAACCAACAATTGAATACTTTTTTAGTTGTAAATTTTGTGTGCGGCAGCTGTCAGGAAATAGAATGAACTGGCTCTAAAGAAATCATTAATTTTATATATTATATCCTTGACTGTTCCCCCGGGACATAGTGTATAGTTATCATAAAGGAGGGATTACCAATGCGCATTAGTGAGATCATGGAGCATACAGGATTAACTAAAAAAGCGATTCGCTATTATGAACAGGAAGGTCTAATTCAGCCATATGTTAATCAAACCAATCAATACCGGGAGTATTCGCAAGATGATTTGAATCAATTGATCCAGATTGGAGTTTTGCGTCAATTAGATTTTTCGATTCTGGAGATTAGGAGAATCATAAATTCTCCAGAAGAGTGGCGCGAAGTACTGCAAAAGCGTTATTTCCAGTTATCAGAAGATTTACAGAGGATCGAGCAGAGTAAGCAAATCATCGAAAGTTGTCTGCAAAACTTAAACGAGGGCCAGCGATTAACTTCTGTTACTCAGCAACTCAGTCTATTGCAGCAATCTCTTGAATTGAATGCAAAAGAGCGTGAGGGTTACATGCAAAATGCATTGACCAGAATTTTTCCAGGTTATTTTGGCAAAATGATTGTTGTTCATTTTGGACAATTTCTTAATGAGTCGCTGGACACACCTGAAAAGGAAAAAGCATGGTTGGAGATGGTCTCTTTTTTTGATGAGATTAACGAGATAGAATATCCTGAGTCATTTAAACAAATGCTCAATCAACTTTCCATGGACGATCTAGCAATTTATGAAGAGAATCATAAAAAGAATATACAAAAATTAATCACACCTTCTAAACAGGTTATTGCAGAGCAAAAAAAGTTGATTGATGATTTTATGCAAACATTACAGGAGAATGCTGATTTTAGATCACAATATGAAGAAAGTATAAAGGTAAAAAAATATATTACAAATCAACTTAAACAGAGTGGTTATTACGAGAAATTCGTTGACAACTTAAAAGTTTTGAGTGACAGCTATCGAAGCTATCATCAGACTCTGTTGTCTCTCCAAAATGAAGTAGATATCAGTGAAATCGAAAAAATGTATGAGGAAATTGAATTAGACGTGAGTGAAAAATGATTTTATATGCAGCCGGGTAGTAGAATCATGTTTAAACCAGAGGAAAAACTCCTTCATGTTTGTGATGCTCAGATAATGAAGGAGTTTTTGTATTTATACTGCAGTTCTGTCTGGCAGATTGGTTAACAGATAGGGAATTCCAACTTACGGGTAGCTAATTCCTGAATCAGATAGCGATCGTGAGAGATCAGAATAATAGTTCCCGGAAAATCTTTTAGCGCATCAATTAAAACCTGCTTACTATCCAGATCCAGATGATTGGTTGGCTCATCTAATAACAACAAATTGGGTTGTTTCGCAATAAGCCTGGCTAGAGCTACGCGGTTTTTCTCTCCACCACTCAAAACACTCACTTTTTTTTCTACATCTTCACCTGAGAAAAGGAATCTGCCCAGCAAAGAATGGATCTGAAAACGATCCATTCTTTTAGCCTGATAGATGTTTTCAAAGATAGTCAACTCAGGGTTCAAATGCTCAAAGTGCTGCGTAAAATATCCCACTTCCACATTTGGCCCAAATGAGATCATACCATAATCTGGAGTAAGTTCTCCGGCCAATATATTGAGTAAAGTGGACTTACCGCAGCCATTGGGACCGGTAATCACCACTCGTTCACCCCGTTCTATTACCAGATCTAATTCTTTGAAGAGAATTCTCTCTCCAAAACCTTTGGTCAACTTTTCACATCTAACAACCACCTGTCCACTGGTAGAAGTAGGAGAAAAGGGAAGATTCATAATTTTGGTTGGGTTTCGTGGTCGCTTAATTCGTTCAAGTTTATTTAGACGTTTTTCAACACTTTTAGCCTGTGTTGAACGGGTACCGGCTTTAAATTTAGCGATAAATCGTTCCATTTTCTCGATCTGTTCCTGCTGCTGAAGATACGCCTTTTCCTGAAGCTTAATGCGTTTCTGCTTTTGCTGTAGATATGCAGAATAATTACCATGATAGACCTCCAGGCAGCGATCTTGCAATTCATAAATCCGATTTACCACTCTATCCAGAAAGACACGATCATGGGAGACTAACATAACTGTTCCACGGTAGTTTTGCAGATACTCCTCTAGCCATTCAATAGCAGGAAGATCTAGATGATTGGTCGGTTCGTCCAGGAGTAATAGATCAGGTTCTTTTAGCAACAGTCTGGCAAAGGCGGCTCTTATTCTCTCACCACCGCTAAAAGTGACCATCTTGCGATAAAAATCTTCTTCAGCAAATTTGAGTCCAAAGAGGATAGTTTTTATTTTACTCTCATAAGTGTACCCATTAGCCATTTCATATCTTATCTGTAATTTACCATATTGATTAAGATATTTCTCTAGAAGTGTAACATTACCAATTACTTCAGATGAATTCAATACATCTTCAATCTTAACCATCTTTTGCTTAATCATAAATACAGGTTTAAAAACTGTCAACATCTCTTCATACAGAGTAGCGGCAGCAGAAAAGATAGGGTCTTGTTCCAGATAATCTACAATTACTCCGTTTAGTCTACTGACTTGACCTATAGAAGGTTCTTCTAGACCCGCCAGGATTCTTAAAAAGGTAGATTTTCCTGTCCCATTTCGTCCGACTAGCCCGATTCTTTGTTTTTTTTCAATTGAGCAGCTAACTTCTGTCAATATTTCATTTCCCGCATAATCTTTAGATAATTTATCTAAAATGAGTAAGCTCATCATTAATCACACTCCTTAAAAAAATAAAAAAACCATAGGCATAATTAACCTATGGTTTGTCGCACTAATTCCCTTGTTTAATATAAACAGGAGAAAGATATCCTTGGAAAAGATAAAATTTTGCGAAAGAAGGTTATTATGCACTGAATTCCACTTAGCCAGGCTAGAAAAGGGTAAACAAATCCCCGGGACCTGAAACTAAATTAGAAAATCAGCACATAAGCAACATCGTGAAAACATACCTCCTTAAAAATTGAAATAATATTACTTACATTTTAACATTTTTGTGCAGTCAGGTCAAGAAGATTTATCCAGACCTGCCTGGCTTCAATGACATTTTAGAAGGGAAGTCCCTCAACCGCTATAGATAGGATTATAAATAACTAAATTTTACTTCAGTGGAGCTACAAATCTCTAACAGCTTATTGTTAATGCGGCTTCAATCATGCAAACCTGCAAAAGACTTGTGCTAAACCTTGTCAAAAATCTAAAAACCAGCTATACTAAAAATGACTGTTTTTAAAAGGAGTTTGCCTTGATGAATGAGAAAAAAATCAAATTAGTAGAAGAAGTGATCGTAAAAAAAGGAACCCGTCGCTGTTCAGGTAGGATTAGGGATGGCAAATTTTTATACTATATGCCAGAAGCATTATCCAAAAAACAGGCTGAAGAGATAATTTTAGAGATTCGCCAGAGCCTTTTGAATCGGCTGCAGCAGGCTTATCAATCCTATGATTATTTTGTTCAAAATCGTTCAACCATAACCCAACCTCAGCAATTGGCAAGGATGGCAGAACAGATCTATCGTCGCAAATATGCAGCAATGATTTACCCTTTAAATATACAATTCAGACGCCAGAAGACGGTAATGGGTACATACCGCCGCAATAAGAGTGGGGAAGTAACAATTTATATCAATGATTATTTT
The DNA here is from genome assembly GCA_016841825.1 of Halothermothrix sp. Taxonomy (GTDB): domain Bacteria; phylum Bacillota; class Halanaerobiia; order DY22613; family DY22613; genus JAENYK01. The sequence continues at coordinate 325,353 of JAENYK010000005.1, read as the reverse complement.
AAAAATGGCCCTTTGTTTTTGTTAGAATATATAATCGCTCATGAGTTGAGTCATCATCATTTTGCCGGTCATGATAAAAATTTTTACCGGGAACTGGCACAGTTATGCCCTGATCAGCAGATAAAGCATAAACTGGCCAGCCAGTATTTGATTTTGAAGGAAGCCCAGATCCTTTAACTCTCCATATATCTAAGTTTTATGACTTTCACTTCTGCAAGTGAGAGCTGCTTTGTTCTACTACAGGTGTGGGTGAATTTCCATCTGAAGCCTCGAGGTTCAGCTTTAGCTGAACGAGTTCACTCACTCTAAAGAAGGGGTAGCCTCAAATTTTGAGACTGCCCCTTCTTAGCTTTACATAGATTATTTCTGATTATTAACCATCTTTGATTCGAACATCTGGCTAATGGTTACAAACTGATAGCCCGCTGTTTGTAATTCAGGTATCAGTTCATCCAGTGCTTCGATTGTACCTGTTAAATCTTCGCCAGGTCCACCAGCAGAATGCTGCAAGATAATCGCTCCAGGGTGAACTTCAGGTAAGATATTTTTCAAAATTTGATTTTTATCTAGGCCTCGCCAGTCTAATGAGTCAATATCCCAGAGAATAATATAATCACCTCTAGCCTTAACTGTTTCAACTAATTCCGGGTCGATTGCACCATAGGGAGGGCGGAAGATATTTGTACTTTTACCTGTCTGTTCTTTCAGAAGTATGTTAACTTTATCCAATTCAGCATTGATCTCTTCGGGAGTCAGATTAGACATCTTATAATGATTGTAGCCATGCTGACCGATATCATGTCCTTCAATAGTGATCCGTTTTAAGTTGTCTGGGTTTTTTTCTGCATTGACTCCTATAATAAAAAAGGTTGCCGGTACTCCATGTTTTTTTAAAACATCAAGGATCTTTGGGGTAAAGTTAGCATCTGGTCCATCATCGAAGGTTAATGCAATGATTCTTTCTGAATCTTTTTTAAACCGAAAAATTGTGTCCCCATAAATTTTTACAATAGCCTCCGGAGTCAACTCCCGGTGTTCTTTTTCCGAACCATCTCCTAGCTCTGGAGATTCTACAATTGGTTCTTCGTTGGGCGGTGCAGCTTCCTGTTTTACAATATTATCTGGATTCTCTGGGATTTCTTCTTCATCTGGAGCAGATTGGATAAATTCGCATCCAGAGATGAGAATTAGACAGATTAGACATATAATAAAACTTAAACTAAGTTTTCTTCCTACCATTTAAATTGCCTCCTTGAGTTTTTTTTCTTATTCTTAGTCTATATAAATTTTTAAGAAAAATTAAAATTTTTTGAGTGTGAATCTATGATTATTTATTTGCAGAATTTATATGATTAACAATAAAAAAATATATTGTCATTATCGACAAAATGTGGTATAATGAATGATGCTTATAAAAATATGTGTAAATAGTAGAATATATTTAACAATATTTTAGGGGGAAAGTCTCCCGACCTTTATAGGTGGGAGGATAAACAATTGAATAATGTTTACTTCGGTGGAGGTATAAATCCCCTTCGGAAGTCGTTAGATTAGAGAATTGGCAGCAGGCTGTAGCGGCTTGAATATGTATTTAAATCTTAAGATAGAGGGCGGATTTTCGGATTAGGTTAGATTTGTTTGGAGGAGGACCTCAAGCAAGTGTTCTGACACATGTATCGACATGTGATTCGAAATTTCCCTTTCTAAGAATTTGTCCAGTGTTAAACCCCCAAGCGGTGCTTGCGCCGCAGTTTGCCATTCCCCAATGGCTAACGCTGGAGCACTCAGATTTTAGTTGTCCGTTGGAAGTGCCCTCTATCTTAAATTCCCATTAATGACCGGGTTCTATACCCGGTCTTTCCCATAGTTTGTTCTTGACAGTAGAAGATTTTAGGTATATTATGAATAAGTAAGATACTTAAATTTGTAGGAGGTGGCGTGTTATGTTAAAAAATCAAAGAGTTATCTCAACCAACCGCATATTATGCCGCTATTTTCCTATTGTTACAGAAAGGTAAAAGTCGGGAAGATCCGTATTGTAGCATCTATGCTTGTTTTTGTTTGTGAGAGGTTAACTTAAGCATGGTGAAGCTAATACGTCCCGAAATACAACATAATTTTATTATGCCTATCTGGCTGCAGGGAAGTAGCAATTACCTTGCAGCCTTTTCCATTTCTGATAGGATTGATGGATGGATCCGATATATGCATTAGTATTTCTCCTATACGGCTTCTATATCCATCAAATTTTTAGACTGAACTCAGAAGAACTGGCACAACTAAGTCCCGGAGGGTGGTCTGCCTGATTAAAGACTGTGAGGTAATTTCACAGTCTTTTTTAATTTTGTCTGAAGAGTAAAATAATTAAAGGGGGAATTCATCACCTATGATTCAAGGTTTAGTAATGAATACACAAAAGGGATTGTATAATGTCAAAACTGAAGTCGGTCTTCTAAAGTGTAAACTTCGGGGTAAATTATTTAAAGAGCAGCAAACTACTAAAACGCTGGTCGTTGTTGGTGATAAAGTCTTAGTCGAACATCTACATGGTGATCAAGGTTTAATTTTGGAGATCTGTGCACGTAAGAGTAAGCTATCTCGAAGAGGGGCAGGTAAAAAAGGTAAACATTTGGAACAGCTAATCGCTGTTAACATTGATCAGGCTATTTTAGTCTTTGCTGCTAAAAATCCACCCTATAATCGAAATCTGATTGATCGCTATATAGCAGCCTGTGAAGCTGGTGGAATTGAACCAATTGTCTGTATCAATAAGACTGACCTGATAGAATTAGTAGAGGTCCAGATCGACGTGGAATATTATAGGCAGTTGGGTTATATAGTAATCTATACCAGTACATTAACCGGGGAAGGAATTGCTCCGCTTAGTCATTTATTAAAGGATAAACTTACTGTTTTTTCCGGCAGTTCAGGTGTAGGTAAATCTTCTCTGGTGAATGCTCTATTTGAGAGAGAACTGACTCAAACAGGAGCAGTAGGTGAGACTACCCATAAAGGGAGACATACTACTACTTCAGCTCAAATCTACGAGTTACCAACAGGTGGTATGATTGTTGATACACCAGGAATGAGAGAGTTTGGTTTATTTGACGCTGCTGAAGGTGTACGTAATCTATTTTCCGATATTGAAAAATTAGCGATTAATTGTAAATTTTCTAACTGCACCCATTCGCATGAACCAGGTTGTGCTGTTAAACGGGCTCTTGATGAGGGCGATATTGATCCTCAAAGGTATGAAAGTTATCAAAAGTTGAATTCCAAATAAAATTGTTTATTTTTGATATATTTTCAAAATTGAATTAATTATAGCTAAATCAAATAAGAAATCAAATGTTATTTTTGACTTATCCAAATAGGCTTAAAAATTTTGAATATATGATAAAAGATAATAGACTCTCCTACTAGAGATGTAATATCCTAGTAAGAGAGTTTATTTTTTTTGCATCTTCAACTGTCAGGGAAGACATTTATGTATTTGTGAGTTAGCTAATAATATATTGGAAACTATAGTTTGAATTTACAAAAAATAGGCAAAACTTAGTACAAAATGGAAACCAGAGAAGAAAAATTTGGAAATACAGAACACTTGTTCTGTAAATTCACCTATGATACAATATAATAGAACATATGTTCTAGACAAAATACAAGGAGGAGTTTATATGAAGAAGGATTTCTGTCATCTACATGTCCACACTGAGTATAGTATGCTCGATAGCCTATGTCGTCTTGAAGAGTTACTCAAAAAAGCTGAAAATTTAGGTTTTCACTCATTGGCTATTACCGACCATCATAATGTCAGTGGAATTATCAAATTTTATAAACTGGCACAAAGGTATGGGGTTAAGCCAATAATTGGGGTGGAACTGAATATTGGAACCATTCTTTCTGATGAACCCGAATCTCGATATCACCTGACTTTATTGGCTAAGAATAACCAGGGTTATACTAATATTTTAAAGTTGATCACCCGAGCCAATCTACGTAATGATTGTCTAGCGACAAGGGTGATGTTTGAGGAATATAAACAGGGACTTATTGTCTTAAGTGGTTGTCAGAATAGTGAGTTGGATACGATGATTTTACAGGATTATGAGAGGACAAAAAGTATCGCCTTAGAATATAGGGATATATTGGGAAAAAATAATTATTATCTGGAGATTCAAAGGTTTGGTTTACCTGAGGAAGAAGAGATTATCAAAAGAAAAGTCAAGCTATCCCGCGAATTACAGATACCTTTGGTAGCAACTAATAATGTTCATTATGTGGCAAGGGAGGATGCCGAAGCACATCAAGTTTTGTCAAGTATTCAACAAATTTCGACTGAGGAATCTTATACCCGAAAGATACGGGAAGAATATTATCTCAAAAGTACTGAAGAGATGAATCTTCTCTTTAAAGATATTCCGGAAGCTATGGAGAATACTCTACTTATAAGTGAAAGATGTAACCTATATTTTGATTTTGAACAACTGCATTTTCCCCATTTTAATGTTCCAGAGGGTTATACCAGAGAGTCATATCTTAGAGAAATCTGTGAGAGAGGATTGTTTAGATTCTATGGACAATCGCCTTCAGCGGATACCTTAAAACGCTTAGAGTTTGAATTACAGGTGATCAATAAGATGGGCTATGCCGGATATTTTCTGATCATGTGGGATATTGTGCAATATGCTACAGAACAGGGGATTTTAACTGCCGGAAGAGGGAGTGCAGTTAGTAGTTTTGTCTGCTTTTTATTGGGAATTACGCATGTTAATCCAATCGAGTATGATTTATACTTTGAACGATTTTTAAACCCAGAGCGCATTTCAATGCCAGATATAGATTTAGATTTAGATCACATAGGTCGTAAGAAGATACTTCAATACATTGCGGATAAATATGGACAGGAGAATATGGCACATGTCTCTGCTTTCAGTACCTTTGCTTCACAGGCAGTTGTGCGGGATGTGGCCAGGGTTCAAGGTTGGCCAGAGGATAAATTAACTCCTTTGACTAGATTTATAACCCATCAGAATATTCATCATGTTGATTTACCGATGAATAATAGCGAATTTAAACATACCTATTATCATAACGCATCCTTCAGAAGACTAATTGATACTGCCAGCAAATTGGAAGGATTGCCCCGTCATTTTACTCAACATTCGGCAGGTGTAGTAATTTCTAAAGATTTATTGACCAATTATACTGCTCTGCAATATTCTCGAGATGGTGAGATTATTACTCAATTTGACATGCGTTCTATTGAAGACTTGGGTTTATTGAAGATAGATTTGTTGGGAATACGCTTTCTATCAGCCATTAGATTGACTTTGAATCTTCTCAAACAGACCAGAGGAGTTAATTTGACCTACGAGAAGATTCCTTTTAATGATCTCAAAACTTATAAGTTAATTCAAAGAGGGGATACTATCGGGTGTTTTCAATTAGAGAGTGGAGGTTGTCGCAAACTTCTTCAACAGTTAAGACCTGTATCATTACAGGATATAATGTTTGCTACGTCTTTGTACCGCCCGGGGCCAATTGAAGGCGGAATGGTTCAGAATTTTGTTGCCAGATTACATGATGAGGAGGAGATTGACTACCCGCACCCACTATTAGAAGAAATTTTGCGGGATACTTACGGCGTTGTGCTATTTCAGGAACAGGTGATGTTGATTGCCAGAGATCTGGCCGGTTTTACTTTGGGTGAAGCGGACATTTTACGTAAGGCTATTTCTAAAAAAGACAGACTTTTATTAGCAGAACAGAAAAGTAAATTTATTAAAGGTGCGCTCAGTCGTGGATTAAATGGGGCTGAAGCTAATTATATATTCGATAAATTGCATAAATTTGCAGGCTATGGTTTTTGCAAAGCCCATGCAGCAGCATATGCTCATATTGCTTATATCACATCTTATCTTAAAGCTCATTATCCAGTAGAATATTTGACATCTCTTTTTAATGTGAATCTGAATATTGACTATCGATTTCGCCAGTATTTGAATCAGGCCAGATTTCTTCAGATAACTGTCCTACCCCCTGATATTAATGGTAGTCAGATGTTGGCAACAACTGATGGGGAAAAGATTAGAATGGGATTTTTGATGATTAAAGGTCTGGGTCAGCGGGCTGCCGAAGAGATTATTGCCAAACGGGAACAGGAGCAGTATTTGTCTCTGAATAATTTTTGTCGTAAAGTTAATTTGAGTATTATAACCAACCCGATCATCGAAAACTTGATTAAGGCTGGAGCATTTGATAGTCTGGGAGAGCGAGTGCAGCTTCTCTGGAGCTATTCAAAGATTTTCAAAGAAGCCAAAAAGCATCAGGTTGTCTCAGGACAACTTCGTTGTTTACCATATTGTAGTCAAGTGAAGGTCTTTACTGAAAAAGTGCAGGAGAAAGATTTGATTGATCTTTTAAAATGGGAGATGGAGACTATTGGTCATCCTATTTCCGCCAATCCGCTTGTTCAATTGCTCAAAGGTGAAGCCGATCTGCTAAAGATCAAGGATTTAAGTCGTACTGAGGCAGAAAAGGTCAAACTGGCAGGTGAGATCACAGCTATTCGTTTTCGTTGGACTCAGCGGGGTAGGTTACTCTGTTTCTTTACATTAGAAGATTTAACAGGTACAGCAGAGGTAACAATTTTCGAACCATTTGTAAGTAAATATAAAAAACACCTCATATCTGGTAATATAGTCTATGTTAAAGCAAAGTTAGAAAGGGAGAAGAATATCTATAATCTAATTGGTGAAGAAATTGCACCATTGCAGGATAAATAAGGCTGAAAATAAAGGGAAAGCCCTTATTATGTCGAATAGTAAATAAATATGTTTTGGCATGTTGATTATGATAGGGGCTGGTTAGTTATGAAAAAGATCATAATGAGGTATTTCCCTTTATTCATTTTTGGTGTATGGTTTAGTATTTTGGCATTATTGTATCCTATGAGTTTATTTTATCGAATCATCAGTTTTCTAATAATATTAATTAATCTATTCTGGGGATATAGATATTTTCGCTCACGGAATTATCTGTGTTTTCGGAGAGGTAAAATAGAGGTTTACCAAAAGCAATTGACTGGGATGAATTCAATTTTGACAATGATCAATGAAGAACAGAATCCGGAAGTGATTCTCGGTTATATTGTAAATGAGGCATTTCAATTGGTTCCGGGGGCCGAGACCTATAGTTTTGTAATCTATAATCAGCAGCGCGGAATGTTTGAGTTTAAAGCAGTCAGATCGAAGAATGACGATTATTTTACTGACCTGTGTTTAACCCCTGAAGAAGTGGAATCTATGTTTAAGGGTAAAACAGGTCCTTTTATTGACAATCAAGTGGGTAAATCGAACAAAAGGTTTAGAGATGATGTCAGAGATAAATTTGATGATTACGGAGTACCTGAAGCTATGTTGTTCATTCCTATCTGGATTGAAGGTCAACTCCAAGGTTATATTACTTTGGATAATTGGACAGACCAGAACGGTTTTAATGAACGGGATCTATATCAGATTGAACAGATTTTACCTCAACTGGTATTAGTGTACTCCAAAGCGCAGCGTAAGTTTGAACTGGCCGAATATAAGAATAAATTAGAACAGCTTTATCTGGTCGGTCAGCAGTTGGCTACAATTGATCAGGCAGACAAGATGATTCCTGAAGTTTTAAAAATTATTCGTAATACTTTGCAATATAATGATATCTGTATTTTTCTGACTCAGGAAGATAAACTGGTCTTTAAAGGTGGATACAAATATGATGGTACATATAAAGCTGAAGCCCCTGATATTAATCTGGGTGAAGGAGTTTGTGGCCTGGTCGCAAAAACAGGGAAACCACAAATTATTCCTGATATATCCCGGTCTTCAATTTATATTTCTCGCAGCACCGCAATAGCTTCTGAATTGACAGTACCGATTACAGCAGGTAAAGAGATTTTAGGAGTTTTGAATCTGGAAAGTTCCCGGGTAAATAACTTTAAACGTGAAGACAAAGAATTGATGATGACTGTGGCCAGCCAGTTAGGGATTGCTTTAAGTAACTTGCGGAACCAGAATGATTTGAAAAAAGCATTGTTACAGATAATTACCGCATTGGCCAGATCGATTGAGACAAAAGATAATGTGACTGGTGGACATTGTGAACGAATGGAGTACTATGCTTTGCAGGTAGGCAATAAGCTGCAGCTTACTGAGAAGCAGATGGAAAATTTACGACGCGCAGCTATTCTTCATGATATAGGAAAAATAGGTATTCCGGGAAATATTTTAGAGAAATCAGGTAAACTTACTTCTGAAGAGTTTAAAATTATGCAGGAACATCCGACCTTTGGAGCGAAAATATTGAGAGAAGTTGATTTTCTAAAAGAGGTAGCACAGATTGTGGAACAACATCATGAGCGAATTGACGGAACAGGATATCCTTTAGGTTTGAGTGGTGAAGAGATTAAGCTTGAAGCCAGGATTATTGCTGTGGTTGATGCATATGATGCCATGGTTTCTGATCGTCCTTACCGCAAAGCTTTTGAGCAAAAAAAAGCTTTACAGGAGCTTGAAAGATTTTGCGGTACCCAATTCGATAGCCAGATCGTTGAGGTTTTTATTCAACTTCTACAAAGGGATAGTGCACCTATAGGTGTAGAAAATGCAAGGAGGATAATCTAATGAGAAAAAGATTGGTTATTTTAGCATTGTTGCTGGTAGTAATTCAATTATTTGGTTTACAGACTTTGGCAAATGACAACTATCAAAAAGGGATTGATGCATTTAATCATCGAAATTATCAACAGGCGATTAAAGCTTTTAAAACGGCCTATGGGGAGATGCCTGATCATCATTATTTACGGTATATGATGGGACTGACTTATTATAAACTTCAGGATTATACTAACTCTATTCAATATTTTGAAGAAGCCAGGGATTTATATCCCAATCATTTTAATACACTGGTCAATTTAAGTAGGGCTTATTTGAATAAAAAAGATTGGGAGAAGTGTTTAGCAACTCTGGAATTAGCTAAAGAAGTGGATGAAGATGATGACCTATATAATGTCTGGGGTTTATATTTGATGGATCTGGGAAAATATGCAGAATCTGCTGAGAAATTTGCTAAAGCTGGCGAGTTTAATCCTGAGAATTACTTTGCTTATAACAATTTGGGATTGGCATATTTATATTTGGGTAAATATGCAGAAGCAAGTGAAGCTTTGTCTAAAGCCTGTGCACAAAATCCACCATATACTTATATGTACAATAATTTGGGAATTGCATATGAGAATATTGGTAAGTTAGATAAGGCTATAGATGCTTATAATCAGGCTTTGGATATTGATCCTGATTATTCTAAAGCATCTACCAATCTGGCCCGGGTATTAAAGAAGAAATATCCAAAATCAGAATAAGAGTTGTTAAAAGAGAGCATAATGCTCTCTTTTTTGTACTAAAATGTTAGGTGATAGTGTCGGAAATTGATATTATAGTTTTGATAAAGACTTTTTTCGGTAGAAGTTAAGAAATATCAAAAGATTTAGCAGGTTTTTAAACATTAGTGACGAAAAATATTACTAAATATCGTAAATAGGAAGCTGGTGAACTAATGGTACGCAGATTATTAATAGTTATCTCTCTACTTATTATATTGTTCAGTACAGGATGTACACATTTTGAGTATTTGACAAATCTGGGAAAAGAGGCGTTATTTAAAGGTGATTTAACCAGAGCAGAATCTATTTTCCAGGACTTGCGAGAATATGCTCCCCATGCTTACCAAAGTTATTTATATCAAGGCTTTATTTATCTTTATCGGGATAGACCCCAGGAAGCTATTGAAGCTTTTCATTCTTCGTTGAAATATAATAAAGAACCTGAATTAGAGTATTTGGGATTAGGTCACGCTTACATGGCATTAAGAGATTATGAGAAAGCCAGAGATTATTTAGAGCAGGCGATAGCGGGTGAGAATTATCCGGTAGCTGAATACTTACTGGGATTTATCTATCTTCAGGCTGACCATAAATCTGCTGCCAAAGATGCATTGAATGCAGCCAGCAAGATTTACCCTGAAAGAGGCGAAATCTGGGCTGCTTTAGGAAAGTTGTCGATGGAAAATTTGCAGATTCTGGATGCTGCTCAAGCCTACCAGATGGCTTATGTTCATGGAATTAGGACATATGATCTTTATACAGGTTTGGCTGAATCTTATTATCAATTGGGTAATTATCGTCAGGCTATTGCAGTCGTTGAGCAGGCTTTACTTGAACGACATATATCGCCTGAAGAGAAAGAACAGTTACGTTTAAAACTTGCTCAATATAATATTGAGCAAAATCCCTCCAAAGCCATTGAGAGCCTGGAAGCAATTTTGGCGAATAATCCTGGCAAACCAGAGGTTCAATTGATGCTGGGACAGCTGTACTATCAGCAGGAGAATTATCAGGCTGCTTTAAATATTTTTGGTCAATATCTCCAGCAATCACCCCCATTGGCTCAGGTTTTATATTTAATTTATAAGTCCCAGTTAGCCTTAGAGAATACCAAATTGGCTGAAAAATATCTCTTAGATGCGATAGCGTTAAAACCCCAGACATTATCCTATTATCTGGATTTAATTAATTTGTACCATAACGAGAAGCGTTTGAAAGATTTGATACCAGTTTACAAAAAGGCAATGGAGTTAAGGTCACAAGATCCTCAATTGGTGAGCAATTTGATAAGTATTTATTTAGAACTTGGTGAATATGAGAATGCTATTACCTATCTGCGGAGAGCTATTGAATTAGACCCACAGAATTATGACCTGTATTTGATTAAGGCCAATGCTCATTATAAATTGAATCAGATCGAGGCAGAACAGACTACTTATGAGACGATTTTAAAGCTTGCACCTAATCATATTCTCGCTTTAAATAATCTGGCACAGCTTATGAGGGATACTAATCGTTTGGAGGAAGCTTTTGAGTTATACAAGAAGGCTCTGGCAATAGATCCGAAAGATGGGCGTTATGATCGAAATCTGGGTTATATCTTTCTTGTGGAGAATAATTATCTCGAGGCCCGGGATTGGCTGAATAAAGCTATAATGAAAAATCCTGAAGATTATGAGAGTTATCGTTTTTTGGGTGATACATATTTTGCTACCGATAATTATTCAGAAGCGATTCAGGCTTATGAGAAGAGTCTTCAGATCAAGCCTGATTATCCCTATGTTCTGTATCCCCTGGGTAAAGCCTATTTCTACACTGACGAGTTGGATAAAGCGAAGAAAAACTTTGAAGCTTATTTGAAGCTTTTCCCTCAAAATGATGGTAGTCAGTTCTACCTTACGCGAATTGAATGGTTAAAAGATCAAAATACTCTTGATATTGAAATGGTACCTGCCGAACCGACAGATGAGCAGCCTTAAATTAGGGCTGCTTTTTTAGTGAGACAAAGTATTACCACTTTACTTAATTGACATAAAATAATATTTATAAAAATATTTGCCACAAGACAAACTTTAGTGTATAATAGAATTAAATCGATCAAATACTAATGTGAGGTGACTATTCATTGAGAACCAACTGCTTTGGTGACAGTTTGAAGAAGTTACGAAAAAGGTATGGGATGACGATTTTAGATTTGAGTCTTCGCTCTGGGATTCATCAATCTACCATTTCCAGGCTGGAGAATGATCCACGCCGTCTTCCCCGTATTGAGACTTTTTTTCAGTTGGCGAAGGGGTTTGGCTTAAGTATTCAGGAGTTTGCTATCTTGACAGAAGTGGATATATCGGAGTCAGATCAAGATTTGTCTAATCAGAATGAGTTGTTTGTTCATAATTATAACCTTATAAATAAATCAAATTTATTGCTACTACAGGCACTAGAAGAGATGGATGGAGAACTGAAGGAGTATTTAATCAATTTTGTTCTTGGGTTAAAAGAATTTCAATTGTCTGCAAATAATGAAGATTAAATTAGGGCTCTCGGTTTGATTGCAGACTGGGAGCCTTTATATCTAAGTTCTATGACTCCTACTTCAGGTGGGGTTGAATCCCTATCTGAAGTCCCGAGGTTCAACTTTAGCTGAACGAGTTCACTTAGAGTGACTACCCGGGAAAGCTAATTTAGAAAATATTAGTTATTCAGATACTGGCGATTTATCGTCAAAAATAGTGATTAATAATGCAAAAACTGGGCATTATAAACCGAGGAGGATGCTTAATGCATGAACTGTCACTAATGCAAAGTATATTTGAAATAGTCGAAGATGAGTTGAAAAATCATGAATTAGTCTATGTGAATCAAATAAAGTTAAAGGTGGGAGAACTGGCTGCTGTCCAGAAAGAGGCAATGCAATTTGCATTTTCTGTCTTGCAGATGGGAACCGTTTTAGAAGGAGCCAGATTAGAGATAGAATATGTTCCTGCGGAAGCTTATTGTGCAAAATGTGAACATAGATATCGTATGATCAAATATCGGGTCTTCTGTCCATTGTGTGGGAATGTTGGGCAGATTGTATCTGGTAAAGAACTATATGTAGAATCTTTGGAGGTGAATGATGGTGAAAGAGATCAAACTTGTACAAAATGTACTCAAAGCAAATGAGCGGGTAAGTGAACAGAATCGAAATATCTTTGCGGAGAATCAACTGCTGGCGATTAATATTATTGGTTCTCCGGGAGCAGGCAAAACTACTTTATTGGAGAGAATAATTCAAAATATAGTTGAACGAAAGGCGATTGCTGTCATTGAAGGAGATATTTATACTACCAGAGATGCGCAAAGAATTGAAGCCTGTGGTGTTGATGTAGTTCAAATTAATACTGGTGGTGGTTGTCATTTAGATGCACCAATGGTGCAGGAAGCGTTAACTAATTTGGATTTGGATGAGTTGGATCTGTTAATTATCGAAAACGTTGGTAATCTTGTATGTCCTGCTGCTTATAATCTGGGTGAAGATTTTAAAATGGTAGTAATGAGTATTACTGAAGGAGACGATAAACCTGAAAAATATCCAAGGATTTTCCAGGAGGCCAAAGTCCTGGTTGTGACCAAAGTTGATCTTCTGAAGTATAATCAATTTGATATGGATCGATTTCTCGCTGAAGTCAGGGGAATTAATCCGGGAATTAAAGTTTTTCAGATATCCAATCTAACAGGAGATGGAATTAAAGAATTGGTAGGCTGGCTTGAGGAGCAGCGTAATTACAAAAGGGAGGAACAGATATGTTCGGTGTAGGAGTGCCGGAATTAATTATTATCCTGATTATAGCTTTAATAGTTTTTGGACCGGGAAAATTACCTGAAGTTGGTAAGTCTATTGGTTCAGCCATAAGAGAATTCAAATCTGCCTCTAAAGAGATGACTATTGAAGTCCTGGAAGAGAATAATGAGAAGAACAAGTCTTAAACCAATAGAAGAAGAGAAGGAGATGCCTTTAGTTCAGCATCTCACCGATTTACGTAGATGTATTTTGAAGGCTATTTTGAGTTGCTTTGTGGGGGCTGTAATCGTCTTTATGTATGCAGATAAGGTATACTACTATATGACCGAACCGCTTGGAGTCACAGAGTTAGTCTATATTGCTCCTGCAGAAGGATTTTTAACTTTTCTCAGGTTAGCCATATATGGTGGAATGATTCTCGCAAGTCCAGTAATTTTATTTCAACTGTTAAAATTTGTTTTACCAGGTTTATATCAGGCTGAGAAAAGAATATTATTACTTTTGATTCCCGCAGCTATTCTCTTAATGTTGGGGGGACTTGCCTTTGGATATTTTGTGTTACTTCCTATAGGACTACAATACTTATTGAATTTTGATACATTACAGCTAAAACCCATGTTATCGGTTCAGAGATATATTAGTTTTATTACCAACATTATGATTGTTATGGCCTTACTTTTTCAATTACCTTTGCTCACCATCGGATTGGTCAAATTAAGAGTAATTACACCAGATTTTTTGAGGAAACATCGAAAATATGCGATTGTCCTATCAGTGGTGGTTGGAGCTGTTTTAACACCACCCGATGTGATAACTCAATTGCTGCTGGCAGGGCCGCTTTTACTTTTATATGAAGTGAGTGTCTGGATATCATATATCGTTTGGTGGAGAAAGCGGAAAAAGGAGAGCTTAATGGAAGATGTGTAGTCTGGTAGAGAGCCGAACTAAAATTAGAGTACAGGGTGTAGTTCAGGGAGTGGGGTTTCGCCCTTTTATTTTTAACCTGGCAAAAGAGCACCAATTAAAGGGCTGGGTGACCAATGATAGTCTAGGGGTGTTGATTGAGGTGGAGGGAACAGTGGGACAAATAGCTGTTTTTCTGCGAGATATTAGTTCACGGGTTCCTCCTCTGGCTCAAATTGACACTATTAAAACCATGACCATTCCACTGCGAAGAGATAATGATTTTGTTATTAAGAATACTGACCGTCTAAAAAAAGCACAGACTCTGATCTCTCCGGATATGGCTATCTGTTCTGATTGCTTACGGGAGTTGCTTGACCCGGAAAATACTAGATATCTGTATCCTTTTATTAATTGTACCAATTGTGGGCCGAGATTTACGATTATAAAAGCTATTCCTTATGATCGTCCTTTTACTACTATGGGAGAGTTTAACATGTGTTCTGAGTGCCAAAAGGAATATGTCGATCAGGGAGATCGACGGTTCCATGCTCAACCTAATGCTTGTCCAGTCTGTGGTCCCCGGATATATTTAACCGATCATCGGGGTCAGGAGCTCATCTGTAGTGATCTGACTGAGGTTGCATCAAGAGAAGGTAATCCGGTCTGGCCAGAATGGGCGATGCCAGCGGTCAGTTTACGGGAACTATTAACGCAGGGTAAGATCGCCGGTGTGAAAGGTTTGGGAGGATATCATCTGGTTTGTGATGCCAGGAATCAAGAGAGTGTACAGGCTTTACGCAAACGCAAACACCGTCCCAATAAACCGTTAGCAGTGATGATGCCTGATCTGGAGACAGTGAAGCAATATTGTCAGGTAACACCTGCAGAAGAAAGGTTATTATTATCACCTTCCAGGCCCATCGTTTTACTGAAATGGTTAGCTAAAGGAGATGATGGGATCACAACCGAGTTGGCTCGATTAGAGAAAAGGTTGGGAGTAATGCTGCCCTATACCCCCTTACATTATATGCTATTTGATTCGCGTCTGAAGGTATTGGTGGTAACCAGTGGGAACTTTAGTGGCGAACCAATTATTTATCAAGATCAGGAAGCTATCTCCCGATTGGGAGGAGTTGTTGATTATTTTTTACTGCATAATCGTCAAATAATTAGACCATGTGATGATTCTGTTCAACGTGTAGATAAAGAGCCAATTATGCTTAGACGCAGTAGGGGTTATGCTCCATTACCGCTAAAGATTGCCAGCCTGGGTGAACAGAATATTTTAGCATGTGGAGGTGAGTTAAAAAATACCTTCGCTCTGACCAGAAAAGATCAGGTCTTTCTCAGTCAGCATATTGGTGATCTTAAAACCAGGAGTAGTTATCACCTTTATCAGCGATTGATTGATGAGTTGATAGCTCTGTTGGAAGTAGAACCAGAAATTATCGCATATGATCTCCACCCTGGGTATCTATCTACAAAATATGCACAAAAGAGGTATCGAGAGAAAAAAAGAATTGGAGTTCAGCATCACCATGCACATATTGCCAGTTGTCTGGCAGAATATAATTTGACCCAAAATGTTATCGGGATTGCCTTTGATGGAACGGGTTATGGAACCGATGGTAAGATTTGGGGTGGAGAGATTTTAATCGCTTCTCCAGAGAAATTTCAGCGTTTTGCCCATCTCAAATATCTGCCATTACCGGGAGGAGAAAAGGCTATCATGGAACCCTGGCGAATTGGAGCCGGTTATTTGGAAAAGGCAATGGTTGAGGAAAAGTGGACTTACGACCTACCGTTGTGGCAAGATGTGGATATCTCACAATGGTATCGGTTACAGGAACTATTAAAGCAGGGAATTCAGAGCCCAGAAAGTTCCAGTATGGGTAGATTATTTGATGCAGTATCTGCGATCTGTGGGGTCAGGGGAGAGGTGACCTTTGAGGGTCAGGCAGCAATTTATTTAGAAGAATTGGCAGAAGAAGAGTTGGCGCCCGTTGACCAGGTATATTCATATACAATCTGTTTTACTGGTCTGTGTTATGAGATTGACCCATTACCCATGATCGCCAGAATTGCTCAAGAGATCTATCAGGGAAGAAAAGTTAAAGAAGTTGCGCAATGTTTTCATAGTACAATCGTTGACATTGCCTATCGGTCAGCTATACTGGCCAGGGAGATTCATCATCTGGAAACGGTAGTCCTTGGTGGTGGGGTATTTCAGAATAGGCTGCTGAGTTTAGCTCTGCAAAGGAGGTTGGAATTGGCGGGATTTGCGGTATATTTACCCCATCTGATTCCGGTTAATGATGGAGGTCTGGCCCTGGGTCAGATTTATGTGGCAAATCATCAGGAGAAATGTTTTGGGAGGTAAGCAGATGTGCATTGGAGTACCGGGAATGATAGTTGAGATTGTTGAGACAAAAGGAGTTGTCCAGTCCAGGGGAATTCAACAGCGGGTTAACCTGACATTGGTTCCGGAAGCTAAGATTGGAGATTTTGTGCTGATTCATGCCGGAGTGGCTATTGAACTGATAAATCAACAGGAGGCTAATGCTACTCTGGAGTTGTTAGAGGAGTTGTTGCTAAATTGAATGTGGTAAATCAGTATCGTGATCCAGTTCTAATCAAAAAACTTGCAGATAAGATTCATCATTTGGTGAGATTTATGGATCGACCCATCAGGTTAATGGAAGTTTGTGGGACCCATACCCATAGCATATTTCATTTTGGCATCAGAGATCTTTTACCAAAGAATTTGGAGCTGGTCTCAGGGCCAGGGTGTCCGGTCTGTGTTACACCGACGAACTATGTCGATCAGGCAATCCTTTTGGCCAGAGAACCTGGAGTAATTTTGACGACTTTTGGGGATCTAATGCGGGTTCCGGGTAGATTGGGTTCTCTGCTTCAGACCAAAGCTGAAGGCGGCAGAGTGGAGATTGTCTATTCACCTGTGGACAGTTTGCAAGTGGCTGAAGAGAATTGCAGTAAACTCATAGTTTTTCTGGCAGTAGGTTTTGAGACAACGATACCTTTAAGTATTATTACCCTTAAGGAAGCACAGAGGAGGGGAATTAATAATTTAAAAATATTAAATGCCCATAAGTTAATCCCTCCAGCATTAAGGGTTTTGACAGCTGAGAATTTTAAAATCGATGGATTTATCTTACCGGGACATGTAAGTGCGATCATTGGGCTTAATCCATACAGATTTTTGGCAGAAGAGAAGGGTATACCGGGGGTTGTAACCGGATTTGAACCTCTGGATATAATCCATAGTATCTATAGAATTATGCTTCAACTAGTAGAAGGTCGGATAGAGATCGAGAATACTTACCATAGAGTTGTCAAAGATGAAGGTAATATTCATGCCCTGGAATTGATTCACAGGTATTTTACCCCGGTAAATAGTGAATGGCGGGGGCTTGGTGAGATAGCAGATTCAGGTTTAAAATTACAGGAGCCGTGGGAGAATTTTGATCTGTTAAGTAATAAGAATTCTTCGACTGTTCAATCTTTAAAGCATGGTATCCAGCAGATCTTAGTCGATAGTTCTGAGGAAGAATCATGTATCTGTGGATTGATATTAACTGGACAAAGGACACCTGTAGACTGTCCGGCATTTGCTAGATCCTGTCTGCCAGAATCACCTCTGGGAGCATGTATGGTCTCTTCTGAGGGAACCTGTGCTGCCTATTATCGATATGATCGGAGAAAGGGGATTGCTAATGTCTGAGAAGATATTATTGGCTCATGGAAGTGGTGGTCTATTGACCCGGAAATTAATCGAAGAGATTATTCTGCAAGCTTTTGCCAATTCGGTTTTGAATAAATTAACTGATGCGGCAGCAGTCAGTTTGCCACCCGGAAAAGTTGCCGTGACCACAGATTCTTTTGTGATCACACCACCTATTTTCCCCGGTGGAAATATTGGCGAACTGGCAATTTATGGAACAGTAAACGATCTGGCGATGGTAGGAGCTCGACCAGTGTACCTAACTTCTGGCTTAATTTTGGAAGAGGGATTAGAAATCAATCTTTTCAAAGAAATAATTGAGTCGATGGCAATAGCGGCAAAAATAGCAGGAGTTGAGATCATAACAGGTGATACTAAAGTTGTGGAAAAAGGTAAAGGCGATCAGATCTTTATCAATACTACAGGTGTTGGCATTATCCCGGAAGGTCGAGAACTGTCGGCAAGTAAAATACAGATCGGCGATAAAGTGATCCTTAGTGGGACTATGGGAGATCATGGAATTGCTATTCTGGCCTGTAGGAAAGGATTGTCACTAAAGACAGATGTGAGGAGTGATTCTACACCTTTACATCGCCTTGTTGAGGTGATGTTAGAAGTTGAGCCGCAGATTAGGGTAATGCGTGACCCTACCAGAGGTGGAGTTGGGACTGTGTTGAACGAATTGGCAGAAGAAGCAGGGGTGGAGATTAAAATTGAAGTAGAGCAGGTTCCGTTGCTGGCCCAGGTTCAGGGTATGTGCGACTTATTGGGATTAGATCCATTTTATATCGCCAATGAAGGTAAGCTTGTAGCTATCGTACCAAAAGAATCGGCTGATAAGATCACTATAGCAATGAGTAAATTGCCTGAAGGAAAAGATGCTGCGATTATCGGTGAAATTGTAGCCAGGTCGATCTACCCCCAGGTCTATGTCGAGACGGAAATTAAGACAACCAGGATCCTGGAGATGCCGATGGGGAACCAACTACCACGTATCTGTTAAAATGAAAGGAGGTATTGTTGACCTATTTTTGCGGACATTGTGTCTGTGAAAAGCAGGTCTTTCTTATTTAGCGCTGAAATATTTATTATATAGTGATCAGTTTCAAATATGGGGATGAATTACCTATGTTTCGGGTTGTGTATTCTGAAATTTAAAAAAGGGGGATAATTAAAAATGAAAAAAGTTATGGTTTCGATAGCTATAGTATTGTTAGTATCTGCTGTAAGTGGTTGTATCACAACAAACCTTGAACAACAGATAGAGAAATATGATCTGAATTTGTCAATGCAATCAAAACTAATTGTCGATAACATTAATGGTTATGTAAGTTTTCAGGCATCAGATGAAGAGACTCTTAAGGTGCAGGAATTCGCAAAAGGAGTTGATGCTCTGGCGGTGGCAGAAGTATTGAATGAAATGGATATCCAGATGAAAGAAGAGAACTCTGAACTCCATATAATAGCAAAAGTTCCATCACCTTTACCCAGAGGTGTGCTATCTGTAGGATTCAATTTAATTATTAAAACTAATAATAACCATGTACTTCTGAAAACCAGCAATGGCAACATCGATATCCAAAGTTTTAATGGTATTTTGGCTGGACGAAACAGTAATGGTGACATATCTGTTATGGGAGCAACCGGAGAACTGGATTTAAATTCTTCCAATGGAGGGATATACATAAGCGATTTTGGTGGTCTCAGCCTCAGTGCTGTTACCTCGAACGGTCCGATTCAGGTTGAGACGGACAGAGGCATCTCTGATGTAATCTTAGAGACAGTGAATGGGGATATTGATTTTATCAGCTCTGCTGATGTATCAGTAGACAATTATTATGGTCTGGATACATCAAATTCAGACATTAGCATACAATTACCAGCAGATAGTGGATTGAATATTGATGCCACAACAACTAATGGTCAGATATATTGTGAATATACAGGATTGCTGACTATTGAAGATCATTATCTGGAGACTATCAATGGAGGTGGTGCGATTCTTAATTTAGAAACTTCTAATGGAAATATAGATATTTTAAGTTTTTAATAGTTCAAAGTTATTGAGAAAATGATAGATTTATTCCTGAGCCGATAAAAAACTCCATGGTTAAGATGGAGTTTTTTTCATGAAAAATAACTGAATGGAAATTTGTTGTGTCATAAAAATGCTAAAAGATGCAATTTGCAAAATGTGTATAAGTCACAGAAATGAGGTATTCTAAGAATTAGAAAGGGGGAATAGTTTAAGTATTATGACATTAGCACATTGGATGTATTTAATTGTAGTACTGGCTGTTGTAGTAGCTATGGTTTTGAAGAGGGGAGTTGTATTGATTACAACTCTGGGGATTTTCGTGATTGGTCTTGCCTATAAGGGAACGCTAGTTGGTGCAGTTCAGACAGTTTTTAATGCTTTTCTCTCAGCAGGAACAGATCTGTTTGACATTATGCTAATAATTGCATTAATGGTAGCAATGTTAAAGTCGATGGAGAATATTGGGGCAGATTATTTAATGGTTGCTCCTGTCAGAAAAATTTTGAAGACGCCGACCATTTCTTTTTTTGCCATTGGTATTGTTATGTACGCCAGTGCGTTATTCTTTTGGCCAACCCCGTCAACAGCACTTGTTGGGACGATCCTGATTCCTATCGCGATTAAATCGGGGTTACCGGCAATGGCAGCAGCTATGAGTGTAAATATTTTGGGACATGGGATGGCTCTTTCAGGTGATCTGGTATTACAGGGTGCACCGGCTATTACATCAGGTGCTGCTGGTGTAGATGTCTCAGAGGTATTGAATAAAGGTGGTATTTTATCTATAATTGCCGGTATTACAGCAATTATAGTCGCTTATTTTATGGTACGGCGAGAGATTGCTAAAGGAGTGCAATCTAAACAGAATAAGAAAAATCATGAAACAGTTCAGACTGATGAAAAAGACAGAACAGAGTTTGGAAATGGAGCGGGTTTTATAGCTATAGCGGTTCCTGTAGTGTTTATTTCAGCGATTATCGCAATGATCATTTTAAAGATTAAAGGTGGAGATTCTACTGCTTTACTTGGTGGAATCGCAGCATTATTCTTAATTTTAATCTCTCTGCTTGGTCATGGTAATAAAGCTTTGGAAGAATTGGAAGGTTATCTAAAACAAGGTTTTCTCTTTTCAATGAAAATTTTTTCAACGGTTATTCCGATTGCTGGATTCTTTTTTCTAGGTTCACCAGACAATGCTCAGGTAATATTGGGTGAAGGTGCACCAGGATTTTTGTTTGATTTGGGACAAATGTTCTCTAATGCAGTACCCTTATCTGCGATTCCAGTTGCCTTTGGTATATTGATAGTAGGTATTGTAACAGGTCTTGATGGTTCTGGATTCTCAGGTTTGCCATTGGTTGGTGCTCTGGCAAAAGCAATTGGTGGTTCAATGGGTGTAAATATCGCAACATTGGCAGCCATTGGCCAGATTGGAGCAATTTGGTCAGGTGGTGGTACATTGACAGCATGGGCTTTTGGTTTAGTTGCAACTGCTGGTGTTGCTGGAGTGTCACCAATGGAGTTAGCCAGAAAAAACTTTATCCCAGTAATCACAGGATTGATAGTAGCTACAATTGTCGGTATATTCATGCTCTAAACACAGCACTATTTAATAATTTTCAGAACCATCCTTCTATGAAAATGATCCGGGATTTGGTCATATTTATAGAAGGATTTTTATGTGAATATTCAAAATTTGAAAACATCTTACATTAATTTTCTATCAATGATCAATAGTTACCCCAAAATTTGCTCGAATTCAAAAAAAATAAGAGTATTAAAAAGGAATATTGGTATTTTTAGCGAATTAGTATTTAAAGAATCAAGATTATAACGGTACTTCTCATAGTTAGGGTGAATTTGCAGTTATTTATTCTTTAACTTTCTATCCACGAACTGCGTAAGTTAGAATTACTCAAAAAAGTAGTACTAAGAAAAAGGATTTTATTCCTGATGGGGCGAATATATTATTTCAATGGAGTTCTTTGATAGTATTTTCCTATTTTTCGGTTAGTATAATGGTTTTGCTAATTTCCGAAATGTTCTGAAGAGTTATCAAATGAATTTATTTGAGTTTACTACATATATATAGATAAGAGTAGCTGATTTTCGGAGAGGTTCTCCTGTATAACATATTTGTATATGTTACTTTTGGTAATTACCTTTTTCTCAGAACTTACTTATGTTAGCAATGTCAAGTAAATATAATAATAACCATCATTGGGAGGTGATTTATCGATTAGTGGAGAGGTATTATGTGCTGATGCATAGTAGCCGAGGATATTAACGACAAAAAGGAGGAGAAAAAATGCATCAAAAAAGACTTGTGATCTTATCAGTTCTTTTATTAATTCTCACTGTGGTTAGTGGTGTTGGTTTGGCTAAGACTTTGACCGTGGCGATTACTCAAGAGCCAGACGGTTTTGGTCCAATGTTCTCTATGGTAGCTGGTACAACCGTAGATGGGTTTATTGATACTGATGTGTATTATCGAGATGACAATTGGGACGTACATCCAGGTGTAGTAGAGTACTTACCAAGTATTGAAGATGGTACCTGGATAGTTAATGCTGATAATACCATGGATGTTCATTGGAAACTGAGAAAAGATGTATATTGGCAAGATGGAACTCCACTTACTGTAAAAGACTTTATCTTTAGTCTTAAAGTAATGCATGATAAAGATATTCCAATAGTAAGTCGTACTGTTTCTGACAAGATTGACAGTATTGAGATGATTAATGATTATGAATGTATCGTGCATTGGAACGAGAAGTATCCTTTTGCAGATCTAGTCATTGCCAATACTATTTTACCTGCACAGCTGTTAGAGCCAGTATATAACGAAGATAAAGAGAAGTTTCAAAACCATCCATACTGGACTAGTGGCTACTTTGGTAAAGGTGCATACAAAATTCAGGAATGGGTACCTGGTTCTCATATCGAACTGGTTAAGAATGAAGACTTTTTCCTGGGCGATCCAGAGATCGATCGGGTGATCATTAAGTTTATCACTGATACTGAGACTATGTCAGTTCTGATTAAAACCGGTGAAGTAGATGTAACATTACCACCAACAGTTCCTTTTGATACTGCCGTAACTTTGAAGAATTCTGTCAATCCTGATGAGATCAATATTGCTTTTATTCCAGCAACAACCTGGGAACATGTTGATCTAAATGTTCGGGATTATCCAGCATTTCGTGACTTGCGAGTACGTAAAGCACTAGTTTATGCTATTGACAGAGACACTATGGTTCAGGCTCTATTTGAAGGTTTACAGCCAGTAGCTCATACTTTTATGGCTCCACGGCATCCATTGTTCACAGAAGAGGCTCAGAAGATTATTACCAAATATGAGTATAATCCAGATCAGGCAATCGCTCTGTTAGCAATGGCCGGTTATCACAAAGGTTCAGATGGAATTATGGTTAATGATGCAGGCGAAAAATTGATCATTAATGCACGTACCACTTCTGGTAACAGACCACGTGAATTGGCTCTGCAAGTATTGCAAGACATGTATAGTCAGATTGGTGTCAAACTAGAACTCGAAGTAATGCCATCCAACGTATTGTTTAATGGCGATCATTTCTACAAGCGTCAATGGCCAGGTATGGTTTTGTTTGCCTGGAGTTCTTCCCCAATCAGTATGCCTAATATGTGGCATTCTAACCAGATTCCTACTGAAGAGAATGGTTGGGCTGGTCAGAACGTGGCTGGTTTTGAGAATGCAAGGGTTGACGAATTAGTCGATCTGATCTTAGAAGAGATGTCAGGAACTAAGCGGCAAGAGTATGCTGCAGAATTATTGAAGATCTGGACCGATGAGATTCCTTCTATCCCATTATGGTTCCGGACAGACATTGCAACCTGGAAGACCAGTGTAACTGGTATTAGACCAACTGGTAGTAATGACCCTTATAGTTGGAATACCTGGGAGTGGGATATTGAGAATTAGAAATTAATTCAACTATATGAGAAGGTCGCCCACGCGCGACCTTCTCAATTATGGAGGTGCAGCTAATGGCCAAGTATATAATTAAACGTTTATTGCAGTTTATACCAGTACTTTTTTTGATTTCACTAATTTCATTTTTTATACTGGTAAATATGCCTGGAGATCCAATCGATCAACTATTGATGTCTGATCCTGAGATGACAGCAGAAGACCTCCAGGAATTGAGGAAAGCATATGGTCTTGATCAACCGTTCTATGTTAGATATGTAAAATGGATAAGTAAAGTATTACAAGGAGATCTAGGGTTTTCCCGAACTTATAAAATACCAGTTGTTACGATTTTAAAAAGAAACATGCCTAGAACAATAATTCTGGCTACAAGTGCCTTTATTTTTGCGTTAATAATTGCGATTCCAATTGGGATTTACTCAGCTCTCAAGCAGTATTCACTGATGGATTATTTTTGGACGATTTTTTCTTTTGTTGGATTTAGTACCCCATCTCACTGGTTGGCGTTATTGTTTATTTACTTATTCGCAGTCCATTTAAGGATTCTTCCGGCGGCTGGCTATCGGAGTGTAGACTTGCCTTCAGGAGCATTAGGACCCTTTTTGGATAGAATTCGATACCTAATTATGCCAACAGTTGCCCTGGGTTTAATTAACCTGGCTAGTTGGATGCGTTATATGAGATCCTGTATGTTGGAAGTAATTCGAGAAGATTACATTCGGACAGCCAGATCAAAAGGTCTGGGAGAGAGGGTAGTTATCTTCAAACATGCGTTACGCAATGCTTTAATTCCTTTGATTACGCTGGTTATGTTATCTATTCCGGCTATTTTTGGTGGTTCGATTGTCACCGAACAGGTTTTTGCTTATCCTGGTATGGGACAACTCTTCATAAATTCTATTACTGGCCATGATACCTTTATTACTATGTCAATTGTAATGTTTTTAGGTACGCTGACGGTAACATTTAATCTGATTGCAGATCTTTTTTATGCAGTAATAGATCCACGGATTCGATATTCTTAAGGGAGGAGGAGAGAATAGATGGCAAATACTCAAGTTAATTCTGAAAAGCTTCACGGTCTTACAGATAAATCTGAATCCTATGGAAGAATGGTAGTAAAACGATTTTTTAAACATAAATTAGCAATAGTAGGTTTAACGATTATTATTATCCTAATAATGCTAACTATTATATCAACTTTCTTTGGGAGCGATATTAATAGAGTTCAATTGCTTAATCGTTTTAAAGCCCCAACAGCTGAACATTGGATGGGTACTGATGAATTAGGGCGTGATTTTTTTAGTCGGATTATTGCGGGAGGAAAGATTTCTTTAAGTTTAGGTATTATTGTTTCACTGACAAGTGTTATTATAGGAAGTACAGTTGGAGCTGTTTCAGGATTTTTTGGTGGGCTTGTGGATTCGATTTTAATGCGTATTGTGGATTTTATGATCTCTTTGCCGCGACTTCCTATTTTGCTGGTTATGGCTGCAATGATGGGTGCTGGTTTTACTAATATTATAGTCATACTGGTTATATTTGGTTGGATGGGAGTCTCAAGAGTCGTACGTGCCCAGGTATTGTCACTAAAGGAACAGGAATATGTTTTGGCAGCCAGGGCTATTGGTGTATCCACTCCGCGAATTATATTCTTGCATATTCTACCAAATACCCTGGCACCAATCATTGTTAATGCATCTTTACAGTGTGGCGGGGCTATTCTGCAAGAATCATACCTCAGTTACCTGGGTTTAGGTATTCAACCACCTACCCCGAGTTGGGGTAATATGTTAATGAACGCTCGCCAATACCTGACCTCTGCTCCATGGTTAGCAATTTGGCCAGGAATATTTATCTTCTTCACCATTCTAGCCTTTAACTTTATGGGTGATGGCTTACGAGATGCATTTGATCCAAAACTAAAAGGACGGTAATATTTCTGCTCTAGATTTTGACGACATATATCGATGGCCTTAGTTCATCGACATATGTCGTTTCTAAAATAGCAGATAGGTGGTGACTTATGGATAGGAGTAATCCTCATATAGCAATATTAATTGTTCTGTTGTTTATCGTTGGGGCTTTTGGTCTAACATTTTATTTGTTTAACAGAGCTCAAATTACTTTAACGTTTACTAGTCCACATGGAGCTGTTGATATCTATATGGACGGTGTCCAGGTTGGTACTACACCTGTCGCACTAGAGAAGGTACCATTTGGTTTTCGAAGATTTTCCTTTGTCAAGAATGGTTTTGAAACAAAGGAATGGGTTTATGATTGCAAACCAAATATGGATTATGGCAGAGAGATTTTTCTTTCAGATAACTCTATTGAGACCAGAGTTATTCCAACTGTGGGTACAAAGTTTGCTTCACCGGCTGTTTTTGTTGATGATTATTATCTGATTGTTGGAACAGAAGGTCAGATTGAATATTTGGACAGTAATTTACAAAAAGTCTGGACTAACGATCTGGGAGAGATTATTCTTGCACCAACTCTAGTTGCACAGAATCTAATTGTTGTAGGTACTTTCGAGGGTTCTCTTTATGGTTTAAACGCTAAAGATGGGCGAATAATTTGGCATCATAATCTTGGTAATAATGTTACTCCTTTAACCCTGAATGATGATATTATTTGGGTTTATGCCGGTAATAACTTACTTAGTATAGATAATAGTGGTCAGATATTAACCGATAAACCTTTAACAAATAAAATGATCGTGGATAGTTTTTGTTTTCTTAACGGTTTGCCAACTTTCATTGACGAGGAAGGATTTTTGTTTTCTATGCTCGAGGAAGATTGGCTAACAACAGAATTTCCTGTTCGGGGTAAGATACAAAGTTCGATTATTACCGAAAATTATGTGTATATTTTAGGCTCAATGGGTGACTTATATTGTTATACCCATGACGCTGGACAGGTTTATTTGATTGAGCATTCTTTTAATTTGCCTGCTACTTTAAAGTTAGATCAAAATTTACTCATAACTTCCGGAAATACTATCTCACTTGTTGATCCCCAGGATGGAAAGATCGTATTACAAAGAGAGTTGGGTGAAGACCTTAACGAGATATGTGTGTCACAGGGTTTACTATTAGTAGGTGGAGAGAGTCGTTTTCTATTTTTCTTTACCCCTGATGGAGATTTTATCACTGCTAAAGATTTTGCTAGTTCTATCTTCGGAGTATCCTCGTTGCCTCATACCAAATCTTTTCTGGTGACAACTCAAAACGGAGTTAGCATTGTAAAAAAACCTGGTAGTTAGCCAGGTTTTTTATGTTGATTGCAGGGGAGGATTATTTTGCTGAGGACATTTTTTTAATTATATGATAAAATATAAATTAGGGAATTCCCCTATAAGTATACACAATTGGATGATTAAAAGGAGGAATAAAAAATGTATAGAGCGAAAAAGATCGTCACCGATGATCTAGAACTTTACTACAAAACTGTTAATAAACTTTTGGAGAGTCAGGTCTGCTTTGAAACTGACTGGTTGGCTCAATTGGCTAACGCTGTAGCTTTACTTGGTCATCAAATGGCCGATATTAACTGGGTAGGTTTTTACTTATATAAAAATGATGAGTTAGTGCTGGGACCATTTCAGGGAAAACCTGCCTGCACTCATATTCCTATCGGTCAGGGAGTTTGTGGAACCTCTGCAGAAACATTAGAAACGATAATAGTGACTGATGTTCATGAATTTTCAGGGCATATTGCCTGTGATGCTGCATCTGCTTCAGAGATTGTGGTGCCTATTGTAAATGGTGGTCAGTTAAAGGGTGTTTTAGATATAGATAGTCCAGTAAAATGTCGCTTTTCTCTAATTGATCAGAATGGATTAGAAAAATTTACGAAAATATTAGCAGATAATGTTCATTGGAATAACATTTGTTAACAAATATTAAAACAAATATCTAAATTATTAAGTATACTACGGGTTGGTATTTATATCAAATATCAACCCATTTTTAATGTATATATGGTCGAATTTTACATGATTTCGTAAAAATATGTTTGAAAAACCTTTGAAATTAGTGTATGATTAAGTTAGTATTATAAGTTTTGGTAAGGGAGGGGTGGAGAAGTCTTGCTTAAGATACCGATATCATTAATTCAAGAACGAGTTACAGAGTATATCATAAAAGCAGATCAATTTCTGTTACAGGGAACATTTTCTTATGCATTAGCTTATCTGTTTCGCGGATTAGGATTGGCGGAGATTTTGGGACAGCAAAAACATTTAGTGAGAATTACTTTGAAAATTATTCAGGTTTACAACGACGTTGGGGATATAGAGATGGTAATTGAATGGACCAGGATGTTTTTAGAAAAATCTCTCAAACCTGAATTGGAAGGAGAAGTTATTGAGTATTTGGTAAGTAATTTGATTAAAAAGGGAGATTTTGAAGAAGCTCATCAAATTCTTGTAGAATTAATTTTGAGTTCTAATTTGTACCTACAGCGAGCTGTTCATACTAATCTGGGTTTATTATACATATATTTGTTTCGCTATTTGAAATTAAGTACTTTGAATAAGGGGGAAAAATGTTTACATAGGGCACTGCAGATGGCTGAAGTAGAGGGTAATGAAGAGACATGTGGTCTAATTAATATTTATTTAGCTTTATTATTAGTGGAGGAAGGGTTGTATTATAATGCACGGGAACAATTTTTGCTGGCATTATCTCAGGTTGAGAGGCCAACACTCAAAGTTCAGATTATCAATGAGTTGGCTAAAGCGTGTCTAAAACTTTTTGATTATGAATCTGCTGAAGAGTATTTGAATCTGGCTCGAACATTTGCTGAACAGATTGAAGATTTTTGGGGATTGGCATATAATAGATACTATTGGGGTCTTTTATATATTGACCTGTGTCACTTTGAACGAGGTTATAATGAGCTGTTGTTTGCAGTATATGAGTTTTTGAAGAAAGATTGTTATCTAGAAGCTGCTAATATTTATTTAATTTTATCAAAATTTTTGCAAGATAAAAATCCCGAGAAAGAAAGACATTACCAGAAAGAGTATCAACGCTATATTCAAAAGGTATCGACTTTTGAAAATCATGAATTTCTTGAGCTTGTCCATGAATATCTGTTGGTTGATTAAGTGTTACTTTTGAGCTGAGTATAGAGTAGTGATATCAGTTTTGGAGTTGGGTGGGACACAATTTGGCTAGAATGAACCAAGATATAAGTGTCAGGTAACTATATCTAAGTTCTATGACACCCACTTCAGGTGGGGTTGAATCCCCATCTGAAGCCCTAAAGTTCAACTTTAGCTGATATAGTACCTGACAGCACTCATATTCAGTGGAAGACCCGGATTATCAGAATTCGTTTTATTGGATGAACTAGTTTTCTAAAAAGGTGACTTCAGACTATATTTTATCTGTACATCTCCATTGGAATTAATAGCTCCAACAAGTTCATAATTTACCGACATGAGATTTAACATCCTGGTTTCTAATTCAAATCCTATCCCAGCCATATTGGCGACAGTTAACTCCTCATTGTTACAGAACAGACCAATCTCACCGAAGATGTTAGTGTATAATCTACCTGTGTCGAAAATGGTTAAGCTGGAGGATAGATCTGCGAGATTGTGCTGATAGTGAAGTTTTTGAATCGCCATTCGCTGTGCTTGAGATTTTTCTGGGTATACCCAGAATAAGTCATCTTCTCCCCAGGTAAATCTATTACTACCACCAGCATAACCTATAATACTCTGACTTGTTAGTGAATCACCCTGGTAACCAATAGAAAACTGTTGGTTGTGTTGTACGGAGAC
Source organism: Halothermothrix sp. (assembly GCA_016841825.1). Classification (GTDB taxonomy): domain Bacteria; phylum Bacillota; class Halanaerobiia; order DY22613; family DY22613; genus JAENYK01. Next base: position 295,689 of record JAENYK010000005.1, on the reverse strand, counting down.
GTCATAACCAGGGTCTTCAATGCCTTTGGCTGGATAGTAATTAGCCTGGATTAATGTTGCTGCAGAATCTCTTTGTATCCACGATCTAGCTAACTGTAATTGGAGTTGATTAAATTGAAATCCATCTGATATCTGAAAGATTTGAGACGCTGACAGAGAATATGGATAGAATTCATAAGTCTCAGTTAGACCAGCAGCAATATCCCAACCTTGAGATTGAATAGAGAGACTTAACCCCGGGTTAGTTCCTTTCCAGTCAGTGTCCAGATTAAGTGTCATCTCTTCCCGATCAACATTCCATTTGAGATCATAATAAATACTAAGTTCTTCTAATGGATCACTTAAATATTGGGAAACTCCAATTTCAAATTCATCTTCTGTATCAACATAAGGAGAGAACAAGTCACTTCTCAGTTGAGCGAGATGGTTATAATCACCAGATTTCACTGGCTTGCTGGTCGAATCAACTGCATCTTGAAAGTTAGTATCATGGGATTTTATAATTATATTTTCCTGAGCAGCGATTGGGCCTTTAGCAATAGTAAAACCAGCAGATCCATAAGTCTGACCATACCAGTACTGCTGTTCGTTAAAAGTTTGGATTTGACCCTGGAGGATATCTTCACGAGTATTGGTAATCCTTGTTACCTTACCAGTCCTAATCTCTAGAGCATACAGATCGTAATGATCTAAACGATCCCAGCTTAGTGTCAGGGAATTATTGTCGATAAAATCGCCTAATAGCCAGTCATTCTCTTCTCCTGGATAATAAATTTTTTCATATTCCCAGGAATCGGTTCGCATAATGCCGATACCTCTTTGACCATTATAGTTAAAATTAATCGCTAACCTCTTTTGGTCAGGTGAGATGGCCAGATCTGTGATCACAAAATTGTAGTCAGTGTCGGTTAACTGAGTCATCTGACCATCCTGTAAATAGTATAAATGCAGCTTACCCCAATCATTTTTGATTACTAGATAGCCTTTGTAATAATATATTCCCTGAACAATACGACCATTGGTTGTGAGCCGGGTGGTAACACCAGTTTGCAGATTCATCTCATTCAAATCCCACCGGATAGCTCCTTTAATTGAGTCATAGGAGGTGTACAGCAGTTTTTGCCCATCCGGTGAGAGAGCCAATCTGGTAAAAGCCAGTTTAGGACTATCTAATAACGTGGTTAAACCTGTATCAGGATGCCAATAATTAATCTTTATTGACGATTTATTTATATGCTTTTCAGTAAAAATTACGCCACCATCAGGAGTGACCAAGGGCTCGTTCCATTCTGCTAACTCTGGTTTTGGGAGCAATACCTGGGCAATATCTCGATCTATGCGGATTGGAAAACGTTGGTTTAATTCTCTTTTCCATTCTGCTACAAGAACCGAAAGCGGCTTATTATAAACCATACTCATAATTGCGTCCAGACCCAGATAATAAAAACTGTTCTGCATCTGCTGGATTTCAATAAATTTATCTTCACCGTATTTTCGCATTAGAAATTCGATAAAACCGAAACCATAGTTATACATAATTTCACCACCGATCTCACTGCGACCCCAGATAATCTCTGAATTGGGATAAAAATCTTCAGTCTGTACTTTTTGTTCGAAAATCATCTCACGTTTTCGGTCTAAAAAATCATATCCCTCCATGTAAGAACCATATTGTGCGACACCTTCTAAGAACCATCTGGGCTGCAAAGCATTAGGGGGAAGACCAAGTACTGTTGGTGCACCTGTTATCTTATGTAGAGAATAGGTGACACCAAAAGTAGTTTCGGTCTGCAAGATATGGGTTAATTCATGGGTGATCAGATTTTTAAGCCATTCACGGTCAACTCTAGTGGATGTGATTAAAGGATTAGCTGACAAAAAAATCAGATCTCGAGGTGTAGCTTCTCCGTTGGCGATATCATCTTGAGTTGAGATTACGATGGCTATCTTTCTAAAAGCTTTGAATCCAGTAAATTCCTTTAATTGACCATAGACTTCTTCGGCAATCTCGGCTACTCGATAGGTTTGCCTTTCAACCTCTGGATGAAAGATTAAATTAAAATGCTCGGTTTCGATGTATTTCCAGTCGAATGCCTGGGCTGTTGTAATATTTGTGGATAGACAAAAGATTGTAAGAGATATTAATAAAAGGATTTTCATATTTATTCTCAAAATAAAACCCCCCAAAAATCATTTTATAATAATTTACATTTTTAATATTTTATAATGACTTATAATAAATCTATTTTATCATCTTAAATTTGTGGTGTCAAAGAATCCCGGATGGATTATTTTTTCAATAGTTTGGACATATACTATATTACTGAAAGGGGGAATTGATATGCTAAAAATTGGAATGCCTGCTCCAGATTTTATTGGAGAAAGTAACCAGGGTAAAATTCTCTTAAAGGATTATATTGGAAAAAAGAATATTATACTATTCTTCTATCCGAAAGATGGTACCACAATCTGTACACAACAATTATTAGATGCAGAGGTAGCCTATGAGGAGTATAAAAGATTGGATACGGAGATATTAGGATGTAATCAAGATTCTCTGGAAAGTCATCAGCAATTCGCTCAAAAGAATGGTTTGACTTTTTCGTTGATTTCTGATCCGAATATGAAGATCGCCAATGCTTATGAAGTTGGAACATTAGCTGAGTATCCTGATTTTGTAGACCGTACTGTATATATAATTGATTTTGATGGGGTAATTTCGTATGCTGTAAAAGGCAATCCCTCTACTGAAGAATTAATTCATGCAATTGAGAGTACCAGGGCTTAAGAATGATATAAAAAACACTTCATAGCAGCCTAAACGATGGCAAGTCTGACTAAGAATAATTTTTCTGGGTATCAATTGGAGCTTGCAGAGATATTATGCGGTCTTACCAATGAGAAAAATTATTTGTAAATCGGGTTTGCCACTATTTATTCTCTGGAAATTAGTTCTTAAGCCATTTATCTTTGCAAATAGAAGGAGTTTTACCGGAGGATAAAGAAATTAGAAGTTGAGAAGTTGCTTTGAAAGGGGAATAGTGATGACTGAATTAAGAGACTTGCAGCAGATGGTGCAGGATATTAGAAAACAGCGTGGTTTCACGATGGAACCATTACAGATTTATACCTTATTAAATGAAGAAGTAGGTGAAGTGGCTGGCGAATTAAAAAAAACCTGGTCTAAAAATTATCCTGCTTTTGACAAACAAAAGCTAAGCGAAGAAGTGGCTGATGTTTTAGTCTGTCTGATTGCTCTGGCTAATCGATTTGAGATTGATTTGGAAAAGGCTTTAGTAGATAAGTTGGTTAAAAAGGACGGTAAACGCTATTGGAAGTCAGCAGAAACGATAAGGGAGGAGGAGTAGTTTGAAAATACCAAATATGTTTAAACGAAAAGATTTTTTTGTAGGTCTATTACTGGGTTTGTTGATTATGGCTATTGCTTCAGTTGTTATTGTCTGGACAGTTGCTCAACATGTAAATCTGGCAACAAGCTCTACTGTTGAACAAGTAAAAGAAAGTGGTACTGCAGAACAACCTGTGGAAGAAGTAAACATTGTTAGTGAGATTGTTAAGTTAATTAAAAAAGAGAAGGAGATCAAGTTTCTGGATATGAAGATCCAGGGGGAGATGAGTCTTAAACCTACTCTGGTCTTTAACTTTCAGGGAGAGATGGGAAAACATCTTGATGAAAAGACAGAAAATGAATTAATTCAATTTTCTCCAACTATTGCTGGACAATTCCATTGGCCAGATTCTAATACTTTGTCCTTTACAGTAAATGAACCTTTAACTGAACATACTACTTATCAAGCTATTTTACAAAAAGAAGTTTTTGACAGTCTGGGTGTGAAAATTAATGGAAAAGATACAATTTCATTTACCACTGAAGGTTCTAAAGAAGCTAAATTGATTGGAATGAATCCAAAAATGGAGGTTGATCCTAAAGCTAATCTGACTTTTACCTTTTCGGAAGATGTGGCTGATTTGAATCAGGTAGGTCAAAATTATAAAAATGACCTGATTCAATTAAATCCACCTGTTCCCGGAAGTTATCGGTGGATTAATCTTCGTCAATTACGCTTTTTACCGGAAGTACCATTTAAGCCTTCAACCCATTATCAGGTTACTATTAAGCCTGAGATTGTAACAACCAGAGCATATTATCTGGATAACGAATTAGTTAAAGAGTTTGATACAGCTAAATTTGAAGTGCTTTCATCAAAAGTTCAACTGATAAATAATACACAAAAATCTAGTAGTGAGTTGACTGCCAGAGTGGTCTTTAATTATCCTGTAAATCCTGACGAGTTGAAAAAATACATTGGTCTTTATCTCATCAATGGGGATGAAGAGAAGGAACTATCGTATGAGATCAAACCATATCGAATCAGTGAGACTTTTGAACTAAATATACCGCATTTCAAACAGGTCGATGCTGAGCAGAAGGTCAGATTATTAGTGGCAAAAGGCCTGGTCTGTGAAGATGGAACTATTGGGTTGGCCAATGACTATGTTTCAGTTTCAGCTATATCTCCACTTGATCCACTGAAATTATATTCAGTTTATGGAGATCGAGATTATTCTATGGGAACCATTACTCTTGAGTTTTCTAGACCTGTAGAAGCGGACTCAGCAGAAGCTTTTATCTCTGTTTCCCCAGAAGTTTCCTATAAAGTGGAGGTCTATAAAGATATAGTTCGTTTAAAAAGTGAAGATTTTAAACCGCTGGAAAATTATCAGATCACTGTAAATGCAGGGATGCCTGCCATAAATGCAGCACCATTGGAAGAAATTTTTGTGAGAAATATCAGGATGCCTGGTTTGTCACCACTGGTTAGATTTAATTCTCAGGGATATTATTTATCGAATCAGGGTAATCTGACTCTTGGTTTGGAGACAGTAAACTTAAATAAAGTTGATGTGGGAATTTATAAAATATACGCTAACAATATTGTCCATTTTTTGAGTGATAACAGGTGGGGAAGTTTTGAAGATAGGTTTGACAATCTGGGAAGCCTGATTGAAGAGTTTACGTTGGAAGTGAATAATCCACCCAATGAAATAGTGGAAACCCCTCTCTCATTAGAGGATTATATGGATGATGAGCGGAAGGGAATCTATCAGATCGTAGTACGGGATCGAGATAATTATTGGTTAAATGATTCTAGAATGATAGTTGCTACTGATATAGGTATTGTTACCAAATTAGCTACCAATGAGTTGGCTGTATGGGTTAATTCTTTGAAGACCTTACAGCCTTTGATTAAAGCCAGAGTATCTTTACTGAGTCGAAATAATCAGGTACTAACAAAAGGTGAAACCAATCGTCAAGGTTTGGTTAAATTTACTGATCTAGGCAATCTATTTAAAGATTTTGAACCATATTTGATTGTGGTGGAGTATGAAGATGATTTTGCTTTCTTAAAGTTAGATGATGGTAGGCTTGATACGACTGATTTTGACACAACAGGACGAAGTTATCTGACTGAGGGGTATGAGGCATATGTCTATTCTGATCGCGGTGTGTATCGTCCCGGAGATAAAGCGAATATTACTGCTCTGATCCGCGGTGTAAATGTGGCGGTGCCACCAGAATTTCCGGTAAGATTAAAGGTGATTGATCCTACAGGTAATCTGTATACTGAATTAGTTCAAAATACTGGTGATGCAGGAGCTGCTGAATTTGAGATCAATCTACCTGATTATGTAAAGACAGGTAAATATACGACTAATCTGTATGTAGCTGACCAAATGATTGGAGTTGTTAATTTTAACGTAGAAGAGTTTATGCCTGATAGGATTAAAGTTCAGGTTGAGTCTGATGAGCAAACCTATAGTTCAGGTGATACAGCTGAGATTAAAGTAAGCGGTGTGAATTTATTTGGTCCACCTGCTGCAGGTCGTAATGTGGAAGTGGCAGTCAAACTAGATGTAGTACCTTTTACCACGTCGGCTTATAAATCATACATTTTCGGAGATTCCAGTATAAAAAATGCGGGAATGGACGAAATAATTGGTAGTGGGACTTTAGATGAGAATGGTGAATATCGATCTACATTCTCGTTTCCTACGGAATTAAAGCCGGGAAATATGATGAAAGCTGCTTTTTCGGCTACAGTAAGAGAAGAAGGTGGTAGGGCTGTAACCAATTATCAGGTTGTGGACTTCCATCCTTATGAGAGTTATATCGGTCTAAAACGATTGAGTGATTATTATGGCGAGATAGATAAGCCGTATCAGATTCAATATGTTGAGGTTAACCCTCAGGGTGAATCTGTGGCCGGTTCATCACTGATGGTTAAAGTGTATCGGGTTATCTGGCATTCACTCTGGCGTCAAGATGGAAATGGGGAGTGGTATTATGAATCAGAAGAAGAATTGGAAGAGATCTATTCTCAGGAATTGATTTCCGGTTTTGGTGAACAGATCTTTGATTTTACTCCACGGGAATATGGTAAATACAAGGTGGTTATCGCTAATACAGAAAATCATACCCAGAGTGCTATTGATTTCTATGCAACTGGTTGGGGTTATTCACCATGGGCGCTGACCAATCCTACCAGGATAGAATTAGATCTGGATAAGCCAATCTATGAGAATGGAGAACTTGCTCAAATTCAGGTCAAAGCTCCTTTCTCAGGTAAGGCATTGGTTACCATCGAACGAGAGAAGATTTATGATCTGCAGATTGTCGAATTTAAAGATAACACAGGGCTTTTAGCAGTTAATGTTAAAGATGATTGGAAGCCCAACGTCTATGTCACAGTTCAACTAATTCGCAGTATTGATTCAGTAGAGATACATTCTCCGGTAAGGGCTTTTGGAACGATAGCTCTACCTGTTAGTAGTTCTTCGAGTCGTTTAGATGTTGAGATTAAGACAGAAGAAGAGTTACGACCTAATCAGACTGTCGATGTAGATGTGGCAGTCAAAGGGGCTAGTGAAGAAGCATATCTCACTCTGGCTGCGGTGGACGAAGGTATCTTACAATTAACTAATTTCCCCTCTCCAAATCCATATAATTTCTTCTATGGCAAAAAGAAATTGGATGTGGGGAGTTATGATTTATATAATATGATACTTCCAGAAGTGGAGAAGGTAAATGATCCAAGTGCCCCCGGTGGAGATAGATATGCTGAGGCGATTCAGAAAGAAAATCTTAACCCGATTAGTGTCCAACGGGTGAAACCGGTAAGTCTCTGGTCGGGGATTGTCAAATTAGACGAACAGGGCCAGGCTAAAGTCAAACTTGACCTGCCTCAATTTAATGGTACTTTACGCCTAATGGCAGTAGTCTTTGATGGTTCAAAGATGGGTTCCCAGGATAAACAGGTCATAGTTAGAGATCCAATTGTCTTAACATCAACCTATCCAAGATTTATCTCAGGTACAGATAAGTTTCAGGTTCCTGTTTCAATCTTTAATGGAACTGATGAAGACGGTGAGTTTACCGTAAAAATGACAATTGATGGACCAGTAAATCAATCGGGAGATAGTGAACAGAAGATTGAGTTAACCAGGGGAGCAGAGGGATTAATTACCTTTGATCTGGAAGCTCAGAATGCTGTGGGTACAGTTAACTTTACTCTAGAAGTAACAGGTAATGGTCAGAGTTCTAAAGAAGAGACTGAACTGGCTCTCCGGCCCGCAGTTCCTTTAGTAAAAGAGTTTTTGAGCGGAAGTATAAAACCAGATCAATCTGTGGAATTGAGTTTACCTGTGGACTGGGTAGAAGGAACAGATGGATATACATTGACCATTTCTCCATTCCCGGCGGTACAGTTTGCTGGAAGTCTGCAATATCTTTTAGATTATCCTTATGGGTGTGCTGAGCAGACTACATCCAGACTCTTTCCGTTATTGTATTTTGATGACCTTGCTAAAAAAGCAGATCCTGAACTATTTGTCGCAGACAGTGCCGATTATTATATTGAAGAAGGGATTTTAAAACTACAGACTATGCAATTGGCCAATGGAGATTTTGCATATTGGCCGGGTGGTTATCGATCCTATCGCTGGGTTTCAATTTATGTTTCACATTTCTTAGTAGAAGCCCGTAAAGCAGGTTATGCAGTATCTAACAATGTGTATGATAAGATGATTGACAATCTGACTACTATTGCCCGTGAGAGTGCTTATGAGACCTGGGAATTGCAGAATAAGGTGTATGCTCTGTATGTTCTTTCTCAGGTAGGTAAAGCTGATCTGAGCAATATGGCTTATATCAAGAATCACCAATGGGATAAATTAAGCGATGATTCACGGGTGATGTTAGCGGCAGCCTATTATTTTGCTGGTGAACGTGGTGAAGCTAACAGGTTAATCCCCTTCAGTTTCCAAAAACCAGAGATTGAACGGGAGACCGGCGGTAACTTCAACTCGAATGTTAGACATGATGCCCTGATTCTATCTGTATTGGCAGAAGTAGACCCAGATCATCCTGCCATCCCTTCATTGGTTCAGCGTCTCACCTCTGAGGTCAGTATCGGCCGTTGGGGTACTACGCAGGAGAACGCTTTTGCCTTTATGGCAATTGGTAAGATGTTACAGGCCAGGAGTGAGGATAATTATACTGGTAAGATTTTTGTCGATGACATCGAACTGGGCAGTTTTAGTAACAGTGCAGGGGTGGAGATTAAAGATCCACAGTTAGCTAAAGGTAAACTAAAGATAACTCTTACTGGAACAGGAGAAAGTTATTACTTTGCAGAAATAAAAGGTGTACCTCTCTCCGGGGATGTTCAATCCTATGATCATGGGGTTAAAGTAAGCAGGGATTATCTGAATAAAGATGGTCATCCCCTGGATACTGATCAGATTAAACAGGGCGATCTGGTGATTGCAAAAATTACTGTGACTGGTCAGAAGAAGGAATTAAATAATCTGGTTATAGTGGATATGTTACCTGCCGGACTGGAGATAGAGAATCCACGTCTCCAGAGTAGGGCAAATATTGAATGGTTACAGGAAGAATCATTCCCGGTAGATTATCTGGATATGAGAGATGATAGGTTATTATTATTCACTAATCTTTATAATGCTGATAAACCATTAACTTTCTATTATGCTTTGCGGGCGGTAACTGTGGGAGAATTCCTCCTTCCACCAATTAAAGCAGAATGCATGTATGAACCAGAGATAGCTAGCGTATCTGAAGCTGGGATGATAAAAGTTGTGAAGTAAACTTAATTATAGAAGTAGGGGTGATGCCATGCAAAAACCCCCACTTCTATGAAATATGTTCATTGAGAAATTTCAACGATATTTCAAAAAGGAAGTCTTCCAACCCCTATGGTGGGGTATAAATAACTAAATCTGTTCGTTTCAGTGGGGAATAAATCCTCTTTTGAAGTAAACTCAGGCATGAACGGTTTGCTGTTAGCGTGACTTTAATCCAGGAGAAGGGAGAGTAAGCCAGGTGAGATTTATCTTAAAACATAAATGGTTAGTGGGGATCTTTGTAACTCTAGTCATCTTTTACGCAGTCCTTCAGGTAATGATCAGAACTATTCCCCTGCCTAAAGAGGGAATCGTCCGTCCCAGTTCGACGCTAATATTTGATGCTAATGGTGAACTATTACGGGCATTTACTTCCAGTGATGGGATGTGGCGAATCCAGACATCTATTGAGCATATCTCTCCCGAACTCAAAAGTTTTTTGATTAATTATGAAGATCGCTGGTTTTATAAGCATCCGGGAATTAATCCTTTAGCTATTCTCCGGGCAGTTGTGCAAAATATTAAGAATGGCGAGATTATTTCTGGCGGCTCAACAATTACCATGCAGATAGCCAGGATGATGAAACCTAAAGATAGGACTTTAATCAACAAAATAATTGAAGCATTTCGTGCCCTGCAGTTAGAATATTATTATACGAAAGATCAATTGTTGGAGATATATTTTAATATAGCTCCCTATGGAGGTAATATTGAAGGTGCGGCTGCAGCATCCTGGATGTATTTTGGAAAGGAACCTGCCCAGTTGAGTTATGCCGAAGCAGCTATGTTGGCGGTTTTGCCAAACTCGCCATCTTATTTAAGACCAGACCTATATCCACAGGATGCTCGTGAAGCCAGAGATAAGATTTTGTTCAGAATGGTTCAATTTAAGGTTTTGCAAGAAAAGGATTATCTGGAGGCGATTAAAGAGCCTGTACCAACTCGGCGAATTGAATGGCCTTTTATTGCACCACACTTTAGTACAGGATTGCAGTTAGCCCATCCTGAGAGATCACGAATATATTCTACTCTGGATAAAAAGTTACAGCTAATCGCAGAAGATCTGTTGACCAAGCATTTGAGCACACTAGAGCAAGCAGGAGTAACTAATGGGTCGGTAGTGATAATTGATAATCAGACCCATGAATTAAAAGCTTTAGTTGGTTCTAAAGATTTTTTCAGTGAAGCTAATTCAGGTCAGGTAAATGGTGCATTGGCATCTAGATCACCAGGTTCTACTCTAAAACCTTTTATCTATGCCCTGGGTCTAAAACAGGGACTGATCTCTCCGGGTTCATATCTGGAAGATGTTCCAGTAGATTATTCTGGGTATGCTCCTGAGAATTATGATCGGAAGTTTTCGGGCATAGTTGCAGCAAGAGAAGCATTAGAGCGTTCTCTGAATGTACCCGCAGTTAATTTACTTGCCAGTATGAATGGGATGGAATCTTTGTATGATGTTCTGGAAAAAGTTGGCATTGACAAATTGAGATCTGAAGAATCTTATGGACTGGCCCTGGCTTTGGGCGGTGGGGAGATATCTTTATTGGAGTTAACTGATCTATATTCTGCTCTGGCAAACCAGGGCCAGTTCTTCCATCACAAAGAGCTGCAGGAAGAAGAAACACCTAATCCGATAGAGTTGTTTGATGCGGGAACGAGCTTTATCATTACTGAGATTCTGGCAAATGTTCGTCGCCCGGATCTACCAGCAGTCTGGGAATTTACCACTTTACCCAAGGTAGCCTGGAAAACGGGCACATCATATGGTCATCGGGATGCCTGGAGTATTGGATATAATCCTATGTATACCATTGGTATTTGGATTGGTAATTTTGATGGGCAGCCTGCTAAAGCATTAGTCGGGGCCAATGCTGCTGCACCGCTTCTTTTTGATCTGTTTACTGAATTGAGCAGAGGAAAGCAGATTAAATGGTTCAACAGACCAGATAATGTCAAAGTCCGTAAAGTGTGTAGTCTGAGTGGACAGTTACCAACAGAGTACTGTGATTCGCTCAAAGATGAATACTATCTGGTAGATCGTTCACCGATCAAGGAATGTGAATTTCACAAATTGATTTTAATTGACGAGGAGACTGGTTATAGATTACCAGATAATTATTCGGGCCAGAGACCATTTAAAGAACAAATTTATATTCAATGGCCGCCCAGAGTAGCAAACTGGATGATTCAAAATGGTTATCAGATTAATCCTTTACCTGAACTATTGCCAGAATATCAACGTCAAATAGTAGGTCAAAATCCTGTGATTAATTCACCTAAAGAAAATGTAATTTATTATCTTCGAAAAGGAATCTCCAGTGAGTATCAGAAAATTGCCTTTAGTGCGGCAGTAGCCAGTGATGCCCGCAAGGTATATTGGTTTGTTGATGGTACTCTGGTTGGCAGTGTTAATGTTGGCGAAAAGTTTTTTTATCTACCCAAAGTGGGAGAGCACAGATTGGTCTGTCAGGATGATCAGGGGAGACTGACTGAAATGAATCTGGTGGTAAAAAATGCTGAGCCATAAATGCTTTAATTTATTGATTTTAGATAATCAGGATAATAGAAAGGAGAAATAATTATGAAAGAGAAGATTAATCGTGAATATGTTTTGAAATTTTTGCAAGAGATTTTAAACACTCCCAGCCCATCAGGTTTTTGCTGGAAAATTATGGACAAAATCAAAAAAGAAACCGAAAGACTGGGCTATAGTTTTGAACTAACCCGAAAAGGTGGCGGAATTATTACTATTCCCGGAAAGAATGATGATTATATTGTTGGGCTTTCTGCCCATGTGGATACTTTAGGGGCTATGGTTCGTTCAATAAAAAGCTCGGGCACTATTAGATTTACCTCTATCGGTGGTTATATGATGAGCACGGTGGAAGGTGAATATTGTCAGGTTCACACTAGAGATGGTAAGGTCTATGATGGTACAGTATTAACTGTTAAGCCATCTGTTCATGTTTATTCTGATGCCAGTGATTTGAAAAGAGAAGAGTCGAATATGGAGATCAGATTGGATGAATCAGTAACTTCCTCAGAAGATGTGGAGAATTTAGGAATCTGTGTCGGTGATTTTATCTCTTTTGATCCCCGGGTGGTAATTAAAGAGAATGGTTATATCAAATCTCGCCATTTAGATGATAAAGCAGGAACAGCCATCTTATTCGGATTGATGGAGATGTTTAAACGGGAGGAGTTGGTTCCCACTAACACTTTAAAACTTGTGATCAGTGCTTATGAAGAAGTGGGTCATGGAGCTTCATATATACCTCATGATATTGATGAGCTAATTGCAATTGATATGGGAGCAATGGGTGATGATCTTACCTGTACAGAACAGGATGTATCTATCTGTGCTAAAGATTCTTCTGGACCCTATGATTATCAAATTATTGGAAAGATGATTGAACTGGCTAAAGAGAATAATTTGAACTTTGCAGTAGATATTTATCCTCGATATGGTTCAGATGCTTCAGCAGCTTTACGGGCAGGACACAATATTCGGGGTGGGTTGATTGGACCTGGAGTTCATGCTTCTCACGGGATGGAAAGGACTCATATTGAAGGTCTTTTAAATTCGATTGCTCTTTTAGCTGGATATACTCTGGGCTAAGTTTACGATACATAGGTTTAGAAAAATTACCTTTCCTCAACTACCGAAAAAAATAATTGAGGAAGGGTAATTTTTCAAAAATAATAGGCATATTTTATAAAAAAATCAAAAAAGGTGTGTTGAAATATTTTAAGGATGGTTACAAAAAATTACATAATAAAAAGAAAATATTATTTTTATCTTGATAAAGTTATTTCTACATTGTATAATAAAAAATAAATATTACAAATTGGGGAAATTTTCATTAGAACAAAGTTGAGGGGGAGAAAGTAAATGCAGGGATTACAATTACGAGGATTGCGAGGTTTTACAAAAGACTACTACTTATTAGTTTTGGGAGATTTTGTCTCCAAATTAGGTAGTTCAATATTTGGCTGGGCGATCTCCTGGTACATATTTGATATGACTGGTTCTAATATGGCTTTAGGATTTTCTTTAATGCTAACAACTTTACCACCTATTCTGTTTAGCACGATTGGTGGGGCTTTTATCGATAAGTACCCCAAGAAGATTTTTATTGTCGGAACCGACATAATTCGAGGTATTCTATTTTTAATCCTATCATATCTTCTGTTTACCGGTAATTGGAATTTATCAATTATATACGTATTTATTTTTTGTGAAGCAGTTTTTAAAGCTATATTTAAACCAGCTGTTTTTGCAGCCTTACCTTTAATTGTCGATAACGAAAAAATTTATCAGGCAAAAGCTTTTAATCAATCTGTGATTAGTCTTTCGAACTTATCTGCCCCTTTACTTTCCGCAATTTTATTACATAGGTACGGGATTCTCTTGATCTGTTTTGTAAATGCTATCTCTTTTTGTTTATCAGCATTTTCTGAGATGTTTATTAAGATCAATGAGGATGAGGAACAGTTAAAACAGAGAGTACAGGTCAAAACTGATTTAAAAGAGAGCTTTATTGCATTATCAAAGATTAAAGTTCTGTTTTCTATAGTCGTAATGTTAGCGATAACGAATCTGGTAGCTTCGCCAGCAAGTATTTTACTTCCTGTAGTTTTGGTCAGAGAGACACTAAATTTGAGTGAGACAGCCTGGGGTTTATTCAGGACTATCTATATAGTAGGTACTTTGACCGGATCTGCTTTTTTGACTTTTTTTAAAACCAGATGGACTTCATATCAGATAATTTTTTTGGGAATGGTTATTTTGGGATTGGTTTATATGGGATTCGGATTGACAACTAACTACCTGATAATTCTGTTCTTCTCCTTACTTAATGGATTGCTCAATAGTTCTATTAATGTAAGTTTGAGTACTTTGACTACACTGATGACGCCAAAAGAATATCTTGGTAAATTTTCCGGTCTGACTTCTGCAATTTCTACCATCTCTTATCCATTTAGTTATCTACTTGCTTCGGTTATGACTGATCTTTTGGGAGTTCAGCTCGTCTATGTAGTTTATGGATTTTTCTATGCAATGGTTGTCCTGCTAGTGATGGGGGGGAAAAAGATGCGTCATGAAGCATCCCAAACAGTGCCAGGTTAGAACGCTTTTTGGGAGTTTCAACATAGTTTGTGGTGTTTAACCGTCAGTGATTGTGACGGTTTTTATTATGAATTAATCAGATCGAAGCCATGTATTAGACAAAGATAACATAAAATATTCGAAAAATGCAGGGTATAATAAATAGATGGAGAAATAATAATTTAAAGAAATAGATGTTGCAGTAAAGGAGGTTATAGGTGGTGGCTAAAAAGTTACGATATTTGGTATTGTTGAGTAAGTATATGGTAGACCCAAAAGAGTCTTTGTGGAAGAAAATATTGTTTTTCTTGCCAGCTGTGTATTTTTTAGTGCCTTTTGACCTGTTACCTGATATAATTTTTCCCTTTGGGTATTTGGAGGATTTTGGCCTATTGATTATAGGATGGCAGTGGACTGTTAAAGAATTGGAAAAATATTGGCAGAGACTACAATCAGAAAAACCACAGAATCAACAGAAAAAAGGCAAGGTCATAGATTTAAAGAAAGATGATTATACCACCAAATAGATCTAAATTTTATGACTCCCACTTCTATAAGTGGGAGCTGCCTTATTCTACTTCAGGTGGAGTTGAATCCCTATATGAAGCCCCGCGGTTCAGCTTTAGCTGAACGAGTTCACTTGTCTAGAATGTAAAAATGTTTAGTTTAGTGCATGTTAGGAAAAGTTGCCATACTGAGCTTCTCCAGAAGTTCTCCTATGTGGCAACTTTTCTGTTTATTGTTAATCTATTTCTGGCGTTGAAAGAGATATCAAAAGGGTTTAACGGTTATTTACCGAATTTAAAAAGTAGTAACGAAATCGGGGTGAGAGAAATGATAAAACTAATATGTGGTTCAGATTTAAAACAGAGTCGGAGTGAATTAATTGATTACTGTCTTAATTTATTGGATATAGGTGGAGCTAGATTTGCATATTTAGTTCCAACCACAGAATTACTTAAAGATGTTCAGGAGGTATTGTTAAACCGTCTGGCCTCCAGAGGAATCACCGCATTTGCCAGACCTCAGATCTATCTCTTTGATGGTTTTGTCAATGAATTTTTGAAAGATTGGGGTCTATATCGTCAACCGATTCTATTTTCAGAGCAGAAGTTAGTGTTAAGACTTGTTACCAGAAGACTATTGGAAGAAGGACGCCTGGCTTATCTAGGGGAAATTGCCAATTATGAAGGGTTTTATCACAGTCTACAAATCTGGATTAATGAGATAAAAGGAACCGGACGTACCCCCAGTGAATGGTTGACAAATTGTCAGTATTCAGCTAAAGTGCGGGAATTGGGTTTGATTTATCAACAATATGAAGAATTTTTGGATGGTTTTGATCTGGTTGACAATGAGCGAAATTATCAATTAGCTATTGATACTATTTTGGATCAGCCGATTGATTCATTGGGTCGGGGAATTAGTCATCGTCTAAAAGCAGTAGTAGTTGATGGATTTCACCAACTAAATAAACTTCAATTGCGTTTTATTCAGGTTTTGCAACAGAGAGGTATTGAAATACTGATACATAGTTTTCAAGATGAAGAACGAAAAGATTCCTTTAAATCGCTCGTAGAGGTGATAAATCGGCACAGCGGTTTAACAGATACACTAGGTCAAAACAGGAAGATTGAAGAACATCGAGAAAAGAGAACTGATACTGATGCTATTTTAGCCCATTTAAAACATTCGTTATTTGATCTGTCCGCTTCGCGAATTGAAGGTGATGAGCGAGTTTCGATAACCTATACTCCAGACAAGTTTTCTGAGATTGAACATATTGGGCGTCAGATTAAAAGATTGATTCTGGAAAGGTCTGATCTTTGCCTGGGAGAGATTGGAGTAATTCTACCTGATCTGGGAGATTATCAAACTTTCATCAAAAGGTCGTTTGGAGAATTGGAGATACCTTATCAGATTTCTGAAGGGACGCGGTTGAGCCGGACTCCCGTATTTAAATTAATTTTAAGTATTTATAATATTTTTGCCACAGACTGGTCCAGAGAAAGTCTATTGACCGTTTTGCGATCTCAGTATATCAACATTACTGATCAGAGAGAATGGGGTAAGTTTGAACAGCTTATTCTGGAAGCCGGGATTATTACAGGTAAGAGAGAGTGGCTAAATAAGTTTGACTGGTTAGAGAAAAGATTGGTTATGGCTGGTGAAACAGAATATCTAGAGGTGCTTCAAAGATTGAAACTGATACTGAAAGAGGTTATTGCCGATCTGGATAAATTAGCCAAAAAGCAAAGTCTGTTAACTCACAGCCAACAATTGTTATATTTTTTAAAAAAATATCAATTGGCTGCACAGGTGGTAGATACTAAAGAGACCGGAATTCTACGTCGAGACCTGTTAAGCCTGGATCTGATACAGCAGGTTTTGACCAGAATGGTGAGGTTTGGCACAAAATTAACAGGAGACCAGGGTTTACAGATAAGCTTACCATATCGGGAGTTTGTCCACTCACTTCAACAGAGGGTAGATGAGATTCATCTTCCTCAACCAAAGCTGATGACCGATGCAGTTCAGATATTGACAGCGTATCAATGTAGGGGAAAAACCTTTAAAGTAACCTTTGTTGGAGGATTGATTGAAGGTGATTTTCCTTCTTATGCCGGAAATGATTGGTTGTTCTCAAAGGAGGAAAGAGCAATCCTCGAAGCTCGGGGAGTTCACCTAAAGCAGGATTATGAAGTTTTAGCGGAAGAAAGATTATTTTTTCTGGAAGCGATTAGTACTGCTGCAGAAAGACTAAGATTGACCTGTCCTGTACTGAAAGTTGATGATACTGCCCAGAGTTCTTATTTTATTCAGGAGGTGCTGAATTTATTTATCGAAGATAGTGTTCAGGAGTTTGAGATTATGATTAATTCTTCTGGCGATAAATTGCCTTTAACTAGGCGAGAGTTGGAAGAGAATCTTTTGAGAGAGTTGTGGGCAGGAGGAGCATACCCGGAAGTGGCAGCAGGCTTAGAGAAGTTTACTACTAAGATGACAACAGAGACCCAAAATTTATCTGCTCAGAATACGGCACAGCGGATAGAAAATCTCTTTCAATGTGGGCAGATGATTAAAATCCGGGAAAGTGCACAATTTAGTGAATATGATGGTGTTTTACGGGATGATAAGAATATAATTCAATTGGAGCAAAGATTTCCCTATTATCAGACATATAGCATAAGTCGATTAAATGATTATGCAGTATGCCCATTTCAATTTTATTGTAAACGGGTTTTAGGATTGGACGAGGTAGAAGAACCCATATTCCGACTGGAACCATTGGAATTGGGTAATCTATATCATCAGATTCTGTATAAATTTTTTCGAGAATTCCCTGGTTGGGTGGAAGAACCTCTGGCCGAGGCGACGAAGAGATTGCAGCGAGTCTCAGCAGAAATTCTGCCAGAGTTTGGTCACGGGAAGAGTCTTCCACCTGGGCTGTGGATGGTTTATCAGAAGGAGATCTTGGAGAATCTTGAACGGGTTTTGGCTTTTGAATATTCAGAAGCTGAAAAGCAGAACTATGAATGGAGACCTACCTGGTTAGAGACCAGCTTTGGCCTTAGTGAAGAATATCAGGAGAAGGATCAGACTGTAGAAGAGAATTGTTATCAACCTGTAGTGATCAAAGATACTGATGCCGGTATAGAGATCAAATTTGGTGGCAAAATAGATAGAATTGACCTGAGCAAGGATGGTCAGTATGTTATCATCTATGATTATAAATTTGGCAGTCGGGATGGTCTAGAGGCGATGGAGGCCGGCCGGGATCTGCAGCTCCCTATTTATGTGAAAGCAGCCAAACAGATCTGTGGTCAGGATAAGGCAGTTCTGGGAGCCGGTTATTTCTCGATCAAAAATTGTGATCGTCAGCAGGGTATCTGGCGTAATACAAGAGTTGATTTAGTTCCAGTTAGTTCTCGTAAAAATAGTTGTTTAGATAAGGAAGATTGGGATAATTTATTAACTCAGGTGGATGAATTTGTTTTTAAATATATTGCGGGGATTCGAAAGGGTGATTTTCGGGTAAAACCGGCTAAGGAATGCCCTAAATACTGTAAGTTTAAGAAAATATGTCGGTATGATCAGACACGGATCGGTTTAAAAGTTAAAGCAGAGAATCTACAGGAGGTGGCTACAGATGATCTTTGAACCAACTAAAGCTCAAAAAGATGCAGTCGAGATAACTAATCAAAGTATTGTGTTATCTGCTGGCGCAGGATCTGGTAAAACCAGAGTGCTGGTTCAGCGGTATCTCCATCTGCTTAAAAAAAGACTTGCTCAGGTTGGGGAGATTTTAGCCATTACCTTTACTAAAAAAGCCGCAGCTGAGATGAAGGAAAGAATCTCCAGAGAAGTATTTGAATTGCTCGCTCAGACTACAACTCCTGAAGAGAAAGGTTTCTGGCTGAAAGTTAAAGAAGAGTTAAATCGGGCTCAGATTACAACCTTTCACGGATTTTGTAGTCTGCTACTGCGTTCTCATCCCATTGAAGCGGAAATTGACCCTTATTTTCGAGTGTTGGATGAGGAGGAAGCAGATGATCTTCTGGATGAAATTATTGAAAATTTGTTACTGTCGGGATTGAATAGTGAAGAATCTAATCTGGTGACTCTGGTCTGGGAGTTTGGCTTATTTGGGATTAATAATCTATTAAAAACTACTTATCTTCATAGTAGAGATGGGCATCTGACCATTGATGATGTTGCTGAACTTACTCAAAAAAAGTTGGCTGTCAGTGAAGAAAAGGTGGAAGATTTGAAAACGGAGATCGTGGGTCTCATTGAGGAGATGTTAGAGATTAATCACAATACCAATCTTTCTTCTGGTACTAAGGCAAAATTGGATCTCCTGGAAGGAAAATGGGATGAGTTTGCTTTAAAAATAAAAAAAATTACTTCCCTCGCTGATACTGAACGCCAAATACTAGGTGAGATAAGAGGGATTTTGAGCGGTAATTTGACAAAGGGGATTAGAGAACAGAATACCCGTTTTAAGGAAATAACTGATCAGAATGAGTTAGATCAGTATCTGGCAGACCTGCAGGCAGTGAAAATCATTCCCGCTCTGACTAATGTCTTAAAACAGATTGATGATGCATATACTAGGGCAAAAGTTGATTTAGGTGTACTTGATTTTGGTGATTTGGAACAAAAAACTATCAGGATGTTGCAGACCAATCAGGAGTTTTGCCGAGAGGTTGGACAGAGATATAAATTTATCATGGTAGATGAATTTCAGGATACCAATCCTCTTCAAGAAGAATTAATTCGGCTATTGATTGGAGGTAGAATTGATGCTCCAATTAGTGGAAATAAGCTATTTATTGTAGGTGATCCTAAACAGTCAATTTATCGTTTTCGTGGTGCTGATGTGACTGTCTTTAAAAAAGTTCTGGCTGAGATTAAAGCAGTGGGACAGGAGATTCAGTTGAATAAAAATTTTCGTAGTCGTCGAAAGATTATTGACTTTGTTAATCATTTTTTTACCGAAGTTTTTGGTAGTCAGGATAACCCTTATGATCTGGAGTATCAGGAGTCAGAGTTTTATCGTCAAGAGAATCAGGAAGAAGTCTGTGTAGAATTTATGCTGTTGGATAATGCTGAGTTAAAAAGTGAGGGTCTGAACGCTCGTGTTGAGGAAGCCCAACAATTGGCAGAAAAAATTGTGGAGATGGTTCACGGTCAAAAGAAATTAACCAGTGAGGAAAATTTGAACCAGTTGCCAAAAGCTGCAACGATCCATTTTGGTGATATCTGCATCCTTTTTCAGGCTCTGAGTAATATTCAGATCTATGAAGAGGCGTTACAGAGGCTGCAGATCCCTTACACCGTGATAAATGGCCGTGGATTTTACGAACGCCAGGAGATAAGAGATCTAATCAATCTGTTGCGAGTAGTGGATAATCCTGATTTGATGCTTCAATGGGTTGGTGTATTGAGATCGCCTTTCTGTAGTTTGAGCGATGATGAGATTTATCAGATAGTTACCGCTGGAGGAGATATTCTAGATATTATCAGTAACCCTGAGCAAATCCAGGGACTGACTCAGAGATCATTAACCAGTTTACGAAGGTTTGCTATTATCTATCATCAGGCACGAAAAAATCGGGATAAAGAAGAGATTTCAACTCTAATTAGTCGCCTGCTGGAAGATACTGGTTATCTTAAATTGACGTTGGCCCATTCCTCTGGAGAGTTAATTCGGGCTAATCTGCAGAAATTACAGGCTTTAGCCAGAAAATATGAGCAGGATACTTATTCTTCTCTGATTGGATTTATCCACTATGTTGAGAGACTAGATGAGAAAGAGGTCCGGGAAGGTCTGGCTCAATTACCAGGTCAGCATGATCTGGTTAAATTAATGAGTATTCATCAATCTAAAGGATTAGAGTTTCCTGTAGTGATCATCCCAGATACCCAGCGTCAATTGATAAATCATACTACATTCCCGAATATTTGCTTTGATCCCCAGATAGGTGTCGGATTAAAGGTAAGAGATCCATTATCAGGAAGTTTGGTGAAGACTTCAATTTACACTCAGCTTTGGGAAGAGGATAAGAAACGGGAGATAGCAGAGCGAAAACGGCTTTTCTATGTTGCTGCTACAAGAGCGAGAGATCATCTTGTAATTAGTGGGGTGACTAAAAAGTTTAAAGCCAGTGTGATTGATGAGGGAAAAAATTGGTTGGAATGGTTGGGGATGATCTTTAATTTTCAGGAGACAGAAGGATTACCGGAGACTTTTAGCTATGGACCAGAGAATCAGCATCGCATTGGGATCCACTTACGCAAAGAAGGATGGTCAAATAGTCAGCTTATCCCAGATCGTCAGGCGATAGATCTGGAACACTGGCAGCAGATCTATCAAAATTTTGATCAATTGAATATAAAGACAGGATTGAAACGAGGGTTTCATAGTTTCGGAGTAAGTGCTTTAATGACTTACGATAGATGCCCACGATGGTATTATCATCAGTATATACAGCAGCTGCCTACCAATATCGATTCCCCTGAACGCAATCTGCAGTTATTGGATGTGGAAGATCTGTTAACTATGGAGATGAGTATGGCGGATCAGGCATCTTATACCGGGATCGGCAATGGACTGCTGGCTGCAGATCAACGTGGTACTTTGATTCACTTTATCTGTCAACATCTAAAGACTTTCGATGAACTGGGAGAACTTATCGAGATGGGACTCAATCAGTTGGGCCTTGATTACTTAATATTTCAGAAAAATAAGGAAGATATAGAAACTGAAATTCGTCCATATATCCGGGCATTTGTGGCGAAAGAAAAGGAATTTGCTTTAAATCATAATCTGAACCAGCTCACTGAGCAGCGGGAATTTCCTTTCAATCTGGTGCTCTCTGAATTATTGATTAGTGGGGTTATGGATCGGGTTTTATGGGATTCCAGAGTGGCGATAATAATCGACTATAAATCTAATCGAGTGACTTCTGAAAAAATCCAGGAGGTTGCAGAAAAATATCGTCTACAGGCAGAGATCTATGCTCTGGCAATTCATAAATTGGCTCATGTTTCCAGTGTACAGTTTAAATTTCATTTTCTGATTCCTAATCAGTATTGGGTGATGGAATTTACCGGAGATGATTTTCTGCAAATTGAAACAAAAATAGTGAATCTGTCAGGGGAGATTATTGCTTCTGTAATGAAAGGTTTTCCGGAGGATATGTCAGAGTATTTTCGTTGTAGTTACAGACCTGACGACTGTTTGTATCATCAATTTTGCTCATATTTAACATTGTGTAAAGAAAATATTTGAATTGATCTAACAGGAATTAGCTAGAATAGGAGCGAATTAGTTAGAGACCCGAAATTTTTGTCTAAAAAGATCTATTGAAAGGAGGGATGGAACTTGAGACGATGGAATCTATTGATTGTATTTGTCCTATTGATAGGAATAAGTTTTTCGGTTTATGCTGAGAGTCCATCAAAATATTTGAACTCACGGTTGACAGTTTTATCCTCCAGGTTATTACAGGAGATTAGTATGGATATTGATCAGGATGAGAATTTTCGTTATCATATCTGTCTTTTACCTTTGATGAATGTTAATGGTGAGAATGAAGAGCTGGCTGACTACCTGAATCAACAGTTATCAGAAGCCATTGATGGGAATCCATTTATCAATCTGGTCTCACCCGAGAAGACAAATCAGGTCTGGAATGAACTCAAAGATGAAGCTCTCCCACAGGCAGAATTATTCCAGGAATTGGGAAGAAGATTGGAGATCTCTGGGATATTTATGGCTAGTCTGGTAACCCATGATAAAGAGTACACCATCAAAGCTCTGGTAATTAATGCTAAGACGGGAACATATCGTGATCTGGATTTGATTGATATGGATCGCAAACAGATTGATCTATTACCATATCAACAGGCGGAATCTGTTGATATTCCAGGTATAATTCCGGACTATGCGGCCAATATTCCAGAAATTGATCAACAGGATCCCGGAGATGAAAACTCTACGAATAGTGGTGTTACTGATCAAAGTGATACTGTTACTGTAATTGATGATAGGTCTGAAACCGAGACTTCTCCAAATGACTCTGAGTCAGAGAAAGCGGCGATCACAGTAGAGGTTTCTGATAACCCTGATACCGCTCTTGAACCAGAGACTAATCAGATTTCTGAGCCAGTTACTCAGCTAGAAGAACAGGATATATCCAGTGAACCTGAAGAGAATCAAGATTTATCAGCCAGGTTGCAGTTAGCTATGCAGAGTCCTCTATTGGATGATCTAATTTTGGGATTTGATTTAGGCGATCTGGACGGAGATGGTTCAGAGGAGTTGGTTTATAGTGGAGGGAACTACTTGCGGATTCGTAATCTGACAGACTATACTGTTCTCTGGACGAAACCGGATTATCTGCCTGCATCTAATGACCACAAAATCTTGACAGTCGATCTGGATAAAGACGGAATGGCTGAAGTGATTAGCCACGGTAATCTGGTAGAGTTAGTGGATGACCTACTTGTCAGTTCACAGCCTCGCTTTATCTCCAGGCCAGTGTCACTCTATGGTAACGATGGGATAGTAATCTTTAATCAGGGAATTGTCTATGTGGCTAACTATCAAGGTTTGATTATGCGAAAATATAATCTGGGTGAAGATTATGGAAAACGATTTGTCTTTGCAGATCTGGACGGTGATGGTTCAAAAGAGTTCGTTACTACGATGCAGGGTCAGGATGAGATGGCGACCATTAAAGTTTTTAACGTGGGAGATGACGAACTGCATGAGTCTCAGACCTTGAATGGTGTTTACGGTTTTGCGATTTATGCTTTAGACTTGAATGATAATGAGGTGCCAGAGATCTATTTGCGGAGGAATTTCTTTGATGGTGATAAATTTTTGTATAGTAAGATTTACGTTTTGGAGAACAGGGAAAGGGTATTGACACTGATTAGTGAGAGTCCCCGATTGGACTATTTTATTGTTGATTTTAGTTCATATCCGAAAACTAATCCTACACGATTGGTTGTTGGGGGTATGTATCTTGACAATAAACGACAATCAATTCAGGAGATTAAGAGCAGATTATTCTTTTATACATTGGAGTAAGCGAGGGAAATATTATATGAAAAGGTCACTTAAAGATCGAATATTATTGTTAATCGTGCTTCCTCTTTTTTGGGGAAGTACCTTTTTAGCAACAAAGATTTGCCTGGTGGATTTGTCACCTGTCTGGATGGGAGCTATTAGATATTCTATCAGTTCTATCATTTTTCTTTCCATTTTATGGAGGAGATTTTCAATTAAAGATTCAATTAAAGAGTTGAGATCTCATTGGCCGTTGTTTGCAGCAGTGGGGATTGTCGGTACATTTTTTGCAGCTTTTTTTCAAAATTTGGGATTGCAGTACACCACTGCTTCGGTTTCGTCATTGATTAATACATTAGAACCGGTTCTTGTTGCGGTCATGTCAGTAGCTTTTTTGAAAGAGAGGTTATCCCGGGTGGGGATTGGGGGATTAATAACTGCTTTTCTGGGTGGATTTATTATTATTACCAATGGGAATCTGGCTAACATAGTGCATCTGGATGGAACAATTAAAGGGAATTTGCTGATTTTACTCTCGATTGTTTCCTATGCCTGTTACACTATTTTTACCAAAATGTTGGTTGGGCGAACCGACCCTTTATTTGCAGTGACCTTTTCCACCATTATTGGTACACTGGCCTTAATTATCAGTGCATTGGTCATGGAAGAATTTCCAACCTTGATTCAGGTCTCTATCAGAACCTGGTCGGCAGTTGTCTATCTGGCTGTATTTCCAACATGTCTTTCTCTCTTTTTGTTTAACAGGTTATTGACTGAGGTAAATGCCTCTAAAGTAAGTATTATTCTGTTTTTGATACCATTATATGGATTATTGTTAGGGGTCTTCTTACTGGGTGAACCACTATCGGCGGCAATGGTCTGTGGTGGATTTTTGACGATGATCGGAGTCTGGTTAATCGAATACGGGCCATTAAAGACAGAAGAAGTAGTCAGTGAACATTAGTAGAGTATTTTTTGTGATTATTTGAAGGAGAATGGCTTTTTTTGCAGAACTTTTATTATAAGAATCAGGTATTTTATGCTAGTAAGTGAATGCTGAAAGTTAAACCTGGGGGGTGGATTAATAGTGTTAAGTGACGATATGAAGGAGCAAAATAATATGCAGAAGTTTGATAAGATTATTATCTTTCGAATTGAAAAGAAACTTTACGGGTTAGAGATTACTGATCTACAGGGTATAGAGATAATGCCTGAGATTACTGAGCTGGGATTGCCCAATATTCCTGATTTTATTGCCGGTATCTTTAACTTACGGGGCGAGGTAGTTCCCTTAATTGACGCCAGGAAGAAATTGAATATTAGGTCGAAAAGTGACGAAGACAAACAGTTAAAGCGTGTCCTCATTATTGAACTCAGTCAGGGTAAAGTTGGTCTGATTGTTGATGAAGTCAGAGAGATTTTTGAATTTGATGAGCAGGATATACATCCTTTACCACAGGGTATTGGTGGACTATCCAGTGATTTTGTCAAAGGTATTGGTAAGATTCAGGACAAACTAATTACTATTCTGGATATTGATGTATTTATCACATCTGATGGTAAGTTTGAGCTCGACTTTATGGATGAGCTGGAAAATTATCTGGTTGAAGAGTAAGGGAGATGACCTTCTGGGGATTCTCCCCTTTTTTTTTATTAAAGTTGTATTAACACAGGCTGGTAATGTCAAGTATAACGACTTTAAAAAGGGATCTGCACTCCTGAAATAAACTCTATTTAGTTATTCATACTTCCACTCACAAATATTTTTTATTAGTAAGAGTCTGGGGACATTAGTAGCCAGAGAGATCAGCAAAATTATTGGCTATGAGAAAGTCAAACATATTTTTCTGACACCGATTGAAGAGGCGATTACCCATATTACCCACAGTTCAAAAGGATTAGTAATAGTAGGTCTTAAGGACAACCGATTTACGGAAGAACACATTGCAGGAATAGCTAACTGTGCCAATCTGGAGTTAATGCTTGTTCAGAATGCTAATCATTCGTTGGAGGTTGGCGCTGACTATCGGGAAAGTCTACATATATTGGCAGATGTCACGGAAAAGTGTGTGGAATGGATAATCTTGCAGGATGAATAATTGGGATCAGGAATAGAATTAAAAAACGAGTAAAAAGGTCAACCCTATTGCCTCTGGGTTGACCTTTTTAACGTAAATGGTATACAAAAGTTGGGAAAAGAGTTTATGCTTCGAACTTACGGTATTATACCGTATGGTAGTCATCAATAATCTCAATATATCGTTGGTATACCTGATCAACAATATTTTCCCAGGGTTTACAGATAGTTTTTTGGGCATTTTGACCAACTTCGATCAGTTTCTTTCGATCCCCAATGATCTGGATAATCCGTTGTGCAAAGAGTTCGGGATCATCTTTAGCATAAAAACCATTAAAGTTATCTTCTATCTGCTCAGCAGCATTGGAATTGGCGATAACTATAGAAGGGCAGTTAACCGCGGCAGCTTCCTGAATAACTATTCCGCCTGTATCGTAGAGGGATGGAAAAAGAAAAAGGTTTGCTCTGGCAAAGATAGCTTTTAGCAGTTCCCTATCTGTAATCATTCCCATAAATCTTACCCGCTCTGAAAGATTTAATTCACTCACCATTTTCTTTAGTTCTTCTTCTGCAACTCCTTTACCGACAAAGATCATCTTAAAGTTGGTTCCCCGTTGTTTTAGATGTTTGAGAGAATGGACTAACATTCTCAGGTTCTTCTGCCAAATATGCTGACCAACAAAGAGAAAGACCAATTCGTTGGGGTAGACTGTGAGTTGAGAGTTAGCCAGTTCAAGGGTCTGGGTTAGATCGCTGATTGGTTTGAAATCATTCCCATTATACATTACTTCCACATTCCCCGTATACCCATAGGATCGCAGAGTTTCAACAGAAGCCTGATTAACAGTCCAGACATAGTCAACAGAATTGAAAAAGTTGATCACAATTTTCACTCCCAACTGAGCGATCTGATGGCTTTTGACGACTGTTTTAAAATCATCATAGAATTTTGAATGAAAAGTGGCTACAATAGGAATGCCTTTCTTTCGGGCAAGTTGTAAAGCTAACTGTCCTGAACTGAAAGGGCTGTGCGCATGAACGATATTAAAGGGAATATTTCTAATCTGCCTTTTGATAGTTCTATCCAATTGCGGAATTCCTAAGCGATAAGGTGACCGAAGAATGAGGGGTAAAGAGAAATAACGCAAAACTTCAAACTCTTCTACATCGGTATATCCCGGTACCCGTGGAGTGATTACATAAGCTTGAGCATATTTATTGTTTAACCAGTATGCATAATTTCTAGTAACATTAGCTACTCCGTCCATTACTGGTTGAAAAGAATCATTAAATTGACCGATAACTAATTCCATTTCTATCTTCTCCTTTAATTTAGGTGTGGTCTTATCATTGATGACAAAGACCTGATCAGTAAACTCGTTTAACTATATTGATGAATATTCTTCAAAATACTGAAGACTCCTGCCAGGTTTTAAGAAGATATTGTCTGATCAATCCCAATTAACTGAATCTAATCTACAGGATTACTCTGACAATGATTTTTGGAGAAAGTAAGAAAAAGTAAATTCGCGTCACTATATGTTATATTTTAGGTTTTAATATATTTTTATTCAAAAACTATTGACATATAAAAGGAAAAATTCTATAATATAAATATAGTTATACAAATGGGGAATTAAGAATCCCAGAAGGGAGGTTGAATTACCCAGAAAAATTGCAGAGTAATCTATTGTAGGTAGGGAATGTAGAGGTAAAAAACTAAAAAAGGGGTGTTTGAGAAATGCGTAAACTGTTATTAGTGTTAGCAATGGTATGTCTGTTAAGTAGTTTCGCTTTTGCAGCAAATATTGACCCAGCGTTGATAGATGCTATGAAAGGTGCAGAAAATGTTCCTGTAATCGTTATGATGAATGATGGTGCTAAGCATGTTGACGTAGCACAATTAGGTGGTAAGTTAGGTTATACATATTCAATTATTAATGGTTTCTCTGCAGAGCTGCCAGTAGCTGCTATTGACGCTCTGAAGAGCAATCCTAATGTAATGTCTGTTAGTTTAGACAAAGAGATTACTATTGATTTGGACACTGCTGTATGTGCAGTTAATGCTGATGATCTGTGGAGCTATGGTTATGATGGTAGTGGCGTATTAATCGCTATCGTTGATACTGGTATCTGCCCACATGCAGACTTCCAAAACAGAATCATTGATTTTAGAGATTATATCAATGGTCGTACTACTCCATACGATGATCATTATCACGGAACCCATTGTGCAGGTATCGCTGCAGGTAATGGTTCTACCTATGATGGTCCAGCTAGAGCTGCTAATCTGATTGGTGCAAAAGTTCTGAGTTCCAGTGGTTCTGGTAGTTCCTCTGGTATCATTAATGGTGTTAACTGGGCCGTTAGTCGTGGTGCTGATGTTATCTCCATGTCTCTGGGCGGTACTGTAACTCAATCTTCTCAATATGATCCAATGTGTACTGCAGTTAGAAATGCCTGGAATGCTGGTTGTGTAGTAGTAGTTGCTGCTGGTAACAGTGGTAGAAGTGGTTACTATACTATTGGTACTCCTGGTAACGAACCAAAAGTTATCACTGTTGGTGCTACTGATGATGGCGGTACTTGCTCTATCAATAATGATATCGTAGCTGACTTCTCCTCTAAAGGTCCTACTGATTATGATTACTGGGTAAAACCAGATGTAGTTGCTCCTGGTGTTAACATTACTGCTGCCGATGGTCGTGACTGCTCCGGTTATTATACAATTTCCGGTACTTCCATGGCTACTCCACTGGTAGCTGGTGTTTGTGCTCAATTGCTGGAAGCTCATCCAACTGCTTCTAACCAGGATATCAAAGATGCATTGATGAATACTGCTCGTGACATCATGAACCATACTTATGAAAGATATATTCAAGGTATGGGTCTGATTGATGCACTGGCTGCTCATAACTATCTCTAATCATTAAGATTACCAGGGGTGTACAGTTTAACTGTGCACCCCTTTCTCATCTCATTTGCCGGGATTGTCTCATTTTCGAGGCAATCTTTTTTCTTTGGACTAAATTTGTTTTTTATTTTTAGATAATATTTAGGTCATTCTTGTAATATGACAGATATCTGCCGCTGTTGTTGGCATCAGGAAGGTCAATTCACAATAATTTCTGATATCATGTTAATTTTGTGTAAAAGGGGCACTTTTGTTGATCTAAAAGAGTAGACTATAGAGGAAAATATCTGGAGATGGCGAACCTGAATTAATAGATTTGTTAGATGTATTTGTTTAGGAGGATATGATAATGGATGTAATAACTTATTCATTAAGAAGAACTGCCGCTAATTCTAGTGAGTATTATCGAAAAGTCGCGAAATTTACTGACCAGGTAGTACTTGAATCCCAAAATCTTTTGTCGTTGGTCGAAGAATACCAGGATTATAGAGAAAAGAAAGGCGACACTCAGCACAGGTCTTATGAGGAGTATCTGGTTGAGTTATTAACAATAGGTACTCTATGGAACGTCTATAGTGGTTATGCTAATCAGATGCAGGGACAGATATTGAAGATCCTACAAATCCTTGCAGATCTGCGGCAGTGGTCTGCTTTGATGAAACCTTTAATTGATAGATTACGGGGTATCTTATCCACTATTTATCTCTATGCAGATCCCATCAGAAAGACAGATCCTGCAGAACCAACATTGGGAAGTTTCTATCGCTTAATCCAGTGGCTTTTGAGTACGGGTGAGTTTATGCAGGAAACTAAGATTCTGAACTCGTGGTATGCTTTTTTTGCAACTCATAACTCGGTGTACTGTGCAGACAGACTAGGTCAAATTAGAGATTTGGCAACATGGTTTGCCAGAAAGAGTGAGTTGGTACTTGGAGAATTTACTTATCGGGTAGAAGATTTTTTACAGATCCAGCATCCAAAGCATCGCTGGCGGGAGGATATTATCTTTTCTGGACGGCGTCGTGTGGAATATCACTTGAATATGGTCGGGGCAGAACTGATGAATAGAGCTTTTCGGAGTGAGTTTGTCCGTACTAAAAGCAAAGCACTATTTTTACCATCCTGTATGCAGGCTCTTCGGAAACCTGAATGTCAAGCTCGTTCTACATCCCGGGGGTTAGTCTGCTCTCGATGCTGTCCTGAGTGTAATGTACATCAATTGGTACAACTTGGAGAAAAGCTTGGATTTGAGGTGTTGATTATTCCCCATGAGTCATCCCTGTTTACAAAGGAAAAAATCAAGAATTTTGAAGATGAAGACCTGGGGATTATTGGGGTCGCTTGTCTGTTAAATTTAACCTCGGGTGGTTGGAAGGCTAAAGGATTGGGATTACCTGCTCAGTGTGTGGTATTGGATTATTGTGGTTGTCAAAATCATTGGCACGAAACTGGTATGATGACAGAGATTAATTTAGAAGAATTAAAGCGTATCTTAAATAAAGAAGATGTAATCGGAATTGAATACAATTGAGTAAGAATAAATTAAGCAAATCAATTTATCTGATTTAGAGAAGCATCTGAGAGAGTCAATAAAAAATTGCTATCCACTGGACAAGACGTATCCGGAAACCTTATTACTTTCAATTTTTGACAAAAAACTGTTTTCCATAACTTTGAAGTATCCACCCAATAACCGATCCGCGAATGCTGTGATCAATGATGTGACCAACATATGAGGCAGGATCTTGGGGGATTAATTTTACAATACCTGCATTAAAAAGGATTGCAAATAGCATTAGCCAAAAGAACAATCCACTTAATATCCCTTTGACGATAGCATAATCTACACCAGTTAAGTTTAAGATGATCAAAATGAAAATTCCTAAACTGATAGCTACGATAAAATCTGCCACCAGACCAATGAAAATCGCTGGTGGTGCATCTATCTTATTTAAGGGCACAAATGCTGAAGCTGCTATTTTCCACAGTAAGTATTCATTAATATTGAGTAGATAACTACAATAGTTAAGAATAATACCCAAAATATTGGCAATAATTGCTGCAAGAGTCGCCAGGATAAATTTATCTTTGATCATACCCATTATCTTTCATCCCTTCCGATTGGTTTCTAGCATTAGGATTAGATTAAGATTAGTTAATTATGTATTAATTTATGAAAATGATCCTATTATTTTTTTGGAAGTGCAATAATTTCTTTATTAGTTGCCTAAAGTGGGAAAAATGTATTAACTAAAGGTAACAAAAGCCTGTAATGACCCGGGGTTTCTCCTGAAAAAATAAAATAAATTTGATTTATAAAGTATTTTTTGAAATATTTGAGCTATACTCTGTAGAATATAGGTCAAATTTTTTTGTTTACAAGTCTTTTTTGTGATAAAATAAGGGTATCTGATAAGGATTTTAGGTTAAGGAGGATGATATAGATGAGTTTAAAAGAATTTCGTTACCGTGCTGAGCAGATTGTTGTTGATCCCGGATTGACCTATCAGCAGCGGAGGCATAATATGGCACTGTTAGCAGAAGAATTAATCGAGTATCCACCACTAGGTGAAGAGGCGAAACAGGCTCTAGATGATAGAATCATCTGTGATCTTTTTGAAGGACATGCTCCCTATCGGGCCAGATATATACTGCCAGATTATGAGAAAGCTTTCCAACAGGGATCAGAGTTTCTGGAGTTAGAGCCGCCGACTAATCTGGCAGAAGCTCTTAATTTTTTGACTATCCTCTACAGTCAGGTTCCGTCTATCACTGGTTTTCCAGTATATCTGGGAGATGTTGATCGACTGTTAACACCCTACATCACAGAAATCTCTGATCAAGATCTGTATCAGCAGTTAAAACTGTTCTGGCGGGCAGCAGATAGAATGCTTCCAGATGGCTTTGTTCATGCTAATCTGGGTCCAGAGGACACGAAAATTGGACGGATGATCCTGAGAATAGAACGGGAATTGAAACAGGTCGTTCCCAACCTTACTTTGAAATATGACCCGACAGTGACCACTGATGAGCTGCTCTTAGAAGCAGTACAGACTGTTTTTGCAGTCGGTAAACCACATTTTGCCAACCACCCAATGATGGTTGGAGATCTGGGAGAGAGATATGCAGTAGTTAGTTGTTATAACTCATTAAAGATTGGCGGGGGTTCCCATACATTAACTAGATTGAATTTGAAGGATACAGTAGTAAGGCACTCGGGAGATACTGGGGAATATTTACAGAGAACCTTACCTCATTATGTAGAATTGACTTTGCAGGTGATGGAAGCGCGAATCAAGTATCTGGTAGAAGAGGCCAGATTTTTTGAACATGATTTTCTGGCTCAGGAAGGGTTAATTGAGCTTGAGAAATTTTCAGCTATGTTTGGAATTTTTGGATTGGCTGAAGCGGTTAATTTACTGTTGGAGAGGGAAGGACGAAGAGTAAAATATGGTCAAAATGAGGAAGCAAACCAATTGTCATATCAGATCACTGATCGGATCGCCCAGATTCTTGCAGAGCGGTCACTGCCGTATTGTCAGGGTAATGGGGGAAGAGCTTTCTTCCACTCTCAATCTGGAATAGATCTGGATATTGAGGTGACAGCAGGAACACGCATACCCTATGGTGAAGAGCCAGACCTGTATGAACATATTTCGGCAGTTGCACCTCATCACTGTAAATTCCAGGCGGGAATTAGTGATATTTTTCATTTTGAGCGACCTGTGGTGAATAATCCACAGGCAATCATTGACGTGATTAAAGGTGCTTTTCGTCAGGGTATGCGGGAGTTTACATTCAACCTGGCAGATGGGGAATTTGTTCGGATTACCGGGTATCTGGTACGCCGCTCTGATCTTGTTAAATATGAAGAGAATAAGCGCTCCCGATATGACAGTACTGTTCTGGGATCTAATGCAGTGAAGAATCAGGGGATCTTTCAACGTAAAAGAAGGGTGATAAATAATGAACAAAACCCAGGGGTTAGTTAACCGAATTATCCCATTTAGTTCTGTAGATGGACCTGGTAATAGATTGGTGATATTTCTTCAGGGATGTAATATGAACTGTATTAATTGTCATAATCCGCATACGATTGGGGTCTGTAACTTCTGTGGTCTGTGTACTCTTAAATGTCCAACTAAAGCTATTGAGATATACTCGGGCGAGCCACCATGGATTAATTTTGATCAATCCCTCTGCCTTAATTGTGATCTCTGCCTCCAGGTCTGTCCTGTGTATAGTAATCCTCGAAGTAGGTGGATGGAGATAGATGAAGCCGTCAAAATTATTCAGCAGAAGGCTGATTTTCTATCGGGAATCACCGTTTCAGGTGGGGAGGCTACTTTGCAGATCGAATTCGTACGGGAGTTGTTCGTAGCGATCAAAGATGATGCTCAACTTTCAAGATTAACTACCTTTATTGACACCAATGGTACTGCTCCGATTTATAAATGGGAATCACTGCTTCCGGTTCTGGACGGAGCGATGGTCGATTTAAAAGCATTAGATGTCGGTGCTCATCAGAGTTTGACCGGGAGAGTTAATGAGCTGATCCTGGAGACCATCTCTTTTTTACACCAGGAAGGTAAATTGTATGAAGTAAGGCTTTTGATAATCCCAGATTACAATTCTTCAGAGGAACAGATTGAGCAAACTGTAGAATACCTATCTCAGATCTGTCCACAAACAAGGATCAGGTTAATTCCCTATCGTCAACATGGAGTCAGATCGGAAGCAGATCATTTGCAGCAACCTGATGAAGAATTGATGGAGAGAATCAAAGTGCGATTTTTCAATGGTGGTTTTGGGGATACTGTTATAACCTGAAAAAGTACACAAAATCCATCTATTGAAGTACTAGTTTGACGACATTTCAGATAAGAAGTCTTCCCAACCCCTAAAGGTGAGAGTATTAGGTAACTGGGTGAAGGTACAAATACCTCTGAAGTCGTTAAACGTAAGGCATTACAGCTTGCTGTCAATGCGCTTTTAATTATCTATAGTTCTTTGATTATCAGATAGGGGGGGTTAGAAATGCAGCACAAGATTGTTTTTATCGCACCATACGAGAATCTAAAGAAATTAGCCGATCAGGTAATTGAGAAGAACCATCTCTCTATCACAACTATAGTCTACAATTTATCAGATGCCATTCAGGCGGCCCAAAATGTCGTTGCAGAGGGGTGTGAAGTAATTGTTAGTCGGGGTGGAACCGCCCGATTGATTCGAGAGAATGTAAATGTTCCTATAGTGGAGATTAAGGTGACCGGATATGATCTGTTACGAATCCTCTATAAATATGATCGACAAAAAGAACCATTGGGAATTATTGGTTATGGAAATGTGATCTATGGTGTAAAAGCCATCTGTGATGTGTTAAATATTAATATTCAATACTATCTCATTGAAGAGGAGTCAGAAGTAGAAATTAAAGTACAGGAAGCGATCGATCGGGGAATTAGAACAGTGATTGGTGATACTATTGGGGTCGAAGTGGCCAAGAGATATGGGTTGAAAAATGAACTGATTGAGTCTGGCGAAGAAGCATTATTGAACGGCTTTTTGGAAGGAATTCAGGTTTTAAAGGCTACTATGCGTGAGCGGGAAGAGAGACAGAAGTTACAGGTAATTTTAGACTCTGCTCATGAGGGAATTATTGCGGTAGATGATACAGGAATTATTAACGCTTTTAATCCCCAGGCTCAGAAACTCTTTCAGGTTGAAAGACAGGAGGTGATGGGACATCCAATAATGGAGATTATTCCAAATACCCAACTAATTCACACTCTGGATACGAAAAAGGAGGATATTGGGAGTATTCAAAATATTGGTGAGACAAAAATCGCTACTAATCGGGTACCCATCATTGTTAACGGTCAGTTAAGAGGTGCAGTAGCTACTTTTCAGGATGTGACCAGAATTCAGGAATTGGAACAGAAGATTCGTCAGCAGATCTATGAAAAGGGTTTGACTGCCCAGTATACCCTGGATGACATTATCGGTCAGAGTGCCAGAATTCAACAGTGCAAGGAGCTTAGTCGAAAATATGGGAGAGTAGATTCAACGGTATTGATTAGAGGAGAGAGCGGGACCGGTAAGGAACTATTTGCCCAGGGGATTCACAACAGCAGTGAACGCAAGATGGGGCCTTTTGTGGCAATTAACTGTGCTGCTTTACCGACTAATCTTCTGGAAAGTGAACTTTTTGGCTATGAGGAAGGTACTTTCACTGGTGCTAAACGTGGTGGTAAGGTGGGTCTGTTTGAACTGGCTCATAATGGAACGATCTTTCTGGATGAGATAGGAGAGATGGAGTTAAGCCTGCAGGCGAGGTTGCTGCGGGTAATCCAGGAGAAACAAGTGATGCGTTTGGGAGGGAGGAAAGTGATACCTGTTGATGTGCGTATCTTAGCTGCCACCAATCGGGATTTAAAATATGAGGTAAAGAAAGGAAATTTCCGACAGGATCTGTTCTATCGTCTGAGTGTACTGACTCTGGAGATTCCTCCTCTGCGAGAACGGGGTGATGATCTACGATTGCTCTTTGATTTTCTTTTGAAGAAGAAATGTCAGGAATTTAGAGAGACTGTTTTGCAGATAGATGAGAAGGTCTTACAGCCGCTATTGAATTATTCCTGGCCGGGGAATGTACGGGAATTGGAGAATATTGTAGAAAAGTTAGTGGTGATCTCTGAGTCAGAATGGGTGAAAAAAGAAGACGTTCAATTAATCTTATCTGAGTTAGCTGAGTCTGCAGATCTGGAACAAGAGGGAGAACTGATCGCCCTGACGGGTACATTGGAAGAGATGGAACGGGAAATTATTCTCAAAACAATTGAGTTGGAAGGAAGTAAGACTGGAGCTGCGGCTAAGCTGGGAATTGATCGGACTACTCTCTGGAGAAAGCTAAAATTAGATTAAAATTGCATCAAGAGTAGGCTGCTAAGGATTAGATTTGACTTCAGAAGCGATTTGTCTTTCAACGTTTGGTTACTTCTATGTTAACTGATAAAGATTGAGAGACTACTCTTCTAAAATAATGTCGTCAAATCACAGTCGAATGATGCAAAATGAAACGCGATGTTGCAATATGCAATGCTGCGTTTTTTTTGTTGCCATAATTCTGATAACTTTTGTAGTTATAAACTAGCATCGAATAATTTTCGGATGTCTGCAAAGTGTTGTACTGGTGGGGATTGTTACAAATGTGTTACTGTTTATTATAAAAAATTAAGCTGTGAGAGAAAAGTTGGCATAGAGATTGCATTTATATTAAGTATGAAGCTGATAATTTACAAAGGAGGATGAATCATGAACAAATGTCTTGTTATGAATCCACAGGATAATGTGGCAACTACGATTCAGGAGCTGAAAAAAGGGGAGAAAGTAACCGTTACAGTAGGCGAGGAGAAGAGAGAGATAACTATTACTCAGGATATTCCTTTCGGGCATAAGTTTGCAATCGCCGGGATTGCTAAAGGTGACGATGTTTTCAAATATGGTGAGAGTATTGGGCGGGCTTCTCTGGAGATTCAACCTGGGGATCATGTTCATGTGCAAAATTTGGAGAGTAAACGCGGCCGCGGAGACTGGGAATAATTAATATAAATTAGGAGGGAAATCAGAATGAAGATTAAAGGTTATAGACGTGCCAATGGAACTGTAGGAATCAGAAATCATCTTGTAATTCTACCATCTTCTGTCTGTGCAAGTGAGACAGCTGTCCGAATTGCTGAGCATATTAAAGAGGCTGTAGCGTTACCACATCAACATGGCTGCTGTCAGGTTGGAGCAGACCATGATCAGACTGTGAATACACTTATCGGTTTGGGGAAAAATCCTAATGTGGGTGCGGTATTGGTAGTTGGTCTGGGTTGTGAGGGGGCTGAACCTCACTTTATCGCCGAAAAGATTGCTGAAACCAATAAACCAGTGCAGAAAATCACCATCCAGGAGTGTGGTGGAACCTTAAAGGCGATTGAAGTTGGAACCCGAATCGCCCGTCAAATGGCAAATGAATTGGTTCAAATAGAGCGGGAAGAAGTGGATTTAAGTGAGCTTGTTCTGGCCATTGAATGTGGTGGAACTGACGCTACTTCTGGAATTGCAGCCAATCCTGCAGTAGGTGTGGCTTCAGATCTGTTGATTGCAGAGGGTGGTACAGCGATGTTATCTGAGACCACTGAACTGATCGGTGCAGAGCATATTCTGGCCAGAAGAGCTGTTACTGAGGAAGTAGGTAACAGATTATTAGGAATTGTTAAGCGAATCGAAGATCGGGCAAAAACTTTAGGAGTGGACATTCGGGGAAGTCAACCCACTCCCGGTAATATTGAAGGTGGAGTAACTACCATCGAAGAGAAATCATTGGGCTGTATTTATAAGGCAGGATCGGCTCCGATTACCGGTGTTCTGGAGTATGGAGAGGTTGCTGTTGAAAAAGGTTTCTATGTGATGGATACTCCAGGTCAAGATATTGAATCGATTACCGGAATGTTGGCTGGTGGAGCACAGGTAGTTATCTTCACAACTGGTCGTGGTACCCCAACCGGTTCTCCGATCGCTCCTGTAATTAAGATTACTGGTAACTCGCAGACCTATCAGAATATGATTGATAATATTGACATTGATGCAGGTCGGATTATTAATGAAGGTCTAACTATTGATGAGATGGGGAAAGAAATTTTCGATGAAATCGTACTGGTAGCTAATGGTAAGAAACCTAAGGCTGAACTACTGGGTCATAAGGAATTTGGTATTCACAAGATTGCATCAACTTTCTAAGTTTTCCATTCTTGAAAAGTATCTCTCCGAAACTAAGTGTATAAGGGGATGCTTGCAAGTGGTTATCTGATAACAATAGTTTAAAAGGAGGAAGATTTTATGAAGATTAAACAATCTATTGAAAAAATTCCTGGAGGTATGATGGTTGTTCCGTTGATCGTTGGTGCCCTGATTAACACTTTCTTTCCACAACTTCTACAGATAGGTGGCTTCACTACAGCTATCGCTACAGGTGCTTCACCTTTAATCGGAGTCTTTCTGGTCTGCATGGGATCGGGAATTAGTTTAAAAGCTGCACCACAGGCTTTAAAAAAGGGTGTGGTAATTACTTTTACTAAATTTGTCGTCGGTGTAATTCTTGGTTTGATCGTTGCCCGATTTATGGGGGACAATCTGTTGGGTCTTTCCTCTCTGGCATTGATTGCTGCGATGACTAACTCTAATGGTGGTCTATATGCGGCTCTATCTGGTGAGTTTGGAGACAAAACAGATGTAGGAGCTATTGCCATTATCTCTGTCAATGATGGTCCTTTCTTAACGATGATCGCTCTGGGTACAGCAGGAATTGCCAAGATTCCTTTTATGGGTTTAGTAGCGGTTCTGTTACCGATTGTAGTCGGGATGATCCTGGGTAATCTGGATAAAGATATGAAAGAGTTTTTGAGCAAGGGTGGTGCACTGTTAATTCCGTTCTTTGCCTTTGCGTTAGGTGCTGGAATTAACTTCGGTATGTTGATTAAAGCTGGTCTATCAGGTGTTCTCTTAGGTGTCTTGACCAGTGTGGTTGGTGGATTCTTTAATATTATGGCTGATCGGGCTACTGGTGGTAGTGGGGTTGCAGGGGCTGCAGCTTCAAGTACTGCAGGTAATGCGGTTGCAACTCCACAGGCGATCGCTGTTGCCGATCCATCTTTAACAGCTGTTGCCAGTGTAGCGACTCCCCAGGTAGCGGCATCGACAATAACTACTGCACTGTTAACACCGATAATTACTGCATTTATTGCGAAAAGGTCTAAGAAGAATGCAGGTGATCAGGAGATAGCGTAAAATTATATTAGGAAGTGAGTGGCTTATGAAACGATTAGCAATAATAGCCGATGATTATACTGGGTCCAATGATACTGGAGTTCAGTTTGCCAAAAAAGGGCTGAAGACTTTAGTAACCTCTGAGGTAGATGCTCTCTTCGAGATAGATAATCAGATTGATGTGATTGTGCTGAATACTACCAGTCGGGCAGATGATGCCAGAACTGCTTATCAGAAGGTCTATAGAGCCACAGATGTTTTAAAACAGATAGGGGTAAATTATATTTATAAGAAGTTAGACTCTACCCTGCGGGGTAATATTGGTGCTGAGATTGCAGGAGCCATGGATGCAGGGGGATATAGCCTTGCTGTTGTGGCTCCCGCCCTCCCGTCCAATGGTCGAACAACTATCGGTGGTAATCAATTGGTTCATGGTGTGGCTTTAGAGAGGACCGAAATTGCTAAAGATCCAGTAGCACCTGTAAACTATTCGTATGTTCCATATATTATTCAGGAACAGACTGAGAAACGGGTGAGTGCGGTTAATCTGCAGGATGTGCTCAGGGGTAGTGCAAGGCTAGTTGAGGTGCTGCAGGATCAGGTTGCAGCTGGAGTGGAAATTCTGGTTCTGGATTCGATAACTCAGGCTGATCTGGATCTGATTGCAGAAAGTCTGCAGTTGTTAGATCAGGAGTGCTTATTGGTCGGTTCGGCGGGTTTTGCAGAAAGTGTGCCAACAGCCTTTGGATTGTTAGATAGTAAATTACCTGTCAATTGTGATGGGAGTGTGGTGGCGATTGCCGGCAGTGTCAGTGATGTGACCCGTGGGCAGATCGCATACGCGGAAGAGAACTGGAAGGTTGAAGTAGTGGATATAGATTTGCGAATGGTTTTGGGCGATGATGAAAAGCAGGAGCTGGGCCGGGTTGTGGACAGAGTTAAGAGATTAGTCGCTACCCAACAGGATGTGATCATCCGTTCTGCCAGAACCCGCGATCTGGTCACTGCAGCCAGAGAGATTGGTCAGGAGTATGGACTATCCCATCTGGAAGTCAGTCAGAAAATTGCCTATTTCTTGGGAAGTGTGGCGAAGGGAATCTATGGAACTGAAGGATTAAGGGGATTGTTTCTGACGGGTGGCGATATTGCAATTCAGTGTGCTTCGCTGATCGGTGCGAAGGCTACGTTGATTGAAGCTGAGCTGTTACCCGGTGTGCCGGTAGGAACTTTTGTCGGAGACAATCTTCCCCCGGTACCGATCGTCACCAAGGCAGGTGCTTTTGGTGCTGAAGATACTTTTGTACAGATCTTCAGTTATCTTAAAAGGAGGGGATCGGTCGATGTCTAGAGTAACCTTTGGAATTACAATGGGTGATCCGGCAGGGGTTGGCCCCGAGATTATTCTGCAGGGGATTATGTATGGGCGAATTCAACCTCTGGGCCAGCATCTGGTAATCGGTGATGCTGCTGTTCTGGAGTATTTGAATGAGCAGCTGGGTTATGGATTGCAGATCCATCGTGCTACTTCTCCCGATGATCTGCTGACAGATCCGCAGACGGTAAATGTTCTCGATCTGGCGAATATTGACTTAAATGAGTTAAAGCCAGGTCAGGTTCAGGCTCAGGCTGGTCGGGCAGCGGTGGAATATGTGGAGCGGGCGATTGAACTGGCCCTGGAAGGCAAGATAGATGCCATCGTGACTGCTCCGCTTAATAAGGAAGCGATGCATCTGGCAGGATTTAAGTATCCGGGTCATACAGAGATCCTGGCGGAGAAGACAGGAACCATCGATTATGCGATGATGCTCTATTCAGATAAATTGAAGGTTATTCATGTTACGACCCATCTGGCAATAGAAGAGGCCTGCCGCAGGATAACCAGAGAACGGGTAGCTGTGGTTATCGGCCTTGCTGATCAGACGATGCGGAAGATGGGGATTGCAGAACCGAAGATAGCGGTGGCCGGACTGAACCCCCATGCCGGTGAAGAGGGAATCTTTGGGATGCAGGAGGTCTTAGAGATTGGCCCGGCGATAAAAGAATCGCAGACCAGGGGAATCAACGCAGAAGGGCCAGTTCCTCCGGACACAGTCTTTGTCAAGGCAGTTCAGGGTAAGTATGATATTGTGGTAGTAATGTATCACGATCAGGGGCATATTCCGGTAAAACTGCTGGCCTTTGATGATGGAGTGAATATTACTACAGGACTGCCGATTATTCGCACCTCAGTCGATCACGGAACTGCCTTTGATATCGCCTGGCAGGGTATCGCCAGGGAGAACAGTCTAATTCAGGCAGTGAAAGCAGCCAGTCGCTTGAGTGGTCAGGCTACTGGATAATAGATAATCTGGATTAAGTCCATTGAGTTTGTCGATTGATGAATTTGATGGACTTTTTTTGTGGAGGATTGAGAGATAGTTGATGATTGGAATTAAAATTTGAATTAAGCTGAGCCACTGGAAGATGGATAATAGCTTGAGTTAACGATCTGGGAGAGCTTTCTCCCAGATCGTTAACTTACGACAGAAGGAAATTGGGAAGGATAATCTATAAAATTGAAGAATGTATACTTTAAGGATTAGTGTAATTATTTATTGATCACAGCTTTTACTGGATCTAATAATAGGATGTTGCGCAACCTGTTCAATGACCGAAGAGTGATTGAGAGGGTTTTGGCTGATTGGATGTTTAAGTTAATCTGTTCAGTACTCACTGTTGTGGAGGTTAATTGATAGATCAGGTTTGGAGTTATATAATTACTGACTCGGATCATCTTGAGTTAATTCTGGTATTGAGTTAGATCTGATTTTGGAAATTGGATGGGAGGATATTGAATGAGAGAGTTACTGAAAAGGTTTAAGGTATGTAATCTACAATTTGAACTGGTTGCTGTTGAAGACCTTCAATTACCAAGATATAAGGGTTCAACAATTCGTGGAGGATTCGGATCGGTCTTTAAAAAAATTGCCTGTCGATATAATAATAAACCCTGTCAGGAGTGTTTACTGCGAGAGAGTTGTCCCTATGTCTACGTCTTTGAAACTACTCCTGACCCGAATTCAGAGTATATGTCCAAGTTTAATAATATTCCCCGGCCATTTATTGTTCGACCTCCAGCTGATGAACGGGAACACTATAATGCCGGTGATTCACTGATCTTTAACCTGATGGTGATTGGGAAGGGGATAAATTATCTGCCTTACTTTGTCCTAACCTTTGAAGAACTGGGTAAGGCGGGAATCGGTAAGGGCAGAGGTAGGTTTGAACTTAAGTCAGTAACCAGCATTGATTCCCTTAATGGTGATAAACTGGAGATCTATAACGATGAGGATAAGCTGTATCACTCAGAGAAAGTTATGGTTGATTTTGTAAAGTACCTTCAGCATATGGAACCACTTGTACTTGAGTTGACTATAGAGTATAAAACTATGACCAAGATAAAGTATGCTGATAAATATGCTAACATTCCAGAGTTCCATCTTGTTTTTCGAAATATCTTACGACGTCTGGGAATGCTGTCGTATTTCCATTGTGACTATAGATTGGATGTTAATTACTCGGAGTTGATCGACAGATCTATGGGAGTTAAGCTGAAAAATGATCAAACATCCTGGCAAAAATGTTCACGATATTCTAACAGACAACAAGCAAAACTCTCGATTAGTGGGTTCAAAGGTCTGGCTCATTACCAGGGAGATCTGGAAGAGTTTTTGCCTTATCTGATTCTGGGTCAGTTTACTCATGTGGGAAAAGGGTGTGTTTTTGGTCTGGGAGAATATGGGTTAAGTTGGAAGTAGTGGGTTGGAGGGAGGATTGGAGGCGAATAGTGAAGAATATATGCTAGGAGGGTTAGAATACTGTTATTCGCAAATCGCTGATTTTAATGGATTTTGGATGGAAGATATTAGATGGTGAAAGCTACTGATTGGGAATAAGGAGCAATCCAGGAGTACCAGGAAGATGATACGTGGGAAATTGGGAGTTAATCTGTGTAGATGGCTTAATATGAGGTGTAGTTGTGCTGAAGGATATTAGATCGGAATTGCAAATACCCCTGCTTTTTTAGTGAAAAAGAGATTTGCGAAAAAGGAGAGGAGTTTATGGGGAAAATTAGTTTGCAAGGTGACGTATTGACACCATTTGTTGAGAGAAGATTTTGCGGTTACAATGATAGCTCCGCTATGTAGGAGACTGAAACTTATCACCAAAGACTTTGACTCGATTAATTTGATCAGTTACAATGATAGCTCCGCTATGTAGGAGACTGAAACATTCTATAGGGCTTTATTTCGCCCTTTTCTATTTCTTCCACGTTACAATGATAGCTCCGCTATGTAGGAGACTGAAACGTTGCCATGCTAGAGAAAAATTGACTTTTTTATGTGGTTACAATGATAGCTCCGCTATGTAGGAGACTGAAACCGCCACCGTTATTAGAGACTTCTTTCGCTGCCGATGTTACAATGATAGCTCCGCTATGTAGGAGACTGAAACCCGAGCAAATGCTCTGACTTTCCCAAAAAGCATATCACTCTGTTACAATGATAGCTCCGCTATGTAGGAGACTGAAATCAGTGCAGACATATCCATACTTTTTTGTGCGTTTCTTTCGTTACAAGGATAATCTAATTCGAGAACTGTTATTGTACCTTCATTGACTATAGATTGGATTAATTACTCGGAGTTGATCGACAGATCTATGGGAGTTAAGCTGAAAAATGATCAAACATCCTGGCAAAAATGTTCACGATATTCTAACAGACAACAAGCAAAACTCTCGATTAGTGGGTTCAAAGGTCTGGCTCATTACCAGGGAGATCTGGAAGAGTTTTTGCCTTATCTGATTCTGGGTCAGTTTACTCATGTGGGAAAAGGGTGTGTTTTTGGTCTGGGAGAATATGGGTTAAGTTGGAAGTAGTGGGTTGGAGGGAGGATTGGAGGCGAATAGTGAAGAATATATGCTAGGAGGGTTAGAATACTGTTATTCGCAAATCGCTGATTTTAATGGATTTTGGATGGAAGATATTAGATGGTGAAAGCTACTGATTGGGAATAAGGAGCAATCCAGGAGTACCAGGAAGATGATACGTGGGAAATTGGGAGTTAATCTGTGTAGATGGCTTAATATGAGGTGTAGTTGTGCTGAAGGATATTAGATCGGAATTGCAAATACCCCTGCTTTTTTAGTGAAAAAGAGATTTGCGAAAAAGGAGAGGAGTTTATGGGGAAAATTAGTTTGCAAGGTGACGTATTGACACCATTTGTTGAGAGAAGATTTTGCGGTTACAATGATAGCTCCGCTATGTAGGAGACTGAAATCTGAATTTTTGCAGGGTTTTGCTATTTATTTTTTCTAGTTACAATGATAGCTCCGCTATGTAGGAGACTGAAATCCAGCAGAAACAGGTTCTTCGTATTTCGCCTTGAA
Source organism: Halothermothrix sp. (assembly GCA_016841825.1). Classification (GTDB taxonomy): domain Bacteria; phylum Bacillota; class Halanaerobiia; order DY22613; family DY22613; genus JAENYK01. Next base: position 251,536 of record JAENYK010000005.1, on the reverse strand, counting down.
AATGTTACAATGATAGCTCCGCTATGTAGGAGACTGAAATGTAGTTATTTGATGACTGCACTTTTGATTTGCTATAAGTTACAATGATAGCTCCGCTATGTAGGAGACTGAAATTCAAAAATGAAGCCCTCGTCCTCTTCGCTGTGACACACAGTTACAATGATAGCTCCGCTATGTAGGAGCCTGAAATCAGTGCAGACATATCTGTACTTTTTTGTGCGTTTCTTTCGTTACAAGGATAATCTAATTCGAGAACTGTTATTGTACCTTCATTGACTATAGATTGGATTAATTACTAGGAGTTGATTGATAGATTTATAGATATTAAGCTGAAAAATGATCAAACATCCTGGCAAAAATGTTAACGATATTCTAACAGACAACAAGCAAAACTCTTGATTATTGGTTTTCAAAGGTCTGGCTCATTACCAGGGAGATCTGGAAGAGTTTTTGCCTTATCTGATTCTGGGTCAGTTTACTCATGTGGGAAAAGGGTGTGTTTTTGGTCTGGGAGAATATGGGTTAAGTTGGAAGTAGTGGGTTGGAGGGAGGATTGGAGGCGAATAGTGAAGAATATATGCTAGGAGGGTTAGAATACTGTTATTCGCAAATCGCTGATTTTAATGGATTTTGGATGGAAGATATTAGATGGTGAAAGCTACTGATTGGGAATAAGGAGCAATCCAGGAGTACCAGGAAGATGATACGTGGGAAATTGGGAGTTAATCTGTGTAGATGGCTTAATATGAGGTGTAGTTGTGCTGAAGGATATTAGATCGGAATTGCAAATACCCCTGCTTTTTTAGTGAAAAAGAGATTTGCGAAAAAGGAGAGGAGTTTATGGGGAAAATTAGTTTGCAAGGTGACGTATTGACACCATTTGTTGAGAGAAGATTTTGCGGTTACAATGATAGCTCCGCTATGTAGGAGACTGAAACCTGGATACTTCTCAGACCTCAGTTCGAGATATTTTTGTTACAATGATAGCTCCGCTATGTAGGAGACTGAAACGTTATAGCCGCATGAATTCCATCGGTGTCTGCAACCGGTTACAATGATAGCTCCGCTATGTAGGAGACTGAAACATTGTAAACTAAAATAAACAAAAAGTCAAGAAAAATAAGTTACAATGATAGCTCCGCTATGTAGGAGACTGAAACCAGAGTATGGATGGCCCAACACCAGTTTGACCTTGCAAGTTACAATGATAGCTCCGCTATGTAGGAGACTGAAACAATGCAAAATCTTTGTGCAACGGGTGCAAAACTATGCACGTTACAATGATAGCTCCGCTATGTAGGAGACTGAAACCTGTAGCGAACTTTTTCGGGTTTACCCATGTTCCTTACGTTACAATGATAGCTCCGCTATGTAGGAGACTGAAATCAGTGCAGACATATCCGTACTTTTTTGTGCGTTTTTTTCGTTACAAGGATAATCTAATTCGAGAACTTTTATTGTATCTTCATTGACTATAGATTGGATTAATTACTAGGAGTTGATTGATAGATTTATAGGTATTAAGCTGAAAAATGATCAAACATCTTGGCAAAAATGTTCACGATATTCTAACAGACAACAAGCAAAACTCTCGATTATTGGTTTTCAAAGGTCTGGCTCATTACCAGGGAGATCTGGAAGAGTTTTTGCCTTATCTGATTCTGGGTCAGTTTACTCATGTGGGAAAAGGGTGTGTTTTTGGTCTGGGAGAATATGGGTTAAGTTGGAAGTAGTGGGTTGGAGGGAGGATTGGAGGCGAATAGTGAAGAATATATGCTAGGAGGGTTAGAATACTGTTATTCGCAAATCGCTGATTTTAATGGATTTTGGATGGAAGATATTAGATGGTGAAAGCTACTGATTGGGAATAAGGAGCAATCCAGGAGTACCAGGAAGATGATACGTGGGAAATTGGGAGTTAATCTGTGTAGATGGCTTAATATGAGGTGTAGTTGTGCTGAAGGATATTAGATCGGAATTGCAAATACCCCTGCTTTTTTAGTGAAAAAGAGATTTGCGAAAAAGGAGAGGAGTTTATGGGGAAAATTAGTTTGCAAGGTGACGTATTGACACCATTTGTTGAGAGAAGATTTTGCGGTTACAATGATAGCTCCGCTATGTAGGAGACGAAAAACCTTAAATTTATTAACCTGACAGCTAGCTTGGTCAGGTTTTTCGATTTTGGAGGTTTAAATATCTAATTTTCTGTAAACAATTATTCTATAATCTTTGTGAAGAGGTGAGGACAATGAGTAGCAAAGTTGAGATGGTCATTGAGGATTATGGTGTTTCCCTACGTAAAAAGCGTGAGCGATTGATCATCAAAGACAAAAAGCAGGTCATTAATGAAGTACCATTTTATGACCTTGCAGAGATCTCCATTTTATCGGCAGGAGTATCGATCAGTACAGATTTAATCTGGGAATGCTGTCAGAGAGGAATTCCAATTAATTTTTTATTACGTAACGGTGAACCGTATGCCAACTTGATGGGTCCTAACCTGACGGGAACGGTTAAAACCAGGCGAGCCCAGCTTTTAGCTTATAATGATTGGCGAAGTGTTAAACTAGCTAAAGCATTTTCCATAGGAAAACTTTCAAATCAACAAGTATTGCTCAAATATTTTTCAAAATATCGAAAGAGTAAGGATAGGGGCTTATATAATGATGCATTAACAGTTATCGCGGATATTGATAAATGCATAAATCAAATCCTCAGTCTTCCGAATTCTAAGATAGATGAGATCAGGAGTAGTTTAATGGCTTATGAGGGGTTAGGTTCTAAGCATTATTGGTCAATATTTGGAAAACTGCTTCCGTCAGAGATAGAATTTTTTAACAGGAAGACTCGTGGAGCAACGGATTTAGTAAATTCACTTTTAAACTATGGATATGGCATTCTCTACACTAAGGTCTGGGGAGCTTTGATTAGAGCAGGGTTAGATCCATTTGCCGGTTTTATCCACGTTGACCGTTCCGGTAAGCCGTCGCTGGTTCTGGATTTTATCGAAGAGTTTCGGCAATCAATTGTTGATAGAACTATACTTTCTTCTCTCAATAAAGGAATCAAATTTGAGTTGGATGAGGAAGGTTTGAGTATAAATACCCGGAAAATCATTGCAGACAGAATCCATGATAGATTGGATTCTACAGAGAAATATGATGGTCACAAATACAAGCTGAAGAATATACTACAAAAACAGGCTCGTCATCTGGCAGTAACTCTACGGGAAGAAGGTGAATATCAACCATTTATCTCTGGTTGGTAGCATTATGTACACTCTTCTTATTTATGATATTGTAGAAGACAAAGTTCGCAATCAAATTGCTGAACTCTGTAAAGATTACTCTTTGCGAAGAATTCAATACAGTGCTTTTTTTGGGGAGATTAATCACAATCGACGTGAAGAGCTGATAATGAGAATTCGTCGGGGTTTAGGCAATACAGAAGGTAATGTTCAATTATATCAAATATGTTCAAAGGACATAAAGTTGAAAAAGGAGATAAATACCTATGGAGCAGATTCCGCTAACCGTAACTGATATTAAAAAATTTACATATTGCCCGAGAACAGTCTATTATAAATACTGTCAACCTGTTCACTGTAAGACTACCTATAAGATGCGAATTGGAGAAGAGGAACATAGAACTATTGAGACTAGAGAACGAAAGAGGACTTTACAGCGATATGATCTTCATAAAGGAGAAAGAAGCTTTAAAGTAAAACTTTTATCAGATCGCTTAGGATTAACAGGTATTTTGGATATGATGATAAGAACTTCATCGGAGATTATACCTGTTGAGTTTAAAAACTCAATAAACCTCTGTGGTCTGAGTCATAAATATCAGTTAACAGCCTACACCTTATTATTAGAAGATTGTTATGATCAACCAGTCAAGAGAGGGTTTGTCTATCAGATTCCAACCAACGAAATCCAACAATTTATAATCACTCGACCAATGCGTGACTATGTTATCAAAACTATATCACAGATTCGTAACCTGATTAGGGCAGAGAGATTTCCTGATACTAAATTTGCAGATAAACGTTGTAGAGATTGTGAATACCAGAATTATTGTGGAGATGTATAGGAGGTAATCAAGTGTATTTCTTTACTGATGAAGAGAGAGAAAAATTATTCAGGGGAATTCTTCCACATTCACGAGAGCTGGTAATTAGTGACGATTTAAGAGGATGGAATTGGCATCGAGCACCTTTAGAAAAGATGTATGAACAATCTTTAACATTACCTGAAATAGCAGTTCAATATTGTGAGAGTGGCAGAGATCTTTTTTTGAGTCGGGTTAAAGAAATTAAACTCGATCCATCCGATAAGATGATCGAAGAAGCAATGCTATGCAGCACCTTAACCGTTCTGATTCAAAGAGCAAAACGTCTAATTTATGTGCACGGTATATCAGAGCTTGATTACGCTTTGCAGCAGATCTCACAAGTAGAGGAGACTGTACTATCAGAACTTGATAAGCTTACTGATAAACAATTAAGATCGGATATCTGGAATAAAATCAAACTCTTATGGGAGTTTGAAAGTCAACGAATCTGTTTTCGTGTACGGGAGAGTCTGGTAAAACAGCTTTATAGCAGAGAAGACTCATTAGTTGCTAGAGCAATCCCTATTATCGTAGGGTATAAAGTAGATGGTTCTTTTTTAGGATTACCCAGTTATCTAGGCATAGATGCTATTAACTTTACACCACCGATGGTGATAAGTATTCAATTTGGTGAACCTAGATCATTTCATCGTTTATTCCTTACGGGGTCTGCTCTGGCAATGGAGGTTTTTACTTCTGTTCCAATGAACCTTGGGTGTATTGTGTATCCAGATTTTTTCAATGGTCGTCTTAGGTATAACAAAGAGTTCTATATCATTGATGATGAACTTCGACAATGGTTTATTGAGGAGCGAGACCGTAAGATGCGAATGGTTTACGAAGAGATAGACCCTGATAAAGCAGTTAATTGTTATGAGGGTTGCCCGTATAAAGAAAATTGTTAAGCCAACCAGAGGAGGTTGGTTTTTTCTATACCAGTGGATGATTAGCAAGAAGGATATTTGGATTCAACAATAAAATATATATTTTGTCGCAGATTGACGAGACTTAAATTAATCAACAATTTAATAAAGAAAATAATTCCATAACTAAAGGAAATCAACGTAAAATGGAGAATTTAGTCTGTAGGTAAAATTCTCCTTACATTTATCTTTTAACTTTATAAAAAATAACGGGAGGTGTTAGATATTGATTGTTGATCATGCGATCAGTAAGATTTTTTTGGATGAGATTGAAAAGCTTGTGGCAAGTGCTTCCTTATCCATTGATTTGACTTCAATTAAAACAAAAATACTTAGCAGATTGTCTAATGATGAGCGGAAAATCATAGAAACAATTTCTCAAAAATCGATGAACTTATTAGCTTATCCTCATAAGTGTACCCAATTATCGCCAATTCGGTCTATTTTCACAACCCTTGAACATAACATAAATCGAGGGAAAAGCAGTAAGTCCTATTTTGATTATGATATTTTGACTAATCAACCTATTTATACTCAGAATTCCTCTAATATTTCAAGAGCAAAGTTGAATCAGTGGAAACAGGCGTTTGAACAGGATTTGAAAAAAATTGATGACTTGACACCAAATATTGCCCTGGTTCTCTTAGAAAAATATACCTCTTTTATTGGGATTGATCAGGAAACCTCTTTTTATGATTTGATAAAAACTCATGTTGCCATCAGTAGCTGTCTGCTCCATGAGTCACTAAATTCCAATACACCGTATCTTTTAATTGGTGGGGATATTTCGGGAGTTCAAAGGTTTATTTACACCATCACGTCCAAATCTGCTTTGAAGACCTTAAGAGCCAGATCATTCTACCTGGAATTACTAACTGAGCATATAATATTTAGTATTTTACAGGAATTAGAGCTGACCAGAGCTAATCTGGTATTTAGCGGAGGTGCTAAATTTTATCTCATCGCTCCACATACTCCGGAGGTCAAAGACAAGCTTCATCGATGGCGGAGTGAATTCAACCGCTGGATTTATCGAGAACATCAAGGTAATCTATTTCTTGCGATGAACTGGTTAGATTTTGGTTCAGCATACTTACAGCGGGATGAGGAGGAGAAAAATTTTAGTGTTTTGTGGAGCAAGATAGGTGATTTATTGAATGAAGAGAAGAAATCAGCATTTGCAGAATTTCTTCTGGGGGAATTTGAGCCAGTGGAAGAAGGAACTGAATCTTGCTGTATCTGTAAGCAGTCTGGTTTGAGTTTTGTAGAATTTGATGAGGAAGGGGATGAATCAGTCTGTCCTTTGTGTTATAAATTCATCAAATGGGGAGAACGGATTAATCAAGCCAAATATATCCTGATAACAGACTCAATACCTGTTGATACAGAGTGCTATCTTAGATTACAGGATACCATCTATCTGTTAAAAGAATCGTTGGATTCAACGATGGTCTTCAGTCAGGGGTGGGTAATCAACAACTTTGAATTTGACGCCTATTTACAGTCAAATTTTTCACTTACCCCACTATACCTGGGTAATTACTTTGCACAAAATGATAATAAGTCTTTCGATTTTGATGATTTTGCTAAATCAGCAATCGGTGCAGATCGGATTGGTACATTACGAATGGATGTAGATCATTTGGGTTCTATTTTTAGTTCAAAACTTCCAGCTAAATATCGTAACTTGATTGGTATGGCAACCCTTTCTCGCCTGATGACTTATTTTTTCAAAATATTCATTAACTCCATCTGCAAGGGAGATTTGGGTGAAGATCTATCCCCATTGACCTTTGGTAAAGAGTCTCGTGAAAGGAAGATATCCATAGTTTATGCGGGTGGTGACGATCTTTTTATCATTGGTTCCTGGAACGATGTCGTAGAAGTTGCTTTTGATATTAACCAATCATTTCAGAGATATACAGATCAGAGAGTTACTATATCTGGCGGAGCAATTGTTACAGAACCAATATTTCCATTGTACAAAATGGCAGAACTTGCCGGTAAAGCTGAAAACCGTGCTAAGGATAACCAGCGGGATAGTTTGACCTTATTTCAGATACCCATATCAGCTTCAAAAGATAACCCACGGAAAAGACAGACTACCTATCATTGGAGTGAATTGGCAATTATTATGGAAGAGTTCTTAAAACCCATGTTTATTCAAATGTCGCTCTTTGATAAACAGGAAAATCGCTTTAAGTTATTGATCTCTCGCTCCTTTCTCCGTCAGCTATTCATTATGTATGATTTATGGTTACGGCAAGGGATCTGGTATTTGCCCAAAATTTATTATTTAGTCGGGCGGACAGAAAAAGAATTATCTAAAAGGCACGTAGAAGAAGGAGTTTTAGCAGGATTTCAGAGAATAAAGAATGTGCTGTTTAATGAAGATTTTATTAGTAAACTTCTTGTACCGTTAACCTGGGTAGAATTATTAATTCGCGGAGGTGTTGAAGATGACGATTGAAAAAATTAAAACTGACTTTGCAGAGATAGATGCTAAAGATCTGGTAGAATATGCTTCAAAAATAGCAAGAGATCTTGCTAAAAATGTTGGAGATAACAGTGTTGGAACAAGTCAATTGCGTAAATTTTTAGATTACATTAATCGGATAAAGACTGAATTATATCAGATTGATGATTCATCGCTTAGGGAGAAAATGCTTTTTCTTAAACCTAAATTAGCCTATGCGGTTAGTAGGAATTATAATTTGAAAAATTTATATGAGATACTAGTTCCAATAATTGATCAGGTTAAAACAAGGGAATCTTTTAAAAAATTAGCCAGGTTTTATGAGAGTATTGTAGCATATCACAAGTTCTATACTGAAGAGGCGAATCAAGAGCGTCAGAAAAGGCGGAATTCCAATAAAAAATTCTCATCAAAAAGGGGGTCATAGATGATGACAGAAGATAAAAAAAGATTACTTGGGAAGATAGTTATTACTGGTCAGATAGTATGTCAATCCGGATTACACATTGGAGGATCTGGCGGTAATCTGGATATTGGAGGTATCAACAATGCAATTATTCGTGACCCACTTACCTTTCAGCCCTATATACCTGGTTCTGGACTGAAAGGAAAGATGAGAGCCTTATTTGAGAATATCACTCCTAAAAGTCTAGATACGAGAAAAGGGCGTCATGAGTGTTCAGATAAAAGCTGTTGTATTTGCCGCCTATTTGGATCGATCAGTAAGAAAGAGGACAATATACCATCAAGATTGATAGTTCGGGATGCTTTTTTAACGAAAGAAACTCTTCAGAGTCTAGAAACTATAGAAACCGATTTACTATATGCCGAATGGAAGACCGAGAACAACATCCATCGTATTACCGCAAAAGCAACTCCCAGGCAATATGAACGTGTTCCCAAAGGTTCAGCATTTGACTTTTCAATGGTTTATAATGTCCAAAATCTTGATGAGCTTGCTCAGGATCTGCAGAATATTTTTACGATACTCCGCTTACTTGAAGATGATGCATTAGGAGGCAACGGTTCTCGGGGACATGGAAAGATTAAATTTACAGATATCAAATTATGGCCAAGGAATAGTGACTATTATCTTGAGGGAGAAGATGTTGAATCTAAGGAGATCTATTTAGATGATCAAGATAATATTTTAGCGGAGATATGCAGTGTATTCAAGGAGAATAATCAAAGGACTGATGATTGATGAATCTGTACTTATTAAAATTGAATTTTACTGGTCCAGTTCATTTTGGAGAGGCGGGAATTGGCATCGAAGGAGTGAGTTCTATTCTTCATTCGGATAGTTTTTTTAGTGCGTTATGTAATGGTTGGGTTGAACTGTTTGGCAGTGATGATTTAGAACAGACTTTATTAGAACCGATGCAAAATGGGAATAGTAGTCTATTATTATCTTCATTATTCTATTTTGGCAGGGATACATACTATTTACCTCGTCCAATAACTGAACCTGATGTTCAGATTACTCCAAAAGATATTGCTGAATATGGCAAAAGGGTGAGAAAGGCCAAGTATATTCCTTTAGAAATATTTCTTCAGTGGGTAAAAGGTGAAAAGTTAAACATCTATCAGAGAGTTAGTGAAGTAAGTGATGAATATCAGGACTGTTTTGTTGAATATGTTACACCAAAAGTATCTCTGGATAGAGATAACCTAAAGTCGAACATATATCACTGTGGTCTGGTTAAATATCAGGAAAATTGTGGACTATACTGTCTGTTCAAATTGGATGATAGTATAATTGACAAACTGCAGGCGGTGGTCTCATTGCTTGCTGATTCGGGAATAGGCGGTAAACGGAGCATTGGATATGGTGCTTTTATACCCGAATGGATAAATGTCGAAAATGTCCCCTTATGGAAAGAATTATTTCAATCTTCCCCAGATGATCAGGCATGGTGTACTTTATCCCTGGTAAATCCAAAACCAGGTGAGATAAGCCACGAGATGTTGGTCGAATCCGCTTACAATCTGATTCAGCGGAGAGGTTGGATTTTTTCGACGGCTATTGATGCTCAGTTGAAAAAACAAAGCTGTCGTATGTTTACTGAAGGTTCTGTATTTCCAACACAGTTAGAGGGAAGAATTGTTGATGTGACACCAAAAGACTGGTTGAGGGCTGAATATCATCGTGTTTACCGTTATGGACTGGCTCTCACTGTTCCGATTCGGAGGTGAGCAAAATGAAATACAAAATTAGGATGACTTTAAAAAGTCCATTATTTATTGGAGGATCTGTTCAGACATTAAATCCTGTTGATTATATCAGGTACGGAAATTATCTGTATCCAATATCCGAACAAGCTTTTTTCGAATTTTTGCAGGAGAAAAATCTTCTAGATCTCTTTTCTTTACAACTGGGAAAAAAGTATCGAAGTCCTCAGGACCTATTAAAAGATAAAAATCTGCTTAATAAAGAAGCCTTAAACCGAATTTCTAAAGAATCTATTAAGGTTGCTCCTCAAAATTATTTTCGGGAGTATCATCCCTTTATTAAAGATATCTATCAACAACCGTATGTTCCAGGATCTGCAGTTAAAGGTGCTCTCCGAACAGGAATTCTCTATGGAATTCTGCAAAAGATGAAGATGAACAATATTAAGCAATATAATAAACTGGTTGTACAAAAGATAGAATCTATAAAACACAAAAAAGGTAATAATATTGCTTTTCTTGATAATATTGAACGCCAATCTTTGCAAAATTTCTATCTGAACTATAGGGGGCTGGGTAAGGTTGAAAATCCTCATAAAGATCTATTGAGAGCGATCAAAGTCTCAGATTCAAACTCGCTATCTCAAAATCAAACTACAATAATGGAAATTAAAGTTTTAAATTTTAATAATGAAAGCCAACTGTATTGTAAGGCCAGCGTATTCGTTGAATGTCTACCGGCAGAGACAGAGGTTGAATTTGAGATCTCCATCGATGAACACATTTATGATATCTTTAAGTCTGGCTCCACTACAGAATCTTTACCATTTGAAGATATAGAAGACATATTTTCCTTCTGGAAACAGTTGAGCAAGGGGATTTTTGCTGATGAATACAAATATTTTGAGTTTGCCTTAAATAATCGCATAGATAATCACTCCAAAACACGGATCAGTATTAATCCGCTCTTAAATTATTATCGGAGACCGACTGAAGAGGTTAATTTTCGTCTTGGATGGGGTTCGGGCTTGAATTCGATGACAATGCTGTTACTCTTGGAACCAAAATTGCGTCAACAATGGGGTAGAGTAGTTTCTGATAGAGATTTTCCACTATTCCCTAAAACCAGAAAAATCATTTGGGATAATGATCAGCTACTAAGTCCTCTGGGTTGGGCTAAATTAGATGTGATTTAAAGTATCTTTGTTTTGAAGGCTAGATATCAATGAAAGTGAGGAGGTCACAAATATGGCTAATAAGTCCATATCTAAAATTGTGATTCTGGGGATACTAATCCTGCTTACCCTGACAGTAGTCAGTTTTGCTGATGAAGCAGTAGATTATGGGGATGACACTCAACCAGTAGACCAGAATAAAGTTGAAGGATTATCCCGTACATTGAGTGAAGCTGAGATTATGGAACTGATCAATCTGAGTTTAGAGCAGAAAAAACTGAAGTTAATATCTGATGAATTTATTGAGTATCGCAATGATTTGCGAGATGAATTGTTCGAATATAGAGAGTATATGGAAGATACATTTGATAATGTGAAAATGGCAATTCTGATCATGATAACTGTGGCGACTACTATTTTGGGGTTTTTGGGATATTCTACCTTTGGTTCTTTGAAGGCTACTGTTAAAAATGATATAGAAAGAAAGATTAAAAAAACCGAAAAAGATTTAGAAGAATTGAATCTTCAAAAAGAACATTTTGAAAAACAATTTAAAGAATTGGAGAGAAAAAGAATCAAACTAGAAACGCAAATTATTGGAATAGATAAATTTGTAAACAAAAAAATCAAAATCTTAATTATATCTGAATCTGAAGAAAAAGCTAATAAAATTGAGTCCTATCTAACACCGCATTTTAATCAGATTGAAAAACGAAGGAATTATGAAAAGATAGATTTTCAAAGAAATGAGTTAATAATATATGGCCCGATTACTGAAGAAAAAGATTCTAAATTAGAAAAATTAGTTGGAGATTTATGCGATTTTTCCAAAGAGAAGAAAGATAAAATTATTCCTCTGATTATCTATTCTCCTAAAAAAATAAAATCTGATTCTCTGGAAAAATATATCTGGCATGTCTTTGCGAACTTACCTTTAACATTGCTCCATAATATTCATTTATGTTTGGGTTCTTTCTTCAAAAATTATGCAGTAACTGAGGTGGATAATGATGAAAATCCAAAATTGAATTGCTAGCAGATGCAGAAATTCTGTTATCTGTCCTGATTACCATCTTGCTATCCAATTCTTCTCTATCTCAGTCAGATATTATTATTCCCCACAGGAGAATTTTGGAGAGATGAAGATTGCCAGTCGATTTAGTGGTCAGGAACTGTCAATAGATAATTATCAGATTAAGTCCATCGAGTTTGTCTGTAGGATGTACTGGATGGACTTAATCACTGGGTAAAGTTTGGAATACTAGTTGAATTGAGTATCTGGGTTTGAATGTGTAACAGGAAATTGGGGTTATGGTTTGTAGATAATGGTAATCAATATTTTGCAATGTTAGGGAAAGTTGTCCAGCTTTCATTGTGGTTATAGAGTAGAATTAACTACTCTGAGATAAGAAGCAAATCAACGCTAGTCTGAAATTGGGCTATGGTTTTAATCTGAAGGAATCTGAGCTATGCTGTTAGTAGATTGGCAAAATCCGTAAGAAGAACAGGTGCCGGATTGTGGAGAATATATACTAGGAAGAAGATAATGTTACTTTCGCAAATCGGCAATTGGAATGGATTTTAAGTGGAAAATAATGGATAATATAAAATGTTTATCAGGATTAAGAACTAACTTGAAAGGGATTTAGAAAGGATACGTGGGAAATTGTGAGTTAATTTATGTAGATTGCTGAAATTATGGTATAATTGTGCTAAATGGGGTTAGATTAGAATTGCAAATACCCCTACTTTTTCAGCCAAAAAGAGATTTGCGAAGGTGACAGAATGTTTTTGAGTAAAATGGGTTCTCAAGATGGCGTATTTGCGTCGTTTGTCGGGGGATGATTTTGCGGTTACAATGATAGCTCCGTTTTGTAGGAGACTGAAACTCTTTATCATAAAAATCAATTGCGTGGAACTCAATAATGTTACAATGATAGCTCCGTTTTGTAGGAGACTGAAACTTCTGTTGCAACAAATCACCCATACTTCTTGATCTTTATGTTACAATGATAGCTCCGTTTTGTAGGAGACTGAAACCCATCCTGATTGACTTATTGTAATGATGAAAGCAGCCAGTCGCTTGAGTGGTCAGGATACTGGGTAATAGATAATCTGGATTAAGTCCATTGAGTTTGTCGATTGATGAAGAGTCTTATAAAGGAACTTGACCAGATCAGTACATTTTCGTATAATGATTATTAAAATACCTGTCCAATCCGGGCAGGTATTTTTTCTCTTCTACAGGAAAATCCAATAAAAATGTAGAAGTAAATGGTAAATAATCTTTGGAGGTTTGATGTATTGGAAGTAAATATTGAGTTAAATAAATTAACCTGAACAATTACAGGTGTTCAATTGACCACTAATATGGTAAAATATTCATATACTATCTGATTGGAGGTAAAAAAATGAAAGCTTTAATCCTTAACGGTGAGAGAAGTTTTGAATATTCTTTGAGTAAATTCTCGAAAATTATTGAAGATCTTCTAAAGGGGGCAGGATATCAAATAAAGACAATTATTCTCCATGAGAAGAATATTGGGAATTGTATCGGGTGTTTTGGCTGCTGGTTGAAAAAACCTGGTATCTGTATCATTGAAGACGACGCTCAGGAGGTTGCCAGAGAGGTTATTAATTCTGATATCATAATCTACTTGACCCCTGTGACCTTTGGAGGATATTCATCTCAGTTAAAAAAAGCTCTGGATAGAAATATCTCTTTAATATCACCATTCTTTGGAACATATCATGGTGAAGTTCATCATCGACCTCGCTATAAGAAATATCCATCTCTAATAGGTATAGGCGTATTCTCCGAATATAATAAAGATCAGGCAGAGTTATTCACCAATTTGGTCGAACGTAATGCCTATAATTTTCACTCTCCGTCCCATGCCAGTCAGGTTTTTACTGCAGGAGAGAGTCTTCAGGAGATAGAGCTGAAAATTAACTCACTTTTAAGCAAGGTAGGTGTGAATTATGAATAAGAGTAGAAACATCCTTCTATTAGTAGGTAGTCCTGGTGGGGCTTCCAGTACATCGGCATCATTAGGTCACTATATATTGGATCAATTAGCAGTACAGGGATTTGTGACTACAGAATTAAATATTCAGTCAGAAGTACAGTCCAGTGACCTACAAACTTTCTGCAAAACTATCGACGATGCTGAGATAATACTACTCACTTTTCCTCTCTATGTAGATTCTCTACCCGCTCCTGTGATTAACACTCTGGAATTAATTAGAGATCGGAGGGTGAAGTCTCAGGTAAATAATCAGAAATTAATCGCTATAGTTAACTGTGGTTTTCCGGAAGCTAGCCATAATGAATGGGCTCTCGCTATCTGTGAACAATTTGCACAAGAGGCAGGAATACACTGGATGGGAGGACTGTCACTAGGTATGGGGGGAGTTGTTCACGGTAAGCCAGTAAGTGAATTGGGTGGTATAGGTACTAACATTGTCAATGCACTGGATCTGGTAGTTGAGTCAATTGTTCAAAAAGAAGATAAGATTCCTGAAGAGGCTATTGAATATATGGCTACTCCACCGATTCCTTATAAATGGATGTATACTTCGATTGCCAGTATTTCCTGGATATTTGGAGCATTGAAGAATAAAGTTCTGACTAAAATAGGCAGCAAACCTTTTGTTTAAGGGGAAGAATTGATAGTCATATTTAAAGCTTATCTAATTTACCTTATGCTTTAAGTAGAGGAAAGGATGAGTCCTTAGTAGGAAGGAACTGGAGAGAAATATGTCGTATATATTTATATAAAACATATTGCAGGAAGTTTCCGGAATTCCTCAGACAATCTAACCCATCAAATATTATAACCATACCCAACATATAAGAACTAATAACAGATCTACTAGTTTGAAGGGAGGTAATTAGATGATTCATACAGCGCTAGGTCCGATATCCCCGGATCAATTGGGAAGGACTTTGATGCATGAACATGTGATGACTGACTACAGTGGAGCTGACTTTCTTCACAAAGAGCACTATGATCGTCAGGAGATAGTAGATACTATGCTGCCTTATCTGTTAGAATTATCCAAAGCAGGTTGTAACACATTTGTTGATGCCACCCCTGCAGGTAGTGGTCGAGATGTGCTGGTATTGAAAGAATGTGCTCTACAATCCAAAATGTATTTTATTACCTGTACGGGTACTTTTAAGGCTAACGCTGTTCCAACAATTATGCGAACCATGGAGATTGATCAGATCGCAGAGTTGTGGATTGCAGAATTTGCTGAAGGGATTGAGAGTACCGGCATTAGACCAGGGTTTATTAAAGTTGCCTTAGATGATGGCGCTATCTCAGATGATCAGAAGAAGATTTTGCGGGCAGGTATTCGAACGAGTCTTAAGACCGGCATGGCCATTCAGGCTCATACAATCTTGCCGCAAACTATGAGAGAAGCATATACGATTATCACAGAAGAAGGCTTACCAGTTGACAGATACATCTGGACTCATTCTGATTGCCAACAAGATATTCCCGCAATGATAGAGATGGGTCGAAAAGGTGTCTGGCTGCAGATCGATTCAATCGGTTATATTCCTTACGAGAATCATCTGCAAATGTTAAAAACTTTAATCGCTGAAGGTTTGACAGATCAGTTATTACTCTCTCAGGATAGAGGTTGGTATGTGGTTGGTAAAGATAAAGGTAAATATGTTAATCCATATCATCTGTTCTTCACTGAATTTTTACCATTGTGTAAAGCTAGTGGTATCCCGGATGAGATTATTACCCAATTAACAGTTACTAATCCTGCCCGGGTTTTGAATATTGAGTAAAAGAATTAGGGTTTTCTGAATGATTCAGAAAACCCTTTCGATTATGCATTCTTCCATCGTTCCCGTAGTTCTCCTTCCAACTTTGTAATATCTTCAGGAGATCTTCTTGATTCCATGATAAAATCTTGTAAGATTCGTTTAGTGACTTCTTCATTTTTGTCACAAGTCAAGGAATACGGAAAAGGCATCCGTTTTGGATTGCACCTACCTCCATGTTTTTGTAAATATTTCCCCTGCATCAGAATCAGGTGGTAGATGAGTTTA
This sequence comes from Halothermothrix sp., assembly GCA_016841825.1. GTDB lineage: Bacteria > Bacillota > Halanaerobiia > DY22613 > DY22613 > JAENYK01. The sequence goes on along the minus strand of JAENYK010000005.1, from coordinate 235,603 downwards.
TCCAGGTCTTTATGTAGTTTGTTATATGCAGTGCTTTCAATTGTTACTCCATATCTTTGTGCTTCATTTAAGTCAATTAAAACAGTATGATAGTAGTGCTCATAATTTATTTCTCCATATTGGGTCTGAATATTATTCCATTCGATCACTGCAAGAAGTTCTTTGAGTTTGCTCAAATCTGCTTCATCCATCCGACCATCAGCTTCATAAGAGTCATCATTCTTGCTAAAAGTCAGCATTACATCTCCATCATCAACTACTAATTCACAATATTGTTCTTCAGAACCGTTGGAAAAGATGTATTCTATTCTCATTCTGTTCACATCCTCTGTACTGGTTTACTAAGATTATGATAACCAATGATTGAATCTGTAAAACCTATAATTGTGGGGATTATAGAGTTTTTTCTACCAATATTGTTTATTTCGCTATAATTCGATCAACATAACTAAATGCAAATAAATGGAAATCTGGATAGATTATCCTGGCTAACTGAATTAAAGGTTTGATAAAATTTTGTCTATCTGTAGAAACTAGATTTAGTAAACAGATAGGGGGATTTGTATGACTGAGAAGAAAGATGAATTAGGTCACGGTTTAACATCACGGCATTTGACGATGATCTCGATTGGTGGAGTAATTGGTGTGGGGATGTTTTTGGGTAGTGGAGCCACCGTGTCTCTGGCAGGGCCAGGAGTTATTCTAGCCTATGCTCTGGGAGGTGGAATTATGATGCTGGTTATGCTGGCTTTAGCAGAGATGTCTGTTGCTAATCCTGTCCCGGGGTCTTTTCGGGTATATGCTGCTGAAGCTCTTGGTCCATATATAGGTTATATAGTAGGATGGACTTACTGGCTCTCCTGGGTTGTAGTCATGTCGGCAGAGATTGTGGCTGCTTCTACTTATATGAGTTATTGGTTTCCCCGACAATATGGCTGGATTTTCGGGATAGTCTTTTCTCTGGTTATGACCGGGGTTAATTTACGAAGTGTTGAATCTTTTGGCGAAATCGAATTCTGGTTATCTTTTATCAAAGTTGTGGCAATTGTATTATTTATTATCATTGGTGGTGGACTAATTTTGGGTTTATTTGGACAACCTATCGGTTCGACGAATTATCTGCAGCATGGAGGATTTTTCCCCAAAGGAATAACCGGCCTTCTTCTGTCGATGGTGATGGTTATGGTAGGGTATGGGGGAACTGAAGTTATCGGTGTTGCAGCTGGAGAGACTAAAAATCCGAAAAAAGATGTTCCCAAAGCTATTAATGGAATAGTCGTCAGGACATTGGTTCTCTATGTAGGATCAATTGCGGTTTTGGTGGGAGTAATTCCCTGGACTAATATCGGGCTTCAGGGAAGCCCTTTTGTTCTGGTCTTTGATCGCATAGGGATTCCCGCTGCCGGGTTTATTATGAATTTGGTGGTAATCAGTGCCGCGCTTTCGGGAATGAATAGTGGATTGTATACCAGTTCACGGATGCTTTATTCTCTGGCACAGAGTGGTTTTACTCCCCATGTGCTAAAAAAGGTTAATCCCAGAACCAAAGTCCCTACCTATGCAGTTCTGGCGTCTACGTTTTTCTTATATGTCGGGGTTGCTGTCTATTACATCTCACCCGAGAGTGCGTTTTTATATATTACTGGAATTTCTGCTTTCGGTTTTATGTTTATCTGGTCGATTATCTCTTTAACACATATCTTCTATCGACCCATATTGTTAGCCCGGGCCAATGGAGAGCTAGATTTTTCCATGCCAGGCTATCCATACACTTCCTGGATAGCAGTAGTTTTACTGTCAGGAGTTTTAATCACTTTATGGTTTATTCCTGAGCAGAGAATTGGGATCTTCTCCGGATTAGGTTGGTTGGCTTTAATTTCAGGATATTATTTCCTCTCGGGTAAATCTAGAGTGAAGTTTGGATATAGAGGTGAATTGCGCCATGCGGAGTTTGCTTCTTTTCTGGGAGGTTATCCAATCAGACGCAAGAACCCCCGGGAATAATAGTTTTTAGTGAGGCTGTCTGTAATCTTGGGACAGTCTTTTGTATTGTTTTCGTTAATTTATCATAGAAAAGCAGGAATTTGCGACGGTGAGGAGGAAGTTAACTAAAATGATTTATTAAGCTAAAGTATTTTTTCACAATCAAAATTGGATATAGCGGGAGGAGATTGGCGTTGAACCGGAACCGCCATTTTTTTAATCATATTACAAATACATATCTTCATATTCTAATATTAATCTTGATGTTAATCGTTTTTGTGGGTGATGCTCTGGCAGCGGATGACCTATATCTGCGGACAATTCCTCAGACGACCACTCTGGATGATGAGTACACCCTTCAGGAGAACCGAATTGACGCTGAATCTGCGGTAATTGAAACAGATTTGGAAGAGGTAACTCTTAAGGATGACTATATTGAGTCAGAACCGCTAATTAGGATACTATTAGAAGAAGATCTGAAAAGTGTGACTATCAGTGGAGAGATGGAGATTATCGGGATGATTGTTCCGATAGTGGCCCATGGTGAGCAGATATTTACCACAGTTGATGTCCAAGGACCGTTAATGATTACACCTGTCAGGGGAAATTTGCTGGTTAATGGTCAACCTTATCGGGGGCAGATTATGCTAACCCCCACGACAGCTGGAATGAGAGTGATTAACTTTTTAAAATTGGAGGAATATCTATATAGCGTTTTACCCAGCGAAATTGCTCCGGGATGGCCAATAGAAGTGCTGAAGGCACAGGCTGTAGCAGCCAGATGCTATGCTCTTACTCAGATTAAAGAACAGGAAGAATTCGATCTTTATGATGATGTGCGCTCACAGGTCTATTATGGAGTGAGAAAGGAAAATCCCAACACTACCGCAGCGGTGCAAGCCACCAGAGGTCAGGTTGGTATTTACGATGGCAAGATTATTCAGGCATATTTCTATGCTGCTGGTGGTGGAAGTACTGCCAATAGTGAAGATGTCTGGGGAAGGGCATTACCCTATCTGAGAAGTGTACCCGATTTTGACCAACAATCTCCACACTTTCAATGGAAGGCCTCTTTTACGACAAAAGAGATTGAGTCACTATTAAAGGCTGTCGGGGTGGATGTAGGTGTAGTCTTAGATTTGGAACCTGTTGAGGTTGACCAATCAGACAGGGTTGTCAAAATCAAAATAATCGGGTATGATGGAGACGAGGTAATGAAGGGGACCGATTTTCGTTTTGCTTTAGGATTGAAGAGCACTAAATTTACCATCGTCAATCATAGTCCACAGCAGGTGAATCCCCAGTCTGTAGAAGAGTTGGTCAAGGCTGTTATCAAACAGAATAATCACAAACCTGATGATTTTACCGGGAATGTTCCTGCCGGGATCGAGTTAGTTGGGCAGGGTTGGGGACATGGGGTAGGATTAAGCCAGTGGGGAGCATATGCTATGGCTGTAGGCGATGCTGATTATCGGCAGATCCTCACTCATTACTATCAGGATATTGAGATTTTTTCTTTATATGAATAGCTAATAATTATTTTATGTAATTTTTATATACTTAGGCTGATTTACTTGAAGATAAAGGAGCAAACTGTAGATGAAGAGACAAATAATTTTTATTCTCTTGATTCTTTTCATATTAGTTACAGGATGTACCAGACAAGATAATGCACCTCTCTGGGAGTTTGAGAAGATCAAAACTTCTGGTTCATGGGAGATTTATGAAAATTCTCGTGACGGATATTCTTTAAAATATCCACCAGAGTGGGCTATCAAACGTTTTGTTGAACAAGGTTTTACCTTTACATCTTTTGTAACAATTGAAGAGGGAGAAGCCATTAGTGTATTTACCACGACTGTCTCTGATCCCAGGTGGGAGATGGATGGGCCAGCTTTGATTGATCAAATTCTGCGATCTGGGGAGAACATAAAGATTTTGCAGGAAGGTAAGGTCGATTATAGAACAGGAGATCCTGGATATAGGGTTGAATTATTAAAGGTTGAGAAAGGTCTTACTCTGAAGATGGTACTGGTTCTGGTTCAAGCTAATGATCTTGTCTATTTAGTTGGTGCTCAAGCCATTACTCAGTATTATGATAAATATAGTGTGACCTTAGATCAAATATTAGCCAGTTTAATTATCATTACTAATGAAGGAGAGTACGGTCAATGAATTTACAGGACAAGCGAGTTATGGTGATGCGTTGTGAACGCTATGAAGTCAATATGATTAAAACAATTTTGCAGGAAGGTTTACAACCCTGGGGTGGGATTGAGCATTTTGTAAAACCGGGTCAGCGGGTTTTATTAAAGGTGAATCTTTTGATGGCCAAAAAACCTGAAGAAGTAACCACCACTCATCCGGCAGTAGTTCAGGCAGTTACAGAGCTTGTTCAGGCAGCCCAGGGTCAGGTTGTGATTGGCGATAGTCCAGGAGGTCCATTTACTAAAGCCCTACTGCAGCGGGTCTATCGTCGAACTGGTATGGAAGGGGTAGCTAATGCGACCGGTGTTGAGTTGAACTGGGATTTTGGTGCTGTCGAACGTCCAAATCCAGAGGGTAAGATTTTGAAAACGCTTACTCTGGGTAAATTTATTGATGATGCTGATGTAATCATTAATCTCCCCAAGTTGAAAACTCATGGGATGACAAAAATGACCGGGGGAGTCAAAAATATGTTTGGTGCTATTCCGGGATTGATTAAAGCTGAGTATCATTTGAACATGCAGGATATTAATGATTTTTCCAATGTATTAATTGATATCGCCTTAGCCACAGCTCCAGATCTGACCATTACGGATGGAATAATTGGGATGGAAGGAGAAGGCCCTTCCGGTGGTAAATCTATCGAGTTGAATACTCTATTAATCAGTTCTAATCCTTTTGCTATTGATGTGGCTGTAGCTGAATTGGTTAAGATCAAACAGGACAAAATTCCAACTATTAAAGCGGCTGGTGAAAGAGGACAAGTAGCTTTATTAAATGAGATCGAACTTTTGGGAACTCCACTGCAGGAACTACAACCTACAGAATTCGCATCGCCAGATATTAGCTATTCAGCAAAGTTGCTTGAGAGATTTTTACCGAATTTTGTTGCTCAATGGGTAACCCGGGCACTGAAGCCAAAACCGATCTTTGATCCAGAGATTTGTATTCAATGTGGAGATTGTATTCGCAGTTGTCCGCCTCAGATTATCACCAGGATGGAGAAAGGGGTAAAAGCTGATCTGGATAAATGTATCCGCTGTTTTTGCTGTCAGGAACTGTGTCCCAAAAAAGCAGTGTCGATTCAACGTCCTTTACTGGGAAGACTGCTCTTTAGAAAACAGAAATGATTGTCTAGCATAGAGACTGATAACACACTGGATATTATTCCGGTGTTTTTTTTATCAGTTAGCATCACGAATTCCTTCATTTTGAATTAACGTTAAATTTATTTTAACTGGGAGGATTTTAGTTAAAAAAAAGCGAAGAAAAACTTATAATACTGGGGGAAGTTAATTTTAGACATACTACCTGTAAGTTATTTATTTAAAGAATGGGGGAGGAACAGATGAAAAAAGATATTATTCCAGAATCCTGGGGGGAATTACAGGAAGTATTATTTCACAATACGTGGGATGAACGGATTAATCGTTATCGCTCACCATATGCATATCGGGGGATGGCAAATAAAGATCACCAGTTAATGACCAGTTTAATGCGGATGGGAGGAGATTATGTTAAACTGGAAAAACACCTATTACGGAACTTCCGCAAATATTCATTAAAAAATACAGTGCCGTTAAAGAGAGATTCAACATGGGAATGGTTATCTCTGGCTCAGCATCATGGTCTGCCTACCCGACTCCTTGATTGGACTTATTCACCTTATGTGGCGTTACACTTTGCCACTGCAGAAATTACTGAATTTGATAATGACGGTGTCATCTGGTGTGTCAACTTTATGGAGTTGAATGAACTATTACCTTTTAGGTTGAAGGAAGTCATTGAAGAGGAAGGTTCTAATATCTTCACTGTGGAGATGTTGAGCAAAATATGTGGTGACTTAAACGAATTGGAAGAGTATAGCTATAAAAAAGAAGACTTTGTGCTGTTCATGGAACCACCGTCTATTGATGAGTGGATAATTAATCAATATGCACTATTCTCGATGATGTCAAAACCTAATGGACTGTTAAGTGAATGGTTAACAGCTCGTCCCGAATACTATTTTCGGATAATCATTCCCAGAGCACTAAAAAGAGAGATCAGAGATAAATTGGATCAGGCTAATATAAATGAACGAACAATCTTTCCCGGTCTAGACGGTTTGAGTGCCTGGTTGAAAAGACACTATAGTTTGATTGAATGAGTAATACATCAATCTGGTTAGCTTCGAAAACAATCTGTCCAGCTAAGAGATTAATAACCATTATAGAGATTTAACGATATTTCTGAAAAGAAGTCTTTCGATCCCTATTGGTCTATCTCCAGGTGAGAATAATCGGGAAAAATGTAGTTGTCCATGTTGAAAATTTCGCTTTGTTATGTTAATATGATAAAAATTCTATTTGTATAACATCAATCTGAGGAGGTTTTAACTATGATCAAAGTATTTACAGGAATGCGTCTGGTCACCTGTGACAGATTGGAAATACTTGAACAGGCAATTCTTTTTGTCGAAAAGGGAAGGTTTACTAAGATAGCACGCATGGGAGATTTAGAGATTCCCGAAGGTGCAGAAGTGATTGATCTGAGTGGAATGACTGTTATTCCGGGAATGATTGATGCTCATACACACTGTATTCTGGATGCTTCCGGTGATCCATTTAAAAATCTGGCTGAAGAGAGTTGTCCATATACAACATTAAGAGCAGTGAAAAACCTTGAGAGAACACTGGCTGCAGGAATTACATATATCAGGGATCTGGGTGGAAAAGATTATCTAGACCTGGAGTTAAGAAATGCTGTTGATACTGGACTTATTTCTGGCCCGGGGATGCAGGTGGCGGGTAAGGTTATTACAATGACTGGTGGTCATGGATATTCTATCGGTCGGGAGACCGATGGGGTGGAAGATGCCCGCAAAGCTGCCCGTGAACAGTTGAAAGCTGGAGTAGATGTGGTCAAAATAATGGCTACTGGAGGAGTTATGACCAGAGGAGTAGAACCTGGTTCTCCCCAATTAACTAAGGACGAGATGACAGCAGCCATTGAAGAAGCTCATAAGGCAGGGAGAAAGACTGCCACTCATGCACAGGGTACAGCAGGAATCAAAAATGCTCTATTGGCGGGTATCGATTCTATCGAACACGGCATTTTTTTGAATGAAGAGACTATAGAGTTAATGGTCAGAAATGATGTCTATCTGGTACCAACTCTGGCTGCACCTTATTGGATTGTGGAGGCAGGAATAGAAAAAGGCATTCCGGCCTATGCTGTGGAAAAATCCAAGCGAATAATTGAAAGTCACTTCAAAAGTTTTGGATTGGCCCGTAAAGCTGGAATCAAAATCGCTATGGGAACAGATGCCGGAACCCCATTCAATCTTCACGGTAATAATACTTTTGAGCTAAAAATGATGGTAGATGCTGGTATGTTACCAATAGAAGCTCTCATAGCTTCAACTAAAGTAGGTGCTGAACTATTGGGTATCGAAGAGAATTATGGGACTATTGCAGAAGGTAAAATTGCTGATCTGGTAGTAATTGCCGGTAATCCGGTAGAGAATATAGAAGATCTATTTGAGGTACAGATGGTATTTAAATCCGGAAAACTGGTGAGATAGAGTTTGTATTATTCGGGGGGAATTTCCATAGACTACTGATGAAGGGTCAATTTTTAATCTGTAACAATAATATAGTCAGGTTAACATTTTTGAGTAGATTGAAAGAACTACAGGTTTCGATTTTCATAGTAGAGGGAATGCCGCAGGTTGACGTCGAGTAGATGATCTGTCAGAGTTATCTGGACTGGGGTACTCATCAGAATAAAGGCTGGATCGGAATAGTTTACGGATTTTAATATAAGTATAATTTGAATAATAAAAAAATGTTTGAAAAAGTAAATTATTTTTGATTAAAGAGGAGAATATACAGGGAAAATAGATGGATATTGTGAAAAATATCTTTTTCACAAAGAGAGCAAAATTATTCTTTAAAACTCGCCAAACACAATTCAAAATGATGCTTTTCGGAGAAAAATTTGATGTAACTGGAATTTGAGAACAAACAGTAAAATAACATAATATAGCATTTTTTCACGTGAAACATTTTCCAGAGGAGGATATATTTATGCGTACAGTTCGTTGTTTTAACTGTTCATCTGACAAAGTTGAATATAAGTCAGACATTATTGTAGGTTGTTGTAAACACAAGTCAGGTGAAGTCTGGCACTGTGATAATTGTGGTGAAGATATGGTCATTCAGACAGTGTATTCCGAAGAACCAGTTGATGTTGACTGTCCTCATCAGAATGGAAATGATCATAAATGTGGCGGTTGTAGTGATTGTGGCAAAAATAACTAACTTTTTTTACGACGGTCGGAAGGAATATTGAGGTTAACGTCGTAATATAAATTATACGTAAAGAAAACTGAAAAAGTACTGGATGAACGATGTAGGAGATTTCCTGATTACTATTAAGGAAAGCCGAAGGAGCAAGTTGCAAAAAGCCAGCAATGAAACTTTCAGGCCCAAGGACTGCATCAGGACAGAATCTCTGGAAATGTTATCTTACATTGTGAGAATAACACCGACGGGGCAAGACCCCAGATTCGCAGTCTGGTTGGTCCAATCTCTCAGGAATGACAGGGGGCATAGGTAAAACTATGCTCCCTTTTTTCTATTAACGCAAAATTTCACAAGGAGGGAATTTGAAAAATGGTTGATGTAAAACGAACACCGCTTTTTGAAGTTTACGAACAATATGGTGGCAAGATAGTCGAATTCGGTGGTTGGGAGATGCCGGTACAGTATTCAAATATAATTGAGGAGCACCAGACTGTCCGGCAGGCCGCAGGTATTTTTGATGTGTCCCATATGGGAGAGATAAGTGTAGTTGGATCAGAGGCTGAAGCTTTTGTGCAAAATCTGGTGACTAACAATGTCAAAAGTATGAAAAATTTTCAGGTTCAGTATAATTTAATGTGTTACCATGATGGTGGGGTTGTTGACGACCTTTTGGTGTACAAATACTCAACTGAACGTTATATGTTAGTAGTTAATGCTTCCAATATAGAAAAAGATTTTGCCTGGATAGTTGAAAATGGCAAAAATTTTGCTGTAGAATTAAAAAATATCTCAAATGACACTTCTCAAATAGCAGTTCAGGGACCCAGGGCAGAGGAGATTATGCAAAAACTGACTGATTATGATCTGCAAAGTATCAAATTCTTCTACTTTGCTGAGACTAAGGTTGGGGGTAAAGATGTGATTATCTCCCGGACTGGTTATACTGGCGAAGACGGTTTTGAAGTATACTTACAACCTGGAGATGCTGTAGAGATGTGGAATCTGATCTTAGAGACAGGAAAAGATCTGGGTGTAAAACCTATCGGTCTAGGCGCACGCGATACTTTGCGCTTTGAAGCTGTACTACCTCTCTATGGGCATGAGATATCCAAAGATATAACTCCCCTGGAAGCTGGCCTGGGCTTTTTTGTCAAACTGGATACTGACGACTTTATCGGCAAAGATGTTCTTGTTAAGCAGAAAGCTGAGGGACTGCCTCGCAAATTGGTCGGATTTGAGATGATTGATCGGGGAATTCCGCGGGCTGAGTTTGAAGTGCAAAAAGATGGTCAGATCATCGGATTTGTCACAACTGGTTCTTACTCGCCAACTTTAGATAAAAATATTGGTCTGGCTTTGGTTCAAAGCCAGTATAGTGAGTTAGGAACAGAATTTGAGATCGTTCGTGGTAAACGTGCCATGAAGGCAAAGGTTATTGCCAAACCTTTCTATAAAAAGAACTACAAAAAATAAAAATTTTGAGGAGGCGTTTGTTAATGAAAATCTTAAAAGATCTTAAGTACACAAAAGAGCATGAGTGGATTAGAATTGAAGGTGAGATAGCTTTTATCGGAATCACTGACTTTGCACAGGAACACTTAGGAGACATCGTTTTTGTTGAATTGCCAGAGACCGAGGAAGAGTTTGTTGAAGGTGATAGCTTTGCTGTAGTTGACTCAGTTAAGGCTACTTCTGATGTATATATGCCTCTCGATTGTGAGATTGTGGCAGTAAATGAAGAACTAATTGATGCTCCCGAACTGATTAATGAAGATCCATATGAGAATTGGTTAGTGAAAGTTAAGTTAACAGATGAAGAACAGATTGAGAGTCTGTTAAATGCTAAGGAGTATGAAGAATTCTGTGCAGAGGAGGAATAAGGAATGTTCCCTTATCTACCCCATACCCACGAAGAACGACAGGAGTTGATGGAGCGGATTGGTATCAGTTCCATTGACGAACTTTTTAATGATATTCCTGAGTCTATCAGGATCAAAAACAATCTTAATCTGAATCATCCATATTCTGAGATGGAGATCAAAAAGATCTGTAAAAATTTAAGTGAGATGAATATCACAACAGAGGATTATACCTGCTTTTTGGGAGCAGGTTATTATGACCACTATATTCCATCAGTCATTGATCATATGTTGCTTAGATCAGAGTTCTATACAGCATATACTCCCTATCAGGCTGAACGGAGTCAGGGTTATCTACAGGCTATTTTCGAATACCAGACTATGATCTGCGAATTGACCGGAATGGATGTATCTAATGCATCTATGTATGATAGTGCAACCGCTACTGCAGAAGCAGGTTTTATGACTCTGGCGATCACCCGTAAGCGGAATACTGTTCTGATATCCAAAACAGTTCATCCCCATGTTCGCCAGGTTGTCAAAACATACTTTAACAGTGCTGATTATAATCTGGTTGAGATCGAGATGACAGATGGTATGACGGATCTGGCTGATCTTAAAGCCAAACTAAATGATGATGTCGCCGGGGTTATCTGTCAATATCCCAACTTTTTTGGCATCATCGAAGATATGTCAGCTATTGGCGATCAGGTTCATGCCAATGATAGTTTACTGGTAATGCAGGCTGACCCTATCTCTCTGGGCATGTTGGCCGATCCAGGTACTTTAGGTGCTGACTTAACTACAGGTGAAGGGCAAGCTCTGGGTAATCCTATGGGATTTGGTGGACCTACCTTTGGATTCCTCGCCTGTAAGCAGAAATATACCCGTAATATGCCTGGTCGAATTGTTGGGCAGACTGTAGATCATGAAGGCAACCGTGGATTTGTTCTCACCCTTCAGGCTAGAGAACAGCATATTCGACGTCATCGTGCTTCTTCTAACATCTGTTCCAATCAGGCATTGAATGCTCTGGCAGCATTGATTTATTTGTCGCTATTGGGGAAGAGAGGTTTGTCTCAGGTAGCAGTGGATTCTTTCAAGAAAGCTCATTATCTATTTGAAAGAATTAATCAAATTCCGGGATTCAAAGCTAAATATGGTGGACCATTTTTCAGAGAGTTTGTTGTTCAGACAGAGCATGATGTTGATGTGGTTTTGCAAAGCCTGTTGGAACATAAGATCCTGGGTGGTTATGCTCTGGGTGAAGATTATCCTGAGTTAACTGATAGTTTTATGATTGCAGTGACCGAAAAGCGTACTAAAGAAGAGCTCGATCAATTTATTCAGGTATTGGAGGGAGTAAAATGAGAGAACAAAAGAAATTAATCTTTGAAATGAGTACTCCTGGTCGTGTTGGTTTTTCCTTACCTGAAGATGATTTTACAGGAATTGAAGTCAGTTCCTATCTGAATTCAGATTATCTGCGTCAAGAGGAACCGAATCTTCCGGAAGTTAGCGAAGTTGATGTAGTTCGTCATTTCACTACCCTATCCAGTCGCAACTTTGGAGTGGATTCTGGATTTTATCCTTTAGGTTCCTGTACCATGAAGTACAATCCAAAGGTGAATGAAGATGTGGCACGTTATTCAGGTTTTGCCCTGGCTCATCCTTTTCAACCGCAGGAGACAGTTCAGGGCAACTTAAAGTTGATTCATTGGATGGATCAGATGTTACAGGAGATAACCGGTATGGATCGCTTCACTCTTCAACCAGCTGCCGGTGCCCATGGTGAATTAACTGGATTGATGATTATTAAAGCATTTCATCGGAACAATGGTGATACTGAACGGATAGAGGTAATCGTACCTGACTCTGCTCATGGTACTAACCCAGCCAGTGCAGCAATGATTGGTTTTAAAACTGTGGAGATTCCGTCTAATGCGCGGGGATTAGTAGATTTAGAAGCGTTAAAAAATACGGTTAGTGAGAAGACTGCAGCCCTAATGTTAACTAATCCCAATACTTTGGGTTTATTTGAAAATGAGATTTTAGAGATGGCTGAAGTTGTTCATAAAGCAGGAGGGCTCTTATATTATGATGGAGCTAATGCCAATGCCATTCTGGGTAAAGCCCGTCCTGGGGACATGGGTTTTGACGTACTGCATTTAAATCTGCATAAGACTTTTGCAACTCCTCATGGCGGCGGTGGTCCAGGGTCTGGCCCGGTGGGTGTTAAGACAGAGTTAATTCCATTTTTACCTGTACCTGTTATTGAAAAATTAGATGACAGATATTATATGGATGTTGAACGTCCACTTAGCATTGGTAAGGTCAAAAACTGTTATGGTAATTTTGGTGTAGTTGTAAAAGCCTTTGCTTATATTCTGGCCATGGGTGCAGAAGGATTGCGTCTGACCAGTGAAGATGCAGTACTGAATGCTAATTATCTGAAAGAAATTTTGAAAGAATATTATGAATTACCTTACGATCAGGTATGTAAACATGAATTTGTCTTATCTGGTTCTAAACAGAAAAAACAGGGAGCTTCTACTCTGGATATTGCAAAACGGTTAATTGATTACAAATATCATCCACCAACTATTTATTTTCCGTTAATTGTTAAGGAAGCGATCATGATTGAACCAACTGAGACAGAGGGTAAAGAGACTCTGGATGCTTTTGCTGAGACGATGGTTAAGATTGCTAAAGAGGTTGAACAAAATCCGGATACTGTTACTGATGCACCACTAACGACCGCCGTCGGTCGTTTAGATGAGGTAACAGCAGCCAGAACTCCAATTCTTAAATGGCAGCCAGAAGACTAGATTCTGCTTTACTGGCGAAACTAAATACTGCCCGGAAAATCAAAGAAACGAATTTTCCGGGCCAGATTTTTTTTACCTCACCCAAAGCGACTACAGTTATAACTATGACTGGCAACAACTGTGATCTGGATTGTGCCCACTGTGGTGGAAGATATTTGGAGCACATGACTTCCATCGAAGATGCTGCACAGGTAGTTACTTCCCGGGGGAGTACAAGTTGTTTGCTTAGTGGTGGTTGTAGTCATCTGGGGCAAGTAGCAATCGATCTAAAACCTTTACAGTCAGCAATCGAAGGACTCAAAGTTAATGCTCATGTTGGTTTAATTAGTGAAGATGAGATGAAATCAATCGCACACCAAATCGATTGTGTTTCCTTCGATTTTGTCGTGGATAATGAGACAATTAAAGAAGTATATCATCTTAATCGGACTGGTCAAGACTATATTCAAACATACCAGATGTTGCGCAAATATGTAAGAGTTATGCCTCATATCTGTATAGGGTTGAAGGGAGGTCGGATTCAGGGTGAGTATGAAGCTCTGGAGACTCTGGTTAAATTAGGAACAGAGGGGGTTGTTTTTATTATCTTTATTCCAACCCCTGGAACTCTATACGCAGATAGAAAACCACCAGTTTTGGAAGAGGTATTAGAAATATTGGTCCATGCCCGCCAACTATTTCCCACGATTCCCATTCATCTGGGATGTATGCGGCCCGGGGGAAGGTATCGGGCTGAAGTTGATTTCTTTGCAATAGAGGCAGGAGTAAATAAGATTGTTAATCCGACACCATTAGCCGTTAAACGTGCAGAAGAGTTAGGATATCAGATCATCTATCAAAAGGAGTGTTGTGTTTTATGAGAGTATCCATCGGAACTGCCCATGTTCTGGGTTTAAAGAAGATCAAATCAGACGCATTACCAACTACCGCCTATCTCATGCATGGTGAAGGTTGTCGACGAAATTGTAAATTTTGTGCTCAGGCTACCGGAAGTGGAGCAGATTCTCAGATGCTTTCACGGATAATCTGGCCACAGTTCCAAATGGAAGAGATTGCAGGAGGTCTTAAGCATTCAGGAGGTAAGAATATATTAAAACGCTGTTGTATTCAGGTAGTTGACGATGGTTTCGAAGAAGGGTTGACCCATGAAATTCAGGAACTGGTGAGTTCCGGTATTCCTCTGTGTGTTTCAAAAGATATCAGAGATCTTGAAGAGGTTGATAGATTGTTGGATTTAGGTGTAGAGCGGGTTACTATAGCTTTAGATGCTATAAATTCGGAGATTTATCAAGATGTTAAAGGCGGCTCTTTTGAGAACAGATGGAGATTTTTATTACAGGCAGCTCAGGCTTATCCCGGTCGAATTGGCACCCACATAATTATTGGTCTGGGTGAGACAGAAGAAGAGGTGATTACAAAGATCACAGAGCTGACTGAGAAGAGAATTAATGTGGCACTTTTTGCCTTTACACCTCTTCAGGGAACTCCTCTGGTTAATTATCCTCAACCCGCTGAGGGAATTTATCGTCGAATTCAGATAGCTTATTTTTTGATTAAACAACATGGATTTATCGGGTCTGATTTTGTTTTCTCCAACACCTGTTTGACTGGGTTCTCACAGGATAAAAAAGCAATTTTGCGGTTGTTAACTGATGGTAAAGCTTTTGAAACCAGTGGTTGTCTTGACTGTAATCGACCTTATTATAATGAACGTCCCGGTGGGGTTATTTACAATTATCCACGACCTTTAACTCCGGAAGAGACGTATGGGGCACTAAAGGAATCCAGATTGTGGTCAGGATTGGAGATCTATCAAGGTATTAGAGATCATAGTAGTACTGACTTAGAGTAAGGGGAGGTGACTCAGAGATGAAGTGGCGTCTATTGGACACCGGTTTTAATAGTCCGGCATATAATATGGCTTTAGATGAAGCACAGATTCAATTGATTTCTCAGGGCAAATTACCGCCAACTATTAGATTTTATGGGTGGCTGCCAGCATCTATTTCGATCGGATATTTTCAGAAGATGAAAGATGAGATTGACGTTCAGGCCTGTCAATCCAGGGGAATTGGTATAGTCCGACGATTAACTGGAGGAAGAGCAGTTTTACACGATGATGAGTTAACCTATAGTTTGCTGGTTCAGGATACCCATCCATTGTTTCCACCTACAGTGATAGAATCTTATAAAGTGATTAGTCGGGGAATATTGAATGGTTTACAGTTACTGAACATTCCTGCCGAGATGGTTTCTCTGGAAGGGAAAGATCGTTCGGCAATGAATCCCCATAACAGCTCGGCATGTTTTGATGCACCATCCTGGTATGAGATTGCTGTGGACGGCAAAAAATTAGTAGGTAGTGCCCAAAATCGTCAGCAGGGGATGATCCTACAACATGGTTCTATTTTGAATACGATGGATGTGGAGAAATTATTCGCTGTTTTGCGATTTAGCAGTGAGCGAATTAAAGAACGGATGAAGAATATTTTTGTCACTAAAGCTACTTCTATCGAGCAGGTACTCGGTTATCGCTATCCTTATAGTAAGTTGGTAGAGGCATTTACCAGAGGTTTTAGAGAAGCGCTAGAGATAGAATTAGAACCTGGAGAGTTAACTGTTGAGGAACTGCAGTTAACAGAGAGACTGATACGGGAGAAATATGCTAATGATGAATGGAATTTTCGGAGGTGATGGCAATGAGTATGGAGAAACATTATGATTTGTTGGTTATTGGGGCTGGCCCAGGAGGGTATGTTGCGGCTATTCGGGCTGCTCAACTAGGCAAAAAAGTAGCAATTGTGGAAAAAGAATCACCAGGTGGAACTTGTTTGAACAAAGGATGTATCCCAACCAAGGCATTGACAGCCAGTTGTCAAGTATTGCGAAACATTAAAGATGCCAGACGATTTGGGATTAATGTTGAAGATTATTCTATTGATTTTCCAAAGATTATGTCACATAAAGAGCGTACTGTGAGCCAGTTGGTTAAAGGAATAGAATTCTTATTCAAAAAGAATAAGATTGACGTATATAAGGGAATAGGAAAGCTTATTGATCCTAACACTATTCAGGTTAGCGGGGCAGAAGAACAGAAAATCACTGGAGAGTATGTTATCATTGCCACTGGTTCTGAGGCTACTACTTTTCCGGCTTTAAATTTTGACGGCGAACGAATCATCACCAGTGATGAAATTCTACAGTTAACTGAGATTCCGGAAAGTCTGTTAATTGTAGGCGGTGGAGTTGTGGGTTGTGAGTTTGCGGGAATCTTTGCTGATCTGGGTAGTAAGGTAACTGTGGTTGATATTATGCCACGCCTGATTCCTAACGAAGATGAAGAACTCAGTCAGGAACTGGAGAGATTTTTTAAACGTGCTAAAATTAAAGTTCTGACCGATACTAAAATCGAAAGTATTGAAAAAACAGTAAGTGGCATAGTTGCCAAATTTGCAGATGGTACAGAAACCGAAGCAACTCTGGCATTATTATCTCTGGGGAGACGTCCTTATACCCATAATTTAGGTTTAGAAGAGGTTGGGGTTAAGCTTGATCGAGGTGTGGTTATAGATGAATATATGCAGACCAATATACCTAATATTTATGCTATTGGTGATGTGACCAATAAAGTGATGTTAGCTCATGTGGCTTCTGCTCAGGCTCTGCGGGTAGTGGAGAATATTTTTGGGGAGAAGAAATCAATGAGTTATGAAGTAATCCCCAGCTGCATCTTTACCCATCCAGAGATTGCTTCAGTCGGTATGACAGAAGTAGCTGCCCGGGATAAAGGTTTAAATCCAACTGTCGGTAAGTTCTTTTTTAAAGGCATTGGTAAAGCTGTCACTATCAATGAGACCAATGGTTTTGCCAAAGTGGTGGTTGATAAGAATGAAGTTGTGATCGGTGCTCAAATTATTGGGCCGCACGCTTCAGACCTGATCCACGAATATGCTCTGGCGGTGGAGAATAAAATGACCATAGATGCCATCACCCAGACTATTCATGCCCATCCGACACTTGCTGAGGCTTTATTGGAAGCAGCAGAAGATGTGCATGGAATGGCAGTGCATAAATAGATAATCTCCTATTGCCCCGAAGTGTAGAGGGGACACTTTGGGGCATTTTTTGAATTAGGCCAGACAGATATTAAGTTCGGGATCGGATATTACTCTAAGCTGGTAAATTAACTTGATTTTACGCAATGTAAATGAGAGCATTATATGAGTAAAATAGCTAACACTACATTATACAAGGAGGAACACATTCATGATCAAACATGTTGTCTGTTTTAAATTAAAAGATCCAACTCCGGATAATATTAACAGAGCTGCAGAATTACTTCGCGGAATGAATGGACAGATTCCCGAACTCCAATTTCTCGAAGTCGGTGTAGATTTTGCTAGATCCGAAAGATCTTTTGATCTTGTTTTAATTAGTCATTTTAATTCTAAAGAGGATCTAGATATTTATGCAACCCATCCGATTCATTTACCTGTGTTGAAATACGTAAAAGATGTTTCAGATAAAATTATTGCTGTAGATTATGAAGTCTAGCCAAACAGATCAGTTAAGTCACCTAGCTATTTCAATCAGGTGACTTTTTATTTTTTTATTCAAATACTAATTTATCATGTGAGTTAAAAATATTTTGTTGTCCAAAATGATTTCCATTACAAGAGAGGAGAAAACCATTAAATGGAGAACATAAATAAATAGAATTTACAGATTTTTATTAAGGAGATGATTTGATGAATATAAGGTATCCTGATACTCCAATTAGACCAGTTGTAGATCAGTTACATGGACATGAGATTGTTGATAATTATCGTTGGTTAGAAGAGATGGATAATCCTGAAACTCAGGAATGGGTCAGGCAGCAGAATCAACTTACCAGAGGAATTTTAGAAAAACTGCCTGAACGAAAAGGTATAGTAGCAAGATTACAAAAGTATCTGGACACTGAGAAGATTGATTATCCAAAAGTTTTTGATAATCGAGTCTTCTATTTACGACGTAAACAGGGTCAAAACCAACCTATTCTGTATTATCGTTTTGAGCATGAAACAGATGACCAGGAAAGGATAGTTTTAGATCCTAACAAAGAGAGTAATACTGGCATTGTATCTCTAGACTGGTGGTTTCCTTCTGATGATGGTAAACTGCTGGCTTACGGGTTATCTAAGAGTGGCGATGAGTGGAGTACACTACATATTCTCAATATCGAGACTGGAGAAGTACTGACAGATCAGATTCCTCGCTGTCGATATGCCAATGTAATCTGGAAAGATCAGCATAGTTTTTACTATAATCGTTATCCGCAGCCAGGAGAATTTCCACCTGGTGAAGAGAACTACCATATGAGAATTTTCCATCATGTGATTGGCACCGAGTGGGAGAATGATCCATTAATCTTTGGAGAAGATCTTCCGATGAAAGTAATGCTGGGGATTAGATTGACTCATGATAGACGATATATTTTAATAAATGTGCAGCATGGTTGGAGAAGAAATGATATCTATATTGCAGATTTTACCCAAAAAGAGTTAAACTTTAAACCTTTAATAACCGATTTAGAAGGTCTTTTCTATGGCGAAGTAATTGATGATATTTTTTATCTATTCACAAACTATAATGCTCCCAATTATACACTGGTCGCAGAAGATCTGGGCAGAGTTTTAGCTGACGGTGTAACAGAGATTGAGTCATTCCAGACGATAATTCCAGAAGATAAGAATATGATCCTCGAAGGTGCTAGCTATGTCAATGGAAGGATTCTCGTTAGTTTTGCAAAAGATGCTACAGCATATTTAAAAGTATATGATATTCAGGGAAATTTTATTGCTGACATTGAATTACCTACTTTAGGATCAATAGATAAACTAACAGAAGTAGGTGCTAGTGGCAAGCCTTATCTGGTATTTCAATCATTCCTATACCCACCGGAGATCTATCAGGTAGATCTGGAGAATTTTCGGTTGACTCCCTGGGCAGGAATAGAAGCTAGTATCGATCCAAAAAGGTTTGTCATTCACCAAAAGTTCTATAAATCTAAAGATGGGATAAGAGTTCCTATGTTTATTCTCCATCGTTCAGATATAGTGCCTAATGGGAAAACTCCAACAGTCTTAAATGGCTATGGAGGGTTTAATGTTAGTTCTAGTCCTGAATATAATGCAGCACTCTTCCCCTGGTTAGAAAATGGAGGGATCTTTGCTCTGGCTAATCTAAGAGGTGGTAGTGAATACGGTGAAGATTGGCATCGGGCCGGGATGCGTGAGAATAAACAGAATGTATTTGATGATTTTATCTACGCTGCCAAATACCTAATAGAGGAAGGCTATACTGATTCACAGCATTTAGGAATTCATGGACGCAGTAATGGTGGCTTGTTAGTTGGTGCAGCCTTAACTCAAGAACCAACATTGTTTCGGGCGGTAGCCTGTGGGGTACCTTTATTGGATATGTTACGTTATCATAAATTTTTGATTGGTGCGATGTGGACAGATGAATATGGTTCTCCGGATATAGCAGAGGAGTTTTCATGGTTATATGCATATTCTCCATATCATCATGTAAAAGAGTCTGTTGAATATCCACCTGTATTCTTTTATACAGCAGCCTCAGATAGTCGAGTTCATCCCTTACATGCTATGAAAATGACTGCAAGTCTGCAGAGATTCAGTGATCCTAAGAGACCAGTATTATTGAGTGTAGAATTTGATGCAGGACACGGAGTTGGTAAACCAATGAGTATGCTTGTTAATGAACAGGCAGATATCTGGTCTTTTATGGCCTGGAGATTGGGATTGGAGATAAAATAGTTATTTTTCCAGAACAACCACTTCAAATTTCTAAAATTTTAATTGATTTCAAATCTGATACTTTGAGTGTGTTGGATTTGCGGGAATAGTGATAAAAACTACAAAAACCCCTAGAGATTGCAGGTATTTTGGCTTATTATGTAGAATTATTAACAATTAAATAATAAGAAAAAGATTCCTTTAAAGTGGGGATGCAGATGACTATAATTGACCAGCGAGTTCAGACAATATTTTCTGATAAAATATTTTTAAAAAATTTAATATTTAAATTTAAAGAGAAATTGAACTGCCCCAACTATATTACCGAAAAGATAATCTCCAAATACCAGGATGGTGAGATTAACTCTAAAGAGGTTGATCGGATTAGTAAATTGGCCAACAAAAAGATTGTCAACCCTGGAGAGAGTCTCAAAATTCAGGCAAAAATTAGAGAAAATAGATCTATAGATATTATTACCAGGGTTAATGCCAGAGCTAGAGGTGGTAAGAAACAGTATTGGGCTGAGATTCCGGTTTTAGCTGTTAAGAAAGCCCAGATTCCCAATGAGATCGTCGAGGCATATCCAGACCTTTTGGAGAGCGGTTTATGGGCTGAGATTAGAGTCATATTTCTTGAGGATGAGGCTACTGATGAGAGCGAATTTGCAATTACAGATTTTCAACCTCTTCAACAGACGGTGATTGACTTCAAAGAATTTCAGAACATGGTTGCTAAACTGACTCCTATTCAGTGGCGTACGCTATTGCTGAGAAGTTTAGGGATTGAGCCTTTAATAATGCCTGAAAGGAAACAGTTATTATTTTTGAGTCGCTTAATTCCCTTTGTCGAGAAAAATTATAATTTTATCGAATTAGGGGCCAGGGGAACAGGCAAATCATATATTTATCGACAGATATCCTGTGATTCTGTACTGGTTTCTGGTGGGAAGACTACTGTAGCAAACCTTTTTTACAACATGGGTACCAGAGAGATGGGGCTTGTCGGCAGATGGAATGTAGTGGCTTTTGACGAAGTTGCTTATGTCGATTTTGAAGATAAGACAGCCATTCAGATTTTGAAAGATTATATGGAGATGGGTTCTTTTAGCAGGGGTAAAGAAGAAGTCAATACCAATGCATCTATGGTTTTTTTGGGAAACATAAATCATGACCTTTTGGTATTATTACATAGCAGTCATCTATTTGAACCATTACCTGATATATTGCAGGATATGGCTTTGATCGATAGGTTTCATTTTTATTTACCTGGTTGGGAGATGTCTAAACTAAAAGAAGTGGATTTTACCACACATTATGGGTTACAGGCTGATTACTTAAGTCTTGTTTTTCAGCACTTGCGGAATTTAGACTATACTACTATACCAGATCAATACTATGTGTTTGATCCCGGGATGGATGCAAGAGATTTGCGGGCTGTTAAAAAGACGGTCTCAGGTTTTTTGAAACTGCTTCATCCTACTGGTAATTTTACTAAAGAGGATGTAAGAGGGTATTTAGAGCTGGCTTTGGAAGGACGCAAGCGGATTAAAGAACAGTTAACTAAATTGGGATCATTCGAATATGAACTATCTACTTTTGAGTATGTGGATCGAGAGACCAGACAGCAGTATTTACCAACTCTTCCAGAAGAGAAGCTTAGTGTCGAGATTAGACGGAAATTAGCCGAACCAGGTGTGGTCTACATCGGTCAGATCCTGAACAATCAGGAATTTGCACTATTACGGTTAAAGATAGAAGCCAGAGGTGGGAATGGTAAGTTATACTTTATTGGGCAGCCAGAACAAAAGGTAGTTAATTTGTTAAGGAGAACTTTTATTTTTATCCGTGACAGGTTTCACTTACGCGAGAAGATCTATGGGAAGAACTTCTTCGTAGAACTGAGTCCTATCTTGAGTCGGATTGATGCAGATATAAGTAATGCTTTCTTTATCGCTATATACTCTCTGCTAAGCAGCAAATCTGTATCAGCTGGACTGCTGGTTACAGAGAAGAGCAGTATCTATCGACAGGTTAATTTTAGAGATATTGTGCAATCTTTTAAAGCTGAAGGCGAAGCCGGACAGATTAAAACTTTATTACCAGTTAAGCAAGACGTATTTGTTGAGGTTCCGAAGGAAGTAATTGCGCATGTTCCCTATTTTATTAAAGTTTAGTTCACATCTTAAATATGTAATTAATTAGTAGACTCCAAATAGGTAATCTGATTCTATATAAAGATAGTCAGATTACCTATTTCTACTTTGTCCAGATAAACATAATCATCCCTGAAGTGTCAGGTGGCTGACCTTTACTGATAGAGCTCGGGATAGGCAATACCGGTAACCTCTTCACAGACTTTGATAGCTCTAGAAGTGGCTTTGTTTCGCTTTCCACCTTTTCTTAATCTATCTAGTTCTCTCATCAAAATGGTATGGGTGTATGGAGTGACTTTAAACATTGCTGCACAGACGATCCCCAAAACCATAAAGATTAGTGGTGATAAGATAAAAAGATACTTAAGCTTTGCAAGAGTTTCCGCAGTTTGTTCGATATTGGCTATATATCCAATAGAACTCAGAGCTACTCCAACTAAAAAGAGTACCCCTGCCTGAACTGTTTTACGAATTAGAGTCATCATTCCTGAATATACGCCTGCCCGCTTCTCACCCGTAATTATCTCATCAATATCGACGATGAAAGGCAGAGTGGCCCATGGAATCATTACTCCCGCCGATAAACCAGAGCCGATCAAAAGACAGTTCAGAAAAATTAGCGGTGTGGGACTAGAACCACTTAAACCAAACAGTCCAAACATGGCAATACCCCAGATACTGACTCCCAAAATATAGGTCTTACCACTGCCAATCCTATTGAGAAGATAGATATATAGAGGTAGGGAGGTAATCTGACCCAGAACCATTATCCCCAGGCTAAATGAGAAAAGGTCGGGACGTTGAATATAGTAATTTAGATAATAAGCAAATAAGGCCATCATAATATCCATAGCAGAATAGGCGAAAAGGTACATCAAGATATGAATTTTGAACGACTTGTTTTTAAAGACAGTTGTAAAACTGACCATAAATTGTCTCAGATTCATGGAATCTCTGTCTCTGGAGTCTTCAAGTTCCCAGGTTCCAAGGAAGACAAATAACCAGGGAATTGTAAAAAAGATACCAAAAATAATCCCCATGTATAGATGCCCAGTATTGGTATCCGGAAACATGTTGATGATTATCTGCGGCATAATGCCACAGATTAACACAGATAGTTGTGAACAGATCATCTTTGCGCCAGATAAACGGGTTCTTTCTTTATAATCAAAGGTCATATCTGCATTCAAAGCGGAATAGGGAACCATAACCATGGTAAAAACAGAACTAAAGAAAATATATGCAAACATATAATAGATAAACAAAAAGGTATTATTATCTGATTTAATCGGGTACCAGAGAGAAGCAAAACTTAGTCCAATGGTTAACAATCCTAATAGAAAATATAATCTCCGCCGCCCAAATCTGGATCTGGTATTATCAGATATATATCCCATAAATGGATCTGAGATAGCGTCCCAAAATTTACCAACAATCAGAACCGCTCCGGCACTGAGTGGAGAGAGACCAACTACATCTGTGAGAAAGATCAAAAATAAAGTTCCAATAATGAAAAATGAACCCCCTCCGAAAAAATCTCCTACACCATAACTGATAAGATTTCTAAATCTCAACTCTCTTTGCATAACATATCCTCCTAATCTAACTTATCGAATCGGTTCTTCACAGGTTGGACAAAATTGATGCTATCTAAATTTTAACATATATATGTGAGTTTGTATATATACCATCAATAGCTTAATGTTAATGCTGCTAAATTGGTATAAAATAAAAAGCTCTGATGGGTAATAGTTGGATGAACATGATCTGTTATTATCCCATAAGAGCTTAATATAAGAATGTGAACTATTCAACATCCACGCTAACGCAAAAGAGGTAGGAACTTATTGATACTCAGAGGACTAAATTATATAATTACGCTGGGATGTCCACCTGTTTAACAGTGAGGGTGTCGAGGTTTAATTTAAAGAAAATGCTATTGTGCTTTCGCTTTTTCCAAACCGAGATATAACTTTTTCAAAGTTGCGGACAACCAGAAAAACATAACTATTCCGGTCAATAGTTCTGCAATAGGAAAAGCAAACCACAGAGTATCTAGCCCAAAAAGAGTACTCAAAATGTACATAATCGGGATTAATAAGATAATCTGTCGTAAAAAAGAGATACTCAGACTGGGAAGTCCCTTACCAATAGCCTGGAAGGTCGTTGAACCGAATATTGCCGGGCCAGCTATTGGAAATGCCCAACTGATCCGCTTTAAAGCTGTAGTTCCAATAGCAACCAACTCAGGATTTTTGTTAAATAACATGATTAATGTTTTGGGAAAAAGTTGAAATAGGGCAAATCCAGAGAATGCAAACAGCATACAGATCAAAAGTCCATATTTAAAAGTCTGCTTCATCCGTCCAGGGTTTTTATGACCGTAATTATACCCATATATTGGAATAAACCCCTGATTAAGTCCAAAAACTGGCATAAAGACGAAGGATTGCAGACGGAAGTAAACTCCAACTACTGCGATTGCTGTATCAGAATATTGACCGACGATAATGTTAACTAAAGAGATCATGAAACTACCCAATAACTGCATCACCATAGCGGGGAAACCAACCTGATAGATCTCTTTAATAATCTCAAAATCAAATTTGAAATCCCGGATACGTAAAGTAAGTTGATTTTTGTCGCTAAAGAGAATAAAACCTATGAAGGTACCACTAATAATTCTGGATAATACGGTGGCAATTGCTGCACCTTCCACTCCCATGTGGGGAATAAATCCGATACCGAAGATAAATAATGGATCTAAGATTATATTTAAGACGGCTCCAATCAACATTGTCAGCATGGGAACAAATGTATTACCTTCACCCCGAAGGATGTTATTAGAGATCATCGGGAAGAACAATGCTACTGATCCCATCATTATAATCCGAATATATCTGGTTCCTAAATCAATAAGAACTGGACTGTTTGTCAGTAACCCAATCAGATTTTCTGCATAAAAGTATCCAATTATTCCAAAAATTATTCCATAAAAGATGGTAATAATCATTGCATGTTCTGCAGCGTTATTGGCTCGATGGCCTCTTTTTTGACCCAGGAGACGGGAGATTAAAGAACTGGTTCCAATACCGGTCCCTACTGCAACAGCAATTAGCACCATCTGGATAGGAAATGCAAGAGATAAAGCGGCAAGGGCATCTTCACTTAACCTTCCGATGTAAATACTATCAACAACATTATATAAAGCTTGAATTGCCATTCCCAAAATAGAAGGGATGGAAAGTTTGAGTAACAAAGGAACAATTGGTTCTGTTCCTAAACGATTTGACTTTTTATTTACTTCCATAAAATACCTCCGCGTTTTTTATAGTTTTTACAAGAATGGGGATTTCGATTCTCACTACACTTCTAACATTATTTTAGTATACGAAATAAATCGGCAAATGTCAACAACAAACAAATTGATCTAATATGACAATATAAGTTAAATTTATTGACCTTAACGGGATTTGAGTGATAGAATAAAGATATTGAAGGATGAAAGATTTAACAATATTATTTCCAAAAAAGATTGATCGTAGGTGAGATTATGCGAAGCGATTATCATAGCCATCTGGAATCAGATGGAATTTGTCTTACCCTATCCTCAGATGCACATCAACCTGATGATGTAGGTTGTTTAGTTTTAGCAGTCTGGGTTTGTTAAAGAGAGTTGGTTATCCGCAGATAACCAGGTTTGATAAACGGAAGCGCGAATATTGATTGGGATTGAGTAAAATACATCCAGTCAAAGGAGTAATTTACTGATGATAATTATCTTTGATCTTGATGGTACATTGTTTGACACCAGTACTACGATAGTGCCCGCGGTAATGCAAACATTGCAAGAGTTTAATCTACCTCAGATATCTGAAGAGGAGATCTGTTATGGGATAGGGCAACCTTCGGCTCAGTTTTATAGCTCTATTAGCACCAATCAGGCCCCTGAAGACATATCTGGCTTAAGGGAACGGATTCGATATTATGAAAGAAAGTATCTGTCCGAACAGGGACAACTGTATTCTGGAGTCAAAGAGTTACTGATGAATTTAAAGACATCTGATAATAAGCTGGTTATTTGTTCTACCGGTAGTGTTGAATATATCAACCTTGTCATTGAATTAATGGGGGTAAAGGAGTATTTTGACCTGATCAAATCTAGTCAGGGGAATAACACTAAAGGAAATTTGATCAGGGAAGTATTGACAGAGTTTGCTGCAGATTTTGCGATAGTAATTGGAGATCGAGATACTGATTTTTTGGCTGCGCAAGAAAATGGCTTGCCTTTTATCGGTGCAAAGTATGGTTTTGGTCAAGCAGAACTGTCAGAAACTCACTTCCTCGCCAGCGATCCCCGAGAGGTTGGTTATTATGTTCATTGGTTGAAGATTTTTACTCAACTTCAGAGTTGGCTGGAGGAGTTTTTGCTCCAAAATAAAATTCCCATTATTGGAATAAATGGTGTTGACACATCTGGTAAAACTTCATCTGCGGTATTGTTAGAGAATTACCTACAAAAGCAGGGATTCAAAGTAATAGTTATCCATTTAGATGATTTTCATAATCCGTCAGAGGTTAGAAACTCAGGATCTGAACCTATTCAGAGCTATATAGATAATGCTTTTAATCTGGAGATGATCTGTCAGGAGATTTTAAACCCGATTTCAGAAGGTAAAATTATCGATAAGGAATTAACTCTGTTGGATTTAGATAGCAATTCTTTTACTTTAAAAAAACGCTTTTCCATAGATGAGGATACAGTAGTGATACTGGAAGGAGTCTTATTATACCGTGAACCATTAGATCACTTTTTTAATTATCGTATATTCTTAGACATAAGTTTTGCTGAAGTGTTAAATAGAGCAAAGATTCGAGATGTTCCTAAATATGGTCAGGAATTTATTCAGCGTTATCGACAAAAGTATATCCCAATCCAGCAAAAATACTTAGATCTCTGGAGACCGATGGATCGAGCTGACCTGATAATTAATAACACAGATTTTTTTTATCCGAAAACAGTATTTAAGGAAAAAAAGTCAAAAAAGTTGAGTAAATGAGAATTTGAAAGTAAATATTCACTGTTATTTAAATCATTTTTATATCTTTTTTAGATTTATGATCTATAATGAGATAACTTAAATGATGCTGTTTTACCTGGTGAGTCCTTTCTCCTAACTTAAATATAAATGAATATTTTGAGTTTACAAATTAGAGACGATGATGTCTCTAATTTGTTTTTAGGAGTAAAACATATTCTATAGAGATAGAGACTATAATTTTAATGACAAAATTCTTTATCACCACAAAAAAATTTCGGATAAATACTAATATTAGCATAATTTTTGAAGGATATTTGTTTTCTGTACCGAAATAATTTAGATAAGTTAAATGAATCTGGTTCAGATGATGCAAATCTGGATATTATAATTTTGATCTGTAAACTATATCAGTTGTACTTTGTGTGCAAAAGTAAAGGAGTGAGTTAGGTGCACATTGTTCTGGTCGAACCTGAAATTCCTCAAAATACCGGTAATATTGCTCGCACCTGTGCTGTTACTAATACTAGCCTACATCTGGTTGGTAAGCTAGGCTTTGATATTGATAACAAAAAATTAAAACGTGCAGGATTGGATTATTGGCATCTTTTAGATATTCATTATCACGATTGTTTTGCCCAATTAGCAGCCGAATACCCAGCTGGTAGGTTTTTTATGGCTACTACTAAAGCAAAACAGACCTATTGCGATGTCTCATATGCTAAAGATGACTTCATCGTTTTTGGCAAAGAGACCGCCGGGCTTCCGACAGATCTGTTAAAAAAATATGCCGATGACAATATTCGTATTCCAATGCTTCACGATCCTTTAGCCAGATCTCTTAACTTGAGTAACTCTGTTGCGATCATTGTTTTTGAAGCTTTGCGTCAACTAAATTTTCCTAATATGGAATAATTCTTTGAAAAAGGAGTGAGATAGGCATGAAGTTGGAGAAATTTTTGGCTCAACTGACAGAAGCTCCAGGTGTCAGCGGATATGAAGGCCAGATGGGTGATCTGGTTGGCCAGGCTTTCTCTCCATATGTGGACGAAGTCAGGAAAGATAATTTACAAAACCTGATCGCCTTAAAGAAGGGCAGCGGCAAAAATTGTCCTTCAATAATGCTCGCAGCCCATATGGATGAGATTGGTCTAATGGTCTTAAAAATTGAAGAGAAAGGTTTTTTGCGGGTGACCAGTGTGGGCGGTGTTGATGAGCGAACTTTACTGTCACAAGAGGTAACCGTACATGGGAAAAAGCCAATTATTGGTATAATTGGTGCCAAGCCACCTCATTTGCAGCAGCCAGATGAGAGAACTAAATCAATCAAGATGCATGATTTATACGTTGATTGTGGATTCAGTGAAGAGAAGATTAAAGAACTGGTTAGAGTTGGTGATCTGATTACTATTAATCGAGAATTCACCCAATTACATAAGAGTAAAGCTGCTGCTAAAGCGATGGATGATCGGGCTGGAGTGGCTTTAATTTTAGAGACTCTAAAAGAATTACAATATTTAAAACATTCTATTGATGTGTATGGTGTTGCTACAGTCCAGGAAGAAGTTGGTACACGTGGAGCTTTTACTAGTACTTATGGGATTATGCCAGACATTGGTATAGCCATTGATGTTGGTCATGGTCATATGCCGGGTATATTGAATAAAGAAGATACTATGGAGATGGGTGAAGGTTCGGGTATTGGCTTAGGTCCTCATGTTCATCCAAAGATTCGCAAAAAGTTAACTGAACTGGCCGATGAACTAAAAATAGCTTACCAGATTGAACCATCTCCATCTCCTCGCGGAACTGATGCATACGCTATGCAAATTACCAGAAGTGGTGTTCCAACAGCTCTGATCTCGATACCATTGCGGTATATGCATACCTCTGTAGAAACCCTGGATTTAGAAGATATCAAAAGTGCCGCCAGACTTCTGGCTAATTTTATCGCCAGAATTGATCATGAATTTGTGGAGGGATTAAAATGCTTCTAAAACGTCTTACAGAAGCCGCTGGGCTTCCAGGAATTGAAGATGAGGTACGGAATCTGATTAGAGAAGAGGTTAAAGACCTGGTTGATGAGATGAGAACAGATGCACTGGGAAATCTGATTACTTTTAAAAAAGGCAAGATAGATGGCCCTGTAGTGATGCTTGCTGCTCATATGGATGAAATAGGTCTGATGATTACTTATATTAAGGACAATGGTTTGCTGAATTTTAAACCTCTCGGTGGAATTGATCCCCGGGTATTAGTGGCTAAAAAAGTCCTGATCGGGCCTGATAGGGTTCCCGGTGTAATAGGTTCAAAACCTATCCATCTCCAGAAATCTTCTGAGAGAAAAGATGCTATCCCATTAAGTAGTTTATACATTGATATTGGTGCTAAGGATGAAGACCAGGCTAAAGAGCTTGTCAAAATTGGTGATGGTGTAGTTTTTGACACCAAATTCAGTGAAATTGGTGAAGGATGTGTTAAAGGTAAGGCTTTTGATGATCGGGTTGGTTGTGCTGTGTTAATTGAACTATTAAAGCGAGATATAACTTTACCATTATATGCTGTCTTTACCGTTCAAGAAGAGGTTGGCTTAAGAGGAGCCAGTGTTGCTGCTTATGATCTTGACCCAGCTCCAGATCTGGCTTTAGCCTTTGAAGGTACTACTGCATCTGATGTCCCCGGAATGAAAGAACATCATTATTCTACCAGTTTGGGGAATGGACCTGCCATCTCATTAATGGACAGTAGTTTGATTGCAAATAAGCAAATTGTTCAAGGTATAGTCGAGGTTGCTGAGGAGAATGGAATAAACTATCAATTCCGTCGTACGAACTTTGGAGGAACAGATGCTGGTCGAATTAGTCTGACTAAAGAAGGTATTCCTGCCACTGTTATCTCTGCACCCTGTCGTTATATTCATTCACCTATTTCCATGATGAATCTGAATGATTACAATTCTGTGATTGATTTAACTGAAAAATATCTCCAGAAAATCGCTAAAGGAGGTTTTAGCAAGTGAAAGATCTGATTAAAAGAATTACTGAAGTCTTTGGCCCATCTGGTCAGGAGAGTAAAGTTGTTGAGTTGATTAAAGCTGAACTCGAAGGTCATGTAGATGAGATGTATGTTGATATTATGGGTAACTTGATTGCACACAAAAAGGGCCCAGGGAAGAAGATAATGTTCTCTGCTCATATGGATGAAATTGGTTTTATGGTTACACATATTGAAAAAGAGGGCTATTTGCGATTCACCAACATCGGCGGTCATCGACCCTGGACTTTAAAAGGTTTACGGGTGATCTTTGACAATGGGGTCATAGGTAATATTGATTGTCATAGTGATACTAAACCCAATGAGTTAAATTATGACAAACTATTTATTGATATTGGTGCTAAAGATAAAGCAGAAGCCGAATCTATGGTTAAAATTGGTGATAGTTGTGGATTTTACAATTCTACCCTGGCTAATGGTCAGCGGATGATTGGTAATTCTATGGATGATCGGATTGGTTGTGTGATTTTAATTGAAGCTGCTCAACAAGTAAAGTCCAGTCCTAACGATATCTACTATGTCTTCAGTGTTCAGGAAGAGGTAGGTTTAAGGGGAGCAAAGACTTCTGCTTATCGCATCCATCCGGATATGGGTGTAGCTTTAGATGTAACTCCAACGGGAGATACCCCGGAAGGTGCTAAATTAAATGTCAAATTAGGAGATGGAACTGCGATTAAAGTAAAAGATGCTTCAGTTATCGCTCATCCACTTGTGAAGAATTTCATGATTGATGTGGCAGAAAAGAATAATATTAAATATCAGCTAGAAGTTTTAACTGCAGGCGGAACCGATGCTGGTGCTATCCATCTAACTAAAGAAGGTATTCCATCGGGAACCATTTCCATCCCATGTCGCTATGTTCATTCACCTTCTGAAATGGTAGACCTGAATGATGTAAAGGCTTGTGTTGAGTTAGTTAAAGGTATGGTCGCTATAGATATTGCACAGATTCTTGATTAAGAATCATAAATAGGATTCCTTCTGGATAGACTAATAATAGTTTGAGCGATAAGGAGGAATCTATGTATGTTAAAAGAAGATAGCAAAAAGGTTCCACTGGACAAGATTCTTAATCTCACCAAAGAGTTCAACCCTGATGATATCGAGGTAGGAGAACGAGAAGATCTCCAGGCATTGGTTGAACAGAAAGATGACTATAACCCTGATGACCTGACACCAACAAAATCGAAAAGTAGATCTTCGAGATAATGCGGAAAGGTAAGATATTCAATCCCGGAAAATCCAGACATCTGTCAGAGGCGAAGAAATCTTCTACCAGATGTTTGGATACAGATGGGTATTTTGACGAATTAGTTAGACCAGATGCTGAAGAGGATTTTGTTAAAGATTTTCCTACACACGATCCTAATCCAGAAGATTTACTCTTTTTGCAGGGCTATGAAGGTGAGATGTTACGGGAGATTGTTACAGAGGAATCGGACACTACCCATGATGATGAAAGTAATCTGTTTCCCGTCAAGGGAGGTAAGGGAACTATAGAAAAAGTTGACCGATAGGATCAAATTAGAATAATTGGATGGTGATGCCTGGTGAAGATGATTAAAGTGGCATGTCAAGGTAAAATAGCGGAGAGATGTGATAAAGCTTACAATGGATGTAAAAACCAGATCATGTACTCTGAGACAGATCACAAAATCGTCTGCAAAAATGGCAAACTTATTGTCACCAAAGATAAAACAACTGACGCATAAATTTAAAAGTCAGGCACATAGCCTGATTTTTATTTCAATATATGATTCTTTAGTCCTATTTTATTAAAAAGTAAGCAAAAACAATTTTTTTGTAGATTTTCAGCAGGATTTAGATTACAAAATGGTGAATAATTATAAGATAAAAGGTCTAAGATATTGATGGAGCATTAGTTTTCTACTTTTTTCCTTTGGGAGTAGTAGACTTTTAACGATATGTAAAAAGGGATGTTCTCCAATCTTTATGGTTGGGAGTATAACTAAATAGTGTTTTCCTTCAGTGAAGATCCAAATTCCCTTTTAAATTCGCCAAAGCTCAGCTTTAACAGTATGTTGTTAAGGCAACTTTAATAACTTTTTAAAAGTTTAATATTTTTTCTCCCTAAATGAAGGAAGTTTAAGTAGAACATCTTTAATACTTCAAGCGTATAGTAGTAACATATGGGCTGAACATTTTTAGTTTTTGAAATTGTTAAACCCTATGATGTAATAACAAGATTATTATATCACTTTAATCAACTTTTGATTTGGAGGTAGTAATATATGATGAAAAAATGTACTAAAGCGTTCCTGCTCTCATTGTTATTAGTTTTTCTCACTATTAGTACTACATATGCCACAATTGATAATTTACCTTTGCGTAAAGGTATGTCTGGCCCAGAAGTTGAAGAACTCCAACAGATTCTAGTGGAGATGGGATTTGATCTTAGTGTTGATTCAATTTTTGGTTTAGAGACCGAGAAGATCATTAAAGACTTTCAACTGTCCCAGGGTTTATTAATTGACGGAGTTGTGGGTTCACAAACTTTACTTAAACTAAAGGAAGTTAGTGAGAGTATTGAATATGTGGTTCAATCTGGGGATACTCTTTCAGAGATTGCAGAACAGTTTAATGTAACGCTTGCTGATATTTTTGCTTACAATACTATCAAATCAGACATTATTTATGTAGGGCAGACTTTGACTATCCCCCGAAGAGGTGTGGGAGGAGGCCTGCAAGAACAGGTCTATAACAATACGATTCATCTGGTACAGCCTGGAGATGCGTTGATTAAGATTGCAAAACGTTATGGCGTTAGTATTGACACCATCAAGAATGCAAATAATTTACGAAGTGATCTGATTCAGGTTGGTCAGCGATTAGTAATTCCATATCTGCAAGTAGGTCCGAGTAAAAATTTCCGATTGGAGAAAGGTGCTTTTATTTGGCCTGTAAATGGTAGAATCAGTTCTGGATACGGTAATAGAATTCATCCAATTCTCAACACTAGACATTTTCACGGTGGAATTGATATAGCAGTATCTACTGGTACGCCGGTTCTGGCCGCTGCAGGTGGTAAAGTAATTCGAGCAGGATGGATCACTGGTTTTGGCAAGACAGTAGTTCTCGATCATGGTAATGGAGTTAGTACTTTATATGGCCATAATTCTCAAATATTAGTTAAAGTAGGAGATATGGTTCATGTAGGTCAGGTAATTTCTAAATCTGGGAATACGGGACAGAGTACTGGACCTCATCTGGATTTTAGAATTATGCTTAATGAGCAAACTGTAAATCCATTGCATTACTTACCTTGATAATCCCGACCTGCGGCTGAAAGCTGCAGGTTTTTTTACATCATAAGGAATTTCATCTTGTAAAAGGTTGTGGATCAACCTTTAAAAATTTGCGATTAGCAACTCGCCTTGAAGGACATCCTGATAATGTGACACCTGTACCTTTTTGGTGGATTAGTACTTTTACCAATGAATTATTAACAATCTATACAATATTTTAGAAACAAAATATATAATCAACAGTTTTTTAACCTAAAGCAGAACTAAATCTATTTTTAGTTAAAGAATTTATCGAGAGAGAGGTAGAGATTATGGAAAAGAGGTTAATGGTTATTTTCGCTCACCCAGATGATGAATCCTTTGGACCTTCTGGAACTCTGGCTCATTATGTACAAACTGGTGCTAGAGTGCAGTTAATTACTGCTACTAAAGGAGAAGCTGGGAAAAATGCACTGGGAACTGATGAACCAGTCGGTCAGATCCGTGAAAGAGAATTACAGGAAGCGGTAAAGGTATTGGGATTAGAAAAACTTCATTTTCTTGGGTACATAGATAAGACTTTAAAAGATTTGGAACCTCAGAGACCAATAGAAAAAATATTACATATAGTTAATGATTTCAAGCCTCAGGTTTTGATCTCCTATGGTCCTACAGGTATCTCCATGCACTCAGATCACATTACAGTCCACAAGTGGGCATCTCGAGTATTTCGGATGAGTGCACATCCGCAAAAACTTTATTATCACACAGTACCCAGAGAATTATTATTGGCACGGCATCCTGATTTGACCTTCGATGATGGTGAGATTACAACAATTATTGATGTAAGAAAATATCATGATATAAAGAAGTCTGCAGTTCTCTGTCATCAGACTCAAAGGTACAGTATCGAAAGAATTTTTGACTTTGCTGGAGGAAGTAGGTCTATTCCAGAAGAAGAAACATTTGTTTTGGCTGATCATAAATTAAAAGATTATCAACTACAAGGCATAGAAAATGAACTATTTGCTGGAATAAATGTTTTTAATAGAGAAGGTGTAGGTTGAGATTCGGGATAGAGTTAAGCGTATTTTTGGTTAGTACAGATTAAACGATGGGAGAGTGCTTTCTTGAAAAAGAAGGGAACATATGTGATGGTCTGGGGTTATAGACAAGTATCGTAAACGCATCCCGTAAATATGATTGGTATCTTTAAAACAACCTTCTTCTCTTTGCTATGATGAAATAATGGGAAGAAGGTTATTTTGTAAAATAAATTTTTTGGATATTAGGCTCGGACGCAATGTGAAAGACTTAATCGTAGACTTAGAAAATAAAATAAAAAAATACACAAAAAATCTGTCTGATTTGCTTGACAATTATAAACTGCTATGGTAAACTAATACCTGTCGTTGGGAACCAGATTAACCTACTATTGGGGTGTCGCCAAGCGGTAAGGCACCGGACTTTGACTCCGTTATGCGTAGGTTCGAATCCTGCCACCCCAGCCACTTTACAATTCAGAAGGATAGTCTCCTAGTCTCTATAGCTGGGAGTATATTTAAACTACACGGGTCATTAGCTCAGTCGGCAGAGCACCTGACTTTTAATCAGGGTGTCGATGGTTCGAATCCATCATGACTCACCATTAACGCGGAGTGGAGCAGCTGGTAGCTCGTCAGGCTCATAACCTGAAGGTCACAGGTTCGAATCCTGTCTCCGCAACCAACTGTGGTCGGATAGCTCAGATGGTAGAGCAGAGGACTGAAAATCCTCGTGTCCCCAGTTCGATTCTGGGTCTGACCACCATTTTTTTGTTTTACATTAGACTATCAGAAGAATGGGAATACAGTCTTCTATAATGGAGCGGTTGATAACTTATCAGGTTTATAACCTGAAAGTCATAAGTCTGAATTTGTCTCCGCAACCAATGTTTAGTAAGCTATATCTGGTAACGGATATGGCTTTTTTTGTTGTTAGCCGTTTTTCCCAACCAGGTAGGTGTATATAAGGGCAGAGTAAACACCGTCTGACAGTACCTGGTAAATAGCCCAAGATAACTTGTACGGTCAGACTACAAAACGTAATTAACATAGTAATCAGATAGCGTGGATATATTGTAGACCTTGAACTCACATACAGAGGAGGTTTTTATTATGACAAATAAATTGATCACATTAATTTTTAAATTATTTATTAACATTCTCTGGTTACTTTTCATAAATAACCCGATATCCCCATTATCTATACCGATTTTAAAAACAGGAGGTTTGTTCTGGCATCCGCTAATTCGATTTGATTCTATTGAATACTATCAGGTTTTTTTGAGTGTTTTGGCTTTGATTGGATTATTGATGACTATTGGAGAATTTATTTTTCGGAGACAAAAGGAATTATTCAGTATTGTAGAAGATGCATTAAGTATTGGTACAATGATCTTGATTCGAGGAATTCCTCAGACTGCATTGAATTTTTCTTCGGAAATATTGACTAAATACTATCAAACATTTTATTGGTTTATAAACATAAGTATTCTGATGACCATGATTAATGGAGTATTGAAAGCATTTAATTTTGCAGCAAAGCAACGAAATTCTCAAAGTTAGTTACTTTTTTCTCTATTTTATTGTGATTTTGTTTTAAGCAGAAAAACAAGTAAAAATCACTAAGTAATTAGCAATTGTTCGAAAATTCTACAAACATTTTTTAACAATTTAATTTAATTTTTTTGCAGGAAAATGGAGATAAATCTAGAAGATTAATTATTGTTTGACTTACTGATTACTTACTATTTTCGGTGAGTTAAGATACTGATATCTTTAAATTATCTAACTATAAAAGGAGATGTTTAATATGGCTAAGAAGATGCTTGATGGAAACACCGCTGCAGCACATGTAGCTTATGCCTTTAGTGATGTAGCAGCTATTTTTCCAATTACCCCCTCTTCACCAATGGGTGAGATTGCAGATGAATGGGCTGCCCATGGTCGTAAGAACATTTTTGGGCAAACTTTACGAGTATCTGAGTTACAATCAGAAGCCGGGGCTGCTGGTGCAGTTCACGGTTCTTTAGTCGGTGGTGCTTTGACTACCACCTTTACAGCTTCTCAGGGTCTATTGCTGATGATTCCTAATATGTACAAAATTGCAGGTGAATTGTTACCAACAGTATTTCATGTTTCAGCACGTGCAGTTGCTACTCATGCACTGTCTATCTTTGGTGATCACAGTGATGTGATGGCTACACGTCAGACTGGTTTTGCAATGATTGCTTCTGCTTCCGTACAGGAAGTTATGGATTTGGCTCTGGCAGCCCATTTGGCTACGCTAAAGACTAGAGTGCCATTTCTTCATTTTTTTGATGGTTTTAGAACTTCTCATGAGATTGCTAAAGTTGATGTCATTGACTATGAAGATATGGCTAAATTAGTAGATTTGGATGCAATTAAAGACTTTCGGCAGAGAGCTATGAATCCTGAACATCCTCAGATGAGAGGTACTGCTCAGAATCCGGATATTTTCTTCCAGGCAAGAGAAGCCTGTAATCCATATTATTTAAGAACTGCTGATGTTGTTGCAGATGTGATGAAAGAGGTAAGTGAGTTAACTGGTCGTCAATATAAACCTTTCGATTATTACGGAGCTCCAGATGCTGAATATGCTATCGTAGTCATGGGTTCCGGGTGTGATGCAGTTGAAGAGACTGTTGATTATTTGATATCCAAAGGCGAGAAGGTTGGTTTGATCAAAGTTCGTCTGTACCGCCCATTCTCTGCTAAGCACTTTATGGAAGCATTACCAACTACAGTTAAGAAACTTGCTGTTCTGGATCGGACAAAAGAACCAGGGGCATCAGGTGAACCCTTATACATGGACGTATGTTCTGTACTCTTTGGTAAGAAAGATGCTCCAGAAGTATTTGGTGGACGTTATGGTCTTGGTTCGAAAGAATTTACTCCATCCATGGTTAAAGCCATTTATGAGAACCTAAAATTAGCTGAGCCCAAGAACTTCTTCACAATTGGGATCAATGATGATGTTACCCATACTTCTCTGGAAGTTAAAGATATGATTGACACTAGTCCTGAAGGTGTTAAGCGTTGCAAATTCTGGGGTCTGGGTTCTGATGGTACTGTTGGTGCTAATAAGAACTCGATTAAGATTATTGGTGACAAGACCGATATGTATGCTCAGGGCTATTTCGTATATGATTCTAAAAAATCTGGTGGTATTACAATCTCCCACTTAAGATTTGGTAAGCAGCCAATAAAAGCTCCTTATTTAATTGATCAAGCTGATTTTATTGCCTGCCATAACCCATCATATGTTGGTCGTTATGATCTTCTGGCAGGGATTAAGCAAGGTGGAATCTTTTTATTAAACTCTCCATGGAGTGCAGAAGAGATGGAGACCAAGTTACCTGCTGATATTAAAAGAACAATTGCTGAGAAGAATCTGAGATTCTTCAACATTGATGCAGTTAAGATAGCAGAAGAGATCGGTTTAGGTAAACGAATTAATGTGATTATGCAAGCTGCCTTCTTCCAGATAGCTGATGTCATTCCGGCCGATGAAGCTATGGGTTATATCAAAGATTCTATAGTTAAGACCTATGGTAAGAAGGGTGAGAAGATCGTTAAAATGAATAGTGAAGCAGTTGATAAGGCGATTTTAGCTTTAGAAGAGATTAAATATCCTGCTTCCTGGGCCAAAGATCAGGATGAAGCCGCAGCTGTCCAGGAGACTAAGATAACTGAATTCATGAAGAATGTTGCCAAACCGGTTTTGGATCAGAAAGGTGACAGTCTACCAGTAAGTGTCTTTAGTGAAGATGGTGTTTTTCCAACTGGAACTACTCAATATGAGAAGCGTGGTATTGCTGTAGATGTACCTTGTTGGGTAGCTGATAATTGTATCCAATGTAATCAATGTGCATTTGTGTGTCCTCATGCTGCTATTAGACCATTTCTGGCTACAGAGGAAGCAATAACTAATGCTCCTGAAAGCTATCAATCTAAGCCTGCTACTGGTGCCAAAGAACTGAACTTTACAATTCAGGTATCTCCATTGGATTGCACTGGTTGTGGTAACTGTGTAGACGTTTGCCCTGCTAAGAACAAAGCCCTGGAGATGAAACGTCTGGCTGAAGTGGCTGAAGTAGAAGTTCAAAATTGGGATTTTGCAAACTCTTTACCAGAGATGGAGGTTCCATTCAAAACTAATAATGTGAAAGGTAGCCAATTCTTAAAACCATTGTTTGAGTTTTCTGGTGCTTGTGCTGGTTGTGGTGAGACTCCATACGTCAAATTAATAAGTCAATTATTTGGTGATCGAATGATTGTTGCTAATGCAACCGGGTGTTCTTCTATATATGGTGGTAGTGCTCCAACTTGTCCTTACACTGTTAATCAAGACGGTCATGGTCCAGCCTGGGCAAACTCTTTATTTGAGGATAATGCTGAATATGGTTATGGTATGGCATTAGCTATTGCTCAAAGACGTGACAAACTGACAGATTTGCTCGAAGCAGCTAAAGATAATTGTTCTGAAGAATTCAAAACTGCCTGTGAAGGTTGGTTAGCTAATAAGAAGGATGCAGAACTTTCCAGACAATATGGCGATCAGATTAAAGCTCTGATTGATGCTGAGATTGATAATGCTTGCTGTTGTAGTAAGGATACTCTTGCTGAGATTAAAGAAAACAGTGACATTCTAACTAAACCGTCTGTCTGGATTGTTGGTGGTGATGGTTGGGCTTATGATATCGGGTATGGCGGGCTAGACCATGTGATTGCTTCCGGTGTGGACGTGAATATTCTCGTATTGGATACTGAAGTTTATTCTAATACCGGTGGACAGTCTTCAAAAGCTACTCCAACTGCTGCAGTTGCTAAGTTCGCTGCGTCTGGTAAGAAGATCCGTAAGAAAGATTTGGGTATGATGGCTATGTCCTATGGTTATGTTTATGTAGCTGCTGTAGCTATGGGTTCCAGTCAGAACCAGACTTTAAAAGCTATCCTGGAAGCTGAAAAGTATGATGGACCATCTTTAGTAATCGCATATTCTCCATGTATTAACCATGGTATTAACATGGGTTTGAGTCAACGTGAAGAGAAGAAAGCTGTTGAGGCTGGTTACTGGCCATTGTATAGATTTAACCCAGAATTGGCGGAGGAAGGTAAAAATCCGTTTAGCCTGGATTCTAAAGAACCAACTGCTAATTTCCGTGACTTCTTAATGGGTGAAGTACGTTACTCCACTCTGCAACGACAGTTCCCGGAAGAGGCAGAGATT
The DNA here is from genome assembly GCA_016841825.1 of Halothermothrix sp. Classification (GTDB taxonomy): domain Bacteria; phylum Bacillota; class Halanaerobiia; order DY22613; family DY22613; genus JAENYK01. The sequence goes on along the minus strand of JAENYK010000005.1, from coordinate 195,851 downwards.
CTATTTGAAAAAGCTGAAAATGATGCTAAAATCAGACTGGCAGCATACAAACGTTTAGCTGAATAGAGCAGGTTATTTATAGCGAGTGGGAGATTCCCACTCGCTTTTTAAATGTATCAGTTTGTGTTTAAAATCATTTGTAAGGGGAAATATATAATCAAAATGGAGGTGAACTCATGAAGTGTCCCACAATTATGGCAGTAACAATCGATAATCGTAATACTGAGGCACCCAAATTTCAGGAATTAATTACTAAGCATGGTTGTATTATCAAAACCCGATTGGGCATTCATGAAGTAGAGAGTTGTTCTAATGCTGGTTTGATAATTTTACAACTCTGTGGAGAAGATGAACAGATCAAGGCCCTTGGAGATGATATTAATTCCTTAAAGGATGTCAAAGCCAAATGGATGAGGTTAGATTAAGAGTATGAGCAAACCCGTTAAATGCGGGTTTTTTTGTTACTCAAAATAGATGAATGCCTAACAGATTAGATTTATTTGTAAGATAAAAAAGCAGAAACTGAAATTAATGAAGGAAAAGAAAATTAGATGTTGAAGATATTTATAGTTAATATTGAATGAGGGGAGATTGATAAGATGTTGGCAAAAATTAATGGGAAAGAGATTTTTTATGAGATTTATGGAGAAGGTCAACCTTTAATTTTTATTCACGGTTTGGGTGTAACCCATCAAATGTGGAAGTGGCAGATTGAAGACTTACAAAATGATTTTCAGGTCATAGTCTATGATCTTCCAGGCCATGGTCAGTCAGAGAATAGGATTTCGGAAACGAACGTTTACAAAGGGCTTGCTGATGATCTGGTGGGTTTAATGGATCATCTTGGTATCGGGAAAGCAAACATTGTAGGTCTATCTCTGGGAGGAAGGCTTGCAATCGCCATGGCAGTGCATTATCCTGAAAGGGTAGCAAAACTTGTAATCTCTTCTACCTTTGAGAAACTTCAAGGATTGAAGGAAAAGTTAAGAACCTGGATGGGGACAAATTTATTGAAAAAGATGACATTATCGAAAATTGTCGAATCATCAGCAAGTGGTTTCTTTCCTAATCCAGAACATGCTGAAGCTGCAAAGATCTATACAGAAGAAGCTCTAAAAACTGATAAGAGTGCGTTGATTAAGTTATCTGAAGCAGCAAAAGAGGTGGATTATAGTAATAATTTGAAAAATATTCAGCAGCCTACTCTTGTTTTTGCTGGCGAGAAAGAGACTCTGATGATTAAGATCGCTGAACGAATTGCTTCACAGATTCCCAATGCTAAAATAGAAATTGTTCCGGATGTAGGTCATATTTGGAATATGGAAAAGCCTCAATTATTTAATCGCAAACTAAGAGAATTCTTACTATAATAATCTACACTCACTTTATAACAATTTTTTAACATACAAAAAGAGTTTTTTAGACATTTGTGACAGTTTGAAAGCAGGAAAAAAATATATAAATGTAGAAAAGATAATAAGTATTATTGAAAATACTTAACTGTAACTGAAAATTTCTGTTTTTTAAAAGCGCAAAAGCGCACAATTTTAAAATAAAAGAAGGAAGTGACTGTAAATGTCTAAAAAACTTAAGAAAAAAATGGTCGTAATGCTGAACTATTCTTCGGAGAATGGCGCTGTTGATATTGATGAATTATATGATGCAAAATTTGATAAAGCTAAAGGCCCAAAAGTTAAGAAAGAAAAGAATGGTGATATTACTATTTCCAGTAATGATGAAAAAATTACTCTACCAATTACTATGTGGAATCATGGAGCTGGTTTTGGTAGTATGACATTAGAATTTTCTGAGGAAGATTAGTAAATGAGGAACCGTGTCGATAAAGGCGCGGTTTTTTTGTGAGTTCATTTTAACGAATTTAGCAAATATCTTAATTGCTCTTTTGAGCATAAGATTAATTATCTTTGCTTATCAACTCTGGAGATGGAATTTGACATCTTGTTCCATTGGTTCGTAGCTACTTAAAAAAATAGATTTATGTAAAAAGGAGATTTAAACAGTTTTAGCGAAATATTTGTTATAAAGCATAGGTGAAAGGAGGGGATTACATGCTGCTATATTATCTGGTATTATTGGCAGGTGCATATATTGTTGGTGCTATACCTTCTGGATATTGGGTATCTAAGTATTTGTTTCATCAGGAGGTTCCAATTGTGGATGGGCAGATGGGTACTAAACATGTGTTAAATAATCTTGGTTTTAAAGCTTCTCTTTTTACATTTATAATCGATTTTTCTAAAGGTTATTTTATGATCTGGATTTCTGTTAATCTGATGCCTGAAGCATATTGGATACAGGGTCTTGTTATTCTTACAGTACTTTTGGGACATAATTATAGTATTTTCCTGGACTTTAAAGGTGGAAAAGGAATTGCGTCTTCTTTCGGATGTTTTGCATTATTCCCACAAATGCTTCTATTAATGATAATCTGTCATTATCTGGCCAATGAACTGACCAAATATAAAACTTTTTACGGTAGTTTACCGCTGGCAATCCTGGCTTTTACTACAATTGACCCATACAGATATTTTGGTAATGTTCCTCCACAGATTAGATTTATAGCAATTTTGGTTATTGTAATGTTTATTATCAAGACATATGACGATCCGCATTATATTAGTATGAGAAAAGAGTAAAACAAACGAACATTGGAAAACGAAATTCTCCCCTTGTTGTACACAATAACTGTTTATAACTAAGGGGAGTTTTATCATGAGTAGAAAATCTAAAGACGTATCTCAATTGAAGACAGTATTGTTAAATACCACCTGATTGATAAGTGGATAATAAAAACAGGATCTGAAGTGGTCGACGGATTGATTGGAAATAGTCTTGGTTTAAGTTTTGATAAAACACTACCTGTGAAAATATAATAAAGGAAAATACTCCTTTTATGTCAAATCTCTATAGAGTAAGAGATAGAGATAACAAAGGAGTGATCATTATGAGTAGAGATGGAATAGATGGAAAAAGGGTTTTGATTACGGGTGCCTCCTCTGGAATTGGTGCTGCTATTGCCATTTACCTGGCAGATAGAGGTTATCAGATATGGGGAACTACTCGGGATATCAGTAAGGTCAAAAATTTTCCTTCTGAGCTGCAAAAGAAGGTTAATTTTTTAAGTATGGATGTAACCAGTGATGAATCTATCAAAAATGGGTTTGCGGAATTTCTTCAGCAAGCTGGTGGAATAGATATTTTGATCAATAATGCAGGATTTGGTGTCCTGGGATCAATAGAAGAATATTATCTTGCAGGAGTCAAAAAAATCTTTGAAACTAACTATTTTGGGGTTCTACGGATGATTCAAACGGTTTTACCAACAATGCGAGAACAGAAGTCAGGAACTATTGTCAATCTGTCATCATTAGGAGCAAAGTTTGTAATTCCATTCCAGACTCATTATTCAGCTACTAAAGCAGCTATCGAGGCCTTAACTGAAGGATTACGACAGGAAGTAAGACCTTTTGGAATCAAAGTAATAGCTATTGAACCTGGAGATATTAAAACAAAATTTAATGATATGATAGATTTTGGAGATATTGAAGGTTCTCCATATACAAAATGGGCCAAAGCCAGCTGGGTTATTACCGACAAAAACATGCAAAATGCTCCTGGTCCAGAGGTAATAGCCAGAAAGGTCTATCGAGTATTGCGTAAAAAAAATCCCCGTACCAGGTATGCAGCAGGAGACTTTTTGTCAACTAAATTCCCATTAATCAGTAGATTTGTTTCAGATCGGATGAAAGAGAAACTTATTCGAGTATTCTATGGAATTGATTTTGAGTAATTAACCTATTATCATATATCTCTTTTGTAATATTTTTAAATTGCTTTTTGTGGTTTAAGTGCAAGAGGTAGGGGTTAAAATTAAACAAAAAAGCAAAGGTTGTTGCCTTTGCTTTTTTGATAGGGTAAATACTCTATTAATATTTAACAATAGCATAATAACAAAATATCATCTTATACTTAAAATAATTAGATTAAATCAAGTTGATGACCGACAAGTGCAAAAATTTCCAGGGCATGATCCATCTGTTCAAAGGTATGAGTAGCGGTCAAGCTAGTTCTAATCATAGTCTCATCAACAGAGACTGCAGGTGCTACTACAGGATTTACATAAACGCCGTTATCAAATAAGAGTTTGCAGGCTATAAAGGTCTTCTCCATATCACCAACAAACACCGGGATTACAGGAGTTATCCCATCCATAACTGTAAAACCTAAATCTTTTAAACCTTTACGAAAATAGTCTGATATTTCTAAAAGATGTCTGCGTCTTTGTGGTTCTGCTTTAATAATTTCAAGGGCAGCAAAAGCAGATGCTGCTGAAGCAGGAGTCATGCTGGCAGTAAAAATTAATGGTCTGGAAAAATGTTTGACAAAATGGCAAGCTAGCTCAGGACCAACCATGAATCCGCCAAGTGATGCAAAGGATTTGCTAAAGGTTCCCATGATCAGATCAATATCATCTTCTAGCCCATAGTACTCGGCAGTTCCTCGACCATTTTCACCCAGTACACCGATACCGTGAGCATCGTCTACCATTATTCGGGCGTTATATTTTTTTGCCAACTTTACTATCTCCGGCAGATTTGCCAGGTCACCTTCCATACTGAAAACACCGTCAGTGATAATCAATTTGCTGGAATCTTTACCAATCTTATCTAGATGTCTTTCTAAATCTTCCATGTCATTGTGATCATATTTGACCAGTTTTGCAAAGGAAAGACGACAACCATCATAGATACTGGCATGGTTTGCCCGATCGCACAGTATATAGTCTCCTCTACTTGTAATCGCTGAAATAATCCCCAAGTTGGTAATAAAACCTGCTGAAAAAAGAAGACAAGCTTCTTTTTTCATAAAACGGGCTATTTCATTTTCCAGGGTAACATGAAGATCTAAAGTTCCATTGAGAAATCTGGAACCTGAACAACCAGAACCATACTTCTCAACTGCATCAATGGCAGCTTGTTTTACTCGTGGATGACTGGTTAGGCCAAGATAGTTGTTAGAGCCAATCATTAAAACATTGTCTTTATTGCTCATAGTAACCTCTGTGTCTTGACCAGATTGAAGTTCATGGAAATAAGGATAAAGACCAGCGGCTATTGCTTCTTTAGCATCAACAAATTGATGACACTTATCAAATAAATCCATATTAATACACCTCTCTTAATATACTTTGAAAGAATAGTTGGCTACCTACTTTTGTTCTCTATTTCTAACGATTTTCCTGTATGATTTAGAAAATTTTTTGTATACTGAGGAAGATTTTTTTAAAACTTATTTCTTTGGCGAAACAATTTGGAGATAATTAGCCTGGAATTTTATAGGCAAAAGTGAACTCGTTCAGCTAAAGCTGAACTTTGGGGCTTTAGATTGGGATTCAACCCCATCTGAAGTAGAACAAGGCAGCTTCCACTTATAGAAGTGGGAGTCATAATACTTAGATATATCTTTAGGCGAATGGAAATAGGCTAATTCTGTTTCAGAACAATGATTATACTTTGAGAAATTTTCTGGAAGTTAGTAATTATGTGAAAAATATTGCATACTAAGAAAAAAGCTTTTTAAACTCTTTTTAGAAGTAAACAGGAGAAATGTTTTAGATGTTGAATGATAGAGTTAGTAGATTAAAAAAGAAAGTACTCCAAAATAGCAATGATTTGTTTTTTGAAGCTATGGAGTACTGAACTGGTAGAAATATTTTTGAGGAGGGATTATATGTCCATTTATCAACAAAGAATCGAACAGATCACCAGAATGCTGGATGAACAAAGCTTATTGGGAATGTTATTGTTCCCATCGCCCAATATGTATTATTTAACTGGATTTCAGTCACATCCAGGAGAGAGATTATTTTTAGTTGTAATTCCTGCAGAGGGAACACCATTTTTTATTGCACCTCAAATGTTTGGTGCACATATCAAAGGTGAATCCTGGATTGAGGAGATTATTCTCTGGGGTGATGATGACGATCCATATGAAGTTTTATTAAACGTATTAACAGAAAAGGGATTAACTAAAGGTGCTTTTGCTGTAGATGATACTATGTGGGCAGTACAGCTCTTGAATATGATGAATATTTTACCAGAGGCCAAATTTGTTCAATTAGGAGATTTGATGAGTACTTTACGATTACGAAAATCTGCAGATGAGATTGCTAAGATTTTGGATTCCGGTAAGATTGTTGATGAAATTGTGGGAGTTATTCACCAGGTCGCAAAACCGGGAATGAGTGAGATGGAGATTGTAGCTATAATGGAACAAGAGATGAAAAAAAGGGGTGCCAGCGGACCATCATTTCCAACTATTGTTGCTACTGGACCTAATGCTGCTTTACCACATCATAGTACAGGGGAGAGACGGATTCAGGAAGGTGAATTTCTCTTAATGGACTTTGGAGCTTTGTATAAAGGGTATTGTTCAGATACAACTCGAACTTTGTGTTTAGGACAACCTTCAGAAAAGATGCGCCAGGTACATAATATTGTGCGGGAAGCCCAGGAAATTGGTGTTCAGATTGTCAGACCTGGAATTAAAGCTTGTGAAGTCGATCAGGCAGTCAGACAATATATTGCAAATAAAGGTTATGGAGAATACTATACCCATCGTACTGGTCATGGCCTAGGTTTAGAGGTTCATGAAGAACCATTTATCACTGGAGTTAGTGAAAGCATTTTAGAGGCCGGGATGGTCTTCAGTATCGAACCAGGGATTTATATTGAAGGTGAGTTCGGTGTCAGAATTGAAGATATTGTAGTAGTTACCGATAATGGTTGTCAGAGAGTGAACAATTCTCCTCATGAACTGATGATTATTGATATATAAAATAACATAAGGAAGTGTATTTTCATGTTTTTCAAACAAATATATGCTTATTTTCTATCAATTTTAAATGAAGATAACACTATCAGTAAAGATAATCGTCGATTACATCTGCTTAAAATCATCCGAATTGGACTTTATGTAGCAGCTGCTGGGATTACTTTGATCTTAGCGATGACTCTGGAATCACAGTCGAGATTTGGATTGTACTTCTTAATCATTTCCGTCTTTGTTCTTATTGCCATCCTAATGAGTTTGAATAAGAAGATTAAAGTGGTCAAACGTTTGATTGAAGTTAAAGCTAACTGGGGCAAAGAGATTAAAAAAAATCGGGAATTAGAGATAACCAGGGAACTTTTTGAATTGATGAGCGAAGAGGAGAGAGAGAAATTTTATATTGATGATCGAACATGGCAGGATCTGGATATGGATCTGGTCTTTCAGCAAATTGATAGAACTCAGACATTTACTGGAGAACAGTATCTTTATTATCTTTTGCGTAAGCCAGAATTTAGTAATACCATTTTAACAGAGCGAAATGAACAGATCGAAACTCTAAATAATGATATTGAATTAAGAGAAAGCTTGCAATTGGTCTTGAATGATATGGGGCGAGATGGAGGTGAAGGGATGGTCTCCTTTATCTGGGGTCAACTTCCTTCAACCAGAGCCGTCTGGATTTTTCGCTTTTTAGCATTCCTATCACTAGTCAGCATTAACCTTACCTTATACAGACCAATCTATGCTATCTATACTCTGTTGCCAATGACTTTTATAAATATGTTCTTCTATTATCGAGAAAAGAAAAAAATTTTTACCCATCTCGGAGCATTTGCTTATCTCGGAAGTTTTTTAACTGGTGTGAAAAGATTTACCAGGTTGAAAACCGATAATCCAGAATTTACGAGAATTCAAGAAAAGTTAGCTCAAAGTCTGCGAGCTGTGGAAAAGATTTCTAAACAGACGTTAGTCTTTGGTTTGAAAAATAACGAAATTGCAGAGTACTTTTTTATTTTATTCCATACAGAGGCGATTAATTTTTATAAGGTATTGAATAGGATTAAGAAAAAACGGGACGATTTGAAGAATATCTATCTGACTATCGGAAAATTAGATGCCTATCTATCTATTGCGTCTTACCGTGCTGGGTTGAACTATTATAGTTTGCCTCAGTTGAGAGATTATCAGCTGGATGTTGAAGACCTTTATCATCCGTTACTGAAAGATCCTGTAAGCAATTCTTTAGTTATAGAAAAGAATGGAGCTCTAATTACTGGTTCTAATATGTCCGGCAAATCTACAATGTTGAGGGCTATAGGAATCAATACATTGTTGTCGCAGACTATCTATACAAGTCTGAGCCGAAAATATCAGGGGAGTTTTTATAAACTGCTCACTTCAATTGGTCGCACTGACAATGTTATTTCAGGTGATAGTTATTACATGGTTGAGGCAAAAGCTCTGTTGCGGATAATCAAAGAGCTTGATTCCAGGATTACTATTCTTTGCATTGTGGACGAGATATTTAGAGGGACTAACTCAGCAGAACGAATTGCTGCATCTACTGAAGTAATTCGCTATCTTAGTTCAGAGAATTGTATTACCTTTGCTGCAACTCACGACCTGGAGTTGACAGAGATGTTAAAAGATAAGCTGCATAATTTTCATTTTAAAGAATTAGTTGATGATACTGGGTTATATTTTGATTATCATCTCTGGGCTGGACCAGCCACTACCAGAAATGCTATCAGGCTTCTTGAATATATTGGGTATCCACAGCCAATCATTGAAGGATCTAGAAAGACTATACGAAAGTTGGAAGCACATTCAGAAAAGGTTACAGAACATTTGACCAAAACTAATTAAAAACTATAGTTTTAGGGAAAAAAGTGTGGGGAGGTAGTTTTACTCTGTAGATTTAAATTTACAAAAATACTGATTTGAGATAAAGGTGTTTGGAGAGTATTGTCATTTTAAATCAAGCTCAGTGAATTGAAATGACCAATTATATGTTTCCAAACACCTTTATCTTTTGTTCAGGGAATAACATGAGCAAATAAGTTAGTTTAATTGATTACATACCCCAAAACGACTCCCACAGTTGAATTTAATATTCATTACCCCACTGGTTATATTTATCTAAAGTATATTTGATAGTTCCACGTGTATAACGGGCAGCTCTAATTAACATAGTCTTGGTATTGGCAACCAGAGAACTATTACCAATGCCTGTTCCAGTTGGGAATCCGCTTGCTTCATAATTATCCCATACAGTCTCACCTAAGTCGCTGGTCCAATAACTGCAGTTTTTAGCAGCATTGCGAATTGAAGCCTTGGGATCACTTACGATGTAGTAGTATTGGTCGGCTGCAACTGTGGCAGCGAAGTTATGACCAGAAGTCCAGTTATTAGCAATCCAGGCCTCAAAATCAAAATGATGGATTAACATATCAACAGTTGGATCACTGGCATGAAGAATAAGACTAACATCCTCAATATAATGAGCAGCATAGCCTAAATACCAATCCCCATTATATTGATCATTACGATCGTAATAATATTTTGCAGATCTGTCATTATAGCCTTCAGGGCTCTCTAACTCTCCACCATCTTGATTTAAATTGTCGTAAAAGTCATCATCGGCATCTCCCCAGATCCAGAAGCCCAAAGAAGTGTATAGATATGCATGAGACCATTGTTGGTTAAATCCATGATCAAGACCACTCTGGTATGTATCAGGCATCTTTGAAGCAGCAGCCAGATTATTCTTTCTGTTAGTAGGTAGATTCCAATAGGAACAGGCGTCGGCGGTCAACCCAGAATGAGTACTTTGTTTCCACAGAGGCAGCATCTCTTCAACATAGGGAATCTCACTTAGTTCAAGTGGTTCTGGAAGAACAATCGCTGCTTCTTCACTAATCGGACGAGGTTGATGAAGTCTTGCAACTTTAACATCAGACATCTGACAACCACTAATTATAGAGATCACCAATAAACATAAAATTAACATCTTCAAAACATTTTTCATTATACTTCCCCCTTTAATATAATTCTTTTTTTGAAAAGCTAAATCTAACAGGTTCTAATATGTCACCCCTTTCTGGAAATGCCGTTAAATTTCAGAGATGTTTTGCCACTGAATCCCCCTGTATTCTGACATCAACATCCTGCAGTATAAATATTAACATGAAATACAGTAAAAAACAAGAAAAAACATAATAAATAAGTAAATTATTTGTAAATTACTATATTCAGATTAATTATGAAATTTCAGCTGAAATAAAAAAGCCGCTTATGGTAAGCGGCTTTTGAAAAAGCTTATTTGACAGCTAGTTTTTTTGCTTTCCGACGATATTTCCATTCTTTGTAAGACTTGGCCATAGCTCCGATGATTGCGATCGCTAGAGCTATGGCACCAGCGATTAATATAGTATCAATACCTGTTTGAATGCCTTCTAAATATTCACCTTTAATCATATATAACATTGTATCATAAGCAGCAATGCCGGGTACTAAAGGAATAATTCCAGCAATGACAAAGACTGTTACTGGTAAACGTTGAATTCGAGCAAAAATTTCTCCACAAAGCCCTACCAAACAAGAAGCAATGAAAGAAGAGATGATTACATTATTGACCAAGTTTTTGGAGATAAAAAAACCACTCCAACTTACTATACCAGTAAGACCTAGTAGTAGTAAACTCTTTTTCGGTGCCTGAAACATTATCCCAAATGTTAATACCATCAAAAAAGCAGCAACTAGTTCACTGAAGATTTTCATTTAATAAACACCCCCAGTGAAATAGCAGCACCGATTGCCAGACTGATAGTAACAAAAGCGGCTTCCATGCCTCGACTGGTAGCGGAGATCAGATCTCCACCGATGGCATCACGGATTGAATTGGTTAATGAGACACCTGGTACGAAAGGTAAGATTGAACTGACCAGGATGATTCCCAGGTTATCTCCTAGACCTTGCTGAAAAAAGAAGAGGGAGATTATACCGGCAATGAATCCAGCAATCATCTGGGGTACGAAATTGACTTCTTTTAAAAACCCAATTTTTCTAATAACTAATTGAGCCCCCAAACTGGCTAAAAGTGCAGGAATAATGTTAAAGTAACTGGCATTCATCAAAACAACATTCACACAACCTCCAAATGAACTCAGCAAAATCACTGTATTTATGCTATATTCATTAGAACTATAACTAATCTCTTTTAATCTGGTCATTGCTGTCTGGAAGTTCAGAGGGTTTGTCTCTAATCCACGGGAGAACTCGTTAACTTGACTGATTTTGGTCAAGTTAAGATTACGTTTATGAATTCGCCTGACCACAGTTTCAGAGAGTTCTGCTCCATCATCAATGGAAATAAATATTCCTGTAGGTGTAACCAGGCTTTGCACGAATTTAATTCCATAGGCTTGACAGATACGGGTTATAGTATCTTCTGTTCTATAAATTTCAGCTCCATTAGTGAGAATAATCTTACCCGCATATGCTGCAATATCAAGAATTTGCTTTGGTGTTAACATAAAATCACTTCCTCTTTTTCAGAGATTTTCACGATACTTATTCTATCACAAAGTTGTAATTTTGACTAGAGGACGTTTCTACGACATTTCAGAAGGAGGTTTCCCTGCCTTTTTAGGTGGATGTATAAATAACTAAAATAAATAGTTTTACTCCAGTAAAAGTACCAATCTCTTTCTGAAGTAGTTTACCTTAAGACATTAACAGCTTGCCGGTAATGCGACTTTAATGTTTTTTATTATAAACAAGGAAAATGGAATTTTTTATCGAAAACATAACTAAGAAGAATTTTTCTGAAAGCGAATTTTTTGGCATCCAAAATAGGTCTGCCAAAACTATTTCAAAATGAAAGGAGGATTATTATGCAAGATGCGAAAATTTTCTTGACCTGGACCAGTGATGGAATTACGAAACATGATGAATTCCCATTAACAGAGAATTTTACTCATGGAGATCTTAGTCTTACTCCTTCAATGAAAAAACTTGAGCATGGTCAATTGTTTACTCTCGAACTTAATCCCAAAAGTTCAATTATCCTTAATGATCTATCCATCCGGTTCTCTCATCAGGATGCTAATTACGAGAAGATGATGGTTAATGGATATCAAAGCTGGACTCAGAGTCGAGAGATGGGTAGAGATGATCAAATTCCATCTTTACGTTGGTTTGTGCATCGGTTTCTGGCTCCTTACGGAGATTATGCTCACTACAAAACTCCTCATGGGAAAGGTCATTTTCACTCCTGGACTTATTCTCATTTTCGCTCTCCCGATAGTTCAATACTTTTATTAGGTTCCATTGATGAGACATTTGCTTACACTATAATTGACTTTGATTTTACCACTTACAAGATGATGGTAAAAAAAGAATTGCATGACCTGAATATACAGGATATTTGTACTCCATTTCAACTGTATATTGGTAAGGGAGAAGAAATAAAATTATGGGAAGAATACACCTCAAGCATCCCAGTTTATCGTAAACCTGTAGAGAAATGTAGTGGGTGGACGAGTTGGTATAACTATTATACCGGGGTTACGGAAGATATTTTGTTGGAGAACCTCCAGATATTAACTGAACAACGTATTCCTTTAGATGTCTTTCAGATTGATGATGGTTTTCAACGCGCTCTTGGTGATTGGTTGGAGGTTAATGACAAGTTTCCTTCTGGGATGAACAATATTGCCAATAAAATAAAAACTGCAGGGTTTAAACCGGGGCTGTGGCTAGCTCCTTTCATCTGCGATAAAGAATCTTTGATCTATCAACAACATCCTGACTGGTTGCTCAAAGATAAGAAAGGTAAGCCACTTAGAGCTGGATGGAATCCGTTATGGAATGGTTGGTTCTATGCTCTGGACTTCTATGCTCCTGGGTTTCAGGAATATCTGAGGGAAGTTTTTGATACAGTTTTAAATGTTTGGGGTTATGAGATGGTCAAGTTGGACTTTTTGTATGCTGTTGCTCTTTTACCCAGAAAAGATAAGAGTCGAGGTCAGATTATGAATGAAGTATTATCATTTATAAGAGAGCTCGTCGGTGATAGATGGATTCTGGGTTGTGGAGTTCCTCTCGGACCTGCCTTTGGACAATTGGATTATTGCCGTATCGGTAGTGATGTAGCTCCATTTTGGGAAGACAACAAATTGACTTTTGTTAATTATCGTGAACGGGTTTCTACGCTAAATTCTCTGATGAGTAGTATTGGTAGATGGTATTTGAATAGACGAGTTTTTCTCAATGATCCGGATGTTTTTATTCTCAGAGATAAAGAGAATAAGCTATCAAATGATGAGAGGTATACTTTGTTTATTTTAAATAATCTTCTGGGCGATCTGATCTTCTTTTCTGATCATATCGGTGAGTATAATGCTGAACAGTTGAAGTGGCTCAGGTCGATGTACCCACTACTCCTTCCTGTTATCAGGAATATTGAAGAGACCAATCAAGTATATCATATCACTTTTTCAATCAATGATCGAGAATATCATTTATACACTAACCTTGGTAATCAGAATTATAGCTTTTCTTTGAATCGACCTGTATTTATCAATGAAGAAGGCTATGTATCTGCTGGGGAAGAGTTGATTCTTAAAGAACATCAGAGTATTTGCCTATATTTCTTTACTGAAATTGAAACAAAACCGGTTTTAGTGGGAAGTTTGGGACATATTTTCCCCGGTTCACAGGTAAAGACTTTTGAGGGAAATGGTGAAGTAGTGAAAATTAGTTTACATGAAGATAGTTCACCTGAGACAATAATTTACATCGGTTCACCTCTGAGGATAACTAACTTAAAGATTAATGGCAAATATTATTCTGTTAAGTTAAATAATCAGGGTTTACGATATGTTTCTCTATCGAAAAAAGATCTTGAATAGGAGGGACTATGGGTGTCAGAAACTAAAATGAATAAAATGTCTTCACGGGATATGATTACTTTGATAATATTAATTCTGATGTCAGTATTTTTATACGCTGACCAGAATGCTCTTAATCCGGTAATTAATGATATTATTCAGGAATATGGTATAGATGAAGCGAAAATTGGCGTTGTTGGTTCTGCTTTTACGATAATTGGTGCACTGGTTAGTTTAGCTTTTGGAGTTTTGGCTGACCGAGCTAATCGTAAAAAATTGCTGATTTTCGTGGTATTAGTCGGTGAGATTCCCTGTTTTCTAACAGGTTTTAAATTTTTCACTCAGACTTATGAACAACTTCTATTTTTGCGAATCCTAACTGGATTGGGAGTGGGTGGTATCTTCCCGATCACTTTTTCGTTGGTGGGAGATTATTTTCGGGCTGAACATCGGACTGTGGTAAATGCTTTGATTGGTGCTGCCTGGGTTATTGGTCAGATAGCTGGACAGGCTCTGGCTGGTTATCTGGGAGTTACTATGGGCTGGAGATTTCCGTTTATTCTGGCTGCAGCACCAAACTTTATTCTGGTTCCTATATTTATGTTTCTGGCTACAGAACCAAAACGTGGAGCTAAAGAAGATGGTATTGATGAACTGGTTGCTCAGGGGATGGAATATAAAGAGCAGTTTAAATTGAATGATTTAAAACTTATTTTTACTAACCGAACAAATTTGTTAGGGTTTTTGCAAGGAATTCCGGGATCTATTCCGTGGGGTATTCTACCTTTCTTCCTGATTCCTTATTATGAAACTATTAAGGGATTTACTAAAAGTGATGCTACTACACTGAGTCTTATCTTCGGTGTGGGGATTACTTTAGGTGGTATAGTAGGTGGTTGGATTGGGGAGCGTATCTACAAAAAACAACCTCCTTTATTGGCTGTTTTCTGTGGAGTATCAATATTGCTCGGCATAGTACCGGTGATAGTGCTGTTAGCAATGAATTTTCCACCGAATCCTACTATGATAGATCTATTAACTCCAGCCATTTTTGGATTCTTTGCCGGGATATTGATCGCTTTTCCATCTGCCAACATTAAAACTATTCTAATTAATGTTAATCCGCCAGAGAGACGTGGTTCTGTTTTCTCTATCTTTAATATTACTGATAGTCTTGGGAGAGGAATTGGACCATTACTTGGTGGACTGTTGATTCGTGAGTTGGGATATCATTTTACTGTTTATTTCTCTGCTTTAATGTGGATTCCATGTGGTCTAATATTTATCGCAATATATTGGACATTAATGAAAGACTTACAAAACCTGGATCAGTATTTATTGGAGAAAAAAGCCAAAATGGAACAGATTATTTCTACAACAATGTAAAGGAGTGGATCAAATGCAGGTTCCTGCAGAAAGATGGCATCAAGCCATCCAGGTAAGACATTCTCGTCGTAAATTTGTTAATAAACCTATAAATACCGCAGACCTGGAGGGTATTCATCAGATATGCCAGAAGTTTAGACCATTTGGGAATACAGCCTATGGAGTCTTGGTTGCAGAATCTCCCGATCAGGTATTTAAAGGACTTGTGGGTTCATATGGTAAAATAAAAGGATCGCAAGCATATATTGCTTTTGTAGGTAATACTGATGATCCCCATGTTGAGGAGAAAGTAGGTTATGTAGGAGAGGGAATAATTTTGGAACTAACTTCTTTAAGTTTTGATACTTGTTGGATTGGAGGGTTTTTTAAACCAGAAATCGTAAGCCAACAGATCAATCTCGGACCAGAAGAGAAGGTTTATTGTGTAACCCCAGTTGGGTATTCAGCTGACTATTCTTTGACAGAGAGATTGATGTCCGCTATGGTTAAGAGTAGAAAACGCAAACCGATTGAAAAATTATGTGCAGACTGGGATTATAACGGGGGAGAGAAGTGGCAACAGATGGCAATTGCTGATGCCAGGTTAGCACCTTCAGGTGTTAATCGTCAACCCTGGTTATTTACAGTACATTCTGACGAGATCATTGTATCTGTAGATAGTCAACAAACTAATAATTTATCTAAACGAGTAGATTGTGGAATTGCTATGCTTCATCTGGAAGTAGGAGCAATGACTACTGGAAAATTGGGTGAATGGGAGTTTTTATTATTACCTCAGATAGCTAGATTTAAAATAGTAAAATGATCTGGGAATTTATTCTGAGGGGATCAGATTTTCTGCCTTTGGACATGAAGGATAGTAACACTTCTTTTACTGATCTGTTGGCCTCGAGCAACCTTGCTTTAGCATATGGCGAGGTTAATGGGGAAGTGAAAGAGATTCCCCACATGAATTTAGAGATTCTTGGCGGTGCAGGTTCTATTAACTCTACCCTTTTGGATATGTTGCAATGGGCAAAACTTCATTTGAATCAGGGTATATATGCTGGTCAGTTAATGGTTTCTGAAAATACTATCCAGCAGATGCATACTCCTCAAATCGTTATTCAGGAACCTCTACAGTTTCCGGAAGTTCTCAATCCTTGTTATGGTCTTGGGTGGAGAGTGATGGCTTATCGCGGTCATAGAATGCTTAAACATGGTGGGAATGTTACTGGGTTTTCTTCACAACTGGTCTTACTTCCAAAAGATAATCTTGGTATTGTCATCTTATCAAATAAAAATCCGAACTTGATGCTTCCTGTAGTTCTTTATACTGCATTGGATCGCTTATTACAACTGGATGAGATTGATTGGAATCAGCGAATTCATGACTCTTATCAGGAAATGAAGTTGAAAGTTGAGAAGAAAAAGGTGCAAAATCAGGCTAATCGGATTCAGGGAACTAAACTTTCTCATCACTTGGATGATTATATAGGAGTTTATGAGCATTCTGGATATGGCAAAGTTATGATTGAATCAGGGATGGAAGGACTAATTATCTCACATAACAACATGGCATTTCCTCTAAATCATTATCATTATGACATTTTTGAATATACTGTTGCTGAATTGGAGATAGATCTAAAGGTGTTTTTTTCTACAGATGTGAAAGGACACATTAATAAGGTAAGTATTCCAATGGAAAGTGGAGTAAAGAATATAGAGTTTTTACGCATAAGGTAAGTCTTTAGTATTCTAGAGAGGATTACCTGGTTTAATATACGGATTAGGAGTGAAGTTTATACATGAAAAAATATATTAGAGAAGTGAGAGATTTAATCGGTTCAGAGTTAGAATTTCACATCTTTGGAGAAGGACACCCTCGGGTATTTTTTACTGGTGGAATACATGGTGGAGAGGCAACTGGGATCTATGTAGCTCAGAAGATGGTTAGGTTTTTGGAAGATAATTCTTTGCTTAAGGGATCTGTCAAAATATTGCCTATTGCTAATCCTACAGCTTTTCGGAGGTTGAAAAGAACTTCGCCTTATGATCAACAGGATCTTAATCGTATCTTTCCTGGAGATAAAGATTCAACAATATCTAAAGAGATCGCCAGCTTAATCTGGGAAGAGGCTCAGGATGCCTGTTATATAGTTGATTTGCATTGTTGTGGTCTTTGGGGTTCGAGTTATACCCTTGCTCTCTGGCGAAATTTTGAGTTTGCTAAAAATCTGGCCAGTATGCTAGCCATTCCGCAAGTTATCCAGAGCGGAGGTACAAGGGGACAACTATTTACAAATGCCTGTGATCAGGGGATTCCGGCAGTGATTATTGAATTACCTGGTGGTGGCGATCATGGTGTAATTGATTTGGATGCGGCTGAAGAGTGTTATCAAGCTCTGGTTGGATTGTTAGTCCAATTGGGAATGCTAGCGGGAGAAGTCAAGAAACCTCAACCAAACTTTTTAGGCAGACTACAACCCGTTCAGGTCAAAGAAGAGGGAGTATTTATTCCAATACTTAAACCTGGAGATGCGGTTCAGAAAGATGAGCTTTTGGGACATCTCAATGATCAGCCTGTGCACTCTCCCGTAGATGGTGTAGTTATTATGCTTAGTCCAGCGGCATTTGTGTTTAAAGGTGCTTATGTGGCTAATATAGGAGAGAAATTATAAAAAGTTCAGTCGTTTCATTTAGAGGAAAGGTCTGTGATAAGCAGACCTTTTTATATGTTTCCGACACGGATATTACCGAGTAGTATGAAACACAATTATAGTAATAAATTGTAAATTAGAAAAATTACAATTCAAATAGTAGGAGTTATAGCTCACTGTAGTAACATATTAAGCAGAATTCTTTGCGACAAAGTTAAAGTCGCATTAACAACAAGCTGTTAATGCCTCAAGTTTAACGATTTCAGAAAGGGATTTGTAAACACTATTTAGTTATTTAGACTATCACCTATAGAGGCTGGGGGGCTTCCCTTTTGAAATGTGTGAAATACCCTGTGTACATATTCTTAATACATGGTAAAATAGATTAGAGGTATAATAACTTTATTTTATAAATCGTATACACTATATTCGACATTGGAACCTGTAGAAAGGAGAATTTTGATGAATTTACTGTCAATAGAGAATTTATCCAAACATTTTAATGAGAAGATCTTATTTGAACATATTTCATTCGGTATAGACGATCGAGATAAGATCGGTCTAATCGGTGTCAATGGAACTGGAAAGACCACGTTATTAAAGATCCTGGCAGGTGAAGAATCTGCAGATACAGGCAATATTGCTATTGGTAATGACGTTAAAATAGGTTATCTACCTCAGAACCCTGAGTTTGATGAGAAAGCTACAGTATTACAGCAAATATTCTGGGGAAATTCCTCTGAAATGCGCTTACTGAGAGAGTATGAGCAGACAGTGGAACAGATTGATCATCATCCATCTGATTCTAGACTACAGAAACGCTTACTAACATTGAGTCAGCAGATGGATAATGGTAATATCTGGAGGCTAGAGAGTGAGGCCAAGTCAATTTTGACTAAATTGGGAATTGAGGATTTTTCGGCAGTTATTGGTGACCTCTCGGGAGGACAGAAGAAAAGAATTGCCCTTGCCAGTGCACTAATTAACCCCTCTGACCTGCTTATACTAGATGAACCGACTAATCATTTAGATAATGAAATTATCGATTGGCTAGAAGAATATTTAGCTAATCGTAAAGGTGCATTGTTGATGGTTACCCATGATCGTTATTTTCTAGATAGAGTGGTCAACCTAATTATTGAATTGGATCAAGCACAACTTTACTCTTATTCAGGGAATTATAGTACTTTTTTAGAATTGAAAGCAGAGCGTCTGGCATTAGAGCAGGCAAATGAACTTAGAAGACAGAACATCTTACGTCAGGAGTTAGCCTGGATCAGGCGGGGAGCGAAAGCGCGTTCTACCAAACAAAAGGCCAGAATCCAACGTTTTGAGCGACTCCAGGAAGATGAACCTGATTATCGACCTGAGATGGCTGAGATTTCGGTTGTTTCCAGTAGATTAGGAAAAAAGGTAATAGAGCTAGAACATATCAGCAAAAGTTTTGGTGGTCAACGATTAATCAATGATTTTGATTATATTATTTTACGAAATGAAAGGGCTGGGATCGTTGGTCCCAATGGTAGTGGGAAAACTACATTGTTAAATATTATTGCCGGGATATTACCACCTGATAGCGGAGATGTAGCGGTTGGCCAGACGGTAAAAATCGGGTATTTTTCACAGGAGAATACTGAGATGAATGAGGAGCAGAGGGTTATTGAATATATTCAGGAAGTAGCAGAATTTTATCCGACAGAAGAAGGGAACAGTATTAGTGCTTCCCAGATGTTAGAAAGATTTCTTTTTTTACCTGAAATGCAGTGGTCACATATTGCAAACCTTTCTGGTGGAGAACGGCGAAGGCTATATCTGTGTCGCGTGCTGATGGAAGCTCCTAATGTTTTACTTTTTGATGAACCAACAAATGATTTAGATATTCAGACTTTGGGGATTTTAGAGGATTATTTAGATGAATTTCCCGGTGCGATAATAGTTGTCTCTCATGACCGCTACTTTCTGGATCGGGTTGCTGAGAAGATCTATGCATTTGAAGGTAATGGTCAGATTAAGCAGTATCCTGGCAATTATTCTGATTATCAAAGATTGTCCAGAGAAAAGCTGAATTCAAAAGTGAATGAACAGGAAAAAAGTCGGTCAAAAGTCATCCAACAAAATACTTCAGACACAGAAGAACAGCAAAAGCAGAAGAAAACTTTAAAATTTACATTTAAAGAACAGAGAGAATATGCAGAGATTGATGACAGGATAGGGGAAGTTGAAGAAGAACTTGAAGGTATTAGCGGGAAGATTGTTGATGCAGGAAGTGATTATGAACTTTTACAACAGTTAGCAGATCAACAAAAACTGTTAGAAGGTAGGTTAGAGGAGTTAATGGAACGTTGGGTATATCTAAATGAGCTGGCAGAGGCGATAGAAAAGAATAAAAAAAGATAAACCAGGAGGAGATGAGATGGATAAAGAAAAGGCAGTTAAATCTATGAGAGAATACTTTAAAGGTGATATTGATAGAATCGAACATGCACTGAGAGTTCTACATCATGCAGAAGAGATTATAATGGGGGATAATTTGACTCAAACTTATCCTGATGGATATATGCAGCAGGTTATAGTTTTGGCCAGTATCTATCATGATATTGGAATACCGGAAGCATTTCGCAAATACAACTCTGCAATTCCTGAATATCAAGAGTTGGAAGGACCTCCTATTGCCAGAGAGTTGTTACACAGATTGAATATTCGACCTGATATTGTTGAAAGAGTCTGTTATATTATCGGTCATCATCATACCCGGGACAAAATTGATGGTCAAGATTTTCAAGTTCTCTGGGAAGCAGATTTTTTGGTCAATACAGTAGATGGTTTGATCAAATTGAATAATGATACCTTTGAGCAGATTCTGGATGATAATTTTAAGACCAGTACTGGAAAAACTTTACTGAGAAGATTAAATTCACATTAACAGCGAGCTGTTAACGATTGAGTTTTACGATTTCTGAGAGAGATTTATACCTCGACTAAAGTAAACGCTTTTAACTATTTATACTCCCACCAACAGAAGCAAAGAAACTTCCCTTTAAAATATCGTTAAAAGAAAACCCCTGCTAAATTCTGGCAGGGGTAGATTTATGATCTATTATCCAATAGCCTTTACTTCACTTAACCGCTCAATAGCTTTTTGTAGAACTTTTTCACTGGTAGCAAAACTGATGCGTACATAGTCATCAATACTCTCACCAAAGGCAATTCCAGGTACAGTGGCTACTCCAAATTCTTCTAAAAGATAACTGGATGCTTCTAAAGACTTCATTCCCAATTTAGAAATATCTAAAAGCATATAGAAGGTTGCCTGGGGAATAATGATTGAAAAAATTGTATTTTTGAATCCTTCAATCAGCAAATCTCTACGTCTTTTATAAGTCGAGACCATAGTCTGGACATCAACTTCGTAAGCTTCTTCCATGTTACCAATTATTGAGTATTGGGCAATACTTGGAGCACAAGTACCAACATGTTGATGTAGTTTGTTAATCGCAGCAGCAATCTCACTGTGGGCTACTATATAACCAAGTCTTAAACCAGTCATCGCAAAATTTTTGGAAAAACCATTGGTGATAATAATTCTCTCATAATCATAGTGACAAAGAGAATGAAAACTATTTTTATCAAAAAGGATATCTGAATAGATCTCATCGGCAATGATGAATAGTTGATGTTCTTTAGCCAGTTCGACAATCTGATCTAACAATTCTTTAGGCAGCATAATACCACCGGGATTATTGGGATTGTTTAAAATAATGGCTTTGGTTTTATCTGAAATTAAAGCTTTTAGCTCATCAATTGATGGAATAAAACCTTTATGCTTAGAGGTTTTTAAGTTAACACTTTTGCCACCACATAAGGTGACCATATGAACATAACTCACCCAGAATGGCTCGATGAGTACTACTTCGTCACCCGGATCTACAATTGCTTCTAAAGTTAGATAGATTCCCAACTTACACCCGGAACAGACTACGATTTGTTCAGCTTTTACTCCTTTATATTGGGCTGCGATCTCTTTTCTCAGTTCTAAAACACCCTGGCTTTCAGTGTAACCTGTCTTATTTTCCTCTAATGCAGTAAACAGACCAGTTTTAATTGATTCTGGGACAGGGAAATCGGGTTGCCCTAAGCTTAAGTCAACAATATCTCTACCTTCGCGCTTCAATTCTTTAGCTCTATTGGCTACCTGCAGAGAAGCAGAAGGTTTAATAATGTCTAGCTTTGAAGATAAACGCAAATTATTCATCATACATCCTCCTTTTTTATATGTAAGCTACTACTGAAAAAGAAAAAAACTTAAATAGGTACAGCCTCCTTTCTCCCAACACCTTGATAGACAATATTTTTACTCCCAAACAAAACACCGTTGAGGGCTTTTTAAGCGAAAATTGTATTCATTGTCATAAAACACCTCTTTATAAAAGAATATTTTCGACAAATATTCTTTTTTGTATTATTGGTGTTCAATCTACACAGTATCAATTCTACACCAATTACAATATTCCTTTGAGAAAAACTGTCCTATTACCATTTACTCAGAATTTTTTTACTATTAGAGTAATTAAAAAGTTCAGTATTGAGCAAATTTAATAACAAGTTTAACAGGAGAATGGGCAGTCGTTGCCGAATCATACTTAATGTGTTGCACTATTGTGTAACTACATAAAATATACCATACACAATAGTAAGAATCAAACTAAAGTTTTTAAAAGGAGGAAATGAATATGAGCCCATTTAGCGAGGCAATACAAATATCAATCATCAGTGTTGGTATTGTGTTTACTACCTTGCTGGTTTTTAGCTTTTTAATCCAGTTTATGGGCAACTATTTTCAGCGGATTAATAAGCAGTCTATTCAATCCGTTTCACAAAGGGAAGCCCCTCTGATGGGCGAGTCTCTTGTCGACAAAAAGAAGATAGCTGCTATCATGACGGTATTTCAGGAAGAATATGGAGACAAGCTTGCTGAGATTCAGATTTCACGTGTTAATGGAAAGGAGAGCAAAAAATGAAAAAGTATCAGGTAAAAGTTGACAATGAAGAATTTGTGGTTCAAATAAAATTAATTGGTGAAGATGTGGCCAGTGAGCCTAATGCTACTCCAGTCAAAAAAGAAGTCGAGGAAGTAACACCAACTGCACCAGTAAGCGGCGAACCAGTCGAAGCTCCTTTGGGGGGTACAATTTTAAAAATTAATGTTAAAGTTGGTGACAGAGTAAAAACAGGTGATGTCTTATTGACTCTGGAAGCCTTAAAATTAGAAAACGAGATTGCTGCATTATCTAATGGTAAAGTAGTGCAAATTATGACATCTGTGGGAGCTACCGTAGAGACTGGAGATACTCTGTTAGTCCTGGAAAAAGAATAAGGAATGGGTGAGGCTAATGTTTGCTGAAAAATTATTGTCTTTATGGCAGGATACTGGATTTGCTGGTGTAGACCCAAAACAGATCTTGATGATCCTAATCTCGTTTGGATTACTTTACTTAGCTATTAAAAAAGGATATGAACCTTTGTTATTGGTTCCCATTGGATTTGGAATAATGCTTGCTAATATTCCATCAACTGGTTTAATGGAAGAGGGGGGTTTGTTCTATTATTTATATCAGGGGGTAAAACTGGGAATCTATCCTCCACTGATTTTTTTAGGTGTCGGAGCAATGACAGATTTCGGACCTTTGATCGCTAACCCGCGAAGTATTCTTTTAGGAGCAGCAGCCCAAATTGGTATTTTTATAACGTTCCTAGGTGCGGTGTTACTTGGATTTCCTTTGAATGAAGCTGCTTCTATCGGGATTATTGGTGGGGCAGATGGGCCAACTGCCATCTTTTTAACCTCAAAGTTAGCTGATAAGTTATTAGCCCCAATTGCAGTTGCTGCCTATTCTTATATGGCATTGGTACCGATCATTCAACCACCAATTATGCGGCTTTTAACTACTCCTGAAGAGAGAAAGATCAAGATGGAACAACTTCGCCCAGTAAGCAAGGCTGAAAAGATCGTCTTTGCCATTATGATTGCTCTATTTGGTATCTTTTTATTACCAAGTGCTGGTGCCCTTCTGGGTACACTGATGTTTGGGAATCTTTTGCGGGAATGTGGAGTAGTCGAAAGACTATCGAAAACTGCTCAGAACGAATTGACTAATATTGTTACTATTTTCCTGGGCTTGACGGTAGGAGCTACTGCTAATGCTGCAACTTTTTTGTCGTTAGATACTGTTAAAATTATCTTATTAGGTTTGTTTGCCTTCTCTATCGGTACAGCCAGTGGAGTTTTATTAGGCAAATTAATGAAAGTTTTATCTGGTGGAAAGATCAATCCACTTATTGGTGCTGCAGGTGTATCTGCTGTACCTATGGCAGCCCGGGTAGTGCAGAAAGAAGGATTGAAAGCTAATCCAGGTAACTATCTATTGATGCACGCAATGGGTCCTAATGTTGCTGGAGTAATAGGTTCTGCTATTGCTGCCGGATGTTTGCTGGCCCTGTTAGGTTAATTTTTATTCTTAAAGGAGTGAATATATAGTGACTAAACGAGTTAAGATTACTGAGACCGTTCTACGGGATGGTCATCAATCTTTGATGGCTACTAGAATGAAGACTGAAGATATGCTTTCGGTTGCAGAAGCAATGGATGAAGTGGGATATTTTTCTCTAGAAGTTTGGGGTGGAGCTACTTTCGATTCTTGCCTGAGATTTTTAAACGAAGATCCCTGGGAAAGATTACGTGCTTTGAAGAGAAATATCAAAAAAACTCCTTTGCAGATGTTGTTGAGAGGTCAAAACCTTTTAGGTTATCGCCATTATCCTGATGAGATAGTAGAGCGATTTGTTAAAAAATCTGTGGAGAATGGAATTGACATAATTCGAATTTTCGACGCTTTGAATGATATTCGTAACTTGGAATTGGCGATTAAGGTAACTAAAGAAGCCGGAGCTCATGCTCAAGGTTGTCTGGTATATACCACTAGTCCAGTACATAATATCCCTGCATATCTGGATTTGGCGCGTAAATTAAAGGATCTGGGTGTAGATTCGATCTGTATTAAGGACATGGCTGGATTGCTTACACCAATGACCGCCTACAAATTAGTGAAAAAGATCAAGGAAGAGATGCCTGATATGCCCGTTCAACTGCACTGTCATTATACTAGTGGACTGGCTGCAGTAACCTATATGAAAGCAGTTGAAGCCGGTGCTGACGTGATTGATTGTGCCTTATCCAGTTTTGCATTGGCGACTTCTCAGCCAGCAACAGAGACTATGGTAGCTATTTTAAATGAAACTGAATACAATACTGGGATTGATTTAGGGAAGGTATCTGCGATCAATAAGCATTTCAAAGAAGTTAGGGAATTGAGAAAAGAGTTTCTGGCTGCCGGTAGTGGGATTGACCCAGAGGTCTTAGTTTATCAAATTCCTGGCGGTATGTTGTCAAACTTGCGAAATGCTTTACGTCAGCAAAAGATGCTGCATAAATATCCAGAGGTATTAGTTGAAGTACCAAAGATCAAAGAAGAATTAGGTCATCCACCTCTGGTAACACCAATGAGCCAGATTGTTGGTACTCAAGCAGTGTTTAATGTAATAACTGGTGAACGCTATAAAATTAAATCAAAAGAGATCAAAGATTATGTTAAAGGCATGTATGGTCAGGCTCCAGGAAAGATCTCAGAAGAGTTTAAAAAGATGATTATTGGCGATGAGAAAGAGATCCAGGGTCGCTATGCAGATCAATTATCTCCTATTTACGATGAAAAAGCTGCAGAGATTAAAGATCTGGCTAAAAGTGAAGAAGATGTACTCTCCTATATTCTGTTTCCAGAACCTGCATTGGCATTTTTGAAGAAGCGGAATGGCTAGGAATTTAAAATTTTCAGGTTGGGGTTATACTCCAACCTTTTTCTTTTCAGTGATTTTGTCTAAAGATAAGAAGACTGCTGGTCTATTAAATATATTTGCAGGAATTAATAGACGATAGAAGAATTACCAGAAGTAAATGATAGTTTATCTTTTAAGGAAAAGGAGAAGTCTAGAATGAGAAAATTTTTAAAAATTTTCAGATCAAATGAAATTATTCTCCTGATGGTAATTAGCATCACAGTTTTCCTATTGATTCATTATGGACGACTTCCTGGAACCAATACAGAGGTAGTGGTATTTGTTGTTGATACAGAAGTTGATTTTAGATTTGTAGAGAACCTTCCCGTTGAGGGATTACAAAAGATCAATCATGGCAGTATAGTTGCGAGGGTGATTAGGGAAGAAGCCAGAGGGATTACTATTAAATCAGCTAGTGTTGATGGAGAAGATGATAATCTAAAAGTAGAGAAGTATCTTTCTGCTCTGCGAGGGATTCTGGAGTATAAACAGAATAATCCGACTCACAAGGTATTGGTTAATATCAGTCTGGCATTCGATCAAGACAATATAGAACATCATCAGATTATTCGCGATCTGCATCAGGCAGGAGTCTTGCTAGTTTCAGCTGCTGGAAATGATGATTCCGAAATACCTGTATATCCTGCAGGTTATGCAAACGAAGTGATAACAGTTGCCAATGCTAATGAAGAGGGTAGAGCACCCAGCTCTAATTATGGGGAGTTTATTGATATATCTGCTCCTGGATCAGTGGAATTTATCGCCCATCAATATTTTCCTGGTCAGGTCTGGATAAAAACTCTGAAAGCTGAAGGGACTTCGTTTTCTGCACCCAGGATTGTCGGATTAATTGCTAATATATTAGATCAGAAAACCGACTTAACTATCAGAGAAGCGTTAAATATTGTACTGGAAAACACAGAACCAATTAGCGATCCAATGTTTTTTAAGAAAAAATTAGGGATTGGCGTAATTAATAAAGAGAAGATCTTAACTAGTATTGATTCTCAAAGATGGTTAAATTCTTATACTACTATATTCATCGTACTTTCCTGTTTACTCCTTTTCGGAGTAATCGCTGTTAGTTGGCCGCAAAAATTCATTATTATATTTTTCGGAATATTGGTCGGTATTCCCTTTGTTCTTCTAATAGGAGATCGGGCATTATTTGTCTATAATCTCTGGCGAAACATGGGATTTGAGATGATAGACTTATTCTGGTGGGGAGGTCTAATTTTTGTGGTTTTAGCACTGACAGGTTGGAACAAAATATTTGTCGGATGCATTTGGTGTATTATTTTTGGAGGTATGGTTGGTACTAAAGCGAGTGGATTTAGCTCTGGAGTGATTGATTTTCGATTAGTTGGTTTGTGTATAGTATGGATTTTTATTGGAATGGAAAGATTTCTAATATTTCATGTCAATGTGAGTGGTAAAGATTATGACTCCTTAATTAATCATATCTGGAGCCTATCATCTAAAGTAGCTAATGTAGCCAGAGCCAGGCTCATATCTTTAGGGGAAGAGGCTGTTGAAAAACTTATTATTACTATTGAGTCGGTCAAAAGTGAACGAAAACTAATCTTATTGTTGAGAACATTGGAAGAATTTGTTTCACCAAAAGCAAAAAATACTCTTCCCTATTATTTATATCATCCTTCTTTAAAAGTTCGAAAACAAGTCTGCAAAATCATTCTTAATAGGGATAAAATGCCAATAAATACATTATTGACATTTGGTATAGAGAATTTCGGATTCTCTGAACTTATTATTACCCATATAATCAGGATAGGAGAGAGTTCTATTCCTGAGTTAATATCTATATTGGAGGAGAATCAACTTGAGAAAAAAAGATTAGCTGGAAAGATTTTGAGTGAGATTAATTCTGAGAAGGTGTTAGAGAAAATTGAAGAAGAGTTAGTACAGAATAGCAATCTTGATCAGCAGATACTTTTGGAGATTTTAGAAAAGTATGGCACAGAAGCCAGTCGATTTGTCAAGAAAGTGTATGATATGTTTGTCCAGGAGACTGAGATGTGGCTTCGGTATCAGGCTTTGCACACTCTGGCAGCAATTCATCCTGAGCCGCAACAACTGGAATTACTTCTGCGATCATTGACACATGACTCACAGGAGTTAGTAAGATGTGAAGCTAAAGGACTTTTACGAGATTTAAGCCAGAAAGATTTATGATTTAAAATTTAAGATAGATAAGGGCTTGGAATCAAAAAAACGGAGGATCATTTATGACCTTCCGTTTTTTTGATTCCAAGGAAAAAGACTTACTAAATACCTGTAAAATAAAAATAATATCAATATTTGTAACTTGCCTGTAACTTATTTTAGTTATTCTAAAAGAGGCTGAAACTATTTAGTTTTTAGATGTAAAGGTTGCTCAATTTTGATCACGATTGAGAGGAGTTGACATTATGAAGAAATTATACGTAATAATGATGGGAATGTTGGGTTTATGCCTAATATTCGCTGGTAGAATTGCTATAGCGGAGGAGATTGAATTATATCTTTCAGATAATTATCTCAATCTGATACAATCGGGGACACAGGTTGGCGAGAAGTTACTAAATACTAAATTTGTAACTATAAATGGAGAAAAGATCGATTTATTTAGTTCTAGTGAGAAGAATTTAGTGGTTTTTGTAACTGGAGGTTGCTATAATTGTCAGAATTTTTATCCAATTCTAAAAGATTGGGCAGTAAGATATGCTGGAAAGATGAGAATTACAATAGTCCATATTGGACAAATTTTAGAGTCGAGTGTTACAGAGTTAACTTTCTCTGGAATTAAAATGATTAAAAATTATGATAAGGTAAAAAGTATTCTTGATCCTGGAAAGGAGTATTTTACTTATCTAATTGATGAAAAAGGAATAGTTCGGTAT
Organism: Halothermothrix sp.; assembly: GCA_016841825.1. Lineage (GTDB taxonomy): Bacteria > Bacillota > Halanaerobiia > DY22613 > DY22613 > JAENYK01. Next base: position 167,288 of record JAENYK010000005.1, on the reverse strand, counting down.
CGTTTCAAATTTGAGCTAAGTTACTGGACGTTCTATGAACAAATTGTAAAAGATTTTGCCTTTAACGAAAAAATGAGTCCTTCTTTAAACGAAATTAAATTAGGACAAAAGATTGATTTGCCAGTTATAACAGAATGGTTGCAAAAAGACTTTAATCAGGAAAATGGAAAATCATTTTTGCTTTTTGTGCTTAATGATGGAATACTCTCAAAAATGATAAGACCTTTCTTAATTAAGATAAAAAAAGAGTATACTGGGATGATAAACATAGGAGTGATTGTCGATTACAATAACAAAATAACCCAAAATGCAATTAACGAGTATCACAAAATTTATGGTGGTAAACCTCCCCAGAAAGGCGATAGCAATAAGTTAGTCCCTGAATTATACGAACTAGATTTGCCTATATTAGATTATCAGGAAATTAATCTTTATAACACTGTAGAAAGGCAGGATACTGCATCAGAATATATAAATTTTGCTGCTAATTATTTTCGAAATCCACCACTTATGTTAGTATTAGACCAAAACCTTCATATTGTTAACTTATATTCCTTTTCAACTAATGATTGTTGTGGTTTTGGCGGCATAGAAGCAGATAGTGTGGTGAAAGGATTAGTTAAATATTTACTCAATCCTGGAATTAGTCAGAAAAATTAAATGAAAGGAGGTGGAATCAAAAGGATTGGGTGACTTACATAATAATAAGGGGGTTTAGACGATGAGAAAAAAACTGCGGGGATTAGTCTTGATGTTGTTAATGCTGGTAGTTGTGGTCACAGTATTACCAGCTGTCAGTGAAGCGGGAAGTTTTCTTTCCGATAGTTATGGAGGAAAAAACTATAAAGTGTATATCCCAACAGGATACCAAAGTGGCCAAGAGGTTCCCTTAGTGGTAATGTTACATGGATGTACGCAAAATCCAGATCAGTTTGCTGCTGGAACCAAAATGAATGATTTAGCAGATCAGGAGATGTTTATTGTAATATATCCTGACCAACCTTCATCAGCTAATATGAACAAATGCTGGAACTGGTTTGAGCCAGGTCATCAATCTAGAGGGTCAGGAGAGCCATCGGTTATTGTCGGTATGGTTAATGAGGTGAAATCTCGCTATTCAGTAGACGATAATAGAGTGTATGTAGCTGGTATTTCGGCAGGAGCAGCCATGACAGTAATTATGGGTGTTACCTATCCAGACGTTTTCGCTGCAATCTGTGTAGATGCGGGGATGGAATATAAAGCTGCAACCAGCATGACTTCAGCTTTTACTGTCATGTCCAGTGGTGGACCTACTCCAAATTCTCAGGGTAATATAGCCTATAATGCAATGGGGAGTTATGCAAGGGTAGTACCTACAATAGTTTTTCATGGTACTTCTGATTATACAGTAGCAACAGTTAATGGTAATCAAGTAATTTCTCAAATGGCACAAACCAATGACCTGGCTTCTGACGGTACAGATAATAATAATATTGACGATACTCCTGAAGAGACAATTAATGGGCAAGTTTCAGGTGGACGAAGTTATACAAGGTATGTATACAAAGATAACAATGGTCAGATTGTCATGGAAAAATATATGGTAGAGGGGATGAGCCATGCCTGGTCTGGTGGTTCTACTGCTGGATCATATACTGATCCGAATGGACCAGATGCAACCACAATTTCATGGGAATTTTTTATGAATCATCCAATGGGTGGTTCGGATACAACCCCACCAGTAACAACTGCAAATCCAGGAGGTGGTGAGTATAGTGGTTCAGTTGATGTAGAATTAAGTGTCAATGAACCAGCAACTACTTATTATACTCTTGATGGTAGTACTCCAACAACCAGTTCTCCAAGATATACTGGAATGATTAGTATTACTGGTACTGCTACATTGAAATTCTTCAGTGTTGATAGTTCAAACAATCAAGAACAAGTGAAAACTGAAAGATATACTATTACTGATGATATTACCCCACCAGTAACAACAGCCAATCCACCTAGTGGAACATATACCAATTCTGTTACAGTAGAATTAGTTGCCAATGAACCGGCAACTACGTATTATACTCTTGATGGCAGTACTCCAACAACTGGATCACCTCAGTATAGTAGTCCAATCTTCATAACAGTCAATACAACCATTAAATTCTTTAGTATTGATGGAGATGGTAATACTGAAAATGTAAAATCTGCCAGTTACAATATTACTCAGAGCACTGATACTGTATTTAAATCCATTGCTTCAGAGGATGGATTTGCTGGAATGTTCTCGGCAGATGGTATGAGTACGACTGTTCATAAGTTAGGCGATAAAGGATTTTATAATAGCGATACTTATCGGACAGTATTATCCTTTGATACCAGTTCTTTACCTGATAATGCAATAATTGAAACAGCGAAACTTCGAATTTACCGCAAATCATTAACTGGTTCGATCGAGGGAATCAATGTGGATATTATAAATGGTCATTTTGGTGCCGAAAGTGGATTGGAGAGAAGCGATTATAATGCTGCTGCTTCGTCAAGCGATATTGGTAGTATGGATGTACCGGGGTCTAACAATAGTTATTCGGAAGTCAATCTGCCAGCAGGAGCATTTACTCACATTAATCGAACCGGAAAGACTCAATTCAGATTAAAGTCCACTAATACTGCCAATTATTCATCCGACGCATTAGAGATCTATGGAGGAGAGGATAGTAGTTATGCTCCTCAGTTAATTATTAGTTATGGTGGAAGCAGTGATACCACTGCACCAGTAACTACTGTTAATCCTGCAGGCGGTGAATACTCTAATTCGGTAACTGTAACATTAACAGTTAACGAAGAAGCCACCACTTATTACACTCTGGATGGTAGCACCCCAACCGCAGGTTCTTATCAGTATAGTCAACCATTAGTATTTACTGAAAATACTACTTTGAAATTTTTCAGTGTTGACCTGGCAGGTAACCAGGAGACAGTAAGTACTGCTTCATATGTAATTAATGTATCAGCAGATACTACAGCTCCGACTACTACAGCAACACCATCAGGAAGTACATATACAGGGTCTGTAACTGTTGAATTGATAGCTAATGAACCTGCTACTATTTATTATACATTAAATGGTAGTATTCCAACTACTGGTTCCCCACAGTATACTACTCCATTACAAATTACTGCTAATACAACTGTAAAATTCTTTGCTATAGATAGTGCCGGTAACGTTGAATCTGTAAAAACTGAAATTTATACTGTAGTTTCTGCCACTGAAGTATCTTTCTCATCAGTAAGCTATGAAGATGGTTATGTAGGTAAGTATGCTATTGATAGCATGAGTACAGTATCCCATACTATCGGTGATAAGGGAATGTATAACCAGGATACATATCGGGTGATTCTTTCCTTTGATACTAGCAACTTACCAGATGATGTACAGATTACTAGTGCCAAGCTAAGGATCTACCGTAAAAGTCTTACAGGAAATGTCCAGTCTTTGAGTCTGGATATGACTCAAGGTTATTTTGGACTAGTTAGTGCTTTAGAATTAGACGATTATGATGCCAATGTTTCTGCCAGCCCAGCTGCCGGTGCAGAAGGTATAGCCACTTTGAGTATTCCGGAAAGTAATAATCAATATACTGAGGTCGCCATTCCATTAAGTGCTCTGCAGTTTATTAATACAACTGGCAAGACTCAGTTTAGATTAAGTGGTTCTACTAATTATGATTTTACTTCTGATAAATTGGAGATCTATGGCGGAGAGAGCAGTACATATGCTCCTCAGTTAATTGTTACATATTAAGTAAGTACTAACTCTAAGGGGACTGTCTCAATTTGAGACAGTCCCCTTTATTATTAGACCAGAATTTGGGTTATTAAAAACTCTTATCTAACCAATGCAATTTTTCCTCTTGGTCACTAATAGCTAATGACAGACTCTTAAAAGTATAACATAAAAATATAGCTAATATTAAATCACGTTGACAGCGAGCCGTTAATGCATGGGCTTAACGGTTTCTAGGGGGGAATCTGTATCTCCGCTGAAGTAAACACTGCTTAGTTATTTCCTACCTATAGAGATTATGAAACTTCTCTGCAGAATTGTTGATAAATTATCTCAGGATTGACCCATGGACTAAAAAACTATATAATAAAAGCAAGAATAAATTATAATGTAACTATATCTTAATTCAGGTCAATATTACATTAAATATCATGAAAGGTAGTGAGCAGTGTGAGCATATCCAGACTTGATCGATCTCTGGTAGCTAATGTTATTGGGCTTAGCCCTATGCAAGAAGGAATTTTATTTCATTACTTATCAACAGACAAGACTGAATTATATTTTTCACAATTAAGCTTAAATCTGTCTGGACCAATTAATTTAGAAAACTTCAAACAAGCCTGGAATCTTGTGATTACAAATAATGAAATGCTGCGATCAGTCTTTCGCTGGGAAAATTTGAAAAAACCGATTCAAATTATATTGAAAGGACAACAATTGGTTTTTAGAGAATACGATTTTACTCATATAATTCATCAGGAACGAATAAAGAAATTGGAGGAACATAAAAAATCTGAACGAGCAGAGAAGTTTGATCTGGCTGGAGGACCTTTGTTCAAAATTAGTCTATGTAAATTAGACACAGACAATCATGAGATGATTTTAAATAATCACCATATTCTTTATGATGGATGGAGTATGGGAATATTGTTAAAAGAATTTTTTGATATTTATAACAAGCTGAACCATAGTATGCCTATTTCTCTGGTAAAAAAAACTTCCTTTAGAGAATATTTGAACTGGCTGCAAACAAAAGATATAAACACTTCCAAAGACTATTGGCGCACTTACCTCAAAGAATTTCGGAATCCAACTCAGTTACCAGGAGATTATCTCAGTAAAGACGAGATCAACCATGTAGATAATTATCTGCAAAAGTTACCAACTGGTTTGACTGGTAAAATTGAAAATTTAGCTAAAGAATTAAGGGTAACTCTTAGTTCGCTCCTAAACACAGCCTGGGGTATCTTACTCCAAAAATACAATGATACCAATGAAGTAATATTTGGTATTACTGTTGCTGGACGCAATCCCGATGTTACAGGAATTGAAGATATGGTTGGACTGTTTATCAATACGATTCCTCAGATTCTACGAACAGAATCGAATCAACGAGTAAATAAACTAATCCAAAAAATTAATGAAGAATTGAGTTCACGCAGAGATCATGAGAGAATTGGGCTGACAGAGATCAAATCTTGCAGCAATTTGGATAGCAAAAGTAATTTGTTTGATTCCATTGTAGTTATCGAAAATTTTACTTTTTTCGATGAATTGAATAAAAATAACAGTCTGCTGAAGATTGATTCATACTCTTCTTTTGAGATGCCAAACTTTGATCTGACTGTAGAGATCGTTTTACTGGAGGATATTGAAGTTAACTTTATTTACAATGATCAGATATTTACCAAGGCTACCATAAGACTTCTTCACTTACATTATGTTAACATTTTGCAGCAGATAGTAGATAATCATGGTCAGTTAGTTAGTAAGATAGAACTGCTTTCATCGGAAGAAAAAGAGAGATTACTTTATGATTTTAACAGTACAACTACAGATTATGAGCGAAAAAAAATGATCCATCAATTATTTGAAGAACAGGTGATTAAAACGCCAAATGCTGTTGCTATTGAATATGCAGGTTCTACTTTAACCTATACCAAATTGAATAAACGGGCTAATCAATTAGCTAGAACATTACAGAGATATGGTATAGTTCAAAAGGATGTGATTGGGGTATTAATCGAACGATCACCCGAAATGGTATGTAGTCTGTTGGCTATTCTTAAAGTTGGTGCGGCTTATCTGCCTATAGATCCCGACTATCCAGAAGAGCGAATTCTTTATATGTTGGAAGATTCAGATGTCAAATTAATTTTAACTCATAATCTTTTAGAAAAAAAAATATCTTTTACAGCTTTGCAAAACTTTGAAGTTAATAAACATCTGGATATAATGGTTACCCGTTCCAGAAGTCATATAGAGGAATTTGATAAATTACCTATTCCTGATCGTTCTTTGATTAATCTGCGCAAATATAAAAACAAAATTGGAATGGCCAGCGTAAATAACTGTATATCACTGCAAACAACTAGAGGTTGCCCCTATAAGTGTCTCTATTGTCACAAAATTTGGTCCAAGCATCATGTTCATCGGACTGCAGAAAATATCTATGCTGAGATCAAATATTATTACGATAATGGTGTAAGGAATTTTGCTGTAATCGATGATTGTTTTAATCTGGATACAGAAAATAGTAGCAGACTATTTAAAATGATTATTAAAAATAAATTAAAACTGCAAATCTTTTTCCCTAATGGACTCAGAGGTGATATTCTGACTCCAGATTATATTGACCTGATGGTAGAGGCAGGGACAAGGGGTATTAATCTTTCTCTGGAAACTGCTTCTCCACGACTCCAAAAATTACTGATGAAGAATTTAAATCTGGACAGATTTAAAGAAGTGGTAAACTATATTGCCACCAAACATTCACAAATAATTCTTGAGATGGCCACAATGCATGGTTTTCCTACAGAAACTGAAGATGAAGCTATGATGACTTTGAATTTTATTAAAGATGTTAGATGGCTCCATTTTCCATATATACATATCTTAAAAATTTTCCCCAATACAGAAATGGAGGAATTTGCCCTGGCTAATGGCATCTCAAAAGCTGATATTTTGAAATCAAAGGATCGGGCATTCCATGAATTACCTGAAACTTTACCATTTTCCAAAGGATTCACCAGGCAGTATCAGAGTAACTTTCTTAATGAATATTTTTTAAATAAAGAGCGCTTACGTCAGGTTATTCCAGTACAGATGGGGATTCTGGATGAGAATGCTCTGGTCCAAAAATATGATGCATACTTACCTGTAGAGATTAAATCCATTGAAGATGTATTGCAATTTGCGGGAATTGAGGATCTGCAGTTACCTGGCAAGATTGAATCTACCGGTAAGAAATCTTCTACTGTCTTTGATCGGGAACGAAAACCGGTTAGAACCAGACCTAATTCGATGAAAATTCTTCTACTAGATTTATCTCAACATTTTAGTTCTCATAGTATGATGTATAAAGTTGTTGAACAACCAATGGGTTTACTTTATCTCCAGACCTATCTGAATCAAAAATTTGCTGATAAAATAGAAGGGCGAATATATAAATCCGGGATTGATTTTGAAAGTTTTGCGGAATTGAAGATTTTGGTGGATGAATATCAACCTGATCTGGTAGGGATTCGCACATTAACCTTCTTCAAAGAATTTTTTCACGAAACTGTTGCTTTATTGAGACAATGGGGAGTTAATGGTCCGATTATCAGTGGCGGTCCTTATGCATCCAGTGACTATGATACTATTCTTTTGGATAAAAATATTGATTTGATAGTTCGGGGCGAAGGCGAATACACTATGGCTGAATTAATTGGTGAGATATTGGAAAATGATCTGCAGCTGCCTTCTAAGAATAGATTAGAAGAGATTGCGGGTATTGCTTTTCTCAATGCCGATCCAACATCAATGAAGAGATATGATCGGGAAGTTCTCATGTTGGAAGAAATCCAGGATATAATGGATTCTGCTGATGATTCTAATCTTTATCCAGGCACTGTTGATCAACTTGCTTATGTTATGTACACCTCTGGAACAACAGGTAAACCCAAAGGGATTATGGTACAACATTCTAATGTGAATAACTGTATCTTTTGGATGGATAAAGAATTTGGCATTAGTGAAGGGGATGTAGTTGTCCAGAGGACTAATCTGACTTTTGACCCATCAGTCTGGGAGATCTTTTGGCCTTTATATAAAGGTGGAAAAGTCAAATTATTGACTACTGAACAGGGTCGAGATGCACAGTTTCTGATCAAACTTCTCGAAGAGAATAATAAAACTGATGAATTGAAGATAATGTATTGCCCGGCTTCACTAATCTCTGGAATGACTTATCTTTTAAACTCTAACAAAGAGAAGAGAGCGTTAAAATTACCATATCTCTTCATAGGTGCTGAATCTATCAATATGGATACAATAAAAAAATTTTATAAGTATTTTAATGGTCTAATAGTAAATACTTATGGTCCTACAGAATGTACAATTAACAATACATATTATAATCTTAAACCAGATGATTCCCATAGTATTGTACCCATCGGAAAACCAATAGATAACAATCAGATCTACATCCTCTCTAAAGAGATGCAACCAATGCCTTTAAAGCAACCTGGGGAGATTTATATTGCTGGCGAAAGTGTAACCTGTGGCTATATTAATCAACCTGAGCGAACAGCAGAAGCATTTGTGGACAATCTTTTTGGCTCGGGTAAACTATATAAGACAGGGGATGTTGGACGTTGGTTAACAGATGGCAATATCGAAATCCTGGGACGCATAGATAACCAAGTGAAGCTCAGGGGGTATAGGATCGAACTATCAGAGATTGAAAATTCCCTGCTAACTCATGAAAAAATTCAAAATTGTGCTGTTGTTATTAGAGATATTCAAACTGATCGACAGGACTTAAAAGTTTGTCAGCAGTGTGGAATTACGGATTTATATCCAGGGGTTTCGATTACTGAAGATGGAATCTGTAATGTCTGTCAGGAACAGGAACTACTTATGGAAGCAATAAATTTGTATTTTAAAGATCTGAATGAGCTTAAATTAAAGATTACAGAAGTCAATCAAGGAACTGACAATAAATATGACTGCATTTTACTATACGCAGGAGGTCGAGGTGCTGCATTTGCTTTATACACATTGGTAGATATGGGTCTAAAGGTCATGACATTGACATATGATAATGGTTATTTTCCCAGAAAAGATCTTGCATATATAACGAGAGTTACCGGAGAACTAGGCTTAGATCATCAGTTTTTAACCCATCCACAGACAGATAAGATACTAAAAGAGAGTATTCGATCTGCCAATACTGTATGTAAAGGATGTTTTCTGACATCTTCAGCTCTGGCAGTAGAATTTGCTAAGAGAAATAACATAAAAGTAGTTATTGGGGCTACTCTTTCGCGTGGACAGATTATCGAGAATAAACTGCTAAAATTCTATCAAAGTGGAATTACGGATGCAGCAGTGATCGAAAGCGAGTTGTTAAAGATTCAAAAGCAAACTGCAGAACTGGAAGCAGATATATATAACTTACTTGATCTTGATTTGATTAAAGATTCAAGTATTTACGATCAGATTAAAGTGTATGATTTTTATCGTTATTGTGACATAACCAATGAAGAGATGAACAACTACCTTAATAATCGGGATCCTTATTGGCAGAATAGAAAAGATTATGCCATCTATTCTACCAACTGTCCAATCAAACAGATCGGTGACATCTGTCATCTTCAAGAGAAGGGTTATCACTACTATGGTAGTGCAACCAGTTGGGAGAAACGATTAGGACACATTACTTTGGATAATTTGCGGCAAGATCTACATTGTCATGTCACTGCTAAATCATTGGAGAATTTCCTATGTAAGGTCGGCTATGAGAGTAAAATGATGACAGAAAAATTGGAGACCAAATATATCGCTGCTTACTATGAAGCACAAGAAGAATTAGCAGTCACTGACATACGAGATTATTTACTGAATAGGATTCCTGAATATATGTTACCTACCTATTTTACCTGGATGAATACATTACCTCTAGATAATAATGGGAAAATTAATCGAAAAGTCCTGCCCAAACCAACAACTTTGGCTGGAAATAGTGCCCAGTACATTGCACCACGTAATGAGATTGAAGAAAGATTGGTTCAGGTGTGGAAAAATACTTTAGGTGTTGACAAAGTAGGAATAAAGGACAGTTTTTTTGCACTTGGTGGTAATTCACTATCAATAATCAAGTTGCATGAACAGATTAACAAAACTGTAGACAATGAAGTCAAATTAATGGAACTATTCAAACATCATACTATTGAAATGTTTATGACTTACTATGATCACCAGTATGGCGATAGTAAGAAAAGCCCTGAAGAACAGATTGAAGATATTTTGGCTAGATTCAAAAATGGTGACATTGGTTGGGAAGAAGCAGATAATCTAATTGCAGCTGTAGAGGAGTGATTACTGGTTAACAAGATTAAAAAAGTTTTGAATTAACAAATTTGACATAATTAAAAGCAGGAAAATTTATTCTTATTCTAGAATAATAGTCGTATAATAAATAACTTTTAAAGAAAATCATAGTAATAAAAGGTATTAATAGTCATTTAATTTATTTAAATGAGTAGCAAAAGAATTAGCACCAGATCAAATTTAAGAAGGGAAGGTTGATATATGGATGAAAATAAGAACATCAATGAAGATTTAATCGAAAAGGGTTTAGTTGTGGGTAAAGAAGAGCTATTTGAGAGATTAGATATTATTATTCATAAAATTAACGAAATAAAACGGAAAGGATTTATTAAAGATTTTTTTCGCAAAAAAAATCCAGATAATTTAGATGGTTTAGCTGAAAAATGCATGGATTTGCAGATTAAATTATTAGATACTGATGAGTATGACCTGAAAAGTCTGATAGAGATTAAAAAAGAAATAGTCTCTTTGGAAGGTAAGATCGTTTCGCAGACAGGATTTCTGAATTTTTTGACCTCTATCTCAGTAGTTTACACAATTGTTATTGCATCAATGATCATGTTAATTTTGTTTGATTTTCACACATTTATAACTAACACTTTTGGAATTGAAACTCCAGAAAGGTATGTGGTATTTGGATTAACTGGTGCCATTCTCTACCTGATAACCTCAATTATAACTGGAATTGAGAAAGGTGGAATCAGTAATTTCCCAAAATCATTGGAGATATTATTTAGACTAATCCTGGCTATGGTAGTTCCGATTGTTCTGGTAACCTTAATCTTTGGAGCAGAAGTTGCTTCAGAAAAGATAAAAGTAGGTCCAGAACTAGTGAGTTTTGCCTGTGGATACAGCTCTAAATTTGTCATTGACATTTTAAATAAGCTGATAGAAAAAGGTGCAAAAGTTATCGATGTTATTTAGTTGAGATGATGTTATTTTAAGGATAGGTGAATGCCTATCCTTTTACAATTTACTGAATTTATTTATAATGTGTAAGATAATTTGGGTTAGACTAAAGGATAATACAGCTTCTATAGAGAAATATTGAATACAGCAACTGCTAAACTAATTTTATTATCAACCGGGTAGATCCAGTATAGAAGATAGTTCTAAAGGAGACTGATGTTATGCTAGAAGATTTTTTTCACCATGCAGAAGCTTTACTAAATTCTTTATATGACGGTATTGTGGTTGTGGATCACCATGGAACGATTATGTACGTTAATGAAGCTCATTGTAGAATTACAGGATTTCGATCAGAAGAAGTAGTGGGTAAACCAGTACAGGAAGTGGTACCTCATAGCTCTATTGAATTAGTATTGTTAGTAGGCGAACCTAGAATTGGAGTACAAACAAAGGTAGGAAAGGGAATTGTGGTTTCGAATATTGTTCCTATTCGTGAGGATCAGGAGATAGTTGGAGCAATATCAATATTTCGCGATATAACCGAGATTATAAATTTGACTAGAGAATTAAAGCGTGTTGAGGATGCTCTCGATCATTATCGTGACAAACTGAAAATTCTGGGCTCTGAGAACAAAGACATCATTATCGGTAGTAATCCCAGGGTTCAATCATCTTTTAGTATAGCTTTGAAAGCATCCAGAGTCAATTCCACTGTGTTAATTCGAGGTGAGAGCGGCACTGGAAAAGAGATCATCGCACAATATATTCATCATAATAGTGAACGTCGAAAGGATTCTTTTATTGCAGTCAATTGTGCAGCTTTTCCGGAAACCCTGTTGGAGAGTGAACTGTTTGGTTATGCTCCCGGAGCTTTCACTGGGGCTAATAGCAAGGGAAAAGCAGGTCTATTTGAACTTGCAGATACAGGTACTCTATTCTTAGATGAGATTGGAGATATTCCAATGTCACTGCAGGCAAAACTCCTACGGGTTCTCCAGACTAAGGAATTTCAGAGATTAGGAGGGACAGATACGATTAAGGTTGATGTCCGAATTCTGGCTGCTACTAACCGTAACCTGGAAGAGATGATTACTACTGGGGAATTCCGCAAGGATTTATATTATCGATTGAATGTGATCTCCATTCATTTACCACCTTTAAGGGAACGAAAGGAGGACTTATATCTATTTATAGATCATTTTATCGATAAATTGAATAAAAAACTTGAACGTAAGATTAAAGGTGTTAGTCGAGAAGCATTAGATTTTCTGTTTCATTTTGATTATCCGGGAAATCTTCGAGAGATGGAAAATATTCTTGAGCAGTCAATGGTTATGGCTGAAGGAAATAGAATTGAAGCACGAGATCTGCCAGCTTATTTACGGAATACCAATAAATCAAGTGGATTCCAAATTGGATTTTCCGAAGAATTTCCCACTTTTAGCAAGATGGAAAAAGAGATTTTACGAAAAGGCTTAAGTTACTTTTCTTCAAAGTCGGAACTGGCAGAACATCTGCAAATCTCCAGAGCAACCTTATATAGAAAGTTGAAAAAATATAATTTGTGGGATGATAAAATATGAAAATTAAGTGAATCCAGACAGAACAGGACTAATAGTGTATCAAAGTGATACATTCTTATTGCCAAACAGAGAAATAAATCATGGAAAACTTCAGCAATTTCTGATTAATGTATTAAAATAAAACATACTTTAAAGTTTTCTGTATCATAATGAAACAATAATAGTTATTTTTTATTTACCAATCGGGTATGATTGGTTTTTTTTATCTCTCAATCTGCTTATTACAACAATATTTGAGGTTGGCATGATTTTTGCATAGTTATTGTTCAAAGGTTAAACAATTATATTCAAAGGGGGAATTATACAATGGCTAAAAAAGTTTTTGCAGAGCCATATCGGATTAAGGTTGTAGAACCGATTGAGATGACAACTCAAGAAGAAAGACATCAATATATCAAGGATGCTGGGTATAACACATTTCTAATCAATTCCAAACAAGTATATATTGATCTATTAACTGATAGTGGTACTAGTGCGATGAGTGACAATCAATGGTCTGGTTTAATGATTGGTGATGAGGCATATGCTGGTTCAGAAAATTGGTTTGCTTTAGAAAAAGCTGTTAAAGAGATTTATGGTTTCAAATATGTAACTCCAACCCATCAAGGTCGCGGTGCTGAGAATCTCTTATCTACAATTATGATTACACCTGATACTTATGTACCTGGTAACATGTATTTTACTACAACACGTTTCCATCAAGAACATAATGGTGCTACATTTGTTGATATTATTATTGATGAAGCTCATGATTCTGCTGCACGGCATCCATTCAAAGGTAATGTTGACTTATCTAAACTGCAAAATTTGATTGACAAAGTAGGAGCTGATAAAATTCCTTATGTATCTTTAGCTGTTACTGTCAATATGGCTGGTGGTCAACCCGTATCCATGGAAAATATGCGTCAAGTTAAAGAACTGTGTAACAAACACAATATTTCCGTAATGTTTGACGCTACCCGGTGTGTGGAAAATGCTTATTTTATCCAGGAACGAGAAGCAGGGTACACTAACAAATCTATCAAAGAGATTGTTAAAGAGATGTTCTCTTATGCTGACGGATGTACCATGAGTGGGAAGAAAGATTGTCTGGTTAACATCGGTGGTTTTCTGGCAATGAATGATGAAGAATTATATCGGAAATCTTGTGAATTGGTAGTTGTATATGAAGGAATGCCTTCTTATGGTGGGATGGCTGGTCGTGATATGGAAGCTATGGCTCGCGGTATTTATGAGATGGTTGATGATGATTATATTGAACATCGAATCAAACAGGTTCGCTATTTAGGAGAGAAATTAATAGAAGCTGGCGTACCAGTTGTTGAGCCAATTGGTGGTCATGCGGTATTCCTGGATGCAAGACGTTTCTTATCACACATTCCCCAGGAACAATTCCCTGCACAAGCACTGGCAGCAGCTGTCTATCTTGACTCTGGTGTGAGATGTATGGAGAGAGGTATTGTCTCAGCTGGTCGTAAGAAAGATACTGGTGAAAACTATATGCCAAAATTGGAACTGGTTCGGGTAACTATTCCAAGACGTGTGTATACTTTAAGTCATATGGATGTGGTTGCTGAATCGATTATTAATGTTTTTAGAAATCGTGATAAGATTAAAGGTATGAAATTAGTTTATGAAGCACCACAACTTCGATTTTTTACTGCCCGTTTCGAACCTCTAGAACCATGGAAAGAATGGGAAGGAACAATATAAATTAACTGGACACTAAAAAACACCCAAAACGGTTATTGCCGAATTGGGTGTTTTTTAATTGGCAAATTGTCTTAAAATCTTGGACCTGGCTGATATTATCTTCGACATGGGTAATTTATTTTTCAAATCTATTTGAGTTAAACATGAATTTTCAAAGTAAATATTGGTTGTATTTTACAATAAATAATATTAATATAGCTAAATGTTGCTTATTGGGTGACAAACTCAAGAATAAGTCCTGTTTTTAACAAAATAGTATAATATAGAAATAAATAATCCAATGACTTGACTTTAGAAAGAAAACATGTTACAATGTAAATGTATAAAATTAGCATTAATTATAAAAATTAATAATAGTGTTGTTATTTATATAACAATGATTTTCCATTCAGAAAAATACCTGTCATTGATACTGGAGTCAATCTTGGTTAACAATTCAACCTAATCTAGTTAATAACGACCTTCAAGACCCGCAATATATTTTTGGACATAATCACCCAAATCCAACTTTCAAAGCATAAAAATTTATGTTTATATATTTAATTTTTTCGAGAATTCAAAATTAAAATACTTTTATTTCAGGTTAGAAGGGAGGAATTTCAGTCATGGGACTAATGAAAAACGACAAGTTTAAGTGGATATTGCGGGATGATGGAGGCTATGTCTATGACTACTCAACAGGTAATGTAAAAGTATTAAATGATACTGGAAGTTATATTATCCAGAACTGTGCCGATTCAATTACTGATCTGGTAACGAAAATGAAACAACTATTTGAAATTGACGAATCAGCGAATGTTCAGGAAGATGTAGAACAGTTTTTAGATGAGATGCTAAAGGAGGGTTATCTATGTCAAGGTCAGTAAGACGATTATATTTACTACTTACTGAAAGATGTAATATGAGATGCCCTCACTGCTATATAGCAGCTGGCGATAAGAAAAGTAATGCTGAGCTAAATTTAGAAAAGTATCTAGAAGTTATTTCGAAACTTCGAAATAGAGGGTTGAACTATATCAAGATGACTGGTGGGGAACCGATGATCAGGAAAGATATAGTTATGGGGATACTCGAGTATAGTATCCGGAACGGAATACAAGTATCTTTAGAGACAAATGGAACACTTTTGACTAAAGATGATTTACGCTTCTTTTCATCACTTACCAATTTGGAACTTTCGATGAGCCTGGATTATCCAGATCAACGTTTTGATGAATTTCGCGTATGCCCTGGAGGTTTTGAAAAAGTGATTAACGCTGTTCGCGAACTAAGGAGTAATGGGCTTAACATAACATTATTGACAACTGTTTTTCAAAACAATTTTGAAATTATGGATGATATGGCAAGCTTTGCTGTAGAAGAGCTAGACACAGCAATCAAATTTAATCCATGTATAGAATTAGGTCGGGCTAAAACTACCGATTTTCGACAACAGTTACTTACACCTGAACAGTTAGTCACTTTTTATCACAAGATTGATAAGATATCTCGAAAATATCCTAATAAAATTACTGTTATTCTGCCATTTATTTTTCATAATAATGATTCAGGTTTACGCCTTACCTGCTGTGAACCACGGGAGATTTTGGGAATTATGCCGGACGGCGGTGTGTCTCTATGTGGAATCGGATTGATTAATGATGAAACAATCTGGGGTAACGTAAAAGATGAAGATATACTGAATATTGTAGAGAGATCCATTCCTTTACTTGAAAAATTTAACCAACTTGACTATTCGGGTGTCTGTAGTCAATGTATCTTTATCAAATGCTGTGCTAACATCTGTCCAGCTTATGCTATAGAAGCATATGGTACATACACGGCTTCTTACCCAGTCTGCCAGATTTTATATGATAATGGTTTGTTTCCAGAAGAATTTTTGATTAGTTCAGAGAAAATGAGTGCTGGTTAAGGAGGTGGAGGGTTTGAATCGACTGAGTACTCTATATTTACGATTTGATTCAGCAGATTTGACACCTGATGAACAGATTGTAATAGAAGGTCTAAGACAAGCCAAACTGTTAGGATGTGAAGAGATTAGAATCTCTGGTAATCCAACTGTTTTTGATGGTATTTTTTATAAGATATTAGATACCGTTAAAGAACTGGATACGCAAATATCATTTGATTTAAATCTAAACGATATGACGGAAGATTTGATTCAACAACTACGAACTATGGATAGTATATATAATTTTGCCATTAATCTCAATGAGAAATTCGAAATTGGAGACGACATTTCTTTAGAAGGCTTGATAGGTAACATTGTGATCAACTACAACAATGTCGGTAAGGCTAAGGAGGGTATCAGACAACTGCTAGATAAAGATAGATTAGGTTTGGTCAAGGTTATAACGCATGTGTATTGGTTGGACTCGTGTCAAACATATCTTAAATTGATTGAAGATTTAAAAAATTTGCACAAAAAATATAAGGGGAGATTGTATGCATTGATTCCCTGGGCTTTGCTGGAGAATTCGAATCTTACGTTAAGCCGAACTGTCTGTGAGTATCGCAGTTCAGTAGGCTTATTTCTTGATGGTACAGTAACTGTTTGTGGTGTGGCACGCTCGAAGAAAGAACCTGAGAGCTCATTATATACTTCAAGTTTGGAGGAGATTCTGGAAGAGGATTCTTTTATCAATAGTTTAAAAAGAACGACAAAAGAGACTCTTACTGGTGTTTGTCAGGTATGCTTTTTTAAAAATTATTGTGCGAACCTATGTCCAGCAATGGTTTTTAATCAAACCGGGAAATTTAACAATTCATTTGTTGATTGTCAGATTCTTTACGATAATGGATATTTTCCTGAGCAGTATCTGCTTAAATAAGAACTAAATTTGAGCATAGAGGTTATCTTAGGCTTAGTCTAAAGTTTAGAGTGTTAAGAAGATAGGTTATTTCTTTTTAGAAAGGAGGTGTAACTATGAGAAAATATCAAGTTCCTCAACTGAAAAGTTTAGAAACTGTTGCCAGAAGCTGTGGTTCTGGTGGCTGCTGCTCTGGTAACATTGCTATTGAAAAAGAACTGAACTAGAATTAAATAATCTGGATACCCTCTATGCTCTTAAATACTATACAATATTTTCACGAGAGGCGGTGAATGTTTTTGAGTGAGTTAGCATTTGAGATTACTAATCTGGTAAAAACATATAAGAATAAAGGTCGAAAAGTTTTCGCCAATAATGGAATAGATTTACATATTCCTAAAGGAGAGATCTTTGGAATCTTTGGACCTAATGGTGCGGGTAAAACTACCTTGATCAAACAATTGATGGGTTTAATTTGTCCAACTGAAGGTGAGATTAATCTTTTCGGAAAGGATATCGTTAAAAATCCCGATATAATTCCCTATTACGTTGGATATTGTGGTCAAAGGCTATTTCATCTCTGGTGTTTAAATCCAGTAGAGCTTCTGGTGATGACTGGTCGCCTACGGGGGATGAAAAAGGATGAGGCAACTGAACAGGCAAGAAATTTGCTATCCATGGTAGGTTTTGAGAATAAGATGAATCGACTAATCAGAGAATTTAGTGGTGGTGAATTGAGAATTGTCAGTGTTTTTTCTGCTTTAATGGGAAGAAAACCGATTGTAATTTTGGACGAACCCACTGCTGGATTGGATCCTGTGGCAAGACAGAAAGTATGGCATGCTTTATTTCAATATCAATCTGAGGTACAGGCGACAATTTTATTGGTAACTCATAATGTACTGGAAGCCGAGAAAGTAGTTGATAGTATTACGATTATTGATGAAGGTATTATTATTGCAGAAGGTAAGCCTTCTGAGTTGAAAAAAGAATTGCGGAAAGAAGTAAATATTGAAATCGAGATCAAACCGTTTACAGAGGTTGAATCTGAACTCACAGACTGGATTAAAGTTAGAGAAAGGGTCTATGGTTATCGTGGTGATCTGGAAAAACGGGAGGCGATCATCAATCAGGTCATTGAACAGATTGGTATGGAAAATATAGAAGATTTGAAGATTTCTCCCCTTACATTAGAAGATTATTATGTCAAAAAGGTGGGAAAAAAATGGAGGTAAATTATAACTTACAAAAGACGATTGAACGGGATCAAAATTGGTCTCAAAAGTTGGTAATTTTTTGGGTATTGTTGAAAAGTAATCTGTTAGAGTTAAGATTGTATTGGGTCTGGTATCTGTTTATGATGTCTTTCAATGGAGCTATGTTTGTAATTTTTATCTGGCTTTTAGGTGGTCGTGCTGGTGCTTTATATGCGATTACTGGTAGTATGACAATGACTCTGGCAACTGCTGCTGCTCTATCTCTGGGGCAGGATATTGGAGGCTTAAAAGATCAGAATGCCTTTGAATATTATGCAACTCTTCCAATTTCAAAGTTTGCTTTTATCTTTGCTCTATCACTAAGATCTCTAGTATTTGCTTTACCATCACTATTTGTCGCCATGTTTTTTGGTGTTTTATTATTTGATTTTAGTGTTACCATACATCCAATATTAATTTTAATTATTTTGCTCGGAGGTTCGAGTTTAGTCGGGATTGGTGCACTGGTTGGATTCTACTCCAAAAATGGACGGGTAGCGGGGATAGCGACTCAGGTAGTGCAGCCATTGATTACCTTTCTGGCACCAGTCTTTGTACCATTTGAATCATTGCCATTATTATTGCAAAAGACAGCTGTAATTTTTCCGACTACATATATAGCCAGAACCTTGAGGGCTGCTTTGGCAGGTAATGTTGATGCTGCTGTCTATCAAGATTTACTGATTTTAGCGATCTGGGTAACTATTTCCTATATATTGATCTTTCCAAGGTTACATTGGCGGGCTAAAGGTTAGAATCAAGATTACCTGGATGCTGAAAGGAGGTAATTATGAGTGGAGTATTGGCAATACCTCTAAAACAAAGCAGCTATGTGCAACCTACAGCTGAACAGATCATCAGGTATGCAAAAAGTGTTACAAACTTGTCACTAAAGGAGATTGTGAATACGTGTATTTCTGATCAAAAAATCTGGGAGAATTTTGTTGAAAAGTTTATGGATTTGCGAGATATAGAGGAATCCTTTGGAGAGTGTTTTCAGAAGTCGGTGACTTTGTGTTCTATCCTCAGAGCTTCTGGCTGGTCTGATGCAGCATGTTTTGTGATTATTACTTGTCACCAAAGTGAAAATTATGGTGAAGCAACTCATGCAATGGTACTGCTGCATGAAAAGAAAGATTGGTTGATTATTGATACTACTAAAGAGACTATGAAGGAAGCATGGTTGCAGATTGGTTCTCTAGCTGAATTTACAGAACATAATCGGGTAATTTGCATTTTTAATGATATACATGGATTTTTAGCTGACGGTGATGGAGTTGTTTCAGAACTTCCTTTGTAATGATTAAAAATTAAATTAACAAAAATCCATGAAAATAGAGGGGGTAAAATCATGAGTACCGAGCAAGTGTTTACCAGGGTGCAATTTATTGGGCATGTGTTATGTACGACACCAAAACTAAAAGAGTCTGTTGAAGAGATAAGCGACTGGGGAAAGTATCTGGGGAAAGAGAATGATAAAGATGATATTAATGCTCGTCTAGAAATAGTTTCCCAGGTATTAAATCAAGCAATTGCCAGTGGAAAGATATGTACTGACGAAGATACATTAAAAGTTTTTACTTTTCCAGAATTCTATTGGAGAGGCATAAAAGGAGCATATTACTATTCCAATAGTACATATGATGACATGTATGTATTTATACAGGATGGATTAGGTAGAATTATCAATCAAATTGGTAGCAAATATAATCTTAACAATTCACTTTTCTTATTTGGATCAATATTGACAACTCATGATATTACCGGATGTGAAACAGATGCAGAGCAAATATTAGCAAAAGCTGGTGACGATTACTTACGTGTGTATAGTATTATTAAACAAGGTTCAGAAAACAATAATCTGGCATCAATGTCTCAATTGTTAAAGATTGCTGATCAAAAGATAAATGCTCAAACTGATAATGACGAAGCATTAGCTAATTTGTTAGTTGATGTTTTGAATATGAGTGATATTCTTGCTGAGAAAAAAGTTTATAACCGATGCTTCGCTTATTTTTATAATAACTCATATTCAATTCAAAAAGAGTTCAAATCAAAAGAAGATTTTATTCTGAATAATCCTTCTGCAGCACAAAATACAGTTAATGATTATTTGCAGACAATGGTAAATTATCCTTCGGTTATGGATAATGATAATCCAGTTGATACATTGCTTTATTCAACATTCAAATGTGGCAATCTTGATATAGGTGTTGAAATCTGTCTTGACCATAAGAGAAAGAGACTGTTAAAGTATGTTTCTGATCAAAGAATTCAACGATTAGATATTCAAATTGTAATCTCCTGTGGTATGCAGTTAATGAAAGATTCAGCTGCAACAAAAAAAGGAGGTATCTTGTTCAATTGTGATGGAGAATATGTGATAGACAATAATGGTGAACCAGATGCTCAAAATGGAGATCATTGCCATTCACAGTTAAAGACTTTTGACTATAATGCAAGTTGTGGTCCTATGTTATCTGAATATATACCTGCTGAGGCAGTTCTAAAAGTTAATTATTCAACTGTTGACGAGTTATACCCCCATACTTTAGGGGAAATTCATTTTTATGCTCCAATGAAGATAAATACTATTTAACAGCATTTCAGAAGAGAAGTCTTCTAACGATTGAATAAAAAGTGGTCAGAAAGGAAACTTTCTTTTTGATCACTTTTTATTCAATTAAAGAGCCTGACAATATAGCCACTAACTGATAGGATACAATATCTCCTAAACTATTGTGAGCTCTTTGTGTATTGACCGATAATACCTCGTAATTAATATGGGACATAAGAAGTATTGATTAGAGAAAAGTTGTAAACTGTACTGAATAATGATAAAAATGAATACAATTATATTGTACAAGACATATGTCCAACGGGGAGGTATAACAATGGAATATTTATCTATATTAGGTTTATCAGTTCTCTGGCTTCTCTTCATCGGTAAATCAGTCAAAAGAAAAGAGATAAAAAGTAGCGGCATAATCGTCAGAGCGACTATTTGTGCTATCTTTATTACTCTTGGCTATGTAGTATTTTTCACTCTGAGCAACAGATTTAATCTATTTTCATATGTTTTTCCTCTCTTTTATTCATTTGTAGACAGTACTTATGTAGAAAATATTAAAGAACATAAAAATAGTGCTTCAAAATCAGTTATAGCTGTTATGCGATCTAATACTTCTTTCGCCAAATCTATGCATGATTTTTTGGAATTAGCATTCGAAGAATCTGGGATAGATCTAAAATTTATGGATGTTGAGGAGGAAGAAAATGTAGATAGCCAGGTTGGGAAACTTAAAGAAGCTTTAAAAGAAAAACCAGATGCAATCATTTTAATGCCAATCTCTTCAAATAACCAAATTATTGAGATTGTAATCAAAGCGATCACTGAATATAAAATCCCTGTGATTACTATTGATCGAAAGTTAAATACAGAAGAATTTTATAACAAAAGTGTTATACCACCAATTCATATCAGATCAGACTTTTGGCAAGGTGGTTGTATTGCAGCTGAAATGATGGCAAATGATGTCGGAAAGGTGGGCAAATTTTTTATTATAAGTGGCCCTAAAGATTCCGAGGAGGCCAATGAACGAAAAAGAGCATTTATGGAAGAAATAATTGACCGATTACCTGGTTCAGGAATATACTGTGAATATACGCGGAAGTGGGGTAAAAATGAAGCTACAGCAATCATGAGAAGAATCCTAAAGAAACATAGCATTATAGATGGAGTATTTTGTGCAAATGACACTTTAGCCATTGGTGCTTTGAAAGCGATTGAAAAACAAAACCTCACCATTCCGATTATAGGCTATGATGGTATTGATGAAATAAAAGAGAAGATTAAAGACGGAAAAATATTGGGTTCTGTTGACGTTAAGGTTAAATTGCAGGCTGAAAGGGTCTTTCAAGTGATATGTGAACTAATTATTGATCAAGAGAAGCCGAAAGTGCTGATGAATTTGAAGGATATTCCTATAACACCTGAGCCTCTGGATCGAACAAAATTAGGTGTATAAATGTTATGTAAGTGGTAAAAATTATAGTTGTAAATCATAGAGATATGGAGGTTTAAGATGAGTAATATTGAAACAATAATTTTTGATATGGATGGAGTAATTGTAGACAGTGAACCTTTACAGGTAGAATCATATAACCAGGTATTAAGGAAATATAATATTTTTATAAGCAAACATAGATTTAAGTATTTTGTTGGTAAGAAACAGAGTGAAATATTCGCCGAAATTAAAGAAAACAATCAAATTGAAGAAAGCATAGAAAATCTTATTGCACAAAAAAGAGATTGCTATCTTAAATTAGTAAAAGCAAAAATGGTGGCTATGCCTGGATTGTCAAATTTAGTAAGATGTTTAAAGGATAAAGGTCTTGGAATTGGAATAGCTTCATCTTCACCATTAACTGATATAAAAACGATACTTCGTTGTATTAAAATGGAAGAACAATTCGATCGAGTGGTCTCTGCAGAGAATTTGGAACAGGGAAAACCAAACCCAGATGTATTTCTTTTAGCTGCGAAAGAGCTCAATACTACTCCTGAACAGTGTATCGTAATTGAAGATACAAATGTTGGGGTATTAGCTGCCAAACGTGCTAACATGAAATGTATTGCTATGCCAAATTATTTTACCAGAGATCAAGACTTTTCATCTGCCGATTTTATTGTAGATGATCTTTATGAAGCTCAGGAAGTGATCGAAAGTCTTCTGGTAACATGTATTACTGGTCGACGAATTGGTTAATGACCTCGATAAATTTTAAAAATCGTAAACGTAGTTAATCTAATGTTCCTGCTATTGAATTCTATCAATCAGCAGGATTTTTAATTCAAAAAATTAAATATTTTAAAATACAAAGGTTTTTTAAATGGTATGAAGAAAGATAGATAGATTTACTATTTAGTTAAGGGAATCAGTCAAATCAATAAGGAGGTGTAATCTCAGATGGAAATATGGGACATTTATGATGAGAATAGTAATATCACTGGACAGGACAGTTATTTGAGGAGAAAATAATAAAAGGTGATTTTCTTGATTATGATTCAGTGCATTTTGATTATATTTTCAGAAATCTACTTTAAGGAGATGATTCTTATGCCTTTGAACAAAAACGAACCTGTTTCAATTGTTGATTACGATGATTCATGGGCGGCAGTTTTTAAGGAATTGAATCTAATTTTACAAAAAAATTTAGGTGAGTATGCTATATCTATTGAACATATAGGAAGCACTTCAGTTCCGGGCCTTGCGGCAAAGCCAATCCTGGATATTGATGTAGTGATTGAATCGATGGATAACTTTCCGGCAATTGTCAGTATTTTATCAAAATTAGGCTATATTTATGAAGGAGACCTGGGGATAAAAGGTAGAGAAGCTTTTGCAAGAGAAAGTGCTGAAGTTCCGCGGAATGAACAAACAAAGCATTGGCTAGACCATCATTTATACGTTTGCCCAAAAGATAGTGAACAATTAGCCAAACATATTGCTTTTCGTGACTTTTTACGTCAGTCTCCAAAAATTGTTCAACAGTACGCAGACATAAAAAGAGAGTTGGCTGAACGGTTTAGTAACAAAAGGACTGCTTACTCTAATGGGAAAACTGAATTTATTAAGAAAGTTTTTGAGTTGATTAGGGAAAATGAGCTCCAGGATAAAAAATAATATTATATACAGTTTGAATAATTTATCATTAATTACACCAATCTTTAAGAGACGTTAAGTTCAATTTTGCTTTTTTGTGGAGATATACAGTAAAATAGAATTGTCTTAAGTAGCTAATTATTTTGAAAGGGGTATATTTATGTCTGATGAAAAAAATATTTCGTATGAGTCCTATGAGATTTTAGCTGATGAATATTTTACGTATATTGACGAAAAACCATACAATGCTGATTACGAAAGACCAGGGACTTTATCACTATTACCGGATGTTACTGGCAAAAAAGTATTGGATGCAGGGTGTGCTGCGGGATGGTATACTAAATGGCTTTTAGATCATGAGGCAGAAGTAACAGCAATCGACTTTAGTCCAAATATGATCGAAATGACCAAAAAAAGGGTTGGTGACCAGGCGACTATTCTGTTAGCTAATCTAAATGATCCATTGAATTTCGATAATAAATCATTTGATCTCATTATATCATCATTAGTTTTACATTATCTCAAAGATTGGGAACAGATAATGGGAGAGTTCAATCGAATTTTGAGACCGTCTGGTCACCTGGTTTTTTCGGTACATCATCCTTTCATGGATTTTCAATACTTTAAACGGGAGAACTATTTTGCTACGGAATTATTACAAGATGAATGGACTACTCATTCTGGAAAAGTTAAAGTTCAATTTTACCGGAGACCTTTGAATAAAATCATTGCACCAGTTCTGGAACATGGGTTTATTTTAGAAAATCTAATTGAACCTATGCCGACCGAAAAATTTAAAGTAAAATCACCCAGGAATTATGAAAAATTGTGTAATAATCCGCAGTTTTTATTTCTCAGAGCACGTAAAATAAAAGCTTCTTACTAAGTCATGAATAAAAGTTTTTAGAGATAAAAAGCTATACCAGTAATCTATCCAGCGGTTCTTTTAGAAAAGAAAATGTACTAAGTTGATAGTGTATTGGACAAACAATTAGAATTAACTCAAATAAAAGTCTACTTTCAGGTGGTATCTGAAAGTAGACTTTTATTATTCAAAAAATAGTTATTGGTTAAATCTGAATGACTTCTTATTATACAGTTACACCATTTTTACTTTACCAGAAAATATCTTTTAGAGTAGAGATTCTTTACCGAGAAAGAAAATGGTTGAAAGGTTTATTTTTTTGAGAGAGTATTATTTATTTCGTTATGAAAATTAATGCATATTTATAACATAAAATAAATATATAGAAGGAAAGGAAATGACATATGTAGAATATATGTAATGTTATTAATGTTTAAAAATAGGTAATTTTTAATGCCTGTGTGATTATTTAAAAAGGGAGGAGATAAGGACAATGAATACTTCTAAACGAGAAAACTTTCATAATGTTGAAGATATATTGAGTTTGACTCCTATGCAAGAAGGAATATTATATCACTATCTACATGACCCAGATTCTCCACAATATTTTGAACAACTGTTATTAGAGTTTCGAACACATATAGATGTAAAAGTCTTTCTTAAAAGTTGGAATCATGTTATTCAAGTAAATCAATTACTGAGAACTATTTTTCGTTGGAAAAAGATTGAACGTCCAGTTCAAATTATTTTACAGGAGCAAGAGCTTCAATTTACCTTTACAGATATGTCTCATTTTACTGAAGCAGCAAAAGAAGAACAAGTAAAGAAGATATCACTCCTGGACCGTCAGAGAAGTTTTGAATTAGAGGTTAAACCACCTTTTAGGATTCACCTGTACAAAATGTCTGAGATAAAATATTTTGTTCTCTTAAGTTATCACCATATTATTTTGGATGGATGGAGTACAGCAATAATTCTGCAGGAATTTTTAGAAGCATACAATAGAATTCTTCAAGGTTTAGCGATTGAGATATCACCTAAACAGGTATTTAAAAATTATCTCAAATGGCTCAAATCCAGAGATATGGAACAAGACCTGATCTTCTGGAAGGAATATTTAGCAGATTTTGAGACAAACACTCTTTTGCCGGAAGATTCGTCGATACCTTTGGTTAATCCTGGCGAAGTCACAGTTGATGGGATGGGCAGTAGAGAAATTTTGTGGGATCAGCCATTGAGTAATTCTATGGAAAATCTCGCGAAAAGATTAAATATTACTTTAACAGATATTGTTAATACTGCATGGGGTATCTTACTCCAACGCTATAACAACTGTTTTGATGTGCTTTTTGGTTTGACAGTATCTGGACGACCTGTGGAGATTTTGAATATCGAAAAGATGGTTGGTTTGTTTATCAATACTATTCCTTTGCGAATTAAGACTGATACTGATCAGACGATAAGTCAACTTTTAAAAGAAGTACATAAAAATAGTCAACAACTGCATGACCATACATACACTCCATTAGTTGAAATTCAAAAAGTTAGCCCACTTGCCAGTCAAGAAAAACTATTTGAATCATTATTGGTATTCGAGAATTATCCCCTTGAGCAGTTGGATAGTTTCCCCGGATTACAGATAGAGTCATATCAATCTATTGAATTAACCAATTATCAGCTTACTTTAATTTTTTCACCTGGAGCTTATCCAGGATTGAAAGTGAAGTGGTTATATAACCTTGATCTAGTCTCAACTGCAACAATCAATAGACTTAATCAAATATTAGAAAATATTGTATCAAAAATGCCCAATTCTCTTGATAGAAGGATTACAGAATTGGATATTTTGACGATTGAAGAGAAAAGACAAATTCTTTATAGTTTTAATCAGCAAACTGAAGAAATTTTAAAAAGTAAACCAATCCCTAAATTATGGAAAGAACAGGTTGAAAAATATTCTGATGCTCAGGCACTGGTCTATCAGAATACTATTATTTCCTATAAAGAACTGGATATAATGGTTGAAAAATTGGCATCTGTTTTAAAAGATTGGGGAGTTACGAATGAAACCATAGTTGGCATTATAACAGAACCCTCACTGGAAATGATTGTTGGGATACTGGGAATTCTGACAGCAGGTGGGGCATATCTACCAATACACCCTGATTATCCAGTAGAGAGAATTGATTACATTTTGCATGATAGTTCTGCCAAAATTCTTCTATATCAGGAACAGTTTATTTCTCTTGTGGAAGATCTTGCGATTGAACACTTAATGGGATTTACTATCCCAAGGGAATCAATTTTTTCAGAGACTGAAAAGTTTAATGTTCATAAAAAGTTTATCAATTCAGTTATTATCAGTTGTAGGGATGCAAAATTTGAACAAAAAACTAATTTAGCCAATCCCAGAATAGATCAGGTTCATTGCGAACCGAGAGATCTGGCATATGTGATCTATACCTCTGGTTCCACTGGCCGCCCTAAAGGAGTGCTGGTTGAACATGGAAGTTTGAGCAATCTGTTATCTAATATGCAGAGAGAATTCCCGGTTGCACCTGGAGATACCTACTTATTAAAGACGAATTTTACCTTTGATGTATCTTTGACCGAGATTTTTGGATGGATTTTAGGGGGAGCTCGTCTGGCGATACTGGAACCTGAAGGAGAAAAAGATCCCCAAAAAATTGTCGATAGAATTCGAGATTATCAGGTCACTCATCTTAATTTGGTTCCTGCTATGTACAATCTGTTTATGGACTATTTGGAAGACAATGATGTTGCCAGAATTAAATCTTTAAAATATTTAATGGTTGCTGGAGAAGCTATTTTAAAAGAACAGGTGAGAAGATTTTATCAGTTGACTCAGGGAATAGAATTTATCAATTTGTATGGTCCGACTGAAGCTACTATTTATGCAACAAAATTTGATTTAAGCCATTTTGAAAAATACCGAACAGTACCTATTGGAGATGGTCTAGTTAATCTGCAGATCTTCGTAGTTAATCAAGCGATGACTCTTCAACCCATTGGATTCTGGGGAGAACTGTGTATTGCAGGAATAGGTTTGGCTCGAGGTTATGTTAATGAACCAAAATTGACTTCTGAAAAATTTATCACTAATCCTTTCAAATCAAGTGGAAAAATGTATCGTACTGGCGACCTGGTTAGATGGTTACCTGATGGAAATTTAGAATACTATGGGAGATTAGATAATCAAGTTAAAATTCGTGGATATCGAATAGAGACAGGAGAGATTGAGAATCAACTATTACAACATCCCCTGGTAAAAGAAGTAATCGTAACTGATAGAATTGCCAGTGATGGAAATAAATATCTTTGCTGCTATCTGCTTCTCTCTAAAACTTCTGCTGCTAGAGTCTTAGAAAAAAATCGCCTATTAGATGAACTAAGAGAGTTTTTGAGAAAAACCTTACCTGAATATATGATACCAACACATTTTGTTTTTCTAGATCAGTTTCCTCTATTGGCAAATGGCAAAACAGATCGTCAAGCTCTACCTGAACCTTTAGAATTAATAAATCAAGTAGAATATGTAGCACCCAAAAATGAGATTGAGATAAAATTAATTGCAATCTGGCAAGATATCCTGGAAATTGATAGAATAGGAATTTTGGATGATTTCTTTAAATTAGGTGGACATTCGCTAAAAGCTGTCCGGGTTGTTGCCAGGATTCAGCGGGAGTTAGAAGTTGAAATATCTGTAAAAGATTTTTTTGATAATCCCACAGTAGAAGAGCTTTCTAAAACTCTGATGGATCAGCAAAAGTTCACCTTTCAGCAGATAACTGTTCAACCTGAAAAGGAATACTATCCAATATCTTCGGTTCAAAAACGTCTATATCTTCTTCAACAAATGAATCCAGATAATACAGTTTATAATATGCCGATTAGTCTGGAGATTACAGGGAAATTAGATCTCAATCGTTTTACTGAGACTCTTTGCCAGTTAATTGATCGTCATCAGGTATTAAGAACTCAATTTGTCCAGCTCAATGGACGAATTTATCAACAAGTTCTGACTAAAGTAGAATTTGTTATACAGAACATGGAGATAGATGTGGATATGGATCTGACTGGATATGTCAAAAATTTTGTTCAGCCTTTTAATCTGGGAAAGGCACCACTTCTTCGGGGAGAAATGCTTAGCTTATCTCAGGACAAACATTTATTTTTATTAGATATTCATCACATCATCTCTGATGGTGTGTCCTTCGATATATTTGTTAGAGAGTTTAGTCAGCTCTATGCTAAACAGGAATTGCCAGCTTTACGGATTCAATATCGGGATTTTGCGGAATGGCAAGAAGAGTTATTGACTACAGGTCAGTTAACTGATCAGGAAAATTTTTGGCTGCAGGAACTATCTGGTGAGATACCTCAATTAAACCTGCCCACTGATTATCAACGACCTGCTGTACAGAATTTTAAGGGTAATAGATATCAATTTTCCATTGAAAGAGAAATGTTTGATTCGCTGAAAGATTTGATCAACGATCAAGGTATCACTCTTTATATGCTTATACTTGCGCTATATCACCTGTTCCTTACCAAATACTCAGATCAAGAAGAAATAATTATTGGAACTCCAGGTGTTGGTCGTAGTCATCCAGATACTGATAAATTAATGGGAATGTTTGTTAATACATTAGCATTACGCTTAACTACTCACTCTGAAAGGATTTTTATTGAATATCTCGCAGAGGTCAGAGAGAAAGTAATGACAGCTATGGCTAATCAAGATTATCCCTTTGAACTATTGATTGAAAAGCTTAATGTGCAGAGAGATTTGAGTAAAAATCCATTATTTGCTACCATGTTTGTCTTAGAAGATAACGTTCGACGCAGTAAATATTTGACTGCTGCAGGATTGGAGTTCCACTTCCAACCCATTTCTCATCCTGTGGCCAAATTTGATCTGATGCTTACTGCTGAAGAGTTTGGGGATACCCTGAATTTAAGTTTTGAATACGCAACTGCTCTGTTTAAGCATGAGACAATTGTTAGAATGAGCAGGTATTTTAAGCAGTTAATGATCAATGTGCTGGAAAATCCCCAGGCTAAACTGAAAGATCTGGAGGCTCTTTCTCAGTGGGATAAGGATCAATTGTTATTCGAGTTTAATGATACTCAGGTTGAATATCCAGATTATATGACGATTCATCAAGTTTTTCAAAATCAGGTAATTCACAATTCAGAAAAAATCGCTGTAAGCTATCAGGATCAAAAGCTTACTTATCAAGAGTTAAATCAGCAAGCTAATCAATTGGCCAGATTACTCAGAGACAAAGGAATCACCAATGGCTGTATCGTTGGTCTCATGCTGGAACGCTCTCCGAAAATGATTGTGGCTATTCTGGGAATTTTGAAAGCAGGTGGGGTTTATCTCCCAATTGAACGAGACTGGCCTGAAGAGCGAAAGTCTTTCATCTTTAAAGATACGAATTTGCATGTTCTGGTAACCGATAGTAGTCAAAGAGTGGAAAAAAATGTTTTAGAGAATGATGGTGTAATCAAACAATCAATGAGTATCAACGAACCAGATATTGATCTAATTGACATCGATGAGGATGGTGAATGGACTGTCTATGATTGGGATAATCTACCCGAATTCAGTACTAACGATAATCTGGCTTATATAATATATACTTCCGGATCAACTGGTACACCTAAAGGAGTAATGGTTCCGCATCAAGGAGTTATCAGGTTGGTTTGTAATCCTAATTATGTTGAATTTTGTTCAGATGAACGAATTACGCAAATCGCTTCCTGCAGCTTTGATGCTTCAGTTTTTGAGATCTGGGCCAGCCTGCTTAACGCTGGTCAGCTAATCATGATATCCAAAGATATTGTACTGGATATAGTAAAGTTATCTCAAACCATAAAAGAATCTGCTGTCACGACCTGTCTGTTAACAACTGCTCTGTTTAATCAGGTCATCGATAAAGCTCCCGGAGGCCTGGCAGCACTCAAAAATTTATTAATCGGTGGTGAAGCTTTGTCAGTACCCCATATCAGAAAGGCTTTACGGGTATTACCAAAGGTTAGATTAATCAATGCTTATGGGCCAACTGAAAATAGTGTTCTAACCTGTTGTTATTCAATTAGAGAATTAACTGATGGTATTAGTTCTATTCCTATCGGAAAACCGATCAACAATACCAGAGTATACATTTTGAATAAAAATTTGCGATTAGTTCCTGTAGGTGCTATAGGAGAGATCTATATTGCCGGTGATGGTCTGGCAAAAGGATACTTTAACCGAGATGAGTTGACTCAGGAGAGCTTCATCTCTGGTTCTCTACTTCCCGGTGAAATCTTATACAAATCAGGTGACCTGGGGCGCTATTTACCTGACGGTGGGATTGAATTTATGGGTAGATTGGATTATCAGGTGAAAGTTCGGGGATTTAGGATTGAGTTGGGAGAGATTGAAACTGTATTGGGAGAACATCCCAAAGTTAGCGATGTTGTCGTTCTGGTCAAAACTGATAGCCAGGGAGTTAAAGAACTAGTTGCATATATAACCACTCCGGATGAACTGACTATCCCCGAACTGCGGCATTATCTATCGGCTATCTTACCTGAGTATATGATTCCGAATAGATATGTCTTCTTAGAACAATTGCCACTTACAATCAGTGGAAAAGTTGATCGAAAAGCATTGCCCGACCCACTAGATGTAAATCATACAGGAGTTGATTTTGCAGCTCCTGCAGATCAACTAGAAGAGCTGATCTGCAAAATTTTTGCTCAAATTCTGAAGGTAGAACAGGTGGGAGTTAACGATAGCTTTTTCATTCTCGGGGGACATTCTTTAAAGGCAGCCCGGATGATCGGACAAATATCCGAAAAATTGCAGATTGAGGTTCCTATAAGCCTGATCTTCAAATATCCTGTGCTCAAAGATTTCGCCCGGGAGATTAAAAAGTTGGATCATAGTCGATCCAAACCGTTGATTCGTCAGTCAGATGGTGATTATTATCCTGCTTCGTCTGCCCAGAGGAGAATCTTTCTCTTAAATGAGATGGAACCTGAGACTACTGTCTATAATATGCCGATGGCTTTACAAATTACAGGTAATCTTGATATATTTCGCCTGAAGCAGGCTTTTATACAACTAATTGAACGCCATGAATCTTTACGTACTGCATTTAGCTTCAGAGAGGGAGATCTGGTTCAAATCGTTTCAGCAGATGCTAAATTGGATTTTAGGCTCTGGGAAGAAGATGCTTTCTCAAACCAGAGTGATAAAGAAGGTGGATTGCTGGGATTTAGCAAACCTTTTAATTTAACCCAAACTCCTTTATTTAAAGTAGATTTGACACAGCAGAGTGCTGAAGAGTTTCTACTTATAATGGATTTTCACCATATTATCGCCGATGGAGTCTCCATGGAGATTCTGGTTAATGAGTTAACTAAGCTCTATGCCGGTGAAAACTTACCGAATGTTAAATTCCAATATCGTGATTTTGTAGCCTGGCAGAGTGAACTGTTTGAGAGTTCCGGATTCAAGGCTCAGGAAGATTATTGGCTTGATCAGTTTGCAGGCGAAATACCTGTATTAAACTTACCACTGGATCGAGCTAGACCACAAATTCAGAACTTTGCCGGTGATTCAGTCGAGGTGACTATTGATCGAGCATTCACTTCTAAAATTCGGGAATTGGCAGAGCAGCAAGGAGTAACAGTCTTTATGCTCCTTCTGGCCATATATAAACTTCTTTTAGTTCGATATACGGATCTGGAAGATGTTGTGGTAGGCATACCAATTAGTGGTCGTTCTCATCGAGATTTAGCAGAAGTAATTGGAATGATTGTTAACACCTTGGCAATTCACAGCTATCCCAGATTGGAGACAAATTTTGTAACATACCTTGGACAGATTAAAACTTTGATTTTGCAGTCACTGGAAAATCAAGATTATCCATTTGAACTCCTGGTAGAAAAGTTAGAATTGAGACGCGACCTGAGTCGCAATCCTGTATTTGACACCATGTTTGATTTTCAAACAGGTATTCTTGCGGGAGAAGGTATTAAACTTCAGGGAGTAGAGATTAAATCGTTCCCGATAAAATCTCAAATCTCTAAATTTGATCTTAACCTGACTGCTGTTGATAAAGAAGATGGTATAATGTTTAAAATGATCTACAGCACTAAACTATTTAATTCAAATACAATAGCCAGGATGATGGATCATTATCTGAATCTATTGAGAGCTATTATTAGTAATCCGTTTCAGAAACTTGGGCTAGTTCCTATATTATCATCAGAAGAAAATAAGCAATTAATACAAGAATTTAACCAAACCGCCAGATGCTATCCTACAGACAAATTGATTTATCAGTTATTCGAAACATATGCTGATATTCAACCTGATAAAATCGCTGTAGCCGCGGGCAGTAAAAATTGGAGATATGGAGAATTGAACCAACAGGCGAATCAATTGGCCCATTTATTATTGAAACATGGAGTTGGGATCGAAAAAAAAGTGGGAATTATGCTTAACCGAACAGGTGAAATGATCTCTGGAGTATTGGGAGTCTTAAAAGCTGGTGCTGGCTATATACCGATTGATCCACTATATCCTGAAGAACGAATTCGCTATCTGCTGCAAGATTCGGGAACTGAGGTGTTAATTACCTCGTCTGAACAGGTGTCAAAGATTCCACAAGACTGGGCAGGAGAACACCTGGTGCTAGATGATCTGACACTTCAACTGGGTAAGGAATCCACTGCAAATCCTGAAATTATGCTCAACGGAGTAAACCTGGCTTATGTTATCTATACTTCAGGTTCTACAGGCAATCCAAAAGGGGTTATGGTTGAACACCGAAATCTTTTGAACTCTCATTATTCCTGGAAAGAACAGTTCGATCTGGATCACTACATCCCCCATCTATTACAGTTAGCCAGTTTTTCTTTTGATGTATTTATCGCCGATATTTGTCGCTCTATCTGTTGTGGGGGTCTTATGGTAATTGCCGGAGATGAACGGAGTTCATTGCCTGCTCTATATAGCTTATTAGCAGATTATCGCATAAATATTGTTAACGGTACACCGGGTCTTTTACTTCCATTAATGGATTATATCGAGCAAGAGCAGTTGGAACTAAGAGATCTCAGGTATCTGTTAATTGGGGCCGATTCCTGGCATCTGGTCGATTATCGTCAACTTGTGGAACGGTATCACAATCAATTCATTGTCGCTAACTGTTATGGGGTTACAGAAGCTGCAGTAGATGCAAGTTGGTATATTGAGAAATATAATCTACCAGAGTTGGATGGTCTTGTTCCCATCGGTAAACCAATTTATAATGTTCAAATCTACATTCTGGATAAATATCTAAATCCTGTTCCCCTTGGAGTTGTAGGCGATCTGTATATTGGAGGAGATGGTGTAGCCAGGGGTTATCTAAATCGTCCCCAGTTGACAGAGGAGAGGTTTATCCCAGATCCTTTCAGAACCTCATCTGTTAATCCTGGAGTGATTGAACACCGGCTCTATAAAACAGGAGATTTGGGGCGTTATTTACCCGATGGTAATATAGAATTCCTGGGACGGAGTGATAATCAGGTAAAAATTCGCGGCTATAGAATCGAATTGGGAGAGATTGAGGCGGTGCTTTTAAAACACCCAAT
The DNA here is from genome assembly GCA_016841825.1 of Halothermothrix sp. Classification (GTDB taxonomy): domain Bacteria; phylum Bacillota; class Halanaerobiia; order DY22613; family DY22613; genus JAENYK01. The sequence continues at coordinate 132,685 of JAENYK010000005.1, read as the reverse complement.
GGTGAGATATGGAGTGGTGATAGCGCGGAAGGGGAATGACGATATTCCATACTTAGCTGCCTATTTTGTCCCACAAATAGATGTGCCGATCCAACAAGATCTTCCAGGTGAACCCGATAATAGTATTCTGCAATCTGCACAGATGTCAATCTCTCATGAAAAATTAACTGAAACGATAAAGGAAAATTTGAGAGCCAGCTTACCTGAATTTATGGTTCCTGATATCCTAATACTGCTGGACAATTTACCACTGACTCCCAACGGAAAAGTTGATCTTCAGGCATTACCTGAATACCAGACAAATGCTATCTATCAACCGCCTGTAACCAGATTGGAAAAAGCGTTAGCAAAAATCTGGCGTGAACAGTTGGGAATAGAACAGGTAGGACTTAAAGATAATTTTTTCCATCTGGGTGGACATTCTTTAAAAGCAATGCAGATGCTGACTATAATTTATCAGCAGTTCGCTGTTGAGATAACTCTTGGTCAATTTTTCGTCAGACCTACTTTACAAGGATTGGCAAATTTGGTCGATCAGGCAAAACCTATAGATTATCAGCAGATTCAACCTCTAGAAGAAAGAGAGTATTATCCGGTCTCATCAGCCCAGAATAGATTGTTTTTCTTATATCAATTTGAGCCCGATAGTCTTAACTATAACATGCCTGCTGTATTGGAGATTCAGGGAAATTTAGATACCCCGCGACTTAATAAAATATTCCAACAGATTATTAATATTCACGAATCTTTACGTACATCATTTAAATTGGTCAAAGGAGAGGTAGTTCAAAAGATTCATCCAGACCTGGCTTTTGAGTTATGGGAGAGAGAAATACAACCTTCTGTGGAAGTAATAAAGAGAGAAATTACCCAATTTATCAGACCATTTGATCTAACCTGTGAGCCTTTATTCAGAAGTAAACTATTCAGATTAGGTAAAGAGAGATATCTACTGTTACTGGATATGCATCATATCATCTCCGATGCAGTTTCGATGGATATTATTATTCACGATCTAATCCGGGGATATGATGGTCAGAAATTGACACCACCAGCTATTCAATATCGTCATTTTGCTGTCTGGCAGCAAAGATGGTTGACAACCGGAAGATTTAAGGAACAGGAAAGATTCTGGCTGCAGGAATTTGCAGGAGAGATTCCGGTCTTAAACCTATTGACAGATTATCCGCGACCCAGGGTTCAAAACCATCAGGGGAACAATTGGCATTTTTTATTAGAGGAAGAGTTGGTATCCGAATTAAAAGGGTTGGCCAATCACAATAATGCTACTCTATATATGATTATGTTGACTATCTATAATATACTTTTGGCCAGATACACTGGCCAGGAAGAGATCATAATTGGATCACCTATAGCAGGACGTTCTCATCCGGAAGTGCAAAATGTTGTGGGAATGTTTGTCAACACTTTAGCCATTAAAAATTATCCTGAGTTTGGTAAAACATTCAACTCTTTCTTAAAAGAGGTCAAGGATAAAACGCTAAAAGTTTTTGAAAACCAGGATTATCAGTTTGAGATGCTGGTAGATAATCTGAAATTAGAACGTGATCTGGGACGTAATCCGCTTTTTGATACAGTATTTGTCTTGCAAAATACCGAAACTGCCGGACGAGAGATTAAACTTCCGGGAATTACTTTTAATGACTATTTATTTGAACATCTTATTGCTAAATTTGATCTGACTTTGCTTGCAGTAGAAAAAGAAGGCCAGATAAACTGTACATTTAACTATTGTACTAAATTATTCAAAGAAAGTACGGTTCAGAGAATGGCTGGTCATTATAAGAATATTATCAGAAATATCATTAGTAGCCCTTCCAGGGTGTTAGGCTCGATCGACCTGTTATCATCCGGAGAGAAAAGGAGTTTACTAATTGATTTTAACCGGACGCCAGCCAGCTATCCTGAACGGATGACAATTGATCAGATTTTTGCTGAACAGGTGACCAGATTTGCAGAAAATATCGCTGTGGTTGGTGGTGAAGAACAGATCACCTATAACAGATTACTCACCCGGGCCAATCAAATTGCTGAACTGCTGCAAAGAATAGGAGTAGTAGCCGATACGCTGGTAGGGTTAATGATCGAGCGTTCATTGGAAATGGTTGTGAGTATTTTGGGAATTTTAAGAGCTGGAGGTGCTTATGTACCTCTTGACCCTGATTATCCTTTAGAGAGATTAAGTTACATGCTGGAGGACTCCGGAGTTAAGATATTAATTACTCAGTCCAGTTTACGGGAACAGATACCTGAGAATTTTAGTGGTGAGATTGTCTATCTTGATCAAATAAGCTGGGATACTGGAGATAAAAACCCGAAACGGGCGGCTAAAGCAGATAATCTGGCATATATCATCTATACCTCGGGTTCTACAGGAAAACCAAAAGGGATGATGATAGAGCATCGAAATGTTGTCAGATTGTTCAAATCTACCCCAACCAACTTTGATTTTGACTCAGAGGATATCTGGACCCTGTTTCATTCATATTGTTTTGATTTTTCCGTCTGGGAGATCTTTGGTGCTCTTCTCTTTGGAGGTAAACTAATTATCGTTGATCAGAAAACACGGATTAACACTGAAGCATTTCTAATGCTCTGTAAAAGGGAAAAAGTCACGGTGTTAAACCAGACCCCTGCAGCATTTTATAACTTTATAGAAATGGAGAAAATGTCTCAGGAACATTCCCTAAATCAACATTTGCGTTATGTAATCTTTGGGGGTGAAGCCTTAAATTTCAGAAAATTGAACCCCTGGATGGAGATTTATGACCCGGATGAGATTAAACTGATAAACATGTATGGCATAACTGAGACAACCGTTCATGTAACCTATAAGAGGATTAGCACTGAGGATATATCTGATACTAACCGGAGTCTGATAGGCAGACCGATTTATACGACAACCCTATATCTTTTTGATAAGATGGGAAATCTGGTTCCACCTGGGGTTCCGGGTGAGATTTATGTTGGCGGTTTGGGGTTAGGTCGGGGTTATCTTCATAGACCTGAACTGACCAAAGAAAAGTTTATAACAGCTCCGTTTGATTCGGCTAAAAGGCTTTATCGTTCGGGGGATCTGGGAAGATTTTTGGAAGATGGTACTCTGGAATATCTCGGTCGAATCGATCATCAACTAAAAATACGGGGATTCAGGATCGAGATTGGCGAGATTGAAGCGAATATTCTTCAATATCCAGAGATACAGGATGTGATAGTCATAGAGCGATTTGATCAATATCAGCAAAATTATCTGGTTGGCTATCTGGTGATAAAAGAAGAGAATAGCGCTACTTTCAAATTACAGAGTTTACAGGAATATCTTGGGCAAAAACTTCCTGAGTATATGATTCCGACCACTTTTATGCTGTTAGATTGTCTTCCTCTGACTTCTAATGGAAAAGTCAATCATAAAGCACTACCAGAACCAGATTTTGGTAGTAATCTGAAAGAATATATAGCTCCCCGTAATAAGCTAGAGGAGAGATTGGCTGGGATCTGGCAGCAGGTCTTAGGAAGAGAACGGATTGGAGTTACTGATAATTTCTTCACTATTGGTGGAAACTCTTTATCGTTAATGAAAGTTTTTAGTGAATTGAGAGAAGCTTTTCCAGAAATGGAATTGACGATTACCGACTTATTTAAATATAATTCTATCTCTGCAATATCGGAATTCATCTGCACAAGATTGGAGGTTGTAGATGATTCACAAAATGAGGTAACAGACGATGAGATTGAAGAATTTATCATGTAAAATTTAACAGCTTGCTGCTAATGCGACTTTAATATGGAGGGATTTACTTTGAGAATGCAAAAGCAAACCCATGTCAAAGATATGGCGATTATTGGAATCGCCGCTAAGTTACCAGAAGCCGAGAATTATACTGAGTTCTGGAACAACTTACTTCAGGGACGGGCCAGTGTCCGCAAGTTACCATCCTCCAGAAAAGGGCTCTCTCCCTTTTTCGATATGACAAAGGAATATGCTCTTTATGGTTATCTGGAAGGAATTGATCTTTTTGATACTGTCTTTTTCAAAACTTTACCCGAGGTTGCCCGCAATATGGACCCAGCCCACAGACTTCTACTGGAGACAGTGAATGATGCAATTGCAGATGCAGGATATTATCGTGAGCAGTTAACTGGAGAGTCGGTTGGAGTATTTCTAACCGACTTAAATCCCGAGTATTATCGTTATCTTTCAGAGAATGGACTGGATATTTTGGCTGGCAATTTACCTGCAAACCTGGCTGGACGAATTGCGTATTTCAATGGTTTTACTGGCCCTGCTCTAAGTATAGACACTGCATGTTCTTCTGGGTTAGTTGCACTCCATACTGCTATTCAGAATGTAGTCAATGGAGATTGCCAGATGGCGATTGTTGGTGGAGCCAATATCAAAATCGAGCTTCCCTTGCAGACAAATTCAGATTTGGGAGTTATGTCACCTACTGGACAGTGCCGATCTTTTTCAGCCGATGCTGATGGAACTGCTGGTGGAGAAGGAGTAATTGCTATCATAATTAAACCACTGAAACAAGCTCTTAACGATAGAGATCATATTTATGCAGTGATCAAAGGAAGCGCTGTGAATCAAGATGGCTCCAGATCCAATGGATTAACTGCACCCAGTCCACTGGCTCAAAAAGATGTAATTCAGGCTGCCTGGCGAAGTGCAGGAGTTGACCCGACAACTATCTCATATATTGAAACTCATGGATCTGCAACCAAATTGGGTGATCCTATTGAAATTACCGGGATTACTGATGCTTTCAGAGAATTTACCAACGATTATACTGATTTTGAAAAACAATTTTGTCCAATTGGTGCTGTAAAAACCAATATCGGTCATCTGGGAAACCTGGCAGGGTTAGCTGGTCTATTAAAAACTATCTTGGCATTAAAGTATCAAAAAATTCCACCAACCATTAACTTCTCCAGATCTAACCCATTTATAGATTTTAAAAACTCACCTGTCTATCTTAATACCAGTCTGGAGAATTGGACGATCGCTGGTGATATTCCAAGACGGGCTGGAGTTAGTTCTTTTGGATTGAGTGGTACTAACTGTCACGTAATTCTGGAGGAAGCTCCAAAAAAATCAGCAGATATGTTCAGTCCTTACCAGTTATTTACTCTTTCGGGGGAAAATAAAAAACAGTTGGAACGTCGAATAGATGACCTGTTGACTTTTTTCCAGAATAAACGGATTGATAATTTTGAAAAACTCCATTTTACAGATGTGAGTTATACCTTAAACTGTGGAAGAAAGCATTATCCAGATTGGCGATGTGCTTTTGTGGCAGGGGATTGGGATGAATTGGTGAATCAATTGTATACTTCCTGCCTTTACGAAAAATCCAGGCAGGTAAATAAGATTGAGCCAGTATTTCTATTACCTGATTATGAAGAAAAATATGCTGCTTATTACAGCGACTATTTACGGGCACAATTACCCGGTCAGAAATGGATTGCTGAATGCCGGAAGATAAGTGATCTACAGAATCCCAGAATAGCGTATTTTACTTTTCTTTATACTCAGGCAAAGATCTGGACAGAGTTGGGTTTAAAAGCTAAGAGTGTGATTGGATTGGGAGTAGGCGAAAAAGTTTCAGCAGTCTTATCGAACCGTTTAAGTCTCGAGGAAGCGTTACAACAAACCATCACTGATAAAGATAATTCCATCAATCTGGAAAAATTACGGATTTTTATTCAGGCACAGATTAGTAAAGGAAGAAATCTTTTTCTTCATTTTACTGAAGAAAGTCAGTTGGGTGAAGAAGTTCAGAGATGTATAACCTCAAATACTGGGATTGAATTCTACACTGGTTACGCACCTGATCAGGGGAAAACATGGTCTACTACCCTTGGACAGATGTATATCAATGGACATAATTTAAACTGGGAAGCTATTCAGCAGGGTCAAAGAACTGCCCTGCCAGCTCATCCTTATGATAAAAAATCTTATTGGTTTAATCTTAACTCTGGAAAAAGAGAATTCCGCAAACAATATGAACTCTATCTGGATTTAGAAGCTCAAACCAATATTCGATTCAAGTCAGATGAATTAGCTATGGAGAATTCTGCTGACGAAACAAGAACCAATTATCTGAGCGACCCATCTGGTATACTGGATAGTTTTGAGCTTTCCTCAAATCCGCAAACTGAAGAAATTGTAGAATTACTTTTGACAATCTGGAAATCCAGATTAGGGTTAGCTATAATTACGCCAGATGATGATTTTATTGAACTGGGTGGCGACTCAATTAGAGCCATGCTCTTAATCAATGATATTAAGAAATATTGTGGAGTTACATTGGAATTATCATATCTTTTACAATATGGGACTATCAATGCTCTGGCAGTTAAAATCATTGAAAATCTTAATGATCTAGCAAAAAATTCATCCAGTATCATTGCCGACCAGCAAATAGCTGCTGCATCCCACTCAGAGCAGTTTATACCGTCAGCTACTCCTATCACTAAAGCAGCTGGGATAAGTTATTATCAGCTCTCTCCATCTCAAAAAAATCTGTGGATTGTTCATCAGATGGAAAAAGAGGAGATTGTGTATAATGAACCTATGGCTCTGGTATTAGAAGGTAAGTTAAATCTCAATGCTTTAAATCAGGCATTGCAGACCATGATAAAACGTCATGCGTCTTTTAGAACTTTTTTCACTTTGCTGGAAGGTAAACCAGTGCAGGGAGTATATGATCATTTGACAGTCAATATCGAGGTTGAAGAACTAAACAATTATGATCAAGCTTTAATGACTAATTTGGTTGATCGAGAAGCAGGAGAACCTTTCGATCTAGAACAAGCACCTCTGTTTAGAGCAAAATTGTTTAGATTAGCAGAAGATAAATATCTGTTCAGTTTCGTTGTACATCATATTATTTTTGATGGGTGGTCAGTGTTGATCTTTGTGCGCGACATCTGTAACCTATATGAGGCTTATGTGCAGAACTTATCAGATCCATTAATGGAATTAGCGATTCAATATTATGATTATGCTCACTGGCAAAATCAGCAGCTGACCAGTTCCCAGTTGGCTAATAGTGAAAAATATTGGCTGCATAAGCTGGATGATGAACTGCCAATTTTGAATCTACCCACTGATTATCCCCGTCCCGTAGAAAAGAGTTTTGCCGGAAGCTCACTTAGTTTTGAGATTCCAGAAGAGCTTTCAGTACAGATCAAAGATCTGAGTAGAAGATCTGGAAGCACTCTGTTTATTATCATGCTGACATTTTTTGAAATTCTTTTGCATAAATACAGCAGACAGCAGGAGTTTATTATTGGAACGCCTTCAGATAACCGTTCTCATGATCAGTTGTGGGGTCTGATTGGTTTCTTTGTTAATACCTTTGCTATACGACAGTGTGTGGACAAAAATGATAGTTTCTTAAACTTATTAAGTAAAGTCAAAGCTAACCTGTTAGAGTCTTATCAACATAAAGATTATCCTTTTACTGAACTGGTTAGCAGGTTAAAGGCAAAGCGCGATCCTGGTAGAGGGGTTCTTTTTGACGTAATGTATGTTTTTCACAATGTTGGCTCCATAGAATCAACCGCCGAACAGAAGAAAAACAGTTATGGAGGGATTAATTTCAGGCAATTTTCTCGCAAAGAGATTGTAAGTGACTATGATTTGAAACTGGAATTTGCCGAAGGAATCAATCAATTTGCAGGTAAGATTGAATACAGTACTCACCTCTTCAAAGAAGCGACTATCGAGAGAATGACCAAACATCTGATTCAGTTGATCCAAAAAGTAGTCCGAGATCCAGATAAGAAAGTAAGTGAATTATCACTGATGACTTCTGAGGAATGGAATTGGTTAAACAATGAAATAAATGCGACCGATTCATTCATTAATTCTGAAGAAGTTATCTCAAATCTGTTAAATGTTCAGATGAGAAAAACTCCCGATGCGGCTGCCATTTATTTGGAGGACAGGTCGATTACTTACCGGGAGTTAGATCAGAGATCGAATCAAATCGCCCACTTTTTGAGAAGTAAAGGAGTAGGATCTGATACCATTGTAGGAGTAATGATCGAACGATCTGTGGATATGTTTTATGGAATATTTGGAATTCTTAAAGCAGGAGGTGCTTATTTACCTATGGCTCCTACATTCCCGAGTGAAAGAATAGCTTACATTCTTCAGGATAGCCTGGCTAAGCTAGTATTGGTAAATAGCCAATCTGCGGGTCAGGTACCACCCAGATTTACTCAAAGTGTTGAAGAGATCAATTTATCCGTTGAGAGTAATTTTAACTTTTACTCTACTGTTCAGCCCGAAAATCTAAATAAATCTTCAGACCTGATCTATGTTATATATACCTCTGGTTCAACTGGTGAACCTAAAGGGGTGATGATAGAACATTTATCTCTACTTAATCGGCTTCAGTGGATGCAGAAAACATATTCTCTGAATTCCAAAGATGTAATATTGCACAAAACTACTTTTACATTTGACATTTCAGTCTGGGAAATTCTCTTATGGGCTTTATATGGAAGTAGTGTATATCTCTTATCTCCCGGTGGCGAAAAAGATCCAATACTTTTAGTGGAAGCGATTGAAAAAGGCAAGGTTACAATAATTCATTTTGTGCCTTCTATGCTCAATGCGTTCTTAGAATATCTTGATAGCCATCCAGAACAGATAGCACGCCTGGTAAGTCTAAGACAAGTGTTTTCCAGTGGCGAAGCTTTGTTCTGGAGTACAGTGGCAAAATTTGATGAACTCCTGGGTCGACCGTTACGTATAACATTAGACAATCTCTACGGACCTACAGAAGCTAGCATCGATGTATCCTATTTTCAATGTACTGGATCATCTGGCACTGGAATTGTCAGTGTTGGAAAACCTATTGACAATATAAAATTGTTCATTCTAGATGAGAATTTTGCTCCAAATCCAGTAGGGATTCCCGGTGAGATAGGGATTAGTGGATTAGGATTAGCCAGAGGTTATTTAAACAAATTGGAACTTACAGAAGACAAATTTGTGTCAGTTGACTTTCTGCATGGGGAAAGAATTTACCTTTCAGGAGATTTAGGAAGATTGATGGATGATGGTAATATAGAGTTCAGAGGTCGCCTGGATCATCAGGTAAAGATTCGCGGTTATCGCATCGAACCTGGAGAGATTGAATCGGTTTTGTGTGATCATCTTCAGATTAAAGAAGGTGTGGTTCTTGCTAAAGGAGATCCGGAAAGCAAGTATCTGGCAGCTTATGTGGTTGGCGAACCTTCATTGACAACGAGGATGATTAAAGAACATCTTTTAAAATTCTTACCGGAATACATGGTACCTGGAGTAGTGCTCTTTCTTGATGAAATGCCCCGATTGACTAATGGGAAGATAGATAGAAAATCACTGCTAACTACCGAATTAAACCCTCTTCCAACCGAACCATTAACTATGCCCCAAAATCAACTTGAGACAGATCTGACGATTATCTGGTCAAATATTTTGGGAGTTAAACAGGTTGGCATCCAGACTAATTTCTTTGATCTGGGGGGTGATTCGATTAAAGCTATTCAGATAGCCTCAGAGATTAGTAAACTGGGAATCGACATTCGGATGAATGATATTATGCAGCAGCAGACCATCAACAATTTGTGCTCTTATTTACTATCCAGTGGCAAGATGTCGAAGAGATCAGCTAGTCAGCCGTCAGGAAAGCAAACGGAATTAGTGGAAGGCGAAGTCACCCTAACTCCGATTCAAAGGTGGTTTTTCACCTGTGATCTCGAAAAACCTGAGCATTGGAATCAATCAGTGTTGTTAGATTTGCATTCTTTGATAGATAGTCGGGTTTTGACTGAAGCGCTGACCCAATTAATCAAACACCACGATTCACTGAGGCTAATCTATCATTCAAAAACTGCGTGTCTGTTCTATCATAATCTTAGCTTGCAGAGAGACTTTGAACTTCGAGAGTACAATCTGTCTGGCTATGACGAAGACGAACAGAATCAACAGATGTCTATCCTGGGTGAAGAGCTGAAATCCAGCATTGATCTGGAGAGTGGTTTATTGATTAAAGGAGCAATTTTTGAGTTAGGAGTTCGGGGAAGACGGCTTTTGATCACTATTCATCATCTGATCTGTGATATAGTATCGTTAAGAATCTTATTGCGTGATCTACATGAACTCTGTGATAAGCTGCTTACTGGAGAAAAACCCGTTTTATCACCTAAGACTATGTCATACAAAGACTGGGCTAATCTGCTTTATGAATATTGTGAATCAGAGCAATTGGTGACAGAGATTCCTTTCTGGAATGAGCAGCTAGATATTGATTATGCATTACCAGAAAGATGTTTTGACAAAGAAGATATTAGAGTAGACCATCAGCCAGAATCGCCTATTTTGAATAATTCAACACAGAGGTATAGATTAAACCAGGTCTCAGGTCAGCTTACTGAAGAAGAGACAACCCAACTTATTACTCAGGTACATACTGCATATAATACCAATTTGACAGATCTATTATTGACCGCTCTTGCCCTAACTTTGACTAATTGGATAGGTAAGAATCAGCATCTAATTGTGTTAGAAAGTCATGGACGTGAGGAAATATCTTCAAAGACTAATTTGATTGGAACTGTCGGTTGGTTTACCTCCTTATATCCAGTAAAATTAGATTTGGGACAAAAGAATCAATTAGCCGATCAGATCAAGACCATCAAGGAACAGCTTAGGCAAATTCCCAGAGGTGGTATAGGGTATGGTATTTTAAAATATTTAAAACTGGTCTGGAAAGAGGATAAAGAATTCCCGATAATGTTTAACTATATTGGTGAGTTTGCGCTTAATCAACCGGATAACAATTCAGATAAGTTATTCACTCTAAGTTCAGAAAATACAGGATTAGATATCTCATCTGCTAATAAACCCATTTTCAAATTGGAAGTTAGTGGTCTAATTTTTAGAAATAGGTTTCAGATTAATTTTGGGTATCGTTCCGATTTATACGACAGGGTGACGATAGAAACCTTATGTACTAGTTATCTATCACATCTACGGTTGATCATCCAGCTCTGCAGTGGGGAGAATGCAGGATATACTCCATCCGATTTTGAGATGGCTGATTTAGACCAGGATGAGTTAGACCAATTAAGTGCTGATCTGGAGCATCTGATGGAGGGATTAGAATGAATAAGAAAATGATAGCTGACATATATCCGTTAAGTCCTATGCAAGAAGGGATGTTATATCATTATCTTGTTGATGATGACGTAGAACAATATTTTGAGCAGACCTGTTTTGAGATTCAGGGTAATCTTGAACTTGATTATTTTCAACAGGCGTGGGATTGGGTCATCACTGACAATGAAGTTCTGCGTACAGTGTTCCGTTGGGAAGGAGTAAAAACTCCCCTGCAAATTGTTCTCAGTGAACGGAAACCTAACATTACAATATTAAATCTGAGCAATCTGTCCCCAGGAGAACAGCAGCGTCAACTGGAAAAGATTAAACTGAATGATCGAAAAAAAGGTTTTGATCTGAAGACTGGACCTTTGAATCGTTTACTCATCTGTTATTTGAGTCAAGATCATTACGCTATTATCTGGAGCTATCACCATATTATTATGGATGGCTGGAGTACAGGTATCATTTTAACTGAAGTCTTTCAGGCATATCGGGGATTACTTCAAGGTGAATCTATTACTCCTATCCCCAAATGCAAGTTTAAAAATTATCTTAAATTCATGGAATCCCAAGATCAAGAGAAAGTTTTACAGTATTGGCGGGAATATTTAGCAGGTTTCACAATTCCTACTGGACTTCCGGGAGATCAGAATTCCCAAAAGAAAAGTACACTTAGTGAGGTTGAATTAAATATTGAACTGCAGGAGAGTATAGCGATTAAAGAATTTGCAAAAAGAAATCGGGTGACAGTAAATACTATTTTACAGTTCGCCTGGGCAATTATTTTGCAGAGATATAACCGTTGTCGAGATGTGGTCTATGGGTCAACTGTTTCCGGTCGACCAGAAACACTTCCCGGGATTCAGCATAGTGTAGGATTATATATCAATACAGTACCTGTGAGGTTTAAATTTCATCCGGAAGAAACAATTATTAGCCAGCTGCGGCGCCAGATGGAGATGAACTTGCAGCAAAAATCTTATGAATATCTGTCTTTAACCGAAATTGCACAACAGAGTGAGTTACCGGGCCAGATACCTCTTTTTGATAACATTCTGGTGTTTGAAAATTATCCGATTAATCAAACAATCAATGCACTGGATATAAATCTCAAAATTATTAACATTACAGCTCATGAACTGACGAATTATAATTTGGCCATCACCACCATAATTGGAGAGACCCTGAAAATAAAGTTTACTTATAATCCCAATCAATATCAACCTAAATTGATTCAACAAGTAACAAAACAGTTAGGGCATATCCTCTATGAAATATTTCGATATCCAGAAAAGAAGATCGGTGATCTGGATTTATTAACTGATACAGAAAAAAAAGAACTGTTGAAGATATCTAAAGGTCCCAGAATGGAAGTCCCCGAAAAATGTATTCATCATCTGATTGAAGAACAGGTAGTAGTTCGTCCTGAAGCTATAGCAGTGATCGCTGATCAGGATTCTTTGACCTATGCAGAGTTAAATACCAGGGCCAATTATTTTGCCGGAATATTAAATAATTATATTGGTAATGCTGATTCGATAATTCCAATAATGGTTGAACGGTCTCTGGAGATGGTGATTGGATTATTAGCAATTTTAAAAGCTGGAGGTACTTATTTACCTTTAGATCCGATCTATCCTGAAAACCGAATAAAATTTATGTTGGTAGACAGTGGTGCACAGTTGTTAATCATCGGCAAAGCACAGCAAAATCTGGTTCCCAAAGAATTCGCGGGTAAAATACTGATATTAGAAGAGTTGCTTGAGCAAAGCTCTACCGCAGTGAACTCACATTTTGTCCCGACAAATTTATCCACAGCAGATTCATTAGCCTATGTTATCTACACTTCTGGCTCTACCGGTAAACCCAAAGGAATCATGATTAAACATCGTTCAGTAGTTAATTTCGTTTTGGATTTAACCAAAAAATTACCTCTCACATCAGGTCAGACTTTGCTGGCTCTAACTACGATTTGTTTTGATATCTCAGTATTGGAGATTTTTCTGACCCTGGCAAGTGGTTTACAGGTAGTCATTGCCAGCAGTGCTGCCCAACATGATCCTGAAATATTGCAAGAATTGTTAGTGACGACCAAAACCGAAATAATTCAGATGACGCCATCAAGTTTACAGATGTTGTTGAGCTCAGGAAAATTACCTAATAGTTTAAAAGTAATCTTATTGGGAGGAGAACCTCTGCCCCATTCGTTACTTGTCGAATTACAAAGTCAAACATCAGCCAGGATTTATAACATGTATGGTCCTACTGAGACTACGATCTGGTCACTATATCAAGAATTGACTACCGCACAGAAAGTTTATCTTGGTCAGCCAATAGCTAATACCAGAGTTTATGTTTTAGATATTGAAGGTCGTTTAGCACCATCCGGAATGATTGGAGAGATTTTTATTGCCGGAATCGGGTTAGCCCGTGGATATTTGCATCGGGAAGATCTTACTCATGAACGATTTGTCCCAGATCCCTTTCTGCCAGGCGAATTGATGTATCGGACAGGTGATCTAGGTTGTCGTCATGCTGATGGGCATTTGACATTTCATGGTCGAGTGGATCACCAGGTCAAAATAAGAGGTTTTCGAATTGAATTGGAGGAGATAGAGGCTGTACTTAACGATCACCCTGATATTCGTCAAAGTGTAATTAATCTTTATCAAGATTCCGGTGGTGATAGCCAATTGATAGGGTATCTGGTTTTAAATAATCAGTATTCCAGAAATCCAGAAGAGGAAGAGCTCCAAAGTGGATTATCTCAACGAAATAGATACGATATTAGAGGTTTAAGAGAATATTTACTTAGTTTATTGCCAGATTATATGGTTCCAGGTAATTTTATCATTCTCGATCATCTTCCGGTAACACCAAATGGTAAAATAGATCGTCAAGCTCTACCAACACCTGATGAACAAATTCAAATTAATACCAGATATGTTCCTCCCCGTAATGAAACAGAAAGATTATTAACTGAGATCTGGTCTGAGGTCCTGGAAAAGGAGAAGATCGGAATTTATGATAATTTTTTTGAATTAGGTGGACATTCTCTAAAATTAACCAGGATTATCTCACGAATTCATAAAGTTCTGGACATCAAAATACCTGCTAGTCTATTTTTTGAAACTCCAACAATCGCGGGTATAGTTGATGGTTTACAGTTAATTAAAAAAGGGAATTATCGTGAAATCTTTAGTCAACCTCATCAGGATTATTATCCAACCTCTCACGCTCAACGAAGACTGTGGATTATTGATCGCTTGGAGGGTGAAGTAACATCTTATAATATGCCAGCTGCTTATAGAATCAAAGGTAATCTAAACTTTGCTGCATTACAACAAGCGTTTCAGACTCTAACTCAGCGTCATGAAATTTTGCGTACTGGATTCAAATTGGTTGACGATGAACCAGTACAATATGTAGTAGAAGATTTGCCAGTGCAGATTAATTATCTAAATTCTGTGGTAGATGAAGCGGTTATTTTAGAACAGGAAGCCCGAAAAGCTTTTGATTTAAGACAACCTGGACAATTAAGAATGAATCTCTTTAAACTGAATAGTGATGAATATCTGCTGCTAATTACAATTCACCATATAATTTTTGATGAATGGTCAAGAAATATTTTTATCTCAGAGCTAGCTGTATTATATAATACTTTCGTAACGCAAAAACCCAATACTTTACAACCATTAAGGGTTCAGTACAAAGACTATGCTGTATGGCAGAACGAACTTTTGGAATCACAAGAGATGGTTATATCAGAACAGTACTGGTTAGCCAAGTTACAAGGTGATTTACCAGTATTGGATCTGCCAACAGATAAACCTCGACCCAGACTAAGAAGCACTGAAGGAGACCTGTTAAAATTCCATGTAGAACAAGAAATGGTTAGAGAATTAAAGAGATTTGCACAAAAGCAAAATGTTACTCTATTCATGGTTTTGCTTACTGCTTATTATATCTTGCTTTATCGGTATTCTCAACAGAATGATTTGATCATTGGAATTCCCACAACCAACCGTCAAAATGAAGATTTAGAAAAAATGATTGGCTTTTTCGTCAATACTTTACCAGTCAGGCTACAATTAGATGTAAAGGAGAGTATATTTGAATCTTTGAATAGAATCAAAGAAGCATCTATTCAGGCGATCGCTCATCAGGAGTACCCTTTAGATAAGCTGCTGGAAAGATTAAATACTAACTGGGATACCAGCAGATCTATATTCTTTGATACTATGTTCAATTACACAGACATTGATGTCGATGCTAATTTTAAACTGGAAGGTTTGCAGGTTATTCCGCTTGAACAGAATAGCAGAACGGCAAAGAATGATCTGACCATCAATCTGACTCTAGCTGATCAAGGTCTATCTGGGAGCATAGAATATTGTACAGATTTATTTGAAACAGAAACAATTCGACAAATGAGCCAGCATTATATGAATCTTCTGGAAAAGATCATTCATAATTCAGAGGAGACGATTGATTGTTTAGATTTTCTATCGTCAACAGAGTGTTCTCTGATCGCAAAAGGGTGGAAGTTAGCGGAGATTGAATCACCTTTGCGGGAAGAATTAATTGTGCCTCCAACGTTAGTAGGCTATGATAACCTTAAGGTTTATCTCCTGGATAGCTCAGGAAGACCTGTACCGATAGGAGCGGTCGGCCAAGTGTATTTAGGAAATCTTAGCAGCCCCAAAATATTTTTAACCGAACAGACAAAACTGATTGAGCATCCATTATCTCCGGGAAATTTCTTATATAATACAAATATTACAGCTAAGGTCTATTCAAATGGTCAGCTAAACAGTTTGCAAATTCCTGAAGAAGTTCTTACAGATAGTCAAAACAATAGTATTAGATCTGCAGCACCGAGAACAGATTTTGAAAAGAAATTGGTAAATATCTGGAGAGATGTTTTACAGATTAAGCAGGTTGGGATATATGATAATTTCTTTGATCTCGGAGGTACTTCATTAATGCTGATCCCTCTATTTGAAAGGATAAGACAAATAACTGACATCCCATTAACTATTGGTGATCTGTTGATCTATCACACTATATCCATGTTTAGTACTTATGTGGAGTCGCAAAAGTTTTCTACAGAGGTTGCAGTTACTAAGAAAGAAAATCTCTTTGAATTGATTCTAAATGATAAAATCTCCTCAGAAGAAGCTATCAAAATTGTATTTGGTGACAATGGATGAGACAGATAAAACCTTTTTTGGAGAGTAAACTCATTAGCAAATTAACATTATATATAAATAATTCTTTAATATAGCAATATATCCTGCATATCAACTAGTTAATTTAACTTATTATGGGTAAAAATATTATTTTCCAAAATTGGGGTTGCCTATAGGTTATGATTAGCATTTAGTGAGAAATTTGAACTACTTTTACTCTCCAAAATAGTGAATTTATAGGAAAATGACAAACTCTTTTCAGTTAAACGGGAGGAAAAAGCCACAGATGTGCCGAATAATATATAATGTTACAAAATAAAGCAATACAGAGCATGTGCATAATATATTGGAAATAGCGAGAAATCTTTATTTAGGAGGTGATACGATGATTAATAAGTGGAATTTAGAGAATTTATCTTACGAGTCTGCAACTGAACCACCTTATATGGATTATATGCCTTCAGAGCCACCATATGATGAGCATTTTAATATAGCATAATTAGTTATAGTAAAAGAGTGATATTGGCTAGCCTATCTCGCTATCTCCATAGATATTTCCTGATATAATAAAACTATTTCTAATCTTTATAAAAGTTACGAAATAAAGAGAAAGGGTTTTGAATGTCTTTGAATAGTTTTTTTAACATAATGTCAATCTTATTGATATTTATCTGTTATATAAGTATGATAATATAAATATACCGCAGATGATGTAATACATTTAACGACATATCAGAAGGAAAATCTCCCGGCATCTTTAGATGGAAATATAACTATATGGACAGTGTTTACTTCAGCGGAGATAAAAAATCTCCTTCTAAAGTCGTTAAAACCAGGCATTAACACTTGCTGTTAATGCGACTTTAACCCTTCTCAAAAGTATTGAATTCAAAGAGCCATGAGAAAACTACCTGACTTTCAGGTAGTTTTCTTCAGATTGTTGAGAAACCCTCTTTTTTCCAAACACAATTGGAGAAGAGAAGGTCGATCTATCGATTAAATAAAAATGTTTGTGTTTTTCACTTAATGATAGGTGTATTAGTAGGCCAATTTCTTCATTCGAAGACCCTTCTATCTTTTTCATGTTCTGAACTGCCCCTGTTAAGAGGCATTGTTCTTCAACGTTTTTCTTTCCACGTAAACGGCAGTAGCGAAGTCCATGCAGATTTTTGCTATCTGCAAAACTTCGCTCTACTTTTTCTTTTCTTTATGTTGTAAATATTTTTTCCCTTTTCAGTGTTTACAAATTCTTGAGCCTCTTCTTGACATGAATTCCAGACGTGCCTTCTAATTGTACGAAAGTCAACTTCATCAGGGAGACATTAAGAAATTCAAAAAGGACGTGGAGTACGGTTTCGTCCAGTGGGAAACGGCAAAGGACATCAAGCCACTAGACATCGTTTTCAAGAACAACGTCATTCTGAGCAGGACGGAGTGGAGAAACGAGGAGTTGTATCAAAACATAGAAATTACAGGTGATGATGTGACTCCTTGTTAATTCAGAGCTAAGTTTTACTGGTAGAGATGATAGTGTGTTGTTTTATAAAATTCAGTATTGACTAAAACTGTTGAAAATAATATAATCTTTATAGAGGAGGTGGAAAGTTGAAAAATAATGAATTTGTATTAAACAGAGATAAAAAAGATTTTATTGATAAATTGGGCTTTTACTATGAAAGCTATGGAATACCAAAAATCGGAGGAAGGATATTAGGCTATCTTCTTTTACTTGATAGCCCTACTTCAGCTAAGAATATTTCATCTGCATTAGGTGTAAGCAGAGCCAGTGTGTCTACAAATCTACGACTTTTGCTAAACTATGGCTTTATCGAGAAAAAAATGGTACAGCAAGGAAGAACTGATTTTTATGTCATGGCGAAATCTGCATGGGAAAACGCATTGATAACAAGAATAAATGGATTCCGTTCGTTAATGAATATTTTGGACACTGACTCTCTGAGTACGGACAATTCTTCTGTGAACGAAATGAGGGAATGGTGCCAGTTAATGTACTCTATTCATGAAAAAGCACTTGACAAATGGAAAAAAGGAGATAAGGATAATGTTTAAAAATAAGACGCTAGAATATTTGGGTTGTTCTATTTACTATCGCATAGAAATAAAAGAAAATGCGGATAAATGGGTCATTTTCTTGCATGGTGCGGGAGTTGACCACAGAATGTTTGATGAACAAGTAAAAATAGTGCCTAAAGAGTGTAATATACTCATGTGGGATGCCCGTTCACACGGAAAATCTGTTCCTAATACAGGGATGTTTTCAATGAAGCAGTTGATGGATGATTTGCTTAAAATAATGGAAACAGAAAAAATCTCCAAAGCAGTGTTTATCGGACAATCCATGGGTGGCAATCTTGCTCAGGATATTGCATACTATTATCCGGAAAAAGTTTTTGGTCTTGTATTGATAGATTGTACGAATAATACAGCAAAATTGAGCCGAATGGAAAACCTTATGCTCTCTTTTACTAAACCAATGTTTATGCTCTATCCATGGAAGACACTGGTCAAACAGAGCGCAGATGCATGCGGTCTAAGACAGGAAGTAAAAGAATATGTTGCAGAGTGCTTTTTTAAGATTGGAAAGGAAGCTTTGGTTGATGTACTAATTGAAGTTACAAAATGCTTACATGAGGATGCCTCTTATAAAATTAGAGTTCCATTTATGTTGCTATGCGGTGACAACGATACGACTGGAAATATCCGTAAGATCGCAAAACCATGGTCAGATTCAGAGCCAAACTGCACATTTCATATGATATCAAATGCGGGCCATAATTCAAATCAAGACAATCCAGATGAAGTAAACGTACATATAAATCACTTTTTAAAACAGCTTATAAATTAAGCATTTGCCTAATGTGCTATATTGTTTAGAGTACGAGTCCAGGAATAAAATCACGATCCTGGTTGGTAATCTGGGTGTCCGGCTTCGGCTGGGTTGAATACAGCGATAAACCGAGAATTGGCGAATTTGCTGAAATTTGTACCGCTGGAAAAGTGACTTCGGGTCAATTTGGCCTGAAGTGACAAGGTTTGGGGAGACTCCCCAACAAGCAGCAATGTGACTGTAGCCACAGTCACATTGCTGCCGCTTAGTAGACCCCTGTAATATACCTTCCACAACAGTACTAATACAGCGGTTTTTTATTGGTACCTTACTGCTTATTTGATATAAATTGTTGGATCTTTTGCTTCACTTAATTAAAGATGGTACATCAGTTGGATGTGGAGATTCTGTTACTCTTGAACAAATGGGAGTTTTTGAGTACCTGAGAGAAAGAGAGATTATCTTTCTTGATAAGTTCAATCCTTCCTTGTCCCGTGAAGAAAAGCAGAAACTGTATTTGAAGAATTTTACTGTTGACACGTTCATTACAGGAGCAAATGCTATAACCTTAGATGGAAAAATATTTAACATTGACGGAAATGGAAGCCGTGTAGCTCCAATTCTGTATGGTCCGAAACAAGTTATTATTGTGGTAGGGAGAAATAAAATAACAACAGATGTGGACTGCGCTATAAAAAGGGTTAGACAAATTGCAGCTCCATTGGATGCAAAACGATTAGGAAAATCTACTCCCTGCGTTTCGTTGAACCGTTGTATAGACTGCAATCATAAAGAGAGAATTTGTAATGATTTTGTTTTGATTACGGGGCAATTTATTAAAGACAGAATAAAAGTAATAATTGTCAATCAGAAACTTGGATATTAAAAGTCATCAATTCAAAGCAGTCTATAATAGACTGCTTTGAATTTACTGACCGCCGTAGAAAGCGGATATTCTTTTAACGACAACTTCTAAATTACGGAGTGGTAGCTTTTCCCGAATGTTAAGCTCAGGAAGTTGTTTTTTAGTTCCTTTTGCACATATTCTTCCATGACACAAACTACACCTATTATTGAAACTTTTCTCTCTACTAGAAAAAGAGCAAAACAGAGTGAACTCGTTCAGCTAATGCTGAACCTCGGGGCTTCAGATGGGAATTCAATCCCACATGAAGTGGAACAAGGCAGTTCACACTTATAGAAGTGGGAGTCATATAACTTAGATATAGAGTAGAATTTGGAATTAGAGAAGGTGAGAACTAGATCAATGGAGAAATAATTTTAATTGAACTAGAGACATTAAATCTGTAAGTATAAAGAAGAGTGATACTATGAATCCTTTTCAAATATTAGCGATAATTATTGAAAAGTACACAAAAATTTTAAGTTCTAAGCTAGTCGGTATATACCTACATGGGTCTTTAGCCATGGGATGTTACACCGATTCAAGTGATATTGACTTTCTGGTTGTCGTAAAAGAACCTCTTGATCGACTAACAAAAAAACAACTCATTTCAGTATTATTAGCTTTGGATAATTTACCAAAGAAAGGTATAGAGATGAGCATAATTTTAGAAAAATATACACACGAATTTCTATATCCAACCCCCTTTGAACTACATTATTCAGACTCGCTTAAAGATAAATATGTATCTGATGGGAATTATATCTGTGGTGGGACCTCTGATTATGACTTAGCAGCACATATGATGGTTATTAAGCGTAGAGGTATTTGCTTATATGGTAAAAAAATAGAATCAGTTTTTAAGGAGGTACCGCGAAAAGCTTATATTGATTCTATTATTTATGACATTGAGAATGCTGTCCAGGATATATTAAAAGATCCTGTGTACATTATTCTGAACTTATGTAGAGTATTATATTTCCTCAAAGAAAACATCATTTGTTCAAAGCTAGAAGGTGGTAACTGGGGGAAAGAATCACTTCCAGCAGTTTATCTACAACTTATCGATGATGCCGTTAATGTCTATCTGGATAAGTTAGAAACAATACAGTATAGTGGAGAACACTTAATAAATTTTGCTAATTATATGTTAAATCAAATAAATATGCATAAATTAGTGGCTGTTAACATTGAGGAGGTTAAGAGAATGACTAGTGCAAATTATGCAAAACATGCAGAGATCTGGGGATTGTTTTCGGGCAATCGAAAAGAAGAGGAGGAGTTCTGGGCATATATCGCAAAACCATATGGAAACTCAATCCTCGCTGCTATGTCAGCTACAGGAGATATGGCCGCTGCTCTAGCCCGACGAGATTTTAATGTGACTGCTCTGGATATTGAAAAAGAGATGATCAAAGAAGGTAAACGTAGGTATGGCGATATTACTGCTCTGAATTTTATCCAGGCTGATCTCCGTTCATTGGATATTCCTGATAGACAATATGATTTCGCTTTTATTGGAACATCCAGTTTTCATCATTTTTTGACTCCAGCAGAGCGTCGGGATGTTTTCAGGAATATCGCTAATAATTTACGTTCAGGAGGAGCTCTGGCTCTGGAATTATGGTATCCCGCATCCAGATCCTGGTCTAGTCCCTGGAGAATATTTGAACCCCTTAGCCAGGCTTCGGATCCCGATATAAAGATTTGGAAAAAAGGCAAGTCTGACTTTGATGCGGAAAAATGCCTGATCACCATTACCCAGGAGATCTTCATGCAAAGGGGAGAAGAGATTGAACAATTTGCCCATTCTTTTCAGATGCAACTATTTGATAGAAAAGCTCTCCGGGAAATGTTAGAAGAAGCAGGATATATTTTGCGCAAAGAATATGGGAGCTACAAGATGGAAACCTGGACACCTGAATCACCTACATGGATTGTGGAAGCGGTAAAAGTGAACTCGTTCAGTTAAAGCTGAACTTTGGGGCTTCAGATGGGGATTCAACCCCACCTGAAGTAGAATAAAGCAGCTCCCACTTATAGAAGTGGTAATCATAGAACTTAGATATAAGAGTACAAGTTCCCTTCAGAAATCGTTGAACCCAGGCTAACAGCTTGCTTTTAGAAGCTTTAAGAATTATTCAGGGAGGTTTACTATGTATATGAGAAATCTACAGTTAGAAAAACAAGCATTAAGGTTAACTCCTCCAGACCCGTGTCACGATTTTTCCCATACTCTGCGTGTAATGGAGTTGGCACAGTATATTGCCGAAATCGAGGGAGGTAATCAGGAGATCATTTATCTGGCAGCTCTTTTACATGATATTGGGCGATCTGTTAAAGAGAGTGATAGAAGTCATGCTATAGTTGGTGCTGAACTGGCAGAAGAGATCTTGCACGAGTTTGACTATCCAGAAGATATAATTACAGAAGTCACTCGGGCGATTGCAGCACATAGTAAAAAAGCGGGGGTTTATTGTGAATCTCTGGAAGCTAAGATCTTGTATGACGCTGATAAAGTAGATGCTTTTGGAGCTATTGGACTGGCCCGTCTATTCGCAGATGGCACGAGTAGAGATATACCTTTTTATAAATACTCTGCTGAGATTGAAAAAGACATGTGTTCTAACATAATGGAATATGATCAACAAATTATTGATGGACTGTACACACCGACTGCACGTAAAATGTGTGAGGAACGTCTGCAATTTCAAAGATTATTTTTCCAACAGATGGCAAAGGAGGTTGGCAGAAAAATATAGTCATAGTTAGAGTAATTCCAGGGTTATACCTGGAATTTTTTTATGCATTGCTATTTGGAGAATAATTCTGTTAAAAATTTGAAATAAAAGTTTTAGTTTTTTTGCTTATCATTTAGATTATATTTAGTTGGACACAGTATAATAAATCCATACTCTGGGAAATAAAAACTTTTTAAACATAAAAATTTATAAACACCCAATAAATAACATAAGGAGGGATTTTATAAGGTTGTTTGACTGAAATGTGAAAGGATTTCAGCAATAGTAATTCTGACAGATTTAGTGAATTAAATTTAAAAATGAGGTGATTATTAGATGTCTATACTTCCCTGGGATAATTGGTTTTATCACATTGATAAGTTAAAACATAAGGCAAAGACATTGCATCATGAAGCAGAAAAGAGACAGGATAGGATACGCTCAGAAATATCTATTTTTAATGAATATTTAAAACAATATAAACAAATTATTCTGAATAATTCAGCTCTAATATTAATTTCGAAAGAAATAACTATGACTGATTTAAAATGGAAAGACTTCAATGCTGAACTTGAGGAATTACCTGAACCACCTAAGGGTTCAATTCCAGCTAACGTAGGTAGCTTCATCGCCGAAGGCGTTGGAGGAGTTTTACTGCTCAAAGGATTGGCCAACATGAAAAAACTAATGGTTGATGGCCTGTTTAGTGAAGTAGAGGGTGGGGGAGTGGTTATTGAAGAAAGTGTTGTCGAATCTGTAGTAGAAAGTAGTGTAGAAGTAGGTTTGGAAGTTACCGGTGAAGCAGCAGGTGAAATAGTAGCAGAAGGTGCAACAGAAGCCGCAATTGAAAGTGCCACAATTGGCTCTTTGGCAGCAACTGGTATTGGTATTATTGCTGCTGTAGGAGTTGACGCTATTTTTGGAGCTATCAATGGAGCTAAAGAGAAAAAAGAACTGGAGAAACAGATAAGAAAACTAAGGAAAGCTCTCGATAAACTCACAGTATTTTCTGCAACTGTCGATAAAAAACTCAATGAGATCAAAACAGGAATTGTTACTCAAGAACAATTGTTCCTGGATATTATGAAAAATCTGAATAAGATTATGAAAGCTGATTTTAGTTGGAACCTACAGTGTGGCCTGGAGCATTTAGCTGACTTTAAAACTGCTTCTGATAATGCAATTGCTTATTACGGAATACTGGTGAAAATGAGAACTTTATATCAATGGGCTGCTGAGAGAAATCCACAAATTAGCAAAGATCAGTTTATTACTACATTCTCCACCAGATATCCTAATATATCTTTCGATACGATAAAAGCATATTGGGATATCTTAACAACATATTCTACAGAAATGAAAAATATTAATAACGGGTGATTATACTTTATTTCATTTAATAAAGGAGGCCAACAAATGGGAATGTTACCATGGGATAATTGGATATATGATTTAGATTATCGACGTAAAGAGGTAAATGACTTACATAAACAGGCAGTACACTACCAGGATATGATTCAATCAGAGATAATAAGCCTAAATGATAATCTTGATGACTATAAGACTTTACTTGCAATGAATGCAACTCTTGTGCTAATTTCTAACGAAACTAAAATGACTGATCTGGAATTGAAAGATTTTCGGGCAGATATTGCTGAGTTAGAACCGCCAACTCATGGAATTATTGCGATAGATGTCTTGAGTTTCATCACAGAAGCTGTTGCAGCATCGTTATTGGTTAATGTTTTTGCGAATTTAAGTAAAGTAGCAAAAAACGCAATTTGGAGTAAATTACCTGGAAGCAGTTCAGTGGTAGCAGAAACTGAACTAGAATCAATTAGTGAAGGTACTTTTGAAGCCGGAATGGAGATAATAGATGAAGCAACCGCAGAAACTTCCGGGGAAGTTCTGGCAGAAGGTGTTACTGAAACTGCAGTAAAAAGTGCTACTATGGGAACTTTAGCATCTACCGGGATTGGTATTTTTGCTGCTGTGGGAATTGATGTAATTTTTGGAGCAATTAATGGAGCTAAAGAAAAGAAAGAGCTGGATAAAAGAATTAACGAACTTACTGAAACACTACAACTAGTTAAAAGCTTCTACAAAACTGTAGAAAGCAAAGCTCGGGATTTGAAAGATAATATTATTAAAGAAGAAAATCGATTTTTAAATATCGTGACAGAGCTGAGGAAACAAATTAGTGAACCGATCTTTGATTGGCGATACGAAACTGGTATCGAAAGTTTACCTCAATTTATTGTAGCTCAACATGGTGCAGTAAGGCAATATGGTCTATTACCTACTTTACGGAGTACCTACAAAAATGCACTGGAAAGAAATCCAGATGTGACAAAAGATTTAATCATCGGGGCTATATTGATAACTGCTCCTGCTGAAGTGACAAAGGAATTATTGGAAAAGTATTGGGACATCCTGGCAGAGAATTCTGATCTGATAAAAAACGCTAAGTAAATGATTGATACAAAAAAGAGGCTATGCTAGTCTCTTTTTTTATTCTAAATGCAGCATTTCTGAAGGAATTATATGATATTGATCGAAAGATATAGTAAAAGGTTATAGGAAAGGTTGATTATTATGAAGTTGTTATTTGGTACAGGAAATTTTGGAAAACTTGAATATATGCGAGAGGTGGTTGAGGGCTTAGGTTTAGAGATTATCGGTTTGAACGATCTTGACCTTAACCTTCAGCTTACAGTTACAGAAGATGGCAAAGATCCATTGGAAAACGCCAAAATCAAAGCCTTAGCATACTATCAGGAGTTTGGAATACCGGTATTTTCCTGCGATTCTGGTTTATATATTGATGGGCTGGATGCTCAGATTCAACCAGGTGTTCATGTGAGAAGGGTCAATGGCAAAGAATTAACAGATGAAGCAATGATCGAATATTATTCAGGTCTGGCTGCAGAATTTGGTGGTGAGGTAGTTGCCAGATATAAGAATGCCATCTGCCTGGTACTTGATGAAGAACACATATTTGAATATAATGGTGATGACATTGTCTCAATTCCTTTTCTGCTTACATCCAGGGTTCATCCAAAGAAGACTGCTGGTTTTCCCTTAGATTCGATTTCTGTACATATTGAAACAGGAAAATACTATATGGATTTAAAATCAGATGAGACGAATTACAGTAGTCAAAGTAAAGGTTTTAGAGATTTCTTTCTCAGGACTGTTTGTCAACAAATATAATGATAGTGTCCTTAATGGCAATTTAAAAGATATGTTCCTGGGCTTCATAGGTGGGAATAAATAACTAAATAGCGTTTACTTTAGTGGAGGTACGAATTCTCTCCGGAAGTCGTTAAGCCCAAGCATTAACGGCTTGCTGTCAGTGCGACTAAATGTCAAGAAAATAATTTTACAGTGCTGAAACAGCAGGAAAGATGAGATAATTTCTCGAATAATTAATGTAGTAAAGGAGGTTATTGATATGCAAAAAAATAAATTAATTTTTGTAACTGTTTTACTGACATTTTTGTTTATGTTAGTTGGCTGTGGTTCAAATTTACGTACAGGGGTTATTGAAGGAACAGCGTACATAGACTATACTTTTGACAGAACTACCTATGCTCCTGTCGGGTCTGATGTCTATGTTTTTGCAATTAAACCAGATGGTAGTAGAGATATTGAAACTACCAGCAAAATTGGTCAGAATGGATCTTTTACAGTATCAAACCTACCAGACGATAAGAAACTCTTAGTTTCTGTTCGTGCTGATGCAGGTAGTGGAGTCTTGGTTGATTTTTCAGCCCCTACTGTGATCACTAATGAACAGGCTACTGTTGAAGTGACCCCGTCTTCTACTATGCTATACGATATTTTGGCTGATCGGGCTTTCGGTTATCTAGGTAATACCAGTTCTACCTGGGCCAGTGATCTGAGTAATAGAGATTTTATGTCAATATTCACGAGTGGCCTGCAGGTGATTGAAGACAATCTGATAGACAGACCTGAGTTAAAGAATCAACTGTTAACAGACCCTCCTGAAGATTGGTTTCTAGCTGGGGGATTTGCCGCCTATTTCGATGTCAAGACAGTATATGAATCTCTAGTATATGAAGAGAATTATGATAGTCTGATTTTAGATACCCGGGAAGACCTGATCTCGGAGACAACTCTCGAAAATGATGAGTATATTAATCTTGACGGATTAAGCGGCGACTGGGATCGTGATATGTTACTGCAAAATGACCCTACTGACGATTTTTCGGAATATGTCTCCAATACTATAATCCCACTCGATACCTATAATGTAGGCTATGATTTAGTCAGTTCTTATGGCGCCAGAGCTGCAGATAAGTATTATTTTGCAATAAAGATGGACGATAGATTTAAAGAATTGCATGATGATGGTGATGCTGCGTGTCAAATGGTAATTGAGATGCAGTTTGGAGATACGAACCAGATGTACAAGGAAGTTATAGATGTTACTGCTACCTATGATGTTTATGGTGAAACAGTTACTGTCAAATATTTAAAAAATGGTGAGATGGTAACGACATATAACGATTATGTGGAGGTAGTTTTTGATCCTAATCATCGGTTTGTTGAATTTTCCATTGAGAAAGCTATTTTTGATTTAATCGCTTATGATGATACTGTTTATATGTTTGTGGAATCTTTCCTAGAACAGGATGACACAGTTAACCAGCAAACCTCTGTCGAAACTACTATTGATACGATGTTCTTTAAAAAAATTAATTTGCACTAGTTATGAAACCTATAATAAAAAAGGTGATAGGTTACTAATTCTGATAGTTAGTAACCTATCACCTTTTTTATTATATCGGTATATTAGTCTTACGAATTGACAGTAAGCTGTTAATTCTTAAGATTAATAACTTTAAAGAGAGATGTATACCTCGAATGAATTCGGCTATTTATACTTTCATCTTATAAATTGGGAGACTTTCCTTCCTAAATCGCTAAAATATTCTCTCAAGTAGTTTTTTACTTGATTTTAGCACATACTATCTTTATGTAATAATTATTTATGCTAACGACAAGGAGGGATCTAATGCGAGTAGAAGAACAAAATAAATCAACCAAAAAAACTCACCCTGTCAAATATAAAGACAATGACTTACAACAAACTGTAATAGTCAAGGATGATGAAAAGTATGAAAAGCTTGATCTAGTTTTAGATGAGTATGAAGACGTAGAAGGATCACTGGTTACTGTTCTACATCAGGCACAGAAAATATTTGGTCATCTGTCTCGGGATGTACAGATCTATGTCGCAGAACGTTTAGGAGTTCCTTTTGCAGAAGTTTATGGAGTAGTCAGCTTCTATTCACTTTTTACTGTACAACCTAGAGGAGAATATACTATCGAAGTCTGCATGGGAACAGCCTGCTATGTAAAAGGTTCAGGCAAGATTTTGGAAAAACTCAAATCCCAGTTAGGTATCGAACCTGGTGAAACTACTGAAGATGGTAAATACACTCTGGAGACTACCCGTTGCTTAGGGGCTTGTTCACTGGCTCCGATCATTAAGATAGGTGATGATGTTCATGGAAATATTACAGCAGAACAGATTTCAGAAATTTTAACTAAGTATTAATGAAAGGGGGAAAGATTTTGACTACAAAAATGCATTTACTTGTCTGCACAGGCTCAGCATGCCTTTCTGCCAAAGCCAAAGGAATAGCTGAGACTTTAAGAGAAGAGTTACACAAAAATAATCTAGAATCTCAATATCGAGTAATTGAAACCGGATGTATCGGTAGTTGTGAACTGGGACCCAAGATAATTGTCTCTCCTGAAGAGATAATGTATCACGGTCTTACCCCAGACGATGTTAAACAAATTGTCCAAGAGCATCTGATTAATGGACAGATTGTAGAAAAATTCCTTTATGAAGTTCCTGAAACCGGAGAAAAAAAGGCTACATTAAATGAAATATCTTTTTTTAAAAATCAGATAAAAATCGCTCTACGTAATTGTGGATTTATTAACCCGGTACAGATCGAGGATTACCTGGCGACAGGTGGCTATCAGGCATTAACTCAAGTACTGCATCAGATGACCCCGGAACAGGTAATTGAAACTGTCAAAAGATCTGGTTTGCGTGGTCGGGGAGGTGGCGGATTCCCCACAGGTATCAAATGGGAACTAACCCGAAAATCTGAGTTGAAAAACAAAAAAATGGATACCAAATATGTGATCTGCAATGCAGACGAAGGTGATCCTGGGGCATTTATGGATCGAAGTATTTTGGAAGGAGATCCGCATTCGGTGCTGGAAGCTATGGCCATAGCGGGTTTTGCAATTGGATCAAGACAAGGTTATGTCTATGTGCGGGCTGAGTACGGACTGGCAGTTGAAAGGTTAGATGCAGCAATTAAGATAGCTAAACGCTATGGTGCGTTGGGTAACAATATCTTTGATTCTGATTTTAGCTTCGATATAGAGATTCGTATCGGTGCTGGAGCATTTGTCTGTGGTGAAGAGACAGCATTAATGAATTCGGTAATGGGACACAGAGGTCATCCACGCCCTAAACCTCCATTTCCGGCACAAAAAGGTCTCTGGAATAAACCCACATTAATTAACAATGTAGAAACATTAGCTAACATACCCATAATCATCCTTAAAGGGGGAGATTGGTACCGCCAGTATGGTACTGAGAAGAGTCCAGGAACTAAAGTTTTTGCCCTAACAGGAGATATTAACAATACTGGTTTAATCGAAGTACCGATGGGTACAACTCTACGAACTATTGTTTTTGATCTTGGTGGAGGTATTCCTGATGAAAGAGAGTTCAAAGCTGCTCAAATTGGCGGACCGTCAGGTGGAGTTCTAACCAGAGAACACCTGGATATTCCTTTAGATTATGATAGTTTACTTGAGATAGGAGCCATGGTCGGTTCGGGGGGACTGGTTATTATGGATGAGACCTCCTGTATGGTAGATATAGCCAAATTCTATCTAGATTTTACCCAGGATGAATCTTGTGGTAAGTGTACTCCATGTAGAGTCGGGACCAAACGGATGCTAGAGATTCTGATGAGGATTGTTGATGGTGAAGGTCAGGAGGAAGATCTTGAAGAGTTGGAATCTCTTTCGGTATTAATTAAGGATACATCTCTATGTGGATTAGGTTTATCAGCTCCGAATCCAGTATTGAGTACGATGAAATATTTTCGGGATGAGTATGAAGCTCACATTCTTGATCGCTATTGTCCTGCAGGTGTCTGCAATATAAAACCAAAATATAGAATTGATCCAGAAACCTGTACAGGATGTGGTTTGTGTGCAAAAGTTTGCCCTGAAAATGTAATCAAAGGTGAAAAGCGAAAACCACATCAGATCGACTCCGAAGCCTGTAAAAAATGTGGACTCTGTTATGAAAAATGTCCAGTAGGAGCAATAACTAGAGGGGAAAGTAGAAAGCATCTCTCAATAGGAGGGGTTAGATGAGTAAAAAAAAGATTAGTTTAGAGATAGATGGTCAAAAAGTCCAGGCAGAAGAAGGAACTACCATACTGGAGGCAGCTAAGCAGATTGGTATAGATATTCCCACATTGTGTTATTTAAAAGATATCAATGTGGAAGGGGCCTGCCGGGTATGTTTAGTAGAGGTTGAAGGTGATCCCAAACTCGGAGCTTCCTGTGTCTATGAAATCAAAGAGGGAATGAGGGTCAAAACTTCTACTCCCAGAGTAATTAAAGCCAGAAAGCAGATGATTGAGTTATTATTATCAGATCATCCCAATACTTGTCTAACCTGCATTGCCAATCAAAATTGTGAACTTCAGAGTCTGGCTGCCAAGTACGATGTACGGGGATTTCGTTATACTGGAGAAAGACGTAGGATTCCAATAGATGATCTATCTCCAAGTATAGTCAGAGAACCTGAAAAATGTATCATGTGTCGCCGGTGTATAACAGTCTGCAAAGAAGTTGTCACAGCCAGTATCTATGATATTAATGAGCGAGGTTTTCATTCTTTTGCAGCACCCGCAATGAATGACAGTCAAATCGATACTCCCTGTACATATTGCGGTCAATGTATTCTTGTTTGCCCAACCGGTGCTTTACACGAACAGCGTCAAGATACAGAGCTGGTTTGGGAAGCATTAGCCGACCCTAATAAACATGTAGTTATACAGACAGCTCCTTCGATCAGATCAACCATAGGTGAAATGTTCGGCATGCCTATAGGTTCTTTAGTTACGGGGAAACTGGTTACTGCCTTAAAGAGATTGGGGTTCGATCGAGTATTTGATGATTGTTTTGGAGCAGATGTTGTCGTGATGGAAGAAGGAACAGAATTTATTCATCGGTTTGCAGAAAGGAAAAGATTACCTCAATTCACATCCTGTTGTCCCGGTTGGGTCAAATTTGCAGAGAATTTTTATCCTGAACTATTGCCACACCTGTCTACGGTTCGTTCTCCGCAACAGGTTTTTGGTGCTCTATCTAAGACCTATTACGCAGAAATGGTTGGAATTGATCCAAATAATATTTTCTGTGTATCCACAATGCCCTGTATTGCAAAAAAATTTGAAGCTCGCAGACCTGAAATGACTGTCAATGGTTTACGGGCAGTTGATGCTGTATTGACAACCAGAGAGTTGGGACAGATCATCAAGCAAGCCGGAATTGATCTACCAAATTTATCTGATTCTGAATATGATGAACCTATGGGGTATGCCAGTGGTGCAGGGGTAATCTTTGGAGCAGGGGGTGGAGTGATGGAAGCTACTTTACGGACTGTTTATAACAAATTAACAGGTGAAGCTATGCGGGCTGACCAATACAAAGCTATTCGTTCAGATAGCTACACCTCCATTGATATCGAAATTAGAGGAGAAAAGATGCGATTTGCAGTAGCCAGAGGATTAGGTAATGCCAGACATATGATCGACAGAATACTGGCGGGCGAATTAAAAGTAGATCTGGTTGAGATTATGGCCTGCCCAGGTGGGTGTGTAAGTGGTGGTGGTCAACCAATCTATAGTCACAAAGATAAATGGTATATGCAGGTTGATGCAGGTGGTCAACGTGGAAATGCACTGTTTAGAGAGGACGAGTCGAAAGAAGTCCGAACAGCCCATAATAATCCCTGGGTCAAAAAGCTATATGCTGAATATCTGGGTGAACCCATGGGAGAACGGTCTCGCCAACTATTTCACAGTAGCTATACCAAACGTCCAATGTATGGACGAACACCACATGATCTATGCAAGAAAGAACCAGCAAGAGTGTAAAAGGTGAAACGAATAATAACATTCAGGCGTATTTGCATCAAACAAAGTTATTACAAAAAACTTTGTTTGATGCTTTTTTGATTTCTTACAATACAGATATTATATATTAAGTATATTATAGAATGTAAACTCGTTCAGCTAAAGCTGAACTTCGGGGCTTCCAGATGGAGATTCAACCCCACCTGAAGTAGAACAAGACAGCTTCTGCTTATAGAAGTGAGAGTCAGAGAACTTAGAATAATAAAAGTGGTAAAAAAGATGTTAATTTACTGGGTAGCACCAGAGATCTGTCTTTTTTTATTTTGTTTGGATTTACGATGTTATCTGATTACTTATTCGGACAAATGATATCCTAATAAGTAATCAGATTCATATTAGAGCAAAGTATTTCGTAATGTATTCAGAAGAGAAGTTGTCTAGTTTCTATAGGTGGAAGCATAAATAACTAAATAGTGCTTACTCCTGTGATGCACTCCTTCCAAAATCGTAAACATGAAGATCGGCAGCTTACTGTTAATCCTATTTGAATTGAGTAAATAAATTTCTTGTGTCTCGCAAATAAATAAAAAAATTTTATTACATAGGCAGGTAAAATATAGTATTTGGAGAATTTATTAATATAAAAATAAAATATACCATTTTTAAAAAGAAGGGGGAGAATTTAATGAAGAAAAATTATTGGTTGGTAGGCCTAGTTCTAACTTTGATCTTACTCTATTCAGGGGTTGTTTTTGCAGCTACCGGGTTAGAGGTATTGGGTGTAGAACTAGATGGTTTAGAAGAAATAGGAATGCCTCAGATTTGGAGTCAGGAAGAATTCTATGCGACGCAAGGAGTTCAATTCTCAGTGAGTGAGTATTCAAAAGATGTAGAAAATCTCGCTTTGTTGGGGTTAATTCCGGATATGGAAGTAAACTGGGAAGACTATGCTACCCGGAAGTTATTAGCCAGTATTTTGACAAAGCTGGATGAGAGAAAATCCGGAATTGTTCCAGTTAATCTTTTGGAAAACTCATCTCTAGAACATATTACGTATCTTGATGCTGCTGCAATTTTGCTAGAACTCTTAGATTATGGGAAAAAAAATGATCCTCAAGCTGTTAATTCACTCAGAAAACTAGGAATTAAAGTCAATAAAGTTAATGTCTTTGATTATATAACAGGTGAAGAATTGGCACATCTAATCTATAATACACTACATCAGAAACAGGTTAATCATAAAAAAAATATTTTAGAAGATGTCTATATTGGTAACTTTCAATTAGCGAAAGCTAAAATATTGCTTCTCAACTCTGATAAAATTGAGCTGGAATATCAGGGTACATTTAATTTGAGCGATAATTTGATTATTTTTAAAGTTGACCAATTGTGGGATCTTACTCCCATCTCATACAATTCTTTAACTGTAGGTATGGACAATGTTTATCTTTTTGTAGATAACGATAACATTGTACAATGCATGCTCGTTGTTGGTGAGTATGCTCCTGAATATCTAAGAGTGTTAATAAGTAGTGGTTTGAGCTCCGTGGGAAGCAGTTCGTCATATGACTTCACTGATATTAGGATGGCATCAGATAAAGAGATAAAGGTTATCAACAAAACCCCTCAGGGCAAGCAAGTGATCGACATTGTCCCCGCGGGAACAGAGATTACTTTCACAAATTTGAACAATCAGGTTTACTATAATGGTATTCTTACTAATAGCAGAGTTTTTATAGAGAGTACTGAACTAGACGCACAAACCACTATTTACAGTACAACCCGACAGGGAAGTTATCCGGCTTATGATGGAAAATTTGAGATTATTCCCAGTAATACTGATGGAAAATTATATTTAATAAATGAACTTGCTATGAAAGATTACCTTCACAGAGTTGTCCCCAGCGAAATGCCAGGTTCCTGGGATGTTGAAGCGTTAAAAGCACAGGCTATTGCTGCTCGTTCTTATGCATATAACCAGATTTTTGCAAGTAGTTATGGCAGTATGAGTGCCAATGTAGATGATAGTGTTAATACTCAAGTTTATAATAACTTACCTGAGACAGATAATGTTATTCTGGCGGTTGATGGCACTGAAGGAGTTATCATGACCCATAACGGTGAATGTATTACAGCCTATTATTCATCTACATCTTCAGGTCATACTGCCAGTAATGAGGATGTCTGGCATGACGCCAATACGGGTAGTTTTCCAGGCACTCCGCTACCATATGTGAGAGCATGTCAACAGATCCCAGGATATCAATATCCTGACTTCAATGATGAGACTGCAACACTAAATTATTTCAAAGATGTGCCAACGGCTGGATATGACTATATCTCTTCCTGGTATAGGTGGCATGTAACCTTGACACGAGAAGAATTTGAAAATACTGTCAGTAGCAATCTGGTAGCCAGAGAAAATGCAGATCAAATTCTGGGGACTGATTTTGTTCAGACTCTTGTTGGACCAGAACCAATAGGGGTTGATTTTAGAATAGGTAATTTGGAAGCAGTTCAAGTAATTGGAAGAGGTGCAGGTGGCAATATTCTTACATTAGAAATTCGGGGAAGCAATGGTGTCTGGAGAGTATCAAAAGAATATAATATACGTTTTGTTATTCGCCCACATAAATCTTATACTGGCTCGGCAAATAATGTTATCCTCTATTACCATAATGGCGGCACTTATGCCAATTATTCTATTTTACCAAGTGCATTTGCTTCCTTTGAACTACATTTCGATATAGATGGATTAATTACTGATATTACTATCTATGGTGGTGGAAATGGTCATGGTGTCGGGATGAGTCAATGGGGAGCAAGAGGTATGGCTTTGCAGGGTTTGACACATGAACAGATTTTACATAACTTCTACACGGATATTGAGTTAACCAAACTTTGGTAAATATAATTATTGTGCTAATCTGGTAGAATAGAGATATGGATGCCTGGAGATATAATATGGAATCATTTGGGGTTACATACTTTAGCACACTTTTTGTGAAAAGGTTGAGTAAAATGATTTCATGTATCCCAGGCATTATTTCTTTTAATTTTTAATGTAATTAAAAGATTTATCGACATTTTACATAGAAAATCTCCCAGCCTCATAGTTGTTTCCTTCTCCGAAGATAACAAATCCCTTTCTAAAGCTATTCAATTATCCTGTATGCGATTTTAATAGAGATCTTGTAATTGCAGGAATTATACGAGAAATGGATAATCTACTATATTAGATAGTTTCAAATTATTGATAGCGTATATCGCTTCGCAGCTGCAGGATTATCACCTGATTAAGGAGGGGTATAATGAGTCTGAATAAGTATAGAGATTTAGCAGGGGAATTTCTGAAAAAAGCAGGTTTTGATCAAGAAAATATAAATATTCGTTTTGAACTCCTGACAGAAGAATTAGAGCTTTTACAAGAGGCAGTTGATGATAAAACCAGGTTTAGGCATCAGGTGTATGATGTGTTATTTATTCTTTTCGAAATTGCTGCTGACTATGAGATGGATTTAGATGCAGAATGGGTGCAGGGTATGAAAAGGAAAGCACAGAAGTATTGGGGAGGGAAATAAACAAAAGGTCAGAGACATTATATCTCTGGCATAATTTTTTATTGAAAACCGAACGTTTGTATGGTATACTTGTGGTGAATGGCTAACAGCATTTGTGAACTATTTGTTAGACGTATGCCATTATAGGAGTGGATAGTTATGGATCTAAAACAAAAGTTAGACATCTTAGCAGATGCAGCCAAATATGATGTCTCCTGTTCATCTAGTGGTAGCACTAGAAGTAATCGGGGAGGGGTTGGTAATGCAGCAGTTAGCGGGATCTGTCACAGTTGGTCTGATGATGGACGATGTGTGTCTTTATTGAAGATACTTTTTACGAATTATTGTATTTATGACTGTGTTTATTGTATTAATCGGGCTTCTAATGATGTTCAGCGAGCTACTTTCACTCCAGAAGAGGTTGCGAAATTAACCATTAGCTTCTATCGCCGCAACTATATTGAAGGACTATTTCTAAGCTCAGCGATTATAAAAAATCCTGATTATACCATGGAAAAATTGCTGCAAACAGTACATCTACTACGTAATGTACATAACTTTAATGGATACATTCACCTCAAAGCTATTCCGGGGGCTGATCCCAGGTTAATTTATCGCACAGGTCTTTTAGTTGATCGAATGAGTGTGAATATCGAGTTACCTTCCAGTGAAGGATTAAAAAAGTTAGCACCTCAAAAGGATAAACAATCAATTCTAAAACCGATGGGTTTTATTAGAACGCATATTCAGGGCAATCAAGAAGAACGGAAAATGTTTCGTCAGGCTCCAACTTTTGTGCCAGCAGGTCAAAGTACTCAATTGATTGTTGGAGCCACACCCGAGCCAGATTTTCAGGTATTACGATTGACAGAGAGTTTGTATAATAATTTTAGTCTTAAACGAGTTTACTATTCAGCATATGTGCCGGTTAATACTAGTTCTTTATTACCAGTTGTTGCTCAACCACCACTGCTTCGAGAACATCGACTTTATCAGGCAGACTGGCTTCTTCGATTTTATGGATTTTCTGCTAATGAACTATTAAATGAACGTCACCCGAATTTTGATCTGGATTTTGATCCAAAAGAAGACTGGGCACTGCGCAACCTGTATCATTTTCCTGTAGAGATTAATAAAGCTGATTATGAGATGCTGTTGCGAGTACCTGGACTGGGTATTAAATCGGCTTTAAAGATTATCTCTGCCCGACGTGAAACAGCTCTGGATTTTGATGACTTGAAAAAGATCGGAGTTATCCTGAAACGTGCCATCTATTTTATTACCTGTAAAGGTAAATATTATGGTGGTCTGGTTTTTAACGAAGAATTTATGCGTCAACGGTTAGGCCAAAGTAATCGACAGCTCAAATGGCAGCAATTACCACTTTTTGATTAAAAAAGGAGGATACCCATGATATATTTTCTGTATGACGGAAGTTTTGATGGCCTCTTGACCGCTATCTATGAGGCTTTTTATAGTCCAATACCACCTACTCAGATAGTCACTCACGATAATTTTATACCTAACCTGTTTAGTGAAGAGAGGCATATCACCACTGACCTGGAAAAATCAGAAAAAGTATATAAAGCTATCAAAGAGAAGATATCATCTACAGCTTTAAAGAATATCTATCATGCCTACCTATCAGAATTGACCCAGATCGAAATCTGGATTTATCAATATTTAAAGTTGGGATTTAAGCTTGGAGTTCGAATCGACAACCGCGTTTCTGATGAGATAGTTATGAAAATTCATCATGCAGAGCGAAAAGTTAGCTTTGAAAATCATCGCCTCAAAGGATTACTCAGATTTCAATTATTAAAAAATCAAGTTTATTATGCTCCTATCGAGCCCGACCATAATATTCTCTCTCTCTTAGCACCCCATTTTGCCAGAAGAATGGCTGACCAGAACTGGTTAATCCATGATCTGAAAAGGGGATTGGCTGCTGTTTATTCGCTTGAAAGCAGTAATACTCAGAAGTGGAGTCTATTCTCTTTAGATAAATCTCTGCAAATACAATTTGCTGAAGATGAAGAACTATTCCAGGATTTGTGGAAAACTTTCTTTAAAACAGTTTCAATTGAAGAAAGAACCAATCTCAAGCTTCAGAAACAACATATGCCTGTAAGGTATTGGAAATACATGGTTGAGAAAAACTAGTCAGATGGGAGATATACTATTTCATCTGACTTTTCTTTTTTCAAAAAAACCGAATTTCATGCAGGAGAATTTAGAAAAATATAGAATTAATTTAGAGTCTCTATATTTAGAAATACTTTTTAAGCGGGGGATTTACCCAATGAAAAATCTTAAAATAATTAAAGAGATTGAAAAACTACGTCAAGAGATGATAGTATATTATCTGAAAGAAGACATGGAAGGTGCAGTTAAAATTAGCCAACAATTAGATAGAAAAATCTATGATTATTTGATTTCGTCTGAAGGCAGTATAGCCAACCGACAAAATACATAAAAAGATCGGTCAATGTTGACCGATCTTTTCACATGTAGAGGATTTTTTTTATTGAATAAAAGACTGAGGGGTTATCTTTTATTCTTACACACAGTTCCTGTGCATAAATACCTTTACTTATTTATACGTATTTTTTGATTAAAAAGTTTCATTTATCACAAAAAATTTTAAAAAAATTAAGGATCAAATAAATATAGTCAACGCCACCCATAATTAGGCGGCGTATCTTTGTGTGAATTTATAACTAGCAGACTATTAGCTTGTACAATTTTTAAGATGATGTTATCACACAATATTGCGATATACTCCGATAACTTTCCCCAAAATTTGCAAATAACGAATCAAAATTGGTTCCATCGCAGAATTTTCTGGTTGAAGACGAAAGTAATCTTTTTCTTTAAAAAAGCGCTTCACCGTGGCTTCATCTTCTAATAAAGCCACAACAATATCTCCGTTGTTAGCATGACTCTGCTGTCGGACTATCACATAATCACCATTAAGAATTCCTGCTTCAACCATACTATTACCTTCTATCTGAAGCATAAATAACCTTTGGTCAGAGCCTCCACGAATATAATCGAGAGGTAAAGGAAAAAAATCTTCTATATTTTCAACAGCTAATATCGGTTCACCAGCTGTAACTTTACCGACCAATGGAATATGTAACATCTCTTTTTGAGGTCTGGTGGTAGAGAAATCCCCAGCTAAGACTTCAATGGTTCTGGGTTTAGTAGGATCTTTACGAATATATCCTAACTCTTCCAGAGTATTCAAATGCCCATGAACTGTCGAGGGAGAGCGAAGATTAACCGCCTGAGCTATCTCTCGAACAGAAGGTGGATAACCTTTAGTCTCAATCTCTTGCATTATAAATTCCAAAATCTTTTGTTGACGTGGAGAAAGGTCTTCCATGTTGTCACCTCCCACAATAGCTAAATTTTTCTATACTAATTATAACATATGTTCGGTAAAAAAACAAACAGTTGTTCGAAAAAAAATCAAAATTCTGTTGACACGGAACGAATGTTCTGTTATAATTGCTATAGAACACACGTACGCAAAACATTCGTTCGGAGGTGTCTTCTATGAAAGATTATAAATTACTATATTCTCAACATAAGTTTTCTCGTAAAAGAGTTCAGAAGAATAAAGTTAATCAAAAAGTTCTTTTTCCAATAATTTTTTCACTAGTTTTTCTTGTGGTTTTCTTAATGGGTTCAAAATTTGCGATCAGCAATGAACCACTGCGAACTAAAGATGTCATTATTTCCAGAGGAGACACCCTCTGGTCGATCGCTAAAACCCATTACGATATTCAGGGAGACATTAGAGCATATATCCATCGAATTCGTGAATTTAATGATCTCACGACTGCTCAAATATTTCCTGGACAAGTCTTGAAATTACCACTAAATTAGTGTTATTTTATAACAATCAGTCTAGTTTAGATTGATTAACCCTAATTACTGCCCTCTCAATATTTTTATACTACACTATATTTTTCTGTTACACCCATTCATATGGGTGTATTTTTATTTCAACAGCTTAAAACTTTTGAGTAGGTGAAACCTTCCAAAATTTAAGAAACAGAAAAGCTTTTCTCAGAAAATTATTTTTTTCTTTAGAGATGGAGTATACTAAAATCATTCTTTTAAAACCTGTATATTGGGTTAGTAAGGGGGAATAGATATGCTGCGGATAAAGATTATCTCTGACAATCGAGTTGGAATTACTCATGATGTCTTAGACCTGATTGCCCAACAAAATATCAATATAAAATCAATGGAAGTCATACCTAACCAGATTCATCTCAAATTGGAGGAGTTGTCTCAAAACTCTCAAAAGATGTTGTTTGAAAGATTATCTAATATACCGGGAATTGTAAGTATAGATCAAGTAAAATTTTTGCCATATGAATGGCGTCAGCAAAAAATAAATATAGTTTTAAATGCTGTTAGTGAAGGAATTATTTCCATTGATGAGACAGGATTAATTACTACAGTCAATCCTGTAGCTGCAGAGATTATTCAATACCCTCAAGAAGAGATCATTGGTCAATATATTGGCAAAATACTAAATAATGATTTACCTATTCTGGATACTCTCAAAACAGGAGAAGGTTATGACCATTTAGAGATTAAGTTAGAAACTGACAAAGGTTGGACTCATTACTTTACTTCTGGCAGACCCATTATTGATGAAGATGGACTAATCTTAGGAGCAGTGGCGACTCTTACAGACATTCATAATGTCCGCAAACTCTATCATACTATTCACCACTCATCAATGATCACTTTTGAGCAGATTATCTACTCCAGCAAAGTGATGGGAGAGATCATTGATCTTGCAAAGCGAGCAGCATCAAGTAACTCCACTGTCTTATTAAAAGGTGAAAGTGGAACAGGGAAAGAACTCTTTGCCCGTGCCATACACGCAGCAAGTTTTCGCAGTGATAACCCTTTTGTTCCGATAAATTGTGCAGCTTTACCAGATACCTTGCTTGAAAGTGAATTATTTGGTTATGAAGAAGGTACTTTTACTGGAGCAAAAAAGGGAGGCAAGCAGGGATTATTTGAACTAGCAGATAAAGGTACGATTTTTTTAGATGAAATTGGCGAAATTCCACCACACATACAGGTTAAACTTTTAAGAGTTTTGCAAGAACGAAAAGTTCGTCGGGTAGGTGGAAGTGAGGAGATCAAAATAGATGTTCGGGTTATAGCTGCTACTAATAAAATATTGGAGAAGATGATCCAAACCCAGGAGTTCCGTGATGATCTGTACTATAGACTCAATGTCATCCCCATAGAGATACCACCACTGCGTAACAGACGTGCTGATTTGCCATATTTGATTGATTTTTTTACTGAAGAGTTATCAACAGAACTGCATCAAAATCGCAAAAAATTGTCTGCAGATGCGAGACAAAAACTATTAACTCATCATTGGCCAGGCAATGTTCGAGAATTGCGTAATGTTCTAGAGAGAGCGATCAATTTAAGCAAGAGTGATACTATTCAGGCATCAGATCTATTATTACATTCAGATTACCAAGTATCTGATAGCAAACCATTAAAAACACAGGAAGAGGATGCAGATTACATTCATGGAGTTCATATC
The DNA here is from genome assembly GCA_016841825.1 of Halothermothrix sp. Classification (GTDB taxonomy): domain Bacteria; phylum Bacillota; class Halanaerobiia; order DY22613; family DY22613; genus JAENYK01. The sequence continues at coordinate 91,438 of JAENYK010000005.1, read as the reverse complement.
GATATCAAAAAAATAGGACAACTAGATGAGATGGTTGCTGAACTAGAGAAGTTGGTGTTAAAAAAGACCTATCATGAATATCACAGCTCTCGGGAAGCTGGTAAGATATTGGGAGTTACCCACACGACAATATTAAATAAATGCAAAAAGTATGGTCTTAATCTGGATAAATAATGAAAAAGTCTTTTTCCTCAAGGTATGGAAAAGATTATTTCCAATGGAAAGGATACTTTCCAATCGGGATTTGAAGAAATAGCGAGGAAAATGGCGATATTTAAAAAATTTCTTGAATTATCGCTATTTAGCTATAGGAAAGGAATCTTTCCAAACAGATTGATATTATGAGAAAATTCAAAAATAAATAGAACTATTCAATACATAACTAAGTTTTTGTCTGATAATTATGTAATTTGACTTTTAAGATAATTTTTAATAAAATATTTTAGATATCTTAAATATTTGGCATGAACGTTGCATTAATATATTGGCAGTTGATTTTGATGCTGTTAAAATATTAAGTCTAATCAGGAGGAATAATTATCATGAAAAAAGATGCAAAATTCGCAACTCGTGCTGTTCATGCAGGTGAGAGTCATTGTAAAGAGACAGGTGCCTTAAGAGTGCCAATTTATCAGAGTTCCACCTTTGTGTTTGAAAGTGCTGAACAGGGAGCTCGTAGATTTGCTGGAGAGGAACCCGGATATATTTACACTCGACTGGGTAACCCCACTCAGACAGCCTTAGAAAAGAAGATGGCTGATTTAGAAGGTGGAGAAGCTGCAATTGCCGTAGCTTCAGGTATGGCAGCTGTATCCGGTGTAGTACTGGCCTTATTACAAGCTGGTGATCATATGATTGCATCTGACACTCTTTACGGGTGTACTCATGCATTATTTGCAGAAATGTTACCAAAGTGGAATATCGAAGTTGATTTTATTGATATGACAGAGATTAGTAATATAAAAGCTGCTATTAAACCGAACACCAAAGTTATCTATACCGAAACCCCAGCGAATCCTACTCTGACACTAGTAGATTTAGAATCATTAGCTAATATAGCGAAAGAACATCAGAACATTACCACTGTTGTAGATAATACTTTTATGTCACCATATCTGCAAAATCCTATTGCTCTGGGAATTGATGTTGTCATTCATAGTGCGACTAAATATATTGGCGGTCATGGTGATACTATTGCCGGAATTATTGTTGGTCCTCAAGAATTAATTGATATAATTAGAATGACTACTATTAAAGATATTGGAGGAATTATTGCACCTTTTGACGCATTTTTGCTATTGCGTGGTTTAAAAACTTTAACTGTCCGCATTGACCGAATCAATGAAAATGCGATGCAAGTTGCTAAGTTTTTAAAAAACCATCCTGCAGTTGACAAAGTATATTATCCTGGTCTACCTGATCATCCCCAACACGAATTAGCTAAAAAGCAACAGCGTGGTTTTGGAGGAGTTATAGCTTTTGAATTAAAAGATGGACTGGATGCAGGACGACAATTAATGAATACAGTAAATCTGTGTATTCTTGCAGTGAGTTTAGGGGATGTAGACACATTAATTCAACATCCTGCATCGATGACTCATTCTGTTGTGCCTCAAGAGGAGAGGGAGGCAGCAGGTATTACTGATGGTTTAGTACGTTTATCTGTAGGTATTGAACATGTTGAGGATATTATTGCTGATTTACAACAAGCTTTAGACCAATTGGTTTAGTTATAAACACTGGTCAAAACTCAGGTAATATATTTATACCTGAGTTTTGACTCATAATTATCGTAAAATATTAGTAATTTGCGAGGAGGCATACAATGAAAACAACACCTACTAAAGGACGCGCTATTGCTCTGATTCCAATGCTTATATTTTTGATATTATTTTTAGGTACTGGTCTTTATTTGAATTCTAAAGGAGTAGATTTTGCCTTTTATCAATTACCAGCTCCTGTAGCAGCCATGGTTGGTCTAATTTTTGCCTTTTTGATTACCAGAGGATCATTGAATTCGAAGATGGAAACGTTTATTAAAGGCGCTGGAGAAAGTAATATCATTACAATGTGTATCATCTATCTGCTGGCAGGCGCTTTAGCCACAGTTGCCAAAGATATTGGTGGAGTCGATTCAACGGTTAATTTAGGTTTATCCCTCATCCCCCAGTCCTTAATTATGCCAGGATTGTTCTTGATTGCGGCTTTTATATCTACTGCGATGGGTACTTCTATGGGAACCATCGCTGCTGTTGGCCCGATTGCAGTTGGTATGGCTGCCAAAGCGGCACTTCCATTACCGCTGACTATTGGTGCAGTAATTGGTGGAGCAATGTTTGGTGATAACCTGTCGATGATCTCTGATACCACTATTGCTGCGACCAAAACTCAAAATTGTGAAATGAAAGACAAGTTTAGAACGAACTTTAAATTAGTTCTACCGGCAGCGATTGTGACACTGATACTATTGACAATCTTTGGAGGTAGTGGTGAGCTAACTGGTCCATTTCCATTTGAACTCATTAAAGTTCTTCCGTATCTCATGGTCTTAATTCTGGCTTTAATCGGAATGAATGTGTTCGTGGTTTTAACTTTAGGAATTTTACTGGCTGGTGGTATTGGAGTGTTAGGGGGTCAGATGACTTTATTGGAGTTAGCTAAATCTATTTATAGCGGTTTTACGGGAATGCAAGAGATCTTCATTCTTTCCATGCTAATAGGTGGTTTAGCTGAAATGATCAAAGCAGATGGTGGGATTAATTATCTTTTAAATTTCATTCGTAAAAGAATTAAGAGTAAGACAGGAGCAGAATTAGGTATTGGTGCACTGGTCAGTGTAGCTGATATCTGTACTGCTAATAACACTGTGGCTATAATTTTGGCTGGTCCAATGGCAAAAGAGATCTCTGATGAGCATAAGTTAGATTCCAAGGTTTCTGCAAGTATTCTAGATATTTTCTCTTGTATCTGGCAAGGACTTTTACCTTACAGTGCACAGATTCTCCTGGCTGGTTCTCTGGCAGGTTTATCACCCTTGCAGATTATTCCAAATCTACACTATCAATTTACTTTAGCTATAGTTGTTTTAGTAACTATTACTTTTAAAGGTAAATTTAATAACCGTACGATAGTAAGTTAAATTTGTAGATAAAAGAAAAATAATTTCCCTACGTTTTGGAAGGCAGAGGATATGTTTAGCAGAATAAAGTGGTCTATCGACAAGTAAACTTTTTGTCAATAGACCACTTTATTTTTTGCTCCAATAATTCAGGAGTCAATAGTAACCTGCTCATCATCAACTTAAAGATGTAATTTTTTTTGACTCCCGTTTCATACCATCTATAATACCTTTATAGCGATAGTAATCACACAATTTATGCAATACTTTTTGAGTTTTTGGTTTGACGAAAGGAACCAAGGCTTCAGCAAGTTGGATATGATTTGCATAAATTTTGGTGTCATATTTTGCTAACAAAGAATTTTTTAAGTTGGTTATGTCTGTGTCATATAATTCTAATGGATGAGAACTATTCTTACTTAGTTTTTTTTTTCAGAATTTGAATCTAGTATATTTTGTACTTGATCTATAAGATCTTTAGTTTTATTAGTCTTGAGAAGTGATGAAAGCTGATTGGTTATCTCAGGATTTTGTAACAAACTTGAAATGTTTTTGTTGTTCAATAAAGATTGCAAAGTATTCTGAAGAGAATTATCATTAAGAATGTCGGTGATGTTCCCACCATTTGTATTAATTTTTGAAAATAGTTGATCTTTTAAGGCATCTAAATCTTTATCTTGCAAAGAAGATCTGATCTCTTCAATTGCTTTTTGTAAATCTTTTTCTTTAGCCATACACTCACCTTCTTATAAAAGTATTCTTCTAATTTATAGTATTATATAGAGCTAAAGATTGTGACAATACTAATCATTAAACACAAAAAGCAGTATTCACATCAATACTCGTTACAACATATGATATAGCATAAACCAGATAAGGAGGTTAGTATATGTTAGACAATAATCTACTCTTGATTCTTTTACTCCTACTATCTGATGAAGAATTTGGAGATAATGGATTAGTAACTCTATTAATTCTTTTAAGCCTGTTAGGTGAAGATGGATTTGCTCTAGGCGGAAATGGATTTGCATTAGGTGGAAACGGTGAAGGGGAAGATAATAATCTGATTACCTTATTGCTCCTATTTAGTCTATTAGGTGAAGATGGTATCGGTGGAGAGAATAACCTGATCACCTTATTACTCCTATTTAGTCTATTAGGTGAAGATGGTATCGGTGGAGAGAATAACCTGATCACCTTATTACTCCTATTTAGTCTGTTGGGTGAAGATGGTCTCGGTGGAGAGAATAACCTGATCACTTTATTGCTCTTATTTAGTTTATTAGGCGGAGACGGCCTGCTTCCAATTGCACAATCGGCAATAAAGTAATACAAAATGACAGCTTTAACAAAAAAGCTTCGGATGTTCCGAAGCTTTTTTGATTTCCAGCAAACTTGCTTGAAGACAATCTTAATTAAAATATATTATTACGTATCAACAGAAGGCATTCGTAAAACTTTAAAGATTTGTGCTAGTTTTAAAAGTCCAGACATTTTTCTCATAGTCTCTTGTCCTGTGGAAGGGACGAAAGGAATAATTGCATTTAGTAAATTTTCTTCCCGGGACTGTTTTTGAAAAACTTCTTGTGATATACTAAGGATTTTTGGTAAAAACTGTCCGAAATTCGAGGGAAGAAGACTCAGTAATGGATTAGTGTTACTGGCAGCTGTGGTAGTTCCTCCAGATTTACTAAAAAGTTGTAACAGATCACCGATCTGACCTAATCCAGAAGTATTAGTTGAATCAGAGCTCGAATTAGATTGTATGTCATTAGATGTATCTTTACTGGTTAGGCTAGAAAGGAGATTCATGATAACATCATTATTTAAATTTTTAGCTAAAGAATTAATTTTAGAAGATGTGTCAGACTCTGATAACTCTGGAGAAACATCAATCACTTTTTCATTATTTAATTTTTTATTAATCACTCTGGATATCTTTTCTAGATCATCAGCATCTAGCATATTAATCACTTCGAGAACAAAATCAGCAGAAGGATTAGATTTTCCCATGAAATCACCTCATAAATTTATTTAATATAATGTATTCATTAACGTATTACTATGTGTATATAAGGTGTTATATATGTTGAGGGATCGTTTCTTTCATTAATTATATAAAACTTGTATTCAAACATATACTAAAGGTAAATAATCTTTACAATCACATTATCTATAATAAAGGATATGTTGTAGTAATAAAAATAATTAAATTACATAATTATTAAATATATTTTCTACTATATCGGTAATTATATATTTATTTTCTTTTTTTTATAATTTATTATTGACAAAAAAGAATTAAGTATGATATACTGTAATTAAATAGAACATATGTTCGTTTGATGGGGGTGTAATTTATGAAAAAAACAGAAAAAAATCAAAGACAGATTAAAAAAAAGTGCATGCGTACTAATTCTCTCGATAATATTGTACTTATAACTCTATGTGGTATATCTTTAATCATCATGGGAATAGTTTTCGTATCCAATGATTCTACAAGTAGTAATAATATGGAGAAGTATTTACAGGTACAGGTATCCAGAGGAGACACCTTATGGAATCTCGCTCATAAGCATAATACAAATCGGGAAGATATTCGTAGTATTGTGTATCAGATCAAAAAGATCAATGACCTTGAGACTGCTGAAATCTATCCTGGCCAGACTATATTAATTCCAACCAGTTAGGGTGATCTGGTTGGTCTTTTTTTGACATTTACACTAAAATAAGGAGTGTTGAAGATGAAAGTGGCTATTTATTGTCGAGTAAGTACCGACAAAGAGAATCAGGAAACTAGTTTGCAAAGACAGGTTCAGGAATTGATTGAGTATTGCAATGTTAAAGACTATCAGATTCAGAAGATTATTCAAGAGAAATACAGTGGGTTTGCCGATGACCGTGATGGTATCCTAACTATTTTGGATTATCTAAAAAAGAAAAAAATACAGGCAGTAGTGGTCCAGGATAGTAGTCGGTTGGGACGAGGGAATGCTAAAATGGCCATTCTCCATCAGATTCGTAAATACAAAGGTCAAGTAATCAGTTATGAAGATAGCGGTCCCTTAGCCTTAACAGATTTAGAGGAGATGGTACTGGAGGTACTGGCTACAGTTGAAGAATATCAGCGGCGTCTAATCAATCGAAAGATTAGCCGCGGGATACGTAGATCGATGAAGCAACAGGGGTATCACCCAGAGAAAAACCTTAAAAACACAGATCAAGGCGGTCGAGATAGATTATCATTACCCATCGAAGAGATCACTCGACTCAGAGATAAAGGTTTAACTTTTGCTGACATAGCTGCAACTTTAAGGGGTCTAGGATACAAGTGTTCAAAAGCAACTGTGCATCGGCGTTACTGTGAATATTTAAATGAAGAAAAAAATAATTTGTAATCCTTCAGTGATTTAGATATAATGTTAATGTAGCAGTATTGATTAAAATTATTCAATATGAAGGTGTGATTAAGATGAAAAAATGCGTTTTGGAAGACAAAACCTGTGTCCAATGTGGAGAGTGTGAAGTTTGCGATCTAGACTCATCAAAAAAATGTGACAACTGTATGGAATGCATTAAAATAGATCAGGATTATCATAGGATACTTATTGACGAGATCCAGTCAGATTAATCCGCCAGATTGTCGGACGACGACAGGCTGTGTGCACAGATTACATAATGAAGTTATAATGCCCAGATCAATAGATCTGGGCAATTTTGTTTCAATTTAAAATTTTACGTCTCAAAAACTTGAGAAAACTTAAGAAATGAGACATTGTCCGTATCTGAGCGTCAATAGTTTTAAAAAAAAGAGAAAAAAATACTTAGCACAGCAGGATTTAAGGAAAAAATAGCGAAAATATAAGTATAAATTACTTCGCAAAATGTATATTTTGCGAAGTAATTTAAGAAAATAACGATAATACACCAATATTTTACATAGTATAATGTTAATTAATTACTCGATATCGCTTACTTTAAGTCATATTATGTAGAATTATGCTTACTTAAAATCATCAGTGGTGCTCAAAACGAGATCCAATTCAATTAATAGTTAGTTATTGACCAGGCGATTTTTTCTTATTTCACGCTTTACTCAGGAGGCTTAAAAATAATGGCACATCCAGTCAAATTTCATCCGGCGGTTCAGAGTTTTCTCAAGTACTTATTGGCAGAAAAAGGTTATTCTGAGCTGACAATTATTGAATATGAACGCGATTTAGACCTGTTTCATCGATATTTAATCGAACATTTAGAGTATCGCGAAAATGAATTCACTGTAAATACTCTGGGGGTTTTTGAGATAAGAGAATTTCTCAATGACCTTGTCTTGATTAACAATAATTCTCCAATCACTAGAAATCGTCGCCGCTGTTCAATTCGTACATTTTGTAAATATCTGGTGGCTAATGGCTATATGGATACTAACCCCACAGATATGATCGATGCCAGCAAAACTGAAAAACGTTCTGAACCCGTTTACATGAAACTAGACGATGCTCGAAAATATCTTGAAGCTGTTGAAATCTATGGTAAGACGAATCTGGAACGTGATCTGGCTATTATAAAGATTTTTCTCTATGGTGGATTACGGGTTTCTGAATTGGTTGGGTTGAATCTACCAGAGATCGATTTTGACGATTGCTCAATCAAATTCTTTGGGAAAGGTAATAAAGAACGTTATGTTCCCCTTCATCCCGATGTGATTGAAGCTATTTTGAATTACCTCCCCTCCCGCTCTCAGGTTGATTCTAAGAATGAAGATGGGCGTAAGGCGCTGTTCCGTTCTACTCATGGAACTCGCCTGGGAGTTCGTTCAATTCAGCTGTTAGTTAAAAAATATGCTAAATTGGCCGGAATCAAAAATTCGGATAAAATAACTCCACATAAATTGCGCCATACCTTTGCAACTATGTTATATCAGCAGACAAAAGATATACGGGTATTACAGGATCTTTTGGGACATGCAGATATTTCAACAACTCAGATCTATACCCATACTGACAAAGAGAATCGGAAAAGTGCTATTGATGAATTTCCCAGTATATAGGGTAAAAGGAAAGACTATCTTTGACAGCAGTCTAAAGCAGATTTAGTTATAGCAATGTCTAACTAAATAAAAGAAAAAACTAGACAAAGAAGGTGGGTAAACATGAATCTTTCCACAATACTCGATCAACTTCCAGAGACTCCAGGTGTCTATATGATGAAAGATTCTCTAAATAATGTCATCTATGTTGGAAAATCAAATAATATCAAAAAACGGGTTAAGCAATATTTCTATCAATCATCTAATCATTCACCGAAGATAGTAGATCTAGTGAAGAATATTACTGATATTAAATATATTATAACCGACACTGAGCTAGATGCACTCTTACTAGAATGTGAACTTATCAAAAACATAAAACCTTTGTATAACAGTTTGATGAAAAATGATTTAGGATATCCATATCTGAAGGTTACTACATCTGAAGAATATCCCGAATTGCAGATGGTTTTAGAGATTACTGATGACTGTTCAAGATATTTTGGACCTTTTACCAATAAGCATACTCTAGAGAAGGCTGTTACTTATTTGCAGCGAAGATTCCCAGTGAAAATGTGTAATATCTCCTCTGGCTCAAAAAAAAGATCTGGATGTTTGAATCATCATCTGGGATACTGTCTTGGAGTCTGTAAAGGAAACGTATCTAAGGAAGAATATCGAAATTGGGTCAAACGACTGATCCTCCTATTGGAAAACAAAGACAAATACTATCTCACTGGATTGGAAAAAGAGATGTTAGATGCTGCAGAAAAGTTGCATTTTGAAAAAGCAGCCAGATGTAGGGATGAGATCTCTTATACAAAATACCTCCTTTTTACTCAACAAATTGTAGATAATGCCAAAATAGGCCGTAATTTTTTAGCTGTTGAACCACTAGCTCAGGAGAAGTATAAAGTTTTTTTTATTCAAGGAAATAAAGTACTTCATAAGCAGATCTTTGACACTAGTTTATCTCCAGACAATCTACTGGAAGTGCTCACTTCTTTAATTTTCGAACATTTCCAAAAACCATCTCAAAATTATCAGATATTTGATCAAAAAGATCTAGATGAAGCCAGAATCATTGCTAACTATATGCGACACAAAAAGAAAAAGTTCTTCTCATGCAAAATCCCCAACACCTGGTTACAGAATACCAATCTGAGTAAACTCAATTCTAGTTTAAACAAGTTGGTAAAATTTATTTATTAATAACATTGACCAAACTGCAAATTCCAGATCTCCTCATTTACAAAACATGAGGAGGTGATCTTTTTGCCAAATCTTGCTTAACCGTAAAGGCTTATACAATGTTATATTATGAAAAGTGAGGTGAATTATTTTGTCTTCTACATCAATATTACTTTCTCCTATCAAAAAGTGTACTTTCATCCTGATTTACTCACCTTTCCAGATCAGGTATTTCTGTAAAGTTACCACATGCATGGGATAAAAATGATTCTGACTGTCAGTTAGCATGTCTCGTAGTTTCTGAATTGAAACCCAGCGAACATTAACAGACTCGTTAGAACTAGGAACAATCTCTCCTATCACCTTACAGATAAATATCTGAACCATTATTGGATATCTTCCAGTGAGATTTTGTGAGCAGATAAACGGTTGATAACTTATTACTTGATAATCATGTGATTCAAAGATTTCGGCATCTTTTTCGCCAAGTATTTCTACAACTTTTAAACCCGTTTCTTCCATTATCTCTCTCTTTAAGCAATTAAATATATTCTCAAATTCACGAATCTTCCCAGCTGGGATCTCTATCAATCCTCTTTCTTCCTGAGCACCATCTTTGACTCTGTCTTGAATCAAAATATGGTCAATGCCATCAATAGTTTTTTCAATAATTCCGCCAACACCGGGAATTGCAAATCTTTCCACCTAGTATTCCCCCCACTCTTCTCTTCTTTTCCTCATCACAATCAACCTATATAACCAGGTAATTATTCTCATTAATTCTTTCAACCTTCTCCAGATCACGTAACACTTGCTGCTAAATCCAGGTGAATCTGCTCATGTAAAAATTCGGGTTTTCAAATAGTTATACTATCATACACCCAATTCCAATAGTAAGATAAAAATCCTTCCGATCAACAACAAATAACCCTTGTAATCTTAGAAAATCCAGTGACCCTCCAAAAAAATTTTGTCTATCATACTCCCCGATAAAGAGAAATAGTATCATTTATTAATGGCATATTGTTAACCTTTCTCAATAGTTAATTTATTGATCAATGTATCTATATTCTTAGTAACCTCATCAACTTCAATTAATTTTCCAGAAATTGAATTTAAACCATATTTATGATTTTGTAAGAGAAGGAATTTTGCCTTTTGAGAATCATCATATTCTTCAATAATTCTTATTACGTTTTCTCCCCCAGCATCAGCATTACCAATAATTATATAAGCCTTTTGGACATTATTATACAATTCATAAAATTCTCCAATGGAAAAAAAAGCTTGAGAACGTTCTCTCCACGCGAAATAGGTTGCTGGAGGAGCTGAACTATAAACTGGCAAAACAAAAACAACGATATCGTTTTCTATAATAAATTTATAAGCGGTTTCAAGATCATCATTTAAAGGGCAGGTAGAAGTAAAGCATTCATAATTACATCTACAGCAAGGTTGAATATTTAGATTGGTAATATTCAAATGAGATGTTATTACTCCCTTTTTCTTACATTTATTATCTATATAATTTATAATTTTTGAGCAGTTGCCTGGACTATATCGACCACTGAAATTGAATAAGCCAATCTTCATTATTAACCACCCTTTTTGCTTTAGTATCTAAAGTATTTTACATGGAATATACCGATCTACAATTCCACCAATCTCTTTAAGATCACGCAGAACAAGTTGATAAATCCCGGTATAATGATCAGTACTCCAAAACTCGATAATCTTTAGAGCAGCTGCATCTCCAACCAATCCTTGTAAAGCGACATACTCTAAATAATTAACCACCAAATGCAGATAAGATGAATACTCATCTCTGGCTCCCTGGGGAAATCCTACGGGAATAATGGGATATTTAGGGCGTAGTTTCGCAATAGCCAGCTCAGTTTCTATCCTGTTTTGCACCAGCAGCCAATGAATCTGTTCATGCAAAAAGGTAGATAATAATAGAAGATCATCATCTAGATGTCTGGTATGTAAAGTCAGAACAGGATGGCTATGGGGAATCGACTGGCTATCAATGACTATGTTATAGGTAAAAGTCCAATGAGATAGATCATATTCTGCCAAAAGGTTCTCTAATTGTTGTTTAGTTTTTCTCTCTCTTTGATCATTGTGGGTCAAGTTAATTGTAAACAATCTATCAGCCTCCTTCCTCAATTGTTATATAAAACACAGTCTTTATTTATCTCGCTCTTCATCCAGATCAGCTTGATTAGCTAACCTGCCGCTAAAACAGAACTGCAAAAAATCTTTTATTAACCAAAAGTCATCTCCCACACCACCTTTAGTATCAACTTCTGGATTCTCAACTACCTCAACAAGCACACAGCCAATGCCGATGGTTAGATAAAAATCTTTCAGATCGGCTACAAACAATCCATCCAATCCCAGAAAGTCTAGCGAGCCCCCAAAAAAGAGTTTATCAATTAAAGATGATCCAGCTCCAGCTAAAAGAAGAATTCTGGTTAAATTTATCCACCCTCGTTGGCCATGTTTTAATAGATAATAGTTAAAACCTTGAATTAAGAAAAATAGAATGATGATATTAAAACCAATCATCCAGGCCATATTCCAATTGAGATCAAAACGAGAAGTAACAAAAGAACCATGTTCATTTAAAACATTGGAGATAAATAGCCAATTACCCAGTAAAGGAATCTGCCGACCACTCGCGATAAAACTTCTGATTACAAATTTGACCAGATGATCGCAGGCTATCAGTGTGATGACCCAGATTGTAACCTGTAGTAGAGTTAATTCGTGAGTCTTTTTTGAGAGCATACTCATCAAAATAGCTATTAGATAAAAAAAGATAAATGGTAATAAATTGACCAGAAGTACTGACCAATGAGTGAACCTTCCCATAAACAATTCAAAGATAAGATATACCATCCATTCTGATAAAAAAATAAATTTTACTCTATTGGCTTTCAACCATTCTACCCGATTCATCATCACTAACCTCTTCCCCACACTTTCTCTTTATTTTAAAAGATATATTCGTTCTTTTTTCTGCGAATCCTTTTTATTTAAGGTTTTAGAGTTGCTATTTTCTCTAGATAGGAGTTGTGGAGAATTATTTTCGAGAGTTCAAAATAATTTTTTCCATCTTGAGCTTATCCATGCGATAAGGTTTACCAACTTTGGAAGCACCTCTTTGTCGAAGTTTTAATCTTTCGAGTTCTTTTAGTTGTTTCAGATAACTTTCAAATCGCTCCCTGGTAAGAACTCCATCCTCAATAGCTTGTTTGATCGCACATCCCGGTTCAGTATCATGCTGACAATCGTTAAATTTACAATTTAAAGCCAAATCTTTAATATCTTCAAAAGTCTCTTCTACAGCATCTTCATCACACCAGAGCTGCAATTCCCGGATTCCAGGAGTATCAATAATAATTCCACCTGCAGGATGAACAAAGAGTTGTCGGTTAGTGGTAGTATGTCTTCCTTTTCCAGTGGATTTACTAATATTTTTAGTAATCTGAAGCTCTTCAGCGAACAAAATATTTATAATCGAAGACTTGCCAACACCGGAAGATCCCACAAATATAACAGTACGATTGTTTGTCAAATACTGTTTAATTATATCTATAGCACTGGAATCGAAAATACTGGTAGTATGAATCGGTACACCTATTGCCACTGACTCAACCTGTGCAATATAATCGTTAAGATTGGGACATAAATCAGCTTTGTTGAGAATAATAATCGGTGTAGCCCCACTGTTATAAGTTATTGTTAGATAGCGCTCAATTCGTTGAAGATTAAAATCATTATCCAGAGCCACAACAATAAACACAATATCAATATTAGCAGCCAGAACCTGTTCTTCCGTTGAACCACCACCAATAACTCCATCCATCAGTCTTCGGCCACCAGTTATCTTCATCTTACGTGCCAAATATGTCTGCCTTGTCAAAACTGCATGAATAATTACCTGCTCAGAACCTTCAGATCCTTTTATTACTACCCAATCTCCAACAACAGGGTAATCTTTTCTGAAATTAGCTTGATATTGAAATCTCCCGGACACTTCAGCAGTTATATACTCTCCTGATTGATACAGGACATAAGTATGATTAAATTGAGCAGTAACTCTGGCAGCCTTAAATCCTTGATCTTTATATGGTTCAAATGTCTTTGCAAAGTAGTCATTCCACCCTAAACTATATACGTTCATTTAAACATCACCTTTCTAAATTTATCTAAACAAAAACACCACATGCAATACTGCTCTGTGGTGTTTATCCAGAATAACCTATATCGTCCAAATAGGTTATTTAAAAATACATGATACAGATATAATAATGCCACAGTCTACATGACCTGTGGTTTGAAAATAATCTAAAAATTAAGTAACACTAAATAGACTCTATCCTTTTCCTTGACAGGCCGTGACTATTAATTTAGAAGTATTTAATTTAACTAACTGTTTAGCTCGTATGATGTACATAGATCACGCCCCCCTTCATCTTCTCGGTTATAAACTCTAACTCATTATACCATCAATATAACATTTAGGCAACAAAAACTACTGAATTTATGTATTTTTCCATGAAATGAACATCCGAAAAATACCACATGGTAGATTCATTATGCTAACTTTTAATTCCTCCCAATAAGTCATTTTCGATAACTTCATACCCATAACTTTTCAAATTACATCGAGCCAAAATATAGTATTCATGTTCTTCCAGATCATCCGGTCCTCCAGCAAATTTAAAAATTCTTTTGATATTAAAACATTGAGTCTGATGACATTCGATGGCTTTTTGTTTCTTATCCAGAAAATCACCTACATAAATAATAGTTGTAATTAGACTCTCATATTTTTCTCTCTCGTGAGAATTAGCTATTGTGATCATATAATGAGAGGGGACTGTCAAATAATACAATTTTGCAGGAGTAAATACACTTCTCTCTTCAATCTGATAAAAGGGGTTATTGCATAATTGAAAAGCTTGGGTTACCCATTGATGAACTGTCTTATGATCCGTATGATTTGAAATTCCTGTTGGATCAAAGGTAATTATTACATCAGGTTTTTCCTGACGAAAAAATGTTACCAATCTTTTTATTGGTTCTCCTGAATCTATTTCAGCTAAATGACCATCCGGATAATCCAGTTCATACAGCTCACTTATTCCCAAAGTTGTGCAAGCTTTTTCTAACTCTTTAAAACGTATCATTCTTAATTCATCAACTGGCAGAGTGTGTTTGCAGTTACCAGACCGTCCATTTTCTCCTTTAGTAGCACAAATATATATAACCTTAGCCCCTTCTGCTGCATACTTCGCAATTGTTCCAGACGGTAAAAATGATTCATCATCTGGATGGGCAAGAACGAAAATTATTTTGAATTGGTCTTTACTATTCTTCATTTCATTACTTCCTCCAATCCCCCAGTCAAAAAAGTCTAATTTAACACTTCATTCATGAATAAAATTTATCAATTCATTTATATAATGATTGCTATCATCCAGAATAAAATCTACTAATTCCTTACTAACCTCATCAAGATCCCCTTTGACTATTTCCTCAGTAGTTGTCAAACCCATATCTTCGCCTTTTAAAGCCCAACGAACCATCTTTTCTTCTGCAATGCCGATCCTGGTTCTGGCATCAATTATTAACTCTCCCAGTTTCATCCCTGGATTAAGTTTAATTCGAGGTCGATACCCTAATTCTTCAATCCTTCTAGTCACCTGATCTAACTGTTTACGGTGTCCTGACCTGATCTTCTGAAAAACTGCCTTTAATTCAGGATCTTTAACTTCCGGAATAAAGGCATCATAAGTATGAATAGCAATTGATTGACCATTTAATAAAGCTTGAAGACTGTCAAATGCCGCACTTTTTTGATCCATCTTTTAACCTCCTTTCTTAACTATATTTTTACCTGATTAAAAAAAAACATGAATCCAGAAGAAGGAAATGTAGTGCAAAACGTATAATATTTATGAGTGGAGTATTTTTCATGCAACAAGATATACTAAATATGGAGGGATGTATATATGATAACTGTTAAATTAGGTCAGACTGGCCTTGAGATTAATCCAGTTGGTTTTGGTGGTATTCCTATACAGCGTATCAGTACTGAAGATGCCAGCCATCTGGTGGAGTATGCTATTCACAAAGGTATGAACTTCATAGACACTGCCAGAGTATATACCGATAGTGAAGAGAAAATTGGACAGGTTTTACCTAAACATGCTGATAAAGTAATCATTGCTACAAAATCAGTCGCCAAAGACAGGGAGACGATGGCTGCTGATATTCAGATAAGTTTGAACAACCTTAAGGTTGACAGCATTGATCTCTATCAATTGCACAATGTGCGGACTCAAGAAGCTCTGGATACCATTTTAGGAGAGAATGGAGCCTATGAAGCTCTGGCAGAAGCCAAAGCACAGGGAAAGATTAAACATATTGGTATAACTGGACATAAACCTTCTATTTTGGTTCAAGCTATTAAAACGGGTAAATTCGAAACTGTTCAAGTTCCATTCAACATCGTGGAAACTGAAGCATTGAAGGAACTGATTCCTTTGTGTAAAGAGATGAATATTGGAATTATTGGAATGAAACCTGTTGCTGGTGGAGCACTTAAAGATCATGTACCAGCATCATTGAAGCATATTTTAAATAATTCTGTAACTGTGGTTATTCCTGGCGTAGACTCCACAGAGCAGATCGATCAGAACTTAAGTATTCTAGAAGATCTAACTTTAACCGCTCAGGAAGCTAAAGATTTACAGGCTGAGGCTGACTCTCTAGGAAGCCAATTCTGTCGTAAATGTGATTACTGTGCTCCTTGTCCTCAGGGAATAGACATACCTTCAATGTTTGTCTTAAATGGGTATTACACCCGCTATAATATGCCAGAATGGTCTTCTGCTCGCTATCAAGCCCTAACCACTGATGCCAGCGCATGTATCGAATGTGGTCAATGTGAATCTAAGTGTCCTTATGAACTACCAATTATTAGTATGTTAAAAGAAGCTCATTCCAATATGAGCAAGAAAATATAATCAGTGAACTCGTTCAGCTAAAGTTGAACTTCGCAGCTTCAGATGGAGATTCAACCCCAACTGAAGTCGAACAAGGTAGCTCCAACTTATAGAAGTGGTAGATATGATTGAATGCGAAAAGGCTCTCCTAAAAATATAGGAGAGCCTTTTGAATATTACAATCTCATATTAGTGTTGATTCTTAGCACCAGCCGCGAATTTGCATAGCATCACCAAGACGACTGATAGAAACCATATAAGCAGCAATTCTCATGCTTACACCGTCAGTCTCTTTATATGTTTTAAAGACACTCTCAAAAGCTCTGATCATTAGATCTTCTAGACGTTTGATAACTTCTTCTTGAGTCCAGTAGAAATTCATCAGGTTTTGTACCCACTCAAAATAGGAAACAGTAACTCCACCAGCGTTAGCCAAAATATCAGGGATGATTAGAACACCTTTCTCTGTCAAGATCTTGTCAGCTTCGGGAGTAGTAGGGCCATTCGCACCTTCAGAGATAATTTTACATTTTACTTTATCAACATTATCTTCAGTAATTTGATTTTCCAGAGCTGCTGGAACGATGATGTCACATTCAACATCAATCCAATCAGCTGGAGCCATCTCTTTAGTTGCTCCTGGATATCCTTTTACAACTCTATCATTATTAGCAACATAATTCATTAGATCATCAATATTTAGACCGTTTTCATTGTATACTACGCCAGTGTAATCAGCACAAGCAATAACTTTGGCACCAAATTCAGATAGATATTTAGCAGCATAGCTACCAACATTACCAAAACCTTGAACAACTACACGAGCACCTTTCATCTCTAATCCAATCTTCTCAGCAGCTAATTTTGCAGCTAGAGCAGTACCATAACCAGTAGCTTCAGTTCTTCCTAAAGAACCACCAAAGTTAACTGGCTTACCAGTGATTACACCAGGCTCATTATAACCTCTGATTTTTGAAAATTCGTCCACCATCCAGGCAATAATCTGTGGATTGGTATTGACATCTGGGGCAGGAATATCTTTGTGATCGCCGATAATTGGAGCAATAGCTCTAATATAACCACGTGCTAATCTTTCTAATTCTGCTTTGGACAAAGTGCGTGGGTCAACTTCAACTCCACCTTTACCTCCACCATAGGGCAGACCCAATAATGAACATTTGTAGGTCATCCATGCGGCTAAAGCTTTAACTTCGTTCATGTCAACTTGTGGATGAAAACGGATACCACCTTTAGTTGGACCTAATACATCATTGTGTTGGCAACGGAAACCATTAAATACACGGATAGTTCCATCATCCATTTTTACTGGGAAAGACACGTTCAGAGTTCTCATTGGCTCTTTTAACAGCTCACAAACTGCTTCATTAGCCTTTAGTGCTTCACATGCTGTGGTTACCTGTTCCAGTACGACTTCATAAAGATTTTCTCTTTTTGACATTTACGCTCCCTCTTTTCCTTTGATATAAAATTTTTGTTAAGAAAGAACCGATAGTAAACCCCCGGCAGCACTGCAGATCCACTCTCCTGCAAATGTGGCCCCATTTCGCATGAGTATGTAGAAATATCTGCATCACCATCGGGACAGCTGAGACTTCCAAACCCAATCGTCAAAAATCTCTCCAGCAAAAATATTAATTAGTACAATACTCCATACTCCACTAAACCTAATCAAGCTGATACGTAGATTGGCATATTAGGAAAAGTCTCAGCTTTCGCGATGACTGTTCAAAGCCACCTTCTCAATTGTGAATAAAAATTCTGAATGCAATTTGGAACACAACAAAACATTTAGGTCTATCAGTTCTTTCTCTATCCAATTGCACCATTAAAACCAGTGCAAGATTCCAGGATATAGATTTAGATTGTTACTGGGAAGATAGGAGACCTGAACCTTTTCAGGCTCCTATCTCAAAAAACATTTTCATTGATCACATATATCTTTAACCGATCTCTACTAATACATCTCCAGGATTGACAGATGCACCAACTGTAGTTTTTATCGCTTTGACAGTGCCGGAGATAGGAGCATTAAGATTATTCTCCAATTTCATCGCTTCCAGTACAACAACAGCATCACCAGCATTTACTTTGTCTCCTGCTTTAACTTTGATAGCTAAAACTGTGCCAGGCATTGGTGCTACAACGTCACTATCATCATCTGCAGAAACTTGCGGTTTTGGTTTTTGTACAGGAGCTGCAGGAATAGTGCTAGCTTGTGGTTTAGTGACAGGAGTTGGTCTTTGACCTCCTCTTACTTCCTCCACTTCCACCTGGAACTCTTCACCGTTAACTCTAACGATAAATTCTCTCATGTTTATTTCCCCTTTCTCCCACCATATTTAATCTCTTCTCTCCCGAGATTTAGGGATTGTTTCCAGGATGAAGAGACTGGTTTGATCGAGATTACTTTATATTCACTATCACCCATTACTAGTTGTATAGCTGCCATCACTGCAGCAACTTTTTGTGTTTTCAAATCATCTTCAGTCGCTACACTTATCTGAGTAATAGGTTGAACAGGAGCTTTTTTCGGACTTAAATATTTACCCATAAATTTTAGAACAACTGAAAGCAAAAATAACATCAAAAAAACAGTACCCATCCCTAAAATCGTTAATTCCCAACCAGATGCAAATCTACCCATTAATTACGCCTCCTTATAACGGTATATTACCGTGTTTTTTAGGTGGACGATGTTCTCGTTTGTTCTGTAACATCTCCAGGGCGTTAACCAAAGCAATTCGGGTATCTGCAATGTCAATAACATCATCGATCATACCACGACTGGCTGCCACATATGGGTTAGAGAACTGATTACGATATTCATCAATTTTAGCTTGACGTTCCTCTTCCGGATTGGCTGCTTTAGCAATCTCTTTACGATAGATGATATTAGCTGCACCCTCTGGTCCCATAACTGCAATCTCAGCAATGGGCCAGGCATAAACTATATCTGCCCCTAAAGACTGACTACACATCCCCAGATAAGCTCCACCATAAGCTTTCCGCACAATCAGAGTCATCTTTGGTACAGTAGCTTCTGAATAAGCATACAATAGTTTCGCACCATGTCGGATAATTCCACCATATTCCTGTTCAGTGCCAGGTAGATAACCTGGAGTGTCAACCAGAGTTAGTAATGGAATATTAAATGCATCGCAGAATCTAATAAATCTAGCAGCTTTATCAGAAGCGTTAATATCAAGACATCCAGCGATGAACTTTGGATTATTGGCAATTATGCCAATTGTCCGACCATTCAGACGACCAAAGCCAACTGTAATATTTTCAGCATAATGAGGATGAACTTCCATAAAACTATCGGCATCAACAATTGAATGAATCACATCCAGCATATCATAAGCTTGTTTAGCTCCAGCTGGAACAATATCCATAAGTTCAGGTGTTTTACGGCCTGGAGAATCGAGATTCTCATAACGTGGAGCTTCTTCCTGATTATTAGATGGAATATAATCTATCAAAGCCCGAATCATTGCAAAACATTCTTCCTCAGTCTGAGCCATAAAATGAGCATTACCACTCAATCGATTGTGAGTAACAGCCCCACCCAAAGCTTCATCAGAGATCTCTTCGCCAGTAACTGCTTTAATAACACTAGGGCCAGTAATAAACATCTTACTAATACCGTTGACCATAAAGATGAAGTCAGTAATCGCAGGTGAATATACTGCACCACCGGCACTGGGTCCTAGAATTACTGAAATTTGAGGAATCACTCCTGAAGAGATAGTATTTCTAAAGAAGATATTACCATAACCATTTAAAGCATCTACACCTTCCTGAATTCGAGCTCCTCCAGAATCGTTTACTCCAATAAGGGGAGCACCATTCTTCAATGCCAGATCCATGACTTTGACGATCTTCTGTGCATGAGCTTCGCCCAGAGAACCTCCCATAACAGTGAAATCCTGAGAGAAGACGTAAACCAATCGATTATTAATCGTGCCGTAACCGACAACGACCCCCTCACCGGGGACTTCTTTATCAGCCATGCCCAGATCCGTAGAACGATTAGCCACAAACATTGATAACTCTTGAAAACTGTCTGGATCCAACAACATATCTATTCTTTCACGTGCAGTGTATTTTCCGTTAGTATGTTGTTTCTCAATACCTTTCTGCCCACCGCCGATACGAATTTTTTCTTTCTTCTCTTGTAGCTGTCTTATTTTTTCATTTGTAGACATCGGAGCACCTCCCCTCTTTAATCATGTTTCTCACACAGCTCTAATAGTACACCATTAGTACTTTTTGGATGTATAAAAATAACCTTACTACCACCAGCACCAACTGTTGGCTTATCACCGATAAAACGAACCCCAGCTTCTTTTAAGCGTGCAAATTCCGCTTCCACATCATCTACAGTTACGGCTATATGGTGAATTCCAGGACCTCTTTTCTCCATAAACTTAGCAATGGGACTCTCTGGATCTGTAGGTTCCAAAAGCTCGATTTTGCTCTCACCTGTTGGTAACATGGCGACTCGTACTTTCTGGTCAGCGACTTCCTCAATTCCCTTTAGAGGTAACCCCAGGGTCTCATGGTAGAATTTTAACGTCTCTTCAAGATTTTTTACCGCCACACCAAGATGGTTAATCTTCATCGTATTTCCCCCTTTCCACTCTCAGACACACTAATTTAAGTAAAAATTATTTATAGTCAATAACATTTCAGTAGGGAAGTCTCCCAACCTCTTGCTGTCAATGCAACTTTAGTCTTCTTCTTCCTTGAGCCATGGACAAAATCTGTCCATCAATTTATCTACTTCTGTAAAAGGATCTGAATTCCTCTGTATAATATCTGTTAAAACCTGATCGAAGTCTGAACTTTCAAAAATTCGCTTAATTACATTCTGTTCAAATAAATATTGTAATCGTAAAGAGATTTTCTTTCCCAGAGCTTTCTTGCGATCGGTAGTAAGTTGGGTACTAGATGAGAGATATTCCCGGTGTTTGTTCACCTGTTCAACGATCTCTATAATCCCTACACCTTCAGCACCAATACTAATAAGAACTGGTGGACGCCAATCTAGATGAACCAGGTCTAACATGTTCTCAATGAGTAACCTCATCTTCTCAGTTCCCGGCCTATCTCCTTTATTAACTACGAAGAGATCTCCGATCTCCATGATACCTGCCTTAAAAGTCTGGATATCGTCCCCAGCTTCGGGAACAGTCACCACAATTGTAGTATCAGCCAGTTCTACAATCTCAACCTCAGTCTGCCCAACACCGACAGTTTCGATAATAATATATTCAAAACCAGCAGCATCTAAAATTAATGCTGTATCATAAACTGCAGGGCTCAATCCTCCAAGAGAACCACGGGATGCCAGACTACGGATAAAAACTCCCGGATCTGTATTCAGATCATTCATCCTGATTCGGTCTCCCAAAATAGCACCACCGCTAAAGGGGCTGGTAGGATCAACTGCGATAATTCCCACCTTTCTCCCCTGTTTACGCCATTCTTTAACAATCTTATCAGTAATTGTACTCTTTCCTGCTCCTGGTGGACCAGTAATCCCAATCAGATAAGCATTCCCGGTCATCGAATAGATCATCTGCAAGAGATCATTAGCATATAAAGATTCACGCTCAATGACTGATATGGCTTTAGCAATGGCCCGGGTTTTGCCCTCCTGGATACCCTGAACCATATCATGTAAATTCACCTGGATTCACTCCCTTAAGATTTAGTCTTTAATAACATCTTTAATATATGCAATAATGTTTTCGGTAGATGTTCCTGGAGTGAAGATCCCATCTATTCCAATATCTCTAAGTCCCTGATGGTCATCCGGAGGAATGATTCCCCCAGCAACAACCTTAATCTCTTCAGCACCTTTAGCTTTTAACAGTTCCATTACTTTGGCAAACAGGGTGTTATGGGCGCCGGAAAGACAGCTTAGCCCAATTACATCAACATCTTCTTGAATAGCGGCGTTAACGATCTGTTCAGGAGTTTGCCGCAGACCTGTGTATACTACTTCCATACCTGCATCCCGCAATGCACGGGCTACAACTTTTGCACCCCGATCATGACCATCAAGACCAGGTTTAGCAACTAAAACTTTGATCTTTCTTTCCATCTATATCGCCTCCTTTTCTTAAATGGACGTTGCCTGATATTCGCCATATACTTCTCTCAAAACCCCACAGATCTCACCCAGTGTAGCATATGCTTTCACCGCAGTGTAGATTGGATCTAAAAGATTGTCAGTACCTTCAGCAGCTTTCCGGATAGCTACTAATGAGTCGTTTACAGCTGACTGATCACGATTAGCTTTCAGTTCCTTTAATTTGTTCACCTGGCGAATCTCTAGTTCAGGGTCCACTTTAAGAATTTCGGTCTTTTCTTCAATATCAATAGTGAATTGATTTACACCAACAACAATCTCTTTTTGGGTCTCAACAGCACGTTGATATTTATAAGCACTATCCTGAATTTCGTTTTGCACATAACCAGCCTCAATAGCTTTAGCCATACCTCCTAATTCGTCAATCTTATCAAGGTAATTCATAACTTCAGCTTCGATCTGATCGGTCAGATTTTCGATATAAAAAGAACCACCCAATGGATCAATAGTATCAATAACCCCACTCTCATAGGCAATAATCTGTTGACTTCTTAAAGCAATTCGCACAGATTCTTCGGTTGGCAGTCCCAGTGCTTCATCAAAAGAGTTGGTATGCAGTGATTGGGTACCACCTAATACTGCTGCCAAAGCCTGCAAAGTTACCCGCATAATATTATTCATTGGTTGTTGAGCAGTCAGCGCAGAACCTGCAGTCTGGGTATGAAACCTGAGCATCATAGATTTGGAACTCCTGGCTGCAAAACGTTCTTTCATCAACTTCGCCCAGATCCGACGTGCAGCTCTAAATTTTGCCACTTCCTCTAAAACATTCATCTGTGCATTAAAGAAGAAGGACAATCTTGGAGCAAAGTCATCTACATCTAATCCAGATTTTACTGCACGGCTAACATATTCCATACCATTAGCCAGAGTAAAAGCCACTTCCTGAACAGCCGTTGAACCTGCTTCTCTAATATGGTAACCACTGATACTAATAGTGTTCCAGCGAGGCAAATTCCTGGAACAAAACTCAAAAATATCGGTGATAATTCTTAGAGATGGATTGGGTGGGAAGATGTAAGTCCCCCGGGCAATATATTCTTTCAAAATATCGTTCTGAATAGTACCAGACAATTTATCAGGAGTAACACCCTGTTTCTCAGCTACAGCCATATACATACATAAAAGTACAGATGCCGGTGCATTGATAGTCATTGAAGTACTAACTTTATCTAATGGGATACCGTCAAACAAAACTTCCATATCTGCTAAAGAATCAATCGCTACACCTACTTTACCAACCTCACCTTGAGAAAGATCATGATCAGAATCATAACCAATCTGTGTGGGTAAATCAAAAGCAACACTAAGACCTGTCTGGCCCTGCTCTAACAGATACTTGTAACGCTTGTTAGATTCTTCTGCTGTACCAAAACCTGCATATTGGCGCATAGTCCAGGGTTTACCTCTGTGCATAGTTGGATAAACACCCCGGGTAAATGGATATTCACCTGGAAAATTTAAATTCTTAAGATAGTCCACATCGGCATTGTCATCTGGAGTATAGACTGGTTCGATCTCTATATCAGATGAAGTGGTAAATTTGTCTTTTCTTTCACCAAAACGATCAACTGTTTTTTTAAACTTTGATACTCTCCACTGCTCTTTTTCCTGAGCAATCTTTTCCAGTTTATCTTTATCGTACAATGTAGCTCCTCCTCTCATCTACTTTCCTGTTTAGCTTAAGCATCTTTTTGCATTTGTAAACCTAAATCAAAAGCTTGACTATTCAACTCAACAAAAGCTTTGGGAACCCGATTCAGAACAGCTGCTTTTAAGTTTTCAGGGTTGATAAAATCAAGACAGCCGCAGATAATACCCAGGGATATTATATTAGCTACTAAAGCCTTGCCAATAACCTCGGTGGCACTCTGAATAATTGGTAGACGATAAATTTTTACAGTATCAGCAATCCCTTTTGTATCAATACCTTCATCAACGATGAGAATGCCCTGGGGATTAAGATCTTTAGAGTATTTTTCTAAAGCTTCCTGAGTTAATGCTAACAGTAGATCAGGGCTAGAAACCTTTGGAAAATGGATAGTCTTTGAAGAGATAATAACCTCTGCTTTGCTAGCTCCTCCACGGGCTTCTGGACCATAAACCTGAGTTTGAACCACATTATATCCACCTTCTAAAATCATTCCTTCAGCCAAAATAATCCCAGCTAAAATCAAACCTTGACCACCTGAACCACTAAATCGAACTTCATAGCGTTCCATTACTTTTGCCCCCCCTTCTGGGCATCATGAATAACTCTTTTGTAGGCTTCTGTATATTCCATTCTGTCACTAAGATGATGTAAAACTCCCCCTACAAATTTACCAATCCGTTCTTCTTCAGAAAGATTGTTATAGACTTTCTCGTTAACTACCAAATCTTTCTGCAATTTCATCATCTCAACGGGATCAGCGATCTTATTCCGACGTCCATAATTGGTTGGACATTGAGTTAGGCTTTCAATAAATGAAAATCCTTTATGGTCTATTCCTTTCACAATCAGATCGATCAATAACTTAACATGATATGCGGTTCCTCTGGCAACATAGGTAGCACCAGCACCAATTGCTAATTTACAGATGTCAAATTCTGGGTCAATATTCCCATAAGGTGCAGTAGTAGCCTTTTTCCCAACTGGAGTTAATGGAGAGTATTGACCACTGGTCATCCCATAGATGTTATTATTAAACATAATTACCGTCAAATCAATATTTCGTCTACAGGCATGAATAAGATGGTTACCACCAATTGCTGCACCATCACCATCACCGGTCACAACGATCACATTCAATTCTGGATTAGCCATCTTGATGCCAGTTGCAAAAGCGATCGCTCTACCATGGGTGGTGTGGAGTGTATCAAAGTTCATGTAACCGGTCGCCCGGGATGAACACCCAATACCAGAGACGATCACTGTCTTATCTTGATCTAAACCTACCTGATCAATCGCCCGAACCAGAGCTCCCATTACGGTACCATGACCACACCCAGCACACCAGATATGGGGTAATTTATCTTCACGAAAATATTTCATCATATTAACACTCACTTAAACCACCTCCCGAATCATCTCTAAAATCTGTTCTGGTCGGATGATATCACCATCAACCCGGTGCAAACCTAACACTTCAGCTTCACCATGAATCACTCTCTCAACTTCACGTTGAATCTGACCAAGGTTTAATTCGGGAATAATAAATCTCTTAACATTCCTGGCAACTTCAAGTAAGAAATCATCTGGGAAAGGCCAGATTGTAATCAGTTTAATCCAACCAACCTTCTTCCCTTCCTGTCTAGCACTCTCAACGGCAGCAATGGCTGAACCCATAGTACCACCATAGCTCAAAACAACTAACTCCGCATCATCCAGATATGCACTCTCAATTAAGCTGATCTCATCCTGATAATTGAGAATCTTGTTATGCAAACGATAGAGGAAATTAGAAATATCTTTAGACTGTCCTTTCGGAAATCCAGTCTCATCATGATACAAACCTGTTGTATGGAAATGATAACCTTTACCATAATCGGCGATCGGAGGAATCAAATCTGCATCAGGTTTATATGCGAAATATTCTTCAGGCTTACAGGTTGCCCGTTTACGCTCAATAATCTCGTATTCTTCTGGTTCTGGAACGGTGATATTCTCTCTCATATGACCCACAATTTCATCTAATAAAAGAATTACCGGAGTACGGAATCTCTCCGCATAATTAAAAGCTTTGATAGTTAATTCATATGTTTCCTTGACAGTGGATGGTGTAAGGGCGATTATTGAAGAATCTCCATGAGTACCATATCTAGCCTGAATCATGTCACCCTGGCCCGGAGAAGTCGGAAGACCTGTACTAGGACCCATCCGCTGAACATTGACAATAACACACGGAACCTCTGTCATCACAGCAAAACCAATATTCTCTTGCTTTAAGGAAAAGCCAGGTCCACTAGTAGCAGTCAATGACTTCAAACCAGCCAAAGAACCACCAATAGTCGCAGCCATACCACCAATTTCGTCTTCCATCTGAATAAATTTGCCTCCTACTTGCGGGAGTCGTTTCGACATCCCTTCTGCAATCTCTGATGAAGGGGTGATAGGATAACCAGCATAAAATTTACATCCAGCAGCTATAGCTCCTTCGACAACAGCTTCATTGCCTTGCATCAAAACTTGTCTTTTACTCATCTTCTTTCACCACCTCAACAGTAATTGCATAGTCTGGACAACGTAGTTCACACAACTTACAACCAATACATTCTTCAGGTTTTACTGGCACTGAAACATTTTTTTGCAAAGCCAGCACTCCTTTTGGACAGAATGCAACACATATATTACAACCTTTACACCATTCTGATTTGACTGTCACTTTGCCTTTTTGCCTGGCCATTTGTAAGCCCCCTTTAAAAAAGTTCATGTATCCAATACATTAATTTTTCCTTAATCCATATCTTTAATCTTAATTCTGTGTATATTCACTGTGCCTAATACGCTCATACCTAATTTTGGGCATAAGAAAAACTGTCCCAGAGTTTATACCCATCCTTTAATATGGTAAACTACTGCCACAGTAACATAGTGATGGTTAATTATGGTGCTAGAGAGATCCGAATTTCTAAACATGTTATTCAGGTGTGTAAACAAATAAGTGAGGGTAAATGGTACTGATTCCATTTCCATCATTTTTCACCCCTAAAAGTTGTGAGTTTTAGTGTGCAAAGTACAAATTACAAAGAATACTGGATGATCTACTCGAATACCCTCTTCACATCCCAATAGATTAATATATTGATTCTCGTGTAAGTCACAATCCTTAGTGTATATAAATATTAAATATTTTATCGCATCGAACCTTCTATCTTCTGTATACTACGCTAATATTCTAAAATTGTCTACACTTCCGTCAGGTGTAAAAATTAAAGTCAAATCTCACTCCTTTCGACTGTTAGTCTGCTAAAATAATTGCTAAATCCCTGACGAAATTATTCTGCTACATATGTATTCTAATTAACTCGCTGAATTCCTGCAAAAATTGTGAAAAATCTTTAATATTTTAGCCATAAATATTTTTCTCTAATAAGCAAAACTTTTTAAAGAAAATCTTTAGAAAATTGAGTTACTATATTCCCGTCAAATTTCGATCTTAATCTTAACTATTGAATAAGAATCAAAGGGCGAACATCAACTACTAGTATATTTTCTTAAAATAGACCACAATATATTGTGGTTTTTGCTACCTAAGTACTTGACTTTACCCTAATATTTGGGTTACAATAAAACTACGTTAATTTTACGGGAGGGTTTGCCATGGAAACAACTGTCAAATATATTCTAAAACGAGACGGACGACAAGATGAATTTGATCAACTTAAGATCACATCTGCTATCGGAAAAGCATTTAAAGCAGCAGGTACTTTTAAAACCGAAGAAGTACAAAGATTATCAGATAAGGTTGTATCTTACCTGGATCTTTTCTATAAACAAGGTGGACACCCCTCTGTAGAGATAGTTCAAGATCTGGTTGAGAAAATTCTAATGGAAGAAGGTTACACCTCAATCGCTAAAGCCTATATCCTCTATCGAGAGCAACATGCCAAAATCAGAGATACTCAAACGTTGTTGGCACAAGCCATAGAGATGGTTAATGATTACTTGAACCAAATGGACTGGCGGGTTAAAGAAAACAGTAATATGGGCTATTCTCTACAGGGTCTGCATAATCATATTTCTTCTAGTATTAGTGCCCATTACTGGTTACATGAGATCTATCCTGCAGAGATCAGAGACGCTCATTTACAGGGTGAATTTCATATTCATGATCTGAGTCATCTCTCTATTTATTGCTGTGGTTGGGATTTACAAGATCTTCTACGAAATGGATTTGGTGGAGTAAACTCAAAAATTGAAAGTGCACCCCCCAAACATTTTAGAACTGCTTTGGGTCAGATTGTTAATTTCTTTTATACCATGCAGGGAGAAGCTGCCGGTGCTCAGGCATTTTCTAATTTTGATACTTATTTAGCCCCCTACGTGTATACCGACGAATTAACCTATAAAGAAGTCAAACAGGGGATTCAAGAGTTTTTGTTCAATATGAATGTTCCTACACGTGTTGGTTTTCAAACTCCATTCACCAACATCACTTTTGATCTAAAACCATCCGGTCTTTTAAAGGATGAATCTGTTTATATTGCAGGTAACGATCTGGGAAAAACTTACGGTGAATTCCAGAAAGAGATGGATATAATTAATCGTGCTTTTGCTGAAGTAATGCTCGAAGGTGATGCCAAAGGTAGAGTCTTCTCCTTTCCGATCCCTACCTATAACATTACCCCAGATTTTGATTGGGAGAATCCTGTTTTAGATCCCGTCTGGGAGATGACTGCTAAATATGGTATTCCTTACTTTAGCAATTTTATTAACTCTGATATGAACCCCGACGACGCTCGCAGTATGTGCTGTCGTCTACGTCTTGATAATCGGGAATTAAGAAAACGGGGTGGTGGTCTATTCGGTGCTAACCCGATGACTGGCTCAATCGGGGTGGTCACCATTAATCTACCCAGGTTAGGGTATACTACCCGGGGTGATCGAAAAGCCTTCTTCAAACGTTTGGACGAACTGATGGATCTTGCCAAAAAAAGTCTGGAAATTAAGCGTAAAGTTTTGGAGAACTTCACCGAGTTAGGTTTATATCCTTACTCCCGCCACTTCCTGAGTGACGTTAAAACCAGATTTGGACAATACTGGCAAAATCACTTTAATACTATCGGACTTAATGGAATGAACGAATGTCTGTTAAACTTTATGGGTACAGACATTGCCAGTCGTGAAGGCTGCCGCTTTGCATTGGAAATATTAGATTATATGCAGGTAACTATGTTAGGATACCAGGAAGAAACTGGTAATCTGTATAATTTAGAAGCGACCCCAGCTGAAGGAACTGCTTATCGTTTTGCCAAAATGGATAAAGAACGATTCCCTGATCTGGTCTGTGCAAATGAGGAACATTATCACCAGGGAGCAGAACCTTATTATACTAACTCCACCCACCTACCAGTAGGTCATACTGATGACATCTTTGACGCTCTAGATCTACAGGATCAACTGCAAACTCGCTATACAGGTGGTACAGTATTTCACGGATTTATTGGAGAACGCCTGCCAGATGGGAAAAGTTGCAAATTATTGGTAAAACGGATTGCTGAAAATTATCGATTACCTTATTATACTGTTACTCCTACATTCTCAATATGTCCGATTCATGGATATTTGGCAGGAGTTCATGAGTACTGTCCCAAATGTGATGCTGAATTGGCACTTCAAAGCACTGATTGTTGTTAAGAATCTTACTGAATTCACCAGGACATCCATACTGGCTAAGACTATCAATTTAAGGAGGTATCTACAATGGAACAAAAACGTCAAAAATGTGAGATTTATACCCGGGTTGTAGGGTTCCTTTCTCCCCTCTCTCAGTGGAATCCGGGAAAAAAAGCTGAATTCGCCGATCGCAAAACATATGATCGACAACTCAAAAATGAATCCGACGGCGAGACAGAACTCAAAAATGAAATCTCTTGTTAATTTGCTGAGTGGGGTGCTCTCACACCCCACTCAAATTTTATCAGGAATTCCGATGGTTTTTTATTCTAATCTCAGATTGAGGTGTTGTTAGATGCTACCAATTGTAGGTTTTCAAAAAACTTCATTAATAGATTATCCAGAACGTCTTTCTACGATATTTTTTACTTCCGGATGTAATTTTCATTGTCCTTATTGCCATAATCCCCAGCTGGCGCAGAGGAATTCTGATTTGAGCCTGTTGCCTGAAGAACTGATCTGGGAACATCTAACCATTCGTAAAAATTTGATCGATGGTGTAGTTATTACTGGTGGTGAACCTACTTTACATGGTGCAAAATTGGCAAATTTTCTCCAGCGAGTTAAAGAGATAGGTTATCTGGTCAAATTAGATACTAATGGATCTAATCCTGCCCTGCTAAAAAAGTTGATCGCTGATGACCTCTTAGATTATGTAGCAATGGATATTAAGACATCTCTTAACAAATATGCTGACATAATAAATCAATCTGTAAACATCGAACAACTAAGTGAAAGTATAGATCTGTTAAAGTTGAGTTCTAACTTAAAATTAATTGAATTAGAGTTTCGTTCAACACTGCACCCATTACTACATAATGAAGATATTTTTACTGAGATGGTTAATTTAGTAGCAGGTTCACCTCGCTATGTAATTCAAACTTTTAAAAATCAGATCACTTTAGATCCTGCTTACAGCCAAACCCAACCGTTTACAGAAGAACAGATGAAAAATTTTCAAAAATTAGCCATCCGCTCAGTTAGTGAATGCTTAATTCGTGAATAAGATCTTCTTCAAAGTTGCAGACTAACTTTAAAGGAGGCGATCAGGTCATGAAAATTTTGGATAATTTTGATGCATTCAAAGAATTTTTGCTTAACAAAGTATTAATCGCAGAGAAAATCGGCTTATCTGATGATACCATTGCTAAAGGTGTAGATTATGTACAAAGCTTTCTCTCACATATTGTAGAACCACACAACCCGGAAGAAAGACTCCTGCAGAGCCTTTGGCGACTGGGTAATGAAGAAGAAAGGCATGCATTAAGTAAAATGATCTTAAAATTGGTTAAAGAAGAGGAGACTCATGGTCAAGATGGGAAAGATCCAAAACCATCTGACGTAAAACATTGAAATTAAAAGGTATCTGAGAAAAACCACAAAGGAGAGTTCTCCGGGATGGTTTGTTTTTTCTCAAATACCTTTCTTGTTCTTACGATCTATATAACGACAGTATGTTACTATTTTCCGATCTTCTGCAGATGGATCAAATAATAAGACTGATACTGAATCCAAATCTGTGCTTGACTGCCAGAACAATCACCTAATAATAAACATGATCTCCGTCACAAAATAAGTATTAAAAATGATCCGGCATCTCCCGCATTATTAGTTACTTCGAGAGTAAATTCTAAATTTAAAGTTCACTAACATCAATTTTTTCCGAGATCTTCTCCCAGATTCTGCTGAAGTTCTCATATCCTATTTCTTTAAATAGTATAACTCCGTCAGGATCAACCAAAAACATCGTGGGAATACCTATTATGCCCCAATGATCTTTAGTTAGTTGGGGGTTTGTGTGTAGAACAGTGAATGGCAATTTTTCTTTTTCATTAAATTTTATTGGGTCATCAATTTTAGCGTCGACAGAAATAGCTACAATTTTAATCTCAGCAGACACAAACTTGTCATAGTTCTCAACATACCCTTCCATAGCATTTAGACAGGGACCGCACCAGGTTGCCCAGACATCATACAGCACATATTGCCCCCGAAAATCCGATATCATTAAAGAATTGCCCTGCAGATCTGTAACTTCAAAATCGGGGATAAGCTCTCCTTCATCCACAGCTAAAGCTGAAAGACTGAATAAGATAACAAACAAAACTAACAATACAAAACTCTTCTTATACATAAATTTCCACTCCCTCGCTGGTTGTTTTGTCTTTTTTCTGTCCTGTACCTAAAGTTACGTGAGCACAAGTAGTACATTCCAGACATCTTATACATTCAAGACTATTAGGATTTTCATAAACTTTGATATCCATCGGACAAACCGACTGACATCGGTTACATTTTGTGCAGCCGCTATCTACATGAATCCGTAATAAACTAAAACGGTTAAAGACAGAGTAGATAGCTCCTAATGGACATAAGTATTTACAAAAAGCTCTCTTAACAAATATAAACCAGATTAACGTTATAATGGTAATCGCCATCTTAATATAAAATAAAGTGCCGATCATCTCTCTAATATCCTGGTTGAAGATGACTAAAGGAATACCTGCTTCTATTCCTCCAATAAAGCACAATTTGGAGAACCAGGGCTCTTTAGTTAGGTAAGGAATAATGAGCACCAGGACTAGCAAAACTGCATATTTCAAATATCTTGCTGGTTTATCTAACCAGACAAATTTCTTTAAATTTAATTTAGGTTTTGGTATTTTATGCAGCATCTCCTGTAACCAGCCAATGGGGCAGATCCAACCACAAATCATTCGGCCAAGTAAGCCACCTACGGTCGCGAAAAAGCCGATTAGAAAAAATGGAATCCGTTCAATTACCATAAAATGCTGCAAACTACCTATAGGACATGCTCCAATAGCCCAAGGGCAAGCATAGCAGTTAAAACCTGGTGTCGGACACACTTTCAGAAAAGGAAAAAAGTATGAGTTGTACGCAATTAATGAACCAACTTGAGCTAGACGACGATATCTTCTTTTATAAATGAAATTTTTTCGCATTTAGTATCACCCCAGTCCTATACATGAAAAACATATCATTGTTGCATTAATTAAGATCTCTAATGTCTCTTCCCGATAGACTCCCAGTACCATGAATAATATTCCGATTATTACTATCCAGTAATAAGACCGCATCTATTCACCTCCTTCTTTCCTCATTATATTCATATTTCGGCGGATATATTTAAACTCCTCTTAAAAAAACTATAAAAATAATGAAAATCTAAATAATTGAAATTAAAACAAGATATTGGATTTTTGTCTAAGTCGCTAAATTCAATCCTTATCAGTCTGTTATGAAGGCGACTTTAACTTTGAACTTGTAACCAGAGATCAATAATTGTGGGAGACTCTGCCCAGAATTTTATCCGCGCATACTGCAAAAATGTACTGACAACTAACGTTGTTGATCCATTTGGAGTGGCATTTCGGATGTTACTGTCTACGATCCAAATTTGATTATTAGGGCTCATCTCAATGTGACAAAAAACCTGATTAATGTTCCCTTTATTATTGATAAAAAAAGTTATATTATCATATTCTGATATATCATAACTCTTAGAGTATCCCGGATTTGTTCCTACTAAAATGTCTTTTTCTGAAAATGAAGCAAATTTTTTACCACAGATGAGTTTACTATAACATTCCTCTAACTCTGTACAATTTACTAATTTTGATGCCCATCCCTCAAAGTTCACACATATCTTTAACTCTAATTCACATGGATTAATCAATACACACTCTGCAATATTAGCAATTCCACTTAGCTTAATCTGTTGATCACTATTTACTGAATCATCTTTTAATAAATATAAAAAATCTAATTTTTCTTGACAGACCTTTATTATATCATGGGCTTTGTAATAAATGTATACATCAACTAGACCAGAAGTAATAATAAAACCATCTCCTACTTCCTGGTCAAGCAGAATAACATTTGCCTCAATCTCTCTGATAAGTGATACTGACTCTGGCAAATTAATTACTGAGATAAACAAATATTCGTAAGGCACTATCTTAGAATATGTTTTTACAAACAAATTAGAATCCATCGGCTTTCCCCCACCATTAATAACTTATTTTTCGAACACGAGCAACAATCTGGTGTTCTATCGGAAATGATTCTACCTGTATGTCTTTGGCAAATTTGTTTAACATCTCTTTAAGTGAATCTGGTGTAAAAGAATGAACATGAGTTGAATCATGATAGTAATCCTCCAGAGGTACAGTCAAAACAATTAATCCTGCTGAATTAAGCACTCTTCCGAGTTCTTTGAAGACTGGTTCAGGGTCATAAATATGTTCCAACACTTCAAACATAAAACATATATCAAAAGAATCATCGGAAAAAGGTAACCGCTCTAGTGGAAACTGACAAAACTTGATTCTGGCCTGGATTTCCTTTGATTCCGCCAGCAGATGATTTACTGCTCTCTGGATAGCAACCGGACTAATGTCTACTCCAGTAATGTCATATCCCTCCCGGGCCAGCCAGATATCAATCTCACCTGTACCACAACCGGCATCCAGAATCTGTCCCTGAACCGCTTCTTTTCGGGCCAGTTTAGTACAAAAATGTTCCTGCCAATAGCCAAGATCACAGGCATCTTTATTCATTATCTGTCTCTCAAAAAACATTTGATCGAAAGCAGTTATTTTTTCCCTCTCTTCACCCTGATCTACCGGAGTGTAATAATTGCGGGATGGATTAGTGACATATTTATACTGGGAGACAATATCTGCTAAACAAATGTTATTTGGGTGATCTATTGCAAAATCAATACCCCATTTTAGTTTAAATTTGCCCCAATTAATCGCCAGCAGCTTTCTATACTCTTCCTGATCTTTTTTAAAAGTCATACTACCAAAATGATGAACAAACACATCTTTTGCAATCACCATCTTATAATTGGCAATCGCTGCTCTTAAACAAAAATCGTCATCTTCAAAATTGCCGGGAGTAAACCTTTCATCAAATCCTCCAATTTGTTGGATAACATCTTTGCTAATCAACATACATAGACCAGCCAGACGATAGGTCAATAGATATTCCCCTTCATTTTCCCAATAAAATTCTCTTGCAAACTCATAATAATCTGCTAAACTCTTATAATAACCTTTCGTTTTTTGAGAGCCACCAACATAATTTGAACAGACACCAACAATTCCAACCCGCTCTTCATCGTCTAGATGGTCAATTAAGTTCCCCAACCATCCATCAGGTACTATTACATCATTATTAATGATCACCAGATACTCTCCCCGGGCGTGGAGAATCCCTTGATTACAGGCTCGTGGAAATCCTTCATTTTCTTGATTTTGAATTAGTTGAACATCTGTTATTCCTTTAAGATATTCTACTGTCCCATCAGTTGAACCATTATCGACGATAATCAATTCAAAAGGTTCCAGAGTATGCGCAAAAATACTTTGAATACAGGCTCTAGTCAACTCAAGATTATTACATACCGGGATAATGATTGAAGTCAGTTTCCGTTCTTTTGCCGCTTCACCCGGTTGTGCTTTTTGAACCTGAAACAATAATTGAATAGTGTGTAATTCATTAACTGTTCTCTGGTCCAGACTGCCCCATTCAAAATGATTCCCGATTTCTGTAAAATATGATGAACTGGCCAGAGTCAGAGGTTCTAACGACAAATCTTCTATTCCATGAACATGCAAAATTTTGTATCCCGATTTTTTCAAAAGCCTCCTAAATTCTCTCGCGGTAAAAAAGCGTAAATGGGTTGAATCCAGGATTCCAGCCTGTTGATACCGCCAGTTGCCACACAGAAGTTGATCAATAATCCCCAGATTTCTGATGTTAGGCACACTAATCAACATTACTCCATCTCTGGCTAAATATCTATGGAGCTTTAATAAAACCTTCCAGGGATCCTGTAAATGCTCTAATACATCAGCCAATATTATACAATCAAATCTTTCATAAGAATAGGGCAAATGTAAACTCTCAATATTACCCACCAGAACATCATCCAACAATTTACTGGCTGCCTGACCTGCCATAAAGTCCACTTCAATTCCGAAAACTTTGGCAGTTGAAATTTTATTTTTTATCGCTTTTCCCAAATGTCCAAAACCACAACCTATATCAAGAACATAACTAACGTCTTCAGGAACTAATTCTAGAATTTCTGGCCTACTAAATTGATAGTACATAGTGTCTTTGACAAAACTGGCTGAACTAGCTTCTGTACGCTCTTTCCAATTAGCCAGAATCATACCTTCTTCAGATGTTAAATGTTCATAATAGCCTTGACTGGCCTGCTCAGGGTCATTATTGCAGTACCAGCGATATTTTCTTTCCCTCTGTTCAGAATCCAAATAACCGTAATGTTTAACTTTAACATCTAATTTTCGCGGTAGGTTGCGCAAATTACCCGGGATACTCCCACAGTGAAAGTTAGACCCATGTTGTGTTGGTAAGAAGGCCAGATGTCTATTTTGATTTTTTAATGAAAATAGGCGTGCTTGCCAGAAATTACTATAGATACCCGGCTCAACCCGATACGTATCTGGACTATTCC
Source organism: Halothermothrix sp. (assembly GCA_016841825.1). Classification (GTDB taxonomy): domain Bacteria; phylum Bacillota; class Halanaerobiia; order DY22613; family DY22613; genus JAENYK01. The sequence goes on along the minus strand of JAENYK010000005.1, from coordinate 55,008 downwards.
AAAAATATAAAAAATGCAAATAAAAGACAGTGTATTGAGGATTTTTAGGATCCAAAAGTTGAATCTCATTGACTATCGTTTGTGGAGCCAATTCCTCCAGAACTTCATCCCCATCCATGGCCAGAATCCAATCAGGATTATGATCTAATGCCCATTTTAACAAATGATTTTTGTCTCTGGCTTCATCAATGAACTTTTCATCTTGTCGATGATATTCCACTAATTCTGGAAATGCAGCACATATTTCCGGAGTTCCATCGATCGAACCATCATCCAGAATAACAATTTTGTCAGTGATAGGTAACATACTTAAGATAGATTTTTTTAACCATTCCTCTTCATTTTTAACCCGCATCATTGCTATTAGTTTGAAATCTTTTTCAATTTTTTTCATAGCTTCCACTCCTTAAAAGCCATTCCTTAAACAAATCATAGATTGGATCATAGCTGTCCATGACCGAACCAAAATCCAGATAATCAATAATTGTTTTTTTCTGAATTCTTATTAGTCGCAATAGACTCCTAATAGATCGTTTATACTGGGGGTTACTGTTATACGCCAGACAGTATTGAACTGCTGCTTCCTCTACATTACCCTCTTTTTCACACACCCTTCCCAGTGCCCAGAGAGAGCGAAATGAACTCAGACCATTAATCTGCAAATATTTGACAGAATTATTTTTTAGCTGAAGACATTTTTGATAAGCACTTTTTGCTGACTGTAATTGATCTTGCATATAATCTAATTCTCCTTTGATAAACCATAAAGCTTGAAAATCGGGAAATATCTCCAAACCTTTAATGACATATTCATGACCAGATTGATATTCTGCTAACAAAAGATATGATACAGAAATTTTATATATCAGATCTGCCCCAAAGGATAGATGGGCATATTCGCTGACAGGAATTTGTAGGTAATATTCCAACGCTAGCTGGAACTTTTCTCGCTGAAAATATTCAGTTCCACAGGCATAGTTCAAAAAGGGATCTTCAGGTCTTTGCTTGAGTTCATCCAGAATAATTGTTAAATTTCGCTCATTTTTTTCTTTTTTCTGAATAATATTGTTCAGATAACCCAGATGTTCAATATGTAAATCCGTAGTTATAATTTTGGCTCCGGGTTTCTTCTGGAGGATAACCTGAGACATCTCCTCATGAATGGGAGAAGTAAACAAATATGTAGGACGATTGCGAAAAATCCTACAGGCAGAATCAAAGATATAATTATAATTCACAGAATTTCCATAGTAATTTTTAATCTGAATAATAATTCCTTCAATATTTTCTACCAAACCTCTAATTAATAGCGATTTCAATCTATCTTTAAATTCTATTGGAATAAATTCATCAGCATCCAGGATCATTATCCATTCACCTGTAGCCTTAGTGAAAGCATGATTTCTTGCTTTACCAAAATGTCCCTGCCAACTATGATGATAGACTTTGGCTCCATATTGTAAGGCAATCTGCACAGTATTATCTGTAGACCCTGTATCAACAACAATTATTTCATCTGCTAAGTCAGAGACACTCTCCAGGGATTTTGCCAAAAGATCTTCCTCATCTTTTACAATCATACAAACCGACAACAGTGGATGATCTGTCAAATTTATCCACCTCCCTGTTAATTATAGTAAACAGTTGCTCAATGTTAGAATGGTCAGAGTAATAGGTCAAAGCCTTTTCAACATAATCAGTTACATTACGCAAATTAATTTTCAAATAGGTCAACCAGGTACCTAAAGAATGATCTGGTTGATTAAAGGCTTGATTTATAAACTGAAATGCTGTCAGATTATTATTACCCATAGATGACATTACAGCTAGACATTCAAAACTACAGGCATCTAATTTATCCTCAGAAACTTGTAAAAATTGATCTATCGACTCTTGATAGTATTTTGCGCGAAAAAACAGCTTTCCTAATTTTAATTTAGCTTCATCTGCAGCAATTTTCCTGAAAATTTTTAAAAGTGCTTCTATGCCAACTTTATAATCTATGGTAATCCAATCTTTGATCATAATATATAAAAGGTCAGATAGAGTATTAGAACTCCCCTCGCCTGATTGTTCATCTCCTTGTCTCTCCAGACCTTTTAATAATGAAAAAACATCCTTCACTGGATAGGAAAAATTTGCAGGTAAATTATTTAATATTGTTTCCATTTGCTCCCAGTCTCCGATATACCAATATAACTGAAACTTTAATAGTATCAGATTTTCAGTCTCCTCAACCTGTTTTATCCACTGTTCGCATTTCGTAAACTCCCGTTTATTCCAATAGGCCTTACCAATTAAATAGTCTTTATTCTCTAATTTCAGATCAAACTCTTCATTCTGAATAAGTTCTAAAATAAAATTAGGATAACTATCAATTATCTGAAATAAGACATTTTCTAACTGATTATCCTCCAGAAAGTCTAATTTCTTCTCAAAGAAATTTTTAAATTCTTCCTCAGAATAGTGTTGGCTATAAATTGTTACTATTTTTTCTAATAAAGCAGGTTGATAATAATTCATCTTTAAACTCTGATAATAGTACTCGACTGCCCTATCCAGATCTCCGAAATCAAGATAGCACTCTCCCAACAGATATGCTGCCTGATAACTCCCAACCCCCATAGCTGTCACATATTGAATAGGCGCTTCCCCAATCTCCAGGCATTTTTTAAAATACTCGATCCCCTCAACATAACGACCTGTACCGCAATGAATCTCACCCAACAAAAAATATAAATCTGGATAATCCGGGAACAACTCACACCCATCTTTAAGAACTTTTACGCTGCCATAAAAATCTCCAGCTCCAAACAAACTCATTCCCAATCTCAAGATAAGTAAAGGGTAATAACTAATTTTGAGGTCAGATAAGTTCATCGCTGCTCTAAAATTCCAGGCAGCCAGTTGATATTCAGACATGCGAAAATATTCTACTCCTAAATTGAAACGCATAAAAGAATCCTGTGGACTATTTTTTAACTCCAACTGAAGTAACTTTATATTTCGTTCAATCTTTGATTTTTGAAGAACAAGCTCTGGTGAGTAACCATAGTGTAACAAAACCAATTCAGTAATTCCAATGCAAGATAAATCATGAGTCTTACAGATTTGAGGTAGTATCTGCTCATGGATTCTACCATAATACCGATACTCTGCTTTTCTTCGAAAGAGACGAAAGGATGGATTGCGAATACTATTGTTTGTTATATCTCCATGATTTTGGATTTGAACAAAATAACCTTCTTTTTTGGGGTCAGTCAATAATCTTTCCCAATAAAACCGATCAGCTGTATTTATCTCTTCATCCCCATCTATCATCAGGATCCAATTTTTTTGCGCCTGTTCGATTGCAAAATTTCGTGCAGCAGAAAAATTATCTATCCAGGAGAAAAAAAATATCTTCGCAGTATATTCTTTAGCAATCTGAATAGTGTTATCAGTAGAACCTGTATCAACAACTATAATCTCATCCGCTAAATTCAGGACACTTTCAAGACATTTTCGCAAATTCTTCTCTTCATTTTTAACGATCAGGCAGACACTTAAATCCAGTTTAGACATTGTTCCCCTCCCCATTTGTTTACCCTAATTTTTGTAAACAATAGTCAATTACTTTTAATTCATTATTAATATCTTTAGATCTGGGCATAATTTTGATTATTTGCTTAATAACCCTGCGGGTTCTTTTCAATGCCACCCGAATAGCAGATAGATGATATTCCAGGACATGATCATTCATATTCAATGCATGACAATATAAATTTTCCGCTTCAGATAACAATCCCCGCTGCTCGCAGATCTCTCCCAGGTAGTGATATACGCGTTCATTATGTACTCCGAACTCGAGACTTTTTAGAAACTCATCTGATGCTTCATTATAGTATTCATATTTATAATATAATTCGCCAAGAAAAAAATGTAATTTCCATTGGTCAATATTCAATTCCAAAAACAATCTGGAAGATTTTTTAAATAACTCAATTCCCCGATAGCGTAGACATTTTTCCAGTACATATAATACAGTATCTGCATATTCTTCCTGGTTCGTCGAAATTTGCTTTGTTAATTGAATATATATATTTTCTTTTCCTCCAAATCCCAACTGTTGAGCTTTATCTTTTAAGAATTTCTTAATTCCACTCTGTTCTTTATCTAAAGCCCATAGCTGATCAATACTATACAGAACATTTTTAACATTTACATCCAAAAGTTCTAACAAATTGACATTAATTTTCTGGATGCTCTCCCTGGGGTTTTTCAACCAGGTAGCCAGACATAATTCCAGAATTAATCCCTGCATCTGCTCAGTTTGAACAGTAAAATTATTAAAATAGTCATATGCCGCATTATACCGTCCGGACCCCAACAATGATTTGGCATATAATATTTTTAAATCTCTGGAGAGTTCTCCGGAGGCCTTAATTCTATCAAGATAACTCAATGCAAGCTGGTCTTCCCTAAGAATACCGCAAAGGTCAGCCATTAACCCTAATCCATAATCTGTTGCGAAGTCAAATTCTGTCTCAATATGACTTAACACCAGATTAATATTCTGATATTTTTTCTTTAACAATTTTACCAATGGATATAAGGGCTCGGTAAAAGATGGTTCAATATGTATTGCTTCAACATAATTTTTTATAGCTTTTTCAGTATCACATAAACCATGATAGGCTCTACCCAGACTATAGTAAGCGAGATAAGTCCCGGTACCAAAAGTAGTCGTATATTTACTCGATACCTCACCGAGCAGCAAACATTTTTGAAAATCTTTGATCGCTCGTGAATAATTTTTTAATTTTATAAAACACAATCCAGATAAATAATGAAGGTCAGTATAATCTGGATGATTTTTTATCTCCCTTTCAATAAAACTTATGGTTTCCCGATATTCCGCTAAATCGTAAAGACATAATGCAATATTACGAACCAATGTTGGACCAAAAGCATAACCTTGATTTAAATGTTGAAAACTCTTTTTCAACCATTCCAGTGCTAACCTGGTCTCCCCTAATTCATAATAAGCAATGCCCAAATGATATTCCAGAAACGAATTCTCTTTCAAAACACTTAATTCATTTTTTAAGATGTTAATGTTTCTCTGGACTTTACTAATCCGATTATCATCTCCTTCCATATAACCATAATGATATATTTGGAGATCCGTTTTTAAAATTTGTGCATTTGAATGATTTTTTAAAATCGCTGGAAGAATTTGTTCATGAATTTTACCTATAAAACGATACTCTTTTCGATTACGAAAAAGTCGGCAATTTTGATGGACAAGACGCGAACTATCCACACTTTTTCCCGTATAATTAACGACCTCTACTATGTATCCTTCTATCTCCGGTGAATTAAGCAGTTTCCCGATCGCCTTTTGAGCTTGTAGAGATAATTCTTCATCTGCATCCAGATATAATATCCATTCACCCCGGGCTAAACCTAAACCAATGTTGCGTGCCTGACTAAAATTATTTTTCCAGGGATAGACTGTAACCTGTGCACCATATTCATCAGCAATTTGTAATGTACTATCTGTCGAACCTGTATCAACGATTATTATTTCATCAACTATATTCTGAACACTTTTTAAACACCTGGGAAGATTCTTCTCTTCATTTTTTACTATCATGCAAAGACTAATCTTAGGTTGTTCCACTCTTTTGCACCTCACATTTTTCAGGCCCCAGAAAGGGGCCCTTTAATTTATACTTGAGCCTGGAAATAAACATCAAGAGAAGATGCGTTTCCGGTACTGGTAGATTGATAGGCTATCCGGGTATATTTTAAGAAACTAGCCGGGAAGAACACATCCATACTACCGGCATTGATAGTTACTGGACCAGTATCCACTGACCACATAGAATCATCAGGACTAACTTCTAACTGAGCATCAATACTATTGGTATTACCAGTATTATATATAGCAAAAGAATATACCGAATACTCAGAAGTATTTCGGGAAGTACTATTTGTAAAAGTATCATCTGAGGTCAAATCTAAGTCACTTAATTCTGTAAAATCCCTTGCAGTAAGATGAGTTCTGACATTACCATCTGTGTCTGTACTAATCGCTTGAATATTTGTACCATCATAACCATATATCAAAATACTGTCGCTATCTGCTGTCAGATCCCGAATTGTAATATCTCCAGTAACACTTACTGTAATCGAATCGGAAATGCTTCTGATAACTAGTAATCCATCATCATCGGTAGCCACCGGATTTGTAGTTGAAGTACCATATATTTGACTTTTTAATTGGTTTACATCTAAATTCCGAACATTATAGTTGGGCACTATATCCCCACTCCCTTCAATTTTGTGATTCAATATATTATATACGAATTTTTTAAAATAGTGATTTTAACTTATGTGTTGTTGTCACAAAGATTTTGTAATACTATTAAAGTTTGTGAAAAACTGATTCTTAGATCTATCATAGCTGCCGCAATAAAAATTAAAAGACCTGGCTAAATACCAGATCTTTTAATCTTATAAGTTAATTTTCAATTGTAGAGTAATTATCTCTTTTCCTCCAAATCCAGTAATAATCCCAGACCTTTTTCTGAAGACAGCTCACCTTTTTCCAATTGGTCTAATATGTTTAGTAGTTTTTCATCGGTATTTTGATCATAATTTACGGGTTCCCGGGTTTTAATCGCAATTAGTTTGGCTATACTTCGAACTGTAGGTTGAGAAAAGAGATCTGTCACATCCATAATCCCCGGAAATTCTTTATCAATCTCATTTAGTAAAGTCAAAGCAATAATCGAATCTCCTCCAAGATCATAAAAATTATCATCAACACTCAGTTCATTTAGACCCAGGACATTACCCCAAATTTTTGCTATTTGTCTTTCAATTGCTCCGGTTTTCTCTTTAACTTTCACTTCTTCTAATTTGGTCTGATTCAGCCCATATACTACATCACTCTTAATTTCAGAAGATAAACGTATGGGTAATCTATCAGCCAGATTACTGATATTTGATAAATTAAGCTGACCGACCATAACATGTTGAATATTCTGTTCTAATATCTCAATAAATAAGTCCAATCCCTGAGCCGTTGATAACGGTTTTAACAACAGGTCATCCCAATTAACCTGATAGTTCCTGGCCATTCCGACCTCTTTCCAGGCTGTCCAATTGATCACCACAGTAGACAAACCCAATCTGTTACGATAATCAGCAAACGAATTCTGATAAAGATTAGCAGCTGCATAATCACCCTGACCAGGCCCTCCAAAAGCCGCACTAATAGATGAGAATAATACAAAAAAGTCTAATGTGTCATCTCTGGTCAATTTATCTAAGATCCAGGTTCCCGCTATCTTGGGTGTTAAAACCTCTCTTATCTGTTGAAAACTTTTGTTAACCATAAGCTTATCTCCAGCAGCACCAGCAGTATGCAGTAATCCATTGATCTTAGTGAACTGTTTTCGTAGTTGAAGCATGATTAATTCCATCCGGGAATAATTTGCCACGTCCCCACTATAATAGACCACATTTGCTCCCATACCCTCCATCTGCAGAATGGTTGTGAGTTTGTCATACAATGGATCAGTATCCGAAATCTGATCCCAGACTTCTCTGGGAGGTAACGGTCTGCGACTAATCAGAGCCAAATTTACCTTTTTACCCTGCTTAGATCCCAGACTAACTAACAATTTACCTATCTCCAGACCGATGCCTCCCAATCCGCCAGTGATCACATAGACTCCTGTTTCTTTTAGAACCAGCTTATTTCTGTGTTCCAGTTTGCCAGAGATAGATTTTAACTCTTCAACAAATCTTTGACCATTCCGATACGCGATCTGAGTATCCTTAGTAATAGTAATCATCTCACTTACTATCACCTGAAGGTCTGTATGTTTGTCCAGATCAATAGATTTACAGGTGATCTGAAAAGACTCCTGATTGATCACTTTGCCTAATCCCAATGCACAAATATTTTCTGGTTTTATTGTTTCTTCAGAACCAGTAACTGCACGGGCATAATCGGAGATTATCAATAATTGGATCTGATTTTTCAGATTAATCTGCTCCAGAGCTTTAATGATATAAAACAAACTATAAAATCCCCTACTTTGAGCTGTCTCTAAATCGCCAACACTGTCAATTTCTTGATTATCAAAGGTTAACAGATGAAGAATTGCCGAGATATTTCGTTCTGCTAATTCTGAAAATAAAGTACTATATTCACCGCGTGAATCGGATATTATATAATGATTTTCATTGATCTTTTGATAACATTGACCTTGTTGTACCCGGATAATCTGTATTTTTTCATCCTGCAAATGTTTAAAAAGCCGTTCTTCGTTTTCCTGATTATTTGTCAGGATAACTACTGTACCGGTCAAATCTACCTTCTGTTCGGTTTTCAAATCCAGCGGAATCCAACGGGTTTGATGATAAAATTCATCATTAGATGATGACTGATTAATCTTCAATGACGATTTGTCAGGTTTTATCCAATATTTCTGATTATCAAACTGATACGTCGGCAGATTGATTCTCTGCAGTCTTTTGTCTCCGTACATTTGATTCCAGTCAAGGTAATCTCCCTGAACATATCTTCGGGCCACCTCTATCAAATTAGTATAATCTCCTGTGTAGATACCCTGCTGAGATTGAGACCGATCCAGAATACCACAAAAGATTCGTTTATCTTCAATCGTTTTTAGATTAGAGACATCAATCAACTGCAACTTGTTCCATAAATCAGTTGTATCCTGAACAATCATCGCCAGACGATATTTATAATCTCCCCTTCCGGTATTAACTGTAAAACAAAGGTTCGCCAGATTAGGGCAGTCTTTCTGGTTGAGAAATGATACGAATTTATTGACCAACCTCTCTAATGCCCTTTCAGAATTAGCAGAGAGTGTTAAAATATTAACCGCATTATAATCTTCTTCATACTCAATAACAGGCGGTTCTTCTAATACGATATGACAGTTAGTACCACTTAAGCCGAAAGCACTTATACCGGCACGCCGAATATCTGAATCCGTCAGCCAGGTACGGAGCTTATCATTAACATAAACTGGAGAATTAATAAAATCAATCTCTTTGTTTGGTCGATCAAAATTAATACTCGGCGGTAAAATTCTATTCTTTAACGCCAGAATCACTTTAATCATCCCAACAATACCCGCTGCATGATCCAAATGTCCAATATTTGATTTTACTGAACCTACTGCACAAAATTGTTTTTTATTGGTATATTTTTCAAACGAATTCTGGATAGCATAAATCTCAATAGGATCACCCATTCTTGTTCCAGTTCCATGGGCTTCAATATAAGAGAGAGTCTCAGGTGGAATATCAGCATTCTTCCAGGCTTTCTGCAAAACTGCTTCCTGGGCCAATACATTAGGAGCAGCAATTCCAATAGACTTACCATCCTGATTCACCGCTGATCCTTTAATCACCGCATAAATCGGATCTCTATCAGCCAGAGCTTGCTTCAAAGGTTTCAACAGGATTGCTCCTACTCCCTCACCAAACCCTGCACCACTGGCACTATCATCAAAGGTGTGGCATCTCCCATCACTGGATTCGATGCCAATTCCTGGCCCAGTATTCCCTCCAAATTCTCCGGCAGATTTCTCTTCCACTGGTAGATTCCAAATCTTTACACCACCAGCGATGGCTAAATCAGAATCCCCATTACGAATACTTTGACATGCCATATGTACAGCTACTAACGAAGAAGAACAGGCAGTGTCTATCAACATAGCTGGCCCTTTTAAATTCAGCAGATAGGACAGTCGACTTGCAATTACTGAATTAATATTACCCAGAGTAGCCATGGGCAGCATTGCAGGAGAGTACTGTTTAATCAGCTGCTTATAACGGTCACCAAAATCCTGACTAAATCCGATAAAGATTCCAGTATTTGATCCAGCTAGAGCACCCCCACCATAACCAGCATCTTCTATCGCTTTCCAGGCTATCTCCAGAAATAACCGCTGATTGGGATCTAACAGACTGGCTTCTCTGGCAGAAATTCCAAATACATCAGGATCAAAATCAGCAACTTCTCTTAAATAACCACCTTCCCTGATGATTACATCTTCCCGTGTTAAGTTTTTAAATTCCAGAAATTCAGCAACACTTTCTTGACGAGCTTCCGGCAGATGGGTAACAAAATCCTGACCTTCCAATAGATCTTGCCAGAATGATGTAACATCCTCCGCTGTGCCAAATCTTCCTGCTATGCCGATTACTGCGATATCTTTATTCCCATCTGTAGGTCCTGTTGATTTAGTCTGCAGTTCTTTAAGCAATTTACGTGCTTCTGCTATTGATAAGTTATCTGCCGCTAATTGATCATAAATAAATTTCTTGAGTGATTCCACTTAAAATCCCTCCTTGTAAACCAGCAAATACACAAGTTTTGATGCCATATCTGATATAACACTTAATGTTTGCTATTATGTGTTATTTCTATCAAAAAGACGTAAATTCCTTTCTGTAATTCTAAGTTGGTTAAATATTATATATTTATCTACCATATTAATGAGAAAATGGTGTAAAATATCTCATCAATGGACACCAAATTACTAATTTACCGTCGGAAAGTGTTCTCCTGACTGATAGTAGTTTAGACACCCAGATATTTTAACACCATTAGAAGGTTCTCGATATTATATTTTACTGGTCTGCATCGGTAATAACAATGTTTAGGGTTTCCAACAAATCGACAGTTTTAACCATTTTTATTCCATTGTTCTCTTCAAAGATTTTGACAATCGGTTTTGTTGGATAATTTTTATTCTGTTCTTTAACAACAGCCTTCTGACCTGTACTTAAAGTAACCATCGTCCCATTGGGATATATCGCCATATGCCGAAAAAATTTTTTAACGTAACATCGATCAAATTGAGAGTCTACATTAGCCAGAATATAATCAAGGATTCTATGGGTTGGCCATCTTTTGCGATATATCCGATCACTGTTTAATGAGTCAAAAACGTCAGCAATAGCGACAATCCTGGCAAAATCGTGAATCTGTCTTCCCTTTAATCCTTTGGGATAACCCGTACCGTCTATTCGTTCATGATGAGACAGAACGACAGTCTTTGATAATGGACTAATAAAGCCCTGATCTTTTAAATTCTCATAGCCTAATCTGGCATGTTCTTTAATCTGCTGGAACTCTTTTTCGGTAAGTTTCCCTGGCTTATTTAATACTTCAACGGGAATTAGTCTTTTACCAACATCATGGAGCAGTGCACCGATTCCCAATTTGATCAAACGTTCCCGGGTATAGTGTAGAGCTTTACCCATAATTAAAGCCAGAACCGCTACATTAACAGAATGGGCATAAGTATAAGAATCATGAGATTTGATATCTATCAGATTAACTACAATATCATCATAAAAAAGAATTTCATCTACCATATCTGTAATCACTTTTTGCACCTTTTTTCCAATTACTGGGTTGAAAGTGGAATCCTTGAGGACTTCCCTGAGAATTTTTTTACTGCCTTCTCTGGTTTCCTCTTTGATTACATCCTGAATGCTTATACCCTCAGATAACTCATCCTCAACATAAACATAAGTAATTCCAAAATCAATTAGTCGTGTTCTATATTTATAAAGATTAGTGCAATCGGTATTTAACAAGATCTTGTCTTGATGATATATTGGTCTGGCTAATTTCATCTCCGGTGTTACTTCGTTTAAATTTACCAGCCTCACTGACCAATTCCCCCCTTGATCCAGCAAATCTGTTGCTTATGTAGAGATAATTTACTTCATATGATATATTTACCTCAATAATTATAACTGTTTTTACATGAAATAAATATACCTTTCAATGAAGATAGTGACAAGGTCATAGCAAAATGATTAATAAGAACTAAAGTAATCACTCTCAAAATATCCCTAATGACCTTAATTTTGAAGTTATTCTTCTAACCTATCAAAATTAGCTAATATCTTCAAATGATCTAACGTAAGTTTTGCTGTCCAATGATCTCTGGCTATCTGCCAGGCTTCTTCGTACTGTCCCCATGTCCAGCTGGGAAAAATACCGTGATCACGTTCTATTTGATCAATCAGATACTCCAGGTTAATTGCAATCTCCTCAGAGTTTATTCCAAACATCTCACAGTCAGGATGATTTGCGAAGCGGACAGGTTGGGGAGTGTAATTCTTCCACTCAACCGGATCTGTAACAACCAGTTGGCGTACCGCCTGCATTAACTTACTTTCAATCTCAGACCGTTTGTTCTGTGGCAGATGATTAAATAATCTTAGATAGCAGTATATCTCGTGTTCAGATTTAAATTCTTCCCTCTCAAGTAATCTGGCAAAAGCATAATCGACCAAAGTATCAACATCTAATGTATTAACGTATTGACGATATTTATACAGATAACCGATAATCTCTGCTGAAGGATTACCCCATGAAAAATCAATCACTGTCATCTGTGTCTCCAGATTAAAGTTCCACCATTCTGCATGAGGATAATCGTTCACTTCTCCCGGAACTGCGAACCAACCATTTCTTTCTTTGTTGAATGTATCTTCAAAATATTTAAGTCCATCCAGAATGACCTTTGAAGCTGCGTTCAGGTCATCAATTTCTGTCAGGTACTGAAAAGCGATGGTTGATGCCGTTGAAGATGACTCAGGTAACATAAAATCAGATTCTAAACCATGACCAAAGCCACCATCAGGATTTTGATATTTTTTCAACTCATCTACTACTGCATCACTACTACCTTTTTTAAAAGTAGAATTAAAAACTGCCTTTTCTAAATCTCTTCCCTTTTGCATAATCAAAGCTTCAGCTTTTTCAAAATCTTTTCGTGATAGTTTACGCATTACAATACCTCCTTAGATTTTCACTAACTTAATACTTAAAATTAATTGTCTAATCCAAATATCCTGCTAAATCTAAATTATTTAAAAATTTTTCTTTGCATTATATCCAATTTGTGACAGTAAAATCATCTCTCCAGAAGTTCCTCAGCCCGTTTTCTATCTCTAGCCAGAAGTAAAGTAATGTCTCGGTTGTCGGCAATTTCCCTATAATGATTAACGCCGAATTCTGAGATAATTTTTAAAATGTTCAAATTATCCATAGGAGTCATGATTAAAGAATCTTCACCAAAGGCATTAACTAGTTGTCTAGCCTGATCTACAGAAATATTAGTCTTAGGACCCCCAATACAACCTCCCTCACACCCCATACCTTCAATAAAGTTATAACCAATCTGTACACCTTGTTTTAATTGATCCAGAATAGCTTTGCACTGTTTGACTCCATGTACCTTCTTAGCTCGCAGATGAATCAAGCGGTCGGGAGCAATCCGATTAACAACGGTTTTAACCGATAGACTAACACCTCCTGTTCTGGCATACACCCTTCCGGCAAAAGAAGCATGGTCTTTATCATCTTCAGGCAGTTCCTGTAAATCAACTCCAATAACTGTAAAAATCTCTTTTAATTCGTTATAGGTCAGGACAAAATCTATGGCATCTTCTAACAAAGGATCTTTAGCTTCAGCCTTTTTCGCAGTGCATGGACTGATAAAAACCACTTTGATTCCAGGGTATAACTTTTTCAAAAATCGTCCTGAAGCTATCATTGGAGATACAGATGGAGACATATGACTAGTAAGATCGGGGTAATTCTTAAAGACTAGATTAAGCCAGACTGGACAACAACAACTGGTCAGAAAAAAATCTTCCTTATTAGTAACCAATTTGTTGAACTCAAAAGCCTCTTTAATAGTCAGAATATCCGCAAAAAGGGCTGTTTCCACCATATCTTCAAAGCCCATCAGCTTAAAAGCTGTTCTGAGCTGACCCATGGAAATATTATCTCCAAATTGACCAACTATCGAAGGAGCAACTGAGGCATATACCTTCACCCCTTCCTGATTCAATAGATTTAATAATGGAAGAAATTCGATCTTATCTGCCAGTGCTCCAAAAGAACAGGTAATCGTACACCTTCCACAACTCAGACATTTATCTTCAATCACCATCGGGCCAGTACTTCTTTTATACATCTGGGCTTCGTATTTACAAACATCATAACAGTCACACTCTTCATAATTTTCACCACATTCTTTACAGGCTCCTTCAATCTTTGTCAAAATTGGTCTGGTAACCTGGGGAATTGTCTGCAAAATTTCCGCTTCATCAGTAAAAGATCGTTGTTGGTTGGGGTTCTGGCCCATTGCTACCCGAATATGATCTTTGACAAAAGCGGCATCTTCATCCTGATAACCATATTTTCGAATTATCTCATCTGCTATTATCTCTAAATCTTCATTTGTTAAAGGTTTTTCCCATTGTCGTTTAATTAGTTCCCGAAAGATCTCCATCCGTTTCTGTTGAAAATCCTTAAACCTCTGCTGCATTCATATCACTCGCTTTCACATTCGATGATTATCAGAATTCAATTTAGTATTTGTGTCTCTGCAGCAAAATATTATTTTTCGGAAGCGATCACTTTTTGCTGCGGATCATTCATCATCTCCTGCACTAATGTAAAAAATGCTCCTACATGAGACCCATCGACCACTGCATGATGAACTTGAATTGAAAGCGGTATCTTATAGTGATCGTGCTCAACAAAGTATTTCCCCCAGGCAATTCGTGGTATAGAATCCACAGGAGACATCTGGATAGGATGGGTTACACCAGTGAAAGATACCCAGGGCATGCTGGTAACATATAAAGCATCATCGCGTCCAGGTTCATCTTCCAGACAGACTGACTGTTCTGCCCGAATTTTTTCCTGAGCGGCATGCTGGTAAAATTCTATAAAATCAGTTTTATATTCAACTGGACAAAATGCGAACACATTATCTTTAGTCATTACCGTAAAGGAAGGATGAATTACCTGATGTTCTATCACCTGATCTTCTCTAATTCGATAGCGAAATTCAGGGATCTTATTAGCAGCTTTAACAGTACTATAGAGAAATGTAAGGAAAAAAGACATATCTCTTGCCCTGGTATACTTCAAAAATTCGGTTATATCCAGGGTAGCACAGAGATTGAAATGTGGATAATCCATTTTTCTAAAATGGTCAAAGTGTTTTCTACGATTCCAGTTTTCCATATCGATATATCTCACTACTGATCAACGCCTCTCCAGTTATTTTGAGCAGTTAAATATACTGCACCCCATGTATATTCGCCAATTCTACTCTAAAACCTCCCTTCTAGCAAAAGGAAAAGGCTCTCCTTAGAATAAGAGAGCCTTTGAATTACGATAATCTATCTACAATAAATAAAGCAGTGAACGGTATTCAGGTTACTATACCCATTATTGTAACCTGGCCAATCATAACCAACCAAAGTACCAGAATAGTTCATATATCCACTATTCTTATTGCCATATGGATCATTAAACACCCCACTATGTTGATCCCAATAGTAACCTCTGGCAGTAATATAATGCCCCGAACTGGTAAGTGAAGTTAACACTACAAACGGATGGTTATTGTTTATCTCGGTCTGGAACTCACTCCAGTATGGACTCCAGTCGACACTAGAACCACGACCATGATATTGAATATATTCAGCCATATGACCTTTAGTGTCTGCCCAGTCATTTTGAATGATATATCCATAACCACCGGCAAATAAAGTTCCATTAGGGTCTGCACCATAGATATTGAAAGTCCGACCATAAGTATATACACTGCTGACATACCAACCATAATTACTGGTATGGCTGTAAGGAACACTGACGGTAATTGGATGAGATGACAGTACTCCATAATATTGGATCGCCATTAGTGCAGAACTGGCTCCACAAGCCCAGTGACCATTGAAATTGTTAGGTGTATCATACACTTGATGTATATACTGCATTCCAGTTAAATATCTGGAATATACACCATCGTAAATTGCCTGAATAGAAAAATCGCTGCTTTGAACTTCCACTGCTTCGTTTTGCACAACATCGGCAAAAATATCTTGTGCAGGTACAGGGACTTTAATCTTGTTAGACCAGGTATTTAACTTCTGATCACGAACCTGTCCCATTTCTAATTGTCCTTGACGGGATAAAGCAATATCTCCGGCTTTCAGGGCGACTGTAGCATCACCATTATTAACTGTAACTACTTTTTTACTTAGATCAACGGTATTTAGCATAATCAGATCGGATTTTTCGACTTTAGCGTCTTTCTCATTTATCTTTTTATCCAAATAAGCTATGGTATCATTATCAATCCAGCCCAAAGCCTGACCTTTATCCAGTGCTTTAATCTCGCCACTTTGAACGTCCACTAAAGCTGTATAGCCATCAACAGTTGGAGACATAATCTTATCACTATTTGGTGAAAATTTAGGTCCCCAGAAACTGTTTTTACTATCAACAATCTTCATCCCTTTATCAGCTAAATTTAAAACAACAATTTGTCCATTGGCATCATTAAAGGTTAACTTTTGACCATCAGACGAAAAGTCAAGTAAGTTAACATGATAGCCTAAATTCAAAGAATCTTTTTGATTAAAATTCGCATCCAGAATCAACAATTCGTTACCCACTGTATAAGCTATGGTCCCATTTTGTGCCACAGTAGGAGTACCAACCAACGTGTTCCACTCTGTCAAAGCGATATTCTCACCAGTTTTAATATCATAAAGCATTGACTTTTGTAAATATCGCTCATTTTCTGGTAAGAACGACTTATAACAAACATATCGCTGATCTGCTGAAATAGTCGCATAATAACCAGCATTTCTCCCTTCAGTGATAGTCACTGTCTTGCCATTCCGTTGATCAACCAAAACCAAACCATGATTGAAGTTATTGGTCACCAACAGATAAGTATCTGTGGTATCAACAGGAATCGTACTAAGTTCCGGGTTGGCAGCAAAAGCTAAAGAACCCCAGAAAATAGACATAATCACCAGTAAAATCCAAAATAATCTTTTCATGTCTATCTCGCTCCTTTAAATTTTATTACAGGTACTCACATAATATAAACATCCCCTACATAACACCAGAGCTATCCACTTATCAATATCTTTAATTTACACCTATTATGTTCTCAGGCCATAGATAGCTTTCATAAAACACTTAAACTTTAATTCACTCTCACAAAAACTACTCTTGGTTGCAACCGAAAATCCTCAATATTTTTTCTTTATATTATTATTAAGTACCTATATTACAATATTACCATAATTTTAGAATTGATGTCAATTGGTTTCCATATATTTATTTTGAATTTCTCTCAAATAGTATTTTGTATTCATCTGTCTAGTTAAAAAGTAACAATTCCTTTAGTATAAATAGCTTCTCTAAATATCTCTAACTGTGGTATAATATTAATATCTTTATCAAGAAGGTGGATATATTGAAGAATATTTATAAAAAGTTACTAATCATTATTTTAACAACTCTATCAGGTCAATTATTCTTCCAGCCCTTCAATTCTGATTTTCGCTTCTCCCTGGGGGTAGTAACTTTAACCTTGTTAATCCTGGTTTTTCAGGAGGAACAGATCTTTTTGGTCTGTGTAGAAACTGGTGTATTCATCATCTTATTTCGAACTATTGTTGAGTTGGGAGTCAGTAATTATCCTGTTGAGCAGATTTTTTTGAAACACATTCCGGTTATCGGTTTTTATTTAACTTTCGGGTTATTACTTAAGGTATTACTGCAATTTGATCTGAAAAGACACCCTGTTCAACTGATTATCTTGCTGGCAATTACTGATACTGCAGCCAACATTGTAGAATTAATTATCCGCTCCAGTTTTCCTTTTAGCTCCAATCTGATGTTACCAGTAGTGAAAACTCTGCTGCTGGTAGGCTGTATTCGTGGTCTTCTATCAATGGTTAGTTATGTCCTAATCTATTATAATAACTTAATAAGTTTAAAAGAGGAACAGTATAATCACTATCGCCAACTTCTGCTGTTTACTGCTAACCTAAAGGCAGAAATTCTTTATCTGCAAAAGAATATGATAGATACGGAAAACGCCATGACCAAAGGATATCTCCTATATGAACAACTGACCAAAATAGCTGAATCAGATAAGAATCCTGCACTAAATGATCTTAAAAGTCAACTCCTCACACTGACTACAGACATCCATGAAATTAAAAAAAATGATTTACGAGTTCTGTCGGGAATCAAAAAGTTAATCCCAATATCCAAAAATAGATCAGAACTCATGTTGAGTGAAATAGGCAAAATGATTATAGATAATTCCCACCGTCTGGCAGAAACTTTCGCCAGAGAGATTCATTTTTCTTTAGAAATTAAGGAAGATTTAAAAATAAAACAATATTACTATCTATTCTCAATTCTCAATAATCTGGTGATTAACTCTATTGATGCCATTACAGACCTGGGCCAGATTTATATCAAATCTATGATTGACTCAGATAAGTTAATTTTGAAAGTAATTGATTCAGGTAGAGGAATAGATCCTAAAGATTTACCCGTAATATTTGAACCGGGATTTTCCACTAAATTTGATCCCTTTACCGGAAATCAATCAACCGGACTTGGATTAACCCATGTTATACTGCTTATTGAAGAACTAAGAGGTCACCTGGAGATCAAATCTACACCTAATATTGGTACAACCTTTACAATTAGCTTACCTCTAACCGCAATTATCTCAAAGGAGGGTCAACATGAATAAATGCAAATTTTTCATAATTGATGATGATCAAAGCATTATCCGAATGTTGTCAAATATTATTGAGGATAATGACTTAGGCCTGATCTGTGGAACTGCCGCAGATGGAGAAACAGCTGTAGACAGTATATTAGTCCTCAAACCTGAAATCGTTCTAATCGATTATCTGTTACCTAAAATGGATGGAGCATCAATTGTCTCCAAAGTCAACCAGGCTAATCTGACGACCAAATTCGTGATGATCTCTCAGGTTAACTCTCCAGAAATGGTCGCCCAGGCTTACAAAAGTGGTATAGAATTCTTTATCAGCAAACCAATCAATGTAATCGAAGTCACTTCCGTAATTAAAAATATCCAACAAACTATTCAGTTGAGACAAACTTTGAATCTAATAAGCAGTGTCCTGGATACCACTAAAGAAACTTTACCGCAAAAACAGTCTAATTTCACTCAAAAACAGATTCAGGCCATCCTTACTGATCTGGGAATCTGGGGAGATACCGGAACTGATGATCTGGTCAAATTAATCTTGAATTTTCTTGAATCTGACTCTGCATCTAATCATCTTCAATTGGCTGATCTCTATGATGATTTACATCAAGAATATAAAAAAATCGGAATAATGATTACACCTCAGGGAATTGAACAGCGTATCCGCCGAATTATTCAAAAGGCGATGCACAATCTGGTAATACTGGGATTGGAAGATTTTTCTAATGATAAATTCGTCCTCTATTCATCTATGCTATTCGATTTCAAGGAGATTAAAAAAGAGATGGATTATCTGCAAAATAAAAATAAACATTCGGGGAGAATTCAGATTCGAAAATTTGTTAATGGAATAATCTCTCAGCTAAAAGAGATCTAATAAAGCTCTTTCTCAAATTGTTTTGTATTTTTATGTCGTTTATTGTAGTTTATTGTAAGGACTATGGTATGCTTAGATGTACATATAAATCCAAAACATATGAGGAGGAGAGTAGAAATGAAAGAAAAGAAGGTTAGGTTGACAACGAAGATTTTCATTGGACTTATAGCAGGTGTTGTCTTTGGTTTATTTGCCAACAGCTTTCTGCCCACTGATTTTTATAATGTCATAGAAAAATGGATTCTCAGTCCAGTAGGCACTATCTTTATCCGGGCCATCCGTATGTTAGTCGTTCCCCTGGTTCTAATCTCCCTGACCTGTGGTTCTGCAGGTATCGGAGACCCGAAAAAATTGGGGCGTGTTGGTGGTAAAACTATTGCTTTTTATTTAACCACTACTGCTATAGCTATTACCATCGGTCTGTTATTGGCCTTTATTATTTCCCCAGGCAGTAGTATTTCCATCCCAACAGATGTCGAATATCAGGCTGCTGAAGCTCCATTCATTATGGATATTTTTGTTAACATGGTTCCAACTAATCCAATAAATTCTATGGCTGTTGGTGAAATGTTACAGATAATCGTCTTCTCAATCTTATTCGGTATCTCTTTAGCAGCGGTTGGGAAAAAAGCTCAACCATTATTAGATTTTTTGCATACTGCTAATGATGTGTTAATGAAAATGATTAGTCTAATTATGACAATAGCTCCTTTTGGTGTATTCGCCTTAATCGCCAAAGTTATCGCTACTCAGGGAGCTGACGTTCTTTTACCATTGATCAAATACATGTTAACAGTCCTTTTTGCCCTATTCCTCCACACCATCTTAACTTATACTGGCGCTTTAAGTGTCATAACTAAAGCTAACCCAATCACCTTCTTCAAAAAATTTGCTCCAACCATGGTTGTTGCTTTTAGTACCAGCAGTTCCAGTGCTACTCTGCCAGTTACTATGGAGACCGCTGAAGAGGAATTAGGCGTATCTAATGAAATCTCCAGTTTTACCCTTCCTTTAGGTGCTACCATTAATATGGATGGTACCGCAATTATGCAGGGTGTTGCTACCGTTTTTATCGCTCAGGTATTCGGTGTTGATCTATCCTTTTCCCAACTTTTGATGGTTATTCTAACTGCTACTCTGGCATCTGTAGGTACTGCCGGTGTCCCCGGCGTAGGTTTAATAACCTTATCAATGGTACTTCAATCAGTAGGCCTGCCTGTAGAAGGTATTGCATTAATCATCGGTGTTGACCGAATTCTGGATATGACCAGGACTGCTGTTAATATAACTGGTGATGCTATCTGTTCTATCGTTGTCGCTAACTCTGAAGGTGAGTTTGATCGTCAGCGATTTAACAATATTTCAGAAGGGTAAAGGGACGTCTCCTGCATCTATGGGTGAGAGTAGAAATAACGAAAATAATATTTACTTCAGCGGAGGTACAAATCCCTTTCTGAAGTAGTTGAACTTGAGCCATTAACAGCTTGCTGTTAATGCGACTTTAGCGCATAAATTTACCAATTAAATATTTTACAAAAACTAATCCCCTAAAGTAGCCAAAAGCTGCTCCAGGGGATTTTTCCCATTTCGTTACAGTATATCTAAGTTCTATAACCTCCACTCCTATAAGTAGGAGCTGCCTTATTCTACTTCAGGTGGGGTTGAATCCCCATCTGAAACCCTTGCATAGTCTGGTGCTTATAGTAAGCAATTAAAAAATCTCTATCTTCAGGAAAAGATAAATCCAAATCTTGCAGTTGCATCTTCGAGACCCATTGAACATCATATATTAAACCATTCGAGTCCTGAATTGATTTTTCACCGCCAATAACCTTCACTGCAAAGTACTGGACTTTTACTATATCTGTCACCTTAGCAAACAATTTTTTAACTATCTCAACATCATATCCTGTTTCTTCTTTTACTTCCCGCAGGCAGCAATCCTCAAAGGTTTCGCCTTTCAGTAATCCACCGGATGGAATAGACCATTTTTTTATTTCATGCTTTTGCCCTTGAAGAACCATTAAAATCTGACCATATTCATTGGTACAAATAGCAGCAGCACCTTTCCACATAGTTATTCCTCTTCCCTTTAAAAATGTTCAAATTCCAGTAATAACAGTTCTCACTCGTTAAAAAATTACCAGACTAATTGACTTTTTTTAATTTCAGGTGTATAATATTGAAATAAACACTAACATCTCATTATATCATATTTTAATATTTTTGTCAAGAGTTATTTTAATATATTTGACGATATTTCTAAAAGAAAGTCTTCCAACTTCTATAGGTGAGAGTATAAATAACTAAATAGTGTTCATCAATGGAGATCCAAATCCTCTTCTGAAGTCTTTAAACTTAAGCTCTATCAACAGATATCTCTAGAATTAAACAAAACACAAAAAGGAGTGATCATATGTCAGTGCCTAACCTTTTTACAACAATGAGTACATCACTTATCGATATCCAGGTTACTGAATTACTGCAAACTAATACTCAATCAGAGCAATATGGATTAACAATTACAGCTGAAGAAGCTAAAGAGATAATTGAGTGTCGAAATGATGTCTTAAAAAATTATGGAAGGGTTGAATTAGAGATTCAGGTGACCAAAAAAATTATTCACGACTTTTGTGCCTCTCCCTTCATAAATCAAGAAGACTATGCATCTACGCTGATAGACTTACAGGAAATTTTTTATTACATGAAAAATGAAACATACGACCAAATTGGCGATGATGAATTGTTAGACATAATTAAAGATTTTTATAATAACTCTTGTTGTGGGTCTATCGAACTCCTTATGGGTAGAGAACTAGATAAGTTTGTTAGAGATTTCCGACGCAAGCATACTAGATTGTACACTATACACAAAGGAGAGGAAGACTAATGAAATCAGAAATTACAGATCGACGTGACTTTATCTGCAGGGAAAATTTGAATAACTACCAATACACCATCTCGCTGTTGAGAGCAGGATTTCAGGTCAAACTGCTGAATCAAACGAACTTAAATAGTATTCAAGAACAAATAATGTTAATATTAAAAGATCTCATCTTAAGATACACTAAAGGTGACAGCACTTCAGTTACGACAGACACAGCAGAAACTTTACTAAACTCCATTCTCTACTCTCTTGATGCTTATTTAAGTCAGTTTGAACATCCTGAAGATGGTATAAATCTCCTTAAAACTAATACGGTGCAGAAAATATACGCTAAAGGCATAGAACTTATATCGAGATGGGTCGCCGAAACGCAAGATTTATATGAGGAGATTAAAAGAACCAAACTTGACGTTCAACTCGAGGTCTACAATACTTCTATCGACGAGGATTTACCTGACTTTTTTAAACAGTATGGAATTATGTTCAATGCACATGATACAATGTGTACCCTTGATTACCCTCTTGTTTTCGATGATATGAAACTTCAGGGTATTCGCTATATAAAACATTATCTGGAAACATTAAAAACCGAAACTCAATTTTGCAACCTTTTTGATAAAAAAACACTGGAGAACACTTTAGTTAATTACAGTCGAATTTATCAGATAGATTATAAAACATCTCCAATTAACATCTTTGAAGTATTGATAAATAACTCCATTTTTTCTGTCCTGATAGGTAACCAGGCGAGTGAATTAACTATCTTTACTTTTCAATTTCAAATCTTAGAACAGGAATTATCCCAACTAAGTCCTACTGAATTAATAGTACTGATTGATAAAGGAATTAAAAAAGTTCTGAGCGATTTTAATTTAAATCAACCAGATTTAGTAAACTATTTAAATAAATATAAATCAATTATAGTACAAAGAACTTTAACTGCTGTAGAAAATAATAGTCTGCATAATCTAATAATTACCACTAATGCAGCCAATCAACAGGGTGATAAGATTAATTTTAACCCGGGAATTAAAATGAATGACCAGGATTTTCGAATAATCCTCGGAAAGATAATCAATTGTGATTCTATCGAAAACAAGATAGCTCTCATCAGATCTGACATTCCTTCTTTAGAAGATTTTATCGATATTCTACGAGCAGATTGTTTGTTTGGGGATGAGTTTATCACTGTGTATCGTACGCTGAGTCTTACCGAATTAGCCGTCTTAGGAAAAATGCTTTTCAGTGAAGAATTAAGGACTGGAGAACTGAATCTATCTCAGCTACAAAAAAAGGACAACTTGCCGGATTGGGAGCTCTACTATATTAAATATTTACAGAGATTAAGTAAGAGTCACCTTGAAAGGCTCGAAAAAGTTATGATGCAAATTGATCTTTAAAATTTCTAGTCTTCTAAAAAGGTACCATATTCTTTCAAGTGAATAATTTCCTCATAAATATAGGAGACACCAGTGTGGTGTCTCCAAAAATACCAATTATAACCATTAAAAATTTTGCTATCTCCCAATATTCCTTCTCACCATTGGCCTTAGGATTATTACATTGATTTGAGAGATCATATACTCAACAGACCACATCGTTACTGATGACGATCTGTTGATCAATCTACAGATCAAAGATCAAAATCTCATCATCCTCTTCTTCTTTGCCATCTTCTTCCCCAATCACTGCCACCAAACGGTGAATAGTATTATAATTGAACAGATCGACCAACTTAAATCCTGTGGCAAATTGGTCATTAACCCTACTAGTTAACTCCATTATCGAAAGAGAGTTACCACCTAAGTCAAAGAAAGAATCATGAATACCGATCCTGGACACATCTACTTGCAAAATCTCCGCCCAGATCTGAGCTAACATTTTCTCAATATCCCGCTTTGGAGCAATATATTCGACTCCAGTTATCTGTTCTTCCTCATATTCTGGTAAAACCTGTCGGTTGATTTTATTTGTTGATGTCAGTGGCATTTTTTCCAGTGTTATAATGTGGAGTGGGATCATATACTCAGGCAAGTATTCACGTAAATAAGCCTTCACATCAACAGCTGTAATGTGATCAGTAGGAACAATATAAGCATCTAAATATTTGCTGCCATCACCTTTTTCACGGACAATAACTGCTGCCGCTTTGATCTGCTGATGACTTAACAACTGACTTTCAATCTCGCCTAATTCCACCCGATAACCTCTAATCTTGACCTGAAAATCCTTTCGTCCCACAAATTCAATTCGACCATCCAACAGTTTACGTCCTAAATCCCCTGTCCAATAGAGCCGACCAAGATTATTCTCAATACTGAAAGCTTGAGAAGTCTTTTCGGGATCTTTATAGTAGCCAGGAGTCAGATAGTTACTGGCAATCACAATCTCTCCTATACCTAATGGAGCTACTTCTACTCCCAACTCATCAACTACCAGAAGTTCAGTCTCTTTAACTGATTCTCCCAAAGTAATCTTGCCCAATGGAGTGTCGGTCTGGAAGAGTTCAACTGAGTTTAAAGAGGATTCGGATTGACCATAGAGATTGGCCAGCAGTGTATCTGTAAATAGTTCTTTAAACCTTAATAGATCATGTTCAACAACCTGCTCTCCACCTAAGATGATTAAACGTAATGCTGCTAAATCCTCATCTCCCTGTAAACCTCTGATAAAATATCTATACACTGTAGGAACAGAATGCCAGATGGTAATTTGCTCTGCCTGTAACCAATTTACCAGTTCCATCAGATTAACTTCTTCTCTCATATTTAGTGGATACAAAGTAGCACCAGTCAATAGACCTGCATAGATATCCATTACTGCAGCATCATGGGTAAACGCTGAGAACAATGTCAACCGATCTTCTGCACTAATCTCAAACACCTCAATATAGTTGTTGATAAAATGTAGAATATTTCGCTGACTCTGTAATACACCCTTAGATTTACCAGTCGAGCCAGAGGTATAGAGAATATAGGCAATTTGCTCCTCAGAAATTCCTAATTTAGGATTGTAATCTGCAAACTGTTCTCCGGTCTGATCAAGATTAATTACTTGCAGATGACCAGGCAGCTGTTTCCGTACCTTATCTGCTAATGAACTATTTTGGGTATTAGTAATCAGAATCTCTGCCTGAGCATCCTGCAAAATGTAAGACAACCGTTCCATTGGGTAATTAGGGTCTAGTGGAACATAAGTCTTGCCAGATTTAAGTGTACCTAATAGTCCACTAACCATATCAACACCCTGTTCAAATAGTAATCCTACTCTACTCCCCACGGTACAATTCATTGATAAAATTTGATGGGCAATCTGATTTGCTTTACAATTTAATTGGTCATAGGTTAATTCTTGTGTAGCAGTTTTGACTATTACTCGATCCGGATTCTGCGCTACTCGCTTTTCAATTAACTCTGTGAGCACATCCACTCTTTTAGCTGCATCTTTTATCTCTGTTGTCATCTGCCCATGCTTTAATTCAAGTTTTCTCCGTTTTCCTGTAGTGGAATATGCATCTAAGGTTCCATTTGGATTCTCACAGATCTCTCCTAACAAACAGACATATTGTTTCATCAAATATTCCACAGTCTCCGGTTTGAATAAGCCAGTATAATATGCGCAGATTATCTCAATTCCATTGGCATACTCACTCAAATATAGCTCCATGTCAAATTTAGAATCTGTGCTAAAATCAGTGTGATAGGCATTTAAGTCATCCAATTTTTTTGAACCAGTCTCACCTAGATTGAAGAGGTTGAAAAAGACCGAAATCTTAGGATAGGGAATCTTTAATTCTTCAACCACTTTTTCTAATGGATAATTCTGATACTCAAGAACCTGTAATGTATCTTGCTGTACTATCTGCAATAGTTGAATAAAGGTCTGTTCAAAACTAATTTTTTCCCGTAAGATCAACGTGTTTACAAAAAAACCAATTAGCTGCTGCAAATTCTCATGCTCTCTCCCGGCACCCGGTATCCCAATAAGGATGTCTTTCTGACCTGTAACCTGAGCTAAAAAGAGATTAAATCCTGCCAACAAGACCATAAAACTGCTGGCTTTTTGCTCTTTAGCCAGATTATTTAATTTCTTTTGAATCTCAGAATCAATAACAACACGATAAGCTGCACTTTCTTTACCTTGAATACCGGTGGATGAATAATCCACAGGTAGATTCAAAATCGGCACTTCTCCCACCAATTGACTTCTCCAAAACTCTTGTGCCTGGACAAATTTCTCAGAATCGGCCAACAGCTGATTCTGCCAGATCACAAAATCACGGTACCGGATTGGTAATGGTGCTAACTCGACAGATTGATTATTCTGAAATGCTAGATACAGTGTCCAAAAATCGTTCTTCAAAATCTCCATCGACCAACCGTCTGTAATGATATGATGCATTACATAGATAATCTCAAAAGTAGACTCATTCAACCTGACTAATTTTACTCTAACGAGTGGTGCCTTTTCTAAGTCAAACGGTCGCAGGAACTCCTGTTTGCTAATCCCCTCAACCTGGGCAATCTGTTCTGCTGCGCTCAAATCTGAAAGATCTTCTACATCAATAGTCAGGTCAATCTGATCATGAACAATCTGTACTGGATGACCATTAATCTCAGAAAATGATGTGCGTAAACTTTCGTGACGATACAATAATTTTGTAAAGATATGCTGAACCATCTCTAGATCAATCTTTTCTATCAATCTCATCCTACCAAAGAGATTATATGCAGGGCTATCGGGCTCTAGCTGATTGATTACCCACAATCTTTTTTGAGTAAAGGATAATGGATAATAGTCTTGATCTGGCAGCCTCTGAATATCGCTATATCCAGATCGCTGCTTGTTTTGTATGATTACAACCAGTGCTGCGATAGTTGGATGCTGAAAGATCTCTCTCAGATTAATTTCTATATCACATCTCTTGTGAATTAAACTAACTACCTGGGTTGCTTTGATAGAATGCCCACCCAGGACAAAGAAATTATCATAAACACCGATCTGCTCCACTCCCAAAACTTCCGACCAGATAGATCTCAATATTTCTTCCAATTCACTGCGTGGGGGTACAAACTCTTTCCCAGTTTTAATGTTATCCACTGGTTTCGGTAAAGCCCGGTGATTAATCTTTCCGGTAGCAGTCAAGGGAAATGCATCTATCTGAATAAAGTATGACGGAATCATATATTCAGGCAAATTCTGAGCCAGATACTCTCTAATGTCCAGAACCTGCAGCTTTTGTTTTGAAATAATATATGCACACAAATATTTGCTGTTATCCAGATCCTCCCGGGTCACAATTACTGCCTCTTTGATCTCTGGGTGTTTTAACAGTTGATTTTCAATTTCGTCTAACTCAATCCTGAATCCACGAATCTTTACTTGACGGTCAATCCGACCCAGATAAACTATTTCACCATCAGGTAAACGCTTTGCCAAATCTCCTGAACGATACAATCTGGTACCATGGACAAATGGGTTTTCGACAAATCTATCACGGGTAAGATCAGACCGATTCAGATATCCGCGCGCCACACCCTCACCACCAACACATAATTCCCCTGCCACACCGATAGGCTGTAAATGCAAATCCTGATCCAAAATGTATAGCTGTAAAGTAGGTATCGGCAAGCCAATATTACTAATATTATTTTCCATCTCATAGTCAGTGATCTCTTTAAATGTAACATGCACAGTGGTTTCGGTAATTCCGTACATATTAATCAACCTGGTCCCGGGATATTTGAGATGCCATTCTCGTAAATGGATCGGTTTTAGCGCTTCTCCCCCAAAGATAACGTAACGTATCTGAAGATCTGCTCTCTCAGCTGTTAACTCCACTTCGATGAGGTTATAAAAAGCAGTTGGAGTCTGATTCAGCACTGTTACTCCTTCAGTTTGCAGTACCTTCCGGAATTGTCCGGTATTTTGAGCCAGTGATTTGGGAATAATTACTAATTTACCGCCGTAGAGTAGAGCACCATACATCTCCCAGACCGAGAAGTCAAAGCAGAAAGAATGAAACAGTGTCCAGACATCATCTGCAGTAAAATCAAATAAAGCTTTATCGTTAAAGAATAAGCGCACTACATTGTTATGTTCAACCATAACTCCTTTGGGATTACCCGTAGACCCGGAAGTATAGATAATATAGATCATATTTTTAGCTGTATTCAGATTTACCAGATTAGTGTCGTCACCCTGATAAATATGCTGCTCATCAACATGGATTATCTCACCAGAATAATTAAGTGTAGAAACCGATTCTTGAGTTACTAACAAAACTCTCACCTGAGCATCTTCCAGCATATATCTAATTCTACTTTCTGGGTAATCCACATCAATTGGCAAATATACTCCTCCAGCTTTGATAATTGCCAATATAGAGATAATCATCTCCATTGATCGGTTGAGCATAACACCTACTATCTCTTCTACAGCCACACCTTTAAAGCGTAAAACCCGGGCCAGTTGGTTGGCTTTCGCATTAAGTTCACCATAAGTCAATTTCTGGTCTTCAAAACTCAGGGCAGCACGATCTGGATTTCTCTTCACCTGTTCTTCAAATAACTGATGAATCGTCTTATCTGTAGGATATTCAACGAATGTATCATTAAAATCAACCACTAACTGCTGTTTTTCTGTCGGAGTTAACATATCAATTTCTGCAAGTCTTATCTCAGGTTTGTCAACTACTTCTCGAACAATATTTACAAAATGTTTAGCCATCTGCTCGATTGTTAACCTGCTGAAGAGATCAGTACTGTATTGTAAGTCTAGCTTAATACAATCATCTTGTTCTACTGCAGCTAAACTTAGATCAAATTTTGTAGTATTTAAATCAAAGGTATATGGTTTAATCGGTAGATCAGCTAATGCTGGATTATCTTCAATCATATCCTGAATTGCAAATACTACATCAAAAAGTGGATTTCTGCTCATGTCCCGTTCCAGTGAAAGCCGGTCAATCAACATTTCAAACTGATAGTCTTGATTCTCATAGGCCTGTAATGAAGTTTCTTTTACCCTTGCTAAGAACTCTGTAAAGCTTAAGTCTCGCTCTGGGTAATTCCGTAAAGCCAGAGTATTAACAAACATTCCAATTACATTTTCCAGCTCATCATGGTTTCTTCCCGCTATCGGCATTCCGATAACTATATCAGCTTGTCCTGAGTATTTGGCCAGGAGAATATTAAATACCGCCAAGAGTGCTATATTTAAGGTTACTCTATCCGTTTTAATCATCTGTTCTAACTTAGCTTGCAAGTTTTCACTAATAGTGAAAGAAATATAATCACCTGTATAACTCTTATTAATTGGTCGCGGATAATCTGTAGGTAGATCCAATATTGGGATGTCATCAGTAAAAATGTTCAACCAATACGCTTCCTGTGCTTTAATTTCATCTGAAGCAAAGAACTGTCTTTGCCAGACAGCAAAATCTTTATACTGAATACTAAGCTCCGGTAATTTCTGATCGAGGAACAATGTAACAAACTCTTTGTACAAAATGTTCAAAGTCATTCCATCGGAAATAATATGGTGCATATCATAGAGAATTATATATCTGTCAGGTAATTTGACCAGCAACACCCGTAAAAGCGGGGCAGTTCCTAAATCAAAAGGTTCAATAAAAGCCCGAACCAGAGCTGATAGACCTTCCTGGTTCACCTCACGAAACTTCACAGCAAAATCTACACTTTGATGAATTTGCTGCTCCAATTCCCCGTCAATGACAGTAAAGGATGTTCTTAAAGATTCATGTCGTTGAATCAAAGTTTGGAAAATGTCATTGATTTTTTCATACTCCACAGTTGTTTCAATAATTAAACCTCCCGGAACGTTGTAACTGGTATTAGCTATTTCCAGCTGATTAATGATAAACATTCGTTTTTGAGCTGATGAGACAGGATAGTATTCTCGTTCAGTGACTTTTTTAATTCGGGTCAAGGTCTGCTTAGATTTTGACTGAATATATTCTGCCTGTCTCTTAATGGTTGAGCGTTCAAAGATATCGTGCAAAGAGATCTTCACTCCCAACTCTTTAAATATTTTATTAACCAATCTCATTGCTTTAAGCGAGTTACCACCTACTTCAAAAAAATTCTCATCGATACTAATTCCGCTAATACCTAGTATTTCTGTCCAGATTTCAGCCAATTTTGTCTCCAATCTCGTTGAAGGTGGAGTAAACCTAATACCTGTAACGATCTTTTCTTCAGGTTCAGGTAATGCAGGTCGATTTATTTTACCATTTGGCGATAATGGCAGTTCAGTTAACTGAACAAAGTACTGTGGAATCACATATTGTGGTAACTCTTCTGCCAGATAATTTCTCAACTCAGCGACCGTTAAGCTCTGATCAGCTACAATATATGCACACAGATATTTTTCACCTTCATCCTTCTCTTTGACCAGCGTCACTGCCTGTTGAATATCGGGATGTTTAAGTAACTGATTATCTATTTCCCCAATCTCAATCCGAAAACCCCTAATCTTGACCTGTGAATCCAGACGACCCAAAAATTCAATATTTCCATCAGCCAGCCAGCGGGCCAGATCTCCCGTCCGGTAAATTCGCTCCTCTGGATTCAATGGATTGGCTGTAAATCGGCTACTGTTCAAATCTGGACGTCGAAGATATCCTCTGGCCAGCCCATCTCCGGTGATACATAACTCTCCAGGTACACCAATTGGCTGCAATTGATCATCCTTATTCAAAATGTACAGCCGAGTATTAGCAATAGGCTTGCCGATAGGAATTAGGTTAATTTCACCATCTGTAGGACAATCATAGTAAGTGACATCAACTGTTGCTTCAGTTGGACCATATAAGTTACTGAGACGGGTACCATTTGTGTGATACAGATATTGGTTAAATCTTTGTACCTGAATAGGTTTTAAAGCTTCACCACTGGCAAAGATCTGTTTTAAACTATTCAATCTCTGTAAATCAGTGCCATATTCCAGATAATCCAGAAATGCACCCAACATTGACGGAACAAAGTGCATAATCGTAATCTGTTGATTAACAATCACTTCTACAAGCTTTGCAGGGTCTTTCTCTGCACCTGGAGTCAGGAAATAAACTTTCGCGCCAGTAAAACTCCACCAGAACAACTCCCAAACAGATACATCAAATGTAAAAGGTGTCTTTTGTAAAATAACATCCTGCTTACCGATAGGGTATCTCTTCTGCATCCAATATAAACGATTAACGACCGATTGATGTTCAATCATCACCCCTTTTGGTTTACCTGTCGAACCCGATGTATAAATCATGTAAGCCAGATTAGCTGTACTATTATTCAGCTCCAGATTAGCATCATTGGCAGAGTAGTTAGCCTGATCTTCCAAAATCAATACCTGCCCATGGAAACTAACCTGCTCTTTCAATGAATCCTGCGTCAACAAGATACTGACATTACTATCTGTTAACATAAACTGAACTCTGCTTTCAGGATACTCTGGATCGATCGGCAGATAAGCTCCTCCAGCTTTCAAGATAGCCATAATTCCAACAATCATCTCTGGAGACCTGACCACTCTAATACCAACCAGCTGATCTGCGATGACCCCCAATTGCCGTAACTTTCGGGCCAGACTATTGGCTTTTGCATTTAGTTCCCCATATGATAGTACACAATCTTCAAAGATAGCGGCTATATTATCCGGATCTCTTTCAGCTTGGTCGGCAAATAATTGGGAGATCATCTTCTCCCGGGGATATACCATTTTAGTGTTATTTACTGCGAATAACAGATAGGTTCTTTCATCTTCTGCCAGAAAATCAATCTCCGCAATCTTGCTCTCAGGTCTATCCACCATCTGTTGCAGCAGGTTAGTTAAATGATGACTCATCCGTTCAATAGTAGTTCTTTTATAGAGATTTGTCCGATATTGTAAGAAGATATCTAATCCGTCTGATTCCCTGATACCAGTAAAGACCAGATCGAATCTGGAAATCTGATAGACCACTGGATATGGTTCCATCTGATATTCACTCAGATCAAAACTATCATTCAACATATCCTCCATCGAGAAAAGAACATCAAAGAGTGGATTGCGATCCGGATGACGCTTTAAATCCAATCGTTCAACCAACATTTCAAATTGATAGTCCTGATTTTCAAATGCTCGCAAAGCAGTGTTCTGTAATTCTTTCAGGAATTCAGCAACAGTTTTCTCACTTGTAGGATTAGTTCGGATAGCTAAAGTGTTAACAAACATTCCAATGACATTTTCCAGTTCTTTACGATGTCTTCCGGCTATCGGAAGTCCGATTACAAGATCATCCTGTCCTGAATATTTAGCCAATAGAATGTAATAAGCTGCCAGAAGTATCATCGTCTCAGTAACATCTAGCTTCAGAGCAATCTGAGTCAACTTATCCTGAAAAGATGGTTCTAACCGAAATTGTAGTTTATCCCCCCGATAATCATTAACTGCTGGTCTGGGATAATCTGTCGGTAAATTTAGTACCGGGATCTCTTTGCCGGTGTGCATTTCATCAAACATCTCTAACCAAAACTGTTCTTGTCTGATAATCTCTCCCCATTCCAACTGTTCATTCTGCCAGACCGCATAATCTTTGTACTGAACAGTAGGTTCAGACAGTTCCTGCCCTTGATATAGAATTACAAATTCCTTCCTTAAAATATCCAATGAAACTCCATCAGCAATAATGTGATGCATATCGTAGAGCAAAACATAGCTATTAGGTAATTTTGTTAACGCAACCCGCAATAATGGAGCCTGACTTAGTTCGAAAGGCTGAACAAAATCCCGGGCAATTTCCGCTAGAGTAACCTCCCTGGACTCCAGAAATTCTACTGCGAATTCTACCTCTGGGTGAACAATCTGAACGATCTCTTCATCAATGATAGTAAAAGAAGTTCTTAAAGATTCGTGGCGCTGAATAAGGGTTTTAAAAATATCGGTAATCTGTGAATAGTCCACCTCATCTCTGATGATTATTCCACCGGGAATATTATAATTGGCAGTAACTGATTCCAGCTCATTGATCAGATACATTCGCTTTTGAGCAGAAGATGTTGGGTAATATTCTCGTTTAGCAATTGGAATTATCTGCACAGAAGAATGTTTTTCTGTTCTGGCGATAAGTTCTGCCTGATCTCTAATTGTTGGATGTTTGAAGACTTCCTGTAACCTCAACTCAACCTCTAGTTGATCATAGACATTATTAATTAATTGCATTGCTGATAGGGAATGACCACCCAGGGCAAAGAAATTATCAGTCACACTAATCTGATCAATCTCCAATATCTTTGACCAGATCCCGATTAACTTTCTCTCTATCTCTGTCTCGGGTGCGATATAGTCCACCCCTGTAGAACCAGTCACCTCTGGTTCGGGTAAAGCCTGTCGGTCTATTTTCCCATTGACAGTCAATGGAAAAAGATCCAGTTGAACAAAATATTTAGGAATCATGTAATCTGGTAATTTTGCTGTCAGATAACTTCGCAAATCTGCAGTATTAATCTGTTTTTGGGCAGTGTAATAAGCGGACAGGTATTTTTCTCCCGATTCTGATTGATTAACTATTATCAGAACTTCTCTAATCTCCGGATGCTCAACTAACTGTTTCTCAAGCTCACCAGGTTCAACTCTAAAACCTCTGATCTTCACTTGAAAATCAATCCGACCTTTGAACTCCAGAGTTCCATCTGCAAACCATCTGACCAGGTCACCACTGCGATACATTTTTTCTCCAGGTTGAAAAGGATTATCCACAAACTTCTCAGAGTTCAGTTCAGGTTGATTAAGATATCCCCGGGCTAGTCCATCTCCGGCAATGCACAACTCTCCATACACTCCAATAGGAAGAAGGTTCAAATTCCGATCCAGAACATAGACCTGGGTATTGGATACTGGCTTCCCGATAGGAATTGAGCTCTCATATTTCTGATCAATAATCTGGTATGTCGTAAAAGTTGTATTCTCTGTTGGCCCATAACCATTAATAACCGTCACATCCGGGCAGCACTCTCTAACCAAATTGATGTGTTTTGGGGATAGGGCATCTCCACCAACCAATAGTTTGTGTAAACCTCTAAATATCAGTGGATTTGCCTCCACCATCTGGTTAAATAATGGTGCAGTCAACCAGATCATCGTAATTTGATAACTATCCAGAATGTCCGCAAATCTCTCTATAGATAAGATATCCTCTTTGGTAACCAGATACAGACTGGCTCCGTTCAGCAAACCACCCCAGATCTCAAAAGTTGAGGCATCAAAAGCTAAAGAGCCTGTAGGCAATATTCTATCCTGTCGATCGATGATTAGCATATTAGAATTGCTGATCAGGCGATTCACATTTTGATGTGTGATCATAACTCCTTTAGGTTGCCCGGTCGAACCAGATGTGTACATGATATACAACAGATCTGTCGGTTTATTGATATTTTCCAATCCCCTGGCTATACCCGAGTATAATTGTTTGGCATTCACATCTAACAATTCAATATCCGAACTTATCTCTTTTTTTAACTCGGTATTCGTCAAAAGTATCCTCGCCTGTGAATCTTTTAGCAGATAACCTATTCTGCTTTCAGGATAATCAAGATCAATCGGCAGATATGCACCTCCAGCTTTAATAATCGCCAGAACTCCAATTATCATCTCAAGCGAACGGTTAAGTAGAATTGCGACGACATCATCTCGACCTACTCCTTTTTTGCGCAATACTCCGGCTAATTGATTGGCTTTAGTGTTCAATTCTGCATAGGTTAACAGACGGTCAGCTTCAACAAGAGCTACCTTGTCTGGAGTCTGTGTCACCTGTTCTGCAAATAATTGACCAATCGTTTTAGTTTTCGGATATGGAACTCTCGTATGATTAAAGTTGAGTAAAATCTGTTCTTTCTCTGTATCTGAAAGCAGGTCAATCTGTGAGATCTTAACTTCCGAATGGAAGATGATATTCCGTAATAGTTGTAAATAATGTTCACTCATCCGCTGAATAGTTGACCGTTTAAAAAGTTTGGTGCAATACTCAAAATTCAACACAATTCTTTCAGTCAATTCGGTAACCAATAGGGAGAGATCAAATTTTGAAATCGTATACTCCAGATCATATGAATGAATCTGCAAATTTATCCCGCTATACTCTTCGTCTTGATAACTCTCCATCGTAAAGACTACATCAAACAGAGGATTTCGTCCCAGATCTCTGGCCAGATCAAGTTCATCTAACAGCATCTCAAGTTGATAATCCTGATTAGCATAAGACTGTATTGATCTTTCTTTAACTTCCTGCAAGAACTTAAGAACTGATTTATCAGCAGCAGGAGTATTTTTAATCGCCAGAGTATTAACGAACATTCCAACAATCTGTTCTAAGTCTGGATGAGTTCTACCTGAAATCGGTACCCCAACCACAATCTCCTGTTGATCTGTATATTTTGCCAATAAGATATTAAAAGTCGCCAATAACAACATATGCAGAGTAAGATCATGTTCCCGGGAGAATTCTTCTAATCTGGACTTCAAATCCCCCTCAACAGTAAATTGAACCCGATCTCCGGTAAAATCCCTAACTACTGGACGGGGAAAATCGGTGGGTAAGTTTAATCCAGGAATCTCCCCCGCAAACATCTTTAACCAGAACTCTTCCTGTGCACTGATCGCCTTAGACTCATAAAGTTGATTTTGCCAACAGGCATAATCTTTATACTGTAATTTCAAATCCACAAGCTCTTTGTCATCATATAATGCCACAAATTCCTTACGTAATATCAGACTGGATAGTCCATCAGAAATAATATGATGTAGATCAATCAGAAGAAGATGTCTATCAGCAAATTTGATTAAAGATGCTCGAAATAAAGGAACAGTCCCCAGATCAAAAGGTCTAATCAAATCTTCTATCGTCTCCGACAGCTGCTCTTCTTCTACCTCCAGATATGCTAATTCAAACTCCACATCCTGGTGAACAACCTGTACTGGTTCACCGTTAAGATGTTTAAAAGATGTTCTTAAAGATTCATGACGCTGAATTAAATGTTTTAAGACAATCCCGATCTTTTGGCGATCTACCTCACCAGACAAAATCATTCCACCGGTAATATTATAGTTCAAGCTATTGGGCATCATCTGATTGATCAGATACATTCGTTTTTGTGCAGAGGAGACAAGATAATATTCCCTCTCTGGAATCTGTGATATAGTAGAATAAGTAGACTTTTGCAGATCTTTTAGATATGCCGCCTGCTCTGCCAAAGTTGGTAAACTAAAGATCTCCCGTAATGAGACTTCTAACTCCAACTCTTTGGCCAATCTATTAACCAGCTGCATTGTTTTGAGCGAATGCCCACCTAGATGGAAAAAGTTATCTTTCCGCCCAATCTGCTCAACCCCCAAAATCTCTGTCCAGATTTGTGCCAGATTAATCTCAAATTCTCCTTTCAAAGCCACATATTCAACCTGACTTTGCAGACTATCCTGAGGTTCTGGTAATGCTCGAAGGTTAACCTTACCATTGGAAGTTAAAGGAATCTCCGCTAGTTGAACAAAGTAATCTGGAATCAGATAAGCAGGTAGTCCTTTAGTCATAAACCTTCGTAACTCTTCTACTAAAAGTTCTTCTTCAGCCAACAGATAGGCTACCAGATACTTTTCTCCTACTCCATCTCTCCGCCCCAGAACGATAGCTTCCTGAATCTGCGGATGGGATATTAGATATTTCTCAATTTCACCTGGTTCAATTCGATATCCCCTAACCTTCAACTGCTCATCTGCACGACCCAGAAATTCAATATGCCCATTCTCCAAATGTCTGGCCAGATCTCCGGTTCGATACATCCTACTGCCAACAATAAACGGATTAGCAACAAATCTTTCGGCTGTCAGTTCAGACCTATGCAGATAGCCTCTGGCTACTCCTGGCCCTGAGATGTATAATTCACCTGTAACTCCGATGGCTGCTGGTTGTAAACCCTGATCCAAAACATAGATTTGTACATTATCAGCCGGTCTACCGATAGGAACCGAGATTGACTTATCTTTCTCTGGGTCAAATTTATGGATCATACAGCCAACCACAGTCTCTGTGGGTCCATATTCATTATAGATCACAATATCTCCCGAAAATTTATCCCAGATAGCTTGAGCCAGTTCGGAGGTTAACTGTTCGCCACCAACAATTAACCTCTCCAACCTGCTTCTGGTCAAATCCAGATCTTTCATTATCCTTAAATGGGCTGGAGTAAGTTTAATTATCTCTACCAGATTATCTTCAACGATCTGCTGAATCAATAGCTTTTCATCATTGCCATAGATAACAATTGCGTTACCAGAAGTTAACGGCAGATAGATCGAAGTCACGGTTAAATCGAAAGATAAGGAAGAGTAAAATGGGAAATTAACCTGTCCTTCAGGGAGATAGACCTTGCTGGCCCACTGAATATAATTAACCAATCCCCGCTGTTCAACCATTACTCCTTTAGGTTTGCCGGTTGAACCCGAAGTATAGATGAGATATGCAAGACTATTTGAGCTGATCTCCGTCTGCTGCATATTTCCAGAATCTTGATATATTTTTTCCTCATCCAAACCAATTACTTCTTCGATCTCAGGATATGTAGCAAAATATCTCCGTTGAGTTAAGAGAAAACGAGTCTGACTGTCCTCCAGGAAATAATTAATCCTCTCTACAGGATATGTTGGATCAATCGGTAAATAAGCTCCACCTGCTCTTAATACAGCCAGTAACCCGAAAATCATCTCAAAAGAACGATCCGCTATAATGGCGACAATCGTCTCTGATAGAACACCTTTAGTCTGTAGATAAGCTGCCAATTGATCAACTTTTATAGCCAACTCTGCATAAGTTAATCGCTTATCCTGATAGATAACAGCTACTTTGTCCGGCGTCTTATAGACCTGCTGCATAAAGAGATCACTGATTGATTGGTCACGAGAGTGCTCAACCTGGGTCTGGTTATAATCATAAATTAAGCTATCCTTTTCTTCCCGGGTCAGGATAGATAGATCTTGTAAACGGTTATCTGGATTTTGCACAATATCCTGCAAAAGATGGAGAAAATGCTTAGCAAATCTCTGCATTGTCGAATGTTTATACAAACTCAAACAATAGTCCAATTTACACACAAGAGTTTCTGCATCTTCCTCTACATTTAATGACAAATCAAATTTACTGGTATTGGTATAATATTCAATTGTCTGAATGGCCAGATCTGAATCTAATACCAGAGTACTATTATTCTTTTGAACTGCTAACAATGTATCAAATACTGGATTACGACTAAAATCTACTGGTACATCCAATCTGTCAATCAAGTCTTCAAACTGAAATTCTTGATGTTCAAAAGCTTGCAGGGTTCGTTCTCTTACCTCCTGTAAAAATTCACTAAAAGATTTGCTGTTTACTGGATAGTTACGCAGAGCCAGGGTATTAACAAATAGCCCGATAACATTCTGCATATCAGGATGAACTCTTCCGGCTACCGGAGAACCTACTATAATATCATCTTGAGCTGTATATTTAGCTAACAAAAGATTATAAGCTGCCAGGATGACCATATATAGAGTACAATGATGATTCAAAGCTATTCTCTTAAGTTCACTAGTCAACTCTGCATCAATTGTAAAAGTATATCTTGCACCCCGGGGGTTAAAGACTGCAGGGCGTTGATAGTCTACAGGCAGGTTAAGTACAGGTAATTGATCACTAAACTGGGTTAGCCAGAATTTCTCTTTAGCCTGATACACTTCAGACTGAACAAATTCCTGCTGCCAGACTGCATAATCTTTATACTGAACTGTCAATTTTTGCAGTGTTTGACCCTGATAAATCTGAACAAACTCCTGCAACAAGATCTCCATAGATACACCATCGGAGACAATATGATGCATGTCTACAAGCAGTTGATATTGCTCTCCATCTTCAATAAGTCCCACCCGAAACAATGGAGCCACACTCAGATCAAAAGGTCGGATAAAATTAGTTGAATTACTGATCGACTC
Organism: Halothermothrix sp.; assembly: GCA_016841825.1. Lineage (GTDB taxonomy): Bacteria > Bacillota > Halanaerobiia > DY22613 > DY22613 > JAENYK01. Next base: position 15,590 of record JAENYK010000005.1, on the reverse strand, counting down.
TATCTGAAACTCAACATCTTCTGAGATAAATTGCCTCAATTCTCCATGTATCATTTTAAAAGAAGTGCGTAATGCTTCATGCCTGAAGATCAATTCCACCAATGCAGTTGTTAATCGGATCTGATCTACCCTACCTATTAAAGTGAATAGTCCTGTTACGTTATAATTAGTGCTGTGCGGATTGTGTTGATTTAAAATAAACATCCTCTTTTGAGCAGATGATACTGAATAATCTTCCGCTTCAGATACTGCTTTAATCTCAGTATAGACACTGTGTTTTTCCGTCTGAATAATTTTACTCAATTCTTTAATCGTTGGATTTTGAAACACTATCCTGATTGGGAGTTCCACATTAAATTCTTTCAATATTTTTGATATCATCCGGGTAGCCAGAAGTGAATGTCCACCGAGTTCAAAAAAGTTATCAGTAATCCCAATGCTGTTAATACCCAACAGTTCAGACCAGATGTCCACAAGTTTTGCCTGCTGTTCATCATTGACCAAAATATAGTCGGTACCTCTCTCGAGGGTAGGTAGTATCTCAGGTAAAGCTTTCCGATCAATCTTTCCATTGGAAGTCAGCGGCATCTCTTCGAGTCGAATAAAATATTGGGGAATCATATATTCCGGAAGTTTCTTTACTAGATAATCCCGAAGTTCTGAGTCTGTTATCTCAGCTATGATGCCTGTTTTATCTGTACTTGTTAATTTTAAGTAGGCAATCAACACTTGATCACCCGATTTATTTTCACTGGTTATGACAACTACCTCATTGACCGCCTCATGAGTTAATAATTGATTTTCAATCTCACCCAACTCAATACGGAAACCACGAATCTTAACCTGGTAATCTACTCTTCCCAGAAACTCAATATTTCCATCTGCTAACCAACGTCCTAAATCACCAGTTTTGTAAATTCTCCCCTTTATATGAGGCTGCTCCAGGAATACCTGTTCTGTTTTTGTAGCATTATTTATATATCCGCGTGCCAAACTGACTCCACCAATATATATTTCACCAGGTTGATTTACTGGCAGCAGTTGTAGATCCTTATCCAAAACATAAATTTGCGTATTTGCTATCGGTTTTCCAATAGGAACTCGCTCTCGTTGTTCTTCAGGATACAGATAATAATATGTATTATTAATAGTACACTCAGTCGGTCCATATGTATTAATCATCTGTCCCTCAAAGAATTGATAAAATTCCTTGACTACAGTCATGTTTATTGGCTCGGCCCCAATAAACAGATATGGCAATTTGATGATAGAGTTTTTTCTAGATTTTAAGATATAAGTCATAGCCGTAATCAAAGATGCAGGACAATACATCATCTGCAGCTTATTAGTTAATGCATTATCCTCCAGCAAATTCAACAAATATTGAGCATCTTTACCTTGATCTGTAGTCAAAAGCTTAATTTGGCCACCTTTACTTAACGGCCAAAATATCTCCCAAACCGAGGGATCAAAGGTCAGATTAGTCCTTTGAACTACTACATCTCCCGGATTTAATCCAAACTCACTGTCCATCCAGGAGATGCAATTACAGATGCTCCGATGTTCAACCATGACACCTTTTGGATTACCTGTAGACCCGGAGGTGTACATAACATAAGCGAGATTCTGAGGATTAGCCTTGCATTGAATCCTTTGATTCAAATTTCGAAAATCCATTTCTGCAATAGTATCCAGAATAATAATCTCACCTGGGAATTCTGCAACATTGAAATTATTCTGTGTCAATAAACATTTAGCATCACTATCATCTAACATGTAAAGAATTCGCTCCTGTGGATAATCTGGATCGATGGGTAGATAAGCCCCATCAACTTTCAATATCGCTAGCAAAGAGATAAGCATCTCACAGGAACGGTCCAACATAATCCCAACAATATCTTCCAGACCAACACCTATATCCTGTAAAATACCTGCCAGTTGATCAGATCGTTGATCAATCTCTCTATATGTTAATTTTTCATCTTCATAGCTTACTGCTAGCAAATCAGGAGTTCTCACGACCTGTTCTGCAAATAACTGACTTAGTGTTTTCTCCAATCCAAAATTCTTCACCGTTGAGTTAAAACTAGTTAACAGCCCTCTCTCCTTTTCCGAGACAATTACGATTTGACCAACTGTAACCTCAACATTTTGAATAATCGTGGTCAGGATATTTTGAAAATGATCCAGTATTCTATGTATAGTTGTAGAGTCATATCTTTCTTGATTATACATCATGCTTATCGTGATATTTTCATAAGTATTAATTTCCACCGCCAGGTCATAGTTAGTCTGTTCAAGCAGAGAATAAGAATTGACCTTTAATCCCGATTCTTCGGTTTTTACTCGTTGACTCAACGGGTAATTTTCAATAGTTAATATTGAGTCAAAAAGATAGTTTTGATTTTTTAACTTACTATATTTATGGATATCTACCAGAGATGTATTCTCATACTGTTGGCGGATCTGAAGATCATCTTGCAGTCTCTGCAGAAGAGTTGATACCTTTTCGGTACTAGATACCTGAACTCGTAAAGGGATTGTATTAATAAACAGACCTACAATCTCCTCAATCCCCTGGATTTCTGCAGGCCTTCCGGAGACCACTGTGCCAAAAATTACATCATCAACATTATTATATTTTTGCAGTAAGATCCCCCAGATAGCATTAAAGAATATACTCTGAGTTATTCTTTCCCTTTTAACAAATTGCTCAATTTCTTCTCTGCACTCCTGCGAAATTGGATAAGTATGTTTAGTCAATTTAACCTCGCCGCTGGACTGATTGGTATCAGCAGGAATTAATCGCTTAGTTTCATAACCAGCTAAATATGTTTCCCAATAGTTTTGTTGACTATGAGTATCTATATTTTTAGTCCATTTTATAAATTCCTGAAATTTTGCTTTGGTTTTACCAGATCTATTGACCTTTCCATGTTGTATAAATTGATAATATGCATTGAAAAACTCTTGCAGAATAATCCCATTACTCCAGCCATCATAAATGATATGATGATTACTAATGATTAACTCATAATTATCTTCCTGTAATTTACACAGCATAATCCGCAATAATGGCCCATTCTCCAGATCGAATTTGTGCTCCCTATCTGAGATCTTCAGCTTTTGCAACTGCTCATATTTGGCTTCTGTTCCAGCAACTCCTGTCAAATCATGAATAACTATCGGTATCTCCAATTCACTCAAAATAATCTGTACAGGATTATCTAATCTCTTCCAGGCGAATATAGTTCTTAGCATTTCATTACTCTGAACAATATACTTCCAGGTCGCTTTAAAAGAAATAAGGTCAATCTTCCCTGATATATTTAGAGAAAATTGTTCAAAATATTCTTCACTATTCTCATCTGCTAAATAGTGATAGAGCATACCTTCCTGAATCGCAGTCAAGGCTAAGATATTTTCCACATTTTTTTTTATAAGTTTTTTGTCTTTTGACATAACATCACCTCGTAACAGTGTTATTGCACTTTCTCAAAATCTTACAAATAACCGGACTATCTACTCTTGATTTTATAAAAGTTCACATAAGGTGTAGGTTGACTAAAGTCACATTACCAGCAAGCTGTTAATGCCCCAAACCAAAATATCAACTGCCATATGGCAATAGTATGGTATAAAATTTTACTGCTTTCCCTCCTTTCCTCATATAGCTTCTAAGTAGTGTAGAATTAGATATTTTATACCAAAAAATGCTATATTTCTTAAAAAGAATGTGTTTTTGCTGTATTCTTTTTAATAATTTACTATTTTACTTTTTAATTACTTCTTATTGTTAGTATAGCATACTTGACAGCCTAATACAACCCTAATTAAGTTGAATTTTACTTTAGTTACCTAACAGCCAAAGTATACTATAATTAAATATCAATTTCTATAAATTCTAATAATTTACTTTATATAATTTCATCTGGGACGAAAAATAATCTTATAATGTCTGAATTATTGTTTTTTCAGTTCACATTCAACATTATCTATGTTATAATTATTTCATATTAAAGCGGGAGGTTAAACAATGACTCACAATAAAATTGATCATTCTTTAACAGCACCTCACGATTCTGGCTATAAAGGTCTACTATCTCAACGACAAATTTGTGTTGATTTAGTACAAAGCTGTATTGATGCCGATTGGGCAAAAGAGATTGATGTAAGTTACGTCAATGATAAGACAAACGAATTCATTTTACCCGAATTCAGACTCAAAAAAGCCGATAAAGTCTTTGAAATGAAAATTATGGATAAAGATGTCTATTTCTACATACTTCAAGAATTGCAGTCCACAGTCGATTTTCACATGCCATATCGCTTACTTACATATATGATTGAGATCTGGAGGCAGATCATTGCCAATAATGAAGAACTGGCTTATCGAAAGAATTATCGCCTTCCGATCATTATTCCCATCGTTCTATACAATGGAAGATACAACTGGACTGCTCCGACAAATTTTAAACAGATGCTGGATTATGGGGAATATTTTGAAAGCTTGCTTCCCGACTTTCCTTATATCCTTATAGACGTTAATCGGTACAGTAAAAATTTTCTCAAGAATTTATCAAATACTATCGGGGCAATATTCTTGCTAGATCAAACTTATGATATAATAGAGTTAGCTGACAGACTTCAGGATGCCCTACCGGGTATAAAGACTTTTGAATTAGCTGGATTTCAGATTTTTAAAAATTGGTTCAAATATATAATCTCTGATCAATTACCACCTGAAGAAAGAAAAATTTTTCTTAAAATTCTTGAGCAAGCATCTCCAAAGGAGGCAAATCTTATGATCTCTAATTTATCCGAGACGATTAGAAAAGCACAGGAAACTGCAGAACAAAAGGGTATAAAACAAGGTATAGAGCGAGGTATAGAGCGAGGTATAGAACGAGGCATTGAAATAGTTGCAAAAAATATGCTTAGGCAGAATATCCCGTTTGAGGCTATCATAGCTGTTACAGAACTTCCACTTATAGAGATAAAAAAACTAGCTAAGGAAATCAAACTCGAACAAGCATAGTGCACACTACAAGGGGCGGTCTCATTTTGAGACCGCCCCTTATTATTACCAGAAAAATTATTTTCAATTTAATGCGAGTTTAATATGAATAAAACCCTTGACCTGATTTCTTACCTAACAATCCGGCATCAACCATCTTTCTCAATAACGGACAACAACGAAATTTCGAATCCTGATAACTCTGGTATAAGACCTCCAGGGAATCAACTACTGTATCTAAACCAATCAGGTCAGCAGTTTCTAAAGGCCCCATCTTATGACCAAAACACTTTTTAAAAATGGCATCAACCTGAGCAGGAGTCGCTACTCCATCCTGTACAACAAAAGCAGCTTCATTCATAAACAGATGAGATATTCGATTAGAGACAAAACCGGGTAGATCATTTACTAAGACAGCTGTCTTCTCAATCTGCTTTAAAAAACTTTTCGTCGCAGCAATACAATCTTCAGAAGTATGATATCCTTTGATCGCTTCTACGGTTTTCTTCAGATAAACTGGATTCATAAAGTGGATTCCTATAACCAGTTCGGGACGATTGGCAGCACCAGCAATTTTGGTAATCGAGATACACGATGTATTGGCAGCAAAGATTACTTCAGGATTGCAAATAATATTCAATTGCTGATAAACTTTCTCTTTGATCTTCCAGTCCTCTGTAACATTCTCCACAATAAAATCACAATTACCAACATCTTCTAAAGCAGTTGTAAACTTTATCCTTTCGAGGACAGCATCCACATCCATACGCGGCAATTTTGCATCTAATAAAGGTGCTAAACGCACAATTCTTCTAATCTCTGCTTTCGCATTCTCTAGAATCTCTTCAGAGATGTCTACCAGAACACTGTTTATATTATGTAGCGCCAGGTCTATACTGATATCAATACCCATGGTACCTGCACCAACAACACCAATATTTTTAAACTCCATAAACTGATCCCTCCTAAATATTTTCCCATTATCAATTTTGAGGTTTACAAATATTTAATTTCGTTACAGGCATGGTATTCCCCTGCATATAGATAGATTTTTTCCGATTTTTTTACATCTGGACAAAAATAAGTATGTTTTTCCTTATAAATCACCTTTGGCAATAGATAAATTTTCTGCACCCAAGTATCCCATAAAACAATCAAGACACTCCTGTACCTTCCATCTAATATCCTCAGTAATCACAATATTTGGCTCCCACCACCAGTTTAATATCTCTAGTGTTTGATTCTGTTTATTGAATTTAGGTTCAAATCTGGCGATAAATCTATCCCCATAGAGGACAGGTAAAACATAATAGCCGTATTGGCGATCAACGACAGGTTTATATACTTCCCAGACGTATTCAAAGCCGAATAATTCTTTGATCAGTTTTCGATCCCATAAGAGATTATCCAGAGGGGCAATGAATGACACTTTAAATTCTACATCCTTTTTCTCAAGAATTTTATCTAACAATTCCTCTTCTTCCCGAAGGATATAGCATGGGTATTTGATATCCTCTATCTCCAATTCAATAATCTCCCCCCTCTGCTTCAGTCGTTCAACCGCCTGATTTCGCTCTTTACTTTTGAACTGTTCAATACCTAACCAGGCGTCGCTTGAACGATTCCACAATAATCCAACCGAACTAATTCGTCTTTTGACTACCCACTGGAAAAACTGATCTAGAGTGACGTTAGGGTCATCCATAGACAGTATTTCTGATGGGAGATGTTTAGCAGCGAAGTCATAAATTTTTCGTGTCCCTAATTTGTGATGGATCACTAATTCACCCCAAAAATACATACTCTCTAAAGCTGCTCTGGACACTCTTGTTGGACCCCACGGCCATCTTATTTTAGTGTCAAAACTAAGATCTTGGGAAGACAAAGGCCCTCTCGCTGCAATTGCTTTTCTAATTGCAGGTAACGCCTGCATGATCTCAGATTTTGCAGTATACATCTGGTATGCTTTGTTTCGATACCTTTCAAAATATGGCCAATCTTCTACACAATAAATGCACATATTCTTATCCCAACCATCGACTAATTTTCGATCGGAATACAACAGTTCTTCCAAAAATTCTGGTCGAAAATCTTTTATTCGCGACTGCAAAACCAGGTATGGATTATAACCTACCATATTGAGAGGATCGAATTGAATACTTCTTACCCGCTGCATATACCTCATGACCCCAGTTTTGCCGTGAACTTCTCCCGCAGGCAATAGATTTTGATAAGTTAGTATAAACCGTCTAGCTTCAGCTTTAGTTAATTTCACACTATAAATTCTCCTTTCACAATATCCTCATCAGCCTATATTTTAAGCTAATGTGGATTCTTTATCGTTAACTTTAACATTGGGCAGCATAAGTGCTGCTACTACAGCTGCAATCCCATTACCAACTGCACCCAGGAGGAACACATAACCCGGAGAAATGACCCAAAGAAACCCTACAAACAGTGGTGCTAATAAGTTCAGGGCATTACCCACCGAACTAAGAATTCCCTGAATCATAATCCCTTTCTCCTCGGGAAAACAATCAAAGAAATAAGCAAAAGAAATCGGTGCAAAGATATCTTTGATCATCGTCAATATCACACCAAAGATAAATATAGTAATACTGCGAGTAAAAGCAAAGACCATAGCTGGCAGTACATCAAAACCAATATCAAAAATATAGAGCCATTTTCGACCCAAAGTATCAGAGAAATGAGCTAAAAACAGTCCAATAATCGAATTCACTACAGTAATTGCCCCGAACATAGTCATAATCATTGGAACAGATATTCCGAGATCAGTCCCCAATAAAGGCAAAAATCTCATCGCTGAACTATAAATCATTGTTCCTATCTGAATGAAGATAAAAGCCTGGACCTTTCGATCTCTGAAGATCTCACCAATAATCTCTTTTTTAGTCAGTTTTATTGATCCCCAGGTTGATAAAGAATCTTTAGTTATTCTATTATTCTTTGAAGATTGTAGTAATTTATTGTTCTTAAGTATTATCCAAAATGGAATTAGAAACCCGATGCCTGCAGCTTTATAAAAAGAACTAATATTATATCTGGCAATATATGCTCCTCCGAAAAACAATCCCACAGCACAGGCTCCAAAGAGGAACAAATCCCTTAAAGCAAAATATTTACCTCTAGTCTCTTCAGGTAAGACATAATTAATCGAATTTCCCAACGAAAAATTAAAAACAGTTCTACCGGCAATAAGTAATATTGCAAATAGAAATAGATAAAAATTATTTCCAGGTAAACAACCAATTAGTAAAGCTCCAACTAGACTTAAAAGCATCGCCACCAGTGAAATCTTATATGAACTAAATTTACTCGCCAGATATGCAATAATTCCTGGAAGAAAAATATTTATTCCATTATGGAAAGACAGAAAAACCCCAAATGTCGCTTTTCCAAAACCTTTAGCTTCAAATAACAGAGGTAATATATCCTCTAAAGGACCAATAAACAGAAAGAAACTAAAGTAAATTGCATAGATAACTATATATCTGCGATCAACAACAGACCTATATTGCCTAAATAGGTTTAGCTTAGATACAAACATCGTTTACTCCCTCCACCATCTTTTCACATAGAGCTAAGTTCTATGACTCCCACTTCTATAAGTGGAAGCTGCCTTGTTCTACTTCAGGTGGGATTGAATCCCCATCTGAAGCACAAGTTCACTGTTGATTAGCTTGACATATCGACCTGAGAAGACTATCTATTCAGCAACTCCAAAAACCTGGTATTCTTTACTTATTATATCTCTCTCTTATCCTCATTGATTTGTTAAGATGAACAAAATTATGTCGAGTCGCAGGCATCAAAAATAGTCCAGCAAAATTACGCTTACTCCAGTAATCTATCAACCAGCGTGCCTCTTCTGTCACAGCGCCTTCACTCATGATTCGCTCTAAACGTGAAGGTTCAACCCTTTGTTTCATCTGTTCAGGTTGGATTCGACTAATAATCTCTGTAGTCCTTCGACCAACTGCCAACCTATATGCCTGTAAAGCTTCAATATTTAGCGACAAACTGAACTCTTTTACCATATCTTCATTCCAGGTGTTGCCAGTATCGCAGACTGTAACCTGCATCTGCTCCAACCAATTATCACCATTAATAATTTGTGGTTCACCGGCTATTAACAAATTCATCGTCATATCCTCAATTCGAGTTATATGCCAGATATGCCAGGCGATAGTGTTCATATTTCCATTTGTCTTAGTACGAAAGATCTCTTCATCCAACCCTTGCCATAATTCATCTTCAAACGACCACAACTCTGTCTGAGACATTTCTGCCCGATGAACCATCTTATGTTGATTCTTAAGGATCTCCAGAGCATCTGGATATTGATCTGTTTTCAATAAGCTAGTTCGCAGTGTTCTCTGGTGTTCATTCCACATTTTACGATTAGCATCCATTCATAACTCCTCCTTATAGATTGTTCAGTTTCAGAAGAACAGATTGTTATCATTATCCATTGACTTTTCGAGCGATAAATATCTTTTAAACCTTTGCCACTACCCTAACAGGAGATGCTTCAGCTCTTACCTTCAATGGAAAAGCAATAACTTCAAAATCTCCTACATCTATTAATCTGTCTAGATTAGTCATGTTCTCAATTATGAAAATACCCCTTTTAAAAAACATTTTATGCACTTTAAAAGGATATTTATCAGGTGCTGGTAGATCCATTCCGATCAGCTTAACTTCTGCATTGATCAAAAATGCTGCCAATTCTATACTAACAACAGGATGCTGAGCAAAGTATGTTTTTCTACCAAATTGACGGTCAAAGCCTGTATATAATAATACAATATCGTTCTTTTTTACCAGTTGTAGATATTCTTCCTTCATGGGAATAACATCTTCTCCAGATACATTCAACAGACAACCATTCCCAATGAATCTATCCAGTGGTAGCTCATCAAATAGGGTAGGGGACCTTAAGAGGTGTCCCGGTAGATCAATATGAGTTCCGGCATGCATTCCGCTTCCAATCGGGAGTTGTTGTACCCATCCACATCCAGAAATTTATCCTGATAAAGTTTTACTTCATTATCAAAGGGATGTACTGATAATTCAGCTTCAATAGTGTAACTTAAATCAATATACTTTGGCATACGACATTATTCCCCCTGTAAAGAATCAACCAGCCCATTTCTCACAGCAATTATTAACTCACTTTTTCTGATCATCAAATACCGGTGCTATCCTATCAATTCGGTTAGTCCAAATGCCACCCAGATAATCCCTGGGTAACTGATTCAGATCTTCAAAAGTATCGAATCCTTCTGACCATGTTCCATCACCTAACACGAGAAAAAAATGTGTGTTAGCAGCTTTCATTCTCTGAATAAATCGATTAGGCCAGCCCCAGAGAAAATGAGCATACTTTAGCGGCAAGTGAAAATGTGTATTCCTCATTGAGGTAGGAATATACCCTGTCCAACCCAATGCAATATATTCAAGCAAAGCTTTCTTCATCGTCGCTCTAGACATCACCCTTAAGTTAGGAAGTTTTTCTTTGAGCTCAGCAATCGATCGGTCTCCTCCGTATACCGTTAACATAGTCAACCGATCTTCAGGTATTTTCTGAAGATAATCAGCCAGGACCTCTCCTTCATGCTTATCATCACTTTTTATACGAATCAAAAAAGAACGATCAGGAAAGTAGTTCAACACTTCGTCTAATGAAGGCATTAGTCCAATTCCTTTTCCCCGAAAAGGATAGGTTTTTCCATTATCGGCTGTATAACCATATCCTATGTCAAGGGTTTTTAGTTCAGCCAGAGTGTGTTCTCTTGTAACACCCTGACCATTTGTCCGATAATTCAGAATCCAATCATGAAACACAGCGAATTGATTATCTGTAGTTAGTTGGATATCAAACTCAACCAGATCAGCTCCGGCCTGAAAGGCTGCTTCCATTGAAGGAATAGTATTTTCCAGATAAGGATGTTCAGGTTCGTAGATTCGTTCTGCTGTATTTATCTCGCCAGTTATTCCTTCCATAGAAAATGTTTGGGCTAACCCCCGATGGGCCAGCAGTAAAGGCTCCCCATAATCTTTTTTCATCACTAGGGAACTGTTATTTAGAAACACAAAAGTGATGAACAATATTACAACCCAGATTATTTTTCTTCTCGTCATTCTATTCTCCTTTTCTACCTGTCACCATTTTAAAATTTAGAGATCAAATCAAAGTATATTCTGAATCATAGGCATTTCTAATAAAGCCATTTTTCTCATAAAATCTCTGAGCACCCAGATTGTTTGCCAAAGCATAAAGATATAATCTATCTGCATTTAATCTCTTTAAAGTATTACAAATACAATAATTAAGCATATATTTACCAATTCCCTGATTTTGATATTCGGGATGAATACCGATAAAAGTGAGCATATAAACATCGTAGAAATTAACTGTGTATAACCCAACTAGTTCTTCTTTATACCAGAATGATGCAAAACCTCCGAGTTGTGAAACTTTCTCATAAATCGTAGTAAAGAATTCTTTGTTCTCAGTAAATCTATAAAGATTGTTATTCTTCCTATTCAGCTCTTTGAAAGATTGATCGAGCAAATATAAATAATCATCTATCAAGTGGGGTTGATAATCTCGATATTCTATGTTGTGTAGGTTATCAATTCTTTGCTCATTACCATGCAAAATATACAAATATTCATACCCAGGTGAATCTGGCTTTTCCTGAAAACCATGCTGATGAACAAGAGATATGATCTTGTCATTGTACGCATTTACATGTATAAATAATTTTTTGCCTCGGGCAGTTGTGATTGATTTCTTTATTAGTTTGTCTATGTGTGCCAGATGCTTCACAGAAATATCATCGGTCAAAAATGATATATGAGCTATATATAGATCGTCAGCACTTCGATCAAGAAAATAGACACCTCTATTAGCTCCAGCTTCAAAGATATAAGCTTCAAAAGATTTTCTGGCAATCGCCTTATTAAAACACAAAAGGGCATTAACATTTATTCTCTGCAACAGTTTTTCTACCAATTCCCGATCCCTGTAGATACTAAATTCTCTCAACACCATCCTTACCTCCTTACATATCAATAAAGGCCGACTACTACAATAAGTATGTATGCATATCACACTACTTTCTTCATTTCGCCCTTTATTCTTTTTTACCTGCAAATAAAAAAGACTTCCAGGAAACCTAGAAGTCAGTATTATTCTTCAAATTCTTATAAGAAGGGTTATGACCTGTAAGCTGAACTTTTTCTCCTCGTGTCTTGCCAAAAAGTAAAAAGATACCGCCTACTAGCAATGCAGCATAATAGGTATAAACTCTCCAGATCAATATCGCAGTTAATATATTTCCTTTGCTAAAAAACATTTTGAAAAATAGATAAAAACCTCCTTCAGCTCCTCCACTGGCACCAGGAACTGGTACAAAAGAGATAATCATCTGCACAAAAGCATGGGCTGCTACCATATTAATTATTCCTACCTTTAATAATCCAAAACTACGATAGATAAAGTATGGTATGAGAAAGTATGAGGTTAACTGAAGAAAAGAAAGCACAATAATTTTTACTAACAGACTTTTGTTATTCGCTAAAAATTCTATATTCAAATGAAACTTATTAAGATGCTTATTTATCTTCTGTTCATACTTAGTAACATTCTTAATTAATCTTATTTTAGACAATAACTTTAAAACAAAGTCAAAAATTTTCTCCTTTAACAGTCTATCTTTAGTCAAAATAAAGAGAAAACCAATTACTCCTAAGTTAATGCCAAAACCGACAAAAATTAAATAGAAGAAATTACTCATATTACTTTGAAAAAATGAGGCTTTCCAGATAATCAAAATTAATGAGTAGATAACCAATACTGATTGATAGACAATAAATTTAATCATCAGAATAGAACCAGCTACTCCTGCCCCGACCTTCTGTTGTGACATCGTATAGAGCTGAATAGGCTGCCCACCGGAAGCAAACGGAGTAATCATATTGAAAAATTGACCAATTATCGTCACCTTAAAAGCCTGTCGAAAATTATACTTACCATGCAGTGAATAGGTAATCCAATGCAGGATTATTGTTTCAAAAATCCAATAAGCCACTATAGCCGCAAACCCTAAACTAACCCATAACATGTTTATATAACGCAATTGGCTGATCAGTCTACTCCAATTTCCAGTCAGCAAGATATAAACAATCAACCCTATCCCAGAAATTACGATAAATAAAATATTCCACTTCTTATTTTTAATCATACCGCGTCCTTTTCTGAAACCTTAGTATAAAATTCTTTCCACAAATGTAAAACATTCTCTTTAGAATAAAACTCACTGCCTCGATTAGCAGATTCTTGCGCATGGTTATAATAACCGGAATCTGCACTTAATTTTCGTAAAACTGTTTGAAACTCCTGATTATTGCTTCCCTTAAGATAATAATCTTTCAAAATCTCTTCATAGATTGAAATATCACGTAAAAGAATTGGTTTCTGGCAGTTCATCGCTTCCAGGATAGCCATTGGGAATAATTCATTATATGATGGCATAAATAATACATCAGCTATATTGTAGATCTCATTCATCTTATCCCGATCTACAATTCCTAAAAACTCAACATTTGCTGGTGAATTCTCCATAGCTTCTTTCAGCTGGTTATACCCATCGGTGATCTGACCAAAGGAAAAACCCCCAGCCCAGATAAAATGAAGATCTGGCATCTGTTTAGCAATCTCAAGAAAATCTAAGACACCTTTTCTGGTTTGAACTTGTCCCACACCTAAAACAATAAATTTATCCTGAGGGAGATTCCAGTGGGTTCTGGATTCGCTAATAATCTTTTGATTAAAAGGATAAAATTGTTTTTTAGAAACAAAATTAGGTATATAATAGATCTGTTCTTTATTTATACCTAAATCCACTAATTTATCAATAAAATACGGATTTACTGTCACAAGATAATCCATTTGTTTATAAAAATTAACAATATATTTGTAAAAAATAGTCTTTAAAATCCCGGGAAGTTTAATGCTTCCTTCAATAGTTTCCGGCAAAAAATGAACATAGCCAATTGTTACTCCTTTCATCCTGGCAAAGGGAATACTTAGATAATATTTTAAATCTATCGTATGATAATGAATAATATCTGTTAATTTAAATTGATTGACCATCACTTCAAACTCATCTTTCAATCCTTCTCTAACCAGACTAACCTGCTCGATATAAGCAGAACCAACTCCCTGCCCTTTTACTTTATCGGCAGACGATAACATATTTATCTGTTTACGCATAATAGCCATTTCATTTATCCTCCTTTAGACTTATAGCTTAAGAAGTTTGTTTTTCAGGTCTAGATTGACATCCTCCCCGCCCGTTCGTAAACCTCGCGAACCAGGATTCCAATTATCGAGTGATAACACCAGTTCATTTCTGGTAGGTATCGCTTGTATACCATCCTCTCTTTTAAAGTCGCATTAACAGCAGGTTGTTAATGCCTGAAGTTTAACGATTCCAGAAAAGAATTCGTACCTCCACTGAAGTAAACACTATTTAGTATTTATACTCCCACCTATAAAAACCGGAGATTCCCCTTCTGAAATGTCGTTAAACAAATAAAAACCGCATCTTAATTATAATAGGAGAGGATTAAATTCTCATTAATCTACTGTTAACTATAGATTAAAGTCGCATGAACAAACAAGCTGTTGATCTCCTCAGTTTAACGACTCCAGCTTCCAATGAAGCAAACACTGTTTAGTGACTTATACTCCCACTTATAGAAACCGGGAAACTTCTCTTCAAAAATATCGTTACTTAAAATTTCTCAAAATAATTCCTTGACAATTTTCAAAATTATGATCAATCAAATCTTACTACACCGATTTATCTAAATCCTATAAATATTTTCTAATTACCATACCTGTCGATTTCAACATGTCAAATTTGACATAAAATTCCTGAAGATCTGGATCGCAGGTCAAATCTATATTACTAATATGCTCCAGTTGTTGAAGAACCCTTTTCAACAACTCAGAGCCAATTCCCTGATTTTTAAATTCTGGTAATACTTCAAGCATAGGAATAAAAGCAAAACTCACTTCGTCAGAGATAGCATTAATGAATCCAACAACCCGTTCCTCATCTGTATCGTAGGCCAAAATTTTATAATCACTATTCTCTAACGTTTGATAATGTTGCTTACATGACAAAGGGGCTTTCCACCCAACGAAAAAGCCTTCTAAATCACTCTCGGTTATATTGTAAAGATCTGTATAGTATTCAATCATTTAATCTATCTCCTCCAATCTCAGTTTCAGTTATAAGCCTCACTCTCTTCCACAAACTCAAAATCCGGACATTTTATTTAGAGTTAATTATATATATCGGTAGATGAGGTCTTCATATACTACTACTTCTACGTTTTGAGGACTTACTCCTTTTTTTGATATATTAATCCATTATCTGACCTGCTAAATTTATAGCATTTTCAAGTTGCCCATACCATTAACCCGCTTTATTCACGAGAAAACAAATTAACCGTTTGTACGGTTGCTATACCT
>JAENYK010000037.1 GCA_016841825.1 Halothermothrix sp. | reverse complement strand
GAAAGACGAAGGAAACACAACATTTTCTGTGTCCAGTTTACTTAGAACACTCCAAACTTATAAGTGTCGCGTGAAGTAGTCAATGTACTGAATATTGTCTAAAACTTTTCTATCAATTATTATACCACTCTACTTTAAGGATTGCAATAATAATATCTATTTCTTTGTTATTTTAATTAATTTTCAATTTGTAATATTTTTCTCCTGACTTTTACAGTATCATAATATAAGAGTTAGAACAAGGAGAACATTGTCCTTAAATAGGTCGGATTTCCGCATTTTTTAATAAATTTCTATTAACGTTATGCGTCGGTTATGCTGTAATAGAAATAGCGAGGTAATTTTTGATGATAAGAAAAGACATTAAGAAGATAAAAACACATATACGTGTTGTCGAAGGGTATCGCCCTGGACCTGGAATACCCCTGTTTAATTCGCTCTCTTATATCCAACATCACCCGGGTTTTTGACAGTTGCATAGAATAAATAGAATAAAAATTTCTGAAAGCCTTGATATGGCTTATTTTTTTGTCAAATTTCACATCTTTCTATTGCGTACTTTATCGTACTGTGGTATAATATAAGGGAAAGGAGGGATTTTACTATGCGACTGAAAATTACTGAATCCAAAAATGCGTCTTCGCTTTATATCATTAAAGATGTAACAGTAAAGGGAAAGCGAACAACTAAAATTGTTGAAAAACTCGGTACCTATGACGATTTATTAAAAAAATTAGATGGTGAGGATCCTATCCAATGGGCTAAAGAATATATCAAAGAATTAAATAAAAAAGACCGTCAAAACAAACAGGAAATTATCCTCAAATGTTCCCCCATAAAAAGAATCAAAAAGGATCAACAACGGACTTTTAATGGTGGTTACCTATTTCTTCAAAAAATCTATTATGAGCTTACTCTTGATAAAATATGCGATGAATTATCCGCAAAGTATAAATTTACTTATGATCTTAATAGCATCTTATCTCGACTGGTTTACGGACGAATTTTATTTCCTTCATCCAAGTTAGCGACGCATCGCCAGGCAACTTCTTTTATTGAACCACCTAACTTTGAACTTCAACATGTTTACAGAGCTCTTGATATCTTCACAAAAGAATCTGATTTTATTCAATCTAATCTATATAAAAACAGTCTAAAAGTTTCCAAACGTAATACAGGTATTCTTTATTATGATTGCACCAATTACTTTTTTGAAATTGAACAGGAAAAAGGATTGAAACAGTATGGGTTTTCAAAAGAACACCGTCCTAATCCCATTGTTCAAATGGGTCTATTCATGGACGGGGATGGCATTCCCCTTGCCTTTTCGGTTCACAAAGGAAACACCAATGAACAAGCTACTTTAAAGCCTTTAGAAAAAAGAATCATCGATGATTTCAAATTATCAAAGTTTATTGTTTGTACGGACGCTGGACTTGCATCCTATGATAATCGACGTTTTAACGACATCAGTGATCGTGCCTTTATCACAACCCAATCTATTAAAAAATTAAAAAAACACCTTAAAGAATGGGCCCTTGATCCAGGCGGTTGGTCCTTAGCAGATAGCAAAAAATTGTATCACCTTTCGGAAATAGAAGAAATGATTGACGGTATGATGGACGACCATGAAAAAGAATGCTGGCTTTCTAAAGTATTTTATAAAGAACGTTGGATTAAAGAAAATGACTTAGAGCAAAAGATGATTGTTACTTTTAGTTTTAAATATCGCAATTATCAGCGACGTATTCGCCAGGAACAAATTTTACGGGCTCAAAAACAGATTGATTCCAATCCATCAAAAATAGGCAAAGCAAATCAAAATGATTATCGTCGTTTTATTAAGACAACGACTTGTACAGGCGATGGTGAAATTGCCAACGAAAAAATCCATAAAATCAATACTGATGTAATTGACAAAGAAGAAATTTACGATGGCTTTTATGGTGTTTGTACCAATTTGGAAGCCGATCCTTCAGAGATTATAAAGATCAACAAGCGTCGTTGGCAAATCGAAGATTGCTTCCGCATTATGAAAACGGAATTCAAAGCAAGACCAGTTTACTTAAGTAAAGATGAACATATTGAAGCCCATTTTATTACCTGTTTTATTTCATTGATGATTTATCGGCTTCTTGAAAAACGATTAAATAATGAGTTTACTTGTTCAACAATCATCCAAAATTTAAGAGATATGAATTTTCTCGAAGTTGAAGGAGAAGGCTATATTCCCGCTTATACAAGAAACGATTTTACTGATACTTTACATGAGACTTTTGGCTTTAGAACAGACTATCAGATTGTCACCAACAAAAAGATTAAAAAAATAATTAGTACCACAAAAAAATAAAAAAAGGTACGCACTTTTTTAACATTAAAAAAGCCGCAAGATCCTTGTATTTACAAGGTTCTTACGGCTTCTTGTCTTTATTAACTGTCAAAGATGGGATTGTAGCATGTTTTTGTAATTTGGTCAATTACAATGGGCATCAATCATAGTATGTATAAACCAGATACTTTTGCTGTCTTTGTGAGTAAACCGTCCACTAATTCCTCTTACTGCACTAAATCCTTCATCATCAATACACCTTTAATTTTGATTTAACCGGGCCAGCCCTCCCCCGATTCAAGATCTCTTCCTGATCTTTAAGTTGGCTTGTTATCCTGGTGAAAGACAAAACAATGTAAAGTTTTGTCAAGTTCCCCCAAGCAATTTTTTTAGGTATATTTTTGCCCTAATTCATCTCAATAGAGACTAGTATTACAGTTAAATTTTCATAATTCTTATTCGCTAAAACCCTTTATTATCAAGGGTTTATAAGCTTTTTTGTGATGCCACTCTACACACTTGATTAGTCCCGCAAACGTACTAATTTAACCTTGTTTTCCGTTGCAACACTTTGGACTCCATTGCAACACTTTTAATCTATTCTTTTGTATAATCCCTCCCCTCCTCAATTATCTTAACAAGCTCAACTATCCCTCTCCTGAGCCTATTATAAACCGTCCGACAACTCTTACACCCAATCCCACTCTGAATCTCTTTCCACGTCTTCTGCTCGATATACTTCATCACCAGTACTGCTTCCAGTTTCGGTTTAACCCGGGCCAGCCTCTCAAGCCCATCATCAATCATCATCTTCCACAACCGATCATCCGGTAGGTCCTTATATACGCGATACTCACTCCCACCTACATTCTCATCATAATTACCCATCGAAGATAAATTCTGACTAAGCAGATGGTATATCTCAAGCTTTTCTTTCAGCATCTTTGCTCTGAACTCCCAGATATAATCATATATCTCATCATCCTTTAAATCGGGATACCGTTCCTGTGGGTACTTAGCACGTACTACCTCGATTATCTCACCATTAGTACTGTCAGCATATACCTCGGTATTCACCACCAGTGCGATGAGATACCAGTCACATTGTGCTGCCATCAATAGCCACCTCCATAAATATAAAAAGGCCAGATCTGATCTATTTTGCAGAACTGGCCTTCTGGAGGCTCCTGGTCTCGTAATATTTGTTTAAAGTTTTGCATCGGGGACAGCGTATTTCTAATCTTCCTTCTTTGATATCTGCTTCAAGCAATTTCTTGAAACAGTTTTTACATCGTATGTCTTGCATCTGTAATCACCTCTATAACTCTGGTACTCTTTCCAGATTAATTACTCCCGTTAACACATTCTTACCTTTACAATTAGCTCTATCAATTCTTATTCGAGACTCTAGCCCTTCATACTAATTTATTGCTTATATGTAAAGTGTTGCCCAGCGGTAGATCACTCTACCACCAGGCTCATTATCTTCTGTTCATAAATAACATCTGACTACCTTATGCCAGTCAATCCCTGTTAACCATTACCCTTTTCCTCTAAATCAACGATATAATCCTTATAATTTAATCCCTTACTATCGAAATACTTTTGCAAATTCATAAAACACATTATTCCAACATTCTTCTCACCCTTCACCAGTCTATAAAGATGAGAATAATTGATATCTAAATCAGCCGCTAACCTTGGCAGAGAAATTCCTCTGCTTCTCAGATATTTTTTTATGGCTTCACCATCTAGCATTATATTACTTTTTCTTCTACCCATTTCTTTACCCCCTTGATAAACTACCTCACGCATCTATCCAGCAGTCCCTACATTCAGAATCATTACAGCAAGCTTTTCTATAAATACATCCTTCACGCAAATCACGACCTTCCAACTATAAGATTCCCTTTCTTAGCCAACGATTTAGGTTTTTTTAGACCTGTCAATAATGCTAGTTCCCGCATATTTTTATCCAAAAGGCTCTCCATTAGAATATCCCCAGTTTCCTCACAATACTCTCTATAGCCTTCTAAATGCAACAATGCGATAACGATCTCACGTTTAAGATCAGTTGGAATAATCGCCAAATCAACTTCTTCATCCTCCAATAACCCATTTTCACTAATCATTGACTCAAAAACACTATCCAGTACATCTCCACTCTCAGAAACAAATCTACTCGCTGAGACTTTTACTCTATAAGTCCTCATGCTTACCAGCTCCTTAATGAAATTCCTCACCGCCAATTACCTACATAGCCTTCCTGATAAGCTTTTCATCATTGGAAACCGCCTTTAAGAGCTTAATTAAGTTCTGGGCCAGTTCTTCAGAAAGAAGCCGAACTCTTTCCACTTTATTATCTTTAAGAAATTCATTTGCTATATCCGTTCGACGTTTCTTGATCTCTGCATTCTGGACTCCAAGCAGGTCGTTTATAGCCTTCAAACTCGCATCGGTTACTACCACATGAGGTATATGATTATTCTGAACCTTCAGTATGGCTTGATCTGCAGATTCAGCAATTTCACCATCAGCCCATTTTCTAATCATTTCTCCATGCTCTTCTGTCAACATCTCATATCTGCTATCGAAGATATGCGTATTATCCTTCTGGGATATTGCAACATTGGTATCCCGATCGATCAAGAAGGTCAGGGTATATTCATACTCAACTCCATCTCTCTGAATCCCACCTAAACCTATCTTTTTAGGCACCTGTTTTCCCCGCTCGTCCTGTTCTAACACGTACTGATCTTTCCCACGAATCGTCACTATGATATGAATTGGTGACTGAATCACTTTTTCAATAAATGCATTATGTCTTGGAGTAATTTTTGCCCATTTTGTATAACTATTTTTTCCTGGTAATTTGTCAACCATCTCCAGGCAACCACCAACACCATTCCATTCATGGGTGATAGAATCTATGATTAAAACCTTATAACCTTCCCGTACAGCCTCGTCAATCTTCGCGATATACCTTTCTGGCGTGTAGGGGGCAGACAGCTTATCATGATCATAGTCGAATTCATCAGCGTAATATAATCCCCGATCATTCTCAGTATCCAGTAAGGCAATCCTCTCCTTTTTTCCGGCGATTCCTCTGGCTAATCGGAGGGCAGAATAAGTCTTACCACTCCCCGAAGGTCCTATCAAAGCAATCTTCAAATTCACCCTATGACGAACTGCTTTAGCATATGCCATCTATACAGCCTCCTTCTGATCGATCCTGTAAACTCTCTGAAGTCTTCCATTTTCCCACCAGTAGTTAAATATCTGTTTTCGATGTCCATAATCTTTCTGGACTTTAAAGCCCATTCCTATTCCGGAAATGCAAAATTCCTTGATAAGATTACGAACATAACTCATAGGTTGTGTATCTTTAACCTCTCCCAGATCATTATATTGGTCTGGATAGAACTGATAAAGCATATCATGTTTGCCAGTTTCGGAGTTATACCTGGTAATCCTGATCATCAACTTTTCACCAATATCCTGTTTATTATTCAGGCACAGGTCTGCATAATCACACATCCAACTGCAGTGATCTCCTTTGATCTTCGGAAACCTCTGCCTGTACACATTATTCAGATGAAACATACAGGTGTCCATATAATCATCCATCTCCTGCTGACTTCTCATATCTGCAGTTATTATCTGAATATAGGGGCTTTTTGTTTTGACGAACACCATCAAGACAATTTTTTGAATATCCACCTTATGCTGTTTAGCCAGATCGATCGAATATGCTGTCAACTGATCATGAAATCTTATCTTCTCTTCAGAATATCTGGATCTGGTAGTCTTAAAATCAATCAATGCGTTGACTACCTCTCCTTCGTCAGTGACAAACTCAGCCACAATATCCTTTCTACCATACACTCTACTTTCAGTATCCAGCTTAAAAGACATCTCCCCTTCGATCTCATAGATCTTCCGAAATCTCCCCAGGCAATTCTTCTTAAACTCCCGCATCAGGAGAATACCTTTTCTAAACAATGACTTCCAATCTTCATTTGCGGCGTATTCAATATCGACTTTTTTCCACTGTCTCCACTCTTTCCAGAAATATTTAACAGGATTACTGGTTGCATCATCTTTCCCCATTAACTTTCTTTTCAGAGCCTCTTCCACTCCAGAATGAATAGCCCGTCCAAAAAGCAACCTGGCACTATCCTTTTGCTTCTGCAGATGATTGATATACCGTAACTTGAATTGATAGGGACAGGTATTCAACACATTTATCTTTGATGGGCTTAGATGCATCTATGCCACCTCCACTTTTTTCTGGTCTTCAACTTCCCTCTCGCTGTGAAAGACTTCCGCTTCCAATCACAGGTCGATCTCCTCGTCAAGCCGATCTTCCAGTATGTCCATCATATCCATTGGTAAGCCCCCTTATTGACCTACTTATTTCTTTTATGCTATACTTAATTGCACGAATATTTTTTTGAGCTGGTTCCTTCTTCTACAAGGGCCAGCTTTTTCTCTGTCACATATCTTTTACCAAACAAATTCCCTACTTCCCGAACCAGAAAACGCATAATTGAAACCAACGTCAAGAGTGTTATCACCACCTGAATTTTATGCTGAATGCTCATTTCTCTCACCTCCAAACTCTCTTAGCTTGCTCCTCAACCTCCTCTTCTGTTTTCCTATCGAAGAGATAATTAATCTCTTCACAAAACTCTTCAATCACATCTTGACTTTCTCCATCACTAATTCCCCTTCTAGCCAAGATATTTTTCAAAGCCAAAACACCATAACTCTCACACTGATTGTTATTCAACGCCTTCATCTCCTCGTTTTAATTATTTGGGTAGAATAAGTCAATCTAGCTTTTGCGTAATTATCTCTACAGGCACAATACACAAATCCCCAATAATCCTTGATCTTTTTATCTTCCGACGGGTGATACCCTAGAGCAAACTCTTCGATCTTCACTTTGGCGTACTCCATTTGCTTTTTAACATACTCATAGCCCCAACGTGACAGTAATGCAATTATCATCTTGGTAGTATCTCCACTAAACTTGTCCACACCATGGGTATCCATGTAGAGCATCTCCAGATCAGCCACTTCCGATGAATGAATATTCACGTGCATATTCCCAGTCGAAGCATTTTCTCCCTGCGGTATACTACTACTACTATATTCACTTTTATTTATACCCGAATTATTCATCTAGCTAAAAAACAATAATCTGAGTTCTAGAAATTCAATTT